>NZ_JBRJHU010000001.1:1445000-6311948 GCF_053629175.1 Pseudomonas sp. Y3 TE3536 | reverse complement strand
CTGTGCCCTGGTGGTCGTGCGTCAGTTGCTGAGTGCCGTGGTAGCTACAGGTCAGGCCGGCGACACGCACTTGGCCAACACTGAAGGTCTGCACCTCGCTCAGGTCTTCTTCGAGCACCAACCCCCAGACGGCCAGGTCTTGGTCGTCCATGTCGGCCAGCAACGGCTCCAGCGCATCCAGTGTGTCGATGACCTGTTGCCCCCGCCCGGCGCAGGCCAGCACCGGCTTGATCCGTAGAGGGCCATCAAGCAGGAGCAAGTGTGCGGCATTGCGGGCGTCGGCCTTGCTGAATACGGTATAGCCGCGCAACAGCGCATCACTGGCCTGAAGGGCGAAGGCGTCGGTCCAGCCTGGGGGGAAGCTGGCGGCGGCCGGCAGCGGGTGGGAAATCGCCTTGGTCGCCATATAAGGAAAAGCGACCAGCCCGCCGAACAGGTCCTGTTCGGTGCGGATGCCCAAGGCTGCATGGCGCTGCGGGTCGATCAGCGTTTCGGTCGGCAGGTAGTAGTAGCGGTCGCTGGGCGTGGAGGGCGGGTCGAGATGCACGTGTGCGCAACCCAGCAGTTGCGCCAGGCCATCGGCAAGCTTGAGGTGTACAGCATGTTCATGGTCAGGCGTGTGCTGGCGGGTGTCGAGCAGCACAACGGCGGTTTTCGCGTCACCGGCAGCGGGCATAGGGGGTGGCCTGTCTGCAATGAATGTACTTGGTGTGAAGCCGGGGTTTTTGGGAAGTTCAGCAGGATGTGATCGGTGGTCCTGGTTCTGCTGTAGGAAATGTCCTGATTGCAGAGGGCGTGATGGGCAATGCATGCCGCAGGCCGGTCGCCGTGATTGCAGGGCAGGGGTGGCTGTACCATTATCGATAGTCTGAAATCAGTAGAGATGTTTTCGCAGGAGTGCGCATGAACGTTCAGACCACGATTGAGCAAGCTGTGCCGGAGCGCCTGGCGCGGGTGCGTAAGGCCATGGCCGCAGAGGGGGTCGATGCGCTGCTGGTGCCCTCGGCCGACCCTCATCTTTCCGAGTACCTGCCTGGTTTCTGGCAGGGGCGCCAATGGTTGTCCGGTTTCCAAGGGTCGGTCGGCACGCTGGTGGTCACGGCGGGGTTTGCCGGGCTCTGGGTTGACAGCCGCTATTGGGAGCAGGCCGAGCATGAGCTGGCAGGCAGCGGCATCGAGCTGATGAAGCTGCTGCCAGGCAAGCCGGGCGCGCTGGAATGGCTGGGTGAGCATGTCGAGCCACAGGGTGTCGTGGCAGTGGACGGTGCTGTCATGGCCTTGGCGTCGGCGCGTTTGCTGGGTGAGCGTCTGAAGGCCCGGGATGTGCGGCTGGTGACGGACAAGGACGTGCTTGGCAAGGTTTGGGAGGGGCGCCCGCGGCTGCCGAGCAACCCGGTCTACCAACACTTGCCGCCGCATGCCACGCAGAACCGGGCAGACAAACTCGCCCAGTTGCGTGAGACCTTGAAGGCCAAGGGCGCTGACTGGCATTTCATAGCCACCCTGGATGACATCGCCTGGCTCTTCAATCTGCGTGGCAGCGACGTGTCCTACAACCCAGTCTTTGTTTCCTTTGCCCTGATCAGTCAGCAGCAGGCGACGGTGTTCGTGGGCCAGGACAAGGTCGATGAGCATCTGCGCCAAGTGTTGGCGGTTGATGGCATTGAGGTGCGTGACTATGCCGAAATCGGTCAGGCCCTGGGCGCCGTGCCTTCAGGCAGTCGCCTGTTGCTCGACCCGGCGCGTGTCACCTGCGGTTTGCTGGAAAACCTGGCCTCAGGCGTTGAGCTGGTCGAGGGGGTCAACCCCACCACGCTGAGCAAGTCGTGCAAGGGTGAGGATGATCTTGTGCATATTCGCCGGGCCATGGAGCAGGATGGCGCCGCCTTGTGCGAATTCTTCGCCTGGTTCGAGGGGGCTCTGGGCCATGAGGTCATTACCGAGCTGACGGTCGATGAGCGATTGAGCGCCGCCCGTGCCCGTCGTCCAGACTTCGTGTCGTTGAGTTTCTCGACCATTGCCGCCTTTAATGGCAATGGCGCGATGCCTCATTACCGCGCCACCGAGCAATCGCATGCGGTCATCGAAGGTGACGGTTTACTGCTGATCGATTCCGGGGGGCAGTACCTGGGGGGGACTACCGACATTACCCGGATGGTGCCGGTGGGTAACCCTACGCTTGAGCAGAAGCAGGATTGCACGCGTGTGCTCAAGGGCATGATTGCGTTATCGCGCGCTACCTTCCCCCGCGGGATCCTCTCGCCGCTGCTCGATGCCATTGCCCGGGCACCGATCTGGGCCGATCAGGTGGACTATGGCCACGGCACCGGCCATGGCGTGGGTTACTTCATGAACGTACACGAAGGGCCGCAGGTGATTGCCTATCAGGCGGCGCCCACGCCCCAAACGGCCATGCAGGCGGGCATGATCAGTTCGATCGAGCCGGGTACTTACCGGCCGCGTGAGTGGGGCGTGCGCATTGAGAACCTGGTGGTAAGCCGGGAAGCGGGCAAGAGTGTGTTCGGCGATTTCCTGAACTTCGAGACCTTGACGCTTTGTCCGATCGACACACGCTGCCTGTTGCCCGAGTTGCTTGCCAAGGAAGAGTTGGCGTGGCTGAACGGTTACCACGCGAGTGTGCATGAGCGTCTTGCGCCGCTGTTGAAGGGCGAGGCCCTGGCATGGCTACAGGCGCGTACCGCGCGGCTGTGATGACGAATAAAAAGGGCAGCGCTCGCGCTGCCCCTCTGAACTCAATGCCTGGTAGTCATCACTTGCAGATGACGATCATGCTGCGGCTGGTATAGCCAGCTGGATTGATACCGAACAGGTAATCGCCTTGCTCTTCGTCGGTATCGCCGGAGCGAGCAATGACTTTGTAACCGCGGGTGCTGCAGGAGGTGGCGGCCTTGCTGTAGCAGTTATCCCACGATGAGGAGAGGCCGGAGCAATTGATATGCAGGCCTTTCTTCCCCTTTTTGACCTCAGTCTTGGCCGTGGCGGCACATCCAGCAATAGCCAAAATGGCCAGAATGAGCAAAATACGTTTCATTCCCTTCCTTAAATGCAGGGCGGATCATTTGTCGGGCCCTGTCGTTGTCACTGCTGTCTTCCTGAAAATCCCCAGCGTCCGTCTTCGGTCCACCAGATCGCGTAAAGTTATTGATTCTGTGTGACAGCTTAATCAGCGAGAGGGGCCGCTACAATCACTAATCCCGTCTCAAATGAAAATAGTTCTCATATCAGTCTGCGGCGACGGGTGGGGTTGGCGTCTGGCGCATTGACAACGTGGTGCCTACCGACGCGACGATGATGGCGAGAATCGCGAGCCATTGGGTGGTGCTCAATACCTCGCCGAGGAACAGAAGGCCTGAAAGTGCGCCAAACGCCGGCTCGATGCTCATCAGGGTGCCGAAGGTGCGTGCAGGCATGCGGGTCAGGGCAACCATTTCCAGGCTATAGGGCAGGGCGGTGGACAGTATCGCGACACCCAGTGCCATCGGAATGACCGCTGGGGTGAGCAGTGCGCTGCCGGCATGAATCACCCCGATGGGGGCAACGAACAGCGCGGCGACCACGACGCCGAGTGCGGCGCTCTGGATGCCGTGTTCGGCACCGGCGCGCTGCCCGAACAGGATATAAAGCGCCCAGCACACCCCCGCACCCAAGGCATACGCAGCACCTACCGGGTCCAGAGCCTGGCCGCCATCGCCTGCTGGCAGCAACAGTAGCAGCCCGGCGATCGCCATCGCGATCCAGAGAAAGTCGATAGGGCGGCGCGAGGAGAAGATCGCCACCGCCAGTGGCCCTGTGAACTCCAGTGCCACGGCGATACCGATGGGTACTGTTTGTAGTGCCATATAGAAGAGGAAGTTCATGCCCCCAAGTGCCATGCCATAGATGATGACATTGCGCAGAGTGGTGGCGGTCATGCGGACGCGCCATGGGCGCAGTATGAGTAGCATGATGATGCTGGCGAAGATCAGGCGCAGGGCTGTGGTCCCTTGGGCGCCGATGATGGGGAACATGCTTTTGGCCAGTGATGCACCGGACTGTATGGATGCCATGGCGATCAGCAGCAGGCCGATAGGGAAGAGGGTGGCGGCCAGGCTGCGGGGTTGGGTGTTCATCTCTGCGCGGCGATCCTTGGGCGGGTAGGGGTGTGCACTATAGTGCGCACTTACGTGGGCAGAGGGCAAGATGTCACGCTTTTGAAATTAAAGGTTGACGGGGTTTCGAATCCCTTTATAATGCGCCCCACTTCCAGCGTGATTGGAACGAGAAACTCCTTGAGTATCAACGAGTTAATCGATTCAGGTAGTGTTGAAAGGGCTTCGATCGAAAGATCGTCAGCGGTTGAAATGGTGGTTGACAGCGCTTC
This sequence comes from Pseudomonas sp. Y3 TE3536, assembly GCF_053629175.1. NCBI lineage: Bacteria > Pseudomonadati > Pseudomonadota > Gammaproteobacteria > Pseudomonadales > Pseudomonadaceae > Pseudomonas > Pseudomonas sp. Y3 TE3536. The sequence continues at coordinate 6,307,567 of NZ_JBRJHU010000001.1, read as the reverse complement.
TAAACGCTGTATGATCCGCCTCCCGCTACGAGAGATCGCAGCGAGTCAAGTGTTTGAAGCTAAACGAGTTTCTCGCGAAAAACTTCAAAATAAACGCTTGACAGACTCTGAGGAAAGCGTAGAATGCGCGCCTCGGTTGAGACGAAAAGTTCTTAACCAAACGCTCTTTAACAAATTGAATCAAGCAATTCGTGTGGGTGCTTGTGAGTACGGACTGATAGTCACAAAGATTATCAGCATCACAAGTGACCATGCGAGAAATCACATAGTCATTTGAGATTGCTGAGCCAAGTTTAGGGTTTCTTAAAAACCCAAGCAGTATTGAACTGAAGAGTTTGATCATGGCTCAGATTGAACGCTGGCGGCAGGCCTAACACATGCAAGTCGAGCGGATGAGAAGAGCTTGCTCTTCGATTCAGCGGCGGACGGGTGAGTAATGCCTAGGAATCTGCCTGGTAGTGGGGGACAACGTTTCGAAAGGAACGCTAATACCGCATACGTCCTACGGGAGAAAGCAGGGGACCTTCGGGCCTTGCGCTATCAGATGAGCCTAGGTCGGATTAGCTAGTTGGTGGGGTAATGGCTCACCAAGGCGACGATCCGTAACTGGTCTGAGAGGATGATCAGTCACACTGGAACTGAGACACGGTCCAGACTCCTACGGGAGGCAGCAGTGGGGAATATTGGACAATGGGCGAAAGCCTGATCCAGCCATGCCGCGTGTGTGAAGAAGGTCTTCGGATTGTAAAGCACTTTAAGTTGGGAGGAAGGGCAGTAAGCGAATACCTTGCTGTTTTGACGTTACCGACAGAATAAGCACCGGCTAACTCTGTGCCAGCAGCCGCGGTAATACAGAGGGTGCAAGCGTTAATCGGAATTACTGGGCGTAAAGCGCGCGTAGGTGGTTTGTTAAGTTGGATGTGAAAGCCCCGGGCTCAACCTGGGAACTGCATCCAAAACTGGCAAGCTAGAGTACGGTAGAGGGTGGTGGAATTTCCTGTGTAGCGGTGAAATGCGTAGATATAGGAAGGAACACCAGTGGCGAAGGCGACCACCTGGACTGATACTGACACTGAGGTGCGAAAGCGTGGGGAGCAAACAGGATTAGATACCCTGGTAGTCCACGCCGTAAACGATGTCAACTAGCCGTTGGAATCCTTGAGATTTTAGTGGCGCAGCTAACGCATTAAGTTGACCGCCTGGGGAGTACGGCCGCAAGGTTAAAACTCAAATGAATTGACGGGGGCCCGCACAAGCGGTGGAGCATGTGGTTTAATTCGAAGCAACGCGAAGAACCTTACCAGGCCTTGACATGCAGAGAACTTTCCAGAGATGGATTGGTGCCTTCGGGAACTCTGACACAGGTGCTGCATGGCTGTCGTCAGCTCGTGTCGTGAGATGTTGGGTTAAGTCCCGTAACGAGCGCAACCCTTGTCCTTAGTTACCAGCACGTTATGGTGGGCACTCTAAGGAGACTGCCGGTGACAAACCGGAGGAAGGTGGGGATGACGTCAAGTCATCATGGCCCTTACGGCCTGGGCTACACACGTGCTACAATGGTCGGTACAGAGGGTTGCCAAGCCGCGAGGTGGAGCTAATCTCACAAAACCGATCGTAGTCCGGATCGCAGTCTGCAACTCGACTGCGTGAAGTCGGAATCGCTAGTAATCGCGAATCAGAATGTCGCGGTGAATACGTTCCCGGGCCTTGTACACACCGCCCGTCACACCATGGGAGTGGGTTGCACCAGAAGTAGCTAGTCTAACCTTCGGGAGGACGGTTACCACGGTGTGATTCATGACTGGGGTGAAGTCGTAACAAGGTAGCCGTAGGGGAACCTGCGGCTGGATCACCTCCTTAATCGACGACATCAGCCTGCTGATGAGCTCCCACACGAATTGCTTGATTCATTGTCGAAGACGATCAAGACCCTATATAGGTCTGTAGCTCAGTTGGTTAGAGCGCACCCCTGATAAGGGTGAGGTCGGCAGTTCAAATCTGCCCAGACCTACCAGTATTTGGGGCCATAGCTCAGCTGGGAGAGCGCCTGCCTTGCACGCAGGAGGTCAGCGGTTCGATCCCGCTTGGCTCCACCACTCTTGCAGTACGTGATCAAACTCAGAAATGAGCATTCGCCTCGAATGTTGATTTCTGACTTTTGTCAGATCGTTCTTTAAAAATTCGGATATGTGATAGAAATAGACTGAACACTACTTTCACTGGTAGTGGATCAGGCTAAGGTAAAATTTGTGGGCTCGAAAGAGCAAAACGAATTTTCGGCGAATGTCGTCTTCACAGTATAACCAGATTGCTTGGGGTTATATGGTCAAGTGAAGAAGCGCATACGGTGGATGCCTTGGCAGTCAGAGGCGATGAAAGACGTGGTAGCCTGCGATAAGCTTTGGGGAGTCGGCAAACAGACTGTGATCCAGAGATCTCTGAATGGGGGAACCCACTCAGCACAAGCTGAGTATCTTGTACTGAATACATAGGTGCAAGAGGCGAACCAGGGGAACTGAAACATCTAAGTACCCTGAGGAAAAGAAATCAACCGAGATTCCCTTAGTAGTGGCGAGCGAACGGGGACCAGCCCTTAAGTTGGTTTGAGATTAGTGGAACGCTCTGGAAAGTGCGGCCATAGTGGGTGATAGCCCCGTACACGAAAATCTCTTATCAATGAAATCGAGTAGGACGGAGCACGAGAAACTTTGTCTGAATATGGGGGGACCATCCTCCAAGGCTAAATACTACTGACTGACCGATAGTGAACTAGTACCGTGAGGGAAAGGCGAAAAGAACCCCGGAGAGGGGAGTGAAATAGATCCTGAAACCGTATGCGTACAAGCAGTGGGAGCCTACTTGTTAGGTGACTGCGTACCTTTTGTATAATGGGTCAGCGACTTATATTCAGTGGCGAGCTTAACCGAATAGGGGAGGCGTAGCGAAAGCGAGTCTTAATAGGGCGTTTAGTCGCTGGGTATAGACCCGAAACCGGGCGATCTATCCATGGGCAGGTTGAAGGTTAGGTAACACTGACTGGAGGACCGAACCGACTACCGTTGAAAAGTTAGCGGATGACCTGTGGATCGGAGTGAAAGGCTAATCAAGCTCGGAGATAGCTGGTTCTCCTCGAAAGCTATTTAGGTAGCGCCTCATGTATCACTGTAGGGGGTAGAGCACTGTTTCGGCTAGGGGGTCATCCCGACTTACCAAACCGATGCAAACTCCGAATACCTACAAGTGCCGAGCATGGGAGACACACGGCGGGTGCTAACGTCCGTCGTGAAAAGGGAAACAACCCAGACCGTCAGCTAAGGTCCCAAAGTCATGGTTAAGTGGGAAACGATGTGGGAAGGCTTAGACAGCTAGGAGGTTGGCTTAGAAGCAGCCACCCTTTAAAGAAAGCGTAATAGCTCACTAGTCGAGTCGGCCTGCGCGGAAGATGTAACGGGGCTCAAACCATGCACCGAAGCTACGGGTATCACCTTCTGGTGATGCGGTAGAGGAGCGTTCTGTAAGCCTGTGAAGGTGAGTTGAGAAGCTTGCTGGAGGTATCAGAAGTGCGAATGCTGACATGAGTAACGACAATGGGAGTGAAAAACTCCCACGCCGAAAGACCAAGGTTTCCTGCGCAACGTTAATCGACGCAGGGTTAGTCGGTCCCTAAGGCGAGGCTGAAAAGCGTAGTCGATGGAAAACAGGTTAATATTCCTGTACTTCCAGTTATTGCGATGGAGGGACGGAGAAGGCTAGGCCAGCTTGGCGTTGGTTGTCCAAGTTTAAGGTGGTAGGCTGAGATCTTAGGCAAATCCGGGATCTCAAGGCCGAGAGCTGATGACGAGTTGCCTTTAGGCGACGAAGTGGTTGATGCCATGCTTCCAAGAAAAGCTCCTAAGCTTCAGATAACTGGGAACCGTACCCCAAACCGACACAGGTGGTTAGGTAGAGAATACCAAGGCGCTTGAGAGAACTCGGGTGAAGGAACTAGGCAAAATGGCACCGTAACTTCGGGAGAAGGTGCGCCGGCGAGGGTTAAGGACTTGCTCCGTAAGCCCATGCCGGTCGAAGATACCAGGCCGCTGCGACTGTTTATTAAAAACACAGCACTCTGCAAACACGAAAGTGGACGTATAGGGTGTGACGCCTGCCCGGTGCCGGAAGGTTAATTGATGGGGTTAGCGCAAGCGAAGCTCTTGATCGAAGCCCCGGTAAACGGCGGCCGTAACTATAACGGTCCTAAGGTAGCGAAATTCCTTGTCGGGTAAGTTCCGACCTGCACGAATGGCGTAACGATGGCGGCGCTGTCTCCACCCGAGACTCAGTGAAATTGAAATCGCTGTGAAGATGCAGTGTATCCGCGGCTAGACGGAAAGACCCCGTGAACCTTTACTATAGCTTTGCACTGGACTTTGAATTTGCTTGTGTAGGATAGGTGGGAGGCTTTGAAGTGGGGACGCCAGTTCTCATGGAGCCATCCTTGAAATACCACCCTGGCAACTTTGAGGTTCTAACTCAGGTCCGTTATCCGGATCGAGGACAGTGTATGGTGGGTAGTTTGACTGGGGCGGTCTCCTCCCAAAGAGTAACGGAGGAGTACGAAGGTGCGCTCAGACCGGTCGGAAATCGGTCGTAGAGTATAAAGGCAAAAGCGCGCTTGACTGCGAGACAAACACGTCGAGCAGGTACGAAAGTAGGTCTTAGTGATCCGGTGGTTCTGTATGGAAGGGCCATCGCTCAACGGATAAAAGGTACTCCGGGGATAACAGGCTGATACCGCCCAAGAGTTCATATCGACGGCGGTGTTTGGCACCTCGATGTCGGCTCATCACATCCTGGGGCTGAAGCCGGTCCCAAGGGTATGGCTGTTCGCCATTTAAAGTGGTACGCGAGCTGGGTTTAGAACGTCGTGAGACAGTTCGGTCCCTATCTGCCGTGGACGTTTGAGATTTGAGAGGGGCTGCTCCTAGTACGAGAGGACCGGAGTGGACGAACCTCTGGTGTTCCGGTTGTCACGCCAGTGGCATTGCCGGGTAGCTATGTTCGGAAGAGATAACCGCTGAAAGCATCTAAGCGGGAAACTTGCCTCAAGATGAGATCTCACTGGGATCTTGAATCCCCTAAAGGGCCGTCGAAGACTACGACGTTGATAGGTTGGGTGTGTAAGCGCTGTGAGGCGTTGAGCTAACCAATACTAATTGCCCGTGAGGCTTGACCATATAACACCCAAGCAATTTGCTAGCGCAGATTGCGGTGGTGAAGACGAAAGACCCGAAAGTTCGTAACCACAAAATCGCATATCCGAATTCGCTGGGCTGTCCATCTGGACATTCTGGCTACAGAATTTCTTGACGACCATAGAGCATTGGAACCACCTGATCCCATCCCGAACTCAGTAGTGAAACGATGCATCGCCGATGGTAGTGTGGGGTTTCCCCATGTGAGAGTAGGTCATCGTCAAGATTCATTTCGCAAAACCCCTATCTGCGCGAGCAGGTAGGGGTTTTGTCTTTTCCGGCCGTCAACACTGGCCGTGATGATGAAACATGCGTCATCCATGCCTGATAAAACCTGAGGTAATGCTACCCTCGCGGAAATACTCAGCATGGATAACCATCATGGAAATGAACTGGCACCAGGCCTTGCAAGAGAGCCTGAGCTGGCTGGCAATCGCCTCGTTCATCACCTTGGTCTGCTTCACCGCAGCGGCGACACTGGCAGTGCGTTTTACACGCTGGGGCAGCCAATTCTGGCAGCTCGCCGGGTCGTATTTCAGCTTGAGGCGCAGCTGGCGGCCGCTGTTGGTGTTTGCCCTGTTATTGGTGATGACGCTGTTCTCGGTGCGCCTGAACGTGCTGTTCTCGTTCTGGTACAACGGATTCTACAGCGCCCTGCAAGGCCTGGATCAGAGCGCCTTCTGGTACCTGCTAGGCGTATTTGCGGTGCTCGCCACCATCCACGTGCTGCGCTCGCTGTTCACGTTCTACGTGACCCAGGCCTTCAGCATTCACTGGCGAGTCTGGCTCACCAAGCGCCTGACGCGCGACTGGATGCACGGCGATGCTTACTACCGCGGCCAGTTCCTCGCCGAGCCCGTAGACAACCCCGACCAGCGTATCGAGCTGGACGTCAATGCTTTCGTCACCAACTCCGTGTCGCTTGCCCTCGGCGCAGTCAGTGCGCTGGTGTCGTTGGTGGCATTCACGGGCATCCTCTGGGGTTTGTCGGCACCGCTGGCAGTGGCGGGGGTCGAGATCCCGCGGGCAATGGTCTTTGCCGTGTACCTGTACGTGATCGTTGCCACTTGGATTGCTTTTCGCCTTGGGCGCCCGTTGATTCGTCTGAACTTCCTCAACGAGAAACTCACCGCTAACTTCCGTTACGCGCTGATGCGCCTGCGTGAAAATGCCGAGAACATCGCCTTCTATCAAGGCGCACAGGTAGAGCGGGGCACATTGTTGGGCCGCTTTGGCGCATTGATTGTCAACGCTTGGGCATTGGTCTTCCGAAACTTGAAGTTCAGCGGTTTCAACCTGGGTATCAGCCAGGTTGCCGTGGTGTTTCCCTTCATCCTTCAGGCGCCGCGTTTCTTCAGTGGCGCTATCAAGCTTGGCGACGTGATGCAGACCTCACAGGCCTTTGGCCAGGTGCAGGATTCGTTGTCGTTCTTCCGCGAATCCTACGACGCATTCGCCCAGTACCGCGCCACCCTCGATCGTTTGACGGGCTTTCTCGATGCCAATGAGCAGGCCAGTTCGCTGCCGCGCGTCACCACCGAGGAACAGCCGCAAGCCCTGGACATTGCCGGTTTGCAGGTACTGCGCCCCGATGGCCATCCCCTTATTGCCGACCTTGATCTGAGCCTGCGCGCTGGCCAGGCGCTGTTGATCAAAGGGCCTTCAGGGAGTGGTAAAACCACCTTGTTGCGTGCATTGGCTGGGCTCTGGCCTTACGCTGAGGGTGAGGTCAGGCGCCCCGTGGGGCACCAGGCGTTGTTCCTGTCTCAGCGCCCGTACCTGCCACTAGGCGACCTGCGCACCGTTATCGCCTATCCATCGGCCAGCGCACCCGAGCATGAAGTGCGCATGCAGCAAGCCCTGCGCCAGGTCAACTTGGCCCACCTTGCCGAACGCCTGGACGTCAGTTGCGACTGGTCGCACATCCTCTCGGTGGGTGAGCAACAGCGCTTGGCGTTTGCCCGGGTTCTGTTCAACCAGCCCCAAGTAGTGTTTCTCGACGAGTCCACCTCGGCCATGGACGAAGGGCTGGAGCATACGTTGTATGGGCTATTGCGCAGCGAGATGCCGCAGGCCCTGTTGGTGAGTGTTGGCCACCGCAGTACGTTGGCGGCGTTCCACACACATCGGCTCGAGGTGGATGGGCATGGGGGCTGGTCGGTCATGGAGCAGCAACCGGCGCACGTTCCGGTTTAGCGGAGGGGTAGGAGGGTAATGACAGCGCAGCGTCAGGGTTGATGCTCGGCATCCTGCATCACGATCAACTCGGCCCCGTCGTTGCGCACATTTCCGACAGCCTTGCTCACCGGGAACCACTCGAACGCCTCGACCGGCAGGCACCGCTCTCGTGCCAGGCGCTCGGCTTCCTCGGCGGGTACGTCAGCGTCAATCCATATGCGCGCATCCGCCGGCTCAAGCACCAGAGGCCGGCGGTCATGGATGTCGACCATGCCCTCGTCACTGGCGGCGGTGATGATCACGAAGCCATCGCCTTCGTTAGGCGCCATCCCCGAGTGCACTTCGGCCAACGCGGCCATGAACATCGGTGCCTGGCTTTTCAGGCGGATGTAGTACGGCTGCTTGCGTTTGGCGTCCTGTGGGTCGGCCACCCATTCGTACCAACCATCCGCCATCACCAACGCCCGCCCCTGCGGCCACAGGGCTTTGAAAAACTTGCCGGTAGTAACCGTTTCTACCCGGGCGTTGATCGGGGCGGGGCGTTTGCCGGTGGCCCAGAACGGTGCCCAGCCCCAGTGGCAGGGGTCGACGCGCAGCCCGTCCTCGGCACGGTGCAGGATCAGCACCCGGCTGCCGGGGGCGACGTTGTAGCGACCGATCGGCAGGTTGTCATAGCCGCTGATCACGCCCTGTTCGGCGTTCAGTTCACGCAGGTAATCGGCCAAGCCTTGAGACTGGGCGAAGCGTCCACACATGGCATGTACCCCCACTTGTCGAAATGTCCTACGCCGAAATTGACCTGATGCTCGGTAGATCGATACTGTATCTATATACAGTTAAATTCAAGGCCGTGCCATGACTTCCATCCTGGGTCCCATCACCTGCGGTAGCGGTGCTGTTTCGCGTTATCTGTTCCGCATCCCGGCTGGCTTTCCGTCGCCGGCGGCGGACCACATGGAGCAGCCCATCTCGCTCGATGAGTTGTTCAACCTGCGTGCCCCGCATATGTATCTGGTCAGGATAGACGGCGACAGCATGCAGGGCGCCGGGATCTTCGACGGCGATCTGGTGCTGGTCGACCGCTCCCTCGAAGCGCGGCATGGCCAGATCGTGATCGCAGCGGTCAATGGCGAACCGCTGTGCAAGCGGCTGCATAAGGTGGGTGGGCAGGTGGTGCTGCGCTCGGAGAACCCGCGTTACCCCCCACGTTACATCCTCGAAGGCGATGAGTTGACGATCTGGGGTGTAGTGACCTTCAGCGTGCGCAGCCACGATCCGAAATAGAGGCCGTTCAGCGCAGCAAGCTAACCCCAGTCAGGGTAATCCCAGCGAACACTGCGCCCAGCAGAAAGGTGGCCTGGAACCCGACCCCATCCCACATCAGCCCGGCCACCACGCTGGCGACCAGCAGCGCAACGCCGGTCAGCAGGTGGAACAGGCCGAACGCGGTACCGCGCAGGTTGGCCGGGGCGCTGTCGGCGATCAGCGCGGCAAAGACGCCTTGGGTGAAACCCAGGTGCAGCCCCCAGGCCACTACCCCCAGCGCCAGCCCGGCCCAGCCGGGCCACAACGCCAGCATCACGTCAGCCAGCAGCAGTAGCCCCAGCCCTGCCATCAGTACACCACGGCGGCCAAGCCTGTCCGACAGCACTCCGGCGGGGTAGGCCGACAGCGAGTAGGCCAAGGCCATTACCACCAGAACCGCCGGTGCCCATAACGCGGCCAGGCCCATGTCCTGGGCGCGCAGCAACAAAAAGGCCTCACTGAAGCGTGCCAAGGTAAACACCATGGCCAATGCGATCAGTCGCCAGTAGCCGGCGCCAAGCCGCCTCAGTTGGTGCAGGGCCAGTGGCGAACGTACCGGTCGCGACGTGGCCGTGGCCTCGGGCTCGTGCACGAACGCCACAAGCGTGCCGACCGCCACAAGCGCAGGGATCACCGCCACCCAGAACACCGTCTGGAAATGACTGGCCGTGAGCCACATCAGCAAGATCGCCAGCAACGGCCCAACGAAGGCGCCGACAGTGTCCAGTGCCTGGCGCAGGCCGAAGGCGGCGCCGCGCAATTCGGGCGGCGTTACGTCGGCCACCAATGCATCCCGCGGCGCCCCGCGGATGCCCTTGCCGATACGGTCGACAAAGCGTGCCGCGATCAACCAGTCCAGGCCCGAGGCCAAGGGGAATACGGGTTTGGTCAGCGCGCCCAGGCCGTAGCCCACGACCGTGAGCAGCTTGCGCTTGCCCAGCCGGTCGCTCAGTGCGCCGGAAAACACCTTGGTGATCGATGCGGTCGCCTCGGCGATACCTTCGATAAAGCCGACCGCCACCACCGAGGTGCCGAGCACGGTCACCATGTAAAGCGGCAGCAGGGCGTGGATCATCTCCGAGGAAATGTCCATGAACATCGACACGAAGCCCAGCGCCCAAACACTGCGCGGGATCTTTGGCAGGCCCTTGGCGGCAATCGTATGGCCGGTTTTTTCGGTGGTGCGCATTGGCCGTCTCGCGGGGGTTGCTACGTTCAGAACTGTAGGAGCCAGCGCGCAGGATGCAAATCGGATGAATGGAGGAGGCGATAGCACGCTTATAAGGTGTACTGTATAAATATACAGTCAACGTAAGCCTTAGAAATGAATCCACAGCCCGTTTATGCCCTGATCGACTGCAACAGTTTCTACGCCAGCTGCGAGCGCGTGTTCCGCCCTGATCTGCTGCGCACGCCCATCGTCGTGCTCAGCAACAACGATGGGTGCATCATCGCCCGCAGTGCCGAGGCCAAGCAGTGGGTGAAGATGGGCCAGCCGTATTACCAGGTGAAGGACCTGTTGCGCCGCCATGGCGTGGTGGCGTTTTCATCCAACTATGCGTTGTACGGTGACATGAGCCAGCGGGTGATGGCGGTAATCGAAGGCATGGTCCCGGCACTGGAGGTGTATTCCATCGACGAAGCCTTCGCCGACCTGACCGGCGTACCCGGAGACCTCGACTACCTGGGCCGCGGCATCCGCGAGCGGGTGCTCAAGCACACCGGCATCCCCGTCGGCGTCGGCATCGCGGGTACCAAGACCCTGGCCAAGCTGGCCAACCACGCGGCCAAACGCTGGGCCGTTCACAGCGGTGGGGTGGTCGACCTGCGCATCGCGTCGCAGTGTGAGTGGGTGTTGAAGAAGTGCGACGTGTCCGAGGTCTGGGGCATCGGCAAACGCCTCACCGCGCACCTGCAGGGCATGGGAATCCGCTCCGCCTGGGACTTATCACGCGCCGATCCAGGCCTGCTGCGCAAGACCTTCAGCGTGGTGGTGGAAAAGACCGCCCGCGAATTGGCGGGCACGCCGTGCCTGCAACTGCAGGACATCGACCCGCCACGCCAGGAAATCTGTTGCAGCCGCATGTTCGGCAAGCGCCTGACCGAGCTGGCACCCATCAAGGAAGCCGTGGCCACCTACGTGATGCGCGCCTCGGAGAAGTTGCGTAGCCAGCGCTCCCTGGCGAGCAAGATGCGCGTCAGCATCCGTACCGGTATGTTCAACCCGGACGAGGCCAAGTACGCCAACGGCGTGGTGGTGCAGTTGCCGTATCCAACAGATGACGTGCGGCTGCTCACGCGCATGGCCCTGGAGGCGGTGGGGCGTATCTATCGGCAGGGCTTTCGCTACAGCAAGGCAGAAGTGTTGTTGCTGGAGCTGTGCCAGCGTGGGCAATTCACCGGCGACTTGTTTGCCCCGTCGCAGACGGTGCATGCGGAGCGGGTAATGGGTGTGATCGACGGTGTCAACGCACGTTGGGGTAGGGGCACGCTGCGCAGTGCAGCGGTACCGGCGGCAGCGGAATGGGCAATGCGGCGCGAGTTGATGAGCGCAGGCTTCACGACGCAGATGGCCGGGTTATGGCGGGTTAATCGCTGAGCACGGATTACAACGTACCGCCTGTAGGAGCGGGTTCACCCGCGAACCAGGGCGTAGCCCTGGCCAGGCACCATGTCCAAATTATCGCAGGTCAACCCCACAGGCCGGGGCGCCTAGATACTCAATCGCACCGCCAAAGCCGCCAATGTCACCAGCAACACCGGCACCGTCAGCAACACCCCGACCTTGAAGTAATACCCCCAGCCGATGCTGACCCCTTTGCGCGCCAGTACATGCAGCCACAGCAGCGTGGCCAGGCTGCCAATCGGGGTGATCTTCGGCCCCAGGTCACAGCCAATCACGTTGGCGTAGATCATCGCTTCGCGCACCACGCCTTGCGCCTCGCTGGCATGGATCGACAGCGCACCGATCAGCACGCTGGGCAGGTTGTTCATCACCGACGACAACAGCGCGGCAATCAGCCCGGTACCGAGCGAAGCCGCCCATACTCCATGGCCGGCCAGCCAGTTCAGCACGCTGCCCAGCGAGTCAGTCAGGCCGGCATTGCGCAACCCGTAGACCACCAGGTACATCCCCAGTGAAAACACCACGATCTGCCACGGGGCTTCGCGCAGCACGCGGCGTGTGGAAATAACGTGACCACGGGCAGCGACGGCGAACAGTACGGCCGCGCAGGCCGCGGCCACGGCACTGACCGGGATACCCAACGGCTCGAGCACGAACAGGCTGGCCAGCAACGCCAGCAGCACCACCCAACCGACACGAAACGTCGCGCGGTCTCGGATGGCCATGGCTGGCAGCTTGAGCTCATCGGTGGCATAGCGCAGCGGGATATCGCGGCCAAAGTACACCCTCAGCACCAGCAAGGTGGCTGCCACGGCCACCAGGTTCACCGGCACCATGACCGAGGCATAGGCGTTGAAACCCAGGCCGAAGTAGTCCGCCGAGACAATGTTCACCAGGTTCGACACCACCAGTGGCAGGCTCGCAGTGTCGGCGATAAAGCCCGCACCCATGACGAAGGCCAGGGTGGCGGCGGGCGAGAAGCGCAGCGCCAGCAGCATCGACATGACGATGGGGGTAAGGATCAACGCCGCGCCGTCATTGGCGAACAGCGCCGAAACAGCGGCCCCCAGCAGTACCATGAAGGCGAACAGGCGGCGCCCGTCACCTCCCGCCCACCGCGCCACGTGCAGCGCCGCCCACTCGAAGAAGCCAGCTTCGTCCAGCAGCAGGCTGATGATGATGAGGGCGATGAACGTCGCCGTGGCGTTCCAGATGATGGCCCAGACCGTGGGGATGTCGTGCAGCGACACCACCCCGCACACCAGCGCGAGCACGGCGCCCAAGGTGGCGCTCCAGCCGACGCCCAGGCCTTTGGGCTGCCAGATGACCAGGGTCAGGGTGAACAGGAAAATCAACGCGGCTGGGAGCATGAACACAAGGTCTCGAAGGGCCAAAGAAGCCGCCACAGAGTAGGGCAAGCACGGGTGTTTCAGCAAAGTTCCGTTACAAACATGTAAGTTTCGTAAATAAGATTTAAACTCATTTGAGAATCACTATATTTACCACCCCTGTTGGCCTCCACTTTGTAGTTGCGAGGCCGGTGGGCGAGGGCTCGCCGGCTTCCTGGCAGGGATGTGCCTTTTCGCTCATGAATCGCAGGAGATGTACCGATGCAATCCAGACCTTCACCCAACAGCCTGGCCCTGGCGTTCGTTGCGTTGGCCTCGCCGGCCATGGTCGCGACTGCCGCCCAGGTTGAAGAGCAACGCGCCGGTGGAGTGCTGGAGGTGCCTGCTGCGCAAAGCGCGCTGGTCATTCAGGACACCCTGGTCACCGCCGAGCGCGAAGCGCGGCAGGCGCTGGGTTCGTCGATCATCACCGAAGAGGACATCAAGCGTCATCCCCCGGCCAATGACCTGTCCGAACTGATCCGCCGCGAACCGGGGGTCAACCTGACCGGCAACAGTGCCAGCGGTGCGCGCGGCAACAACCGGCAGATCGACCTGCGCGGCATGGGGCCGGAAAACACCTTGATCCTTATCGACGGCAAGCCTTCGAGCGCTCGCAATGCGGTGCGCTATGGCTGGAACGGCGACCGCGATACCCGTGGCGAAACCAACTGGGTGCCGGCCGAAGCGGTCGAGCGCATCGAGATCCTGCGCGGCCCGGCTGCGGCGCGTTACGGCTCTGGCGCCATGGGCGGGGTGGTCAACATCATCACCAAGCGCCCGACCGATGAGCTCAAAGGCAGCGTCAGCCTGTACACGCAGATGCCCGAAGACAGCGCCGAGGGGGCCAGCCGCCGTACCAACTTCAACCTGGGGGGCGGCCTCACCGAAAACTTGGGTTTCCGCCTGTACGGTGGCCTGGCCAAGACCGACGCCGACGACCTGGACATCAACGCCGGCCATGCCAACAGTGCGCTGTCGGCCGGCCGCGAAGGCGTGCGCAACAAAGACATCAACGGGATGCTGAGCTGGAAACTCAACGACGAGCACCGCTTTGAAACCAGCGCCGGCTACAGCCGACAAGGCAACATTTATGCTGGCGACACCATGAACAGCAACGGCGGCAGCAATGTCGATCTGATCTCCAGCCTGTATGGCCACGAGACCAACGTGATGCAGCGCAACACCTACGACCTGACCCACCTGGGCGATTTCGCCTGGGGCACCAGCAAGACCACGCTGGCCTACGAGTACGTGCGCAACTGGCGCCTCAACGAAGGCTTGGCCGGGGGCCCGGAAGGCGCGATCAACGACAGCGGCGCCGCCATGTCGCGGCTGCGCAATACTCGTCTGAGCAGCGAAGTTAACCTGCCATTCGCCATGGGCAGCACCGAGCATGTATTGACCCTGGGTGGCGAGTACCTGTACGAGTCGCTCAACGATCAAGGCTCGTTCCGCCCGCAGAGTTTTGACCCCAGTGGTGGTGGCAACGACGCGATCAGCGGCTTCGACCGCAGCAACTCGAAGATGACCGCCAAGAGCTACGCGCTGTTCGTCGAAGACAACATCATTGTCGGCGACACCACCGTCACCCCAGGCCTGCGCTTTGACCACCACGAGACCTTCGGCGACAACTTCAGCCCCAGCCTTAACCTGTCGCACAAGCTGACCGAGGCGCTGTCGGTCAAGGGCGGTATCGCCCGCGCCTACAAGGTGCCGAACCTGTATCAGTCCAACCCCAACTACCTGCTCTACAGCCGTGGTAACGGTTGCAGCGTGCAGCAGACCAACTCGGGTGGTTGCTACCTACAGGGCAACGCCGACCTCAAGCCAGAAATCAGCGTCAACAAAGAGATCGGCCTGCTGTACGACCGTGGCACCTGGCGCACCAGCGCGACTTACTTCCGCAACGATTACAAGAACAAGATCATCGGCGACACCGATGTGCTCTACACCATCAACAGCGGCCGCCGCGTGACGCAGTGGGAGAACGCTGGCGAAGCGCGCGTGGAAGGGATCGAGGGCAACTTCTTCATCGAGCTGAGCCCGACCCTGGACTGGAACACCAACCTGACCTGGATGCTCGACAATGACAACCGCGAGACGGGCGAGCCGCTGTCGGTGATCCCAGAGTACACGGTCAATACCACCCTCGACTGGCGCGCCACCGACAAACTGTCGTTCCAGGTGGCAGGCACTTACTTCGGCAAGCAGAAGTCGCCGACCTACAACTACCGCACCCAGGAAAGCTACGACCAGGAGGCGCAGCAGGATGTCGAAGCCTACGGCCTGGTGGACGTGAGCACAGGGTACAAGTTCAACGCCAACTATGACGTGCGGGTGGGGGTGAACAACGTGTTCGATAAGCAGATCCTGCGCGGTGGCAATGCCAGCAGCTCGGGCGCCAACACTTACAACCAGCCGGGTCGGGCGGTGTTTGCTTCGTTGAATATCACCTTCTGATCCCGGGGCCGCGGTGCGGCCCAATCCCCCTGTAGGAGCAGCCTTGTGCTGCGAAGCGGTCGATGAAAGCCTCGCGAATCTTCGCAGCTATCACCGGCCTCTTCGCAGCACAAGGCTGCTCCTACAGGGCGATCGGCATGCGCAGCAGCCCACCCAAGACCCTCGAGGAGCTTCCGATGATCCAAGCCCCCGCCTGGCTGCAGATCTTCTCCCGCAGCACCGCGGCATTGCTGGGCGGTTACGCGTTCAGCTACGCCGCCAGTGCCTGCCTGGCCCGGTTGCTGCCGCTGTCGTCCGCCGACGCGGTCATTGTCGCGACCCTGCCAGCCTTCATCTTCTATACCGGCGCAATCCTCTGGGCCTTTGCCAGCCGTGATGCCGTGCGTGCCTGGGCGCCGCTGGTGCTTGCTGCACCGCTGGCACTGATCGGCTTCTGGCCGCAGGCACTGAGGTGGCTGGCATGAAGAATACCTTCACCCAATCGATGGCCTGGTTGCACACCTGGGCCGGGCTGATTTTCGGCTGGCTGCTGTTTGCCATCTTCGTCACCGGCACCCTGGCGGTGTTCGACAAGGAGCTCAATCACTGGATGCAGCCGGAGGTCCCGGCAACCGAGGTGTCCCAGGCCGACGCCGCTCGGCGGGCCGTTGCCTATCTGCAAGCCCACGAACCGAAGGCCGGCAACTGGGGCATCAGCCTGCCCACCGAGCGTTCGCCCGGGTTGCGGGTGTCCACCGGCGAACGTCGCCATGGCGGTGGCGTGCAGCTCGACCCGCGTACCGGCGAGGCCATCGAGGTGCGTGACAGTGTCGGCGGCAACTTCTTTTTCCGCTTCCATTTCACCCTCGACTTGCCGCGCAACTGGGGCATCTTCGTGGTCGGTGCGCTGGCGTTGGTGATGCTGGCGGCACTGGTCACGGGCATCGTGATCCACAAAAAGATCTTCAAGGAGTTCTTCACCTTCCGGCCCAACAAGGGCCAGCGCTCATGGCTGGACTTTCACAATGCCAGCGCCGTGCTGTTGCTGCCGTTCCACCTGATGATCACCTACACCGGTTTGGTGATCTTCATGCTCATCTACATCCCGGCAGGGGTCGATGCATTGTTCGAAGGCGACAGCCGCGCGTACTTCCAGGCGCAGGGCAATGCCCGACTGGAGCAGCCACGGCAACTGGCCAGGCAGCCGGGCGAACTGGTTGATGTGGCGCCGTTGCTGGCCCAGGCCGAGGCGCGGCTGGGGCCGATTGGCGGCTTGAACATCCGCAACCCCAACACCGCAGGCGCGCGTATTGAAATCCGCCCCGAGCTGGGCAACCGGATCGCCCTCGCCAAAGGCCAGGCGATGGTCTTCGATGGCGTCAGCGGCGAGCTGCTTAGCGATGTGCCTGAGTGGCGTGCGGCCCCGCTGACCCAGCGGGTGATGGTCGGTTTGCACTTTGCCCAGTTCGGCGGCTACCCGATGCGTTGGCTGTACTTCATTTGCGGGGTGGTCAGTTGCGTGATGATCGCCAGTGGGCTGGTGCTGTTTTGCGTCAAGCGTGGGCGCAAATATGCCAGCGCCACGGCGCAGCCTTCGGCGCGGCGCTGGTACCGGGTAGCCGAAGTGTGCAATGTCGGCTTCGTCAGCGGGTTGTTACTGGCCTGCGTGGCCCTGCTGTGGGCCAGCCGCTTGTTGCCGGTTGAGCTCGTGCAACGGGAAAGCTGGGAGGTGCGCGTGTTCTTTGGCACGTGGCTGCTGGCGCTGCTGCACGCGGGGGTGAGGCCGGCACGGCGCGCCTGGGTCGAGCAATTGCTGTTGGTGGCGCTGCTGTGCATCGGCTTGGCCGCGTTGGGTGGCATGGCTGACGCGATGCGCCTGGGTGTGGTGGCGTGTGCGATGGTGTTGGGCGTGTTGCTGGGGCTGGTGGCTTGGCGGGTACGTCAGGCTGCGTGGGCGCCGCAGAAGACCAGGGCAGGGCGAAGCGTGGAGGCGGGCGCATGATGATGTGGGTTACAGGCGGTATGTTGTTTGCCTACGTCGGGATGCTCGCGTTGTGCCAGGGCTTGGAGCGGCATTACAAGCAAGTCTGGAATCGGCCCTGCCCACGTGGCCTACGCCTGGGGTTGCGAGGGGCAGGGTGGCTGGCGCTGCTGGTCAGCCTGCTGCTGTGCGCCCAGGCCTGGGGTTGGGCCATGGGGCCGGTGGCGTGGTTCGGGGCGCTGTCGCTGGCAGGGATGCTGCTGGTGATGCTATTGCCCTACTGGCCGCGGCTGGCCGTCGGCTTGTCGGCGGCAGTGCCGGTGTGGGGTGTGATGTTGCTGCTGGCTTGATCCGCACAGGCCAGGCGCATTTCGTCGCGCAAAAAAAGTGGCGGCATGCTAAACCATCCGCTCCCGCCTGCCATGAAGAGAGCACCGGTGAAAGCCGTTCGCCTGACCCTCGTTTGCCATGCCCTGACCCACGCGCAGAAGACCGGCTGCCTGCCCCGGCCGGAGGACGGCATCCTGGCGCTTGAGCAACCGCCCGTGTCAGCTGGGCCTGCCGTGCAGGTGCTGAGTGCGCCGGAGCGGCGGGCCTGTGAGACAGCAGCATTTTTATCGGCGCAAGCACGGGTCGAACCGGCATTGGCGGATTGCGACCTGGGGTGTTGGCAAGGCTTGTCGCTCAAGCAGTTGCAGGCAGCCCATCCACAGGCGTTGTCCGAATGGCTGGAAAACCCCGACAGCACACCGCATGGCGGCGAATCGTTCGCCCAGCTGTGCCAGCGCGTAGCGGTTTGGCTGGCGGCGTTCGACACGCCGGGTGAATGGCTGGCGGTGACTCACCCCATGGTCATCCGCGCCGTACTGGTTCAGCTATTGGGGTGTCCGATGAGCGCCCATCAGCGCATTGATGTGCTGCCGCTATCGTGCCTTGAACTCAGCTTCGCCGGGCAGTGGCGTCTGCGTCTGGGTTGATAGCGGTGGTGGTCAGAAGGCCAGTTTGTAGCCGATCAGCAACAGCATCGCGGCCAGGCACGGGCGCAGCACGCGGTCGGAAATCCGCCCGGTAAGGTGGCTGCCCATGTAGATACCCGGCAGCGAACCGAGCAGCAGGTAGCCCAACAGCGACCAGTCCATGTTGCCCATGCCGGCGTGGCCCAGGCCCGCGACCAGGGTCAGCGGTACCGCGTGGGCGATTTCGGTGCCGACCAGGCGGCGGGTCACCAGGAACGGATAAAGCAGGAACAAGGCCACGGTGCCCAATGCGCCAGCGCCGATGGAGGTCAGGGTGACCATGACGCCCAGCACGACGCCGGTGAGCACGGTCAGCGTGTTCAGGCTGCGGTCACTGAGGTGATAGTGGTCACCGGCATGACGGCTGGCGAATGCCTGCAGGCGCGATTTGAACAGAATGGCCAGTGCGGTGAGGATCAACACCACGGCCAGGCCTTGTTTGATGATGGCGTTGAGCGCCGAGGTGTCGGTATGCAGGGTGCTGAGGAACCACAGGGTGAGTGCGGCGGCGGGCACGCTGCCCAGGCTCAGCAGGCCGGTGATTTTCCAGTCGATGTTCTTGTTGCGGGCATGCACCCAGACGCCACTGGCCTTGGTGATGGCGGCATAGAGCAGGTCGGTGCCGACAGCAGTGGCCGGGTTGATGCCAAACCACAAAAGAATAGGGGTCATCAGCGAGCCGCCACCTACGCCGGTCATACCGACGATGAAACCCACGACCAGCCCGGCAAGGGTGAAACCGAAAGAACCTACATCCATACGCTACTCGACTGCCCAACTTTGCCCGTTATCGGATGGAAGCCAGCATATAGAATTTTTAATAGCCAAATAGACTAGTTCGTTATTAGGTTATAACTGCGTGGTGCCTGTGCGGCACCGCTCAGCGGTCCGTCATGACCACCATCACCTGCGCATCATCGCCGTCTTCGCTTTCCGACAGGTAGATATGCCCCACCTGGCTATTGAAGTAGGCCGTCTCCTGCGGGCCGATGCTGACGGCTTCACCCGTCTCGAACTCGATGCGCACACGCCCGCTGAGCACCAGTGCAAACTCTTGGCCTGGGTGGCGGATAAAGTCGTCGAACTGCCCGCGTTCGCGGGCGATGATGCGGGCATAGGCGGGTGTCATGCGCCGCTCGGGGAATGCACCGGCGATCGGGTGGTAGTCGTAGGTACCCGTCGCGTAGCCCGCCACCGCGGCCAGTGAATCCACCACCACGGTGACCGGCACCGGCGTATCCGCCGTGCCGCTGGCACGGAACAACTGCGCGATATCGACATTCAGCGCGCGGGCAGCGGCGGCCAGTTTTTCGTAACTCACCGATACCTGGGCAAGCTCCATTTTCGACAAGGTCGACACCGGCACGCCGCTGGCTTCGGACAATTGCTTGAGGGTCAATTGGCGCGCCTTGCGCACTTGGCGCAGGCGCCTGCCGACGGCGGCGCGGTCTAGCAAGGGCAGTGCATCGGGACGGTCATCGGGCATTCGGGGCACTCGGCATACGGCGTTGGTCGGGCATATTACCTTGGACCCTTGCGCATTTCTAAATTCTCATATATTAGAATTCTCATAAATGATAATTATCGAAGCAGGAGCGTGCATGAACCCGATCTACGACACCCTGATCATCGGCGCAGGCATTGCCGGCGCCTCCTTGGGTTATCGCCTGGCTGGCCAGCAACGGGTGCTGCTGCTCGAGCGCGAGTCACAGCCGGGCTATCACTCGACCGGGCGCTCGGCGGCCATGTTCATGGAGGCCTACGGCACGCCGCAGATTCAGGCACTGACCCGTGCCAGCCGAGCGTTCTACGAAGCGCCGCCCGCAGGCTTCTGCGAACACCCTTTGCTTGAGCCGCGCGGCTGCCTCTATGTCGCCAGCCATGAACAACAGCAACTGCTCGAACAGACCCATGCGCAGAACCTGGCCAATGGCACCGAAGTCAGCCTGCTCGACCGCGACGCGGCGCTGGCGCTGGTGCCGAGCCTGCGGCCCGAGGTCGTGGCCGGCGCGGTGCTGGAGCCAGGCGCCATGGACTTGGATGTACACGCGCTGCACCAAGGGTTTTTGCGCAGCTATCGGGCTGCCGGGGGTGAACTGCGCTGCAACGCGGAATTGGCCAAGGCCCGCTTGCTCGATGGGGTATGGCAGGTGGAATTGAGCGATGGCAGCTGTGTCCAGGCTCATCAACTGGTCAATGCGGCAGGTGCCTGGGCCGACCGCGTCGCCGAGCAATGCGGCGTGGCGCCCATCGGCCTGCAGCCGTGCCGCCGCAGCGCGTTTACTTTCCCCGGCCCCGCCGAGCAGGACTTCGCCCGCTGGCCAGCGGTGATTGGCGTTGACGAGAGCTTCTATTTCAAGCCCGACGCCGGGCAACTGCTCGGCTCGCCCGCCAACGCCGACCCGGTCGAACCCCAGGATGCCGCGCCCGAAGAGCTCGATGTGGCGTTGGGCATCTACAACATCGAAGCCATGACTACGCTGACTATCCGCCGCCCAAGCCACAGTTGGGCCGGTTTGCGTTCGTTTGTTGCCGATGGCGACCTGGTGATTGGTTTCGATGCGCGCATGCCTGCGTTTTTCTGGCTGGCGGCGCAAGGTGGCTATGGCATCCAGTCGGCCGCGGGTGCTTCGCGCCTGGCGGCTGACCTGCTGCTCGGCCAGCCGCTGTGCCCTAGCCTTGTCAGCCAGGGGGTGGCGCCTGAACGCTTGTCCCCGGCACGTTTCCAGCAACCCTGAAAGGAGCTTTTTATGAGCAATGAAATCCAGCGTTTTCCCAGCAGCCTGCCATTTCCGTTTTCCCGTGGGGTAAAAGCCGGCGGCTTCCTGTTTCTGTCTGGCCAAGTACCGATGAGTGCCGGCGGCGAAGTGGTGCGGGGTGATATCCAGACCCAGACCCGGGCAGCCTGCGAACGCATCGTCGAGAGCCTGGAGGCGTGCGGGGCACGCTTCGACCAAGTGGTGAAAGCCACGGTGTGGCTGTCGGACATGAGCCACTTCGCCGGCTTCAACGAGGTTTACAAGGAATTCTTCGGCGCCGCCTTGCCGGTTCGTTCGACGGTGGCCTCGGCGTTGGCGCTGGGGGTGGATGTGGAGATCGAGGTGCAGGCGTTTATCGGTCAAGCGTAACCGTTCACTGATCCAGCAGGAAATTGTAGGCGCCGCCTTGTGCTGCGTAAGGGGATTGCCCATGGCATTGCTGTGGTGCTGCTGGCCTCTTCGCAGCACAAGGCTGCTCCTACAGGGGTTCTTTGCCGCAGTGACACACAACAACAATAAAACCAGAGGTTCACATGCAAGAGCAGCTGAAAATCGCCGGGGCCTTCGTTGGCGTGATCGTGGGGGCGGGCTTTGCTTCGGGGCGGGAACTGTTGTTGTTCTTTGTCGATTTCGGGGTGTGGGGGCTGGTCGGCGCGCTGGTCAGCGCCGCCTTGTTCACCTTCCTCGGCATGGCCCTGGCGGGCTTGGGCAACCGGCTGCGGGCCACATCGCACAAGGACGTGATACAGGCCATCTGTGGCCGTCACCTGGGCCTGTTCGTCGACTGGCTGATCACCTTCTTCATGTTCGCCGTCACCGTGGTCATGCTGGCCGGTGGGGGGGCACTGCTGGAGCAGCAGTTCGGCATCCCGGCGTTGACCGGCAGCGTGCTGATGACGGTCGTGGTGGTGGGCATCGTGTGCCTGGACGTGCGCAAGGTGATCCTGGCCATCGGCGCGATCACCCCGTTGTTGATCCTGGTGGCGTCGGCGATTGCACTGTACGCAGTGTTTACCCGCGAGCAGAGCTTTGCCGACCTCGATCACCTGGCGAGCCAGCAGCAGGCCGGTACCCGTCATTGGCTGTTGGGCGCGTTCTTGTATGTGTCCTACAACATCGTTGCCGGTGCGCCGATCCTGGCCATTCTGGGGGGCTCGGCCAAGGGCGAGAAGACTGCGGTGTGGGGCGGGTTGCTGGGCGGTGCAGCGCTCGGTGGCTTGATGTTGGTGATGAGCGCCGGGCTGTTGTCGCGCCTGGACAGTGTTGCCGATCTGCCGATGCCGATGCTGTCGATTGCCAATGAGGTATCGCCGCTGTTGGGGCTGGTGATGTGCCTGATCATTTTCGGCATGATCGTGAACACGGCGGTGGGCACTATGTTCTCGTTCCTTTCGCGGCTGTTGCCGGCGGGCACGGCGACGTTTCGCTGGGGCTCGGTGGTGACCGGGGTGGTGGCGTTTGGCTGTAGCCTGGTGGGGTTCATCAGCCTGGTGGGCGAGGTGTATCCGCTGTTTGGCTACCTGGGTTTTGTGCTGATGGCGGCGGTGTTGCTGGCCTGGGTGCGGCGGGGTAAGGCGGTAAAAGCGGTGGTGGTGTAGCGGGGTTGCTGCGCAGCTCATTCGCGGGCAAGCCCGCTCCCACAGGGGTGTGGAGAGGGCTTGCTGGCGAACGTGACAGTTAGATTCTGAAGCTGCCCACCAGCTGCTTCAATCGGCCAGCCTGTTGGGCCAGCTGATCGCAGTGCAGCAGTGTCTCGTTGAGGTTCTCGACGCCTTGCTGGTTGAGGGCGTTGATCTGGGTGATGTCCAGGTTGAGGCTCTCGACCACGGCAGTCTGCTCTTCAGTGGCAGTGGCCACCGACTGGTTCATGCCATCGATCTCGCCAATGCGCTGGGTCACGCTGGCCAGGCGCACACCGGCCTGGTTGGCCACCTGCACGGTCTGTTCGCTGGAGACCTGACTGGTGTTCATGGTATGCACCGCCTCGCGCGAGCCCACTTGCAGGCTGGTGATCATGCGATGGATCTCTTCGGCCGACTCCTGGGTGCGGTGCGCCAGGTTGCGCACCTCGTCGGCGACCACGGCGAAGCCACGGCCGGCTTCACCGGCACGCGCGGCTTCGATGGCGGCGTTGAGCGCCAGCAGGTTGGTCTGCTGGGAAATGCCTTTGATCACATCGAGGATCTTGCCGATTTCGTCGGTGCTGGCGTTGAGCGTTTCAATCTGCGCGCACGATTCGCTGATGCGCTGCGACAGGGCGGTCATGGCACTGATCGCTTCCTCGACCACTTCGCGGCCACCGTGGGCCTGCTCGCTGGCGCCGCTGGCATGCTGCGAGGCGTCGGCGGCGTTGCGCGCGATCTCTTGGGTGGCAGCGCCCAGCTCGTTGATGGCTGCCGCCACACTGTTGGTGCGCATGCTCTGTTCTTCGGAGCCGGTGATCGAAGCGTTGGAGGCGTTGACCACCTTTTCCGACAGGTCATGCACCAGTCGCGTGGCCGACGACACTTCACTGATCGAGGCATGGATGCGTTCAACGAACCGGTTGAACGACATCGCCAGTTCGCCGAACTCGTCCTTGTTCTGCACGGCCAGGCGGCGGGTGAGGTCACCTTCACCTTCAGCGATGTCGCGCATGGCACGGCCCATGGTGGTCAGCGGTTGCATCAGCACCGGGATCAACAAGCCCAGCAGGCCGGCGATGGCGGCCACGGCGATGAGCATGGCGATGATCGCCGAGGTGCGGAATTGGCTAAGGGCGGCGTAGGCCTTGTCCTTGTCGATCGACAGGCCGATGTACCACTGGGCCGACGGCAGGCCGTTGACCGGGGCAAAGGAGATCAGGCGGTCCTGGCCATTGAGGGTGACATCCTGCATGCCCGAGGCGACGCGCAGGCCACTGCCGGGGTAGATGTCCTTGAGGTTTTTCATCACCTGGTCTTTGTCCGGGCTGACGATGACCTGGCCATTGCTGTCAGCAAGGAAGGCATGGCCGATGCCGCCGAAATCGACCGAGTTGATGATTTCGACCAAGGTGTCGAGGGTCACGTCGCCGCCGACCACACCGATCAGTTCACCGTTGCCTTTGCCCTTCACGGGGGTGGCAATGGTGACCATCAAGCCGCCGACGGCGCCTTGGTAAGGTGCGGTCAAAACGGTCTGCCCGGCGCTTGCCGCGGTGCTGTACCACGGGCGTTGGCGGGGGTCGTAACCGGCGGGCATCTGCGCGTCCGGGCGCTGGGTGAATGCACCGTTGGCCTGGCCCAAGTAGGTGAACAGGAAATTACGCGTATAGGACGGTTGCTCGACCAGGCCGTTCAGGGTATCACCGGCGCCTTGCTGGCCGATGTCCTGGGCCAGGTTTTCCAGCACCAGGATGCGCCCGCTCATCCAGTTCTGCACGCTGCTGGCGGTCAGTGCGCCGGATTGCTGCACCGAGGACTCGATATTCTGGCGAATGGTGTTGCGTTGCAGGTAGTCGTTGTAAAGGGTGAACAGGGCAAAAGCCAGGACCACGACGCCGCACGCGCTGAGCAGGATCTTGTGGCGAAATTTCAGGTTCATGTTTCGAGACCTTGAGCCAATCAGGGGGGAGGGCATAGCGCACTCATGACGCGCTACGCCCTGTCGTCTGGCTATCGGCTTGAGGGGTAAAAAATTGAAACACTTAGCGAAATTTCTTTAGGCCGTTTCGACGAACGGCATTCAGCGTTTACACAGCTGTTCGATCAACAGCCGCGCCGCCTGGCGCAGCGGGTGCTGCTTGCGCCATAGGATGTGCACGGGCAACTGCAGTTCATTACGGGTATTGCGAAAATCCAGCCGCACCAGCCGCCCGGCCGCCAGCAGCGGTGCAATGCGCGAAAGCGGCAGGTCACCCCAGCCGAGGCCGGCCTCGACCATCTGCAGGGCGACGTCGAAGCTGTCGGTGGACCAGTGCGTGGCCCCGATCAGGGCGCGCGGGTCGGTCAGCGGCAGGTCGCGGCTGCGCACCAGGATCTGGCGCACATTGATCAGGTCTTCAAGATAGTGAATGCGTGCGTCGAGCAGCGCCGGATGGGTGGGTGACAGGGTAGCCACCAGCGACTCCATGCCGATGTACTGGAAGCCGCGACGGGCATCGACCTGCAGGCCGGCGAAGGCCACGCAGAGGTCGGCGCGGCCACTGTCGAGCAAGTGCAGGGCTTCTTCCTGGGGGGCGCTGAGCAGCGCGATGTCCAGCAGCGGGTAGCGCTCACCGAGCTGGGCGATGGCGCTTAATAGCGGGCGATGGTCGACGTCGGGGACCACCGCGATGGTCAGGCTGCTCTCAAGCCCCTGGGACAACTCCAGGGCATGCACCTGCAGCAGCCCGAGCTGTTCGGCGATCAACCTGGCGTGGGGTTCCAGGGCCAAGGCCTGGGCCGTGGCCCGCACTTCGCGCGGGCCACGTTCGAACAGGTTGTAGCCAAGCTCTGCCTCAAGGTTGCCGATGGCCATGCTCACGGCCGACGGCACCCGGTGCAGGGCGCGTGCGGCAGCGGAGAACGACCCGCGGTCGAGCACGGCGAGAAACAGCTGAATATTGTCGCTGGAAAAGTTCATGGCAGCCTCCTGTCAGTTGATCTGACAGCTGCTGACTTTTACTGTCAAGAAGATTGAAGCATGCTCGCCCCATCGTTTTTTGACTTTGGAGGTAAACCCAGGTGCAGGGGCTCAAACGCAAACTGGTCTATGTGACTTTCTATGAACTGATCGGGTTGTGCATGTCCACCCTCGGGCTGGCGTATCTGTCAGACACCCAGGCTTCCCACACCGGGCCATTGGCCGTGATGATCACCACCATCGCGATGCTCTGGAACCTGATTTACAACACCCTGTTCGAGCGCTGGGAGGCCCGCCAGGCCAAACGCGGGCGCAGCGTGGCCCGGCGCGTGGCGCATGCCATCGGTTTTCAACTGACGTTGGTGGTGTACCTGATTCCGCTGATTGCCTGGTGGCTGGACATGAGCCTGGTCGAGGCGTTTCTGGTGGACCTGGCGTTCATCATCCTGGTGCCGTGCTACACCTTTGCCTACAACTGGGCATTCGACCGGCTCTTCGGCTTGCCCACCTCGGCGCTGGCCACTGCCTGACAGGTTGCTGAAACGCCCCTTGTGCTGCGAAGAGGCCCGCACAAGCAACCCCTAAGGCGGCAGGCGTATCAACAAAGGCGCCTGCCGCTGTTCCGCCTGCGGCGCTATCGGCTGCTCCACCGGCCGCGGCGCACTGGCCAGCAAACTGTCCTCGACCTGCCCCGACAGGTAATACACCCCCGCCATCGCCCCGCTCTGGCGGTTCTCCATCAACTCCTGCCATTCCTGGTTCAGCGCCACGTTGAGGATCACCCGCAACTGTTCGACCATCTGCGGTTGTTCACGGCCGTGGGTGATCATGCCGTACCCGGTTGCCGCCACCGAGATCATCGCCCCAGCCACCTTGCCCACCGCAGAGGCCACGGCACTGGCGATGCCGCGTGGGGCCAGAGTGGCGCCGAGCTTCTCGCTGGCGCGGGTGGCCACCGACGACAGGCCCACGTCGGTCTGCCCCGGGCCTTTGCTGGCTTGTTGGTGCAAATGCTCACGCATGGCTTGCCAAGCCGGTTGTTGGTCCAGCGACTTGGCCCGCAGCAGTTGGTAGAGGCTGGCGTTGCGTGCAGCGGGCGGGCCCAGAGCGATGGCGGGTATCCGGTTGAGGCGCTGGCTGAATTGCTCAGCCGGTGCGTTGTAGCGGGCGATGATGCCAGGCAGTTGCTGGCCGAACAGTTGCACGTACAGTTCACAGGCGCGGTCGCGAATACCCTCGGGGTTGATCTGCTCGGCCACGGGCTCGATCACCCGTTCGTGGTACTGCTCCTGCAGGTAAAGCGCTAGGCGTTTTTCTGCAGGCTCACGGCCCTCGCCACTGTCGATCTTGTACCAGGCGACCTTGAGGGTCAGCCATTGTTGGGTCCAGTAGCCGGTGAACCAGGGGATGAAGTCGCTCTCGGTGCGTTGCTGCACCTGCTCCTTCCACACCCGCATCGAGCGGCGGGCGTAGTCGTTGGCCGACCCGGCGGCACCGACCGAGGCCTCGATCAGGTCCTGGTCGATGCGCTGCCAGGCAGCGGGGGTGAGCACGGCGGGCGGTGGCGGGGCGGGCGGGCGCTTGCTCGCACAGCCGCCGAGGGCCAGCAACAGGCACAGTAGCAGTAAGGGGGTACGCGAGCTCACGCGGCCGCCTCCCTGGGTAGAGGCTGGGGTGGTTTCTCGAGTATAGAGAGATCGCTGCCAGTAGGAGCGGCCTTGCGTCGCGAAAGGGCTGCGAAGCAGCCCCAGGATTTCAGCCTCGCCGAAACATTGCAGGGGGCCGCTTCGCAGCCCATTCGCGACGCAAGGCCGCTCCTACAACGGCGAAAAACTCAGCCCAGGTCGAGCTTGTCTTGCAGGCGGTCCAGGTGCTCGTGCATCAACGCCAGCGCTGCGGGGGCATCACCTGCCTCGACCGCATCGATGATCGCCGCATGTTCTTCCCAGGCACAGTGGTCGCAGCAGGGCGACTCATAGCGGGCGATAATCAGCGAGGTCATCGGCACCAGGCCGTTGAGAAACCGCGCCAGTGGCGCGTTGGCGGCGACCTGCGCGAGCTTCAGGTGAAACTCGCCGCCCAGGCGGATGGCCGCGCAGCGCTCACCGTTTTCGTGGTGTTGGCGCTCCCGCTCGACCAGCAGGCGCAACTGGCGGATCTGCGCCGGCCGGGCGCGTTGCGCGGCGAGGGTGATCAAGGTGGTTTCGGCCAGGCGCCTGGCACTGAGCACCTGGCGCGCCTGGTCGGGGTCGGGTGCCGCCAGGTGCGCGGTGTGGCTGGGGCGCTGAACCACCACCTGTTGGTCCGACAGGCGGCCGAGCACCCGGCGTATCACCGTGCGGCTGACACCAAAGGCATGGCCCAAGGCCTGCTCGGGCAGCAGTGCACCCGGCGGCAAGCGCTGTTCAAGGATTGCGTCGAACAGCCGTGGGTAGATCTGGTCGGCCGACAGGCGAGTCTCGCCGGCGGCGAGCAAGGCAGGCAGGCGGGGGGCGGCGTGGGCGCAGGCGGTCATGGTCGCTCTCCTGGGTCAAGGGCGGGGGTGTTCGTCCGGGATGTTCAGTTGGATGCCCATGCGCTGGCCTTCGGCAAGGATGTGCTGGCGCATCTGGGCGCTGGCCTCGGCGCTGTTGCGTTCGCGGATGGCGCGCACCACGGCATCGTTTTCCTTCAGCCGTGCGGCCAGGTGTTCGGGCGAGTTGCGCAGCATGTCGGCGCTCTGCTTGAGGGCGTTGCTGGTCTGCTGCACCACGCTTTGGAAGATCGGGTTGGTGGTCAGGGCGAACAGCGCCTCATGCAAGGCGATGTAGGCTTTGACCCCGGCTTCGCTGTCATCGGCCTCCAGCGCTTCGCGCATGTCCATCAGCGTCAGGCGCAATTGGCCGATGTCGTGGCTGTTGGCCGATTGCGCGACCAGGCCGACGATGAAGGGCTCGAGGGTGTAGCGCAGCTCCAGTACATCGGCCAGGCTGGCCGACGCGCTGGTGTCGATGCCCGGCTCCAGCAGGGCAGCATCGGCATCCAGCACCAGCACGCCTTTACCGGGCAGCGCGCGCACCAGGCCCAGGGTTTCCAGCACGGTGACGGCTTCGCGCAGGCTGGGGCGGCTGATGCCCAGTTGTTCGGCCAGTTCGCGCTGGCCAGGCAGCATGTCGCCGGAGCGCCACTGGCCTCGGGCCAGGGCTTGGCGGAGTTTTTCCACCACTGAGTTGACGACGGTCGATGAGCTGATCACGGTTCGCTCCTGGAAGGGCCGGCGTCATCGCCGGCCGCGTTCGATCAGAATTCCTGTTGATGGATGTTGGGCTGCTTGCGGGGCGTGTGGGCAAAACCTGGTTTGCCAGCGAGTACGTTTTGCGCGCGCTCCAGGTCGATGTCCTTCTCCCAGCGCGCGATGGCCACGGTGGCCACGCAGTTGCCGATCAGGTTGGTCAGTGCCCGGCCGATACCCATGAACCAGTCCACTGCCAGCACCAGCACCAGGCCCACCACCGGAATGGCCGGCACGGCGGTCAGGGTGGCGGCGAGGATCACCAGCGCCGAGCCTGGGATGCCATGAGCGCCCTTGGAAGTCACCAGCGAGACCAGCAAGATGGTCAACAGGTCGGTCATCTCCAGTGGCGTGCCGGTGGCGTTGGCGATGAACACGATGGCCAGGGTCAGGTAGATGGAGAAACCGTCGAGGTTGAACGAGTAGCCAGTCGGGATCACCAGGCCGACGGTGGAGGTACCAATGCCCAAGTGCTCGAGCTTGCGCATGATCTGCGGCAGCACGGCGTCGGAAGAGGCGGTGCCGAGGACGATGGTCAGCTCTTCACGCAGGTATTTGATCAGGGGCAGCAGTTTCAGGCCCGACAGGCGCATGACGGTACCGAGGACAATCAGCACGAAGCCGGCGCAGGTTAGGTAGAACAGCGCTACCAGGCCACCCAGGTGCTGCAGCGACTCGAGGCCATACTTGCTGGTGGTGAAAGCGATTGCGCCGAACACACCAATGGGCGCCAGGCGTACGATCATGCCCATGATGCGGAAGATCACGTGGCTAAGTTCGTTGATCAGCCGCGAAATACCTGCCGCCGAGTCGCCCACCAGGTTCAGCGCGCTGCCGAACAGCACCGAGAACAGCAGCACCTGCAGGATGTTGTTGTCAGCAAAGGCGCCGATCACCGACGTCGGGATCAGGTCCATGAAGAATGCGGTGGCGCCATGGATGTGCTGGCCGCGCTCGGCCAAGCTGCTGGCGTCGGCGCTGGACAACTGGTCCAGGTGGATGTTGGCACCGCTGCCAATGCCGCTGCTGAAGGCGAACACCAGGCCGATCACCAAGGCGATGGTGGTCAGTACTTCGAAGTAGATGACTGATTTCAGGCCGATCCGCCCGACCTTTTTCAAGTCGCCGGCACCGGAGATACCGCTGACCACCACACAGAAGACGATCAAGCCGATGAGCATCTTGATCAGCTTGATAAAGCCGTCACCGAGGGGTTTGAGTTGCAGGGAGACTTCGGGGAAGCTGAGGCCGCAGGCAATGCCGAGGGCAAGGCCCAGCACGACTTGCAGGAAGATCGAACGCGAGCACCATTTGAGCATGGGAGTGATCTCTGGTCGGTGTCCTTGCTTCGATGCCGCGAGGGTCAAAGAGCGCAGGACTTAATTATTGTGGTCTTACCGGTTTGTTCAGCGCGAGGCCATAAAAGCGCGAAAAATCCTACATTGCAAGTGATTTTGGCCTTACCGGTCTGACCAGTTGTGGGGCAATTGGCCCTGCCAGGCTCTAATTCGGTGCATGCCATTTATCGGGGCTGAACAGCGCCCCCAGGTAAACCGATGAATCAGGTCAGGGCTTGGCCAACGCCTGGTCCACTGCTGCAATCAGCTTGCCAAGATCTTTGGGCGGGGCGTTGTGGATGACACCGAACAGATAGGCGCGCTGTTCCTCTTCGTCGTCCGGTTCGGCGAAGAAGTCCTTGGGTTTGACACCCAGTACGCCTGCGAAGGCCATGAGCGCATCGACGCTGGGGGTATAGGCGCCGGTCTCGAAACGGCTGATGGTCTTAGGGTCGAAGCCGGTTCGCTCGGCGAATTGTGCCTGGGTCAGACCCGCCAGCTTGCGGTAGCGGCGCAGGGCAAAACCCAGAGCTGATCTCGTCATCACTTAATTCCCATTTAGAATCAAGAACTTAACGATATCTATCCGCATGGCGCAACGCCATGATCGATCACCTTTATTTGATTTATGTGATGAATTTCGTAGAATTCGCGGCTTGACCGGACAGTCATCGTCGAGTTTCCAGTGTCATTCGGCCTCATGCCGGTATGGCTGGAAGCGCATGTGCACATTGGAGCGGATCGCTGCGTATCGGTTCCGATGGTCGTCGATGGGCAGGGTGCCGGTTCGTCAGTGAATGGAGTCTCATCGTGCGTCTCAATCTCCCGGTAACCCCGGTCGAGCAACGTTTCCCCTCGGGTCAGCGGCTGATTTCCGCCACCGACACCGCCAGCCACATTACCTACTGCAACCCCGAATTTGCCGCCATCAGCGGTTACAGCGAGGCCGAGTTGATCGGCAGCCCGCACAACCTGGTGCGCCACCCCGACATGCCGCCAGCGGTGTACGCATTGATGTGGCGCTACCTCAAAGCCGGCAAAAGCTGGATGGGCATCGTCAAGAACCGCTGCCGCAATGGCGACTTCTACTGGGTCAATGCCTACGTCACGCCGATCCTTGAAGACGGCCGGGTGATCGGCTACGAATCGGTACGGGTCTGCCCGACCCGCGAACAAGTCAGCCGTGCCGAGGCCCTGTATGCGCGACTGCGCCAGGGCCAGGCGCCGCTGTCGTACGGCCGCCGCCTGGCGTTGCTGGGCCAGGCCATGGCCTTGCCGCTGCTGGGTGGTGTGTTGGCGGTGGGCGCCAACCAGTTCTGGCCAGGCTGGCCAGGGCAGGGCCTAACCCTTGCGTTGTTCGCGGCCTATGGCCTGTGGATGCGCAACGACCTGGGCCGCCAGTTGCGGCGGGTTATCCAGGGCGCCGAAGGCACCTTCGCCGACCCCACCGCTGCGCTGACCTACAGCGACCTGCCGGGCGCTGCCGGGCAACTGCAGCTGATCTTGATCGGGGAAGAGGCGCGCCTGAAAACCGCGTTGACCCGGCTCAGCGACCTGGCCACGCAGATGGCGGTAGCCGCGCACGATGCCGGGCGTCTGTCGCGCGGTACCGAAACGGCCCTGCTGGAGCAGCGCGCCGAAACCGACCTGAGCGCAACCGCGATGACCGAGATGACCGCCTCGATCGGCGAGGTGGTCAACCATGTGCAACTCACCGCCGCCGAGGCGCATACCGCGCACCTGCTGGCCGAGCAGGGCAGCCGCGTGGCCGATGCCAGTGGCACGGCGATTCGCGCCCTGGCCGGCACCGTGGACCAGATCAACCAGGCGGTCACTCACCTGGCTGGTCAGACCGGTGCCATCGCCGAGGCGGCGGGGATGATCCGGGGCATTGCCGAGCAAACCAACCTGCTGGCGCTCAATGCCGCCATCGAGGCCGCCCGTGCCGGTGAGCAGGGCCGTGGCTTTGCCGTGGTGGCTGATGAGGTGCGGGCGCTGGCCGACAAGACCCGGCAGTCGACGTTGCATATCCAGGCCATCATCGATGGCCTGCGCAGCGGTGCCGAAGAAGCCGTGGCCATTGCCAGCCAAGGCATTCAGGGCGCCGAGCAGGGCGTTGCCCAGGTGCAGGAGGCCCAACAGGCGCTGCACGGTATTCGTGAAGCGGTGCAACGCATCAGCGGCATGAGCCAGCAGATGGCCACAGCCTCGCAGCAGCAGTCTGCCGTGGCTGAAGAGGTGTCGCGGCAGATCAACGGTGTGGCGGGCATTGCCCAGCACAGCGCCCATAGCGCCAACGCGGCCGCCTCGCGCGGTGCCGAGCTGGAGGAGGTGTGCGCCGGATTGCGCGCCCTCGTGGAGCGCTTCAACCGTTAGGGCAGGATGCTTATGGACGATAACTATCGCGCGGCCGTGGACGCGGCCGCGATCTTTTCCGAAACCGACCTGCGTGGCTGCATCACGTACGTCAACCAGCAGTTCTGCAGCATCTCCGGTTACAGCCGCGACGAACTGCTGGGCGCCAACCACCGCATTCTGAATTCCGGCCTGCACGAGCCGGAATTCTTCCTCGGCATGTGGCGGGCGCTGACGGCGGGCAAGGTGTGGAAGGGCGAGATCTGCAACCGCGCCAAGGACGGTTCGTTGTACTGGGTCGACAGCACCATGGTGCCACTGGTCGACCCGCTGACCGGCAAGGTGCGCAAGTATGTGTCGATCCGCTTCGACGTCACCGAGAAGCGCCAATTGCTGCATACCTTGCAATGGCGGGTGGGGCACGATGTGCTGACCGGGCTGCCCAACCGCGCCTACCTGTCCGACCTGCTCAACCAGGCACTGGCGTTCTCGCGCCGTGAAGACATCCCGCTGGCGGTTTGCATGCTCGACCTGGATGGTTTCAAGGCGGTCAATGATGGCTACGGGCATGCCACCGGCGACCTGTTGCTGGTCGAAGTGGCGCAGCGCCTGAAGGGCATCTTGCGCGGGGGGGATGCCGTGGCCCGGTTGTCGGGTGACGAGTTTGTGCTGATCCTGCGCAATGTCAGCGACGACCGCCAGTTGCATGCAGCCCTGCGCCGGGTGCTGCGGGCGCTGGCGGCCACCTATGTGGTGCGCGAGCACACCCTCTCGCTGAGCGCCAGTATTGGCGTCACGCTGTACCCGCTCGACGATGAGGACGCCGATACCCTGGTGCGTCACGCCGACCAGGCCATGTATGTGGCCAAGCAGCGTGGGCGCAACCGTTACCACCTGTTCGATGTGTCCCAGGAGCAGGAACTCAAGGCCACCCACCAAACCGTGACACGGGTGCGTCGGGCACTGCGCAATCGCGAGCTGTGCCTGTATTACCAGCCCAAGGTCAACCTGCGCAGCGGCGAGGTGCTGGGTTTCGAGGCGTTGCTGCGCTGGCAACGGCCGGGCCGTGGCCTGGTGCCGCCGGGCGAGTTCCTGCCGTTGGTGGAACAGACCGACCTGATCATCGAAATTGGCGAATGGGTCATCCACCAGGCGCTGAGCCAGTTGCAGGCCTGGCAAGGGCAGAGGCAGCCGTGGTCGGTGAGTGTCAACATTGCTGCGCGCCATTTGCAGCGCAGTGATTTCGTCGAACGCCTGGAACAGTTGCTGGCGGAGCACCCCGGGGTTGACCCGGCCCGGCTGGACCTGGAAATCGTCGAGTCGGTGGCCATCGACAACCTGCAGCATGTCAGCCAGTGCCTGGATGCTTGCCGGGCCTTGGGCGTGCGCTTTTCGCTGGACGATTTCGGCACCGGCTATTCGTCGCTGAGCTACCTCAAGCGCTTGCCGACCCAGACCATCAAGATCGACAAGTCGTTCGTGCGCGACATTCTCCATGACCAGGATGACCTGGCCCTGACCGGGGCGGTGATCGGGCTGGCGCGTGCGTTTGGCCGCGAGGTGGTTGCCGAAGGCCTGGAGAGTGTCGAGCATGGGCGGGTGCTGATGGCACTGGGTTGCGAGCTGGCGCAGGGGTACTTCATTGCCAGGCCGATGCCGGCGAGTGAAGTGCTGGCCTGGGCGCAGGGGTATCGGCAGCCTGAGCAATGGCGCAGCGGTAAAGGCTGAAGTCGAAGCGCTTGCAGCCGAATCGGCTGCGGGCGACACGCCCTGCAGGGGGCCTGCCACCCGCTGTACGTCAGCCGGCCTGGAACAGAGCCTGGGTCAACTGCCGGTAGAGCTGGTCTCGCGCCTGCTGGCGCGTGCTGAGCAGCAGGCGGCCAGCCAGCGCGTAAAGCTCGTCTTCGCCTCTGTAGCGCCCCGACACCAGGTCGATGCGCTGCAAGGTGCCCTCCACCCGCCATGCCAGCCCCGGTACGGTGTGGGTCTCGCGCTCCAGCGCGGTGATAAACGCCAACGGAACAGCGGGCCCGCGGTAGGCCCCGGGCGCGGTGGTGGGTTCACTCAACTCGGTGTAGTACTCCGAGGCGGCCTCCCAGTCACGTGCGAGCGTTTCGAATGGCTCAGGCCGTAGCCGCCGAACCCAGGCGCGCCAGAAGGGTTGCTCGCTCGCCCAGCGTGCCAGGAAGGCAGCATCCGCCTCGGCCTCAACTGCCTGGGCCAGGCGTTGCAGGGTGGCCTCGCTCAGTTGCGCCAGGTAGCCGAAGGCGATCTGCCCAGGTTGTTCGGGCAGGCCCAGGCGTTCGCGCAGGGCGATGCGTGCGACCAGGGCGATTTCAATTTCGTCGGGCGGGGTTTGCGGGTCGCTCAGGTGCGCATCGCTCAAGTCGTCTTCCGCCACCAGGGCCGGTGCGGCCTGGCGTTCGCTGTCGTTTTGCGCATCGCTCAAGGCCTGCCGGCGTGCCCGGCGAGCGTTGTACAGGGCGCCTATGCGTTCATCCAGGCGGCCCTGGCGGGCCAGGCCAGTGGCGACGGACACAGCGACCGCTTCGTCGGTGGCGCCGGGGTGCGCGGCGGCCACGCTACGCCATACCGACACCTGCGTTTCGACCCGCTGGAACAGCAGGCTGGCCTGGTCCACGCAGGCCTCGGCTGCGTCGTTGATCTCGGTGAGTACTTGCTCACGCAGCTCGGCGAGGCCCCAGCCCGCGTCACCGACGTCTTCGCGGGTGAGTGTGCGCAGTACATGCACGATGCGCTCACGCGTGCGCACCGGGTTAGCCAGGTACTCCGGCGTTTGCGCCATGCGTTCGGTCAGGCGGTACACGGGCGCCCACTCAGCGTCTTCGGCATTGGCCTCGCGGTGTGCCTCAAGCTCGGGGGGCAGTTCGATCACCCAGGCCTCGTCCTCCAGGGCTTCCATGTCAGGGATGGCCGTCAGGCCTGCGCCGAACAGGCTGCGTTGGGCCTGCTCACTGAAAGGGTTGTCGTCGAAGTCGTAATAGGTGCCTTCATCCCCGTTGCGTATCGCTTCAGCGAACGCCGTGTCGTGCAATTCGGGTGCATCGACCAACCGGTTGCCACTGAGGTCGAGCGAGCGCAGCACGAGTGGGCGTTGATTCATCAAGCCTGGCAGGCCTTCGGGCCATTGGGTGATACCGACGCGGTCGAGGTCGAGGGTATGCAAGTGCTGCCAGCCGGTCACGTCGGGTGTCAATTGCAGTGGGTTATCCCCTAAGCGCAGCGAGTGCAGCTGGTTGAGGCGGCCCAGCGCCGCGCGGCTTTCTGCGGTGAGGGTGATCTCGCATGAGCCCAGGCTCAATTCGGTCAGCGCGGGCCAGCCTTGTAACGCATCGAAGTGTTCGGCTTGCAGCGCGAGCCTGTTCAAGTCGGCCCTCAGCGCGTACAGGTGCTGCAACTGGCCGAGCCGCTGCAGAGCGGCGACAGGCAGGCTCTCCAGGCCGCCAGAGAGGTTGAGCCGCTGCAGGCGGGGCAGGCGTGTCAGTAGATCGATATTGTGTGCTTCCTGCAAAGCCACGATGTTGCACTGCAGGTCCAGGGTTTCCAGCTCGCTCATCTGGGCCAGGGCGCCAGGCAGCAAACGCAGCCTGTTGTTGGCCAGGTCCAGGTTACGCACGCCAGGGAAGGCCTGCAGGAAGCCATCGAGGTTGATCGCTTCGCCATGGGGTGAGTCGACGACAGTCAGCCACCGGACGTGCTCCAGGCGCGTGGGTAAGGTCGGCAAGGCGCCCAGGTCCTGGGCTTCCAGTACCAGGTCCAGCTGATCGGCCTCCACGCCCTCCCTGCGCCAGGCCTGGCGTATGCGCCGTGCGGCCTCCGTCCGCGCAGCGGTGCGTTGTTCGAGGGTGTCCACCGCCAGGCCTTCTGTGTCATTTACCCAGCCATCCAGTGTGGTGTTCAGGCGCTGGTACGCTTCGCGCAACTGTTCGAGCAGCCGGGTAAAGGCGCCTGGGCTTTCACCGGCCTCCAGGCGCAAGCGCTGGCGCAGCCACTCGCGGTCACCGGGGTGGCGGCTGGGGTACAGTGTGTCGAACAGCTCGTCGTCATTCAGCCAGCCCCGGCCACGGCCGCTGAGGGGGTAGCCGACACGGCCGCCCGGCGCGAGCCGTGTGGGCCGCCGATACAGGGTGCGCACAGGCGCCATACCTAATTGCTTGGCGGCGTACGTGCGATTGCCGGCGGCCTGTTCGAACAGGGCGTCACGCAAGGGCAGAGGGTCATGTATCTGCAAGCCCAGGGCGATGCGCTCGCTGTCAGGCAGGGCGTTGAGAATGGCCTGGTAGAGCGTCGTGTGGCTGGCCAGCGGTTGGCCGTGTTCGTCGTAGGGTTGGTAGCCCCGATCATCGCGCACCACGGTTTTGCCGGCTCGTCCCTGGGCGTCAGTGCCCTGCAGTCGTGGGCCTTGCAGGTTGCCCTCTCGCAATTCGAGGTGTACCTCGCCCGTCCAACCCGGTAGCCGTCGCAGAAAACCCACGGCCAGGGCATCACGGTCCTGCACCGGGCCGCTGTGCTGATAAAAGCGCAGCAGCGCGCGGTCGAGGCGTGCTTCGTGCTGGTAGGCGCGGGCTGTTTCGGCTACCGAGAGCGGCAATCGGCCCCTTCGTTGGCCAAGGGCCAGGTCCTTGGTACGGGTATTGGCAAGGATCTCGGCCTTGGCTCTGCGGCTAAGGGACGGGAAGTCCCGGCCAAGCAGCAGCGTGATGGCGTCGGTGCTGGCCGCTGTGGGGGTATCGGTGGCGCCCAGTGCTTGCAAACAGTCGAGCAGCAGGGCGGGGGTGGCTTCCTGATCGACCACCACGCGGCGCACGGCTGCTTCGCTGAAACCACTGCAGCGCAGTGCGCGCAGCAGGGTTTCATCACTCACCGCCGGGCCGCTGTTGGCGATGCGCCGCAGCAGTTTGGCCGCGTCCCACGCCAAGGGCTGTTCGTGCTCCAGCAACCACGGCACCTGGCCATTGCCGAGCAGGCGAGGGGCGCGTTGATGGCCTTTCGCGTGTGCCAGCTGCCAGCGACTGTCGGGGGCTTTTTCCAGCGGCATGGCCTTGCCCTCCAGGTTGATCCACGGTTGGCCCTGCCAGTGGTGCAAGCCATCCGCTCCAGGGGTGCCTGGCGGCCAGGGCGCCTCGCGGGTGAAGGGGCGCAGGTCGCCGTGCCACAGGCGCTGGCCTGTTCTGCCGGGGAGGCGTGTCCAGTTTTCAAGGGGGCCTGCCAGCTGGCCCGCACTGTGCACGGCACCCAGTGCCGCAACCTGCAGCAGGCTGTTGAGCACACCGAACAGATGGCTGATGGCGGCCTCGGTTTTGCCTTCGTTCAGCGCATGGACGCCTTCGAGGAACTCGCCCACGATTTGCGCCCCGCCGACCACCAGCATCACCTCGCCCAAGGCGGGCACGAAAAAGCTGGCCACATTCAGTACAGTCAGCCCCACACCCAGCCAACCGAGCAGCCGGGCAGTTTGCGCCGCCGCGTCGAACTGCGCCGTGGGCACAGCCAGTGTCACGGCATCTGCCAAGGTGGTTTGCACCTGGTTGCTGGCCCTGGCGGTGAAGCATTCGCCGGGCCACGGCGTGAAGTCCAGTGGCAGGCGGGCGTTCTTGTCCAGGGTTTCTTGCCACAGGTCGTGGGGCGAGGGGAACAGCCGGTTGATCCAGTTGAATGACTCACCTTTCTCCAGTGTAGGTGGGGTCGGGTGCAGCGCTGCGTAGGGGTAGCGCGGGTAGAGTGTGTGCCTTAGTCGCGCGGCGAAGGCGGGTTGCTGCGCGTGGCTGACAAAGCGTTTGAAATACACACGAAAAGGCTCCTCCCATAGCCGCTTCGTGAGTGCTGTGCCGACGGCCTGCAAGGACGAGTACTGGTGCAGGGCGCCTTGGGTGTCCCCAGGCAGGTAAAGCAGGCACGGCTCGGTCTGCCCGTGTGGCTCGAGTCGCAGCAGCAGGGCGCCACTCAGCGGGAAACCGAGCAGGCTCAGGTAGCCACATTGCAGGCGCATCGCCCCACTGAGCGTCTGTACCTCGCGCGCGCCGGCAAGCGCGGCCTCGCCCAAGGCTTCGCCGCGGCTGTCGATGTGCCCTTGCAGCCGCGCTGATAACAATTCGACCGCGAAGGCGGCACGGTCCTGCTCACCCAGCAACGCGCGAAAATCAGCAGTGTCGACGTGCTCGCGCAGGTGGTCAAGGTAGCGCTGGCCAAGGTCGAGGCGCCGTACGCCTTTCACGAATCGCACGGTGTCGAGCTGTTCCAGTTCAGGCGCATCCTGGTTGGCATAGAGGCGTACCGGCGTGTCCGCTTGCAGATTCTGCAGGGCAGCTTCCAGCCAGGACCGACTGCGCAGGTGGCCCGTGGTGCGCTCGGTCAACACGGTGGTATCGAGTGGAGGCAGCGACACCCCGGGGTACCAGTGTGCGAGCGCGCCCTTCAACAACGGTCGGCAGAACGCCTCTACCGATTGCAGCGGGGCAAGGGCCTTCTGCAGTGCACGTGTGGCGCGGTGGCTGTGCAGCAGGTGGGTTTTCAGGGCCTGGCGCTGATGCGGGGAAGTCTGGCGAAGCCAGCCGGGCAGGCGCTGTTGAATCAGGGCTACGTGATGGGGGTGCAAATGGCTCATGGGCTGCTCCTGACAGGTTGGAGCAGCGAGGGTAATGACCCGCATTAGCCCGGCTTCAGTATGCTGATAGCACCTTCAGCGCCCACCCTGCAGGTGGGCGGGTTCGAGCCCCTGTTCACGCAAGCGTTTGTACAGGGTGGTGCGGCTGATGCCGAGCAGGCGTGCCAGCGATGAGATGTTGCCGCCGCAGCTGTGCAGCAGGTTGGCCAGGTCCGTGGCAGGGGCGGGTGGCGAGCATGCGCGAGGTGTGCCGGCCTGGGCAAGGAAACACGCTGAAAAGTGTTCGGTGCCGATGGGCTGGCTGCCAGCGAGGGCCAGCGCCACCTGCACTACGCTGTTGAGCTGGCGCAGGTTACCTGGCCAGGGGTGGTGCAACAGCAGGTCGAGTATGTGCGGGAGCAGTTGCCGGGGTTGCCCGGGGGCGAGATGCCGGGCGTGCACCTGCTCGATCAGCGCGTGCCGATCACTTCGCTCGCGCAAGGCGGGCAACACCAGGGTCAGCCCGGCCACGCGGTAGTAGAGGTCTTCGCGAAACTGCCCGTTGCGCACGGCTTCGGCCAGGTCGCGGTTGCTGGCCGAAACCACGCGGATGTCCACGGTCACCGGCTCGCCGCTGCCCAATGGCTGGATGCTGCGCGATTGCAACACGCGCAGCAGCCGGGCTTGGGTCGGCAGCGGCATGTCGCCGATTTCGTCGAGAAACAAGATGCCGTGGTCGGCCTTGCGGATCAGCCCGGGGTTGCCCTTGTGGTGGGCGCCGGTAAAGGCCCCTTTGTCATAGCCGAACAGCTCCGACTCGACCAGCTCGGCGGGGATCGCCGCGCAGTTGACTGCAATCAGCGGCTGCCCGGCGCGGCGGCTGGCGCGGTGCAGGGCCTCGACGAAGACTTCCTTGCCAACCCCGGTTTCGCCTTGGATCAACACCGGGATGTCTTTTTCCAGTAACAGGCTGGCCTGGGCCAAGGCGTTGTCCAGGCGTGGGTCGATAGGGCCAGGGGCCGGGCGTTTGGGGCCGTGGCGCGGCGCTTGCCACTGGCAGTGGAAGCGGTGGCGCCCGGCGGCTTGCAAGGCGAAGGGCTGTTGCGGCGGCTGGGCTAGCAACTGCTGCAACGGGACTTGAAACAGTTGCTCGAGGTTTTGCCGCAGCGGGTTGTCGCCGAGCAGGCTGTCGGCCCGGTGATTGGCCGCAATGACCTGGCCGCGCTCATCGAACACCAGCAAGCCCGCCCAGGGGCTGTCGAGGTTGTCGGAGGCGCTGTTGAACAGCAGTTGGGCGTGGTGGTCGGCATGCTGCGCCAGTATCAAACGGTTCTCCAGGCTCTGGCCCATCATCCGTACCAGGCCGAGCGTCTGGCTGGCAGGCAAGTACCCGTCGCTGGCCACATCGAGCGCGCCGATCAACTGCCGTTCACCATCGAACACCGGCGCCGCAGCGCTGCACAGGTAGCGGTTCTGGCGCAGGAAGTGTTCATCCTGGCCCACATGAATTGCCTCGGCGCAGACCAGCGCCGTGCCGAGTGCGTTGGTGCCGACGCCGCGCTCGTGCCAGTGTGCGCCGGCACTGAAGCCGTGGCGCTGGCGCGGGTCGACGAAGCGCCGCGAACCCCAGCTGTCGAGCAGGCAGCCACCGGCGTCGGCCAGCATCACCAGGTAGCTGGCGTTGCCCAGCAGGTGTGCGTATTGCGGCAGCACCTCATCGCGTGTCAGGCGCAGCAGGGCCTGGCGGCGCTCCAGCAGGGCGCTCAGTTCGGCCGGCGGCAGGCAATCGAAATCGGGTGGGCTTTGCGGTTGCAGGCCGTGGTCGCGACAACGCGCCCAGGATGCCTGGATCAATTGGGCATGCGGCGAAGCGGATGCGGCCATGGGCCTGTCCTGTGTGATTGTTGTTATCAGCCGACCGCTGTTCAGTGTCGTCCACCGTTGTTCATTGTCAAACCTGCGCGTGTTCAGTTGTCCAGCGAATGTGTTCAGCTGTGAACAGGCCATGGCTGACCTTGCGCGGTGAGGGCGCGCGGCAGAGCGTTCAGGCCGGGCTGGCACGAAACTCGCTCTGCCCAGCGGACAACAATCCTAAAAAGGCCACGCCATGTCCTTGGTGCTGGAGCAGGTCAGCCGCAGTGTCGATAACCAGGCCTGCATCGTCGATGCGTCCCTGCGTTTCGAGCCGGGTTCGTTCAACGTTTTGCTCGGCCGCACCCTGGCCGGCAAGACCAGCCTGATGCGCCTGATGGCCGGGCTCGACCGCCCGGACCTGGGCCGTGTGCTGCTGGACGGCAACGATGTCACCGGGGTGCCGGTGCGCCTGCGTAACGTATCGATGGTGTATCAGCAGTTCATCAACTACCCGACCTTGAGCGTGTACGAAAACATCGCCTCGCCCCTGCGCCAGGCGCGCCTGGCCGAATCGGAAATTCGCCGGCGGGTGCAGGAAACCGCCGAGATGCTGCGCATCGAAGCCTACCTGCAGCGGTTGCCGCTGGAGCTGTCCGGCGGCCAGCAGCAACGCACGGCGATGGCCCGGGCGCTGGTCAAGGACGCCTCGCTGATCCTGTTCGATGAGCCCTTGGTCAACCTCGATTACAAGCTGCGTGAAGGCCTGCGCCAGGAGCTGCGGGCGTTGTTTGCGGCGCGTAATTGCATTGCCGTGTACGCCACCACCGAACCCAACGAAGCGCTGGCGCTGGGCGGCACCACGACGATCCTGCATGAGGGGCGCATCGTGCAGAGCGGCCCGACCGCTGCGGTCTATCAGCAGCCCAGCAGCGTGCTGGCCGCCGAGCTGTTTTCCGAGCCGCCGATCAACCTGGTGCCTGGGCGCATCGCCGGCAACGAGGTGAGCCTGGCGCAGGCGGTGCACTTTGCCCGCAATGCCGACCTGCAGCGCCTGGGCGAGGGGGACTACCGCTTTGGCGTGCGCCCCAGCCACATCACCCTGGTGCCGACCCATGATGATGACCTGGAGCTGGCGGTGCTGGTGGAGCTGGCCGAGATCAGTGGCTCGGAAACCTTCCTCCACGTGCGCAATGAACACTGGCGGATGACCCTGCACCTGCCGGGTGTGCACGAGTACCAGGTGGACACCCCGATCCGCGTGTTCATCCCCACGCACAAGCTGTTTGTCTTCGACGCTGCCGGGGCCTTGGTGCAGGCTCCAGGCGCGCGTCAGGCGAGGAGTCGCTGATGGCCGAGATCCGCCTGCGCCAGCTGGCGCACAGTTACAGCCGTCAACCGACCTCGGAGGCGGACTACGCCCTACACGCGCTGGAGCATGTGTGGGAGCAAGGCGGCGCCTATGCCTTACTCGGGCCTTCGGGGTGCGGTAAGTCGACCTTGCTCAACATCATTTCGGGGCTGCTTACTCCCTCCCATGGCGACGTGCTGTTCGACGGCAAGCCCGTGAACGCGCTGTCGCCGCAGGCGCGCAACATCGCCCAGGTGTTTCAGTTTCCGGTGGTGTACGACACCATGACGGTGTTCGACAACCTGGCCTTCCCCCTGCGAAACCAGGGCGTGGACGAGGGCAGGGTGCGTGCCCGGGTCGAAGAGATCGCCGAGGTACTCGACCTGTCCGCTGTACTGAAAAAGAAGGCGCGCAACCTCAGCGCCGACGAGAAGCAAAAGGTTTCGATGGGCCGTGGCCTGGTGCGCGATGACGTCTC
Organism: Pseudomonas sp. Y3 TE3536; assembly: GCF_053629175.1. Classification (NCBI taxonomy): domain Bacteria; kingdom Pseudomonadati; phylum Pseudomonadota; class Gammaproteobacteria; order Pseudomonadales; family Pseudomonadaceae; genus Pseudomonas; species Pseudomonas sp. Y3 TE3536. Next base: position 6,264,807 of record NZ_JBRJHU010000001.1, on the reverse strand, counting down.
GGCGATCCTCTTCGACGAGCCGTTGACGGTGATCGACCCGCACCTGAAGTGGAAGCTGCGGCGCAAGCTCAAGCAGATCCATGAGCAGTTCAACATCACCATGATCTACGTCACCCACGACCAGTTGGAGGCTTCGACCTTCGCTGACAAGATCGCGGTGATGCACGGCGGGCGCATCGTCCAGTTCGGCACCCCGCGCGAATTGTTCGAGCGCCCGCGGCACACCTTTGTCGGCTACTTCATTGGCAGCCCCGGCATGAACTTCATCGACGTGCGTGCCGAGGCCGATGGCGTCGGTTTTGATGGCTTGCACCTGACGCTGCCCGAGGGCCTGCGCGAACGCTTGGCGGCAACCGCAGGCGGGCGCCTGCAAGTGGGCATCCGGCCGGAGTTCGTGCAGCTTTGGGACAGCCCGCTCGACAACGCGTTTGCCGTGCAGGTGCTGGATATCGAAGACCTTGGCACCTACCGCATCGTCACCTTCCAGCTCGGCAGCGCCACGCTCAAGGCGCGCCTGGGCGAGGATCGCCCGCTGCCGGCGGGGCAGGCCTGGGTCACCCTGCCGAGCCAGTGGCTGATGCTGTATGTCGACGATGTACTGCTGGAGGCCGGGCCATGAACAAGGTGCGCAACAACAAGGCGTGGTGGTTGGTACTGCCGGTGTTCGTGCTGGTGGCGTTCAGCGCCGTGGTGCCGATGATGACCGTGGTCAACTATTCGGTGCAGGACATCTTCGACCAGTCCAACCGCTATTTCGTCGGCGCCGACTGGTACCGCCAGGTGTTGCGCGACCCGGCCTTGCACGATGCCTTGCTGCGCCAGTTCATCTATTCCGGCTGCGTGCTGCTGATCGAAATTCCATTGGGCATCGCCATCGCCTTGACGATGCCGACCAAGGGGCGCATGGCTTCGATCTGCCTGATCGTGATGGCTATTCCGCTGCTCATTCCCTGGAACGTGGTCGGCACCATCTGGCAGATCTTCGGCCGCGCCGACATCGGCCTGCTCGGTGCCACGCTGGCCAAGCTTGGGGTCAACTACAACTATGCCGGCGACCCGTTCGATGCTTGGCTCACGGTGCTGGTGATGGACGTCTGGCACTGGACGTCGCTGGTGGCGCTGCTGTGTTATTCGGGCCTGCGCGCCATCCCGGATGTCTATTACCAGGCTGCCCGCATCGACCGGGCTTCGGCCTGGGCAGTGTTCCGCCATATCCAGCTGCCAAAGCTGAAGAACGTGCTGCTGATTGCGGTGATGTTGCGTTTCATGGACAGCTTCATGATCTACACCGAGCCGTTCGTGCTGACTGGTGGCGGGCCTGGTAACGCCACCACCTTCCTCAGCCAGACCCTCACGCGCATGGCGGTAGGGCAGTTCGACCTGGGGCCGGCCGCGGCGTTTTCGCTGGTGTACTTCCTGATCATCCTGCTGGTGTCGTGGCTGTTCTATACCGCCATGACGCACGCCGACAAGGACTAGGCCATGAGCGCGCGCAAAGCAGTGCCACTGTTGCTGTACTTCTTCTTCCTGCTGGTGCCGATCTACTGGCTGCTGAACATGTCGTTCAAGAGCAACACCGAAATCCTTGGCGGTCTGACCCTGTGGCCGCAGGCATTCACGCTGGACAACTACCGGGTGATCTTTACCGATGCGAGCTGGTACAGCGGCTATATCAACTCGCTGTACTACGTGTGCCTGAACACAGTCATTTCGCTGGCGGTGGCGTTGCCGGCGGCCTATGCCTTCTCGCGCTATCGCTTCCTCGGCGACCGTCATCTGTTTTTCTGGTTGTTGACCAACCGCATGGCACCGCCGGCGGTGTTCCTGCTGCCGTTTTTCCAGCTGTATTCCTCGATTGGCCTGTTCGACACGCACATTGCCGTGGCGCTGGCCCACTGCCTGTTCAACGTGCCGCTGGCGGTGTGGATTCTTGAAGGCTTCATGTCGGGGGTGCCGAAAGAGATCGACGAAACGGCCTACATCGACGGGTACAGCTTCCCGCGCTTCTTCGTAAAGATCTTCATCCCGCTGATCGGCTCCGGCATCGGTGTGACGGCGTTTTTCTGCTTCATGTTTTCCTGGGTCGAACTGCTGCTGGCGCGCACCCTGACTTCGGTGAACGCCAAACCTATCGCAGCGGTGATGACCCGAACCGTGTCCGCTTCGGGGATTGACTGGGGCGTGCTGGCGGCGGCCGGGGTGTTGACCATCCTGCCCGGCATGCTGGTGATCTGGTTTGTCCGCAACCATGTCGCCAAGGGCTTTGCCCTCGGCCGAGTGTGAGGAGGGGAGCACATGGAATGGATGGCCTGGACCTTGCCCACGGCGCTGTTCTTCGCGGCCGTCGGCATGCTGCTGTTGTGCATGACCCTGCTTGAACTGCGCCGCCCCTGCGTGGAGCGGCGCGGCTTCCTGCCGATCGTCACCAGCCGTGGCGACCGGTTGTTCATCGGCCTGCTGGCCAGCGCCTACCTGCACTTGCTGGTAGTCGGGGTCAGCGACTGGCCTTTGTGGGTGGCCTCGCTGCTGTCGCTGGGCTGGCTCGTGGTGGTGTTGCGCTGGGGCTGAGCGACGGCTCCGGGAATAACTCAATCGGGAGATCACAATGTTCCACAACAATCATAAACGGCGACATTTGACCCTGGCCGCGTTGCTGGTGCTGGCCAGCGTGCACGGGATGGCGTGGGCCGACCAGTACGAAGACGCGGCGAACAAGTGGATCGGCAGTGAGTTCAAACCGTCGACCCTGACCCCAGAGCAGCAGTTGGCCGAACTCAAGTGGTTCATCAAGGCCGCCGAACCGTTTCGTGGGATGAAGATCAACGTGGTGTCGGAAACCATCACCACCCATGAATACGAGTCCAAGGTGCTGGCCAAGGCATTCAGCGAGATCACCGGCATCCAGCTGACCCACGACCTGCTGCAGGAAGGCGACGTGGTGGAGAAGCTGCAGACACAGATGCAGTCGGACAAGAACATCTATGACGGCTGGGTCAACGATTCGGACCTGATCGGCACGCACTTTCGTTACGGCAAGGTCGAGTCGATCACTGACCTGATGGCCAACGAGGGCAAGGCCTACACCTCGCCGACGCTGGACTTGAAAGACTTCATCGGCATCTCCTTCACCACCGCGCCGGATGGCAAGGTCTATCAACTGCCTGACCAGCAGTTCGCCAACCTTTACTGGTTCCGTGCCGACTGGTTCGAGCGGCCTGAGCTAAAAGCCAAATTCAAGGAAAAGTACGGCTATGAACTGGGCGTGCCGGTGAACTGGTCGGCCTACGAGGACATCGCCCAATTCTTCACCGAAGACGTCAAGGAAATCGACGGCAAGCGCGTGTACGGCCACATGGACTACGGCAAGAAAGACCCCTCGCTGGGGTGGCGCTTCACCGATGCCTGGTTCTCGATGGCCGGTGGTGGCGACAAAGGCCTGCCCAATGGTTTGCCAGTGGACGAGTGGGGGATTCGCGTCGAGGACTGCCACCCGGTGGGCTCGAGCGTTACCCGAGGCGGTGACACCAACGGCCCCGCGGCGGTCTATGCGACGCAGAAGTACGTGGACTGGATGCGTGCCTACGCGCCCAAGGAAGCCCAGGGCATGACTTTCTCCGAAGCGGGCCCAGTGCCGGCCCAAGGCAACATTGCCCAGCAGATCTTCTGGTACACGGCTTTTACCGCCGACATGACCAAACCCGGCTTGCCGGTGGTCAATGCCGATGGCACGCCGAAGTGGCGCATGGCGCCGTCGCCGAAAGGGCCGTATTGGGAGGAGGGGATGAAGCTGGGCTATCAGGACACGGGGTCGTGGACCTTCTTCAAATCCACCCCGGAGAAGCAACGCCTGGCCGCCTGGTTGTATGCGCAGTTCGTAACCTCCAAGACCGTGTCGCTGAAAAAGACCATCGTCGGCCTGACGCCGATTCGTGAGTCGGACATCAACTCCCAGGCCATGACGGACCTTGCGCCCAAGCTGGGTGGGTTGGTGGAGTTCTACCGCAGCCCGGCGCGGGTGCAATGGACGCCCACCGGCACCAACGTGCCTGACTACCCGCGGCTGGCGCAGTTGTGGTGGAGCCATATCGCCGAAGTGGCCAGTGGCGAAAAGACCCCGCAGGAGGCGCTGGATGGCCTGGCCCGCGATCAGGACCGCATGATGGAACGGCTGCAGCGTTCCAACGCACAGGCGACCTGTGCACCGAAGCTCAATCCGGAAAAGGATGCCCAGTATTGGTATGACCAGCCGGGTGCGCCGAAGCCGAAGCTGGCTAACGAGAAGCCCAAGGGCGAGACGGTGAGCTACACCGAGTTGCTGAAGTCGTGGGAGGCAGCGCGCAAGTAATCGGCTGATGACCGCGTTGGCCTCTTCGCGGGGCAAGCCCGCAGGTTCATCGCTGTCTTGAAGACAGGTGCCGAACTTGTGGGAGCGGGTTTACCCGCGAAGAGGCCGGTGCAGCGAGCCTAAAACCTTCAGGCAAAAAAACGGCACCTGCAGCAGGTGCCGTTTTCATGTCACGCCTTGTTACTTATGCAGCTCTTCCGCCGCATACAGCGTGTTTTCCAGCAAGCACGCCCGGGTCATCGGCCCGACACCACCCGGCACCGGGGTGATCCAGCCCGCGCGCGGCAAGGCGGTCTCGTAGACCACATCGCCGACCAGCTTGCCGTCTTCCTGGCGGTTGATGCCCACGTCGATGACGATGGCGCCTTCCTTGACCCACTCACCCTTGACCAGCCCCGGCTTGCCGGCGGCCACGACCACCAGGTCGGCACGGCCGACGTGGCCGGCCAGGTCCTTGGTGAAGCGGTGGCAGACAGTGACGGTGCAGCCTGCCAGCAGCAGTTCCATGGCCATGGGGCGGCCGACGATGTTGGACGCGCCGACGATCACTGCGTTCATGCCGTACAGGTCCTGACCGGTGCTTTCGAGCAGGGTCATGATGCCTTTGGGCGTGCACGGGCGCAGCAGCGGGATGCGCTGGGCCAAGCGACCGATGTTGTAAGGGTGGAAGCCATCGACATCCTTGTCCGGACGAATACGCTCGAGCAGCAGCGAGGCGTCCAGGTGCGCGGGCAGCGGCAGCTGCAGCAGGATACCGTCGACAGCCGGGTCATCATTGAGGCGGTCGATCAGGTCGGTCAGGGTTTGCTGCGTGGTTTCGCTGGGCAGGTCGAACGCCTGGGAAATGAAGCCGACCTCTTCACAGTCCTTGCGCTTGTGCGAGACATAGACTTGGGAGGCGGGGTCGGTGCCGACCAGGATCACAGCCAGGCCTGGGGTGCGCAGGCCTTGCTGGCGACGCTCCACGACACGTTGAGCGATCTGCTGGCGCAGGCTGGCGGCGATCGCCTTGCCATCGATTAGGTGTGCAGTCATAGACGCGTGATTAACCATCGAGAAGGAAACAATAAAGAGGGCACATTCTCGCACGACACGGCCCGAGGGCAAAGGCGGGTGGTCGGGCAAATCCCCTAACCCCTTAAATAATTTAAATTTTTTTGAGAAAGATGTTGACGACCCTGCGCCTCGACTATAACATTCGCCGCACTTGTCGGGCACTGCCTAGCACTGGTTGGCAAAGTCGGGCAGAATGAGTGGTTTAGCGGTTCTCTGCTAAAGCATCGTTCGGTTAGGCTGATCGCTTATGCGCCCGTAGCTCAGCTGGATAGAGCATCCGCCTTCTAAGCGGATGGTCGCAGGTTCGAGTCCTGCCGGGTGCGCCATCAGGCAGCTTAGGCAAGCAAGTAGATGTACCGCAATATGGTGGGCGTAGCTCAGTTGGTAGAGCGCCGGATTGTGATTCCGGTTGTCGTGGGTTCGATTCCCATCGTCCACCCCATATTTTACAGAGGCGCCTTGATAGTATCTGGCGCCTTTGTTTTAAGCGTTACGCGGACGTGGTGAAATTGGTAGACACACTGGATTTAGGTTCCAGCGGCGCAAGCTGTAAGAGTTCGAGTCTCTTCGTCCGCACCATGCTTCTGTAAGGTTGTACCGCAACACCGCAATATGGTGGGCGTAGCTCAGTTGGTAGAGCGCCGGATTGTGATTCCGGTTGTCGTGGGTTCGATTCCCATCGTCCACCCCATATTTTTCGAAGGCGCCTTGATCGTAAGATCGGGCGCCTTTGTTTTTTGCGTTTCATGTTGGCGGGTGGGGCGTCTTTTTGTGAAGGGGCTGCCTGCAGCGGCCTCTTCGTCGTGTTTTTTGCCTGGCAGGTCAGGGGCAGGTCGTGCTCACGCCGGGGTGTGTTCCTTGTCTGGCACCAGTCGCACCTCCACACGCTGCCCAAGGGCTCTGGCTGCACTGGCCAGGGTGGCCAGTGTCATACCTGGGTCGTTCTGGTCTAATGCTCTGTCAATCGCTGTTCTGCTGGTGTGCATGCGTTCAGCCAGCGCCTTCTTGCTCATCTTTTTGGCTTTCATGGCCTCGGCTATCTGCCAGGCAATGACGCGTTTGAGTGCGGTTGCGGAAACCTCTTCTGCAAGGTCCTGCTCTGCCAGGAAGTCTTCGAAGTTGGAGCCGATGTGTGGGTTCATCTGTTATCCCTCTTTAGTGCAGCTTTACGCTGCCTGGCAGTTTCCAGGTCGATCGTGGGTGTTTTTCGGCTTTTTTTGATGAAGCCGTGGAGCAGGATCATCGTCTTTCCTGTTGTGGTGAAAAGCACGCGGGCAATGGTGTCGACGAGATTCACCCTGATCTCCCAGAGGTCTTTCTCAAGCTTTCTTACGAGTGGCATGCCGATTGGCCATCCGATTTGGACTGTTTTGATCTCGGTGCCGATCAAGTGCTTGTAAGTGCGGGGCAATGAGGTCAGCCAATCGCGTACCGGCTCGTTACCTGCTTCGGTGCGATAGAAGTGAGCCTCCAGTGGCATGATTTTCTTGTTCATGGAATAGTACCAAAAAAGGTACTCCATTCAACCTGCAGAAGCCCTCTCGCGGTATAGGCGTATTCCTACGGCCTGGTAGGCGCAGTCTCTGACGTGGGGGCTTTTGGGTGGGATCTACATGCACCCCCTTGCAATCCTCTGGTGACACCCCAATAAAAGCTGATAGATTTCAGCCGGTTGAAACACCGGCCCCGCGGTCGGCAGAGGATAACCCCATGATTGCAAAAGAAGCCCGTCAGGCCCTGGCGCTGCAGCGCTTCGCCGAAGCCAATCCGCAACTGCTCGAAGAAATCCGCGAGTTGGATGCGCGTGAGCAAGCTCAGCAGATCGAGTGGGCGTTCGAAGATGCGGCGCAGGAGCAGGGCGTCGAGCCTTGGGAGCTGGCGCTGCAACTGATCGCCGAAAGCCCCGAGCAACTGCAGGCCATGCGCCTGGAGACCCATCGCGAGGTCGCTGAGGCGCTGGGCATGGCGTGGGAAGAGTACTGCCAGTTCAACGAGATCGACCCTCAATAAAGGAAGCGATTTCGTAGGCTGCAGTTGTTTGACAAGTTATTACGGCTGCGCGTCGCCAAAGGCGTTGCGCAGCCTCAATTGAAAGGGGCTCGGCGGTAAGCCGTGCGGGCCTTGCAAGTTAATCGACCGGCGTGGTTTCCCGTCGTCCCGAGTGGGGTGACTTCTGCTGCGCGACTCACTAGAATGCTTGCCCTTGATTCTGGAGTCGGGCTAACGCCGGCTAACGTCTGTGCAACGAGGAATATCCATGCAAGTTTCTGTTGAAAACACTTCCGCTCTCGAGCGCCGCATGACCATCGCCGTCCCGGCCGAGCGCGTCGAGACCGAAGTCAACAAGCGTCTGCAACAGACTGCCCGTCGTGCCAAGGTTGCAGGCTTCCGTCCTGGCAAGGTACCGATGAGCGTGATCCGTCAGCGTTTCGAAGCTGACGCCCGTCAGGAAGTGTTCGGTGATCTGGTCCAGTCTTCGTTCTACGAAGCCGTGGTCGAGCAGAAGCTGAACCCGGCCGGCGCTCCAGCCGTCGAGCCGAAGTCCTTCGAAAAGGGCAAGGACCTGGAATTCGTCGCAATCTTCGAAGTGTTCCCAGAGTTCACCGTTGCTGGCCTGGAGTCGATCAACGTCGAGCGCCTGAGCGCCGAAGTGGCTGATGCCGACCTGGACAACATGCTGGAAGTCCTGCGCAAGCAGAACACCCGCTTCGAAGAAGTTGATCGCGCCGCGCAGAACGACGACCAGGTCAACATCGACTTCGTCGGCAAGGTCGACGGTGAAGTGTTCGCTGGCGGTTCGGCCAAGGGCACCCAACTGGTTCTGGGCTCCGGCCGCATGATCCCAGGCTTCGAAGAAGGCCTGGTTGGCGCCAAGGCTGGCGAAGAGCGCGTTGTCAACGTGACCTTCCCAGAGGACTATCAGAACCTGGACCTGGCCGGCAAGGCCGCTGAGTTCACCATCACCGTCAACAGCGTTTCGGCCCCTGCGCTGCCTGAGCTGAACGAAGCCTTCTTCGCTCAGTTCGGCATCAAGGAATCGACCCTGGAAGGCTTCCGCGCCGAAGTTCGCAAGAACATGGAGCGTGAACTGCGTCAGGCAATCAAGGCCAAGGTCAAGAACCAGGTCATGGACGGTCTGCTGGCTGCCAACCCGATCGAAGTGCCAAAAGCCCTGCTGGAAAACGAAGTCAACCGTCTGCGCGTGCAGGCTGTTCAGCAGTTCGGTGGCAACATCAAGCCTGAGCAACTGCCGGCTGAGCTGTTCGAAGAGCAAGCCAAGCGCCGTGTGGTCCTGGGCCTGATCGTCGCTGAAGTGGTCAAGCAGTTCGAACTGAAGCCAGACGAAGGCAAGGTTCGCGAAATGATCGAAGAAATGGCTTCGGCTTACCAAGAGCCTGAGCAGGTCATCTCCTGGTACTACAAGAACGACCAGCAACTGAACGAAGTCCGTTCGGTTGTGCTGGAAGAACAAGTTGTAGATACTGTTCTGCAGAAAGCGACTGTGACCGACAAGTCGGTCTCGTACGAAGAAGCCGTAAAACCAGCCCAGGCACCTGCCGAAGCCGAGTAATACGCTACTCTCGTAGGAAACCCCCACAAGCCAGCCTTCGCGCTGGCTTGTGCGTATTCAAGCCATGACTATTTGGGAGTGAGCGCAGGACATGTCCCGCAATTCTTATATTCAGCAGAGCTCTGACATCCAGGCCGCAGGCGGCCTGGTCCCGATGGTTATCGAGCAGTCCGCCCGTGGCGAGCGCGCTTACGACATCTACTCGCGCCTGTTGAAGGAGCGTGTGATTTTCCTGGTTGGCCCGGTAGAGGATTACATGGCCAACCTCGTCGTAGCGCAGATGCTGTTCCTCGAAGCGGAAAACCCGGACAAGGATATCCATCTGTACATCAACTCGCCGGGTGGCTCGGTCACCGCTGGCATGTCGATCTACGACACCATGCAGTTCATCAAGCCGGACGTTTCGACCATCTGCATCGGCCAGGCCTGCAGCATGGGCGCGTTCCTGCTGACTGCCGGTGCCAAAGGCAAGCGTCACTGCCTGCCGAACTCGCGCGTGATGATTCACCAACCGCTGGGCGGCTTCCAGGGCCAGGCTACCGATATCGAGATCCATGCCCAGGAAATCCTCAATATCAAGGCGCGTCTGAACGAGCTGCTGGCCTACCACACTGGCCAGGATCTGGAGACCATCAAGCGCGACACCGAGCGTGACAACTTCATGAGCGCCTCGCGCGCGGCCGAGTACGGCCTGATCGACTCGGTATACGACAAGCGGCAACTGGCCTCCTGATCCCAGGGGCCAGAGCAGGTGGGTGCCGAAAGCGCCTACCTGCGGACTTGAAAAAGCCCGCAATTGCCTTCATCTTGTGTTGCAAGCCTACCGGATTGGATCGATCGAATGACTGACACCCGTAACGGCGAGGACAGCGGCAAATTGCTCTATTGCTCCTTCTGCGGCAAAAGCCAGCACGAAGTGCGCAAATTGATTGCCGGGCCCTCGGTATTTATCTGCGACGAGTGCGTCGACCTGTGCAACGACATCATCCGTGAGGAGGTGCAGGAAGCCCAGGCCGAGAGCAGCGCGCACAAATTGCCTTCGCCGAAAGAAATCAGCGGCATCCTGGACCAGTACGTGATTGGTCAGGAGCGCGCCAAGAAGGTGCTGGCCGTAGCGGTATACAACCACTACAAGCGCCTTAACCAGCGTGACAAGAAGGGCGACGAAGTCGAACTCGGCAAGAGTAACATCCTGCTCATCGGGCCTACTGGCTCGGGCAAGACCCTGCTCGCCGAAACCCTTGCACGCCTGTTGAACGTACCGTTCACCATTGCCGATGCCACCACCCTGACCGAAGCCGGTTATGTGGGTGAGGACGTCGAGAACATCATTCAGAAACTGCTGCAGAAGTGCGACTACGACGTGGAAAAGGCCCAGATGGGCATTGTCTACATCGACGAAATCGACAAGATTTCGCGCAAGTCGGACAACCCGTCCATCACCCGTGACGTCTCGGGCGAAGGCGTGCAGCAGGCGCTGTTGAAGCTGATCGAAGGCACCGTTGCTTCGGTTCCACCGCAAGGTGGGCGCAAGCACCCGCAACAGGAATTCCTGCAGGTTGATACCCGCAACATCCTGTTCATTTGCGGTGGCGCGTTCTCTGGCCTGGAAAAGGTCATCCAGAACCGCTCCACCAAGGGTGGCATCGGCTTCAGTGCAGAAGTACGTAGCAAGGAAGAAGGCAAGAAAGTTGGCGAGTCCTTGCGTGAAGTCGAGCCGGACGATCTGGTCAAGTTTGGCCTGATCCCAGAGTTCGTCGGCCGTTTGCCAGTACTGGCGACGCTCGATGAGCTGGACGAGGCTGCGTTGATGCAGATCCTCACCGAGCCGAAAAACGCACTGACCAAGCAGTATGCCAAGCTGTTCGAGATGGAAAGCGTCGACCTCGAGTTCCGCAGCGATGCGCTCAAGGCCGTTGCTCGCAAGGCTCTGGAGCGCAAGACGGGCGCCCGTGGCCTGCGTTCCATCCTCGAAGGCGTGCTGCTCGACACCATGTACGAGATTCCTTCGCAGAAGGATGTCAGCAAGGTGGTGATCGATGAGAGCGTCATCGAAGGGACTTCGCAGCCGCTGATGATCTACGAGAACAGCGAGCCGCAAGCCAAGGCCGCACCCGACGCCTGATTCAGGTGATGCTTGGGTGATGGTTGCAAGCAAGAAAGGGGCCTACGGGCCCCTTTCTGCTTTTCCTGCGCAAGCGCTTGTAATTTCCCAAGCGTGCCCCCACATTAGGTCCAAGCATCATTTCCACCGGTTTCCGGCCATCAAGGCCGCTGTTAGAGGCGAAATCATGAAGACCACCCTCGACTTGCCTCTTTTGCCATTGCGCGATGTCGTTGTTTACCCGCACATGGTCATCCCGCTGTTTGTGGGGCGCGAAAAATCCATTGAAGCCCTAGAGGCCGCGATGACGGGCGAGAAGCAGATTCTGCTGCTGGCCCAGAAAAACCCAGCCGATGACGATCCAGGCGAAGATGCCTTGTACCGAGTCGGCACCGTTGCCACCGTACTGCAATTGCTGAAGCTGCCTGATGGCACCGTCAAGGTGCTGGTAGAGGGCGAGCAGCGTGGCGCGGTAGAGCGCTTCACGGAAGTGGAAGGGCACATCCGTGCCGAAGTCTCCCTGATCGACGAAGTCGACGCCGCCGAGCGCGAGTCGGAGGTCTTCGTGCGCACGTTGCTGTCGCAGTTCGAACAGTACGTGCAACTGGGCAAAAAAGTCCCTGCCGAAGTACTGTCCTCGTTGAACAGCATCGAAGAGCCTGGGCGCCTGGTCGACACCATGGCCGCGCACATGGCGCTGAAAATCGAGCAGAAGCAGGAAATCCTCGAGATTGTCGACCTGGCGACACGCGTCGAGCACGTGTTGGCGTTGCTGGATGCCGAAATCGACCTGTTGCAGGTCGAGAAGCGCATCCGTGGTCGGGTCAAGAAGCAGATGGAGCGCAGCCAGCGCGAGTACTACCTGAATGAGCAGATGAAGGCCATTCAGAAAGAGCTCGGCGATGGCGACGAAGGCCACAACGAAGTCGAAGAGCTGAAAAAGCGCATCGAAGCCGCTGGCCTGCCCAAAGATGCCCTGACCAAGGCCCAGGCCGAGCTGAACAAGCTCAAGCAGATGTCGCCGATGTCGGCCGAGGCTACGGTGGTTCGCTCCTACCTCGACTGGCTCGTGCAGGTGCCGTGGAAGGCCCAGAGCAAGGTGCGCCTGGACCTGACCAAGGCCGAGGAAATCCTCGATGCCGACCACTATGGCCTGGAAGAGGTCAAGGAACGCATTCTCGAATACCTTGCCGTGCAAAAGCGCGTCAAGAAAATCCGTGGCCCGGTGCTGTGCCTGGTCGGCCCGCCTGGCGTCGGTAAAACCTCGCTGGCCGAGTCGATTGCCGCTGCTACCAACCGCAAGTTCGTGCGCATGGCCCTCGGCGGTGTGCGTGACGAGGCCGAGATTCGTGGCCACCGTCGCACCTACATTGGCTCCATGCCAGGCCGTCTGATCCAGAAGATGACCAAGGTAGGCGTGCGTAACCCGCTGTTCCTGCTCGACGAAATCGACAAGATGGGCAGTGACATGCGTGGCGACCCTGCCTCGGCGCTGCTCGAAGTGCTCGACCCTGAGCAGAACCACAACTTCAACGACCACTACCTGGAAGTCGACTACGACCTCTCGGACGTGATGTTCCTGTGCACCTCCAACTCGATGAACATCCCGCCAGCGCTGCTGGACCGGATGGAAGTCATCCGTCTGCCGGGCTACACCGAAGACGAGAAGATCAACATCGCAGTCAAGTACCTGGTGCCCAAGCAGGTCAAAGCCAACGGCTTGAAGAAGGAAGAGCTCGAGGTCGATATCTCGGCGATCCGCGACATTATCCGCTACTACACCCGCGAAGCCGGTGTGCGGGGCCTGGAGCGGCAAATTGCCAAGGTCTGCCGCAAGGTGGTCAAGGAACATACCGGCCAAAAGCAGGTCAAGGTCAAGGTGTCCAGCGAGCAGCTCGAGCACCTGCTGGGCGTGCGCAAGTTCCGCTACGGCCTCGCCGAGCAGCAGGACCAGATCGGTCAGGTAACCGGCCTGGCATGGACCCAAGTGGGCGGCGAGTTGCTGACCATCGAGGCCGTGGTCATCCCTGGCAAGGGCCAGCTGATCAAGACCGGTTCCCTGGGCGATGTCATGGTCGAGTCGATCACTGCCGCGCAGACCGTGGTACGCAGCCGCGCCCGCAGCCTGGGCATCGCAGCCGACTTCCACGAGAAGCACGATGTGCACATCCACATGCCTGAAGGTGCTACGCCGAAGGATGGCCCGAGTGCCGGTGTTGGCATGTGCACCGCACTGGTGTCGGCGCTGACGCAGATTCCGGTGCGTGCCGATGTGGCCATGACCGGCGAGATCACCCTGCGTGGCCAGGTGCTGGCCATTGGCGGCTTGAAGGAAAAACTGCTGGCGGCACACCGTGGTGGTATCAAGACGGTGATCATTCCCGAGGAGAATGTTCGCGATCTGAAGGAGATTCCGGAAAATATCAAACAGGATCTTCAGATCAAACCGGTCAAATGGATTGACGAAGTCCTGCAAATTGCGCTGCAATACGCCCCGGAGCCCTTGCCAGATGTGGCTCCGGAGATTGTCGCGAAGGAAGAGAAGCGCGACAGCGACGCGAAGGAAAGAATCAGCACGCATTAGTAGTTTTTGGCTGGGGGGCTTTCCTTGACAGTTTTTTCGGGGCCTTGCTATAAAGCGGCACGCTATTGTTATCAGGCCACCCAGCACTCGTTTGATACGCTTTTCATTACATACTTAGAAACAAACTCAATAGAGAAATAAGGGGACTTAGAGTGAACAAGTCGGAACTGATTGACGCTATCGCTGCATCGGCTGACATTTCCAAAGCTACCGCAGGTAAGGCTCTGGACGCTGTGATCGACTCCGTAACGGGTGCCCTGAAAGCAGGCGACGACGTCGTTCTGGTTGGCTTTGGCACCTTCTCGGTCAAGGAGCGCGCCGAGCGCACCGGCCGCAACCCGCAAACCGGCAACGCCATCAAAATCGCTGCTGCCAAGGTTCCAGGTTTCAAGGCTGGCAAAGGCCTGAAAGACGCCGTCAACTAAGTCGTCTCTTTCAGCCGGGCCCGGCTTCGCCAGGTCCGAGCACGTTAAGGCGGGTCGCAAACGTTCCCGCCTGACACGTTTGCTAAGAAAAGGCGCATCCTCGGATGCGCCTTTCTTTTATCAGGATTCTACCCACGCTCCGCGGTTGTCGACGCAGTGGTACAGCCGTTTCTGGGGGACGCATGCTGCAAAATATCAGGGACAATTCACAAGGTTGGATTGCCAAGACCATCATCGGCCTAATCGTCGTGTTGATGGCGTTGACCGGCTTCGAGGCCATTTTCCAGGCTGCCAGCCATAGCCAGGACGCCGCCAAGGTGAACGGCCAGACCATCAGCCAGAACGAGCTGAGCCAAGCGGCCGACATGCAGCGCCGCCAGCTGATGCAACAGCTGGGCAAGGATTTCGACCCTGCACTGCTGGATGACAAGCTGCTGCGTGATGAGGCGCTCAAAGGCCTGATCACCCGCAAGCTGTTGTTGCAAGGTGCTGAAGATGCCAAGTTCGCCTTCTCCGAGGCCGCGCTGGATCAAGTGATCCTGCAAACCCCGGAATTCCAGGTTGACGGCAAGTTCAACGCCGATCGTTTCGACCAGGTCATTCGCCAGATGGGCTACGGCCGCCTGCAATTCCGCGACATGCTCGCCGAAGAAATGCTCATTGGCCAATTGCGTACCGGCCTTGCCGGCAGCAGCTTCGTCACTGACAAGCAGGTCGAGGCGTTTGCACGCCTTGAGAAGCAGACCCGTGATTTCGCCTCCCTGACCTTCAAGGCCGACCCGGCCGCGGTCAAGGTCAGCGAAGAAGAGGTCAAGGCGCACTACGAGAAGCATGCCAAGGAATTCATGTCGCCCGACCAGGTGGTCATCGATTACATCGAGCTGAAAAAGTCGGTGTTCTTCGACCAGGTCAAGGTCAGCGACGACGAACTCAAGGCCCAGTACGAGAAAGAAATCGCCAACCTCGCCGAGCAGCGCCATGCGGCGCACATTCTCATCGAGGTCAACGACAAGGTCACCGACGCCCAGGCCAAGGCCCGTGCCGAAGAGATCGAGCAGCGCCTGGCCAAGGGTGAAAACTTCGCCGCACTGGCCAAGGAGTTCTCCCAGGACCCAGGTTCGGCCAACAGCGGTGGTGACCTTGGCTTCGCCGGCCCGGGCGTGTACGACCCAGCCTTCGAAGATGCTTTGTACAAGCTGAAGGATGGCCAGGTATCGGCCCCGGTTCGCACCGAGTTCGGTTACCACCTGATCAAGCTGCTGGGTGTCGAGGCGCCGGAAGTACCGAGCTTTGCCAGCCTGAAAGACAAGCTCACCCGTGACCTGAAGATCCCGCTGGTGGAACAGCGCTACGTCGACGCCAGCAAGCAGTTGCAGGATGCCGCGTACGAGGCGTCTGACCTGGCTCAGCCGGCACAGGACCTGAACCTGAAGGTGCACACCTCCGCAGCCTTCGGCCGTGAGGGT
Source organism: Pseudomonas sp. Y3 TE3536 (assembly GCF_053629175.1). NCBI lineage: Bacteria > Pseudomonadati > Pseudomonadota > Gammaproteobacteria > Pseudomonadales > Pseudomonadaceae > Pseudomonas > Pseudomonas sp. Y3 TE3536. The sequence goes on along the minus strand of NZ_JBRJHU010000001.1, from coordinate 6,249,256 downwards.
GGCGAAGGTATCACCGCCAACCGTGCAGTGGTCCAGGCGGCGTTCTCGGAAGAAGTGCTGGAAGAGGGTGCCAACAGCACCGCCATCGAGCTCGATCCGGAAACCACCGTGGTGCTGCGCGTCAAGGAGCACCGCAAGCCAGAACAACTGCCGCTGGAAGCCGTGGCCAAGAACATCAGCGAACACCTGGCCAAGGAGAAGGCGACTGCCGAGCTCAAGACCAAGGCGGACAAGCTGATTGCCGGCCTGCGTGATGGTTCTGTTGCCGCTGGCAGCGTCCATGAAGGGCAGGGCTGGAAAGCCTACGAGGCGGTGACCCGCGGTGAGGAGGGTATCGACCCGGCCGAACTGCAGGCCGTGTTCCGCCTGGGCAAGCCGCAAGCCAAGGACAAGCCGGTATACAGCAGCGTGGTCCTGGGCGATGGCAGCCTGGTTGTCTTGCAGCTCAAAGGTGTCAACGAAGGCGCCGCCGCCACCGACGAAGAGAAGCAGCAGATTCGCCGCTACCTCGCGTCGCGTGCCGGCCAGCAAGACTTTGCGGCTTACCGCAAGCAGCTCGAAGCCAATGCTGATATCACCCGTTACTGAGTGATCACTGCATGACAAGACAGGCCGCATAATGCGGCCTGTCTTGTTTCTGGCCTTTTGTACGAGCGGTCTCCTAGCGCTTCACCCCTTCGTAGTTGTCCAGCGTGTCCCGCGCAATCTCCCGCCCCAGGGCGATCAGCTCGGGGGCCTTGTAGAACTCGAAGAACCGGCACACCCGCTTCGGTACGTTGATCAACACATCTGGCGGGTAACCGGCGATCTTGTACTGCGCCAACGACGTCTGCATCACCTCGAAGCTCTGGTTGATCAGGTCCAGCAGCGAAGCCGGCCCCACGTTGTCGATGATGAACGAGCCGGTGGCCGACTTGGGTGCGCCTTCGCGCTCGGGCGCGGCTGCGGGCTGCTGGCCTTCCGGGTCGGCGACATCCGCCAGCCATGGGCTGGGTGGGGCCAGGCCTTCGGCAACGATTTCCTGTTCGATACGTATCAGTTCTTCCGCCGGCTTGCGCCGGAACGGAAGGCGCGAACCCAGTGAGCTAAGTAGCGAATCGAAGCGCATCTTGAAGGCTGCCGGGCGTTCGATCACCGGCAACTGGTACTGCTTCTGGTTGGTGGCGTTGAGGTTGACCGCGATGATGAGGTCGCAGTGGCTGGACACCACCGGCACGATCGGCAGCGGGTTGAGAATGCCGCCATCGACCAGCATGCGGTTGCCCTGCATCACTGGGGTGAACAGGCTAGGGATCGCCGCCGAAGCGCGCATGGCCTGGTGCAGGCAACCTTCCTGAAACCAGATTTCCTGCTGGTGGGTGAGGTCGGTGGCTACGGCGGTGTAGGGAATGCGCAACTGTTCGATGTTGATGTCGCCGACGATTTTGCGGATCTGTCCGAAAACCTTGTCACCGCGGATCGCACCGAGGCGAAAGCTGACGTCGACCAGGCGCAGTACATCCAGATAGTCGAGGCTTTCGATCCAGTTGCGATACTCGTCGAGTTTGCCGGCGGCGTAGATGCCGCCAATCACTGCCCCCATGGAGCAGCCGGCAATGCAGGCAATGTCGTAGCCACGCCGCTCTATTTCTTCGATCACCCCGATATGTGCATACCCTCGTGCACCCCCCGACCCCAACACCAGCGCCACGCGTTTACTCATGATTATCCCTCAGCCTGTGCAACCATGGTTTAACAATGCACCCATTGCTGCCTGTGCTTCAATGTAGACCGCGCTGATCTACGCTAAGCAAAGCCCACACGCGGGCACTTTTTGCTTGCCCATGCGTCGAACAGCCACTCTTTTGACTTTGAGGAATTACCGATGAAAGCCTGGATCTGCCTTCCACTGATTGCCCTGGCCCTTGCTGGCTGTGCGGGCAAGACGGCCTACCGTGACAGCTGCGCGACCCAGCTGGATGCCGCCTGGAAGGAGCTCGACCTGGCCAAGGCCGAAGGGTTTGCCGGTACTGTCAGTTATTCGAAGGCGTTGTCGCTGCTGACGGGGGCCAAGACCCAGCAGCAGTTCGAAGGTTTTGAAGGGTGTACCAAGAAGGCCGAGAAGGCGCGTTTCTACATTCGTGAGTCGCGCGCTGGCCGCTGACCGAGGAGCGTCCCATGTCTGCCATGCTCGATCATGTCGTGTCACAAATCCTGGCCTTGCAAGTGCGCCTGCTGGCCTGCCGCGAGCGGCTTGCCGCGGATACCGACAGCGAGGCACTGCACGACCTGCGCATCGCTGTACGGCGCTTGCGCAGCCTGCTGCGGCCGCTGCGGGGGTTGCCGGGTGTCGAACAGCTGGAGGGCGCTGCCAAGTCCCTGGGCACATTGACGACGCCGTTGCGTGACCGGGAGGTGCTGGCGGCCGAGTTGGTCGAGCGGGGCTTGGTCGAGGCCGGGCAGCGGCGGCTGGCAGGGCGGGGCAAGGCCTTTGCCAGTGTCGCCGGTAGCCCGCAACTGACCCGTCTGCTGGCGATCGTGGATGCGTTTCCGTTGTTCCTGCGTGCGGCGGATCGCGAGGGCCTGGCGGATGCGCTGGAAAAACGCGTCGACAAACGCCTGGTTCAGCAATGGCGCAAGCTGCGTAAGGCGCTGGCAGACCCGGCCCACGATCGGCATCGGCTGCGGCTGTTGATCAAGCGTGCACGCTACGGTGATGAGGCGTATCCGCAGCTTGAGCATGCCGGAAAAAAACTGCAACGCCTGCTGAAAAAGGCTCAGGGCGACCTGGGCACTTGGCATGACCGCCTGCAATGGTTGCTGCAAGCGCGCGAGCACGCCGACCTGGCGCCGTGCAAGATCGACTGGGAGCAAGAGCTGCATGAGGCGGAGCGTCAATCCGACCTCACGCTGGAGGCTTTGCAGGTGGCGTTGAAGCAGCGATAGCCCGGCATATGACCGATTTAGGGCCTGATCGGTGTAGGCGGGCTGGTTAGTATGTTTCGATGCAGGGCGCGTGCAGTACGTGCCCACGGATCGATACGCTGCAGGAGCCTACGTGCGATGAACTTCACTGAACTGCTCGACGCCGTGCGAGCGAATGCTGAATCGGTAACCGTCCCCCCGACATGGGCCCAGGGCCGCGCGGCCTTCGGCGGGTTGATGGCTGCCATGGTCTATGAAGCAATGCGCCTGAAATTGACCGATGACCGCCCTGTACGCTCCTTGGCCATCAGCTTCGTGGCGCCTGCGGCGGCGGATGTACCGATTCGTTTCGAAGTCGACGTGCTGCGTGAAGGCAAGGCTGTCAGTACCTTGCTTGGCCGAGCGGTGCAGGAAGGGCAGGTGGTGACGCTGGTACAGGGCAACTTCGGTGCAGGCCGCCCCTCGGTGGTCGACATCCCGGCGCAACCGGCGTTTGCCATGAAGCCGCTGGAGCAAGCCGCCCCAGAACTGCCTTACATCAAAGGCGTGACCCCGGAATTCATGCGCCATGTGGCCCTTCGCTGGGCGGTGGGCGGGCTGCCGTTCAGTGGCAACGATTCACGGCAGATGGGCGGCTGGGTACGCTTGCGCAACATCGCCGACGAAGCGTTGAACGTGTCTCACCTGCTGGCTTTGGTAGATGCTTGGCCACCGAGCCTGTTGCCGCACCTGAAACAGCCGGCAGCCGGCAGTACGCTGACTTGGACCATCGAATTTATCCAGCCCACGCCAAAGCTGTCGACGCTGGACTGGTGCCGGTATTGCGTCGAGACCGAGTACGCGCGTGATGGTTATGGGCATGCCGCCGCCGCGCTCTGGTCGGAAAAGGGCGAGTTACTGGCGCTAAGCCGTCAAACGGTAACAGTTTTCGCCTAGAGGTCCTCTTCAGCCTTCAGTGGCGATGCTTGTGCCGTTCGCGCCAGGCCCGCCACCAGGCACCGCTCAGTACAAAGCGCGGAAAGGTGATGAACTGTTCCGTCAGCAGGCGCTGTACGGCGTCCTTGCGGTTGGCAAACGGCTCGGGTTGTTGAGCTTCCAGTCGATGCCCGTGTCGTTGCAGGCCCAGGCCAGCGATTAGAGAAATGATGCCAACGGCAATCTGACCCAGGTCCAGGGCAAACAGGCCGGACAGCACCAGCAGCACACCGAGAATGAACAGAGGTACGGCAATCAGGTGCAGCGCCAGGTTGGTCGGGTGGCGATGGTTATGGTGATAGCCACGCCATTGCCAGGCGGGCAGATTGGGCAGGCGTTTGCTCATGGGCATTTCCTCTCGGTCATGCCCAAAGCTTAGTGCGGCCCAGGGGAGGGGGCCAATCGAGCCTGGCTATCGTGACACGCTAAAGTGACTATAGCTTGAGCTGGCCTATGGCCTTGTTCAGCTCGCCAGCAAGGGTCGCTAATTCGTTGCTGGTGGTGGCCGAGCCGACGGTCTGTTGCACGGTGTGTTCGGTGACATCACGGATGCTCACCACCGCCCGGTTCATTTCTTCGGCCACCTGGCTCTGCTCTTCGGCAGCCACGGCGATTTGGGTATTGCTTTCGCGCATCTGCGCCACTGCACCGGTAATCTCGGCCAGCGCCTCACCGGCTGCCTGGGCCTGTTTAACGCAATCGTCGGCCTTGTACGAGCTTTCCTGCATGAACTCCACTGCATCGCGGGTGCCGGACTGAAGCGCGGAGACCATGGTGGTGATCTCGTCGGTCGAGGTCTGCACGCGTTTGGCCAGGTTGCGTACTTCATCGGCGACCACCGCGAAGCCGCGGCCCAAGTCACCCGCGCGTGCTGCTTCGATGGCGGCGTTCAGTGCCAGCAGGTTGGTTTGCTCGGCAATGCTGTGGATCACCCCCACCACGCCGTTGATCTTCTGGCTGTCCTCGGCCAGTTGGCGGATCATCTCGGCGGTCTGCTGCACGCCGCTGGACAGCCCGGCAATCGAATCCTGTACGCGGCTGACCACTTCCTGGCCGCTGCCGGCGAGCGTATCGGCCGTCTGCGACAGGTCGCGGGTAGCGCCGGCATGCTGGGCAATGTGGTGCACCGTGGCCGACATCTCGTTGATGGCCGTGGCGGCCTGGTCGGTTTCACTTTGCTGGCCGAGCATGCCGTGGCGCACGTCGTTCATGCTAGACGCCAGGCGCGCTGCACCGGCGTCGAGTTGCGCGGCGGTGAGGGCCACGGTGCTGACCACACGGTGGTAGGTCGACTGCATGGCATTGAAGGCCCCGGCCATCTGGCCGACTTCGTCGCCACATGCCAACGGCACCCGCGCCGACAGGTCGCCGGTCTTCTCCACGTGCAGCATGACGTCCTTGAGGGTGTTGAGCTGGCTGAGCAGGAAGCGGATCAGCAACTGCGAAGCACCGAGCATGGCCAGCATCAGGATCAGTACGCACACGGCGTAGTTGGTGAAACGTTCGAAGAACACCTGGCGCACGCTTGGCGACTGGGCCAGTACACCAACCTGCTGGTCGCCGTGTTGCAGCACCTGGGCGCCGCGCAGCGGGTTGTCGCCCAGCAGCCACGCGGCGGGCAGGTCGACCCAGCCCTGGGCGTTGCGCAGGGCTTCGATCGGTTCGCCAGCAAAACTCGGCGTCTGGCCCGGCAACCAGCTGATGACATTGGCTTGCCGGGGCAGCGCTTGCCCGGCAGGCCAGGCGGACAACAGCTGGGCTTGTGCCGCAGCTTGCGCCTGGGCCGCGTCGGCGCGGGCGCGTTGCTCCAGGTGCACGGCGTAGAGCACCAGCAGCAAGGTCGTGACAAAGGCCACCGCGTTGACGGCCCAGAACTTGTACTTCAGGGAAACATTGCTAAGCCAGGCACCCATGGGCAGGTCTTCTCTGAGTTGAGCGGAAACAATATTGGCAAGGTGCCATCATTGTGCCTGCACCCGACAGAGGCATTCTTGATATGTATCAAGAAAAAACAGGGCAGGGGTTAATGCCAGTCAGTTAAGCTTCATCCGCCTTAATTGGGGCTCCAGCTCCTACAGGTGAGCGAGATTCTCAAGAAATACGCTACATCTGTAGGAGCTGGCTTGTCGGGGCGCCGAACCGCTGCGATGGGCCGCGCAGGGGCCCCCTAGGCCCTAACTGACTGGCATTAGGGCTGGGGCCAGCTTAGGCTAGCCGAAAGAATGCCCGTGCAGCCGCCGTCGTATGGGCTGCCGTGTGCTCCACGGGCTCGCCCCGGTGCAACGCCACTTCCCTCAGCACCTCCGGCAGAAACGCCGGTTCGTTACGGCCGTTTTTCGGCTTGGGCCTCAGGCTGCGCGGCAGCAGGTAGGGCGCATCGCTCTCGAGCATCAGGCGGCCTTCCGGGATGTTGCCGACCAGGGGATGCAGGTGCGTTCCGCGGCGTTCATCGCAGATCCAGCCGGTTATGCCGATGTGCAGGTCCATGTCCAGATAGGCGAACAATGCTTCACGCTCGCCGGTAAAACAGTGCACCACGGCACCGCTCAGGTGGTCGCGGTAGCCCTTGAGGATGGCCAGTAAGCGCTCGCTGGCATCACGTTCGTGCAGAAACACCGGCAAGCCCAGTTCGGCAGCCAGCGCCAGTTGAGCTTCCAAGGCCTTTTCCTGCAGCGGGCGAGGGGAGAAGTCGCGGTTGAAGTCCAAGCCGCATTCGCCCACTGCCCGTACCCGTTGCTCATTCAGCAATTGGCGCAGCTGACGCTCGCTGTTGGCATCCCAGGATTTGGCATCGTGAGGGTGCACGCCAGCGGTGGCGAACAGGTGTTCAGCGCTTGCATCCAGCTGCTGGCACAGCTCCAGCGCCTGCTCGCTGACCGCCAGGCTGGTGCCCGTCAGGACCATCTGCGCCACGCCTGCCTCGATGGCGCGCTCGACGATGGCCGCCTGTTGGTCGTGGAAACTGCTGTTGGTCAGGTTGACGCCGATATCGATCAGTTGCATGGTGCTATCTCGTGCCGCGGGGCGGCCAGCATAGCAAAATCCGCGTTTCTCGGAAAAAACCAAGAACTTCATGCTGTTGCCGTGGTCTTCTGCCGTCATTTATCACGAAGCGGCGATGCCACATGAACGCCGCCCACCGACCTCGGACACGCTTTCGCATGCTGCGATACCTGCTGACCTTCCTGCTGATGCTTGGGCTGACCACTGCCGGTGCTGCCCACGCACGCCTGCCAGGGCCGCAGCAGAATATCCCGCCCAGCAAGCTGCGGGACCTGCAGCAGATCCGTAGCAGCAAGGTGCTGCGGGTGTTGGTCAATCAAAGCCGCAACAGCTCTGGCGAGGTCAAGGGCGAGCCGGTCGGCATCGAATACTATCGCTTGCGTGCGCTTGAGCATTACCTGAATGCCCGGGCTGGCGATGGGCAGCAGATTCAGTTGAAACTCATCCCCCGCGCCAAAGAGCAGTTGCTGGGTGCCCTGCAGCGCGGCGAAGGGGACTTGGCTGCCCCAGGTGAACTGCTCGACCCGGTGGTGGTGCGGGGCGTCAGCAGTAGCGCGCCGGTGCTCGACCAGGTGCCGCTGATGCTGGTCGGGCGCAAAGGCGAGCGCAGCTTCAGCCATGTCGAGCAGTTGTCGGGGCGTACGGTCGCCTTGACCAGTGCCAGTGCCGCCGGGCCTTTGATCCAGCAGGTGAACCAGCAATTGGCCTTGCGCAAGCGTGCGCCGATCAAGGTGGAGTGGGTCGACTCGACCCTGGCGGTGGAAGACGTGCTGGAAATGGTCCAGGCCGGTATCTATCACCTGACAGTGGTCGAGCGCCCGATTGCCCTGCGTTGGGCCAGGGTGATGCCGCGTCTGCGCCTGGACAGCCGTGTGCACCTGGGGGCGCCGCAAGCCATGCGTTGGTACGTGGGGCGCGACGCGCCGCAGCTGCTGGCCAGCGTCGATCGCTTTCTGCAGGGTTACCGCGCACCGGATAACCAGGATGCCGCGTTCGAGCGCATCTACCGTCGCCAGTACCGCGTACACAACCCCTTGGCGAGCAAGGATCGGCAGCGGCTGAGCGCAGTGCGTGCGGTGCTGCAGAAGCATGGCGAGGCGCAGCAGATCGACTGGCTCAACCTGGCCGCGCTCGCCTTCAAGGAATCGACACTCAACCCATCGGCCCGCGGCACGGGCGGCGCCCATGGCCTGATGCAGATTACCCCGTCGGCCGCGCAACGGGTCGGGGTGAGCAATACCGCCACGGTCGATGGCAACGTCCAAGCCAGTGCCCGCTACCTGGCGCTGATCCGGCGCAAGTTCTTTGCCAGTGCCCAGATCAACGAGCGAGAGCGCATGGCGTTTGTGCTGGCGGCCTATAACCTGGGGCCTGAACGGGTCCAGGCGATGCGTGCCGAAGCCCGCCGTCGGGGGCTCAACGGCAACCAGTGGTTCTTCCAGACCGAGCGCATTGCGATGGAGCAGGTGGGCATGGGGCCAGTCAACTTCGTCAACAGTGTCAACAAGTACTTCCTGGCGTTCAACCGTGAGCGTGCTGTTCTGGAGCGAGTAGCCAAGCGCTGACAAATCGATTTTGTCGATTGTTATGTTGGGGTTTTTGCGATTTTCATATTCATTGAATTGATTATGATGGCGCCATTCCAACACAACTTCCCGGATTCAAGGACGCCACATCATGAACACCACCTCCCTCAACGCAGTGATCGCAACCCGTGCAGGCGCTGGCCTCAGCGTGATCCGTATCCTGGTCGGCATCATCTTCATGGCGCATGGCGCGCAGAAGCTGTTCGGCCTGTTTGGCGGCTATGGCCTGGAGGGCACCGGCCAGTGGATGGAAAGCATCGGGCTGGCACCGGGTTACCTGATGGCCTTGCTGTCTGGCAGCGCCGAGTTCTTCGGCGGCCTGGCCCTGGTGATCGGCCTGCTGGCACGCCCAGCGGCCCTGGCGCTGACGGTCACCCTGGTGGTGGCGATCTTTTCGGTGCACATCGGCAACGGCCTGTTCATGGCCAACAACGGTTATGAATTTGCCCTGGCGCTGCTGGCCGGCACCCTGGCGGTGATGATCGAAGGTGCAGGTCGCTTCTCCCTCGACCGCCTGATCGCCCGCTGACAGGCCCCGGGCCTCAAGCTGCATCGTGCAGCTTGAGGCTTGAATCTTTGCGCTTGTAGCTCTAGCATACCGCCTGCGCCGATTTAAACAGCTACTTGCGGGGCGCAGGAGAGGCCCCCTCCGGGTCATCCGAAATACCGCTAAAGCGCTGGTTCGGTGACGCCTCCCACCGCTGCCCAGCGGGATTCGCGAGGCGGAGAGAAGCACCATGAGTTGCCCACGTAGCCCACGTACTAGCGTCTGTTTGAGCCCGTTGCCTGCAAACGAGGCCTCCCGCACACCGCGCATCCTGCTCGGTGGCCAGCATCAGCCTACCCTTTTGCGTCATCTCGAAGGCCTTTCACGTCGCAAGGGCCAGGCGCGTGCCTTTCTAATCCAGTTCACCGAAACCTGCTGCCATCTCGCGCAGTACGGCAACGACCGTTTCGACTTGGCGGTCATTCAGGCCCCGGCCTCTGCCGAGGCCGCCGAAGTCATTGGCCATCTCACCCGCATCGCTCGTCAAGGCCTGATCACCCGCCGTTGAGGAGAACGCAGTTGAGCACCAACATCATCACCACCGAAGGCCATGAGGCCCTGAAAAAAGAGCTGGATCACCTGTGGCGTGTCTACCGCCCCGAGATCACCCAGAAGGTGACCTGGGCGGCATCGCTGGGTGATCGCAGCGAGAATGCCGATTACCAATACAACAAGAAGCTGTTGCGCGAGATCGACCGCCGGGTCCGGTACCTGCGCAAGCGCCTTGAGGATGTAAAGGTCGTGGCGTATTCGCCAGAGCAGGAAGGGAAGGTGTTTTTCGGTGCCTGGGTCGAGATCGAGAACGACGAGGGCGAGACCAAGAAGTTTCGCATTGTCGGGTATGACGAGATCTATGGGCGTAACGACTACATCTCGATCGACTCACCCATGGCCCGTGCCTTGCTCAAAAAGGAGGAGGGCGACGAGGTGGTGGTGCAGACCCCGACCGGCGACGCGGCCTGGTACGTCAACAGCATCAGCTACGTGTAGGAACGGCCCTAGGGGTATAACGCGGTCGATGTGGGAGCCGCCTTGTGCCGCGATGGGCCGCAGAGCGGCCCCAGCATTCTTAAGTGAACAGCATTACGCTCCTGTAGCGGTTTTTTCACCCCTCCCGCAACACCGTCAACGGGCTGGCATTGAGCGCCCGCCGCGTGCCGAGCACCCCAGCACCCCCCACCAGCACTGCCCCCGCCAGGGGTAACACGAGCAGCCACGGGTGCGGGTTCCATTGCAGGTCGAAGGCATAGCGGTACAGCACCAGCGTGATCAACTCGCAACCCAGTGCAGCCAGCAACCCGCTGGCTGCGCCCAGCAGGCCAAACTCGATACGTCTTGCCTTGACCAGCAATGGCCGTGCCGCGCCCAGTGCCCGCAGCAGGGCGCCTTGGCGAATGCGTTCGTCCAGTGTTGCCTGCAAGCCGGCGAACAGCACCGCCAAGCCTGCCGCCAAGACGAACAGCAGTACGTACTCGACCGCCAGGGTGACCTGAGCAAGGATGCTGCGCAGCTGATCCAGCAACGCGTCAACCTGCAGGATGGTCACCGCCGGGAAAGCCCGTGACAGCGCGACCACATCCAGGTCATGGCCTGGGGCCAGATAGAAGCTGGTGAGGTAAGTCGTGGGCAACCCCTGCAGCGTGCCAGGCTGGAAGATCATGTAGAAGTTCGGCTGGAAGCTGTCCCAGTGCACACTGCGCAGGCTGCTGACCCGGGCCTGGCGTTGCTGGCCACCGATGTCGAAGGTCAGCAGGTCACCCAGTTGCAGCTTCAGGCTCGTGGCCAGTTCGGCTTCCACCGAAACGCCCGGTATCTCGTCGCCCGACGGCAGTGCCTGCCACCATTCGCCTGCCGTCAGTGCATTGCCATTGGGCAGTTCGGCGGCCCAGGTCAGGCTGAGGTCGCGTTGCACGGCGCGCTCGCCGGCGGAGTCTTTGCTGACGATCTGCTGCACCGGTTGCTGGTTGATCTGGATCAGGCGGCCGGGCGTTACCGGGTACAGCGGTGCCGAGGCCGCATTGACCTGCTGCAGGTGTTGAGCGAAGGGCTCACGATCATCCGGCAGGATGTTCAGGGCGAAGTGGTTGGGTGCATCCTTGGGCAATTGTGCCTGCCAGGTGTCGAGCAGCTCGGCACGCAGCAATGCGACCAGCGCCATGGCCAGCAGAATCAGGCCAAAAGCCAGGGCCTGGCCAGCGGCAGCCAACGGATGGCGCAACAATTGCCCGAGCCCAAGGCGCCAGGCCAGCGGGGCACCGACCAACAGTTGGCGCAAGCTGCGCAGGCCCAGTAGCAGCAGGCCGCCGAGCACCACCGCCGCGACCAGGCCACCGCCCAGCAGTGCGAAGGTCAGCAGCAGGTCGAGGCTCAGGCGCCACATGATCAGGCCCAGGGCCAACAAGGCGGCGCCATACACCAGCCAACTGCTGGGTGGCACCGGCAGCAGGTCACGGCGCAGCACGCGCAGAGGGGGTACCTGGCCGAGGGCGGCAATGGGCGGCAGGGCGAAGCCGGCCAGGGCGACCAGCCCGGTGCCGATGCCGGCCAGCGCGGGTACGACACCGCCAGGCGGAACCACGCTCGGCAGCAGGCCGTGCAGCAGCCGGAACAGGCCCAGTTGCGCCAACCAGCCGAGCAGGGCGCCTGCCACGGCAGCCACCAGGCCAAGCATGGCCAGCTGCACACAGTACAGGCCCAGGGCCTGCCGACGGGAAAGGCCCAGGCAGCGAAGCAGCGCACTGGCATCCAGGCGCCGGGCGGCGTAGCGGCTGGCCGACATGGCCACGGCGACGCCGGCCAGCAATACCGCCACCAGGCTTGCCATGTTCAGGTAGCGCTCGGCTTTGCTCAGGGCGCCCCCAATCTGGCGGTTGCCATCGCGGGTGTCGAGCAGGCGCTGGTTGGCCGCGAGGTTTTTTTCCACGGCCTGGCGATACTGGGCCAGCGCTTCGACGTCGCCGCGCCACAGGTCGCGGTAGGACACCCGGCTGCCCGGCTGGATCACCCCGGTCGCGGCCAGGTCCGCCAGGTTCATCATTACCCGCGGGGTCAGGCTATAGAAGTTGTTGGCGCGGTCCGGCTCGTAGGTCAGTACGCGGCTCATGCGCAGGGTTTTCATGCCCACGTCGATGCTGTCACCGATCGCTAGCCCCAGCGCGGCCAGCAGCCTTGGTTCGACCCAGGCCTCCCCGGGCGCCGGGCCACCCCCGGGGGTTTCCTGGGCATAGGGGGCGGCGGCACTGCGGACTTGCCCGCGCAAGGGGTAGGCGCCGTCGGCGGCCTTGACGCTGGACAGCTGGATGCCGCTGTCACCGCCCACCACGCTGGTGAATTCGACCACTTGGGCGTGGCGCAAGCCGAGGGCCTTGCCTGCGCTGATCTGTTCGTCCCGGGCAGGTGCGCTGCCTTGCAGCACCAGGTCGGCACCGAGGAATTCGCTGGCACGTAATTGCATGGCGCCGTTGAGGCGGGCACCGAAGTAACCAATCGCCGTACTGGCCGCAACGGCCACCAGCAGGGCAAAGAACAGCACGCGCACTTCGCTGGCGCGGATGTCACGTAGCAACTGGCGCAACGCCAGGCCGCACAGTCGGGAGAAGGGCATGCTGGTCATGGGCTCAGACCTCCACCGGGGCCACCAGGCGGCCGGCGTCCAGGCGGATAAGGCGCCGGCAGCGTCTGGCCAGGCGTTCGTCATGGGTGACCAGTACCAAAGTGGTGCCGCGCTCCTTGTTCAATTCGAACAGCAGGTCGCTGATGCGCTCGCCGGTGTGGCTGTCGAGGTTGCCGGTGGGCTCGTCGGCGAACAGCACGGCAGGTTGTGCCGCGAAGGCGCGGGCAATCGCCACCCGTTGTTGCTCGCCACCGGACAGCTGGCGCGGGGTGTGGCTCAGGCGCTTGCCCAGGCCAACCCGTTCGAGCAGGGTGCGCGCGTGTTCGCGGGCATCACGGCGGCCGTCCAGCTCCAGAGGCAGCATGACGTTCTCCAAGGCGTTGAGGCTGTCTAGCAACTGGAATGACTGGAATACGAAGCCGACATGCTCGGCGCGCACGCGGGCGCGCTGGTCTTCGTCCAGTGGGCCCAGGTCATGCCCGGCGAGGATGACCTTGCCGGCGCTGGGCTGGTCGAGGCCGGCGAGCAAGCCGAGCAACGTCGACTTGCCTGAGCCCGAAGCACCGACGATGGCCAGGCTGTCGCCTTGGGCGAGATCGAGGGAGAGGGCGTGAAGGATGGTCAGATCGCCTTCCGCGCTGGGGACCACTTTGCTAAGGTTCTGCGCAACGAGAATGCTGGGGCCCATGGAGAATCCAATGCGAATGTGGTGGTTGAGTGCCGGTCTGGCCTTGTGTTGCCTGGCCCAGAGCGCCACGGCGGGAACGGTGCTGGTGGTTGGCGATAGTATCAGCGCCGGTTTTGGCCTGGATAGCCGCCAGGGGTGGGTCTCTTTGTTGCAGACCCGGCTCAAGGACGAAGGTTTCGATGATCAGGTGGTCAATGCTTCGATCAGCGGCGATACCAGTGCAGGAGGCCAGGCGCGGCTGCCGGCGCTGCTTGCAGCGCACAAGCCGGCGGTGGTGGTGCTGGAGCTGGGCGGCAATGACGGGCTGCGCGGGCAGCCGCCGCAGCAATTGCAACAAAATCTTGCTTCGATGATCGAGAGCGCTCGGCAAGCGGGTGCCAAGGTGCTGTTGCTGGGGATGCGCCTGCCGCCCAACTATGGTGCGCGTTACACCACGGCGTTTGCCCAGGTGTATGAACAGTTGGCTGCGGAAAAACAGGTGCCGTTGGTGCCGTTTTTCCTGGAGGGTGTGGGCGGTGTGCCGGCGCTGATGCAAGCTGATGGCATCCATCCTGCGCAAGGTGCCCAGCAGCGCCTGCTGGAAAATGCCTGGCCGGCGATAAAACCCTTGCTGTGACGCTTTAAACGGGGCCGGCTTTCGGCTAAGGTTGCGCCCCCCGTTTCGAGAGCCCCCGATGCCGCGCCCTGCCTGGTCCCTTTATGCCTACCAACTGATCGAGCCTGACGAACAGCTCGACCTGTTTGCCTGCCAGGAAATTCGCGTCCACCTGGCGGCCCGCCAGCTTGAGCTGGGCGTGCCGGTTGACCGTACCTTGTGCGGCGGTTTGCTGCCCGCGCAGCCGCGCTGGTCCGGGGTGCAGCGGTCGATCTACCGCGACGACCGCCTGTGCGCGCTCTGCCGCGCCATTCTCGACGCCCAGCGGCGCGGCATGCGCCCGGTGTGGCCGCAGCTTTGATGCCAAACCTGACACACCTTTCATCATCTGAAACGCTTGCGTGACGCCAATGCCTCCCGCTTGCATCGGTGCGGGTGTACAATCGATCCTCTTGACCCACCTTTCGAAGGATTTACCGGATGTTGCCGCGCTTTCCTGCCGTCACCCGTAGCCTGTCCCTGGCCGCCCTGCTGGTAGCGGGCCCCGCTGCTGCGCTGGAGCTGCCATTGCCACCCCCCGGTGAAGACATTGTCGGCCAGGTGCAGGTGATCAAGGCAAAGTACGAAGACACCTTCGCCGATATCGGCACTGCCAACGACCTTGGCTACCTGGAAATGATCGCCGCCAACCCGGGCGTCGACCCTTGGTTGCCGGGTGCCGGTACCGAAATCATCCTGCCGACCCGCTATGTGCTGCCGCCGGGGCCGCGCGAAGGCGTGGTCATCAACCTGGCCGAGTACCGGCTGTACTACTACCCGAAAGGGCAGAGCGTGGTGTACACCTTCCCGCTGGGCATTGGTCGTGAAGGTTGGGGTTCGCCAATCGCCAATACCAAGATCACCGCCAAAACCCCGAACCCGACCTGGACCCCGCCCGCTTCGATTCGCGCCGAGCACGCCGCCGACGGCGACATCCTGCCGACCGTGGTGCCTGCCGGGCCGGACAATCCGCTGGGCCCGTTCAAGTTCACCCTGGGTGTACCGGGTTACCTGATTCATGGTTCGAACAAGAAGTTTGGTATCGGCATGCGCACCAGTCACGGTTGCTTCCGCATGCTCAACAACAATGTGGTCGAGCTGTCGAAGATGGTGCCGGTAGGTACCCCGGTGCGCATCATCAACGAGCCTTACAAGTTCGGTATCAGTGCTGGCAAGGTCTACCTCGAAGCGCACACTCCGTTGGACGATCAAGGAAATCCGTCGGTGGTGGATAAGCACACTGCGGTTATCAATGCATTGCTCAAGCGTGAAGACCTGGCGAACAACCTGCGCATGAACTGGGACATGGTGCGTGACGTGGTCGCCGCTGAAGATGGCATGCCCGTCGAAATTGCCGTGCCGGTCGATAATCAGGGTACGGCGCCGATGGTTTCGAGCATCCCGCCTGAACTGCAGTAAGCGTTCGCGAGCTGCCCAGGGCCTGCCTTAGTGCAGGCCTTTTCGTTTGTGCACTGCGTGTTGCGGGGCAATAAAAAAGCCGACCCACAAGTGGGTCGGCTTCATAACAATCCGTGAGGACTATTACTTGCGGCTGGCTTTGTCCAGCATACGCAGAGCGCGCTCATTGGCTTCGTCAGCGGTTTGCTGAGCCTTCTGAGCGGCTGCCAGTGCGTCGTCAGCCTTACGGTAGGCTTCGTCTGCACGAGCTTGAGCGCGAGCTGCTGCGTCTTCAGTCGCAGTCAGACGAGCTTCGGTTTCTTTGGATACGCTGCTGCAACCGGTAGCCAGAACTGCGGCCAGAGCCAGAGCAGAGAATTTCAGAACGTTGTTCATCGTGTTCCCCTTCAAGGACTTTCTATTAAAGAGCCATCTCTCGGAAAAGAGAAACTGGCCGGCGTACATAGTACCCATTACTTGTAGTAAGTAAACTGACAGAGCGCAAGAACTGCAAAAAAAATGTTGCTCCAGGTCACGCTGACAAGATTTGCGACGCGTTTGTGAAAAAAACGTACAGGGGCCGCAACCGTCTGTACTACGGGAACTTTTTTGTTGAACTAACGGTGACTTTGTCTGTCGTTCAACGTCTTAAGCCCTACAACATCCGGCGGCTGTTGGCGTAACGGGAAGAGTCCATTAGCGACGTTTTTTGCCGTTTTTTAACCGTTGCCACCTTGAGCAATCCTGCTTGCCGCGCCTACTATCTTGTGAATGCCCGAGGGTAGAACGATTGCAATCGTCCTGTGGTCCAAGGGGCAACAGGTGGCGTAGAGGATTCTGTGCCGGATAAACCACCATCGGTTAAGGTATGGGTCTGCCGAGAAGACCTGCGAGGAGTAGTGATGAGCGAAGCGCTGACCATCCACCATGACCAAGCCGGTCATCAGTTCGAGACCAACGTGGACGGTCATCGTGCCTATCTGACGTACATGGATCTGGGCAAGCAGACGCTGGACATCTATCGCACCTTCGTGCCTAACGCCCTGCGCGGGCGTGGCATTGCCGCAGCGCTGACCGAGCGGGCCCTGGAGTATGCCGAGCAGATGGGGTACACGGTGATTCCGTCGTGCTCTTATGTAGAACGCTACATGGAACGCCAGCAGCGTCATTCGAGCAAAGTCTGAACCTGTAAAAAAAAGGGCCGCTTAGCGGCCCTTTTTTTTGTCAGCCGCGCTGGCGCTGCGGCAGTACATCCTTGAGCTTGGCGTGCATGCTGCGCAAGGTCTTCTCAGTCGCAGACCAGTCAATACAGGCGTCGGTCACCGAAACACCATATTGCAGTTCGTTCAGGTCTTTCGGAATCGACTGGCAGCCCCAGTTCAGGTGGCTCTCGACCATCAGGCCGATGATCGACTGGTTACCTTCGAGGATTTGGTTGGCGACGTTCTCCATCACCAGTGGCTGCAGGGCCGGGTCCTTGTTGGAGTTGGCGTGGCTGCAGTCGACCATGATGTTGGCCTTGATCTTGGCCTTGGCCAGGTCCTGTTCGCACAAGGCGACGCTGACCGAATCATAATTCGGCTTGCCATTGCCGCCGCGCAGCACCACGTGACCGTAAGGGTTGCCCTTGGTGGTGACGATGGAGACGCCGCCTTCCTGGTTGATGCCAAGGAAGCGGTGCGGTTTGGACACCGACTGCAGGGCGTTGATCGCAACGGTCAGGCCGCCATCGGTGCCGTTCTTGAAGCCGACCGCTGAAGACAGGCCCGAGGCCATTTCGCGGTGGGTCTGGGATTCGGTGGTGCGGGCGCCGATGGCCGACCAGCTGATCAGGTCCTGCAGGTACTGCGGGGAGATCGGGTCGAGCGCTTCGGTAGCGGTCGGCAGGCCCATTTCAGCCAGGTCCAGCAGCAGTTGGCGGCCGATGTGCAGGCCGTCCTGGATCTTGAACGAGTCATCCAGGTACGGATCGTTGATCAGGCCTTTCCAGCCTACGGTGGTGCGCGGCTTCTCGAAGTACACGCGCATGACCAGATAGAGGGTGTCGGACACTTCCGCAGCCAATACCTTCAGGCGTTCGGCGTACTCGTGGGCAGCCTTGATGTCGTGGATGGAGCAGGGGCCGACCACGACGAACAGGCGATGGTCCTTGCCGTCGAGAATATCGCGCACCACTTGGCGGCCGGCAGTCACGGTCTGCAGGGCCGTGGCGCTGAGGGGGATTTCCTTCTTGAGCTGATCGGGCGTGATCAGGGTCTCGTTGGAGGCAACGTTTAAGTCGTCGATCGGTAAATCAGCCATCGTGTTACTCGTCAGGTCACGGGTGCCGGCCGCCAGCAATCCCCGTGCGGCCCAGCAGCAAGAATGTTCGCAGCGGGGAGCCGAACCTTAGCGCGTTACAGGTGGCGCGACAATGGGCTTTGGCCCGTCAGGGCAGGGATTTTCCCGTGCTGGCGGCGCCGTTGCGCGATTGGGGTGCCCAGCGGGCCGCAACCGGTGTAAAAAAGCGCTCTGACATTTACCTGGAGATCGGCATGCATCCGCGCAAACCACGTATCGGGATCATCGGCAGTGGTGCCATCGGCGGCTTTTATGGGTTGATGCTGGCGCGGGCCGGTTTCGACGTGCACTTCCTGCTGCGCAGCGAATACGAGGTGGTGCGCGACCAGGGGCTGATGCTTGAAAGTGCCGTGCATGGCGCGTTGCAGATGCAGGTTCAGGCGTATGCCAATGTTGCCGACATGCCGCAATGCGACTGGCTGCTGGTGGGCGCCAAGGCCACCAGCAACGACCAGCTGGCGCCGCTGATCGTGCAGGCCGCTGCACCTGACGCACGCGTGGTGCTACTGCAGAATGGCCTGGGTGTGGAGGAGCAACTGCGCCCGGCATTGCGCGACGACATGCACCTGCTCGGCGGCCTGTGCTTCATTTGCGTCAATCGCCAGGCCCCGGGTGTGATCCGCCATCAGGCACTGGGTGCGGTCAACCTGGGCTATCACAGTGGGCCGGCAAGCGAGGGTGGTGCTGCGCTGGTCAAGGAGGGGGCAGGGCTGTTCCAGGCGGCGGGTATCGATTCGCAGGCCATGGACAACCTGAGCCAGGCCCGTTGGCAGAAGCTGGTGTGGAACGTGCCGTATAACGGGCTTTCGGTGTTGCTCGGCGCCAGCACCACGCCGCTGATGGCCGCCCCGCATAGCCGGGCGTTGATCCAGGCGTTGATGGACGAGGTGGTGCAAGGCGCTGCAGCGTGTGGCCATGTGCTGCCCGAGGGGTATGCCGAGCATCTGTTCCAGGTCACCGAACGGATGCCCGACTACTGGCCAAGCATGTACCACGACCATGCCCAGCAGCGCCCGCTGGAGCTTCAGGCCATTTATGGCGAGCCGCTGGCGCGCGCACGGGCGGCGGGCTGCAGCTTGCCGCGCATGGAGATGCTGTACCAGGCGCTGTCGTTCATCAGCCGCGATACACGCCCCATCTGACGCCTCCTGCGGCCCGCGCCAGCAGCACGCCGGACGGCAAAGCGTGCGTGCGGCGCGCTGCTAAGCTGAAGCTTGCTCTGCCGCAGCGGCAGTCGAGGAGGTCGAATGATCCGCTCCATGCTGTACGCCACCGACCTCGGTGTCTACGCCCCTTTTGTCATGCAGCACGCCCTGGCATTGGCGCGCACGTTCAATGCCGAGTTGTATGTGATTCACGCCGTGGAGCCCATGGGCCAGTTCGCCGAGTCGCTGCTGCAAAGCTATCTCGATGAGCAGACGCTTGACCAGTTGCACAGCCAGGGCGTCAACACGGTCATGGCCAATATCGAACAGCGCGTGCTGGAAAATTTTCGCGATGAACTGGGCGAGGAGGCGGACCTTGCGGTCATCAAGGCGGTGCGTGTGCGCCAGGGTGACCCTGCCCAGGTCATACTCGACCAGGCGCAGCGCTTGAGCGTCGATTTGCTGATTTTCGGAAGCCACAGTGCCGGCGCGGGCGCTGATGTGCCGCTGGGGCGAACGGCGGTGCGGTTGCTGCAGTTGTCGCCTGTGCCGGTGTATATGGTGCCGCTTGCACAGCACCTGGGACGTAGGAAAACGTGAAGCTGGCCGTGGGCTATTACTGGGGCGCGTGTAACAAAATAGTTCTAGATTTATTTCCAGAACCACTAATATAGTTATATATCGTCGCTGCCTGCTGCCGCTGACTCACCGCTGAACCGAGGGAAACCTATGAAGCTTCAACAACTGCGCTACATCTGGGAAGTGGCGCACCACGACCTCAACGTCTCCGCGACGGCGCAGAGCCTGTATACCTCCCAGCCAGGTATCAGCAAGCAGATCCGTTTGCTCGAAGATGAGCTGGGCGTTGAAGTCTTTGCCCGCAGCGGCAAGCACCTGACCCGCGTCACGCCGGCAGGTGAGCGCATCATCAATACCGCTGGCGAAATCCTGCGCAAGGTCGAGAGCATCAAGCAGATCGCCCAGGAATTCTCCAACGAGAAGAAGGGCACCCTGTCCATCGCCACCACGCACACCCAGGCCCGCTACGCGCTGCCGCCGGTGATCAGCAGCTTCATCAAGCAGTACCCGGAAGTGGCCCTGCACATGCACCAGGGCTCGCCGATGCAAATTGCCGAGATGGCCGCTGATGGCACTGTCGACTTCGCCATCGCCACCGAGGCGCTGGAGTTGTTCGGCGACCTGATCATGATGCCGTGCTACAAGTGGAACCGCTGCGTGGTGGTTCCGCAGGGGCACCCGCTGACCAAGCTGCCGAAGCTGACCCTGGAAGCCGTTGCCGAATACCCGATCGTCACTTACGTGTTCGGTTTTACCGGCCGTTCCAAGCTGGACGAAGCCTTCAACCATCGCGGCTTGACGCCGAAAGTGGTGTTCACCGCCGCCGACGCCGACGTGATCAAGACTTACGTGCGCCTGGGTCTGGGTGTGGGCATCGTGGCCAAGATGGCCGTTGACACCAAGCTCGACAGCGACCTGGTGGCCCTGGATGCCAGCGAACTGTTCGAGGCCAGCATCACCAAGATCGGCTTCCGCCGTGGCACCTTCCTGCGCGGCTTCATGTGCGACTTCATCGAGAAGTTCGCCCCGCACCTGACCCGCGAAGTGATGGCCAAAGCCATTCAGTGCCATAACAAGCAAGAGCTTGAAGAGCTGTTCGAAGGCGTCGAGCTGCCGGTTCACTAAGCCGTTCGAGCATGAAAAAACCGGCCCTTGGGCTAATGGTCAGTTAAGCTTCATCCGCCTTAATTGGGGCTGCTGCGCAGCCCATCGCAGGCAAGCCAGCTCCTACAGGTGAGCGAGATTCTCAATAAATACGCTACACCTGTAGGAGCTGGCTTGCCTGCGATGGGCCGCGCAGCGGCCCCATTGGCCGGTTTTTCTTTACCTGTCGATCAGCCCTTGCTGATCAGGTTGCCGGCGTGCAGGCCGCATTCCTTCTGGGTCGACTCTTCCCACCACCAGCGGCCTTCGCGCTCGTGCTGGTTCGGCAGCACCGGGCGTGTGCACGGTTCGCAGCCAATGCTGATGAAGCCGCGCTCGTGCAGGCTGTTGTAGGGCAGCTCGAGCATGCGGATGTAGCCCCACACTTCTTCGCTGCTCATCTGTGCCAGCGGGTTGAACTTGTACAGGGTGCGCTCGGGCGTAGAGAAGGCGCTGTCGATTTCCAGTGCCGCCACCTGGCTACGCGTGCCTGGGCTCTGGTCGCGACGCTGGCCGGTGGCCCAGGCGCTTACCGTGGCCAGTTTGCGGCGCAGGGGTTCGATCTTGCGGATGCCGCAGCACTCGCCGTGGCCGTCCTTGTAGAAGCTGAACAGGCCCTTTTCCTTGACGAACGGGTCGAGCTTGCTGCGATCCGGGCTGAGGATCTCGATCGGCAGGTTGTACTGCTCGCGGACCTGGTCGATGAAGCGGTAGGTCTCCGGGTGCAGGCGGCCGGTGTCGAGGCTGAAGACCTTGACCTGTTTGTTCAGCTTCCAGGCCATGTCGACCAGCACCACATCCTCGGCGCCGCTGAAGGAGATCCACAAGTCGTCGCCGAAATGCTCGAAGGCGAGTTTCAGGATGTCTTGCGGGGACTTGTTGGCATAGGTCGCGGCGAGAGCGGCGACGTCGAAGGGTTGGCTCATCAGGCGGTTTCCATCTTGGCTGTGGCGCTGTGCGCTCGTAATGAGGTGATGGTAACAAAAAATGCTGGGTTAGACGCCTGGCATAAAGGCCTTGTGGCGCCGAATCAGAGCTGTTGCAAGGTCTCCATCAGCACCCGAACCTTGGCAATCGATTCTTCATATTCCGACGCCCAGTCGGAGTCCGCCACCACTGCGCCGCCGCCCCAGCAGCTGACCTGGCCATCCTTCACCAGCAAGCTGCGAATGGCGATGGAGCTGTCCATCTCGCCGCGCACATCCACGTACAGCAACGAGCCGCAATACAGTGCACGGCGGCTGGGCTCCAGTTCGTCGATGATCTGCATGGCGCGGATCTTCGGCGCCCCGGTGATTGAGCCGCCGGGGAAGCTGTCGCCGATCAGGTCGAGTGGGTCCTTGTCGGTGGCCAATTGCCCGGTGATGCTGCTGACCAAGTGGTGAACGTTGGGGTAGCTTTCCAGGCTGAACAACTCGGGCACCTTGACCGAGCCGATCTGGCAGGTACGGCCCAGGTCGTTGCGCAGCAGGTCGACGATCATCAAGTTTTCCGAGCGGTCCTTGGGGCTGTGCAGCAGCTCTTCGGCGTTGCGGGCATCCTGGTCGGGGTTGCTTGAGCGTGGCCGGGTACCCTTGATCGGGCGAGTCTCGACCAGCCCTTGGCTGACGCGAATGAACCGCTCCGGCGAGAAGCTCAGCAGTGCGCTGCCATCGGCCAGTTGCTGGTAGCCGGAGAATGGCGTCGGGCACGCTTTGCGCAGCGCCTGATAGGCGCGCCACGGGTCGCCCTGGCACGGTGCGCGGAAGCGTTGTGTCAGGTTGATCTGGTAGCAATCGCCGGCCTGAATGTAGCGTTGCACCTGGTCGAACGCTGCTTGGTAGTGCTCGGGCTTCAAGTCGCCGGTCATGTTGGCCAGCAGGTGGAAATCGCCAGTTGCAGCACAATCGGGGGCTTCGAACAGGGCAATCAGGCGCTCGCGCTCAGCGCTTGCCAGGCTTGGGTGGAACACCAGCTGGCTGGTTGCCAGCGTATGGTCGGTCACCAATGCCCAGCGGTAAAGGCCAAGTTGTGCATCGGGCAGGCCGAGGTCATCGAGGGCCAGGCTGGGCAGGTTTTCCAGGCGCCGGCCGAAGTCGTAGCTGAGGTAGCCGATCAGGCCGCCGGCAAACGGCAGTTCCACCCCAACCGGCAAGTCGGCGTGGCCCAGTTGCGCCAGCCCTGCGCGCAGCCGTTGGAGGAAGGCGCGGCCGTCCTCGTCTGCGTGGGCTTGCAGGTGTTGCACGGGCCAGGCGCTGAGCAGGTCGAAGCGGCCGCGTTCGGCACCGGGGCGGGCACTGTCGAGCAGAATCGCGCCGGGCGCCTGGCGCAGGCGGGCGAAATAGGCGGCAGGGTCAGGCTGGTAGGGCAGGGGGTGGAGCGTACAGGTCGGCATCAGTGTGGACGGCGATGTAAAAGCGAGGAGGGCGATTGTAGACCTGTGTAGGAAATGCGCCTAGCGTTAGCGCGACATTCAACATTGTGTTTTGCCCATTCGCAGCACAAGGCTGCTCCTACAGGGTAGGGCTGCGCGGTACCTGTAGGAGCAGCCTTGCGCTGCGAATGGCTGCAAAGCAGCCCCGGCAATTTCAGCGCGGATGCACGTGCCCGAACAGCCCTTGCGAGACACGAACGCGCTGTTCGGCATCCTCGGTCACACCGTCCTTGGCCAGCGCCTCGATGTGCGCCTCGATGGCGTGGGTACGCTGGGTCAGCCCGCAGTCGTTGGCAATCTGGATGTTCAGGCCTGGGCGGGCGTTGAGTTCCAGAATCAGCGGGCCCTTTTCCTGGTCCAGCACCATGTCCACACCGATGTAGCCCAGGCCGCACAGCTCGTAGCAGCCGGCCGCAAGCTTCATGAAGCCGTCCCAGTTCGGCAGTTGCACGCCGTCCACGGCGTTGGTGGTGTCCGGGTGCTTGCTGATGATGTTGTTCAGCCAGGTGCCACGCAGGGTCACCCCCGTGGCCAGGTCGACACCCACGCCGATGGCGCCCTGGTGCAGGTTGGCCTTGCCGCCGGACTGCCGGGTCGGCAGGCGCAGCATGGCCATGACCGGGTAGCCCATCAGCACGATGATGCGGATGTCCGGCACGCCTTCGTAGCTGATGCTCTTGAAGATCTGGTCCGGCGTGACCCGGTACTCGATCAGCGCCCGGTCGCGGTGACCACCCAGCGAGTACAGGCCGGTAAGGATGCTCGAGATCTGGTGCTCGATTTCCTCGTGGCTGATGATCTTGCCCGACACCGTGCGGTAGCGGTCCTCGAAGCGGTCGGCGATCACCAGGATGCCGTCACCGCCGGCGCCCTGCGCCGGTTTGATGACGAAGTCACTGCGCCCGCCGATGATTTCATCGAGCTTCTCGATCTCTTTCTCGGTCTCGATGACGCCGTACATTTCCGGCACATGAATGCCGGCCGCGAGCGCGCGCTCTTTGGTGATGATCTTGTCGTCGACGATCGGGTACAGGTGGCGCTTGTTGTACTTCAGGACATAGTCCGCGTTGCGCCGGTTGATACCCATGATGCCCCGGGCCTCCAGGGCTTTCCAGGTCTTGATCAGTCCGAACATCAGGCATCAGCCTTCTTCAGGAACGCCTTGAAGCGAACGAGCTCGGTCAGGCGGTAGCCGCGGTAGCGACCCATCGCCAGCATGAAGCCCACCAGAATCAGCAGCACCGCCGGGAAGGTGAAGACGAAGTACACCAGCTCCGGCACCATCATCAGCAGGTGCGCGACGGACGCTGCGAACAGGGTGCCGATGGCCACTTTCATGGCATGGCCACCGCCGCGCTCTTCCCAGGTGATCGACAGGCGTTCGATGGTCATGGTCAGGATCACCATCGGGAACAGCGCCACCGACAACCCGCGCTCCAGGCCCAGCTTGTGGCTGAACAGGCTGATGGCGGCGATCAGCACCACCACGAAGGTCAGCACCACCGACAGGCGTGGCAGCATCTGCAGCTTGAGGTGTTCAAGGTACGAGCGCAGTGACAGGCCCAGCGCCGTGATTACCGTGAACAACACGATACCGAAGCCCAGTTGAGTCTCGCGGAAGGCCAGGGCGATCAGTACCGGGGTGAAGGTACCCAGGGTCTGCAGGCCGATCAGGTTGCGCAGCACCAGGATCACCAACACGCCGATCGGGATCATCACCATGATCATGAAGGTCTGCTGGGTCTGCAGCGGCAGGCCGTACAGCGAGTACTCGAGGAAGTCGGCGTCGGTGTTCTCGTCGGTCAGCTTGGCCAGGCGGATGGCGTTCATCTCGCTGTTGTTCATGCTGAAGGTGACGTTGGCTTTCTTGCCGCCATCGACGGTGATCAGGTTGTCATCACCGGTCCACCACAGCAGGCGGTCGTTGGGCAGGCCCTGCTCGCCGGTGTCCGGGTTGAAGTACAGCCAGTCGTTGCCGTTGAAGCTGCGCAGCCACAGTTCTGGGGTCTGCGGGGTGTCGGCGACCAGGCGGATGGTGTGGACCTTTTCCATCGGCACGTGGGCGATGGACAACAGCAGGTCGATGACCTGGGCCTTCTTCATGGCCGAGGTGTCGCCGGCCAGCAGCAGCTTGACGTTGTCGTCGTTGAGGTTGTTGACCCGCTTGATGGTTTCGCTGACGAAGGTCTCAACGTCGGCCGAATGCTGGCGGATAGGCGCCATCAGGGCTTCGGCGGCGATCTTCTCGGGGCCGTCGACTGCCAGGCTGTCACGGAAGGTCGGGCCCTTGATGGTGGTCTTTTCGTTGCTGTAGCGCTTGGTCAGCACCAGGCGGTAGTAAAGCGTCTGGTTGCCGCTGGCGCGGCGTGCCGACCAGGTCACCTTGCGGTTGCCGTCGGCACGGTTGACGCTCACCCCATAGTTGTTGGAGATGAAGCTCTCGTTGAGGCTGACGTAGTCGCGGTTCAGTGGCGGCACGAACATCTGCACCTTGACCGGGTCCTTGGTGCTGGCCACGAACTCGACCTTGGCGTCGATATTCCACAGGTCGTCGGTTTCGTCTTCGGTCACCGGGATGCCGAGGAAGAAGATCTGATAAGCGGTGACCGCCACGCCCAGCAGCACCAGGACGGTGATCAGGACTTTCAGATGGAGGGTAAGAGAGCGCATCGGGATTACTCTGCTTTAGGAGCGTCGGTGGCACAGGCAGGTTTGCCGGCCGCGTATTTAAGGCTTGGGTCGACCAGCGCGTCGAAGTGCTTGAGCGCCTCGGAGCCGATCAGCAGCGGGAACTGGAACGCGCTGCGGTCGGTGAGGTTGACTTCGATGGTGCGCAGGGCCTGGCCCATGCAGATTTCGAGTTCGATGACCGGGCGCGCGGTGTAGGCCTTGCCCGATTCGGCATCGTAGTCGCCTGCCCGTCGCTTGATCTTGCTGACGCGCGCGAGGGGGCGTTCGATCGGGTGCGAATGGGCGGCATCGATGGCCAGGTAGAAACGCACCCAGCTCTCGCCGTTACGCTTGAAGCGCTTGATGTCGCGGGCGCTGAGCGAGGCCGTCTTGGCACCGGTGTCGAGCTTGGCGGCCACTTCCAGGTCCAGGTCGCCCAGCTTTGCGTATTCGTTGAGACCGTACACGGTCTTGCCCGCCGCTTGGCCGATGGCCGGCAGCAGGGTGAGGCATAGCAGCAATAAAACGGGTGTAAGTCTCATAATCCTGGCGCGGTACTGTGCAGGGTTCGGGGCAAGGCGACTGGCAACGACTGCGCAAGCTTCCTCGTTCATCTGTCAACAACATGAATAGATGACAGACACGCTATCCATACTCCGTCGGAGGCGCGGCATTCTATCACGCCGACGTCTTGACGCCAGCGCGTCGCGATCTGACAGCGGCGGGGCAGGGTTAGTTCGTTATTAGACGATTGTCGACAATGTTCATTTTGTCTTTGACTGATCGCGCTTAATTAGCTAATTTCTGGCCATGTGATTATCAGGGTGTCGACAATATGCTGGACCTATCCACTCCCAGCCCAGCGTTGGCGGACGAAACGGAAACCTTGTCCGAAAACGTCTTTCGGCGCATCCAAGCGGCCATCGTCAAGGGCGACATCGCCCCGGGCAGCAAGATCTCCGAGCCGGAGCTGGCGCGCACCTACGGCATCAGCCGCGGGCCGTTGCGCGAGGCCATCCACCGCCTCGAAGGCCAGCGCCTGCTGGTGCGCGTGCCGCATGTCGGGGCGCGGGTGGTGTCGCTCAACCATGCCGAGCTGATCGAGCTGTACGAAATCCGCGAATCGCTCGAAGGCATGGCCTGCCGCCTGGCCGCCGAGCGCATGAGTCAGGCCGATATCGACGAACTGCGCCGGGTGCTCGATACCCATGAGCGCGATGCGGCGTTCCAGGCGGGTGTCGGCTACTACCAGCAGGAAGGTGACTACGACTTCCACTACCGGATCATCCAGGGCAGCGGCAACCAGACCCTGGTCAAGATGCTGTGTGGCGAGCTGTACCAGCTGGTGCGCATGTACCGCATCCAGTTCTCCGCCACGCCCAATCGGCCACGCCAGGCGTTTGCCGAACACCACCGGATTCTCGATGCCATCGCCGACCGTGACGGTGAGCTGGCCGAGCTCCTGATGCGCCGCCACATCGGCGCGTCCAAACGCAACATCGAGCGTCACTACCTGGACGCCAACGACAATAGCCCACGAGGTGATTCATGACTGTGAAGAGCACGCCCGGCCAACGTTTCCGCGACGCGGTTGCCGCCGAACATCCCTTGCAGGTAGTCGGCGCCATCAACGCCAACCATGCCCTGCTGGCCAAGCGCGCCGGCTTCAAGGCCATCTACCTGTCCGGTGGCGGCGTGGCCGCAGGCTCCCTGGGCCTGCCGGACCTGGGCATCAGCGGCCTGGACGATGTGCTCACCGATGTGCGCCGCATCACCGACGTCTGCGACGTGCCGCTGCTGGTGGATGTCGACACCGGTTTCGGTGCCTCGGCGTTCAACGTGGCGCGTACCGTGCGCTCGATGAGCAAGTTCGGCGCAGCTGCGATCCACATCGAAGACCAGGTTGGCGCCAAGCGTTGTGGCCACCGCCCGAACAAGGAAATCGTCACCCAGCAGGAAATGGTCGACCGTATCAAGGCCGCCGTCGATGCCCGTACCGATGACAGCTTCGTGATCATGGCGCGCACCGATGCCCTGGCCGTCGAAGGCCTGAATGCTGCGCTGGACCGTGCCGCAGCGTGCGTCGAGGCCGGCGCCGACATGATCTTCCCGGAGGCCATTACCGAGCTTTCGATGTACAAGACCTTCGCTGACCGCGTGCAAGCGCCGATTCTGGCCAACATCACGGAATTCGGCGCCACCCCGCTGTACACCACCGAAGAGTTGGCGTCGGTCGACGTGTCGCTGGTGCTGTACCCGCTGTCGGCGTTCCGCGCCATGAACAAGGCGGCCGAGAATGTCTACACGGCGCTGCGTCGTGACGGCACCCAGAAGAACGTGGTCGACACCATGCAGACCCGCATGGAGCTCTACGATGCCATTGGTTACCACGCCTTCGAGCAGAGCCTCGATGCGTTGTTTGCCCAGAAGAAAGGATAAGTGACTGCCTGTGCTGGCCTTTTCGCGGGACAAGCCCGCTCCCACAGGTACAGCGCAAGTTTCAAAAGCTGTGTTGGACCTGTGGGAGCGGGCTTGTCCCGCGAAGAGGCCGGTACAGGCAAACCGAATTAGCCAGCAAGAAATCCATAACAAATTCAAGAAAGGAGAAACACCATGGCCGAAGCAAAAGTACTCAGTGGCGCAGGCCTGCGTGGCCAGGTGGCCGGCCAGACCGCACTGTCGACCGTTGGCCAGGCCGGTGCTGGCCTGACCTACCGTGGCTACGACGTCCGTGACCTGGCGGCGGGTGCTGAATTCGAAGAAGTGGCCTACCTGCTGTTGTACGGCGAGTTGCCAAGCAAAGCACAGCTGGCCGAATACAAGCACAAGCTCAAAGGCCTGCGTGACCTGCCGCAAGCCCTCAAGGAAGTGCTCGAGCGCATTCCACGTGACGCCCACCCGATGGACGTGATGCGCACCGGCTGCTCGGTGCTGGGCACCCTAGAGCCCGAACTCACCTTCGAAGCCCAGCATGACAAGACCGATCGCCTGCTGGCGCTGTTCCCGGCCGTGATGTGCTACTGGTACCGCTTCACCCACCATGGCGTGCGCATCGACTGCACCAGCGATGAAGACACCCTCGGCGGGCATTTCCTGCACCTGCTGCACGGCAAGAAGCCGAGCGAGTTGCATGTCAAGGTGATGAACGTGTCGCTGATCCTCTACGCGGAGCACGAATTCAACGCCTCGACCTTCACCGCACGCGTCTGCGCTTCGACCCTGTCCGACCTATACTCCTGCGTCACCGCCGCCATCGGCTCGCTGCGTGGCCCGCTGCACGGCGGTGCCAACGAAGCGGCGATGGAACTGATCGAACGCTTCCAGAGCCCGCAGGACGCCACGGCCGAGCTGCTCAAGATGCTGGAGCGCAAGGACAAGATCATGGGCTTTGGCCATGCCATCTACAAAGAGTCCGACCCGCGCAACGAGGTGATCAAGGGCTGGTCGAAGCAACTGGCTGACGAGGTCGGTGACAAGGTCCTGTACCCAGTGTCCGAAGCCATCGACAAGACCATGTGGGAGCAGAAACGCCTGTTCCCTAACGCCGACTTCTACCATGCGTCGGCGTACCACTTCATGGGCATTCCGACCAAGCTGTTCACCCCGATCTTCGTCTGCTCGCGCCTGACCGGCTGGGCGGCGCACGTGTTCGAACAGCGTGCCAACAACCGCATCATCCGCCCGAGCGCCGAGTATGTCGGCGTCGAACAGCGCCAGTTCGTGCCGATCGAGCAGCGCTGAATAGATCTAGAGAGGCAACCCGTTCCCTTGTGGGAGCGGGCTTGCCCGCGAAGGCGTCCGACCGGGCAACCGATGTGCACCTGCTGACGCCTTCGCGGGCAAGCCCGCTCCCACAGGGACGGAGCAACCTTCCGAATCCTGTGACCGAGCCTGATTCCATGATGAACACCGCATTCCGCAAGCACCTGCCAGGCACCGACTTGGACTACTTCGATGCCCGCGCGGCAGTCGAGGCTATCAAGCCCGGCGCCTACGACGGGTTGCCCTACACCTCGCGCGTGCTCGCCGAAAACCTGGTGCGCCGCTGCGACCCTGCCACCCTCGACGCCTCGCTCAGCCAGCTGATCGAGCGCAAGCGCGACCTCGACTTCCCGTGGTTCCCGGCGCGCGTGGTGTGCCACGATATCCTCGGCCAAACCGCTCTGGTCGACCTGGCCGGCCTGCGTGACGCCATTGCCGACAAGGGCGGCGACCCGGCCCAGGTCAACCCGGTGGTGCCGGTGCAGTTGATCGTCGACCACTCCCTGGCGGTCGAGTGCGGTGGTTTCGACCCGCAGGCGTTCGAGAAAAACCGTGCCATCGAAGACCGCCGTAACGAAGACCGTTTCCACTTCATCAACTGGACCAAGAAGGCGTTCAAGAACGTCGACGTGATCCAGCCGGGCAACGGCATCATGCACCAGATCAACCTGGAGAAGATGTCACCGGTGATCCACAGCGACCGCGGCGTGGCCTACCCGGACACCTGCGTTGGCACCGACAGCCACACCCCGCATGTCGACGCCCTGGGCGTGATCGCCATTGGTGTCGGCGGGCTGGAAGCCGAGAACGTGATGCTCGGCCGCGCCTCGTGGATGCGCCTGCCGGAAATCGTCGGCGTCGAGCTGACCGGCAAGCTGGCACCGAACATCACCGCCACCGACCTGGTGCTGGCCCTGACCGAGTTCCTGCGTAAACAGAAAGTCGTCGGCGCCTACCTCGAGTTCCACGGCGAGGGTGCCCGTGCCCTGACCCTGGGCGACCGCGCGACCATCTCCAACATGGCCCCTGAATACGGCGCCACTGCAGCGATGTTCGCCATCGACCAGCAGACCATCGACTACCTCAAGCTGACCGGTCGCGAAGAGCAGCAGGTCAAGCTGGTGGAAACCTTCGCCAAGGCCACCGGCCTGTGGGCCGACAGCCTGGCCGGCGCCGTCTACGAGCGTACCCTGAGCTTCGACCTGTCGAGTGTGGTGCGCAACATGGCCGGCCCGTCGAACCCGCATGCCCGCGTTGCCACCAGCGACCTGGCGGCCAAGGGCATCGCCGGGGCCTGGGAAGATGTCCCGGGGCAAATGCCGGACGGCGCGGTCATCATCGCCGCCATCACCAGCTGCACCAACACCAGCAACCCGCGCAACGTGATCGCAGCGGGCCTTTTGGCACGCAATGCCAACAAGCTGGGCCTGGCGCGCAAACCCTGGGTCAAATCCTCGCTGGCGCCAGGCTCCAAGGCTGTGCAGCTGTACCTGGAAGAAGCAGGGCTTGAGAAAGAGCTGGAGAACCTGGGCTTTGGCATCGTCGCTTTCGCCTGCACCACCTGCAACGGCATGTCCGGTGCGCTGGACCCGGTGATCCAGCAAGAGATCGTCGAGCGTGACCTGTATGCCACTGCGGTGTTGTCGGGTAACCGCAACTTCGACGGGCGCATCCACCCTTACGCCAAGCAGGCGTTCCTGGCCTCGCCGCCGCTGGTGGTGGCCTACGCCATCGCCGGAACCATCCGGTTCGACATCGAGAAAGACGTGCTGGGCGTGGTCGACGGCAAGGAAATCCGCCTCAAGGATATCTGGCCGAGCGATGAAGAAATCGACGCCGTGGTGCGTGCCTCGGTCAAGCCGGAGCAGTTCCGCAAGGTCTACATTCCGATGTTCGCCATCGAGGAAGACCGTGGGCCGAAGGTGGCGCCGCTGTACGCCTGGCGCCCGATGAGCACCTATATCCGCCGTCCACCGTACTGGGAAGGTGCCCTGGCCGGTGAGCGCACCCTGCGTGGCATGCGCCCGCTGGCGGTGCTGCCGGACAACATCACCACCGATCACCTGTCACCGTCCAACGCCATCATGATGGACAGCGCGGCGGGTGAGTACTTGGCGAAAATGGGCCTGCCGGAGGAGGACTTCAACTCCTACGCCACCCACCGTGGCGACCACCTGACCGCCCAGCGCGCCACCTTCGCCAACCCCAAGCTGTTCAACGAAATGGTGCGCAAGGATGACGGCAGCGTGAAGCAGGGCTCGTTGGCGCGCATCGAGCCGGAAGGCAAGGTTACCCGCATGTGGGAGGCAATCGAGACCTACATGGAGCGCAAGCAGCCGCTGATCATCGTCGCCGGTGCCGACTATGGCCAGGGCTCGTCCCGTGACTGGGCGGCCAAGGGCGTGCGCCTGGCGGGTGTCGAGGCGATCGTCGCCGAAGGCTTCGAACGCATTCACCGCACCAACCTGGTCGGCATGGGCGTGCTGCCGCTGGAGTTCAAGCCGGGTACGGACCGCAACACCCTGGGTCTGGATGGCAGTGAGACCTATGATGTGCTCGGTGAGCGCAAGCCGCGTGCAACGCTGACGCTGGTGGTTACCCGTCGCAATGGCGAGCGGGTCGAGGTGCCGGTAACGTGCCGCCTGGATACCGCCGAGGAAGTGTCGATCTACGAGGCGGGCGGGGTGCTGCAGCGCTTTGCCCAAGACTTCCTCGAAGCTTCTGCTTGAGTTTTTGGGGCTGCTTTGCAGCCCATTCGCGGGGCAAGCCCGCTCCCACAGGGTAGGTGTGGCGCTGCCGGTTTGCACTGTACCTGTGGGAGCGGGCTAGCCCCGCGAATGGGTCGCGTAGCGGCCCTAGGGTTATTGCATATTCAAACAGGACACTTAAGCAATGGCACACGCACCACAAATCAAGATCCCCGCCACCTACATCCGTGGCGGTACCAGCAAAGGCGTATTCTTCCGCCTGGACGACCTCCCCGAGCCGGCGCAGATCCCAGGCCCAGCCCGCGATGCGCTGCTGTTGCGGGTGATCGGCAGCCCCGACCCCTACGGCAAGCAGATCGATGGCATGGGCGGCGCCACCTCGAGCACCAGTAAAACGGTGATCCTCTCGCGCAGCATCAAGCCCGAACACGACGTCGACTATCTGTTTGGCCAGGTCAGTATCGACAAGGCCTTCGTCGACTGGAGCGGTAACTGCGGCAACCTGTCTGCCGCGGTCGGTTCCTTCGCCATCAGCAGCGGCCTGGTCGACCCGGCGCGGGTGCCGCGCAACGGCATCGCCACCGTGCGCATCTGGCAGGCCAACATCGGCAAGACCATCATCGCCCACGTACCGATCACCGAAGGTGAAGTGCAGGAAACCGGTGATTTCGAACTCGACGGCGTGACCTTTCCGGCGGCCGAGGTTCAGCTGGAATTCCTGGACCCAGCTGCCGACGAAGAGGGCGCAGGTGGGTCGATGTTCCCAACCGGCAACCTGGTAGATGACCTGGAAGTGCCAGGGGTTGGCACGTTCAAGGCAACCCTGATCAATGCGGGTATCCCGACCATCTTCGTCAATGCCAGCGATATCGGCTACACCGGCGCCGAGCTGCAGGACGCGATCAACGGTGACCCGCAAGCGCTGCTGCGTTTCGAGACAATTCGTGCCTATGGCGCCGTGCGCATGGGCCTGATCGAGCATGTCGACCAGGCGGCCGGGCGTCAGCACACGCCGAAAGTGGCCTTCGTCGCGCCACCGAGCACCTACACTGCGTCCAGTGGCAAGGTGGTAGCGGCGGCTGACATCGACCTGCTGGTGCGTGCGTTGTCCATGGGCAAGCTGCACCACGCGATGATGGGCACTGCCGCGGTCGCCATCGGTACCGCTGCCGCCATCCCAGGCACGCTGGTCAACCTCGCCGCCGGCGGGCGCGAGCGCAGTGCCGTACGGTTCGGTCACCCTTCAGGCACCCTGCGGGTTGGCGCCGAAGCGCGTCAGGTGAAGGGCGAATGGACGGTGACCAAGGCAATCATGAGCCGCAGTGCTCGCGTGCTGATGGAAGGCTGGGTGAGGGTGCCTGGCGATAGCTTCTGACGCACCACTGGCGCTCGGCGTTCGATGACTGGGGCCGCTTCGCGGCCCATCGCCGGCAAGCCGGCTCCCACACCGAACCTGTGGGAGCTGGCTTGCCGGTGATGGGCTGCCAGGCAGCCCCACAATCACAGGAGCTGCAAATGAGCGCCAACGTGGACCTTAACCAGCGCCCGGACTACGACCGGGTGCTGCAAACCCTCGCCGACTACGTCCTCACCTACCGGGTCGAATCCCCGGAGGCACTGGACACCGCGCGCAACTGCCTGATGGACACCCTGGGCTGCGGCCTGCTGGCCCTGCGCTTCCCCGAATGCACCAAACACCTCGGCCCGTTGGTGGAAGGCACGGTGGTGCCGAATGGCGCCCGCGTGCCCGGCACCGCCTACCGCCTCGATCCGGTCAAAGCCGCCTGGGACATCGGCTGCATCGTGCGCTGGCTGGACTACAACGACACCTGGCTGGCCGCCGAGTGGGCGCACCCTTCAGACAACCTCGGTGGCATTCTGGCCGTGGCCGATCACCTGTCGCAAAAACACGTAGCAAAGGGTGAAAGCCCACTGCTGATGCGCGAAGTGCTCGAAGCCATGGTCATGGCGCACGAGATCCAGGGCGTGTTGGCGCTGGAGAATTCGTTCAATCGCGTGGGCCTGGACCACGTGATCCTGGTCAAGGTGGCTTCCACGGCCGTGTGCGCCAAGCTGATGGGGGCCAGCCGCGAGCAACTGCTGTCGGCGTTGTCGCATGCCTTTGTCGATGGCCAGGCGCTGCGCACCTACCGCCATGCACCTAACGCAGGCTCGCGCAAGTCCTGGGCTGCCGGCGATGCGTCCAGCAGGGGTGTGCGCCTTGCCGATATCGCGCTGCGTGGCGAGATGGGTGTGCCTGGCGTGCTCACGGCGCCGCAATGGGGCTTCTATGATGTGTCATTCAGTCATACCAACAAGGACCTGGCGCTCAAACCCTCTGCCCAGCAGGAGTTGCGCCTGCCGCAGCCCTTGGCCAGCTATGTGATGGAGAACGTGCTGTTCAAAGTCAGTTTCCCGGCCGAGTTCCACGCCCAGACGGCCTGTGAAGCCGCCGTGCTGCTGCACCCGCAGGTGCGCAATCGCCTGCATGAGGTGGACCGTATTGTCATTACCACGCAGGAGTCGGCAATTCGCATCATCTCCAAGGTCGGCCCACTGGCCAATGCCGCTGACCGTGATCACTGCCTGCAGTACATGGTGGCGGTGCCGCTGATTTTTGGCCATCTGGTGGCCGAGCATTACGAGGATGTCTTTCACGCTGCCCACCCGAGTATCGACCGCTTGCGCGACAAGATGGAGGTGGTCGAGGACCCGCGCTTCACCCGTGAATACCTGGAGGCTGACAAGCGCTCGATCGCCAACGGCTTGCAGGTGTTTTTCAAGGATGGCAGCAGCACCGAGCAGGTGGTGGTGGAGTACCCGGTCGGTCACAGGCGTCGGCGCGGGGAGGGCATACCCTTGCTGGAGGCGAAGTTCAGGGAGAACCTGGCGACGCGGTTTGCGCGGCAACGGTGTGAGGCGATTTTCGAGCTGTGCGAGGATCAGCAAAAGCTGGAGGCGACGGCGGTGCACAGGTTTGTGGATCTGTTCGTGATGTGAGGTTGCCAGCGCTCCTCTTCGCGGGGCAAGCCCGCTCCCACAGGGGCCGAGCAAACCTTGACTGCCCCCAGAAAATTGGATGGGTGTCCAACTTCTTGGGGACAGTCCAAACCCGTGGGCGCGGGCTTGCCCCGCGAAGAGGCCCGAGAGGGCAATAAAAAAACCCCAGCACTTCTGCTGGGGTTTTTTCTTACAGCGTACTGCTACTTACGCTTGAACAACCGGGATCTTGGCGTTGGCCGCAGCCTCGCGGAACTCGGCGATCTGGTCGAAGCTCAGGTAGCGGTAGACGTCGGCAGCCATGCTGTCGATGTCCTGCGCGTACTGCATGTACTCTTCGACAGTCGGCAGTTTGCCGATGATCGAAGCGACAGCAGCCAGCTCGGCCGATGCCAGGTACACGTTGGTGGCGTCGCCCAGACGGTTCGGGAAGTTACGGGTCGAGGTGGAAACCACGGTCGAACCGGTCTGCACACGTGCCTGGTTACCCATGCACAGCGAGCAGCCTGGCATTTCCATGCGCGCACCGGCCTTGCCGTAGATGCCGTAGTAGCCTTCTTCGGTCAGCTGGTGAGCGTCCATCTTGGTTGGCGGAGCCAGCCACAGACGGGTCGGAATGCCGCCCTTGACCTTCTCCAGCAGCTTGCCGGCTGCGCGGAAGTGGCCGATGTTGGTCATGCACGAACCGATGAACACTTCGTCGATCTTCTCGCCCTGTACCGAAGACAGCAGGCGGGCATCGTCCGGGTCGTTCGGCGCGCAGAGCACAGGCTCTTTGACGTCGGCCAGGTCGATTTCGATGATTTCGGCGTATTCGGCATCGGCGTCGGCCGACAGCAGCTCAGGCTTGGCCAGCCAGGCTTCCATGGCCTGGGCGCGACGCTCCAGGGTGCGGGCATCGCCGTAGCCTTCGCCGATCATCCAGCGCAGCAGGGTGATATTGGAAGTCAGGTACTCGGCGATGGCCTTTTCTGGCAGCTTGATGGTGCAACCGGCAGCCGAACGTTCAGCCGAGGCGTCGGACAGTTCGAACGCTTGCTCGACGGTCAGTTCGTCCAGGCCTTCGATTTCCAGGATGCGGCCGGAGAAGGCGTTTTTCTTGCCCTTCTTCTCGACGGTCAGCAGGCCCTTCTGGATGGCGTAGTAAGGGATGGCATGAACCAGGTCACGCAGGGTGATGCCAGGTTGCAGCTTGCCCTTGAAACGCACCAGGATCGACTCTGGCATGTCCAGCGGCATGACGCCGGTGGCGGCAGCGAAGGCCACCAGGCCGGAACCGGCCGGGAACGAGATGCCGATCGGGAAGCGGGTGTGCGAGTCGCCACCGGTGCCGACGGTGTCAGGCATCAGCATGCGGTTCAGCCAGCTGTGGATGATGCCGTCGCCTGGGCGCAGCGACACGCCGCCACGGGTGCGGATGAAGTCTGGCAGGGTGTGGTGGGTGGTGACGTCGATCGGCTTCGGATAGGCCGCAGTGTGGCAGAACGACTGCATGACCAGGTCAGCGGAGAAGCCCAGGCACGCCAGGTCTTTCAGCTCGTCGCGGGTCATCGGGCCAGTGGTGTCCTGGGAACCGACGGTGGTCATCTTCGGCTCGCAGTAGGCACCTGGGCGCACGCCCTGGCCTTCTGGCAGGCCGCACGCACGGCCGACCATCTTCTGCGCCAGGGTGAAGCCCTTGGTCGAAGCGGCAGGCTGCTCCGGTTTCTTGAACAGGTCGACAGGGCCCAGGCCCAGCTCGGCGCGGGCTTTATCGGTCAGGCCACGGCCAACGATCAGCGGGATACGACCACCTGCGCGGACTTCGTCCAGCAGCACTTCGGTTTTCAGCTCGAAGTTGGTGACCAGTTCGTCGCTGCCGTGACGGCGCACTTCACCTTTGAACGGGTAGACGTCGATGACGTCGCCCATGGCCAGGTTGGTGCAGTCGAACTCGATTGGCAGGGCGCCGGCGTCTTCCATGGTGTTGTAGAAGATCGGGGCGATCTTGGTGCCGAAGCAGAAGCCACCGGCGCGCTTGTTCGGCACGTACGGAATGTCGTCACCGAAGAACCACAGCACCGAGTTGGTGGCGGATTTACGCGACGAACCGGTACCGACCACGTCACCCACGTAGGCAACTGGGAAGCCTTTGGCCTTGACCGCTTCGATCTGGGCCAGAGGGCCGACCGAACCTGGCTGCTGTGGCTCGATGCCGTCACGGGCCATTTTCAGCATGGCCAGGGCGTGCAGCGGGATGTCAGGGCGCGACCAGGCGTCCGGGGCAGGGGACAGGTCGTCGGTGTTGGTTTCGCCAGGCACCTTGAACACGGTCAGGGTGTACTTGTCGGCGATGGCCGGACGCGAGGTGAACCACTCGCCGGCAGCCCAGGACTCGAGCACGGCCTTGGCGTGGACGTTGCCCGCCTTGGCTTTTTCGGCCACGTCGTGGAAGGCATCGAACATCAGCAGGGTGTGCTTGAGCTTTTCGGCCGCGACGGCGCCCAGTTCGGCGTCATCCAGCAGCGCGACCAGCGTTTCGATGTTGTAGCCGCCCTGCATGGTGCCCAGCAGCTCGGTGGCGAGCTTGCGGTCGATCAGCGGGGATTTGGTTTCGCCCTTGGCCACGGCGGACAGGAAGGCAGCCTTGACATAGGCAGCTTCGTCGACCCCTGGCGGTACGCGGTTGGTGATCAGGTCTACGAGGAAGGCTTCTTCGCCGGCCGGCGGGTTTTTCAGCAGCTCGACCAGGCCTGCAGTTTGTTCGGCGTTCAGCGGCTGGGGCACGATACCCAGGGCGGCACGCTCTTCGATGTGTTTGCGGTAGGCTTCAAGCACAGTTATTACCCTCATCAGTGGTCCCTAAAGGGAGTCCGGGACGCTCATCCAGCATTCCCTGCACCCATGCGCAATGACGGCTTCTTGGGCCGCCCAGCCAGGGTCGCAGAGAATCCTTACAGAAGCTGCTTTCAAAGTTTTACGCCTGCAGAACGGGGAGCTGATGAGGGCTGGCACGGGCATGCGAGGGTGCATGGCCCGGGCCAACGCCGTTCTACCGGATTAACTGTGCTCGTGACGCTTTGAAAACAGCTTCCAACGGACATTGTTGCCTTGAAAAGGCCGGATGATTCTACGGCAAAAAAAGCCTGAAGGTAAGGCGGCGAAGATGACTTTAACGAGTGACCCTGGTTAGACAAAGGGCTAACATGGGCCCGTGTTCCACCGCCAAGCCGTTGTTTTTCATGTCCAACAAGTCCATCAAGACCCCTTGCGTCGGCCTGTGCTCCACGGTGTACGGAGACACGGTATGCCGTGGCTGCAAGCGTTTTCACCACGAAGTGATCAACTGGAACGGCTACGACGACGCGCAAAAGCGCGCCGTGTGGCTGCGTCTGGAGCAGTTGCTGGTGCAGGTGATGATGGCCAAGCTGGAAGTCTTCGACAAAAGCCTGCTGCGCCTGCAGCTGGAGCAGCGCTCCATCCGCTTTGTGGACCAACAGTCGGAATATTGCTGGGCCTACCAGTTGATCGCCCGTGGGGCCCGGATGATCCGTGATCTGGAGGCTTACGGCATGGTATTGCTGCCGGAGTTTCGAGGCTGGGAACTGCCGCAGTTGCGCGACGCCATCGACCGCGAGTTCTTTCTGCTGTCCGAGGCGCATTACCAGCGCTATATCGCCCCGAGCTTCTTGCGCGATGCCCTGGAGAATGGGCAGGGCTGAAATTTCACTGGCCTCTTCGCGGGGCAAGCCCGCTCCCACAAGTGCCCCACACTATTCAGAATTTGCGGGGCACGTGTGGGAGCGGGCTTGCCCCGCGAAGAGGCCGGAAAACTTCTCGGCTCAGTCGCCGGTATATTCGCACCCGCTGGTGCAGGTCTCGTGAATGCGCACCTTCGACAGCTCTGGCAGCAACGGCTTGACCTGCTCCCAGATCCACTTGGCGATCACTTCGCTGGTGGGGTTTTCAAGGCCTGGAATGTCATTCAGGTAGTTGTGGTCCAGCTGTTCGTAGATCGGCTTGAAGATCGCCTTGATCTCGGAAAAATCACGAATCCATCCGGTGTGCGGGTCAAGCGAGCCGGTCAGGTGCAGGCCGACCTTGAACGAGTGACCGTGCAGGCGACCACACTTGTGCCCGGCAGGAACGTGCGGCAGGCGGTGGGCCGATTCGAATGTGAACTCTTTGAAAATTTCCACGCTGTCAGAACTCTGTATGAATCAAGAATGCGCGCAGTTTATCATGGCGCCAGCTGTTTTCAGGTTGAATTAAGGACCGCTGGGTAATCTTAACCCCGTAGACAACTTGAACATCTCTCAGGAGAGAAGACACGATGAAAACCTTGACTGCCCTGTTCACCGCCGCCGCCCTTGCCCTGGGCGCCAATGCCGTTTTCGCCAAGGACGTTCAGCCTGACGAAGTGGTCAAACTGGTCAGCGCCAAGACCATCAAGTCGCTGGATGAGCTGAAAGCTACCGCCATGGCCAAGCACCCAGGCGCCACGGTCGAAGACTCGGAACTTGAAGACGAATACGGCCGCTACATCTACAAGGTCGAGCTGCGCGACGCACAGAACGTCGAGTGGGACGTAGACCTGGATGCCAAGACCGGTGAAGTACTCAAGGACGCACGAGACAACTGATGATCCACTTACCGCGGCCAGCGCGATACCTCGCGCTCTCGCTGCTGGCTGTCTGCTCCCTGGCGGCTGCCCGTGACCTGGATCAGGACGAGGCCCTGGCGTTGCGCCAGAAGGGCGTCATCCTGCCGCTCGAGCAGCTGCTGGAAACCGCCCTGGGGCGTCACCCCGGGGCGCGTTTGTTGGAGGCCGAGCTGGAAGAAGACGACGATCGCTACGAATACGAAGTCGAGTTGCTGACTGCCGAAGGTGTGGTCCGCGAAATCAAGCTAGACGCCAGTACCGGTGCCCTGCTCAAAGACGAGGAAGACGACTGAATGCGCCTGTTGCTTGTCGAGGATAATGTCCCGCTGGCCGATGAACTGATCGCCGGCCTGCAGCGCCAGGGCTACGCCGTGGACTGGCTGGCCGATGGCCGCGATGCGGTGTACCAGGGCCAGAGCGAACCCTACGACCTGATTATCCTGGACCTCGGCTTGCCAGGCTTGCCGGGGCTCGACGTGCTCGCCCAGTGGCGTGCCGCTGGCCTGGCCACGCCAGTGCTGGTGCTGACCGCGCGCGGCTCCTGGGCCGAGCGCATCGAAGGCCTCAAGGCCGGTGCCGACGACTACCTGAGCAAACCCTTCCACCCCGAAGAGTTGCAGTTGCGCATCCAGGCGTTACTGCGCCGTGCCCGTGGCCTGGCCAACCAGCCCACCTTGGAAGCCGCCGGCCTGCACCTGGATGAAAGCCGGCAGTGCGTGAGCCGTGACGGTGTCGATATCCAGCTGACCGCTGCCGAGTTTCGGCTGCTGCGTTATTTCATGCTGCACCCGCAGCAGATCCTGTCCAAGAGCCATCTGGCCGAGCACCTTTACGATGGCGAGACGGAGCGCGATTCCAATGTCCTTGAAGTGCACGTCAACCACCTGCGCCGCAAGTTGGGCCGCAGTGTGATCGAGACGCGCCGCGGGCAAGGCTATATCTACGCCGGGAGCGTTGCGTGAAGTCGATTCAGGCGCGGTTGAGCCTGGGTTTGGTGGCCGTGCTGGTGGTGGTGGGTGTGGTGCTGGCGCAACTCACCCTGTGGCTGTTCGAGGCGGGCCTGCAGCGCTACCTGGAAAACGGCTTGCGCAAGGAAAGCGAGAACCTGCTGGTGGCCCTGGTGCGGGGGCCTTCAGGTTTACAGTTGGATGAGCGGCGCATTTCTGCGGCCTATCAGCGGCCGTTTTCCGGGTATTACTTTCGCATTGATTTTGACCAAGGCACCTGGCGCTCGCGTTCGCTGTGGGACCTGGACATGCCCAAGCCCGCCGCTCCTGGGCTTTCCGATAGCCACGAGCTGGGCCCAGAGGGGCAGCAATTGCTTGCGCTGCGTGCTGACTATCGCCGCCTAGGCCAGGACATCTCGATCAGCGTGGCGCAGGATTACTCACCGGTGCGTGAAGGCTTCCGGCGCATGCAGCAAATCGGCCTGGGCATGGGGCTGGTGGCGTTGATACTGGTGCTGGTGCTCCAGCGCGTCACGGTTAAGCGCTCATTGCGCCCGCTGGAGCGTGCCCGCCAGCAGATCGCCCAGCTGCAACAAGGGCAGCGCTCGCAACTGGATGCCGAAGTGCCTGTCGAGCTGGCGCCGCTGGTGGGGCAGATCAACCACTTGCTGAGCCACACCGAAGACAGCTTGCGGCGCTCGCGCAATGCACTGGGCAACCTTGGCCATGCGCTGAAGACGCCGTTGGCGGTCTTGCTGAGCCTGGCGTCCAGCGCGCGTTTGGAGGGTCTGCCCGACGTGCGCGAGCAAATGCGCGCGCAGCTTGAGCACATTCAGCAGCGCCTGGCACGCGAACTCAACCGCGCTCGCCTGGCGGGTGACGCCTTGCCCGGTGCCCAGTTCGACTGCGATGCCGAATTGCCGGGGCTGTTGGGCACCTTGGGCATGATCCACGGCGAAGGCCTGTTGCTTGAGCGGGACGTACCGCCGGGTCTGCTGTTGCCGTGGGACCGCGAGGACGTTCTGGAGTTGTTGGGCAACCTGCTGGACAACGCTTGCAAATGGGCAGACTGCGAAGTGCGCCTGGGGATTGCGCCGAGCGATGCGGGTTATCAGCTTTGGGTCGATGATGATGGCCCCGGCATTCCTGAAAGCCAGCGCCTGCAGGTGCTGGAGCGGGGCTCGCGCCTGGATGAGCAGGTCGATGGGCATGGCCTGGGGCTGGGTATCGTGCGCGATATCGTCGAGGCCTGGGGCGGGCAGTTGGCGTTGCAGGATAGCCCTCTCGGCGGATTGCGGGTGAGCATCGACTTGCCGCGTAGGGCTAGATAATGCCGGGGCCGCTTCGCGGGCCTGTGAGCAGATCACCACTGCAAAAAAATTGCAGTACAGGCGCATTTTTTTGAATTGGCCCTTGCCAATCCCACCCGGCACAATCCCCGCACGAAACTTCCCAGTTTCCATCTCTCCACGGACGGAGCCCCTTGCGCTATTGCTCTGGCAATACAGGGCCCAGGCCAGCTTGGCTGGGCTTTCTTTTTAACCAGAAAAACTACGATTTCGATTATTCACATGCCTGCTTCGCGTTCCGAAAGTCGTCTGCAGCGGCTGTTGCCCGCACCCCTGAATATCCCCCCCAAAGAATGGCTGCGCGCTGGTATCGGCGCCTTGCTTGGCCTGTTCCTGGCCGGCTGGCTGACAAGCATGGCCTATGGCCCTGGCATCGCTTTGCACCTTCTGGGCCCTTTGGCCGCCTCGGCAGTGTTGGTATTTGCCGTGCATTCCGGGCCTTTGGCCCAGCCCTGGCCCGTGCTGGGCAGTTACGCCCTGGCGGGCGCCGTCGGCCTGGCCATGCGCCAGGGTTTCGGGCCTGAGCTTTGGGTGGCTGCTGCTGCCCTGGCGCTCTCGGTACTGGTGATGTGCCTGTTGCGCTGCCTGCACCCGCCGGGCGGCGGTGTGGCGGTCAGTGCGGTGCTGGCCGACCCCGGCCTGGCCGGCTTGGGGGATCACCTGCTGGAGCCGGTGCTGCTCAATGCGCTGATTTTGGTGGCAGTGG
The DNA here is from genome assembly GCF_053629175.1 of Pseudomonas sp. Y3 TE3536. NCBI lineage: Bacteria > Pseudomonadati > Pseudomonadota > Gammaproteobacteria > Pseudomonadales > Pseudomonadaceae > Pseudomonas > Pseudomonas sp. Y3 TE3536. Next base: position 6,206,504 of record NZ_JBRJHU010000001.1, on the reverse strand, counting down.
CGGTGGTCTACAACCGCCTGACTGGCGTGCGTTACCCCAAAGGCACGGCCCCACGCAAAGAGCTGCATCACACCCACGACCCACTGCCCAGCGAGCGTGTTGGGGTCAGCGGCGCCGACCTGGACCAGGCCCTTGAAGAGCTGGGCGAGTTCGTCGATGTCACCCGGGACGAACTGGAGCGCATCATCCTCGCCACCGAACAGCATGCCTTGCAGCGCAGCCTGGGCGGTATCACAGCAGCCTCCGTGATGTCGCGCGATGTGCAGTTCGCGTCACCGGACACCACCCTGGAGCAGGCGTGGAAGCTGCTGGCCAGCCACCACCTGAAAACCCTGCCGGTGCTGCAGCACGGCAAGCTGGTCGGCATCGTCAGCTTAAGTGACCTGGTAGGGCCGGCCATGCAGCGCGGGCGGTTCCGCTGGCGTGGCCTGTTCGGGCGCAAGGCAGTGCGCATGGAGCAGGTGATGAGCCGGCGGGTGCTCAGCGTCAGCAGCCAGCACCCGCTGGAACGCCTGCTGCCTTTGCTGTGCGAGCAAGGGCTGCACTGCCTGCCGGTGCTCGACAATGGCCAGCTGGTCGGGGTAGTCACCCAGACCGACCTGATCGCCGGCCTCAAGCGGCAATTGCTGAGCGCCGCCGGCAGTGCCTCAGATAACCGGGTCCCAGCGCTGTGACCAATCGCTGGCGCCGGCAGCCACCAGCTGGCGGAGTATCGCGAAGGCCTGTTGCAGCGCTTCGCTGTCGCGCTTGCGCGGGTACACCAGAAACGTCGGGTAGGTGAACTCTGGCGCCTGTGGCACGCGCTCGAACACGCCGCTGTCCAGGTAAGCCTGCACCACGCGGGTACGGAAGTAGCCACTACCGCCCTGGTCGAGGATGAACTGCAGGGCCAGCGGCCCGAGGTTGAAACTCAGTGCCGGGCGCGCGCAGTCGGGCAGGGCGGCGTCGTGCTGGCGGCGGAACGCCTCGCCCCAGTCGATATAGATGTACGGGTCAGGCTGATCGACCCGGCGCACGCGGATCAGCTTCTCTTCCATCAATTGCTCGACTTGCAGACCTGGCCCGTAAGTCGGCTGATAGACCAGCGCGGCGTCCAGTAGGCCCATTTCGACCTTGCGCAGCAGCGATTCGCCGTCGCTCACTTCGCTGCGGATGGCATGGCTGGGCAGTTCGCGGTGCAGCGCACTGACCCAATCGAGCATCATCGGGTTGCCCAGGCTCACTTCGCCGCCCACATGCAGCACTTGCTGGCAACCTTCGGGCAGCGGCAGGTCGCGGCGCGCCGCTTCCCAGGTCTGCACCAGCTGGTTGGCATAGCTGACGAAGGCCTCACCATCGCTGGTCAGGCTGGCGCCGTTGCGGCTGCGCACGAACAACTGGCATCCCAGTTGCTGCTCAAGGCGCTGGACCCGCGCCGTGATCGCCGTTTGTGACACGAACAGGCGTTCGGCGGCGGCGACCAGGCTGCCGCAGCGCACGATTTCCAGAAAGGTACGGGCCTGATCGATGTCCATGGGCTGCTCGGTGGCTAAAAGGGGCGGCCTATTCTAGAGGCTTTGCACCGTTATGGGGCGTATTCGTGTTGTCTGCAAATTTGCAGGTCGGTTGTGACTTTAGTCCCATGGCGCGCCCGGCGTGGCGGTCCATACTCAAGTTTCGCCCTTCAATAACAACAAGTACCGGGTTCCCTTCGACATGAGCTATCAGCACAGCTACGCCCACTCCATCGCCGACCCTGCCGCTTTCTGGGCCGAGCAAGCCGCGCACCTGGCCTGGCACCGCACGCCTTCCCTGACCCTGCAGGAAAACCCAGACGGCACCCACCGCTGGTTTGCTGACGGCCGCCTGAACAGCTGCCACCTGGCACTCGACCATCAGATCGAACAAGGCCGTGGCGAGCAGTTGGCGCTGATCTACGACTCGCCGGTGACCGGTACTCAGCAGACGTACACCTACCACCAGCTACGCGACGAGGTGGCACGCCTGGCCGGTTTGCTGCGCCAGTTGGGGGTCGGCAAGGGCGATGGGGTGATCATCTACATGCCCATGGTGCCGCAGGCGGCTATGGCCATGCTGGCGTGCGCGCGGATAGGCGCGGTGCATTCGGTGGTGTTCGGCGGTTTTGCCGCCAACGAGCTGGCCTTGCGCATCGATGATGCCCGCCCCACGTTGCTGCTGACGGCGTCCTGTGGCCTGGAGTTCGACCGGGTAATCGAATACAAGCCGCTGGTCGATCGTGCCCTGCAGTTGGCCCGTCACCAGCCGCGCAACGTGCTGGTCCTGCAACGCCCCCAGGCCACCGCCCAATTGCAGCCGGGCCGCGACCTGGACTGGCAGCAGGCGTTGGCAACGGCCGAGCCGGTGGCCCCTGTCGAGCTGGACGCCGGTGACCCGCTGTACATCATGTACACCTCCGGCACCACCGGAAAGCCCAAGGGCATCGTGCGTGAAAACGGCGGCAACGCGGTTGCGCTGTGCTATGCCATGCGCCACATCTACGGCATGCAGGCGGGCGATGTGTGGTGGGGTATTTCTGACGTGGGTTGGGTGGTGGGCCATTCGCTGATCGTCTACGGGCCGTTGATGAGCGGCTGCACCACGGTGTTCTACGAAGGCAAGCCGATTCGCACCCCGGACGCCTCCGCCTACTGGCGCGTGGTCGAGCAATACAAGGTCAACGCGTTGTTCTGTGCGCCGACCGCCATGCGCGCCATCCGCAAGGAAGACCCGGACGGTGAGCGGATCAAAGGGCACGACCTGAGCTCGCTGCGCCAGTTGTTCCTGGCCGGGGAAAAACTCGATTCAAGCACCCACGAATGGCTGGAGCGGGTCACTGGCAAACCTGTGCACGACCATTGGTGGCAAACCGAGACCGGCTGGCCGGTCACCGCGCCCTGCGTTGGGCTGGAGGGCAGCGCGGCGCGCGCAGGGTCGAGCAACCGCGCAGTGCCGGGTTACCACGTGCGTGTCCTGGACGATGACGGCCATGTGTTGGGACCGAACCACCAGGGGTCGATCGTGATCGCGCTGCCGTTGCCGCCCGGCTGCAGCCAGACCCTGTGGGGCGATCACGAGCGCTACCTGCAAGCGTACCTGCGCACTTACCCGGGCTACTACCACACGGGCGATGGCGGCTACCTGGACGATGATGGCTTCGTCTACATCATGGGGCGCACGGACGACGTGATCAACGTCTCTGGGCATCGCCTGTCCACCGGTGAAATGGAGGACCTGGTGGCGCGTCACCCGGCCGTGGCCGAGTGCGCGGTGATCGGCGTGCATGACGATATCAAGGGTCAGGTGCCGCTGGCGCTGGTGGTGCTGAAAGATGGCGAGGGCATTGCCGAGTCGCAGTTGCTGGTGGACCTGGTCGGCAGTGTGCGCGAAGAAATCGGTGCGCTGGCGTGTTTCAACCGGGTGCGATTGGTCAAGCGGCTGCCCAAGACCCGGTCGGGGAAAATTTTGCGGGCGGTGCTGCGCAAGATTGCCGATGGGCAGGACTATGTGCCGCCGTCGACCTTGGATGATCCGGCGGTGCTAGGGGAGATCGAGGCGGTGTTGGCGGACCTGCCACGGGCGGGTTGATTCGGTGGTATTGATGGCCCATTCGCGGGGCAAGCCCGCTCCCACAGGAAGCCCCCGGCTTTCAGGTTCGGTGACATGCCGGCGGGAGCGGGCTTGCCCCGCGAATGCGCCAGTTCAGCCAACAAAGTACTCAGGCCCCACCTGATGCAACTGCCCCAAGCGGCTGCGGGTGCGCATCAGGTCGGCAATCGCTCCGCCCAGGCTTTCGTCCAGCGGCCGCCGCCCGATCACTGTCACCTGCTTGTCCTGGTCATACAGCACATCCACCAGGTTGACGAACCGCTGCTGTGCTGCCAGCGAACATTCCGAGAGGTCGTCCAGCCCATCGATGACCCACGCATCGTACTGCGCCGCCAGTGCCAGGTAATCGATCACCGCGGTAGGCTGTTCGCACAGGTCGTCGAAGGCGAACATCACCTGCCCGTCATTACTGGCCAGCACGCGCAGGCTGCGTTTATTGATGTCCAATGTGGCCGGCTGCGCGTCCGGTACTTGCACCGCCTGGCGTTGCTCGGCAGTGCCCGGCCACACATAGTGCCCCTGGGTAAAACGCTGATGCTCGCGGTTGGCCGGCAGGCTGCGAAAGTCGGTGTCGCCACCGACTTCCAGCACCCGCATGCGCCCGTTGATCAGGCGGATCACCGGCAGGAAGCGTTCGTGGTACAGCGGATTGGGCAGCAGGCCTTCAGGTGCGTAGTTCGACGTTACCAACAGGAAAACCCCACGCTCGAACAGCGCGGTGAACAGCCGAGTGAGCAGCATGGCATCGCCGATGTCATGCACATGGAACTCGTCGAAGCACAACACCCGGCACTGGCCAATCAGCTCGTCCAAGGTAGCGCCCAGTGCATCGTCCAGCGCGCGGTGGCGGTGCATGCCCTGGTGCAGGCGGGCAAAAAAATCATGGAAGTGCAGGCGTCGTTTGGCCTCTACCGGCACAGCCTGGAAAAAACCGTCGAGCAGCCAGCTTTTGCCGCGGCCGACCGAGCCGTGCAGGTACAGGCTGCACGGTTGCCCGTGTTCCAGCTGCGCCAGTTGTTCGGCCATGCTGTGGATGACCCGGCGTTGGCCGTCACTGAGCTGGTAGCCACGGCTGCACGCCTTGTCTTCGAACCAGGCCAGCAGTTCGCTTTCAGGGGCAGTGTTGGCGCGCAGGCGCTGGCCGAGCTGACGCAACGGGGTAGGGATCCAGGCAGGCAAATCGATAGCTCCTTGGTCGATGGCGGTGCAGGGCGCAGCTTGCGCGACGGTCGCCATTTTGACCAATAGAGAAAGCAGTGGGCAATGATCGCCTGACGAGATAGGTCGAGCGCCCGCTTAGGCTTTGCGCTCCAGCTGGCGCTCGATCATGTACTTCACCGTCAACCGGCGCTCCTTGAGGTGGCGCAGGTCTTCGTCGACGAAGTTGCCGGCCGAGATCGATTCGGCGGCCAGCACCTGGTTGTCGATGTCCATGTACTCGTCCAGCAGGCGGTCGAGGGCTTTGTCTTGCTGGCGACGTTGCTGGACGATTTCCCGCGGGTAGTGCAGGTCTTGGTAAAGGTCGTGTGAGACAGGCATGGATACCTCCTTGGTCAATGAATGCGCCTATCTGATTGGAAAGGCGAAATGCGATTGTGTTGAAGCCATGCAGGCGGAAAGCGACGGATGGTTGCCAGGATGGGGTATTGGCAGAGGGAAGGGACTAACTTGCTGTTTTAAAGCATTTTTTTTACATCAGGGGGTTCACAGGCCGAAAGAATGTTGTTAAAGTGCCGCGCATTCCAAGACAACAACCCAGTTGTCACTCAGTTGGAATTGTCAGAGCAGCGTTTGCTGCATCTCGATACAGGGGCGTCGCCAAGCGGTAAGGCAGCAGGTTTTGATCCTGCCATGCGTTGGTTCGAATCCAGCCGCCCCTGCCATTTTCTGATTCAACTCAATATTTCTTCCCGGTGCTTAGCCAGATAAGCGCTGGGTTTTGTCGTTTCTGTTCTTAAGTACTGCCATGCCCGCCAACTGTAGGAGCAGCCTTGTGCTGCGAAGAGGCCAGTGACCGTCAGGGAATGTCCGCTGCGGCTGCCGGCCTCTTCGCAGCACAAGGCTGCTCCTACAGGTAGCGTAGATACGGCAGGTACAGTTGGCGTGCATACAACAGGTGCTGTAAAGCTACGCCGAGGCCCGCAGCAATTCACTCAGCACCCGCGCCAGTTCATCGGCCTGCACCGGTTTTTGAATCACCAGGCTACCGGGCAGTTCCAACCCTTCCAGTTCCGCATACCCCGTCAGAAACACCACCGGTAAACGTGGGTGTCGCTCGCGCGCTGCCAGGGCCAACTGCGCGCCATTGAATTCGGGCATGGCGAAATCGGTCAGCAGCAGGTCGATGCCGTCGTCGAGCAATGCCAGTGCCTGTTCGCCGCTGTGTGCCTGGCGCACCTGATAGCCGTACTGGCGCAGCACATCGCCGAGCATGTCGCGTACCAGGTGGTCGTCATCCACCAGCAAGACGGTGTGGTTTTGGCCACTGTCACCGATCGGCTGGGAAACCTCTGGCACCACGGGCTCGCTCTGCGCTTCACCCTTGACCGCCGGCAGGTACACCGCCACCTGGGTGCCGCGCCCGGGCACGGTGTCGATGCGCACGCCGCCGCCCGACTGCTTGGCGAAGCCAAACACCTGGGCCAGGCCAAGCCCCGAACCCTTGCCGATGTCCTTGGTGGTGAAAAACGGCTCGAACACTTTGGCCAGCACGTCTTCGCTCATGCCGCAGCCGGTATCGCGGATGCTTAGCATCACGTACTCGCCAGGGTCCGGGTCTTCCGGGCGCTGGGGGCGGGCCTCGATGTGGGTGTTGCGGGTGTAGAGGGTCAGTTGGCCGCCGTCGGGCATGGCGTCGCGGGCATTGATCGCCAGGTTGAGGATGATCATCTCGGTCTGGGTCGGGTCGGTCAGTGCCTGCCACAGGTGCGGGTCCAGGTCCAGGCGCACCGACACGTTACCGCCCAGGGTGCGGCGCAGCAGTTCTTCAAGGCCGGCCAGTGTCCGGTTCAGGTTCAGCGGCACGGGCTCCAGGCGCTGGCGCCGGGAGAAGGCCAGCAACTGCGAGGTCAGCTTGGCACCGCGTTCGCCTGCTTCACGGATGTGTGTGAGGCGGGTGCGCGCTTTGTCCAGGTCGGCCTTGTTGAGGTCCCGTTCAAGGAAGCTGGCACCGGTGAGGATCACCGTCAGCAGGTTGTTGAAGTCGTGTGCCACACCCGCGGTCAACTGGCCGACCGCTTCCAGGCGCTGCATCTGTTGCAGCGCAGCCTCGATACGCTCGCGTTCAGTGATTTGTTCACGCAGGCGGGTGTTGGCCTCGGCCAGCCCCAGGGCGGACTCGCGCTCGCTGGTGATGTCGCGGGCCACCACGTACAGCAGGGTGTCTTCGGGTACCACCACCCAAGATAGCCAGCGCTGCTGGCCGCCGGCATGCAGGATGCGGCCGACAAAGCGCGCGCTGGTGCGGCCGTGGGCGAGGGCGGCCAGCTCCGTGAGGAAAAGCTCCTGATCGGGCTCGGGCAGCAGGTGCAACAGTGACGTCTGGCTCAGGCGCTCGCGCGAAAGGCCCAGGCTGGCTTCCCAGGCCGGGTTGAGGGCGACCGGTGTGAGGTCTTTGTTCAGCACCGCCAACAAGTCTTGCGACAGCTCCCAGGCGCGGTCGCGTTCACGGGTACGGCGCTCGACCCGTTCGCCAAGCATCTCGTTCAGTTGCTTGAGGGCGAGGGTAGCCTGGCGTTGGGTGTGAATGTCCTGCAGCACGCCAGAAAAGCGCACGCACTGGTCATCGACGAACTGGCTCTGGCCGCTGCTGAGCAGCCAGCGGGGTTCCAGGCCGTGGGGTTGCGCGATGCGGAACTCGACCCGGTAGTGGCCGCCGCTCTCGGGGCGCATGGCATGCTGCACGGCGTCGCGGACCATGGCCAGGTCTTCGGGGTAGATGCCGGCGAAGAACACGTCCAGGGTCATTTCGGTGCTGGTTGGCAGCCCGAACAAGGTCTTGCAGCGGTCGTCCCACAGCAACAGGCCTTCCTGTGGGCGCAGGTCCCAGGTGCCCATGCCGGCGGCGTCGATGGCGATGCGGGCGCGCGCCTCGACATCCGCCAGCGCTTCTTCGGCGCGGCGCCGACGCTGGCGTTCCTGCACTTCGGTCAACGCCCGGCGCACGGCCTTTGGCAGCAGCGGCAGGTTTTTTTTCAGTACATAGTCGGTGGCACCCAGGCGGATCATCTCCACCGCGTGCTCTTCACCGTAGATGCCGGAGAGGAAGATGAACGGGGTGTCTGGCGCCAGGCGCTGGGCGATGGCCAGCACGTCGGTACCGGACGAGCCGGGCAGCACACAGTCGCAAAGGATCAGGTCGTAGTGGCTCTCACGCAGGGCGTGTTCGACGCCGACATGATCGAACACCAACTGCGACTGAACGTGCAGCCCGCTGCGCTCCAGGCGCAGCAGGGTCAGCTCGGCGTCCATCGAGCTGTCTTCGACCATCAAGAGTTTCAGCGGCGTTGGCAGCATCTTCGCGGTGGCCTCAGTTGCTGCCGCGGCGGTTTAGGCGCAGCGAGCCGGGTGGCGGTTCGTTGAGCACGGCCCAGAACACCCCGAGGTCGGAGATGGCGGCGACGAATTCCTTGAATTCCACGGGCTTGACCACATAGGCATTGACCCCCAGTTCGTAGGCGCGCAACAGGTCGGGCTCCTCCCGCGACGAGGTCAGCATCACGGTCGGGATGCTGCGCAGGTCAGGGGTGGTGCGAACTTCCTTGAGCACTTCCAGGCCATCGACTTTGGGCAGTTTCAGGTCCAGCAGCAGCACGGCGGGGTTGCCACCGTCGCGTTCGGCATAGGCATTGCGGCGCAACAGGTAGTCGAGCGCATCGGCGCCGTCACGCAGCACGATGACTTCGTTGGCCAACTGGCTGCGCTCCAGCGCCAGCAGCGTCAGCTCCAGGTCCCGGGGGTTGTCTTCTACCAGCAGGATAGGTTTGAGCATGATGGTACAGGGGCCTCATGTAGTCGCGGCGGGGCGCGGGAGGGTGAAATGGAAACTGGCGCCCTGGTCGATCTGGCCTTCGGCCCAGACACGGCCGTCATGGCGCTCAATGATGCGGCGTACGCTTGCCAGGCCTATCCCGGTGCCTTCGAAGTCTTCCATGCGGTGCAGGCGCTGGAACACGCCGAACAGCTTGTTGGCGTAGGCCATGTCGAAGCCTACGCCGTTATCGCGGATGCACACCTCGACCTCGTCTGGGTGCTCCTGGGCGCGGATCTCGATGCGCGCAGGGTCGCGACCGCGGGTGTATTTGATGGCGTTGCCAATCAGGTTTTGCAGCGCCAGGTTGATGAACGCTGGGTCAGCGATCACCTTGGGCAGGGGGGCGATGTCCCAGACAATTTCGCGGCCCTGGTAGTCCGGTGCCAGCTCGGCGCGTATGGCGTCGACCAGGGCATTGAGGTCGACATCCGACAGGCGCAGGGCCGAGCGGCCCATTTGCGAGAAATTCAGCAGGTTGTCTACCAGGCTGCCAGCGAACTGCGCGGCTTCGCCTATGTGCTGCAAGAAACGCCGGCCGCGCTCGCTCAGGCCTTGGCCTTCGATTTCGCCGAGCAACTCGGTGTACCCAGCAATGTGCCGCAAGGGCGCACGCAGGTCGTGGGACACGCTATAGGAAAAGGCTTCGAGTTCTTTGTTCGAGCGGCGCAGTTCGCCGGCCAGTTGTGCCAGCTCTTCGGCCTTGCGCAGGACGATGCCCAGCACGGCAGTGCGCAGCTCCACCACGCCTTCGACGATCAACGGGTCCCAGGCTTGGCAAAAGCCGCGTACCTCTTCCTGCCAGCGTTCAAAGCTGTGCCGCGGGTCGAGCTGGCCTTGCGGCCCGACCTGTTTGCTTGGCTGCCCGGCCCAGTTGACCGTGCGCACCTGCTCGGGGCGGAACCACAGCAGGTAGTGCGAGTGGATTTGAGAGATGGCAACTGCCAGCACACCGCCGACATGGTCTGCCAGTTCAGGCAGCTCGTCGATGTCGCGGCGTACGTTGTCGCTGTGAAAGACCGTGCCCTCACCGCGCTGGGCCAACCAGTGCACCAGCGCCGTGACTTGCGCCTGCGGTGGCGTCTTGCCGATCAGGTCACAACGGTCGGCGGAGATCACTGCGGCGCCGCTGGCTCCGGCGAACTCCAGCAGCACATCGGGCAGGTTGCGCAGGCCCTCACTGACGCTGTCGTGATCGGCCATTGACGAGATCATCCGCACGATGTGCTGGCGCAGGTCGAGCAGGGTACGCGTGCTGGCGTGGGATTCACGCGACTCGATCTGCAGCGACAACACGCTGGCCAGCAGCTCACAGGCGGTACGGGTACGCAGGTCCACCGGGCGTGGCTGGTCATGGTGGCAGGACACCAGCCCCCACAGTTGCCCGTCGACCACGATCGACAGCGACATCGAGGCCAGCGTGCCCATGTTGCGCATGTACTGCAGGTGCACCGGCGACACGCTGCGCAGCGCGGCGAAACTCATGTCCAGCGCCTTGCCGGTGCGGGGGTTGGCGGCGGGTACCAGCTTGGAGGGCTGGTAGTTGGCGTCTTCGATCACGCGGATGCGGTTGACCCGATACAGTTCGCGTGCCTGGCGCGGGATGTCCGAGGCGGGGAAGCACAGGCCCAGATAGCTGGGGTAGCCGGGGTCGGCCACCTCGGCCAGCACCTGGCCATTGCCTTCGCTGTCGAACCGGTACGCCTTGACCCGGCCGAACCCGGTGATGCGCTTGAGCTGTTCCACCGACTGCTGCAGCAGGTCTTCAAGGCTGGCGGCCAGGTGCAGGTTGCCGACGAAGCTGCGCACCAGTGGGTAGTAATCACCTTGCTCAGCCAGGTCGGCCGGCAAGCGCACAGGCTCGAACTCGACGATCAGCACCTGGTCGTGACGGTGGGCCAGCACGCGCAGCTTGTCGCGCCAGGGCGCACCTGGGCGCAGGCACACGTCGCCGATATGGAACGGAAAGGCCTCGTCGTCGGGCAGGCGTGCAAGGTGCGCGCGCATATCGAAGCCGTCACCGACCAGCTCGGCCAAAGGGCAGCCCAACAGCTCCCTGGCGGGCAAGCCTAGCCAGTGCTCGGCGTTTTCGCTGGCCTGGAGGATGTGCAGGTCGGTCTCGTCCAGCACCAGCAGAAACCCGTGGGGCTGGATGCTGCCCGGCACCTGGATCGGCTCCTGGGCACAGCGCTCTACGGCCTCGGCGAGGGGGTTGTCTGCAGTTATCAATGAAAACGCTCCTGTCATGCCCGCCCATGCAGCGGTCACGTGTCTGGTGCAGGACGATGGTTGACATGCACCGTACCAGAATGTCGGCTGATTTGCCGGCTCATGGCCATTGGAGGCACTGTGCGACGAGGGGTTCGGTGGCATCGAAGATTTTTTCGCGGTGGCCGCGAACGCCCGCTATCGCTTTATCGCTAATACAAAAAAATGGCTTGAAGCCATCACTGCTATTCCACCCCGCTGCTACGCTCCAATGGGTACACAGCTTCAATGCAAAGCGTCAGCACACAGCGATAAGGATTATAAAGTGACGGAACGCTTTTTGGCCGCGTTGTTTGGCCTGTTGTTGAGCGGCAGTGCCGTAGCGACGGACTTTCTCGTTGAAGTGCGGGTCCTGGTGCAGCGGGGTTGCATGCTGGTCAACCAGACGCGAGATGCCGGGGCACAAGCGCTGGGCCTGATTGACCTGGGCAGTGCCGCGCGGCTAGATGGCCCAGGCGCGCCCTTGAGCGGTGTACTGCACAGCCAGCGGCCGCCACGCCTGGAATGCAACCCCGACACGCCCTATCAGGTGCGGGTCGATGGCGGCCAGCACGGTGGCGCAGGTGAACTGCGCTTTCTGGCCAACGACGACGGCAAGGCCCGGCCTATTCCTTATCGCTTGTACCGCGACCCCGCCTGGCGCGAGCCGCTGGCGGTCGATGTCGCGCACTCGGCGCGGGTGCCGAGCAGCGGTTCGATCGAACTGCCACTCTATGCCCGCATCGACAAACTGGCCTGGGTACCACAGGCAGGCCTGTATGGCGACCTGCTCAAGATCACGGTCACCTGGTAAGGACGCCACCATGCACAAGGACGCGACGCCATGAACCGCACCTCGATCCTGCTGCTTACCCTCGGCCCGCTGCTGTTGCCCGGTGGTGCGGCCCATGGCACCACCACCGGGTTCATCCAGGCGCGGCTGGTGATCAGTGCGGCCTGCCAGATCAGCAGCGGCACCGACCAGCCTGCAACCCTGGGCAACCCTGGCCTGATGGACTTCGGTGAACGTGGCCCGAATTGGGACCAGCCACTGCGCAGCCGGGTCGACGAAGTGGCCGGCGAGGGCAGCTTGCAGATCAGTTGCACGCCCGAGGTCAGGGCCTTCAACGTGCGGATCAACGGCGGCCTGAATGGCAATGACGGCGTACGGCGCCTGAGCAACGGCCGTGAACTGATCCCATATCAACTGGCGGTGGACCCGGGTGGCAACAGCCGCTACGGCATCGGCCAGGCCCGCGCCTTCACCATCAGCAGCACCCAGCAGATACCGATTCCGATCTACGGCGTGGTAGTGGCGCAACCGCGCGCGCTGCCTGCCGGGCTGTACCGCGACACCCTGAGAGTGACCCTGGACTGGTAACCACGCAAGGAGACTTCGATGCGCACGAACCTCACCCACTGCATCCTCGCCGGCCTCGGTTTGGCCTTGGCTTCCCAGGCCCAGGCCGCCACGGTGACCGGTAACATCACCTCGACGCTGACACTGATCGCGGCCTGCCAGGTCAATGGCAGTTCCGCGAGCTCAGGGTTGAACTTCGGTACCCTCAACTTCGGCACCCAGGATGCCCTGTTCGGTACTGCCAATGCCCAGGTGCTTGGCGGCACGGGTAGCGCCCTGAGCATCCTGTGTTCGGCGGGCAGCATCCCGGCGATCCGCGTGCGGGCCGGTAGCCACGATGGCCAGTCCAGCGGCGGCACGCGTGCACTCGCCGATGGCGCCGGCAACTTCGTGCCCTACGACTTCTACACCGATACAGGGCGCACCCAGGTTCTGGTCATTGACGCCACCATCACCTTACCGACCAGTACCGGCGTGGCCCAGACCGTCAACCTGTATGGCCAGGCGCGCGGCAAGGCGGGCCTGCCAGCGGGGGTGTACACCGACACGGTGGCCGTCGAGCTGACCTTCTGAGCCATGCGCGGTTGGCTGGCAAGTGGCATCACGGGTATCGGTGTGCTGCTGGCCACGCCCCTGGGGGCGGTGCCCACCAGCACGTTCCAGGTGAATGCGCAGATTGTCGCCGGTTGCCTGGTCGTCGGTGGCGTGAGCAACTACGGCACGCTCGACTTCGGCACCCAGTCGGCGCTGGCCAGCGGCACCCTGAGCACCTTACTGGGGGGCGCCAGTGTGACGTTTCAGTGCACACCCGGGGTAACCCTGAACATGAGCCTGGATGGCGGCCAGAACAACGCCAGTGGCACACGCAACCTCAAGCGTACGGGCGGCACGCAGGTGTTGGCCTACCAGTTGTACCGCGACGCGGCGTACAGCCAAGCCTTCGGCATTGGCCAGAGCGTGGCGGTCAGTTACACCGACCCCACGTCAATCAAATTGCCGGTGTACGGCAGAACCCAGTTGACCGGCACGCTGCCGGCAGGGACCTACACCGATGTAGTGCAAGTGACGGTGACCTGGTGAAACGGCCAGCACCCATGACAGCAGTCTAAGGAGAGTGGCATGTGGGCAGGCGCGAAGTGGGCGCGTGGTTTGATCGGGTTATCGCTGCTGGCAAGCCTGCCGGCGGGGGCAGCCACCTCGGTGCTGATCTGGCCGATTGACCCGGTGCTGGAGGCTGACCAGAAGGCCGGCGCACTGTGGCTGGAAAACCGCGGCTCTGCGCCGGCGAACCTGCAGGTGCGGGTGTTCGCTTGGCGCCAGGGTGATTACCAAGAGCAGTTTCAGGCACAGCGCGACATCATTGGCAGCCCGCCCGTGGCCAATATCGCCCCGGGGCAAAAGCAGTTGATCCGCCTGACCCGCACCGGCAGTTCGCCCGCCGGCCAAGAGCAGGCCTATCGCATCATCATCGACGAAATCCCCCCAGCAGTCCCGGCAGACAACGCCAGCCAGGGCGCTACGGCCGCGATCCGCCTGCAGATGCGCTATTCGGTGCCGCTGTTCGTCTACGGCGAAGGGTTGTGGGGCAAGGCCGACCCTGAAGGCAAACGTAATGCCGAAGGAGTGGGCAAGCCGCAACTGAGCTGGCACGCAGTGACCGTGCAGGGCAAACCCTACGTCGAGCTGCGCAACACCGGCCCGGTGCATGCGCGCCTGACCGATGTGGTGGTGCAGCAAGGCAGCCAGAGCAAACCGCTGGCCGAAGGCCTGCTGGGCTATGTATTGCCCGGTGCCAGCATGCGTTGGCCGGCGCCGCTGGCGCCGAGCGCTGGCAGTGTGCTGAAAGGGCGGGTCAATGGCCAGAACGTGGCGGATGCCATCCGCCAAGGTCAATGAGCCTGCGGCTGAATGAAGGGCAGGGGCCAGGGAGGACCCGGCAATGGTCGGAAACCGTGTGTGAAATGGCTGTCGGCGACGCCGCGCCGCTGGTGCCTGGGGCTGGCCCTGTTCGGCCCCTGCCTGGCGCTGGCCGACGACCTGCCGCCACCGCCCACGGAGATGTCCGCCATCGCCGACGCCACGCTGTACCTCGACCTGCTGGTGAACCAGATGCCCAGGGCTGAACTGGTGCCCGTGCAGCAACGGGCCGGGCAACTGTTTCTGGGCAGTGATGTGCTGCGCGCGGCCGGCATCAGCCTGCCGAACGATCCCCAGGGCGAGGTGGCACTGGATGCCGTGCCAGGCCTGCACGCCGACTACGACAGCCAGAACCAGCGCCTGCTACTGCAGGTGCCGCCGGCCTGGCTGCCGGACCAACAGGTGGGCGATCGCAACCTGTACCCGGCCAGCGATGCGCGCAGCAGTTTCGGCGCCTTGTTCAACTACGACCTGTACCTGAATGACACCGATGAGGGTGGCACCTACCTGGCAGCCTGGAACGAACTGCGCCTGTTCGACAGCTGGGGGACGTTCTCCAGTACCGGCCAGTGGCGCCAGTCGTTCAATGGCGCCCAGGCCGACCAGTCGCGCCAGGGCTTCCTGCGTTACGACAGCACCTGGCGCTTCACTGATGAACAACGGCTGCTCAGCTACGAAGCCGGTGATTTCGTCACCGGTGCCTTGCCCTGGACCAGCGCGGTGCGGGTCGGCGGCCTGCAACTGTCGCGCGATTTCGCGGCCCGTCCGGACCTGGTGACCTACCCGCTGCCCGCATTCGCCGGAGAGGCGGCGGTACCGACTTCGCTGGACCTGTTCATCAACGGCTACAAGTCCAGCACCACCGAGCTGCAGCCCGGCCCGTACACCCTGACCAACGTGCCGTTCATCAACGGTGCAGGTGAAGCGGTGGTGGTAACCACCGACGCCCTCGGCCGGCAGGTGTCGACCACGCTGCCGTTCTATGTCACCAGCAGCCTGCTGCAAAAGGGCCTGTCGGACTTCTCGGTAGCTGCCGGTAGCCTGCGTCGCGATTATGCAGTGCGCGATTTCAGTTACGGCCCAGGGGTCGCCTCGGGGAGCTTGCGCTATGGCCTCAGCGACAGCTTTACCCTGGAGAGCCACCTCGAAACCGCCGAGTCATTGGTGCTGGGCGGCTTGGGTGGCAACATGCGCCTGGGCAACTTCGGGGTGCTGAATGCGGCCTTGGCACAGAGCCAGTTCGACGGCGAAAAGGGCCATCAGGTCGCCCTTGGCTACCAGTACAACAGCCAGCGTATCGGCTTCAGCTACCAGCGCCTGCAGCGCCATGGCGACTACGCCGACCTGTCGCGGGTCGACAGCCCGGACATGCAGTTGAGCCAACGTAGCGAGCAGGTCACCGTCAGCCTCAACCTCAATGAATACGGCAGCCTCGGCGCTGGCTATTTCGACGTACGCGCCGCAGACGCTTCGCGCACGCGCCTGATCAACCTGAGCTGGAGCAAGCCGCTGTGGGGCAACAGCAGCATCTACCTGTCGGCCAACCGCGAAATCGGTGACAGCCAGTGGGCTGTGCAGGCGCAATTGGTCATGCCGTTCGACCTTAACGGTACCCTGGCGTTAAGCGCAGAACGCAGCAAGGAAGGCGAGGACCTGCAGCGGGTCAACTACAGCCGGGCGGTGCCGGTGGGCGGCGGCGTCGGGTACAACCTGGGGTATGCCACCGGTGGCAACCGCGATGCCTATCGCCAGGCAGATGTCACCTGGCGCCTGCAGTCGGTGCAGTTGCAGGCCGGTGTATACGGCAGCAGTGGCGAGATGACCCGTTGGGCAGACGCCAGCGGCTCGTTGGTTTGGATGGACGCCGGGGTGTTCGCCGCCAACCGCATCGACGACGCCTTCGTGGTGGTCAGCACCAACGGCTACGCCGATGTGCCGGTGCGCTACGAGAACCAGCAGATCGGCCGCACCGACAGCAGCGGCCATTTGCTGGTGCCGTACAGCAGCGGTTACTACCGGGGCAAGTATGAGATCGACCCGATGGACCTGCCGCCCGACATCCTGGCACCCGAAGTGGAGCAGCGTGTGGCGGTGCGTCGTGGCAGCGGCTACTTGCTGGAGTTCCCGCTCAGGCGCGTGTTGGCGGCGAGTATCGAGTTGGTGGACGCTAGCCAGCAGGTGATCAAGCTCGGCAGCCGAGTGACCCACGAGGAAAGCGGCAGCCAGGCGGTGGTTGGCTGGGATGGGTTGGTCTACCTGGAGAACCTCTCGCCGCATAACCGGCTGCAGGTGGCGCTGGAGGGCGGAGGGCAGTGCCAAGTCGAATTCGACCTGCCTGAAGGCGCAGGCTCGGTCCCCTTGATCGGCCCATTGGTGTGCCGATGAAGGCCTGGCAGCGAGGGTTGTGGGCGTGCGCGCTGCTGCTGCCGGCAGGTGCGGCGTGGGCCAAGTGCTTGTCGGTGCCAACCTCGCCCGCAGCGTTTGGCACCATCAGTTCGACCCTGGTACGTAGCACGGTACAGACCGCCTTCAGCAACAATTCGGGGTTGCAGTGCAACGGCTCGGTGCTCAGCGTGCTCGGCAGTGGCGATACCTTCAAAGCGACGATTATGCCGGCTACCGGTGGTTTGGTCGGCCCCACCGGTGACATCATCCCCTACACGCTGTATGCCGACAGCAGCACCAACTACCCGATCACCCGAGGCGTGGCCTTCGATTTTGCCCGCAACGGCATTCTTGACCTGCTCGGGTTGCTCAACGGTACACCCAAGGCGGTGCCGATCTACATGCGCACGCAGATCAATAGCAACGTAGCGGCAGGGCTTTACCAGGAGACCCTGACCGTCAACTGGGCCTGGAATTACTGCGAAGGGATTGGCATCGGCGGGTTGTGCATTGGCAAAGACAACAGTTCCGGCTCTCAGCAGCTCACAGTCACCCTGACGGTGAGCAACGACTGCCAGATCACCACACCCACCATCAGTTTCGGCAGTGCGCCGGTGGTGTCGGGGTTCGCCACAGTGAACCAAGGCGTGAGCCTGTCATGTACCAAGGGCACCAGCTACACGGTAGGGCTGGATGACGGGCTGAACGCATCGGGTGGGCGGCGCAGGATGAAGTCGGCGGCCAACAACTACCTGGCCTACGATATTTTCAAGAGCGCCAGTGCGGTGCGCTGGGGCTCGCTCACCGGTGCCCGGCGTTCGAGCAGTGATGCCGATATCAACCCGGGGGCGGGTACGGGGGCGGGCAGCCAAGTGTTCAACTACAACGCCAAGGTGTACCCCGACCAGGCCACACCGCCGGCGGCGAGCTATACCGACAGTGTGACGCTGGACGTGCAGTTTTAGCGTGCTACTGAACCTGCCTCTTCGCGGGCAAGCCCGCGAAGGGGCCTTGAAGGTCAGCGCAGATCGTCAGCCATCTTCAGCAATGTCTCCAACACTGCCCCTGCCAGTGCCTTCGACCGGGCCCCTGACCACCCGGTAACGGCATTGGGTGCATCGTCATGGTCCTTGAAGGGCATTTCCAGCGTCAGTGACAGGCAGTCATGAGCCATGCCCACCGCATTGCACGCCAGCGTGGTATTGGCTTGCCCAGGCTCATCACGTGTATAGCCATGCACGGTCTGGAAGTCCGGGGTTACGCTGCACAGCGTGCTCCGGAACTGCTCCTCCAGCTTAGCCAGGCGTGGTGTGTAACCGGGGTTGCCCTCGCACGCCGCAGTGAACACATGGGGGATTTCTTCATCCCCGTGCACATCGATGAACGCATCCACCCCGTACTGCTTCATCTGCGCCTGGGCAAAGAACACCTCAGGGCTGAACTCGACGCTGGCGTCCTGCCAGGCACGGTTGAGGTCCTTGCCCTTGAAGTTGGTGCGCAGATGCCCGAGGAAGGCGCCGTCCGGGTTCATGTTGGGGATCAGGTACAGGTCAGCCTTTGCCAGCAGTTGCTGCACCTGGCCATCGTTGGCTTGCAGGCGGTCGATCACGCCCTCCATGAACCACTCGGCCATGTGCTCGCCCGGGTGTTGCTGGGCAATCAGCCACAGCTTGCGCTTGCCGGTTGCGCCGTCGCCTGCACGCAGCAAGGGGATATCGCGCCCTTGCACGCTGCGGCCGCTGGCCAGCAGTTCGACACCGGGGATCTGCTTGGCGCGCTCGATCAGTTGATTGTGGCGCGCGCGCGGGTAGGGCTCGAAATAGGCGAACCAGATTTGTTCCTGCTCGGCAGTCACTTCGAATGACAATGCCTTGCCATCGAACTGGCTGGGTACGCGGAACCAGGTCTGCTGGTCGTAGGAGGCCACGGCGTTGTACCCGGCCCAGGCATTCTTGTAGGAGGATGCGGAGGCGTTATCCAGGCTGAAGCGATGGACCTGGCCCGGCGTCAACCCGCTGACCTTGAAGTGGAACCACTGGAAGTGGCCGCTGTGGGTGTCCGGCCGGATGTTCAGGTGGACCTTGGCAGGGTTGCTGGCATCCAGTACCTGGATGTTGCCGGAATCGAAATCGCAGTCGATCTGCAGGGGGGACAGCGTCACGGTCATCGCCGGGCTCCTTGACGGGCTTTGTTGTGGGGTTACTGTACACCGGTTGCGCGCTTGAGTGATGCAGGTGGCCTGTTGCTTCAGGTGTCGAGGGTTCGATAGTCACTGGTTTGTGCTTTGTTTTGCATATTAGGTTATCGCTAAAATCAATTTCATTTATTAATTGGCTGCCGTTAGAGTCCAGGTTCCCTACCTGCAAGGAGCCGCGGATGTCCATCCGATCCCACCTTCTGATGATTGCCGCCAGCGCATTGCTGGCGACCCAAGCCTTCGCAACCGAACGCCTGACCCTGCGCATTGGTGACCAGAAAGGCAACATGCGTGCGCAGCTGGAGGCCGCCGGTGCCTTGCGCGACTTGCCCTACGACATTCAATGGGCCGAGTTCCCCGCCGCTGCGCCCTTGGCCGAGGCGCTGAATGCTGGGGCGATCGATGCCGGCATCATCGGCGATGCACCGTTGCTGTTCGTGCTCGCCTCAGGGGCGCCGGTCAAGGCGATCGCCGTCGACAAGTCCGACCCTTACGGCACGGCATTGTTGGTGAACCCCGACGCGCCCTTCAACAGCGCCGCCGACCTCAAGGGCAAGCGCATCGCCACGGGCCGCGGGTCGATTGGCCATCACCTGGCGCTCAAGGCGCTGGACCAGGCTGGCCTGTCGGAAAAGGACGTGGAGTTTCGCTTTCTCGGCCCGGTCGATGCCAAGATTGCCTTGGCCAATGGCGCGGTGGACGCCTGGTCGACCTGGGAGCCCTACACCGCGCTGTCCGAGTTGAGCGGGCAGGGCAGGGTGCTGGTCAGCGGCCGTGGCCTGTCCAGCGGCAACAGCTTCCTCGCGGCCACCGACAACGCGCTGGAGGATGCGCCACGCCGGGCCGCACTGCAGGACTACCTGGCACGCCTGGCCGGCGCCCAGGTCTGGGCCTATCAGCACCTGGGCAGTTATTCGAAAACCCTCGCGGCGATCATCGGCTTCCCTCAAGAGGCCGCGCGCCTGCAGTTCGAACGCCGCCAATTGCGCTGGCAGGCCATCGACGCCACCACCATTGCCGAACAACAGGAAACCGCCGACTTCTACAAGGCCCACGGCCTGATGAGCCAACGGCTGGATGTGGCACCGACCTTCGCCAGCGGCTTCAGCGTGCCCGCAGCCGATGCACTGGCCGCTCAACGCTGACCCTGTTGCGGGCTTGCCTGCGAGAGGCCACGGCAGTTACAGGGTTTCTCCGTAGTCGAAGGCGATGACCGACGAACAGATGGCGCCCTTGCTGCTTGCCGCAGTCAGCAAGATGACGCTTTGAATCTCCTCATCAGGATGGCTCGCGCTCCAGGCTTTGCCGGGCCATCCACTTCAGCAGCGTTGCGATGGGCACGCGGCGGTGCACTTCGTGACGCTGCTGTGCAGCAGCGCCGTCGCCCGTGCGCTCGCGATAGCGGCTCAGAATCAGATGCTGGCCATCCTCGGAGACCCGCGCCTCGAGCTCGTGCAGCACCTGCTGGCGAGTGTCGCGCTGCAGGCGCCTGAACAGCACCACCGGTTGGGGATCACTCATCGGTGGGTACCCCCGTACAGCTCGCCGGCCGTTTGCCAGGCGCGCCTGCCTTGCCTTCGGCCACCCGCTCGGCACGCTGTTGGGCGGTGTAGTCACGCACGGCCAGGTAGTAATCAGGCAGGATGCGCAACGTGTCGGTAACCGGCAGCGCTTCGGCGCGGCCATCCACCACACTGCCTGCCATGGCCACATTGCCCAGGGTGTCGACCGTGTCGCTGTTGTCGCCGAACGGGTCGACCGCCAAGCTCAGCACGCTGCCGGTCGCATCGCGCAGGTTGTGGGTGCCCAGCAGCGGTAGCTCGACGATCGGGCCATCGGCGATGTTCCACACGCCGAAGGTTTGGCCAAAGTCCGACGTGTGTCGGGGTAGCCCCATCTTCCCGGACACATCGATCAAGCCGGCGACGCCCAGTGTCGTGTTGAACATGAAGCGTGTGAGGCTGGTCATCGCCCGTTCGCCGTTGCCTTGCAACAGGTCGTTGACCAAGACCTTGGGTTCGCCGAAGTTGGCGGCGAAGTTGTGCACGCCCTGCCGGGTGAAATCGGGCAATGCGCTATAGCCACGGGCGACCGGTGCCAGCAGGTAATCGTCGACACTGCGGTTGAAGGCGAACACGGCGCGGTTGGCGGGCTCGGCGGGGTCGCTGAGCTGATAGGCCACAGGGCCACAGGCACTGGCAGGTGGCCGCTGGCTGCAGCCGCCGGCAGCGAGCAATGACAAGGCCAGTAGCGCATGGCGGGCTGAAAACCAGGCAGTGGGGGTAGCGGTGGGCATGGGCACATTCCAGACAAGAACTGGCGCCGATGGTGTGGCCGGTTGATTGCCTGGGAATGTCTGGATTATTGCCCGGCTGACACTTTGTTTCCGGGTTGAAATATATGACGGCAGCCCTGGGATGGCCGTAAAGTAAGCCTTTACTCCCTCTGTTCGCGGTGCCCCGGTGTGAGCCATTTGCTGATTGTCGACGATGATGTCGAAGTACTCGACCTGCTGCAGAAGTTTCTCCGCCAGCACGGCTACGAGGTCGATGTGGCCAGTGATGGCCAAGGCCTTTGGCAGGCGCTCGAACGGCGCGTGCCGGACTTGGTCATTTTGGATGTCATGCTGCCGGGCGACAGTGGCCTGGTGCTGTGCCAGCGCTTGCAGGCCGAGTACAAGGTAGCGGTGATCATGCTCACCGCCATGGGCGAACTGAGCGACCGTGTGGTGGGCTTGGAGCTGGGCGCGGACGACTACCTGACCAAGCCGTTCGCCGCTCGCGAGTTGCTGGCCCGGGTGCGGGCGGTGCTGCGCCGGGCAGGCGAGAGTCCGGGCAGCCCATTGCCTGCCTCGTCGCGTGCCGTACTCGAATTCTCTGGCTGGCAGCTGGACGTGCTGCGACGTGAGTTGCGCTCGCCGGAGGGGGTCATGATCCCCTTGTCCAACGGCGAATTCGAGCTGCTGCTGGTGTTCGCCGAGCACCCCAGGCGCGTGCTCAGCCGCCAGCAACTGCTGGACCTGGCGCGTGGCGAAGCGCACGAGGCCTATGACCGCAGCATCGACGTGCAGGTGAGCCGGCTGCGGCGCAAGCTTGAAAGCGACGGCGACAGCGAACCGTTGATCCGCACCTTGCGCAACGTCGGCTACCTGTTCACCGCCTGCGTGACCAAACGATGAGGCTGTTGGCCTGGGCGCGCAGGGCCCTGCCACGGCCACGCGTCACCATTGCCCGCTGGATCGCGCTCACTACCCTGGCGGCCATGCTCAGCCTGCTGCTGCTCAAGTGGCTGTTCGGTGTGCTGCTCAGCGTGTGGGCGCAGCCGCCGTTGCTGGAAAGCGGCTTGATCGAGAAGGTTGCTACCGTCGCCCGCATGGTCGACGCCGCGCCTGTGGCGCAGCGGCCGACCTTGGCCAGCGCCGCAGGTGATGTGTCGTATAGCGTGCAATGGCTACTGCAGCGTGACGAGGCCGGTTTGCCAGCCCTGGTAGATAACGAATTTCACCAAGGGGCGCCGACATTGCGCGCACTCCTGGCGCGCCCGGACGCGCAGATCGAAGTCTACGGGCCGTCCGACTTGCCCGCGCAGGCGCAACCGCGTGGCTATGCGCTTCTGATCGAACTGTCAGACAAGTCATGGCTGCTCTATCGCGCCACCGACCGCAGCTGGGGGCTGGATGAACTGCCGCGCAACCTGATCATTGTGGCGCTGATGATCGTCTCCAGCCTGGCGCTCGCGCTATTTGCCACACGCTACCTGGCCCGTCCTCTGGAGCGCTTCGCCGAAGGTGCGCGGCGCTTTGGCAAAGACTTCAACGCGCCACCGATCCCAGTGGTCGGCCCTTACGACCTGCGCCAGGCCATTTTGGCTTTCAACGCTACCCAGGCCCAGCTCAAGCATTTTCTCGACGACCGCACGCAGATGCTCGCGGCGATTTCCCATGACCTGCGTGCCCCGTTGACACGCATGCGCCTGCGCGCCGAGTTCATCGAAGAGGGCGAACTGCAGGCCAAGTTGTTCAAGGACGTGGACGAGATGCAGGCGATGGTCGACGCCGCGCTGCAGTTTTTCCGCGATGATGCACGGCTGGAGCCGGCCACGGCGTTCGACCTGGGCGAGCTGTTGTCGACCGTGGTCGACGACTTCAAGGATGCGGGGGTGGACATCGACCTCAGCGGGCCGCGCCGGTGGGTCTATGTGGGCCGCCCCATTGGTATCAAGCGGGTGATGGTCAACCTGATCGAAAATGCGGTGAAGTACGGCACCGAGCCGACGGTGCAGTTGGCGATCACTGACGAGCAGATCGTCATCCGCGTTCTTGACCGAGGCCCGGGCATCCCAGAGCACTTGCAGGCATGCGTTTTCGAGCCCTTCTACCGCATCGAAGGCTCACGCAACAAGGACACCGGCGGGGTCGGCCTGGGCTTGCCGGCGGCGCGCGCCATCGTCCTCGAACAGGGCGGTAGCGTGACCCTGAGCAACCGCCAGGGCGGTGGGCTCGAAGTCAGGGTCACGCTGCCTGTCGGCTGACCCACCGGTGGCGATCAGAGCCCCAGGTCACTGAGCCCGGGGTGATCGTCCGGGCGCCGCCCCAGGGGCCAATGGAACTTGCGATCCGCCTCGGCGATAGGTTGCTCGTTGATACTCGAATGGCGGTTCTGCATCAGGCCATCCTCGGCAAATTCCCAATTCTCATTGCCATAAGCACGGAACCACTGGCCGCTGTCATCGTGGTACTCGTAGGCGTAGCGCACGGCAATGCGGTTGCCGGTGAAGGCCCACAGCTCCTTGATCAGGCGATACTCCAGTTCATGGTTCCACTTGCGTGTCAGAAAGGCCTCCACCTCGGCCCGACCACGGGGGAACTCGACACGGTTACGCCACACGGTATCGGGCGTGTAGGCCAACGCCACTTTGGCGGCGTCGCGGCTGTTCCAGCCGTCTTCGGCAAGACGGACCTTTTCGACGGCGGTTTCGCGGGTGAAAGGGGGCAGCGGTGGGCGGGGCATCGTAGGCACTCCTCAGGTGGTTTATAGCTAGGAGCGTAGTCATCGAGGGCGGTACAGGGAATCGGCGTGCCCGGCACTTCATAATTGCGGGGGGCGGAATAATGTTGCTGATGTGCGGAGGCAGGGATTTACGGGTTAGTGGAGCTAAACGGCAATGGCCGTAATCATAGCTCCAACTGGTCTACATACGATTCGAAGAACCAGTCAGGAATATCTTCTGTGCGATATTCAAGACGAATCCCTTCGGTAATTTCGGCCAACCAGAGCGCAGCACGGTCTGAGTTGTCGAAAATGTATGCGCGGTTGCTGAAAGCAATTGCATTCGGCAACAGGTCCAATGCTTTGGCATAGCGCTTCCGCACCAGGTCGGATCTGACAGGGTGGCCTCCCTCTTGGACGCGAATTGCTACGCGATCGATGTTGATTTCAGGGTTTTCTGTCGAAACGAAGTAGAGGTAGGTGCGGTATCCACGGGCCTGGGCATGCTGCATGAATTCGACTTTGCTCGGGTGCGACATCACCGTCTCGAAACTGAAGCTCATACCTCTGTTCAGCAACTGCTGGCGAATGAAATCCGAGATGACAGAGGCGAAGTAAGAGTCGACCTCAACGTTTCTGTAGTCGATTCTAGTGCCCAGCAGCCCGATGTGCTTGGCTTGCCCTGCTAGGTGCTTCTGGTGGACTAGGTAATGCTCGAGGTGAAAAGTGATCAGTTCTGGCAGGGTGATATCGATAGCAAAGGGTGAAAGGTCGATGAAACCTGTTGTTTTCGCTTCTTTCTCCAATTCATCGGCATTCACGAAAATGCGCGTAAGGGCGGGGGGCAGCTCAGCTTTGATCGTACTTTTGCCGGAACCATTCGGGCCTGCGAATACGCGAAGCCTAGGCGCCGTCATCCGCAGACTTCTCGTTTATCTTGCGTACGATAACGACCTCGCCAACGTTGACCCGGCGCCGAGGCTTTGCTTTGCAGATGACGGTCTTCATACCGTCGGGGGCCTCGCGAACAAGATCACCATTGTCAATGCGCAGCACCCCCTGCGGGCTTAGCGTCAGTGCCCGCTGATAGGCGGAGTGTGTCGCTTCGCTGGCCAGGCGAGGGACCTGTTGCTCCAGCGCATCAAGGTCGCTTTCAGCGCTGTTTTTGACCTTTTCAAGCATGGACGAATACCTCCAGGCAACCTGTAACAGATTGCATA
The DNA here is from genome assembly GCF_053629175.1 of Pseudomonas sp. Y3 TE3536. NCBI lineage: Bacteria > Pseudomonadati > Pseudomonadota > Gammaproteobacteria > Pseudomonadales > Pseudomonadaceae > Pseudomonas > Pseudomonas sp. Y3 TE3536. Next base: position 6,181,555 of record NZ_JBRJHU010000001.1, on the reverse strand, counting down.
CACTGGAGGCATGATAGCGCCGACTCGGTGGAAAGACATCAATAGGGTGCATTGGACAATCCTGCAAAACGTTCGCCACAGAGTCTCGCACAAAGCCGTTTGCATATTTTCGCTACGAGATGTAGTCCGTTTCCGGTTCGCATTTCTGTGGCGCCTTCGCGCGCCCGCCGAGCCATACCAAAAGCAGCCCCGCAGCCGCCAGCAGCCCACCTGCCATCGGTACCGCCGCGTAGCCCAGGTTCAGGCTGATCACCCCACCCCCGAGCGCAGCGCCCACGGCATTGCCAAGGTTGAACGCGCCGACGTTGATCGAAGAGGCCAGCCCTGGGGCCTCGGCGGCGGCGGTCATGACGCGCATCTGCAGTGGCGGCACCACGGCGAAAGTGAAGACACCCCACACCAGCAGCGCGAGTGCGGCGCCCAGGTGACTGCCCAGCACCAGTGGCATCAGCAGCATGAGCACCGCCAAGGCACCCAGGAAGATCCGTGCCGCGCCGTCCAGTGACCAATCGGCCAGGCGGCCGCCGAGGCTGTTGCCCAAGGTGAAGCCCACGCCGATCAGGACCAGCCCGAGGGTGACGAAGCTGTCCGAGGCACCGGTCAGCTCGGCCAGCACCGGCGCCACGTAGGTGTACAGGGTGAACATGGCGCCGGCACCCAGCACGGTGGTGGCCATGGCCAGCAGCACGCTGGGGCGGGCAATCACGGCCAGTTCCTTGCGTACATGGGGCACGCTGCCGCGTTCGCCCTTGGGCAGGGCGTACCACAGCGCGGCCATGGCCAGCAGGCCGAGTACCGCCGTGCCGGCAAACGCCATGCGCCAGCCGACCTGCTGGCCGACCCAGGTGGCGGCAGGCACGCCGCCGATGTTGGCGATGGTCAGGCCCATGAACATGGTCGCCACGGCGCTGGCCTGTTTGTCCTTGGCCACCACGCTGGCAGCAACCACGGCGCCCAGGCCGAAGAAGGCACCGTGGTTGAGGCTGGTGACCAGTCGGGAGGCCAGCAGCGTGTAGTAGTCCGGCGAAAGTGCCGACAACAGGTTGCCCAGGGTGAAGATGGCCATCAGCGACATCAGCGCGGCGCGCTTGCCGAAGCGGCTGAACAGTAAGGTCATGATCGGTGCGCCGACCATCACGCCGATGGCGTAGGCGGTGATCAGCATGCCCGCGCTGGGGATGCTTGCATCGACGCCTTGGGCGATCACGGGCAACAGGCCCATGGGGGTGAATTCGGTAGTGCCGATGCCGAAGGCGCCGATGGCCAGGGCGAACAGGACTCGTTTGGGAGAAAGCGTGCTCATCGAGCGCTCCGGATGGGATGAAGGGGGGGGGTAGGAGCAGCCTTGTGCTGCGAAGAGGCCCGTAAACACAGCGAAGATTCATGCTGTGTTCACCGGCCTCTTCGCAGCACAAGGCTGCTCCTACAGTGCAAGCTGCAGCGGCGGGGTGATCAGTCCCAGGCAGGCGCCAGGCCATCCGGGCTGACTTCACGCCCGTTGCGTTCGAGCGTGGCGATACGCACCATGTCGTCGGCGTCCAGGCGCAGGTCGCGGGCGAGCAGGTTGCTGGCCAGGTTCTCGCGTTTGGTCGACGACGGAATCACCGCATAGCCCAATTGCAGGGCCCATGCCAGGGCCACTTGCGCGACGGTGGCTTTGTGCTTGGCGGCGATCTCGGCCAGCACCGGGTCTTTCAGGACCTTGCCATAGGCCAGGGTCATGTAGGAGGTGACGGTGATGCCCTGATCCTGGAGGAACGCGGCCAGCTTGGCATTTTGCAGGTAAGGACTGAGCTCGATCTGGTTGGTGGCGATTTCGCCCTCGCCAACCACCGCGATGGCCTGCTTGGTCAGGTCGATGTTGAAGTTGGACACACCGACCTGGCGGGTCAGGCCCTGCGCCTTGGCCTCAGCCAGGGCTGCCATGTACTCGGCCAGCTCGACGCCATTGCCCGGTGCCGGCCAGTGGATCAGCAACAGGTCGACATGGTCGGTACGCAGTTTGGCCAGGCTCTCGCGCAGGCTGGGGACCAGCTTGTCGGCGGCGTAGTTGTCGACCCAGATCTTGGTGGTGATGAACAGCTCGCTGCGCGGCACGCCGCTTTCGGCGATGGCTTGGCCCACCTCGGCTTCGTTCTTGTAGATCTGTGCGGTGTCGATGACGCGGTAGCCCAGCGCCAGGGCCGACTTGACCGAATCGATGACCGCTTGGCCGGTGAGGCGGAAGGTGCCCAGGCCGAAAGAGGGAATGCTCATGATCTTGCTCCTGATGAGGCTACGTGAACCGAACGGTGCTGGCTTTGGTTGTTCAGGTGAGGGAGCAGTGTGCGGCTTCTCCAGAAGGTGATAAAGCCGTCGTCACTCCAAAGTACTTTGCGTCTGGAGCAAGAATTGGCGCTTGTGGATAAACGGACCGAGAGGTAATGACGTCGCGATGCGCGCTCTGCGCAATCGCTTTTCAATGGCAAGCAGGTATTCATCTACCACCGCCGCCTGCAGCGCAGCTGATGTGATCAAGCCCCAATTCAAGTGGAGCGCTCGATCATGCCGATGGCAACCCATAGCGACAACCTGCTGGACGAGTTGATCGCCAGCCGCCTTCCCAACTGGCTGGCCAGTGCCACACCGGAGCGTCTGAGGGCACTGAACCTGTGCCTGAGCCAGCAAATGGACGTTCAGCAGCAGCTACAGGGTCTTTACCAAGGGACTACTGGGCTCGATGACTTTGCCGCCCCCCTGTTACAACAGGCCCTGCACGATCAGCAGTTGCAGCTGGACGTGAGCAAGGCGCAGATTCAGTTGAAAGTCGTGCTCCCTGCACCCTTGGCAAAACTGCTGGGCAAGCCGCAAGTGCGGTTTTTCAAGCATTCGTTGCTTGAGGCCGCACTGCACAACTTCAGTGCGGGTGAGGCGGCCTCTCAGGACGGCGCGACATTGCTCGATGAAAACGCCAGCCCCCTTGCATTTGCGCCCGTGGCATTCGCTGAGCTTTGTCGCACGCTCGATGTGGGCAAGCAGTATCAGGACTACCTCAAGGCCCGCTATCAAGCCCCGTTAGAGGAGGGGCACCGTGTCAACCGGATAATCGAAGAGGGCCACCGGGCAGCATTGGAGGCGGCAGTGCGGCTGTCGACCTTGAAGGGTGAGATCAATGAGCGAAGCTATCAGCTGTTTCTACCGCTCATGTCATCTGTGCCCACCGAGGGCAGTGATTCAGCGGTGTTGATCCCCAAAGCCCTGCGGCTGCTCGGCAAGCAAATTCGTGGGGCTATGGCCTTTGAAGTGCGGCAAGGCGGGCAGGCAACTGCACCTCTGGAAGGCGTACTTTGCTGGATCCCAGGTGACGAGCAGGGGGCACTTACCTGGTATGGCAACTGGGACACGTTGTTCAGTAGCCTGGGTGAGCTGTTCCGGCTGCCCGGCTATGAGGCGTTTTTCCAGCGCTTCATCGGCCAGCGCGACCGAATGGCCTTCACCCAGGCGTTGAGCAAAGCAAAAGCAGCGCGTGCTGCCCACCTGCCTGCCGAACTCGACGGCCGTTATGAAGCTATCGAGCTGCCGCTGTTCGAGCATATGCGTAAGGTGCAGCTCGACACGTTGCTTGATGATGCCAGGGTCTTGGCGGTACCCACGGCAGATCAGGACAGTAATGAGCGCAACGCGCGCCTGCACTTCTACCTGGATGTAGGCTTGTCCGTGCTTGGGGTAGCGAGCCTGTTCGTGCCTTGGTTGGGCTTGCCCCTACTGGCCATTGCGGCGGTCGAGGTGGTCTCGGGGGTGTACGAGGGCTATGCCGATTGGCAACTGGGCGACCGGCAGGGAGCGCTCGAGCACCTGTTGGGCGTTGCCGAGAACATCGCTCTGGTTGGGGTAGGTGTCGGCGTCGGCGTAATTGCTGGGCGTGTGCTCAAAAGCGCCGGCCTGGTGCGCCGGTTGGTGCCCGTGCGGTTGACTGAGGGGCAGGTAAGCCTGGTACACCCCGAACTGCCGGGTTACGAAGTGCTGGACGACACGTTGGCGGTGGGTGAGCGAGGCGGCGAGGCAGGGCAGGAGCGACTTCGCACCCACACTGGCACCTACAGGGTCGCTGAGGATCCGTTGACACGACAGCTGTGCATTTTGCACCCAACGCGCCTGCAAGCCTACGCGCCGTTGCTGGAGCACAATGGTGCGGGCGGCTGGCGCCATGCGCTTGAAGTTCCGCAGCAGTGGCAGGATGGAGCGCAGATGTTCAGGCGTTTGGGTAGCACGCTGAGTGAGGTATCCGATGCCACGGCAAACGATGTGCTGCACATCACCGGCTTTGATCAAGCACGCGTACGCCGCCTGCATGCGCAGAATGCGCCAGCCCCCGCACAACTGCTCGATGCCCTGCAACGCTATCAGCTGCATCAACGTGAGCCCGGGCTGCAGGGCGCAGCATTCGAGCAACGGTTACAGGCGGAGCAGCCTTTGGCCTCCCCTGAAGCAAGTATTCTTCGGGGTGCTTTCCCCGGGCTGAGTGTGCGTGGTGCGCAGGAGATCGTCGCCAATACCGAGCCAAGCCTGGTGCAGCGCATGATCACTCAGCGGAAAGTGCCCATGGCGCTGGCTGGCACTGCCCGCTGGTACCTGCGCGATGCGCGCGTGGACCGCGCCTGCGCGGGCTTGTGGCAAGCACCGGCAATCAATGCCGATACCGAGCGGCTGGCCCTTGGGCTGATCGAAGGCTGGGCGCCTTGGCCTGAGGGCGAAAGGGTGGAGATACGCCATGCGACTCGAGAGGGTGAGTTGATCGCCTGGGCAGGGGCAAACAACGCCGATCAGGTGCGTATTATTGTCCGAGGTAACGACCAATACCTGGCTTACAGCGGCACTGGCACACAGCTGACTAACGTTATACAGGGTGAGAGCCTCTTCGAAGCGTTGCTGAAGCAGCTGGATGCAGCGCAGCGCAGTGTGCTGGGGGAGGCAGGGCAGTCCGCCACGCAGTTGAGTGATGGCTTGAGACAGCGCGTAAACGCGCGCCACGAGCAGGTGGGACAATTGATTGGGCTGACCCCCGCGTCATTGGGCTTGAGGCCACTCGCACGCGTGAGCGGCGGGCGTTTGGGCTATCCGTTAAGTGGCAGGCCGGGTATGCGGCTGCCAGAAGAACAACCTTCGTTGGGGATCGACGAGGCGCAGGTTCGGCCCCTTCTCGAAGGCCTGCGGCGCCTGTTCCCGGACCGCGAAGAGCAAACTCTGCGCCAGTACGCGCAAGCTATTGCCAGTACGCCAAGGCGGGATGTCTGGAATCATTATGCTGACTTGGCGCGGCAGGTCAGTACATTGCGCACCAGCCTGGATGCTTGGAGCCACGCGGGGGATGCGGCGCAACGCGCTGCAGGTGCGGACCGTGGTGTGCGAGTGCATTGGAGTGCGTCGCGAGCGATCATGGCGCAAGAGATTCTGCAGGCTTGGCATCCACAGTTGCCAGGTGAAACGCCAACCTTCCAACTTGATCTTGACGGCGCGCTGACCGGCGGGGTGCCACCGTTCCCGCACACCGTTGGCTGGGGCCGACTGAGCGGCTTGACGTTGCGCAACACCAGCGCAACAGAGCTGCCGCCCTTCACTGCGCAACACTTTGCCGGCCTGCGTAGTTTGAGATTGATTAATACCGCCTTGGAGGCATTGCCTCAGTGGCTGTTAAACCTTGAACACCTCACCCACGTGAGCGTGCGAGGCAACCGCTTGGCGGCACTGCCGGCTCAACTTTCGCGCATGGCGCGTTTGTCGAGCCTGGACCTGGGGCACAATCGCTTGACGGTGATCCCGCAAGTGCTTGGCCAACTGGGCGAACTGCGGACCTTGAATCTGGAAAGCAACGGTATCGTCATCGATGCACAAAACGCCGCTCGGCTCGAAAGCATGCAACAGCTGGAGGTGCTGATACTCGACGGTAACCCGCTGGCGAGCATGCCTTCTTTGGTCAGAAGCATCGAGTTGAGACGGGTTACGCTGCGCAACACTCAACTGCAGGCGTTTCCAACCGAGCTGCTTGGCCAGCATCCGGGTATGAGCCTAGCGCTCGAGGGCAACAGGATCGTTGAGCTGGATGAGGAGTCTTTGCGATTGATCGCTCGCGACAGGGCGCGTATTTGCCTCGATTACAACCCCTTGTCCCAGGCGTCTGTTCAGCGACTGGACGCCAATGATCGCTTGGAACCGATGGATCCGTTTGCACCTCAAGAGGGGGATCAGATGCTTGCAGATGACCCTCAGCGCGTGCAGGCACTTCGCGCCATCTTGATAAGGATTGGCAACCAGGTGACCAATGCCAGTGCGCGTCTGCCACAGCAGGAGGTGCTGGCTGCACATCTCAATGTGCTTGAGCAGGCCAGTACGTTGCGAGAAAGCCTGGAGCAATGGTGCGGCGACGACCCTAACCGGCTGGCCTTTGCTCGGCGTCTGCTTGCCAGCTGGCTGCCGGAGGTGCCGGGAAGCGTATCGCCCCCCCACGAGCGACATTTTGCCCTGCGCATTGACGGTGCGCAGATTGGTGCATTGCCGCAGTTCCCTGACACGATCAGCTGGGGGCGGCTGCGATGGCTGCGGCTGGTAAACATCGATTTTTCCAGCGTTGCGCCTGACTACTTCAGCCGCTTCACTAATCTGATTCAGTTGCGGATCAACAACTGCCACCTCAGCGAAATACCGGCATGGGTCTGTGACCTGCGCAGGCTGGATGATCTGTCATTGTCCAATAACCAGTTGGTGTCGCTGCCTGAAGGCTTGGAGCGATTGACTGAATTGACGACCCTGTTTCTGAATGACAACCGCCTCACCCAGGTGCCCGACGCTTTGCGCGGACTTGGCCGGCTTCAACAGTTGGGCCTGGCGAACAACCAGATTGTCGTGGATGTCGGTGGCGCCGCTCGACTGAACGCATTGTCAGCACTGAGGATGCTGGACCTGAACAATAACCCGCTCGGTAGCCTGCCGACGCTACCACAAAGCACTTCACTGGAGAGAGTGGCCGTCGCCAATTGCCAACTGAGCGAGTTCCCATTGGCGTTTATGCGTGAACACCCCAACGTGACGCTCAGGCTCGATGGTAATCGTATCAGTGAGTTGAGTGAGGAAGCAGTCCGCTTGATCCGAGCGAACCCTCAGGGCGTCAACCTCCAGCTTAATCCACTGTCTGAAGACAGCGCGCGTCGGTTGGCGGCTGTCCAGCCAGCGTTGGAACCCGCGCAACCGCCTCAGCCGGAACCACAGTTGCAAGCTCAGGCTGCCCGTGCGCCGGAACGTGTAGTGGTAAGGATGGCGAACCCGCAGGCTCAGCATCATGGCGTCGACGCCTCGCGTGATCGGTGGCTGCAAGGCCTGCCCTCGCCACTTCAGCAGCAACGGCAAGCGCAATGGGCGCGTCTCACGGCAGAGCCAGGTGTCGAAGATTGGTTGACGTTCCTGGAAGGTTTGAGTCGAACTGCAGATTTTCAACAGGATGTTGAAGCCATACAGGCGCGAGTGTGGAGCCTGATCGACGCCTGTGAATTGAACGCACGCGTTCGAGGGGCCATTTTCGATGAAGCGCAACGAGACGGCATGGCCGAGAGCTATCTCGCCCAGCTCGATCGGCTTGAGTTCGCCCGGGTTCGTGCGCTGCGCACTGAAGGCCTGCTGGGTGATGATCTTGAGCGTGCCTATGTGCAGTTGGCTCGCGAACAGTTGTCCCTTTTGCAGGAAGGCAGGCCTGAAGCACTTATCGAAGCGCTTGCAGGCAGCAGGTACTGGCAGGATTATCTCCATCAGCGCTTTACCGAACGGTTTGATGCTCGGCTACTGGATTTCACTGCGCGCGTGGATGCGTTGGATGCCCTGGCGATCAATCCAAATGAATACATGCAACGTATCGCAGTGCTGGCGGCTGAGCGAAACGCTGTTTTCCATACGTTGATTCGTGAACTCACCGTTGAAGCGTGCATGCGTCATCCTGCGCAGGAGCATTAAGTACCGCAGTGGTGAGGGAGAAGGCTGTTTATCTCTGGCTTTGACCAACCAGAGAAGCCGCCAATGCCCTCACCACAGCCTCAACCCAACGCAGTGGATACCCTGATCGCCAGCCGCTTGCCGGCCTGGCTTGCCAGCGCATCCGAGGATCACCTGGGCAAACTGCGGGTTAGTCTGCAGCGCCAGCAACGTAGCCAGCACCGCCTGGCTGAGCTGTTTTCCCGTGTCACGCCACTGGACGCTTTTGCCAAGACGCTGATTGACCAGGCACTGAGTGATCGCCAGTCGCCGGCGCTGGATGTGCGTCAGGTGAAGTTTCGCACCACCACCACCCTACCGGTTGCATCGGTGGGCCCTGGCGGGCTGGGTAAGTCGGTGAGCGAGATCGCTGAAGTGAGTTTGCTGACGGCCGCGCTGCACAATTTCAGCGAGCATGAGACACCACCCTCTGGTGCTTTTCAAACCCGCGTCATCGTCGATGCGCAAGGTGAACCGCAGTCACTGAGCCCGCAGGCCTATGTAGCGCTTTGCCGAAGTGTGGACGTGGGAGGGCGCTATCAGCGCCATCTTGAGTCAATTCTGTTAGTGCCGGGTGTAAAGGGCAAGCAGGTGGAGACCCTGCTTGAAGACAGCGCGCGTGCCAACCTGGAGGCTGACGTACGTCTGGCTGTGCTCAAGGGCGAAATTGATGAGCGCCTGTACCTGCAGTTCCTCCCTGTTCTTTCAACGGTGGCCGTGGTGGACTCCGACACTACGCGCCTGTTGCCATTCGATCTGCGTGTGCTGGGCAAGCAACTGCGCGGCGTGTTGGCTTTCGAGGCGCGGCGAGGGGGGCTGACGAGTGCGCCTCTGGAGGGTGTGGTGCTATGGGTTCCCGATGACCCCCACGGTCCGCTGCAGCGTTTTGCGACGTGGGATGAGTTGTGGCACGGCCTGGGCCGACGATGCCAGGCGAAGGGCTACCCAGCCTTCATCCAGCGGTTCATCGGCGAGCGTGACCGCTGTGCCTTCAGCCGCACACTGCGTCGTTTGCTACAGGCCAGAGCGGGCGCGCTGCCGATTCAGCTAGATGGTCGCAGCCAAGCGATTGACCGGCCGTTGTTCCCGCATCTGCGAAAAGTCCGCCTCGATACGCTGCTGGACGATGCGCGTGTACTGGCCACGCCAACTGCCGAGGCGGACCAGGCTGAGCGCGAACGACGCATGGGCGACTATGCCAGCGCAGGGTTCGATCTCTTGGGATTGGCCAGCCTGTTTGTCCCTGTTCTTGGCCTGCCGCTGCTGGGCATTGCCGCCCTGCAGATCGCGGACGAAGTCTATGAAGGGTATGCCGATTGGCAGCTAGGTGACCGTGAGGGGGCGATGAACCACTTGTGGGGCGTTGCCGAAAACCTGATTGCCGGCGTTGCCGTGGCATCGATTGGGCTCGTGGCGGGACGACTGATCGAGCGTTCGGCGTACGTTGATGCGCTGGTGCCGGTGTTGAAGGCACACGACGAGGTTCGCCTGATCGATGCCGAACTACCCGGCTACGCGGTGCCGCAGTTGGGGTTGGCCGTTGGCGAGCGTACCCGCGTGGCCGGGCAGACACGGCTGCGCACCCACCTGGCAACCTACCAGATAGCCGAGGATGCGCAAGGCGCGGGCTTGCGTATTCAGCACCCCAGCAGACCGAGCGCCTACTCGCCCTGGCTCGACAGCAACGGCGAGGGCGGTTGGAGCCATCAGTTGGAAACCCCCCAGCACTGGCAAGGGGCGACGCAGTTGATGCAGCGCTTGAACAGCGCATGGGCGGCGCTTGACCCCCTGACGGCCGAGCGTGTCATGCACACGACCGGCTTTGATGAGGCGCGCCTGCGGCGCCTGCACCTTGAGCATGCGCCAGCACCGGCGCGGCTGCATGATGCCTTGCAGCGCTATCAGTTGCATGCGCAGTACCCTGAATTGCACGGCGATGCGTTTGAGCTGCACCTGAATGGGCTGCAACGCCCGCTGGAGGCGGCAGAGCAGCTGTTGAAGCGTGACTTCCCCGGACTTACCCCGCGCGCTGCGCGGGAGATCGCCCAGCGTGCCGGCCCTGAAGAGGTCGAGCGCATGATCGGCACCCAGCGCGTGCCGCTTGCCTTGGCCAGCGAAGCGCGCTGGCTGTTGCGTGACAGCCGCCTGGACCGTGCCTGCGCAGGCTTCTATCAAGCGGCGGCGGTGAACGCCGACACCGAGCGGTTAGCATTGGGCGTGCTCGCCGAGGCGGCGCCATGGGCACAAACCGTCCGGGTCGAGCTGCGCAACGACAGCCTGAGCGGGGACCTGCTCGCCCACGTCGGGGCAGAAGGGGCCGCTGACGTGCGTTACGTCATCAGGCGTGGCCAGGGTTACCAGGCGTTGCCTGCAACCAGCGAAAATGACAGCCTGTTCCAGGCACTGTGGTGGCACCTCGATGAGGCGCAAAAGCAGGCGTTGGGTGAGGGTGGCCAGACCGGCGAGAGGCTTGGGCATGCCTTGGCGGTGTGGGCCGGTGAGCAACGCGAGCGCGCAGCAACATTGCTTGGCATGGCGCCAAAAGAGGGGGTCGCTCGTCCGCCTGTGCGCTTCGGCGATGGTCGCCTGGGCTACCCACTGAGTGGTGGCGATGCTCTGCGCCCACCGCGCGGTCAGGTGCTCACCACGGCAGACATGCGCGCTCGCCAGTCCATTCGGGCCGGGCTGCACCAGTTGTTCCCGCACCGCCCAGCACAGGATGTGATGTGGCTGGCGCTGCAACTGGCGCAAAGGCCAGGGCGCACGGTTTGGGCCGCTTTCAGTGAATTGGCCAGGCAGGTTGAACGGCTCGACGTGAGCTTGCGCGCTTGGCGGGGGCAGGCCACGGCCGTAAATTACCATCGACGTCAGCGCGTTGGGCAAATGATTCGCGAGGCCTGGGAGCCCGATTTCTATGGCCCTGGCGGGGTCGATGAGTTGATTGTACGCAACGAGCCTGTGGGCAACCTGCCTGTACTCCCGGCAGATCTTCACTTTGGGCATTTGCATCGCCTGAGCTTGAGCAATGTCGGGATGAGCGCGCTGGAGGGAGATTTCCTCGGCCGCTTCCCTCAATTGCGAAGCTTGCAGTTGAGTGGCAACAGGCTGATGGCGCTGCCCGGGCTAGGCAACCTGCGTCGCTTGGTCAGCCTGGATGTGCAGCACAACCGGTTGACTGCCATCGAGGGGGTGCAGCACCTGTCGTCATTGACCCAACTGATCGCGAATGATAACGCGCTCACGGAGGTGCCCGGGTTGGCCACCCTGACCCGGCTCACGCGCATTGACCTACGGGGCAACCAGCTGGCCGCGCTTGACGGTGTACAGGGCCTGACACTGCTGACCCAACTGGACCTCAGTGACAACCTGCTGTCAGCGCTTCCGGAGCAGATTCACCGGTTGATCCGGCTGCAGTACCTGAACCTGAGCAACAACCAGTTCACGTCGCTGCCAGGGGGTATTGAGCGCATGGTCGGCCTGACCCAGTTGAATCTTTCAGGTAATCGCCTTGGCGAGCTACCGGGCACACTGAGCGGGCTGACCAGGCTGTTGCAACTGCACCTGGCCGAGAACAGGTTGCGCAGCGTACCTGCGGTGATTGGCAATATGCCCAGCTTGAGAATCCTCAATTTACGCGGCAACCAGCTTGAGGCGATACCCGAGGGTTTGGAGCGGCTGCGGCAGTTGACCGAGCTGTACCTGGCGGACAACCAGATCGTCATCGACGTGGCAGGCGGCCGACGGCTGGAAGCGTTCAGCGAGCTGCGAACGTTCAGTTTGAAGGGCAACCCCATAGGCATGATCCCGCCACTGCGCAACCTCGACCACTTGCGCCATCTGTCGCTTCGCGCGACCGGCCTGAGTGAGATCCCACTGGTGTTTCTGGAACGTCATACACAGGTGTACGTGGACCTTGCCGACAACCTGATCGTCGAGCTGAGCGAGCGAGTATTGGCGTGGATTCGGCAACACCCTAACCGGCTCAACTTGAACAACAATCCCCTCGATGAGCAGGGCCTGGCGCGTTGGCGGGCTGTGTGGGCGCAGTTTGATACGCTCAGCCAACGCGGCTGACGCCGCTGCGGGCGGGGTGCTTTGCATAGTTACCGCAAACGCCTCGCCCTGCACTGGTGCAATCGCAGCTCCGGCCCAAGGAGCCTGCGATGCCAGATCTACCCTTTGCCAGCGATTCCACCAACGCCCTGATCGCCAGCCGCTTGCCTGCTTGGCTCACAGCGGCCTCACTGGAGACCCTCTACGCCCTGCACGAAAGCCAGCGCTGGCAGCAGCAGGTGCAGCATGAGCTGCACGGTTTGCTGGCGCGGATCACGCCATTGGATGCGTTTGCCGCGCCGTTGCTGCAACACGCATTGCAGGAACAACACTCACTGACACTCGATGTACGCCAGGCCACGCTGCGGCGCAGAACCTTGCAGCGCTTTCCATCGTTCGTTGCCCAGATCCCAGATGGGGTCAAAACGCAGGTCTACCAGCACAGCCTGCTGCAGTCGGCGCTGCACAACTTCACCGAGGGTGAAACCCTCGCCACTGGGCTCATGCAGGGGAGTGCGGTATTGGACAGCGAGGGGCAAGCCCTCGGTCTGTCGCCCAGGGCGTTCACCTTGCTGTGCCGCTCGCTCGACCTGGGTGGGCAATATCAGGCTTACCTGCGGGGGCAGTTGACCCCAGGCGGGGAGGCTGGCCGGCAAATTGAAGCGTTGATGGAGGAGGGCTTTCGCGCAAGCCTGGAGGCCGCTCTGCGACAGTCGCTGGTCAATGGAGAGATCGTGGCGCTTGCCTGTGAGCAATGTGCGCCGCTGGTGGCCATGGTCGCGACCAAGTCAGCGATCGCCGGGTTCGAACCGCGGCAGATCAGGGTGTTTGGCCAGCGGGTGCGAGGGGCCGTGGCCTTCCAGGTCCGTCATGCTGGCCAAGAAGGCGTGCTCTGCTGGATCCCCGATGACCCTCACGGCCCTTTGACCTGGTTCGCCTCCTGGGACTCGCTGTTCCTAACGTTGGGCAAACAGTTCCGCTTGCCGAAGTACATCGAGTTCTTCCAGCGGTTCATCGGTGAGCGAGACCGAGAAGCCTACACGCGAGCCCTGGACAACGCGTTGAAACGTGCGGGCCAAAATGCCCCTGTTCAGCTCGATGGCCGCCACGAGGCGATCGAGCTGCCGTTGTTCGAGCACTTGCGCAAGCAGCAGATCGATACCCTGCTGGACAACGCCAAAGTGCATGCCGTGCCCACCGCCGCTGTGGATGCTCAAGAGCGGGACCGGCGTTTGCACTTCTACCTGAGCTTTGCCCTCGACGCACTGGGCTTGGCGAGTTTCGCCTTACCGGTGCTGGCGTTGCCGTTGTTGGGCATCACAGCGCTGCAGGTGGCGGACGAGGTGTACGAGGGGTATGCCGATTGGCAGTTGGGTGACCGGCAGGGCGCACTGGAGCATGCCTATGCCGTGGCCGAGACGGTGATCATGACAGCAGCCAATGTCGGCGCGGGTGCTGCCTCGCATCGCTTGGCCCGTGCAGCCGTGGTCGATGAATTAGTCCCCGTGCAGGCCAGTCAGCACGGGTTGAAACTGTGCGACCCTGAGCTCCCCGGCTATGCCGTCGAGGGGCCAGGCGCTGTGGGGCAACTTACCGTGGTAGAGGGGCGAGAGTACCTGCGTACACCGGTAGCAAGGCACTTGACCGAGCTGGATGCTGAATCGCAGCAACGGCGCGTCCGCCACCCTGTCCGCGTCGATGCCTATGCGCCCTTGCTTGAGGGCAATGATGCCGGCGGCTGGCAGCATGAACTCGAACGCCCCCACGAGTGGCAGGGGAGTGCTCAGTTGTTGCGTGACCTGGGCCATGACCTGGCGCAACTCGATGACCAGGTGGCCCATGAAGTGTTGCGTGCAACCGGGCTCGACGAGGACCGACTGCGCCGGCTGCATGTAGAACACGCACCGCCCCCTGCGCGGCTGCTGGATGCCGTGCAGCGTCATCAACTGCATGCTCAACTGCCCTGGTTGCAGGACGAAGGCTTCGAGCTTCATCTGCAGCCACAGCAAACGAGCCCCTCGGCAGTCGAAACCTTGCTACGTCGCGACTTTCCCGGGCTCACGGTGAACGGGGCCAGGGAGATCATCGAGCACGCTAGCGACGCGCAGGTCGAGCAATTGCGCGCACGCCAGCGCGTACCACTGGCCTTGGCCGAGCAGGCGCGCTGGTACCTGCGGGATGCGCGCCTGGACCGCGCCTGTGCAGGCCTGCTGCAAGCGGCAGCGCTCAATCGCGACAGCGAGCAACTGGCCTTGGCCTTGATTGCCGACCGGGCGCCCTGGCGAGCTGTACGCATAGAGCTGCGCAGCGGCACGCTGACCGGCGAGCGCACCGCCTGGGCGGGTGCCCAGGCCGCCACTGAAGTGCGCAGCGTGCTCAGAACTGCCAAGGGCTATCAGGCCTTGGATGCCTACGGGCGCCCCTTGCCTGCGGCCCAGGCCGAAGACAGCCTGTTCCAGGCGCTGTTGCTGCAGCTCGACCCGTGGCAGCGTCGGGCGCTGGGTGAAGCCAGCGAGTCCCCGCAGGCACTGGCCGATGCCTTGTCACAGTGGGCCAGCGAGCAGCGCGACAAGGCCGCCACCCTGCTGGGCATGGCGCCGGTCGGGCTGGGTTTTCGGCCACCGGTGCGGCTGGGCGATGGTCGCCTGGGCTACCCCCTGAGTGGGCGTGGCGAAAGCAGCAATCGCGCACTGCGCCGGGGTATTCAGCGGCTGTTCCCTGATTACGATGACAGCGCCCTCGAAGCCTTCACGAATACCGCCCGCGAGCAGGGGCTGACGCCCTGGAACTACTACCTGCAACTGTGCGAAGCGCTGCGTGCACTGGATCAGGCGTTAGGGCGCTGGCGCAGGCAATCGTCCGGGCCGATCCAGTTGATCAGGCGCACGCGCATGGCACGGCGCATTCGGCATGCCTGGCAGCGACGCGTTCGTGATGCCAGTGGCAACCCCATACTGGTCCTCGAAGGCACACGGTTGGGCAGCCTGCCCGACCTTCCGCCGGCGGTGAATTTTGATCATGTGACCGCGTTGACACTGCGCAACCTTGAGCTGACGGCGGTCAACGCCGATTTTCTCGCCCGTTTCCCGCGGCTGAACCAACTGGACCTGTCGCGAAACCGGCTGACAGCCATACCCGATACCTCGCACATGGCGAACCTTGAATGGGTCGATCTCAGTCACAATCGCATCGTTGACGTCAGTGAGGCGCAGGCCTCCTTGCTGCGGGCCAACCCCGACAGCGTGCGTTTACACGGCAACCCGCTGTCACCGGTTGCGCTTGAGCGTGTGAATGCTGCCCCGCCCGCGCCAGTCGTGGAAAGGGTAAATGAGCATGAACAGTGGTTCGAGGGGCTGAGCGAGGCGGAAGCCGCCCGTCGTCGCGGGCAATGGGAAGCGCTAAGCGCCGAAGCCGACAGCGCTGCGTTCTTTGAATACCTCGCAGAACTGCTGCACGCCGAAGACTTTACCCGGCAACCGCAGGGTATGCGGCGTCGGGTCGGTGAATTGCTCAATGCCATGTTTCACCATACCCATGTGCGGCGTGCAGTGTTCGAGCAGGCCGCCATGCCGCGCGGGCGGGCCGACCTGGATGTGCTGATCGTGAGGCTGCAGGTCGCGCTGCGCACCGATGGCCTGCGAGGCCGGCGGGTCGAGCGTGAGTTACGCAACCTCGGCCGTGAGCTGTTTCGGCTCGATCAGGTCGACCGCTTTGCCGCGCGGCACATCGAACGCTTGCAAGGGCGGCCAGGCCAACTTGATCAGGACGAAATCTGCTTGGCATTCCGGGTGGGGCTTGCAGAGCCGTTGAGCCTCTATGGCCAACCGACCTACCTGGACCTTCAGCACGTCGATACCGTAACGCTGGGCGACCTGGCCGAGGCCGAGGCTGCCGTGCACCGGGCCGAGACGCCAGAGGCGCTCAGCCAGTTCCTGGTGCAGCAGACGTTCTGGCAGGACCATGTGCGGGTCGAATACAGCGCGCAGTTTGCAGCCATACGCCGCAGGTATGGTGCGCGTTTGGCCGCGTTGGTGCCAGCGCCTGGCCAGGACCATGCGCCAAGTGGGCCGGTCAATGCGATCGTTGCCCAGCGCAGGGAAGAGGAGCAGGTACTCACGTTGACCCTTGCGCGTGGCAACCCGTGGACCTGGTATCGGCTTGAACCCCCGCATGGGCCCGGTACCCTTGCCTATGCGCATTTGTCGCGGCAGCTTGAACACAGCTTCGAGGCTTGGCGAGGGCAGCCGAGTGAGCCGGAATATGCTGCGCGGTCTTACCTCGCCGGTGTGTTGCGCGAAGCCTGGCAGTCAAATTACCGAGATGAACTGCCGTCCCTGGGCTCATCCGTCGATGGGCTGGCGGTCAGTTCGCTTCCCGATCTACCGGCCGGCATCCTGTTTGAACGCCTGCGCGCGTTGTCGCTGCGTAACCAGCAGATTGCCACACTGAGCGGCGACTTCCTGCGGCGCTTCCCCAACCTGGAGGACGTCGACCTTTCAGGCAATCAGCTCTCGGCCTTCGAGGGGCTTGAGCATCTGCCGCGCCTGCGCAGGTTGAATCTGGGCGGTAATCTGCTCGAGACCTTGGACGGCTTGGGCAATGCCAGGCAACTGACGGACCTGGACCTCAGTGGCAATCAGTTTGGCACGCTACCGGCCGGTATCGAGCAATTGGAGCACCTGGCCAGCCTCGACCTTTCCTTCAATCAAATCGCTGAGCTGGATGACCGCGCAGGGCAGCTGCCGAACCTTGAAAACCTGCAGCTGGGTGGCAACCTGCTGAACGATGTGCCACGCAGCCTTGGCAACCTTGCCCGGCTAAGCATCCTCAACCTCAGTGCGAATCGGCTGACCCGCGTACCGGAACAACTGAATGGCCTCGGCCGGTTGACCCGGCTGTACCTGAACAACAACGCCATTGTGTTGGACGCCCAAAGCGAGTTACGACTGGAATGGTTCTCCCGGTTGCAAGTCCTGAGCCTGGAGGGTAACCCGTTGGGCATGGCGCCGAGGCTGCACTACAACGTGCAACTGCGCTATCTGTCATTACGCGCAACCGGCTTGCGCAGTGTGCCCCTGGCGTTGCTGCGGCGTCATCCCGACATGGTCGTGGACTTGCGTGGCAACCGTATCGCGGCATTGAGCGAGGAGGCACTCGGCTGGATAGAGGCGCATCCGGAGACCGTAAACCTTGAGCACAATCACTTGAGCGAGGCGGTCATGGCGCGGGTGCGCAATGCGCTGGCGCGTCTGCAAGCAGAATGGGCGCGGGCGGCAGAAGCGGGGGAGGTGAGCGTGACCAGGAAGCCACCGGGGCGCAGGGGCTGACGGGCGGCGGTTGAAGAGGGGTGTGTAACAACGCCCCTGACCCGCCAGAGCGCGGGCCGGGGGCGATGAAGATCAGCGGCGGCGGAACAGCGGCAGCGGCTGGTCGGCGGCGGCCTGGTAGGTCACCGAGAAGTCCTTCAGGCTTTGCAGTGCGTCTTCCGGGTCCTTGTCGGCACGGATGGCAAACGCATCGAAGCCACAACGGGCCATGAAGAACAGCTGGTCGCGCAGCACGTCGCCAATGGCGCGCAGCTCACCGGTGAACTTGTAGCGGTCACGCAGCAGGCGCGCGTTGGAGTAACTGCGCCCGTCGGTGAAAGCCGGGAAGTTCAAGGCGATGACCTGGAAGTGCTGCACGTCTTCGCCGATCTCTTCCGCTTCTTCGTCGCTGTCCAGCCAGATACCCAGGCCGCCGTCGCGGGCCTTGAGCACGTGGGCATGGTCGCGCCACAGTTGCAGCGGGACGATGTAGTCGTCGCAGTTGGTCAACTCGTCGAACGACGTCTCCTTGGGCAGCAGGTGCCAGGTTTCGTCGACGATCTGGTTGTTTTTAATGATTCGCTGCATAGACGCGTTCCTTGAAGGGGTCGATGCCGATACGCTGGTAGGTGTCGATGAAACGCTCTTCCTCGGTACGCTGCTCTACGTACACGGCGATCAGCTTTTCAATCACATCGGCCATGGCGTCCTGGGCGAAGGATGGGCCGAGGATCTTGCCCAGGCTCGCGTCACGCGCAGCGTTGCCGCCGAGGGACACCTGGTAGAACTCCTCGCCTTTCTTGTCCACGCCAAGGATGCCGATGTGGCCCACATGGTGGTGGCCGCAGGCGTTCATGCAACCGGAGATGTTCAGGTCGATCTCGCCGATGTCGAACAGGTAGTCCAGGTCGTCGAAACGGCGCTGGATGGATTCGGCGATCGGGATCGACTTGGCGTTGGCCAGCGAGCAGTAGTCACCGCCCGGGCAGCAGATGATGTCGGTCAGCAGGCCGATGTTCGGCGTGGCAAAGCCACCTTCGCGCAGCTCCAGCCACAGGGCGTGCAGCTGGCGCTGCTCAACGTCGGCGAGGATGATGTTCTGCTCGTGCGAGGTGCGCAGGAAGCCGAAGCTGTAGCGCTCGGCGAGGTCCGCCACGGCGTCCAGCTGCTTGTCGGTCAGGTCGCCAGGGGCAACGCCGGTGGGCTTGAGCGACAAGGTCACGGCCACATAGCCAGGGCGCTTGTGGGCGCGGGTGTTGCGCGAGCGCCAGCGGGCGAAACCGGGGGCTTCGGCGTCTTGGGCGCTGTAGTCGACGTTGTCCAGGGCCAGGTAGTCCGGGTCGACGAAGTGGCGCGAAACACGCTGTACTTCGTCTTCGGTCAGGGTGCTGTTGCCGCCGCGCAGGTGGACCATTTCGGCCTCGACCTTTTCGGCGAACACTTCAGGCGTCAGTGCCTTGACCAGGATCTTGATCCGCGCCTTGTACTTGTTGTCACGGCGACCGTAACGGTTGTACACGCGCAGGATGGCGTCGAGGTAGCTGATCAGGTCCTGCCAAGGCAGGAACTCGTTGATGAACGCGCCGACCACCGGGGTACGCCCCAGGCCGCCGCCAACCAGCACACGGAAGCCCAGCTCGCCCGCTGCGTTGCGCACTGGCTCCAGGCCGATATCGTGCACTTCGATGGCCGCGCGGTCTTCTTTCGAGCCGTTGATGGCGATCTTGAACTTGCGCGGCAGGTAGGCGAATTCCGGGTGGAAGGTGGTCCACTGGCGGACGATCTCGCACCAAGGGCGCGGGTCGATGATTTCATCCGCGGCAACACCGGCGAACTGGTCGGTGGTGGTGTTGCGCAGGCAGTTGCCGCTGGTCTGGATCGCGTGCATCTGCACGGTGGCCAGCTCGGCGAGGATGTCTGGGATGTCTTCCAGCGCCGGCCAGTTGTACTGCACGTTCTGGCGGGTGGAAATGTGGGCATAGCCCTTGTCGTAGTCGCGAGCGATCTTGGCCAGTGTGCGGACCTGGCGCGCGTTCAGCTGGCCATAAGGCACGGCGACACGCAGCATCGGGGCGAAACGTTGGATATAAAGGCCGTTCTGCAGGCGCAGAGGGCGGAATTCTTCTTCGCTCAGCTCCCCGGCCAGGTAGCGGCGGGTCTGATCACGGAACTGCTTGACGCGGTCCTCGATGATCCGCTGATCGTACTCGTCGTATACGTACATAAAAGTCCTGTCTCAGGCTGCATGCAGCTATTCGCGCGCACGGCCGCGCACTCCGGTTCGGAGCTGGGGAACGATATCAGAGTGTGTTTATGCGCTAAAGTGATGTTTTTGCATATGAAAAGAACCAAACGAACTAAGTGAGACTGACTGGCATTTGTTCGTCCGCCTGTGCCGTGGGTTTATACTCGCGGGTTTGTTGCAAGGGGTGTAACCGCATGCTCAAGGCGCTTTGCCAAAGCTTGTGCCTGAGCCTGCCGTTGGCAGCCAATGCGCAGGCTGCTTCCGTCGTGTTCCTTAACCCAGGCTTGTCCACCGAGACATTTTGGGTCAGCTATGCGCGCTTCATGCAGGCAGCGGCTGACGACCTGGGCATGACGCTGCGGGTCGAATACAGCGAGCGCAATGCCGAGCGAACCCTGAGCCAAGCACGGGCGCTGCTCAAGGGCCCGCAGCGGCCGGACTACCTGGTGCTGGTCAACGAACAGTATGTGGCGCCGGAAATCATCCGCCTGTCGAAGGGGACCGGGGTCAAGCTGTTTCTGGTCAACAACGGGCTGACGGCCAGCCAGGCACAAAGCATCGAGGCGCAGCCCGAGAAGTACCCTCAGGTGCTGGGCACGCTGACCACCAACGACGAGCAGGCCGGTTACCAGATGCTGCACCAGATGGTTGCCTTGCTCCCGCGCACTGACGGGCCGGTGGACCTGGTGGCTTTCGCCGGGGTCAAAACCACGCCGGCCTCGCAACAGCGTGAAGCGGGCATGCGCCGTGCCTTGGCCGACTTCCCGCAGGTGCGCCTGCGCCAGGTGGTGTATGGCGGCTGGAGCCGTGAGCGCGCCTTCGAGCAGGCGCGTGTGCTGCTGCAGCGTTACCCGAACACCACGCTTGTGTGGTCGGCCAACGATGAGATGGCCTTCGGCGCCATGCAGGCATTCGAGGCGGCTGGGCGCATGCCAGGGCGCGATGCCGTGTTCAGCGCCGTCAACAGTTCGCCCGAGGCGTTGCGGGCGCGGGTCGACGGGCGCCTTGGGGTGTTGATGGGTGGGCACTTCACCTTGGGTGGCTGGGCCATGGTCATGCTGCACGACGATGCGCGCGGGCTGGTGGTCAATCGCGATGGCCTGCGTGAGCACAGCGTGCCCGCGCTGCAGTCGATTGACCAGGCAAAGGCGCGGCGTTGGCTCAAGTTGCTCGAGCAGGCTGATCATGGTGTCGATTTTCAGCCCTACAGCGCCGAGGGGCGCCCGGCTGACTACACGTACCCGTTTCTGACCGCACCGATGGATTACTGAACGCATTGCCACTTGGCGGCGTTGGCGAGGGATGCGGGCTTGCCAACGCCTGAGCGTCGCCCGTCGCCAGACAAAAGACCTTGCTTGAGGAAAGGGCATTGCTCGTCTTAACTGCTGTGGGTGAAGTGCATTCCCATAACCACAACAAGAGGCAATGCAATGGGAAACTCAACCAAGGTCCGCAAAGCTGACAGCAGTGTCGATGCCTGGGCGATTCTTTGCTTGATCGTCCTGGTGGTGGTCACCGCCGTGTATTGGGTCAGCCACCAGTAGACTTCCATTCAGACCGTGATGCAGCCAAGACGCCTGCGGGAGGGACTCCCGCAGGCGTTTTCATGGGCTCAACGAGTGGTCAGGTGCATGGCCAATTGCACCAGGCCGATCAGTATCAGAATGAACAGCAGGGTGAACACGGTACCCATCGCAATGAAATGGCTGGCTTTGCCGTGGGTGAAATCGCGTGCGCGGTTCTTGCCGCTCTGCACACCGAAGGCGGCGGCGAGGATGCTGTGCAGCATTTGCCAGAAGGTGGGGGGCTTGCCTTGGCTTGAGTCGTCCATGGGGGCTCCTGGGTATTCGGAGGCAATCAGGGACAGTGTAGGCAATGGAAGGGATGTTGGCTTTGCTGGCCTCTTCGCGGGCAAGCCCGCTCCCACAGGAAGGGCGCGCAAATCCCTGTAGGAGCGGGCTTGCCCGCGAAGAGGCCAGTCAGGCTAGAACGGTCTTAGCTGTCGTACCCAAGGTTCGGCGCCAACCAACGCTCACTCACGCTAACCTCCTGGCCTTTACGCGCGCTGTAGCTGTCGATCTGATCCTTGTCGACCTTGCCCACGGCAAAGTACTGCGCCTGCGGGTGGGCAAAGTACCAGCCGCTGACCGCCGCCGCCGGGAACATCGCAAAGTGTTCGGTCAGGAACACGCCGCTTGGGCCTGTCTCGCCAATGGCCGTACCGTCGAGCAGGCGGAACAGGGTTTCTTTCTCGGTGTGGTCCGGGCAGGCCGGGTAGCCGGGGGCAGGGCGGATGCCGCTGTACTGCTCCTTGATCAACGCTTCGTTGTCCAGGTGCTCGTCGCGGGCGTAACCCCAGTGCTCTTTACGCACCTGCTCGTGCAGCCATTCGGCGCAGGCTTCGGCCAGGCGGTCGGCCAAGGCCTTGACCATGATCGAGCTGTAGTCATCGCCCTTGTCCTGGTAGGCCTTGGCCACTTCCTCGGCGCCGATGCCTGCGGTGGTGATGAAGCCGCCGACGTAGTCGGTGACGCCGCTGTCTTTGGGTGCGACGAAGTCGGCCAGCGACCAGTTTGGCTTGTTGTCAGGCTTGATGGTCTGCTGGCGCAGGTGGTGCAAGGTGGCCAGGGGCTGGCCGTCATCGCCATAGACCTCGATGTCGTCATCGGCGACCTGGTTGGCCGGCCAGAAGCCGAACACGGCGCGGGCACTGATCAGCTTCTCGTCGATCAGTTTGTCGAGCATCTCGCGGGCGTCCTTGTACAGCGACGTCGCGGCCTCGCCGACCACTTCGTCGGTGAGGATGCGCGGGAATTTGCCGGCCAGGTCCCAAGAGATGAAGAACGGCGTCCAGTCGATGTACTCGGCCAGGGTGCGCAGGTCGATGTCTTCCAGCACCTTGACGCCGGTGAAGGTAGGCACGGCTGGCTGGTAGCTTGCCCAGTCATACTGCGGTTTGGCCGCGATGGCCTTGGCGTAGCTCAGGCGCTCGGTGCGGGCACTGCGGTTGGCGGTGCGCTCGCGCACTTCGACGTAATCCTGGCGGGTCTTCTCGACGAAGCCGGGCTTGAGCTCCTTGGACAACAATTGGGTTGCCACACCGACGGCGCGCGAAGCGTCGGTGACGTAGATCACCGCGTCGTTGTTGTACTTGGGTTCGATCTTCACCGCCGTGTGCGCCTTGGAGGTGGTCGCGCCCCCGATCATCAGCGGCAGGTTGAAGCCCTGGCGCTGCATTTCGCGGGCAACGTGGACCATCTCGTCCAGCGACGGGGTGATCAGGCCGGACAGGCCGATGATGTCGCATTTCTCGTCGCGTGCGGTCTGCAGGATTTTCTCGGCCGGCACCATCACGCCCAGGTCGACGATGTCGTAGCCGTTACAGCCCAGCACCACGCCGACGATGTTCTTGCCGATGTCGTGCACGTCGCCCTTGACCGTGGCCATCAGGATCTTGCCCTTGGCTTCGGGCTTGTCGCCTTTTTCGGCTTCGATGAACGGGATCAGGTGTGCCACGGCCTGCTTCATCACGCGCGCCGACTTGACCACCTGCGGCAAGAACATCTTGCCGGCACCGAACAGGTCGCCGACCACGTTCATGCCGCTCATCAGCGGGCCTTCGATGACTTCGATCGGGCGCGCGCACTGCTGGCGGCACTCCTCGGTGTCTTCGACGATGTGTGCGGTGATGCCTTTGACCAGGGCATGTTCCAGGCGTTTGCCGACTGGCAGCGAGCGCCAGGCTTCGTTTTCGACTTCCTTGGTGGCGCCGCCGCCTTTGTAGTCGTCGGCGATGGCCAGCAGGGCATCGGTGCCTTCCGGGGTGCGGTTGAGCACCACGTCCTCGACCTTGTTGCGCAGGTCGGCCGGGATCTCGTCGTAGATTTCCAGCTGGCCGGCGTTGACGATACCCATGGTCAGGCCATTGCGGATGGCGTGGAACAGGAACACCGAGTGGATCGCTTCACGCACCGGGTTGTTGCCGCGGAACGAGAACGACACGTTGGACACACCACCCGAACTCAAGGCGTGGGGCAGGTGGTCGCGGATGTAGGCGCAGGCTTCGATGAAGTCGACAGCGTAGTTGTTGTGCTCTTCGATGCCGGTGGCGACGGCGAAGATGTTCGGGTCGAAGATGATGTCTTCCGGCGGGAAGCCGACTTCGTTGACCAGGATGTCGTAGCTGCGCTTGCAGATTTCCTTCTTGCGCGCGGCGGTGTCGGCCTGGCCGACCTCGTCGAAGGCCATCACCACCACGGCGGCGCCGTAGCGCTTGCACAGGCGGGCGTGGTGCTTGAACTGCTCGACGCCTTCCTTCATGGAAATCGAGTTGACGATGCCCTTGCCCTGGATGCACTTGAGGCCCGCCTCGATCACTTCCCACTTGGAGGAGTCGATCATGATCGGCACGCGGGAGATGTCCGGCTCGCCAGCGATCATGTTGAGGAAGCGGACCATGGCGGCCTGGGAGTCGAGCATCCCTTCGTCCATGTTGATGTCGATTACCTGGGCACCGGCTTCGACCTGTTGCAGGGCCACTTCCAGGGCTTCGGTGTAGTTCTCTTCGCGGATCAGCCGGGCGAACTTGGCGGAACCGGTGATGTTGGTGCGCTCGCCCACGTTGACGAACAGCGACTGGCGGTCGATGGTGAACGGCTCCAGGCCCGACAGGCGGCAGGCCTTGGCGATCTCCGGGATCTCACGTGGCTTGTACTTGGCAACCGCCTCGGCGATGGCCTGGATGTGGCCCGGGGTAGTGCCGCAGCAGCCGCCGATGATGTTAAGGAAGCCGCTGGCAGCGAACTCCTCGACCACCGCGGCCATTTCGGCCGGGGTTTCGTCGTACTCACCGAAGGCGTTGGGCAGGCCGGCGTTGGGGTGCGCAGAGACGTGGGTGTCGGCCTTGGTCGACAGCTCTTCCAGGTACGGGCGCAGGTCCTTGGCGCCGAGGGCGCAGTTGAGGCCGACGGAAATCGGCTTGGCGTGGCGCACCGAGTTCCAGAAGGCTTCGGTGGTCTGGCCCGACAGGGTGCGGCCCGAGGCGTCGGTGATGGTGCCGGAAATCATGATCGGCAGTTCGACGTTGTCATCCTCGAACACCTGTTGCACGGCGAAGATCGCCGCCTTGGCATTGAGGGTGTCGAAGATGGTTTCGATCAGGATCAGGTCGGCGCCGCCCTCGATCAGGCCGCGGGTGGCCTCGATGTAGTTTTCCACCAGCTCGTCGAAGGTGACGTTGCGGTAGCCGGGGTCGTTGACGTCCGGGGAAATCGAGCAGGTGCGGCTGGTCGGGCCCAGTACGCCGGCGACGAAGCGCGGTTTGTCCGGCGTCTCCAGTGTCTTGGCGTCGGCCACCTGGCGGGCGATGCGCGCGCCTTCGACGTTCAGCTCGTAGACCAGCGATTCCATGCCGTAGTCGGCCTGGGAAATCTGCGTGGCGTTGAAGGTGTTGGTTTCGAGGATATCGGCGCCAGCGTCCAGGTAGGCTTTCTCGATCGCGGCGATGACATCGGGGCGGCTAAGCAGCAACAAGTCGTTGTTACCTTTCACATCGCTTGGCCAATCGGCAAAGCGCGTGCCACGATAGTCGTGTTCCTCGAGGCGATAACTTTGGATCATAGTACCCATGCCGCCGTCGAGGATCAGGATGCGCTCTTTGAGTGCGTGCTGGAGTGCTTGGAGACGAGCGCTGCGGTCGGACATAGGAACTACCTGGTCGGGCGAATATCAGAAGGTGCCGAATCATAACAAAGCTGCGCGGTTTTTAGGCGCACTGCCCATTTGCATGAATTTAGCTCATGTTGGCACACAAGCACCCAAGGACGACCAGGCAATCGTGATGGCTTTCAAGAACCAGGACTTTCCGCACATGGTGCATCGTTGTATTCGTGCTTGGGCGGGCGTTTTCGCCTTGCTCATCAGTGGCGCGACCTTCGGGCAGGCTGCCCAATCGAGCCCGGCTATTTCCTACACCCGGGATATCCAGCCGATTTTCACCGAGAAGTGCGTGGCCTGCCATGCCTGCAACGATGCGGCCTGCCAGCTCAAGCTGGAAAGCCCAGAGGGCGCGGTGCGGGGAGCGACCAAGGTGCCGGTGTACCAAGGTGACCGCAGCGCGGCGGTGCCGACTACGCGGCTGTTCTACGACGCCCACAGCGAGGGCGAGTGGCGCAAGAAGGGCTTCTACTCGGTGCTCGACGGCCAGGGCAGCCAGGCCGCGCTGATGGCGCGCATGCTCGAGCTGGGGCACAAGACGCCGCTTACGCCCAATGCCAAGCTGCCCGAGGACATCGTCTTGGGCATCAACCGCAACAACATGTGCCCTTTGCCCCATGAGTTCGACGCCTACGCTGGCGCGCACCCTAAAGAAGGCATGCCGCTGGCGGTCACCGGCCTGACCGACCAGGAGTACACCACCCTGCAACGCTGGCTGGCAGCTGGCGCGCCGGTGGAGTATCAGCCGATTCAGCCGAGCGCGGTCGAGGCCAAGCAGATCGCCGACTGGGAAGAGCTGCTCAACCGCCCGGGTTCGACCGAGGCGCTGGTTGGCCGTTGGCTTTATGAGCACCTGTTCCTTGCGCACATCTACTTCGTCGGCGGGGAGCAGGGCCACTTCTTCCAGTGGGTGCGTTCCCGCACGCCCAGTGGCCAGCCGGTCGATGTGATCGCGACCCGACGCCCCAACGACCCGCCAGGCACCGACTTTTATTACCGGCTGATGCCGGTGCAGGGTGTGATCGTGCACAAGACGCACATCACTTACCCAATGGGGCCGCAGAAGCTCAAACGGGTCAAGCAACTGTTCTACGCGGGTGACTGGCATGCCTCGGCGCTGCCAGGCTATGGCCCGCGCCACCGGGCCAACCCGTTCGAGACCTTCGAGGCGATCCCGGCGGTGGCGCGTTACCAGTTCATGCTGGATAACGCCGAGTACTTCGTGCGCACCTTCATCCGTGGCCCGGTGTGCCGTGGGCAGATTGCAACCGACGTGATCCGCGACAACTTCTGGGCGCTGTTCCAGGAGCCGGCCCATGACCGCTACATCACCGATGCCCAGTACCGTGGCGAGGCCACGCCGCTGCTGGCCATGCCGGGGCAGATCGACGACGTGGGCAGTGTGCTGGGCCTCTGGCATGCCTACCGCGACAAGCGCAACGAATACGAAAAACTGCGCCGCGAAGCCTATGCCGAAATGCCGGCGCCGGGTTGGTCGACGCTGTGGGCCGGTAACGACAATGCACTGCTGAGCATCTTCCGTCACTTCGACAGCGCCTCGGTGACCAAGGGCCTGATCGGAGATGTGCCGCTCACCGTGTGGCTGTTCGACTACCCCTTGTTCGAGCGCACCTACTACCAATTGGCCGTCAACTTCGATGTGTTCGGCAACGTTTCGCACCAGTTGCAGACCCGCCTGTACTTCGACCTGATCCGCAATGGCGCGGAGGTCAACTTCCTGCGCCTGATGCCGGCCGACCAGCGTGGCGCGATCCTCAGCGACTGGTACCAGAACAGCGGCAAGGTGAAGATGTGGCTCGATTACGAGGACATCGACACTGACACCCCAAGCGGTATCAAGCTGGACCCGGCGAACCCAAAACGCGACTTTGGGCTCAAGCTGGTGCAGCGTACCGGCAGCCTGAATGCAGCACCTGACCCGATCAACCGCTGCCAGGGGGCTTACTGCTCGCGGCCGCAGATGAACGAAGCGTTCCGCAATGTCGAGCAGTCGCTCAGCCGCCTGGTGTCGCGCCCGGCTGCCGGGCTCAAGGTCATCAACCAACTGCCTGAGGCGACGATGCTGCGTATCGAAGGGCAGGGCGGCCAGCGCCAGGTGTACAGCCTGCTGCGCAACCGTGCGCACAGCAACGTTGCCTTCCTGCTGGGTGAGGCCTACCGCTATCAGCCTGGGCTGGACACCCTGACCTTGTACCCAGGCGTGCTCAGCAGTTACCCGAACTTCATCTTCAACATTCCGGCCGAGGATGTGCCCGAGTTTGTCGAGGACATGGAGTATGCGCGTGATGATGCCGACAAATTCGAGCGCATCGTCATGCGCTGGGGCGTGCGCCGCAGTCATCCGCAGTTCTGGCAGTACTTCCATGACCTCAATAGCTACATCAAGGAGACCCAGCCGGTGGAAGCGGGTGTGCTGGACATGAACCGCTACGAGAACCTCTGATCGGTCAACCTGACCTTTCCGGAACAACTGCGGTCGGAAAGGTTGGGTGGTCTTGATCGATTGCAGGGGGGCTGCTTTGCAGCCCTTCGCGGGTGAACCCGCTCCCACAGGGATAGCGCTGGCCTCTTGACCGGTGCAGTACCTGTGGGAGCTACATCAACGAGACCCAGCCGGTGGAAGCGGGTGTGCTGGACATGAACCGCTACGAGAACCTCTGATCGGTCAACCTGACCTTTCCGAAACAACTGCGGTCGGAAAGGTTGGGTGGTCTTGATCGATTGCAGGGGGGCTGCTTTGCAGCCCTTCGCGGGTGAACCCGCTCCCACAGGGAAAGCGCTGGCCTCTTGACCGGTGCAGTACCTGTGGGAGCGGGTTTACCCGCGAACGAGCGCGCAGCGCTCGCCTCTGCATTCGGCCAGCGGCCTCAATGCACCGGCAATCGCAGGGTATTTCATGCTGTATTCGCTTCAGGCACTGCGGGCGTTCGCCGCCTGGGTGGTGGTCTGCCACCATTTCATGCAGATTTTCTTCGACTTCAAGGCCAGCGGGCCCATCGGCCAACTGCTCACCGACCGGGGCGCTGTCGGCGTCGACATCTTCTTCGTCATCAGCGGCCTGGTTATCTACCTCTCCACCCGCGACAAAACCATCAAACCCCGCCAGTTCCTGCTCAACCGGGTGCTGCGCATCGTCCCGGCGTACTGGTTCTACACCTTGGTCATGGCGGGCCTGCTGCTGGCGGCCAGCCGCTGGATGCCGCACCAGGAATTCGACTGGCACCACCTGCTGTTGTCGCTGCTGTTCGTGCCTGCGGAAAACCCCGGCGGGTATGGCCTTTATCCGACCTTGAACGTGGGCTGGACGCTGAACTTCGAGATGTTCTTCTACCTGCTGTTCGGTCTGGCATTCCTGGTCCGCCAACGCCATCAGCTGCTGCTGGTCACCGTCGCGCTGCTGCTGGTGAGTGAAGTGCTGGGGCGGCTGGGTGTGCTCAGCCGCTTCTACAACAACGACATCATCTATGAGTTCCTGCTCGGCATCGGCCTGGGTGTGCTGTATCGGCGCGGTGTGATCCGCCAGGGCATCTGGACGCCCCTGGCGTTGCTCGCGGTGGCGGGGTATGCCATCTACCACCTCGACGCCTCCCAGCGCCTGCTGCATTGGGGCCTGCCGAGCGCGCTGGTGGTGCTGGCCTTTGTTTCCCTGGAGCCGTTGTTCGCGGGTAACCGGCTGCTCAAGGCGCTGGGCGACTGTTCGTATTCGGTCTACCTGATCCACGTGCTGGTGCTGTATGCCGGCTGGTTCGCCAGCCAGCGGCTGCACCTTAACCCGTACCTGGTGTTTGCCCTGTGCGTGCCGTCCATTGGACTAATGTCGTGGTTCAGCTACCAGTGGCTGGAGCGCGGCCTGTATCGGCGGATGCAGGCCTGCCTGGCGGCGCCACGGGGGCAGGCGCCGGCGTATGCGCTTTCCCGAGTCAAATACTAGGACTTTGTACAAGGGCCAGGTTGGCGTACACTTGGCCGCAAGTCTGTGAGGAACTTCCATGAGCGCTATAACCATTACCGACGCCGCCCATGATTACCTGGCCGATCTGCTCTCCAAGCAGAATACGCCCGGCATCGGCATCCGCATTTTCATCACCCAGCCAGGCACCCAGTACGCAGAGACGTGCATTGCCTACTGCAAGCCGGGCGAAGAGAAGCCTGACGACACCGCCGTGGGTCTGAAGAGCTTCACCGCTTACCTCGATGCAGTCAGCGTACCTTTCCTGGAAGACGCGCTGGTCGATTACGCCACCGACCGCATGGGCGGCCAGCTGACCATCAAGGCGCCGAATGCCAAGGTGCCGATGGTCAACGAAGACAGCCCGATCAACGAGCGTATCAACTACTACCTGCAGACTGAGATCAACCCGGGCCTGGCCAGCCATGGCGGCCAGGTAAGCTTGGTGGACGTGGTCGACGACGGCATCGCTGTGCTGCAGTTCGGCGGCGGTTGCCAGGGCTGCGGCCAGGCCGACGTGACCCTGAAGGAAGGCATCGAGCGCACCCTGCTCGAGCGGATTCCGGAGCTCAAAGGTGTGCGCGACGTGACCGACCACACCCAGAAGGAAAACGCGTACTACTGATAGCAGAGTTCGCCGCTTCCTTAGCAACAAACTGTTACGAGTTCAACCCCTGCGACAACAGGCCGCAGCCCGTATTCAAAGGGCTGCAGGCCATCTGCGCCTTCGTCGGGTAGAAGCACTTGGGGTGTCATGCAAGAATGCCCCGGTTTTTCGGCTGGCCCGTCCCAAGGGCCGGTACCTTTCCTGTAAAGGATGGCCTGTAAAGGATGGTTCCATGAATGATCTGTATACCCGGCGCGCGGTTGTCGCCGGGATGGGCGTTCTCGGGCTTGGCCTGCTGGCTGGCTGCAGCCCGGCCCGGGGTCTTGAGTTCAAGTACGGCAAGAACATGAGCAACGAAATCCTTGGGCGCAAGTTCAACCTCAAGGACCCCCAAGGCAACCCGCGTACCCTGTCGAGCTTTTACGGCAGCATGCCGATGATTTTCTTCGGCTTCACCCAGTGCCCGGCGGTCTGCCCGACCACGCTGGCGCGGGCGGCGCAAATCAGGCAGTTGCTCAGGGGCCGCGACCGTGACTTGTTCCAGGTGGTGTTCATCACCCTGGACCCGGAGCGCGACACCCCCGAAGTGCTCGACGCCTATGTCAAAGCGTTCGACCCCTCGTTCACCGCGCTGACGGGCACCCCCGAAGAAATCGCCGAGGTGGCCAAAGAGTTCAAGGTGTTCTACGAGAAGGTCCCGGCCGGTGATACCTACACCATCTCTCATTCGTCCACCAGCTACGTCTACGATACGCGTGGCACCCTGCGCCTGAGCCTGGGCCATTCCCTGAATGCCAAGGAATGCGCTGAAGACCTGGTCACCCTGATGGAGATTTGCTAATGGCTGTTTCACTGCAACCGATCAAGCGCGGCCTGGCCGCCATCGCCCTGCTGGGCCTTGCCCTGCCAGCCCTGGCCCAGACCACCGTGAGTGATGCCTGGGTCCGCGCCAGCGTGCCGCACCAGCAGTCCACCGGTGCCTTCATGACCCTCACGGCCAGCAGCGACAGCAAGCTGGTTGGCGTTGAATCGCCTGTGGCCAAGACCGTGCAAGTGCATGAAATGACCATGAACGGCGACGTGATGGGCATGCGCGAGGTCAAGGCCGTCGAGTTGCCGGCTGGCAAAGCAGTCACCCTGGACCCGAACGGCCTGCACGTGATGCTGATGGGGTTGAACCAGCAGGTGAAAGAAGGCGAGCAGGTGCCACTGACCCTGGTCATCGAAGATGCCAAGGGCGGCAAGGAAACGCTGCAGGTGCAAGCGCCAGTGCGTCCGCTCAACGCCGAGGCTGGCGGTGGGCATGACCACATGCACATGAAACACTGATTCATCTGGGGCCGCGCATAGCGGCCCCAATTCATTCAGCTACGAAAACGCGGCAATGGCCTGTCGAGGGTCAGCGAGGTCAAGGTCTTGCGTACCTGGGCTTCGTCGGCCTCCAGGGCCTTTAGACTCGCGCGGATCTTGCCGGCGGCGGGCACATCGCCCTGCCGGTCGATCCAGTCGGCAATCTCCTTGCAGGCACTGCTCAGGCAGGCCTGACGCTGGTTCATCAGCGATATGAGGGTGGTGAGCTCTCTTTCGGACATGGCAGGATCCTCCAATTCAGCCCTGTCAGTGTAGCAGTGGCCAGCAAGCTTGCCTGGGGCCGGGTGTCGCAGGGTGTCAGCTTGGCAGGCAGGCGCTGCGGTATGCGCCTGGGGTTACCCCATAGGCCTGCTTGAACTGCCGGCTCAAGTGGCTCTGGTCGGCAAACCCAAGCGCAAACGCCACCTCCGAAGCCGCCTGGCCGCGTTTCAAGAACTCACGGGCACGGGCCAGGCGCCGTTGCTTGAGCCAGGCATGGGGCGGCAGGCCGGTGGCCTGGCGAAACACCCGGGCGAAGTGGAAGGGTGACAGGTTGACCGCTGCCGCCAGGGCTTCAAGCGATGGCGGGTCGGCCAGCTGGCTCTCCAGCAGTTCACGGGCGCGGGCCACCGCCTGTGGCTCATGGCCGGGTGCAGCGGGTTCGGCGCATTGCCCATGGCGTTGCACCAGGGCCAGCACGGCATGGCGCCAGGCGGTCTGCTGTTCCAGGGCACTGGCTGCGCCTTCGGACAACTGGTGCAGCTGGCTGAAGGCGAGCGCCAGGGCCGGGTCCTGGATCACACTGTCCTTGAAGGTGGGCATGCCGTGGCGGCCCAGTTCCAGCTCCTCCAGCACGCCCGTTACCCGCTCATGTTCTGGGTAGAAACCGCGGTAGCGCCAGCCGGCTTCGTGGGCCGTGGCGCCGGTGTGCAGTTCGTCGGGGTTGATCAACACCATGCTGCCCACCGGGGCCAGGTGTTCGCTGCCGCGATGCCAGAAGCGCTGGGCGCCCGACTCGATCACGGTGAACACGTAGCCTTCATGCACGTGCGGGGCGAAGCGCTGTTGGAAATATCGCGCGTGCAGCATTTCGACGTCGCCCAACGCCGGCGCCTGCCACAGGTGCGTCTGCTCGCGCAGGGGCGTGGTCATGCCAGCCAGCTGCGCAGGAGGAAGAAGATCAACATGCTCACCAGCATGCTCAGCAACACGCTGCGGGTCAACAGCACCAAGATGACGGCCACCACCGAGCCCAGCAGATAAGGGTTGAGCAGGCTCAGGTTCAGCTGGTGGTCAGGCATGAAAATGATCGGCCCGCAGATGGCGGTGAGCATGCCCGGCACCGCGAAGCCCAGAAACTGCCGGGCATTGGAACTCAGGCGCAAGGGCAGGCGTGGTTCAAGAAACGCATAGCGATTGAGAAACACGATGGCGCCCATGGCGAAAATCAGTAACCAGGTCATGCGCGGCCTCCAAAGCACTTTTGGCAAATGAAGCCGGCGCCCATGCCGAGCAGGCCCGCGGCCACCAGGGCAGTTTCCCAGTGCCAGGCACTGAACAGGACCGAGCAGAACAGCGACACGGCCACGCACACCACCGTGGCCAGGTTGCGCACCAGTGGCGCGATCAGGGCGACGAAGGTGGCGACAATCGAGAAGTCCAGGCCCAATTGGTCGAGGTGCGGGATGTTCTGGCCAAGGACGATGCCTGCCAAGGTGAACAGGTTCCAGGCGATGTAGAAGGTCAGGCCCACGCCTAGCGCATACCAGCGATTGAACTGCTGCTGGTCATAATGGCTGGTCAGGGCAAAGAACTCGTCGGTTAGCAAAAAGCCCAGGCCCAATCGCCAGCGCAGCGGCTGGTTCGACAGCACCGGGCGCATGGACAAGCCGTACAGCAGGTGCTGCGATGTCAGCAGCAAGGTGGTGAGCAGGATCGACGCCAGGTTGGCGCCGCCCTTGAGCATGCCGATCGCCACCAGTTGTGCGGCACCGGCGAAGACGATGGCCGACAGCCCCTGGCCTTGCCAGGCGCTGAGGTTGGCCTCGATGGCCATGGAACCGGCCAGCAGGCCCCAGGGGGCGACGGCCAGGGAAAGCGGGAGGATGGCGATGGCGCCATGAACAAAGGCTTGGCGAGCGATGTGTGGGCTGTGGGGCATGGTGGCTGCAACGCGTGTACTCGGTTGGGCAGCATGCCAGAGTGAAGCGGGCCATGGCTTGAACGATCTTGCTGGTTTGTCGACTGGCCGCTATCGATGGCTGGTCAACCAGCGCTGCGCAGTCGAGCATCCGTTGATGTCCACGGCCTTCTGCAGCAAGGCCTGGCGATGCCCTGGGTCAAGGTCGGCCAGCACCCGGTACACCTCGGCCTGGTAGTCCCGCTGGCGCCCCCACTGCATGTTCAGGCCTTGCGGCTGGCTGCGGTTGCAGGCCAGTCGTGTGGTGGGCTGTGGGTAGTAGGGGGCGTATTGGGGGGCCATGCTTGGGATCGCCTCCAGCGCAGCGCGATAGTCTGCGCTGGCGTTGTAGGGCGGGCACCAAGTGGCAATGGCCGGTGCCGGGGGCGCGAAGCCTTGCTTGAGGCTCGCCTCCAGCAAAGGGCAGGCAGCGTCCGGGATCTGGGCCACTGGCAGGTAGGTCATGTAGTACAGCGCCAGCCGGTACTGGGCCACGGGGTGGCCAAGCTCCACCGACTTTTTCAGCAGTGCCACGGCGGTGGGCAAGGTGTGCGCGAGGGCTTGGCCCTGGCGGGTGAGCTCCGGGTCGCTACCCACTGCAGTGCGCAGTGAGCTGGCGCCGTCGTCCTGGCTGTCGGCCTGCTCGAGCAAGGGCAGGGCCTGGCGGTAGAGCAAGTCGGCATGCGGGTCGATGCGCACGTCGAGCGCTTGCGCGGCCAGTGGCATCAAGGCGATCACCAGCGGCGACAGGGTTGCCACACGACTCACAGGCAGGCCTCGTGGGACGGGCAGTCACGACAGGCGGCCAGTGGTTGATGCACGGCTTGGATGTTCATCACAGGTACAGGTACGCCTCGGGCGAATCGGAACGACGACGTATTCTAGCCACCCAAGGGGCCTCGCCGGAAGACCGGCGGGCAACTGTCAGACGAGCTTGATAGGCGTGACCTTGCGCTGAGCGTGTTTTTCCTGGGCCAGGCCAAGCTTGGCGGTAATGACTTTGGCCAGTGCGTTGTTGCCCAGGTCGTTGAGGTGCAGGCGGTCAACGAACAGGTCGGCGCCAAACACGGGCGAGCTGCTGAGCATGCTGTTCATGTCATAGCAGGCTACCGGGTCGGCCTGGTCTTTGATGCGGCGAAAGAAGGCCGAGTGCAAGTGGCTGTCGAAGACCCCGTCCAGCAGCCGTTCGAAGTTCGCGGGCTGGCGCGCCAACGCCGCCAGCATGGCTTGCTCGCCCGCTGGCAGGGTTTCTCGGCACCAGGGCAGCAGCGGCTGAAGAATGAAAGTGAGGGTGGCGTGGCTGTCTGCCAGCAGCCGCTCCCACTGGCGCAGGGTGCGGCCGATGCTGTCGGCCGCGCGGGCCAGGCGCTTCTCTGGGGGCGAAAGCGGCTGGGCGGCTGGAGGCGCGGGAGGGGGCGCGGCCAAGGCTTGGCCGATGCGCCGCCAAAGCGATTGCTGGCGGGGGGCTGCGGCAGGCGGCATGCCATCGCTGAAACTGTTCAAGGCTTCCTGAAAACCTGTGACGTGATGCGCCTCGCGGGGGCTGGCGAGGATTTCGTAGAGGGCCTCATGGGCCAAGGTATTGAGGCCGCTGAGCACCACCACGTGGCCGAGCTGGCCGAGGCGGTGCTGGTGAGTGAGGAACATCAGCAGCTCTTGGCCAGCATTGAGCCCACAGCCTGCCAGGCTCAGCCAGACCTCGCCGGTCAGCATCGACAGGTGCGAAGCCACCGTGTGCTCATCGCTGCTGGCACCGACGCCCAAGGCGGTGGAGCCCCCGACCAACAGGTTGATGCGCGGCGCCGTGCCGCGCTCGGCCGCCGAGAAGCGCTTGCCGGCACAGTGGCTGTAGCGCAGGCCGAGCGCATCGGTGTTGATGGTGCCCGAGCGGTAGCCGCTCTCGTGGATGTGCAGCGCGTGTGGCGCACGGCGGCTGCCCAGTTGCAGAAAGCGCTGGTAGTCCTGTTGCAGCGGCGAAGGAAGGCCCAAAACATCTGTGCACGTGTCGGTCGATCTCATGGGCACTCCTTGCGAGGCATCCGGCTCAGGCCGCCAGTTCCTTGAGGTTGTACAGCAGGCCGCCGGCCGCGATCAGCAGCAGGGCAACGCCCGAGGCCAGGCTGATGACGCGATTGCTGCGCTGCGAAGCGATCTTGCCGATGGCGAAGATGTACAGGCTGAGCACGGCAAAATCGATGGCCACCCACAACAGCGACAGCACCACCATGCTCTTGCCGAACGACTCGGTGATCTGGATGAACTGAGGGAAGAAGGCGATGAAGAAGATGATGTCCTTGGGGTTGGAGATACCCACCATGAACCCTTGCAGCAGGCCGCCACGCCCAGGCCCAGGCGCTTCGTTCGCCGACTCTGGGGTGGGCGCCTGCAGGGCTTCCTTGAGGGTGCCCACGGCGATGTAGCCGATGAACAGGCAGCCCAGCAGGCTCATGCCGCTGAGCCAGGCCTTGTCGATGGCCGCGCTGGTCAGGATGATCCAGGCCGCCGCGCCAATCAGTACCAGGGACGCCCAGTTGGTCCCCACGGCAGTGAACATGGCTTTGCGCGACCCGGAGGCGGCAGCGGTGTTGACGATCAGTGCCACCACTGGGCCAGGGGTGGCGATCAGTAGCAGGACAGTCAGGGCATAGGTGGCGGTGAGTGCGGTATTCACGGTCAATTCTCGATCAGTGTGTCGGCTGTTACATGGGCGTGGAACGGGCAGCGCGACGGGTTGAGCGAACCCGCCTCCTGTAGCTGGTACTGCTTCCACTCGTAGTTGTCGGCATCGCCGAACGCGCCAAGGGTGTCGGGCATGATGCCGTTGTTGTAATGCTGTACCCGCTCGCGGATGCGGGCACGGATACGCTTGCCACTTTCGGTGCTGGCGTTGGCCACTTCGTCGAAGTTTTCCCGCGGGTTGATGACGAAAGTGATGTGTGGCCCCAGGTTGCGGCTTTTCATCTGTTGGTGGCCGGGGAAGTTCATGTTGATGAACAGCGGCATACCGGCGTAGCAGAACGACCAGCCCGTGTCGTGAGGGTCAGTCGGCATCGCCTGTGGCCAAGGGTGCGGGTCGCGCGCGTGCACGCCCTGCAAGACTTTCCAGGCCAGCGCCTGTTGCTCGGCAAGGGTGTATTCGCTGGCGGTTTCGAGAAACACCACCAATGGGCTGCCGATGCGCTGCTTGAGCGGGATCGGTGTGATGGTGCGCACGTAGTCAGCCAGGCCCTGGGCGATGTCGTCGGCCAGTTGTTCGGCGCGGGCGAAGAGGATGTGGCAGGTCTCGCTGGCGACTGCCTTGCGGCCAAACAGGCAGGGGAATTCGGGGTTGGCGAGAATGCTGCGAAAATGTTGTATGGTTTTGTACGTCCAATGTTGCGTGTTCCGCACATGTTCAGCGGCCAGCTCTAGCGCATCCAGGCGATAGCAGTTTCCATAACCCGTAAACATGATTTCCCCAGGCATCTAATTAAGTAACGTTCCAGTCATATGCAGGCAGAATCGTTGGTAATCTTTATTATTTACCCGCATTTTCTGAGACAGACTTAACGTTGTAAAACGCGTGGAACTATGACCTACTATTAGTCTCACTCATGCTTCGGACGTCGCCATGTCGGAACGGATTCAGGCCTTGCACGCCCTGCGTGCTTTCGAGGTGGCCTCTCGTTATGGCTCCTTTACCCGTGCGGCGGAGGAGCTGGCGCTGACCCAAGGGGCGGTCAGCCACCACATCAAGACCCTCGAGGCCATGTTCGGCTGCGACCTGTTCGAGCGTCGTGGGCCAAAGCTGAGCCTGACCGAGCACGGGCGTTTGCTGTCACAAGAGCTCAAGGTCGGCTTCAAGATCATCGAAAACGCCTGCGCGCTGCTGCGTCAGGACCGCTACGGTGTGCGTCTGAAGGCGCCATCCACGCTCACCATGCGCTGGTTGCTCAGGGCCCTGGACGGCTTCAAGAAGCTCGATGACAGCAGCAGCGTGCAACTGTCGAGCGTGTGGATGGACATCGACAGCGTGGACTTCTATTCGGAGCCCTACGACTGCGCCATCCTGCTGGCCAACGGCCGTTTCCCCGCCGATGTCGAGAGCTTCAAGCTGTTCGATGAGTGGCTGATCCCGGTGTGCCACCCCGATTACATGGTGCAAGCCCAGCCCGACCTTGCCGACCTGCGCCAATGCGAGTTCCTGCACCCGTCGCCGGACCGGCGCGACTGGCGACGTTGGCTGGCGCGGATGGACGCACTGGATATCAGCATCGACCAGGGGCAGGTGTTCGATACCCTCGACCAGGGGATTTCGGCGGCCCAGCAAGGCCTGGGCATCTCGGTGGTGGACCTGGTGCTGGCCAGCTCCGACCTGTCGGCAGGGCGGCTGGTGACGCCGTTCAAGCACGCGGTGGCCACCGGTGACGGGTATTACATGACTTGGCTGAAATCCAGCCCCAAGGCCCGGCAGATGCACAAACTGCGTGATTTTCTGATCAGCCAGGTGCCGCCGTTGGCCTACAAGGACATCAACTATTTGTACGGTTGAGGGCTGCCGGGGAACACCCGCTCAAGCATGAAATCGATGAACACCCGCAGCTTGGGCGGCACCTGGCGCCCCGACGGCCACAACAGGTAGAAACTTCCACGCCGCTCCATGAAACTGTCGAGTAACGTCACCAGCGTGCCGGCGGCCAGTTCGCGGCGCACGCTGAAGTCTGGCAGGCAGGTGATGCCGCGGTGGTTGAGGGCGAAGCAGATGCGTGTCTCGACGTGGTTGCACACCATCGAAATGGGGATGTCATAGCCCTGGTCGGGGTGCTCCTGACGCAGCGGCCAGGTCTCCAGCTTGCCGTTGCTGGGGAAGCGGTAATGCAGGCAGGTGTGTGCATTCAGGTCGCGGGGGTGGGTGGGCGTGTCGCGTTCGCGCAGGTACTCGGGCGATGCCACCAGGCGATGCTGGAAGTGGCCGAGGAACTTGGCATTGAGGCGCGAATCCACGGGTTGACCGCCGCGCATCACCACATCGAACCCTTCACCGACGATATCCACCATGCGGTCGGTAAACTCCAGGTCCAGTTCAACCTCAGGGTACAACGCCATGAAGTCGGCCAGCGCCGGCATGACCAGCCCGGTGACCTGGGGCAGGCTCACACGCAGGCGACCGCGCGGGGTTTCACTGGCCTGTGACAGGGCCTGCTCGGTGGCCTCGATCTCAGCCAGGATACGGCGGCTGCGTTCAAGAAACAGCGTGCCTTCGGCGGTCAACGTGATGCTGCGTGTGCTGCGGTGGAACAGGCGCACACCCAGGCGGCTTTCCAGCCGTGCCACGCGCTTGCCCACAGCCGAAGCGCTGATGCCCAACGACTGGCCTGCAGCCACGAAACTGCGGGTTTCGGCCACCCGGTTGAAGACTACGAAGCCGCTGAGGCTGTCCATTGCGCTCTCCTGATTGCGGACATTAATGTCCGGGGTGAACGGCATTGTACCCATCTTTTTCCGCAATACCCCGGCATGCACACTGCCGGCCTCGATCACCACTTCAAGGCACCCCGCAATGTCCCAGACTTCTTCCGCACCGCTACTGGGTGAAAGCGCCGAGCGCTTACCCTTGAGCGGCCTGCTGGCCCTGGCGATGACCGGCTTCATTGCCATCCTCAGCGAAACCCTGCCTGCCGGCCTGCTGGACCAGATCGCCGGCGGCATGGCGATCAGCCAGGCCATGGCCGGGCAGTGGGTCACGGCGTACGCATTGGGCTCGCTGCTGACAGCCATCCCGCTGGTGACCCTGACCCAAGGCTGGTATCGCCGCCGTGCACTGCTGCTGGCGATTGGTGGCTTCGTGCTGTTCAACGGGTTGACGGCCTTGTCGTCGTCCAATGCCCTTACCCTGGTGCTGCGCTTTTTCACCGGTGCCGCAGCCGGCCTGGCTTGGGGATTGATTGCCGGCCATGCCCGGCGCATGGTGCCGGTGGCCTTGCAGGGGCGGGCGATGGCGGTGGCCATGCTCGGCCAGCCGATAGCCTTGTCCCTCGGCTTGCCCATCGGTACCTGGTTAGGGGCACTGTTGGGGTGGCGGGCCACCTTTGTCGTGGTCACTGTGGTGGCGCTGCTGCTGGTCGTCTGGGTGTTGCGCGCCGTGCCGGACTACCCGGGGCAGGCCGCCGGCAAGCGACCGGCGGCGCTGCAGGTGTTGCGCACACCTGGCGTGGCGTTGGTGCTGTTGGTGATCATGACCTGGATCCTCGGCCACAACATTCTGTATACCTACATCGTGCCGTTGCTGGCGGCGGCGGGGATGGCCGCCGAAATCGGCCAGGTGTTGATGGTGTTCGGCTTGTCGGCGCTGGCGGGCATCGGCCTGGTCGGGCTGTTGGTCGATCGCCACCTGCGCACGCTGGTGCTGCTCAGCCTGGCCGGTTTTGCCGTGGCCACGCTGGTGCTGGGGCAGGCGTCCTCGTGGGCCCTGTACCTGAGCATCGCGCTGTGGGGTGTGACCTACGGCGGCGCGCCAACACTGTTGCAGACGGCCTGCGCAGATGCGGCGGGCGAGGGCGGTGACGTGGCGCAGTCGATGCTGGTGACGGTATGGAACAGCGCCATCGCCTTGGGCGGGATTATCGGTGGGTTGCTGCTGACCGGGGCAGGTGTCGCCTGGTTTGGCCCCGTGGCGCTGGTGTTGATTGGCCTGGCGTGGCTGCTGGCCTGGGCAGGGCGCCGTGGTGGGTTCAAGGCCGGCTCCCGATAGTTTCCCAGGCCTACGCGGTCGTTGTAGGAGCAGCCTTGTGCTGCGAAGAGGCCAGTACTGACCATGCAACTCTGCCAGGTTTACCGGCCTCTTCGCAGCACAAGGCTGCTCCTACAGAGGCCGGGTCGGAT
This sequence comes from Pseudomonas sp. Y3 TE3536, assembly GCF_053629175.1. Classification (NCBI taxonomy): domain Bacteria; kingdom Pseudomonadati; phylum Pseudomonadota; class Gammaproteobacteria; order Pseudomonadales; family Pseudomonadaceae; genus Pseudomonas; species Pseudomonas sp. Y3 TE3536. The sequence continues at coordinate 6,141,274 of NZ_JBRJHU010000001.1, read as the reverse complement.
CTGAGGACAACGCAAGACATGGCAACCCCTGGATTGCCCTGCACAGGGTAGAATCGTCACTTACAGCACAACAGACGATCAGAGGTCCACGCGGTGGAATTGCAGCAGGGCTTTGTCCTGACCCGGCATTGGCATGACACACCCGAAGGCACGTGCGTGGAGTTCTGGCTGGCGACGGACCAAGGCCCGCGCCAGCTGCGGCTGGCGCCGCAAGTCTCGGTGGCGTTCATCGCGCAGGCGCAGGCCGAACATGCGCGCGTGCTGCTGGCCAACGAGCCGGGAGTCGAGCTTAAGCCCTTGCAACTGCGCGACTTCGATCAGCGCCCGGTGCTGGGCTTGTACTGCCGCCAGCATCGCCAGTTGATGCAACTGGAGCAACGCCTGCGCAACGCCGGCGTCGAGGTGTACGAAGCCGATATCCGCCCCCCCGAGCGCTACCTGATGGAGCGCTTCATCACGGCCCCGGTGCAGTTCACCGGCCAGCCAGACGCCCACGGCGTGCTCTGCGACGCCCAGCTCAAACCACTGCCAGACTACCGACCGCCGCTGCGCCTGGTGTCGCTGGATATCGAAACCAGCGAGCGCGGCGCGCTGTACAGCATCGCCCTCGAAGGCTGCGGCCAGCGCCAGGTGTACATGCTCGGCCCGGCCAACGGCGACAGCAGCGCGGTGGACTTCCACCTGCAGTACTGCGACGACCCTGCCGCGCTGCTCGATTGCCTCAACCAATGGATGGCCCGGCACGACCCGGATGCGATCATCGGCTGGAACCTGGTGCAGTTCGACCTGCGCCTGTTGCACGAACATGCCAAGCACCTGCAGGTGCCTTTGGCCCTGGGCCGCAACGGCGCGCCCATGGCCTTGCGCGCTCACGCCAGCGGCGGCCACGTGTTCGCCGATGCTCCTGGGCGCTTGCTGATCGACGGCATCGAAGCCTTGCGTTCGGCAACCTGGAGCTTCCCGTCGTTCAGCCTGGAGAGCGTTGCCCAGACGCTGCTGGGGGAGGGCAAGGCGATCAGCACGCCATATCAGCGCATGGATGAAATCAACCGCATGTTCGCCGAGGACAAACCGTCGCTGGCGCGCTACAACCTCAAGGACTGCGAACTGGTCACGCGCATCTTCGCCCACACCCGGCTGCTCGAGTTCCTGCTCGAACGCGCCTCGGTCACCGGCTTGGCCGTGGACCGAAGCGGCGGTTCGGTGGCCGCGTTCTGCCATTTGTACATGCCGCAGATGCACCGTTTGGGCTTTGTCGCGCCCAACCTCGGCAGCCGCCCGGACGAAGCCAGCCCCGGCGGTTTTGTCATGGATTCGCGCCCTGGCCTCTACGATTCGGTGTTGGTGCTGGACTACAAGAGCCTGTACCCCTCGATCATCCGTACCTTCCTGATCGACCCGGTGGGCCTCGTCGAAGGCTTGCGTCAGCCCGACCCGCAGCACGCGGTCGAAGGTTTTCGCGGGGGGCGCTTTTCGCGCAGCCAGCACTGCCTGCCGGCCATTGTCGAGCGGGTATGGCAGGGCAGGGAGGCGGCCAAGCGCGCGGGCAACGCGCCGCTGTCGCAGGCCCTCAAAATCATCATGAATGCCTTCTACGGTGTGCTGGGTTCCAGTGGCTGCCGCTTCTTCGACCCGCGCCTGGCATCGTCGATCACCATGCGCGGGCACCAGATCATGCGCCAGACCCGCGAACTGATCGAAGCCCGCGGTTTCGATGTGATCTATGGCGATACCGACTCCACCTTCGTCTGGCTCAAGGGTGCCCATGACGAGGACGCTGCCGCGCGCATCGGCCGCGAGCTGGTGGCCGAGGTCAACCATTGGTGGCGCCGGCACTTGAGTGATTCGATGGGCCTGGAAAGTGCTCTGGAGTTGCAGTTCGAAACCCATTACCGACGCTTTCTGATGCCGACCATCCGCGGTACCGAAGAAGGCAGCAAGAAGCGCTACGCAGGGCTGGTGCAGCGCGCCGACGGCAGCGAGGAGATGGTCTACAAAGGCTTGGAGTCGGTACGCACCGACTGGTCGCCGCTGGCCCGGGAATTTCAGCAGGCGCTTTACGGGCGGATCTTCCGTGGCCAACCGTACCGCGACTATGTGCGCCAGTACGTGCAGCAGACCTTGGCCGGGGAATTCGATGAGCTGATGGTGTACCGCAAGCGCTTGCGTCGTCCGCTGGCCGATTACCAGCGTAACGTGCCGCCGCATGTGCGCGCAGCGCGCCTGGCCGATGAGTACAACAGCCGCCTCGGCCGCCCCCGGCAGTACCAGAACGGCGGCTGGATCAGCTACCTGATGACCACCGCCGGCCCTGAACCCTTGGAGAGCCTGCAGGCACCCATTGATTACGAGCATTACCTGAGCCGCCAACTGCAACCGGTGGCCGACGCCATCCTGCCCTTTGTCGGGGATGATTTCGCGGCGTTGACCGGCCGCCAGCTACAGCTGTTCTGAGCACAGGCATTACCTATCTAGCGCCTCGACAAACCGCGGCTGCCTAGGCTGGCCTCTTTACCCACAAGAGGCTTTACGCATGGGCACTACACACTCGCCAGAGGATCAGGCTGGGGGCAATGCCGCCGTCCGCCCCGACATGCTGCAGCAGGACAGCGACGCGTTTCAGGATGGTTTCATCAGCAAGCGCCTGCCCCGTTGGTTGCGACAGGCGCCCATTGACCAACTGCCTGCGATCAGCCACGCCTTGGCCAAGAGCCTTGAAAGCCGTCAGCAACTGGGCGCGTTGCTGACGCGCATCGAAGGCATCGATGGCTTCGTCGCCTCCCGGCTGGAGAAGGCGCTCAGCGAGCGTTACGGGGTTACCTACAACCTGCACCGGTTGAAGTTTCTCGAAGGGCACCGTGAACCGGTGATCAACGCCCAGCCGGTGGGGGCTCACCTCACAGAAGTGGTGTACGACGAAAAACCACTGCTTGAGGTGGCACTGCGCAACTTTACCGCCGAACAGGCCAGCGCGGGCGGCCAGCCGGCGGGCAACCGGTTGCTGGTACCGCGCTCGGGCGCGCGCAAACCGCCCACCGCCATCGCCTTTGCTGCGCTGTGCCGCGAGCTCGACCTGGGGCAGGGCTACCAGCAGCATCTGGACAGCATTCTGAAACCGGCCAATGACGAAAAACGCATCGAGACGTTGCTGGTCGATGCCGTGCGCTACGCCATGCTGGTGGACGGCTACAAGGCCCGGCAAGACAATCTGCTGGATGCCAGCGAGCTGAAATTGCTGGTGGGCATGTGCCTCGAGGGCAAGCTGCTGCGCCTGGCAGGTGACCTGGTGGTGGCCAAGCAACTGAAGCTGCTCGGGTATGCGCTTGAGCAGGTGGTGGTGCTGGAGGTGATCGATCAAGGCCCTTTGTTCAACACCACGCGGCGTTTGCTGATGTATGTGCCGGGTGATCCGGTGGCACCCTGGAGTGCATTTGGCAGCCTCAGTGACCTCAACCGTGAACTGGGCCACCGCTTGCGCGTCAAGACGTATCAGCGATTCTTCAGCCGCTTCGTGCTCAGGCGCGACAGCCAGGCGTTCTTCGCCACGGTAACGCCCGTTTTTGATGACCTGCCGGCCTGGGCAAGTTATGACCTCGCCCCCCGTTTGCAGGCCTACCCGCCACCGCTGTTCAACAGCCTCGCACAGTCGCGTATCCGCCAGATCAAAGAGGATGCGGCAATGATCGCGGTGCCGGTGGCGCGGCTCGACCGCAGCGTCCAGCGTGCCCATGACGAGCGCCTGGCTGCTGAAGGCTGGCTGCTGCTGAACCTGGCGTCGTTTTTTGTCCCGGGCCTGGGCCTGGTCATGCTCGCGGTGACTGTCTGGGAGTTGCTGGGCGAGGTTTACCATGGCATCGAAGCCTTGCAGGCGGGTGATGCCCAGGAGGCACTCGACCATTTGACCCACGTCGCCACTGACCTTGCGGTGATTGCGGCGACGGTGGCGGGCGTTACGGTGGCGCGGCGGTTGTGGGCGCGTTCTGCTGTGGTCGATGCGATGGTGCCTGCACAGCTGGAGGACGGTAGCAGCAAGCTTTGGCAGCAGGACCTGACACCATACCGCAGCGTCGCGCCGGGGCCTGCGGCTACCCAGGATGCCTTGGGGATTCGACGCCACGCCGGGCAGGCCTGGATCGAAATGGACGGCCACCACTACCCTGTGGTCGACCCCGGCAGCGAGGGCCAATGGCAGCTTCGCCCGCGCAGCGGCAATGGGCCTGCGCTGCGTCACAACGGTGCTGGCGCGTGGCGGGTCTGGAGCGAGCAACCTGCGCAATGGGATGACACCCACCGCATGTTCCGCCGCCTTGGCACGCCGTTGGACAGCATGACGGACGAGCAGATCGACCAGGTGCTGGGCTTTCATGACCTGGGTGCGGATGAGCTGCGGGCCCTGCATGTGTATGGGCGTGCGCCCGAGGCCGGCATGCTCGACAGCGCCGAGCGTTGCAGGATCGATCAGCGGATCCGCCAGGTGATCAGCTGCTTGCGGGCGGGCGAGCCGGTCGAGGATGCCACCGTGTTGCAGCATGCCCAGCGCTTGCCGGGTGCAGCCGGTGCGTCGGACCCGCAGTTGGCCGAGCTCGCCTGGGCCCAGCGGCGCCTTTTATTGGGGCATGTGTATGACGCCGTGCAGGTCAGCGACAGCCCGGGCAGTGCCTTGCTGCGCAACGTGTTTTCGGGCTTGCATCCGCGGGCCGCGCAGGCGCTGCTGACGGCGGCCAATGGGGATGACCGACGGCGGTTGCTGCAGACTGGCCGCGTGCCATTGAACCTGGCCGAGGCGGCCAGGCGCGCTGTGGCGACCATTCGCAAGGTCAGGGTACTTGAAGCGTTGAGCCTGGATACCCCACAGAATGCCGACTTGGCGCGTGTCGCACTGGGGCTGCTCAAGCACTTGCCTGGCACTGGCCAAGGCGTGCGTTGGCGCTTGTTCGAAGGCCATCGCGGTGGGCCGCTGCTGGCATCGACCGAGGACGGCGCGCAGGCATTCGATTTGCTGCACCACGCGGGCACGTTCCAATTGCTGGATGCCCAAGCGGTGCCGCAAGGCGAGGCGGGCGAGCTGTTCGAGGTGTTGGCAGCAGCCTATTCACCGTCCCAGCGGGAGGCGATGCAGGTAGCGGAGCCCTTCGCCCATAACCTCAGGGTCGTGCTGGCGCGTGAGGCCCTACGACGTCGTGCCGAACTTGAAGGGCTGCTGGGTGTGCAGCCCCCGGGAATGTTCCGCCCACCCCTGCGTTTGGCCGATGGCCGCCTGGGTTACCGCTTGGGTGGCCGTAACTCGGGTGGCCCAGGCAGGCCAGAGCGGGCGCTGGCGCTGGCAGCGTCGGTGCGTGACCTGTTTCCCTCGTTCAGTGACGAACAGGTGGCGACATGGACCGACAATGTGCGGCGTTCGGGGCGCCAAGTGGAAGCGGTATTGGCCCAATTGCGTGCAGAGTACAGGGTGCTGCGCAACAGCTTGGAAGGGTGGGTCGGGGAGGCCCAAGGTGCTGAGAGGGAAGACCGTACCTGCATGCGCAACACGCTGCTCGATTGCTGGCGGCGCACCACCGACGCAGGGCAAACGCACCTCGACACCGACCACAACTACCGCATGGTCTTGTACAACATGCGGCCTGGGGAGCTGCCGGAAATGCCAGCACAGGTCAGCTTTGCTCATGTTTCCGATGTATCACTGCTGCGCATGGAGCTGCAGGAAATTCCAGCGAGCTTCCTGCTCGCTTTCCCGCGTGCACGGTTACTGGACCTGGGGGGGAATTTGCTGACCCGCTTGCCGCAGCCGTTGCTGCAAATGCAGCACTTGCGTCAGTTGACCCTGACCAATAACCAGATCGTGTTGAACACCAGCCAGGCCGCTACGTTGGCAAGTGCCACAAGCCTCGAGTACCTCGACCTGTCCCATAACCCACTGGGTCGCGCCTTCACCTTGAATGGGCTCACCGTTCTTCGCTGGCTGAACTTGCGCAATACGGGGCTGACGCAGTTTCCGCACGGCGTGGAGAGCCGCTCAAGCCTGGTGTACATGGACATGCGCGAGAACCGCCTGACGCGGATTCCAGAGTGGTTCTATCAACTGGCACCTGGCTTTCGGCGGCGCATCAGGTTGGCCGGAAACCCGTTTGAGAACGCCGAGCTGATTCGCCTGCAGGCGGCGCTGATGGGGCCGGCCATGCCGACGGACGAGGTGCTGCTTTACGAACAACTCGAGCGTGCCCGTGCCGTTTGGGGGGATGCTGTCGGGCCGCGTTATCGGGGCCTGCTGATGGCGGCTTGGGAGTCGGTAGACATAGGGGAGCCTGCCGATCGCTTCTTTCGCGTCCTGCAGCAGTTGCTGCAGTCCGCGGATTTCCACATCAATGCTGAAGCCCTCGCCCAGCGGGTACTGGCCGTGCTGCAGGCGATGGCCCGGGAGCCGGCCCTGCGCGAAGCCTTGATGGACATCGCCAACGACGAGTGGGGTTGCCAGGACGGCGCGACCTGGTGCCTCAGTAACCTTGAACTGAACGTGCTAGTGTGGCGTGCCCGGACCGATGAGCCAGGCAATACCGAGCAGGCCTTGATTGCGTTGGGGCGGCGTTTGTGGCGCCTGGATGAGGTCGATCGGCTGGCTGTGCTGGACATCCTGAATCGCGGCGGCAACCCAGATGAAAGCGAAGTGGGGCTTGCCTATCGCCTCGGGTTGCGCGATCGCCTGAACTTGCCCATTGCAGTAGCCGACATGAGTTTTCGCCCCCTGGCAGGGGTCACTGAGGCGCACCTTGCACGGGCGCAAGCGCAAGTGCTCGAGGCAGAGACGCAGGAGGAAATCGCGCGTTCACTGGTGGACCGAACGTTCTGGCAGGGGCACCTGGAACGTGCTCACCCTGAACGCTTCGCGCAAGTGGACAGGCCGTTCCGGCGCCGCCTCGATCGCGTGCTCGACGATGAGGCGTTGACCGACGAGGCCAGGCAGGCTGAGTCGGATGCGATTCTTGCCGCGCAGCGCGCTGCCCGGCGCGGGTTGATGCTCGACATGACGCTGGCGGCATTGGAGGCCGGGCCTCCGGGCGCTGGCATCGACGTGTAACAACACCGCGTGTGTGGCGTAGCGCAGCCTTGCCAGCAGTGGCTTTGGGCTATGCTCAGTCAGGAGGCGGCCTTTTCGGCAAAGTCCGTCATCCTGATCTGACGCATGCCTGGAAATTGTCAGTTACTTTTCCTTCGCCACGCAGCTTTTGAAGTGGTTTAGGCTCCAGGTCGGATTTTTCTCCGTGATCTGTAGTCATTGGTTTATCGAGACATTAAGGAGATGTGTATGCTCGTCCGGTCACTGACCCTCGCTACCTTGCTCGCCGTCACCGGCCCACTGTTCGCCGCCGACAGCGACGCTCCACTGGCCAAGGAGCTGGGCAAGGCACGGCCTCTGGTGATCATTGCTCCCAGTTCTGCCGACCCGACATTACGTGGGTTGAACAAAGCCTTGGAAGACCCGGAAATTCAAAAAGCCTTCAAGGAGCGCAGCCTGGTGCTGTACAGCGTTGCCAAGATGGTCGGCAAGCGCGAGGACAAGAACCTCGAGCAGCAGACCACCATGGCCCTGATCCGTGAACTCAAGCTTGGCGCGAGCGTGGGTACCAAGGTGATCCTGGTGGGCAAGGACGGTGAACGGCACATGCTCAAGGATGACGCCACGGGCGAGCCAATCGACCCGCAGGCCATCCTCAAGGCGGTCGATGAGCTGCCGGCGAGCGAGAAGGCCGTGACTGCGCCAGAGCCTGTCGCGGCGGCACCTGAAACCAAGGGCAAGGACAGCAAACCGGCCAAACCCGTCAAACCTGCCAAGCCCGCAGCGCCGCCCAAGCCGCTGGAAGACTGACAGCCTTCACCCGCCACTGGCCGCAGGGGCGGGTGCTCTGTATCACACTGTATCCTGCAGGCCTACAGACCGATTCATGTACAAAATGCCGATTTCGGCGATACAACCCCGACACACCCACCCGGCCTAATGGCTCCACTTTCCAACCACAGTGGAGCTACACCATGACTCATGCACGCAACACCCTCGGCCTGCTCGGCGCCGCCCTGATCGGCAGCATGGCCTTTGGCAGCAGCGCGTTCGCTGTCGAGCCGCTGTCCCAGGGGTATCAGTTGGCTTCGGCCAAGGTGCCTGGCGAAGGCAAATGCGGTGAAGGCAAGTGCGGTGGCAGCGGCAAGGCCACCCAGGGTGAGGGCAAGTGCGGTGGCGACAAGAAGGCCAGCCATGGCGAAGGCAAGTGCGGTGAAGGTAAATGTGGCGGCGCTGGCAAGGCAGCAGAAGCCTCGTCCAGCGAAGTGACCGGTAAGTCCTGAGTTAAACCCTTGGAATGACACAACGCCCCTCCTGCTGGTCAGGCGGGGCGTTTTGCATGTTGTGGAGACTTATCGATGACGACCACACCCTTGCTTGTCGGCCTTGGCCTGCGCCGTGGCCTGATGGCTGAATTGCTTACGCTGGAAGACGGTGCCGTGGATTTTCTGGAGTGTGCGCCAGAAAACTGGATTGGGGTCGGAGGCGCCTATGGCAAAGGCCTGGCGCAATTGACCGAACGGTTTGCGCTGGCCTGCCATGGGCTGTCCTTGTCCTTGGGCGGCAGCCTGCCGCTGGACCGGGGCTTGCTGGACCAGACCCGGCGCTTTCTCGATCGCCATCAGGTACGCCTGTACAGCGAACACCTGAGCTATTGCAGCGATGACGGTCACCTCTACGACCTGATGCCGATCCCCTTCACGCAAGAAGCTGTGCATCACGTCGCCGCCAGGATTCGTCAGGGCCAGGACCACTTGCAGCGGCGTATCGCCGTGGAAAACATCAGCTATTACGCCGCACCGTACCAGGCGATGAGCGAGCTGGACTTCATTCGCGCCGTGCTCGACGAGGCCGACTGCGACCTGCTTCTGGACGTCAACAATGTGTTCGTCAACGCCTGCAACCATGGCTACGATGCGCAGGCCTTCCTTCAGGGGCTGCCGCCGGCACGCGTCGTCGCCATGCATGTGGCGGGTCATTACGACGAGGCCCCGGACCTCAAGGTGGATACCCATGGCGCACCCGTAAAGGAGGATGTCTGGTCGTTGTTCGCGATGGCCTGCAAGCATTTTGGCGCACAGCCGACAACGCTCGAGCGAGACTTCAACTACCCGCCCTTGGCCGAGCTGCTCGAAGAGACTGACCGCATTCGCACGGTGCAGCGGGAGGTGTCGCATGAGCGAATTGTTGCGTGAACAGCAGTTCTCGCTGGCGCGGCATCTGCGAGATCCGCTGCGGCATGCCCCACCGCCTGGCATCGAGGCACGCCGGCTGAAGGTTTACCGTGAACTGTTCTATGGCGCCATCGAAGGCCTGCTGGCCGGCAGCTTTCCGGTGCTGCGGCAAACCTTGGGCGAGCCGCGCTGGCATGCCCGCGTGCGGGATTTTTATGCCAACTACCGCAGCCAGACACCCTTGTTCACCGAGATCGCCGAAGCGTTCATCGACTATCTCCAGGGCATCGAACTGGATGCTCCGTGGCAACTGGAGCTTGCCCACTACGAGTGGATCGAGGCCCAGCTGTACCTCAGCGATGCCGAAGACCCGGCTCATGACCCACAGGGTGACCTGCTGCAGGGGGAGCCGCTGCTGTCGTGCACGGCCAGGGTATTGGCCTACCGTTGGCCAGTTGACCGTATCGGCCCGGATTATCAACCGCAGGAGGCACCTGAACCCACCTTGCTGCTGGTCTACCGCGACGCCGGGCTGCAGGTACGCTTCGCTCGCCTGGCACCCATGGCTTACCGCTTGCTCACAGAGGTGAGGGGTACTGGGCTGGCGCGTCTGCACGCATTGGGTGGGGATCAGGAGCAAGGCTTGGCACTGCTGGAGAGCCTGCGCGCGCAAGGCATTGTCATCGGTACAGCCTGAGATAAAAAGCGGGCTCGGCGCCTACTGGCCCCGAGCCCGTTGCTATTTACGCGTCATGCCCTGGCTGCGAGCCGCGCGTTGAGCCAGTGGTCAAGGCTCAGGCGGCCGGCCCCCTTGAGCAGCAGTGGCAGCAGTGCCACCAGGTAGATCAGCGGCAACTTGAAGTTGCCGAAACCCTGGTCGGTGATGGCATAACCCTGCGCCAGCTCCGCCAGGCTCGACCACTGCGCCGGCCAGTGCACCGCAGCAATGGCCACCACAGTGATGACCATGAGCCCGGCCGAGGCCAGCCGTGTGCCCAGGCCAAGCAACAGCAGTAAAGGCAGCACCAGCTCGGCCCACATCGACAGTTGCCAGTTCAGCGCTGCTGGCAGTGCGCTGAACGGGAAGGGGAAGCTGGACTGCAGGTCGCCGAACCAGTTGGTGCCGTTGTATTTTTCCAGACCAGACTCGAAAAACTCCCAGGCCAGAAACAGCCGCAGCGGCACGTCGGCGCTCCAGTTTCCGATCCGGTCAATGTGGCTGAAGGGGTGGGTAAATGCCGTCATGTTTGGACGTGTCATCGGTTTAACTCCTGGCGTGCCAATGTGTGGCCGGGAGTGTGTAGCGGTGGCGTATCGACAGTGTGTCGGCGGAGGCGACAGTGTGTATCGGACTGTAGCGATCGGTTGCGTAAGGCGACATGCCGGTGGCACTCACTTCAACTCGATCTGTGCACACAACCCGCCGCCTTGGCGATTGCTCAGGGTCAAGCGCCCACCCATGGCCTGGGTCAGTTGCTGCGCGATCGCCAGCCCCAAGCCGGTGCCTCCGGTACTGCGGTTACGCGAGCTTTCTACCCGGTAAAAAGGCTTGAGCACTTCATTGAGCTCATCTTCCGGAATCCCCGGGCCGTCGTCGAGTATCCGAATCCGGGTGCATCCTGGTTCACGGCTGACCTCCAGCTGTGCTTTACCCGCGAACTTCAAGGCGTTGTCCACCAGGTTGACCAACACCCTGCGCAGCGCATGCGGGCGGGTTTCCAGCAGGCCGTCGGCGTTGCCGTGGCGTTCGACCTGGGCGCCGCTGTCCTGGTAGTCGAACACCAGGCTGTCGAGGAAGGCATCCAGGTTGATTCGGCATGGGGCTTCGGTGTTGATGTCCATGCTGCGGGCATAGGCCACTCCTTCGCGTACCAGGTGCTCCATGGCATCCAGGTCGTGCCACAGCTTGTCTTTCTCGACCCCCTCGTCCATCACTTCGACCCGCAATTTCATGCGGGTGATGGGGGTTTGCAGGTCGTGGGAAATCGCCGCCAGCAACTGCATGCGCTCCTTGAGGTAGGCCGCGATGCGCGCCTGCAAGGCATTGAAGGCAACGGCGGCGTACTTCACCTCGCGCGGGCCGCTCTCGTCCAGTTGCACACCGGGTTTGTCCGGGTCGAGGTTGTCCACGGCCTGTGACAGGCGGGTAAGCGGGCCGATGGCTAGGCGCACTGCCAGCCAGGTGCACAGCAACAGCACGGCCAGCTGAATCAGCAAAACCACCGGCAGCCAGCGGGCGATCGGTACGGGGGTCGGGGTAACGTCGATGGTCAGGGGCGCGCCATCTGCCAGGTTCAAGTGCACCTGAAAATGCGCATTGGGGCCGGGGATCTCCTGGAAGGTCAGGCGAAAGTCGTCGCCAATGGCTTTGACGATCGACTCGGCGGCCATGGGCGGGTCGCTGGTCGGCATCGCCTGGCCATCCTGGCCCTGGTCAAGGTGGTAGCGGTAGGTACGCCGCTCCAGGCGCGGCAGCCAGGCGGTACGTTCGGCGGCGGGCAGGCGGTCGAGGATGGCGACGGAAGTGGCAACGTCCTGTTCCAGGTTGCTGAGCATCATCGAGCGGCTGCTGATGTAACGCTCGTAGGCTTGCAGGCCGAACGACAACCCATAGGCCAGTACCAGCCCGGTGAAGAAGATCAATGCCAGGCGCGAGGCCAGGGTACGGGGCCATTTCATGAGGGCGACTCGAGCAATTGCACCGGCAGCGAGAACACGTAGCCTTCGCTGCGCACGGTCTTGATGCAGCTGGGTTCGCGGGCGTCATCACCCAGGCGCTGGCGCAGGCGGCTGACCAGCAGGTCGATGGAGCGGTCGAAGATGTCCGCCTCACGGCCCTGGGTGAGGTTGAGCAGTTGTTCGCGGCTGAGCACCCGCTGCGGGTGGTCGAGGAATACCCGCAGTAGCCGGTACTCGGCGCCGCTCAGGGCTACCAGGGTGTCTTCACTGTCGAGCAGGTGGCGTGCGGTGGTGTCCAGGCGCCATTGGCCGAAGGCCAGCAGGCGGCTGCTTTCGCTGATGGTCAGGTTGGGCGGCAGCATGCGCGTGCGGCGTAGCACGGCGTTGATGCGGGCCAGCAGTTCGCGGGCGGAGAACGGCTTGGTCAGGTAGTCGTCGGCGCCCATCTCCAGGCCGATGATGCGGTCGGTTTCGTCGTTGCGTGCGGTCAGCATCAGCACGGGCGTGTTGCGGTGTTTGCCGGCACGCAGTTCACGGCACAGCAACAGGCCATCGTCGCCGGGCATCATGATGTCGAGGACGATGAGGTCGACGCTGTTGGCTTCGAGAAAGGCGCGCATCTGCCGGCCATCGGCAACGATGCTGGTCCGCAGGCCGTTCTTCTTCAGGTAGTTGCCGACCAGTTCGCGGATCTCGCGGTCGTCGTCGACGATCAGGATGTGATCGACGTGTTCCATGCGCAGCGTTCCTGTATGGGGTGGGGTTGGCGCAGTGTACCGAGCCTAATCGCGCTTGCCTGCGGGGTTTTGTATTGCAGTGTATCTGGCGTTTGCAGAGATACAGGAGGAAGCAGATCACAGGCTCGGGTGACACATACGGGATACCTGGCGGCCGTGTAATGGCTCTCGACCGGGGAGTAACCCTCCCCACCTAAAGCGTTACACAGGAGAGTTGCCATGAACCTCAAAGCCTTCGCCAGCGTCAGCCTGTTTGCCGTGTTCAGTTTCGGCGCCATTGCCGCTCAGGCCGCCACCACCGCGATGAACGATGCCAGTGTGATGCAGTACCGCTACGGTGATCATCTGGATGTGAAGAAAGTCCTGTCGGTGCAGGATGATCAGGGCAACACCTGCGGCTTGGTCAACACGCGCATGGACTACCTCGATTCCAAAGATCAGCATCGGAGTGTTGAATACCGCTCGTACGCCACCGGCGGTTGCCATGAGAATTGATCGCCGCCTGATGTTAAAGGTGGGCGGCATTGCGCTGGCCCTGACAGGCCTGGGCCTGGCGGGCTATCTGCAGGCCCGCGACAGTTACGGCGCCATGCCGTCGCTGGCGGGTGCCAGCCAGTGGTTGAATTCGCCGCCACTGGATGCGCCGGCGCTCAAAGGCAAGGTGGTGCTGGTGGACTTCTGGACCTGGGACTGCATCAACTGCCAGCGCAGCCTGCCGCATGTGAATGACTGGGCACGGCGTTACGCCGACCAGGGGCTGGTGGTGGTGGGCGTACACACGCCTGAGTATGACTACGAGCATGACGTCGCGACCTTGCGCGACAAGGTAGCTGCGCTGGGGATCGGGTACCCGGTGGCGGTGGACAACGATCACCGGGTGTGGAATGCCTGGGGCAACCAGTTCTGGCCGGCGCATTATTTTGTCGACCGCACAGGGCAGGTGCGCCACGTGCATTTCGGCGAGGGGGACTATGCCGGGCAGGAGCAGGTGTTGAAGGCCTTGCTGGATGAAAAGGGTTGATGCGCCTGTGCCGTCCCTTTCGCGGGTTTGCCCGCGAAAGGGACGGTGCCGACTCAGCTAAAACTGGCAAAATGCGCCTGCATCCGCGCCGCATCGGCCTCGCGGCCACTGAACAGCTCGAACGCCTTGACCGCCTGGAACACCGCCATGTTGCTGCCATCCAGCGTGCGGCAACCCAATGCCCGCGCGGCGCGCAACAGTTCGGTTTCCAGCGGGAAGTAGATGATCTCCGCCACCCACAACCGTTCATGCAGCAACTCCACCGGCAGCGGCGTCCCCGGCAGCTTGGCCATGCCCACGGGCGTGGTGTTGACCAGCCCGTCTGCCTCGGCCAATGCTGCGCGCAGGTCAGTGCCGAGCACTGCACGGCCGGCACCGAAATGCCCGTTGAGGTTGTCGACCAGCGCTTGTGCCCGCGCCGTGTCGACTTCGAACAGCACCAGCCGTTCGACCCCTTCGCCCAGCAGCGCATGGGCCACGGCCGAGCCTGCGCCACCGGCGCCCATCTGCACCACCTGCCGGCGTGCCACATCTGGCAGGCCGCGGCGCAGGCCTTCGGCGAAGCCCAGGCAGTCGGTATTGTGGCCGACCCGCTTGCCGTCCTTGAGCACCACGGTGTTCACCGCGCCGATCCCACGGGCTTCATCCGACAGCTCGTCGAGCAGCGGCAGAATCGCCTGTTTGAACGGGTAGGTGATGTTGAGCCCGGTGAACCCGGTGTGCTGTGCGGCATCGAGCAGGCCGGGCAGGGCGCTGTCGTCTAGCTGCAATTGATCGGCATCGATCAGGCGATACAGGTAACGCAGGGATTGCGCGTCACCTTCATGCTCATGCAGCGCAGGGGTGCGCGACAGCTGGATGCCGCGGCCGATGAGGCCGGCGAGGATGGCCTGTTGGCTCATGCGGTCTGCTCCTGGAACATTTCCGCGAAGTGGCTCAGGGCCAGGCGGTAGCCGTGGCTGCCCAGGCCGCAGATCACGCCGACGGCGATCGACGAGACGAACGACAGGTGGCGGAAGGGCTCGCGTTTGTGCACGTTGGACAGGTGCACCTCGATGACGGGCAGTTCACTGGCCACCAGGGCGTCGCGGATGGCCACGGAGGTGTGGGTCCAGGCACCCGGGTTGATCAGGATGCCAGCACAGCGGCCACGGGCGGCATGGATCCAGTCGATCAGTTCGCCTTCGTGGTTGGTCTGGCGGAATTCGATTTCCAGGCCTTTGGCAAGGGCGCTGTCGGCGCAGCCTTGGGCCAGGTCAGCAAGGGTTTCATGGCCGTACTGAGTGGGCTCGCGGGTGCCCAGCATGTTCAGGTTAGGGCCGTTCAGCACAAGAATAAGGGGCTTCATGAAAGGCATCACTTTGTTGTTTTTGGATGCGCTTATCTTTGTACCACCTGGTTAGTTTCGTCAATTGCGTGAACGGGCTTAGACGGGAAAGTGGGCGATAACCGGACGTTTTGCGCCAATACCGATCCCTGCTGATTACAGCATTGTAATGTTCACGCCACCGCCCCGATAAGCACGCCGCCCTACAGTCCCTCGCCAACGCTCGCCGACGAGGACCTGTTTCGTGCCCTGCACCCCTGCCATCCCCCGCAAGATCGCCTTGCTTTGCCTGTTACTGGCGGCCACTGGCAGTGCCCAGGCCAGTGGCAGCCTGAGCCTGCCCGAAGCGCTTAGCGCTGCCTTTGCGCAAAACCCGGAACTCACTGCCGCGGGCCGTGAAATCGGCATTGCCGAAGGCGAGCGGCGCCAAGCGGGGTTGATACCTAACCCGGAGTTGTCCTGGGAAGTCGAGGACACCCGCAGCGAGACGCGCACCACCACGGTCACCCTGAGCCAGCCACTGGAACTGGGCGGCAAGCGGGGAGCGCGCATCGCCGTGGCCGGTGCCGGCCAGACCATCGCCCAGCTTGACCTGGAACGCCAGCGCAATGGCTTGCGCGCCGATGTGGTGCAGGCCTTCCACGCGGCCCTGCGTGCGCAAACGGCGCTGGAGCTGGCGCAACAGTCCCAGGCACTGACGGAGCGCGGGCTGCGGGTGGTACAGGGGCGCGTCACGGCCGGCCAGTCTTCGCCGGTAGAGGTCACGCGGGCCCAGGTGCAACTGGCCCAGGCGCAGGCGCAAGTACGCCGCGCCGCCTCACAGCGCAGTGTGGCTTATCAGGCTTTGGCGCGGTTGACGGGCAGCCCGGTGGCACGCTTCGACCGCCTGCTGGCCACTGATCTGTCGCCGGGTGCCGCGCCTGCGGTCGAGGCCTTGCTGGCCAGGGTCGAACAGACCGCCGAGTGGCGCTTGGCGGCGGCGCAGGTCGAGCGCAGCGAAGCGTCGTTGGGGTCTGAAAAGGCTCAGCGCCTACCCGACCTCACCGTCAGCCTCGGCAGCCAATACAGCCGCGAGGACCGCGAGCGAGTCAACGTGGTCGGGCTGTCGATGCCGCTGCCGTTGTTCGACCGTAACCAAGGCAACGTGCTGGTGGCTGCGCGACGTGCCGACCAGGCCCGTGACTTGCGCAATGCCGTTGAGTTGCGCTTGCGCAGCGAGACCCGCAGCGCCCTCAGCCAATGGGCCACGGCCATGCAGGAAGTGCAGGCCTACGACCGCACCATCCTGCCCTCGGCGCAGCAAGCGGTAGACACCGCCACCCGCGGCTTCGAGATGGGCAAGTTCGCCTTCCTTGATGTGCTCGATGCCCAGCGCACGCTGATCGAGGCGCGGGGCTTGTATCTGCAAGCCCTGGCCTCAGCGACTGATGCGCGGGCCCAGGTCGAGCGCCTGTATGGCGACCTTGAGGGCGGCTTGTGATTCAGGGGCCGCTGCGCGGCCATCGCCGGCAAGCCAGCTCCCACAAATGAAGCGCCACATTGATGCACGGTGCCGTCCCTGTGGGAGCAGGCTTGCCGGCGATGGGTCGCGCAGCGGGCCCATTGGCTTGAGCAAAAACACGAACAGCAGGAGCAACAATGGATAACCCACGCAAGATCGCCCTCCTGGCGGTCGCTCTGGCCGTGCTTGGCCTCGGTGGCCTGGCCTGGACCGGCAACCTCGGCCAGGCCTCGAGCGGCGAAGCCCAGCACGACGCGCATGGCGAAGACGGCCACGGCCACGATGATGAGCAGGCCGAAGAAGGCCACGCCGACGAGGAAGGCAAATTGCACCTTTCCAGCGCCCAGATCGAGGCGGCTGGCGTGCAGTTGGTAGCTGCCGGCCCCCGTGAGCTGGGCACTGCCATCAGCTACCCGGGTGAGATCCGTTTCGATGAAGACCGCACCGCGCATGTCGTGCCGCGTGTACCGGGCGTGGTCGAGTCGGTGCAGGCCGACCTCGGGCAGGCGGTAAAGCGCGGCCAGGTGCTGGCAGTGATTGCCAGCCAGCAGATTTCTGACCTGCGCAGCGAACAACAGGCAGCCCAGCGCCGCCTGGAACTGGCGCGTCTGACCTTTCAGCGCGAACAGCAGCTGTGGCAGGAACGCATCAGTGCCGAACAGGACTACCAGCAGGCTCGCCAAGTGTTGCAGGAGGCCGAGATCGCGCTGGCCAATGCTCGGCAAAAGGTTGCGGCAGTCGGCCCCGCCGGCGCCGGCAATCGCTATGAGTTACGCGCACCCTTCGATGCGGTGGTGGTGGAAAAACACATGAGCGTGGGCGAGGTGGTCGACGCCTCCAGCAACGCCTTCACACTGTCCGACCTGAGCCGGGTCTGGGCCACTTTCGCCGTCGCCCCACGCGACTTGAACCGGGTCGTCACCGGGCGCAGCGTCACGGTCAGTGCGCCGGACCTGGGCGCCGAGGTTGAGGGCACGGTCAATTACGTCGGCAGTCTGCTCGGTGAACAAAACCGCGCCGCCACCGTGCGCGCCACCTTGGCCAACCCCAACGGCGCCTGGCGCCCTGGGCTGTTCGTGAACATTGCGGTCAGCGTCGAGCGGTCGACCGCCGCCGTGGTGGTACCGGAAAGCGCGTTGCAGACCTGGGAGGAGCAGACCGTGGTGTTCGTGCGTACCGAGCAAGGCTTCGAGGCACGCCCGGTGACGACAGGGCGCCGCGACGCCGGCCAGGTAGAACTCGTCGCCGGCCTGCCTGCAGGCACTCAGGTCGCTGCCGCCGGCAGCTTCGTCCTCAAGTCGGAGCTTGGCAAAGGCTCCGCCGAGCACAGCCATTGAAACCGGGGACGACGCCATGTTCGAACGCCTGATCCAATTCGCCATCGAGCAGCGCCTGGTGGTGATGCTTGCCGTGCTGCTGATGGCTGCGGTGGGTATCCACAGCTACCAGAAACTGCCCATCGATGCCGTGCCGGACATCACCAACGTCCAGGTGCAAATCAACACCGCCGCACCCGGTTACTCGCCATTGGAGACCGAGCAGCGCATCACCTTCGCCATCGAAACGGCCATGGCCGGCCTGCCAGGCCTCAAGCAGACCCGTTCGCTGTCCCGCTCGGGCTTGTCCCAGGTCACGGTGATCTTCGATGACGGCACCGACCTGTTCTTCGCCCGTCAATTGGTCAACGAGCGCCTGCAGGTGGCCCGTGAACAGTTGCCCGACGGCATCGAGGCGGGCATGGGGCCGATTTCCACAGGGCTGGGCGAGATCTTCTTGTGGACCGTCGAGGCCGAGGAGGGCGCGCTCAAGGACGACGGTACGCCCTACACCCAGACCGACCTGCGGGTGATCCAGGACTGGATCATCAAGCCGCAGTTGCGCAATGTGCCGGGGGTGGCCGAGGTCAACAGCATTGGCGGCCATGCCAAGCAGTACTTGATCGCACCGGAGCCCAAGCGCCTGGCGGCCTACAAGCTCACCCTCAATGACTTGATCGCGGCACTGGAGCGCAACAACGCCAACGTGGGGGCCGGCTACATCGAGCGCAATGGCGAGCAGTTGCTGATCCGCGCACCGGGCCAGTTGGACTCCGCCGAGGACATCGCCAACATCGTCATCGCCAGCGTCGACGGCACTCCGATACGCGTCAGCCATGTCGCCCAGGTTGGCCTGGGCCAAGAGCTGCGCTCTGGGGCTGCGACTGAAAATGGCCGTGAGGTAGTGCTGGGCACTGTGTTCATGCTGATCGGCGAGAACAGCCGCACGGTCTCCCAGGCGGTGGCGGCCAAGCTGGTCGAGATCAACCGCAACCTGCCCAAGGGCGTGGTCGCGGTGACGGTGTATGACCGTACCAACCTGGTCGAAAAAGCCATCGCCACGGTGAAGAAAAACCTGATCGAAGGCGCGATCCTGGTCATCGCCGTGTTGTTCCTGTTCCTGGGCAACATCCGCGCTGCGGTCATTACCGCCATGGTCATCCCGTTGTCGATGCTGTTTACCTTCACCGGCATGTTCAGCAACAAGGTCAGTGCCAACCTCATGAGCCTCGGCGCGCTGGACTTCGGCATCATTGTCGATGGCGCAGTGGTGATCGTCGAGAACGCCATTCGCCGCCTGGCTCACGCCCAGCAACGCCATGGCCGCATGCTGACCCGCGCCGAGCGCTTCCATGAAGTGTTTGCCGCCGCCCGTGAAGCACGGCGCCCGCTGATTTACGGGCAGTTGATCATCATGGTGGTTTACCTGCCGATCTTTGCCCTGACCGGGGTCGAGGGCAAGATGTTCCACCCCATGGCCTTCACCGTCGTGATCGCCCTGCTGGGTGCCATGATCCTCTCGGTGACCTTCGTGCCGGCGGCGCTGGCGCTGTTCGTGACCGGCAAGGTCAAGGAAGAAGAAGGCTTGGTCATGCGCACTGCGCGCCAGCGCTATGCACCGGTGCTGGGCTGGGTGTTGGGCCGGCGCAAGCTGGCGTTCGCCGGGGCGGCAGCGCTGGTGGTGTTGTCCGGGGTGATGGCCAGCCGCATGGGCAGCGAGTTTATCCCCAGCCTCAGCGAGGGTGACTTTGCCCTGCAGGCGCTGCGCGTGCCAGGCACCAGCCTGACGCAGTCGGTAGACATGCAGCAGCGCCTGGAGCGGGCGATCATTGCCCAGGTGCCGGAAGTGGAGCGCGTGTTCGCCCGCACCGGCACTGCCGAAATCGCCTCGGACCCGATGCCGCCGAACATCTCTGACGCCTACGTAATGCTGCGTCCGCCCGCGCAATGGGCTGACCCGAACAAGCCACGCGAGGCGCTGATTGCCGAAGTGCAGCGCGCCGCGGCCAGTGTGCCGGGCAGCAATTACGAGCTGTCGCAACCGATCCAGTTGCGCTTCAACGAACTGATCTCGGGTGTGCGCAGTGATGTGGCCGTCAAAGTGTTTGGGGACGACATGGGCGTGCTCAACCAGACCGCCGCGCAAATCGCCAGCAGCCTGCAGCGTGTGCCGGGCGCCTCGGAGGTCAAGGTCGAGCAGACCACAGGCCTGCCGGTGCTGACCATTGATATCGACCGTGACAAGGCCGCCCGCCATGGCCTCAATGTCGGCGACGTGCAAGACGCCATCGCCATTGCGGTGGGGGGGCGTACGGCAGGCACGCTGTATGAGGGCGACCGACGTTTCGACATGGTGGTGCGCCTGCCCGAGACTGTGCGTACCGATGTCGACGGGCTTTCCAGCCTGCTGATACCGGTACCGGCGAGCAGTGCAGCCGGCGCTGCCCAGATCGGTTTCATCCCGCTGTCGCAGGTCGCGACGTTGAACCTGCAACTGGGGCCTAACCAGGTCAGCCGTGAGGATGGCAAGCGCGTGGTGGTGGTGAGTGCCAACGTGCGTGGCCGCGACCTTGGCTCGTTCGTGCAGCAGGCCGAGCAGGCCCTGATCGAGCAGGTGCAGATACCGCCCGGTTACTGGACGCGCTGGGGCGGCCAGTTCGAGCAGTTGCAGTCGGCCGCCGAGCGTCTGCAGGTGGTAGTGCCGGTGGCCTTGCTGTTGGTGCTGGCCTTGCTGCTGATGATGTTCAACAACCTCAAGGATGGCTTGCTGGTGTTCACCGGTATTCCATTTGCCTTGACCGGTGGGGTACTGGCGCTGTGGTTGCGGGATATTCCATTGTCAATTTCCGCAGGGGTGGGCTTCATCGCCTTGTCGGGGGTGGCGGTACTCAATGGCCTGGTGATGATTGCCTTTATCCGCAGCCTGCGCGAGGAAGGGCGCACGTTGCGGGTGGCGGTCGAGGAGGGCGCGTTGACGCGCTTGCGGCCGGTGCTGATGACCGCGTTGGTGGCCTCGCTGGGGTTCATCCCGATGGCGTTGGCCACGGGGACCGGGGCGGAAGTGCAGCGGCCCCTGGCGACCGTGGTGATTGGCGGGATCCTGTCGTCCACGGCGTTGACGTTGCTGGTGTTGCCGGCGTTGTACCAATGGGCGTATCGGCGCGAAGAGGGGGAGGAAGGCTGATAATGCCGGGGCTGCAAAGCAGCCCCAAAATCTCAAACGCTGCTCCGCACCCCAGGCCGCACGCTATCGACGCCGGCCTCATCATGCAACGAAATGCGCGACGTCTCCGGCAATGCCAACCCTCCCACCAGCGCCACCAGCGCAATCACCACCAGGTAAAACGCCGGTGCCAGGCTGCTGCCGGTTTGCCCGATCAACCAGGTCGCCACCAACGGCGCAGTGCCACCGAACAGCGTATAGGCCACGTTGTAGGTAATCGCCGACGCGGTATAGCGGGTCCGTGTCGGGAAGCTTTCCGACAGCAATGCCGCAGTCACCACGCCGCTGCACAGCGCGCCCACGGCCAGCAGAATCACCCCCAGCAGCGCCCCGGACAGTGAGCCGGAACTGGCCAGCCAATACGCCGGGAACACACAGACCATCACCCACAGGCAGGTGAAACCAATGGTCTTGCGCCGCCCCACCCGGTCAGAAAACGCCCCGGCCAACGGGCAGCCGACGGCAGCGAACAACAACGCCACCGTGGTTACCAGCAGCGACTGCGCACGGGTGAGGTTGCCGACCAGTTGCAGGTAGGTGGCAAAGTAGGTGGTGAACATATAGAACGACAGCGCCGTCAGCGAGATGAACGCACCCAGGTTGCGGATGGCCCGGCCATGGTTGCGCAAGGTCTCCTTGAGCGGCGAGTGCTCGTGTTCTTTGCCCTGGGCCACGGCTTCGCGGAACGCCGGGGTTTCTTCCATGCGCCAGCGCAAGTACAGGCCCACCAGGCCCAACGGGGCGGCGATCAGGAAAGGCACGCGCCAGCCCCAGGCGTTCATCGCCTCGGCCGTCAGGTTCGCTTCCAGGCCGTAGGCGATCACCGCCGCGCAGGCAAAGGCAGAAAAGGTCGAGACCGGCACGAAGCTGCCGTAGAACGCGCGCTTGTCGTTGGGCGCATGCTCCATCAGGTAGGCGCAGGCACCGGCGTACTCGCCACCCGCCGAGAAGCCTTGCAGGCAACGGGCCAGGGTCAACAGCACAGGGGCCGCCAGGCCAATGCTGGCATAGGTCGGCAGCAAGCCGATCAAGGTGGTGGAGCCGGCCATCAGCAGGATGGTCAGCGACAGGATGCGCTTGCGCCCCAGGCGGTCACCCAGTGCGCCGAACACGATACCGCCGAGCGGGCGCAGGGCAAATGCCACGGCAAACACGGCGAAGGTCTTGAGCAAAGCCACGCTGGCATCTTCACTGGCGAAGAACTGGCTGGCAATCAGCGTGGCGAGAAAGCCATAGACGGCAAAGTCGAACCACTCGACGAAGTTGCCGATGGCAGAGGCGGCGATCACCCGGCGCAGGGTGGCGGGGGATACCTCATGAGGTGCGGACATGTGGGAGCTCTCCGGTTTCCATTGGCAGCCTGAATGAACGTGACGCGGTCGGGCCGCGTCATCATTGTTGTGCTTGCCAGTAGATCGGTGAGCGCCTGCGGGGGCTTCGTCGAGGGCGACACTGGGATGTCTGTTTCAACCAGGCAGGCTACTGCCGGCCAACCTTCCACGGGGCGTAGTCGAGTTCGCTGTAGCCTTCGGCTGTGCCTTGCTCATTGGTGCTGAAGCCCGGCATCGTGCTCAGGTCGAGCTTCATGCAACGGCTGTTGAGCTGCGCCTGCAGGTTGCCGTCCAGGCGGAAGGCCGCTTCACGCAGGCGGGTTGGGGAAAGCTGCACCAGGCAACCCTCGACCTTGCCTTGGGCATTGGCCTGGTAGAACACCGTCGCCTTGCCGATGCTGGTGACCGGCTGATCGCGCAGCAGCTGTTGCCAGAAGTACTCGCGCTGGGCGTTGGCGCGTTGGCGCGCACTGCCGGGGGCCTGGATAGACGCGGGCAGCTGGACGATGATCGGTGCGCGTACGTCGAGCGTTGCCTCGCCGCCGAACAGCGACGCAGGCACGACCGGGTAAATGGTCTTCCAGCACAGTGCCTCGACCAGGTTGGCCAACGCCTGATGGTTGGAGGGCATGACGTCGGCGGGCAGCAGCGCGCCGTATTTGAACGGGGCCTTGCTGGCCTTGCAGGCGACTGGGGCGCTGTGCCGGTCGAAGGTGACCTGCAGGGTGACGGCGCCCAGCTGCTCGCCAGTTGGGGCCAGGGCAATGCTGCGCTCCAAGGCGCGCTGCATCTCGACAGTGAAGGTTTTGAACGCCTGCGCATCGGCGGCTGCCTGAGTGTCCGTGGGCGGGGACGCTTGGCAGCCAGCCAGGGCAATCAGAGCCGCGCTCAGGAGCGCGGGGGGCAGAGTTTTGAACACGTAAACTTCCTTGCTGAAACGGTAGCCGGGTGTCTTCGTGAGCCGGCGGGTCATGAACGTGGCAGCTTATCACTGGCAGCGCTGCCACGGGATAACCCCCGTGGCAGCGCTGTTCGATCAGAAGCGCATGTCCAGCGCCACCTCGAAGGTACGCGGAGCACCCATGTAGTACTGGGAGCTGTAGGCCTGCTTGGCATACACCTCGTCGGTCAGGTTGCGCACCCGCCCGGTCACTGTGGTGTGCTCATCCAGCCGGTAGCGGGCGAAGGCACCGAACAGCGTGTAGGCCGGTGCCTTTAGGGTATTGGCATTGTCGGCATACACCGAGCCCACGTAGCGCCCATCGACCCCCGCCGACCACGCGGACGTGAAGCTGTAGGTCAGCCACAGGTTAGCGACGCTGGCCGGTACGTTGACCGGCGTATTGCCCTTGCGTGACACCGATACCCCGTTGACCGCTTCGTTGAACGTGTCGTACTGCGCATCGACGTAGGCGTAGTTGGCCTCGGCCAGCAGTTTCGGCGTGACCTGCAGCCGCCCTGACAGCTCGACGCCGCGCGAGGTCTGCTGCCCGGCCTGCACCGTCTGGTTGGCATCGTTGGAGTCACGCACGGCAAAGTCCTTGCGCACGATCTGGTACAGCGCCAGCGTGGCGGCGCCGCGGCCGTCGAGGAAGTCGAACTTGCTGCCGACCTCCCATTGCTCGCCCTTGGAAAGGTCGAACAGGCCGACGTTGGAGTAGGTCGCCGCTGCCAGTGAGCCGGCTGGCAGATCGGCCGAGCTGCTGTACTGCGCGTACACACTGGCACTGGGCGTCAGCGCGTAGGTCAGGCCGATGCGCCCGGAAAGCGGCTCCCAGCGGCGCTCGAAAAACGCCGGCGAGGTGGGCGAGACCGTTCCGTAGTTGGTCACTTGCATGTCCAGGTAGTCATAGCGCAGGGCCGTCAGCAAGGCCAGGCGATCGGTCAGTTGCAGGCGGTTTTCGGCAAACACCGCGCGGTTGGTGACTTCGTGACGACGCTGCTTGGTCAGGCCGGCATTCACCCCGGGGATGTCGTCGAAACTGCCAGGGTCGAAATGGTCGGGGTCGACGACGTCGCTCCAACTGCTCGACGTCGGGTAAAGGGTCTGGCGCATGCGCGAGTATTCCAGCCCTAGCGACCATTGGCTGGCGAAGCCGAACAGTGTGTTGTCATGGCGCAACTCGATGCGATCGCCCAACAGGTTCTGGTCGTGGCTTTGCAGGTAGGGGCTGCTGCGCTGCACATTGCCATTGGCGGTGTAGCTGTAGCGTTCAACGTTGCGGTAGTCGCGCTGGGCGTTGTAGTGGTACAGCGTGTTCTGCACGCTGGTGCTGTCGCTGAGCTGGTAGTCGAGGATCGAACGCAGCCAGCGTACCCGCTGCTCGTAGCGGCCGTCCGCGACGTTGTAGTTTTCGAAGCGGCGGCTTTTGTCGATCTTCATCGTGCTGCGGCCCGGCAGGATCGGCGAACCCCAGTACGGGCTGTCTTCGCGGTCTTCCTGGTACTCCAGCGCCAGGGTGTGGGTGAGGTTGGGCGCCAGGTCGCTGAGTACCGAAAACGCGAGGCTGTCGGTTTTGCGCTGGTTACGGTCGATGTAGCCGTTGCCCTGGCCCCGGCTGAAGTCCAGGCGCATGAAGTGGCGGGCGTCGGCGGGGTTGCTGGCCAGCGCCTGATTGATGCCGAAGGCCACTTCTGAGTCATCGAAACTGCCGTAGCGCAGGCGGCCGTCGATGATCTGCTGATCGCGGCTGGCAAGCTTGGTGATGTAGTTGATCGAGCCGCCCACGGCCCCCGCGCCATGCAGGAAAGAGGACGGCCCGCCGATCAGTTCGACCCGGTCCAGTACCCAGGCATCCACGGGCCGGGTGGCACTGCTGTAGCCCAGGTTGATGCCGTTGTAGAGCTGGGTGACCTGGTTCTGGGTGAAGCCCCGGTAGGCGACGAAGCCGCCATAACCGGGGTTGGCCGAGGCGTTGACGCCGGTCATGGCGTTGATCACGTCCTGGCTGTCCTTGGCGCCGTGCGCCTCGATCAGGCGGCGGTCCGAGACACTGACCGACGCCGGGGTTTCCCGTGCGGTGAGGCCCAGGCGCGAACCGGTTTGGATCGGCTCGTCCAGTTGCACACCGGAGGGGGCGTCGCGTTCGCCATCGATGGTGGTGGCGTTGAGTTCAACCGGGGCAGTGTCGGCCCAGGCGAAGGTGCAAGTGCCCATGAGGAGCACCAGGGAGGTCTTGCGGATCATGTTGTCGTGTCTTCCACGCAAAAGTCATGGCTGACCGCGAGCGCGCACAGGCGCACCCGCTTGAGGTCAGGCGAACAGAAGGGCTGCGGGAAGCGCGGCGGGGGAGGCGCGGGGGTTGAGGGCAGGGCGCAAGTAGCGCGGCGGCGGTTGTGCCCAGCTGCGCACGACAATGGGCGAGGTGGCCCCGGACTGGGGCGGCAGGAACGCCCAGCCGGTGTGGGCAAGCGGCACTGCCAGGCCGAACGAGGAGCACACGGGGCAGTCGAGCTGAGCCATGTGCTGGTCGCCACCGGCGTTGTCCAGGTTGATGGCCGGGCCGTGGTCACTGCTGATCGAACAGAAACCACCCTCGAGGCCCGCCAGGCGCAGGCCACTCATCTGGCCGTGATGCAGGCCGCACAGCAATAGGCTGAACAGGACGCTGGCATAAAGCGTCCAGGCGGTCAGCGTGCGGGTCTGCCGGGTGGTTTTCATGGCGGCGAATCTATCACCCGAATGCGTGATCGGGTAGCCCTGGTGACGCAAAATGCTGGGGTGCAAAGCACCCCGCTTGGCTCAGGCCGCGCGCTCCAGCACGTCCAGTAGGTCGGCAAACTCCAACGCCAGCTTGTGCCGCGGCGCCATGTGTACCAGCGGCACCGACGCCTGGTGCGACTCGCGCATCTTGATCGAGCTGCTCAGGTACACCGGCAGCACCGGAACCCCTTCACCGCGCAACTGATCGACCAGTGTCTGGTGCAGTGCCGTGCGCCCGGCGAACTGGTTGACGACCACGCCCTCCACCTGCAGCGCTGGGTTGTGGTCCTGGCGCAGCTCCTCCACTTCGGCCATGACGCTGTGCAGCGCATGGCGCGAGAAGCTGTCGCAGTCGAATGGAATCAACAGGCGTTCGGCGGCCACCAGGGCGCTGAAGGTGTAGAAGTTCAGCGCCGGCGGCGTGTCGATGTAGATCCGCTCGTAGTCTTCGGCCAATTCCACCAGCAGCTTGCGCAGCTTGTTGATCTTGAACTTGCTCTCCAGCTTGCTTTGCAGGTCGCTGAGGTCGGGGCTGGCGGTGATCAGGTGCAGGTTGCTGTAGCGGGTTTCGGTAATCGCCACACGGGGCTTTTTGCCATGCGCGGTGGCGGATGACAAGGTCTGGCGGAAGAAGTCGGCAATGCCCGAGGGGATGGCGTCATTGACCAGGCCGGTCAGGTAGTAGGTGGCATTGGCCTGCGGGTCGAGGTCGACGAGCAAGGTCCGATAGCCTTCAGCGGCACTGGCGGCAGCCAGGTTGCAGGCGATGCTCGACTTGCCGACGCCACCTTTCTGATTGAAAACCACACGACGCATGAGACGCTCATCCATGAAGAGTGAAAATGTCAGGTTGGGGTCAATCCTATGACTGAAACACGACAGTTTTATGACAAGGCTTGTAACAACTTTTGCGAAGGGTCTGGCCGTGACGGTCTGCGCGGGTTTCAGGGCTGAACTCGCGCGACACACACCCGATTGCGCCCATTCTGTTTGGCCGCGTACAGCGCCCGGTCTGCCTCGCTCAATGCATCGCCAGGCTCGCTGCCGGTGCCGCCCGGCCAATGCGCAACCCCCAGCGAAATCGTCACCGCGCCCACGGGTTCCACCGGCGTATCCTGCACCGTTACCCGTAGCCGTTCTGCCACTGCTGCCGCAACCGCCAGGCTTGCCCCCGGCAGCAGCATGAGAAACTCCTCGCCCCCGGTGCGGCAAAGCAGGTCGCCCTCTCGGCAACAGCGGCGCATCAGCTCGGCCAGCCGCTGCAGTACCTGATCGCCCACCTCATGCCCATGGCCATCGTTTACCCGCTTGAAATGGTCGATATCGAGCACGATGGCCGAAAAAGGCCGTCCTTCGGCCTGTAGCAACGACAGGCTGAATTCCAGGTTGCGGCGGTTACCCAGCCCGGTCAGTGGGTCGGTTTGGGCATCGTGGTTCAGCCGGCCGATGCGCTCCTGAAGCAGGTTGAACCCAAATAGCAGGGCACGCTTGAGCTCGGCCGCCTCGAAGTACCAAGCCGGCACCCGATGCAGGCGCTCGGCGGTGCCTGCGCGGTCCATCGACCTGGCCCCGGCCGCCAATTGCCAGAGTGGCCGAGCGATGGTCATCGCCAGCCACCACAGCACCAGGCTGCCCACCAGCGCCAGCGGCGCCGAGGTGCCGATAACGTTGAGCACAAGGTGGCTCAAGGGCGCCACGGTCTGCGCCAGCGGCTGCTGCGCCACCACACCCCAGCCAGCGCTCGGCACCGTGGCAAACCCTGCCAGCATTTCCACGCCCTGGCTGTTGGTCAGCTGGCGGGTGCCGCTGTCCAGGGTCGCCAGTTGATCGATCAGCGGGTTGCCTTCCACCACCGTGCCCACTCGCTGGTTGTCCGGGTGGTAGAGCAGGCGGCGGTTGCGGTCGACCACATAGAGGTACGAGCCGTCCTTGTAGAAGTGCTCGCCCAGCAGGCTGTTGAGGATGTTGCGCTCGCGCAGGTACAGGCTGCCACCGACGTAGCCCAGGTAACGCCCAGTGGCATCGAAGATCGGCTGCGACAGTGCCACCACCAGGTTGTTGGCGGTGGACAGGTAGGGCGTCGACACCAGCGCCTTGCGCCCTTGCAAGGCCTCCTGAACCCCGGGCGACTGCACCTTGGTATTGAGGTAGTGGCGCAATGAGGCAGGGGAGATTGCCCGCAGGATCCCGTCGGCATCGACCACGAACGTCGAGTTGAAGGCCAGGCCCTGGTGCAGCACGCGGTCGGTCTCCGCCTGCAGCGCGGCGGCATCAGCCAACTGGTGGGCTTGTACGCCGGCACTGAACGACAACTGCTGCAAGGCACTGGCGATGAAGGTCTCGGTGATCGACGCCAGCTTCGCCGCATACACCCGGTTGGCCTCCAGGGCGTGGTCGATCAGCAACTGACGCTGAACCCGGTAGCTGGCGAAATAACTGGCGCACAGCATCAGCAGCGCGGTGAGGGCGCAGAGAATCAGAATGAGCGAGCGTAAATCCAGGCGCAATCCGTGCTTGGGGTGTGGCAATCCTGACCTCACTGGTACGAAAAGGGAGTAACCCTGCTGCTTGTAGGTGTAGTGCGTTATTGTCGCCGCGGCGGTGCGTTACGTCGATCAGGAACCTGCTCTTTCCAGCTCAGCCAGCTCATCTTCGACCTGCTGCATGCGCTGCTCGGCCAATGCCTGCACCTGGGTGTCGCGGGCGGTTTCGCGCATCAGCGCGGTCAGTTTTTCGCTCAGGCGCTTGCCGGCCTCAGTCTCTTCAAGTGCGCGGGCCTTGGCCGGGTCCTGCATGGCTTCGACGATGCTGGCGAATTCAGCGTCGCTGAAATTCTTTTCGCTGTAGAGCTTGAACAAGTCCTGGCGCTGGTCTTCGACCGTCAGGTGTTTGCGCAGCACCTCACGGATGCGCGCCTCGGGCACCTGCGGGTGGGCTGGGGCCAGCAACGATGCCATGCGGTCGATGTTGTGCTCATAGGCGTCCTGCAGCGGCAGCTTGGCCAGGATCTGCGCTTCGCGGGAGGGTTGCTGGTCGCAGGCGGCGAGGGCGGTGATCAGCAGCAGGGGCAGTAGCAACGTCTGGAGGCGGGGCATGGGGTGGCCTGGTTGGGCGGTCTAGGCCTGCGATTATACCGGGGTCTTGATCGCGATGAGCCCAGAATTTGCCATGGGCGGCGCGCTGGGGTAGAACCTTTGCCCTCGACTCATTGCCTGTAGCCCACATGCCGAACTGGATCATCCAACCCGTCCCGCGTGACGCCATCGACGAGGTGGTCGTTTTTGTCGACAGCGCCCGCCGCGAACTTTTCCCGCAGCTTGCCGACGCACCATTGCCCCCTGACTTGGCTCGCTTCGCCGAGACTTACCTGGACGGCGAAGGCGTGTTTCTCGAAGCCCGCGATCAGGGCCGTTTGGTGGCCGTGATCGGCTATGTGCCCTATGACCATCGCTTCGCACAACTCGACTATCAGCGGGTGTGCGTGGTCGAGGTGGTGCGCTTGTTCGTGTTGCCGGCCTATCGACGCCATGGCCTCGCCGCCGCCTTGTTCGCCGCCTTGCGCGGTGCGGCCGAACAGGCGGGTGTCGAATGCCTGTACCTGCACACCCACCCGTTCCTCCCGGGCGCGATTGCCTTCTGGGAACGCCAGGGGTTCGCGGTGATCGATGTGGAGCAGGACCCCGTCTGGCAGACCACCCATATGCAGCTGACGCTGGCATGACGTCGCCGTAATCGGTCAGAAACCGCCTACAGCTGTTGTTGTGGCGTGTTCAACGCGTTCATTTCCATAACGCATCTGCTTGCTTACCGTCTCCCTCAAGGCTTACCCAACGCCCCCAAGGGAGACTCACCGATGCCACACATGGCCCTGTACAAGCTCAAGCTGCTGGACGAATTCGAAGACTGCAGAGACCCGTGGTCGTTCGGCCACTTCGAAAACAGGCTGATGGATTTGTGGCGGGGTGCCACGCGCCACGACGCCAAGGGCATCATCAATGCGGCGCACAAGGAAGGGCGTTGGCCCAATACCGTGAAGCGGTACCTGCTGACCAACTACAAGGCGTTCGGCAATGTCAGCGCAGAATTGGAGCAGACGTTTATGGAAGTGCTTGCTGCGATGACCTCGCAGGAAAAAGCCGAATGGGGCTTGCAGCCGCTATCCGCTGCAGCGTCTTGAACCGGGGGGCTGCTGCGCAGCCCGTCACCGGCACGTTGGTGCGAAGCCTGGGTCCCTGAACGATGATCAGAACCCGCCGCCCAGCGGCCATTCGACCGCCAGGCGGATCTGGTCACCATCCAGCTCCGCCTGCGCCGTGTTCCCCCGGTGCGCGTTATGCCGTACCGAGAACGTGGTGCCCTTGGCCTTGCCACTCTGCACCACATAGCGCGCTTCCAGGTCGCGCTCCCAGTGCTTGCCACCCTTGCCATACCCCAGGTACGCATAGCCGCCGGTGGGGTCGACATGCGTGCCATCGATATCGAACCCGCGCACGTACAGCGCCGTCAGGTTCAACCCGGGCACACCGTAGGCGCCCATGTTCAGGTCATAGCGCGCCTGCCATGACTTCTCGTTCGGTGCATTGAAGTCCGACATCTGCACGGCGTTGGCGATATAGATCGCGCCCCGCGTCACATAGTCGAACGGTGTATTGCCGTCTACCTGCTGCCAGCCCAGGCTGAACCCGTGCGGCCCCTGGTTGTAACGCGACACCAGGCTCCAGGTGGTGTTGTCGATGCGCCCGGACAGCGCCTTGCCGGTGTCGGTGGTGCGGTACAGGTTGAGGTCCAGGCTCAAGCTGCGCCGGTCATCCAGTGCGTGGGTCAGGGTGCTGCCCAGGTAGTGCTGGTTCCAGCTGTCCTCGTAGCGCGAGGTATACAAGCTACCGCTGAAGGCCGCGCCGGGGTTCCAGACCACGCCGGCCAGGTCGAAGGCATTGCCCTGGCGGCCATTGGAATAGTTCACCACGAACCCTTGATCGTGGCTTGAAGCGTTGCGATCCGCGTTTTCATTGAAGTGGCCGGCCACCAGCCGAAGCGTGTCGATCTCGTTGCTGGTGAGGAAAAACCCCGTCGCGGTCTCGGGCAGCAAGCGGCTGTCGGACGAACTGAAGACCGGGGTTTTCACCCGCTGCTCGCCGTACGACAGCACCGTGTTCGACACCCGCATCTTCAAGGCTGCGCCTGCTCGGCTGTATTCGTTTTTCGGGTGCCCGTCGTTGTCGATGCCCAGCAAGCGCGCCTTGCCGGCACGGCCACCGCCGCTGTCGAGCTGTACGCCCAGATAAGCGTGGGCATCGACACCGACGCCGATCAGGCCTTGGGTAAAGCCAGACTGCAAGGTGCCCATCAAACCGTAGGCCCATTCCTCAGCTTTGCCGCTACGTTCGTCGCGTGGCTTGTAGGCATTGCGCGCACTGCTGTTGCGCCCGCCATGCTTGTAGTCGCGCTGGTCGAACACGCTGCGGTTGAGGATGCTCCAGCTGGCGTCTTCTACCAAACCGTTGCTCTGGGACTGAGCGGAGTCAGCCAATGCGAGCGGGGTAAGCCCGAGCAGAGGCAGGGCCAGCAACAGCCGGCTCATTGCCCGGCCCCCAGCTTCTGCAGTTGCGCTTCGAAGCGGGTTTTCGCCCGTGCAGGCAGGCTGGCAGGCACTGTGGCCGGCGCCGCGTCACCCACCTGGATAACCATCACCATGCCCATCGCCAGGTGCGGAATGCACTGGATACCGTACATGCCGGGTACGCTGAAGGTGTGCTCGTAGGGCTGGTTGAGCTTGCTCTTGAACGCCTCAGCGCCCTGCGGCAGCAACCCCGGCACACTGGCTGCGTTGTGCCCACTCATGGTCGGCACAAAGCGCACGGTATCGCCGGGTGCGATGCGCAAGTGGTCCGGCTCGTAGACCATCGCGCCCTGCGTACCGCGGTTGAGCATCTTCACTTCATGCACGTCTGCCAGCGCGGCAGGGGCAAACAGGGTGCTGGCGAGCAGCAGGGCGACAGGGCGCAACAGCATGGTGGGAACTTCCTGGTTCAGGGGGCGCGAAAACGCAGAATGCGTGCGCCGTCGAAGGGGTCGGTAAGGTAGTGGGCGTGTACGCCGAAGGTGCTCAGCAGGCGCTCTGGGGTGAGGACGTCGAGCGGCTTGCCGAGGGCGACCAGGCAGCCTTTGTCGAGCACCGCGAGGCGGTCGCAGGTCAGCGCCTGGTTGAGGTCATGCAGGGCCACCAGCGTGGTAACCGGCAGCCCCTGCACCTGTTGCAGCAGGCTCAGCTGGTGCTGGATGTCCAGGTGGTTGGTCGGCTCGTCGAGCAACAGCACCTGGGGGCGTTGCGCCAGGGCGCGGGCAATGTGCACGCGTTGGCGTTCACCACCTGAAAGCGAATGCCAAAGCCGCGTGCGCAGGTGCAGGGCATCCAGGTCGGCCAGGGCCTGCTCGACGATGGCGCGGTCTGCTTTGCTGAACGGCGCCAGGGCTGACAGCCAGGGCGTGCGGCCCAGGGCAACGGCGTCGTACACGCTGATGGCGTCAGCGGTATCCGCCTGCTGTTCGACCAGCGCCAGGGCCTGGGCGATGCGCCGGCGTGGCAACTGCGTGAGCGGCTCGCCCAGCAGCTCGACACGGCCACTGTCAGGCTTGCGCAGGCCCGCTAGCAGCTTGAGCAAAGACGACTTGCCCGAGCCGTTAGGGCCGACGATGCCCAGCGTTTCGCCGGGGATAACGGTTAGCTCGATGTCGCGCAGTACAGGGTTGCCGCCCAACTGCAGCCCTAAGCCCTGGCAGGCCAGGGGGGCAATCTTCACGTTGGCCATGACGGTCATGGGCGCCCCCTTCTGCTGACCAGAATCAGCGCGAACACTGGCGCGCCGATCAGCGCGGTCACCACGCCCACCGGGATCACCTGGCCGGGGATCAGCGTGCGCGACAAGATATCGGCGCTGATCAGAAACAGTGCGCCGCCCAGCGCACTGGCCGGCAGCAGGCGGCTATGCCCGGGCCCCAGCAGCAGGCGCAGGGCGTGGGGGATGACCAGCCCGACAAAACCGATGGCGCCGACGATGGACACCATCACCGCCGTCACCAGCGCGGCACAACTGATCAGCAACAACTGGGTGCGTCGCACCGGGATCCCCAGCGACGCGGCCGAGTCGGCGCCGAAGGTAAAGGCATCCAGCGCGCGGCGGATGCCACAGGCACACCACCAGCCCGAACAGTGCCACGGGCAGGGCCAGCCACACGGACGGCCAGCGCACGCCACTGAGGTTGCCCAGCAGCCAGAACAGAATGCCGCGCGCCTGCTCGGCGGTGGCCGACTTGGTGATGAGGAACGCGGTCAGCGCAGTGAACAGTTGCGAGCCAGCGATGCCGGCGAGTATCACCTGGGCGTTGTTGTTGCTCGGCCCAGCGGCGCGGGCCAGCACCAGCACCAGCGCAAATGCCGCCAGCGCGCCGATGAAGGCGCCCCCGGACATGCTCAGGGCGACGCTGCCCAGCCCCAGCAGGCCGACCATCACCGCGCCGGTCGAGGCACCGGCCGACAACCCCAACAGGTAGGGCTCGGCCAGCGGGTTGCGCAGCAGCGCCTGCAGGATCACGCCACACGTGGCCAGCCCGGCGCCACAGGCGGCGGCGACCAGGGTGCGGGTCAGGCGGTAGTTCCAGACGATACCGGCATCGATCGGGTCGACCGGGTAACCGGCCTGCCACAGGTGATTGGCCAGCACTTGGTAGACCACGTTCGGCGCCAGGTTGCTCTCGCCGATCGCCGTGCCGGCCACCAGCGCGACACACAGGGCTGCCAGGGCCAGGGCGCTGTAGGGCAACAGGCGGCTCATCACTGGGCTGCTTTACCGCTGGCGAACGCCGTCGACAGCGTCTGCAGGCCACGGAACAGGCGGATGCCGGCCTGCATGGCGTCGGCGTCAAGGACGATGATGCGGTCGTTCTTCACCGCGTCCATGTTGCGGGTAACCGGGTCGTTGCGCAGGAATTCGAGTTTTTTCTGGTAGTCGTCTGCCGGGAAGCGGCGACGGTCCATGCGGGCGATGATCAACCAGGTCGGGTTGGCCTTGGCCAGGGTTTCCCAGCCCACGGTCGGCCATTCTTCGGTGGACTCCACCACATTGCGCACCCCCAGGGTACGCAGCATGAAGTCAGCCACCCCTTGGCGGCCGGCGACGTAGGGGTCGATATCCAAGTCGGCGCTAGAGAACCAGAACAGCGCCGAGGTGTTCGACAAATCCTTGCCAGCCAAGTGCGCCTTGGCGCTGTCCAGGCGGCTCTTGAGGTCGGCGTTCAACGCGGTGCCGCGGTCTTGCACGTCGAAGATTTCGGCCAGCTGGTTGACGCTCTTGTAGATGCTCTCGACCTGGAACGCCTGCAGGCGGGTGCCGTCGGCGCCCACCAGGTTGTCCTTGCCTTCGCAGTCCGACGGCAGCAGGTAGGTCGGGATCTTCAGCTCGTCGAACTGCTCGCGGGTGCCGACCACGCCTTGTGCGCCGACCATCCATTCAAACTGTACGGCCACCAGTTGCGGACGCTTGCCGACCACCGCCTCGAAACTGGGGTCGTTGTCGGCCAGGCGCTCGACCTTGTCGTTCAGCGCCTTGTACTCGGGCAGCACGTTGTTGAACCACAGCGAGGTACCGGCCAGCTTGTCGCCCAGCCCCAGTGCGTAGAGCATCTCGGTGCCGGCCTGGCCAATGGTCACTGCACGCTCGGGCGCGTGGGCGAAGGTCTGCGGCATGCCGCAGTTGTCGACCGTGAGTGGGTAGTGGGTGGCGGCAGCCTGGGCCAGGCTGGTGAGGCTGAGGCCGGCGATCAAAGCGGCAAGACGAGGCAGCATGAGGGGACGATCTCCTATCGAAGGGTTCACGGAATGAACGCATGGACAGGCATCGCCGAGCCCCGTGCACGCGGCAGGGGGCAGCACCCAGAAAAGGGTGGAGATGGCCATCCCGGACACCCCGCCGGTTGGTGTTTTTGCGCCGGCAGGTCTCCTGACTGGTGCGTCATGGCCCAGCTCCAGCCTTCCCGGACAAGGTTATCCAGTGGCATCGATGGAGCAGGCTCGGCACCTACAGTTGCGGGGGCAGTTCCGTTTGGCCCGCGTTAGCGGGCTTGGGATTCCCTATTAATTCCGTGGTGGAAACCGGCGGCCGGCATGGTAGACCATCAGGCAGCCGGGTGAAAACGCTTTTCAGAAGTACTTGAGCCAGGTGATGTCACGCCGACGCGCCTTCAGCCGGGCGAAGCTACGTACCGGCAGGTACAGCGACACGGCGAGCAAGGCGGCGCCCAGCCACACGGCGCCGATGCCGTCGAAGCCAAAGTAATCCCCCTGGTTGTGGCCGAACAGCGCGACGCAGGCCAGGTAAAGCAGCTTCAGCACATACAGGTGCAGCAGGTAGAAAAACATCGGTGCTGCGCCGTAAACCGCCAGGGCGTTGATCCAGCGGGCCTGGCCGGCACGCTCGAAGGCGCGCAACAGCAGCAGGCCACAGCCCAGGGTGAGGGCCAGGAACAGCAAGGACGGCGGATACTTGGTGATGTTGAAGAAGCTCATCAGCGTTTGCGTCAACGTCGGGTACCCGCTCCAGGGTGCCTCGCCGTAGCCGTTGAGCATGCGCAGCACGACAAAACCAAGCAGTGCGATCACCCCGGCCAGCAGCAGGCGGTGCTGGCGTTGGCCTGCGTCGCTGCCACGGGCGAACCAGGGGCCAAGGCCGTAGCCCAAGGCGATGACGCCGATCCAGGGCAGCACGGGGTACGACGTGCGCAGGCGCAGGTTGTCGGAGAATGCCAGCCAGCCACGGTCGTGCAGGATCGCCCACGGCACGTGCAGGGCCGACTCAGCGCCGAAGTGCAGGCTGTCGAGCAGGTTGTGCCCGGCGACGATGATTGCACCCAGGGCGATCAGCGCTGCCCGTGGCAACCACACCAGCAGCGACAGGGCGATCATGCTCACGCCAATGGCCCAGATCACCTGCAGGTAGATCACGCTGGGGGGCAGTTGGAAGGTCCAGGCGAAGTTGACGAGGGTGAACTCGAGCGCCACCAGGAACAGCCCGCGTTTGAACAGAAAGGCCGAGACATCGCTACGGCCCTGGTACTTCTCGCCATACAGCCAGGCCGAAAGGCCCGTCAACAGGACAAACACCGGCGCGCACAGGTGGGCCAGGGTACGGCTGAAGAACAACGACGGGTCGGTGACGTCGATGGCCATCGGGTCGCTGACCTGGCGGTGCAGAAAGAAGGTCTCGCGGACGTGGTCCAGGAGCATGAACAGGATGACCAGGCCGCGCAGGGCATCGATGCTCTGCAGGCGCTGGGTAAGCAGGGTGGGGGTGGCGCTGGCGCTAGTCATGGAAGGTCGCTGGTAGGAATGGGTGTCAAATGAAACGTTATCTTATAACTTAAATTGGGTGGTCAGCAATGGGGATTTGGAGGGGGTGTATGGCGTGAGGGGGGGGGCCTATGAGATCGAGCGCCGCCCGCGCGGCGCTTCGCAGCACAAGGCTGCTCCTACAGTTGTTTCGGGCCAGTAACGCCTGTGCGCGCGCGCGACCGCCTTGTTGGTCCGACGCGATATCAAGGTGGGCACCAAGGGGCCGCGCGCCCATGCCCCAGGAATAATTGGCCCGAAACAGATGTGGGAGCAGCCTTGTGCTGCGAAGCGCCGCGCGGGCG
The DNA here is from genome assembly GCF_053629175.1 of Pseudomonas sp. Y3 TE3536. Lineage (NCBI taxonomy): Bacteria > Pseudomonadati > Pseudomonadota > Gammaproteobacteria > Pseudomonadales > Pseudomonadaceae > Pseudomonas > Pseudomonas sp. Y3 TE3536. The sequence goes on along the minus strand of NZ_JBRJHU010000001.1, from coordinate 6,104,525 downwards.
GCGCTCGATCTCATAGGCGCTGCATAACCCAAGGCATTCGCTCTCAATGATTTTTTTCGAACTTTCTCCAAAGCGTGTCTCTCGAACCGCTCGTTATCACTGTTTTCACGTCATGGAGACTTCACGCATGTCCGCTCGTCACCTGTTGCGTCACACTTGCCTGCTCGCCTTGATCGCTTCGCCTTTAGCCGCCACCGCCGCGCCCAGTACCGACCCGCTGTTCACCCTCGGCCTGCTGGGTGCCTATAACGACTTCAAATTCGAAGGCGGCAGCGAAACCGACAAGGAACACTTGGGGCAGGGCGGTGTATTCGCCACCTTCGGCAACAAGATGACCGCAGAGTCCGGCTTCATCTACCAGATCGGTGCCGAGGCCAAGTACGGCAAGAAGAATGACAACAAACTCAAGGAAGCCCAGGCCGATCTCGACCTCGGTTGGCGTGCTGCACTGGATGCGCGCAACTTTGTCGATGTGACCGTGGGCGGCGGCTACAGCTGGTCGCGCTTCGAGCCCGAAATCAACGACCTGGACACCAAACTCACGGTCAAGTCGCCCTTCGCCAAGGCGGCCTTGGGTTACAACCACCAGTTCGATGCGTCGACCCTGCGCGTGGAGGTGGGCGCGCGTCATACCCTCGATGGCCGTGCGCGCCTGAAGGTCGATGATTTCGGCAGTGACACCGTGGACCTTAAAGACCGCACCAACCCCTATGCCGAGGTCAGCCTGCTGATGAACCAGCAGGGCGGCATGCCGGTACAGGCGGGGGTCTACTACACCCGCACCGAGTACAAGCTGGATGGCGACTCGCCCGTGGCGGACAACACCAAACTCAAGCGTGATGAGTTTGGCTTCAAAGTCGGCTTGGCGTTCTAAGCAGCGATTTGCCAAGACCGCGGTTTGTGTAGGAGCAGCCTTGCGCTGCGAAGGGGCCAGTGCAGGCGATGACCAGCATGATGCATGCGCTGCCTCTTCGCAGCGCAAGGCTGCTCCTACCGTCGGCTAACGCCCCCGTCGGCGCGACACGCGGGCCTCGATGTTCTTGCGCCCGATCAACAGTGGCGGTTTTTCCACCACTGGCTCATCCGCCAGCCACTTGTACATCACCAGGCAATCCACCAAGCCCAGCCGGGCATGCCGGAAAGCCTTGGGTAGGCGGCCGACCGTTTCGAAACCGAGTTTGTGCCACAGCGCCACGGCCACGTCGTTGCTGGCCACGACCGAATTGAACTGCAGCGCCAGAAACCCCTCCTGGCGCGCCAGCTTCTGCGAATGCTCGCACATCATCCGGGCCACGCCACGGCCACGCGCGGCCTCGCAGACCATGTAACCGCAGTTGCCTACGTGGGCCCCGGGGCCGGCAGCATTGGCTTTGAGGTAGTAGGAACCCAGCAGCTCACCGTCGTCCTCTGCTACCCAGGTGCGAAGGGGCATCTCCAGCCACAACTGGCGGGCCTGGTCGAAGTTCAGGGCAGGGTCGAAGGCGTAGGTTTCACGGGCCTGGACAATGGCCTGGAAGGTGGGCCAGAAACGCTTGAAGTCCTCAGGCGTCATGGGGCGGATGTGGATCATGGTGGTTCCTGCAATGGCTGGACCGCCAAGTCTGGGTGGCGCGGCGCCGTCGCGCAAGGGCGGCGACGCCACGCGGGGTCAGCCGTTGGCCTTGCCCACTGCGTCCATGGCGCGTGCCGAGTACACCAATGCGGCGCCGGCGTTCATCGCCACCGCTACGCCAAGGGCTTCGGCAATCTCTTCGCGGCTGGCGCCGTGTTTCACTGCCTGCTGCGAATGCACGGCGATGCAGCCGTCACACCGGGTGGTCACGGCCACCGCGAGGGAGATCAGTTCGCGGGTCTTGGCGTCCAGGTGGTTGGTCTTGGCGCCCGCACCGCTGGCGGTCATGTAGCCGGCCACGGTGTCGGGAGACAACTGCTTGAGATCGCCGATGCCGGCCATCAACTGCTTACGGTAGGCGTCCCAGTCCATCATGCTCATCGTCTTCACCTTGGGGTGGTTGCGAGTGGAGCTTTCAGGCTAGTCGAAAAAGGCGAGGGCATCTGCTGCCTGTACCGACGGCACAGGCAGCGCTGAATCAGATGTAGATGAACACCAGCACCAGTGCAGCCACCACCGCCCATTTTTCCAGGTAGTAGCGCATGCGATTGCGCTTTTTCAGCGCCTTGCCGCGTTCGCGGATCTTGTAGATGCGGGTGAATAGCCGGTTGATGCCACCCGTCTTGTCGTTGGCATCGTTGGGCGCGGCGGCGGCTGCCATCACGTTGCGGCTGAACCAGCGGTTGAACGCCGTTGCCCAGCGGTACTTGAGCGGGCGCTCGACATCGCAGAACAGGATGATGCGGTTGTGGTCGGTGGTGTTGGCCGCGTAATGGATGTAGGTTTCGTCGAAGATCACGCCCTCACCGTCGCGCCACGAGTACTTCTCGCCGTCCACGTCGATGTAGCAACCGTCATCGTTCGGCGTGTCCAGGCCCAGGTGGTAGCGGTAGGAGCCGGCATACGGGTCGCGGTGGCGCACCAGCTTGGCGCCCGGTGGCAGGGTGGCGAACATCGCAGCCTTGACCGTGCCGATGCCTTGCAGCAGTTCGGTGGTGCGTGGGCACAGGGTCATGGCCGAAGGGTGGCTTTCGCCGTACCACTTCAGGTAGAAGCGCTTCCAACCGGTCTTGAAGAATGAGTTGAAACCGACGTCATCGTAATTCTCGGATTTCTTGATTTCACCGACGTGGAGCAACTGCTGGGCCTCGGCACGGATTTCCTGCCAGTGGTCCTGCAGCGGTTGCAGTTCGGGGAAGGCTTCGACCGGCAAGTAGGGCTTGGCCGGGTGCTTGGAAAACAGGTAGAGGAAACTGTTGACCGGGGCCAGGAAGCTGGAGTGGTCGCCCAGCTGGCGAGTCAGCTTGTGGCGAACGCGACCGCGCAGGTGAACATAGGCGATCGACAGAACAAAGAGGAGTACGAGTGCAATTTTCATGGACGTTTACTTGTCGAAAAATGGCCATGCGCCATGGCATAAGCTGGCCAGCATAAACAATCATGGGAGCAGTTTGTACTTATTGTTACGTGACTACCGCGCGACTTAGGTGTAATGGCCTAGCGCTTGCGCAAACGTTTCATGTCAAGGAGATCACATGGTTCAGGACGTTCGCCCCAGTGGCGTCCCTTTCAAACGGCTGTTTTTCGCCTTGCCGGTCAGCGATGCCCAGCGCCGTGCCCTGGCCCAGTGGCGGCGCGGTTTGAACCTGCGCACTGGCAAGCCGGTACCCGCCGACAACTTCCATGTGACGCTGCTGTTTCTCGGTGATGTAGACACCGCCTTGCTGCCCTCGATCTGCGCTGCGGTCGATGCGCTCAAGCGCCCGGCGGCGGCGCCGCGGCTGTTGCTCGACCGTTTGCAGGTGTGGCCGCGCGCCAGTGCGCTGGTGCTTGAGCCGCAGCAAACGCCGCCGGCCTTGCTGCAACTGGTGTATGGCCTGCAGCAGGCGCTGCTGCCATTGGGGGTAGAGGCGGCGAGCCGTGAATACCGCCCGCACCTGACCTTGTCCAGGGACTACCGCGGCCAGCCGCCGGAGGCCGCCACGGCGCCGGAGTTCTTCCTGGCCGCGCGGCACTTCGCCCTGTATGAATCGCGCAAGGGTGTGTACTGGCCGCTTGCGCAATGGCCGTTGACCGAGTGATGCGTGCTGCGTTTTAAAACTCAGGCGTGTACTTGACCGTCAACATGAAGTTGCGGGGTTCGCCGTAGTTGTTGCTGCCATTAAGCTGGTTGAAGCCGGCAACCCAGTACTTCTTGTCGAACAGGTTGTTGGCGTTGACTGCAAGGTTCACTTCCGGCGTCAGCTGATAGGCCAGGCGCCCGCTCCACACGGTGTAGCCAGGCACGGTGTAGGTGCGTTCGTAGCCCAAGGTGTGGCTTTGGCTGGTGAAGCCCAGGCCGGTGCTCCAGCGTTGGCCGTCCAGTGGCAGGGTGTAGTCGGCCCAGGCGCGCAACATGTGCTTGGGCGTCCACTGGCTGAACACGCGGCCTTCTTCGTCCGGGTCGTCGAGGAACTTGGTGGTGTTGTAGGTGTAGCCAGCAAACAGCTGCAGGCCGCTGAGCACTTCGCCGCTGATCTCGGCCTCGATGCCCTGGCTACGCACCTTGCCCGCCGCAGTGGAGCAGTACCAGTCATCACAGGCAAAGCCCGAAGCCACGTCGGTCACCGCGCGGTTTTCCTGGTCGTAGCGGAACACCGCCAGCGAGGCGTTGACCCGGCCGTCCAGCAATTCGCCCTTAAGGCCCGTTTCGTAGTTGCTGCCGATCACAGGCTTGAGTGGCACGTTGTTGACGGCCCGCTCGGTCTGCGGCACGAACACGTCGGTGTAGCTGGCGTACCAGGCCCATTCGCGGGTCAGGTCGTAGACGAAGCCGGCATACGGGGTGACTTCGCCCGACTCGGTCATGCGGCTGGTGGGGGTGCGGCTGCCGGGGTCGGTGCGGCTGTTGAAGTCGATCGAGTCCCAGCTGTAGTCGAACCAGCTGACCCGCGAGCCGAGGATCAGGGTCAGGTCATCGGTCGGCTTGACCCGCCACACGCCGTACAGGCCTTTTTGGCGGATGTCATAGCTGGCCTTGTTGGAGCGCGCGAGCTTGCCGTCGAACACACTGTCACGGCTAGGCTCGGGGCGGTTGTGGTCGATGTCGAAGAGGGTGTCGCCAGACGCGGCGAAGTTGCGCCAATAGGCGTCGTCCGACGTCAGCTTGGAGTAGTTGCCGCCGACGGTGATTTCATGGGCCAGCGGCCCGGTGTTGAAGTGGCCCACCACGTTCATGTCCAGGCCCAGCTTGGTGTTGTGGAAGTCGGTGAGCCAGTCGGCATAGGTGATGCCGCTGCCGTCCGGCGCCACGCCCTGGCCGGTGGACTGCACGCGCTGGTGCGTGGAAGTGTTGACTTCGTCCATGCGCACGGCGGCGGCCTTGAACGCCCAGTCGTCGTTGAAGCGGTGTTCGAGGTCCGCGTAATAGGTGGTCACGTCGGTTTCGGCACGGTTCCAACGGGCGCCGGTGAAGGTCGAGCGGGGCAGGTCGACCGGCTTGCCGTCGGTGTAGCGGGGGATGCCACGCAGCATTGGCCGCGACTGCTGGCGGTTGTAGCTGATGCCGGCACCTACGGTGGTGGCGTCGTTCAGGTCAATGTCCAGCGCGCCATACAGGGAGTGGGACTTGCTCCATTGGTAGTCGATGAAGCTGTCGCTCTGGTCCTCGTCGGCCACCATCCGGCCGCGCACGCGGCCGTCGGCGGTCAGCGGGCCGCCAGCGTCCAGTTGCAGGCCGTAGTGGTCCCAGGAGCCGGCCTTGCCGGTGACGGTGACGGTCGGCGTTGCCTGGCCGCGTTTGCGCACCAGGTTGATCGCGCCGCCGGGGCTGCCGGTGCCTTGCAACAAGCCCGAGGCGCCGCGCAGGACCTCGATGCGGTCGAAGAACACCAAGTCCTGGGTCGCCCAGTTGCCCAGCGAATAGTTATTACGTGGGATAGGCACGCCGTCGTACTGCCAGTCGTCGATCTGGAACCCGCGCGATGTCACCACCACGCCTGGGCCGATGCCTTGCGCCCCGACGATCCCGGTGGTGTGGTTGAGCGCCTCCTGCAGGTCAGTGATGCCTTGGTCATCCAGCTGTTTACGGGTGATCACCGTTACCGATTGAGGGATTTCCTTGAGGGTATGCGTGCCTTTACCAAGGGTCACCGCGCGTGCGGCGTACGAGCCGCTGCCTTCGCTGGTGGCATCCAGGTAATTGTCGGTGATGCTGGTACTGCCAAGCTCCAGCACGTCGCTCTCTGGGGTTGCCGGGGCGACGCTGAAGTGGCCGCTGCTGGTCAGCCGCAATTGCAGGCCGCTGCCGACCAGCGCGGTTTGCATGGCTTGCTCGGCACTCATCTGGCCGACGATTGCCGGCGCCTGCTTGCCGCGTACCAGCTGGGGTTCGAGCGCGATGATGTAGCCGCTCTGGCTGGCAATCCGGTTAAGGGTGGTGGCCAGGCTGGCAGGCGGCAGGTCGAACGCCAGGGTCTGCACCTGGGCATGGGCATTGAGGCTGCTCAGGGCAACGACGAGGGGCAAGGCGCGGGGCCAGAGGTTGAGCACAGAATTCTCCCGAATGAAGTGACTTGTCAGGAGATAGGTGGGACGAGAAACGAAAACCGGACACGCCCGCGAATGATTTTCACAAATATTTTCATTAGCCTTGGCTGGGGCCGATCAACGTTACCCAGGGGCCGAACGGTTCGACCTTGATCGGCAGGGCTTCCGCCAGGGCGGCCAGCGCCTCCTGCGGCTGGTCGAGCGGGAACACGCCTTGCACGCGCATGCCGCGCACCGCCGGGGCCAGCCGTATGTAGCCGCGCTGGTAGGGGCGCAGGGCATCGATGACCGCGTGCAGGGGTTCGTCGAGCACTTCCAGGCGCCCATACAGCCAGGCGCTGCGTTGTTGCTGCTCGCCGCCCAGTTGCTGGATGCCATCGCTGCGCAGCAGGGCTGCCTGCCCCTGTTGCACGTCTTGCCAGCGGCCATCGCGCAGGCTGGCGCGCACGCTGTGCTCCAGCACCACGACGCGGGTAGCGGCTTGCTCTTGGCTTACCAGAAAGCGGGTGCCCAGCGCCTGCACGTGTCCTTGGGGCGTGCGCACGCGCAGGGGCCGCTGAGGGTCGGCCGCAACCTGAATCACCATTTCGCCACGGCGCAGTATCAGCAGGCGTTGGCTGGCATCGAACTGCAGGTCGACGGCACTGGCGCTGTTGAGGCTCAGGCGGCTGCCATCTGCCAGGGTAAAACTGCGCCGCTCGCCGCTGGCGGTGTGCAGGTCAGCCAGCCAGTTTTGCGCGCTGTCGCTGCGCCAACCGCTCCACAAGGCGCCTGCGACGACACCAATGCCTGCCAGCGCGCCCAGCACTTCGCGGCGAGAGTGGGTGGGCGTGAGCAGCAGTTGGCGGGCTTCGGCGGCTTGCCCTGGGGCACGTTGGTCCAGCGCGTGCAGCGCCGCAAACGGGCTGCCCAGGCGTTGTTGCAATCGGTCCCAGGCGCGTTGGTGTGCGGGGTCCTGGCGCAGCCAGTGCGCCAGGCGTTGCAGCAGCGCCTGGTCAGGCGTGCCGGCCTTGAGTGCGACCATCCAGTCGATGGCTTGCTCGCTGATCGGGTCTAGGCGTGTTGCGCTCATGCGTGCACCTCGCACAGGTAGCACTGGCGCAGGGCCTGCTTCATGTGGCGGCTGACGGTGCGTTCGCTGATCTGCAAGCGGGCGGCGATGTCGACGTAGCTCATGCCGTCGAGCTGGCTGTAGAGGAAGGCGGCCTTGACCATGGCGGGCAAGCCGTCCAGCACCTTGTCGATGGTCACCAGTGCCTCGAGCAGCAGCAGTTGCTCTTCGGCAGAAGGGGCGATGGGTTCAGGCAGCAGCGCCAGGCGCTCTAGGTACGCCTGCTCGAGTTGGCGACGGCGGTACCGATCGAAGATCAGCCGACGGGCGATGGTCGAGAGGTAGGCACGCGGTTGCTCGATGCTGTCCGGATCGACGCGTGCGCCCAGCATCTGGCAGAACGCCTCGGCTGCCGTGTCCTCGGCATCGGCGCGATTACGCAGGCGTTTGAAGACATGTTGGAGCAGCCAGCGGTGATGGTCGCTGAAGAAGAAGCCCAGCTTGCGGGTCGATGTGCTGTCCAACGGCTGGTATCCAGTTGTGAGTGTGAATCGTTCTCAATATTAGCTGGGTCGGTTGGTGGGTAGCAATGGGGGGTTGAGATGTTGGGTGGGTGATGTTGGGTGCATGGCTCAAGTTTGGGGGTGTGGCACAAATCGAGCGCCGCCCGCGCGGCGCTTCGCAGCACAAGGCTGCTCCCACATCTGTTTCGGGCCAATTATTTCTGGGGCATAGGCGCGCGGTCCCTTGGTGCCTGACACGATATCGGATCGATCAAACAAGGCGGTCGCGCGCAACTATCACAGGCTTTACTGGCCCGAAACAGATGTGGGAGCAGCCTTGTGCTGCGAAGCGCCGCGCGGGCGGCGCTCGATTGCAGCCACACCACAGCCCCCCAGCATCCACCTGTAAACCCCACGCACGCCCCACATCCAACCATCAAACCGGCAAACTCTGGTACGCCACCTCATCCCCCGGGCTACGATCAAACTGGCGTTTGTACTCACGGCTGAACTGCGACGTGCTCTGGTAACCCACCCGGTGCGCCGTCTGCGCCACCCCCAAGCCCTCGCCGATCAGCATCTGCTGCGCCTTGAGCAGCCGCAGGCGCTTGAGGTACTGCATCGGTGCCATGTCGGTGCAGCGTTTGAAATGCTCATGGAAGGTCGACACGCTCATGTTGGCGCGTGCCGCCAGCGCCTCGACGCTCAACGGCTCGGTGTAGTGTTCACGCAAGTGGGCGAGGGCGGCGCCGATGCGGGCGAAATGCCCCTGCTGTTCGACCAACGCCCGCAACACGCCGGCTTGCGGGCCGCGTAGCGCGGTATAGAGCACTTCGCGCACCCGCGCCGGGCCGAGCACCTTGGCATCCAGCGGGTCTTGCAGGCAGCTCAGCAGCCGTTCGACACTTTCGCGCATGGGCGCATCCAGCGCTGCAGACGTCATGGATTGCGGGGTCTGGGCCTGGACGGCGGCATCCGGTGCCAGGTCCATGCTTTGTACCAGTTCACCCAGCACGCTGCGGTCAATGTCCACTGCCACGCCCAACAGCGGCGCCTCGCGGGTGGCGAAGGTTTCGCACATGAACGGCACCGACAACGCCTGGACCAAGTAGTGGCCCGCACCGTACTCCAGGGTGCGCGGCCCCAGCCGCGCGAGTTTGCTGCCCTGGGCCAGGATCATCAGGCTTGGCTCGTAGATTTGCGGGCTGCTGGCGACATAGTGGTCCCAGCTCAGCACCTGCACCTGGGGCAGGTGAGTGGGCACGAAACCCGGGCGCGTGGCGAGGCGGCGGATCAGCGCGCAGAGGGGGGCGTTGGCGTCGACATGGCGGGTGAGCTGCATGGTGAACCTGGGCAGAGAATCAGACAGTTGCATCATCGCAGATTGAAGGTCTAGCGTCAGATGCTTGCGGGTAACTCCGGAGAATCAGGCATGCATGCCGGAGAATCTGCGGTGGGCGAGGGGAGGCAGGGCGCGCAAAATGCGCCGCCTGAATCGTTTCACTTCTCTGCGAGGTCCCGCATGTACACCGCCATCGGTTATGCCGCCCAAACCCCGACCAGCCCTCTGGCTCCCATGACCTTCGAACGCCGCAGCCCGCGCCCGGACGATGTTGCCATCGAGATTCTCTACTGCGGCGTGTGCCACTCCGACATCCACCAGGCGCGCAACGAATGGGGCATCGCCGTGTACCCGTTGATGCCGGGCCACGAGATCATCGGCCGGGTCACCGCGGTGGGCGACAAGGTGTCTGCGCACAAGGTCGGCGACCTGGTAGGCGTCGGTTGCATGGTCGATTCCTGCCGCCACTGTGAGGCGTGCGCCAAGGACCTGGAGCAATACTGCGTGGAAGGCCCGACCATGACCTACGCCACCCCTGACCGGGTCGATGGCAGCAACACCATGGGTGGCTATTCCAGCAGCATCGTCGTCAGCGAGCACTTTGTGGTGCGTATCCCTGCCGGCATGGACCTGCCCAGCGCCGCGCCGATCTTGTGCGCCGGCATCACCACCTATTCGCCGCTCAAGCACCACGGCGTTGGCCCTGGCCACAAGGTAGGCATCCTGGGCATGGGCGGCCTCGGCCACATGGGTATCAAACTGGCCAAGGCGCTGGGCGCGGAAGTGACCTTGTTCACCCGTTCGCCAGCCAAGGCCGAGGAAGCGCGCCGCCAGGGTGCCGACCATGTGATCGTGTCCACCGATGACGAGCAGATGCGCGCCGCGGCAGGTCGCTTCGACTTCCTGCTCGACACCATTCCGGTGCAGCACGACCTCAATCCGTACCTGGAAACCCTCACCTTCGATGGTGTGCATATTCTGGTCGGCCTGATCGAACCGATTGAACCGGCGCTGCACGCGGCCAACCTGGTGCTCAAGCGTCGGGTACTGGCAGGCTCGCTGATCGGCGGCATCGCCGAGACTCAGGAAGTGCTGGATTTCTGTGCGGAGCACGACATCCGTTGCGATATCGAGATGCTCGATATTCGTAATATCAACCAGGCTTACGAGCGGATGATTGCTGGGGATGTGAAGTACCGCTTTGTGATCGACATGGCCACGCTTCAGGGCTGATCGAGTAGTCGACTGTACTGGCCTCTTCGCGGTCCGACTTGCCCGCGAAGAAGCCAGTGCAGATCTACCAGACCAGCGCCTTGTCCCACCCCTTCCAGAACAACCAGCGCCGCACTTCACCATGCCCGCCGGTACCGATCTGCCACTCAGGGCGCCCACTGCCCAGCGCAATCACCGAGATGAACCCGGCATGGCTCGCCGCAACCAGCGTGCGTCCATCGGCGCTGATGTCCATGGCGCTGATGGTCGACCCCAGGAAGTGCTGCCAATGTTCCGTGCCCTCTTCGCCAAAGGCCCGCAGGTAGCCGTAGGCATCGCCGACGATGTACTCGCCATCGCCTGCGACCCCGGCATACACCCGCGCCCCGTCTTGCAGCAGTGGGGTGCGTGGGTCTTCGCTGTAGTAGTCGGTGTCCAGGCCCGCAAGGTCTGCCACGCGTACCCCCAGTGTGCCGCCGTTGTAGAAGTGGCAGGCATTGACGATCAACTGGTCGCCGCTGCGGTTGAACAGGGCGAAGTGCGGGTATTCGCCGCCGGGGCCGATCTGCGCCACTTCCTCCAACTGGTCATTCAGCACCAGGTGGCGGCTGCATTGTTCACCCACCACGATCAGGCGCCCGTCCGGCGACACTGCACCGTGCTCCATGGCCAGGCCCAGGGCAATATCGTCCGGGTCAGTGCCTTCGGCCAGTTCCTCGAGTATCTGCGACTGGCGTGGCAGCAGCCGGGTGGCACCTTCGGCGGCCAGCAGGTAAATACCCTCGGCGCTCACCAGCAGCACCCGCTGGCCATCGGCGAAGGGCACCAGGCTGGTGGGTGTGGGTGGCAGGTCGAGCGGCTCGAACGGGTAACCCGCTGGCAGGCCTTCGAGCCCGCTAGGCCAGGCCAGGCGAGCGACCTGCGGGCCGCCCCAGCCATCGGTCACGCGCACGCCCTCGGCGTTGGCCAGGGCAAAGTAGCGGCGCTGCGGGCAGCGCCCGAAGTGCTCGATACCGATGACGGGCGTCACGCCTTGTTGATCGATGCGAACCACTTGGCCCTTTTCATAGGGCATGCCAATGCGCGCGAGCAGGCTGCCGTCGTCCAGCAGCAGGACGCTGCAGATGCCTTGCCCATGCGCATCGAGCAGCGGCACCAGCGGCAGGTGGGCAGGCGGCCAGGCGGCGCGGAAGGCTTGGCGTTGCTGTTCGTCCACACCCGGCCGGTTGATCGCTTCCAAGGCGGCCTGCCAGGCGTCGAGCAGGTGCTCGGTGGCCGCAGGCTGTGGTTCTTCGAGGTTGTCCCAGCCCTGTGCGCAGCCTTGCGCGACGTAGCGGTTGATGGCCTGGGCGTAGGTGGTGACCGCCTGCTGCCACTGCTGCTGGGGTTGTTGCTTGTCCATGGGCGGATCGGGCTCCTTGTTCCGCTTGCAATTCACATTAAGCGGGCATGTTACTCGCAATGTGCCGCTGGTTGTGAGGCCCGGTATTGACGCGTACCATGCCGGCATTCCTTCCAATAACAAACCCGTGCCTCAGCGCGGCCGATACTTGGCCCCTGACGCGCGTTTTTTCGCCATGCCTGCGGAGACTAGAACCCCACCCATGAACGGACCCCTACCCACCGATGTGCCGCCGACCACCGGTAACGGCAGCTGGCTGAGCGTGATCGCCCTGGCCCTCGCGGCCTTCATCTTCAACACCACCGAGTTTGTCCCGGTGGCGTTGCTCAGCGACATTGGCCGCAGTTTCGACATGAGCACTGCCCAGGTCGGCCTGATGCTGACCATCTATGCCTGGGTCGTGGCCCTGGCGTCGCTGCCGATGATGCTGCTGACCCGCAACATCGAGCGCCGGCGCCTGCTGCTGTTCGTGTTTCTGGTGTTCATCGTCAGCCACCTGTTGTCGTGGCTGTCGCAGAGCTTTGCCATGTTGCTGGTGAGCCGCATCGGTATCGCCTTGGCCCACGCCGTGTTCTGGGCGATTACCGCGTCGCTGGCCGTGCGTGTGGCGCCGCCTGGCCAGCAGGCCAAGGCGCTGGGCCTGCTGGCCACCGGCACTACCCTGGCGATGGTGTTGGGTATTCCGCTGGGCCGTGTGGTGGGTGAGGCCCTGGGCTGGCGCGTGACGTTCCTCAGCATTGCCGGGGTGGCATTGGCCACCATGTTGTGCTTGATGAAGTCGTTGCCGCTGCTGCCCAGCCAGAACTCCGGTTCGCTGCGCAGTTTGCCGATCCTGTTCAAGCGCCCGGCCCTGGTGATCACCTACCTGTTGGTGACGCTGGTGATCACTGCGCAGTTCACCGCCTACAGCTATATCGAACCGTTTGCCCTGCATGTGGCGCAGATCAGCGGTGAGCGCACCACGTTGCTGCTGCTGTTGTTTGGTGGCGCCGGCGTATTCGGCTCGGTGCTGTTCAGCCGTTACAGCGACCGCTTCCCCCAGGGTTTTCTGGTGGGCTCGATTGGCCTGCTGGCGGCCTGCCTGCTGTTGATGTTGCCGTTGTCGGGCAACTTCTATGCGTTTGCTGTGTTGAGCATGTTCTGGGGCGTGGCGATTTTGAGCTTCAGCCTGTCGCTGCAGTCCAAGACACTGAAGTTGGCGTCCGATGCCACGGATGTGGCCATGGCCTTGTTCTCGGGCATTTACAACATCGGTATTGGGGGTGGGGCATTGCTGGGCAGTATCGTCAGCAGCCAGATGGACGTGGCCGACATCGGCCTGGTCGGAGGCTGTGTCGCGGTTGTCGGGTTGCTGCTGGCGGCGGCCAGTACCCGGCGGTTCCGTGATGCCTTAGGTGGCTGATTTGCCTGTACTGGCCTCTTCGCGGGCAAGCCCGCTCCCACAGGATCCCCATCAGTCTGGAGAGTAGTTCAGTACCTGTGGGAGCGGGCTTGCCCGCGAAGAGGCCGGCAAAGCCAACATCACAATCAACCCAGCAGCGTCGCCCAAGCCGACACCAGCAACACCACCGCCAACCCCCGGTTGAACCACAGCAACCGCGCAGGCGCTTGCAACCAGCGTGCACTTCCCACCCCCAGCAGTGCCCAGGCCGTCATGCACGGCAGGGCAATCAGCAGAAACACCAGCGCCAACTGCCACACCGGCAGTGCCGGCGCGGCAAATACCCCGATCACGGCCACGGCCATCATCCACACTTTCGGGTTCACCACTTGCAGCGACGCCGCGCTGAGCGCATCCAAAGGCTTGTCTGCGTTGATGTCCACGGGCTGCCCAGCGCTGCGCAGAATGCGCCACGCCAGCCAACTCAACCACAGAACGCCGGCCCAGCTCATCAGCCGCTGGGCCAGTGGATGGCGCAGTAACAGCTCGCCCAGCCCCAGCCCGACCAGCAACACCACGGCCGCCGCCGCGCCACAGCCGGCCAGGATGGGCGCCACGCTTGCCCGCAAGCCCTGCCGTGCGCCATGTGCCAGGATCAACAGATTGGTCGGCCCGGGGCTGATGCTGGCCACCAGGGCGAAGAGGATGAAAGGCAACAACGTCTGCGACATGGCACAAGGCTCCGAGGGTTCGAAGCGCCATGTTCGCTGCCTGGCTGCAGTCAGTCTGGAAGGTTTGAGCAGCGCCTGCGGTAGTCGGCCGGGGTCAACCGATACGCCCGGCGGAACCAGCGCCCCAAGTGGCTCTGGTCGGCAAAGCCCAGCGCCATGGCCACTTCAGCAGGTGTCTGGCCTTGGCTGAGCAGGCGCCGCGCGCGGGCCAGGCGCAACTGGATCAGGTAGGCGTGCGGGGCCAGGCCGAAGGCGGCTTTGAACGCCCGGGTCAGGCGAAAACGGTCGACGCCGCAGGCCTGGGCCAGGTCTTCCAGGCCGATGTCGCGGTCCAGGTGAGCATGCAGGTAGTCACGCGCCCGCTGCGCGGTCAACGGCAGGCGCGGGTCGGGATTGACGCGTTTGCGCCAGTGCAGATGGCGGGTCAGGCAGGCCAGCAGGTCGTCCATGGCGGTCTGGCGGACAATGCGCAGGTCCTGGTAGTGCACGCTGTTAAAGGCCAGCGCGGTGGCGCGGGCCAGGCGCTCATCGTGGCACAAGGTATCGGCAAAGCTGGGCAGGCCGGCGCTGGGTGCGTGTTCGAACAAGGCCCGCAATTGATCGTCCAGCCAGGCAGGCTCCAGGTACAGCGTCGAGTAGGTGAAGCCTTCCTCGGTCGGTGCAAGGCCGTCGTGGATGTCGCCGGGCTCGAGCAGAAACACCTGGCCCGGCGTGCTGCGATGGCGCACCCGCCGGCAGTTGAACTGCTGCACACCTTGCTCGGTGACGCCGACCAGGAAACTGTCGTGCCAGTGCGGGTCGTAGGCATGCCCGACAAAATGCGCGCGGACCGACTCGATGCCGGTGTCGGCGTCTTGTTTGAGGTCGATCCAGTTGCTCATGGGGGCAGGCCGTGGGGGTAAAACGCTACCTTAGCGCACGCGTGCGGTTCAGTCTGGAACGATTGTGCAGCCCTTGTTCAGCAGCCGCGGCCGCAGGGCCTCGAAGCGTTCGCGCAGCCACAGGTGCAGCTGTGTCACTGCCGGCGTCAGCTGTTTGCGGTGCGGGCAGACCAAGGTGACCGGCGTTGGCTCGCCCAGGTATTCGGGCAGCAGAATCTCCAGTGCGCCTGCCTCGATGTCGGCGCTGACATCCAGCCACGACTTGTAGACGATACCTTCACCCAGCAGCGCCAGGCGGCGGATCACATCGGCGTCGTCGCTGACCAGCGGCCCACGCACCTGCACGGTGCGGTTACCCACCCGCCATTTGTCATAGACCCGGTTCTGTTGCATGTACAACAGGCAGGCATGTTGCTGCAGGGCCTCTGGCGTCAGTGGCCGGCCGTGGCGCGCGAGGTAATCGGGGGAGGCGACCAGTACCCGGCGGTTCCAGTTGGCCAGGGGCAGGGCGATGTAGTTGGCATCCTGGTTGAGGCCGTAGCGGATGGCGATGTCCACCGGGTCGCGATTAAGGTCGGCCATCTGGTCGGACAGAAAGAAGCGCAGGTGCAGCGCTGGGTGCTCGCGGCGAAAGGCGCTCAACCAGGGCAGCAGCATGTTGCGGCCCATGTCCGAAGGGGCTGAAACCTGCAGGATGCCGCGCAAGCTACTGGCATTACCGTGCAGGTCCTCGCGGCCCTGGCGCAGGCTTTCCAGCACGTTCTGCGCGGTCGGCAAGTACAACTCGCCCGCAGCGGTCAGGCGCAGGCTGCGGGTGGTCCGCGCAAACAGGCGCACGTCCAGCTCGCGTTCCAGGCGTTTGATGGCGGCGGCCACCTGGCCCGGCAGCAGTTCGGCCTCATGGGCGGCGGCAGTGAAGCTGCCCAGCACGCTGCTGCGTACGAACAGTTCAAGGTCGGTGATGCGCAGCATTTTCACTCGCAGGATGAAAGTGTTGCTGTAGTTTGCCGGTTTTTCTTATCTGCAGGAAAGATAAGATGCGCGACAAATCCCGTTTTATTGCAGGAGTTGTTGCATGGATACCGTTTCCCTCGCCAAGCGCCGCTACACCACCAAGGCTTACGACGCCTCGCGTCGCATTCCCCAGGCCACCCTCGATGCGTTGCTCGAGCAACTGCGCCATAGCCCATCGTCGGTCAACTCACAGCCTTGGCACTTCATCGTCGCTGACAGCGCCGAAGGCAAGGCCCGTTTGGCCAAGAGCACCCAAGAGCGCTTCGCCTACAACACGCCGAAGATTCTCGATGCGTCCCATGTGATCGTGTTCTGCACCCGTACCGAGATGACCGAGGCCCATTTGGATGCGGTGCTCGCGCAGGAAGCCGCTGATGGCCGTTTTCGCGATGAACAGGCCCGCGCGGGGCAGAACCAGAGCCGTCGTCACTACGTCGACCTGCACCGCTTCGACCAGAAAGACGTGCAGCACTGGATGGAAAAGCAGACCTACCTGGCCTTGGGCACTGCACTGCTTGGGGCTGCGGCACATGGCCTGGATGCGACGCCGATCGAGGGCTTCGACAGCAAGGCGCTGGATGCCGAGCTGGGGCTGCGCGAGCAGGGCTACACCAGTGTGGTGATCATGAGCCTGGGCTATCGGAGTGAGGCTGACTTCAATGCGGGGCTGAGCAAGTCGCGGTTGCCGGCTTCGAAGGTGTTTACCTTTCTCTGAGCGCCTTTCTCTGAGCCTGTAGGAGCAGCCTTGTGCTGCGAAGAGGCCGGTGAAAGCAGCCAAGATTCGCTGTATTTCACCGGCCTCTTCGCAGCGCAAGGCTGCTCCTACATCGGCCTAGGACGTCGGCGCCAGCTTTACCACAACGACACTGACGCCGCTGTCACAGCCCTGGCAAACACCTCGATTGCCTTGTCCACTTCAGCCTCGGTGCTGAACCGCCCAATGCTCAACCGCACGCTGTTACGTGCCCGGC
This sequence comes from Pseudomonas sp. Y3 TE3536, assembly GCF_053629175.1. NCBI lineage: Bacteria > Pseudomonadati > Pseudomonadota > Gammaproteobacteria > Pseudomonadales > Pseudomonadaceae > Pseudomonas > Pseudomonas sp. Y3 TE3536. The sequence continues at coordinate 6,087,898 of NZ_JBRJHU010000001.1, read as the reverse complement.
TTTCATCCAGCCCCAGTGCCAGCAGCACATGCGATGGCGCATTGCTCGCCGAATTACACGCTGACGTGGTCGACAATGCCAACTCACTGGCCAACGCTGCACTGTTGAAGCCTCGGCTCTGGATGCACAGGTTCAAGGTATGCGCAATGCGCTGTGTGTCGCAACCATTGAGGCTGACCGCTGGCAAGGCCAACAACCCATCGCGCAGCTTCTGGGACAGGTGCTCGATGCGCTGGTGTTCGCTGTCCCCCGGCTGGCCGGCCAGGGCAAAGGCGCTGCCCATGCCGACAATCTGGTGGGTCGCCAGGGTGCCCGAACGCAGCCCGTGTTCATGCCCGCCACCGTGCATCTGCGCACGCATCAGCGCGCGCGCGCGCGACCCGACGTAGAGCGCGCCGATGCCTTTTGGGCCGTAGACTTTGTGGGCCGAGAACGACATCAGGTCTACCGCCATTGCTGCCAGGTCGATGGCCAGTTTGCCCACCGCCTGCGCGGCGTCCACATGCAACAGCGCACCGTGGGCACGCACGCGCTCGCCAATCGCCGCAAAATCGGTCACGGTGCCCAGTTCGTTATTGACCGCCATCAGCGAGACCAGGCGGGTATCGGCCTGCAGTGCCGCCTGCACGGCTTCAGGCTGGATCAGGCCCGAAGCATCCACAGCCAGGCGGGTAACGGCCCAACCTTGGCGCTCCAGTTCAGCGACCGTGTCGAGCACGGCCTTGTGTTCCAGCTGGCTGGTGATCAGGTGGCCCGGCTCGCCAATGCCCTGGGCGATGCCCTTGAGCGCAAGGTTGTTGGACTCGGTAGCGCCTGATGTCCACACCAGCTCATCGGCGCGGGCGCCGACGCGTTCGGCGACCTGCTGGCGCGCCTGCTCCACAGCATTGCGGGCTGCTTGGCCATAGGCGTGGCCACTGGATGCGGGGTTACCGAAGTCGGCTTGGCGGCCAAGGCAGGCGAGCATCGTTTCGATGACGCGGTCGTCAACGGGCGTGGTGGCGGCGTAGTCGAAGTAGAGCGGGGCGCTGGGCATGGGGCGGGTCCGTGTCTGTCACGTGGGATTCAGTGATCGTTGCAGTAAGCGTACCCGGCCCTTGGCCAACAATTTTTGCCTTCTGTTTAGTTGATTCGCACCTGTTTGGTAAATAATTCTTCTAATTTAGGTTGGTGGAGAAAAAAATTCTCCAGCAGCCAGGCGTCCGTCCCATCACAGCAGCGTCAGGCCGGTTCCAGCGTGCGTTCTTCCTCCGCCACCACCCGTTCGCACAACTCGATGATCTGTTCGCGCATCCAGCGGTTGGCGGGGTCCTGATCCGTGCTCTCGTGCCAGTACAGGTGGGTTTCCAGCGCTGGTACATCCACAGGCAACGCCTGGTAGCGCAGTTGATGGCGGCGGGCGAAACGCTCGGGGACGGTCATCACCATGTCGGTCTGCTGCAGCACCTGCGACGCCATCAGGTAGTGCTGGGAGCGCAAGGCCACCTTGCGTTGCACGCCCATCTTGCCCAGGGCCAGGTCGACATAGCCGAGGCCATTGCGGCGGCTGGAGATATGGATATGGGTCATGCCCAGGTAGCTGTCGAGGGTCAGTTTGCTGTCGGCCAGCGGGTGGCCCTGGCGCAGGGCGCAGACATAGCGGTCTTGCATCAGTTTGACGTGGCGTACCTGCGGGTCGGTGTTCAGCGGGGCGTCGACGGCAAAGTCCAGCCGCCCGGCTGCCAGTTCCTTGGTGGTTTCGCGACGTTTGCACAGGAAGCTCTCGATCAGCACCGAAGGGGCCAGGCGGCGCAGGCGCTGGAACAGCGGCGGCAGGATCACCGCCTCGGTCAGGTCGGTCATGCTGATGCGGAAGGTCTTGTTGGCCTGTTGCGGGTTGAAGATGCGGCTTTCTTGCACCGAGGTGCGCAGCAGGGCAAGGGCGTTGCGCACTGGGCCGATGATGTTCTGCGCCATCGGCGTGGGCACCATGCCTTGTGCGGTGCGCACGAACAGCGGGTCGTTGAAGGTTTCGCGCAGCCGCGACAGGGCATTGGACACCGCCGGTTGGGTGATGCCGACAATTTGCCCGGCGCGGGTCAGGTTGGCTTCGGTGTAGATCGCGTCGAAGACGATGAACAGGTTGAGGTCGACCTTGCTGAGGTTCATGTGCGCCGCTCGTTGTTGGAATTATTGCCCGATCATATATCGGTTATGAATGTTTATACACGCGGAAAATAGACTAGGTGGATGGGCGCGTGCTGCTCTAGGCTCTGGCCCATGTCCTACGAACCGTGAAGGTAGCCCCGATGGATTTCGCCTATTCGCCCAAGGTCCAGGCATTGCGTGAGCGCGTCACCGCGTTCATGGATGCCTATGTCTATCCCGCCGAGTCGGTGTTCGAGCGCCAGGTCGCCGAGGGGGATCGCTGGCAGCCCACCGCGATCATGGAAGAGCTCAAGGCCAAGGCCCGCGCCGAGGGGCTGTGGAACCTGTTCTTGCCCGAGTCGGAGTACGGCGCCGGGCTGAGCAACCTGGAATATGCCCCGCTGGCCGAAATCATGGGCCGCTCGCTGCTCGGGCCAGAGCCGTTCAACTGCTCGGCACCGGACACCGGCAACATGGAAGTGCTGGTGCGTTATGGCAGCGAGGCGCAGAAACGCCAGTGGCTGGAGCCCCTGCTGCGCGGGGAGATCCGCTCGGCGTTCGCCATGACCGAGCCGGACGTGGCCTCCTCGGACGCCACCAACATGGCCGCCACTGCTGTGCGTGATGGCGATGAGTGGGTGATCAACGGCCGCAAGTGGTGGACCTCCGGGGCCTGTGACCCGCGCTGCAAGGTCATGATCTTCATGGGCCTGTCCGACCCCGAAGGGCCGCGCCATCAGCAGCACTCGATGGTGCTGGTGCCGACCGACACGCCTGGCGTGAAGATCGTCCGGCCGCTGCCGGTGTTCGGTTACGACGACGCGCCGCATGGCCATGCCGAGGTGTTGTTCGAGAACGTGCGGGTGCCTTACGAGAACGTAATTCTGGGTGAGGGCCGTGGCTTCGAAATCGCCCAGGGCCGCCTCGGCCCAGGCCGCATCCACCACTGCATGCGCTCGGTCGGCATGGCCGAACGGGCGCTGGAATTGATGTGCAAACGCTCCGTGGAGCGCACAGCCTTCGGCCGCCCGCTGGCCCGCCTGGGCGGCAACGTCGACAAGATCGCCGACTCGCGCATGGAAATCGACATGGCCCGCCTGTTGACGCTGAAAGCGGCCTACATGATGGACACGGTCGGCAACAAAGTGGCCCGCAGCGAAATCGCGCAGATCAAAGTAGTGGCGCCGAATGTGGCCTTGAAGGTGATTGACCGGGCGATCCAGATGCATGGTGGCGCCGGGGTGAGCGGTGATTTCCCGCTGGCGTATATGTACGCCATGCAGCGCACCTTGCGCCTGGCCGACGGGCCGGATGAAGTGCATCGGGCCGCGATTGGCAAGTATGAGATTGGCAAGTATGTGCCGGTGGAGATGTTGCGTAGTTCCAAGTGATTTGTAAGCAGATTTCGTAATTGCTGTAGGAAGTGTCTGGTTTTGACGTTCAGGCACTAAAAGCGCTGTTGCAGCTGTTAGGTTTCGACACCTCACCTATGCACAGAGAGCGTGTCGATGCGTGTCAACCTGGGAGGAAAAGGTCAGGCGGTAGACGGTGATGTCACCACGACGGGCGCTGTTTGCATCGCGACTGATCTCTGCTATTTGAGCGAAGGGCGTAGGGTGCTCAGGGAGGGCGACAGGACAACACCCTGTCCCCTCTGCGGCGATGAAGGGACCGTCGCTGAAGGCGTTTTGCATTTCTTCTCTGATGGCCATGCCGTGGCCATGGATGGGGCGCTGGTGAACTGTGGTTGCCCGCCCGGTAGTAACCGAGTCGTAGCACCGCTGGATGTGGCACCGCCACCTCTGCGGACTTTGGCGTCTAACCGCGTAATGTCTATTGTGCCATCCGCGGGTGCTCAAGCAGGCAACTGCTCGCGAGGGTCAGTTACAGCATTGCCGGGGACAATGGAGCCGGGCTTTTATGTGGTTCCCAGAAGCATGTCGTTCTCTCAGGTTCTGCTGCGGTTGGCCGAGCAGGACGCCACGTTACCCATTTCCCGTTTGCAGCGGCTTAATCCTACCTACGATCAAGGATTCAAGGCTGGGGAAATTTTCGTCATTGGTGACCCAGATAATGGCGATGCCTGTACCCGTGAGGAAGCCAAGCTGATGGCTGCCGCTCAGGACGCCCGGCACGCGTTGGCGGCGCTGGATTTTGCCGAATCGGATTTCATGATGAAGCACCAGGCTGATATTGCCGGCTTGCTCAGCAATGCCAGCCAATCGATGGGCGTGGGCAAGGACATGCTGGATCAAGGGTTGAAACAGGTCCGCAACACCTTGAACCAGATCGAGCAATTGCATCAGCGCGAGTTTATGCGGCATGGGCACTTGAACAGTCGCGAATTCTTCGTCTCGCGGCGTCAGCTGTTGCAGCAGCTGGATGGACAGTTGAAGGCGGCATTGCTTAACAAACAGCTGAACTTGGGGAGTTATGAGCGGCTGAAGAAGAGTCTGAATATTTCGACCAAGAGCCTGGTGCACCATTGGTCGAAAGCGGGTGGGGCGGGGCAGATACCGGGGTATGCGACGCATCTCGATAAAGTGGCGAAACTCTCCAATTACCTCAAACACGGCGGGAATGCTGCAATTGGACTGAGCGGGGCTTCGTCGTACCTTAATGTGAGAGAGGTTTGTCAGGCAGGGAGTACAGAGGCTTGTAGGAAAGCCCGTTTCGTAGAAACAGGAAAATTTAGCGGGAGCGTGGGTGGTGGAATGGCAGGGTCGTTGGTAGCCGGTGCAGCGGCTGGTACGGTGTGTGCTGCTTTTACTGTGGGTACTGCGGGTTTAGCAATTCCATTATGCGGAATTTTATTAGTTGGCGGCGGTAGCTTCGCGGGCGGTAAGTTAGGTGAGGTCATGGGGGAGGGGACAGGGGAATTCATCTATGAGGTATCAAATTATGGATATTAATACATGGCCTATAGCTGTAAAGCTGTCGTTTGTAATTATGCCATTTGTTATTTCCATGTCAGGCTTTGCAATAAGTGCGTACATAACGTTGACTCGTCATTATCAGGTTGTTTGCTCTTCGGTTACAAGTAATTCGTATATAGAGTGTTTGAAAGTAACCTGGGGTGGATCTTATTTTAAATGGCGACTAATGTTGGTTTGTGCTATTGGTGGCCTAGTCACGTTCCCCTGGTTTGTGTTGCGCCGCGGTCAAGTGGATGCTGAAGAACTAAAAAGATTTCCGCCAAAGCTGAAGCGATGGTTGGCAGTGTCTACTTGGCTAGCTATCATCGGTTTTGCCTGGATGATGTTTGCGGGTTTAGTTATCAAGATTTCCAAGGTGTAGTAATTCTGGTTTTTGTATTTTTAATGAATAGTTGCGTCTAAAAATCGCTGAGTTTGCACGTATTAAGCGCGTTAGTCAGACCCGCAATTGCGGGTCTTTCTCTTTTTTATCGCCCTCATCTTTCCCCGCCGGAAGCGGCTCCATGCTGGCCTCATCCACCGCTACCTTACCCCCCCGCGTCTTGACCAACGACACCACCACCCCACCCAGCAACAACCCAAACGTCACCCCCAGCGACAGCAACGCCGGCACCTTGCCGACCATCCCGTGGTAGAAGATCTTGCAACCAATGAAGATCAACACCAACGCCAGCGCGTACTTGAGGTAGATAAACCGGTGCATCAACGCCGACAAGGCGAAGTACAGCGAGCGCAAGCCGAGGATGGCAAAGATGTTCGAGGTATAGACAATGAACGGGTCCTGGGTAATGGCGAAGATCGCCGGCACGCTGTCGACCGCAAACACCAGGTCGGCCAGTTCGATCAGTACCAGGGCCAGAAACAGCGGGGTGGCATACCGCAGCGCCTTGCTTTGCCCAGGCGGGGTCTGGCGCACGAAGAAGTGCGAGCCGTGGATCTGGTCGGTAACCCGCATGTGCCGGCGCACGAATTTCAAGATTGGGTTGTTGGCCAGGTCCGGATGGCTGTCCTCCTTCGACAGCGCCATCTTCACCCCGGTAAACAGCAGGAAGGCGCCGAAGATGTACAGTACCCATTCGAAGTTCTGCACCAGTGTCGCGCCCACGCCGATCATGATCGCCCGCAGGAACACCACGCCCAGGATGCCCCAGAACAGCACGCGGTGCTGATAGCGGCGGGGGATGGCGAAGAAGCCGAAGATCATCGCCATGACGAACACGTTGTCCATCGACAGCGACTGCTCGACCAGGAACCCGGTGTAGAACTCCAGCGCCGACTGCGCGCCCAGCTCATACCAGACCCAGGCGCCAAACAGCACGCCGACACTGAAATAGCCCGAGTACAGCAGCAGGCTTTCGCGCATTTCGATCTCGCGGTCCTGGCGGTGCAGCACGCCCAGGTCGAGTACCAGCAAACCGATGACGATGGCGATGAACACCAGCCACAACCAGGTGCTGGTACCGAGAAACGGAGTGGTGAGGAATGTCTGCAGAGCCGTCATGAGCCCCTCCTTGATTGTCGACGTTGCAAGGCAACAGTGATCCGACATGGCGGCTTGGCAGCCGTCAGAGGGGCCCGGTATCACATGGGCTTGAGCCTAGTCCCGTTTGCGCGGGATGCCGAATGCAGACCTGTTACATTTCTTTGCCTGGCACCCGGCGGGTGACGCCTTAATACACCCACACTTCTACCCGCCGATTGCGCAAGCGGCCTTGCTCCTGGTCGTTCCCTGCCACGGGCAGTTCGTCGCCCATGCCGGTCACTTCCAGCACGTCCACGCCATCGCGTGCCAACTCGCGACGAACCGCCAACGCCCGCAAGCGCGAAAGCAGCGCCGCGCGCCCGGGTGTCTCCTTGGGGTCACCAAAGCCCACCAGCACCGCCTTGCTCTGCAACTTGCCGGCCTGGCGCAGGTACTCGGCTACCCGCTGCACATCGCGCAACGCTTTGTTGTCGAGGCTGGCGCTGCCCTCCTGAAAGCGAAAATTCACGCTCAACCGCTGCGCTTGCTCGGCCAGTGTGCGGTAGCGTGGCGGCATGTCGGCCTGTGGGGGGACCGCTTGGGCCTTGACCTGCTGCGAAACGAAACCCAGTTGCGCGACGATGGCCTGGCCGGCTGGGCTCTGGGCGAAGTCGGCCAGGGCCTTGGCCTGAGGCTTGGGGTTGGCTGGCAGGTAGAAATACAGGCGCCGCGATAGTGGGTAGTCCTCGCTGGCCACGAGCGAGCGCTGCGGCAGCATGGCCGGTGCATCGCCCTGGGCGACGGCCAGCACCTTGGCCCCGTGTACTGCCGCCAGGCTGCTGAAACCGATGGCCTGGCGGTCGGCGGTGACGCGCTCGGCCAGCGTGTCGCTGGACTCAAAGCGCTGAGCCTTGGCAGACAGCTCGCCTTGATTAGGGTCGAGCACCAGTGCCTTGAAGGTTTCGAAGGTGCCGGAACGGTCGTCGCGGGCATAAAGGTGAATCTTCCCACCCGCAATGCCCACCTGGTCCCAGCGCTGGATCTGCCCGGAGAAGATCTGCGCCAGTTGCAGCGTGGTCATTTGCGGCAGTGGGTTGTCGGGGTGGACGATCACCGCCACGCCATCGAGGCCGATGACCTGTTCGGCGCTGGCCGCACGAAGGTCACCCAGGGCATGCAGTTGCTCAACTTCTGTATCGTTGATCGGCCGCGAGGCGGCAGCCAGGTCGGCCTCGCCCCGGCCCAACGCTGCAAAGCCGGTGCTGGAACCATGCGCGGCGATGTCGATACGCAGCGGTTGCCCGCGAACGTCGCGGGCGGTGATGACGGTTTCGTTAGTGTGTGTGCCGGGGACCTGTTCAATCGCCGTTGCACCTTGAGCCCGTAATTGCCCTTGCACCAAAGCCGGCAGCAAGGCCGCGCCGATGGTGTTGGAGCCCTGCACGCGCAAATGCGCAAAATCGGCCAGAGCCGACAGCGGAAGCAGGGCAAGAAGAATGAGCAGCAGGCGGGGCATGCCGGGCAACCTATGGCACAGAGTTGCCCGGCAGATTACGACGGTGGCGTGATAGAAATATGACAGGCAGTCGGGAGGGCGTTAATCCTGTGGGAGCTGGTTTGCCCGCGAAGAGGCCGGCAAGCACCACAAGACAGTTGCTCCCACAGGTTGCTGCTAAATCAGTGCGCGCCTGCCGACTTGCTCAGGTCACTCTCCGCCCACTCGGTATAGATGCAGGCATCGGCCACGGCCCAGCGCACGTTCACGGTATCCCCTGGCTGCATCGGCATGCCTGCCGCAGACAGCGCCTTCACGGTCATTTCGGTACCGCCGGCAGTGACCACATGGCACGTTTGGCTTTCACCCAGGAACAACACTTCGGCGACCTTGGCCCGCACCTCGTTCCAGCCCGCTGGCAAGGGTTGCGCGGCGGCTTGGGCGGCGGTCAGTGCCAGGGCTTTTTCCGGGCGTACCATGATCAGTGCCTGCTGCTCGGCAGCCAACCCGGCGGTCAGGCGGATGGCCACCGGCTGGCCCTCGAAACTGCCCGCGCCATTGCTGCTGGCCTTGATCCGCAGGAAGTTGGAATTGCCCAGGAACGAGGCGACGAACGCGTTCGGCGGGTTCTGGTAAAGGTCATAGCCACTGCCCAACCCAACGATCTTGCCATGGCTGAAGATGGCGATGCGCTGGGACAGGCGCATGGCCTCTTCCTGGTCGTGGGTGACGTAGACGATGGTGATGCCTAAGCGGCGGTGCAACTGGCGCAGTTCGTCCTGCAGGTCTTCACGCAGCTTTTTGTCCAGTGCGCCGAGCGGCTCGTCCATCAGCAGGATGCGGGGCTCATAAACCAGCGCACGGGCGATCGCCACCCGTTGCTGCTGGCCGCCCGACATTTGCGAGGGCTTGCGGTGGGCGAACTTTTCCAGCTGCACCAGCTTGAGCATGGCATCGACCCGCTTGTTGATCTCGGCGGCGCCGAGCTTGCGGATGGCCAGGGGGAAGGCGATGTTGTCACGCACGTTCAGGTGCGGGAACAGCGAATAACGCTGGAACACCATGCCGATATCACGCTTGTGCGGCGGTACGTTCACCAGCGACTGGCCTTCGACCAGAATCTCGCCGCTGCTGGGGGTTTCGAAACCGGCCAGCATCGACAGGGTGGTGGACTTGCCCGAACCGCTGGAGCCGAGGAAGGTGAGGAACTCGCCGTCCTGGATTTCGAGGTTCAGGTTGTCCACGGCGGTGAAGTCGCCGTAGTGCTTGTTCAGGCCGCGCAGGCTGACCAGGGTCTTGTTGTGCGCGTTGTCTTTGATCACTGCACTCATTGTTGTTTTCTCCGGGCGCTCAGGCGTTGACTTCGGTGCGCCGGCGCAAAGCGGCGGCAATGACCATCACAAGCAGGGACAGGCCGATCAGCAGCGTCGAGGCGACGGCGATCACCGGGCTCAGGTCCTGGCGCAGGGTGGTCCACATCTTCACGGGCAGGGTCTGCAGGTCGGGGCTGGCCATCATCACGCTGAGCACCACTTCATCCCACGAGACGAGGAAGGCGAACAGGCCGCCGGCGATCATGCCCGGGCGAATGGCCGGGAAGGTCACCTTGAAAATCGCCTGCAGGCGCGAGGCGCCGCAGATGACCGCGGCATCTTCGATCGACTGGTCGAACAGCTTCAGCGAGTTGATGATCGAGATAATGGTGAAGGGCAGGGCGACGATCACGTGGCTGACCACGAACGCGAACAGCGTGCCGGTGTAGCCCAGTTTGAGAAACAGCGCATACACCGCGACGGCGATGATCACCAGCGGCACGATCATCGGCATGGTGAACAGGCCGTAGAGCATCTCACGGCCGGGGAAGCGGCCGCGCACCAGGGCAAACGCCGTCGGCAGGCCCAGCAGCACTGCGGCAACAGTGGTCAGCACGGCGACCTTGAGGCTGGCCAGGGCGGCATCCATCCACTCCGGGTTAGAGAAGAACTGGCCGTACCACTTGAAGGTCCAGCCCGGCGGTGGGAACACCAGCCACTGCGAAGAGCCGAACGACAGCAGCACGATGAACACCACCGGCAGCAGCAGGAAGGCCGCGATGACCCCGGTGGTCAGGTACAGGCCCGTACGCAGCGGGCGGCCCATGGCATTGGGTGACAGGAGCATGGCGGATTACCTCGCGTTGCCGACCGGGGATTCCGGCTGCAGCTTCAGGTACAGGTAGAAGAGCACCAAGGTGATCACCACCAGCAGTGCGGCGGCGGCGCTGGCCAGGCCCCAGTTGAGGAACGACTGCACCTGTTGAATGATGAATTCGGGCAGCATCATGTTCTGCGCACCACCGAGCAGGGCCGGCGTAACGTAGTAACCGAGCGACATGACGAACACCATCAACGCCCCCGAGAACAGCCCCGAGCGGCACAGCGGCAGGAACACCTTCCAGAAGTTGGTCCACGGGCTGGCCCCGCAAATCGACCCGGCTTGCAGCACCATCGGGTCGATGGCGTGCATGGTCGCCTGCAGCGGCAGTACGATGAACGGGATCATGATGTAGCTCATGCCGATCACCACGCCGGTGAGGTTGTGCACCATCTCCAGCGGGGTATCGATGATGCCCATGGCCATCAACGCCTTGTTGATCACACCCGAGCTTTGCAGCAGCACCAGCCACGAGTAGGTGCGCGCCAGCAGGCTGGTCCACATCGACAGCAGCACGATGTTCAGCAACCAGCGGCCCCAGCCGTTAGGCACCAGGGTGATCGCCCAGGCCAGCGGGAAGCCCAGCAGCACACTGATCAGGGTCACCACGCCTGCCACCGAGAAGGTGTTGAACAGCACCCGCGCATAAGCCGAGTTGGCGAACAACTGCTCGTAGTTGCCAAGGCCTGGCACTGGCTCCAGCACGCCGCGCAGCAACAGGCCGATCAGCGGGGCGAAGAAGAACAGACCAAGGAACAGCAGGGCAGGCAGCAGGTTGCGGCTGCCTTTCCAGCGCTGGCCCAGGCTCACACGGCGGGGGGCCGTTCTCGGGGCGCCGGCGCCCGTGGGGGCACCTTGCGCGTTGTGCAGGGCGTTGATGGCGACTTTCATTTGACCAACCACTCATTCCAGCGTGCGGCGATGGCCTGGCCGTTTTTCGCCCAGTAGGCAAAGTCCAGTGTCACCTGGTCCTGGGCATAGGCGGTCGGCAGATTAGGCGCCAGGTCGGCTTTGAGCTTGGGCACGCTGTCCAGGTTGACCGGCGCGTAAGCGGTCAGGTTGGCGAACTCGGCCTGGCCTTCGGGGCTGCTGGCGTTGGCCAGGAACTTCATGGCCGCGTCCTTGTTCTTGGCACCCTTGGGGATGACCAGGAAGTCGGCCATGACCAGGTTCTGCTTCCAGCTCACGCCCACCGGTGCACCGTCTTGCTGCAAGGCATACACGCGGCCGTTCCAGAACTGGCCGAGCGAGGCTTCACCAGAGGCCAGCAGTTGCTGCGACTGCGCGCCGCCACCCCACCAGACGATGTCTTTCTTGATGGTGTCGAGCTTTTTGAAAGCGCGGTCCAGGTCCAGCGGGTAGAGCTTGTCGGCGGGCACGCCGTCGGCCAGCAGCGCCAGTTCCAGCACGCCAGGGCTCGGCCATTTGTACAGGGCGCGCTTGCCGGGGTAGGTCTTGGTGTCGAACAACGAGGTCCAGTCAACCGGCTTGTTGGCACCCAGCTTGCCTTCGTTGTAACCGAGCACGAACGAGAAGAAGAACGAGCCGACGCCATGGTCGGACACGAAGCGCGGGTCGATACGGTCTTTTTTGACGGTGTTGAAATCCAGCGGCTCGAGCAGGCCTTCACTGGCGGCGCGCAGGGCGAAGTCGGCTTCGACGTCGACCACGTCCCACTGCACGTTGCCGCTTTCGACCATGGCCTTGAGCTTGCCGTAGTCGGTAGGACCGTCTTGGACGACTTTGATGTTGGTCGCTTTGGAGAAGGGTACGGCCCATGCTTCTTTCTGGGCGTCCTGGGTGGTACCGCCCCAACTGACGAAGTTCAGGCTGTCAGCGGCCTGCGTGGCCTGACACGCCAGGGTCAGCAGGCTGGCGGACAGCACTGCGGTTACACGTTTGCTCAACAGCATGGTTACGCCCTCGTTGCTTTTGTTATTCGAGGCGGGGCTTTTTGGTGCGCCCGCCAACAGTATTCGGGGAGCAGCTAAAACAAAGTGTCGGTGGCCGATTGTGAGTGTAGGTGCCGGCCTGCACATTTAAGGTCTACGGGATATCATATTATGGTATTCCAAACTTTTGGCAAGAGGCGGAGGCGACCGGCCATCACTCCAACCTTTCCAACCATCGCCTCCACGTTTTGTAGGCGCAGCCTTGTGCTGCGAAGAGGCCGGTGCAAACAGGACCCTTCTCTGGGTAAGTACCGGCCTCTTCGCAGCACAAGGCTGCTCCTACACGGCGTGAGCGTTAGGGCAGAGGTTTCAGCTAGCCATCTCTGGCTCGAACGGTATGCTCTGCACCACCTCCAGCTCATACCCTGCCAACCCCGCATACTTGAGCGGCGGCCCTAGGTGGCGCAGCTTGCCTACGCCCAGGTCCTGCAAAATCTGTGCACCGGTGCCGACTTCCGAATACACCTTCGACTGCCCGCGCTGGTAAGGCCGCACCGGCTGGGTCAGCTGCGGAACGCGTTCGAGCAACGCCTGCGAAGATTCATGGTTGGCCAGGATCACCACCACGCCGGTGCCTTCTTCGGCGACCTTCTGCAGCGCCGCCCACAGTGTCCAGTTGGCCGGGCCGGCGTATTCGGCGCCGACCAGGTCGCGCAGCGGGTCGATCACATGCACGCGCACCAGCGTCGGTTGCTCGCGGCGGATGTCGCCCATGACCATGGCCATGTGCACGCCACCTTCGATGCGGTCTTCGTAGGTGACCAGGCGGAAGGTGCCGTGCACGGTGGGCAATTCGCGCTCGCCGATGCGCTTGATGGTCTGCTCGGTGCTCAGGCGGTAGTGGATCAAATCGGCAATGGTGCCGATCTTGATGCCGTGCCTGGCGGCGAACACTTCCAGGTCCGGGCGGCGCGCCATGGTGCCGTCGTCATTGAGCACTTCGACGATCACCGAGGCGGCTGTGAAACCGGCCAGGCGCGCCAGGTCGCAGCCCGCTTCGGTGTGGCCGGCGCGGGTCAGCACGCCGCCTTCGCGGGCGCGCAGGGGGAAGATATGCCCAGGCTGCACCAGGTCTTCCGGGCGCGCGTTCGGCGCCATGGCCGCTGCCACGGTGCGCGCACGATCGGCAGCGGAAATACCGGTAGTGACGCCAGTGGCGGCCTCGATCGAAACGGTGAAGGCGGTGCTGAACACGCTGCCGTTGGCCGGTACCATCTGCTCCAGGCCCAGGCGCTGGCAATGATCGTCGGTCAGCGTCAGGCAGATCAGGCCACGCGCTTCGCGGGCCATGAAGTTGATGGCCTGGGCGTCACAGCGCTCGGCGGCGATCAGCAGGTCGCCTTCGTTTTCCCGGTCCTCATCGTCCACCAGCAGGACCATCTTGCCTTGCCGGTAGTCCTCGAGAAGTTCTTCGATGCTGTTGAAAGCCATGCTGCACGCTCGCTGTGGTGGGGTGATTTTTATGGTATACCATCATACACAAATACTTTTGCAACAGGAGAGCAGCGGATGAAAGCGTATTGGATCGCCCACGTGGATGTGACCGACCCCGAGCAATACCAGCAATACACCCAGCGCGCGCCCGCTGCCTTCGCCGCATTCGGTGGGCGGTTTCTGGCGCGGGGCGGGCGTAGCGAGGCGATGGAAGGGCGGCCGACGCCGCAGCGCAGCGTGGTGATCGAGTTCGACTCTTACGAGCAGGCGGTGGCCTGTTATCAGTCGGCGCTTTATCAGGAGGCCTGCAGCCACCGCCAAGGTGTGGCGAAGGCTGAAGTGATCATCGTCGAAGGGTTCGAGCCCTGAGGTGATCAGGGCCGGCATCGGTTTACGGCATGCCTGGCAACTCATGGGGGCGCAAGTCGAACACCAGGACCTCTGCATCCTGGCCATTGCCAAGTTGCAGCAACTGCTCCTGGCGCACCCGAACGCCATCGCCCTCATTCAGCACCTGCCCATTGAGCTCGATGCTGCCTCGCGCCACATGCACGTAGCCGTGCCGATCCTGCGGCAAGGTCAGGCTCGCCCGCTCTGCACCGTCGAACAACCCGGCGTACACCCGCGCATTCTGGCGCACCTGCAATGAACCTTCGGCACCATCCGGGGAGATGATCAGCCGCAATTTGCCGCGTTTTTCCTCGGCACTGAAGTGCTGCTGCTGGTAACGCGGCGTTGCGCCCTGGACGTTAGGCACGATCCAGATCTGCAGGAAGTGCACTGGCTGCGCCTGGCTGTGGTTGAACTCGCTGTGAGCCACACCGTGCCCGGCACTCATCAGTTGCACGTCGCCGGGGCGGATCACCGAGCCGGTGCCCAAGGTGTCCTTGTGCTCCAGCGCACCTTCGAGCACATACGAAAAGATTTCCATGTCTCGGTGCGGGTGCTCGCCAAAGCCCTTGCCAGCGATGACGCGATCGTCGTTGATCACCAGCAGGTCCGAGAAGCCTTGTTCGTCGGGGTTGCGGTAGTGGCCGAAAGAGAAGGTGTGAAAGGATTTCAGCCAGCCATGAAAGGCCAGGCCGCGGTCTTGGGCGTTACGGACGGTGAGCATGGGGAGTTCTCCTTGAATGCCGGGGCCGAAAGGGCTGCCGCGCAGTTGATGGAGACACTTTACTGTCACTTCAAAATAGGAAAAATAGAGGTGTGCAAGTATCATTGTCACTTTTAATTTGACAAATAAATGGATCTTTCTACGAGTTTGCCGTGAATGTCGTAGGAGTATTCTGATTCTTTCTCGGCTAGGATTCTGCGCGCTATGCCGGTGTTAGCTTCCCGTTTTCTACTGAGGAAACGGTACATGACGCGCATATCGATACATGGCAAAGGACAGGCATTTGACGGGGATTTCACCACCACAGGTGCAGTATGTGTCGCCAGCAATACAAATTATCGAGGGAACAACCAGATCGCGCTACGCCTGGGAGATGTCACGACTGAGTGTCCGAAATGTAAAAAGCCAGGCGTCATTGTCGAGGGCGTCCCTTTCTTCATCATCAAAGGTAGCCCTGCCGTCGTGGATGGTGCGCTGGTACAGTGCGACTGCCCCAGCGGCAGCAACCGGGTCCTGGCACAGTCTGCCCTGAACGGGGTTGGCATCCGCTCCAGCCACACTTCCTCGCCCGTTCCGGCCGCCCGGTCTTCAACTTCCTCATCGGGGCAAACACCTGCCCAGTCATACAACACATCGGTAGTCGATTCTGCCACTGTACTGGAGCCGGGCTTTCATATTGTTCAACGCAGTATGTCATTCGAACAAGTGCTCAAGAGCCTGGGCGAAACGAACAAGCCATTACCTGTTTCGTTACTCCAGCGCTTGAACCCCACGTTTACACAAGGCTTTAAAGCCGGTGAGATTTTCGTACTCGGCAGTACGAGCAGCGGCGTTTCCTGCAGTCCCATGGAAGCAGAGCTGATGATGGTGGCAGAGAAGGCGAGGGAATCGCTGGCCGTTCTTTCCGATGAGGAAGCCAACTTCATGATGAGCCATATCGGCGAGATCGCTGGAGTTCTCAGTGGGGCGAGCCTGTCGATGGGGGTGGGCAAGGACATGCTTGAGCGTGGCTTGGGGCAGGTCAAAGATACGCTGAAAGGGATTGAGGCTTTGCATCAGCAGCAGTTTGCATTGCATGGCCATTTGAAAAGTGCGGATTTTTTTGCGAAACGCAAAGAGCTTTACCAGCATCTGGGCGCTCAGTTACGCACAAGTTTCTTGAATAAAACATTGAATCTCGGTAGCTACGATACGCTTCGGCGTGATCTGGGGATCTCCACGAAAAGCCTGGTGCACCATTGGAAAAAAGCTGGCGTCCCGGGGCAAATTCCAGGGTATGCGACGCACCTTGATGAGGTGGCGAAGATGTCAAACTACTTGAAGTATGGTGGGTACGCAGCGATTGGGCTTGGGGCGGGTTCTTCCTTGTTGAAAGTCCAAGCGGCCTGCCGAGCAGGCGAAACCGAAGCGTGCAAGAAAATTCGTTTTACTGAGACCGGGAGCTTTGCCGGTGGATTAGTCGGTGGTGTTGCGGGCGGTAAGGTCGGATCTATTGCCGCAGCGGCTGTCTGTTCATTTGGTGTATACGGTAAGGCTATCTGCGGCATTGTGACGATTGGAGGTAGTTCCTACTTAGGCAGTAAGACCGGAGAGACATTTGGAGAGGGGATGATGGAATGGTCCTATGAGGTACTTCATGATTGACTTTTCATACCTGCCCACTGGCGTAAAAATTGCGTTAGGAGTAGTGCCTTTCACCCTTAGCATGGTGGGTATCGGCATGGGCTTTTACATCGCAGGTTCTCGTCACTTTAACGTGCTCTGCCGCACATTCAAGAATAGCAACGGGTTGGTCGATGATCTTAAGTACTGGAGCACAATCTCCATCAGAACAAGATCAATGGTGGTAAATCGTTTCACCTTAGCGGCTGTATGGCCGAATCTGGGTATTCGCCAAGGCTGGTTGAATGCCGAAGACTTTAGGAATTGCCCAGTCTATTTGAAGCGGCGCTTACAGGTATCGTTTTGGTGTTCCATTACCGGTTGTACTGGAATCGTCGCCGGTGGCACTTTGATTGAACTCGGCAGATTCTGATGCCCAGAAGACCCGCTCACGCGGGTCTTGTTCTATCTCACTATTGCAAATGCACCTTCAGCTCCCCAGCCGCCTGGCGCATCGCCGCTTTCACTTCAGGTACCTGGCTCAGCGGGTTCAATAACCCGTAGTCATGAATCATCCCGTTGTACCGCACCGCAGTCACCGTCACCCCCGCCGCATCCAGCTTGCGTGCATAGGCCTCGCCCTCATCACGCAACACATCGAACTCTGCGGTCTGCACCAGCGCTGGCGGCAGGCCTTTGAGCTGCTCGCTGCTGGCGCGCAGCGGCGAGGCGTAGATTTGCTCACGTGCCTTGGCGTCAGTGGTGTAGTTATTCCAGAACCACTTCATCATGCCGGTCGTGAGGAAGTGCCCCTCGGCGAACTGCTTGTACGAGCCGGTTTCGAAGCTGGCATCGGTCACCGGCCACAGCAGCAACTGGAAGCGCAGCTTAGGCGTACCGGCCTCCTTGGCCTTGAGCGCGACCACTGCGGCCATGTTGCCGCCGACGCTGTTGCCGGCCACGGCCAGGCGCTTGCCATCCACGCCGATCGCTTTGCCATGCTCGGCCACCCAGCGGGTGGCGGCATAAGCCTGGTTGATGGCAGTGGGGTAGTGCGCTTCAGGTGAAGGCGTGTAGTCCACGTACACCGCTACCGCGCCGGAACCGACCACCAGGTCGCGAATCAGCCGCTGGTGAGTCGGGAAATCGCCCAGTACCCAGCCGCCGCCGTGGAAGAACATGAACACCGGCAACTCACCCTTCACATTGGCCGGGCGGACAACTTGCAGCGTGATTGTCTCGCCGTTGGCCTGGATCGTGTGTGCTTTGACTTCGATGCCGGACAGGTCAACCTTGACCGACGATTGAGCGCCGGTCAGCACTGCACGCGCGTCCTTCGGCGCGAGCTGTTCCAGGGGCTTGCCACCACCCTTTTCCAGGGCTTCGAGGAAGGCCTGGGTGTGCTGCTCAACGCCTGGGCTGCCTGCTGCAAACGCAGTGGAAACGGAGAGGGCAAGGAGGCTAGTAGTGAGTGCCTTGTGGACAATGTTCATGTGCGAATCCTTTTCTATGCAAGTGTTTGAGGGGGGCGAATTGCCTGGCCTTAAGGGCCATCGCTGTGACTTGCGAGTAGATTAAGGAGATGCCTTCGTGGGAAAAAGCGGCTATAAAGCGTTTGACTGTCACCACGAGCGAGACAATGAACCCTTACGAAGACATGCGGATCTTCGCCCAGGTCATGGAAGCCGGTAGTTTCACCGCTGCGGCGGACCGTCTGGGCATGTCCAAGCAATCGGTCAGCCGGCGCCTGATGCAACTTGAAGAACGCCTGGGCGTGCGCCTGCTCAACCGCTCGACACGGCGCCTGGACGCCACTCCGCTGGGGCAGCACTATTACCAGTCGGCGTTGCGCTTGCTGGGCGAAGTGCAGCAGGTGGAGCACGACATCAGCGGCCAGGCCCAGGCCTTGCGCGGCACCTTGCGCCTGAGTGCGCCGCTGTCGTTCGCCATGGCCCACCTGGGGTGCCTGCTGACCGAATTTCTGCAGTTGCACCCGCAGGTGGATGTAGAAGTGGACCTCAGCGACCGGGCCGTGGACCTGATCGGCGAAGGCTATGACCTGGCCTTGCGCATTGGCGCGCTGGAGGACTCCAGCCTCATCGCGCGGCGTATTGCCGGTGTTGAACGGGTGTACTGCGCAAGCCCGGCCTATCTTGAGGCGCAGGGGGTGCCCGCATTCCCCGAGCAGTTGGCCCGGCATGACTGCCTGCCTTATGGGCATTCACGGCAGGTGCAGTGGCAGTTCAAACAGGGCGGCAAGACGCAGGCAATTGCGGTGGCGGGGCGGATGCGCGCCAACAATGGCGAAATGCTCAGGGATGCGGCGATAGCGGGGATGGGCGTGACGTACCTGCCAACGTTCATCGTTGGCCAGGCACTGACGGATGGCCGCTTGGTGACGTTGCTGGAAGACTGGACGCCGCCGGCGTTGCAGTTGTCGGCGGTGTATCCGCAGCATCGCCAGGTGGCGCGGGCGGTGCAAACCTTTGTCGGGTTCTTGCGGGAGCGGCTGGCGCAGTTGTGACGGGGCCAGCGCGTTCGCCGCTGGTGGGCTGAAGTGCAATTCGGCTAGCATGAGGCTCTGCCAAGCAACCCGCGCGCGACTGCGCAAGGCTTGATCCCTCCCTTCTGATCCGAACCTCTGCATGACTGCCTTCTACCTCAAACTACTCATGACACCCACCCTCATGCTGGCCATCTCGCTGGCGGGCAAACGTTGGGGTACGCAAATTGGCGGGCTGCTGTCGGGGCTGCCTGTCACCTCGGCGCTGGTGATGCTGTTTCTTAGCCTTGAACAGGGCGAGGTGTTCGCGTCGCAGGCCGTACCTGGGGCATTGGCTGGGGTGGCCGCCGTGCAAGCGACCTGTTTGTTCTACTACTGGGTGACCCAGCGCGTCAGTGCGTTTGTCGGCTGCATCGTAGCGCTGCTGTTCTTCGCTGTGGCCGCCTTGGCGACCAGCCACTTGGGCTGGGTGGCGCTGTCTGTCGTTGCCACGCTGTTACTGGTCGTCGCCATCGTCGTCGCTACCTCGCAACCGGCCCAGGCCAGTTCAGCGCGTTACGTGCCGATGCCGCGCTGGGTCATCCCGATGCGCATGATGACCGCCACCTTGTTGCTGTTGGTGATCACGGCCAGTGCAACGATGCTCGGGCCGGTGGTCAGTGGGATGCTGGCGCCGGTCCCGGTAATCGCCTGGCCGCTTGCAGTATTTGCTCACGTCCAGGGCGGGCGCCACGAGTTGGGCGCGATCGTGCGTGGCAATGCCATTGGCGCGGTGGGCGTGGTGGGCTTCTACCTGGCCCTGCAAAGTACGCTGTTGCAGTGGGGCGCAGTGCTGTCGATTTCGCTGGCGGTGTTGCTGGCGGTGGTTGTGACGTTCGTCTTGGCGAAGCTGTTGCAGCCACGCTAGAGCGTGCTGCAAGGCGCCTAGGCGCCAGGCGCACTGGGTTCGACAGGGGTGTACCAAGGCGCCTTGGCGTCGAGGTAAATGTGCTTTTGGCTGTGTGGCGTGAAGGGCGTGTCCAGTGTGGCCAGGGCCACCGATACCCAGTCGCTGAATTCACCCTCGGCGCGTGACCAGAACAGGTTCGAGCCACAGCGTGCGCAGAATTCGCGTTGTACCGAAGGCGAGGAGTGATAGGTGCTGATCGTGTCTGCGCCGGTCAGTACCTTGAGTGCGTTGCGGGGTACGCTGGCATAGCTTGCAAACGCCGCCCCGTGGCCTTTGCGGCACTGGCTGCAATGGCAATGGGTGAGCGCTTTGGGGGCTGTGAGCAGCTGATAGCTGACAGCGGCGCAAAGGCAGCTGCCGTGATAAGTGTGCGGCATGAGGGTAGTCCGTGGGCGGTGGGCACGTGGGCCGCTACGCAGCCCTTTTGATCAGTTCTGCCAGGGCGGCGCAGCGGTCGAGTGTGGCAGCAGTGCGCTCAGGGGGTGCCGTTTCTGCCATGCAGGCAAAACGCCCGGCGCTTGCTCAAGCGTTCGTAATACGCCCTGACGGCTGGCAAATCAGGGTGCTCGAAAGGCGTCTCGAACCACCGGTTGACCGAAAGGCCGATGGGGATGTCAGCCAGGGTGAACATGTCGCCGGCCACATACGCACCGGTGGCGGCGAGCTGCCGATCGAGGATCTGCATGTAGCGAGACCATTCGGCACGGCCGGCGGCCAGCGCCTGCGGGTCCTGATGGGCGGGTGAATGCCTGACCAGCGACATGAAGGTGTAGCTCCAGGACCTGTTGAGGTCTGAAGCCTGCCAGTCGATCCATTGATCGATACCTGCCCGTGCTTTTGCCTCGGTCGGGTACACCGAGGCGTGGCCATAGCGCGTCGCCAGGTAACGGATGATGGAGTTGGATTCCCACAGGGTGAAGTCGCCATCCTGGATGACCGGGATCATGGCGTTGGGGTTAAGTGCCAAGAATTCGGGGGTGTCGGTGGCGGTGAAGCCTGCGCCCCAGTCCTCCCGTTCGAAGGGGATATCAAACTCGGCACAGGCCCAGAGGACTTTACGCACGTTGATCGAAGACGCTCTGCCCAATATCCGTAACATGGTATTCGTCCTTGCTTGTGGAAGGCTGATCGTCCGTCACGGCATGACCTCGGTCAAGGATTAACCGTGGGCGGTGGGCAGGGTTTTTCGTTCGTTAAAAATAATGCTGCAAGGCTGTCCCTTTTTTTCAGGCCGCCTGTCATTAGCGGTAGTAGAGAATAAAGGGAGCCTGTTTCAATGCCTGTCGTATTGCCTTGCCGCCCGCGTGCGGCGTCACTTCGTTCGCGTCCGTTGATGTACCTGGGTTTTGCCATCAGCCTGAGTGCCAACCTGTTGTCTTCGTCAGCCTGGGCCGACGACCTCGCGCGGCGTACTTACACCGTGCCCGCCGGCACGTTGGGCGCCGCACTGACCCGTTTCGCCCACCTCGCCGGGGTCAGCCTTTCACTCGATCCGGCGCTGGTCACTGGCCGGCAAAGCAGGGGGTTGTCAGGCAGTTACAGCGTTGACGAGGGCTTCATGCAGCTGCTTCAAGGCAGCGGCCTGCAGCTGCAATCAGTGGGTAACGGGGCGTTTACCCTGGTGCCTGTGGCGCAAGCGTCGGATGCGCTGGAGATCGCCCCGACCAGCATCGTCGGTGGCCATGTGGGTGCCAGCGACGCGCCGCCTTATGCCGGTGGCCAGGTCGCCCGCCAAGGGTCGCAAGGCCTGCTTGGCTCGCGCGACTTCATGGACACCCCGTTCAGCATGACCACCTACACCAGCGACCTGGTGAAGAACCAGCAGGCACGCACACTGGGTGACCTGATTGCCAGCGACCCCTCGGTGCGTGCGACCAACCCGGCAGGTGGGCGCTTCGAGCAGTTCACCATCCGCGGGTTCAGCTTGTTCAACAGCGATGTTTCCTACAATGGCCTGTTCGGCATCTTGCCGACCTACTCGATCGACATGGAGATGGCCGACCGGGTCGACATCATCAAGGGACCGAGCCAGTTGCTCAATGGTATTTCGCCGCGCGGCAGCGTGGGCGGCGGTATCAATGTGGTGCCAAAGCGGGCAGGTGATACGCCCATTACCGAGTTCACCGGCAGTTATGCCTCGGGCAGCCAGGCCGGCGGTGCGGTGGATGTCGGCCGCCGTTTTGGCGAGGGCGGGCAGTTCGGTATCCGCTTCAACGGCGTCAAGCAGGCCGGCGACACCGAGTGGGATCACCAGCGTGTCGAGCGGGACATGGCGGTGCTGGGCCTGGATTTTCGTGGCGAGCGGCTGCGCCTTTCGACCGACATCGGCCATACCGAGCGTGATACCGATGCCCCCCAGGAGCGTGTGCTGATTGGTGCCAACGCCAAGGTGCCGAGCGCCAATGATGTACACCACAACTACGCACAGGCCTGGAGCAAGGCGCGCACTAATGACACCTTCGGTGCCGTCAATGCCGAGTACGACATCAGCGACTCGCTGATGGCTTATGGCGCAGTCGGCGCGCGCAAGAGCAACCATGACTTCTTGCGCCACAACGTTTCGATCATCAACGATGCCGGGGACTTTACTGTTCAGCCGCGCGATTTCACCCGCGATGAAAGCGTGCGTACCGCCACGGCCGGTGTGCGCAACTGGTTCCATACCGGGCCGGTCAGCCACGAATTGAACCTGGCCGCCACGTACTTCTACATGGACTTCACCAACGGCGGCGCGCGCTATGCCTCCGCGCCCAGCAACCTCTACAACCCGGTGACCACGCCGACACCCGGCACCCCGACCCGGCTCGACCCCAAGGTTTACACCGAGAACCGGTTCAGCGGCGTCGCCCTGGCCGATACCCTTGGCTTTTTCGATGACCGCCTGCTGCTGACCTTGGGCGCCCGCTGGCAGCGGGTGCAGGTTGATGACTGGAGCGACGGCGTCAAAGGTGACACGGCCTACGACGAAGAAAAGGTGTCGCCATCGGCGGGCGTTCTGCTGAAGGTCAGCGAGCAGCTGTCGCTGTACGCCAACTACATGGAAGGCTTGAGCCAAGGCAAGATCGCGCCGTCGACGTCGGTCAACGAAGACCAGATCTTCCCGCCCTTCACCAGCCGGCAGGTGGAAGTCGGGGCGAAGTATGACCTGGGCAAGGTCGGCTTCACCGCCAGCGTGTTTCGCATACGCCAGCCCGCCTACGAAACCAATGCCACTACGCGGGTGTTCGGGCCCAATGGCAAGCGCGATAACCGAGGTGTGGAGCTCAGTGTGTTTGGCGAGCCGCTGGAGGGCGTCCGCCTGCTGGGCGGGGTGATGTACATCGACAGCGAACTGACCGATACCGTCGGCGGCGCCTTCGACGGCAACCGCGCACCGGCAACGCCCGAGTACAACGTCAATGTGGGGGCCGAATGGGATGTGCCGAGGGTAAACGGGCTGACCTTGACCGCACGGGGCATTCACTCGAGTTCGCAGTACCTGGACCAGAACAACAGCAAGCAGATCGACGGCTGGGAGCGTTTCGACCTGGGCGCCCGCTATGCCTTCAAGGTAGACGAGACCCAGGTCACGCTGCGTGCCAGTGTCGAGAACGTGCTGGACGACCGCTACTGGGCGTCGGCAGGGGCTTCGGACGACAGTGAGCCAGGGCTGACGCTGTCTACCCCAAGGACCTACCTGCTGTCGGCGACGCTGGGCTTCTGAGCCCAGGGTCAGAACTTCAACCTGTCGAGGCTGAGGGTGGCTATGCTCTGCTATCAGGGTACCGGTGTGGTCGCTTTCGGCTCCCAGGGCGTTGAATGCTTGCCTGGGCGCCACGAAATTGGCACCCTTGGGCGCCTTGAACCGTCAGTATCACGACAGAAGGAAGTTTGCGTTGAGCTGGGACAAAGTCGGCAAAGTCCTCGTAGCCCTGCTGATTGGCCTGATGGTCATGGTAGTGGCCTATGTGGTGATCAAAGGCAGCCCTCGCCTGGAGGCCTCCCTGACCTACGCCTACCTCACTTACCCGAGCCAATTCAGCGAACGCATCACCAAGGCCAGCGAGCAACTTAAGTACGAGCAATTGCAGGGCCGTATCAACACCATCAGCGAAGGGCAGTTGCATCAGGATCAGGTCGACAGGTTGATCGAACTGGCCCAGGCGCCTTACGCCCAGTTGTTCGCCAAACCGTTCGAGGCGGGGCTGGTGGACCACCGCACCGGTCTGCTCATCGACCTGCGCAACACCGGTAATGCGCCGGTTCGCCTGGTGAAGATTCGCCTGCCGGCCAAGGGCCTGGTGCAAGTGCGCGATGCGGCTGGCAACGACACCATTATTGAAGCCGCCACGCCCCTGGTCGAGATACCCTCCATCGAACCGGGTGGGGCGTGCAAGGTGTGGGTGTACTTCGATGCCGACTACTCGCAGATCCGCCAGGGCGGCGTCAGCATCCGTCATGCCGACGGCGTGGCCGATGTGCAGGTGTACCGCGAGTTCACCGGCTTCCCCGCGCAAGTGGCGCGCTACAGCCGCGAATTGATGGTGCTGTTGGCGGTGTTGGGGTTCAGCGTGCTGGGGTTGGCGTATGCCTGCCTGTCACGCCGACGCGTGCCAGTGTTGCCGTCCTGAACCTATCGATGGGTCACTGTAGGAGCAGCCTTGCGCTGCGAAGAGGCCCGTAGCACCAGTGAAGATTCACGGTGTTGTCGCGGGCCTCTTCGCAGCGCAAGGCTGCTCCTACACAACCGCTATTCGGTATTTGGTTGTGATATTCAGTAACGATCTAGAGAGTGCTGAATTGCTGTGTCTCCTATTGTTCGTAACGACAAGGATCGTTAAACGAGGGGCACACCATGGATTGGGCCAAAGCAAAACTACTACGGCGGGGACGGTTTTCGGAACCCGGCAGGCTATACCTGCTCACCACCGTCACTCACCAGCGCAGGCCGCTGTTTGCAAACCTGCGTGCTGCGCGCCTGGTCATCGGGCAAATGCGCCAATCGGAACGAGAAGATGCCTGCCATTCACTTGCCTGGGTGGTGATGCCTGACCACTTACATTGGCTGATTGAGCTTCACACCGACACACTGTGCAGCCTGATGCGGCAGTTCAAGTCGCGTTCTGGCACTGCACTATGCAAAGCAGGGGTAAGTCGCGGCCAAGTCTGGCAACGTGGTTATCAAGACCGTGCCGTACGCAAGGACGATGACGTGCGCAAGATAGCCAGGTACATCGTTGCAAACCCATTGCGTGCGGGTTTGGTTGAACACATAGGTGACTATCCCCATTGGGACGCAGTGTGGCTCACTGCGGACGTGACCAACCCACTTAACTCACTGTAGGAGCAGCCTTGCGCTGCGAAGAGGCCCGTAGCACCAGCGAAGATTCGCGGTGTTGTCGCGGGCCTCTTCGCAGCGCAAGGCTGCTCCTACACATCCGCTATTCGGTATTTGGTTGTGATATTCAGTAACGATCTAGAGAGTGCTGAATTGCTGTGTCTCCTATTGTTCGTAACGACAAGGATCGTTAAACGAGGGGCACACCATGGATTGGGCCAAAGCAAAACTACTACGGCGGGGACGGTTTTCGGAACCCGGCAGGCTATACCTGCTCACCACCGTCACTCACCAGCGCAGGCCGCTGTTTGCAAACCTGCGTGCTGCGCGCCTGGTCATCGGGCAAATGCGCCAATCGGAACGAGAAGATGCCTGCCATTCACTTGCCTGGGTGGTGATGCCTGACCACTTACATTGGCTGATTGAGCTTCACACCGACACACTGTGCAGCCTGATGCGGCAGTTCAAGTCGCGTTCTGGCACTGCACTATGCAAAGCAGGGGTAAGTCGCGGCCAAGTCTGGCAACGTGGTTATCAAGACCGTGCCGTACGCAAGGACGATGACGTGCGCAAGATAGCCAGGTACATCGTTGCAAACCCATTGCGTGCGGGTTTGGTTGAACACATAGGTGACTATCCCCATTGGGACGCAGTGTGGCTCACTGCGGACGTGACCAACCCACTTAACTCACTGTAGGAGCAGCCTCGTGCTGCGAAGAGGCCCGTAGCACCACCGAAGATTCCCGGTGTTGTCGCTGGCCTCTTCGCAGCGCAAGGCTGCTCCTACACGCTCGTGCTTAGCTGCATTCTTCGTGCAGCGCCAGGCTCTGGCGCTGCTGCTCCAGCAGGGCGGTGCGCAGTGATGCGGGGGCTAGGACACGAATCGACCCTGCCTGGGACAGTAACCAGCCCATCAGTGCACGGCTGTCGTCGACGGTAGCGGCCAGCGCGGCGCCGCCGTCTTGCTGAGGTGCCAGCTGCATGTCTGTGGACAGTGGCTGCTGTTCCAGGCGCCGTGCGAGCGCGTCGTCGACCCAGGCGCGTAGCCCGATCTTGCGAACCGGTGCGAGGGCATCCGGTTGCAGTTGCTGCGACTCGTCCAGGCTCAGCCCAGGTTGCCAGTACCAGCCATAAGGCATGCCTTTACTGTTGCAGTGCAGCGGAAACAACGCCGACAGTTCCACCAGGTCGCGCTCCACGGTGCGCTTGCTGGTGGTGTGGCCCACCTTCGCCAGCGCTGCCTGCAACTGCGTAGAGCTCATGCCTGGGTGGCGCCCCGGCAGCAGCTTGAGCAGCTGCCATTGGCGGGCGATGGTGTGGCGGGTAGGGTGGCTGGGCAAAGGAGGC
The DNA here is from genome assembly GCF_053629175.1 of Pseudomonas sp. Y3 TE3536. Classification (NCBI taxonomy): domain Bacteria; kingdom Pseudomonadati; phylum Pseudomonadota; class Gammaproteobacteria; order Pseudomonadales; family Pseudomonadaceae; genus Pseudomonas; species Pseudomonas sp. Y3 TE3536. The sequence goes on along the minus strand of NZ_JBRJHU010000001.1, from coordinate 6,061,467 downwards.
TCGTCCGTGAATGCCAGGCACTGGGTGCGCCCGGATGGTGGCATTTGGCTATCCTGCAAGCATACCCTGCCCGGGGATGGGATCCAAACTTTTACGGGGCCGTCCCTTGCCATGCTTCTTAAATTTGACCAAAATATCGGTCTTAATTGAGGGCTGATAGCATGCAGAATATTTTCGCTGACGTAGCGGTAAGCGTTTCAGAGCTAAAAAAGAACCCAACTGCAGTAATGTCTGGCGCCGCAGGCATGCCCATTGCCGTACTGAATCACAATCGTGTGATGGGTTACATGGTGCCGGCCGAACTGTATGAAGCCATGATGGAAAAACTGGAAGACATCGAGCTAAGCGAGCTGGCCAAGTCCCGTCTTGGTGAGCAAGGTATACCGGTGTCTTTGGATGACTTATAAGCTTGAGTTCGTCCCTTCAGCGTTCAAGGAATGGGGCAAACTGGGCCATACGTTGCGTGAGCAGATCAAGAAGAAGCTTGGCGAACGTTTGCAGGCACCGAGGGTGCAGGCCGATGCTCTGCGGGAGCTGCCTAATCACTACAAAATAAAGTTCAAGGCTTAAGGCTACCGCCTCGTCTACCGGGTCGAAGATGAGCGGGTCGTTGTTGTGGTAGTTTCAGTGGGCAAGCGTGAACGCAGCGCGGTTTATCAGTCAGCCAAAAAGCGCTAGAGGGGCGTTCACAAGCAGCGTTTTTGCGATGTTGCGATGAACTCCCCCTCACTGTGTCCTACGATTCTTTGTTATCCCCGCACTGTTGCAGGGCCTCGATAAATACTCGCTCGGCCCGGCTCAGCCGTTGTTCCCTGTTCCACAGCAGGTGGATATCCACATCCGCAATCCCCTCCTGCGGTGGCAGCTTCCATAACAACCCCGCCGCCACATCCGCCGCCACCACGTGTTCCGGCAGGCAGCCGATGCCAAAGCCCGCGATCACCAGCCGGCGTACCTCTTCAAGGCTGGGCGAGGACGCCACGATCCGCCCGGAGAACCCTTGCTGGTCCCGGAAGATGGTCAGCGGCGAGAGCATCCCGCCGATCTGGTCGCTGGTGAAACTGACGAAGTTCTCACGTTGCAGGTCGCCCTCCAATTGGCCGAACAAGGCATGGTGCTTGCCGCAGAAAAACGCATAGCGCTGGCGCAGGAACAGCCGCTGCTCCAAACGCGGTTGCGGCCGTCGATTGAGGCTCAAGCCCGCCGTGGCAGTCTTCTCCTGCAAGGCGGCGACGATGTCGGAGCTGCGCATCACCTCGATTTCCAGCTCTACCCGTGGGTGCTGGCGGTGGAAGTCGGCGAGAAAATCGTCGAACTGCTCGCTTTCGATGCGGCTGATCATCAGCAAGCGCACCTTGCCCACCAGTTCGTCCGCCGGTTGCTCCAGCAGGCCGCCGATCTGCGACATTTGCCCATACACCTCGCCGGCCAGCACAAACAGCTGCTCGCCCATTTCAGTCAGCACAAAGCGTGGCCCACGGCGGGCGATGAGTTGCCGGCCGAGCTGATCTTCGAGGCGTTTGAGCGCCTGGCTCACCGCCGGCTGGGTAAGGTGCAGGCGGGCGGCCGCGCGGCTGATGGACAGCTCCTGGCCGATGACCCGGAAGGTGCGCAGCAGGTTCCAGTCGAGGCGGTCGTTGAGCAGGCGGTCGGACATGGTCGGGCTCGATGATAAGCATGGCTAATAATGCGAATAATAAATAGAAAATTGACTAATCATAGCCCTGGGACGATAAATCGCAGCCATGCACCGACCAAGCGCCACCAGAGCGCAACTGTGATGACCCACAACTCCTGCCAGAACAACAAGCAAAGGAGCTCACCATGAAGCCCACCGCTTCGCCCCAGCCACCGCGCAGCGATAGAGGCTCTACAGTGGATTCAAATGACTCCAGCAAAGGTTAGGGGGCTCTGCTCTGGGAAATACCCAAAGGTCCTGCAGGGTGGTGGATCGTGTCGGCGCTTGGGAATGTATTCAAAGGCGAATACCACTCTTCGGTTCCATCGGCTGTGTAAAATGCGCTGTCACGATTGACGCACGTCGTGTCCTATCTGCTCCAGATTGAAGTGAGTGTTGCCGACACTTGACCCGACAGGTTTGTTCTGGCTAGGTGGACTTGCCGTGATACCCCAGGGTGTTTGATAGATAGAACCCTCATCGAACGTATTGACAGGTCGCAGGTTGAACCCGGCGGCTACAAGTGAATTGTGGTGTGAGTGCATTAAACCAGGGTCTGGAGCACCTTCACGTTGGCCAAAGCCAAGTATCACCACGCCGGTAGTCTCGTTGGTGTAGTAATAGCCGGTGGGTATTAGTGGTTCAATCTGCGGGAGTTCAGAAGGATATTTAGCTTCCGTTCCTTTTGTATTGGTATTATATCTTAAGTATGTACGGCTATAACCTTTTGGGATTTTTGGACTTTTTATGTGGCTGAAACCAATTGCGTGTAAGCGCTGTTCCGAATTGTCAGCCAAAAACTGGAGTATTGAGCTACCTTGGGTGTTAAGTTGTTGGTTGAACGTTACAGGCCATCGCCCGGAGGGATCAGCGCTGTTTATTGGATCCCCCGCGCAGTAGGCGTACGCGTTAAAGCCCCCTTTGCCAAACGGGCTCAGCGCATCGGGGCTGCTGAAGCGCCGTAATTGTGGATGATAGAAACGGTGCCCATTTCCCAGCGGGTAGGTGCCAGATATAGGATCTATCCATTGTCCTGTGAAGCCCAATAGTGGCGCGCTCTCAGCAGCGAAACGATGGCCATAAGGCGTATAGACTGTCCCCTGATACTCATCGTTGAAACTGCCCAAAGCCGAGCCTTGCTGGTCTGTCTGTAGCATCTGATTGTGCCACGTTCCACTTACTGGCGTGCCCTGCGCCACTCCGATATTGAGTGCCCAGATTACGCGCTGACAACCCTGGGTGTTCAGCCGTGTTGCCAGGCGGTTACCGTTGTAAAAGTGATAAGTGTGAGGGCTGTTTAGCTGGGAAGCCGGCGGCGTTGAGCGTTGTGGCGTCAGCTGTTGAGCATGAAGGCTGCGTATTGAATCATTCATTATCGCGACCTGCTGGAGGGAGATGTCCCAGTTTGGATCGCTCCGGCCGCCCCTCACAACTGGCAGTTTTACTAGGCTCTGTCCCTACACCCCACCCCGCCGCACATGCTTCACCAGCACCTTCTCCAACAACTCCCACATCGCCGGGTCCGTACTGAACGCCACATTGAAGCGCATCCACCCGGTCGGCTTGGCATCGACCATGAACAGCTGCCCAGGCCCAAGCATGATGCCTTTCTCCAACGCATCATCCAGCAGCTCCGCGCTGTCGGGGATGGCGGGGTGGCGGGTCCAGATGTACATGCCTTCATCCGACTCGGTGAACAGCTCGAAGCCCAGCCGGTGCAGGTGCCGGCCCACTTCCTGGTGCGCCTCGGCCAGGCGCTGGCGCAGGCGTTTGAGGTGTTTGCGCCAGCGGCCGTCGATGATCGCGGCATACACCACGCGTTCCATCACCTGCGAGGTGGTGAGGCCTGAGCGCATTTTCAGGTGCACCAGTTTCTGCATCAGCTCCGGGTTGGCCATCATGTAGCCAACCCGTACGTTGGGCGAGATGCTCTTCGAATAGCTGCCGACGTACACCACCTGCTGCAGGTGGTCGAGGCTGGCCAGGCACGGTTGCGGTTCGGCGACCATGTCGGCGTACAGGTTGTTCTCGACCAGGCGGAAGCCATGCTGGCTGGCCAGTTGCAACAGCCGATGCAACTGCGGCAGCGGGGTGCGCGAGCAGGTCGGGCTGTGCAGGTGCGGCTGGGTGAAGAACGCGGTCGGGCGGTGATGCGCCAGCAGCTGCTCCAGCTGGTTCAGGTCGTAACCAGCAGGGGTGCGGGGTACGCCGACCAACGTCGCGCCCTGGGTGCGCAGGATGCTCATCAGGTTGGGGTAGCCGGGGTCGTCGACCAGCACCACGTCCCCTGGGCGCACCAGGGTGCGCGCGGCCAGGTCCAGGGCCTGGCTGGCGCCATGGGTGAGCATCAGCTGCGCCGGGTTGGCGACGATCGACAGCTCCTGCTGCAGGTTTTGTGCGGTCAGCGTGCGCAGTTCGGCCAGGCCCATAGGGTCGCCGTAGCCGGACAACTCCAGCGGGCTGCCAGCAACCTGGCGCAGGCCGCGGCGCAGGCCTTCCTCGTACATCCAGTCATTGGGCAGCCAGCCGCAGCCGGGCTTGAAGGGCAGCTGGCGGATCTCGAAGATCTGCTGCAGGTACCACTCGGAGTTGAACGTTGGTCGACTGGTGTCGGCCTCGACATTGTGTTTGTCCAGCAACTCGCCAGCCGCGCGGTTGATGAAAAACCCGGCATTGCCGCGGCTGACCAGCAGGCCCTGGGCGACCAGGCGGTCGTAGGCCTCGACCACGGTGAAGGTACTCACCGAGTAGGTCGCGGCAAAGGCGCGGATAGACGGGACCTTGGCCCCAGGCTTGAGCGTCTGGTTGTCGATCAGCTCGCGCAAGCCGTCGATGATCTGGTTGACCAACGGGGTGGGGGCGTCTGGGTGTAATTCGAACATTCGAGGGCCTTTCAGGGTGCGTAGCGTCAGGTGCCTGCAGGGTGTACTGCATTGGCGACCTGTACAGTGCAGTGCGAGATTCATGCCACTGTGCATGGCTCTCTGCGTCGGACATTTTTACATTAGGTGTCGGATATCGCCACATAAAGCATGTTCAGTTCGCTCGAAGGGCAAACCTTCGGGCGCGTCAGCAGGCCGCCATGGATGGCCTGCGTGTGTTTGCTCACACCATCCTGCCCGCATTAGCACTGATGTACAGGTGAGGCCGCTAGCCATCGGGGTCTCACAGTTTTCCTTGGATAAAAAGAAGCACGGGGTACACAACTGATGGACGCAACATCCACAACCACCACCGCGAAAGGCGGGCACGAGAGCAAGCTCAGTGCCTCCCTCAAGTCGCGCCACCTGACGATGATGTCGATCGCCGGGGTTATCGGCGGCGCCTTGTTCGTCGGTTCCGGCAGCGTGATCCACAGCGCCGGCCCGGCCGCTGTCCTGGCCTACCTGGCAGGCGGCATCCTGGTGGTGCTGATCATGCGCATGCTCGGCGAAATGGCGACGTCCTCGCCTGACACCGGCTCGTTCTCCACCTACGCCGACCGCGCCATTGGCCGTTGGGCAGGTTTCACCATCGGCTGGCTGTACTGGTGGTACTGGGTCATCCTCATGGCGTGGGAAGCCTATGTGGCGGGCAAGATCCTGCATGGCTTCTTCCCTGACGTCAGTGTCAACGTGTTCGTGCTGGCCACGACCCTGCTGCTGATCACCGTCAACTTCTTCAACGTCAAGCATTACGGCGAGTTCGAGTTCTGGTTTGCCTTGATCAAGGTGATCGCCATCGTCTGCTTCCTGGTGGTGTGCACCGCAGCGGTGATGAACGTCTGGCAGTTCGGTGAAGTGCGTGGCATCAGCCACCTGACCGCAGAAGGCTTCATGCCCAACGGCATCACCACGGTGATTGGTGCGTTGCTCGGGGTGATGTTCGCCTTCCTCGGCGCAGAGATCGTGACCATCGCCGCGTCCGAAGCCAAAGACCCGGCCGCGCAGATCGTCAAGGCCACCAACTCGGTGGTGTGGCGTGTGTGCTTGTTCTACGTTGGCTCGATCTTCCTGATCGTCTGCCTGGTGCCGTGGAACGACCCGCACCTGGGCGTCTCGGGCTATGGTGCCTACCGCCGTACCCTGGAGCTGCTGGGCGTGCCGTATGCCGAGTTGCTGATGAACTTCGTGGTCCTGACCTCGGTGAGCAGCTGCCTGATCTCCGGTCACTACACCGCTTCGCGCATGCTGTTCTCGCTGTCCCAGCGTGGCGACGCGCCGTCGTTCTTCAAGATCACCCGCGCCGGCACCGGCGTACCGGTGTACGCGATCATGGGCTCGTGCGCCGTGGCGGTGGTGTGTGCGCTGATCAACTTCAGCGAAACCCTGCGCCCGAAAGACGTGCTGGACACCCTGATGAACACCACCGGCATGATCGCGCTGCTGGTGTACCTGGTGATCGCCTTCTCGCAGCTGCGCATGCGCCGCAAGCTGATTGCCGAAGGCAAGGAAGTGCGCCTGAAGATGTGGCTGTTCCCGTGGCTGACCTACCTGGTAATCGCGTTCATCGTGGCTGCCCTGGTGACCATGGCGTTCATGCCTGACTACCAGATCCTGGTGATCTCCACCGGAATTGCTGCCGCAGTCGTGGTAGCCATGGGTGTGGTGCATCAGATCCGTAGCGCCAAACGCCACTAAGCTTCAGTTGTGGTTCGAGACGGCCGGCTCCCTTGGGGACCCGGCCGTTTCGCGTTGTTGGGCCGGGTGTTTGTCCGGCGGCATGTGAAAACGCTGGTTCATCCACGGCGAGCCGAGGAGGGCGGCAGCGGCGATCAGGGCCAGTATGGCGAGGGCCAGGAATGTTTTCATGGGCAGGCGCATATAAGGACTGACTTCAAGGATAGACGCTCGGTTCCGGCCCGCGAATAGACCCTAAGTGCCACTACTTGGCTTATGCTGGGCACATTGCCCGCCCAAAGGAGCCGCATATGGCCTGGTCCGCCACCCAGTATTCCCTCTTCGAAAACGAGCGCACCCGCGCCGTACGCGACCTGTTGACCGCCGTGCCGCCACGCCCGGTCCGCCATGCCACCGACCTGGGCTGCGGCCCGGGCAACTCGACCGAGGTGCTGCTGCAGCGCTACCCCGATGCCCAGGTGACGGCGTTGGACAGCGACCCGGACATGGTCGAAAAGGCCCGGGAGCGCAAAAGGCTGTGTGTACCACGCGTGCGCTGCGCCATTGCCGACATCGCCCAGTGGTCCGCGCCAGAGCCGCAAGACCTGATCCTTGCCAATGCCTCGCTGCAATGGGTGCCGGACCACGCTTCGCTGTATCCGCACCTGGTCAGCCAGCTGAGCGAGGGCGGCAGCCTGGCGGTGCAAACCCCTGACAACCTTGACGAGCCAGCGCACCGGCAACTGCGCGAAATCGCCAGCAAAGGCCCCTGGGCCGCCAAATTCGCCGATTTCCAGCTACCGCCCAGGCACAACGCCGCGTTCTATTACGACCTGCTCAGCCCGCGGAGCGCGCGGGTGGATGTGTGGCGTACTACGTACCATCATCCGTTGGAGGGTGGCGCCGAAGCGGTGGTGGAGTGGTTCAAGGGCTCGGCGTTGCGGCCTTACCTGGCCAGGCTGGACGAACAAGAGCAAGCCGCCTTCCTGCAGATGTACCTGCAGGCGATGCAGCACGACTACCCACCGGCCACCGACGGTAAGGTGCTGTTGCCGTTCCCGCGCTTGTTCGTGATCGCTACGCGGTAGGGCGGCGCCAGCGCCCGAGCACGTAGCCGTAGATGCCGAGGTTGAGCAGCAGGACGATGGCGCCCAGCAGCCATTGGATCTGCGGCGTCAGCCCGGCCGGATAGATCAGCGGCCAGATGTAATGTTCGACGAAACCGCCGTGGTAGCCCGCGTCGCCGGCGGCGAAGCGCATGCGGTTTTCCCAGTCGGTCAGCGGGCATTCCAGGTGCAGCCCTTCCACCGCCAAGCCCCAGGCCAGGGCGGGCAGGTGGACGAGCAGGGCGGGGCGCCACTTGAGAACCAGCAGGCCACCGAACAGCACCCACAAGATGAAGGCCAGGTGCAACAGCACCAGAGCGTCGGCGGCAAATCGAAAGAGCATGGGGCGTGATCCTCGTGATCCTCGTGATCCTCGCGATCCTTGTAGGAGCAGCCTTGTGCTGCGAAGAGGCCGGTACAGGCACCATACATCAATGCTGCCTGCACCGGCCTCTTCGCAGCACAAGGCTGCTCTTACCAAGCAAACATTGGGGATGCAGCTTTACAGCCCTTCCTCAACCATTTGCAAGAACGTCGCCACCACCCGCCGCGTACGCTGCTCGCTGAGGCACACCAGCGTCTCGGTCAAATGCCGCTGACAGTCGACAATCGGCAACGCACACACCCGCGCATCCGCGCCAAACTCCGCCGCCGACACAACCCCCACGCCAATCCCCACCACCACCGCTTCGCGCGCCGCCTCCCGGCCTTCCACCTGGATCGCCGGCCGAATCCGCAGCCCGGCGCGCTGCATTTCTTCTTCCAGCGTCTGCCGCGTCACCGACCCAGGCTCCCTCAGCACCAGCGGGGTATCATCCAGGTCCGCCAGGCTGATCGAGCCCCGGCTGGCCCAAGGGTGATGGTGGCTGACGAAGGCAACCATCGGGTCGCGGCGCAGCGGCAGGCAGTGCAGGCGCTCATCGTCGACGTCCCGTCCCAGCAGTGCCAGGTCCGCCTGGTAGCTGAACAGCCGGGCCAACGATTCATCAGTGTTGCCGGTTTCGACCTTCACCTGGATGCCCGGGTAGCGCTGGCAGAACCGCGCAATCTGCGGCAGCACGTGCACCGGCGCGTCAACCGCCAACACCAGGCTGCCGGTGTGCAGGGCGCGTGAGTCCTGCAGCAGCTCGTGGGCTTCGGCTTCGCAGGCGAACAGGCGTTGGCTGATGCCCAGCAGGCGCTCGCCCAGGTCGGTCAGTTGCACCGAACGCTTGTTGCGGTGGAACAGCAGCACGCCGAAGCGCTCTTCCAATTTGCGCACCTGGTCGGAGACAGCCGGCTGGGTCAGAATCAGTTTTTGCGCGGCACGGGTGAAGCTGCCGTGCACCGCCACCGCGTGAAAGGCCTTGAGTTGAGCGTGGGACACCGACATGACGACTCCAGTAACAAGCTGGGCTTATGAGTGAAATACGATAAATCGATTTTATTTATCAGTCATCAGCTGTTTCCATACCTCCCAGCCCCGTCGCAGCCACAAGCGCCGGTCGGGGCCATGGCGCTGATACAGCGCCATCTGACCCGATGACGGGCCCCGCCATCGCTGTGCGTAACACAAGAACAAGACAGGCGTTTCTTCACATTCTGCCGGCACACTTGAGCAAGAGGTCAGACTCACATGAACCATTCCCTAGCCACGTTCAAACGCTGGCGTATGCAGATTTTCGCAATCACCTGGCTGGCCTACGCCGCCTTCTACTTCACCCGCAAGGCATTCTCGGTCGCCAAGCTGGGCATCGCCGAAGACCCAGGCTTCATGCTCGACAAGGCCGCCATGGCCAACCTTGACGCGATCTACCTGGCCGCCTATGCCGTGGGCCAGTTCACCTGGGGCATGCTTGCCGACCGCTTCGGCCCACGTGTGGTGGTGCTTGGCGGCTTGCTGATCTCGGCGGCGGCGGCGGTGGTGATGGGCAGCTACGCCACCTTCCCAATCTTCGCCACCTGCATGTTGATCCAAGGCCTGGCGCAGTCCACAGGCTGGGCCGGTTTGTGCAAGAACATCGGCAGTTTCTTCCCAGCCGCGCAGCGCGGGCGGGTACTGGGGTTGTGGAGCTCGTGCTATGCCTTTGGCGGCCTGGTGGCCTCGCCGTTTGCCGGCTGGTGGGCTTACACCCTGGTCGGCACCTGGCACGCCGCGTTTTTCTCCAGTGCCGTGGTGGTCGCCCTGGTGGCTGTGCTGTTTTTCTTCCTGCAGCGCAACAAGCCAGAAGACGTCGGCTTGCCCGCCGTAGAGCCCGAGCCGCAGAGCATGGCACCGGGCGCGAACCTGTGCAGTGTCTGGGCGCCGTTGCGCGAGATCCTGCGTAACCGCACGGTGTTGACCCTGGGCCTGGCCTACTTCCTGCTCAAGCCGGCGCGCTACGCCATTCTGCTGTGGGGGCCAGTGATCGTCTTCGAGCAAATGCCGTCGGTGGGCAAGGTCGGCGCGGCGATCATCCCCACGGCCTTCGAACTGGCCGGGCTGCTGGGGCCGATCATGATCGGCCTGGCCTCCGACAAACTGTTCGGCGCGCGGCGCATGCCGGCGTGCGTGATCAGCCTGGTGTTGTTGACGGTGACGCTAGCCGCGTTCATGGCGGCCATGCACACCGGCAGCGTGATGCTGGTGGTGGGCCTGCTGTTCGTCATGGGCCTGACCTTGTATGGCCCTGACTCGATGATCAGCGGCGCGGCGGCCATCGACTTCGGCACCGCCAAGGCAGGTGCCACCGCAGCAGGCTTCGTCAACGGCTGCGGCTCGGTGGGCGCCGTGCTTGGCGGGCTGCTGCCGGGTTATTTCGACGGCGTCACGGTGTTCATCGTGTTCGCCGGTTGCGCACTGTTCTCGGCGCTGGTGCTGCTGCCGCACTGGAACAGCCGCCCGGCCACCGCGGTGCAGCGCAACGACGTGGCACCGAACACCAGCATGGCAATCAAGCCACTGCGTACCTAAAGGAAAGCGAGCGAATGAGACCCTTCTGGCTGCAACAGGCCCTGGATTCGGCGCAGGAAGCGGCGTGCCCGCCGCTGCAAGGCGACAGCCGTTGCGATGTGTGCATTGTCGGCGGCGGCTACACCGGCCTGTGGACTGCGTTGATGCTCAAGGAGGCGGTGCCGGCGCTGGATGTCGTGCTGATCGAGGCCGACATCTGCGGCGCTGGCGCCAGTGGTCGCAATGGCGGTTGTGCGCTGTCGTGGTCGGCCAAGTACTTCACCCTCGAGCGCCTGTTTGGGGCGGCTGAAGCGGTGCGCCTGGTGCGCGAGTCGGAACGCAGCATCGGTGCCATCGGCGCGTTTTGCGCGGCCAATGGCATCGACTGTGACTACCGCCTGGACGGCACGCTGTACACCGCCACCAACTCGGCCCAGGTCGGTGCCACCGATGCGGTGATCGCCGCGCTGGAGCAGCGGGGGGTGAATTCGTTCCAGCGGCTGCCGCTGGACCAGGTGCAACGCCTGGCGGGGTCGGCGCGGCACCTGGAAGGCTGGTTTTCGCCTGCCGCCGCCACCGTGCAGCCCGGGCAGTTGGTGCGCGGCCTGCGGCGGGTGGCGTTGCAGCGTGGTGTGCGCATTCACGAAGGCACGGCCATGACGAGCCTGGCACACGGTGCGCCGGTACAGGTGCGCACGGCCCACGGCACGGTGCACGCGGACCGTGTAGTGTTGGGCCTCAATGCCTGGATGGCGCGGGCGTTCCCGCAGTTCGAGCGCAGTGTAGCGATTGTGTCCAGCGACATGGTGATCACCGAGCCGTGCCCTGAGCTGTTGCACGAAATCGGCCTGGACAGCGGCGTCAGCGTGCTCGATTCGCGCATTTTCGTGCATTACTACCACAACACCTCCGATGGCCGACTGATGCTCGGCAAGGGCGGCAATACCTTCGCCTATGGCGGGCGCATGCTGCCGGTATTCGACCAGCCCTCACCCTACCGGCCGCTGCTGCGTGAAAGCCTGGGCGAGTTTTTCCCGGCGTTGGCGGGCGTGCCCTTGGCGGCCAGCTGGAATGGGCCGTCGGACCGCTCCGTCACGGGCTTGCCGTTCTTCGGCCGGTTAGACGGGCAGGGCAATGTGTTCTATGGCTTTGGCTATTCCGGCAGCGGCGTCGGGCCGTGCCACATGGGTGGGCAAATCCTGTCGTCGCTGGCGCTGGGCCTGGACAACCCCTGGACCCGCTCGCCATTGGTCAACGGGCCGCTGGGGCTGTTTCCGCCAGAGCCGATTCGCTACCTGGGGTCGCTGATGGTGCGCAATGCCATTCGCCGCAAGGAGCGCGCCGAGGACCGCGGGCTGCGGCCACGGCACCTCGATGTACGCCTGGCACGTTTTGCGGCGGCGGCGGGGAAGGCCGACAAAGCATGAGATTTCTTGTCGATCACATGCCCGAGGGCGTATAAACTGCACCCACTTTTGGCCGGTCGCTTCCTGAACTGGCCGTTGAAACAAGAGAGTCGACATGGGCGCACAGTGGAAAGCCAAACATAGAGAAACAGCGGCCAATGCCAAAGGCAAGATCATGGGCAAGCTGTCCAAAGAGATCCAGATCGCTGCCAAATCGGGCGCCGATCCCGACATGAACCCGCGCCTGCGCCTGGCGATCGTGCAGGCCAAAAAGGCCTCGATGACCCGCGAGACCCTGGACCGGGCAATCCGCAAGGGTGCCGGCCTGGACGGTGATGCCGTGCAGTACCACGCGGTCAGCTACGAAGGTTTTGCGCCGCACCAGGTGCCGCTGATCGTCGAGTGCCTGACGGACAACATCAACCGTACCGTCGCGCAGATCCGCGTGCTGTTCCGCAAGGGCCAGCTGGGTGCGAGCGGTTCGGTGGCCTGGGACTTCAACCACGTCGGCCTGATCGAAGCCACCCCGAGCGAAGGTGCCGACCCGGAAATGGCCGCCATCGAAGCCGGTGCCCAGGACTTCGAGGAAGGGGAAGAAGAGGGTTCGACCCTGTTCATCACCGACACCACCGACCTGGACGCGGTGCAAAAGGCCCTGCCGGAGCATGGTTTTACCGTGACCTCGGCAAAGATCGGCTACACCCCGAAGAACCCGGTAAGTGCTGCCAGCTTGAGCGCTGAGGCATTGGCCGAGGTCGAGGCGTTCCTCGAGGCGATCGATGAGAACGATGACGTGCAGAACGTCTATGTCGGCCTGACCGACTAAAAGCCGGGGCCGCTTTGCGGCCCATTCGCGGGGCAAGCCCGCTCCCACAGGCCTCCGCTAACCTCAAACACGGCGGAGCTCTGTGGGAGCGGGCTTGTCCCGCGAATGGGCCGGTGAATTTGATAAAGGGGAGCCTGCATGAACCCAACTTTCGCCTCCCTGAGCCTCGCCCATCTACGCACCCTCGACTGCCTCCTGCAGCTCAAGAACCTCAGCCACGCCGCCGAGCGCCTGGGTGTCAGCCAATCTGCCCTGAGCCGTCAACTGGCCCACCTGCGCGAAGCATTCGACGACCCGCTGCTGGTGCGCCAAGGCCGTGGTTACGTGCTCAGCGAGCATGCCGAAGCCCTGGTTGAGCCACTGCGCCAGGTCCTAGAAGAGCTGCACGCCCTGCGCCAACCGGCTGTGTTCGACCCCGCTCGCTGCGAGCGCCGTTTCTGCCTGGCGGCCTCGGACTACGTCGCCGAGCATATGCTGCCGCTGCTGGTGGCGGCGCTGGAGCACGAAGCGCCCGGCGTCTCCCTCGAGTACCGCACCTGGCAGGCTGGCCAGTACGCGTTGCTGGCCAGTGGCGAGATCGACCTGGCCACCACCTTGTTCGACGAGTCGCCGCCCAACCTGCATGGTCGTCTGCTCGGCGAGGACCGCGCGGTGTGCCTGATGCGCCGCGACCACCCGTTGACCGCCCATGACACGCTCAGCCAGGCAGCCTATCTGGCGCACAAGCATGTGCGCATTTCCGGGGGTGGCGACAAAGACAGCTTCATCGACCGCCACCTGCGCGCCCAGGGCCTGCAGCGGCGGGTCAGCCTGGAAGTGCCGTTTTTTTCGGCCACCGTGCAGGTGATCGGCAACAGCCAGGCGGTGGCCACGGTCCCGGAGCACATCGCCCGGCAACTGTGCCGTTTGCATGACCTGGCATGGCGACCGTTGGGCTTCATCGATCACAGCCAGCGTTACTGGGTGGTCTGGCACCAGCGCCTGCAGGCCTCGGCCGAGCACCGCTGGTTGCGCAACCGGGTGTTCGAGCTGTGGCGCCAGTCCCAGTTCGGCGTGCAAGGGGGGCATGCGCCAACGCCATAGGAGGTATGCACGAAGCGGGGTTCTTTGCAGGGCGGGTGGCACCTAGACTGATGGGCCTGTAGTGCCAGTGCCGGCCTCTTCGCGGGCAAGCCCGCTCCCACAGAATCCGCACAGTGCTCAAGCTGTGATTCACCTGTGGGAGCGGGCTTGCCCGCGAAGAGGCCGGCCCAGGCAGCAAACTGCCCAATGGAGACCGCCCGTGACCCCAGAACAATTCCGCCAGTACGGCCACCAATTGATCGACCTGATCGCCGACTACCGCCAAACTGTGGGCGAACGCCCAGTCATGGCCCAAGTCGAACCGGGCTACCTGAAAGCGGCCCTGCCTGAGTGCGCCCCGCAGCAAGGCGAACCCTTCGAAGCGATTCTCGACGACGTCAACAACCTGGTCATGCCGGGCCTGTCGCACTGGCAGCACCCGGATTTCTACGGTTACTTCCCGTCCAACGGCACCTTGTCATCGGTGCTGGGCGACTTTCTCAGTACCGGCCTGGGTGTGCTTGGCCTGTCCTGGCAGTCCAGCCCAGCCTTGAGCGAGCTGGAAGAAACCACCCTCGACTGGCTGCGCCAGTTGCTCGGCCTTTCAGGGCAATGGAGCGGGGTGATCCAGGACACCGCCTCGACCAGCACCCTGGTGGCGCTGATCTGCGCCCGCGAGCGGGCCAGCAATTACGCGTTGGTCCGCGGTGGCCTGCAGGCCCAGGCCAAGCCGCTGATCGTCTACGTCAGCGCCCACGCCCACAGCTCGGTGGACAAGGCCGCACTGCTGGCCGGTTTTGGCCGTGACAACATTCGCCTGATCCCCACCGACGCGCAGTTCGCCCTGCAGCCAGAAGCGTTGCGGGCAGCCATCGAGCAGGACCTGGCGGCAGGTAATCAGCCCTGTGCGGTAGTCGCGACCACCGGCACCACCGCCACCACGGCACTCGACCCACTGCGCCCGATTGGTGAAATCACCCAGACCCATGGCCTGTGGCTGCACGTTGACTCGGCCATGGCGGGGTCGGCGATGATTCTGCCCGAGTGCCGCTGGATGTGGGACGGCATCGAGCTGGCCGACTCGGTGGTGGTCAACGCGCACAAATGGCTGGGTGTGGCCTTTGATTGTTCGATCTACTACGTGCGCGACCCGCAGCACCTGATCCGGGTGATGAGCACCAACCCCAGCTACCTGCAGTCGGCGGTGGATGGTGAGGTCAAGAACCTGCGTGATTGGGGTATTCCGCTGGGCCGGCGGTTCCGTGCTTTGAAACTGTGGTTCATGTTGCGCAGTGAAGGCGTCGAAGCGCTGCAGGCGCGCTTGCGCCGTGATTTGGATAACGCTCAGTGGCTTGCTGGGCAGGTCGAGGCGACGCCGGGTTGGACGCTATTGGCACCCGTGCAGTTGCAGACGCTGTGCATCCAGCATCGGCCGGCGGGGCTGGAAGGGGAGGCGCTGGATGTGCATACCAAGGCTTGGGCCGAGCGGCTCAATGGTTCTGGGGAGGCGTATGTAACGCCGGCGACCCTTGATGGGCGGTGGATGGTGCGGGTGTCGATTGGCGCATTGCCGACCGAGCGGGAGCATGTTGAACAACTGTGGCAGCGGCTGCAGGAAGTGATCAAGGGCTGAAAACGCTGGGGCCGCTTTGCGGCCCATTCGCCGGCAAGCCGGCTCCTACAGGGATTTGCGCACACCTGTAGGAGCCGGCTTGCCGGCGAAAGGGCTGCGCAGCAGCCCCCTGCGATCGATCAGTGGCTTGCCGTCTGCAAGCTGCCTTTACGGCTGGCTTCGTACGCGGCCTTTTCCATCGGCTTGGCTTGCGGGTTGCCGAGGTCTTCCATCGACAGGCGATGGGTTTCCGGTGCGATGTACGCCGCCAGGGCGCAGATGCAGGTGATGAAGAACGCCATGCCACCCACGACCAGTGGAATGTTGTCCGAGCCCGGTGGCGCCACCAGGGCGAACAGCGCCGGCAGCATGGCCGTCAGCATGGTGCCGATGTTCTGCGCAATGGCCATGGCCGAAACACGGTAGCGGGTCTGGAACAGCTCAGGGTAGAAGCTTGGGAACACCGCGTTGTAGCCCTGGTAGACCATGCCCCACATCACGATCGAGGCGGCGAAGGCCAGCGGTACGTTCTGGATGCTGATCGCATACAGGTAGACGAAGGCCAGCAGGCCCGAACCCAGGCACCCGGCGATCATGGTCGGGCGACGGCCGATCTTGTCGGAAAGGTTGCCGACGAATGGAATCACCAACACCGCGACGATGTTGCCGACCACCGGAATCCACAGGTACACGCTCTTGTCGAAGCCGATGCCATAGGCCGGCTGCACCGCGTAGGCCGCGCCGAAAATGGTCGCGACAACCGGGATCACGTTCATCAGGGCCATGAACATCACCAGCACCATGTGTTTCCAGCTGTGGCGGAAGGCCTCGCTGACCGGCGATTTGGCGACTTTGTCCTGCTTCTCTTCTTTCACGAAGGCAGGCGTTTCGTGCACTTCTTTACGGATGATGAAACCGGCGATCAGCACCACGGCGCTCATCAGGAACGGAATCCTCCAGCCCCAGTCGTTGAAGGCTTCACTCGGCATGAAGTAGGCCAGTGGCAGGAACACCGCCGCCGCCAATACCTGGCCGGCTTGTACGCCCTGCAGGGTGAAGCTCGCGTAGTAGCCTCGTCGGCCGAACGGCGCGTGTTCCATGATCATCGAACTGGCGCCGGAGATCTCGCCGGCTACCGCGAAGCCTTGGACCAGGCGCAGCAGCACCAGCAAGGCGGGGGCGAGGATGCCGATGTCGTGGTACGTCGGCAGCAGGCCGACAGCCATGGTCGACACACCCATCAGGAACATGCACAGCAGCAGTACGTTCTTGCGTCCGCGGGTATCACCCCAGTGGCCGAGCACGATGGCGCCGACCGGGCGGGCCAGGTAGCCGACACCGTAAGTGGCCAGCGAGGCGATGATCGCCATTTTCGGGTCGGTGTTAGGGAAGAAGATTTGCGGGAAAATCAGGGCCGCAGCCTGGGCATAGATGAAAAAGTCGTAGTACTCGAGTGCCGAGCCTATCCATCCACTGGCGGTCGCTTTCTTGGCTTGAGAGCTGGAGTGAGCCATCGGTGTCTCCGTTGTTCTTGTTGGTTCCCGCACGGCGCAAGGCGAGCGTGGGGTTATCTCGGGAGTGGGGTCAAACGTGAAGTGCGGGCGTATTCCGCGCCAAGGCCGTGACAGGCAGCCAGGAGACAGGTGCGGATCGCAAGGCGAGAGCAGTGTTCATAGGTCGGTACCCGGTTTTATTGAACTTATTATGTTGTGGCGTTGGGCTTGTTAGCGCAGGTTCTGCCGAACGACCGTCTGGCAAGAAGGCGGCGGTCGGTGTGCCTGCGTCTGGTTTCATGTTGACCACGGGGTGGCGGTCTAGCAATTCGCGAAATCCGGTTTTGTTCGGTAATCGAACACAAAACTAACCATTCCGTACAAAGAGATTGATGAGGCGACTTTACCTGCGAATAATCCATCATGCCAGGCACCGTTACCGTGGTTTTCCTGCGCCGTCGTCCCCTAACAACAAGGAACTCCCGCCATGCAGCGTTCGATTGCCACCGTGTCCTTGAGCGGCACTCTGCCGGAAAAGCTCGAAGCCATCGCCGCCGCCGGTTTCGACGGCGTCGAAATTTTCGAAAACGACTTGCTCTATTATGCCGGTAGCCCGCGTCAGGTTCGCCAGATGTGCGCGGACCTGGGTATCGCCATCACCCTGTTCCAGCCGTTCCGCGACTTTGAAGGCTGCCGCCGCGACCGGCTGCAGCGCAACGTCGACCGCGCCGAGCGCAAGTTCGACCTGATGCAAGAGCTGGGCACCGACCTGGTGCTGGTGTGCAGCAACGTCCAGGCCGATGCCCTGGGCGACGAGCAACTGCTGGTGGACGACCTGCGCCTGCTGGCCGAGCATGCCGGCAAGCGTGGCCTGCGCATCGGCTATGAAGCGTTGGCCTGGGGCCGTCACGTCAATACCTACCAGCAGGTCTGGAACCTGGTGCGCCAGGCCGACCATCCGTCGCTTGGGGTGATTCTCGACAGTTTCCATACCTTGTCGCTCAAGGGCGACCCGAGCGCGATCCGTGACATCCCGGGCGACAAGATTTTCTTCGTGCAGATGGCCGACGCACCGATCCTGGCCATGGACGTGCTGGAGTGGAGCCGGCATTTCCGTTGCTTCCCGGGGCAGGGCGAAATGGACCTGGCCGGCTTCCTCGCGCCGATCCTCGCCACCGGCTACCGCGGCCCGCTGTCCCTGGAAATCTTCAACGACGGCTTCCGCGCCGCGCCACCTCGGCAGAATGCCGCCGACGGCTTGCGCTCGCTGCTGTACCTCGAAGAGCAGACCCGCCTGCGCCTGGAGCAGGAGGCCGTGGCGGTGGAACCGGGCGTGCTGTTCAACCCGCCGGCGGCGAGTGCCTATGATGGCGTGGAGTTCCTCGAATTCGCCGTCGACGAGGCGGTGGGTGCGCGCTTGAGCAACTGGCTGAAACGCCTGGGCTTCGCCGACGCCGGCAAGCACCGCAGCAAGGACGTGCAACTGTTGCGTCAGGGCGACATCAACATTGTCCTCAATGCCGAACCCTATTCGTTTGGCCACAACTTCTTCGAGGCGCATGGCCCGTCGTTGTGCGCCACGGCGTTGCGCGTCAAGGACCAACAAGCTGCCTTGAAGCGCGCCACGGCCTTCCGTGGCCAGCCGTTCCGTGGCCTGGTCGGCCCCAACGAGTGCGAAGTACCCGCCGTGCGCGCGCCCGACGGCAGCCTGTTGTACCTGGTAGAACAGGGCACTGCTGGCCAGACCCTGTATGACACCGACTTCAGCCTGGACAAAACCGCCACTGCCAGCGGTGGCCTGCGCCGTATCGACCACATGGCCCTGGCGCTGCCGGCCGAGTCGCTGGACAGCTGGGTGCTGTTCTACAAGAGCCTGTTCGACTTCGCCGCCGACGACGAAGTGGTGCTGCCCGACCCGTACGGCCTGGTCAAGAGCCGTGCGCTGCGCAGCCAGTGCGGCACCTTGCGCCTGCCGTTGAACATTTCCGAGAACCGCAACACCGCCATTGCCCACGCATTGTCCAGTTACCGCGGCTCGGGTGTGCATCACATCGCCTTCGATTGTGATGACATCTTCCGTGAAGTGGCGCGTGCCAAGTTGGCTGGCGTGCCGCTGCTGGAAATCCCGCTCAACTATTACGACGACCTGGCGGCGCGCTTCGACTTCGACGACGAATTCCTCAGTGAACTGGCGTATTACAACGTGCTGTATGACCGCGATGCCCAAGGCGGCGAACTGTTCCACGTGTACACCGAGCCGTTCGAGGAGCGCTTCTTCTTCGAGATCATCCAGCGCAAGGGCGGCTATGCCGGGTATGGCGCAGCGAACGTCGCCGTGCGCCTGGCAGCCATGGCCAAGGCCCGTAGCGGGGCAGCGCGCAAGCCGGTGCTTTAAGCGCCTTCAAGAGGCAGTCGCGTTCTGTGATTGTCACAACCCTGTGGGAGCGGGCTTGTCCCGCGAATGGGGCTACGCGGGGCATGGCACCGGCTTTGCCGGTGTTCGCGGGGCAAGCCCGCTCCCATAAGGGTCGGCAACTCACTGGCAATGCCACACAGGGTTCACCGCCCTTCGGCCACCATCAACAACGCCTGCGGCACCGCACTTTGCGGATGCTGCGGCTCCTGCAGGCTGACCAAGCGCAGCCCAGCCATGTCCAATGCATTCAGCCAACTGGCCAAAGTGCGGAAGTACCAAGGCATCGGCCGCCAGTCCCCGGCAAACCCTGCGAACGACTCTTCCCGCCAGCCATCCTGATAATCGCCCGCAGCCACACTCCAGGGGTGCAACGTCTGGATCACCACTGCACCACCCGGAGCCAGCAGCCCATTCATCGCCGCCAACAAGGGGATGACGTCCTGCTGCAACAACGCAAAATTGGCACAAACCAAATCGTAGTCACGGCCAACGCTGACGTCGCCCTCGGCCAGCTGTGCGTAACTGGCAAGGTGTACCTCGGTGGAGCCTGCCGCACGGGCCGCCTCCACCAGGGTGTTGTCGCCATCTACGCCGACCGCCTCGATGCCGCGATCAGCCAGCGCCCGCAGCAACCAGCCTTCACCACACCCAAGGTCGAGCACGCGCTCGGGTTGCTGGCTGAGAATGGCCAGCAGGATAGCCTGGTCTGTCACCTGCCGACGGCTCTCGATGGCGCCACTGCGCACCGCGTCGATCCAGGCCTGGGCGTTGTGCTGCCAGCTGTGCAGCAGGTTGTCTTCGGGGTTGTGCATGGGGGGGCTCCGCCGCCTTGGGTGAGTTGAAGCATAGGCCGCGAGCGCGCGCCTTTGCGGCTGAATGCTGGCCCATATTGAACTTGCTTTGCGCGCCAGCGCTAACTTACCATTGAAAATAGTTCTCACTTGCGTAGACAAGACCGCCCATGAGCGACGTGCTGCCCAGCCCTGACAATCACATACGCAATGTCGAGGCGCTTTACACCGGCCACCAGGGCTGGTTACACGCGAAATTGCGCAGGCGCCTGGGCAACGCGGTGGATGCGGCCGACCTGGTTCAGGACACGTTCACCCGTATCCTCGCCTCCAAAGCCGTCGTATTCGATGAGCCCCGCGCTTATCTGAGTTGCGTCGCTGGCGGCATTCTCGCCAACTGGTGCAAACGTAAATCGCTGGAGCGTGCGTACTTGGCGGCACTTGAGCACCTGCCTGCCCCTGAAGTGCCTTCGCCAGAGACGCGCTTGCTGATCCTGGAAACCCTGCACGAGATCGATGCCATGCTCGATACCTTGCCGCCATTGGTCCGGCGCGCGTTTCTGCTGTCGCAGTTGGCTGGCATGAAGTACGAGGCGATTGCCGAGCAGCTCGGTGTATCGCTGATTACCGTCAAACGCTACATGAAGCAGGCATTCGTTCAGTGCTTGAGGCTGGTCGACTAGATGGCCGATGCACAGCGCGCCGAGCCGGTAGACGCCGAAGCGCTCGAAGAAGCCGCCGAGTGGTTGATGTGCATGAGCGCAGGCGACGTGACCGATGCGCAGCAGGCCGACTGGCTGGCCTGGCGCAACAGCAGCCCGGCCCGAGCAAGCGCTTGGCAGCGCGCGGAGCGGTTGATGGGCAAGTTGGGTGGCCTGCCACCGGCACTGTCGATGCCTGCACTGGACCGCCCGGCCGACCCTGGCCGTCGTGCACTGGTCAGCCGGCTGGCCCTGCTGCTGGCCCTGGCCCCGGCCAGCTGGGCAGGTTGGCGGCTGACCGAGCAACAAGGTTGGGCAGCTGATTACCGCTCCGGCATTGGCGAACGCCTTGACCTTACCCTGGCCGATGGCACGCAGGTTGTGCTCAATACCGACTCCGCGATCGATGTACGTTTCAATGCCGGCGAGCGGTTCATTCGTTTGCTCCGTGGCGAAATCCTGGTGCAGACGGCCCCCGACATCGTGGTCCCTGCTCGCCCGCTGTGGGTAGGGACGCGGGAGGGGCGCATGCAAGCCTTGGGCACCCGGTTCACCGTGCGGGAGGGCGGCGGGCGCACCTACCTGGCGGTCATCGAAGGTGCGATTCGCATCGAACCTGGCAATGCCGATCACCTTGCCCGCCGCGTCGTGCAAGCCGGCCAACGCGCTGACTTCGACGCCAGAACGATCGCTGCACCAAGGCCGGTAGACGAGGCTGTCACGGCCTGGACCCAGGGCATGCTGCTGGCGGACAAGATGAGGCTGGACGCTTTCGTTGCCGAGCTGGCGCGTTACCAACGGGGGTTCATACGTTGTGATCCAGGCATTGCCGACCTTCGCGTATCGGGGGCATTTCCCATCAGCGACCCGCGTCGAACGTTGAGCATGCTGGAGTCGACTTATGCCCTGCGGGTGGAGGCGCACATGGGGGGCTACTGGACGATGCTTGCGCCGCGCTGACCGCACTGCAAAAAAAGTCGTGCCCAGGTGATACTTTTTTCCGCCTCGGCTGGCAGTAGGAGTGAACACCTCCATTCCTGGTCAGAAGGACCCTCCTGTCATGCCTGTTGCAAGTCGTCCCCAGCTCGCCATTGCAATCCGTCGCGCCCTGTTCAGCTGTGTGCTGGTAGCAGGTGCCAGCCATTCATGGGCGGCGCTCGCACAACCACTGGAGGCGACGGCTACCAGGCCGTACGACATCGCCCCAGGGCCGCTCGGCCGGGTCATGGCCAGCTTCGCGCTGGCCTCGGGTGTGGCCCTGTCGTTCGAGCCTGCATTGACGGAAGGCCTGTACAGCCCAGGCCTCAACGGTCGCTACTCCCCGCGTGATGGCATGGCGCAACTGCTCGCCGACAGTGGGCTCGAACTGGTCGAGCTGGGCGACGGCAGCTTCAAGCTGATCAGGCAAGTGGCAAGTGGCGACGGCCTGACCCTGGCCGCGACCACCATCGACGCCAACAGCATGCGCCACGAAACCCTGCCAGAGGCCTATGCCGGCGGGCAAGTTGCCCGTGGCGGGCGGTTGGGCATGCTGGGCAACAAGGATGTGATGGACACGCCCTTCAACGTCACCAGCTATACCGCCAAAACCCTGGCGGACCTGCAGACGGTCACCGTCGCCGATGCCCTGGAGCGTGACCCTTCGGTGCGCTCCACGGGGCAAACCGGCGGCATCGTCGATTCGTTTTTCATTCGTGGCTTCCCTGTCGGTGAGGGCAACCTAGGGGAGCTGGCTTTCGACGGCGTGTATGGCGTGGCGCCCAACTACCGCGTGTTTACCGAATATGCCGAGCGCGTCGAAGTGCTCAAAGGGCCAGGCGCGCTGATGTACGGGATTTCGCCTAACAGCGGGGTCGGCGGCGTGATCAACATCGTCCCCAAACGCGCCCTGGCCGAGGACCTGACCCGTTTCACTGCCAGCTACAGCTCCGACACACAAACCGGTGGCCACCTCGACATCAGCCGCCGCTTTGGTGATCAGCGGCAATGGGGCGTGCGTTTCAACGGCAGCCTCGCCCAGGGCGACACGGCCATTGATGACCAGCAACGGGCCTTGGATATCGGTGCCATCGCCCTGGATTACCAAGGTGAGCGCCTGCGCCTGAACCTGGACTTCATCAGCCAGCGGGAGCGCTGGGATGCCGCGTCGCGGCCCTTCACCGTGGCGCCGGGTGTCGACGTGCCTTCGGCCGCCAATGGCCGCACCAACCTGCCACAGGACTGGGGCTGGTCGGACACCCGCGAGCAATCCGCGCTGCTGGGTGGGGAATACGACCTGAGCGATTCGTTAACTGTGTTTGCCCATGCGGGTGGCGGCAGGGCGGATGTCGCGCGGATGTCCGACCAGGTGCCGAAAATCCTCAATGACGCGGGCGACACCAGCAATACTCCGGGCTACTACAAGTTCAATGTCGACCGCTCCACCGCCGACGTGGGCGTACGCGGGCTGTTCGAAACCGGGCCGATCAACCATACCGTCACGCTCATGGCGACCCGTTACCAGGATGAGCTGTCGCGGGGCATCAACAATGGCACGGAAATAATCTCGAACATCTATCACCCCGTAGCGGTGCCCAAGCAGTACATCAGTGCGCCAAACGTGAATCGGGTGTCTGAAGCCGAGTTGTCCGGCGTAGCGATGACCGACACCTTGGCGGTGCTCGATGACCGCGTGCAACTGACCCTGGGCGTGCGCAGGCAAGCGATCGAGTCGCGTAACTACAGCACCGCAGGCGCGATGACTACCCGCTACAAAGACAGTGCGACAACGCCCGTTGTCGGGGTGGTGGTGAAACCCTGGGAGAACGTCTCGCTGTACTACAACTACGTCGAAGGCCTGAGCAAAGGCGATGTGGCACCGGCCACGGCGGGCAATGCCGGTGAAGCCTTTGCCCCCTATGAAACCAAGCAGCACGAACTGGGGGTGAAGTTCGAACGGGACACCTTCATGACCACCTTGGCGCTGTTCCAGATCGAAAAACCCAGTGGTGAACTGGGCGCTGGCAACCTGTTTTCGGTGCAGGCGCAGCAGCGCAACCGTGGCATCGAGTTGAGCTTGTTCGGTGAAGTCGCGCCCGGTACCCGCTTGCTGGGCGGCGTAACCCTGCTGGACGGCGAACTGACCGATTCGGCCACGGCGGCCAACAAGGGCAATGAGCCTGTGGGCGTGCCCGATGTGCAGGCCAACCTCTGGGCCGAGTGGGACACGCCTTGGGTCGAAGGTGTCACCTTGACCGGTGGCGCGATCTACACCGGCAGCCAGTACATCAACCAGGCCAACACCCAGGAGCTCGATGCTTGGACACGTTTCGATGTGGGCGCGCGCTACACCACCCACATCGAAGGCCGTCCTACCACCTTCCGGGCCACGGTGCAGAACGTCTTCGACCGTGAGTACTGGTCGGGGGTCGCTTCGTATGGCGCGATATCGCCTGGCTACCCACGCGCCCTGCAGCTGTCGGCGACGGTCGATTTCTGAGGCCGGTTCGGCCTGGGCGCACTCAGGGTTTTGCGGTCACTTGTTCATACGCCAGGGTCATGGTGTGCCAGGTATGCGTGTCTGCAGGTATCAGGTGTTCTATGCGCAGCGAGGCCACGGTCACGTCCAGCGGCATGCCAAAGGTGGTGAAGGTGGAAAGGAACTTCAGCTCACCGTGGGCCGAGCGCAGGCGCGTCAACACGACCGGCGAAGGCGATGGGGCAATCGCCAGCGCGGCGGGGCAGGGCAGGTCTTGCAGTAGCTGCGCCAACTGAGGGTTGCCCGCCGCTTCCCGCGAGGCCCTATGCCACGCGGTGGCGCGGATTTCATCGGCATTGATCAACTGGTCGCCCAGGCCCTCGGGGCACAGCAGCGTTTCCAGCAGGTTGAGCGGCGCATCATCACGGGGCTGTACCCCCGCCATCTGCAACAGCAGCCCGGCGCTGGTGTTGGCGGCGGAGATGTACCACATGCTATCCAGGACGATCGCTGGAGCGGGGTTGTTGGCCTGCAAAATATGCGCAATCGCCTCGTGCACCATTGCCATGGCGGGCGCATTCAGCGGCGACGCGGTGTAGCGGGGCGCATAACCTGCCGCGAGGAAAACCTCGTTGCACTCCTCCAATGGTAAGTCCAACGCAGAAAGCAGGGCATGCAACGTGCCTGGGCTTGGTTTGGCGCGACCGGTCTCCACGCAGCTCAGGTGACGCTGGGATACGTTGGCGCGTAGCGCCAGCTCAAGCTGACTCAAACCTGCCTGTTGACGGTGCCGGCGCAAGTGGTTGCCTGCCGGGTTACCGGCTGAGGCGGTCGGGTGGAAAGGGTGGTTACTCATGGGGCAACTCTGACGGGTCGTGAGCGGGGCGTCGATGACCTGTGAGGTCATTGAGCAGGCTGCAACCATAGCACTACCTTGGCGCGGTATTGGTTAAGGAGCGTTGCAGATGAAAAGCACGTGGATCGCGCTGGCTACCCTGATGTCGTTTTCGCTATACACCGGCTGGACGATGTTCATTGCAGAGCAATCATTGCTCGCATTTGGCCTTGAACTGATGGCCCGGCCTGACACTGCGCAGGTTGTAATCGACTTGTACGTGATGGCTGGGCTTGCGTGCGCCTGGATGATCTCGGATGCCCGTTCGAAAGGGCGATCGTGGGTACGGGTTGCCCCTTTTTTGCTGCTCACGGCTGTGTTTGTGTCGGTGGGGCCGCTTCTGTACATCGTGTTTGAAGGCTTTGGCAGGCGCTCGGCACATCCTGCTCAGGAGGGGGCGTGATGCACGGCGCCCTGTCGGTCTATGCGGTCTGTGTGGTCGCGCTGTTCCTGAAGATGCTGGCGATCTCTTGCTATCAAGGCTACTACCGCCTTCGTTACAGGGCCTTCACCAATGGTGAAGACGCAGCGTTCTTTGGGCGCTTGGCCAATGTTGAAGAACTGCCGCAGGTCAGCCGGGCGGGCAGGGCTTGGGCGAATGATCTGGAGAATATTCCGGCGTTTTTTGCCTTGGCCGGCTTGGCTATTGCGCTGAATGCTGCTGCGGTCGTCATTGTTTGGCTGAGTGTGGTGTTCACCGTTGCCAGGGTGGCGCATACGGTGTGCTACTTGAGGGGGTTACAGCCCTGGAGGACAGTCAGCTTTGCGGTGGGGCTGCTGTGCTTGCTGGGGCTGGTGGTAACGGTCTTGCAGGCTTGTTGATTGTAAGTAGGCTTTAGGAACTTGGTGCGCAAAGCGCCCCAACAATCTCAAGCTTAAACAAAGCGAGAGCAGGTCAGTTACTCACCATCAACTCCGGCCCAAGGTAATTGTTGACCAGCTCGATATCGTCATCCCCCAGGCTGCCCACCGATGACGCCAGGCGCAGGCGCGACATCAGGTAGTTCAACTTGGCCTCGAACAGGTCATGCCGTGCGTCGAACAGCAATTCCTCGGCATTAAGCACATCCGAGTTGGTACTGGTACCGCCCTCCTTGAAGCCCTTGCGTGTCGAGGTCAGCGAGCGTTCGTTGGACGCGACGGCCTTTTCCAGCGCATGGATACGCATGGCGCCACTCTGTACACCTCGGTACTCACGGGTAGTGCCGGAGATGACTTCCTGGCGGGTGGCGTCGAGCTCGTCCAGCGCTTTCGAACTGTTGGCGCTGGCCTGGCGGGTCAGCGCGCTGGTGCTGCCGCCGCTGTACAGCGGGATGTTCAGTTCCAGGCCGATCGACCTGTACTGGTTGCGCTGGTTCAGCTCTGAAATCGATTGGCTGCTGCCCGCGGTGTAACCCGCAACGAAGTCCAGGGTCGGCCAGTGCCCGGCCTTGGCCCGGTTCACCTCTTCTTCTGCCAGTTCGTAGCTGTGCCGGCGGGCGTGAATCAGCGGGCTGTCGGTTTGTGCTTTGACCAGCCAGTCCTGCAGGTTGCCCGGCAGCAGCGGCGGGGTGGTGAAGCCTGGCTGCAAGGTGGTCAGCGATGCCGGGGTTTCACCGATGTACTCCTCGAGCTTGCGGCGGGCGTTGACCAGGTTGTCCTGCGCCTCGATCAGGTCGGCTTCTGCCAGGTCGCGGCGAGCGACCGACTCGTCGATGTCGGTCACCGTGCCGGCGCCCAGCTCCATGCGCCGTTTCGCTGACGCAAGCTGCTCCTCGAAAGCGTTCAGCTTGGCCCTGGCCAGGGTGATGGTTTCGCTGGCCAACAGCACATCGAAATAACTGTCTGCCAGGCGCACGGCGGCATCCTGGCTCTTGGCATCGAACACCGCGACGCTGTAGTCGGCACGCTGCTGGCCCTGGCGGTATTCGGCCATCTTCTGCTTGTTGAACAGCGGTTGGCGCAGGCGCACGCTGGCGCCTTTGGAGTCGTAGTCCAGGTCGTTGTCCTGGCCGCTCTGGCGCTGCGAGCCATTGACCTTGTTGTAATAGGCCGTGGCATTGATCTGCGGCAGCAGGCCGGCTTGGCCGATGGCCCGGTTTTCCAGGCCGGCTTGTTTCTCATGCTCGGCGGCATGGTAGATGGGCCCTTGGTACTGCAGCAGGTCCCAGGCTTGCTTCAGGTCCATGGCACTGGCTGGCACGGACAACCCCAACAGGCACAACATCAGGCAGTGGCGGTTCATCTCATTGCTCCTTGAAAGCGCTGTCGACGCGTTCGAGCATGGGTTTGAGCAGGTAGCTGAGCAGGTTGCGCTCGCCGGTCTTGATGGTGACGGTGGCCGGCATGCCGGGGCGTATGTGGTTGCTGCCCAGCAGGCTCATGCCGGCGGGTGAGACGTCAACCTGCGCCAGGTAGAACGGCTGCTTGCTTTCTTCATCAAGCAGGCGGTCGGCAGAGATGGTTTTGACCCGGCCGGGGATGTTTGGGGTCTGGGCGTGGTTGAAGGCCGGGAAGGCGATGTCCACGGCAAGCCCTGGGACCATTTTGTCGATGGCCTGCACCGGGATCATCGCGTCGACCTGCAGCGGCTCGTCGAGCGGGACGATTTCCATCAGCTTGGCGCCAGGCTGGATAACCCCGCCGACCGTGGCGATGCCCAGCGCCTGGACCATGCCATCGATGGGTGAGCGGATCACCGTGTGGGTCACTTCGTAGTCCAATGCACGCAAGCGGTCGGCCAGGGTGGTGTTTTCCTTGGCGGTGTCGGTCAGTTGCGACTCGACCTCTTTCAAGTAATCGTGCTGGCGCTGAAGCATGCGCAGCTTGATCTCGGTGGCCTGGCTGCGTACCCGGGCGATGTTGTTGAGGTTCTCGGCCTGGCCGGCGGAGAGGTCGGCGTTGCTGCGCTCCAGTTCCAGCAGGCGGTTGCGCGGCACATAACCTTCGGCGGCCAGCACGCGGGTCCCTTGCAGCTCCTGGCCGAGGAAGTTGATCTGCGAGGCGCGGGCGCCGTACACCTGCTGCAGGCCTTTGAGCTGCACGGCCGATGCCGCCAGGTTTTCTTCGAGGATGCTGAGTTCGCCCGCCAGGCCGGCGCGGCGGGTGTCCAGCAAGCGCTGCTGCAAGTCCATTGCCGCCAGCAGGCGTGGGTCTGCGCCGAAGCGCTTGAGCAGCGCGGGGTCGAAGGTTACCGTGTCGCGGTTGTCGCGCTCGGCTTCGAGGCGGTTTTCCACGGTCTTGCTGACAATGTACTGGGCGCTGACTGCGCCCTGTTCGGCCACGGCCCGCAGGGCATCGAGACGAACCAGTTCCTGGTCCTTTTTCACCACGTCGCCTTCGCGCACCAGGATCGCCTCCACGGTGCCGCCGCTCAAGTGCTGCACGGCCTTGCGATTGCTGGTGACCTTGACCGTGCCGGTGGCCACCACGCCGGCATCCAGCGGCGCCAGCCAGGCCCACAGCAAAAAGCCGCCGAAGCCCGCCAGCACCAGCCACAGGCCCCAGCGCACCGGCTTGCCGGCATCCAGGTCGATCAGGCTCTTGGTCTCGGCAGGGATCAGCTCGGTCGGTTGGCTCATGTGCATGATCGGTTACTCCCGTACTTTTACCGAAGCCAGCGGCGCTGCTGCGGCCGCCGGTATCACGCTTGCCTTGCGCAGGGCGGCAAAGACTTCGTCGCGCGTGCCCAGCATCTGCACGCCGCCGTCACGCAGCATCAGCACCTTGTCGACGGCGCACAGCACGTTGGGCCGGTGAGAAACCAGCACCACCGTGGCGCCACGGCCTTTGAGTTCGCCCAGGGCATCGACCAGGGCCTTTTCCCCGACATCGTCGAGGTTGGCGTTGGGCTCATCCAGCACCACCAGGTTAGGTTCGCCATACAGCGCACGGGCCAGGGCAATTCGCTGTTTCTGGCCACCGGAAAGCGGGCTGCCATCGGTGCCCAGGCGGGTGTCGTAGCCCTGCGGGAAGCGCAGGATCATCTCGTGCACGCCGGTGCTCTTGGCTGCGCGGATGACCGCATCGCTGTCCACCTCGGCAAACCGCGCGATGTTGTCGGCGATGGTCCCTTCGAACAGTTCGACGTCCTGCGGCAGGTAGCCGAGCCACGGGCCCAGTTCGCCTTTGTTCCAGGTGAAGATGTCGGCGCCGTCCAGGCGCACCTTGCCGGCCTGGGTCGGCCAGACGCCAACCAGCAGGCGGGCGAGGGTGGACTTGCCCGAGGCGGAGGGGCCGATGATGCCGAGGCTTTCGCCCGGCGCCAGGCTGAAGCTCACCCCGCGCAGAATGGTGGTGTTGGTGCCGGGGGCGCCAGCAAACACGTTCTCCACGGCGAGCATGCCCAGGGGCCGTTGCAGCGACATGCTCGGTGGGCGGCGCGGGTAGTCCTGCAGCAGTTCGGTCAGCCGCCCCCAGGCTGACCGGCAGCCAAGCAGTTGCTTCCACGAGGCGATGACTTGTTCCACCGGCCCCAGTGCGCGACCGGTGAGGATCGAGCAGGCGATCATCATGCCCGGGGTGATCTTGCCTTCGATCGCCAGCAGCGCACCGGTGCCGAGGATCAGCGATTGCAGGGTGATGCGCACGAAGCGCCCGGTGCTGCTGATCAAGGCCGCACGGTCGGACGCCAGCGTCTGCATCTGCAGGATGCGCAGATGGCTCTGGTACCAACGCTTGCTGATCGACGGCAGCATGCCCATGGCCTCGATGACTTCGGCATTGCGCAGGTTGTTGTTGGCGTAGTTGGCAGACGACAGCGCCGCGTGGTTGGCCTCGGCCAACGGCTTGTGGGTGGCCTTCTCGGTGAGGTACGCCAGGCCGGCGAGGATCATCGAGCCGATCATCGTGACCAGCCCCAGCAGCGGGTGGATCAGGTAGCACACCAGCAGGTAGATGGGCGTCCACGGTGCATCGAAGAAGGCGAACAGGCCATTGCCGGTCAAGAACTGGCGGACCTGTGCCAGGTCTTGCAGGGCCTGGGCCGGGTTGCCACCAGCGCGGTTCAGGTTGCGCTCGAAGGCGGCGCTGAAGATGCGCCGGTTGAGGTCCATGTCCAGGCAGTTGCCGACCCGGATCAACACGCGGGTTCGGATCATTTCCAAGGCGGACATCAGCAGGAACAGCCCGACCACCAGCACGGTGAGCATCGTCAATGTGGTGACGTTACGGCTGACCAGGGCGCGGTCGTAGACCTGGAGCATATAGACAGCTGGCGTCAACATCATGACGTTTATCACGCCACTGAAGCCTGCCAGTGAGTAGAAGCTGCGGCGCAGGCGAAAGAGCGCCTCGGCCAGCTCGGAACGGGTGCGCGGCTGCTTGTGCATCTGGGGCCTCCCTCTGTACCAAACCGGAGGCCGTTGCGGCGCTCTGGACTGCTCTAGATGTGGCTTCTGGACGGCACGCAGGCGGGTCGCTCTGTAGGCGAATCATCCGAAAACGCTGCGGTGCCCCACAAGCACGAGCGTAGGTTGCAACGAAACATCTTGTAATATCATTTCGCTCTATAAATTCTTTGAACTTTTTATAAGTCACGTAAAAACAGCGAGTTGCAACGCATTATCATCGAGAGTCATTTTTTCGACGGCTTATTGACAAGGTTTGAACCTACGACTTTAGTCTTGATTATTCGGGCCGCTCCAACGGGCCGCGCTTGACCAGATGTCATCGCACCACCGATTCCGGAAAACCGAACCACGAACTGCGCACGTCAGTACTGACTGGGCGCGGGATGGACCCTGTTGCCCTGTGTCTTTCTCCCGATAGATCGAGGGCAATCTAAATGGCCAATTTCAGCAAGTCGGACCTGGAGTTCATCCTCAAGCAGATCTTCATCGCCGAAGCCCACGCCAAGGGCGCCAATCTCATCGATCTGCTGCCCAACAGCCAGGTGCCGTTTGGCTTGCGCACCGTGGACGGCAGCTACAACAACCTGGTGGCCGGGCAAAGTGAGTTCGGTGCCGCCGACAATTCCTTCCTGCGTTTGCTTGATGCGTCGTACCGCGCGGCCTATGCCGGCACCGGCACGGTGGTCGACGGGCAGCCGCGCACCATCAGCAACCTGATCGTCGACCAGACGCCGAACAACCCCGCCGCCGTCGAAGCCAATGGCGGCGCGGCGCCGGTGATGAGCCCTGGCCTCGATGGGGTGTTCGGCACGGCTGACGACAAGCCTGTGTTCTTCATCCCCAACCAGTCTGCAGACGCGGGCCTGACGGCCGGTTTCAACGCCTGGATGACCTTCTTCGGCCAGTTCTTCGATCACGGCCTGGACTTGGTGACCAAGAGCACTACCGACATCGTGTTCATCCCGTTGCAGCCGGACGACCCGTTGTACGTGCCCAACAGCCCGACCAACTTCATGGTGCTGCCACGTGCCGTGCGCACGGCCGGCGCGGACGGTGTGCTGGGCACGGCCGACGATGGCCAGCCCAACACCACCTCGCCGTTCGTGGACCAGAGCCAGACCTACAGCTCGCACCCCTCGCACCAGGTGTTCCTGCGCGAGTACATGCTCAACGCCGCGGGCGACCCGATCGCCACCGGGCGGCTGATCACCAACCGCGATCTCGGCGCCGACGGCAAGTTCGGCACGGCCGACGATGGCAATGGCGAAAATGGCGGCATGGCCACCTGGGCCGTGGTCAAGGCCCAGGCCCGCGACCTGCTCGGTATCAACCTGACCGATGCCGACGTGCACAGCGTGCCGCTGCTGGCGACCGATGCCTATGGCAACTTCCTGCGCGGGCCCAATGGCATGCCGCAGGTGGTAATGCGCGTCAGCAATGGCGCCGATGGGGTTGCCGGCACGGCCGATGACGTGACCCAACTGGTCGAGGGCAATCGCGCCGCGCCGATCAGCTTGGCCAATGCTGTCAGCACCGGGCACGGCTTCCTCGACGATATCGCCCACAACGCCGCGCCCGTGGTGGTCGGCGGCGTGCTGCAGGCCGACGGCGACACCGCGGTGGGCAACGCGCAGCTGGTGGGCCCAGGTGGCAACAACCTGACCTACGACAACGAACTGCTCGACGCCCACTACATCGCCGGCGACGGCCGGGTGAACGAGAACATCGGCCTGACCGCCGTGCACCACGTGTTCCACTCCGAGCACAACCGCTTGGTCCAGCAATCCAAGGACACCATCCTCGCCGCAGGCGACCTGGCCTTCCTTAACGAATGGCTGGTGGATGACGTTGCCGCGCTGCCGACCACACCTGCCGCGATCGCCGCGCTGGTGTGGGATGGCGAACGCCTGTTCCAGGCCGCCAAGTTCGGCACCGAGATGCAGTACCAGCACCTGGTGTTCGAGGAGTTCGCCCGCACCATCCAGCCGCAGATCGACGAGTTTCTGGCGCCCAACGGTTATGACACCTCGATCAACCCGGCCATCCTCGCCGAGTTCGCCCACGTGGTGTACCGCTTCGGCCACTCGATGCTGACCGAGACCGTCGATCGCTTCGACCCCGAGTTCAACCCCGTTCTTACCGACCCCAACAACCCCGACCAGCAGCTTGGCCTGATCGCTGCCTTCCTCAACCCGCTGGCATTCGCTGGCAGCGGGGCGACGGCCGATGAAGCGGCAGGGGCAATCATTCGCGGCGTGACGCGCCAGGTCGGCAACGAGATCGATGAGTTCGTTACCGAAGCCCTGCGCAACAACCTGCTGGGCCTGCCGCTCGACCTGCCGGCGCTGAACCTTGCCCGTGGGCGCGACACCGGTATCCCCTCGCTGAACGAGGCGCGCCGTGAGTTCTATGCCGCGACCGGCGACAGCCAGCTCAAGGCCTACCTCAGTTGGGTCGACTTTGCCGACCACCTCAAGCACCCGGCATCGCTGGTCAACTTCATCGCCGCCTACGGCACCCATGCGACGATCACCGGGGCGACCACGCTGGCCGACAAACGTGCCGCCGCCATGGCCTTGGTGTTCGGGGGCGATGGCGCGCCGCTCGACCGCCTGGACTTCCTCAACGGCACCGGCGCCTGGGCCAACGTGACCCGGGCCGGCAAAGACGGCGTGCTGGGCACTGCGGACGACGTGAGCGGGGTGACCATCACCGGCGTCGACACCATCGACTTCTGGGTCGGTGGCCTGGCCGAGCAGAAGATGCCGTTCGGTGGCATGCTGGGCTCGAGCTTCAACTTCGTCTTCGAAACCCAGCTGGAGGCGCTGCAGAACGGCGACCGCTTCTACTACTTGTCGCGTACAGCGGGCCTGAACTTCGGCACGGAGCTTGAAAACAACTCCTTCGCCAAGCTGATCATGCTCAACTCCGACGTCACCCACCTGTCCAACACGGTGTTCCTGACGCCGACGTTCACCCTCGAAGTGAACCAGGCCAACCAGTTCACCGGGCTGGGTGCCGACGGCAAGGCCGACCCTACCGGCGGCATCATGATCTACGGCCAGGAAATCGTCCCGCTGGTGATCCGCGACAACCCGGATACCGTGGGCCCCGACAGCAACTACCTGCATTACACCGGCCTGGACCATGTGGTTCTGGGGGGCACTGCGGGCAATGACATCATCATCTCCAGCGAGGGTGACGACACGCTCTACGGCGACGGCGGCGATGACCGCCTCGAAGGGGGCGCCGGCAATGATGCAGTGCTGGGTGGCGCGGGCGATGACATCATCACCGATTCGTTCGGCGACAACCGCCTGGAAGGCAACGCCGGCAACGATGTAATCGTCGCCGGCAGCATGGGCGTTGCCGGCAACCTGATCCTGGGCGGCGATGGCCAAGACTTCATCATCACCACCGAAGACATCAGCACCACGTTCGGCGGCCAGGGCGACGACTTCATCCTCGGCGCCAAGACCAACCTGCCGCCTACCGGCAACGAAGGCGATGACTGGATCGAGAAGGGTACCCAGGACGGTGCGCCCGGCGACAACTTCGCGCCGCTGCTGGGTGACGAAGTGATCGGCAACGACATCTTCGTCGGCGGTGGTGGCTTCGACGAGATGATCGGCGAAGGTGGCGATGACATCTTTGTCGGCAGCGATGCCCAGGACAAGATGGACGGCATGTCCGGTTTCGATTGGGTCACCTACAAGAATGACCAGGTCGGCGTCACTGTCGACCTGAGCCTGGCCGCGCTGGCGCAGCCCCATGGCAACGCGCCGAACCAGAACGCCGGCGTGTTCAACCCGGTCGGCGCCTCGCCGGCCTCGATCCTCGACCGCTTTGCCGAAGTCGAAGGGTTGTCTGGTTCCAAGTTTGGCGATGTGCTCAAGGGTGACGACGTCGATGCAGTCACCATCCTCAACCACGGCGGTGCCACTGGCAGTGCGCTGACCAATGTGGCGCTGATCCACGGGCTGCAGCAGTTCCTGGCTGACGCTGGTTTGCCCACCACCGGCTTTGCCACCGGCAACATCATCCTCGGTGGCAATGGCAGCGACCTGATCGAGGGCCGCGGTGGCGATGACCTGATCGACGGCGACAAGTGGATCAACGTGCGCATCGCGGTGTATGCCGCCGGCGACGTCAACCATACCGGGCCGGAAATCGCCAGCTTCGACAGCATGGTCGACATGATCCCGTTCATGCTTGACCGCACCTATAACCCAGGCCAGCTCAAGGCGGTGCGGGAAATCCTGCCGGGTACTTCGACGGGCGGAGCGGCGTTCGATACCGCTGTGTTCTCCGGTGTTCAGGCCGACTACGTGGTTACCCAGAACAACCGTGGCACGGCTGATGTGTCGGACGATGTGTGGACGGTGACGGATACCGTTGCCGGCCGTGACGGCGTCGACACCCTGCTGCATATCGAGCGCCTGCAATTTGCCGATGGCCAGCGCGTGCTGGTGACCGGCGTGAATGCGCAGCCAACCGGCAGCCCGACTGTCACCGACAACAACGCTGGCGCGATCACCGTGGGCGACATGCTGACCGTTAGCATGGCCGGGGTGCGCGATGGCGACAATGTGTCGCTGGCCAATCCGCAAGGGCTACTCAACAACACCTCGGTGTCCTACTACTGGCAGTTCGAAGCGGACCCGGGCAGCGGTGTGTTTGAGGACATCATCCTGCTGCCGGCCGGCGACCTGGCGTTCCAGAGTGCCGATGGCACGGCGTTCAAGGTCTCGCCAGACCTTGCCGGGCTGTCACTGCGGGTGAAGGCGATCTACCAGGATGCGCACGGCACCACTGAAGTGCTGTTCTCGCAACCCACGGCCGTGGTCGAGGCGGGCGCCCCCGTGGTGCCGACCGCGCCGACGCCGGTGGTTGATGCCAGCGAAGGTGGCGCAGGCCTGCACATGGTCCGTTCCGACCTCAACTTCATCCTCGCGCAAATCAAGATCGCCGAGGCTGATGCCGCCGGGCAGGACATCCTCTCGCTGATACCCAACATTCGTGCACCTCTGGGGCTGCGAGCAGTCGACGGTTCGAACAACAACCTGATGAACCTCAACGGCATCAACAACACCCAGTTCGGGGCGGCCGATAATGTCTTCCCACGCCTCACCGACCCGGTGTTCAACCCCGCTGAAGGCGCGCCTGCCGGCTTCTTCGGCCCAGGCTCGCCGGCCATTCCAGGGTCGTCCTACCAGCAAACCAGCGGCGCAGTGTTCGACTCGCAGCCGCGCACCATCAGCAACCTGATCGTCGACCAGACCTCGAACAACCCGGCCGCCTATGCCACGGCCTATGACCCTGGTGCCGACGGCGTGCTCAACTTCGGCACGCCGGGTAACGACGATGTGCTCAAGGATGGCGTGCGGGTCGTCGCCAGCCCCGGCCTGGACGGGCAGTTCGGCACCAATGACGACCACGACGTGTACCTGTTCGAGAACACCACGGCGGATGCCGGGCTGTCTGCGCCGTTCAACGCCTGGATGACCTTCTTTGGCCAGTTCTTCGACCATGGCCTGGACCTGGTCACCAAGGGCGGTTCGGGTACCGTGTACATTCCGCTGCAACCGGATGACCCGCTGTATGTGCCGGGTGGCAACACCAACTTCATGGTGCTGACCCGTGCCACCAACCAGCCAGGGCCGGATGGCATTCTCGGCAACGCCGACGATATCCATGAGCACAGCAACACCACCACGCCATTCGTGGACCAGAACCAGACCTACAGCTCGCACCCGTCGCACCAGGTGTTCCTGCGCGGCTATCAGATGACGGACCATGGCCCCGTCGCCACGGGCCGGTTGATCACCAACCGCGACCTGGGCGCCGATGGCAAGTTCGGCAGTGCCGACGACAGCGAAATCGGCGGCATGGCGACCTGGAAAGTGGTCAAGGCGCAGGCCAATGACCTGCTCGGCATTCACCTCACCGATGCCGACGTCAACAACGTTCCGCTGCTGGCGACCGATGCCTATGGCAACTTCATCAAAGGGCCCAATGGCTACCCGATGGTGGTCATGAAGGGCGCCGATGGCCTGGGCGGCACGGCGGACGACGTGCTGGTCGAAGGCAACCCGTTGGCGCCGATCGACCTGACCAACGCCGTGCGCACGGGGCACGAGTTCCTCGCCGACATCGCCCACAATGCCGTGCCAGTGTTCAACGGCGGTGTGTTGGCACCCGATGCCGGTACCCAGGTCGGCAACGCCGTCCCGGTCAACCCGCAGACCGGCGCCAACCTGGCCTACGACAACGAGTTGCTGGATGCGCACTACATCGCGGGCGACGGCCGGGTTAACGAAAACATCGGCCTGACCGCCGTGCACGCAATCTTCCACGCCGAGCACAACCGGCTGGTGGCGCAGACCAAGGACACCGTGCTCGACTCGGGCGACGTGGCCTTCCTCAACGAGTGGCTGCTCAACCCGGTCAACGCACTGCCGGCCAGCCAGGCCGAGATCGATGCACTGGTGTGGAATGGCGAGCGGTTGTTCCAGGCAGCCAAGTTCGGTACCGAGATGCAGTACCAACACTTGGTGTTCGAGGAGTTCGCCCGCACCATCCAACCGCGTGTCGACCTGTTCTTCGCCCCGACCCAGGTGTACGACGTCGACCTCGACGCCTCGATCGTCGCCGAGTTCGCGCACACCGTGTACCGCTTCGGCCACTCGATGCTGACCGAGACCGTCGACCGTTTCGACATCGACTTCAACGTGGTCAAAGACCCCTCCAGCGCCGACCCCGACCAACAGTTGGGCCTGATCGCCGCATTCCTCAACCCGCTGGCGTACGCCGCCAGTGGCGTCACCCCCGAGGATGCGACCAGTGCCATCGTGCGCGGGGTTACCCGCCAGGCCGGTAACGAAATTGACGAGTTCGTCACCGAGGCGCTGCGCAACAACCTGCTTGGGCTGCCGCTCGACCTGCCGGCGATCAACATCGCCCGTGGCCGCGATGTCGGTATCCCTTCGCTCAACGCCGTACGCCGCGACATCTATGGGCAAACCGGCGATACCCAACTCAAGCCGTACACCAGTTGGGTCGACCTGGTGCAACACCTCAAGCATCCGGAGTCGTTGATCAACTTCATCGCCGCCTATGGCACGCACAGCACCATCACCGGGGCAACCACCCTGGTGGACAAGCGTGCGGCGGCGATGGCGCTGGTGTTCGGCGGCGATGGTTCGCCGCTTGATCGGCTCGACTTCCTCAACGGCACCGGGGCTTGGGCCAACGTGACACGGCCCGGCAAGGACGGCGTGCTGGGCACGGCCGATGACCTGAAGGGCGTCACGGTGACCGGTGTCGATGCCATCGACCTGTGGATCGGCGGCCTGGCCGAAGCGAAAACTCCGTTCGGCGGCATGCTCGGTTCAACGTTCAACTTCGTGTTCGAGAACCAGCTGGAAAAACTCCAGGACGGCGACCGCTTCTACTACCTGGAGCGCACCGCTGGCCTGTCGATGAACGCGGAACTGGAAAGCAACTCGTTCGCCAAGCTGATCATGGCCAACACCTCGGCCACCCACTTGCCAGGCCTGGTGTTCTCGGACCCGGCGTTCTACCTCGAAGTGGACCGCAGCAAGCAGTACAACGATGGCCTGGGCAATGCCGACCCGCTGGGCGAGAACGGCCAGCAGGTGGTGTTCCGCGACAGCCCGCTGACCGCAGGGCCGGACAGCAACTACATCCGCTATGCCGGTGACGAGCACATTGTGCTGGGTGGCACCAACGGCGCCGATGTGCTCGTCTCCGGCGGGGGGGACGACACGGTCTGGGGCGATGCCGGCAATGACCGCATCGAAGGCGGCAACGGCAACGACCAACTGCGCGGCGGTGCCGGCGACGACATCATCAGCGACATGGGCGGTGACGACAATATCCAGGGCGGCGACGGCAACGACGTGCTGCACGGCGGTAATGGCATCAACCTGATCATTGGCGGTTTCGGCAACGACTTCATCGTCACCGGTGAAGACGCTTCCGAGGCCATCGGCGGCCAGGGCAATGACTACATCCTGGGCAGCAAGGCCAACGAACAGGACATGGGCAACGAAGGGGACGACTGGATCGAGAAGGGCACCTCGGACGGTGCCCCTGGCGACAACTTCGACCCGCTCGGCAACGACCCGATCATCGGCAACGATGTGTTTGTCGGTGGTAACGAGAACGACAAGTTCAACGGCGAAGGGGGCGACGACATCATGGTCGGCAGCCTCGGCTTCGGTGACCGCTATATCGGCGGCTCGGGCTACGACTGGGCGACCTTCAAGGGGCTCGCCCAAGGCGTGACCATCGACTACAGCGACCGCTTCTTCGATGTGCCGCCGGTACCGGGTTCGGGGGCGTCGGCGCTGGTGCGTTTCGACATCATGGAGGGCCTGTCAGGCTCGGCGCACGGTGACTTCCTGCGCGGCGACAACGAAGATGCCGCCTCGCTGCCCACCGCCGGTGCCAATGGCAGCGTGCTGACCAACATCAGCCTGATCAACGGCCTGGCCGATCTGCTGGCCGCTGGCGCGACGTTCTACGACGGCGGCAACATCATCCTCGGCGGCAGCGGCAGCGACCTGATCGAAGGCCGCGGCGGTGACGATATCCTCGACGGTGACAAGTGGCTCAACGTGCGCATCAGCGTACGCGCCAACAGCGATGGCACCGGCCCGGAAATCGCCTCGTTCGACAGCATGGAGCCGATGGTGCCGTTCATGCTCAACGGCACCTACAACCCCGGGCAACTGGTGATCGTGCGGGAGATCCTGAAAGGCACTGACAACTTCGACACCGCGCTGTTCTCAGGCGTGGCGACGGACTACAACGTCGTGGTCGATGGCAATACCGTGATTGTCACCGACCTGGTAGCGGGGCGTGACGGGGTCGATCGGCTGACCGGCATCGAGCGGCTGCAGTTCTCCGACCGGGCCATCGCCTCCGGTGTCGGCACGGCCGCCAACGCAGGCCCGTCGGGCCACCTGGTGATCCTCGACGATGCCACCGGCGTACGCGATGACACACCGGTGGCTGGCCAGCTGCTGCGGGTCACTGACCTGGCCGTGCATGATGCGGACAACGCCAGTGCAAGCAACCCGACCGGCGCGGTCAACGGCCCAGTGGCTTACTACTGGCAGGTCGAGCAATTGCCGGGTTCGGGGGTGTATGAGGACATCACCTTCGTCGCGGCCGGCGAAGTGTCGCGGGCCATCGGCAGCACCTACCGGGTGACCGACGATGTGGCGGGGCTGAGCATTCGGGTGCGGGCGGTGTATCAGGATGCCAAGGGCACCCTGGAAATCGTCGACTCGGCGCCCAACAGCGCGCCGAGCGCCGGGCCGGCCGTGACCGGCTTGCTGATACAGAACCAGACGCTGACGGCCAACCCGGCCACCATTGTCGATGCCGACGGCCTGAGCAACCCGCAGTTCACCTTCCAGTGGCAGTCGAACCGGGGCGTTGGCTGGGTCAACATTGCCGGTGCCATCAACAGCACCTTCGTCCTGACCCAGGCGCAGGTGGGGCAGAACATGCGGGTGGTGGTCAGCTACGTGGATGACTTCGGCGTGCACGAAAGTGTTGCTTCCGACATCCTCGACCCGGTGGCCAACGTCAACGATGCACCGACAGGCGCGGTGCTGATCAGCGACACCACACCCGACCGCGGCCAGGTGCTGACCGCGCTTACCGCTGGCATTGCCGACCTTGACGGGCTGGGTGCGTTCAGCTTCCAGTGGCAGCAAGGCAGCGGCAGCAGCTTCAGCAACATCGTCGGCGCAACGGCGGCCACCTTCACCCCGGGCTTTGCCCAGGGTAACCAGCAACTGCGGGTGATCGTGCGCTACACCGACGGCTTCGGCACGCTGGAGACGCTGACGTCGGCAGCAACCGCGCCCGTGGTGGTGCCGCCCGGTGTGACCCTGGTCGGTACCAACGCGGCCAACACCCTGACCGGTTCGGCGGGTAACGACGTGATCTCGGGCCTGGGCGGTAACGATACCCTCAACGGATTGGGCGGCGCGGACCAGCTGTTCGGCGGCCTGGGTAACGACGTGCTCAACGGCGGTGACGACCCCGACATCCTCAACGGCGACGATGGCAACGACACCCTCAACGGCGGGCTTGGCGCGGACGCCATGAACGGTGGTGCCGGCAACGACACGTTCGTGGTCGACAACGCCGGTGACACGGTGACCGAGGCGCTGAACGGCGGGACCGACCTGGTGCAGACCAGCCTGGCAAGCTACACGCTGACGGCGAATGTCGAGAACCTGACCTACACCGGCAGCAGCAGCTTCACCGGCACCGGCAACGCTTTGGCCAACACCCTCACTGGGGGGGCAGCCAACGATGTGCTCAATGGCGGTGCGGGGGCTGACCGCCTTGTGGGTGGCGTCGGCAATGACACCTACGTGGTCGACAATGCCAACGATGTGGTGGTCGAAGCGTCGGGTGCCGGTACCGACACCGTGCAGACCTCGCTGGGTACCTACACCCTGGCCGGCAACGTCGAGAACCTGACCTTTACCGGGGTGGGCAACTTCACTGCCACGGGCAATGGGCTGGCCAACCTCATCAACGGCGGGGCAGGTAATGACACGCTCAATGGTGACGGCGGCAACGACATCCTCAATGGCAACGCGGGCAACGACACGCTCAACGGTGATGCCGGCAACGACCAGCTGTTTGGTGGGCTGGGCATCGATACCTTGAACGGCGGCGGTGGCGATGACAGCCTCGATGGCGGTGATGGCAATGACTCACTGCTGGGGGGCGCTGGCAACGACACGCTGCTGGGCGGCCTGGGCAACGACACCCTGGACGGTGGCGTCGGCGTCGATTTGCTGCAGGGTGGCGATGGCAACGACACGCTGTTTGGTGACGTCGGCAACGACACCTTGCTGGGCGGTGCCGGCAACGACTTCATCAACGGTGCCGCTGGCAACGATACGGTCACAGGTGGGGCGGGCAACGACACGATGATTGCCACTGACGGCAATGATGTCTTCCAGTTCGCTGCAGGCTTTGGCAACGACCTGATCATCAACTTCGATGCCATCGCGTCGGGCGGCCAGGACCGGCTGGACATCACCGCGCTCAACATCACGGCTGCCACCTTCGCTGCCAGTGTCACCATCGCCGATGTCGGCGCTGATACGCTGGTCAGCATCGGCGCTGCCGACTCGATCCGCCTGGTGGGGGTGGCCGACGCCACGACGGTGACGGCGGCAGACTTCATTCTGGCGGGGTGAGTGGCTGAGCGTTCGTCGTCCCAGAGTCGACGCATTCTCGTGTAGGAGCAGCCTTGTGCTGCGAAGAGGCCGGTGACAGCACAGCGTATTTTTGCTGCTGTCACCGGCCTCTTCGCAGCACAAGGCTGCTCCTACCAGGTTCGCGTAGGGCAGTGTTGAACCCGTCCAGGTTCACTCACGGCTCAATGCGGCATGCAGTTTCAGCTCTTCATCGATAAAGGCCGCAATCATCGCCCGGTACACCCGTTCCACCACGTCGGGCGACGCCCCGGTATCGCTGGCAATTGCACGCACCTTGGCAATCACCTGCTCGACCCGCGCCGGTGCGCGCACATCGTCGGTGGTCTTCTTGAAGGTGGCTGCCTGGGCGACCAGTTGGCCGCGTTGGGCGAGCAGCGCGACCAGGTTCTGGTCGATGTGGTCGATGCGCGAGCGAACGTCCTCGATCGATGTGCAACTTACGTCCATGTAGGGGGCTCCATGTTGATGGGCAAGCAAGTCGACCGACATTAGCACAGGCGCAGCTCAATGCCCCACCAGCTCGCCCAGCAACCGCTGTTTGTAAGCGTGCAGCACCGCACTGTCGCGCTCACGCGGGTGCGGCAGGTCGATGTGCAGGTCCTCGCGGATTCTGCCAGGGTGGGCATCCATCACGATCACCCGGTCACCCAGGTACAGCGCCTCCTCGATGTCATGGGTGACCATGATCACGGTGCACCGCTCCTGCACCCAGATGCGCTGCAGCTCTTGCTGCAGCCTCACCCGGGTCAGGGCATCGAGGGCGCCGAGCGGCTCGTCGAGCAGCAGCACCTTGGGTTTGTTCACCAGCGCCCGGGCAATGGCCGCGCGCTGGGCCATGCCGCCGGAGAGCTGGTGCGGGTAGGCGTGCTCGTAACCGCTCAGGCCCACCAGCTCGATGTGCTCAGCCACCAGGCGGTCCTTGTGCGTGGCTGGCATGGTGTGGTTTTTCAGGGCCAGGGCGATGTTCTGCTGCAAGGTCATCCATGGGAACAGGCGGTGGTCCTGGAACACGATGCCGCGTTCCAGGCCTGGCCCGCGCACGGGTTGCTGGTCGAGCAGGATCTGCCCTTGATAGTCCTGGTCGAGGCCGACGATCAGCCGCAGCAGCGTGGACTTGCCACAGCCGCTGG
This sequence comes from Pseudomonas sp. Y3 TE3536, assembly GCF_053629175.1. Lineage (NCBI taxonomy): Bacteria > Pseudomonadati > Pseudomonadota > Gammaproteobacteria > Pseudomonadales > Pseudomonadaceae > Pseudomonas > Pseudomonas sp. Y3 TE3536. The sequence goes on along the minus strand of NZ_JBRJHU010000001.1, from coordinate 6,018,773 downwards.
CGCCGACAATGCTGACGAATTCGCCAGGTTGGATGTTCAGCTCGATGTCCTTGAGCACTTGCATCGGCTTGCCCTTGAGGGCGTAGGTCTTGCTCAGGCCACGAAGGGTCAGTGCGCCGTGGGTGGCGGTGGTGGGTAGAGCATGGGCGATGGCGTTCATGGTCGGGCCTTTCAACGGGTCGGGCGCCAGCGCAGCAGGCGGCGTGAGAGGAGGGTGCAGAGCCAGGACATCAGGTAGCCGCACAGGCCGATGCACAGCACGCAGACCACGATGATCTCCATGCGCGCGCCGGCTTCGGCGGTCATCATCAGGCTGCCGAGGCCGGCACCGGAAGACAGGAACAGCTCGCTGCCGACCGAGGTCACCCAGGCGAATGCCAGTGCCTGCAGCACGCCAGCGGAGATGCCCGGCAAGGCGGCAGGCAGCAGGATCAAGCGCAGCTGCTGGGCGCGGCTGAGCATCAGCACGCGGGCGGCTTCACGGTGCTGGCCCTCGACCTGGCGCAGGCTTTCGAAGGTGTTGAGCACCATGGGGTACAAAGCCGCGAGGCTGACGATCAGCAGCTTGGCGCTTTCGCCGTTGCCCAGCCACAGGGCGATCAACGGGATCCAGCCCAGCATCGGCACCTGCCGCAGGGCATGGAACAGCGGTGCGATCAGGCGGTTGGCAGGGGCGGACAGGGCCATCAGCGCGCCCAGCCCGATGCCACCGACAATGCCCACCGCCAGGCCGGTGCAGGTGCGCACCAGGCTTGCCCACAGGTTGATCAGCAGCTCGCCGCTGCCCAGCAGTTCGACCCATGCCGACCCTACCTGCGCCAGTGGCACGAAGGCGTAGGCGCCGGCGGCGTCCTGGCGCGAGGCGTATTCCCAGGCGCCGAGCAGCAGCAACGGCAGCACCAGTCCGCGGGTATTGTGTAGTTTCATCACGGCCTCCTCAGTGGCTTTGCCAGCCAGACAAGCGCCGCTCCACGCGGCGCAGGGCAAAATCCAGGGTGAAGCCGATCACACCGGTGATCACCACCCCGACCATCACGACATCGATACGCAGCATCTGCCGGCCCATTTCGATCATCTGCCCCAGCCCGCTGTCGGCGGCCAGCAGCTCGCAGGCCACCAGCACCACCCAGGCGCGGGTCAACGCCACGCGCACGCCGGTGACGATCGCGGGCACGGCAGCGGGCAGGGCAATACGGCCGACCAATGTAGTCCAGCGCAGGCGGTACACCGCTGCAACCTCGAAGTGACTGCGCGGGATCGCGCGCACCCCTTCACAGGTGGCCAGGGCCACGGGGAAGAACGCGGTCTTGGCGACGATGACGATCTTGAAGGTTTCATCGACGCCAAACAGCAGCACGAACATCGGGATCAGGGCAATGCTGGGCACTTGGCGAAGCGTGTGGAACAGCGGTGCGCAGTAGGCCTCCACGGTGTTTGACAAGGCCAGCGCCGTGCCGAATGCCAGGCCGCCGAGCGCGCCGCCGACAAAGCCCAGGGCCAGGCGCGAGAGGCTGCCGGAAAGGTGTTCCTGCAGCTCGCCGGTGGCCAGCAGTTCGGTGAAGCTGTGCCAGACCTCCAGCGGTGGCACCAGCAGGTTGGCAGGGAACAGCCCAGCGTTGGCCAGCACGGCCCAGAGTGCGAGCAGGGCTGCAGGTGAGATCAACCAGGAGAGGGGCGAGAGCAAGCGCATGGCGGGCCTTGGGGGAGCAGACGATAGAAAGGGCTATCGCAAGAGCTGTGCCAGGCGCTGAAGGCCCGGAAATACGGGGGATGAGAATGTGGTGGTGCTGGAGCAGCACAGGGCTGCTGCTCCAGCAGCAGGTCGTCAGCACTACGTCTGCTGGCTTCTTCGCGGGCAAGCCGGCTCCCACAAGTACGGCGCTAGCTTTGGAGGCTACACAGTTCGGGTGGGAGCGGGCTTGCCCGCGAAGAAGCCAGCGCGGTCGCTGATCAGAAATCGTAACTGACGCTGGTGTAGTAGAACGCCCCCTGCGCCCCCTCGGGGCTGGTGATGGAATACTTCGGCACCCCATACAGCTGCGCGCCTTCGAGCTTGTCTGGATGGCTGTCGAACAGGTTGATCGCGCCCGCCGACAAGGTCAGGCCCAGGTCGAAGCGGTACGACACATCCAGGTCGGTCACCCACTGCGCCGCAAACGTCTGGTCCAGCGCCGGGTTGGCGGCGTTGCGGCTCTGCCATTCGCCATAACGGCGCTGGGCCACGGTGACGCTCCAGCCGTCATACAGCCAGTTGGCGCTCAAGGTCAGTTTGTCCTTGGGCGTACCGTCCTCGATCAGGCCTTGGGTGTTGCGGCCGATGATCTGGTTGCCGGGGATGCTGCCCACGTCGTCCAGCCCGGTGATACGGGTGTTGTTGCGCGCATAGCCGCCGTTGAAGTCCAGCCGGCCCCAACCGCCCAGCTCGAGCTGGTAGTGGCCGGCCAGCTCGAAGCCATCCGTGCGGGTGTCGGCGATGTTGGTGTAGAACGCCGCACTCTGGATATTGGCGTAGGGCGTGCCGGCAAAAATCGGCGTGACTACTGACGACGGCAACTGGTCGGACAAGGTGATGCGGTTGTCGATGTCGATGCGGTAGGCATCCAGCGTCACCGAGGCATTGGGCAGCGGCCGCCAGACCAGGCCCACGGAGAAGTTGGTCGACTCTTCGGGCTTGAGCGACTTGCCACCCAGCAGCGCCGCTTCCGGGCTGTCGGCCCGCAGGGTGCGCTGTTGCACCTCGACCCAGTTGCCACTGCCCGGCGGTTGCTCCACCACCTGCACGCTGAACGAGGACAACCCGCTCTGCACCAGTGAAGGCGCGCGGTAGCCGGTGCTGGCGCTGGCCCGGGCGGCGATTTCGGGGGTGAAGTCATAGCGCAGCGACAGTTTGCCGTTGGTAGTGTCGCCAAAGTCCGAGTAGTGCTCGCTACGCACCGCCACGCCGGCCTGGAATTTCTCGGTGAGCTGGGCTTCGACATCTAAGTAGGCGCCTATCACCCGGCGGTCGAGCGACACCGCATCGACCTGGGTGATGCCCGAGTAATAACCGGGAATACGCCGGCCAGAAACCGGGTCGACGGTGTTGAACAGCGGCCCGTTGGACCAGCCGGCGGCGTCACCCTCGGTCAGGTCGAAGTTCTCCTGGCGCCAGGCCAGCCCTGCCGAAACGGTCAGTGGCTTGAACAGCCAGTCGTTGGCGAAGTCGCGTGTCCAGTCCAGGGTCAGGTTGGTCTGGTCGGCTTCGCGCCGGCCGGTGTAGAGGGTCGAGGGGCTGGCAGTGCCCCAGCTGGGGTTGATGGCGTCGCGGTCGGTGGAGTCGACGCGGTTGTTGCCGTAGTTCAGCGCCAGGTCGAAATTGCCCAGTGCTTCATTCTCCAGGCGCAGGCCACTGGTGACGGCGAAGTCTTCCAGGCCATAGCGGGTGACTGGCAAGCGGCCGTCGGGGTAGCGCGCCAGCGCCACGCTGCCGTAGTTGCTGCGCAGGGTGGTGGGCGGGTCGAAAAAGTTCTCGGCGTCGGTGTTCTTGTGCGCGTAGGTGGCGAAGCCATAAGCGCTCAGGCCCTCGCTCAGGCCCATCTCGGCGTTGGCGGTGAAGTTGTACTGGTCCGAGACGTTGCCCGAGCCCCAGCGCCAGTTGCGGTAGCGGTTGTTCTGCTCACGCGGGGTGTCGATGCTGGTCGAGCCGGGGTAGAACAGGCGGTTGTCGTCGCGCGTGTCGCTGGCCGGGTCCTGGCTGCCGGCGTCGAAGGCCAGGGTAAGGAAGCCGTCGTTGGGCAGGGCAAAGCCTTTCCAGCCGCTGAGCTTGCGTTGCAGGCCATCGCCTTTCTTGTAGCCGCCGAAGCGGTAGCCGGCGTTGCCGCCGTCGTCGCGTTCCTTGAGGACGATGTTGATCACCCCGGCGATGGCGTCCGAACCGTACTGGGCGGCGGCGCCATCGCGCAGGATTTCTACCCGCTCGATGGCCGACAGTGGGATCAGGCTGAGGTCCACTGCCGCCGCGCCACGGGCGTTGACCAGGCCTTGGCGGGTAACGTTGGCGCTGGTGTGGCGGCGCTTGCCGTTGACCAGCACCAGCACCTGGTCGGAAGCCAGGCCGCGCAGCGAGGCGCCCTGGGCGATGGAGCCGGCAAAGGCGCCTTGCGGCGATTGTGGGAAGCTGAACGACGGTGACAAGGCCGTGAGCGCGGCGGACAGGTCGCTGGCGCCGGTTTCCTGCAGTTTTTCGCCACTCAGGACGTCGACGGGCGCAGCGCTTTGCAGGGCGGTGACGTCGCTGCGGTGGGTGCCGACCACGACCACGGTGTCGAGGTTGGTGGCGGGTTCGGCGGCGAATGCGGGCACGGCAAGGCTGCCGATGGCCAGGGCGATGGCGCTGGCCAAGGGGGTGTGGTGGGGCATGTGGGATGTCCTTTTAGAAGGCGTGAGTGCCTTGGGGCTGCTGCGCAGCCCATCGCGACGCAAGGCCGCTCCTACACACAACGGTCGCGCGCTCCTGTAGGAGCGGCCTTGCGTCGCGATGGGTCGCGCAGCGGCCCCAAAGGCAGAAAAAATCAGAAGCGGCTGGTGACACTCAGCCCGACCGTGCGTGGGTCGCCATAGGTGATCACGTACTGCCCGGCAGTCCCGTTAGGCCGGCCATGCACCTGGTAGCGGCGGTCGGTGAGGTTGTTGACGAAGCCGGTCACGCTCAGCTTGTCGTCGGGGCTGAACCAGGTCAGGCGGGCGTTGGCCAGGGTGTAGTGGGGCTGGCTGAGGGTTTCGTCAGCGCTGCTCTGGCGGTCGGCAAGGAAGTATTCCTTGTCGCGGAAACTCACGTCGCCGCCGGCCACCAGCTTGCCGCCGACCTGCAACGGAAAGGTGTAGTCGGCACCCAGCGACACCACGTTGCGCGGCGAGCGCACGAAGCTGTTGCCGCTGTAGTCGCCGGTCACCGCGCCAGTGGTGGGGTTGGTGTTTTTGAAGTCGGTGTATTCGGTGTCGAGGAACGACACCGCCGCACGCACGTGCAGGCGGTCGGTCGGCTGGCCTTCGATCTCCAGCTCCGCACCTTTGACCGTGCCCTTGGCGCCGTTGGTCAAGGCGGTGGTGAGCACGCCGTTGTTGACCGTCAGCAGGTTCACCTGAATGTCCTTGTAGTCGTAGTAGAAGACGTTGGCGTTAACCGTCAGGCGGCGGTCGAACCACTCGGATTTCAGGCCCAACTCGTAGGCATCCAGCTCTTCCGGGTCTACCGTGGTCAGCTGTGCAAGGCTGGTCGATAGCCCGGTGTTGAAGCCGCCGGAGCGGAAGCCATGGGCATAGCGGAAGAACACCCGCAGGTTGTCGTTGATGCGGTACTCGGGGGTCAGGTCGTAAGTCCAGGCTTCCCAAGTCTTGTCTTCCTGACGATTGCCGTTGGTGCCCACGCCTGCCAGCGGGATCAGCGGGCCGTTGGCGGTGGCGCGGGTCAACTGGGTCAGGTCCAGGTCGATGTCTTTTTTCTCCTGGGTCCAGCGCAGGCCACCCGTCACGCTGAAGTCATCGGTGAAGTCGTAGGTCAGGTTGCCAAACAGCGCGTAGCTGTCGGTGCGGTGGTCATAGCCCAGGTCGCGGAACGCGGTGGTGCCGACCTGGTTCGAACCGGTGCCGTTGGGTGTCGGGCCCGGGGTGACGATGCGCTGGGCCGCGCTGTCGAGGTCTTCATGGAAGTAGTGCGCGCCTGCCAGCCAGTGCAGCGGGCGGTCTTCCGGCGATGCCAGGCGCAGCTCCTGCGACCACTGGCGGTAGCTGTTGTCGGTGATCGACGCGCCGTTGACCTCGTACGGGGTGTAGTCGGCGTCGCTGGTCGAGCGGTTGCGGATGTAGTCGTAGGCGCTGATCGAGGTCAGGGTGTAGTCGCCCAGGTACCAGTTGAAGGTCAGCGACGCGCCGTCGTGGTCGAGGCGGTAGTCCTCGTTGACGTTGAGCGAAATGTCGCGGCCATTGGGGCGCTCGTAACCGACGTTGTAATAGCGGCCCACCGGCAGCGCGCCATTGCTGCCATCGCCCTTGAACTGGCGGCTGTGCAGCTTCAGCAAGGCGTCCAGGTCGGGGTTGAGCTGGGCGAGGAACTGCAGGCGGATGGCTTTTTTGTTGACGTCGCCATAGGTGTTGCCGTCGAAGTCGTTGTGCTGGAAGCCATCGCGTTCTTCGGAGTACAGCGACACCCGGCCGGCCAGTTTTTCGTCCACCAGCGCGCCGCCGATGGCACCGGTGAGGATCCGTTCGTTCTTGCTGCCGACGCCGACCGTGCCGTAGCCGTCGGTGTCGAAGGTCGGCTTCTTGGAGATCACGTTGACCGCGCCCGCCGTGGTGTTCTTGCCATACAGGGTGCCCTGCGGCCCGCGCAGGATCTCGATGCGTTCGAGGTCGAACAGCGGGCCGCCGCCGGCGATCGGTGCGTTGAGGTAGACGTCGTCGGCGTAGATGCCCACTGGGTAGACCGTCGCGGCGCCGGTGTCACCGGTGCCCAGGCCACGGATGTACCAGCGCGGCCGGCCATCGCCGTCGGGGTTCTTGGCCGAGGCGTTAGGCACGAAGGTGGTGATGTCGCCCATCGAGCGCACGCCGTCTGCAGTGATGCTGGTGCCCTTGATCGCCGACACGGCGACCGGGACTTCCTGCAGGGTCTGTTCGCGGTGCTGGGCCGTGACGGTGACGGTTTCCAGGGCGGGCTCGGTCTTGGCGTCTTCGTTGGCGGCGACGGCCTGGCCGCCGGTGCCGGCCAGCAGCAGCGCGAGGCTGATCTGGCGGGCCAGTGGGTGGAGCTGGTGCATGGTGAATCTCCCCGTATGTAAAGCGTTGTTGGGGAGAGCTAGAGCAGGGACTGTGCCATGTTTTTAAGTTGTTGAATTATATGAATTTAATTGGTTTTTTAGGGGGCCGTTGCCGGTAGGGCAGCAGTGGGGTGCTTGGCGGGTGCTGCTGGGGCAGCAGCGTTTGGTTGAGCATGTTGGGGCCGCGTTGCGGCCCTATCGCCGGCAAGCCGGCTCCCACCCGAACTGTGTAGCCTCCAAGGCTAGCGCCGCACCTGTGGGAGCAACTGTCTTTGAGGATTTTTTTGAAGTTGCTCCCACAGATACGCCGCAGGCCAGGAAGCTGCGGTGAACCTGTGGGAGCGGGCTTGTCCCGCGAAGGGGGCGCATAGCGCCCCCAGGGTCACACAGCCAACCGCGAAGTCGAGCCGATCACACGCTCCAGCACGCTGAAGTCGATCCACTCCCGCACATCGAACCGGCGCGGTATGAACCCCCACCTGAACAGGAACTCGGTAAAGTCCTGCAGCGCATCGATCGAGCGGCTGTCCAGGGTCGTGCGCAAGCGCCGGTGGGCATCGTCGCCATAAGCCGCCGCCACCCAGTACTCGCTGGTGTTCAGCTCACGGGCAAGAAAGCGCCGGGTCTCTTCCGGGTTGGCCCACGCCCACTGCTCGGTGCGCAACACCGTGTCGACCAGTGTACGGCTGGCATCGAAGTGCTCTTCCAGCAAATGCCGGTCCACGGTCAATGTGCGCGGTGTGCCGTTGTTGCTGCGGATCAGCGGGTCGGGGTGGCTGCCGGTATCGACGACTACACGCAGGCCAAACTCGTGGGCCAGGTGCACCGCATGGGCGCCCTTGAGGAAGATCGCATCGATGTCGCCGCGCAGCAGGCCGATCAGTTCGTTGTTGCGGCGGCTGAAACGGCTGGTGTCCAGGCTCACTTCGGCGCCATACAGGTGCTGCTTGGCGTCGTCGCTGTAGGTACCGCCGTAGGGGTAGTCGACCAGTTCGACATCCGCCACGCTCAAGCCTTCGAGCTTCAGCGCGTTTTCCAGCCCGCGCAGGGCCTGGGCGCGGGTGAAATCGATCTGCACATTGGCCCACTTGGGCAAGCCGAAGCGACGGTTTTTCAGGTCGCGGATACTGCGCACACCGCTTTCTTCGGTGGTCAGGATCAGTTGCACTTCATCGCTCCACGACAACCCCAGCACGCGGGTCTCGACACCACTGGCGTAGGCCCAGATTGCCGGGATGTTGCCGCCGTGGCGCACTGAGTTCTGCAGGTGGTGGTCGTAGTGGGCTTCGCGCACTTCCCGTTCGCTGGATTCGCGCAACGACTGGATGTTGGTGCCGAACGGCGCAAAGGCCTCGGCCAGGCGCCCGGATTGCACGGCAATGCCGAGGCCGGTGGGCACGGGGCTGTGGGTGTACCAGAGCGTTTCCAATGGCTTGGTCATGGGGTAACGGGCTTCCTGTCCAGGGGAGTGGGGGCCAGCAAGTGGTCCAGGGGTTGGCGGGCGATCCAGTCACGTACCTCGAACCGGTTGGGGATGAAGCGCCAGCGTTTGAGAAATTCGACAAAATCCTGCAGGGCGTCGATGGCCTGGTCATCCAGGCGGGTGCTCAGGCGCAGGTGGGCATCGGCGCCGTACGCGACCGTGACCCAGTATTCGCTGCTGTTGGTTTCACGGGCCAGGTAGCGGCGGGTTTCGTCCGGGTGCTGATGGGCCCAGCGTTCGGCGCGCAGTACGGACGAAAGCAGGGTGCGCACCACCTGCGGGTGTTGCGCCAACAGGTGGCTGTCCACGGCGAGGGTGCGCGGCGTGCCGTTGTTGCTGCGGATCAACGGGTCGGGGTGGCTGCCGGTGTCTATGACCGTGTGCAGGGCAAAGGCATGGGCCAGTTGCACGGCGCTCGCGCCCTTGAGAAAGATCGCATCGACCTCGCCGCGCAACAGCCCGGCCAGCTCCAGGTTGCGGCCTTCGCTTTGCGTGCTGGACACCGGTGTACCCGCCACATTGCGCACCGGGCGGTCGCTGAAGGTGCCGTCGTAGCGGTAGTTGACCAGCGCTACGTCGCCCACTTGCAGGCCTTCGAGTTTAAGGGCGTTTTCCAGCCCGCGCAGGGCTTGCGCGCGGGTGAAGTCGATCTGCGCCGAGGCCCAGTCGGGCAGGCCGAAGCGCCGGCCCTTGAGGTCCTTGACCGTGTGGATGCCGCTGTCCGGGCGGGTCAGGATCAACTGCGCTTCATCGGCCCAGGACAGGCCGATCACACGGGTTTCGCGGCCTTGCGCGCGGGCCCAGATGGCCGGGATGCTGCCGCCGTGGCGGACCGAGTTGAGCAGGCTGTGGTCGAAATGCGATTCGCGCACGGCCTGCTGGTCGGCTTCGCGCAGGGATTGTACCTGGGTGCCAAGGCTGGCCAGGTCATCCTGCAGCCAGCCTTGCTGCACGGCGATGCCCAGGCCGGTGGGGACTGGACAGCGGGTGTACCAAAGGGTATCGAGGGGTGTGCTCATGTTCCGGCTCCATCGGGTTCAGGCGCTGGCCTTCAAGGGGGGGGTGGCGGCAGCCTGTTGCACCAAGGGCAGCACTTCCTGGCCGATGCGCAAGGCTTCTTCCAGGTGCGGGTTGCTGGCCAGAATGAACGTGCTGAAACCCGCATCACGGTATTCGGCCAGGCGCTCGGCGATGTTCTGGTGGCTGCCCACCAAGCCCACGGTCGGGCCGGGCTTGGCCTTGGCGAAGCCGGCCCACAGGTTGCGCGCCAGGATCAGTTCGTCGAAGCCTTGCAAGCCTTGGTGATAGGCCGCCTGGCGAGCGCCGCCGACCGAGTCGGAGCCGGTCACGAAGCCCTTGGCCGAGGCGCTGGCCTTGCCTTCCAGGCGCTCGAACTGCTGGCGCAATTCCCGCCACGCCTGTTCCTCGGTCTCACGGGCGAACAGGTCGACGCGCAGGCCGAAGCGCACGGTGCGCCCTTGTTTGTCGGCCAGTTCCCTGACCCGCTCGATGTGCGGTTTGAGCGTGTCGATCGGCTCGGCCCAGTTGAGGTACACATCGGCGTGGCGCGCCGCCACGTCCAGCGCTGCATCGGAAAACCCGGAGAAGTACACGCCCGGTTTGCGCTCGTGTTGCAGGCCGGGTGGCAGGCTGCCGTTTTCCAGGCGATAGATGTCGCCGTCGTAGGAAAATTTGTCCTGCGCCCACAGGCCCTGGATCACGTCGAGGAACTCACCGGTGCGCTTGTAGCGCAGGTCATGTTCGAGGAAGTCGCCGTTGGCCCGCTGGCTGGCCGGGTTGCCGCCGGTGATGATGTTCCAGTCCAGCCTGCCGCCGCTGAGGTTTTGCAGGATCGCGGCCTGCTGGGCGGCATAGGCGGGCAAGGTCCAGGTGGCCTGGAACGCGATCAGAAAGCGTATGCGGCGGGTTTCGCGGGCCAGCGCTGCGGCAGCGATCCACGGCTCGGGGCCGGTGGGCAGCAAGGCACCCTCGAAACCTGCCAGCTCGGCGGCCTTGGCCACCTGGGCGATGTAGTCGATGTAGGTAAAGCCGTCGCTTTCGCCGTTGGGCAGGCGACCGGGGGCGATGTTGCCGGGGCGGTGCTGCGGGTTGCCACGGTTGTGGCGGTCGGTGGACAACTGCGGGCCATCGGTGCCCAAGGGCAGGCGCCAGAAAAATTCGGTGGTCATGGGGGCTCCTGAAGGGGAGGTTGTGCGGATGGGGAGGGTGGTGCAACGGCTGTGCCATGCGTGGCGTTGGGCTTGTGCGGCGGGGGCTTGCGGTGCAGGAGAGGGGCGGGGTGCTGCTGTGGCAGCAACCGGGAAGCAGTGGATGCTGGGAGAGCAGCATGGGGGCTGAGGGGAGGGGGGCAGGGCTTGGGGTTTGCGGTGCCTGGGAGATCGAGCGCCGCCCGCGCGGCGCATCGCGAGCAACGCTCGCTCCTACGTTTGTTTCGGGCCAATCATTCCTGGGGCAAACGCGCGCGACCGCCTTGGCGCATGGCTCGGTATCGCGTCGAAAAAACAAGGCGTTCGCGCGCGCCTGTCACAGGCGTTATTGGCCGAAAACAAACGTAGGAGCGAGCGTTGCTCGCGATGCGCCGCGCGGGCGGCGCTCGATCTCCCAGGCGCTGCACCTCCCAAACCTTACACCTGGCGGCGCTCGATCTATCAGGCGCCGCACCTCCCAAGCCTTACACCTGGCACGACTCGCCCCTCTCGGCCACAACCTCCCCGGCACTGCGCAGGTAGGCCTCATACAACGCCGCATAAGCCCCACCCCGGTCAATCAGCTCGGCATGCGCCCCTTGCTCCACCACCTGCCCATGGCGGACCACGGCGATGCGGTCGGCATCGCGGATGGTCGCCAGGCGGTGGGCGATGATGATCGCCGTGCGCCCTTGGCACAGCCGCCGCAAGGCCTGCTGGATACGCCGCTCGGTGTGCACATCCACCGCCGAGGTGGCCTCGTCGAGCACCAGTACCGCCGGGTCGGCCAGGTAGGCGCGCACCAGGCACACCAGTTGCCGTTGGCCATGGCTCAGGTGCGCGCCCAGGGGCCCGACTTCGGTGTGGTAGCGCTGCGGCAGGCGCTCGAGCACTTCGTCTGCCCCCAGTTCGCGGGCGGCTGCCACCAGGCGTGCATCGTCGGCACCAGGTGCTGCCAGGCGCAGGTTGTCGAGGATGCTGCCGCTGAACAGCACGTTGTCCTGCAGCACCACGCCGACGTTGCGCCGCAGGTCACGCTGGGCCAGTTCGCGCAGGTCGATGCCGTCCAGTTTCACGGCGCCGCGTTGCACTTCGTAGAAACGCGTCAGCAACTGCACCAAGGTACTTTTGCCATGCCCGGACGGGCCGACGATGGCCAACACTTCACCGGCGCGGATGTGCAGGTCGAGGCCATCGATCACCGGGCGCGGGCCGTTTGGGGTGTAGGCGAAGCCCACCTGTTCGAAGTCCACCTGGCCGCGTGCCCTGGCCAGCGGGCGGGGTGATGGCGGGTCGAGTACCTGTGGGCGAGTGTCGAGCAGCAGGAAGATCCGCTGCGCCGACGCACTGCCGGTGGCATAGCGCTCGAACAGGTCCGACAGCTCCTGCAGTGGCCCCAGGAACAGGAACACGTAGAACAGGCTCTCGGCCACCTGGCCGACAGTGACCTTGCCTTCGGCCAGGCCGTGGGCGCCTACCAGCAGCAATACGGCCATGCCTGCCGTGCTCAACAGTGCCGTGAACGGCGCGAACCAGCCGGCGCGCAGGCTGCCGCGGATCAGGGCCTGGTTGAAGTCCTCGAGCATACGCCGGTAGCGCGCCTGGTTTTTTTGCTCTTGGCCACATTGCTGAATCAAGCGCACGCCGCTGACGCTCTCGACCAGGTGCGCGGTGAAGCGGCTGCGCTGTTCGGCGACCTTGGCCCAGTTGCGTTGCGACACCCGTTTGAAGCACCAGGTGGCCAACGCCAGCAGTGGCACCGTGGCGGCCAGGCTGTAGAAGAAGCTCGGCTCGATGCGCCACAGCATCACCGCCGCCAGGCCGCAGCGCAGCAGGGCGCCGAGCAGCTCTGGCGGGCCTTGCACCAACAACGGTTCGAGCGCATCGACATCGCGGTCAACGCGAGAAATGATGCGCCCGGCGCGGGTCTGGTCGAAGTAGCTCACCGACAGCGCCTGCACGTGGGCAAACACCTTCACCCGCAGGTCGTTGAGCACGCGGATCGCCGCCCGCCCGGCAATGAACTGCGACACGCCTGCCAGCAGGAAGCGCCCCAGCCAGCTGGCCGCCAGGCCCAGGCCCAGCCACAGCACCAGGCGTTCGTCCAGCAACCAATGATCAGCGCTGGCCACCAACCCCTTGTCGAGCAGCTCGCGAACGAACCAGGGCCGCAGGAACACGGTGAACACCAGCAGCAGTTCGATGCCGATCACCGCCAGAATCTGCCGGCGAATGGGCCGCAGCAGCGGCAACAGGCGGTGGAACATGCCACGGTCCAGGGCCTGGCGCGCCAGGTGCTGCTCGATCTCGATATCGCTGGGGGCCTTGTTGGGTGCATTACTCATGGTCGATCCCCAGCAGGTCGCGGTAGTGGGCATTGTTCGCGCTCAGCTCGGCATGGGTGCCACTGGCGCTGATGCGGCCGTTTTCCAACATCAGTACCCGGTCGGCCAACAGCAGGGTCGAAAGGCGGCTGGTGATCAGCAGCAAAGTCGGCCCCTGGCCCGTGTCGCCGCGCAGGCGGCGGATGTTGTGCAGCACCTGGCGCTCACCCAGGGCATCCAGGGCGCTGGTGGCGTCGTCCAGGCACAGGATGTCTGGCGCACCGAGCAGTGCGCGGGCCAGGCACAGGCGCTGGCGCTGGCCGCCGGAGAGGGTCACGCCACGGTCGCCCAGCGGCGTGTCGAGGCCATGGGGCAAGCGTTCGAGTACATCGTCTGCCGCCGCCAGGCGCAGCCCTTCGCGCAACTCAGCGGCGCTGGCATCGGCTGCCGCCAGGCGCAGGTTGGCCGCCAGGCTGTCAGAGAACAGGAAGCTTTCTTGCGGCAACACCTGGACGCGTCGGCGCAGGTCGGCCAGGTCGAGCGCGCGCACATCCTGCCAGCCCACGGCGTCACTGCCGACCAGCACGGCGCCGCCTTGCACGTCGGCCAGGCGCGGCAGCAGGCTGGCCAGCAGGCTCTTGCCGGTGCCCGTGGCGCCGACCAGTGCCACCACCTCGCCGGGCTGCAGGGTCAGCGAGCAGTCCTGCAAAATGGCGCGCTCGCCCGTGGGGGCGCAGACGCGCACCTGGGCCAGTTTCAGGCCCAATGGCCCAGGGGGCAGGGTCGCCTGGCCGCCAAGGATCGCCGGTTGCTCGTCCAGCAGTTGCCAGATGCGCTCGGCACTGGCGCGGGCATCGGCGAAGGTCTGCATGACCCGGCCGATGCCTTCGATACGGAACACCAGCGTGGTGGCCACCAGCAGCGAAGTGACCAGCTCGCCGATGCCCAGCGCGCCCGCCGCCACGCGATGGGCGCCGTACACCAGGATCCACACATGCCCCAGCGCCACCACCGCCTGTGGCAGCGGGATGCGTGAGCTGGCATAGGCCAGGGCCGCGCGTGCGTGGCCGGTGAACACGCCAACCTGGTGGGCGAACCGCTCGATGCGCTGGCCCTCCAGGCCGAACGCTTTGATCACGCGCACGCCACCGATGCCTTCTGCCAAGTCCTGGCTGACCTGGTCGTAGGCAGCGCCCACGGCGCGATCGAGCGTAACCAGGCGATCGGTCTGCACGACGAACAGCCACAGCCCGGCCCCGGTCAACAGCAGCGGCACCAGGCCGAGCAGTGGGTCATACCAGCTCAGCAGCCCCACGGCTGCCATCACCACCAACGGCGTTTCGATGATCTGTCGCCAGAAGGTGATCAGCGCATCGCGCACCTTGTCGGCGTCGCGGGTGGTGCGGGTAACCAGTTCACCCATGCCGTGGCGCCAGTGGTAGCCCAGGTGCAGGCGCTGGACCTGCGTGAGGATGCGTTCGCGCAGGCGCGTCAGCAGCGCCTGGCTAAGCACCAGCGACAGCACCGCGGCGGCGTATTGCAGCACACCACGGCCCAGGGCGATGGCCAGCAGCAGCCATAGCCAGTGCCAGGCCACGGCGGCATCCAGGCCGCCCTCGGGCAGGCGCACCACGGCGCGGCCAGCGCTGACATCGTCGATCGCGTGGCCGATCAGCCATTGCTGCCAGACCAGGCCAAGGTTGCCGGCGATGTACAAGGCGGTCACGAGGGCGAAGCGCCAGGGCATTTCACGGTAGATGGCCAGGGCGCGAAGAAGAGGGTGGTTCATGTAGAGGCTCGGTACTGGGGCTGCTACGCAGCCCATCGCAGGCAAGCCAGCTCCCACAGGTACGGTGGCGTGGCTTGGTGTGTGGGCGCTGGCTTGCCTGCGATGGGCCGCGCAGCGGCCCCCAGGGTTAGGTTCAACGGCGCGTTGCGCCCTGGGTTTCCTTGGCATTGAGCACGGCGGTGTACTCCCCTGGGTCGGCGCCATTGAGGTAGTAGTTGCCGACGTTGTGCAGCCGCCAGCGAATGGGGTCATGGGTGGTGTGCACCCGGGCGTTGCGCCAGAAGCGGTCGAGGTTCCACTTGCTCAACGAGGCACTGGCCCCGAGCAGAGAAAACAGGTCGCTGGAGATCTTCAGTGACGCCGCATCGGAGTGGGCGCGGGCAGTGGCCACCGAGAGAATCAGTTCATCCTGCAGGGCTTTGTCCTCCGGGTCGCGCTCATGCGCGTCGAACACCCGTGCGGCATCGCGCAGTACCGACTCGGCACCGCGCAGCGCCACGGCGTACTCGCCAATCTGGCGAATCACGTGCGGCTCGTCACTGGCGCGGTCCACGCCACTTTCCACCCAGGCCCGGGCATGCTCGCGCAGGTAGTCGACGCCTGCCTGCAGCGCGCCGGCGGCGATGCCGGTGTCGATGGCGGCATGAAGAATCTGCGGGAAGGTCAGCCCTGTGCGCTTCATCGGGCCGGTGCGCCGCGACAGGTAACGCTCGTCCAGCACGATCTCGTCGAAGTTGACCGTGCCGCTCACCGAGTTCTGCTGGCCGAAGGCCTGCCAGTCATCGACCAGGGTCAGCCCAGGGGTGTCGCGGTGCAGCAGCACACCGACGCCGCCGTCTTCGCTGGCGGCCGTCAGCGAGATCCAGTCGGCCAGGTAAGAGCCGGTGGAGTAGAACTTGCTGCCATTGAGCACCAGCTTGCCATCGGCGCGGCGCTCGACCCGGGTTTTCAGGGCGAACTTGTTCTTGCCGCCCACCTCGGCCAAGGCATTGCCGAAACGCTTGCCGGCCAGTACGTCGGCGATCAGGCGGTCGCGCACGTCGTCGGCGTAGCTGGTGAAGATGCCGCGCAGCATCACGTTGTGGATCTGCAGCAGTTGGCCGACACCGCCGTCGGCGGTGGAGATCAGGCGCACGGTTTCGACGATGGTTTGCACCGAGGCGCCAAGGCCGCCGAATTCGGCTGGTACGGCGATGGCGGTGAGACCGCTGCTGGACAGCAGGTCGGCCTGGCGGCGCGGCAGCTGGCCGTTGTTGCTGGGGTCGGCGGCGAGCACGGCGATTTGCGCGGCGACCTCTCGGGCGGCGGCGATGGCTTCGTCTTCGCTGGTCAGGCGGTGGATAGGGCTGGGTTCGATGGCGCTCATGGGTCGTCTCGCAAGGGTCTTCAAGGGCCAGTGCGCCTGCTTCGCGGGCAAGCCCGCTCCTACAGGTGAAGTGCCGGTTTCAATGGCAATGAAGGACCTGTGGGAGCGGGCTTGCCCGCGAATGGCTGCACCGCGGTCCCATAGCCTTGAGCAAGTTCTTTGCCATGACTCACCAGGCCCCGTGTTGCTTGGCTTCGGGCCGCGCCTGCTGCCCCAGCAACAGCCCGCCTGCTGATCTGGCAGCACCCCGCCCGCAATCCTGCTCCGTGCCCAGCACTCAACGCCTGTAAACGACACTCAAGTCCCCGTAAATCAAGGCCTCCAGCGGTTGGCACGCACGCTGCAATAGCGCTTTCACGACGCCCAAGGAGCCACCCCATGACACTCGCTACTGCCGCAACGCAAACCGACGACCCCACTGCCCTGGACCGCATCTGGTTTACCCGCTGCCCGGTGCCCACCGCTTCGGGCATCGCCTACAAGCTGGGCTGGCTGGACGAAGAATTCGCCCGCGACGGCCTGCCGGTCTCGACCCTGCAGGAAACCCGTCAGCTCGGCCATCACCACTACGATCACCAGCTCCCGGGGCTGTTTCGCGAAGGCGGCAACGTGCCGGCCTTGGCCGCCCGTGCAGCAGGCTCACCGAGCCGGCTGATCGGCCTGACCTGGATCGAGGAATGGCAGACCATCCTGGTGCGCCCGGACTCAGGCATCCGCAACGCCGCCGACCTGCGCGGTAAGCGCCTGGCACTGCCGGCCTGGGGTGACAGCCGCCCCGGTAGCATCGCCCGGGCCATGAGCCTGCACGGCTACAAAGGCGCCCTGGCCTCGGCCGGCCTGCACTTGGACGACGTGCAACTGGTGGAAGTGGCGCTGCTCGACCAGGCCAGCGCCGCCACCCCGCAGCTGGGCCTGCAGCGCCTGTGGTCGGGCCTGGATTACCTGGCGCGCGGTGAGGTCGATGCCGTCTACGTCAAGGGCGCGGCCGCTGCCGATGCGGCGCGTCGCCTGGGCCTGGTGGTGGGCGTCGATCTCGACCTGCTAGCCGACCCGCGCCACCGCATCAACAACGGCACGCCAAGGCCGATCACCGTGCACCAGAGCCTGCTCGACAACCACTTCGAGCTGGTTGCGCGCTTCCTGGCCCAGACCCTGCGCGCTGCCGAATGGGCGGCCGGCAACCGCGATGCGCTCAACAGCTTCCTCGAGGACGAGACCCGCGCCGGCAGCCAAGGTGTTGCCGAAGCCTATCGCGGCGCGTTCCACACCACCTTGGCGCCGGACCTGTTCGAGCAACGCCTGGCGTTTCTGGGCACGCAAAAGGACTTTCTCTACCTGCATGGCTTCCTCGAAGCCGACTTCAGCATCGCCGACTGGGTCGACCCACGGCCCCTGCAGGCTGCCCATGAACTGCTGGCCCAGCGCCGCGCCTGACTTTGCATCCGCCTCCGGAGATTGAACATGACCGTACTGATCAACGAACGCCCCGTCACTGCCGAACTGCACGCTTTCATCGACCAGGTGGTCGCCGAAGCCGAAGCGGCGTTTACCGTATTCCGCGAGACCAACACCATCACCGCCAATGGCACTGTCGGCTTCATCGAGCGTGTGCCCGGTGAAGACCTGCTGGTGTCCGTCAACTACGGCGGCCCGTGGAACCACCGCAAACCGCTGCAGGCGACCGTGACCGACTTCTCCGGCAACGTGATCGTCGGCAAGGGCAAAGGCGGGCTGGGGCGCTACACCAAACTGTTCCAGACCCACGCTGACATCACCACGATCTCGCATGTGCACAGCCCGTACCTCGGCGCCTGGGCCCAGACCCACCGTACTTTGCCGTTCCACTATGTGCCGGTGCAGCGCTATCAGCTGGCGCGGGAGCTACCGGTGTACATCGACCGGCGCCAGGCCGAGGTGGACTTCATCCTCGACAAGATCGCCGAAAACCCGTTCAACCTGGCCATTCTCGAAGCCAATGGCGGCTCCACGGTGTGGGGTAAGCAGGGGCTGCGTGCGACGGCCGAGTTCATCCTGCTGTTGGAAGAAGGCGCGCAGATTCAGCTGCTGGCCGATGCGCTGGGCGGTTCGCGGCCGTACGGGCCAGGGGTGCTGACGCAGCAGTGGAAGATGAGTGGGTTGTACGAGCGCGCTACCGAGCTGGGGCTGGTGCCGGGTATCGATCGGCGCAGCTGATTCGCAGTTCCAAGCCCACCACGCCCTCCTTTGTAGGAGCAGCCTTGTGCTGCGAAGAGGCCAGTCCAGGCGCAGCAACTGTACCTGCGGGCCGGCCTCTTCGCAGCACAAGGCTGCTCCTACAGGGGGACGAGTGACAGCTCGATATTTCACTTCAAGCAAGGACCACTCCCATGGCAGTAAAAATCCTCTGGTACCTCACCACCCCCGACGGCCCCTATCCCTGGGAGCCCGAAGGCCGCTGGAAAATCGACTTCGAGCACCTCAAGCAACTGGCCATCGCCGCCGATCGCCTGGGCTTCTACGGCTCGCTGCTCGGCTCCAGCCCCAACGAAAGCCTTGCGGTATCAGCCGCCCTGATCGACGCGACGTCACGCCTGCGCTTTCTGGTCGCGCAACACCCAGGCGAGCTGTCGCCTGCGGTGTTGGCCAAGTGGGCACTGACCTTCGACCAGTTTTCCAGCGGCCGCTTGCTGTTCAATGTGGTCAACGGCAACGACGCCGGCTTGGCCACGCTGGGCGTGCATTACCCACACGATGAACGTTACGACTTCAGCCTGGAGTACTGGCGCGCGTTCCAGGGCTTTTACGCGGGTGAAACGGCAGGCTACGACGGCCGTTACGTCAAGCTCTCGCCACGCTCACCTGCGGCTGCCAGCCACCCCTTGGGCGGTTGGCACCCACCCAAGCAAAAGCCTGGCATCCCGCTGTGGGGCGCGGGCACATCGGCGCCAGGCGTGGCCCATTCGGTGCAGTTACTCGACGTCTACCTGAGCTTTGCCGATACCCCGCAAAAGCTCGGCGACAAGTTCCGCAGGGTGGCCGCCGAGGCAGCAAAAATCGGCCGCGAGCTGACCTACGGCACACGCCTGCAAGTCATCGTGCGCGAGACCGAAGAAGAAGCCTGGGCGCATGCCGAACGCCTGCTGCAGCGCACTTCGCTGGCCACCGCCCGCGCGGCCATCGAGCGTCAATTGCCGGCAGGGCAGACCCTGGACACCTACGTTAGCGACGACCCGCGCATTCAGCGCAACCTCGACAGCATTCGCGCCGGGCGCCTGCCCACTGCCCGCGAGCTGGAGATCTACCCCAACGTCTGGCTGGGCCCCAGCCTGTTCGGCTTCAACATCCTTGGCCCGGCTGCGGGTACCTACCTGGTCGGCAGCGCCGAACAGGTGGCCGAGCGCATCCGCGAGTACGAAGCCCAAGGCACGTCGGCGTTCATCCTGTCGGGCTTCCCGCTGATCGACGAAGCCCACCGGGTGGCCGACCTGCTGTTCCCGCTGCTCGACCTGGACCACGGGTTCGAGGTGCCGCGCCTGAGCGCCCGCACTAAGCCGACCGTGGCCCAACCGGCGTAAGGAGAGGGTGATGAGTGAGTTTTCGCGCCGGGTGTTTCTCGGCAACAGCCTGGCCGTCGGGGGCGGCCTGCTGCTCGGCGGCGGGCTGCTCAGCGGCTGCGATAGTGGCGCGCCCGCTGCCACGGCTGGCGGTATCGCATTACCCGCCACGCCGGTGCGCGGTGGGCGGTTGCGCGTGGGCATCATCGACGGAGACCAGGCGGGCAACCTCGATGCGCACAAGCCGGTGGGCGGCGGCATCATCCGCGGCTGGGCGCTGTACGCCAAGTTCTGGGAATGGAACCCGGATGTCAGCACACGGCTGGCCTTGGCCGAGTTCGCCGAGCCGAATGCCGATGCCAGCGCCTGGACCATCCGCCTCAAGCCGGGGCTGGAATTTCACCATGGCAAAAGCATCACCGCCGACGACATGCTGTTCTCGATCCTGCGTTTGACCGACCCGCAGTTGGCCTCGCCGTTTGCCGGGCTGGTCGGCGCCATCGACCGTCAGGCGCTGCGCAAGCTGGATGCGCGCACGATCGAGATCCGCTTCAAGCAGGGGCAAAGCTTCTATCCCTTGGATGAAACGCTGATCAGTTTCGGCGGCATCGTGCCGACCGATTATCATCCGTTGACCAACCCGGTCGGCGCCGGGCCCTACAAGCTCAAAAGCTTCATCCCTGGCCAACGCTCGCTCTACACCCGCTTCGAAAACTACTACAAACCCAACCGTCCTTATGCGGATGAGCTGGAGATCATCGAATTCAAGGACCAGGTCTCGCGTGCGGCGGCTTTGCGCGCAGGGCAGATCGACGTGGCCAGCGGGGTGCAGGCCGAGCACAGTGCCTTGCTCAAGGCTGACCCGCGCCTGCGCTTGTACGCCTCGCCCAGCACCTCGTTCACCGGTTTCAACCTGAACCTGGCCAAGGCGCCATTCCAGGACGTACGTGTGCGCCAGGCGTTCCGGCTGCTCGCCGACCGGCAAGAGCTGGTGGCGCGTGGGCTCAATGGTTTCGGCCGTATCGCCAACGACCTGTATTCGCCACACGACCCGACCTACAACCACACGATCGCCCAGCGCCCGTACGACCTTGATCAGGCCCGTTCACTGCTGCGCCAGGCCGGGCAGGACGACTTGCGTGTCGAGTTGACCACCACACCAGGCCCAGGGGTGAACGCGGCGTTGGTGTTTGCCCAGCAGGCGCAGAAGGCGGGGGTGCAGGTCAAGGTCAACCAGGTCGACGGCTCGGTGTTCAATGGCCCACAGCGCGAGCAGTGGCAGCTGTCCCCGGGTTCGACGCCGGCCCGCGGTTTCCTCGCCTCGGCGCTGCACAACGATGCGCCGCAAGCCATCTACAACCGCAGCAATTTTCACGACCCACGGTTTACCGAACTGTACGGCCAGGCGCTGGCGCAGCCCGACCTGGAGCGGCGCAAGGCCTTGGTACATGAGGCCCAGGTAATCCAACACGAACGTGGCGGGCTGTTGATCTGGGGCTTCTCGGACGTGCTCGATGCAGCGTCCGCCAAGGTCGGCGGGCTCGCCCCCGAACAGACCACCTTCGCCTCCTGGCGCTTCGACGAACTCTGGTTGAACCATGCCTGATCACGCTCACCGTTCCCCACGTACGCCGGCCTGGTTGGCTTGGTTCATTGGCCGTCTCGGCTACGGCCTGCTGACCGCCTGGGTCATCAGCCTGGTGGTGTTCATCGCCACCCAGGCGCTGCCCTCGGACCCGGCGCGGGTCATCCTTGGCCCCGATGCGCCACTGGACAGCATCGTGACCTTGCAGCGCCAGCTGGGCCTCGACCAGCCGATCCTGGTGCAGTACCTGCGTTGGCTGGGGGCGGCATTGCGCGGTGACCTGGGCCTCTCGCTGGACTCGCAGGTGCCGGTGGCACAGCTGCTGTTCGGGCGGCTCGGCCACACCCTGGCCTTGCTGGCCGGCGTGCTGGCGCTGGTGGTGCCACTGGCGCTGACCCTGGGCGTGAGCCTGGCGCTGCGCCGTGACCGGCCGCTGGACCGCTGGGGGTTGTCGGCCTTGATCCTGTTGAAGGCTACGCCGAGCTTTCTATTGGCCATCGGCCTGGTGCTGTTGTTTTCCATGCCCGGCATGGGCTGGCTGCCGGCGGTGTCGATCCTCGACCCGCAATTGCCCTTGTGGCGGCAGTTGCCATCGTTGGTGCTGCCGGTGGTTGCCCTGAGCCTGTCGGCGCTGCCTTACCTGACACGCATGGTCCGCGCCTCGATGATCGAGGCGCTGGAGTCCGACTACGTGGTGGCCGCACGCTTGCGCGGTATACCGGAGCGGCGCATCGTCTGGCGCCATACCTTGCCCAACGCCCTGACCCCGGCCATCCAGGGCGTGGCGCTGACCCTGCGCACGCTGGTCGGCGGCGCGCTGTTGGCCGAAGTGATCTTCAGCTACCCGGGCATCGGCACGGCCCTCAATGCGGCGATCCAAATGCGCGACCTGCCGATGATCCAGGGCGTGGTGCTGGTCATCACCCTGGCTGTGGTGCTGATCAACCTGCTGGCCGACCTGCTGACTGTTCTGCTCACCCCCAAGCTGCGCACTGCGCGCCGGGTCAAGATGATCCGCCGCAACCGGCGCGGCATTCGCCCGTGGTGGCGACGCGCACGCCGTACACCTGCCCAGGAGGCAACCCATGACTGAGACCCGCTGGCTGGCCGACCCGCAGGTGCGGCGCGGCGCCGTGATTACCGCGCTGGTGATGTTGCTGGCGCTGCTGGGCCCCTGGCTTGCGCCGCATGCGCCGACGGCCATGGTCGGGCCGGTGTATGGGCCGCCGACTGCCGGTGCGCCGCTGGGGCATGATTTTCTTGGCCACGACTTGTTGTCTCGCTTGCTCAGCGGGGGCGTGTCGGTGCTGTGGATGTCGGTGGCGGCGGCCACCCTTGCGCTGGTGGTCGGCGGCAGCCTTGGGTTGTTGGCCGGTTTTTCGCGCCGCCGCCTGGACCAGGCGATCAGTTGGGCGGCGGATGTCTCGCTGGCTTTTCCGGACCTGATTCTGGTGCTGCTGATCGTCTCGATGCTCGGCCGTGCGCCGTGGCTGATCGTGTTGACCGTGGCCATCGCGTTTACCCCAGGGGTCGTGCGCCTGGCGCGTGGCAGCGCGGTGGCGGTGGCGGGCCAGGAGTTCGTCGAGGCGGCGCAGATGATGGGCTACTCACGTTGGCGCATCCTGTTCAGCGAAATCCTGCCGAACATCCTGACGCCGCTGCTGGTGCATTTCGGCAACATGCTGACCTGGGCGGTGGGCATGCTCTCGGGCTTGAGCTTCCTGGGTTATGGCGTAGCGCCGCCGGCGGCGGACTGGGGGCTGATGATCAACGAAAACCAGGCCGGCCTGCTGGTGCAGCCCTGGGCAGTATTGGCACCGGCGCTGCTGATTGCCGTGTTCGCCTATGGCACCAACATTCTGGCGGAAGGTATCGGCCGGGTCAGTGCACGTATTGGGGAGAAGCAACCATGACGGCGGCGTTGAAAGTCGACAGCGACGTGTTGCGAGTCAGCGACCTGCGGGTGGAACTGGCCGGGCAGGTCGATGTGCTGGCCGATGTCTCGTTCAGCCTGGCGGCGGGAGAGATCGTGGGGTTGGTGGGCGAGTCCGGTTCGGGCAAGACCACCCTGGCCACGGCCTTGCTGTGCCATGCGCGGCAAGGTGCGCGGATTACCGGCGGGCGCATTGCGGTGGCGGGGCAGGCGGTGTTGGAGCTTGAGGGCGAAGCCTTGCGCCTGGCGCGGGGCGGGTTGGTGGGCTACGTCGCCCAGGACCCGGCCACAGCGCTGAACCCGGCTCTGCGCATAGGCGCCTTGTTGCGTGAAACCGTGTTGGCGCATCAGCCCAAGCTGACTGCACATGCATTGCAGCAACGCATCAATGAGACCCTGGTGGATGTCGGCCTGCCAGACGACCCAGCCTTTCTGCGGCGTTTTCCTCATCAGTTGTCCGGGGGGCAGCAACAGCGGGTGATGCTGGCACTGGCGTTTGTCCTGCGGCCGAAACTGATCGTGCTCGACGAGCCGACCACGGCGCTCGATGTGACCACCCAGGCGCATGTGCTGGAAACCCTCAAGCGCCTGTGCCGGGGGCACGGTGTGGCGGCGTTGTACGTGACGCACGACCTGGCCGTGGTGCGCGACCTGGTTGACCGGGTGATGGTGATGTATGCCGGGCGGCTGGTGGAAGTGGCGGGGCGCGAAACCTTGTTCAAAGCACCGGCACACCCTTACACCCGTGCCTTGCTCGCGGCCATTCCTGATATTGCCCGACGCCAGCCGCTGCAAGCCATTGGCGGCCATGCGCCGGCGCCGGGGCAGCGGCCTGCGGGCTGCGCGTTTGCCCCTCGTTGTGCCAGGCGACGTGCCGAATGTGCGGTGATCGAGCCTTCGCTGCTGGCGTTCGAGGGCGGTCAGCAAGTCGCTTGCCTGGCGCCCTACCGTGAGCCGCTGCCCCTCGGCGAGCAGGGTGTCGAGGTAGCAGCGGTGCCTAGTGCAGAGGTGTTGCTGGAGGTGCAGGGGCTGGATGTGGCTTACGACCGCCAAGTGCTGTTCGATGTTTCACTGCAGGTAGCGCAAGGCGAATGCCTGGCGCTGGTGGGCGAGTCCGGCTCGGGCAAGACCAGCCTGGCCAGGGCCATCGCAGGGTTGGGCGAGAACGTTCAAGGGCAACTGCGTTACGGCGGCGAGCCGCTGGCGTTCACCGCGCGTCAACGGGATGCGCGGCTGCGTCACCAGATCCAGTACGTGTTCCAGAACCCCTATCGGGCGTTGAACCCTCGGCAGACGATCGCGCAGACCCTCAGCGCGCCCTTGGCGCATTTCTTCGCTGTACGTGGCGATGAGGCGCGTCATCGGGTCGAAGCGGTACTGGCGCGGGTGTCGCTGCCGGCGCGTGTGGCCGATCTGTATCCGCACAGCCTGTCAGGGGGAGAACGGCAGCGCGTGGCGATTGCCCGGGCGTTGATCTGTGAGCCACGGCTGTTGGTTTGCGACGAGATTACCTCGGCGCTGGATGTGTCGGTGCAGGCGTCGATCCTCGCATTGCTGCGGCGTTTGCAGCGTGAAGGGCTGACCGTGTTGTTCGTCACCCACGACTTGGGCGTGGTGCGGGCGATAGCCGACCGGGTGTTGGTGTTGCGCCAGGGCAGGGTGGTGGAAGAGGGGGCGGCTGAGCAGGTGCTTGGGCGGCCGGTTGATGCCTATACCCGGACCTTGGTGGCGCATTCGCCTAGCCTGTCAGTAGGTTGAATTCTGCTGACGCGATCTCTGTAGGAGCGGCCTTGCGTCGCGAAAGGGCTGCGCAGCAGCCCCACGATCTAAGCATCGACGCCTAGATTGCTGGGGCCGCTTCGCGGCCCTTTCGCGACACAAGGCCGCTCCTACAGTAACGGTGCGCACAGGTTGGGGTATCACCCGACAAATCGCGCCTGCCGCCGCCGCACTTCCTCGCGCACCGCCGGAATCACCCAGCGCCCGTAATCCACCGTGTCGTACAACGGGTCATACCCGCGGTTGAGGAAGGTGCTCACCCCCAAATCGACATAATCCAGCAACGCCTGGGCCACGGTCTCCGGCGTGCCCACCAGCGCGGTGGTATCGCCATAAGCCCCCACCGCCGTCGCCGTCGGCATCCACAATGCCCGGTCATGCCGGTCCGCCCGGGCGGCGGCGGCGAGCAGGCGTTCGGAACCGGTGCCCTTGATGCGCTTCTGCCAGGGGCTGTCCGCCGCAAACTGCGGGTTGGCCTTGATCTGCGCGAGGATCTGCTCCGCGCGCTGCCAGGCCAGCTCCTCGGTGGCACCCAGGATCAGCCGCACCGACAAGCTCACCCGTGGCGCCGCCACGCCAGCGGCACTCGCCGCAGCCTTGAGCTTGGCGATCTGCTCGGCGACGCCGCTCAGCGGTTCACCCCACAGGGCATACAGGTCGGCATGTTTGACGGTGATCTGGTAAGCGATGTCGGACGAGCCTCCAAAGGAAATCGGGATATGCGGCTGCTGCAGCGGCTTGACCGGCGAAAAAGCGCCCTTGATGGTGAAGTAGCGGCCTTCGAAGTCGAAGGGCTCTTCGGCAGTCCAGGTGCGCCGGACAATCTCCAGGTACTCGTCGGCGCGCTGGTAACGCGCGGTCTTGTCCAGCAGGGTGTCGCCTTCTTGCGGCTCGGCCGTGATGCCGGTGATCGCATGCAGGCGAATGCGCCCGCCGCCGGTGGTGTGGTCGAGGGTGGCGAATGCCCGCGCGGCCACCGTCGGCGCGGTCAGGGCAGGGCGGTGGGCGATCATGAAGCCGAGGCGCTCGGTGTGCGCGGCCGCATAGGCGGCAATCTGCAGGCTGTCGGCACTGCCTGGGCCGCTGGCGATCAGTACCCGGTCGAAACCGGCATGCTCATGGGCGCGGGCGTGGTGGCGGATGAACGGCAGGTCGAAGTCGGGCGAGCGCACGCCGCGGGTCTCGGACCACTGGCGGGGGAAAATCATGCCGACGAATTCAATGGACATGGCGATGGCCTTTTATGTTGAGGAAGGGTCAGAACTGGTAATCGACCTGGGCCAGCAAGGTGCGCCCAGGCATGGGTTGCAGGAAGGTATTGGTCGAGCCGGCCAGGCCGCTGACGAAATTCAGTTCGTCGGTGACGTTGAGCATGCGCAGCGTCACGCCCCACTGTGGCTGGCGGTAATACGCGGCAAGGTCGAGGTTGTATTCGTCGGGCACCTTCACCGTCTTGCTCAGGTTCAGGTACCAGCTGCTGGTCCACCAACCAGAGAGCTCCACGCCGAACCCGGAATCGAAGCGGTAATCGACATAGCCGCCGGCGTTGTACTCAGGGATCTGCACCGCATCGAACTTGCCGGACGGGCGCTGGTTGAGGCTGTTGTTGTCGCCGAACACGGTGCCGTTGTCGGGGATGAACCCGGCCGAGGCGAACCCGGCCTGGCTGGTGAACTCGTTGTAGGCACTGATGCGGCTGAGGTTGAGGCCGCCGCGCAGGTGCGGGTCCTGGTAGCGCAGGGTCGCTTCCCAGCCTTTGACGATCAACCGGGCGATGTTGTTGTTGCTGTCTGGCGACTGGTCGCGCGCCTGCTTGTAGGCGGCCAAGGTGAAGAACAACTGGTCGGGCATGGCCTCGACCTTCAGCCCCACTTCGTGCAGCACGCTAAGGCTCTCGAACGCCAGCGGGTTGAGCAGGTTGGCCCCGGCGCCACTGCCCCAGCCCAAACCATTGGTGAAGAACCCAGTGTTGACGGCGAGGGAGCGGTCGAAGGTGTAGTACAGGGTGCTGTTGTCGGTGGGTTTGAAATAGGGGCTGACCTGTACTGAGAACAGCCGGTAATTGTCCGAGTCCTTGCGCGGGTTGCCGCCCGCGAGCACGAAGGGGTTTTCGATACGGGCATCGATCCAACTACGGCTGGCCCCCACGTTCAGCCCCACGCGCTCGCCTAGGCGCAGGTTGTGCTGGCTGAACAGGGTTTGGGTGGTCCAGGTGCTGTCGGCGGTGTAGGGCGCCACCGATTCAGCGTACAAACCGTGCCCTGCCGGGTATATGGCGGGCAGGTTGAGCCAGCCATAGTAATTGGACAACTGTGGCACGCCGGGCTGGCCGATCCAGGCTCCGTTGCCACCGGCGGGGTTGCGCCCACTCAGGCCGAGCAGGTCGCCAGGGTTTTTC
Organism: Pseudomonas sp. Y3 TE3536; assembly: GCF_053629175.1. NCBI lineage: Bacteria > Pseudomonadati > Pseudomonadota > Gammaproteobacteria > Pseudomonadales > Pseudomonadaceae > Pseudomonas > Pseudomonas sp. Y3 TE3536. The sequence continues at coordinate 5,991,582 of NZ_JBRJHU010000001.1, read as the reverse complement.
AACGTCGGGTCGAGGGTGAGGTCGTAGGCGTTGATGGTGGAGCCAAAGTTGTTGTTGGCGGCGATCGACTCGTTGGTCTCGCGGCGGTAGATCAGCCCGGTGTTGCTGTCGTCGACCAGCGTCAGGCCGCCCAGCTGCCATTGGCCACGGGCGCGGAACTCGAAGCGGTTGTCGAAGATGTCGTCCTTGCCCTGCACCTGGAACGCGCCCACCGCGTCGGTGGTGTCGGTGGAGTGCTGGTAGAAAGTGCTGTTGGCCAGGGTGATCGACGGGGTCAGGTCGCCCTCGACGCGCAGTTGTGTGGTGAAGCGCCGCGAGCGGTTCTGGTCCTGCGCGCGCTGGCCGGTCTGTGATGACAGCGAGGTCTGGCCATTGCCTGCCAGCGACGGGTCGTACACCCAGCCGCGCAAGCTGCCTGGGCTGGCCTGGGTATTGGGTGAGGCGCCCTGGAAGCTGCCATCGACCACCTGGTACTGGCCCTGCGCGTTGCGCTGGCGCTGCACCCAGCCGAGTACCTGGGCATCGCTGGCACCCGATGACAGCACCGGCGACCACAGGCTGTTGCCGTTCTGGATGATCGGCGTGGCGCGCCCGGCGTTGTACCTGCCGTGGTCGACCAGGTCTTGGGTGGCGCGGTTCCAGCCGTGGGTGATGTTGTAGTCGTAGTAGTCGTCGTAGGCGGCGTTCCAGTCCACCCGCAGGTTGTCGTTGCGCCAGGCGAGGGCGCCGTAGAACGCGTCGAAGTTGTTGTCGACGTTGTCGTAGAAGGTTTCCTGTCGCTGGCGGGTGATGCTGACCCGGTAGGCCAGGCTGTCACTGAGGGGGCCGGTGTTGTCGATGCTGAATTGCGTGGCATCGCGTGATTCGCCGTCGGGGATCCAGCTGCCGATTTCGCCACTCAGGCGGGTGCGGAAGCGGTTGAAGTCGGGCTTCTTGCTTAGGTAGTTGATGTAGCCGCCGCTGCCACTGACCGAGCCGTAGGTGACCGACGAGGGCCCGGCGACGATGTCGGCGCCTTCGTAGGCGTTGAAGTTGGCGGGGTGGCGTACGCCGTAGGCGCGTTGGCCATCCTGGAACACCTCGGAGCTTTGCCCGCGCATTTGCGGGGCGATGCCGGCGTTCTGGCCGCCGCCTCGGGTGATGCCGGGGGCGTACTTGACCAGGTCGTCCGAGCTCTGGATCGGGTCGCGGGCCAGTTGCTCGGCGTTGATCTGGGTGACCGAGCGTGGGGTGTCGAGGACTTTGCTTTCCAAGCCGCCGTAGATCGAGGCCGGTGGGCGCGTGGGCAGTGCGTCGTCGTCGGCCTGTTCGGCTTGGACGGTGACGGTTTGCAGTTGCGTGTCCTCGGCGTAGGCCAGCGGTACGCTGGCGGCCAGGATGGCCAGTGCCAGGGCGCTGGGCTGGAATGTCGGGTGCAGCAAGGCAACGCGGAGCATGGGGCTGAGCCTCGTTCTGTTCGGGAATGGGAAAAGCGAGGGCGCAGCCGCGCCTGCGGTTATTGGGTGCCTATGGCGACTGCCGGGGGCGCTATGCGCCCCTTGTGGGAGCGGGCTTGCCCCGCGAATACGGGCAAAGCCCGTGCCATCCACTCGAGGTGCCTGCTTCGCGGGGCAAGCCCGCTCCCACAGAAAATTGTGCTGGCCCAGCGTTTAGCGCTTGAGCCACAGGCTCTCGAACCGCCAGGTACTGAACAGCGACTGCTCCGCCTGCGCCCCACCGACCCGTGTGCTGACACTGTCGAGCAAATCGGCAAAGCCCCAGATCAGCATGCCGCCGCGTTCGTACTGGATGCGTTGGGCGCGGTGCACCAGGGCTTTGCGTTTCTCAAGGTCGGGCTGGGCCATTGCAGCGAGGAAGGCCTCGCTGAATGCCGGGTCGTGGAAGTGGGTCTTGTTGGCCACGGCGAACGGCGCGTCGGTATGAATGGCGCTGGCCAGAAACGGCGCACCGATGCTGCCCCCAGTGCTCAACGTCCAGTCGTCGCGTTGCGGCCCCTGGAACGTCGCCAGGTCGACTTGGCGCACCGTGATCGTCACGCCGATGCGCCGTGCCTGTTCGGCCAGCACCAGGGCCGAGGCAAGCCCAGGCCCTGGGGTCGTGACCAGTTCCACCTGCAGGCCTTCGTGGCCCGCGTCCTTGAGCAATTGCGCCGCCCGTTGTGGGTCATGCGGCCGTGGCCCGAGGCTGTGGTCGAAGGTGGGGTCGAAAGGGGCGTACAGGTCGTTGGCCACCCGGCCCTGGCCATTGAGTGCCCGGCGCACCAAGTCCTCTCGGTCTGCCAGCAGGCGAAACGCCTCACGCACCCGCGGGTCGTCGAAGGGCGCTTTGGTGGTGTTCATGTCGAACGACAACCAGTTGCCGCTCACCGACTTCAGCAGGCGCAGGCGTGGGTCGGCCTGCAGCACTTGCAGGTGCTCGGTGGACATGACGTTGGCCATGTCGATCTGCCCGGCGCGCAAGGCCGCCAGGCGGCCGGTCTGGTCCTTGAAGTCGATGATCTCCAGTTCATCGGCATACGGTTTGCCGGGCTTGTAGTAATTGTCGAAACGGGGTGAACAGCGAGCGTTGGCCCGGGGTGAAACTTTTGAGTTTGTAAGGGCCGGCACCGACCGGGTTGGTGACCGGGTGGTAGTCCACCGGCACGATGCCGCCGAAGTTGACCCACGTCTCGGGCAACGGCAGGTAGCTGCGGCCTTCGCGAAAAGCCAGGCGCACGGTGCGATCGTCGAGCTTGACCAGGTTGTCGCGGTCGACCCAGTGCAGCAGCGCCGCATAGGGCGAGGCCAGCTGCGGGTCGGTCAGGCGCCTGATGGAGAAGATCAGGTCGTCGGCGTCGATGGTCTTGCCGTGGTGAAACTCCAGCCCAGGCTTGAGCCGCAACGTCCAGCCGCTGGCGTCGGCATTGGGCTCGGCGAACTCGGCCAGGGCCAGACGCGGCTGCATCTGCTCGTCCCACTCCCACAGCTTGCTGTACAAGGCAAAGCCGCGGACGATGCCGCTGCCGACCGGTTTATGGGCGTCGAGGTTGCCGCTTTGGTTGCCATCGATGATGCCAAGACGCAGGCGCCCGCCATGGCGTGGCTGGTCGGCGACCGCGTCGCCAGGGCTGTCGCTTGGGCCACAGCCCGCCAGCAACCCGCCGGCCAGTACGCCGGCATGGCCAATGAAGGCGCGCCGGCTCAATGGGTAACCGTCCCAGGCCATGGCGTCAGCCCCCGTTGCTGGCGTGCAGTTGCACGGGGGTGGGCGCCGGGCGGGCGAGGGCGGCGCGCTGGCCACGGAAGTGCGGCAAGATGTGCTCGCCGAGGCGGTAGGCTTCTTCCAGGTGCGGGTAGCCGGCAAGGAAGAACAGGTCGATGCCGATGCCGTGGTACTCGCGGATGCGCGCCACCACGTTGGCATAGCTGCCGACCAGCGCGCAGCCTGGCGGGATGCCGATATAGCCGAAGCCGGTCCACACGTTGGGGTGGATGAAGAAATCGTCGAAGGCCTGCTGCTCGTCCTTGTCGCTGTAGCCGTGCTCGTAGCTCAGCTTGCGTGCGGTGCGCAGGCCCGCGTGGGCGGCGCGGGCCTTGACCGTGCCCTTGGCCACGCCTTCGTCGAAGAAACGTTTGGCCTCGGCCCGCGCGGCCTCTTCGGTCTCGCGGGCAATCACGTCGATGGACAGGCCAAAGCGAATGTCGGTACGCCCCCACTTCAAGGCGCGAGCGCGGATGTCGGCGATCAGCGCGGCGATCTCGTCCGGGTGTTCGGCACGCATCAGGTAGAAGTCCGCATGCTTGGCGGCGAACTCGCGCGCGGCCAGCGAAGAACCGGCGGTGCAGATCAGCGGCAGCTCGGCTTTTTTCAGCGGCCCGCGCAGCCCGCCGCCCTCGGCACGGTAATAGGTGCCCTCGTAGTGGAATTGCTCGTTGTGCCAGTAGCCGCGTACCACGTCCATGAACTCGGTGGCGCGGGCGTAACGTTCGTCGTGGCCCTCGAAGTCGCCGACCTGGCGCTGGATGGCGTCGGAGCCGCCGTTGATGATGTTCCATACCAGCCGGTTGCCGGTGGCGCGCTGGTAGGTCGCGGCCTGTTGCACGGCCACCCAGGGCGTGTAGTGATAGGGCTGGAACGCAGTGACGAATTTGAGCGTGCGGGTTTCCCGTGCCAGCAGCGAGCACACGGTCCACGGCTCTTCGCCGGTGGGCGCATTGACCATCAGCGCGCCGCCGAAGCCGTTGATTTCCGCAGCGCGGGCGATTTGCCCGAGGTAATCGATGTAGGTGAAGTGATCACCTACCGCGAACCCGGAAACCGCACCGCTGCTGTCGCCACCCGCGTGCCAGTCGCCGCGGTTACGCGGGTCGCCAGGCAGGTACTGGGTTTCGCCATGCAGTGGCAGGCGGGTAAAGAATTCGATGCTCATGGGGTGGCCTCCTTACTGGACGCTGGGGCTGCAGTTGGGCGTGACCGGCTGGCCGCTGATGACCTGGCGGGCGAAGGGGATCGAGTCCTTGAGTGAGGCGTTGACTGTTTCGCTATGGCCCAGGCCTTTGTACAGGTGACCCTGCACCACCGAGCCGGCCTTGCAGGCATCCTGCATCAGTGCAACCTGGGTCGCGGCGGCAGGGGTCTTGTCCTCGGCACCGGTGCCGATGAAGATCGGCTGGGCCAGTTTGAGGGTGGGGTACGACACTTGGGCCAGCCACGGTTTGAGCTGGTCGCCCTGGTAGTCCTTTTTGGCGTTGGCGGGGGTCAGGCCGGTGCCGACCACATCACTGACCAGTGCCGACAGGCAACTGGTGCGCGCCTGCTCGAACAGCGGCAGGGCCTTGTCGGTGTAGAAGTCGCGCGGGTCGATGCTCGGGTCGTACTGCTGTGCGGCGAGCAAGGTGTAGAAGCCGTAGGCCAGGGCCGGGTCGACCTTGTTCTGGTCCTGCTCACCGACGTTTTTCGACCCCACGGTGTAGATCACGCCGGTGCCGATGCTGCCCTTGACCCCCAGTTTGGGTGCATAGGTTGCGGCATAGGCACCGGCTGCAAAGGCACCAGCGCCACCCTGGGATTGGCCGATGATCAGGACCTTGTCAGCCAGCCCCGGTACGCCGGCGACCACGGCCTTGGCGGCATCGAGAATGCCATAAGCGGCCATGCGGTTGTTCAGCAGCGGGTGGCCACCGGGCACACCCAGGCCTTGGTAGTCGGTGGCGACGATGGCATAGCCCTCTTCGAGCCAGCGGTTCAGGTACTGCACATCGCGGTAGGAACGCCCGGCCCAGGACGGTGCGCAGATATCCGCCACCCCGACGGTGCCGTGGCCCCAACTGGCGACCGGCCAGCCACCGGCGGGCGCCGGGCCCTTGGGAATGAACAGCGCGCCAGAGACCACGATTGGCGTCTTGCCGTCGATGCCGTCCAGCGAGGTGTAGAGGATGCGCTGGGCACTGGCGGCGTTGGGCAAGCTCAGCGCTGAGTCCAGCGGCTCGCTGCGCAGCAGTTTACCGGGGGTGGCCGGGATTGCCTTGGACCAGGTGTAGAAGCTCGAAACGCGGCCGTCGCCTTGTTGCGGGTCGGGTTTGGGGGCGTAGGTGTCGGCGGCCAGGGCGCCAATGGAAAAGGCCAGGGCACTGAGGCCGAAAACGATGGAAACAGGCAATTTCATGGAAGATGTTCTCAAGGTTGTTGGCTGATTTGAGCGTCCAGGGACGGCCAATAGTGGGTGAGCTGCAGGTCGATCAGCGCCTGGCGGGTGAAGCCTGTGGCCAGGTCGCTGCTGATGTCGTAGGGCGTGCGGATCAGGCGGTTGGCCAGGGCGTATTGGCCCAGGGCGTCGTAGTGGGCTTTGAGTTGGGCATCGCTTTTCGGCGCCCAGCGCGCTTTCCAGGCCACCGGGTCGTCCTGGTCATCGCGGCGCAGCACGCTTTCGGCCACCCCGGCGCGGGACGACAGCGCGTAATAGGCGTCGCGGTTCTGCGCTTGGGAGATCCACCAGGCCGCGCGCACCCAGGCCGTGGCCACCAACTGCGTGAGGTCGGCGTGCTGCTGCACGAAGCGGTCGGTGCCCCACAGGTCGGACACCAGCCGCCAGTCGTTGGCGCCTTGCTTGGTCGACCAGAGGATCCGCGCCACGCCTTTGTCTTCCAGGGCGTAGGCTTCGTTGAGCAGCACGGCGGCATCGACCTTGCCGGCCGACACGGCGGCGGCACCGACCTGCGGGTTGAGGTTGGCGATCTTGAAGTCGGTCAGCTTGAGGCCCTGGCTTTCCAGGAAGTTGCTGAAGGCAAACTCCCATGGCCGCCCGCGGTGCAGGGCCAGGCGCTTGCCTTTGAGGTCCTGGATGCTGCGCACCGCAGAGCCGCTGGGCACCACCAGGTAGATGTTGTTGCCGCTGCCACCCGGCACGATCAGCTTGCCGGGCACTTGGCCGGCGCCAGCGATGACCGAGGGCAGGTCGCCGCGTACGGCGAAGTCCAGGCTGTCGTTGCTGAAACCTTCGTTGATTTGTGGCCCGGCGCCGGCGTGGGGCAGGGCGGTCCATTGCAGTTTCACGCCGCGGGCGGCCAACTGCTGTTCGAGCCAGCCGTCTTCGATCACCCGCCCCGGGATGCCCCCGAAGACCGGCGCGCCGCCTTGGGTGAAGGCAACGATGGCGATGCGCACCGTTGCCGGTGGTTCGGCGGCCAATGTGGTCAGGCTGAGTAACAGGCCGCCCAACAGGGCCAGGCCGTGACGCCAGAGTGTGTTCATGTGCGGCTCCAAACAAGGGTTCAACAGGTCTGGGCCGCGTGCTGCAGCGAACCAGGCATTGCCAGGCCAGGAGCGAAATGCATGCCAGTCTTTGAAAAGGTGGCTGCAGGCCTTTAACGGCGGGGCCTTCAGCACATGGGAGGGTCGCGGCGGGCAGCCCAGCCTGCTGATCGGCACGCAGGGCAGTGCTGGCGCGTTGCTGCTGCAGCAGCAGTCGGCTGCTGGAAAATCAAATATTCAAAAATGGAATATATAAAGATGAATTAATAATTTTTTGATCTAATTTGTTTCGGGCACTATGGGGCTGCGCGTCAATTGCCAGGAATGCCCCCATGTCGCTGATCACCCACCCTAATGCCCGAGAGCTGACCAAGTCGGTACGTGCCACCGTGCTTGTGTTCAAGGACCCTCGCTCCCAGGAGCTGCTCAGCCGTATCGAGCGCCTGGCGCCCAGCGAGGCCAATACCCTGATCATCGGCGAAACCGGAACCGGCAAAGAACTTGTCGCTCGCCACATCCATCAGCTGAGCCGCCGTGGCCGCGAACCGTTTGTGGCGGTGAACTGCGGTGCCTTTGCCGAAACCCTGGTGGAAAGCGAACTGTTCGGCCATGAGAAAGGGGCGTTCACCGGTGCCACCTCGAACAAGGCCGGTTGGTTCGAGGCGGCCAATGGCGGCACGCTGTTCCTCGACGAGATTGGGGACCTGCCGTTGAACATGCAGGTGAAGTTGCTGCGGGTGCTGCAGGAGCGCGAAGTCGTGCGGCTGGGCTCGCGTACACCGATCCCGATCAACGTGCGCCTGGTGGCTGCGACCAACGTCAACCTGGCCGACGCCGTGGTGGCAGGGCATTTTCGCGAAGACCTGTTCTACCGCCTGCACGTCGCCACCATCCGCCTGCCACCGCTGCGTGAGCGGCCCGGCGACATCCTGCCCTTGGCCGAATTTTTCATCGAAGAGCATTGCCGGCGCCTGGGTTATGAACGTGCGTCGCTCAGCCCGGATGCCGAGCGCAAATTGCTGGCCCACAGCTGGCCGGGCAACATCCGCGAGTTGGAAAACGCGATCCACCATGCCTTGCTGGTATGCCGCTACCAGGTGGTAGCGCCCGCAGACCTGCACCTGGTGGACATGAGGCCGCAAGGTGCGGCCCAGGTGTACGCCACGCAGGCCAACGCCCCGGCCGCGCTCGCGGCGCCGCCTAACCTTGAAAGCGCCTTGTTGGCGTTGTTCGAGCAGAACGTGCCGAACCTGTATGAGCACATCGAGGAGACGGTGTTCCGGGCGGCGTATCGGTATTGCCACGGGAACCAGCTGCAGACCGGGCGGTTGTTGAACATCAGCCGCAACATCGTGCGGGCGCGGCTGGAGAAGATTGGCGAATTGTCGAAGGCATGAGGTGCTTGTATCGGGGCTGCTGCGCAGCCCATCGCCGGCAAGCCTGGCTCCCACAGGTACTGCACATGGCTTGAGGTCTGTGCAGTCGAGGTGGGAGCCCGGCTTGCCGGCGATGGGCCGCCTAGCGGCCCCGATTTGGCGCGGTTATTTGATAAAGCGAACCTGGCTGTTGATCTTCTCGATCACCGCCCCTTTGCGCGCGTTGAAGCGGGCCTTGTTCTGTTCGAACAGGTTATTGCCCTTGGTGTCGATGGAAATGATCAGCGGGCCGAACGCCCGTACCCGGTTGACCCACAGGGTTTCAGGCATCCCCAGGTCTTGCCACTCGGCACGTTCGATCTCTTCTACCTGCGTTGCAGCCAGCACCGCACAGCCCCCTGGGAACACCGCATGCACGGCTTTGTTTTCCAGGCAGCCGGTGGTGGTTTCCGGCCCCATGCCGCCTTTACCAATGATCAGCTTGACGCCGGTTTGCTCGATGAACTGCTTTTCGAACTTCTCCATGCGCATGCTGGTGGTCGGGCCAATGGACACCATCTCGAAACTGCCATCGTCTTTTTTGCGCACGATAGGCCCAGCGTGGAAGATCGCACCGCCGCGCAAGTCAACCGGCAACTCTCGCTTGAGCTCGATCAAACGACGGTGCGCGACGTCGCGGCACGTCACCAACTGGCCGGTGAGATAAACCACGTCGCCGACATTGAGGTTGGCCAGGTCTTCGTCTTTGATCGGGGTGGTCAGGATCTTTTTCACAGTACTACCCCTTCGTGCGAGAGGATGTCGTAGGACAGGTCGGCGTTGATGCGGATCTTGCCGCGGCGGTGCGCCCAGCAACCGGTCGATACCGCGACGCCAATGGTCGAGGGGTGACGCGCGGAAGACTCGATGTTCACGCCCATGACACTGCTGTTGCCAGTCAGCCCCTGCGGGCCGATGCCGATTTCGTTGAGGCCGTCTTCCAGAAGCTGTTCCATCATGGCGGCGCTTTCGTTCGGGTGGCTAGAATCGACCGGGCGCAGGATCGCCTTTTTCGACAGGCGCGCAGCGGTCTCCACCGAGGTCGACACGCCAACGCCAACCAGCAGGGGCGGGCACGCATTGACGCCTCGCGAAGTGATCACGTCGAAAACAAACTCAGTGACCCCTTCATAACCCTGGCCTGGCATCAGTACCTTGGCCGAGCCTGGCAAGGTGCAGCCACCACCGGCCATGTACACATCGACAATGGCGTAGTCGGCATCCGGGATGATTTCCCAGTCCAGCCACGGGATCTTCGAGCCGGTGTTGGTGCCGGTGTTCTTTTCGATGAAGGTTTCTACCGCGTTGTGGCGCAGCGGGCCCTTGATGGTGGCCTCTTTGGTGGCGTTTTCCAGAATGCCTTCAAGCTCGCTCAGTAGCGGGAACCTGGCCCCCGCCGAGATGAAGTACTGAATGACCCCTGTGTCCTGGCAGCTGGGGCGGTCGAGTTTGTCGGCGTACTCCTGGTTGTCGGCCATCGAGTCATACACGGCAATGGCCAGTGGGTTGGTTTCTGCGGCGCGCAGTTTTGCGGTTTTCTCCTTGACGTCTTTGGGCAGGCGCTTGCCGATATAGGCGGTGAACTTCGCCATCACGTCGGTGAGCGATGACACGGCTGATTCTTTATCCACGGTTTTTTCCTCACTGCATCACAAGGCTGATTGTTCGATGTCTGGGTGTTCAGGGGGCCAGGGTGCCGCTGGTGCTGGCCTCCCTGTGTAGAAGCGGGGTGTGTAGCTGAGCGGCCTCGGGTTTTTCGGGTTCTGCGGGTAGCTGGCCGTCCAGCACCTGGGCCATGCGCGGTTTGTCCAAAGCGCCAACCCAGTGCGCGATGGCCACGGTGCCGACGGCGTTGCCGATGGTGTTGGTGATGGCGCGGGCCTCGGACATGAAGCGGTCGACGCCCAGCAGCAGCACCATGCCGGCCACGGGGATGTTGTCCATGGTTGCCAAGGTCGCGGCCAGGGTGATGAAGCCGGAGCCGGTCACACCTGCAGAGCCTTTGGAGGTCAGCAGCAGCACGCCCAGCACGATCAACTGGTCCATCAGCGTCAGTGGCGTGTTGGTGGCCTGGGCGATGAAAATGGCCGCCATGGTGTAGTAGATGCATTGCCCGTCCGGGTTGAAGGTCAGGCCGGAAGGGATCACCAGGCCCACCACCGGTTTGGACACGCCGACCTTCTCCAGCTTGTTCATCAGTTGCGGCACCACCGACTCCGATGAACTGGTGCCCAGTACGGTGAACAGTTCTTCCTTGAGGTACTTGAGGAACTTCCACAGGCTGAAACCGGACAGCCGAGCGATGGCGCCCAGCACAATCACCACGAACAGGAAGCAGGTCAGGTACATGGTTGCCATCAGCTTGCCGAGCGAGACGATCGAGCCCAGCCCGTACTTGCCGACGGTAAATGCCATTGCACCGCAGGCCGCGAGCGGCGCCACGCGCATGATCATGCCGACGATAAAGAACATGCCGTGGGAGAACGCTTCAAGCACATCGACCATCGGTTTGCCGCGCGGGCCCAGGTGCGAGAGGGCGATGCCGAACAAGGTCGAGAACAGCAGGATCGGCAAGATCTCATTCTTGGCAAAGGCATCGGTCACGCTGCCGGGGATGACATGCAACAGAAAGTCGATGAACCCGCCCGAGCTGTTTGCAGCTGCCGCGGTGTAGGTGGAAATGCTTTTGGCATCGAGGGTGGCCGGGTCGACGTTCATGCCTTGCCCAGGCTGTACAAGGTTGACCACGACCAGGCCCAGCACCAGGGCAAAGGTGGACAGTACTTCGAAGTAGATCAGCGCACGCACGCCCACGCGGCCGAGCTCTTTCATGTTTTCCATTTTGGCGATGCCCAGCACCACTGTGGCGAAAATGATCGGTGCGAAGACCATCTTGATCAGTTTGATGAAGGCATCGCCCACCGGCTTGAGGTCTGCGCCGACCTGTGGCCAGAACACCCCGATCAGTACCCCGAGGGTTACCCCGATCAGCACCTGCACGTACAACTTGCCTAACACTCGCTTGGCCATTGCCGTCTCCGAATTATTGTTGTGAGTCGGTTCTTGTGGCGGCTGGGCTTATCGGTGGCGGCAGGCAACACCTGGCCGTGGCAGCTCGATAGCCCAGATTTTTTAGGGTTAATCACGCAGGGCCAAGGTAATGGTTTTTCAAAAACCGTGTAATACAATGAAATTCAACTCATTGTTTCCTTCAGGTTAATTATGAACCCAGTGTCCGAGCTGGCCTTTTTCACCCAGCTCATCCGCGTGGGCAGCTTGGCTGCCACCGCGCGTGAGATGAACCTGACCCCACCTGCGGTCTCCAAGCGCCTGGCGCAATTGGAACAGCGGCTGGGTGTGCGGTTGCTCAACCGCACCACGCGCAGCATCAGCCTGACCGCCGAGGGCGAGACCTACCTGGTCAATGCCCGGCGCATACTGGGTGAGATCGAGGAGATGGAGCGTCAGGTGTCCAGCAGCCGCGCCGAGCCCAAGGGCCTGCTGCGGGTCAATGCGCCGTTGGGCTTTGGCCGTACCCATGTGGGGCCGGCGATTTCATCGTTTGCCAAGCGTTACCCCGAGGTGGAGGTGCAACTGCACCTGACCGATCGGCCCATCCAGCTGCCCAATGACGCAATCGATGTGGCCATCCGCTTTGGTGAACTGCCTGACTCGCGCCTGATCGCGCGCAAGATCGCAGCCAACCGCCGCAGGCTGTGTGCCGCACCCAGCTACTTGGAAGCCTGCGGCACACCCGAGGTGCCCAAGGACCTGGCTGCACACAATTGCATCGTGTTACGCCAGAACGATGCCGCCTTTGGCGTCTGGCGCTTGAGCCGTGGCAAGCAGTCAGAATCGGTCAAGGTGCGTGGAAGCCTGAGCACCAACGATGGTGAGGTGGCGTTGAACTGGGCGTTGGAGGGGCAAGGCATCCTGATGCGGGCCGAATGGAACCTGGCGGACCACTTGCGCAGCGGGCGCCTGGTGGAGGTGTTGGGTGATTACCAGACACCGCCGGCGGATATCTACGCGGTTTACCTTGAGCGTTTGAACCTGTCCGCGAAGGTGTCGTGTTTCATCGAGCACTTGAGGGCGTTTTTTAAAAGCCATGCCGATGGGCCGGAAGACAGCTTGGCGGCATGGCAGTAGCGGCATGAATGAAGCCATGAATGATGTCGCGTGAATGAAGAGTTGCACAGCGTTGGATGGCTCATGTTAAATGAGAGTCATTATTAAAGACGTCCTGACCGGTTCACCCCATGTCCTGCGCTGACCCTTCCCTGCAAAAAACCGTGCATACCCTCTACGCGGAGCACCATCCCTGGCTGTGCGGTTGGCTACGTAACAAGCTCGGGTGTGTCGAACATGCGGCGGACCTGGCCCAGGACACGTTCATCCGCGTGCTGACCCTGCGCAAGGCGGCCGAGCTGCGCGAGCCACGGGCGTACCTCTCCAGCATCGCCCGTAGCCTGATGATCGACATGTTCCGCCGCCGTGCTGTTGAGCAGGCCTATTTGGAAACGCTTGCCGCCCGCCCCGAGCAGGTCGACGTCTCGCCCGAGGCGCGTACGTTGATCATCGAAGCGTTGATGGAAATCGACCGCCTGCTCGACGGCCTGGGCGCCCGCACCCGGGAGATTTTTCTGATGGCCCAGCTGGATGGCTTGAGCTATGTCGAGATCGGGCGGCGCCTGGATATTTCGGTTACCACCGTCAAGAAGCATGCAGTGCGGGCACTGACCCATTGCCTGATGCTGGCTGAGGACTGAACCGTGGCCGGGGCCCCGCCACTGGATCGGAACGTGCTCGAAGCCGCGGCGAGTTGGTATGTCGAGTTGCGCTGCGATGCCGATGAACGTACGCGCGCCGCGCATCAGCGCTGGTTGCTCAGCGATCCACTTCACCGGCAGGCCTGGGAGCGCCTGGCGCGCTTGCAGGGCACGTTCGAGCACGTGGCACCGGGCATCGCTCGGCCAACCCTGAGCAGTGCCAGGGCCAAGCGCCGCGAAGTGCTCAAGGTGATGTCGATTGTGCTGGCTGCGGGTGGGGCAGGGGGGCTGGCCTGGCACGAGGGGGGCATCGCGCGGTTGATGGCCGACCAACGCACAGGGGTTGGCGAGCGCCGTTCGCTGCGCCTGGAGGATGGCAGCCGCTTGCAGTTGAACACCGCCACCGCTGTCGATATCCGTTACACCGCCCAATGGCGCGCCTTGCACCTGTTGGGCGGGGAGATCCTTGTGCAAACCGCGCGCGACGCGCAGGCCCGAGCGTTCATCGTGCACACCGTACAAGGCAGCATTCGCGCCCTGGGCACGCGTTTTACTGTCCGCTGTGATGCTGACGTCACGCGGGTTTGCGTGCTGGAACATGCCGTGGAGGTACGCACGGCGCACTCGCTGGCGGCCGTGCGTGTCGAGGCCGGTCAGCAACTGGTCTTTCGCGCGGATGAAGCCGGCGTGGTACAGCCCGCGACAGCGCTGGCGGATGCCTGGACCCGCGACATGCTGGTGGTGGACGACTGGCGCCTTGCCGATGTTGTTAGCGAACTGCAACGTTATCGGCCCGGCCATCTGGGGTGTGACGCGGCCGTGAGCGAGCTGCGCCTGTCCGGCGCGTTTCAGCTGGGCAATATCGATACTGCCCTGGACAACCTCACCCGCACCTTGCCGGTACGCATTCGGCGGTTCAGCCGGTTCTGGACGCGGGTCGAGGCTGTTTGAGGGCTTAGGGGAGAAGGTGTTCGCTCAGCATTTTCAGCGCCTATGAGATCGAGCGCCGCCCGCGCGGCGCTTCGCAGCACAAGGCTGCTCCTACAGTTGTTTCGGGCCAGTCGCGCCTGTGCGCAGGAATAATTGGCCCGAAAAAATGTAGGAGCAGCCTTGTGCTGCGAAACGCCGCGTGCGGCGCTCGATATATGCCTCACATCAAAACCAAAAGCAGGCACTCTTTTACCCAAGGGGGGTTATCGATTTCAATTCTCATTCGACTTGTTAAGTAGAGGCGCATCAGACGCCGTAAAAAACTGCCGCAGGGCGAAAGGAATACCCATGCTCCCTTCAGACACTCGCAACCCCGTTATCCTCATCAACTGTGCCAAAAAACCCTTGACGCGGGCGGTCAATCGCGCGCTGTTCAGCATCGCGCTCGCGACGCCTCTGGCTGCGGCGATGATCGCCCCGCCAGCCATGGCCCAGACCCGTGTCGAAGCCGCATTCGACATCCCGGCCGGCCCGCTGGGCGCTGCGCTCACCCAGTTCGCGGAGGCGGCGGGGGTGACCGTGTCGTTCGAGCCGTCCTACGTGCAGTCGTTGAAGTCGCCAGGCTTGCATGGCCGCTACAGTGCCGAGGCCGGGCTGCGCCAATTGCTGGTAGGCAGCCAGTTGCAGGTTCTGCGCCAGGCCAATGGCAGCTATTCGCTGTTGCCCATGGTCGGGGACGCGTCGACGCTGCAACTCGACAGTACCAGCATCACCGGCACGTCCGTGGAGTCGGCCTACGGGCCGGTAACCGGTTATGTCGCCACCCGCAGCGCGACGGGGACCAAGACTGATACGCCGATTCTGGAAATCCCGCAGGCCATCAACGTCGTCACTGCTGACCAGGTACAGGCCCAGGGCGCGCGCAACCTGACCCAGGCATTGCGTTATACGCCGGGGCTGGCAACGGGGGGGTTCACCGATCGCAACAGCATTGCCGACGAAATCACCAGCCGCGGCTTCGCCCCGACCCCGCTGTACCTGGATGGCGCGTACCTGCCGTATGCGGGCAGCCTGGGCGGCGCGCCACAGATCGACCCCTATACCCTGGAACGCATCGAGGTGCTCAAGGGCCCATCGTCGGTGCTCTACGGGCAAAACCAGCCGGGCGGGCTGATCAACATGGTCTCCAAACGCCCGACCCGCGAGCAGCGCAACCAGGTCAAGCTGGGTGCCGGCAGTTACAACCGGGCCAACGGTGCGTTCGACACCAGCGGCCCATTGGATGAGCAGGGCACGTTCACCTATCGCCTGGTCGGTGTGGCTGACAAAGGTAATGAGCAGGTGGCGCACACCCACAGCGAGCGCCTGCTGCTGGCACCGAGCCTGACCTGGGCGCCGAACGAAGACACCGCCCTGACGGTGCTGGCACAGGTGCAGCGCGACGACGGCCTTGCCGACTACCAGTCGCTGCCGATGATCGGTTCGCTCAAGCGTGGCCCGACGGGCCAGCGCATCGACCGCGACTTCTTCTCGGGCGACTCGCACTACAACGATTACAAGCGTAACCAGTACATCTTCGGCTACGACTTCAGCCACCGCTTCAGCGATGACCTGGCGCTACGTTCCACAGCGCGCTACACCGATGTGCGTGACCGCTACAAAGGCTTCTACCTGCGCAGTTTCGTTACGGACGACGAGGGGGTGGATTACACCCGGGCCAACCGGGTCAAGCTCGACTGGCGCCAGCACAATATCGCCTACACCCTCGATAACAATCTTGAGTACAAATTCAATACCGGCGCGCTGCATCACACCACACTGGCCGGCGTGGACTACCGCCACTTCTCCCGCAAATACGATGGCTACAACGCCTACAACGTGTTGCCGGTCGACCTCTACGGCAAGAACAACTACGACACCAGCAGCGTGACCCCTGTGCTGGACACCCAATGGGACAATACCGTTCGCCAGACTGGGGTGTATGTGCAGGACCAGATCAAGCTCGACCAGTGGATCCTGACCGTTGGTGGCCGCCAGGACTGGGCAGAAATCGACAACAAAGACCTGCTGGCCAAAAGCATCGCTTCACAGCGTGACAACAAGTTCACGGGCCGTATCGGCCTGACCTACGTCACCGAGTTTGGCCTGGCGCCTTACGTCAGCTATTCCCAGTCGTTCTTGCCGACACTGGGCACGGACAGCGCCGGCAAGTCGTTTGAGCCGACCGAGGGTGAACAGTACGAAGTGGGGGTTAAGTATCAGCCGGTCGAGGGCACCTTGCTCACCGCGTCGCTGTTCCAGGTCAAGCAGAAGAACGTGCTGACTCAGGACGACGACAACCCCCAGTACCAGGCGCAGGACGGTGAGGTGCGCTCGCGTGGCGTTGAACTTGAACTCAAGTCCACCCTCGACAACATCGACGTGCTGGCGGCAGCCACCTACATCGACTCGTTCTACACCAAGAGCAACTACGGCGACCAAGGCAACCGCAGCGAGTCGCAGGCGCCGGTATCGGCGTCCCTGTGGGTGGATTACCACTTTACCCAGGCCATGCTCAACGGCCTCACCTTCGGCGCAGGTGCCCGCTACACCGGCCGTAAACCGGGTGATTCATCCAACTCGTTCGACGTGCCGGCCTACGCGGTGTATGACGCTACCGTCAGCTACGACCTGGGCAAATTCGACGCGAGCCTTCGCGGTTTGCAGGCCAGCCTGAATGTACAGAACATCTTCGACCGCGAGTATGTGTCGGACTGCAACTACGCGTTCGGTTGCTATTACGGCCAAGAGCGCGTGGCGTCGGTGGAGATGACCTACGATTGGTGATCGGGGGGTAGCCATGACCGGTGTTCGCGGGTTCGCGTGCGAACACCCGCCTCACGAGAGGAATTTGACAAAGATGAGCTCGGGATCGCCCTCATCCAAGTTGTCGATCTGCCCGCTCCTGATGAAGCCCAGTTTGCTAAGAAGACCCTGCATCGGAGCATTCGATGCATTCGTCGAAGTGAACAACTTGCTACCCCTGCATTGCGCCTCCAATGTCCGCATGATGGCTCCGGCAATACCGCGGCGGCGTGCCGACTCCCTCACCACGACCAGCGCAATGAAGGAATGGTCGTAGAAGGCGTCGTTGAGCACGCCGTACCCCGTCAGTAGCGAGGCATCGTGCGCGTCCGCAGCTACCCAGCATTGGCGACTGGCGATTGCCTGGGCGATGAAGGACCGCCGTTGCGGCGCATGCCGGGCAATGGCGTCCAGCGCTATAAGCGCATCGACGTCTTCGGGCTGAGCGAGGCGTGGGGTTGAGTGCAAATCCATTGTGCGGGCTGCCATGGAAGGAGAGTGGCGAGTTTAGCGGCGAAGACGAGTAAGCTGCGAGCACTCATCCGATTTGATCTATAAAACGCTATACAGCGTTTTTTGAATCAAATACGATGCATTTATCGGATTCTTCAATTAATGCACTGTATATGATGCGTGGCGATATGGGCGACCTAGGGCTTCTGATCAAAAAATTGCGTAAAGAGGCAGGCCTTTCCCAAGCGCAGCTTGCTCTACGGCACGGCATGAGCCGCGCGACCATCTCGGGGATTGAAAACAATACGATTGCGGAGGTCGGGATTCGCAAGGTTGCAGCGATCCTGGAGGGATTGGGGTATGAGCTGACGGCTATACCCAAGCGTCGACGCATGACGCTCGACGAACTAAAATCCGCAAGTGTCCATGATCATGGTCGCTGATCGTTTGTATATTGGTGCCAGCGGTGTGGCCGTCGGCACGCTCGGGCGCAGCGAGGCCAATACGCGCGATTCGATCTTCTCCTATAACGGGGCGGTCGCTCAGGAGCAAGCAGTCTCGCTGACCATGCCAGTACGTCTTGAGAGCTATACCTGGGAATACGGAATCCATCCACTGTTCGAAATGCACATCCCTGAGGGATACCTCAGAGACGAACTCGTGCGGCGTTTCAGCAAGTCAGTACGCGGTTTTGACGACTTCGCCTTGCTCGGTATCGTTGGTCCGCACCAGTTGGGCCGTATCAGCATCGCCCATCAAGTAAATGGCGAGCCGCTGCCGGGGGTCAAGCTCGCCTCGTTATTGATTCATGATGGGGCAAAGGATCTGTTTGATGATCTGATGAGAACTTACGCGTCGTACTCCGGGGTGTCAGGTGTACAACCTAAGGTATTGGTACGTGACATTGGCGATGCCGAGGTCGAGGTTGAGCGGCTCACGCATCGTGGTGCCACGCACATAGTCAAGGCGTTCAACGAATCTGACTTCCCGCAACTGGCGGCGAATGAGTTTTTTTGTATGCGGGCAGCATTCTATTGCGGTCTAGAGGTCCCTGAGTTTCAACTCAGTCAGCATGCAAGGTTCCTGGTTGTTAAGCGGTTCGACATCGGCGATAGCAACTACCTCGGCTTCGAGGACATGTGCGTGCTATCCGGCTGGGGGACAAGAAAGAAGTATGACGGCAGCTACCAGGGCTGCGCACAGCTGATCAAGTCCTACGTCACGCCTAGCCGAGTGACCAAGGCGCTGGAGGACTTTTTCATCATGGTGGCGCTTTCTGCGGGTATTCAGAACGGCGACGCGCATTTGAAGAATTTTGGTTTGCTCTATGAAAACTGCGCTGAAGACGCCGACATCTGGCTCGCACCGGTTTACGACCTAGTGACGACAACCGTGTACAAAGCCAATGACATCATGGGGCTGTTGCTGGGAGGGTCCAAGGCGTGGCCGAAGCGCAAGATGCTGGTTCAGTTCGGGCGTAGCGCCTGCAATTTCACAGAAGCCCGCTGCAACGAATTGCTCGGTAGAGTGCATACAGGGATGAACTCTGCACTGGCGGAGATTTCCGAGTACCGAAACCACCATCCTGAATTCGAGGTGGTTGGGGCAAAGATGGAAGCTGCGTGGATCGCGGGGATGGCTAGAAGTATCAGACCTTAGCATTGCATCGGCGGTAGCCTCGATGCGGGTCATGCAGGCACTGTTTTCAGCAAACCGCAGTGCTAGCACCACGTTATACTCGGCGCTTTTTGCCCATGGCCGGAGACCCTTATGCGCCAGGTTTTGCTCATCGTCGATGTTCAATCCACCTTCAGCCCGCCCGAATGGCTGGTCGACGGTTTGCGGCGGTTGTCGGCGAATATCCCGACCATCGCCTCGGTCGAACTGCACGATGAGCAGGCCACGCCGTTCCAGCGTCAATTGGGCTGGCACCCGGCAGCCGAGGACGAGAGCCTGGTCGAAGCGGACCAGGTGTTCGTCAAGCATGGCTACGGGCAGACCGTCGAAACCCTCGAATACATCAAGCAACTGGGCGTGGAGCGGGTGCTGGTGTGCGGCATGCAAACCGAAACCTGCGTGCTGGCTGCAGGCTTTGCGTTGTTCGATGCGGGGCTCACGCCAACCCTGGTGACCGACATGACGGTAGGGTCGTCGCTGGACAGGTCCGGGAAGATGGGCATCGACCTGTGGAAACACCACTTCCGCCAGGTGACGACGTCTGCCGAGGTGTTGGCCGCGCTGGCGATGTGAGCACAGGAAGTGCAATCATTTTGCTATCTTTCTACGCCAATGAGTATCATTGTCGATTAATGACGGCCTCGATACACCTGGATTGAGAAGGATCTCCATGCTGAAACAGTCTTACCTTGTCGCTGTGCTGCTGCCGCTTGCAATGAGCTGGTGTGGCTCGGCGCAAGCCTTCACCGATGGCACTGACCGCTCCGTGACCTTGGAAAAGGTCGAGCAGACCTTTGTCGTGCAGAAGGATGGCAGCCACCGCCTGGACGTCGACAGCGTCTTGCTGATCAATGACGAGCGCGCCATCAAGGCCCGCGCCCAGCAGCCGGTGAGCTTCAACCGCTCGCTGGAAACCTTGGAAGTGATCGAGGCCTACACGCAAAAGCCCGATGGGCGCAAAGTGCGGGTGGATGCCGCGCACATCAAGGAACAGCAAGAGCAGGCGTCTGTGCAGGCGCCGATGTTTCAAGACAGCGTCAACAAGGTGATCATCTTCCCTGAGGTCGCGGTGGGGGATCGCCTGGTTCTGCATTACCAGCGCAACCGTGTCACGCCGCTGTTCCCGGGGCAGTTCGAAGACATCACCGTGCCGGAATTCCACCCGGTCGGGGAGTTCACTCTGACCTACGACATGCCCGAGGACATGCCCCTGCAAGCGGACGCGCGCAGCTTCAAGGCGTCGATGCCAGCGGCTGCACCCGGGCGCAAGGTCTACCGCTGGGATTACGTACCGGCGGACCGGGCGCGGATCGAAGCCAGTGCGGTGTCCTACCTGGACTACGGGCACTATCTGGCCGTCTCGACCTTCACCGATTTCAAACAGTTCGCCGAGGCCTACCAGGCACGGGCCAAGGTCGAGGTCACGGCACCGATCACCGAGTTGGCGCACCGCCTGACGGCCCATTTGCCTACCGCACGGGAAAAGGCGCTGACGCTCAGCGACTGGGTACGTGAGAACATTCGCTATGTCGCCGTGTATGTCGGTGCCGGTGGGGTGGTGCCACATGCCGCGCAGACCGTGCTGGACAACCGCTACGGTGATTGCAAGGACCATGTGGCACTGCTTGAAGCGCTGCTGACGGCGGCGGGTATCAAAAGCACGCCGGCCTTGATCAACCTGGGCAATGCTTATGTGTTCCCCAAGGTCCCTGCGCTGGGGGTGTTGAACCACGTGATCACCTACGTGCCGAGCCTGGACCTGTATTTGGACTCCACCGACCCTTCGATTGCCGCAGGCTACCTGCCGCTGGGCACCTTGAACAAGCGCGTGCTGCTGACTGCCACAGGCGAGTTCGGGCGTACCCCGGCCATCCAGCTCAACAAGGTGTCCAGCGAACTGAAGTTCAAGGTCAACGGCAAGGGAGCGGCGGACTTCACCAACGTTGCCACCGTGCAAGGCTGGGCCAGCGAGGTCAGCCGCTATGGGGTTAAATCGATGAAGCCGGCCGACCGTGAACTGCTCGTCGAAAAAGTGCTCGGCGCCTATGGGCAGCGCGGCAGCGGCACGTTCGAGGTACGCCCGCCGAGCGCCAGTGGCGAGTTTGTCAGCACCGTCGATGGGCGCACGGAAAACCTCGTCAACCTGCCCGGGCCGGTGGGGGTGGTGGCCTTGAGCAGCCTGGCAGGGGGCATCTCGCAGAACGTCTACAGCTTCGCAATGGAAAAGGAACGCAGCCAGCACTTCGTGTGCATTTCCAACGACACCGTGGAAACATCGCGCTTCGAATTCCCACCGGAGGTCAGCGTGCTGGCAATCCCCAAGCAGGTGCGTCTGCAAGACGCCAATGTGGAATACAGCGCGCGTTACGCTCAGGAGGGGAATGCGGTGGTGATCGAGCGGCACTTCAAGTTCAGCCGCCCGAACGTGGTGTGTTCACCCGAGGATTTTGCCGCCATGAAGCCGACGCTCGAGGCGATGGTCAAGGACCTGCAGAGCCAGATCATCGTGCAAGCGAGCTAGCCCCCAGGTCGTACGCCAATAGCAACGCGCCTGGCTTACTCGGCCGCCAAGCGCCCCTTCACCCGGTCAGCCTTGTACTGCATTGCCACTGCTGGCGCAGGCTTGGCTGCACCGGTTTCCAGCCACTGGCGCATGCGGCTGGCATCGGCAAAGTGGGTGTACTTGCCGAAGGCATCGAGGATCACCATGGCCACCGGGCGGTTGTCCATGCGGGTCAACAACACCAGGCAGTGGCCAGCCTCGTTGGTGAAGCCGGTCTTGGTCAGCTTGATGTCCCAGTTGCTCTTGTTCACCAGATGGTCGGTATTACGGAAGCCCAAGGTGTAGTTGGGCGCCCGGAAGGCCACGGTCTTCTCGCGGGTCGTCGACAGTTCGCTCAGCATCGGGTACTTGCGCGACGCCATCAACAGCTTGGACAGGTCGCGGGCGCTGGACACGTTCTGCGTCGACAGGCCAGTCGGCTCGACATAGCGGGTGTGCGCCATGCCCAGGCTGCGGGCCTTGGCGTTCATGGCCTTGATGAACGCCGGGTAGCCGCCGGGGTAGTGGTTGGCCAGGCTGTTGGCCGCACGGTTTTCCGACGACATCAGGGTAATCAGCAAGGTCTCGCGGCGGTTCAGCTGGCTGCCCAGGCGCACCCGCGAATACACACCCTTCATCTCCGGGTTGTTGGCGATGGTCATGGTGAGCATTTCATCCATGGGCAGCTTGGCGTCCAGCACCACCATCGCCGTCATCAGTTTGGTCACCGAGGCAATGGGCACCACGCGGTCGGCGTGGCTGGCATACAGTTCCTGATTGGTGTTCAGGTCGATCAGCAATGCGCTGCCCGAAGCCAAGTGCAATTTGGCCGGGTCACGTTGCACCTGGGCCGGGGGTTGTGCAGCAGCAGTCGACGGAAGGGTCGCGGTACCTGTGAGCAACAGCAGCAGGCTGAGGATGGACAGGGATGTTTTCACGTTGAGGCTCACTAAAAGTTGGTATGTCGTTGGCTGTGCAAGGGTTTTCCCCCAAAAAACCGCTGCATTGTGGAGTATGGCCTAAACCGTGTCGAATGCCTTATGACTAAAGGGCGTAACGTGAACGAAATTTAATCCTGTACCAATTCTGTACCAATTACCTGCTGTTCAAGCTTGGCCAATTCGGACCAATCGTTGGCTGAATTCAGCCACTTCGCGTACGTCGTCAACAGCACCTGGACCGAGTGCCCAAGCTGCCCCGCGATGAACGCAGGGTTCATCCCAGACATAAGGCACATCGTGGCATATGTGTGCCTGCAGTTGTACTGAGGACGCGCAGGAAGCTTCAATGCCGCGATAGCCTCATTGAAGTGTACACCGGGAGTATCAGTGCCCTTCATGTACGGCGATGAGCCGGAAGGCTGAAAGACGTAGGATGACTCTGTAGAGACTCGGCGCTTCTGTCTGGAACGATAGTGTGCGATCTCCTTTGCCTTGGCCAGGGCGCCCAAAGCTCGACTGTTGAGCATGACGGTTCGGGTGTACTTCGTCTTTGTTCGTTCCACCACTTGCTTTTCCACCACGATCCGGCAGACGTGTGCCGTCCTCTTGTCGAAGTCAATCTCGTCCCAACGCAGCGCCATGACCTCTCCAGTGCGCAAGCCAGTGTAGAAGGCAAACTCATAGAACGCGGCGAATACCTGGTTGCATCGGGAGAAGTTCGCATACATCCACGCGATCAGAGCATCAGCTTCTTCCACCGTGAACGGGTCCACCTGCTTCTTGTTCTTCTGAGGCAGTTGGATTGCAGCAGCCGGGTTCCTGTCTACCACCTCGTCATACACTGCTGCTCGGAACATCGCCTTTACCCTGGCGATAGCGGCGCGTTTGACTGTCGAACTCTTCCACTGGGTCTTTGCGACTACCTCCCTCAGCACCATCGGTGTAACTGCCTTGATCGGCAGCGTTGCCAGATGGGGCATCCAATAGTTGTTCATTAACCCCTTGTAGTTGACGCGGGTGTCGTGCACCACTTCCAGGCTGTTTAGCCAGGTCTGGGCGTACTCGCCGAACATGATTTCATTCACATGCGCGAGATAGCTGGACGTGGGGAATAGCTCGGCATACCGCTTCTCGTCCAGTACCCCGTGTTTGGCAAGGCTGATTACTTGAGCGCGTAAATCGGCTGCCGCTTTGATCCCCTTGGCGGTTTGGGGATGCGCGAGAGTTTCGGACCGACGCTCACCGTTCCAAGTAAAACGGATCCGGATGGATTTACCGATGAGTTCGACTCCAGTGGGTAGCCCCAGCTTCCTTCCAGCCACGCTTCATATCTCCTGATGCTGTAAAAAATCCGGCCGTCGATCTTTTTCCAGACCCCCTCGGGGATCACGCCGCGGCTTCGCTTACCTTCCAATGCGCGCTTGGTCGTTCCGACCAGCTCTGCCATCTTCTCCTCAGGGACCTTGTCGGATACATAGGCCACCGGCTGGCGATCTTCGTTTTGCATAATGGTCTCCACGCCGCCGGTGGCGGCAGGTTGGTGGTCAGGCGGGGATCTTCTCGAGCACGGCGTCAGCCACCTTGATAGCGGCCTGGGCGTCGTCGACGTAGGCGGGCGTGAAGCCTCCGGCGTAGTGGATCACTCGTTGGCAGGCATCCAGTTCTTTGCGCACCAGGCGCAGCGCCTGCACCAACTCTTCCTGCAGAGCGCCCTCGGCGCGGCCGACATCCCAGAACTCCTGACCCCAGTGGCCAGCAGGCGGAGGGTTGCTGTTCTGCTTGCGGAAAGCCATGGCTCCGAGGATTGCGTCACAGAGCAGGCGCTTGTAGATGTTCTCGCCATCGAGGCTGAGGCCACCGCGACGACGCAGAGTGCTCACGACCTCGTCGACGTTGAGGCCGCTGTCCTTGAGCACAATGTCGAGCTCTGGCTTGCCGGCGGTGTAGATCACTAGGGCCAACTTGGCATCAGGCCAGAGGTCGGCGGCCAGGCGCTCCAGGCAGTCGTTCGCGGTGTGGTGGAAGCGTTCTGTTGCGGACATAGGTCATCCTCGCCCGCGCATGTCGGCGGGTTCATGTGATTAAATTGGAGCTCTAAAGGAGAGGTGATATGGGCAAGGAAACCAGGAAGCCGTTCGGCTACGTAGCGGTCACACTGATACCCACTGGTATCGGGTTTGTAATTGGCGGTCTGCTGTCAAAACAGCCTGCATGGATATACAGCGGCCTTGGCTTGGCTATACCGGGGGTGTTGCTGGCTGCGACGCACTTCTTGGCGGTGCGTCGGCGGGCTTGAGTTTTAGGGGATGCGGCTTTGCTTTTGGCTGCAATAGCGCTTTTAATCCACCCCTCACCATAACTAGAGGGATCTTGAAGTGAATGATTGGGTGGACTTTTTCGAGGATTTTCCGGAATACGACGATTCCGATCTTAGTAGCAAAAAAATGGAGCCGGCTTTGGATAGGGAGCTGGTCCAGCACAGGAAGAACGAGAGGGACGAAGTTCAAGCAATGCTTGATGCCGCTCTTCTTCAGAATCCTCTGAAGAAAGTAAGGTAGTTCGAGCTTGGGCGTCCGCATTAATGGGTTGCGGACGCGACCAGTTCCTTCGGCACCTGGACGGTATCGCCGAGCTTGGCTTTGACCAGTCCTCGACAGAAGGCAATTAGTGCAGTTGGGCCATAGCACCAGAATCCGGACCTTCCCGGGCCGGAGCTGTATCGGAAGGCTTCATCAGCCAGGTGGGCCTCGTAGTGCAGACCGCCATTGTGCTTGTCGATCAGCGGGCCGCCCTGGTCCCAGTTAGTGGATGGTCGAAACCCGAAGCCTTCGGATGCGCCGCGAATGCTCACGCTGGTGAAGACGCCCCGGGGACTGATAATCGTCAGGTGGTTCTCGGTGTCCTGCTTGTAGCCTTCGGCCATGGCCACCGCCCAGTCCAGCGGCGCACCGATTAGGTTCGATACCCTCACTTCGATCAGGTCGGTCATGGCAGTACCTTCAGGCCTTTAGCCTTGATCGAAGCAGTGAGGTGACCGAGATACTTCGGGAAGACGAATGACTCACCTTCCACATTCTCAAACTGCTCCCAGTACTGCTGGCTTTTCATGTCGGGCATTTGGATGACTACGGCCTCGCGCGAGGCCTGCCAGCCCTTCTGGAACGACTCCCAGTCCGCCTGGGCCATCGGGTCGATGTAGTTGTTGCCCTTCGGAGGCTGGCGGCGATGGTCGCGGGAGTTGGTGCGCTCGAAGGCCTGGCGCATTTGGATGACCTGAATGGATTCGCTCACAGCTGATACCTCTCATCAATCCAGCGCCCAGGCGCCATAGCGGGTGTAGGTTCGGGTTGGGTTTCGTGCGGGGAGAGCTGGCGCTCGTTGCCGGCCTGCAGCTGGCTGTCGGGGATGCAGCTGATGCCGACCCCATTGAGCAGGTAGCAGGTGACGCCGCGCTGGCTGTCGTGCTGCACGTCGATGACGTTCTCGGTTGCGCTGGCGCCGGTGGCCAGCAGCAGGAGGCAGAGGGCAAGGCGGGTCATCTGTTCACCTCCACACTAGGCATGTGCTCGTCTGCCAGCGCCTTGGCTAGGCCTACGGGCCACCAGTAGAGCGGGCGCTGATAGCGCGGGTTGTAAGTCTCGCGAATGATCAGGCCCTTCTTCTCCAGGGCTTTGAAGGTGGCGAGCACCGCCGCCGCAGCAATCCCCAGTCGCTCGCCTACCTGCCAAGTCAGGCCGCCAAGGCCAAACACACACGCCTCGTCCCCCTTCAGAAGCTTCTCGCAGTCCTGCTGGTAGAGGTGGGGCGTCTTGCTGCGGTAACGGACAGCGTTGCCCTGGCCGATATCTCGCAGGGTTTCGAGAACATCTTGCTGGCGCTCAGTGAGCTTCATGGCTGCACCTCAGCGTTGTAGCGCTTGTAGTCCTCGCCGAACTCCCAGCAGTAGGTCGCCGGCCATGCGCCTGGCGTGCCTTCCTCGACGAATACGTATCGGTGCGCAAACTCGCCCGATCGGTCCGGCACCGTCTTACACCATTTGTGCTGCGGGCCGCCCAGGAACCAGCCTGGGCATTTCTTCACGGCTTCAGCCATGAACACATCGAGGTCGTGATGGCCCTTGCTCATTGCGATGTAGGTGTCGCTGCCGACGCTTTGCACCTCCAGTGGATACTGTTTTGCAGGCATGGTCGTTCCTTGGCCGCCATATCGCGGCAGTTAGTTGTACAATATATTGATTTTGTAGAGGTTATTCGGCCGGTGGTCCGATTCAGCTCACAGTTCGGCCTTTACCGGTTGTGCACTGGTACCGCTTCGCTATGGTGGTCTTTGGCCCTAAACAAAAAGACATCAGTCCTAGGAGGCGGCATGCGCATGCGCGGCGACGTTTATTGGCAGTGGTCGGACCCAACCCTGCACCACCGGGACCATGACGAAACTCTCGATGACGGCACGTTTATCGATGTGCAGGTCCGGCTGTCTCGCACGGGCAACACGCAGATGTTCATCGGCGTCTATGCGGCTTCTGGCGCTGCGATCCACGAGGAAGCTTTCGACTCCCGCCCAGGCGAATCGATGACCAGGGCATTGGCCTGGGGTGTAGGGCGTGCCCGCCGGATTGCCACTGAAGGTCTGGCTGCAACGGAAAAGATTGCGGCCTGCTCGAAATAGAGGGGAGAGGGGTTAGAGCTGGGTGGAGTACAAATGTGCTCCAGTCAGGATTGCTAGATTTTTAGCTCCGTCGCGCCGCCGCACGCATCGCAGGGTCGATCAGTCGGATGTTCAATCTTGCAGGGCTGGCACGACCAGGTAGGAGCGCTCAGCTCTGCGCTGGCGGATAGGGCGGCGTCTATGCTCGATCCCCATTCGCGTAGCAACTGTTCAGTAGGCATGACGCACCCGTTGCAATGGTCGGCTATTTCACGCAGCAACGCAGTCTGCTCAGCCAGCTGGGCGCGAAACCGCCCGCGTTCATCAATTAAACGAGCTGCATGAAGGCGATGGCTCTCCCGCGCCCTCTCAACCTCGCCATGGTCGGCGCGGGTGTAGAGCGGCCCGAGCTTGCCGATTTCATCGAGGCATGTGCGCCATCCATCTGCGTAGCCCTGATCCCAGTCGTGGCCCATGCTCAGCTTGGCCTTGCAGACCGGCAGCACCACGGGCTCGCCTGGGTGCTGTTCGACTTCGCCAGTGAGTGGTCCGAACGGAATCATTGGTAACCCGGTCGCCGCCGCATCCCTCTCTGCCTCTTCTTTGGTCCACCAGATGGCAGTACCAACCATCCAGGCTATAGGCTCGGGGTGGGGCTGCGGTTCTGGATGCGTTTTGCGGTAGCCAGCCAGGAACAGCAGGTAGTCGCTGTGGGTGCGCGGGTCTTCGAAGCCGGTGCTTTCCTTGCGCAGCTCAGCCTCGCCCAGGCCGAGCGGGTTGAGCCTGATGAACACATCGCGTGGGTCGGTGTTGCTGAATCGCTTTTCTGCGGGCATGGGGAGACCTGTGGGTGCTGGCTTTGGGCCATGATTTTAGGTAGCGTTGTGGGACAAGCGCAGGGTGACAGTGCGCATTTTTAAAGACTAATTTTTCGGCTAGGCAATATCGCCATAGGAGGGCAATAGCAAAGTGAATTTTACCGATTTGTTAAATATGCCAGATGGAACTGAGATCTCGAAAAGGTCGCTCTTTGATTTGATTCAGTTCTCCAAAGTGCCCGGATCCGCCCACTGGTCCGGAGAGTCTTCGATAATTAATAATACCCCTCAGCAAGGTATTAATTGGGTAGGTGAGATTCCTGCGCTTGGTGGCGTGTTGGTCAAGGTTCGTTCTGGTAGTTATAAGCATGACGGATGGATCGGTGCAGGAAGGGAGCTATATCGCTACTCGTTGAAAGCGCGCAAGGGTGTTATATCTCTAGCAGAAAAAGCCAATCGTGCTTTGCTCAATCAGCCAGATTTTGGCTATCCGGTACTTTTGTATAGTGAGCAGAAAACTAATTGGATATTTG
The DNA here is from genome assembly GCF_053629175.1 of Pseudomonas sp. Y3 TE3536. Classification (NCBI taxonomy): domain Bacteria; kingdom Pseudomonadati; phylum Pseudomonadota; class Gammaproteobacteria; order Pseudomonadales; family Pseudomonadaceae; genus Pseudomonas; species Pseudomonas sp. Y3 TE3536. Next base: position 5,963,284 of record NZ_JBRJHU010000001.1, on the reverse strand, counting down.
AAGGGGTTTTCGGAGTGAATGAATGTGCGGACGAGTATGTGGTGCTTGGACGTCGCGCCCCTGCGTCAGATTTTATCGATAAACCTACCCAAAGCTTTTTGGAGGGTGGCAAAAAATTTGTTAACCACTTGGTGTCTGAACGCAATGCTCAAGTGGTGAAACTGCTGAAGGCAAATGGCTCGTGCTTGTGCGAAATATGCCAAGAAGATTTTCAGGAAAAATACGGCATCCCGTACATCGAGGCTCACCATAAGATTCCAGTATCAAATCTAGCGTCAGAAGTAGCAGTGACGCTGGAAGACCTTGCCCTGTTATGTTCGAATTGCCATTCAGCAGTGCATTCCTATATGCGTGAAGGTCTGCAAAATTATGATGAGATAAAGGCTGTAATCATGGGGATACTGACGTCAAAGACTTGATCAGTCTATCGCCTATCCATCGCACAATTGCAACTGGTTTACTGTTGCCCAAAGCTTTGTATCTGTGGGCGGCTGGGCAGTCTAGCGCGCTATAGCCGTTCCAAGGTATTGCGGTGTAATTGTCCGGAAATCCTTGGCATCGCTCCCATTCGACTGGTGTGGTTCTGCGCACGCCTCCGGACTCCAGTACATATGCCTCTCGGTCATCGAGAGCGCCTCCCCCTTGAGCCGTGAGAGTAGGATGAAGTGCGAACTTCTCCGGCCGTCCCGGCGGGCTATCCCGGCGAGGGCCTTCTCGCTCAAAAAGTACTTCGAGGGGATCGAACCCTGTTCGAGCACTTGCGACAACGAACACACGGCGGCGTCGTTGGGCCAGGCCGAAATATTGGGCATCCAGAACCCGCCATGCGACTGTTCGCGTGGGTCCATACACACAACCAGCGTCCTTCCATTTGCCCCCTGGCGGTTGGAGTTCTTCGGATTCGCCCACCAGGGCGCCGAGGAAGCAGCCAAACGCGTTGCCTTTGTCGGAGAGGACGCCGGGGACGTTTTCCCAGAGGCAGACGGCCTCGGGCTCGCCGCGCTTTGTTCGAACATGGTCAATTGCATCGAGCAGCTCCACGTATTTGATGGTGAGCGCGCCGCGGGGATCGGCCAGGCCTTCGCGCATGCCGGCCACGCTGAAGGCTTGGCAAGGTGTGCCGCCGACCAGCACCTCGGGCGCCGGGATCTTGCCGGACAGCACCATGGCTGCCAGGCGGGTCATGTCGCCGTGGTTCGGCGTATTCGGGTACCGATAGGCCAATACCGCGCAGGGGAATGGCTCGATCTCGGCGTACCAGTCGGCAGTCCAGCCCAGCGGATGCCAGGCCTCGGTCGCAGCTTCAATGCCGCTGCAGACGCTGCCATAGCGCATCGCTATCATGTATTCTCCGGTCGATAGATTAGGAGGATGTATGGACATTCGGGAATCATCGGAATTAGAAGCGCTCAAGCTAGAGCGTAAAAGAAGAGAAACTGATCAATACTTCGCAAAAAGGCGGCGGAGGAATCAAGTTGTCTTTTTAACTAGCTTGTTTGTTGCGGGCATGTTTTATGTTTCTGCTGCAGCGCGCTATGATCGGTTTTTGGGAATAATCCAGTTTCCAGATGAATACTCGTTGTTGGCTTCATATTCTTTGTTGCTTTTTGCACTTGGGTTTACTCTTTATTTTTATGTTCAAGGCGATTCGTTTTGGCGGTTTCCAAAAAAACAAGCCCCTAGAGCTTTAGCTCCCGATGTGAAGAGTAGCTTTGAGGGGAGAATCAATGAGCTTGAGTTTCATGTGAATTCATTGGCGACTGCTTTCGCAGGGCAACATGCTTCAAGTCGAGACGATTTTGTAGGCGAAATGGCCGATCTCATAAAGAGTAAGGCGCATGCTGATCTTTTGGGGCAGCTGGAGGATCAGGTTAGTAGAGCGGCCGGAATTGAAAGAGCACTGACTCCTATCCGTGAAGCATATGATTTGGCTAGGGCTCGACTTGTGTCGGAGGTCGAAGCTCTAGGTCGTCGAGGGACGGTGAATTTGGTATTTGGTGTTGTTACAACTGCCGGCGCATTGGGGATTTTGATGTCATTAGCCCTTAATACAATAGGCCCAGATGCATATAGGGTTTTAGTACCAGACAAGAATTTCGATATCGTTGTGCTGGCAATAATGTTTTTGCCAAAATTGTCGCTAGCGATTTTTGTTCAAGTTTTTTCACTATTTTTTTTGAGGCTGTATAAGGCAGGTTTTTCAGAGATTAAGTTCTTCCAGAATGAGCTTACTAATCTAGAGGCTAAGTATCTGGGTTTGGTTTCAGCAGTTGTTTCAGATGACGAGGAATCTGTTCGCGAAGCTAGTAAAGCGCTGCTAGCCGTAGAGAGAAATCACGTACTATCTAAAGGGCAGACTACGATAGAACTAGAGAAGCATAAAATTGAAAACCAAAGCTCATCGGAGGTTATAAAATTACTGCCGAAAATATTACATCGACGTAACGGAAATTAGTGTAGGAGTCTGTATACGTCGCGTACCGGGATAGCCGTTCAATGAGAGGCGCTGGCGGGCAGAACCGGAGAGTCAGTCGTCGTGGCCGTAGTGGAAGTCGTAAGCGTCGACTTCCTGGTACTGGACCTTCACGCCGCTGGTGTAGAGGTTCAGCAGTAGAGCGTCGAGGCCAAACTTGGCGCCGAGGAAGAGAGTTTTCGACGGGTCGTAATCGTTGATCTTGAGGCTGTAGCACTGGCCTTCTTTGTTGAAGTCCATCTGGATGGCGCACGCGTATTTCGACGTGCGCTCCTCGGCATCCACATACAGGTGCCAGTAACCGGCGCAAATGCCCTCTGTGGTTTCGACGATGATGGTGGGGCGATCCTCGCCGCGGCTTTCGTCGCGCCCACCAAGGCCTTTCGTGATCTGGTTGAGCAGCTCCGTCAAGGTGATGCTTTGCGGGAGAGGCTTGATCATCTCGGCCAAGCGTTCTTGGATGGCCTGTTTCACCGCCTGGTTCTGCATGTCGCCCAGCATGCCCGAAACTGTCTTCACTACCAGGTCGCCGAAGCGGCCAACGTCCTCGATATCGGTCGGCATTACGCCTGCCAGCTTCTCCTCGAGCAGCTCCTTGAACTTCGAGCGGTAGTTGAACTGAGATTCGACGGCGCGCTTCACCGTGTCTTCAACGTTGCTCTGGATGATCGGCTGCAGCTTTTCAGGGCTCAGCGCAGCGGCTACCGACTCGGCTACGATCCCTTCGATGTTGATGTCGAGTTGCATGGTGTTTCTCCTGGGCATGCGCCGCCCTCCGTGGCCGGATGCGGCATGGTGGCAATTTGGTGTTGGATGAGGTATCAGGTCGTACCGGCGATGGGCCGGTAACAGGAGAGATAAGAGATGCTCGGGGATATCGGGACGATTGAGTCTTCGTCAAGAAGCTCACACAAAGGGGTTGGATTCACAATCAGGTTTTTCAAATACCCGAATGGTTATGTGACTGAAATTGAAGTCGACGGCCTGCGCTCCAGAAAAGACCACGACAATTGCTGGAAGACCAAAGATGAGGCCCACCGCGCAAGTACTGAGCTTGCTCACAAGCTGATCGAAAACAAGTAGCAGTCGTATAGCCACTCTCCGCGCCCCAAAGTACTCCCTAGGGGCGCGGATTCGATGGTTATTTCGCGTCGAAGGTGCCCAGGGACAGTTTCGCGGCGGTACAGACCTTGTCGTCGAGAACGGCCTTGAACTCTTGGGCGATGGCTTCGCGCTGGGCTTCTTCACCAATCCAGCGCAGTTTCAGCACTGGTTGCGATCCGCCGGTGATGACGGAAACGCGCAGGCGAATCACTTGCTCACCCAGGCCTTCGAACGGAATAACTTTGAAGTCCAGCCAGGCCGGCAGGGTTTCTTTGCTGCTCGCCTCGATCTGGTCCATGGTGCTGCGGCTGGCGCGGGTCTCATCGACGGCGTGATCGCTCTCGGACGATGCCTTCACGGTGATGGTGCGAACTGCGGCGATCGCTTTGGCGATGCTCATGGTCTGGCCATTTTCATCGGTGGCCGCCAGGTGCTGGTTCCAGTCTTCGATCCAGTCGCTCATGGCTTTTTGCACCAGGCTCTGGCCGCATACTGCCTGGACGGCGGCGAACGCAGCGGAAGCCTTGAGGCGCAGCACGGCGCGGTCATCGGCATGGCCTGGCTCTTCGGCGGTGCCGATGTTGAACAGCACGATGCAGCTCATGTTGTCCTGATCGATGAAGCCGCGCGCCGCTGGCGCCGAGCGCTCGACAACGTATGCGCTGTAGTCAGCCAGCGAGTGGGTGGCGTAGGTACCACGGAAGCGGTTGCGGCCGGCCTGGAAGCGCTCCAGGTCAACCACATTGAAGTTCTGCGGGAGGACGGCCACTTGGCCGAGGGCAGGCAGCTTGATGCCAGCTGCAGCGACGGCGTTTTCTTGGATCAGTTCGAGAGCTTCTTTGCTGAGGGACATGCGCTTTTCCTTGTAGGTGCTGTGAGTTACGAGCGTGGGTGTACAGGTGCTTCGTCACGGGTGAAGAGCTGGTCGTGTTTTTCGGGGAACAGAGAGATGTTGCCGCCGGTACCGACGTACATCGGCGTGTCGAGGCTGGTGTTCTCGCTGCGCGTGCCGCGCTTGGTAGGCACCTTGTAGTCGAGCTTGTGCTTGATCTTCACCTGGTGGGAGTCGCCGATCTGGCTGAAATCCAAGGTGATGGTGATCTTTCCGGCTTTGCCGTGATCGACAACGCCCGCGGCTACCTCGGAGAGGGCGTGGCCAATCTGGCTGGCGAAGGCGCCACCATTGAGCTCCTGCAGGAACTCGGTGGTGTCAGTGGGCTTGGACATTGCTGTGTCTCCTGATGAACGATGCCGCTGGGCGGCAGATTGATGTGTTGCTGGCGCCGGCCGTGTCGGGCGCGTGCGGTGGTTCGGTTCATGCTGCTTTCTGCTGATTCCAAGCCCCGACAGCGGCAAAGATCTTTGCGGCCTCTGCTTCGTCGAGCGTTGTGTCGGTTGGAATGGCGATCCAGCCGGCCGCGACCAGGTGCTTAGGGTTGGCCGTGGCCCGCAGGTCGGTGTAGGTGGCCTCGATTACGTCGGTCAGGTGCTCGGCCCGGTAGTTGCCCTGCGGCGCGACCTCGATTGACTTGTGATACCGCTCGCCAAACTCCGTTCGGCACAGCACGCTCAAGTAGATGGTCCAGCGGTGCGGGATGTCGCACACGGCATCAACCACCTGGCGCACGCAGATCTGCTTGAGGTTCTTCCAGTTGACCAGCACCTGCTGGCCGCTGGGGTCGATGTTCACCACGGCGGCGTGGTTGGCCGAGACCAATGCCCTGCAAGTTCGCTCCAGCCGGGCGCGCATGTTGTGTGGCTTGCGCTTGCTCATTGCATGCCGCCTTGCTTGCTCGCCGCGCCTGCCTCCATTGCATCCACAAACCGCAGAGCCGCCCGGTAGCTGTAGGCGAAGCCGTGTTTGGCTCCGGTGGCGATCTCCACCACATCCCAGGTCGTGCCGTTACCAGATGCCTGGTAGCGCGGTGCGCCCTGGCTGACCTTGGCATGGGCCTCGGCCCTCACTGACTTGCTGCGCTCGAGCAGGGCCGCGAGCACGGCAAGCTTCTGCTCGAAAGCAGGGTGCATTGCTGTCTGCATGGGTGATCCTCGGTGGGGTCAGGCGTGGTATTCGAAGGCTTCGGCCTTTCGAACGATTCGGACTTGGGCGGTGCGGCGCTCCGGCGCGCGGCGGTCACGGCGCATGGGGTCGCTGTCGTCGATCACCGCGTGCATGGTGATGAGGGCTGCCAGGGCGATGCAGATCGGGCTGATGATCTGCTGCCGCATAGCCTTGGTGACCGCCTCTATGCGGCGGCCAGCCTCAAGCTTGAAGAGCGCGGCCTCGATGCGGTTGGCCACGGTGCCCGGGCTGACTGCCATTTCCCGGGCGATTTCTTTAGTGGTGAGGCCTTGGGCCACCCACAGCAATGCTTCGAGCTCACGGGGAGCCAGCGCCTTGCCGAGCTGGCCAATCCATGAGCCGCAAGTGATCGTTTCCATGAAGTGTCCTCGGTGGGCTGCATTGGTCGTGACGCTCGCTGCCGCGTACCTCCCGGACCAGGGGAGGGCGAACGTCACGACCAATTCAGCCGACTTAATGTGCATGGAGGTGAGTGTTACGAACTGTAAAGCGCACGATGGTGCGCCTTAATGGCTTCATGGGTGTGTGATCTGGCCGGTACTGCACTCTTCCGGCTTGCCCGTAGTTCAGGGAACGGGTACGCCCGGCGCGCATCAGCCTGCGCATTCAGATCACACACCGATGCAGCCTGGTGATGGGGAACCAGGTGGATCGGGCAGTTTTTGTCAGGCTGACGTGGAGCAGTCTTCGAAGACGGCGCGCTCAAGCTCCATGCATTTCTCGTAATGAGCCATCGCGATCGGCATGTGATAGCTATCCAGAGGCCATTTACTGACCTTGCATCCTTGACCTGCCGGGCAGTGGAAGACGAACAGCTCTCCTTCGTTCTTATCCATCTCCAGGCTCACTTGGGCGCCGCTATCGAAGCGGTCTTGGATAATCGTGGTCATCGCTAATTGCTCCAGTGGATTCCCCCTGATGCGCCCCACTTGAGGCGCACCGGGGAATCGTCTGGCGTCACCGCCTCAGATGGCAGCTATGCGCTCATTGCGTTGGCCTTGGGCTTCCCTCGCATCGCCTTCAATCTGAATACGGCGGTGGTCGCTGGGGATCATGTTGCTCCGCGCTTGAGTGCAGCCCGTTGGCCGGCTGAGTAGGGGCACGTATGCGCGGATTGCCGACCCGTTTTGTCGGCTGGTCTTAATGCTTCATTGGCACGTTCCTCCTATGGTTTTTGATCCGCTCCATGCTCGTCGCCGGGTTTCCCCACCACTGCCTGCTGCAGCTACTGGCTACGCATCAGGTGGCTCGCATGGTTTGGCGTCCTCCCATGGGGGAGTCCGGCAGCTATCCAGAGGCTGCGTGGTCGACGACTTAGCTTGTCCCGACCCAGGTAATGGCCTGGGTGCGTCGAGGTGGTCACGTCTGGTTGTGTAAAGAGCGGAGGCTGCCTTGGCTGCCTATAACCTGTGTTATGGGCTGAATAATAACTCAGGTTTTCACCATGTCAATAACTCAAGTTATAAATCCGACCAAAAAAAAGCCCGCGATACGCGGGCAGATACTCATGCTTCAGTGAATTCGCGCCAACCAATACGGATCAAGCCTGACTCCAGGGTCTCGACCTTGATGCCTGTCGTCTCTTCCAGGTCAGCGATCAATCGCCGCCAGTCTGATGTGGACTCGTCCTGGTTGGGCCGCACCTCGACAAATTGCCTTTTCTGCACGTGCGGCGAGGCGATTGCTTGTTGAATGCGGTGGCCGAGCCGCTCATAGGAGAGGGAGGGGGAATGCGAGAAGGCAAGTTGAAGCATGGTCTGAGAACTCCTTTTGCTGTACGTATATACAGTTATCCGTTGCGCTCGGAGTTTTCAATACCTTGTGCAGGAATTTTTACCGGCGGTGAATTCACGCAGGCGAAAAAAAGCCCGACACGCGCCGGGCTTCTACGAGGAGAGGCGATTAGAGCTTGATTGTGGCTCGCACCACCACCCCTACGATACGACAACCTTCCATGCACATTTCCATTGGGTAAGCAGGGTTGAGTGGCTTCAGAAACCGTCTGCCTCCATCCTCAACTAGTTTCTTGAAGGTCGCCTCATTACTGTCTGCCAGCTTGGCAATTACCAGCTTGCCGGGTGTGGCCTCGGCTTCCGTATCAACCAGGATGAGCATGCCTTCTGGGATGCTTATTCCAACCGGTGAGGTCATCGAGTCCCCTTTTACCTCCAGCCAGAATGCGGCCCCCTTGGAGTCGTAATCAGACATCTCGTAGCGATCGGAATATCCGGGCGGAAACGGCTCGACTGCCTCTGCCCAGGCCCCGGCCGCCACCCAGCTGATCACTGGATATCGAAAAGATTCAGGCTGCTCCCCGAGCACTCGAACGTTGCTGGCTTCGTGAGTAGTCCCTTTCCCAGTCGCCAGCCATTCAGCTGTAACCCCAAGCGCCCGGGCAATCTCGAGCAATTTTTTAGAAGTCGAGTTACGGCCACTTTCGAGGTGCTGAATCGTGACCTGGCTTACCCCCGACTTCTCGGCCAGCTGGGCTTGGCTGAGGCCAAGGGCTGTCCGGCGTTCAAGGATTCGGTCTTTGAGCATTTCGGCAGGTTTGTTCATGTCCGCAAGGGTAAAACACACGTTATTACTCATCAAATAACATGTGTTTGCCTTATCTATAACTTGAGTTATCATCGAGTGCACGATCCATTGAGGCACGCAGACATGCCGAACACAGAAAGACCAATTGACGAGGTCGTTCGATTGGCCGGCGGCCAAGCAGAGCTGGCCCGAAGATGTAACACGAGCCAACCGCGTATTTGGCAGTGCGTACACCGGAACCAGAAGGTCCCGGCAGATCTGGTGATCCCGTTTGAGAAGGCAGTTGGCGGTCAGGTGACTCGCCATCAGCTGAGGCCAGATCTTTATCCCTCGGAGGATACGGCCGCCTTGTGATGAGCATTGTGCATCTGAAGGCCTTTCGCCAGTAGATGACCGAAACACCTGCTGATCCATCCAGTACCTGAATCGCAGGCATAAAAAAACCGGGTGGCAGCCCGGCTTCTTCAACAGCAGTTAATCGAGGTCGATTATGCACCGCATGGCCGATGCAGGCAATACCACGCATTCCACGTCAGTTTTTGGCATCTCGCCAAATCTGACGCGTCAGGCTGTCAGTCATGGAGGGCGTTCGTAATGGCACGTATCCGCACCATCAAGCCTGAGTTCTGGACCAGTGAGCAGGTCATGGAGTGCTCGGGGATGGCTCGACTCCTGTTCATCGGGATCTGGAACTTCTGCGACGACGCAGGCAACCATCCGATGTCCCCCAAGACCATCAAAGCTCTCGTTTTCCCTGGCGACGACATCACCGCGTTAGCGGTGGAAGGGCTGCTCGCTGAGCTGGTATCGAACCGACTGATCACCATCTACGAGGCAGCATCGAAGCAGTACCTCCACGTCAACGGATGGCACCACCAAAAGATCGACAGGCCTACGGTAAAGCACCCTGAATTCGTTGAGCCATCTCCGAGCACTCGCCGAGGAGTCGGGGAAGGCTCGCCTAGCGGTGACCGAGGCCTCACCCCCGGAAGGGAAGGGAAGGGAAGTAATACACACTCTCCGCGTGAGCCGTTCGCGATGTTCCTCGAATGGATTCCTGACCAGGCTCAGCTTGAGGCTTACGCCAAGCGCTCAGGGGTGGCCATCGAGGAGTTCTCGGAAAAGGCCATTTCGGGCTTTGTCGTCCATCACGACGCGAAGGGGCTGGCAAAAACCGAGAGCCAGTGGATCGCCGATCTGGTCGGCTGGAGAAAGCGCGATATTGCGAATGCAGCGAAGGTCGTTCCTCTGAGGGTGGGGCCTGGTGGTCTGCAGCTCGACGACAGTGATACGTCGTGGATCGAGCAAGGAAGCGCCCAGTGAACCCAGTCGCAGTTGTAACTCATGGCCTGTGGGCCAAGGTTCAATCCGGCCAGCACGTCCCTGCTGGATACGAGCTGCCCGATGACGTGAAGGCAGAACTCAGCCGGAAGACAGCGAAGGTGATCAACGATCTGTTCCGCGATCTACGATCGATCTGCACCGCCTGGAAGCAGGCTTGGCCAGACCAGGCCACATACGACGCGTCCAAACAGCAATGGCTGACCGCTTTTCTTGAGGCCGGCATCTGCAATCCCGAGCAGTTGCAGTTTGGGTTGATGCGCTGCCGCCAGTCGGGTGCAGCGTTCATTCCGCCACCCGGTGAGTTCATCCAGTGGTGCCAGCCGTCGCCCGAAATGCTCGGCCTCCCAGCATTGGCGGCCGCTTTCCGCGAGGCAACTCGCAATGCACATCCTGCTATGGCTGGCAGGGGCAAGTGGAGTCACGACGCGGTATGGCACGCGGCCAAAGAATGCGGCTTTGAGAACCTTAACAAGCTGCCGTCCGATGCCAGTTCGAAGCTGTTCGAGCGCAACTACAGCATTGCGGTTCGTCGGCTGATGGCTGGGGAGCCGCTGCAGAAGATGCCACTAGCCCTTCCCGCAGAGGTTGCCGCACGCAGCACCCCGCAAGTCGGAAACTCTGCCCTAGCCGCCATGCGTGCCCGCTTGGCGGGGCGCCGATAAATAAACCTGCAAGGAGGCGATCTTGTGCGCCAAACAAAACTGACCAAGGCCGCCCGTGGCCGGGAGTGCCAAGTGCGCATCCCGGGTGTGTGCAACGGCAACCCGGAAACCACCGTTCTGGCGCACTACCGCATGGCCGGAACCTGCGGCGTGGGTCGCAAGCCGAACGACCTGCAGGGCGCCTGGGCCTGCAGCGCCTGCCATGACGCCTGTGACGGCCGTAGCCGGCAAATCGACCGTAGCACTGCCCGCCAGTACCACGCCGAAGGCGTGATGCGGACGCAGGCTCAACTGATCAGCGAGGGGGTTCTGGTCGCATGAATGCTCCCGCCCTTCGCCCGTACAAGTCCAAGGTTTCCCGCGCCAAGCCCGTGGACAGGGAAGGGCAGGAACAGGCTGCCCTGCTCGAAGAGATCCAGCTGCGCTATCCCGAGGTGTTCGAGCTGATCTACCACGTCCCGAACGGCGGTCACCGGCACAAGGGCGTGGCGCTGAAACTCAAGGCCCAGGGCGTGAAGGCCGGCATCCCCGACCTGGTGCTGACCATGGCCCGTGGCGGGTACTTCGGTCTGTACATCGAATTCAAGGCGACCGTTGACCCGGCGCCTGTCTCCTCCAGCCAGCAAGCGTGCATTCGCCGGCTGAACGACCAAGGCTACCTGGCCGTTGTGTGTCAGGGGCATTTCGACGCCATGGAGTGCCTGAGGGCGTACCTGGCCCTGCCTAAAACGGAGGTTGCAGCATGACCAACACCGCCGCTGTGAAAATCAGCGATGCAGAGATTCGCCGGCAGGCCGCCGGTCAGGTGCGCGACCTGCGTGCCCTGGGCAATCACGGCCTCTATTTTCGGTTCCACCGTTCCCGGGAGCGCGGGTCCTGGTACCTGATCCACAAGGGTAAGTGGAACCTGATCGGCTCGTACCCAGAACTGAGCGCCGCCAAGGTGGCCGCGGCGCTGCCGGATATCCGTCTGCGACTGGAGGCTGGTGAAGGGTCGAGCTTATCGAGCTGGGTGCTGACTGGTGAGCTGCTGTCCTGGTTCGCTGAGCGCATGTCCCGTGACCGCAACCTGTCGGGCAAGCGCAAGAGTACGGCGGCGTCGGCTATCAAGCAGCACCTGGTGCCTCGCTTGGGCGAAATCCCGCTGGCCCAAATCGACAAGGCGCTGCTCGATCGCGAACTGATGTGGCCACTGCAAGAGTCGCTGTCGATCGACTACGTGCGCCTGGTGTTCCAGCTGCTGGCACTGGCCTTCCGGCAGGCCACCAAGCTCGGCCTGCTCAGCTCCAATCCCATGGCCGGCATTCGCTTTGGCGACTTCTCGAAGGCCAAGGTCACGGTCAAGCCGTCGCGGCTGCGCGGTGTGCACCTTGAAGACCTGATGTCGCGCATGAAGAGCACCCTGGCGAACCTCCCGCAGCATGGCGTACTGGCCCTGATGATGCTGTGCCACGGTACCCGGCTGGGTGAAACCCGACTGGCCCGCTGGAACCACATCAGCCTGGCCGAGCGGGAGTGGTTCATTCCTGCCGAGCACACCAAGACCGGCGTGCAGCACCGACTGCCACTGACCGACCAGGTGCGCTTACTGCTGATGGCTTACCGCGAGATCCAGCGCAAGCAGGGCTATGACGGCCAGTTCCTGTTCCCGGGCCGACAGGGCAAGCCTATGAGTGAAGCGAAGGCCTCTGCTGTGTTCATGGTCATGGGGCAAGGCGAATGGACCAGCCACGACCTACGCAAGCTGGCCCGTACCGGCTGGGCTGACCTGGGTGTTGACCACCTGGTGGGCGAGCTGCTGATCAACCATGCCATGGGCCACAACGTGAAGGTGTACATCCAGTCCGACGTGATGGCCCGCAAGCGTGAGGCGCTGGAGAAGTGGCACGCACACCTTGATCAGAAAGGTTTCGAGTCGGTTCACGGCTTGACCGGTGATAGATCAATGGATTCATGGATTCTCTCGCGGGCCGCAGAACGTGCGGGTTTCGACGGATTTCCGGTATCCACCATAAGCGAGGATTCGAAATGAAGAAAGACGACAAGATCCGCGCAGAGTTCGAGCGCCGCTTTCCGGTTCCGGATGGCATCAAATGGGACCAAGCAGTTGGCGATTACGTCGTGACTTGCAAGGGCTGCTGGATGGCTGCCGAGGAAGCGGTCTTCCAGGCCCGCAGGGAAGGCTGGTGGGCATCCCGTGAAGCGCTGAGCGTCACTAATCCGTTCCCCGTCCAGATGGGCGACCCAGACGCGGCTTGGGCGCGAGAGGTGGCTGGGAAATCTTTGCGAGCCCAAGGGCTGAAGGTGGTCGATTAATGAAGAAGCACGGCCCAGCCTTCAAGAAGGCCGTGATCGAGTTGGCTCAGTGCCCTTTGTGCCGCGGGAGAGCGGTCATCAAGGGTGTGTTTCACGAACTGCCATGCGACCACTGCAATGCCTCGGGCTGGGTAGTGGCTGCAACCGGCGAGGCCCTGGCCCTGGATGAGCTGGTGATCCAGCTCAGCCTGAAGCTCCAGGCCGCGACACGGCAGATCGAGCACTTGAAAAAACCTCAGGCATCCGGGCCAGAGGTGACATATCAGGGAAGCAACCGGCTCGGCGCCGGCGGCACCAATTACACCGGGGATTAAGGGGGAAGGACATGAAAAAACGAACCTACGTAGACAAGGCCCTGGGTGACACCGCGTACATGCTCGAGCAATGGGGCTGGTGGCGCATGGACGGCATGGGCTTGCCGCAGTATGTGTGCCCGCTGTATGCGCTTATGAAGGAGCACGTTCCAGCGGAAGGAGGACTCAAGCAATACGTGATCACGGATGACCTCGCCCTAGCGGTAGACGGCGCCGTAGCCAGGCTGAACAAGCGCAACCCGCAGATGGGCGGCTTCGTCTGGCTGTACTTCGGTGCTAAATGGCCGGCGCTGCGGATCGCCCGCGAGCACAAAATGGGTGAAGCCAAAGCGCGCGAGCTGATCAACACTGGAGTAGCCTGGATCGATTGCGCTCTTGAGCGGTTGCGCGAGGCTGCATAAAAAGCTTTCCGCGCGGATAAACACCTGTTTTCATAGCAGCGTGTCCAGCTTGCAAGCAACGCGACACAGTGAACCCCCAGCATAGAGCTGGGGTTTTGCATTTTTGACCTGTTCGAAGCATGCTCATGCGCCAATTCGCAAGGATTTGCACAGTGGCCTCAAAAATCGCTTTGGAAGTTGAGACGCTCCATCAGGTTGTGCTAGAGATGCTTGGAAGTGACAGCCCTCTAGATTTTGATCACGCACTACCTTTGTACTCTGACGCATTAACCGATAAGCAGATTGAAAGCATTCAACGTCTGCTCGAACAGAAGCTGGTTCATCTCCCGGGCAGACATGTACCTGTCGTCACTCCTATACCTGCGGTCGATGAAGGACAGGCTCCTGTGCTTAGGGTCAGGTTCTTAGGGCCTTATTTGAAAGAGCACTATGACGAGGGGTGGCACGTTGATGTCCCGACCGACGCTTGCTGGTACTTCATGACGGCTAACGAGCGATCGGCAGTGGATCTATGCCGCTACTGGAATACTCCTCGCAATCGTGAATATCTGGAGTCGGTACGGCATGAAGTTGGAGTAGAACGCGCCACCCTTCGACTCTGCCTTTTGCGTCTACGCGACAGCGGGATACAGATCAAAAAGTTTGGGTACAAAAGTGACGGTATCTTCGAAGACCTTTAGGCGGCGAAGGACCAAAGCTGCCTAGATGTTTCGATATTAGCTCGACAAGTTAAATCTTCCATAAGCCTCGGCATCCGCCGGGGCTTTTTCGTTTTCGGCTCCACCACACCCATCGCCCCGAGTTGGGAGTGCTGTTGGGGCCGAACCTACTCCGCTCCCCAAAAGGGAGGAACCGAGATGCCGAACATGCCCGAGAAGGATCCTGGCCTGTGGGCCGCTGTGCTTGCCTGGGTGCTGGCTCACCAGCCTCAGCTGTATGCCGCAGGCCTGTCGGTCGCGATTGCTGCCCTCCGGGTGGTTTATGGCGGCGGCACCCGACGACAGATGTTTCTGGAAGGCGCGCTCTGCGGCCTCATTACCTTGGCCTTGGTGCCCCTGCTGGAATGGATGGGATTGCCTCAGGGCATGGCCACCTTTGCTGGTGGAGCAGTCGGTTTCATGGGAGTGGAGAAGCTTCGCGGCTACTCCGACCTATTCCTATCTCGTAAGGCTCAGGGGTAAGCAGATGATCACGTTGACCGACAGTAACGGCCTCAAGCGTTATATAGCTCCCGCAGCCATCGCTCGTGTGGACGAAGCCTGCACGAGCAGTCAGTGGCACGGCATCTGCGCCATTGTTCGCACGTTCGATGGTCAGGTGTTGGAGGTTAAGCAGCGGGCTGACGACATCGCTCGGCTGATCAGTGGGGCGAAAGGCTGATGGCCAGACTCAAGACGCTCGGATCTCGCGTCAAGGAGAGCGCAGGCTCAAGGATTAAGGTGATGACGCCTGGCAGCTGGCGTAGCGGAATGACCAGCTCCCAGCGTGGGTACGACTACAAATGGCAGAAGGCCCGCGAGCAGTACCTCAACGACAATCCGCTCTGCGTCTTCTGTGAGCGGAACGGCCGCACTGCCGCTGCAAAGGTCGTAGACCACATCGTTGCACACCGCGGTGACATGGTTCTCTTCTGGGATCAGACCAACTGGCAGAGCCTCTGCAAGTCTTGCCACGACTCGGTCAAGCAGGCCGAGGAGGCAGCTGGCCTGGGCGGCTGAGTCTCCGCAAAACGTCGAAATCCATCCGAGCGGCATGAGGCACGGCAATGACGTGCTGCGAAAGGGGTAGGGGGGTCAAAAGCTAAGGATTCTCATCTAGCTAGACCGCCTCCGACCCCACGTACACATTTTTTCCCGTTTCAGGAAAAGTTAACCATGGCTTTAACCGACAAGAAGCGGCGGTTTGTTGACGCTTTGTTGTCGGGGGCCACAAATCGCGAGGCGGCGCTCGCCGCCGAATATTCCGAGAAGACTGCGTCCCAAGCGGGCTCCAAGCTTGCGAAGGACCCCGATGTCCTTGCAGAGGTCGGGCGCCGCTTGAAGCAAAAGCAGGCTTCCAGCACCGAGGTTAAACCCTCTCGAAAAGTTAAACCCGAACAGCCGCAGGTTCAGCAGGCCGATGAGCTGTCGCTAACTGAGACCGACGATCCGCGGGCCTTCCTGACTGAGCTGATGAACGCCGAAGGCGCCGACATGCGTATGCGGCTGGAAGCGGCCAAGACGCTGATGCCTTATGTGCACGGCAAGGTCGCCGACCAGGGCAAGAAAGAGCAGAAGGCCGAGGCCGCCAAACAGGTCGGTAAAGGCAAGTACTCCCAGGGCAAGCCACCCCTTTCCGTAGTGAAGAATTGACCTATGCGATGGACAACAGCCTGCCCGGATTGGTGGAGGTGCCTGGCTGCGGGCGAATCAATCATCCCTGAGCCGCTGTTTCCAGACGAAGCTGAAGCCGGCCTCGATGTGTTTAAGGGGCTGAGGATCGTCGATGCCCCGGGCAGCCCCACCATTGAGGCCGCCTGCGCCCCTTGGGTCTTGGCGTTCGCCGGGGCCATCTTCGGTAGCTACAACAGCGAGACCGGCGAGCGTCTGATTCGGGAAGTGATGCTCTGCATCCCGAAGAAGAACAGTAAATCTACGATCGCTGCAGGGATCATGCTAACAGCGCTGATCCGCAACTGGCGTCTTTCGGCTGAGTTCATCATCTTGGCGCCGACCAAGGAGATTGCCGATAACTCGTTCATCCCGGCCAAGGACATGGTCAACAATGACGATGAGCTGAAAGCGCTGTTGCATGTCCAGCCGCACCTGCGGCTGATCACTCATCGCGAGACCGGCGCCACCTTGAAGGTGGTGGCTGCGGACAGCGATGTGGTGGGCGGCAAGAAGGCGGTCGGCGTCCTGATCGATGAGGCCTGGCTATTCGGTAAGAACCCCAAAGCCGCTGACATGATCCGCGAGGCCACTGGCGGTCTGCTGTCGCGACCAGAAGGCTTCATCATCTGGTTGACGACCCAGTCGAACGAGCCGCCGGCTGGCGTGTTCCGCTCCAAGCTCAACTACGCTCGCGGCGTGCGTGATGGCCGGATCGACGACAACCGTTTCCTGCCGATCATCTATGAGTTCTCTCAAGAGATGATCAAGAGCGGCGAGGCGAGGAAGCCTGAGAACTTCCACCTGGTCAATCCCAACATCGACTACTCGGTTGACCGACCTACGCTTGAGCGCCTGTTTATGCAGGCTGAACTGGACGGCGAGGCTGAGCTACGCGGCTTCCTGGCCAAGCACCTCAACATCGAAATCGGCCTCGCACTGATGTCCGACGCCTGGGTCGGCGCGGAGTTCTGGGAGCCCCAAAGTACAAGCTGGCTCAGCCTTGATGAAATCCTCACGCGATGCGAGGTAATCGATGTTGGCGGCGACGGTGGCGGTTTGGATGACTTGCTCGGTCTTGCAGTGATTGGGCGGGAGTCTGGTACCCGAAGATGGTTCCACTGGGCTCACGCCTGGGCCCACCCCTCCGTCCTAGAACGGCGCAAATCTGAGGCACCGCGCCTCCGGGACTTGGAAAAAGCCGGTGACCTGACGATTGTCGAGCGTATCGGTGATGACGTGGAGCAGTTCGCAGCCATTGTTGCCCGCGTCAATGCAACTGGATTGCTGGATAAGGTGGGGCTCGACCCGGCAGGGATCGGCGCAGTTCTTGATGCCCTGGCCGACGCAGACGTTGAAGAAGACAAGATCGTCGGTATTTCCCAGGGCTGGAAGCTTACCGGTGCAATCAAGACCACTGAGCGGAAGCTCGCCGAGGGCACCTTGTTGCACTGCGGCCAGCCGCTGATGGCTTGGTCATGCGGCAACGCCAAAGGGGTGCCCTCGGCGAACGCCTTCCTGATCACCAAGCAGGCCTCGGGCACGGCAAAGATCGACCCGCTGATGGCTACATTCAACGCCGTTTCTCTGATCAGCCTCAATCCTGAGGGGCGCGGGGGAATGGACAACTTTATGGCTGGCATTCGGGACCCACTGATCGCATGAACGCATTTCATATTTTCATCGCCTGCGCAGTGGTCGCTTTCTGCTTGGCATGCAGCGGGGTCTGGATGCTGGCTGGTACCGGCTGGGCTTTGCTGGCCGGATCGCTGAGCTTCTTCTGCATCGCTGGCTTCATCCGCAAAGGGCTTGTCAGTGATTAAAACCCTATCCCAGGCTTTAGGCGCTGCTGCCACCAAGCCCTCAGCCAGTATGAGCGAATGGCTGGGCAAGACCATCAAGCTGTCGGATGGCGGTTTCTGGAGTGCCTTTAATGGCGCCCAGTCCAGTAGTGGTAAGTCAGTCAGCGTCGACAAGGCCATGCGCTTGTCCACCGTGTGGGCATGCGTCCGTATCATCTCGACCTCGGTAGCCGGCTTGCCGCTGAGCATCTACCGGCGGATGCCCGATGGTAGCCGAGAGAGTGCCCGTGATTTCCCGCTGTACGACGTTGTGCACAACAGCCCCAACGAAGACATGGCTGCCTTTCATTTCTGGCAGGCAGTCGTCGCCTCGATGCTGCTGTGGGGCAACGCCTACTGCGAGATCCATCGCTCCGCTGGGCGCGTCATTGCCCTGGACTTCCTGATGCCGTCGAGAGTCGACCTTGAGTTCGACGACGATGGACGACTCAGGTATTTCTTCAGGCCCCGAAAGGGAGCGCGCCGAGAGATCCAGCGGCAGGACATGCTTCACATCCCAGCCTTCACCCTGGATGGCCGAGTTGGCCTTTCTGCTATTCGGTACGGCGCGGATGTGTTCGGTTCTGCGATGTCTGCAGATGATGCCGCCAATAGCACATTCCGCAACGGCATGATGCCCACAGTCGCTTTTTCGGTCGACAAGACGCTTAACCCGGCTCAGCGCGTCGAGTTTCGTGAGTACGTTAAGACAATCTCCGGGGCATTGAATGCCGGCAAGAGCCCAGTACTTGAGCAGGGCGTGAAGCCGGAGATGATCGGGATCAACCCTGCCGATGCGCAGTTGCTGGAGTCGAGAGGGCATAGCATCGAGGAAATTTGCCGATGGTTCGGCGTTCCGCCCTGGATGGTGATGAAGACCGACAAGGGCAGCAACTGGGGGACCGGCCTGGAGCAACAGCAGATCGCGTTTCTTACGTACTGCATCATGTCCTTCACAGCGCCGATCGAGCAGTGCGTGAACAAGTGGTGCATGACGGCGGTTGACCGGATCAAATTCTACGCCGAGTACTCACTTGAAGCGTTCCTGCGTGCGGACAGCGCCGGTCGGGCAGCCTATCTCAGCACGATGGGCCAGAACGGCTACCTGACCCGAAACGAAGGGCGGCGGAAAGAGAACCTTCCAAGCATGCCAGGTGGCGACGTGCTGACCGTGCAATCGAATCTGGTGCCGCTGGACCAGCTGGGTAAGCAAGACGATGGGCAGGCCGCAAGGGCCGCTCTGATGAACTGGCTCCAACAGCCCGAAAAGTAAATCACGGGAGTAATCCATGAAGCACAAGATCCAGTCTCGCGGCCTGCGCAGCGAGATGAGCCCGCGCGCGCTCGACAAATGGAATCCCGCGATCCAGGCGGCCGTCGAGAACACCTCAGACACCATCACCGTGTACGGCGTGATCGGCGAAGACTGGTATGGCGAGGGCGTCACGCTGAAACGAATCGACGCCGCCTTGCGGGCGATCGGCGAGCGTGATGTCACCGTCTACATCAACTCGCCAGGCGGTGACATGTTCGAAGGCATTGCCATTTACAACCGCCTTCAAGAACACAGCCACGAGGTCACCACCAAGGTGCTCGGCATGGCGGCGAGCGCTGCTTCGATTGTCTTCCTCGCGGGGAATAAGCGAGAGGTGGCCAGCAGCGCCTTCCTCATGATCCACAACTGCTGGACCTGGCTCGCCGGCAATCGCAACTACCTCCGTGATATCGCCGACGATATGCAGGAGTTCGATGCCGCGATGGCTGACCTCTACGCCGAGACGAGTGGGCAGTCGGCGGAGGACATGGCCGAGCTGATGGACGACGAAACCTATATCCGTGGTAAGCGCGCCGTGGAGCTTGGCCTGGCGACTGGGGTGTTGTCTTCCAGCGAAGTTACCGAACGCGAAACCGAGGACGCGGCCCAGAACAATGCGCTCAAGGCCATGGATGTCGCTCTGGCCAAGGGGGGGATGCCTCGATCCGAGCGCCGCGAACTGTTCGCCAATTTCAAGTCCGGCATGCCTCGCGCTCCCGGCGGGGGCACGCATAACGCTGCCTCGACCGATAAGCCCAGCGCTGTCGCGCCAGACCTCTCCGCCTCTCTGAGCGCGGCAACCAATCTCCTCAATTCTCTGAAAGGAAAGTGACCATGGACTTTGAAGCCCAAGTCAAGGAACTCAACGCCAGCCTCAAGGGCATTGGCGATCAGATCAAAAGCCAGGCCGAGGCGACCGAGAAGCAAATCAAGGCTTCCGGTGAAATGAATACCGAAACGCGTGCCAAGGTCGATGAACTGCTGACCAAGCAGGGCGAGCTTCAGGCGCGCCTGGGCGAGGCAGAGCAGAAACTGGTGAATGCAAGCCGGGATCGGAGTCATCAGGAAGAGCCGCAGAAATCGGTAGGCGCTCTCGTGATCGAGAGCGAAGAAATGAAGGACATGAACTCGTCCTTCCGTGGTTCCCGCCGTGTCTCCGTGCCGCGCGCGGCCATCACTACCGCAACCGGCGGTGACCTGGTGCAGACTCAGCGCTTGCCGGGGATCATTGCCCCGCCTCAGCGCCGACTGACCGTCCGCGACCTGGTCGCGCCAGGTACCACCGAATCGAACTCCATCGAGTACGTCCGTGAAACCGGCTTCGTCAATAACGCCCGCACTGTGGCGGAGAACACTGCCAAGCCGTACTCCGACCTGACCTTCGGCCTGGCCACGGCGAACGTGCGGACCATCGCCCATTTATTCAAAGCCAGCCGCCAGATGCTGGACGACGCTAAGGCACTGCAGAGCTATATCGACGGTCGTGCACGCTACGGCCTCACCATGGCGGAAGAAGCTCAATTGCTTTACGGCAACGGCACTGGCGTGAACCTGCAGGGCCTCATGACCGTTGCTCAACTGTACGCCGCCCCGGCTGGTGTAGCTGTAGTGGGCGAGCAGCGCATTGACCGCCTGCGCCTGGCGCTGCTGCAGGCCGAACTGGCCGAGTTCCCATCCGACGGCATCGTGCTCAACCCGATCGATTGGGCGGCCATTGAGCTGACTAAGGACGGCGAGGGGCGCTACATCATCGGCCAGCCTCAGGAAGGCACCAACGCGAAACTCTGGAATCGCCCTGTGGTTTCTACCCAGGCCATGACACAGAACGACTTCCTCGTCGGTGCGTTCAAGCTCGGCGCCCAGATCTTCGACCGCATGGAAATCGAAGTGCTGATCTCGACTGAGAACGGTGATGACTTCGAGAAAAACATGGCAACGATTCGCGCTGAAGAGCGCCTGGCCTTTGCCATCTACCGCGATGAAGCGTTCGTTACCGGTCCGCTGATCACTCCTTAATTCCTTGCGCTGGGGCGTCAGGAATGGCGCCCTACAGGAGTATTCCCATGGCACGTAAACAGGAAAAACCAGAGTCCACGGTTGAGCCGAAGGATACTGCCTCGACCACTGAATCGAGCGGCAGCCAGCCTCAAGATGGAGCGTTGTCCCTTTCGCCTGGTGAAGCCGCCTTGCCAAATCCTGGCGAGGCGGGCGCTCCCGCAACTCATCCAGGCTCGGGCGCAGAGCAGACACTGCCAGAAGCACCGGCAGACTCGGGGGCCGAATCGGGTGTCGCTGCAGGCGACCTGGGCGCTAGTGCCGGAGCTCCCGCTACGGAAGCGGGGGCATCGGTAGATGAAGGCCAGAGCGGGCCGACGGTGATCGAGGCTGGCGACGATACCGACCAGCCAGCTGCAGGGGATCTGGTTGCAGCTAACCCAAATCCAGTGACTCTTCAGATCTACCCGATGCGGTCCTACATGGATGATGGCGAGCTGCGCCGCCGGGGCGGTCCAGCCTATGTGGTGCCACGCCGGCACGCAGAGGAGCTTGTGCAGCGAAAGTTGGCATCGCTCGAACCGCTGAAGGAGTGAAGACATGCCGGTGATCAGTTTGACCACAGCCCGTCATCACCTGCGAGACCCTGACGATGATGACGAGTACCTGGAGCTTCTGATCGAGGCGGCCGAAGGGCAGGCGGTGGACTATCTGAACCGTCGTTTCTACGCCGACCAGCAGGCGCTGGATGAGGCTGTCGCCGCCGGGGATGCTGGCGAGTCTCCCATGGTTTGCAACAAGCAGATCAAGGCTGCCTGTTTGCTGATACTCGGCCACCTTTACGCGAACCGTGAGGACGTTGTGATCGGGACCATTGCCACCGAACTGCCCAAAGGCTCGGTGGCGCTCCTGACACCTCACCGGATCGGGTGGGGCGTATGAGGGCCGGCCCACTGCGTAATCGCTGTCAGGTGGCGTTCCCTCATGAGGAGCGGAACAAGTCTGGCGGCGCGACGGTGACATGGCTGCCGGCGACTCCGCCCGTCATGTGGGCTGAAATCCGCACACCTAGCGGAAGGGTGGCACCAGTAGCTGAGAAGCTGGCGTCTGTAGTTACCGCCGAAATCATCGCCAGGCCGCGCCCCGACATAGCTGCCGGCTGGCGGATCACAAGGCGCGGGGTCACTTACAAAGTCGAAGCTGTTCTGCCTGACAACGACAATTCGCTGATGAGGCTTCTTTGCTCATCGGTGCCAAACCCATGAGGTGAACAATGAAAATTCGAGCACTAGGCCCGCTGACGGGCGCATCTGGTGAGCGTGAGAAGGGCGAAGAGTTCGAGGTCGAAAAGGCCTATGGCGAAGGCCTGATTGCCCGGGGCTACGCTGAAGCCGTCACCGACAAGGCCACGAAGCCAGCGAAGGCTGATCCGGCCAAGGAGTAGGGTATGGCGCGCCGGTCGAGCATTCGCGGCGACATCCGGCTACGCCGGACGCTGCGCAACATCCACAAGACGATGGACAACGAGTTGCAGCCCGCGATGCTGGAGGCGGCGAACCGCATCCTGGAGACCCAGCGTGAGTTGATGCCCAAGGACACCGGAGCGGCCGCTGCAGCGCTCAGGGTATACGTTTCGCCCAGCGGTTTAGATGCCCAGATCGGCATTCGTGGCAAGCGCGACAACCGGCGGTTCTTTTACCTGCGCTTCATCGAATACGGTACTAAGGGATATACCGGGGGCAAGCGGGCCGGTGACCGAAATCGGCGTGTCACCAACAAAAGCGATGGCACCCACTTCTTCGGCAAGTACCCGGATATCCCGGCTAGGCCGGCTCACCCGTGGCTGCGCCCATCTATCCAGGTCAACAGGGAGCATGTCTTGGCTGACATCAAGGCCGCCGTGAGCCGCACGCTGCGCAAGGCAAGCCAGGGGGTAGGCAATGGCTGATCCATCACTGGCCCTGCAGGAGGCCATCTTTGCCAGGCTTCAAGCCGAGGTCAGCTGCCCGATCTATGACGGCGCGCCGCTGAACGCCGAAATGCCGTACGTCTCAATCGACCGGGAGGTCTCAGTCAACAGCAGCCCGATCTCGGGCCGCAAGCGCGAAACGCGACTGCTGTACCTGTCGGTCTGGTCCGATGCCGTTGGCCAGGCTGAGGTTAAGTGCATCAACGGCGAGGTTATCGCCGCCCTGGATGAGCGCCGGCTGCCGCTGGAAGTCGGCCGCGCCGTCTCCGTTCGGGTCGAGCAGGCCGACGCCCAGCGCGATGCCGACGGCATCACCTACCAGGGCTCGATCACCGTCCGCGTAATCACTACCCACTGAATCACCCACTGGCCGCACTGCGGCTTCTATCCAACGTGGCTTTGGAGGATCACCCATGCCCGCAGAAGACAACCTCAATACAGCCGCCGGCTGCCGCCTCTTCATTGGCGGCAAGACCGGTGCTACCACCAAAACCGAGTTCGAGGCCGACACCTACGTGCGTGTTGGTGAAATCGAAGATCTCGGCGAGTTCGGCGACACCTTCAGCAGCGTGACCTTCGTCTCGCTGGAGGATGGCCGGGTTCGTAAGTACAAGGGCACGGCTGATGCTGGTGACATGACCCTCACGGTGGGCCTGGATAACGGTGACGCCGGACAGAACGCCGTCAAGACTGCTCACAAGGATCGCAGCAAGGGCGATTACAACATCAAGGTCACCCTCAACGACGGCGACCCTGATTCCATCCCTGCCATCAGCCCGACCACGTTCTACTACCGCGCGAAGGTGATGAACAACACCGTGGCCGCCGGCGCTGCTGACAACGTGGTGCGCCGCAATATCACCCTGGGTATCAACTCGGAAATCCTCGAGTTGCTGCCGGCCCCCGTCACCCCATAAGCGCCCGGGGCTTTGGCCCCGGCCTCACAGGACCTGACCCATGAACAATACGCTGTACGGTACCGTTACCGTCACACTGGGTGACGAAGAGTACACCCTTACCCCAACTCTGAAGGCTGTGCGGGCTATCGAGAGCCGCTTTGGCGGCCTGCGCGGTGCTTCCCAGGCAATCACCGCACTCAGTGTCGAAGGTTGCGCCATCATCCTGGTGGCCGGCGCCGGCCTTGACGAGAAGGCTGCCAAGGCCGTGCCAGAGAAGATCTGGGAGCACGGCATCCTCGACGCAGCGCCGCAACTGAATAAGTACCTGGTTGCGTTGTACAACCCGCGCGGCAAAGACCCGGGAAACGACCAAGCCGGGACGGCGTAAGCGTCATCGAAGGCGGAAGTTACGTCGACCGGCTGTACTCGATCGCAACGGGCTGGCTTGGCTGGCAACCCGATGTGGCCTGGCGAACGCCGCTGCCCGAGCTGTTCATGGCGTTGGATGCCAGGCTCGAGTGGTCGCAGATGACCAATCCCTTCGGCAAAGGAAAGGGGCAAGGGGCCAAGCCGAAACCTAGCGCCTCGGGCGTGGCCGACAAGCTGCGCCAGGCGCTGACCGGCCGAAACGCATAGCTCAACACCCGCTTCGGCGGGTTTTTCGTTCTGGAGAATTACATGGCCGACCAACAGGTCCAGGGGATGCTGGTCCAGATTGAGGCGACCACTGCTCAGTTGCGTCGAGAGCTGGCCAATGCGGATCAGCTGGTCGCGCGGTCATCCCAGGCGATTGATCAGAGTCTTGCCAAGGTCGACTCAGCTTTTGATCGAGCCGGCGCCGCGGCGCAGCAGGCCGGCACTCTCGTCCGTGGTGCATTTGCGGCGGTGGCAGGGGCTGGTCTGATCGGCGGTATCATCCAGCAAGTCGACGCCTATGGGCAGATGGCTGACAGGATGAAGGCTGCAGCCGGTAGCGGGGGCGAGTACCAGCTGGTTCAAGAGCACCTGCTGCAAACTGCCCAGGAAACTTATCGGCCTCTGGCTGAAGCCCAAGAGCTATACATCCGCACTGCGGACGTAATGCGCAGCCTGGGCTTCAACACCCAGCAGACTTTGGACATCACCGACAGCTTCAGCTATCTGTTGGTAACCAACGCCGCAGCGGCTGATAAAGCCGGCTCTGCGCTGGATGGCTACTCGAAGGCACTGCAGACCGGCAAGGTGGAGGCCGATGGCTGGGTATCGATTCAAGACGCCATGCCTACCGTGGTCGGCGCGATCGCCACAGCCACAGGAAAGAGCGCTGAGGAAATTCGCAAGCTGGGGGTTCAAGGCAAGCTATCCCTCGACGACCTGAATGCCGGCCTGCTGAAGACGGTTGAGGTGAATCGCAAGGCCGCAGCTGATATGTCGACCAGCGTCCAGGACGCGATGGTCAACATCAGCAATGCGATCGGCAGCTTTCTTGCCGGTATGGAAGAGCGCACTGGCGCGGTGGCCGGCCTGTCGAGCGTGCTTATCGCTCTGGCCGACAACGTTGAGTTGGTCGCTGTGGCAATGGCTGGAGCTGGTGTAGCAGCTCTGACCAACTACGTAATAAAGGCCGGCCTTGCGATGAAGGCCGCAATGGCTGATCGCGCCGCGAGGATTGCACAAGCTGACGCGGTATTGCAGGGGGCGATAGCGGATCAGCGGAAGGCTCAGACGGCCACCATTCTTGCTGAGCGAGAGGCGATTGCGGCGCGCGGTACCGCAGTTCAGACCCAAATGTCCCTCCAGCTCGCAACAGCGCGGACAAAGGAGGCTGCTGCAACTGCCGCTGTAGCAACAGCCCAGTCTGGATTGAAGGCCGCTTCGGCTGGTCTCCTTGCAGGCCTGGGAGGCCCCATGGGGTTGGCGATTCTGGCCGGCACCACGGCGGCAAGTTTCCTCCTGCTTCGCGACAATGCGGACCAGGCTGGGGTCAGCCTGGAGGACATGCAAAAGCCCGTATCCCAACTGCGGGAGGAGTTCCAAAAGCTCAACCGGGACCAGCGCGAAGCTGCCCTGGTGAAATGGCAGCAGGAGCAGATTAACGCCACGGACAAGGTCAAGGATGCCTACGGCGATCTTGCCCAGGCCATCCGCTCTGCGACAGTGACAGCGCCTGTTCGCGACTCGGGTGGTCAGTACAACAAGCAGCTGGCCGAATACCAAGGCGTCATAGACCGGCTGAATGAGGCTCGGTCCTCGGGTGCAGACCTTGCCCCTATCCTCAAGGAAGTGGGGTCTCGCCTACAGTTGCCGGCGGCTACGTTGCAGGGGTGGATCACCCAGGCGGGCGCCGTCAGTGATGCTGACCAGCGTTCAGGCCTGATTGCTGAAACCTTGCGCGTTCTCACCGGGGTTACCAAGGAAAACACGGTAGCGACCGAGGCGAACAATGCCGCGAAGACCGGCATGAGCAGTGCCGGTAAGACCTACCTTGAGACCCTCCAGAAACAGCTCGGCGGCCTGCAGGACAACAACGACGCGATCAAGACGGCCAACCGCTATATCGCTGAGAATGCTGACCTCACCGAGACCGATCGGCTGGCGATCCTGTCGGCAGCAAGCGCCATTGAGGCGCAAAAAAAAGCCAACGACAAGGCCAATAAGGCCAAGCGTGAGGGGGAATCCAAGTCAGAACAGGCTGCGAAAAAGCAGCTGAAAGACTTCGACACGACCGAAGAAGGCTACAAGCGTCAGATCGAGCTGATCAACACCACGGGCGACAAGCAGAAGGACGCCACCGAGGTCGCCAAGCTGTCCTTCGAGTTGCAAGAAGGCAAACTCGGCAACCTGTCAAAGGTCCAGCAGAAACGGCTACTTGAGCTGGCTGCGGAACTGGATGCACTGAACAAAATCAAGAAGGCCAACGAGGACGACTTGAAACTTAGTGCGTTCAGGGCGGCCCAGCAGGCCGGAACCCAAACGGCTGCCAACGGATATGCCCAGGAGCTTGCCGGCATCGGCATGGGCGACAAAGCCCGAGACCGTATGCGCGCTGACCTGGCGCTGCGCCAGAAGTACGTAGAAGACCTCCAGACCCTGAATGAGCAGCGAAACACTGGTCAGCTTGCCCCTGAGCTGTATGCCAGCGAAACACAGGTGCTTCAGGAAGAGCTCGGTAAACGGCTACAGGCGCAACAGGACTTCTACGCGGCGGTAGATGAGCAGCAAACCAGCTGGATGAATGGGGTCCATGAGGCCTGGGCAAACTTCGCTGATGATGCGCAGAACTATTCCGCCCAGGCAGCCGATGCCACCACCAACATCTTGGGAAGTGCTCGAAGCGAACTGAGCACCTTCATGACCGATGTCGCCACCGAGACTGAAAGTGCTGGTGATGCGCTGGCCAACATGATTGGCGGCTTTGCCGAGTCGGTGCTCAACGCGTTGGCGGATATGGCCGCGCAGTGGCTCATCTATCAAGGCGTCCAGCTCCTTGTCGGCAAGACAACCCAGGCAAGCGCCGCAGGAATGATGGCGGCGAACGCCCAAGCGACCGCGTTGCAGGCTGGCTTGGCTGCTTTCGCTTCCACTGCGGCCATTCCGATCGTAGGCCCGGCCCTGGCACCAGGTGCAATGGCCACCGCGCTCACCATCGCCAACCCGCTGGCCTCGGCCGTGGGCATGACCGCGATGTCGGGCGTGGGCTTCATGGATGGCGGCTATACGGGGCACGGCCGCAAGGATGAGGTCGCCGGCCCGGTGCACCGAGGCGAGTACGTGTTCGATGCCGAGGCAACTGCGCGTATTGGGGTCGGAACGCTGGAGGCCATCAGCGACGGCCGTGCTGCCTTCGTTGGCGGCCCCGGCAGTTCTTTGGCGCCCCCTGCTGATTCAGTGGCCTCGGGCGGGCCGGCACCGGCTCAGCCCGCTCCCCAGGTCAACCTGTATGAGGATGCTAGTCGCGCAGGGCAAGTTCAGATGTCAACGGGCCCTGATGGACGTCAGATCCTTGATATCTGCGTGGCAAACATCCGCCAAGGCGGTGTGCTGGCCAAGGCCTATGAACAAACCTATGGGGCAAAAAGGGTGGGGCGATGACCGCGATTGCAACGCTGTACGCCTCTGGCGGCAAGGCGTGGATCATTCCGACCCTTGAGCTTCGCTGCCCAGCCTGGCCGGCGCCGATTTACCTCTGCGCTGGCTTCGATGATGTTGTGGCCACGCTAGAAACAGGCGCCAAGGTGAAGTTCACCGCGTCTGCCTTCGACGCGGCGCTGCCAAAGCGCGACGACAGTGGTAGCCAGACGCTTACCTTTGCCATAGACAACGTCACCGGTGTAGCTCAGCAACTGATCGACAAGGCGTTAGAGGCCCGGCAGAAGATCACCCTGGTGTTCCGGATCTTCCTCTCGTCCGACCTATCCGCACCTGCAGAGAAACCGTACCGGATGACCGTGCTCAGCGGGTTCATGGAGGGAGCCAGCGTGCAGCTGCAGGCTGGTTATACCGACTACATCAATTTGGCTTGGCCAAGGCGCAAGTACACCTTGAGTTTCGCCCCCTGCCTTAGGTACGTGTGATGTTCGACAGCTACTTGGCCGCCACCTACGAGGATGGCGGGCGCGGCCCTGCGCGCTTCGATTGCTGGGGGATGGCCAGGGCTGTACGCCATGAGGTGTATGGCCTGCGGCTACTGCCGAGCTGGGGTTATGTCCGAAACACCATGCCGATGGAGTTCACCCGGGCAGTCAACCATGAGGCCGCCGGCATGGAGTGCTGTGAGCCGGAGGTGGGTGCCATCGCCTGCGTCTGGCGGGGCGATATCTGCATCCACGTTGCGCTGATCGTTGAGGCAGAAGGCCGGCTGCATGGCCTGGAAATGAAGCCCAGCGGGGCGACCATCAAGCCGCTTCGGCGATTTCAAGACCAGTACCTGAAAGTGAGTTATCACCGTGATCGAATTCTACCCGAGCAAGCTTGAGGGCTCTCCCCTGGAGCGCCACAGAACCGACAAGGTGATGACGATCGAGGGATGGCTGCAGCGCAATGTGCCAGGGTATGTGCCGCGCTCGGCGCCGCCCATCAGCATTGAGGTGAACGGCGTTTTCATTTCACCCGACCATTGGAACAAGGTCGAGTTCTCCCCGCTGGACACCGTTCGGATCTATCCAGAGCCCAAGGGTACTGGTTTGGAAGTGGCTGTGTGGGCCGTGGTGGCTGCTGTGGTGGCGGTCGGCGTCATCATGCTCACCCAGAGGCCGTTGGCTACTCCAGCCAACAAGTCGCAGTCAGGGCAGAGCCTGAACCTGGCAAAGACCACCGGTAACCAGGTAAAGGTGGGGGACATCATCCGGGAGGTTGCCGGCCGCACACGTATCTTTCCCGACTACCTGGTGCCGCCCAGGCACTCCTTCGTCAACGAGACGGAGCAGTGGGTGGAGATGCTGTTGTGCATTGGCGTCGGTGAGTTCGAGATCAATCCCACCGATGTGAAGATTGGCGATACGCCCATCGCATCGCTTGGCAGCTCCGCCCGGTACCGTATTTATGGTCCCGGCGAATCGCTGTCTGCCGAGCCGGCCCGCCTGTGGTGGCACAACTCTACCGAGGTCGGGTCGACCAGCACCGGCGGGGCAGGGCTCACGCTCACTACCACCATCGCAGTTGCCCAGCAGTTCACCGGGTCTTCGGTGCTGGTGGCTGACAAAGTGCTGACCGTCCCGGAAGGCGCCGGCTGGTTCCCGTTCGGTTGGGAAAGCGGAATGATCGCCCGCATCGAGGTGCCTTACCCGTACACCTTCACCGCGCCAGTTGATGGCAGCGCCACAGTGGTAAGCGGCCCACACATCCCGATGCTTAAGCCTTCCGTGGGTATGCGCATCGAGATTACAGGCGCCAATGCCGGCGAGTATGTTGTTGCCAGCTACACGCCAGCGGTTCCTGGAACGCCAGCAGTACCGGGCAGCGCCTCGACGGTCACCGGCAATGCTGCCCCGGCGCGCTTTAACTTTGACGTGACGCCGCTAAGCTTCACGATTTCCCGCGGGGCGAGCGACTTCCCAGTGTCTTTGACCACCAGTACCGTCAATCTCGCGGGGCTGGTGTCAGCTGTGAATGCGTCCCTGGCCGGCACGCCGTTGGTGGCCAGTGCTGTGGGCGGGCGCTTGCGGATTGCTGAGCAGGCTTCCCCATTTGCCGGAACTGCGCTGACGGTGACTGGCTCGGTGGTAGATATCCTTGGGTCGGCTCCAGCGTTTGTGACCGGTGTGAAGACCGAAGCTGCCACGGTAGGCCAGTACGCGCAGATGACCATGGAGTACGACGGTGGCGCGCCGGCGGTCGGTCTCCAGACCGGGGAGCTATTATCCTCCATCGGATTCAGGGGCATGCGGTACCGCATCACGGCGGTTTCTGACGACTCGGTGGAAGATGACGAAGAAACCCCTGAAGACGAGAGCCATGGTCCTTCGGCAATTACCGTTGCCCGGATGACCGACACCGGTGCCATCGATGCGGCCTGGGGCGGTTTCGATGCGCTGCAAACCAATGGCGTGACCGCCGTCCTCGATGGCTCTACCACCGAAGGCGACTGGGCGGGCCCCTTTGTGGTCTGCCCGGACGGAGAAGAGGTGCGCCGGGTCGAGCTGGACTTCTTCTTCCCAAGCGGGTTGATCCGCTATACGGAAAAGAACGGCAACCAGCGCCCAGTCAGCGTCAGGGTTGAGGCACAGTATCGTGATGTCAGCACGGCCGGAGACTGGACGTCTGTGTTTTGGACGTTCACCGCCACTCGCCGTGACCAGATCGCTTTCACCAGAGCCATCACCTTTCCGGCCTATATGCGAGGGGAAATCCAGGTTCGTCGAATCGGCGAGGAGTCGACCGCCAACACCAGGCAGGATCGCGTGCAGTGGTATGGCATGAGGGCCCGCATCGACAAGGCGCCTACCCGCTACCAGGGCGTCACCACCATCGCTGTGTACGCGCGCGGTGGCACCAAGCTTTCAGCTCAGTCCGAGAACCAGGTGTCTGTTATTGGCACGCGGAAGCTTCCGGTGCTGGTGAATGGGGCACGCTCCGAGCCCATTGCTACCCGCGATATTGAGCCGTGGGTTCACTACGTTTCGACGGATGCGGGCGCTACTGATGATGACGTGGATACCGAGGAGTTCTCCCGCTATGACGCCATCTGGCGCGCCCGAGAGGACTTCTTCGACTTCGCTGTCGAGGAGGTAGGCACGGTCAAGGAAACTTTGAATGATGCGCTGAAGGCTGGTTATGCAAAGTTCACGCTGGAGCGCGGCCAAATTACCCCTGTTCGGGATGAGCTGCGCACCCAAATCGGCAAGATGTACACGCCACTGAGCATGACCAGCTCTTTGAAGCGCGCATTCACGCTTCCGGCTCCTGACGACTACGACGGAGTGCTCATCAAGTACCGGGACAGTAAGACCTGGGCTGAAGAAACGGTGAAGTGCAAGCTGAGCAGCGACTCCTTCCTAAGGGTTCAGGAAATCACGCTCGCTGGTGTCACTGATCGCGATCGCGCCTGGCGCTACGGTATGCGGCAGCGCCGTGCGCAGGTATACCAGACCAAGAGCTACAGCTGGAGCACAGAGCTTTCGGCCCTGAACAGTGGGTATCTCAGCTACGACGCCGTGGCAGACGATATACCTGGTTACGCCCAGTCCGCGGTGATGGTCGCCTTCTCCGAAGAGGAAGGGCCGGTGGTCATCGAGAGCAGCGAACCATTCACCTGGGAAGCCGGAAAAGCCCACGTCCTGGCTGTGCGCAGGCCTGACGGCTCGGTCAGCGGGCCTTGGGCTGCTGCAAGGCTGGACGATTATCGAGTGGTTATTCCAACGATCGACTTCGAGCCTGATCTCTCCCAGGAGATAGAACCGCCGCATCTGCTGTTCGGTGTATCGAACAGGTGGTGCTATCCGGTGATCGTCACTTCTATCGAGCCGGGGGATTACTCGGCCGACATGGAGGCGGTCAACTACGACGCGCGTGTCTACGCGGATGACGACAACTTTGCCCCTGAGGATGCCTGAGGATGCTTTCTGTTCCGGATGGTCTCCCCTTGCCTGTGGGAGATGGCTACGGATTCAAGCCCGTGAGCCCGATAGTCAGGACAACGATGTCGAGCGGCCGAGCCATGCAGCGCCGAAGATTCGGCAGCGTGCCCACGATTTTGCCGGTCTCCTGGCTGCTCTCTTCGGCCGAGGCGCAGTTGTTTGAGGGCTGGTGCAAATGGGGCATCGGATGGGCGGACTGGTTTCTCTGCCCGCTTCGAACACCGCTGGGGCTGAAGCCGCACCGCGCTAGGTTCACCGACATCTACACGGGACCCGAGTTTGCTGGCGATGACCTTTGGCGCTACACGGCCACCCTCGAAATTTATGAGTTACCCATCGTTGATGAGGCTGAGTTCACGTCATTGCTGGCCGGCATGCCGATCAAGGTGATGACCGCCCAGCTGCGCGCCCTGCTGGAACGTTGGTACACACGTTCTTGGCCCGGCGCATCGGCTACCTAATTCCCTGCCCACTTCGGTGGGCTTTTTTTTGCCTGGAGTAAACATGAGCGGAGCCGAAGACCTCGCGCGCTTGACGGAAACGATCGACAAGGCCAACGAGCTGATGCTGTCCGATCAAATCAAAATGGTGGACGTTGGAGGTGGGGTGCAGCGTCCGACGAACGCCAAGGTACTGGCCGACCTGGCAACCCAGATGAGTGGTGCGCTCATCTACACCAGCACTGCCCTGGGCCTGGCTGGCACTCAGCCTGACGGCTATTTCAGCGTGATCTCTAGCAGTGCGCAGGAGTACGTCAACCTCTACCGAAACGAGAGCGGTACGGCAGCCTTCATCGCCACATACCCGAGTGCGCTGGCTACGCAAAATGCTGATGCCATGGCGCGCACCGCACTCAGCCAGACCCCGCCGCGCTCCCTCGATGACGACATGCCATGGGCGATTGTGGATGAGTTCTTCCGAGCGATCCTCGGCGTTAAAGCCAACGGTGCTGTGCACGCCATTCTCGACACCCTGCCAGGCCTCGACCTGCTCGGCGACTACGCCTGGGCGGTGGTCGATTCACAAGGCGTGGTGCTGCTGGGCATCAAGTGGAGCGGCGAGGTGGTCACGTTCGGTCAGAGCACTGGCGCCGTGGCCGCATACGCTGACGGCCCGGTGGGCGGCCAGGATATATGGGTGCTGGTCGACGGCACGCCATACCAAGTCACGTCCAGCGGCGACAACTTTTCGCCGCAGGTATCGAGCGGGCGGCTGTCTTACATCCGTCGGGGCTCCAGCGTGGCATCGGTTACCGTGGACGTGCCAGTTCCGGGGTCTGTGGCGCTGTTTGTCCAGGTGCTGCTGCATATCATTGGATATGGTCAGTCGCTGTGTATGGGCGACACCAGCGTGGTCCAGACCACCCAGCCGCCAACTGCTAACCGACTCTTGACCATCCAAAGTGGGGTCATGCTGGCAGATCAGGAAACGACCCTGACCGAAGCAATGGTGGTCCCGTTCAAACCTCTGGTCAGTGTGGTGCGCGAGGTTCCGGTGGTCCAGCTCTCTGGCCAGCTCAACCGCCTGCGTGGAGTACCGTCAAACGCAGGGCTTCTCACCAGCGCCCACGGCCGGAACGGACGCACTATCGCTCAGCTGAGCAAAGGGTCACTTTATTACAGCAATCTCCTAACGGCGGTGACGTCATCGAAGGCCGAAGCAGCACGGCTGGGGCTGGCGTATCGGGTGCCTTTCGTTGACTGGATCCAGGGTGAGGCTGATCGGAACATGGACCAGGCAACCTACCTGGCGGCTCTGCTCCAGCTCCAATCAGATCTGGACACCGATATCCGTGCGGCGTCAGGCCAGGGCGAGCCGGTGCCGATGCTGCTGGACCAGATCAGCAATTTCACCAACTACGGGCTTGTGAGCAGCTTCGTGCCGCTGGCGCAGTTGCAGGCAGCTCTCGACTACCCAGACCGGTTCGCTTGCGCAGGCCCGAAGTACTGGGTGCCTAGCAATACGGATGGCACGCACCTGACCGGCGACAGCTACACCCGCATTGGCTGCATGCATATGCGCGCAGCAGAAGCCCTGATCCGCGGTGGGCGCTGGCTGCCAACGCATGCCATTTCGGCAGTCCGGACAGGTGCCGTGGTTGTCGTTCGATTCCATACCCCGTCCGGGCCGCTCACCGTCGACACCGGCAACGTCAGCGACCCTGGGAACTGGGGCGTTCGTTACGTGGACGATGCTTCGAGCGCGAGCGTTGTGAAGATCCGCCTGCTTGGCGAGAACCTGCTGGAGGTCACGCTCAGTGCGGTTCCGACCGGTGCAAACCCATACATCGGCATTGCCGACGCTGGCGTTGCTGGTCAACCACTTGGCCCGACTACCGGCGCGCGTGCGTGCCTCCGCGATAACAGCCCTGACCGAGACGGCCAGGGTCGGCCTGTTTACAACTGGGCCTGTCACCAGCGCATCGCGGTTCAGGCCGCTTAATACCGATTATCGACTGAAGGAACAATTCAATGGCTGGTCAACTAATCCGCCTACCAGGCGTTACTGCCGCTGCTGCCGCTGGCGCCCCACGAATCATCATGACTGCACCTGACGCAGTAGCCGCCAAAGTTGCTTCGCTCAAGCACGTTATGAGCGTCCGTAGCATGACGGCCCTGAGCGGGGGCGGCGTGGCAGGCCGTTGCCGGCTCACTGGCAAGCTGCTAGTCCCGATGGGTGTCGATGTCGCCCGCTGGCAGATTCTGACATTGGGCGGAAGGGCTGCCCTTTATTCAGGGCCTGCGGCGTCTGGCGGTCAAGGCGCCGCGGCCTCTATTGCGCTCCCGGCAGGAAGCCTTACCCAGTCATATACGGCAGTAGGTGCGTTTGCTTGGGATGCCTCTGATCGGG
Source organism: Pseudomonas sp. Y3 TE3536 (assembly GCF_053629175.1). Taxonomy (NCBI): domain Bacteria; kingdom Pseudomonadati; phylum Pseudomonadota; class Gammaproteobacteria; order Pseudomonadales; family Pseudomonadaceae; genus Pseudomonas; species Pseudomonas sp. Y3 TE3536. Next base: position 5,928,754 of record NZ_JBRJHU010000001.1, on the reverse strand, counting down.
CTGGCAACTACCTGACCAACTTCGTAGTTGGCTTCGACGCGGGTGCACCTACTCGACGGCTGTTCCGCGCGTATGGGCAGCAGTACGCAACGGTTGAAGCCCGCAACAACCTGGCATCAGGTTCTGGCGAGTTCACCTCTGTCTATGAGCCAATTCCGCTGACGGAGTGGGGAATCTACGTGGTGGACTACAACCACGAAACCCGCGTGATCTCACTTTCCATCAATGACGCTGACACCTTCACGCAGCGTACTGAGGCGGTTGCAACGCCCACTCCTTCTGCTGCTGCCTATCTGGAAATCGGTTACCACAACAGCGTGAACGCCCTGCGAAATTCGAAGGTCGGCGATCTCTATACCTTTGGTGAGTCACTGCTTTCAACTGAGTTGGGGGCTGCGCAGCTCAAGGAGCTGGTCGCTGAGCTGAAAACTTACTACAGCATCGCGTGATCACAGCTTTCACCAGATAGCCGCCACCAGCGGTTTTTTTGCTTGAAGTTCATGCAGCCCGCCTTGTGCGGGCTTTCTTTCGCCTGGAGAAACCATGTCCATACCGCGCGGCGTACGCAACAAAAATCCCGGCAATATCGATTTCAACCTCCGTAATGCTTGGCAGGGACAGCTCGGCCTGGAAGTGGGCGTGGCGAATCCGCGCTTTGCCCGCTTCGACGTGGCCGAAAACGGCATACGCGCCTTGGGCAAATTGCTCATCAACTACCGGGACAAGGACGGCCAGCCGGGTGTGGGCGGCCTAGGCATCGACACCGTGCGCGAAACTATCAGTCGCTGGGCGCCCGGTAATGAGAATGACACTGAGGCCTACATTGCAGCCGTGGCGCGGAAGCTCGGCGTCAATGCCAATGACGTAATCAATATCAAGGATGTGAGCACCCTGCGCGTGGTAGTCGGCGCGATAATCGCCCATGAGTGCGCGAACTACCGCTACCCTGACGCAGTGTTCAACGAAGGGATTCGGAGGGCCTTGGCATGACGTTGCTGGGTGCGGCGCAGCTCAATGGGCGGTTCGGCCTGTTGGCCCTGGCAGTTGGCCTTTGGGTTGGAGGTCGTAGTGCCTGGGTCTGGCAGTCCAATGAATACGGCAAGCGACTATCCGATCAGGCTGCAAGCTATGTTCAGCAGTTGGCGGATAAGGATCGGGCTTATGGCCGTGAACGTGATTTGGCTGCGGCGGCAGCTCTCCAACACATCGCACAACAGAAAATCCAGCGAAATGCCCTGGAAGCACGCCTGCAGCTGCAGCGCAATGCACATTGGAAGGAGATGATCAATGCTCAACAAACTCAAGATGGGCTGCGTGACAGGCTTGCTACCGCTGATTTGCGCCTGTCAGTCCTTATCGACGCCGGAGCCGTTGCCGCTCCAAGTTCTTTCGGTGGAGTGCGAGAAACCGCCGGTACCGGAGGCATGGTTCATGGAACCGTACGCGCCCAACTTGACCCGGCGTATGCTCGACGAATTGTCACCATCACCAACGACGGCGACCGGGGGCTGATCGCACTGAAGGCCTGCCAAGCCTACGTCCGCGAAGTCACTAGATGAAAAGGCTAGCTGGGTAGATGCGCCACCCTTCGGCTGCTCGCCCAATCCGCAGGCACTTCTTACAAGTCCAGCCGTGGCCTCTGTTGTTTCGAACGGATAGGTAACTGCGCTTGGCCAGAAATTCTCGTAAGGCCTTGTTATACCCTTTGTTTATACTTGCGTTTCTACTATATTAAGGACTGCATCTTCCTCGAAATCTAAGTTCGAGGAAGATGGCTGCATCCGATTACTGGGCTTGGTTGAAGGTGGTGACTATTGTTTTGCAAGATGTGTTTTGAAGTGGGGTGGGAGCAATTCTGCTAGAGTTGTATGCTCATCGCTAACCCATGCGCGGACTGTATTGTACCCAGTAATACCCGAAGGGAGCTTCTCTCGAAGCATCCATTCAATCAGATAGCGGTCATCGCGGGTAAAAGAGTCATGAGTCGCGATAATTTCCCTGATCATCTCAATGACTTCAACGACATTATTGCGATTGAAGCGGCGCGTGCTAGTGTGAGTAAATGTACTAGTGGTGCTGTAGTCGTCATAGTACAAATCATCTGGCGTAATTTCAAAATCTGTAAGATTTGTGTTCATGTGGAGTTTTTCACTCAACAAAGATGTTTAAGGGCGAACAGGAAATCCGGGCGTAGTAATGCTGGCCTTTTGGTGTGCATGCTCAAATTGTTGAGTTTATGATGGCCTTATATTCATCGGGTGTACCGCAAAAGATTATTTCAGAAGACGGGATGAGCTCGTAACTAACTTTTAAATTGTTGCTAATCAGATAGTTATAAAGCGGCGCGATATAAAACTCACCTTTAGCTTTTAGGTCGTTTTTGACACTATGTTCAAATGCGGAGTTGTAAGTCGCGACAGAATTGAAATAATACAAACCGTTGCTGCAAAGATCAGATATTCGTTCTTTCTCAGTGGTCTTGATAACCGTGTTATTAGGTCCTGGAAGTGCGAAAGACCAGTGAGAGCCTTCTCCTTTGAAAACCTCAAGATATCCCGCGTCAATGCTTTTTTCGGACTTTTTAAAGCCTGGCCTGAAGGTGTCAATATTGAAGATGTAGAGTGGCTCATCGGAGCTGAAGAAGCTCCCAGCTCTGGAGAGCCCTTGATATACTGTGTCGGCCTGCCCTTGAGTTTCTTCATTAAACTCTACTATAGAGTAATCACGAATCCCCATTTCTTTAACGCTTTTTTCCACATATTCTGCAGCATTGAAGTCCGATCTGACGAGGAATAGAAATTTGTCAGTCAAAAAATACTGTTCGAAGGAACGAACCGATCTCTCAAATACGGATTTATCCTTAATAGTCAGTTTGTATTTTGGTTGGTTGTAACCTTCTTTAAAGAAGCGACTGCTCTTGCCAACCATTGGAATAATAAACATTTAGTTAGCCTCTAACAGGAATTGGTCATACAGCCGAAAAGCATTGGCGAAAAGTGCAAGCTGCCTGTTTTCGTTATCCGCATGTAGTGGCAGCATAGACAGGAATAATAGAATGGTTAACGGCATATAGTCTGCCGCAAAAGTGTTTGGCAGCAGTTGCTCGTCAAGATATGCGCTTTGAAGTTTGTCAATCCGGTCGTCTTTGAATATTTCAAAGGTGAAGTTAAGGTCTCCAGTCTCTCGAACGCTAAAGGCACCGGCGATTATGAAATCATATAGGCCAATGATCGAGTGATTAGCTTTCGCGATGTCATAAGCGACATCCCCGTAGAGCGTGAACTGCTCATTGAAGTCAATGGCTCTGGGGTCAATAAGTTTTAGCATGTCCGCGCGTGAGTCATAAAGCATATTGCTAAAGCACAGATCGCCGTGCAGTATGCCAGGCAGCATTGGTTTAGCCAAAGCCAGGCTAATACAATGTTCCATTACCTCGCTTATAGATGGCATTTTTTTGCCATTTAAGGTGACGCTTTGGTGCATGTTATAATTCTTGGTGTCGCAGAAAGACACAAGACGCTTGGCTGACTTTCGAGCTATTAAATCCTGGCGGCCTGCTTGTACGTGGCTCAATTGTTCTGCCGGAAAGTTTTCGGTGCAGGCCTGAAGCCAAGATTTAACATGGCGAAATATTTTTTTCCAGAAAAATTTAGGGTTATTACCGTTTACGAAAAGTTCGTTCAGAGGTGCTAGATACAAAAACTCAATGACGTAGAAAGGCTTCCCATCTTTAAGGCCTTGGTCCATCAGCTGAGGCACAAAGCCTTTGAGATCAACTGGTAGCGATTTGAACCAAGTTCCTTCTGCCACAATTTTGTGATGGGGAGTGCCACTTTTGTACACATGTGTATCTGTGATTTTTAGTTCATTAAACGAACGTTGAGTTGTGATCTTTGCTCTTGTCTTGTAAAAGGTATTGATGTGCCCTAGGTCAAACCAGTTATCTAACAAGATTTTTTCTGTAGGATAACTCTCAGAATATCCGCGAACAGCACCTACAAAATCACCGCGACAAATAGTTAAATTCTTTATTAGGCTTTGCGGGTTGGAGAATGCAAAGTAACCGCACCAAACCAGTTCGTCGCTAGGATTGGATTTTTCTACTTCCCAGTTGTAATAGTCCTGCGTAGAGGCAAGCGCTAGGAGATTATCTCCGACAGGTACCTGTGGGAGATATGTGTCACCGTGCAAAATTCGGACGGGTGTATTATTTGCCCCGATAACATTCAGAGAGAAAAGAATAGAGTCGGCAAGACTTAGCCCGTCGGGAACCTTCAGTACGCTGATTTCAAGGCTGTCTAGGGTTCGAGAGTCTTGCACCGATACTGCGTGGCTTTCGGGTATGGAAAGCCAGATGGTCTCACTAGGGTATGCCTTTTTAATTGCCGTAGCTTGGAGTGTGAATAGGCGTTTGTTCCCCACTGGAAGAAAGGCGGGGGGTAGCTTGCCGAACTCAGCCTGAAATTCGGCGTCAACATATGCCGCTGATGTAATCAAGATCATGCAGATTTCTCCAAGCTCAAAAGCTCTCGAATTTCTTCATAGCTTTTGTTCTTGAATTCGGAAGGGCGGATTGCCTTGTCATCGACGTAAAAGCCTTCCATGCCGCACCATGGTTTCGCGACGATGATTTCATCGTACGGAACGGAGTGTTTGTTAAGCCATTCAATAATGACTGGCAACGTATTGGCGTTGATCTTTCCAATGTCACCGTTGTAAGTACGCATGTTCCGACTCGTACTAATCGCAATGGTAAAACCCATCTCGCGGTATTCATGGAGCTTTTGAATTACACGTAGATCCGGCGTGCTGTTTTTGTAGTCGCCATTTATGGTTGAGCAAATTGTATCATCCAAATCCATAATTAGGCGTTTCATTTCTTGTTGAATTCCTTTAAAGCGGTGAAGAAGTCAAGTGTTGTTTGGTTCTGACTAAGTTCTTTAGCTTCTGCCGTAAAGTCCTCGGTCAATGCCGTTGAAAAGTCAGGTGGTGAAGCCTGGCTGTTTACTAGATTCATGTCTCTCTTTATAAGAGTATTGACAGGTTGGAGATGGTTGTCTGTCATCCAACCCAAGATCAGATTATGCGCACGCATAGATGGTATCTGAGGGAACGGAGACAAGCTGTTACTATCCACAGACGCTGCCCAGAGAGATGCCATAGTAAGGGCGGGAGATCTTTGGGCATACCAGAATTGATCTTGAGGGCCCCATTCTTTTGAAAATTCCATCGCTACGTCGCGGGAGTTGAGATCCTCTAAAATAGCAAATGTAAGTTTATTTTGTAGGAATACATCTGGACGGCATCTGATAATGTAGTCATAACGAAAACCGTTTTCCTTTTCATGCTCTACGGCTAGCTCATGTGCTTTGTAGATGCCGTATATCATTTTTGCTTGGTTGGGAGCGCCTAAAGAAAGGAAATGATTTATATCTATCCCTGACTCCGAGAAAACAGTTGCATCGTTATCTAAAAGAACTTTAGTGAATTTTATTTCAGGCGGTAGTTTCTCTATTTCGAAACTTGAAAGTGAAGCGGTGTCGAGCTTTTCAAAAGTTTTGGGGAACTTTGTTTTAAAGTATTTTTTTGAGCGAATGGCAGGCGGGCATTTGGAGTGAATTTCTTTATTGAAAGTTCTCATTACCCATTCGTCACCAGCGCCGCCAAGTCCTGGCCAGTCTTGCATCATTGTCCAGGAGTGAAGGAATACATCCGCACCTAAAGGTTTGACGATATTCTCGTATATGCTCTCGATGGCTAAACTGCCGCATCGATATATGCCGGACATGCATACTGCAACCCTCGGCTTACTATCCCAACCGAGTTTTTTTGAAGTGGTTGGTTTTGCTAGCTGTTTGCGTACGATGTCAGAAACTAAACCGTATGCTCGCTCTGCGCCACGGTACCTAGACTTCTGAACTGCAATGTTGCCTAACAATTTCTGGAGGTCGTTATGACCCAGTTGTGGGAAGATAATGGTGTCTTCACACGTGAGTACACGCAAGCAAATGTTTCTAGTAATGTAGGCTCTACGAATCGCCGAGAGATTTTTAAAGTTTGAAAGATTGTTGAGCGTGACTTTGCTGATGTTGGTTTCTTTCGTTTTTGACCATAACTGGTTCAAGGCGTAGGTTAAATACATCAATGTTTTCGGATTTTGATCGCTCTGAAAAATATCGCCTTTTTTTGACAGTATATGATTTTCGAGAACAGTCGTGTCTTTGTAGCGGGAAAGACTCAATAGTTCGTGATCAATGCCTGTTGCCTTTCCAGGTTGATTTTCGAAAATGGGTAAGATTTCCGACTCGTAGATATCAAGTAAAATCTTTGCGTTGCCACTTTTCGCATACTTAGAGTCTGGGTCTTTGGCTAAATCTTTTAAGTTGTAGAGGCCGACCTTGCAAATGAAAAAATGAAGGTTTTCAAGAAGCCCTAAGTCAGCAAGGAGCACACAAAACTCCAGATGTTTTTCAGTGCTTTCTGCATGCTGCTCATAAAGGTTAAGAAGTAGCTCAAACTCCCAGTTGTTAGTAAAGCTGTGTACAGTTGAATCGAATCTTGCCGCGTCCATTGGGTATTCCGTTATTCCAATTCAACAGCCATATGGCCGAATTTGTGTCCAGTTAATTTTATTAAATTAGGCGTTTAGAGGTTTTTTGGTTTGTTTTTTCATCTTAAAATTTCACAACAATACCACATCGGGAGGCATTGTGGCTAGTTTTTTTGATTTATTATTTGTGGGCTGCTGGCACTTTTTAAAAGCTTGACGTCAAAAAGAAGTACTGAAAAAAGAAGTGCTGAAAAAAGAATACTACTGGCTAATTATTAATTGAAGTTTTGAACTGAACTGAAATGGTGATTTTTTGGTCTTGACGGCTGCGGTGGACCAGGCAGAGGTTGCCCCATAGCTGAAGGAAGCGCCTTTACACTGTCACCGCGATCCAGTTCGGGCGGCGTATGGTTTAAATAGGTCGGAACAGTCATTGGCAAGCGGTCTGCGCCCCAAGAACAGCATTAGAGTGCAGGTCCAGCAAGAAGCGAAGGGTAGCAAGGTATGAATAGAGAGAGCGATTACTGATGCTGGCGCCGATGCTGCTCGCCAGTGGTTGAGCAGTGAGGCCACCAACCTAGCTGCCACCGTCAGTTTCCCCTGCACGGATACCGCCGCTATCGCCCCAGGCCAGACAGCCGCCCGCGCCGCATGGTGCTCTCCGACCTGCTCAGCCGGTCTGTCGCAACGAATCGAGATCTGGCGCAGGCTTATGACCGAGCCAGGATCGCCGGGCAGCAGTGCGAGCGCGAATACGACGCCCTGAGATTCGCAGGCAATAGGACGGTTAGCCCTCAATAAGCTCGACGAAGTCTACCTCTTCTGAATAGTAACCGTTCGATTCACCAAACCAGCGAAGAACCACCATCCCCTTCACAGTGCCGATTCGGTAGAAGGTCCAAGTCTGACTGAGCTGCGTTAGCCGATCCTGCACGTCATCAGGCGTATCTGGGCTTGTGGACTTTTCGGCTAGTGTGATTGGTGATCCCACTATGTCAGAAATGTCGCCCTCAACGTCGTCAAGCGATACTTCCTCGGAGCAGAGATCATAGTGATGCATTCTGAACAATCGACCGCAGGCAGCGAGCAGCGTGATCATGCTAGAGCCTTTCTCGGCCTGAAGGACCTCACTGAGGGTGATACCTATGAGTTGATCAAAGGCGATCGGGGTTTCCTTGGGCATGCGAGATCCTCAGAAGTGTTCGTTAAGTATAATCCCTGCCGGTACCCCATAGGCGAGAAAGCCACCTGTATCACCATCGCTACCCAGCAGCGCAAGGCAGGAACCTCCGCCGTCGTGGTGCTCGGGGGATTGCTTGAAGAGGCTGACCGAATGGCGGGCGACCTCGCGACAGCGCTTGAGCGAAGCCGAATAGCTGGCTTGACCTGCGAGGCGGTTTTTTACCGCATGAAGGCCCCATAGCATCGGCCTATGACTGCTGCCGGCCTGCGCAAGACCAGCAGCTTGGAGGTTAAGGTGTGTGCGCCCCTATCCGGCCGAAGACAGAGAGTTGGATAAGAAAAAGTTAGTTTCGGCAATAAAGTGTTTTCGCGAAGGTAGGCTATAGCTCTTGGTTAAGTTTGTAAGCGTATTTGTACGGGGAGGCGGGGAGTTTCGGGTTTCTGAATTTAGGTCTACCAGTCATCTTAAATTGACTGCCTATCAAGCCAATTAGAGTAGATGTTAAACCATTGCCACCAATACTCTGTTCAAATGCCCAGCCAGCACTTCCTCCATTGAATGCCTTGATTATGTCGTAATTTAGCGATGCCGAAAAGTCAGAAATGTGAACAGGGAATTGCCACTCTCTAGCTACTCTGCGTAAATCCGAGCATGCGAATTCTAATTTTCCCTTCTGATTTATGAGCTCTTGATGCGAATCGGAGGATCCTTTTATTTCAGCTACAACATCATCAAGGTGAGCTCGGAAAGCTAATAGCTCGGACCTTCGTTTGGCCTTGAATTCTAAAATCTCAGCAATAGGCACGGATCTTTGTGGAATCGGAACGGAAGATAATAAGGAGATGTATAGATCTTTAGTTGTTGGTTCTTCAATAGATTGTGCATGGACAGCATTCTCACCTTGCCCAATAGCCCAAACGCCCGGGTCAGACTCTTCCAGTAGCTGAAGAGCTCGATATGGAGCTTCCTGCACAATGTTAAGGACATTGCCGTAAATCTGTATTTCTGGGCGATGCAGTATTCCAATCTTCTCGAGGTCTAGCGCGTCTTCGCATCCGCAGTAGTCGAAGGGAAGGGAAGGCCAGCATAAGCGATCCCAGAACATAAGAGAAAACCGTAAGTCGACTGGGTTTAAAGTTCCGGTGATATCTAAGTCTTGTCCATTTATTACTGTCGGCGGACTTATTATCAGGCCCCTGACTGTCGGTCTTTTCGGCTTTCCATAGAAAGGATCTGTTAGTTTTCTTGTCTTGGCTTGTCCCATTTAATCATGCTCGCGTGTCGTACAAGCGATAGAAAATAACACTCTGATCAGATACACGCCAGAGTGCGAGCCATACCCGAAGGCTGATAAAATTCTCTGCTCACAACCCCCTAGATATGGCTTGGGGGCGGAGGACGAGGTTTGCAGTGATCTGTTATGAACTGATTCGCTCGGTAGGTGGAGGTGAAGATGGACAAGCGCACTTTCATTGGCATGGTTGAGGCGGGCGAGTCGCTGATCCAGCAGGCTATCGACGCCATGCGTGAGTATCATCAAGCCCAAGACCGTGGCGCGCCGCCTGAAGAGGTCAAGCGTCTATGCCTATTGGCGGATTCGCTATACCAAGCGGTTATCGATTACCAGTTAATCCAAGCAGGGCGGGCACCGGCTACCATTCAGTGATGGCCTCCTCAGGATGGAACCCCTATGAAGTGTAAGCCGCCGATCCTTTTCCCTGATCATCCCATGTACACCGACGCTGTAGAGGCATTGAAGCGTTATCATGAGGCGCAGGCTTCGTATGAACCGGCGGAAGAGGTGGAGCGTCTTCGGATGATCGCAGAGTTGCAGTTCCAGGCGGTCACCGACTACCAGCTCAGAGCTCTGGGTCGCCCTGGCGGTTCTGTTCACTGACGGGCTCAATCAGCTCATGGCCTTGGTTCTTAACATTCCCCACCGCCTTGCCAACTGGAAACCATTGGAAGTCCTGTGCCGGCCGGCATCCAACATCGACAATGGCTTCCAAGCGTTCGCCTGATGTGGCTGGATCCAGCCATTCCCTTGCGGTTTCAGGCGAGAGCACCAAGGGCTTTCTGTCGTGGATGTCGACCAAGCCTTGATCAGCTGCGGCTGTGATGACGACGAATCCATCCCTCTCATCTGGCTCCAGCCCCTGATGTACTTCTGCGAGCGCGGCAAAAAATAGCGGTCCGCCATCGGCGCTCGTGATGTAGTAGGGCTGCTTTCGCTTCGGGTCTGCAAGATCTGGAACCCATTCGAACCAGCCATTTGCAGGCGCCAAGGCTCTGCCGTTTGGCCATAACCCCTTGAAGAATTTTCCCGTCACTACCGTCTCGGCCCGAGCATTGATCGGATCCGGGCGCTTCCCCTTCGCCCAGAAAGGCGACCATCCCCACTTGACCCGATCCACGCTCACTCCATCCCCAACATGGCGAACGATTTCCACGCGAGTGGACGGCGCTACGTTGTATCGGTTGATTGGCTCATGCTCATAGCCATTTATCACCACCAAATCCAGCGATAGCTGGCGCAGATAGTGATCCATCGACTCGTAGATCGAGTACCGTCCGCACATCTTCCACCTCTCGCCCGTCAGAAAATTCACCGCCCAGGATTGACCGAGCACCCGATGCCAGATTTACTGTATATGCATACAGTCTGCATTGGACCTTCCGTCATGACCATCACATTTTTGGGGACGCCTACCGGCGGTACCGAATCGCTACCGCTCTATTCGTTCCACGTCCCGGCCGGATTCCCTTCGCCTGCAGCGGACCATTTGGAAGGTCATATCTCCCTGGATGAGCTATTCGACCTCCGCGCGCCCCATGTATATCTAGTGAAGGTGGAGGGCGATAGCATGCAGGGGGCTGGAATCTACTCGGGCGATATCGTCATCGTAGACCGCGGCCGCGAAGCCGAGCATGGCGATGTGGTGATTGCCGCTGTGAACAGCGAGCCGGTGTGCAAGCGTCTGCACCGACGCGACGGCGTGGTGATCCTGAAATCGGAGAATCCTTCCTACCCACCGAGGTATATCATGGAAGGCGACGAGCTCGTCATTTGGGGTGTTGTACGTTACAGCGTTCGCGACCATGCGCAGTGACCAGGTGTTCGCGCTGATCGATTGCAACTCGTTCTACGCGAGTTGCGAGCGCGTGTTTAGGCCAGACTTGGCCAAGACCCCGATCGTGGTACTAAGCAACAACGATGGCTGCGTGATTGCCAGATCGTATGACGCCAAGCCTTACGTGAAGATGGGTGAGCCGTACTTCCAGGCGAAGGACAAGCTGCGCCGGTACGGCATCATGGCCTTTAGCAGTAATTACGCACTGTATGGTGACATGAGCGAACGCGTCATGACGCTAATCGAGTCGATGGTGCCCACCACCGAGATTTACAGCATCGACGAGTGTTTTGCAGACCTATCGGGTATTCAAGAAAACCTGACTCAGTTTGGACGAAAGCTGCGGTCCAAGATTTTCCAGTGCACCGGCATCCCCGTGGGTGTTGGCATCGCCGGCACAAAAACACTTGCCAAGCTGGCCAACTACACCGCCAAGCGCTTGCAGGCGCAGACCGGCGGCGTGGTCGACATCACCGATCCATTCAAGCGCGATTGGGTGCTGCGGAACACCGAGGTGAAAGAGGTTTGGGGCGTGGGCCGGCGAATGACCGCCCACCTCGAGGCGATGGGCATCCACACGGCGATGGATCTGGCCAAGGCGGATGCCAGAACTTTGCGACAGAAGTTCAGCGTCGTGGTGGAGAAGACCGCTCGGGAACTGGCTGGCACGCCCTGCCTGGAGCTGGACGAGGCAGAACCGCCGAAGCAGGAGATATGCTGCAGCCGGATGTTCGGCAAGCGGCTGACCGAAATGGCGTCGATCAAGCAGGCAGTGGCCACCTACGTTGGCCGCGCAGCGGAAAAGCTCCGTGCCCAGGGATCGGTGTGCAAGCGCATGCGCGTCAGCATCCGCACCGGAATGTTCAACCCGGACGAAGCACACCACGCCCAAGGGGCATTGATAGAACTCCCGTACCCAACCTGCGACACCCTGTTGATGACTCGGCTGGCCACCGATGCGGTTGCCCGGATCTTCAGGCCCGGGTTTCGGTACAGCAAGGCTGAGGTGCTGTTGATGGATCTGCGGCAGCCAGGCGAGTTTTCAGAGGACTTGTTTGCGCTCAAGCAGTCGGTGACATGTGATCGACTGATGCAGGTGATGGATAACATCAACGAGCGCTGGGGGAGGGGGACAATGCGGGCCGCCAGCGTGCCAGCGACACCGGACTGGGGTATGAGGAGGGAGATGATGAGCCAATCGTACACGACACGGATCGATCAGCTGTGGACGGTCAAATGTTGATGTTACCGTCGGCTTGGCTAGCCGAACTCAATGACCAATCTGCCTTACTAGCCGATCCTGACGGGCGAGCCGCAGTGCTTGCGGAGCTCGCAATGTCTGCGTACCGACGGACCGACGTTGACGCTGACCAGCTAGCCGACATGCTGGAGTTTTCCGAGGCGGCCAGGCTCTGGGCGTTGCTCGATCAGGAAGAGGTAGCTTGAGCTGAATTCGGGCCTGAGGGTGAGGCTTCGCTGTCTAAAACTGCTCGAAAGCTTCTCGGTTTTACTGGGTGAAAGTCGCTGAAATTGGCCGAACCGTATTAGACAGGCCAGATGTACAGGCCGCTTGGGGCGCGGCCTGGGTGTCGAATCTCACGCTACTGCTGCATTACCGGTGGTGGGCCACTTCATTTAGCCGCAGAGGGAGCGATTGAGGTAACAGGCCCTTCGACGGCGCGTAAGCAAATCTGTGAGGCCATGAGGCCTACACCTCGATTCCCCTGAATGAACTGGGTTGACCCTGCAGGCAGGAGTGCCCATGAATAGCCCACGTACCCGCCGTATGAGTTTTTGGCATTCACCTCCACACACCACGAGTCTTTAGATTTATCCCTGGCATCGCCTCGCGCATCGGCTGTGATGAAGTATGTCTGCCGAAATTGTGCGGAGTCAGGATCTTTCAAGTCGTGAGCGATCATGGTTTTAGCCTGGGCCTCAGCCTCTGCAGTCATTGGATAACGGTACAGAATTGTGGGGGCGGCAGGTTTGGTTTGTTCCGTTGGTGTAGGTGTTGCACACCCTGAAAGTACGAGCAGCAGCACGGTGAAAAAGCCCAGCTTCATGACATGGTTCCATAGCGATGGTGGCGTTGTGATGGTATCTCAGTAAAGCCATATCGAAGTGTCAAATAGGTAAAAAATCAGTTCCAAAACTGAAACCGCGGCCCTTTGGGTATGCTGCCTGTAGCCGTGCCGTTTCGTGTTTGTTTTGGAATCGATTTCCCAGGCCATGCCGCGCGGATTGGGCACTTGTACCACGGTCTTGAAATCCGCTGCCTGCCCGGCAGATCTCGTACCAATTTTTGTACCAATGGATGTGTTTGGGAGTGGGATGCAGTGTGGCGGGGAGGGCTGGAACGCCCGTAAATACGGGCTTTCCTCACTTTCGTAAACTCGTCAAAACGCGGAAAACATCTGTGGAGTATGGTCGAAGTGCTGTCGATTGCTCGTTGAAGCGACCCGGCGAAATGAAAAAAGCTTCATGCTGGATCGGTTCTGCCGCCTCCGCTCGTCGGATCACACGGGCAAAAAAAGACCCGCCAAGCGGCGGGCCATAAGGTAGGGAGCAACGCACAACAAATACTGTCAAGCGACCAGGGTATCTGGCTGCAACTGGTCGGCCAGGGCTTGAGCCGAGGCGCGGCTCGCCAAGGGGCCGCTCACGGGTTCACCGTTACGCACCAGGTACCAGCAGGCCAGCAGGCCCTGCTGGCGCAGTGAAGGGGGGACGGCGCTGCCGACGACGGACATGATCTGGATAGTGGCCATGTGGACCTCCTGTAAAACATGGCCCTACCTTACGCAGCGGCCGCAGCGGTTTGAAATTAACTGAGTTGATAGTGATCATTGGTTTTATCAACGATCACCAACGGGGTGGCCCGTAGTACACCGGGGGCGGGCCGTAATAAGGGCGATAGCCCGGTGGCGGCGGGGCCGGTGCATAGTAGGGCTGGTAGTACACCGGCTGCGGCGGCGGCTGTACGTAGACCGGCTGCGGTGCGTAATAGACTGGCTGGCGCTCCACATACACGGTGCGATCACGCCCGCCATAAACCGTTGCCCCCACCACGGCACCGACCACCGCCGCGCCGAACAGCGGGCCGGGTCCATACCAACCACCGCCACCACCATGGCCACCATGGGCAGCAGCTTGTCCGCTGATGGCCAGGGCACCGACCAGCAGGGCGATTACGGGAATGTGACGGTTCATAAAGCGTCCTCGCAGGGCAACCCCACAGATGGGGTCCTATTACTATGACCCCTGCCTCTGTCAGCTGGGCACAGGGAAACGGTAAAGGTTGTGTAAGGGACGACAAGCGGCTGCGTCTGATACGCTGAACAAACGATTCAGTTCTGAAAATGGAGCAGGTTATGTCGACAACTCCCAGCAGAGACACGGTGCTGTGCATCTCCTTGGCCGGGCGGCCCGGCACCTTCGGCGTGCGTTTTCACAACCACCTCTACCAACAGTTGGGGCTGGACTTTTATTACAAGGCCATGAGCACTGACGACCTGCCCGCGGCGGTCGCAGGCATTCGTGCCTTGGGCATTCGCGGGTGCGGGGTGTCGATGCCTTACAAGGAAGCCTGCATGGCCTTGGTCGACGAGGTGGACCCGTCCGCTGCGGCAATCGAGTCGGTCAATACCCTGGTCAATACCGGTGGCCATCTGAAGGCCTACAACACCGATTACCTGGCGGTTCGGCAGTTGCTGGCGCAACACGAGGTCGCCCCGGCGACTGCGTTTGCTCTGCGCGGCAGTGGTGGCATGGCCAAGGCGGTGGCGAGTGCCTTGCGTGACGCGGGCTTTACCCAGGGCACGATCGTCGCGCGCAATGAACAGGCGGGGCGGCAACTGGCGGATGTTTGTGGTTATCGCTGGGTGGCCGAGCTCGGAGACCTGTGCCCGCCGATGCTGATAAACGTGACGCCGATCGGCATGGCCGGCGGGCAGGAGGCCAACGCGCTGGCCTTTAGCGAACAGGCCATTGCGGCAGCCGAGCGGGTGTTCGATGTGGTGGCCATGCCGGCGCAGACGCCGTTGATTCGCCGGGCCAAGGCATTGGGCAAGCCAGTGATCACGGGCTTGGAGGTGATTGCGTTGCAGGCGCTGGAGCAGTTCGTGCTGTATACCGGCGTGCGCCCTACGCATGAGCAGGTGAAGGCGGCCGTCGCACACGCGCGCGACCCTCTGTAGGAGCAGCCTTGTGCTGCGAAGAGGCCGGTGCAGCGATCCGAGATGGATGATCCTTGTACCGGCCTCTTCGCAGCACAAGGCTGCTCCTACAGGCGCCGCATTGTGCAGCATCAGTTAAAACGCTTTGTGCCCCTCGTCCAGTTGCTGATCCACCAGCGCACGGCCATGGGCCAGCGACACATGCTGGGCATTCTCAAGGTCTGAGAAGAACTTCATCGGCATCGGGATGCGCTTGCTGGTGTGCCCTTCAGGGTCGGTGATCAGGCAGCCGGCGGCATAGGGCAGGGGGGAGTCGGGGTGGGGCATCACACTGGCGGTGATGGTGTACTTGCGGTGCTCACAGTGAAGAGATTGCATCGTCCTTACCTCGCTGTGCTTATGAAACGGTTACCTTCATATACCACAGCAAGGGGCCGGGAGTTCCCGGCCCGACGAGCGAATAGCGTTGTGCCTCAGCCTTTGAGTTCGGTCGGCTGGATCACTTCGACCCAGTAACCGTCCGGGTCCTTGACGAAGGCCAGGTGATTCATGCGGCCATCCGCCAGGCGTTTCTGGAAGGGCACGTCGAGTGCTTCGAAGCGCGCACAGGCCTCACGCACATCCGGCACCGAAACGCAGATATGGCCGAAACCGCGTGGGTCGGTGTTGCCGTTGTGGTAGGCAAAATCGGCGTCGTTTTCGGTGCCGTGGTTGTGGGTCAGCTCCAGAACGCCTGGGATCGACTTCATCCACTGGTGGCGCGCGGCGTCATCGGCAGGGATCTGCGCCGGGTCGACCAGGGCCAGGAAGTACAGGCTGAAGGCGGCTTCCGGGAAGTCGCGCTTGTCCACCAGGCGGAAGCCCAGAACACGGGTGTAGAAGTCCAGCGACTTCTCGATGTCCTTGACCCGCAGCATGGTGTGGTTGAAGACGAACTTGGAGGTGGCGGCATCCGGCTGCGCGGTGACGCCAGGCAGGGTTTGCAGATCGTGCAGGCTCATGGGAACTCCTGAGACGGGGCCGGTGCGCGGCACCGGCAAAACAGACAGGCTGGCCATGATACGGCAGTGAAGCGATTGCGCAAATGAAAGCGCCCTGCACGAGGCAGGGCGCTTGAATTAGAGGCCCGCATGTGCGGGCGCGTGGGGTCGCTAGTCCTTTAGCTGTCTCGATACTGAGCCAGCGCTTGTGAAAAAAGTGTGAAGTCCATGTGGACGTTTCATCAGCGTACCCAGCTTTCAACGGTGGCAGCGCCGTACTCTTCTTTCCAGGCTTTCAGCCCGCGATGGTTGCCGCCTTTGGTCTCGATCAGCTCGCCCGTATGTGGGTTTTCATAGACCTTGACCACGCGTGGGCGGCGCTGTTGTTTGGGGGCTGCGGCAGCAGGGCGGGTGGCAGCCTTGGGGTCGAGGATGGCGATGATATCGCGCAGACCCTTGTCATAGCTTTTCATCAGGCCGACTAGTTTCTGCTCGAATTCGATTTCGCGTTTGAGGCCGGCATCCTTTTTCAGCGCTTCCAGTTGAGCCATTTGTTCCTGAAGCGCTTTTTCGGCAGCACGAAACTCTGCAAGTCTGGACACTGTAATCACTCCTGTACGTCTTTCGTGGCAGGGCGTGACGAACATTGAAGAAGAACAAAACGCCGGCCACGGGGGTGGGTTCCGCTGTTCGCTGATATCGAGTGTAGTCATTCATCGCTACTGGGTAAACTGCAAACTTTTTATAAGTAAGCACGGAACTTTACGGGTTTTCCATGCGCCAGTTTGTGACGACTTCGACGGGGCTGGCGAATGGCTCTAGACCAAGGTCCAATAGCCCGGAATAGAGCCTTTGAGCGATCATTTCAGATGATGCTCGGCCATTGTTCGAGCGTGTCGCAGTACCGCAGCAGGTGTTTGCTGCAGGTTGTTTTTCGCCTTTCTTTCTGGATATTTCCTCGCATGTTTGCCCCCCTCCCTCACGCCCCTGGGCGCCGTGTTGCCGGCCTGTTCCTTTTGTGTGCCGGCGTCAATGCCCAGGCCGCCGGTTTTCTTGAAGACAGCAGCGCCAAGGTCGAAGCGCGCAATGTCTACTTCAACCGGGATTTCCGTGACGGCCATAGCAGTTCCAGCCAGGGCGCGTCCAAGCGCGAAGAGTGGGCGCAAGGCTTTATTCTCAATGTTCAGTCGGGTTATACCCAAGGGCCGGTAGGGTTTGGCGTGGATGCGCTGGGCATGGTCGGCTTCAAACTCGACTCCAGCCCTGCGGACAGTAACAGCGGCCTGTTGCCGTCGTCTGGCCATGATCCACGGCACTCGGCCGATCAATACGCGAAGATGGGCTTGGCGGCCAAGGTCAAGGTGTCCAGCACCGTGCTCAAGTACGGCTCGATGATGCCGGATGTACCGTTGCTCAAGTACAACGATGGGCGCTTGTTGCCGACGATGTTCCATGGCGCGATGCTCACCTCTGAAGAAGTGCACGACCTGAAGTTCACCCTGGCCCGCCTGGACAAGTACACCGCACGTGATTCCACCGATCGCCAGGACATTCGCGTGCACTGCAAGAACAAACGCTATGCCTGCGACATCGAAGCCGACCACTTAGACCTGGCAGGCCTCGATTACCGTTTCAATGACCGCGTCAGCGCTCAGTATCAAGTGGCCAAGCTTGAAAACATTTATCGCCAGCACTTCCTCGGTCTGGTGGCTAGCCAGCCGCTGGCGGTAGGCAGCCTGTCGGCCGACCTGCGCGTGATCAAGAGCGACGACATCGGCAATGCCCGCGCCGGTGACATCGACCACCGCGCCTTCAGTGGCATGCTCGGCTACAGCCTGGGCGGCCATAAGGTCAGCGCCGGCTGGCAGCGCATGTACGGCGAAAGCGCCATGCCTTACCTGGATGGCAGCAACCCGTACCTGGTCAACTACGCCCAGGTCAACGACTTTGCCGCCGCCCAGGAGCGCTCCTGGCAGCTGCGTTACGACTATGACTTCAAGGCACTGGGTGTGCCTGGCCTGACCTTCTTCACCCGTTACATCAATGGCGATCACATCAAAGTCCCGGGCAGCACGGCCGAAGGCAAGGAATGGGAACGCGACACCGAGTTCAAGTACCAGGTGCAAAGTGGCACGTTCAAAGACGTCAGTGTGCGCCTGCGTAATTCCACCTACCGCAGCAACTATGAGAAGTGGGCGCGTGATATGGATGAGACCCGCGTCATTGTAAGTTACAACTTTTCTGTGTGGTGATATACGTGAGCCCAGGCTTGTATGACCTGGGCTCACCCCGCAGGGCTGATGCTTATCCTTGCGCCGTTAGCGCACAGGCCTGTAGGTTGGCTCAGGTGCCACAGCCTTGAAACATATTTTTCAGATCAAGGGTGGCATCCTGCCCATCCACAAGTCCGGCGGATTGGTAACGTACGTGAATACGCGTGTTCATGAAGTTGTCTGGTTCCGGAAATAGAATTTCACGAGAGCGACTTCCTTGAGCAGCGCCCCTAAGCTCACTTATGAAATTGCCTTGAAGCGTATAAAGCGCAACACGGAACCAGTAGTTGCCCGGCGCATAGTTAGGGTAGGGCGGGCTCCATTGAATGCGGAAGCTATTGTTGGGGTTGCCGGGTTCCCCTAGGCTCACATAACACACGTCTTTCGGGGACAACAGCGCATTCAAGGTAGTTGCTGTGCCGTCGTACGTCTTGACGGGGGTAGCACTGCCACTGTCATACACGCGAATGCGGTAGTTGTAGCGTGTGTAGGGCGTCAGGTTCTCAATGGTTACCTTTTTTCTGTTGTCTGAGCGCACGTACGGCTGCCCATCAATCGAAACTTCGAAATGGGAGATGTCGCGGTCCCGTACATGAAGTAACGGTAGTGTGAAGTCTAGCGATTCGGGCCAGGGTAAAATGGCCGGCTCTGGTACATAGAATCTAATAGGGATTGTCAAAAGGGGGCGCGTCAGCAGGGTATTATCCTTTGCCTGCTTAACCGTGAACGCATTGGCTTGAGGGTCAGCTTCACCGACCAAAAAGGTTTTAAAAATAGGGGAGCCAGAGTCCAGAACAGGCACATCACCCACCTTGCCTCGAAGGGCAAGCTCGTGTGTATGGCCCATGAAGATGGCCAGCACCTTGTATTTGTTCACCATTTCCTCGAACCGCGTTCGCTCGGCTGCGCTTCCCCATTGGCTGTCTGCGGTGGGGTGTCGATGCATGTTGATAATAATCAACTTGCCGGCTTCGTCAGCAATTTTTAGCTGGCTCTCCAACCAATCGAGAGAGGGTTTGATGTGAACGGTTTTATCCTCATAGTTAAACCAGCCGCTAAAGCTTTTTTTATACGCAAAATGGTTGTGTAGTTGAATAAACGCGAAATCTCCGAACGTTTTTCTGTAGGCCATGCTGCCGTGATATTTTTGCCAGGTAGGACTGTCATCGCCTTCTTGGTACTGGTCAAAAGCGTCCACATCCCAGCGCTTTATATCTTCGGTCAAGTGGGTGACGACGGAGAGCATGGCGCATTCATTGAGGCCGCAACTGTCGACGTTATTTTCATAGTCATGATTGCCCAGTCCATAATAAGTGCCAGGCAGCATCCGGCTACTCATGATGTTCCATTGGTACCGGTGGCCAAACTCAGTCACGTCGCCGTTGAGTATGATCGGTATGCCACCCCCATAGGCGTCTCGATAGGCCGTGATGGCAGCATTCTGCGCATCCAGAAGGGGTAACGACTCCCCGGGGTAATCAGAACCGCTGGGGGAGCGTGGGTATTGAGTGTCTGATTGGAAAACGAAGCGTTGCGTTACGGTGTCGACTTCTGCAAGCGCACAATTGTTAAGATACCCTGACAACAATAGGGTGCTTAGAAATACACGAGCGAGGGGTACTCGGCGTTTTTTAAGACTGAGCATATTTTAATCTCTTCGCGGAAGGTAGGCGAATGGTGAGTGCGCAGTCTGATAAAAGCCTGAGCCCTTTATAACTAGGAGTTGTAAGGGTTGACAGATTAAAAATTCTAATGATGGGTAGGGTGATTGGCGGTCGAATATTCAACAAGAAACAGGTCAAGACGATGAATACGATTTTACTAGTAGGAATCGGCGCCGGTGACCCGCGCCAAATTACCCTTGAAGCGGTCGAAGCACTCAGGCGAGCAACGGTTTTCTTCGTGCTTGATAAGGGCGGGGAGCGGCAGGCGTTGGCTCGAGCCCGCAAGGCCTTGGTCGATCACTATGTGCAGCCCGGCAGTTACCGGTGGGTACAAGTAGAAGATCCCTTTCGTGATGCAGATGCTATGGACTATGTCGCCGCCGTACAGGACTGGCACGTCCGTCGGGCGAGTCTGTATTCACGCCTATTGAGCGAGGAGTTGGGCCCCGATGATGTTGGCGCCTTTCTTCTCTGGGGCGACCCGAGCCTGTATGACAGTACGTTGAGAATTATTGAAAAGGTTCGTGAGCTGGGTGTGCGCGTACAGGTGGAGATTATCCCTGGCATCAGCAGCGTCCAGGCCCTGGCGGCCCGCCACCAAGTACCGCTCAATCGCATCGGTGAGCCGCTGACTGTACTGCCTGGGCGTCGCCTTGCCGAGCAGGAGCGTATCGACAATGTGGTGGTGATGCTCGACGGGCAGTGCGCGTTTGCCTCGCTGGATGACCCGGGTTTGATGATTTACTGGGGGGCTTACCTGGGCACCACAGATGAGGTGCTGATTGCCGGGCCATTGCAAGCGGTGAAGGCGCAGATTCAGCAAGTGCGAGAGGAGGCGAGGACGCGCAAGGGGTGGATCATGGACACGTATCTGTTACGCCGCGAACTGTAGCTGGCTGCCGCCCCCACAGTCGTTAAAGACCTGTGAGAGCAATTGTCTGGTGGTGCTTGCGCCGACCTTATCGCTGGCAAGCCAGCTCCCACAGGTGCGGCGCTAGCCTTTGAGGCTACACAGTTCGGGTGGGAGCGGGCTTGCCCGCGAAAGCCGCCACGCGGGCATCAGGCCGTACCGAGTATGTCCACCACCTTGTTGCGCAATTGCTCGATGCTGAACGGCTTGCCAATCAGGTGCATGCCTTCCGGTACGTTTACGTTCTCGGCATAACCGCTGGCAAACAACACCGGCAGCAGTGGACGAAGTTCGCGTGCGCGTTGCGCCAGCACTTCGCCGCGCATGTCCGGCAGGCCCACGTCTGTCATCATCAGCGCCAAGGCCTGCGCAGGGTCTTCGAGCACCCGCAGTGCTGCGGTGGCGTCTTCCGCTTCGATGACCGTGTAGCCCAACTCGTCGAGCACTTCGACCATCAGCATGCGTACGATGTCGTCGTCTTCGACTACCAGAAGATGCATGGTTTGGATCCTGTGAAAATGAATGTCTTTATTCTGTACGCCGGTCGACGGCAGAAGTTCCCGAGGATACCGATCCCTGCAATCAGATGGAACGATTCGCGCCTGCAACCTTCAAATGCTGGCTAAATGCCCTGCCAGAGCCAGCAAAGCTGGTTAGACTCGCTATTACCGGTGAGCGCGGCGGCAGACAATTATAACGGTCTTGGTGCCACACTTTTTCATGGATTCTTTTCGCTCGGGCGTTTTCAGATGATTCAAGTAGCCTCGATTGACCAGCAAAGCTTTCGCAAGCTGCTGAGTCGCAATATCGGCCTGCCCCTTGGGGTCGGCCTGCTGGGCGCAGTGGCGTTCGTCGCGGTGATCAACTACCTGCTCTCGGCCATGCAGTGGGTCGAGCATACGGACCGCGTGATCGGCAATGCCAACGAAACGGTCAAGCTGTCGATCGACATGGAAACCGGCATGCGCGGCTTCCTGATCACCGGCGACGAACGCTTTCTCGACCCTTACGAGGTGGCCAAGCCGAAAATTCTCGGCAGCCTGCAGACTTTGCGCGGCATGGTCGAGGACAACCCGCAGCAGGTTGACCGTATCGATCGGCTGTTGGCCCTGCAAAAGGCCTGGAATGACTTCGGCAGCGAGATGATTACCCTGCGCCGCAGCGAGGGCAATTACCAGGCATCGATCGGCAATGGGCGCGGCAAGCGCATCACCGATGAAATCCGCAAGGAATTCGAAGGCCTGATCGACACTGAACAGCAACTGCGCATGGCCCGCAACGAGAAAGTCAGCTCGGTCACCGTGACCGCGATCTCGGCCTTCGTGCTGTTCATCGTCGGCCTCAGCGCCTTGCTGGCCTACCTCGGGCGCCGCGACCTGCTGGCGCTGTCGAGCAGCTATGACGAAAACCTGCAGGCCCAGCAGCGTGCGGCCGAGCGCCTGGAGCACCAGGCCTGGTTGCGTAATGGCCAGACCCAGTTGGCCCAACAGGTGCTGGGGCAGCTGACCCTGCCCATGCTGGGCGACAATATCCTGCGCTTCTTTGCTACGTACTTGGGCAGCGTGGTGGGCGCGGTGTATGCGCGCGACGAACATGGCCGCCTGGTGCGCGTGGCCACCTATGGCCTGAGCGCCGAGGAGCAGGCCCGTGAGCAGATCAAAGGCGACCACGATGGCCTGTTGGCCCAGGCCGTGCGCGAAGGCCGGCTGTTGTGCCTCGACGACCTGCCCGAAGACTACTACCGCCTGAGCTCGGGCCTCGGCAATGGCTTGCCGCGCAGTGCATTGCTGATGCCCGCCACCGATGATGGGCAGATCAATGGTGTGATCGAGCTGGGCTTCCTGCGCCCCTTGCAGCCGCGCGATGAAGAGCTGATGGAGCGGGTCGGCGGCAACCTTGGCATGTCCATCGAGAGTGCGCGTTATCGCCAGCGCCTGCAGGAAGTGCTGGCCGAGACCCAACAGTTGAACGAAGAGCTGCAAGTGCAGCAGGAAGAGCTGAAAACCGCCAACGAAGAACTCGAAGAGCAATCACGGGTGCTCAAGGAATCCCAGGCCCACCTGGAAACTCAACAGGCCGAGCTTGAACAGACCAACGAACAACTGTCCGAGCGCACCGACGCCCTGGACCGCAAGAACGATGAACTCAGCCAGGCCCAGCAAGAGTTGCAGGCCCGCGCCGACGACCTGCAGCGTTCGAGCAAGTACAAGTCTGAGTTCCTCGCCAACATGTCCCACGAGCTGCGCACGCCGCTGAACAGCTCGTTGATCCTGGCCAAGTTGCTGGCCGAGAACGGCGAAGGCAACCTTAGCGCCGAGCAGGTCAAGTTCGCCGAATCGATCTACTCGGCGGGCAATGACCTGCTGAACCTGATCAACGACATTCTCGACATCGCCAAGGTCGAAGCCGGCAAGCTCGAAGTGCGCCCTGAGACCACTCAGCTGGAGCGCCTGGTCGAAGGCCTGCGCGGCATGTTCCTGCCGCTGGCCGAGCACAAAGGCCTGGCCTTCGAGGTCAAGGTCGAGCCGCAGGTGCCAGTGACGCTGTTCACCGACCGTCAACGGCTGGAGCAGATCCTCAAGAACCTGCTGTCCAACGCCATCAAGTTCACCGACCACGGTCAGGTCAGCATGACCATCAGCCACCAGGCGGGTACCGGCATCATCTTCGCCGTCCGTGACTCTGGTATCGGCATTGCCGCCGACCAGCAGCAGGCGATCTTCGGCGCCTTCCACCAGGTCGACGGCAGCAGCAACCGGCGTTATGGCGGCACCGGCCTGGGCCTGTCGATTTCGCGTGACCTGGCGCACCTGCTGGGCGGGCAGATCAACGTTGAGAGCAACCCGGGGCAGGGCAGCGTGTTCAGCCTGGTCATGCCCGAACGCTACGAACATGAGGGCGAGGAAGTCGAGGCCCTGAGCCTGCGCCCTGCGGTAGACACTCTGCCGCCAGCGCCCAAGGCGTCCAACGCCGTGGCGCCGAAACTGCCAGCACCGACCTTTGCCGATGACCGCGAGCGGGCCCCCTTCAATAACCGCTGCATCCTGGTGATCGAGGACGAGCCGAACTTCGCCCGCATCCTCTTCGACCTGGCCCACGAGCTGGGTTACAGCTGCTTGGTGGCGCATGGCGCCGACGAGGGCTTTGCGCTGGCGTCCCAGTACATCCCCGATGCCATCCTGCTGGACATGCGCCTGCCCGATCATTCTGGCCTCACCGTGCTGCAGCGCCTCAAGGAGCTGGCCGGCACGCGGCATATTCCGGTGCACATCATTTCGGTGGAGGATCGCGTCGAAGCGGCCATGCACATGGGCGCCGTGGGCTACGCGGTCAAGCCGGCCAGCCGCGAAGAACTCAAGGAAGTGTTCGCCCGCCTGGAAGCCAAACTGACCCAGAAGCTCAAGCACATCCTGCTGGTGGAGGACGACGACCTGCAGCGCGAGAGCATTGCCCGCCTGATCGGCGATGACGATGTCGAGATCACCGCCGTGGCCATGGCCCAGGACGCCTTGGCGCTGCTGCGCGAGAACATCTACGACTGCATGATCATCGACCTCAAGCTGCCCGACATGCTCGGCAACGAGCTGCTCAAGCGCATGACTGCCGAGGACATCCGGTCATTCCCGCCGGTGATCGTCTACACCGGGCGCAACCTCACCCGCGAAGAAGAAACCGACCTGCTCAAGTATTCGCGCTCGATCATCATCAAGGGCGCCCGTTCGCCGGAGCGCCTGCTCGACGAAGTGACGCTGTTCCTGCACAAAGTCGAATCGCAGTTGTCCCATGAGCGCCAGCGCATGCTCAAGACCGCGCGCAGCCGCGACAAGGTCTTCGAGGGGCGCAAAGTGCTGCTAGTGGATGACGATGTGCGTAATATCTTCGCCCTCACCAGTGCCCTGGAGCACAAGGGCGCCATCGTCGAGATCGGCCGTAATGGGCGTGAAGCCATCGAGCGCCTGGAGCAGCATGACGACATCGACTTGGTGCTGATGGATGTGATGATGCCGGAGATGGACGGCTTCGAGGCTACCCGGCTGATCCGCCAGCAACCGCGCTGGCGCAAGCTGCCGATCATCGCCGTGACCGCCAAGGCGATGAAGGATGACCAGCAGCGTTGCCTGCAGGCTGGCGCCAATGATTACCTGGCCAAACCGATCGACCTGGACCGCCTGTTCTCGTTGATCCGTGTATGGCTGCCGCAACTGGAGCGAATTTGACTAGCGAGCGCAACACCGACATCGAGATCCGGCTGCTGATCGAGGCGATCTACCTCAAGTACAGCTACGATTTCCGCAACTACTCCGGCGCTTCGATCAAGCGCCGGATCCTGCATGCCCTGCGCCAGTTCGACTGCCTGACGGTGTCGGCGTTGCAAGAGCGGGTGCTGCACGACCCGGGCATGTTCATGCAGTTGTTGCAGTTCCTGACGATCCCGGTCAGCGAGATGTTCCGCGACCCGAGCCACTTCCTGGCCCTGCGCAACGAAGTGGTGCCGCTGTTGCGGACCTGGCCGTCGATCAAGATCTGGGTCGCGGGCTGCAGCACCGGTGAAGAGGTGTACTCGATGGCCATCCTGCTGCGTGAGGAAGGCCTGCTTGAGCGCACCATCATTTATGCCACCGACATCAACCCGCATTCGCTGGACCGGGCCAAGCAGGGTATCTACTCGATGCAAAGCATGCGCGAGTATGAAGAAAACTACCGCCTGGCCGGTGGCCGCCGTGACTTTGCCGAGTACTACACCGCCGCCTATGGCAACGCCATCATGGACAGCAGCCTGCGCGACAACGTGACCTTCGCCGACCACAGCCTGGCCACCGACAGCGTGTTCTCCGAGACCCAGCTGGTGTCGTGCCGCAATGTGCTGATCTACTTCAACAAAGACCTGCAAGACCGGGCCTTGGGCCTGTTTCATGAATCCCTCTGCCACCGGGGCTTCCTGGTGTTGGGCAGCAAGGAGTCGGTAGACTTTTCGGCCTACAGCCAGCGTTTCGAGCCGCTGGTGAAGCCGGAACGGATCTACCGTAAGACATGAACGGCGCACGGGCAGTGGTGATGGGGGCCTCGGCTGGCGGTGTGGCGGCCTTGTTCCAGGTGCTCGGTGCGCTGCCGTCGGCGTTCGCCATCCCGGTATTGTGCGTGCTGCACTTGCCGGACGGGCGGCACAGCCAGCTGGCCGAGGTGCTGCAAAGGCGGCTGCAGCGCCCCGTGCGCGAGGCCACTGACAAGGAACGGATCAGCGCTGGGA
This sequence comes from Pseudomonas sp. Y3 TE3536, assembly GCF_053629175.1. Taxonomy (NCBI): domain Bacteria; kingdom Pseudomonadati; phylum Pseudomonadota; class Gammaproteobacteria; order Pseudomonadales; family Pseudomonadaceae; genus Pseudomonas; species Pseudomonas sp. Y3 TE3536. Next base: position 5,902,637 of record NZ_JBRJHU010000001.1, on the reverse strand, counting down.
TGATCTACGTTGCTGGGCCGGGGTACCACCTCTCGGTGGAGCGTGACCTGACGCTGTCGTTGAGCCAGGAAGCGCCGGTGCACTTCTCGCGCCCGGCCATCGACTTCCTGTTCATGTCGGCGTCCGATGCCTACGGCACCAGCCTGCTTGGCGTGCTGCTGACCGGTGCCAATGAGGATGGCGCCGCGGGCCTGGCCTACATCAACAACAATGGGGGCCGCACGATTGTTCAGGACCCCCGCGACGCACAGGTCGCGCTGATGCCGGAAGCCGCCTTGGCCCTGCACCAGCCCGACCATATCCTTACTCTGAGTGGTATCGGGCAATTGCTCGCGACCCTGGAAACAAGCGCATGCTAAGCCACACCATCGCCAAACTGCTGATCGTCGACGACCTGCCGGAAAACCTGCTGGCGCTCGATGCCCTGATCCAGGGCGAAGACCGCGAGGTGCACCAGGCCCAGTCTGCGGAAGCGGCGTTGTCGCTGCTGCTCGAGCACGAATTTGCGCTGGCCATCCTCGATGTGCAAATGCCAGGCATGAATGGTTTCGAGCTGGCCGAGTTGATGCGCGGCACGGAAAAGACCAAGAACATCCCGATCGTGTTCGTCAGTGCGGCGGGGCGCGAGATGAATTATGCCTTCAAGGGCTATGAAAGCGGGGCCGTGGACTTTTTGCACAAGCCGCTCGACACCTTGGCAGTGAAGAGCAAGGTCTCAGTGTTCGTCGACCTGTTCCGACAGCGCAAGGTGCTTGGTCGGCAACTGGAAGCCCTGGAGCGTAGCCGTCAGGAGCAGGAGGTGCTGCTGGGCCAGTTGGAACTGGCGCGGTGCGAGCTGGAGCATGCAGTGCGCATGCGCGACGACTTCATGTCGATCGTCTCCCACGAGGTGCGTACGCCACTCAATGGCCTGATTCTGGAAACCCAGCTGCGCAAGATGCACCTGGCACGGGGCAACCTGGAGGCCTTCAGCGCAGACAAGCTGCAGGCCATGGTCGAGCGTGACGAGCGGCAGATCAACAGCCTGATCCGGCTGATTGAAGACATGCTGGACGTCTCGCGCATCCGCACCGGCAAGTTGTCGCTGCGGCCCAGGGTGTTCGATATCGGCCAACTGGTGCGCGGCCTGGTGGAAAACTTCAGCGCCCAGGCCACCGCGCTGGAAACCCATATCGCGCTGCAACGTTGTGAAACGTTGCAGGGTGAGTGGGACGAATTTCGGATTGAACAAGTGGTGGCCAACCTGTTGTCCAATGCCTTGCGTTACGGTGAACGAAAACCGGTGCAGGTGCGGGTGTTCGCTGAGGACGGCATGGCCTGGGTGCAGGTGCAGGATCACGGCATTGGCATCAGCGCCGTCAACCAGCAGCGCATTTTCCAGCAGTTCGAGCGGGTCGCAGCACACCAGGCCAGCGGCGGGCTGGGGTTGGGGCTGTACATCTCCGAGCAGATCGTCCAGGCCCACGGCGGGCGGATTCTGGTGGACAGCGAGGAAGGCGAGGGCGCCACATTCACGTTGCAATTGCCGCTGGCAACGTTCAAAGAACAAAACGACCAGGCGCGGGCAACCTCTGCGTAAGCCTGGGGTCAGATGGCCAACTGTAAGAATTTCAAGGCGTTATCATGAGTGAAGATGCACAAGATGTGGTGCTGGTGGTCGAGGACGAGCCGGCGATTCGGATGATTTTGCGCGACTACCTGGCCGGCGAGGGGTATCACGTGCTGGTGGCCGAAGACGGCGAGCAGGCGTTCAAGATCCTGGCGAGCAAGCCGCACCTGGACCTGATGGTCACCGATTTTCGATTGCCAGGGGGCATCTCTGGGGTGGATATCGCCGAGCCCGCGGTAAAACTGCGGCCGGAGCTGAAGGTGATTTTCATCAGTGGCTACCCGGCGGAGATTCTCGAATCGGGCAGCCCGATCACGCGCAAGGCGCCGATCCTGGCCAAGCCGTTCGACCTGGATACCCTGCACGAGCAGATCCAGGCCCTGTTGCGCTGAGGCTACCCGGATGTAGGAGCAGCCTTGTGCTGCGAAGAGGCCATTGCAGCCACAGAAAAGCTGGTGCCCATGCCGGCCTCTTCGCAGCACAAGGCTGCTCCTACAAAAGCGTGCGTGATTGCAGCCACAGAAAAGCTGGTGCCCATGCCGGCCTCTTCGCAGCACAAGGCTGCTCCTACAAAAGCGCGCGCGATTGCAGCCATAGAACACCAGGTGACGATGCCGGCCTCTTCGCAGCGCAAGGCTGCTCCTACAAAAGCGTGAACGTTAGCGCAGGGTTCGCTCAATGCCTCCTAGCAACAGGCTTTCCATCAACCCCAGCCCTTCGCCTTCCGGCAGGCGCCGCGCCTGCAGCAGCCCTGGCAACTGGTTGAGCAACGTCGCCAGCACATGCGCGGTCGCCGCCAGTGCTTCGCCTTTGAGGCTTGCCCGCGGTGCAATCAGGTGCAGCACCCCGGTTTCGTAACGCCTGCGCAGCAGCAGCAGGCGCGCCTGTTGCGCTTCGCTCAAACAGCAAAAATCCCGCTCTGCCAGGCGAAACTGCAACGGCCGCTCGGCATGCAACTGCCAATGCGCCGCAATCAGGCACGACAACGCCGAACCACCCCGTGCCATGGCCCTGCGCCCAAGGTCCAGGGTCGCCTGCAGCTCCTCGTACAACTCTTCGATCAAGTCGTACAGCAGGTCCTGCTTGCTGGGGAAGTGGTGGTACAGCGAGCCCGCGGTCAGCCCGACGTGAGCCGCCAGTTCACGCATGCTGACCTGGCCGAAGCCCTTTTCGGCAAACAGCGCCATGGCCCGGTCACGTCGCTCTTCAAAATTGGCACAGCGCATTGCAGCGTTGACCGGGGGCATGGCACTTGCTCCTCAATAAGTGAAGAAACCGCGGCCGCTCTTGCGCCCCAGCCAACCGGCCGCGACCATTTCCTTGAGCAACGGCGCTGGGCGGTACTTGCTGTCACTGAAGCCCTCATGGAAGGCCTCCATGATTGCCAGCAGGGTATCCAGGCCGATCAGGTCGGCCAGTGCCAGTGGGCCGATCGGCTGGTTGCAGCCCAGGCGCATGCCAGTGTCGATGTCCTCGGCACTGGCCAGGCCTTCCTGGCGCACGAAGATCGCTTCGTTGATCATTGGCACCAGAATGCGGTTGACCACAAAACCTGGGCGATTGCCGGCGCTGATCGGGGTCTTGCCAACCTTCTCAGTCACCAGCAGGGCCTGGGCATAGGTGCTGTCGCTGGTCTGCAGGCCACGGATGATCTCGACCAGGGCCATCATCGGCACCGGGTTGAAGAAGTGCACACCGATGAACCGCTCAGGGTGCTCGATGCTCGCGGCCAATTGCGTGACCGACAACGACGAGGTGTTGGTGGCAATCAGGCAGTCGGCGGCCACGCTGGCTGCCACTTGCTGAAGGATGCGCTGCTTGAGCTGCAGGTTTTCGGTGGCTGCCTCGATCACCAACTGCGCGCCACTGAGTTGCGCGTAGTCGGTGCTGGTGCGGATGCGGGTTTTCGCCGCCTCGGCCTTTTCGGCGTCGAGCGTGCCTTTGCTGACCTGGCGCTCGAGGTTCTTGCGCAAGGTGGCCACGCCACGCTCCAGCGCGGCATCGGCAACGTCCACCAGCAGCACGTGATAGCCCGCCACGGCGCACACCTGGGCAATGCCGTTGCCCATGGTGCCCGCGCCGATCACGGCAATCTGTTCGATGTTCATGTGTCAGTTTCCTCAGACGCGCTCGAAGACCACGGCGATGCCTTGGCCGCCGCCAATGCACATGGTGGCCAGGGCGTAGCGGCCCTGAATGCGGTGCAGTTCATAGATGGCCTTGGTGGCGATGATCGCGCCGGTGGCGCCGACCGGGTGGCCGAGGGAGATACCCGAACCGTTCGGGTTGACCTTTTCCGGGTCGAAGCCGAGCTCGCGGGCCACGGCGCAGGCCTGGGCGGCGAAGGCTTCGTTGGACTCGATCACGTCCAGGTCCTGGATGCTCAGGCCGGTTTTTTCCAGCACCTTGCGGGTTGCCGGGATCGGCCCCAGGCCCATCAGCTCGGGCTCGACGCCGGCATGGGCGTAGCCCACCAGGCGTGCCAGCGGTTTCAGGCCCAGGCGGCGCACGGCGTCACCATTGGCCAGCACCAGGCCGGCCGCGCCGTCGTTGATGCCACTGGCATTGCCGGCGGTGACGGTGCCGTCTTTCTTGAACACGGTCTTCATGCCCGCCAGCTGCTCGGCGGTGACATCACCACGCACATGCTCGTCGACGCTGAACTGTACGCTGCCTTTGCGGGTTTTCAGTTCCAGTGGGACGATCTGGCTGGTGAAGCGGCCTTCGGCAATGGCACGTGCGGCGCGGCGCTGGCTGGTCAGGGCCAGCTCGTCCTGCATTTCACGGGTGATGCCGTGTTTGGCCGAGACGTTTTCGGCCGTGATGCCCATGTGGAAGTGTTCGAAGGGGTCTTGCAGCACGCCGACCGTGTAGTCAATACCTTGCAGGTCGCCCATGCGTGCGCCCCAGCGGGCTTGTGGCAGCAGGTACGGGCCGCGGCTCATGGACTCGGCGCCCGCCGCCAGGGCCACATCGGTGTCGCCGAGCAGCAGGCACTGTGCCGCCGAGACAATGGCCTGCAGGCCCGAGCCGCACAGGCGGTTGACGTTGAACGCCGGGGTTTCCTTGGGGATGCCAGCGTTCATCGCTGCAACCCGCGCCAGGTAGGCATCACGGGGCTCGGTGGGGATCACGCTGCCCATCACCACATGGCCGATTTGCCCGGCGTCCACGCCCGCGCGTTCGATGGCGGCACGGGTTACGGCGGTGGCGAGGTCGGCCAGCGGCAGGTCCTTGAGGGAACCGCCAAAGCCACCAATGGCTGAACGGACGGCACTGACGACGTAAATTTCTGCGCTGCTCATAGGGGCTCCAATTGCGAAGGCATGGCGGGACCGGGCCTGGCTCTGCGAGAATGGCGGGCGATCCCTTCGTTCATCCGAGTCTAGGCAAAGGCTCTGTCAGAGCCTATGCCGGATCTGTTCAATCAACCTGGCACTTTTTGCCACTCAGCATAGACAGCGAAATCCGCCATGCGCGATAGCGATACGGTCGCCGTGTACTTCCTCGAAGCCATGCTTCATGCCCTGCGCGAACGCCCGGACGTGCGCGATGCACACCTGCGTGCGGTCGGTATCGACCCGCAACTGCTCGAGCAGCCCCAGGCCCGCGTGCCGGCCAAGGCATTCGCCCAGCTGTGGCTGGCCCTGATCCAGCTGTTGGACGACGAGTTTTTCTGCCTTGACAGCCACGGCATGCCGCTGGGCAGCTTTGCCCTGATCTGCCGTGGCCTGATTCAGGAGCCGAACCTGGAAAAGGCCTTGCGTCAGTGCATGGGCGGTTTTGGCCTGTTTCTGCGTGACCTGCGCGGCAGCCTCACGCTACGCGGCGGCAGGGCGGTGATCAGCGTGCAGTCGAGCATTGCCGACCCGGTTACGCGTGTGTATGCCGAAGAAACCTACCTGGTGCTGATGATCGGCTTGCTGTGCTGGCTGGCAGGGCGGCGCATTGCCATCGACCGCACCGAGCTTGCGGTATCGCGCCCTGCGCAGGACGATGACCTGCTGCTGTGGGGGCCTGACCTGCGCCTGGGCAGTGGGCGTACCGAAGTGGAGTTCGACAGTGCCTACCTGCGCCTGCCGGTGGTGCAGGACCTGCCGGCCTTGAAGACCTTTTTGCGCAGCGCCCCCCAAGGCCTGGTCATTCGCTTTCGCAACCAGAACGGCCTGGTGGCCGAGGTGTATCGCCACCTACGCGCACGCCGCTACGGGCAATGGCCGACGTTGGCCGCGTTGGCCCAGGTGCAGGGAATCAGCGCCAGTACGTTCCGCCGTCAGCTGGAGCGGGAGGGGCGTTCGTACCAGCAGATAAAGGACGAAGTACGCCGGGCGATGGCCTTCGAGCACTTGCGCGAAGGGGTGCTGAGCATCGCCGAGGTTGCCGAGCAGGCCGGGTTCCAGGAGCCCAGTGCATTCCACCGGGCGTTCAAGAAATGGACCGGGCAGAGCCCCGGCAGCTATCGAGCCAAGTTGACCGGGCGCAGTGGCTAAGCCGACACCATCAGGCCGGCACCATCGCAAAGCCGACGCCGAAGCGGTTCCAGGCATTGATGGTGGCGATGGCCAGCGTCAGGTTGACCACTTCCTGCGGCTCGAAATGCGCTTGCAGCGCTTCGTATTCCGGTTGTGGCGCACCGCGCTCCGGCAGCCGGGTCAGGCACTCTACCCACGCCAGTGCGGCACGTTCACGCGCAGTGAAGTAGGCGGTTTCCTGCCACACGCTCAGCGTTTGCAGGCGTGCTTCGGTTTCGCCGGCCTGGCGTGCGTCATTGGCATGCATGTTGACGCAGTAGGCGCAGCCGTTGATCTGCGAAGCGCGCAGGCGCACCAGTTCGAGCAGTGAATTCTCCAGGCCGCACTTGGCCAGGGCCTGTTCCAGGCCGACCATGGCTTTGTAGGCTTCCGGTGCGTGCTTGGCCCATTCAATACGTGTGTTCATGGTGTTCTCCAGAAGGTGTTGGGTGGACATGGCGCTACCTTAGCGCTGTGCAGCGATCAGCCCGATAGCCAATCGCACACTTTGCCCGGAGGCCAATCGGGCCATTCAGGTGCCCACTGAGGGGCATCCAATCTCTTCATTTCTGCCGGGGCCGGCAAGCCGGGATAATGGCCAGGTCTTGCAGAAGGAGTACCGATTCATGTCCGAAGAACGCTATATGCGCGAAGCACTCGAACTGGCCCGCACCAACATCCAGGCCGGTGGCCGGCCCTTTGGAGCGGTGCTGGTCTATCAGGGGCAGGTGGTGGCGCGCGCGGTCAACGAGATCCACAGCACCCAGGACCCGACCGCCCATGCCGAGATGCAGGCCATCCGCAAGGCCGCGCATGCCTTGGGCCAGGCTCGTCTGGACGGTGCCGAGGTCTACGCCAGCGGTCACCCGTGCCCGATGTGCCTGGCGGCCATGCACCTGTGCGGCATCGAGCGTGCCTGGTTCGCTTATGACAACGATGAAGGCGAGCCTTACGGCTTGTCCACCGCTGCGGTGTATGCGCAGATGGCGCGCCCACCGCAACAGCAGAGCCTGCCGTTGCGGCCGCTGAAACCCAGTGGCGAAGCCGGCCTGTACCTTGAGTGGAAGCAGGCCAACACGCAATGAGAACTGCCTTGAATCTGTTGCTGGTGGTGCTGCTGGCGCTGAACTTGCGCCCGATCCTCACCAGCGTCGGGCCGCTGCTCGAACCCATGCGCGCCAGCACCGGCCTGGGCTACCAGCAGGCCGCACTGCTGACCGCGCTGCCCGTGTTGTGCATGGGCCTGGTGCCGTTGTTGCAACCTTGGTTGCGGCGCTGGATCAGCGAACATGGCGGCATGCTCGCCGGCTTGTCGGCCATTGCGCTGGCGTGCTTGTGGCGCCTGCAACTGGACAGCGCCTGGGCATTGATTGCCAGCGCCGTGGTCGCCGGCCTCGGCGTGGCGGTGGTCCAGGGCATGATGCCGGGGTTGGTCAATCGTTGGTTCCCCACCCGCCTGGCTGGGGCCATGGGCATGTATTCCGCGGCCTTGATGAGTGGTGGCGGCCTGGCGGCGGTGCTTGGCCCGCATATCAGTGGGTACTTTGGCCATTGGCAGGCCGGGCTGGGCCTGTGGGCGATCCCGGCGCTTGTGGCGCTGCTGGCCTGGACGCTGCTGCGGCCACGGCAGGCTACGCCGACACTGGCGGGTGCCACAGACGGGCATTGGTTCGGCACCCGCCGTGCCTGGTTGCTGGCGGTGTATTTCGGCCTGATCAATGGAGGCTATACCAGCATGGTCGCCTGGCTGCCGGCCTATCACCTTGAGCACGGCGGGACCGCCCAGGGCGGTGGTGACCTGGTGGGGCTGATGACGATCTTCCAGGTTGCCGGCGCGCTGGGGCTGCCGTTGTTGCTGCGCCGCTGGGTGGACCGTCGGCCTGGGTTGTGGCTGGCGCTTTCGATCCAGCTGGCCGGCTTCCTTGGGCTGCTGCTGGCGCCCACGCTGAGCATGGGCGTGTGGGTGGCGATGATCGGCTTTGGCCTGGGGGCGTGCTTCAGCCAGAGCCTGACACTGACCCTGGAGCACCTGAAAACACCCGCCGAAGCGGGGAGCCTGGCGGCCTTTGTTCAAGGGATCGGCTTCATCATTACCGGGATCGTGCCGTACATCACGGGCTGGTTGCGCGACGTCAGTGGCGACTTCCAGGCGTCGTGGGTGCTGTTGACCGTGACCGTGGTGGCGATGTTGCTGGTGACGGCCTGTTTCGCGCCACGCGGCTACGCGGCAGCTATTGCCCGTTCGGTGCCGAACGGCCAGGCCGCGTCGGTCAGCTAAGGCGCTGCAGGGTATCGCGAACACGGTCGAGGGCAGGGTCGATGTCGAGCAGTTCGATGGCGCCGAAGCCCATTACCAGCCCAGGGCGCACAGGCACGTCACTGAAGAAGGGTGCCAGCGAGTAAAGGCCGACCTCCACCTTGCGTGCGAGGTTGGCCAGCAGTTCGACATCCACCCCCGGCTTGGCCAATGCGCTCAGGTGGAAACCGGCGCTGGCCGGCACGGCGCTGAACCAAGGCGCCAGGTCGCCGCCCAGGCGGGCGAGGATGCGCTCGCGGCGAGCACTGTAGACATCGTGACAGCGGCGGATGTGCTTGTTCAGGTGGCCCTCGCTGATGAAGCGCGCCAGCGCCCATTGCAGCAGGGTCGGGCTGTGCCAGTCGCTCAGGTGCTTGGCCACGCAGGCGGCCTTCAGCACCGCGGGCGGCAACACGGCGTAGCCCAGGCGCAGCTCCTGCAGCAGGGTCTTGGAGAAGGTCCCGACGTAGGCCACCAGGCCATGCCGGTCGAGGCGCTGCAAGGCGTCGGCGGGCGGCCCCTGGTAGCGGAATTCGCAGTCGTAATCGTCCTCGATGATCAACGCGCCAAGCTCGGCGGCGCGTGCCAATAACGCCCGCCTGCGCGGCTCGCTCATCGGCATGCCGAGGGGGAACTGGTGTGACGGGGTCACGTAGATCAGCCGCGTGCCGTCGGCGATCTGCTCGACGCACATCCCTTGATCATCGACCGGTATTGATTGCAGGCGTGCGCCCAAGGCCAGGAACAGTTGACGGGCCGGCGGGTAACCCGGGTCTTCCATGGCCACCGGGCAGCCCGGTTCGATCAGCACCCGGGCGATCAGGTCCAGCGCCTGTTGCGCGCCATTGCACACCAACACGTCCGCTGCGTTGCAATGCACGCCGCGGGCGTAGGCGATGTGGTGGGCGATGGCTTCACGCAGCTCAGGCAGCCCCTGGGCAGAGAACTGCCGTTCGGGGTGCCGCTGGCTGCGGCGCAGGGCGTAGTTCAGGCAGCTGCGCCACTGGTCGAATGGGAACTGCGTCTTGCTCGACGCACCGCCAACGAAGTCATAGCGCGACGGTGCTTGCAGTTGCGGCCTGCCCAGCACGGTCGCGCGTTGCTGCCAGCGTTCGAGGGATGCCGCAGCCGCCAAGGGGATGGCCGTTGCCTCGTTCGAACGCAGGGGGTGGCGCGGAGTGATGAACGTGCCACGGCCGACCACACCGCTGAGCAGGTTGTCATAGGTAAGCCTGGAGTACGCCTCGGCCACGGTCTTGCGCGACACGCCCAGTTGTTCGGCCAGCAGCCGGGTGGGTGGCAATTGGCTGCCGGCCGCCAGGTGGCCACTGTCGATGCCCGCGCGCAGTTGCTGGTAGAGCTGGTCGGCGAGGCCTTTACGGCCTTCCAGGCGGATGTGCAGTTCCATGAAACGATCCGGTGCGGGGGAGTGCTGAGGATAGCGGATCGCACTTCAACGTACAGTGCCAATGCACCGCGTTGTGCCTACAAGCGTGCCGTGCTGACCGTGATGTAGCCTTTGTCGGGCAGGGCGATGCGTATCACCGTTTCATCGGCCGGTGCCTTGTGTTTTTGCTTGATACGCACCCCGTCAACCGCAGCCGCTCGCATCCGGTGGGTGATGGCGCGGCCACTGGCGTCGAAGAAGGCTTCGCTGGCCAGCAGCTCGATGCGCTCGATCAACTGGCGGGTGCGCTCGTCGGTGGCACAGAAGAACAGCACACCCGACAGGTGCGGGTCGTCATCAGGGTTGCTGACCTTGTGGGCCAGCAGTTCACGCAGGGTGTGGCGCAGTTCGGCGGTGGGGCGAGCGGACTGGTGCATGCGGGGGGCCTCCTCTGAGTCGTCCAGAGGGGATCATGTTTTCAGCAGTCAGGCGCGACAAGTAGGGCATTTCTGACGTGGTTGTGGGGTATTTCTGAAAGTGTTCAGCCTTGGGATTTTCTGCGCTTATGAGATCGAGCGCCGCCCGCGCGGCGCTTCGCAGCACAAGGCTGCTCCCACATCTGTTTCGGGCCAGTTATTCCTATTCCATGGGCGCGCGGCCCCTTACCGCCCACCTCAATATCGAGTTGGACCAACAAGGCGGTCGCGCGCAAATATCACAGGCCTCACTGGCCCGAAACAGATGTGGGAGCAGCCTTGTGCTGCGATGCGCCGCGCGGGCGGCGCTCGATCTCCCAGGCGCTGCACATCTAACGTCATACCTATCCCGCCCCCAAACCCAAACCCGCATCAACAATTTCAACCCAATGCCGCACCGGCGTGCGCCCGGCCTCAGCAAGGTGGGCCTGGCAACCGATGTTGGCGGTAACAATGACTTGCGGCATGCCGCTCTCCAAGGCCTTCAATCGATTGTCCCGCAACTGCCGCGACAGCTCAGGCTGGGTCAGCGAATAGGTCCCCGCCGACCCACAGCACAAATGGCCATCCGGCACCGCGGTCAGGGTAAAACCGAGGCGAGTCAGCAGGCCTTCCACCGCACCGCCAAGCTTGAGCGCGTGCTGCAAGGTGCACGGACAATGAAAGGCTACACGCTGCTCGGCGCACAGCCCAAGCTGCTCGACCGGCGCTTCGCACAGCACTTCCACCAGGTCGCGAGACAAGGCACTGACCCGCGCCGCCTTGGCGGCATACCGCGGGTCCGCCTCCAGCAAGTGGCCGTAATCGCGCACGAACGCGCCGCAGCCGCTGGCCGTTTGCACGATGGCTTCAGCCCCCGCTTCGATGGCCGGCCACCAGGCGTCGATGTTGCGCCGGGCGCGGTCCAGGCCTTGGGCCTGGGCATTGAGGTGGTAATCCACCGCACCACAGCAACCGGCTTCGCGAATCGGTTCGACGCTGATCCCCAACCGGTCCAGCACGCGCGCGGCAGCGGCGTTGGTATTGGGCGACAGCGCTGGCTGCACGCAGCCTTCGAGCAACAGCACCCGGCGCGCATGCCGTGGCGCCGGCCGTACGCCGGGTGCGGTCACCTGGGCGGGCAGCTTGCTTTTCAGGGTTGCCGGCAGCACCGGGCGCAAGGCTTGCCCAGTGCGGCACAGGGCCTTGAACAGCGCAGGGCGCGGCACCACCGCCCGCAGCCCTCCCTGCAGCAGGCGCTGGCCAAGCGGGCGTGGCACTTGCTGTTCGACCACGGCGCGGCCGATGTCCAGCAAATCGTGATATTTCACGCCTGAAGGGCAGGTGGTTTCGCAGTTGCGGCAGGTCAGGCAGCGGTCCAGGTGCAGTTGCGTGCTGGCGGTGATTGGTGCGCCTTCGAGCACTTGTTTGATCAGGTAGATGCGCCCGCGTGGGCCATCCAGCTCGTCGCCGAGCAACTGATAGGTGGGGCAGGTGGCCGTGCAGAAACCGCAGTGCACGCAGCTACGCAGAATGCGTTCAGCCTCTTCGGCGCGGGGCAGGCGTTTGGCGGCTTCACTCAGGTTGGTTTGCATGGTGTGCCCTCATAGGTCTGGGTACAGGCGGCCCGGGTTGAAGATGCCCTGGGGGTCGAGCTGCTGCTTGAGGGCTTTGTGGTAGCGCAGCAGGGCGGCGGGCAACGGTGCGCTGCTCTGTTCGCCAGGTGCGTAGCAAGTGGCATGGCCGCCGACGTTGGCAACCGCTGCGCGAATCGACTCCACTGGCGCGCTCGACTTCAGCCAGCGTTGCGCGCCGCCCCAGTCGATCAGTTGCCGCCCGGGCAGGTTCAGCTCCCCGGTGGCGTTGGGCACGGACAGCCGCCACAGCGGTGCCGGGTCGTCAAAAAAAGCCAGGCGCTGCTCGCGCAGGGCGGTCCAGAAACAGCTGTCGAGCACGTCACCTCCCAGGCGTTGGCGTGCCGACTGCACCGAGCCTTCACCCCCTTCCAGGCGCAGGTACAGCGCCTCGCCGTCATGGCAGGCAGCGCTGATCGGCAGCGGCTGCTGGCCCCAGGCGGTAAGCGCCGCCAGCGCCTGGTGACGGTCCATCGGCAGGCATAGGCTCAGGCATTGGCGCGGGCGCGGCAGTACTTTCAGCGACACCTCGGTCAGCAGGCCAAGGCAACCGAAACTGCCGACCATTAGCCGCGAGACGTCATACCCGGCGACGTTCTTCATGACTTCACCACCGAAGCGCAGCAGCTTGCCGTGGCCAGTGATCACCCGGGTGCCGAGCACATGATCGCGCACCGCCCCGGCCCAGGGCCGGCGTGGCCCGGACAACCCCGCCGCAACGACACCGCCGAGGGTCGCTTCGGGGCCGAGGTGCGGGGGCTCGCAAGGCAGCATCTGGCCCGCCTCGTGCAGCGCTGCCTCGACTTCCTGCAGCGGCGTGCCGGCGCGTGCGGTCAGCACCAGTTCGGTGGGGTCGTAGCTGACGATACCGCGATGGCCGCGGGTATCGATGACTTCCCCGGCGACCGGGCAGCCGAGCATGGCCTTGCTGTTGCCGCCCTGGATTCGCAGCGGTGTGCCCAGGATCAGTGCCTGGTTGACCTGCTCCAGCAGGGCCTGGCTGATGTCGCGGTCCTTGCCCATCAGAAACGCTCCAGGTCAGGGAAGGGCAACTGCCCGTGGTGCACATGCATCGCGCCGAATTCGGCGCATCGGTGCAGGGTGGGGATGTTCTTGCCAGGGTTGAGCAACCCTTGTGGGTCGAAGGCGGCCTTCACGGCGTGGAACAGGGTGATTTCGTCGCTGTTGAACTGCGCGCACATCTGGTTGATCTTCTCCCGCCCGACGCCGTGCTCGCCGGTAATGCTGCCGCCTACCGCCACGCACAGTTCGAGGATCTTGCCGCCAATGGCCTCGGCGCGTTCCAGTTCGCCGGGCAGGTTGGCATCGAACAGGATCAGCGGGTGCATGTTGCCGTCGCCGGCATGGAACACATTGGCCACGCGCAAGCCGTACTGTTCGGACAGTGCGCTGATGCCCTTGAGTACGCGGGGCAACTCGCGGCGTGGGATGGTGCCATCCATGCAATAGTAGTCGGGTGAAATGCGCCCCACCGCCGGGAAGGCGTTCTTGCGCCCGGCCCAGAAGCGCGCGCGTTCTGCCTCGTCGCAGGCCAGCCGCACCTCGCGTGCGCCGGCTTGGGTCAGCACGGCCGCGACCCGCTCGCAGTCGTCATGCACATCGGCTTCGACACCATCGAGTTCGCACAGCAGGATCGCCGCGGCGTCCACGGGGTAGCCTGCGTGGATAAAGTCCTCGGCAGCGCGAATCGCCAGGTTGTCCATCATCTCCAGCCCGCCGGGGATGATCCCGGCGCCGATGATCTCGGCCACTGCCCTGCCGGCGTCCTCGACGCAGTCGAAGCTGGCGAGCAACACCCGCGCCACCTGGGGCCTGGGCAGCAACTTGACGGTCACTTCGGTGACGATGCCGAGCATGCCTTCGGAGCCGGTGAACAGAGCCAGCAGGTCGAAACCGGGGCTGTCGAGGGCGTCGCTGCCCAGTGTCAGGCGTTCACCTTCGACTGTGAGAATCTCCACCTTGAGCAGGTTGTGCACGGTCAAACCATACTTGAGGCAATGCACGCCCCCGGCATTTTCGGCCACATTGCCGCCGATGGAGCAGGCGATTTGCGAAGACGGGTCGGGGGCGTAGTACAGGCCATGGGGTGCGGCAGCCTGGGAGATCGCCAGGTTGCGTACCCCGGGCTGAACACGGGCGAAGCGCCCCTCGGGGTTTATCTCAAGAATGCGGTTGAAGCGCGCCATTACCAGCAGGATGCCTTTGGCCAATGGCAGGGCACCCCCGGACAGCCCGGTGCCGGCACCGCGCGCCACCACCGGTACGCCGCGTTGGTGGCAGAGTTGCAATAAGGTCTGAACCTGTTCTAGGCGTTCGGGCAGCACCACCAGCAGGGGCACCGTCCGGTAGGCGGAGAGGCCGTCACACTCGTAGGGTTTGAGGTCTTCTGCGCGATGAAGAATAGTCAGGTCCGGCAGCGCATCGCGAAGGGCCTTGAGCAGGGCGGGCAGGTCCACGTCAGGCAGCGCTCCATCGACCCGCTCGTCGTAGAGGATGTTCATGGGGCTCACTCGGCGGCAATTGTTATTGTCGTTGGAAGCGTATCACCCCTTCAGCCTGCGTGTGCCCGCAGCACACCCACGCCTGCTCAATCTGCAAAGAGAAGCAGGCGTGGGTGTGCGGCGGGCAAGGTTTCAATGATTTGCTACAGGATCGTCCTGGGAGAGAATGGCCCGGGCCAGTTCTTCGTCATTGGCCTGCAGGCCGGGGTGGTCCTTGCGTGCCTGTTCCAGCGCCGATTCCACGTAGGCGCCGCGGATAGCACCGCCGCTGGCGACGAAGGCAGACAGCTCGTCACGGGCCGGGATAATCCGTTTATCGTCCTTGAAGGTCGAATACAGCGAAGCGGAAACACCGGCCGAGGTGGCCACGTCGCCCGCATCGACGCGGGCCAGGGCAGCACCGGCAGGCAGCAGGAGCAGCAGCGCGGGGGCGAGGAATAGGTGGCGCATAGTGTGTTCTCCAGTAGCGTCAAGCCCAAGGAAATAAACCACTCACTGAGTAAGAGCGCTTGGGAGTGCGAGTAGTTCAATCTTTGCCTGGGGACTGCCGCACGCGCTGGACATGCACGGTTTTGCGTCTTGGGTCTTGGGTAGGAGCAGCCTTGTGCTGCGAAGAGGCCGGTGATGACACACCAACTTTTGTGCTGCAATCACCGGCCTCTTCGCAGCACAAGGCTGCTCCTACACGGTGCGTAAGGTCAGGCCAGCTGGTACGTGGTTTTTACCCGGGTGAAGAACTGCCGTGCATGGGTGCCTTGCTCTCGTAAGCCCAGGCTCGATGCACCATTGCCACCAAATGGCACGTGGTAATCCACCCCTGCCGTGGGCAGGTTGACCATGACCATGCCCGCCGAACTGTTGCGCTTGAAATGCTCGGCATGGCGCAGCGACGTGGTGACGATCCCGGCCGACAAACCAAACACGGTGTCCTCGGCAGCCGCAAACGCCTCGTCGTAGTCACGCACCTTCAGCACACTCAGTACCGGGCCGAAGATTTCTTCGCGGTAGATGCGCATCTGCGGCGTCACATCGGTGAACAGCGCGGGCGTGAACAGGTACGCCCCGTCCTCGTTGTCGATGCGCTCCCCGCCGCACACCAGCTTCGCGCCTTGCTCAAGGCCTGAGGCCACGTACGACAGGTTCTGCTCCAACTGCCGGCTATCGACCACGGGGCCTATGTCGGTGGTGGGCTGCAATGCATCGCCCACGTTCAGCGCCCGGGTACGCTCGGCCAGGCGCGCCACGAACGCGTCATGAATACCCACGGTGACGATCACCCGGGAGCTAGCCGTGCAGCGTTGGCCGGTGCTGTAGAACGAGCCGTTCAATGCCACCTCCACGGCCTGCTCCAGGTTCGCATCGTCCAGTACGATCAATGGATTTTTGCCTCCCATCTCCAGTTGCACTTTCTTCATGCCATCGGCCGCCAGCCTGGCGATCTGCCGGCCAGTGTGCTCGGAGCCGGTGAAGCTGATGCCATCGACCAGCGGCGAGCGGATCAGGGTGTCACCCACGCTGCGGCCCGGCCCGATCAGCAGGTTGAACACACCGGCGGGCAAACCGGCCCGCGAGATGATTTCGGCCAGCGCCCAGGCTGACGAGGGCACCAATTCGGCCGGCTTGAACACTACACAGTTGCCGAAACACAGGGCTGGGGCAATCTTCCAGGCCGGGATGGCGATCGGGAAGTTCCACGGCGCGATGATGGCGATCACGCCCAGCGGCTGAGTGAACACGTCGATGCCTACGTCCTGGCGTACCGACGGGTATTTTTCGCCTTCGGCGCGCAGGGCTTCCTGGGCGTAGAACTTGAACGAGCGGCCGGCACGGTCGACTTCGCCCAGTGCCTCACGCACCACCTTGCCTTCTTCGCGGGCCAGCAGCGTGGCCAGTTCTTCTCGGCGTGCGAGGATTTCGCTGCCGATAAAGTCCAGTGCATCGGCGCGTTGCTGCGGGTTGCTGCGCGCCCAACCGGGAGCAGCGCGGCGGGCAGCAAGCAGGGCCTGTTCGGTCAGTGCCTGATCGGCGCGGGCGAAGCGCTCGACCACGTCGCTCGGGTTGGACGGGTTGCGGTTTTCCAGCACATCGCTGCCGCCTGGGGCGACGAAGGCGCCATCGACATAGCTGCTCTTGGTGACCAGGGTCATGCGGTTCGGCTCCTTTTTACGTTGGCTTGGCGGGCGACGAAGTCGCTGATGTTGTCCACGGCGCTGTCCATCAATTGCTGCATGGCATCTTCACTGCTCCAGGCGATGTGCGGGTTGAGCAGGAAATCATCACGCTCGATCAGCTGGAACAGCGGGTTGCTCGGGTGCAGCGGCTCATGCTCGACCACATCCAGCGCCACGCCGCCCAGGCGGCCGGCCCGCAGTGCCTGGATCAGCGCGGCTTCGTTGACCACGCCGCCACGGCCGGTGTTGACCACCAGGGCGTCGGGCTTCATCAGGGCCAGTTGTTCGGCACCAATGAGGTTGTAGGTGTCAGGCGTCAGCGGGCAGTTGATCGACAGCACGTCGCAGCTGCGCAGCAGTTCGGCCAGCGGTCGGCAGTCCGGCCCCTGGCGCTTGCCGCCACGGTCTTCGAACAGCACCTGCATGCCAAAGGCCCGCGCCAGGTGCGCCAGGCGCAGGGCGATCGGGCCGCTGCCGATGATTGCCAGTTGCTTGTCGCGCACGTCACGGATGCGGTGGTTGAAGTAGATGTTCTGCTGCGGCTTCTCGCCGGCATGCACCTGGCGCATCAAACGCGTGAACGCGGCCGGGCGGCGGAACAGTTCGAGGATCATCGCCAGGCTGTGCTCGGCCACGGTATTGGCGGCATAGCCCGGCACACTGGCCACTTCGATGCCATGGGCATCGCAGTAATCGACATCGACGATATCGCGGCCGGTGAGGGCCAGCGAAATCATCTTCAGTTTCGGCAACTGGCGCAGGTGTTCCTCACGCAGCGGCACGCTGCAGGTAAAGGCGATGGTTGCGTCCTTGAGGTGTTCGAGCACCTGCTCGGGGTGGGTGTAGGCAAACTGCTGCCAGGTGTGCTCGCAGGCCGGGTGCTTGAGGCGGGTGGAGGGCGCCAGGCCCTCGTCGTCGAGCAGTACGATATGTTCGCTCACGGTCCGTTTCCTTATTTTTTCTGGGCCGGCACGTAGCCGGCCGGGGCCATGGCCACCAGGCGACGGGTGAGGAAACCGGCGTCCTGATCATGGTCTTCGAGGGATTCCTTGCGGACCAGGGCATCACGCACCATGTGCGCGCCAAAGAAGCGGAACGGCTCTGGCGGCAGCATCTTCATCTTCTGGTTGACCAGGCCGCAGTTGGCCCATTCGTCATTGGCATGCTCGACCAGCGACTTGATGATGCGGCTGGCAAACACGGTGGTGGCCACGCCATTGCCAGAGAAGCCGATGCCGTAACTGATGTTCTGGTGGTGATCGAGGTAGCCGAAGTTCGGCAAGCCCTTCATGGCCCGGTCGATGGGGCCGGTCCAGCTGCTGACGACCGGTACATCGGCAAGTTGCGGGTACAGCCGGCGCAGCTCGGCAGCCACCTTGTCGGCAGCAGGGGAAGGCTTCTCGTAGAGGTTGCCGATGCGTCCGGCATAAGCGAACTGGCCCAGCGGCTTGCCGAAGACTACGCGGCCATCAGGGGTGTTGCGCCAGTAGTTGAGCACGGTGCGCGAGTCGGTCATGCATTCGCCGCGGCTGAAACCGATGGCATCGAGCTTGGCCTTGACGGGTGCTGTCGCCACCATGTCGCTGGACATGATCGCGATCATCCGGCGCAACTCCGGGAACTGCGCGCCCCAAGCGTTGAGTGCCAGCACCACGTGCTTGGCCTTCACATGGCCCTTGGCGGTGTGCACCACCGGGTTGGCGCCACGTTGCAGGTGGGTGAATGGCGATTTCTCGAAGATCTGCACGCCAAGCTTCAGCGCCACCCGGCGCAGGCCCCGCGCGAGCATGGCGGGCTGCACGGTGGCGGCGTTGGGGTCATAGATGCCACCCAGTACCAGCGGTGAGCCGACCCGCCCGCGAATGGTCTGGCGGTCAAGCTCTTGGAACGGGTTGACGTCTAGCTTTTGCAGGCCATCGGTCAGCACCCGCCAGGAGTTCATCTGGCGTTGGTTGGTGGCCGTCCACAGCCAGCCATCCTTGCGGTACTGCGCGTCGATGCCGTGTTCCTGGCAGAAGCTGCCGATCTCATCGATGGCCGACTCTGCAGCCTCGCAGATGCGCCGCGCCTCGACGTCGCCGCAAATGGTCCGCACCGACAGGTACTTGCCCCACCAGTTGGTGGCCACGCCGCCGTTACGTCCGCTTGCGCCTGAACCACAACGGTCGCGCTCGACGATGACGATGGCTTTTTCCGGGTGGGCCTGCTTCAGGCGGATGGCCGACCACAGGCCAAGGAAGCCACCGCCGACAATGCACACGTCGGCTTGAATCGATTCCTGCAGGGCAGGGGCGAGGTCGCTGTCCAGGTCCAGCGCCTGGGCATACCAGAATCCACGGTACATGAGGGGTGCCTCTGAGCATGTTTGTCTTGTGTACATGATGCTCAGTGCGGTCGGGGCGCGATATTACAGTCATGACAATTGATAGGACGTGGGCGCTTGTCTGGAGAGGGCGTTCTGAAAACGCTTACATCATGAGGGAATAAAACTGACGGCATGTTTTCGAGGGTTACAGTTACTAGCTAGTAGTTCTGAGAGGTCTTTTTTCAGGAGTGATCCATTAGTGTTGGCGCGTTTGAATTGGCTCGCCAAGTTAAAAAGTTGCTCGCCCAGGGGGTGGGCTTGTCTAGTGGTTTATTGCGGCAAGGTTATCTAATGATTCAAGATTTTTCTGAACAGAGTAAGTCTCTCATGAGCAAGTTGAAGGTCGATTCGCTGGCGTCTATGGGCGATCTATCTGCCGAAGAACTGCGTGAGCAATTGGGCGATATGGTTGATATGGACGAGGCTCGCCAGTTACATGACCACGTACGCCGGGCACGCAACCAAACACTGCTCGATGAGAAAAGTATCATCATCCGTCATTCTCCGCTTGTGCCGCAGAGCCTCCAGCACGTTAACGATGGGCCGATCGAGCGCCCAGGACCCTACTGTGCCCCTGGAGATGTGGCCTCGATGTTTTCGCCGGCGGCTTACCTGGCAGAGCTGTATAAACAGGCGAAGGAGTTGTATCCCGCGAAAAACCCCTGGCATATCGACGAACGCCGCCCCGACCTGCGGCAATTGGTACTCAGCCAGAACAATCTGGACACGCCGATCAGTGCCCTCAGCCTGTCCAATGAGATCTTGCTGAGCCGGGCGATTGCGGCGCTTACCCAGCCGGGCAGCCCGGCGTTGAATAACGACCAGCTCCTTGAAGCCCTGTCGACTGATGTCGGTACCAGCACTACGCCGTACCATCATCATTACAACCGCCTGCGTCAGGTGTTCGTCCAGAACGATGCGGATTTGTCGCACTTGCTGGCGGCCCCCCGTTTCGCCAAACATCTGGATGACGCGGCACTGGCTTGCCTTCACTACGATATCTCGCCCGCGTTGCGCTGTTTATTGACGGACGAAATCAACGAGGAGAGTGCTGAGGCGCAGTTTATCAAGTACTTCCCTGGCATGACGCCAACCTCCATGATGCAGCCCGCGCGCTTGCGCAGTTGGTTTGGCCTGACAGATGCTGAGCTGCAAGGCTTCATGGGGGAAATGGATAAAGCTGAATACATTGGGCGCACGCTAACTGCACGTGCCGATGACGAAATCATCCAGTTGACGCTGAGTGATACGCCTCCCAATATGCGTTATGTTCGACTGTATCCATTGCATAACGGCACCTGGCAGTTGGCGTTCAAGTTTCAGATCAATCGCGTTGTTAAATTTGAACTCAGCGGTCCTTTTGAATTTGAATTGAAAGCGTCAGATTATGGGCTCGACCACTATGCGCCTGATGTCGAGTATCGCCACAGTTTCGAATGGGCCGACGTGCCGGCCGAGGCCGAGCTTACGGCTAAATGGACGCGGTCCCGCAGCGCTAACGATGAGAGCTGTGAAAGCACGTTAAATGTTACCTGCACGCGGTTGTCGATCGCAGCGTACCTGCTTCAGTTGAACAAGATCGTTCGCCTGTACAAAGTGACCCAGCTGTCCCCACGGGCACTGCAAGACATCATAAACAGCGTCGACCCAAGCCAGATCACCGACCAGACGCTGGCCGTTGTTTTCCGCACCGCCCATTCAGTGAAGCGTTACGGCATCGATCACCAGGACGCGCTGCTCATGGCCAGGGGGTTTATCTCCGAAGCGTCCGACGGCACTGAAAAAAGCCAGTTCGACCGCCTGTTCAATGACCCGCCACTGGTTGCGGGCGGTTTGATCAGAGACAATACGCGGCTGCGCCTGCACCCGGACCATGCCAGCGAGCATGCCGACATCAAGGCAACCCTCAAGCGTGCCTGCCAAACCGATGACGAAGGGCTGCTCGAGCTGGGCCGGCTTATCAGTGGCCTTGCGGATGCCGACGTCGGCATGAATGTCATCATGTCCCATTTGTCCGCGCTGTACACCTTGAGCCTGTGGGCTCGGCATCACGGTCTGACGCTTACTGAGCTGCGCCAACTGCTGCAGATGATGGGCGCGCCGCATCCGATGCATTCGCTGGACAACAGCGGATGGCAGCTGTTGTTGCAGGAGGTGCGCAGTACCACCGACTGGATGGCTGCCCGTGGCTGGACCGTTCACGATCTGCAACTGATGACCCGCGCTGTCGAGGCCATCCCAGCCAGTACCGAAGTCGGCAATCTGCTCAACGCCATGAAGGCCGCCTTGAGCGCCGCGCAACTACCCGAAGCACCACCCGAAGCACCGACCGTGCAGGATCTATTAGGCGTGCTGTCGCCCTTGATCGCCTCCACGTTCAACCTCAGTGGTGATGCGTTAGCGCAAGCATTGTTGAACTGGGTAAACCGTGCCGAGCCGAGTGGGCTTACGCTGCAGCAGGCTTGCGAACGCCTGCTCAAGGCCGACCCATCGGCCCCGCATGAGCGTGCCTTGGTCGACTTTGCCTACACCCTCGCGCAAATGGCGCTCATCGCACATGGATGCGGCGTCACAGGCGATGCGCTGCTCCTGTTGGTGGAAAAGCCGCAGTTGCTGGCAGCCAACGCCGGGCACAGTGGCAGTGCTGGCTTGCTGCGGGATGTCCAGACCGTCATGGCGCTCGGCAACTTCAGTGACTGGCTAAGCAAGCTAGCGGACCAATCAGGCGCAGGTGGCGCACTGCTGGCGGCACTTGGTGAAGGTGCAGGCGTGTCGTTGCCCCAGCTTTCTATGACGACCGGTGTTGCTCAAGCGACATTGGCGCAGGCGGCTGTGCACGCACATGACCAAGACGAGCTGAAAGAGCCGACAAAGGTCCACAGCTGGCAGGAAATCGAACTGCTGATGCAATGGGCGAAACTGACCGAAGCCTATGCCGTGATGCCGGACACCCTGGCAAAATTGCTGGCCCAGGACGACGACTGGGCCGAATGGCGGCAGATGGCAGACGCTTTTCAGGCAGGCCTGAAACCTTCGCAGGTCACTGCGGCCCATGCCGCCACGGAGCGGCCGCTCAGCCTGGCGCTGACGGGCGTGCTGGGCGCGAAAGAGCACTTCACTGTCGAAGCGCTGAACAAGCACCTGTTGATCGACGTGCTGAACGCCGAACAGGTGATAAGCAGCCGTATCGCCGAAGCGATGTCGGCCCTGCAGCAGTTCATCCACTGCACCCTGTCGACCCCAGAAGACCCGGCCAACGTGCGCCATGTTGTGCTTGGTCGCCAGTTCTTCAAGGACTGGACGCGTTGGAACGCCAGCTATGCCAACTGGGCTGCAGGGCAAATGCTGATGTACTACCCAGAAAACTACATCGACCCGACGGTACGCCTGGGGCAAACCCCGGCAATGGACGACATGCTGCAAACGCTGGGGCAGGCGCAGGTCAATGACGATACGGTGGGCGATGCCTTCCAGGGCTACCTGAGTGCGTTCGAGGAAGTGGCCAACCTGGAGACCATCAGTGGCTATCACGACAGCCGCGAAGCCGAAACGGGCAAATCCTGGTTTATCGGGCGTAGTCGCAGCCAGCCTCACCAGTACTGGTGGCGCACTGTGGACGAAGCCAAGCGTGCCCCAGAAGGCGTGCTGCCAGCCAATGCCTGGACCGCGTGGGCAAAAATCGAACTGGCTCCGCAAGTGCAAGGGCGCCTGATTCGGCCTGTGGTGTTCCGCGGGCGTTTGCACCTGGGCTGGGTAGAGCGCCAGGAGCACATCATCACCCGTGATGACAAAGGGCAGCCAGAACTGCGTGAGTGGAACTGGACGTTCAAGCTGGCCTGGCTGCGTTATGACGGCAAGTGGAGCGTGCCCATCGAGTATCCGCTCGTGGTCGATATTGGCAAAGAAACAGTTCTGGAAAACTTCTCGTTGTTTCTTGCCGCCTGGCCGCAACGTGATGGGCTGCTGGCAGTCATCTATGATCGGTCTGCAGAGAAAGTTAGCGAAGCTTCTACTGTTGCCGGCTTGGAGATTTCCGAGAACTTCAGCAGCAGCACGCTGGGCAGTGTCGAACTGTTCCTGGGGCCGGTGCAGCACTGGCTGGATACCACTATTGATACCGGCATGTGCGCGGTGTTCGAAGGGCTGGAGCTGCCAACTGCGGAAGATCGCATGCCGGTCGCTGACGGGAACGGTACGCCCGGCGGTTTTACGCAATTTGAAGCAAGGCTCGATGAAGCCAAGGTTATCGGTGGTGCAGGGGAGGTTGGGAATACCTACAGCCTGTATTTTCGCAGCCAGTTGTCGGTAACGTCAAAGCGGCCAGCCATTGAAAATAAATGGCTTGCGGTCCTCATTGCGCAATACCCTGCATTGGGCACAGAAACAAATGCAACACAAGGCCTGTTACGCAGTGATGGGGGTGCATTGCTGGTGCGTAAAGAAGGCAGCTTGTATTATGGCTATCTGATTATCAGTGCGTCACAAATGAGTTCCTACTTCGGGCCTAACAGTAGCTCTATCACACTTGTCTCTAACCACATGAACCCTATGTATTGGGCTTCGTTGAAGAAGATTGAGAGCAGTGCCGGGAACGCAGTGGTCGCACGCTTCACAATTGCGACCAGTGACCCGATGACTCGCATGACTCTGCTCTTTGATGAGAGCACGGGCGGAACCCCTCCACCAAGACTTACACCTGCGGTTTTGGGCTACACACAGATCGCAAGGGAAGACACCTTCTACCCTCAGGATTACCTGAACCTGCTTGACAGAGTTCCTGCTGAGGAAGTGTTGTGCCGCATCTACAGCGTCGATGGCAAGCGCTGGAAAACCGTTAAGGCCAAGCAGGATTACGATCTGTCACAAGGGCCGGCGCAGGTACAGTTGGACACCACCGCACCCATGGGCGACATCAACGAGTGGGATGGGGGGAGCGAAGCCCTGCACCGCGTCGAGTTCCAGTTCGGCGACGGCAACACCCGCAACTACACCATCAAGGTTTACAAAGATGCCGTTGCACTCAAGACCGCCATCATCGGTGCCACTGATCAAGGCGCTCAGTATCTGGCGCACAGAGGGCAGGTAACCCGCCTCAACACCCTGTTCGCTCGGGAGCTGACGGTAAAGGCGGTCTCAGGGATCGACTCAATCCTGAACTACGACACCCAGCACATGCCCGAGCCGAAACTTGGCGTCGTCGTGCGTCTGACGCTTCCGGTGTACAAGCCTTCGTATCACGGCCCAGAGCGCTGGGCCGAAGTCTGGCTTGCTACCGACAAAGAGGAGCGCACCTTGCTGTGGAGGGGCCAGCTCAGCGACAACGCCAAGGTGCTCGCCAGCATGATGTTCGAGTCGGATCAGCGGTATGTCGGGCAACAGTCCTACCACTTGGAAACGAAATACAGCGCTAAACACAACAAGGCCATATCAGGCCTTAGCATCATGATCTCAAGCGAGACCCTGGCAATTCAGCGTGACTCTGATGTGGCATCTACCGGCCAAGTGCTGCTCAAGGACAATGTCGACAGTGTGCAGGTGTTTGGCAGGAACGACACGGATAGCATGGATTTCACCGGCGCCAATGCCCTGTATTTCTGGGAGTTGTTCTACTACACCCCCATGTTGGTCATGCAGCGCTTCCTTCAGGAAGAACGCTTTGACCTTGCCGAACAGTGGCTGAAGTACGTGTTCAACCCGGCTGGCTACTCAGTATCCGGCGTAGGCACACAGCGGATGTGGAATGTACGGCCGCTGGAAGAAGACAGCAGCTGGAACGACGACCCCCTGAAGTCGCTCGACCCGGATGCCGTGGCGCAGAACGACCCGATGCACTACAAGTACAACGTCTTCATGCGCCTGCTGGACATTTGCATCGGCCGCGGCGATGCCGCCTACCGCAAGCTGCAGCGCGACACCCTCAGCGAAGCCAGCGTCTGGTATCAGCGCGCGGTGAGCCTGCTGGGCGACGCCCCCTGGGCACCGCCGGCAACGGGCTGGAACGAACCCGTGCTGGGGCAGGCTGCAGTGCCCGGCGAAAGCCCGTTTCTGCCAGAGGTCAACCGGACCCTGCTCGGTTACTGGGAGGCGCTGCGCATTCGCCAGTACAACCTGCGCCACAACCTGACCCTCGATGGCCAGCCGCTAAGCTTGCCGCTCTACGCCACACCGGCCGATCCCAAGGCGTTGCTGGCCGCTGCAGTGGCAGCAGAGGCCAGTGGCGAACGTGGCCTTACGGAAGTCAAAGACGTGCCGGCGCTGCGCTTCACCGTGTTGCTCGACGGCGCCCGCAGCATGGCCGCCCAGCTGATTCATTTTGGCAGCGAGATGCAATGGATTCTCGAGCGCCAGGATGCCGATTCGTTGGCAGGCTTGCTGGCCAGCCAGGGCGCGGAGCTTGCCGAGAGCAATGTGGCGCTGTTCAAGCACACTCTCAAGGAGCTGGCAGCCGACCGCGTGACCTTGCAAAGCTCGCTGGTGGCGGCCACGGCCAGTCGAAATCACTACCTGAACCTCTACCAAAGGAACATCTCTGATCGCGAGCACCTTGCGCTGAAGTTGCGAACCGAGTCTGAACAGGCAGGTGCGGCTGAATCTGCCCTCATGGCAGGGGCTTCGATCATTGCCGCCTTCCCCAAGATCTTTGGTTTCGCCAACGGTGGCGGTAAACCGGAAGACGCCTTGAAGGCCGTTGCCTACGGCTTTGGCGCGCGCTCGAAAGTGTGTGGCCTCAAGGCATCGCGCCTTAGCCAAGAGGAGGTCTTCGCGCGCCGCCGTGCTGACTGGAAGTTCCAGTATGAATCGGCAGAGAAACAGATGGCGACCGTACAGGCTCAACTCGATGCCCTGGCAGTACGTGAAACCTCCGCCCACATGCACATTGCCCACTTGAACACCCAAGCTGCCCATTCACAGGCCCAGCTTGCCTTGTACCAAGGCAAGTACACTGGCAAGGCCATGTACAGCTGGCTGCGCGCACGCCTGGCGAGCATTTTCTACACCTATTACGACCTCACTGTGTCGCGCTGCCTGATGGCACAAAAGGCCCTGCAGTGGGAAAAAGGCGACACGGATGAGTACCTGCGCACCGGCACCTGGAACAGTGCCTGGTCGGGTTTGCTGTGTGGTGAGGGGCTGATGCTGGCACTGGGGCAGATGGAAACGGCCTGGGTCAAATGGCAGAAGCGCGAGCTTGAGGTCACGCGCACGGTGTCACTGGCCAGGCTTTTCGACGGCAAGCTCAGCTCGCAAGACCAAGCCGTAACCCTGGGTGAGGCGGTCAAGGCGCTGCTTGACGGTCAAACAGTTGAGGTCGATGACACGCTTGAAAACAGCAGCTTTGCACTGGCTGCAAACGGCATGCTATCGATCCAGTTCGGCCTTAAAACGTTGAACCTGGCAGCAGGCTTCGAAACTGCAGCTTCGCGACGCATCCGCAGCATTGCCGTCTCGCTGCCAGCCTTGCTGGGCCCCTACCAAGATGTGCATGCACGGCTGTTGACCAGTACTCAAGGCCTGCCTGCGGGCTGTGAGCAGATGAACATCTCCCATGCCATGCAGGACAACGGCCAGTTCAGCCAGCTCAATGGTTACCCGGCATTCCGCCCAGGTAACCAGTTGCTGCCGTTCGAAGGGCTGCACATCGCCAAGGCGGATGATGACCAAGACCAGACCCAGATGACGTTGAACTTCGACCAGGCTCAGGGCGATCAGCGAGCACTGCTGGAACGCCTCAACGACATCATTCTGCACGTGCAGTTCACCGTCCGCTAAGGGGCAGGGGAGGGTACCCAGGTGCCCTCCCGCTGAGGTCGACTTCCTATTTCCTGACCCTTGCGCCAAGGCGCGGGGGTCGTCAAGGAGCAACATCATGAATGATATGTCTGTCACCCCTTCGGGTGCCGGCGGGGAACCTGTGTTCAGCCCCCCCTCGCTGCCCAAGGGTGGCGGTACGGTTTCGGCGGGCGGAGGCATGCTGTCAGTCGGCAGCGCCGACGGCGCCGCAGGTTGGTCGCTGCCATTACCATTGCCGGTCGGCCGCGCGTTGTCGCCGTCGTTGAGCCTGGCCTACCGTTCTTCGGCAGGTAATGGCGCATTCGGTGCTGGCTGGCAGTGTAGCCCGCCCACAGTCTGCCGCCTGGACCGCCTGGGTGTCCCCCGATACACCCGCAGTGACCGTTGGCAGGGCCCCGACGGCGAGGAAATCCTGCTCGACCGCGGGGCGCCGCGCACTGTCGCCAGTTTGCCGTTTTCCGATACCCCCGCTGCTCACACGGTAACCGCCTGGGTGCAGCGCAGTGGCGGCCGCGACCAGCGCCTGGAGCATTGGCAAGCGCAAGCAAGCCCCGACTCGCCGGGCTTCTGGCTGCAATACCATGCCGACGGCAGCATTACGCTGTTTGGCTGGTCGGCCTCAGCTCGCCTAGCCAAGCCCGGCAAACCGGCAGAGGTCGCGTGCTGGTTTGCCGAAGAGACCGTCAGTGCCACGGGGGAGCACGTGGTCTACACCTACCGCAGCGAAGACCAGGCGGGCTGCGATGCGCACGAACAGGCCATGCACCCGCAGGTTGCCAACACCTACCTGGTTGCCGTCCACGCCATGAATGCAACCCCAAGCGCAGCGCTGCTGATACCGCAGCAGGCCTTTCGCCCGGATGATTTCATGACCGTGATGCAGCTGGATTACGGCGAACGCGGCGTGGATGTGAACACCCCACCAGCGTTCGAGGTGAAGGCACCCTGGCCGGTGCGCGAGGACTGCTTTTCGTACTGGCGCTTGGGCTTCGATAAACGGGTGCGGCGGCTTTGCCACGAGGTGCTGCTGTGGCACCGTACGCGCATGATGGCCGGGGACGCTGACCCAAGCCCGCAACTGGTTTCGCGCTTGCACCTGGGGTATGACGCATCGGGTGTTGCCTCAGTGCTGGTCGCCGCGCAACAGGTCGCTTACGAAACGGATGGCACGCCGTTGTTGCTGCCGCCGGTGGAATTCGAGCCGAGTCGCCCAGGGCGTCAGCACTCAGGCTGGGAGGCATTGCCCGACCTCGATGGCTTCAGTGCGCCGCACTGGCAGATGGTAGATCTTCACGGCGAGGGGGTGCCGGGTTTGCTGTTCCAGGATGCCGGTGCCTGGTGGTATCGCGCGCCAGAACGCAACAGTGACCTGGGTGGCGATGCCATCACGTGGGGCGAGTCACAGGTATTACCGGGAGCGCCACGCCCAGGCACAGGAATGCTGGCCGACCTCGAGGGTGACGGCCAGCCACAATGGCTGGTCAACCTGCCGGGTGTTCGCGGCAGCTTCACCCTGACGCCGGATGGGCAATGGGGTGACTTCATTGCCGCCGACGCCATGCCCAGCGAGCTGGCCCATGGGGATGCGCAACTGGTCGACTTCAGCGGTGGCGGGCAGCAGGACCTGGTGATGATCGGGCCACGTAGCGTGCGTCTGTCTGCCAGGGTACGTGGTGCCGGCTGGCAGCCCGCCAGCGACATCGTGGCAGGCCCCACGCTGCCATTGCCTGGCGGTGAGCACCGGCTGGTGGCATTTGCCGATCTTGCGGGCACAGGTTTGCAGCAATTGATCGAGGTCACGGCCGAGGGCGTCACCTACTGGCCGATGCTTGGCCACGGTCATTTTGCCAACCCTGTGCAGATGCCGGGTTTTGCCATCGAACATTTCAACGCCTCGCGGGTATTGCTTGGCGATACCGATGGCAGTGGTACTACCGATATCCTTTATGTAGACGCCGACCGCATCCGGGTATTCGTCAGCCATAACGGTAATCGCTTCGTCGAAAGCCATTGCGTGCCAGCGCCGGAGGAGGTTGTGCTCGATGCCAGCTGCAAGCTGCAACTGGTCGATTTGCGCGGGCAGGGTTGTGCAGAGCTGGTGCTGACTGTGCCGCACCTCTCTCCCCGTAGCTGGGTGTACCGCTTCAACGACCGACGCCCCTGGTTGCTGGCCGAGGTGTGCAGCAACACCGGTGGTCGTACGCTGTTCGACTACCGCAGTTCGGCGCAGAGCTGGCTGGATGAAAAGCGTGCCCTGCAAGGGGAGGGCAAGGCGGCGATCAGTCGCTTGCCGTTCCCGGTTCACACCTTGGCCCAGGTGACCCTTGTGGACGACATCAGTGGCCTGCGTACTGTCAGTGGCATGCGCTATCAGAGCCCGGTCTGGGACCCAGTCGAGCGCGAGTTTCGCGGTTTCAGGCAGTTGATTCAGACCGACACCCTGAGCGACGCCCAGGGCACGGCCGCCGAGCGTTCGCCGCCGGCGCAAATACGCCATTGGTTCCTCAGTGGCATCGAAGACCTGGACAGCATCGCGCCACAGGGCCTTGATGGGCAGCGCAGCGCAGAGGCGGACTTTCCCTTGCAACCGGTGCGCTTCACTCGCCTTGAAGGTGACTGCGATGTGCCTTACTCGCCGCAAGGTGCAGCCCGGCGTTGGCTGCTTTGTGCCTTGAAAGGGGCGCAAGTGCGCAGTGAAACCTACGGCCTTGACGGCACTGAACACGCTGGGGTGCCGTACAGCATCACCCGTCAGCGCTGGCAAGTGCGGGTTTACGAGACCGCGCACGCCGACCGGCCTGCGGCCTTGGTAACGGCAATAGAGAGCCTGGCCTTCACCACCGAGCGCATTGTCCAAGACCCGGTTATCACGCAGGCACTGGTGATTGGCCAAGACAAGTACGGCCATGTCCTGCAGCAGGTGCAGGTGCATTACCCGCGCCGGGTCGCAGCCTCCCCATCGCCTTATCCAGCCTCGCTGCCAGCCGGTTTGCTGGACGATGCCCGCGACCCTCAGCAGGACATGGCCTGGCTTGAGCACGCGCGCCATCGGGTACGCAACCTTGAGGACGGCCATGATTACGTGTCCGGGCTGATCGAAGCGACCCGTACCGATGTGCTGGCGCTGCCAGCGCACGCGCTGCCGCAGGGCGGCTTCAGCGTGGAGCATCTGCTGGTACCCGATGGCCCATTGGAGGGCCTGGATGCTGCCACTCTATCGGGCTACCAGCGCAAGCAATGGTGTGATGCCCAGGGGCAACCGACCACGGCGCCAATCCGCCAGGCGCTGGTGGCCTACCGCGAAACCGCCATGCTCGAACACGCCACCTTGGCTGCGCTCGAGACAACGCTTTTGCCGCACGAGCTGGCACAGTGGCAGGCCAACGGCGGCTATCACCTCATCGCCTTGGCTGAGGACGGCAAGCGGGTGTACGTCAGCCGCCACGACCTGATCAAGCACCAGGGTGCGTCACTGTTTTATCGACTGGCCACGCTGCGTGCCAGCGAGCTGCTTGGCGAGCAGCGTGTTGACTGGAGCCCACACGCCCTGCAAGTGCTGAAGATAACCGACGCCGCTGGCCTGGAAACCGGCTTCGAGTATGACTGGCGTTTCCTCACGCCCGTAGCCATGACCGATGCCAACGACAACCAGCACCAGGTCAGCCTCGATGCCTTGGGGCGAGTGACACAAACCCGCTTCCACGGCACGGAACAGGGCCAGTTGGCCGGCTATAGCAGCGGCAAGGCATTCACGCTGCCGGCAACGGTCGAGGGCATCCTGGCACTCGAAGGAGGCGAGGTACCCGTGGCCACGGCGCACCGGGTAGTGACCGACAGCTGGATGCCCTTGGCACGTGATAGCCAAGGGCGCCCTCTGGTTACCCGTATGGGCGAGCTGGCGCTGCGTCGCCTGCTTAAGGCTAATGGCCTGCCCGCTGGGGACGACGGCGAAAGCCGCCAGCCACCGCACATCATCAGCCTGCAGACCGACCGCTACGACGGCGACCCTGCGCAGCAGCTGCGCGTAAACGTGGCGCATAGCGATGGCGCCGGCCGCCTGTTGCAGACCGCTGTGCTGAGTGCGCCTGGCGATGCGTGGGTGCGTACCGCCGCAGGCAGCCTCGAGCGCGATGCCAACGGTGCTGCACGCGTGCAGCCGGCAGCGCGACGCTGGGCGGTAACCGGCAAGACCGAGTACGACAACAAAGGCCAGCCTGTGCGCACCTGGTTGCCGTACTACCTCGATGACTGGCGCCCTGTAAGCGATGACAGCGGCCACCCCGGGCTGTATGCCGATACCCAGCTGTATGACGCCATGGGGCGCGTTTACCGCGTCCTCACCGCCGCGGGCTGGGAGCGGCGTACCGAGTACTACCCCTGGTTCACGGTAGCGCAGGACGAGAACGACACGGCCTGAGCGCGACCTTGATGGCGCGCGCTACCTTGCGCGCGCCATCCACTCAACCCCATGCAGATTTCAAGAACAGGAGGCACGCGATGCCTGCTCTTTCGGACAACGCTGTCCATCGTAATACCCCTACCGTCACGGTCGTGGACAACCGCGGCCTGGTGGCCCGGACCATCCACTACCACCGCCACCCAGACACGCCAACCCTGACGCAACCTCGGATTACGCGCCAGCAGCATGACGCCAAGGGCTCCATGACCCACAGCAGCGACCCGCGCCTGCACCCCAGCGGCCGGGGTAACTTTGCCTGGCTGACCGACCTGGCCGGCACCCCGGTGTGCACCCAAAGCGCCGACGCCGGCGTGTCGATCAACCTGAGCGATGCAGCAGGGCGCCCGTTGCTGGCGGTGTCGCGAATCGCGCTCGATGAACACGGCGAGCACCTGCGCAGTGAAGCGGTCACCCGCACCTGGCTTTACGAGAACGCCAACCTGCCAGGGCGCCTGCTGGGCATCAGCGAACAGGCCAATGGCCACGTGGCGTGTCGGCTGGAGCGGCTGATTTATGCCGGCAACAGCGCCGCAGAAAAAGCCCACAATTTGGCGGGCCAGGCGAGCCGGCACTACCACACCGCCGGTTTGCTGCAGACCCATGGCGTTGGCTTGACCGGCGTCCCGCTAGAGACCACGCAACGCTTGCTGGCGGATGCCGATAACCCGCAGGTAGGGGCGGATTGGCAAAGTGAGCAGCCTGCTGATTGGGAGGCCCAACTGCAGCCGGAAAGCGAAGCCAGCACTACGCTGACCACGGTGGATGCGACCGGCGCCCCCTTGGCCACGCGTGATGCCGCAGGCCATCTGCGCCGCCACGCCTACGACGTGGCGGGCCTGCTCACGCAGCGTTGGCTGACGCTCAAGGGCGGCCCGGAGCAGGTCATTCTCAAAGCCCTGAGCTATTCGGCGGCTGGGCAAAAGCTGCGCGAGGAGCACGGTAATGGCTTGGTCACCCAATACCGCTACGAACCGCGCACTCAGCGGCTGGCCGAAGTCCGTACCGAGCGCCCGACAGGGCACGCGCAAGGGGCCAAGGTGCTGCAAGACCTGCGCTACGCTTACGACCCGGTGGGCAATGTGCTGAGTGTGCGCAACGACGCCGAAGAAACCCGCTTCTGGCGCAATCAGAAAGTCGAACCGCTAAGCACCTATGTCTATGACAGCCTGTACCAGCTGGCCAGCGCCACCGGGCGCGAGATGGCCAATGCCGGGCAGCAGGGCGCCAACCTGCCGGATATGGCGACCCTCGATAACGTCACCTACAGCCGTTACAACCGTACCTATACCTACGACATGGCGGGCAACCTGACCCGCATCCGCCACAGCGCGCCTGCCACAAACCATAGCTACACCACCGATATCACTGTCAGCGACCGCAGCAACCGGGCGGTGCACAGCGCGCTCACCCAGGACCCGGCCGCCGTCGACGCGTTGTTCAATGCCAGTGGCCAGCAAAAGGCTTTGTTGCCTGGCCAACAGTTGAACTGGACACCGCGCGGTGAGTTGCACGCCGTTACCCAGGTCATGCGCGAAGGGGCGGAGGACGATGGCGAGAGTTACCGCTACGACATCGGCAACCAACGGGTGCTCAAGGTCAGTACCCAAAAGACCGCGACCCACATGCGCACGCAACGTGTGCAGTACCTGCCAGGCCTGGAGCTGCGCAGTACAACCCAGGGCGGCACGCTGATCGAGCAGTTGCAGGTGGTGCTGGTGGGCGACGCTGGGCACGCCCAGGTGCGGGCCTTGCACTGGGCTGCAGGTAAGCCGCCAGAACTTGCCGACGCGCAACTGCGTTACAGCTACGCCGACCAGCTGGGCAGCGGTTGCCTGGAGGTCGATGGCAGTGGTGCGGTGATCAGCCAAGAGGAGTACTACCCGTACGGCGGCACTGCGGTATGGGCCGCTCGCAGCGAGGTGCAGGGGCGCTACAAGTTCGTTCGTTATTCGGGCAAGGAGCGTGATGCGACGGGGCTGTATTACTACGGGTATCGCTATTACCAGCCTTGGCTGGGGCGGTGGTTGAGTGCGGACCCGGCAGGCAC
This sequence comes from Pseudomonas sp. Y3 TE3536, assembly GCF_053629175.1. Taxonomy (NCBI): domain Bacteria; kingdom Pseudomonadati; phylum Pseudomonadota; class Gammaproteobacteria; order Pseudomonadales; family Pseudomonadaceae; genus Pseudomonas; species Pseudomonas sp. Y3 TE3536. The sequence goes on along the minus strand of NZ_JBRJHU010000001.1, from coordinate 5,869,390 downwards.
TGTGGATGGCTTGAATTTGTACGCGATGGTGCGTAACAACCCGATGACTTTGGTTGATGAGTTGGGGTTGATGGGCAAAGGGAACAAGAACAAAGGCGGGGGGGGCAGTTCCGGAGCACAAGGCACGCCGGTTGTCAGCCGAAGTGGTGACGCTGACCCTCCACCTGTCGCGTCAACCTCAGCTTCAGCAGGGCCGAGCCATGACGGTGCGCAGGCGCGTGCATCATCTTCTCATTCAGAGGGACCGGCTGCCGATAGCCAGGACGACGATGGCTGGGAAGTAGTTGCTCCCAAAGCAAAGAAGGAAGTTGAAAGAAGGTATGGATTGAGGGGGAGTTCGATTTATTCAGAATTGTTTCCCTTAATTCCTGCAATCAGTAAAAAAAGACCGGAAAACGTTTTGGCGATCGCCGAAAGGCCAAGTTTTATTCACGGTAGACGAGAGGTTTCCGTTTTGGAGAAAAAGATCTACCAGGAGTCCGGTAAAACGATGGTGGGGGGCTTGGATCATGTTAGTGGAAGGCACGCCGGAGACTTCGCGAGGGATGGTGTAACGGGAGATCGCGAAATTCAACGTGAAGTGATGAATGCCTGGGTTAATGGCAAGGACGTAGGCATACAAAACTACAGTGATAACAAGCGAGCGCGACTGATCTACCACGTCGGAGGGGACGGCAGCCGAAACCCCTACGTCTCTGTACAACTTAATATTGATAGGATGAGTGTACTGGGTGCTAATCCCCTTCAGAATCTTGATGGGACACGAAGGGCACCCTTGAAGTACGAGATTGATGCTTGGAACAAGGAAAAGGCCATTACTATGTCCGATTGGGAGAAGGACAAGAGTGCTGAGGTTAAGCGGAGGTACGTCTGAACCATTCTATTTTCGGCGCTAAATATGATAGGACGGACACCTGAATACGCCTAAAATGACACCCACTTCGGATGTCATGTGAGCAGCGTCCATGGTCGCCCTACAAGATCAACAACAACCACAGCCCCCCGAAGCCGCCTCGCAGATAAAACCTGAACTGCGGGTTGGCTTCGTGCTCCTCAACCAGTTCACCCTGGTCCCGGTCGCCGGCCTGGTCGACTCGTTGCGCTTCGCCGCCGACAAGTCGTTCCGCAGCCAGCAAGTGTATTGCCAATGGGACTGGATGACCCTGGACGACCAGCAGATCACCGCCAGTTGCGGCATGCCCATTTCGCCGACCAAACCGCTCAACCTGTTTGCCCAGTACGACTACATTGTGCTGGCGGGCGGGCTGCTGGGCGAAACGCGTAACCCCCCAGACTGGCTACTCGATGCGCTGCGTGAGGTGTACGCCGCCAATATCCCGATCATCGCCCTGTGTTCAGGTTCGTTCGTGCTGGGCAAGGCCGGCCTGCTCGATGGCCGGCGGTGCGCGTTGCATTTCACTTTGCGCGATGAGTTCAAGGAGCGTTTCCCGCTGTCCACCGCCGTGATTGACAAGAGCTATGTGGATGACCGCGGCATTATCACCTGCCCGGGCGGCACGGCCATCGACCTGGCGGCCAACCTGATTCGCCGGCACTGCGGAGCGGTGCGTGCGCAGAAGGGCTTGGAGTACCTGCTGGTGGACGAGCGTGCCGACGCGCAAGAGGACAAGGCCGCCAGCGAAAGCGTTTACCAGAACGACCGTGTGCAGCGGGCCATTGCCTTCATGCGCGCCAACCTGGATGCCTCGATGACCCTCAAGGCCGTGGCCGAGGCAGTGGGCACGCACCCGCGGCAGTTGCACCGCGAGTTCGTTGCCAACACGCAAGAGCCACCGGCCAACTACTGGCGCAAGCTGCGCCTGGACCATGCCCGGCGCTTGCTGGTGAATACCAGCCAGAACATCACCACCATTGCCTTGGCGTGTGGGTTTTCCGATGCGTCGCACTTCATCTTGTGGTTCCGCAAGCAGTACGGCGAGACGCCTTACAGCTTCCGCAAACGGCGGCATGAAGTGGAGCGGTTTGACTGGCATGGGGACAAAGTAGGCTTGGACCCGGAGCTGTAGCTGTGTAGCCATCTCCAGCGCTACCCGTGTAGGCGCTGGCTTGCCTGCGAATGGGCCGCAAAGCGGCCCCGGCGCTATCAAAGCTGACCAAATGCCTGAATTTCGATCCGATACTCAGGCGCCGCCAGCGCAGCCCCTACACACGCCCGCACCGGTGGTTGCTGCCCTACCCAGGCGTCATACACCTCATTCATCGCCGCAAACTCCCCCATGTCAGCCAGCCAGATCTGCACGCGGGTCAGGTTGCCCTTACCTGCGCCAACCTGCGCCAACCACTGCTCCAGCTGCGCCAGCACGCACCGCGTCTGCGCAGCGATATCGCCCGGTGCAAGGGCGACGATCCCGCAGGTTTCCAGGCGGCCATCCACCAGAACCATCTGGCTGGCCCGTTTGCCGGGGTTGATACGTTCGATCATCAGCGCGCTCCTCAGAACAGTACGTAGGTCTTGCGCAGGGTCTCGTGGATCTCCCACACGCCTTCGCAGTTCTCTGGGAACAGCACCGCATCGCCCGCCCGCAGCTCGACCGGCTCGCCACCGTCGGGGGTAAAGGTGCAGCTGCCGCTGACGATATGGCTGAACTCGCGGTTTTTCAGGAAACGGCGGAACACCCCGGGGCTGCTTTCCCAGATGCCGATGCTGGCACCCACCGCTTCATCGGTCTGGTCCTGGGCGCTGGCGGCGTGGGCGATCGGTTCGCCGATCGGCAGACGGGCAGGGGCTGGTACACCCAGGGGCGAGGCAGCGGCATTGCGGACAACGGTAAGCACTTGGCTCATGATGTGGCTCCTTCAGGCTTTTCGGGCAACGTTTTTGTAGGACGGTGACGGTGCTGGGGCGGCCCCGCCCAACGCAGCGGCTTGCTGCAGGTCGAGTTTGCTGGTCTCTGGGGCCAGCCACCACGAGATCAGTGCCCCGAACAGTGAGATCAACGCGGCGGCAAACATGGTGTTGGCAATGCCATAGGTGGCCAGGGAAATAGGCACCAGGTAGGTGCCCACGGCCGCGCCGATACGCGACAGCGAAGTGGCCAGGCCAACGGCAGACGCGCGGATCTCGGTGGGGAACAACTCGTTGGGGTAGACGTATTCCAGCACCTGAGCGCCGCCGATCAACACCGCGTAGGCGCCAAACAGCACCAGCACGGTGGTGGGCGATGCGTCGGGGAACACGCCCAGCAGCACCAGCGACATGCCCGACCAGAGGAAGCTGTGGATCAGCATCTTGCGCCGCCCCAGGCGGTTGATCAGCTTGGTTGCCAGCAGGCAGCCCAGGGTGAACAGCAGGGTGATGGCGATCGAGCCGTAGGCGGCCCAGTCGCCGGTGAGCTTCAGCGCCTGCAGCACCTTTGGGGCGAACGCGTAAATGGCGAACAGCGGGACGATGGCGCAGGTCCAGAACAGGGTGACGAAGGCCATGCGCTTGCCGTAGCCGGAGTGGAACAGCGACCACACCGACACCGGTTTGCCGCTGACGTGTTCGGGCAGATCGGCGATGGAGTAATCCGGGCCATAGACGCGTTTGATCACGGCATCCGCCTCGGCAGTGCGGCCCTTGCTCAGCAGCCAACGTGGCGATTCTGGCGTACCGCTACGGGCAATCAGGAACAACGCACCCGGGACCAACGCACTGGCCAATACCCAGCGCCAGCCGTCATCGCCGCCGACGCGCAGCAACAGTTCACCGACCACATAGGCCACGGCGGCCCCGGCGAACCACATCAGTACCATTGCCGCCAGCAGCGGCCCGCGTTGCTTGCGTGGCAGGAACTCGGCCAGCAGCGAGGTAGCGATCGGGTAGTCGGCGCCGACCGCGATACCGATCAACAACCGCCAGGCGAACAATGCCCAGGCCGACTCGACCCAGAACTGCGCCACCGAAAAACCGACAATGGCGATGAGGTCGACCAGGTACAGCACCTTGCGCCCGTATTTGTCGGTGAACCAGCCACCCAGGAAGCCGCCGAGGAACACCCCGATCAGCGCCGAAGCTGCAATCAGCCCCTCCCAGAAGGCCGACAGTTGCAGGGCCTGGGTGATCTGCAGCATGGCCACGCCGATGATGCTCAGCACATAGCCGTCGAGGAACGGGCCACCGGCGGAATAGACCGTCAGTTTGCGATGGAACGCATTGAGTGGCGCATCTTCGACGGAGCGTTTGGGGACAGACATTAGACTTACCTCTTGTTGTTATTTGACGCACTTGCGTGGCGGCACTATGGCACCGGGTTGCAGGGGTTCCCTATAACGGTTCGGACGGGTCGTGGGATGGCATTGCGAAGTGCAAATGGCACTGTAGGAGCAGCCTTGTGCTGCGAAGAGGCAGGCGACATCAGCCAAGATTCACGGCGTTGTCACCGGCCTCCTCGCAGCACAAGGCTGCGCCTACCGCGACCGAGTCAACAGCGCATCCAGCACCACTTCGCAGGCCGCGCCCCAGCTGGCACTTACCGGTTGATGCATCAACACGGCCAGCCCATCGGCGGTAAAGGTGCCCGGCGTGGCAATCGCTTGCCCCAGGGCCTTGAGCGTGTGTTCGGGTTGGCGCTGGGCACTGCTCACACAGTCGTGCAGGTTACCCAGCACCAAGGCGCGTGCCTCGGTTGCGGGCAGGCCTTTGTCGGTCAGCCACTGCTGCAGGTCGTGCAAAAGGAAGTAGAACCAGCCATTCATGCACGCGGCCACCGTGGCCAGCTCGAATGCGGCTTCATCCTGCAATACCACCAGGTTGCCCAGCGCGGCCAGGCATTGCTCAGTGGGGGGATCCGTGGGGTAGACCACTACCGTGGACTGGTTGTGTTGCGCGGCATAAGACAGCATCACGCGCACGCAGTGAGCGGCGGGGAAGGCGGCTTGCAGCTGTTGCAGGTTCACACCTGCTGCCAACGACAGCAGGCGTTGCCCGGGGTGCAGGTGTACCTCGCCGGCCAGGTGTGCCAGTGATTCCGGGCGCACGCCCAGCATCAGCACCTCGGCCTGGTCGACTACCGCCTGATTGCTCGGCAGTACTTGGCAACCGTGTGCGTGGGCCAGTGTTTCGGCGCGCTGGGCGTTGCGTGGCGACAGCAGGATCGCGCCGTCGAAACCACCGCGGCGCAGGCCGATAACGACTTTTTCGGTCAGCTCGCCGACCCCGAGGATGCCCAGGCTATGCATGATGCCTCCTTGTCAGCTTTCTAGGCCGGCGCGGCGCTGGCCCCAGTGCAGGTTCAGGTTGACGCCCAGACTCAGCAGCGGCTCCGGCGGGTTGCGGTTGGGCCCGGCCGAGCCCAGCAGGAAGTCGATCAGCTCGTCACGCTCGCCACTCAGCCAGTCGGCCAACAGGGTCCCGGTGGCAGTGCCCCGGGTAATTCCCAGGCCGTTGCAGCACAGCGCCGCATGGACATTGGGTGCCAGTGTGCCGAAATGCGACTGGTGGTTGCGCGACAGGCACATCGAACCGCCCCAGGTGAATTCGAACGGCGTACCCGCGAGCATCGGGAAGCGCCGCTCGAACGACGCCCGGTGCTGTCGCCCGGCGCGTTGCAGGTGGCGCTGGTTGGCGCGCCCATCGGCGTTGAAACTGAAGCTGTTGCGTACCAGCAGGCGCTGGTCCGGGGTGCGCCGCAGGGTGCTGCCAAACGGGTCGGCGGGGATGATGCCCCAGGTCGCCTTGCCACCCAGGCGTGCTTGTTCGTCTTCGCTCAGGGGCCGGGTCATGCTGGCGTAGGTGAAAATCGGCAGCAGCCGCCCCGGCAGGAAGCCGAAGTACGAGGCGAAGGCGTTGTTGGTCAGCAGCAACTGCTCGGCAACGATCTCGCCATGGGCATGCGCGAGGGTGATGCGCGTGCCCTGTTCGATGCGGGTGATGGTGGTGTGTTCGTACAGCGTCACGTTGCTGGGCAGGCTGTCTGCCAGGCCTTTGGCCAAGGCGGCCGGCTGCAGTAGCTGGGTACCTGGGGTGTACAACGCTTTGCGGTAGAACGCGGTGCCGAAGTGCTCGGGCAGATCACGGGCATCGATCATCTGGTAGGGCTGGCCGAGTTTCTCCAGGCCGCTGCGGTACGCTTCGAGCACCGCCAACCCCTTGTCTTCGACCGCCGCCTGGTACTTGCCGTCCGGGCGGACCTGGCAGTCGATGCCATGCTGCTGGATCAGCGTGTGCAGTATCGACTGCGCGCGCAGGTTGAGCTTGAGGTTCATCCGCGCCGTGGCCAGTTCACCGATGTAGTCCGGTGCGCCGATGTCATGGGGCAGGTCGATGGCAAAGCCCGAGTTGCGCCCCGAGGCGCCAAAGCCGACTTCCTGGGCTTCGAGCAGGATCACCTCGTCATCCGGGTGATGCAGCGCCAGCTGCCGCGCGGCGGCAAGGCCGGTGAAGCCAGCACCGAGCACCACCCAGCGCGCTTCGCTCCGCCCCCGGTGCGCGGCACGTGGCTGGCGCATGGAGCTGAGGTGGAACCAGCCGCAACCGTTGTCATCCGCGGGGGTAGAGGTGTTTCTGTACATGGGTTTTATCCGTGTTGTTTTCTTCACTGTCGCATGGCCCGGGCGGGGGGCATATAACGGGAATGACGGGTCGTGGGAGGTTTTGAATTGACCGCGGCAAGCCCTGCGTGATTTGCTCGGTTTGCCGGTGACTGGCCCGTGCAAAAGCCCCGGCACCTAACGATCATTCAAAGGAAACTGAAGGTCTGCCATGTCCGAATACACGCTCCACTGCTTCGCCGAATCCGGCAATGCCTACAAAGCCGCCCTCATGCTCGAACTCACCGGCCAGCCTTGGCAGCCGGTGTTCGTCGACTTTTTCAACGGCCAGACCCGCGAGCAGGCCTGGCGCGATGAAGTGAACGAGCAGGGCGAGGTGCCGGTGCTCGAACACGCGGGCAAGTCGTTCACCCAATCGGCCTTGATCCTGGAATACCTCGCTGAGCAGACCGGCCAGTTTGGCCCACGCGATGAGGACGAAAAGCGCGAGATCTGGCGCTGGATGCTGTTCGACAACCACAAGTTCACCAGCTACTACGCGGCGCTGCGGTTTATCTATTGCCTCAAACAGATGGGCGAAAACGATGTGACCAAGTTCTTGCGTGATCGCGCCACGGCGGCCTATCGCATCGTTGATGCACATTTGGCGAAGACGCCGTTCATGGTCGGCGGGCGCTTGACCATCGCCGACTTGTCGTTGGCGGGGTATGTGTTCATGCCTGAAGACACGGGTATCGCGCTGGACGAATTCGTTCATATCGAGGCCTGGAAAGCGCGGATCAAGAGCACGCCAGGCTGGAAACACCCCTATGACCTGATGCCGCGGACAGCGCCTGTTCAAGCGCCATTCGGATGACTGGTCGTGACAAGCGCTAGCGCATGACTACGCTCAGGACGTAAGACACATTCTGCAACAACTGGCCAGTTGGCCCTGATGGATCTCGCTCACCCGCTGCAGATGGAAGGCCGCACTGGTTTGCAGGTCGCCCCATGGGGGGGGCCGGAACTCACGGGGTGTCATGTGCAACCCCCGTGCTACTCCAAGCGGAGGCTCTACATGCTCAAAAAATGCTTGTTGGCTTTGGCAATCGGCGCGGTTTTGTCAGCGTCGGCCGTGTTGGTGCCTGACTCCATTGGCGGTGCGTCCAGCGCGTATGCGAAGGATGGCGGTGGTGGAGGTGGCGGCGGCCATGGTGGCGGCGGTGGCGGCGGTGGTCATGGCGGCGGTGGGGGTGGTAGCGGTGGTGGAGGCGGCGGTGGTCACGGCGGCGGCAGCGGTGGTGGAGGTGGTCATGGTGGTGGCAGTGGAGGCGGCGGCAGTGGCGGCGGTGGAGGCCACGGCGGCAGTGGGAGCGGACACAGCGGCGATGGCGGCGGGCATGCCAGCTCAGGCCGTGGTGAAAGTGGACGCAATGGCGCCGATGATGGTGCCAACCATGAGGCCAACCATGAGGCCAACCATGAGGCCAACCATGAAGCGAATCACGAAGCGAATCACAGTGTTGGCGAGGCCCACGGTGTAGGGCATGGCGCCGATGATGGTGCCGATCATGATGTCGGCGATGATCATGGCGGTGACCGCACTTAGCATTTGAGTGGCCCGTACCGGCCTTTTCGCGGGTAAACCCGCTCCCACAGGATCTTCACTGGCCTTGAAAGCAGTGGAATACCTGTAGGAGCGGGTTTACCCGCGAAGAGGCCGGTACAGGCACTGCACATTTCAAATCGACAATCGCACCACCCGGTTATCCATAACCTGATGCTCCTGCCCCCGCCTTTTGTTCACCACCAACTCGCCAATCGCGATCAGCCGGGTCCGGGTGATGTTGCGCGACAGCCCCAGCAACTGCGCTGTATGCACCTGGTTGTAATGGCAAAAACGGTACGCCGAGCGCAGCAGGGCATTTTCGACCTTCTCGTACAGCCCCCCAGGCTGCTCCTCGTACAATTGGCTAAACGCCCGCTGCAGCAGTTCCTCCACGGCATTGCTGGCAGGCTCCTCCTGCCGTTCGATACGCAGGTTGGACAGCCGCAAATCCTGCGCCTGGATCACCCCGTCAGCACAGGTCAACAAGCTGTGGTGAATAACGTTTTCCAACTCACGGATATTGCCCGGCCACGCATAGTCAACCAGCTTGGCCTGGGCCGTCGGGTTCAATTCCACCGGCCCGTAGCCCAGCCGGTCGCTGTAGCTACGAATGAAATGACACGCCAATGGCAGGATGTCACCTGGCCGGTCACGCAGCGGGTGCAACTGCAAGGTCACCACGTTCAGCCGGTAATACAAGTCTTCGCGAAAATGCCCGGCATTGATGGCCTTCTCCAACTGCACGTTGGTCGCCGCCAGCACACGCACATTGATCGGGATGCTTTTGCGTGAACCCAGCCGCACCACTTCGCGCTCCTGCAACACCCGCAGCAGCTTGACCTGGATCGGCAAGGGCAGGTCGCCAATCTCATCGAGAAACAGCGTGCCGCCGTCAGCCTCCTCGAACCAGCCGGCCTTGGCCGCCAGGGCGCCGGTGAAGGCGCCTTTTTCATGGCCAAACAGTTCGGCCTCCACCAGCGACTCGGAAAACGCCCCGCAATTGACCGCGACGAATGGGCCGTTACGCCGGCCGCTGAGGTTATGAATATGGCGTGCGACCAGCTCCTTGCCCGTGCCGGTTTCGCCGATGATCAGCACGCTCGCCTCACTCGGCGCGACCTGTTGCAGGTGGGCGAGCAGCGCCTGTGACCTGGGGTCTTCGAAAACCTGCGCGGTCGCCCTGATCGAGGTGGCCAGTGTCGGGGACGGGGGGAGGGTCAGCAGTTGCATGGGCAATCCTCAGGAATAGAAGGATGGGGCAGGGCGCTTGCCGTTGAGGGCCCACTCGCCCAATTCATGGATGCGGTAGTCCACGGGGTCGTGCAGGGTCTGTGTCCTCAGGTTGCGCCAGTGGCGGTCGAAGCGCAGCGAGGCGTGGGTAGCGCGGGCACCGGTGACCTCGAACAGCCGGTTGCAGATATCCAGGCCATGGCGGCTGGCGGCAACCTTGGCAGTGCCGATGGCCAGGGCCAGGTCGCCGCGTTCCTCTGCGCTTAAGGCATGCTCCTTGGCCCAGGCGCTATCGAGCTGGCGGGCAGCGCGTTCGATCAGCAAACGGACGCTTTCCAGGCCGACCCAGAACTCGCCGTAATGGCGCAGCACATAAGGGTCTTCGGCAGTGGTGGTGGCGTTTGAGCGGAACCACGGCCGGCTTTCCTTGAGGGTGTACTGGCGGGCTTCCTCGTACGCGCCTTCGGCGATACCCAGGAACAGGTTGGCGAAATGCAGCTGCGCGATCAGCGGGCGCAAGGCGGCGAAGGGCGTGCTCAACGGCCCTGGGTCGAGCAGCAGTTCAGTGTGCTCGACCCGCACCCGTTCAAACGTGGCGCTGCCGCTGTCGGTCTGGCGCTGGCCGATGTTGTGCCAGTCGCTGTGCAGGCTGATACCGGTACGGCCACTGGGGATCGCGGCGATCAGCAGTTTGCCGCCCGCGCGTTCGTCCACGGCGGAGGCGATCAGCATTTCCGAGTCGCTGGCACCGGAGCAGAAGCTCTTCTTGCCAGAGAATTCGCACCAACCGTCGAAGTGCTTGACCACGGTGCGTGTGTCCAGCGGGTTGAGGGCGTTACCCCAAAACCACTGCTTGCGTGCAGTCTGCTCGAACCACGGCTGCCATTGGTCTGGGCTCGAAAACAGGCGCACGGTGGCCAGCATCAGGTGATGGAAACCGAAGACGTGGGCAATGGAGCTGTCGACACGGGCGAACTCGCGCACCACTTCGAAAGTATCGAACCAGCTCGCGCCTTGGCCACCGAACGCCTGTGGGATAGTCAGCGACAACAGGCCGCTGCCACGCAGCGCGTCGCGCTCAGCCTTGGGCGTACCGCCGCGTTCGTCACGCTCGACGGCGGTCTGGGCGAACTGCCCAGCCAACTCGCGGGCGATGGCCAGGGCAGGGCGTGGTGCCGTGTTTACCGGTGCATTCATGGCCGCTCCTCAGGCGCTTTTGCGCAGCGCGTGATGGGCGCCGAACAGCGGCACGGCACGTTCGGCGGCCAGGCGGATACGCGCGGCGAGGGCCTCACTGGAAACGCGGTAGTCGGCCAGTTCCGCTTGGCTGGCAAACACACCAATCGGCAGTGTCAGGGCCTGCAGGAAGCTGAATAGCGGGCGCAACTGGTGATCGAGCACCAGCGCGTGGCGCTCACTGCCCCCAGTGGCGGCGAGCAGCACTGGGGTGTCGACCAGGGCGTCCTGGCCAATAAGGTCGAACAGATGCTTGAAGTGGCCGGTAAAGCTGCCGCGGTACACCGGCGTGGTCACCACCAGCAGGTCGGCCTTTTCCACCAGCCGCAGTTGCTGCTCCACGGCCTCGGGCAGCTCGCTGCGCCACAGGGCACTGCCCAACGGGCGGGCAATGTCACCCAGGTCGATGAGGTGAGGCTTGATGTTCAGGTGTTCGGCCAGTTCCGCGAGGATCGCCTCGGTCAGGGCCAAGGTGCGCGAAGGGCGGGAAGTACCGCCAGACAGGGCGACGACATTCAGTGGGGTGCTCATGGGCAAGTCTCCGGTTCGGGTTGAGCGGGGGACTTTGCTGGAGCAATCGTCGTGCCGTTTATAAAACGTATTTTAGATCAACGGGTTACGCGTTATAGCGCCCGGGGCGATGTTGCCGTGCGGGCGCTGGCTGTTGATCGGGTGTTGCGCTGCAGACAGTTGGCCGGGTGTTGGCGGCTGTACAGTTGAGAGAGTTATAGAGGATTTGGGTGCGGCCAAAAAAGAATAAGAATTTATATTCTTATTCCACTAACCAGGCGGAGCGCCGCGCGGGCGGCGCTCGATCTCATAGGCGCTGCAAATCCCATGGCGAACCCCTAGCAACCCATCGCCACATCCACCCCTAACCGTGCGGCACTGCCTTGGTCGCCGCATTGCCCGCATATTCAGGCTTCAAGTGCCCCTGCTCATCCAGCAGGTACGCATCCATCACCTCGCGCACCACCGGCCCTGCCACGCGCCCGCCCGCTTCGCCGTTCTCGATCATCACCGCCACCACCACGCTTGGGTGATCGGCCGGTGCGAAGCCGACGAACAGGGCGTTGTCGCGGTGCCGTTCCAGGGTCTTGTTGCGGTTGTAGCGCTCGCCTTGCTTGATCGCCACCACCTGCGCCGTGCCGCTCTTGCCGGCGATGCGGTACTGGGCGCCGGCCGCCGAGGCGCGGGCGATGCCGCGGGGGTCGTGCATGACCATTTGCATGCCTTGGCTGACCTGGTCCCAGGCGCGTTTGTCATGCAGCACGATGTCGGGCATCGGGTTGGGGTCGACCGGGGTCTCGCCACCCACCGTCATGGCCAGGTGCGGACGGTGCCATACACCCTTGCTCGCCAGCAGGCTGGTGGCCTGGGCCAATTGCAGCGGGGTGACCTGCATGTAGCCCTGGCCGATCCCCAGGATCAACGTCTCGCCCGGGAACCAGGCCTGGCGGCGCGTGGCGCGCTTCCATTCGGCGGAAGGCATCAGCCCGGACGCTTCCTCGAACATGTCCAGCGACACTTTCTGCCCCAGACCGAATTCGGCCATGTAGTCGTGCAGGCGCTCGATCCCCAGCTTGTGCGCGAGGTCGTAGAAGTAGGTGTCGTTGGACCGCATGATGGCGGTGTACATGTCTACCCAGCCGTCACCGCTGCGGTTCCAGTTGCGGTATTTGTGTTCGTAGTTGGGCAGCTCGTAGTAGCCCGGGTCGAACACCCGGCTGCCGGGGGTGATCACGCCACTGTCCAGGCCGGCGATGGCCACTTCTGGCTTGACCGTCGAGCCCGGTGCATACAAGCCGCGCAGCACACGGTTGAACAGCGGCCGGTCGATGGAGTCGCGCAGGGCGGCGTACTGCTTGAAGCTGATGCCTTTGACGAACAGATTGGGGTCGAAGCTTGGGTTGCTGACCATCGCCAGCACGTCGCCATTGGCTGGGTCCAGCACCACCACCGAACCACGGCGGTCGCCCAGGGCCTTTTCGGCCGCCAGTTGCAAGTGGCTGTCCAGGCTCAGGGTGATGTCCTTGCCGGGGATCGGGGCCTTGTGGTTGAGCACGCGCATGACCCGGCCCTGGGCGTTGGTCTCGACTTCTTCGTAGCCCACCTGGCCGTGCAGCTGGCGTTCGTAGAAGTGCTCGATACCGGTCTTGCCGATCGACTGCGTACCGCGATACTCGGTGCTGTCGAGGGTCTTGGCTTCTTTCTCGTTGATGCGCCCGACATAACCCACCGAATGGGCGAAATGCTCGGCCAGTGGGTATTCGCGGATGAACTGCGGTTCTACCTCAAGGCCGGGCAGGCGGAACTGGTTGACCGCAACCAGGGCGATCTGTTCTTCGTTCAGGCCGACCATCAGGGTGACCGGCTCGAAGGGTTTGCGGCCGCGGCGCAGGTCCTTGTCGAACTGTCGGCGGTCATCCTCCGAAAGGCTCAACACCTGCGCCAGGGTATCCAGCACCTTGGCCGAGTCGCCGGCCCGCTCACGGGTCATGGTCAGGTCGAAACTGGGCTTGTTGTCGGCCAGCACCACACCGTTGCGGTCGTAGATCAGCCCGCGCTCAGGGGCGATGGGCAGCACGTGCACGCGGTTGTTTTCCGACACGGCGCTCTGCTGGTCATGTTGCAGCACCTGCAGCACATAAAGGCGGCCCACGAGGACGGCGACCAGGGTGAAGACCAGGGTGGCGCAGGCGATCAGCCGGCGGTTGACCAGGTGCTTTTCCTTCTCGTGGTCCTTGAGGGGTATGGGCTGCGGCATGGGTGGCTCTGTGGGGTGGCGGTGTGGCCGGGCGGCGGCCCCGGGGCCGGCGATGCTACGCAACCCCTCCCTTTCGCTCAAGGCAGGCGGCCTTGGGCAGGGGCTGGCGATCAGCTGTTGGCCCCGGTATCAGGGTGTTCACGGCGAACATGAAGATTTGTTCATGCCTGTATTCGGATGGCTGGGCAGAGGGGGCGTGGAAGGTTATTTTTGGATCCACAGAACAACTGCTGTGCGATAAGCGAACGAAATAATCATCAAGCGCTAAATTCATAAGGCACTGAAAATTAACTAGTTATTGTATTAATTCGTTCTGGGGTCGCCGCTTTATGTCGTCGGATTGGCGTTTGCCAAAATTCATCCTGTTGTCTGTGGATCCATTATCTGGTTGATTAGCGCCTGACGACGGCCAGCCCTCCGGCCGTGCGCGACGACAATTACAAGAAGGGTCCAGTCATGAATGGCTTATCTGGGGCACGGAACCGTCAACGTTCCTTCTGCTCTGCTTGCGTGTGCACGTCTGTCCTCCCGCCTGTGGCCCGCATCGGCCTGCAGGTGGCCCCATGAACATCGATCTCAAGCAACGTCTGGACAATGACCCGATGGGCCGCTTCCAGTGCCTGGCCATCGGCATTTGCATCGTGCTGAACATGATCGATGGCTTTGACGTGCTGGTGATGGCCTTCACGGCCGCCTCGGTGTCTGCCGAGTGGGGCCTGAGTGGGGCGCAGGTGGGGCTGCTGCTCAGCGCCGGCCTGTTCGGTATGGCGGCAGGGTCACTGTTTATTGCGCCGTGGGCCGACCGCGTTGGCCGGCGCCCATTGATTCTGTTCTGCCTGACGCTTTCTGGTGTCGGCATGTTGCTCTCGGCGTTGAGCCAGAGCCCGTTGCAACTGGCGCTGCTGCGCGGGCTGACCGGCCTTGGCATCGGCGGCATTCTGGCCAGCAGCAATGTGATCGCCAGTGAATATGCCAGCAAACGCTGGCGTGGCCTGGCAGTGAGCCTGCAGTCCACGGGGTATGCCCTGGGCGCGACCTTGGGCGGCTTGTTGGCGGTATGGCTGCTGGGCCACTGGGGCTGGCGTTCGGTGTTCCTGTTCGGCGGCATCGTCACGGTGCTGGTGATCCCGCTGGTGCTGCTGTGGCTGCCGGAGTCGCTGGACTTTTTGTTGGCACGCCGCCCGGCGAATGCCTTGGCGCGGGTCAATCGGTTGGCCGACAAACTCGGGCAACCGGCACTGTCCCAGCTGCCGCCGCCCGCGCAAAGCGTGCCTGGTGCCGCCACAGGGTTCAGGCAGTTGCTGACCCCCGCCATGCGCCGCACCACGCTGGTGATCTGGTTGCTGTTCTTCCTGGTGATGTTCGGCTTCTACTTCGTCATGAGCTGGACCCCGAAGCTGCTGGTCGCGGCTGGCTTGTCGGCGCAGCAGGGCATTACCGGCGGAGTGCTGCTGAGCGTTGGCGGCATCCTTGGTGCGGCGCTGATTGGCGGCCTGTCGTCACGCTGGTCACTGAGCCGCGTGTTGGCGATGTTCATGCTGGTCACGGCCGGGCTGCTGGTGCTGTTCGTGGCCAGCGGGTCATCGGTCACTGCCGCGCTGGCGCTGGGCTTGCTGATCGGGCTGTTCGCCAACGGTTGCGTGGCTGGGCTGTATGCGCTGTCACCGGTGGTCTATGACGCGTCGGTGCGCGCCACCGGGGTGGGCTGGGGCATCGGCATTGGCCGGATTGGCGCAATCCTGTCACCGACCGTGGCCGGCGTACTGCTCGACGGCGGCTGGCAACCGCTGCACCTGTATGGGGTGTTTGCCAGTGTCTTCGTGCTTGCTGCTGGTTGCCTGCTGTTGCTCAAGCCAGCGTCGCGGCCGGGGCAGGCAGTGATGGCCGATGCCTAGGGTCGTATCCCAGCAAAATTTTGCCAAGAATGGGTGAGGCTGGCAGGTGTACGCCGCAGCAATTTTGCCGGCATTGAGATCGAGCGCCGCCCGCGCGGCGCTTCGCAGCACAAGGCTGCTCCCACATCTGTTTCGGGCCAATTATTCCTGTGCCATGAGCGCGCGCCCCCTTGGCGCCTGACACGATATTGAGTCGGACCAACAAGGCGGTCGCGCGCAAATATCACAGGCCTCACTGGCCCGAAACAGATGTGGGAGCAGCCTTGTGCTGCGAAGCGCCGCGCGGGCGGCGCTCGATCTCATGGCCACCCAATGCGTCGTGGCGAGCACTGCGATAAGATTACCGCTCATGTCTCTGGAAACTGCCTGGATGAGCAAGCCCGGTCAATTGGTGCTGGTTACGCTTCGCAAGATGATCGCCTCCGGCGAGTTGGCGGCCGGCGAGCGTCTGATGGAAATCCCCACCGCCGAACTGTTCGGTGTCTCGCGGATGCCGGTGCGCATGGCATTTCGCACCCTCGAGCAGGAGGGCCTGCTGGTGCGTTTTGGCGGGCGTGGGTTTCAGGTGCGTTCCGTCAGCGCAGACGACATCGCCGGCGCGGTCGAGGTGCGTGGCGTGCTGGAAGGCCTGGCTGCGCGCCAAGCGGCAGAGCGTGGGCTGTCCGCTGAAGCGCGCGCGGCGCTGCAGCGCTGCCTGGTCGAAGGCGACCAACTGTTCGACAAGGGTTTTGTCACCGAGGAAGACCTGCAGGCCTACCATGACCTCAACATGCGCTTCCACCAGGTGATCATCGCAGCCAGCCACAACCCGGCGATTGCCGATGCCCTGGCGCGCAATGACCACCTGCCGTTTGCCTCGGTCACTGCGCTGGCCGTGGACCGCCATGACCTGGCGCGTGAGTACCGGCGCTTCAACTATGCACACATGCAGCACCATTCGGTGTTCGATGCCCTGGTCAGCGGGCAGGGCGCCCGCGCCGAGGCCATCATGCGCGAGCACGCCAATGCCACCTTGCGCTACGCCGAGACGTTCGGCGCGGCCACGGCCGATGCGCGCATGAAGGTCATCCTGCCCTCGTCTTAAAGCGCTTCAGATATCCAGCACCAGCAGTGGCGTTTTCGAGCGCGAGCAGCAGGGCGTGAACTGATCGTTCTGCGCCTGCTCCTGTTCCGTGAGGAACAGGTCGCGATGCTCCGGTGTGCCTGCCAGCACGCGCGTCAGGCAGGTGCCGCAAATGCCTTGCTCGCACGACATGGCGATCGCGATGCCGTGCTGTTCAAGCACCTGCACCACACTCTGGTCGGCGGGCACCTCGAAGACCTGGCCGGTGCTGTTCACCTGCACCGAGAAGCTGCCGTCGTTCTGCGTATCAACCGGCGCGGCGGCAAAGTATTCGCGGTGCAGGCATGCCTCCTGCCAGTCCTGCGCCTTGGCGCTTTCCAGCACATGCTGCATGAACCCGCTTGGGCCGCACACATACAGGTGTATATCGTCTTGCGGGTTGGCCAATACCTGGGCGATGTCCAGTGCAGTCTCGGGTTGCTCGTCGAAATGCACGAACAGGCGGTCGGCGAAGGCGGCACCGCGCATGCGTTCGACGAAGGCTGCACGTTCGCTGGAACGGGCGCAGTAATGCAGTTCGAAGTCCTCGCCGCTGTGGGCCAGTTGCTCGGCCATGCAGAGGATCGGCGTAATGCCGATGCCACCTGCGAACAACAGGCTGCGACGGGCGCCCAGGGCCAGGGGGAACAAGTTGCGCGGTGCGCTGATACGCAGACGGGCACCGTTGTGCACCTGCTCGTGCAGGCTGCGCGAGCCGCCACGTGAGGCCGGGTCCTTGAGTACGCCGATCAGGTAACGGTGGCGTTCTTCGGGGTGATTGCACAGTGAATACTGGCGGACTTGCCCATCCGGCAGGTGCACGTCAATGTGCGCGCCTGCGCTAAAGGGCGGTAGCGGGCTGCCATCGATTGCGGCCAGCTCGAAGCTGCAGATGTCCTGCGCTTCGTCGTTACGGGAAACCACTACGGCATCGATCATGTCCGTTCCTCGTCAGGCTGGGCTTGCGCTGGTCGCGATCAGTTGGGCTTGGCCCGTGCGTTCGTTGGCGATCAGGCGCTCCAATATCTTGCGCGACTGGACCCCGCCGGCATCGATGTTGAGCTTGAGCAGGTTGCGCTCGGGGTAGGCGAGCAGGTTCTGTTGCTGGCGTTCGAGCATTTCCAGGTCTTCGCTGAAAATCTTGCCCTGGCCCTCGCGGATGTTGGCGGTCAGCGTTTCGTCGTGCGCTGCAAAGTTGCGCGCCATGCCCCAGAAGTACCAGATCGAGGTGTCGGTCTCTGGGGTGATGAAGTCGACCACGATGCTCGAGGCTTTGTGCTGCGCATCGGCGTGATAACCCCCTTTGCCTGCGTGGGCCACGCCAACTTCGATCAGCACATGGCTGGGCGGGGTGAAGCGGCAGATCTGCCAGCGGTCCACCGGCACATCGTCGGCCAGGCCGTTGCCGCGCAGGGCCATGCGCCAGAACGGCGGTGCCATGATGTTTTCCATGTGCCGGGCAGTCACCACTTCGTCACCGGTGACGGTGGTCACGGGCGGGGCTTCGTCGATTTCCTTCTGACCAATGCTGGAGGCATGCACGTAGGTTTCGTGGGTCAGGTCCATGAGGTTGTCGATCATCAGCCGGTAGTCGCAGCCAATGTGGAACAGCCCGCCGCCGTAGGCCCACGCGTCATTCACCGCCCACTCCAGGTGCGGGATCAGGCTTGGGTCCGCTTGCGCCTGGTCGCCGGGCCAGACCCAGATGAAGCCGTAGCGCTCGACCACCGCGAAGGTTTTGTTGCAAGGGAAGCCCCTGACCCGCTGCCCTGGCATCTCCACGGTCTTGCCGTCGCAGCCCATCACCAGGCCATGGTAGCCACACACCAGGTTGCCGTTTTCGACATAGCCCAACGACAGTGGGGCGCCACGGTGCGGGCAAAAATCTTCCACCGCAGCTACCCGGTTTTCGTGGCCCCTATAGAACACGATCCGCTCCCCGCAGACCTGACGGCCCAGCGGTTTCTCGGCGATTTCATCGGGGGTGCAGGCGACATACCACGTGTTTTTGGGGTACATGGAGGCTCTCCGGGGTAACGATTGTTTTTATTTAATGGATCCATTAAATGTGGCGGAGGGCGGCCTGGTCAACGATTATGGCATTTTTTGCTGATTTATCTGGGCGATTATCGGACTGCCATGAGTGGTTTTTTGTTTTATGGATCCATTGGCTGGGGTTTTCAGCACCACTGGATGTCACCCTGCCGCGCTTGAACGATCCGGAACCTGACGAAACCAATCCCGACCTCGCCTGGCACAAAAAGCAGTGGCATGCAGTGCCTAGCGAGACCCTGACCGAACAGGTTTTTTTCAGGTCCTGGACTTCGGCGCGATCACGTTTGAAGCCAGTGGTCGAGACGTTGGCCAGGTTGTTGGAAATGGTGTCCATGGCGAACAGGCCGGTTTTAGCGACCCAACGAGCCGGAAGCATGCTGTTCTCCTCGTGCGCCTGTTTATGGCACCCGTTCAAATATGATTAGCCGATTTGCAATTGAGCGCTTGTACTCATTGAATGTTAGGAAGTATTAGCGCCAAGGTTCAGCGTCGAAAACTAGTAGAAGTACCAGGTGACCCGTTCCACTCGCGACGCCGAAGGTTGACTTCCAGATCACCCTTTCCGCTTGCCAGACCGACCCGGACCAAAACGCCTTCGCAACACTGGAGCTGGATGGCAAGAATGGCTCGCTGCCGATCGGCCCCATCGCAAAGGGTGTCTTCAAGTAGGCCCAACACAATGATGAAAATAATCTGTCTTGGTGACACAACCGATCATGGCGGAGATTCAGTTGGAACTTACTCAATAGTGTCTGTTTTGGGGTTGCGGCTTCGTTTTAGGTATAAAGTTTTCTAATGGCTGATGATGCAACCATGGGGTCAGGGTCTTTGGATAGTTGTTGCAGGATGTCTTTGGGCACCTTGGGGTTGCAGGCAATTCGGTGTCTTACAGTTGCGTCCGAATCGATTGCGAGTCGCTCGAAGACCGTTCTATTAAGTTTTCGTTTGGTTGCTATTTTCCATCGGATATCTATGTCGCTGCTCTTCGAGAGACGGTCTATGATGTCGTCGGGAATGTTTTTGTTCCCCGCTACGCATCGTGCGAGCTCCGGGTAGTTATTAAGTATTTCAGTCCATACTTCAAGTGAGGCAGTTTGGTGTGCAAACGTGGTATCTTCATCATCGTCGCAAAGGATCCTGAATTCTTCAGCTGTAATACTCATCTACTTCCCCTTTGGTCCTTGCGTTGCACCTCGATCATTAATCTTTCTCTCTGGGCGGAGTGTGCTTCGATTTTGTTGGGGATGCTCTCTCAGTGGATGTTTGATGCGCCTGTTGGTAGTAGTTTTCCAATTTCCTTCAGAGGCTCATCTTGCCTTTCATATAGATGGGTGTTGATGTAGGTCTGGCATTCTGGCGTGAAGTTCATCGGTTAAATCTCCATGCTATTCTTCCCACTTTTTTTGTGTTGCCTCAAAGCAAATTGTTCTTTCATTTTTTCTGTTAAAAGCATTTATATGAGCCTTGTCTCTGTTGTCATACTCCACGCGAAAGCCCCGATGCTCATCTAGAAATCGTCCCCCGTTGAAGGGTTCCGGTATGAATTTGGCCGGATTAGGAACGGAATCTTTGGCGGAGATTTGAGTGTATCCTAGGGCGCTGTTCATAGCTTGATTGTAGTCGTCGTGCAACTCGTCGCATTGACGCTCTTTCCTGATTCTCTCTCTTTCTAGTTATTTTCTCTTGTCCTTAGCGCTGCATGGGTTGGCGGTTCTTGTCAGTTCAAGTGGGTCGATCCACTGTGTAGGGTTTGGCGCGTACTGGTACGTATTAATCTCGCCATCAAGCACTACTGGATCCTTACTAATAAACCTTGCTGTCCGAGGATCAGTAGCGATGGTGAAAAATGGTGTCATTTTGTTTCTTGATTGGTGGCTGACTTGTGATGGGTGGAGCATCTTTGTGATGCTCCACTATCCGATAATTGGGCGCTATTGTTGCTGCTTCTTTCGCAAATCTAAATTGTAGTGCGCGACCTGCTTGACATTTGTGACGGTGTCTTTGGATAAGCGTTCTAGAATTTCAATAGGTGTTTTTTGATTTGCAGCAATAGCCTGCCTAACACGAGGCTCTTCGTCTCTGGATAAAAGGTGCATGCTGTCGAGGTCTAGTTTACGTTTTCTAGCTACAGTGTGGCGAGTTCTCCAGTTACCACTAAGGGCTAGTTTAGCGAGGATAATGGCTGGTATGGTGTTGTTTTGTAATAGCATTAACTCGTAATCCGAATGTTGCTCAAGCATGCTTTCCCAGACGTGCATCTCAGCCTCATCTGAAATTGCCCTGCTTTTAAGTGTCGGGTCATCGCTTTCGATTAAACCCACAAATTCAGCTGCTGAATTTATCATTTCTTTTCCTGGTACTTTAATAATTTTAAGTCATCTGGCGACCAGTTGGGTTTTTGTATTTTTTTGCCAGTAACAGTCGGTGCTTAATAGGAGAACACTTCATCAAATGACGCCGTCATTTTTCACCTGCCGGGCTCAGATGGAGTTGAGATTATAGCCGTGCTGCGAACGGCGTACGGTATTCTGTAGTATTTGTTGCGTTCTCGCTCATCAAATTCCCGAATGTTGTTTTGTCCGGCACCCTTTCTTTCTTAGTGGCAAGTGTTCTTTCTGACGTACCCCAAGCTCTATACACGCTGCTCCAAGAAACTTGAGAATCCTCACTTGTAAGCTCCATCGGTGTACCGAGGTGATTGCACTGGTACCTGACAATTGTGCAAATGATTTTTGGCTTCGGGTTGTTTTGCCACACCGGATCGTGCCCAATCGCATAGGGTGAGGTATAGCTTGGCTGTGCTGGGTGATGTTGTTGAGGGCATCTACGCAGGCGGTCGTACAGGTCCTAGGTGAGCTTGCCGGTCTTGCCGTTCTCAATCCGCTCCAGCAGGTTACCGCGCTCGTCGTAGCGGTACTGCGTGCTGCAGTAGCTGCGCAGCACGTTGCCCATCAATTTGCGTGGCGAGTGCGAGTGCGAGTGCGAGTGCGAGTGCGAGTGCGAGTGCGAGTGCGGATTCGGACCGGGTGGTGCCTCGGTGTCCAGCAGGTTGCTCGCTGGGTCAAAGGCAAATGTTTCCTTCTCGTAGTTCAGGCTGGCTTCAAGCAAACGACCAACCGGGTCATAACGGTAGCGCAGATCGCCACGGTTCAAGTCTTTGATGTGCTATAGCTGCCCGGCTTCGTCATAACGGTAGGTGCGCGCCGCTATGCGTTTGGACTCACCTTGCCGAGCCAGCGTCTGTTCCATCAGCCGTCGCTCACGCGGCTTGACACCACAGACACAAAATGTATTTGGCAGTTTCGTGCTGATAATATGATGTGATATTTTAAAGATCGCCGTAACTTTTAACTTTCATGAGGGTGGAGGTGCCTGATCTGACATAGGTCGCACTAATAGTGCACTCGTATAGCTTTGTTTTTCCATGAAAAGAGTAGTCAATTGAGATTTGAGTTGAGAAATCGCTAGCGAAAAATCTTAATTCGTCACTGATGCTTTCGTCAAAGTCAAATTGTGGGTTTATAATGGTGGCTTCTGGTAGTTTTATGGCTCCGTAATATTTCCAGTCTTCATCGATGAATGCGTAGAATTCTTTGTGATATAGTTCGGACGAGAAATAGCTCAAGCACTCGGTGAGTGAATGAAATTCCTTGCTTAGGATGGTTTCAGATCTTAATGATTTTATTTTCTTAAGGATCTCATCCGTCTCTGTTAGCTCTAGTTTTTCTATCTTTTCGTAATTTTCAGGGAATATCTTTCGGATTTTTTTCTCATGGCTATTCTGTATTTTTTTTCCTTGTGCTTTTCTGTACAGTAACTCATTGTCGTGCGGTGTGATAGTCAATTGCAGCACTCCTTAATGTAAAGTGCTTTCCCTTTCCCATTACGGGTTTGTGGTCGATTATGTCTGCTCGTTCTGGGATTTTCATCGTCATCTAATTTTCACTTTCTAGTGTTTTGGACTCAGTTTCAAGCTCTAGAGGATTCGTCCAATTCGTTGGGTTTGGGACATGCACATAAATGTAAATGCCGCCCGTAAAGCCAATCGGGTCCTTTCCAATAAAGCGACCAAGGCTGGAACCATAGTAGCGATATCGGTTGTAATGAAGACCTGTCTCGATGTCAAAGTACTGCCTCTGAAAACGTAGTGGATTACGGTTGAGTACGGGTCCGGTACCATTGTCTCGATTTTTCTCAGCATGTCCCCACGCCCTATATGTTCCTTTCCATTCTACTTGTCCATTCTTGGATGTCAGCTCCATCGGTGTGCCCAAATGATTACACTGATACCAAGCACGGGTGTCGAATGGCTTCGGTGCTGACTTTTGCTGCCAAACCGGATCTCGTTCGACGTCATAGGGGAAGTCATAGTTCGGCTGATGCAGCATCTCTTCAATATGATTCATCACCCCTTGTGCGACCGGAACGAAGGTCCCAGGCTCATACACATAGTGCGTGGTTTGCCCTTTGCCATCCCGACCGCGTTCATTGCCGTTGGCATCCATGATGCGGGGGGGCCATACCTTCCGTTTGAAACCCATTCTCGTGCCGCCCTCAATCGGTACACGTACATTGCCGCTATGGAGAACAGCCTGATCAGCTCTCAATTTTAGGTTGGGAGTGGCGGCAACAGACATACTGCTGGGATGTCTGTTGTTCCCCTATCCCGATTGGGTCGGTTACCTCAGCGATGGACGCTGCCGTGTGAAGCGCTGGCGATCAGGCTGGCGCCGCACGCGGTCTTCATGCCGTCGAGCGCAACGGGGATGCCATTGACGCGGTAAGTGTCACTGCCTTCGATGATTGGGAATTCACCTTTGCATAGAGGGCAGAAGACCATGTTGCGTTTGCCGGCCATGGGTTTGCCGTTGAGGTTTGTATTGGCTATGCACTCAATAACTTTGCCTCCGTGATCGGTTGAGTCGTTAAGCCTTATAATCTTCAACATTCGGTTTGGCTCCTATTTATGATTCTGCTGAATCGGATTTTGGGGTGGGAGATACTTCTGCTCGACCCTCATCAATTGAAAGTAGGTAGGATCTAAGAATTTCAAGTACTTCGGTTTTCGTAAACATAAATTCTTCACCTGCATCCATTCCACTTAAGGTGTACATTATTTCATTCAGCTGGATATCATCGGAGCGATGGATTTTTTCATCTAGGCTGATCAGGTATGTGTATTTGGAGAACTCTAACGGGTTGTACTCTCTTGATGAGAGGAAATTAATCATGTTTTGTACGATGCGTTTTTTTTCTTTTCTGCTGAGCATGGCTTCGCCTCCTAACACGTGCAGTTTAAACTTTTTCCATCAGGTGTTGCTAGTCCTTGTTCGATATCCAGCTTAGTAGGAGGATAATGGGGCAAGTCTATTAGTTCGCCATTGATGGATTTAGGGTGAACTCGATTTATTTTTCCAGAATGATCATACGTCTCTTCCCATGTTCGCACCTGTCCTGTCTTAGGATTCCACTCGGTCGTTCGGGATCTTCCTCTCGTGGGACCTGGAGTGCGGGCTAAAGCTTCCCTCTCGTGGTATCGAATTCTTCCGTCCGGAAGAGCCCGCTCCCTTACTGCTTTTGCTTGAGCAGTTTCTAAGATGGATAATTTGCGTTCTAGAGTGGCGGTAGGTCGGAAATCTCTGTTTGAAGCCAGACCAAACGGATCCGTCCATTCAATCGGGTTAGGAGCATAAACGTAGATGTTAAGGCCGCCTGCGAAACCTATTGGATCCCTACTGATGAATCGACCTGTTTGCGGGGAGTAGTACCGGTGGCGATTAAAGTGCAAGCCTGTTTCAACATCGTAGTACTGGCCTTGAAAACGCAGCGGATTACAGCTCTGTGCCAACTCGGTGTCATTGGGTCGTTTCTCCCTTGCATGTCCCCATGCTCTATATGTATTGCTCCGCCCAATTAATCCTTCATCGGAAGTAAGCTCCATCGCTGTACCCAAATGATCACATTGATACCAGTCAAGAGTGTCGAATGGCTTCGGTGCTGTCTTTTGCTGCCAAACCGGATCTCGTTCGACGTCGTAGGGGAAGTCATAATTCGGCTGATGCAGCATCTCTTCAATATGGTTCATCACCCCTTGCGCGACCGGAACGAACGTGCCTGGTTCAAACACATAATGTGTGGTCTGCCCCTTGCCGTGTCGGCCTAGCTGCTCGAACGCCAGCGTGTCACCGTCCCAGATAAATAGCGTCAGATCGCAGCCCAGCTTCTCATCCAGCGCACGCCGCGCATTCTCATTCCAAACCGGTCCAGCCTGGACACGATTGCGGTACTTCGAGCGCGAGTCCTTGTAGACACGGCGGCCTAAAGCGTCATAGCCAAACTCGACAACCAGCCGATCGTCCTCGTATCTACGCAGGCGGTCGTACAGGTCCCAGGTGAACTTGCCAGCCTTGCCATTCTCTATCCGCTCCAGCAGATTGCCGCGCTCGTCGTACCGGTATTGCGTTCCGCAGTAGCTGCGCAGTACGTTGTCCATCAGCTTGCGTGGCGAGTGCGGATTTGGCCCGGGCGGTGCCTCGGGGTCCAGCAGGTTGCTCGCTGGGTCAAAGGCAAATATTTCCTTCTCGTAGTTAAGGCTGGCTTCAAGCAAACGACCAACCGGGTCATAACGGTAGCGCAGATCGCCACGGTTCAAGTCTTTGATGTGGCATAGCTGCCCGGCTCCGTCATAACGGTAGGTGCGCGCCGCTATGCGTTTGGACTCACCTTGCCGAGCCAGCGTCTGTTCCAGCAACTGGCCATTCGGGCTCCAAGTCTGTCGTTGGACCAGGCCATTGCCCTGCACGCGACCGATCTCCCGGTGCAGATCATCGCGCTCGTAACTGATCAACTCCTGATCATCGAGTTTGAGCGCGAGCAGGTGGCCGCTGCCGTAAGTCAGCCAGCTGACTCGGTGGCCATCGGGACGGGTGGTGGCGACGCGGTGGTTGAGAGCATCGTACTCATGCTTAAAGACTGCAACCTGTGGTTTGACCAGATAATCAAGCCACTGATGCTCGCGCGTATTGTTGCCTGCGGCATCGTAGAACCACTGCAGTTTGCAGGTGCCGTTCTCAGCCCAGGTCAGATTGCCATTGCCGTCATAGGCAAAGGTCTCGATCTCCCATTTCTCACCGCCGCGTCTGCCTGCTTTGCGTTCAAGAAGTCGGCCCATAGGGTCGTAAGTGAAATGGCTGGTCCTATCTCCATCCAAGCGCCGAGTCGGCAGGTTACTGCCGTTGTCGTACAGGTAATGGGTGGTTTCCTGGTCGAAGCCGGTTTCCTTGAGCAGTCGACCTACAGGGTCATACTTGAAGCTGGCCTCGCTGTTGTTCTCGTTGCGCAGACGCACGAGCTGGCCGAGCTTGTCCCAGTGGTAGGTGAGGGTGGTGTCGTTGGCGTTGTGGCGTTGATGGATCAGCCCGGCTTCGTTGTAGTCCCAGCGGGTGCGACGGTGCAGGGCGTCGGTGTGGCTGAGTAGTCGGCCTTCGGCATCGCGTTCGAAACGCTCTTTGGTCTTGTCTGGGTGGATAAGCCGTACCAGCTGGCCGGCTTCGTAGTGGTACTCGGTCATCTCATCGGCGGCGTTGATGAGTTTGGCCAGTTGGCCCGAGGCGTTGTACTTCCACTGTGTGGATTTGCCCGAGCAATCGGTGTAGCTGATCAGCTGCCCATCGCGGTTGTAGGCCAACTTCTTCTCACCGCCGTTGGCATCGGTAATGGCGATGGGCAGGTTGTCACTGCTGTATCGGTAGAGCGTTTTGTTCTCCAGGGGATCCTGGGTTTCGATGATGTTGCCGCGCTGATCGTAGTCGTACTTCCACAGCCCGCCCTCGGCATCTCGTGTTTTGAAACGCTGATCCAGGTCGTCGTAGGCGTGATGGATCGATGTCCCATCGGGTCGGGTATGCTGCAGCAGGTTGCCGCGTTCGTCGTAGGCGTAGACATCACTGCTGCCATCGGTGTGGATGTGCTGGGTGATGTTTTTGGCGGCATCGCGATACAGCCATTCCTCGTTACGGTCGGGATGGATGATGCGATAGGGGTAGCCGAGAATGTCGCAGAAGTGCTGGGTTTCATTGCCGTTGGCATCCACGATGCGGGTCCGGCGGATGTCTGGGTCCCAGCTCAAGCGGGTATCGAGGCTGCCATCGTCTCCCCATTCGCGGATGGCCTTGGCATCAGCGCCTTCACCGAGCCATTCGAGGTTCATGCACCGGCCGGTGCGGTCGGTGTAGCGGGTGACCAGATGGTGCTGGTACTGATAGGTCCACTGAGCCCCGTGCTCATCGCTCGCAGTGCATAGATCGCCGTGCGTGTCGTATGTATAGGTCGCCAGTTGGCGTTGCGGTTGGCCGTCGTGCATCAACCATAACGCGATGACATGTCCCTGATCGTTGATCTGTGTGTGGATGTGATGATGGGGCGTATCGTTTTGATACGTCACCAGATCGGAAAGCACGGATGTGTCAGCTACTCGGTGTTCATAGTGCAGGTCTATGCGTGCTCCGCCCTTGTTCTTGATGGTCGTGAGGCGGAACTGATCGCCATGACGTTGGTAGATCTCCTGGCTATCATGGCCTCGTAGTATGGCGAGGGTGTCGTTTGCGATCCGTGCGATGACTACGTTCTCGATGGCGTCGTAGTGGCTGCCTTTGAGCTTCGGCAACGCATAGCGCTGGCTTCTGCCATCGCTGCCATGGAAAGTGAGGTGGTCTTCATTCAGATCGAAGCGTGCTGCAAATGGAGTAGTCCAGCGTGCGCCGTAGGGGCTGCTGTCGAAGGCTGACAGAGAGGAACGATAGGTACGGTTCCACTCGATGGGGAACACACCTGGTAGCTGGAAATCGGTGTGGACGATTGTTTCGGTCCCTGTGGCGAAGCTGATGCTGCAATGGGTGCCAGCTTTTGTCCCGCGCTTTTTGCAGTTTGGGTCTGCCTTTGTCGCGCGTTGGGCGGGAGCCGCCTCGGTGCCGTGGCGCCCCTGCACATTGCGGCTTTGGCTGGTTGAGTTTGGCGCGATGTTGCTTCGCCTCGGTGTGTACCCTCTTTTACGTAAAGCCAGGCTTAGTACGCTCAGAATATCGGCGATGCTGCCAGGGTTCGCCTTGCTGCCAATTGCGACTATTTTCTCGCCTGCCATCCGGCCGATGCTTTCGAGGCTTCGTGCTGCAGGTTCAAGAAGTTTTTTTAGCTTTTCGTTTTGTCCGAACCCCAGTTCATTTTTGCTGAAGCCAAGCCCCGTTTTTCGTTTGAAATAGTCAGAGGCTTCCGCCACTAATCGTACTCCGGGGAACAGGGCGGTCAGGGCGACATCCTTCACTGTCCCGTCTGCCACCGACCGGATCAAGTTGGCCAGGAACCTGCAGACCTCGACAACTTTCTCGGCGAAGCTGGCAAGAATGCTCTGCAACTTGGCTTCGATCTCGCCTATGAACGCTTCGAGGTCCCCAGGACAAACATGGGCTAGCGCACCTTCAATCGCTTTGAGAAGCGCTTGAGCAATGCCGTCCTTGGACGCGGTTCTTAGCGACTTCAGCGCTGGGCGCATGACTATCCGCGCCGGGCCGATACCAGGTAATGGAGCGATTGCGAATAGGTTGATGCCTAGACCTACCCAGTTGAACACGTCAGCTCGATAGGCACTGTCACCTTTGGCCAGTTCTATGATGTCGCCAATGGCATCCGTAGCCGCAAAAATCGACCCGGCGACAGGTAGCATCTCGCCTACGGATATGACGGTCCTCCAGTTAACAATGTCTCCAGTGAGGTCTGTGAGCCACTTGGCCAGCATCTCGGTGCTGGCTGTTACGTCTTCTTCATCGAAGGTATCTTTAGGGGCGACCACCCCGCTGCACCTATCCATGTTGGTTGTTCCTTGTATTGCGGAGCGTCATCGGATGGGAGCGCTCTTTCAACGTTGCTTCGGTGGCGAGTGGAGCCTTGAGGGCCGCCTGCATGAGGTGCTTGGGATCGCGAGCATCCATCTCCCCTGACTTGATGAGTTGATTGACCGCCTCCTGCATTGCGTCTGCCGGACTGAGGGGCATGCTTTTGTCGGAGGTGGTTGACGGGGGCGGCTCCTGGAACGGTGCTGCAGACGCAGCCCTGGCTTTGTCTCGCCCGAACTGCACTTTCACGGGGCCGGATGCGAGACCTGATACGGCAGAAAACCCGTTCTCATCCAAAGTGCCTTTGATGACTTGACCTAGCGCGTCTTCAACTTCGTACTTGGCTCCTTTGAATGCGTGGTTATTTGCGTAATGCTGAAAAAGCTCCAGATTGCCCTTGCCCGATTTGAGGTCTTCAGGAAACGCCGCCGCCTGGCTCTTTGAGGCCTTGTAGATGAAGTCCGTCGCGTGTGCCGTGTACTGCCCAGCCGTGGCGTGCAGAATGCCGCCCGCGTTGTAGGTCGTACTGCTGCCACCGGCTTGAATCACCAGTTCCTCCTTGGCACTGAGGGTGATCCGTTCTGCGGTCACGGTGACCTTGAGCTTGGCCAGCAGGTTGATGTTGTCCTTGAGCGCTTTCAGGTCGATGTCGCCGGAGGCCGCGACTAGTCGCCAGCCCATGCTCTGTACGAACTGCCGTATGCCCCGACTGGCACTGATTAACAGGCGCTTGCCGATGGCCATGCTGGTGTGGCCGCCTGTGCTAAGGCCCAGGTGTTCGCCGCTGGCGATGTGGGTGGATTCCGGTGTGCTTGTCGCAATGCCGGCCGGGCTGGCGATCACCAGTTGCGGATCGGCCAGTTCGGCGAAGCGGTTGGCTTCAGGGTTGCCACCGCTGCCGCGAATGGCGTCGTGCTGGGCCTTGAGGGCTTCGCCCACCTCATCCTGATCGCCGCCGTCTTGGGCCAGGTGATCGCGGGCTTCACTGGCAAAGGTGCTGTGATATTCCTGGGCTACCTTCAGGCGTTCGGCGGTTTCCGCCAAGTCGGTGTGATGCTCGGTGGCGCGGCTACGCGTTTCCGTCGTTACCAGCAGCCCGCCACCGGCGCGCACCACGCCGTGGGTATCAGTGCGCAGCTCGAAACCTTGCCCACGCGGCTTGCCGCCAAAGTGGCGAGGATGGGTGAGGTAACCGAGGTTCAGTGCCGAGTGGTCGTGATCGCTCATCAGCGCCGCGCTGATCTGCCCGGTGGTGTCGTCCAGGCGCAGTTCGTTGTGGCGTTTGCCGTGGTGCTCCTTGCTGCGTATCGGGCTGAGTGCCTTGAACTCAGGCAACCGGTACGGCGGGCGGTTGACGATGTGGTAGCTGCGCCCGGTGATCATCGGCTGATCGGGATCGCCGTTGAGAAAACTGACCACCACTTCCTGACCAATCCGGGGAATGGCCATGTGGCCCCAGGTGGCGCCGGCCCAGGCTTGGGTGACCCGCACCCAGCATGAGCTTTTCTCATCGTCCTGGCCGAGACGGTCCCAGGGGAATTGCACGCGCACACGGCCGTGCTCGTCACAGTAGATTTCCTCACCGGGTGGCCCGACTACCTTGGCCATCTGCGGGCCTTCGATTACCGGTTTGGGGCGGGCAGGGGCGTGCCATTCGACTTGCGCAGGTATGAGGGTGGCGGTGAGCGTGTAGGACGTGCCAACTTCGGCTTCGGCAGCATCCTCTTCCAGTGCCGTAAACTGGCGGCCCCTGTGGGTGATCCGCAGTGGCCGCCAGAGGATGTTCATGTCCTCCCGGGCATGGCCAGCCAGCTGGAAGGCGATACCCGGTTGCAGGCGAGCATCATCGCCTTCGACTTCGGCCACGCGAGCATCGCTGAACAGGGCATCGACTTTGGTCTGGGTGAACGGCTTGCCGGCGTTGTCGTGCTTGTAGCGGCCAGGGTAGTCGTAGCGTTCGTAGTCGTTGCTTTGATTGCCCATGTCCTGAGGGAACATGGTGTGCTCATGGTTGTAGCGTGGGTGGGTAAAGGTGTAGTCGCGCTGGACTTGGCTGCTGGTGCGTACCTGTTCGCGGTAGGCGAAGTGGCGCAGGCAGGGTTGCTGCTCCATGCCGCCGCGGTTGGCGACATACAATACTGGCTCGCCTTCCAGGCTACCGAAATTGCTGATGTGATCCGTCTGGATCACCACGTGGTTGGCTGCGCTGTGCTCGAAGGTGCAGATCAAGCCTTCCTCGGCCGACAGGCGCCAGAAGAAACCCAGGTCCGGGTCGCCGGCCTGGACGCAGAATTCGCGGCTCTGGTGTGGGTTGACCACATACTGGATCAAAGTGCCCCATTGGCGTTCGCGGAACAGTTCCTCTAACAGCTGCGGGACCGGGCGGTGCTGGAAGATGCGCCAATCCGATTGCAGGCCCGCGCGGGCCAGTTGTGGCTCGATCACGGCGCGGTAGCGGGTGCGGCGGTGACCGGTCTTGCCTTGCTCGAAACTGCTGATCAGGCCGTGGACATGGCGGACGGCTTCCTGCTGCTGCCAGATGGTCAGCACGGCGGGTTGGTCTAGAAGGGTGGCGAAGTCGGCGTCGTCGGCGAAGCTGACCAGTTCGACTTCCAGGCGGTACAACTCGCTGACTCCTTCGGTCAGTTCGAACGACACCACATCAAACGCTATTGCCTCATCGGCGGGTGTGCTGAAGGTGAAGCGCACATCGTTCAAGTTGCTCATACGGGCTCCTGCTGTTCATCCCATCGGGCAGGTTTATCGGGCCGGACGCGTTGTAGAATGCGGGGCATAAGTGCACCCAAAGACCGTAACGGGGAATCCATTCCTCGTCGCCGTAATGGCTTCCTAAAGAGTTGTAGGAAGTTTCGCTAAATGCGGATCTTGTATGTTTCTGAGCAAAGCCGTGCTCGCTGCGCTTTGGGCACAGGGGGCTGTTAAGTGAAGTCAATTAGGGGTTGCCGAATATCAAGGTCCCACTCGACGTAGTGATCAACATGACGTCCTGGTAACCCTTGCACAGCCGTGACCTGCTATGCCTATGGGATACAACGCGCAAAGAGGACAGTCCCCCGATGCTGGTCGTCGAGCAACTGCACAAGTCATTCATCACCCCCCAAGGCCCGCTGCCGGTACTGCAGGGCATCGACCTGCGCCTGGCGCGCGGCAGCAGCCTGGCGCTGATGGGGGAGTCGGGGAGTGGCAAGAGCACCTTGTTGCATTTGATTGCCGGCCTGGACCGGGCCGACAGCGGGCGCATCCTGATTGATGACGAACCCCTCGATGGCCGTTCGGAGTCGGCACTGGCGCGGTGGCGCCGGGACGGCATTGGCCTGGTGTTTCAGCAGTACAACCTGATCAGCAGCCTGGACGTGGCGGCCAACCTTGCGTTTCAAGCCCGGCTTGCCAACCGGCATGACCCGCACTGGCTGGCGTACTTGGCAGAGCGCCTGGGGCTGGCTGCGTTATTGACGCGCTACCCGGAACAGCTATCTGGCGGCCAGCAACAGCGGGTCGCCATTGGCCGCGCCCTGGCCGGTCGCCCCGCCTGGGTGTTGGCAGACGAGCCGACCGGCAGCCTTGACGAAGCCAGCAGCGATGAGGTGTTAGGCCTGTTTTTGCAACTGGTCGCCGAGGCCGGCAGCAGTGTCCTGATGGTGAC
This sequence comes from Pseudomonas sp. Y3 TE3536, assembly GCF_053629175.1. NCBI lineage: Bacteria > Pseudomonadati > Pseudomonadota > Gammaproteobacteria > Pseudomonadales > Pseudomonadaceae > Pseudomonas > Pseudomonas sp. Y3 TE3536. The sequence goes on along the minus strand of NZ_JBRJHU010000001.1, from coordinate 5,837,474 downwards.
CCACAGCCAGCGCCTGGCGGCGCGGCTAGCGCACAGTTGCTACCTGCAGGCGGGCCGCGTGCGCGCCGAGCACGGCCTATGAGCCCATTGCTGCTGACCCTGCAGGCGCTGTTGAGCCATTGGCGGCGCCATCGCGTGCAGTGCCTTAGCATCTTTACCGGGTTGTGGCTGGCCACTGCGTTATGGACCGGCGTCCAGGCACTCAACAGTCAGGCGCGCAGCGACTACGCCCGCGCCAGTGCGGTACTGGCGGCACCGATGCAGGCGCAATTGGTGCCGCGTGACGGCGAACGCTTCGAGCAGGCGCTGTATGTGCAATTGCGCCAGTTGGGCTGGCCGGTTGCCCCGGTGCTGGAGGGGCGGCTGCGGTTTTCTGGCGAGCAGCCGGTGACTGTCCGGCTGATTGGCGTCGAGCCGTTGAGCTTGCCAGTTTCTACTGCCGTGGCGGGTGTGCGGGTGGCCGATTTCGACCTGCAGGCCTTTATTGGCACGCCGGGGCAGGCCTGGGTAGGGCCGGACACCTTGCGCCAACTGGGCAAAACCGTTAGCGACATGGCCGTCAGCAGCGAAGGGCAGCGGCTGCCACCCTTTGTGCTCAAGCCGGAGTTGGCGCCCGGGGTGATCGTGGTCGACATCGGCCATGCGCAGGCCTTGCTGCAGGCACCCGGACAGCTGTCGCGGCTTCTACTGACAGGGCCTTCGGCGCCCTTGCCCGCAGCCATCGCTGCGCGGCTCGAACTGCAAACACCGAGTGATGACGGTGGCCTGCAACGCCTGACCGAGAGCTTTCACCTGAACCTCACCGCCCTCGGCTTGCTGGCCTTCGTGGTCGGGCTGTTCATCGCCCACGCCGCCATTGGCCTGGCACTGGAGCAGCGCCGTGGCTTGATCAGAAGCCTGCGGGCCTGTGGCGTCAGTTTGCATTGCCTGTTGCTCGGCCTGGCGCTGGAGCTGGGCCTGTTCGCGGTGCTGGGCGGGCTGGCCGGGGTGGCGGGCGGCTATGGGCTGGCCGCGTTGCTGTTGCCAGACGTTGCCGCGAGTTTGCGTGGCTTGTATGGCGCCCAAGTCGCCAGCGTGTTGCACCTGCCGGCAGGGTGGTGGTTGGCTGGGGTGCTGGTGAGTGTGCTCGGGGCCTTGTTGGCGGGGCTGAGCAGTGTTTTGCAGGCGGCGCGCCTGCCCCTGTTGGCGCTGGCTCAACCCCAGGCCTGGCGCTTGGCGCAAGGCCGTTGGTTGCGGCGCCAGACGTGGGTGGCACTGCTGTTGCTGCTGGTGGCGCTTGGCTGTTGGCAACTGGGCCAGGGCTTGGCCAGCGCTTTCGCCTTGCTGGCGGCGTTGTTGCTGGCCTCGGCGTTGCTGTTACCGCCCTTGCTCGACGGCGTGCTGGCCTGGGCTGCGCGTGGGCGCCGACGGCCGCTGTCGCAGTGGTTCGTCGCCGACAGCCGCCAGCAATTACCTGGGTTGAGCCTGGCGCTGATGGCCTTGTTGCTGGCACTGGCCGCCAGTGTTGGCGTGGGCAGCATGACCGAGGGCTTTCGCAAGACCTTCATCGGCTGGCTCGATGCGCGTTTGTCCGCCGACCTTTACGTGACGCCTCGGGACACTGCGCAGGGCCTGCAGATCAGTGAGTGGCTCAAGCAGCAACCTGCGGCCACGGCGGTGCTGCCAGGCTGGCGTGTGGAAACACACCTTAAGGGTTGGCCAGTGCAGGTGCAGGGGGTTATCGACCACCCGGCCTACCGCGACCGCTGGCCGTTGCTGGACCAGCACGCGCAGGCCTGGCAGCAGTTGGCGGCGGGCAAGGCGGTGATGCTCAGTGAACAATTGGCCCGCCGCCTAGGGCTGGCGGTGGGCGACACATTGATGCTGGCGGGCGACGCTGCGCCGCCCATGACGGTTGCGGGGGTGTACGCCGACTATGGCAACCCCAAGGGCCATGTGCTGGTCAATGCCGACTGGCTGCGCAGGCATTGGCCGCAGGCGACATTGACCGGCCTGAGCGTGGATGTCGCGCCCACGCACCTGGCACCCCTCAAAGCTGAGTTGCAGCAGCGCTTTGCCCTGGACGACAGCCGGGTGGTCGAGCAATCGCGCCTGAAGCGCTGGTCGACCGAAGTGTTCAACCGCACCTTTGCCGCCACCGCCGCCCTCAACAGCCTGACACTGGGTGTCGCCGGCGTGGCCATGTTCATCAACCTGCTGACCCTGAGCCAAAGCCGCCTGGGCCAGCTGGCGCCGCTTTGGGCATTGGGTGTGCGGCGCACGCAACTGGTTTGGCTGACCCTGGGCCAGACGCTCATGCTGAGCAGCCTCACCGTGCTGCTGGCGATCCCTGTCGGTGTCGTGTTGGCCTGGTGCCTGGTGGCGGTGGTGAACGTGCAGGCATTTGGCTGGCGGTTGCCGCTGTATGTGTTTCCTGGGCAATTGGTGCAACTGGCGGTGCTGGGCATCCTCACCAGCCTGCTGGCCAGTGCCTGGCCGGTGTGGCAACTGGCGCGGCGACAGCCCAGCGATCTGTTGAGGCAGTTTGCCGATGAACGTTAAAGCCTGTGTCGTGCTGTGCGCGCTGCTGAGCGGCTGCGACCAGCCTGCGCCAGCGCCGCAGAGTTTTGCCGGGTTGGGCGAGCAGGCCAGTGGGTTCAGCCAGGTAACCCGCGATCACCCCTTGGTGTTCCCGCGTGATCACGGGGCTCATGAGGGGTTTCGCATCGAATGGTGGTATGTCACCGCCAACCTTGAAGACGCCCAAGGGCGGGACTGGGGCGCGCAGTGGACGCTGTTCCGTTCGGCCTTGCGCCCGGGGGCGGAAACGGCCGACTGGAACAGCCCGAACCTGTGGATGGGGCATGCTGCCCTGACTGGGCCGGGTGGGCATCGCGCTGGCGAGACCCTGGCGCGTGGCGGTATCGGGCAGGCAGGCGTCGAAGTCCAGCCGTTCCGGGCCTGGATCAATGACTGGTCACTGCAGGGGGGGGAGGGCATTGCAGGGTTGCACATGAAGGCTTCCGGACAAGGCTTTGGCTACAACCTGAGCCTGCGCAGTGACAGGCCGCTGGTGCTGCACGGCAGCCAGGGCTACAGCGAAAAGTCGGGCAAGGGGCAAGCGTCGTATTACTACAGCCAGCCGTTCTACCGCGTCAGCGGCGAGGTGGAGCGCGATGGCCTATGCATTGCGGTCACCGGGCAGGCCTGGCTGGACCGGGAGTGGAGCAGCCAGCCGCTGGCGGCCGGGCAAACGGGCTGGGACTGGTTTTCACTGCACCTGGACAGCGGCGCGAAGCTGATGCTGTTTCAGGTGCGCGAGGCCAAGGGTTTGCCGTATCGGGCGGGGACCTGGGCCAGTGCCCAGGGTGAGGTGGTAGCGCTGCGAGGCGATCAGATTCAGCTTCAGGCGTTGGCCTGGACGCGGCAGGAAAACGGCAAGGAGGTGCCGACACGTTGGCGAGTGCGGGTGCTGGCGTACGGCGTGGATGTGCAGGTTGATGCCGTCGAGCCGCGTGCCTGGATGAACACCCGGTTTCCTTACTGGGAGGGGCCGGTGAGGTTGCAGGGGAGTGCGGGCGGGCGGGGTTATCTGGAGATGACGGGGTATTAGGGGCATGCAGGGGTGTGAGGCTGCCAGGTGTATGGCGATGGGGGTGTGGCGCCTGTGAGATCGAGCGCCGCCCGCGCGGCGCTTCGCAGCACAAGGCTGCTCCCACATTTGTTTCGGGCCAGTCATGTCTGTGAAGGCGGCGCGCGACCGCCTTGTGTGTCCGACTCGATAGCGCGCCATGCACCTGTAGGAGCAGCCTTGTGCTGCGAAGCGCCGCGCGGGCGGCGCTCGATCTCGACAGCGCCGCAAACCTCAACCCGATCACCTCAAACCATCACCTCAATCCTTGATCAACCCCCGTAACGCCGCCTTGGCCTCAGGCGTACGCAGGCATTCGATAAACAACTGGCTCTCCCGCTCCACAGTGGCCTCCAGCTCCGCGCGCCCCCCATCCTTGAGCAGGCGCTTGCTAATGCGCAGCGCTTCTTGCGGGTAACTCTGCAGCCGCCGCGCCAGTTGCCGGGCGGCCGCCAAGCACTGTTCGCCATCGTCATGCAGCTCACTGGCCAAGCCCCAGGCTACCGCCTGCTCACCCTCAAGCAACGCGTTGCCCATCAGCAAGCGGGCGGCGCGGGCGTGCCCGAGCATGCGCGGCAGCAGCAGGCTGGAGCCGAACTCCGGGCATACCCCCAGTGGCGCAAACGGCATGCGCAGCTTGGCCGTGCGGCTGACCAGCACCTGGTCGCAATGCAGCAGCAGGGTGGCGCCGATGCCGATCGCCGCGCCACTGACGGCAGCGATCAGGGGTTTATCCAGGCCCATCACAATGCGCATCAGGCGGAACACCGGGCTGTCCCTGTCGCTGGGCGGGTTGTCGAGGAAATCGCGCAGGTCATTGCCGGCGCTGAAGCAGTGGGGGCCGCCCGTGATCAGCACCGCATCAACGTGCGGGTCTTCGCCCGCCGCCAGCAGCAGGTCGCCAAACTGGCGGTACATGGCGATGTTCAGGGCATTGAGCTTGTCGGGGCGGTTGAAGGTCAGGGTCAGCAGGCCCTGGTCCAGGTCGCGTGTGATCAGGTCGTTCATGGCAGCCGCTTTTGTTGTTGTGGTCAGGCCCGGCAACAGGGTGCATACCGGGCATTGGCCAGTAGGGTTTATCATGGCGCTCGGCTTGCTGTACAGTCGTTCAGCCCAGTCTACTGCCCGAGAATCGCCGATGAGCCAGGAAGCCCGCTACCACCGCATGCTGCCGGAATTGCGCAAAGCCAACCTGGTCGAGGCGACCTTGGTGTGCCTCAAACGCCATGGTTTTCAGGGGGCTTCGATCCGCAAGATTTCCGCCGAGGCGGGGGTTTCGGTGGGGTTGATCAGCCACCATTACGCGGGCAAGGACGAACTGGTGGCCGAAGCTTACATGGCGGTCACCGGGCGGGTCATGGGCTTGCTGCGCGAAGCCATGGCCCAGGCCGCGCCCACGGCCCGCGAACGGCTGTCGGCGTTCTTCCGTGCCTCGTTTTGCGCCGAACTGCTCGACCCGCAACTGCTCGATGCCTGGCTGGCGTTCTGGGGCGCGGTGAAGACCGCCGATGCGATCAACCAGGTGCACGACCATTCCTACGGTGAGTACCGCAACGAGTTGAGCCGGCTGCTCGCCACGCTGGCGGTGGAAGAGGGCTGGCAGGGCTTTGACGCCGACCTGGCGGCGATCAGCCTGAGCGCGTTGCTCGATGGCTTGTGGCTGGAGTCGGGCCTCAACCCGGGCACCTTTACGCCGGCCCAGGGCGTGCAGATCTGCGAGGCCTGGGTGGATGGCTTGCAGGCCGGTGGTCGGCAACGCTTCAGCCTGCCCAAGGGCTGTTGATCGCCTGTTCAGTAACGAGTAGGCTGCTGTCGCGAGTGTGTAGAACAAACCAATAAAAAAAGAGACTTCACGCAATGACGCCTCGGGTATTGATCGTCGATGACGATCCGCTTATTCGTGACTTGCTGCAGGCCTATCTGTCCCAGGAAGGCTATGACGTGCACTGCGCCGACACCGCAGAAAAGGCCGAGGCATTGCTCGGCAGCCAGGACGTCGACCTGGTGCTGCTGGACATTCGCCTGCCCGGCAAGGACGGCCTGACCCTGACCCGCGAGCTGCGGGTGCGCTCGGAAGTCGGCATCATCCTCATCACCGGGCGCAATGACGACATCGACCGCATCGTCGGCCTGGAGTGCGGCGCCGACGACTACATCATGAAACCGCTCAACCCCCGCGAGCTGGTGTCCCGCGCCAAAAACCTGATTCGCCGTGTACGCCATGCCCGCGAGGTGCACCCGGCGCCCGCCTGCGCGCAGTCGCTCAAGCAATTTGCCGACTGGGCACTGGACACTGACCGTCGACGCCTGATCGACCCGCGTGGCGGGCAAACGCTGCTGACCCATGGCGAGTTCCAACTGCTCAGCGTCTTCCTGCGCAACAGCGGCCACACCCTGAGCCGCGACCAGTTGATGGACCAGATCCGCAACCGTGAGTGGGTACCCAACGACCGCTCCATCGACGTGCTGGTCGGCCGCCTGCGCCGCAAGCTGCATGACGACCCGGCCGAGCCGCAACTGATCATCACCATTCATGGCACCGGCTACCTGTTCACCGCCAGCGTGGCCGCGTGAGCACCCTGCGCCGCCTGCTGGCGCTGGCGGTGCTGGTACCAGGCTTGCCAGCAGCGGCGGCTGAGCCGGTGCGCTACTGCGACTACCCCGTGTACCCGCCGATTTCCTGGAGCGATGGCCACCAGGTGCGCGGCCTGGCGCCGACGGTGGTGCGGGAGCTGTTTGCGCGCATGGGCCGAGAGGTGCAAACCGTGGTGCTGGGCAATTGGAAGCGCTGCCTGATGGACGCTGCCGCCGGGCGGGTGGACGTGGTGCTCGCCTACGACAGCGACCAACGTGACCAAGGCATGCGTTTTTCGTCGGTACCGGTGATACGTGAAGAGGTGGCGGTGTTTTTCAATCGCCGTCGGCCCGTGCAGTTTCAGCACCTGGAAGACTTGGCCGGGTACCGTGGTGGCTTGCTCTACGGTGAAAGCTACGGCGCCGACTTCGACCGTTTTGTCGCGCGCCACCAGAACATCGAGCGGGTGTCGTCCAGCCAGCAGAACTTCGGCAAGCTGATCCGTGGGCGCATCGACTTCGTGATCCAGGAGCGGCGTACCGGCGAGCTGTTCATCGAGCACCTGCCCGGCGCCGAAGACATCCGCGCCTTGCCGGCCGCGCTGAGCGTGGACTACCTGCGCGTGGCGGTGTCGCGCCAGTCCTCCCTGAGCCAGCACATGGACGAGATCGACCACCAGTTGCGGCGCATGCACGAAGCTGGCGAGATCGACCGCTGGCTGGAGCAGAGCGAAGTGACCTACCGCGACATGATCAACCTGCCGGCGGATGCCCGATGATCCGCCTGCGCACCGACGGCCTGTTGCGCCGCCTGCTGCTGTTTATCCTGCTGTTCAGCCTGTGCTTCACGGTGCTGGCCAGTTCCGTGCAGCTGTATTTCGAGTACCGCCGCGAGATGCGCGACATCGAGGCGCGCATGGCGTTGATCCGCGCGGGTTACCTGGCCAGCCTGGAGCGCAGCTTGTGGGACCTCGACGAAGCGCAACTGGATGTTCAATTGCGTGGCCTGGTGGACTTTTCAGATGTGGCGCGGGTACGTCTGCTCAGCGATGACTTCACCCTGTTGCGCGGTGAAGCCGAGCCTAAGGGGCCGCTGCGCATCGAGCGTTTCCCGCTGGATTACCAGCCACCGTCGGGGCCGGCACGGCACCTTGGCGAGCTGGAGGTGAGCATCGACCTGGGCGCGGTGCACCGGCGGCTGTATGCCACGGGCCTGGCCAGCCTGTTGTGGATGGGGGTGTTTCTGTGTGGCCTGGCGGTCGCGTTGTCTGGCTTGTTCTACCGCTTGGTGACGCGCCATTTGCAAGTCATGGCCGAGTTTGCCCGGCGGATCGGGGCCGGGCACTGGCAGGAGCCGCTGCGCCTGGATCGCCGCCGTTCGGCGCATGCCGATGAGATCGACACCGTGGCGCATGCACTGGACGACATGCGCCGAGCCATCCTCAGCGACATCGAGCGCCGCGAGCTTGACCGCGTGGCCCTGCAGGACAAGCGTGACGAGCTACAGGCCATGGTCGAGCGGCGTACCGCGAGCCTGGCCCGGGCCAAGGATGAGGCCGAAGCCGCCAACCTGGCCAAGTCACGCTTTTTGGCGACCATGAGCCATGAGCTGCGCACGCCGCTCAATGGCATCCTCGGCATGGCCGAACTGCTACGTGGCGCCAGGCTCGATGCGCTCGACCGGCAACGCCTACAGGCTTTGTACAAGGCGGGCGAAGGGCTGTTGGCCATTCTTAACGAGGTGCTTTGCTTTGCCCGTCTCGAAGAGGGCGAGAGCCAGGCCGAAATGCTCGGTTTCTCACTGCGCCAGTTGTGCACGGAGGTGCTGGCATTGCTCGAACCAATGGCCTTGGAACGCGGCGACACCCTGCACGTGGAGGTCGATGAGCAACTGGCGGCGCATCAGCATGGCGCCGAGCAGTACCTGCGCCAGGTACTGAGCAACCTGCTGGCCAACGCCATCAAGTTCACCGCGCACGGCCAGGTCGAACTCAGGGTGCAGGTGCTGGCCAGCGATCAGAACGGGCAGCGCCTGCGCGTATCGGTCAGTGACAATGGCATTGGCATCGAACCGGCCATGCAGGCGAAGATTTTTGACCGTTTCGTGCAGGCCAGCGAAGCGGTGGCCCGGCGCTATGGTGGCACTGGCCTGGGCTTGGCGATCTGCAAGCACCTGGTGGAAAAACTTGGCGGCCGCATCGGCCTGAACAGCGTGCCGGGGCAGGGCAGTTGCTTCTGGTTCGAGCTAGACATGGCGCGTGGGCAGCCTGCCGTTGCCCATGAGCCGGCAGGCTCGGCGTCGGCCAGCCTGAGTATCCTGGTGGTCGAGGACGTGGCGTTGAACCGTGAGGTGGCGGGTGGGTTGCTGGTACGCGATGGCCACCAGGTGTGCTTTGCCGAGGATGCCGAGCAAGCCCTGCAAGCCTGTGCCCAGCAGCGCTTCGACCTGATCCTGCTGGATGTGCACTTGCCCGGCTTGAGCGGGGTTGAGTTGTGCCGGCGCATCCGCGCCACCCCAGGGCCAAACCGTGGCAGCCGGATCCTGGCGCTGACTGCCGGGGTGCAACCGGCGCAAGTCCCCGATTACCTGGCCGCAGGCATGCAGGGGGTGCTGGCCAAACCGCTGCGGCTGGAGCACCTGCGCCAGGCCCTGGCCGAGGTTGCGCCTGCCCCGGTGGCTGCACCTGGCTCGGGCATGGACTGGTCACTGCTGCAAACCCACCGCAGCTTGCTGGGCGAGCCGAAGCTGCAGGCGCTGCTGGCAGTGCTGCGCCAATCGATCGAGCAGCACGCCACGGCGCTGGCCGAAGCCTTGCAGGCACGCGACTGCGCTGCAGTGTCGCACTTGGCGCACCGCCTGGCGGGCAGTTGCGATTCCCTCGGCTTTGCTGGCCTGGCTGGCGTGTTGCGCCGCCTCGAAGACGCCGCACAAGGCCAAGATGAACAGGCGCTGCTGGCGCTCAGCGAGCCACTAGCGGCAGAGCTGGAACAGGCCCGCACCACCCTGAAACAGTTGATCCAGAGCTGACGTACAAAAAACTTACGACTTTTTACATCTTTGATCGGTTCGTACAACGGCACCTTACATCCGTTTCCAATAATCGATGGCAACCGTGTTGCACGCGGTCCATGAGGCTTATTGGAGATAACAATAATGACATGCCGTAGCGCTCAGCCCCTCCTTGAACGATCGTTTTGCACCCCCTGCTACAGCGGGGTGAACCATGACTGACACACACGAAGGCAAAATCCAGCTGACCCGCGCGCTGAAAAGCCGGCACATCTTCATGCTGTCGCTGGGCGGCGTGATCGGCACCGGCCTATTCATGGGCTCGGGCGTCACCATCAATCAGGGCGGGCCGGTGGGGGCGATCCTGGCCTACCTGGTGGCGGGGCTGTTGATGTACCTGGTGATGGTCTGCCTGGGCGAGCTGTCGGTGCAGATGCCGGTTTCCGGTTCGTTCCAGGCCCATGCCACCAAGTTCATCGGCCCAGCCACGGGCTTCATGATTGGCTGGGTGTACTGGATGAGTTGGGCCACCACGGTGGGCCTGGAGTTCACCGCTGCGGGCATGCTGATGACCCGCTGGTTCCCCGAGGTGCCAATCTGGTATTGGTCGGCGTTGTTCGTGGTCGTGCTGTTCGGCCTCAATGCTCTGGCCACACGGGCCTTTGGCGAGGCGGAGTACTGGTTCTCGGGGATCAAGGTGGCGACCATCCTCGGCTTTATCGTGGTCGGCCTGCTGGTGATCTTCGGCGCCATCCCGCTGAACAACGGGGCGCCGGCTCCGATGCTGAACAACTTGGTGGGCGAGTCGCTGTTCCCCCATGGCCTGTCGGCGGTGTTCGCGGTGATGATGACCGTGGTGTATGCCTTCCAGGGCTGCGAAATCATGGGCGTGGCGGCCGGTGAGACCGAGCACCCGGAAAAGAGCATCCCCCGGGCCGTGCGCAACGTGGTGTTCCGCGTGCTGATCTTCTATGTGCTGGCGATTGCCGTGCTGTCGGCCATCGTGCCGTTCGAGCAGGCCGGGTTGATGGAAAGCCCGTTCGTGCAGGTGTTCGACATGGTCGGCATTCCCTATGCGGCCGACCTGATGAACTTCGTCATCCTCACCGCCATCCTGTCGGTGGGTAACTCCGGGCTGTATGCCTCCACGCGCATCCTCTGGGCCATGTCCAAGAGCGGCATGGCACCCAAGAGCCTGTCGCCGCTGAGCAAGCGCGGCGTGCCACTGCGTGCCCTGAGCATCACCCTGTGCTTTGCCCTGGTGTCGCTGATGACCAGCTTCGTGGCTGCCGACACCTTGTTCATGGTGTTGATGGCCGTGAGCGGCATGTCCGGCACTGTGACCTGGATCGTCATCGCCCTGGCGCAGTACCGGTTCCGCAAGGCGTACCTGCGTGATGGCGGGCAACTGCAGGACCTCAAGTACAAGGCGCCGCTGTACCCCTTGGTGCCGCTGCTGTGCATCACCCTGTGCTGTTCGCTGTTCGTGTTTCTGGCCATCGATGAGACCCAGCGGCCGTCGTTGTACTGGGGCTTTGGTTTCATTGCCCTGTGCTATGCGGCGTATTACGCGGTGAACCGCCGGCGGCAAGGGGCCTTTGCGCCGAGTGCGCCTGGAGTTTGAATCCGCTTGTTGGGGGCAGCCTTGTGCTGCGAAGAGGCCGGTGCAGGCATCGACATTGTTTTGAGCCTGCACTGGCCTCTTCGCAGCACAAGGCTGCCTCTACAAGGGAAGCGCAAGGATTTTGATCCGAGTTGTGCAAAGTTGTAACAACCCATCCCGCCTTGTTGAACACTCGTTTAGTATCACCTTCATCACGTCCTCCACCCCAATAACAACAGCGAGGCCTCCCATGACCACCCCGTCATCGTCAGTGTTGAGCAAGGTCGAAGCCGGCGTTGCCTGGCTCACCCTCAACCGCCCCGAGCAGCGCAACGCACTGGACATTCCCACCCTCAAGCAACTGCATGCCCTGCTCGACACCTGCAACAGCGACCCCGCCGTCCGTGTGGTGGTGCTGACCGGCAGCGGGCGCAGCTTCTGTGCCGGCGCCGACCTGGCGGAGTGGGCCGAGGCCGAGGCCCGTGGGGCACTGGAAAGCTACGGCTGGACCGAGACCGCCCACGCCCTGATGCTGCGCCTGCACAGCCTCGACAAACCGACCCTGGCCGCCATCAACGGCACCGCCGTCGGCGGCGGCATGGACCTGAGCCTGTGCTGTGACCTGCGCATCGCTGCTGCCTCGGCACGCTTCAAAGCCGGATACACCAGCATGGCCTACAGCCCCGATGCCGGCGCCAGCTGGCACCTGCCACGGCTGATTGGCAGCGAGCAGGCCAAACGCCTGTTGTTCCTCGACGAACTGTGGGGCGCCGAACGGGCCTTGGCGGCAGGGCTGGTGAGCGAGGTCTGCGCCGACGAGCAATTACCTGCGGTGGCCGCTGAACTGGCGGGCCGCCTGGCCAACGGCCCGACCTTCGCCTACGCGCAGACCAAGCGGCTGATCCGCGAAGGCGCCCAGCGCACCCTGGCCGAGCAACTCGAAGCCGAGCGCCAGGCCGGCTTGCTATGCGGGCGCAGCCAGGACGGCGCCGAGGCGCTCAAGGCCTCGGTAGAACGGCGCCCAGCACACTTCGTCGGCCAATAACCCGTTACCTCTTCAGGACCTTCGCAGATGAATTTCCAACTGACCCAAGAACAAGAAATGTTGGTGGATGCGGTACGCAGCTTCGTGGCCAAGGAACTGCTGCCCCATGAAGAAGCGGTAGACCGTGCCGACGCGGTGTCGCCGGAACTGGCTGCGCAGATCCGCGGCAAGGCCATCGCCGCCGGGTTCTATGCCTTCAACATGCCTGAAGAAGTCGGCGGCGGTGGCCTCGATTACCTGTCCCAAGCGCTGATCGAGCGCGAGTTGTCCAAGGTTTCCTGGGCGCTGCACGTATTCGTAGCGCGCCCTTCGAAGATTCTCATGGCCTGCAAGGACCAGCAGATCACCGACTACCTGCTGCCGTGCGTACAGGGCGAAAAGACCGATTGCTTCGCCCTTACCGAGCCTGGCGCGGGCTCTGACGCCAACGCCATCAAGACCCGCGCCGTGCGCCAGGGCGATGACTTCGTGATCAACGGCAGCAAACACTTCATCAGCCACGCCGGGCATGCCGACTTCGCCATCGTCTTCGCGGTGACCGACACCTACGAGCACAACGGGCGCAAACGCAATGCGGTCACCGCCTTGCTGGTCGACCGGGACACCCCCGGCATGACCATCCGCCGCGGGCCCAAGTGCGTGAGCAACCGCGGCTACCACACCTACGAGCTGTTCTTCGACGACTGCCGGGTGCCAGCCAGCAACGTGCTGGGCGAAGTCGGCAAAGGCTGGGAGGTGGCCAACGCCTGGCTTACCGCTGGCCGGGTGATGGTCGCCGCCAACTGCGTCGGCCAGGCCCAGCGAGCATTGGACGCATCGCTGCAGTGGGCCGCCGACCGCAAGCAATTTGGCCAGCCCATCGGCAGCTACCAAGGTGTGTCGTTCAAGCTGGCGGACATGGCCACGCAGATCCGCGCCGCCGAACTGCTCACCCTGCACACCGCCTGGAAGATGGACCAGGGCAGCATGACCGATGGCGAGGCGGGCATGGCCAAGCTGTTTGCCAGCGAAGTGCTGGGCAAGGTCGCTGACGAAGCCGTGCAGATTTTTGGCGGCATGGGCCTGATGGATGAGGGGCCGGTCGAGCGCATCTGGCGCAACGCCCGCATCGAGCGGATCTGGGAGGGCACGTCGGAAATCCAGCGGCACATCATTTCCCGTGAGCTGCTGCGCCCGTTGCTGCGCTGATCGACCTGGAGACTCAGCATGTCGCATTCCAATCGTGACAACCTCAAGCGCCTGCTGGCCCCACGGCACCTGGCCTTCGTGGGCGGGCGCAGCATGGCCCGTGCCCTCAAGCGCTGTGCCGAAGGCGGCTTTGCCGGCCCGCTGTGGCTGGTCAACCCGCAACACGCGAGCCTGGAGGGCATCCCTTGCGTGGCGCGGGTGGCAGACCTGCCATGCGCCCCAGACGCGGTGTTCATCGCCACCCACCGTGAACTGACCCTGCAGTGTGTCGCGGAACTGGCCGCCATCGGTGCCGGTGGCGCCATCTGCTACGCCTCGGGCTTCGCCGAAAGCGGTGAACAAGGCCGCCTGTTGCAGCAGCGCCTGCTTGAGGCCGCCGGCAGCATGGCTTTGCTTGGCCCCAACTGCTATGGCCTGCTCGACTACTTGCACGGCGCGGCCCTATGGCCGGTGGCCCATGGCGGCAAGCAGGTGGAGCAGGGCGTGGCGATCCTGACCCAGAGCGGCAATTTTGCCTACAACCTGTCCATGAGCGACCGCTCGCTGCCGGTGGCCTACATGGCATCGGTCGGCAACCAGGCGCAGTTGGGCGTGGCCGAGTTGATGGACGTGCTGCTCGACGACCCACGGGTGACTGCTATCGGCTTGCACCTCGAGGGCCTGAAAAACGTGCCGGGCTTTGCCCGCGCCGCCTACAAGGCACTGCAACAGGGCATCCCGATCATTGCCCTGAAAACCGGCGTGTCGCAGATCGGCGCTGAACTGGCGCTCAGCCACACCAGTTCGCTGTCAGGCTCCGATGCCCTGTACGACAGCCTGTTCCAGCGCCTGGGTGTGATCCGCGTGAGTGGCCCGGTGAGCTTCGTCGAGACCCTCAAGGCTGCCGCCTGTGGCCGTTTGCCGGCCGGCGACCGGCTGGTCGCCCTGGCCTGTTCGGGCGGCGATGCGGGCTTGATCGCCGACTACGCCGAGCGCAACCAGTTGCGCCTGCCCGCGCTGGCGCCAGGGCAGGTGAGGGCACTGGCCGAGGTACTTCCGGCCTACGCCAACCTGGTCAATCCGCTGGACTTCACAACAGCGATCTGGGGCGATGAAGTGGCCCTGCAACAGATGCTCGACAGCACCCTGGGCGCTGACACCGATGCCGCCATGCTGGTGCTCGACTACCCCGCAGCGTTCACCGGTGAGCGCAAGGAATGCGACCTATTGCTGGCGCTTTACTGCGACGCCCTGGCGCGCCACGGCAAGATCGGCTTCGTCACCTCGGCGTTCCCCGAGCTGTTGCCAGCCTCGGCCCGTGAGCGCCTGCATGCCCATGGCATCGCCGCGCTGCAAGGCGTGGAAGATGGCCTGGCAGCGTGGGGGCGGATCGTGGCCTATCAGCGCAACCGCCAGCGGCTGCTGGAACAGGGCGAGGCGGCGCAGGTGCCGCTGTGCCCACGGCCCCTCGCAGGTGAAAGCCGCCTGCTGGACGAATGGCAGTCCAAGCAGGCCCTGAGTGCGTTTGGCCTGCCGGTGCCAGGCGGGGTGCTGAGTACCCCGGAGCACGCGCTAAACGATGCCAACCGCGTTGGCTACCCGCTGGTGCTCAAGGCGGTCAGTGCGCAGTTGCCGCACAAGACCGAAGCCGGTGCGGTGGCGTTGAACCTGCGTGATGCCGCAGCGCTGCAGGCCGCCCTGGCGCAGATGCGCCAGCGCATCGACGCCTATGCGCCGGGGGTGGCGTTCGACCAGGTCTTGCTCGAACCCATGGCGCCGCCGCCCTTGGCCGAGTTGATCGTCGGCATCAAGCGTGAAAACGACTTTGCCCTGGCCTTGGTGATCGGGGCGGGCGGTGTGCTGGTGGAGCTGCTTAAAGACAGCGTCAGCCTGTTGCTGCCCACCACCGACAGCGCCATTCGCGCCGCACTGCTTGGCCTGCGCAGCGCCAGCCTGCTGCAGGGTTTTCGGGGGCGCCCGGCTGCCGACCTGGATGCCCTGGTGGCGGCGATCCGCGCGGTGGCCGACTACGCCTGCGAAAACGCCGGGCAGCTGCTGGAACTGGATGTGAACCCATTGATGGTCGGTGCCCACGGCACCACCGCGGTCGATGCGCTGATCCGCCTCGGCCAGCCGCAAGGAGATCAGCATGAATGAGCACTCGATGACCGCCGGCCAGGCGCTGGTACGGCTGCTGGCCAACTATGGGGTGGATACCGTGTTCGGCATCCCAGGGGTGCATACCCTGGAGCTGTACCGCGGCTTGCCCGGCAGTGGCATCCGCCATGTGCTGACGCGGCATGAGCAGGGCGCGGGCTTCATGGCCGATGGTTACGCCCGGGTCAGCGGCAGGCCGGGCGTGTGTTTTGTCATCACCGGCCCAGGCGTGACCAATGCCGCCACTGCCATCGGCCAGGCCTATGCCGACTCGATCCCGTTGCTGGTGATATCCAGCGTCAACCACACCGCCAGCCTGGGCAAAGGTTGGGGCTGCCTGCACGAAACCCAGGACCAGCGCGCCATGACCGCGCCGATCACGGCGTTCTCCGCCGTGGCACTGAGCGCTGAAGACCTGCCCGAGCTGATTGCCCGTGCCTGGGCAGTGTTCGACAGCGAACGCCCGCGCCCGGTGCACATCTCGGTCCCGCTGGACGTGCTGGCCGCGCCGGTTGCCCGCGACTGGAGCGACGCGGTGGTACGTCGCCCTGGGCGCGGCCAGCCCGACCGGGGCACGCTGGAGCAGGCCGCGCTGAAACTGGCCGCAGCGAAACGGCCAATGATCATCGCTGGCGGTGGTGCTCTGCAGGCTGCCGCGCAACTCGAACAGTTGAGCACTCGCTTGGCAGCGCCGCTGTTCACCAGCGTCGCCGGCAAGGGCCTGCTGCCGCCTGAGGCGCCATTGAATGCGGGTTCTAGCCTGTGCGTTGCGCCGGGCTGGCAGATGATCAGCGAAGCCGATGTGGTGTTGGCGGTGGGTACCGAAATGGCCGATACCGACTTCTGGCGCGAGCGCCTGCCGCTCACGGGTGAGTTGCTGCGAGTCGACATCGACCCACGCAAGTTCAACGATTTTTACCCGTGTGCAGTGGCCTTGCACGGCGATGCTCGACAAACCCTCGACGGTTTGCTGGCGCACCTGCCCGAGGTCGAGCGCGACCCTTGCCAGGCCATCGAAGCGGTGGCCGGCCTGCGCCAGGCCATTCGCACCGGGCACGCACCGTTGCAGGCCATCCACCAGGCCATTCTCGACCGCATCGACGCGGTGCTGCCAGACAACGCCTTCATCAGCAGCGACATGACCCAACTGGCCTACACCGGCAACTACGCCTTTGCCAGCCGGGCGCCGCGCAGTTGGTTGCACCCCACCGGTTACGGCACCCTCGGCTATGGCTTGCCGGCGGGTATCGGCGGCATGCTCGCCACTGACCATCGCCCCGGCCTGGTGCTGGTGGGCGACGGCGGCTTCCTCTACACCGCCCAGGAGCTGGCTACCGCCGTCGAGGAACTGGACCGGCCGTTGGTGGTATTGCTGTGGAACAATGACGCCCTTGGCCAGATCCGCGACGATATGCTCGGCCTGGATATCGAGCCGGTCGGCGTACTGCCGCGCAACCCTGATTTCATCGGCCTGGCCCGTGCGTTTGGCTGCGCGGTGCGTCAGCCACGTGACCTGGATGCCTTGCAGGCTGACCTGGCCGACGGCTTCGCCACGCCAGGCGTGACCTTTATCGAACTCAAACATACCTGCGTCTGCTGACCGCAGCGCATCGTCCATAACAAGAGAAACCACCATGCAATTTCGCCGTACGCTCCTCGCTGCCTCCCTGGCCCTGCTGATCACCGGCCAAGCCCCGCTGTATGCCGCGCCGCCGCTGTCGATGGACAACGGCAGCACCGCGCTGACCGTGCAAAACAGCAACGCCTGGGTCGAGATCAGTGCCAGTGCCTTGCAACACAACATTCGCACCCTGCAAGCGGAGCTGGGTGGCAAGTCCAAGCTGTGCGCCGTGCTCAAGGCCGACGCCTACGGCCACGGTATTGGCCTGGTGATGCCGTCGGTGATCGCCCTTGGCGTGCCTTGCGTGGCGGTCGCCAGCAACGAGGAAGCCCGCGTGGTGCGGGCCAGCGGCTTCACTGGGCAACTGGTGCGGGTACGCCTGGCCAGCCTGAGCGAGCTGGAAGATGCCCTGCAATACGACATGGAAGAGCTGGTCGGCAGCGCCGAGTTCGCCCGCCAGGCCGATGCCATCGCCGAGCGCCATGGCAAGACTTTGCGCATTCACCTGGCGCTCAACTCCAGCGGCATGAGCCGTAACGGCGTGGAAATGGCCAGCTGGAGCGGGCGAGGTGAGGCACTGCAGATCACCGACCAGAAGCACCTCAAGCTGGTGGCGTTGATGACCCACTTCGCCGTTGAAGACAAGGATGACGTGCGCAAGGGCTTGGCAGCGTTCAACGAGCAGGCCGACTGGTTGATCAAACATGCCAAGCTCGACCGCCGCCAACTGACCCTGCACGCCGCCAACTCGTTCGCCACCCTGGAGGTACCGGAAGCACGCCTGGACATGGTCCGCACCGGCGGTGCGCTGTTCGGCGACACCGTGCCCGAGCGTACCGAGTACAAGCGTGCCATGCAGTTCAAGTCGCGAGTGGCGGCGGTGCACAGCTACCCGGCTGGCAACACTGTCGGCTATGACCGCACCTTCACCCTGGCGCGCGACTCGCGCCTGGCCAATATCACCGTCGGCTATTCCGACGGCTACCGCCGGGTGTTCACCAACAAGGGCCATGTGCTGATCAACGGCCACCGCGTGCCGGTGGTGGGCAAGGTATCGATGAACACCTTGATGGTGGATGTCACCGACTTCCCCGACGTCAAGAACGGCAACGAAGTGGTGCTGTTCGGCAAACAGGCCGGTGGCGAGATTACCCAGGGCGAGATGGAGGAAATCAACGGCGCTTTACTGGCCGACCTCTACACCGTGTGGGGCAGCTCGAACCCCAAGATTCTCGTCGATTGACCGCATTTGAAGGGAGACTGCCATGCGCTATGCCAAGCTGACCCAACGCATCGCCGGTGACGGTGCTGCCGCCTGGGACATCCACTACCGCGCCCTGGCGATGCAGGCCGAGGGCAAGGACGTTCTGCTGCTGTCGGTGGGCGACCCGGACTTCGACACCCCGGCCCCCATCGTTGAAGCGGCCATCGACAGCCTGCGTGCCGGCCACACCCATTACGCCGATGTACGCGGCAAACTCGCGCTGCGCCAGGCCATTGCCGATCGCCACCGGCAGCGCAGCGGCCAGCCCGTCAGTGCTGACCAGGTCACGGTACTGGCGGGCGCCCAGTGCGCTTTGTTCTGCGTGGCCCAGTGTGTGCTCGACCCGAGTGATGAAGTGATCGTCGCCGAGCCGATGTACGTCACTTACGAGGCGGTGTTCGGTGCCTGTGGTGCCACGGTGGTGCCGGTGCCGGTCAAGCCGGAGAACGGTTTTCGGGTGTGCCCGCAGGACGTGGCCGCGCGCATCACCCCCCGCACCCGCGCCCTGGCCTTGAACAGCCCGCACAACCCCTCGGGCGCGAGCTTGCCGCGCTCGACCTGGGAGGCGTTGGCCGAGCTGTGCGTCGCCCACGACCTGTGGCTGATCTCCGACGAGGTGTACAGCGAACTGTTGTACGAAGGCGAGCATGTCAGCCCGGGCAGCCTGCCCGGCATGGCCGAGCGCACCGCAACCCTCAACAGCCTGTCTAAATCCCATGCCATGACCGGCTGGCGGGTGGGCTGGGTGGTGGGCTCGCCTGAGCTGGCCACGCACCTGGAGAACCTGGCGCTGTGCATGCTCTATGGCTCGCCGGACTTTATCCAGGACGCCGCCGTGGTGGCCTTGAATCAGCCCTTGCCCGCCCTTGAGGCGATGCGCGACGCCTATCGCCAGCGCCGGGACCTGGTGTGCGAACAGCTGGCCGGTTGCCCGGGCGTCAAGGCGCTCAAACCCGACGGTGGCATGTTCGTGATGGTCGATATCCGCGAAACCGGCCTCAGTGCCCAGGCCTTCGCTGACCGCCTGCTGGACCGCGAAGGTGTGTCGGTATTGGCGGGAGAAGCCTTTGGCCCGAGCGCCGCCGGGCATATTCGCCTGGGGTTGGTGGTAGGCGCCGAAGCCTTGGCCGAGGCGTGCCAGCGCATTGCCCGGTGTGCGGGTGAACTGATGCAAGGAGAACTGTCGTGAATGTCCTGATCGTCCATGCTCACCCCGAGCCGCAATCCTTCACCGCCGCCCTGCGTGACCAGGCGGTGGCTACCTTTCGCGCCCAGGGCCACGCGGTCAAGGTCAGCGACCTGTATGCCATGGGCTGGAACCCGGTGGCCAGTGCGGACGATTTCGCCACGCGAGAGAACCCCGAGTACCTGGTGTATGCGCTGGAGCAGCGCCTGGGGGTGAAGAGCGGCGCCATTGCCGCAGATATCCAGCAAGAGCTGGACAAGCTGTTATGGGCCGATTTGCTGGTGTTGAACTTCCCAGTCTTCTGGTTCTCGGCGCCGGCCATGCTCAAGGGCTGGATCGACCGGGTGCTGGTGTCGGGTGTCTGTTATGGCGGCAAGCGCTTCTACGACCAGGGTGGGCTGGCCGGCAAGAAGGCACTGGTGACGGTGACCCTTGGCGGGCGTGAGCACATGTTTGGCGAAGGGGCTATCCATGGGCCGCTCGAGGACATGTTGCGGCCGATTCTGCGGGGGACGCTGGCGTACGTTGGCTTCGACGTGCTGCCGCCGTTTGTGGCTTGGCATGTGCCGTATATCAGCGACGAAGCGCGGCAGGGTTTTCTGCAGCAGTACCAGCAGCGTCTGGAGCAGTTGGCGGATGATCACCCGCTGGTGTTCCCGCGGTTGGCGCAGTTCGATGAGGCGTTGTACCCGCTGGCGTGAATCAACCCGAGTTTGAGTCGATTGATCCGGCCCTATCGCCGGCAAGCCGGCTCCCACACTTACCGCACCGACTCTGAATTGTGTGCGATACCTGTGGGAGCCGGCTTGCCGGCGATAGGGCTATGAGTACCTACCAATGAGTATCTGCCCAAAAACGACCACCCACACATTCGGGGTATGTTGCCCTCAAGCAAATCCCCCGATAGTGAACCCATCGGCTCGTTCCGGAGCAGTCACACGATGGAGTTGCTATGCGCAAGGCACTGAAGGTGATTGGCAGCCTGTTGCTGGCGTCGACCGCGACGCAGGCACTGGCGGTAGAGGGGGACAGCGGTAACACGTTAAGGCTGTACAACTGGACCGACTACATCGGCGAAACCACCTTGGCCGACTTCGAGAAGGCCACCGGCATCAAGGTCATCTACGACACCTTCGATGGCTACGAAACCGTCCAGACCAAATTGCTCACCGGCCGCTCCGGCTACGACCTGGTAATGCTCAACGCCTCCCTGGTACCCCCGTTGATCCAAGCCGGCGTGTTCCAGCCGCTGGACAAGCAGCAACTGCCCAGCTGGCATAACCTGGACGAGCAGGTGGTGAGCAACCTGCAAGGTTACGACCCCGGCCTCAAGTACTCGGCACCCTATACCTGGGGCAGCTCCGGGATCACTTACAACGTCGACAAGATCACCGCGCGCATGCCCGATGCACCGATCGGCTCGCTGGCCATGCTGTTCGACCCCAAGATCGTTTCGCGCTTCGCCGACTGCGGTGTCACCCTGATGGACGCGCCGACCGAGGTGATCCCGCTGGCCCTGCAGTACCTGGGCAAGGACCCCCGCAGCGCAGCGCCCGCCGACCTCAAGGCTGCCGAGCAGCTGCTGATGGGCATTCGCCCGTACATTCGCAAGTTCGACTCGGTCAACTACCTCACCAGCCTGCCCAACGGCGATGTCTGCCTGGCCCTGACCTGGTCAGGTGACTACGCCACCGCCCAGGCCCGTGCCATAGAAGCGAAAAAGGCCATCAAGCTGGCGTTCTTCATCCCCAAGGAAGGCTCGCTGATCTGGTTCGACAACCTCTACATCCCCAAAGACGCGCCGCACGCGGCCAATGCTCACCGCTTCATCGAGTTTCTGCTGCAGCCGCAGACCATGGCCAAGGTCACCGACTTCATCCACTACGCCAACAGCAATGCCGCTGCCACGGCGCTGGTGCACGCCGACATCCGCCAAGACCCGGCGATCTACCCCGATGCCCAGACCCGCCAACGCCTGTTCGCCCAGAAGACCCAGAGCCCCAAGGACATGCGCGCCATCACCCGGGTCTGGAGCACGGTCAAGACCGGTTTCTGAACACTGCCAACCGATTCCCGCCAAGGAGCTGCCCATGGCCACACCCAGCAAAGCATTCGCCATTGCCCACGACCCACTGGTGGACGCCGACAAGGCCCACTACATGCACGGCTACCATGTGTTCGACGAGCACCGCGAGCAAGGTGCGCTGAACATCGTCGAAGGTGAGGGCGCCTACATCCGAGACACCCACGGCAACCGTTTTCTCGATGCGGTCGGCGGCATGTGGTGCACCAACATCGGCCTGGGCCGTGAAGAGATGGCCCTGGCCATTGCCGACCAGGTGCGCAAGCTGGCCTACTCCAACCCGTTCTCCGACATGGCCAATGACGTCGCTATCGCGCTGTGCCGGAAGCTCGCGCAACTGGCGCCAGGTGACCTCGACCACGTATTTCTCACCACCGGTGGCTCTACCGCCGTCGATACCGCCTACCGGCTGATTCAGTACTACCAGAACTGCCGGGGCAAGCCGCACAAGAAGCACGTCATCGCGCGCTACAACGCCTATCACGGCTCCACCACCCTGACCATGGCGATTGGCAACAAGGCTGCCGACCGCGTGCCAGAGTTCGACTACGCCCATGACTTGATCCACCATGTCTCCAACCCCAACCCGTACCGTGCCCCGGACGACATGGACGAGGCCGAGTTCCTCGACTTCCTGGTGGCCGAGTTCGAGGACAAGATCCTCTCCCTGGGCGCCGACAATGTGGCGGCGTTCTTCGCCGAGCCGATCATGGGCTCGGGCGGGGTGATCATCCCGCCCAAGGGCTACTTCGAGCGTATGTGGCAGGTGTGCCAGACCTACGACATCCTGTTCGTCGCCGACGAGGTGGTGACCTCGTTCGGCCGACTGGGCACCTTCTTCGCCAGCGAGGAACTGTTCGGCGTCACGCCAGACATCATCACCACCGCCAAGGGCCTGACCTCGGCCTACTTGCCGCTGGGCGCGTGCATCTTCTCCGAGCGGATCTGGCAGGTGATCGCCGAGCCGGGCAAGGGCCGCTGCTTCACCCATGGGTTCACTTACAGCGGGCACCCGGTGTGCTGCACGGCGGCATTGAAGAACATCGAAATCATCGAACGCGAGCAGCTGCTGGCGCACGTCAAGGACGTGGGCAGCTACCTGGAGCAACGGCTGCAAACCTTGCGCGATCTGCCTTTGGTGGGGGATGTGCGTTGCCTGAAACTGATGGCCTGTGTCGAGTTCGTTGCGGACAAAGCCAGCAAGGCGCTGTTCCCTGATGCGGTCAACATCGGTGAGCGCATCCACAGCAAAGCCCAGGCCAAGGGGCTGCTGGTGCGGCCGATCATGCACCTGAACGTGATGTCGCCGCCGTTGATCATCACGCATGCGCAAGTCGACGAGATCGTCGAAACCCTGCGCCAGTGCATCATCGAAACGGCGCGCGAACTGACCGCGCAAGGGCTGTACCAAGGGCGATGAGCCTGGCGCAAAGGGCTGTGCGTGGGCGGGCCTGGCAGGCTAGACTGCCGGGCATGACCCAGGCCACTTCCGACACTCCGCTCACCCTCTCGCTGGGGGCGCTGCAGCACTGGCATGCAGCGCTGCAGCGTGCGCTCGCCCACTGTGAATCAGCCGATGCCCTGAGCTACGTGGCGGCTGCGATCAGCCAACTGGTGCAGGTCGAGTCGATGATGATCAGCCTCGAATGCCAGGGGCGTGCACCGCGCCTGCTGTACAAGCAGGGCATCCCCGAGGTGCATCGTGATGCGGTGCTCGAGCGTTATTTCAGCGCGGGCTACCTGCTCGACCCCTTTTGCCTGGCCGTGCAGAGTGGCTTGGCCGAAGGGTTCTATCACTTGCAGGAAATCGCCCCGGACAACTTCTTCGACAGCGACTACTACAAGGCCTACTACCTGGGCACCGGCTGCAGTGAAGACAGTTACTACATCGTCGACCTCAGCGAGGGCCGCAAGCTTTCGTTCAGCTTGTTTCAGGGGTGCAGTGGCACGCGTTTGAGCAGCGGGCAGATCGACCTGTTGCGGGCGGTCGAGCCAATGGTGCGCGAGCTGCTGGTGCGTTATGCCCGCTACAACCTTGAACCTGCCACGGCCTTGGCTGAACAGGGCAGTGTACAGGCAGCGTTCGAGAGTTTTGGCTGCCAGGTGCTTACGGATCGTGAGCGTGAAGTGGCGCACATGATCTTGCGCGGGCACTCGGTGAAGTCCACGGCGGTGGAGTTGGGGATCTCGCCGGAGACCGTGCGCATGCACCGCAAGAATTTGTACCTGAAGCTTGAGATCAATTCACAGTCGGAGCTGTTTGCGCGGTTTATCGACTGGTTGCGCCAGGGTGCCGTCGAGCACACCCAGGCGTTGTAGGCGCGGCCCTGGGCGTCAGGCCTCGATCAGGGCAGTGATAGCCCGGCCGACTTCCTGGGTGGACTTGTGGCCGCCCATGTCGCGGGTGGTGTTGCCTGCGGCGATGACCTGCTCGGTGGCCTTGAGGATATCATCGTGAGCGGCGCGGTAGCGCGGGTCGGCACCGTCGTTGCCGAGGAATTCGAGCATCAGCGCTCCGGACCAGATCATCGCGATCGGGTTGGCGATGTTCTTGCCGAAGATGTCCGGCGCCGAGCCGTGTACCGGTTCGAACAGGGACGGGAACTTGCGTTCGGGGTTGAGGTTGGCCGAAGGGGCGATGCCGATGGTGCCTGCGCAGGCCGGGCCGAGGTCGGAAAGGATGTCGCCGAACAGGTTAGAGGCCACGACCACGTCGAAGCGGTCCGGTTGCAGCACGAAGCGGGCGCAGAGGATATCAATGTGCTGCTTGTCCCAGCTGATTTCCGGATAATTGGCAGCCATGGCTGCGGTGCGTTCGTCCCAGTACGGCATGCTCACGGCCATGCCGTTGGACTTGGTGGCCGAGGTGACGTGTTTGCGCGCGCGGGTTTGTGCCACGTCGAAGGCGTATTTGAGGATGCGGTCGACCCCACGGCGGGTGAACACCGATTCTTGCAGCACAATCTCGTTTTCGGTGCCTTCGAACATGCGCCCGCCCAGGGACGAGTACTCGCCTTCGGTGTTCTCGCGGATCACCACGAAGTCGATGTCGCCGGGTGCGCGGCCGGCCAGCGGGCACGGCACGCCCGGGAACAGGCGCACCGGGCGAATGTTCACGTACTGGTCGAAGTCGCGGCGGAACTTGAGCAGCGAGCCCCACAGCGAGATGTGGTCCGGGACCTTGTCGGGCCAGCCGACTGCGCCGAAGTACAGGGCGTCGAAGCCTTTGAGCTGCTCGAACCAGTCGTCCGGCATCATCTTGCCGTGGGCCAGGTAGTAATCGCAGCTGGCCCACTCGAAGAACTCGAAGCTGATGGCCAGGCCGTGCTTGCGAGCGGCAGCCTCGACCACGCGAATGCCTTCGGGGAGCACTTCGGTGCCGATGCCGTCACCGGGGATGGCTGCGATTCTGAATGTCTTGGTCATGGGGCGCACTCGTTGGCTAGGGAACAGGTGCGAGCCATGCTATAAGGCCTTCAATCGGAGATAATCCAGCCTTTCATGGATTCTTGGAACACGAAGCGTGAATAATCTGCCCAACCTCGATGACCTCAATATCTTTCTGCAGGTGGCCAAGCGCGCCAGCTTTGCCGCCGTGGCCGACGAACTGGGCATGTCGGCGGCGTACATCAGCAAACGCATTCGCGTGCTCGAGCAAAACCTGGAGGTGCGTTTGCTGCACCGCACCACGCGGCGGGTGACGATCAGCGAAGAGGGTGAGCGGGTGTACCAGTGGGCGCTGCAGATTTTCGATGCGGTGCAGCGCATGGGCGATGACATCAGTGCCCAGCACCGCGAACCGGCAGGGCAACTGCGCATCGCCAGCAGCTTGGGCCTGGGGCGCAGGTTCGTGGCCCCAGCCTTGTCGGAACTGGCCGAGCGCTACCCGCGTCTGGATATTCGGCTGGACGTGCATGACCGCCTGGTGGACCTGATCGAGGAGGGGGTCGACCTGGACATCCGCGTGGGCAATACCATTGCGCCCAACCTGATCGCCAAGCTGCTGGCCAAGAACCGTCGGGTGCTCTGTGCTTCACCTGCGTACCTGGCGCGGCAAGGCACACCGAAAGTGCTGGCCGACCTGGGCAGCCATGACTGCCTGGTGATCAAGGAGCGCGACCACCCGTTTGGTATCTGGCAGCTCGAAGGCCCTGAGGGCCAAGAAAGCGTGCGGGTGACGGGGGGATTGTCCAGCAACCATGGCGAGGTGGCGCACCAGTGGTGCCTGGATGGGCGCGGAATATTGTTGCGGTCCTGGTGGGATGTGCACGACAGCCTGCTGGATGGGCGCCTGGTGCAGGTGTTGAGTGACTATCACCAGCCGGCGGATATCTGGGCCGTGTATACCTCGCCGCTGGCGAGTTCGGCCAAGGTGCGGGTGGCAGTGGATTTCTTCCGGCAGTATTTTGCCGAGCGGTATAGGTTGCCAGGGTAGCCGGGCTTTCGTGTTGTGGCGCCTATGCGATCGAGCGCCGCACGCGCGGCGCTTCGCAGCACAAGGCTGCTCCTACAGTTGTTTCGCAACGCCTGTACCAGCGCGCGCGACCGCCTCAGGAATAATTGGCCCGAAAAAATGTAGGAGCAGCCTTGTGCTGCGAAGCGCCGCGCGTGCGGCGCCCGATCTCATAAACGCCCCAAAAACCAAGTCAGGCACCCAACGCCTACCTCACCGGTATCCGGCTAACCGCCTTGATTTCCCGCAGGGCCAGGCTCGACTGGATCGACGCTATGCCAGGTTGCCGCCGCAACACGTCTTCGACGAAACGGCCATAGCTTTCCAGGTCGGTCGCCAGCACCGTCAGCACGTAATCAGCCTCACCCGTGACCTTGTGGCAGGACAATACCTGCGGCAATTTCAGAATCACCTGCTCGAAGTCGTCAGGTGCTTCGGCCGAATGGTTGCCGAAGCGCACCTGGGCGAAGGCCATGACGTCATAACCCAGTTTCTTGCGGTCCAGGTTGGCCTGGTAGTCCTTGATCAGGCCCAGCTCCTCCAGGCGTTTGCGCCTACGCCAGCAGGGCGTCACGGTCATCGACAGGCGCTCGCCCAAGGCGGCGCTGGACAAGGTGCCGTCCTCCTGCAGCAGGCGCAGCAGTTCGCGGTCTACTTCGTCCAGTTCTTCGTAAGCAAAGGCTTTGCTCATTATGGGGCTACCGGGTGAATGTTTCGCTCAAGCATCCGGTTTGGCTGAGCATAAAGCAAAGCATTTTCAGCGGTCTGTCGCGAAAATTGGTTATCCGATACCACCTTGAAAAAGGACATTCGCGTGCTGACAGTCTTTAGTAACAAACACCGCTTGCACCATGGCTCCGAGCTCAAGGACGGGGCCATCACGCCGTCATTCGAGAACCCTCAGCGTGCCGATACCGTGCTGGCGCGTGTGCAGTCCACCGGCCTTGGCGATGTCATCGCCGAGCAATCGTTTGACCGTGCCTGCTATGTCGCGGCGCACAGCGAGCGCTATGTGAGCTTTCTGGAAAGTGCCTGGGCAGAATGGACCGCCACCGGCAAGACCCATGATGCGCTGCCGCTGGTATGGCCGGTGCGCGACCTGGCCATCGACCGGGAGCCGGGCTTCATCGATGGCAAACTGGGCTTCTACGCCATGGACGCCGGCGCGCCGATTACCGGCGGCACCTGGGAAGCTGTGCGCAGCAGTGCCAACGTGGCACTGACCGGCATGCAGCGTGTAATCGATGGCGCGCCCAGTGCCTTCGCCCTGTGCCGCCCCCCTGGGCACCATGCGGCCCGCGAATACATGGGCGGCTATTGCTACCTCAACAATGCCGCCATTGCCGCCGAACGCTGCCTGAGCCAGGGTGCACGGCGCGTGGCCGTGCTGGACGTGGATTTCCACCACGGCAACGGCACGCAGAACATTTTCTATGACCGCCCCGATGTGTTTTTCGCCTCGATCCACGGTGATCCGCATGTGTCCTACCCGTACTTCTCCGGCTATGCCCACGAACAGGGCGCGGGGGCCGGGGAGGGCTTCAATGCCAACTACCCGCTGGGCAAAGGCACCCTCTGGGCGCAGTACCGGCTGGCGTTGCAGGACGCGCTCAAGCGCGTTGTCGCGCACCAGCCGGACTTTCTTGTCGTGTCGCTTGGCGTCGATACCTTCGAGGACGACCCGATCAGCCACTTCAAGCTCACCAGCGAAGACTTCCTGCGCCTGGGCGCGGAGATCGCACGCGTAGGCATCCCGACGCTGTTCGTGATGGAGGGCGGCTACATGGTCGATGAAATCGGCATCAATGCCGTGAACACGTTGCAAGGGTTCGAAGGCGCGGTTCGATAGCACACCGTGGCAAGGCCCTGCGCGGGCCTTGTTCGAAAGCCCTGATACCCACAATAAAAAGAGGTCGCTCATGCAAGACATGTCCGCAAGCCTTGATCAAAGCAAACCTACAGACTCAGCCCAAGACGGGCACCTCAAACGCACGCTGGAAAACCGCCATATCCAGCTGATCTCCATTGGTGGCGCCATCGGC
The DNA here is from genome assembly GCF_053629175.1 of Pseudomonas sp. Y3 TE3536. Classification (NCBI taxonomy): domain Bacteria; kingdom Pseudomonadati; phylum Pseudomonadota; class Gammaproteobacteria; order Pseudomonadales; family Pseudomonadaceae; genus Pseudomonas; species Pseudomonas sp. Y3 TE3536. The sequence goes on along the minus strand of NZ_JBRJHU010000001.1, from coordinate 5,809,659 downwards.
ACCGGCTTGTTCATGGGCTCGGGCAAGGTCATCGCGCTGTCCGGTACCTCCATTCTGCTGGTCTACGCGATCCTCGGTTTTTTCGTGTTCTTCGTCATGCGTGCCATGGGCGAGCTGCTGCTTTCTGACCTGCGTTTCAAATCGTTCGCCGACATCGTCGCCCACTACCTGGGCCCGCGCGCCGGCTTCGTGCTGAGCTGGTCCTACTGGCTGAGCTGGAGCGTGGCGGTGGTCGGCGACGTGGTGGTCGTGGCGGGGTTCTTCCAGTACTGGTATGCGGATGTGCCCGCGTGGATACCGGCGTTCTTCACCCTGTTCGTGCTGCTTGGGCTGAACATGTTGGCGGTGCGAATCTTCGGCGAAGTGGAGTTCTGGTTCGGGATCATCAAGATCGTGGCCATCGTCACGCTGATCATCACCGCAGCGGTGATGATCGCCACCGCCTATGTATCACCCAACGGCGTGGTGGCCTCGCTGTCCAACGTGGTGGCGCCCGGCGCGGTGCTGCCCCATGGCATCAGTGGGTTTTTCGCAGGCTTCCAGATTGCCGTGTTTTCCTTCGCTGGCACCGAGCTGATCGGTACCACCGCCGCCGAGGCAAAGAACCCGCACCGTTCGCTGCCCAAGGCCATCAACACCATTCCTTTACGCATCCTGCTGTTCTACATCCTGGCGCTGGTGTGCATCATCAGCGTGGTCTCGTGGGCAGAAGTGCCGGCCAACCGCAGCCCCTTCGTCGAGCTGTTCCTGTTGGCCGGCTTTCCCGCCGCTGCCGGCATGCTCAACTTCGTGGTGCTGACGTCGGCGGCATCCTCTGCCAACAGCGGCGTCTATTCTGGCTGCCGAATGCTGTTTGGCCTGGCCGAGCGGGGTAATGCACCCGCCATCTTTGCCAGGCTTTCGGCCCTCAGCGTGCCGGTGCACAGTTTGCTGTTTTCGGCGATGTGCATGCTGGCCGGGTTGGCCCTGCTGTTCATCATCCCCGAGGTGATGACGGTGTTCACGCTGATTTCGACCATCTCGGCGATTCTGGTGATCTTCACCTGGTCGATGATCCTCGCCGCGTACATCGCCTACCGCAAGCACAACCCGGCCGCGCACCAGGCGTCGAAGTTCAAGCTGCCGGGTGGCGTGCCGATGGCCGTCACCTCGCTGGGCTTTCTCGGCTTCGTGCTGGTGCTTCTGGCCCTTGAGCCGGATACGCGGATGGCCCTGTGCGTGATGCCGTTGTGGTTTGTCTTTCTGCTTGTGGCTTATCGTCGGCGCAAGGCCTAACGCCCCTTGGCCAGGTAGGCGGCATATTCGTCATCCGGCACCATGCTGCCACCGGTGCCCCACACCAAGTGGGTCGCGTTGGCCATGCGCTGCGCCGTCAGCCCCATGCGCGCCAGGTACTGCGTTGCTTGCAGTACCTGCACCATGCCAGGCATGCCGGCCAGCGCCGAGGGCTCGAGGCGCACCTGCTCCAGGTCATGGGCCAGCACCAGCAATTGGTACAGCCGCTCGTCCGTGACCGTGTAGTAGCCGTCGAGCAGGCGCTGCATGGCCTTGCCAACAAAGCCGGAAGGGCGGCCTACCGCCAGGCCATCGGCTGCGGTGACGTTGTCGATGCCGAAGTCCTGCACGCTGGTTTCGTCATGCAGCCCGGTGTACACGCCAAGGAACATGCAGGGCGAATGGGTGGGTTCGGCGAAGACGCAGTGCACGTGATCACCAAACAGCAGCTTCAAGCCGAACGCCACCACGCCAGGCCCGCCACCCACGCCGCAGGGCAGGTAGACGAACAGCGGGTGCTCGGCATCGACCTTGATGCCGGCGGCCTTGAACTGGCCCTGCAAGCGTTCGGCAGCCACGGCATAACCGAGGAACAGGTGAGGCGAGTTTTCATCATCGACGAAGTAGCAAGTAGGGTCCGCTGCTGCTTGCTGGCGGCCTTGTTCCACCGCAACGCTGTAGTCGGAGGGGTACTCGATCACGCTCACGCCGTTGGCGCGCAGTTTGTCCTTTTTCCACTGCCGCGCATCCGACGACATGTGCACCGTGGCCTGGAAACCCAGCCGCGCGCTCATGATGCCGATCGACAGCCCGAGGTTGCCGGTCGAGCCGACCGCTACCTTGTACTGGCTGAAAAACTGCCGGGCGTCATCCCTGGCCAATACTCGGTAATCGCTGTCCAGGGTGATCAGGCCGGCCGCCAGCGCCAGGTCTTCGGCATGCTTGAGCACTTCGTGGATGCCGCCGCGGGCCTTGATCGAGCCGGAAATCGGCAGCTCGCTGTCGGCCTTGAGCCAGAGCGCACCGCCTTGGGCAAGGCCAGCCTCTTGCAGCAGGGTGTGCTGCAGGGCAGGCAGCGGGCGGATCGGCGACTCGATGATACCGCCAGACGCGGCGGTGTCGGGGAACACCTCGGCCAGGTACGGTGCAAACCGCTGCAGCCGGGCACTGGCTGCGCTGACGTCGGTGGCAGTGAGGCCGACGTCGCCCAGGGCTTGTGCGGTGGGCACGATGCCTGGGTTGAACCAGCAGGTTTCGCGCAGCGTGACCAGGTCCTCGACCCGCGGGTGAGAGGCGTACCAAGCGTCTAGCGATTTGCCGTGAATCATGCGTTGTTCCTGTGTTGATGACCCGTGTGGAGTAGCAGGGTTGCCCCACATTCTGTGAACTGCCTATACCTCTCGGTATATGGACAGCCAACTGCCTGCCGAATAGCTTAACCCTCGACGGGGCGCACCTTGCATGCGCGATAAAAACAATTACGCCCCCCGCGACATTCAGTCCTGCCAACCCAACAACTCTTACAAGAATGAGGCGGCAAATGGAAAGCATCGGCACCTATGTCATCTACGTCATCATGGTGTGCGCGGTACTGGGTGCCGTGGCATCCATCTACAACCCGGAAGGCGAATTGGGCCAGGAATTCATTGCCGGCCTGCACAGCATTGGCCCCATCTTCATCCCCGTGGCCGGCATCATGGCGGCGATCCCTTATATTTCCGCAGGCATCAGCCAGTTGATCGCGCCGCTGTTCCTGGCGTTAGGCGCCGACCCGGGGATTGCCGGGCCCATCTTCATCGCCTCCGACATGGGCGGCTACCAGCTTGCCAAGGCCCTGGCGCAAAGCCCCGAGGGCTGGATCCTCGGCTTGATCACTGGCTTCCAGTCTGGTTCGACGATCATCTTCGTGATCCCGGTTGGGCTGGCGATGCTGCGCAAGGTCGACCACAAGTACATGGCCTTAGGCATCATGGCTGGCTTGTTGACCATTCCGGTCAGCATCATGGTGATTGCCATGACCATTCAAATGCTCGGCCTGGAGGTCCGCCCGGACATCGCCACCACTGGCGTGGCCACTCAGGCACTGCACTTCACCTGGCCGATGCTGGTGCGTAACCTGATGCCGTTGATTCTGTTCTGCATCGCGCTGGCTGCTGCACTTCGCTACTTCCCGACGCTGATGGTCTACCTGTTCCTCAAACTTGGGCAGTTCATGTACATCACGGTGGTGTTGGTGCTGGTGGCCTCCATCGTCCAGTACTTCACCGGCTTCTTCAGCAGCGTATTCGGTGGCTGGGGCTTCGCCCCTATCATCGCCGATGCCGACGACCAGTTCCGCGCACTGGAAATTGCGGGATACGTCGGCCTGATGCTGTGTGGGGCATTCCCGATGGTGCACCTGCTCAAGCGCTTTCTGGCCAAGCCCATCGAGCGGGTCGCCTCGCGGTTCGGCATGTCGGGTGTTGGTGCAGCCGGTGTACTGGCCGCATCGGCCAACATCCTGGCAATGTTCAGGCTGGTCAGCGAAATGCCGCCCAAGGACAAGGTTTTGGTGATCGCTTTTTCGGTGTGCGCCGCCTTCACGTTCGGCGACCACATGGCGTTCTCTGCCAACTTCCAGCCCTCGTTGATCCTGCCGCTGATGATCGGCAAACTCAGCGGTGGCCTGGTCGCCATGTTGCTGGCCAGTTGGCTCGCCGTACCCAAGGCACTTGAGATGGGGCGCCAGGATGAGGCCGCCAGCGCCTTCAAGGTGGCGGCTGAAGCGTCCTGATCGAAAAGCGTCGTCGACATGATCCGGAGCGCCCAGGGCGCCCCGGATTTTGTGCTTTTTGCGGCGCAGGGCGGTAAGTTCTGGGTGCTTCAGTGCACAAGAGCAGGGGGGAACGATGACATTGGAAGAAGCGAACAGGCTGGCGGCCGTTATCGACGCGATAGGCACGGAACACTTGGGGCCCGCCATCGATGCGCTGCTGCGAGAGAAACTGGCCTTTGAGATGAGCTGTGGCTACCTGTTCCAGTTCAACCAGAAGGCCGTGCTGGTGCATAACGGCTACAACGACTCGGTGTCGGAGCGCACCTTGAATGCCTACGTGCGCGGCGGCTACCTGCTCGACCCGTTTTATGTCGCCTGCGTCAACGAACACCCGCCCGGGCTGTGGCGCATGAGTGAGCTGGCACCCGACAGCTTCTTCTCTTCGGGCTTTTCCATCTCCAAGGACATCCACCCGTGCGTGTCGTCCGACTACGGCACCTCGGTGGAGGAGGTGGGGTTCATCATCGCACTGCGCCCCCAGGTGGCTGTCGTCTACTCGCTGATGCGCAACCTCAGCAGTGGCAGCTTCGGCGAAGACGACATGCAGATGCTGGCCGCCATGGCGCCTGTGCTGGCCTCGGTACTCGGGCAGCATTGTCGGCTGAAGTACGCGGATTGCCTGCGCGATGCGCCAGCCGAGAGCGTGGTGCTGGAAGATGCGTTCGTCGAGATCCTGCAGGGCCAGTTGACCGAAACGCAGCGCTACATCGCCAAGTTGCTGTTGCAGGGGCACAGCAACGCGTCGATTGCCAGGCAACTGAATATTTCCGATGGCACGGTGAAAGTGCACAAGCACAACATCTACCAGCGGCTTGAAATTTCTACCAACGCCGAGCTGTTTCGCCTGTTCATCGACTACCTGGCCAAGGCCTGACGGCCTTGAAAGCACAACGCCCGAGGTGCTCCCCCGGGCGTTGTGCCAAGCCGTTGCGGCCTACTTGAACAGCGGGCTCAGGTGCTCGCTGAGGTACACCCCCTGAGGGTCGAGTTGGCGGCGCAGGGTGCGGAAATCCTCGGCACGGGGGTAGATCGCGCTGACGTCGTCGCCGGTCAGAAAGTGCAGCTTGCCCCAGTGAGGCCGGGCGCCGTATGAACGCAGAATCTGGTCGACCGCACGCAGGTAGTCCCAGTAGTCGGTGCCTGGCTGGCCGGACACCGAAATGGTGACACTGTCCTGCTCGAAGAACGGGCTCATCCAGGCGCCGTCGCCTGCGGTGAAACGGTATTCGATGGGGTAGATCGCCTCGGGGAAGTCCTCAAGCATCAGCTTGCGCACCGCCCGCAAGGCGTCCTTGCTGTGCCTGATGGGCACGGCGTATTCCAGTTCATGGAAGTTGGGCAGGTACTCGATGGGGTAGACGTCCGAGCTGTAGGCCACTTTCTCGAACGGGCTTTCCCAGGCCGGGCGGTCGGTGATGTCCATGACCTTTACTTCACAGACGTCGGTGGTGCGCCCGCTGGTGGAGGTGGCGGCGGTGTCGGGCAGGCAGTAGCAGTGCCGGCTCTGCTCGTAGGGGCACCAGAAGAAGCTGAAGTGGCGGTGTGTACGGGCCAGATCGTCGTGCTTGTCCATCACGCTTTCGAAGTCTTCACGCCAGATGCGTTCGTGCAGGTTGAAGCTGTCGGTCACCTGCAAGGTCAGCTCCGAGACGATCCCCAGCACCCCCAGCGACACCCGGCCAGCCTGCAGCAGGTCGGGGGTGCTTTCGTCCACCACGATGATCTCACCGTTGGGCTGAACCAGCTTCATGCCGACGATCGAGGAGGCCAGGTTACCCAGGGTCAGGCCGGTGCCGTGGGTGCCTGTGGTCAAGGCACCGGCAATCGACTGGCTGTCGATGTCACCCTGGTTGACCATGGACAAGCCTGCAGCCCGCAGCGCCTTGCCGAAGGCGTTGATGGTCGTTCCGGCCGCCGCAGTGACGCGTTTTTTTTCGTGGTCGATGTGGCGTACACCGCTCATGTTGCCCAGCGTCAGGTGCAAGCCATTGGTCAGCGCCACCGGTGTGAACGAATGCCCGGAACCTGCCACGCGCACGTTCATGCCATTGGCGCTGGCCTGGCTCACCAAGGTGCACAGTTCGTCTTCGCTGGAGGGCGCGCCACGCGCCGCGCGGATACACGACTGGTTGCCCGCCCAATTGCGCCAGTGCGCCTGATTGAGCCCGAACTCGTTGATGTGCATGTTGTTCGATGAGGTGGTCACGTTGCTCTCCTGCCCATTATTGTTGTGATCAGATGGCGGTGTAGCCGTTGTCGGCAAACAGGTGGGCGCCGTTGACGAAACTGGCGTCGTCGCTGGCCAGGAACAGCGCCGCAGTGGCCACTTCCGACGGCTGGCACAGGCGCCCTTGGGCGGCGGCGATGGCATGTTCGCTGACATCCACGCCGTGTTTGCGCAGCATGTCGATTTCGCGCAGGCCATGTGCGGTGGCGATGAAGCCCGGGCAGATCGCGTTGGCGCGGATGCCGCGGTCGCGGAACTCCACGGCGATGGCCCGGGCGAACATGTGCGTGGCGCCCTTGCTGGTGCAATACAGCACCTCCATCGGCGTGCCCACCACGGCCGAGATCGACGACGTACAGACGATGCTGCCGCCGCCTGCCGAGAGCATGCCCGGCAAGACCGCCTTGGTGACCAGGAACATGCTTTTCACGTTCACGGCCATGATCCGGTCCCATTCTTCTTCGCTGGTTTCCAGGAAGGGCACGGCAGCCAGGATACCGGCGTGGTTCATAAGGACGGTGATGGGCCCAAACGCCTGTTCCACGGCAGCAACGGCAGACTTGACCTGTTGCGCGTCGGAGACATCGGCGGGGGCGAACAGCACGTCATGGCCGGCATCGCGCAACTGCTGTGCCACCTCAGCGCCTTTGCTGCCAGGCAAGTCGACGATACCGACTCGCGCCCCCTCTGCCGCGAACAGCTCCGATGCGGCCAGCCCGCACCCACCCGCGCCGCCTGTAATCAGCGCGACCTTGCCCTTGAGACGTCCCGTCATGTTCGACTCCGCGCCGCGCCGTTTGCCGGCGCAGCATTGGTTTTTATTGAATGTGTGTGATGCCTCGGCGGTTCGCGATCGCGTGTCGGAGCATGAAACAGTTCAACGGGAACATCCATATACCGATGGGTATACGGGGAGGGCAGGTCAGGTCGCCTGTTGTGCAATCAACGCCAGGCACCGCTGCACGATCGGGCTCACATCGCCCTTGCGACGGCTGAGGATGATCGGGCTGACGGCGCTGGTGTCCAGCAAGCCGACATACTCGATATCCGTGCGGTGCTGCTGTTGCACCGACGCCGGCACCAGGGTCACGCCGAGCCCGACGGCCACCAGGCCGATGGCCGTTTGCAGTTCGTTGGCCCACTGGCTGATTTTCAGGGTCATGCCGTGGTGGGCGAACAGGGCCAGCACATGGTCGGCATAGCTGGGCCTGGGGTTGGCCGGGTACAGAATGAACGGCTCCTTGGCCAGTTGCGCGAGGGTCAGTGGGGTGCCTGCCAACGGGTGGCCCTTGGGCAATACCGCGACCAAGGGGTCTTCGCACAGCACCTGCTGGAGGATGGCCGGGTCATCGATACGAATACGGCCGAAGGCGATGTCGATGCGGCCACTCTTGAGTGCCTCGACCTGCTGCAGCGTGGTCATCTCGCTCAACCCCAGTTCCAGCTCGCTGTCCTGGCGCAGTTCGCGGATCAGCGCTGGCAGCACGGTGTACAAGGTGGAGGGCGCAAAACCGATGCCCAGCCATTGGCGTTGCCCATGGCCGATGCGGCGGGTGTTGTCGCTGATGTTTTCCAGTTGCTGGAGCAGGGTGCAGGTCTGTTCATAGAAGAACCGCCCGGCTTCGGTCAGGCGCAGCGGGCGTTCACGCAGCACCAGCAGCGTGCCGAGCTGCTCCTCGAGCTGGCTGATCTGCCGGCTTAGCGGCGGCTGGGCGATATGCAGCAGCTCGGCAGCACGGGTGAAGTTCAGCGTTTCGGCCAGCACCTTGAAGTAGCGAAGGTGACGCAGTTCCATCAGACCTCCAGGGTATGGTGGGAGATTCATTTGATATTGGACGGGTATCAGGGTCTCGCGCAATGCTTGATCAATCAAGTAAGTGCAACTATCGGGTCTGCCATCTGCGGTCCGATCTGACGGGACCTGGCAACAATGACAAACACCCTGATTGAACGCATAGATGCAATTATCGTCGACCTGCCGACCATTCGCCCGCACAAGCTGGCCATGCACACCATGCAACAGCAAACCCTGGTGGTATTGCGCGTGCGTTGTAGCGACGGCGTCGAAGGTATCGGCGAGGCGACCACCATTGGTGGCCTGGCCTACGGCTATGAAAGCCCCGAGGGCATCAAGGCCAATATCGACGCACACCTGGCGCCGGCGCTGATCGGCCTGCCGGCAGATAACATCAACGCCGCCATGCTCAAGCTGGACAAGCTGGCCAAGGGCAACACCTTTGCCAAGTCGGGTCTCGAAAGCGCCTTGCTCGATGCCCAGGGCAAGCGCCTGGGCCTGCCGGTCAGCGAGCTGCTGGGCGGCCGCGTACGCGACAGCCTGGAAGTGGCCTGGACCCTGGCCAGTGGCGATACCGCCCGCGATATCGCCGAAGCCCAGCACATGCTGGAGATCCGTCGCCACCGTGTGTTCAAGCTGAAGATCGGCGCCAACCCGGTGGAGCAAGACCTCAAGCACGTGGTGGCGATCAAGCGCGAGCTGGGTGACAGCGCCAGCGTGCGGGTCGACGTCAACCAGTACTGGGACGAGTCCCAGGCCCTGCGCGCCTGCCAGGTGCTCGGCGACAACGGAATCGACCTGATCGAACAGCCCATTTCGCGGATCAACCGCGGCGGCCAGGTGCGTCTCAACCAGCGCAGCCCAGCGCCGATCATGGCCGACGAATCGATCGAAAGCGTCGAGGACGCCTTCAGCCTGGCCGCGGACGGCGCGGCCAGCATCTTTGCCCTGAAAATCGCCAAGAACGGCGGCCCACGTGCAGTGCTGCGCACGGCGCAGATCGCCGAAGCGGCCGGTATCGCCTTGTACGGCGGGACCATGCTCGAAGGCTCGATCGGCACCCTGGCTTCGGCCCACGCGTTCCTCACCTTGCGCCAGCTGACCTGGGGCACCGAGCTGTTCGGGCCGCTGCTGCTGACCGAAGAGATCGTCAACGAGCCGCCGCAGTACCACGACTTCCAGCTGCACATTCCACGCACGCCAGGCCTTGGCCTGACCCTGGACGAGCAGCGGCTGGCGCGCTTTGCCCGCCGCTGAACTGTACATTCAACGCCTTAAGGAGAACCCGCATGCTGTTCCACGTGAAGATGACCGTGAAACTGCCGGTCGACATGGACCCGGCCAAGGCCGCCAAGCTCAAGGCCGATGAAAAGGAACTGGCCCAGCGCCTTCAACAAGAAGGTACCTGGCGCCACCTGTGGCGCATTGCCGGGCACTACGCCAACTACAGCGTGTTCGATGTGGCAAGCGTCGAGGCCCTGCACGACACCCTGATGCAACTGCCGCTGTTCCCGTACATGGAGATCGAGGTGGACGGCTTGTGCCGCCACCCGTCGTCGATCCACAGTGACGACCGCTGATTCGTCCCTGACTACCTGACAAGAACAAGATGAGGTAAGCAAAATGACCGTGAAAATTTCCCACACTGCCGAGATCCAGTCGTTTTTTGAAGAGGTCGCAGGCCTTGGGCACGCCGAGGGTAACCCGCGCTTCAAACAGATCATCCTGCGCGTGCTGCAGGACACTGCCCGCCTGATCGAAGACTTGGAAGTGAGCGAGGACGAGTTCTGGCATGCCGTCGACTACCTCAACCGCCTGGGCGGCCGTAACGAGGCGGGCCTGCTGGCAGCAGGCCTGGGGATCGAGCACTTCATCGACCTGCTGCAAGACGCCAAGGATGCCGAAGCGGGCCTGACCGGCGGTACCCCGCGCACCATTGAAGGCCCGCTGTACGTTGCAGGCGCGCCGCTTAGCCAAGGCGAAGCACGCATGGACGATGGCACCGACCCCGGCGTAGTGATGTTCCTCCAAGGCCAGGTATTCGGCGCCGACGGCAAGCCGCTGGCAGGCGCTACCGTCGACCTCTGGCACGCCAACACCCAGGGCACCTATTCGTACTTCGACTCGACCCAGTCCGAGTACAACCTGCGCCGACGCATCATCACTGACGCAGAGGGCCGCTACCGCGCCCGCTCCATCGTGCCGTCCGGTTATGGTTGCGACCCGCAGGGGCCAACTCAGGAGTGCCTGGACTTGCTTGGCCGCCACGGCCAGCGCCCGGCGCACGTGCACTTCTTCATCTCCGCGCCGGGGCATCGCCACCTGACCACGCAGATCAACTTCGCCGGTGACCAATACCTGTGGGATGACTTTGCCTATGCCACCCGTGATGGGTTGATCGGTGACCTGCGCTTTGTCGAGGATGCGGCGGCGGCGCATGATCGGGGTGTGCAAGGGGAGCGTTTCGCCGAGTTGGCCTTCGACTTCACGTTGCAGGCTGCGCAGGCGCCTGAGGCCGAAACCCGCAGCCATCGCCCGCGTGCGTTGCAAGACGGCTAAAGCTCGACCCTTGTAGGAGCAGCCTTGCGCTGCGAAGAGGCCGGTGACAGCAGCGCAGATCTACTGTGTTTTCACCGGCCTCTTCGCAGCGCAAGGCTGCTCCTACACACGCCAGCCTCCACAGTATTCACCGTTTATGCCTGGGCCTTTCCGTGCGGGGAGGGTCCGGGCTTTTTTGTGTGCCACATGTGGTGTGGGAAAAGAAAGTGTTGTCTTGAGTTTGGAGGTGGCGCTCGGCTGACGCTCAACCCTTGTAGGAGCAGCCTTGTGCTGCGAAGAGGCCGGTGAAAACACAGTAAATCTCCGCTGCTGTCACCGGCCTCTTCGCAGCGCAAGGCTGCTCCCACACACGCTAGCCTCCACAGTTTTCACCGTTTATGCCTGGGCCTTTCCGTGCGGGGGGGCCGGGCTTTTTTGTGTGCCACATGTGGTGTGGGAAAAGAAAGTGTTGTCTTGAGTTTGGAGGTGGCGCTCGGCTGACGCTCAACCCTTGTAGGAGCAGCCTTGTGCTGCGAAGAGGCCGGTGACAGCAGCGCAGATCTACTGTGTTTTCACCGGCCTCTTCGCAGCGCAAGGCTGCTCCTACACACGCCAGCCTCCACAGTTTTCACCGTTTATGCCTGGGCCTTTCCGTGCGGAGAGGGTCCAGGCTTTTTTGTGTTTACAAGGAATATTGGGGAAGCGGGCTGCTATGTGCTTGTCGGCAGACAGGGTGAAGGCGGCCAGGTGCTTGCCTTGGGCTTGGAGGTGGAGCGGATATCGAGCGCCGCCCGCGCGGCGCTTCGCGGGGCAAGCCCGCTCCCACTTCTGTTTCGGGCCAGTTATTCCTGAAGCATTGGCTCGCGCCCCCTTTTCGCGCTCACCTCCCAGTGCCCCCGACTACAATCGGGTCATGCTGGCCAACACTTCAGGCCGCGATGGGGTGCTCACGCTGCATGCTGTGTCGGAAGCACTTGCAGCCTTTGGCCAGCAACACGATGGCCAGCAACGACGCGACGAAGCTGACAATCGACATCGAAGAACCGACCGCAGCCGGTACGCCGAAGTAGCGGTCGGTGATCAGCGCCACCAGCGTGGTGCCCAAGCCCAGGCCCAGCAGGTTACTGATCAGCAGGAACACCGCCGATACCTGCGCACGCACCTGGTTCGGCGAGAGGATCTGCATGGCCGCAGTGGACGCCGGCATGGGGAACGAGGCGAAGAACATGGCCGGTACCAGCAGGGTCACCGACAGCCACAGCTGGTCCACCTGCGAATACAGCACGGCCGGCACGATCATGCCCAGCGCACCGATGACCCCGGTACGCATGGCTGCATCGCTGCGGCCGCGCTTGGCCAGGTGGTCGGTCAGCCAACCGCCGAACACCACACCCGTGGTGTTGGCCAGCAGCAGGATGGTGCCGAGCATGAAGCCTGCTTGCTCGGGGCTCATGCCGAACTTGCGGATGTACAGCGCCGGTGTCCAGCTCATCATGCAGAACAGCGCCATGGCGTAGAACGAGAAGCCCAGGTAGTGGCAGCTGAACGTGGCCCGGTGACGACCGATGAAGCGCAGGCCGTCGGTGAGCTTCACCTTGCGCACATTACCGTCGGCGTCCAACTGCGCGCCCTTGCGCTCGGGGTTGCGCACGGTCAGCCAGATCAGCAGGCCCACGAGCACCCCAGGCAGGCCGACGATGAAGAACGCCAGTTGCCAGGCCTTCATGGCGCCAAGGAAGGCCACCTCGATGGTCTGTGCGTCCTTGAGCAAGGTGATCACGTAGCCGCCGACCAGAAAGGCAATGCCGCCACCGACGAACGAGCCGATGGAGTAGATGCCCACTGCGCGGCCGAGCTTTTCCTTGGGGAACAGGTCGCTGAACATCGAGTAGGCCGAAGGCGACAGGGCCGCTTCGCCGACGCCCACGCCGATACGGGCAAGGAACATCTGCGTGAAGTTCTTGCTCAGGCCGCAAGCGGCGGTGGCGAAGCTCCAGAAAATCACCCCGACCGCGATGATGCGTGGCCGCGAAAAGCGGTCGGCCAGGTAGGCGATGGGCATGCCCATGAAGGCGTAGAACAGCGAAAACGCCAGGCCGTGCAGCAGGCTGAACTGGGTGTCGCTCAGCTGCAGGTCGGCTTTTATCGGCTCGATCATCAGGGCCAGAATCTGCCGGTCAACGAACGAGAAGATGTAGGCCACCATGCACAGGATGACCACATACCATTCGTACACGTAACGTTTTTGGGTGTGCTTGAGGTGTTGCGCTTCGGTCAGGGTATTCATGCTTGCAAGTTCCTGAGGGGACAGCCCTGATTGGGACAGCCTGATGGCCCCTTCGCAGCCCAAGGCCGCTCCTGCGAAGGGGCTGAACACGCGGTCAGTTATTGTCTGCAGAGGCTTGTGGCTTGATGGAAATCACCGCCAGGGTGGTGATCGCGCCCATCACCACGAGCATCACCGACACCGGCCAGGCATCCTTGTAAATGCTGAACAGCGCCGTTGCCGCCAGTGGCGCCAGGCCGCCGGAGAAGATCGAGGCAATCTCGTGCCCCATGGCCAGCCCCGAATAGCGCACCTTGGCCGGGAACAGCTCACCCATCAGCGCCGGCTGGGTGCCGATCATCGCGCCGTGACAGAAGGCCATGCCCAGCAACGCCGCCAGGTACACCCACACCGGTGAGTGGGTATCGAGCATCCAGAAGAACGGGAACGCCAGCACCATCAAACCGACCGAGCCGATGGCATACACCACCCGCCGGCCAATGATGTCCGACAGCCAACCCCAGAACACGATGGTGCCGGCCTCGACGATCATCGCCACCATCACGCTGGCCAGCACCAGTTGCGTATCCAGGCCGGTGAACTTGGCGTAGGCGATGGTGAAGGCGAGGAACAGGTAGGCGCTGCCGTTTTCGGCGATGCGGATACCCATGGCCTGCAGCACGGCCTTGGGGTGGTTGCGCAGCACTTCCATGGCCGGCATGTGCTCGGGCTTGTCCTGCTGGGCCTGTTCCTCGACGAAGGCTTTGCTCTCTGGCAGGCGACGGCGGATGTACACCCCCACGCCAAAAATCAGGATGCTGGCCAAAAATGGCACCCGCCAGCCCCAGCTCATCATGTCTTCGACGGGCAGCATCTGCACCAGGTAGAACGCAGCGGCAGACAGTACGAACCCGCCGGAAACACCCAGCTGGCTCCAGGCCGCATAGAAGCCGACGCGGTCCTTGGGCGCGTTCTCGCTCAGCAGCAGCACGCCGCCGCCCCATTCGCCGCCCGAGGCAACGCCTTGCAGCACGCGCAGGATCACCAGGCAGGCGGGGGCCAGGTAGCCGACCTGTTCGAAGGTTGGCAGCAGGCCCATGGCGAAGGTTGCCGCCCCCATGATCGCCAGGGTCATCACCAAGGCCTTCTTACGTCCGGCCTTGTCGCCGATATGGCCAAAGATCAGGCCACCCAGCGGGCGTGCCAGAAAGCCCACGGCGAAGCCGGCAAACGAGGCCATGGTGCCAAGCACCGGGTCGGTGCCGGCGGGGAAGAACAGCGGGGCGAAAATCAGTGCTGCGGCCGTGCCATAGAGGAAGAAGTCATACCATTCCAGGGCATTGCCCAGGACCGAGGCGATGACAATGCGGCGCATGGTGCGCGGGTCGGTATCGCGGGTGATGCTGGTGTTCAGGTTGCTCATGAGCCATCTCCATGCGGGCCGGTCACCAGAACTTCCAGGTGTAGGAAGTGATCAGGCGATACTCGTTGTAGTCGTTGCCGTACTGCTGTTGGGTACGCATGTTCTTCAGGTCGAAGGCCAGGTCTTTGAGCGGGCCGCTCTGGATCACGTAGCTGAGCATGATGTCGCGCTCGCTTTCCTGGTCCCTTGCAAGGCCCGGGCCGCGGTCGATATCGGTGCCTTTGATGTAGCGGGTGAACAGCTTCAGCCCGGGCAGGCCCATGGCGGCAAAGTTGTAGCCATAACGCACCGACCAGCTGCGTTCATCTGGGCGAATGAACGGCAGGCCCGCCCAGTTCGGCAGCCACAGCTGCGGCACGTAGCCGTTCAACGTCGGGAACACGGTATCGCCGGTCATGCGCTGGTAGCTCAGGCCCAGCATGTGCCCGCTTTTTTCCAGGGTGACCAGGCCGAAGTAGGCGCGGTTGTCCACGGTGCCGCTGCGTGCGGCACCGTCTTCACGGTTGTTGAAGTACCCCACGTCGGTTTTCAACTGGTAGCCGTCGGCGAACTTCAGGGCGTGCTTGATGCCGCCGTAGTCCTGCTTGTAGATGTCGTTGAGCACACCATGGAAGTAACTGGCTTGCAGGTCTGGGGTCAGGGCGTAGGTGGCGCCGGCGAAGTCCAGGCCATCACTGTCCAGGTCGTCGCGGGTGCCGTAGCGGTAGAGGCGCTCATGGTTGGACGACTCGCGGGTGACGATGGACCAGAAGCGCCCGCCAACGAGGGTCAGGTTGTCGATGTCGCGTGATTCGATCACCGCGCCCTGGTAAATCGTGTCGAGCTGCCGGCTGGGGTCGTTGGAGGCGACGGGGTAGAAAGGTTTCTGATCACCGATCAGTACCTTGGTGTTGGCGTACTTGAGCTTCAGGGTCGCACCGCCGCGGCTATAGTCGTCGGCGGCCTGCTGGCGGTGCTTGCTGAAGGGCAGCGAGCCATCGTTGCCGGTGGAGTCCAGGCGCACGGCATACTGGCCGTTGAGGTCGAGACCGACTGCCACGGGGGTATCGGTGTAACCGGACTCGAACTGCAGGTCGAAGCCCTGCGACCAGTTGCCGACCTTGGACACCGGCGCGCTGGGGTTGGTGAAGTTACGGTTCAGGTAGAGGTTTCTGAAATTGAGCGAGAGGTGGCTGTCATCCACCACATCGGCCAAGCACGTCAGGGGTAATACGGCGCCCACACACAAGCAAAACGGTTTCGCACGCAACGGCCATTTGAGTTCCATGGGGTAATCCTGGAAGTGTGATCAGTACAAGTCCTGGGCAGTCGAGCAACTGGGCAGAAGGGCTGCAGGTCTTGCGCCCGCTTGTCTGTCACGTATTGTTTTTGTTTTTGTTTCTCAGATATCCAGCACCAGGCGCTTGCCGCGCGCCCGGGAACAGCACAGTACGATCTGCTCGTTGGTGTGTTTCTCCTCTTCGGTCAGGTAGTGGTCACGGTGGTCGGGTTCGCCTTCGAGCACGTCGCACAGGCAGGTGCCGCACACACCTTGCTCGCAGGACACCTCGACCTTGATCCCGATACTGCGCAGGGCGGCGGTCAGGGGCTGGCCTTCCTGCACCTGCACGGTCTTGCCGCTGCGTGCGGCGACCACCTCGAAACTGCCGCCCGAGGTGTCGACCTCGGCCTGGAAGTACTCGTGGTGGATGTGTGGGTCGTCGTAGCCTTGCTGGCGCGCCCCTGCGATCACCCAATCCATGAAGCCCGCCGGGCCGCAGGTGTACAGGTGCACGCCAGGCATGGCGGGGCCCAGCACCTGGGCCAGGTCCAGGTGCTGCTCAGGGCCTTCATCGCTGAAGTGGGTGAACACGCTGGCCGCGAACGGTGCGCCGAGCAGTTCGTCGACGAACGCGCAGCGGCTGCGTGAGCGGCCGCGGTAATGCAGCTCGAACGGTTTACCTTGGGCATGCAGGGCATGGGCCATGGCGATCATCGGGGTGATGCCGATGCCACCGCCCAGCAAGATTGAGCGCGTGGCGTCGCTGGCCAGTGGGAACAGGTTGCGCGGCGCGCTGATGCGCATTGGCGTGCCAGGCTGCAGTTGCTCGTGCACTGCCACCGAGCCGCCACGAGACTGGCTGTCCTTGAGCACGCCCAGGCGGTAGACATTGGCATGCGCGGGGTCGCCGCACAGCGAGTACTGCCGCACCAGGTCGGGCGCCAGGTGCAGGTCGACGTGGGCGCCTGCCGCAAAGCGCGGCAGGGCCTGGCCGTCGACCGCGGCCAGTTCCAGTACGACCACGTCGCCGCCTTGCACTTCGCGGGCTTGCACGATCACATCGAGCAGTTGTTCGCTCATGGTCGTGGCCCTAGAGGATGTAGCCGATACCGGCGAGGGTATCGTCACTGTTGATCAGGCTGATCACCTTGCGGTGGATCTTGAAGCTGCCTTGCGCCCGCAACAGGGTGTAGGTCAGGTCGGCGCTGTAGTGCTTGAGGCTTTCCTTGCGGAACTCACGCACGTTCTGCGCGCAGCGCACGGTGACGTTGACGCCGTCGTCGCCCAGCACCCGGAAGCGCGAAATCGTGCGCACGGTACGTGGCTGGGGGCTGGTGGAAATCGACTCGCCGCCGATCAACCGCTGCACGCGCAGGCCACGCATGTGGTGGTCGTCGTAGGCGTAGTTGAGGGTGTTTTCGTAGTCGCTCTCGCGCGGGTCGATGGGGATGATGTACGTGCCTTTTTCGGTCCATTGGCCGAGCCAGGTGTCGTACTCGCCGTGGTCGAGCATGTCGCCTTCCTGCCAGATGAAGGCGGTGACTTCGTTCAGTAGGTTCAGATCCATCACTTGCTCTCCGTCATCATCTTCTTCCACTGCTGGTACGCCGCGCGCATGCCGGTTTCGGCACTCACGTCAGACACCAGCCCGTCTGCGCTGGGCTTCTCGCCCGGCAGGCCGCGGTTGAGCATGATCCACAGGTCTTCACCGGCACGGGCGCCTTTCTGCACGCGCTCCCAGGCTTCGGAATCGTCCGGGGTGCCAAAGCCCATCGGGCCCTGGAAGTGCTCGTGCAGGCGCAGGCGGTAGCGGTTGGCCGCGGCTGGGCCGCCGTCCATGGTGATCACCGAGTGGTGGATTTCGGTCTCGGTCACCGAGATCGGCTGCAGCACGCGGAAAAACGCCATCGAGCAGGCGACGTTGGGGAACAGGTTGAGGTTGAAGCCCGAGCCACCGACGGCGCGGACGATGCGACGCACCTGCTGCTCGTCGATGCCTTCGTCACGCAGCTCGGCGGCGAGGGACTCGAAGCGCTCGGGGATCGGCTTGTCGAGGTCGGCTTCCAGGTCCACCAGCTCGGGGATCATCACCATCACGCTGTGGCCGTTGCCGAGGTCTTCGACGTAGCCGGGGCCTTTGACGAAGTCGAACAGCTCCAGGGTCTGCTCGTCGACCGAGGACAGGAAGCTTTTGTGCACCAACGGGAAATGATAGGCGTCGGTGGTGTTTTCCAGCTGGATCTTCCAGTTGCCGGGGAAGCGGAAGCGGTGCTCGCCGGGGACCTTGATGCCGTAGCCGGCGCCTTGCTTCATGAACAGGTCCATCCACTTCTTCGCTGCGCCGAGGAAGTCTTCGAGCGGTTCGATGTCGTCCTTGAAGGTGGCGAAGACCATGCCGGCGTAGCTTTCCACGCGCAGGCTGACCAGTGGCAGCTCGGCCTTGTCCAGGCAGTCGCCGTAGCTTTCCGGGTGGGGGATGCCGCGCAGCGAGCCGTCGAGGGCGTAGCCCCAGCCGTGGTAGGGGCAAACGAAGCTGTTGGTCTTGCCCTTCTTGTGCTCGCAGACCGTGGCGCCGCGGTGGCGGCAGCGGTTGAGCAGCACGTTGATGGCCTTTTTGCGGTCACGCACGACGATCACCGGCTGTTTGCCGATGAAGGTGGTCTTGTAGCTGCCGGGCTCGGGGACTTCGCTCTCGTGGGCGACCCAGATCCAGGTGCTGTGGAAGATCTTCTGCAGTTCGGCGTCGAACAGGGCCGGGTCGGTGTAGAGGGAGGTGTGGACACGGTCGGGCTGGACCAGCTCGGCCGGGTCGACCGTCAGGTTGACGGCGGGGATCAGGTTGCTCACGGGGTCACCTATGGGGCGTTTTCTTATGGGAGCAACGCTAAAGGGCAGGGGGGTGGGGCTCAATGACAGGGGGGATCAATGTTGTTGCGTTTTTTGCAATGGGGGGTGGCTATGCGTTCGGCGTAGTTTTTTTGTGGGGGCGGACATCGAGCGCCGCCCGCGCGGCGCTTCGCAGCACAAGGCTGCTCCTACAGGTGAGACGGGCGCAAAGGGGGGCGCGCGCCCATGTCACAGGAATAATTGGCCCGAAACAGATGTAGGAGCAGCCTTGTGCTGCGAAGCGCCGCGCGGGCGGCGCGCGATCTCATAGGCGCTGCATGTCATAAGACAAGCACCAAGATCACAACGCCATCCGCACCGCCTTGGCCATCTCCGTCGCCAATTCCCGGCTCATGCCATCCAAGGTTCGCCCACGGCGCGTAACAATCTGGATATCGGTCGCATTCATCGCCTCGCAATCGATGGCCAGGGCCTTGAAGGTGCCGTTCTTGAGCTCGTCGATGATCGGCAGTTCGGCCAGCAAGGTGGCGCCCAGCCCCGACCGAACGAAGTCCAGAATCACCGCCAGGGAGTTGGAGGTGAGGGTGGGCACGATGGCGAACGGCTGGTCCTTGCAGGCGGCATCCGCCAGCTCCCGCACGCGGAAGTTGGCGCCGGGCAGCACCAGTGATTCGCGGGCCACTTCGGCGAGGCTGACCGTGGAGCGCTCGGCCATCCGGCTGTCACGGTGAACAATCATCCGCAATGGCTGCGCCAGGCTGAACAGGCGCGTCAGGCGGGCCGACGCGTTAGGCGCAAAGACTACGCCGAGGTGCGCCTCGTCGTTCATCACCATGCGCTGCACCTCCAAGGACGGGGCGCTGATGATCTCGGCCTTGTGCGCATTGTGCGCGTGCAAAAAGCCCTGCAACGAATTGATCGCCCGGGCCCCCAGCAGGCCTTCGCCGATGGCGATCACCGTCGAGGCTTGCTGGCGGCTTCGCAATTCGTCCAGCCGGTCGACCAGCAGCGCGTGTTGGCGAATGCGTTCGATGTAGTAGTCCACGGCAGCCTCGCCCGCGGCAGTCAGGCTGATGCGGTGGGTGCCGGGGCGCACCAGTTCGATGCCCAGTTCTTCTTCCAGCCGGGCGATCTGCCGGCTGACCGATGAGGTGGCGACGCCGAGCACTTCGGCAGCGGCGCGCATGGAGCCCTTGTCATGGCTCAGGTGCAGGTAGCGCAGGCGGTGGTCCTGCAGATCGATATGGCGGGTGGGCATGACCTCGACCTCGGGGGTAATCACGGCAGGCATTGGCGTGTCCCCATCCATCCTGGTGGGGCGTTGGCTTGTTTTTTTTGTGTGCTCGGCGTGGGTGGCCGGCGTTGTCGCGCTCCATGCCAGGCCATCGTACACGCGTTTTTTTCTGTCCGAAATCATGTGAAAAAGGCGCTAAAAATTTTTCGTGATATCGGCGCTGGTCGTTAGTTTTTTTAGGCGCGTTGTAACCGGTTTTTGAAGTCGTATAAATCCATTTAAATCATGTAGATAGCCAATTTTTAGAGGGTTTATCCGTTAGGGATAGGCAAATTTTTCTCCTGATTTAGCGTGAAAATTCAATTGACAATTCACGTAAATCGCCGCAAATATTTGTCACCGGCACCTAAAACAAGAGAGACAGACCATGCCGCCCGAACCTGCCTTCGCCCCTCTGTATGGCCAGTGCTTGCCTTCCACGAGCCCAGCCAACGCCCCCCACAAGCATCAGTACAAAAACCGCGCCTGAGACGGAGAATGTCCATGGATTCGCTTTGCCTGCGTGCCGCGCCTGTGTCGGCGCTCGCCTCTGGCCCTGCTTTCGAGGCCTTGCTTGACGGTGTTCGTGATCGTGCTCGCCTCGGTGAGTTCGACCGCCAGCGCTACATATCCCGCGATGTGATCGACGCCTTCAAGGCCCATGGCGTGTACCGCGCCTTGGTGCCTAAGCGCTTTGGTGGGCTTGAGTGCTCGCCGGGGGCCTTCTGTGAAATGATCGAACGCATCTCCCATGCAGACGGCTCTGCCGGCTGGGTGGCCAGCTTCGGCATGAGCCCCGTGTACCTGGCGGCGCTGCCGCTGGAGACCATCGCCGAGATCTACGGCAACAGCCCCGACACGGTGTTTGCCGGGGGCATCTTCCCGCCACAACCGGCCGAGATCGTGCCCGGAGGCTTCAAGGTCAACGGCCGCTGGAAGTACTCCAGCGGGTCCATGGGCGCGGACATCGTGGGGGTCGGGATTGCCCCGCGTAATGGCGACAAGCTCGACCTGCCGCGCCTGGCCGTGATGCCGCGCCAGCAGGCGCGCATCGAAGAAACCTGGGACACCGTCGGCCTGCTCGGCACCGGCAGCCACGACCTGGTGGTCGAGGACGTGGTGGTGGGCGAGCAGTGGACCTTCGTGCGGGGCGGCAAGCCCAACCTGGACGAGCCGTTCTTCCGTTACCCATCGCTGTCGTTCGCCACCCAGGTGCTCTCGGTGGTCGGGCTGGGCATCGCCCGCGCTGCATTGGACGAACTGTCAGGCATGGCCAGTGGGCGCATCTCGGTGACCGGCGCCCCGGCACTGGCCGACCGGCCGCTGGCCCAGGTCGATGTGGCCAAGGCCGAGGCGGCGCTGCGCTCGGCGCGGGCGTTCTTCTACGAGTCCATCGAACGTGCCTGGGAGCACGTGCTGGCGGGCGACCCGGTACCGGTCGACGTCACCAACCTATTGCGCCTGTCCTCCACCCATGCCGCCCGTGTGGCCGCTGAAGTGGCGCGCAGTGCGCAGATGCTCTCGGGCATGACCGGCATCTACAACGAAAGCCCGCTGGCCCGCTGCGTCAACGATGCGCAGGTGGTGACCCAGCACGCCTTCATGGGCGACGTCACGTACCAGAACGCCGGTGCGATGTTCTTCGGTAAACAGCCCCTTCCGGGCTACCTGTAACTTTCGGGAATTTTGTCATGAGCGATAAGAAAGCGTTGCGTGTGCTGTTCTGCATGGGCATCAACCAGAACTTCTTCGATGCCCCCCGTGAGGAGCAGCTGCAGGTGTGGGCCGCCTTCAGCGCGATGTGGAATGGCATTCACGACCTGACCGGGGTGAACGTGCTGGGCAACATGGACGATGACCAAGGTATGGTCGGCCCGTCCGACGGCTTCCCCTGGACCACCTACCTGCTGGCCGACGTACCGGACATCGAGACCGTGCACGCCGCCTGCAACCTGTTCCGCTGCACGGCGGTGGGCGAGGGGCCGTACAAGCTGTGGCGCTACGCCAAGGTCGAGGCCCGTGTCGGCCGCGAACTGATCATCCAGCGCGCCTGAGTGGAGGACGATACCGTGAGCAACCTGATCCCTGCCGTCAACCTGACGGTCGACCCGGCCGAGCTGGTCCAGCCCGACCGCGTCCACACCTCCCTCTACACCGACCCGGCCCTGTTCGACGCCGAACTGCAGAAGATCTTCCACAGCACCTGGATCTGGGTCGCCCACGAGAGCGAAGTCCCCGAGCCCGGCAGCTACAAGACCACCTTCATCGGCAAACAGCCGGTGATCGTCGTGCGTGACCGCAAAAAGGCCATCAACGTGCTGCTCAACCGCTGCCGCCACCGCGGCGCCACGGTCTGCGAGCACAAGAAGGGCAAGACCAACAGCTTTGTCTGCCCCTACCACGGCTGGGGCTACGCCCTCGATGGCTCGCTGCGCGGCATTCCCCACCCGGAAAGCTACGGCGACTGCCTGGACAAGGCCGAGCTGCCACTGGTCAGCCTGCGCGTGGAAAGCTACGCCGGCATGGTCTTCGCCACCTTCAAGGACGACATCGAACCGCTCGAAGACTTCCTCGGCGCAGCGAAGAAGTGGATGGACCTGTTCATGAAGCAAGGCGCCGGCTACGGCATCAAGGTCCCCGGCGAGCACCGCTTCCGCTTCCCCGGCAACTGGAAGATCCAGCTGGAAAACACCACCGACGCCTATCATTTCCCGTTGGTGCACAAAAGCTTCCTGTCCTCGGTCGACGAGCAGACCCTGGAGCTGTTCGACTTCGTCAAAGGCCCCGGCTACGTCGAAGACCTCGGCAACGGCCACAGCGTGATGGTGATGATCCCCGAGCTGGTGGACCTGGAAGCCGACCTCGACAAGCCGATCCCCGAGCGCTTCGAGTCCCTCGCCGCCGAGCTGCGTGACGAAGGCATCGACGAGCAGCAGGTGCGTCGCATCGTCCGCGCCGTTGGTGGCTCGGGCTTCAACCTCAACCTGTTCCCCAACGTCGCCTGCTCGATGGCGTTTTTCCGCGTGCTGCAGCCGATCTCGGTGACCGAGACCGAAATCCACCACTCGGTGATCACCATGGACGGCGGCCCAGCCGCGGCCAACCGCTACCGCCTGCGCCTGCACGAGCACTTCCAAGGCCCGATGGGCTTTGGCACCCCGGACGATTCCGAAGCCTGGGAGCGCGTGCAGAAAGGCGCCCGTGCCGGTGAAGACCTGTGGATCATGCTCAACCGCGGCCTGCCGGGCGAGAAGCCCAGCGCCGACGGGCTGGTGTCTGACGTGAGTGCCGAAACCGGCATGCGCGCGGCGTACCAGCAGTGGAAGAAGATGATGACGGAGAGCAAGTGATGGATCTGAACCTACTGAACGAAGTCACCGCCTTCATCTGGCAGGAAGGCGACATGCTCGACCACGGCGAGTACGACACCTGGCTCGGCCAATGGACCGAAAAAGGCACGTACATCATCCCCATCGACCCGCGCGAGAGCGACTACGAAAACACCCTCAACTACGCCTACGACGACCACCACATGCGTGGCCTGCGCGTGCAGCGGTTGATCGGCGGCGAGTCGATTTCCACCAGCCCGCAGCCACGTACCGTGCGCACGATTTCGCGCTTCCGGGTGCTGGGCGACGACGGCGTCAACGTGACCGTGCGCTGCGCGCAGAACGTGCGTGAGTTCCGCAAGGAAAGCCTCAAGCACTACAGCGCCGACCTGACCTACACCCTGGTGCGGGCGCAAGGCAGCTTCAAGATCCACCGCAAGGTGATCAGCCTGATCAACAGTGACGATACCCTCGCCGGTATCGGCTACATCCTGTGAGGAACCGACCATGAACCAAGTCGCATTGGTAACCGGCGCCGGCCAGGGCTTGGGCCAGCGCTTCTGCGCGCAACTGCTTGCCGCAGGCTTTGACGTGGTGGTCTCGGACCGTGACCTGGCGCTCGCTCAGGCCAGCGCCGAACAACTGCAGCAAGCCCGGCAAGGGCAGGGCGGCCGTACCCTGGCGGTCAAGCTCGATGTCGCCAGCAAGGCCGATTTCGAGCAGGCGCTGGCCCAGGTGCTGGGGCACTTTGGCGCCCTGCACGTGGTAGTCAACAACGCTGCGGTGACCAAGACCACGCCGCTGATGCAGATCAGCCCAGAAGAATTCGACGCCGTGGTTGGCTTGAACCTGCGCAGCGTGTTCCTCGGTTGCCAGGTGTTCGGCGCGTACCTGGCCGAGGCCGGTTACGGGCGGATCATCAACATGGCCTCGCTGGCCGGGCAGAACGGCGGCACCGCGACCGGCGCGCACTACGCGGCAAGCAAGGGCGCGATCGTCACCCTGACCAAGATCTTCGCCAAGGAGTTCGCTGCCCGTGGCGTCACGGTCAACGCCATCGCCCCCGGCCCGATCGATTCGCCGGCGGTGCATGCCGCGGTGCCCGCCGAGCGCATGCCAGGGTTACTGGCGAACATCCCGGTGCAGCGCCTGGGGGACGCCGGTTTTCTGGGCGACCTGATCGTGCAACTGGCGCGGCCCGAAGCCTACTTCACCACCGGGGCGACCTGGGACGTGAACGGCGGCCTGTTCATGCGTTGATTTTTTTTGCGGGGCGCTGCGCGCCTCCTGTCGTTACACGGGACACCGGCCATGAATGAACAATTGTTGAACGTAGTCGTGCGCAAGCGCGAGATCCAAGGGGCCGACGTGGTCGTCCTCGACCTGGGGCGCGCTGATGGCGCGGCGTTGCCGGCCTTCGAGGCGGGCGCGCATGTCGATATCCACGTGGCGCCCGGCGTGGTGCGCCAGTATTCGCTGTGCAGTGACCCGGCCGATGCTTCGGTGTATCGCCTAGGTGTGCTGAAAGACCCAGCTTCACGCGGCGGTTCGGTGGGCGTGCACGAGACCTTGCTGGAAGGGCGCGAGCTGCAGATCAGCGCGCCGCGCAACCTGTTCCCGCTGGCGCCGCAGGCCAGCCGTTCGATCCTGCTGGGCGGTGGTATCGGCATCACGCCGATGATCGCCATGGCCCACGCCCTGCACCAGCAGGGCGCGGATTTCGAACTGCATTATTGCGGGCGCTCGCGCAGCCGCAGTGCGTTTCTCGAGGCGCTGGCGGCGGCGCCGTTCGCCGCGCGGGTGGTCACTCACTTCGATGATGAAGACCCGGCACAGCGGCTGAACCTGGAGGCGGTGCTGGGCGCAGCCAGCCAGGGCACCCACCTGTACACCTGCGGCCCGTCCGGCTTCATGGACTGGGTGATTGAGGGCGCGCGTCGGCAGGGTTATGCCGAAGACCACATCCACAAGGAGTACTTCCAGGTCGAGGTGGACGCCAGTGGCCAAGGTTTTGAAGTGGTGGCGGCGCGCAGCAACAAGACCGTGCAGGTGGCCGAGGGGCAGACCATCCTCGAAGCCCTTGCTCAGGTTGGCATCAAGATCGACATTTCTTGCGAGCAGGGCGTCTGCGGGACCTGCATGTGCGAAGTGCTCGAAGGCGAGCCAGACCACCGCGATGTGTACCTGACCGATGAAGAAAAAGCCGCGAACGACCAGATCCTGGTGTGCTGCTCGCGGGCCAAGTCCAACAAGCTGGTGCTGGATATCTGAGGAGCATGACCATGGTAGATGTAAGCCAGTTTCGCAATGCAATGGCGCTGCTCGGTGGCGCCGTATCGGTCATCACCACCGATGGCCCTGCAGGCCGTTTCGGTTTTACCGCGTCGGCGGTGTGCAGCGTGACCGACGCGCCGCCCACGTTGTTGGTGTGCATGAACCGCGCCTCGTATTCGAATGAGCAATTCAAGGCCAACGGCGCGCTGTGCGTGAACGTGCTGGCCGGTACCCATCAGGAGCTGTCGGGGGCGTTTGCCAACCGCAACCTGAGCACGGAAGAGCGCTTTGCGACCACGCACTGGACCGTGCTGGAGAGCGGCGCGCCGGTGATGCAGGAGGCGCTGGTCAACTTCGACTGCCGCATTGCCCAGGTGCATGAGGTGGGTTCGCACAGCATTTTCTACTGCGAGATCCAGGACATCCGCCATGGTGGGGCGGACGATGGGCTGGTGTATTTCAACCGGGCCTATCACCGGGTATGCGAGGCCTCGAAGGCGTGCTGAGCAGCCTGCGCTGACCCTGTGTAGGAGCAGCCTTGTGCTGCGAAGAGGCCGGTGAAAGTACCGGCGCTGTGTGCTCTCGAAGGCGTGCTGAGCAGCTTGCGCTGACCCTGTGTAGGAGCAGCCTTGTGCTGCGAAGAGGCCGGTGAAAGTACCGGCGCTGTGTGCCGTTTGCACTGGCCTCTTCGCAGCACAAGGCTGCTCCTACAGCTGCGAAGTGGCCGGTGAAAGTACCGGCGCTGTGTGCCGTTTGCACTGGCCTCTTCGCAGCACAAGGCTGCTCCTACAGCTGCGAAGAGGCCGGTGAAAGTACCGGCGCTGTGTGCCGTTTGCACTGGCCTCTTCGCAGCACAAGGCTGCTCCTACAGGAAGGGAATTGGGCGTTAAGGGGTTTCGAGGTTATGGAACACCACTTCCAGCATCCGGTTCAGGCGCTGCACCTGCGCTTCGGTCAGCCCCTTGAAACTGCGCTGGAACAGTTCGCGCGTCACGTCCTGCATGCGCTCGATGTTCTGCAGGCCGACTTCGGTGATCCGCACCTGGGTCACGCGCCCATCCTCCGGGCTTGGCGCGGTATCGACCAGGCCGTCGTCCTTCATGCGGTAGACGATCTTGGTGATGGTCGACAGCTTGGCGATGGCGTGGGTGGAGATCTCGGAAATGCTCGATTCACCGTTCTCGTTGAGGATCCACAGCACGCGCCAGCGCGGCACGTCGAGGTCGATCTTCTTGAGCAGACGTTCCATGTTCTGGGTGTAGCGGCCATGCACGCGCGCCAGCCAGTAGAAGGGGAAATCTTCCTTGCGAAATTCATCGCTGGCCGGGTCGTGGTGGCTGTGGCCTGTGTTTTTCGAGTTGCTCATCGATTCACTACTTGTGCGGAAATAGTCGCGACATCATAGACGTTTCCGCGCATTTGGCTACCGTAAAGCGGGCGCATAATACTGGAATGTTCAGTTGACATTTCAAGTAATCGGCACGCATTTTATCGGCTGGGCCCAGGCCCGGCATCCATTCTTGAAGAGGGCTGCACAACAATGACAATCATAGTAGAAACCCTTGATCTGGGCGGCACCGGCCCCCGGGTCGTGGTCAAGGACACCATCGATGTCGCCGGTACCGCGACCCGCGCCAGCAGCCAGGCGTTAGAGGATGCGCCGTTGGCCGAGCGGCATGCCGACGTGGTCAGCCAGTTGCTGGCGGCCGGTGCCCGGCTAACCGGCAAGGTTAGCCTGCACGAACTGGCGTTCGGCACGACCGGCATCAACCGCTATACCGGCACGGCCGCCAACCCGCGCTTTCCGGGGCGCATACCCGGTGGCTCGTCCAGCGGCTCGGCTGCTGCGGTGGCCGCTGGCCTGGCGGATTTCAGCCTGGGCACCGACACCGGTGGCTCGGTGCGTGTCCCGGCCTGTTGCTGTGGCGTGTTCGGCCTCAAGCCGACGTTTGGCCGGGTAAGCCGTAAAGGCGTGATGCCGGCCCGCACCAGCCTCGACTGCGTTGGCCCGTTCGCCGCGAGCCTGCCGATGCTGGTACGCGCCATGAGCATGATCGACCCCAGTTTCGTCCCCGCCCAGGTACCGGCCAAGGCGCGCATCGGCGTATTGCGGGTGACCGCCGAGGCCGCCATCCACAAAGTGGTGCACGGGGCCCTGAGCGCCAGTGGCTTGCCGTTGGGCAATGTCGAACTCAAACACTTTGGCGCCGCCTATGACGCCGGCATGGTCGTGATCAACCGCGAGACGTTCGAAGGCTGTGGCCACCTTCTGCAAACCGGCAAGGTCGGCAGCGATATCGCCGGGCGCCTGGCGGCAGCGGGGCAGACCACTGACACGGCGCTGGCCGAGGCAGAGGAGGTGCGTCGACGCTTTACTGAAGAAGTCGACCAGGCCCTGGCCAACTTCGATGTCCTGGCCCTGCCGACCATGCCGGACTTCCCACTGCGCCTGGAGGACGCCGCCGATACCCGCGCGGTGCTGGGCATGACCTCGCTGGTGCGGCCGTTCAACCTGTCGGGGCACCCGGCGTTGAGCATTCCGCTGGGCAGCGAGGCCGGTTTGCCGGTTGGCCTGCAACTGGTGGCGGCCAAAGGCGCCGACGAGAAATTGCTGGCAGTGGCCGAGCGCTTGCTGCTGAACCTGTACGCCGGCAACGATCATTGAGGCCACGATTGCGATGACCGATATCCTCGAACTCCAGGCCCGCCTGCGCAGCTTTGAACACCAGCAGGCCATCCGCGTCTGCATCAACCGCTACATGGCGTTGTGCGACCAACTGGACGCGCAATCCCCGCTCGATGAACTGGCGCAGCTGTTTTGCCGTGACGCGGTGTGGGAGGGCAAGGGCGCCAAGTACGCCGAGAGCTTTGGCGGCTACCGCGGGCGCGAAGCGATCCGGGCGATGTTCGCCACCTACATGAAGACCCCGGCGCATTTCGCCTTGAATGTGCACTTTCTGACCAGTGAGGTTATCGAGGTGGCCGGTGAGGAAGGAGTGGGGCGCTGGGTGATGTTGCAGACCAGTACCTTTGCCGACGGCGCCTCGCACCTCAATGCTGCCCGGCTGACCGTGCGCTTTGCGCTGGAAGAGGGCCAGTGGCGCATGGCGCATTTCCAGACCGAGAACCTGTTCAGCCGGCCAGTGACGGCGTGGAATAGCGACGCGCCGTTGCCGGTGCCAGAGCGGTAGTCACGGATGCTGGGGCTGCAAAGCAGCCCCAGATCTTCAGCTCAGAAGGTACTGACGAACACCACCTGGCCATACAGGTTGTCGTGGTTGTTGCCCAACTGCGTCCCCCCTTGCTCCACGCTACGATCCGGCTGATACAACCCCACCAGCGGCACGATCATCAGGTGATCATTGAGGGTCCACTCGGCATAGATATCCAGCTCGCGTCCGTCCACATTGCCCAGGTTGCGATCGATGGTGTCGAAATGGAACCCCATCACGCCAAGGTTCAACGTCGGCGTCGGGCTGACTGTCAGGCCGAGCTTCTGCACCCGCGCATTGCTGTTGAACGGCCCGGCATAGTTACCGGCCACCTCACCCTGGAACCAGGTACCCAACCCGCGCCCGAGGCCATAGAACAGCGTGTCGTACTGCTCGGAAAAGCGGCTGTAGCGGTAGCTCAGGTTCGGTTGCCAGGGCAGGTCGGCGAAGGTCCAGCCGGCTTCCAGGTACCAGGCGTCCTCGGTGGCGGTATGGGGCTTGTCCTGTTTGGCGTATTCCCCGGACAGAAACAGGTTTTCTACCCCGGCATTGCCCTGGCCACGCAGGCTGTAAGTCTTCATGCCATCGCGTTCCAGTTGCAGTGGGGAGGCGTACTGCTCGTCGACATGGGTAGTGCCGATATAGGTCAGGCCGACGGTGCCGGCGTCCGCCACGTGCTCAAGGGTGGCCACGTGCAGTTCGGTGTTGGCCTGGGCGCGGTTGTCTGACTGCAGCCACATCAGGTCGCCGCGCCAACCACTGCTGCCGCCCAGGCGCAGCACGGCGGTCTTGTCGAAGCTCTTGCGAGCGGCGAGGTAGTACGCACCGCCCCGGTTGAACTGACCATCGGCAAGGCCATGGCCGACGTTCAGCGAGTCACCCTGAAGCAGAAACCCATCGCCCACGGCGACCATCTGCTTGCCGAACGACAGGTCGATACCGTCCTCGCCCAGCATCGGCACCAGGTTGCCGGACTTCCAGCCCACGTAGGCATCCTCGATCTTGCTGGTGCGTTCGCTGCCATCGCTGAAGCCGGCAGCATCACCGTCCCCCCAAGTCGCCGAGCTGAGCATGGCGAAGGCGCCGTACAGCGAACCGACGCTGCCCAGGGCCTGGTCGGCGCTCAAGCCATACTTGATATAGCCTTCCCGCCACGAGGTGGAGCCGGGTTGGTCGCGGGCGATGGCGTAGCTGCGTTCGCTGTGGAATGCACCGAACACGGCTTCCACATTGGCGTTCAGATGGCGTTCGGCATCGCTGTACAGCTCGTGCGCGGACGCACTCAGCGAAGCCCCGGCCAGGAGTGCGGCCAAGGTTAGGCGGAACGGGCGGTGGTGCATGGTCTGGCTTCCTTTGTCATGGTTTTGGCAGAAGTTCCGAAGACGTGCCAATGATCATGAAGCAAGCCCAGCCCTGGGCTTTTGCCCTGGCTGCCAGTTGACTTTGGCGGTGTGCCAAGCTGATGGGGCGGGCGTTGAAAACGCAGAAGGCCCCATTGCGGGGCCTTCGTGGGCAAACGTGGTTACTTGAGGCCGGCGAGGAAACACGTCACCGACTGGCGTTCGCCCGCGTCCGGCAACCCTGCATAAGGCATGTAGGTGCCGGGTACTGCCGCCTGTGGCTGGGCAATGAATGCGCCGATGCTTTGCGCCGTCCAGGCCGCCTGGCGGGTTTTCATGGCCTGAGAGTAATTGGCCCCTGGCACGGTACCGGGGGTACGGCCCACCACGTCGTGCAGGTTGGGGCCCATCATCACTGGGCCATCCTTTTGCGCCGAATGGCACGCCGCGCAGTCACGCGCGAACACCTGTTCGCCCTGCTGGCGCTGCGGGGCCGCGCAGTCTTCGGCCAGGGCCAGCGGGCTGGCCAGCGCGGCAAGGAGGAAGGGCATTACGAACTTGCTGGATACGACGGTCGACATCACGCACGGTTCCTGGGTAGGGCAGCGCGGGGCTGCTTCTTGTTGGTGTTCTGCTTGATTGTGTGCGAGTACAGGCGGGCGGGTTTTGTTGTGCCTGCCAGGGTGTTTGCTGGGCTTGTCAGTTGGCGTGACGCTTGCGGTACTCGCCTGGGGTCATGCCAAACCGGCCTTTGAATGCGGTGCTGAAGTAACTCGAATCGGAAAACCCCCAGGCATACCCCAGCGAAGACACCTTCTGATCCATCGACGGGTTGCGCAGGCTTTCGGCGCAGAAGTCGAGGCGGCGGTTGCGGATGTACTGGGCGATGACCAGGTCGTGTTTGGCGAAGATGCGGTACAGGCTGCGCATGGAGATGCCGACTTCGCGGGCAATGAACTCAGGTGTCAGGCTTTCGCAGGTGATGCGCTGGTCAATCAGTGCCAGGGCCTTGCGGAACATCCGCTCGTGGCTGCCGGGCACCGAGTCCTGGGTGATGGCGGGGCGCAGCAAGGCGATCAGCGCCTCCAGTACGGCCTGGCTTTCGTTGTTGGCCATGTGCTGGGTGCGGCCGGCTTCGAGCATCATCTGGCGGGCCATGCTGGCCAATGGGGTTTGCGCTTCGATGCGTTTGGCGCAGGCCACGCTGACGCCGCGGGTGCCGCTTTCGACCTGAGTGCGCGGCAAAATCAGCGACAACTGGCGCGAGCGCTGGTGGAAGTGCATGTCCAGCGGGGCACTGGCGTCGATCAGGGTCAGGTCGCCGGGCCGCAGCTCTATGCGTGCATCCTGGTGCTCGATATGCGAGGTGCCGGCCATCTGCAAGACGGCATAGTAGTTGTCGGCACCGCTGGCGCGTATTTCCCGCGGGCCGCGGAACAGGTTGACGTGGGTCATGTCGACGATGCTCATGGAAATCTGGCCTACCTGGCACTTTTCGAGCTGGCCGACGAAGCCTGCGTCAAGCTTGCGGGCGTTGAAGTGGCCGCAGGCATCGTTGACCTGGCTGAGCCAGGCCTGGAAGTGATCGTCGGTAACACGGGTTGCTGGTGTCATGGGGGCCTCGCGCGGTAAGACGTGGAACGGTTCGCTTGGGCGAACTCTTGGAGGGGTGCCTTAAAGCATTAAAATTCACTTGAATTTTCAAGCAAAAAGCGGGCCTGAGAGGTGGTGGTAAAGCAGAGGGTATTGGCTAGTGCATTGTTTTAATTGAGATTAATTTTATTTTTGATGAGTGTGTTGGCAGTGGTAGTGGTGTGATTAGTGCGTTGGAATGCGCTGCGATGTAGCCAATTGATACAGGTTTGTTTCCAGATGTTGCACTTTGGCAGGTTGGGGGAGGGCTGAGGGCGACGAGGTGCCTGCCTCAGGTTGTGAGGTGGGGCGTAGATCGAGCGCCGCCCGCGCGGCGCTTCGCGGGGCAAGCCCGCTCCCACATCTGTTTCGGGCCAGTCATTCCTGTTCCATGGGCGCGCGGCCCCTTAGCGCCCACCTCAATATCGAGGTGGACCAACAAGGCGGTCGCGCGCAAATATCACAGGCTGCACTGGCCCGAAACAGATGTGGGAGCGGGCTTGCCCCGCGAAGCGCCGCGCGGGCGGCGCTCGATCTCACAGGCGCCGAAAATCCTGCGACGAACACCCCCAACCCCCCCAAAAAAACCACCCGACAACCAAAAAAAAGCCCGCTGACAGGGCGGGCTGAAGGCACAACGCTTGCGTGATTCAGTGGCTAAGCCCATCGCTGATGGCAATGCCCTTGGCCTGCATCGCTTCGATCAACCCGGCGCGCACATGCGGCAGGTTGAGCATGCTGTTCTGACGTACCCGATGCACTTCCTCGCCGCTGTACGGCGGCCATTGCTCGGGTGAGCTGTTGCCGGCCATCCCATCCCGCGCCAGCAGCCAATTAAGCAAATCGGCAATCTGCTGATCATTAAGCGCCGACTGGGAAATCCCCGGCACCCGCACCAAAAACTCGCGCCCGCCCGGCACCCGCAGGAAGTTGCCGACAAACCCCTGCATGCGCGGCGTGTCGTTGGCCGCCGAGCCTTCGCCGTTGTCGCGGTGGCAGCCAGCGCATTGCAACTGATAATTCACCGGCACCGAGTAACCGGCCTGGGCAATCGGCACCGGTGGCACCTCGTTGCCCGGCGCCGGGCGCTGGTTGGGGTTGGGCAGGGTCCTGGCCTGGGCGACAGGCGCCAGCAGGCACAGGATCAACACCGCGGTCAGGGCCTTCACGGCGCTAGACCGCCACACCGCGGATGATGGTAACGGTGCAGTTGTAGATCTTCGACTCAGCCCCGAGGCACCAGTTGATGTCGTTGTTGTTGAACGGGCGATACAAGGGTTGTTCATCGTCGTTGCGCGAGCAGGCGCACTGGCCGCACGCGTGCTTACCGCAGCAGTCGTTGTACGAGATGATGTAGTTCTTGCCATCTGCCGGGTTGCGGCAGGTGCCGATCCAGGTCACCAGCGAGGCATCGGTGCCGGGCGGGCAGGAGGTAATCGAACCGCCGCAGCACGAGCACAGGAAACCGTCGATCGAGCAGTTGCGCCAGTAGTCACAGCTGGTCGGGTCGCCTGGGTCGCCCATTTTCGGCTGCTCGGCGGCCAGCGCCTTGGCGGTGCGGTCGATCGGCAGCAGCACCGGCAGGGCAGCGCCAGCGACGATCAGCGAGCCCAGGCGCGCCAGCACCTTGCGCCGTGAAGTGGTGTCGGCGACATGACGGCTGGAGCGTTCAAACAGTTTGTCGAGAAAACTCATGGTGTGCTCCGCGATCAGTGTTGCGCGCTGTGTGGGTGGGCATGGTCATGGTCATGGTCATGGTCGTGAGCATGGCCCTGCGCGTGGTTGCCGTGCAGGTACTGCTGCAGGCTGGCACTGCCCAGGTGCACGGTCTCGAACAGGCTGTCGAGGTGCTCGCGGGAATTGACCAGGCCCTTGGCGCGCAAGGTGCCGGCCTGGTCGATCAACACGGCGTACGGCAGCTTGCCGATCTGGTAGGTCATGCCGATCTCGGGGCCGACCACGTAGGTGGCTTGCTGCAAGTCGTTGGCGTCGATTAGGGCCTGCTGTTCGGCAAAATCACCGTCGCTGACATAGATCACGTCCAGCTCGCCGCTGTTGTCCTTGGCGATCGACTTGATCGCCGGTAGCAGCGATTTGCACACCGGGCAGCCGGGCGCGAGGAAGAACAGCAGTTGCGAGCGTTCGCTGCGGTAGCCGATGTTTACCGGGCGGCCATGGCGGTCGGCGGCGGTGACCTGTGGGGCGGGGTCGTTGACCGTCACGCCTTTGTCTACCATCAGCGCACCGGCAGGCGCGATGCGGCCATGCAGCACGCCGATCTGGCGCACCAGGGCCATGACCGTGAACGCCACCGCGATCAGCAGCAGCCAGAGCAGAATGTTCGATGCGATAAGCAGTTGCATGGGTTATCTCCCAGTCAATTTGGCAAGACGCGGCTGGTTGGCCAGCAGGCCATCCACCGCCACATGAATCAGCAGCGCGACGGCACTGGCCGCAATCACCACGAAAATATCCAGTGCACCGAGTGCACGCTCGGCCATGGGCAGCGCCGCCAGGCCGGCCAACAGGGCGATCACCAGGTTGCGCAGCAACAGCACTGGGCGCAGTGGCTGGGCAGCGCCGGGGCCTGAACAGCCGCAGTCGATGTCGCGGCGGCCACGCCACAGGTTGATGCCGATGGCGCTGGCATACAGCGCCATCAACAGCACCACCGCCAACGCCGCGCTGGCTCGCCCACCGGGTAGCAGCAAGGCCAGCGCCAGGGCCAGTTCGGCCAGTGCAAGGCTTGCCGTGGCTACCGGTGCCAGGGGTGCTGGCAGCAGTTGGTAGGCGCGCACGATGGCGCTGAACGCGCGCAGGTCACGTAGCTTGTGGCTGGCGGCACTGGCCAGCAGCGTCGCCAAAGCGGTACTGCTGGCAATCACGAGAACAGGGTCGAGCATGGTCGGGTCTCCTGTTTACCAAGGGGCCAAGGTGAGCACGGGCGTGTCGGCGATCTGGTCCATGGCACCGCTGTGCTTGCCGGTGGCCAGGTCGAAGAACTGCACGCCGCCTTCCAGGTCGGTGGCCACCAGAATGGGCGCCTTGTCATGGCTGGCCTGCAGGCTCCAGACTGGCTTGGGCGAGTCGAGCGTGCCGAGTTTCTTGCCCGTCTTCAGGTCGAACGCCCAGATGGTGGTGCTCGGGTCTTCCCATTTGCCATCGGTATGCTGGTCATGCATCAGCGCATACAGCCGGTTCAGGCCTGGCGCCAAGGCCAGGGCTTGCCAGCCACCCGGCGCCCAGCCTTGCTTGCGTTCCTCGTCGCTGACCAGCGACCAGGTGGGCTGCGGCTTGGCCTTGCCCCCTTCGAAACTCACCGGGTACACCTCGCCATGGGTGGTGGTGAAATAGTAGGTGTCGCCGTTGGCGATGGCGCGCTCGTTGAGGCGGACCTTGTTTGGGTCGAAGAACGGCGTCTGGGTGCGCGAGACTTCCTTGCCGTCATCATCCAGTGTCACCACCAGCAGTTGGCCGTCACCGCACAGTGACGCGAAGCTGCGTTTGCCGACTGGGTAGTTGAGCACGCAGCCGCTGATGGCGACTTCGCTGGCGACCGTGTGCGTCTGAGTATTGACCACGGTCACCGAGGTCGACGGCGTCAGGTTGAAGACATACGCTAGCTTGCTGTCGGCGCTGACGCCCATCGCGTACTTCTCGGTGAGCGTGGAGGCGCGCTTGGCGGGCAGTACCACTTCCCATTGCGGGCGCAGGGTCTGGGTGTCCCAGGCCACCAGCACATCGGTGCGTTCGCCGTAGGTGCCACGCGAGTAGAACAGGTTGGCCGAGTACAGGGTGCGGTTGTCCGGGCTCAACGCCGTTGGGGCGACGAAGGCGTTGGTGGTCATGCCGAGCATGCGCTTGGCCTTGGGATCGACCACCACCACCTTGCCGGCTATGGGGTTCTTGAAGTCCACATCGAGGATGTAGACACGGTGGGGGTCCGGCGGGAACGGCAGGTTGTTCTGGCCGATCTCTTCGGCGGGCAGGTCGGCCCGCACCGCGCTTGTGCTCGCAGCCAGGGCCAAGGCCAGGGCTGCCGAGATGCTAAGCCTGTCTACGCGACGCATTGGCTATCTCCGATGTTGTTATGGGTTATGCAGATATCGCAGTGATCGCAGTGTGCCGCCTGGGCCGGCGTGGTGATTTGGCCAGCGTGACATTCTCTTGAGGCTCCCTGACAAAACGCCGTTCGGGGCTGGCAGGCGGGTAGGCGGGGGCCTGAAGATCGGCCCGCACACACTTTTGCGCTGCCTTCCAGGAGTCATGTCATGAGCGATATCCAGCTGTTACCTGCCGTGGTCGAGTTCCTCGCCAGGCCCCATGGCCATTTCATCGATGGCCAATACCAGGCGGGTGAGGCGGGGCCGTCAGTCGATATCCACGACCCCTCCAGCGGTACAGTCATCAGCCGGGTTGCCGAGGCCAGCGAGGCGGAAGTAGCACGTGCGGTGCACAGTGCCCGGCAGGCCTTCAAGGGCAGTTGGGCTGAGGTTTCGCCCTATCAGAAAGGCGTGGTGCTCAACCGCTTGGCTGACCTGATCGAGGCCAATGCCGAAGAGCTGGCACAGCTCGAGACCCTGTGTTCCGGCAAGTCGATCAACCTCTCGCGGGGGTTGGAGATCGCTCAAAGTGTAGTCTTCCTGCGTTATTTCGCGGGTTGGGCGACCAAGATCACTGGGCAGACCATGACCCCGTCGCTGCCTTCATTCGGTGGCGAGCGCTACACCGCCTTTACCCTGCGTGAGCCGGTGGGCGTGGTCGCGGGGATCGTGCCGTGGAATTTCTCGGTGATGATCGGTATCTGGAAGATCGCCTCTGCCTTGGTAACCGGTTGCACCATCGTGATCAAACCCAGCGAATTCACCCCGCTGACGCTGCTGCGCATCGCCGAACTGGCGGTCGAGGCAGGGGTGCCGGCGGGGGCGTTCAACGTGGTCAATGGGCGCGGGCAGGCGGGCCAGTTGTTGATTGAGCACCCGCTCGTGGCCAAGGTCGCGTTCACAGGCTCGGTGCCGACCGGTATCGCCGTCGGCAAGGCCGCGATGGCGGCGAACCTGACCCGCGCCACGCTGGAGCTGGGGGGCAAGAACCCGGCAGCGTTGTTGGCCGATGTGGACGTGGACGGCGCCGTGGCAGGCATCCTGCAGACGGCCTTCGTGCACCAGGGGCAAGTGTGCGCTTCGCCGGAGCGGGTGTATGTGCACCGCAGCAAGGTTCAGGAATTTACCCGCAAGCTGGGTGAAGCGCTGGGGCAGTTGAAGATTGGATCGGCGCTGGACCCCGACGCCCAGTTCGGCCCTTTGGCCAATGCTGCGCACCTGCAGAAGATTCTCGGCTTCTTCGAGCGTGCCCGGGCCAGCAACACGGTGGTCTGTGGGGCGAAGGCGCTCGACCGGCCGGGCTACTTCGTCGAGCCTACGGTGGTGCTGGCCAATGACCCCAGTGACCCCTTGCTGCACGAGGAAACGTTCGGCCCGATCGTCTGTGTGCTGCCGTTCGACGATGAAGAGCAGTTGCTGGCGTTGATGAACGACAGTCCTTATGGCCTGACCGCCAGCCTGTGGACCAACGACCTGTCCAAGGCGCTGCGGCTGATCCCGCAGATCGAAGCGGGCACGGTGTGGGTGAACATGCACACCTTCCTCGACCCGGCGGTGCCGTTTGGTGGGTCGAAGGCATCGGGGGTAGGGCGGGAGTTTGGCAGTGCGTTCATCGAGGATTACACCGAGCTCAAATCGGTGATGATCAGGTACTGAGCAAAGCTAGCAATCGTTTAATCGTGTAGGAGCAGCCTTGTGCTGCGAAGAGGCCGGTGACACCAGCAAATGCTCACTGTGTTATCACCGGCCTCTTCGCAGCACAAGGCTGCTCCTACAACGCGGGGGCTCTAGAATGGTCGTTTTACCCGAGCCCGCAACGCCATGTTGCCCATCGAACTGCTGCCGACCACCGCTGATCAGGCCCCTCTGATCCGCAACTGGCTACTGCGTTGCTATGCGCAAGACTCGCCCGCCTTCATTCGGCAAAGGACAGTGCAGCAAAATTTTGTGAACCACTTCACAAAATCCGAGTGACCGGCATAATGCCATCACCTCTGTACAAGACCCGGTCGCGCAGCGCCGGGGTCCTTTTCGTGCCCGTCGAAGGTCCAGGTTAATTTCATGTCGCTAGTCGCAAGCCCCGACATCATGTATCGGCTGTTGATCCAGAGTGTGGTGGACTATGCCATCTACCTGCTCACCCCCGAAGGCATTGTTGCCAACTGGAACCCCGGCGCCCAGCGGGCCAAGGGGTACCTTGCCGACGAGATCGTCGGCCAGCATTACTCGTTGTTCTACAGCGAGGCCGAACGGGCTGCCGGGCTGCCCGCGCACAACCTTGAACAGGCGCGTTGCACGGGGCGCTTCGAAGAGGTGGGTGTGCGGCTGCGCAAGGATGGCTCGGCCTTCCATGCGCATGTGGTGATCGACGCGGTGCATGACGATGACGGCCGCCTGGTGGGGTTCGCCAAGGTCACCCGCGACATCTCCGAACGCCACCAGCAGGAGCTGGAGCTGCTCAAAGCCAAGGAACTGGCCGAACAGTACAGCCAAGAGATGGCCAAGCTGTCGCAGTTTCTCGACTCGGTCATTGCCAACATCCCGGCCAGTGTCATGGTCCAGGACCTGGAGAGCCAGCGCATCCTGCTGGCCAACCAGCAGGCCGAACGCCTGTTTGGTGTGCCGGGTTCGAGCATGATCGGGCAACTGCCTGCCCAAAGCCTGGCGCCGGCTGCAGCCGATTACCTGGAGCAACAGCTCGCTCGCGGGGCACGCAGCACCAAGGGCTATGCCGCCGAAACTCGGGTCGACACCCAGTGCGGGCCACGCACCCTGCGCAGCCGTACGCTGCTCAGCCAGCACCGCGAGGGCCAGGCCGACTATGTGCTGTTCGTGGCCGAAGATGCCACTGAAGAGTTGGCGGCCCACGCGCAGATCCACCATATGGCGCACCACGATGCCCTCACCGGGCTGCCCAACCGCACGCTGTTCCATGAGCGTTTGCGCCAAGCCTTGGTGCGTGGTGATGAGAACGCCAAGCTGACCGCTGCCCTGTGCCTGGACCTGGACAATTTCAAGAACATCAACGATTCGTTAGGTCACGCGTTCGGCGACAAGCTGCTGCGTGAGCTAGGCAAGCGCTTGCGCCGCGAACTGCGCGAGCACGACACGTTGGCCCGCCTGGGCGGTGACGAGTTTGCCATCGTGCTCACGGGGCTGGATGGTCGTGACGCCGCGTGCAATACCGCGCAGCGCCTCATCAATGCCATCTGCCCGCCGTTTCAGATCGAGGGGCATCAGTTCACGGTGGGTGTGAGTATCGGCGTGGCGATCGCCCCGGATGACAACGACCAGGCCGAGCAACTGCTGGGCTATGCCGACATGGCGTTGTACGAAGCCAAGCGCAATGGCCGCAACCGGTACGAGTGCTTCAATGTCGAGCTGGATGTCGCCGCCCGCCAACGCCGCCTGGTCGAAACCGACCTGCGTACGGCGCTGCACCTTGGTCAACTGCAGTTGCACTACCAGCCGGTGGTCGACCAGCAGACCAGCAGTGTGACGGGGTATGAGGCGTTGTTGCGCTGGGAGCACCCGACCCGCGGCATGGTCATGCCCATGGACTTCATCCCCATCGCCGAAGAGACGGGGCTGATTCACGAGCTCGGCATCCGCGCGCTGAACCTGGCGTGCCAGGAGGCGGCCAGCTGGGACAGCGAACAGACAGTGTCGGTCAACCTGTCCCCGGTGCAGTTCAAGAATGCCAACCTGGTTCACACCGTGGCTTTGGCCCTGTCTGATTCGGGCTTGCCGGCGCGGCGCCTGGAGCTGGAGATCACCGAGTCGGTGTTGTTGGGCAACAGTGAGGAGAACGTGCGCACCTTGCGGGCGCTGAAAGACCTGGGTGTGTCGATTTCGCTGGACGACTTCGGTACCGGGTATTCGTCGCTGGGGTATTTGCGTTCGTTCCCGTTCGACCGGATCAAGATCGACAAGTCGTTCGTGCATGACATGTGCGACAGCCGCGAAGCCATGTCGATCATCCGCGCCATTACCGACCTGTCCAACAGCCTGATGATCAAGACCACGGCCGAGGGTGTGGAGTCAGAAGAGCAGATGCGGCGCCTGGCGGCAGAGGGGTGCTCGCACTTCCAGGGCTACCTGTATGGGCGGCCTGTGCCGGCGAGTGAGCGGTTGAAGCAGGTGGCGTTGCTGTGGGGCTAGGTGATGCCCGGCGGCCCCGCGCGATCCCTGTAGGAGCAGCCTTGTGCTGCGAAGAGGCCGGTGATAGCACTAAAGATTCACGGTGTTATCACCGGCCTCTTCGCAGCACAAGGCTGCTCCTACACAGGGGGCCAGTATCAGCTATTCCAGTCAGGCGCAAAGTCGGGGCTGACCACGCGCTGATCCTTCGGCAAACCCGCAATCAATGCCCGGTCTTCATCATCCAGCTGCACGTCCAGCGCCGCCAAATTCGCCAACTGGTTCTCGCGGCTGCTGGCCTTGGGGATCACTGCGACGCCGTCCTGGTCGAGCAACCACTTCAGTGCCACCTGGCTCGGCAGGACGCCATGCTTACGGGCAATCGCCTGGATCACCTCTTGTTGCGCCGCCTGCCCGCGTGCCAGCGGGGTGTAGGCCGTGAGCAGCAAGTCGTGGCGGCGCGCATAGTCGAGCAACGGCTGCTGGTCGAGCAGCACGTGGTACTCCACCTGAATGGCCGACAACGGCGCGCCCAGCGTCTCGACCACTTGGCGCAGCAGGCCAAGCGGGAAGTTGGCGACACCAATGCTGCGCGCCTTGCCTTCGTCACGCAGGGCTACCAGGGTCTCGATGCTGCGGGCCAAGTCCCAGTCCTTGCCCGGCCAGTGGATGTGGAACAGGTCGACCTGCTCGGTGCCCAGCACGCGCAGGCTGTCTTCCAGCGACTGACGCATGGCCTTGGGGTCCAGGCGGTCCCACCAGACCTTGGTGGTCAGGTGGATCTGCTCGCGTGGCACGTCGCTCTCGCGCAGGGCCTGGCCCACGGCCGCTTCATTGTTGTAGGCGGTGGCGGTGTCGATGTGTCGGTAGCCCAGGTCCAGGGCCTGGCGCACGGCCTGGGTGCACTCGCTGCCGGTCATCGGCCAGGTGCCCAGGCCGATGCAGGGCAGGTCCAGGCCGTTAGGGGTGGTGAGCCTTCGCATGACAGTTCCTTGTAGTGGTTACAGAGTCCGTAGGGGATGGTCTTCGATCAGCCCGGTGCGGACCATGCGCGGCGGGGCGAAAGTGGTCGATCAGCGAACGGAAATTGCGTTTGGCCTCGACAAGCGCCAATTGAACTTCCTTATCCTCGTCTATCTCTTCTAGAATTCGAGCTGTTTCATCCGCCAGGCCAGCCCTGTGCGGCTTTCCCTGGGCGCAGCATCCGGCCGCGCCGCCGTCGAGAACGCCATGAGTTCCAGCACACCGCTGTCCGGAGTCAACCAACCGCTGCGTGGCATCGCCCTGGTGGTGGTGGCGACGTTCCTGTTCGCCAGCCACGATGCCCTGTCCAAGTTCCTCGGTGGCCTGTACCCGATCATCATGGTGGTGTGGGCGCGTTATGTGGTGCACACCCTGCTGATGGCCGGGATCTTCCTGCCCAAGTCTGGCCTCAATGTACTGCGCACCCGTCGCCCGCTGTTGCAGACCCTGCGCGCCCTGAGCCTGCTCAGCACCAGCCTGCTGTTCACCACCGGCCTGCAGTACCTGCCGCTGGCGGAGGCCACGGCGGTCAACTTCCTCGCGCCCGTGCTGGTCACGGCCTTGTCGGCACCCCTGCTCAAGGAGCGGGTGACGGTGGGGCAGTGGGTGGCGGTGGTGATGGGCTTTATCGGGGTACTGGTGGTGGTGCACCCCGGTGGTGCGATGTTCACGCCGGCGATCCTGTACCCCTTCGGCTCGGCGCTGGGTTTCTGCTTCTATCAGTTGCTGACGCGAATTCTGGCTGCCCATGACAGCCCCACCACCAGCAACTTCTATGCAGGGCTGTGCAACACCCTGGCGATGAGTGCGCTGGTGCCGTTTTTCTGGGAGGTGCCGCGCTGGGACCACGCGCTGTTGATGCTGGCGCTGGGTGGTTTCGGCATGACTGCCCACCTGCTGCTGACCCAGGCGTTTCGCCATGCTGCACCGGCGCTGCTGGCGCCGTTCAGCTACTGCCAGATCGTGTTTGCCGGGCTGCTTGGGCTGCTGTTCTACAGCCAGGTGCCAGACAGCCTGAGCCTGGTGGGGATCTCGATCATCTGCATCAGTGGCCTGGGCGCGGCGTGGATGCAGCGGAGCAAGTGACACGGCCTGGGTTCATGGCGATGCCATGAACTGCAGGATCCGCTCGCGCAACCAGCGCTCGGCCGGGTCGTTGTCCTGGGCGCCACTCCAGACCATCGACAATTCTGCCTCGGTGATTTCGAAGGGCGCTGGGTCGGCGCGCAAGCTGCCGTCATCGGCCAGGGCGCAAGCGGCGTAGTCCGGTACTGTGGCGATCAGTTCGGTGTTGCGCAGCAGCGCGCGCAGGCTGCCGAACTGCGGCACGGCCAGCACCACCTTGCGGCATCGGCCGATACGCGCCAGGTCCAGGTCGATGTTGCCGCTCATGTCGCCAGAAAACGACACCATCACATGCGGGCGGGCGCAGTACTCGTCGAGGGTCAGTGGCCCCGGTCGATCGTCGGCGCGCAGCACGCGCACGCCAATGTCGCGCAACTTGCGGCGCTTGGCGTTGGCCGGCAGGTCGGTGGTGTAGCTCACGCCCACCGAAATCTCGCCGCTGGAGAGCAGGCCTGGCATCAACAGGAAGTTGGCCCGCCGCACCACCACGCTGATTTCGGGTGCCTCTTCGCGCAAGGCTTGAAGCAGGGCAGGGAGCAGGCCGAACTCGGCGTCGTCCGAAAGCCCAAGGCGGAATACGTTGCAGCTGTTGGCGGGGTCGAACGCCCGCGCACGGCTGATGGCGGAAGAAATCACATCCATGGCCGGCCCCAGCTCGGTAAAGATCTGCATCGCCCGTGGCGTGGGCTCCATGGCCCGACCGTTGCGGATCAGCAGCGGGTCGTCGAACAGTTCGCGCAGGCGGGCGAGGGCGGCGCTGACGGTGGACTGGGTGATGAACAGTTTTTCGCCGACGCGGGTCAGGTTGCGTTCGATCATCAGGGCTTCGAACAGCACCAGCAGGTTCATGTCGACGCGGCGCAGGTCGTTGCGGTTCATGGGGCTTGGCTCACGGGGTCTGAGGGGATTGGCGGTGTATTGAAGCACGGCGCAGGCCCGATTGCCTTGTATGGATGTGCGGGCCTCTTCGCGGGGCAAGCCCGCTCCCACAGGTTTGGTACGGGGCTCGAATCTCCTGTGGGAGCGGGCTTGCCCCGCGAAGAGGCCCGCACGGCAAAACGCTGACAGAGCCAGCCTATTACCCCGTAATACTCGCTCTATTAGAAGTCTGCCCAAGCTCGGCTAGTCTTTCACCTGGCCCTGTGAATTCGGCGGCCGGGGCGCGCCTGAGCACCTGTGTTCAAGACCGTAGCGCCCCGCCGTGACAGCTTCGCAAGCCCCGTGTCGGCAAGACACCGACCAGACCTGATGAGGGGTAGGCACGAGCCCAAGCGCTCGGCTGATAGAACACCTGGCATAGACCGGAAATCTGGATAACCGACCCAAAGGTACCCACAGATGTCGAACGAATCGAAATGCCCGTTCCATCAAACCGCAGGTGGCGGCACCACCAACCGTGACTGGTGGCCTGACCAGCTCAACCTGAGAATCCTTCACCAACATACCGCCAAATCCGATCCGATGGACCCGGATTTCGATTATGCCAACGCCTTCAAGAGCCTCGATTTCCAGGCCCTGAAGCAAGACCTGACGGCCCTGATGACCGACTCCCAGGACTGGTGGCCCGCCGACTTCGGCCACTACGGCCCGCTGTTCATCCGTATGGCCTGGCACAGCGCCGGGACCTACCGCATTGGCGATGGCCGCGGTGGCGCCGGTTCCGGTCAGCAGCGGTTCGCCCCGCTCAACAGCTGGCCGGATAACGTCAGCCTGGACAAGGCCCGGCGCCTGCTGTGGCCGATCAAGCAGAAGTACGGCAACAAGATTTCCTGGGCCGACCTGATCGTCCTCACCGGCAACGTCGCGCTGGAGTCCATGGGCTTCAAGACCTTTGGTTTC
This sequence comes from Pseudomonas sp. Y3 TE3536, assembly GCF_053629175.1. NCBI lineage: Bacteria > Pseudomonadati > Pseudomonadota > Gammaproteobacteria > Pseudomonadales > Pseudomonadaceae > Pseudomonas > Pseudomonas sp. Y3 TE3536. Next base: position 5,765,922 of record NZ_JBRJHU010000001.1, on the reverse strand, counting down.
TCTGGCGGGCGCGCCGATGTGTGGGAGCCGGATGAAGACGTGTACTGGGGCTCGGAAAAGGTCTGGTTGGGCGGCGATACCCGCTACGGCAAGGAGCAGGTCAAGGCACAGGAACCCGGCCAGGGTGACCTGGTTGCCGAACCCGCCAAGCACGGTGAAGAACAGAGCCGCAACCTGCAGGCCGAGCGCAACCTGGAAAACCCGCTGGCCGCCGTGCAGATGGGCCTGATCTACGTCAACCCGGAGGGTCCGGAAGGCAACCCTGACCCGGTCGCTTCGGGCAAAGACATCCGCGAAACCTTCGGCCGCATGGCCATGAACGATGAAGAGACCGTGGCGCTGATCGCCGGGGGCCATGCGTTCGGCAAGACCCATGGCGCAGGCCCCGCCGACAATGTGGGGGCCGAGCCCGAGGCTGCGGGCCTGGAGATGCAGGGCCTGGGTTGGGCCAACAAATTCGGCTCCGGTAAAGGCCCCGACACCATCACCAGCGGCTTGGAAGTGACCTGGACCTCGACGCCGACGCGCTGGAGCCACGACTACCTCAGAAACCTGTTCAACTTCGAGTGGGAGCTGACCAAGAGCCCGGCCGGTGCACACCAGTGGCGGCCGAAGGAAGGCAAAGGCGCAGGCACCGTGCCGGATGCCCATGACCCCAGCAAAACCCATGCGCCGTCCATGCTCACCTCCGACCTGGCGCTGCGCTTCGATCCGATCTACGAGCCGATCGCCCGCCGCTTCAGGGACAATCCCGAGCAATTAGAGGACGCGTTCGCACGTGCCTGGTACAAGCTGATCCACCGCGATATGGGCCCGCTGGCGCGCTATCTCGGGCCAGAAATGCCCAACGAGGAATTGCTGTGGCAAGACCCGCTGCCTAAAGCCGACCCGGTATCGTTGGGCGAGCAGGATGTCGCAGCGCTCAAGGCCAAGATTCTGGCTTCAGGCTTGAGCGTGGGCGAGTTGGTATCGACTGCTTGGGCCTCAGCCTCGACCTTCCGTGGGTCCGACAAGCGCGGTGGAGCCAATGGCGCACGCTTGCGCCTGGCACCGCAGAAAGACTGGGCTGCGAACCAGGGCGTAGGCAAGGTCTTGGCAGCGCTGGAGAAGATCCAGGGCGAGTTCAACAACGGTGGCAAGAAGGTCTCCCTGGCCGACCTGATCGTGCTGGCAGGTACCGCCGCCGTGGAGAAGGCTGCCAAGGATGCGGGTTACAGTGGCAGCGTCGGCTTCCGCCCCGGCCGCGTCGATGCGTCCCAAGAGCAGACCGATGTCGAGTCGTTCGCTGTGCTGGAACCGCTGGCCGATGGCTTCCGCAACTTCACCAAGGACCGTTACAGCGTCAAGGCCGAGAAGCTGCTGCTGGACAAGGCCCAACTGCTGACCCTGACGGCGCCCGAGCTGACCGCGCTGATCGGCGGCCTGCGTGTGCTGGGCGCCAACCATGGCGGCAGCAAGGACGGGGTGTTCACCGACAAGCCGGGTACGTTGAGCAACGACTTCTTCCGCAACCTGCTGGACATGGGCGTGGAATGGACGCCGACGTCAGCCGACAACGAGCGCTTTGAAGGCCGGGACCGCAAGACCGGGCAGGTTAAATGGACGGGCAGCCGTGTTGACCTGGTGTTCGGTTCGCATGCCCAGTTGCGGGCGTTGAGCGAGGTGTATGGCAGCAGCGATGGCAAGGACAGGTTTGTGAAGGCCTTCGTTGCAGCTTGGGTAAAAGTCATGGAGCTGGACCGCTTTGATCTGAAATAAAGCGTGCCTGAAACCCCACAGCCTGTGTAGGAGCAGCCTTGTGCTGCGAAGAGGCCGGTACAGATAGCCGCAATTCGGGCTGCCTGTGCCGGCCTCTTCGCAGCACAAGGCTGCTCCTACACGTCGGTGGCCATCCCGCCAATTCCAGGTCGGATAGATACAAAAGCGTCCTCGTTCGTTCTGTTGCAATGCTTCTCAGGCGGCCGGCCTGAAACAGCGTGCTCACAACGACAAGGAACCCGACCATGCACATGCCAAAAACCCTGAAGATCCGCAACGGCGACAAGGTCAAAGCGACCTTCTCCGCTCAGGAATACGCAGCCCGCCACGCCCGCCTGCGGGCCTACATGGCCGAGCAGGACATCGAAGCGGCGATCTTTACCTCGTACCACAACGTCAATTACTACAGTGATTTCCTCTACTGCTCGTTTGGCCGCCCCTATGCACTGGTGGTGACCCAGGACAAGGTCGTCTCGATCAGCGCCAACATCGATGGCGGCCAGCCTTGGCGGCGCACGGTCGGCACCGACAACATCGTCTACACCGACTGGCAACGCGACAACTTCTTCGTCGCCATTCAACAAGCGCTGCCGCTGGCCTCGCGCATCGGCGTGGAATACGACCACCTCAACCTGCAAAACCACGCCAAGCTCGCCGCCTGCTACCCCAAGGCCGAGTTGCTGGACATCGGCGCCCCGTGCATGCGCATGCGCATGATCAAGTCCGCAGAAGAGCAGGCGTTGATCCGGCACGGCGCGCGGGTGGCCGATATCGGCGGCGCGGCAGTGGTCGAGGCCCTGCGTGAGCATGTGCCCGAGTACGAAGTGGCGCTGCATGCCACCCAGGCGATGGTTCGCGAGATCGCCAAGTCTTTCCCCGACGGCGAGCTGATGGACACCTGGACCTGGTTCCAGTCCGGGCTCAACACCGACGGCGCGCACAACCCGGTCACCAGCCGCACGGTGGGCAAGGGCGAGATCCTCAGCCTCAATTGCTTCCCGATGATCGCCGGCTATTACACCGCCCTTGAGCGTACCTTGTTCCTCGACCATTGCCCGGATGATCACCTGCGCCTGTGGCAGGCCAACGTCGAGGTGCATGAGGCTGGGCTGAAACTCGTGCGCCCGGGCATGCGCTGCAGTGACATTGCCCGTGAGCTGAACGAGATCTTCCTGCGTCACGACCTGCTGCAGTACCGCACGTTTGGCTATGGCCATTCGTTTGGGACGTTGAGCCACTACTACGGTCGCGAGGCGGGGCTTGAGCTGCGCGAAGACATCGACACCGTGCTGGAGCCGGGCATGGTGGTGTCGATCGAGCCGATGATCATGCTGCCCGAAGGTCGACCGGGTGCTGGCGGCTACCGCGAGCACGATATCCTCATCGTCAACGACAGCGGCGCCGAAAACATCACCAAGTTCCCGTACGGGCCGGAGCACAACATCATCCGCAAATGATGCTGGGTGCCGGCCCCTGTAGGAGCGGGTTTACCCGCGAAGAGGCCGGCACCAACAACAATAAAATCACTGTATGACCACCAGACCCTGCCTCCAATTAGAAGAACCAGAGGGTACCCGTCATGTCCAGCACCACCCTGAACGCCTCAACCCTCGGCGGCGCCGTGTACAGCGCCGAACGCCAGGCACTGCGCAAGGCCGCGCGCGCCAGTTTCATGGGCAACTTCGTCGAATGGTTCGACTACGCCGCCTACGGCTACCTCGCCACCATCATTGCCGCCACGTTTTTCCCGCAAACCGACAAAACTACCGGCCTGCTGGCGACCTTCGCGGTGTTCGCCCTGTCGTTTCTCGTTCGCCCGCTGGGCGGCGTGGTCTGGGGCCACTTTGGTGATCGCCATGGGCGACGCAACGCGCTGTCGTTGTCGATCCTGATCATGTCGATCTCGACCTTCTGCATCGGCCTGCTGCCTGGCTATGCGCAGATCGGCCTATGGGCACCGTGCCTGTTACTGGTGATACGCCTGGTGCAGGGCTTTTCGGCGTCGGGCGAATACGCGGGGGCATCGGCCTTCCTGGCCGAATACGCGCCCCAGGGCCGGCGTGGCCTGTACACCAGTATCGTGCCGGCCAGCACGGCAGCAGGGTTGCTGTTCGGTGCGGCGTTTGTGGCGGTGCTGCATGAGCTACTCAGCACCGAGGACCTGCACAGCTGGGGCTGGCGCCTGCCGTTCCTGCTGGCTGCACCGTTCGGGCTGGTGGGCCGTTACATCCGCATGAGCCTGCAGGACACCCCAAAGTTTCTGGAGATGGAGCAGCGTCTTGAGAACAAGGCCTGCATGACCCCGGCACCGATTCGCGAGTTGCTGACCCAGCATCGCCGCAGCCTAGGCATCGGTATCGGCGTCACGTGCCTTAACGCGGTGGCGTTCTACCTGCTGCTCAGCTACATGCCGACGTACCTGTCCACAGAGCTGGGCATGACCGAGCGAGATGCATTCATTGCCTCGACGGTTTCATTGGCCACTTACATCGGCCTGATTTTCCTGATGGGGCGGCTGTCGGATCAGTTTGGCCGCAAGACCATGCTGGTGATCGCCTCGCTGCTGTTTTTGGGGCTCACCGTGCCCTTGTTCACGTTGCTCGATGGGCAACCGCTGCTGGTGATTCTGGCCATCCAGATTCTGTTTGGCGCGATGCTGGCGATGAACGATGGGACCTTGCCGTGCCTGTTGGCGGAGATCTTCCCGACGCGGGTGCGCTTCAGTGGTTTTGCCCTGAGCTTCAACGTGGCCAATGCCTTGTTTGGCGGGACGGCGCCGTTCATTGCCACTTGGCTGATACAGGCGACCGGCAGCAAGCTGGCGCCGGCGGGGTACCTGTTGGCCGCAGCACTGGTGGCGCTGGTGGCGATGCTGATGTGCCGGGAGACGGCGCATGCGGCCCTGAAGGATTGATTCAAGCTGTGCCGGCCTTTTCGCGGGCAAGCCCGCTCCCACCGGTCCCCCACCGCGCTCAAGGTGAGTGGAAATTCTGTGGGAGCGGGCTTGCCCGCGAAGAGCCCAGCACTGTCTGATGTCAGTGCAACGAAGCCTGCCGCCGCTCCCCCAGCGGCGACAACCCAAAAAACCGGCTGTAACTCTTGGAAAAATGCGCCGGCGAGCTGAACCCACACGCCAGCGCCACCTCACGCACCTGCACATCGCTACGCAACAACAGCTCCCGCGCCCGCGACAGCCGCAACTCCAGGTAATACTGGCTGGGCGTGCGCTGCAGGTATTTATGAAACAACCGCTCCAATTGGCGCACGGTCACTTCATTGAGGCTGGCCAGCTCCTCCAGCGCCAGTGGCTCCTCCAGGTTGGCTTCCATGATCGCCACCACCTGGCTCAACTTGGGCTGGGCGCTGCCGAGCAGGGTGCGCAGGGGCACCCGCTGGCGTTCGCGCTCGCCACGCACACGGTCGCACAGCAGCAGTTCGGCGGCCTTGGCGGCGATGTCTTGGCCGCCTTCTTCGCGGGCCACCAGTTGCAGCATCATGTCCATGGCCGCCACACCGCCCGAGCAGGTGTAGCGGTCGCGGTCCAGTTCGAACAGCTGGCCAGAAATGACGATACCGGGGAACTGCTCCTGCAACGTCTGCATGTCTTCCCAGTGGATGGTGCAGCGGTAGCCCTTGAGCAACTCGGCCTTGGCCAGCAGGTAACTGCCCGTGCAGATGCCGCCCAACGGCAGGCGTTGACGGGCCAGCTGGCGTAGCCAGTCGATCAAGGGCCGGTTGCCACGGCTGCGATCGATCGGGTTGGCCCCGACCACCAACAGGGCGTCCAGCGCCGGGGCGTTGCCGATGCTGTAGTCAGGCAACACGCGCATGCCGTTGCTGGCCGCCACCGGTTCATCGCTGGCGGCGATCAGCACGGTGCGGTACATCGGCCGGCGGGCCGCCAGGTTGGCCATGCGCAGGGTCTCCACCGCCGACGCCAGGCCGATGGTGGTGAAGTTGGGCAAGATCAGAAAACCGAAGGTCTTGGCGGGCGAAGGCGTTACGATTGCAGAAACGGGGTGGACCATTGCGATCTTCCTGTGCAAGCTGAGGCGTGATTCGTCGGGGGCAGTGAGAAAAACAGGCCTCGCATGATTCTTGTTGTTATAGGTCGTTACCCGGTCGATCTTACACCCCGGGCTGGTGGCCAGGAATGGACCTGAATGCAGACAGAAGGTGAACCTACGTGAACCCCGAATCCATGCTGGCAGCGCTGCCAGGTTTCGCTCTCGCGCCTGAGGCGATCCAGGTATTGCCCGATGCCGCGGCGTACCGTCGCTGCCTGCTCGAGCGCATCGCGACGGCGACCCGGCGCATCGTCATCGTCGCCCTGTACCTGCAGGAAGACGAGGCCGGGCAGGAAGTGCTCGATGCCTTGTACCAGGCCAAGGCCGCGCGGCCAGGCCTGGAAATCACCATTGTGGTTGACTGGTTCCGTGCCCGCCGTGGCCTGCTGGGGGGCGGGCGGCAGCCGGGTAATGCGGCCTGGTACCAGGCCCAGCGTCAATTGCGCGGGCTGGATGTGGTGATCCACGGCGTTCCGGTGCAAACCCGCGAACTGTTTGGTGTGTTGCACTTGAAAGGCAGCATCATCGACGACTGTGTGATCTACACCGGTGCCAGCCTCAACAACGTGTACCTGCACCGTTTCGACCGCTATCGCCTGGATCGCTATCACCTGTTCCAGTCGCCTGCGCTGGCCGATGCCATGGTCGACCTGGTTAGACGTTTGCTGCACCACACCGCCACACCGCGGCTGGACTTGCCGGCACCGCCAGCGACCCGCAGCTTGCGCGGTGACATCCGGCGTTTGCGCGCGCGGCTGCGGCGCATGGTCTATGAGGTACCCGCCGGCGAAGCGGGGCAGGGCTTGCGGGTCATCCCGCTGCTTGGCGTTGGGCGGGGCAACCCGCTCAACAAAGCACTTTGCGCACTGCTGGCCGCGGCACGCACGCAGATCATCATCAGCACGCCTTATTTCAACCCGCCTCGGGTATTGATGCGCGAAATCGACCACGCGCTTGACCGTGGCGTGCGCGTGGAGCTGATCGTTGGCGATCGCACGGCCAATGACTTCTATATAGCCCCGGGTGAGCCATTCAGTGCTAGCGGTGCGTTGCCCTACTTGTACGAGGACAACCTGCGCGCCTTTGCCCGCCGTCGCCAGGCCGCGCTTGCCAATGGCCAGCTCGAAGTGCGGATTTGGAACGACCCCGGGCACACCTTCCATGCCAAGGGCCTGTGGATCGACCAGCGTTATTCGCTGCTGACCGGTAACAACCTCAATCCGCGTGGGTTCAACCTGGACCTTGAGAATGGCTTGCTTATAGATGACGCGCAGGGGCAGTGGATCGTGCCGCGTGAGGTGGAGCTGGAGGGCATTCGCCGGCATGCGCCGAAGATCAGCTCAGCCGAAGAACTGGGCGTCAAGGCCGAGCACCCCAAGGAAGTGCGCAAGTTCCTGCGGCGATTGCGTTACAGCCGCCTGGAACCGTTGATCAAACGAGTCCTGTGAGTATCTGCAGCGGCATCACATCCGCCACCGCAGCGCAGCTCGGGTGGCCGCTGCTGACTTGATCGCAGAGCCCTGGTAGGAAAGCTCCCGGACGACGGAACGTCACATGAAGAGTAAAAGGCAAGTCAACAAAGATCTGACTGCTAGCCTCGCCGACAGCTACAGTGATGGATATTTAAGTCATGCCAGCATCGCTAGATACGGTCAACTGCGAGCCGGCGATAGCGGCGAAGTTATCAGTGCAGGCTACATAAGTAAATTTGATGGCGTCTTTGTTTTGAATAATTATTCAGGGCACTACCAGCCACCGATAGAGCGGCTAGGTCCACCCAGGGATTACCTTGAGAGGTTAGGTATGAAAATAAGACTTGCGGAGTAGGCGCTGTACGAAAAAGCTGTCGCAAACAACGCATGGAACAAGCCAGTGAAGCCATGGTGGCATAGCTTTTCGCGAGCTTATCGAAGCGTGTCACGACCCGGCGGTTCTCTTTCAGCCAGCCAAACATGCGCTCGATGATGTTGTGCTGTCGGTACTTGGGCCGAATCCCGTGGTTTCTCCAGCCCCGAAATCATTGATAAACCGTTGTTCCGGCCTATCTCGCTACGCAGCACCCGAGCAGAGCACCAAACTGTACAAAAACTCAGCTTCCGAGAGGCCTTAATTGGGTTTCTAGGGATCTCGTACAGAGCCTAAGTTACTAAAATCGCGGGTTGGTAGCGATAGGGTTATTCAACGACTTTGCCATGACGTGGTCCAATACGGCCCGGACTTGGGAACCAGCTTGTCGACGCAGATTCATGTTGAGAGACGGTGTTGAATTTATCATTTGTACAGCAGTGTCATAATCAAGGCGCCCTAAGTAAAAAGCGCCTAGCCAGGCCCCCATGGTGAGCCTGTATTCAATTACATGCTGTTCTCGCATTGCTGGAAGTGTCGCAGCAATTTGGTTGATGGTGTTGTCCGCTGCGATATATTGACCTAAAGAAATTTGTATTCTCGGACCGGTGGCGGAAGGCGGCGCCTGGAACTGCCCGCTGTTCGAAGAGGTCGTAGGTAGCACATCGCCAAGGTAGGACTGGATTGTCCCAGGTGATAGTGATCGGTTTCGGGTGGCGACCGAGACCTGAGGTGCAGTTGGAACGTTACCGGGAGCCCCCTCTGGCCTAATAACAAGCTGATCAACGCCGGTCTTCATGTGCCCGGTCGGGTCGCTGTTGTTGATAGGGTCACCTTCACAATATGCATAAGCATTTATACCTCCGGCTTCGAAGGGGCTTACGTTATCGGGCGACAAGAATCGCATAAGGATCGGACTGTAGGCGCGGTATCCATTGCCCAACCAATAGACTGCCATAAGCGAATCTTTTCTCTGACCATGGAAGCCACAGACGGTTTGAGAATACACAGATGTTGGAATAAAACCGTAGGCAGTGTAGTCACCGGGAAAATTAGGGTAAAGCTCATTTGCATTCATTTATGCAGCCATCGGAGGTGAGCGCTTCAGGCATTCTTAACGTTCAACGCTGAATGTGCTACTGGTAAAATTGCTAGGTTCATAGATGCGTAGTGAAAATGGGTACTGATACGCAACCTGGAGCACAGTCAACAACTGGAGGGTGCTGCGCTGTGAGGGCGCTTCGAATTGATATGATCGTTTGCGTGTTCCCCCTCTGAAAACCAATGGCAAACGAATACAATGAGGCGTTTCCCACGTTAACCAGATAGGCCAAACCGTCTATGGCGCTTGATCCACCCACGATGCTGACGATTACGATCGCCCTGGCAGCCGCTGCTGCTTTGTACCTGGCGATCGAATGGCGCAGCGTTCGCGAGGCTTCACTCCTGTTTTGGAGCGCGGGCTTCGCCACTATTACCGTTGGCTCCACTCTGGCCCTGTTGCGTGGCATTGGCTTGCTGTTGATCGGCATCTGGTTCGCCAACGGGTTGCTGGTGGTGGCGCATGCGTTTTTCCTGATGGGGGTGTTGCGCTTTACCCAGAACCGCCTGTCGCGCACCTGGCTGCTGATGGTGCCGGTGTGGTTCGCCTTACTGCTGCTGCCCGCGGGGCCGGAGTGGTCGAAGGTGATGCTGATGGTCAACTCGTTGCTGGTGGCGCTGTTGACCCTCAAGGCCAGCTTTTTGTTGAAGCCCCACGGCAGGTCGCTGAGCGTGGGCGCGGTGCAATTGCGCTATGTGTTGCTGATCCATGGGTTGTTCTATGTGGCGAAGGCGATCATTGCGATCACGCCGGGCACCTTGATTGACCTGGCGACCTTTGGCGGGCTGATCATTCAGATTTCCCTGGTCGAGGGGGCGATGGCGATCATGTTGATTGCGCTGTCGATGACGGGGACGGTGCGTTATCGCCGTGAAGAACGTATCGCCAGGCTGGCGGCGCGCGATCCGTTGACGGCACTGTACAACCGGCGGGCGCTGGAAGTGCGGGCGCCGCACTTTTTCAAAGAGGTCAGCCCGGCGCGGCCGGGGGCCTTGCTGTTGATCGATATCGACAACTTCAAGCTGGTCAACGATTTGCACGGGCACATTGCGGGGGATCGGCTGTTGATCGCCTTGAGCGAGATGATTCGTGCGGTGTTGCCGGAGCGGTCGCTGGCGGCGCGGCTTGGGGGGGATGAGTTTGTGATTCTGCTCAGTGAGGCGACGCGGGAGCGGGTGGTGGAGCTGGGTAGCCAGTTGCGTGAGCGGTTTCAGCTGTTTGCTGGGCAGACGGTGCCCACGCCGCAGGCGGTTACGTTGAGTATTGGGGCTAATGTGTTTGATCAGCCGCCGGTGAGTTTGGCGGCGTTGATTGAGCAGGGGGATGTGGCGTTGTATGAGTCGAAGCGCGGGGGGCGTGACAGTATTCGGCTGGTTGAGCGGGAGGGTTTGGTTTCTTGATCGTTGGTGTGGGTGTGGGTGTGGGTGTTGGTGTTGGTTTTGAGGGGGTGGTTGATCCAGCATTGGGGCGACGCTTAGTCACCTTTCCGCCCTTACGGCGGGTCACTTTTTGGCAAACGCCCCAAAAAGTAACCAAAAAGGGCTGCGCTCCATCATACGGCCCCTACGCTGCGCTTCGGGGTCCCCTCGCTACGGCCTTGCTCCCGGGAGGACCGCGCTGCAGGGCCCATCCTGGGCCCCAGCGCTTGACGGGCATCCTTGCCCGTCACCTCCCTTCGCAAGGCCTGCGCTCGGCCTCCTGAGTCGCTGAAGGTCAAAAGCCAGATCAAGATCAAGATCAAAAGCCAGCTCGAGAGCTGGCGCTAGACATCGCTTTCAGGTCACTACCTGGTAGCACGGCACATAGGCGGCACCACCCGGCAACTTCATGCGGTGCTGGTCGACGAATGCTTGTAACAATCGCCCCAGTGGCTCCAATACTGCGCTGTCGCCGCGGATCTGGTAGGGGCCGTGTTCTTCGATCAGGCGGATGCCTTTGTCCTTGACGTTGCCGGCAACGATGCCGGAAAACGCTCGGCGCAGGTTGGCGGCCAGTTCATGGGGCGGTAGCTCGCGGCGCAGGGCGAGTTCGGCCATGTTGGCGTGGGTCGGGTCGAACGGGTGCTGGAAACCCTCGTCGATCTTCAGCAGCCAGTTGAAGTGGAAGGCGTCGTTGCGTTCACGGCGGAACTGTTTGACCTCCTTGAGGCCTTCGACCATGTGGCGCGCGACTTCGGCCGGGTCATCGATGATGATCTGGTAGTGGCTTTGCGCGGCTTCACCGAGGGTGGCGCCGACGAAGGCGTGCAGTTGCAGCAGGAACTGCTCGGCACTGCGGGGGCCAGTGAGCACGACCGGGAAGGGCAGGCCTTGGTTGTCCGGGTGCATGAGGATGCCGAGCAGGTAGAGGAACTCTTCGGCAGTACCGGCGCCGCCCGGGAAGATGATGATGCCGTGGCCGACACGCACGAAGGCTTCCAAGCGCTTCTCGATGTCCGGCAAGATCACCAGCTCGTTGACGATCGGGTTGGGCGCTTCGGCGGCGATGATGCCCGGTTCGGTCAGGCCCAGGTAACGGCTGCCGTGCATACGCTGCTTGGCGTGGGCGATGGTGGCGCCTTTCATCGGGCCCTTCATTACCCCAGGGCCGCAGCCGGTGCAGACGTCCAGCTTGCGCAGGCCCAGTTCGTGGCCGACCTTTTTGGTGTATTGGTATTCCTCGCTGCTGATCGAGTGGCCGCCCCAGCACACCACCATCTTCGGCTCCACGCCTGGGCGTAGGGTGCGGGCGTTGCGCAGCAGGTGGAACACGTAATCGGTGATGCCCTGGGAGCTTTCCAGGTCGATGCGCTGGCTGGCCAGCTCGCTTTCGGTATAGACGATGTCGCGCAGGGCGCTGAACAGCATTTCACGGGTGCTGGCGATCATTTCGCCATCGACGAAGGCATCGGCGGGTGCATTCAGCAGCTCAAGGCGTACGCCCCGGTCTTGCTGGTGGATACGCACCTCGAAGTCCTTGTAGGCCTCGAGAATGGTTTTGGCATTGTCGACATGCGCGCCGGTGTTGAGGATGGCCAGCGCGCACTGGCGGAACAGGGTGTAGAGGCTACCGGTACCGACTTCGCTCAGTTGCTGGACTTCACGTTGCGACAGCGTCTCCAGGCTGCCTTTGGGGCTGACGGATGCATTTATGACATGGCGTTGGGGCATCTAAGTCTTTCCTGTGCAGGTAAAACATCCTTCTTAGACAACACCATAAGTCATGCGAAGAGCTTTTGCACACCCAGCGTAATTGCCAGCCCGCCCCCCACCAGCCAAAGGTTCAGTATCGCCCCGGTCAGCAGCGCACGTGGCCCTGCCTGGCGGATCTGGCTGAAGCGTGTCTCCATCCCCAGCGCCGTCATGGCCATGGTCAGGGCAAAGGTGTCGAGGCTATTGATCGCCTGGGTCACACTGCCAGGCAGCACCTGCAGCGAGTTCACCAATACCAGCGCCAGGAAGCCGAAAGCGAACCAGGGCATGGCGATGCGGCCGTTGCCTTGCGCCTGGCCCGGCTGGCGCGAGCGGCTGATCCACAGGCCCACCACCAGCAGCACCGGCACCAGTAGCATCACCCGGGTCATCTTGACGATGGTGGCGATGTGCGTCGCCTCGGGGCTGACGTTGCTGGCTGCACCTACCACCTGGGCCACTTCGTGGATCGTGCCGCCCAGGAACAGGCCCGCGCCCAGGGTATCCAGGTGCAGCCAGCCGGCATTGATCGCCAAGGGGTAAAGGAACATCGACAGGGTGCCGAACAGCACCACGCTGCCAACGGCCATGGCACTCTTGTGCGGGGCGCTGCGCAGCGCCGACTCGAACGCAAGTACTGCAGCGGCGCCGCAAATGGCACTGCCTGCCGCAGTGAGCAGCGCGGTGTCGCGGTCCAGCTTGAGCAGCTTCATGCCGCACCAGAGCCCGATCAGGAGGGTGCTGACCACCACCAGCAGCGAAACCGTCAGGCCCGACCAGCCGACTTCGGCGATTTCCTGCAGGCTGACCCGTAGGCCGAAAAAGGCCACGGCGATGCGCAGCAGCCCGCGGGCCGAGAAGTTGATGCCCGCTGCCCAGCTCGCCGGCACGCCATCGCGCAGCGCGTTGCCGTACAGGGCACCGGCAACGATACCGACGATCAGCGGGCTGATGCCCAGGTTGGCGATGGCGGGCAAAGCTGCCAGTTGGGTGACGGCAAGCGCGAAAAGCGCCACAAACAAAATGCCATTGAGCCGCCCTCGGGTAGAGAGGGTAGGCGCGTAGGCGGGGTGGGATGGAACCGTGGCCATGTGAGTCCTCCGGGAAAAGTATTTCGACAAGCCCTACGTTAATCTGGTTATAAGCTTATAAAAAATCGTAATTTAGGATGTGAAGTATCCGTTTAGCTGATATTTTGAATTCATGACCCCAGAACAGCTGATAACATTCGCCACCGTCGCCGAGCATGGCAACATCAGCCACGCGGCCCAGGCGTTGCACCTGTCGCAGCCCGCCGTATCCGGGCAGCTCAAGTTGCTGCAGGAGGCTTTTGGTGAGCCCCTTTACCAACGCGCGGGGCGCGGCGTGCGCCTCACGGCTGCAGGTGAGCAGTTGTTGGCCCATGCCGAGCGCCTGCGCGATACCTTCCGCCAGGCCCAGGCCCTGCGCGAGGCCATGCGCGGCCTGGAGCGCGGCACCTTGCGCATCGGCGCCAGTACCACGCCGGCCAGCTACCTGCTGCCGTACCTCATCGCCGACTTCCACGCACGCTACCCAGACGTGTCGGTGAGCACCTCCAATGGCAACACGGCTGAAATTGTCGCCGCGCTGGGCAGTGTCGATATCGCCTTGATCGAAGGGCCTCCCGGGCAGGAGTTGCCGTTGGGCACCGGGGTCACGCCGTGGCGGGAGGATGAGATCGTCGCGATCGTGCCCAGTACTCATCCGTTGGCCGGTGACGGGGCGCAGACCTTGGAATCCTTGGGGGCCTACCCACTGGTGCTGCGCGAGAGTGGCTCAGGGGTGAGGCAGATTGTCGAGCGGGCGTTTGCCCGCAGTGGCGTGGCAATGCGCGTCGCGATGGAAATCGCCGGGGTGGAAGGGGTAAAGGAAGCGGTGCGGGCAGGTATGGGGATTGGCTTTGTGTCGGCCATGTCGATTCGCCATGAGGATGGCGTGTTGCGGCGGCTGCGCATTACGCCGCAGCCGTTGGTCAGGCGCTTTTCCATCTTGATGCCCCATGCCGCCACGCCGTCGCGGGCGGCGGCGCGGTTCATGGAGTTGTGTGTGGGCCAGTCCAAAGAGGGTTAGGCTCTGTACGAAAAGTTTTGTGGGAGCGGGCTTGCCCCGCGATGGAGTGCGAAGCGCTCCTGTACCCGATATCGACTAGCGTCAAAGCCGCCGCGAATTCAGGGTTTGCTGCCGCGTTGCGGCAGATCGCGGGGCAAGCCCGCCCACACCCTGATCAAAGGACTGACAATGTATCTGCGCACCGCCCTTGCCCTAGCCGCCACCCTGCTGAGCGGCTGCGGTTCTATTGAGCACAAATCAACAGAGGCCAGGCAGCACATCAAGGAAGACCTCAAGCTGGCTGCGATCACCGACACCTCGGCCACGAGTTTTTGCTGGAAGCCCATCGGAGGCCCGGCAGCTTGCCGTGCCACACCGGTTATCAGCGTTCTCACCCCGGATAGCTTGCTTTTGGTGGACTACGAAAGCGGTGCCTACGTCCAGAAGGACATTATCAAATCGGAGAATGTGAAGTGCATTCACCACGGTGACGTAAGATTTTCTACGTTTTCACTGACTGAGTGGCTGTGATGGTCATGCCGTTGACCGACGAGCCCGGCTCCCCGGTGGTGGACAATGCTGCGTATCGGGAAAAGGCGATCAAGATGCTGCTGAGCAACGGCCAGTTCTACGTGAAACGGGAGGTTGCGCCGATGATCGTGAAGTCGAACGACAAGTATTATCAGGTCGCAACCAGCAACTTACCTAGCGGGCCGATCACCACCACGGTGGGCATCAACGTCGACCAGATCGTCAGCCCGTGCCCAGTCAAATGACGCACGCCTGATTGCAGCTATTGATAATCCACCGGCAAAAGAAAGCCCGCAGGAGGCGGGCAAGGGCGCGTCCATCACGTAGGGATAGCTTGAGCTTTCACGGGGCGTGAGAATTGAGTCAAGGAAACGTCCCAGAGATGTGACGGCACAATGACTGTCTAGGAACTGGGGCGAGTTCATAATCTCCCCGGTACGTGGTGATATGACTTGAATGGTGGCTTCCACAAGTGGCAGCCACCAGACTCAACCCTCTATGTTAAAAGGCATAGACCAACGTAGCTGTGGCGCTTCGTGGGGAGCCATACCAGCCACGTGAACCAATCGCGGTGTAATACGTTTTGTCGAACACGTTGTTGAGGTTCAGCGAGACACTGGTTTGCGGCGTGAACGCGTATTGCGCCATCAGATCGACCACGCTGTAGGGGTCTTGGGTGAACGTTTCGTCGTTTGGCCCTGCGCCTTTGTAGTATTCGGTACCCTGCCAACGAACACCACCACCCACCTTCAATTGCGGGACGGACTGCAGGCGATAGCTGGTGAAGAGTTTCAGGGTATCTCGAGGCACTTCAGTGTTCAGGCGGTCGCCGTCCGAGTCTTTGCTGACTGCATAGGTGTAGCTGGCCGAGACCTGCCAATCCGGCAGAATCTCGCCCGCCATTTCCATTTCGAAGCCACGCGTCTTGGTACCCGATTCGGCACGGTAGGCCTGGTTACCATCCGGTGCCAGGTTGCTGCCGTCGGCGACCGCCAGGTTGTCCTGATGCACCTCGAACACACTGAACGCCGTGGTCAGGCGCTTATCCCAAAACTCGCTCTTGAGGCCGAGCTCGTAGTTCACACCCTCCAGAGGATCCAGGTAGGTGCCTCCAACATCTTTGTTGCTCTGCGGCTTGAAGATGGTGGTGTAGCTGGCATAGGCCGACCAGTTTTCGTTGAGGTCGTAAACCAGCCCAAGGTACGGGGTGACAACTCCGGTCTCGCTGCGCGAGGTGCGGCTGGTGTCGCCGGATGGCAAAGCAGTGGAGACTTCATCCCGTTGCCAGTCGATTACCCGTGCACCAGTGATCAGCGACAGGTCATCGGCCAAGCTCCAGCGTACGGAAGCCACCAGGCCGTCCTGGGTTTCATCCAGAGCGTCTTTCGAGGACTTGGTGTGGATGGCATCTGGAATCGCCAGTGAGCCGTCCCACGTGTATATGTTGTCAATGTCCTGGAACGACCACAGCGGGTAACCGTCGTTACGGTAGTAGGCTCTGTAGTGACTGGCGCCGAGGTAAGCTTGGTGCTCGCGGGAGAACAGCTCAAACGGGCCCGATGCCGAGAAGTCGAATGAGGTCTGACGAGGCTCGCCGGCCCAACGGCCAGTCCAGGTATTGATACCGCTGCCATCAGGGTTGACGGTGCCACTGGCGGCAGTCGCGAAGGCGTCATCGTAGCTGCGACGACTGTGCTCAGCGTTGAACTTCAAATGCCAGCCATTGGACAGGTCGTGATCCAAGGTGCTGAACACGGTTTTGGTTCGACGCTTGTGATAGCTCCAGTCCGAAGCCGAGTTGAACGAGCGGGAAGGGCTGAAGTGGCTGCCATCGGTGTTGAACATCGGGAAGCCGTGGTTGCCAGCTCCATCGCTGTCCATCTCCTGATATTCCGCGCCTACGGTCAGCATTGTGCTGTCGGTGATGTCCCATTCCATCACGCCATATGCCGCCTGCTTTTCCAGGGATTGGCGATCAACGTAGCTCTGGCTGTTGGTGTTCGAGGCGACGAAGCGTCCTCGCACATTACCGCTGTCTGTCAACTTGCCGGACACATCCAATTCTTGGCGGTAGTTATCCCAGGAGCCCGCTTTTAGGGTCAGCTTGCGTTGCGTTTCGAGGGTCGGCTTCTTGCGAATCAGGTTCACGGTTGCGCCGGGATCTCCGGTACCGGACATCAACCCCGTCGCGCCGCGCACCACTTCTACCCGGTCATAGCTCACCATGTCGGAAAGGTCGTCTCGGAAGCCATAGGTATCAGGTCGATTGATGCCGTCGACCTGGATGCTTCCGACCTCGAACCCGCGCACGTAAATGTGGTTAGCGTCGCTGCCAGCCGGCCCCATGCTGTCCACGACTACCCCAGGGGTCTGCTCAAGCACCTGGGCAACTTCATTCAGGTTCTGATCTTCGATCTGCTGGCGGCTCACCACGCTGATAGATTGCGGGGTTTCGCGAGCGGAGAGACGTAGGCCGGTCGCGGTATTGGCTGAGCCGGTGGTGTAGCTGCCGGTGCCTTCGGTGGTCGCGCCCAAGCCCACGCTAGACACGGTGGTGGCTGCAAGTTCCATTGAACCATCCTGGCGGGGACGAACCAGCGCGTAACGCTTGTCACCGGCTTGCTGTACCTGCAGGCCGCTGCCTTGCAGCAGTTGCGCAAAGCCTTGCTCCAATTCGTAGTTGCCTCGCAGTCCTTCGCTATGCAGTCCCGCCACTTCCTCACGGCTGAAGCTAACAACAACCCCGCTGGCAGTGGCGAATTTCTTCATAGCGCTAGCCAGGGAACCCGCTGGGATACTGTAAGCAACAGGCTCGGCCCATACAGTGGCGGTGGTCAGCAGCGTGCTAGACAGGCTGACCGCGAGCGCGGCTTGGCGAAAGCGGGGGGCTGAGGAAGCAAAACGAGCGGACATCCATTGACTCCTGTTCGATGAAATGCGGAGGATTCCATTAAGAATGGTGTTGCTAATGGTAATCCTTCGCATAAAGGCGGCGCGGATAGTCCTTCCTTTCCCTCGCGGTTGTCAATTGGTGTTTTGCAGTTTTGTGACGGCCGCGTCGCGGCCATTCTGCTAGGCGGGAAAATTCTGTCGCACTCAGTGATGGATAGCTTGTTATGAGGCCATTCAGCAGGCGTCTCTACTCGATCTTTTCGATTCTGCCGCCGCACGCCTCGAATTTCTCGTCGTAACCAGAGCGGCAGTAATTCGATATCTTGGTGGGACTTGGGGGCGGTGGGCATGAATTGGGCATGTTGAGAGTGTTGAAGTGCTCGCACTGCTGCGTGGAGCGTAACTGTGTCTCGTGGAGCGAGTCGAAATTATCCTGCTGATTTTTGACATCGGTTTCACACGCATTCACCTTTGCATCGAGCTTCCATCAACGAGCATGTGCGTATTCACGGCCATTGCCATCAGAAATCCTGTGGTGGAATGGGGGGAGAGCAGGGCGTTCTGGAGAAGCTGGGTGGCAAGGGGCAGGTCATTGCCGCTGCTGTTGTGGCGTTGCAGGTGCGTACGCATACCACAGCAAAACTGCTCCGATTGCGAAGATCATCGGTGAGCATGAGTTCAAGCCTCACATCGACAAGATTCCGCAGGAGGCAGCGGTAGTTGCGGATGGCTTCAGCTGTCGAGGACAGATTCGAAATGTGAGCGGCAGGGAGGCCGTCAATGTTGACGGCGCCTGCGTCATTGACGATCACCGCCGTGCCGGTGCTGTCCTCATCCGTTGGCCGTTGACCAGGTGCAGACCTTGGAAACCCTGGTGCCTACCCGTTGGTGCTACGCGAGAGTGGGGCGGGGGTGAGGCAGATTGTCGAGCGGGCCTTGTGATGCCCCATGCCGCCACGCCTTCGCGGGCGGCGGCGCGGTTTATGGAGTTGTGTGCGGGCCAGCCGAAAAAGGGTTAGCAAAGCTGGCCTCTCGCGGCGGCATCAACCCACCTTGAACACGTGCTTGAGATACGCCACGAAGTTCTCGTCCCGGCATTGGGTCTTGCCCGGGCTGTCGGAAATCTTCGCCACCGGCGCCCCATTGCACGCCGTCATCTTGATCACGATGTTCATCGGCTCCACTCCCGGGATATCGCAGGTGAGGTTGGTGCCGATGCCAAAGCTCACGTTAATCCGCTCATGCAGTGCGCGGTACAGGCCAAGCGCCTTGGCGAAATCCAGACCATCCGAGAAGATCAGCGTTTTGCTTCGCGGGTCGATCCCCAGTTTTTCATAGTGGGCAATGGCCTTTTCTGCCCATGCCAGCGGGTCGCCCGAGTCGTGGCGCAGGCCATCGAACAGCTTGGCGAAGTACAAGTCGAAGTCCCCCATGAACGCGTCC
Source organism: Pseudomonas sp. Y3 TE3536 (assembly GCF_053629175.1). NCBI lineage: Bacteria > Pseudomonadati > Pseudomonadota > Gammaproteobacteria > Pseudomonadales > Pseudomonadaceae > Pseudomonas > Pseudomonas sp. Y3 TE3536. The sequence goes on along the minus strand of NZ_JBRJHU010000001.1, from coordinate 5,747,044 downwards.
ATGGTGATGCAATCGGTCAAGGCGATGCCCAGTAGCCCGCGGTATTCCCGTACCCAGCATTCCAGCGCAGCGGCCTGGCTGTCGACCAGGCGCGGGCCCAGTTGCTGGTGGGCCATGAACCATTCGTGCGCCATGGTGCCGATGGGCTTGAGTTCCAATTCGCGGGCCAGGTGCACGTTGCTGGTGCCGACCAGGCGGCCAGGGAAGTCGTGCTTGAGAATGTGCACGACCTGCTCCTGGACCCGGTACGAGAAGCGCCGTCGGGTGCCGAAATCGGCCAGTTGAAAGCCTGCCAGCTCATCGGCACTCGCTTCGGCCTTGAGCCAGTCAAGCTTCTGGTACAGCCGCTCGCCCACGTGTTCCATCACCACTTCCCGATAGCGGTAGCGGTTGCGCACTTCGCTGATGATTGCCAGCAGCGGGATCTCGTAGAGGATCACGTGCAGCCACGGCCCGCGCACGCGGATTGCCAGCTGCCCGGCGTCGTCCAGGCCGACCTGCACGTAGCGCAGGTTGAAACGGAACAGGCTCAGAAAGCGAATGAAGTCCGGTTTGATGAACGGGATTTTTTCGAGGTAGGCCAATTGGTCGTGGGTGACGGTGACATCGGCCAGTTGCTCGACCTGGTAGCGGATTTCTGCCAGGTAAGGGGAGAGGTCCTCACCGTTACGGCAGCGGAATTCCCATTCCACCTCGGCGTTGGGGTAGTTGTGCAGCACCGCCTGCATCATGGTGATCTTGTAGAAGTCGGTGTCCAGCAGGTTCTGGATGATGCGCGGGCCGAAAACGCTGTCACTCATGGGCGGTCTTCCTTGATCAGCGAGAGTTGGTAGTCGAGCGCGGCTTCGTCGCCGCAGAGGATGACACCCTCGGCGGCCAATGCGCCGCAGGCAGCGATGGCGCCGGCCTGGGTGAGGGCGCGGCAAGCCGGCAGGTACAGCAACACCTGGAACCCCGCTCGGCGCAGCTGGTGGGCGGTGGTCTTGACGCAGTAGTCCAGGGCCAGGCCGCCGACGATCACGGCGCCCACCTGCTGCACCTTGAGGTATTCGATCACCCCGGTGGAGCGGCGTTCGGCCAGGTCGTGGTAGCAGGCGCCATAGGGGTGCAGGTCGGGTTCGACGCCTTTCCACACGAAGTAGTCGTAATCGATGGGGGCGGGCAGGCCAGGCAGCAGTTCGAAGCCGGGTGTGCCTGGCACGCAGTGGCTGACCCAGGTCAGGTCGGCATTGGCCAGCGGCAGCGGTTGCAGCATCTGGGCCGGGTCGGCAACCACCCAGGCTGCATTGGCCGGGTGAGCGTCCTTGCTGCCCAGGCGCAAGTCTGCACGCAGGGCCATGGCGTTGAGGTCGGCGGCGATTTCATCGCCCTCGGGCACGGGTAGTTCCTGCGGGGCGTTGGCGGTGAAGCCGTTTTGCGCGTCGACATCGAAACTGGCGATCTTCATGGTGCTCTCCTCGCTGGCATGGCTATATATTCCACCTGGTGCATTAAGTGTGTCAAGCACTAGCTAATGAAACAAAGCCCCTTGTGCTACTTAACTGCTCTGGTGGATTATTGAGTTACTGAAGCGTGGAGCGTTCCCTTGAGTAGCACTGAAGTCTTGGCCAGCGTCGATATCGTCGCCCTGCGCATGGCCCCTGAAGCCCAGCATCTGCAAGTGTTGTTGCACCGCCGTGAGCGCGAACCGCACGCCGGCCAGTGGGCCTTGCCGGGTGTGATCGTCAACGGCCGTATCCCCGACACCAGCCTGGAAGGCGCGGCCGACCGCGCTTTGCGGGAGAAGGCCCGGGTGGTGCCGTGCTACATGGAACAGGTGGGGACCGAAGGCAATGCGTTCCGTGACCCGCGTGGCTGGTCGCTGAGCACCTACTACCTGGCCTTGCTCGCCCCTGGGCAGACCGTTGAAGGTGAGCAGCTGGCGTTTGTCGATATGGACAGCGTGCTGGGGCGCAAGGTGCTCTTGCCCTTCGACCACAACTTGCTGGTGGAGCGCGCCCGCGAACGGCTGGCGGCGAAGACTGTGTATAGCAGCTTGCCGCTGTACCTGCTGGCCGAGAAGTTCACCGTGCTCGATGCCTTGGGGGCAGTGCAGGCGTGCCTGGGGCAGGCGGTGAACAACACCTCGCTGCGCAAACGCCTGGAGCGCTTGCGCGAGCTGGGGTGGGTGAGGGATACCGGGGAGAAGAACCAGCCTAAGCTGGGTAGGCCGCAGCAGTTGTTTCAGTACACGCCGCAGGGGGAGCGGCCGTTCATGTTTGACCGCAGTTTGTTGCCGGAAGGCGGGCTGTCTTAACTGCGGGCAGGCTACTGTCGCTGGAGCTAGTGCGCGCAGCGGCTGGTATCACCGTGCTCCGCCGGCGCCTTGCGCGCCGCAGCCAGCAGCGTCGCCAACACGATCAACGCCGCCCCCGCCGCCATGCGCACACTCGGCTGCTCGCCAAACAACCACCACGCCCCAAGAATCGCATACACCGGCTCCAGCGCGATGATCATGCCGGCGGTACGCGCTTCAAGGCCTTCCAGGCTCTTGACGAACAGGAACTGCGACAGCCCGGTGCAGAACACGCCCAGCAGCGCCAGGTTGAGCCAGTCGTGGCTACCCAGGCTGGTGCTGCCCAAGTGGGTGAAGGCGAACGGTGCCACCAGCGCGGCCACGACCACGTTCTGCCAGAACGCCACCTGCATCGCGTTCATGCTCGATGCGCGGCGGCGGTTAGCGACCGTCAGCAAGGCGAAGGCAAGGCCAGACCCCAAACCCCACAGCAGGCCGACAGTGCCTTTGTCGAGCAGGTCGAAGGTGGGCACGACCAGCACCAGGCCTGCCGTCACCATCAGCAATAACAAACCTTGGGTGGTGCCAATGCGTTGGCCGAACACACCGCGCTCGATCATGGCGATAAAGGCGGGGAAGCTGGCAAAGCCCAGGGTCGCCACGGCCACCCCACCGACCTTGACGGCAATGAAGAAGGTCACCCAGTGGGCAGCCAGCAGCGCGCCGGTCAGGCCGAGGATTGGCAGGTTGCGCAAGGTCAGGGCGTCGAGCAAGCGGGTGCCCTTGAGCCCGGCGACGAAGCCCAGGGCAATGAAGGCAAAGGTGGCGCGGCCGAAGGTGATGATGCTGGCGTCGGCTTCGATCAAGTGGCCCAAGATGCCGGTCAGGCCGAACAGGACGGCGGCGATGTGGGCAACGAGCAGCGCGTTGCGGTGGCCGGTGGAGGCACCGGCTACGGGGAGGGAGGTAGCGATCATGGCAGTCAAATTCTTCACAATGTGCGCGCGCAAGCACTCCCGGCCGACGCGTCGCGGGTCTTCAAAACTGGGAGTTTTATCGTTATGAGCCCGGACGAATTGCCCGGTGCAAAAAGGCGCCACAGCGTTGGAATTGTGAAGCGAGGCTGTTTACTCGCAATTACCGCGTCTGCCAGCCCACGGCGCGGGGCTGGCTGATGTGTGTATTATTTTTGTATACAGGGTTGCGGGGCCGGTCGCGGGCGACGTCTGGTTGTCTGATCGCGACATTGATCGTTGTCGCGCCGCGCCGCCTTACTCTTCGCCGTAGTTCATGATCGACAGCAGGCGGATGGGCACCTGCACGAGCTGCTCCGGCCCGTGCGGGGTTTCGCCATCGAAGGTCAGGCTGTCACCCGCGTGCATGTGATAGAGCTGGTTGCCGTGGCGGTACACCAGTTCACCCTCCAGCAAATGCAGGAACTCCGTGCCTGGGTGGGCGAAGGTCGGGAACTCTTCGCTGGCGTCATCCATGCTCACCATGTAGGCCTCGAAGTGCTTCTTCGGGCCCCTGGCGTGATTGAGCAAATGATAGGTGTGGCCCTTTTCCGTGCCCCGGCGCACCACCTCCAGCCCTTCACCGGCCTTCACCAGCAGTGCATTGCCGTCAGGTTGGTCGTACTGGCTGAACAGCTTCGCCATCGGCATACCCAGCACATCGCACAGGCGGCTGAGGGTATCGAGGCTGGTGGACACCTGGGCGTTCTCGATTTTGCTCAGCATCCCTTGGCTGATACCGGCGATGCGCGCCACATCGGCGAGTTTGAGGGACTGGGCCTGGCGCTGGCGCTTGATCTGCAAGCCCAGGTACTGCTCCAGGCGAAGGCGCGGTTGGGTTTCGGTCGGCATCTAATGTCCTGCACGGTTTCAGTTCAAGAATAAAGATTTCGCACTGAGAAAGGGCGAAATGCTGCTGCGGTGGCAGCCGTTTTCCTCAGGTGAAAACAAGTTTCCCATATCTACAACGGAATTTCCTGGGTAATGGCGGCTGGCCTCTTCGCGCCGAACCGCCGCGAAAAGGCCGGTGGAGGTAAACCTGGCAAGCGCTTTGCATTCCTGTGATGAAAGTAAGTTTCCCATGCGGAATTACAAGCAGCCCCTTACCCAGGAGTGTTCAACCCATGTTGCCAGCAGAAACCCAGCGCACCCTCGATCAGCACGGCATCAAGTATGTGCTGGCGCAGTTTGTCGACATCCATGGCTCGGCAAAGACCAAATCGGTGCCGGTCTCGGGCCTCAAGATGGTGGCCGAGGAGGGCGCCGGTTTTGCCGGGTTCGCCATCTGCGGCATGGGCATGGAGCCACACGGCCCGGACTTCATGGCCCGGGGCGACCTGGCCACGTTGATCCCGGTCCCCTGGCAGCCCGGTTATGGCCGGGTGGTGTGCGTCGGCCATGTCAACGGCCAGCCCTGGCCTTATGACAGCCGCTACGTTCTGCAGCAGCAGGTGCAGCGCCTGGCCGACAAGGGCTGGACGCTGAACACCGGGCTTGAGCCCGAGTTCAGCCTGTTCCGCCGTGACGAAGGCGGCAAGCTGCAATTGGTGGATGCCTCCGACAACCTCGACAAGCCGTGCTACGACTACAAGGGCCTGTCGCGTTCGCGGCTGTTTCTGGAGCGCCTGACCGAAGCCTTGCAACCCGTGGGCTTCGACATCTACCAGATCGACCACGAAGACGCCAACGGTCAGTTCGAGATCAACTACACCTACAGCGACGCCATGGAGTCGGCCGACCGCTTCACGTTCTTCCGCATGGCGGCCGGCGAAATCGCCAACGACCTGGGGATGATCTGCTCGTTCATGCCCAAGCCCGACCCCAAGCGCGCTGGCAATGGCATGCACTTTCACCTGTCGCTGGCCAGCAGCACCAACAAGAATCTGTTCCATGACGCCAGCGACAGCAGCGGCATGGGCCTGTCGAAGCTGGCGTACCACTTCGCCGCGGGCCTGATGGCCCACGGCCCGGCGCTGTGTGCCTTCGCGGCGCCAACCGTCAACTCCTACAAACGCTTGGTGGTTGGCCGCTCGTTGTCCGGCTCGACCTGGGCCCCAGCCTTCGTTGCCTGGGGCGCCAACAACCGCTCGGCGATGGTCCGCATCCCCTACGGACGCCTTGAGTTCCGCCTGCCGGACGCGGGCTGCAACCCGTACCTGGTCACTGCCGCGATCATCGCTGCTGGCCTGGATGGTATCGACCGCCAGCTCGACCCAGGCGAGATGTGCAACGAGAACCTCTACACCCTGAGCCTCGAAGAAATCGCCGCACGCGGTATCAAGACCCTGCCGCAATCGCTCAAGGAAGCCGCCGACGCGCTCGAGGCCGACCCCCTGTTCCGCGAGGTGCTCGGCGCCGAGATCGTCGACGAGTTCATCAAGCTCAAGCGCATGGAGTGGGTGGAGTACTGCCGCCACGTCTCCGACTGGGAAATCCAGCGTTACACCGAGTTTTTCTGACCGCCCCCATCCCTTGGGCGGCCCTCAAAACAGCGGTCGCCCACTGCCTAGTAAGGAGCATCACTATGTGTGGAATCGTAGGTCTGTACCTGAAGAAGCCTGAGCTGGAAGCCCAGCTCGGCAAGCTCTTCGAACCCATGCTGCACGCCATGACCGACCGTGGCCCCGACAGCGCCGGCTTTGCCATCTACGGCGATGAAGTGGCCGACGGCTGGGTAAAACTGACGTTGCAGGCCCTTGATGCGGGCTATTCGTGGGCCAGCTTGATGGGGCAACTGGAAGGGCGCTTGGGCTGCTCGCTGGACTGGTTTCAGAACGCCAGCGCCGCCGTGCTCAAGGTGCACACCACGGAAGCCGCCGCCCGTGCTGCATTGGCCGAGCTGGCTCCTGAAGTGCGCATCATGAGCGCCGGGCAGAGCATCGAAATCCTTAAGGGCATGGGCCTGCCGGCCGAGATTTCCAGCCGCTTCGGCCTGGCCGGCATGAAGGGCAGCCACATCATCGGCCACACCCGCATGGCCACCGAAAGCGCGGTGACCCTGGAGGGCAGCCACCCGTTCTCCACCGGCGCCGACCTGTGCCTGGTGCACAACGGGTCGCTGTCCAACCACTTCCGCCTGCGCCAGGAACTCAAGCGTGAAGGCATCAGCTTCGAGACCGACAACGACACCGAAGTGGCTGCCGGCTACCTGACCTGGCGCCTGCAGCAGGGCGATACCCTGGCCAAGGCTTTGGACGGGGCTCTGCAAGATCTGGACGGGTTCTTCACCTTTGCCATTGGCACCCGCAACGGCTTCGCGGTGATTCGCGACCCGATCGCCTGCAAGCCAGCGGTGCTGGCTGAAACCGACGACTACGTTGCCATGGCCTCCGAGTACCAGGCCCTGGCCAGCCTGCCCGGTATTGAAAACGCCAAGGTCTGGGAGCCGGCGCCGGCCACCCTGTACGTCTGGGAGCGCGAAAGCGCCTGACCTGCCACCGAACCTCTGGAGAACCTTATGAAGACGATCGACCTTTCCAGCACTTCGGTGCGTGTCCTTAACCAGTCCCTGCACGGTGAGGTGCAAGACCGTGAGTGGCGCGTGATGCGCCCCGACGGCAAACACAACCTGGCTGTCGGCATCAACGAAGACGTTTCGGTAGAGATCGACGGCCATGCCGGCTACTACTGCGCCGGCATGAACCAGAAAGCCAACATTACGGTGCACGGCAATGTGGGCGTGGGCGTGGCGGAAAACATGATGTCCGGCTCGGTGCGGGTCAAGGGCAGTGCCTCCCAGGCCGCCGGTGCAACCGCCCACGGTGGGTTGCTGGTGATCGAGGGCGACGCCGGTGCCCGTTGCGGTATTTCCATGAAGGGCGTCGACATCGTGGTCGGCGGCAGCATTGGCCACATGAGCTGCTTCATGGGCCAGGCCGGGCGTTTGGTGGTGTGCGGCGACGCCGGCGATGCGCTGGGCGACTCGCTGTACGAGGTGCGCATCTACGTCAAGGGCACGGTCCAGTCGCTGGGTTCGGACTGTATCGAGAAAGAGATGCGCGCCGAGCACCTGCAAGAGCTTCAAACGCTGCTGAACGACGCGGGCCTCGACCATAGAGCCGCCGATTTCAAACGGTATGGCTCGGCCCGTCAGCTGTACAACTTCAAAGTCGACAACGCCTCCGCGTACTGATCCAGGAGCAAACCCATGAGCGAGCAATTCCCCCCGGTACTGCGTGAGTCGGCCACCTTCGATCGCCTGACCATCCAGGAAATCCAGCGTGCCGCCGAAACCGGCATCTATGACATCCGCGGCGGTGGCACCAAGCGCCGCGTGCCGCACTTCGATGACCTGCTGTTGCTCGGCGCCAGCGTGTCGCGCTACCCGCTGGAAGGCTACCGCGAAAAATGCGGCACCGACGTGGTGCTGGGCACCCGCTTTGCCAAAAAGCCGATCCACCTGAAGATCCCGGTGACCATCGCCGGCATGAGCTTCGGCGCGCTGTCGGCCAACGCCAAGGAAGCGTTGGGCCGTGGTGCGACCATCGCCGGCACCAGCACCACCACCGGTGACGGTGGCATGACCCCGGAAGAGCGGGGCCAGTCGCAGCACCTGGTGTACCAGTACCTGCCGTCGCGCTACGGCATGAACCCGGACGACCTGCGCAAGGCCGACGCCATCGAGATCGTCCTTGGCCAGGGCGCCAAGCCGGGCGGTGGCGGCATGTTGCTGGGCATGAAAGTGACCGAGCGCGTGGCCGGCATGCGCACCTTGCCGATCGGTGTCGACCAGCGCAGTGCCTGCCGCCACCCGGACTGGACCGGCCCGGATGACCTGGCGATCAAGATTGCCGAGCTGCGCGAGATCACCGATTGGGAAAAACCCATCTACGTGAAAATCGGTGCCAGCCGCCCGTACTACGACGTCAAGCTGGCGGTGAAGGCCGGCGCTGACGTGATCGTGCTCGATGGCATGCAGGGCGGTACTGCCGCGACCCAGGAAGTGTTCATCGAGCACGTCGGCATTCCGATCCTGCCGGCCATCCCGCAGGCCGTGCAGGCGCTGCAGGAGATGGGCATGCACCGCAAGGTGCAGTTGATTGTCTCGGGTGGCATCCGCAACGGCGCCGATGTGGCCAAGGCCATGGCCCTGGGCGCTGACGCGGTAGCCATCGGCACCGCCGCGCTGATCGCCCTGGGCGACAACCACCCGCGCCTGGATGCGCAGTTGAAGGCACTTGGCTCGGCCGCCGGTTTCTACGATGACTGGCAGAACGGCCGCGACCCAGCCGGTATCACCACCCAGGACCCGGAACTGGCCAAGCGTCTGAACCCTGAAGAGGCCGGCCGGCGCCTGGCCAACTACCTGCGCGTGCTGGTGCTGGAGGCGCAGACCATGGCCCGTGCCTGCGGCAAGTCGCACCTGCACAACCTGGACCCTGAGGACTTGGTGGCGCTGACCGTGGAAGCAGCCGCCATGGCCCGGGTACCGCTGGCCGGTACTGCCTGGGTACCAGGCCAGGCTCAGTACTGATCCAACCTTCTGGGGCCGCTTTGCGGCCCTTTCGCGACACAAGGCCGCTCCTACAGATGATCGCGATCCGTTGTAGGAGCGGCCTTGTGTCGCGAAAGGGCTGCGAAGCAGCCCCCGATGCATCCCCATTCGCACAGGAGTGACGCCATGAAGCTTGCCCTTGCTGTTGTGCTGTTGGCATTGACGCCGTTGGCTCACGCCGCCGAGCCCACCCTGGACACCGGCAATACCGCCTGGATGATCTGCGCGGCGATGTTCGTGCTGATGATGTGCATCCCGGGCCTCGCGCTGTTCTACGGCGGCATGGTGCGGGCCAAGAACTTTCTCTCGGTGTTCACCCAGCTGTTCGCCGTGGCCGGGCTCATCGGCATCCTCTGGGTGCTGTTCGGCTACAGCCTGGTGGTGGATACCCGCGGTATGGTTGAAGGCCAACTGACCTTCAACAGTTTTATTGGCGGCCTGGACAAGGCGCTGATGCTGAACATCGGCCATGACAGCCTGGTAGGGACCATCCCGGAAGGTGTCTTCGCGGTATTTCAGCTGACCTTCGCGATCATCACGCCTGCGCTGATTGCTGGCGGCTTTGCCGAACGCATGAAATTCAGTGCCTCGTTGTTGTTCATGGGCGCCTGGTTCGTCCTGGTGTACGCACCGATTGCCCATATGGTCTGGGGCGGGCCAGGGGCATTGATGGTCAACTGGGGCGTGCTGGACTTTGCCGGCGGCACCGCAGTGCACATCAACTCCGGTGTGGCGGCGCTGGCTGCAGCGTTGATGCTAGGCAAGCGCAAGGGCTACCCACAGGTGGCCATGCCGCCGCACAACCTCGGCTTCACCCTGGTAGGTGCCGGTTTGCTGTGGGTGGGCTGGTTTGGGTTCAACGTGGGCTCGGGGCTTGCGGCCAACGAAGGGGCAGGGGTGGTGATGCTGGCGACCATGGTGGCTGCCTGCGCAGGGATTGTCGGTTGGCTGATTACCGAAAAGCTCATGCATGGGCGGCCCACTGCACTGGGGGCGGCCTCAGGTGCGTTGGCCGGGTTGGTTGGCATCACGCCGGCGTGCGCCTTTGTCGGGCCGTTGGGGGCGCTGGTGATCGGCTTGCTGACGGGGGCTATCTGCTTCTTCGCGGTGACCCGGCTGAAGCAGGCATTGGGGTATGACGACAGCCTCGACGTGTTCGGCCTGCATGGCGTGGGCGGGATGGTTGGCGCGCTATTGACCGGGGTGTTTGCCGCGCCGTCGTTGGGCGGCTATGTGGAAGGCATTACGCCCCTTGGGCAAGCACTGGTGCAACTGAAAGGCGTGGCCTTTACCTTTGGTTATTGCTTTGTGGTGAGCTGGGCGATTCTGGGCGCCATCAAGCTGACTGTCGGGCTGCGGGCCAGCCGGGAGGAGGAAGAGCAGGGGCTGGACCTGGCGGAGCACAATGAGCGGGCTTATAACCTCTGACTACAAGGTGTCTGTACCGGCCTCTTCGCGGGCAAGCCCGCACACAGCAGTACCACATTGCCCGAATCTGTGGTCCCCCTGTGGGAGCGGGCTTGCCCGCGAAGAGGCCAGTACAGGATGAATCAGTGCCCCATGGCCAGCTTGGCACTCACTTGCCGGCGACGATAGGCACTGTCACGGCTAGCCAGCCACCAGTACAACGGCGAGGTAATCGCCAGCCCCACCAGCCACGACAGGTCTGCCCCGTTGATGTGCTCGGAAACCGGCCCGACATACAGCGGCGTGTTCATGAACGGGATCTGCACCACGATGCCCACGGCGTAGGCCACCAGCGCTTGCGGGTTGTAACGCCCGTAGATACCGCCATCGACCTTGAAGATCGACTGGATGTCGTAGTCACCCTTGTGGATGGCATAGAAGTCGATCAGGTTGATCGCCGTCCACGGCACCAGCACCACCAGCAGCACCAGCACCATGTCGACGAAGTGGCCGATGAAGTCCTTCGATGCGCACACGGCCACCACACTGCAAGCCGCCAGCACGATCAGCGACAGCACCGCACGGCTTTTGGCGGTGGGGATCCAGCGGTAGGCGAAGGTCTGGATCAGGGTAATGATCGACAGCACCGCGCCATACAGGTTGAGGGCGTTGTGGCTGATCACGCTGAGCAGGAACAGCACCAGCATGATCGGGCCCAGGGTGCCGGTGGCGAGTTTCACCGCGTCCATGGTGTCCATTCCGGCCGGGATCGCCAGCACCGCGACCGCGCCGAAGATGAACGACAGGCTCGAGCCCAGCACAGAGCCCAGGTAAGTGGTCCAGAAGGTCGAACTGACCTTGACGTCGGCCGGCAGGTAGCGCGAATAGTCCGACACATACGGGGCAAAGGCGATCTGCCATAACGCTGCCAGCGACACCGTGGCCAGCCAGCCGGCCAGGTTGAAACCGCCGCGGGTGAGGAAGTCGTCACTTTGCACGTGGGTGAAGATATAGCCGAAGCCGACCACGATACCGATGCCCAGCACCCAGGTGCCGATGCGGTTGAGCACATGGATAAAGCGGTAACCGATGATGCCGATGATGCCCGACCCCAGTGCGCCAATGACGATACCCACCGGTACCGGCACGGCTTCGACCACGCCATGCAGCGACTTGCCCGCGAGGACGATGTTGGAGGCGAAGAACCCGATGTACATGACCCCGGCGATCACCACCACCAGCAGCGCGCCAAGCGTGCCGAACTGGGCGCGGCTCTGGATCATCTGCGGGATGCCCATCTGCGGGCCCTGGGCCGAGTGCAGCGCCATCAGCACCCCGCCGACCAGGTGGCCGACCAGGATGGCGACGATGCCCCACACCAGGTTCAGGTGAAACAACTGCACGCCCAGCGCGCCGGTGACGATGGGCAGGGGCGCGATATTGCCCCCGAACCACAGTGTGAACAGATCCCTTACCTTTCCATGGCGGTCTTGCGGGGGCACGTAGCCGATCGTGTATTTTTCTATGAGGGGTGCCGAGTTGGCTGCACTGGTCATGACTGACTCCAAGGCAAGGTAGGGCATGGGGTACTGCCCGGGTGCGTGCCGGCGAAGGGCGACGCGTTCTTGTTGGAGGGATGATGGGGGGTGCGGGGATAACGAGAAATTAGTAAATATGTGCCCATAAACCTTAAAAAACCTAAGGCTGACAAAAGGTTAAGGGACGAGTGGTAGCAAGGAGCGGGCCACCGGGCTGGAAGGCCCGGGGTAGGTGGGGTGAAACAGGCAAATGGTTTATATCGGTATGCCAGGTTGGTGCGGGTGGCCAATTGAGGTGCAGGTAAGCGTTCTTAGGGCTTGAGGCCATTGAGCAACCCGGTGCGGGGATGGCAATTGATGTATTCGTATCGTTGGGCGTCCGCTTCCAGCACACTGACTTCGTGATACCCCCGCCATTTTAGGTCTGCCTTGAAGGTCTGCACCATCTGCATGAACGTGCCAAATATTTTCACGTGGGTTGGGTGCGATTCTGACCATCGCTCAAGATCGCACAGCGAATGCCAATGGCTTACCGAAAAGCTCTTCTCGATCTCGCGGCCATCCGCGTCGATGTGCTTCATGTAGCGATTGCTATAGCAGCCTATGGGCACTCCTTCGTCGCGCAGGTAGTCCATCGCCTGCCGCAATATGGGCTCCATCTGTTCCAGATAGCGTGAGCGTTCCAGCGCTTGCGTATCGCTCCAATCTTGGCCGGAGCGAATCACCACGAGATTCTGGTGGCCAGTCACATTCGTCTGCGGCCCCTCGTGGTTTGCCTCGAGGTGCCCACGGGCTCTGAGTGCGTCGGTTTGAGCCAGAGGCATTCGGTCGCGCATCGAACCCCAGTAACCGTGTTCCTGGATCTCCTCGCTGCAACCACCCATCACTACACCCACCCCCTCCGGGCGGTCAGGTGTCGAATAGAACGTCTCCAGGCGGTTGACAGTCGGCTTGAGGATTTCGCGAAAGTAGCCCAGCCCATCCGTCCTTCGCTGGGGGCATTCCCACCATTCAGAAATTTGCGCAGCAGCATTCCAGCGCTCGAATTCCAGCACGTCGCTCCAGTACGCAATCACCAGTCTGTTGTCGAACCCTTCGAGGTCAATGTACTGAGTCAGGTCGTAGTGAGCAGGCCCATGCGGCAGGCCCAGGCTACGGATAAGTTCAAGATGGGATGCGCGTAGGGCCTGCTGGTGTTGTGCTCCGAACGCCTGAACACCGAGATAGGCCATGACGTATTGTTTTACCTGGCCGTCCGCTCGCCCCACCCAGCCTGGAAACGGCGGAGCAAAGTTATCGGGCATGCGCTGGGGCCTATTGCGAGGGCAGACAAGGCTTTTATCGATAGCCGATTCCATGGTGCGATGCCTCTGGGGTTTGGGGCTTGATTGCATTGTGTTGTGTGCGGGCGCTCAATCAAACTGGCATTTTTGTCAGTTGTGAGGCCTTCCCATCAATGCTCCACTGACCGAACTCTCCTCAGCTGTAGCCAGGACACACGATCAACTATCAGGGGTTGGTTTAATGGACATTGCTATCGTCGGTGCAGGCCCAACAGGGATCATCAACGCAATCTCATTGTGCAACGCACCTTATGCCAGCCAGATCAGATTGCACATCTTTGACCCCGGTAAACCCTGCTGCGGCAGATCAATGAACACCGACACGCAAGCGATGCGGCTGAACACGAGCCTGGCGGTTACGTTTATTGACCCAGACAACACGCGTGACTTGTTTGAGTTTGTGCAAGCACAAAGTCCCTTTACAAAACCCGAAGACGTAGCGCCTCGCGAAATGGTCGCGAAGTACCTGAGGGCACGGTTCAGGCAGGCGAGAAAGCGGCTCAAGAGCGGCAATATCGTAAAACAAACCGTGGAAGAACTTTGGACTGGAAAAGACGGGCGCCTGGTGGTCGTGACGGCCCAAGCGCAACGGAGCTACGACGCGGTGATTATCGCAACAGGCCTGCCTTTCAAGGCATTGTCGGCGCAAGTCGGGGCGCAACCTGTTATTTCTCCCTATCCTGGCCGCTCTCTGATCGGCCTGAACCGGGATGCGCCGGTGCTGGTACTCGGTAGTCGCCTATCGGCCGTCGATGTCCTGGTTCAGCTCGCCAAACAAAAACACAAAGGGCCTATTACTCTGTACTCGCGCTGCGGTTATTTCCCGTCGGTTCGTCGCCTACTGCTCAAAACAGAGGGGCAACCGTTTCTGGCCACGTATCGCCACGCGGCAAGCAGACAGCCCGAGGGCTATTCGAGGGTAGATTGTCTGGTGGAATTGTTCGTGCAGCACCTCCAGCGTGGTGGCAGAGCGTTATCTGACATGATCATTGCGAACGGGCGTGATGGCGCTACTCAGCTGCATCACGATGTGCAGATGTGCAGAAACGATCAGAACAGTTGGCAAGCCATCGCCATGGACGTCATCGATGCAATGAATGAGCTCTTGCCAACGCTGGACGTCGGTGAGAGGTCGCGGTTCATGACGCACGTGCACCCTTGGCTCGGACGGTTCACCTTCGCGATGCCATTGTGCAATGCCGAAATCGTCGACGGCTTGTTTGCCTCTGGGCAGCTCAGGATTTTGAGCCGGGACGAGGTACTGACGCAAGATAGGAGCGCTGGCTCGGTGATCGTCAATGCCACGGGGCTCGAACCGGCAGAGCGCGACCCTCTTTTGGCTCATTTGGGTAAAAGTGGCCTGATTCGCTTCAATGGGTTGGGGGGGCTGGCGGCCGATTCCGTTAGCTGCCGATTGAATGAACAATGGCCGCTGTACGGCAATGGCGCCATCTTGCAGGGTGAGGTTTATACCTCGAGTTCGATCTACTCCAGCAGTTATGGCGCACAGAAGATAACCGGTGATATCGGGCGCTTATTGGCATGACGCCAATAGGTCAACACAGTCACATAGGTAACATCCGGTCCTGAATCACTTCCTTCATCACCAACGTCGAACTCAACCGCTTCACGTTGGGAATGCTGGTCAGGTGTTCGTCATACAGCTTCTGAAACGCTGGCAGGTCCTTCGCCACCACGTGCAGCAGGTAGTCCGGGTCGCCGAACAGCCGCTGCGCCTCGACGATCTGGGGGATTTCGGCCAACGCTGCCTCGAAGTCAGCCACCGGCTGGCGCGTCACCTCGCGCAGGGTGACGAACACCAGCGCGGCGAAGTTCAGCCCCAGTGCAGTCGGCGCCAGGCGCGCGTGATAGCCCAGGATAGCGCCCGATTCCTCCAGCGCCTTCAGCCGGCGATGGCAGGGCGACAGGCTCAGGCCCACGCGATCCGCCAACTCGGTCACCGACAAGCGACCATCTTTTTGCAGCTCGGCAAGGATTTTTCGATCAGTTCTATCCATGGAGAAGAATCTTCCAGCATATGTGCGATGACGGGGAATATACGAAAGAAAATGCCCCGAAGGAATCCGTAATCTTTCTGCATACCAAGCCGAGACATAAGGAAGATTCAAGTGGCAATCAGTGTGCTGACGGCGTTCTGGGCCGTGTCGTTGCTGTTCGTGATTACCCCTGGTGCCGACTGGGCCTACGCCATCTCGGCGGGCATGCGTGGCCGCTGGGTGATGCCTGCGGTGGCGGGCATGTTGTCGGGGCACTTCCTTGCGACGCTGGTGGTGGCGGCCGGCGTGGGCAGCCTGTTGGCGGGGCACCCGTTGGCGTTGATGTTGCTGACCTTGGCGGGTTGTACCTACCTGCTGTGGCTGGGCGGCAACCTGCTGCTCAGCCCGGCGGTGCCGGAAGCCGGGCAGGGCGGTGTTGGCAATAGCGGTTCACGCTGGGCCTTCAAAGGCTTTTGCGTGAGCGGGCTCAACCCCAAGGTGTTTCTGCTGTTCCTGGCCTTGCTGCCGCAATTCACCGACCCGCAGTCAAGCTGGCCGGTGCCGGTGCAGATCCTGCTGCTGGGGCTGGTGCATCTGTGCAGCTCGCTGGTGATCTATTCGCTGGTGGGGTACGGCGCCAAGGCCGTCTTGAGCACTCGGCCAGGGGCGGCGAAGATGGTCGGGCGGGTGTCGGGCGTGGCGATGATCGCCGTGGCCTTGGGGCTGATTGCCGGGCAGTTGGGCTGACGCTACCGGCGCTGACGCCGCTCGGATACACTCGCCGCTACTTTTCGCACAACCAGGATGTGCCCCATGCCCGAAACCGCCCAACTGCTGACCTTCGCATTGATCTGCCTAGGTATGGTGCTGACGCCCGGCCCGAACATGATCTACCTGATTTCCCGGTCGATCTGCCAGGGCCGAAAGGCGGGGTTGATTTCCCTCCGGTGGTGTGGCCTTGGGCTTCGTCATCTATATGCTCTGCGCTGCACTGGGCATCAGCGCGCTGGTCATGGCGGTGCCGTTTGCCTACGACGTGCTGCGCATCGGTGGCGCACTGTACCTGTTGTACCTGGCCTGGCAGGCGCTTCGGCCTGGCGGCAACTCGCCATTCCAGGTCCGCGACCTGCCAGCGGACAGCCCGCGGCGGCTGTTCACCATGGGCTTTGCCACCAGCCTGCTGAACCCCAAGATCGCCGTCATGTACCTGTCGTTGATGCCGCAGTTCATCGAGCCCGGTCACGGCAGCGTGTTGGTGCAGTCGCTGGTGCTCGGGTCTACGCAAATCGCCATCAGCGTTTCGGTCAATGCCTTGATCGCGGTGATGGCTGGCTCCATCGCCGTGTTCTTAGGCGGGCGGCCCCTGTGGCAGCGCGTTCAGCGCTGGTTGATGGGCACTGTGCTGGCCGGGTTGGCCTTGCGCATGCTGGCTGAAGGGCGCCGTTGAAAAACGTCTGAAAGCAAGGGAACGAACGGGTACTTGCAGGCCTCCTATCCATCAGATGGATGGCAATGTGCCCGGGACTTCCCTGACATGAGATCGCTTCAACAACCCCCCACCGACGCGGGCAACCCACCGTTGGGCTTTCTGCTCAACGGCGGTAGCGTCGGCAGCCTGCTCCAGTCGATGGACTGGCGCGGCTCGCCGGTGGGCCCACCCCACACCTGGTCGCCGCACCTGCAGACGGTCATGGGCACGCTGCTGCCGGCGCAAGCGCAGTGCGTGCTGTTCTGGGGGCCGGCCTACGTGGCGCTGTACAACGATGCCTATGCACCGAGCATTGGCACCAAGCACCCGCAGGCATTGGGGCGGCCGGCCCAGGAAAACTGGAGCGAGCTGTGGGACGACCTGGAGCCGTTGCTGCGCGGTGTGCGCGAGAGCGGCCAGACCTTCTCGGCCAAGGATCGCCCTTTCTACATCGAGCGCCACGGCGTGGGTGAAACGGCCTATTTCGATGTGTCCTATTCCGCCGTGCGCGAGGCTGACGGCAGCGTTGGTGGGGTGCTGTGCCTGGTGACCGAGACTACCGAGCGCGTACGCTTCCAGCAGCGCCAGGCCTTTTTGCTGGAGCTGGGCCGTGCTTTACCCGCGCTGGGTGATGCAGAGCGGATCGAAGCGTTCGCGGTAAGTCGGCTGGCACGGCGACTCGGCGCGGCACGGGTCTATTTTGGTGAAGACCAAGGCGACGGTAGCAACTTCCAGGTAGCACATGACTGGTCCGCGGGCTTGCCCTCGTTCGTCGGCCAGCATGCCTACGCGAGCTTCGGTGCTTCGTTGCGCGAGCAACTGGCAGCGGGGCAGGTGGTGCAGCAGCCTCACAGCCTGCATGTGCCGGTCCTGCGCGCTGGCCGGCTGGAGACCACCCTGAGTGTGCATTTCCATATCCCGCACCCGTGCCCTGAAGACGAATGCCAGCTGGTGGAAGAGAGCGCCAAGCAAGCGTGGGCGGCGATTACCCATGCCAGGGCCGAGCGCGCGCTGCACCTGCTCAACGAAAGCCTGGAGGAGCGCGTGGCGTCGGCCCTGGCTCAGCGCGAATCCGCGATGCTGCAGCTGCACGAAGCCCACAAGCTGGAAATGATCGGGCAATTGACCGGCGGCATCGCCCATGACCTCAACAACATGCTCACGCCGATCATTGCCTCGTTCGAGTTGATGCGCCGCAACCCACAGTCCGAGCGTGCCCCCAGGCTGATCGACGGCGGCCTGCAGGCTGCCGAGCGGGCGCGCAACCTGGTCGGTCGGCTGCTCAGTTTCGCCCGCCGGCAAACCCTCAAACCCCAAGCCGTATCTCTGGCGGCGCTGGTGGAAGACATGCGTGAGCTGATCGCCCGTTCGCTGGGGCCGACCATTACCGTGCACGTGCAGGTCGACCCGGCGCTACCGGCCGTGGTGGCCGACCCTCATCAACTGGAGCTGGCCTTGCTCAACCTGGTGGTCAATGGCCGTGACGCGATGGCTGACGGCGGCGAGTTGAGTATCGTCGCCGGTATCGATGCAAACGGCCCGCCGAGGCCGGATGGTGTGGCCGCGGCGCGGCTGGCCTGGCTACAGGTGCGCGACAGTGGCTGTGGGATGGACGCTGAACAACTGCGCCGCTGCTTCGAGCCCTTCTACTCGACCAAGGCGGTGGGCAAAGGCACCGGCCTAGGCCTGCCGATGGTGCAGGGCTTGGCCGTGCAGTCGGGCGGCGGTTTTACCCTTCGTTCGTGGCCAGGTGAGGGCACCGAGGCGACCTTGTGGCTGCCGACCAGCGATGAGGCGGCAAGCTGCCGCGACAGCGATACAGCCGAAGCGCCATTGGCCGGCCGGAAGAACCACGTGCTGTTGGTCGATGACGAAGCGATCGTACGCCATGCCACAGCGCTGCAACTGCGCGACCTCGGCTACGAAGTGATCGAGGCCGAGAGTGCGGCGGCGGCCTTGCAGCTGGTAGAGCGGGGGCTAGTGCCGGATGTGCTGGTGACCGACCATGTGATGGCCGAGATGACCGGCGTGCGCTTCGCCCAGCAGATGCGCCAGCGCCAGGCCAACCTGCCGGTGCTGATCATTACCGGCTATGCCAACCTGACACCGCGCGAACTCAAAGGCTTCGAAGTGCTGCGCAAGCCGTACCGGCGTGCCGAACTGGCACAGAGTGTGGCGCGGTTACTGGCCGCGCAACGGTAGCCGCTATTCAGAAGCCTCAGGGCCGGCAGAGGGCGCTTGTTGCGGCAGGTACAGGGTAAACGTCGTGCCCTGGCCTTCGACGCTGATCACCTCTACATCGCCTTCGGACTGCTTGGCAAAGCCGAACACCTGGGACAGGCCAAGCCCGGTGCCTTCACCGGGTGCTTTGGTGGTGAAGAAGGGGTCGAAGATGCGATCGAGCAGCTCGCTGGCGATGCCGACACCGCTGTCCACTACCGAGATGGCGGCAAAGGGCCCGGCTTGCCCGGCCTGCCCACGCAGGCCGGGCAAGCGTTGGTTGGCCTGAAGGCGCAGGCGCAAGGTGCCTTCCCCGGCCATGGCGTCGCGGCCGTTGAGCATCAGGTTGATGATCGCGGTTTCGAGTTGGCTGAGGTCGGCGCGGATATGGCAAGGCGCCTCTGGCAGTTCGATTTCCACCTGAACCCGTGCACCGGTAGCGGTATCGAGCATATCGGCCATGGCCTGCAGCCGCGGCCCGGCCTCGAACACTTGTGGGCTCAAGGCCTGCCGACGGGCGAAAGCGAGCAGTTGGCCGGTCAACTTGGCGCCGCGTTCGACGGTGTCGGCAATGGTCTTGAGGTAGCGCTCGCGGCGTGCTTCGTCCAGGTTGGGACGCTGCAAGAAGTGCAATGACGAGCGGATGATGGTCAGCAGGTTGTTGAAGTCGTGTGCCACACCGCCAGTCAACTGGCCGATGGCCTCGAGCTTCTGTGCCTGGCGCAGCACGGCTTCGGTGTGTAGCAGCTGGGTGGTGCGCTCTTCGACGCGGTGCTCCAGGGAGGCGTTGAGCGCCTCCAGCGCGGCCAGGGCTTCACGCACTTCGGCGTGGGCCTGCACCCGTTGGATATGCGACCAGCAGCGTTCGGTGACTTCGCGGATCAGGCGCAGTTCATAGCCCGTCCATACCCGGGGCGCCTTGTCGTGAATAGCCATCAGGGCGGTCAGGCGACCGTCCTTGATCAGCGGCATGCAGATGGTCGCGGTGATGCCGATGGCCTGGAACGTCGCGGCTTCATCGGCGGCCAGTTCGCTGAGGTTGTCATTGATCACCAGCGGTTCGCCTGCGCGCAGTCGGCTGACTGCCAGGCGACCGAAGTCGGCCAGGCGGTATTGGCCGATCAGCCGCGGTGAGCCGGGGGCGACGCTGTCGCCGCAGATGTTGAAGCCGTCCTGGTCGGGGTCCATCACCGCATAGGCGCAACTCGACAGTTGCAGGTGTTCCACCAGCATGCGGGTGGTGATCGCCATGATCCGCTCGGGGTCGGTGGCATTGGCCACTTCGCGGCCCAGGCCGTCGAGAAAGCTCAGGCGCTGGCTGTTGACCACGCTGGTGGTGGTTTCGGTCACAGTGTCTAGCATGCCCAGTACCGTGCCGTCTTCGCCGCGGATCGGGCTGTAGCAGAAGGTGAAGTAGGCGCGTTCGGGGGCACAGTTGCGGTCGATGATCAAGGGAAAGTCTTCGATGTAGACCGCCTCACCGGCCATGGCGCGTTCGGCCATGGCGCTGATTTCGCCCCAGGCCTCCTGCCACACTTCACTGAACGGCCGGCCCAGGGCGAGGGGCTTGCTGCCGAGGATTTGTATGAAGGCGTCGTTGTACAGGGTGATCAGCTCGCTGCCCCATAACACGGCCTGTGGGAAGCGCGAGGCCAGGCACAAGGCCACCGAGGTCTTGAGCGCGCTCGGCCAGGCCTCGAGCGGGCCCAGTGGGCTGTGGGTCCAATCGTGCTGGCGGATGCGCTCGGCCATCAGCCCGCCGCCGTCTAGCCATTTCGCCATATGCGCTCTGCCGGTCCTTTTTGCCTGGGAGGATAAGGGTGCACCGAGAATAGCGAATTGGCGAGGGCTTTGTGTCGTCTGTGCGGGCCTCTTCGCGTGTAGGAGCAGCCTTGTGCTGCGAAGAGGCCAGCGAAAGCAGCGAAGATCTCCGCTGTTATCCCCGGCCTCTTCGCGGGCAAGCCCGCTCCCACAGGCCGGTGTAGGAGCAGCCTTGTGCTGCGAAGAGGCCAGCGAAAGCAGCGAAGATCTCCGCTGTTATCCCCGGCCTCTTCGCAGCACAAGGCTGCTCCTACCGAATCGCGCTGGCTCAGCGAATGAAATGCACCTTGCCGGTATCGTCATTGCCCATGTAGATGCCGTACACCCCGGCCTGGCGCTCCAGGATATAACGCTCGAGAATCTGCCGGATGGCCGGGTAGTAGATCTCGTTCCAGGGGATTTCGTCCGGCTCGAAGAACTTGTAGGCCAGTGTCTCTGGGCCGAACTGGCCGGTCTCCTGCGTGGCGATGGCGCGGAAGATGATGTACACCTCGCTGATCTTGGCCACGCTGAAAATCGAGTAGGGCGAGACGATTTCGGCGTGCACGCCGCTTTCTTCCCACACCTCGCGCAACGCCGCCTGCTCGGTGGTCTCGCCCGCTTCCATGAACCCGGCGGGCAAGGTCCAGGTGCCAGGGCGGGGTGGAATAGCCCGCTGGCACAGCAAGTACTTGCCATCGCGCTCGATGATGCAGCCGGCGATGATTTTCGGGTTGATGTAGTGGATGTAGCCGCAGCCGGTGCAATGCAGGCGTTCGTGGGTGTCGCCTGTGGGAACGCCCCGGGCCAGTTCCGTGGTGCAGTGCGGGCAGTAGCGCGGGGCGTTGGGCATGGTCAGCGGCCTATGCGGGGTTCTATACGTGGCTCTTTGAGGGCCAGGGGCTCGACCATGTCGCGCACCTTGGTGTTGTCATCCTGCTTCTGGCGCAGGTAGTCCAAGGCCACCTTGGCGGCGGCGCGGACGTGATCGACCGAGGCTTGGTGGGCGACCAGTGGGTCACCGCCCTTGATCGCCTCGACGATCTTTTCCATCTCCCGGTTGCTGGCACCGCGGCGGTTTTCCTGCGACACCGAGGTGGCGCGCAGGTAGCTGATGCGGGCCTGCAATTGGCGCAGCTGTTGAGCGGCAACCTGGTTGCCGGAGCCTTCCAGCAGCACATCGTAAAAGCCTTGCACCGAGTCGAGCACCTGTTGTAGTTCGCCTTCCTCCAGGGCTTCGCGGTTGACCTCCAGCGCGCGCTCCAGGGCGCGAATGTCCTTGGCCTTGGCATTGAGGGTGAACAGCTGGACGATCAAGCCTTCGAGCACGCAGCGCAGCTCGTAGATATCGCGGGCATCTTCCAGGGTAATGATGGCCACGCGCGGGCCTTTGGCGTCGGCGAACTCGACCAGGCCTTCGGATTCGAGGTGGCGCAGGGCTTCACGTACAGAGGTGCGGCTGACCCCGAGGCGGTCGCAAAGGTCGCGCTCCACCAGGCGGTCACCTGGCAGCAAGTGGAAGTTCATGATCGCGGCGCGCAGCTTGTCGAGCACGATTTCGCGCAGGGTAACGGGGTTGCGGTTGACCTTGAAGCTGTCGTCGAGTGGCTGGCGTTTCATCAGGTGCGCTCTTTATGAGGCTGTTGCGCCAACCCGCGGAGCACGCCGAACCGGGCGCTGCTCCTTACGGTGGTTCGAACAGCCCGTTGTTAACGGGTTGACTCCGCATCGGCTTCGGCGAACGCTTCGCGGGCCAGGCGGAAACTGTCCACCGCCGCGGGTACGCCGCAATAAATGCCGACTTGGAGCAGGATCTCGCGAATCTGTTCTCGGCTCAGGCCATTACGCAATGCGCCGCGGATGTGCAGCTTGAGTTCGTGGGGCCGGTTGAGCGCGGAAATCATGGCCAAGTTTATCATGCTGCGCTCTTTGAGCGACAAGCCTTCGCGGCCCCAGACATGGCCCCAGCAATACTCGGTGACCAGCTCTTGCAAGGGCTTGGTGAATTCGTCGGCGTTCTGGATCGAGCGGTTGACGTAGTCCTCGCCCAGCACTTGGGTGCGGATCTGCAGGCCTTTCTCGTACTTTTCGTTGCTCATGTGTCTGGCTCCGAATCAAAACAGGGGCCGCAACCAAGGGTGAGAGGGTCGCGCGGCCCCTAAAAAATGGGTGGAACAGGGCCGCTTTGCGGCCCAATCGCCGGCAAGCCGGCGATTGGGCTGCAGGGCAGCCCCAAAGGTATCAGCCCAGCGGGGGCAGGGCGCCCAGCTTGCCTTTGTGGTAGACCATCGGGGTGACCGGATCTGCCGGCAACACCAGGTTTTTCACCGCGCCGACGATGATCGCGTGATCACCGCCGTCGTACTCGCGCCACAGTTCGCACTCGATGATCGCCGTGGCCTTGGCCAGCAACGGGTTGCCCAACTCGCTCAGGTGCCAGTCGATGCCCTTGGCCTTTTCCTTGCCCTTGCCGGCAAAGGCATACGCCTCGGCGGTTTGCTCGGCAGACAGCAGGTGAATGGCGAACTGCTTGCTGTCACGCAGGATCGGGTACGTGTCGGAGGCGTAGTTGGGGCAGAACAGCACCAGTGCCGGCTCGATCGACAGCGCGCTGAACGCGCTGGCGGTGATACCGACGATGCCGCCGTCGGCGTCCAGGGTGGTGACCACCGTAACGCCGGACGGGAAGGAGCCCATCACGTCTTTGTAGATGCCTGGTTCGATCATCTCGTGCTACCTCTTAACGCATCACAAACGGGTCGGGCATCGGCGCGGTGGACAGGTTGATCCACACGGTCTTCAGCTCGGTATAGGCCAGCACCGAATCGATGCCGCTCTCACGGCCGTAGCCGCTGTTCTTGAAGCCACCGATCGGCGCCATGGCCGACACCGCGCGGTAGGTGTTGACCCAGATGATGCCCGAGCGTACGTCACGGGCCAGGCGGTGGGCGCGGCCCAGGTCGCGGGTCCAGATGCCGGCCGCCAGGCCGAACTGCGAGTCGTTGGCAATGGCCAGGGCCTCTTCTTCGGTCTTGAAGCGGATGACCGCGGCAACGGGGCCGAACACCTCTTCCTGCATGATGGTCATCGAGTTGCTGTCGCACTCGAACAGGGTGGGTTCGTAGAACCAGCCGTCACCCTCGACCTCGGCACGCTTGCCCCCCAGGTGCAGCTTGGCGCCTTCGGCCTTGGCCGCAGCGACCAGGCCTTCGACCACGGCCAGTTGCTGGGCGGTGGCCATCGGGCCCATTTCGCTGGCGTCGTCCTGCGGGTTGCCGATGCGGATGCGCTTGGCGCGCTCGACCAGGCGGCTGACGAATTCGTCGAAGATCTCGTCCTGTACCAGCAGGCGTGAACCGGCCACGCAACTTTGCCCGGAGGCGGCATAAATGCCGGCCACGGCGCCGTTGATGGCGCTGTCCAGGTCGGCGTCGGCGAAGATGATGTTTGGCGACTTGCCGCCCAGCTCCAGCGACAGCTTGGCGAAGTTCTCGGCGCTGCTGCGCACCACATGGCGGGCCGTGGCGGCGCCGCCGGTGAAGGCGATCTTGCGTACCAGCGGGTGGCGGGTCAGGGCCGCGCCGGTGCTAGGGCCATAGCCGGTGACCACGTTGACCACACCCGGCGGGAAGCCGGCTTCAAGGGCCAGGCGAGCCAGCTCGAGGATGGTCGCCGAGGCGTGTTCGGACGGTTTGAGCACTATGGTGTTGCCAGCGGCGAGGGCCGGGGCCAGCTTGATGGCCGTCAGGTACAGCGGGCTGTTCCACGGGATGATCCCGGCGACCACGCCAATCGGCTCGTGCACGGTGTAGGCGAACAGGTCTGGCTTGTCCAGCGGCAGGGTGCCGCCTTCGAGCTTATCGGCCAGGCCTGCGGTGTAGTGGAAGAACTCGGGCAGGTAACCGACCTGGCCGCGGGTTTCGCGGATCAGCTTGCCGTTATCACGGCTTTCCAGCTGGGCCAGGTGCTCTTTGTTCTCGGTGATCAGGTCGCCCAGCCGGCGCAGCAGTTTGCCGCGCGCCGTGGCGGTGATGCTGCGCCAGGCAGGGCTTTCGAAGGCACGCTGGGCGGCCTGCACGGCCAGCTCTACATCGGCTTCGTCGGCGTCGGGCAGTTGCGCCCAGGCTTGGGCGGTGGCCGGGTTGAGGCTGTCGAAAGTCTTGCCGCTCTGGGCATCGAGCCATTGGCCGTCGATGCACATCTGGAAACGTACGAGGGTCATGCAACAATCCCCTTGGCGGATTCGGTGAGGGTGCGGGCTTGCTTGAGGAAGTCCAACAGCATCTTGTTGACTTCACGCGGTGCTTCCACCGGCATCATATGCCGTTGCTCGGCGAGGACCACACTGTGCGCCCCAGGGATGCTGGCGGCGAGCTGGCGGGTCATGGCCGGGGTGGAGCCCGAGTCGAGTTCGCCGGTGGCGATCAGCGTCGGCACCTGGATGCTGCCCAGGTCGCTGGCGCGGTACATGTCCTGGGTGGCGAACAGCGAATAAGTAGTGTGGTAGCCCTGCGGGTCGTTGCTCGCCAGCACCTGGCGAATGGCGGCGACCTGCGCCGGGTTGGCAGCCTTGTATTCACGGCTGAACCAGCGGTCGAGGGCGGCGTCGACGTTGGCGTCGGGGCCGAGCTCCGCCGCCTGGGCGGCGCGGGCGATAACGCCGGCACTCTGCTCGGGGGTGCGGTTGAACACGCTGTTGAGCACCACCAGCGCAGACAGCCTGTGCGGGTAGTTGAGGGCGAAGGCACGTGCCACCAGGCCGCCCATGGAGAAGCCGATTACGGTGGCCTGGGCAATCTGCAGGTGGTCGAGCAGCTCGACGAGCTGGGCGGCGTAGCCTTCCAGGCCGGTGTCGGCGGCTGGCAACGCACTCTGGCCGTGGCCGAGCATGTCGTAAGCGATGACGCGGTAGTCATTGGCCAGGCCAACGAACTGACCGCCCCACATTTCCTTGTTCAGGCCCACACCGTGGATTAGCACCACGGGTTGGCCCTGGCCTTGGTCCAGGTAACTGGTCCCGGCCGGTGTACGTTCAGCGACAGGCTGAATCATGGAGGGCGCTCCTTGAAGGTCGGGCGCGGCGGGTAAGCACGCCACGCCCCGGCCCGTCTTGGTTGTTGTTATTGAGCGTTGGCTTTTTCGGCAGCCAGTTCTTCCAGGTCGATGTAGCGGTTGCCAATGCGCGGGTGAAGACGACCGCCGTCGGCAGCGCCCAGGACCACGACGATTTCGTCGGCACGCGGGGCGTCTTCGATCTGCATTTCAAGGGTGATGTAGTGCGAACGCAGGCCTTCGTCGTCCTTCTGCATCATCGGGATCTGGATCGAGGTGCCTGGGCCGCCGCGCTTGTTGGTGAAGCTCAGGTAGCTCTTGGCCTGTACCGCTTCGCGGTAATGGTTGCCGAAACGCAGGGTGTGGATCACGGCAGAGGCGTGTTCGATTTCGCCGTCGGCGCCGACCACAGCGGCTTTACCGTAGGCTTCGATCTTGTCGGCACCGCCAATGGCGGCGGTCAGGCGCTCGACCATCAGTGCGCCCAGCTCGGAGCAGTTGGCACGGATTTCCGGCTTCAGATCTTCTACAAAACCACGACCCGCCCACGGGTTCTTGATCACCACGGCCAGGCCGACCATGGTCACCGGTTTGTCGGTGGCCTTGCCGCCTTCGATGCGGGTCTCTTCGGAGTAGGTGACGATCTTGCGGATTTCGAAACTCATGGGTGGCTCCTGGTGAGGGTTATCAGCTCTTGTTGTCTGATGGTATACCATAATATTTGTTGTGCAATAGGTGTCTGGAAATTTCTATTGCCAGGGGACGAAAGGTGGGCTGATCCCCTGAATCTTGTGGTGTCTGTACTGGCCTCTTCGCGGGTGAACCCGCTCCCACAGGTACTGCGCAGGCCTTGAAAGCTGTGGGGAACCTGTGGGAGCGGGTTTACCCGCGAATGGGCCGGTGCAGGCTGTCACTGAACTTCAAAAAAAGCCCGCTCACGCGGGCCGCAAGGGCCCCCGGGAGCGGGCTGATCCCGCAACTACTTCAGGCAAAGGGAATTCAGGCGAACGCCGGCACCACTTCCTTGATGAACAGCTCGAGCGACTTTTTCTTCTCGGCGTGGGGCAGGCTGTTGTCGCACCAGAAGCTGAACTCGTCGACGCCGAGCTCTTGGTAGTACTTGATGCGCGCGATGATTTCTTCCGGTGTGCCGATCATGGTGTTCTTGCGGATGTTTTCCAGCTGGAACGCCGGCACTTCGGCAAACTTCGATTCCGGGCTCGGCTCCAGGAAGCCGTTGACCGGCACAGTCTTGTTGCCGAACCAGGCGTCGAAGGTGCGGTAGAAGCGCGAGATGGCCTGGGCGCCGACCTTCCAGCCTTCAGGCTCGGATGGGCTGTGCACGTGGGTGTGGCGCAGCACCATCAATTGTGGGCGTGGCACATCCGGGTTGTTGTCCAGGGCCGCCTGGAACTTGTTTTTCAGGTCCAGCACTTCTTCGTCACCCTTCATCAGTGGGGTGACCATGACGTTGCAGCCGTTGGCCACGGCGAAGTTGTGCGAGTCTGGGTCGCGGGCGGCGATCCACATCGGCGGTGTAGCGTTGAACGGTTTCGGCACGCTGGTGGAGGTGGGGAACTTGTACACCTCGCCGTCGTGGGCGTAGTCGCCTTCCCACAGTTTTCGCACCACCGGGACCATTTCACGCAGGGCCTTGCCGCCGTCGGTGGCAGGCATGCCATTGGCCATGCGGTCGAATTCGAACTGATAGGCGCCGCGCGCCAGGCCCACTTCCATGCGGCCGTTGCTGATCACGTCGAGCAGGGCGCATTCGCCTGCCACGCGGATCGGGTTCCAGAACGGCGCGATGATGGTGCCGGCGCCCAGGCGGATCTTCTCGGTGCGCGCGGCGAGGTAGGCCAGCAGCGGCATCGGGCTTGGCGAAATGGTGTACTCCATGGCGTGGTGTTCGCCGATCCACACGGTGCTGAAACCGCCGTTCTCGGCCATCAGGGTCAGTTCGGTCAGGTCTTCGAACAGCTGGCGGTGGCTGACCTGTTCATCCCAACGTTCCATGTGTACGAACAACGAAAATTTCATGGGGCTTTCCTCGGAGCTTGAAAGTCTCGCCTGGCGCACCAGGCGTCAGTAATAAGGCTAGGTGCTTCAGGCGAAGGCGGGCAGGCTGGCCATCTTGCCGCGGCAGTAGATCATCGGCTGCGGGGCTTGCTCGGGGACGATCAGGTTGTGCACCTTGCCGACCATGATGGCGTGGTCGCCACCTTCATATTCACGCCACAGTTCGCATTCGATGATGGCGGTGGCATTGGCCAGCAGCGGGTTGCCCAGCGCACTCAGGGACCACTCGATGCCGGTGGCTTTGTCTTTGCCTTTTTTGGCGAACGCATAGGCTTCGGCTTGCTGTTCACCAGAAAGCAGGTGAATGGCGAAGCGCTTCTGCTTGATCAGCACAGGGTAGGAGTCGGAGCTGTAGTTGGGGCAGAACAGCACCAGCGGCGGGTCCATCGACAGGGAGGAGAAGGCGCTGGCGGTAAGGCCGACGATCGAGCCGTCGTCGTCCAGGGTGGTGATGACGGTAACGCCGGACGGGAAGGAGCCCAGGACGTTCTTGTAGACGGTTGCGTCGATCATCTCATGTACCTCAGAAGGGCTGCGGTGGTCCGCGGTTTTTATCGTTGATGTGTCTGATGGTATACCGTAATACTCGATTTGCAAGCGGAATTTTCCGCCGTAGCAAAATCACGATGAATGGCGCAAAGCCGCATGGATAGGGGGCTTGGCGCAACTTCAATGCCCCAGCGTCAGCTGCTGAACCGGATCAGTTAGGGTTTTTTAAGCCGAATCAGTGTTGTCAAAAGTTTGGAATACCATAATATGGTCCGCAGCTGAGAGGCCGCCTAGACGCGGTTTCCTTACAAAGATAAAAACGACCTTTCGAGCTGAAAACCATGTCCCAACCGTCATCGCAACACCAGTTTGTCGAGAATCACACGGTCGATTACGTTCCACCTGCCGAGCGCCATGGGAAGGCGCGCGACCTGTTCACCCTCTGGTTCAGCACCAACATTGCGCCCCTGCCCATCGTCACCGGTGCGATGGTGGTGCAGGTGTTCCACCTGAACCTGGTGTGGGGGCTTGTCGCTATCGTGCTGGGCCACCTGCTTGGGGGCGTGGTCATCGCCCTGGCCTCTGCGCAGGGACCGCAGCTGGGCATTCCGCAGATGGTCCAGAGCCGGGGCCAGTTCGGCCGTTATGGCGCCTTGCTGATCGTGTTCTTCACGGCGCTGATCTATGTGGGCTTCTTCATTTCCAACATCGTGCTGGCGGGCAAGACCATCCACGGTATCGCCCCGAGCGTGCCGATGCCCGGTGCCATCGTCATCGGCGCCCTCAGCGCGACGGCCATTGGCGTGATCGGCTACCGCTTCATCCATATCCTCAACCGTATCGGTACCTGGGTGATGGGGTCGGCGCTGCTGGCCGGGTTCATCATGATGTTCATCCAGGAGCTGCCGGCCGACTTCTTCAGCCGCGGTGCATTCAATTTGTCGGGCTTCATCGCCACGGTGTCGCTGGGCACCATCTGGCAGATCAGCTTCTCGCCGTACACCTCCGACTACTCACGCTACCTGCCTAAAGAAGTCGGCATCGCCAAGCCGTTCTGGGCCACCTATTTCGGTGCCACGCTGGGCACCATCCTGTGCTTCAGCTTTGGTGCGGTGGCGGTGTTGTGCGTACCGGAAGGCACGGACGCGATGGACGCCGTCAAGCAAGCCACCGGCTGGCTCGGCCCGATCCTGATGGTGTTGTTCCTGCTCAACATCATCAGCCACAACGCGCTCAACCTGTATGGCGCGGTGTTGTCGATCGTCACGGCCATCCAGACCTTCTTTGCCAAGTGGACGCCGAGCATCAAGGTGCGGGTGATCCTGGCCTCGGTGATTCTGGTGGGCTGCGGCCTGGTGGCGCTGAATGCGTCGGCGGACTTCATTGGCCAGTTCATCGGCTTGATCCTGGCGCTGTTGCTGGTGTTGGTGCCGTGGGCGTCGATCAACCTGATCGACTTCTACCTGATCAAGAAGGGCCAGTACGACATCGCGTCGATCTTCAGTGCCGACGGCGGCATTTATGGGCGCTTCAACCACCACGCGATCATTGCCTATGCGTGCGGGATCGTGGTGCAGCTGCCGTTTGCCAATACGGCGCTGTATGTGGGGCCGTATTCGAACATCGTCGAAGGGGCTGATTTGTCCTGGCTGATCGGGTTGCTGGTGACGGTGCCGCTGTATTACTGCCTGGCGACGCGCGGGCAGAGTGTTAACAGTGCGCGGGCTGTCAGCGTGAACGATTGATGATCAAAACTAGGGCTGCAAAGCAGCCCTAGCTATCTTGAGTCAAACCTTGAACTGGGCAACCATCCCATTCAGGTCCACCGCCAACCGCGACAGGTCCTGCGCCGCCGCACTGGTCTGATTCGCACCCGCCGACGTCTGCATCGCCAGGTCGCGAATATTCACCAGGTTACGGTCTACCTCCCGCGCCACCTGCGCCTGTTCCTCCGACGCACTGGCGATCACCAGGTTGCGTTGGTTGATCGAGGCAATCGCTTCGGCAATCACCTCAAGTGCCTGGCCTGCAGACTGGGCCACTTCCAGTGTGCCCGTGGCACGCCCTTGGCTGCTGTGCATGGCGCTTACCGCGCGCTCGGTGCCGGTCTGGATACCCACGATCATCTGCTCGATTTCTGCCGTGGACTGCTGAGTGCGGTGGGCCAGTGCGCGCACCTCGTCGGCGACTACCGCAAAGCCACGGCCTGCCTCACCGGCCCGTGCTGCCTCGATGGCGGCATTGAGCGCCAACAGGTTGGTCTGCCCGGCGATCGCGCCGATCACATCGAGCACGCGGCTGATCTCGTTGGCGTTGTTGGCCAGCAGTTCGATCTCGGCCGAGGTACCGGTCACGTCGTCGACCAGGTGCTGGATCGACGCCAAGGCCTGGTTGACCTGGTCGCGACCGTCGCGGGTGGTGCGGTCGGCGCCTTTGGACGCGTCTGCGGTACTCACCGCGTTGTTCGCCACTTCTTCCACGGCGGCGGTCATCTGGTTGACAGCGGTAGCGGCCTGGTCGATCTCCGCACTTTGCTGGTGCAGGCCGCGGCTGGTGTCCTCGGTGACGGTGTGCAGCTCTTCCGAGGCCGAGGCCAGTTGGTCGGACGATGCGGCAATCTTGCGCAGGGTGTCGCGCAGGCTGTCTTGCATGCGGCTCAAGGCGCGCAGCAGTTGCGCCGGTTCGTCGCGGCCGATCACGCGAATTTCGCGGGTCAGGTCGCCGGTGGCCACGCGTTCGGCCACGGCCACCGCGTCGGCCAGGGGCACGACGATGCTGCGGGTCAGCACCGTGGCGATGGCTGCCAGCGCGAGCATGATCACCAGCAGTGAACCGATGATGGCGGTCAACGCTTGGTCCGCGACATCGCTGCTACGCTGCGAAGCCACTTCAGCGCCTTTGCTGTTGTAGGCGATCAGTGCCGCCATGGCTTTCATCATGCTGTCGGCGTGCAGGGTGAGCGGGCCGTTGATTTTCTGCCTGGCCTGGTCAATGTGCCCGGCGGCGATGTCGTCTAGCACCTGCGCCTGCAGGTCGACGTACTGTTGGTGGGCAGTGCTGAAGGCATTGAACAAGGCTCGGTCGTCGGCGGCGATGATGGTGCTGTCGTAGTCCTGGAGGCCGTCCTTGAGCTGCACGTTGATGCCTTTGAGCATCTCGAGGTTACGTGCGCGCTCGCTGTCATTGTCATCCAGCGCCGCGCGCAGCGTCACGGCGCGGGCCCGGCCAAGGTTGCTGCTGATTTCACTGAGTGCGACCACGGCGGGCAACCAGGTGACACGGATCTCGTCCGTGGCCGTGTCCATTTGCCGGGTCTCGTAGAGGGCGATCAGGCCCATGCCCAGCACCAGTGCGCCCAACAGGGCGAATACGCTGGCTGCGCGAATGCCGATCTTCATATTCCGTAACTGCATGGAATGCTCCTTGACGGTGGCGTGCAGGCGTCAAGAGCATGGACGGAAGGCCGGGTCACCGGGGGTGGTGCCAGCTCTCGATGCGCTGCGGATTTAGTGTGTGTGCCTCACCCTCGGAAATGTTTTATTTAAATGATGGCATATCGACATCATTATTGACCAGTCATTCAATGTAACGACATGTGCGGACAAATCCGTCGTTTTTTGACGGATTTATCCGCTTTGAGGTGTCAGACGATCGGGATCAGCGGGTCGGCAGCGGCCAGCGCCAGTGCCCGGTCTGCGGCGGGTGGGTAGATCCACACCGAGTTGATCTGGCGCTTGAGTGCCTTGCCTTCCTGGCCGTGCAACTTCAGCTCTCGCACCCAGCCCTCGCTGTAGGCCGCACCCCAGTCGCCGAGGTCCAGGCAGGTGACGTATTTGGGCTGGCGATAGATGATCGGGTCGATGCCCAGCAGGTCGGCAGTGGCATTGTTGCCGCAGTGACGGCCCATGGGGATGGCGTGCTGGCAGGTCATCAGGGCGTGGTTGCCCAGCTCATCGACAGCGGCCCAGGCGGTGTCGCCGGTGGCATAGATGTGCGCCTGGCCAATCACTTTCAGGTGGTCGTCGACCCGCAGGCGGCCTGTGGCGTCACGCTCGCCGGCGACCTGTGCAGTCAAGGGGCTGGCCTTGACGCCTGCGGTCCAGATCACCGTGCTGCTGGCGATGTACTCGCCGTTGTCCAGGGTGACGCCGCCGGCATCGACAGCCACCACCGAGGTACCGGTCAACCATTCGACACCCGCCTGTGCAGAGGCGGCCTCGATCGATGGGGTGATGCCCGCGCCCAACGCCGCGCCGACACTGGCGCCACGGTCGACCACCAGCACACGCACCGCACTGCCGTCACCGAGCAGGGCGCGCAAGCGTGCAGGCATTTCGGTTGCCGTTTCGATGCCGGTGAACCCGCCACCACAAACCACGACCGTGTTACGCGCCGGGGAGGCGGGCAGGGCGGCCAGCCCCAGTAGGTGCTGTTCCAGGCGCACGGCCGACTCCATCTGGTCGACATCGAAGCTGTGTTCGGCAAGGCCTGGTACAGCCGGGCGCGCCACCTGGCTGCCGGCGGCGAGGATCAGGCGGTCGTAGTGGATTTGCTGGGGCTGCCCCTGGGCATCGGTGTAGCTCACGCTGCGCCCGTCGGCGTCGATGCTGTCGGCGTTGCCAGGGATGAAGTGCACGCCCACGGCCTCGAACAGCTCGCCCAACGGCGCTTTCATGCCATGCACATCCGCTTCGTAGAAGCGTGGGCGAATGCGCAGCTCGGGTTGAGGGGCGAGCACGCTGATACGCACGTCTTCACGTTGTGCCTGGTCCAGCAGGCGAGCAGCGCTCAGGGCGCTCCAGACACCGGCAAAGCCGGCACCGATGATCAGGATGTTGGATTTCATGCAGATGCTCCGCAACGGTCATGTAGGGAAAAAGGGCTTCGATGACACGGCAGGTGCCTTTCGAATAACTACGACTGTATTGATCGTAGTTTGCGTCTGCAAGTTTTTTTTCGTCCCAGGTAGGGGCGCAACCCGCCGGTCAACACCTGGGAAGGCCATGTTTTGATGGGTTTTTGGCGGTGAAACGAAGATTTTGCTGGCGACGAGCGGTCGTTCGGGTGCAGGGGGGAGGGCCGCCATCCTTGATATCCCCACCCCCATCCGTTATAGATAAAAAAGAAACCATAAAGAAAAGAGGCCATTTCAGCCCCCATGTACGAGATCACACGTATCTTGCGCCCCTCAGGCCCCCATTACGCACCCTGCGCTAATGGATACGGGCCCACCCCCATGACACGCTCCCCGCTTTCGAGCCTGTACCACGTGTTGTCGATCCCGCCCGTCAACATCCTGCTTAGCCAGATGCGCAAACGCCCCGTCCCTCCACCTGCACCGTAACGCCTGAATTTCACCACCCCCGGCCTTTTGCCGTTTGGGGTTGGGGAGCCTTTGCATTTTTTCAGCGTTCAACTGTTCAGGAATCACTATGACTCTTCGTGTCGCTATCATCGGCGCCGGCCCGTCCGGCCTTGCGCAATTGCGTGCGTTCCAATCCGCCCATGCCCAGGGCGCCCCCATGCCTGAAATCGTGTGCTTTGAGAAGCAAGCCGACTGGGGCGGTATGTGGAACTACACCTGGCGTACCGGCCTCGACCAGCATGGCGAACCCGTGCACGGCAGCATGTACCGTTACCTATGGTCAAACGGCCCCAAGGAATGCCTGGAATTTGCCGACTACAGCTTCGATGAGCACTTTGGCCGGCCGATCTCCTCGTACCCGCCGCGCGAAGTGCTGTGGGACTATATTCAGGGCCGCGTGAAGAAGGCCGGGGTGCGCGATTACATCCGCTTCAATACCGTGGTCAAGCACGTCAGCTTCGATGAAACCACCCGCGAGTTCACCGTTAGCGCCCACGACTACAGCGCAGGGCTTGGTATCGAGCAGGTATTCGATTATGTGGTAGTGGCCAGTGGGCACTTTTCCACCCCACACGTGCCGGAGTTCGAAGGCTTCGAGCGTTTCACCGGGCGCATCCTGCACGCCCACGATTTTCGCGAAGCGATGGAGTTCAACGGCCAGGACCTGCTCATTGTCGGCAGCAGCTATTCGGCCGAAGACATCGGCTCGCAGTGTTACAAGTACGGTGCACGCTCGATCACCACGGCCTACCGCACGCAACCGATGGGCTACAAGTGGCCCAAGGGCTGGGAAGAACGCCCGCAACTGGTCCGGGTCGAGAACGACCTGGCATTCTTCGCCGACGGGTCGAACAAGCGCGTCGATGCGATCATCCTGTGCACCGGTTACCAGCATCACTTCCCGTTCCTGCCGGACGAACTCACCCTCAAGACCAACAACCGCCTGTGGCCTGCGGGGCTGTACCAAGGCGTGGTATGGGAGCAAAACCCGCAGCTGATTTACCTGGGCATGCAGGACCTCTGGTACAGCTTCAACCTGTTCGACGCACAGGCATGGTTTGCACGCGACTACATGCTGGGGCGCATCACGTTGCCGGCCAAGGCCGCCATGCATGCCGACAGCGAGCGCTGGCGCGAGGATGAGCTGGGCCTGGAAACCACGGCCTCGATGTACGAATTCCAAGGCCGATACATCAGGCACCTGATCGAGCAGACGGATTACCCAAGCTTCGATATCGAGGCGGTGAACCGCATCTTCCTGCAATGGAAGACCGACAAGAAGCACGACATCATGGGCTACCGCGACAAGTCGTACCGCTCGGTGATCACCGGCACCAAAGCGGTGCCCCACCATACCCGCTGGATGCAGGCGATGGACGACTCGCTGCAGGAGTACTTGCGCGAAACGGACGGCAAACAAGGTGAGGTGAAGGTGCTGCGCGGGTAGGCGCCACCGGTTTTCTATCGCTTCAAACAAGGGAATGCTTTCGGCGCTGGCGCTATCGGCGTATTATTGCGACAAAGTTGGTCGGAGATTGATATGTCGCTGTACAGTGCTGGCGTCGAATATGGCATCCATTGCCTGCTGTACCTGGTGGATGAGCGCGGTGACACGCGCGAGTCCAGCGTGCGCGACCTTGCGGCGCTGCAAGGCGTGCCGCAGGAATACCTGGCCAAGGTGTTCACCAAGCTGGCTCGCGCCGGCTTGGTGGTTGCCACTGAAGGGGTGCGCGGCGGTTTCCGCCTGGCGCGGCCGTCGGATGAGATCACCGTGCTGGATATCGTCACGGCTATCGACGGGCCGAAGAAGATCTTCGATTGCCGTGAGATTCGCGAGCGTTGCACGCTGTTTGATGGATCACCACCGGGTTGGGCGACCGAAGGCACCTGTGCGATTCATGCGGTGATGCTGAGCGCGCAAAAGCGCATGGAAGAGGCGCTGGCGCAGCAGACCATCCTAGACCTGGCGCGGCGCGTGGGGCGCAAGGCGCCTGCCGCGTTCGGGCAGCAGGTCAATGAATGGATGGGGGAGCGGCGGGATGGCAAGGGTGGCGGTGATATCCCGGTGAGTCAGGTCTAAGTCAACCTGCCCAGGCCTCTTCGCGGGCAAGCCCGCTCCCACAGGAACTGTATAGAACCTCAGCACAGCCCAGGAACTGTACAGAACCGGAGGACAGTGCCGTCCCTGTGGGAGCGGGCTTGCCCGCGAAGAGGCCCGACCAGGCAAACATAAATCAACGCCCCTCATGCTGCCTGCGATACGCCCCCGGCTGCACCCCGACGGCCTTGGCAAACGCCCGGGTAAACGCCGCCACCGACTGATACCCCACCTGCGCACCCACCTGCTCCACGGTGTTGCCTGCTTGCAACAGCTGGGACGCATGGCGCATGCGCAACGCCAGCAACACCTGCCCCGGTGACTGCCCAGCCAGTTCGTTGAAACGCTTGAAAAACGCTGACCGCGACAGCCCCGTGCACGCGGCCATGCTCTCCAGCGTCCAGGCTTGCCCAGGCTGTTCGATCAGTTGCACCAGCAACGCGGCAAACGCCGGCTGCCGGGCCAGCGCCACCAGCCCGCCGAGGGGCTGCCCGGCATGCACTTGCTGGCGCAGTACGTACAGGAACAACAAATGCGTCAGCCGCTCCAGCAAGGTCTGCGACGGCGGTAGGCGTTCGCATTCTTCCAGGATCAGCCCGAACAGTGCCCGCGCCGCATGCCCGGCGGGCTCGTTGGCGCGCAGCAGAATCCAATCGGCCAGGCCTTCCACGATCAATGACGACAGCCCCGGGCGAAAGTGAAAGAACCCGCACACCAGCCCCACGCCATCGCCGGCAGTGGCATCCAGAGCCTGCATCGCCTGGCGCGGCTGGGCGCAGGCGCTGACGGGGTTCTGGTCACTGGACAGCCGATACGCCAGGTCACGCAGCAAAAAAACCGCATCCCCAGCTTCCAGCCGCACTGCCTCGGCCTGGCCATCGAGGTGCAGCCAGCAATGGCCCTGCACGACCAGATGGAAACTGGCGCGGCCCATGCCTTGCGTGCTGGCATGCCAGCCGCCGCAATAGCGGCCGACATGAAACAGGCTGGCGTCGAGCTCCAGGCCTTCTAATAACCAATCGACAAGGTGGCTGGACGAAATCATCTAATGCAAAGACTCAGGAGCAAGGAAAGGCGACTGATGAATATGGAGGCTAGTTCTTATAACCAACAGACTGTAAGGACACCCACCACAGGAGACCCCTCCATGTCCTCGCGCATTACTTTACACACTCTGCAGAGCGCCCCGGAAGCGGCCCGTCCATTCCTTGAAAATGCCCAGAAAAATTCCGGCTTCATCCCTAACCTGCTCGGCGTGCTGGCCAACGCCCCGGCAGCGCTGGAAACCTACGTGACCGTGTCGGCACTCAACGGCAAGTCCGAGCTGACCCTGGCCGAGCGTGAGGTGGTGCAGTTGATTGCTGCCACCCAGCATGGCTGCGACTTTTGTGTCGCCGGCCACACTGCAGTCGCGCTGAACAAGGCCAAGCTGCCGCAGGCAGTGGTCGATGCGCTGCGTGCGCGGGGCGAACTGCCCGATGCCCGTTACGAGACCCTGGCCGCGTTCGCTCGCGAAGTCATCGCCACCCGTGGCAACGTCAGCGAGGCCACCTACCAGGCATTTCGTGAGGCCGGCTTCAGCGAAGGCAACGCCTTGGAAGTGATTCTGGGCGTGAGCCTCGCAACCCTGTGCAACTTTGCTAATGTTTTCGCCCAGACGCCGCTCAACGACGAACTGAGCAAGTACCGCTGGCAGCCTTCTGCGTAATCCGCGTGTGGTGCCGGCCCCACCGGCGTTTTCAAAGGAGTACAGACATGCAAGATTGTGCATTTCGGCAATGGCTGGATGCCAACGCCGAGGCCATTGACCAGGGCACGTGCGAGCCGCACCTGGTGCTGGCGCAGATCGCTGAAGCGCAGGTGCTGCGCATCGGCGTCGATCCGGCCCAGGGCGGCACGGGCGGGCAGGTGACCGATGCGGTCGAAGCCATCGCCGCCATTGCCAGCCGTTCGTTGGCGGCGGCGTTCGTCTGCTGGGGCCAGCGCGCCTTTATTGAATACCTGCTGCAAAGCCCTAACCAGTCACTGCGCGAACGCCTGCTGCCGAGGTTGCTGACAGGCGAGCTGGCAGGCGCCACCGGGTTGTCCAACGCCATGAAGTTTCTCTCGGGCATCGAGCGCCTGCAGGTGCGCGGGCGCCCCAGCAGCGAGGGGTGGAGCCTGGAGGGCCGCTTGCATTGGGTGACCAATCTGCGCAAGAGCGGTTTTGTGGTGGCCGCGGCCATCGAGTGCGATGCCGAGCGCGCGCCCTTCGTGTTGGCCATTCCGTCAGAGGTGCAAGGGCTGGAGCGCTCGGACGACTTGCAGTTGATGGGGCTGCAATCGAGCAATACCGCCGCGCTGGCGTTCCATCAGGTCGAACTGGGCCGCGAGTGGCTGCTGCATGAAAACGCCCGTGAGTTCCTGCCCAAGGTACGCCCGGCCTTCCTCGCGCTGCAATGCGGCATGGCCATCGGCCTGGCCCGGCGCGCGTTGGATGAAGTGGCGGCGCACCTGCAAGGCCGTGGTTCGTTCCTCGAAGAGGCCCGCCAGGTGCTCAAGGAACGCCTGGAAAACACCGTGAGTGAACTCAAGCAGGGCCTGCTCGACGGGCGCTTCCTGCAGCAGCCAGCGGCGTTGTTCAAACTGCGCATCATCCTTGCCGAAAGTGCTGCCGACGCGGTGCAGCTCGAGCTGCAGGCCAGTGGTGGCAAAGCGTACCTCAGCGAGTACGGCCAAGGTTTCGCGCGCCGTTGGCGCGAATCGGCGTTCGTGCCCATCGTCACGCCAAGCCTGGTGCAGCTGCGCGCCGAACTGCAACGCCAGGCGGGCACGGCATGAGCGAAGTCGTGCTGCAAGCCCGAGCTATCAGCCTCGGCTACCCCCGCGAGGGTAGCTGGCACGAGGTGCTGGCGCGGTTCGACCTGCAGTTGGCACCGGGCGAAGTGGTGTCCATCCTGGGCCCCAGCGGGGTTGGCAAGTCCAGCCTGTTGCGGGTGCTGGCGGGCTTGCAGGCACCGCGTGGCGGCAGCGTGATGTTGCATGGCGAGCCGTTGCAAGGGCCGCATCCGCGCCTGGCGGTGGCCTTCCAGGACCCCAGCCTGTTGCCTTGGCTGAGCCTGGAAAAGAACGTCGCCTTCGGCCTGGATTTCGCTCGCCAACCCAAGTTGGCCGCCACCGAACGGCGTGCGCGTATCGACCATGCCATTGCCGCCGTGGGCTTGGACCATGCCCGTAACCAGTACCCGGCGCAGCTGTCCGGTGGCATGGCCCAACGCACGGCGTTGGCGCGCTGCCTGGCGCGTCAGCCTGAAGTGCTGTTGCTCGACGAGCCGTTTGGTGCGCTCGACGAAGTGACCCGCGCCGACATGCAGCAACTGCTGCTGCAACTGATCGCCACCCACAATACCGCTGCGGTGCTGATCACCCACGATATCGACGAAGCCCTGCTGCTGTCCGATCGGGTCCTGCTACTGGGCAACCACCCAGCGCAGGTGCTCGGCCAGTGGCGCATCGACCTGCCGCAACCGCGTACGCAGCGGGTCGAGGAACTGGGCGCGCTGCGTATCGAGATTGTCAAAACCCTTCGGCGGGCAAGCCGCACAGACCCACCTTCCTCAACCCCCTTGCCCTCGGAGGCTGTCCATGTGCATGGATGACTGCTGTTCCGCTTCTTCGCGTCGCGACTTCCTCAAGCTTGGCGCCATGCTTACTGCCGCCGGTGCGTTGCCGCTGCTGTCGAGCCTGCAGGCCCGTGCGGCTGCCGAGCCGGACGCGCCGGTGCGCATCGGCTACCTGCCGATCACCGACGCCACCCCCTTGCTGGTAGCGCACAACAATGGCCTGTTCGAGGCCGAAGGCATCAAAGCCGAGCGCCCAGTGCTGCTGCGCAGTTGGGCGCAGGTGATCGAAGCGTTCATTTCCGGCCAGGTCAACGTCATCCATTTGCTGTCGCCGATGACCGTCTGGGCACGTTACGCCAGCAAGGTACCTGCCAAGGTCGTGGCCTGGAACCATGTGGGGGGTTCGGGGCTGACCGTGGCGCCCGACATTACCGACATGAAGCAGTTGGGCGGCAAGACCGTGGCCATCCCATTCTGGTATTCGATCCATAACGTGGTGCTGCAGCAGATGCTCAACGACAGCGGCCTGACCCCGGTGTCGAAACCTGCCAATGCGCAG
This sequence comes from Pseudomonas sp. Y3 TE3536, assembly GCF_053629175.1. Classification (NCBI taxonomy): domain Bacteria; kingdom Pseudomonadati; phylum Pseudomonadota; class Gammaproteobacteria; order Pseudomonadales; family Pseudomonadaceae; genus Pseudomonas; species Pseudomonas sp. Y3 TE3536. The sequence goes on along the minus strand of NZ_JBRJHU010000001.1, from coordinate 5,707,245 downwards.
CTGGCGGCCACCGAGGTCAACCTGCTGGTGCTGCCACCGTCCGATATGCCCCCGGCGCTGGCCAGCAAGCGTATTGCTGGCTACATCGTCGCCGAACCGTTCAACGCCCTGGCCGAGAACCTCAAGGTGGGCCGCGTGCAGCGCTTTACCGGCGATGTGTGGCGCAACCACGCCTGCTGCGTGGTGTTCATGCACGAGCACGACCTCAACAACCGCCCGGAGTGGTCGCAGAAGGTGGTCAACGCCATCGTCAAGGCCCAGCAGTGGACGCGCGAGCACCGCGCCGAAGCCGCCGCGCTGCTGTCCAAGGCCGGCCCCAACAAGTACACCCCGCACGAAGTGGCGGTGTTGAGCAAAGTCCTGGCGCCAGCCGCCGAAGACCGCGCAGGCTATATCGCCAGTGGCGCGATCCAGCATCAGCAGTGGGACGAAAAACGTATCGACTTCCAGCCATACCCGTTCCCCAGCTACACCGAAGCACTGATCAAGCGCCTGCAGCACACCCTGATCGAAGGCGACAGTGGCTTTTTGGCGGGCCTGGACCCAGCGCACACCGCCCGCGACCTGGTCGACGACCGTTTCGTGCGCAACGCCATCACCGCCGTTGGCGGGCCGTCGGTGTTCGGCATTGCCGACAACTTCGAGCGTAGCGAGGAGTTCGCGGTCTGATGCGCAAGCATGTCGTTCATACCGGCCTGGGCTTGGCCGGGCTGCTGGGGTTGCTGCTGGCGTGGTGGGCCGGCGTGGCATGGTTTGGCGAGGCCGATGGCCTGTCGGCGCGTTTTTCGCCGGCGGCGACTCTGGCCAGCCTGGCCGAGCTGCTGGGGCAGGGCGAGGTCTACGGCCACGTGTGGGTCAGCCTCAAGCGTATCCTGATCGGCCTGTTGCTGGCCTTGTTGATCGGTGTCCCCCTCGGCTTGCTGGTGGGCAGCTATCGGCACCTGGAGGCGGCGACCACGCCGGCCTTCCAGTTCTTGCGGATGATCTCGCCGCTGTCGTGGATGCCGGTGGTGGTGATGCTGATGGGGGTGGGTGACCAGCCGATTTATTTCCTGCTGGCATTTGCCGCGCTGTGGCCGATTTTGCTCAACACTGCGGCAGGTGTGCGTCAGCTCGACCCGCGTTGGTTGCAACTGAGCCGCAGTTTGAGTGCTACGCGCTGGGAGACCTTGTGCAAGGTCATCGTGCCAGGGGTGATCGGCCATGTGTTGACGGGCGTGCGCCTGGCCATCGGCATCCTTTGGATCGTGCTGGTGCCCTGCGAGATGCTGGGGGTAAGTGCGGGGTTGGGGTATTTCATCCTCGACACCCGTGACCGGCTGGCGTATTCGGAACTGATGGCGATGGTGCTGCTGATCGGGGTGCTGGGGTTCATGCTCGATGCCCTGGCGCGTGGGTTGCATCGGCGTTGGGTGCACGGCTGAAAAGAGCTGGGGCCGCCGTGCGGCCCCACAGCATCAGTGCACGGTCTTGCGCTGGCGAACACATTCCTGCGCTTGAATGGCCAACTGGTCCAAGCGCTCGTCGCGCAGCTGTTCGGCCTCGATCATCGCATCCTCGCCTTGCTGGTTGAGCAGGTAGGTGTGGATTTGATGCACCTCGGTGGTCTGGTAGATCGGCCCGATATCCAGCCGACCGATCAGCGCCTCGCTGGCGTGCCCGGTGCTGCTCATCAGCACCTGTGGCCCGTTGGCTGCCACCACCTGCATGCCCATCGCTTCGAACCACGGCACCTGGCCGGCAAAGGTGTTCAGCTCGACATAGGCATGTTGCGCCTGCAGGTCACCTAACAGTGCGCGGGCGATGCCTTGGCGGCGATGGCTGGCGCGCACGGCAAGAAATGCCAGTGCGCAGGTTTGCGCATCATCATCGGCCGGCAACGCCAGGGCGAAACCGAGCAGTTGGTCCGGGGCATCGGCGTCCAGCGCCAGGGTCAGCGTCACCGACAGGCCGCGTTTACCGTCCATGGCCTGCAAGTACTGGTGCACTTCCATGCCGACGCCGTACTGGTACAGCGGATACAGCGGGTTGTCGGCAAGAATGGCGACGCTGCTCAATTCGCCGACGTGATGGATCACCAGCTCACGGATCTGGTTCTGGAAAGACTCGGGCGGCACGCTGTCAAGGCGGCTCAGGATGAACATCGGGGGGAAGGCTCCAGCGGCTAGGAATACAACCCGCGCCATGCTGACGCGGGACGTACAGTTTAACCGGTTTTGCCCAATCAGCCTTGCGCCTGTAGCGCGGCGAGCATCAGGTCGAGGTTTTGTACCGCCGCCCCGGACGCGCCTTTGCCCAGGTTATCGAATACAGCGGTCAGCAGCACCTGGCCATGCGCCGGGTTGGCGTACAGCGCCAGGCGCAGGTCGTTGCTGTCGTTCAACGCTTCGGGGTCGAGTGCTGCAGCCGGGCCTTGCTGGTGCAGGGGCATCACCTGAACGTGGCGAGCCCCTTGGTAGTGCTGTTCCAAGCAGGCCTGCAGGTGTTCGGCGCTGACCTGGCCGGGCAGCAGGCGCAACTGCAGCGGGATGCTGAGCACGATGCCCTGGCGATAGGCGCCGTAACCAGGCATGAACACCGGCCGTGCCGACAGCCCGGCGTGTTGCTGGATTTCCGGTACATGCTTGTGTGCCAGTTCCAGGCCATACAGCTGCAGGGTTGGGGTGTTCTCGGCACTCGGCTGCTCATGGCGTTCGACCGCGGCGCGGCCGCCGCCGGAGTACCCCGAGATGGCGTGAATGCTCAGCGGGTAATCCGCTGGCAGCAACCCGGCGGTGATCAGCGGGCGCAGCAGGGCAATCGCGCCGGTGGGGTAGCAGCCGGGGTTGCTGACGCGTGTGCTGTGGGCGATGCGCTCGGCTTGCTGCGCGTCCAGTTCCGGCAGGCCATAGACCCAGCCGGGGCTGGTGCGGTGGGCGGAGCTGGCGTCGATGACCCGAACGTGCGGGTTGTGGATTGCCGTGACGGCCTCGCGGGCGGCGTCATCGGGCAGGCAGAGCACAGCGATGTCGGCGCTGTTGATGGCTTCGGCGCGGCGCTGCGGGTCTTTACGCTCGGCCTCGGGCAGGGTCAGCAGGCGCACATCATTGCGCCCGTGCAGGCGGGCGTGAATCTGCAGGCCAGTGGTGCCTTGGTCACCGTCGATAAAAACAACAGGGGTATGCATGGTCGAGGTCCGGTCAGGGGAGGGTGGCCTATGCTCGCCCGCGGCTGGACTAAAGGAAATTTGAATATCATGATGCTGATGTTCATTATTTCTGAAGCTAGTCATGCGCGAAATCAGCCTCGACCGCCTCCGCACGCTGGTCGAAATCACCGACCTCGGCTCGTTTGCCGAGGCCGCTCGCCGGCTCAACCTGGCCCCACCCACCATCAGCCTGCATGTGGCCGAGCTGGAGGCACGGGTCGGCGCGCCGTTGCTCACCCGCAACCGTGGGCAGGTACGGCCTACGGCCATCGGCGAGACGCTGCTGGCCCGAGCCCGTCGCTTGCTGGCCGATGCCGACCTGGCGCTGGACGAGGTGCGCCGTCAGGTCGAGGGGCTGACTGGCAGGGTCCGCCTGGGGGCTTCGACTGGCGCCATTGCCCACCTGTTGCCCAAAGCGCTCGAGTACCTGCGCGAAGTGCATCCGGGGATCGATGTGCAGGTGCAGGTGCTGACCTCGCAGGCGTCGCTAGCGCGGTTGCGCGAAGGGGCCTTGGACATTGGCCTGGTGGCCTTGCCGCAAGTGGCAGGCAAAGGGCTCAAGATCACCCCGTGGCGACGCGATCCGATCTTGGCCTATGTGCCGGCCGACTGGCAGCCGCCGGCCAAGGTGACTCCGGCATGGTTGGCGCAGCGGGCGTTGATTCTCAATGACAGCAGCACGCAGTTGTCGCGGGTGACGGGGGAATGGTTCGCTGCGGCGGGGTTGTTCCCCGAGCCGCGCATCGAGCTGAACTACAACGATGCGATTAAAAGCCTGGTGGGGGCCGGCTACGGCGCGACATTGCTGCCGCAGGAGGGCGAGGCGCCCGAGCTGGACCGGCGGATTGCCCGACGACCGTTGCGTCCGGGGTTGTGGCGGCAACTGGGCATCGCCTGCCGTGAAGGGCAGGCTGAACGTGCCACAGCGCATGTGCTGGAGGCTTTGGAGCGGCTGTTGTAGGGGGCGGGTGCATGCCTCCTGGCGCCCGCCTCAAGCCCCTGATGCACCCCTAATCAGAACCAGCGGTCATTCTTCTTCCGCCCACGCGTCAGCGCCGGCAAGATCAACCCCATCAGCAGGCCCGCGCCTGCAATACTGCCGCCGTACACCATATAGCGCATCATCACCTGCTTGTTCTCATCCCCCAAGCGGGCCTGGGTATCGCGCAAGGTCGACTGGCTCTGGTCGAGCTGTTCGTTCAGCGCTTTGTTGCGCGCTTCCAGTTCGTCGATCAGGTGCTTGCGCGAGTCCAGTGTCTCTTGCATGCCCTGCACGCGGTTTTTCCAGCTGTCATCGATGCTCTTGAGCTGCCCGGACAGGTCGGCGACCTGGGCATCGAGCTGCGGCAGGCGTTCGCCCTGGCCTGGCACCGCCTGCAGGTCGCTGCTGAGGATCCACACCAGGTCGCCATTCTGCCCACGCACCTGGCTGTAGTTGCCTTGGGTGGTGACCAGCGTCAGTTTCTGGCCGGACTTGAGGGTGCCGACAATTCGGTGGCCATCGGTCGGGCCGCTGCGCACGTAGGTGCTCAGGCTGTCGCTGACCCAGCGCGCATCGCTGGCAGGCTCCTCGGCATGCACCGGGGCGGCGAGGGCCACCAGGGCTGCGATCAGGCCGCCGCGCAGGGCTGGGAGGGCGGAGAATGTGGGGCGGGATTCGGGCATGTTGGTCTTCGCTGAAACAGGACAAAAGTAGGCCCGCTGACTGGGCCGGTGAACCGGTCGGTGAGTTGACCGTCAGCGAAAGACCTTTTTTATGTAAGCAGGTTCACTACCTAACGTCGGAAATGTCTGCAGAATGTTGCAAAGACCGGCCGTCCTGAAGGCGAATACCGGGCCATGCAGCGGCGCCGACGGCAAGGCCGTGAACTAGACTCAAAGGCCCACTCTCATTCATGGAGCCCTGCCATGACTGCCAAAAACACGATCTGCCTGTGGTACGACCATGACGCCGAAGAGGCGGCCAACTTCTACGCTCGCACCTTCCCCGACAGCCGGGTAGTGGCGGTGCACCAAGCCCCTAGCGACTACCCGTCGGGCAAGCAAGGCGATGTGATTACTGTCGAGTTCATCGTCATGGGTATCCCTTGCGTTGGGCTCAATGGGGGCAAGGCCTTTAGCCATAGCGAGGCGTTCTCGTTTCAGGTCAGCACCGAGGACCAGGCCGAGACCGACCGGTTGTGGGATGCCATCGTCAGCCATGGCGGCGAGGCCAGCGTCTGTGGCTGGTGCAAGGACAAGTGGGGGCTGTCGTGGCAAATCTGCCCACGCATCCTGATCGAGGCCATTGCCAATCCCGACCGGGCTGCTGCCAAGCGGACGTTCGAGGCCATGATGGAAATGGGCAAGATCGATGTCGCCAAGATTGAGGCAGCATTGAAGGGGTGACCCACTTACCCGGTAGGAGCAGCCTTGTGCTGCGAAGAGGCCGGTGATAACACTAAAGATTCACTGTGTTATCACCGGCCTCTTCGCAGCACAAGGCTGCTCCTACAGTCCCTATGCCGTGGCAAGCCCTGGGCCCCGGCATACCATAAATTGACGCTTCCGTTCTATTCCATGCCGATCGCCAGGGCTACAGTTCAGCCAGTCCTTCACAAAAGCCCGCTACCCCGAGGCTTTACCAGCGTGCCACGCACCGCTGGCTCAACCATAAGATCATCACCGTTCTGATTCGCTCACTGCTTTTTGAGCACCCTGCCAATCGCACGTCTGCAGCTGTTTCCGCCCATGGAAAGGATGCCGATCATTTATTGGTCATAACAAAAACAAAGAGGGTCGTATGAGCCATGCCGATGAGATTCTTTCGGTAAACAACATCTTCAAAGTGTTCGGCCCCAACCCGAACATGGCCATGGAGATGCTCCGCAAGGGCGCCGACAAGAACGAAATCTTCAGCAAGACCGGCCACGTCGTCGGCGTGTTCGATGCAAGCTTTTCCGTCAAACGTGGCGAGATCTTCGTCATCATGGGCCTGTCGGGCTCGGGCAAGTCGACCATGGTGCGGCTGTTCAACCGCCTGATCGAACCCACCGCCGGCAGCATCCACCTCAACGGCCGCGAAATCACCGGCCTGTCCGATAAAGCCCTGCTCGATGTGCGCCGCAAGGAAATGGGCATGGTGTTCCAGTCCTTCGCCCTGATGCCGCACATGAGCGTGCTGCAGAACACCGCCTTCGGCCTGGAAATCGCCGGCGTTGCCGAGGCCGAACGCCACCGCCGTGCCCGCGAGGCGCTGGGCCAGGTCGGCCTGGCCGGCCACGAGCACAGCTACCCGCACCAGCTGTCCGGCGGCATGCAGCAGCGCGTGGGCCTGGCCCGGGCGCTGGCCAACGACCCGACCATCCTGTTGATGGACGAAGCCTTCTCGGCCCTCGACCCGCTGATCCGCAACGAGATGCAGGGCGAGCTGATGCGCCTGCAGGCCGAGCAGCAGCGCACCATCATCTTCATTTCCCACGACATCGAGGAAGCCATCCGCATCGGCCATCGCATCGCGATCATGGAGGGCGGCCGGGTGGTGCAAATCGGCACCCCGCAGCAGCTGATCAACCAGCCGGCCAACGATTACGTGCGCGCGTTCTTCAAGACCTTCAACAGCCGCTGCCAGTGTTCCAGCCTGGCCAACAGCACGCCGTTGCAGTCCCTGAGCCGCCACTGACCCCCGCGAGGTTTGCCCCATGTCCGAATTCAGCCTGCTCGACCCGTTCCAGGCGGCCACCATCCCCCTGGGCGACTGGGTCACCGCTACCCTCAACTTCCTCGTGCACAACTTCCGTGAGGTGTTTCGCGCCATCCGCTGGCCGATCGACCAGGTGCTCAACGGCATCGAGTTCACCCTGCAGAGCATCCCGCCCACCATTGGCATCCTGCTGTCGTCCTTGCTCGGCTGGCAGCTGGCGGGCAAGCGCATGGCGCTGCTGTGCTTCGTCACCCTGACCTTGCTGGGGCTGATCGGCGTGTGGTCGGAGTCGATGACCACCCTGGCGCTGGTGCTCACTTCGGTGTTTTTCTGCGCGGTGATCGGCATCCCGCTGGGCATTGTCTGCGCCCGCAGCAACCGCCTGGAAAGCATTATCCGCCCCGTGCTCGATGCGATGCAGACGCTGCCGGCGTTCGTCTACCTGGTGCCGGTGGTGATGCTATTCGGCATCGGCAACGTGCCGGGCGTGCTGGTGACCATCGTGTTTGCCCTGCCGCCGCTGGTGCGCCTGACCAACCTGGGCATCCGCCAGGTGCCGGAAGACAAGATCGAAGCGGCCCGCGCCTTTGGCTGCACGCCGCACCAGATGCTGACCCGCGTGCAGCTGCCGCTGGCCACCGCGACCATCATGGCCGGGCTCAACCAGACCCTGATGCTGTCGCTGTCGATGGTGGTGATCGCTTCGATGATCTCGGTCGGCGGCCTGGGCCAGATGGTGCTGCGCGGCATCGGCCGGCTGGACATGGGCCTGGCTACCGTCGGGGGCATGGGGCTGGTGCTGTTGGCGATCTTCCTCGACCGCCTGACCCAAGCCATGGGCGCGCGCACCAATGCCGACCCGAGCCTGCGATGGTACCACACCGGCCCGGTGGGCCTGGTGCTGCGCCTATGTGGCGCGGCGCAACCACAAGGGCAGCGCAAGGCCGCCTGAAACACCGCGTTCTATCTGCCGCAACCCTCGACAACAACCCGAAAAGGTACGCGAAGATGTACGAGTCCCCGTTCACCCGTCGTTTGCTTCAGTGCGCTTGTGCCATGGCGCTTTCCGTGACGTGCCTGGGCGCCAGCGCCTCCACCGACAAGCCAGGGGAGGGGGTGAAGATAACCCCGTCGTTCCCTTCGGTGGATGAAGAACGCTTCCGCGGCGAAATCGCCATGCAGGGCCTGCGCGAATTGGGCTACAACGTGCAGAAACCCAAGGAAACCGAATACGCCACGATGATTCTGGCAGTCGGTTACGGCGACGCCGACTTCAGCGTCAACCTGTGGGACAAGCTGCACGCCAGCTTCTACGAGAAGGCCGGCGGCGACCAGAACATGGTCAAGGCTGGCGATATCATGCCTGGCGTGTTGCAGGGCTACCTGATCGACAAGAAAACCGCCGATCAATACAACATCAAGTACATCACCGACCTGAAGAAGCCCGAGCTGGCCAAGCTGTTCGACACCGACGGCGATGGCAAGGCCGACCTGACCGGTTGCAACCCCGGCTGGGGCTGTGAACTGGTCATCGCCCACCACATGAAGGCCTATGACCTGGACAAGACCGTGCACGTCAACCAAGGGTCGTATTTCGCCTTGATGGCCGACACCATCACCCGCTTCAAGGAAGGCAAACCGGTGCTCTATTACACCTGGGTACCCCAGTGGGTGGCCGGGGTGATGGTGGAGGGGCGCGACGTGGTGTGGCTGCAAGTGCCCAACACCGATTTGCCGGGCGGCGGCAACAGCGTCGATACCACGTTCGAGGGCAAGAACCTGGGCTTTGCGGTGGACAAGGTCGAAGCGGTGCTCAACCGAGGGTTCGCCGACAAGAACCCGGCGGCACTGAAGTTTCTGTCGCTGGTGCAGATCAGCGCGGCGGACGAGAGCGCGCAGAACCTCAAGATGCAGAACGGCGAGAAGAACCTGAGCGACATTCAGCGCCACGCCCAGGCGTGGATTGCAGCGCATCGTCAGCAGTTTGATCAATGGCTGCAGGCCGCGCGAGCGACGGCGGTGCAAGCCAGCAACTAGCGGCGCCACCTTGCAGGTGGGTGATTCTTCCAACACTACGATCAAGGAAGCCCTCGCACCATGATGACTTCGCCGTTCTCGATCCCCGCCCAGTCACGCCGTATCGACCCGTCGCGCCAGCGTGCTGCCGCGCTCAGGGCCGACGGCTCGGTCGATGACAACGACCGCAGCGAAATCGGCCCGACCCCTTTGGCGTTCGCCGAGTGGGCCGCGCTCGGCCTGCAGGTGCCGCAGTTGGCGACGATGCGTGAGTACCGCCTGCAACGCATCTGCGAGCAGCTCGTGGCCCGTGACCTCGGCGGCATTCTGCTATTCGATCCGTTGAACATCCGCTACGCCACCGACAGCACCAACATGCAGCTGTGGACCACCCACAACCCCGCCCGTGCCTGTTTCGTCGCTGCCAGCGGGCATGTGGTGCTGTGGGATTTTCATGGCTGCGACCACCTCTCGGCACACCTGCCTTTGGTGCGTGAGCTGCGCAGTGGCGCGTCGTTCTTCTACTTCGAAACGGGCGAGCGTACCGACGAACATGCCCGGCGTTTTTGTGCCCAGGTCGACGAACTGCTACGAACCCATGCCGGCGACAACCGCCGCTTGGCCGTGGACCGCATCGAGGTTGCCGGCCTGCGAGCCCTGGACGCCTTGGGCGTGCAGGTGCACAACGGCCAGGCGGTGACCGAGTTCGCGCGTTTGATCAAGGGCCCCGATGAAATCCTCGCCATGCGCTGCGCGGTGGCTTCCTGTGAAGCTGCCATCGCCGAAATGCGCCAGGCCATGCGCGCCGGGGTAACCGAGAACGACGTCTGGGCGGCATTGCACAGCGGCAATATCCGCCGTGGCGGCGAGTGGATCGAAACCCGCATCCTCAGCTCCGGCCCGCGTACCAACCCGTGGTATCAGGAGTCCGGCCCACGGGTGCTGAGCGACGGCGACCTGCTGTCGTTCGACACCGACCTGATCGGCGTGTACGGCTTTTGCGTCGACATGTCGCGCAGCTGGATGTGTGGCGGGCTTGAGCCGACGGCCGAGCAAAAACGCCTGTATCGAATCGCCCATGAGCACATCCAGGTCAACGCCGACATGGTCAAGCCTGGCGTGCGCTTCTCCGAGCTCACTCGTAACGGGCATCGCCTGCCAGAAAGCTGCCGTGCCCAGCGTTATGGGGTGATGTTCCATGGGGTGGGGCTGTGCGACGAGTATCCCTGCATTCGTTACCCGGAAGACTTCGACGCCTACGGTTACGAAGGGGAACTGCAGCCTGGCATGGCGCTGTGCGTAGAGGCCTATGTGGGGGAGGTAGGAGGGCGTGACGGGATAAAACTGGAGAACCAGCTGCTGGTGACGGAGACGGGGTATGAAGTGCTGACCCATTACCCGTTCGAAGACAGTTTTCTCGCCGAGTGACTGAAGCGGCCCGGGCCCGCTTGGCGGCCCCGGGTTGTTGCAGCGTAGGGGTTATCCGTTCAGCTCGGCGTCGGCCAGGGGTTGCGCCTGCTTGCTCGCGGACTTCTTCTCCTGCACCACGATGTAGAACTCCTCGCCGTGTTTCACCGCGCCATACAGCACGGCCTTTTCGATCAGCTCAGTGCCACGCAGGTGGCGCAGCATCATCGGGTCCTTGCGCAGGTCGCGGTACAGCGCCAGGCACAGCAGCACCATCACTACGACAAAGGGTAGTGCCACCACGATGGTCAGGTTCTGCAGCCCGGTTAGCGCTTCGCCGGGGTCGCGTGGGTCGCCGATCGCCAGCATGATCGCCGCCACCGTGCCGGTCAGTGCCCCCCAGAAGATCACGGTGCGCCGTGATGGCGTGGTGGTGCCGTGCTCCGACAGGGTACCCATGACCAGCGATGCGGCATCGGCACCGGAGACGAAGAAGATACCCACCAGGATCATCACCAGTACCGAGGTCACCGAGGCCAGCGGGTAGCTGTCCAGCAACTGATAAAGGGCATGGTTGCTGTTCACGGCGCCATTGACCAGTGCGAAGCTGCCTTCGCGCAGGGCGTCGATGGCGGCACCGCCGAAGATGGTGAACCACACCAGGCTGACCAGGCTCGGTACCAGCAGCACGCCGGTGACGAATTGGCGGATGGTGCGGCCGCGGCTGATGCGGGCAATGAACATGCCGACGAAAGGCGTCCAGGAGATCCACCAAGCCCAGTAGAACACTGTCCAGCCGGCCAGCCAGCTGTCCATCTGCTCACCACCGCTGGCGTTGGTGCGGGCCATCATCTCTGGCAGCATCTTGATGTAGATGCCGATGGAGGTGGGCAGCAGGTTGAGCATCAACAGCGTCGGGCCAACCAGGAACACAAACACCGCCAGCACCAGCGCCAGCACCATGTTGGTGTTGGACAGCCACTGGATGCCTTTGCCGATGCCAGAGACCGCAGAGGTGACGAAGGCGATGGTCAGCAGGGTGATGATCGAGATGTAGAACAGCTTGCCGGGGCTCTCGATCCAGCCGTTGTATTCCAGGCCACCGGCGATCTGCAGGGCGCCAAGGCCGAGCGAGGCGGCAGAGCCGAACAAGGTGGCGAAGATCGCCATCATGTCGATCACACGGCCAATCGGGCCGTTGGCGTGTTTACCGATCAGGGGCCGGAAGGCAGTGGAAATCAGCTGCGAGCGACCGCGTCGGAAGGTGCCGTAAGCGATCACCAGGCCAACGATGGCATACATGGCCCAGGGGTGCAGGGTCCAGTGGAACAGGGTGGTGGCCATGGCCACCTGCATGGCTTCGCTCGATTGCCCGGTGGCCGAGCCGGGAGGCGGCGACACGTAATGCGACAAGGGTTCGGCAACGCCGAAGAACATCAGGCCGATGCCCATGCCGGCGCTGAACATCATGGCCACCCAGGAAACCGTGCGGAACTCTGGCGCTTCGCCATCACGCCCTAGCGGAATTCTGCCGTAGCGGCTGGCGGCCAGCCACAGCACGAAGATGACGAACACGGTCGAAGTAAGTACGAAAAACCAGCCAAAGTTGAGAATGACCCAGGATTGTGCCGAGGACGCGCTGGCGGCCAGGCTGGCCTGGCTGATGAAGCCCCAGATGACGAAGCCGATGGCCAGGATGCTGGTGATGCCAAAGACGATCCAGTCGATCTTGCCCTCGAGGTGCCGGTCCTGGCGCGCTTCTGCAGTCTTCGAGGGGTCCGTCACGCCAAGGTCGAGCGTTTCGGTGATGTGTTCCTTTGCCATGAATGGTGTTGCCCCTTTGTGGCTTACCTGCGCGTGCAGGCTTGTTGTTGTGGGCTGCCGGGGTCGATGACGGTCTCGGCGGGGGAGTCTTGCCGGGCCGATTATCCTGTGCGAGTCACAGCGCTTCCTGTCCCGAATGCGCCGTGGGGCATCCATTGAACGACCTGTTTAATACTTTTAGTTCCGGGGGCGATGGCCCTATTTGTCCCGCGTTCTGGTACCCTGATGGGCATTACCCTGGCCCGCACTCCCGAGCACCGTAGAAGCGGCGCTGCCTGCGAGCCTGGCCTTATCAGGAAACGGAGATTCGTCAATGGCCACTGACCGTGTGAGCCTGATTCATTTCGATAAATTGAGCATGAGCCCTGCCGCTGCCCAACGGTTCCAGACTGCCCTCGATGCCCTGGAAACACTCAAGCTGCAGGACCGGTACGTGTACCTCGTTGCTCCTTATCTGGGTGATATCGCCGACGCCTCTGACCGTGAGCAACTGAAAACTGCCGAGGCACAGTGCGTTCGCGTAGTGGATGAACTGTTGGCCGCCAAGTCGATTACCAAGGCCAAGTCCGAAGAGCTTCGCAAAGTCTTTGAAGAAGCCGCCGAACGTGTGCGCGCTGAAATGCCGGCCTGAATGTTGGTCTTGAGCGTGTAATGGCCAAAGACATCGACAACCCCTGCGTCTCGCTTTGCCAGCTCAACAGCGAGCTGTGCGTAAGCTGTGGCCGCTCCCGTGAAGAAATCCGCAAGTGGCGCGGCATGAAGCGCCCTGAGAAAATGGCCACCGTGCAGCGCGCGGCCACGCGGATGAAGGCCATCGTCAAGAAGAACGCGAAGCGGCAGAATACCGACTGACCGTTGTCTACTGCGTCAACACTCAACTCTCTGAACGTTAAATCGAGCCTGGAAAATGGATTCTCACTCGCTTCTTGCCTTTACCTTGGTCGCTGCGATCGCCATCGCCAGCCCTGGCCCTGCAACGCTGATGGCGATCAACAACAGCCTGGCCCACGGGCAGCGCAGCGCTGTCTGGTCCTCGCTGGGCAATGGTTCGGGGCTGTTCTGCCTGTCGGCAGCGGCCATGCTCGGGCTGGGCGCCTTGTTGGCCAGCTCTGAAGTCCTTTTCAATGCGGTCAAGATCATCGGTGCCGCGTACCTGTTCTACCTCGGCGCACGGCAGTTGTTGAAGAAAGGCCCGATGCTCGAGGCGGGGGCTGACGCCGGGGTGGCCAAGCAACGCCCGACGCCGATGAAGCTGTACAAATCGGCGTTCCTGACGGCGGTGACCAACCCCAAGGCGACCATGTTCTTCACGGCGCTGTTCCCGCAGTTCATCGATCAGGGTGCAGCGTTGCTGCCGCAGTTCCTGATCCTGACCGGGATCTTTGTCGCCTTGTCGCTCGTTTCGCTGACCCTGTACGCCGCGCTGGCCTCGCGTGCCAAGGGCGTGTTGACCCGGCCCAGCCTTTCGCGCTGGGTGAGCCGGGTGGTGGGGACGACCTTCATTGGCTTCGGTGCGGCCATTTTGACGATGCGTCGTCAGTCGGCTTAAGCCATTCGGGGCTTACTGGCGACGCGCAGTGGCCCCGTCAACCTGCCTGCGCAACAAATCCCTGCCGCCTAGCCATTGTTGAGCCAGACTGTCTACACCACGCGAAGCCAGATGCTGCAGTCCTCCACGGGATGTGGCAGCCTTTGGCGACCACGCCGGGTCGCCGGGTGCCACTTGTGCCGAGGGTTGTAGATGATCGAGCGTTGCGTTCGCCACGCCTTGCTGTTGTTGTGCGGGTCCCTGCTACCGATGGGCGCGGGTGCGCAGGCGGCATGCCAGCACCTGACGGCCACTGGCAACCCTGAATACCCCCCGTACCTGTGGCGTGACCCACACAACCCTCAGCAGTTGATCGGTGCCAATGCCGACTTGCTCAAGCACTTGGGCAAGCAACTCGGGCTGGAGGTGGAGGTGGTCTATGGCGGGCCTTGGTCGCGTGCCCAGGAGGAAGTGCGCACGGGCCGTATCGACCTGCTGGCCGGGTATTTTCTGACCCAAGCGCGCACCCACCTGATGGACTTCATAAGCCCCGCGTTCCTGCACACGCCCAGCGTGGTCTGGGTGCGCCAGCAAGGGGCCTTTGCCTATCAGCAATGGGCGGACCTGCAAGGCCGTAAAGGCGGGACGCTGGTCAATAACAGCCATGGCCAGCAGTTCGATGACTATGCCAGGGCCAACCTCACGCTCGAAGCGGTGCCCAGCGCTAAGCAGGCCTTCGAGAAACTGTTGCTCAAACGCAGCGACTACGTGGTCTTCGAGCAGTACCCCGGCATGGCATTGGCGCAGACGCTGGGCATGCAGGACAAGCTGCAGGTGCTGGACCCGCCCGTGTCCAGCGAAGGCTTGTACCTGGCGGTGTCACATCAGTCGCCCTGCAATCAGCCGCAGTTGCGCGAAGCGCTGACGCGGGAGATGACCCAGGTCGTGTCCAGCACGTTGCCGGAGCAATTACTGCGGCAGAACCTGGCACGTTGGCAGCAACAGCAGTCGCAAGGGCTCGCTCACTGACCCTCACATCGACGTCAGGGCTTGCGGCACGTCAACGTCCAGCACTACCCCAGCATCGTCGACGGCTACGCTGGCACACGCCTGCGGATTGTCCAGGATGACCTGCCTGCCGCCCTGGTCGCCGTGCAACTGCGCCAGTGCCGGCCAGAAGGCACGGCCGAAGACCACCGGGTGCCCGCGCTGGCCCTGGTACAGCGGCAGCACGATACGTGTAGCGCTGGCCTGCTCGCACAACGTGTGCAAGGTACGCGGAGCGATCCACGGCATATCCGCCAACATCACCGCCACCGCCTGGGCCGGGGTCTGCAACAGGGCGGTTACCCCCGCTGCCAGGCTGGCGCCCATGCCATGCTCGGCCTGGTCGGCCCATACGATCCGGGCACGCGGGTCGATGCCCAGTTGTTGCGCGTTGTCGCCCGGGCGCAGCACGATGTGCACCACGGCGAATTGCTCGAATGCACGCGCCAGCGTCGCTGCCAGCAGCGTCTGCCCCGAAGGCAGCCGTGCCAGGCGTTTGTCGCTGCCAAAACGCTGCGCTCGCCCAGCCGCCAGCACCAGCGCGGCGCAGGTCATGGGGTGTGCAGGCACGCCTCGGCCTCCCGCGCAAGCTTGGCCTTGGTCACGTTGACCGCGCCAGGCAGGCTCACGTCGTTCTTGGCGGCAAGGATCTCGGCCATGACGCTGACGGCGATTTCGGCCGGGGTCTTGCTGCCGATGTAGATGCCGATAGGGCCGTGCAGGCGCTGGAGGCTGGCTTCGGTCTCGCCGAAGTGCTCGATCAGGCGCTCGCGGCGCAGCTGGCTGTTGCGCCGGGAGCCGATGGCGCCGATGTAGAACGCCGGGCTGTGCAGGGCTTCGAGCAATGCCAGGTCGTCGAGCTTGGGGTCGTGGCTGAGGGCGACGACGGCGCTGCGCAGGTCGGGGGCGAAGGCGCGAACCACGTCGTCCGGCATCCCGGCCAGCTTCACCACGCCTTCGACGCTCCAGCCGCCCATGTACTCGGGCCGAGGGTCGCACACCGACACCGTGAAGCCGTTGAACAGGGCCATGGTCGCCAAGTATTCGGCCAGCGCGCCGGCGCCGATCAGCAGCACGCGGTAGCCAGGGCCGAGGGTGCTGAGCATGCGCTGGCCGTCGAAGCTGAACTGATCCGGTGTGGCGCTGGCCGTAAGCGTGGCTGCGCCGCTGCGCACATCCAGCTCGCGGCGTATCAGGCTACCGCTGTCCAGGCCGGCCAGCAGTTGCGCCAGGTGTGCTGCCGATGGCTCGAACTCGAGGATCAGTTGCAGGGTGCCGCCGCAGGGCAAGCCGAAACGGTGGGCGTCCTCGGCGCTGACGCCGTAGCGAACCACCTCCGGCAGCCCGGTCTGCATGCCGGGGCCGCCATAGGCGGTGGTGTAGCGGTGGATGAGATCGTCCTCGATGCAGCCACCGGACACGCTGCCGACCACGCGACCGTCGCTGCGCAGGGCCATCATCGAACCGACCGGGCGAGGGGAGGAGCCCCAGGTGCGGGCTACGGTGGCCAGCAGGACGCGTTCACCGCTGGCAAGCCAGTCACGGGCGGTGCGCAATACCAGCAGGTCGATGCTTTCCATTCTCATTCTCCAAAGCGTAATACCTGTGCCGGCTTCATCGCATATGCAAGATGATGGGGCTGCTGCTGGCCGGGTCGGTGTGCCCGCGTAACGTGCTCACTGCCTGTGCATCCACCGCGCTGCCGTGGTTGCCCCAACTGCTGCGCACAAAGCTCAATACTTCGGCAACCTCCTGGTCCGACAATTGCTCGCGGAAGGCCGGCATGCGGTAGGCATCGGGCAGGCCAGCGGCAACGATGCGTTGCGAGCCGTTGAGGGTGATGTTGATCGCCGAGGCGTTCTCGCCGGCCAAGGCCGAGGTTGCGCCCGCTAACGGCGGCATCCATTCGGCCTGGCCCTTGCCGTCTAGCCCATGGCAAGAGGCGCAGCGCGTGACGTAGGTGTGGGCGCCTGGGCGCTCCAGTGTCGCCGCCGCCGATGCCGCTTGGTACTGCCAGGGCGTGCCGTCACGTTGCGGATCGCCTGGCAGCGATTTCAGGTAGTGGGCGATTGCCGCCAGGTCCTCGTCGGCCATGAACTGCGTGGAGTTGTTGAACGCCTCGGTCATCGAGCCATAGACCACGGCATGCCGGTTACGCCCAGTCTTGAGAAACTGGACGATCTCGGCTTCGCTCCAGCGCCCAAGGCCGGTGTTGTGATCGGCGCGCAGGCTCGGCGCGTACCAGCCATCGAGCAGCGCGCCGGCCAGGAACGGCTTGCCGTCTTCATCCAGAGCCTTTTCGTTGAAGGCCAGGCCGCGCGGGGTATGGCAGCTGCCGCAGTGCCCGGGGCCTTGGACAATATAAGCGCCGCGGTTCCACAGAGGGTCCTGGCCAGCCTTGGTCACGTAGGGCGTAGTGGGCGCAAACAGCCCGTTCCACAACGCGATGGGCCAGCGCAGGTTCAGCGGCCAGGGGATATCGCTGGGGATATTCGGCTGGTTGGCAGGTTGCACGCCCTGCATGAAAAACGCGTACAACGCACGCACATCGTCATCGCTGAGCTTGGCGTAGGAGGGGTAGGGCATGGCCGGGTACAGCCGCCGGCCACCGGGGGCGACGCCATGGCGCACAGCGCGGTCGAAGTCGGCGAGGCTGTAGCCGCCGATGCCGGTGTCCCGGTCTGGGGTGATGTTGGTGGCATGGATCGCGCCTAACGGCGTGGCCATCTCCAGGCCCCCGGCGAACGGCTTGTTGTCGGGCAGGCTGTGGCAGGCCACGCAGTCGCTGAGCCGGGCCACGTACTCGCCGCGGCTGACAAGCGCCGGGTCGACGTTGGCGTTTTGTTCGGCCACGAAAGGCGACGCAGGCTCCCGGGTGACATACCAGGCCAGCAGGCCTGCCGCGACCAGGCACGGCAGCGCCAGCCAGCCGGCGGTTCTTGCGAATCGGCTGTGGGTCATGGGCGTTCCTTGTCCTGTCAGGTGAAGGTGTAGCGGCTCAATGGGATGCTGCGGATGCGCTGGCCGGTCAGCCGCGCTACCGCGTTGGCCACCGCCGGTGCAACCGCGGGCAGCGGCGGTTCGCCGATGCCGCCCATCTTCGCGCCGCTTTCGACGATGCGCACATGCACCCGGGCCATGCGCGAAGGCGGCAGGATCGGGTACAGGTCGTAGTTGCGCGCACGGGGCTTGCCGTCGATGTACACCGCTTCTTCCAGCAGGGTCTGCGACAGGCCCAGGGCCACGGCGCCGTTGACCTGCGCTTCGATGATCGCCGGGTTGACGATGCTGCCCGGGTCGATGGCCTGCCAGATGTCGTGCACTTTGACCTGACCGTTTTCGATCGACACTTCGGCGATAACCGCCGCCTCCGAGCCAAACGGCGAGGCCATGGCCACACCGCGTGCCCGTTTGCTGCCGTCCTCGGCCGTGAATGGCCCACGCTTCCAGCCACCGGACAACTCGCCGACAGCCTGTAGCAGGGTGGTCAGGCGCGGGTTGTCGCGCAACAGATGCAGGCGCAATTCATAAGGGTCCTTGCCGCCTTTGTCGGCCAGCTCGTCGAGGAAGGCTTCGTAGAAGAAGTCGTTCAGCGAGTTGCCCACCGAGCGCCAGTAGCCGAGCATGACCGGGCCTTTGACGTAGATTTGGGCAATGCGTTTGTTGGCGATGGCGTACGACTTGCCCGACAGCCCTTCAAGGGCGGTGGGGTCGATCTTGTCACCTTGTTTGCCGGCCAGTGCCTCGGTCGGGCCTTCGGTGGCACTCACGGCTTCTATCGCGACTGGCAGGCCATCGTCATCCAGTGCCCCACGGAACTTGACCACCGCCAGCGGCCGCAACACATCCCGCAGAAACTCTTCTTCGCGGCTCCAGATCAGCTTGACCGGGCGGCCCACCGCTTTGGCCAGGGCGATGGCCTGCGGGTAGGGGTTGGCCGAGTCGTACAGAAAATGCCGGCCAAAAAAGCCGCCCAGCAGGGGTGAGTGCAGGGTGATGCGCGCAGGGTCGAGGCCGGTGCGTTTGGCGATGTCGTCGCGGAACATGTCCGGCGCCTGGTTGGGCAACCACACCTCCAGCGAACCGTCGGGGTTGAAGCGGGCGAGCGCCGAGGGCGGCTCGAGCTGGGCGTGGTTGAGGTATTGGTTGTGGTAGGTCGCCTCGACCTTGGTCTTGGCCTTGGCCAGCACCCCGACCACATCACCTTGGTTTTCCTCGTCACGGGCCGGGCCTTGCTCGGTGGCCAGGCGGTCACGATAGGCGTCGCTGGAGAAGTCTGCCGGCATCGGCCTTACCGGCGAATCGCTGCCGGGCTCCTGCCAGTCCACCTGGAGGGCCTCGACCGCGCGCTTGGCATGCCACCAGCGTTCGGCGACCACCGCCACCGCGCCGGGTAGTTGATGCACCGAATGCACGCCTTTCATGGCCTTGACCTGTGCTTCGTTGCGCAGGCTGCCAACCGTCATGCCCAGGCGCGGTGCGTGCTGGACGGCGGCGTGGAGCATGCCGTCGAGCTTGATGTCGATGGTGTACACGGCTTTGCCGGTGGATTTGTCATAGGCATCGACCCTGCGCACCGGTTTGCCGATCCAGCGGAACTCGCTGGGGTCGCGCAGCTTCACGCTGGCCGGGTCTGGCACCGGCAGGTCGAGGGCGCGCTCGGCCAGTTCGCCGTAGGGCACCGAGCGGCCGGATGCCGCGTGGACGACCTTGCCGGGTTCGGTGGAGAGCTCGTCGACCGGCACCCCCAACTGCTCGGCACCTGCCTGCAGCAACATGGCCCGGGCCAGGGCGCCGAGGCGGCGCATGGTCGGGTAGCTCATGCGTACCGACATGCTGCCGCCGGTGATGCGCATACCGTTTTCCATCACCACGTAAGCCTCGCCAGGCGGTGCGCTGTCGACCAGGAACGTGGCCGGGTCGGCGTCCAGTTCTTCGCCGACGATCTGTGCCATGGCGGTGTAGGTGCCTTGGCCGCCCTCCATGAACGGGCAGAGCAGGCGCACGGTGCTGTCCGGGCGAATTTCAAGGAAGGCCGGCACTTGTGTGCCGCGCTCCTGGGCCGCGGCGGTAGCGGCCTGGACCCGTGCCGAGCCCAGCGGCAACCCAAACCCGAGTACCAGCGCGCCTGCGGCGGCGCCCGCCGAGGCTAGCAGGAAGCGGCGGCGTGACAGGTTAACCGGCTCACCCAGCGGCAGCGCCGACAGCTCGGCAGGGGTATCGATACGCGTGTTCATCACGCCTCCTCCCGCTGGACCGCAAGGTCGTGGACGGCGGCATGGATGGCGTTGTAGGTGCCGCAGCGGCACAGGTTGACCATCGCGGCATCGATCTGCGCGTCGCTGGGCTGGGGCGTGTGCTTGAGCAGCGCTGTGGCGGCCATCACCTGGCCTGACTGGCAGTAGCCGCACTGGGCCACCTGGTACTCGACCCAGGCCGCGACCACGCGCTTGCCAACGGCGTCGTCCTCGATCGCCTCGATGGTGGTCACTTCGCGCCCGACCACGCCTGCCACCGGGGTCACGCAGGCGCGCACCACGCTGCCGTCCACCAGCACCGAGCAAGCGCCGCATTGCGCCAGGCCGCAGCCATACTTGGTGCCGGTCAGCCCCAGGTCGTCACGGATCACCCACAGCAGGGGCGTGTCGGCGTCGGCCTCGACCTGATAGGTCTTCTGGTTGATGCGTAGTTCCATGGTTCACCTGCTCATCATCGGTTTGCTGTCGCGTTGTCGTCTTGAGTGGGGATACGTTGCCCCCAATCCAGAAACGCTAGCACAGCGCTACGACCGGCGAGCGGGCGCTGCCGACAGGTCAGGAGGATCAGGCAAGGAATCCGGTGGAATGCGCAAGGCAGGCGTTGGCGGCAGGCAAACAGGACTTCCAGGCGAAAAACCCGGATAATGCCGGCCAATTTCGTTTTGCACGCTTAACTCACGGTAATCCCGCATGGAAATCAAGGTCAATTTTCTCGACAATCTCCGTCTCGAAGCCAAGTTCGACGACTTCACGGTGATCGCCGACCAACCGATCCGTTACAAAGGCGACGGTTCGGCCCCGGGGCCGTTCGACTATTTCCTGGCGTCTTCGGCCCTGTGCGCGGCTTACTTCGTGAAGCTGTACTGCCAGACCCGCGACATCCCCACCGAAAACATTCGGCTGTCGCAGAACAACATCGTCGATCCGGAAAACCGCTACAACCAGATCTTCAAGATCCAGGTCGAGCTGCCCGAAGACATCTCCGAGAAGGACCGCCAGGGCATCCTGCGCTCCATCGACCGTTGCACGGTAAAGAAGGTCGTGCAGACCGGGCCGGAGTTCGTCATCGAGGTGGTGGACAACCTCGACGCCGATGCCCAGGGGCTGCTGATGCCGGTATCGGACACCAGCACCTACATCCCGGGCAAGGACCTGCCGCTGGAGCAGACCATCGCCAACATGTCGGCGATTCTCGCGGGCCTTGGGATGAAGATCGAGATCGCCTCGTGGCGCAATATCGTGCCCAACGTGTGGTCGCTGCATGTGCGCGATGCACAGTCGCCGATGTGCTTCACCAATGGCAAGGGTTCGACCAAGGAGGCCGCGCTGGCCTCGGCGCTGGGTGAGTTCATCGAGCGCCTTAATTGCAACTTCTTCTACAACGACCAGTTCTGGGGCGAGGACATCGCCAACGCGCCGTTCGTGCATTACCCGAACGAGCAGTGGTTCAAGCCGGGCCCCAAGGACGCGCTGCCCAGCGAGATCCTCGACGCGAACTGCCTGGAAATCTACAACCCCGACGGTGAGCTGCGCGGCTCGCACCTGTACGACACCAACTCGGGCAACACTGCGCGGGGCATCTGCTCGCTGCCATTCGTGCGCCAGTCGGACCAGGAGGTGGTGTACTTCCCGTCCAACCTGATCGAGAACCTGTTCCTCAGCAACGGCATGAGCGCTGGCAACACCCTCGCTGAGGCGCAAGTGCAGTGCCTGTCGGAAATCTTCGAGCGTGCGGTGAAGCGCGAGATCCTCGAAGGCGAACTGTGCCTGCCGGATGTACCGCAGGAAGTGCTGGCCAAGTACCCGGGCATCGTTGCCGGTATCCAGGGGCTGGAAGAGCAGGGCTTCCCGGTGCTGGTCAAGGACGCATCGCTGGGCGGTGAGTTCCCGGTCATGTGCGTGACCTTGATGAACCCGCGCACCGGTGGCGTGTTCGCCTCATTCGGCGCCCACCCGAGTCTGGAAGTGGCGTTGGAGCGCAGCCTCACCGAGTTGTTGCAGGGCCGCAGCTTCGAAGGCCTGAACGACCTGCCGCAGCCCACCTTCGAAAGCCACGCGCTGACCGAGCCGAACAACTTCGTCGAGCACTTCATCGACTCCAGCGGCGTGGTGTCGTGGCGCTTCTTCAGCGCCAAGGCCGATTTCGAATTCGTCGAGTGGGACTTCTCTGGCCATGGCGAAGATTCCAACGTACAGGAAGCTGCGACCCTGTTCGGCATCCTCGAAGACCTGGGCAAAGAAGTGTACATGGCGGTGTACGACAACCTCGGTGCCACCGCGTGCCGCATCCTCGTGCCGGGTTACTCGGAGATCTACCCGGTCGAGGACCTGATCTGGGACAACACCAACCGGGCCTTGTCGTTCCGCGCTGACATCCTCAACCTGCACAGCCTGGACAACCGCTCGCTGAAGTTGCTGCTCAAGCGCCTGGACAACTGCGATGTGGACGATTACACCACTATCACCACGTTGATCGGCGTCGAGTTCGACGACAACACGGTGTGGGGCCAGTTGACCATTCTTGAGCTGAAGCTACTGATCTGCCTGGCCGTGCAGCGCTTCGAAGATGCCAAGGAGCTGGTCGAGGCGTTCCTTCAGTTCAACGACAACACCGTCGAGCGTGGCCTGTTCTACCAGGCGTTGAACGTGGTGCTGGAAGTGGTGCTGGATGATGAACTTGAGATGGAAGACTACGAAACCAACTTCCGCCGCATGTTCGGCAACCCGCGGATGGACGCGGTGCTGGGCTCGGTGGACGGCAGTGTGCGCTTCCATGGCCTGACGCCGACCAGCATGAAGCTGGAAGGGCTGGATCGTCATTTGCGTTTGATCGAGAGCTACAAGAAGCTGCATGCAGCTCGGGCCAAGTTTGCCTGATAGACCGAGCGCCGCTTATGCGGCGCTTCGCAGCACAAGGCTGCTCCTACACAGGCCCGATTCGGCGCCAAGAAGGTCGCGCGCCCCTGCCACAGGAATAATTGGCCCGAAACAATTGTAGGAGCAGCCTTGTGCTGCGAAGCGTCGCGCAAGCGGCGCTCGATCCCACAAGCGCCAAAACCCCAAAATCGTATACCTCGCAACCATCCCCATATAGCGGTTAATGCTTTCCGCTATCTCAAATCCGTCTTGCCTCTCACCCCCCCAACGCTTGCCGCTTCCCCCATCAGGCGCATAATTTTTTGCTGCCCCCATGGGCTCGACCCCTCAACCTATCCATGGCGCGATGACCGCCAGAAGGACCTCGGCCGCGCACAACACGAAGGCGCAGACCATGAGCACCCCTTTGGATACCAATGCCTTGAAAGCCCGCCAGCAAGCCGCGTGGGCCAGCGGTGACTACGCCGTGATCGGCACCACCCTGCAGCTGGTGGGTGAACGCCTGGCCGAAGCCTGTGATTTGCGCTGGGACGAGCAGGTGCTGGACGTGGCGGCCGGCAACGGCAATGCCACCCTGGCCGCCGCGCGGCGCGGTTGCCGCGTCACCTCCACCGACTACGTGGCCGAGTTGCTCAAGCGCGGTGAGGCACGCGCTCAGGCCGAGCACCTGAACGTGGTGTTTCAAGTGGCCGATGCCGAAGCGTTGCCGTTCGCCGAGGGTGCATTCGATGCCGTTCTGTCGACCTTCGGTGTGATGTTCACCCCCGATCAGGCCCAGGCCGCGCGGGAATTGAGCCGCGTCTGTCGGTCTGGTGGCCGGATTGGCCTGGCAAACTGGACGCCGCAGGGTTTCGTTGGCCAGATGTTCAAGACGCTCGGGCGCCATGTTCCGCCGCCAGTCGGGGCATTGCCCCCTTCGCGCTGGGGTGACGAGGAACAGTTACGGGTACTGTTCGACAGCGCGCTGGGCCAGATGCAGGTCACCCGGCAGCACTTCAACTTCCGCTATCGCTCTGCGGCGCACTTCATCGATGTGTTCCGCACTTGGTATGGGCCGGTGCACAAGGCGTTTGCGGCATTGGCGCCTGAAGCCGCCAATGCGCTGGAGAGCGACCTGACTGCGCTGTTGAATGTAAACAACGTGGCGGGCGGGGCCTCGCTGGTTGTACCCAGCGAGTATCTGGAGGTGGTGATCACGCGGCGTTGAGCGTCAGCGACTGCTGCCTAGTTCTTGCACTTGGCCATCACCACCTGGCAGGTCTTCGGCGTCCCCCCAGACCTGCCTGCATAGCGCACACAGTTGTTCAGCGACTTTTGCCGGGCAATGCTCAAGGTATTGCCCCAGGCTAGGCCACCTTCGCCCGTAGTCGGTACGGCCTTGGCGAAGCAGTTGGAGCCAACGGTGGAGGCCGCATAGCGGGCTTGGTTTTTTTTGCTGGAGCAGCCTGCGCTCAGCCCCAGGCCGAGGATGAGCAGCGTGTTCAGTGCCCAGAACGCCCACGTGCGCTCCCGGTAGTCGCTCATGCTGTTCTCCTTGTTCGAATGATGCCAAAGCGCTGAAGGTGGAAAAGTACAGCGCGGGTGCTTGCAGGATACCATTCAAGCGAAACGGTGAACTATCCCGTCGTAGAGACGCTCCTTTCTTTAGCGCACCCCGCGCACGCCTGATGATGTCTTTGTCATCAGGGCCGGGTCACTGAACGATAAGGAGGCGCCGTGACCGCATCTGAGCAAACCCTCTACCGCTGCACGCCAGGCCCATTGCACGCCATGCTGTTGGCCGGCAGTGTTCCGCTGTTTCTTGGCGCGCTGTTGAGCGATATCGCCTACTTCAATAGCTACCAGATCCAATGGAGCAACTTCGCGGCCTGGCTGATCGCCGGTGGCTTGGTGTTCTGTGGGCTGGCGCTGCTGTTCGCGTTGGTCAACCTGATCCGCGCCGAGCGCAAAGGCGGGCGTGCGACCCTGTATTTCGTGCTGTTGCTGGCGACCTGGGTGTTGGGGTTGGTCAATGCCTTCGAGCATGCCAAGGACGCCTGGGCAGTGATGCCGTCGGGGTTGGTGCTGTCGGTCATTGTGACCGCGCTCGCAACTGTCGCGGCGTGGACTGGCCTTAGCAACCTGCGTTCGGGAGGTGTGGCATGAAGCCTTTGCATACCTTGAGCCTGTTGAGCATGGCGTTACTGATCAGCGCCTGTGGTGGGGAAGGCACGCCCACTCAAGCCCATGGCCCGGACCCCAAGCTGCCTGAGCCACAGCGTGGTTTGCTGCCGAGCATGAAGATCGCTGAGCCAGTTGCCTGGGGTGAGCAGAAGCCGACTGTGCCTGAGGGCTTCAGCGTCACGGCAATCGCCACCGGCCTGAACATCCCGCGCCAGAGCCTGGTGCTGCCTAATGGCGATATTCTCGTAGCCGAAGGCCGCGGCGGCAGCGCCGCAAAACTCAAACCCAAGGATGTGATCGCCAGCCAGATCAAGGCCAAGGGCAATACCCAGGTCAAAGGCGGCAATCGCCTGACCTTGCTGCGCGATGCCGATGGCGATGGCACCTACGAGGTGCAGACGGTCTTTGCTGAAAACCTCAACGCCCCTTACGGCCTGGCGTTTGCCAACGGCAAGCTGTACGTGGCCAACCAGGATGCATTGGTGCGTTTCGACTACCAGGAGGGCCAGACCAAGGCCAGCGGTGCGCCGGTCAAGGTCACCGACCTGCCTGCCGAAATCAACCACCACTGGACCAAGTCGCTGGCCGTCAGCGCTGATGGGCGCTTCCTTTATGTGGGTATCGGTTCGAACAGCAACATCACCGAGCGCGGCCTGGAAGTGGAGATTGATCGGGCCATGGTCTGGCAGGTCGATGCCCAGACTGGTGCTCACCGGCCCTATGCGACCGGCTTGCGCAACCCGACGGCCTTGGCTGTTCAGCCGCAGAGCGGGCAGGTGTGGGCGGTGGTCAACGAGCGTGATGAGCTCGGCCCTGATCTGGTCCCGGACTACCTGACGTCGGTGCGTGAAGGCGGGTTTTATGGGTGGCCCTACAGTTATTGGGGCCAGAACGTCGATGACCGGGTCAGGCCACAGAACCCGGACAAGGTGGCGGCGGCAATCAAGCCGGACTACAGCCTTGGCTCGCATGTGGCTGCATTGGGGGTCGACTTCTCGGTACCGGCCATGGGCGAGCGCTTCGCCGACGGGGTGTTCGTGGGTGAGCACGGTAGCTGGAACCGGCCAAACCCCGTGGGCTACAAGGTGATCTTCGTGCCGTTCAGCAATGGCAAGCCGGCGGGCGAACCGATCGACTTCGCCACGGGCTTCCGGGGCGAGGACGGCAAGACGCGTGGGCGGCCGGTGGGGGTCACCGTCGACCCGCGCGGTGCCTTGATCATTGCCGACGACCTGGCCAATACGGTCTGGCGGGTGACGCGCAGCCAGTAATGACTATGCTTGTTGGCGCGTGAACCTTTCACGCGCCAACCCGGAAACGAATACAGGGAAGCAGGCCTATGAAACCCATTAGCTCACTCGCTCGCGCTGTCGCAGTCGCCTCGCTGGTCTTCGCTGGCAGCTTCACGGCCCAGGCCGCTGATGTGCCGATTGGTAGCGAAGCGCTGGAAAGCCATGTCACCACCAAGGTGCAGGCTATCGACCTGGCCAGCCGCCAGGTCACGGTGGAGGGCGCCAACGGCAAGCCTGTGACCTTCCAATTGACCGAGAAGGCCAAGGCACTGCCCAACCTCAAGGTCGGCGACACGGTCGACATCTACGTGACCCGCGCTGTGGCTTATGTGCTCAATACCGACGTGGGCGGCGCGCCTAAAGTGAGTGATGAGTCCGGCAGCATTCGCGCCACCAAGGACAACCCCAACCCGGGCGGTGAGGCGTTCCGCCAGGTCAAGGTCACGTCGCAGATCAAGAAGATTGACCTCAAGAAGCATGAGGTGAGCCTGCTGCCGCCGGAAGGCAAGCTGCAGGTGGTGAAGGTCGAGAACCCTGACCTGCAGGCGCGCATGAAGAACCTCAAGGTCGGCCAGACGGTCGATGCCATCTACACCGAAGTGCTGCGCGTAGAGACCTCACGCTAGGTTCGGCGTGTGAGGTGCCCGGCTATTCACACGGCGAATAGTCGGGGTGCATGTGTTTGATTTCCATAACCGGTGCAGATCCATCGATCATGGCCTCCATCACATTACAAGGTGAGGAAAGTCATGTTGAGCAAGTCGATGGTTCTGTTGGGTATCCCTGTGGCGATGGCGTTGCTGGCGGGTGCCGTGCTGCCGTTTCAGGCTGCTGGCAACGCCGCTGTTGGCCGGGCGTTGGGCCACTGGTTATGGGGGGCGTTCACCTCGCTGACGGTCAGTTCAGTGGTGGTAATTGCGGCGCTGCTGATACTGCGGGTACCAACGCCAGACCTGGGCAAGGCCCTCCAAGGGCCGTGGTGGCTGTGGATTGGCGGCGTGCTGGGCGCGCTCTACGTGGCCGGCGCGGCAGCACTGACGCCGAAACTGGGCGCCGCGGGCTTTCTAGTGCTGGTGGTGGCAGGGCAGATCTTGACGGCGGTCATCGCTGACCACTTCGGGGTAATGGGGCTGGGGGGCAAACCGGTCAACCTGGCTCGGGTGGCCGGCGTGGTACTGATCCTGTGTGGGGTGTTTCTGGTCCAGGGGAACTGGGGGAGCAGCGCTGCGGCCAAGCCTGTGGTGCTCGAGCAGTCACAGCGCTGATCAAGTGCCTGGCTGGCTGCAGGCCCACACGGCCTCGCGCAGCCAGCGATGCCCGGGGTCGCTGTCTTTGCGGCTGTGCCAAGCCTGCTGATAGGCAAACGAAGGAATGGCCAGTGGCGGCTCAAACCGGCGCAACGCCTGATGCTGGCGTAATGAACCTACCGCGCGGCTGGCCACTGTGAGAATCAGATCGGTGCCCGCAAGCACCTCGACCGCTGCGCTCCAGTGCGGCAGTGCCAGGGCTATCCGCCGTTGCAGGCCGTGGGCGGCCAATGCGCGTTCTATTTCATCATGGGCATCGGGGTGCATGGCCATCAACACATGGGGGCGAGCCAGCCAGTCGGCCAACGCTAGGCCCCCACTGGCAGGCAGCACCTGGCGGTCGGCAACACTGATGAAGTGTTCCTCGAACAGGGGCTGGGCGGTGATGCTCTGCGGCAGCTCGGGGAATAGGCCCAAGGCCAGGTCGAGCTCCCCGTCGAGCAGCTGGGCCAGCATGGTTTCACGGCTGGCCTGGCTGATTGCCAGGTCTACACCGGGTGCTACCTGGCGCACGTGGCGGACCAGGGGCGGAAGGATGATGCGCGAAGCATAGTCGGACAACGACAAACGGAACCGACGCTGCGCCTTGGCAGGGTCGAACAGTGGAGCGGCCAGCAGTGCGTTGAGGTTGCCCAAGGCATCTTGCAGCGGCTTGGCCAGTGCCTGCGCACGTGCGGTCAGGGCCATGCGGCCGTTCTGGCGTATCAGCAAGGGGTCGTCGAAGTGCCTGCGCAATTGTGCCAGCGCGTGGCTCACCGCCGGCTGGCTCCGGTGCAGGCGCAGGGCGGCGCGGGTCACGTGCTTCTCTGTCAGCAGTGCATGCAAGGCCAGCAGCAGGTTGAGGTCGATCTTGCGCAGTTCATCCATGGGGCGAATAGTCGAGGCTGGTTGGGCGGGCTTTGATCAGCCTAACAGATGTCCTGGTTTGGGTGCGCGGCGGTGCATATGGCGGTCGGCTATTGCTGCACGGGTTGCAGAAATCATCTGCACTGCGCCGTATTGTTCAACTTGCCATGCCTAATTAGCCTGTATCGAAACCGTCATCCTCACAGGAATCGATCATGGTCAACCGTATAACACTCAACGCCACCGGCACTGCCGATGTCATGCAGGTGCAGCACGTCCAACCGCAAGTGCCAGGGCCAGGCGAGGTTTGGCTGGAGCAGACCGCCATGGGCGTCAACCCGCTGGACATACTGCAGCGCAAGGGCGGGGCGCCCCTGGCATTGCCGTCTGGCCTGGGGCTGGAGGGCGCAGGGCGGGTGAGCGCGGTGGGTGAAGGGGTGGGCAATGTGCGCGTGGGGGACCGGGTGGCGTATGCGATGGGCCCGGTAGGCGCTTATGCCAGCGGGCGGCTGTTCCCTGCCGAGCGCCTGGTAAAGCTGCCGGACTCACTGGATGACGAAGCCGCCGCAGCCGTATTGTTCAAGGGCATCACCGCGCAGTACTTGCTGAAGAGCACCTACCGCGTGGGGCTGGGTACCCAGGTGCTGCTGTATGGCGCGGGCGGGGCATTGGGGCAGCTCATGGCGTCTTGGGCCAGGCACCTGGGGGCGACCGTGATTGGCGTTGTGTCGCGACCACAGAGCGTCGAACGGGCGCGGGCGGCGGGCTGCCATCACGTGATGGTGTTCGAGGCGGCCACGTTGGCCAAGCAGGTGCGTGAGTTGACGCACGGCGAGGGCGTGGACGTGGTGTATGACAGTGTCGGCAAGGTGTCGCTGGAGGCCTCGCTGGACAGCCTGCGCCCGCGCGGGTTGCTGGTGTCGTTTGGCGGCACCTCCGGCGCGCCGGCGGCCATTGAAGTGGCCACGCTCAATGCCAAGGGCTCCCTCTACCTGACGCGCCCGTCACTGGCAGCCCATACGCGTACCGTCGAGGAGTACCAGCAGCGCGCCGCCGATGTGCTGGCGGCGGTCGACGCAGGTATCATCCAGCCTCGGGTCTGGCGTCGCTACCCGCTGACCGAAGCGGCCAGGGCCCACGCGGACCTGGAGCAAGGGCTGTCGGAAGGGGTGCTGATTCTCACTGCCTGACTTTCCTACCTTCTGCCGAGCCTTGCCATGGATGCCTTCGACAGCCGCCGCGCCGATGAACTTGCCACCTTGCTGGCCCTACACGAGCAGGGGTCGTTCGCGGCTGCTGGACAGCAACTGGCGCGCCACCCCACGGTGCTGTCCAAGCGCCTGAGCGCACTCGAAGCACGCCTTGGTATCCGCCTGGTTGAGCGCAGCACGCGGCAACTGCGCTTCACCGACGAAGGTGAGCGGTTGGTGGCGCGGGTGCGTGAGGCCAGCCGGCTGATCGCCGAAGCCGAACAGGAAGCCACGCAAGGGGCGGTAACGGTGCGGGGGCGTTTGCGCCTCGCCTTGCCGGCGGCCATGGGGCGGCGCTGGTTGAGCGGGATGTTGGCGGATTTTGTGCTGGCCTATCCGCAGGTCACAGTGGAGGCCGAGTACGCTGATCGCTTCGTTGACCTGATCGGCGAGGGCTTTGACGCTGCCATCCGTATCGGCGAGTTGGCCGATAACCGCCTGGTGGCGCAAAAGCTGTGCGATCACCGCCGCATCCTCTGCGCCTCGCCGGGCTACCTCGCACGCCACGGCACGCCGCAGCAGCCTGAGCAGCTAGCCGGGCATAACTGCCTCGGCTTCAGCGGCTTGCGTTCGTTTCCCGAATGGCGCCTCACCCGTCAAGCGCAGCAAGTCAGTGTAAAAGTCAGCGGTTCGTTGCGCAGTAATGACAATGAAGCCCTGCTCGAAGCTGCTCGGCGGGGTGTGGGCATATTGGCTGGCGGCGACTGGCTGATGGGCGAGGATTTGGCCAGTGGGCGCTTGGTGAGGGTGCTGCCGCACTGGCAGCTCGACGTGGCGGCAGGGATCTACCTGGTGCGGCCTACGTCACGGTTGAACACCGCTGCACTCGGGGTTTTCAAGGCGTGGGTGACTGAGCAGTTCAGTGCGGGAGCGCCCTGGCGGCACCAGGGCGATCATATTTAGATTTTGCCTTAATCTTATTCTTTAAGTAATTGAAATTAAACGATAAAACTAATTTTGTCTCTTTTGCCTGCTGTTAAGGTTTTGCTGAAAATAGTTAGGATAACCTACTGAAAAATATGGATTTATCGCCTTGCGACGGCATGCTGCACGCATTGCTCGTAGTAGGTCTGCTTGATCGCCGCAGGTTTCAATCGCGAACGGCTGTTGTAAGTCTGCTCGGTAATGCCGAAGGCGGTCATGCGCATCCACGGCTTGGCGAACTTTCGCGCCTGTAACTTCTTGCGCGTGGCATACAGGGTTACCCCTGATAGCTTGGCCTGCTGGGCTTCTGCGGCGATCTGTGCGCCCCAGCCACAGGTCTGGCGATCGTTCTGGCTCAGCGTCCTGGCCTGCACGCCGAAGGCGGCCGTGGCCAGCAGGCAGCCAGCCATCGTTGCTAGAAGTACTCGCATGTTGCTGTCCTAAGCATCTGAAGGAGAAGGGAGTTTGCCTTCCCTTCAAACACCTGGGGGCCAGCAATTTGCCGTCAGGCAGTGGCCATTCGCAACCGCCCTGAGGCGGGGGCACGCAGGCTGGCCCAGGCAAGGCCTGCCACCCAGATGACCGATACGCCGTAGTTCAAGCGCTGGTACAAGCCGAACAGATGGCCACTTTCAACAGCCTGGCCCATCAGCGCGACGGTCACGATCGCCAGCACTACGGCTGCCAAGGAGAACAGGCTCAAGGCCCGTGAGTCGGCCACCCGGTTGCCTAGCCAGGCCCACAGCGCACTGGCCAGGGTCAACGAAAGGAACATCAGCAAGCCTGAGAGGTTGTGCAACTGCTGCGACAGCGAAGGCTGTGCCGGTGCACACCCTTGGTCGCAGGGGAACCAGCCGGTGCCCAGGCTGCCCAGGCCATGCAGCAGCACCAGGGCCGCGCTGACCCGCGCCAGGGTCGATCCCTGCCAGCGACGGGCCAGGCCCCAGGCAAACAGTGCGAACAACACGGCCAGTGGGAAGTTGTTGACCCGCGGTGACCAGTGCTGGGTGGCTGCACCCACGGCGCCGAGTTGGCTCATGGCCTGTTGCAGGTGGTCATAGCCGGGGTACGCCTGGGCGGTCAGCCAGACGCCAGCCAGTAGCCACAGGGGGATCAGCAGGCCAGTGGCGAGCAGAATTCGGTCGAGCGGTTTCATGCTGTCGTTTCCTTCCATGGATAAGTGAGCGCGAAGCCGCACGGTACAGCCTTTCGCTGGCTTTGGGCCAGCATGTGGCGCTGATTTTTCGCATTCCGCGTGTCGCAGACACAGTGTGAAATACCGCATTGGGTGTATGTGATCGTACAACTGCTTGCGCTATCATGGGCGCTGTCTTTCAAGGTGAAATACAGGGCATGACAGAGCAGCAGGTACAGGCAAGGACCCGGCGCAAGCCGCGCAGTCTGGCCCAGGAACTGGTCACGGTGCTGACCGAGCGAATTCGCAGCGGCCAGCTCAAGCGCGGCGACAAGCTGCCGACCGAATCGCAGATCATGGCGGAAGAGGGCGTCAGCCGCACCGTGGTGCGCGAGGCCATCTCGCGGCTGCAGGCCGCAGGCCAGGTGGAGACCCGCCATGGCATCGGCACCTTTGTGCTGGACGCACCGGCCACGGGCGGTTTCCGCATCGACCCGGCGACCGTGGTGACCCTGCGCGAAGTGCTGGCAGTGCTGGAGTTGCGCATTGCCCTGGAGATCGAGTCGGCAGGGTTGGCGGCGCAGCGGCGCAGCGATGAACAGCTGGTTGGCATGCGCGCAGCGCTGGACGAGCTCAACGAAGGCGCGGCCCATGCGACCGATGCCGTGTCCGCGGACTTCCAGTTCCACTTGCGCATCGCCCAGGCCAGCGGTAACCACTACTTTGCCGACATCATCAACCACCTGGGTACCAGCATCATTCCACGTACCCGGCTCAATTCGGCACGCCTGGCCCATGATGACCAGGCGCACTACATGAGCCGGTTAATGCATGAGCACGAGGCGATCTACGAAGCGATTGCCCGGCAAGACAGCGAAGGGGCGAAGATGGCCATGCGCATGCACTTGAGCAACAGCCGCGAGCGGTTGCGTCAGGCGCATGAAGAGGCGGAAGCGCAGGGGGTCTGAGCCCTCTGTCGCCCAGGCCGGCCTCTTCGCGGGTAAACCCGCTCCCACAGGGGGGGGCACAGATTTCAGGCCTGCAGTGATCCTGTGGGAGCGGGTTTACCCGCGAAGAGGCCGGTACAGACAAAAGAAAAAGCCCCGACATGTGCGGGGCTTTTTCCATTCTAAAGACGATCAGATCGCCTCTTCGCTCCACTGCCCATTCACCAGGCGACGCAGCCCCAGCGGGTTGCCATCGCGCAGCGCCTCAGGCAGCAGCGCCTGCGGGTAGTTCTGGTAGCACACCGGGCGCAGGAAACGGTCGATGGCCAAGGTGCCGACCGACGTGCCGCGTGCATCCGAGGTTGCCGGGTACGGCCCGCCATGCACCATGGCGTCGCACACTTCGACACCCGTCGGGTAGCCATTGACCAGAATCCGGCCGACCTTTTCTTCCAGCAGTGGCACCAGCCAGGCGAACGCTTCGAAATCCTCCGGCTCGCCGATCAGGGTCGCGGTCAGTTGGCCGCGCAGGCCGAGCAGTGCGGCGCGCAGTTGTTCGTTGTCCTGGGCTTCGACGGCCACAGTGGTCGGGCCAAACACTTCTTCTTGCAGCAACGGGTCGGCGTCGACCAGCAGGCGGGCTTCAGCCTTGAACAGCTGGGCGCGGGCCTGGTTGCCTTCCTGTGCCTGGCCGGCCAGGTGCTCGATGCCAGCGTGGGCGTGCAGGTGCTCCAGGCCGCCAACGTAGCTGCGCAGGCCGCCGGCGTTGAGCAGGGTCTGGCCAGCCTGTTGGTCGAGGTGCTGGCCGAGGTCAGCCAGCAACTGGCTGAATTGCGGCGATTGCAGGCCGATCACCAGGCCAGGGTTGGTGCAGAACTGGCCGGCACCCAGGCACACCGAGCCTGCCAGTTCGCGGGCGATGGCTTCGCCACGTTTGGCCAGGGCACCGGGCAGGATGATCACCGGGTTGATGCTCGACATCTCGGCAAACACCGGGATCGGCTGCGGGCGTTCGGCGGCCATGCGGCACAGCGCATCGCCACCCTTGAGCGAGCCGGTAAAGCCGACGGCCTGGATCGCCGGGTGCTTGACCAGCCATTCGCCGACTCCGCCGCCGAAGACCATGTTGAACACGCCCTTGGGCATGCCGGTACGCTCAGCGGCGCGCTGGATGGCACAACCGACCAGGTCGGCCGTGGCCATGTGGCCGCTGTGCGCCTTGAACACTACCGGGCAGCCCGCGGCGAGGGCAGCGGCGGTGTCGCCACCGGCAGTCGAGAAGGCCAGCGGGAAGTTGCTGGCACCGAACACGGCAACCGGGCCTACGCCAATGCGCATCTGGCGCAGGTCGACACGAGGCAGCGGTTGGCGATCCGGCAGGGCCAGGTCGATGCGTGCCCCCAGGTAATCACCGCGGCGCAGGACTTGCGCGAACAGGCGCATCTGGCCACTGGTACGCCCGCGCTCGCCCTGGATACGCCCTGCAGGTAGGGCGGTTTCGCGGCAGACGATGGCGACGAAGGCGTCGTCCAGCTCATCCAGTTCGGCGGCGATGGCATCGAGGAATTCGGCGCGGCGCGCCGGGGCCAGTTGACGGAATTCGGCGAAGGCGGCAGCGGCGGCTTGGGCGGCTTGGTCCACTTCAGCCTCGGTGGCCTGGGCAAAGCTGTAGGGCAGGGCCTCGCCAGTGGTGGCGTCCAGGCTCTGCAGGCGTTGCGCGCCAGCGGCGCTGCGCTGGCCGGCGATGAAGTTGTGGCCGAGGATCTCAGGCATGGGGTGCTCCTTTGATGAAATAAAAGGCTGAAGGACGGCATGGCCCGCTCCCACAGGGGCCATGCCAAACCGCTACATCAGGTAATCGGCGCCGGGTTGAACAGGGTGATGTCGTTGTGCAACCGGTGTTGTTCGGCCCAGGTCTGCTTGCGGCCGCTGGCCACGTCCAGGTAGTAGTGGAACAGCTCCCAACCCAGTTCCTCGATGCTCGAGCGGCCTGTGGCGATGCGCCCGGCGTCGATGTCGATCAGGTCAGGCCAGCGCTCGGCCAGCTCGGTGCGGGTGCAGACCTTGACCACGGGTGCCATGGCCAGGCCGTACGGCGTGCCGCGGCCGGTGGTGAAGACATGCAGGTTCATGCCAGCTGCGAGCTGCAAGGTGCCGCAGACAAAGTCGCTGGCCGGGGTCGCGCAGAAGATCAGGCCTTTGCGGGCGACTCGCTCGCCAGGGCCGAGCACGCCCTGAATAGCGCCGCTGCCGGACTTCACGATCGAGCCCAAGGACTTTTCGACGATATTCGACAGGCCGCCTTTCTTGTTGCCCGGCGTGGTGTTGGCGCTGCGGTCGGCCGCACCTTGCTGCAGGTAGCGGTCGTACCAGTCCATCTCGCGCACCAGCGCCTCAGCCACGTCCTGGTTCTCGGCGCGGGAGGTCAGCATGTAGATGGCGTCACGCACTTCGGTCACTTCCGAGAACAGCACGGTCGCGCCGGCGCGTACCAGCAGGTCGGAGGCATAGCCCAGCGCGGGGTTGGCGGTGATGCCGGAGAAGGCATCGCTGCCGCCGCACTGCATGCCCAGGATCAGCTCGCTGGCGGGCACCGTTTCGCGACGGCGCTGGTCGAGCTTCTTCAGGCGGGTTTCAGCCAGCGCCATGATCTGTTCGATCATTTCGCCGAAGCCCAGGCTGGCGTCCTGCAGGCGATACAGCCACGGGTCACTGAGGTCTACCGAGGGGTCGTTGTCGTGCATGACCTGGCCGGCCTGCAGCTTTTCACAGCCCAGGCTGATGACCAGCGCTTCGCCGCCAAGGTTAGGGTTACGCGCCAGGTTGCGCACGGTGCGGATCGGGATGTAGGCATCGCGGGCGTTGATCGCCACGCCGCAGCCGTAGCTGTGGGTGATGGCGACCACGTCATCGACGTTGGGGTACAGCGGCAGCAACTCTTGACGAATGCGCTTGACCGCATGCTCCAGCACGCCGGTCACGCATTGCACGGTGGTGGTGATGCCGAGGATGTTGCGGGTGCCGACGGTGCCGTCGGCATTGCGGTAGCCCTCGAAGGTAAACCCCTCGAGTGGCGGCAAGGCGTCGGGGACGGCGTCGCAGCGCGGCAGGCTGTCCAGCGCTGGGGCTTCTGGCATGGCCAGCTGGCTTTCCTGAACCCAGCTGCCTTGGGGCAAGTCTTCAAGGGCGTAACCGATGATCTGCCCATAGCGGCGCACCGGCTCGCCTTTGGCGATCAGTACGGTGGCGACCTTGTGGCTCTGCGGCACGCCTTCGACCAGCGTCAGGCCGTCGGGAAAGCGGGCGCCTTCGCCCAGGCCGCCGTCGTTGACCACTACCACGACATTGTCGTCATCGTGCAGGCGGACGTAGCGGGGCGAGTCGGAATGTTCGATCAACTGCATGTTCGGGCCCTTCTTGTGATTGCTCAGGCTTTATACATCCGCCCGCGGCCGGCAGGTGCCGGGCGCGGGCGTGTTCACTCAGTGTCGGGCGCTTGCCAGGTCACCATTGGCGGTGACGTCGGCTTCAGCCTTTGGGGGTTCATGCAGCTCGATGCGCTTGATCGGGCCGACGATCACCAGGTAGCTGAACACCGCGACCAGGGCGTTGGCGCCTACATACACCAGGGCCCACTTGAACGAACCGGTGGCGCTGATGATGTAGCCGATGACGATGGGCGTGGTGATCGAGGCGATGTTGCCGAAGGTGTTGAACAGGCCGCCCGAAAGGCCGGCGATCTGTTTGGGCGAGGTGTCGGCGACCACAGCCCAGCCCAGTGCACCAATGCCTTTGCCGAAGAAGGCCAAGGTCATGAAACCGACCACCATCCATTCAGCGTCGACATAGTTGCAGAAGACCATGGTGGTCGACAGCAACAGGCCGCAGACGATCGGCAGCTTGCGCGAGAAGGTCAGCGAATTGCCGCGGCGCAGCAGCCAGTCCGACAGCACCCCGCCCAGCACGCCACCGATGAAGCCGCAAATGGCCGGCAGCGAGGCAATGATGCCCGCCTTGAGGATGGTCATCCCACGCTCTTGCACCAGGTACACCGGGAACCACGTCAGGAAGAAGTAGGTGATGGCGTTGATGCAATACTGGCCCAGGTACACGCCCAGCAGCATGCGGCTGGTCAGCAACTGCTTGATGTAGCCCCATTTCGGGCCGTCGTTGCCGCGTTTCTGGTCCATGTCCACCAGGCCGCCGTTCTGCTCGATGTGCTCGAGCTCGCTTTGGCTGATGCGCGGGTGTTGCTTGGGGTTGTAGATGGTCTTCATCCACACGAACGAGAACAGGATGCCGAGGCCGCCCATGACCACGAACACGTGTTCCCAACCGAAGCTGAAGACGATCCAGCCCATGATCGGGGCAAACAGTGCGGTGGCGAAGTATTGCGCCGAGTTGAAGATGGCCGAGGCCGTGCCGCGTTCTGCGGTGGGGAACCAGGCCGCGACGATGCGGGCGTTGCCCGGGAACGACGGGGCTTCGGCAAAACCGACCAGAAAACGCAGGGTGAACAGCGTCACGATTGCCCATGCCACCGGCAGGCCACCGACAAACCCTTGCAACAGGGTGAACAGCGACCAGGTGAAGATGCTGAAGGCGTAGACGTTCTTGGAGCCGAAACGGTCGAGCAGCCAGCCACCAGGGATCTGGCCAGCCACGTAAGCCCATCCAAAGGCAGAGAAGATATAACCGAGGGTGACGGCGTCAATGCCGAGGTCTTTCTGCAGGCTGGAGCCTGCGATTGCAATGGTAGCGCGGTCGGCATAGTTGATCGTGGTCACCAGAAACAGCATGAACAGGATCAGGTAGCGCACATGCGTCTTCTTAGTCGCTTGCATGCTGGTAGTACTCCCACTAGTTATTTTTGTGCGGGCTCACGAGGTGTAACCGGAGTGGGGGCTTCCCACTCCGGGTGCGGCTGAGACAGGCCGCGGGGGTTCGCTTATTGCGGACCCATCTTGTCCATCAGGGCTGCGAGCATTTCGTATTCTTCAGCAGTCAGGTCGGTCAGCGGCGTGCGCACCGGGCCTGCGTCGTAACCGGCGAGCTTGGCGCCCGCCTTGACGATGCTGACTGCGTAGCCGGCCTTGCGGTTACGGATGTCCAGGTACGGCAGGAAGAAGTCGTCGATCAGCTTGCCAACGGTGGCGTGGTCTTCGCGGGCGATGGCGTGGTAGAAGTCCATCGCGGTCTTTGGCACGAAGTTGAACACGGCCGACGAGTAGACCGGCACACCCAAGGCCTTGTAGGCAGCAGCATACACTTCGGCGGTCGGCAGGCCACCCAGGTAGCTGAAACGATCGCCCAGGCGGCGGCGGATCGACACCATCAGCTCGATATCACCCAGGCCATCTTTGTAGCCGATCAGGTTCGGGCAACGCTCGGCGAGTTTTTCCAGCAGGTCGGCGTTCAAGCGGCAGACGTTACGGTTGTAGACCACTACACCGATCTTCACCGATTTGCACACGGCTTCGACGTGGGCGGCGACGCCGTCCTGGCTGGCTTCAGTCAGGTAGTGCGGCAGCAGCAGCAGGCCCTTGGCACCCAGGCGCTCGGCTTCTTGCGCGTATTCGATGGCCTGGCGGGTCGAGCCACCAACGCCGGCGAGGATCGGTACCGAAGTGGCGCAGGTGTCGACGGCAGTCTTGATCACCTGGCTGTATTCGCTGGCCGCCAGGGAGAAGAACTCACCGGTACCGCCGGCTGCGAACAGGGCGCTGGCGCCATAAGGGGCCAGCCATTCCAGGCGTTTGATGTAACCCGCCTGGTTGAAGTCGCCCTGGGCATTGAAGTCGGTGACCGGGAAAGACAGCAGGCCGTGGGAGAGGATGGATTTCAGTTCTTGTGGATTCATTGTTATAGGCATCCTGTGGCGCTTGGGTGAGGGTGTGTAGAAGCGATGGAGGTAAGTTATCGTACAACTTGTACGATGACTAGTCCCTCGATGCATTTTTTTTCCCTGATGGGCTGAGGAAGGCGTGTTTCTGCAGGCGTCCCTTTCGCGGGTAAACCCGCTCCCACAGGGATAGCGCGAACATTCAGCACCTAGAAAACCCCGTGGGAGCGGGCTTGCCCGCGAATGGGGCGTAGTAGGCGACAACCGATACATGCATGAAGCCTGGCACCCAGGTTCATGGCAAACAGTCATCGTATCTCTTGAGGGGGAAGGAAAAAACGATCGCGGAGACAGGCACAAGCCCGCCGCCCGCATCCACGGGAAGTGTTCTGGGACCAGCAGAGGGTGACCGGGGAAGCGGGGGCGGCCTTGCGCCGCCCCGCGATCAAAGCTAACGAAGCTTTGTGTCAGGCAGCCTGATGGTGCTTGACCTGGGACTTGCGAACCTGGGCGCGGCAAGCGTCGCCGAAGGCTTGGAAGATCTTGATCGAATCAGGGTTTTTCGCGGCTTGCCACTCGGGGTGCCACTGCACCGCGAACAGGAAGGGCGAAATGCTCGGGGCATGAATAGCCTCGACCAGGCCGTCTTCGGCGAGGGCGATTGGCTCGATGCCTTTACCCAGGTTGCGCAGGCCTTGGCCATGCAGCGAGTTCACGCGGATCTCGTCGCAGCCCAGGGTGTCGCGCAGCCAGCTGCCTGGCTTGACCTTCACGGCATGCACTTGAGCGTACTGCACGTCGACCGGGTCTTCGGGGTTTTCGCGGTGGTCGTTGAAGCCTGGCTCGGCGTACACCTTCTGGTAGATGTCGCCACCCAGCGCCACGTTGATTTCCTGCATGCCACGGCAGATGCCGAAGATCGGCAGGCCACGCTTGAGGGCTGCCTTGACCAGCGGGATGTCGAACAGGTCGCGTGCCTTGTCCTGGCCTTTGCCGGGGGTTTCGTTCTCCTGGCCGTACAGGGCCGGGTCGATGTTGCTGCCGGCACCGGTCAGGTAGACGCCGTCGGCCATGTCCAGGTAGGTCTCGAGGTCTTCAGTGCCACAGCAGGTGGGCACCAGGACCGGGACGCAACCGGCGAAGTCGACCAGCGGAGTAATGTATTTGTGGGTCATGACCTGATAGTCATGGCCTTTGCGCTCTTGGCTGCCCATGGTCATCAGGACGACAGGTTTGCGCAGGGAAGGTTGCTTGTTGCCAATGTTGCTGTTGGACATATGTCACCTTGGGACAGGTTCGACCTGTCGTTGTTGTGCAGGCGCACGGCCGGGGCCTTGAGTGCGACCTGAAGCCCCGAGCACTGCCGGCTCGTCAGAGGCGACGATTCCGGTCGGGACTTGTTGCTAGCTTGCCAGAGCCGTTCGATATGTCAAACGACTGGTAGAGGCTTTAGAGGGGGGTATACGCCGATTTCAGGGGGGTTAAACCGTTGCAGGCCTGTGGCGGCAAGGGTTTGGCAGGGGGTGAGGTCAATTATATTTAACGACGCAGTTGGTTCATTGCAGCGGTGCAATGAAGGCGGCGTATGCATTGGCACGCCACCTGTAATCGATGGACTTGTGCTGCGAAGAGGCCAGTGGCAGCCACGAAGATTTACGGTGCTGTCACTGGCCTCTTCGCAGCGCAAGG
This sequence comes from Pseudomonas sp. Y3 TE3536, assembly GCF_053629175.1. NCBI lineage: Bacteria > Pseudomonadati > Pseudomonadota > Gammaproteobacteria > Pseudomonadales > Pseudomonadaceae > Pseudomonas > Pseudomonas sp. Y3 TE3536. The sequence goes on along the minus strand of NZ_JBRJHU010000001.1, from coordinate 5,667,024 downwards.
CTGCTCCTACACGGATCAGTGCAGTATCTGCGCCAGGAACCCTTTGGCCCGCTCGGTCTTCGGTTGGTTGAAGAACACCTGCGGCGGGCTGTCCTCGATGATCTGCCCACCTTCAAGGAACAGCACCCGCTCGGCCACCTGCCGGGCAAAGCCCATTTCATGGGTGACGCAGAGCATCGTCATGCCGGTGTCGGCCAATTTCACCAGCACATCCAGCACCTCGGCGACCATCTCTGGGTCCAGCGCCGAGGTCGGCTCGTCAAACAGCATGATGCGGGGTTTCATGCACAAGGCGCGGGCGATGGCCACGCGTTGTTGCTGGCCGCCGGACAGCTGGCTGGGGTATTTGTGCGCCTGGCTCTCGATGCCGACCTTGGCCAGGTACATGCGTGCGCGTTCCTCGGCGTCCTTGCGCGACAGCCCGCGCACGCTGGTGGGGGCCAGCAGGCAGTTGTCGAGCACGCTCATGTGCGGGAACAGGTTGAAGTGCTGGAACACCATGCCGATCTCGCTGCGGATCTGCGCCGCCTGGCGCGTGGTGGCGGCCAGGTCGGTGCCATCCACCTGGACGCTGCCTTTTTCGGCCACTTCCAGGCGATTGATGCAGCGGATCAGCGTCGACTTGCCCGAACCGGACGGGCCGCACAGGACGATGCGTTCGCCTTCGCGGACCTGCAGGTCGATGTCGCGCAAGACATGAAACGCGCCATAGTGCTTGTTCAAACCCTCGATACGGATCAGTACCGGGCGCGGGTCGGGTGCTGGAGCAAGGCTGGCAAGGCTCAAAGGGGCGGTCATATTGTTGTTCTCCGCAGGGTTCAGTCGAAACGTGTCGCGCTGTAGGGCGCAGGGTCGGTAAACGGGCGCTCGCCGGTCAGCAGTTCTGCCAGCAGCCGGCCACTGACCGGGCCCAGGGTGAGGCCATGGTGTGCATGCCCGAAGTTGAACCACAGGCCTTTGTGCCGCGGCGCTGGGCCAATCACTGGGCGCATGTCTGGCAGGCACGGGCGCCGGCCCAGCCACGGCGAGTCATCGAGGCGTTCGCCGAGTGCTGGGAACAACCGCCGGGCCAAGGCTTCACAGCGGCGCAGCTGGATTTCGTTGCCTGGCGCGTCGCTGGCAGCAAACTCGATACCGGTGGTCAGGCGCACGCCCCGGGCCATGGGCGCCAACACATAGCCGCCTTGGGTATCGCAGATCGAATGCTCGAGTTGCGCACCGTCACGGGTGGCGTAGTGCATGTGGTAGCCGCGCTTGATCGCCAGCGGGATCTGGTAGCCAAGGCCTTCATAGAGGTCGGCCGACTGTGGGCCGAGGCAGGCCACCACTTCGTCGGCGGTGACAGGGCCGCGACGGCTGTCGACCTGCCATTGCCCTTCGACCTGGCGCAGGCTGCGCGCATCGCCATGCAGGAACTGCCCGCCACGTTGGACGAACAGCGCCGCATAGCCGCGGGTGAGGGCGCCGGGGTTGTTCACGGTCTTCGGGTCGAGCCAATGAATGCCACCCACCACGGTGCTGTCCAGTTGGTGTTCGCGTGCCTGAAGCTGCCCGCATTCGAGAATCTCGTACTGCAGGCCGTAACGGCTCAAGCCTTTGAGGTCCTCCTTGGCCTGCTTGAACAGGGCCGGGTCGCGGAACACCTCGATCCAGCCTTTGGCCTGAATCAGCCCTCCCAGGCCGGCGGCTTCGATCAGCGCGTCATGCTCTTCGACGCAGCGCTGTACCAGCGGCAACATGTCGGCGGCGGCACCCGCCAGGCGCCCCGGTGCCGACTGGCGCCAGTAGCGCCACAGCCACGGTGCGGCCTTGGGCAAGTGCAGCAAGCTGTAGCGTACGTCGGGCTGGCGGTTCAGGCCGTAACGCAGCAGCGCGCCCGCTTGCCGGGGGAAGGCATACGGAATCACGCTGGAGCGCTCGATCAGCCCGGCGTTGCCATGGCTGGTGCCGCTGCCGGGTTCGTCGCGGTCGATCAGAATCACCTGGCGCCCGCGCGCCTGCAGGTGCAGCGCGGTGCTGACGCCGACAATGCCGGCGCCGAGAACGAGAGTCTGGCAATGCATGGAACGTATCCTTCGGTCAGTTCAGGTGGCGGCCCAGGCGGGCTTCCAGGTGTTTCAGGAGGCGCCGCACCAGCTCGACGATCACCAGGTAGAGCACGGCGGCCCACAGGTAGATCTGGAAGTCGAAACTGCGCGAGAACGCCAGTTTGGTCACGCCCATCAGGTCGTAGATGGTCACCAGCGAAGCAATCGCGCTGGCCTTGATCATCAGGATCAGTTCATTGCCCAGTGGGCCGATGGCCACCAGCAGCGACTGCGGCAAGATCACCTTGAAGAAGGTGGTCGAGCGGCTCAGGTTCAGTGCCCGCGCCGCCTCATGCTGCCCAGGCGCGACGGCCATCAGGCTGCCGCGGAAGATCTCGGCCTGGTAGGCGGCGGTGTTCAGGGTGAATGCCAGCAACGTGCAGAACCACGCTTCGCGGAAGAACCACCAGAGGCCGACGTCCTGCCAGAAACCTTTCAACGAGCCGAGGCCGTAATAAAGGAGGAACAACTGCGCCAGCAGCGGCGAGCCGCGGAAGAAGTACACATAACCGGCCGACAGGCGCTGCAGCACCTGGCTGCGCGACAAGCGTGCCAGTGCCAGCAGCAGGCCGAGTACGGCGCCCAGGGTGAATGAAATCGCCACCAGCTTGGCTGTCACCAGCAGCCCATCGACGAAGCGCGGGCCGTAGCGTTCCAGCAGGTCCGGGTCGAGGACGACTGCCAGCCATTGTTCGATATTCATGCCCGGGCTCCTTGCAGGTGACGGCTGCTGCGCCGTTCGATGAAGGCAAAGACCCGTCCCGAGACCGCCGAGAACAGCAGGTAACCCAGGCAGGCAACGCCATAGAAGAACATCGGCTCTTTGGTCACGCTGACGGCCAGGTTGGTCTGGCGCATCAGGTCGACCAGCGAGATGGTCGACACCAGCGAGGTGTCCTTGAGCAGCGACAACCAGTTGTTGGACAGGCCGGGCAGGGCGATGCGCGTCAGTTGTGGCAGCACCACCTTGAAGAAGCCTGTGCGCTTGCTCAGGCCCAGTGCCGAGCACGCTTCAAGTTGCCCTTTGGGCAGGGTCTTGAAGGCCGCCAGCCAGATTTCGCTGGAGAATGCGGCAAACACCAGGCTGAAGGCGATCATGGCGGCCAGGAACGTGTTGATGAGGAATTCGCCTTGATAGCCGAGGGCGGCCAACACTTTTTGCGCGGCGATCTGGCAGCCGTAATAGATGATCAGCAGCGTCAGCAGTTCGGGCAGGCCGCGGAACACGGTAGAAAAGGTCGTGGCCCAGGCCCGTGGCAGGCGTTTGCGCGAACGTGCGGCAAACGCTACGGCCAGGCCCAGCGGCAGGCCGATGGGCAGGCAGGCGAGGGCCAGCGAAACGGTGACCAAGGCGCCGGCCAGCAACGCCTGGCCCCAGCCACCGCTGGCGAAGGACAGCAAGGACAATTGATCGAGCATGACAAACCCCTAAGGTGGGCAACGCGTTCTTTTGGTAGGAGCGGCCTTGTGTCGCGAAAGGGCTGCGGAGCAGCCCCAGGGTGTATGCCGCGGCACAGATTGCAGGGGGCCGCTTTGCAGCCCTTTCGCAGCACAAGGCTGCTCCTACAGGATTGCGTCGTTTCCTGAAGATCAGTTGTAGATATCGAAGGCGAAATACTTGCTGGCGATCTTCTGGTAGGTACCGTTGGCAACGATCTGTTGCAGTGCGGTATTCAGGCGTTGGCGCAGCGCCTCGTCATCCTTGCGCACGGCGATGGCCGCGTCGGCCTTGGTGTCGGCCACGTCGCCGAGGATCTTGCAGCAGTCCTGGCCGTTCTTGGTCATCCACTCGTGCAGGGGGAACTTGTCGGCGATCACGCCATCCAGGCGGCCTGCGGCCAGGTCGGCGTTGGCTTCATCCATGGTCGGGTAGAGTTTCACGTCGGCACCGGCCTTGCCGTAGACGTCTTCGGCATAGATGGCTTGGGTAGACGAGGATTGGGCGCCCACGGTGTAGCCGACGAAGTTGTTCTGGGCATCGGTGATCTTGCTGTCCTTGGCCACAGCCACAGTCAGCGGGGTACGGTAGTAATGATCGGTGAAGGCGATTTTCTTGCGGCGCTCTTCGGTATCGATCATCGACGCGACCACGGCGTCGTACTTGCGCGCCATCAGGGCCGGGATGATGCCTTCCCAATCCTGGGCGACCAGGGTGCATTCGACTTTCATCTGTTCGCACAGGGCGTGGGTGATGTCGATGTCGAAGCCGTGCAGCTGGTTATCGGCGTCGACATAGTTGAAGGGCGGGTAGGCACCTTCGGTGGCGAAACGCAGGGTTTCAGCACTGGCGGCGCCCGCCAGCAGCAGGGCACACGCACCTACCATAGCCATGGTCTTGTTCATCTCGCACCTCTTGCACTCTTGCTATTGTTGTTTTCCCGCCGGCCACGAGGTGTAGCCGACGAATTCGTTATGTAGAGCGGCAGTCGCTTCCAAGCGTTTTTCAACATCCGGCCCGAGCTTCTTGCAGACCTCGTTGACCATCAGGTGCACCCACGACAGCATGGTCGCGGTGGATTCCCAGAACAGGTTGAATTCGGTGGGGATGCGGAACACCTCGTCAGCGTTGGCATCGGCCCAGTCACAGAAGGTATCGGTCACCAGGGTGACCGCAATGCCAGCCTCGCGCGCCTTCTGGCACAGCTGCAGGGCGTGGCGGGAATAACGACGCGCCTCGAACACCACCAGTGCGCTGTCTTCGGCGCGGCCCAACAGCACCTCACCGAAGTGCCCGGCGCTGAGGTCGACCAGTTGCACGCCGTCGCGCAGGTACTGCAGCAGGTGGCTCATGCACATGGCGACGCCGCGCTCGGTCTGAAAGCCGGCGATGAACACCCGTGGTTTGCTTGCCAGGCGCTGTGCCACGCGGTGCCAGGGCTCGCTCTGGCGGTACTCGTGCACACGCACCAGGGCGGCGATTTCCAGCTCCAGGCTGCCGGCGTTGTCGCTGGCATCATGGTTCTGGCGGTAGTCTTGCAAGCGGTCACCGACCAGCCACGGGCCATCGCCCAGGTCGTTCTGCAGGTCTTGCTTGAGCGCCTTGAGGTGGGCATAACCTAACGAGCGGCAGAAACGGCCAACACTGGATTCGCTGACACCCAGCTTGGCAGCGATGCTGGCCGAGGTCTGAAAGGGCAGTTCGTGCAGGTTGGCAAGCATGTAGCTGGCGATCGTGCGGCCTGAGGCGGCAGCCCCTTGCAGGCTGTTTTCCAGGCGTTGCTTGATCGGTTGGCTCATGCTGTTTCTCCGGGGGTGAGGCTTGCGATAGAAAATGAATGTTTTCTGTCATCAAGTCAATATTTGACAGATAGCTGTCACATGCAGGAAAGTTTTTGTCGTTGCAACGCTGTAGCCACTCTAATTCCAACAAGGAGCTTCAGATGTCCGCACCTTCCACTGGCACTGCCGTGCGTGTGCCTTTTACCGAGCTGCAGAACCTGTTGCAGGCAATCCTCCAGCGTCATGGCTGCAGCGAAACCGTGGCCCAGGTGCTGGCCCACAACTGCGCTAGCGCCCAGCGCGATGGCGCTCACAGCCATGGTGTGTTCCGTATTCCGGGCTATGTCTCGACCTTGGCCAGTGGCTGGGTCGATGGCCAGGCCAGGCCGAAGGTCAGCGACGTGGCGGCTGGCTATGTGAGTGTCGATGCAGCGGGCGGATTTGCTCAGCCAGCGCTGGCGGCGGCCCGTGAGCTGTTGGTAGCCAAGGCACGCAATGCCGGCATCGCAGTGCTGGCGATCCACAACTCGCACCACTTCGCGGCGCTGTGGCCGGATGTAGAGCCGTTCGCCGAAGAGGGCCTGGTGGCCCTGAGTGTGGTCAACAGCATGACCTGCGTGGTGCCGCATGGTGCACGCAAACCGCTGTTTGGCACCAACCCCATCGCCTTTGCCGCGCCGTGTGCCGAACATGATCCGATCGTCTTTGACATGGCCACCAGCGCCATGGCCCATGGCGATGTGCAGATCGCTGCACGGGCCGGCCAGCAGTTGCCCGAGGGCATGGGCGTAGATGCCAACGGCCAGCCGACCACCGACCCCAAGGCCATTCTCGAAGGCGGGGCCTTGCTGCCGTTTGGCGGGCACAAGGGGTCGGCGTTGTCGATGATGGTCGAGCTGCTGGCGGCGGCGCTGACGGGCGGGAACTTCTCTTGGGAGTTCGACTGGTCCGGGCACCCTGGGGCCAAGACGCCCTGGACCGGGCAGTTGATCATCGTCATCGACCCGAGCAAGGCCGAAGGCGAGCGGTTTGCCCAGCGCAGCCGCGAGCTGGTGGAGCAGATGCAGGCCGTGGGCCTGACGCGGATGCCCGGGGAGCGGCGTTACCGCGAGCGCGAGGTGGCCGAGGAAGAGGGCGTGGCATTGACCGAGCAGGAACTGCAGGGCCTCAAGGCATTAGTTGCCTGAACCGGCCTCTTCGCGGGTAAACCCGCTCCCACAGGTTTGGCGTTGTGGGAGCGGGTTTACACGCGAAAGGGCCGTTACAGGCAGCACGAATCTAGGGCTGTGCAATCTTGCATAGACAACCTGCACAATCGGTGATGTTCCTCCACCGCGACTCCGGGTATCCTCAGGGCAGCCATTCCGAACTGTCCTGATCCAAGGAGCTGCACGCTGTGTTCAAACATGTCGATGCCTATGCCGGCGACCCGATCCTCTCGCTGATGGAAACCTTCAAGGCCGATCCCCGCGCCGACAAGGTCAACCTGAGTATCGGCCTGTACTACGATGAAGCCGGCGTGGTGCCACAACTGGCGGCGGTGGATGCCGTCGAAAAACGCATCGCAGGCGTTGCTCACGAAGCGTCGCTGTACCTGCCGATGGAAGGCCTGGCCAGCTACCGCCAAGCCATCCAGGCACTGCTGTTCGGTGCCGATCACCCGGCCGTGACCGGCGGCCGCGTGGCCACCGTGCAGACCGTGGGTGGTTCTGGCGCACTGAAAGTGGGTGCCGACTTCCTCAAGCGCTACTTCCCGCAGTCCGAAGTCTGGGTCAGCAACCCGACTTGGGACAACCACCGCGCCATCTTCGAAGGTGCCGGGTTCAAGGTGAATACCTACCCGTACTTCGACCAGGTCAGCCGTGGCGTCGACTTCGACGGCATGTTGGCAACCCTGCAGACCCTGCCGGCCAACAGCGTCGTGCTGCTGCACCCGTGCTGCCACAACCCGACCGGCGCCGACCTGGACCAGAACCAGTGGCAGCAGGTGGTGGAAGTGGTCAAGGCGCGTCAGTTGATCCCGTTCCTCGACATCGCCTACCAAGGCTTTGGTGAAGGCCTGGTGGAAGACGCCTACGCCATCCGCGAAATGGCCCGTGCCGGCGTACCGTGCCTGGTCAGCAACTCGTTCTCGAAGATCTTCTCGCTGTACGGCGAGCGGGTTGGGGGCCTGTCGGTGGTCTGCGACGATGACGCCACCGCGCAGAGCGTGCTCGGCCAGCTCAAGGCTACCGTGCGCCGCAACTACTCCAGCCCACCCAACTTCGGTGCCCAACTGGTCGCCGGCGTACTGGGCGATGCCGCGCTCAATGCCCAATGGGCGGCAGAAGTCGAAGTGATGCGTCAACGCATCCTGGACATGCGTCAGGCGTTGGTCGATGCGCTGGCCACGCTGCTGCCAGGCCAGGACTTCCAGTTCTTCCTGCGTCAACGCGGCATGTTCAGCTACACCGGTTTCAGCGTTGAGCAGGTGCGTCGCCTGCGTGACGAGTTCGGCGTTTACCTGATCGACAGCGGCCGGGTATGCATGTCCGGCCTGCGTCCGGCCAACCTGCAACGGGTTGCCGAGGCGTTCGCCGCCGTTCAGAAGTGATGTGATAGGGGCCGCTTCGCGCAACAGCTGTAGGAGCGGCCTTGCGCCGCGAATGGGGCGCGAAGCGGCCCCCGGTTTCACCCAGTTGTCATGACAAGTGCAACCGTCCCTCGGACGGGGCTTCGCAACCGCCCACTTTCAGTGCACAATCGCGCCCCTCTTTTTTGGTTGGGGAGCGCGAAGCGTCTGGTTCGCCATTCCCAGCCCTGTTGCAGTCTTGCGAGTGGAGCTACACCCGGAATGAATGAGCAGGCCCCAAGCGTCGAACGGCGCTATGAAGAATCGACCCCGGCAGCCTTGGGCAACTGGGCACGTCAAGACACCACCTGGATGCTGGGCCTGTTCGGCACCGCCATCGGCGCAGGTACTTTATTCCTGCCCATCAATGCTGGCCTCGGTGGCTTCTGGCCGCTGATCATCCTGGCCGTGCTGGCCTTCCCGATGACTTACTTCGCCCACCGTGGCCTGACCCGTTTCGTCCTCTCCGGGCGCAAGGGCGGGGACATCACCGAAGTGGTCGAGGAGCATTTCGGCATTACCGCCGGTGCATTGATCACCGTGCTGTACTTCTTCGCCATCTTCCCGATCCTGCTTATCTATAGCGTGGCGCTGACCAACACCGTCACCAGCTTCATGGAGCACCAGCTGCACATGACGCCGCCGCCGCGGGCGATCTTGTCGTTCGTGCTGATCCTGGGCCTGCTGGCCATTGTGCGCTGCGGTGAGCAGGCCACGGTCAAGGTCATGAGCCTGCTGGTCTACCCGTTCATCGTGGCCCTGGCGCTGCTGGGCCTGTACCTGGTACCGCACTGGACCGGTGGTATTCTCGACAGCGCCACCCAGCTGCCGTCGGGCTCGGCCTTCCTGCACACCGTGTGGCTGGCGATTCCGGTGATGGTGTTCTCGTTCAACCACTCGCCAATCATCTCGGCGTTCGCGGTCGACCAGAAGCGCCGTTACGGCGAGCATGCCGATGAGCGCAGCGGCCAGATCCTCGCCCGCGCCCACCTGCTGATGGTGGCCATGGTGCTGTTCTTCGTCTTCAGCTGCGTGCTGACTCTCAGCAGCGCCCAGCTGGCTGAAGCCAAGGCACAGAACCTGTCGATCCTGTCGTACCTGGCCAACCACTTCAGCAACCCGACCATTGAGTTTGCCGCACCGCTGATTGCCTTCATTGCTATCGCCAAGTCGTTCCTGGGCCACTACATCGGTGCCAGTGAAGGCCTGAAAGGCATCATTGCCAAAACCGGCGCGCGCCCGGGCGCCAAAGCCCTGGACCGCGTGGTCGCTGCGCTGATGCTGGTGGTGTGCTGGATCGTCGCCACCCTCAACCCAAGCATTCTGGGCATGATCGAATCGCTGGGCGGCCCGATCATCGCGGTGCTGCTGTTCCTGATGCCGATGTACGCCATTCGCCGCGTGCCTTCGATGCGCAAGTACAGTGGGGCGATGTCCAACGTGTTCGTGGTCGCGGTTGGCGTGGTTGCGCTGACGTCGGTGGTTTACGGCTTGCTGAGCTGATACACCGCCCGTGACAAGCAATGCCCAGGTCGCCTGTTGCGACCTGGGCATTTTTTTGTCCACAAGAATTGTCTGGCAATAAAACAATTTTTGCTTCACCCATAGGCACCCGGCCGCCTTCATGCTTAACTCGGTGTCCTTTTCAAACCCCGCATAAGGATTTCGTCCATGGCTCAAGTGACTCTCAAAGGCAACCCGGTTCAGGTCAAAGGCAACCTGCCGCAAGCCGGTGCTCAGGCGCCAGCCTTCTCGCTGGTGGGTGAAGGCCTGGCTGACAAGTCGCTGCAGGACTACGCCGGCAAGCGCAAGGTGCTGAACATCTTCCCGAGCGTCGACACCCCAACCTGTGCCACGTCGGTGCGCAAGTTCAATGCCCAGGCCAACGATGTAGCCAACACCGTGGTGCTGTGCATCTCCGCCGACCTGCCATTCGCCCAGGCGCGCTTCTGCGGTGCCGAAGGCCTGGAGAACGTGAAGAACCTGTCGACCCTGCGTGGCGCCGAGTTCCTCGAAAACTACGGTGTGGCCATCGCCGACGGCCCGCTGGCTGGCCTGGCTGCACGTGCAGTGGTCGTGCTGGACGAAAACGACAACGTGCTGCACAGCGAGCTGGTCGGTGAAATCGCTGACGAGCCGAACTACGAGGCTGCGCTGGCTGTTCTGAAATAAAGGCAGGTCGGGCCGGTGGGTTTACCTGTTCCGGCCCTTTCGCGGGTAAACCCGCTCCCACAGGATGGCCACTGGTCTTAGAAACAGTGGTCATCCTGTGGGAGCTGGTCGGTGAAATCGCTGACGAGCCGAACTACGAGGCTGCGCTGGCTGTTCTGAAATAAAGGCAGGTCGGGCCGGTGGGTTTACCTGTTCCGGCCCTTTCGCGGGTAAACCCGCTCCCACAGGATGGCCACTGGTCTTAGAAACAGTGGTAATCCTGTGGGAGCGGGTTTACCCGCGAAGAGGCCGGCAGAGGCAACGGAACTCCAGCCCCGCCCACCGCTCCAAGCAACACCCTGTAACGGCCCGGAACGATTTCCGGGCCGTTTTCGTTTAAAGTTCAGTGTTTTGGCAACGTCAGGCAAAGGTAAACCTCTGGTAAAGGGCCTTTGCTAAAACGATGCCAGTGCTTATCGTTCAACCCTCCCAAGTCGTCACTCCGAACAAGGTTCGTTCAACCCATGCAAGCGTCTAATTCCCGTTCCCCCCGTCGCTGGCTCGTCGGCCTGCTGATCCTGCTGCTGGTGGCCTTGCTGGCCTGGTGGCTGTGGCCCGCATCGCCTGCACATAAAGAAGCCAGCAGCGGGCGCATGGGCAAAGGCGGGCGCCCAGGTTTCGGGGCCTCCAGCGACCCTGTGCCGGTGCGTGTCGAGCCGGTTCGGGTGGGCGATTTCCCGCTGTACTACAAGGCGCTTGGCACGGTCACCGCGACCAATACCGTGAACGTGCGCAGCCGTGTGGCCGGTGAGCTGGTCAAGATCCACTTCAAGGAAGGCCAACAGGTCAAGGCTGGTGAACTGCTGGCCGAGATCGACCCTCGCAGCTACCGCATCGCCTTGCAGCAGGCCGAAGGCACGCTGGCGCAGAACCAGGCACAGCTGAAAAACGCCCAGGTCGACCTGGCGCGCTATAAAGGCCTGTATGCCGAGGACAGCATCGCCAAGCAGACCCTCGACACCGCAGAAGCCCAGGTCGCGCAATTCCAGGGCCTGGTCAAGACCAACCAGGCACAGGTCAGCGATGCGCGCCTGAACCTCGATTTCACCCAGATCCGCTCGCCGATCAATGGCCGGGTAGGCCTGCGCCAGCTCGACCTGGGCAACCTGGTGGCTGCCAACGACGCTACCGCGCTGGTGGTCATCACCCAAACCGAGCCAATCAACGTCGCGTTCACCCTGCCAGAAACCGAACTGAGCACCGTGCTGGAACGCTACCGCAGCGGCGCCAGCCTGCCGGTCGAGGCGTGGGACCGCAGCGACAGCAAGCTGCAGTCCACCGGGGTACTGGGCAGTATCGACAACCAGATCGACACCACCACCGGCACCCTCAAGTTCAAGGGCCGCTTCGAGAACAAGGACCTGGCGCTGTTCCCCAACCAGTTCGTCAATGTGCGCCTGCTGGCCGACACCCTCAAACAGGTGGTGCTGGCCCCGGCCGCGGCTATCCAGTTTGGCAACGATGGCACCTTTGCCTATGTGGTCAACGCCCAGAACACCGTCAATATCCGCAAGCTCAAGGTTGGCGCCAGCGATGGCGAGAACAGCGTGATTGTCGAAGGCCTGGCTGCCGGCGATCGCCTGGTGCTGGAAGGCACCGACCGCCTGCGTGAAGGCACCAAGGTAGAGGTGGTCGAAGACAGCTCGCAGGTGCCAACCACCCCAGGCCAGCACCTGCAGGGCCAGGACGCCAAGGGCTCGGCCCAAGCCGGTGAAGCAGGCAAGGCGGGCGCATGAACCTCTCGCGCCTGTTCATCCTGCGCCCGGTCGCCACCACGCTGAGCATGCTGGCCATCGTCCTGGCCGGCCTGATTGCCTACAAGCTGCTGCCGGTCTCGGCGCTGCCGCAGGTCGACTACCCGACCATCCGGGTCATGACCCTGTACCCAGGGGCCAGCCCGCAAGTCATGACCAGTGCGGTCACCGCGCCGCTGGAACGCCAGTTCGGGCAGATGCCGGGGCTGACCCAGATGGCCTCGACCAGCTCCGGCGGGGCGTCGGTGCTGACGTTGCGTTTCAGCCTCGACATGAACATGGATGTTGCCGAGCAACAAGTGCAGGCCGCGATCAACGCTGCCAGCAACTTGCTGCCCAGCGACTTGCCGGCGCCACCGGTCTACAACAAGGTCAACCCAGCCGACACGCCAGTGCTGACCCTGGCCATCTCCTCCAAGACCATGCCGCTGCCCAAGCTCAACGACCTGGTCGACACCCGTGTGGCCCAGAAGCTTGCCCAGATCAGTGGCGTGGGCATGGTCAGCATCGCTGGCGGCCAGCGCCAGGCGGTACGTATCAAGGTCAACGTCGATGCATTGGCCGCCAACGGCCTCAACCTCGAGGACGTGCGAACGCTGATCGGGGCGTCCAACGTCAACCAGCCCAAGGGTAACTTCGATGGCCCGACCCGGGTGTCGATGCTTGATGCCAACGATCAACTGCGTTCCCCCGCGGAATACGCCAACCTGATCCTGTCCTATAACAATGGCGCGCCGCTGCGCCTGAAGGACGTCGCCGAGATCGTCGACGGTGCCGAAAACGAGCGCCTCGCGGCCTGGGCCAACGAAAACCAGGCGGTGTTGCTGAATATCCAGCGCCAGCCGGGCGCCAACGTCATCGAGGTGGTCGACCGGATCAAGGAACTGCTCCCCTCGATCACCGATAACCTGCCTGCCGGCCTGGACGTGTCGGTACTGACCGACCGCACCCAGACCATCCGCGCCGCGGTCAAGGACGTGCAGCACGAGCTGCTGATCGCCATCGTCCTGGTGGTCATGGTCACCTTTGTGTTCCTGCGCCGTTTCAGCGCCACCATCATCCCCTCGATCGCCGTACCGCTGTCGTTGATCGGCACCTTTGGCGTGATGTACCTGGCCGGGTTCTCGGTCAATAACCTGACCCTGATGGCTCTGACTATTGCCACCGGCTTCGTGGTGGATGACGCCATCGTCATGCTGGAGAACATCTCCCGCCACATCGAAGAAGGCGAAACGCCGATGCAGGCCGCGCTCAAGGGCGCCCGGCAGATTGGCTTCACCCTAATATCGCTGACCTTCTCGCTGATCGCGGTCCTGATTCCGCTGCTGTTCATGGCCGACGTGGTCGGCCGCCTGTTCCGCGAGTTCGCCATCACCCTGGCGGTGGCGATTCTGATTTCCCTGGTCGTGTCGTTGACCCTCACGCCCATGATGTGCGCGCGGCTGCTCAAGCGTGAGCCCAAGGAAGAAGAGCAGGGCCGTTTCTACCGCGCCAGCGGCGCCTGGATCGACTGGCTCATCGAACACTACGGCCGTGGCCTGCAGTGGGTGCTCAAACACCAGCCGCTGACCCTGCTGGTGGCCGTGGCCAGCCTGGGGCTCACCGTGGTCCTGTACATCGCCGTGCCCAAGGGCTTCTTCCCGGTGCAGGATACCGGCGTCATCCAGGGTATTTCCGAGGCGCCACAGTCGACTTCGTTCGCCGCCATGAGCGAACGCCAGCAGTCGCTGAGCAAGGTGATCCTGCAGGACCCGGCGGTGCAGAGCCTGTCGTCCTACATCGGCGTGGATGGCGACAATGCCACGCTCAACAGCGGGCGCCTGCTGATCAACCTCAAGCCGCACGGCGAGCGGGATGTGACCGCTGGCGAGGTCATCAGCCGCCTGCAGCCGCAGCTCGACAAGCTGGTGGGTATCCGCCTGTTCATGCAACCGGTGCAGGACTTGAGTATCGAGGACCGGGTCAGCCGCACCCAGTACCAGTTCAGCCTGTCGTCACCTGACGCCGACCTGCTGGCGCAGTGGAGCGGCAAGCTGGTGCAGGCGCTGCAACAGCGCCCAGAGCTTGCCGATGTGGCCAGCGACCTGCAGGACAAGGGCCTGCAGGTGTACCTGGTGATCGACCGCGACATGGCCAGCCGCCTGGGCATCTCGGTTTCGCAGATCACCAACGCCTTGTACGACGCCTTTGGCCAACGGCAGATCTCGACCATCTACACCCAGGCCAGCCAGTACCGCGTGGTGCTGCAGTCGCAAGCCGCCGCCAGCATCGGCCCGCAGGCCTTGGAGTCGATCCACGTCAAGGCCACCGATGGCGGCCAGGTGCGGCTGTCGGCGTTGGCCCGTATCGAGCAGCGCCAGGCGCAGTTGGCGATCTCGCACATCGGCCAGTTCCCGGCGGTGATGATGTCGTTCAACCTGGCCCATGGCGCGTCGCTGGGCGAGGCGGTCAAGGTGATCGAGCAGGTGCAGCAGGACATCGGCATGCCGATCGGCGTGCAGACCCGCTTCCAGGGCGCTGCAGAAGCCTTCCAGGCCTCGCTGTCGAGCACCTTGCTGCTGATTCTCGCCGCCGTGGTGACCATGTACATCGTGCTGGGTGTGCTCTACGAGAGCTACATCCACCCGGTGACCATTCTTTCGACCTTGCCCTCGGCGGCGGTGGGGGCCTTGCTGGCGCTGCTCATCAGTGGCAACGACCTGGGGATGATCGCCATCATCGGCATCATCCTGCTGATCGGCATCGTCAAGAAAAACGCGATCATGATGATCGACTTTGCCCTTGAAGCCGAGCGCAACCAGGGCATGAGCCCGCAGGACGCCATCTACCAGGCCGCATTGCTGCGTTTCCGGCCGATTCTGATGACGACGTTGGCCGCGCTGTTCGGCGCCGTGCCGCTGATGCTGGCGACCGGGTCCGGTGCTGAGCTGCGCCAGCCGCTGGGCCTGGTGATGGTGGGCGGGCTGTTGGTCAGCCAGGTGCTGACACTGTTCACCACGCCGGTCATCTACCTGTACTTCGACCGCCTGGCCCGTCGCTGGCGCCCGGCCACTGATGCCAAGCAGGCTGAGGCATGAACCTGTCCGGACCGTTTATTCGTCGCCCGGTGGCGACGATGCTGCTGAGCCTGGCGATCATGTTGCTGGGCGGCGTCAGCTTCGGCCTGTTGCCGGTTGCGCCGCTGCCGCAGATGGACTTCCCGGTGATCGTGGTGCAGGCCAACCTGTCCGGCGCCAGCCCTGAGGTGATGGCCGCCACGGTGGCCACGCCTTTGGAACGCAAGCTGGGCAGTATCGCGGGCGTCACTACGCTGACCAGTAGCTCTAACCAGGGCTCGACGCGGGTGGTCATCGGCTTCGAAATGGGCCGTGACATCGACGGTGCGGCGCGTGAGGTGCAGGCGGCGATCAACGCCACCCGTAACCTGCTGCCCAGTGGCATGCGCAGCATGCCGACGTACAAGAAGATCAACCCCTCGCAGGCACCGATCATGGTGCTGTCGTTGACCTCTGACGTGCTGAAGAAAGGCCAGTTGTACGATTTGGCTGACACCATCCTGTCCCAGAGCCTGGCCCAGGTATCCGGGGTAGGGGAGGTGCAGATCGGCGGCAGTTCGCTGCCCGCCGTGCGCATCTCGGTGGAGCCGCAGTTGCTCAACCAGTACGGCCTGTCGCTGGACGAGGTGCGTACCGCCGTGTCCAACGCCAACCAACGGCGGCCCATGGGCTTCGTCGAGGATGCCGAACGCAGTTGGGAGGTGCGGGCGAATGACCAGTTGGAAACGGCGAAGGACTACGAGCCGGTAGTGATACGCCAGCAGAACGGCACCATCCTGCGCCTGTCCGACGTAGCCACCCTCACAGACAGCGTTGAAAACCGCTACAACAGCGGCTTCTTCAACGACCAGAGCGCGGTGTTGCTGGTGGTCAACCGGCAGACCGGCGCCAACATCATCCAGACGGTCGACCAGATCAAGTCGCAGTTGCCGGCGTTGCAGTCGTTGTTGCCAGCCAGCGTGCAGCTGAACGTGGCCATGGACCGCTCGCTGGTGATCAAGGCCACCCTCAAGGAGGCCGAGCACACGCTGCTGATCGCGGTAGGGCTGGTAATTTTGGTGGTTTACCTGTTCCTCGGCAGCCTGCGTGCCTCGTTGATCCCGAGCCTGGCAGTGCCGGTGTCGCTGGTAGGCACGTTCGCAGTCATGTATTTGTGCGGTTTCTCCCTCAACAACCTGTCGCTGATGGCGCTGATCCTGGCCACGGGCCTGGTGGTGGACGACGCCATTGTGGTGCTGGAGAACATCTCCCGGCACATTGAGGACGGCCAGCCGCCGATGCGTGCGGCGTTCCTCGGTGCCAAGGAAGTGGGCTTCACGCTGCTGTCGATGAACGTTTCGTTGGTGGCGGTGTTCGTCTCCATTCTGTTCATGGGGGGTATCGTACGTAGCCTGTTCCAGGAGTTTTCCATCACCCTGGCGGCTGCAATCATTGTCTCGCTGGTGGTCTCGCTGACCCTCACGCCGATGCTCTGCGCCCGTTGGCTGAAACCGCACCAGGCCGAACAGAGCCGCCTGCAGCGCTGGAGCGACAAGGTTCATCAGCGCATGGTCAACGGCTATGACCGCAGCCTCGGCTGGGTGCTACGGCACAAGCGCCTGACCTTGCTGAGCCTGCTGGCCACCATCGGTATCAACATCGCGTTGTATGTGGTGGTGCCCAAGACGCTGATGCCGCAGCAGGACACCGGCCAATTGATTGGCTTTATCCGTGGTGACGATGGCCTGTCGTTCAGCGTGATGCAGCCGAAGATGGAAACCTACCGCCGCGCCTTGCTGGCCGACCCTGCGGTGCAGAGTGTTGCTGGCTTCATCGGCGGCAACAGTGGCACCAACAATGCGATGGTGATTGTGCGCCTGAAGCCGATCAGCGAACGCAAGATGGATGCCCAGAAGGTGATCGAGCGCCTGCGCAAAGAGATGCCCAAGGTGCCCGGCGGGCGGCTGTTCCTGATGGCCGACCAGGACCTGCAGTTAGGTGGCGGTGGGCGTGACCAGACGTCGTCGCAGTACCTCTATACCTTGCAGAGTGGCGACCTGGCGGCCCTTCGCGAGTGGTTCCCGAAAGTGGTCGCGGCGGTGCGCGCATTGCCCGAACTGACCGCCATCGACGCCCGTGATGGCGCGGGTACTCCGCAGGTTACCCTGGTGGTCGACCGTGATCAGGCCAAGCGCCTGGGCATCGACATGGACATGGTGACCACCGTGCTCAACAACGCCTACAGCCAGCGGCAGATCTCGACCATCTACGACAGCCTCAACCAGTACCAGGTGGTGCTGGAAATCAACCCGAAATACGCCTGGGACCCGAGCACGCTGGAACAGGTGCAGGTGATCACCAGCGACGGTGCCCGCGTGCCGTTGTCGACCATCGCCCACTACGAAAACAGCTTGGCCAATGACCGAGTCAGCCACGAAGGGCAGTTCGCTTCCGAAGACATCGCCTTCGACGTCGCCGAAGGCTACAGCCCCGACCAAGCCATGGCTGCAGTGGAGCGGGCGGTGGCCAAGCTTGGCCTGCCCGAGGAAGTCATCGCCAAACTCGGTGGCACCGCCGACGCCTTTGCCAAGACCCAGGAAGGCCAGCCCTTCATGATTCTTGGCGCGCTGGTGCTGGTGTACCTGGTGCTGGGCATTCTGTATGAAAGCTACATTCACCCGCTGACCATTCTGTCGACCCTGCCTTCGGCCGGCGTCGGTGCCTTGCTGGCGCTCTACGTCACCGGAGGCGAGTTCAGCCTGATCTCGCTGCTGGGCCTGTTCCTGCTGATTGGTGTGGTGAAAAAGAATGCGATCCTGATGATCGACCTGGCCCTGCAGCTGGAGCGCCAACAAGGCCTGTCGCCGGAGGAATCGATCCGCCGCGCCTGCCTGCTGCGCCTGCGGCCGATCCTGATGACCACCCTGGCGGCCATCCTCGGCGCCTTGCCGTTGCTGGTGAGCCGTGCCGAGGGGGCGGAAATGCGCCAGCCTTTGGGCTTGACCATCATCGGCGGCCTGGTCTTCAGCCAGATCCTCACCCTTTATACGACGCCGGTGGTCTACCTGTACCTCGACCGCCTGCGTCACCGTTTCAACCATTGGCGCGGCGTGCGCACCGACGCCGCTCTGGAAACCCCGCTATGAATTTTGCCCAGACACCGCTTCACCGTGCCCTGCAGTCATTGACCCTGGGGCGTGGCTCGCGTCTGCTCGGCGCCAGTCTGTGCGTGGCGCTGCTCAGTGCCTGTACCCTGAGCCCGGACTACCACCGCCCCGAGCTGAGCACCCCGGCGCAGTACAAGCAGGCCGAGGGCTGGACCCAGGCCAAGCCCTCGGACGCGATCGCCCGTGGCGCCTGGTGGGAAGTCTACGGCGATGCCGGGCTCAATGCGCTGGTCGAAGAGCTTAACCGCAGCAACCAGACGGTTGCGCAGTCGGAGGCCCAGTACCGTCAGGCCCAGGCCCTGGTGCGCAGCAGCCGCGCCGCGCTGTTCCCCAGCCTGGACCTGAGCGCCAGCAAGAACCGCTCTGCCCAGGGTACTGGCAGCTCGAGTTCCAGCCTGTCGAACAACAGCAGCGGCATCCGTAACACCTACAACACCCAGCTCGGCGTGAGCTGGGAGATCGACCTGTGGGGCAAGCTGCGTGAGACGTTGAACGCTAACGAAGCCAGTGCCGAAGCCAGCTTCGCCGACCTTGCCTCGATCCGCCTGAGCCAGCAGTCGGAGCTGGTGCAGAACTACCTGCAGCTGCGTGTGATCGACGAGCAGAAGCGCCTGTTGGAAGCGACCGTGGCTACCTACGAACGCTCGCTGCGCATGACTGAAAACCAATATCGTGCCGGAGTGTCTGGCCCGGATGCGGTGGCGCAGGCGCGCACGCAGCTGAAAAGCACCCAGGCGGACCTGATCGACCTGATCTGGCAGCGTGCGCAGTTCGAAAATGCCATTGCCGTGTTGCTGGGCAAGGCCCCGGCGAATTTTGCCCTGGCAGACAGCAAGACCATCCCGGCGCTGCCGCAAATTCCAGTGACGTTGCCCTCGCAGTTGCTCGAACGCCGCCCGGACATTGCCTCGGCCGAGCGCAATGTGATGGCAGCCAATGCCAATATCGGCGTATCGCGGGCCGCTTACTTCCCCGACCTGAGCCTGAGCATGAGTGGCGGGTATTCCAGCAGCAGCTTCAGCAACTGGATCGAACTGCCGAACCGTTACTGGTCGGTAGGGCCTTCGCTGGCCATGACCTTGTTCGATGCGGGCAAGCGCAGCGCCGAGGTGGACCGCACCGTGGCGGTGTACGACCAGACCGTGGCGCAGTACCGCCAGACCGTGCTGGATGGCTTCAAGGAAGTGGAGAACTTCCTGGTGCAGCTGAAGGTGTACGGCGATGAAGCGGTGGTGCGCCAGGAGGCCCTGGACGCGGCGCGTGAGTCGCTGCGCCTGACTGAAAACCAGTACCGTGCAGGGCTGATCGGCTACCTGGATGTGGTGAACGTGCAGACCACCGCGCTGAGCAACGAGCGCAGTGTGCTGAACCTGCTGCAGGGGCGGTTGGTGGCCAGTGTGCAACTGATTGCCGCGCTGGGCGGCGGCTGGGATGCCGAGCAGGCGTTTGCCGAACAGGAGTGATGGCCGACCATTCATGCTGGGCTATAGGCGCCACTTCGTGGACTCATGCCTCGATCACTGTAGGAGCAGCCTTGTGCTGCGAAGAGGCCCTTACGGCTACTACATCTTTGCCAGGCATACGGGCCTCTTCGCAGCACAAGGCTGCTCCTACAAAGATGTGCGCATGACTGGATTTTGGCAGCCGCTGAGTCTTACGTGCGGGCCTTGAGGATCACGAACTTCGCATTGAACATAGGGGTTTAGCCCTTCCTTGTAGGAGCAGCCTTGTGCTGCGAAGAGGCCCCAACGGCTAATACATCGCTACCAGGCATACGGGCCTCTTCGCAGCACAAGGTACGTATGCCCAGCCGTGGCATCCCAGCACTTGGATCCATTCCCATTCGCAAAAACCCCGTGCGTTTCGCCAAAGCTTGAGTACAATCGTCAGCTTTTTCCGGGCCCCCTGGCCCGTCGCTGGAACTCCCAATGCTGACCGGTAGCTACTCCTCTTCGCTGGTGTTGATTTCGCTGTGCGTGGCGATCCTGGCGTCCTACACCGCCCTTGACCTGACCGGCCGTATCGCGACGGCCAAGGGCAGGGCTGTGCACCTGTGGATGGGGGGCGGTGCGTTGGCCATGGGGGTCGGCGTGTGGTCGATGCACTTCATCGGCATGCTCGCGTTCAGCCTGCCCATCGACCTGGGCTACGACCTTGGCCTGACTGCGTTCTCGCTGTTGATTGCGGTGCTGTCGTCAGGCTTTGCTTTGTGGCTGGTAAGCCAGCCGAGCCTGCCCTGGCTGCAGCTGGGCTTTGGCGCGTTGATCATGGGCGCGGGCATCAGTTGCATGCACTACACCGGCATGGCCGCGCTGCGCATGCTGCCGGGCATCGACTATGACCCTACGCTGTTCGGCGCCTCGCTGATGATCGCCGTGGGCGCCTCGGCAGCGGCGTTGTGGATCGCGTTCCGCTTGCGCAAGCACACCCCTTACGTCCGGCAGATTCGTGGCCTGGCAGCAGTGATCATGGGGATTGCCATCGTCGGTATGCACTACACCGGCATGGCCGCAGCCAATTTCCCCGAGGGCAGTTTCTGTGGTGCGCTGGCCAGTGGGCTGCAAGGCGACGGGCTGGTCTACCTGGTGTTGATCACCACCCTGGCAGTGCTGGCGGTAGCTTTGTTGACCTCGGTACTGGACGCACGCCTCGAAGCGCGCACGGCGGAACTGGCCCGTTCGCTGACCCTGGCCAACCAGGAACTGACCCAGCTGGCCCTGCACGACACGCTCACCGACCTGCCCAACCGCACCTTGTTGGCCGACCGCATCGAGCAAGCCATCGCCAAGGTGGCGGAGCAGGGCGGTTGTTTTGCGCTGATGTTCATCGACCTGGATGGCTTCAAACCGGTCAACGATGCCTTTGGTCACCACGTCGGCGACTTGCTGCTCAAGGCCGTGGCGGCGCGCCTGCGCGGCCATTTGCACAGCCAGGACACGCTGGCGCGCATTGGCGGCGACGAGTTCGTGTTGCTGGTGGAGTTGCAGGAGCCCAACGATGCCATGGACGTGGCGGTCAAGCAGGTCAACCTGGTGTCGCGGCCGTTCCGCGTCGCCGAGCATGATTTGCAGCTCACGGCCAGCCTGGGCATCGTCCTGTACCCCGGCAATGGCCAGGATCAGCACGAGTTGCTGCGCAATGCCGATGCCGCGATGTACCACGCCAAAAGCGCCGGTAAAAACGGCTACAGCTTCTTCGACGTGTCGATGAACAGCAACGCCCGCCAGCAATTGCAGTTACTGCAGGACTTGCGCCAGGCCCTGGAACAGCGTCAGTTCCGCCTGCACTACCAGCCCAAGTTCGATGCCCAGGCCTGCCAGCCGATCGGTGCCGAAGCGCTGCTGCGCTGGGAACACCCACAGCAGGGCCTGCTGCTGCCTGACCGTTTCATTGGCCTGGCGGAAAAAACCGGCCTGATCATCCCGATTGGCGAGTGGGTGCTCGACGAAGCCTGCCGGCAGATGCGCCAGTGGCTGGACCAGGGCCACCAGGGGTGGCGTATGGCAGTCAACCTGTCGGCCATCCAGTTTTGCCATGCGGGGCTGGTCGACAGCGTGGCCCGGGCCCTGCGCGAAAACGGCCTGCCGGCCAACTGCCTGACCCTGGAGATCACCGAGACCACCGCCATGCATGATGCCGATGCCAGCCTGACAGTGTTGCAGCGCCTGTCCGACATGGGCGTGGACCTGTCCATCGATGACTTCGGCACGGGCTATTCCAGCCTCATGTACCTGAAGCGACTGCCGGCCAACGAACTGAAGATCGACCGGGGGTTTGTGCGTGACCTGGAGCAGGACAGCGATGACGCCGCGATCGTCTCGGCGATTGTCGCACTCGGCCAGGCGCTGGGCTTGCGCATCGTTGCCGAAGGGGTAGAGACGGACAAGCAGCAAGACTTCCTCACCCGCCTGGGGTGCGATTCGCTGCAGGGTTATCTGCTCGGGCAACCGGTGCCGGCCGAGCAATTCATGGGCAAATTGCAGGCCATGCGGGAGACGCCCGAGGTGGCAGTCTAGCCTGCGTCGCGCAGGGCGAAGACGGGTACGAAGGCGTCCATCTCAGCTTCGACCGCTTCAATGATGCGCTCGACATCCGCAGCGGCCATGATCGCAGCGCAGGGGATGCCTGCGATGGCCAGCAAGGTTTCTCCGGTGGCGCGGTCGAACAGGCGCGCGATCATGCTGCGCGGTGCATCCATGCTGGCTTCGAAGCCGAGCGGGTGGAAATGCCAGCGCATCACCTGGCAGGCGTTCGGGAACGTCATTTTGTTCATGCCAGCCTCCTTGTCCGTACCTGGACGCGGTGAGCGGGAGGCCGCGTGCACGGCCGCCGGGAATGTAACCATAGCACCTGCCACGCCATTGCCCAGGGTGGGAATACGCCGGAATCGTGGAGGTTTGACCCAGGTCACATTGCTGTTATGGCCGCCATCCACCGGCAGCTCGCCTGGCAAACGTTTTCCTTGCGGGGTGCCGCAGGTCACGGCCGCATTTACCGCACAGGGTTTTCGGACGAGCGGTGCGTGCTACCCCAGCAGGCCGGCCGCAATGTTGATGGTGAACCCCAGAATGGCGGTGTTGAACACGAACCCTACCACTGAATGTGCCAGCACCACCCGGCGTAACCCCCTGCCAGCGACGCCGACATCGGACGTTTGCACCGCCACACTGATAGTGAACGAGAAGTAGTGAAAGTCCCAGTAATCCGGGTTGCGCTCGCCATCGGCGAAGCGCAGCGGGGGCTCATGGTTCTGGCCGGTATAGAACAGCCGGGCGTAGTGC
This sequence comes from Pseudomonas sp. Y3 TE3536, assembly GCF_053629175.1. Lineage (NCBI taxonomy): Bacteria > Pseudomonadati > Pseudomonadota > Gammaproteobacteria > Pseudomonadales > Pseudomonadaceae > Pseudomonas > Pseudomonas sp. Y3 TE3536. The sequence goes on along the minus strand of NZ_JBRJHU010000001.1, from coordinate 5,644,159 downwards.
AGGCTGAAGATGCAGCCGATCAATAGCCAGGAGCCGGCCACGGTCAACCCGGTGTACAGGTAGTGCAGGGCCAGGGCGCTGCCTTGCAGGCCGCGGCTGGAGACCAGTTGCAAGGTGATCGCGGCCAGGCTGGCGATGGCAGCGATGCAGACGGTGAGCAGGACCAGGCCGGCGTTCTCATCCTCGACCTGGGCAACTTTGCGGACCTTTTCCGGGTTGGCGCTCCAGGTAAGCCACAGGACCAGCAGCAGGTAGAGCCAGACGCCGAGGTTCCAGCCGACCAGAATGTGCTGGACCGTGTCACCGGCAGGGATCAGCCAGGCGCCGATGATGCCGACCAGGGTGGCGAACGTGAGGCGAGGGTGGGTACGTGTCAGGCGGTGAAAAGCCATGGGGCCTCGTTGCCGGGGAGTGGTGGCTAATACTCTAGACCATCGCCAGGTGCTGGCGGCTTTCATCGCGTCGCCCGTCGCGCGGCGTTGCAACTCTCAGTACACTGCACGTTCCAACACCAACATTCGTTGAACTCGAGGTTTCTGCATGACGCTCAGTCCTTTGGCAGGCAAGCCGGCTCCGGCCAGCGTGCTGGTCGATATCCCCCGACTGCTCACCGCTTACTACACCGGCCGCCCCGATGCTGGCGTGGTGGCCCAACGGGTGGCCTTCGGCACCTCGGGGCACCGAGGCACCTCGCTGGAGCTGAGTTTCAACGAGTACCACGTACTGGCCATTACCCAGGCCATCTGCCTGTACCGCCAGGAGAAGGGCATTGATGGCCCGCTGTTCATTGGCGCCGACACCCATGCGCTGTCGGCACCGGCCACGGCCAGCGCCCTGGAAGTGCTGGCGGCCAATGGCGTGCAGGTGATGCTGTCCAAAGACGACGAGTACACGCCGACCCCAGCGGTATCCCACGCCATCCTGTGCTACAACCGTGGCCGCGAGCAGGGCCTGGCCGATGGCATCGTCATCACGCCGTCGCACAACCCGCCGCAAAGCGGTGGCTTCAAGTACAACCCGCCCAATGGCGGCCCAGCCGACAGCGACGTGACCAAGTGGGTCGAGGCCAAGGCCAACGAGCTGCTGGCTGCGAACCTGGCTGGCGTCAAACGCATGGACCATGCCCAGGCACTGCAGGCTGCCACCACGCACCGCCACGACTACGTGAGCCACTACGTGGCAGACCTGGGCAATGTCATTGACTTCGACGTGATCCGCAGCGCCAACCTGCGCCTGGGCGTCGACCCGCTGGGCGGCGCCGGGGTTAACTACTGGTCGGCGATTGCCAAGCATTACAACCTGAACCTGGAAGTGGTCAACAGCGAGGTCGACCCGACCTTCCGCTTCATGACCGTCGACTGGGACGGCCAGATCCGCATGGACCCATCCTCGCCCTACGCCATGCAGGGCCTTATCGGCCTGCGCGAGCGCTTTGACGTGGCCTTTGCCTGCGACCCGGACCACGACCGCCACGGCATCGTCACCCCGGATGGCCTGCTGCAGCCGAACAACTACCTGGCCGTGGCCATCGACTACCTGTTCCGCCACCGCCCGCAATGGCGCAGCGACGCAGCCGTGGGCAAGACCGTGGTGTCCAGTGGCCTGATCGACCGCGTTACCGAGCGCCTGGGCCGTAAATTGTTCGAAGTGCCGGTGGGCTTCAAGTTCTTCGCCCAGGGCCTGTTCGACGGGTCGTTGGGCTTTGGTGGCGAGGAGAGCGCGGGGGCTTCGTTCCTGCGGCGCGATGGGTCGGTCTGGGCCACTGACAAGGACGGTTTGATCCCGGCCTTGCTGGCCGCCGAGATGACCGCACGCACCGGTCGCAACCCGAGCCAGGCTTATGCCGACCTGACCGCAGCACTGGGCAAGCCGTACGCCACGCGCGTCGAGGCCAAGGCGGATGCTCGGCAGAAGGCGTTGTTGAGCAAGCTGGCACCTGAGCAGGTCAAATCGACAGAGCTTGCTGGTGAGCCAATCGTGCAGATCCTCAGCCATGCGCCGGGTAACGGCCAGGCGATTGGCGGGTTGAAAGTGATGACCGCCAACGGCTGGTTTGCCGCACGGCCGTCGGGCACCGAGGACATCTACAAGATCTACGCCGAAAGCTTTATCGACGAGGCGCACCTGCAGCGCCTGGTGCAGGAAGCGCAGGTGTTGGTGGACGCGGCGATCGCCTGATTGTACTCAAGGGGCTGCCTTGCAGCCCATCGCCGGCAAGCCGGCTCCCACAGGTTCTTCGCAAGGTCTGAGCCTGCGCAGTTACCTGTGGGAGCCGGCTTGCCGGCGATGGGCCGCAGGGCAGCCCCGGTTCATCAAGGGGTTGGCAACGCGAACCCCTCGATCCCCCGCCCCAGCTTCAGGGCCTGCGCATGCAGCACCTGCATCAGGTGCAGCGCCGAGTGCGAAGGTGGCTCGAAGCGCGAATAGACGAAACTGATGTCGAAGTGGATTTCGTCGGCCAGGGGGACCACCGTCAAGCCGCTGTCCTGCGCCACGAACTCGTCGATCAAGCTAATGCCCATGCCTTGCTTGACCAAGGCCACAGCTTCGTTGGCATTGGTGAACGACAACAGCGACTCCAACTGCAGCCCGCGCTGGTGGATGTGTTCGGCCAGCAATTTGCCGAACGGCATGTCGGGCCTGAACAGCAGCAGGGCATGGCCTTGCAGTTGCTCCAGCGCCAGTGACGGATGCCGCGCCAAGGCATGCTCCGGCGGCATCACCACCACCATGCGCCCGCGCATGAACGCGCGTGAATGCAGGTGATCGTGGATCACCGGCAAGGCGGCAATCGACAGGTCGACCTTCTTCGACAGGATCTGGTTCGGCATTTCACCCATCAACGAGGTCTGCCACTCGATGTTCAGCGAGGGTGACTCACGCTTGAGTTGGGCCAGCGCAATCGGGATGACCACGGTCGACAGCGAGGCGCTGCACGAGATGCGCAGGTTACGGTGGCCGCCACTGCCCAGTGACAACGCACATTCATTGACCTCCAGCGCGGCCTGATACACCCGCTCGACTTCGCGGTACAGAATCTGCGCTTCGTGGGTCGGCACCAGGCGGTTGTTGATGCGCTCGAACAAGCGGTACGCCAGCCGCCCCTCGATGTACTGGATCAATTTGCTCACGGCCGGCTGCGACACGTAGAGCATCTTCGCCGCCGCGCTGATCGAGCCCGTCAACATCACCGCACGAAACACTTCCATGTGCCGCAGTTTGAACACCAGGTTGCGGGCTTCCGGGCCGTCATGGTCGAGGGGCATAAGCATTACCTTTGGTTATGGTCTTCGCCATCTGGGTATGAGCGCAGACGCCGGGCACGCAGTATCTTGAAGCCTGCCGAGTCGCCTTCGCGGCGCACAATAACAAGATCTGCAGGCAAGCGCAGCGGCGCTTGACGGGAGTGTTGCGTGAACATCTTCGATGAACCCAAGATCGATTGCCATAACCATTTGTTTGACCCCGCGCGCTTTCCCTACCACCCCGACGCGCCTTACGCCCCGTCCGGGCAGGAGGTCGCCACCCTTGAGCAATTCAACCGGGTGATGGACGCCTATGGCGTGCAGCATGCCTTGCTGGTAGGGCCGAACAGTGGCTACCACACCGACAATAGCTGCCTGCTGAGCGCGCTCGCCACTGGGCAGGGGCGTTTCAAGGGGGTGGCGGTGGTTAGCCCTGACATCACCCTGGATGCGCTGGCTACGTTGCAGGCGCAAGGGGTGGTCGGGGTGGCCTTCAACCCGGCGTTGTACGGTGTGGCGAGCCTGGATGCAGCCGACGGGTTGTTCGGCAAGCTCGCCGAGCTTGACCTGTTTGCGCAGATTCAGGTGTGCGAAGACCAGTTGCTGGCGCTGCGCGGGCTGCTTGAGCGCACGTCGGCGCGCGTGTTGATCGACCATTGCGGCCGCCCGGAGGTGAGCGCCGGTATTCACCAACCGGGTTTCCAGGCCTTGCTGCGGTTGGCCGCGAGCGGCCGGGCCAGCGTCAAGCTGTCCGGCATGCAGAAGTTCGCCTCGGCCGATGCGCTGCAGGCGCAGAGCAGTGCCTACGTTCATGCCCTGCTCGAAGCGTTTGGCCCACAGGCCTGCGTGTGGGGCTCCGATTGGCCGTTCATTCGCCAGCGCTCGCGGGTGGACTACGGGCCGCTGCTGAAACTGGCCGAGCAACTGATGCCAGATGCGCAACTGCGCCGCACCGTCATGTGGGACACGCCGCGACGTCTGTTCGGGTTTGCCTAGCGCACCGCCCTTTGCCATTCCAATAACAAAAGAGCAACCGTCATGAACACTGAACAGAACCTCGGTGTGGGGGCGTTCGACACGCCTGCACGCCTGCAACAACGTACCCGCACCCGCTTCATGATCCTGGCGCTGATCTCCGGCGGCACGATGATCAACTACCTCGACCGCAGCGTGATGGGCATAGCGGCGCCTAGCATCAGTGCCGACCTGGGCCTTAACGCCGCGATGATGGGCGTGATCTTCTCGGCGTTTTCCTGGACCTACGCGGCGGCCCAGATCCCCGGCGGGATCCTCATCGACCGGCTGGGCACCAAGTTCACGTACTGGCTGGCCTTGACGCTGTGGTCGCTGTTCACCGGCCTGCAAGGGTTGGCCCAGGGCTTTCTGTCGCTGTTGGGCATGCGTTTTCTGGTGGGGGTGACCGAAGCGCCGTGCTTCCCCACCAACAGCCGCGTGGTGGCGACCTGGTTCCCACAGAGTGAGCGGGCCAGGGCGACTGGCATCTACACCTTTGCCGAGTACACGGGGCTGGCGTTTCTTACGCCGCTGCTGTTCTGGGTACTGCACGCCTACGGCTGGCGTTTTCTGCTGATGGCGGTCGGGCTGATGGGCATCCTTTACGGGCTGGTCTGGTGGCGCAAGTACCATGAACCGCACCAGTCCACCACGGCGAACAAGGCCGAACTCGACTACATCGCAGCGGGTGGTGGCGTGGTCGACGGTGGCCAGAAAGCCACGGTATTCCGTTGGTCGCAGATCCCGGCTCTGCTTAAGCACCGCAACATGCTGGGCATCTGCCTGGGGCAGTTTGCCTGCAACTCGACCAACGTGTTCTTCCTGACCTGGTTCCCGACCTACCTGGTCACCGAGCGGCACATGCCGTGGCTGAAGGTTGGCTGGGTCGCGGTGCTGCCGTTCATCGCCGCCTCGCTGGGCACCCTGGTCGGTGGCTGGTTGTCCGATGCCTTGCTGCGCCGCGGCTACTCCCTGAACGTGGCGCGCAAGCTGCCAGTGATTGCCGGCCTGCTCACCGCGTCGGTGATCGTGCTGGCTAACTATGTCGAGTCCGACGCGCTGGTAATCGCCATTCTCTGCATCGCCTACTTCGCCCAAGGCATGTCGGCGCTGGCCTGGATGATCGTTTCCGACATCGCGCCAAAGGGCCTGCTGGGCTTGAGCGGTGGCCTGTTCAACCTGTTCGCCAACGCGGCGGGCATCGTCACCCCGTTGACCATCGGCATCATCGTTTCGATGACCGGGTCGTTCGTCTGGGCCTTGGCCTTCGTGTCGTCGATCACCGTCCTCGGTGCCCTGTGTTACCTGTTCATGGTGAGCGACCTGCGTCGTCTGCCAGACATCCCTAACCTCGAAAATGGAGCAAAGCAATGAGCCAATACCTGCAAGGGCAGACTGCAATCGTCACCGGCGGCATGCGTGGCATCGGCCTGGGGATTGCACAGCGGCTGCACGCCGCAGGTGCCCACGTGGTGATCTGGGACTTGGCGGTCGATGGCTGGGACACAGCCGAAAACGGCTTTGAGCCGGTGCTGCGCCAGTCTGTCGATGTTTCATCGCTGGCGTCGGTGGAAGTGGCATTTGCCGACGTGCTTGCACACGTCGGGCAGGTCGAGATCCTGGTCAACAACGCCGGTATCAATGGCCCAGTGGTACCCGCCTGGGAATACCCGCCAGCGGCCTGGGACAAGGTCATCGCCATTGACCTGAATGGGGTGTTCTATTGCTGCCGCACCGCCATCCCGCACATGCGCGAGCGCGGCTACGGACGTATCGTCAACGTCGCCTCGATGGCGGGCAAGGATGGCGTGCAGTACATCTCGGCGTACTCGGCGGCCAAAGCAGGCGTGATCGCTTTCACCAAGGCCGCAGCCAAGGAGCTGGCGCAGGATGGCGTGCTGCTCAACTGCGTGGCGCCGGCGATGGTCGAAACGCCGCTGATGGCCGAAATGACCCCGGAGCACATCGCAGCGAGCAAGGCCAAGATCCCCATGGGGCGCTTCCTGAAGGTCGAGGAAATCGCCAACATGGTGAGCTGGATCGCCGGGCCAGAGTGCAGTTTCACCACCGGCTTCGTGTTCGACCTCAGTGGCGGGAGGGCGACCTATTGAGGGGCCTGGGCGTCGCTCACCTGACGGCACTGGACCTGGCGCCAGCCGTGCTGGTGCGCGAGGCGAGCCGTGCCGGCTTCAGCGCGGTGGGGCTGCGCCTGCATCCGGTGATGCCGGGTGCGCTGGCCTACCCGGTAACGGCGGGCAGCCTGGCGCTGCGAGAGCTCAAGGCGGTGATGGCGGGTGAGGGCGTACGGGTCGCTGATATCGAGTTCGTGTCATTGACGCCCGAGGTGGTGGTCGCCGATTACGAGCCTTTACTGGCGGCAGGTGCGGAGCTGGGGGCGGTAAGCCTGACGGTGTCGGGCGATGATGCCGATGTCGCGCGGCTGACCGAGCATTTCGCGGCCTTGTGCGAGCTGGCAGGGGGGTATGGCGTGCGCGTGGACCTTGAATTCATGCGCTGGCGGCCGGTGGCGAACGTGCACCAGGCTTATACCGTGGTGGCAGGGGCGGGGCAGGACAACAGCAGCGTGCTGGTCGATGCCCTGCACCTGTTTCGCGCTGGCGCAGCGGTAGCGGACCTTGCCGGAATCGACCCGCGTTACTTGCGCGCCGTGCAGTTGTGCGATGCCCCGCTGCAGGCACCACCCGACAGCGGCATCATCCAGGAAGCGCGGGAGGGCAGGCAGTTGCCTGGCCACGGGCAACTGCCGTTGGCGCAGTTGCTCGCAGCCTTGCCCCGCGACGTCAGCCTCAGCGTCGAGGTGCCGTCTGCCCATTTGCACGGGGCAGAGCGGCTAAGGGCAGCTGCGCGAGTCACGCAGGCCTGGCTGAGCGGGGTGCCGGCAGGTCAGGCCTGATCCGGCACCACGGCGATTACATCGATTTCCATCAACCACTCGGCCTGGGCCAGGCCCGCCACCACCAGCCCGGTGGAGATTGGGAACACGCCTTTGAGCCATTTGCCGACTTCCTTGTACACCGGCTCGCGGAAGCGCGGGTCGGTGATGTAGGTGGTGGTCTTGACGATGTGCGACAGGTCCGAGCCGGCCTCCTCAAGCAGTTGCTTGACGTTTTTCATCGCCTGTTCGGCTTGTGCCCGAGGGTCGCCCAGGCCTACCAGGCGCCCTTCGAAGTCAGTACCCACCTGGCCGCGTACGTAGATGGTGTTGCCGGCGCGCACCGCCTGGCACAGGTCGTTGTCCAGGGTCTGATTAGGGTAGGTGACCTTGGTGTTGAACATGCGGATACGGGTATGGGTTGGCATCAGTGGGCTCCAAGGGTGCTGACGTTGCTGATCGTGGGTTGATGTTGCTCATCCGCGGCACGTTGCTCGCTGTCGCGGTAGGCCAGGTAGGTCCGTTGCGTGGCGATGTGCCCGGCGACGTGCTTGGCGTCGTGCCACACGCCCCAGATGAACGACGAGCCGCGGCGTGACAGCCAGGGCAGGCCGAGGAAGTACACACCGGGTTCGCGGGCAACACCGCGTTGGTGTTGTGGCTTGCCGTTGGCGTCGAAGGTGTCGACCTGCAACCAGCTGAAGTCCACGCCGTAGCCAGTGGCCCAGATGATGGTGCTGACGCCGGCCTGGGCCAGGTCGAGTGTGTGCAGCGGGTTGCTCAGGCACTCAGGGTCGGGCAGTTGCTTGCGCGCCTCCGGCTCTTCAGGCAGGTCCAGGCCGTTGCGTTCGATGTAGGCATCGGCGGCATCGAGCAGGGCCAGGTAGTTTTCGTCGCCACGGCGGATGTTGTCTGCCAGGTTGTCCTGGAAGGTGGCAATGCCATCGGCGAACGATTGGGTCAGGCCGACCAGGGTCATGCCTTGATGGGCGAGGGCGCGGAAGTCCACGGTGTGGCCGCCGCGTGCGCCGCTGACAGCAATGGTCACGTGCTCGCGGCCAGGCTTGGCGATTTCTGCGTCCCACTCGCCCAGCACACCCAGCCACCAGCAGAAGTCGCGGTTGCGGTAGGCCCGCGGCGGGCGGTCATGGGCACCGACCGACAGGTACACCTGGCGCCCCGCGCGCATCAGTTCTTCGGCAATCTGCACGCCCGAAGAACCGGCGCCCACCACCAGCACGGCACCGGCGGGCAGCTGCTCGGGGTTGTAGTAGGCGGCGGAGTGGATTTGGTGCAGGCGCTCGTCCTTTGGCGCGATGGCCGGGATCACCGGGCGCTGGAACGGGCCAGTGGCAGCAACCACGCGGTTGGCGCGGATCACGCCCTCGTTGGTTTCGATGGTGAAGCCTGGGCGATCGCTGTTGCGCACCACCTTCTTCACTTCGATGCCGGTGCGCACCGGCAGGTTGTACTTGCGCACGTACTGTTCGAAGTAGTCGGCAACCTGGTCCTTGCCGGCGAAGGCATCGGCGTCGAGGTTGAATTCCAGACCAGGGAAGCGGTCGTGCCAGACCGGGCCGTTGGCGACCAGCGAGTCCCAGCGGCCCGTACGCCAGGCTTCGGCGATACGCTTGCGCTCCAGCACCAGGTGCGGCACGCCGAGCTTGTTCAGGTGTTCGCTCATGGCCACGCCGGCTTGGCCGGCGCCGACGACGAGGGTGTCGATTTCGAGGTTGTTCAAAGTCATGTCCGAGCCCTTTATCAGGCGGTTTTTGTCAGGTCGGTTTGGAGGACCGCCGTTGCCTGAGGCCAGACTAGGGACGCTGCGCAAATGGCGAAAATAGTATTTAGCTAGGGCTTGCCGATAAAACGGCGAAGGCCTTGATTCATAGGGCTTGCCGCGGTGCTTGAGGGGGATTTTTGATGCCGTTCGGGGTGGTGCGGGCGGCCTTAGTTTTTTCCTCTTCAAGCCCTCGGAAAAAGGTGGTTTCGCGCGCGGGAGGGTTCCACCCAGAATGCCCTGCATCGGACAGAACAACAGGAACCATCACATGACTTTCTCCATCATCGGTCGTTGCCAGGAAACCGGCCAAGTCGGTATCGCCATCAGCTCGTCGAGCATCGCGGTCGGGGCGCGTTGCCCCTGGGTGCGCGCAGGTGTGGGGGCGGTCGCAACGCAGAACATCACCTTGCCGGCATTGGGGCCGCAGTTGCTCGATGTGCTGGAGCAGGGCCAGTTGCCGCCGGCAGCTGCACTAGACAGGGTGCTGAACGCCAACGGCTGGAGCGAATACCGCCAGGTCACCGTGATCGACAGCCAGGGCCAGGTCGCGTTGTTTACTGGCAAGCAGGCGCTTGGGGTGCACAATGCCGTGGCCGGCGAGCAGTGCGCTGCAGCGGGTAACTTGCTGGCGTCCAAGCAGGTGATCGAGGCCATGGTGCACGCGTTTGAACAGGCCGGCGGGCACCTGGCCGATCGCCTGTTGGCGGCCATGCAGGCGGCGATGGCGGCCGGGGGTGAGGCAGGGCCGGTGCATTCCGCAGCGCTGAAGATTGCCGGCGAGCTGACCTGGCCGCTGGTGGACCTGCGCGTCGATTGGGCCGATGAAGACCCGATCGGCCAGCTCGATGGCCTGTGGCAAGCCTATCGCCCGCAGATGCAAGACTACGTGACCCGCGCCCTCGACCCGACCGCCGCGCCAAGCTACGGAGTGCCGGGCAATGAATGAGCGCACCAGCCGCGCGTTGCTTGCCCGGCTGATCGGTTTTGCCACGGTCAGCCGCGATTCCAACCTCGCGCTGATCGGTTTCATCCGTGACTACCTGGCGGACTTCGGCGTGGAATGCGAGTTGTTCCACAACGCCGAGGGCACCAAGGCCAACCTGTTTGCCACCTTCGGCCCGCAGGACGTTGGCGGTGTAGTGCTTTCGGGGCACACCGATGTGGTGCCGGTTGACGGCCAGGCCTGGACGGTCGAGCCCTTTGCCTTGAGCGAGCGGGAGGGGCGCCTGTATGGGCGGGGTACTGCGGACATGAAGGGCTTCATTGCCTCTGTCCTGGCAGCGGTCCCCGCGTTTCTCGCGCATCCTTTGCGTATTCCGGTGCACCTCGCGTTCTCCTATGACGAAGAAGTGGGTTGCCTGGGCGTACGCTCGATGCTTGCGGCGCTTGCGCTGCGGCCACACAAGCCGCGGTTGTGCCTGATCGGCGAGCCGACCGAGCTCAAGCCAGTGCTGGGGCACAAGGGTAAGCTGGCAATGCGTTGCCAGGTGCACGGTGCGGCCTGCCACTCGGCTTATGCGCCTTATGGGGTGAACGCCATCGAGTACGCCGCGCGATTGATCGGCAAGCTGGGCGAGATCGGTGATGGTTTGGCGCAGCCTGAGCACCATGACACGCGTTTCGACCCGCCGTTTTCCACGGTACAGACCGGCGTGATCAAAGGTGGCAGGGCGTTGAACATCGTGCCCGAGGAATGCGAATTCGACTTCGAGGTGCGGGCATTGCCAGGGTTCGATGCTCAGGGGGTGGCTGACCAGTTGCAGGGCTACGCCGAGGCAGAGTTGCTGCCGCGCATGCGCGCCGTCAACCAGGGCGCCGATATTCGCCTTGAGGCGCTGAGTGCTTACCCGGGGCTGGCCACGCCGGCTGACAGCGAAGCGGCACGTTTGGTCGCCTTGCTCAGTGGTTCAGCGGCGTTCGGCACGGTCGCGTTTGGTACTGAAGGCGGCTTGTTCGACCAAGCCGGGATCCCGACGGTGGTCTGCGGGCCGGGGAGCATGGAGCAGGGGCACAAACCGGACGAGTTTGTCAGTGTCGAGCAGTTGCAGGGGTGCGATGAGATGCTGCTGCGGCTGGTGGATTACCTGCGCGAAGGTTGAGTCATTTTTACCGGTTAGGCATTCCTGGTAGGAGCAGCCTTGTGCTGCGAAGAGGCCCGTGACAGCAGAGAAAATTCACTGTGCTGTCACGGGCCTTTTCGCAGCACAAGGCTGCTCCTACAGGATGCGGGCAATGCCGTAATGAATCAGAACGTCGCCTTGACCTGTAGGCCCACTACCAGCGCATTGTCGATATCCTTGCCCGAGAACGCACCCGGCTCGATGATGTACTGCACATCCGGGCGCAGGTTCAGCCATGGCGTGGCCTGGTAGCCGTAGCTCAGTTCAATCAACTGCTCGGCGCTGTCGATGTTCGGGAACTGCTGCCCTGCGTTGAACGCAGCGTCTTCCAGCACATCGCGGCTACGCGGGTTCGGCACGGCGCGGCCATAGCCCAACGACAGGGTATCGCGCGGGCGGCCTTCGAACGGCTTGTACAGCACAACGCCGGTGCCATACCACTTGGTGAACGGCGAAGCGGCCTCGCTTGATGCCGAGTATTGGCCAAAGGCGTGCAGGCTGCGGCCTGGCGAGCTTGGATCACTCCACACGGCCTGGTCGACCAGCAGGTAATGGCCGCCGCGGCCGGACACTTCCTTGTCGCTGCCGATGCGTTTCACATCAGAGCTGTCGTAGTAGTAGCCCAGCTTGTACTCACCTGGCAGTTCGCCTTGCAGTTTGTACACCAGCTCAACCGGTACCACGGTACCTGTGGTGTGCTTGGGCCCCAGGTGCCAGGCACGGCTGGAATTGCCGTTGCTCTCGGGGTCGACGTTGAAGGCCGCGACACGCAGCTGCCAGGACGGCGACAGGTCGTATTTCACCCGCACGCCCAGGTGGGCGTTGGGGTAGTTGGTCCAGCCGCTGCCGCCCGACATGTTCAGTGGGTGGCCACAGAAGCCGGCGTTCATGAAGTTGCACAGGATGCCACTGTCCAAGCCGCCGAGGTCGTTGCCCATGGCCATGTAGCCGAGCTTGACGTTCAAGGCCGGGGTGAACAGGGTGCGCTCGTAGCTCAGTTCAGTCAGGCGGGTGTACAGGCCACCGTAGTTTTCCTGGATCGGCAAGCGGTTGCCCACCAGGTCTTCCGAGGCGCTGTTGCCGCGACGGTCGTTGATGGTCAACTGCACCTTGCCGCCGTTTTCCAGGCCGTACAGTTTCGACAGGTCGAACTGCACGCCCAGCTTGAGGTTCTGCGAGTAGCGGGCCGAACGGTGCAGGCCACCGTGGGCGTTGTAGGCGGTTTCACCGCTGTAGTCGCCGGTGAACTTGACGCCGTCTTCTTCCAGCTGATGGCGCAGGCCGCCCCAGTCACCGGTCAGGGTGTTGCGGGTCATCAGGTCGCCGTCGGCGAGGGCGGTGGTGCTGGCCAGGGCGAGCAGGAGGGGAGAAGTGATGCGAATTGCGGATGGCATTGCGGGGTCTCGGGTAGTGTTCTAGGGCCTCTTCGCGGGTGAACCCGCTCCTACAGGGCCTGCACCCTTTGCAAGTGCAGTGATCATCCTGTAGGAGCGGGTTCACCCGCGAAGCAGGCGACGCAGTCTTACGGCAGGGCGTAAGAAATCACATAGTCGCCACGGTCAGTCGACTGACGCGCGCCACCGGCGGTGATAACCACATACTGCTTGCCGGTTTTCGGCGAAACGTAGGTCATCGGGCCGCCCTGGCTGCCAACCGGCAGACGGGCCTTCCAGATTTCATTACCGTTGCTGCTGTCGTAGGCGCGCAGGTAGAAGTCCTGGGTGCCGGCGATGAACACCAGGCCGCCTTGGGTGGACAGTGTGCCGCCCAGGGTTGGCAGGCCAATCTTGATCGGCAGGTGCATGCGGATACCCAGCGGGCCGGTGTCCTCGACGGTGCCGACCGGGACCTGCCAGGCGATTTGGCGGGTCTTCATGTCAACCGCGGTCAGGGTGCCGAACGGCGGAGCCTGGCAAGGGATACCGGCGACCGACAGGAAGCGGTTCTTGTTCACCGCATACGGCGTGCCTTTGAGCGGTACGGCGCCCATGCCAGTGTTCAACGCTTCGCCACCGGAGGCCGCGTTGCCTTTGTTCTGCGAAGGGATCATCTGGATCCACAGGCCCAGACGCATGTCGTTGACGAAGATGAAGCCATGCACCGGGTCGGTGGAAATGCTGCCCCAGTTCATGCCGCCCAGCGAGCCTGGGAAACTCAGCGACAGGTCGGTGCCCGGCGCGGTGTACAGGCCGTCGTAGCGCATTTTCTTGAAGTCGATGCGGCACAGCAGCTGGTCATACGGGGTGGCGCCCCACATGTCCGACTCGGTCAGGGTCTGCGCGCCGATCTGCGGCATGCCCACCGATTTTGGTTGGGTCGGGGAGTACGGCTCGTTCGGGATGTTGCTCGGTTTGACCGGAACTTCGTCGACCTGGGTCAGCGGCTTGCCGGTTGCACGGTCAAGCACGTAAATCTGCCCGGCCTTGGTGCCGATCACCACCGCAGGCACGGTCTTGCCGTCATCTTTGGTGAAGTCGATCAGGCTTGGCTGCATTGGCAGGTCGAAGTCCCAGAGGTCGTTGTGAACGGTCTGGTACACCCACTTCTGGTTGCCGGTGGTGGCATCCAGTGCCAGGACCGAAGCACCGTAGGTGTGGTCCAGCTTGTTGCGCTCTACGCCATAGATGTCGGTGGACGACGAACCCATCGGCAGGAACACGGTGTTCATTGCCGGGTCGTAGGACATCGGGGCCCAGCTGTTCGGGGTGCTGCGCACGTAGGTGCTGCCGTCGGCCGGGGCGCTGCGGTCTTCCGGGTTGCCTGGGTCGAAGGCCCAGCGCATGGCCCCGGTGATGACGTCGAAGCCACGGATGACGCCGCCTGGCATGTCGGTCTGAACGTTATCGGCAACGCGACCGCCAACCACCACGGTGGTACCGGCCATCAGTGGTGCGGACGACAGTTGGTAGAAGGAATCCGGCACATCGCCCAGGCCAGCCATGAGGTTGACCTGGCCGTTGTTGCCGAAGCCTTGGCAGAACTCACCGGTGTCGGCGTCGACGGCGATCAGGCGGCCGTCGATGGTGTTGGTCAGCAGGCGGCGCTGGCAGTTGGCACCGGCCGGGACAGTGGCCATGGCGATGGGCGAACTGTTCGGCTGGGTTGGTTGGGCCAACGGCGCGGTGGCGTCGAAGTAGGCCATGCCGCGGCAACGCTGCCAGACCTTGGACTGGGCGTTGATCTCGTTTTTCCACAGCTCTTTGCCGGTGTCGGCATCGAGGGCGATCAGGTTGTTGTGCGGGGTGCAGATGAACACCTTGTTGCCAACCTGCAGTGGGGTGAGTTGGTCCTCGGCACCGTTGCCGTCGCTGATGGCGACGTCACCGGTGTGGTAGGTCCAGGCCACCTTGAGCTTGTTGACGTTGTCGCGGTTGATCTGGTCCAGCGCGGCGAAGCGGCTGCCACCTTCGGTGTTGCCGTAGTGGGCCCAGTCTTTCTGCTCTTTGCCGGCTTCGACCGGGGTCATGCCAGGGCCTTTGCCGGTCGGGGCGACGCTTGGGTGAGCAACGAACATGTTGCCTGCGGCAATCACCAGTGCCACCGCCATCACACCTGCGAGGCCGTACGCGCCACGGCCAGCGGTGCCGCCGTTGGCACGTACCAGCAGGGGGTAGACCAGCGCCACGACCATGCCGATTGCGCCGAACATGAACACGCGCGAGAACAGCGGCCAGAACACCAGGCCGGTGTCGATCACGGCCCAGATTGCGGTACCGATCAGGAACAGGGCATACAGCCAGGCACCGGCGACCTTGCGGCGGGCGATGAGGATACCGGCGATGGCCATGGCCAGGCCGCCGATCAGGAAGTACCAGGAGCCGCCTAGGCCGGCCAGCTTGATACCGCCGGCGGCCAGGAGCAGGCCGAGCAGGGCGACGATAACGCCCAGGCCGACCAGAATGAGGGTTGTGGCGCCAGAGGCGCGCGGTGTTTCTTTCATGCCAGGGATCTCAGCAGGTGGAATGGGCGCAGTTTAAGCCCTTAGCAAGCTAATTAACAAGTTAGTACAAAGTTTTGTGAGGCTGATTGTCGCAGGGTTGAACTTGCCAAGGTGTTGGCAAAAGTCTAGATCAGGCAGCGAAAAATGCAGTAAACAAAGCGTTCATGGCAGATATGGAATCAGTACTCATACTTTGGTCGAGTCGTCGAAAAGCAACGTCTGCAGGGGCCACGCTGCGCCAGCAGGCCCCGATTGGACCGTTCAACACCTATTCCGGCCAAGGGCTGGCGCTGCTGTAGAACACGGCCAGCCATACTGTCGCGATGCCCGGCGCGGTCCATTCCACGCGGTGGCGATAATGCGCCGGTATATCGAGGCAGTCGCCGGGCTGCAGCAGCCGCGTATGGTTTTCATGCTCGAAGCGTAGGCCCGCGGCACCGCTCAGCAGCACGATCCACTCACCTTCGGCCTGGTCGTACCAGTACCCTGGCGGGCTGGATTGGCCGCTGGAAACAATGCGCTCGATGCGCACACCGGGGCGGCTGAGCAGTTCGTCGACGCGCTCGGCAGCGGTCGGGTCGCAGGGCGGCAAGGTGTTCAGCATGTTGAAGGGGGCCATCTGAAATCTCGTCAAAGGGAGGTGCTTCCACTATGGACGTGATTGCGGGGGCGCGCGCTTCTTGACCATCCCAGCGGTTTGTAGGACTGTTCCGAGCTTTAAAAGACGGAAGACACATGGACAAGCTGCTGGCCATGAAGATGTTCGCGGCGACGGTCGATGCCCAGGGGTTTTCCGCGGCCGCGCGCAAGCTTGGCGTGGCGACATCGTCGGTGACCCGCCTGGTCGATGCACTGGAGGCCGAGTTGGGGGCCACCTTGTTAAACCGCTCGACGCGCCAGGTCAGCCTGACCGAGGCGGGCGCCCGTTACTACGCGCGGGCCCGGGGCATTTTCGAAGCGCTGGATGAAGCCGATGCCAGTGTCGCTGACAGGGGCGAGGAACCGGTCGGTGTACTGCGGCTGTGCCTGCCGGTGGAGTTCGGCCGGCGGGTGATTGCGCCGCACCTGGGGCCCTTTCTGGCCAAACACCCGGCACTTGAGCTGGACATCGACCTGAGCGACCGCCTGGACGACTTGCTCGATGGCCGTTACGACCTGTCGATCCGGCTGGGCGACCCTGCGCCCAATGACGAACTGGTGTGCCGCCCACTGGGCCGGTTCGAGCGTTGGCTGGTGGCCAGCCCGGGCTACCTGGCCGGGCGCGCAGCACTGGAGCACCCGCAGCAATTGCTGGAGCACGCCTGCCTGCGTTTTCGCTATGGGCAGAAGGCGCGCCCCTGGTGCATGACGCGGGGCCAGGAGGTGTTGGAACTGGACGTGAGCGGGCCGTTGCGCAGCGCCAATGCCGACCTGTTGCGCGAAACCGCGTTGGCTGGCAGCGGCATTGCCCTGCTGGCCGACTGGCTGGTGCGTGAGGACGTGGCCGATGGCGCGCTGCAGCGCGTGTTCGGCGACTGGCAGGCCAGCCCCGGTACTGCCAATGACCGGATCAACGCGCTTTACTTGCCCAACCATCGCGGGTCGCGCCGCGTGAACGCCTTCATCACCTTTTGCGAAGGCCTGTTGACGCACTGAGCTGCCAGCGTTGCGCAGGGTGCAAAGCCCTGTTGCGCACTGGCCGGATTCTCGCCTGTGGCACGTCTGGGTAAGGTGTGTGGCATATTCCGTCCCTTCTCGAGGAACACCGCATGAACCCCTCCCTAGCCGCAGAGCAGCCGTCGGCCACTGGCCTGAGCCGGGCCTTGGTGACCCTGCTGGCGTTCTGCTGCGGCGCCATCGTTGCCAATATCTACTATGCCCAGCCCATCGTTGGGCTGATCGCCCCCGACCTGGGCCTGTCCACTGAACGGGCCAGCCTGATCGTTTCCCTGACCCAGCTGGGCTATGCCCTGGGCCTGCTGTTACTGGTACCGCTGGCCGACCTGCTGGAAAACCGCCGCCTGATGATCGCTACCGCAGTGCTGGCCTGCGTCAGCCTGTTGTTGGCTGGCACCAGCAGCAGTGGCCAAGGGCAGCTGTTTCTGGGCTATGCGCTGTTGATCGGGTTCAGTTCGGTCGCGGTGCAGATGCTGATCCCCCTGGCCGCGCACCTGGCCCCTGAACAACAGCGTGGCCGGGTGGTCGGCAACATCATGGGGGGGCTGCTGTTGGGCATTCTGCTGGCGCGGCCGGTGTCGAGCCTGGTAGCCGATCACTTCGGCTGGCGCACCGTGTTCATCGGCGCGGCGGGCGTGATGCTGGCAATCATCCTGTTGTTGGCGTTGACCCTGCCACGCCGGGTGCCGGAGCACAAAGCCAGCTATGCCGGGCTGATGCTGTCGCTGGTCGCGTTGCTGCGCCGTTACCCGGTGCTGCGTCAACGGTCGCTGTACCAGGCGTTGATGTTCGCTGCGTTCAGCTTGTACTGGACGGCTGTACCCCTGGCGTTGGCGGGGGCGCATGGCCTGTCGCAGAGCCAGATCGCGCTGTTCGCCTTGGTAGGGGCGGTAGGGGCCGTGGCCGCGCCCATCGCCGGCCGCCTGGCCGATGCCGGGCATGCCCGTGCAGGCTCCCTGGTGGCCTTGGTACTGGCGCCTGTGGCGCTACTGGTCGGGCTGACGGCACCGGGCTTCAGCGTGATCGGCCTTGGGCTGACCGGTGTGTTGCTGGACTTCGCGGTGCAGATGAACATGGTGATTGGCCAGCGCGAAGTCTATGCACTGGACCCGGCAAGCCGCGGGCGCCTGAACGCGGTGTACATGACCAGTATCTTCCTGGGCGGGGCGCTGGGTTCGTCGGTGGCCAGTGCTGTGTTTGCCCAGTATGGGTGGCAGGGGGTTGCGCTGGTGGGTGCCGGGCTGCCGGGTTTGGCGCTGTTGGTGTTCCTCCTGCAAGGGCGCCGCGGCTGAGCTGAATCAGCGCCCCAGTGGCAACGCGACGCCGATCACTGCGAACAAGCTGCCACAGCAACGGTTGAACCCTTTGCCACCCTTGGCCAGCCAGGGCCGGATGCGAAACGCCAAACGCGCGAGCCAGTATTCGACCAGGAACTCCACGCTGGCAAAGGTCGCCGCCATCACCACGAACTGCATCAACAGCCCCCGCTGCGGGTCGAGGAACTGCGGCAGAAACGCACCGTAGAACAGCAACACCTTGGGGTTGGCCATGGCCGACAGCAGGCCCTGACGAAACAGGCCCGCATTGCCCAGGCTGCGGGCCCGCTGCGTCACTTCAAGGTGCAGCGCCGGGCTGCGCCACAGCTGGATACCCAGCCAGACCAGGTAAGCGCCGCCCACCCATTTGAGTATGCCAAGCACTGCTGCAGAGGTTTGCAGCAGGGCACTGAGGCCGAACATCGCCAGGGCGATCAAGGCACTGAAGCCAACTACCCCGCCAACGATAGTGAACAGCGTACGGCGTGCGCCATACAGCGCGCCGTGGGTCAACGCGAGCAAGCTGTTGGGGCCTGGAGTCAGCGACAGGCCGATGCTGGCCAGCAGGTAGATAAGCCAGGTGTCGAGTGCCATGGGGGAGTGCCTGATAGGATTGAAGAACGCCAGTCTAGGGCACAACGCGTTTTTTCAAAGGTATGATCTAGACATTCGATGGTCTGATCTGGACGCGCTCCCATGCCCCCTGATATCCGCCTGCTGATCCTGCCCCTGCCGGCGTTTGCCCTGCTGCCGTTCGGTGCATTTCTCGACAAGCTGCGTTTCAGCGCCGATGACGAAGACTACAGCCAGCAGCGCTATTGCAGCTGGACCCTGGCAGGCTTGACCCTCGACCCGGTGCCCGCGAGCAGTGGTGCGGTGGTGCAGGTGGAAGCCATTGCCGAACAGCTCGACATGGCCCACTACGACTACCTGGTGCTGTTCGGCGGCCGCAACGCCATGGCCACCGCTGAACTGGCACCGCGCTACAAGGCGTTGCTGAAGCGGGCTGCCAAGGCGGGTGTGAAGCTGGTGGCCGTCGACAACGCCGCCTTCCTCTTGGCCGCTTGCGGCCTGTTGGACGGGCATGACGTAGTGGTCCATTGGCGGCATGAAGCCGAGTTTCGAGCGACGTTCCCTCATCTGAAGGTGCTGCGCGACCAGCTCTATCACATTCAAGGTGGGCGCATTACCTGCGCGGGTGGGACGGCGGCCATCGACCTGGCGGTGGAACTGCTGGCGCGGGCCTGTGGCCGGGCTCGGGCGCTGAAAGGCCTGGCCGACATGTTGGTGGACGAGACGCGCGACAGCCGCCATGCCTTGCGTTCGTTGGAGCCGGGGGTGGGGCACGGGCGAGCGGTGCAGCGTGCCCTGGCGTTGATGCGGCATCACCTGGGTTCACCGTTGTCGATCGAGCAACTGGCGGCAGAGCTGTGCATCAGCCGGCGTCAGCTTGATCGTCAATTCCAGGCCAGCCACGGGATGAGCGCCAAGGCCTGGTGGTTGGAAATGCGCTTGCAGCAAGCGCGCTGGCGGTTGCTCAATTCCAGCCACGGCCTGGCGCAGATTGCCGATGAAGTGGGGTTGGGGGATGCCAGCCACCTGGGTAAATGCGTGCGGCGGCGCTTTGGCTGTACGGCACTGCAACTGCGCGAAGGTGCCGCTGTTGCCTGAGCGGCCGCATCGCCCCCCAGGCTGGTCTGGCTTTACTGCGGTGTGCCAAACATCCCCGTCCAGTAGATCCCTGCATCACTCTTCGGGTCGACAGCATAGGCCGCCCCTAGCTCGCGAAAATCCGGGTTCATCAGGGTCGCGCAATGCCCAGGGCTGGCCAGCCAGCCGTCGACCACCTTATGCGCGGTGTCGCGGCCTGCAGCGATGTTCTCGCCGATCTGCTGATACAAGTAACCGGCCAGCTCGGCCCGATCGCCAGGGGTGCGGCCGTCGCGGTCGATATGGTCGAAAAAGTTCTGGTTGGCCATGGCCCGCGTATGGTTGGCGGCAACGCCGGCCAATACGGTGCTCCAGCTCAGCGCGGGCGCGGCGGCAAACGGCTGGCCGCCGCATTGGCGCGGCACCTTGCGCGCAGCGTTGATTTCTTGCAGCACCTTCTGCCCTTCAGCCTGCCAATCCCCCAGGCGGCTGCTGAGCAGCGGTCGGGCAAGGACGATGCGCCAGTCGCGGCCTTCCTGGCTAACACCGATGTCGACGAACTGCGGGTCGAGCACCACCTGGCAGAAGCTTTCCTCGATGGCATGCATGGCCGCGCGCGCATCGCGCGGGCCCGAGAGGCTGATGGCCTGCACGTTCACCATCGGGTAGGCGGCGCGGGACATGGCCTGCTGCAAGTCGCGGGTGCCCTCGGGCGACAGCGCCAGGCGGGTGTCGCTGTTGAGTGGCGGCAGCTCCAGCGACGCCTCGCCACCACAGGGCTGGGCCTTGCTGCGGTAGACGTTGATCGATTCGATCAGTTGCGCCTCCTCGCCGGTGACGGCCAAGGCCCCGGTCGAGACGACCAGGCCCAGCGACAAGGCGGCAACAGATGACAGGACGCGCATGTGAATCTCCCTATGACTGGCAGCGTCGGGGTAAGCGCTGCTCATCCTACACAAGCACAGGGTTTTTGGCCCAGTCCCGTGCAAAGCAATACAAACGACGGCAATCGTTGCAGGCGGCATAAGAGGAAGTAGACCGCTGGGCGCGCAAAAAGTGCGATCACTTGTTAATTATTCGTAACTTCAGCTGGAAACAATTCGCAATCGCGATTAATTTATGCCCTCCACCCCACGTTGCCAGGAAGGCGTCCATCCGATACCCAGGAGCCTTTCATGGCACGACCCCGTCATTATCAATCGACCTTTCTCGCTGTCTGCTGTTCCGTTGCCGTTACGGCACAGGCGGCTGATGGCGTGATCCAGCTGGATGCCACTGCTATCGACGCCGAGTCTGCCAAGGTCAAGGGCGAACTTCCGCAAGCCTTTGCCGGTGGGCAGGTCGCGCGGGGCGGGCAGATGGGCGTGCTGGGCAATCAGGACATGATGGACGTGCCGTTCACCATGACCAGCTACACCGCGCAATTGATCGAGGACCAGCAGGCCGAGGATATTGGCGATGTGCTGCTCAACGACCCGTCCGTGCGCCAGTCGTTTGGCTTCGGCAACCAGTCGCAGGTTTTCGTCATCCGCGGGTTGCCACTCAGCGGTGATGATGTGGCGTTCAATGGCCTGTATGGCGTGTTGCCCAGGCAGATGATCTCAACCGATGCGGTAGAGCGGGTCGAGGTATTCAAGGGGCCCAACGCCTTCCTTAACGGCGCCAGCCCGACCGGAACCGGCCTGGGTGGTAACGTCAACCTGCAGCCCAAGCGTGCCGGTGATGTACCCACGCGTCGCTACACCCAAGACATCAGCAGCGACGGCCGCGTTGGCGAACACCTGGACATCGGCCAGCGTTTCGGTGAGGACAACCGCTTTGGCGTGCGCCTGAACCTGTCGCAACGTGAAGGCGAAACCGCAGTCGACGACCAGGATCAACGCAGCAAGCTGTTCATTGCCGGCCTTGACTACCGGGGCGACAACTTCCGCCTGTCTACCGACTTCGGCTACCAGAAGCAGCGCGTCAACCACCTGCGTAACTCGGTGCGCCTGGGGGCCGGCCTCACCGATATCCCACGCGCGCCAGATGCCGACCACAACTACGGCCAGGACTGGGCCTGGACTGAAACCGAAGACACGTTCGGTATGGCCCGGGGCGACTACGACTTCAACGACAATTGGAGCGGCTACCTGGCCGGTGGCGTCAAGCACACCCATGAGAACGGCTTCTACGGCACGCCGATCCTGACCAACGCCGCCACGGGCGACGCCACTATCGCCGGTTCGAAAATCCCCCACAATGAAGACAACACCACCTTCATGGGTGGCATCAACGGCCGCGTGCAGACCGGCCCGGTCAGCCATCAGCTGAACATTGGTGCGGCCAGCATCTGGACCCAGCAAGAAAATGCGTTCGTCTTCTACAACGCGCAGGCCACCAACCTCTATCACACTGACCCGTTGCCCAAGCCCACCACCCCAACCTTTACCGGTGGCAAGTTAGATGACCCTGGGGTGACCGGCAAGACGCGCAACCGCAGCATTGCGGTGTCCGATACGCTGGGCCTGTTCGACGATAGCCTGCTGGTCACGGTGGGGGTGAGGCGCCAGCAATTGCGGGTCGAAGGGTATGCCTATGACGGCGAGGGCGCGGACCTTGGGCGCAATGCGTTCTACGACGAGTCGGTGACCACGCCTGTCTACGGCATCGTCTACAAGCTCAACCCGTCGATCTCGCTGTACGCCAACCGCATCGAGGGCCTGGCGCAGGGCGCGACGGCGTCGGGGCAGGTCATCAACGCCGGGGAAGTGTTCCCACCCGCCAAGACCAAGCAGGTCGAAGCAGGGGTCAAGCTCGACTACCAGACCTTCGGTGCCAACCTGGCGCTGTTCCGTATCGAGCGGCCCACCGACGGCTTTGTTCAGGGCAATGTATTCGTCCAGGACGGCGAGCAGGTAAACAAGGGCGTTGAGCTGAGCGTGTTTGGCGAGCCGCTGCAGGGGCTGCGCCTGATGGCCGGCGGCACCCGCATGGACACAGAACTGAAAAACACCCAGAACGGTACCAATGATGGCAACCATGCGGTCGGTGTACCGACCTTCCAGCTCAACGCCAGCGTCGACTGGGACGTGCCTGGCCTGCAAGGCGTAGCGCTTAATGCCCGCATGCTGCGCACCGGTGGCCAGTACGCCAACCCGGCCAACACGCTCACCCTGCCAACCTGGAACCGCTTCGATGTAGGCGCACGTTACCGGTTCAAGGTGCAGCAGAAAGAGGTCACCTTGCGGGTGAACGTGGAGAACCTCACCGACAAGAACTATTGGGCCTCGGCCAACGGCGGCTACCTGACCCAAGGCGACCCGCGCCTGGTCAAGTTCTCCGGCTCGATAGACTTCTGACGCTCACTGTAGGAGCAGCCTTGTGCTGCGAAGAGGCCGGTGAAAGCAGCGAAGATTCAGTGTGCTTTCACCGGCCTCTTCGCAGCACAAGGCTGCTCCTACACCCACACACCCACACACCCACACACCCAAACACCCACACACGTCAGCGGGCCAGCGCCTGGTTAGGCTTGTAGAACAGAAAATGCGTGGTCTCGGCGGTCTTGCGGTAGGCCTTGGCCCAATCCGGGTGCACATTGCGGTCGTGGAAGTACAGCGCACCGTCGGTAGGGTCCTTGAGCTGCTGGTTGAGCGCCTTGCGCGCGATCTCTTTGGCGATGTCGTAACGCTGCGCTTCCTCGACCTGGTCCGAGCGCCCGTCACACCACCAGGAAAACTGGCAGGCCTTGGTTTCCACGCCCTGTTTGACGACACCACAAATGGTGTCCGGGAAGCCATCATGGCCAAGGCGGTTGAGCACGACACTGGCCACCGCCGTCATGTCCTTTTCGTTGGCCCCCTTGGCTTCCCAATAGATGGTGCGGGCCAGGCAGGTAATGCTGTCGTCCAGCGGCGATTGGCCTGCCGGGTCGACTGCTTTCACTTCGCCTGGGGTGATGGTTTCGGCCTTTTTCGGCGGCGGGGCGTCCTCGACCACTTTTTCTTCAAGGACTTCGGCCTTGTCCTCGGCGACCGCGGCCTTGGCCGTGTCTGCAGCGTGCAATGGGCCTGCAAGCAGGGCCGAGGTCAAGCCGATTACCATCCACGAGAGGCGCATGGCCGAGCTTCCGATCGCTGAGTTGATTCAGAGTCTAGCCAAGCGTAAGCATTAGCACCAAAGGAAGGGTTGCGGCGGCTACCACGGTCTGCAGAGCGATGATGGTGGCCATCAGCGGTGCGTTGCCGCCCATCTGCCGGGCCATCACATAGGACGAGGACGCCGTAGGCAAGGCCTGGAACAGCACGGCCACGACTGCCGCCTGCCCACCCAGGCCTAGCACACGGCACAGGCCCCAGGTAGTCAGTGGCATGACCAGGAACTTGAACGCCGAGGCGGCCATCAACGGGCGCACCTGGCGGCCGACGCTGGCACCGCCCAAGGCTGCGCCCACGCACAGCAGGCCCAAGGGCAGGGCGGCCTGGCCAAGCGCCTTGACCGTCGGTTCAAGCCCTGCCGGCAAGCCCAGCCCTGTGACCCGCAGCAGCAGGCCACCCGCGCAGCCAATGATCAGCGGGTTGGCGAAGATCGCCCGCAGTACCGTGGCCAGTGAGCTGTGGCGTGCGCTGAAACGGGCGAACACCAGTACGCACAGCAGGTTGACCAAGGGCACGATGGCGGCGTTGGCAACGGCCGCCAAGGCAATGCCAGCACTGCCATAGATGCCCGCCGCCAGGGTTGCGCCGATGTAGTTGTTGAAGCGAATGCCACCCTGGAACACCGAGGTGAAATCGGCACCGTCATGGTTCACCGCGCCTTGGTACAGCACCAGCAGCAAGGCGCCGAGCAGGGTCGACAGCATCAGCACTCCGACCATGCCCAGTATCGGTACCCCGTCGAGGTTGGCGGTGGCCAGGCCATGCAGGAACAGCGACGGCAGCAGCACGTAATAGCTCAGGCGTTCGGCACCGGGCCAGAAGGTATCGGCCAGAAAGCCGCGCACACGCAGAAAGGTGCCCAGGGCGATCAGCAGGATGATGGGTAGCAGTGTGGTCAGCAGTAGGTGGAGCATGGTCGGCGTTCCGTCGTCGGGTACCGCTACAGACTACGGGGGCGCTTTGGTTTGTAAAAACGTTGTTTTCTTCAGTGACCGTTGAGAATAACTGCACGGTTGATGCGATTTAGGCGTCCAGGGCCGTCTTTAGCACCGCACTCAAGTGGCGCCGCTGGCTTTTCTCATGCTCCAGCAGCACCACCCGGCGCGTCAGTTGCGGCTCGCCAAACGGCAGGCAGGTCGCCGGCGGCAAGCGCTGCAGGTCCGCGTCGGCCATGGGGATGATGGCCACGCCCAGGCCCATCACCGCCATGCTGGCCAAGGCTTCCTGGCTGTCCAGCTCCATTTGTTCGCTGACTTGCAGGTGCTGGCGGCGCAGCTCCTGTTCGATCTGTCGCCCGGCCCAGGCGCGTTTGTCGAAGCGCAGGAACGGTTGGCTGGCCAGCAGCTCGGGCACGCTCTGGCCAGCCAGGTCGGGGCTGGCAATGGCCCAGAAGCGGTCAGCGAACAGCGGGGTGAAGACCAGGCTCTGCGGGTAGGGGCTGACCGGCTCGGTGGTGATCGCTGCATCGAGTTCGCCGTCTTCGACGCGCCGGGCCAATTCCGCCGACATGCCCGACGCGACACTGATGTGCAACTGCGGGTGGTGGGTCTTGATCCACAGCAGGGCTTTGGGCAAGCGCCGGGCCAGCACCGTGTGGATCGCCCCCAGGCGCAAGCGGCCACGTAGGCTCGGGCCACTGGCCAAGGCATCGGCCAGCTCGTCATAGGCGCCGAGGATGCTCTCGGCGCGCGCGACCGCCAACTGCCCGGCTTCGGTCAGCACGACTTGCCGTCGGCTGCGATCGAACAGGGTGACCTGCAGTTCGTCTTCGAGGGTCTTGATGTGCAGGCTCACGGCCGAAGGGGTGAGGCTGAGCAGGTCGGCGGCACGGGCGAAGGTGCCGTGGCGGGCGATGGTCACCAGGGTGCGCAGGGCTTTGAGGGACACGCGAAGGGGCTCCAGGGCTGAGCGGGCAGGCGTGCATTGTCAGTGCGGGGCCGGTCGCCGGCAAGCCGGCATCTGCGTACTTCAACGCCCCGTGCGCCCATACGCCTGGCTGATGCGGTCAATCACCATGGCCAGCGCCACGATCGACAACCCCGCCTCGACGCCCTGGCCGACGTTAAGGGTCTGGATCCCCGCCAGCACATCCTCACCCAGCCCGCGGGCGCCAATCATCGAAGCCACCACCACCATCGACAACGCCATCATCACCGACTGGTTGAGCCCGGCCATGATACTGGGCAGGGCCAGTGGCAGGGCGATGCGACGTAGCCGCTGCCAGCGGCTGGCACCCAGGCCGTGCGCAGCCTGCAACAAGGACGGGTCGATCTGCCGCAAGCCCAGTTCGGTCAGCCGCACCAGTGGCGGCAAGGCGTAGATCAGGGTGGCGAACACCGCCGGCACCTTGCCCAGGCCAAACAGCATCAGCACCGGGATCAGGTAGACGAAGGCCGGAAGTGTCTGCATCACATCCAGCACCGGCATCAATAGCCGTCGAGCCAGCGGGCGGGACGCCAGCAGAATACCCAGCGGCACGCCGACCATCACGCACAAGCCCGTGCTGATCAGGACCAAGGCCAAGGTTTGCAACAGCTTGTCCCACAGCCCGAGCACGCCGATCAAGGCCAGCAGGGCCACCATCATCAGGCTGCGCAACAGGCTGCGGCTGGCATGCCAGGCGAGCAGCCCGACCACCAGCAACAGCGCCCACCAGGGCAACAGGCGCAGCAGGTTTTCCAGGCCCACCAGCAGTTGCAGCAGTTGATCCGAGAGGCTGCGCAAGTGGTCGCCGTAGTTCAACACCAGCCAGTCGACTAACTGGTTGACGCGGCCCGCGAAGGAAAATTGCAGGGCTTCGGGAAAACCGCCGCTCATAGGCTGCCCTCGACCTTGGCTGCGACCTGCGCAGGCAACCAGGCTTTCCACACGTCACGGTTATCGCGCAAAAAGGCGAGGGCAGCCTGGTTGGGCGGGATGCGCTTTTCGCTCATCTCGGCCAGGGCGCTGTTGAGCCGATCGATCGGCAGGTCGACTTTTTCGAACACCGCCACCAGGTCCGGGTAGCCTTCTTTGAACGCCTTGGAAACGCCAATCGACAATTTGGCTGGCAGTGACTGGCTACCTTGCGGGTTGGGGTTGCTGGCATCTGTCAGGGTGGCCCAGGCCTTTTCATTGAAGGGCGGCTCTTGCAAGCGGATCAGCTTGTAGCGCCCCATGAGCGGGGTCGGGTTCCAGTAATAGAACAGCACTGGCTGGCCGCGACGGATGGACGAGCTGATTTCGGCATCCAGCGCTGCGCCAGAGCCACTGCGGAAGTTGTTGTACAGCGCATCCAGCCCATAGGCCTTGAGTTTCTGGCTGTTGACCGTCTCGGACGTCCAGCCACTGGGGCTGTTGAGGAAGCGCCCTTTGTCCGGCATTTCAGGGTCGCTGAACACCTTGGGGTAACGCTTGAGGTCGTCGACACTGTGCAGGTCCGGTGCCAAGGGCTTGAGGTTGCGCGACGGGTCGCCCTGGATCACGTAGGCTGGCACCCACCAGCCTTCTTCAGCGTGCTTGACCGTGTCACCGAGGGCAAACACCTGCCCAGCCTGCTCGGCCTTGATCCACGCGGGGCTGCGCCCGGCCCATTCCTCGGCGATCACCTGCAGGTCGTTGCGGGCCAAGGCCACTTCCATGCTCACGGTGCTGCCGGGCAGTGTGTCGGTGGGGTAGCCGTAACCACGCTCGACGATCAGGCGCAGGATCTCGGTGGTCAGTGCACCGCTTTCCCAACCAATTGCGCCAAAGTGAATCGGCGCGTTGCGTTCCGCTGAGGCGGCGCTGTCGGTGCTGGCCAAGCCAAAAGCCAGCAGCAGGCCGGCCAGCAGCGTTGGAATTCTTTTCATCGGGGCCTCCTCGGTAGCCGCTGCGTCAGTGCCGGCAAGTGTAGACGACCCCTTTGCTTGCTTTGCCTGGCGGGAGGCAGGGAAGGCGCTCTCTCTGTGCCCCTTGGCGCGCGGTTGCAAGAGTGTGCGTTGCCATTTCGGCAGCACACTTGGCCCACGGCGCGAGGCATTCCTGATGACCCTTGATTTGAGTTTCGTCTATTACCGCAACTTCTGTTTCGATGGAAAATTTCACGTTCGGTGCATGGGTGCAGACCTGCACAAGGTCAGCCGTATTCGCTACGAGCTGGAGCGGGCCGGGCCTGAGGGTGCGGTGTCGTTCAGAGGGGTTTCGGTACAGTCCGAGGTACACACTGGCCGCTTGGGGGACCATGGATGCCCGGCCACGTTGATCGCCGAAGAAGCGTCAGGTGTCTATAGCATCCGGCCAAGAGTCGTCCTGTTGGATGAACATGCCCGGGCCATGAACCGGCCTACCGGCGCTGCCGGGATCATTGACTTGCCGCCCTTGGTGCTCGAGATCAAGGCCGAGGAGTTGAACCGACGCGTGCTCGAAAAAATACCGCTGCCATCTGCGGGCGGGCGAGGCAAGCGTGAGGTGGGCCAGAGCAGCCGCGAATACGAACCTCGTGAGCAGCTCGCGCAAGGCCTTGCGGCAGTGGCGCCAGGTGCCGCGTACCCCACGCTGGTTATCGCGTTCGAAGCGGGTGGCTACCAACGGCTGCTTGATGATCTGCAGCCCGATTCAGGCTCGGTACTGGTTCGTTATTGGCCAAATCTGAATACCGTGCTTACCCCCCGGCCTGTTCTGGATGAGCAGGAGCAGCATGACGATCGGCTTCAGGCATTACGCACGTTCTGCTATCTGGAGCAGCCGCCGAGCATGCTCAACGACACTTACCTCGCACTGCTCAAGACCCTGGCCGCGCTGGAGTACGTGCAGTCCATGCAGTTCCTGCAAGCCAGCGCCCAGCCAAACCTGATCTTGCTTGGCGCGGCGGCGGTGGTAGCCACGCTGTTGACCGGCGCCGCCGTGGTGGCGGGCAATCGAGCCCACGAAAATGCCCAGCCCACGCCCGACTTCGAACCTCGCCAGCATTACCTAGACGCACCAGGGCCAAGATGGAAAGGATTGAACGTGCGCAAGGCCTGGGCCGGGGGGGTAACTGGGCGAGGCGCGCGGATCCATTTCAGTGACGGTGGGTTGTTTCGCGAGCACGAAGACCTGCGGGGCAACCCTGACCTGAAGATCGTGTCGCTAGCGCCCAACAACGATCCCAAGCATGGGACTGCTTCCGTGGGAATCATCCTGGCAACGCGCAATGGGTTTGGGGCAACGGGGGTCAGTCACGACAGCGAATTGTACCTGTACCACAACCGCTCCAAGGATATTCACGGCAACAATCAGGTGCTCAAAGACCTGCTGCGCAACGTGGAACCCGGGGATATTGTCGCCATCAATCGTCAATCCGCCAACCCCGCAGTATTGAGCACCCTGCTGCCGTCCGTGCACGACAAGGCCTGGTGGACAGTGATGCAGCAACTGACCCAGCGCGGCGCTGTGGTGGTCAACGCGGCGGCCAATGGCAGCAGCAAGACCCTGGCGCAACAAGGGACTCAAGCCAACCAGGGCGTCGACCTTGCCAATTGGCCCTACTTCGACGACTACGGCGACGCCGGAGTCATCTTGATTGGCGCGTGCCAATCGTACAGCGGCAAGCCCCACACGTACTCCAACTACCGCTACCGCCATCGCATGCTCAATGGCTGGGGCGACAGCGTAGTGACCCTGTCCAGAGGTGACTTGCAGGACTTACCGGGTGAAAACAGGGACTACTCCGAGAACTACGCCGGCACCTCCAGTGCAACTCCCATGGTGACGGGCGCACTGAGCCTGATCCAGTCCTATGCCATGGAGCACCATCACGTCTACCTGAATGCCGACCAGATGCACCTGCTGGTCATGGCGTCCGGGTATGAAGACGCCACCGAGCCGGGTACCGATGTACTGCCGATGGGGGCCAGGCCCAACGTGCACGGTGCGTTGGTCATGCTTGATCGCATACTCGGCAACGGCCGCTTCGAACCTTGAGGTGAGGCCGGCAAGCGCCGGCCTCTAACGCATCAGACGCGGAATTGATCCATCAGCGCCTGTTGTTGATTGGCCAGGCTGTTGAGCGACTGGCTGACCCGAGCCGACTCGTTGGCTTGCCCTGACAGCGATTCAGTGACATCGCGAATGGTTGCGACATTGCTGTTGATCTCTTCGGCCACCGCGCTTTGTTCTTCGGCGGCCGAAGCGATCTGCAGGTTCATGTCGGTGATCACCGTCACTGCCTGGCCGATGCGCTGCAGTGCAGTAACGGCCTGGCCGACCTGCTCCACGCCACCCTGGGCCTGGCGATGGCTGTTGTCCATGGCACCGACCACTTCGCGGGTACCGGTCTGCAAGGCCTCGATCACCTGGCGGGTTTCTTCCACTGACTCCTGGGTGCGCCGGGCGAGGTTGCGCACTTCATCAGCGACCACGGCAAAGCCACGGCCGGCCTCACCGGCGCGGGCAGCTTCGATGGCGGCGTTGAGTGCCAACAGGTTGGTCTGCTCTGCAATCGAGCGGATCACTTCCAGCACCGAGCCGATTTTTTCGCTGTTCTGCGCCAGGCCCTCGACTTCGGCCATGGCGTTGTTCATGTCGGCGGCCAAGGCATCGATGCTGTGGGTGGTGCGGTCGATCACGGCCAGGCCCTCGCGGGTGGCCTGGTCGGCCTCGCGGGCTGCCTGCGCAGCCTGGGCAGCGCTGCGGGCAACGTCCTGGGCGGTGGCGCTCATTTCGTGCGAGGCGGTCGCCACCTGGTCAACCTGGCGGTACTGCTGCTCCATGCCAGCGCTGGTCTCGCTGGCGATCGCCGAGGACTGGTCAGCCGTGCCACGGGCGGCCTGCACCGAACGTTTGACCTCGGCAATGGTGGGCTGCAGCTTGTCGAGGAAGCGGTTGAACCAACCGGCCAACTCGCCCAGTTCGTCCTGCTTCTGGTAGGTCAGGCGGCGGGTCAGGTCACCTTCGCCACTGGCGATGTCCTTGAGCATCGCTGCCACGCCCAGAATCGGCCGGGTCACACCACGCGCCATCAGCCACACCAGCAGCAGGCCGGCGATTGCAGCGGCCAGGCCGAGGCCCAGCTCCAGCAAGGTGCCACTGGTGTTCAGTGCATCGAGTTCCTGTTTCAACGTTTCGGCGGGCCCGGTCAGGGCGTTTTCCGGCACGTCCAGAAGCACGCCCCAGGGCTGGGCGCCGGGGATCGGCTCGAAAGCCGCCAACACCTTGAGGCGTTGCTGGTCGTGCAGGATGCTCAGCTTGCCCTCGGCCAGCTTGCGCACCAGTTCGGCGCCCTTGGCCGTGTCGACCTGGTCGAAGCGCTGGGCCAGCTTGCCGGCATCGGCGCTGTAACCGGCCAACAGGCCCACCGGGCTGAGAATGCCCACGGTGGTGCGGCCTTCGTACAGGCTGCGGCTGGCATTCTGGGTCAAGGCCTGCAGGCTGTTGAGGTTGATGTCGATCGACAGGGTGGCGATCACCTTGCCGTTGACGGCCAGGGGGAAGACGATGCTGGTCATCAGCACCCGCTGGCCATCGATGTCATAGAAGTAAGGCTCCACCACGCAGACCTTGCCGCTGCTGCGCGGGCACACCCACCACGTGTTGGCGGGCTGGCCGCTGGGGCCGACCTCGGTATTGGCCATGTCATGTTCAGGCAGGGCCATGGCGGTCAGCTGGCCGGCACGTGGTTGCGACCAGTACAGCGCGAAACGCCCGGTTTCGTTGCTGCCCAGCTCTGGCTTGGCTGTGAACAGGTTGTCCTTGTGGTCCAGGGCGTTGGGCTCGAACACCAGCGACATGCCGAGCAGGTCGGGGTTGGCCTGCAATGCGGCGCGCACTTGGCGGGTCATGTCCTCGCGCAGGTCGTAGGCGTCGAGGAAGCGCTTTTCAGCCTGCTCGCGCAGGAACAGCACCTGGCGGGCGAAGCCGGCGCCGTACTGATAGGCGTCCATGAATTGACGGCGAATGTTCAAGGCTTGCACTTCACCTTGCGACTCGATGCGCCCCTGGGCCGCATCGGTGAGCATCTGCATGCTGCTCGCCTTGACCAGGTCCGAGCTGTGGTCCATGCGGTACAGCGAAAGGCCGACAAGCAGGGTGACGATGCCGGCCAGGCACAGACCGGCGAGCAGGGTGATCTTCCACTGGATGGAAAGTTGTCGCAAAGGCATGGGGCGAATCCCTTGTAATAGTTCTGGCTGTCGACTGTGTCGGCCATCGCGCTTTTTTCTTTATTCAAACGTTCAATTTAAATTAAGGCGGGGGCTGAGTAATGCGCCGCACCATGGCGCTTTTGACATCTGCCGCCCACTGCTTCAGAGTGCGCGCTTTTTTTCTGTCCTTATGAGGTAAGCCAACCATGAATGCAGTGATCGCCGCGGTCGGCATCATGCTGATACTCAGCCTGTCGCGGGTACACGTGGTCATCGCCCTGATCATTGGTGCCTTGGTCGGCGGCCTGGTCGGCGGCTTGGGCATCGAGGGCACGCTGAAGGCCTTCAATGGCGGGCTGGGTGGCGGCGCCACCGTGGCATTGTCGTATGCGCTGCTGGGCGCCTTTGCCGTGGCCATCGCCAAGTCAGGGCTGGCGCACGCCCTGGCCGATCGGGCCTTGGCCATGATCGACCGCCAGGGCCATGCCAATGGCGGCAAGGTGAAGTGGATGATGATCGGCCTGATGCTGGTGGTGGCGGTGTCGTCGCAAAACATCCTGCCCATCCACATCGCCTTCATCCCGCTGCTGGTGCCGCCGCTGCTGTATGTGTTGACGCGTCTGCGCATCGACCGTCGACTGATAGCTTGCGTGATCACCTTTGGCCTGATCACCCCGTACATGTTTCTGCCGGTGGGCTTTGGCAACATCTTCCTCAACGAGATCCTGCTGGCCAACGTCGCCCGCGCCGGGGTCGATGTGAGCGGCGTCAATGTCACCCATGCCATGGCCATTCCGGCGGCGGGCATGCTCGCCGGCCTGTTGTTGGCGGTGTTCTTCAGCTACCGCAAGAAGCGCGACTACGACCTGGCGCGTATCGAGCAGGTCGAGCAGGTCAGCGTGCAATATAACCCGTTGACCCTGATGGTCGCTGGCCTGGCGATCGCGGCGGCGTTTATCGTGCAGCTGTTGCTGGACTCGATGATCATTGGCGCCATGGTCGGGTTCCTGATCTTCTCGCTGTCGGGCATCGTGCGCTGGAAAGACACTGACGACCTGTTCACCGAAGGCATGAAGATGATGGCCATGATCGGCTTCATCATGATTGCCGCGTCGGGTTTTGCCGACGTGATGAAGGCCACCGGCGAGGTCAAGAGCCTGGTAGAGACATCGGCGCAGTGGATCGACCACAGCAAGGGCGTCGGCGCCTTGCTCATGCTGCTGGTGGGGTTGCTGGTGACCATGGGCATCGGCTCGTCGTTCTCCACCGTGCCGATTCTGGCGGCGATCTTCGTGCCGCTGTGCGTGCAACTGGGCTTCGACCCCGTGGCCACGGTGTGCATCGTGGGTACCGCCGGGGCATTGGGGGATGCAGGTTCGCCCGCGTCGGACTCGACCTTGGGCCCGACCTCGGGCCTGAACGTGGACGGCCAGCACCACCACATCTGGGACACGGTGGTGCCGACCTTCATCCACTACAACCTGCCGCTGCTGGCGTTTGGCTGGTTGGCGGCGATGACGCTGTAAGGCGGGGGAGGGCGTCAGCCCTTGTCGGGCGGCGGCGAGATCCTGTTGAGGACTGTGCTGCCGTCCTTGCTGCGGGTCAGGTAGACCGGCAGCACCTTGGGCAGGTTGTTGACCAGGCGCCCGACTTCGCGGGTGTTATAGATGCCGCTGATGCGGATCCGCCCGGTGCTGGCATCGGCCAGCAGCAGCGGGGCGTCGAGGTAGCGGTTGATCACCGGCAACGCCTGTTCCAGGCTCAGGTTATCGAGCACCAGCTTGCCATTGCGCCAAGCCAGGGCATTGCCGTAATCGTCGCTTTGCGCGAGTTGCGGCTCGAAATCGCCCTTGTGATAGCTGGCCTGCATCCCAGGGCCTAGGCGGTAGCCACCGGCACTGCCGTCGCTGGACACCAGCACCGAACCCTCCACCAAGGTGACCTTGACCTGGTCCTGGTACTTCCAGACGTTGAACTGGGTGCCGGTTACCCGGGTCTGGCCGCGGCCAGCGTGGACGATGAAGGGGTGCGCACTGTCGTGCTGGACCTTGAAGAACGCCTCGCCGCGCTTGAGGGTAACCTGGCGCTGGTCCTTGAAGTTGAGGTATGTCAGCTCGGTATTGAGGTTGAGCTGCACCGTGCTGCCGTCGCTCAGCTCTACTGTCTGCATCCGGTCGCTGGCTTCGAAGTGCTGGTAATGGTTGGGCAGCCAACCTTGTTCCCAGCCCATCCAGCCTGCCAACGGCAGTACCGCCAGGGCGATGGCAGCAGCCGAGGCCAGCGGGCGCCAGTTGCGAACGCGTGCGGCCTGGCGTGACGGCGGGTTGAAATCGACCACGGTCGCGTTGCGTGGCAGCAGGTCGGCGGTCTGCCAGATTTCCAGCATCGCTTGGTATTCCTCGGCGTGCCGTGGGTCAGCCGCTAGCCAGCGGGCGAACGCCTCGCGCTCTGCCGCCGTGCAATCATCGGCGTGCAGGCGCATGCACCAATGCGCGGCGGCGTCGGTAATGGCATCGTCTGGGCTGGGATTGAGGCGGTCGTGATTCATTGCGGCTCCGGGTTTTGCGCATTCTACCCTTGCTAGAGGGTTCCCGAGAACCGAGGTAATGGCGAATGACTATCAGTTGTGCCGGTTTTTCGTCGGATTTGCAATGGAATTTCAGCGTTTGAGAACCCTTCGCGGGCAGTGCCGGGGGGCGCTTTACGCCCCCACGCTGATCAGAACTGTGCCGCAGTCAACCCGTACAGGCTCGCGCTGCCGGCCTGGATACTGGCTTCCAGCCCCAGGCTGCGTGGCAACACGCGCTGGAAGAAGAACGCTGCACACGCCAGTTTCGCCTCATGGAAGGCCGGGTCTTGTTCGCGCTTGGCCTGCGCCACGGCGGCCATGCGCGCCCACATGTAGGCGTAGGCGGTGAGGCCGAACAGGTGCAAATACTCCACGGCCACGCTGCTGACCAGGTTGGCGTCCTGGCTTGCGCGTGCCCGCAGCCAGGCGCTGGTGGCTTCCAGACGCGCAACACTGGCTTGCAGGGCTTCGCGGTACAGTGGCGCGGCAACGCTGAAGGCGCGCACCTCGGCGGTGAAACTGGCCAGCGCCTGGCCACCGTCTGCCAGCACCTTGCGCCCGAGCAGGTCGAGGGCCTGGATGCCGTTGGTGCCCTCATAGATCTGTGCGATACGCACGTCGCGCACGCGTTGTTCCTGGCCCCATTCGCGGATGTAGCCATGACCGCCATACACCTGCTGGCCGAGCACGCAGCTTTCCAGGCCATTGTCGGTGAAAAACGCCTTGGCCACGGGCGTCAGCAGTGCCACCAGACGCTGGGCATGTTCGCGTTCTCCGGCGTCTTCGGCGTAGCGGGCCAGGTCCAGCTGTTGCCCCACGTACGCCGCAAAGGCCCGGCCACCCTCGGTAAGCGTGCGCATGGTCAGCAGCATGCGCCGCACATCGCCATGCTGGATGATCGGGTCGGCCACCTTGTCCTTCGCCTGCGGGCCCGTGGCGGCACGGCTTTGCAGGCGTTCGTTGGCGTAGCGTGCGGCGCTCTGGTACGACGCTTCGGCGCAGCCGATACCCTGGATGCCAATGGACAGCCGCTCGTAGTTCATCATGGTGAACATGGCCGCCAGGCCCTTGTTCGCATCGCCGACCAGGTGGCCGATGGCGCCATCGAAGTTCATCACGCAGGTGGCCGAGGCCTTGATGCCCATCTTGTGCTCGATCGACCCGCACTGCACGGCGTTGCGTTCGCCCAGGCTGCCATCGGCATTGACGTGGTACTTGGGCACCAGGAATAGCGAGATGCCTTTAGCCCCCGCCGGTGCGTCCGGCAACTTGGCCAACACCAGGTGGACGATGTTTTCGGTCAGGTCCTGCTCGCCGCCGGTGATGAAAATCTTGCTGCCACTGATGCGGTAGCTGCCATCGGCCTGGGGTTCTGCGCGGGTGCGGATCAACCCCAGGTCAGTGCCGGCGTGGGGTTCGGTCAGGCACATGGTGCCGGCCCAACGGCCTTCATAGAGCGGCGGCAGGTAGCTGGCCTTGAGTGTTTCGCTGGCGTGGGCATCGATTGCCAGGCAACTGCCGGCACTCAAGGCCGAATACAGGCTGAAACTGCAGTCGGCGGCGTAGAGCATTTCTTCGAACAGTACGCCCAGCATCTTCGGCATGCCCATGCCGCCATGCTCGGGGTTGCCGCCCAGGCCAACCCAGCCACCTTCCCGGTAGGTGCGCCAGGCGTCGCGAAAGCCATCCGGGGTGGTGACCTGGCCGGCTTCGAAGTGCACACCCTGCTCGTCACCGTTGCGGCTGAGCGGGGCGATCAGCTGGCTGGTGACCTTGGCCGCTTCTTCGAGGATGGCATCGGCGGTGTCGGCGTCGATGCGCTCGGCCAGGGCGGGCAGGCGTGCCCACAAGGCAGGGCCCTGCAACACATCGTGGAGGATGAAGCGCATGTCGCGCAGTGGGGCGGTGTAGTGGGGCATCGTCGGCTCGAAGAAGTGAGTTATAGGTTGTCTGGCCGTGCCTCTTCGCGGGTAAACCCGCTCCCACCGGTTTAATGCAGTTCCCAAGAACGGCGCTGTTCTTGTGGGAGCGGGTTTACCCGCGAAGAGGCAGTTACAGCCTTAAAGGGCTTTGGCGCGGTCGCGCAGGACGTACTTCTGGACCTTGCCGGTGGAGGTCTTGGGCAGCTCGCCAAAAATCACGGTCTTCGGCACTTTGAACCCTGCCAGGTGCTCACGGCACCAGTTGGTGATGTCGGCTTCGCGGGTGTCTTCCCGGCCAGGCTTGAGCGCCACGAAGGCGCAGGGCGTCTCGCCCCATTTGTCGTCGGGGCGCGCCACCACGGCCGCTTCCAGCACCGCTGGGTGTTTGTAGAGGGCGTCTTCGACTTCGATGGTGGAGATGTTTTCGCCACCGGAAATGATGATGTCCTTGAGCCGGTCCTTGATCTCGACATAGCCATCGGCATGCCAGACTGCCAGGTCGCCAGTGTGGAACCAGCCGCCGCGGAAGGCCTCGGCCGTGGCCTCAGGGTTTTTCAGGTAACCCTTCATCACCGTGTTGCCGCGCATGAAGATCTCGCCCAGGGTGTTGCCGTCGCGCGGCACCGGGGCGAGGGTTTGCGGGTCGGCGACCATGAGGCCGTCGAGCGTCGGGTAGCGCACGCCCTGGCGGGACTTGATGCGCGCGCGCGCTTCCAGCGGCAGCGCGTCCCATTCCTCATGCCAGGCGCATACCGTCACCGGGCCGTACACCTCGGTCAGGCCGTAGGTGTGGGTCACCTGGATGCCCATTTCTTCCACCGCGCCAATCACTTTGGCGGGCGGCGCGGCGCCTGCGACCATGGCCTGCACCGGGTGCTCGATGGCAGCCTTGGCGGCCTCAGGCATGTTGACCAGGGCGTTGAGCACAATGGGCGCGCCGCACAGGTGGGTGACCCGGTGTTCGCGGATCAGGGTGAGGATCTTTTGCGGGTCGACCCGGCGCAGGAACACGTGGGTCCCGGCCAAGGCGGTGATGGTCCAGGGGTAGCACCAGCCGTTGCAGTGGAACATGGGCAGGGTCCACAGGTACACCGGGCGGTGGCCCATGGCCCAAGTCATCTGGTTGCCCAGCGCGTTGAGGTAGGCACCGCGATGGTGGTAGACCACGCCCTTGGGGTTGCCGGTGGTGCCGGAGGTGTAGTTGAGCGAAATGGCCTGCCATTCGTCATCGGGCCATTCCCAGGCAAATTCCGGGTCGCCCTCGGCCAGCAGGGCTTCGTAGTCAAGCGCGCTGACCGCGCGGCCTTCGCCGTACTCCGGGTCATCGACGTCGACCACCAGGGGCGGGTGTTCGAGCAAGGCCAGGGCGGCTTCGATGACCGTGTGGAACTCGCGATCGGTGATCAGCACCTTGGCCTCGCCGTGTTGCAGCATGAAGGCGATGGCTTCGGCGTCCAGGCGAACGTTGAGGGTGTTGAGCACCGCACCGGTCATGGGCACGCCGAAGTGCGCTTCGAGCATGGCCGGGGTGTTTGGCAGCATCACCGCGACCGTGTCGCCACGGCCGATGCCGCGCCCAATCAGGGCACTGGCCAGGCGCCGGCAGCGTTGGTAGGTTTCCTGCCAGTTGCGGCGGATGGCGCCATGGATGACAGCCGGGTAGTTACCGTACACCGCAGCGGTGCGTTCGATGAAGCTCAGTGGGGTGAGGGCGACATGGTTGACGGCAGCGGGCATCAGGCCCTGGGCATAGATCGACATGCGGTAATCCTGTAGGGGAGGCAAGCGCAGCCTGTGCGCGTGACCCCCGGTGGCTGATTGTTAGCTCTGTTCAGGGTGTGGAAAAGCGTACGGTTAGCCGCTTTCCCCTGTCGCAGTTTTACGCGAGTCGCTATGGTAGATGGAATATCGACTATAGCAATATAGTAAAACTACTATAACAACGAGTTGCACGCCGTGGACAAGACCCTGTCTCCCTTGCTCGCCAAAGACCCACAGCCCAGCCTGTTGCTGGCCGCCGATGCCAGGCCGCTGGCCACCAACCCGGCCTTGCAGGCCTTGCTGCACGAAGGCCCGCCGCTGGCGGCCTGGCTACCGGCCAACTGCGCCGCGCTGGTGCGGGCCTGCCTGCGGCAGCACCGGGCAATTGCCGACGTGGAAGTACAGGTTGGCGAGCGCATCGTGCTGTGGACCTTCATCCCAGATGACCAGGGCCAGCAGGTGCTTGGCCGATGCCGTGACGCCAGCGCCGAACGCCAGGGTGCACGCGAGGCCAGCCGCGCCCGGCGCCTGTACCGTTTGATCATCGAGAACACCACGGACCTGATCTCCCGGCACAGCCCTGACGGGCGCTTCCTCGACGCCTCGCCGGCGGCCTTCCGACTGTTGGGCCGATGGCCCGAGCAACTGCGGGGCATGGCCGTGCGGACGTTGCTGCACCCGCGTGAACGCCGCCAGGTGCTGGCCCAGGCTGCTGCTGCCCTGGACCAGGACGGCTACCACACCATGACCTGCCGGGTGCGCCAGGCGGCGGGCGGCTACCGCTGGTTCGAGATCGCCAGCCGCGCTATCCGCGAGACCTACACCGGGGCAGTGGTGGAAATCGTCAGTGTCTCCCGGGATATCACCCTGCGCATCGAGGCCCAAGAAAGCCTGGCCCACAGCGCGCGGCTGGCCACTTTGGGCGAGCTGGCCTCGGGCATCGCCCACGAGATCAATCAGCCGTTGGCGGCGGTGGTCAACTATGCCAACGCCAGCCAGCGCTACCTGCAAGGCCTGGAGCGCGACCCGCAGGCGCGTGAGCGGGTCGGCCAGGGGCTGCAGCGCATCACCGAGCAGGCTACCCACGCCGCGCAGGTGATCCGCCGGCTACGTGTGTTCCTGCGTAAAGGGCCCCGCCGGCTGCAAGCGCTCGACATGCTCGATGTGGCCAATGAAGCCATGCGCCTGTGTGCCTGGGAGGCGGCGCGTGACCAGGTCAGCATCGAACTGCGCATGAGCGCGCAATTGCCGGCGGTGTATGCCGACCGGGTGTTGCTGGAGCAGGTGCTGCTGAACCTGCTGCGCAATGCCATCGATGCCAATCGCGAACAGCAGGGCGAACGGCCCTCACGTATCCTGCTGGGCGCCGTGCGCGAAGGCGACGGCGTGTTGGTCGAGGTGACGGACCAAGGGCCGGGCGTGGCGGCCGAGCGCCTGGATGAAATCTTTACCCCGTTCACCAC
This sequence comes from Pseudomonas sp. Y3 TE3536, assembly GCF_053629175.1. Classification (NCBI taxonomy): domain Bacteria; kingdom Pseudomonadati; phylum Pseudomonadota; class Gammaproteobacteria; order Pseudomonadales; family Pseudomonadaceae; genus Pseudomonas; species Pseudomonas sp. Y3 TE3536. The sequence continues at coordinate 5,604,610 of NZ_JBRJHU010000001.1, read as the reverse complement.
CAGCAAGGCTGATGGCCTAGGGCTGGGCCTGAGCATGAGCCGCAGCCTCATCGAAGGCTTTGGTGGCAGCTTATGGGCACGTGCGGGCGCGAACGGTGGGTTGGTGTTGTGCTGCCGCTTGGCAGTGAGCAGGGAATAACGGGAGGTCAGGGTGCAAGCGAAGGTGTATGTGGTCGACGACGACCAGGGCATGCGTGATTCCACGGTCTGGCTGCTGCAGTCGGTGGGGCTCGAGGCTCTGTCGTTTGCCGGTGGGCAGGCGTTTCTGGATGCGTGCATCGATGACGGGCCGGCCTGTGTGCTGTTGGATGTGCGCATGCCTGGGCTGGGCGGGCTGGCGGTGCAGCAGTTGATGAAGGAACGGGGCTTGGAACTGCCGGTGATCTTTGTCAGTGGCCATGCCGACGTGCCGATCGTGGTTAGGGCGTTCAAGGCCGGTGCCTGCGATTTCATCGAGAAACCCTACAGCGACCAGTTGCTGCTCGACAGTGTGCAGGCGGCATTGGAGCGGGCAGGGCGCGCGCGTCAGGGCGACCAGGCGTTGGCGCAGGTTCAGGCGCGGGTCGATGGCCTGACGCCACGGGAGCGCGATGTGTTCGTGCCGTTGGCCCAGGGCTTGAACAACCGCGAGATCGCCGAGCGCCTCGGGGTTAGCGTGAAGACCGTTGACCTGTACCGGGGGCGGGTGATGAAACGGCTGCAAGCAGGAAGCCTGGCGGAACTGGTAGGCATGGCGATCGCCTGCGGCGCTGTGCCAGCGTTGAGGTAGGGGCGGCCCACAAAGGTCCGGGCTATGCAAATTCATGAAATTTTGCATAGCACCCTAATCAAAGCTTTGACATTCACTGCCTAGGCAGTAATATTTTTAAACAATTACCCGGGCAGACTCCATGGCGCATTTCTCTCCAGAAAACTTCCAGACCTGTGCCATCGGCATGCTGCTGGGCCGCGCGGCGATCCTCAAGGACCGCATTCTCGACTGGCACCTCGAATCAGAGGGCGTCACCGCCGCGCAGTTCAAGGTGTTGATCATCGTCACCCAGTATCAGGTGGACACCCCGGCCGAGCTGTGCCGCTACCTGGGCCTGGACAGCGGTTCGATGACCCGCATGCTCGACCGCCTCGAGCAGAAGGGCCTGATCCTGCGCAACCGCTGCGCCGACGACCGACGCCAGGTTCGCCTGGCCTTGACCGCCGATGGCCAGCGCCTGGCGGACCGGCTGCCAGAAATCGGTGCGGCAGCGATGAACGAATTGTGCGGCGCACTGCAACCCGAAGAGCTCAAGACGCTCGAGCGCTTGTTGGCCAAGGTGCTGCTCAGCGCTGGCGACCCTTTGACGATCCGCCGCTTTGGCGATCGTTGACCCCTGTTACGCATTATCCAAGGTATTGTCATGGCCACTTCCACAGACACCCCAACCCCTGCCGACGCGCCTGCGCCGTCGCGCAAACGCAAGGCCTGGCTGCTTGGCCTGCTTCTGCTGCTGATCCTCGGCGGTGTCGGCGCCTGGGCCTGGTATTCCCTGGTCGGGCGCTGGCACGAAAGCACCGATGACGCCTACGTCAATGGCAACGTGGTGGAGATCACCCCGCTGGTGACCGGCACTGTCACCAGCATTGGTGCCGATGACGGCGACCTGGTTCACGCCGGCCAAGTGCTGCTGCAGTTCGACCCGTCCGACAGCGAGGTGGCGCTGCAGTCCGCCGAAGCCAAGCTGGCGCGCACGGTGCGCCAGGTGCGCGGCTTGTACAGTAATGTCGATGGGCTCAAGGCCCAGTTGCAGACGCGCCAGGCCGAATTGCAAAAGGCCCAGGACAACTACAACCGGCGCAAGGTGCTGGCCGACAGCGGTGCGATTGCGGCAGAAGAAATCTCCCACGCCCGTGACGACCTGAGTGTGGCCCAGAGCGCCCTGGCCAGTGCCCGTCAGCAGCTCAACACCAGCACCGCGCTGGTCGACGACACCGTGGTTTCCTCGCACCCCGAAGTCATGGCAGCCGCTGCCGACCTGCGCCAGGCTTACCTCGACAATGCCCGCACCACCTTGGTGGCGCCGGTGACCGGGTATGTCGCCAAGCGCACCGTGCAACTGGGCCAACGCCTGCAGCCGGGCACCGCGACGATGGCGGTGATCCCCCTGGACCAGGTGTGGATCGATGCCAACTTCAAAGAAACCCAGCTACGCGACATGCGTATCGGCCAGCCGGTGGAAATCAGCGCCGACCTGTACGGCAGCGCGGTCAAGTACAGCGGCACGGTCGACAGCCTCGGTGCCGGCACTGGCAGCGCGTTCGCTCTGCTGCCGGCGCAAAATGCCACCGGCAACTGGATCAAGATCGTGCAGCGGGTGCCGGTGCGTATTCACCTAAGCCCGGACCAGCTCAAGGACCATCCGCTGCGTATCGGCCTGTCGACGCTGGTGGAGGTCGACCTGCACGACCAGAGCGGCCCGACCCTGGCCCAGCAACCGCCGCAGCAGGCCAGCTACACCACCCAGGTGTACGACCGCCAACTGGTCGATGCCGATAACCTGATCGCCCGGCTGATTCACGAGAACAGCGCATCCGGCAAGACGGCGCAGCGATGAACAACCAGGCTGCCGCCCAGTTCACGCCGCCGAGCCTGTTGCTGACCACCATCGGCCTGTCGCTGGCAACGTTCATGCAGGTGCTCGACACCACCATCGCCAACGTGGCCTTGCCGACCATTTCCGGCAACCTGGGGGTGAGCTATGAGCAGGGCACCTGGGTGATCACCTCGTTCGCCGTGAGCAACGCTATCGCCTTGCCGCTGACGGGCTGGCTGAGCCGGCGCTTTGGCGAGGTGAAGCTGTTCATCTGGGCCACGTTGTTGTTCGTACTGGCATCGTTCTTGTGCGGCATCGCCCAGTCGATGCCGGAGCTGGTGGGCTTTCGTGTGTTGCAGGGCGTGGTGGCGGGGCCGTTGTACCCGATGACCCAGACCTTGCTGATTGCGGTGTATCCGCCAGCGAAACGGGGGATGGCCCTGGCGCTGTTGGCGATGGTCACGGTGGTAGCGCCGATTGCCGGGCCGATACTGGGGGGCTGGATCACCGACAGTTACAGCTGGCCGTGGATCTTCTTCATTAACGTGCCGATCGGCCTGTTTGCCGCCGCTGTTGTACGCCAACAGATGCGCTCGCGGCCGGTGGTGACCAGCCGCCAGCCGATGGACTACATCGGGCTTTTGACGCTGATCGTGGGGGTGGGGGCGTTGCAGGTGGTGCTCGACAAGGGCAATGACCTGGACTGGTTCGAGTCGTCGTTCATCATCATGGGCAGCTTGATCTCGGTGGTGTTCCTGGCGGTGTTCGTGATCTGGGAGCTGACCGATCGGCATCCGGTGGTCAACCTGCGGCTGTTCGTGCACCGCAACTTCCGGGTCGGCACCATAGTGTTGGTCGGGGGCTATGCGGGGTTCTTCGGTATCAACCTGATCTTGCCGCAGTGGTTGCAGACGCAGATGGGTTATACGGCGACATGGGCGGGTTTGGCGGTGGCGCCGATCGGGCTGTTGCCGGTGATCATGTCGCCCTTTGTCGGCAAGTACGCGCACCGGTTCGACTTGCGGCTGCTGGCGGGGTTGGCGTTTCTGGCAATTGGCACGAGCTGCTTCATGCGGGCTGGGTTTACCAGTGAGGTGGACTTCCAGCATGTGGCGTTGGTGCAGTTGTTCATGGGGATTGGCGTGGCGCTGTTCTTCATGCCGACGTTGAGCATTTTGCTGTCGGACTTGCCGCCGCATCAGATAGCCGATGGCTCGGGGCTGGCGACCTTTCTGCGTACGTTGGGGGGGAGTTTCGCGGCGTCGCTGACGACGTGGATCTGGATACGGCGGGCGGATCAGCATCATGCGTATCTGAGTGAGAATATCAGCCAGTTTGATCCGGCGACGCGGCATACGCTGGAGCAGCTTGGGGGGGCCAGTGTGCAGAACTATGCGCGGTTGGAGCAGATCGTGAATGCGCAGGCTTACATGATGTCTACGGTGGACTATTTCATGATGATGACTTGGGTGTTTGCGGGGTTGATTTTGTTGGTTTGGTTTGCGCGGCCGCCGTTTACGGCTAAGGCTGGGCCTTCTGCGGGGCACTGATGGGATAGTAGTTGTTGGTGTTGTTCGTGTTGTTGGTGTTGAAGGTGTGGCAGGGGCCAGTTGCCAAGGCGACGCTTAGTCACCTTTCCGCCCTTACGGCGGGTCACTTTTTGGCAAACGCCCCAAAAAGTAACCAAAAAGGGCTGCGCTCCATCATCCGGCCCCTACGCTGCGCTTCGGGGTCCCCTCGCTCCGGCCTTACTCCCGGGAGGGCCGCGCTGCAGGGCCCATCCTGGGCCCCAGCGCTTGACGGGCATCCTTGCCCGTCACCTCCCTCCGCAAGGCCTGCGCTCGGCCTCCTGAGTCGCTGAAGGTCAAAAGCCAGATCAAGATCAAGATCAAGAGCTGGATCAAGAGCCGGATCAAGAGCTGGGGCAACGTCGCGTGCGATTGTGCGCTTTGGGAAGGGGTGGCATTCCCATGCGTTGGCATTTGTCCTATTGTCGAAAGCCCACTTTCAACAGCATTGGCAGGCCCATGGAGAATGTCATCGTCATTACTGGCGCCAGCCGAGGTATCGGCGCGGCGACAGCCCTGCTGGCCGCTCGGCAGGGGTATCGTATCTGCATCAATTACCACGCGGATGACCAGGCTGCCGAGCGCGTCCTTGGGCAGGTCCGCGCGCTTGGCGCCGAAGCGATTGCGGTGCGGGCCGATGTCAGTGTCGAGGATGAGATCATTCAGCTGTTCCAGCGTGTCGATGAGGCGCTTGGCCCGGTGACTGCGCTGGTCAACAACGCGGGCACCATCGGCCAGCAGAGCCGTGTCGAGGAGATGTCCGAGTTTCGCTTGCTCAAGATGATGAAGACCAACGTCGTTGGGCCCATGCTTTGCGCCAAACATGCGCTGTTGCGCATGGCGCGTCGGCATGGCGGGCAGGGCGGGGCGATCGTCAACGTCTCTTCAGTGGCTGCGCGCCTGGGCTCGCCCAACGAATACGTCGACTACGCGGCCTCCAAGGGCGCGTTGGATACTTTTACCCTTGGCTTGGCCAAGGAAGTGGCAGGCGAGGGCGTGCGGGTCAATGGCGTGCGCCCAGGCTATATACACACCGGCTTCCATGCGCTTTCCGGTGATCCGGACCGGGTCGCCAAGCTCGAACCCGGGTTGCCCATGGGCCGCGGCGGCCGGCCAGAAGAAGTCGCCGAGGCCATTGTCTGGTTGCTCTCGGACAAGGCCTCGTATTCCACCGGCAGCTTCGTCGATTTGGGCGGCGGGCGCTGAGGCGCCTTATCCTTCCAGTAACTGGCCGACCTGCTGGGCCAGTGCTTCGAGGCTGAAGGGCTTGGTCAGCACGCGCATGTCGGTTTCCAGGTTGCCGTTAGCCAGCGCTGCACTTTCGTCGTAGCCCGTGACGAAGAGCACCTTGAGCCCGGTGTAACGCCCGCGCAACGTGTCGGCCAACTGGCGCCCGTTGATCCCGCCCGGCAAGCCCACGTCGCTGATCAGCAGGTCGGGCGCGGGTTGCTCTGCCAAGCCTGCAAGTGCTTGGGGGCCATCTTCGAACATCATTACGTCATGGCCCAGGTCATGCAGCACTTCAGCAATCACCAGGCGCATGGCGCTGACATCCTCGACCACGGCGATTCGCTTTATCGCGCCTGTATTCGAGCGCGGTACCGGTACCGCGGGTTTGAGTACGGCAGGCGCAGGCTGCGCGTGGTGTCTGGGCAGCAGCAAGCGCACCGTGGTGCCTTGGCCCAAGGACGATGCGATGTGCAGTTGCCCGCCGGACTGGCGCACAAAACCGAAGACCATCGACAACCCTAGGCCCGTGCCGCGGCCAAGCGGTTTGGTGGTGAAGAACGGGTCGACGGCGCGGGTCAGGGTCTCATCCGTCATGCCACTGCCGTTGTCTTCGACGCTGAGGCAGAGGTAGTCGCCAGGCGTTAGCTCAAGCTGCGCAGCCTGCTCGCTGGCCAACGAGACATTGCACAGGGCGATACGGACCCTACCCCCGTCGGGCAGAGCATCGCGTGCATTGATGCATAAATTGAGCAGGCTGCTCTCAAGTTGAGGAGGGTCGATATGCACCGTCCAGCAAGGGTCGCTGCACTGGTAGTCGAGTTCGATGTGGGGGCCGGTGCTGCGGCTGATCAGTTCCAGCATGCCGGTGACCAGCACCGCGACGTCGGTGGCGCGTGGCTGCAAGGTCTGTTGACGGGAGAACGCGAGTAATCGATGAACAAGCGCCGCAGCCCGTTGTGCCGCACTATGGGCGCTTTCCAGCAAAGGGGTAATGGTTGCCTTGGGCTGGTCGATGGCCACCCTGTCCCTGGCCAGCTCCAGGGCACCGAGAATGCCGCCGAGCAGGTTGTTGAAGTCGTGCGCAACACCCCCTGTCAGCTGACCTACAGCCTCGACTTTCTGCGCTTGGCGCAAAGCCTCTTCGGCCTTCTGGCTCTGCGCCACGGCCTGTTCGACACGCTGCTCAAGCTCTGCGTTGAGGTCTTGAAGGGCACTCTCAGCGCGCTTGCGCGCTGTCACATCACGGAAGATCACCGCCACCTGATGGTTGTGGGCCGGTTCGATACGGATTGCCGCTAGGCCAAGGCAGCGGCCGGTGGCAAGCAACTCATGCTCGAAGTACAGCGGATTGCCAGTCCGCTCCACGGTGCCGAAGTAGTCCAGCCAGACATGGGCCTCGTCGGGTATCACTTCCCGCAGGGTCCGGCCCACGACATTGGGCAGCCCGGCATGCCTGCAGTAAGCCGGGTTGGCCATCAGGTGTACATAATCGCTCAACGGCCCAAGCGGTCCATCGATGAACTGGATGATGCAGAAGCCTTCTTCCATGTTCTCGAACAGAAAGCGGTAGCCTTCCGACGCCTGCGCGCGTGCGTTCAAGCGCAACAGTTCGCTGTTCAACTGGCTGTTTTGCTGTTCGAGCTGATCGATTCGCTGGCGTAAACCCTCCAGCTCATCGGTTGTATTCAAGCAATCACTGGGCATTCATTTCGCTCCATCGATAAACCACGGGCCGCTAATGCATCAGCAGCTGTGCGACCCTTTCCACGAGTGCCGCCAAGTCAAAGGGTTTGGTCAATACACTGGACGCTTCCAGGGGTTGGCCGTGGCTGAGTACTGCGCTTTCATCGTAACCGGTGATGAACAGCACTTTTATGTGCGGGTGCAGTACGCGGCATCGGTCGGCGACTTGACGCCCGTTCAGCCCACCGGGCAGGCCAATATCGGTGATCAGCAGGTGCGGCTGGGGGCACTGCTCAAGGTACGCCAGCGCGCTTGGGCCGTCGGCGAATGCCTGGACGTCATGGCCGAGCTCTTCGAGTACTTCGCTGATGACCAGGCGCAGGGGCTCCTGGTCTTCTACCAACACGATTTGCCCAGTCGGCAAGCTGTTGCCACTCGCCGGGAGTTGAGCCGGGGTTTCGAAACTGTTCATCGCTTGCCAAGCAAGGTGGCGGGGCAGGTACAGTTCGATCAGCGTGCCTTCATCGGGCTTGGACAGGATACGCATCTGCCCCCCTGACTGGCGCACGAATCCGTAGACCATGGAAAGCCCAAGGCCAGTGCCCTGGCCCATCGGCTTGGTGGTGAAGAACGGATCCACCGCGCGCGCCGCGACCTCTGCCGACATGCCTCGCCCGTTGTCCTTGACCCCAAGGCGCAGGTAATCGCCTGCAGCCAGGTCGAGCCCTTGGGCACGCTGCAAGTCAAGGGTCAGGTTGTCGCCGCTGAGGGTAATTACCCCACCTTCAGGCAGTGCGTCTCGGGCGTTGATGCACAAGTTGAGCAGGGCGTTTTCCAGCTGTGGCGGGTCGATGAACGTTGGCCACAGGTGCTGCGGGAAATGGCTGTGCAACTGGATGGACGGACCGATGCTGCCACGGACCAGCTGCTCCATGCCATTGACCAAGCGGGTGACATCGGTGGGCTGGGGTTGCAGCGTCTGCTGGCGCGAGAACGCCAGCAGGCGGTGCACGACAGCGGCGGCACGCTGCGCCGCGCCACTGGCAACGTCCAGCAAGCTGCCGAGTTGGTCGTGACGCGCCTGTTGCAAGCGTTGCTGCATCAATTCCTGGGCCGCCAGAATGCTACCCAGCAGGTTATTGAAGTCATGGGCGATGCCGCCACTCAGGTGCCCCACGGCCTCCATTTTCTGCGCATGCCGCAGTGCCTCTTCAGCGTTAAGCAGGCGCTGCTGGGCGGCGACGCGTTCGCTGATGTCATACGCGAACAAGTAGGCACCAAGAATCGCGCCATGAGGGTCGCGAAGGCAGTTGAAGCGCAGCTCGTAATGCCGTTGTGCAGCCCCCTTGCCGAAACGCTGGGTTATCGTGAACTGCTCGCCCGCCAGTGCACGCTGCCACATCGGCATGATCACGTTCAGGTCGGTGAGGTTATCGCCCATCAGCGCGGGCACAGAGTCGCCCACTTCCGGGGTGGCGCCATACAAGTAATGAAATTCCAGCTTGGCCTGCCGGTTGATCGCCAGCCAGCGCAAGTTGCTGTCGATCATGTGCACGTTGGCCAGGCTGTGCTCGACCAGCTCGGCAAACAGCTGACGTTCCGCCAGCGCGGCACTGACTCGCTGCTCCAGCTCTTCGTTCAACCGCTGCAGGGCCAGCTCTGCACGACGCCGTTCGGTGACATCCTTGAACAGCACCGCCACCTGGCGCCGCTCAGCGGGTTCGACGCGAAAGGTGGTGACGGACAGGACATGGCCAGTGGCAACCAACTCCTGTTCGAAGTGCAGCGGCTCGCCGGTGCGCAGCACTTCGCCGTAGCGGGCTACCCAAACGTCGGCCTCGTCGGGGACCATCTCGCGCAGTTTTTGCCCGACCACGTTGGGGATGCCGGCATGTTTCGCATACGCTGCATTGGCTACGACATGCACGTAGTCACTCAAGGGGCCATGTGGCCCATCGAAGAACTCAATGATGCAGAAGCCTTCGTCCATGGTGTCAAACAACGAACGATAGAGAATCTGATCGTGTTCCTGGTGGCTCGCCAACTGCGACTCCAGCAGTGCGTTACGGCGCTCCAGGTCTTCGACGTGTTGGCGCAGGGAAAGCAGGTCGCGGGAAGGCATGCCGACGTCCGACGAAATTAAAGGCCCAAACTCTAACGTGTTCACCCCAAGGGCGAAAACACCCTTAACGCAAATGCGCAGCCACGCCCAGCAAGCGATCGATGCGCTCACCCAGTGCCTTGAGCTCGAAGGGCTTGGACAGCACCTCGGTGCGCTCTGCAGGCCAGCCTCGGGCCATGCTGCTGGCAATGTCGTAGCCGGTGATCAGTATCACCGGGGCTTCGCTGGCAAGGCCCCGGTAGGCCTCTGCGAGCTGGTTGCCGTCGATGCCGCCGGGCAGGCCGACATCGGTGATCAACAAGTCAGGCAATGGGCCGTGCTGCAACGCCGCGTGTGCGCTGCGGCCATCCTCGAAAATCTGGACCTCGTGGCCCAGCTCTTTCAGCACTTCGCCGAGTACCAGGCGCAGGGTCGCTTGGTCTTCTACCAGCATGATCCGGTGTGGCCTGTGAAGCGGCCTGGCGTCAGCATGTTCAGGTGCAGTGCAAGGATGCTCGTGGGTGGTGCTTTCGTCCCGGGGCAAATACAGGTGGAGGCTGGTGCCTTGCCCAGGCGTGCTGTCGATGCGTAATTGCCCGCCAGACTGGCGCACGAAGCCATAGACCATCGACAGCCCCAGGCCAGTACCCTGGCCCATGGGTTTGGTTGTGAAGAACGGGTCGAGGGCACGCTGCATCACGTCCTTGCTCATGCCCATGCCAGTGTCGTCCACCCGTATGTGCAAAAATTGCCCTGGCGGCACGTCCAGGCGGCGGGCCTGCTCGTCGTCGAGCTCGGCATTCTCACAGCCAATGCGCAGGGTGCCGCCCAGGGGCATGGCATCGCGGGCGTTGATGCACAGGTTCAGCAGGGCGTTTTCCAGCTGTTGGGGGTCGATGCGGATCGACCACTGACCGGCCAGTGTCCGGTCCTGCAAGTCGATGTGCGAATCGATCGAACTGCGGATCAGGTCGTGCATTCCGGCCACCAACCGCTGTACATCGACCGGTTGCGGCAGCAGTGTTTGCTGGCGCGAAAAAGCCAACAGACGCTGCACCAGCGAGGCTGCACGCAGCGCGCTGTCCTTGCCGACTTCGAGCAGCCTGGCGGTGTCCAGCACGCGACGCTGGCTCAGGCGTTGCCCGGCCAGCTCCAGTGCGCCAAGGATGCTGCCAAGCAGGTTGTTGAAGTCATGGGCAATGCCACCGGTCAATTGGCCGACGGCTTCCATTTTCTGTGATTGGCGCAGCGCTTCTTCGGTTTGGTGCAGGCGTTCCTGCTCGGCAATGCGCTCGGTAATGTCGTAGGCGAACATATAGCCGCCCTGGATGCGCTGCTGCGCGTCGAGCAGCGGGTGGTAGCGGATTTCATAGTGGCGCAGGGCGTCAGGTGGCCCGAGGGCGATAGTTTCGATGAACGCTTCGCCGGCCAGCAGGCGCGGCCACACCGGGGCCAAGCGGCCCATGATGTCCGGTTGGTTGGCCAGAAACTGCGGGATGTAATCGCCGATCTGCGGCACAAAACCGCGAAACCGCTGGAAGGTTTCGCGGGCGGTCCGATTGATCGCCAACAAGCGCATTTTGCGGTCGGCTGCAAACACGTTGGCCAAGCTGCTGTCGACCAGTTCACCGAGCAGCTTGTTGTTTGCCAGCGCGATGTCATCGCGCTGGGCCAGCAGCGATTCCAGCTCTGCGACACGTGCCTGCAGTTGCTCGTAGGAAGCTTGCGTGACTGGCTGCATGGTGTCGAACCGGTGAGCGGATCGGGCAACTATAGTCGCGGCGCAGGCTAACAGCTATCAAAATGAACGAATGATTCGCCCCAGGGTCTCCATGGCCTTTTCGGCGCCGTCATGCCAGGGGCTGCCGTAGTTCAGGCGGATGCAATTACCGAAGCGACGGGTCGGTGAAAAGATGGGGCCGGGGGCGATGCTGATGCCCTGGGCCAAGGCCATGTGGAACAGCTTGAGCGCATCCATCTGCTCTGGCAGTTCAAGCCACAGGAAGTAGCCTCCAGACGGTTGGCTGACCCGCGTCTGCGCCGGGAAGTGGCGAGAAATGGCGGCGAGCATGTTAGCTTGCTGGCCTTCCAGCGCGTAGCGCAGCTTGCGCAAGTGGCGGTCATAGCCGCCGTGTTGCAGGTAGTCGGCGATGGCCGCCTGGGCCGGCATCGATGCGCACAGCGAGGTCATCAACTTGAGGCGCTCGATCTTCTGCGCGAAACGCCCGGCGGCCACCCAGCCGATGCGGTAGCCGGGCGCCAGGCTCTTGGCGAACGAACCGCAGTGCATCACCAGGCCTTGGGTGTCGAAGGCCTTGGCGGGCTTGGGTGCCTGTTGCGCGTAATAGAGTTCGGCGTAGACGTCGTCTTCGATCAGCGGCACCTGATGGCGTGCCAGCAACTCGACCAGCGCCTGCTTCTTGGCCTCCGGCATGCTGGCGCCTACCGGGTTCTGGAAGTTGGTCATGCACCATACGGCCTTGACCGGGTGCTTCTCCAAGGTCTGCGCCAGCACGCTCAGGTCCATGCCTTCGCGCGGGTGAACGGGAATTTCCACGGCTTTGAGTTTGAGCCGCTCCAGCACTTGCAGGCAGGCGTAAAAGGCCGGCGCTTCAATCGCCACCAGGTCGCCGGGTTCGGTCACGGCCTGCAGGCACAGGTTCAGGGCTTCCAGCGCGCCATTGGTGATCAGCAGCTCTTCCATCGGCAGCATCAGCCCGCCGACCATGTAGCGCAGGGCAATCTGCCGGCGCAGTTGGGGGTTGCCGGGCGACAGGTCGGTGACCACCATGCGCGGGTCCATCGCACGGCTGGCACTGGCCAGCGAGCGCGACAGGCGCTGCAGCGGGAACAGTTCGGGGCTTGGGAAGGCCGAGCCGAACGGCACCGTGTTGGGGTCCTTTATCGAGTCGAGGATAGAGAACACCAGCGCGCTGACGTCGACATCGGTGGACTCGCTGACCGGCTGCAAGGCCTGCGGTTCGCAGAACTGGCGCGGTGCATGGGCGTTGACGAAGTACCCCGAACGCGGGCGCGCGCGAATCAACCCGCGCCGTTCCAGCAGGTAATAGGCCTGGAACACCGTGGACGGGCTGACCCCGTGGGTCTGGCTGGCATAGCGCACCGACGGCACCCGCTGGCCAGGGCCTAGCACACCCGAGCGGATCAGTTCGGCAATGTCATCGGCGAATCGTTCGTAGCGTTTCATTCTGGCCTTCTGTCGAAGCCTGGCAGGCAAGGTGGAAAAACAGTGTAAGGGATCAGCGGTTCATCGGTGCGACGAAGCGGCTTTGAGCCACGCTGCGCACGGCAGGTTCGTCACTGTCCTGCACTTCGAAACTCAAGGTTTGCGAACTGCTGGTCGGGCGTTCTGCAAGCATCGCCACCGAGACCGGCAGTTCGCTCATTTCGCCAGCCGGGATGATGAACTCGGTCTTGCCCTGCAGGGTGAAGCCGTCAGCGTCCAGCAGACGCAGGTGATAGCGCTGGGTGCTTTCGGTCTTGTTGATGACCTTGAGCAGGTAGATGTTCTCGATCTGGCCTTGGGCGTTCTCGCGGAACAGGCCGCGGTCCTTGATCACGTCCAGCGACACCATCGGGCGCAGTTGCAAGGCAACTACCAGCGCGCCGATCATCACCACCAGTGCCGCGGCGTAACCCAACAGGCGCGGGCGCAACCAGTGGGTGGTGCCGCCCTGCAGGCTGTGTTCAGACTTGTAACCGATCAGGCCGCGGGCATACCCCATCTTGTCCATGACCCCGTCACAGGCGTCGATGCAGGCCGCGCAGCCGATACAGGCCATTTGCAGGCCATCGCGGATGTCGATGCCGGTGGGGCAGACCTGCACGCACATCGTGCAGTCGATGCAGTCGCCCAGGCCTTGGGCGTGGGCGTCGCTGCCTTTCTTGCGTGGGCCACGGGTTTCGCCGCGGCGCGGGTCGTAGGCCACCGCCAGGGTGTCCTTGTCGAACATCACGCTTTGGAAGCGGGCATAAGGGCACATGTGCAGGCACACCGCCTCGCGCAGCAAGCCGGCATTGATGTAGGTGGCGGCGGTGAAGAACAACACCCAGAACAGCGCGACGCCACCCAACTGCAAGGTGAACAGTTCTGCCGCCAGGGGCCGTATCGGGGTGAAGTAGCCGACGAAGGTCAGGCCGGTGAGCAAGCCGATGGCCAGCCACAGGCTGTGCTTGAGCGCCCGACGGGCCAGTTTTTCCAGGCTCCAGGGGGCAGCGGCAAGCTTGATGCGCTGGTTGCGGTCACCTTCGCTGACCTTTTCGCACCACATGAACAACCAGGTCCAGGTACTTTGTGGGCAACTGTACCCGCACCACACGCGCCCGGCGTAGACCGTGATGGCGAACAGGCCAAAGGCGCAGATGATCAACAGCGCAGAGAGCAGGATGAAGTCCTGCGGCCAGAACGTTGCGCCGAAGATATGGAACTTGCTGCTGCCCAAGTCCCAGAGCACTGCCTGGCGGCCGTTCCAGGTCAGCCAGGCAGTGCCGAAGAACAGTGCGAACAGCGCCCCCGCAAAACCGATCCGCAGGTTGCGGTACAGCCCGGTGAAACTGCGGGTGTGAAGGCCGCTGTCAACGTGGCGTTTGGCAGCTGAACTTGCGGGCGCGGCGATCTCGGTAAAGGGGATTCTATCGTTCATGGCTCGGTGCTCATCAGGCCTCGATCAGGCATGAGCACTATGGCCCCCGAGCTGTTATCAGCACAGGCTCAGGTTTGGCGATAAAAACCGTATCAGATGATCAGCAAAAGCACGCCAGGCCTTAGATTACCGAGCCTGGCACGCTGGTCTTCAGATGCCTGCGGCTATCCACCGCACCCGCTACGGTCAGGGCATCAGCTTCTGCTTCGGTGATCGGCACCCGTTCCCCCGCCAGCACCGCCACCGACATGCGCAGCTGCTCATCGGTGATGATTTCGATGGCAGGGCCATCGCCTTCGAGGTGCACATGGTCGCCGATGAGCGTGCAACGGCGGGTGCTTTCGTCGATTTCAACCGGCATGGGAATGTCCTCTTGGTGGCGGTTACAGGTGTGACCACTGTGCAGAGGTGGTTGCTGCATCGATCCGCTGGGCGGGATGTATCGCACTTGCCGGCGCTGCGCGAGTCAACTATCACAGAGGCAGCCCCAGCGCATTCTGATCAGGAGCGTCACGATGAACCCTTGGTGGCATCCGATTTGGCAAACCATTCAGGCCGAGTTCGCCGACCTCGGCGACGAGCGCGAAGTCACGCGAGTGCTGGTGCGCCTGCTGATGGCGGCCGTGCTGGGTGCGGTGCTGGGTTTTGAGCGTGAGCACAAAGGCAAGTCTGCCGGCGTGCGCACCCACATGCTGGTCTCGCTGGGCGCTGCGCTGTTCGTGTTGGCGCCGAGCATGGCCGGGGCCGACGAGCAGGCGCTAAGCCGGGTGATCCAGGGCATTGTCGCCGGTATCGGTTTTCTGGGCGCGGGTACCATTCTCAAGGGCAACGGCCAGGACACCAGCCACGTGAAAGGGCTGACTACCGCAGCAGGGCTGTGGATGACCGCCGCGATCGGTACGGCCGCTGGCATGGGGCGCGAAGCCACGGCATTGATCAGCACGGTGCTGGCACTGTTGGTGCTGGGCACGATGCCTATGCTGGTGGACAAGGTCGAGAAACAGGATGAGGAGAAACAGAGCGAGGAGGAGGGCAGGAAGCACTGAGGGGAGCCGAAGCTCCCCCCAAAGCGTTGTTGCCTGCTCTTTTTATTATTGAAGACGGCCTTTTGTTGTTTTTGTCAGCCTGTCTTTGTGTCGCGGGCGACCCCCATGCGGGGTCAAGAACAAACGTATTTTTTTGAGCGCTGACCTGCTTTCATCATGACTGATCCGATGCTGACTGCCGCTACCTAGAGGTAGTTTTATTGTTCTGTGTCAGACCGCGGGGCGTACCCCTGAAAAGCGTGTCTACTCCAAAAAAATCTGCTTGCTACGCCTCTGCCGTGTTGTTCTTGTTATGTCAGAGCCGTTACCTGTTGTTTTTATTGGGTGTCACATTTTTTTTGTTCTTGTACCAAAGATATAGCATGGCCCGTGCCAACTTTTTCAAACCCTTTAAAATCAAGCACTTAGGTGTTTTGGTTGAAAACGATCGACCTGAAATTTTGTCGATTTGTTTCCCTGTTACCCGATTTTTTGCTGCGAAACGTGGGGGAGGTAACACTCCACCCACATTCATGTGACACCCGTGTGACTACTGCGCGCTGCGTGCGCGTGCCACCCGCGACCCGTTGGTGCGGCGCAGCACCGTGCTGATGCGTTGCCCTGCGGCGATCAGGCGGCCCAGGTCGATGCCGGTCTCGATGCCCAGCCCCTGTAGCAGGTACACCACGTCTTCGGTTGCGATATTGCCGGTGGCGCCCTTGGCATAGGGGCAGCCACCCAGCCCGGCCACCGAGCTGTCGAATACATTGATACCTTCAAGCAGGCTGGCGTAGACGTTGGCCAAGGCCTGGCCATAGGTGTCGTGGAAGTGCCCGGCCAACTGCTGGCGGGGCACCTGGGCCGACACCACGTCGAACAGCCGGCGAGTATCGCCCGCAGTGCCGGTACCGATGGTGTCGCCCAGCGATACCTCGTAGCAGCCCATGTCATGCAGGGCGCGGGCGACCGGGGCGACCTGTTCGGCGCTGACCTTGCCTTCATAAGGGCAGCCCAAGACGCACGACACATAGCCACGCACGCGCACGCCGTGGCTGCGCGCAGCCTCCATGATCGGCTCGAAGCGCTTGAGGCTGTCGCTGATCGAGCAGTTGATGTTGCGCTGCGAGAACGCCTCGGATGCTGCGGCAAATACCGCCACCTCTTTCACCCCGGCAGCCAGGGCATCCTCGAAGCCGCGCAGGTTCGGCGCCAGGGCGGCATAGGTAACACCGGGGCGCTGCACGATGCCTGCGAACACCTCTGCGGAACCGGCCATCTGCGGTACCCACTTGGGCGAGACAAAGCTGCCGACTTCGATGTAGGCAAGGCCTGCTTCGGTGAGGTCGTCAACCAGGCGCACCTTGTCGGCGACGCTGATGGGCTGGGCTTCGTTCTGCAGACCGTCGCGGGGGCCTACTTCGACCAGACGGACTTCTTTAGGCAAGGGCATGGCGGGTTTCCTGTGGCGGGTCAACGGTTGTCTTTGTTGTTCAAGGTCGCGGCAAGGGCCTGCTCGCAGCGCTCCTGGGCGGTGTCGAGCTCCAGTTGCATCTGATGAATGTCGAGCATCTGCTGCTCCAACTGGGCACGTCGTTCGGCGATTTTCACCAGCATGCTGTTGAGCTGTTTCAGGTTGCCGCTGGTGGGGTCGTACAGCTCGATCAGTTCACGGCATTCGGCGAGGGAAAAACCAATGCGCTTGCCGCGCAGGATGAGCTTCAGGCTGACTTTGTCACGTGCCGAGTAGATGCGTTCCAGGCCACGTCGCTCGGGGCTCAGCAAGCCCTGTTCCTCGTAGAAGCGGATGGCACGGGTGGTGATGTCCAGCTCGCGGGACAGGTCGGAGATGCTGTAGGTCTGGAGGCTCATGCGGGGGCTCGGCGTGGAGTATGGGGCTATCCTGAATGCAGGTTGACGTTTACGTCAAGCAGGGGCGCTATTCAGGCACCCCCACCCGGCGATAGCCATTGGGCGTCTGCCCGCTCAGCCGCTTGAAAAACCGCGCGAAGTAGGTGGGGTCGGTGAACCCCAGGCTATCCGACAATTGCCCAATGCTCATGCGCGTATAAAGAAGGTTGCGCCGCGCCTCCAGCAGCAGCCGCTGATGCACCACCTGCAAAGCCGTTTGCCCGCTCAGTGCCCGGCACAGCTGGTTGAGCTGCAGGCTCGAGACGTTCAGGCGCGCGGCGAAGTCCTCCACGGACAAATGCTCGCGGTAATGCGCCTCGACCAGGCGCAGGTATTGCCCGAGCAACTGCCGGTCCCGTTCGTCACGGTTACGGGGCGCCTGGCCCAGTTGCTGCCGGCGGCTGATCCAGACCATCAATGCGGTCACCAGCGCCTGCAGCATCGTCGCCCGTGCCGGGGCATTGCCCTGGTATTCCTGCTGCAGCGTGTCGATCAGGCTGCGTAAACGCTGGCGGTCCTTGCCCAACGCATAGCACGCCGGCGTGGCCAGCATGCCCAGCGGCGCGCCCAGTTGCTGTTCCAGTTCGGCCACCAGCGCGGTGCCGAAGGTCAGTACATGCCCCTGGATGTCGGCACTGAAGCGAAAGCCGTGCACGGTCAGTGGCGGTACCACCTGGATAGCGGCCTGGCTGATTGAGCTGCGGACACCTTCGATCTCCACCTCGGCCTGGCCACGCTGCACATACAGCAACTGGAACAGCTCGGCATGCTGGTGCGGCTTGATCTCCCAGTGGTGCAAGCGGCTGCGTGCCGGGATCGACTCGCAGTGCAACAGGTCGGTGCCGGGCCACGCCTGGTTTTCGCCGTACAGCTGGAACAACGGAATGCCGGGGAGGGTGGATTTCATGCGGTTTTGCCTGTCCGTTAATCGAACGTTTTTTGTAAAAGTGCAGATTTTGCATGGAATAGCACACTTAACCGGCAGCCTTTGCCAGTAAAAATGCAGGTGTAAACCCTAACAGCAGATGCCATGCCACTGCCAGTTCAGGGCCGGCATCGCCCGACTAGAGACAACAACAATGAAAACTCAGGTTGCAATCATCGGTGCAGGTCCGTCCGGCCTGCTGCTCGGTCAGTTGCTGCACAAGGCCGGCATCGAGACCGTCATCGTCGAACGCCAGACCCCCGAGTACGTGCTCGGCCGCATCCGTGCCGGCGTGCTGGAGCAAGGCACGGTCGACCTGTTGCGTGAGGCCGGCGTGGCTGCGCGCATGGACCGCGAAGGCCTGGTGCATGAAGGCGTCGAGCTGCTGGTCGGCGGGCGTCGCCAGCGACTCGACCTCAAGGCCCTGACCGGTGGCAAGACGGTGATGGTCTACGGCCAGACCGAGGTTACCCGTGACTTGATGCAAGCGCGTGAAGCCAATGGTGCACCGATCATCTACGCGGCGAGCAATGTGCAGCCGCATGAGCTCAAAGGCGAGCGTCCGTACCTCACGTTCGAGAAGGACGGGCAGGTTCACCGCCTGGACTGTGACTACATCGCCGGGTGCGATGGCTTCCATGGCGTTTCTCGGCAGAGCATCCCCGAGGGTGTGCTCAAGCAGTACGAGCGGGTGTATCCGTTTGGCTGGCTGGGCTTGTTGTCAGATACCCCACCGGTCAATCACGAGCTGATCTATGCCCATCACGAGCGGGGCTTCGCGCTGTGCAGCCAACGCTCGCAGACCCGCAGCCGCTACTACCTTCAAGTGCCGTTGGACGACCAGGTCGAAGCTTGGTCCGACGAGCGTTTCTGGGACGAGCTCAAGGCCCGCTTGCCCGAGGACGTGGCGGCGAGCCTGGTGACCGGCCCTGCGCTGGAAAAAAGCATTGCCCCGCTGCGCAGCCTGGTGGTCGAACCGATGCAGTACGGGCACCTGTTCCTGGTCGGCGATGCCGCCCACATCGTCCCGCCTACCGGTGCCAAGGGCCTCAACCTGGCGGCATCGGACGTCAATTACCTGTACCGGATCCTGGTCAAGGTCTACCACGAAGGGCGTACCGACCTGTTGCAGCAGTACTCGCCGCTGGCCTTGCGCCGGGTCTGGAAGGGCGAGCGTTTCAGCTGGTTCATGACCCAGTTGCTGCATGACTTTGGCACGCACAAGGACGCTTGGGACCAGAAGATGCAGGAGGCTGACCGCGAGTACTTCCTGTCGTCGCCGGCGGGGTTGGTGAACATTGCCGAGAACTATGTGGGCTTGCCGTTCGAAGAGGTGGCGTAGGGGTAAAGATCGAGCGCCGCTGGCGCAGCGCTTCGCAGCACAAGGCTGCTCCTACAGTTTGTATCGGGCCGGTGAGTCCACAGGCATAATTGGCCCGAATTAAACTGTAGGAGCAGCCTTGTGCTGCGAAGCGCCGCGCCAGCGGCGCTCGACCTCAAGAGCGAAAAAAATCCATCGCCATGCACTCAAGCCTCTCATCACGTCCCCGGCAACTGATAACCGCCCTGTGCCTGGCCGCCACCGCTGGCCCGGCCTGGGCTGACCAGGTACTACCCCCACCCCCAGAATTGCAGTCCGGCTACCGCAGCGCCTTGCTACCCGTCCACGCCAGCCGGCACATGGCCGCAGCTGCCAACCCGCTGGCCAGCGAGGCGGGGCGTGCGATGCTGCGCGACGGTGGCAGTGCCATCGATGCGGCGATCGCCATGCAGATGGTGCTCACCCTGGTCGAGCCACAATCCAGTGGCATTGGTGGTGGGGCCTTCATCCTCTATTGGGACGGCAAGCGTGTGCAGGCGTTCGACGGCCGTGAGGCGGCGCCTGCAACGGCCACGGAATCACTCTTCCTGCAAGCCGACGGATCGCCGATGCCATTCAGGGCGGCGCAAATCGGCGGGCGCGCGGTCGGCGTTCCTGGCGTGCTGCGGGCGCTTAAACTGGCCCATGAACAGCATGGCAAGCTGCCGTGGCAGGATTTGTTTGCGCCTGCGATAGCGCTGGCGCAAAAGGGCTTTCCAGTCTCTGAGCGTCTACACACCTTGCTGGCAGCTGACCCTTATGTCGCCCGCTCACCCAGCATGGCCCGCTACTTCCTTGGCGAAAACGGCAAGCCACTTCCGGTCGGCACGATGCTGCGCAACCCCGAGCTTGCGCAGACCCTGGCGCGCATCGCCGCGCAGGGGCCTGATGCGTTCTACACCGGCGAGGTGGCCGAAGCGATCGTTGCCCAGGTGCGTGGGCATGCCAATGCCGGGCAACTGTCATTGCAGGACCTGAGCCAGTACCGGGCGCGCGAGCGGGAGCCGGTCTGTGGCCCGTACAAACGGTGGCGTATCTGTGGCATGCCGCCGCCTTCTTCGGGCGGGGTCGCTGTACTGCAGACACTGGGCATCCTTGAAGCGCTACAGCGCGCGTCGCCGCACTATGACCTGGCGAAACGTGCGCCACGCGCCACGTCATCGCCCGCCGGCCTGGAGCCCACGCCGCTGGCGGTTCACATGATCGCCGAAGCCGAACGCCTGGCCTATGCCGACCGCGCCCAATACCTGGCCGACAGCGACTACGTGCCGGTGCCGGTCAAAGCCCTCATCGACCGTGCCTACCTCGCTGGGCGTGCCGCCCAGATCGGCACCTACAGCATGAAGCGCGCCCGCCCCGGTACCCCGCAAGGCGGCGACCTGGCCATGGCCCCCGACCGTTCGCCGCTGCGTATTTCCACGTCGCACCTCTCTGCCGTGGACGACAGTGGCCAGGCCTTGGCCATGACCACGTCAGTGGAGGCGGCGTTCGGGGCGCATTTGATGGTCAAAGGTTTTTTGCTGAACAACCACCTGACCGATTTCTCGTTTTTGCCACAGGAGCAAGGTAAGCCCGTGGCGAACCGGGTCGAGCCGGGCAAGCGCCCCTTGTCGGCCATGGCGCCGACCTTGGTGTTTTCGCGGTCATCGGGTGAACTGGTGGCCAGCCTCGGTTCCCCCGGCGGCTCGCAGATCATCGGCTACGTGAACAAAGCGCTGGTCGGCCTGCTGGACTGGCAACTAAACCCGCAACAAGCCAGCAACCTGCCCAATTTCGGCAGCCGTAATGCCGGCACCGAGGTGGAAGCGGGGCTGACCAGCCCGGCGCTGATCCGGCAACTGGCGGCCTGGGGGCACGAGGTAACGCCCATGACCATGACCAGCGGCATGCAGATCATCCAGCGCACTGGCGCTGGCTGGTCCGGGGGCGCCGACCCGCGACGCGAAGGCGCGGCACTCGGCGATTGAGCAAGCGCGTTGCGGGGTGTGAGGTGGCGTGATAGAACGCTACCTTGCCATTCAGAAGTTGAATACCAAGATGTCTATCAGCGTGAAATCGAATAGAGCACTGTTCGACCTCGACTTGCTGCGCGCGATCGTCGTGGTGGCCGATTGCGGCAGTTTCACCACCGCCGCCGCGCGCCTGCACTCGACCCAGTCCACCATCAGCCAGAAGGTGCGCCGACTCGAAGAAATGGTCGGCCACCGTTTGCTCGTGCGCGGCAACCGTGACGTGCTGCCCACCGACGCTGGGCAGACCTTGCTTGGCTATGCCCGCCATATGCTGGCCTTGAACGACCAGATGCTCGAAGCGCTGGCAGGGGCGATGGTCGGTGTCACCGTGCGCCTTGGCGTGCCCGAGGATTTCGTCGGTGGGCGCACCACCAACGCCCTGTCGGCGTTCAGCCGGCTGCACCCGCAGGTCAAACTGGAAGTGACCAGCGGGCTGTGCCGCGACCTCAGCCAAGCCTACGACAATGGCGAGCTCGACTTGGTGCTGCTGAAGCAGCGGCGCAACAGCCGCGAAGGGGTGGCCTGCTGGCCAGAGCGCCTGCAGTGGATAGACAGTGCGCGCACGCCGGCTTTTGAACTCGACCCGATCCCGTTGGTGACCTTTCCGCCACGCGGGCTGTACCGCGATGACATGATCACCGCCATCGAAGGCATGGGCCGGCGCTGGCGCATCAGTTTTACCAGTTCCAGCCTCAGCGGCATCCAGGCTGCAGTCGCCGATGGCATGGGCATCAGCCTGCTACCGCCGCGGGCGGCAACGCGCGAGCACCGGGTGCTGGGGGGCGAGCAGGGGTTGCCCGAGGTCGACAGCTACGAAATCGTCATCGTCCATCGGCCCACGGCAGACGTGATGGTCAAGGCACTGGCCGAGGTGATGACGCAATTGTTGGCTGGAGGTGGGATCTAAAAGCAATTAGAATCAGTCGCATTCATACCTTTAGCCCGCTAGCGTGCCCTTGAATGACCGACTCCACCCCGGCAGACGAAACCTCCTTCGGCACGCTTTACCGCGACCATCGCAGTTGGCTGGAAGGCTGGCTCTCGCGCCGCCTGGGCGATGCCTGGGAGGCCGCCGACTTGGCCCAGGACACCTTCTTGCGGGTGCTCGCCGCGCACCCCGGGCAGACGCTACCCAGTCTGCGTGAGCCCAGGGCCTATCTACTGACCGTGGGCAAGCGGCTGCTGATCAACCATTACAAGCGACGCAGCCTGGAGCGCGCTTACCTGGAAGCCCTGGCTAACCTGCCCGAAGCGCTGGCGCCCTCGCCGGAGCAACGCTGGATACTGCTTGAAGCCTTGCAGGCCCTGGACGAACTGCTCGACGGCCTGCCACGCGCCGTGCGCCGGGCTTTTTTGTGGGCGCAGTTGGAAGGGGTCGACTACGCAACCATTGCCGAGCGTTTGCAGGTTTCTGAGCGTACGGTCAAACGCTACATGGTCAAGGCGTACGCGCATTGCCTGTTGGTGGCGTTGTGAGCGCGCCCGTCGACGCCCGCGCTCGGCAACTGGCCCGCGAGGCCGCGCAGTGGCTGGCCTTGCAGGACGCTGGCCCACTGGATGATGGCCAGGTCGACGCGCTACAGCGCTGGCGTGCACGCAGCGCGGCCCATGAAGCGCTGTGGCAAAAGGCCGAGGCCCTGCGCACGCAGTTTTCCGCCGTGCCATCGTCGCTTGCGGTGGCCTGCCTGGACCGCCCGAACCCCGACCGCCGCCGGTTGCTGGGCCAGGCCTTGGCGATCGGCACGCTGGCGCCGCTAGCTTGGTATAGCTACCGTCAGCTACCCGTGGACAGCTGGCGCGCCGACCTGCACACCGCCACCGGAGAACGGCGTGGCCACGTGCTGGCAGGGGGAGGGCGCGTGCATTTGAACACTGCCAGTGCGGTGAACCTGTCTGTGCAGGGCGGCCAGCACGTTGTGCAACTGGTACGGGGTGAGATTGCCGTGGACTGCGTCGGCCCGTTGCAGGTGCAGACCGCCCAAGGCGCTGTCTTTGCTACCCAGGCGAGTTTTTGCGTGCGTCAGCAAGGGCAGCACTACCGCGTGTCGGTCAGCGATGGCGCCGTGCGCCTGCAAACGGCCCAGGGCGGCGCGCTGTCATTGCAGGCTGGGCAGAGGGTAACCCTTGCTGCCAGCGGGGCAGGGCCTATAGAGGCGTTCGACGCGCAGTTACCGGGTTGGCAGCAAGGCCTGTTGATGGTCGACAACCAGCCCTTGGGCGATGTATTGCGCGAACTCGACCGCTATCGCCCCGGGCTGCTGCGTTGGGACCCGGCCCTGGAGCGCCTGAGCGTGACCGGCACCTTCCAGCTCGACGACAACGACCGCATCCTTGCCTTGTTGGCTGCCAGCCTGCCGCTGCAGGTGCATTACCGGACCCGCTACTGGGTGTCGCTGACACCGCGTAAGCAACCTGCCTGAGGGTACACCGCACACGTGTAAGTGTTTCAGTCTGTGGCCAAATGGAATACCTGGCGGGCTGCGCAGTCCCAACTGTTACCTGGGTACGACACCCGTCATCCCACGCCATGGAGAACCAACATGAAAGCAGCGCTTTTCGTTGCATTGCTGGCCAGCACCGGCCTTGCGCAGGCCGCCCAGACGGTGGAACTCAAGCTGGCAGGCCCCGACGGCCCAGGCAAGTCGATCGGGACCATCAGCATCGAGCAAAACCAATACGGCACCCTTCTGACCCCTGATCTCAAGGACCTGCCACCCGGCGTGCATGGCTTCCACCTGCATCAGAATGCGTCGTGTGCTCCCGCGGAGGAGAACGGCAAGCCGGTGCCTGCTGGCGGGGCGGGTGGCCACTGGGACCCGGATTCGACCCAGGCGCATAAAGGCCCCTACGATGACAGCGGCCACCGGGGTGACTTGCCGGCGCTGTACGTGGGTGCCGATGGCAAGGCCAGCTATCCGGTGCTGGCACCACGCCTCAAGGCTGCAGACTTCAAAGGCCATGCGTTGATGGTGCATGCCGGTGGCGACAACCACAGTGACCACCCGGAGAAACTGGGCGGTGGTGGTGCGCGGATGGCATGCGGGGTTGTGCAGTAACGGCGGGTAGGAGCAGCCTTGCGCTGCGAAGAGGCCATTGCAGGCACATCATCTGCAACAGCTGTACCGGCCTCTTCGCAGCACAAGGCTGCTCCTACAGGTGGCTTGCAATTAATTGATCGAAAGCGGGCGTGAGCTTCTCGGTGACAGGTGAATCCCGGCGATCATGCAGCGCACCGAGCCCCCGGCCATCTCGATGGTC
Organism: Pseudomonas sp. Y3 TE3536; assembly: GCF_053629175.1. Classification (NCBI taxonomy): domain Bacteria; kingdom Pseudomonadati; phylum Pseudomonadota; class Gammaproteobacteria; order Pseudomonadales; family Pseudomonadaceae; genus Pseudomonas; species Pseudomonas sp. Y3 TE3536. The sequence continues at coordinate 5,580,309 of NZ_JBRJHU010000001.1, read as the reverse complement.
GGCACATCCAAAGGTACCAGCCGCGCCGAACGCTCGATGCGCTGACGCTGCTCACCTGTAAGGCTGTCGAACGCTTTGCGCGAAAGCGCAAGGATTCGACCATCGCGCCCAGAAAGCTCGATGGCGTTGCCGGCAAACTGGCTGATCTGCTGGTTGCTCAGGTCGATCACATCACGGCCTGACTCGATCAGGCGCATGCGCACCTCCTGTGCACGGCTCGGGTTGGTGAACGTGTCAAACCCCACCAGTGCAAACTCAGTCGCCACGCACATCAGAACGTTGGTGTGGTAAATCGGCGTGCCTTGTTCGTCGGCCGTGTCGAACACCATGGGCTCGAAGTTGAAGTGCGTGCTGAAACGCTCGAGGGCGATCGGGTCGGCGCGGTTGGAGCGGGCGGTATAGGCGACCCTGGACAAATGGTCGAACACCATCGCCCCAGTACCTTCGAGAAACAGCTCGTCCTGTTCCAGCCCGGAATAGTCGATCACATCCTGCACCCGGTACTCATGCTTGAGCATCTCGATGACATCCGCCCGCCGTTCGCGGCGGCGGTTGCGCGAGTACATCGAATAGATCGCGATGTGGCCGCCCGGGTGGGTGGAAAACCAGTTATTCGGGAACACCGAGTCCGGCGTGTTCTGCTCGCCAAAGTCGTCGAACAGGTGCACCCGCACGCCCTCGGCTTCAAGCCGCCCCGCGGCCTGGGTGACTTCGTCGCGCGCCACATCGGCCACGGCCTGCGCGGCGACGTCAGGGTGGGTGCTCTGAAACGAATTGTCTGCCGCTGTTTCCGGGTTGGGGGTGAAGGCGTGTGGCCTGACCATGACCACTGCCGCAGGTGCTTGAATCGAACGCGTTGGAAATGCCATCTGGATTACCGAAATTAAGAGCTGACCGTAGGGTTATGCAACGCGTCGGATGCGGCTTTTGGCAGCGCGGCCGCGGGTGTGGCTGAACAGGTCTTTCGGGTCTTCGTCCACCCAGGGCACCAAGTCGATTTTTGAACCCAGGCCGCGTTTTTCGGCTTCCTGTAGTACATACCGTAGTACGGTGTAGTCTTCGAGTGCGAAGCCCACCGAGTCGAATACGGTTACCTGGCTGTCGCTTTGGCGGCCTTCGGTTTCACCCCGCAGTACACGCCAGAGGTCGACCACCGGGAAGTCGCCTGGCAATTGCTGGATGTCACCTTCGATACGGGTCTGCGGTTCGTACTCGACGAACACCCGGGCTTTACGCAGTACATCGGCATGCAGTTCGGTCTTGCCTGGGCAGTCGCCGCCCACTGCGTTCAAGTGCATGCCGGGTTCGAGCATATCGGGGGTGATGATGGTCGCGTAGGCCTTGTCGGCGGTCACCGTGGTGATGATGTCGACGCCTTTGACCGCCTCGGCAACAGAGCGGGCCTTGCGAATGGTAAGGCCGCTGTACTCCTTGAGGTTGGCGATCAGCTTGGCGGTGGCCAGCGGGTCGGTGTCGAAGGCGACGATTTCTTCGATACCCAGGTGTTTGTGGAAGGCCAGTGCCTGGAATTCGCTTTGCGCGCCGTTGCCGATCAGCGCCATTTTTTTCGCGTTCGGCCGGGCCAGTGCCTGGGCGGCCATCAACGATGTGGCGGCAGTGCGCAGGGCGGTGGCGATGGTCAGTTCAGACAACAGCACCGGGTAACCGGTCGCCACGTCGGCCAACACGCCAAAGGCCATGACGGTATGAAGGTCTTTTGCTGTATTGGCAGGGTGCCCGTTGACGTATTTGAACGCATAGCGATGCGTGTCGGCGACTGGCATCAATTCGATCACACCCACTTCCGAATGGCTGGCAACACGGGCGGACTTATCAAAGTCCTGCCAACGTTTAAAGTCTTCGCGCAGGGCCGCGGCCAGTTCGCCAATGAAGGGCGCTACGCCAATGTCATGGACCAAATCGGACATGGTTGGAACATCAATGAAATACGTCATGCTCTTGCACCTTTTATGCGCGCGCTCTCACCTCAAGGCCTGCAGGGTGAACGCTTAAGATTGTTGAGGGGTTGCCAGCACGAAGAGTTTGATGAAAGGTTGCGTCAAATTGAAGAGAGCAGGTTGCCAGTTTCGTCATCTTTCTAGACAATCTGCGACCCCCGAATAACAATCTGATTAATGGGCAGGCACCATGGACACTGTAGACCGGGAACTGATCGCGCTGTTGCGTGATAATGCACGCACGCCGATCCTCACCCTTGCCAAGAAACTCAAGGTTGCCAGGGCAACGGTGCAGAACCGCATCACCAAGCTTGAGGAACAAGGGGTGATCATGGGCTACACGATTCGCCTCAGGTCAGATGCCCTGGAGCAAGGCGTACGGGCAATTACCAGCATCGGCATCAGCGGCCACCATGCTGCGGAGGTCAAGCACGCGCTGCGCGGGCACCCCAACGTGGTGGCCATCCACACCACCAATGGCCGCTGGGACCTGATGGCCGAGCTGCGGGCGGACACCCTCGAGGCCTTCGACCGAGCGTTGAACACCATTCGCTCGATACAGCACATCGAGAACACCGAGACCAGCATTTTGCTCTCCACCTTCAAGATGTGATCACTGCGATAGCCGGAATGGGCAGGCGCCTGGCGCAAACTGTCACCCCGGCCTTTCACAGTGCAACAAATCCCATTTCGTGTGTGCAGTCTGTAGCGTTCCGATTGACCACAACGGCTGGCAAAATGAAACAGCGTCAGCACCCTGTGTTTCACGTTTAAACGTCTTGCCGGGCATGACCAGATTAATCGGCGTGCACGTGTGATGGGCTTTCATAATTAATTAAGCCTGATGAGAAGTTTCATCGGGGCGTGTATTTCCGTCTGCGTTAATACCCATGCCTGCTGCGCTTGTTATTACAACACGTGTGCACGTGCGTACCAATTAAAGTGCGCAGTGAAGGGATGTGGTTTCACAGAAAAAGAATAAGAGGTCAACTATGCAGCAAACGTGCAACTCGCAAGACGCGACTGGGCAGCCTGGCCGTACGCTGAAGCGACGGCTGGAAAACAGGCACATTCAGCTCATTTCGATCAGTGGTGCGATCGGCACCGGGCTGTTCATGGGCTCGGGCAAGATCATCGCGCTTTCCGGCACTTCGATCATTCTGGTGTACGCCATCATCGGCTTTTTCGTGTTCTGCATCATGCGTGCGATGGGCGAGATGCTGCTGGCCAACCTGCACATGGAGTCGTTCGCAGACCTGGTACACAACTACCTGGGGCCGCGCGCCGGTTTCATCCTCAGCTGGTCCTACTGGCTCAGTTGGGTGGTAGCGGCGGTGGGTGATGTGGTCGTGGTGGCAGGCTTCTTCCAGTACTGGTACCCCGATGTGCCCACCTGGCTACCGGCATTTGCCACGATGTTCCTGCTGCTGGGCCTGAACATGCTGGCGGTAAAGGCGTTTGGCGAGGTCGAGTTCTGGTTCGGGCTGATCAAGATCGTCGCGATCGTGCTGCTGGTGGTCACGGGGCTGGTGATGGTGGCCACGTCCTACACGTCGCCAGCCGGGGTCACGGCGTCCTTCAGCCATCTGGTGGCACCCGGCGTGGTCATGCCCCATGGCATTCTCGGCTTCCTCGCCGGCTTCCAGATCGCGATTTTCTCGTTCGTGGGCACCGAACTGATCGGTACCGCGGCCGCAGAGGCCAAGGACCCGGAAAAGACCCTGCCCAAAGCGATCAACACCATTCCCGTGCGCATCCTGCTGTTCTACATCTGCTCGCTGGTGTGCATCATCAGCGTGGTCTCGTGGGCGAATGTGCCGGCAAACCGCAGCCCGTTCGTCGAGCTGTTCCTGCTGGGCGGCCTGCCGGCTGCGGCCGGCATCATCAATTTCGTGGTGCTGACGTCTGCCGCCTCGTCGGCCAACAGCGGTGTGTATTCGGGGTCGCGGATGCTTTACGGCCTGTCCCACCAGCAACAGGCGCCGACCGCGTTCGGGCGGCTGTCCGGGTCGGGTACGCCGGTCAGGGCGCTGGTGTTTTCGGGGGTGTGCATGGCGATTGCGCTGACGCTGTTGTTCGTGATCCCGGAGGTCATGACGGTCTTCACGTTGGTGTCGACCATTTCGGCGGTGATGATCATCGTCACCTGGTCGCTGATCCTGATGTCCTATTTTGCCTACCGCCGCCAGAACCCCAAGGCGCATGAGCAGTCCAGGTTCAAGCTGCCAGGGGGCAAAGTGACGGCGGCATCGGCGCAGCTGTTCCTGATCTTCGTGTTGTGCCTGTTGGCGCTCGAGCCTGACACACGCACCGCGCTGTATGTGATGCCGCTGTGGTACATCGGCTTGCTGCTCGCCTACCGGCGCCGGGTTAAGGTGTGCGCGCGGCAAGTAGCGGCTACGGCTTCCTGAAACGCAGTGCAGTTGGCCGTGGGGTAACGCCCACGGCCATTGCCGCTTTCAGCTGTCGCGCAGCCAGTCCACCAAGCCCAGAGTGGTCGGGGTAGTGCTGCGGCCATGGGGCACTACCAAGTAGTAGGCCTCGCGGGGTTTGACCACCAGGTCGGTCAGGCGCACCAGCTCACCGGACGCCAACAGGTGATCGACCATTCGGCCCCACCCCAGCGCCACACCATGCCCATGCAGCGCTGCCTGGACGGTGTCGGCGTACAAGTGGCAACGCAGGCTGTAGCGAAGTTTGGGCGGGTGCCCACCCGTTTCGCGGAACCAGGTAGGCCAAGTCATCCAGCCCTCGGTCGTGGCATCGGCATCGAGCAAGTCGGCGCCGTACAACCCTTCTAGTGACTCCGGCAGGCTGTTGCGGGTGAGCCAGTCGGGTGAACACACCGGAAATATTTCTTCCTCGAACAGCTGCACCGCGGTGCCGTCTTCCCAGCGCCCGTTGCCATAGCGCACCAGCAGATCGACATCGTGATTGCGCAGGTCGCCCATGAACATCTGTGTGGCCAGGCGCAGGCGCACGTGGGGCAGGGCGGTGCGCAAGGTGCCCAGGCGCGGCATGACCCGCAGCTGGGAAAACGTCGCGGTGCAGCTCAGCACCAGTTCTTGCTCGTTGCCACCCTCACTGAGCCGGTCGAATACCGAGGCGATCTTTTGCAGCGAGTCGGAAATGACTGCATACAGGGCCTGGCCCTCGCTGGTCAGGCGCACGCCCCGGTGCAGGCGCTGGAACAGCTGGCTGCCGAGGGTTTCTTCGAGCTGCTTGACCTGTTTGCTCACCGCTGCCTGGGTCACGCCCAACTCCTGCGCGGCCAGGGTGAAGCTGTTGTGCCGGGCCACGGCTTCGAATTCGAGCAGTGCCGTCATCGACGGGATGATGCGCCGGTAGCCTTTGTGTTTGTTGCCGTATTCTTGTGTTTTCATGCGACGTCCTGGCAAGGCGCGACGCGCTGGTCCGCGTCGCGCCCAGACAGTGGCAGAAAAACCGCCAGGGTGGTAGTCGCCAGCAGGCCTTCAGTGCTGGCGCTCGGCCACCGCCCGCAGCGTGCGCAACGTCACCACCGGTGCATCCACCACAAAGCGGTTGGCCAGCCACCCCGGCACATCCCCGGCCGGGTCTGCCTTGAGCTGGTACGTGACTTCGGTCTGCTTGTCACCCAGCGGTTTCATCACCCACTGGCCACTAAGGCGCTGCACGCGGATCAGCCCCTCCACTTCGGGGATCTTGCCAGGGTCGGCGCTCAGGTGGCGCAGCAGGGTGCCGTCGTCGCGCTGTTCGGTGGTCACCTTGACCACGATGTCCCGCGGCAGGGTCGGCCACGGCAGGTTGGTGGTCAGGTAGACCCAGGTACTGTCGCCGTCGACCTCCAGCAAGCGCATCTCGGCGCAGGCATACAGCCATTTGCAGGCCACGCGCAGGTTTTCCTGCAGGTCTGTCAACGTGCGTACGCTGGCCTTCATGGTGCTGACACCGCGAAACTGCTGGTAGGGGGAATCGCCGTCGCCGCTGAGGTAGACACGGATGCCTTCCCTGTCGTAGGCCAGGTTCCAGTCGTCGGTCGCCTGAACGGTACTGGACAGCGCCAGCAACAAGGCGGCAAGCAGGCGGTAGCGGTTCATGGTGAGCACCGCGCAGGGCAGGATTGTTCAGTATGAGCGGCAAACAGAAAGCCCGCCAGGAGGCGGGCTTCGGTCCAACAGGCTGGCCTAACTAAACGCTTAGCGCTGTGGGTTGAGCGTCAGGTGCACGTGGCGGTTGACGTCCTTGTACAGCAGGTAGCTGAAGTTGCCTGGGCCACCGGCGTAGCAGGCTTGCGGGCAGAAGGCGCGCAGCCACATGAAGTCACCGGCTTCGACTTCGACCCAGTCCTGGTTCAGGCGGTACACCGCCTTGCCTTCCAGCACGTACAGGCCATGTTCCATGACGTGGGTTTCAGCGAACGGAATCACGCCGCCCGGCTGGAAGGTCACGATATTGACGTGCATGTCGTGGCGCATGTCGGCCATGTCGACGAAGCGGGTGGTTTTCCAGCGGCCTTCGGTGCCCGGCATTTCGATGACGGTGGCGTTGTCACGGTGGGTGACGAAGGACTCTGGCAGGTCCAGGCCTTCAACCTTCTGGTAGTGCTTGCGCAGCCAGTGGAAGGTGACGTTGGCCTTGCTGTGGTTGCGCAGGCTCCATTCGGCGCCTGGGGCGATGAAGGCGTAGCCGCCTTGCTTCAGGGTGTGGTGCTTGCCTTCCAGGGTGATGTCGAGCTCACCCTCGACCACGAACACCACGGCTTCGGCGTTTACGTCCAACTCTGGGCGCTCGCTGCCGCCTTCCGGGGCCACTTCGACGATGTATTGCGAGAAGGTCTCGGCAAAACCGGTCAATGGGCGGGCGATGACCCACATGCGCATCTTGTCCCAGAACGGCAGGTGGCTGGTGACGATGTCACGCATCACGCCCTTGGGGATGACGGCATAGGCTTCGGTGAACATGGCACGGTCAGTCAGCAGCTCGGTTTGAGCTGGGTGCCCACCGTGGGGGGCGAAGTAGGAATGATTCGACATGGACGATCTCGACTTGTTGTTCTCTCCCCGTGCCGTGAACCGCACCGGCCGGTGCGGCGCAGGGGATGTGCCGACAGAATAGGGTCGAGCGCGTGCCATCTACAAATTAAATGTTGGAATACCCGGTATTTGCTTGCTGAATGCTAACTTGGCGCCCTGCGTGCTGCTCCGGCAAGCGGTCGCCCTGGCCGAACAGCTTGTGGCGCAGGGTGCCGTCCTGGTAGTGCAAGGGGTAGCGGCCGCGGCGTTGCAGCTCGGGCACCAGCAGCTCGACGACGTTGGCCAGGTCATCCGGTTGCACCGCGTACGTGAGGTTGAAACCGTCGATGCCGGTCTCGTCCAGCCATGTTTCCAACTGGTCGGCGATGTCACTGGCAGCGCCCACCAGGACCGGGCCACGGCCCCCCAGGCCGACGAATTCGGCCGCTTCGCGCACGGTCCAGCGGCGGTTGGGGTCGGCGGCGGTGAAGGCGGCCAGGGCGGCGCGGCCGGCATCGTTCTCGACATACTCGATCGGTGCGTCGGGGTCGAGGCCGGCGAAGTCGATGCCGGTCCAGCCCGACAGCAGGGCCAACGCGGCGTCCAGGTCGACATAGCCCCGGTACTCGGCAAAGCGGGCTTCGGCCTCTTCACGCGTGGGGGCGACGATCAACAGTGCCTGGGCGTAGATCAACACCTCGTCGCGGCCACGCCCGGCCACTTCGCTGGCCTGGCGAATGCCATCGGCATAGCGGCGCAGTACCGTAGTCGTCGGCCCGCTGATGAACACGCACTCGGCATGCTGCGCGGCAAACTGCTGGCCGCGTGCCGAGGCGCCAGCCTGGAACAACACCGGCGTGCGTTGCGGCGAGGGCTGGCACAGGTGCGTGCCGGGCACCTGGAAGTGGTCGCCGACGTGGCCGATCGGGTGGACCCGGGAAGGGTCGATATAACGGCCGCTGTCACGCTCCAGCACCACCGCGTCGTCGTCCCAGCTTTTTTCCCACAGTTTGTACAGCACCTGCAGGTATTCCTCGGCCAGGTCGTAACGCTGGTCATGGCCCAGTTGGCGGGCCAGGCCCAAATTACGCGCGGCGCTGTCCAGGTAACCGGTGACGATGTTCCAGCCGACACGGCCATTGCTCAGGTGGTCGAGCGTGGACATGCGCCGGGCAAAGGGGTAGGGGTGTTCGTAGGTCAGTGAAAAAGTCACACCAAAGCCCAGGTGCTCGGTTACGCCGGCCATGGCCGGGACCAGCAGCAGCGGGTCGTTGACCGGCACCTGCACACCCCCGCGCAAGGCCGCTTCAGGGCCGCCCTGGTAGACGTCGTAGATGCCCAGTACGTCGGCAATGAACAGCGCGTCGAACAGGCCGCGCTCCAGCAGGCGGGCCAGGTCGGTCCAGTAGCCCAGGCGGTTGAAGGCCACACTGGTGTTACGCGGGTGGCGCCACAGGCCGGGGGACTGGTGGCTGGCGGCGTTCATGCTGAACGCGTTGAAGCGGATCGGGCGGGGCATGGCGGTCAGTCTCCGGTCACGGCAGCACGGAAGCCGGGTAGACCGCATCGGCTACCTGCAACTTGCGCGGGATCAGGCCCAGGCCCTGGAAGGTGTCGGCCAGCTTTTGCTGTTCGGCGACGATCTGTGGGGTGATGGCGACGGCGTTGTAGTTACGGCGCTCGCTGGCCACTTCCAGCACATCGGCCTTGATCCCCAGCTGCGGCGCCAGCAGCGCGGCGACGTCGGCGGGCTTGGCGTTGGCCCATTGGCTGACCTTGCCCAGTTCGGCGAAGAAGGTCTTCAGCAGGGCGCGGTGCTGGTCGGCGAATGCCGCAGTGGACAGGTAGAAGGTGCGGTTATTGGACAAGCCACTGCCGTCACGCAGGTTCTTCAGGCCCGGCTGGCTTTCTGCCGCGGCGAGGAACGGGTCCCACAGGGTCACGGCCTGGACGCTGCCCGATTGCAGGGCGGCCACGGCATCAGCCGCGTTATTGACGTAGGCGGGGGTGATGTCCTGGTAGCTCAGGCCAGCTTGCTCCAGTGCGACGGCCAACAGGTATTGCGCGTTCCAGCCACGGCCGGTGGCTACCCGTTTGCCTTTAAGGTCCTGCACGCCTGTGAGGTGGTCCTGTTCGCGCACCACCAGGCCGATACCGCGCGGGTAAGGTTGCTCGGCGGCCAGGTAAACCACTGGCTTGCCGGCGGCCTGGGCAAAGACCGAGGGGGCGTCGGCGGCGTGGCCGAGGTCGATAGCGCCGGTGCTCAGCGCTTCGAGCAGTTGCGGGCCCGCGGCGAACTCGTGCCAGCTGACGGTCACCCCCTGCGGGGCGAGGGCCTTCTCCAGGGCACCACTGCCCTTGAGAATATTGATGCTGTTGAATTTCTGGTAGCCGATGCGCAAGGTTTTGGCGTCTTCGGCGAGGGCGTTGGACCAGGGCAGCAAAGCGCTGGCGACACTGGCCAACAGGCCGCCGATCAGCAGGCGGCGCAAGGGGGAAAAGGCACGGGTGGGCATGAGGGGGCTCCTGGAATGGGGTGATAATCCGTGCGCCCAGACTAAGGAGGTGGCGTTTGGCTTTCAATTTTTTAATTCCATTTGGTTAGAATGTTTAGTTATTTTTATATCCTTTTTGTAGTTTAGAGGCATGCGCTTGCACATAAGGGCACTGTGCCATCACTTTTTTTTCACATCTCTTTGTTAGGATCCCGATCACGTTTGAGGAGCCTTTTTCATGCCGCACACCCTGCGCAAGCGCAGCACCCGCATCGCCCTGACCGCTACTGCCAGCCTGCTCGCGGCCACGCTTGGCTTCTTTGCCTGGCAGAGTTTCTATCCGGTCCAGGCTGCCAGCGGCTGGGACGTCGAGGTGTTGCACCGCGACGTGGCCAAAGCAGCCTCGTTGCTGCCGCAAGCCGACGGCAGCCTGCTGGTCAGCCGCGAACTGGACGACGGCAAAGGCAGCATCCTCAAGATCACCGCCCAGGGCGACCGGGTCGTGGTGATCGACAACCTGTCCAAACCTGATGGCATGGTCGCCGTCGACGGCGGCTGGGTGTTCAGCCAGGAAGGGGGCTTCGCGCCGGTCAGCCTGTCGCGTGATGGCCAGGTGACCCGGCTGTTCGACGGCGAGAGCGTGCAAGGGCTGTGGAACGAGGGCGATCACCTTTATGCCATCGAGGACCGCAAGGGCAATGGCCGCTTGATGCGCTACGACTGGCGCACTGGCCAGCTTGACGTGCTGCGTTCCGGGCTTACCGAAACTGAAGGCCTGACCCGCTGCAGCGATGGCCGCCTGCTGTATACCGAGAAAGCCAACGGCAAGGTCCGCGCGTTGTCCGAAGACGGCCAGGACCCGGTGGTGGTCGATGGCCTGCGTAACCCAACCTTCCTCTTCTGCGACCAGCGCGGTTTGTGGATCAGCGAAGACAACACGCACCGCGCCCGCTTGCTGCGTATTGACGCTGATGGCTCGCGCCAGACCGTGCTGTCGTTCCTCAAGGCGCCGCAGTCAATCGTCGCCGATGGCAAGGGCGGCTACCTGCTGGCTGAGGGCGGGCGCAACCGCGTGCTGCACCTGACCCCACCGGTGGAGCGCAGCACCGCGCAGCGTGACTGACCAATCGTTCAGCTCGGCAGGCGTTGCTTGCGCCCGGGTAGCAAGCCCAGCACCAGCATGCAGCCGAGCAGGATCACCCCGCCGCCGGCGACCTGCAGCAGGCTCAAGGTTTCATCGAGGAACAACGCCCCCACCAGCACCGCCACCAGGGTGACCACGAACTCTACGCTGATGGCGCGGGTGGCACCGATACGGGCGACCAGGCCGAAAAACAGCACATACGTGGTAGCGCTCATGACCCCGCCGCTGATCAGCAGGTAAAGCCAGTCGCTGGCCTGGGGCACGCTAGGCACGGGCACCACCAGCAACAGCGGCAAGGTCATCAGGCCGCCGGCCAGGAACGCGCCGCCGGTCACCGTCCATGGGTCCTGGCCACGCACGTGCAGGCTGGCGTAGTTGCTGCCGAACGCAGCGCTCAAGGCCCCGAACAGCGACGCGATACAGCCGTGGATGAAGACATCGTTGACCGGTTGGGCCGGAAAGCCCACCAGCATGGCGATGCCGACAAAGCCCAGCAGCAGGCCGATGAGGCCTTGCAGGGTGATTTTCTCCAGCCCCCAGACACGGCCGATGATCATCGAAAACAGCGGGATGGTGGCCACGAAGATCGCTGCCATGGCGGTGCCGATCCGTGGCGTGGCATAAGACATACCGATCAACTGCCCGGCCACGGTAGTGGCGCCGATCACCAGCAGCGGTTTCAGCAATGGTCGCAGGCGCAAGGCACGGCCGCACACCGCACCCAGCACGGCCAAGGTACTGCCGGCAATCAGCGAGCGCAGGCTGACCGCGCCGACCCAGCCAAAGGCGTGCACCGTCTTGAGCACCACCAGAAAAGAAAAGCCCCAGGCAATGGCCAGAAACAGGTAAGCGGCAAGGTCGCGCGGTTGCATGCGGCAGGGTCCGTCCGGGGCAGAGAACGCAGGCTAGCGGGTTGAAGGGCGTGACTACAAGCGCCGCCAGTGGTTTGCCTGTAATGCCCTTTGATGGCTACCCGACCAACAGCGTGCTTCCCTGCATGGCCGCGCTCACGGATAATCCCCTCATTCCAATAAACAGCCTGTGAGTGGGTATGAGTGATTCCGTAGTCAGCCTCGGCCAGCCTGAAATCGAAGGGGTGCGCAAGTCGCGCAAGAACAACCCCGAGAAAACGCGCGAGGACATCCTTCAGGCCGCCATCAACGAGTTCGTCCAGCAGGGCCTGGCCGGCGCGCGCGTCGATGCCATCGCCGAGCGCACCGCCACCTCCAAACGCATGATTTACTACTACTTCGGCAGCAAGGAGCAGTTGTACGTCGAGTGCCTGGTCAAGCTCTACGGTGATATCCGCAAGACCGAACAAAGCCTGGACCTGGAGTCGCTGCCGGCCGAGCAGGCGATCCGTCGCCTGGTGGAGTTCACCTTCGATCACCACGACCGCAATGTCGATTTCGTGCGCATCATCTGCACCGAAAACATTCACTATGGCGAGTACGTCAAGCAGTCGCCGGTCATCCGCGAAATGAGCAGCCTGGTGCTCGAAGCGCTCGGCAGCACCCTGCGTCGGGGCGAGCAGGAAGGTGTTTTCCGTTCCGGGATCGAGGTCATCGACCTGCACATGCTGATGAGTTCGTTCTGCTTCTACCGGGTGTCGAACCGCCACACCTTCGGCGAGATCTTCCAGATAGACCTCGCCGACGACGAGATCAAGCAGCGCCACAAGAACATGATCTGTGACGCAGTCATCCGCTACATCCGCGCCTGAGCGGGGTCATTCGCCCAGCCGTTGCTCGCGTGACGGCGGGTAGCCGAAGTACGCCGCATAGCACTTGCTGAAGTGCGACACCGACACGAATCCGCAGGCCACTGCCACTTCCATCACCGACAGGTCGGAATACTGCAGCAGCCGGCGGCTTTTGGTGATGCGCAATTCCATGTAGTAGCGCCGCGGCGAGGTGCCCAGCTGGGCCTGGAACAGGCGGTCGATCTGCCGGCGTGAGCGCCCACTGTAGGCGGCCAGTTGATCGAGGCTGAGGGTTTCTTCGAGGTTGTTTTCCATCAGCTCGACGATGGTGCGCATGTGCAGGCTCATGGACTTTTTCGCCCCGGGCCCGACCTGGCGATAGCGCGCGCCGGAGAACGACAATATTTCTTCGACGCCTTCGGCCAGGCCATCGCCGTACAGCCTGCGGACCAGGCCGAGCATCAGCTCCATCGCGCCATTGGGGCTGGCGGCGCTGAGGCGGTCGCGGTCGAGGGTGAAGCTGGCCGGGGTGATGCGGGTTTGCGGGCTGCGTTCGGAGAGGCTGGCGCGTTGCTCGGGGTGGATGCTGCACCCGTAGTCGTCCAGCACGCCTGCGCGGCCCAGGAACCAGGCGCCGTTCCACAGGCCGCCCAGGGCCATGCCATGGGCGGCGCAGTCGTCCAGCATGCGGTCGAGTTCAGGGTACTTGAGCGGGGTGCGCAGGCCACCGCAGATGATCAGCAGGTCGAGTTCCTTGAGCGCTTCGGCGGACAGTTCGCTGGCGACCAGCTCCAGCCCCAGGTCGCTCAGCACCCGGTCGCCGTCCAGCGACAGTGGGGTGAACTGGAAGCTGTCGGCGCGCAGCAGGTTGGCCGTGACCAGCACATCCATGGCCACGGTGAAGCTGGCCATGGAGAAGTGTTCGAGCAATACGAAGTCGACCCGATAGGGCGCTTGGGCATTTCCGGTGGTGGACTTTAGCCTCAGCATGTTGCTGGTGCTGGTCTTCTTGCTGAACTGGCGTGGGGTGGGCACTATGGACTCCGCTTCCTGGCTGGCCAGGCGGAGTGTGGCGGGTGGCCGGGGGAAAGACAATCTCTCGGGTGGGCATGTCGTATTTCAGGTCGTGTTCAGGCAATGGGTTGAAGGGTGGTTGTGAGGTGCAGGCGCTGCAAGCCCAAAAACACGCTCCCCGGGAAATCAATCTGAACCCTCAGCGCCCAAGGCAACCCAACCCATTACATGCCAAATGGGAGAGCGCTCATGGAAATCGGAACGATCTGGATCATCATCGCGGCCTTTGTGATCCTGCTGGAAATCTGGGCCATCTGGCACATCATCGGCAGTGACCGCCGCGCCGAGCGCAAGATGCTGTGGGTCGTCTTCGTGGTCTATGCGCCGTTTCCCGGCCTGTTGTTCTGGGCGTGGCGCGGGCCGCGAGCGGTGAAGGGCAGGGCAGTGCTGCAAGAAAAGTGATGGCCATGGCACCAGGCGCGGGGGCGCCTGGTGCGGTCACTGCTCGCGGCTCAGGGCACGATGCTGAAGTGAATGGCCTGGCCCAGGCCGTCGACCATCAGGCTGCCGTGAAACTTCACCCGCGACACCACACGCAGGCTTTTGAGCTCTTCGTGTATGCGGTCGCGAATCTGCTTTTCGGCTTCATCGACACGGGCTGCCGTGGTGCCTTGGTAAAGCTGGACCACGCCTAGCAGGGTGGTTTCGATGTGGTCCACGGTGTCCCAGCCGATTTTGCGCAAGTGCAGCCGGGCGCGGGCGGCCTCGTCGTCATCGCCGTCATGCCGTGGGTTAATGGTGTAGGCAAGTTGAAAGTGGTGCTTGGTCATTGTCGCTTTCCTTGTTGCGGGCAGGCCTCCGTGCCGGGTTTTGCACTCTAGCGGCAGGCAGACGCCGCTGAAAACACACACGTGGTTCAACACGCTGACCGCGTCATGTGAAAAGTCCTACAGCGCTTGACCTCAAGCTAACTCGAGGTCTGATACTCGGCGGCACTTTTCTCCGTGCGAGTATTCACCGTGTCCCGTTCAGCACCTTTCCAGCTGTCCAACCCTGCAGGGCTGTATGACCCCAGTGGCAATGCCTATTCCCATGTCGCAGAAGTGCCTGCCGGCAGCCGTTTGCTGTATATCGCCGGCCAGGGCGGCGAGGACGTCAGCGGGCATCTGTCGCCGGCATTCGCCGACCAGGCCCGACAGGCCCTGGCCAACCGCGAGACGGCCCTGGCCTCCAAAGGCGCCAGCCTGGCACAGGTGTTCAAGCTGACCTTGCTGATCGTCGATCACAGCGAGGCGCGTCTGCAGCAATGGGTGGCCGAGGCTGACAGGGCCTGGGGCCCGCTCATGAAACCGACCTGCACACTGATACCCGTGCCTCGGCTAGCGCTGGGCGGCATGCTGGTGGAGATCGACGCGGTGGCAGCGCTGTAGCGGCTGCCACTCGGGGGTGGCGCCAGGGAAACACTCTGTTGTATATCGGTAGCTGCAGGGCCGATATAACAACAATAACCCTCTCAGAGGTGACCCCACCATGAGCACCGGCACCACCACGCTTACCGACCGCAAGGCCAGGGCCTGGCTCTGGCCCGCACTGTTCAGCCTGGTGGCCTTCGCTGCCAATTCGGTGTTTTGCCGGTTGGCACTGCGCGACGGGGCCATCGACCCCGCATCGTTCACGGTGGTGCGGCTGGCCAGTGGTGCGCTGTTCCTCATGCTGCTGATACGGTTGCGCAAGCCCGCAATCCCCCAGGGCGGCAGTTGGAGAGGCGGCCTGGCGCTGTTCCTTTATGCATTCCTGTTTTCTGCGGCGTACTTGCAACTGGGCGCTGGCGCGGGTGCGTTGCTGTTGTTCGGCGCTGTGCAGATCACCATGTTTGGTTTTGCCGCGTACAAAGGCGAGCGCATCACCCCGCGGATGCTGCTGGGCATGCTCATCGCCTTCGCTGGCCTGTTGGTGCTGTTGTTGCGCGGTGCCGAGGCGCCACTCTTGCCCAGCGCCTTGCTGATGGCCGCCTCGGGCGTGGCGTGGGGCGTCTATTCGCTGTTGGGCAAAGGCTCACCCAGGCCGTTGGCGGATACCGCCGGCAACTTTGCCCGAAGCCTGCCATGCCTGGTGCTGCTGGCACCCGTGCTGTGGGTCGATGGCGGCACGCAGTTGACCGCACCCGGTTTACTGTATGCGCTTGCCTCGGGCGTGCTGGCCTCGGGGGCGGGTTATGCCGTGTGGTACGGCGTGGTCAGGCAGGTCAGCGCACAACAGGCGGCAACGATGCAGCTCAGTGTGCCGGTGATTGCCGCAGTGGGCGGGGTTTGCCTGATTGGTGAGCCGCTGTCGTTGCGCTTGCTAGTGGCGTGTGTCGTGGTGCTGGGCGGCATCGCGCTGGCGCTGGCACCACGCCGTTAAAAGAAGCTGCGCTGCGCCTTGAGCGTGACGACGCTTTCGCAATACGTGTTGATCCCCGAATACGCATCACAACCGCCGCCACTGAGGTTGGAGTTGCTGTAGATCAGGTTCAGGTCGATGCCCAGCCAAGGCCGCGACAGTTCCAGCGACCAGTCGGAAAAGGCATTCACCTGGCTGCCATCGCCAATGGTGAACGGCGTGCCCAAGCGGTGATGGGCGAGTTTGACGGTGAGGTCGACGTCGAACAGCGGCAATTGGCCGAAGTCGGCGAAGAGGGTGCCGGTGCGGTTGTCGGGGTTGTCGCGCAGCGCCCCGCCAAAGCGGCTGCCCAGCACCGACACGCCGCCGTACAGCGCGTAACTGTCGGGGCCTGCGACAGTGGGCTGGCTGTAATGAATCAAACCCACCTCGTAACCCAGGCTGCTGTCGAAGTGGTGCTTGTAGCCCAGGTAGCTGTCCAAGCGCAGGGTGGAGTTTGGGGTGACGCCCATGCTCGGGGCGTATTGGCCCAGGTACCAGCCACTGCGGTGGCTGAGGTCGAGGCCACCATGGAATGCGCCGATGGCGCTGGGCGAAATCAGCCCTTGGGCCATGCTGCGGGAGGGTGTGGTGCCTAGCGTGAAGTCGATATCGCCCAGTTCGCGTTTCATTTGCTGGGCCAGCAGCAGGGGGCTGAAGAGCAGTGCAGCACTCAGCAACAGAAGGGGCCTGGTCATGGTCTCCGTCCTGGAAGGCTTGCGGTTGAGCGGTAAAGGATACCTGCGCAGGCGGGAGGAGGGAACCGTTGGCTATGCCCTTCAGCCTTTGGTCGAAGGGTCAGCGTCGGCGGCTTCAGTGACTACAGGCAGGTCGTTGGCACGCTGGATCACCCGCCGTTGCTGTTCATAGTCGTCCAGCGACAGGCCACGGCGCTGCAAGGCTTCCAGTTGCAGTTGGCGGGTTTCTTCGGCGCTGTACGGGCGCAGTTCGGGGTGGCTGGCACAGCCGGCCAACAGGGCGATGGCGGTAGCGGCCAGGGCAGTGAGCGAGAGGCGGGCCAGGGTATTCATCGGGTAGCTCCGGGGTGCGGGGATTCGCCAAGTTCGAATCAATGGCGCTAGGTTATTGGGCCGGGCCGATCAGTAGAAATTGCCTCGTTCGATAGTCACTATCGATACAACCATCAGTGCGAAAAGTTAGCGCCCTCTCTGCTGGTCAAACGGATTGCCATTGCTACCCTTAACCCACGCGGTCTGACCTCATGGGGATTAGCGATGCGCATGCCATTGATTGCCGTCCTTTCGGCGCTGCTGTGCCTGAGCGCTGCACCTGGCCGGGTGCTGGCACAAGATGTACCCGCGCCGGCCCCGGCCCCACAAGCCGACACGCTCGCGGCCAAGGAGGCGGTGTTCACCCAGGAGCAACTGGACCAGATGCTCGCACCCATCGCGCTGTACCCCGACGCGTTGCTGGCCCAGGTGCTGATGGCCGCCACCTACCCGGGGCAGGTGAGTGAAGCCGTGACCTGGTCCAAGGCCAACCCCAAGGCCTCTGGCGACGATGCGGTCAAGCAAGTGGCGAAACAGCCGTGGGACCCGAGCGTGCAGGCGCTGGTGGCCTTCCCGCAGTTGCTGGCGACCCTGGGCCAGGACCCCGTGTGGGTACAACGCCTGGGCGACGCCTTTCTCGCGCAACCCGACGATGTCATGGCCGGCGTGCAGCGCTTGCGTCATCAAGCGCAGGCGGCCGGCAACCTGCAGAGCAACCAGTACCAGAACGTGACCGTGCAGGCGGCTCCGGCGGCAGCGCCGGCTTCCAGCGGTGGTAGCAGCAAGCAGGCTGCCCCGGCCAGCAGCCCGCCCACCACCATCATTATCGAGCCGGCCGACCCGCAAGTGGTGTACGTGCCCAGCTACAACCCCACCACCACCTACGGCACCTGGGCTTACCCGGCCTCGCCGCCGGTGTACTACCCGCCACCGCCGATGTACTACGCCGGTTCCGCGCTGGTGGCGGGCCTGGCCTTCGGTACGGGCGTGGCGATTGTCAGTTCGCTGTGGGGCGACTGTGACTGGGGCAACAATGACATCGACATCGACGTCAACCGCTACAACAACATCAACGGCAACAACCGCATCACCAACAACCAGAACAAATGGCAGCATAACGCCGCGAACCGCGAGGGTGTGCCTTACCGCGATGCCCGCAGCCGCCAGCAATATGGTCGCCAGCTGGACGGTGCTACCCAGCGTACCGCGTTCCGTGGCGACGACGCCCAGCGTGCCCAGGCACGCAACAACGCCAGGGCTTCAATGGACCGGGCTGGCATCGAGCGGCCGGCCACCAGCAACCGCCAGGCCCGCCAGCAGGTGCGCGAGGCGCAGGCGGGCAATTCGGTCGGCAATCGCATGCAATCGCGTAACGACGCGGCACGGCCAGCCGACCGCCGACAGGACACACGTAATACCCAAGGCCGGCAGCAGAACAACCAGGTCAACTCACGCAGACAAGGCGAAGGCAAGGCGCGGCAAGGGGCGCAGAACCGCCCTGCCAATACCGCAGGCCGGGCGCGTAACAATGCCTTCGATGGCGTGCGCTCGCCGTCGCGCACCAGCGCGCAGGCCAGCCGCGGCCGCACCAGCCAGTCGTTCGCCCAGCGGCCGAACGCATCGCGTGCCGCCGGGCACCAGATCTCCCGGCCCAGTGCGCCTGCACGCCGCGGGGGAGGTGGCCGTCGATGAACCGTCCATTACTCGGGGCATTGCTGCTCACTGCAGGCCTGGCCTGGTCATCCCTGGCCGCTGCGCAAGACGCTTTTCCGACACCGGAGAAGGCCGTGGAGGCCTTCGTCGCGGCGCTGGGCCAAGAGAAAGCGGATGAAGCGCGCTTGGGCCAACTGCTGGGCGATGATTGGCGTACCTACATCCCGCGTGGGGGTGTGCAACGCAGTGATGTGGACACGTTCCTGGAGCAGTATCGCGCGCAGCACAGCATCGACATGACGGCCCAGGGCAAGGCCATACTGGCGGTGGGCAGTGATCACTGGACGTTGCCTATACCCCTGAGCAAAAGCAGCCAGGGCTGGCGTTTCGACCTCAAGGCCGGCAGTGCCGAGATCCGCGCCCGGCGCATTGGCCGCAACGAACTGGGCGCCCTGCAGTCGATGCTGGCGTACCACGACGCGCAGATGGACTACGCCTCACAAGACCGCAACGGCAATGGTGCGCTGGAATACGCGCAGAAAATTTTCAGCGAGCCTGGCAAGCATGACGGCCTGTACTGGGACGATGAAGGTGATGGGCAGGTCAGCCCGCTGGGGCCGCTGTTCGGCCAGGATGTGGTGGGTGACGACTGGTATGGCTACCACTTCCGCATCCTCGATGCGCAAGGCCCTTCGGCCCCCGGTGGCGCCTACAGCTACTTGATCGGCAACCAGATGAGCCGCGGCTTTGCCCTGATCGCCTGGCCAGCGAAGTATGACGACACAGGGGTGATGAGCTTCATGATCAGCCATGACGGCCAGGTCTTCGAGAAAGACCTCGGGCCACACGGGGACAGGCTGGCCAAGGAGATGAAACGCTTCGACCCGGATGACAGCTGGAAAGAGGTCGATACCACGGCGATCGAGTGAGCACGGCGCATCCCTGCGCCGCCGCCTTCAGTGTGCGCGCGCCGCGCGCACCTCGCTGGCGGTACACCCGAAGCGCTGGCGAAAGGCCCGGGTGAACTGCGCCTGGTCGGCAAAACCCCAGCGAAACGCCAGTTGGCCGATAGACAGATGGCAGTGCGGGTCGCACAGCTGGCGATGCACTGCCTCCAGGCGCTGTTGGCGCACCCATTCGCCCAGGGTATAGGGCGTGATCGAGAACAGCTTGTGCAGGTAGCGCAATGACAGGCCGCAGGCCGTGGCGACGGCTTGCGGTGACAGGTCGGGGTCGCCGAGGTTTTGCAGCACATAGTGCTCGACACGGGTCAGGTGCAACGTGCTGAGGTTGGAGCCTTCACTGCCCAGCACCCGTTCGTCCTGCTGCAAGGCCAGCAGCAGGGTCGCACTGGCCTGCTCCAGCAACAGGTGGCGGGCGGCTGCGGGGCTGGCGTCGAAGTGGCGCGCGCAGAGGTCCAGTTGCTCGACAAAGATGCGCCCAAGGCCTTGGCTGGCGTCGAAGCAGTGGCGGGTGTAACGCTTGTGCCCGAGCAAGTTGGCCTTGAGCGCGCGTTCAGGCAGTTTCAGCACCCACAGGTCGTTCTCGGCCCGGTAATGGAAACGGTAAGGCGCGTCGCCGCGCTCGACGATGAAACCGCCCGGGCGGCAGCTCACTGGGTGGCCATCCTGCTCGAAGTGCACCTCGCTGCGGCTGGGCACGGTGACCAGGTAGAACGCGTCAGTGTCCTGGCCGATGTGCGCCTTGCTGCGGGAATAGCCAAGCTGGCTGGAGCGCAGGCGTGACAGGCTCAGCGGCGTGCTGGGGGTGCTCCAGCGCTGCAGGTGGCCATTGAAGGGTTGCTCGGCGGCAAATTCCAGGCTCAAGGGGAAGTAGGTGTCGTTGATGGCTTCGGCCCAGCGTGCCTGGCGTTCGGGTTGCGGCCAGCCGTGGGTCGACAGTTCTGTGGGCATGGGTTGTCCTTTTTCAAAGAGGGCAGCATTGAAAAAAGGAACTGCAGGCAAGCTACTCAAGCAGCTCTTGTTATTGTGCAAAAACGCCCGGCAGCGCAACGCTGCCGGGCGGGTGTCACGCCCATGATCGGCGCGTGCCGACCCTTTGATCAAGCCCCGCGTGTCACCCGGTACGTGGCCGAAGGTTCCAGGCAGGCCTGCCAGCCTGGCGGCACGACGATGTTGGTGGTGTCCTCCTCGATCACACAGGGGCCTTGCACCGTCTGCCCGGGCAGCAGGTGGTTACCGTTGAACACCGGGGTGTGCTGCCACTCGCCGTCGGCACTGAACAGCATCGGGCGCTCGCCCGCTGGGACTGCAGCAGGTGGCTTGGCCGGCCCCTGCAGTTCTGGCTGCGGTGGGCGCGGCAGGTGACCGATCACCGAGCACTCCAGGTTGACCAGTTCTACCGGGCTGCCGGGCTCACTGTACGAGTACAGCGTCTGGTGGCGAGCGTGGAAGGACTCGATCAACGCTGCCAGCCCGTCGCTGTCCAGGCTGTGGCGCTCCAGCTCCACGCTGCACTCATGGATCTGCCCGCTGTAGCGCATTTCCAGGGTGTAGTGGCAGCTGCTGGCCTGGTCGCCGAAGCCGTCTTCACGCAGGTTCGCCAAGCCTTGCTGGCGCAGTTCGGCCAGGGCCTGGTTGAGCTGCGCGAGGTCGGCGTGTTCGGCGTCCAGGCGCATCGACAGGCTGGTGAGCTGATCGTAGCGCACATCCGAAAGGATCTGGCCGAAGGCGCACAAGCCAGAGGCCACCTTGGGGATCAACACGGTGTGCATGCCAATTTCTTCGGCCAGGCGCACCACGTGCATACCCGCTGCGCCACCCGCGCCAATCAGGGCGAAGTCGCGCGGGTCGTGGCCGCGTTCGATGGAGACACGGCGGATGCCGTTGACCATGTTCAGGTTGACCAGGGTGGTAATGCCAAACGCGGCGCGCTCAACACTGATGCCCAGCGGTTCGGCGATCTTGCTGCGGATGGCCTCCAGCGCAGCCTGGCGATTGAGCGTAATACTGCCGCCCAGCAACGCACGGTCTGGCAGGTAGCCCAGGGCCAGGTTGGCGTCGGTCACGGTGGGTTCACTGCCGCCTTTGCCGTAGCACACCGGGCCAGGCTTGGCGCCCGCACTGCGGGGGCCGACCTGCAGCATGCCGAACTCGTCGAGGTGCGCGATGGAGCCACCGCCGGCACCCAGTGTCTCCACCTGGATCATCGGCACGCCGATGCGCTGGCGCAGGAAGTCCACATCCTTGCTGAAGTTGGTGCGCCCGGCATTGGTCAGGGTGATGTCGAACGAGGTGCCCCCCATGTCCACGGTGATGACGTTGTCGATGCCAAACGGGCGGGCGACCGAGAGCCCCGCCTGGGGCGCCGAAGCCGGGCCGGAGTTGATGGCATTGACCGCGCGCTCACGCATCAGGTGGCCGGGCGCCAGGCCACCGTTGGACTGGAAGTAGCGCACCAGTTGCTGGGCGCCCAACTCCTCGAACAGGCTGTCGATACGCGCCACGTAGCGCGCCATCACTGGGCTCAGGTAGGCGTTGACCACGGTGGTGGAGGTGCGGGTGTATTCGCGGATTTGCGGGAACACTTCAACGCCTGTGCAAACGAACACCCCGGGCAGCGCTGCCCTGACCAGCTCGGCGGCACGCTGCTCATGGCTGGGGTTGCGCACCGACCAGAGGAAGGAAATGGCCACCGCTTCCACGCCTTCGGCGCGGAAGTAGTCGATAGCCTCATGCACCGCGCGCTCGTCCAGCGGGCTGTGCTCGCGGCCATCGCCGAGGATCCGGCCACCGATCGGGCGCCGCAGGTGACGCGGGGCGAGCATGTGCGCCGGCGGGTAGTGGGCGTCATAGCGGTGGCCCTCTTCCTTGTGGCCCAGGCGGATTTCCAGGCTGTCTTCGTGGCCCTCGGTGCACAGCAGGCCGACCTTGACCCCGGTGCGCTCGATCAGGGCGTTGAGGGCGACGGTGGTGCCGTTGATGCACAGGTCGCAGTTGGCGATGATCTCGGCCGGCGTGCGGCCGGTGGCGTCGGCGATTTGCGCCAGGCCCGCGCGGATGGCCAAGGTGCCGTCCTGCGGCGTGGAAGGGGCTTTGAACAGCTGCACGCCGCCATCGCGGTCAGCCAGGATGAAATCGGTGAAGGTGCCGCCGGCGTCGATGCCCAGGCGATATTGATTGCGCATGATGGGTCTCCGGTCAGTGCAGGTCGCGGGCAAGACGGGTGGCGGTTTCGTCGAGGTGGCCGTCAGCGTCGACGACCACGCCGTATTCCAGGGCGGCGCCGTGGGGCGAGACCAGGCCGTTGCGCAGGTCTTGCAGCACGGCGGCTACCGGGCGGCGCAGGGGGTCGCCATAACCGCCGCCCCCCGGGTTGATGTTGATGATCCGCTCGCCGGGCTGGAGGGTGAGCATGGGGTTCTGGGTGTAGTGGTCTTCCGAGCCATCGGCGTGACGGTGGATCAGGCGGCCGAGCTTGGGCTCCAGCAGGGCATTGCGGGCCCCGGCGGCGCCGGCGGTGGGCAGTTGGCGGCCCTCGCCGAAGCCGACCACGGTCATCGCGTGTTGCAGGGGCTCGATCTCCAGGCGGGTGCCGGAGCCGCCGCGAAATTCACCGGCGCCGCCACTGTCGGCCATCAGGCTGTAGCGGTGGATGAGTATCGGGTAGGCGTGCTCCAGCAGTTCGATGTCACCGCTCATCAAGGCGCCGAAGCAGCACAGCGGCCCACAGGCATGCCAGCCATCCATGACTTTGTTGGCCCCCGCGCCGGCAATGATCGAGGCCAGGACCATGGTCACGTACTCGCTGTTGCCGTTACGTGGGTCGTGGCCGGCGATGTTGATGCCGCTGGTATGCCCCCAGGAGGCCGTGACCCGCTGCGGCGAAGCTTGCTCCAGTGCCGTGCGCACGGCATCGGCCAAGGTTTCCATCGGAGTCGTGGTGCAGTTGACGTGGGGGGCTGGTTCCTGGGCGTTGCACAGCGTGCCCTTGGCGCCGACATCGACCGTGACGCAGCGATACAGGCCTTCGTTGTAGGGCGGTGCGACCTGGGCGAACATCATCAGGCCAAGGTACACACCCGACACCGAGTTGCCCTCGTAGGAATTGATGAAGTAGGGCACCTGCGGCGGGCTTTCGATACGCACATGGGCTTGCTCGCCGCGTATCTCGACATGCGCGGTGATGGCCAGTTCACCCAGGCCGTGGCCGGCGTCTTCGAGCACGGCGGTGCCGCGGTAGTGGCCGTCCGGCACGTCACGCAGCAAGGCGCGCATGTGGCGGTCGGCCATGTTCTTCAGCTCGGCGATGCAGGCACGCACCTGCTCCACGCCGTACTTGTCGAGCAGGTCGAGCAGGTGCCGCTCACCGACTTTGCAGGCGCCGTACTGGGCGTTGAGGTCGCCCTCCTGATAGGGGCGGGCGCGCATGTTGGTGAGCATGAAGTTGATCACGTCTTCGCGGCGCTTGCCCTTTTCCCACAGCTTCACGGGCGGGATGCGCAGGCCTTCGGCGTAGATTTCCTTGGCGTCCGGGTTGTAGCCGGCCGGTACCGGGCCGCCGATGTCGGTGAGGTGGCCTTTGCATACAGTCCAGAACACCAGCTCGCCCTGGTAGTACACGGGCTTGTACATGCAGCAGTCGAGGATATGGCTGCCCTTGTACGCCGGGTCGTTGTGGTAGATCACGTCACCTTCGGCGATATCGTCACCGAAAAACTCGGCCACGCACTTCATGGCGGGGATCAGTGAACCCAGGTGGATGGGGATGTCCTGGCCTTGCAGGATCATTTCGGGGAGGTGGTCGAACAACGAGTTCGAGTAATCATGGGCCAGGTTGAACACACTGGAGCGGCCGGTCTTTTCCAACGTCAAGGTCATTTCGCGCTGCGCTGTTTCCAGCGCACCCCGGACCACCGCAAGGGTGATCGGATCTACTGTTTTCATAGGTCACCAACGTTTGTTCTTGTGCTTTTGGGTGCGTGCCGCAGTGATCGGCGCGTGGTGACAGGCTACGGGGCGAGCGGGGTGGCTGACTTGTCGGTGGGTGTACTGCTTGTTGCGCTTGGGTGCACTGTTTGGGCGGCTTTAGCCCATCATCCTGTGGGAGCAACTGTCTTGCGCCATTTCTAAAAATTGACGCATTAAGTGGGAGCGGGCTTGCCCCGCGAACACCGGCGAAGCCGGTGCCATGCTCCGCGTAGCCCCATTCGCGGGACAAGCCCGCTCCCACAATGTTCACTATTGTCTGGTCGATTTCCTACACGCCCAGCAACCGCTGCACCAGCCATTGCCCGGCTGGGCCGAGGGCGCGGCGGCGGGACCAGGCGATGTCCATGTCGACGCGGCGCGGATAACCGGCCACCTGCAATTCCACCAGGCCGCTGCCAAAGCGCGTGACCAGGGCCTTGGGCAGTTCTGCCCAGCCAAAGCCACGGGCGGCGAACTCCAGCAAGGTCAGGTAGTCCGGCGCCGACCAGGCCTGGCCGCGGTCGTGGTGCAGGCTGGGGGCGTAGGTCTTGATGTACAGCTGGCGTACGGTCTCCAGGTGTTGGCGCTGCACTGTGCGCAGCGCCGCCAGCGGGTGCTCGGCGCTCACGTACACACAAAACTCCGCCTGCTCAGGCAGGCGCGCCACGGCGACATCGGCGGGGTACTGGCGCTGCGCGGCAAGAATGCCGATCTGGGCCATGTCCTGCTGCACCAACTCGATCACGTCAGCGTCTTCCGAGGGCCCACAGCGCAGCTCGGTATGCGGGTAGCTGTGTGCGAAGCCGGTCATGACCGCGCTTTGGAAGGTGACGCTGTAGCTGTCCGACATCACCACCGAGACCAACGCTTCAACGTGCTCAGCCAGCCTCAGTGACAGGGCGTCGAGCCCGGCACTGGCGTCGAGGATCGCTTCGACATGGGGCAATACCTGGCGCCCGGCAGCATTGAGCGTAGGGTGGCGCCCGCCGCGGTCGAACAGGGGGCAGCCGATATCCGCCTCGAAATTGGCTATCGCAATGCTGACGGTGGACTGGCTTTTCTTCAGTTTGCGGGCCGCCGCAGAGAACGAGCCCAGCGAGGCGGCTTCGACAAAGGCAAGCAAGGCTTCAGGCGAGTAGCGCATAGGTATTGATAAAACCGATAGGAGCTATGTCGCGAGTATCTGTTCCATCAAAGAAAATAGGAAGCACGTCTCAAGCAAATGATGGAATTCAAGATGAAAAAGGTCTCTTTCACCGAACGCATGGTCCATGCCGTAGGTTATGAAGTGTTCGCTGTGCTGTTGTGCGCACCGCTGTTGTCCTGGGTGCTGGGCAAGTCGTTGGCAACGGCCGGGGGGCTGGCGGTGACCCTGTCGGTCATCGCCATGGCCTGGAACGTGGCCTATAACGCACTGATCGACCGCGTCGTGCAAACCGAACGGGTTGCCTGGAAGCCTTGGACGCGTGTCGCCCATGGCCTGGGCTTCGAGGCAGGCCTGGTGGTGTGGTGCCTGCCCGTGGCGGCCTGGATGCTGGATATTTCGCTGCTTCAGGCGTTCATGGTCGAGCTGGGCTTCTTCGTGATCATCCTGCCCTACACCGTGGTGTACAACTGGGCGTTCGACAAAGCCCGGCACTATGTGGTCCAGCGCCAGGCTGCCGCCTAACGGCCTACTCCCCGCGCCCGATGCCCTCGGCATGCATGATCTGCGCGATGATCGGCACGGGGGTCATCAGGTGCGAGTGCATCATGGCGCTGGCGCGCTTGGCGTCGCGGGCCAGAATCGCCTCCACCAACGCTGCGTGCTCCTGGCGCTTGAGTTCAAGGGCCTGCTCGGAAAACACCGTCTGCGTCAGCCACAGATGCCGATAACGCTCGGCCTGGTCGAACAGGTAGGTGCGTGCCTGCAGCAAGTGCTTGGAGCCGCACCCGGAGGCGATGGCGGTGTGAAACGCCTTGTGCCGCTCGTCCCAGACGTCCAGGCGCTGCTCGCGGGTTTTCACTTCCACCACTTTGGCCAAGGTATGCGAACAGGCCAGCACCGAGGCCTCCCAGGCGTCGTCGCCGCGTTCGATGGCCAGGCTGATGATCATGGCTTCCAGGTTGGCGCGGGCATCGTAGATGTCGTTCATCTCCGCCAGTGACATGGGGGCGACACGGTAGCCCTTTTGGCTGATGGCATTCACCAGGTGCTCGGCCACCAACTGCGAGAGCGCCTCGCGCAGGGGCCCTACACCCAGTTCGTAGCGGTCTTTGAGGGTGCTCATCAAGAGCTTTTCCCCCGGCTTGAACACGCCACGGATGATGTCCTTCTTGAGCCTCTCATACCCGCTGAATGCTGAATTTTGTCGGGGCGCGAGCGCTTCCAAGGTCCTGTTCCTCAAAACGTTTTGCCGATCATACCGAAACCACTGGCGGACGAAAAACAATGGACATACTCGCTCTTTATCTTCGTTTTATAAAAATGTAGACATTTTTGTTGAGTGGCGATATTTTTGCTTCGCCTGCACTGATCCAGATCACACACTGGGCGGCGCCACCCACTTTTTCTGCCAGGACCTAGCCATGAACGCTTTTACGCAGATCGACGAACTTGTCATGCCGTTGCCACTCGAACCGCGGGGTTACACCATCGCCCCTTCGAAGCAGTCGCCGCGTCTGCTTGAACTGACCTTTGCCCGCGAGACCGTGGAGGCGTTCGTCAAGGCCGTGGCCGAATGGCCGGTACAGGCGTTGGAGTACAAGTCGTTCCTGCGTTTCCGGGTGGGCGAGATCCTGGATGAACTGTGCGAAGGCACGCTGCGCCCGGTATTGCTCAACACCATCCTCGACCGCGCCAGCGGCGGCATGCTGATCACCCCGGTCGGGCTGGATGACGTGAGCCAGGCCGAGGACATGGTCAAGTTCACCACCGCCTGCGCCCACCTGATCGGTCGCTCCAACTACGACGCCATGAGCGGCCAGTACTACGCCCGCTTCGTGGTGGTGAACAGCGACAACTCCGACAGCTACCTGCGCCAGCCACACCGCGTCATGGAGCTGCACAACGACGGCACCTTCGTGAACCAGATCACCGACTATGTGCTGATGCTGAAGATCGACGAAAAGAACATGGAAGGCGGTAATTCGCTGCTGCTGCACCTGGACGACTGGGCAGACTGCGACGCGTTCTTCCGCCACCCGATGGCGCGCCGCGAGATGCGCTGGACCGCGCCACCGAGCAAGAAAGTGGCCGAGGACGTGTTCCATTCGGTGTTCGATACCGATACCGAAGGCCGGCCGACCATGCGCTACATCGACCAGTTCGTGCAGCCGGAAAACTTCGAGGAAGGTATCTGGCTGAACGCCTTGTCCGAATCGCTGGAGGGCAGCGACAAGAAACTTTCCGTTCCGGTGGCGGTAGGCAGCTTCGTCTTGATCAATAATCTGTTCTGGCTCCACGGCCGCGACCGCTTCACCCCGCACGATGGCTTGCGCCGCGAGCTGATGCGCCAACGCGGCTATGTCGCCTTCCCCAAGCCGCTGTACCAGCGCGGCCAGTAAACACGGCGCGGGAGGTAACACTGTGTACGACTTCATCATCATCGGCGGTGGCATTGTGGGCATGTCCACTGCCATGCACCTGATCAAGGTGTACCCGGACGCCAAGATTCTCCTGTTGGAGAAAGAGTCCGGCCCGGCCCGCCACCAGACAGGGCACAACAGCGGCGTGATCCATGCCGGGGTGTACTACACCCCTGGCAGCCTCAAGGCGCGCTTCTGCCTGGAAGGCAACAAGGCGACCAAGGCCTTTTGCACCGAGCACGGCATCGCCTTCGATGAGTGTGGCAAGCTGCTGGTGGCCACCAACGACCTGGAAATGCAACGCATGAAGGCGTTGTGGGAGCGCACCGCGGCCAATGGCCTGGAGCGTGAATGGCTGTCTGCTGCCGAGCTGCATGAGCGCGAGCCCAACATCGTCGGCCTGGGCGGGATCTTTGTCCCCTCCAGCGGCATCGTCAATTACGCCGAGGTCACGGCGGCCATGGGCCGTCAGTTCCAGCGTGCCGGTGGCGAGATCCGCTACAGCGCCGAGGTGATTGGCCTGGAAGAGCGCGCCAGTGAAGTGATCGTGCGTACCCGCAGCGACGAGTTCCACAGCCGCTTCCTGGTCACCTGCTCGGGGCTGATGGCCGACCGCGTGGTGAGCATGCTGGGCATTCAGACCAATTTCGTGATTTGCCCGTTCCGCGGCGAGTACTACTTGCTGCCCAAGCAGCACAACCAGATCGTCAACCACCTGATCTACCCGATTCCGGACCCGTCCATGCCGTTTCTGGGCGTGCACCTGACGCGGATGATCGACGGTACCGTGACCGTCGGGCCAAACGCGGTACTGGCGATGAAGCGCGAAGGCTATCGCAAGTCCGACGTCAGCCTTGGCGACATGTTCCAGACCCTGACCACACCCGGCATCCTCAAGGTGCTGGCCAAGAACCTGCGGCCGGGCCTGATCGAGATGAAGAACTCGCTGTTCAAGGGCGGCTACCTCAAGCAGGTGCAGAAGTACTGCCCGAGCATCACCAAGGACGACCTCACGCCATACCCGGCGGGTGTGCGGGCACAGGCGGTGTCACGCGATGGCAAGCTCATCGACGACTTCCTCTTCGTCAACTCCGCGCGCAGCGTGAACGTGTGCAATGCGCCGTCGCCTGCCGCCACCTCTGCGATTCCGATCGGCGCCTACATCGTCGAGAAGGTCTGCGAACAAGTCAGCCGCCAAGGGGGCGGCTCGCTCAAGCCTGACTTGGCGGGCAAGCAGCGCGCTGCCAGCTGAGGCGGCAGCTAACCCCGGCGGATCTGCGTTTCGTTTTACTCAACCCGTCCTTGCCCTACTCACCATTTAGGGCAGGGCGGGCTTTTTCGCGCCCGCGTTCGCTAGCCATGCGTGCTGACGGCTTAGCGCGGGCATGACAAGAATAAGAAGGTAAGACCATGCAAACAGACAAGAACAATTTGAGTCATGGATTGAAATCGCGGCATGTCACCATGCTGTCCATTGCCGGGGTGATCGGCGCCGGCCTGTTCGTTGGCTCTGGGCGGGCCATCGCCGAAGCCGGGCCTGCAACCATCCTGGCCTATATCCTGGCCGGCGGGTTGGTGGTGCTGGTGATGCGCATGCTGGCGGAAATGGCAGTCGCTTCGCCCGACACCGGCTCGTTCTCCACCTATGCCGACCTTGCCATCGGCAAGTGGGCCGGCTACACCATCGGTTGGCTGTACTGGTGGTTCTGGGTGCTGATCATCCCCATCGAAGCCAACATTGCCGCCACCATCATCAACACTTACGTGCCGCAGATGGAGATCTGGGTATTGTCGTTGGTGATCACGCTGCTGCTGACCGCCACCAACCTGTTCAGCGTGAAAAACTACGGTGAATTCGAGTTCTGGCTGGCGCTGGTGAAGGTCATTGCCATCGTCGCCTTCATCATTCTGGGTGCCTGTGCCATTTTCGGCCTGCTGCCCAGCTCCGGTGTCAGCGGTGTTTCGCGCCTGTGGGATACCGGTGGGTTCATGCCCAACGGCTTTGGCGCGGTGCTCAGCGCCATGCTGATCACCATGTTCTCGTTCCTTGGGGCCGAGGTGGTGACCATTGCCGCTGCAGAGTCCGACGAGGCGGGCAAGCACATCTCCAAGGCCACCAACTCGGTGATCTGGCGGATCACGCTGTTCTACATCCTGTCGATCTTCATCGTCATCGCGCTGGTGCCCTGGACCGACCCACGGCTGGCCACTGAAGGCTCGTATGTCACGGTGCTGGATACGCTCGGCGTGCCGCATGCCAAGGCCATCATCGACTTCGTCGTGCTGACTTCGGTGACCAGCTGCCTGAACTCGTCGTTGTACACCGCCTCACGCATGGTCTATTCGTTGAGCCGCCGGGGTGACGCGCCGGCCTGTGCCCAGGTGACCAGCCGCAGCGGTACGCCGATTGTCGCGGTGCTGTTGTCCACCGGGGCGGCGTTCCTGGCGGTGATCGCCAACTACCTGGTGCCGGCCAAGGTGTTCGGCTTCCTAATGGCCAGCTCCGGCGCCATTGCCTTGCTGGTTTATCTGGTTATCGCCATTTCCCAGCTGCGCCTGCGCAAGCGCCTGACCGCCCAGGGCAAGACGCTGAGCTACCGCATGTGGCTGTTCCCGTGGCTGACCTGGGGCGTGATCCTGTTCATCAGCAGCGTGCTGGTGCTGATGCTGTTCCGCCCGGATCATCGCCTTGAAGTGGTTTCGACAATGGTGCTGGCGGTGTTCGTGGTGTGCTCGGGGTTGTTGATCACCCGCCGACGGGCGCGGGTGGCGCAAGGCAGTGCTGTGGGGCAGGGCGCCTAGGCGCCCGAAACACCCTGAACAGACGAACGTTGCATCACAGACGAGCAAGATCCATCAGGCTGTGAGAGGATGACCGCCACCTCCACGGCTCGGCCACAGGACCCCAGAACTCAAGCCTGATGAAGACTCCAAAAAGAATCGAACCCCTGATCGAAGACGGCCTGGTCGACGAAGTACTGCGACCTTTGATGAGCGGCAAGGAAGCAGCCGTCTACGTGGTGCGTTGCGGTACCCAAGTGCGCTGCGCCAAGGTCTACAAAGAAGCCAACAAACGTAGCTTCCGCCAGGCCGCCGAGTACCAGGAAGGCCGCAAGGTCCGCAACAGCCGCCAGGCCCGGGCCATGGCCAAAGGCTCCAAGTACGGCCGCAAAGAGGCCGAGGATGCCTGGCAGAACGCCGAAGTGGCGGCCCTGTTCCGCCTGGCCAGTGCCGGTGTCCGGGTGCCCAAGCCTTATGATTTCCAGGATGGCGTACTGTTGATGGAACTGGTGACGGACGCCGATGGCGATGCCGCGCCACGCCTTAACGACGTGCACCTGGAAGCCGACGAGGCTCGCGAGTTCCATGCGTTCGTCGTCCGCCAGATCGTGTTGATGCTGTGCGCGGGGCTGGTGCATGGTGACTTGTCCGAGTTCAACGTGTTGCTTGGCCCGGAAGGCCCGGTGATCATCGACTTGCCGCAGGCGGTGGATGCGGCCGGTAACAACCATGCGTTCAGCATGCTGCAACGTGATGTGGGCAACATGGCGCTGTACTTCGGCCGCTTCGCCCCCGAGCTCAAGAGCACCCGTTACGCGCAGGAAATGTGGGCGTTGTACGAGGCCGGCGAGTTGAAACCGGACAGCCCGCTGACCGGCGAGTATGAGGAGGATGACGAGGCTGCCGATGTGGATGGCGTGTTGCGTGAAATCGACGCCGCACGGCTCGACGACGCCCGCCGCCGGGCGGCGCTGGCCGATGCCGAGCGCGGCCCGGTCAAGGGCGAAGAACCGCCACCGCCCTGGTTGCAGTAAACAGTCACCCACAGGTACAGCGCCGCTTTTACCCAAAGCGCTGTACCTGATTGGCGCCCCCACCCCTGTGGGAGCGGGTTTACCCGCGAAGGGGCCGGCACACGCGCTGCAAACTCCCGCTATTACCCCCACCGCAAGACACAATCTCGTCATTCAGCCTTTTCACTGAAGCTCAACAGGCATATGGTGTACGCCGTCCATATTCCCTGGAGCTGTCATGTCCAACCGTTTCCCCTCCGTTCGTCCGCGCCGTCTGCGCCAGAACGAATCCCTGCGCTCGATCTTCCAGGAAACCGAGTTTCGCCTTGAAGACCTGATCCTGCCGATCTTCGTCGAAGAAGGCATTGACGATTTCGTGCCGATCACCAGCATGCCCGGCGTCAACCGCATCCCTGAAAAGCTGCTGGCGCAGGAAATCGAGCGCTACGCCCGCGCCGGCATCAAGTCGGTGATGACCTTTGGTGTCTCGCACCATCTGGACGAGGTTGGCAGTGACACCTGGAACGAAAACGGCCTGGTGGCGCGCATGGCGCGGATCTGCAAGGACACCGTGCCGGAAATGATCGTCATGTCCGACACCTGCTTCTGCGAATACACCAGCCATGGCCATTGCGGCGTGGTGCACGACCACGGTGTGGACAACGACGCCACCCTGGCCAACCTGGGCAAGCAGGCCGTGGTCGCGGCCGCAGCCGGTGCTGACTTCATCGCGCCATCGGCGGCGATGGACGGCCAGGTCCAGGCGATTCGCGGCGCTCTGGACGC
This sequence comes from Pseudomonas sp. Y3 TE3536, assembly GCF_053629175.1. Classification (NCBI taxonomy): domain Bacteria; kingdom Pseudomonadati; phylum Pseudomonadota; class Gammaproteobacteria; order Pseudomonadales; family Pseudomonadaceae; genus Pseudomonas; species Pseudomonas sp. Y3 TE3536. The sequence continues at coordinate 5,547,841 of NZ_JBRJHU010000001.1, read as the reverse complement.
CGCAGGCTTCCATGACACCGCCATCATGGCCTACTCGACCAAGTTCGCCTCGTCGCTCTATGGCCCCTTCCGCGAAGCGGGCGGCACTGCGCTCAAAGGCGACCGCAAGAGCTACCAGATGAACCCGATGAACCGCCGCGAAGCCGTGCGCGAATCGTTGCTCGACGAGCAGGAAGGGGCCGATGTGCTGATGGTCAAGCCGGCCGGTGCCTACCTGGACGTGATCGCCGACATCCGCGCGGCCTCGCGCCTGCCGCTGGCGGCGTATCAGGTCAGTGGCGAGTACGCGATGATCAAGTTCGGCGGCCTCGCCGGTGCCATCGACGAAGGGCGCGTGGTACGTGAGAGCATCGGTGCCATCAAGCGCGCCGGTGCCGACCTGATCCTGACTTACTTCGCCATGGACCTGGCCCGCGAAGGCATCTGATCAGTAAAAGGTATTCGCGGCCCTCCAAGGGCCGCCAATACCCGCAGATGGCCTCTAGCCACAAAAAATTTACTAAGCGCTGAATTATTTTGTGTCCCTTTGTCTCTGATGCCATAGAGCATTCAGTGACAAGGAAATGGGCATGAAATCTCGCAAGAAAAGCGTCAAGCCAATTGGCTTGAAAGATATCACCATCGTCGACGACGCCAAGATGCGCAAAGCGATCACCGCTGCCGCACTGGGCAACGCCATGGAGTGGTTCGACTTCGGCGTTTATGGCTTCGTCGCCTACGCGCTCGGCAAGGTGTTCTTCCCCAACGCCGACCCCAGTGTGCAAATGATCGCCGCCCTGGCGACGTTCTCGGTACCGTTTCTGATTCGCCCGCTGGGTGGGTTGTTCTTCGGTGCCCTGGGCGACAAGTTCGGCCGGCAGAAGATTCTCGCCGCGACCATCGTGATCATGTCGTTGAGCACCTTTGCCATCGGCCTGATACCGTCTTACGCCACTATCGGCATCTGGGCGCCCATCCTGCTGTTGCTGGCCAAGATGGCCCAGGGCTTTTCGGTGGGCGGTGAATACACCGGGGCGTCGATTTTCGTCGCCGAGTACGCACCCGACCGCAAACGCGGCTTCCTCGGCAGCTGGCTGGATTTCGGCTCGATCGCAGGCTTTGTGCTCGGCGCAGGCGTGGTGGTGTTGATTTCCACCGTGCTGGGCGAGGAGAAGTTCCTTGAGTGGGGCTGGCGCCTGCCGTTCTTCCTGGCCCTGCCGCTGGGCATCATTGGTCTCTACCTGCGCCACGCACTGGAAGAAACACCGGCGTTCCAGCAACACGTCGAGAAGCTTGAGCAGGGCGACCGCGAAGGCCTGGCCTCCGGCCCCAAGGTGTCGTTCAAGGAAGTCGCCACCCAACACTGGCGCAGCCTGGTGACTTGCATTGGCGTGGTGATCGCCACCAACGTCACGTACTACATGCTGCTCACCTACATGCCCAGCTACCTGTCGCATAACCTGCATTACAGCGAAGACCACGGGGTGCTGATCATCATCGCGATCATGGTCGGCATGCTGTTCGTGCAACCGATCATCGGCCTGCTCAGCGACAAGTTCGGCCGCCGGCCTTTCATCATGGTCGGCAGTGTCGGCCTGTTCGCGCTGGCCATCCCGGCCTTCATGCTGATCAACAGCGGCGCGCTCGGGCTGATCTTTGCCGGGCTGTTGATCATTGCGGTGCTGCTGAACTTCTTCATCGGCGTGATGGCGTCGACGTTGCCGGCGATGTTCCCCACGCATATCCGCTACAGCGCGTTGGCCAGTGCCTTCAACATCTCGGTGCTGATCGCGGGGCTTACCCCGACCTTGGCGGCCTGGCTGGTGGAAAGCACCGGCAACCTGTACATGCCGGCGTACTACCTGATGGTGATCGCGGCCATCGGCCTGATCACTGGCCTGACCATGAAAGAGACCGCCAACAAGCCGCTGCGCGGCGCAGCGCCTGCCGCGTCGGACATCGATGAAGCGCGCGAGCTGTTGCAGGAGCACCACGACAATATCGAGCAGAAGATCGAGGACATCGACACGCAGATCGCCGAGCTTGAGGCCAAGCGCAAATTGCTGGTGCAGCAACACCCGCGCATCGATTAAGGGACGGGCCGAGGGTTTTTCGGCGCTACCCGCAGCGTTTGATCAACGCGGCATGTAGCCGCGTTGCCAAGAGCGCGGAATGAACCGTGTCACCAAGGCCAGCAGGCACGCCAGCGCGCAACTGCCTGCCAGCGCCTGCAGGCCCAGTTGGTGCTCAAGCCAGGCGCCCAGTGCGGCGCCCAGCAGCATGCCAGCCCAAGGCACCAGCTGTACCCGCCAGCCGTTGCGCCGCTCGCCCAGCAACCAGCGCCCCAAGCCGCGGCCGAAGCGGGACAGGGCGCCGGTGACATAGGTCAGGCCGATCGGCAGGCCATTCACTTGTTCAACCACGGCATTGATCATGCCCATCGCCAGCGTCGCTGCCAGCAGCGCCGGAAAGGTCGCGGGCAGCGGCCAGGCCGTCGCCATGCCAAGCAGAACGGCGACCACCAGCAGCACCGGCCAGGCGCGGCGTCGGCAAGCCCGGGCCAGTATCACCCCCAGCGCATTGCCTGCGACAAAGCCGAGCACCGCGCCACTCAGGCGCAGCACCATGGCCAGGTCCGCCTCGCTGATGGCCACTGCCAGACGGGTGGTGTTGCCACTCATGAACGACACGAAATCACCCAGCGCCAGCAGGCCGATAGCATCCGTCATGCCAGCCAGCACCGACAGCGCGGCAACCAGCCCCAGGCCCACGCGACCGCGCAGGGCCTGCAGCTTGAGCCGTCGTGCGTTGCGGGCGGGCAGTGCGTTGGGCAGCATGCTCAGCGCAGCAGTGTTTCGCGGGCCAGCGTGCCCTTGAGCGTTCGCTCGACCACATCGACCAGCACCATGGTCTGGTGGTCCACTTCGATGTTGAGCAGCTCGCCAGCCTTGTAATGGGCGAAGGTGGTCTGGCGCAAGGTCTCGGGGATCAGGTTGATGGTGATGACATTGTCATCGACATCGGCGACGGTCAGGCTGCAACCGTTGACCCCCAGGAAGCCGCGGGGGAATACGTACTTGGCCCATTGCGCTGGCATGCGGAAACGGATGAACGCACCGGTCTCTTCGATCACCTGTTCGACGATCTCGGCGGTGGTGGCGATGTGCCCGGCCATCAGGTGGCCGCCAACCTCGGCGTTCATCTTCGCTGAGCGCTCGATGTTCACGCTTTGGCCGGCCGTCAGGCAGCGCAGGTTGGTGCGTTCGAGGGTGGCATTCATGGCGTCGAACTTCACCTGGGTGCCGTCGATCTCGGTGACTGACAGGCACGTGCCCTCGACACTGACGCTGGCGCCGATCTTGAGGTCGTCGAGCAGTTCAGGGGTGAGGTCGACGGTGAACTGCCGGTGGCCTGGGTAAGGGGTCACAGCAAGCAGCGGGCGAACGGCCTGGACGATGCCGGTGTACATGGAAATTGCTCCTGGGCACGGGAAAATGAAGTCCCCCGGAAACTATGCCTCTGAAGCGGTAAAAGCAAGGCGGCCGCCGCCCTTCAAACATGCCCGCTGCTGCTCACGATGCGCAGGCACAGCGCCTCGTACGGCTCCAGGTTGACCATCAAGCGCCCATCTTCGGTCAAATCCCCCTCGACTGTCTCGTTGATCATGTCCACCACCGTTCCCGGTGTGAAGCCGGTCAAAAGCAGCTCCTCGGCAATGACCGTCTGGCCAAAGTTCAGTGCGCTGATCTGGATGCCGCGCCCCGCTGGCAGCTCGTGCACCATCACCAGCAACCCAGGGCTGCTGACCTCGGGCACCAGCACTTGGCGGCTGGTGGCGATGCCATAGGCCTGGCGCACGGCCAGCAGTTTTTTCACCTTGCTGGCGAATGAGTCGCTGCTCTCGAGCTGGCTGTCGAGGCTGCCGTAGAGCGCCCGCGCCCGGGGCATGCCGCGCACCGACGCCTCAGCGTCGGGGGCGAGCCCGGCCAGGTCGTAGCCGCCACGGTGGATCCAGCGGGTGTCGCCATCGAGCATCCGTTCGGCCACCGCCTCGGCAGGCAAGGGCAGGGCGCCGACCAGGTCCCAGCCGGACAGTGCGACCACGCCGGGCTGCATGGCGTTGTACATCACCAGCAGCAGGTGGATTTTTTGGATGCGCTCGATATCCGCTGCGTCGATCTGCTCAAGGTCGCGGATACCCAGCGCGGCGGTGATCAGGCTGGCAGTGGTGCAACTGATGCCATTGGTGACGAAGCGCAAGTTGTAGGGGGCATGTTCGCCAGACAGGCGCTCATAGATTTCTTCGCGTATGTGCTCGCGCAAGATACTGCCAGGCAGGGTCTGGCCCTTGAACAGGTACATGTCGTGGGCATGCAGGGTCCAGAAGTGCACCAGTTCGACGGTCAGCTCGTCATGGTTTTGCAGGGCGTGGATCAAGGAAGCCGGGTCGATGCCAAACGCGTGCATTTCCTTGAGCATCAGGCGCAGGAACTCGGTGTCGCCGGTCAGCAGTGCATGCTGGTAGGCGGGGCGGGTGATGAAGTCATAGGACAGATCGGCGCCGCCCGTGGACATCTGGGCTATGTCGTCGATTGTCAGGTTAAGCTCCTGAAAGCTGAACCCGCCCGCCTTGCGAATCATGCCGCCAATCAACTGGTTGCCGACGATCGACAGCGGGTGGCTTTCGGACCACGCGGTGCCCTGGAGCCGCGTTTCCACCCCGAGAAAACCATTGGCATCCAGGCGCAGGCCCCGCGCGCCCAGGCAGTCCAGCGCATGCAGGGCATCCCCGATGATCATCTGCTGGGCGGCGAAGGTTGGGTCGAGCCAGTTGAGCGACGGCTGCCCTTCCTTGAAGTAGTGCAGGTACACCCAGCGCCGGGTCTTGCCATCGACGCCGGTGATGGGCGGGGTGACGCTCCAGTCGGTCTCCTTGACCCCAGGCTCGAAGAAGATCACCCGCTGCAACTGGCCGACGATGTAGTGGCGGGCCTTGAGCTCGTCGCACACAGCCGGCAATAGGTTGACCGCATCACGGCCTGCGGGCACCTCGGGTAGCAGCGGCCAGTCTTCCTCGCGCACTTCGACCATGTGGTAGAGCCCAGGGTAGGCCCCGTGGGCCAGCTCAGCCAGGCGGAAGTCGGCACCTTTGCCGGTGTGCGAAGGGATCAGGTCATCGATGGTCACAGCGTTGTGCGCAGCGGCCATGCGGCTCATCTGGATCAAGTCCTGCTCGCTGCCGTAGAGCGGGTCGATGTCAAAGCTGATGCGGTCGAAGTTACCGTCCACGCTGGGGGTAAACTCGCGGCCACGCACGCCGCCGGACTGTTTGATCGGGCCAGTGTGCACGCCTTGTATGCCAATTTCCGACAAACGCTTCCACAGCGCCTCGTGGGCCAAGGCCGCCAGCACCGAGCCGCCCTCCGGGGCAATGATGGCGTCTGGGTAGACCGTCAGCCACACCGAGGCGATTTCAGTGGCGCGGCGGGGCTGGGCTTCGGCGTAGGGGTTCTGCCATAGGCGCGATTGCCCCGAATACAGGCGGGCCCGTTCCTGGGAGGCCTTGAGCATGGAACGGTCTTCGAGCCACTTGATGTATGACGGGTCGGGTTGGGTCATCTCGCGTCCTCTCTGCGTGTCGGCACCGGCCACAGTTATGACGGCGTTGCAGGCGGAACGTTCGGATCAGGTCTACGCCTCCTGCACGTTTTGTGTGTAGGAGCGGCCTTGCGTCGCGAAAGGGGTGCGAAGCAGCCCCCGACTTTGGCGTCGCCGCACATATTGTTGGGGCCGCGTTGCGGCCCTTTCGCGACGCAAGGCCGCTCCTACAGGGGACGCGTATTCCGTGAGGTCGGCAACCCAGCGGTTCAACGCCGCGCCGACAACTGCTGCGGTGCCAGAAATGCACCATGAAAGTAGTTGCGCAACGCCTGCATCGCCGGGCTGAACGCCCGCTCGCGATGCCAGGCCAGGCCCACGCTCATCGGCGTGACCGGGTCGCTGATGGTCACCGTCTCGATCCGTTTGCCCTCCAGCGACCAGGGCCTGTGCACCAAATCAGAGAGGATCGCCACGCCGCTGCCATTGGCGACCATGCTGCGCACAGCCTCCACCGAGCTGGTCCGCACGCGCACGCTGGGCCGCTGCCCGGCCTGCTCCCAGTAACGCATGGCACTTTGTTCGGCTTCGTCCACGGTCAGCAGAATGAACGGTTCGCTGGCCACATCGGCCAGGCTCACCGCCGAGCGCTCGCACAGCGGGTGGTGGCCGGGCAGCCACAGCCGGCGCTCGGAGTTGAACAGGGTTTCCGAGACGATATCCGGGTGGGTGAGGTTGGCGGTGAGCACCACCGCCATGTCGAAGCGCCCCTCCAGCAGCCCTTGCTCGATCGCGCTGCGCTCCTGCTCATGCACTTCCAGGGTCACGTCCGGGTGCCAGTGTTCGAGGCGTTGCAGGTGGTGTGGCAAGAAGTAGCCAATCACCGTATAGCTCGCCGCCAGGCGCAGCAGGCCGCTGGCGCGCACGTCTGGCAGCGGGCTGTTCAGCGCATCGTCGACGCTGCGCAAAATCACGTAGGCGCGGTTCAGAAAGTGCCGGCCCGCCTCGGTCAGGCTCATGCCCTGGGCCGAGCGCTGGAACAGCAGCACGCCGAGCATCGCCTCGAGTTCCTTGATTGCGGTGGTCACCGCCGACTGGGAAATGTTCAGGTGGATCGCCGCCTGTGAAATCTGGCCGATCTCGGCAGTGGCGACGAAGTAGCGGACCTGGCGCAGGGTCAATGACACGGTTGGCTCCCGGTGTATCTGATTTTCAGAAGACACCCTATCTGTTTATAGATCTTCCCAAGGGGGTGTGGAAAATCTAACGTGGCTTGCATGCAGTCACAAGTGCCAGGAGATACGTTCATGCAGGTGGTGGATTTCAATTCGGACATGGGTGAGGGCTTCGGCCCGTGGACCATCGGTGATGGCGTCGACAACGAGCTGATGGCTTTTATCAGCTCGGCCAACATCGCCACCGGCTTCCATGCCGGCGACCCCGGCACCATGCGCCGCACCGTCGAGCGAGCCAAGGCGCTGGGCGTGGGCGTCGGTGCACACCCAGGCTTTCGTGACCTGGTCGGTTTCGGCCGCCGGCACATCAATGCCACCGCCCAGGAGCTGGTCGACGACATCCTCTACCAGCTGGGTGCGCTGCGTGAAATCGCCCGTGCGCAAGGTATGACCTTGCAGCACATCAAGCCCCACGGCGCGTTGTACATGCACCTGGCGCGCGATGAGGTGGCGGCCCGGCTGCTGGTGCAGAACCTGCGCGTGGTCGAGCCGCAATTGTTGTTGTACTGCATGCCAGGCTCGGTGATCTGCCGTATTGCCCAAGAACTTGGCCAGCCGGTGGTGCGCGAGTTCTATGCCGACCGCGAGTACGATATGAGCGGCTCCATCGTGTTCACCCGCAACGTGCGCGGCTACCAACCCGAGGCCGTCGCCGAGCGCGTGCTGCGCGCTTGCCAGCAAGGCCTGGTGCGCACGGTCGAGGGGCAGGACCTGGCCATCACGTTCGATTCCATTTGCCTGCACAGCGATACCCCCGGCGCGCTCGACCTGGTCGAGGCAACGCGCAAGGCGCTGGATCAGGCCGGTATCGAGGTGCGTGCGCCACGCTGAGTTTTACCGGCACCTGGCGCACCTAGGCCGGGGCCGCTACATCGATTTGATTTCGCCTGCCTTTCTATAAAGATTCCAAGAAAAGGAACAGTCATGGCCGAGCCGGTTGCTTCTACCCCGATCCGCTACAGCTTCGGTGCCGACGAGCACCTGTTTGCCGAAGTCAGTGACAGCATGTCGCTGGAGGCCTTTTTCAAAGGCATGGCCGTCACCCGCGCGGTGGAACGGCTTGGCCTGGAGGGCGTCCTCGACGTGTGCCTGGCCAACGCGTCGTTCCAGATCCGCTTCGACCCTGACCGTATTGCCCCCGAGGCCCTGCTCGAAGCCGTACGCGGCGCCGAGGCAGAGGCGGTGGCCGAGCGCTCGCTGCACACCCGCATCATCGAAATCCCGGTGCTGTACAACGACCCTTGGACCCACGAAACCCTGATGCGTTTTCGCGATCGCCACCAGGACCCGAGCAGCACCGACCTTGAGTATGCGGCGCGGGTCAACGGCCTGGCCGATGTCGAGGCGTTCATCGCTGCCCACAGCGGCGCGCCCTGGTTCGTGTCGATGGTCGGCTTCGTCGCCGGCCTGCCGTTCATGTTCCAGATGGTCGAGCGCGAGCGGCAACTGCAGGTGCCCAAGTACCTGCGCCCACGCACCGACACGCCCAAGCTGACCCTCGGCCATGGCGGTTGCTTCGGTTGCATCTACTCGGTGCGCGGGGCGGGGGGCTACCAGATGTTTGGCGTCACCCCGGCACCGATCTACGACCCGCAGCAGACGCTGGCCTACCTCAAGGCGCACATGGTGTTCTTCCGCCCGGGTGACATCGTGCAGTTCAAGCCGATCGACCGCCGCGCCTATGACCAGGCGGTGGCGGATGTGGAAGACGGTTGCTTCAACCTGCGCATTCGTCCGGTGGCGTTCTCCCTGGATTCCTTCCTCGCCGACCCAGTCGGCTACCCCAAGACGCTGCAAGAGGTGCTGGCATGATCAAGGTACTCAAACCCGGCCTGGCCACCTCGGTACAGGACCTCGGTCGCGAGGGCTATTACCACCTGGGCATTCCGCCTTCCGGGGCGCTTGACCAGTACGCTTTGAGCGCAGCCAACCATCTGGTCGGCAACCCGGCAGGCGCCGCGGGGCTTGAATGCGCGCTGGTGGGCCCAGAACTTGAGTTCCAGCAGGATGCGCTGGTGGCAGTGTGCGGCGCGCAGATGCCGGCATTGCTCGACGGCCGTGAGCAGCGCCCCGACACCGCGTTCGCGGTCAGGGCAGGGCAGGTGTTGCGCTTCGGTTTCCCCACGGCGGGTGCCCGGGCGTACCTGGCCGTCGCCGGAGGTATCGATGTGCCCGAGGTGCTCGGCAGCCGATCGACCTACGCGCTGGGGGCCTTGGGTGGGCACCATGGGCGAAAGTTGCTGGCAGGCGATGTGCTGCCAGTCGGTGTGCCCAGCGGCAAGACCCGCGCCGGCGCAAGCCTGCCGATGGCGTTGCGACAGTCGCTGGGTGGCGAAGTGGTGTTGCGGGTGGTCCCAGGCTTGTATTTCCATCGCCTGACCGACGCAGCAGCGCAGCGCTTCTTTACCGAGGCGTGGACCGTCGGCTCCGAGGCAGACCGAATCGGCTACCGCTACAAAGGCGGCAGCCCATTGAGTTTCCAGCCGCGTGAGCAGCCGTTTGGCGCCGGCTCGGACCCCTCGAACATCGTCGACAGCTGCTACCCGATCGGCTCGATCCAGGTGCCGGCGGGGCTGGAGCCGATCATTCTGCACCGCGATGCGGTGTCCGGAGGCGGGTACGCCATGATCGGCACCGTGATCAGTGCCGACCTGGACCTGGTCGGGCAGATGCAGCCTAATCAGCAGGCGCGGTTTTTGCCGGTGAGCCTGGAGCAGGCGTTGGAGGCGCGGCGGTCGTATAAGAAGAAGCTGGGGTGTGTTGCTAGGCTGTTTGGCTGATGGTGGTGTGGGGTGGAGCATTTTTGTGATGCTCCACTGTCCGATAATTGGGCGCTATTGTTGCTGCTTTTTTCGCATATCTAAATTGTGGTGCGCGACCGGGTTGACATTTCATCGGTACACGTACATTGACGTTATGGAGAACAGTCTGATCAGCTCTCAATTTTTATCTCGGGAACGGCGGCAACAGACATACTGACGGGGTGTCTGTTGTTCGCTTGCTCCACTTGGACTGGTTGACTCAGCGATGGACGCTGCCGTGTGATGCGCTGGCAATAAAGGTGGCGCAGCACGCGGTTTTCATGCCGTCAAGGGCGACGGGTACTCCGTTGACGCGGTACGTGTCACTGCCTTCGATGATAGGGAACTCGTCTTTGCACAGAGGGCAGAGAACCTTATTGCCTTTGCCGGCCATGGGTTTTCTGTAGAGTTTGGTGTGCGGGATGCTCTCGATCACTTGCCCGTCATGATTGGTTGTGTCGCCTAAACGAACTACGATGCTCATTTTTGGTTACTCATCTGACTGGTTTTCATATGGTATGCCTTATGTTGTCGGTCTTGGGTTTTGGTGGTATTTATACCCTGTCTTGGTTAGCGGTGATACTTTGGTTGCTTATTGGGTTAGGATTACATAAAGATCTATTCTTGCTGTTGTATCGATTGTGTTCATGTTGTAAATCGCACTTAGGTCACTGGGTTACTTGTCGATGATGATGTCGGCTTCAATCATCCAGGATGATGGGGGTGGGTTTTAGGATCCGCAATAGCGTAATTGAGTTGTTTAGTATTTGTTGTCTGGAAGGTGTGGGTGTGCGGGAAAAGTCGGATGGTGAATTGTTGTTAAAATATTCATGGAGTGCTGCTCGTAAGTGCGCAGGCTTGACTTGAATGATCAATCGTTTTTCTCTGCTCTTTCAAACTCATTAAGTGTAATAAGTTTATTTATGTGTATAATTGTTTCAATTATTTCTTCTGTGATTGGCGGGGCATCATTTTTTCTGCCTCTTGAGGTTCGGTTGTCGGGGTCCTAGTTTGTGTGTTTGGTTTGACGTTAAATCTGATTAAGTCAGTGTCTGCAAACATAATGTGACATCGTGACTCTTTGGCGCTCAACCCAGCCCCGCATGCCCTTGGGGCACATTTTTCGCCAGTAGGACCTTTATGGGTTGTGGGGCTAGTAGCGTTTAAAGACGTTGTATTTTTGTCATAGAGTATTTAAGATTTTATCCAGTTCTGCTGCTGCTGGAGGATTGATTTCATCCAGTTTAAGATGTCCTTCCGCTCTGATAAGATTTTTGATTGTTAAGAATTTTTCTTCTCCAAGGTGTGCTTTCCAAGCATTAAGGAAATCTAGTCGAGATGAAAAGTTTTTTATTTTCATGAATGTTAAATACGGTGCATCATCAATTCCATCCATCAGTGATTTTATATAGTTATCCCATTCTGATGCGGTTTCGGACCACGCATCTTCCCAGTCATAAACGTGCGATTTTCTTTCGAGCCCAATAGATTCGATTTCCGCAATTATCTCTAGTGTTTCATTTGTTATTGTTGAGTCTATTTCATCTGTGGTGAGCCAATATAGGTGGCTGGCGATTGAGCTTATTGTATGAAGTGCGGTGCTTAGTGAGTCTGTTATGCCTTCAAGGATTTCAATATATTCTGTTAATTTTTTTAAAGTGGCTTCCGGTATATTTTTTTCTCTTGCCATTTTGAAAAAGACCTCTTGCGTGCTGCGCTGTCTATGGAAAGAAAAGTCGGCGTACAAGTAGTAGTTTTTTTCGCCATTCATTATTGTCTTTACTGAGTGGCGAGCTATTTCTTTGATCGAATTTAGTTCGACTTTGTCTGAGCTTTCTAGTACTTCAGCAGCAAGGCAGTCTGTACTTAACAGGAAAATCAATTCGTCAAATGTCTTGGCCATTTTTCGTTACCTAGTAGGGGTGGGTGGGATAGGAGTTCTTGCTAAATTACGTATCGAGTGAGGTATTTTGTAGTGCTTGTTGCAATCGCGGCTGTCAAACTTTTCTATGTCATTATTTAGTCCGATTTTGATATCGTTTGCTGCCTCTTGGTGTCCTTCCCAAGACCCTTTTCCTGCAAGTTGACCATGTTGCCTGGCTTGGTTTTTGGTGCGGGCGAAAAGGTACAGATTATGCTTATCATCGCGCATGTCCTCTACTCTTTCGAGTAAACCCCTGCTTCCAGAAAATTCCTTTCGGCCGACGGATTTTGCGTAAATTTTTGCTATCAGGGCTTTGCATTTTTCCTTTGTGGCCGATATTCTGCACGGCGTAAGCCCAAGAGGGTCTGTCCAGGCAATAGGGTTGTTTGCATACTGGTAAATATTAAATCCGCCTAGAAAACCAATTGGATCTTTCGCAATGAAACGCCCTGTTGATGGTTCATAGTTCCGATAACGGCTGTAATGCAAGCTTGTTTCGGTATCGAAGTATTGCCCCTGAAAGCGTAGCGGGTTTCGAATGTTTGCCCAAGCCGCCTTATCGCTGCGCTTTTCCAGCGCCAGTCCCCAAGCTTTGTAGCTTCCTCTCCATGCAATATGCGCATCTTCGCCAGTAAGCTCTACGGGAGTACCCAGCTGATCACACTGATACCAGGCGATAGCCACAGTAGGCCTTGGTGCCGCCTGGTGCCGCCAGACAGGATCTTGATTAACATCATATGGGAAGTCATAGATTGGCTGATGCAGCATTTCTTCAATGTGATGCATCACCCCTTGCACCACTGGAATAAAGGTTCCGGGCTCAAATACATAGTGCGTGGTCTGCCCCTTGCCATCACGGCCTCGCTGTTCGAACGCCAGGGTGTCGCCATCCCACACGAATAGGGTCAGATCGCAGCCCAGCTCCTCATCTAGTGCTCGTCTCGCGTTCTCGTTCCAGACCGGTCCGGCCTGGACCCGGTTGCGGTACTTCGAGCGCGAGTCCTTGTAGACACGACGGCCTAACGCGTCATAGCCGAACTCGACGACCAACCGGTGATCCTCGTACCGCCGCAGCCGGTCATACAGGTCCCAAGTGAACTTGCCTGTCTTGCCGTTCTCAATCCGCTCCAGCAGGTTGCCGCGCTCGTCGTACCGATACTGGGTGCCGCAGTAGCTGCGCAGCACGTTGTCCATCAATTTGCGTGGCGAGTGTGGATTCGGACCCGGTGGTGCCTCGGGGTCCAGCAGGTTGCTCGCTGGGTCAAAGGCAAATGTTTCCTTCTCGTAGTTAAGGCTGGCTTCAAGCAAGCGCCCCACCGGGTCATAGCGATAACGCAGATCGCCACGGTTCAGGTCTTTGATGTGGTATAGCTGCCCGGCTTCGTCATAACGATAGGTGCGCGCCGCTATGCGTTTGGACTCACCTTGTCGAGCCAACGTCTGTTCCAGCAACTGACCATTCGGGCTCCAGGTCTGACGCTGGATCAGGCCATTGCCCTGCACGCGGCCGATCTCTCGGTGCAAGTCATCACGCTCGTAACTGATCAACTCCTGGTCATCGAGTTTGAGCGCGAGCAGGTGGCCGCTGCCGTAAGTCAGCCAACTGACCCGGTGGCCATCGGGGCGGGTGGTGGCGATGCGTTGATTAAGCGCATCGTACTCATGCTTGAACACGGCCACCTGTGGCTTGACCAGATAATCCAGCCACTGATGCTCGCGCGTGTTGTTACCTGCTGCATCGTAGAACCATTGCAGTCTGCAGGTGCCGTTGTTGGCCGACAGCAGGTTGCCATTACCGTCATAGGCAAAGGTCTCAACCTCCCACTGCTCACCGCCACGTCGTCCGGCTTTGCGCTGGGTAAGCCGGCCCATGGGGTCGTATCCAAAATGGGTGGTCCTGTCGCCATCCAGACGTCGGGTGGGCAGGTTGCTGCCGTTGTCGTAGAGGTAGTGGGTGGTTTCTTTGTCGAAGCCGGTTTCCTTAAGCAGTCGACCTACAGGGTCATACTTGAAGCTGGCCTCGCTGTTGTTCTCGTTGCGCAGACGCACCAGTTGACCGAGCTTGTCCCAATGGTAGGTGAGGGTGGTGTCGTTGGCGTTGAGGCGTTGGTAGATCAACCCGGCTTCATTGTAGGTCCAGGCCGTCCGGCGATGCAGGGCATCCTTATGGCTGAGCAGGCGGCCTTCTGCATCGCGCTCGAAGCGTTCCGTGGTCCTGTCCGGATGGATGAGCAACACCAGCTGGCCGGCTTCGTATTGGTACTCGGTGACCTCGCCGGCGGCGTTGATTAGTTTCGTCAATTGACCCAAGGGGTCGTATTTCCACTGTGTGGTCTTACCTGAGCAGTCGGTGTAGCGGGTCAGCTGTCCGTCACGGTTATAGGCCAGCTTCTTCTGACCGCCGTTGGCATCGGTGATGGCGATGGGCAGGTTGTCACTGTTGTAGCGGTAGAGCGTTTTGTTCTCCAGGGGATCCTGAGTTTCGATGATGTTGCCGCGCTGATCGTAGTCGTACCTCCACAGCCCGCCTTCTGCATCGCGTGTCTTGAAGCACTGACCTAGGTCATCATAGGCATAATGGACGGAGGTGCCATCGGCGCGGGTATGCTGTAACAAGTTGCCGCGATCGTCGTAGGCGAACTGTTCTGCACTGCCATCGGTATGGATGTGTTGGACGACATTCTTGGCATCATCACGGTAGAACCATTCTTCATTCCCATCGGGGTAAACGATGCGGTAGGTGAAGCCTAGAATGTCGTAGTAGTGCCAGGTTTCCTGCCCTTGCGCGTCGGTAACATAGGTCAGCCGAATATTGTTGTCCCACTCCAGGCGGGTCTCAAAGCTGCCATCATCGCCCCATTCACGAACCGCTTTTGCGTCAGCCCCTTCACCTTGCCACTCCAGGTTGAATCCTCGGCCTGACCGGTCTGTATAGCGTGTGATCAGATGATGCTGGTAGGTGTAATGCCATGGCGTGGCGTGCTCGTCGCGAGCCAGGATCAGGTCACCTGAATCATCATGTTCATAAGCGGCCAGTTGGCGTGACGCTATGCCATCGACCATTTGCCACACCGAACGGATCAAGCCATTGCTGCCATGTTCGAGGTGGATGTGATGTTGCTGTCGGTCGTCCTGATAAGTGAGCAAGTCAGACAGCAGCGGTTTTCCGTTGGACGAGTGCTCGTAATGCAAGCTCAGATGTGCGCCGCTGCGTTGTTTGATCGCGACCAACTGATAGAGGTTTCCTTGTCTGTGGAAGTGCTCCTGAGTGTCGTGGCCACGTGCGACTATCAACCTGCTCTCCGAGGCTCGAATCAGCAGGAGTTCTTCGACGGCATCGTAGTGGTGCTTGCCAATCTTCAGATCGGGGAAATGGTGGCTACGCCCGTCCGAACCACGGTAGGCGAGGCCTCGATCAGCAGTGCTTTCGATCAAGATCGAGTAGGGCGTGATCCACCTAGCGCCAAATGGGCCATCATCCAAGGCGTCCAGACTGGAGCGATAGGTTCGAGCCCACTCGATTGGAAAGCACCCAGGTAAGGAAAAATCGGTGTGCGTAAAGGATTCACTGCCCGTGGCAAAGCTGATATTGGAGCCAGTTCCCGCTCTGGCCAGATTTCGACAGTTGGGGTCGTTGTTTGCGGCGCGCTCGGTCCCACGCGTGGTAAGACCGCCCTGTGGCTGGATATGCTGTGCATGGCTGGGTTTGTTGCTGTGTGATGTCGCTGCCATTGCGCTGCGGCGCTTTCGGTTCTTCAGCGCGGTGGCAAGCTCCAGCACCAGGTAGCCAATGCTTCCGACTTTGCCAGCGTCTGCCATCCCAAGGATCTTGGCCGATGCATTGCGGCCGATCTGATCAGCCAGGCTGGCGGCGTTTAGTAGTTGTTGGCACACGCTCTTGGAGAGCAGCCTGTCTTCGATCGTGAAATGAGCGGCGAGAGCTATAGCGGGGCCGAAGAAAATGGATGCTTGCTTGGTCTTCTTGGCCAAGCCCTTTTGCCCCTCATCACTGGCAATGCCTCGCAGCATCTGGGCAAAGGATGAGCATGCTTTCTTGATCTCAGCAGCGATCTTGGTCAGCAGTTCATTCAGCCGGCTTTGTATGGCCTGCGCGAACGCTTCCAGCGACCCTCGCGTTTTGTCATTGAGGTTCTTCTCCAATGCACTCAATAGGGCGTCGGAGATCACAGTGGTTCCGTTGCGTTTAACAGCTGAAAGCGTCGTGCGAATTGCCAGGCGTGCTGGGCCCACGCCTGGGAAGGAAACCAGTCCAACGACGTTTATGCCGAAGCTGACCCACGTAAGAAAATCGTTCTGGTTTCCATCGATAAGGGTCAGCAGATCGCCAATGGCATCAACCGCCGCAAAAACGCTGCCTACGCCAGGGATGACCGAGCCAGCGGCATTGACGGCAGTCCAGCCGACGGTCCCCCCTGTCATTTTTCGGATCCATTGATCCAGCTTCTCCTTGCCTGCTTCGATGTCGTTGATGGAGGCAGTGTTCGTTGGACCTGTGGCCTGTTGAGTTGCCCGAGCGGGAACGGTCATCGTGCTTTCTCCGAGCGTTTGATCAGCGTCTCGGGTATGCCGGCGCTTTTAAGGGTCGACTTTGCGGCGTCTGCAGCAAGATCAGCTGCGAGTTGCAGAGGTGTGCTTTTCAGGTTTTCCGGAGACTGGGTTGATGTGAATTGCTTCAGAATTGCTGCGGCATGTTCACTGACGTCGGATGACGGAGGGGATGTCAGCTCGCCCGAAATTTGCTCGTGGGGGCCAGGGAAACCAGGGTCGTGCAAGACATCAACGTCGTCTTCGCTGAATCGCACCTTGGCTGGTCCCGGCGCGACGTTGGCAACGGTGGCTTTTCCATTGCTATCTAGAGTGCCTTTGAAAAGTTGGCCGAGGGCGTCCTCAACTTCGTACTTGCCTTTCTTGAATGGCAGGGCGTTGGCGTACTGCTGTAGCAACTGCAGATTACCCTTGCCCGATTTGAGATCTTCAGGAAACGCCGCCGCCTGGCTCTTCGAGGCCTTGTAGATGAAGTCCGTCGCGTGTGCCGTGTACTGCCCAGCCGTGGCGTGCAGAATTCCGCCCGCGTTGTAGGTCGTACTGCTGCCGCCGGCTTGAATCATCAGTTCCTCCTTGGCACTGAGGGTGATCCGTTCGGCGGTGACGCTGACCTTGAGCTTGGCCAGCAGATTGATGTTGTCCTTGAGCGCCTTCAGGTCAATGTCGCCTGACGCGGCCACCAGTCGCCAGCCCATGCTCTGCACGAACTGCCGTACGCCCCGACTGGCACTTATCAGCAGGCGTTTGCCAATGGCCATGCTGGTGTGGCCGCCGGTGCTCAGGCCCAGGTGCTCGCCGCTGGCGATGTGGGTGGATTCCCGTGTGGTTGTCGCGATGCCGGTTGGGCTGGCGATCACCAGTTGCGGGTCCGCCAGCTCGGGGAAGCGGTTGGCTTCAGGGTTGCCACCGCTGCCGCGAATGGCGTCGTGCTGGGCCTTGAGGGCATCACCCACTTCATCCTGATCGCCGCCTTCCTGGGCCAGGTGATCGCGGGCTTCACTGGCAAAGGTGGTGTGGTACTCCTGTGCGACCTTCAGGCGCTCGGCGGTTTCGACGAGGTCCGTATGGTGTTCACTGGCGCGAGCACGCATCTCGGTGGTCAGCAGCAGGCCACCGCCGGCGCGTAGCACGCCGTGGGTATCAGTGCGCAGCTCGAAACCTTGCCCACGCGGCTTGCCGCCAAAGTGGCGAGGATGGGTGAGGTAACCAAGGTTCAGTGCCGAGTGGTCGTGATCGCTCATCAATGCTGCGCTGATCTGCCCGGTGGTGTCGTCCAAGCGCAGTTCGTTGTGGCGCTTGCCGTGGTGCTCCTTGCTGCGGATCGGGCTGAGTGCCTTGAACTCAGGCAGCCGGTACGGCGGGCGGTTGACGATGTGATAACTGCGCCCGGTGATCATCGGCTGATCGGGGTCGCCGTTGAGGAAACTGACCACCACTTCCTGGCCGATGCGGGGAATGGCCATGTGGCCCCAGGTGGCGCCGGCCGAGGCTTGAGTGACCCGCACCCAGCATGAGCTTTTATCATCGTCCTGGCCGAGACGGTCCCAGGGGAATTGCACGCGCACACGGCCGTGCTCGTCGCAGTAGATTTCCTCACCGGGTGGCCCAACCACCTTGGCCATCTGCGGGCCTTCGATTACCGGTTTGGGGCGGGCAGGGGCGTGCCATTCGACTTGCGCCGGTATCAGGGTGGCGGTGAGCGTGTAGGACGTGCCAACTTCGGCTTCGGCGGAATCCCCTTCCCGTGCCGTAAACTGGTGGCCCTTGTGGGTGATGCGCAGCGGTCGCCAGAGGATGTTCATGTCCTCGCGGGCATGGCCAGCCAGCTGGAAGGCGATACCCGGTTGCAGGCGAGCATCATCGCCTTCGACCTGGGCCACGCGAGCATCGCCGAACAGGGCATTGACTTTGGTCTGGGTGAACGGCTTGCCGGCGTTGTCGTGCTTGTAGCGGCCAGGGTAGTCGTAGCGTTCGTAGTCGTTGCTTTGATTGCCCATGTCCTGAGGGAACATGGTGTGCTCATGGTTGTAGCGTGGGTGGGTAAAGGTGTAGTCGCGCTGGACTTGGCTGCTGGTGCGTACCTGCTCGCGGTAGGCGAAGTGGTGCAGACAGGGTTGTTGCTCCATGCCGCCTCGGTTGGCGACATACAACACCGGCTCGCCTTCCAGGCTACCGAAATTGCTGATGTGATCCGTCTGGATCACCACGTAGTTGGCTTCGCTGTGCTCGAAGGTGCAGATCAAGCCTTCCTCGGCCGACAGGCGCCAGAAGAAGTTCAGGTCCAGGTCACCGGCCTGGACACAGTACTCGCGGCTCTGGTGTGGGTTGACCACATACTGGATCAAAGTGCCCCATTGGCGTTCGCGGAACAGTTCCTCTAACAGCTGCGGGACCGGGCGGTGCTGGAAGATGCGCCAATCCGATTGCAGGCCCGCGCGGGCCAGTTGTGGCTCGATCACGGCGCGGTAGCGGGTGCGGCGGTGACCGGTCTTGCCTTGCTCGAAACTGCTGATCAGGCCGTGGACATGGCGCACTGCTTCCTGCTGCTGCCAGATGGTCAGCACGGCGGGTTGGTCTAGAAGGGTGGCGAAGTCGGCGTCGTCGGCGAAGCTGACCAGTTCGACTTCCAGGCGGTACAACTCGCTGACTCCTTCGGTCAGTTCGAACGACACCACATCAAACGCTATTGCCTCATCGGCGGGTGTGCTGAAGGTGAAGCGCACATCGTTCAAGTTGCTCATACGGGCTCCTGCTGTTCATCCCATCGGGCAGGTTTATCGGGCCGGACGCGTTGTAGAATGCGGGGCATAAGTGCACCCAAAGACCGTAACGGGGAATCCATTCCTCGTCGCCGTAATGGCTTCCTAAAGAGTTGTAGGAAGTTTCGCTAAATGCGGCTTGTGTACTTCTTTAAGGCAAATACCTATTGGTTGCGCGCGCAGGCACAGTGACTGTTGAGTCAAGTCAGTGCGGTATTGACGAAGTTATGGCTGACGCATCGTCTGCAGCGATGCCAGAACTTGATGGGTAATGTTGCTGGGCTTCATTCAACCTTGCTGATCCGTTTACCGCGCTGCGCAGCCACCTCCAGCGCCTGCCCATCCCGCTGCTTACCCTGGCGCGCCAGGCCTTCGAGCTGGGGTATCAGCATCCCTTCCGGCAAATGCCGCCAGAACCGCCCCGGCATGTGCAGGCGCAGCGCGTCCGGGTTGAGGCGGGCGGGGTTGAAGGTGTGGCGATAGTAGGTGCGCCACAGTTCGGCGCCGGGGTCGTCGGCATTGCGTGCCCATTGCCGCCACTCGTCAGGGCAGGTGCGCCGGTAGTCGAAGGCCTGGCCGTCGAAGCGGATAGCGTCGGCAGGGGTGGCGATCAACCAGCGTTGCCGGCCCAGGCGGTCGGCGAAATGCGCACTGGCCCTCTGCAGGATATCGTGGGCGGGTTCGTAGTAGGCGACCAGGTCCAGTTGCAGCTGCTGCGCCAACGCTTCGGGTAGCGGCACGAAGCGTACAAAGGCATGCAGGTGATGGGCTTCACGGCTGACCTGTTTGATGCGCCGTTGCAATTCGCTGCCCAGACGATCGCCGGCCAGCATCGCGGTGCGGTCACCATGGGCCACGCGCCAGAGCACTTCGTACAGCAGGTTCCAGCGTTGCTCGCCGCGGTAGCAGGCTGCCTGCTCCAGCTGGCTCAGTAGCGCTGCCGGCACTTTGCCGCGAAACGGGCCTGGGCCTTGGGGCAGCGGTGCAGGGATGGCCAGCAGATCATCGATCGGGCCTTGTGACCAGGTGACATCGGCTGGGTCAATGCCATGGCCCAGCAGCGCTCGGGCTTGGTCACGCCAGGTGGCGAAGCTGTCATTGCAGTCGAGCGCGATCATCCCCATAACCCCATTTGCACCGGTGCCTGGGGTTCGCGCAGGCGTTCGCGCAGCAGGCCGCTGCGCAGCTCGGCCTGGGCCGGGCGGTAGTCACTGGTGACGATGAATGGGCGCGCTTTGTCCAGCACGCAGCGCAGTTGAATCAGGTCGTCGTAGCGGATGCGCCGCTCTCGTCGCAGCGCTACCAAACGCTGCACGCTGCGCAGGCCGATGCCCGGGATGCGTGCCAGCAGGGCCGGCTCGGCGTGGTTCACATCCAGCGGGAAGACCTCACGGTTGGCCAGCGCCCACGCAAGCTTAGGGTCGATGTCCAGTGCCAGGTTGCCGCTTTGCGCCAGCAGTTCGCCGGCCTTGTAGCCATAGCCACGCAGCAGGAAGTCGGCTTGGTACAGGCGGTGTTCCCGCAGCAGCGGCGGCGCGGCCAAGGGCACACTGTCGGGGCTGTCGGGGATCGGGCTGAAAGCCGAGTAGTACACGCGCTTGAGGCCGTAGCCCTGGTACAAGGACTCGGCATTGCGCAGCAGGGTGCTGTCGTCGGTGGCGTCTGCGCCGACGATGACCTGGGTGCTTTGCCCGGCCGGGGTAAAGCGCGGCGCCTTGGGTTCGTTGGCCACGGCTTGCTGGCCGTGGTGGATGACCGCCATGGCCTGGCGGATGGTGTGCGCGTGTTTCTCAGGGGCCAGGCGCTTGAGGCTGGCGTCGGTCGGTAACTCGATGTTGACGCTCAGGCGGTCGGCCAGGCGCCCGGCTTCTTCGATCAGCAGCGGGTCGGCATCGGGGATGGTCTTGAGGTGGATGTAGCCGCGGAAGTTGTGCTCCTCGCGCAGCAGGCGTGCCACGCGGATCAATTGCTCCATGGTGTAGTCGGCCGAGCGGATGATGCCCGAACTGAGAAACAGGCCGCTGATGCAGTTGCGCCGGTAGAAGTCGAGGGTCAGGCGCACCACCTCTTCTGGGGTAAAGCGCGCCCGCGGCACGTTGCTGGAGCGCCGGTTGACGCAGTACTGGCAATCGTAGAGGCAGAAGTTTGTCAGCAACACCTTGAGCAGCGATACGCAGCGCCCGTCCGGGGTATAGCTGTGGCAAATGCCCATGCCATCGGTGGCACCCAGGCCTTCGCTGCCGCGCGAACTACGCTTGGGTGCACCGCTGCTGGCGCAAGAAGCATCGTACTTGGCGGCGTCGGCAAGAATGCCGAGTTTGGCGATGAGTTGCATGGCGGCTGACTCGAAACACTGAATATTCATACAGTATTTTGAGAATGCCCTGATTGCAAGCCCCATCGATGAAGGCCGTGTATCAATGCCCGAGTAAATCCGTCAGCTAAGCTTGTGCTGGACTTACGGACAGCAACGAGGCGCGCGGGAGAGGACATGAAAATCACGATCGAAGCGAAGCGGGCGCTGGCCGGCCTGGCGCTGGCCATGGGGTTGGGCGCAGTCATGCTCAACGCCCAGGCCGCAGAAACCAAAAAGGTCGATGTACTGCTGGTGGGCGGCGGCATCATGAGTTCGACCCTGGCTATCTGGCTCAACGAGCTGGAGCCCGGCTGGTCGATGGAGATGGTCGAGCGCCTGGACAAGGTGGCCGAAGAAAGCTCCAACGGCTGGAACAACGCCGGTACCGGCCACTCGGCCTTGGCAGAGCTGAACTACACGCCAGAAAAAGATGGCAAGATCGACATCAGTAAGGCCGTGGAGATCAACGAGTCATTCCAGATCACCCGCCAATTCCTTGCCTGGCAGGTCAAGCAGGGCGTATTGAAGAACCCCCATTCCTTTATCAACACCACGCCGCACATGAGCTTCGTCTGGGGCGACGACAACATTCGCTTCCTGAAGAAACGTTATGAGGCGTTGCAAGCCAGCCCGCTGTTCAAGCCCATGCAGTATTCCGAAGACCACGAACAGATCCGCAAATGGGTGCCCTTGATGATGGAGGGCCGCGACCCCAATCAGAAACTGGCCGTGACCTGGACGCCGATCGGTACCGACGTCAACTTTGGCGAGATCACTCGGCAGTATGTGGGTTACCTGCAGACTCGGCCTAACTTCGACCTCAAGCTGTCGAGCGAGGTACAGGACATCACCCGCAACGACGACGGCTCATGGCATGTCGAGTACAAGAACCTGAAAGATGGCAGCCAGGCGGCCACCGATGCCAAGTTCCTGTTCATCGGCGCCGGCGGCGCGGCGCTGCCCCTGTTGCAGAAGTCGGGCATCGATGAAGCCAAGGACTATGCCGGCTTCCCGGTCGGTGGTTCGTTCCTGGTCACCGATAACCCGGCCATTGCCCAGCGCCACATGGCCAAGGCCTATGGCATTGCGGCAACCGGCGCGCCGCCGATGTCGGTACCGCACTTGGACACCCGTGTCCTCGATGGCAAGCGCATGATCCTGTTCGGGCCGTTTGCTACCTTCTCGACCAAGTTCCTCAAGCAGGGCTCGTTGTTCGACCTGTTCGCCAGCGCCAGTGTTCACAACGCCTGGCCGATGGTGAGGGTAGGGGTACGTGAGTTCGATCTGGTGCAGTACCTGGTCGGTCAGGTTTTGCAGTCGGACGATGACCGCTTCGAAGCACTGCGCACCTACTTCCCCGAGGCCAAGAAGGAAGACTGGCGCCTGTGGCAAGCCGGCCAGCGGGTGCAGATCATCAAGAAGGACGAGGCCCAGGGTGGGGTGCTCAAGCTGGGTACCGAAGTGGTCACGTCCAAGGACGGCAGCATCGCCGGCCTGCTTGGGGCCTCACCGGGTGCCTCGACCGCGCCGCCGATCATGCTGGATGTGTTGAACAAGGTGTTCAAGGACAAGGTGGCCTCGCCGCAGTGGCAAGCGAAGATCAAGCAGATCGTACCGTCTTACGGCATTCGCCTGAACGAGCACCCGGACAGGGTGCAGCAGGAGTGGACGTATACCAATGAGGTGCTGCAGCTGAATCCGCCGTCGGGTGGTGAAGCGCCGTAAAAGTTCGAGGTTGGTGTTATTGGGGCAATCACTGTTGCTGGCTTGCGCGGCTGCTTCTCCAGAGCCGCGCAGTCAGGTTCAGCCAAGCGAGCACTTGCGGCGCTTGCCTGAGGCACCCGCGTAGACAGATCCCTCGACCTTGGTGAACGCTTCTACTGCGTCCCCATTCAGCAAACTCTCGTACTGCGCCGACTGCCGCAAGCGCGTCAGTTTTGCGTCAGCAATTGCCCTGAAATGCGCTACAGATGCGCTGAAATCGCTGCTTTTAGTCGACATCATGTATTTCCTCATGGTTGAAGGCAGCATAATCACCACGTAGGTCATAGGCAAGCCCGATACCTTTTACCTGCCGGAAACCATTCTGTTGATAGGCGATACGCGCTTCAGGGAGTGGGTCTTTCACTACAACCCATTTCAACCCGAGCATAAGGGCGTAGAAGCGGACGCCGCTCATGCACAAGGGCGCTATGTAGCCTCGTGTCACCAGGTAATTGTCTGGGTTACGCTGAAGGTAAAGCACCATGATCTTTTCCTTGCTGCCTTGTGGTGAAGCCCAACAAAGGCCAGCAAGTGCATTGCCATGCCATATGGCAATGTCCAGCGCGCGTGCATGAGCACGTCGGCGCTTCCATTGCAACACACGATCCCAGCCGAAGTCATGTGGGTTGGGATGCCAGCGCTCATGGGCCTCTAGCCTTATGATCAATTTCCTCGACCATTAACCGGTTATCCAGGTTGAGGGTTTTGTTCCGGGTTTCCAGTACTATTTGACCTCGAGCAGCCTGCTTGAAGCCAATCAGTGCTGCCAGTTCTATATCGTCCATCTGCAATCACATCACCAGCCGTCGTCAGGTGTTTGATGCTATTGCTAACGGTCACCAGAAGTAGCCGATAACCTCCTTCTTGTTTTCCCGGGTAGACGTAGTCCAAAACCGCCTCTGCTTAGTTCTTGGCATCTAAACTTACAAACAGCCCGTCGCAGCTGGTGGTGCGGCGCGCCTTTCAAATCATTCGACCACCGCCCCCTCGGACCCGGACTTCCCTCGTCGACGGTGGCCTTCTTGCAGAGGAGGGCAGGTCATGGACGAGGCACGGCTTCACGAATTCATGGGCAAGCTGGTGGGTGACATGGGCGCTGCGGCGACCCTGGCCAATGTCATTCTGGGCGACGAGCTCGGGCTGTACCGGGCGATGGCCGACAGCCTGCCGACCACCCCCGACGCGCTCGCGGCCAAGACCGGTTGCCACCCGCGCCTGGTGCGCGAATGGCTCAATGCCCAGGCGGCGTCGGGCTACATGGTGCATGACAAGGGCAGTTTCGTGCTGCCCGAAGAACAGGCCATGGCCCTGGCGCTGGAGGATTCGCCGGCCTACATGGCCGGTGGCGCCGCGGTAGTGGCGGCGCTGTTTCACGACAAAGACAAGCTGGTCGCGGCCATGCGTGGCGACGGCGGGTTGGCGTGGGGCGACCATCACCCGTGCATGTTCAGCGGCACCGAGCGGTTCTTCCGGCCGGGTTATCGGACGTTCCTGGTGGCCGAGTGGCTGCCGGCGCTGGACGGGGTAGTGGCGAAACTGCAAGCGGGCGCCAAGGTGGCCGATGTGGGCTGTGGCCATGGCGCCTCGACGTTGGTCATGGCCCAGGCGTTTCCTGCATCGACCTTTGTCGGCTACGACTATCACGGGCCATCCATCGCCACCGCCAACCAGCGCGCCGAAGAGGCGGGGTTGGGCGCGCGGGTGCATTTCCAGCAGGCCACCGCTAAGGACTACCCCGGCCACGACCATGACCTGGTGTGTTTCTTCGATTGCCTGCACGACATGGGGGACCCAGTGGGCGCGGCGCGCCATGCCTACCGTGCCTTGAAGGCTGACGGCACGGTGATGCTGGTGGAACCGTATGCCGAAGACTCGCTGGAGGGCAACCTGACGCCGGTTGGGCGCTTGTTCTACGCAGCGTCGACGTTTATCTGCACGCCGAACTCGCTGTCTCAGGAGGTGGGATTAGGGTTGGGTGCCCAGGCCGGGGAGGCACGGCTGCGAGCTGTGTTCGAAGAGGCGGGGTTCACTCGGTTCCGGCGTGCGACGCAGACACCGTTCAACCTGATCCTGGAGGCGCGTAAATAGCCGCTGCCCTTGCCGCAACCGGGCCATTCGGCTTTTACGCATTGTAATGCCGCGCCCTGATCGTCAGAATCGCGCCCGGTTGTCGAGCAAGGGGCTTACGTTGAACGAACAGACACTCTCCATGCGCCTGGAGCGCGTGGCGGCGCATGTGCCACACGGCGCGCGCCTGGCCGATATCGGCTCGGACCACGGTTACTTGCCGGTAGCGTTGATGCTGCGCGGCACTATCGAAGCGGGCGTGGCCGGTGAAGTGGCGCAGACGCCCTTTGCCTCCGCTCAGCGCAATGTGCGCCGCAATGGCTTGGAAGCACGCATCACCATTCGCCTGGCCGATGGGCTAGAGGCGATCGAAATAAACGACCGGATCTCTGCCGTCAGCCTCTGCGGCATGGGCGGCGACACCCTGTGCGAAATTCTGGAACGCGGCAAGCATCGCTTGAACGGCACCGAGCGCCTGATCCTGCAACCCAACGGCGGCGAGTGCGCGCTGCGGGGCTGGCTAATGACCAATGGCTATCGCATCGTCAGCGAAGAGTTGCTGCGGGAGAACCGCTTCGACTACGAAATCATCGTCGCCGAACCGTGTGAGGCAGTGGCGTATACCGCCGAAGAACTGTACTTCGGCCCACTGTTGATGCGCGAGAAAAGCCCAGCGTTCATGACCAAATGGCAGCGCATGTTGCGTCAGAAGCAGCAGACGTTGGCCAACTTCGAACGCGCCCGGGATGCAATCCCACAGGAAAAACGCGACGATTTCGCCCGGCAAATCACCTGGATCAACCAGGTATTGGCCTGACTTACTGCTGCGAGCAGTTGCCCATTTCCCGGTAGTTGATTTCGCGGGTGTGGCCTTGGTGGTCGACATAGACCATGTGCGCGGTGCCAACCTGGCAATCGGCTGCATTGCTGGCTGGGGTGATGGAGATGACTTTGGCCACATCCAGCGGCATGCCGTATTCGTAGTTGCTGTTGGCAACAGGCTGGTTAGACCCCGCGTCAGCCAAGGCGCCGAACGAGGCGAGGGCAGCGGTAACGGCAAGCACAGCGATCGAACGTTTCATGGCAGGTTCCTTTTTCGATGTTTTACCAATGATGCATTCATTGGTGATCCACAATAAATGGGCTAACCCGTGATAGATTCCTGCCTTGAACGTAAGAATAAGATTGAACAAGGAGCCCATCCCTCATGGACATGCTGCATGCCATGCGTACCTTCACCCGGGTGGTGGAGTGCGGCAGCTTTGCGGCGGCTGCCAATGCCCTGGATATTTCAGCGGCGCAGGTGTCGCGCATCGTTGCCGAGCTTGAAAACCAGCTACAGACCCGTCTGCTGCACCGCACCACGCGCCGTTTGCGCATGAGCGAGGCGGGCGAGCGTTTTCTTGAGCGCGCCCGGCAAATCATGTTGTTGACCGAAGAAGCCGTGGGCGAAGCCCGCGGCGCGCACCTCACGCCCCGTGGCCGCTTGCGCCTGCATTGCCCGCACGGCCTGGGCCTGCTGCTGATGCCGCTGGTGGCGGGCTACAACGCGCTGTGCCCGGAGGTGGTGGTCGAATTGACCCTGTCCCAACGCAACCCCGACCCGCTGGCTGAAGGGCATGACGTGGTGATCACTGTGGACGGGGCCTTGCCGGACTCGCAATTAATTGCGGTGCCATTGGGCGACATCTTCAGCATCCCCTGTGCCGCGCCCAGCTACCTGGAAACCTTTGGGGTACCCGAGCGGCCGGAAGACCTGCATGATCATCGTTGCCTGCGCATGGCGTATCCGATGTATGAAGGCGACTGGGTATTCCCGCAAGGCGTCGATCAGTGCGTGATCGCGCCGCGAGACAGCTTCCTGACCAACGTAGCCGACGCCATGCTGCTGGCCAGCGAGTTGGGCATGGGCATCGGGCTGTTGCCGTTCTACACCGCCAGCCAGGCCATCGAGCAGGGGCGTTTGCGCCGGCTGCTGGCCCCGTATCGCCTGCGCGAGTGTGCGCTGTACGCGATCTACCCGTCGCGGCACTACCTGGATGCCAAGGTGCGTACCTGGATCGACTACCTCAAGGAACAGCTACCCGCGCTGTTCGAGGCCCATGCGCGGATAGTGGATGATGAGCGGTACTGGCGCTGAAACGGGCTGATTTAGCTGGAACCTGTGGGGCTGGCTTGCCGGCGCCCACAGGTTTGGCGACTCGCTACAGCGGATAGTGCTTGAGCTCCCGCGCAATCAACATCCGCTGGATCTCGCTCGAGCCTTCGTAGATCTGCGTGATCCGTGCGTCGCGGTAATAGCGTTCCACCGGGTAATCCTCCAGGTAGCCATAGCCACCATGCACCTGGATGGCCATGGAACATACCCGCTCGGCCATTTCCGACGCGAACAGCTTGGCCTGCGAAGCCTCCGACAGGCACGGCTTACCGGCACTGCGCAAGCGGGCTGCATGCAGGATCAGCAGGCGTGCGGCATTCACCTGTACCTGCATGTCGGCCAGCAGGTTGGCGATGCTCTGGTGTTCGTTGATCGGCTTGCCGAACTGCACCCGATCGCGGGAGTAGACCAGCGCGGCTTCGAACGCGGCGCGGGCGATACCCAATGCCTGCGCGGCAATGCCGATACGCCCACCTTCGAGGTTGGACAAGGCGATGGCCAGGCCCTTGCCGCGCTCACCGAGCATATTGGCAGCCGGGATGCGGCAGTTGTCGAAGGTCACCGCGCAGGTATCCGAGGCGCGGATGCCCATCTTGTGCTCGCTGCGGTCAACCTTGAAGCCAGGGTTGTCAGTGGGTACCAGGAAGGCCGACAGGCCTTTCTTGCCCAGTTCCGGGTCGGTCACCGCAAAGACGATCGCCAGGCCCGCTCGGCGAGCATTGCTGACAAACTGCTTGGACCCATTGATTACCCATTCGCCCTCCACGCGTTCGGCACGGGTGCGCAGGTTGTGCGCCTCGGAGCCGGCCTGGGGTTCGGTCAGGCAGAAGCAGCCAATCACCTCGCCCGTGGCCAGGCGTGGCAACCAAGCCTGTTGCTGTTCGGCTGTGCCATAAGCCAGCAACGGGCCGCAGCCCACCGAGTTGTGGATGCTCATCATCGCCCCGGTGGCGCCGCAGGCAGCGGCGATTTCTTCCACGGCCAGGGCGTAGGCGACGTAATCGGTGTAGCTGCCGCCGAAGGCTTCAGGCACCACCATGCCGAGCAGCCCCAGCTCGCCCATCTTGCGGACCACGCCATCATCGATCCAGCCAGCTTTTTCCCAGGCCTGGGCATGGGGCGCGATTTCGCCACGGGAAAAGTCCCGGGCCATGTCGCGGATCATGATCTGCTCTTCGCTCAGTTCCAGGTCTTGCATCTGTGTACTCCCGGGCTCACAGGCCTTCGAAGAATTGGTCGACCCGCTGGCGCTCGAGCTCGGCCAGGGTGGGCGGGTTCCAGCGGGGCTGCTTGTCCTTGTCGATGATCAGGGCACGCACGCCCTCGATGATGTCGCCGTACTGGAACCACTGGCGGTCCAGGTGCAGCTCCATGGCAAAGCACGCCTCAAGTGCCAGGTGGCGACCGCGACGCAGCATTTCCAGCGTAACCGCCATGGCCAGTGGCGAGCGGCTTTCCAGCTGGTCGGCGGTTGCCAGGGCCCATGGGTGGCTGTCGCCGATGCTGACGGTGCGCAGTTGCTCGATGATCGCTGGCAAGTCGGGGAGGGCAAAGAAATGGTCGATGACCGGGCGCAGCTTCTCCAGCGGCGCGTCATCCAGCACCTGAGTGCCGAGCTTGGCCAGCAGGCCTTGCAGGTCCTTGAGCGGGTGGTCGCCAAAGGTCAGGCGGTCCAGGCCTTGGTCGAGTGCGGTGAGTTTATCGCAGGGCACGTGCCAGTCGGCGAGCCCGCAATACAGGGCGTCGGCGGCCTGGATCTGGGTGCCAGTGACACCGAGGTAAGTGCCCAGCTCGCCAGGGAGGCGTGAGAGGAAATAGCTGCCGCCCACATCCGGGAAATAGCCGATGCCGACTTCCGGCATGCCCAGCCGGCTGCGTTCGGTCACCACCCGCAGGTCACAGCCTTGAGCCAGGCCCATGCCGCCGCCGAGGGTGAAGCCGTCCATCAGCACCAGCACCGGTTTGCGGTAATGATGGATGCACAGGTCGAGCGCGTATTCCTCGACGAAAAAGTCTTCATGCAGGCGTTCTGCGTTTTTGTAGCTGTCGTGCAGCGAGCGGATATCGCCACCGGCGCAAAACCCTTTAGGGCCCGCACCACGCAGTACCACTGCGCGCACCTGCGGGTCGTCTGCCCATTGGTCGAAGTGCTGGCGCAGGCTGCGCACCATATCCAGGGTCAGGGCATTGAGGCCGGCGGGGCGGTTCAGGGTCAGGTGGCCAATCTGGTTGCGGACTTCAGCCAAGACATGATCCGTTGCCGAAGTGTAAGCATGCGCGGTCATCGCGTTCTCCCTGCTTTGTTATTGATTTTCCAAGTGAAGTCTGGAGTTCGCTGGAGGATCACTGGATCCTGTCATGCGAATTTGTCGTGCACAATCGGCAAATCTGCAGGGGTGTTTTGCATTTTTGCCTTGTGTTCAGGTTAAGCCTTGCAGCGCCTGGGAGATCGAGCGCCGCCCGCGCGGCGCTCGAATTGCGCCCCCCACTAATATCACGCCATACACCCCAAGCCCACCCCACCCTCAATTCATTAACCTGAGCGTAACGATCACCCATCCAGCTTGATTGATGCACCCTCACGCCTCGCCCTAAGGTGGCTCCACGACAGCGAACCCGTGGAGTCACCATGACAACAACCAAGAATCCACCGCCGCAATGGTCGCGGCGGCGCGCCGAGAAGCAGCGCCGCCTCGACCGGGTCCGCCACCTCGCCGACGGCGTGGTGCTGCCCACCGCGCATATCGTCGAGGCACTGGAACTGTTACTCGCCCCCGGCGACCGGGTGGTGCTGGAAGGCAACAACCAGAAGCAGGCCGATTTTCTCTCCCGCTCACTGGCCAAGGTCGACCCGGCGCGGCTGCACGATTTGCACATGATCATGCCCAGCGTCAGCCGTGCCGAACACCTCGACCTGTTCGAGCGGGGCATCGCCCGCAAGCTCGACTTCTCGTTCGCCGGGCCACAGAGCCTGCGCATCGGGCAACTGCTGGAAGACGGCCTGCTCGAAGTCGGCGCCATCCATACCTACATCGAGCTGTACTCCCGGCTGCTGGTCGACCTCATCCCCAACGTGACCCTGGTCGCGGGCTTCATGGCCGACCGGGATGGCAACCTCTATACCGGCCCCAGCACCGAAGACACCCCGGCCCTGGTCGAACCCGCCGCGTTCAGTGACGGCATCGTCATTGCCCAGGTCAACCAATTGGTGGAGCGGGTCGACGACCTGCCGCGCGTCGATATCCCTGCGTCCTGGGTCGACTTCGTGGTGGTCGCCGACCAGCCGTTCTACATCGAGCCGCTGTTCACCCGCGACCCACGCCACATCAAGCCCGTGCATGTGCTGATGGCGATGATGGCGATCCGTGGCATCTATGAAAAACACCAGGTGCAGTCGCTGAACCACGGCATCGGGTTCAATACCGCAGCCATCGAGCTGATCTTGCCGACCTATGGCGAATCCCTTGGCCTGAAAGGCAAAATTTGCCGCAACTGGACACTCAACCCCCACCCCACGCTGATTCCCGCTATCGAAACGGGTTGGGTCGAGAGCGTGCATTGTTTTGGTACCGAATTGGGCATGGAGGACTACATCGCCCAGCGCCCGGACGTGTTTTTCACCGGCCGCGACGGCTCGCTGCGCTCCAACCGCATGATGTGCCAGCTGGCGGGGCAGTACGCCGTCGACCTGTTTATCGGCGCCACGTTGCAGGTGGATGGCGACGGCCATTCTTCGACCGTGACCCGCGGCCGCCTGGCGGGCTTTGGCGGTGCGCCGAACATGGGCCACGACCCCCGTGGGCGCCGCCACGCGACACCGGCCTGGCTTGACATGACCGTGCCCGAAACAATGCTCGAGCGCGGCCGCAAGCTGGTGGTGCAGATGGTCGAGACCTACCAGGAGGGCGGCAAGCCCACCTTCGTCGAAACCCTCGATGCGGTTGAAGTGGCGAAAAAAGCCGGCATGCCGCTGGCACCGGTGATGATCTACGGCGACGACGTTACCCACTTGCTCACCGAAGAAGGCATCGCCTACCTGTACAAGGCGCGCAGCCTTGAGGAACGCCAGCAGATGATTGCAGCCGTGGCCGGTGTCACCGCCATTGGCTTGCGGCATGACCCCAAAGACACCCAGCGCCTGCGCCAGCAGGGCCTGGTGGCGTTGCCCGAGGACTTGGGCATCCGCCGAACCGATGCCAGCCGTGAACTGCTGGCTGCGCGCAGCATCGCCGACCTGGTGGAATGGTCCGGTGGCCTGTACAACCCACCCGCACGGTTCAGGAGCTGGTGATGAAAGTACTCGACCTGCAATCGCAAGGGCTGCTTCGCGAACAAGCTCGCTCCTACAGGTATGTCACGGGCCTTGAAGCCAGTGGGGGCTCTGTGGGAGCGGGCTTGCCCGCGAAGAGGGCTGAACAGACAACCGAAATCCCTGTGGCTGACCACCTGGCGGATTTGGCAGTAGAAGCCCTGATCGACGAAGCCGACCTGTCGCCCAAACCGGGCCTGGTAGACCGCCGCAGCAACGGTGCGCACACCGACATGACGCTAGCGTTGATGCATGCGTCGGCGCTGGCCCTGTGGCCGTGCCTGCGGCAGATGGCCGAAGCGGCCGAGGCCATTGGCGGCGTCGGCCAGCCCTTGCGCACTGCGCTAGGCCGCATTGGCCGCGAAGGCGAGGCCGCGATGCTGGCGACCACCGGCGGGGTGAATACCCACCGAGGCGCGATCTGGGCCCTGGGGCTGCTGGTGGCGTCCCGTGCCCTGGGTCCCCACGCTGACCCGTGCGCAGTGGCGGCCCGCGCCGGGCGCATCGCGCTTATCGACGACCCCGGCGCAACCTCGGAAGACAGCCATGGTGCCCAGGTAAGGCGCCGGTATGGCAGCGGCGGTGCCCGTGAACAGGCGCAATTGGGCTTCCCAGCGGTTATCGCGCATGGCCTGCCACAGCTGCAGCGCAGCCGTGCCTTAGGTGCCAGCGAACCCCACGCGCGGCTCGATGCCTTGCTGGCGATCATGGCGGCGCTGGCCGACACCTGCGTGCTTTGGCGCGCCGGGCCACAAGGGCTGGCCACGGTCCAGCAGGGGGCCCGCGCCGTCCTGGACGCCGGTGGCAGCGCCACGCTGGACGGGCGCCGGCAACTGCGCCTTTTGGATGAACACTTGCTGCAACTGAATGCCTCTCCGGGTGGCGCTGCCGATCTGTTGGCGGCCTGCCTGTTCCTCGACAAAGCCGGGAGCCTGTGACATGGAAACCCTGACCTTTCAATTTCCCGCCGCCGAACCGGGGCGTGGGCGCACCGTGGTCGGCTGCGTCAGCTCCGGCGACCTGGAAGTGCTGATCGAACCCGGTATCGCCGGCAGCCTGCAGATCCAGGTCGTGACGTCGGTCAACGGCAGCGGCGCGCGCTGGACGCAACTGTTCCAGCGCCTGTTCGAAGGCCGCCAATGGCCAGCGGTGAACATCGACATCCATGATTTTGGCGCCACGCCAGGGGTGGTGCGCCTGCGCCTGGAGCAAGGTTTCGAGGAGATCGCCCATGACTGACACCGAACGTTTGCTGCACAGCCGCAGCCTCGTCGAAATGGGCGCCCGCCAGCGCGCCCGGGCACTACTTGACCCGGGAACGTTCCGCGAGCTGCTGGGCCCCTTCGACCGGCTCATGTCACCTTGGTTGCCGCGCCAAGGCATCGTGCCCCAGGCCGATGATGGCGTGGTCATCGCCAAAGGCCGGCTGAATGGCCGCAACACGGTGGTCGCCGCTATCGAGGGTGGCTTCCAGGGCGGCAGCATGGGCGAGGTGGGCGGGGCGAAGATTGCCGGTGCACTGGAATTGGCCATCGAAGACATCCGCAACGGCACCCCGACCTGCGCCGTGCTGCTGTTGGAAACCGGTGGCGTGCGCCTGCAGGAAGCCAACCTCGGCCTGGCGGCAATCGCCGAGATCCAGGCCGCGATTGTCGAGCTGCGCAGCTACCAGCCGGTGATCGGCGTGATCGCAGGCTCGGTCGGCTGCTTCGGCGGTATGTCCATCGCTGCCGGCCTGTGCAGCCACCTGCTGGTCACCCGTGAGGCGCGCCTGGGCCTCAATGGCCCGCAGGTCATCGAACAGGAAGCGGGCATCGCCGAATACGACGCCAAGGACCGCCCCTTTATCTGGAGCCTGACCGGTGGCGAGCAGCGCCATGCCAGTGGGCTGGTCGACGGCTATGTGGCCGATGATGCAGATGCAATACGCCAGCAGCTTTTGCACCTGCTCGACACCCCCGCCACAGACCGTGCTCGCCGCCACGCCTGGTACCTCGAGCGGCTGTCGCGCCTCGGCGATGACTGCCCGCAACTGGATGCCGCCGCTGTACGCAGCCTCTACCAAGGAGAAGCCAAATGAACCGAGCCATGAACTGGCTGCCGGGCCTGGCCGGCGGGCAAGTGCTGCCGGGTTACCCCGCGTCGCTGCAGGTGATCGACGGCGAACTGGACAACCGCCTGGCACGCTTCATTGCCGTGGTGCCCGATGCGCACAACCCGTTCCCCCGGGCGCGTGCGGGCGAGGTCGGCTTGCTGGAAGGCTGGGGGCTGGCCAAGGCGGTGAGCGAAGCGGTCGCGGCAGACCGCGACGGCGAGAAGCGGGCCATCGTCGCCGTCATCGATGTGCCCAGCCAGGCCTATGGCCGCCGCGAGGAGGCGCTGGGCATTCACCAGGCGCTGGCCGGTGCGGTGCAGGCGTATGCCGAGGCGCGCTTGGCCGGGCACCCGGTGATTGGGCTGCTGGTCGGCAAGGCGATGTCTGGCGCCTTCCTCGCGCATGGCTATCAAGCCCAGCGCCTGATCGCGCTGGATGACGCTGGGGTGATGGTGCACGCCATGGGCAAGGCCGCTGCCGCGCGCATTACATTGCGCAGCGTCGAAGCGCTGGAGGCCCTGGCCGCCGAAGTACCGCCGATGGCTTATGACCTCGACAGCTACGCCTCGCTGGGCTTGCTGTGGCGACGTCTTGGCGTGGACAACGCCGAGACGCCAAGTGCGGCCGACCTGGCCAAGGTACGTACCTGCCTGGCCGAAGCGGTGCGCGATATCGGCAACTCGACCGACCTGTCATCGCGGCTGGCGGGCGAAAACCGGCGTGCCTCCCGCGAGGTGCGCGAACACTTGCGCCGTCAGTGGCAGGGGGCCTGAGATGAATAGCCCACGCGCGCACGACCTGTTGTGGGGGTTGCCCCTTTGCGCGCTGCCTGAAGATGCCCCGCAGTGGGCGCATCAGGTGGTGGCAAGCGGTCAGCCTGTGGTGGTGCGCCGCGCCGCCTGCGCTGACGGCTGGGTGGCGGTGGGCCTGCGCGGCCTGAGCCGGGATCAGCGGCTGGGCACACAGATGCGCCTGGCCGATATCCAACGCCTGCAAAGCCCTGAGGCCCTGCGCTGGCGAGCACCGAGCCCGTGGCCTGCATTGCAGGCGTTGGCCTCGGTGGCCCCGGTACTCGATACCACCGGGCTGGCCTGGGGGCCGACAGGTGGAGTGGGGTACCAACTCGCCACCGAGACTGGCGTGCTGCACCTGGCCAGTGACCTGGACGTGGTCGTGCGCACGCCGCACCCCCTGGCACGCGCAAAAGCGCGGGAACTGCTGGACATACTGGACTGCGCGCAATGCCGTATCGATGTGCAATTGGAAACACCGGCAGGTGCCGTCGCCCTGCGTGAGTGGGCCGGTGTTGCCCGCCGCGTACTGCTCAAGTCGCCCCATGGCGCGCGCTTGGTGGCCGACCCCTGGGCAGCTTGGGCGTGTGCGGCATGAGCAGTTTGTTCGCGTTCCCCGGCCAGGGTGCCCAGCAGGTAGGCATGTTGCACCGCTTGCCCGAGGGGGCCGGCCCACTGTTGGAGGAGGCCAGCGATACGCTGGGCCATGACGTGCTGGGCCTGGACAGCGAGCAGGCATTGCAGAGCACCCGGGCCGTGCAGCTGTGCCTGTTGCTGACCGGGGTGGCCTGGGCGCGCCGACTGCTGCAGCAAAGTCCCGCCCCCGACTATGTGGCAGGGCTGTCGATAGGGGCGTATCCCGCCGCTGTCACGGCCGGTGCGCTGGCGTTCGCCGATGCCGTGCGCCTGGTTGCGCTGCGCGGTGAGTTGATGCAGCGCGCCTATCCGCAGGGGTATGGCATGACCGCGCTGAGTGGCCTGGACCTGGCCAGTGTCGAGCGCTTGCTGGTGGAGGCGGGCGGTGAGGTCTACATCGCCAACCTCAACAGCGAAAACCAGATCGTCATTGCCGGCAGTGAGGCGGCCATGGCTGCGGTGGCCCAACGCGCGCGCAGCCTGGGCCAGGGCGTCGCGCGGCGCCTGGCGGTCAGCGTGCCGTCCCATTGCCCACTGCTCGACGCCCCGGCTGCGGAACTGGCCCAGGCCTTTGCTGCGGTCGAACTGCGAAGGCCCATCATCACCTACCTGAGCGGCAGCAGTGCACGGCCGATCCACGACCCGCAACGCTTGCGCGACGACTTGGCCGGCAACATGGCGCGGGTGGTGGATTGGCGTGCCACGTTGCGCAACGCCTATGAACGCGGGGTGCGCCTGCACCTGGAAATACCACCGGGCAGTGTGCTCAGCGGCCTGGCCCGCCAGGTGTTCGCCAATGGCCGCGTGGTAGCCATCGAGTCCACTCGGCTGGACAGCGTCGACGCCTTAATGCGTCAGGAGGTGGCCGGCAACCGATGACCGTGCTGTGCAACGCGAAGGACAACAACAAGCAACTTCGACAACACCTGAGGACAACAACAATGATTATTTATGGTGTGGCTCTGCTGGCAGTGTGCACGCTTGCCGGCGTTATCGTCGGCGACTTCCTGGGCGTGCTGCTGGGCGTCAAATCCAACGTGGGCGGGGTCGGTATCGCCATGATCCTGCTGATCTGTGCGCGGCTGTACATGCACCGCCATGGCGGCATGAGCAAGGAGTGCGAGTTCGGCGTCGGCTTCTGGGGCGCGATGTACATTCCGGTGGTGGTGGCCATGGCGGCCCAGCAGAACGTGGTCACGGCCCTGCATGGCGGGCCGGTGGCGCTGCTGGCGGCCGTCGGCGCGGTACTGGTGTGTGGCGCGACCATCGCGCTGATCAGCCGCAGCCACCGCGGTGAACCCTTGCCCGCGCTGGAGCCCACACCCGAAACACCTGTGCAGGTTGCCCCTGCAGGAGGGCGCTGATCATGTGGCCGATCATTGACAATGCCTTGGAACACAACGGCCTGATCACCGCGTTCGCGGTTGTCGGGGCGATCATGTGGTTGTCGGTACTGATGTCGAAATACCTGACGTTCGGCCGGGTGCACGGCTCGGCGATTGCCATCGTCATTGGGCTGGTGCTGGCCTGGGTTGGCGGTACCGTGACTGGCGGGCAAAAGGGCCTGGCGGACATGGCACTGTTCTCTGGCATCGGCCTGATGGGTGGGGCGATGCTGCGCGACTTCGCCATCGTCGCCACGGCCTTCGAAGTGCAGGCCACCGAGGCGCGCAAGGCCGGGATGATTGGCGCCGTGGCGTTGCTGCTGGGCACGGTGCTGCCGTTTATCGTCGGTGCGGCGGTGGCTTATGCCTTCGGCTATCGCGATGCCGTAAGCATGACCACCATTGGCGCGGGCGCGGTGACCTATATCGTCGGGCCGGTGACTGGGGCGGCGCTGGGTGCGAGCTCGGACGTGATGGCCTTGTCGATAGCCACCGGGTTGATCAAGGCCATCCTGGTCATGGTGTTCACCCCGGTGTCGGCCCGCCTGCTGGCCTTGGACAACCCGCGTTCGGCCATGGTGTTCGGTGGTTTGGCGGGGACGGTGTCGGGGGTGACCGCAGGGTTGGCGGCCACGGACCGGCGGCTGGTGCCGTACGGCGCGCTGACCGCGACCTTCCATACCGGCTTGGGCTGCTTGATGGGCCCTTCGATACTGTATTTCTGCGTGCGCGGCTTGATGGGCTGACCTACCCCTCACGCCCTCTGTGTAGGAGCAGCCTTGCGCTGCGAAGAGGCCCGTACTAGCGGCGACTATCTACGGTGTTGTCACCGGCCTCTTCGCAGCACAAGGCTGCTCCTACCTGCAACTCCATCCCCCGAATCGGGGAAAACCGCTGGGGAATCCTCCCCAATCTGTTTCGGTTAGCGCCGTAACTCACCAAAAAATATAACAATTCTCATCTGGCATATACCTTGCTGAACCTCCACGCAGAGACCCTGTGTTCCGGAGGTGCAGCATGTCGACCCCGCTCAAAGGCCCCGTCCTGTCATCCCTTGTCCTGGCCCTACTCGGCTGGGAAGCGACCAGCGAGGCAGCTGTGCAGTGCCAGCGCACCCTGGTTGCCAATGTGGTCGCACTGGACCAGCCGCTGATGTTCAACCGCCTTGGCGCGCAAAACGCCAATGGCATGATGTTCGCCCTGCGCGAAGATGTCGTGGACGAGCACCAGGTCCCGCTTGGCAAAGGCGGAGCCGCAGTGCCTGGCAAAGTCACCTTGCGCCCGGACAAACGCCCACGGCCAATCGTCTTGCGGGTCGCTGCCGGTGACTGCCTCACCGTCAACCTGACCAACCTGCTGGCCTACCAGGCCAACCCCAACAAGCACGGTATCGACCACGAAGAAAACGAGGCCGAAGGTGAGGAAGAAGACGGGCCGGAGACCGAGTTCGAGAATGAAGGCGGTGAGCACTTCGTTGCGGATGAGCAAGTCAGCGACCGCCACGTAGGTTTCCAGGTCAACGGCATGCAAGCCGTCAACAGCATTGGCGACATCGCCGCCAACACCGGCCGCAACGGCAACTTCCTGGTGTCGCCGGGCAACACCCGCAGTTACACGCTGTATGCCGAACGCGAAGGGGCCTTCGCCGCCACCAGCCAAGGCGCGACCTTCGGCGGCCAGGGCGGTGCCGGCAACGTTGCCAACGGCTTGTTCGGCCAGGTGGTGGTGGTGCCCAAAGGCGGGCGCACCTTCCGCAACACCCTGACCGAAGAAGAAATGCGCCTGGCCACCACGGGCCGCACCCCCACCGGCCAACCTGTCATCGATTACCAGGCCCGTTACCCGCAGGCCGAGCCCTGGATCACTGAAGGCAAGGCCGGCAAGCCGATCATCGCCATGGTCGATGGCAACGAGATTCTCAACAGCGAGACCGATGCCATCGTCATGGGCCCCAACCCAGACGGCAGCTTCCCCCGTTCGACCTACCCACTGGAGAGCGTCAACAAGCGCAACCCGGCGCTGCCCAACCGGCTGGATGCGTTCCGTGATTTCGCCTCGCAGTTCGCCGACGAAGTGGCCGGCACCCAGGCCTTCCCCGGCTACTGGGCCGACCCGATCATGGGCCACGTGCTGGAGCCGACCCGCGATTCGTTCATGATCAACTACGGCTCGGGCGGCATGGGCGCCGAGGTAGTGGCCAACCGCCTGGGCGTGGGCCCGATGCATGACTGCCTGTCGTGCGCCTATGAGGAGTTCTTCCTCAGCGCCCACACCGTGGGCGATATCGGCACGCTGGTGGACGTGCCGGCCAACGTCGGCCTGGAGAACATCCGCCCCGGCGAAACCCCACCGGCCAATGCCGTGGGCGTCAAGGCCAGCATGGCCCTGTACCCGTCGGAGCCGGCCAACGTCCACCACAGCTACATTGGCGACTTCACCAAGTTCCGTAATACGCACAATGGTCATGAGCAGCACATCTTCCACTTGCACGGCCACCAGTGGCTATTCAACCCAAACGACGACAACTCCGACTATGTGGACGCCCAAGGCATCGGCCCGGGCATCGGGTACACCTACGAGATCGCTAACGGCGGCTCTGGCAACCGTAACCGCGTAGCGGGCGATGCCATCTACCACTGCCATTTCTACCCGCACTTCGCCCAAGGCATGTGGGCTATGTGGCGGGTGCACGACGTGTTTGAGGAAGGTACCCGGCTGGAGGTCAGTGGCCAGGATGCAAACGGCTTCCACAGCACGCCGTTTGCCCTGCGCAGTGGCAAGCCAGCCGTCGGCGCACGGGCATTGCCGGACGGTGAAATCATTGCCGGTACGCCGATCCCCGCCATCGTCCCGCTGCCGGGCAAAGCCATGGCGCCGATGCCGGGCAAGGTGGTCGTGGTGCCTAAGCTTGCAGAGCAGTGGGTGGCCGCAAATGAGCAGGACGATGATGAAGAGGAAGAAGAGGGCGACGATGACCATGGCCACGGGGCAGCTGCGCCCAAGGCTGTCGGCTCCTTGGCCCTGGTCGACCGTAGCGAAACCAACCGCAACGCCGACGGCACCTTGAAAAACCCAGGCTACCCGTTCTGGATCGGTGGCATGGAAAGCAGCGTCGGCCAGCGCCCACCGACCCCGCCGCTGGACATGCTCGACCCTGCGCTTGCCCAGCAACTGAAAAACAGCGGCAATGCCCTGTGGGCCAACCTGGACCCCAACCAGGTCGATGGCTGGGATGGTGGCCTCGGCCGGCACGCGCTGGATGGCATCTCGGCAGGTGGCGAAGCATTGACCACCACCACCAAGCTGGATTTCTCCAAGGTGGTGCACAAAGCCAAGCCGATCTACCTGCCGGAAGAGGGCACTGAAGTCGAACAGGCGGCCATGAAGTTTCACGCCAAGGCTGAGCACCCCAGCTATGCGCTGATGCCGGGCAGCCAGCCGGTGGCGCGCAACTTCCGCACCAATGGCGCCTTGCCGACGGCCGGGGCACCGTTCTTTGAGCCGTGCATGGACGACCGCGGCAAGCGCCTCACCCAGACCTCGGGCATAGGCGAGTTCGCCAGCGGTGAAAGCCTGACCGGCATGAGCTTCCGGGGTGCGTCTGCCTTCACCGCCGACCGCCCGCGCATCTACAAAGGCGCCAACATCCAGTTCGATGCGGTCTACAACAAAGTGGGCTACCACTTC
This sequence comes from Pseudomonas sp. Y3 TE3536, assembly GCF_053629175.1. Classification (NCBI taxonomy): domain Bacteria; kingdom Pseudomonadati; phylum Pseudomonadota; class Gammaproteobacteria; order Pseudomonadales; family Pseudomonadaceae; genus Pseudomonas; species Pseudomonas sp. Y3 TE3536. The sequence goes on along the minus strand of NZ_JBRJHU010000001.1, from coordinate 5,507,731 downwards.
CCGCAGGCGCGCATCATTGCCCTCTGGGAAGACGCCTGGCCAGTGATCACCAAGCAGCGCCCACCCGAGCCGCTGGTGATGCGCATGAACACCTTCGATTGCACCATGTACCAGCACACCAACCTGATCCCGTCCATTTATGAGATGGACGACTACCAGGTGCGCACCCCAACCGACGTGATTGGCCAGCACATCCACCTGCCCAAGTGGGACCTCACCGCGGCTGACGGTTCGGCCAACGGCTGGAACTACGAGGACGGCATTCTTTCGCCCGGCAGCGTGGTCGAGCGCGTGCATGCCATTCGCGCCTACAACGGTTGCACCGAAGGCGATAGCCGAGACGGCACCGCCGCCTGCCCAAGCGCCAAGCAGCACCCGTACTTCGGGCGCTTTGGCCGGGCCGACTGGCTGGGCGCGCGTACCGCCATGCAGCGTTGGTTCGCCGACCCTGTGGTCAACGTGCACAACGTCGACCGCGGCCTGGGCACCATCTTCACCCACGACCACCTTGGCCCATCGACCCACCAGCAACTGGGCCTGTACGCCACGGTACTGGCCGAACCTGCCGGCTCCACCTGGTACCACGCCGAAACCGGCGAGCAGCTGTACAACCCGGCTGCGCGCCAGGACGGTGGGCCAACCTCGTGGCAAGCAGTGATCAAGACCGGTGACCACGATGGCGACGGCAAAAACGACAGCTACCGTGAGTTCTTCCTCGAGTACAGCGACTTCCAGCATGCCTATGAAGCCGGCGTGTACGTGGGCGCAGGGCCGGACGGTATTCCCAATGGCCAGTCGTACCCGGCCACGGCCGACAGCTTCCGCTACGCCATCAACCCACCGGTACGGCAGAAAGCCTCGTCGCTGCTCGAATCGGTGGTCGAGTCGCGTGGTGGCCTGAGCCCTGGCTGCCCAAGCCGGCCGTGCCCACAAGCCATTTCGGTGGATGACCCAGGCATGTTCGTCGTCAACTACCGTAACGAACCGCTGGCCCTGCGGGTGTTCGACCCCAACAAAGTGGCCCCGGACGGCAAGCGCGGCATGCAGGCCGATGGCCTGGGCGGTGACCTGAGCTATGCCTTGCAGAGCCGCACCGACCGTGCCATCCCAGCGATGAACATGGCGCCCTCGGCGATCACTTCGGCGGTCGGCCCAACCGGTGGCACCACGGTGTTCCCGCCGCACATCAACACCGCCGGTAGCGAGCCCGGTGACCCGTTCACGCCGCTGCTGCGCACTTACTCGGGTGACAACGTGCGCTTGCGCATGCATGCCGGTGGCCATGAAGAGGAGCACAACGTCACGCTGCACGGCGTCAAGTGGCTGCAGAATGGCTCGGGCTTCGGCAGCAGCTCCAACTCGGGGTGGAAGGCATCGCAGATGATCGGCATCTCCGAGCAGCTGGGCTTCATGGCGCCGGTGTCGATGATTTCCAGCTCTGCGGCCACCAATGGCGACTACCTGTACTCGCTGGACGCGGCACTGGAAGGCTACTGGAACGGCATCTGGGGCATCATGCGCAACTACACCACCTTGCGCCCGGACTTGTTCCCGCTGTCGAACAACCCGCAGCCGGTGGCCATGCGCAACACCGTGAACTTTGACGGCATCTGCCCAAAAACCACCACCAACGCCAATGGCATTGGTACCCGCGCCACGGTCAAGCGCAGCTACGAGATCGTTGCCGTACTGGCCAACGACATTCTGGAGAACCGCCACGGGGTCAGCATCACCGACCCGGCCGGCGTCGGCCAGCATGTCGGTGGGCCACTCAAGCCTGGCGGTGGCACGCTGGTGTTCAACAGCCGCAAGACCAGCATCCCGCAGGTGACCGTGGTGGATGAGGAGGACGGCACCACCTTCACCGTTGGCGGCCACAGCGCACCACTGCACGACCCGACCGCGGTGCTGTATGTGCGCAAGGCAGACCTGGACGCGACCACAGGCAAGCTCAAACCCGGCGTGCCGGTAGAGCCCCTGGTGCTGCGCGCCAACGCTGGCGACTGCATCAGCATCACCCTGGAAAACCGCCTGCCGCTGGTGATGCCCGACCTGCCAAGCACGGCCGTGATGCAGAACGTGGTCAAGCGTGACCGTAATGGCAGCGAAGGCTCCACAGCGTTCAACAACAACCTGATGCGGCCGTCCAGCCATGTTGGCCTGCACGCACAGTTGCTGGCCTACGACATCACCAAGTCCGATGGTGCCAACGTCGGCCTCAACCCGGTGCAGACCGTGCCGCCGCGTGCCGGCAACAGCGGTGCCTACCCGAGCAAGGTGTACCAGTACTACGCCGGGCACCTGGAGCGTGAAGGCAAGCCGGTGCTGCAACTGGGCCGCACGGTGGACAACATCAACACCACGGCGATCGAATTCGGCGGCCTGAACCTGACCCCGTCCGACTTCATCAAGCAACCGCAAAAAGGCCTGGTGGGCGCCATGAGCATCCTGCCGCAAGCCGCCACCTTCACCGAGGACACCGCCAGCCGTGCCCAGGCCACGGTAAAAGTCAGCGGCCAGCCGGACTACCGCGACTTCGTCACGGTGTGGCAACGCTCGATGAACATGCGCTGGGCAGACGGCCGCCCCGTGGAAGGTATCGCCACGGAAGGCAATGGTGTGCCGGGCGATCCGAAGGACAACGGCAACATGGCCATGAACTACAAAACCGAACCGCTGTGGTTGCGCTTCGGCATGGCGCCGGACGCACCGTTCGGCCATGCCGACGGCAATGGCTTCGCCGATGTGCCAAACGCCCACATGGCCTACAGCAACGCCCTGGTCGGAGGCGACCCGCAGACGCCCGTGCTCTGGGCCAAGCCCGGCCAGCCGGCACGCAGCCATGTGCTGATGCCCAGCGGTGGCAGCCGCGGCATCACCTACCAGCTGGACGGGCACCTGTGGCCACTGCACGCCTACCAGGCCGAGAAGAACGACGCCGATGGTTACCCGATGAACCTGCCAGGCATCGGCTCGGTGCGCTTCGGTTTCAACCCGATGTCGATCTACATCGGTGCCCAGGAAAGCGTACTGCCGGCGGCGCACTTCAGCTTCATGCTGCCCAGCGCGGGTGGTGCCAATGCGGTGCCGGGGGACTACCTGTTCCGCGACTATGCCGCCTACGGCAACCTCTCGGGGCTGTGGGGGATTTTGCGGGTCAGCAACGAAGCGCCGCCCGCAACGGCTGCGCCACAATAACGACACGGGAGTGCGAGCATGAACAAGAAGACTCGCCCTGCTTACTTGGGGGTACTGCTGGGAGTGGCACTGATCGGCCTGGGCGTAGCGTATGAGCAGCTCTGGTGCGACCCACGCGAACTGCTGCAGGAGCCTGCCGACCCGCAGGCCCTGCACCGGCTCAGCCGGGACGGGGTGACCGTGGAGTTCGAGGCGCGGCCGCTGGCCGGGGGCGAGCTGCGCGAAGGCGCCTTCGCCAACGTGCGCTTCAAGGTCAGCGACCAGGCCAGCGGCCAGCCGCTGTCGGGCATGGCGCCGGGGGCCTGGATCGACCCGGCCCAGTCGGCACCGGTCGGTGACCGCGACCAAAGCTGCAAGGCCCGCGTGGCGCTGTTTCTGAAAAGCAGCATTGGTGCCCGGCCATTGCTCGACCTCAACAGCTACTTCCTGTTGATGCTGAACAAGGACGCCAGCCTGACGGTCATCGACCCGACGGTTTCGGTGGGGGGCGTCACCAGCACCATGGCCCGTATCGAACTGCCAGGCAGGCCCATGGACTGGGCGGCCACCGGCGACGACAAGCAGGTGTTCGTGTCGATCCCGGAGCGCGGCAAGGTGTCGGTGATCGATACCGAGACCTTCACCCGCGTGGCCGACCTGGATGCCGGTGACCAACCGACGCGGGTGGCGCTGCAACCGGACCAGCATCGGCTGTGGGTGGGCAACAACAGCAGCGACCCGGCCAAGGGCGGGGTAACGGTGATCGACGTGCCCGGGCGCAGCACCCTCAAGTCCTTCGCCACCGGCTCTGGGCACCACGAGATCGCCTTCAGCAGCGACTCGCGCTACGCCTTTGTCAGCAACCGCGACAGCGGCACCCTGAGCATCATCGACATCCCTGAAATGCGCCTGGCCAAGACCCTGGAGGTGGGGCCGCACCCGCTGTCGGTGAGCTACTCGGCGCTGTCCCAGGCGGTCTATGTGGTCGATGGCCAAGAAGGCACGGTGCGGGTCATCGACGCCCGCAGCCATCAACCGCGCCACACCGTCACGGCGGAACAGGGCCTGGGCCCGATGCGTTTTAGCAGCGACGGGCGCTACGGCATCGTGCTCAACACCCTGGAGAACCAAGCCTTGGTGATCGATGCCAGTACCGACACGCTCATCCACCGCATCCCGGTGTCGGCCGAACCCTACCAACTGACCTTCACCAAGGGCTATGCCTACGTCCGCGGCCTGGCCTCGCCCAAGGTCAGCATGATCAACCTGAGCAGCCTTGGGGAAGGGCGTTCGCCGATCGTGCAGGGCTTCGACGCCGGCCCTGCAGCGCCGCGCCAAGCCGGTGATCTGCCGCTGGCACAAGGGTTATCGGTGTCGCGTGACGACAACTCGGTGTTCGTGGTCAACCCGGTAGACAACACCACCTACTTCTACGCCGAGGGCATGAACGCGCCGATGTCGGGCTACAACAACCGCGGCCACCAGGCCCGCGCGGCCATCGTCGTCGACCGCAGCCTGCGCGAGGTGGCCCCAGGGGTGTACGGCTCGACGGTGAAGCTGCCGGCGGCCGGCAAGTTCGACGTGGCCTTCCTGCTCAACCAGCCGCAAATCATCCACTGCTTCAGCACCGATGTGGGCGAGGCGCCGAATGCCCGCAAGCACAAGGGCGCGCATGCCGAGTTCCTTGGCCTAGAGCAGCCTTTGCCGCAGCACAGCGCCTTCACCGCACGGGTGCGCATCGTCGGCGACGACGGTGAACCGCGCCTGGGCCTGAACGACCTGAGCCTGCGCTACTTCCTGGCGCCGTCGTCGATGCCGCGCAACCTGCGCCTCGAAGAAGTGGGCGAGGGCGTCTACCAAGCGGCCTTGACCCTGCCCGAAGCCGGCGCCTGGTACCTGCATGTGCAGTCACCGTCGCTGGGCCGCAAGTTTGCGGAAGAGAATTACACCAGCCTGCGCGTCCTGCCGGCCTCGGCCTCCACGGCGTCCCAAGGGGACGCTTCCCAGATGCAAACCAGGAGTGTGCGATGAACGCCAAGCATGCTTTTACACGGCTGGGCCTGAGCCTGGCGCTGCCCCTGTTGTTGTCCAGCAACCTGGCCCTGGCCCATGCCGGGCATGACCACAGCGGCCATGCCGAGCAACCGCCCGCCGCGCGACAGGAGAAAGCCAGCGTGCGCTTTGCCGATGTCTCGCTGCTGGACCAGGACGGGATGCCTGTGCGCCTGGAGAAGGACCTGGTCGGCGATCACCTGGTGGTGATGGGTTTCATCTACACCAGTTGCACCACGGTGTGCCCGGTGGTGTCGTCGATCATGGGCAAGGTCCAGCAGCAGTTGGGCGGCCGTGTGGGTGAAGAAATCCACCTGGTGTCGATCAGCGTCGACCCCCAGCGCGACGATTCCAAGCGCTTGCAGCGCTACGCCAAGGCCTTCCAGAAAGGGCCGGGTTGGAGCTGGCTGACCGGTACGTCGTACGCCATCACCGAAACCCTCAAAGGCCTGGGCAGCTTCAGTGCCGACCTCAGCCAGCACCCGCCGCTGATTCTGGTGGGCGATGGCCGCAGCGGCCACTGGACCCGCTACTACGGCTTCACCGACCCGGCGGTACTGGTCGCGGAAATCAACCGCCTCAGCGCACGCCGGGTGCATGCCAAGAGCACGGCCATCGCCGAACACCATGCCGACCACACCGGCGACCATAACGAGGTGCAACCATGAGCCATCTGATTTCACGCCGCGCCGGTATGCGCGGTCTCGACTGGCTGGTACTGGGCGGTTGCCTGTGGATTCTTGCCTCGGTCGCATTGGCCCATGAAGGCCATGCCCAGCAGGCGCCCGAGCCACAGGCAGCGCCCCAGGCGATGACCAGCGGCGGCGGCACCCGCGATGCCCAGTCCTGGTTCACCGACACCGTGCTCAAGGACCAGAATGGCCGCGACCTGCGCTTCTACAGCGATGTGCTCAAGGACAAGGTGGTGATGCTTAACGTCATCTTCACCCACTGCACCGACGCCTGCCCGTTGATCACCCGCAAGCTGCGGGAGGTACGCGAGGCCATGGGGCCGGCGCTGGCCGGGCAGGTGACGTTCGTCTCGATCAGCAGCGACCCGCTCAACGACACCCCGGCGGCGCTCAAGGCCTTTGCCGAGAAGCAGGGTGTGGACGGCCCCAACTGGCTGTTCCTGACTGGCGACAAGGCCAGTGTCGACCTGGTACTGGGCCGCATCGGCCAGTTCCTGCCCAGCCCCGAACAGCATTCCACGCAGCTGATTGCCGGTGACGTGGCAGGCAAGCGCTGGAGCAAGATCCGCCCCGATGCGCCCCCAATGGCGATCGCGCAGCGCATGCAGCTGCTGGCCCAGCCGCTGGCGGGGCGGTGACATCATGAACCTTGCGCTGGCCAATGCCGTTGTAGGAGCGGCCTTGCGTCGCGAAAGGGCTGCGCAGCGGCCCCAGATTTCGGTGTCGATGCAGAGACTGCTGGGGCTGCTGCGCAGCCCTTTCGCGACGCAAGGCCGCTCCTACAAAAGCCTGGTATGCGTGCTAGGGCTCACTCTGTGCGGCTCCACCTTCGCCCTCGACCTCACCGAGCACGAACAAGCGGGCAAACGCCTGTACCGCGAAGGCCAGTCGAGCAGCGACGCACAATTGCTGGCACGCGTCGGCTCCAGCGACATGAGCGTCCCAGCCAGCGTCTTACCCTGTGCAAGCTGCCACGGCGCCGACGGCCGCGGCCGCGCCGAAGGCGGTGTTCGCCCGCCGAGCCTCGACTGGCAACGCCTGGCCCTGGGCCAGGGCGAGCGGCAGGCCAATGGCCGCAGTTACCCGCGTTATACCGACGCCAGCCTGGCCAGGGCGATCCAGCAGGGGGTGGACCCTGCCGGCAATCGCCTGGACGCCGCCATGCCGCGTTTCGATTTAACCCTGGCCGACCAGCGCAACCTCACCGCCTACCTCAAACGCCTGGCCGATGAGCGCGACCCGGGCGTGGAGGAGGGCGTGCTGCGCCTGGGCACCTTGCTGCCGGGGTCCGGGCCGCTGGCCGAAGCAGGGCACGTGGTGCGCGCAGTACTGGAAGACGGCCTGGCGCAACTCAACCAGCAAGGCGGTGTGCACGGGCGGCGCCTGGAACTGGTGGTGCTCGACCCAGGCAGCGACGCCGACAGCGCCGAGCAGGCCCTTCGCCAACTGCTGGACAAGGAGCAGGTGTTCAGCCTGATTACCCCGCTGGCACCTATGCTCGATCAGCGACTGACCGCGGTGTTGGCGCAGCAGAACGTGCCGCTGATCGGCAGCACCCCGCGCAGTGGCGGCAGTGCGCAGATCTTCGACCCGCTGCCGGGCTTGCCTGCGCAACTGCTGAGCCTGGCCGGCCACGCCCGTGACGCCTTGGGCCTCGCCCCAGATGGCTTGCGTGTGGTGTATGCCGGTGACGAGCAAGCGCCGCTGGCCGAGCAGGTGCGTGAACAGCTTGTGCAGCAGGGCTGGGCCCCCGGCGCCCTGCAGCCCTTCGATGGCCAGGCGGTGGACGGCCAGGGCATCGTCTTCGTTGGCCGCGCCCAGGCCTTTGCCGAGTTGGCTGCCGCGTTGCAGGCGGCAGGCCGCCAGCCATACCTGTTTGCAGCGTCCAGCCAGGTGGTCGGGGCCGTGGCGAACTTGCCTGCGCAGTGGTCGCAGCGCGTCTACCTTGCCTACCCATTCGTGCCCGAAGACTGGACCGAGCAGGGCCTGGCGACCCTCGCCGGCCTGCAACACCGCCAGGGCCTGGACCCGCGTCAGGCGTCCTTGCAGGTCAACACCCTGTGCGCCTTGCGCTTGCTGACAGAGGCCCTTAAACAGATCGGCCGAGATGCCAGCCGCGAGCAACTGATCACGGCCCTGGAGGGCCTGCACGACGTCACTACCGGCCTCACGCCAGCCCTGGGCTTCGGCCCCGGTCGCCGGCAGGGCATGGCCGGTGCCCACGTGGTGGCGGTGGCCTTGCCCGGGCCGCGCTTCACCTCGGTCACCCCGTACCGGCCAGTGCCGGACACCCCTTGAGCGGAGGTTGCCATGCGTACCCTGTTGCTGTGCCTGTTGCTGCTGGTCGCCAAGGCGAGTTGGGCCGATGTGCCGGCCGCGCGGGTAAACGGTGTGGAGATCGATGTGATGCGCCTTGAGCGCTACTTCACGGAGTACCTCGAAGCCCAGGGCCGCGCGGTGGCCAGCATCCGCAACCCGACCCTGTACAAGCGCCTGCGCGACCAGGCCTTGGACGAGCTGATCGACAAGGAGCTGCTGTGGCAGGAGGCCCAACGCCAGGGCATTGGCATCAGTGATGAACAGGTGTCTGCCCAGGTTGGTGAAGTGGAGGCGGCGTTTGGCAGCCCGACAGTGTTTGAAAGGCGTCTGGCGCAGGCAGGCTTTGATAGGGCAGAGTACGCTGATTACACCCGCCGCGAGCTGGCTGCCCAGCGGGTGTATGCCCAGCTCAGCGCGGTCGACGCGCCCAGCCAGGCCGAGGTGGAGGCCTTCTACATGGCCAATCGACAAAGACTGCAAGGAGCGCAGAACCAAAGTGATAACCCTTCTGTCATACGTGAACAGGGCCTGGTCTTGGCCAGGGCCTCGCTCATCGGGCAATTGCAGGCGCAAGCGCGGCAAGCTGTGCGCCAACGTTTGCGCGAATCCGCTAAAGTGGAAATCGCCGACTGAAGGCCCCGATGGCGTTTCCCCAAAGCTGGGGAATAACGACTTGGCAAAGTGCCATCAGGTCCCCCGGATGTGGGGAACCGGGCGAGCGCGCCTGCTCGCTGCGCCTGGGGTGTTTTCGGGCACCCTTGCCAGATCAACGACTTACAGTGGTGCAGCATGACTATTCACGCCTGGCACGAAGCCTGCTCAAGCCTTATCAAGGCCGCACTTCGCAGACCGGGAAACCGGGCAGTATTTGGGAGTCGACCTTGGTGAACAGAGTATTGGTAGTCGATGACGAACAGACTCTTGCGCAGAACCTGCAGGCGTATTTGCAGGCGCAAGGCCTGGAAGTTCATGTTGCCCACGACGGTGCCAGTGGTATCGAGCAGGCTGAACGCCTGGCACCGCAAGTGATCGTGCTGGATTACCGCTTGCCCGATATGGAGGGTTTTCAGGTACTGGAGACCGTGCGTAAGAACAGGCAGTGCCACTTCGTGCTGATCACCGCCCACCCGACCGCCGAGGTCCGTGAGCGAGCCGCCGAACTTGGCGTGACCCATGTCCTGTTCAAACCGTTCCCGTTAGCGGAACTGGCGCGCGCGATCCTCGACCTGATGGGCATCGAGCGCCGGCGCAGGGCCACGGACAACCCGGCAGAAGGGTTCGTCGAACGACGCCAGACCAGGAACGAATCGTTCCCCCTGCAGTTGTACGATGGTAGCTGGGTACTGGCTGACCGCCGCCGTAATGGCGCCAAGCCCCCAGGTCCGGATGACGAACAACTGCTCACAGGGGAATAGCGGCGCCCGCTGCCCTGGCTGAGCCAGCCTGCGACGCGCCCCCTGAGCGGAGTCGCAGGCCATGCCCGAAGTACTCGAGATTGTCGGTTTTACACGCGAGCTGCTGGCCCAGGCCCGTCTGCAAGCCAGTGACGAGCGCCTGCTCAATTGCCTGGAGCGCCTGGCCAACGACACCCCGGACACCTTCACCCGCCGCCTCGGCATCACCCTGCATTACCCCGTGCTGCACAGCCAGGCGCTGCTGGCCAGCACCCCCCGCTTCGACAAGGTCAGCCTGGCCCAGTGCCTGAAACGCGAGTTCGTGCTGATCGAGCAGGGCGGCGAACTGCTGGGTGTGTTCGCCGACCCCTTCGACCCTGCGCGCCTGGCCTGGATCGACGATGTGCTGCAAGGCGCGCCGCTGTACCTGGCGCACGCCGCCGAGCTGGCGACGTTTCTGGCCCGCCATGAAGAAAGCTTCCACGCGGTCGATGCGCTTGACCACGACAGTGAAGCCAGCAGCGAAAGCGACCCGCTGCAACGCCTGTCGCTGACCAGCATCAGCGAAGACCAGAGTCGCGTGGTCAAGCTGGTCAACTCGACCCTCTACGACGCCCTCAAACTGCACGCCAGCGACATTCACCTGGGCATGACCGGCCAGGGCCTGACCATCAAGTACCGTATCGACGGTGTGCTCAACGGCGCCGGCAAGGCCAGCGGCAGCGCCTTCGCCGACCAGGTGATCTCGCGCATCAAGGTCATGGCCGAGCTCGACATCGGCGAGAAACGCGTGCCCCAGGACGGCCGTTTCAAGGTCGCCGTGGGTGAGCGGCAGATCGACTTCCGGGTCTCGATCATGCCCAGCATCTTTGGCGAAGACGCCGTGCTGCGGGTGCTCGACAAACAGGACCTTTCCGACAAGGTGAGCGGCGTGCAGTTGCAGGCCCTGGGCTTTGCCGACGAAACCCTGCGTGCCTTGCGCCGGCTTGCCGCCGAACCCTACGGCATGATCCTGGTCACCGGCCCCACCGGCAGCGGCAAGACCACCACCCTGTACGCCATGATCAGCGAGATCAACCACGGCGTTGACAAGATCATCACCATCGAAGACCCGGTCGAATATCAACTGCCCGGCGTGTTGCAGATCCCAGTCAACGAGAAGAAGGGCCTGACCTTTGCCCGCGGCCTGCGCTCGATCCTGCGCCACGACCCGGACAAGATCCTGGTCGGCGAGATCCGCGACCCGGACACTGCACAGATCGCCGTGCAGTCGGCCCTGACCGGGCACCTGGTGTTCACCACCATCCACGCCAACAACGTCTTCGATGTGATCGGCCGCTTCAGCCAGATGCAGGTCGACCCCTACAGCTTCGTCTCGGCGCTCAACGCCATCTTGGCTCAGCGCCTGATTCGCCTGGCCTGCCCGCACTGCGCCAGCGCCTGCGAAGTGGACGATGAAACCCTGCTGGCCTCGGGCCTGACCCGCGCCGCCGTCGCGGGCTGGACGTTCGTCCGCGCCCAGGGCTGTGGCCAGTGCCGTGGCAGCGGGTATCGCGGCCGCAGCGCCATCGCCGAGCTGCTGCACCTGGACGATGACCTGCGGCAGATGATCGTCGAACGCCGCCCCCTGTCGCAGATCAAGACACTCGCCTGCCAGCGCGGCCTGCGCTTGCTGCGGGCCTCGGCCCTGGACCTGGTCCGTGACGGCCGCACCACCCTTGAGGAGATCAACCGTGTCACATTCATTGCGTGATCGTGCTGCTCATAAATACTGTGCCGTGCTCGGCGCCGAGGGTGTTGGCCTGGGTTGCTGGAAAGGCAATCAGCACCAGTGGCTGGGCAGCCGCGAATTCAGCTGCGACGCCGCCCAACCGGCCTGGGAAGCTGCTGTCGAAGCGCTGGGCGCACTGCTGGCCGAGCACGCCGTACGCGGCGCCCAATTGCGGGTGTTGCTGTCGGCCCGCTACAGCCGCTTCTGCCTGGTACCGTGGAGCGATGCTATTGGCCATCCACGCGAGCTGGATGCTTATGCGCGGGCCTGCTTCGAGAACCTCTACGGCCAGTCGCTGGGTGACTGGCGCATCGTCCTCTCGCCGGAGCCGGCAGGTGCCGCACGCATTGCCACGGCGTTGCCCGAGGCCCTGCTGCAACGGCTGCAGGCGCTGGGCCGGGAAAGCCGCCTGAGCCTGCGCTCGGTGCAGCCGTACCTGATGGCGGCCTACAACCGTTGTTCGGCGCAGCTGGCACAAGGCGACTTCCTGTTCGTCCTCGCCGAGCCGCGCCGCAGCGTGCTGTTGCTGGCTGCTGGCGGTGCCTGGCAGCAGGTGCTGGCGCAAGGCTGTGCCGATACCGACCAGGCCCTGCAAGCGTTGATTGAGCGTACCTGCGAGCTGTACGGCGAGCATCTGCCACGGGTCTACCTGCATGCGCCCGGCCGCGGCGACGTGCCGCAACTGGCAGCGGTGCAGCTGTGCCAGCCGGCCAGCGAAGCCGACCCTTTGTGCGCCATGTGGCGGGCGGTGGCCTGACATGCGCCGCCTCGACCTGGAATTCCAGCCCCGCCGCAATGGCGCCTTAGCTTGGTCGCTGCTGGCCCTGGGCTGTGCAGGGGTGGCCGCACTGGTCCTGCTGCAACACCACCTGCAGGGCGAGCAAGTCGACCTCGAAGGCCGCCTGCACAGCCTGGAGCTGCAACTGGGCCGGCGCCCAGCCACCGCCGCGCCGCAAAGCAGTGCAGCCAGCCGCGAGCAGGCCGAGCGCCTGGCGCAGATGCGCAATGTCTCGCAGCAGCTGCAACGGCCCTGGCAGCAACTGTTCGCCATGCTCGAAGCACTGCCGCAGGACGATGTGGCGCTGCTTGGCCTGACCCCGGACGCTCGCAAGGGCCAGGTCCGCATTGCCGCCGAGGCGCGCAACCTGGAGGCGATGCTGCAGTACCACCAGCGCCTGGAGGCCAGTGCCGAGCTCAGCGATGTTTCGTTGCTCAATCACGAGGTGATGGTGAGCCAGCCGGAGCACCCGGTGCGTTTCACCCTGACCGCCACCTGGGAGACCGGCCATGCGCGCCCCTGAACCGCTTAGCAGCCTGATCATTCAGGAGCACCTGCGCCGTATCGGCCCGGTGGGCCTGGCCGCCGTTGCCGTTGGCCTGCTGGTGGTCGGCGTGGCAGTGGCCGGCGTATTGCCGCAATGGCAAAGCGTGCGCGAACTGCGGGCCAGCGAGGCAGACGCCAGTGTGCAAGTAGGGCGGGTGCAGCGCGGTGAGCTGAAAATCGCGGTCAAGCCCGAGCAGCAGGCCCTCGACACCCTGCGTCAACAGCTGCCCGGTCAGCCGCAGGCCAGCGAACTGATCGAGCGGCTGTATCACCTGGCCAGTGCCGAGCACATCAGCCTGGCACGCGGCGAGTACGCCCTGGGCATTGACCCGAAAACCCAGTTGGCGCGCTACCAGATCGTGCTGCCGGTCCGCGGCAGTTACCCGCAGATCCGCGGCTTCCTCAAGGGCCTGCTTGGCCAGCTGCCGACCTTGGTGCTGGAAGACCTTGAGCTGCAACGCAAACGCATCGGCGACAGCGAGCTCAACGCCCGCCTGCGCATGACCCTCTACCTGTCGAGGTCGTGATGAATACTCAACGTGGGTTGGTCTGGCTCGGGTTTTTTGGGCTTTCTGCCGCGCTGGCGTGGGCGCCTGGGCATTGGTTTGGCCAAGAGGATGGCGTCGCTGCCATCGCGGGCAAGCCCGCTCCCACAGGTTCCGTAGTTTCCCCCGAACCGGTGGGAGCGGGCTTGCCCGCGAATAGGCCAGAACAGGCCTCCACCGACCTGTTCCCGAGCCAGCGCTGGACCAAACCCAAGGCCCTGGCCACCGTCACCGAACAACCGATCATCGCCACACCCGTGGTGGTTGCCGCACCCACGGCACCGGCGTTGCCCTTCCAGTTCGTCGGCCGCCTGGGCGATCGCGACGACCTGCAGGTTTTTCTGCAGAGCGGCGAAAAACTCTACGTCGTGCGCCAGGGCGACGTCATCGAAGACACCTACCGCCTCGACCGGGTCTCGGCCAACGAGCTGAGCCTGGTCTACCTGCCTTTGCATCAGTCGCAGACCTTGTCTGTTGGGAGCGCACCATGAAGTCATCGAAGCTGTGCAAGCCTGCTCCGTTCCTGCTGTTGGCGCTGTGCGTGGCCATCGCCGGCTGCGGCTCCAGTGCGGTACGCGAAGACAGCGCAGAACTGATGAAGGAGGGGCAGTACGAAGCCGGCATCGCGCGCCTGGAAGAGGCCCTGCGTGAAGACCCGCGCGACACCGAACTGAACATCGCCCTGGCCCATGGCCGCCAGGCGGCAGTCGAGGCACTGTTGAGCCAGGCCGACAGCGACCGTATCCGCCACGACTTTGCCGGTGCGCGCATGGGCTACGGCCGGGTGCTGAGCATCGAGCCGAACAACCGCCGCGCCCAGGAAGGCATCCGTCAACTGGAGCTGATCCGCACCCTCGACGAACGTGTCGCCCTCGGCCAGGCGGCCCTTCGCCAGGGCGACCTGTTCGGTGCCGAGCGCTACATGCGCGAAGTGCTGCGCCTGGACCCGCAGAACCAGAAGGGCATGACCCTGCGCAGCGACATCGAGAACGTCCAGGCACGCACCGCGCAGCCCTTCCCGCAGCTGCGTAGCAAGCTGGAGCGCCCGGTCACCCTGGAATTTCGTGATGCCAACCTGAAGACCATCTTCGAAGTGCTGTCCCAGGTCGCTGGCATCAACTTCATCTTCGACAAAGACCTGCGCCCGGACATGAAGGCCACCATCTTCGTCCGCGACGTCCGCATCGAGGACGCCGTAACCCTGCTGCTGGAGCAGAACCAGTTGCGCCAGAAGATCGTCAACGACAACACCCTGATGATCTACCCCGACTCGCCGCAAAAGGCCAAGGACTACCAGGAACTGGTCATGCGCACCTTCTACCTGACCAGCATCGACGCCAACACCGCGCTGAACATGGTCAAGACCATGCTCAAGACCCGCGATGTGTTCGTCGACGAGCGCCTCAACACCTTGACCATGCGCGACAGCCCCGACGCAGTGCGCATGGCCGAGAAGCTGTTGCAGTCCCAGGACCAGTCCAACCCTGAAGTGGTACTGGAAGTGGAGGTTATGGAAGTGGCCACCTCGCGCATCCTCGACCTCGGCCTGCAATGGCCCAACACCTTCGGCGTGCTGACCTCCGACGGCAAACCGGTCAGCGTGCTGGACCAGTTGCGCGGCATCGACTCCAGCCGCATCAGTATCTCGCCGGCCCCACAGGCCAAGATCAACGCCCAGGACAAGGACATCAACACCCTGGCAAGCCCGGTGATCCGCGTCAGCAACCGTGAGCAGGCACGTATCCACATCGGCCAGCGGGTGCCGATCATCAGCGCCACCTCGGTGCCGTCGACCCAGGGCCCCGTGATCACCGAAAGCGTCACCTACCTGGACGTGGGCCTGAAGCTTGAGGTGCAGCCTACCGTGCACCTGAACAACGAAGTGGCGATCAAGATTGCGCTGGAGGTCAGCAACGCCACCCCACTGGAGGCCACGCGCCAGGGCACCATTCCGGTTCAGGTCGATACCCGCAACGCCCAGACCAGCCTGCGCCTGCACGACGGTGAAACCCAGGTGCTGGCCGGGCTGGTGCGTAACGACCACAACGCCAGCGGCAACAAGATCCCCGGCCTGGGCGACATCCCCGGCCTGGGCCGGCTGTTCGGCAGCAACAAGGACGACATGAGCAAGTCCGAACTGGTGCTGGCGATTACCCCGCGCATCGTGCGCAACCTGCCGTACCAGAGCCCGTCGGACATGGAGTTTGCCACCGGCACCGAGTCGAGCCTGCAAGTCCGCCAGATGGCGCCGCTGCCGCCAACCGATGTACCGGGCAATACGCCGTCCGGTGACACGCCGGTAGTGGAAAGCCAGATGGCCGTGGTGCCTGCCAACGGGAGCCCACGCCCATGAAACGCCGCATGCAAGGCTTCAGCCTGATCGAGGTGGTGCTGACCCTGGCACTGCTCGGGCTGCTCGCCAGCATGGCCGCGCCGCTGACCGAAACCGTGGTGCGTCGCGGCAAGGAGCAGCAACTGCGCGAGGCGCTGTACCAGATCCGCGATGCCATCGATGCCTACAAGCGCGCCTTTGACGCCGGCTACATCGAAAAACGCCTGGATGCCAGCGGCTACCCGCCCAACCTGCAGGTGTTGGTCGACGGGGTGCGTGATGTGCGCAGTGCCAAGGGGGCCAAGTTCTACTTCCTGCGGCGCATCCCCCACGACCCGCTGCTGGCGGCCAAGGAGGACGATGAGGGCGCCTGGGGCCTGCGTGCCTACGACAGCAGCCCTGACAGCCCACGGGAAGGCGAAGACGTCTTCGACGTGTATTCCAAGGCCCGTGGCAAAGGCCTCAACAATATCCCCTACGGGCAATGGTGACGGCCATGAAACGCAGCCGAGGCTTCACCCTGATCGAACTGCTGGTGGTGATGGCGATTATCGCCACGCTGATGACCATCGCCATGCCGCGCTACTTCAACAGCCTGGAGAGCTCCCGCGAGGCCACCCTGCGCCAGAGCCTGGCAGTGCTGCGCGAGTCGCTGGACCACTTCTACGGCGACACCGGGCACTACCCCGATTCGCTTGAGCAACTGGTCGAGCTGCGCTACCTGCGCAACACCCCAGTGGACCCGATCACCGAACGCAGCGATGCCTGGCAACTGGTGCCACCGCCAGAAGGTGTGGCCGGTGGCGTGGCCGACATCAAAAGCGGCGCTACAGGGAGGGCGCGTGATGGCAGCCTCTATGCTGAATGGTAAGGCCTGTGCCGGCTTCACCTACTTGGGCGTGCTGCTGCTGATCGCGGTCAGCAGCGTGGCCCTGGCCGCCACCGGGACGGTCTGGTCGAGTGCCGCCCAGCGCGACCACGAGCGCCAGTTGCTGTGGGTCGGCAGCCAGTACGCCCAAGCCCTGCGCAGTTACTACCGCGCATCGCCGGGGCTGGCCCAGTACCCCCAGGACCTGGCCGACCTGTTGCAGGACAACCGCTTCCCCGAAGCCAAGCGGCACATCCGCAGGCTCTACCCGGACCCGATCAGCAACAGCGACGACTGGGGCCTGCTGCGCTCGATCGACGGCCGCATCACCGGCGTGCACAGCCGCTCGGACGCCACCCCGTTCAAACGCAGTGGCTTTGCCGCCGAGTGGTCGGGCTTCGAAGGGCTGGAGCACTACAGCGACTGGCAGTTCGTCGCCGAGCAGGCGTTCGCCGACAGCCCCAACGGTGCCCAGCCCCATGCCGGCCCGGGAGACACGCCATGAACCGCCTGGCTGTGCTGTGCCTGAGCCTGTTGCTGGCGAGCTCGCTGAGCAGCGCGCTGAAGGCGGCTGAAGAGGACGAGATGATGGGCTTTATCGTCGACAACACCATCTCGCACATCGGCCACGATTTTTACTACTACTTCGCCGACCGCCTGCGTGCCACCAGCCGCCTGGACTTCAACCTGGTAGTGCGCGAACGCCCGGATGCCCGCTGGGGCAGCCTGATCACCGTGGAGTTCGAGCGCGACGTGATGTACCGCCGCTTCCTGCCACCCAACACCACGGAACTCAAAGAAGAGGCCGTCGCGGCCGCCGACCTGGTCAAGCAGCAGATCATCCAACGCAAGTTGCAACGCCTGCTGCAGGACCACACCGATCTGGAGAGGGACGAGCTATGAAAACCCGCATTCCCCGTTGCATCGCCGCCTGCCTGCTGGCCAGCGCCTGTGCTGCCCAGGCCACCGAGCTGGTGTACACCCCGGTCAACCCGGCCTTCGGCGGCAACCCGCTCAACGGCACCTGGTTGCTGAACAACGCCCAGGCGCAGAACGACTACGACGACCCCGACCTCAAGGACCGTGCGTCTGCCTTCTCGGGCACCTCGGCCCTGGAGCGCTTCAGCAACCAGCTGGAGTCGCGGATGTTGTCGCAGCTGCTGGACAACATCAGCAATGGCAGCACCGGAAGCATGGCCACCGATGCCTTCCTGATCGACGTTATCGACGATTCAGGGGCGCTGAGCATCAAGGTCACCGACCGCGCCACAGGAGAAATTTCGATCATTGAGGTCAGCGGCCTGAACCCCTGAGAGGGAAAGGCATTTATGTTGGGGAGAGAACACCATGAAACGTCTGCTGAGCACGCTGCTGATCCTCACCGCCCTTGGCCTGCAAAGTGGTTGCAGCCTGCGCGAACCCATGTCGGCCGAACAGGACTCGGAAACCCCGACCCTGACCCCGCGCGCCTCGACCTATTACGACCTGATCAACATGCCACGCCCTAAAGGCCGGCTGATGGCGGTGGTGTATGGCTTCCGCGACCAGACCGGGCAGTACAAACCCACCCCGGCCAGTTCGTTCTCGACCAGCGTCACTCAAGGCGCGGCGAGCATGCTGATGGACGCCCTGAGCGCCAGTGGCTGGTTCGTGGTGCTGGAGCGTGAAGGCCTGCAGAACCTGTTGACCGAACGCAAGATCATCCGCGCCTCGCAGAAGAAGCCGGATGTTGCAGAGAACATCATGGGCGAACTGCCGCCGCTGCAGGCCGCCAACCTGATGCTCGAAGGCGGCATCATCGCCTATGACACCAACGTGCGCAGTGGCGGGGAAGGGGCGCGTTACTTAGGCATAGACATCTCCCGCGAGTACCGCGTCGACCAGGTGACCGTGAACCTGCGCGCAGTCGATGTGCGCACCGGGCAGGTGCTGGCCAACGTCATGACCAGCAAGACCATCTACTCGGTTGGGCGCAGTGCCGGGGTGTTCAAGTTCATCGAGTTCAAGAAGTTGCTGGAGGCGGAGGTGGGGTATACCACCAATGAGCCGGCGCAGCTGTGCGTGCTGTCGGCGATCGAGGCGGCGGTGGGGCATTTGCTGGCGCAGGGGATTGAGCGGCGGTTGTGGCAGGTGGCGGGGGAGGCGGGGGATGGCAAGGCGACGGTGGACAAGTACCTGAGTCAGTATCAGCAGCCGTGATCGACCTTGAGGGCCTCTTCGCGGGTAAACCCGCTCCCACAGGTACTGCGTAGCCTTTGAGATCAAGCTATTCGCCGACAGAGGTTTGGCGCCTGTGAGATCGAGCGCCGCCCGCGCGGCGCTTCGCGGGGCAAGCCCGCTCCCACATCTGTTTCAGGCCAGTTACTCCTGTACCTATGGCGCGCGGCCCCCTGGGTGCATGGCTGGAGATAGATGAAGGACCGCAGCGCTACCCTCGATATTGGATTGGCAAATACAGCGGACAGAGGTGAGCTCACTGGAGTGACTGGCCCGAAACAGATGTGGGAGCGGGCTTGCCCCGCGAAGCGCCGCGCGGGCGGCGCTCGATCTCTGCCCGCACACAAAACCCAAGCCATGCACTTCCAGCCATGCCCCAACCCATCAACCAGATGACGCCCAGCCTTTTCTCCCGCACACTGCGAAAAATTCCCAAGCCTGTACCCCGCCACTTGCGGGGCGCAGCCGGAGTAGAAAATGGCGCGACAACTAATAACAAACGCCCAAGACCCGCTACACGAATCCCGCCAGGCCCGGCTCAAGCTGGCCAGCGAAGGCGAGCTGCCATTGGGCATGCTGCGCGACGAAATCGACGCGTCTTGGCGCCGCAGCCTGGGCCATGGCCTGGACTGCCTGCAAGGCGAACAGGTTGGCCTGGGGCTGGAGCAAGGCCATGACCTACGCATGCTGTTGGAGCGCAACCGCTTGCTGGTCGATGCCGTCACCCCCGAGCTGGATTACCTGGTCTCGCGCCAGGGCAAGGCGGGCATCATCATCCTCGGTGATGCCCAGGCCAACGTGCTGGCCATCGAAGGCCAAACCCACGTGCTCAGCCGCGAAGGCCTGCGTGACCTGCACCCAGGCAGTTGCTGGAGCGAATCCCTGCGTGGCACCAATGCCATCGGCACGGCCGTGGTAGAAGGGCGGCCGACCTTGATCAACTGTGGCGAACACTACCTCGATCGCCTCAGCCCGTTCTCTTGCACCTCGGTGCCGCTGCGTGACCCGCGGGGCGAGGTGATCGGTGTGCTCGACATCACCCGCGAAGGCGTGATGGCGCAACCGCAGGACAGCCTGTCGACGCTGATGCTGGCAGCCGGCAACATCGAAGGCCGGCTGTTCGGCCTGTGCCACCCCGAGCAACTGGTGCTGGCCTTCCATAGCCGCCCGCAGTACCTCAACAGTGCCTGGCACGGTCTATTGGCATTGAGCCTGGACGGCGAAGTGCTGGCGGCCAACGACAGTGCCTGCCAATTGTTGCAGGTGCCGCGCCAGGACCTCATTGGCCGGCGTAGCAGCGACCTGCTCGGCGAGCGCTCGCCAGCCTTCATCGCCCGGCTGTGGCAGGGCGGTGTCAGCAGTGTGCAGACGGCCAAGGGCGAGTTCTTCTTCCGCGCGTTGCAACTGCCACGTCACGGCCAGCTGAACGGCAGCGTGGCGGTGAGCAAGCCGGCGCTGGCCAACACGTCACCGGCGCTCGATGCACTGGCCGGTGGCGACCCACGCCTGGCGCGCAACCTGCGCATGGCCCGCCAGGGCCTGGGCAATGGCCTGCCGGTGTTGCTGCTGGGTGAGACCGGCACCGGCAAGGAAGTCGTCGCCCGGGCCCTGCACCAGGCCAGCCCGCGGGCCGACAAGCCGTTCGTGGCGGTCAACTGCGCGGCCATTCCTGAAGGGCTGATCGAATCCGAACTGTTTGGCTACCGCGAAGGGGCGTTCACCGGCTCACGCCGTGGCGGCATGGTCGGGCGGTTGATGCAGGCCCATGGCGGCACGCTGTTCCTAGACGAGATCGGCGACATGCCGCTGGCCCTCCAGGCCAGGCTGTTGCGGGTGCTGCAAGAGCGCCGCGTGGCGCCGCTGGGCGCGGGTGACGAGCAGGACATCGACGTGGCGCTGATCTGCGCCACCCACCGCGACCTCAAACGCCTGGTGCTTGAACAGCATTTTCGCGAAGACCTCTATTACCGGGTCAATGGCGTCTCGCTGCGCCTGCCGGCCTTGCGCGAGCGTGACGACCTGGCCGGGATCATCCAAGGGCTACTGGACAAGTCCGGCGCCAAGGGCGTGAGCCTGGACCCGGCACTCAGCGCCTTGCTCGAAGGCTTCGACTGGCCAGGCAACATCCGCCAGCTGGAGATGGTCGTGCGCACCGCGCTGGCCATGCGTGAGGACGGTGAGCAGGTGCTGACCCTCGATCACCTCACCGATTGCCTACTCGATGAACTGGCCAGCGGCACGACGCCGTCCGGCAGCCTCAAGGACAATGAACTGGAGCTGATTCGCAGCGCCCTGGGCCGCCACCAGGGCAACGTCTCGGCAGCCGCCGAGGCCCTGGGTATCAGCCGGGCGACGCTGTACCGCAAGCTCAAGCAGTTGCGTAGCTGACATGGGTGGTTTGTTCGCAAGGCTGGTAGAGACCAGCGACCCTGTCCTCATGCGTCAGGCGTTGGCCTGGCTGTATGGTTTCGTCCGCCCTCATCGACGCGCCATCGGTGTGCTGCTGGGCTTGTCCTTGGGCGCGTCGCTGCTGGCCCTGGCGCAACCCTGGCTGGTCAAGACACTGATCGACGAAGGCCTGTTGGCCAAGGACTACCAGACCCTCTGGCACATGGCGGCGATCATGATCGCCGCGGGCCTGCTGGGCACCGTGCTGGCCGGGGTCAACCGCTACCTGCATACGCGATTGTCCGGGCGCATTCTGTTCGCGCTGCGTGATGACCTTTACCGCCACCTGCAGCAGTTGTCGCCGACCTTTTACGGGCGGCGGCGCATCGGCGATATCCTTTCGCGGCTGGATGGCGA
Source organism: Pseudomonas sp. Y3 TE3536 (assembly GCF_053629175.1). Classification (NCBI taxonomy): domain Bacteria; kingdom Pseudomonadati; phylum Pseudomonadota; class Gammaproteobacteria; order Pseudomonadales; family Pseudomonadaceae; genus Pseudomonas; species Pseudomonas sp. Y3 TE3536. The sequence goes on along the minus strand of NZ_JBRJHU010000001.1, from coordinate 5,486,235 downwards.
CGTCGCCGAAATCCAGCGCTTTGCTGTGGACTCGCTGTTTTCAGCGGTGTCTGCCGTGATCGGGCTGATGGGGGCGGTGGCCTTGATGCTGATGTTGTCTTGGCAGCTGTCGCTGTTGCTGGCGCTGCTGATCCCGATCGAGGTGCTGTGGTTGCGCTGGATGCGGCGCAAGGTCGAGCGCGAGGTGCGCAGCTTGCGTGAGCGCTCGGCCGATGTCTCGTCGTTTCTGGTCGAGACACTGCCGGCCATGAAGTTCATTCAGGCGGCTGGCCAACAGGGGCGCGAAGCCGGGCGCTTGGACCAGTTGGGCCAGGGCTACATGAGCCAGTTGCTCAAGGTGCAGGTGACCGAGTTCTTTACCCAGGCGATACCCGGCACGCTGACCTCCTGGTGCCGCGCCTGCGCCTTTTTGGTAGGCGGCTGGTGGGTGATCCAAGGTACCTGGCAACTGGGCGCGCTGATCGCGTTTTCCACCTACATGGGCATGGCAGTCGGGCCGGTGCAAAGCCTGTTGGGCTTGTATGTGGCAGTGCAGCGCATGGCCGTGAGCCTGGGCCGGGTAATGGAGCTTAAGCAAGAAGCCGTTGCCGTGCGCCAGGCGGACACGCCGCAGCCGATACCAGACGGGCCAGGTGAATTGCGCCTGGAGGCCTTGCACTTCGCCCATGACGGGCGCCAAGGCGCGGTGTTTAACGACGTGAATATCTGCGTGCCGGGTGGTCTGAAGGTCGCCATCAGCGGCGCTTCTGGGGTCGGCAAGTCGACCTTGATCGATCTGTTGCAACGGTTCTACGACCCGGACGCCGGGCGCATCCTGCTGGATGGCACCGACCTGCGCGAACTCGACCTGGCGGCGCTGCGCCGGCGCATTGCCGTGGTCAGCCAGGACATCGTGCTGTTCCGTGGCACCCTGGCGCAGAACCTTGCCTACGGGGTGCCCGAAGCCAGCCGTGCCGAGCTTGAGCGGGTGGTGCGCCTGGCGCGCCTGGACAGCCTGGTCGAAAGCCTGCCGTTGGGGCTGGACGGGCTGTTGGGCGAGCGTGGCCAGCAGCTGTCTGGCGGTCAGAAGCAACGTATCGCCATTGCCCGCGCGGTGTTGCAGGCCCCTGCGATCCTGGTGCTGGACGAGGCCACGTCGGCGGTAGACGAAGCGACCGAGCGCGAAGTGATCGCGGCCATCGACCAGCTGTTTGCCGGGCGCACGCGCATTCTGATCAGCCACCGAGCCTCGACCCTCGCCGATGCCGACTTGCATTTGCACCTGCATGATGGGCAACTGAAGGTGTTGCCCCAGGAGGCTATCAAGCATGGGCAATGAGTTGCGTGTCGGGGTCATCGACAGCGGTTGCACGTCGGCCCAAGCACTGGATTTGCTGGGCGCACGACGCTTCTGGCTTGAGGAAGGCCAACTGCGCGAAGGCGAAGCGTTGCCCGACCAACTAGGCCACGGCAGTGCCGTAGTCGCTGGCCTGCTGCGTGAATCTGGCCCGGTGCCGCTGTTGCTGGCCCAGGTGTTTTCTGCGCAGGCGAGCACCAGTGCGTTGCAGGTGACCGCCGCATTGTTATGGCTGGTGGAAGAGGGGGTGACGCTGATCAACCTTAGCCTCGGCCTGCTGCAGGACCGGCCCGTGCTGCACCAGGCCTGCGCCGAGGCCCAGGCGGCTGGCGTGCTGCTGTGCGCCTCCAGCCCGGCGCAGGGCGGGGCGGTGTACCCGGCCAGTTACCCGGGCGTGATTCGCATGACCGGCGATGCGCGTTGTGCACCGGGGCAGTGGTCCTGGCTGGGCACTGCACAGGCGGACTTCGGTGGCCATGTCGGCGCCGGTGGCCTGGCAGGGGCAAGCCTGGGTTGTGCTGCGCTGAGCGGGCGCGTTGCAGCATTACTGCGTGAGCGGCCCAGCATGGGGCGGCAGCAGGTGTTCGACTGGCTGCGCGCCCATGCCGCATTCAGCGGCCCTGAGCGGCGAGGTGCCGAGGATGAGTGAGCCGCACATCGTGGTGCTGGGTGCCGGCCCCGCGGGTGCCGCCACGGCAATCGGCCTGCGCCGCCTGGGCTACCTGGTCACGGTGGTGTCCGACTGGCGCCGCTTTGCTGCCGTGGAAGGCGTTTCGCAGCGGGTGCTGGAAGGTCTGCGGCACGCGGGCCTGGGCCGGGCCCTGAGCGAGGCGGCGATGCCAGCGACACGTCAGGTGCGCTGGAATGGCGAGCACCTGCAGATGAACCAAGAGTTTCTGCTCGACCGGCAACGCTTCGACCGTGCCTTGCGTGCTGACCTTGCACGAGCGGGAGTGACGCTGGTTGAAGGGCGCATCCGTGAGGTGGCGCGTGCCGAGGGTCATCAGGTGCGTCTGGACGATGGGCAAATGCTGCAGGCTGAATTCCTGGTTGAGGCCCGTGGGCGCCAGGCACCGTTGGCAGCTGACCGCATGCGCGGACCTGAGACGATCAGTTTGCTCAACGTCTGGCATGACGCCCCTGGCGCACCGGCTTCGGCGGTGGAAAGCCTGGATGACGGCTGGTCCTGGATGGCCAGGTTGGCCGATGGGCGCTGTTATTGGCAGATTACCCTCGATGCCCAAGGGGTGCCGACCAAGGCCGCCCTGCCTGAGTACTGCGCCACACGGCGCCGTGACTCGGCGTTAGTGGCCGAATTGTTCGGGGCGCAGGCGATGGAACCTGCACAGGTACATGCCCGTAGCAGTACCGCGATACTGGCCGGCGAATGCGTGGGGGATGACTGGATACGGGTGGGGGATGCTGCGATGGCGGTTGACCCACTATCGGGGAATGGGATTTTCCAGTCGCTGTCGTCGGCGCTGCAGGCGCCTGTGGTGATCAATACCCTACTGCGCCGGCCTGAGCGTGCGGCACTGGCCAAGCAGTTCCACCAACAGCGGATCGAGCAGCTTTTTTTGCGCTTTGCCCGCATCGGGCGGGACTTCTACGGGCAGGAGCTAAAACGCGCTGGGCAGCCATTCTGGGAACGCCGTCGGGCATGGCCGGATGCGCAGCTGTCGCATCTGAAGGTGGGCTGGAAGGCGGTGCAAATTGAACGCAGGCCGGTATTGCGTGGTGGACTGGTGGATGAGGCCGAGGTGGTTGTAACGGCGGATCAGCCTTTGGGAATTTGGCATTTGCAAAACGTGGAGTTGGCGCCGGTGGTGCGAGCACTCAAGGGAGGCAAAAGTATCCAGAAGGTATTAGAGGGCTATTCTACTTCTGAACGAATTCTATTACAGAAATGGTTGATGAGTATATCAAAGCCTATGTAGCTTGGCGCCTGTTAGTTTTGATAGTTGTGATGACCGCCTTCGGCATGCTTGTATGTGCAATGTGTTACGGTCATGATTGATTTTCAGGTGTGTCGTGATAACGCAATAGGCTCCAGCTTTCGAATAAGGCTTAAGTTCAGCTTCAGGTTGACTCATGGCATTTTTCGGGGGACTTTCTTTGGCTGATGGAAAACACGATGCATCAGTTTGGTTGCTGGCGAGTTGGTACTATGAGGAGGGTGTATGAACTACTCTGTTTATGGGTGCTCCGTTTTTTCTCCTTGTATAGGTGTTTTGGCTTTTAATGGACAGGTGCATGATCGTTTGTCCAACTGCTATCTGTTAGGAAATGGAGTTCGAGCGTTCAGCCCGACCCTGATGCGTTTCATCTCATCCGACCCATACAGCCCATTTGGTATGGGGGGACTGCACACTTATGCATATTGTGGTGGCGACCCTGTCAACTACATGGACATCGATGGAAATATGAAGTTCAGCGTTTTAACCAGGCGCAATGGGCCGTTGTCTCAGTTTGACGCCCCCCCAGCACCTGCCCGCCAAAGTGTGATCGTGACTGCACAGCGGAAGCGCGCTAGCGTTATCGTTTATGCGGGATCATTCCAAGGCTCTGAAGCCATGGATACATCAGGTCAGTCTCATGATCCTAGTCATGTTGTTGCATCAGCTTCTTCAAGCTCTTCCACTCGCAATGCCCAGGTTGGACAAGTACAGTCAATTTCTAGAGCAAAGTGGACCAATCCTGGATTCCCAGAGGAACAATGGGGTGAGGGTGTGAGGCGCTACGTGGCATTCAAAACAGCGCATTCTCATACGGTGAGCAAGACTGACCCGGTGCACCACGTTGCAGCCTTGGTTATAAATAAAAACAAGGGGATGCCAGGAATTCCTTTCAATAGCTATCCGGCTTATGTCAGGGCCCATATGAGAGTTCGTGGTCAATCAAGGATTAAGGCTGCAAGTGATAGACTTGCACACGTTACTAAGGCTGTGCGCAGCTTCGAAAAATCAGGAGGAGCGTCGAGGGCCAGTAACTAGGGGTTTATTTTTCGGCTACTAGCATGTCAGGAGAGCATCGCCTGTAACAGCATTGTCACTGTTACAGGCTGATGATCAGAGTTTGATCAGTACCGACTTGAGTTCGGTGTAATGCTCGATGGCCGCCGCGCCCATCTCGCGGCCGACGCCGGACATCTTGTAGCCACCGAATGGCAGGGCCGGGTCGAGTGCGCTGTGGCAGTTGACCCACACCGAGCCCGACTTGATCCGCGGGATCATCCGGTGCACCGCCCCCAGGTCGTTCGACCAGATACTCGCCCCTAGCCCGTAGGGGTTGTCGTTGGCCATGCCAATCACTTCGTCGAGGTCATCGAAGGGCATCGCCACCAGCACCGGCCCGAAGATTTCTTCCTGCACCAGGCGATGACGCTGGTCGACATCGACGATCACCGTTGGCTTGACGAAGTAACCTGGCCCGAAGCCTTCGCCGCCGCAGGCAATGGTCGCGCCCAGCTCGCGGCCGAGTTCGATGTAGCCGGTGACCCGGTCCTGCTGCTTGGCCGAGATCAACGGGCCCATCTGTACCGAAGGGTCCAGCCCGCTGCCCAGCTTCATGCCATTGGCGATACCGGCGATGTCGGCGATCACGTTGTCGAAGTGCTTGCGGTGCACATACAGCCGGGAGCCTGCGCAGCACACTTGGCCCTGGTTGAAGAAGATAGCCGTGGCAGCGCCGGCAGCGGCTTCCTGCAGGTTGGCGTCGGGCATGACGATGGTCGGCGACTTGCCGCCCAGCTCCAGTGTCACGCGGGTCATGTTGTCCATGGCCGCTTTGCCGATCAGCTTGCCGACCTCGGTAGAGCCGGTGAAGGTCAGTTTATCGACGCCGGGGTGGCGGCTCAGGGCTGCGCCGGCATTCAGGCCGGTGCCGGTGATCACGTTGAACACGCCTGCCGGGTAGCCGGCTTCCTCGATCAGCTCGGCCAGTTTCAGTGCGGTCAGAGGGGTTTCGTCGGCCGGTTTGAGCACCACGGTGCAGCCCGTGGCCAAGGCTGGGCCCAGCTTCCAGCAGGCCAGTAGCAGCGGGAAGTTCCAGGCGACGATGGCACCTACCACGCCTACCGCCTCGCGGCGGACAAAGCCGTGGAACTGGTCGTTGGGCATCAAAGGCATCGAGGCTTCGACGGTGCTACCCTCGATCTTGGTGGCCCAGCCGGCCATGTAGCGCAGGAAGTCGATGGCCAGTTGCACGTCCATGACCTTGGCCACTGCGGCGCTCTTGCCGTTGTTCAGGCACTCAAGCTCCGCCAGTTGTTGCGCGTCACGCTCCATCAGGTCGGCCAGGCGCCACAGCATGTTCTGCCGCTCACGCGGGCGCAGGCGGCTCCAGGGCGAGTCATCGAAGGCCTGGCGCGCGGCCCGCACGGCGCGGTCGACATCGTCGGCGTCGGCGGCGGGTACTTCGCCCAGCACCTCGCCGGTGGCCGGGTTGCGGAACGACAGGGTGCGACCGCTGGCGGCGTCCTGCCAGTCGGCGCCGATGCGCATTTTCAGTTTGCGTTCGAGGAAGGCGCGGGTGGCGGGCAGGATGGGCAGTTCGGAAAGCATGGGGCGGTGCCTCTTGTCATTGGGTGTGCCGGGCACAGGCGCAATGGGCGTGCCAACCTGAGCAGATGGGGTTAAAGCGCTGTAGTTATTGGGTTTTGCCTGGGTGCAAGGTTGTGATTGCGGGCGTGCGCTGTTGCACATTGAGACGGTGTGAGACGGTGGTGAAACAGTGGCTATACCGGCCTCTTCGCGGGGCAAGCCCGCTCCCACAGGGATAGAGCCGAATTCAGGTGCTGCGCCGTTTCGGTGAGATCAAGCCCGCTCCCACAGGGATAGAGCCGAATTCAGGTGCTGCGCCGTTTCGGTGAGAGCAAGCCCGCTCCCACAGGGATAGAGCCGAACTCAGCCGCTGCGCCGTTTCGGTGGGAGCGGGCTTGCCCCGCGAATGGCCTGCAGAGCAGGCCCTGTCTCAGGATGAAACACCCTGTCGCGAAATGGCACGCTTCGGCTCTACCCCGGCGTGCCTGCGCAACCACGCGAAACCTACTAAGAGGCTGAAATACAACAACTTTTCAGCATGTGGCACAGTTTCTGTATCACGACTGTCACATGCACACCTGCTGTACCAATGCGTGCGAGAACGATAAGAACAACAACCGTGGAGGTCTGACCTTGAAGACGACTCGACTCCGCCGGCATGCGGGCAAACTGGCGCTGGTCGCCGCCGCGCTGCTGAGCACCCAGGCCATGGCGGCCGAGCAGGGCCCTAACCTGTTGCAAACCAAGTGCATGGGGTGCCATATCCCCGAAGGCAACGACACCTACAGCCGTATCAGCCATCAGCGCAAAACGCCGGAAGGCTGGCTGATGAGCATCGCCCGCATGCAGGTCATGCACGGCCTGCAGATCAGCGACGATGACCGGCGCACCCTGGTCAAGTACCTGGCCGACAAGCAGGGGCTGGCGCCCAGCGAGACCGATGGCGTGCGCTACGCCATGGAGCGGCGGCTTAACACCGTCGAACACTTCGACCAACAGCTCAGCGAAACCTGCGGCCGTTGCCACTCCGGTGCCCGCGTTGCCCTGCAGCGTCGCCCGGCCCAGGAATGGGAACACCTGGTCAACTTCCACCTCGGCCAATGGCCGTCTCTCGAATACCAGGCCCAGGCGCGTGACCGCGACTGGCTTGAAATCGCCCTCAAGCAAATGGTGCCGGACCTGGCCAAGCGCTTCCCGCTCGACAGCCCGGCCTGGGCCGAATGGCAACAGGCCCGGCCCAAGGCCGATGCCTTGCCAGGGCAGTGGGCGTTCAGCGGTCACATGCTGGCCAAAGGCGATGTCCGTGGGGTGATGACGGTCAGTGCAGAGGAGGCTGACACCTTCAAGGTCGAGGTCAAAGGCAGCTACGCCGACGGCACGCCGTTCAATGGCAGCGGCTCGGCGATCCTCTACAACGGCTATGAATGGCGCGGCAACGTGAAGGTGGGCGACAGCAACCTGCGCCAGGTATTCGCGGCGCTGGATGGCGAAATGAAAGGCCGCATGTTCGAGGCCGATCACGACGAGCGCGGCCTGGACTTCAGTGCAGTAAAAGACGGCAAGGCACGCCTGCTGGCAGTGCAGCCAGCATTCATCAAGGTGGGCAGCGAAAGCGAGATCACCCTGGTCGGCAGTGGCCTGACGGGCAAGCCGGAACTGGGCGCAGGTGTTGAAGTGACAGAAGTGCTGGAGGCCACCCCGACCCTGGTGCGGGTCAAGGCGCGCGCGGCGGCAGACGCCAAGCCAGGCCAGCGAGACGTTGCAGTGGGCGCACTCAAGGGCGTCAACCTGGCGGTTTACGACAAGGTCGACGAGGTCAAGGTGGTGCCGGCGTTCTCCATTGCCCGCATCGGTGAAAACGGCGCGTCCGTGCCGAAGGTGCAGGGGCGCTTCGAAGCCGAAGCCTGGGGCAAAGACGCCAGCGGCCAGCCGCTGCGCATCGGTTACCTGCCCGCCCAATGGAAGGTCGAGCCGTTCAACGAGCGTGCCGTCGAGGACGAGGACGTCAAGTTCGCCGGGCAGATGCAGGCCGACGGCGTCTTCGTACCCGGCGGTGCGGGGCCTAACCCGGCACGCAAGATGATGACCAACAACGCTGGCAACCTGAAAGTCATCGCCACCCTGGCTGACGGCGGCCAGACCGGCGAGGGCCACATGATCGTCACCGTCCAACGCTGGAACAACCCGCCCTTGCCATAAGGCAGGTGTGAACGCGTTTTCCAACGGATCGATTATCGGAGGTCGCCATGGGCGCACTATTGAACCTGGTCGAACGCAACCTGCACGAAGTGCAGGTGGATGCCGACCGCATGCTGTTCCACATCCCTAGCAGTTCGCTGTTCGCCACCGACGCGGTGACCGGCGGCATCATCGACACCCTGCGCCAGCAAGGCTGCTCCGCCGAGGAGCTGATGCAGCGCCTCGGTCAGCAGTTTGCCGGCGCCGACATCCAGGACACCCTGCGCGAGCTGATCGCCCTGGAAGTGGTCAGCGACGGCTCACCACTGACGCCGGAAATCGCCCTCAAGCAGGTCGAGCGCACGGCGTTGAACACGGTGGTGCTCAACGTCAACACCGGCTGTAACCTCAGCTGTACCTATTGCTACAAGGAAGACCTGGACAAACCCTCTGCCGGCAAAAAGATGAGCACCGCCACTGCCGAGGCCTCGGTGGAGATGCTGCTCAAGGAGTCCCCTGGCGAGCAACGCTACAGCGTGGTGTTCTTCGGCGGCGAGCCGTTGTCCAACCGGCCTTTGATCGAGCACATGGTCGCTTACTGCGAGCGGCGTTTCGCCGAGGCCGGCAAGCAGGTGGAGTTCATCATGACCACCAACGCCACCTTGCTCACCGAAGAGATCATCGACTGGCTCAACGCCCACCGTTTCGGGTTGTCGATCAGCATCGACGGGCCGAAGACCGTGCACGACCGCAACCGCATCACCGTGGGCGGGCAGGGCACCTATGACGTGGTGCGGCGCAAGGCCGAGATGCTGCTGTCACGCTACACCAGCCGCCCGGTGGGGGCGCGGGTCACCCTGACCCGTGGCATCACCGATGTCGAGACCATCTGGAATCACCTGTTCAACGAGATGGGCTTTGCCGAAGTCGGCTTCGCCCCGGTGACCTCGGGCGACCTGTCGGCATTCAACCTCACCAGCGACGAACTGGTGCAGGTGTTCGCCAACATGAAGGCCCTGGGCCGTCGCTACCTGGAAGCCGCGCTGGAGCACCGCAACATCGGCTTTTCCAACCTGCACCAACTGATCACCGACATCCACGAGGGCCACAAGAAGGCCCTGCCGTGCGGCGCCGGGCTGAAAATGCTGGCGGTAGACCATGAAGGTGAATTGAACCTGTGCCACCGCTTCACCGGCTCCAGCCTGCCGACGTTCGGCAACGTGCACCAAGGGGTGAAACAGGCCCAGCTCAATGACTTCCTGTCGCAACGCCTGGACCGCAGCAACACCGGCTGCGAGAGCTGCCGTATTCGCAACCTGTGCTCCGGTGGCTGCTACCACGAGAGCTATGCCCGCTACGGCGACCCGCAGCACCCGACCTACCACTACTGCGAGCTGATGCGCGACTGGGTCGACTTCGGCATCGAGGTCTACAGCCGCATCATGGCCGCCAACCCGGCCTTCATCGACCGCTACATCACCCCGCGGAAGGCGCACTGACATGAAGCACTTGAAGCCCCTGAACAACAAGGCGCGCATCCTCGAGCAGGCCGCTGCCGAAGACCGTGTCGAAGAAGTCATGGCGATGAGCGCGGTGGCAGGCTGTACCGCCACCACCGACCCGGGTTGGGAAGTGGACGCCTTTGGTGGCGTGAGCTCGCTGTGCCAGCCCATGGAAGCCGACCTTTACGGCTGTTCCGACCCTTGCTGGTGGCCAGCGCAGGTGCCAGACATGATGAGCACCTACCAGGACTGGAACGCCCAGGCGACCAACTCCCAGGACGACTGGCGCAACCTCGGCACCGTGTTCCCGAAAGACAAGTGACCGGCCCAACAAGAATGACAAGGGGAAACCGCATGAAACCTGGACTCTGCGCGCAGCTCGCGCTCACCGTCGCCGCCACGGCCAGCGCCTGGGCGGTACAGGCTGACGACACCGGGCCGGCCTTGAAGGCTGGTCATGAATACCTGATCGTGACCAACTACCCGAACAACCTGCATGTGGTGGATGTGGCCAGCGATGCGCTGTACAAGAGCTGCCGCATGCCCGATGCGTTCGGCCCCGGCACCGCGATGATGGCACCGGACAACCGTACCGCCTACATCCTCAACAACCACTACGCCGACATCTACGGCATCGACCTGGACACCTGCAAGACCACCTTCCACGCCAACTTGTCCAGCGTGCCTGGGGAAGTCGGCAAGTCGATGTATTCGTTTGCCATCAGCCCTGATGGCAAAGAGGTGTATGCCACCGTCAACCCGACCCAGCGCCTGAACGATCACTATGTGGTCAAGCCGCCGCGCCTGGAGGTGTTCCGCACGGCCGATGGCCTTGATGCGAAACCTGCGCGTACCTTCCCGATGCCGCGCCAGGTGTACCTGATGCGCGCCGCCGACGACGGCAGCTTGTTCGTGGCGGGCCCGGACATCTACAAGATGGACGTGCAAACCGGCAAGTACGAGGTGGCATTGCCGCTGCGCACCTGGAACCGGCCCGGCTACAGCGCCCCGGATGTGTTGTATTTCTGGCCGCATCAGAGCCCTCGGCACGAGTTCTCGATGCTCTACACCATTGCCAAGTTCAAGGACGAAAAGCAGGACCCGAATACTGCCGAACTGCTCTACGGTTACCTGAGTGTCGACCTGAAAACCGGCAAGACCCACACCCAGGAGTTCGCCGACCTGACCGAGCTGTACTTCACCGGGTTGCGCTCGCCGAAGGACCCGAACCAGATCTACGGCGTGCTCAACCGCCTGGCGCGGTATGACATCAAGGAACGCAAGTTGATCAAGGCGGCTAACCTTGAACACACCTACTACTGCGTGACCTTCGACAAGAAGGGCGACAAGCTGTACCTGGGCGGCACCTTCAATGACCTGGCGGTGTTCGACCCCGAAACGCTGCAGAAGGTGAAGAACATCAAGCTGCCGGGTGGGGACATGTCGACCACTACGCCGCAGGTGTTCATCCGCTAGATACAAGGTGGACTTACCGGCCGCTTCGCAGCACAAGGCTGCTCCTACAGCTCACCGCGTTCCACTGTAGGAGCAGCCTTGTGCTGCGAAGAGGCCGGTTCAAACAACACAAGAACAACAAGAGAACGCCCATGCACCAGCCAAGCTATTCCCAGGGCAACCAGGACAAACCCCTGCTGACCCACTGCATCGGCGACGCCTTCGACACCACCGTGGCTCGCTTTCCCGACCGCGAAGCCCTGGTGGTCCGCCACCAGGCCTTGCGCTACACCTGGCGGCAACTGGCCGAGGCTGTCGACCAGCACGCGCGCGCCCTCATGGCATTGGGCGTGCAAGCCGGCGACCGCCTGGGCATCTGGGCGCCCAACTGTGCCGAGTGGTGCATCACCCAGTTCGCCAGCGCCAAAGTCGGTGCGATCCTGGTCAACATCAACCCAGCCTACCGCGCAAGCGAGCTGGACTACGCCCTGGGCCAGGCGGGTTGCCGCTGGGTGATCTGCGCCGATGCCTTCAAGACCTCCGACTACCATGCCATGCTGCTGGGCCTGATCCCGGGCCTTGCCGAGGGCCACCCGGGCGCGCTGGCCTGTGAGCGGTTCCCCGAGTTGCGCGGGGTCGTGAGCCTGGCCGCTTCACCGCCGCCGGGCTTTCTCGCCTGGCATGCCCTGCAGGCCCGCGCCGACGCCATCAGCGCCGAGGCGTTGGCCACCCGCCAGGGGCAACTGCACTGTGACGACCCGATCAACATCCAGTACACCTCCGGCACCACCGGCTTCCCTAAGGGTGCCACGCTGAGCCACAGCAACATCCTCAACAACGGCTACATGGTGGGCGAAAGCCTGGGCTTGACCGAGCACGATCGGCTGGTGGTGCCGGTGCCGCTGTACCACTGTTTCGGCATGGTCATGGCCAACCTGGGTTGCATGACTCACGGCAGCACGTTGATTTACCCTAACGACGCCTTCGACCCACTCGCCACGTTGCGCGCAGTGGCCGAGGAAAAGGCCACCGCGCTGTACGGTGTGCCCACTATGTTCATCGCCGAACTGGACCATCCGCAACGCAGTGCCTTCGACCTGTCGAGCCTGCGCACCGGCATCATGGCCGGCGCGACCTGCCCGATCGAAGTGATGCGACGGGTCATCGACGAGATGCACATGGCCGAGGTACAGATCGCGTACGGCATGACTGAAACCAGCCCAGTGTCCTTGCAGACCGGGGCCAATGACGACCTGGAGCGCCGCGTGACCAGCGTCGGCCGCACCCAGCCACGGTTGGAGAACAAAGTCATCGATGCCGATGGCCGCACAGTGCCGCGTGGTGAAATCGGCGAACTGTGCACCCGCGGCTACAGCGTAATGCTGGGGTACTGGAACAACCCCAAGGCCACGGCCGAGAGCATCGATGCCGAGGGCTGGATGCACACCGGTGACCTGGCGGTAATGGACGAGCAGGGCTATGTGCGCATCGTCGGGCGCAGCAAGGACATGATCATTCGGGGCGGCGAGAACATCTACCCACGTGAGCTGGAAGAGTTCTTCTTCACCCATCCAGCGGTGGCCGATGTGCAGGTGATTGGTGTGCCCTGCAGCAAGTATGGCGAGGAGATCGTCGCTTGGGTGCGCTTGCACCCGGGGCATGCAGCCACTGAAGACGAGCTGCGTGACTGGGGCGCGGGCGCGGATTGCGCACTTCAAGGTGCCGCGCTATTTCCGCTTCGTCGATGAGTTCCCGATGACGGTGACCGGCAAGGTGCAGAAGTTTCGCATGCGCGAGATCAGCATCGCGGAACTGTCGGCGGGCTAATGGCATGGGCACCGGCGAGGCCGGTGCCCAGCACCGCTACAACGCCTTGGCCAGGAAGCTGGCGGTACGGCTTTCAACGCACCCGGCGACGGCCTGCGGTGTGCCACTGGCCACGACCTTGCCCCCCGCATCCCCAGCCCCAGGCCCGATATCGATCACCCAGTCGCTTTGCGCCACCACGCGCATGTCATGTTCGACCACCACCACGCTATGCCCGGCATCCACCAGACGGTTGAGTTGTACCAACAACCGGTCGATATCCTGGGGATGCAGCCCGTTGGTGGGTTCATCCAGTACATACAACGTCGCCCCGCGCGCCGTGCGCTGCAACTCGGTGGCCAGCTTGATGCGTTGCGCTTCACCGCCAGACAGCTCCGTAGCCGGTTGGCCCAGGCGCAGGTAACCCAGGCCGATATCCTGCAGCACTTGCAGGCTGCGCCGTACTGACGGCTGTTCGGCGAACACCGCCAGGGCGTGTTCAACGGTCAGTTGCAGCACCTGGGCGATGTTCATCCCTTGCCAGGTCACCGCCAGTGTCTCGGGGTTGTAGCGGGCACCGTGGCAGGTCGGGCAGGGCGCGTAGACACTGGGCATGAACAACAGCTCGACGCTGACAAACCCTTCGCCCTCGCAGGTTGCACAGCGGCCCTTGGCGACGTTGAAGGAGAAACGCCCGGCATCGAAGCCTTGCGCCTTGGCGTGGTCGGTGGCAGCAAACAGTTTGCGCACGGCGTCGAACAGGCCGGTGTAGGTGGCCAGGTTGGAGCGGGGGGTACGGCCGATGGGTTTCTGATCGACCTGCACCAGGCGCTTGATGCTGCCCAGCCCTGCCTTTACCCGGCCGCTGCTGGTTTGTTCGGGGTCGTCCTCCAGGCTCTGTTCTTCGCGCTCGGCAGGCTGTTCGGCATGGCCCAGGTGCGCGCCGACCAGCTCCAGCAGCGCCTGGCTGACCAGGCTGGATTTGCCCGAACCGGAAATACCCGTCACGGCGGTGAAGCACCCCAACGGGAACTGAGCGCTGAGGTTGTCGAGGTTGTTACGGGTGATGCCTTCCAGCGCTAGCCAATCCTGCGCCTGGCGCGGTGTGCGAACGGCCTGGGCGTGCTCGCCGAACAGGTAGGCGCGGGTGCACGATTGCTCGACCCGGGCGAGCCCCTCGGGCGGGCCGCTGTAAAGGATGGTGCCGCCGTGTTCGCCGGCGGCAGGGCCAACATCCACCAACCAGTCGGCGCGGCGCATGGTGTCGAGGTCGTGCTCCACCACATAGACCGAGTTGCCGGCCTGTTTCAGGCGCTGCAAGGCCTCGAACAAGGCCTCGCTGTCGGCAGGATGCAAGCCGGCCGAAGGCTCGTCGAGCACATAGATCACGCCGAACAGTTGTGAGTTGAGCTGGGTGGCCAGGCGCAGCCGCTGCAGCTCGCCTGAGGACAGGCTCGGGGTACTGCGCTCCAGGGCCAGGTAGCCCAGCCCGAGGTCGAGCAGGGTGTCTATGCGCGCCAGCAACTCATGGGCGATACGCTGGGCGGCCAGGCGTTTTTCCAGGGTCAGGTCGTCCTGGTTCTGTTTCAGGTAGGCCGGCGCCGCCACCGTGCGGAACACCTCGGCCAGCGCCTGCAACGAGAGGTGCGACAGCTCGGCGATGTCCAGGCCTGCGAAGGTCACGCTCAGCGCTTCGCGCTTGAGGCGTTTGCCCGCGCACAGCGGGCAGGGGCTTGGGCGCATGAACTGTGACACGCGCTTGCGCATCTGCGCGCTTTGCGAGTGCATGAAGGTGTGCAGTACGTAGCGCCGGGCGCCGCTGAACGTGCCCTGGTAGCTGGGTTCCTGCTTGCGCTTGAGGGCGGCGCGGGTTTGCGCCGGGGTCAGGCCGGCGTACACCGGGGCGGTGGGGGTTTCTTCGGTGAACAGGATCCAGTCGCGCTGCGCTTGTGGCAAGTCGCGCCAGGGAATATCGACGTCATAGCCCAGGGTTACCAGGATGTCGCGCAGGTTCTGGCCCTGCCAGGCCATGGGCCAGGCCGCCACCGCGCGCTCGCGGATGGTCAGTGAAGGGTCCGGGACCAGGGTTGCCTCGGTCACTTCATAGACGCGGCCCAGGCCGTGGCATTCGGGGCAGGCGCCCTGGGGGGTGTTGGGCGAGAAGTCTTCGGCATACAGCATCGCGTGCCCGGCCGGGTAATGGCCGGCGCGCGAGTAAAGCATGCGGATCGAGCTGGACAGTGTGGTGACGCTGCCCACTGAGGACCGCGCGTTGGGCGTGCCGCGTTGCTGTTGCAGCGCCACCGCTGGCGGCAGGCCTTCGATGGCGTCCACATCGGGCACGCCAACCTGGTCGATCAGGCGCCGGGCATAGGGCGCGACGGATTCGAAGTAGCGGCGCTGGGCTTCGGCATACAGGGTGGAGAAGGCCAGCGAAGACTTGCCAGAGCCCGATACGCCGGTGAACACCACCAGCGCGTCGCGGGGGATATCGACATCGATGTTCTTGAGGTTGTGCTCGCGGGCGCCACGGACGCGGACGAAACCGTTTGGGGTGGTTTGGCTTGGGGGCATGACGCAGTCCTAGGCTGTGGCTGAACGGTGCGCCAAAGGTACCAGTAACAGCAAAGACAGTGCCCGGGAAATGATTCCCTTCAGTAGTTCTGCGAGTTATGTACGCCAATTCATATGAATAGCCTGGCCCTCTAAACACAGGTTGAGCAGGCTCGAAACATGCAAACAACGTCACTATTACCCAATGATAAGCAACCCTCGCTCCAGATGTTCAGGGCCCCCCCATTGCGGGCTTATGCGCCCTATGGTTATCACGTGGGCAGGGGCGGCCCACGCTTAGCGTTTGTTGGAGAACCGAATGCGCTACTGCCAAAGGGTTATCTGATTGGCAACGGCAAGCGTGCCTATGGTACAGGGCTGATGCGCTTTTACAGCCCGGATGCTTTTAGCCCTTTCGGCCGAGGTGGGCTCAATGCCTATGCGTACTGCTTGGGGGATCCTATCAACAATGTCGACCGTGACGGCCATTCCGCTACGCGCATACTCGGCCAGGGGACAGGCTTGGTATGGGGAACTGTGGGTATGTTGTCTGCGTTGAATAAAGCCTCGAAAACTATCGTCAGAAGATCGGTTGCCAAGGCCCAAGGGAGGCCTGTGCCACCGGAATACGATGCATCGAGCCGCACTAACAATGCATTGATATTCAATGGAGGGTTGGTGAGTACGTTGACAAAAGTCCCTGGCGTTGCGATGGCCTATGCATTTCCAATGGGTTCGATAGCGAGTGAGGCATCCACGCTAGTCGGCATAGGGGCTGCATCCGTGGCAGGTGTGGGCAAGTTGAGACAGTTGCACACCGATTTAAAGTCGACGATTCAAGAGGCCACGGCGAACAGGCTCCCACTGCCTGAGCTGTTCTGGGAGTCACTGAAAGAAGCTGCTGGCTGGAATCGCATGCGTGGTCAAGAGTCGGCAATCCTTAGCCCCATGCCAGAGAAGGTCCTGTTGGTACAAATCAAAACAGTGAGGGGCGGCGCTCGATCTCCTAGGCGCTGAAGATCTCACCCCGTACCCCTGGCGGCCCGCATGCAATCCCTCATGCCCAGTTCCACCCTGTGGAACCACATTCGATTGTGCTCCCCCCATCACTCGCGTTTATCTGTCAGCCAACACGACCTGCCTTCCCCGTCGTGATCTCAACGCGAACAACAAGAACGGGAATTACCCGCGCAAGGAGATTCCGCATGTCTCGACATCAACACATCCTGGCCTGGCTCAATGACGTGGCCAGCGACCTGCACGGCATCCGTCACGACATCCATGCACACCCGGAACTGGGTTTTGAAGAAAGCCGCACCTCGGCGCTGGTCGCTCGGCTGCTGCAAGCCTGGGGCTACGAGGTTCACACCGGTATCGGCAAGACCGGCGTGGTGGGGGTGCTGCGCAACGGCAGCAGCCCACGCAAGCTGGGGCTGCGCGCCGACATGGACGCGCTGCCGATCCATGAGGCCACCGGCGCGGCCTACAGCAGCCGGCACCAAGGCTGCATGCACGCCTGCGGCCATGACGGCCACACCACCATGCTGCTGGGCGCTGCGCGTTACCTGGCGGCGACCCGGCAGTTCGATGGCACGCTGACGCTGATCTTCCAACCCGCCGAAGAGGGCCAGGGCGGCGCCGAGGCGATGCTCGCCGACGGTTTGCTGGAGCGCTTCCCCTGTGATGCCCTGTTCGGCATGCACAACATGCCGGGGCTGCCGGCAGGGCACCTGGGCTTTCGCGAGGGACCGATGATGGCCTCGCAGGATTTGCTCAGCGTAACCCTTGAAGGCGTCGGCGGGCATGGCTCGATGCCGCACCTGACCGTCGACCCGCTGGTGGCAGCGGCCAGTGTGGTGATGGCGTTGCAGACGGTGGTGGCGCGCAATATCGATGCCCAGGAAGCCGCGGTGGTTACTGTGGGGGCACTGCAGGCGGGCGAGGCGGCCAACGTGATTCCGCAGCAGGCAGTGCTGCGCCTCAGCCTGCGGGCGTTGAATGCCGAAGTGCGGGCGCAGACCCTGGCGCGGGTACGCGCGATCATCGTTAGCCAAGCCGAGAGTTTTGGCTGCAGCGCCAGCATCGAACACCGGCCGGCGTACCCGGTACTGGTCAACCATGCCGCAGAGAACGCCTTCGCCCAACAAGTGGGCGTGGAACTGCTCGGTGCCGACGCGGTGGACGGCAACACCCGCAAATTGATGGGCAGCGAGGACTTCGCCTGGATGCTGCAACGTTGCCCAGGCGCCTACCTGTTCATCGGCAATGGCCTGTCGCGGCCGATGGTGCACAACCCGGCCTATGACTTCAACGACGACATCCTGCTGACCGGCGCCGCCTATTGGGGCGCGCTTGCCGAGCGCTGGCTCGAGCCCGCCTGACCTTTCTTTGACGACTGCCGCTGGAACCTGGGCGCGGCTGTGCCTGGGTCATCACCCAACAGATGAATGGAGTGTTCCCTATGCAGACTTCGAGCACAGGCGTGTCGCGTACCCGGCAAGTGGTCGCTGCCGTCATCGGCAATGCGCTGGAGTGGTATGACTTTATCGTGTACGGCTTTCTGGCGAGCATCATCGCCCGGCAGTTCTTCCCCTCCGACGACGAATACGCCTCGCTGCTGATGGCCCTGGCCACCTTCGGCGTGGGCTTTTTCATGCGCCCGGTGGGCGGCGTGCTGCTGGGCATGTACGCCGACCGCAAAGGCCGCAAGGCGGCCATGCAGATGATCATCCGCCTGATGACCGTGTCCATCGCCATGATCGCCTTTGCGCCCAACTACCTCGCCATCGGTATGGGCGCACCGTTGCTGGTCGTGGTGGCGCGCATGCTCCAGGGCTTCGCTACAGGGGGCGAATACGCCAGCGCAACGGCGTTTCTGGTAGAAAGCGCACCCGCCCATCGCAAAGGCCTGTATGGCTCCTGGCAACTGGTGGGGCAGTGCCTGGCGGTGTTCTCGGGGGCGGCGATGGTGGCGTTGGTGACGCACCTGTGCACGCCAGAGGCGCTAGACAGCTGGGGCTGGCGAATCCCGTTCGTGCTTGGCCTGCTGATTGGCCCGGTGGGGCTGTGGATTCGCAAGCACATGGAAGAACCCGAAGAGTTCCTCGAGGCGCGTAAACAGGCCAAGGGCCAGGCGCCGGGCCTGTGGCAGGTACTGCGTGAACACCGCCGCAGCCTGCTGGTGTCGATGGGCCTGGCGTGTGGCGCCACGGTATCGTTCTACGTGGTGCTGGTGAACATGCCGACCTTCGCCCACAAGAACCTCGGGTTGCCGCTGGACCAGGTATTGCTGGTGCAGATGCTTGCGGTGGGGCTGATGACCGTGGTCATCCCGCTGGCGGGGGCCTTGTCTGACCGGCTGGGCCGGCGCCCGGTACTGATGGCCTTCACCCTGGCCTTCTTCGTGATGGTCTATCCGCTGTACGTGTGGGTGGCGGCGGCGCCATCGATCGAGCGCCTGCTGGTGATGCAGCTGCTGCTGTGCACCGCCATCGGCGGGTTCTTTGGCCCGGCGCCGACTGCCCTGGCCGAGCAGTTCCCGGTCGAGGTGCGTTCGACCGGGGTATCGGTGGCCTACAACGTGGCGGTGATGGTGTTCGGCGGCTTTGCGCCGCTGATCGTTACCTGGCTGAGCAAAGCCCTGAACACGCCGGTGGCGCCGTCGTTCTATGTACTGTTCGCTTGCCTGCTGACGCTGTTGGGCACCTACTGCCTGAAAGAAGCGCCGCGTGCGGGTAAAGCTGTCGCGTTCAACCTTGGAGTGAAACCGTGAAGCCGCTAGCCATCGACCCAATCGTAGCGCTGGATGCCGAGGCGTTGTCCCGCGCAATTCATGCCCGCCAAGTATCGTGCCGTGAGGTGATGCTGGCGTACCTCGCCCATCTCGAGCGTTTCAACCCGCAGGTCAATGCGCTGGTGTCGCTGCGTTCGGCCGAGGCGCTGCTGGCCGAAGCCGATGAGCGCGACGGTGAGCTGGCGCGGGGGCAGTCAAGGGGCTGGATGCATGGCATGCCACAGGCAATCAAAGACCTGGCTGCCACGGCCGGGCTGCGCACCACCCTGGGCTCGCCGCTGTTCGCCGAGCAGGTGCCCGAGTACGATGCGGTCAGCGTGGCGCGGGTCAGGGCCAGTGGGGCGATCATCGTCGGCAAGAGCAACGTGCCGGAGTTCGGCCTGGGCTCGCAAAGCTACAACACCCTGTTTGGCACCACACTCAATGCCTACGACCCAAGCCGGGTGGCCGGTGGCAGCAGTGGCGGGGCCGCGGCGGCCTTGGCCCTGCGATTGCTGCCGGTGGCCGATGGCAGCGACATGATGGGCTCGCTGCGCAACCCGGCGGCGTTCAACAATGTGTTCGGCCTGCGCCCGTCCCAGGGGCGGGTGCCGCATGGGCCGGCGCCGGAGGTGTTCCTGCAGCAACTGGCCACTGAAGGGCCGATGGGGCGCAGCGTGGCCGATGTCGCGCGGCTGTTGACGACCCAGGCAGGCTTCGATGCACGGGTGCCGTTGTCGCTGAGTGGCGGCAAGGTTGATTTCGCTGAAGGGTTGCAGCGCGACTTCAAGGGCGCGCGGCTGGGCTGGCTGGGCGATTATGACGGCTACCTGCCGATGGAAGACGGGGTGCTGAGCCTGTGCGAGTCGGCCCTGGCGGATTTTGCCGAGCTGGGTTGCCAGGTCGAGGCCTGCCAGCCAGCCTTTGACTTGGCGCGCCTCTGGCAATGCTGGCTGACCCACCGCCACTTCCTGGTGCACGGCACCCTCGGCGCGGCCTATGCCGACCCCGGCAAGCGCGCCCTGCTCAAGCCTGAGGCGCAGTGGGAAGTCGAGGGCGGTTTGCACCTGAGTGCGGCGCAGGTGTACCAGGCTTCGATAGACCGCAGTGCGTGGTACCAGGCCCTCGGCAGGTTGTTCGAACGTTACGATTTCCTGCTGTTGCCTTCGGCCCAAGTGTTCCCTTTCGATGCACAGCAGGCGTGGCCGAAGGCAGTCGCAGGGCGAACGATGGACACGTATCACCGCTGGATGGAGGTGGTAATCGGGCCGACCCTGGCAGGGCTGCCGAGCATCAGTGTACCGGTGGGGTTCAGTGCCATGGGGTTGCCGATGGGCCTGCAAATCATTGGCCCAGCCCAGGCGGACCACGCGGTGTTGCAACTGGCCCATGCCCATGAGCAACTGACCCGCTGGGTCGAACGGCGGCCGCCGCCGTGCTTGCAACTTCCGTAAAGGCCCTGGGCAGGCGCGGTTCTTGCTGTGCATGATGACCAACCCGCCAAGTGACAGGGAGGTCAGACACATGGGCAACATGACAGACAGTGGTGGCGTACGCTCGGTGGAGCGGGCGCTGGCCATCGTCGACTTGCTGGGCGAACACCAGGCATTGGGGCTTGAAGAACTGCATTACCTGACGGCGCTGCCCAAGGCCACGGTCTCGCGCATGCTCGCCACCTTGCAGGAGCAGGGGTGGGTTTACCGGGGCTTGAGCGACCGGCGCTATCGACTGTGTGCTCGGCGCCTGTTCGGCGACCGCCAACTGCGCTTCAAGCGGCGCCTGGTGGAGCAGGCGGCGCCTTGGCTGCTTGAGCTGAGTGAACGCACCGGGCTGGTGGCAGACCTGTCGTGCTTCGATGGCGAGCGGCTGGAGGTGATGGAAAGCGCCATCCCTCAGGTGTTGCGCAAGCGCTACCCGAACAACTGCCAGATCGTCGGCCACCATGCCAGCCTGTTCCATTCGGCGATGGGGCGCGCGTGCCTGGGGGAGCTGGACGGCGACGAAGTGCAGCGCTTGGCCAGCCATCAACGGTTGGGTGATGACAGCCTGTTGCGCGATATCGAGGAGGATGCGCACAAGGGCTTTGGCCAGCGTACCGAGGGGCATTGGGAATACCCGGTGCGGTTGCCATTTCTGATCCGGGCGATCGCCTTGCCGGTCCGGGTCGAGGGGCAACTGGCGGGCAGCATCGCCTTGCATTGGCCGGTGGACCAGGCGCCTGTGGAGCGGGTGTTGAGCCTGCACCTGGACCGATTGGCGGCGACAGTGGGCCAGGTGCAGCATGCGCTAGAGGCTTGAAGAAACCTGTACTGGCCTCTTCGCGGGCAAGCCCGCTCCCACAGGGTGGAGACTCGCTGAATTAGCAGGGAGCCTGTGGGAGCGGGCTTGCCCGCGAAGGGGCCAACGCGGCCTCGCGAAACCCGCTCGGGCTCACCCCCGAGTGCTTGCGAAAAAACCGGCTGAAATACCCCACATCGACAAACCCCAGGTCATGGGCAATCTCTTTCACGCTGAGGCTTGAATGCCCCAGCGCCCGTTTGGCCTCCAGCACCAACCGGGCATTGATGACATTCATCGGGGTCATGCCCAGGTGTTCCTGGCACAGCCGCCCCAGCGTGGCCAACGTCAGCCCGAGTTCAGCGGCATAAGCCCCCAACGACCAACGCTCGCGAAAGTGCATGTCCACCAGTTCGCGAAACCCGGTCAGTTGCTGGCTGCGCCTGGACGGTGGGCGACGCCCGTTACCACTGGCCTGTGGTTCGTGGCGCAGCACCTGGATCAGCAGCGTCAGCAACAATGACATGCTGCTGGCCACATGCTCGCGAGCGCGGTTGTGGTATTCCTCGTGCAGGGCACGGCACAACGGCAGCAGAGGGTCTTCGTCGGCTTCCCAGCGGGGCAGGGCGATCACCTGGGGTTTGCGGAGCGTTGCCAGCAGGTTCGGCGCCAGTACCTGGGTGATGCTTTCCAGCGGGTGCTGCGCCGCCGTGATCACCTGGCCCTCGACCGCACCGGCCCAGTGGAAGCCATGCACCACCTGCGCCGGCACGTACACCACGCAGGGCGCCTGGGCCTGAATGCGGTCACTGTCGAATAGCACTTCACCGCCGCCGCGTTGCAGGTACAGCAACTGCAGCAGGCCCTCGTGACGGTGCGCGGCGATCTCCCAGTTGTGGGCACCGGAGCGTTTGGAGATCGACTCCACATGCAGCGACTCGTGCCACACCGGCTGTGCAGTCTCACCGTACAGGGCGTAATTGGGGATCTTGTTCATGGTGTTGTAATTGTTTTGATCGGTACCCGGCTACTGTGCCACAGCCGCTGAACAGGTTCAGGGGCGGTGCAGCAAATTGTCGGGAATGTGGGGCTGGTTGCAGGTTTTGTCCATTCTGCCCGGGTGCCTGTCAGCCCTAGGCTGTTCGCCAGATGAAGCGACACTCTGGAGAGCAGCATGCATAACAACAAGATTAGCGCTCACTGGCTGGGCCTGGATTCAGCCGTTTGTGTAGTGACCGGCGCGGCCGGCGGCATTGGCGCGGCACTGGCTGCCGCGTTGGTCGAACAGCAAGCCCATGTGGTGTTGCTGGACCGCGACCTGGGCAAGTGCCGTGAGCTGGCGGCCAGCTTGGGCGAGCACAGTGTCGGCGAGGTCAGCGCGCTGGGGTGCGACATCGCCGACCCCGATAGCGTAAGCCAGGCCGCCGCACAGGTGCAGGCGCTGCACGGCCGCTGCGATGTACTGATCAACAACGCCAGTGTGCTGCGCCCGGGTTCGCTCGACGTGCTGACCCTGGAGCAATGGAACCAGGTGTTGGCGGTCAACCTCAGCGGCTACCTGCTGTGTTCGCAGGCCTTCGGCAGCTTGATGCTTGCCCGAGGCCAGGGGCGCATCGTGCATGTAGCGTCGATCGCGGCCCATTACCCTCAACCCAACAGTGGTGCCTACAGCGCGGCCAAGGCCGGGGTCAGCATGCTGTCCCGGCAGATTGCCGTGGAGTGGGGGCCGCGCGGGGTACGCAGCAACGCGGTGTGCCCGGGGTTGATCCGTACGCCGCTGTCGGCGGCGTTTTACGCGGACCCGCACATCGAACGCCAGCGCAGCGCCATGACCGCCAACCAGCGCATCGGCGAGCCGCAGGACATCGCCGAGGCGGTGCTGTTTCTTGCCAGCCCGCGTGCCGACTACATCAACGGCGCCGAGCTGACGGTCGATGGTGGGCTGGAGAGCATGCCCATGGCGTTGATCCCGCGCCCCGGTTTCGAGGGCGTACGCGCATGAACACACGCACCTGCGATGTACTGGTGGTGGGGGCGGGGGCCGGCGGCCTGGCGACGGCGATCACTGCGAAAAAACACGGCCTGGATGTGGTCGTCATCGAAAAGGACGACTGCTTCGGCGGCACCACGGCGTTCTCCGGTGGGGTGCTGTGGGTGCCGGGCAACCGGCATGGGATGAACGACAGCGATGAGGCGGCGCTGACCTACCTGCGCAACGAAACCGGCGACTGTTTCGACGAAGTGGCGGTCAAGGCGTTTCTGCGTCACGGGCCAGACATGGTCGAGTTCTTCGAGCGCGAGACCGCCGTCAAATTCGTCCCCACGCTGTACCCCGACTATCACCCACACGTGGAAGGTGGCGTCGATGTCGGGCGCTCGATACTGGCAGCGCCCTACGACATTCGCGGCCTTGGGCCCGACATGGCACGCCTGCGGCCACCGCTCAAGACCATCACCTTCATCGGCATGATGTTCAATTCGTCGAATGCCGACCTCAAGCACTTCTTCAATGCCACCCGCTCGCTGACGTCGTTCGTGTATGTGGCCAAGCGCTTGCTGACCCACCTCAAGGAGTTGGCGCTGTACCGGCGCGGCACCCAGGTGACCAGCGGCAATGCCCTGGCGGCGCGGCTGGTGAAGTCTGCGCTGGACCTGGGCATTCCGATTTTGACCGGGACCCCGGCCAGGCACCTGTTGTGTGAAGGCAATCGGGTCACTGGCGTGTTGGCGAAACAAGGCGACAGCGAACTGCGCATCGAGGCGCGGCGCGGCGTGGTGCTGGCCTGTGGTGGGTTTTCCCATGACGTGCAACGGTTGAAGCAGGCCTACCCGCATGTGCGTCGGGGTGGCGAGCACTTTTCGCCGGTGCCAGCAGGCAACACGGGTGATGGTGCGCGCATGGCTGAAACGATGGGCGCCAAGGTCGATATCCGCCTGCAAGCGGCGGCGGCGTGGATGCCGGTGTCCAAGGTGCCGATGGGGGCAGGGCGATTTGTCGCGTTCCCCCATTTGCTCGACCGTTACAAGCCCGGTGTGATCGGCGTGCTGCGCTCGGGCAGGCGCTTTACCAACGAATCCAATTCCTACCACGACGTGGGTGCGGCCTTGATCGAGGCGTGTGCAGAGCAACCGGAAACCGCCATGTGGCTGGTCTGTGACCGACGCACCCTGGCCAAGTACGGCCTGGGTTTCGCCAAGCCTTCGCCGATGCCGCTGGGGCCACTGTTGCGTAACGGCTACTTGCTCAAGGGCAGCAGCCTCACCGAGCTGGCGCGCAAGGCCGGGATCGATGTCGCCGGGCTGGAGCAGGCCGTACGTGAGTACAACCTGGGCGCCGTTCAGGGTGAGGACCGCCAGTTTGGGCGAGGTACCACGCGTTTCAACCGCTACCTGGCCGACCCGCAGCACACGCCCAACCCGTGCGTGGCGCCAGTGGCCGAGGGGCCTTACTTTGCCGTGAAGGTGATCATGGGTGACCTGGGCACCTTCGACGGCATCCGCACCAGCGTGGTCGGCGAAGTGCTGGGCGCCGATCAGCAGGCCATCGACGGCCTGTACGCCGTCGGCAACGACCGCGCCAGCATCATGGGCGGCAATTACCCCGGTGCGGGCATCACCCTGGGGCCAATCATGACCTTTGGCTACATCACCGGGCGCCACCTGGCGGGCGTCGAACAAGGCCTGGCGACAGCGGGCAACGCGCGGGAGGTTGCATGATGGACAAGCCTGTCGTCGATCACAGGGTCTACACCATCCGGCCACGTGGCATGGCGGCCTTTCTCGAAGCCTTCGACCAGTTGGCGATGCCGATTCTGCTGCGCCATCTCGGTGCGCCGCTGGCGTTTTACACCAGCAGCATCGGCCCGCTCAACCAGGTGGTGCACTTGTGGGGCTATGACAGCCTCGATGACTTCGAAAAACGCAGCGCCGCGCGGGACGCTGACCCGGACTTCGCAGCCTACCTGCAGGCCACCCGCGATCTGGTCGTGGCCCAAGAGACCCGGATCATCCGGCCTGTGCGGCTGCCCAGCCTCGTTCACCGGTAATGCTGCCTGGGCCGCATGGCGGCCCACTGCCGATGCACCTTCATAAAAACAACAACAGGTGATACCCCATGAACAACGCCATTGATGTGCGCCAACTGATCGACCAGCAACCCATCGGCCGCTACCAGAAATGGGTAGTCTTCCTGGGCTTTCTGATCATCGCCCTGGATGGGCTGGACGTCGCCCTCATCGGTTTCATCGCACCGCAATTGAAAAACGATTGGGGCCTGGGCGCGCAAAGCCTGGGCCCCGTGTTGAGCGCGGCCCTTATCGGCCTGGCGCTCGGGGCATTGATCGCCGGCCCCTTGGCCGACCGCTATGGGCGCAAGGCGGTCTTGCTGGGCAGTGTCCTGCTGTTTGGTGTGTGGACCTTGGCCTCGGCATTCTCGCCCGACCTCGAGACCCTTGTTGCTCTGCGTTTTCTGACCGGCCTGGGCTTGGGCGCTGCCATGCCCAACGCCAGCACCCTGGTCAGTGAATACGCGCCGGCGCGCAGCCGCTCGCTGCTGATCACCCTGGCCTTCTGTGGTTTCTCACTGGGTGCGGCGGCAGGCGGCTTTGTCAGTGCCTGGATGATCCCCAACCTGGGCTGGCGCAGCGTGCTGGTGCTGGGCGGCGTGCTGCCGCTGCTGACAGTGCCGTTGCTGTGCTGGCGGTTGCCCGAGTCGGTCACCTTCCTGGTCAGCAAGGGTGCTGACAAACGTCGCATCCAAGCCATCGTCAGCCGTCTGGCACCGGAGCGTGTCAACGCCGACAGCACCTTCATCGTACCGGCCAGCGCGCCCAGCAGTGGTGGGGCGATTGCGACCATTCTCTCGCCGCGCTACCGCTTTGGCACCTTGATGCTTTGGGCTGGCTACGTGCTGGCGCTGTTTCTGGTTTACTTGTTCAGCGGCTGGTTGCCCACCTTGGTCAAGGAGGGGGGCGGCTTCTCGGTAGCCGAAGCGGCCATCGTCACCGCCTGTTTCCAGATCGGCGGGCCGCTGGGGGCGATCTCGGTGGGCTGGGCCATGGACCGCTACAACCCGCAACGGGTACTGATGCTGACCTTCTTGTTCAGCGGTGCAGTGATCTTCGCCATTGGCCAGGTGGCTGGGGATTTTGCCTGGCTGTGCGCGATTGCCTGGGCCGTGGGCTTTGGCCTCAATGGCGCAAGTGTGGGCATGAATGCTTTGGCGGCGGCATTCTACCCCACCGAAGCGCGGGCGACCGGTGCCAGCTGGATGAGCGGCATCGGCCGCGTCGGCGCGATTCTCAGTGCGTTTGCCGGCGCCCAGATGCTGGCCATGGGCTGGAGCTTTGCACAGGTGTTCGCGTCGTTGCTGATCCCGGCGGTATTGGCTGCGCTGGCGGTGTTGTTGCAAGGGCGCCATGCCGGTTCAGGCCGGCGCGCCGCCCGGCAAGCGGTGTAAATGTCGCTGGAACATAAACACCTGCAGGCCTTCGTTCAGTTTTCGCGGCTGTACATCCTGCATTCAGCCAGCAACGCCAGCAGGTTCGGCTCTCGTTCCCGCGCCTTCAAAAACACCACGCCAATGTGCTGTTGCAGGCGATAGCGTGGTTGCAGGGCAATCAACTTCACCCGGTTCTCGTAGACCGCAGCGATTCGCCCTGGCAGCAGGGCAAAGCCAACGCCGGAGCTGACCATGCTCAGCAGGGTGAAGATATCGTTCACCTGCATGGCCACCTTCGGCTCGAACCCTGCCTGCTCGAATACCCGCGCACCATCACGGTGGGTGGCAAAGCCTTGGGTCAGGGTGATGAAGGTGGAGTCGGCGAGGTCGGCCAGGTCCACCTCGGCGTGCTCGGCAAAGGGCGAGTCGGTGGGGACGGCAAGGAAGATGTCGTCGGAGAACAGCGGCAATTGCTCGCAGGCGGGGTCGCTGACGCTTTCGTCCAGCGACACCAGGATGGCCTCCAGTTCGTGGTTTTTCAGGCGTTGCAGCAGGTCGACGTTCGAGCCCAGGGTCAGGTCGATATTGAGCGCGCTGCGGCGCAGTTTCAGGCCCATGACCAGCTTTGGCACGGTCTTTACCGTTAGTGAGTACAGGGCGCCCAAGCGGAAACGTTCGGCATAGAACCCCGCAGCCTCACGGGTCTGGCGGACCATCTGCTCGGCGTCCTGGATCAGCTGGCGGGCTTTTTTCTCCAGCACGTAGGCGCTTTCCAGCGGGATCAGTTGCCGGCCTTCGTGCTTGAACAGGGGGCAACGCAAGGCGCTTTCCAGCGAGTGGATGGCGCGGTGCACGCTGACGGCACTGGTGGACAGCTCGGCGGCGGCGCGGCCGAGGTTGCCACTGCGCATGAAGGCGAGGAAGGTTTCCAGCTTTTTGAGGGTCAGTTCTTCGTCGATGAGCATGGGCGGCCTGATGGGTGGGGCAGCGGTTGAAGGTTAGAGCGTTGAGGTGTAGGGGTTGAGTGTTGTGGCGATTGTGAGATCGAGCGCCGCCTGCGCGGCGCTTCGCAGCACAAGGCTGCTCCTACAATTTTTCGGGCCAATTATTCCTGAGGCGGTCGCGCGCAAATATCACAGGCCTCACTGGCCCGAAACAGATGTAGGAGCAGCCTTGTGCTGCGAAGCGCCGCGCGGGCGGCGCTCGATCTCACAGGCGCCATAAACCTCAAGGCATGCACCAGCGCATCCAGCACACCTCACCCCATCGATTCAATCAACGCCCACAACCGCGCATCATCAAAGTCCTCGATCACCAGCCCAGCCCCCGCGTCCATCAGGCGTTCGGCAGTCTGTGTAGTCGCAACCCCAACCGTAAAGATCCCCGCACCACTGGCAGCCTTGACCCCGGGCAACGAGTCCTCGAAGGCCAGCGCCTGCCCGGCCTCGGCCCCGAGCCGCTGTAGCCCGGTGAGGTAGGGCAGCGGGTCCGGCTTGGCTCGCTCAAGCTCCTCGGCCACCAACACATGCTCGAAGCGGGCCCTCAGCCCCATGGCCTGCAACATGTGCTCGGCATTGAGCCGGGGGGCGTTGGTCACCACGCACATCCCCAGGCCACAGGCCTGGCCGTGCTCCAGCAAGCGCAACAGGCCGGGCATGGGCGCGAGCGACGGCGCCAGCGAGCGGAATAACGCCTCTTTGCGATCCGCCAGGGCCAGGCATTGCTGCGGGCTGGCATCGGCAAACAACTCGGCGAACAGTTCGCCGTTGGCACGGCCACTGACCTGTGCATCGAACTGGGCCTGGCTCAGTTCACGTCCGTCATGCTCGCGCAGCAACTGGCGGAAAGCCTGCAGGTGCAGGGTATCGGTGTCGGTGAGGGTTCCGTCGAGGTCGAACAGCAGGGCAGTCAGCATCAGGTATCCAGGTATGAAAAAACACAAGCCCGACGATCATAACCAAAGCGGACGACGAAGGGGGCTGTTCAGTGTGTTACGAAAAGAGTACAAATGTACTCCATGGACAATCTGACCCCCAAACGCCGCGCCATTCTCGAATTTATTCGTGAGCGCATTGCTGACCACGGCCAGCCACCGAGCCTTGCCGACATCGCCACGCGCTTCGGCTTCGCCTCGCGCAGCGTCGCGCGCAAACACATCACCGCCCTGTGCCAGGCCGGCCATATCGACGTCACGCCGAACCAGGCGCGAGGCATTCGCCTGGCTCAGCCGCTGCGCCGCCCGGAAATCCTCGAAGTGCCGGTGCTGGGCCAGGTCGCGGCAGGTGCCCCGATCGGCCCGGACCTCGACATCCACGAGCAGTTGCTGCTCGACCCCAGCCTGTTCCGGCGCACACCCGATTACCTGTTGAAAGTGCGCGGCGACTCGATGGTCGATGACGGCATCTTCGACGGTGACCTGGTCGGTATTCGGCAACAGGGCGAGGCCCGTGACGGGCAGGTCGTGGTCGCCCGCCTGGACGGCGAGGTGACCATCAAGCGCTTGCAGCGTCAGCCTGGCGGTTACCGGCTGTTGCCGCGCAACCCGGCCTATGCGCCGATCGATGTGGGCCCTGAGCAGGAATTCTTCATTGAAGGCGTGTTCTGCGGCCTGCTGAGGCGCGACTGATGGGCGCGGTGGTCGATCTCGACAGGCTGCTCGACCAGCGTCAGGTCTGGCGCGGGCGGCAGGTTCAGGCCCGGCCCCTGGGGTTGCAGCCGACCGGGCATGCCGCGCTCGACCAATGCCTGCCCGAGGGCGGCTGGCCGGCCGCGGCGCTCAGCGAACTGTTGCTGGCTAGCCCAGGGTGCGGTGAGCTGCAACTGCTGTGGCCCTCACTGGCGCGCCTGACTGCAGAAGGTGGCCGCGTGGTGCTGGTCGCGCCGCCGTTCATTCCCTATGCCCCGGCCTGGCAGGCAGCGGGTGTGGATCTACGCTGGCTGGCCCAGGTTAGCGCCACGCCTGCCGACGCACTGTGGGCGGCTGAGCAATGCCTGCGCTCAGGCAGTTGCGCCGCTGTGTTGTGCTGGCCAGAGCGCGCCGATGACCGGGCACTGCGGCGCCTGCAGGTGGCCGCCGAGACCGGCCAGGCGCTGGCGTTCGCCTGTCGCCCACAGCAGGCGGCACACAACCCGTCGCCGGCCGCTCTGCGTATTGCCATCGACACTCGGCCGGCACAGTGGCGTGTGCTCAAGAGCCGGGGCGGCATGCCGCCAGCGCTGCCCATCGCGCTGCCCGGCTGAGGCTGATGCACCATGCTCTGGGCCTGCATTCTGCTGCCACAGCTGGCGCTGGACACCGTTCTGCGCGAGCGTGACGACCCTGAAACGCCCCTGGTAGTGATTGGCGGCCCGACGCAGCGCCGTGTGCTACAGGCGGTCAACCCCGCTGCCGCAGCCCTCGGCCTGCGTGCCGGGCAAACCTTGACCACGGCGCGTGCCTTGGCCGATGGCTTCACCTGCGTAGAGGCCGATGACAAACGCATCGAGCAGTTGCAACAGTTGCTGGCAGCCTGGGCCTATCGCTTCAGCGCCCAGGTGAGCCTGCATTACCCAAGGGCTTTGTTGTTGGAGGTCGGCTCCAGCCTGCAGCTGTTTGGCCCCTGGCCGTTGTTCGAGGCACGCCTGCGCCAGGAGCTCAGCGCGTTGGGCTTGCGGCAGCGCATCGTGCTGGCCAGCAACCCGGTGGCGGCTCGCATGCTCGCCAACGGCCACGATGGCCTGGCGGTAACCTGTGCCGACGCCACCCGCGCCGTACTGGCACAGATGCCCATCGACCGTGTCGGCTTGCCGCTGGAGGCCGCCGAGGCCTTTGCCCGCATGGGGTTGCGCCAGTTGGGCCAGGTGCTGGCCTTGCCGCGCGACGCCCTGGCCAAGCGCTTTTCTGCGCAGGTCCAGTTGCACCTGGACCAACTGCTCGGCCTGCGCACCCTGGGGCTGGGCTTCTACCAGCCGCCGGACCGCTTCGAGTCGCGCCTGGAGCTGAACTTCGACGTGGAGTCGCACCAGGCGTTGCTGTTCCCGCTGCGCAGAATGCTCAACGACCTCGGCGCGTTCCTGGCTGGGCGCGATTGTGGCGTGCAGCGTTTTTGCCTGCACCTGGAGCATGCCGAAGGGCCGGACACGTTGCTCAAGGTTGGCCTGCTGGCGGCCGAACGTGACCCTGCCATGCTCTTCGAACTGGCAAAAGGGCGCCTGGAGCCGCTGCAAATCCCCGCCCCGGTACGCAACTTGCGCTTGGTCGCCGATGACCTGCCACCCTTCGTGCCCCAGCACCAGGCGCTGTTCGACCCCCGCGCCCAGCAGGCGCAGCCCTGGGAGCAGTTGCGTGAACGCTTGCGGGCACGGTTGGGCGACGAGGCCGTCAAGGGGCTGAGCGCCGAGGCCGATCACCGCCCCGAATGTGCCTGGCAAGCGGCGGAGCAGGGCGCACAAGGCAGCCTGCCGGTGTTGCCGGGTAGCCGCCCCGGCTGGCTTTTGCCGGCGCCCGTGGCGCTGGAGGCAGCCGGCCACCGTGTGCTGGGGCATGCCGAGCGCATCGAGTCGGGCTGGTGGGACGGGGGCGACGTGCGCCGTGACTACTACCGCATCGAAACCCGCGACGGCCTGCGCGGCTGGGCCTACCGCGACCTCAGCCAGCCAGGCCCTTTGTGGTTGCAAGGCTGGTTTGCATGAGCCGGTTCGGGTATGCCGAATTGCACTGCCTGTCGAACTTCAGCTTCCAGCGGGGTGCGTCGAGTGCCGCTGAGTTGTTCAAGCGTGCGCGCGAACAGGGCTATGACGCCCTGGCGATCACCGATGAGTGCACCTTGGCCGGTATCGTCCGCGCCTGGCAGGCCGCCAAGGCGCACCAGCTGCGGCTGATTATCGGCAGCGAAGTCCGCCTGCAGGATGGCCCGAAACTGGTGCTGCTGGCGGAAAACCTCACCGGCTACCAGAGCCTGTGCGCGCTGATTACCCGTGCGCGACGGCGGGCGGAAAAGGGCGACTACCAACTGTTCAGCGAGGACCTGCGCGAGCATCATCAAGGCTTGCTGGCGCTGTGGGTTGCCGAGGATGCCGACGACCCTGAACCCGGTGAGGGTTTGCGCACGCTGTTCGCCGAGCGGCTGTGGCTGGCCGTGCACCTGCACCGTGGCAGTGATGACGAGGTGCGGCTTGGCAAACTGCGCCAGCTGGCGAGCAAGGTCGGTATCCGCGCAGTGGCCTGCGGTGACGTGCACATGCATGCACGCGGTCGCCGTGCCCTGCAGGATTGCATGACCGCCATCCGCCAGCATTGCCAGGTGGCCGAAGCGGGTCGCTACCTGTACGCCAATGGCGAGCGTCACCTGCGCAGCCCTGAGCAGTTGCAGGAACTGTACCCGGCCGACCTGCTGGCCGAGACCCTGGTCATCGCCGAGCGCTGCCGTTTCGACTTGAGCGAGCTGAAGTACCAGTACCCGCGTGAATTGGTGCCAGACAGCCACACCCCGGCGAGCTGGCTGCGCGAGCTGTGCGAGCGCGGCTTGCCGATGCGCTGGCCGGGGGGGCCGAGCGACAAGGTGCGCGAGGTGCTGGCAAAGGAGCTGGCGCTGATCGAGGAACTGGCCTACGAAAGCTATTTTTTGACCGTGCACGATATCGTCGCCTTTGCCCGCAGCCAGCATATCCTCTGCCAGGGCCGAGGCTCGGCCGCCAACTCGGTGGTGTGTTTCGTGCTGGGGATCACCGAACTCGACCCCATGGAGCACCGTTTGCTGTTCGAGCGCTTTCTGTCACGCGAACGCAATGAGCCGCCGGACATCGACGTGGACTTCGAGCACGACCGCCGCGAAGAGGTGATCCAGTATGTGTTGCGGCGCTATGGCCGGCACCGGGCCGCACTCACCGCCGTGGTCAACACCTACCATGCTGCCGGTGCGGTGCGTGATGTGGCGCGGGTACTGGGGCTGCCGGCCGACCAGGTGGATGCGCTGGCCAAGTGCTGTGGCCGCTGGAGTGATCGCATCCCCGATGCGCAACGCCTGGCCGAGGCCGGTTTCGAGGCCAGCAGCCCGTCGCTGCGGCGGGTGCTGGTTCTGGCCGGTGAGCTGATCGGTTTTCCCCGGCACCTGTCGCAACACCCTGGCGGGTTCGTCATCTCGCAGCAGCCGCTGGATCAACTGGTGCCAGTGGAAAACGCCGCCATGCAAGACCGCACCGTGATCCAGTGGGACAAGGACGACCTGGACATGGTCGGTTTGCTCAAGGTCGATGTGCTGGCGCTGGGCATGCTCAGTGCCTTGCGCCGTTGCTTCGACCTGCTGCAGCGCCACCGGGGCCGGCAATTGACGCTGGCAAGCATCCCGGGGGAGGACCCGGCCACCTATGCGATGATCAGCCGAGCCGAAACCATGGGCGTGTTCCAGATCGAGTCTCGGGCGCAGATGGCCATGTTGCCACGGCTCAAGCCCGTCACGTTCTACGATCTGGTCATCGAGGTGGCCATCGTGCGCCCCGGGCCGATTCAGGGTGACATGGTCCACCCGTATTTGCGCCGGCGCCTGAAGCAGGAGCCCGTGACGTACCCCTCGCCTAAATTGCAGGAAGTGTTCGAGCGCACCCTGGGTGTGCCGTTGTTTCAGGAACAGGTGATGGAGCTGGCGATGGTGGCTGCCGACTACAGCCCGGGCGAGGCCGACCAGCTACGCCGCAGCATGGCGGCCTGGAAGCGCCACGGCGGGCTGGAGCCGCACCGCGAACGGCTGATTCAAGGCATGTTGCGCAATGGTTACGAACGGTCGTTTGCCGAGCGTATCTTCGAGCAGATCAAGGGGTTTGGCAGCTATGGCTTCCCCGAGTCCCACGCGGCCAGTTTCGCCTTGCTGTGTTACGCGAGCAGTTGGCTCAAATGCCATGAGCCGGCCATTTTCACCTGCGCGCTGGTCAACAGTTGGCCGATGGGCTTTTACAGCCCCGACCAGTTGCTGCAGGACGCCCGTCGCCAAGGCGTCGAGGTGCGGCCGGTGGATGTGTTTCACAGCGAATGGGATTGCACGCTTGAACCGGTGGGTGAACAGGCGCTGGCCATACGCTTAGGGCTGCGGCAGGTCCGTGGTTTTGCCGAAGCTGACGCCCGGCGTCTGGAGCAGGCGAGGGCGCAACGGCCTTGGCGCGATGTTGAAGACTTGTGCCTGCGTGCAGGGCTCGACCACCGCGCCCGTGCCCGCCTGGCTGACGCCGGGGCCCTGAGGGCTTTGGCACGTGACCGTCATCAGGCGCGTTGGCAGGTGGCGGCGGTGCAGCCACAGTTGCCCTTGTTCGCCGAGGTCGAAGCGTTGCCCGAGGCCGTGGTAGCGCTGCCTGCACCGACTGTCGGCGAGGACCTGGTTGCCGACTACCAGACCCTGGGCACCACGCTTGGGCCCCACCCGTTGCGGCTGCTGCGCCCTCGTTTGCGAGCGTTGGGTTGCCGCAGTTCGCACGAGCTGTCAGCTGTCGAGCATGGCGACAACATTGCCGTGGCCGGGCTGGTGGTAGGCAGGCAACGCCCACAGACGGCCAGTGGGGTGACGTTCGTGACGCTGGAGGATGAGTACGGCATGGTCAACGTGGTGGTCTGGCGTGACTTGGCCGAGCGGCAGAGGCGGGCGTTGGTGGGGTCGCAATTGCTCAAGGTGAGCGGGCGGCTGGAGCAGGAGAACGGGGTGCGTCACCTGATTGCAAAACGGCTGGAGGATATCAGCCCCTTGCTGCAGGGGCTGGATGTGCGCAGCCGCGATTTTCATTAGCCTGCCAGCGTTGCCTGTTGCGTTAACTGTTGTAGGAGCAGCCTTGCGCTGCGAAGAGGCCGGCGATACCAGAGAAGATTCGCTGTGTTGTCACCGGCCTCTTCGCAGCGCAAGGCTGCTCCTACAAGGGTCGGGCAAGGGCTTCAGACCATCGCCAAGCGTTGCTTGCGGGTCGGTGCTGGGAATGCCCGGTCAATCGCTCGCAGGTCTTCGCTGCTCAGGGTCAGCAAGCCGGCCGCCGCATTCAGTCGCACATGCTCTGGGTCTACCGCCTTGGGAATGGCAATCACCCCCTCATCACGGGTCACCCAGGCCAGGCTGACCTGGGCCGGTGTCGCACCGTGGCGCTCGGCGATCTCGGCCAGCACAGGGTGCTGCAACAACTGCCCGGCCTGGGCCAATGGGCAATACGCCATGGTCGGCAAGGCGCGTTTCTGGCTCCACGGCAGCAGGTCGAATTCGATGCCGCGTTGCACCGGGTTGTACAGCACTTGGTTAGTGGCGCAATCGGGGTTGTGCAGTTCGCGCAAGTCATCGACATCGAAATTGGACACCCCCCAACGCTTGATCTTGCCTTGTTCGCGCAAACGCTCGAACGCTTCGACGGTTTCCTCCAAGGGATGCTGGCCACGCCAGTGCAGCAGGTACAGGTCGATGCAGTCAGTGCCCAGGCGTTTGAGGCTACGCTCGCAGGCGGCAGGCACGCCGCGCTGGCTGGCATTGTGCGGGTAGACTTTGCTGACCAGAAACACCTGGTCGCGGCGCCCGGCGATGGCGTGGCCAACTACCTGCTCTGCGCCGCCCTCGGCATACATTTCAGCCGTATCGATCAGGCTCAGGCCCAGCTCGATACCTTGTTGCAGGGCTGCCACTTCGGCGGCCCGGCGGCCAGGGTCTTCACCCATGTACCACGTGCCCTGGCCAATGGCCGGCACCTTCGAACCTGCCAGTTTCACGTATCGCATGTCACCTCCGGGATCTGGGTATGGGAAAGCAGTACCTCGAGCAGCGCTTGCGCTGCGGTGGACAGTTTGTGCTCACTGAGCGCGATGACCCCCATGCGCCGCTCCACGGCGGGCTCGACCAGCGGCACGCAGCGGGCACCGAGCTCCTGCATCTGATTGATGCACAGCGCCGGCACCGCGCTGACGCCCAGGCCGCTGGCAACCATGCGGCCAACGGTCGACAGTTGATGGCTCTCGAATGCCACCGCCAGCTTGCCATGGCTGGCCGCGACGTTCTGTTCCATCAACAGGCGGACCGCCGACGGGCGTTGCAAGGCGATGAAGTCTTCGGCCAGCAGTTGCGTCCAACTGACCTGGGGCAGCCCGGCCAGTGGCGAGTCGGCGGGCACCACGGCGACGAAGCGGTCCATGTACAGGGGGTAGAAGTCCAGGCCATCGGTGTTGTCCGGTTCGAAGCCGATGCCCAGTTCGACGCGACGGTGGCGCACCAGTTCCTGTACCTGCTCGTTGATCACGTCATGCACGGTGACGTTGACTTTCGGGTAGCGCTGGCGAAACACCTTGAGCGCGTGCGGCAGCAGGTTACCGGCGAAGGCCGGTATGGCCGCCACCGAAACCCGCCCCAGTTGCAGGGTGAAACGCTGGCGCAGCATTTCTTCGGTGTCGTCCCAGTCGGCCAGCAGGCGCCGGGCCAGCGGCAGCAGCACCTCACCTTCGGCAGTCAGGCTGACACTGCGGGTGGTCCGGCTGAGCAGGGCGCCGCCGAGGTTTTCCTCAAGCGCCTTGATGGTCAGGCTCAACGCCGGTTGCGATACATGCAGGTGTTCACCGGCCTGGGCGAAGCTCTGGTACTTGGCCACGGCGACGAAGGCGCGGAGTTGCTTGACGTTCATGACGGCCCTGATCGTTGTTTTGAAAAAGTTATCAATCGATGATGAAAACAAAATTAACAAATCAGTCGACTAAGGTGAAGATGGGGCACACGCTCACCGACAGCCTCGTCGGTTCAACAACTACAAAAGGCGGATCAACATGGCCGGACTGGACAAGCGCGTAGCAACGTATGAAGAGGCCCTCGACGGCCTGACCGACAACATGACGGTATTGGCCGGTGGTTTTGGCCTGTGTGGCATCCCGGAAAACCTTATCAACGAGATCAAGCGCCGTGGCGTCAAGGGCCTGACCGTGGTGTCGAACAACTGCGGTGTCGACGGTTTCGGCCTCGGCGTATTGCTGCAAGACCGGCAGATCCGCAAGATGATCGCCTCCTATGTCGGCGAAAACGCCGAATTCGAACGCCAACTGCTCAGTGGTGAGCTGGAAGTCGAACTGACCCCACAAGGCACCCTGGCCGAAAAAATGCGCGCCGGTGGCGCTGGCATCCCGGCGTTCTACACCGCCACTGGCTACGGCACCCCGGTCGCCGAGGGCAAAGAGGTGCGTGAATTCAAGGGCCGCCACTACATTCTCGAAGAGTCCATCACCGGCGACTTCGCCATCGTCAAGGGCTGGAAGGCCGACCACTACGGCAACGTGGTGTACCGCAACACCGCGCAAAACTTCAACCCGCTGGCGGCCACGGCCGGCAAGATCACCGTGGTCGAAGTGGAAGAGATCGTCGAACCAGGCGTGCTGCTGCCCAGCGAGATCCACACCCCGGGTATTTTCGTTGACCGCGTGATTGTCGGCACCTTCGAAAAGCGTATCGAAAAGCGCACCGTCAAGGCCTGAGCGCCATCCTTCAGAACAACAAAGAGATCCTGACCATGGCACTGACCCGCGAACAGATGGCGCAACGCGTCGCCCGTGAACTGAAGGACGGCTACTACGTCAACCTCGGCATCGGCATCCCGACCTTGGTGGCCAACTACGTACCCGCTGACATGGATGTGATGTTGCAGTCGGAAAACGGCCTGCTCGGCATGGGCGAATTCCCTACCGAGAGCACGATCGATGCCGACATGATCAACGCCGGCAAGCAGACCGTCACCGCCCGCCGTGGCGCGTCGATCTTCGATTCGGCGCAATCGTTCGCCATGATCCGCGGTGGCCACGTCGACCTCACCGTGCTCGGCGCCTTCGAAGTGGATGTGCAAGGCAACATCGCGTCGTGGATGATCCCCGGCAAGTTGGTCAAGGGCATGGGCGGCGCCATGGACCTGGTGGCCGGTGCCGACAACATCATCGTGACCATGACCCACGCGTCCAAGGACGGCGAGTCCAAGCTGCTGCCGCGCTGCAGCCTGCCGCTGACCGGTGCCGGTTGCATCCGCAAGGTGCTGACCGACCTGGCCTACCTGGAAATCGACAATGGCGCCTTCATCCTGCGCGAGACAGCGCCGGGGGTGAGCGTTGAAGAAATCATCGAGAAGACCGCCGGCAAGCTGATCGTGCCGGATGATGTGAAAGAAATGACCTTCTAACCCGCAAGCGGGTCATTCAACCTGTAGGAGCAGCCTTGTGCTGCGAAGAGGCCAGTGACAACACAGTGATTCTTCGCTGCTGCCACTGGTCTCGTCGCAGCACAAGGCTGCACCTACAGGTTTTTTGCGTTGCTGTAGAAATGTCCGATAAAACCAATAAAAGGAAGTTGATCGTGGCCGCTGAAATCCAAGACAGCCGCTCCGCCCGCTTTGCCCTGCGCTGCTCCAACTGGGCCGAACGCTGGTTCCCTGATTCCTGGGTATTCGCTGCCCTGGCCGTCGTACTGGTGTGCGTGGGGGCCCTGGCCATGGGCGCCAAACCGACCGACACCGCCAAGGCCTTTGGTGATGGCTTCTGGAGCCTGATCCCGTTCACCATGCAGATGGCATTCGTGGTCATCGGTGGCTACGTGGTGGCCAGTTCACCGCCTGCCGCGCGGCTGATCGACCGTTTGGCACGCATTCCCAAGAACGGCCGCTCGGCCGTGTGCTGGGTGGCGCTGATCTCGATGCTGGCCTCGTTGCTCAACTGGGGCCTGTCGCTGGTGTTCGGTGGCTTGCTGGTGCGCGCCCTGGCTCGGCGCAGCGACCTGAACATGGACTACCGTGCAGCCGGTGCTGCGGCATACCTGGGCCTTGGCGCGGTATGGGCATTGGGCCTGTCGTCTTCGGCGGCGCAATTGCAGGCCAACCCGGCCAGTTTGCCACCGTCGATTCTGTCGATCACCGGGGTGATTCCGTTCACCGAGACCATCTTCCTCTGGCAGTCCGGCGTCCTGCTGGCGGCGTTGGTGATCGTGTCGCTGGTGGTGGCCTATGCCACCGCGCCAGGCCCTAACAGTGCCCGTACCGCGCAACAATGCGGTGTCGACCCAAGCTTCACCGCGCCGCCACCGGCCCAGCGCAGCCGGCCCGGTGAGTGGCTGGAGTACAGCCCCATCCTGACCTTGCTGCTGGTGGCCCTGGCCGGTGGCTGGCTGTATCAGGAGTTCGCCACCAAGCCCGCCATCACGGCCATCTCCGGGCTGAACACCTACAACTTCCTGTTCATCATGCTGGGTGCCTTGTTGCACTGGCGCCCGCGCAGCTTCCTCGATGCTGTGGCCCGCGCGGTGCCGACCACCACCGGGGTGCTGATCCAGTTCCCGCTGTATGGCTCGATTGCGGCGGTCCTTACACAGGTCAAAGGGGTGGACGAACAGACGCTGGCCCATCACATCTCCACCTTCTTCGTGCAGATCGCCTCCCACGACACCTACGCGGTGCTGATGGGGGTGTACTCGGCTGTGCTCGGCTTCTTCATCCCTTCGGGCGGTGGCAAGTGGATCATCGAGGCGCCCTACGTGATGCTGGTGGCCAATGACCTGCAATACCACCTGGGCTGGGCAGTGCAGATCTACAACGCCGCCGAGGCGCTGCCGAACCTGATCAACCCGTTTTACATGCTGCCGTTGTTGGGGGTACTGGGCCTCAAGGCGCGCGACCTGATCGGCTTCTCGTTCGTGCAGTTGCTGGTGCATGCGCCCCTGGTGCTGGTGCTGCTGTGGGCACTGGGCACAACCTTGCAGTACGTGCCGCCCGTGATGCCGTGAGAATTTGCCCGGTCAAGGCCAGCATTTCGCGCGCACTCCACGTATCATCGGTGTGCGCGAGCCTTGCATCTGCCTTCGCCTGGGAAACTGCTTCACATGTCGATCCGATTGAAACTGCTGAGAAAGAAACTGGGTATCACCCTGGAAGTGCTGGCCGACAAGACCGGCATGACCAAAAGCTACCTGTCCAAGGTCGAGCGCGGCTTGAACACGCCGTCGATCGCTGCCGCGCTGAAACTGGCGCGGGCGCTGAACGTCAATGTCGAAGAGCTGTTCGCTGAAGAACACACCGCGCAGAGCCGTTACAGCCTGGTGCGCCACGCTGAACGCCAGGCGCTGGTGGGCGACGGCGAAGGGCCGGGCTATGCGGCGCTGACCAGCCAGGTAGGGCAGCGCAGCCTGCTGCCGTTTCTGATTCAGCCGCCCACCGAGTTCAGTGACCCGACGTTCAAGGAACACCAGGGCGAGGAGTTTCTGTTCGTCCATGCGGGGCAGGTTGAGGTCGATTTCGTGAATGAACGGGTGCTGCTGGAGCAGGGCGACGCTTTGCATTTCAACGCCCAGACACCTCACCGCTTGCGTTCGGTCGGGCCGCGCCCGGCGCAGTTGCTGGTGGTGGTACACGACAACGGCGAATGAGGGCAGGGCGATGATCGAGGTGTCGCGGTTCTGGCGCGATCCGGCATTGCCCTTTGTTGAGGCTCGGCGGGTCGGGGACGGGCGCCAGGTGTGTTATGCCGCCCATTCCCATGAGAGCTTTTCCATCGGGGCCATCACCGGTGGGCGCAGCACCTACCTGAGCGGTGACAGCCGGATCGAAGTCAGCGCCGGCACCACGGTGTTGATGAACCCAGGGGTGGTGCACACGTGCAACCCCATCGAGGGCGAGGCGTGGTCCTACCTGATGCTGTTCGTTGACGTAGCGTGGTTGCAGAGGCTCGGCTTCCAGTTGCCGGCGCAGGTTGTCAGTACCTCGCCGGCTCTCTACAGCGCCTTGCTGCAGGTGTTTGCCGACCTGTTCGACGACAACCTGGGTGATCGCGAAGCGCGGCTTGCGGCGCTCTTCCAGAAGCTGTCGAGCGTGCTGGGTGGCGAGCCTGGGGCACCCAAGCCGGATCATCCTCGGCTGGAAGCCGCTGCGGCCTTCATCCGCGCACACCGTACCGACCCGCTAGACCTTGAAGACATCTGCCAAGCCTGCGGCTTGTCCCGCGCCTACCTGATCCGCGCGTTTCGCCAGCGTTTTGGGCTGACGCCCCACGACTACCTGCTTGACCAGCGTGTGCAGTGCGCGCGCGCGCAACTGCGCCAGGGCAGCTCGATTGCCGACGCAGCCCTGGCAGCGGGCTTCGCCGACCAGGCGCACCTGCAGCGTGCCTTCAAGCGGCATTTGGCTGCGACGCCGGGGCATTATCGCAAGCGATAACTTAGGGCCGCTGCGCGACCCATCGCCGGCAAGCCAGCTCCCACAGGTGTGAGTGAATCTCAAGAAATGCGCTACCTCTGTAGGAGCTGGCTTGCCGGCGATGGGTCGCGCAGCGGCCCCTTTGGCCCTGACTGACAGGCTTGAACCCGCATCAAGTGACCAGGTAAACCGCGCTGCCCACCAGCAATAAGGCCAGCCCCCGGTTCAACAAACGCATGCGCCCCGGGTTGCCCAGGCATTGGCGAATCACACTGCCAGCCCATGCCCAACTGGCCACCGAGGCGAAACAGATCGGCCCATAGATCCAGGTGAACACCCACAACAGTTGCTGGTCGCCCCCTGTGTAGGCGCCGACACCTGCCACCGCCGCCAACCATGCCTTGGGGTTGAGCCACTGCATGGCCGCGCCCTGCCAGGCAGACGGGGCGCGCTGTGCATGATCGCTGCCCAAGCGGCCATCGTCGCGGGCCAGCTTCCACGCCATGTACAGCAAAAACGCGACACCTCCCCAGTGCAGCAGCAAACCCAAAAGCGGCCAGCGCAACAGCAGTTCATGCAGGCCCAGCCCAACCAGTACCAGCAACAGGCAGAACCCCAGCGTGGCTCCGGCCACGTGGGCCAGGCTTGCGCGCAAGCCATGCCGGGCACCGCTGCCCAGCGCGACAATGTTGACTGGGCCAGGAGAAATCGAGGCGGCCAGCGCAAAGGCGGCCATGGACAAAGACAGGCTCATGGGGGTAATCCAAGTGGTGGAAGTTGGCGCTATTCTTCAGGGGCAGGGCGTCAGGTGTATTGAATGAAAATCCCCTGTTACAGGTTTTGTAATAGTTTCTCACTGTCAGAAAAACTGGCTGTGATTGTAGGATCTCTTACCCAATTTCTATTCAGGTACCTATGAGCACCTTCGCGGAACCCCCCTGTCCTTGGCCTTCTCGGCCGCCTTTCACCTGTCCTTGTGACGCTTCCCTCGTGAGTACCCGCTAATGGAATGGCTAGCCGACCCCACGGCCTGGCTAGGCCTGTTGACGCTTATCGTCCTCGAGCTGGTGCTGGGTATCGACAACCTCGTGTTCATCGCCATCCTGGCCGACAAACTGCCGCCGCATCAGCGTGACCGTGCGCGGATCATCGGTTTGAGCCTGGCGCTGATCATGCGCCTGGGCCTGTTGGCGAGTATCTCGTGGATGGTGACGCTGACCGCGCCGCTGTTCGAGGTATTCGGCAAGAGCTTCTCGGGCCGCGACCTGATCATGTTGTTCGGCGGTGTGTTCCTGCTGTTCAAGGCCACCATGGAGCTGCACGAACGGCTTGAAGGGCATGTCACCCAGGCCAGCGGTGCGGTACGCCACGCGGCGTTCTGGCCGATCGTCGCGCAGATCGTGGTGCTCGATGCGGTGTTCTCGCTGGACGCTGTGATCACGGCCGTGGGCATGGTCGAGCAGCTGTCGATCATGATGATTGCGGTGATCTTCTCGATCGGCATCATGATTGTCGCCAGCAAGCCGCTGACCCGCTTCGTCAACGCCCACCCGACGGTGATCATGCTGTGCCTGGGCTTCCTGATGATGATCGGTTTCAGCCTGACCGCCGAAGGCCTGGGCTTCCATATCCCGAAAGGCTACCTGTATGCGGCCATCGGCTTCTCTATCCTTATCGAAGTGTTCAACCAGCTGGCCCGTGCGCGCCGCAAGCGCAGCCTGCAGCAGCACAAGCCACTGCGTGAGCGCACGGCCCATGCGGTACTGCGCCTGCTGGGCGGCCGTCGGGTCGAGGCTGACGAGGTCGGGGAAGAAATCGCCGACCTGGTCGAGGGCGGTGGCGAAGAGGTGCTGTTCGACCGCCGTGAGCGGGTGATGATCAGCGGTGTGCTGAACCTTGCCGAGCGGCCGATCCGCACGGTGATGACCGCGCGCACCGAGGTCGATGTGATTGACCTGGCGCTGCCGGCCGCAGCCATTACCGAAGCCTTGGCCAATTCGCCGTACTCGCGCCTGCCGCTGATCCGCGACGGCCGCATTGATGAACCACTGGGCTTCGTGCACAAGAAGGAGCTGCTCAAGGAACTGCTGTCAGGCAGCCAGCCAGACCTGGAGCGCATGGCCCGGGCGCCGTTGAACCTGCTGGAAAGCTTCAGCATCCTCAACGCCCTTGAGCAGATGCGCGGTCAATCGACCCATATTGCCTTCGTGGTCAACGAATTCGGTGACTTCACCGGCCTGTTGACCATGACCGATATCCTCGAGTCGATCGCCGGTGAACTGCCGGATGCGAGTGAGGTAGAAGGGCCGGGTATCGTCGAAGAAGGGGATGGCTTTGTCGTCAGCGGCGCCCTCAACCTCAGCCAGGTGCAGGCGCGTACCGGTTTCAGCGCGCGTGCCACCGAGGACTACCAGACCCTCGCGGGCCTGGTGATGAGCTTGCTGGACCGCCTGCCGATGGTGGGGGATCGCCTGGCCTGGAATGGCTGGACGCTGACCGTGGAGGCGGTTG
The DNA here is from genome assembly GCF_053629175.1 of Pseudomonas sp. Y3 TE3536. Taxonomy (NCBI): domain Bacteria; kingdom Pseudomonadati; phylum Pseudomonadota; class Gammaproteobacteria; order Pseudomonadales; family Pseudomonadaceae; genus Pseudomonas; species Pseudomonas sp. Y3 TE3536. The sequence goes on along the minus strand of NZ_JBRJHU010000001.1, from coordinate 5,442,731 downwards.
AGGAGCGGCGTGTGCGCCAGGTGCGGCTTATACCGAGCGGCGACGCTGACGCAGCAGGTGCTTGAAGCCTTCGAGCACCAGCACCAGCACTGCGGCCCAGATCGGCAGGTAGGTCAGCCACTGATCCGGGCCGATGCTCTCACCCAGCAGCAGGGCCACGCCTACCAGCAATACCGGCTCGACGTAGCTGAGCAGGCCAAACAGGCTGAACGGCAACAGGCGGCTGGCCAACACGTAGGCGATCAGGGCCGAAGCGCTGATCGCCCCCAGCACCGGGATCAAGGCGTAAAGGCCGGGGTGCGCCTGCAGGTCTGCAGGTGACAACGGCCCCTGGATCACGAAGTACAGGGCCCACGGCAACAGCAGGCACATGTCGCACCACAAACCGCCCAGGTGGTCGGTGCGGCAGCGTCGGCGCAGCACGAAGTAGATCGGGTAACCGATCATCACCACCAGGGTTTCCCAGGCGAAGCTGCCATGTTGGTACAGCTCGTGCCCGACACCCAGCGCAGCGCAGCACACGGCGATTTTCTGCAAGTGCGACAGGCGCTCGCCGTAGACCAGGCGCCCGGTCAAGACCATGGTCAGTGGCAGCAGGAAGTAGCCCATCGACACCTCCAGGCTACGCCCGTGCAACGGCGCCCAGAGGAACAGCCACAGTTGCACCCCCATCAGCCAGGACGTACCGACCATCCCCAGCAGCAGCACCGGGGTACGCCTTACCCGCCCCAGCAGCTCACCAACACGCTGCCAGTCCTTGGAAACCAGCATGAACAGCGTCAGGCAAGGCAGCGTCAGCAGCGTACGCCAGCCAAAGATTTCCTCACCATCGAGCGGCGTGAGCAGGGAGGTATAGAAGTACATCACGGCGAACAAGCACGACGCCATGACTGATGAAAGGATGCCTTTTGACACGAATGCCTCGAATGGGAGAGTTGGGCGGCTGGATCAGCCGCGCATGATCTCAGGGGGCGCGTCCTGCGGCAACCGCGAGACGCCTTGGCGAGCGGCCAGCGCTTCGAGGAACGCCTCAGCCGGCATGGGCTTGGCGAACAGGTAGCCTTGCTGGAAGTCGACGTTATGCCGGGCCAGGTAGTCGCGCTGGGTCTCGGTTTCGACGCCTTCGGCGACGATGCCCAGGCCCAGCTTGCCCGACAGCTCGATAATGGTGTCGAGGATGTGCAACGACAATGCGTCACCCCCGACCATGGCTACGAAGCTTTGGTCGATCTTCAGGTAATCGACCTTGAACTGGCGCAGGTAGTTGAGGCTCGACTGGCCAGTGCCGAAATCATCCAGCGCAATCATCACGCCCATTTCATGCAGCTTCTCGAACAGGTCCAGGGTCACCGGCGTGGCTTCGATCAGCTTGCGCTCGGTCAGTTCCAGGGTCAGCGCCACACGGCCTGGCGGGAAGTGCTGAAGAAAGGTCCGGCAATCGTCGAGCAGGCTCAGGTCGCGGCAATGGTCAGCGGTGATGTTGATGCCAATGTGGAAGCCATCCTCCAGCAGCGCGGCATACGGTGCCAGGTTCTGCGCAGTGTGCAGCATCAATGCGCGGGTCATGGCGACGATCTGGCCGCTGTGCTCGGCGTAGGGGATGAACAGGTCGGGGCGCACCAGGCCTTCGCGGGGGTGGTTCCAGCGCATCAGCACTTCGGCACCGGCCCACTGGTAATCACCCTTGCGTACCACCGGCTGGAAGTACGGCAGAAACTCGTCGGCCTCCAGGGCGCGCTGCAGTTCGGCACGCGGCGAAGTGGCGCGGCGGACCTGCCAGTGGCACACCGCCCCGGCCACCGCACCGAGTATCAGCAGCAGGCTGAGCAAGGCGGGGTAGTGGCTGAGCAGCAGTTGGCCTTGCTTGTCGGCGTCATAGCCGCCGTACACGCTGAACGGGTAGCGGGTAGAGCTCAACGTCACCGCGGCAGTCGCTGCCGTGGGCGGTGAGCCTTCGTGGACAGCACCGTCCTTGCCCATCCAATCGTTACCGACGCGGATCTGCAGCGTCTCGTCCGGGCCGATCAGGCGCAGTGCCGTGAGCAAGTGGTCGCCATCGACGGTAGTGATCGCGCCGCGGTCACCGTCGCTGGCCCGATACACCAGCAGCGCGTGGCCCGGCGTTACCGAGTTGCCATTCATCAACCACAGCGTGCCGTTGGCGTAGTCGCCAGCGTCGACGGCCTCATCGAACTCACCGAACAGCGAGGAGCAATACAGCGTGTTGTGCTGGAACAGGTTGGTGGAGCGCACAAAGGCATTACGCGTGACCTGGCCGCGCAGTGCCAGTTGCACCTGCGCGCACGGGCCGCCTGCCAACGGCAGCAGCGCTTGTGCCGTACTGGACGCCGTGTCGAGAATACGCTCGACATGGTCAATCACCTGAGCGGCAGTAGCATGGCTGTTGGCATGCAGTTCACGGTCGATCTGCCAGTTCATCACCCCCAGGCCGCAGGCCACCGGGAGCACGCCGATCGCCCAAGGCAGCAGGGTGCGCCAACTCCAGCCGGCGCGGCGTTTACGGGTGAGGGGCATACTGGCCTAATCTGTTGAAGAGAACGTGCAGAGGATAGCCGTTTGTCGGGGGCGCGGGCGAACTAAAGCGCGACAAACCGATTTACGCACTGTAGAATCCAGTTACGAATACAACAATAAGGTTCTCCACATTCGGGAGAATCAAGCCCGCCGAGAATGGGTCCATATGACAAACCATGGGTTCAAACTGATCATTGGTGGCTTCCTCGCTCGCAGCGTGCGTGGCATCCCGTGCTCACCGCCTGTTCTGTTCTACATCCCCGGAAATCACTAATTTTTCGCTGTAGATGAGGATAAGAACATGGCTGATATTTTCGAAAATCCAATGGGCCTGATGGGCTTCGAGTTCATCGAGCTGGCATCGCCGACCCCTGGCGTGCTCGAGCCGGTTTTCCAGATACTCGGTTTCACCAAGGTCGCCACCCACCGCTCCAAAGACGTGCACCTGTACCGTCAGGGCGGCATCAACCTTATTCTGAACAACGAACCCAAGAGCATCGCCTCGTATTTTGCCGCCGAACACGGCCCGTCGGTCTGTGGCATGGCGTTCCGCGTTCGCAATGCTCACGAAGCCTATGCCCGCGCGCTCGAACTTGGCGCTCAGCCTGTCGAAATCGAAACCGGCCCGATGGAGCTGCGCCTGCCCGCAATCAAGGGCATCGGTGGCGCGCCGCTGTACCTGATCGACCGCTTTGAAGAAGGCAGCTCGATCTACGACATCGACTTCAACTTCATCGAAGGCGTAGACCGCAACCCGGTGGGCGCAGGCCTGAAGATCATCGATCACCTGACCCATAACGTTTACCGTGGGCGCATGGCCTACTGGGCAGGGTTCTACGAGAAGCTGTTCAACTTCCGCGAGATCCGCTACTTCGATATCAAGGGCGAGTACACCGGCCTGACCTCGCGTGCCATGACCGCACCCGATGGCATGATCCGCATCCCGCTCAACGAAGAATCGTCCAAAGGCGCCGGGCAGATCGAAGAGTTCCTGATGCAGTTCAACGGCGAAGGCATTCAGCACGTGGCCTTCCTGACCGACGACCTGCTCAAGACCTGGGATGCCCTGAAGGGCATCGGCATGCGTTTCATGACCCCGCCGCCGCAGACCTACTACGAGATGCTCGAAGAGCGCCTGCCAGGTCACGGTGAACCTGTCGACCAACTGCAAGCGCGCGGCATCCTGCTCGACGGCGCTGCAGAACAGGGCGACAAGCGTTTGCTGCTGCAAATCTTCTCGGAGACCTTGCTTGGGCCGGTATTCTTCGAGTTCATCCAGCGCAAGGGTGATGATGGCTTTGGCGAAGGTAACTTCAAGGCCCTGTTCGAATCCATCGAACGGGACCAGGTTCGCCGCGGTGTATTGAGCACCGATTGATAGGTGCTGGTACCGCCGTCATGCCGCTTCGGCGGCGGTACCACGCTTGTTGCGACGCGCCCTGAACAAGCCCCAGTAGACGATCGAGCCGGTCACGATGCCTACCAGTACCAGGGAAGGCAGGACCTGCAACATCGATTGGCGGATTTCTTGCGCCGTATAGCCTCTGGCATAACCGCCCCTCACCGCATACCCATACTTCTCGGAGATTGCCCTTTGGGCATACTCGGGCTGCGAAGGCCGATGCGGGTCGCGGCTGTCTCCATGGCTCCAGATGTATTGGTCGCCGAACTCCAGAAGCAGTGTCAGGCCATCCTGAAAGGCCCGCAGCTCGTTGCGCAGTTCAGTGGCATAGCCTGTCACGATCACGCTCGGGTTGTTGCCCGGTTCCTGAAAGTGGGTCACCAGCGTAGTGGGTAATGCTGGCGAGTCGAGCGCGAGTTCAACCTGTTGCCCGGACTGGGCGAAGGCCGAAAGATGGTCGAGGGAGTCCGAGTGGGTGCTGCAATACGCTTCCTGGTCGCGCACCAAGGTCAACGCGCGTAGCAAGGGGTCACGGGTTACCTGATCCTGCAGGGTGCTCTGGACTTCGGCGCACGCCTTGCCTGCAACAGGCTGGGCGAGGATAACGGTGCTTTGCATGCGGTCCAGCACTTTATCGATGGTGAATACCGCTTCCTGGACGGAGATCTGTGCGTTTTCCTCCAGCTTTTTCTCCAGCTGAAACACCATGACCAGCAACCCGGACACCACCGGCACCAGCCCGATGGCCATGATGAGCAGCAATTCCAGCAAACTGCGCCCGGCATGCATGATTTTCGACATAGCCTATTGTTCTCCAGTCTGATGCTGCCCGTGGTGGGCAGGTAGTCTGGGAGCCTATGTAATCAATTGCGTGTCGGATGTAGTCCGCGTGCGGCCCGCGCTTCGAGAAACGATGTAATCACGCGTAAGCCGTCACTTTGCCTCGAGTCTTGCGAGTACCTTTTCAGCCAACGTTGCAGTGGAATCTGGGTTTTGCCCAGTAATCAGCCGATCGTCGCTCACCACGTAAGGTTTCCACGGGTCATCGTGCTTGCTGTAAATACCGCCCCGAGCAACCAGTTCGTTTTCGGTGAGAAAAGGCACAACCTTGTCCAGTTCCACCAGTTGTTCCTCAATGTTGGAAAAACCGGTGACCTGACGGTCTTTCAGCAGCAGGCTGTTGTCACTGAGCTTGATATTCAAAAGGCCGACAACGCCGTGGCAAACGGCCGCCACAATGCCTTTATTCTCATAGATTTTGCGCGCGATCTCTTGCAACGGCTGGTTATTGGCAAAGTCGTACATCACCCCGTGCCCACCGGTGTAATAGATGACGCTGTAGTCGTCAGCCTTGACCAGCCCCGGGCTGAGTGTGGCACCCAGACGTGTCATGAAGTCCTTGTCGTCGTACCACGCCCAGTCCAGATCGGGTGCCATTTGCAGGCTGTGCGGGTCGATCGGCACGTAGCCGCCGCTGGGGCTGACATAATCGACGCTGTAGCCTGCGTTCTGGACCTTTTCGACAAAATGCACAGCCTCGCCCAACCACAGCCCGGTTGCCCGTTTGAGGGTCGGGTACTTGGCCGTATTGGTCAGCACTACCAGCATCTTCTTCTTGCTCATGACCACACTCCCATCGGCAACCTAAAGGGACCGCTATTCCATGGCTCAGTGGAAAACCTAATCAGCATAGCTGCCACCTGCCGGTACGCCATAAATGCAGCGCATGCTGTGCTAACGTGAACAACGTCGCCACCCATCAGCCATTGGAGTCATGAGATTGGTCGCAAACGGTACCCCGCGCGAAGTTGAGCCGCAGGTCACCCTGCTGGCGTCCAACCCAGCATCAGCTGATCCCATGGGCGAACGCATTGCCCAATTCGATTGGGGCCGTACGTCGCTAGGGCCGCTGCCACGCTGGCCGGCCTCGCTGCGCATTGCCGTCGACATGATGCAAGTGTCGCCATTCCCGTGTGCGGTGGTGTGGGGGGCGGACCTGAGCGTGGTCCATAACGACGCCTATCGGATGCTCCGGGGCGGTGGCCAGGATGCATTGGGGCAGGCGTTCGACGTGCTCTGGAACGATGCCTGGCAGGGCATGGGGCCTTGGGTGTACAAGGCGCTTGAAGGCCGTTCGAGTTTCGTCGAAGACCCGCCGCTGCGGATCGAGCGTGGCAACGTCACCGACCCCTTGTGGTGTGCCTTCGGCTACTCGCCGATTCGGGACGAGCAGGGTGGCGTTGCAGGTTTTCTGCACACGGTCATCGAAACCAAGGCCAGTGCCGAGGCGCACCATCATTGGCGCGAGCAGGCGACGGCTTTTGAAAAACAGCTCCAACGCTACATGGCCGACCGGGAGCAGATCTGGCAATTGTCCCGCGATGCCATGATGATTGTTACCCGTGAGCTGACGCTGCACTCCGCCAACCCCGCCTGGCATCGCATCCTGGGCTGGAGTGAGGCGTTGGTACCGAACATGTCGATATTGGAGCTGATCCACCCAGCGGACCGCGCTGAAGTGCAGGTGGCGGTCTCGAGCTTTGTGCAGGGTCAGGAGGCTGAACAGATCGATATCCGCCTGCGCCACCAGGACGGCCACTACCGCTGGTTTAGCTGGTCCGCTAAATTCGATGGCAACTTACTGACCGCCGTCGGCCGCGACATCACCGCAGACCGCGAAGAAGCCACACGCCAGTCCGAGGCCTTGTTGCGCAACAGTGAGCGCCTGGAGGTGGTTGGCCAACTGGCAGGCGGCATGGCCCATGAAATGAACAACTTGCTGTCAGGCATCGGTGGCAGCCTCGAGCTGTTGCAACGCCGCTTGCTGCAAGGGCGCCTGGAGCGCATCGAGACCTATGTGGAACTGGCGCGAGACTCTGTGCAACGGGCCATGAACCTTACCCACCGGCTGTTGGCGTTTTCCAGCAACCAGCCGCTGGAGGCCAGGCCACTGAATGTCAACCGACAGCTGTCTCTGATCGAGCCCTTGCTGCAGCAGGCGCTGGGCGCGGAAATGAGCCTGCAGTGGCAGTTGGACGTCACCCCCTGGGCTGTCAGCGTCGATGTCACCCAGTTTGAAAATGCCTTGATCAACCTGTGCGCGAATGCCCGTGAAGCGTGCCTTGAGCGCGGCAGCGTCTCGATCAGAACGGTCAACGAACGCTTGGCGACGCATTTCCCGGATGAGAACGGGCTGCCGCCAGGCGACTATGTGGCCTTGCATGTTGAGGATGACGGCCACGGGATGTCGGCCGCAGAGGTCGCCAAGGCTTTTGAACCGTTCTTCACGACCAAGCCCCTGGGACGGGGATCGGGGCTTGGCCTGCCGATGGTCTATGGCTTTGTCGGGCAGTCGGGTGGCTATGTGTGGATAGAGTCGACCCAAGGCCAAGGGACGAAAGTCTCCATGCTGTTTCCGCGTAGCCTGGCGCTGGTTCCGGAAGAGCCACTGGTATGCCTGCCAAGCGTTAATCGCGCGCAAGGCCAGCGCGTGTTGTTGATCGATGACGAACTCAACTTGCGTGCACTGATGCGCGAATTTCTCACCGAGCGCGGGTTTGCCATCTGTGACGTTCAAGATGCCAATTCAGCGCTGGATCGCTTCCGCCATGACGGGCCTTTTGACCTGGTAATCACGGATATCGGCTTGCCGGGTGGGTTCAGTGGGCGGCAAGTGGCCAAGGCAATCCGCATGATCGTGCCGTCGCAGAAGATTCTGTTCATCACCGGCTACACCGACCAGCCGATCGAAGCCCAGTTGCTCGATCAGCCGGGCACCGCATTGATGCTCAAGCCGTTTGCGCTGGAGCACTTGGCGAACCAGGCCTTGCACATGCTAGACGGTTGAACCGGTTCAGGGCTTGCCAAGAATCTGCGTCACCTGCGCCTGCAATTGCTTGAGCTCGAATGGCTTGCATATGAGGTGCATGCCAGCGCCGAGGAAGCCCTCGCGAGCCATGGCCGTTTCCGCGTATCCGGTAATGAACAGCACCGGCAGGCGTGGCCGCAAGGTACGTGCGATCTCCGCCAGTTGCCGCCCATTCATGCCCGGTAGGCCAACATCGCTGACCAACAGGTCGATCCGTTGCGACGACCGCAGGATCTGCAGGGCTTCATTGGCGTTGGCGGCGGTTTGGCAGGGGAAGCCGTCTTCGCTCAGTGCCTGACACAGTAATTGGCGGACATGGGGGTCGTCTTCGACCACCAGCACATGGTGGCCCGTGCTGTCAGGCGCAGGTGCGAGGGCCGGGCGTTTGGGTATTGCCTCGCCGACGTGCCGCGGCAAGTACAGGTCGACCTGGGTGCCATGGCCGATCTTGCTCTGCAGGGTGACATGCCCATGCGACTGCTTGCTGAAGCCATACACCATAGAAAGGCCAAGGCCGATGCCCTGGCCGACGGGTTTGGTGCTGAAAAACGGCTCGAAAGCGTGTTCCAACGTGCTCTGCGACATACCCTGGCCGTTGTCGATGATGCGCAGACGCAGGTAATCACCGCTGTTCAGGGCGCCGTCGGCGAACTGCTTGGCCTCAATCTGCTGGTTGCTGGCCTCGATACGCAGCAGGCCGCCGGTGGGCATGGCTTCGCAGGCATTGAACAGCAGGTTGTCGAGGGCTTCGCGCAGTTGCCCATCATCGGCCTCCACGGCCCACAGGTCGTTGGGCACGTGCAGTTGCAGGGTCACCGAGTGGGTCAGGCCAGCGTTCAGGCGCTTCGCCTCCAGCAATGCATGCAGGTCGACCCGCTGGCTGTGCAACGATTGCCGGCTGGAAAAGGCCAGCAGCCGATGGGTCAATTTTCCTGCGCGTGACACGGCCTCCTGGCCCATGCGCAAAATGCCTTCCAGGCTGTCGCTTCGGCCTTTGCTCAAGCGTCGCTCGATCAGCTCGAAACTACCGCCGATACTGGTCAGCAGGTTGTTGAAATCATGGGCAATGCCACCGGCCAATTGGCCGACAGCTTCCATCTTGCGAACTTGTGTGCGGGCAATCTCGTTGCTGTGCTGTTCCTGGCTGCGGGCGTCCATCCGCTGCTGCAGTGCAGACAGTTGATCCCGCGCCCGGTATTGATGGCGGCGGTTGCGCTGGGCGATACGCGCCAGCTGCAGCACTTGCCCGTCATCAAGCGGGCAGAGCAACTGCATCAGGTTGCCCTCAGGCGGCTGAGAAGGCCGGGTGGCAGTGGCGGCTAAGTCCATGATCAACAAGATGGGCAGGTCCGACCAGCTCGGCTGTTGGTCGATAAACCCCTGCAACGGCACGCTGGGGCCATTGCTGAAGTTTTGTTCGGCGATGATGACCAAGGCTGCGCCTTCGATCAGGCAGGCGTGCAGGTTGGCGATGTCGAGGGTGCACAGGCTCTCGATGCCAGCGGACGCCAGTAGACGCGCGGTATCCGCGGCAAGTTGCGGGGGTGCCAGGATCAAGGCACGTTCGTCCAGCGCCAACGAACTGGCCAAAGCGACGCTCCTGTGACAATGGGCAGGGCCAAGGCTTGGCCTGCCACCGGTGGTTCGATACTCACTGGACCACGGGCTGCCGCTTAGGGTTCAACGAATTAGGGGAGGGGCCTACAGGCCCTGTTGCAGCACCGGATCGTCAGGGTTCTGGCGCTCTAGTTCGGCCAGTAGCACCTGGACGTTCTGCAGTTGGCCGGTCTCTTTCCAGTACTGGATCAGCAACAGCCGGGCCCGGCGATTGGCCGGTTGCCGATTGAGCACGGTTTCCAGCTGCTTTTGCGCAGCGTCGACCTGGTCGAGCTCATGCAAGGTCATTGCCAGCGAGTAGCGGTAGTCGGCGTTGTCCGGGTCCAACTCCACCGCACGCGATAAGGCCAGCAGGGCGTACTCGCGCTGTTCGTGGCGATTGAGCCAGAGCCCGAGCTCATATTGCAGAAAGGCCGACTCAGGGCTCAGCAGCAAAGCCTTGGCCAGCACTTGGCGGGAGGCGTCGTGATGGCCCTGGCGCTCTAGCAGGCGTACTTGGGTTGCCAGCGCGTCCAGATTGCCTGGTGCAACCTGCAGGGCGCGTTGCAAGGCCGTAGCTGCCTGGGTGTAGTCGTTTTCGTGCAGGTACAGGCGCGCCAAGTGCACCTGCGCGTCGGCGTCTTCGGGCTGCAGCTCCAGCGCCTGCTGATACTGCTCAAGGGCGGCCTGCAAGGGGCCGAAGTACAGGCCTATGGCGTCCGGGTCGAGGCCCAGCAGGGCGTCCACGGCAGCGAAACGTACACTTTGATCCGCATCATCCAGCAACGGGCCCAGCACCAGGCTGCGTTGCGCGGCGGGGAGCAGGCGGCGGATACCGGCGATGGCGGCTCGGCGTACCAGCGGGTCGGCATGCTCCAGGTCCAGGCGCGCGAGTTTCAGCGCCTGTGGTGAGGGGTAGTTGGGCAGCTCGGCATACAGGGCCGCACGGCGGATGGGGGCCAGGTCGTTACGTTGCAACTGCTGGTACAGCACCCGCGCTGCCCCCGGCAAGCCTTCATGGGCCTGGCGCAAGGCCTTGGCGTAGCTGTGCGCAGGCAGCGTAGGCGGGGCCGGCTGGTCGTCTCGCGGCAGGTAGCTGATCATGGCCGACACCAGAATCAGCAGCAGCAAGGCGATCAGGTAGCGGTTGCGTCTGGGCATCGGACGGTCCGTGGCGGCAGGAAGGGCAGAGCTTGGGGCAGCGAGGGGGCAAATGCAACTGGGGGGATTTTGGGGGCGGGTAAGGCGGGAGACGTTTGTTGCCTTTGAGATCGAGCGCCGCCCGCGCGGCGCATCGCGAGCAACGCTCGCTCCTACGTTTGTTTCGGGCCAGTGAGGCCTGTGCCATTTGCGCGCGACCGCCTTGTGGGTTTGACGCAATATTGCGCCATGCACCATGACGGTCGCGTGCGTTTGTCCCAGGAATAATTGGCCTGAAACAAACGTAGGAGCGAGCGTTGCTCGCGATGCGCCGCGCGGGCGGCGCTCGATCTTGTAGGCGCTGCAGATGTACCGCCTATCAGCGCGTGCTGGCCACCGTTTCAGGTTGCCAGCCACCGCCCAAGGCTTTGTAGATCGAGACGATACCGCGGTACAGCTCGACCTCACCTTGGGCTTGGGCATCTTCAGCGCTGAGGCGTTCACGTTCAGCGTCGAGCAACACCAGGTAGTCCACCGTACCTTCGCGATAACGGATCGACGCCAGCTCCGCAGCCTTGCGGCTGGCGTCACTCTGGCGCATCAGCGACAGCAGGCGCTGCTGCGTCTTGTCGTAATCGCTGAAGGCATTGGCCGACTCTTCCAGGGCCAGCAGCACCTGCTGCTCATAGTTGGCCAGGGCGCCTTCGGCGTCTGCCTTGGCACCGCGCAGGCGGGCCCGTACGCTGCCCAGGTCGAAGGCCGCCCAGGTGATGCTAGGGCCAAGGCCCCAGGCATTGGCTGCCGAAGACCCGATCTGCGAGCCGCGTGCGGCGGTAAAGCCGAGGAAGCCACTGAGGCTGACCCGCGGGAACAGGTCAGCGGTGGCGACACCGACGTTGGCCGTGGCGGCCGCCAGCTGGCGTTCGGCACTGCGGATATCCGGGCGGCGCCGCAGCAACTCGCCAGGGTCGCCCACCGGCAGCGCTTTGGCGATCGCCGGCAGGGCCTTGGGCGACAGGTCGACGCTCAGTGCATCCGGGCGTTGGCCAAGCAGGGTGGCGATGCGATGGCGGGCACGCGCCTGTTCGGCCTGCAGTTGCGGCACGGTGGCCTCGACGCCGGCCAGGCGCGCATCGGCCCGGACCACGTCGAGTTCGTTGCCGACCCCGGCATCGCGCAGGGTTTCGGTGATGCTGCGCGATTCTTGCTGAGTCTTGAGGTTGGCCAGGGCGATGTTCTCGCGCAATTGCGCGCCACGCAGTTGGCCGTAGGCGTCGACCAGTTCGGCGATCAGGCTGACCTGCAACTGCTGCAAGTCGGCTGCGGCAGCGGCTTCCTGGGCTTCGCTGGCTTCGATCTGGCGCTGGATACGGCCGAACAGGTCAAGCTCCCAGGCCATGTCCAGGCCCAGGTCGTAGCGTTCGCTGTTAACCCGCTGCTCAGTCTGGCCGGGGACCTGGCCTTTGCCGATTTCGCTGCTGGCACGGCTGGTGACCACCGGCAACTGGTCGTTCGAGGCGTCCTCACGGATCGCACGGGCCGACTTCAGCCGGGCAAAGGCCACGCGAAGGTCACGGTTGCCGTCGAGCGAGGCTTGCACCAGTTGGTTCAGCACCGGGTCGTCGAACTGCTTCCACCAGATGCTTTCGAAGCGGCTGCGGTCGTAGGCCTTGGCCTGCATTTCAGTGTCGAAATGGGCAGGCTCGGTGGTCGGCGTCTTGTAGTCCGGGCCCACCGCACAGGCCGCCAGGGCCAAGGCCAACAGGCTCGGGGTCAGGGGCTTGAGCATATTCATGCGTGGCTCTCCAGCGATTGAACGCGTTCGGCCTTGCGGGCTTGGCGGCGTTCGACGAAACGGCGGATCAGGAAGAAGAACACAGGCGTCAGGAACAGCCCGAATACAGTGACGCCGATCATCCCCGAGAACACCGCGACACCCATGGCGTGGCGCATTTCCGAGCCGGCACCGGAGGAGAACACCAGCGGTACCACGCCCATGATGAAGGCGATCGAGGTCATCAGGATCGGCCGCAGGCGCAGTCGGCAGGCTTCCAGTACCGCAGCCAGCGGGTCGAGGCCCTTGGCCTGTTCATCCTTGGCGAACTCGACGATCAGGATCGCGTTCTTGCACGCCAGGCCCACCAGTACGATCAAGCCGATCTGGGTGAAGATGTTGTTGTCGCCACCCGAGATGATCACCCCGGTAATGGCCGACAGCAGGGTCATCGGCACGATCAGGATCACCGCCAGCGGCAGGCTCCAGCTTTCGTACTGGGCGGCCAGCACCAGGAAGGCCAGCAGCACGCAGAGCGGGAAGACGAACAGCGCGGTGTTGCCCGAGAGGATCTGCTGGTAGGTCAGGTCGGTCCACTCGAAGGTCATGCCGTTGGGCAGCTCTTCCTTGAGCAGTTTTTCAATGGCTGCCTCGGCCTGGCCAGAGCTGTAGCCCGGTGCCGCCGCGCCGTTGATTTCGGCAGTGATGAAGCCGTTGTAGTGCATGACGCGGTCAGGCCCGGAGGTGTCGCTGACCTTGAGGAAGGTCGCCAGCGGGATCATCTCGCCCAGGTTGTTGCGCACCTTCAACTGGCCAATCTGCTCGGCGTCGAGACGGAACTGTTGTTCTGCCTGAACGTTGACCTGGTAGGTACGGCCAAAGCGGTTGAAGTCGTTGGTGTACAGCGAGCCCAGGTAGACCTGCAGGGTGTCGAAGATGTCATTGATCGCCACGCCGTGGGTCTTGGCCTTTTCGCGGTCGATGGCTGCATCGACCTGAGGCACGTTGACCTGGTAGCTGGTGAACAGGCCAGCCAGCTCCGGCACGTTGTGGCTCTTGGCGATGATGTTCTGGGTTTCTTTGTACAGCGCTTCGTAGCCCAGGTTGCCGCGGTCCTCGATCTGCAGGCGGAAGCCGCCGATAGTGCCCAGGCCTTGAACCGGCGGAGGCGGGAAGATCGCGATGTAGGCGTCTTGGATGTCGGCGAACTGGGCATTCAGCGCGGCGGCGATGGCGGCTGCCGACTGGCTCGGGTCTTTACGCTCGTCGAATGGCTTGAGCGGGGTGAACACGATGCCGCTGTTCGGGCTGTTGGTGAAACCGTTGATCGACAGGCCTGGGAAGGCCACCGAGTCGGCAACACCCGGTTGCTTCAGGGCGATTTCGCTCATGCGCTTGATCACCGCCTCGGTGCGGTCGAGGCTGGCGGCGTCCGGCAGCTGGGCGAAGGCGACCAGGTACTGCTTGTCCTGGGCCGGTACGAAACCGGTCGGGGTGGACGAGAAGCCCAGGTAGGTCAGGCCCATCAGGCCGGCGTAAACGAACAGGGCGATGCCGCTGGAGCGGATGACCCGGCGCACTCCGCCAACATAGCTGTGGCTGGCACGGTCGAAGAACCGGTTGAACGGCGCGAACAGCCAGCTGCCCAGCAGCTTTTCCAGCAACCGCGAGAAACGGTCCTTGGGCGCGTGGTGGTCTTTGAGCAGCACAGCCGCCAAGGCTGGCGACAAGGTCAGCGAGTTGAATGCCGAGATCACGGTCGAGATGGCGATGGTCAGGGCAAATTGCTTGTAGAACTGTCCGGTAAGCCCGGAAATGAACGCCGCAGGTACGAACACGGCGCACAGCACCAATGCGGTGGCGATGATCGGCCCGGTCACTTCGCTCATGGCCTTTTGCGTGGCTTCCAGCGGTTTCAGGCCAAGCCCGATATTACGCTCGACGTTCTCCACCACGACGATGGCGTCGTCCACCACGATACCGATGGCCAATACCAGCCCGAACAGCGACAAGGCATTGAGCGAGAAGCCGAACAGGTGCATCACGGCAAAGGTACCGATCAGCGACACCGGCACGGCCAGCAGCGGAATGATCGAGGCGCGCCAGGTCTGCAGGAACAGGATCACGACCAGCACGACCAGGATCAGCGCTTCGAACAGCGTGTGCACTACCGCTTCGATCGAACCACGGACGAATACGGTCGGGTCATAGACGATGCTGTAGTCCATCCCCTCAGGGAAGTCCTTCTTCAGCTCGGCCATTTTCGCCCGCACTTCGTCGGAGATGTCGATGGCGTTGGAGCCTGGGCGCTGGAAGATCGGGATCGCCACCGCCGGCTGGTTGTTCAGCAGCGAGCGCAGGGCGTACTGGCTGGAGCCCAGTTCGACCCGGGCGATGTCTTTCAGGCGGGTGATTTCGCCATCGGCACCGGCACGGATGATGATGTTCTCGAACTCTTCCTCATTGACCAGGCGGCCTTGGGTGTTGATCGACAGCTGGAAGCTGGTGGATCCGGGGGCGGGCGGGGCGCCCAACTGGCCGGCCGCAACCTGGCGGTTCTGCTCACGGATGGCCGCGACGACGTCGCTGGCAGTCAGGTTGCGCGAAGCGGTCTTGTTCGGGTCGAGCCACACGCGCAGCGAGTAGTCGCCCATGCCGAACAGCTGCACATCACCCACGCCGCCCAGGCGCGCCAACTCGTCCTTGATGTTGAGGATGGCGTAGTTGGACAGGTAGAGCATGTCGTAGCGGTTGTCCGGCGACGTCAGGTGCACGACCATGGTCAGGTCGGGCGAGGCCTTGTCGACGGTGATACCAATGCGCGTCACTTCTTCCGGCAGCTTGGGCTGGGTACGGGTGACACGGTTCTGGACCTGCACCTGCGCGTTGTCCAGGTCAGTGCCCAGGGCGAAGGTGATGGTCAGTGTCAGCTTGCCATCGGCGGTGGACTGGGAAGACATATACAGCATGTTCTCCACGCCGGTGATGGCCTGCTCCAGCGGCGCGGCGACCGTTTCACCGATCACCTTGGGGTTGGCGCCCGGGAAGTTGGCACGCACCACTACTGTAGGTGGCACCACCTCGGGGTATTCGCTGATCGGCAACTGGAACAGCGAGATCGACCCTGCGATCAGCAGTACCAGCGACAGTACCGCCGCAAAGATCGGCCGGGTGATGAAGAATTTCGAGAAGTTCATCGGTGTGGTCCCTTAACCGCGTGGCGCTTGGGCGCTGGCGACTTTTACAGTGGCGCCCGCTACCTTCGGCGCCGGGTTGCTGGCCTCCAGGGCCTGGCGCTGTTGGGCGAGGGCGGCGAGGGTCTGCTCGCTGGCCATCGGGGTGTCTTCCGGGGTTACCGCGGAGCCTGGGCGCACACGCTGCAGGCCCCTGACCACGATGCGGTCGTCCTTGGCCAGGCCGCTGCGCACGATGCGCAGGCCTTCTAGCTTCGGCCCCAGCTCTACCGCGCGGTAGGCGGCTTTGTTGTCCTTGTCCATCACCAGCACGAACTTCTTGCCAAGGTCGGTGCCGACGGCTTCGTCGTTGATCAGCACGGCGTCGTACTGGGCGCTGCCGACCAGCTTCAGGCGGGCATACAGGCCAGGGGTGAACTGGCCGTCGCGGTTGTCGAACACGGCGCGGCCACGGATGGTGCCGGTGCGCGGGTTAACTTGGTTGTCGACGAAGTTCATCTGGCCCAGGTGCGGGTTGCCGGTTTCGTTGGTCAGGCCGAGGTACACCGGGGTGGCCTGGCCGCGCTGGCCTTCACGCGCCAGCTGGGTGTACTTGAGGTACACGCGCTCGTCGGCGTCGAAATAGGCGTAGACCTTGTCGGTGGAGACCACGCTGGTCAGCGGGGTGACATCGGCGGTGACGATGTTGCCGGCAGTGAACTGGGCACGGCTGACCCGGCCGCTGATGGGCGCGGTCACGCGGGTGAAGCTCAGGTTCAGGCGGGCCAGGTCGAGTTGGGCCTGGATGGCATCGACCCCGGCGCGGGCTTCAGCGGCGGCGCTGCTGCGCGACTCGGCAAGCTCGGCGGAGATCGCGTTGCTGTCACGCAGGCGCTCGCCGCGGCGGGCTTCGTTGGCGCTGCGGATGGCCGTGGCCTTGGCTTGCTGCAGTTGGGCTTCGAGGCGGCGGACCTCTGCCTGGAACGGGCGTGGGTCGATCTGGAACAGCAGGTCGCCTTTCTTGACCTGCGCGCCCTCGGTGAAACCAACCAGGTCGATCTGGCCCGAGACCCGTGGCCGCACTTCGACGGTTTCCGGGGCTTCGAGGCGGCCGGTGAACTCGTCCCATTCGTTGATCGGCTGCTCGATCACCTTGGCCACGCTGACCTTGGGCGCGGCGGGCGCCTGCACGGCGTCGGGGGTTCGACCGCAAGCGCTGAGCACTACGACTGCCAGGGCAGCGAGTGGAAAGCGCAAGGGTTTGAGTGATTGTTCCATGGAGAACTCCGCCAATGTATTAGTAGTGGGCGGAGTGTGAGTGTCTTGCGCGTGAGGCACGAATCGAACGGGGCGAAGGTTATTATCACGCTGAATGATATGTCGGGATATTTCATCGATGGTGGGCATGGTAGGGTGCCTGTGCTGGCCCTTTCGCGGGGCAAGCCCGCTCCCACAGGTCATATGCTGCTGTCAGCGTCGCTGAGATTCCTGTGGGAGCGGGCTTGTCCCGCGAAAGGGCCGGTGCAGACACCCACGCATGTGACTCAAGGCCTCGTAGTGAAAAGCACCCCCCAATTCCCCAGGCCCCTCGGCATCGTCTGCCTGGGCATCCTGCAAATCCTGGTCTGGGGCGGTTCGTTCTTCCTCATGGCCGTGATGGCCGACCCGATCAGCCGTGACACTGGCTGGCCCAGCCAGTGGGTGTACGGCGCGTTGTCGCTGAGCCTGATGGTCTCGGCGCTGTGCGCCCCGTTGTCCAGCCGCCTGGTCGCCCGCTACGGCGGCCGCCCGCAAATGGCGGCCAGTGGTGCGGTGGTTGCAGTGGGCCTGCTGATCATGGCTGCCAGCCACAGCCTGTTGGTGTTCCTGCTGGCTTGGGCGGTGATCGGTGTGGGCATGGCCATGGGGCTGTACGAGGCCTTGTTCTCGACCCTGGGCGGCCTGTATGGCGAGGGCGCTGGCAAGGCTATCACTGGCATCACCCTGATTGCCGGCTTTGCCTCGACCCTGTCGTGGCCGACCGTGGCCTTGGCCATCGAGCACCTGGGCTGGCGCACGACCTGCGTGTGTTATGCGGTTGTGCTGCTACTGGTGGTAGCCCCGTTGTATTGGCGTGTATTGCCGCCAGGCGGGCAGGTCGAGGTGCGCAAGGCGCAGCAGAACAGCGCTGCAGTCGGGGTAGATCGCCAGCTCTACCTGCTGTTGACCGGCATGTTCGCCATTGGCGCGATCATCATGACGGCGATTGCCGTGCAGTTGGTCGCCGTGCTCCAGGGCCTTGGGCATTCGCTGCCGGTGGCGATCGGCCTGGCGGCGATGCTCGGCCCCAGCCAGGTGGCCTCGCGGGTGCTGCAGATTCTGGCGGGCAAGCGCCACCCAATCTGGACGGCGCTGGCCTGGGTAAGCCTGGTGCTGGTGGGCTTGCTGCTGGTGACGCTGGTGCCGGCGGCCACGGCCGTGGGCCTGCTGGTATTCGGCTGCGGTAACGGCTTGCGGGCGATCGTGCGCGGGCTGTTGCCGTTGGCAATGATGCCGCCCGCGCAGTATGTGCTGCTGATGGGGCGCATGTCGCGGCCTTCGCTGATCGGCCAGGCCTTGACGCCGCTGGTGGGTGGATATCTGTTTGAGCACTTTGGCTCAATGGGGGTATTGGTGACCTTGTGCCTGCTGGCACTGGTCAATGTGGTGCTGGTGGGCATGGTGATGCGGCGGGTAAGTGCTGGCGCTTGAAAAGGTTGAGTCCCTTTGAGATCAAGCGCCAGCAGCATTTCCCTAATGGCGTTGCCAGACTTCGCCTCGCTCGCTGACTACCCAAGGCGCTTGCTCAGCGTCGATAAGTACACCGCCAACCCAGCGCGGAGGAGGCGCCTGATCCAGCCAATTGGCCTGCCCGTCGAGAACGCTTTCGCCCAGTGCAGTCAGCCTCAAGGGCCGTTGCGCCCAGCCCTCTCCTGAGCCTTCCAGCAACAGCGGGTGCGGTGCATGGATCAGCGGTTGCAGCAGCACGTGGAACATCAGGTCGCCCAGGTAAGGCAATGGTTCATCGTGCATCATCAGCTGTGCAAACACTCGGCCGGCCGGGAGCTCACCCTTTTGCGCGAGGATGCGTAACAGCAAGCGCTCTGTGAGGCTCAGGCCATCCTTTGCCCCTGGCAGTTCCTGCAACTGGCGTGCAAGTGCTGCGCTTAATTGGGGTAAAGACGGGTGCTTCTGAACCGCAAGGGCAGCCCAGGCGCGTGGGTCTGGTGCGGTATAGGCAGCCCAAGCCTGCTTCGCTAACGCTATGGCGTCTGGGCCCAAAGGCCGCCGTTGTGGCCAAAGCCAGGCAAGCAGGTCGGGGGCGAGTTGGCCGATGCCGATGAAGCGCTCGACGCCGGGCACCTCGGTAATTTCGATCAGCTCGAGCCGCCGCGGCAGGCAGGGCAGGCTTGCCAGAACTCGGATCAGAAATAGCTGATCGTAAGCATCCCCTTCGCACCAGAGCACAACTTCACTATCAGCGTTCAACTGTGCCAGTGCTGCGCGCTGCCTAGCCTGGCGCTGCTCGACGTCCTGCGCGCCAAGGTTGAACGCCTGTTGCGTATACGCGGCACGCACGGGCCAGTACTCATCTTCTGGCAGTGCCGGCACCGGCCCCATGACCATCGGGTCGTCGAACATGTGAAACGCGCCGTTAAAGCCCACTGTGCGCAAGCTATGGGCGATGTCATTGCCGCAGCGCCAGTGCTGCATGGTGGCCTCGCCATCGGCGGTAAAGTTTGGGTGGCGCGCTGCAAAGGCGACAGCGTCAGCATGCGCCTTGAGCTTTGGCCAACTGGCAAAACCCGCTTCGCGGGCCAGCAGCCACTGGGTGTCAGCGAGCCTGTAATGCGGGCCAGTCAGGCCGAGTAGGCGCAGTTGGGCGCGCGCGTCCTCGGCCTCGCCGTTGTTTAGCGCTTTCAGCAAGCGTTTGGCGCGTTTGCGCAGGTCGGCCAGATCGAGCAGGCCGTGATGACGGGAAGCATGGATGGCGGGCATGCCAACTCCTTTGGGGCTCGGTCCGCCGACAAGCCGGGAGCTGGAATGAAAATGAGATGAAGCGTGGCTTGGGCACCCCTTCGCGCGGACCGCAGGCGCAGCGAACGCCCTAGGGCGGACTCTAGCGGCTAGTGGGCGGTGAAGCAATGGCCTGGCGGTTGATGGGAACTTCGATGGCATGTTCAGGTCGATAGCGTCTTCTTTCGAACCAGGCCCACCTGGACCCGTCGAGTGCGTTCCTCATGTCAAGCAAGCGTATGCTGTCGGCCTTAACCCTGTTGTTCAGCATCACCGCGTGCGATTCCATCACCGCCGGCGAGCGCACGGCGCCTGCAAGCAGTAACACGGCCTCGACCCTGCTGATCGAAACAGCCTCCAGACAATACGCAGAAGGCAAACTGGACCAGGCTGCCGCCACGCTGGAGCGGGCGCTGCAAATCCAGCCGAACAACCCCGCCACGCTGCACTACCTGGGTGTGCTGCGCCTGCAGCAGGGGCAATACGAACAGGCTGAAGTGTTGGCGGCGCGCTCCAACCTGCGGGTTGGACGCAACGTGGCCTTGCGCAATCGCAATCTGCAATTGATCGAGGCGGCGAACCAAGCCCGGATTTCGGGTACGCCGCCGGGTGCTGTAAAGGCGTCGGCCGTTCAAGTAATACCCGCAGAGGCCAGCCCGGAGCCCGCGCGATCAGTCTCCCTGGCTGCTGCCCAGCAACGCCAGGGCGTTGCCGGTCAGCAGCGCGTGGGCATGCCTGAATACCCCATGGACGAAACTGCCTTCGAGGTACCGCGGGGCCACAGACCGCCGCCAGGCAAATGCCGAATCTGGTACCCCGATCGCCCACCTGGGCACCAACCCCCGCCGGGCAAATGCAAGAAGCTGCAAAAGCTTCTTCCTGCCGGAGCCTACTTAGTGCATCACTGATGAGCGGGTGACGCTTGAATAGGAAACTAGCATTTCTAACAGTTGTGTTCCGATTTTGTATTCGGCGAAGCTAGGGCCTACCAGTCAATCGGCCAGGGTTGCACCATGAGTAGCTCACAACATGGCTCACGTAAGTTTAGCTATAGACCGTTTGGGAATGGCTCGCCGAATGATCATGCCTGTTTTTTGTTGGGGTTTGACGGTGAATGCCGACAGTTCAACGATTTTTACTTATTGGGCACCCGGTGTCGTAGCTATTGCCCCCTATTTTGGTTGGTTTTTCGCGCAGTGTATATAAAAATTGCCACATACAACAAATGAGAAGAGGTGTGTGATGGATAGGTCAAATGATCATCTGTACTTCTATCGGCGTAATAAGCTTGTTACGAGCATAAAGGATGCTGAAAGTATTTCGTTATTGTATGGTGGTTACATGCCGCTGGCGGAGGTTGGTCATAAAGATGCCGCTGTCGCTGCTGGTTTATATGGTGTTGACGCTCTCAATACCATTCAGTCAAATCGACAAGAGAAATCGAAAAGTTATACAGCTTTTGGATTTTTACACGGGTCAGCCACGCCACGTACGTTGTTAGGGTTTACCGGTCAGTACTGTCAGCTCAATGGCATCTATTTTTTGGGGAACGGATACCGTGCATATAATCCTATGCTCATGAGGTTTTGTAGTGCTGATGCATTCAGTCCTTTTGGTAAGGGCGGAATTAACGCTTACGTGTACTGTGGGAGCGATCCTGTTAATTATAGTGATCCATCGGGAAGGTGGCGATGGCTGAGGAAAAATCTGACACGCCTCACCGGTCTTTCCAGTAAAGTTAAAACATACGATAAAGGGAAGACGGATGGGCATGCAAATGGTCTTGCCGAGGGACGTGCAGATGGTCTTGCCGAGGGATATGCAAATGGTCTTGCCGAGGGACATGCAAATGGTCTTGCCGAGGGACGTGCAACTGGTCTTGCCGAGGGACGTGCAACTGGTCTTGCCGAGGGACGTGCAACTGGTCTTGACGAGGGACGTCAATGGGGTCACGAAGAAGGGTTTGCGCGGGCAACCAATGGTAAGATTCAGTGGAATAAGTGGATGATGGACCCAGCCTATGCCGATCAAACACTACAGCAAGCTCTTGATAATGCTTACCAAGGTGTGGAGCCGTACAAAGTGGCAACTAATTATGGCGGGCGATCGAATGACGTGCTTCACGCTATCTATTCGTTAGCTTCTGGAGTTCGTAATAATGGTGTGACTATGGAGGGATCACTCAGTTATTTACTTGATGGTGGATTTGGTGCGCTACGGGATCCACGTAGGTAATAATTAAGATTGAATCTATGTGGGCTCTTTAAGATTTGCTGTAACTGGTGTTTGATATGAACTTGGAGCTGCCGCGCGGCAGCCCCGTTTCTCTCACCTTAAAACACGAAAACCATGCGTACCGTCGCGTTCAAGCTGGGCGATCAGGCCGAACTCCCAGTCCAGATACCCTTGCATGGCTTCACGCGGGTTGTCGGTGCCTTCATAGGGCCGGCGGTAGCGGTCGCTGCGCGCCACTGCCAGGTGCGTTTCGCCACTTTCCAGCGGTAAGCCCGCAGCAATCCAGCGCGCAGTGCCGCCCTCCAGCACATACACCGGGGTGTGTGTCAGGGCCTGCAAGTCGACCGCCGCAAAGCGCGCCAGCAAGCTGCTGCCGCAGGTGAGCACGTAGCGTTCGGCAACCGGCAGTTGCTCCAGCACCTGCGGCAACTGCGCTCGGATCGCCCAATGGGCACCCGGGATGTGGCGTTTGACGTAGTTGGCGCTGGTGGTGAAGTCCAGCAGCACCGTGCCTGGCGCTTGCAGCCAGGTGTGCAACTGGTCGACGTCGATCTCGTTCACCTGGGGCTGTTCCGGCAATGGCGCCTGCCAATCGCCGGACTCGCTGAAATCCGCTGCCGACAGGCCGTCCAGCACGGCGACCTGCCAACCCATCTGGGCCAGCCACGAGGCACTCATGTTGGCCCGCACACCGTCGTCATCCACCAGCACGATGCGGGCGCCGCGCACGCTGGCGACATGGTCGGTCTCTTGCACCAGTTGCCCGCCGGGGACCGAGCGGCTGGCCGGCAGGTGGCCTTGGGCAAACTCTTCAGGGGTACGCACATCGAACAGGTAGGTGGTGCGGTGGGGCTCGGCCTGCCAGGCCGCCAGGCCTTCGCAAGTCAGCCGCGCGACTGCGGCACGGTCGGCCACGGCGCGGGCACGGTCGGCGGCGCTGGCGCGGGTGGTGTCGCTAACGGGGGCAAAGCTGCGTTGCTGGCCGTGAGCCAGTTGCTGGCCGGCAAGCGTCCAGCCGATGGTGCCATTGCGCAGTGCCGCCACCGGGTTGGGGATGCCGGCGTTGACCAGTGATTGGGTGCCGATGATGCTGCGGGTACGCCCCGCGCAGTTGACGATTACCTGGGTGGCGGGGTTCGGCGCGAGCTCGGCCAC
Source organism: Pseudomonas sp. Y3 TE3536 (assembly GCF_053629175.1). NCBI lineage: Bacteria > Pseudomonadati > Pseudomonadota > Gammaproteobacteria > Pseudomonadales > Pseudomonadaceae > Pseudomonas > Pseudomonas sp. Y3 TE3536. Next base: position 5,419,818 of record NZ_JBRJHU010000001.1, on the reverse strand, counting down.
GCGCAATACCAGTTCGGCCCCCGGCACACTGATGCCGCCGGGGATGCTCATGGTCTGGTACTCGTCGAAACGACGGGCGTCGAGCACCACCACATCGGCCTTGGCATCGAGCAATGCCTGCACCTGCTCGGCCGCCAGCGACGGCGTGTGCCGCTCGCTTTCGACCAGTTCGCCAAAGGCCTTGCTTGGCACGTTGACGTCACGGAACAACTCGCCGCCAGCCGCGCGCCAGCCAGCCAGGCCGCCCTCGAGCAGTGCCACATCGCTGTAACCCAACGCCGACAAACGCGCGGCAGCCAGCGTAGCCAGCCCTTCACCGTCGTCATACAGGGTGATGGCGGTGTCACGCCGCGGTACCCGGGCGAAGACTTCCAGCTCCAGCTTCGACAGCGGGATGTTGGCGGCAAACAGCGGGTGTTCCTGGGCGAACGGGTCTTCCTCGCGAACATCGATCAACGCCAGCTCTTCATGGGCCAGCAAGGCCCGGCGAATGTCATGGAAGGAACGGGTGGCGACAGTACTCATGGGGCTGGATTCTCTTTGGACAGGTCCCAGATGTTGGGCAGGAGGGTATTGGAGTAGCCGGAGATGAAGGGTTTTTCAGTGCCGTCGGCCAGGTACACCGCCCGGCTGACCGCGCCGATGTTGGCGCCGTAGACGTGGATGCTGATCGACACCTGGTCGTCGAAGGCGTTACTGACCTGGTGAATGTCGCCGATACGCGGCGAAACCGCTTCGACATGGCCAGGGTCGATCCGCACCGGCGCACCGGCCGGCAGCAACGCACCGTGCTCGCTGCGGGCGAAACCTTGCGAATATTCAGCGCCGCGCAGCATGCCGATCAGCCCCCAGACTCGGTGATCGTGAATCGGCGTCTGCTGCCCTGGCCCCCAGACGAAGCTGACGACAGAGAAGCGTTGGCGCGAGTCGCAATGCAGCAGGTATTGCTGGTAACGGCTTGGGTCCGGTTGGGCGAGGGCTTCGGGTAACCAGTCGTCATGGGCGACCAGGCTGCGCAGCAGGCCTTGGCCTTGGTCGAGGAGGGTGGCTTCGTCGGGGGCTCGGTCGAGCAGCTCCGAAAGCGCACCGATGAAGTGTCGCAGGCGCTCCAGGCGCAGGGGTTGGCTCATGGTTCAGGCTCGGCTGACGGTTTCGGTTAACCCTAGCAAACTCGCTGAATATTCACCAAAGTAAAATTAATCATAAGCTAATATGCAAAATATGCATTTACAGGCTCGCCTATCTGTTTTGAAATAGGTCACCGCCGGAGGCATTAGGTTATGCCTAGAACGAATTTCCCACAGGCTCTATACATCGATAACTTATAAGCAAGGCGCTGGTTAGATTCAAAGCGCATACCACTGTCATTTATCAAAGCGAGACCGCACGGGCGGATCGACTACCTAGTTGCGCCTTTATTGGCCCTGGAGACGAACGTGCGATACCTCAAGCAACTGGCCGCCGGTGTGCTGGCCACCTCACTGAGCCTGGCCGCCGCCGCGCAGACCCTGGTGGTCGGCGACCAAAGCTTCAATGCCCGTGCGGTGATGGAAGCCGCTGGCGTGCTCGATGACGTGCCCTATACCCTGGAATGGAAGCAGTTCACCGCAGGCTCCCCGGTGGCTGAAGCCTTGAATGTCGGCAGCCTCGACATTGGCCTGCTGGGCGATGCGCCGCCGCTGTTTCTCGGTGCCTTGGGGGCACCGATCAAGGTGATTGCGGTGAGCCGGCAGAACCTCGACGGGGTCGCCATCCTGGCGCGCAAGGATTCGAACATTCACAGCCTTGAAGACCTGCGCGGCAAACGCGCGGCCCTGTGGAAAGGCTCGTGGAGCCAGCAACTGCTGTTCAGCGCCCTGGACAGGGCCGGCGTGCCTCGCGATGCCCTGGAGCTGCGCTACCTCAGCGCGCTGGATGCCTCGCACGCCCTGGATGGCGGTTCGGTGGACGTGATCGCGACTTGGGAGCCCTATGTCACCCAACAGGAGCGCCAAGGCGCCAGGGTGCTGGCCACAGCCGAAGGCTTGATTCCGGCCCAGAGCTTTGTGGTGGCCAATGCCAAGGCCGTCGACGCCAAGCGTGCGCAGATCACTGATTTTCTGCAGCGTTTGAAGAAGGCCCGTGATTGGACATTGAGCAATCCAGCCAACACCGAGGCCTATGCCGACGCCTGGGCCAAGCGCACCCGCGCCGACCGTGACATTGCCCGGGCCTGGTTCGCCCGCGCGCGCACCGACGTGGCGCCACTCACCCCCCAGGTGATTGTCGATGCGCAGAAGACAGTGGACTTCTTTGCCGGGCTTGGGCTGATCAAGGCCTACCCGGCAGCGAGCCTGTTCGATACCTCATTTGCTGCGGCGCTGGCCAACGACCATTGAGTTTGACTGTGCCGGCCTCTTCGGGGGCAAGCCCGCTCCCACAGGAAAAGCGCCACCTTCAGAATCGGCGCAGGTCCCTGTGGGAGCGGGCTTGCCCGCGAAGAGGCCGGTACAGCCCCATCACTTCAGAGGACTCCCCATGACCACCCGCAAAATCAAACTCGGCGCCCTGACCATGGGCTGCGGCGGCCCTGGCCGCCATAACCTCTGGCTCGACCCCGAGCTGCCGGCCGATGCCAGTGTCAACATCGACTGGTACATCGACATCGCCCGCCAGGCCGAGGCTGCGCTATTCGACCTGATATTCATCGTCGACAGCCAATACATCACCCCCGGCTCACCCTCGCATTACCTCAACCGCCTGGAGCCGCTGACCCTGCTCTCGGCCCTGGCCGTCACCACCCGGCATATCGGGCTGGTCGGTACCCTGACCACCTCCTACAACGAGCCCTATAACGTCGCCCGTCGCCTTGCTTCGCTGGACCTGATCAGCAAAGGCCGCGCTGGCTGGAACGTGGTGACCAGCGGCGATGCCGGCACCGCGGGTAACTATGGCCGTGACGAGCATTACGACTACGACACCCGCTACGCCCGCGCCGAGGAACACGTGCAGGTGGTGCAGGGCTTGTGGCATTCCTATGAGAACGGCGCCTTCCCGCGCGATCGCGCCACGGGCCAGTTTCTCGACCCCTCGAAGCTGCATGCGCTCAACCACAAGGGCGAACACTTCTCGGTGGTGGGGCCCTTGAACATCCAGCGTTCGCCCCAGGGCCAACCGGTAATCTTCCAAGCTGGCGACTCGCAGCAGGGCCGCGACTTGGGGGCCGCCACCGCCGATGTGATCTTCACCCACGCGGCCAGCATCGAGCAGGGCCAGGCCTTCTATCGTGACGTCAAGGAGCGTGCCGCGCGCCTGGGTCGAGACCCGGAGCAGATGCTGGTACTGCCAGGTGCGGAAATCTACGTGGGCGACACCGATGCTCACGCCCGTGAGATCGAGCGCCATTACCACCAGCAGGACCACAGCTTCGAACTGGCACTCAAGGAGTTCGGGCGCAATTTCGGGTGGCACGATTTCACCCAGTACGACCTCGATGCGCCGTTCCCTCAAGAGAGCCTGGAGCATGCCCGCAGCAGCTTCTTCACCAATGCCAAGCGCATTGCCGACCAGGCGCGGGCGCAGGGCTTCAGCTTGCGCCAGGCGGTGGAGTTCGGCCGCCAGCTACGCCCGGGGGCATTCGTCGGCTCCGCCGAAACGGTGGCGGCAAAAATGACCGAGTGGTTCGAGGCGCGGGCGCTGGATGGCTTCAATATCTACATTGGCCATCCAGGCCAGTTCCGCCGTTTCACCGAAGAAGTGGTGCCATTGCTGCAGGCACGTGGCGTCTACCGCACCGCGTACGAAGGCACGACATTGCGCGAAAGCCTCGGCCTTAGCCTTCAGTGAATGCTCGAGGCCAGTTCGAAGATCGGCATGTACATCAGGATCACGATAAAGCCGATCAACAGGCCAATGAACGTCATCAGCAGCGGCTCGAACAGCTTCACGAACCATTCCACCCAGCGGCCAATCTCCTGGTCGTGAAAGTCGGCGCAACGCTCCAGCATCTCGCCAAGGTTGCCCGACTGCTCACCGGCGCGCAGCAGACGCAGCGACACCGGCGTCACCAGTTGCCCAACTTCCAGCGCGTCGGACAGCGGCAACCCCTCGGCCACACGCTGGCTGGCCTGTTCAAGGCCCTGCGCGGCGGCGCTACCCAGCAGCCCGCGGGCCATGCCCATGGCTGTGAGGATAGGAATACCGCCTTGCAGGAGGATGCCCAGCGAGCGGTAGAAGCGCGCCAGCTCGTACATCATCAGCCGCTGGTGCAGCGCTGGCATGCGCCTGAGCTGGCGCGCTGCCCAGCGCCGTACCCGCGGGTGGCGGCGCAGCAGTACCAGGGCGGTGATGCCCGCCACGCTGCCCAGCGCCAGCGGCAGTTGCTGGGCATGCAAGAACAACCCGATCTGCATCAGCAGGCGTGACAGCCACGGCAGCTCGGTACCCATGCCTTCGAACACCTGGCTGAAGCGCGGCACCACGTAGCCGAGCAAAAACAGCACCACGCCACCACCGACCAGCAACAACAGCAGTGGGTAAACCGACGCCCCCACCAGTTTCTGCCGCACCAGGTCCAAGCGTTGCCGGTAGGCGATATAGCGGCCGAGGGCGTCGCCGAGGGCGCCGGTGCGCTCGCTGGACTGCACCAGCGCCACGTACAGGGCCGGGAATATCCTGGGCTGGCGGCCAAGCGCCTGAGACAGCGAGTGCCCCTCGTACAGCTGGCGTACCAGTTCGCCGAGCACCTTGCGCGAGGCCGCAGCGGGGGCTTTTTCCGCCAGGCTTTCCAGGGCATCGATCAATGGCAAGCCAGCGTTGAGCAGGGTCGACAGCTCCTGGCTGAACAACACCAGGTCAAAGCTCGCCTCGCGGCGCCAGGCCATGCCGCGCAAGGCACTGCCCTGGCCCTTCACGCTGACCACCCGCAAGCCTTGGTCCTCGACTTGGCGGCGCGCCTGGTCGGCATCTTCGGCGTCGATCTGCAATTGCACCACGCCCTGTCTGCCCAGGGCCTTGAGGCTGTAGCGCATGGCCGAGCTCCTTATTGCCAGCTGGTGATTTCGGCGTTCTCACCGTCGCCACCGGGCTGGCCGTCCTTGCCCATCGACAGCAGATCGTACTCGCCGCCGTTCTCACCGGGTTGCCGGTAGATGTAGGCGCGGCCCCACGGGTCTTGCGGCACGGCCTTCTGCAGGTACGGGCCGGTCCAGCGGGCCTCGCCGCTAGGGGCGATGACCAGTGCCTGCAAGCCTTGTTCACTGTTGGGGTAATGCCCGACTTCCAGGCGATAGAGGTCCAAGGCTTTGCTCAAACCCTCGATCTGCGCCCGCGCCACCTTGACCTCCGAGCGGCCAAGTTGGCTGAAGTACTTGGGCGCGACGATGCCGGCCAGCAGCCCGAGCACAACCAGCACCACGAGGAGTTCGAGCAGGGTGAAGCCACGTTGGGGGTTGGATCTGCGCTGCATGGTGATGCCCTCCGCTGCGTAGGAACATGCTGTGGCAGGCACCATGCAACAGCCGTGCACGTCTGCCTCGGGGCCTTGCGCCATGCGGTGCAGGAAGCGGCACAGTGCTTGCGTCGTGGTCTGCAACCTCGGGTTTTCCGGGGCATTTCCCCCACATCGGGGGCCACGACGAAGAGGCGACCGACATGCGTGGACTTATCCTGGGTTTGATCTGGCTGGCGGCGGGTGCCGCCCAGGCCGATGTGTACATCTCCATCGATGCCAAGGGCGGCTACGTACTGACCAACGTCCATCGGCCCGGGCGCCAGTATCAGCGGGTGATCAGCGAACCGCTGGCCCAGGCGGGGGCTGCTGGTGCGCAAATGATCACCGGGCGGCCCTATGCCGAGCTGGTGGCCGCTGCAGCGTTGGCCCACAACGTGCCGCAAGCACTGCTGCATGCGCTGATCAAGGCAGAGTCCGGCTACAACCCCAAGGCCCGCTCGCCGGCGGGCGCGGTGGGGCTGATGCAACTGATGCCCGAAACCGCGCGGGAGATGGGCGTGGAGAACGCCCTGGACCCTGAGGACAATGTGCAGGGTGGGGCACGCTACCTGAAACGCATGCTGACCTTGTTTGACAATGACATCACCCTCGCCGTGGCCGCCTATAACGCCGGCCCCGACGCGGTGCTGCGCCGGGGTGCAGTGCCACCGTACGCCGAAACCCGCCGCTACGTGCCCAACGTGCTGCGCGATTACCGCAAGCTGCAAGGGCTGGCGGACGACTCGCCGCTGTAGGCGCGCGACGTGGCCGAGCAGCGCGGCGGCCACCCTTCGGCGGATGACATCAATTTAGAACCATGGTTCCCCCAACTCTGGGCTATAACCTTCAAAGGTGCCCAGCTGTGGAGTCCGCCATGGACATCGCCCCTCGTTCCGACGCCCTTGGAGTGCCTGCCGGTACCGAGGCGACAGCCCCACGCAAGCCGTTCAACCTGCTGCGCTGGTATGCCTGGGTCAGCCTGGCCATCATTCTCTCGGTGGCGGTCGGGCTGGGGCTGATCTCCAGCCGTTTCATCATCGATGAAAGCGTCGAGCGCGATGCGCTGTTGTCCGCTCAGTTCATCACCTCTATCGCTGATGCTGAAGTGCGCCATGTGTCGATCCCCAATGTGCGCACCATGGGCGAATTGCTGGACCCGCGTACCGATCGCACGGCGCTGCCGGATGTCGACCCCGATGCCCGGCGCAAGGCTAGGGGCGAGTTTCTCGACCATATCGCCCACCTGCCGGACATGCTGCTGGCCAATATCTATGCGCCGGACCGCACGGTGATCTGGTCGACCAACCCGGCACTGATCGGCAAGTTGATCGAAGGCGACGACGACCTGGACCGCGCCTTCGAGTACAAGATGCGGGTCTCGGCCAGCTACCACGACTTCGAGCGGGCACGCGAAGAGCAAAAGTTCGTGACCCCGCCTGAGCAGCTGTTCATCGAAAATTACATTCCGTTGTTCGACGCCGATGGCGAGCACGTCACGGCCATGGTGGAGATCTACAAGGAACCGCATGACCTGATCGTGCGCATCGAACATGGCCTGATCCTCATCTGGCTGGCGATCACCGTCGGCGCCGGGCTGGTCTATATCGGCCTGTACGGCATCATGCGCCGGGCGGCCAAGCTGCTGGCGGTGCAACAGAAACGGCTGATCAACAATGAAACCTACGTGGCCCTGGGCGAGGTGTCTTCGGCGGTGGCGCACAGCTTGCGCAACCCGCTGGCGAGCATCCGCTCCAGTGCCGAGCTTGCGCAGGCGTTCGACGAGGGCCCGGCGCAAAGGAACATCAACGACATCATCAGCCAAGTCGACCGCATGTCGCAGTGGATCCGCCAGCTGTTGCAGTCACTGCGCCCGCTCAATGACGAAGCGGTGGCGGTGGACCTGCCGCAGGCGCTGCAGGAAAGCCTGCAGACCTTTGCCGTGCCGCTGGCGCGCAGTGGCGTCACCCTCGACCTGCAACCGTTACCGGCGGTTCAGGTGTTGGGGCACCCGGCGTTACTGCGGCAGATTTTCAGCAGTTTGATTGCCAACGCATTGGAGTCGATGGAGCAGGGCGGGAAGTTGCGTGTCGAGGTGGTGCGCCACGACCGGCGCGGCCTGACGCTGCGCCTGTCCGATAGCGGCAAGGGCATGACCGAGCAACAGCAGCGCATGGCCTTCAGGCCGTTCTTCACCACCAAGCAGGGCGGGCTGGGCGTTGGCCTGGTTTTGGTCAAACGCATCATGGAGCGCTTTGGTGGCGCGGTGAGGTTGAGTAGCAGCCTAGGGCATGGCACCCGCGTTTCGCTGAATTTCAGGTTGGCCAAGTCTTCTTAGTGGGCTTTAGGTTCATATCGTAACTACATGATTTATAACAAATAGATTTTTTTGGGTAATTGTTACCCAAAAGTGGGGACTGAAGCTTGACCGGATTTTAATAAGTTCTTTCAAGTGACTGAAAAATATGAATATGTCTTTTCGTTCGTCGACTGGCTGATTTTTTGCAACGTGAGCATGGCAACAACGGGTCGCCTTGGCGACCTGGGTGAAGTGCCATTAAATTGCTACTAATCGTGGCAAGGGGGCGCTTCAGAACGGACGCCCAGCGCGGGAACCCCTCAATGCAGATGCTGGAAAACGAAGTGCCCGACAAAGCGTCTGCGGCCACCAGTGGTTTTGCGGCGCCATTGCGCGAGTTCAACCTGTTGCGTTGGTTTTCGATCATCAGCCTGCTGATCATCGCCTCGGTGGCCGGTGGCTTGGGCTATGTGTCGACGCGCTTCGTGGTGCGCGACAGCGTGGAGCGCGATGCCATGCTCACCGCCCAATTCATCCAGGCCATGGCCCAAGCCGAGGTCCGCCATTCGCAACTGCCGCCGGGCACCACCATGGGCGAACTGCTCGATCCGCGCCTGGACCTGCAGCACCTGCAGTTCACCCCGGCGTTGGCCGAATCGACCCGTGTCGAATTCCTCGACCACGTCGAACACCTGCCCGATACCCTGTTGGCCAACGTCTACGCCCGCGACCGGACCATTGTCTGGTCCACCAACCCTCAGTTGATTGGCGAGCGGATCGAGGAGGATGGCGACCTGGAGCGCGCGTTCCGTTCGCGCAAAGCGGTGTCTGCCAGCTACCACCAAGCCGAGGACGACCGTGAAGAACAGAAGTTTCTGCGCGAACCCAAGTACCTGTTCATCGAGAACTACATCCCGCTGTTCGACAGCCAGGGCGAGCAGGTGCTGTCGATGGTGGAAATCTACAAGGAGCCGCAGGACCTGATCCGGCGTATCCAGCGCGGTTATGTACTGATCTGGGCCTCGACCCTGGTGGGTGGCGCGCTGATTTACTTTGGCCTGTTCTGGATCGTGCGCCGGGCAGCGCTGATGCTCAACCAGCAGCAAGACCGCCTGGTAGCCAGTGAAACCTACGTGGCACTGGGCGAAATGTCCTCTGCGGTGGCCCACAGCCTGCGCAACCCATTGGCCAACATCCGCTCCAGCGCCGAACTGGCCCAGGAGATCGCCAACCCCACCGCACAAAAGAACATCACCGACATCATCAGCCAGGTCGACCGCATGTCACGTTGGGTGCGCGACTTGCTGGTGTCGTTGCGCCCGACCAGTGACGAGCCCGAGGCCGTGGACCTGGTCGCGTCCATCGAGGACACCCACCTGGCCTTCGCCCAGCAGATGGCGCGCAACGGCGTGCAGTTCTGCTACGAGGGCCCCGACGTGCAGTGTGTGGCCAGCCAACCGCTGCAGCTGACGCAAATCCTCAACAGCTTGTTTTCCAATGCCCTTGAAGCCATGCCGGCAGGCGGTGTGCTGCGCGCAGAAGTGAGCGTGCAGGACGGCCAACGCGCCGTGCTGCTGCTCAGCGATACCGGCAAGGGCATGAGCCAACAGCAGGAACGGATGGTGTTCAAGCCGTTCTTCACCACCAAGCAGGGCGGCCTCGGTGTAGGCCTGGCCCTGGTGCAACGCATCATGGAGCGTTTTGGCGGCTCGGTCAGCCTGAGCAGCCGCGAAGAGGAAGGAACCCGCGTAAGCCTTACTTTCAATATCGCAGCGGGAGGGGACCATGGAACACAGCATCCTGGTAGTCGAGGATGATGAAATCCTTGCTGACAACATACGCACCTACCTGAGCCTCAAGGGTTACGAGGTGACGGTCTGCCACAGCGCGGAGCTTGCGCTGGAGCAGATCAAGCAGGCCCAGCCCGATGCGGTGCTGACCGACAACTCGTTGCCAGGCATGAGTGGGCATGACCTGTTGCGCGTGCTGGTGGCGCAGGCGCCGGCGCTCAAGGTCATCATGATGACGGGCTATGGCAATGTCGAAGACGCGGTACAGGCGATGAAGGAGGGCGCCTTTCATTACCTGACCAAGCCGGTGGTGCTGGCCGAGCTTAAACTGACCCTGGACAAGGCCCTGGCGGCTGAACGGATGGAGCGCACCTTGTCGTTCTACCAGGAGCGCGAGGCGCAGAAGTCCGGGCTGCAGGCACTGATTGGCGAGTCGCCGGTGATGCACAGCCTCAAGCACACCCTGCGCCAGGTGCTGGACGCCGAGCGGCGCATGGCCAGCGACGACCTGCCGCCGGTGTTGGTCGAGGGCGAGACCGGTACTGGTAAGGAACTGGTAGCCCGGGCCCTGCATTTTGATGGCTCGCGCAGCAAGGGCCCATTCATCGAATTCAACTGCGCATCGATCCCGGCCAACTTGCTGGAGGCGGAGTTGTTTGGCCATGAAAAAGGCGCGTTCACCGATGCCAAGGAGCGTCGCGTAGGCCTGGTCGAGGCCGCAGATGGTGGCACGCTGTTCCTCGATGAAATCGGCGAGATGGACCTTGTGCTGCAGGCCAAGCTGCTCAAACTGCTGGAGGATCGCAGCATCCGCCGCATTGGCGCGGTCAAGGAGCGCAAGGTCGACTTGCGGGTGATCAGCGCTACCAACTGCAACCTCGAACAGATGGTGCAGCAAGGCAAGTTCCGCCGCGACCTGTTCTTCCGGCTACGCATCATCGCCTTGAAGGTGCCGCGGCTGTATGCCCGGGGGCAGGATATCCTGCTGTTGGCCAGGCATTTTTTAGCGCACCACGGGCGGCGCTATGGCAAGCCGAATTTGCGCTTTTCCGCCGAGGCAGAGGCCCTGATGCTGGGCTACAGCTGGCCTGGCAACGTGCGCGAACTGCGCAACATGCTGGAGCAGACGGTATTGCTGGCACCCAATGAGGTGGTGCAATCGCATCAGTTGAACCTGTGCATGACGCTGATCGACGAGCCGCTGATACAGCAACAGGCACCTGCAGTATTCGAGATGCCACGGCATGAGCCAGAACCGGGTACCAGCCTGCCGGACATGGAGCGGGATTTGGTGTGCAAGACCCTGGACCGGACTGACTGGAATGTGACCAAGTCGGCGCGGATGCTGGGGCTGTCGCGGGATATGCTGCGTTACCGGATCGAAAAGCTGGGGTTGACCAGGCCAGACAAGCGGCAGTGGTGACCTCACGGCTTCGGCCATGCGCGATCTGGGTACGATCTGTGTAGGAGCAGCCTTGTGCTGCGAAGAGGCCGGTACTAGCAGCGAAGATTCACTGTGTAATTGCCGGCCTCTTCGCAGCACAAGGCTGCTCCTACAGGGGCTCAAGGGTTGCCCGTGCTCGTGCCTTGGCGCCCAGTACCTTCCGAGCCACTGCCATCCATCCCTGGCAAATCCCGCCCATCATTCTGGGTGGCCGGCGGGCTCTCGGGGTCGTTGCCCTCGATCCGCGGGTCGGTGTCGCGTGGCATCGGCTTTTCAATCGGGTTGAGCGTGCTGTCTACGCCCGGTGTCGGCGCCTGACAAGCGGCAGTGGTGAGCTTCGGCCATGCGCGATCTGGGTAGGAGCAGCCTTGTGCTGCGAAGAGGTCGGCAACTACACAGTGAATCTTCGCTGCTTGCACCGGCCTCTTCGCAGCACAAGGCTGCTCCTACGGGGGCTCAAGGGTTGCCCGTGCTCGTGCCTTGGCGCCCAGCACCTTCCGAGCCACTGCCATCCATCCCTGGCAAATCCCGCCCATCATTCTGGGTGGCCGGCGGGCTCTCGGGGTCGTTGCCCCCGATCCGCGGGTCGGTGTCGCGTGGCATCGGCTTTTCAATCGGGTTGAGCGTGCTGTCTACACGGTGTCGGCGCCTGACAAGCGGCAGTGGTGAGCTTCGGCCATGCGCGATCTGGGTAGGAGCAGCCTTGTGCTGCGAAGAGGTCGGCAACTACACAGTGAATCTTCGCTGCTTGCACCGGCCTCTTCGCAGCACAAGGCTGCTCCTACGGGGGCTCAAGGGTTGCCCGTGCTCGTGCCTTGGCGCCCAGCACCTTCCGAGCCACTGCCATCCATCCCTGGCAAATCCCGCCCATCATTCTGGGTGGCCGGCGGGCTCTCGGGGTCGTTGCCCCCGATCCGCGGGTCGGTGTCGCGTGGCATCGGCTTTTCAATCGGGTTGAGCGTGCTGTCTACACGGTGTCGGCGCCTGACAAGCGGCAGTGGTGAGCTTCGGCCATGCGCGATCTGGGTAGGAGCAGCCTTGTGCTGCGAAGAGGCCGGCAACTACACAGTGAATCTTCGCTGCTGGCGCCGGCCTCTTCGCAGCACAAGGCTGCTCCTACAGGGGCTCAAGGGTTGCCCGTGCTCGTGCCTTGGCGCCCAGCACCTTCCGAGCCACTGCCATCCATCCCTGGCAAATACCGCCCATCATTCTGGGTGGCTGGCGGGCTCTCGGGGTCATTGCCCTCGATCCGCGGGTCGGTGTCGCGTGGCATCGGCTTTTCAATCGGGTTGAGCGTGCTGTCTACACCCGGTGTCGGCGCTGGGTTGTGTGGGTCGTCGGGGTAGGTGGGCCCAGTGCCGACCGCCAGGGCCAGCGGTGAAACCAGTACGGCTGCAAGCAGGAAGGGGCGGATCATGGGGCAGGCTCCTTTGCATCGGGATGGGGGCAAGGCTTCTATTTCGATTGGGCCATCAAGCCCGCACCTGGTGCCCCCACCCCGATCAACGGTCACACCACCATCGACAGCAACATGATGAAGATGATGCCGACCACCGAAAGGATGGTCTCCATCATGCTCCAGGTCTTGAAGGTCTCGGCCACGGTCATGTTGAAGTACTGTTTCACCAGCCAGAACCCGGCATCGTTGACGTGTGACAGGATCAGCGAGCCGGCGCCAGTGGCCAGCACCAGCAGCTCACGGTTGACCCCAGGCACCAGGTCGATCACCGGTGCCACGATGCCCGCGCCCGTGATGGTCGCGACCGTCGCCGAACCCGTGGCAATGCGGATCACCGCCGCCACCAGCCAGGCCAGCATGATCGGCGAGATTTCGGCCTGCACGGCCATCTGCCCGATCACGTTGCCGACACCGGTATCCACCAGCATCTGCTTGAAGCCGCCACCGGCACCGACGATCAGCACGATGGCGGCGGTGGGCGCCAGGCTCTGGTCGAGCATCTTCATGATCTGCTGGCGGTTGAAGCCACGCGCCGCGCCGAAGGTGTAGAAGGCCAGCAGCAACGCAGCGAGCAGGGCGGTGATGGGGTGGCCGATCAGGTCCATCCATTGGCGCACGATGTGCTCGGCCGGCAGGACGACGTCGGCGAAGGTCTTGAGCAGCATCAACGCCACTGGCAGCAGTACCGTGACCAACGTGATGGTGAAGCTCGGCAGGTTGCCCTGGTCGGACTCCTTGGCGATCTGGTCCATCAGCTCCTGGGACGGGTTGCCCGGGATGTAGCGTGAAATGAAGTTACCGAACAGCGGGCCGGCAATGATCGCGGTGGGCAGCGCGACGATCAGGCCGTAGAAGATGGTCTTGCCGATGTCGGCATGGAAGATGCCGATCGCCAGCAACGGCCCCGGGTGCGGCGGCACCAGGCCGTGAACCACGGACAGGCCGGCCAGCAGCGGTATGCCGATTTTCACCAGCGAAACGCCGGAGCGCCGGGCGACGATGAACACCAACGGGATCAGCAACACGAAGCCGATCTCGAAGAACAGCGGAATACCAACCAGGAAGGCGGCGAACATCATGGCCCAGTGCACGTTCTTCTTGCCGAAGGCGCGGATCAGGGTCTGGGCGATCTGGTCGGCGCCGCCGGAGTCGGCCATCAGCTTGCCGAGCATGGTGCCCAGCGCGAGGACGATACCGACGAAGCCCAGCACGCCGCCAAAACCGTCCTGGAACGATTTCATCACCTTGGCCACCGGCATGCCGGAGGTGAGGCCGAGGAAGCCGGCCGCGAGGGTGAGGGCGACGAAGGGGTGCACTTTGAAATGGGTGATCAGCAGGATCAGCCCGACGATGGTGACCAGTGCGTCGAGCAGCAGGAAGGTATCAGTAGCCAGTCCGAACATGGTTTTAATGCCTCGGTCTTATCGTTGTTTTGGGCGTAACGTTATGGAACTTTCAGGCGCTTTCATTGGTCGAGACAGCGCTGTCTTGGGTGAGCCGGATAAACCGCCAGGTTCAGGCGGTTTGCGCCAGGTCCCGCTCACCGCAAGGCTTTAGCCAGGTGTCTACCGTATTAGCCAAGGCATCGATGGCCTGGGTGGCGTCCAGTGACAAGGTCCGTGGCTCGCCATTCGGCGATTCGAGGGCCGCGAACTGGCTGTCGATGAGGCTCGCCGGCATGAAATGCCCAGGGCGCGCCAAGACCCGCTTTTCGGCTTCGGCAGGGGTCAGCTCCAGGAACACGAACGCCAGGCCCGGCATGGACGCGCGCAACGTTTCGCGGTAACGGCGCTTGAGTGCCGAGCAGGTCAGGATCGGGCGTTCGCCCGACTGCACCGTGGCTTGCAATTCCTGGCCCAGGCGCACCAGCCAGCCGGCTCGGTCGTTATCGTCCAGGGGGATGCCAGCGCTCATCTTGCGGATGTTTTCGGCAGGGTGGAAAGCGTCGCCTTCGATCAGGCGGCCGCCGCTTCTGGCAGCGATGGCAGCGCCGACGCAGCTTTTGCCGCAGCCAGCCACGCCCATCACCACAATGGCGGACAGGGGAGAATTCATCAGTACCTCCTGCGGGGTGAGATAGCGCTGTCTCGTCGTTGACGAACAGCCACCTCCCCGGTGTTATTGGTCTTGTCCTTACGCAGTATGGACGCTTGGCACAGTGCACGTGGAACCGCTACCAAAGATTACATTGCCTGCGTCCTGAGACAGCGCTACCTTAGTGGCCGTTCCCCTCCCTTGGCAAGTAGTAAAATTACAACATCCATGTCCCGCACAGGCTCTCGCACCACCGGTCGTCCTACCCTGGCAGAAGTCGCCAGGCTTTCCGGGGTTTCCCCGATCACCGCATCCCGCGCCTTGCGCGGCGTCAGCACGGTTGCCCCGGCGCTGGTGGAAAAGGTTGCCGCTGCTGCGGCCAGCCTGGGCTATGTCGCCAACCCGGCAGCCCGCGCACTGGCTTCGGCGCGCAGCCAGTCGGTGGTGGTACTGATCCCGTCGTTGTCCAACCAGTTGTTCATCGACACCCTCGAAGCCATTCACGAGGTGATGCGCCCGCGAGGGCTTGAGGTGTTGATCGGTAACTATCACTACGACATTGCCGAAGAAGAAAACCTGATCCGCAACTACTTGGCCTACCAGCCTTGCGGCATGCTGCTGACCGGTTTCGAGCGCAGTGACGCCGCGCGGCAGATGCTGGCGGCCAGTGGCGTGCCCTGCGTGCACATGATGGAGCTGGGCGGCGAGGCGGGTGCGTTGTCGGTGGGCTTCTCGCAGCAACAGGCCGGGCGCGCTGCGGCCAGGCACTTGATCGAGCGTGGGCGGCGCCGGCTGGCGTTCATTGCCGCGCAGCTCGACCCACGGGTGATGCAGCGTGCCGAAGGCTTCCGCCAAGCCCTCGCCGAGGCAGGGCTGCAGTCGACGGAGCTGGAAATCCTTGCACCGGAGCCTTCCTCGATCGCCCTGGGCAGTGCGTTGTTCAGCCAGCTGATGCAACAGGCGCCGGATGTCGACGGTATCTTCTTCTGCAACGACGACCTGGCCCAGGGTGCGGTCCTGCAGGCACTGCGCCAGGGCGTGGAAGTACCCCGCGAGGTGGCGATGGTCGGCTTCAACGACTTGCCCGCTTCTGCGCACATGGTCCCGCGGCTGACCTCTATTCGCACGCCGCGGGCTGCCGTTGGTCGGGGCGCCGCGCAGGCCCTGCTGGCGTTGCTTGACGGCAAGCGGGTGGCCACTGAGCAGCAAGACCTTGGTTTCGAGTTGATGGTGCGCGAAAGCTCGTGACACGCGGTGCCTGAGTAGCGCTTAGGGTGTTAATTACAAAGTGATATCAATGTGCTTGCACGGCGCAGTTGCCCATCTATGCTCAGGACACCCCGCGCATAAAGGAGCCCGGCGTCATGTTCGATTTCCATCGCAAGTCCGACTTGGTCGAGATTCAGCGTAGTCACCAGGCACTGGCCAGCGCGCAAGCGAAACTGGCGGCAATCAGCCGTTCGATGGCGATGATCGAGTTCGCGCCCGACGGCACCATTCTCGACGCCAACGAGCGTTTCTGCCAGGCCATGGGTTACAGCGTCGAAGAGCTACGCGGCAAGCACCATCGGTTGTTTTGCGACCCGGCCTACGTCAAGACGGCCGAGTATCAGCAGCTTTGGCGTGAATTGGGGCAGGGCAAGGCCATCAGCGGGACCTTCGAGCGCGTCGACAAGGCAGGGCGGGAGGTTTGGCTCGAAGCCAGCTACATGCCGGTGCTGGATGAGCAGCGCCAGGTCACCAGCGTGATCAAGGTGGCGTCGGACATCAGCCAGCGCGTTATGCAGGAGCACGAGAGCGAGAGCCTGCTCAAGGCCATCGGCCGCTCCATGGCGGTGATCGAGTTCACCCCTGCCGGGCGGGTGATCAAGGCCAACCAGAACTTTCTCACCACCATGGGCTACCGCCTGGAAGAGGTGGTCGGGCGCCACCACGGGCTGTTCTGCCTGCCCCAGGAGCGGGAGTCGTCGGCGTACCGTGAATTCTGGGCCTCGCTCAACCGCGGGGAATACCATTCGCACCGCTTCGAGCGCATCAACAAGCAAGGCCAGACGGTCTTTCTCGAAGCCTCCTACAACCCGATCTTCGACAGCAAGGGCCGGCTGTACAAGGTGGTGAAGTTCGCCAGCGACATCACCAGCCAGGTCTGCACCCAGCAAAGTGCCGCCGATGCCGCCCACGCCAGCTCCATGCAAACCGATGCCTGCGCCCGCAAGGGCACCGAGGTGGTACAGCAGGCGGTGCAGGTGATCGAACAGATTTCCCAGGAGCTCAATGACGCCGCACGCAGTATCGATGCAGTCAGCAAGCAGTCGGACGTGATAGGGCAGATCGTGTTGACCATTCGCGGCATCGCCGACCAGACCAACCTGCTGGCATTGAACGCGGCCATTGAGGCCGCGCGCGCTGGCGAACATGGGCGCGGTTTTGCCGTGGTCGCCGATGAAGTGCGCAACCTGGCGGCGCGTACCAGCAAAGCCACCTTGGAGATCGTCGATGTGGTGCGGCAAAACCATGACCTGTCGCTGTTGGCGGTGGCGAGCATGCAGTCGAGCCTGACGCGTACCGGCCACGGCGTGGCCCTGGCCAACGAGGCCGGCACGGTGATCATGGAAATCCAGCAAGGGTCACGCCACGTGGTCGATGCAATCAGCCAGATCAACTCGACGTTGCAATTGCACTGAGGGCGGCACTGAGTTCGTGCAACAGGGCCTGCATGCTGGCTTGCAGTTGCTGGCGCAGTTCAGCCGTTGGCAGCCCTTGGGCCTGCGCCTGTTCGATGGCTTCGCAGTGCTTGACCAGCGTGCGCATCTTGAGCATTTTTGCCCCACCCTTGATGCGGTGGGCCAAGGCGCGCACGGCGTCGCTATCCGCCTCTGGCCCGAGTGCACACAGGGCGGCCAAATCTTCACTGGCGCTTTGTGACAGCTGTTCGAGCAGGTGCCGGGTGAGCTGTTCGTCGTCCTGAGTCAGGTGGCGCAGCTCGCTCAGGTTGAAACCGCTGCCTTGGGCCTGCACAGGCGGTGTGTGCGTGCTGGCCTGGGGCAGGTGGTTTTTCAGGGTTTGCAGGCCAATCGGCTTGAACAGGCATTCGTCCATGCCACTGGCCAGGCAGCGGGCACGTTCCTCGGCCTGCGCGTTGGCGGTGACGCCGAGGATCTTACAGGCCATCAACTCGCCCTCGTGTTCCAGCTTGCGTATGCGGCGGGTCAGTTCGTGGCCGTCCATGATTGGCATGCTGCAGTCGGTAATCACCAGGTCGAAGCGCGCTGCCTGCCACCGGGCCAGCGCGGCTTCGCCGTTTTCAGCGAGGGTGACGCGATGCCCCAATGTGTGCAGTTGCCGCTCCAGTAACAGCAGGTTGGCGGGGTAGTCGTCGACCACCAGAATGTTCAGCGGCCCGCTGCTGGCTTCCAGCACTGGGGCGCGCTGTTCGGCAGGCGCGGGGGCTTGGCTGGCGGGCAACTGCAGGCAGACTTGCACCTTGCTGCCCACGCCTTCGACGCTGTGCAGGCTCAGCGTGCCGCCCATCAATTCGGCCAGGGTGCGGCTGATCACCAGACCCAGCCCGGCGCCCTGGCGTGCCCGCGGGCCATCGGCCTGGGCGAAGGCATTGAACAGCCGGGCCTGGTCTTTAGGGCTGATCCCAATGCCGGTGTCGCGTACACAGAGTTCGACCTGCAGGTCGCTCTTTGCGTCGGCGGGCGACAGAATAAGGCTGACGTGCACTTCGCCGCGCTCGGTGAACTTGATGGCGTTGCTGATCAGGTTGGACAGTACCT
Source organism: Pseudomonas sp. Y3 TE3536 (assembly GCF_053629175.1). Taxonomy (NCBI): domain Bacteria; kingdom Pseudomonadati; phylum Pseudomonadota; class Gammaproteobacteria; order Pseudomonadales; family Pseudomonadaceae; genus Pseudomonas; species Pseudomonas sp. Y3 TE3536. The sequence goes on along the minus strand of NZ_JBRJHU010000001.1, from coordinate 5,401,543 downwards.
GCTTGAGCCGCAAAGGGTCTGCCATGACCCAGCCAGGTGAGGTAGGCAGCGCGCTGTGCAGGTGCAGGCCTTTGATCCGCGCATTGCCTTCGAATACCCGCAGCGTGTTGCGCACCAGGTCGACCAGGTTGGTCGGCACCGGCTGCAGGGTCATGTGCCCGGACTCGATGCGCGAGATGTCGAGGATGTCGCCGATCAACTCCAGCAGGCCAATGGCCGAGTCGTGGGCTGTCTGCAGGGTCTGGGTATCACAGCGGCCGGCGCGGCTGTCTTCCAGGGCCAGTTCGAGCAGGCCGATCACCGCATTCATCGGTGTGCGGATTTCATGGCTCATGGTGGCCAGGAAGGTGCTTTTGGTCTGGCTGGCCTGTTCGGCATCGTCCTTGGCCTGGCGCAGCTGTTCGAGCAGGCCGCGGCTCAAGGCTAGCTGGGCTTGCAGGGCATGCTGGGCGTCGGTGCGCTGATGGATGAGTTTGCGCAGGTAGGTGTTCCAGAACACCACCCCGGCCAACAGCAGGGCGGACAGCACCAGCACTTGTAGCGCCAGCGTGCGGTAGTCGCGCCATGGGCTGTCACTGACCAGCGTGCTGGTGCGCCAGCGGTTGATCAGTTGGTCCAGTTCTTCGGGGGGGATGCTCAGCAGCGCCTTGTCGAGTATGGCCTGCAGCTGAGGTTGGTCCGGGGCCACGGCAAATGCCGCGATGGCTGGGCTGTCGTCCAGCACGCTGGCAATGCGCAATTGGTCCTTGAACACATGGTTGATGTAGTAGGTGGCGTTGATGTAGTTGCTCAGGGCCACGTCGGCGGCGCCACTGGCCACCGCCTCCATCAGGCCGAGGGGGTTGTCCACTTCGACCACCTTGGCGCGAGGGAAGCGGCGCTGCAGTTCTGCGCGCTGTGGCGAGCCACGTACCAGGGCGACGCGCTGGCCATCGAGGGCTTTGGCCTGCGCCGATGAGGTGGCGTCGTTGCGGGTCACCAATACCCTAGGGCTGACCAGGTACGGGCGGGTGAAGCGCAGCTGTTTGGCACGCTCGGTGCCGTAGCCCAGCGCACCGATCATCTGCGCGTCGCCGCGCGCCAGGCGCTCGATCATCGCCTGCGCCGACTGGCTCTCGATCGGTTTGAAGTGCAGGCCCGTGCGCAGGGAAATCTGCTTGAGCAGCTCCAAGGTGATGCCGTTGGTACGGTGCTGCGCATCGTTGAACGTCAGCGGTGCCAGTGAGGTGTTGACCAGTACCTTGACGGTCGGGTTGTGGGCGATCCAGGCGGCCTCTTCGGCGGTCAAGGCGGTCAGGTGGCGCTCCAGCAGCAGGCTGGTGTTACCGCTGGTCCAGCGGCGCAGAATGGTCAGGCGCTCGCTCTCGGTGATTCTGGCCAAGGCCTGGTTGACCAACCCGCGCAAACGGGGGTTGTCGTCAGCCATGGCAAACGCAAAGGCACCCGGCGCCACCTGGCAGAAATGGTCGATCTTCAAGGTGCCCTGGTAACTCTTGCCAATAAAGAAGTCGGTGCTGATGGCATCGCCCAGGTAGGCGTCGGCCTCACCCAGATCGACCGCGGCAAGGCCAGCCAGGGTCGAGCGGTACAGGCTCAATTGCGCTTTGGGGTACAGCGAGCGCACGGCGCTGGCGGGCAGGTAGTGGTCGACCATGGCCAGGCGCAGGCCGTCCAGGTCGAGGGCGTTTTTCAGGGTGCGGCCTTCGCGGGTGACGATGACCGGCAGGTCGTCGGCGTAGGGCGAACTGAGGCCCAAATGGGCATCCGCCGCCTCGAAGGCGTTGGAGCTGCCGAGCAGGTCGATGCGGCCCTCGCGCAGCGCGGCGATGGCTGCGTGCCGGTTGTCGAAGCGTCGTACTACGACCGGGATCCCCAACTGCTCGGCGATGATGCCTGCATAGTCGGCGCTCAGGCCTTCGTAATCACGTTCGCTGATGTTGATTTCGAACGGCGGGTAGTCAGGCCGGGAGCTGCCCAGTACCAGCTGGCCGCGCTGCTGCAGCCAGTGGCGGTCCTGGTCGCTCAGTTGCAGGGGCGGCGCGGCGCTGATCGAGCGCGCTAGCAGTTGCCGTGGTTCGCTGTCGGCGAACAACCCAGGGGAACTGGCCATGCCAATGGCCAACAGGATGCTCGCCAGCAGGCGCGTCATGGCGGCTGGGCTCAGTAAACGCTGTTGCGTTTGGCCAGATCGACCATTTCTACCAACGATTCTGTCTTGAGCTTTTCCATGATTCGGCCCCGGTAGGTGCTGATGGTTTTGGCACTGAGGTTCATGCAGGTGCCTATATTCTTGTTGTTTTCACCGCGCGCCAGGCGCCGCAACACTTCCATTTCGCGGTTGGACAAGCTGGCCAGGCGTGTCGGTTCGCTCTCCAGCGAATTGCTGTTGACCGACATCTGCGGGAAGGTCGAATAGCCTTTTACCAAGGCCTTGAGCGCGAACAGCAGGGCCTCGTGGTCTTCGTCCTTGGTGACGAAGGCACCGATGCCGGCATCCAGGCAGCGCCTCACGTACAGGTCGGTGGCCTGCCCGGTCAGCACCATGATTTTGGGCACTGGCTCCAGGCACTGAAGCCGTTTGATGACCTCCATGCCGTCCAGGCCGGGCAAACCGATGTCCAGCAGCACCACGTCCGGCCGCAATTCGCGTGCTGCCTGAGCCACTTCGCTGCCATTGGCAACTTCACCCACGACGTGAAAGCGCTCCCGCTCGAGCAGCAGGCGCAGGGAGAGTCGGACAATAGGGTGGTCGTCGACGATCAGGACGGTAGTCATGAAGAAAACTCCTGTAGGGCTGTGGTCCGCTTCCTGGAACACTCAGGAATACGTCTGCAAGGGGGTTTATCGGAAGCGCTGCAAGATACGGCCATTCCCTACGTTTGGTAATGCCGAGTATAGAGTTGTTGAATAACCCTGTAGGTGTTGTTGAAAATTCCTACAAAAACAGGGATAGGCACCGCCCGCGTGGCGTGGCGATGCCTATTTGCACAAGGCCGTTAGGCGCAAGCGGTGTGAGGTTTGCGCACGCGCTGGGTCGAGGCGGGGTTGTTGGCCAGTGCTTGGCCGACCCGTGGCGGGCGTGCCAGCAACTGGCCGGAGCAGTTGGGGCAGCGGCCGTGCAGGCGGGTGTCGGCGCAGGCACGGCAGAAGGTGCATTCGAAGGAGCAGATCAAGGCGTCTGGGCTATCACCCGGCAGGTCAGCGTCGCAGCACTCGCAATTGGGTCGTAATTCCAGCATTGGCGTAGCTCCAGGTGGCAGGGGGAACCTTGAGTCTGCTACGCCTGCGCTAACGCTGGCAATGCTCAGTCGCCAGGGCGATAGAGGTGCGCGTGCCCGGCACGGTACAAGGCCGACTCGGCGAAAGGCGTGTCACCCAGCACATGGCCGACAAGAATCAGCGCCGTGCGGCGAAAATCCTTAAGCGCCACGCGCTCGACGATGTCGTCAAGGGTGCCCCGCACCCAGTCCTGGTCCGGCCAGGTGGCGCGATGGACCACGGCAACTGGGCATTGCGGGCCGTAGTGCGGCAACAGTTCGCTGACAATACGCGGCAAGTTTTTTACGCCCAGGTGGATGGCCAAGGTGCTGCCATGGCGCGCCAGGTCGGCCAGTTGCTCGCCGGGCGGCATCGGCGAAGTGTCGCCAAAGCGCGTGAGAATCACCGTTTGCGACACCTGTGGCAGGGTCAGCTCGCAGCCTAGTAAGGCCGCACTGGCGGCAGTGGCGGTGACGCCTGGGATGATCTGGTAGTCGATGCCCAGCTCACGCAGGTGGCGGATTTGCTCGCCGATTGCGCCATACAGGCTCGGGTCACCGCTGTGCACGCGGGCCACGTCCTGGCCGTGCGCGTGTGCCGTGCGCATGGCACTGATGATCTGTTCCAAGTGCAGCTCGGCGCTGTTGATCACGGTCACGGCCTGGTGGCCTTCGAGCACAGCCGCGGGTACCAGCGAGCCGGCATAGATGATCACTGGGCACTGGCGGATCAGGCGCTGGCCCTTGACCGTGATCAGTTCCGGGTCGCCGGGGCCGGCGCCGATGAAGTAGACCGTCATGGAAAGTCCTTGCAATGAAAGGGATGCTGCGATTATCGCCCGCAGGCCAGGGCCAGAGTAGCCGGCCCGATCACTTGGCGTGTGACCCGCAGCCGGGCCGTGCCGAGGTGCTGGCTGGCCATGGCCAGCGCCGCGCTTTCTGCGACGCCCCAACAACCGCTGTGTGCATGGGCGACGGCCGAGCGATGGCTGAGCAAGGGTTCGTAGGGCAGAAGTTGCCCGGCATCGTACAGCAGCAAGGGCAGGCCAAGGCGTTTGGCCAGTTGCTGCAGGCCAGGTTCGTCGGCCTTGAGGGCGATGCTGGCGATACCGCGCAGTGCTGAAAGCGCCAAGCCATGGTCAGCCAAGGCTTGGCGCAGCAGGTTTTCGAGGGTGTCCGCCGGGCAACCCCGGCGGCAGCCAAAGCCGGCGTACAGCGCCGGCAGGGTAGCGTCTAAAACCATCAGGCCTGACTGGAGCGGCGGTACAGCCACGCGCTGAGCAGGCCCAGGGCCAGCCAGAAGGCGGCGTTGGTCAGCCAGCTGGCGACCTTGAACTGGGCTTCCAGGGCTTCAGGCGCGAGGCTTTGATGCACCTCGGGTTGCGGTGCACCGATGACATGCGGCAGTACCAGCAGCACGGCGCCTAGCGCTTTAACCAGCCAGTGGCGGGCAAATACCAACAGGGCCAGGCCCAGTGCGGTAGCGCTTGCGGTGCCGATCCACCAGGCCTGGCGTTGCCCCAGGTCAGCGGCAGCGGTGCCCGGCAGCTCTGGCGGCAGGCCCAGGGTAGGGGCCAGGCAGAACACGGCGAACCCCGCCAGGCCCCACAGGGCGCCGGTGCCCGCGCGCTTCGGTTCACGCAGGCTGTACAGGGCGACCAGTATCAGCGCGAAGCCTACCGCTACCACCAGGTTGCCCCCGGTGGTGGACAGCACGCGTTGCCAGCCGTCTTCAGGCGACCAGGCTTCGGCGCTGTGTTCATGGGCCGCGGCCCCTTCGGCGCCGTGTTCGTGATGCTCGGCAACAGGGGCTGCGGATTCGTAGGTTTCCGCTTCAAGGATCAACGGGGCAACCCAGAAGCTTTGCAGCAGGGTCAGCAGCAAGGCCGCAAGCAGCCCGCTGAAGCCCGCGGTACGGGCAATGCGCATGATCATGGGGCGTACTCAGTGGCAGGGGAAGGCGGCGCTGTGGCGGGTGTCGTGCGCCGCGTTGTGCACGGCTTCGATGTGCGAGAAGCCGGCAAAGTACACCAGGCACAGGCCCAGCAGGCTGGCGCCGACGGCGATGACGACACGCTGACTGAGGGTGACGGGGGTGGCAATGCTGTGTTTGGCGCTGGTGACGGGCATGACGCGTTCCTCTGCTTTTTGTGGGCAACGGGCAAGCGCGGCAGCCCCGAACGTGATCCGCCCAGGGGAATGCGACAGCGCCCGCCCACCGCGGGGTGTTCATGAACGTCAGGCCGGTCTCCGGGCTCACGAGGAGGAGCAGGGCTCCTGAAAAGCGCCCCTTCCCATGCCAGATGACGCGGCACAGTGGTCTAGACGCTTCGCTCGCTTACCGTTGCGGGGGCAGCACCGGCTTGGTCGGGCCCTGGTCGAGGGCTTGCGACGCACCGGTTTCCCGTTTCACCCCCTGAGGGGCACCTGAACGCGAGGCATTAGGAGACCACGAGGCAGGTTTTCCGTCAATTGCACAGCGGTGTGCGCGTGAAAAGTATTTCAGAAGTTGTAGGCCAGCAATTTTCGGGTTTTGCAGTGCCTGGGAGGTCGAGCGCCGCCTGCGCGGCGCTTCGCAGCACAAGGCTGCTCCTACATCGAAGTGGGCGCCAAGACATGTCACAGGAATAATTGGCCCGAAACAGATGTGGGAGCAGCCTTGTGCTGCGAAGCGCCGCGCGGGCGGCGCTCGGTCTCATAGGCGCCAAAAAAATCCAGCCATGCACTAAGCCGTCCGCGCGCTACGCCCAGCCTCCCGCTGCGCCACCAACCCACGAATCCGCGGAATCAGTTCCTGGCCATACTCCACCGCATCGCGCAACTGATCGAACCCGCGGAACAGGAAGGTGCTAACCCCCAGGTCGTAGTACGCCAGCGCCGCCTCAGCCACTTGGTCCGCCGTCCCTACCAGCGACGTCGAGTTGCCCGCACCGCCGCCCAACGCGGCAATCTCGGTCCACAGCCGGGTGTCATGCACCTTGCGCTGGCTGGCCAACTGCACCAGGCGCTCTGAGCCGGCGTTGCTCTTGCCGAAGTTCTTTTCGCGGCGGTTGCCCTGGCGGATGCCGATGCGCGTCTGGGCATCGGCCAGAATGCGCTCGGCACGGGCCCAGGCTTGCTCCTCGGTAGCCCCCAGGATCGGCCGCAGCGACAGGCTGAAGCGGATGTGCTTTTCACGCCCATAACGGGCTGCAGCCTTGCGCACCTTGGCAATACGCTCGCGCACCTGCTCCAGCGGTTCGCCCCACATCATGTACACATCGGCATGCTTGGCGGCCACTTCGACGGCTGCATCCGAAGCACCGGAGAAGTAGATGGGCAACTGCTGCACGGGCTTGACCAGGGTCAGGTTGTCTTCCACCCGGTAGTGCGTGCCGTTATGGTCGAACGGTTCGGTGCGGGTCCAGGTGTCGCGCAGCACCTGCAGGTACTCGTCGGTACGGGCATAGCGGGCGTCCTTGTCGAGGAAGTCGCCGTCGCGCTGCAGGTCGCCGCTGTCGCCGCCGGTGATGACGTTGATCGAGGCGCGACCACGGCTCAACTGGTCAAGCGTGGCGAACTGGCGAGCGGCGAAGGTCGGGGCCTGAAAGCCCGGGCGGTGCGCGACCAGCAAGCCGATGCGCTCGGTCAACGCAGCGACGTAGCTGGCCAGGATCAGCGAGTCGGGTGCGCTGGTGTTGACCGCCAGCAGCGCCTTGTCGAAGCCGCCGTACTCCTGGGCTTGGGAAAATGCCTTGATGAAGTCAAGGTCGACCAGCGGGCCGCGTGGTGCCTGTGATTCGCTACCTTCCTGGGGGCCGATGAGGCCAATGAATTCGAGGCTCATGGAACAGAACTCCTTGTTGGGGTGGGCTCAGGCAACGGCCGGCTGGGTGCGGCGCTGGGTGTTGCGGTTTTCCGGCACGCTGAGGCCGAAGTTGTCACGCAGGGTGGTGCCGGTGTACGCGCTGCGCACCAGGCCACGGGCCTGCAGCAGCGGCACCACCTGCTCGGTGAAGGACTGCAGGCCGTCGGGGAGCAGCGCGTTGATGATGAAACCGTCGGCGGCGCCCTGTTCGAACCAGTGCTGCAGGGCATCGGCCACCTGTTGCGGGGTGCCGACGAAGTCGCGGCGTGGGCGCGAGAAGCGCAGCGCCAATTGGCGAAGGGTCAGGCCTTCGTCGCGGGCCAGTTGCTTGAGCTGGTCCGAGGTGCCCTTGTGGCTGTCGTTGCCTAAAGTGCCGAGGTCGGGGAAGGGCGCGTCCAGGTCATGCTGGCTGAAGTCGTAGTCGTTGAACGGGCGGCCAAGGGCGACCAGTGCGTCCTCGATGCTCACCAGGTCCACAGCCTGCTGGTAGCGCTGCTCGACTTCCTCGGCGTCACGGCCAACGATAGGGCGGATGCCGGGCAGGATGAACAGCGCGTCGGGGTTGCGACCATGGCGTGAGGCGCGTTGCTTGAGGTCTTGGTAATAGGCATGGGCGTCGTCGAACGACTCGGGGCTGACGAAGAGGGCGTCGGCGTTCTGTGCCGCGAAATTGCGACCTTCTTCTGACACGCCAGCCTGGAAGATCAGCGGTTGGCCCTGCGGTGAACGTTGGATGTTCAGCGGGCCCTTGACCTTGAAGAACTCGCCCTGGTGGCCCAGGGTGTGCAGCTTGGCCGGGTCGAAGAACTGCCCGCTTTGTTTGTCACGGGTGAAGGCGTCGTCTTCCCACGAGTCCCACAACCCCTTGACCACATCCACGTGCTCGCGAGCGATTCTGTAGCGCACAGCATGGGGCGGGTGTTCGGCCTTGCCGAAATTGTCGGCTGTACCGGAAAGCCACGAAGTGACCACGTTCCAGCCGGCGCGCCCGCCGCTGATCAGGTCCAGCGAGGCGAACTGGCGCGCCACCTGGAACGGCTCGGTGTAGCTGACGGTGACCGTGGCCACCAGGCCGATGTGCTCGGTCACTGCAGCCAATGCCGAGAGGATGGTCAGAGGCTCGAAACGGTTGAGGTAGTGAGGGCTGGAGCGGGTGTGGATGTGCAGGCTGTCGGCGATGAAGGCGAAGTCGAACTTCGCTGCCTCGGCCAACTTCGCCTGCTGTTTGTAGAAACCAAAATTGACGCTGGCATCGGCAAGCGCCTGAGGGTGGCGCCATTCGCCCCAGCCGTGGCCGACGCCATGGATCATGGCGCCCAGGCGGATCTGTCGTTTGCTCATGGGAATACCTGTGGGTTGTGCTGCAAATGGAATCGATACCGCCATGCGTCACCGCGCGCGGGGGCGCCGGCGAAGCAGGGTGGGTGATAGGGAAGGGTCATGCGTGCAAGGCTCCTGGCGAGGTCGTGATGGACGGCCTCCGCCAGGAATGGGGTCGGTCTGGAGTGACCTTAGCGGGTATGGGGTGAGGTTGTGAAAGGCTTTGTGGTTCTATGCTAATTATGTTTTTAGGGTATTTACTGATCTTATTTAAATGCAAATAAATAATATTGTGTCATGACTTATGCGGCAGCTTTGTGCCCCGGGATGGCCGCGATCAGTTCACGGGTATAGTCACTCGTTGGCCGATCGAACACCGCGTCTACCGTACCTTGCTCCACCACCTGGCCTTGGCGCAGCACCAGTACGTGGTCCGCCATGCTCGCCACCACTGCCAGGTCATGGGACACCAGCACATAGGCGATCCCCAATTCGCGTTGCAATTCATCCAGCAGCGCCAGGATCTGCGCCTGCACCGAGACATCCAGTGCACTGACCGGCTCGTCGAGCAACAGCAACTCGGGTTGCAGGGCCAATGCCCGGGCAATGGCCACGCGCTGGCGCTGGCCACCGGACAGCTCGCGGGGCAGGCGGTCCAGGTAGCTGACGGGCAGGTGCACGCGTTCGATCAGCTCACGGGCCGCCTGTTCCAGCGCGGGGCCTTTGAGCAGGCCGAACGACACCAGGGGCTCGACGATGCTGTCGAACACCGTGAAACGGGGGTCAAGGGCCGCGAACGGGTTTTGCTGGACCAGTTGCATGCGCCGGCGCAAGGGCCGAAACGCCCGCCAGCCATGGCCGGTAACGTCTACCTGGTCGAACAGAATGCGGCCTTGGCTGGGCGCCTCCAGGCCAAGCGCGATGCGCAGGGCGGTGCTCTTGCCAGAGCCGGACTCGCCGACGATGGCCAAGGTCTGGCCTGGGTGCACCTGCAGGCTGAGGCCCTGCAGGGCGACGAAGCGGTTGTGCTGGCCCTTGGTCTTCGGCAACTCGAATGTCTTGCCGATACCCTCCAGGCTCAGGATCGGTTGCGTACCTGGCGTCAATGGCCCTGGTCGCCGGCGATGGGTAAAGGCGGGCGCTGCCGCAAGCAAGTCACGCGTATAGGGGTGCTGTGGTGCCTGAACGACGAGGCGAGGCGGGCCTTGCTCGACCAGTTCACCCTGTTTCATCACCAGCAAGCGGTCGGCGCGGTCGGTGGCCACGCCCAGGTCATGGGTGATGATCAGCAGCGAGATACCCCGTTCGGCCACCAGCCGCTGCAGGTGATCGAGGATCTTGCGTTGCACCGTCACGTCCAGCGCGCTGGTGGGTTCGTCAGCGATGATCAGGCGCGGGTTGCCGGCCAGGGCAATGGCGATCAGTACCCGTTGGCGCATGCCGCCCGACAGTTCGTGCGGGTATTGGCGGGCGCGCAGGGCCGGCTGGTCCAGGCCGACCTGGCCCAGCAGCGCCAGCACATCGGCGTCGAGGCTGCGGTAGCGGCGGCCGTGGGCCAGGGCCAGTGCTTCGCCGATCTGCTGGCCAACGCGCAGTGTCGGGTTGAGGCTGACCATCGGGTCCTGGGGCACCAGGCCGAGGGTACGGCCGCGCAGGTGGCGCTTCTGCCGTTCGCTGGCGTGCGCCACGTCGATGCCATCGACCCACAACTGGCCGCCATCGACTCGGGCAGTGCCCGGCAGCAAGCCAAGCAGCGCGTTGGCCAGGGTCGACTTGCCCGAACCGGACTCGCCGACGATGGCCACGGTCTCGCCCTGGGCCATGGAGAACGACAGGTGTTTGACTGCCTGGGTGGTATGGCCGCCAGCGTTGTAGCTGACGCTGAGGTCGCGCACGGCGATCAGGGGGTGTTGGCTCATCGATGGTGCTCCTCGAGGGTACGGGCGAGATGGTTGAGGCTGAACACCACGGCGACCACGAACAGGCCCGGTAGCAGCGACACCCACGGGGCAGTGATCAGAAAGTGGCGGCCGTTGGCGATCAGCGTGCCCCATTCTGCTGCCGGGGGCGCCGCGCCAAAGCCGAGGAAGCTCAGGCCGGCAGTGGCCAGGATCGCGGCGCCGAAGTCCAACGTGGCAAGCACCGCGACCGGCCCCCAGGCGTTGGGCAGGATGTGCCGCAGCAAGGTGCGGCACCAACTGGCGCCCCCCAGGCGCGCGGCTTCGACATAGGGCAAGGTCTTGACCCGCAGTACCTCGGCGCGGGTGGTGCGGGCAAAGCCCGGAATGATGCCCACGCCGACGGCGATTGCCACAGGCACCGTACCGAAGCCGATGGCGGTGACAATCGCCAGGGCCAGCAGCAGGCCAGGCAGGGCCAGCAGCACATCGATCACACGCATGAGCGCCGCGTCGACTCGCCCTCCGGCAAACCCCGCCAACACACCCAAACCAAGGCCACCGGCCAGGGCGATGCCCACCGCCAGCAGTGCCGCTTGCACCGACAGGCTGGCGCCGTACACCACGCGTGTATACAAGTCGCGGCCCAGTTCGTCGGTACCGAACCAGTGCGCGGCACCGGGCGCGGTCAGCTTGGCCGCAGGCGAGGTGGCATAGGGGTCGAAGTGGGTCAGCCACTGCGGCACCACGGCGGCGGCCAGCGCAAACAGCACCACCAGCAGCGCCACGGCGAAACCTGGGCGCGATAACAACGGTGCCACTGCCTGGCCCAAGCGCTGCACGCGGGTGCGGCGCTTCCAGGGCGTTGCGGGTGCGGCGGCACGGAACGGGCGGGTATCGGTGGTCATGGTCAGGTCACCTTCGTGGCATGCGTGATGCGGGGGTCAAGGTAGGGGTAGAGCAGGTCGACGATCAGGTTGACCAGCACGAAGGCCGCCGCCGATACCGCGACGATCGCCAGCACCACCGGGATGTCCTGGCGCAACACCGCTTCCTGGGCCAGCCGACCAACACCGTTGCGCGAGAAGATGGTCTCGACCAGCACGGCGCCGGACACGGTATTGCCCACTTGCAGGCCCACCAGGGTAAGAATCGGCAGGGCCGCGTTGCGCAGCGCGTGCCGGGCCTGCACCTGGGCACGGCTCAGCCCCTTGGCGAACGCCGTGGCGATGTAGGGCTCGTGCCACACGCCTTGGAAACCGCGTTGCAGCACCTGGGCATAGACTGCGGCGCTGGGGATGGCCAGGGTCACGGCCGGCAGCACCAGGCTGGCGAAGCCTTGGCTGCCGGTGGCCGGGAACCAGCCCAGGCCGAAGGCGAAGACCTGGATCAGCAGCAGCCCCATCCAGAACACCGGCACTGAGAATCCCAGTGAAGGCACGCGCGACAGCGCCACCTTCAGCGGCCGCCATTGCAGGTACGCGGTAAGGTAGGCCAGGCCGATACCCGCCAGCAACGACAGCACGATGGCCAGGCCGGCCAGTGACAAGGTCTGCGGCAGGCGCTCGGCCAGTAGCTCAGTCACCGGCCTGTTCAGCGACAGCGAACGGCCCAGGTCGCCTTGCAGCGCGCGCCACAGCAAGTCGAAGTACTGCTCGAAAATCCCCTGGTCCAGCCCGTAGTAGGCGCGCGCCTTGGCCAGGTCTTCGGGTGACAGGCCGTCGGCCTCCATGCCCGAGGCGCTGAGCATGATCGCCAAGGTGTCCCCTGGCAGCAGGTAGAGGATGAAGTAGGTAATGGTGTAGGCCCCCCACAGCACCAGCAGCGCCTGGCCGATGCGTCCGATCAGGTAGCGGTTCATGGCTGGGCGACCTGGATATCGCTGAGGAACGCAAAGCCCTCGGCGGTCCAGCGGAAGTCCTTGACCCTGGGCGCGGTGGCGGCCTGCCAGACACGCTCGTACAACGGGAACGCCGAGGCCTGGTCGATGAGCAGGTCCTGCAGTTGGCCGTAGGCCTGGGCACGCTGAGCGTCGTGGGTGGCGGTAATGCCATCGTCGAACAGCGCCTGGGCCTGGGTCAGGGTCTGGGGCTCGTAGGTATTGGTGGCGAGGGTGGCACTGTTGGCGGCGCGCGGGTCGAGGATGGTCTGGAGGATGATCGGGTCGGCGCGGGTCATGTAGGTGGAGGTGAGGTCGTAGTTACCCGACGCATTGCCTGCGACCCATTCGGCGCGGGTCAGTACATTGAGCTTGAGGTCGATGCCCACCTTGCGCAGTTGGTCCTGGATCAGCACGTCGCCAGCGCTTTCGGCCGGCGTTAGGTTGTAGCGCAAGGTCAGGCGCTTGCCATTCTTGTGCCGATAGCCATCATCGCCCTTGCTCCAGCCGGCGGCGTCGAGCAAGCGCTCTGCGCCTTGTGGGTCGTAGGCGAGCTTGTCGGCCTGGGCCTTGAAATACGGGGTGGTGATGTCATAAACCCCGGTCACCACCGGGAACTCGGCGTTGTAGACGGTGTGGGCGTAGCTGGTGCGGTCGATGGCTTTCTGCAAGGCCAGGCGTACCTGGCGATCACCCAGCAGCCGGTCGTTGCGGGTGTTGGGGTAAAGGTTCAGCGCCGGGCCTGGCAGCGAGCGGCTCTGAATGGTCGCGCCTTTGGCCTGGAACAGCTTCAGGTCGACTTCGGAGAACGGGTTGCGCGGCCAGAGGATGTCGGCCTTGCCCTGCAGGAACAGGCCGTTGCGCACGCTTTCTTCGGGGATGTAGCTGATGTCCACGGCATCCAGGTGGGCCGCGCCGGGGTTTTTCACGTTGGCCGAGGCCCAGGCGTAGTCAGGGCGTTTCACCAGGCGTGCGCCGACTTCTGGGGTGTAGTGCTCGAGTACGAATGGGCCAGTGCCGATGATCTTGCCCAGCGAACGCTCTTGGGCGCTGAGCGCGTAGGACGCGGGCGCCAGGATGGCCAGGTTGGTGGTCGAGGTGGCCTGCAGGAAACCGGCATTGGGGCGGGCAAGCACCAGGCGCACGGTGAAGTCGTCGACCACGTCGGCGTGGTCGTAGCCCGCGAGGTAGGTTGCGCCGAAGGTGGCGGGCAACTGCGTGGCGAAGGCTTTGTTGGTGTCGAAGGCCGTCTTCACGGCGTGGGCGTCGAAGCGCTCGCCGTTGCTGAAGCTGACGTCCTGGCGCAGGTGGAAGGTGTAGGTGAGGGCGTCATCGCTGACTTCCCAGCTTTTCGCCAGCCACGGGATGATGCGGCCGCTGTCCGGGTCCTGGTCGGTGAGGGACTCGGCGACATTGCGCAGCAGCACACGGTGTTCGAGCCAGTAGACCTGGAAGGGGTCGACGCTGACCAGGGTGGTGTTGTCGCCCCAGAAAGCGATGTTGAGGATTTTGCTGGTGTCCTCGGTGGCGGGGGAGCAGCCGGCGAGGGCCAGCACCAGGGCGCAGGCGCTAAGCAAGTGGCGGGCACGGGGGAGTGGCGGCATGGGGCGTTCCTTCTGATGTAATTGGGTTGCCGGGGCTGGCCTCTTCGCGGGCAAGCCCGCTCCTACAGGTACAGTGGTGTACCTGATGGATGTGGGAGCGGGCTTGCCCGCGAAGAGGCCAGCCCAAGCAGCAGCGGTCTGCCAGTCAGTCCTGGTAGTCACGCCCCTCACGGTCCAATTGGCGGATCAGCGCATCCCAATGCCGCTGAATCCCTTCGCCAAGCCCGTCGGAAAACCGTTTGGACTGCTCGTGCACCTTGGCAATCGCCGCCGGAGCCGCATGCAGCAACTGGTCATTGCCGCCGGCCTGCGCCGCCACCTGGATGTTGCACGCCCGCTCCAGCCCATGCAGCTCGCGGAACGCATGCTCGACGCTAACCCCGCCGGTCAGCAGGCCGTGGTTGCGCAGGATCAGGATGTTGCTGTCACCCAGGTTGGCAACCAGGCGCTGTTGCTCGTCCAGGTCCAGGGCGACGCCTTCGTAGTCGTGGTAAACCACCCGGCTGTAGTAGGCCAGCGCGTGCTGGGAGATCGGTAGCAGGCCATCCCGCTGGGCCGACACGGCGGCGCCGTCGCGGGTGTGGGTGTGCAGCACCGCCTCCAGGTCGTGCCGCGCGCGGTGGATGGCGCTGTGGATGACGTAACCGGCCTGGTTGATACCCAGCCCCAGTGGGTCGTCGATGATCGTACCGTCGACATCCACCTTGACCAGGTTGGAGGCGGTGATTTCATCGAACAGCAAGCCAAAGGCGTTGATCAGGAAGTGCTCGTCTGGCCCGGGCACCCGCGCCGAAAAGTGCGTGTAGATGTGGTCGGTCCAGCGGAACAATGCCGCCAGGCGATAGGCGGCCGCCAGTTTGACCCGCACCTCCCATTCCTCGGCACTGACCCGCTGGCGAACGGTGTTTGTTTGTGGGGATACGACAGACAATGAACTCATGGTGTGCTCCAGAAGAGAGGGTCAGTAGCCACGCTGGATATCGACCAGGTTGCGCAGCGGCGCCTGCTCGCGATAGCGGGCGAAGTTGTCGAGGAAGGCGTCGAGCAGCGCGGGGTAGCCGTCCTCGGAAATCGCCGACGTGTGCGGCGACAGGAATACGCGGGGGTGGTGGTACAGCGGGTGGCCCGCCGGCAACGGTTCCGGGTCGGTGACATCGAGGCTGGCGCGGCCGATCAGCCCGCTGTCCAGTGCTTCGAGCAAGGCCTGCTGGTCCAGTAGGGCGCCGCGGGCGATGTTGATCAGGTGCAGGCCGGGCTTGGCCTGGGCCAGCACCTGGCGGTCGATCAGGCCACGTGTGGCTGGGGTCAGCGGTGCGGCGATGACCAGGTGATCGCTGCCTGCGAACAGGTGCTGCAGGCGCTCGACGCGCTCGACACCGGGCACTTCGGCAATGGGTTGCCCTGGGCGGTTCAGCGCCAGCACGCGCATGCCGAGCGCGGTGGCCTTGCGCGCCAGGCTCTGGCCAATGCTGCCGAAGCCGAAGATGCCCAACGTGCGGCCGCGCAACGGCGCCAAGGGCGTCAGGCGCCAGTCGGCGTCCTTCACCCACAGCCCCGGCAGTTGCTTGGCGGCGGCAAACACCAGGGCCAGGGCAAACTCTGCGACCTGCTCGGCGTTGGCGCCCTTGCCGCTGGTGACTGGCGGCCCCTGGAATACCCAGTCGGGGTAGAAGTCGATGCCCGACGACACCACCTGCACCCAGCGCAGCGACCAGGGCCAGCCTGGCGGCGGGGTATCTACGCGGTTACCGCGAATATTGATCGGGCGCACGATGAACACATCGGCAGGCACATCCACGTGCAACTGGCCGGGGGCGAGGTCGATGACTTCGTGGTCGGGCAGGTGCTCGCGCAGGTATTGATTGGCCTGGGGGTCAAGCTGGCTGGCAATGATCGAGTGGCTCATGCTGCCACCTCCGCCAGTGCGCTGCGCCCGACTTGGGCCAGCACCACATCGTCCTGGGGCGTGTGGATGCGGCTGCACAGCACGTCACGGTAGTGCCGCTCCAGCGGGTTGCGGCGGGACAGGCCAGGGTTGCCGGCAGCCTCGATGGCCAGCTCGACCGCCTGTATGGCGTTGCGGCTGACCAGGTGTTTGATCTGCCCGGCATGGCGCGGGTCAATGTGCCCGGCGACCGCCGAGTCCAGCAGGCTGCGGTTGGCGAACAGCAGGGTATCGATGCGCCCGACCACGTCCTGGAAGCGCGGCAGGCTCGCCAGCGATGCACCCAGGTTGGAGGGTGTGCGGTTGTTGAGAAACTGCAGCAGCCAGTCACGCGCGGCCTGGGCGACGCCGTCATAAAGGGCCGGCAGCAGCACTGACATCCACAGCAGGCCGGTGCCATCGAGTTCGGGCCGCGGCGCGCTGGCAGGGCTGACACTGACGGCGTGGTCCAGCGGGATCAGCACGTCGTCAAAGCGCACCTCGTGGCTGCAGGTGGCGCGCATGCCCAGATGGTCCCAGTCTTCGACGATGTTGATGCCGGGCGTGTCTTTGTGCACCAGAAAACCACCGACCAGCGGGTCTTTATCGTCGCTGCGCGCCCACACAAGGTACCAGGTCAGGCCGTAGCTGCCGGTGGAGTAGATTTTGCGCCCAGACAGCCGCCAGCCTGCAGCGGTGCGCCGCGCCACGGTGGCCGGCAGGCCGCCACGGGCCGGCGTGCCCAGTTCGGGTTCGACACGAAAGGCGTTGATCAGCGCACCGTTGGCCACCGCGTCACGGGCAACCTGCAAGCGCAACTGCTCGGGCCAGCGGGCTTCGTCCTGCAGGCGAAAGTGCTGCAGGTACTGCATGACCAGGATCAGCGCCGTGGAGGGGTCGCCCTTGCCAACGGCGGCAACTACCTGACGCGCAGTGGCCAGGTCGGCCCCGCCGCCACCCAGGGCGCGGGGCACGGTCAGGCTGAGCAGGCCGTGGCGGTGAAGCAGGCTGAAGTTGTCGGCGGGGAACTGACCGCTGCGGTCATAGCGCTCGGCATTGGCGGCAAGGGCCTGGGTCAGCTCGGCAAGAGCAGCGGTGGATGGGGGGTGACTCATGGAGTATTCATCCCTGGAACACGGTGGGTTTCTAAGACCGTATTCGTCTGGATGAGCGCTGTAAAAGTCTTTTTGGTTCTATGCTAATTATTTGTTTGTAGAATTTAAAAAATACTTACTATGCAAATGTTTTATTATGTGTGGTCTCCTGCTGTGGGCGCGGCCTGCAGCCTGTTCCCGGCAATCTCACCAAACAGCTCCACCGGCTCCTGCAGGTTGCCCAGATACCGTGGATGGAACAGCCACAAGTCCACCTGCGGTTTGAAATCCGTCACGTTGACCACATCCAGTGCATCCCGATGGCGGCTGCTCTGCAGCAGCGGCTCGGGCACCAAACCCAGCCCTTGCCCGTTGGCGACCAGGCCCAGTTGCAGGTCGGTGCCAAAGGTTTCCAGGTTGATCGACAGGCTTAGCCCTTGTTCGCTCAAGGCCCGCTGCAGCCCCGCACGAAAACCGCAGCCGTCGGGGTTGAGCACCCAACCGCGGGTGTAACAATCCTTTAGCTTGTAACTGCGCTTGCTGGCGCTGCCTTTGGCGGCCACCACGCGCAGTGGCATACGCGCGATGGAGCGGCTGGTGATGCCCTCAGGGAAGATTTTGCCAGGCGGGAACAGCGCGGCAGCGGCGTCGAGTTCGCCGTTTTCCATGCGTGCGATCAGGCTGCTGCCCCAACCACTGGTGACTTGGGTGCGCAACACCGGGTAGGTGTCGCGAATCTGCGCCAGGGCGTCGAGCAGCACCACGTCCCCCAGGGTTTGCGGCACGCCCAGGCGCAACGTGCCTGACGGGGCGCCGTCATTGGCGACCAATTCACGCAGTGAGTCGATCTCCCGCAGGATCGCCTTGCACTGCTCATACACCCGCAGGCCCATTGGCGTTGGCTTCAGCGGTTTGGTGTTGCGGTCGAGCAGGGTGGCGCCGAGGTCTTCCTCGAAGTTCTGCACGCGACGGGTGATGGCCGGCTGGGTCAGTTGCAGGGCCTCGGCGGCGAGGTTGGTCGACTGGCAACGGATGACCGCCACGAAGGCGTCCATGTCATCGATTTTCATATTCGGCGCTCACATATTGGGGCTGTGGGACATACCTTGGAAGAATAATCCTCATTGTGCGGATTGTCACAGCGCCCGATGCATCAGTGCCTTGCCGTCAGGCGCTTTCGCGGGCTACCAGTTCGCAGGCGAGCAGGTTCAACCGTTGCACCTCACCCTCATGCGCGATGGCGCCCAGGTGTTGCAGGACGCGCAAGGCCGCCACCTCGCCAATCTCCCGCGAGGGCGGCCGCAACGTGGTCAGGCTGGGCAGCAGCATGTCGGCGAAGGGGTAGTCGCCAAAGCCGACGATCGCCACGTCATCCGGTAGCCGCAGCCCCGCACGTTGGCCAGCCAACACGGCGCCGGCAGCCAGGTTGTCATTGGCAAAGATGATCGCCTCGGGGCGTGGCGTGCGGCGGATCAGCGCCTCCATTGCCTGTTTGCCTGCCTCGAACGGAGCGCAATCGGCGGAGGGCACGAACACCCAGGGTTCAAGGCCGGCCTCGGCCAAGGCCTCGATGTACCCGTCACGCCGCTCCAACGCGCTCAAGTCGCCGGCTGCGCTGTTCTGCACGAAGGCGATGCGTCGATGCCCTTTTTCCAGCAAGTAGCGGCACGCCTGCACGCCGACCTGGTGATGCAGAAAACCGACCTGCAACGGCGCCCGCTCGGGGCGGTAATCCCAGATCTCGACCACGGGCACGTCAGCTTCGGCCAGCATCTTTTCAGTCGCCGGGCTGTGGAAATGGCTGGTGACCACCAACGCCGCCGGCGACCAGCCGAGGAACGCACGCACCGCACTCTCTTCCTGTTCTTCGCTGAAATAGCTGGACGCCAGCAGCAACTGATAGCCATGGCGGCTGAGGGTGTCGCTGAAGGCCTGGATGGTCTGGGCAAAGATCGGCCCCGAGATGTTTGGGATCACCATGCCGACAATTCGCCCGCGCGCCGAGGCGAGGCCCCCGGCGACCAGGTTGGGAACGTAGCCCAGCGCCTGCACAGCGGCCTCTATGCGCTGACGCAGAGGCGGTGAAACCTGCTCAGGCTGGTTGAAGAAACGCGACACGCTGATCGCCGATACGTCTGCCGCGCGCGCCACGTCGGCCAGGGTGGCGCGGCCTGCACCACGGCGCTTTCGGGGGGAATCCTTGGCTTGGCTCACAGGGTCGCCTCATCGGGAAATGGCGCGATGGTAGCGCTAACGCAATGGCGCCTGGCAAATAGCTTTATTGCATATCAATCTGACTTTTAAGTATTTGACGTACTAAGCAGCGGCCTCTGATACTTGTTCATGTTAGCGCTAACAAGCGCTGCTGTTGGCAAGCGCCTGCCACTCGCACGAGCGAGACCAGACAACCACAGCACCCTCCGTGTCGGCCCGTGAACGTGGGCCTGGTCTGGTCCCATAAGGCAGTGAGCAGCATGCAGACAACTCCGTTTCCTACTACACAACGCCGGCCGCTGGCAGCGGCCATTTTGTTGGCCGCGTTCGGCCAGGGCGCCCAGGCTGCCGAACCTGCCGAGAGCGCGCCGCAAGCGACGGCCCTCGGCGCGGTGACGGTCACGGCCACACGCCGTGAAGCCAGCCTGCAGGAAGTCCCGGTGGCGGTTTCGGTGATCGATGGCGAGCAGCTCGAACGTGACAACCGCAACAACGTGGCCAGCATTGTCCAGCAGGTGCCGACACTCAACTACCGGGCAGGCGCCTCGAACAAGGACACCTCGCTGTTCATCCGGGGCGTCGGCACCATTTCGACCTCCCCAGGCGTCGAGCCCACCGTGGCTACCGTGGTCGATGGCGTGGTGTTCGGGCGGCCGGGCCAATCTACCCTCGACCTGCTCGACCTGGAGCGCATCGAAGTGCTGCGTGGCCCGCAGGGCACGCTGTTCGGCAAGAACGCGTCGGCCGGCGTGCTGAACGTGGTCAGCAAGGCCATCCCCGAGCAAACCCGCGGCTACGTGGATTACTCGCACTTTGGCGGTGGCGATGAAAACCGCCTGCGCTTCGGCATTGGCGGGCGTCTCAGCGAACAGTTCAAGGGCTCGCTGAGCACCTTGTGGGGCGATTACGACGGCAATGTCGAAAACGTTGCCAATGGCCACGACGTCAATGGTTACCAGCGCAAAGGTGCCCGCGGCAAGCTGGAATTCGAACCCAACGAAGACCTGCGCCTGACCTTGATCGCTGACTACATGAAAGGTGAAGACACACTCCCCAGCGGTGTGATCACAAGCGCCAGTACAGCGTTTGCCAACCAACTGCGCCCGGTCACCCCTAGCGCGCACAACCGCGATATCAACAGTGACTTCAAGACCCACGTCGAAGACGAGAACCAAGGCTTGTCGGCCCAGCTCGACTGGCAACTGGGTGACTACACCCTGACCTCGATCAGCGCCTGGCGCGGCTGGGACAACATCCAGTACCAGGACGGCGACCGCCGTGCGTTGCTCCCCGTGACCGCGTCCCATGACAAGGGCACGGTGGACTACGACCAGTACAGCCAGGAGTTTCGCCTGACCTCGCCCAAAGGGCAGTTCAACGAGTACGTGCTCGGCGCCTTCTACATGCACGGCACGTCCAACGAAACCTACCAGCGCCTGTCGGTCAACGGCGGCGTGGCCAACACGGGGCGGGCAGATTACTCAACGACCAACGACAGCGTCGCGCTGTTCGGTGAGAACACCTTCAACTTCACCGACGACTTGCGCGCCATCTTCGGCCTGCGCTGGACCCACGACGACCTGAAGTACGACCACCGCCGGGTCTCCAGCTCGGCCACCGCGGTCACCGGCATCCAGCCTTCGACCGCCAGTTCCGGCTCGGTGGACGAGGACGGTTGGAGCGGGCGCACCGGCCTGCAATACGACTTCAACGACAACCTCACCGGCTACGTCACCTATTCGCGTGGCTACAAAGGCCCGGCCTACAACGTGTTCTTCAACATGCAGCCGCGCGACACCGGCGCCCTCAAGCCGGAAACCTCCGACGCTTATGAAGTCGGCCTGAAGAGCACGGCGCTGGACAACCGGCTGACCGCCAACCTGGCGGTGTTCCACACCGACTACGACGACTACCAGGCCAACTTCTTCGACACGGTGGCCAATCAGGTGGTAACGCGCTTGGTCAACGCCGGCAAGGTCAAGACCCAGGGCGTGGAGCTGGATGCCAGTTTCCAGGCGACGTCGCAGCTGAAGTTGACTACTGCCGTGGCCTACACCAAGGCCCGTGTCGACCACTTCAACTGCCCGGCAGGGGCCGCGGCCAACTGCAACATCGACGGTGGCCACCTGCCGTTTACCCCGGACTGGAAGACCTACGTGCGTGCCGACTACGTGATCCCGCTGGACAACGGCCTGGATGTCGAGCTTTCCAGCGACTACAGCTGGCAGGATTCGGTGCAGTTCAGCCTGGACCAGAACCCGGACACCGTGCAGGGCGCCTACGGCATCTGGAACGCCAGCATTGCCCTGGCCGACTACAACGACGGCTGGCGTGTGGCACTGCTGGGCAAAAACCTGGGTGACAAGTCGTATGCGCAGATGCTGGCCAGCGGTGGCGATTACATCTACCGCTCCGTACCACGCGACGACGGGCGCTACTTCGGCGTGCAGTTGCGCAAGGATTTTTGAGTCACTCGAATCCTGCGCATGACCTGTGTAGGAGCAGCCTTGTGCTGCGAAGAGGCCGGTACGGCTTATACAGAGGCTGTGGCGTTACAGGCCTCTTCGCAGCACAAGGCTGCTCCTACAAAAGCGCAGCGACAACCCCATCAAGGAGATCGACATGAGCCGTCAACTGAGCCTGGGCGCCTTCCTCATGGCTACCGGGCACCACGTGGCCGCCTGGCGCCACCCGGAAGTACCGGCCGACCCCATGGACTTCAGCAGCTACCGCCGCGCCGCGCAGGTCGCCGAAGCGGCCTGTTTCGACGCGTTGTTCGTCGCCGACAGCGTTGCCGCGCCTACCGACGCCCTGGCCAGCCACAGCGCACGCTCCACCTATTTCGAACCGCTTACCCTGCTGTCGGCGTTAAGTGCCGTTACCGAGCGCATCGGCCTGATCGCCACCGCCACCACCAGCTACAACGAGCCGTACCACGTAGCACGCAAGTTCGCCTCGCTCGATCACCTGTCCGGCGGCCGCGCTGGCTGGAACCTGGTCACCTCGGACGCGGCCGCCGAAGCGGGCAACTTCGGCCGCCAGGCGCATATCCCGCATGCCGAGCGTTACGCTCGAGCCCGGGAGTTTCAGCAGGTGGTACAGGGCCTGTGGGACAGCTGGGCTGACGACGCCTTCGTGCACGACAAGGCCGGTGGGCTGTTCCACCGTCCTGATGGGGTGCGTGCCCTGGATCACGCAGGCGAGCACTTTCGCGTGAAAGGCCCGCTGAACGTCGCCCGCTCGCCCCAGGGGCGGCCGGTGCTGGTTCAAGCGGGCTCCTCGGAAACCGGCCGCGAGCTGGCCGCGTTCAGTGCCGAGGTAGTGTTTACCGCGCAACCGAGCCTGGCCCGCGCCCAGGCGTTCTACGCCGACCTCAAGGGCCGGCTGGCCGCTTACGGGCGGAGCGAGGATTCGCTGAAGATCATGCCTGGCGTGTTTGTGGTGGTTGGGCATAGCCAGGCTGAAGCCGAAGAGAAGTACCAGCAGTTTCAGGAACTGGTCGACCCGCGCGTCGGGGTTGGTTTGCTCGGGCGCATGCTCGGCAATTTCGACCTTTCCGGTTACCCGCTCGACGGCCCGCTGCCCGAACTGCCGCCCACCGAAGATGGCCAGCGCAGCCGCCAGCAACTGCTCACCGAACTTGCCGGCAACGAGCAACTGACACTCGCCCAGCTTGGCCGGCGCATCGCCGGCGGGCGAGGGCACTACAGCCTGGTCGGCACCCCGGCCCACATCGCCGATGAACTGCAGGCCTGGTTCGAGGGCCGTGCCGCCGATGGCTTCAATGTGCTGGTGCCGCACCTGCCCCTGGGGCTTGAGGATTTCGCCAACCTGGTCGTGCCCGAGCTGCAGCGCCGCGGGCTGTTCCGCCGCCAGTACCAAGGCCGCACCCTGCGTGAACACCTGGGGCTGCAGCGCCCTGCCAATCCCTTCTTTACCGAACGAGGTCAACCATGAGCTACGCCGCCCACCCCGAGCGCTACGCGCGCATGCCTTATCGCCGTGTCGGCCGCAGTGGCCTGGTGTTGCCGGCCCTGTCCCTGGGCCTGTGGCACAACTTTGGTGATGCGACGCCTATCGATACCCAACGCGCGTTGCTGCGCACCGCATTCGATGCGGGCATCAACCACTTCGACCTGGCCAACAACTACGGCCCGCCCTACGGCAGCGCCGAGACCAACTTCGGCCGGCTGCTGCGTGAAGACCTGCGCAGCTACCGCGACGAACTGATCATCTCGAGCAAGGCGGGCTGGGACATGTGGCCAGGGCCGTACGGGCAGGGCGGCAGTTCGCGCAAGTACCTGATCAGCAGCCTCGACCAGAGCCTGCAGCGCCTGGGCCTGGACTACGTCGACATCTTCTATTCGCACCGTTTCGATGCCGACACGCCGTTGGAAGAAACCGCCATTGCCCTGGCCGACATCGTGCGTCAGGGCAAGGCGCTGTATGTCGGCATTTCGTCCTATTCGGCGGGCAAGACGGCTGAGGTTGCGGCGCTGCTGGCCGAGCTGAAGGTGCCGCTGCTGATCCACCAGCCTTCGTACAACCTGTTCAACCGTTGGATCGAGCGTGACCTGCTGGCCACCACTGATGCGCTCGGGGCCGGGGTGATCGTGTTCACGGCGCTGGCCCAAGGCCTGCTCAGCGATAAGTACCTGAACGGCATTCCCGCCGATGCCCGCGTCAACCGCGCCGGCGGTGGCTCGTTGCTGCCCCAGCACCTGTCGCCAGACAACATTGCCCGCGCCCGCGCCCTCAATGAAATCGCCCGGGGGCGAGGCCAGAGCTTGGCGCAACTGGCCCTGGCCTGGACCTTGCGCGACCCGCGCGTGAGTTCGGCACTGATTGGTGCAAGCCGCCCCGAGCAAATCATCGAGAACGTGGCCGCACTCGATAACCTGGTGTTCAGCCCCGAGGAGTTGGCGGCCATCGACCAGTACGCCGTGGAAGGCGGCATCAACCTCTGGGAAAAACCCCTCGACCGACTGGAAGAAGTGACCCATGCGTGTGCTACGCCTTGCCGTCCTGTTACTGCTGAGCTTGGCCGGTGCTGCCCAGGCGGCAGACCCTGCGACGTTGCGCATTGGCTACCAGAAGGGCTCGATCAGCCTGGTCCTGGCCAAGCAGCATCGCCTTCTGGAGCAGCGCTTTACTCACACCCAGGTTGAGTGGATCGAGTTTCCGGCCGGCCCGCAAATGCTAGAAGCCTTGAACATTGGCAGCCTCGACATCGGTTCGACCGGTGATATTCCGCCGATCTTCGCCCAGGCGGCCGGCGCCGACCTGCTGTACATCGGCGCTGAACCGCCCAAGCCGCAGGCCGAGGTGATTCTGGTACCGAAAGACAGCCCGGTGGCCAGCGTTGGCGACCTCAAGGGCAAACGGATTGCCCTGCAGAAAGGCTCGAGTGCGCACAACCTGTTGCTGCGCAGCCTGGCCAAGGCCGGGTTGAGCATCCGCGATGTGCAGCCGGTGTACCTGGCGCCTGCCGATGCGCGTGCGGCGTTCGAGCGCGGCAGCGTGGACGCCTGGGCGATCTGGGACCCGTTCTATTCGGCCATCGACTTGGAGGGCAAGGCGCGGCTGTTGGCCGATGGCCAAGGGCTGGGCTTGATCGGGCCTTTCATGCTGGGGGCGCGTGAGTACGTCGAGGCCAACGGGGCGTTTGTCGGTCAGCTACTGGATGCGATCAGCCAGGCCGAGGCGCTTACGCGCAGTGACGAAGCCGGGAGCATCCAGTTGCTTGCACAGTTCATGGGCTTGCCGGAGGCGGTGGTGCGGCGCAGCTTCAGCCATCGGCCGGCGTCGCCGGTGATACCGGTGAGCGATGAGATCGTGGCAGCGCAGCAGCGCACGGCGGAGCTGTTTTTCCAGAACAAGGTGCTGCCCAAGCGGGTGGATATTGCCGGGGCGGTGTGGCGACGGAACTGAGCCAAACACAACGTTCGGCTTTCATTGACCTGGTAGGAGCAGCCTTGTGCTGCGAAGAGGCCGGTGTTGCCACACCATTTATGTGAGCTTTGCCGGCCTCTTCGCAGCACAAGGCTGCTCCTACAGGGGGACTTCGGCGGTATTTGGGGTCAACCCTGGGCAAACGCCAACAACTTCTCGCCATCGAGCCGATATTTAACCCACTCAGCCTGCGCTTCGGCCCCCAGCGACTGGTAGAACCCGATCGCAGGTTCGTTCCAGTCCAGCACACTCCATTCCAGGCGCCCGCAGCCGTTCTCCACAGCCTCGCGGGCAATGTGCCGCAGCAATGTGCGCCCGGCACCATCGCCGCGCTGCTCGGGCGTGACGTACAAGTCTTCCAGATAAATCCCGTTACGCCCCAGCCACGTCGAATAACTGTAGAAATACACGGCAAAACCGATCGCCTGGCCATCCCGCTCGCAGATCAGGCTGTGCACTGTACTGCCCTCGTCGAACAGGCTGCGCTCGATATCGGCGACCGAGGCGATCACCTCGTGGCGCGCACGTTCGTAGTCGGCAAGCTCGGTGATGAAGGCAAGAATCTGCGCGGCGTCGGTACGCACCGCGGGGCGGATAGTGAGGCTCATGGGGCGGGCTTCCTAGAACGAGATGAAATCAGTACAGTATTTGTATCTATTTAATTTAGCAAAACTGTACCGGTCGCAAGGCAGGGCGACTCCGTTAGTGTGACAGCACCAATAATGATTGTGGAATGCCTGCCATGCTTGCCTCTGCCGACCTGCTTACAGCGTTCGTGCTGTTTGCCTTCGTATCCTCCATCACCCCGGGGCCGAACAACACCATGCTGCTGGCCTCGGGTGTGAACTTCGGCGTGCGTCGCTCGATCCCGCACGCCATGGGCATCAGCCTTGGCTTCATGGTCATGGTGCTGGCCGTCGGTTTGGGCCTGGGCGAGGTGTTCAAGGCTTGGCCGCCGTTGTACACCGTGCTGCGCTACACCGGCGCGGCCTACTTGCTGTACCTGGCGTGGAAAATCGCGACCTCGGGGCCAATCGGCACGGATTCGGCCAAGGCCCGCAAGCCGCTGGGGTTCTGGGGCGCCGCCGCGTTCCAGTGGGTCAACCCCAAGGCCTGGGTGATGGCGGTGGGGGCCATCACTACCTATACACCGGCCCAGGGCTACGTGATGAACGTGGTTGTCATCGCCGCGCTGTTCGCCCTGGTCAACCTGCCCAGCGTCGGGGTTTGGGTCATGTTTGGCAGCGCTTTGCGCAACCTGTTGCAGAACCCGCGCTGGCTGATGCTGTTCAATGTCCTGATGGCCTTGCTGCTGGTGATTTCACTCTACCCGCTGCTGTTTGTAGAATCGGCGTTTTCATAGACCGATGAGTACAGCAAGCCGATGCAGTTGATCCCCTGGTCACACCTATGCCCCGAAGGCTTCACCTTGCGCGGGTGGCGCACACCCGCCAGTGGCAAGCCTTTGCTGCATTTTCTGCACGGCAACGGCTTCTGCTGCCTGGCGTACCAGCCGTTGCTGATGCGCCTGGGCGAGCATTTCGACCTGTGGCTGTGCGATGTGCAAGGCCACGGCGACAGCGACCATGGCGGCGTGTTTCGCGGGTGGAACCGCACCGCTGAATTGGCGGTGGAGGCGTTCGAAAGCGGGCGTGGCGAGTATGGCGAGGTGCCGCGCTTTGCCCTCGGGCACAGCTTTGGTGGCGTGCTCACGGGGCTGATCCTGGCCAGCGCACCCACGCTGTTCGAGCGGGCCGTATTGCTTGACCCGGTGCTGTTCAGCCGCCGTATGATCGGTGTGATGGGCGCGGCTGCGCTGGTCGGCCTGCATCAGCGCCATGCCTTGGCGCGCAAGGCGGCCAACCGCCGCAGCCATTGGCCTGATCGTGAGGCGGCACTGGCCTCGCTGCAGGGGCGCGGCATTTTCAAAGGCTGGACCGATGCGGCAATGTTGGCCTATGTGGAGCATGCCATTGGCGATTGTGGCGAGGCGGTAGTGCTCAAGTGCCGGCCCAGCCGCGAGGTGGAAATTTTCAGTTCGTTCCCCAAGCGCATGTGGGCAAACCTGGCCGCGATCCACACACCGACGCGGGTGCTGTATGGCGAACAGACCTATCCCTTCGTGCCGCATTCGGTCAAACGCCTGGCGGCGCTGAACCCCAACGTGAGCGCGCGGCAGGTCGCCGGTGGGCACTGCTTCATGCAGGAGGACCCGGCCATGGCCGCCGAGCAGGTGTTGGCCTTCCTGCAACCGTGACGTTGTCGTTCCATAGGTGAGACGATGCATGCCATTTAAGCTGCCTACCGGCTTATTGGCATCATTGGTAAGGTGATCCCAGCCAAGAGAGGAGACTTCTCATGAAAAAGATTCTGGGTATTCACCGCAGCCCCCACGCCCACTGGGTAGGCGATGGCTTCCCGGTGCGCAGCCTGTTCACCTACGACGACCTGGCCCGCCAGATCAGCCCGTTCTTGCTGCTGGACTACGCCGGCCCGCACGACTTCACCCCTACACGTGACCGACGCGGCGTCGGCCAGCACCCGCACCGTGGTTTCGAAACGGTGACCATCGTCTACCAAGGCGAGCTCGAACACCGCGATTCCACGGGGGCCGGTGGCTTGATCGGCCCCGGCGACGTGCAATGGATGACGGCGGCCAATGGCATTATCCATGAAGAATTCCATTCGCCGGCATTCGCCCGCACGGGTGGCACACTCGAAATGGTCCAGCTGTGGGTCAACCTGCCTGCGCGTGACAAGCGCGCCGCGGCGGGTTACCAGACGTTGCTTGCCACGGATATCCCGGTGGTGGCGCTGGATGACCAGCGTGGCAGCCTGCGGGTGATCGCGGGTGAATTCCAAGGCCACCAAGGCCCTGCGCGGACCTTCACCGCGATGGATGTCTG
The DNA here is from genome assembly GCF_053629175.1 of Pseudomonas sp. Y3 TE3536. NCBI lineage: Bacteria > Pseudomonadati > Pseudomonadota > Gammaproteobacteria > Pseudomonadales > Pseudomonadaceae > Pseudomonas > Pseudomonas sp. Y3 TE3536. Next base: position 5,373,648 of record NZ_JBRJHU010000001.1, on the reverse strand, counting down.
GGATTTGCGCCTGAATGCTCAAGCGACTTTGCAACTGCCCGTAGCCGCAGGGCGCAACGCCGCCTTGGTGGTGCTGCGCGGGACTGTGCGGGTCAACGATGAACGGGAAGCCGGGCCAGCCAGCCTGGTACTGCTCGAGCGTGGTGGTGAGGACATTGTGCTCGAGGCGCTGGAAGGCGCCAGTGTGCTGCTGCTCAGCGGTGAGCCGATCGATGAGCCGATCGTTGGCTATGGTCCATTCGTGATGAACAGCCAGGCAGAAATCGCTGAGTCGTTCGACGACTTCCATGCCGGCCGGTTCGGGCAGATGCAGGCCGAGGGCAGCTGAGACCGCTCGTCGTCAACTCTGTGCAGCCGATCGAACAGTCCTGGCTGGCCTGTGATCTTCCACTAAGGTGCTAGATGATCCCGCGCACCATCATTGCTCCGGCGCATGGACGGCCGCCTGAGCATGCGCAATATCAATTGGCACCATGCCTGGCAAAGGCGTACCTAAACAACAGGCCATCCAGTACAGAGAGGGTCGTACAATGTCGTTGATAGGCGTTTCAATGCTAGAGATGCGGCAAATGATCGAGCAAGCCTGCCTGCCTGATCGCTGCGAGGTCAGTTGCGCGGATGGCGCCCACCTGACCATCCGCCTGGGCCAGGGGCAGCGCCTCGAAGCGGGCGTTACCCTGACAGGCGTTGCGCTGCAGGACCTCAACAGTTGCCGCGACGTGGTGAACCTGGTTTCGCAGCTGCATGCGCTGCGTGACAAGCCGACCACGCCAATAAGGGCGATTGCCTGAGCCTGCACCTTGTGTCCCGGTCAGCCGAGGCTGGCCGGGCGCACATATTCCGGCATCAGGCCGTTGAACCAGAACAGGATCATCGACACCAGGATGGTCACCAGCACCAATAGCCCAACCCCCCACACACAGGCGGCGAACAGCATGGCCTGCTCCTTGCGTAACCGCAGAAACGTCTGCAGCCCGCCAAACAGCAGCACGCTGGCATAAGCCGAAGCAGCCAATAGCGCGGTCAGCGCCAGCCAGCGAATCGGCAGCAACCCAACCACCCCCGCGAAAAACCACGGCGTGGCGCAGTAAGCGGCAAAGCCGATGCATTGCTGCAGGCTGGGTTGCGCATCGAAGCCGCGTGACATCCAGCGGATCATCACGCCCATGATCATGACCCCGACCACTGTGGCTGCGTACAGCAGGCCTGCCAACTGCGCCGCGCTGCCAATGCTCAGGCGCACGCGTTCTTCGGCGGCCAGGCTCCAGCCGAACGTGGTGGTGCCGACAAACAGGCAAATGGCGGGGATCAGCGCCAGGGCTAGCAGCCGAGGCAGGTATTGCTGCGGATGGTCCTCTTCGGCGCGGCGTATCTCCATCCAGGCATCGGACGGGCGGGTGAAGAGCTTGAGCAGTGGACTGTTCATGACGGTCTCCAAGAGGCATGGGCTCTTTTCTATGGAGACGCGCAGTTGCGGGCAGGTTCAGCGCATTTGATCGCCGTTGATCACCTTATTGCAGCTCAAGCAGGAGGTTCAGCCCGCCATCGCCACATTTGCCCTGGTCACGCACCACCCCGCGGTAGGTGCGGCCATCCCAGACGAACGCCACGCTGTGGGCGCGATCGACCTTGTCGGGCAGCGGCGGGCAGATGTGCAAGCGCAGGGCAGGGCGGCCCTGCAGGTTGAGGGCGGCGAGTTGGCATTGGCATTCCACGCTCTGGGCGACCGGGCCGAACAACGTATCGCGTACGTAATCCAGCTGCACAAAGGTATTGGGTGCGCGGCCGGGCATTTTCATGGGCATGGGCTCCTTGTGAAAGCTGACGCGGCTCCTCTTTAGAAACCGTTCAGGCCCGGATGTTCAAGTTTTTACCTGAGCAGCCTGCTTTGCGCAGGGTCAGGTTGATCCGCCGCTCGCCCATGCGCGGATGCACGCCGGGTTTGATGGGCAGCACGCCGTGAAAGCGCAAGCGATCCTCACCGCCCCATACCAGCACATCGCCATGGCTCAACGGCACACGCTGGGTTTTGTCCGAACGCTGCAGCCCGCCCAGCAGGAACACTGCGGGCAAGCCCAGTGAAATCGACACGATCGGTTGGCTGAAGTCCTGCTCGTTACGGTCCTGGTGCAAGCTCAAACGGGTGCCTGGCAAATAGTGGTTGACCAGGCAGGCGTCGGGCACGAAGCCGTCGAAACCGGCGACGGCCGCAGCGCGGTTTGCCAGGCCGAGCAGCACCGGCGGTAGCGCAGGCCAGGGGTGGCCACTCTGCGGGTCGGTCAGGGTGTAGCGGTAGCCGTGCTCGTCACTGACCCAGCCCAGTGCCCCGCAATTGGTCAGTGCGACAGCCATGTGCAGGCCACCGGGCGTGTGCATGTGCCGGAACGGCGCGGCGCGCAGCACCGGGCGCAAAGCGTCTAGCAAGGCCTCGAGCTCGGCCAGGGCGAAGCCGGGCAGCAGCACGGTATGGCTGGCCAGGCGTTGCGGCTGGGGGCCGAACAGGTCGAGGTCGGACTGGATCATGGAAGCAGCACCAGGCTTACGGTGTTCCATTCTACCCCGGCTCATGCGCTCCCCGTGTAGGAGCAGCCTTGTGCTGCGAAGAGGCCGGTGATAGCAGCGCAAATTTACTGTGTTTTCACCGGCCTCTTCGCAGCACAAGGCTGCTCCTACAAAGGGCGGTGAGGTAGCAGGGAAACAATAAAAAAGGAACCGCGGCACCAGGGAGAGTGAGCACCGCGGTTCAAGGGGGGAGCAGGTTATTTTTGGGTCACAGTGGCCATGTTCGCGCTGCCCAGCTGGCTGATGGTGGCGGTTTGCGCCATGCCGCTCTGGTCGACGAACGCCTTGTTGCCCTGGCCACCCTGGGTCACGTAGGCGACGTTGATGCTGTCGGCCTGCTTGATGGTGGCCTCGTTGCCACTGCCGTAGAGCTGGTTGGTGTAGCTCTGGTTGCTATAGCCGGACTGGTCCAGGTTGATGACGTTGCCGGTGCCCTCGCTGCTGCCGAAGGCATAGTTGTCGGTACCGCGCTGGTCGGCGACCAGGATGTTGTCGGTGCCGTTTTGCTCGAAGAACAGTTCGTTGTTGCTGTCGGCCTGCTTGGTCTGCATCGCGTTGTTGTTGCCGGTCTGGTTCAGCGTGGCCAGGTGGTTGTCGCCGTTCTGCGTCAGGTTGACGCCGTTGCCGTTACCGTACTGGTTGATCACGGCCGTCTGGTTGACGCCGAACTGGCCGCCCATCTTGTCGCCTTTCCAGTTGCTGGCGGTGATCTTGTTGCCGTTGCCTTGGGTGGTCACGGTCAAGTTCAGGTTTTCGCCGTTCTGGTAGGTGTAGTGCAGGTTGTTGTTACCGGTCTGCGAAATGGTGGTGGTCGAGTTGTTGCTCTCGAACTGGTCCGACCAGCTGGCGTTGGCCTTGCCTTTTTGCGTGAGGGTGGCCTTGTTGGCGTCGCCGAAGCTTTGGTCGATGTAGCCTTCGTTGAGCTGGCCGGTCTGGGTGACGTTGGCCTGGCTGCCGACTTGCGTGTCTTGCCAGACCTCCACCGAGTTGCCGGTACCGGTCTGGCTGAGGCCGATGGTGCCACCCTCGCCGTCGCGCTGGTCACCGTAAGCCCAGTTTTCCTTGCCGTCCTGGTAGATCTGGATGTTGCCGTCGTTATGCGTCAAGTGCTCGGCGGCGGCGTAGTTGTCGGCGCCTGCCTGGATGATCATGCTCTGGTTATTGCTGCCGCCGAAGGTCTGCTCGACGAAGGCTTCGTTGCGCTGGCCGGACTGCTGGGTGGTGGCCTGGCTGCCCAGCTGGCTGTCCTGCCACACGGTCGAGCGGTTTTCAGTGCCTTGCTGGGTCTGCAGCGACTGGTTGTTCTCGCCCAGCGACTGGCTGGCGAAGGCATCGTTATAGCTACCTCCGGCCTGCTGGGTGATCTGGCTGCCATTTTCGAACAACTGCTCGGCGTAGCCTGCGTTGTACGAGCCGGTGGCGCTTTGTTGGATATCGCTGGTGCTGTTGGCCTGCACCGCCAGGTGATTGTGGCCCTTGCCGGTCTGCGACTGGGTGGCCGAGGCGAACGGCGCGAGGGTCTGGGTCACTTCGGCAATGTTTTCCTTGCCGTCTTGGGTCTGGGTCGAGGTGCTGTCGGCAGCCATGACCTGGCCTGCAAGGGCGAGGACGATAGCGGCACTGAGGGGAGCGAGCTTGAACATGGTGGTGCCTCCAGGTCTATCGGTATTGGGTGATCTGAACATGCTGGCCATTGCCGGCTTGGGTCACGGAGCTGTTGAGGCCCGTGCCGGACTGCACGATGTTGGCGCTGTTGTTGTTGCCGATCTGGTCGATGGCAGCGCTGTTGCTGCTGCCGCTCTGGCGGATCGACGCGCTGTTGCCATATCCCTGCTGGCTGATGCTGGCCATCAGGTCACTACCTTCTTGCAGGATGTACGCCTCTTGCGCGCCCCCGGCCTGGACGATGCGGCCCAGCAGGGCCTGGCCGTTCTGGTCGAGGGCGGCGCGGTTGCCCGTGCCTTGCTGCTCGATCACCGCTGTCTGGCCGGCGCCGACCGGTAACAGGCGGATGATCACGGGGTCACCGAGGTCATTGCCGGCCGCAAGGTCGGCGTTGTCCATCAGGTCCTCGGCCCAGCTGGCCTGGCCCGCCAGGGCCAGGCAGAGCAACAGTGGATACAGGCATTTCATGGCGTTCTCCCGCCTTCTACTGCACGACGACGTTGACGGTGCGTGTGGTCCCTGGGCTGGTGGTGATGGTCGCCGTCGGCGCGGCGGTCGGGATCACCGTGGTGCTGTTGCTGACCGCCAGGCGCCAGCGCCCGGTGACCGGTACGGTAGTGGTGCCCAGGGTTTGCACGCCGGTGGTGGTGGTGACACGTACGGTCACAACGTTGCCGGTGGTCACCGACGAGGTGCCGCTGATGTCCCAGTTGTACCGGTTGTTGGAGCGTGCCGTGACCGTGGCTGCGGTGACCGCAAAGGTCTCGGCGGCTGGGCGTGGCGACACGTTGACCGTGACGGTGCCGGCGTTGGACAGCGCCCCCAGCGAGTCACGCACCTGGTAGGTGAAGGTGGTGGTAAAGGCCGCCGTCACCGTGGCCGGTGGGGTGTAGGTCACCGTCGTGCCATCGGTGCTGACGGTGCCTCGGCCGGCAGCGGGTTGTGTGACGGCGGCAACGGTCAACGGCAGGTTGCCTTCCGGGTCGGTGTCGTTGGCCAGCACGTTGATGGTCAGCGGCACGCCCAGGGTGGCGACCGTTTCCGGGTTGGCCGTTGGCGCCTGGTTGGGCGCAACGTTGATGGTCACCGTGGCCGGTTCCGACTTCAGGCCTTTGGCATCCACCGCCCGGTAGTTGAAGGTGGCCACCAGCGGTTGCGTGGCACCGGCGGGTGGGGTGTAGGTGACCGAGGTGGTGCCATTGAGCACGACGCCGCCAAGGCCGGTACCGGGTTGGGTCAGGTCGCTGATGGCCAGCGGTACGTTGCCGTCCGGGTCGCTGTCGTTCAGCAGCAGGTTGAGGGTCAGCGGGATGCCGACACTGGTGCTGCCGACATCGGCCTGGGCCAGCGGCGGTTGGTTGGCCGCCTCGACCGGCGCATTGCCGACCACGATCACCGGTTCCACATCGCTGCCGCCATGGGCCGACTTGACTGTGACAGTGGCCGGCGGCTGTGCCAGGTCATTCACGGTCAGGCTCTGCAACGTGCCCGATTTGGACATCCGGCCATAGCCTTGGGCGAGCATGTCGGGGATGGCCACTTCGTCGCTGGAGCGGGCCTCGATAAACAGGCGCTTGTTGGCCCAGTCGTAGCGTGCGGTGCTGACCTTGACCACGTCAGTCAGCTTGCTCGACAGTGCGGTCGGCTGGGTGCCGGCAGTGCTGTTGCTGGCAGTCACCACCACCACGGCGGGCGGCACGGCCTGGCCGAACTGCTGGCTGAAGAACAGCCCGTTGTTGTCTGTCAGCAGGTTGAACTGGCAAGGCGAAGGCGGCGCGCCGATCAGTGCCAGGCCATTGCGCATGCACAGACTAGCGTCATGCGGGGCCTTGGCGAACACCTCCACACGGGTGCCGGAGCCGTTGCGCGAGTAGGTGGCGCGCTCCAGGGTCACTGGCGTTTGCGCACGCTGGTCGAGCACCTTGCCAGACACCGTGAACAGCGACGTTTCGATGCGCCCGGGCGGGCCGTCGATACGGATGAAGTTGGTGTTGAATGGGCTGCCGACCACGGTCTCGGGCCTGTTCGGGTCACCAATGAAGGTGTCGGTGGCGCCGGTGTCTGGGTTGACCTCCAGGTACGGCCCGCCAGCGCCTCTTAGCCATGGGCCAAGCGCACCGTTGAGCGCACCGGTGAAGTTACCGGGGGCACCGATGCCGATGTCACGGGTGATGTTGATCGCGCGCCGGCCAGGGGTGGTGACGTTGACCGTCTCGACACCGTAGGGGTGGGTAATGGTGTAGACACCGGCCCGGGGTACCGAGACGCGGATGCGGATGCGGGCAAAGCTCTGCTGGTCGCCATCCACCGGGTTTTCAGCAGCAAAGGCGGCCTCAAGGCCGGCGACATAGGCGTCCAGCTCATAACCGCTGTTGCCCACTGCCGGGATGGTGGCTTCGGCCAGGAACCAGAACATCTCGGGTGGCCAGTTGTCGGGGAACACCAGGGGCAAGGCGTCGTCGTAGATGCCCGGCTCCGGCAACAAGGTACACATGTAGGACGGTGCACCCGGCGCCCCGGCAACCCGCGAACTGGTGGCGCGTGACTGGCACAGTTCAAGCGACAGATCGTTGCCGTCCTTGTACCACATCGGGTAACCGCCGGTGGCGAAGGTGTAGGGCCCGGGGTCGACATCGGACAGCGCGGCGAAGGCAGCGCTGGTGACAGTGAGGGAGAAACCGGCGGCGAACAGCGCACGGCGTGGCCAAGTGTTCATGCTGCCTCCTTGAGGGCTGAGCCTTTGTCTGTTCATGGCACCAGCACCACGTCTTCGCTGTCGCTACCGCCATTGGCGCTGGTGACTTGCACCTTGGCCGGTGGGATGGGCGAAAGGGATGTGCTCAATGTCTTCACCGCGCCGTTGCCACTGAGGTTGCCCAGCAACGTGCCGTTGCCGGTGTGGGCGGTGAGGGCGGGCGGGCTGGTTTCGTCACTGGTGCTGGCGACCAGCGTCAGTTGCCCGGTGGACAGGTGGTATTCAGCCTGAGTGATGGTCACCAGGTCGGTCAGTGGCAGGTTGGCCGTGGTCAGGCTGCTGGTCGGGATGGCCACGCTGTTGTCGGCGGTCAGTACCAGCGTGGTGGGCACATTCGGGTTGAGTACCGACTGGGCGTACCAGGCACCGGTGCCGTTGGCTTCGGTCAGGTTCAGGTTTGGTGTCTGGCTGGTCAGGGTGACGGCGGCCGGTGGCGGCGGGGCCATGACGAAGACATCTTGCTGGGCGTGCAGGTCGCCATTCTCGGTGCGCCGCGAGTAGGTGGTGCGCTGCGGCATCAGCGGCGTGGGCAGGGCAACATCGGAAAGCTTGCCCGAGATCGAGAACAGCTCGGTCCGCAGGTCGATGCCCCCCGGGCCTTCGATGCGCACGAAGTTGGTGTTGAACGGGCTACCGGTCACACGCTCATCCAAGTTCGGGTCGCCGATGAAGCGCTCGCTGCCTTCGGTGTAGGGGCCATTGACGCTGCGCAGGAACGGCCCGACATCGCCTTTGAGTGCGCCGCTGAAGTCGCCAGCGCCAGCGATGCCAATGTCGCGGGTCATGTTGATCGCCCGGCGCCCACCGGCCGGTACGTCAAAGACTTCGACGCCGTAGGGGTGGGTGACCACGTAGGTGCCTGCGGTCGGCACATCGACGCGAATACGCACCCGGGCGAAGCTGACCTGGTCGCCTTCGACGGGCTCTTCGGCGGCAAATGCTGCCTCGATGGCCGTGCCGTAGCTCAGGTCGATGCCCCGTGCAGCGTCGACGATGGCGGCGTCGGCGGTGAACCAGAAGGCTTCGTCAGGGAAGTTGGTGGGGAAGGCGATGGGTTGGGTGTCGTCGAACACGCCGGGGGTGGGTAGCAGTGTGCACATGTACGCCGGCGCGCCGGGAGCACCGGCGACCCTTGAACTCACCGCTTTGGTCAAGCACAGGTCGAGGGTGCGACCATGACTGTCCTGGTACCAGCCTGCAAAGTTGCCATTGGCAAGGTTGTAGGGGCCGGGGTCGACAGCGTTCAATGCAGCCTGTGCCGGGATCTGGAGCATGCCGGCGAAAATCGCCACTGCCAGCGGGTGGGGTATCGGTCGGAGCATGAGTCAATTCCTCCTGCAAACGGGCCCATGGACTTGGGGCGTCTGGGAGGAGATCGGCAATAGGCGTGCCAAACCGAAATAAATGACTCGCAGGCCGCACACAACGGGGGATGCGGCCGTTTCGTGGGTTTCTTTTACGGTGCTGGCCAATGGGCCCGGTACCCCCAGCATTGGGGAATTGGGTCGGTGGTTGCGACCCACTCGCTTGCCTGTGCGGCCCGCTTCTATGTCGGTGTTTTTGGTGATTTGGAAGTGCGTGGTTTGCGTGGTTTCTTCTCGGGACGCTTGCCGGGTTTTAGCTGCCAACGGTCGGCATTGGCGAGTAGGCGTTCCTGGATGTCGGGCGGGTAGTCACTCAAGGTGGTGGGTGGAGGCACTGGTTTGCCGGGCAAACCTGCCTCACGGATCACCTTTGGCCAGCGTGGTCGCCAGCACAGCAGCAGGCTGACCCAGTGCGCGGTGCCGATGATGACGAAAGCGGGCCAGACCATGAGCAGGGCGAGTTTGAACAGCCAGCTGCTTTTGCGGAAGAAGCGGCCGAGGCCTTCGAATTGGGCGCTGAACGCCTGAATGGGCGAAGGCAGTTGGGTGCTTAGACGGGGGCGGGGGACGGCGTGAGGGCCTTCTTCCATGTAGCGGCGGATGAACTCCCATTCGTCACGGAGTTCGCTGCCGCCTTGGCCTTGCTTGCCAACGAAGGCCATTTCCATGTGGGGGAGGCCGGTATGGCTGGGGTGCCATATCAGGCCTAGTCTCACGCCTACGCTGAGCGAGTCGTCCTCTGGATACAAGCCTGTGCTTCCGGTTGTTCTCCAGGGGAAAGTTACGATGCCGCCGCAATAACTTGGTCGATGAAGGTGGACCTGTTGGGTTTTTCGATTGAAGCGAATGAGTAAGTGACGGCTGGTCAGCATCTCCAAACGTGTGATTTTCATCCCATATTCTGAATATAGATATAGTGTGGTGCCAGCGACTAGTATCATGATAAGAGTGAGCGTCACAGATATAAATGAGCGTGAGGTTTGATCCGTTATATCAACCCAAAGGAAACTTAGTGCGGTGATTGTCGTGACGCCTATGATTGGCATAACTCCGACGAGCATCGCAAGCGTAAGTAGTCCACGTTTTTCTTCTGAACCACCGCAGCGCATCTCTATAAAATCATCGTTGAAGGCGAAAATGGGGCCGCGCGTATTAGGTTTTTCGCTGACAGGCCGGAAATGAATATCTTCTTCCAGATCCCCCTCGTATAAGTCTTTAGCTGATCGCTTCTCTGAAGGTGTCATCTGTGCTTCGGAGGCTTTTCGTGCGGCTTCTGACTCGGTTGCCATCTGCCAAAATCCCCATTCGATCAAATACAATTTGAGACCTCGCTGAAAGCCGAATACGGAGCGCCTAACTCCTCCTGTCGCTCAGATGCAGTTGGCTGTTGCTCGGAGCCGTAGCTGGAAGTGATACACCTGCGCAGGTCGAGCGTGTCGATCATGGATGACATCAATCGAACGCCTTCGACTTTTTAGGCGTACGCGGTTTGCGTGGTTTCTTCTCAGGACGCTTGCCGGGCTTGAGCTGCCAACGGTCGGCATTGGCAAGCAAGCGCTCCTGTATGTCGGGCGGGTAGTCACTCAATGTGGTGGGTGATGGCACTGGTTTACCTGGCAAGCCGGCCTCGCGAATCACCTTTGGCCAGCGTGGTCGCCAGCACAGCAGCAGGCTGAACCAGTGCGCGGTGCCGACAATGACGAAAGCGGGCCAGACCATGAGCAGGGCGAGTTTGAACAGCCAGCTGCTTGTGCGGAAAAAACGGCCGAGGCCTTCGAATTGGGCGCTGAATGCCTGGATGGGCGAAGGTAACTGGGTGCTTAGACGGGGGCGGGGGACGGCGTGTGGGCCTTCTTCCATGTAGCGGCGGATGAATTCCCATTCGTCACGGAGCTCGCTGCCGCCTTGGCCTTGCTTGCCGACGAAGGCCATTTCCATGTGGGGGAGGCCGGTATGGCTGGGGTGCCAGATCAGGCCCAGTCTCACGCCCACGCTGAGTGAGTCGTCCTCTGGATACAGGCCTGTACTTCCGGTTGTTCTCCAGGGGAAAGTTACGATGCCGCCGCAATAACTTGGTCGATGGAGGTGGACCTGTTGGGTTTTTCGATTGAAGCGAATGAGTAAGTGACGGCTGGTCAGCATCTCCAGACGTGTGATTTTCATCCCATATTTTGAATATAGATATAGTGTGGTGCCAGCGACTAGCATCATGATGAGGGTGAGTGCCAAAGTTATAAATGAGCGTGAGGCTGGAATCGTTATATCAATCCAGAGGAAACTTAATGCGATGAATGTCGTGACGCCTATGGCTGGCATAACTCCGACGAGCACCGCAAGCGTAAGGAGTCCACGTTTTTCTTCTGAGCCACCGCAGCGCATCTCCATGAAATCATCGTTGAAGGCGAACACGGGGCCGCGCGTATGAGGGTTTTCGCTGACAGACCGAAAATGAATATCTTCTTCTAGGTCCCCTTCGTAAAAGTCTTTAGCTGATCGCTTCTCTGAAGCTGTCATCTGTGCTTCGGAGGCTTTTCGTGCGGCTTCTGACTCGGTTGCCATCTGCCAAAATCCCCATTCGATCAAATACAATTTGAGACCTCGCTGAAAGCCGAATACGGAGCGCCTAACTCCTCCTGTCGCTCAGATGCAGTTGGCTGTTGCTCGGAGCCGTAGCTGGAAGTGATACACCTGCGCAGGTCGAGCGTGTCGATCATGGATGACATCAATCGAACTCCTTCGACTTTTTAGGCGTACGCGGTTTGCGTGGTTTCTTCTCAGGACGCTTGCCAGGCTTGAGTTGCCAACGGTCGGCATTGGCGAGTAGGCGTTCCTGGATGTCGGGCGGGTAGTCACTCAAGGTGGTGGGTGATGGCACTGGTTTACCTAGCAAACCGGCCTCGCGGATCACCTTCGGCCAGCGCGGTCGCCAGCACAGCAGCAGGCTGACCCAGTGCGCGGTGCCGACGATGACGAAAGCGGGCCAGACCATGAGCAGGGCGAGTTTGAACAGCCAGCTGCTTTTGTGGAAGAAGCGACCGAGGCCTTCGAATTGGGCGCTGAATGCCTGAGTGAGCGAGGGTAACTGGGTACTCAGACGGGGGCGGGGGACAGCATGTGGTCCTTCTTCCATGTAGCGGCGGATGAACTCCCATTCGTCACGGAGCTCGCTGCCGCCTTGGCCTTGCTTGCCGAGTAGGGCCATTTCCATGTGGGGCAGGCCGGTATGGCTCGGGTGCCAGACCAAGCCGAGTCTCATGCCGAGACTGAGTGAGTCATCCTCAGGAGATACAGCGGTGCTTCCGGTGGTTTTCCATGGAAACGTCACGATACCCCCGCAGTATGCAGGTCGATGAAGATGAACCTGTTGAGTTTTTCGATTGAAGCGGATAAGCAGGTGTCGACTGGTGAGTATTTCTAGACGTGTAAAGCGGAATCCATATTTAGCATAAACATAGTAAAACCCACAGCCTATGGACAGCATGTATGTGCTGAATAAAATAGAGAACACTGAAAGGAACTCAGCTTGGGTGGCGTTGATGTAAATGGAGCCAAAGGTTATATGCAGCCATGCGTAGGTCATTGGGCCTAGGCCTCCGAGAGTCATCATTGTGATTACTCCACGTTTCTCTTCCGAGCCGCCACAGCGCATATCCATGTAGGTGTCATTAAACGCAAATACGGGGCCGCGCGAATGCGGAGTAGTGCTCACCGATTTGAAATGAACACCCTCCCGTAAGTCACTCTCGTACAGATCCCAAGCTAGATACTTATGGGTTGGTACTGTCTCAGCATCAGCTGCCGTGCGCGCAGCTTTTGACTCAGTGCATGCCTTCCAGAATCCCCATTCGATCAAATACAATTTGAGACCTCGCTGAAAGCCGAATATGGAGCGCCTAACTCCTCCTGTCGCTCAGATGCAGTTGGCTGTTGCTCGGAGCCGTAGCTGGAAGTGATACACCTGCGCAGGTCGATCATGGATGACATCAATCGAACTCCTTCGACTTTTTGGGCGTACGCGGTTTGCGTGGTTTCTTCTCGGGGCGCTTGCCGGGCTTGAGCTGCCAACGGTCGGCATTGGCAAGCAAGCGCTCCTGTATGTCGGGCGGGTAGTCACTCAATGTGGTGGGTGATGGCACTGGTTTACCTGGCAAGCCAGCCTCGCGAATCACCCTTGGCCAGCGTGGTCGCCAGCACAGCAGCAGGCTGAACCAGTGCGTGGTGCCGACAATGACGAAAGCGGGCCAGACCATGAGCAGGGCGAGTTTGAACAGCCAGCTGCTTTTGCGGAAAAAACGGCCGAGGCCTTCGAATTGGGCGCTGAATGCCTGGATGGGCGAAGGTAACTGGGTGCTTAGACGGGGGCGGGGGACGGCGTGAGGGCCTTCTTCCATGTAGCGGCGGATGAACTCCCATTCGTCACGGAGCTCGCTGCCGCCTTGGCCTTGCTTGCCGAGTAGGGCCATTTCCATATGGGGCAGGCCGGTACGGCTGGGGTGCCAGACCAGGCCTAGTCTCGTGCCTAAGCTGAGTGAGTCGTCCTCTGGATACAGGCCTGTGCTTCCGGTTGTTCTCCAGGGGAAGGTTACGATGCCGCCGCAATAGTTTGGCCGATGAAGATGGACTTGTTGAGTCTTTCGATTGAAGCGAATAAGCAGATGGCGGCTGGTCAGCATTTCTAATCGACTAAGTTTTATGCCGTATTTCGAGTAAAAGTATAGTGCGGCTCCTGAAGCCCAGGCCAAGGTTATCGTGAGCACTACTGCTAAAAAAGAGCTTGAAGCACGGCTTGTGATGTCGAGCCAGATGGAGCCAACTGCTATATAGATTCCTAAGGCAATGCCTGGGAGAATCCCGCCTAATGTGATAAGTGTAATTAGCCCCCGCTTTTCTTCAGAGCCGCCGCAACGCATGTCCATAAATATTTCATTAAAGGCAAAAACAGGGCCCCGCGTGTTAGGCTTTTCGCTGACCTGCCGGAAATGTATGTCCTTCTCCACGTCGCCCTCATAAAAATCCTGATTGGCGCGTTTCTCTCTTGGCGTAATCTCTGCCTCGTACGCCTTACGTGCGGCCTCTGACTCTGTTGCCATTTGCCAGAAGCCCCATTCGATCAAATACATTATAAAACCTCGCTGAAAGCTGAATGTAGAGCGCCCAACTCCTCCTGCTCTTCATATGCTCTGGAGTATCTGCCCATTCGAAAGCAGCTGCGTTTGCACCATTTTTCTAAAGCATCGTCTTCAAAAAGATAAATAATTAGCGTGAGGACGATGCCTGCCCAAAAGAATCCCAGTATTAAGCGCGAAAGAATGAGGCGACTGGCTTGTGTTCCTAGTTTTTTTGAAAGAACTCCCATGGACTTTGCTAACATTCTCACAAATTTGGTTTTGGCGCTGTGGGATAGATAGTCAAAAAAAGGCTTGGCGATTGCAATAGCTGTTCCTATTTCCGTCAATGAGAGTGCTATAGTCGCTAGAGCTCGCATTGCATATGCGGGCGCCAAAATGTCGGAGTTATTTTTATTGTCTCGGTTAGCGCCATCCTGACGATATTTAAAATGCTCAGCCGCATCGGCGAAGTCCCACCACGCCAGTACTAGGCCTCCCATACCCGCCAAACTACCCCCCCAAAGTTTCAACCTTCCCAAGGTCGCCGCCGCCCCTCTCCCGGTCACGCTATTCGCGCCATACCGCGTCACAACTTGGTCCACATAACTGGCGCCAATCTCGAAGCCCGCCGCAGCCGTAGTCATGGCCGCTGCAAAGAGTTCGGTTTTCACCCGTGCATCACTGTCTGGCAGTTCGCGCGCCTTGAAGGCCATCAGCATGCCTTCGAGCAAACACACCAGGCCTGCAGCACGCACCTTGTAGAAGTCGCTGTTTTTGGCCTGCATCAGGCCTTCAGCCCAGGCCTGGTCCAGATAGCGTGCAACCCGGGCACCACTGCGCTGTGGGTTAAAGGGATGCCCACTGCGAGTCACTTCGCCCAGGCGTATGTCGACGGCCGTTTCATGTACCGAGGCGAACAATGTCAGGCGCAGGCCATGGTGCAGCGCGCGGTCCACACTGCTGGGTGCCCCGGTACGCAGCACTTGGCGCCCCAGCGCGACGTACCAGGCATACAAGCCGATGCTGGCGGTGCTGTTTCTGCTTTGTAGCTCCTCGTACAGCGTGTTGATGCGCCCGAAGGCATTCGCCGCGATGTGCGCCTGCCGGGCGAGCGACTCACGCAATGTGAAGGATGTCTCTGAGGCCGGCTCGGCCTTGGCCGCTTCCAGAAGCGCGGCAAGCGCTTCGCGGATGTCATCCTGGTTGTAGCTGATGCCGCGCATTGCCAGATTGCTCCGATGCGCCACATCGCTGCGCCACCAGTGGTCCAGTACCGTCGCGCCCCACTCGCTGAGCTCCATGCCGATTACGCACTGGCCTGTTTGCTCGGCAAAGGCCAAGCCATTGATCAGGTCGGCATTGTCGTAACGGTCCAGGGCCTGCAGCAGGCGTTCGCTGAGGAGCCATCGGGTATGGTCTTTGGCGCGGTCTTCTGCAGCCTGCTGGGCTTGTTGCATCGCTTGCTCGAAGCCTGCGAGCTGATCGTGCATGGCTTGGCGGTCGACCAGATGGCCGTATTTCTGGTCGAACTTCTTGCTGAATTCGCCAGCATCCTGGCGGGCCTGAACCTTGGCCCGGACTTCGCGTTCGTACTGCGCCAGATGAGGTTTCATCCGGGCGTCATGTGCATCGGCCTGCTGGCGAGCGTGGTTGGTGAACCCATAGAAGTCCACAGGCGTCACCGGCTGCTTGCGCACGGCCTCGGCCATGACCTCGCGCTTGACGATGCGCTCGGCCATCATCTGCGGGTAGAGCTTCTCGATTTCCAGAAACGACTGAGCAACAAGCAGTTTGCGCTCATTGTCCACGCCGGGTTCCACAACGCGCTGTAGCCAGTGGGTCTTCACCTCGTCGACGGCTGCATTGCGCCAGGCATTGAGCTCTTGGGTAATGCCGAGGGCATCCTCGATCACGATAGCGGCGCCGCGCGGCTTGGTTTGATTCATGGGCGGTGCCAGGGCTTGCCGTGAAGCGTGCGGGGATACGATCTGAGCGTTGTTGAACGGCTGCAGGTCGAGCAGGGCCTGCAGGTCTGCGTCGTCCTGGGCCTTGAAGTCGGCTACCCAGTTCAGTTGGTCGTGCTTGAGCACATGGGGCTGTGGCGGCGCGTCAGAGGGTTGAATGAACCCTGCGATATCGATCGCGGGCAGGCTGCTGCGGTACTCATCTTCGAGCAGGCGGTAGTTGTCGAGCATGCGTGGCGTGAGCGGGGAGGGGCTGAACAACGGGCGCAGCTCCTGGATGTCGTCCAGGTCGTAGAGCGTGATGGTCCAGCCGAAGGCGCGGATGATGTCCTCCAGGTTGCCTGCGCTAGGGGCAGGCTCCCATGGGGCGTCGGCGCTGATGTACAACAGTGAGCCATTCGGCGCCACGCGGTACTGGCTGTGCCATTCGTGCGCCGGTGCGCTGTGGCGTTTGATCAGCAGGTAAAGAAAGCCTTCGCGCAGCGGACGGATGGCGTAGCTGGAGTGGGTCAGCGCAGCCACCTCCTGAAAGGGGCTGAGGTAGCCCGGCAACTTGGGCAAGCGGGCGCGTTGTGCCGGGTTGCCGCCAACGGCGGCATAGCGCAAGGGCAGCAGTTCGAAGCGGCGGGTGCAGTCGGCGACGGGGCTGTTGCGTAGCGCGGGGCGGTAGCCGGTTGTGATACGTCTGCACAGGTCGAGCGTGTCGGTGAGCGAATCCATGGGCGTGTGTTTTAGTCCTTTGTGCGCAGGCGTCGCTGCACGTTGTCGATAAGGGCGGTGTGCTGTTCGCGGGTGGCGATGATTGCCTCCTGCCAGGCCGGTGAGGTGTTGAGCTGATCACCGTCGCGAGCCATCATCAGTACATAGGTGATGAGATCCTCCTCACGGGCCAGGCCTTGCTCGCGTGCCTGGTCGAGGTAATGCTGGATCAGGCCGACGCGCGTGCCGTGGCAGGCACCCGCCAAGGTTGGGCAGTGCTGAACGTCCTTCAGTACCTCGGCAAGTTGGTAGCTCAGCGGGTCGCCGGCCAATGCTGCCCAGCAATCTTCGTCCAGTGTGATCGGCGTGACGTGCGCAGCGTGAGGTTGGTCGCCGCCCGCTATTTGCAACCACAGCGTTTTGTGTGGATGTGCTACAGGTGCCCACCAGTGATAGATGGGCGCCAACCATTCGCTCACCCCAGGCAAGTGACGGTGGCTATCGAGCGCTTGCAGTGCAGCAGCGGTGTGGTAACGCAGAAGGTACGAATGGCCATCTGCGCCTGTGACGATGTTGGCCTGGCTCAAATGCAGCGCGAGTTCGGCAGGTGGCAATGCGCTGATTATCCAGCCACATACCGCGCCCTCTGCACCTTGTTCGAGCTGCCATTTAAAGTCGTACTGGGCTGAAACATCGGAGCCGGGACGCGAGCCGAACAGCCAGGGGCCCACTGCCCGCAAATTGCTGAATTGGGCTTGCTGTAACAGTGGCCAGCAGCGCTGCGAGTAATACTCGAGCAGGTTGTCCCGAGCCTTCGGTGAAAGATCGGCCATTTCCACAACCGCGCTCAGGCGGTACCGGTCGGATACTCGCAGGGCCTTGACCAGTGCTCTGACGAATGGGCTGGGCATCAGTGTGCTCCCGCCATACGGATCATGGTGTGGCCGTTTGTGATCGCTTTCCGCAAACAACTGAGGCAAACGGGCTCGCCGGGTTCAGGAATGCCAGCGGTCGAGGTTGTGCGTTGGCTGCCCTTTGCCTGCTGGTGGATCGGCCCTTTGAAGGCCACTGCCACACCGTCCAGCGTGACACCGGCCCCATCGATTCGCAGCAGCCCGCCTGGGCTCCGGATCGTGAGGCTCTCGCTGACCTGTATGTCATAAACCTTGGTGGTGTGCCGGATGGCTTCGCCGGTCTGCAATAGGTGATGACCGCCCACCACCTGTTCGAGGTGGCCACCAATTTCTACCGTGTGGTTGGCTTTGGTAATGTCCTGGCGCTGGTTGCCAACCGTCTCGATGCGGTCCTGGCCGGTGACGATCGTGTGCGTCCGGCCAATCTTCAAGCTGTTGTCATTGCCGATGTCGTGAATCCGATTTTGGCCGATGCTGACGGACTCGTCCCGGCCGACGTCTTCCCGGCGGTCCTGGCCAATCGAAACCGTTTCGTCACGTTCGACCCGTTCGGCGCGATCGTTGCCGACCTGCGTCGTTTCGTTATGCTTTACAACGTTGTTCTGGTCCCTTTCTGCATGGATGAACACCTCCTGGCGACCCAGTTCGTCCTCGAAACGCAGTTCGTTGAAGCCATCGCCCTTGTGGGTCTGGCTCTTGATGGTCATGCGCGTCTTGTGCTCGGGCAGGTCGTACGGGGGCAGCTGATTGCCGCAGTAGGTGCGGCCGGTGATCATCGGCTGGTCCGGGTCGGCGTTGACGTACTGGATGATCACGTCCTGGCCAATACGCGGGATGGCCATCGAGCCCCAGCTGCCACCGGCCCAGCCTTGCGACACCCGCACCCAGCAGGAGCTGTATTCATTGTTTTCGCTCTCCCTGTCCCAAGGGAAGCTGACCTTGACCCGGCCCCATTGGTCGCAATAAATCTCCTCGCCAATTGGGCCGACGACGGTGGCCATGTGCGGGCCGTCGATGCGTGGCTTGGCCAACGGCGCCGGGCGCCACTCGGTTTTGCCTGGCACCAGCACGGCGTCTTGCGTGTAGCGCGTGCCTTGCCTGGCGCTGGCGGCTTCTTCCTGCAGGCTGGTGAACTGGGTACCTTCGTGGTGCACGTTGACCACACGCCAGTGATCGTTCAAGTCTGGCCGCGGGTGCCCGATCAGGGTGAAGCTCAGCCCCGGTTGCAGGCGCATGTCATCGCCTTGCACTTCGGCAATGCGGGCATCATGGCGCAGCGCGGTGATCCGGGTGGCGGTGAAGGGCACGCCGACCGCATCACGCTTGTAGCGGCCGGGGTAGTCGAAGCGCTCGTACGCGGTGGATTGGTGCGTCAGGCCACTCGCGTCTGCGCGGTGTTCCTGGCGGTATTCGGGCTTGGTGAACGTATAGTCGCGTTGCACCTGTCGTGCAGTGCGCACCTGCTCGCTATAGCGTAGGCGGCGTAGACAAGGCTTTGCCTGAGCGCCGCCGCTATTGGCGTGGTACAGCACTAAGTTGGGGTCGATGTCATCGTCATCACCGGTCTTGTTGCCACCCTGGCTGATCTGACCCAGCGAAAGCAACCGATCAGTAATGACCAGCATGTGGTGTTTGGGTGTGTGCTCGAAGCGGTAGATAAAGCCTTCTTCGGCTGCCAGGCGGGCGATGAAGTCCAGGTCGGTTTCACCGGCCTGCACGCAGAACTCCCGTACCGCATGGTCACCGCAGCTGTGCAGCTCAAAATGAAGGATGCCTTGGCGCTTGAGCATGAGCTCAAGAATCTGCGGGGCGGTTTTGTTCTGGAAGATGCGCCAGTTCGAGCGCAGCCCGGCACGCGCCACCGTGGGTTCGACCAAGGCGCGGTAACGCGTACGGTGAATGCTTGTCTCACCTTGGCTGAAGGTGCTGACCAGGCCGTGTACGTAGCGCAGTGGCTGGTCTCCCCGCCAGAGGGTGAACAGCACCGGTTTGTCGAGCAGCTGGCCAAAATCGACATCGTCTTGGTAACTGACCAGCTCCAGGTTTAACTGGAAGGGTGTGCTGATCGCTTCGTCGAGCTCGAACGAAACCACTTCAAACTCAACCTGGCCAACCAGCGGCTGGAAGGTGAAGCGCAAATCGGATTGGCTAGGCATACGGATTCCCCCAAAAGTGCCTGAGTACGGTCATGACGAGCACTTGCCCGCTACTGCTGCAAGATGACGTTGAGCGACTCGAGAACTTCGGCGGGGATGACGGAGAGTACCTGCGGGCTCCAGGGTGTTGCCGACAGCTTGCGCAGTGGGGGGGCTTTCACGTGGTGGACGGCTATGCGACGGCTGCTCCCCACGCGCGTCTTCAAGCAGGATTGGCTGGTTGGTGGGCACTGTTTTACCAATGCCATCGGGCTCACTGAACATTCCTGGTCCTCGTGTTTGGGCAGGCAGCGTATGCACTGGGCATGGGCCGACCGTGTGGCCAGACGCAAGCATTTAGCTGAAGCCTGAACACTAACGAGGAATCAATTCATGGGTGAGTACTGAGCGTCCTATAAACGTGTAGGAAAGTTCGATTTCTATTCTGTTAAGAAACAATTGGTTGCAGGTAAACAAGGGCGAAGGGTGTGTTCAAGCATCTCGATTCGGCTCTTGCTCGGCGCAAAGCTGGGCTTGCAAGGGTAGTGAGCTGATCGAATGAACTGGGGAACAATGCCTTGCAGGGTTGTGATTTGGCGCCTGCAGGGCCAGGCGCCCATAGAACAGCAAGGCAGTGGCCCAGGTGGTGAACCAGACGAACAGCCCTGCCCAGAAGGTGTGGGACATGTAGTGCCAGCCTTGCAGCACGCGGGTGGTGCCGTAGACGAACCCCAGCAACAGGATCGCCACCAGCAGCTTGCGCGCATGCATCCAGCGGTGGCGTAGCGCCACGAAGTACAGGGCCAGCAAGGTGAATCCACTGGACGCATGACCGCCTGGCCAGCATCGGCCATCGCCGGCCTTGTCCAGCCAGGAGAAGTGCTCGAACCACTCGACCCGCGCCTGCTGGCCGCCGTACAGCGTCGTTTCCACCGGGCAGTACACGCTGGTATGGCTTTTCAGGTAGTGGATGACCGTGGTGCACAGCGCGAACGCGACCACCACGAACAACAAGTCGCGGCGGTGGTGGGTCGTGAAGCGCAATACGGGTGCGATTCGGGCGGTTTCCAGCCACCGCGTAAGGCCCCATTGCGGGTGATTGGCCAGGCGCGGCCAGGCGAACGACAGCAGCGAGCCGATCACGGCCAGTTCACCGGTCCAGTTCGGTAATACCCGCGGCCACTTGTGGGTGACCTTTTCGAACCATTGATTGTGCAACAGCGGAAACTGGCCGGTGGCCGGGTCGATCAGCAGGTTGCTGATCCAGCGGTCGAGTTCGGTCAGGTCGAAGGCGACGAAGATGATGCCCGCCAGCAGCAGCGGTAGCAGCAGGTTGTTGCGGTAGAAGGCGGCGCGTGAAGGTACAGGCATGGTCAGATTTCCCGGGCATCAGCGAGTTTGCGCCACTGGCTGGCATCCATCTGGCCCAGCACGCGGGCCTTGCCATCTTCGCCCTGGGTGATGAACAGCGCGCTGGCGTAGCGGTTGGAATCCGCGTCAGTGTCGACGTTGAGCTGGCGCTCCACCTGCTCCAGGCAGCCGCTGTGGCTGACCAGCACCAGGTTGCGGCCGGGTTGCTTATGGGCGAAGGCATTGCTGGCGAAGGTGTGGTCACACTGGTTGAGCCAGTCCTGGGTGGTGATGGCCTTGCCGAACATGAACTGCGCGGTCTGCCGAGTGCGCACTTCCGGGCTGGCCCACACATCGGCGCTGAGCAGGCCAAGGCGTTGCAGGCCTTGGCCGACGTCGGCGGCTACCCGGCTGCCCGCCAAGGTAATACCGGTGGGGTCGTCCAGGCAGGCACCGCGTGAGCGGTCGCAGCGTTCGGCGTGACGAATTACCACAATGACTGAGCCCTTGGACCAGGCGCTGTGCAAGCCGCTGCTGTGCAGCGTATGCGGGTTGCCAAGGTCTGCAAGGGCGGGGCGTGCGGTTGCCCAGGCAGCGAGAGCCACCAGCGCGAGCGATACGCACATCGCCACCAGCAGCGCTTTGGCGCGGGGCAATCGGTAGGGCCGGGCGAGTTTAAGGGCCGGCGGGGTGTCGATGACGCCATGCAGCATGCTGTCACTCCAGTGAGCACGGGCAACGGAAGCGAACCTGAGGCTCGGATCCTTTGAGAGTGCGCGCACTTTAGGCAGGCGGATGTCAGCAGTAAGTGAGGCAGATGTGAAAATTGTCTTGCCGGGTATGCCCATGCCGGCAGCTTATCGCTTACGGAACATCAATAAAGTCAAGAATGAAACCGGTTTCAAAACATTTCTGAACGCGCTAGATTATTCGGCTGTCTTCTACACGCGCCCGCTTGCGCGAGTACCCCATTGAAAAATCAGATGGCGCAAACCAAGGCCGCCCCTAACGCTGATGAGGATTTGAAATGCCTGAGCATGCCCCAGACAATCCGCGCCGGGAATTCCTGCGCAAGACCTTGACCTTGATACCGGTCGCCACCGTGGCCAGCACCGGGCTGGGCCTGGGTGCCAGCCAACTGCTGGCCGCGCCGGTGCGTGAGCCTAAGGTGCCTGTCGCTGCGCCTGCGGGCGATTATCAGCCAACCTTTTTCACCGCCGAAGAATGGGCCTTCGTGCAAGCGGCCGTGGCCCGCATCATCCCTGCGGACGAACTGGGCCCAGGTGCGCTCGAAGCGGGTGCCGCCGAGTTCATCGACCGCCAGATGAATACCCCCTATGCCACTGGCGCCCAGTGGTACATGCAGGGGCCGTTCAACGCCGACGCCCCACCAGAATTGGGTTACCAACTGCAACTCAGCCCGCAACAAATCTACCGGCTAGGCATCGCCGCCGTGGACGGCTGGTGCAAAGCCAACTCGGGCCAAGTGTTTGCTGTGCAAGATAGCGCTACCCGAGACCGCATTCTCGCCAAGGTCGAAGCCGGTGAGCTGGTGTTCGACGCGCTGCCGGCCAAGCTGTTTTTCAGCTTGCTGGTACAGAACACTCGCGAGGGGTTCTTCTGCGACCCGATTCACGGTGGCAACAAAGGCATGGTGGGCTGGACCCAGATCGGCTTCCCCGGTGCACGGGCAGACTTCATGGACTGGGTCGAGCGCAACGAGCCTTACCCGTTCCCGGCAGTGTCGATCCGTGGCGAGAGGGCCTGAAGCATGGCGAATGTGTTGAAGAAAGTAGACGCCGTGATCGTAGGCTTCGGCTGGGCCGGCGCGATCATGGCCAAGGAATTGACCGAGGCGGGGCTGCAGGTGGTCGCCCTGGAGCGCGGGCCAATGCAGGACACCTACCCTGAGGGCAGCTACCCGCAGGTGATCGATGAGCTGACCTACAGCGTGCGCAAGAAGCTGTTCGTCGATGTATCGAAAGAGACCGTCACTATCCGTCACAGCGTCAACGACGTTGCGTTGCCCAACCGTCAGTTGGGCGCCTTCTTGCCAGGCAAGGGCGTGGGCGGCGCGGGCTTGCACTGGTCCGGCGTACATTTTCGAGTAGACCCGATCGAGCTGCGCATGCGCAGCCATTACGAAGAACGCTACGGCAAGGCGTTCATCCCTGAAGGCATGACCATCCAGGACTTCGGCGTCACCTACCAAGAGCTTGAGCCGTACTTCGATTTTGCCGAGAAGGTGTTCGGCACCTCGGGCCAGGCCTGGACCGTCAACGGCACGGTGGTGGGTGAAGGGAAGGGCGGCAACCCCTATGCGCCTGATCGCTCCAACCCGTTCCCGCTGCCTGCACAAAAAAATGTGGTGTCTGCAAAACTGTTCGAGAAGGCCGCCACCAGCCTCGGCTACAAGCCGTACAACCTGCCTTCGGCCAACACGTCGGGCCCTTACACCAACCCGTACGGCGCGCAAATGGGGCCGTGCAACTTCTGCGGCTTCTGCAGCGGCTACGTGTGCTACATGTACTCCAAAGCCTCGCCCAACGTGAACATCCTGCCCGCACTGCGCCAGGTGCCGAATTTCGAGCTGCGCGCCAATGCCCATGTGCTGCGCGTGAACCTGGATGACAGCAAGCGCAAAGCCACGGGCGTGACCTACATCGACGCCCAAGGCCGAGAGGTGGAGCAACCGGCGGACCTGGTGATTCTCGCAGCCTTCCAGTTCAACAACGTGCGCCTGATGCTGCTGTCCGGCATCGGCAAGCCTTATGACCCGGTCAAGAACGAAGGCGTTGTCGGGCGCAACTTCGCGTACCAGAACATGGGCACGGTCAAGGCGTTCTTCGACAAGGACACCTACACCAACAACTTCATCGGTGCTGGCGGTAACGGCATTGCGATCGATGATTTCAACGCTGACAACTTCGATCACGGCCCGCACGGTTTTGTCGGTGGTTCACCCATGTGGGTCAACCAGGCGGGCAGCCGCCCGATCGCCGGTATCGCCAACCCGCCCGGCACGCCCACCTGGGGTAGCGCCTGGAAAAAGGCCACGGCCGACTACTACACCCACCAGGTTTCGATGGACGCGCATGGCGCGCACCAGTCGTACCGTGGCAACTACCTGGACCTGGACCCGACCTACCGGGACGCCTTTGGCCAGCCGTTGCTGCGCATGACCTTCGACTGGCAGGAAAACGATATCAAGATGAACCAGTTCATGGTCGACAAGCTCAGCAAGATCGCCCAGGCGATGAACCCGAAGTCCATTGCTGTGTTGGGCAAAAAGGTCAAGGAACACTTCAACACTGCCAGCTACCAGACCACCCACCTCAACGGTGGCGCAATCATGGGCACTGACCCCAAGACCAGTGCGCTTAACCGCTATCTGCAGAGCTGGGACGTCCATAACGTTTTCGTCCCGGGGGCGTCGGCATTCCCGCAGGGGTTGGGTTACAACCCGACCGGTTTGGTCGCGGCATTGACGTACTGGTCTGCACGGGCGATCCGTGAGCAGTACCTGAAAAACCCTGGCCCACTGGTTCAGGCTTGAGGAGCGATGAGCATGAAGACACTGTTGATCGCCTCGATCCTGTGCGGTGCAAGCCTTTCAGCCCAGGCTGACAGCGCGCTGGTCAAGCAAGGCGAGTACCTGGCGCGCGCGGGCGACTGCGTGGCCTGCCACACGGCCAAAGGCGGCAAGCCATTCGCCGGCGGGCTGCCCATGGAAACCCCCATCGGCACGGTCTACTCGACCAATATCACCCCTGATGCCAGCGGCATCGGCAACTACAGCTTCGAAGACTTCGACCAGGCCGTGCGCCATGGCGTCGGCAAGGACGGCAGCACGTTGTACCCGGCCATGCCGTATCCCTCGTATGCACGCGTCAGCGATGACGACATGCGCGCGTTGTATGCCTACTTCATGCAGGGCGTCGAGCCGGTGGCGCAGCCGAACAAGGCGACGGACATCCCCTGGCCGTTGAGCATGCGCTGGCCGTTGGCGATCTGGCGGGGGTTGTTCGCGCCGCAGGTGAAGGCCTGGCAGGCCTCGGCTGCCACCGACCCGGTCGTCAACCGCGGTGCTTATCTGGTCGAAGGGCTGGGGCACTGTGGCGCATGCCATACCCCGCGCGCCCTGACCATGCAGGAAAAGGCACTGAGCCCGCAGGATGGCGAGCAGTTTCTGGCAGGCAGCGCCCCGCTTGAAGGCTGGATTGCCAAGAGCCTGCGCGGTGATCACAAGGATGGCCTGGGCAGTTGGAGCGAAGCGCAACTGGTGCAGTTTCTCAAGACCGGCCGAAGCGACCGCAGTGCGGTGTTCGGTGGCATGAGCGATGTGGTCGAGCACAGCATGCAGTACATGAGCGAGGCTGACCTGACGGCCATTGCCCGGTACCTGAAAACGCTGCCGCCCAGCAACCCCGATGACCAGCCGCATGCGTATGACAAGCAGGTCGCCGAGGCGCTGTGGAACGGCGATGACAGCAAGCGCGGGGCGTCGGTATACATCGACAACTGCGCGGCGTGCCACCGCACCGATGGCCACGGCTATAGCCGGGTGTTCCCGGCACTGGCCGGTAACCCGGTGGTGCAGACCGCCGATGCTACCTCGCTGATCCATGTGGTGCTGGCCGGTGGCACGGTGCCTGCGACGCACACCGCCCCATCGAACTTCACCATGCCGGCGTTTGGCTGGCGCCTGAGCGATCAGGAGGTCGCGGATGTGGTGAGCTTCATTCGCACCAGCTGGGGCAACCAGGGCGGGGCGGTGAAGGCGGGTGATGTCGCCAAGCTGCGCACGGATGACCTGAAACACACCTCTGGGGATGACCTTGGGCAGGTAACGACCCACTAGTACTGCGCAAAATTCAAGGCTTGCACGCCCCCTGTAGGAGCAGCCTTGTGCTGCGAAGAGGCCGGTCCAGACCACAGAAATTCGTGGTTGGTACTGGCCTCTTCGCAGCACAAGGCTGCTCCTACCTTCGCGCCAGCTGGGGCAAAGGCGGACGATGTCGTGAAACACACCTCTGGGGATGACCTTGGGCAGGTAACGAGCGACTAATACTGCGCAAAATTCAGAGCTTGCACGCCCCCCTGTAGGAGCAGCCTTGTGCTGCGAAGAGGCCGGTCCAGACCACAGAAATTAGTGGCGGGTACTGGCCTCTTCGCAGCACAAGGCTGCTCCTACCTTCGCGCCAGCTGGGGTGACGGCGGGCGATGTCGTGAAACACACCTCTGGGGATGTCCTTGGGCAGGTAACGAGCGACTAATACTGCTCAAAATTCAGCACTTGCACGCCCCCTGTAGGAGCAGCCTTGTGCTGCGAAGAGGCCGGTCCAGACCACAGAAATTAGTGGTTGGTACTGGCCTCTTCGCAGCACAAGGCTGCTCCTACCGGGAATGTGTAAACTTGCCGACGAACGGTAGGTGACGAAACGCGCCGGTTTTGGTGTATTGAAACCGGTTTCATAGCCTGTCACCGACAATAATCACAAGGGACACCCATGACCGATATGCCTGCCAATGCCCGCGAGCGGGTGACCATCAGCGAAGTAGCCCGTGTGGCCGGTGTGTCCAAGGCCACCGTCTCGCGCTATATCGGTGGCGATCGCCAGTTGCTGGCCGAGGCGACCGCCAAGCGCCTGGAAGAAGTCATCGAGCGCCTCGGCTATCGCCCCAACCAAATGGCCAGGGGCCTCAAACGCGGCCAGACCCGGCTGATCGGCATGCTGGTGGCAGACATCCTCAACCCCTATTCGGTGGCGGTGATGCACGGCGTCGAAACCGCCTGCCGCCAACACGGCTACAGCCTGGTGGTGTGCAACACCAACCGCGACGACGATCAAGAACGCCATCACCTGGTGGCCCTGCAGTCCTACAACGTCGAGGGCCTGATCGTGAACACCCTCGGCCATCATCCCGGCGAACTGCTGAACCTGCAGCGCGACATGCCCATGGTGCTGGTGGACCGCCAACTGCCTGAACTCAATGTCGACCTGGTCGGCCTGGACAATGCCGACGCCGTCGAACAGGCCCTGGATCACTTACAGGCGCAAGGCTACCGCGACATTCTGGCGGTAACCGAACCGCTCGATGGCACCAGCTCGCGCCAAGAGCGGGTACAAGCATTTGGCGCTTCCATCAACCGGCGCCCGGGCATGCGTCAACAGGTGCTGGAAGTCAGCCCCGACCTTCACGCCGGCCTGGCTTCATTTCTTTCGGCCAGCGGTCATGGCCCTCAAGCTATCTTCACCTTCAACGGTGTGGCGACGCTGGCCGTCACCCGAACCCTGCACGACGCCGGCTGCGGCTTATTCGACGACGTTGGCCTGATCGCCCTCGACGAACTGGACTGGTACCCCTTGGTCGGCAGCGGCATCACGGCATTGGCCCAACCCACCGAGCGCATCGGCGTGGCGGCATTCGAGTGCCTGCTGGGCCGCCTGCGCGGCGAACGCGGGGCGCCACGGCGCATCGACTTCAAGGCCGACCTGATCATCCGAGGTTCAACCCACTCACGCGACTGAACGAAAGGCACGTTGCGGCTTGACGTGCATAAAAATGAAACCGGTTTCATAAGGACAATAACAATGCGCTCGAACCCCGTTTCCATCAGCCTCTCCAGCTACGGTGCCAGCTTGGTACGGCAGCGCGGCCAGCAACATTTTCTGGACATGCTGGCCGCTGCCGGCGTAACCCGTGTCGAATTTCGTGAAGAGCTGTTCGAAAGCGCGCCGGACACCGACGCGCTGGCCGCAGCCGTCACCGCGTTGCGGCTCGAATGCCTGTATTCCACGCCTCTTGAACTGTGGACGGCGCAGGGCCTGCCAGACCCACGCCTGACGCAGAAACTGGCGCTGGCCCGCGCGATGGGCGCGGTGGCCCTGAAGGTATCGCTGGGGCATTTCGATGACACCTGCGATGTGGCGGCCTTACGCTCGCTGTTGCCTGACGATGGCCCCCAGCTGTTGGTCGAGAACGACCAGACCGAGCAAGGCGGGCGCATCGCGCCGCTGCTCACGTTCTTCCAGCGCGCCGATGACCTTGGGCTGGCGCTGGGCATGACGTTCGACATCGGTAACTGGCAATGGCAGGGCGAGCCTGTGCAGCAAGCGGCTCGCCAACTGGGGCATTGGGTGCGCTATTTGCACTGCAAGGCGGTCGAGCGCCAGCCCGGTGGGCGACTGGTCGCCGTGCCGCCGCAGGCTGACGATCTGCAAGCGTGGGATGCCTTGCTGGCCGCGTTCACGCCCGGCGTGGTGCGTGCCGTGGAATACCCGTTGGCCGCCGACGACTTGCTCACGCTGACCCGTGCCCAGGTAGTGGCGTTGTCCGCGCTGGGCCTGGCCGAGGAGGTCAGCCATGCATGAGCATGACGTGCTGTGCTTCGGCGAAACCATGGCCATGTTCGTCGCCGAGCAGGTGGGGGACCTGGCGCATGTCGGGCAGTTCGGCAAACGCATCGCCGGTGCCGACAGCAACGTTGCCATCGGCCTGTCGCGGCTGGGCTTCAAGGTCCGCTGGCTGAGCCGGGTGGGCGACGATTCTCTTGGGCGTTTCGTCCTCGACAGCCTGCGCCGGGAAGGCCTGGACTGCAGTGACGTTGAAGTCGACCCGCAACACCCCACCGGTTTTCAGCTCAAAGCCCGCTGCGATGATGGCAGTGACCCGGCAGTGGAATACTTTCGCAGCCATTCAGCGGCGCGCCGTTTGTCCCCGGCATTGATCCGCCCACATTGGCTGCAGGCCCGCCACCTGCATGCCACCGGCATTCCGCTGGCGCTTTCAGCCGAGTGCAGGGCCTTGTCGCATGCATTGGTGGATGGCATGCGCGCTGCCGGGCGCAGCATTTCCTTTGACCCTAACCTGCGTCCATCGCTGTGGCCGGACCGCACGCACATGATCCACGAGATCAACGCCCTGGCAGTCAAGGCTGACTGGGTACTGCCGGGGCTTGAAGAAGGCCGCCTGCTGACCGGCCAGCACGCACCGGCGGACATCGCCGCGTTCTACCTCGACAAGGGGGTGGAGTTGGTGGTGATCAAGCTTGGGGACGAAGGCGCGTACTTTCGCACCGCCAAAGGCGATGGCCAGGTAGCCCCGGTGCCGGTGGCCAAGGTGGTGGACACCGTCGGTGCGGGTGATGCCTTTGCTGTCGGCGTGCTCAGTGCGCTGCTCGAAGGCCGTGAACTGCCCGAGGCGGTGGCGCGTGGCAACTGGTGTGGCAGCCGCGCCGTGCAGTCGCGCGGCGACATGGAAGGTTTGCCGCTGCGTCACGAACTCGAAACCCATCACCTGCGCATAAGCGCCTGAACGCCTGGCCCCTACCTGTTGCGACAAAAACAAAAAGCTCAGGAGTACACATGATGCAAACGACAAGTCTCGCGCGTCGCCGTTGGTGGTACATCATCCCAATCGTGTTCATCACCTACAGCCTGGCCTACCTGGACCGTGCCAACTATGGGTTCGCGGCAGCGTCCGGCATGGCCGACGACCTTAAAATCACCCCGGTGCTGTCGTCGTTGCTGGGGGCGCTGTTTTTCCTTGGTTACT
This sequence comes from Pseudomonas sp. Y3 TE3536, assembly GCF_053629175.1. Taxonomy (NCBI): domain Bacteria; kingdom Pseudomonadati; phylum Pseudomonadota; class Gammaproteobacteria; order Pseudomonadales; family Pseudomonadaceae; genus Pseudomonas; species Pseudomonas sp. Y3 TE3536. The sequence goes on along the minus strand of NZ_JBRJHU010000001.1, from coordinate 5,344,573 downwards.
TTTTCTTCCAGGTACCTGGGGCCATCTACGCCGAAAAACGCAGCGTCAAGAAGCTGATCTTCGTCAGCCTGATCCTCTGGGGCGGCCTGGCCACCCTGACCGGCATGATCAGCAATGTGTACATGCTGATCGGCATCCGCTTCCTGCTTGGCGTGGTCGAAGCCGCCGTGATGCCGGCGATGCTGGTGTACCTCTGCCATTGGTTCACCCGTGCCGAACGGTCGCGGGCCAACACCTTCCTGATGCTCGGCAACCCGGTGACCATCCTGTGGATGTCGGTGGTGTCGGGCTACCTCATCAAGCACTACGACTGGCGCTGGATGTTCATCATCGAAGGCCTGCCTGCGGTGATCTGGGCGTTCTTCTGGTGGCGCCTGGTGGACGACCGCCCGGCTCAGGTCAAGTGGCTTAGCGAGCAGGAAAAGACCGATCTGGAAAACGCCCTGGCAGCAGAACAGCAGGGCATCAAACCGGTGAAGAACTACCGCGAAGCGTTCCGCTCGCCTCAGGTGATCATCCTGTCAATGCAGTACTTCTGCTGGAGCATCGGCGTGTACGGCTTCGTGCTCTGGCTGCCGTCGATTCTGAAACAGGCGGCCAACGTCGACATTGTCCAGGCCGGCTGGTTGTCGTCGGTGCCCTATCTGGCGGCGGTGCTGGCCATGGTCGGGGTGTCCTGGGCGTCGGACCGCTTGCAGAAGCGCAAGCGCTTCGTCTGGCCGCCCCTGTTGATTGCGGCGCTGGCGTTCTATGGGTCCTATGCCTTGGGCAGTGAGCACTTCTGGTTGTCCTACGCATTGCTGGTGGTTGCCGGCGCCTGCATGTATGCGCCCTATGGGCCGTTTTTCGCCATCGTGCCGGAGATCCTGCCCAGCAACGTCGCCGGTGGCGCCATGGCCTTGATCAACAGCATGGGCGCGCTGGGTTCGTTCGGCGGCTCGTGGCTGGTCGGTTACCTCAATGGCGCCACCGGCGGGCCGGGCGCCTCGTACCTGTTCATGTGCGGTGCACTGCTGACGGCAGTCGCGCTCACGGCGGCGCTTAAAACCTCACACACCACTGGCCGGGCCAAGCGCGGCGGCTCTCATCTGGCCACGAGCCACTAGGAAATCCTGCTATGAAGAAGCGAATCGTCCTTTACAAGCGCCTGTCCGACACGTTGATGGCGCGCCTGCAGCAACAGGTTGACGTGACCTGGGTGGACACGGCCGGGCCCGATGGCCTTGCCCGCCTGCGCGATGCGTTGCCGGGCGCTCAAGGGCTGCTGGGTGCCAGCCTGCGCTTGGACAGCAGCCTGCTGGACCTGGCCCCGCAACTGGAGGTGGTCGCCAGCGTGTCGGTAGGCGTGGACAACTACGACATCGCCGACCTGACCCGGCGTGGCGTGATGCTGACCAACACGCCCGATGTACTGACCGAAACCACCGCCGACACCGGCTTTGCCTTGATCCTGGCCAGTGCGCGTCGGGTCGTGGAGCTGGCGGGCTGGGTGCGTGACGGCCAGTGGCAAGCCAACCTTGGGCCTGCGCACTTTGGCACGGATGTGCACGGCAAGACCTTGGGCATCATTGGCATGGGGCGGATTGGCGAAGCGTTGGCCCGGCGCGGCGCGGCCGGTTTTGGCATGCGTGTGCTTTACCACAGCCCACGCGCCAAGCCTGCGGTGGAGGCCCGTTACGACGCCCGCCACTGCAGCCTTGACGACCTTCTGCAACAGGCTGATTTCGTCTGCCTGACTGTGCCGCTGAGTGCCGCCACCGAGGGCTTGATCGGCGCGCGTGAGCTTGCCCTGATGAAGCCTGAGGCAATGCTGGTGAACATTGCGCGTGGGCGCGTGGTGGACGAAGCCGCGCTGATCAAGGCCTTGCGGGAGAAACGCATCCGCGGCGCGGGCCTGGATGTGTTCGTCCAGGAGCCGTTGCCCAGTGATTCGCCGCTGCTGCAACTGGACAACGTGGTGGCGACCCCGCACATCGGTTCGGCCACCCACGATACCCGTGAGGCCATGGCGCGCTGTGCGGTTGACAACCTGCTCAGCGCGCTGGCCGGTGAGCGCCCGGCAAACCTGGTGAACCCAACAGCCGGGCGTTGATGCACCGAAGCGCAGCGGTTACCGGCAGTTGCCCGCCTTGCGGTAGCCGGCCGCTTGCGCCTCGCCCTCGGAGCCGAACATCACCTGGTTCTTCGAAGCCACCTGGGTGTAGCCCGGGCAGCCATTGGCCAGGTGATAGACATGGCTGTTGCGGTTGCCGAGCACAGCGCCTGTTGCGGCAGTGCTGGCCAGGCTGGGCTTGGCCGCTTCGCTGACCGGTTTGGGCGGCATGGCTTGCACGACGCCACTGCCAGCAGGCTTGTAGTCGGCTGTCCATTTGCGTTCGCCCGTCACGAACGGGTTGGCGTGCCCCATGATGGCGGCGATGCGCCGGTCACGTTCTTTTTCCCAGGGCGAGACGGGGTGCTGTTTGTCCCAGGCCATCAGCAGTTGCTGCTGTTGACGCGACATGCTCAGCTTATAGCGGTCGAACATGTAGAAGGTGGTACGGGCAACCAGGCCCTTCACTTCGTCACGCGGCTCGGCGGCGCGCTGCACGAAATCGACCTTGGTCGAGCACTGGCCGTATTGCCCGGCGTTGCCAGCGACCATGCCGTAGTTGAAGTTGCTGCGGTCACCGTTGACTTCGCCCACGGCCGGGTAGAGGTTGAACAGGTCGGCTTCCATCGCGCGGAAGACCGGGTCGTCATCGACACAATGCTCGCGGCCGCCGTTTTTCCAGCATTGGCGCTGATTGCCGAAGGTGTAGGCCGGCACAATGTGTTCCCACTCGGTACGCTCGGCGCGGTTTTGCTGTTTGCGGGTTTCATAACCGCAGGAGGCAGCATCGATGCGCCCACCTGACTTGCCCACCCAGGTCCATTTGCAGCCGCAATACAGGTCGCCCATGGCGCTGCTTGCCTGGTCCAGGTAGACCTTTTGCTTGGCGACGACCTTGGCTTCGGTGAAGGTAGAAGGCGGGTTGGCGAAGGCGGGGAGGTTGACGGCGAGCAGGAGCGATACGGCATAAAGCAGTTTTTTCATGGGGGGCAGCAGGTCTCAGTTAAGGAACTGCATTCTAATCGAAATCTAACCTATTGATTTGGATTGAATCCCCCTCCGGTCAAGCGCGGTCCTGGTAGGAGCAGCCTTGTGCTGCGAAGAGGCCGGTACAGACCACAGTATTTCTCTCTGGTACTGGCCTCTTCGCAGCACAAGGCTGCTCCTACAATGCGATGACGTCAGCTGGCTGCCAGTTCGTTGGCAGGCCGTGGGGTTTCTGCGCCCGCATGCACCGGCGCCGCTCCAGTAATCACCGCATCACTGGCAAACAAGCTGCGCATCAGGCTGTACCCGGTCAGCAGCATGTAGAACGCAATCGGCAGGCCGACCACGATGCTGGCCATCTGAATCGCCAGCAAGCCGCCGGCAATCACCAGGCTGGCCGCGATGGCGCCCTCCAGCACACACCACAGCACGCGTATCCAGTTGGGCGGGTCAATGCTGCCCAGCGAGTTGAGCATGCACAGCACCTGGGTCCCGGCATCGGCCGCAGTGACGAAATGCACGGCCAGCAGCAGGCAGATGATCACGCTGAGGATTGCTCCCAGCGTCGGGCCGTCGAGGCGGTCGAGCAAGGTGAACATGGCCGTGGTGGTTTCCTTGCGCGTGGCTTCCAGAATCGGGCCACCCTGGAACGCGCCGGCCGCTGCCTGCTCGGCGACCGGCAATGCTTGATAGGCGTGGCGCACTTGCTGCTCATCCTTCAGCGCGGCACCGCCGAACACGGCCATCCACAAGATAGTCACCAAGGTCGGCACCAGCAACGCGCCGAACACCAGTTCGCGGATGGTCCGGCCACGGGAAATCCGGGCAATGAACAGGCCAACGAACGGTCCCCAGGTCATCCACCACGGCCAATAGAAAGCGGTCCAGCTCTTCTGCCAACTGCTGTCGGCCTGGGCGTCGGTCCAGAAACTCATGCCGATGATGTTCTGCGCGTAGTCGCCCGCCGACTCGAACAGCAGGTTCATGATGTAATGGGTTGGGCCCACGGCCAGCACCACCAGCATCAGCCCCAGGGAAATCCACATGTTCAGCGTCGACAGGCGCTTCATGCCGCGCGATACACCGGCCACCAGCGAGATCGAGGCGATCACGGTGACGACGGCGATGATGCTCAGCTTGAACGACAAGGTGACTGGCGTGCCGAACACCTGATGCATGCCCATGTTGATCTGCTCGACGCCCAACCCCAGCGATTGCGACACTCCGAATGCAGTGACCGCGCCACCAATGATGTCAACCGTATGGCCAATCGGCCCGTAGATGCGGTTGCCGATGATCGGGTAGAGGATCGAGCGCAGCGCCAGCGGCAGCCCTTCACGGTAGGCGAAGTAGGCCAGGCCCAGGCCGATCACGGTGAAGATCGCCCAAGGGTGCAGGCCCCAGTGCAACAGGGTAATGCGCATGGCCATGGACGCGGCCTGGTCGGTGAGCCCCGGTGTGAACGGGTTGCTGGCGTAGTGCAGCACCGGCTCTGCAACCGACCAGAAGATCAGCCCAACGCCCATGCCCGCACTGAACAGCATGGCGATCCAGGCGGCAAAACTGAACTCGGGTTTTTCGTCGGGGCGCCCGAGCTTGAGGGTGCCATAGCGGCTGAAGGCGATGTACACCAGTAAGCCGAGGATGGCGCTGACCAGCGCCAGGTAAAACCACTTGAGGTGGTCGAGAATGGCGTCCGACGCGCCTTTGAATACACCCGCGGCTTGGTCGCCGTGTGAGGCGCAGAGCACCACGAACGCCACCACGATTGAGATCGACCCTACCGTTACAATAGGGTTCAGGCCTTTGAAAAGGCCTTGTTTTGCACGCATCGTCCATATCCTTTTTATTTTCGCAAGACGGCAAAAAAGGACGCCCCAGTAACAGGGCGTCCTTGTCGAATGTCAGAGGTCGATCACCAGGTCCGACGTCGGGCGGCTGCAGCACAGCAGCCGCAGGCCTTTGTCGATTTCACGCTGGCGAATGCCGCCGTTGTGCTTCATCTCGACGCTGCCCTGCAATACCGCGGTCTTGCAGGTACCGCATACACCTTGGCTGCACGAGGAGGGGACTACGGCACCGGCTTTTTTGGCAGCGGCCAGTACGGTCTGGTCGGCGCTCATGGTGAATGCCTTGCCAGAGCGGGCAAGGCGTACGGTGAAGCTGTCCAGGGCCTGGCCGGGGGCAACGGGGGCGGCTGCCGGCTCGGCTTCGGCGTTGATGTCGAAGCTTTCCTGGTGGTAGCGGGCCAAGTCGAAACCAGCACCCGCCAACAAGGCCTTGGTCGCCTCCATGTAGCCTTTTGGCCCGCAGGTGAATACCGCCCGCTCCTTGAAGTCGGGGATCTGGCGCTGCAGTGCGTCCAGCGACAGGCGCCCGATCGGGCCGTCCCAGTCGGGCTCGTCGCCAGCGCCTTCGCAGAAGAACAGCGTCCGCAACCCTGGCATGGAGCGTCCGAGGCGCGCCAGTTCATCGCGGAAGATGATGTCTTTAGGCGTACGCGCACTGTGCACGAAGACGATGTCCAGGTCGGCGTGCAGGTCGGCGGCGGCGCGGGTCATCGCCATCAGCGGGGTGACGCCGGAGCCGGCCGACAGGTACAGCAATTTGCGCGCAGGGCCCGCCACTGGGGTAAAGACGCCCGCGGGGCCAGAGGCGGCCAGGGCGTGGCCAGGGCGCAGGTTATCGTGCAACCAGTTGGACACCGTGCCGCCCGGCACCCGCTTGACCGTGATGGCAAAGGTGAACGGCCGGGTCGGTGTCGAAGACAGGGTGTAGCAGCGCGACACGCTGGCCCCCGCAATCACAGGCGACACGGTGAGGAACTGGCCCGGTTCGTAGGCAAGCGCCGGGTAGTCTGGGCTGTGGAAGGTGAAGGTCTTCACGTCGTGGGTCTCGTCCACGACGCTCAGGCATTCGATGCGTTTGCTTTCACCGCTGGCCCACTGGGCACCATGGGCGGCCCAGTGGTCGGTGTCGGTGAAGCGCTGGTCGGCACGCAGGCCGGCAATGTTCTGGGCAAGGTTCTCGAGCACGGTCATCTCCTTCACACCCCATGTGCCGCGAGGCGCGAGGTGTACCAACGGGCGAACTGGTCGACGTACGGCTCGGTGTAGGTGGAGTAGGGGCCTGGGACGAAGGCGGGGTCTTGGGTGCCACTGTGGGTGATGGCGACCAGGGCAGCGTCCTGTTGGGTGGTGGCGACCCAGACCTCGGTCAGGCGCTGCAGGTCGTAGTCGACCCCTTCGACGGCATCGCGGTGCACCAGCCATTTGGTGCGCACCAGGGTGCGGTCCGGCGAGAGCGGGATGATCCAGCTGATCATGGCGTGGTCGCTCATCACATGAGCCCAAGCGTTGTTGCCCCACAGGTGGGTGTCGCCCAGGTCGCGACGGGTCAGGTTGCCCAACAGTTTGCGGCAGGCAACCTGGGTATCGAGTGTTTGCGATTCACCCGCACCGGCGATGATCATGCGCTGGGTGCGAAACTGCGTGGGGGCGTCATCCTGCAAGTGCTCCACAGTCTCGTAGAGCAGGCCCGAATTGGCCCAGTCAGCTTCGATGCCGGCCTTGCGAATTTGATAGGCATCGTAGGACGCGCGAGCCTCGTCGCTCATCTCTTCCAGGCTGACGCCAAGGTCTTCGGACTGGTAGGACACGATCAGTTCCGGGTGGGTGCCGGCGCAGTGGTAGCACTCCCGGTTGTTCTCCATCACCAGCTTCCAGTTGCCGTTCTCGATGTAGTCGAGTTCGTAGGCGATGCGGGTATTGGTCAGGTCGAACGGCGCGAAGCGCGGTCCCATCACCGCTTCGAGGTCCTTGATGTCTTCAGGTGGGTGGTCGCCCAGGCACACCAGTACATGGGCCCCGACGACCTTGCAGTGCACCGGGATCAGGCTGCGGCACTTGGGGTCGAAGCCTTTGCCCATGTGGCTGGCATGCTTGAGGCTGCCGTCCAGGTCGTAGGTCCACTGGTGGTAGGGGCATACCAGCATGCCGACAGTGGATTTGCCTGCTTCTTTCAGGCGCGCGCCGCGGTGGCGGCATACATTGCGGTAGGCGCGGATCTGTTCATCATCGTCGCGCAGGATCAGTACCGACGATTTGCCGATATCGACGGTAAAGACATCACCGGGTTCATCGACATCGGCGGTAACGGCGACCTGTATCCAATGCTGGTTGAAGAAGATTTCCATGTCGGTTTCGAAAACATCCTGGCGGCTGTACAACGCGCCATTCATGCCAAAACCAGGTTGGCGGGATGCAATCAGTTCGCGATGGGTTTTGCTCGATGAAGGGCGCATTGTTGTCCTCAGGCACTTTTATTTTTAATCGACCAAGACGTCTGGCGCGGATTATTGAAGTGGCCCTGAAAAGGCGTCAATGCGCTTAATTTTCTGTGTGGTATTACTTGAGGTTATGCGAGCGGGAGGCTGTGGGGCGGGGGTTTTAAGCGATATTACGGATGGGACAATTAATAGAAGTTTGCTGCGTTAATTAATGCAAGTTGTTCTGTTTCATAGCGGGATCGGAGGCGCACAGCGCCCCCGAATAACCGGTTTTAATGCCCACCCTTCATACGCCGGGCAACGAGGTAAATGCCCAAGCCGACCAACGCGGTTGCAGCGCCGATATAACCCGTACTCGTCCAGCCCATGCCTGCGGTGATGGCCATGCCACCCAACCACGGCCCAAGCGCATTGGCCAGGTTGAACGCGGCGTGGTTCGAGGCTGCTGCAAGGCTGGGGGCTTCATGGGCAATGTCCATCAGGCGGATTTGCAAGGGGGCTGCCAGTGCAATCATGGTGCCCACCAGGCCGACGCCCAGCAGCAGGGTCCACAATGAATGCGCTGCGAAGGTAAAGAACAGCAGCACTGCAATCGACCAGATCAGCACCAGCCCGACGGCGCGGAACTGCAAGCGGTCGAACAACTTGCCACCGGCGATGTTGCCGACGATGCCGCCGACCCCAAAGGCCGCCAGGCCGAAGGGGATCCACTGCGGCGATACCTGGGTCACGTGCAGCATGGTGGGCGCCAGGTAGCTGAACACACAGAACATGCCGGCAAAGCCGATCGATGCAATGGCCAGCGCCATCCACACCTGGGGCAGGGCGAACGCTTTAAGTTCCTTGCGCGGGTCGCTGCGCACTTCATCGTGCGGTTGCGGCACGAAACGCCAGACCAGGGCGATGGTGCACAGGGCGATCGCCCCGACCAACACAAAGGCAGAGCGCCAGCCGAAGTACTGGCCCAGTAAGGTGGCAACCGGGTTGCCCAGCAACATGGCCAGCGTCAGGCCCATCATCACCCGCGCCACGGCGCCTGCCCGTTGGTTGTTGGCGACCATGCTCGATGCCACCACCGCAGCGATGCCGAAGTAGGCGCCATGGGGCAGGCCGCTGATGAAGCGGAAAGCGACCAGGCCGCCGAACGAGGGGGCGAACGCCGTGGCCAGGTTGCCAAGGGCATACAGCGCCATCAACAGCAGCAACATGTGCTTGCGCAGCAGCTTGGCCCCCAAAATCGCCAGGGTCGGGGCACCGACCATCACGCCCAGCGCGTAGGCACTGATGGCGTGGCCCACCTGCGGCTCGCTCAGCTGCAGGTTGCTGGCGATGTCCGGCATCAACCCCATAATGGCGAATTCGCCGGTACCGATGGCAAAGCTGCCTAGCGCCATGGCGGCTTCCATCTTGGCGACAGAGCTTTTGGGCAGGGCTAGCGGTGGTGCTTCATGGACAGACATTTGAATCCCTTTTGAAACATGCTGAAACGTTCAACGCGGGATCATAGACAATCTCTGGCCAAAACGTCGAGGCCGCAGCCTCGCCCACAGGCGCAACCCTTCGCTGTAGGAGCAGCCTTGTGCTGCGAAGAGGCCAGTGCAAGCAACGAAGACTGATGGTGTTTTCACCGGCCTCTTCGCAGCACAAGGCTGCTCCTACCTGGCCGCGCGACAGAAGCGCCCGAGCGCATCACACGCTGCCATCAGCGACGCATCGTCCAGCGCGTAGGCAATGCGCAGGTAAGGCCCGAGCCCGAAGGCACTGCCATGCACCACGGCGACATCGGCTTCGTCGAGCAGTGCCAGCGCGACATCCTCGTCAGTGGCCAGGTAACGACCACCCGCGGAGGTCTTGCCGATCAGCCCGGCGCAATTGGCAAAGGCATAGAATGCCCCGGCCGGTTGCTCGCAGTGCAGCCCTGGGATCCCATCAATCGCCTTCACCATCAGGTCACGGCGGCGCTGAAACACGTCCCGGCTTTGATGGATGAACGCTTTCGGGCCTACCAGCGCAGCAACCGCCGCCTGCTGAGAGACCGAACACGCCCCCGAGGTCTGTTGCCCCTGCAGCTTTTCCATGGCCGCCAGCAGCCAGCGCGGGCCCGTTGCGAAACCGATGCGCCAGCCCGTCATGGAATAGGCCTTCGATACGCCGTTCATGGTCAGCGTGCGTTCGGCGAGCCGAGGTTCCACCTGGGCCAGGGTATGGAAGCGCTGATCGTCGAAAATCAGGTGCTCGTAAATGTCATCCGCCAGCACCAATACCTGTGGGTTTGCCAGCAGCACCGTAGCCAAGGCCTGCAGCTCGGCAACGCTGTAGACCGCGCCGGTCGGGTTGGACGGCGAGTTGAGGATCAGCCAGCGGGTGCGCGGCGTGATCGCGGCACCAAGCGCTTCAGGCGTCAGCTTGAAACCGCTGCTGGCCTCACACGTGACGATCACGCTGCGGGCGCCACACAGTTGGACCATCTCCGGGTAGCTGACCCAGTAGGGTGCTGGCACGATGACCTCGTCGCCGGCATTGAGGGTCGCTGCCAAGGCGTTGTAGATCACCTGTTTGCCGCCGCTGGCGACCAACGTGTCCTGCCACTCGACCTGCAAGCCATTCTCGTGGCGGAACTTGGCCGCCACCGCTTCGCGCAGGTCGCGGCTGCCAGCCACTTGGGTGTAGCGCGTATGGCCTTGGTCGATCGCCTGCTTGGCGGCGTCGCGGATGTGCGCTGGTGTGTCGAAGTCTGGCTCGCCCGCGCACAGCGAAATGATCGTGGCCCCCGCCGCGCGGCGTTGGGCAACGCGGTCCATGATGCCGTAGGTGGCCGAGGGGCGGGCGCTGGCCAGGTTCAGGTTCAGGCGCTGGATGCCGCCGTCGGTGTCCTGCTCGCTCATCGGTGGTGCTCCGTATTGATCGCATCAAATTGGCTGTCATGCATCACGTCGGCCACCGAGCGGCCATCGCGCACGGCATCCACCATGCCGGCCTGGCGACGGGCGATGCGCTCGGCCAGGTCCAGCACCTGGCCGATGTGGGCCTGGGTGACGAAGACAGTGCCGCAGTTGTCGGCAATCACGTAGTCGTTTTCATCCACTGCTACACCTGCCACCTGGACGGTGCAGGCCGCGTCGACCTGGACCACGCGATTGCGTGCGCTGACCATGGTCACGCCACGGCCATACACCGGATAACCGATGTCGGCGCTGCCGTCGATGTCGCGGCTGCAACCGTCGATGATGCTGCCGCGCACGTGCCGGGCCACGGCGGCATTGGCCAGAATGTCGCCCCAGCAAGAGATCCCGTCGATGCCGCCGGCGATCACCAGTACGCGGTCATCACTGGCGATCGCTTCGATCACCGGGCTGATCAAGTGCACGGTCGGTGCACGGTCGGTCTTGGCGGCCAGTTGCACAGTGCTGGCGCGGCCGACCACCTTGGGGCAGTGCCATAACGGGCGCAGACCGAACGTGGCGCCAGGCAGGCCGAGGAAGTCGAGGGCGTCGGACACGGTGTTGGTGTCCAGCGCCGCCAGGCGTTGTAGCACGCTGTCTTGGCTCATGGGTGAACCTCTTTGGTGAAGGAGGCATGAGTGTCCGACAGGCTGTTTGATAGGTATATTCCTTATCAAGGATGTTAAACATATGCCCAACCTATGGAACCGCCATGATCAATTTCCGCCTTATCCGCCACCTTTGGCTGTTCCTGGCTGTTGCTGAGGAAAAGAACTTTGGGCGGGCCGCCAAACGCCTGGGCATGACCCAGCCGCCGCTCACCGAGCAAATCCAAATTCTTGAGCAGGCATTGAAGGTCAAGCTGTTCGACCGTTCCCGGCGCGGTGCGGCGTTGACCCCGGTGGGCGCCGCCATCCTGCCGGCGGTGCGCAAGTTCGCCGACCAACTCGAACGCCTGGAACTGGCCGTGGAAGAAGCCGTGGCGGGCCATCAGGGCATGGTCACCATCGGTGCCATCTCGTCGGCCATGTTCGACGTGCTGCCGGAGGTGATCGAGCGCTTCAAGCAGGACCACCCTCAGGTCACGGTGTCGGTACGCGAAATCGACAGCGTCGAGGCGGTGCCTTCGCTGGAGGCGGGCGATATCGACCTGGCGTTCGCGAGGCTGGATGGCGACCTGGGCAAGGGCATCGAATGGCGCCCGCTCACCGAGGAGCAATTGATGGTGGCACTGCCGGTTGATCACCCACTGGCAAACCATAGCGAGATCGCGCTGGCGAGCCTGGCCAGCGAGCCGCTGGTGATGTTCGCGCGCAAGGTCAGCCCCTTGTACTTCGATAACCTGATTGCCACCTGCCGCGCCAACGGGTTTTCGCCTCGAGTGCTGCACGAAGTGCGTTCGGTGGCGTCTCAGATAGCCTTCGTCAGCTGCGGGCAGGGTATCTCCCTGGTACCGGCGGCCATGAAAAAGCTGGCCCCGGCGAACGTGGTCATACGCCCGCTGGCGCAGCAGGTGAGTGTGGTGACCACCACCTATGCCTGGAATGCCGAGCGCGCCAACCCACTGGTGCAGGCATTGGTAAACCAGCTGAGCGAATGCATTTCATAGGTTTGACCTATGAAATTGATCGCTGATGAGGAATTTACAGATTGTTGGTGGGCGTCGAGAGTGTGCCTCTCAACTACAAGAGGAGTTTACGGCGTGCCCGAATCCCAATCGTTCCGCCAGTTCGTCCTGCCTTTGAACGTGGAGGGCGTCGACCTTGAACTGTCCACTGTCCACCGCGAGGGCCGTGGGGCGCCGATCCTGTTTCTGCACGGGTTCGGCTCGACCAAGGAAGACTATGCCGGGCTGACACGCCAGCCGGCGTTTGCCGGCCGCCCATTCGTGGCCTACGACGCACCGGGGTGCGGGCAGACCCACTGCAGCGACCTTTCACGTGTTTCGATTCCGCTGCTGCTGGCGACCGCGTTGCAGGTGCTGGAGCACTTCGGTATTCAGCGTTTTCACCTGGTGGGCCACTCGATGGGCGGCCTGACGGCGTTGCTGCTGGCGCATCAATGCCCCGAGCGGGTGATCAGCTTCATCGACATCGAAGGCAATATCGCCCCGGAAGACTGCTTCCTCAGCCGTCAGATCGATGACTACCCGGCCAACGACCCGCAGGTGTTCTTCGACGCGTTCATCGAGCGCACCCGGCACAGCAGTGACCCGGCCAGTGCCTTGTACGCTGCCAGCCTGCCTTACAAAGTGCGGGCAGAGGCCGTGCGTGGGATCTTCAGCTCGATGGTAGAGCTGTCTGACCACGGCGACCTGATGAGCAAATTCCTCGGCCTGCCGTGCCCACGCATGTTCATGTATGGCGAGCAGAACAGTCACCTGTCTTACCTGGCGGACATCCAGGCGCAGGGTGTAGAGCTGGCCAGCATCCCCGCGTGCGGGCACTTCCCGATGTATTCCAACCCTATCGAAATGTGGCGCCGAATCGCCGGCTTCCACGCGCGTCACGCCGGCTAAGGCTGTCAGCACCCCCGGCTTCGCGGGGGTGCCATTTCCACCCTAAAGAATCGATGTGCGGCCGCGGGCCTGGAACCGGCGTTTGCGGGCCTGGTGGGCAGTGCAATCGTCATGGGCGTGAAGCGCGGCGTGTTCGCCAACGAGGCTGGGCTGGGCAGTGGTATTTATCAGCGTTGCGCTGGCGCTGTTCGTGTTTACTTCGATTCTTTACAACTACTACCTGGGCGAAAACAATTTGCGTTACCTGGCGGCTAACCGACGGTGGCCGATCCTGGTGTATCGTGGCGTGGTGCTGTTGCTGATTCTGTGGGGTTCGGTGCAGAACCTGGGCACGGTGTTCGCGTTTGCCGACATCACCATGACCTTGCTGGCCCTGGTCAACCTGGTAGCACTGGCGTTGTTGGGCAAGGTGGTGCTGCGCCTGATTGACGATTATGACCAGCAGCGCAAGGCCGGGGTGCAGATACCGGTATTTGATGCTAGCCAGTTCCGCGATCTAGACCTGGACCCACGCGCCTGGCCGGAGGGCGATCAGGTTGCGGCTGAGGGGGAGGGGCGTAGCGAGACGCGCATGCCTCAAGCTCTTTAGCGCCTGCGGGATCGAGCGCCGCCCGCGCGGCGCTTCGCAGCACAAGGCTGCTCCCACATCTGTTTCGGGCCAGTGAGGCCTGTGATGTTTGCGCGCGACCGCCTTGTGGGTTTGACGCAATATTGCGCCATGCACCAAGACGGTCGCGTGCGTTTGCCCCAGGAATAATTGGCCCGAAACAAACGTAGGAGCGAGCGTTGCTCGCGATGCGCCGCGCGGGCGGCGCTCGATGTCTGCAGCCCCACAAAACGCCAGCCTTGCACCAGGGCCTACAACCCCTACTTAAACCCGGTAACCGCATGCGGCACATACGGTGCTTCCAACCGCGCAACCTCTTCATCAGACAACTGCAGCCCCAATGCCGCAATGGCATCGTCAAGATGCCCAGGCTTCGATGCGCCAATAATCGGCGCCGACACGGCGCGGTGCCTGAGCACCCAGGCCAAGGCAACCTGAGCCATGGGTAAGCCACGCTCGCTGGCAATCTGCTCGACCACATCGATCACACGGCCATCCTCGACTTCCGTCCCTGCATAAAACGACTTGCCAGAAACATCGCTGAGCGTGCGCGCGGTTTCCTGGCCCTTGGGCCGGGTCAGCCGGCCACGGGCCAGCGGGCTCCAGGGCATCAGCCCGACGCCCTGGTCCTGGCACAAGGGGATCATCTCCCGCTCTTCCTCCCGGTACAGCAGGTTGAGGTAGTTCTGCATCGACACGAACCGGCTCCAGCCATTGGCCGCTGCGACGTGCTGGGCTTTGGCGAACTGCCAGGCATACATTGAAGACGCACCGATATAGCGTGCCTTGCCGGCCTTGACCACGTCGTGCAGGGCTTCCATGGTTTCTTCGATCGGCGTGTGATAATCCCAGCGGTGAACCTGGTAGAGGTCGACGTAATCCACGCCCAGGCGGGTCAGGCTGGCGTCGATGCTGCTGAGGATCGCCTTGCGTGACAGGCCTTGCTCGTTCGGCTTGCTTGCGCCTTGCCACATGTTCGCCGGGTAGAAGACCTTGGTCGCGATGACGGTGTCTTCACGGCGGGTGAATTCCTTCAGCAATTGGCCCAGGATCACTTCCGATGTACCCGCCGAGTAGCTATTGGCTGTGTCGAAGAAGTTGATGCCTTGCTCTACCGCGTGGCGAATGATCGGGCGGCTCTGTTGCACATCCAGGGTCCAGGGATGGGTACCGGCATCCGGGTCACCGAACGTCATGCACCCCAGGCACAGTCGGGAGATGTCCAGGCCGGTGTTGCCGAGTTTGACGTACTGCATCTGTGAATCCTCTTGGTCAGCATTGCCCAGCGTGTGCAGCCGAGCGATGGAACAAGGTTAGCGGCGCGACGCGAGCGTGCAAATTCCCAGGATGTGCAGGTGATATCTGCAAAAATTCACAAGCGCAGCAGGGGTTTGACCTGCTCGAGCAGAAAATCCGTTACGGCCTTGATGCGGGGGGTGTTGCGCACGTCCTCGTGCACGGCCAGCCAAATTTCGATGCTCATCGACCTGTCGTCCTCGCAGGCTTGCTTGAGCCCGTACTCCTCGGCCATGAAGGCGGGCAGGCAGGCAACCCCTACGCCACCGGCTGCAGCTTGGGCCTGGATGCGCAGGTCGTTGCTGTGCAGGGCGAAAGGGCGACCTGCGGCCTGCTCAAGCAGCCAGCGCTGCTGTGGGGATTTCGCCTGAGAGTCGTCGTAGCCGATGTACAGGTGCGGTTCGCGTCGGCGCACGTAGGGCGCCGATGCGTACAGCCTGTATTCGAGATGCCCGAGCAGGCTGGCCACCAGGGTTGGCTCGGTGGGCCTGGCCAAGGTGATTGCCACGTCCGCCTCGCGGCGGGCCAGCGACGCGCGCGACTTGCTGCCGACCAAGGTGAGTTGCAAGGCAGGGTAACGTTTGTACAGTTCGCCCAGCCTACGCGCCACCATGCTGCCCAACAGCGCGGGCGGGGCGGCAATCACGACTTCGCCTTCAACGGCCTGTTGGTCGGCACTGGCAAAGTGCTCCAGCGCAAACGAGGATGCCAGCATCTGCTCGGCAAACTCGCCAACGCGCACGCCCTGCTCAGTCAGGGCGTAAGCCCGTGGGCGGCGGTCCACCAGCTTCAACTGCAGCGAGGCTTCCAGCGAACTGATCCGCCGCGCCACGGTGGCATGGTCAACCCCCAGGCGCTTGGCAGCGGCCGACAGCGAGCCGGCGCTGATAAATGCAGAAAAATGACGCAGGTCTTCCCAATCGAACATGACAGGCCTCTGGTGTGAGGCCCGATGATACGCGGTTTCAGGCGGCTCCCGTCAGCCGGGCGGCGCGTGCCGGTCGTTTCGCAGGCGGGCATGCTGACAGCAGCGCATGGCTCATCTGTATCACCCAGGCCTCGATTTTCGCGTCATCCACCGGCATTGGCCGACGGCGCATACCTTCGGCGGTGTCTATCAGGGCCAGAATCGCCTCGGCTGCGCTGGCGATATCCCCCACCGTGAAACGCCCCTGTTGCTGGCCGTGTTCGATGATCTGGCACAAAGGCGCTCGTGAACGATTGAGCGCCTGCTCCAGCCACCCTCGTTGGCCAGGCTCGACATGGCGTGATTCGTGGCGCAGCAACAACGCCTCAAAGGGGTGCGATGCCTGGCGCGCGAGTTGAAACCGCAGGTAGCCGCGCAGGTCGCGGGTGTAGGGCCCTCGGCGCCAGGCTTCGAGGCGCTGGGCGAGAATGTCCAGCAATACATCGAGCAGCAGGTCCTGTTTGCTCGCAACGTGGTGGTAAAGGCTGCCCGGCTGCAGGCCAGCCCGGGCCGCGAGCTGGCGCATGCTCATGGCGCCATAGCCGACTTCTGCCATCAAGCCCTGTGCCACAGTGAGCAGAGGGCTGGGGCAATGTTGCACGTGACGGGCGTCGGGCATGGCTATTCACCCTTGCCTGCGGCGTGCACAAGGGCACGGGCGCGCAGGATCACCGGCGCATCCACCATCTGCCCATCCAGGGTGAACACGCCGGCACCGCCTTCGGCCGCAGCCAACACGCGGTGCGCCCATTCCAATTCGTCGGGCGAAGGTTGCAGGGCGCGATGAATCACGCTGACCTGGCTGGGGTGAATGCACAAGGCCCCGCCAAAGCCCATGTCGCGAGCGAACTGTACGTGCCGCTGCAGGCCAGCGACGTCCTGAATGGCCGGGTGCACGCCATCGAGCGGCGGCGCAAGGCCGGCAGCGCGGCTGTGCAGCAAGACGGCATAGCGCGCATGCCCGAGCACCTGTTCGGCGGCTTCGCTGGCCGTGCGCAGGTTCAGGTCCTGGCCCAGGTCGAGGCTGCCAAAGGACAAGCGTTCGACGCCCTCACAGGCCGCCAGCAAGGGCAGGGCGACCAGCCCACGTGCGCTCTCGATAATTGGCCAGACCGGCTTGCCGGTAGCACGCGCACGCTGCACCTGCTCGACCGTTTCGGCCTTGGGCAGCAGGATGCCACTGACACCGGCGTGACGCTGGCACAGCGCAAGGTCAGCTGCGTGCGCCCAATGCTGCGGGGCGTTGACCCGCACCAGCACGCAGGCCTCGGGCTGCTCGGCCAGAAATGCCTGCAGGTTGTCCCGCGCCCGCGCCTTCGCCGCTTCTTCAACGGCGTCTTCCAAATCCACAATCACCCGATCAGCGCCGCTGGCCAGCGCCTTGGCGATACGTTCCGGGCGGCTGGCCGGGACAAACAGGGCAGAGCGCACGATGGCCTGGCTCATTGGCTGGCCTCCAGGCTGAATTCGACTTCTGCGGTTTGCGCCATGCCCGCTTCGGCGGTTGCCCAAAGCTGCGCCTTGCCGCGTTCGAGCAGGCGCCCACCCACCTCGAAGGTGTTCGGCGAAATCAACGGCCGCAAGCCGCGGAAGCTGAATCGGCGTATCTGGGCGGCGGGGTTGGCACGGGCAAAGGCGCGCAGATTGAGCGTGGCAATCAAGGGCCCGTGCACCACCAGCCCCGGGTAGCCTTCGGTTTCGGTGACATAGGGCCAGTCATAGTGGATACGATGGCCATTGAAGGTGACGGCCGAGTAGCGGAACAACAGGGTTGCGTCGGGCGTCACGGTCTCCTGCCAAGCGCCGGCGGGTGCCGGCTCGGTACCGCCAAGCTTGGGTGGGGTAGGCTCGCGGTAGACGATGTCCTGTTCTTCGATCAGCGCTTCATGGCCATCCTGGACATACACGTGCCTGACGGTGACAAACAGCAGCGACCCGGTGCGGCCGTGTTTTTCTTCGACGTTGAGAATCGTCGAGTGGCGTGCTACCTGCGCTTCCACCTGTAAAGGGCTGATGAAGGTCAGGCGGCTGCCGGCCCACATCCGGTTGCGGTTGTCTGCTGGCGGCAAGAAACCGCCGCGCGCGGGGTGGCCATCGGCGCCCAGCCCGGTGGCCTCGACGGGGTCCTGGAAGAACGCCCAGTGCCAGAGCAGGGGCAGGGGTTCTCCCGCCGAGGGTGCGGGCTCGCTGAGGGTCGCCGCGAGGCGCTTGACCAGGTTGTGGGTGATGCGATCGTGGCTGGTTTCGCTACGGCCAATCCAGCGGCTGAGGTCGTGTGTTGTCATTGTCGTGGTCCTCGATCATTTAACGCTGTGCCTGAAGGGGTCAGATGACCCCATCGCGGCGCAGTTCCTGTATACGTTCGGCAGACAGCCCAAGCTGGGCGAGGATGCATTCGCTGTGCTCCCCCAAGGCTGGCACTGGGTCCATGCGTGGGCGGTAGGCATTGCTGCTGGCCGGGGGCAGCAGGCTGGGTATGCTGCCGTTTGCCGTGGCTACCTGGCGCCAACGGTCGCGGGCTTGTAACTGCGGGTGCTGCCACACCCCCTGCATGTCGTTGACCCGTGCGTTGGCAATGCTGGCGCTATCAAGGCGCGCAACCACCGTGTCCAAGTCCAGGGCGGCGAACGCCTCGATGATCAGTGCACGCAAAGCCTCACGGTTGGCCACCCGCAGGTAGTTGGCAGAGAACCGCGCATCGTCGGCCAGCGCGGGTTGCAGCAGCACCTGCTCACAGAACAGGCGCCATTCGCGCTCGTTCTGCAAACCGAGCATCACAGTATTGCCATCGCCGGTGGGGAAGGGGCCGTACGGGTAGATGGTCGCGTGCGCCGCGCCGGCGCGTGGCGGCGGAGTCGCGCCTTCGTAGGCGTAGTACAGCGGGTAGTTCATCCACTCCACCAGGCTTTCCAGCATCGACACCTCCACATGGCTGCCTTCGCCGGTGCGGCCACGCAGCAGCAGGGCCGACAACACGCCGGTGTAGGCGTACATGCCGGCCGCGATGTCGGCAATCGAGTTGCCCGCCTTGGCCATCTGCTCGTCACCCGGGCCGCCGGTTACCGATAAAAAGCCGCCTTCGCTCTGAATCAGCAAGTCGTAGGCCTTTTTCTGTTCAAAAGGGCCGCCCGCGCCGTAGCCCGAAATGTCGCAGACGATCAGCGTGGGGAACCGCGCATGCAGCGCCTCGAACGACAGCCCCAGGCGCGCAGCGGCGCCCGGCGCCAGGTTTTGAACCAACACGTCGGCCTGCTCCAGAAGCTGGTCGAGAATGTCGCCGGCGATGTCCTGCTTAAGGTCCAGAGCAAGGCTTTCTTTCGAGCGGTTGGTCCAGACGAAGTGCGAAGCCAGGCCGTTGACCCGTTGGTCGTAGCCCCGCGCAAAGTCACCTACCCCCGGCCGTTCGACCTTGATCACGCGGGCGCCAAGGTCCGCCAGTTGGCGGGTGCAGAAGGGCGCAGCAATGGCATGTTCGAGGCTGATGACGGTGATGCCGTCTAGCGGGCGGATTGCCGTAGGCTGGCTCATGATGGTTATCCCTCTTGTCATGGCAGGGCCCCTTGGCGCCTTGGCGACCAGGGGCGGCATCGGTCAGAACGAGCGTGGCAGTTCCAGCAGGTGCTCGGCGACGTACGACAGGATCAGGTTGGTCGAGATCGGGGCCACCTGGTACAGGCGCGTCTCACGGAACTTGCGCTCGACGTCGTATTCGTTGGCAAAGCCGAAACCGCCGTGGGTTTGCAGGCAGGCGTTGGCGGCTTCCCAACTGGCCTTCGCCGCCAGGTACTTGGCCATATTGGCCGCGGCGCCGGCGTTCTTGCCGCTGTCGTATTCGGCACAGGCACGCCAGCGCATCAGGTCGGCGGCCTCGATCTCGATGTGCGCCTCGGCGATCGGGAACTGCACGCCTTGGTTCTGCCCAATCGGGCGGCCGAACACCACGCGGTCGCGGGCGTACTGGCTGGACTTTTCGATGAACCAGCGGCCATCGCCGATGCACTCGGCGGCGATCAGCGTGCGCTCGGCGTTGAGGCCGTCGAGGATGTAGCGGAAGCCTTTGCCTTCTTCGCCAATCAGGCTACTGGCAGGGATTTCCAGGTTGTCGAAGAACAGCTCGTTGGTCTCATGGTTGACCATGTTGGCGATCGGCTGCACGGTCAGGCCGTTGCCGATGGCTTCGCGCAGGTCGACGAGGAAAATCGACATGCCTTCGGATTTTTTCTTCACCTCTGCCAGCGGTGTGGTACGGGCCAGCAGGATCATCAGGTCGGAGTGCTGGATGCGCGAAATCCAGACCTTCTGGCCGTTGATGACGTACTTGTCGCCCTTGCGCACGGCCGTGGTCTTGATCTTGGTGGTGTCGGTGCCGGTGGTGGGCTCGGTGACCCCCATCGACTGCAGGCGCAGTTCGCCACTGGCGAGTTTTGGCAGGTAATAGCCTTTTTGTTCTTCGCTGCCGTTACGCAGCAGTGTGAACATGTTGTACATCTGGCCGTGAATGGTGCCGGAGTTACCCCCGCAACGGTTGACTTCCTCAAGAATCACCGAGGCCTCGGCCAGGCCCAGGCCGGAGCCACCGTACTCTTCCGGAATCATCGCCGAAAGCCAGCCCGCATCGGTCATGGCCTTGACGAAGGCCTCCGGAAAGCCCTTTTCTTCGTCGATCTTGCGCCAGTATTCGGCAGGGAAATCACCACACAGGGCGCGCACGCCCTCGCGGATGGCGTTGAGTGCTTCGTTGTCGTAGTCGCTCATTATTGTTCTCCAGGCGGCGCAGGCTGGCAGCCTTGTCGTGGCTCGGCTGCCAACCTGCGCCTGACACAGTCAAAGAGGCTGGAAGCCCAGGGCAGCGCGGAAGCGGTTCTTGATGTAGTGGCCGTCACGCGGCGGCAGCACGCGCGGTGGGTTCTCGGCCTTGATCTTGACGGTAGCCAGCTTCACACCTTCGCGGCTGGCGAAGCGTTCGCGCAGGTCATGCACGCCTTCCATGTCGCGAATCTCGCGGGTCCAGCTGAAGCCGCAGGTCTGGGCAACCTGGTCGAGCTTGATGCCGAAACCGGCGTGGCTGACCTGCATGCCGGTCTCGCCGAAGTGGCCGTTGTCCAGCACCACAATGGTCAAATTGGCAGGCTTCTGCAGGGCGACAGTCGCCAGCGCGCCGAAGCCCATCAGCAACTCGCCGTCACCAGTGATGACCACCACCGACTTGTCGGGTTGCGCGTTGGCCAGGCCCAGGCCTACGGTGATGGCGCTGCCCATGGCCGCCCAGAGGTAATAGTTGCCATCGTGGTCACCGGCAGCCATGACGTCGTAAGACGCCGAACCCAGGCCGGTCACGACCAGTACATCCTGGCGATCAGCGAGCAGGGTACGCACCACCTCACGGCGGCACAGCGTGTGGTTGGCGCTTACTTGACCCATTTCTTTTCTCCGATCAGGCGCTGGCCGAGCAGCAAGGCAGTGGCGGAATCACCATTGAAGGCCATGGTGGCGGCGCCATGCAGCAGTGGCGCGACGTCTTCTGGCACATCGGCACGCCAGGTCATGACCTTCATCAGTTGCAGCGAGGCCTCGGTGGCCTGGCCCATGGGGTTTTGCCAAGCGTTGAACTCGGCCCAGTCACCGCGCATGGTCACCACCATCAGCAGGGGGAAACCCGCGCAGTTCTGCAGGGCCAGGGTGTTGATGCAGTTACCGACGCCGCTGGACTGCATCAACAGTGCACCGCGTTCACCGCCTAGCCAGGCGCCGGCCAGATAACCAATGCCTTCTTCTTCGGTGGTGAGGACGACGGCCTTGATATCAGGGTCCTGGTACGACATGCGGATCGCGGCCGAATGGCCGGCGTCCGGAACGAACACGACATGCTTGACGTCGTGGGCCTTGAGGACGCGGAAAACGTCTTCTTGCCAGCTTTGTTCAGCTTCTTGCGATGACATGGTTGTCTCCAGTGCTGCTCTTGTTTTGCCTCATCATGCAGGCAAGGCGGGGTGCCGACGACTACCGTTTTTCTCTTTGAGATATGCCGGCGTGGCATAGCTCATGGAGTGGCCGGCCAAGCGAAACGAAGCGGCCCTGGTGGCTTTCTTGAGGAAGCCATCAGGGCCGCGCGGGTCAATAAAGGGGCAATGTTGGCGAGGTCAGGCCTTGGCGGTCTGCACCTTGCTGGCCGGCATGCCGGTATTCTCCTCGACCCTGCCATCGCCACTGATGTACCCATGCCGCGTCAGGTTGGGCATCAGCATCGATGCGATGAAGGTCACGCACAGGACGGCGGCCACGTAGAAAAAGAAGTAGTCCTCGACCCCTTCGGCCCTGAACGACAGCGCGACATATTCAGCCGTCCCGCCAAACGCCGCGTTACCGATGGCATACGGGAACCCGACCCCCAGCGCACGCACTGCGGGGGGGAACAATTCGGCTTTGACGATGCCTGCGATCGGGGTGTAGAGCGAGGCGATGACCAGCCCGCCGAAGACCAGCGCAAAGGCCATGAAGGGGTTGTGGGTATGCTTGATGGCGAACAGCAGCGGGATCACCAGCAACACGCCCAGGCTCGAGAACATCAGCATGTGCGTCCTGATCCCGAGCCGGTCAGCCATCAGGCCGAACAGCGGCTGGCAAAGCATGAAGCCAATCAGCGCCGAGGTCATGATGAAACTCACCGTGGCCGCGTCGAAGCCTGCCGATATCACCAGAAACTTCTGCATGTAGGTGGTGAAGGTATAGAAGTACAGCGACCCACCGATGGTAAAGGCGATCACCAGCCCGACGGCACGCTTGTGCTTGAACATGCCGCGCAACGACCCGGCACCCTCGCGGTGCATGTCCTTTTTCGAGGCGGTTTCGTGCATTGAGCGGCGCAGGTACACGACAACCACGGCGCTGATGGCGCCAATGAAAAACGGAATGCGCCAGCCCCATTCACGCAACTGCTCATCGCTGAGCGTCTGCTGCAGGATGACTACGGTGAACAGGGCCAGCAATTGCCCGGCGATGATCGTGAAGTACTGGAACGAGCCATAGAAACAACGCCGGCCTGGTGTCGCGATTTCGCTGATGTAGGTTGCGCCGGTGCCGTATTCGGCACCCACCGAGAGCCCCTGTATCAGCCGTGCAACGACTAGCATGATCGGTGCGGCGATACCTACCGTTTCATAGGTCGGCATCACCGCGATCAGCAGTGACCCGGCGCACATCATGAACACCGAGATGATCATCGAGACTTTGCGCCCACGGGTGTCGGCCAGCCAGCCGAAAATCCACCCACCCAGGGGCCGCATGAAGAAACCGACGGCGAACACACCCGCGGTGGCCAGCAACTGCGTGGTGGTATCGCCTTTGGGGAAGAACGACGCCGCGAAGTAGATTGCCGTATAGGCGTAGATGAAAAAGTCATACCACTCGACCAGGTTGCCGGAGCAGGCCCCCATGATCGCTCTGACACGATTGGGTTGGCGGGCGGGGGCATCTTCAACGAGGGTGGTGCTGGAGCGGGGAGTTGGCATGGTAGTCAGCCTCTGGTCTTATTCTTGTAGCGGGCGTCCGATCGGTGATCGACCCTGTTTTCACGCTACTCCAGAGTGGGCCCGCCAATAAGGGGACTAGCTGACTAACTGATATGCTGAAATTCTATAGCTGCTGACAGATGTGCTGTTTAGACTGCCAGTTACCTTCTGCCTCGACACGGGCCTGCCGATGGACGTCGTTCAACTCAAAACCCTGATCCATGTTGCCGAGCTTGGCAGCCTCAGCAAGGCGTCCGACCGGCTGCACATTGCACAGCCCGCCTTGAGCCGGCAGATCCGGCAATTGGAGAAGGAGCTTGGGGTCTACCTGTTCGAGCGCCATGGCCGCGGCATGATCATCACCGACGCCGGCAGCGAAGTGCTGCAGCACGCCACGCGGATCATGGATGAACTGGAGGCCATTCGCAGTTCGGTAGTGGGCGGGCATGCATCGTTTCGCGGGGCCGTGGCGATCGGCACCACACCGACCATCGCGGAGATCGTCACCGTGCCCCTGGTGACCCGGATCCGCGAAGCCCACCCGGACTTGTCGATCCGTTTCTCGTCGGCCTTCAGCGGTTACCTGGTGGACTGGATTCAGCGTGGCGAACTGGAGCTGGCGATCTCTTATGACCTGGAGCCGCTGCACACTTTGCGCATCGTGCCGGTAATGATGGAGAACCTGGTATTGGTCGGGCCGCCCAGCGCAGGCTTGGCGTGGGACAACCCGGTCAACTTCGCAACCCTGGCCCAGCAGCAGTTGGTGCTGCCCAGCCCGCGTCATGGCTTGCGCAAGATCATGGACCACTGCGCCGCGGACGTCGGCTTCAAGATTGCCGCCAATGTCGAGGCCGATTCGTTCGGGGCGATGATCGACCTGGTGCGTCATGGCTTCGGCTTGACCGCGCTGCCCTTGGCCTCGATCTACACCCACCTGCAGAATGGCACCTTGTGTGCAGCGCCACTGATCGAGCCGACTCCGATGCGCAAGCTGGTCATGGTGTCGCCTGCGGACAGGCATGTCAGCCCAGCCACGCGCTATGTGGGTGAAACCTTCGTCGAGCTTGCTTCAGAGCTGGTAGCGCAGGGCATCTGGGCGGGGCACATGCTTTAAGCGCTGGGTGCCTGACGCTGCAGCCGCGCCACGGCGGGCACACACAGCAACGCCAACAGCGCCACTCCTGCGGCCACATAGCCCAGCGTCGACACCCCGAATGTTGGGATGACCAGCCCACCCAACAGCGCGCCCAAGCCAATACCGGCATTGGCGGCAGACACGTTGGTGGTGCCAGCCAGAGCCTGAGAGTGCGCCACCGAATGCATCACGCGCACCTGGCAGATGGGGTAGAGCGCCGTATTGGCGATGCCCCACAGTGCCAGTGCGCCCCAGAGCGTTACAGGCGCAGCGGCCAGTGGGCTGAAGGCCGCCATACCCATCGCCAGCAACACAAGAAACAGCGCAGTGGCCTTGATCGGCGAATGCCTGACAGCTCGCCCCCCCAGCCAGTTGCCCAGCAAACCAATGGCACCGAAGCCCATCAGCCACCAGCCGACATCCGCAGTTGCAACACCTGCGGTACGCTCGAGCATGTCGGCCAGGTAGGTGTAGGCAATGAACATGGCGGTGAACACCATGATCGACAGCGCCACATTGGCGAGGAAGTTCGGTTCACGGAAGATCCGCGCCTGGTGGCGCAAGTCGACCCTGGGCAGGCGCGCAACCACTGGCATCCAGGTGAGCACGGCAAAGGCCATGGCCGCCGATGCAGCAGACAATATCCAGAAAGCGCCGCGCCAGCCTATGGCGTCAGCCGCCAACGTCCCTAATGGAATGCCCAGCAACAGCGCAGCTGAGATGCCGAGGTAGACCCGCGCGACGGCCTGCCCTTGGCGATCGGGGCTGACCATGCTGGCGGCCGTTTCGCTGGCTGTACCCCAAAAGACAGGCAGTGCCAGGGCGGGCAGGAAACGCGCCACTGCCAAGACCCCGATGTTTGGCGCAAGGGCCGCCAACGCATTGGACGCCGCGAACAAGGCGAGGATGGCTGCGAACAGCTTGCGCCTGTCCAGGTGGGCAAGTGCCGCCGTCAACGGCGGGCCCGCCAGCATGACGGTGAAGGCAAACAGCGTGATCAACTGCCCGGCAGTCGAAATCGAGACATCAAGGTCGCGTGCCAGCCCGGGCAGCAGGCCGACCATCAAGAACTCGGTAGTGACAATCAAAAAGGCGGAGGCGGCGAGGACCAAAGTCCCCAAGGTCGCGCGTCGGTCGGTCGCCAAGCCCACGGGTGGGCGTTCAACAGCAGTCATGCAGGCAGTTCCTCAATCAGGGGCTGCCATTGTATTGATTCTTAAAAAGCCTATTACGGGCAATATTTCAGATGGCACGCGAATTATATTCACTAATCGCAGGGCGCGAGGCGGTGGCCGTCTGTTCGCAGCGCGTTCAGCAGCACATCCAGCAACGCCCTGACGCGGGGGAGGGCCTCGCGTTTTTTGAGCCACACTACGTTCATCGGCAGCCCATCTGTTGCCAAGTGCGGCAACACTTCAATCAACGCGCCACTTTCCAGCTGTTGATTGACCAGCCAGGTGGGCACCTGAGTGACCCCCAAACCCTGCACGACTGCCTGTACCACCCCTTCGCCATCGCCGATGGCAAGCCGCGCCGGCATGAAGCGCCGCTCCATTTCACCCGGTTGCATACCGGTCATGTGCCAGGGGCTGCCCACCCCGTCGGGCTGCCCGTAAACCACACAGTCATGGGCTTGCAGGTCCGCCTCATCGAGCGGTGTGCCACGGACTTGCAAGTAGCCCGGTGAGGCACAGAAGATGAACCGTTGAGCACCGATGAACTGGTGCCCCAGGTCCTCCGGCCAAACGTCCGGGCCGCCGATACGTACCACGATATCGATACCCTGCTCGGTCGGGTTGACGAAGCTGTCGGTAAAGGACACGTGTGGCTGCAACTGGGGATGGCGTTTGAGGTAGTCGAGAATGACCGGCAAGACGTGCAGCCGCCCATACGCTGCGGGCAGGTCGATGCGCACCCGGCCCCGTGGCTCGAAGTAGTCTTCATGCAGGGCCAATTCCGATGCTTCGAGGTCGGCCAGCACGCGTGAGCAGGTCTTGTAGAACGTTTGCCCCGCATCGGTCAGGGCAAGCCGACGCGTCGTGCGCTCGAACAGGCGTAAGCCCAGGCGAGCTTCCAGCCGCGCGACACCTTTGCTGACAGCCGAGCTGGTCAGGTTCAGGCGCTGCGCCGCCGCGGCAAAACTGCCGAGGTCTGCCACGCAGACAAAAACGTCAATGCCCTTCAAACGTTCGGAGGAGTGCACCGTCAACCCTTTGTGTAATGAACGTGGCTGCAAGCGTAACGATGATTGAACCGAAACGACAGCGCCCAGGTCGCATCCTTTAACTCAGGCAAAAAGGATGTTGACGATGAAAACCATGACGCGCGTATTGACGGGGTTGGCACTGGTTGGCGCACTGGGCGCTAGTGCCGCGTGGGCTGACCAACCAGGTGCCGACTGGAAGGTGAACAAAGACCAGGCCGAGACGGTGCTTAAAGGCGCCGGCTACACCCAGATCACCAAGATCGAAGCAGATGACGGCCACTGGGAAGGCGAGGGCATCAAGGCCGATGGCAAACAGTACGAATTCCACGTTGACCCCCACTCCGGCAACATCACCAAGGATGAACTGGATAATTGAGCCACCGTCAGGTCACGTTTGGCGTCAGCCATTGTGACCCGGCCAGCCGCTCGATGAAAAAATCAGCCAAGGCCTGGACCTTTCTCGGCCGGCTTCGGGCTGAAGGTGTGACGAAATACAAGCCGCCTTGGGTCATGCTCCACGTTGGTAGCAGGTGCTCAAGGCGGCCGTCCGCCAAGTATTCGGAGGCGATGAAATCCGGTAATTCGGCGATCGCCAAGCCCTCCAGCAAGGGCGCCACCAACGCATCCGAATTGGTCACACGCAGGGGCCCCCGCGGCACGACGTCTTGTTCGGTGCCGTCACTGTGGGTGAACCGCCAAACCTGTCTGCGGGCGCGGTAGGCGTAGCTCATGCAGGCATGGTCAACCAGGTCGCGCGGGTGCTCAGGGCGTCCATGACGCGCAAGGTATGACGGCGCGGCTACCAGGTATTGCGTGACCGCACAGATACGTCTGGCCACCAAGGACGAATCCGGCAGTGCTGCAATGCGCAGTGCTGCATCGAACCCCTCGGCAACCAGATCGACTGTCGAATCTGACAAGTGAAGGTCGAGTTCCAACTGGGGGTACCTGGCCATCAACGCGGGCAGCAGCGGCGCTACCCAGCGCAAGCCGAATGACATAGGCACCGCCAGGCGCACCAAGCCCCGTGGCTGCACCGACATCTCCTGGGCGGCGCTTTCCATCTCTTCTGCCTGGCGGTACAACGCGCTGGCCTGTTCGACCATGCGCTGGCCGAACTCGGTGACGCAAAGCTGGCGTGACGTGCGATTGAACAGACGACCGCCCAAGCGTGCCTCCAGACGCGCCACCGCACGCGATACCGTCGGTACCGACACGCCCATGGCGCGCGCCGCCGCTGCGTAGGAACCTTCTTCCGCCACTTTGGCGAACATTGCCAGCCCTTCGAAATCGGGGATTCTTGCCATTTCAATTCTGCAATGATGAGTTTCAAATGATTCTATTTTGAAAATAACGGTGCGTCGATAAGCTTCTCCCACAGCCAATCACTACCCCTCGGGAGAAACACCATGAGCAACAAACTTGAAGGCAAGATCGCACTGGTAACCGGCGGCACCACCGGTATCGGCCTGGCCACCGCCAAACGTTTTGCAGAGGAGGGCGCCCATGTGTACATCACCGGCCGCCGCCAGAGCGAGCTGGACAAGGCCGTAGCGCTGGTCGGTAACGCCACCGGCATCGCCGTCGATTCGACCCGGCTTGACCAGTTGGACGCTCTGTATGCCCAAATCGGCCAGCAACAGGGGCGTCTGGATGTGCTGTTCGCCAACGCGGGTGGCGGCTCGATGCTCCCTTTGGGAGACATCACCGAAGCCCACTACGACGATACGTTCGACCGCAACGTCAAAGGTGTGCTGTTCACAGTGCAGAAAGCGTTGCCGTTGCTGGCGCCGAACGCCTCCATCATTCTTACGGGCTCTACCGCCGGTAGCTCCGGGACTGCGGCATTCAGCGTGTACTCGGCGTCCAAGGCCGCTGTTCGAGCATTCGCACGCAGCTGGATCCTCGACCTGAGGGACCGCGGGGTCAGGGTCAACACTCTCAGCCCAGGTGCCACGCGAACGCCAGGCCTGGTTGACCTGGCGGGCCCCGATGCAGAGCAACAGCAGGGGTTGCTCGACTACCTGGCCTCCCAGGTGCCACTGGGGCGTGTGGGTGAGCCTGTGGAAATCGCCAATGCCGCCGTCTTCCTGGCGAGCGATGACTCAAGTTTCGTCAATGGCGCCGAGCTGTTTGTCGATGGCGGTCAGGCTCAGATCTAGAGTGTGAGCCTGGGCAGGGTAGGCAGCGGACGATCGTGTGCTCCCGCTGCCTACTGGCCGCTGTCGATCAGGCTTTCCAGGTTCGACAGAATCGTCAGGGCATCGTAGGGCTTGCGCACAACAGGGACGTGCTTCAAATGCGCAGGAATGCTAATGCTGTCGCCATAGCCGGTGGCGAACAGGAACGGGATGTTTTTGCGCGTGAGTTCTTCGGCGACGGCAATCGACGTGCCCGTCCCCAGGTTGATATCCAGCACCGCGACATCCGGCCTGCGGCTGGCGAGCAGCTTCATCGTCTCGGCTTCGGAGCTTGCGGTAATCACGTCTTCGACCAGCGCATCGGCCAGAATCTGTTCGAGGCCTACTGCAATAACCAGCTGGTCCTCGAGAATCAGCACGCAGGATTTGACCAGGCCCGAGCCGCTGACATGAGGCGCAGCCGGTGGCGCCATTGGCGCAACGGCATCGACCGTTTCGACCTGGGTCAGGTGTTTGGCAGGGATCTTGAAATACCCCTGCAGCCCTTCTGGCCTGTATTCGAGCGTGCTGGTGCCGCCGAGGTCGAAGGGGATGCTGCGTTCGATCAGCACCGAACCGAAACCACTTCGGCTGGGTGGGCGAACCGTTGGCCCACCGCTTTCGCACCACGTGATGTCGCACGCCCCACTCACATCGACCTGCCAACTCACGGCCAGCTTGCCACCTGCCCGAGACAGCGCGCCGTACTTGGCGGCGTTGGTCGCCAGTTCGTGGAGCACCAAGGCCAGCACCGAGTAGGCGCGGGCATCAAGCAGCAGGCTGGGGCCGTTCAGCTCGATGACATCGGCCGAGGTGCGGTAGGGCGACAGCTCGGCGTCCAGAAGCGTGGAGAAGCGCCCACCGCCATCCCCTCGCACGACCTGGTCATGTGCAAGGGAAAGCGCCTGGATGCGACCCTTGAGCGTTGCCACGTAGCTGTTGAGGGTCTGATTTTCGGCGGTGGGGTGGGCCACCAGCGCACCGATCAGCGAAAGAATGTTCTTCACCCGGTGGTTGAGCTCTTCGTTGAGCATCCGTTGGCGGACGTCCGCCTTGGAGCGCTCGTCGGCCATGAGCTCACTGTTATGCAGCACCACCTCGACTATCGCGGCGCGGATGGCCTCGCCAAACTGGCGGTCTTGCTCGGACCAAGGCTGTGAGTGGTGGTGAACGGTCTGTTTCCACACCGCGAAGCTCTTGCGTGGCGTCAGGCGTTCACCTAACGGGCCGCTGTCGTAGGTTTTGTTGGGGTCGCCGGCCCAATCCAGGGTCTCGATCACCTCTTTGCGAAACAGCATCAGGTAATCCCGGGGCTGCTGAGACATCGGAATGACCAACACGCCCGAAACGTCGACGGCGTAATCCTGGGCAGGTGGGTGCGCCATCGAGAGGCAGTTCGAAGCCCAGGTACGGCCCTCGGCGACACCTTCGGCGAATCTCAACAAGCTGGGCAACGCCACGTTTGGCGGTGTCAGTGCCTCAGCGGTCCAGCGGCCTTGTAGCGACATGCCGATGCCGTCGCAGGGGATGAGCGCCTTGAAGTCCGTCATGCGAGCACGCAGCAGTTCCCCGAAGTCGGCGGTGCGGTGTGCATCACGCAGCAGGTTGTCGAGCACTTCGCGTGCGTAGGCGGCGGCCTCCAGGCTTTGTTTGGCGCGCAGGGTCTGGATATGCAGCGAGAAGAATTCGCCGAACATTTCTGCCGCGACGCGTTGGCCCATGGACAGCGTGCGGGGTGCGTAATGGTGGCAGGCAATCAGCCCCCAAAGCGCGCCGTCGACGATGATCGAAATGGACATCGAGGCGCCCACACCCATATTGCTCAGGTACTCGCAGTGAATGGGCGAGACGCTGCGCAGGTGTGCGTAGGACAGGTCGAGCGGCTCGCCATTCAGGTCCAGCACAGGCGTGATGGGCACGGTCTTGAACAGGGCATCGGAAATGATGCGGACCGGATTGCGCAGGTACAGGGCGCGCGCCTGCTGCGGAATGTCGGACGCGGGGAAGTACTGCCCCAAAAAGCTTTCCAGGCCGCTGCGCTTGGCCTCGGCAATCACCTTGCCAGCGCCGTCAACGCCAAGCTGGTAGATCATCACCCGGTCGTAACCCAGCAGTGCTCGCACACGTCGGGCGGTGTCGGCAAACAGCTTCTCGGAGCGGTCGATCTCGCGCAGTTGGGCGATGACGGTGCGGACCAGCTCCATCGGCTCGGCGATGCTTGCACCGCAGGGCTCGAACTCGAGGATGGCGGTGCCTTTGTAAATATGCGCGGCAATATCGAACGCCTGTCCGGACGGCAGGCTCACGGCAAACGACAGTGCCGGGCGAGTGCCCTCTTTGACCCGTGACAGTGCGTTGCGAAGGGTATGCGCAGACTCGGTGCCGATAATTGCTTCGAGGCGTTGACCGTTGATGTCCCCGGCAACGCCCAGCATGCCTGGGGTATTGGCCGAGTGACGCAGGACCACGCTTGCTGACGCATTGCAGGCCAACAGGCAACCATGCGGCTGGATGCTGCCCGGAATCTGGATGGGTTCGCGATCGCAGTTGGTCAGATTGACGGGAGGTTGCAAAGTCATAGGCGGCCCCTGCCGGTTTACCAGACACCGGCTGCCTGTATGACCGCCGAACAGTTTCAGGCAAACGAAGTGTTTACGGTCACATTCAGCGTTTGATTCTAGCGGGCGCGCTACGCTTCGTCATCAGGGGCGCCAGAGCGCCAGCGCAGGGCGGGGTTTTCGCGTCAGATTGCCCACGACTTGAATAACGCATAGAGTGCTGATTCAGGACATGGCGTTAAGGAGCACAGCAATGCATCGAGTCGGCTATCTGATCACGGAGGGCTTCCAGGTCATGTCCCTGGCAACGCAGACCGTGTTCGAGTTCGCCAACCTTGTGGCGGGCGAAGAGGTCTACAGGATTCAGAACTATTCAATCGGCGGGGGGACTGTGCGCTCTTCTTTAGGGATGCACATCGATACGCTGCCCTTGGGGGCGCCGGGCCTCGCTGACAGCTGGATGGTCACCGGAACACTCACCCCGTTGACGCCGCCTTCTGAAGACGTGCTGAAAAGCGTGCGGGGGTTTGTCGACGGCGCGCGTCGCACTGCTGGGTTGTGCACCGGTACATTCGTGCTCGCCCAAGCGGGTGTACTGGAGGGCCGTCGCGCCACCACGCACTGGGCCTACGCCAAAGCCTTGCAACGGATGCACCCGCAAATCAAGGTCGAGGACGACAGTATCTTCATCGTCGACGGCCCTGTGTGGACCTCGGCGGGGATGACCGCGGCGTTGGACATGGCGCTGGCGATGGTGGAAAAGGACTTGGGAGCTGAGCTTGCCCGTTCTATTGCGCACAAGTTGGTGATGCATCAACGCCGCTCTGGTGGCCAGTCGCAGCATTCGGAATTGCTGTCGCTGGCGCCCAAGTCAGACCGCATCCAGAGCGCGCTGGACTATGCGCGCAAGCACCTTAACCGCCCGCTCAGTGTTGAGGAACTGGCGGATGTGGTGCACCTGAGCCCCCGGCAATTCACCCGTGTGTTTACTGCGGAGACGGGGCAATCACCGGCCAAGGCGGTGGAAAGCCTGCGCCTGGAGGCCGCCCGGTTGATGATCGAGCAAAGCCGCCACAGCCTGGATACGGTGGCGAGGGAAACGGGGTTCAGGGATCGCCGCCATATGCGTGAGGTGTTCATGCGCGGCTTTGGTGTGCCGCCACAGGCCGTGCGCAGGGATGCACGGCGGGTTGTGTAGTGCCTGTCCCAGCCCTATGGGCTGGGATCAGGCTGACCATCAGCTACCTACATAGCCAACTCGTCTTCCCCGCCAGCCGATTACGCATCACCCAGTACGCCCCCAGCACAACCAGTGAGGTCACCGAGGTGAACCAGAACTGGAACCGCGAAGCCGGGTCGAACGCTTGGGTGATAATCACCGCCAGCAGTGCGAACAGCGCAACGATGTTGGCGTAAGGGAAGAACCATGCCCGGAACGCCGTAGGGTCGACCGCTTCATGCCGGGTTTTCCAGCGCATGGCGAAGTGGGCGACGATGATGAAGATCCACACGATCATCACGAACGTGCCGCTGCTCTTGGCCAGGGTCATGAACAGGTCGCCGCCGCTGACAAAGTGCACGGTCAGGATCAACAGGCAGATGCTCAGGCTCAGCAGCAGCGCATTGAGCGGTACCCCTTTGGACGTGGTGCGAGAGAACAGCTTCGGCGCATGCCCACGCTGGCTCAGCGAGAACAGCATGCGCGAGTTGGAGAACATGAAGGAGTTCATCACCGACATGAACGAGATGAACAACACGATCTTCATGGCCACTGCGGCGCCACTGAACCCAGCCAGGCTGAACAACGACACATACGGGGACGCCAGGTTCTCCGTGTCTGTCCACGGCAGGCAGAGGATCAGGATCGACACCGAACCGACATAGAACAACATCACCCGCAGAATGACGCTCTTGATGGCCCGGATGACGTTCTTGCGAGGGTTCTCTGATTCGCCGGCGGCAACGGCAGCGATTTCACTCCCGCCCAGCGAGAAGATCACCACCACCACACCCGCCATGACCGGCGACAGGCCATTGGGCATGAAACCATCGTGCGCGGTCAGGTTGACCCAGCCAGGGGAAGGGATGTTGCTGTGCAGGCCGAGCAGAATCGAGAGCCCCAGCACCATAAAGATCAGAATGGTGGCGACCTTCATCGCGGCCAGCCAGTACTCCACTTCAGCGAAAGATTTGACCGAGTAGGCGTTGCTCGCCATCAACGTCACCAGCATGATGAACGCGCCCGCCCAGATGGGCAGCCAAGGCAGAAAATCGTTGAGGATGGCGCCCAGCAGCACCGCCTCCAAGGTGATGGTCAGCATCGACTTGAGCCAGTACAGCCAGCCGACGGTAAACCCTGCCCATTCGCCGAGGTAGCTGTTGGCATAGGTTGAAAACGAGCCTGCATCCGGGTTGCGGCAGGCCATCTCGCCGAGCATGAACATCACCAGGGTGACCACAATGCCGCCGATAAAGTACGACAGGATCGCGGCAGGCCCTGCCGAGGCAATCAACTTGCCCGACCCCATGAACAGCCCCGCGCCGATCACCCCGCCCAGCGCAATCATGGTGATGTGCCGTTGTTTCAGGCTTTGCTTCAGACTGTTGGATTGCATTTCCTTGTCCTCTCTTATTATCTGGGAGGCGTCGGCAATGATGCTGCAGTGCAAGGTTTGCCACTGCAGACATTGTCGCCCCACCCACAGGCATCGTCGTGCGCCTGCGTCCACGCCCTGCAGCCTTTTATTCAGGCAATAGCTGTCAGGCTGGCCACCATGGGCAAAGCGGCCGTGCATCTCAAGCGAATTCTGCGCACAACATCCTGCGTTTTTTTCCTATGGGCGAAATGATGGGCAAGAATGGGTGCGATTTGTTGGTTGGGGAA
This sequence comes from Pseudomonas sp. Y3 TE3536, assembly GCF_053629175.1. Taxonomy (NCBI): domain Bacteria; kingdom Pseudomonadati; phylum Pseudomonadota; class Gammaproteobacteria; order Pseudomonadales; family Pseudomonadaceae; genus Pseudomonas; species Pseudomonas sp. Y3 TE3536. The sequence goes on along the minus strand of NZ_JBRJHU010000001.1, from coordinate 5,310,405 downwards.
TTGGGTGAAATGGGTTGGGGAAATGGTGGAGGCCCGCGATCGCCTGCCTTGGGTTTTGAGGTTGGGCGTAGATCCAGCGCCGCCCGCGCGGCGCATCGCGAGCAACGCTCGCTCCTACGTTTGTTTCGGGCCAATTATTCCTGTGGCATAGGCGCGCGGGCCCTTGGCGACTGACACGATATCGAGTGGGACCAAGAAGGCGGTCGCGCGCAAACATCACAGGCCTGACTGGCCCGAAACAAACGTAGGAGCGAGCGTTGCTCGCGATGCGCCGCGCGGGCGGCGCTCGATCTGGTAGGCGCTGAATAGGTTGTGGCGAACACCCCTGCTGATCGTATGCGGCAAAACCGGCAGGCTTATACCCCCAACAGGGCAATCATCGCCGGCACGGTCAACACCGCGGTGTAGTACCCCATGAACTGCACGCCGATGTTGAAACCGAGAAAGCGTGAGAGAAAACCACCCAGCAGGCCAATGGTGACAATCACCAGCAACCCCAACAGGCCGCCTTCCCAGATACCAATCACCAGGATCAGGCCAACAAAGGTCGCGATCACCGCTTCGTGGCTGATCTTGCGCGACACATAGGCAGCAGCTCGGTGCGCGTAATTCATGGTGAAGGGGTAGGCGATCAGGATCGCGACCACCACCGCCAGCATGCCGTAGCCCAGAAACTCCCAGGTACTGAGCAACGAATGCAGGTTATGCACCTCACCGCTTGCGGCATCGACGCTGAAGCGGGGCGGGGCGTTGAACAGCGGTGCGGCAGGGCCGGCAGCGACCGGGCTCAGCGGCAGGCCGAAGGCGATTAGCGGAATCAAGGCTTCGGCCAGGTAAGTCGATTCGGTGACGCCGTTGCGCGCGGTGATGACCGTGGTCAGGCGATGGTAGACGTGCTTGACCCGTGAACCGACGGCCTCGCCCATGATTACGGTCATCGCCACCGGGCTGAACACGAACGTGGCGCTGGAGACAACGGCAGTGATCGCCGTCCACAGGGTTTGCTTGCTGTCCAGCACGCGCAGCGGATTGGGGAAGAACCCGCCCCAGCGCTTCACATCGGGCGACAACGAGAACGTGCGCACCTGCTGGCGGCGCATGCTGGCGCGTTCGGCGGGCGCGAGCAGGCAGAACAGCGCCGCAATCAACGGGCCGATAGCGATGCCGAGGAAGTAACTGACGCTGAGCTTGACGCCGTACTGCGCGGTCAGGCTTTGCAGGCCGACAATCACCATGACGAACGGGATCAAGGTCAGCACCGCTGCCAGGCGGCCCTTGGAGAACCAGGCGATGGCCACTGCCGCCAGCAGGAAGACCCAAGGCGCGGCCTGTTTGATCATGTCGCCGAACGGCGCCAGCATCACGGCGAACAGCACTGCCATTGGTACCGCGATCAACGCTGCGATTACAGCGCCGGAAATCATCTTGCGCAGGGCAATGTGCGGCACGCCCAGGTTGCGCAGGAAGTTGGCTTCGCGCATCAGTGGCGTTGCCATGGTATCGCCGGGGATACCCAACAGCGCGGTCGGTACCGCGTGGGTCATGTGCTTGGCCACGGCACCGGCCAGGAAGAACGTCAGCACACCGGCCGCCGGCACGCCCAGCAGCACCACCAGCAGGGTCAAGGGGGCGAGGGTAGTGGTTTCGTCGCTGCCGGAAATCAGGCCGATGCCGGCAAAGATCACCGCACCGAGGATGCCCATGCCCAGGGCTATGAGGAACTGATCCATCACCAAGGCGATCATGGCTGGCCTCCGTGAGCAGTGGCGGCCTGTACAGGGGCGGCAGCGGGGGCGCTCTGGTCGTTCTGCAGCGCAGGCAGGCCTTTTTCGTACTCGGCGAAAAGGTCGTACAGGTCCATTTCTTTCAGCTCTGCAAGGGTCGCCGCAGGCAAGTCGGCGAGGCTGCCCAGCGGGCCGAACTCGTTCTGCAATTCGACCAGGATCTTGGCCCGCCAGGCTGGGTCGGCCAGGTGCTCGACGACATTGCGCTTGGGCTTGAACAGCGCGGCACTGATGCCGCCACCGACCAGGCAGCCGACAATGCCGATCAGCATTGCGTAGGCCCGTGCCATTTGCGCCGAGGCCACCCAACCCACCAGCAGCTGTTGCGCGGTAAAGAACGCGCCGAGGCTGACCACGGCGCCAATGGCGATGGCGTAGACCAGGTGGCGACCGTCTACGGTGTCGCCCCAGACTTCGTACAGTTCGGACTTCATGAAGAATCTCCCACTGCCCTTGCGGGCTTTTATTGTTATGAACGTGAAGAGAGGACGTTTAAGCCATTGTGCGCTGGGCGAGCAGGGCGCGCGCTACCCTGGAGGCCGTTGGCCGGCCAAGCTGGGCACCGATGAACTCACCTGCTTCGATCACCGCATCCAGGTCGACACCGTGGCGCACGCCCAGGCCATCGAGCAGGTACAGCAGGTCCTCGGTGGCGACATTGCCGGTGGCACCTGGCGAATACGGGCAACCACCCAGGCCGCCCACCGAGCTGTCGAACACCCGCACACCCGCCTCCAACGCGGCATGGATATTGGCGATTGCCATGCCGTAGGTGTCATGAAAGTGCCCGGCCAGTGCGCTCACCGGTACGACCTGGCGGCAGGCCTGGATCAGTGCCCGGGTCGCCGCCGGTGTACCCGCGCCGATGGTGTCGCCCAGGCTGATCTCGTAACAGCCCATGCCGAACAGTGAGGCGCTGACCGCGGCCACGGCCTGCGGCTTGACCGGGCCGCTGAACGGGCACCCCATGACGCATGAAACATAACCGCGCACGCTAACACCGGCCTCGCGAGCGCGCACCAAGACCTGCTGGTATTGGCGCAGGCTTTGGTCTATCGAGCAGTTGAGGTTGCGCTGTGAGAATGCCTCGGAAGCCGCCGCAAACACGGCGACCTCGCGACAGCCCGCCGCTATGGCCGCTTCCAGCCCTCTGAGGTTGGGTACCAGTGCCGTCCAGGCCACACCTGGGCGCACCGGCAACGCCTTGAACACTTCATCGGAGCCGGCCATCTGCGGCACCCAGCGAGGCGAGACAAAGGCGCCGGCCTCCAAGGTTTGCAGCCCGGCGTCGGCCAACCGCTGCAGCAGTTGCACGCGAATCCGCGGCGAAAGCGTCAGCCTTTCATTCTGCAGGCCGTCCCGCGCGCCCACCTCGACCAGCCGTACCGCCTCCATTACTGCGCCCGCTTGTGCTTGAGCAGTTCTGCGGCTTTGTCAGCACGCACATCGCGGGCCTCGACCATCTGCTTGACCAGCCAGTTCAGCTCGTCGCCGCGGGCACCCGCCGACAGCGCAATGTTGCGCGCGTGCAAGGCCATATGGCCGCGCTGGATGCCTTCGGTCGACAGCGCCCGTAGCGCGCCGAGGTTCTGTGCAAGGCCGACGGCAACCGCGATTTCGGCCAGCTCCTGGGCGGTTCTAACCCCCAAGATGCGCAGTGACAGCTGCGCCAGGGGGTGCGTCTTGGTGGCGCCGCCGACCAGGCCGACCGGCATGGGCATCTCCAGGGTGCCGACCAGATGGCCCTGGCTGTCCTTCTCCCAGGTGGTCAGCGAACCGTAGTGCCCATTGCGGCATGCATAGGCATGGGCGCCGGCCTCGACCGCACGCCAGTCATTGCCGGTGGCGACGATCAACGGGTCGATGCCATTCATGATGCCCTTGTTGTGGGTGGCGGCGCGGTACGGGTCGACCACGGCAAAGTTGTAGGCATCGAGGATGCCTTCGATGACCTCTTCACCTGTGTAGGCGCCGGTACTTAGCAGTTCTGGGGCAATACGCACCTGCGCGCGGGCCAGGCGCAGGTCGGCCAGGTTGGAGAGGATACGCAGGCGGACCTTGCCGCCGGTAATTTCTTCCAGCAAGGGCGCCACGGCCTCGGCCATGGTGTTGACCGTGTTGGCGCCCATGGCATCGCGTACGTCGACGATCAGGTGGGCCACCAGCATCGGCCCGCGCGGGCTCTGGGCGAAGGTATGCACCTCGATGTCACGGCAACCGCCCCCCAGGCTGTTGAGCAGCTGGTCCTTGCGGTTGGCCAGTTCGATGATTTCGTCTTTGTGGCGCAACAGGCTCAAGCGTGCATTGAAGGGGTCGGCGACCTCGACGATCTGTACCTGGGCGCGCATCAGCGGCAGCGAACTCGACGTCTTGAAGCCGCCGGCCTCGCGTGCCAGCTTGGCCATGAACGACGCCGCAGCAACCACCGAGGGTTCTTCCACCACCAACGGCACGATCACGTCGCGGCCGTTGATCTGGAAGTTGCTGGCCACCGCGTAGGGCAGCTCGAAGGTGCCGATCACGTTCTCGATCATGCCGTCGGCGATGTCCAACGGCAACGCGCCGGCGTCTCGCAGCAGGGCGACGTCTGCCTGGGGCAGTTCGAGTGCGTCCTGCAAGTGGCTGAGGCGTTCAGCGGGTGACATGGCGCGGAACATGGGCAGGCGGGAGTCGATGCTCATGGGGAGGAGTCTCTTGCAGTTATTGTTGTGAGTTGGCGCCACCGTAGTCCGATCTGTCTGGTGAAAGAAGGTACAGTTTGGCCAGACAGTACCTAAGCTGTACCCTTTGTTCACACAAGGCATTCGGGACACCTGGCGATGGCGCGGCAGACACTCGCAGAGCAACTGGCAGCATCCTTGGCCGAGCAGATCGGCAATGGCACGTACCGCATTGGCGAGCGCCTGCCGTCACTGCGCGAGTGCATGCGTTTGTTCGGCCATTCGAAAAACACCGTGATCAATGCCTATGAGTCTCTGGCCTCGCAAGGCCTGGTCGAGGCGCGCCACGGGCAAGGTTTTTTCGTCAAGCAGGGCGCGCCACGCAGCCACGAGCCAGAGGAGCCACTGCCCTACACCCGGGCGATGGACACCATTTGGCTAATGCGTCAGCAGTTCGTCCGCGAGCCTGGCCATTCGCCATTGGGCGAGGGCTTCCCGCCGGTGGAGTGGTTGATGGACATGCGCCTGGACAAGTTCACCCGGCAAATCATGCGCACCGGCGTCACCACGCTGTTTCGTTATGGCAACCGCCTGGGCAACGCCAGCTTGCGTCAACACCTGGTGCAAAAGCTGGCCAGCTATGCAATCACCGCCAGCCCCAGGCAAATCGTCACCACCCACGGCGCCAACCATGCGCTGGACCTGATCATTCGCCGCTTCATCGCCCCAGGCGACAGCGTGTTGGTGGAAGACCCTGGCTACTACCCGCTGTTTGGCAAGCTGCAGTTGCAAGGCGCACGCATGCTCTCAGTACCTCGGCTGGCAGATGGGCCGGACATCGAGGTGCTGGAGCAGCACCTGCGCCTGCATAAACCCAAGCTGTTCTTCATTCAGTCTGTCGGCCACAACCCGACGGGGTCTGATATTTCACCCAGCAAGGCGCATCGGTTGGTGCAATTGGCTGAAGAACACAACTTCATGCTGGTGGACGATGATGCAATGGCCGATTTCAAACCGGCCGCGGCAATCAAGGTGTCGGCATTGGACCAATTGCAGCGCTCACTGTATGTCGGCAGCTTCTCCAAGTCGGTGTCTGCGGCCTTGAGAGTGGGCTTTATCGCCGGCAGCAAAGAGGTGATCGATGAACTGGGCGACCTGAAGATGCTGCTGCACACCAGCACCTCGGAGCTGTGCGAGCGCACGGTCGACGTCATCCTCACCGAAGGGCACTTCCTGCGCCACGTGATCCGCCTTCAAGAGCGTTTGAAAGCCGCTACCAGCGCGGGCTTGCAGATGCTCGACGGGATCGGCGCCGAGGTATTCGCGCGGCCCGAGCAAAGCCTGTACCTGTGGGCCAGGTTTGCCCATGTCGACGACGCCAGGGAGTTGACCCGGCAATTACTGCCCAAGGGCTTCATGATTGCCCCGGGGCATATCTTTGCGCCGGAGCAGGCGCAGGTTAACCCTTGGACGCGCTTGAACGTGGCCTATTTGAATGATGCGTTGCTCAAGGCGGTGTTGGGGCGTGAGGCAGGCTAGGGTGCCCTGTCAGCGCAGCCAACGGCGTAGCGCGTATTGCCGTAAACTGGCTATCAAGGGTTTACCTGTGCAGGAGGCCTTCATCATGCGCAGATTCATGCTGTTGCTCGCTATCACAGCAATCGCAGGTTGCCAGGCGCCCATGCCGGCCGCCAACCCGCAGATGGCCTGGGTCGATTTCTCGGTGCCGTTTCCCAACGACAGGGTGCTGATGGCCGAACGTCTCGACAATCAGCGCCTGCGCGACGGTCGCTTTTTCCAGGTAAGCCCTGGCAGCCATGAGCTGATTGTCCGTTTCGACTTCGAGGCCAGCGGTGGCTCAGGCATGAGCATGATGGGGGGCAGCACCGTTCGCGAATGCTACCTGACCCTCAACTACCCGCACTTCAAGGCGGGGCCAGCGCTACGTGCTGGAGGCACGCTCAATGGCCTTGACGCCGGAGGCGCGGTTGTACGATGCCCAGGGGCAGAAGGTTGCAGAGGTGAGCGAGTTCTATTGTCTTATGTGAGTGAAACCTGCCGTATGAATCGTCCGCTGTTCGTTTCTCTGGATGGGCCCAAAGGCACCGGCAAGACCACCTTGCTGGAGGCCATTACGAAAGTATTGAGGGCAGGCAACAACAAGGTAATCCGGCTTTGCGAGCGCAATAACGACCCCAACAGGGGTGAAACCATGGCCTTGGTCAACCAACTTGCCAGAAACCCCTGCCGGGAACTGGAATTGGGGGTTTGTGAGCGCTTGGCCGATAGCCGAAGCTGGATCTCACAGCATGTGCTGCCCAAGCAGCCGCCTGGCAGCATCATCCTGATCGATCGCTGGTACCCCTCCGATGCCGCGTTTCGGCGGACAGTGCCGTTTGCGGAGATTCTGCGGTTGAACATCGAGCGAAACGTGCGCGTGCCAGACCTGCATGTCGGCGTGGTCACCGACCCTGAGGTTTCATGGGCGAGGGCTGCGGCGCGCTCGCGTGGGTTGGGGAGCACGGTGATGTTCAACCTGGGGGAGCAGGTGGCCAGTACCGAGGCATTCGAGCGGGCGGTGGCGGAGCAGGGGTGGGTGTTGTGCCGGAATGAAAGGACGGTGGAAGAGGCGACGATGCAGGTGGTTTCGCAGATTTACAGGGTGCTGGGATGCCCGTAAAGCGGCATGGGTTGAAGATTTTGGAGCAGCGCTCACCTTCACAGGCATGAAATCGTATCTTTCAGGAATTGGCAGAACCAAAGCTGCGCTGTGCTATCACCACTGTGTTCATGCCAGTGCAGGCTGACTTCGAACCTTGGAACGGTAAATGGCAGTTCCAAGGTCTTGAGCCTGTTGCGCTCGATGTACATCTTCGCGACCCGCTCGGGCAGTGTCACCAACAGGTCACTGGTTGAAATGATTTCTGGCAGCACGCTGAAATGCGGGACCCGCAGGCTCACAGTGCGCTCGACGCCTGCTTCCCTCAAGCGATCTTCCACGAAATGGTGACCCGTCCCCGCGGATACCACTACATGCCGCTCCTCGAGAAACTGCTCCATGGACAGCGTGTCCCCCACGCGCGGATGGTCCAACCGGGCCATGCAAACGTACCGCTCCTCGAACATGAGTTCGCACTTCGCCTGAACCGGCAGGTAGCTTCGATTGCACACCGCAGCGTCGATTTTTCCGGTTTTAAGCCACTCATCCAACCGCTCGATCTCGATCTGGATGACTTCCAGCTCCACCAGCGGTGCTTTGGCCTGCAACCCACGCAGCACATGCGGAAGGAAAAACACCTCACCCAAGTCTGACAGGGCCAAACGGAATCGTCGCGTTGATTGGTCGGGCTCGAATTTCTTCGTGAGCGCTACTGCACGCTCGATGTCCGCAAGCGAGGGCCTGAACGAGCCATAGAGCTGAGACGCTAGAACGGTGGGTTGCATCCCATCCCGGGTGCGTTTGAACAGGGGGTCGCCCCATTGATCACGGAGCCGCCCTAGCGCATAGCTCACAGACGGCTGCGTGACATGCAGGCGTTCTGCCGCTCCGCTGACGCTGCCCGTTTCATAGATGGTGACAAAGACCCTGACGAGATTGAGATCGATCATATTCAAATAGAGGTGGCTTATTTTGTTTTCAAAAATATATCTATTTGATCTATCAGGCAACACTCCATAACGTGGCGCTTGGACGAAGCGTCGAGGTTTATCTGCCGATTCGATCCCTGAAAACAACAACAAGAGTACATGCCATGCAACGCATCAGTGCAGTCGGTATCCTCGATACCGCAAAGCTAAGCCGCTTTCATTTTCTCCTGGTTTTTTGGTGCTCCTTTATCATGCTGTTCGATGGCTACGACCTGGTCATCTACGGCTCTGTGCTGCCTCACCTGATGACAGAATGGAACCTGACGCCTTCGCAAGCGGGGATGCTGGGCTCTAGCTCTATGCTCGGGATGATGGTCGGCGCGGTGCTGCTAGGCACCACTGCTGATCGTTTAGGCCGGCGCCCCATCATCTTGTTCTGTGTCGCGCTCTTCAGCGTCGCGGCATTTGTGAACGCCTTTGCTGTCGATGCCGTCACCTTTGCGATCTGCCGTTTTCTGACCGGGGTAGGGCTGGGCGGTGTAGTGCCCAACCTGGTGACCATCTTGAAAGAAATGGCCCCCACCCAGTACCGCAATCGCCTGATCAACCTCATGCTCAGCTTCTTCGCAGTGGGCGGCCTACTGTCGGCGCTGGCGGGTATCTATTTGATTCCGATGATGGGTTGGCACTCCCCGTTCTACGTTGCCGGGCTGTCTTTGCTCTGCCTGCCACTGTTGTACAAGACGCTGCCCGAATCGGTTGCCTACCTTGTTCACAAAAACCGTCAAGAAGAGGTCGGGTTGCTTCTGCAGCGCATCAACCCCGCCCACCGTCACAGCAGTGGTATCCACTATGAAGTCGAGTCGGTCGCCAACACGGCAGGCACCTCGATGGCCTCGCTTTTCAGTGATGCTCGTGCTTTCGCAACGATGATGGTGTGGGTCGCGTTCGGCATGTGCATGCTGATGGTTTATGGGCTTAATACCTGGTTACCGAAACTGATGAACAGTGGCGGTTATCCGCTGGGTTCCAGCATTACATTCCTTTTGATCATGAACATTGGAGCGCTGATCGGGCAGCTCGCCAGTGGCTTTGTCGCTGACCGCTGGGGCTGCAAGCCGACGCTGCTGCTGTTCTTTGCAGTGTCCGCGATCTCGATCTCATTGTTGGGCATTCGTCCTGGGCCGATGACGTTGTATGCGCTGCTGCTGGTGGCCGGTGGCGCGACGGTTGGATGTTTGTCTGTCGTGCACACCCTCGCAGCGGATATCTACCCCGCCAATGCACGTTCGACCGGGGTGAGCATGGCCGCCGCCGTGGGCCGTTGCGGCGCGGTGGCAGGGCCTCTTCTTGGGGGCTACCTCTACAGCTTGAGCCTGCCATTCGAGCAGAACTTCCTGCTGTTCGGGCTGCCCGGTGTAGTGGCCGTGATCGCCGTGATGATGATCGCCCAACGGCACGCCAACCGGGTGTCGGTGGACACCCCACTGAAACAAAACGCTTAACACCTCCGTTTCACCCCGTTCTGGTTTAAAGCTCGCCTGCGAACGGGTTTTGGCGCGACGTTACCGTCGCGCCTTTTTATTCAACAACTTGCCCAGCGCTGTATTGACGGCTTGGGTGACTGCGCCCTGAAGAAATGCACACACAATAATAATTCGGAGTGGGTTAAATGAAGCAGATTGGTCGGATAGGCTGGGCTATGACGGGCTTGGCGTCAGTGTTTGCCGTGCCGGGTCATGCGGATGTGTTAAAGGACAGCCATCTCACCTTGGGGCTTCGTAATTTTTATTACGACCGGGATTTCAAACAAACCGATGCCCCCAAGTCCAGAGTGGGTAGTTGGAGCCAGGACTTCGACGCGCAATTCAAGTCTGGTTATTCAGAGGGCCCTGTACAGTTCGGGCTGGACGCCTATGGCCAGTATGCGTTCAGGCTCGATGGTGGTGGCGGGCGCGGGCCAGACACCGTACTCCCTTACGATGACAGCAAGGGGCGACCGGTGCAGGACTACGGCCGTGCAAGCCTGGCTGCAAAGATGAAGTTCTCGAACACGCAGGTACGTGTCGGGGAACATCGCCCGATGTTGCCAGTGGCGTATTACGACGACTCCCGCCAGCTCATCACCACCTATGAAGGTGCGACCGTCGAGTCCAAGGAGTGGGCGAAGCTCACCCTCAACGCGGGGCGTTTCTGGAAGACGGCGACCCGCGAGTCGTCTGATCGCGAAGATATCTACTTGTTTGGTGATACGCCCGCACAGAGCAGTGATGGGTTGAACTTCGCCGGTGCGCGCTACGATTTCACCCCCGCCTTCAATACCACCTACTACTTTGCGCAACTCGAGGATATTTACCAGCAGCATTATGCGGCTGCCGCGTACACCTGGGCGATGGGTGGTGGCTATACGCTGAAGTCTGATATTCGCTACTACAACACGCAGGATGAGGGTGCGAAGCGCTCAGGGGACTTGGACAACCGGTCTATCGGTTTCATGACGGCGCTGAACAAGGGCGGCCACACCTTTACTGCAGCCTACCAGCGTATGAGTGGTGATGACGCCTTCCCGTTGCTCAACGGCTATGCGCCTCAGCCGTTCCTGGTGAACTGGTCGACGATCGCGTTCTACAAGGCGCAGGAGCGCTCCTGGCAAGCACGCTACGACTACAACTTTGCGGCCATGGGCCTGCCGGGGTTGAAACTCATGACGCGTTACTTGCGCGGTACGCAAATCGACCGGGGGCCTGGGCTGTCGGATAACGTCGAAAGCGAGACCAACGTTGTCATGTCCTATGTCATTCAAAGTGGGCCACTGAGCGGCCTTGCATTTGAAGGCCGTAACATCAAGGTCAAAACGCGCTACGGCGCGGACTTTGATGAGAACCGTCTGATCACCAGCTACACCTGGACATTCTGGTAACCGGTAAAGGGCTCGCCTGCGCGAGCCCGATGCAGGTTTAGCTCACACCAGATATTGGGCAATCTGTTGTTCACGCCAGATGATGCCGGTACCCGGTAGATCCGGGATGACGGCATTACCGTTTGCAAAGGTGAGGGTAGGCTCGATGACGCTGCCGGCGAGATCCAGACGCTCCAACCAGTGCGCCGTCGGTGTCGCCGCCAGCAGGTGTGCACTGATTTCCTGGAACAGGTGGCTGGACATGGGGATGCTGAACTGTTGCGCCAGCGCGCTGGCGCGCAGCCAACCGGTTACGCCGCCGATCTTCATCACATCAGGCATGGCCAGCCGGCACGCACCCGCAGACAAGGCTTTGAACATTTCCTCTGGGCCAAGCCAGTTCTCGCCCATTTGCACGGGTACATCCAGAAGGTTCTGGATGCGCTGGTGCCCGGCATAATCATGCTGCAGCGTCGGCTCCTCGATCCAGGCGACGCCCTCAGCTTGCAACGCTTGGCTGCGCTTGATCGCCGCCGGCACATCCAGGCTCTGGTTGTAGTCCACCATGATGCCGAAGCCATCGCCGACGGCTTCGCGAATACTGCGCACCACTGCCAAGTCACCCTCGAGGGTGGCGTAACCGATTTTGGTCTTCACGGCACGGAAGCCCGCTTCTGCTGCAGTCACAGCCCTTTCAGTGGCGAGCTTCACACCATCCAGGCTGTGGCTGTCATAGCTCTGGATCGGGCGTGCGCTGGCGCCGAGCAATTGCACCAAAGGCATTTCATGGACTTTGCCCAATGCATCCCAGGCGGCCATGTCGATGCCCGCCGCCGCCATGCGGATCAAGCCGGTATAGCCTGCAAGGCAGAAACGTTTGGCCAGCATCGCTTCAAGGCTGACGGGCGCCAGGGGCTGGTTGACGATCAGTTGGGCCATGTCATCCAGAAGCTGCTTGAGGGATTTCAAGGCCACCGGTGTGTAAGCAAAGAGGTAGGCGTGGCCGACCACACCGGCATCGGTGCTGAGATCGATGAGTACCAGGGGCGCGGTTCCGACAGTGCCGACCGCCGTGTGCACCGGATAGGCGAGTGGGACGTTGACTGCCCGCGTGCGCAACTGGGTAATCAATACTTCGCTCATGCGAGAGTTCCTTTACCAAGGGTTCGATTGATCGAGGAGGCTTCGACGCCCCCGTCGTTGAGGAGATACGCCGGAGACAGCGAGGCGACATCGGGGCATCCGATCTGAGCGAGGGTGCGATCGATATCCGTTTTGATGAGGGCTAACACCTCTTTAACACCGGTCTCTCCGCGGGCGGCCAGCCCATAGAGCGTTGCCCGGCCAAGGAGTACCGCTTCGGCGCCGAGGGCGAGTGCCTTCACGATGTCTGAGCCTCGGCGGAAGCCGCTGTCGATAAGCACCGGCTTGCCGATCTTCGCTACCGAGTCGGCGAGCACCTCCATCGGCGAAATCGCGCAGTCCAATTGGCGACCCCCGTGGTTGGAGAGAATCACGCCATCGGCACCGTGCGCGATGCAGCGATCTGCGTCTTCGGCGCTGAGCAGGCCTTTGACGAGCAGTTTGTGTGGCCACAGGTCCCGTAGCCATTTCAATGCTCGCCAGTCAAAACTGGCATCCATCTGCCGACTCATCAGGGCAGCTTGCATCTCCAGGCTGGAGGCCTGGCTGCTAGCAAAATTCGCAAGCTGCGGCATGCCGTGTCGTAACAGATCGAATGACCAGCGTGGATGCAGGCAACCCTCGAGCATGACCTTGGGGGTGTAGCGCATGGGCATTTTGAAACGGTTATGCAGGTCGCGCTCCCGGTAGCCGTTGACCGCAACGTCCGTGGTCAGTACCAGCGTCGTGTAGCCAGCGTGCAGGGCCTTGAGCACCATTGCCTGAGCAATCTCCCTGTGGATCACGTAGAGCTGAAACCACAGCTCTCCATCACAATGACGGGCGAGGTCCTCGATCGAGAGGTTGGACGCCGTCGACAGCACGAAAGGGATCCCAGCGTGGGTTGCCGCTCTGGCCAGGGCGAGGTCACCCTGTGGCCATAGCGCGCCGTTCAAGCCGGTAGGCCCGATCAACAACGGCATCGATTGGCGCTTGCCCAGCACCTGCGCCTGGAGATTACGTTGGCTTACGTCCACCAAGCGCTTGGGCTTGAAGCGCCATTGCTGGAAGACGTCGCGGTTGTGTTTAACGCCGTATTCGTCTTCCGCTCCGCCTTCAAGATAGTCGTACACCATTTTGGGCAAGCGTTTTTGCGCCAGTTTTCGATAGTCCTCGACGCTGAACAGGTTTTGCTGACTCATCGTCCGACCCTCACTGCACAGGGCTGACGGTGCTGACTTCGATCAGTACAGGCCCTTTGGCGGCCAGCGCTTCCTGCAAGGCGCCTGTGAGCTGCTCCAGGTTTTCGGCCTTCAACGCGTGCACGCCGTAACCCTTCGCGAGTGCGCCAAAGTCGATGTTCGGAACGTCCAAGCCAGGGACATGCTCAGCTTCGAGTACGCCGGCAAACCATCGCAGGGCACCGTAGGTGCCGTTGTTCATGATCACGAAGATGGCTGGAATGTTGTACTGAGCGGCAGTCCACAACGCACTGATGCTGTAGTTGGCCGAACCATCGCCAATGACGGCAATGACTTGCCGATCCGGCTCAGCCAACTGAACACCGATTGCTGCTGGAAGGGCGAAACCCAGCCCGCCCGCGGCGCAAAAGTAGTAGCTGCCGGGGTGACGCATGTTCAAGCGCTGCCACATCTGAGCGGTGGTCGAGGTGGACTCGTTCAGGTAAATCGCATCTACCGGGGCCATCTCATTAAGCGTGTCGAACACGGTTTCAGGGCGGAGTCGCCCCGCGTCCTGGCTGAGCTTCTCAGGTTCAGGATTGGCGCATGGCATTGGGCGGTCGCTGTCGCTCACGAGAATGGCAAGCGCAGAGGCCATCGCGCCAATGTCGGCAACGATTGCATCACCCATCGGTGCACGCGCGGCTTCAAGCGGGTCACAGGTCACAGAAATCAACCGGGTGCCAGGTTTGAGGTATTGCCCTGGGTCGTATTGGTGGTAGCGGAATACCGGAGCGCCAAGCACCAACACCACGTCATGGCCTTCCAGCAGCTGAGAAATCGCTGCGATCCCGGCAGGCATGAGCCCCCGGAAACACGGGTGTCGGGTCGGGAAGGGGCAGCGCGGGGCGGACGGCGCCACCCATACCGGGGCTTTGAGGCGTTCGGCCAGTGTCACGCAGTGCGCATTCGCATTCGCTGCATCGACATCTGGGCCCAGGACGATCGCGGGGTTGGACGCGCTATCGAGGACTTCCACCAATGCTTCAAGGTCCTGGTCATTGAGCCTGACTGCCGAGCTGACGCTGCGATCGAACAGGTGATGGGACTGAGGGTCAGCGTCCTTGTCCCAGTCATCGTATGGCACAGACAGGTAGACAGGGCCGCGAGGCGCCATGCTCGCCATGTGGATGGCCCGGCTCATCGCATGCGGGACTTCTGCAGCGCTCGCGGGCTCGTAGCTCCATTTGACCAGCGGGCGCGGCAGGTTGGGGGCATCGACGTTGGTCAGAAGCGCTTCGACACCGATCATGGCGCGCGTTTGCTGGCCCGCCGTCACGATAAGGGGAGAGTGCGAGTTCCAGGCATTGCTGAGTGCGCCCATGGCGTTGCCGGTGCCGGCAGCTGAGTGCAGGTTGATGAACGCAGGCTTTCGCGTTGCCTGCGCGTAACCATCGGCAATCCCCACCACGCAGGCTTCCTGAAGCGCCAGGATGTATCGAAAGTCTTCCGGGAAATCTTTCAGAAACGGCAATTCATTCGAACCAGGGTTGCCGAAGACGGTGTCGATGCCCTGGCGGCGCAGAAGCTCATACGTGGTGCTATGTACCGAAGCCATGATGATTGTCTCTTACCAAATGATGAGAGCCACGATAGAATCGAGGCATAAATAGATCAAATAGATAGATTAAACATTTATCTATAGAGACGGATTATATTGCTGTGAGTGTGGTCTTGAGCCGCTGCGCAGCGTTTAGGGAGGTTTGCATGGCGACCTTGCTGCGAGGCATTAACGTAGATCGCGTTGCCGAACTCGTTTGGCTACTGGCTGAGTCACAGGGGCGGCCCGACATCCGGGCAAGGTCGCTTCAGGCAGTGGCGGCGCTTCTGGAGGCGGAGCATGTGGCATCGTTCGTATGGGATCAGCACGAGCATCGCTCCACCCAGCCCGTTGCTTTCAACATCGATGGGCACCACCTGCAGGCGTATGAGCAGCACTTCCATCGCGTGGATGTGGTGACCCCGGTGATGCGCAAGGTAAGGCAGGCTGCCCGCGTCGATTGCCACGTGCCACGTGCCACGCTTGTAGCCAGCGAGTTCTACAACGACTTCCTTCGGCCGGCGGACATGGAGCACGGTCTTAACGTGTTTTTCTTCGATGGCAACCAGGACGTGGCCGATTTGAGGATCTGGAGGGGGCGAGGGCGAGTGCCATTCAGTGAGCGAGAGGAGCAACTGCTTCTGACCCTTGAGCCGTACTTTCTCAAAGCATTTTGCACCGTACCCAAACAGCGTCAGGCCTTGTCGCTCAGAGAGGCTGAGGTAGTCAGGCTGGTGGCCGGAGGCGCCAGTGATAAAGAGGTCGCCCGAGCACTCGGCATCAGCTTTACCACGGTGCGTACTCATCTCAAGAACGCGATGGCCAAGCTTGACTGTCGGAACCGGACGCAGTTGGCCCGCTGTGTGTGAACCCGTGCTGGCAATCCTCAAATTTGAGGAGACCCTTTGTCGCAGGGCCACATTAACGTGTCTGGCGACAGCATCGTCAGCGCGGCCAAGAGAACAAGAAATGGATCAGCATGAAGGCAACACCGTGGAGCAGGCCAGTGAGTCGGGTACCCCTCAAAAGGCATTGTGGGAGCTGACACTCACCGAGGCGTCGGCACGTATTCGAGAGGGTAAGGTCAGCAGTCGCAAGCTGGTTGAGGCGTTTCTTGCTCGGATCGCCGATTACCCTCAGCTAAACGCTTTCATCAGCGTCGACCCCGCTGCCGCGCTGGATCAGGCGGATGCGTATGACCGATATCTGGGGGAGGGTGGAGTGCCGCTTCCGCTGGGCGGCCTGCCGATTGCCGTGAAAGACAGCATTCACGTAATCGGTTTTGCCAACACGGCCGGAACGCCCGCGCTGGCCAATTATTACCCCACGCGCAACGCCGACATTGTCGATGCCTTGCTCAAGGCAGGCGCCATTGTGGTTGGAAAGACCAACATGCACGAGTTGGCTTTCGGCACATCAGGCTACAACACCGCGTTCCACAGCCCAGGGGTCGTGGGCGTGCGCAACGCGTTTGACCCCACACGCATCGCCGGGGGCTCCTCTTCTGGCAGCGGTAGCGCTGTCGGCGCTCGCCTGGTGCCTGCGGCGCTGGGTACTGATACGGGGGGGTCTGTCAGGCAACCCAGCGCGCTGAATGGTTGCGTGGGGTTCCGGCCTACCGTGGGGCGCTATTCAACAGAGGGTGTCACACCTGTTTCACCGACGCGAGACACCCCCGGCCCCATGGCGCGCTCCGTTGAAGATGTCATCACTCTGGATACGATCATCACGGGGGCGCAGCCCATCGCTGCACCTGCAGCCTCGTCCATACGGCTGGGTGTGCTCAAAGAGTTCTGGGCGGATCTCAGTGAGCCTGTGCAGGCGCTCGCCCTCGCGGCGTTGAGCAAGCTGGAGCAGAGCGGTGTTCAGCTAGTGCGGCTGTCAGATCCTGAGATCTTTGCGTTGAACAGTGCTGTCAGCATGCCCTTGGCGCTGCACGAATGCAGGCCTGCACTGACCGATTACCTGTCGGTGAACGAGACCGGTGTGTCGTTCGACGGGCTGGTCGCTGCGATTAGCAGCCCGGATGTTCGAAGCATCTTCGAACAGCACATCGTGCCTGGTCAGCTGGGTAATGTGAACGGTCAGCCCGTGGACCTTGAGGGCGCTTATACGGCCGCCATCAAGCACAGCCGGCCCACGCTCATCGGGCGTTTCGACACCCTGTTCAAAGCGCATCAGCTAGATGCGCTTATCCACCCCACAACGCCAGATTTGGCCATCAAGAGTGAACCGGATGCGGCTCGCTTCGACGCGTTCGCACGCATGATCAGAAACGCCGACCCCGCCAGCAATGCCGGCATGCCCGGTATCAGTCTGCCCATCGGCCTCTCCGAGAAAGAGGGCCTGCCTGTAGGGATCGAGATCGATGGGCTGCCGGGTACTGACGCGCGCTTGCTGAGTATCGCGTTACTCATTGAAAGCATTGTTGAACCTGTAACCCCCTATCGAGAGTGATTCTGCCTATGAATTATCCATCTCCACCGATGATCGACGCGCTGTTTGCGGCTCAGAAGGCTTTTTTCGCCACACGGGCCACGGCTGATATCGGCGTGCGCAAGCAAGCGCTCGAAAAGCTGCGCGGCGCTGTAATCAACAACACAGAAGCGCTCTATACGGCACTTGCTGAAGACTTGGGGAAGACCCGGGAGGTCGTTGACCTGGCGGAAATCGGAGAGGTGTTGCACGAAATCGATTTTGCGCTGGCTAACCTCGATGCCTGGGCCGTCCCCGAGCGGGTACCTACGCCAGACATCATCGCGCCCTCCGAGTGCTACATCGTTCAGGAACCCTATGGTGTCACTTACATCATTGGCCCGTTCAACTATCCGGTTAACCTGACGCTGACCCCGCTGATCGGCGCGATCGTGGGTGGCAACACCTGCATGATCAAACCGTCCGAAACCACACCCGCCACCTCGATTGTCATCGAAAAAATCATTTCAGAGGCGTTTGCACCTGAGTACGTCACGGTGGTGCAGGGTGGCCGCGTCGAAAACTGCCACCTGCTGAGCCTGCCCTTCGACTTCATCTTCTTTACCGGCAGCCCCACTGTCGGCAAGGTCGTCATGAAGGCGGCGGCGGAGCACCTTACGCCGGTTGTCCTTGAACTCGGTGGCAAGTGCCCGTTGATTGTTCTGCCTGATGCCGATCTCGACCAAACTGTGGATCAGTTGATGTTCGGCAAATTCATCAACAGCGGCCAAACGTGCATCGCGCCTGATTACCTTTACGTCCACCGAAGCGTCAAAGAAGCACTGTTGCAGCGGTTGGTGGCGCGGGTGAAAAGTGAGCTTCCCCACGTCAATTCCACGGGCAAGATCGTGACGGCTCGCCAAGTGGAGCGTTTGGTCGCCTTGGTGGCGGAAACACGCGGCACGGTATTGGTCGGGGCCCAAGCCGAGGTGGACAAGCGCGTGTTTAGCGCGACCGTGGTGGATAGCGTGAAATGGGATGATCCGCTGATGGCCGAAGAGCTGTTCGGACCGATCCTGCCAGTGCTGGAGTTCGATGACATCAACGGGGCTGTCGACCTGATAAACAAACACCATCCCAAGCCCCTGGCGGTCTACGTTTTCAGTAAGGACGTTGTTCAGGCCAAGGGGGTCATCGACCGAATCCAATCGGGAGACGCACAGGTGAACGGGGTCATGCTGCATGCCTTTTCGCCCTATCTACCGTTTGGCGGTATCGGTGCGTCCGGGATGGGGGACTACCACGGGCACTACAGCTACCTGACCTTTACACACAAGAAGTCGGTGCGAATCGTGCCGTAACTTGCAGCGAAGCGCGCTTCGGCGCGCTTTGTCATATTCGTTGAACTCGCTGAGTGACCCTTAACGCGCGTGAGGCGATATCCATAGGAGTACAAATGTGCTCCATGCCCCGTTTTCTACCTATAACGTCAGACAGGGGCCAGGGTGCTACCCGGCCGGGTACGGTCTATGCTCGAACCGTGAATCACGCATTGCCCTTCTACAGCCAGCCTGTTCGTCCTGGCTGATTACACTGTTCGCATCGCCACACATGGAGTACCCGGGATGGGCTGCATGTTGATCGCTCGTGCTGCTCTGAAGCCAGGCGGCCTATGGCTTGCGCTTATTGCTACAGCGCCTTCGGGCGGCAGAGGGCCGCAGGCATGAGCAATCCAGGGCGCGGCTATTCCTTGCAATGGCTGGTGGCGCTGGCGATTGTGCTGGGCATGTCGCTGCTGGGCGCGGGCCTTGCCTGGCAGGGCTATCGCGGAATCCAGCAGACGCTGGTCGCCGCCGCCGGCGACACCGCTCGGCAGTTCGGCAAGACCATCGATGAACGCGCCCGGCGCTTGGTCGACCCCGTGCAGAGCAGCATCCGCCTGCTGGCCTTCAACCCGACGGCCAGCACCCTCGCGCAGCGCCTGGAGCGGTTACCGCAGCTGGTCGAAAGCCTCAACGCCAACAAGATGCTGAGCGCCGCTTATATGGGCTACCCCAATGGCGAGTTCTTGCTGGTGCGCAGGCTCAAGGACCCGCAACTGCTCCAGCGTTACGCCGCACCTGCAGGAACCGCGTTTCTGGTGCAGAGCGTCAGCAAGGGCGACGACGGCACGCTGCTGGGGGAGTGGCGGTTCTACGACCCGGCGCTGGCGCTACTCAAGTCCGAGGCCAAGCCGAATTACCGCTATGATCCCCGCGTACGCCCCTGGTTCGTCGAAGCATCCGGGCAATCCACCACTGTCTTTACCCACCCCTACGTGTTCTTCACCACCCGCGAGATCGGCATGACCATGGCCCAGCGCAGCGTCGACGGCGGCTCGGTGGTCGGCATGGACGTCTCGGTCGACGACCTGGCCAGCGAAACCCGCGACATGCGCATGACCGCAGGCACCGAGATCGCCGTGGTAGACGGGAAGGGCAGTGTGGTGGCGTACCCGGACCTGGCGCGGGTCATCGTGCATGAAGGGGAGGCCGTGCGCCTGTCCCGTATCACCGAGCTGGGCATCCCGAGCCTGGCACAGCTCTACGCGCACTTGCCCCAGGGCAGCCAGCCTGAAGCGTTCCAGGTGGACGGGGAAACCTGGTACGGCATGCTCGAGCAACTGACGACCCTGGCCGGGCAAGACTTGCAGGTGCTGATTGCCGTGCCGGCCCACGAACTGCTGGCCGACGCACGCAAGGTGCTGGTCGAGCAGCTGCTCTGGGCCGCAGTGCTGATGGGGGTGTTGCTGCCGCTCGGTGGCTTGCTGGGCCGGCGAATCGGCCGGCCGCTGCGCCTTCTGGCCGATCAGGTGCGTGGCCTGGCCAGCTTCGATTTCAGCCGTGAGGTGGGGGTTGAGTCGCAGGTGACCGAGGTGCGGGAGTTGAGCCGGGTGCTTGGTCGCATGTCCGGGACTATCCGCAACTTCCAGGCGATCACCCTGACGCTCAGCCGTGAAAGCCAGTTGGAACACATGCTCGACGGGGTGCTCACCCCACTGGTGGATGCTGCCGGGGCCAGCGCTGGCGCGGTGTACCTGTTCGATGCCGAGCGCGACGTGTTGCGCCTGGCCGCCGCCTGCCGAGGCGAGGGCTACCCAGAGGCGTTGCCGATTGGCGAGCACGCCCCTGATAAGCTGGCGAACGCCGTGACACAGGCCCTGGCACTACAGGGCCGCGGTCACGCGGTGGTGCTCAATGATCGTGGTCATGCGTTGCTCGGCATCCTGGTGCTGCAGCTGGCGAGTGAGCGGGCGCTTGATGGAATGGGTGAACCGTTCCGACGCTTTGTCGAGGAACTGTCCGGCGCTGCTGCCGTGGCAATCGAGACCCGTCAGCTGGTCGAGGACCAGCAGCGCCTGCTCGACGCCATGATCAAGCTGCTGGCCGATGCCATCGATGCCAAGAGTGCCTACACCGGAGGCCACTGCGAACGCGTGCCGCAACTGGCGCAGATGCTGTTGGACAAGGCCGTGGCGGCCGACAGCGGCCCCTACGCCGGTTTCACCATGAGCGAGGCCGAGCGTTATGAATTTCGTGTAGCGGCCTGGCTGCATGACTGCGGCAAGGTCACCAGCCCCGAATATGTGGTGGACAAGGCTACCAAGCTGGAGACCCTGTACAACCGCATCCATGAGGTGCGCATGCGCTTCGAGGTGCTCTGGCGCGACGCCGAGCTGGTGTACTGGCAAGGCGTGGCCAGCGGCGCGGATCGGCAGGTGCTGCAACGTACGCTTGAGCAGAGCAAGGTTGAACTGCAGGAGGCGTTCGCCTTCGTCGCCAAGGCCAATATTGGCGGCGAGTGCATGCAGGACGAAGACGTCGAGCGTTTGCGCCGCATCGGCGAGCGGCGCTGGCAGCGCCATTTTGACAACCGCCTGGGCATCTCCCGCGACGAAGAGGCGCGCTTTGCCGGTGCGCCGCCTGTGCAACTGCCGGTGGACGAACCGCTACTGGCCGACCGCAGCGAACACCGGGTGCCCTGGGGGCCGCGCAAACCACCGGTGACCAAAGGCGACCCGCGCAATGTCTGGGGTTTCGACATGCGCCTGCCGGCCAATGCCAGCGACCATGGCGAGCTGTACAACCTGTCGATCCGCCGCGGCACGCTGAACGACGAGGAGCGCTTCAAGATCAACGAACACATCGTGCAGACCATCATCATGCTCAGTTCGCTGCCGTTTCCGCGTCAGATGCGGCGTGTGCCCGATATCGCCGGCAACCATCATGAAAAAATGGACGGCAGCGGGTATCCGCGACGATTGGGCAAGGCAGACCTGGGCATCGCCGAACGGGTGATGGCGATCGCCGATATCTTCGAGGCACTGACGGCGGCGGATCGGCCGTACAAGGCGCCGAAGACCCTGTCCGAATCGGTGAAGATTCTGGTGTTCATGGCACGGGACAACCATGTGGATGGTGAACTGCTGCGCTTGTTCCTGAGCAGTGGCGTGTATCGGGAATATGGCGAGCGGTTCTTGCGGGCAGAGCAGATGGATGAGGTGGATGTAGGGTATTGGCTAGGGCAGATCTAGGGGGCGTTTTCAAAGACATTTTTCCGAGGGCGCAGTAGCGCTCAGCCTTTGAGGCTGGGCAATGGCGTTGAGTGGGGTTTTATAAAGCGCCTACGGTGGCGAAATGGTAATCACCGTGGAACCGGAGAACGCACCCGGAGCGACAGTCCCACGGGTGACCAGGGTCGATTCAATGTTCAGTGAGCGGGCCAGACCATTTGTAAGTGCCACGTTGATCCCTGTCGTGGCGTCCTCGCCATTGACTGTAATCTTCGAGTACAGGCTGTTGTCGGCTCTGAGGCGTACGCCATTAGTGTTTGTGCTGGAGGTGGCGACGGTGACGCTCGCCGGACCCCGACACTGCAGTCTGAGCGTTGTCGAAGCTTTCGCCCCGTCAAGTTTAGCGTCGGATAGCGTTCTATGGTTGATCCTAGTGTCGCCCGTGAAGTCACATTGCAGCGTCGGTGCTTTTACACGGGTGCAGGGGCCCCAAAGATTAACAGCTGAGCCAACGCTTGACGTTGTGTGCGCGTAGGTCATAGAAATACAGAGATTATCGCTGGCTGATTCTGCGGGTACCAGAATCGACGCAGTAAGCGGCATTTGGAACCCTCTGCTTTTGAGGTCAGATAGTAACTCTCCCATATTAGTGTCTTGGCTTGGGCGTGCGGGCACTGTCCACGAGGCGTAGGTTCCTGCGTGGTCAGCCATCCAGCTTTTACGGCTCGCTATTATCCCGATCGTACATCCCGTGACTTGGCTATTGGTCGTACCACAGATACTTCTGGCTAATGGTGAACCCCAATTGTCTACAACGAAGTGATACCGTACGCCGGCAGCTTCATAGGTGCTGCTGGTTGTAGTAATGGTTAAGGCGTGCGCGGGTATCGCTGTAAAGCACACTAATAAAGTGAGTGGCAAGTCGCGCACCGCAGTAGTGAAGAACTTTTCCATGGTTTACTCGTAGCTAAGTGAAAAGGTCAGGGATGCTTCAAAGTCACCTAGCCCCAGGGTGCGATTGGCTAGCACCTCGGGTGCTCCTCTCAGATAGGCATTGAAGTTGAGCACGTTGTAGCCGCTGGTCAGTTCGCCCATGGGGTGGTTCTTATTCAACGGTAGGGCAGCACCGTCCGTCGTCTCCAAACCCACCATCAGGCCTTGCACAGTGGCGCTTTGCAGCAGCAGCAACCCCGGAGGTTCGCTGCTTTCATTACCGCTGAAGGCGATGCTGACCATATGTTTGCCGACGTCCAAGTCGCAGTTTTTCAGGCGCAGCTCGATGGGCCGGCCCAGGGTTCTGCCATTGAGGTAAAGGTCTTTATCGATCACGCTTTTGAAGTCCAGTTTGATCAATCCATCTCTTTCATCCAGCACGCAAGGCTCGTTCACCAGCGTGCCGGAGAAGTACAGGTTGTCTTCTGCTGCCTGTACCGCTGGCAACCACAGGCTGGCGGTGACCCAGGCGGTCAGGGTAATGGCCCATTTGCCCATGGAACCTCCTAGTAGAGTTCGGCCATCAATAGCGCCGACGCGGTAAAGTCGGTGCTGGGTAACTCCGCGCCGGTAAGCTTCACCGCGCACGGCCTCCAGCATGGGTGGAGTCGATGCATTCACATCGATATCTCGGGGCTGGTTGGGAATCAGTGCCTTGCCGCCGAGCAGTACCTTGATGCCCAAGTCGGTTACCGAGGTCTTGAGCGCGGCAGGATCGAAATGGGCGTTATCTCCTTGGAGGGTCAAGCGCATGTGCCACGTGATGCCGGCAGCGGCTGCCCCCGGGCAATCGATCTGATAGGGAATCGCCTGACGGTAGCGTTCGCCATCGATGCGGTTGACGGCAATATTGCGCTCGAAGCGCACGTCGATACGTCCGCCCTTGTCGCTGACGGTGCAACCGGGCGGCGCCAGCAGGTTGCCGGTGAACTGCAGGTTGTCTGCGCCAACACACAGTAGGGGCAGGGTGGCAATCGACAGTAGTGCCAAGGTGCGGTGCAAGGTGTTCATCGATAATCCACCACCAGGGTTGCGCTGGCATTCAATTTGCCCGCTTGAACCTCACTGTTTTCGCGCTTGACCAGAACGGCTTGCAGCACCGGCTGTTTGCGGGTGTCGAAGTCAGCCCAGGTGTTGAGCGCAAGCGGCGCACCGTCTTTTTTCAGGGCGATGCCGAGGTTGTCGTAACCGCGTACCACCAACAGTTCAGGATCGAAAGCCGGGGTGCCGCGTACCTGAATACGTAACTCATTGGTTGCCGAGCGGCTGCAGTCGAGCGAGTAGTCCAGGGTGATGGTCTTGTACGTGCCATCGATGCCGGCGGTCTGCACATCGCCAAAGGGGCCAGTGATGGGCGCGTTTTTATTGATCACGCACGGGATCGCCGCATAGACGACGCCCTCGATCGTTACCACCATCTGCTCTTCAGCGTGGCTTATGGGTGCACAGCCCAACAGCATGGCCAGCAATACAGTACGTGCGACGGTCATTGCTGGGCCCTCAGTCATACGCCAGGTTCACATTGAGGCTGGCGCGGAAGGCGCCAGGGCGCAAAGGGGCCGCTGTGCGCTCAGGGCGAAGGTAGTACGTCAGTTGGTTGTCACCCGGTGAGACGAACCACGCCGGCGCGGTACGGCCCAGGCGTACATCGTTGCCCTGGACATCGAGCAGGCGCAGGCCAAAACCCTCGGCGCCGATCACCCTGATCAGTGCGGGCGTATCGGCATCGGCGACGGCGTTGAAGGCCAGCGCGGCCACCGGTTCGATGGCGCTCCAGACCAGAGTGCCTTGCTGCTCATCCTGGCGGCCGCCGTTGACGCGTACACAGCCTTGCAGTTTGAGATGCAGGGCTACAGGCGCACCCTGATCGCCAATGCGCAACAGGTGGGCAGTGCTCAAATCACCCACAGACAAGGTCTGATAGGCCGAGCTGGGGTCCAGGTAGCAGGCGCTTTCTAGCAAGGTACCGGTGACCTGGAACTCGGCCGTCTGCGCAAGGTTGCCGGCGGCATGAGTCAAGACACTGGCCGTACAGAGCCAGGCAGCAAGACAGATAGGGAGTCCAGGCTTCATGATTTGCCCTCACTGGAATAGGTCGTCGGGTGTCAGCGTTTGCTGGCTACGGGGCTGGCGCTACAGGTGTCTGCTGCGCAGCTGAACTGCAGTTGCGGGCGGCCGCCAAAGTCGTTGACGTAAGTCAGCACTGGCTTGTCGCCCAGCGCCTTGCTGCTTACGCCCAGGTCGAGCTGGCCCCTGGGGGCGATCATCAGGGGTTTGAAGTCGATCGCGCTGGCTGCCTTGAGGTTGGGTGTGGCATCGATCAGGGTGACGTAGTAGGGCGTCGGGTTGTTCACCTGATAGCGGCCGTTCTGGCGCGTCAGGGTCAGTTTTTCCTGCCAGGGGGCTTCGTTGACACCGGCCCTTGGGGCGATCGCCGCCGGTCGATAGAACAGCTTCACCCGCGTTTGCAGGGCAATTTGCAAGGTGTTGGGCTGATCGCTGCGTGGCGGAATCTCGCGCAGGTTGAAGTAGAACAACGATTCGCGGTCCTGGGGCAGCAGGCCCAGTTCAGGCAGGCCTTGGATTTTTACCTGGCTGTTACCCCCGGCTTCCAGGCGCTGGATGGGGGGCACCACCACCAGAGGGCTGGTGATTTTCTCGGCCTGTTCGTTCTCGATCCACGCTTGTGCCAGGTAGGGCAATTGGGTGTTCTGATTGCTGACGCTGAGGCTGACCGATTTTTCGCCGCCGGTAAAAATGACGCGTGTACGGTCCAGCGACACTGCCGCCAGGCTGGTTTGCGCCGCGCAGGTGCCCAACAGCGCGAGCAGGGTCAGGGTGTTGCGTTTCAAGCAGGTGTTCATAGATGTACCTATTGCAGATAGATTAAGCGGCAGAGTCGTCCGCGTCGCTGACGGGCTGGCACAGCAGCTCCAGTTGCCGTTCAGGCGATACCACCGGGTCGGGCAGGGTGAAATGGCAGCGTGCGCTGCCGTCCCAATGCAGCGACATGGTTTCGCCCGGCTTCATGCCGCTCAGGTAAGTCGATCCTTCTTCGCCCACAATGCCGGTCTCCTGGCCGCGGCTGTTGCGTGCGCTGGCGCCAAAGGGCGGCGCGCGGTGATTGGCCATGCGAATCATGACCATGGCCTTGTGGCCGGCGATGACATCGAAACGGCGGTAGCCAATTGCGCCTTCGGTCAGGGTTGCCTGGGTAATTGACTGGGTGGCTTCGACATCGTCGGCCAAGTCGTCCAGCACGATGCTGGCCTGATTGCGGTAGTAGCTGTTGACGTCGGTCACCACCGCCTTGCCGAAACGGTTGGTGCGGGTTATGCCGCCGTTGCCGCGCACCGGTACGTCGGCAACCCCCTGGGTATCGACCAGCAGCCGCGTGCCGCCCATGATGTTGCTGCGATGCAGGGCCGCACCTTCGCCGGTCAGCGTGGCGCCGCCTTGCAGGGACAGCCCGGCCGAGCTGTACTCACCGGCCTGGTAGCTGGCGCTGGCCACTAGCTGAGCCGCATCCCCGTCATGGGACAGAAAACCGCTGGCCATTTCGCCGCTGGAAGACTTACCCGCGCTGAGCATGTAGTGGTTGCGTGCATCGATACGGTCGTAATAGCTCAGGCTATGGGCGGTGTCGCCGCGGTTGACCGACGAGCTGTAGCTGAACGAGCCGGTGCTGTCCCAGGGGATGTTGACCGACAGGTAGGCCCCGTCATCGGAGGTGCCGTTGCCCTTGTTCTGGTAAGCCGTCAGCGACAGGCTGAGGTTCTTCAAGCCACCGACATCGAAATAGCGCGACAACGACAGGCTATAGCGGTCACTCGCCTGGCTGTTCCAGTAAGTCTGGTGGTTGTAGTTGAAGTACACGCTGAGCGCCGAATCGCGAAATTGCTTGCTCACTGTGGCGGTGTACAGCTCCTTGCTCTGGTTCAACGGCCGGCTGCTCCGCCGGGTCTCGATGAATTCGTTCATGCTCATGTAGTTCTCTTCAGAGAACCGGTAGCCGGCAAAGGTGATCTGGCTGTCGTACTCGTCGAAGCGCTTGGAATAGCTGGCACGGTAGGACTTGCCGCTGAGTGTGTCGCGCTCCGCAAGCGTGGCCCGCGATTGGGTGACGTCGAACGAGAGCGCCCCGAATGCCATCAGGTCACGGCCCACACCCACGGCGAGCGATCCATAATCCTTGGCGCCGAGGCTGCCGCCATACAGCGACCAGCCGTTGCTCACACCCCAGGAAAACTCACCCGTGGCGAACGCGGGGCCATCAAGCTGATGTTCCCAGTCAGACGGCTTGCCGGTGGCCAACTTGTAGCGCACCGTGCCTGGGCGAGTCAGATAGGGGATGCTGGCGGTGTCCATCTGGAACTCCTGAACGCTGCCATCCTGTTCTTCGACGCGCACGTCCAGCTGGCCAGAGACCGCATCGTTGAGGTCCTGAATGCGAAACGCCCCTGGTGGCACCTGAGTGTCATAGAGCACACGGCCTTGCTGGCGAATAACTACGCGCGCGTTGGTGCGGGCCACACCGCTGACCTCCGGGGCATAACCCCGGAGGTTGGGGGGTAGCATGTTGTCGTTGCTGCTGAGATTGACGCCGGTGTAGCGAAAACTGCCGAACAGGTTGGAGTTCAGGTAGTCTTCGCCGACGATCAGGTTCGAGCGCAGCGAGGGCACGGCGCGTAGCGCATAGAAGCGGCTCCAGGCGAACTGATTTTGTGACGGCTGGTCGTCACTGCGTTGCATCTGGGTCTGCCAGTCGCCACGCAAGCGCCAGGCGCCCAGGTTGAGCCCGGCGGTTCCGTTGCCGCTTAGGGTGTCGCTGCGGCCTTTGCCGTGCGTACGCTCGGTGGTCTGAGCGTTCAAGTTGTAATCGAACAGCACCCCGGAAATACCTTCGTCCCAGCGCGACGGTGGGTCCCAGTTCGGTGCGGTGTATTCCAGCTGATCCTGGGGAATGCTCACGTACAGCGCCGAAGTGCCCAAGTTGCCACGGGCCTGCAGGCCGCGAACGCTGGCCAGGTCCAGACAGGCGCCACCGTGCCACCAGATCAGGGACTTGATAACCTGCTCTTTCAAGCCCAGCTCATTGACCAACGCCGGCGAAAGACAGGCGACGCTGCTTTTCGGATCGTCTTCGGCCGGGAGATAGTCGACGGCAAACTCCGTCAATGTATCGCGGTTCACGTGCACCATCAGGCTGTATTGGCCGGGCATGATGAAGTTGGCCGAAGCAAACACCCCAAGATCAAGGTTTTCGCGATCCTTGAGGTCCAGTACATCGGTGTTGAATTGGAATTCTTCGGCTGCACTTGCCCACGCCGCGATACAGCACAACGCCGTGGTAGCCAATACCTTACGGTGATCCACGTGACTAAATCCTTGAGCGGAAACTGCGCTAATGCAGTGCAGTTCAGAAGTGCTGAATGTTCAGCTTGAGGGTGGCGTGATAATCGCCTGCTTCCAGTGCATGTCCGCTACCGACGAGCGTCAAAGAATAATTGAGCAGCAACTGGTCGGCAGATATAGGGCTGTGCTCGAGTAACATGCCGGGCGATACCAACTTGCCTTGGTCATCTTTTATTTGCAGCGCAATACCTTTTGCGACGCCCTCAATGGCGAAGTATTTACCATACGCTTGGCCGTCGAATGTCAGCCTGAAACGCTGGGACGTATCAGTATCGTTAGATTTTTCCGATGCAATACAGTCGGTAACATAGACGGTCAAGAACTGCTGCGAAGACGGATCACCGTTGAGCAATCCATTCAGTGCCATGGGTTTGAACGCAACTGTCTGACGGTCGCTTCCCACACGGATGGAGCAGGCGCTGTCGACGATGCTCCCGGCCATTTGTACTCGCCCCTTGAGTGCATCAGCCGCGCAGACGGGTGGGCCAAGGGGTAAAAGGACCAGTAGCAGCAGTGTGGTTGAGCGAATCATCTAAACCTCCGCAAGCTTCCCCGCAGCACGCAGTGAGCGCGTACTGCGGGGCACTTCAGTGACGAATGACGTTACTGATAAGCGAGGGTGAAGTTGGCGAATGTCTCGAAGTTGCCTGGTACGATTTCGGCCGCGGTGGCTGCGCCGCCACCCTGTGCGGCAACCATGTCACCCTGCAGGTAGGCTTGGAATTCCAGGTAGGTGTCGCCATTGGACAGCGTCTGCGCAGGCGAAGCGTCGCCCAGCTTGATCAGCTCGCCGGTGTGGCTGGCGATGGCCAGGCTGGCGCCTTGGGCAGTCCCTTTGATTGCCAGCAGGTCTGGGTTGGAAGCAGGCGAACCGGTGAAGGTTGCAGTGGCCGACTTGAGGGCGCCCAGTTCACAGCCGCGCAGTTCGATCTTGAAGGTTTTCGGGCTGGATTTACCGCCGTTTTTCAGGGAAACGTTGGAGATTTCATCCATCGGGACAGTTTGGTAGGCCGAGTCTTGAGCGATGGAGCACGGTGCATCGATAATCGCGCCCTTGAAGGTAATGACACCGTGGCCCTCATCCTTGGCAAAACTGACTGCCGAAGTGGCTGCCAAGGTCGCCGCCATAATTGCGCCAGCCAACGTACTAACTTTCATGTACTACTCCTAGTTTTACATTGAAGTGATTGAAGAAGACTCAATCGAACACTCTCGCTGCTCGGGTATCTGTGTACCGTTGAGCTGGAGTAAGCCTAGGGGCGGGGAGGGAAGAAGTGAGTAGGACGTTGCCGACGAAGGCGTAGGAAAATTCCTACACGCCTTTAAAGACCGTTCACGGCGTCAATGCATTGCGCTTGGCAAACTCAGCCAGGTCAACCAGCGACGCAGCGCCCAGCTTTTGTAGCAGCCGTGTTTTGTAGGTGCTCACGGTTTTATTGCTCAGAAACAGCATGTCGCCAATCTGTTTGTTGGAGTAGCCCTGCGCCAAGTATTGCAAGACCGTCACTTCCCGGTCGGTCAGTGAACGAATCTGCTCCAACTCCGAAAGTTGCTCTGCAGGGTTGACACTGTCAAACGTCAGCGAAGGAAAGAACGTATAGCCGGCATCCACCGATTTGATCGCGGTGATCAAGCTGCCCAAGTCTTCTTCCTTGTTGACGAAACCGCGCGCACCTAACTGAATACAGCGTCGGCATACCGAATCGGCGGGCTGCGAAGTCAGGATGAGTACCTTGCTACGTACATTCAGCATTTTGATCTTGGAAATAACGGTAAACCCGTCCAATTTGGGAATACCAATATCGAGAATGACCACCTGCGGGTTGAGTTCGCGTACAAGCTGAACCGCATCCAGGCCATTGTCCGCTTCGCCCACCACACGCATGCCGTGCTTTTCCAGCAGCACCCGGACGGCAAGTCGAATGACTGGATGATCGTCAACTATCAGAACGCTGTGCATAGTGTGATTTTACCTTGAGAACGCGCTTGTTACAGAACGGTATCGATTAGCCACTAACAGGTTAACACCATTGGCTGTGTAGGACAGAGCTGTAGTTGCTTAGGAAATTTCCGATGGATGAGAGGAAATTTCCCATGGAGGTGTTGGCGGTGCGCCTCGCAGACTGTGCTTCCTTCAATGGCGTGCGTGTAGACCTGCGATGCAAGACTTGACTGTTCTGGTGCTGGAGGATGAACCCTTTCAACGCCTGGTCACCGTGACAGCACTGCAAAAAGTGTTGCCGGGGCCCATTCTGCAAGCGGCGGACGGCCATGAGGCCGTGGCTGTGCTGTCCAACTGCGACGCAGTGGACATTGTGCTGTGTGATTTGAAAATGGCCGGCATGGACGGCCTGGCGTTTCTTCGCCAAGCCAGTTGCAGCGGCAAGATTGGTGCAGTGGTGCTCTGCAGCGAGCTGGACCCGGCGCTGCGGCAGGCCACGGTCGCCATGATCCAGTGCCTGGGCCTGACTTTTTTAGGCGATCTGGGCAAGCCATTCAACCTGGACGGTTTCAGCCAGGTGGTCAAACGCTACCGGGAACATTGCAGCGCCGTCCCCAGGTTGTTATCGCCTGCCGAGCTCCCGACCCTGGGTGACGTGCAACAGGGCCTGGACAATGGTGAGTTCGAGGCGTACTACCAACCCAAAGTTACCCTCCAAGGCCAGTCACTGGTTGGCGCAGAAGTGCTTGCACGCTGGACCCACCCTCAGTGGGGTGTGCTGGCGCCCGCTCATTTTTTACCGGTGATGGAAGAGCACAACCTGATCAACCGCCTGTTCTGGCAGCTGTTCGAGCAGGGCCTTGCCTTTCAGCGAAGGCTGGCAGCCCAGGGGCAGGGGATCAACCTGGCGTTCAACCTGCACCCGGCACAGTTGGCCTGTGCCGCGCTGACCGAGCGCATCACCTTGCTGATCAGGCGTTCGCAAGTGCCTGCGGCCAGCGTGATGTTTGAAATCACCGAGTCTGGCCTGATCAGTGCACCCGCCAGAAGCCTGGAGAACCTCGTGCGGCTGCGGATGCTCGGCTGTGGTTTGGCGATGGACGATTTTGGTGCCGGATATTCTTCGCTGGATCGGCTCAGCGATCTGCCATTCAGTGAGATCAAGCTTGACCGGGCGTTCGTGCGCAAGATGCAAAACCAGCCCAAAAGCGCTGCGATCATCAGCTGCTCGGTGGCGCTGGCTCAGGCGTTAGGTATCTCGCTGGTCATCGAAGGTGTAGAGACCGTCGAGCAACAGGCCCGGCTGATTGAGTTGGGCGCCACCCTTGCTCAGGGTTTTCTGTTTGCCCGGCCGATGCCGGAAAGTCACTTTATCGACTTCTGCACGCAGCAGAAGTTGTGAGCCTGGCCTGCATGAACGAGCGACTGTTCCGGCTTTGAACTATTATTGCGCCGCTCCTGGCGGCGATCCCCAGGCATTTTCGGTTGTTTATCTCGTATGCTTCTACGTTCCCTCTGCCTTTCCATCGGCCTGCTGTTGAGCAGTGCGCCGCTGCTGGCCGCCTCCTTACCGCTGGCCCCGCAGGTGCTGGCTAGCCAACTGCGTATCGACCGTCACGACATGGCGATTTCGACCGAGGACTGGCATTGGCTGCGGCACAAGGCCGAGCTCAAGGTTGGCGTGTCTGCAACCGAAGCCGCGCCGTTTTCGGTCAACGCCCAAGACAACCTGTACGAGGGCATCAGCGCCGACGCAACCGCATTGGTCGCGCAGCTGTTGGGTTTGCAGGTGAAAGTCGTGCCCTTTGCCAGTGAGCAGGACGCGCTCAAAGCAGTGCAGGCCGGTAGCGTCGACGTGATCAGTATGCATGGCAGCACTGCGCCGCGGCCGGACCTGCTACTGAGCATTCCTTACGCCCAGGACCGGCTGGCGGTGTTCAAGCGCAGTGCCGAACCCCGGCATTCCCCGGTCGACCTTGCCGGCTTGCGTGTAGCGATTACCCACGAACACAGCGCTGAGCTCAAGCAACACTACCCGAGGGCGGATTTCCGGGTGTACGCCGACCACGATAAGGCGATTGCCGCTGCTGCGTTCGGGCAGGCCGATGTTTATCTGGACGACCTGTACAGCGCCTACTACCTGATCAATCGTTCATTTTATAACTTCGTCCGTTTCGAGCGGTTTTCCGACGTACGCGGAGGCGACTACAGCTATGCCCTGCAGGTCGACAACACGCGTTTGCAGCGGCTGCTCAATGTGGCCCTTACCTCCATCGGCGAAGCTCAGTTGCGCAATTTGGCCAAGCGATGGGTAGGCAATAGTTACATCCCCAGTGACGCGCCGATCGACCTCACCGTAGAGCAGGCACGCTGGATCCAGCGGCATCCGGTGATACGCCTGGTGATCAATGATGACCTGGCGCCCGGCGCGTATTTTGATGCGAGCGGGGTGTTTTCCGGCGGGATCGCCGATATCCTCGAAGTGGTCACCCTCAGTACCGGCCTGCATTTTGAAGTGGTTTCACGCAGTGGCGGCTTCCCGCAGATCATCGACGCCGTGCAAAAGGGCAAGGCAGACCTGGCGTTGATGACGGCAAGTTCCGAGCGCGAAGAGTACCTGCGCTTTTCCCGGCCACTGCTCAACAGCCCGTTTGTGTTGCTGAGCAGCACTGATCAACAAGGCAAGCTGGGCAACCTGGTCGACAAGCGTGTTGCGGTGCCCACAGGCCATGTGGCCATCGAGCAACTGCGCAAGCGTTACCCCGAAGCCCGTGTGGTGGAGGCGGGGGGCTCGCTGGACTCGATGAACCTGCTCTACGAGGGCGAAGCCGATGCCGCCATGGTGTCGTTGCCTGCGGCGCGCTATTACATCGAGCGTTTGTTTCGCGACAAACTGGCCATCAACGAGATACTCGATGTTGGCCCGGCGACGGTCAATTTCGCCATGCGCCGCAGTGATGTGGAGCTGCAGTCGATCATCGACACTGTCTTGCAGAGCATTGCACCGGACGAGCTCAATGCGATTTCCAACCGCTGGCGTTCGCCACCGGGTATGAGCGGTCAGACCTGGGTCGATTATGAGCGCCTGATCACTGAAATTGTCGCCGCTGCAGCGCTGTTGCTGTTGCTTTCGCTGGTATGGGTGTTTTACCTGCGCAGGCAGATCAAGGCCCGGCTCAAGGCCGAGCGGATGCTCAACGATCAGTTGCAGTTTGTCGAAACCCTGACCGACTGCATGCCGCCGCCGCTTTACGTCCGTGATACCAAGGGGCGGATGCTGTCGTGCAACCGTAGCTACCTCAAAAGCGTTGGCCTGAGTGCCGAAGCGGTGCTGAATAAAACCGTCCGTCAATTACCTAAGGAGAACTTCGAGAGCCTCCCGGACTTTCACCGCAACTACTTTCAGGCCATGCGCGAAGGGCGGACGATTGAGTCGGTACATGCCGTGCAGCTCCAGGGCAGGGAGGCGTGGATCAACCATTGGGTGCAACCCTTCCAGGACTCCAAAGGTGAAATCAAGGGCGTGATCTGTGGTTGGCTGGACATCACAGAACACCGCCAGCTGGTAGCGCAGCTGCAAGAAGCGAAGGCGCTTTCAGACGACGCCAGCCGCGCCAAGACCAGCTTCCTGGCCACCATGAGTCATGAAATCCGCACGCCCATGAACGCCGTGATCGGCATCCTTGAGCTTGCGCTCAAACGCGCCGAAAGCCAGCCGATCGACCGTGCCAGCATTGAAATCGCTCACACCTCGGCCAAGAGCCTGTTGGAGCTGATCGGCGATATCCTCGACATCGCCCGCATCGAGTCGGGGCGCCTAAGCCTGTCGCCCAAGCGTGCAAACTTGCGTGAGCTGGTTGAATCGGTAGCCAGGGTGTTCGAGGGGCTGGCCAGGCAAAAACGCCTGAACCTGATCCTCGACATTGATTCGAGCATCAACTGCGATGTGCTGGTCGATGCACTTCGCTTCAAGCAGATCCTCTCCAACCTGATCAGCAATGCCATCAAGTTCACCGAAGAAGGCTCGATCAAGGTCAGTATTGCCGGGCTGCAAGTCAATGCCAGCCTGCTCAATGTCCACCTCAGCGTCGAAGACACCGGCGTGGGCATCAGCCTGGCCGATCAGCAGCGCCTGTTCACGCCCTTTGTCCAGGCGCAACGCAATGTGCAACAGACTGAAGGGACCGGCCTGGGCCTGGTGATCTGTCGGTCGTTGTGCGAAATGATGGGGGGCAGGGTGGTGCTGACCAGCACCCTGGGGCGCGGCACCCGGGTGGATGTCGAAATGCGCCTGCAGGTCCTTGAGTACATCGCCACGCGGCACGTACCTGGGCTGATCCCGGCAAGGCCTCGGCAGCGATTGCAAGTGCTGATAGTGGATGATCATCGGATCAACCGCCAGGTGCTGCACGAGCAACTTAATTTTCTAGGCCATGACGTCAGTGAGGCTGAAAATGGCCAGGTGGCTTACGAGCGTTGGCGTGATCAGCCCTTCGATATCATCATCACCGACTGCCATATGCCGGTGATGAGCGGCGTCGACCTTGCTCGGGCGATCCGTAAGGCGGAACAGGCGCGAGGCGGGGAGGCGTCGGTGATCATCGGCCTGACAGCCGATGCCCAGCCCGAAGAGATCGAATTGTGTATTCAAGCCGGCATGAACGAGTGCCTGATCAAGCCGCTGGGGTTGGATGACCTCGATGCGCGCCTGCTGGCACTTGGGCCAGAGGCGGCATTCGATACTGTTGTGCTAGAGCATTGCCCGCCAGCGCCACTGCTTGCACCCACTGAGTCGAAAAAGCTGCTTGATCTCGGGCCGTTGGAGCTGTTGATTAGCAGTGAGCCGGTGAAGTTTCGCCAGATACTGGACGAACTGATCCATAACAATCGTAAAGACTGCAAGACCTTGCACACCTTGCTAGGTGAACGGGATACCGACCGGTTGCGAGAGTACGCGCATCGAATCAAAGGTGCCGCGAGGGTGGTCAAGGGGGAGCAATTAGTCGAATGCTGTCAGCGCTTAGAGGTTGTGTGCGCGGACCCGCAGGTGACTTTCGGGCAGATGGCGGACGCCGTAGGCAAGATTGAAACTGCTATCGATGAACTGGAACAGGCGCTGTTGGCGTTTCAGACGTCCTGACGGCCCAAGCAGATCCGCCTTGGCGGCGATGCGACCTTTTAGGCCCATTCGCCGGCAGGCGGATACCTAAGCTTTGCGCGGGTTACTTGATCAGCGGTACGCCACTGAGCTTCTGCAACTCGTCGAAGTCGATGTCGGCGCAGATCTCGACCACTTTCAGCCCGTCGGACGTCACGTCCAGCACGGCCAGGTCGGTGTAGATGCGGCTGACGCACCCAATGCCAGTCAGCGGATAGGTGCACTCGGGCACGATCTTGCTTTCGCCGGACTTGGTCAGGTGGTCCATCATCACGAACACCTGGCGGGCGCCGGTGGCCAGGTCCATCGCGCCGCCTACGGCCGGGATCGAGCCTTCGGCGCCGGTGTGCCAGTTGGCCAGGTCACCTTTGGCCGACACTTGGAAGGCGCCCAGTACGGCGATGTCCAGGTGGCCGCCACGCATCATCGAGAACGAGTCGGCGTGGTGGAAGAAGGCACCCCCGGTGAGCAGGGTCACGTGCTGCTTGCCGGCGTTGATCAGGTCATCGTCTTCTTCGCCCGGCGCGGGGCTTGGGCCCATGCCCAGCAGGCCGTTCTCGCTGTGCAGGAACACTTCCTTGTCGCCCAGGTAGTTGGCCACCATGGTCGGTGCGCCGATGCCCAGGTTGACGTAGGCGCCTTCCTGAATGTCTGCGGCCACGCGCTGGGCCATCTCGGTGCGGGAGAGCTTTTTGGTGATGGTCATGGCAGGCCTCAGACAGCGTTGGCGATCGAAGAAGCGGCAGCGCCGGTGACGGCGACCACGCGCTGGACGAAGATACCCGGGGTGATGATGTGTTCCGGGTCCAGTTCACCGAGTTCGACAATCTGGTCGACCTGGGCAATGGCGGTTTTAGCGGCCATGGCCATGATCGGGCCGAAGTTGCGAGCGGCCTTGCGGTAAACCAGGTTGCCCCAACGGTCACCCTTGTGCGCCTTGATCAGCGCGAAGTCAGCGTGCAGCGGCATTTCCAGGACGTACTGGCGGCCGTCGATCTCACGGGTTTCTTTGCCTTCGGCCAGGAGGGTGCCGTAGCCGGTCGGCGAGAAGAACGCACCGATGCCCGAGCCCGCGGCGCGGATACGCTCGGCCAGGTTGCCTTGTGGTACCACTTCGAGTTCGATCTTGCCGGCCCGGAACAGTTCGTCGAAGACATAGGAGTCGGACTGGCGCGGGAACGAGCAGACCACCTTGCGCACGCTGCCCGCCTTGAGCAGCGCGGCCAGGCCGACCTCACCGTTGCCGGCGTTGTTGCTGATGATGGTCAGGTCGCGGGTACCGGTTGCGATCAGAGCATCAATCAGCTCAGACGGCATACCGGCAGTGCCGAAGCCACCGACCATGATGGTCGAACCGTCGGTGATGCCTTCCACCGCGCTGGCGATGGACTCAAACGTTTTATTGATCAAAGCGAGCTCCTGGTTTTTCCTGGAGTAGGGATTGTCGACCTGGCCGGCGCGCTTCGAAGCGACTGGGCCAGTCAGCGCCTAGGAAATGTTTGCTGACTGCCGATAGCGTGCCGCAAGATTGGGCACAAGTAGAGAGATGGGAGCGGATTTTGTGCGATTATCGAACTGTTGTGCGGTGTGCGGGTATTGTTGATGGGCATCTCAGCCCAGGTTTTTCTTTGAATCGTGCGGGCGTCATTGCGCAAATTACAGGTCGTTTTCTCTACCCGCGAGATACTCGAACAGCTTGGCCGCCTCAGGCGATAGCTGGGTCTCACCTGCAACCCCTACATACAGCGTTCGCATGGTCCGTTCGCTACTGCTGCGTCAGTCAAGCGCTGCCGCGACTCATGACCAAGCTTGAGAAGCTTGGCTGCGAGAAGTCCACGGTGGGCCTGGTGGTGCCGTCAGGCTATTGCTTCAACCTGGACGGTAGCTGCATCAACATGACGGTGCTGGCCATCTTTATCGCCCAAGCCCTGGATATCGATGTATCGCTCTATCACCAGATAACGCTGCTGCTCATCCTGCTGCTGACTTCCAAGGGTGCAGCGAGCGTGACCGGGGGCGCGTTTATCACGCTGGCTGCGACGCTTGGCTCCATCGACGTCATTCCCGCTGCCGGCCTGGTGTTGGTGCTGGGCGTCTACCGGTTCATCTTTGAAGGCGGTGCACTGATCAATGTGATTGGTAACGGTGTCGCCGCACTGTTTGTGGCTCGCTGGGAAGGTGTTCTCGATCAAGAACAACTCAAACGCGAGCTGGGCTAGGTTTACGTGCTGGCCTTCCTGATGCCTGCCACGCACAGGTAGCGGGCGTGCTGGCGCGTGACTTTTGAGGTATGAGGCAAGCATGCCTCAGCCGTTCCGGTGTAAGCGCTAAATGAGATATTCCGCGTAGAGTACAAATGTACTCCGCGCGAGTGCGCTTCCAAAAGGCGAAGCGCTGTGCTCGCTATCGCTCGGCATCACGCTTTAGAATCGCCTCCAGTGGAAAGTCGCTCATAAGCGTAAGAAAGAGGCAATTTATGGATCGCGAAGGCGCCGGCTCTTCAGGAGACTTGGATGCTCCCGCATCACCCCATCAGGAGTCCGCGTTTCCGACGAGCGTTTTGGAGCGCCTGCAGTTGGCGCTCGATGCTGGCGCGATCGTTGGAACGTGGGTGTGGAACATCCTTGATAACCAAGTGACTGCGGATGAGCGATTCTCGCGATCTTTTGGACTTCCAGCAGATAAATGCATGGCGGGTATCCCGATTGAGGAAGCCTTCGCCTCTATTCATCCTGACGATCGTGAACGTGTCTCTGCCGATATCGAAGAGGCGATGACCCGCGGGGGGGCCTACCGGTGTGAATACCGCGTCAGACAGCATGATGGCAACTACCGTTGGATTGAGGCTAATGGTAGAGCTGAGCTTGACGATGAAGGTCGCGCTGTTCGGTTCCCTGGCGTTCTCATGGACATTGAGTCACGCCGCTCAGCAGAGGCTGAGCGCGACAGGATGTCAGCGTTGCTTCGTACCTTCACTGCTGCTGTTCCGGGTGTTGTCTACGCAAAAGATTTAGCGGGGCGGCTGATCGTTGCCAACGATGGTGTCACCCAACTGGTTGGCAAGCCACCGGAGCTCTACCTGGGCAAAACCGACTTGGAGTTTTTGGAAGACAAAGCCCAGGCACGCCAGATAATGGAAACCGATCGGCACATCATGCAGGGCGGGCAGGCCGTTCAGATCGAAGAGCGTGTCGACATGCCGGATGGCACAGCCACCTACTGGCTTTCGGTCAAAGCGCCACTGTGCGATGAAGCAGGCGAGGTCATGGGGCTGATCGGCTCATCCATTGATGTAACTGCGCGAAGAAATGCCGAGGCGGAGCTGCTTGAGCTCAACCGCACCTTGGAAGCGAGGGTTGAAGAAGCTGTGGCCGAGCGAGAAGCGGCGCAAGCAGCGCTGCGTCAATCGCAAAAAATGGAAGCGGTCGGTCAATTGACCGGAGGCATCGCACACGACTTCAACAATCTGCTGGCGGGCATCACGGGGAGCCTTGATTTGATCAAGCTCCGCTTGAAGCAGGGACGCATAGCTGATGTAGAGCGCTACCTGACAGTGGCCCACGGTGCGGCGCATAGGGCGGCCTCACTCACTCACCGGCTGCTAGCGTTCTCTCGCCGCCAGACACTGATGCCTGTTCATACCAATGTGAACACGCTCATCAGCGATATGGAGGAGCTAATAAGTCGGACAGTAGGGCCAGCCATTCAACTCAAGGTGGAGCTCCATGCGGCATCGAGTACCTGCCTGGTAGACCCGGCCCAAGTGGAGAACGCGCTGCTGAACTTGTGCATCAACGCGCGTGACGCGTTGAAAGGCGGAGGGTCAATCGCCATCAAGACCTACAACGAGGAGCTGGTGCAAGGGGCCGAGCTGGATCCGGAATTGGAGCCTGGAACCTACTTCACAATCTGTGTCGCCGACGACGGTCTCGGCATGAGTACCGAAACGCTCACTCGAGTATTTGAGCCGTTCTTCACGACCAAACCCGTAGGGGCGGGCACCGGGCTTGGGCTGTCCATGATTTATGGCTTTGCCAAACAATCGGGCGGGCAGGTCAGGATCGAGTCGGAAGAGGGGCGAGGAACCCGGGTATTCCTTCAATTACCCAGCCTTGCAGCCAGCGTCGAAGCTGCACCTCGCGCAGAGTCCTTGCCTGAATCGCCAATGGCCTTGCCAGGCGAGACGGTACTGGTCGTCGATGATGAGCCCTCCGTCCGCATGTTTGTGAGTGAAGCGCTGGGGAACTGCGGCTATATCGTCATTGAGGCCGCCGACAGTCTAGCGGGCCTTCAATTACTGCGTTCGGATACCCGCATCGATTTGCTGGTGACCGACATTGGCCTACCAGGAGGCATTGACGGCAGGCAGATGGCCGATGCCGGCCGCTGTACTCGGTCGGGGCTTCCGGTCTTGTTCATGACGGGGTATGCGCAGCCGCACGTTTTGGACAATGCCCAGCTAGAGCCCAACACGGCTGTGCTGACGAAACCGTTCACGCTTGAAGCGTTGACGTTGAACGTTAATGCTTTGCTCAAGGGTTGCTAATCGGTACTTGTAGTATCGCAGCTTGGGCGGCTTATCCAGCGTCGAGGGTCACGCCACGATTGGTGTGGAGGTAGCTGTTCTCTCCGCACTTTGGCGCAGTTCTGCGATATCACGTTTGGGCGGCATGCCGAACTGGCGCCCGTACTCTCGGCTGAACTGCGAGGGGCTCTCGTAGCCGACCTTGAAGGCAGCGGTGGCAGCATCCAGGTCTTCGTTGAGCATCAACCGTTTCGCCTCGTTCAACCTCAGCCATTTCTGGTACTGCAGCGGGCTCATGGCGGTGAGCTGACGGAAATGCTGATGGAAGGTGGAGAGCCCCATCTGCACCTGGGA
Source organism: Pseudomonas sp. Y3 TE3536 (assembly GCF_053629175.1). Lineage (NCBI taxonomy): Bacteria > Pseudomonadati > Pseudomonadota > Gammaproteobacteria > Pseudomonadales > Pseudomonadaceae > Pseudomonas > Pseudomonas sp. Y3 TE3536. The sequence continues at coordinate 5,270,217 of NZ_JBRJHU010000001.1, read as the reverse complement.
GGCCAGCTCGTCCACTCGCAAAGGCGCGGCGTAGTTCAGCTTCATCCAATCGATGGCTTTGGCAATTCGATGGCCCTTGCTGCCTACGGAAGCGATATAGCGCAGCAGAGGGGCCTGGTTACTCAACAGCAAACGATAGTGGATCTCTCGTTGAATCAGGGGCCAGAGCACCGGTATCGCATCCGGCTCCTCTAGCAGCTGAATCAGACGGGCGAAGCTCTCCAACAATTTCGGGCTCAGTTCACCCACGCCAGCGCTGGTATGGAAGGACTGACCGTTCACAGGAAGACGACCATCGTGCGCGATCAGCTCCGCCAGCGTGCGCAGGTCGAGCTTGAATACCAGGCCGAGACAGGGCGCTGCATCGCTGGCCATCGTTACCGCTGAGTTGGCGGGTATGTTCAGCGAGGTGACCAGGAAGCGAGTCGTATCGTAGGGGAACACGTCGCTGCCGATGACCATTTCCTTGGCGCCCTGCACGACCAGCACGATGCTCGGCTCGACGATGCAGGTGATCGGGGGGGGGCTGGGGCGTTACGTCGGTAGACGCTCAGGTCTGCAATGCTTGTCGCGAAATCGCCCGCAGTGGGCGCGTGCGCGCCGATAACCCTGCACAGCGTGGCCATTGGGTTCGTGCTTGAAGGCGTTAATGCGTTGGTGGCCATGGCGTGGGTTCCGATCATCGTATGGCAAAACATTACTTTCATGTCACTTCACCTGTCCATGTCCGGTGAGCAGGGGCTGGACATTTAGGCAAGAAAACTACCCGTTTGCTCTACTGGTGTGCTGGTTTAAGCGAGGAATATTGGCGGCAGTTGAGGCCCGTGCACTTTGAAATTGATACAACGAGAACCGCTATGAACAGCCCAGCAATACCCCTTCAACACTCAAGCCGTCACGTCTGGGGCGCTGTCCTGGCGATGTCACTATGTGCTTTTGCCCTGGTGGCTTCAGAGTTCCTGCCGGTGAGCTTGCTCACGCCGATCGCGTCCGATTTGTCACTGACTGAAGGCCAAGCCGGGCAGGCCATTTCCATCTCGGGTTTCTTTGCTGTCATCACCAGCCTGTTGCTGGCAGCCGTGACCCAGGGGATCGACCGCAAGCCGGTGCTGTTGGCCACTACTGCGCTCATGCTGGTTTCCGGCACGATGGTGGCGTTTGCCCCGAACTACCTGACATTGATGGTAGGGCGCGCCGTGCTTGGGATTGCCATTGGCGGTTACTGGTCGATGTCCACTGCAGTGATGATGCGCATCGCGCCAGTGGCACTTATTGCGCGGGCTATTGCCGTGATGCAGGGCGGTACTGCGTTGGCCACGGCAATCGCGGCGCCCGTTGGGAGCTACCTGGGCGGCTTGATTGGCTGGAGAGGGGCGTTCTTTTGCGTCGTGCCGTTGGCTGCATTGGCGTTGATCTGGCAGGCCTTCACGCTGCCGGCTATGCCGAGCCAGCGCACTCAGGTATCGGCCTTCGGCCCCCTGCGCTTGCTGGGGGACTGGAAGATCGCCCTTGGCATGAGTGCAGTAGCATTCCTCTTCATGGGACAGTTCACACTCTTCACGTATCTGCGGCCTTTCCTGGAGAAGGTCACGCTTGTCGACCTGCCCACGCTCTCGCTCCTGCTGTTGGTCATTGGTGTCACAGGTCTGCTAGGCACCCTGTTGGTGGGCGCGCTTGTTAACCGAAACCTGAACAGGATTTTGGTGGGAATACCGCTGATCATGAGCGCTATCGCATTCGCCGTGATCGCATTGGGTACCTGGGTGGTTCCAGTCGCGTTTTTGCTCGGCCTTTGGGGGCTGATCGCCACGTGTGCGCCCGTGGGGTGGTTCACCTGGTTGGCCAAGGCGCTGCCGCACAATGCAGAAGCCGGTGGTGGCTTGATGGTTGCGGTGATTCAGTTGGCGATCACAGCTGGTGCCACAGTGGGCGGTTTGCTGTACGACGGGGCCGGTTACCGGGCTACCTTTATGGCCAGTGGCGTATTCTTGCTCATCGCAGCCACGCTGAGTGTTATCACAAACGCTATGGGAGATCGGCGCAGGCGGTGATAATGGGGGCAACTACAAGGGCCAGTCATGCTAACCATCTCCAATAACGTGCATCTGCCGGATGCCGAAATCGAACTGACATACATCCGCGCGCAAGGCGCGGGTGGGCAGAATGTCAACAAGGTGTCCAGCGCTGTGCACCTGCGCTTCGACATACGTGCCTCATCGTTGCCCGAGTTCTACAAGGAGCGGCTGCTGGCGCTGCGTGACAGCCGCATCACCGGTGACGGCGTGTTGATCATCAAGGGCCAGCAGTATCGCACCCAGGAGCAGAACCGTGCTGACGCACTGGCGCGTCTTGCCGAGTTGATCATCAGTGCCGGCAAGACCGAGAAGAAACGCCGCCCCACCAAGCCGACCCTCGGCTCGAAGACCCGCCGCCTCGAAGGAAAAGCCAGGCGGAGTACGGTCAAGGCGGGTCGGGGTAGGGTGGACTTCTAGTGCGAGTAGGCCAGCACCTCTGGGTCAATGCTGTGATTGCGCCTGCAGGTTGTGAGTTGGAGCCGAAGCGGCGAGGGCAGCAGGCCTGGATGACAGGGCTGCGATTGCCGCTATCAAGGCGAGGCCACCAATGAAGCACGCGACCGGGACCCAATCGCTACCGTTGGACATGAGTGCGTAGCACAGGCTAGGTGAGAAACCGGCAACGATGAAGCTCAGCTGGGTGGCTAAGCCGACACCGGTATAGCGCACACGGATGCTGAACATCTCTGCATAGAACGAAGGCCACAGGGCATTAGGGGCGCTGTAAAGCAAAGATTTGAGTACAACAGTGCTGAAGATGATCAGACCAATGCTTCCAGTGGTGATTGACCACAGGAAGAAGAATACCCCTGCACTGCAAGCGAATGCGCCCACCATGAAGATTGTCTTGCGCCCAATTCGGTCACCCAGCAGCCCGAACAAGGGCTGACACACCAACGCTACCGCCTGACTGGCTGCAATCGCAGTCAGCATTGAGGGCCGATCGATCCCTTGGTTATTGGTTGCCCAGGAGAGGCCAAATATCATCACAAGGGAGGAAACCGAACAGATCAATGCGCAGCAAAATACAGTAAAGAATGCGCGACGTTCGTTGCGCATGAGGTCGACGACAGGCGGAAGGTCACTGGCAGGTTTGCTTGCTTTGAACTCGGGACTTTCTTCAACGCCGCGACGGATAATCCACGTGATCACGACCATTACTGCGCTGAGCAAGAACGGAATGCGCCATCCCCAGCTCAGAAGCTGCTCTTCACTCAACATGGAGAGCGGGATGAACACTGAGGTGGCGAGGATCGACCCCATGGAGGCGCCATTGATCAACCAGCTTGTGTAGAACCCTTTACTTTTACCCGGAGCATGCTCCATGGTCAGCAAGCTGGCCCCCACCTGTTCTCCACCTGCAGAAAACCCTTGAAGCAAACGGCATAAAACCAACAGCGCTGGTGCCCACGCACCCACTGTCGCGTAAGTTGGCAGAAGGCCGATGGTGAACGTAGCGAGACCCATCAGCAGCAGCGTCATCATCAATACTTGCTTTCGGCCCCACTTGTCGCCCAGGTGACCGCAAACCAATGCGCCGATTGGGCGCGCTATGTAGCCAACGCCGAAGGTGGCAAGCGCAGCAAGCGTACCCGCCATAGGATCATTGGAGGGGAAGAAGAGGGTGCTAAAAACCAAGGCTGCGGCAGAGCCGTAAATGAAGAAGTCGTAGTACTCGACGACGCTACCCAGGAAGCTGCCGAATGCAGCTCTGCGGGCCATGCGCCGGTGGTTTGTGGCATCTGAATGCATGGTGACACCTTTCTTGTAATTGTTTTTTCAAGAGAACTCAGCGGCTGCCAAATGGTGCCAGCTGGCTACCGCCGCAGACATGAATGACTTCGGCGGTTACGAATCCGGCGTCCCCAGAAGCCAAATAAGAAGTAGTTCCAGCAATATCCTCTGGCGTGGCCAGACGCTTCAGTGGTGTATTGCTGATAGACCCCTGCGCCATTCGCTCAAAGCTCTCTGCATCACGTCCATCCAGTGTGAATGCGGAGGGTAAGAGGCCTGGCGCAATGGCATTCACGGTGACGTTGTAGTCGGCTAATTCTCGAGCCATCGATCGTGTCAGGCCCACCAAGCCAGCCTTGCACGCCACATAGGCAGGAGGGCCGCCCGCTACCCAGCATCGCGACACCATGTTGATTACTCGACCACTTGCTTGTCGCTGCCAGTAAGGGGCGACGTGCTGGCAAATCAACGCCGGAGCGCGGAGGTTTACAGCCATCATGTGATCCCACTTCGCGACGTCGAAGTCGTAGATAGAACCTCGGTGGTTAACGGCAGCGTTGTTGACCACAACGTCGATGCGACCAAACTGCTGACCCACCTGCTCGACCATTTCACGGATCGACGCGGGGATGCCTAGATCAGCCTGGACTGCAACGGCACATTGGTCGGGCGCCAGTTGAAGCTGTTTCAAGAAGCCCTGAGTCGCTTCCAAGTCGATATCAACGGCCGCAATGTGCATTCCATCTTTGGCTAAGCGAATGCAGATTGCCCGCCCCAGTTCTCCAGCGGCGCCGGTGACGAGTGCAACGCGGCGATTTTCATGTGTTGTATTCATGGGCACGGTACCTCAGGGCTTGTTTCGCAAGCGACGGTGGTCATATTCATGTAGCGACGCACAAGATCCCGGTTCCGGGACAGCTTCGATACGTCGGTGTGGCTCGAGTCAAAATCCTCAATTGAGATCCAGTCGTCGAAACCGTTTTTTCGGAGCGTTTTCAGCATGGATTGAAGCGGTAGCACCCCCTCATCCGGCGGGCACCATTCCCAGCGCCAGCCCTCGCCAGGGGCCTGCGGAACGTACGCCACATTTTTAACTTGCACGTGAGCGAGGTAATCGCCCATCAGATCCAGCGACAGCTGCACGTCCTCTCGCCCCTCAATTGCGAGGTTGCCAAGGTCGTAAATGATGCCCAGCTGCTGCGCCGGGTAGTGCTCAGCGATTCGCATCGCAAGCGAAGGGCTAGAGCAGATGGTTCGTTGGTGGACTTCAAGCGCGAGCTGAATACCTGCTTTTTCGGCGAGCGGGACAATGTCATCGAGGAAGCGGCGCATAGTCGAATAGCCGGCGGCATAACGCTGATTCTCGTAGCCAGGGCCCCAGAGTCGAAGTCGGGCTTGACCTGCTTGAGCGGCCAGGTCGATGAGGAGACGCGCATTTTCAATGTCCCCGACAGCCAGGTAAGGGCTTAGCCCAAAAATCTCGAGGCCGTGCGACTGGCAGTGACGGTAAATGCGATCAATAGCCTGATGAGTGGGAGGCACGGTACAGCGGTTATTGCTTCGCGCGTCCCATGGGCGCCCAGCATCCAGGTTATCGACATTTGCCACCCGCCATTCCACACCTTGGTAGCCTTCCCGCGCTAAGTGCTCGACAAGGTGTTCGGGGGAAAGCGTAGGCAGCGAAGCGCTGGAGACGCCTAAACGCGGCGTTTTTTGTTGTGTCATATACAGCACCTTAATCACACCCCGAGGTGGTGGGGTGGCTGGATGCTAAATCAAACAGCTGGTTCATTAAATTGATATAAAAGCCACCTTTGGTTAACCTGTGGGTTGATAAACAGAGGTGTTGAATGAAGCCATCACCCATCAGTCTTCGTCATTTCAGGGTGTTCCTCGCAGTCGTTAGCTCTGGCAGCCTTGTGACGGCTGCCAAGCTTCTTCACATCACGCTGTCGGCGGTATCCAAAAGCATCAAGGAGCTTGAGCAGGAACTGGACGCCCAGTTGCTGGTGCGTGGGCGAAAAGGGGTACAACTGACGCAAGCGGGCGAGGCGTTCAGCAAGCATGCCACTCAGACCATGGCCAACTTCCGGCTGGCCATGGAGGAAGTGAAAGATGTGCCCCAAGCACCTCAGGTTTTGAAAGTGGGTGCGTTACCGACTGCTGCTGGTTACATGCTTGCACCTGTCGTAGAGCAGATGCGGCAACGATATCCCCATATTCAGGTGCAGGTCGCTTCCGGTATTTACGATTACCTGGTGGGCAAGCTGAGAACGCGTGAACTCGACTTGATCGTGGGCCGCTTGATCGGACGGGACATGGTAGGTGTGGTGTTTGAAGCACTCTACGAAGAGGATCTGGTGCTTGTGGTACGCAGTGGCCACCCATTGACCCGGCAGCGTCATCTTGGTTTGGAAGATCTGCGCCCCTACACGCTCGTCGTTTCGCCGCACGGGACCTTGGTGCGCATCAGCGTCGACAATTTTCTGTTATCCAAGGGCGGGGTTGAGGGATTTCAAATACAGGAATCTCTGAGCGAGACATTCTCGCGAGTGTATGTGCAAGATTTCGATGGGGTGTGGTTTGTTCAGCGGGGGGTGGTCGATCTGGATATACGCATGGGGTTAGTTCAGCAATTGCCGTTCAGCAGCACACTGCTTCGTGCTCCGATAGGATTGACGTCTCCGACAGACCGGCCATTATCAGAGGCGGCCACCGTTTTTGCCGAGCTACTGAGGCAATGGTGTGCTCAAGTGCAACCCCAAAACTGAGTGACTGGATGGGCCTCAATATCGACTGACCTGCAGCAGGTGGTGATGGGGGACGATCCCGGTCGCCCCCGTAGCCTGATACCCGCACGATATAAATGCACTGGGCATTCAGCGGGTGGCGTGACAAAGCCTTTCTATGATCCGGCGGGCCCTGTTGGCACCGACGTCAACATGAATATCAATCATCTGCCGTTCACCGAATCGACACAGGTTCTTGTATTGAGATTCGATAACAACTTTGTCCTCATCAAATGTCATTATGGTTTGCTCAACTACTTTCGCTTTGACTTCTTCGTGATTGCTTTCCGGGTTGGTGGCGATGGTCCAGAAGTAATGGCTAGTGGTTTCGGTTTCCGGGGTCACGCCGTGGAAGCCGCGCATGTGGAAGCCGCCCCGCTGCGGATTGTCCAGGGGCTCGGTTCCGGCATCTACAGCGCCGGTCCAAATACGCAAGTGGCTGATATGAAACTCAATTTCCTGCCAGCGATCGACAGTGCCCTTGAATGGGTAGGCGGCGACATAGGTCGGAGGCGGGACGGAGTCAGGCATGTGTCGAACAACGCGAACCGAATGGTCGTCGCTTTCTACCGTCATCTGGGCATTCATGTGAACGCTGGCGTTGCCGCCAATGGTGCGTAGGTGGACATAGCCCAAATGGCTCAGATCCATCAAGTTGTCGTGTATGAGCTGATAGGGCGCGTCGTAGTGATACACGTCACCCTCAAAAAGATAATGCCCATTCGTGTGAACATCGTAGGCAGGAGGTTCATCGATAGGCTCTGGGTGTTCGGGGCTGCCAAACCAGATCCAAACGATCTGGTCTTTTTCAACCACGTGAAAGGCTGCCACTTTTGCTTTGCTAGGTATTTTTTCCTGGCCGGGGACCTCAATGCATTTACCGGCTTCATTGAACAAGAGACCGTGATAGCCGCAGCGAAGTCCGCTGGCTTCAAGTGTTCCATCAGACAGCGGTAGTGCCCTGTGACAGCATCGGTCTTCGAGTGCCGCCACCTTGCCATCCGCGGTGCGGAACATCACGACTGATGTGTTCAGCAAGGTTCGGCCCAAGGGACGATCCTTGAGTTCCCAGCCCAACGCAGCCACATACCATTGATTGAGCGGGAATGTGGAAGGCTTGGCGGGTGCAATATCCTGGGCGAGTGACTGAAGGGGAGAGGCAGTCATAGGAGTCTCCGTTGCAGTGAATGTGTTGGTTAGAGATCAGAGGTCAAGTACGAGTCGAGGTGACTTTGCCCGGGAGCAGCACGGCGTGAAGCAATCATTCCTGGCGTGTTCATCGGCGGTCATGAATTGATCCCTGTGATCCGGGATACCCTCCAGCACGCGTGTCACGCATGTCCCACACACGCCTTGTTCGCAGGATGTTTGAACTTCAATTCCAGCGTCGTCCAACACCTCGAATACGCTGCGGTCGACTGGAATTTCAAAGGTTCTACCGCTCCTGGCGAGCACTACCTCGAAGGGCGTGTTCGAACCCTGGTCACTGATCTGGCCCGCAAAGAACTCCCGATGCATGCGCGCTTGCGGCCAGCCGGCAGCCTCGCCGGTTTCCAGAATGTGGTTCATGAAGCCGGTGGGGCCGCACACATACAGATGGCAACCTTGATCGACCCTATCGAGAATGGCGGCGGCATTCAGTTTTTGCTGCTGCACGCCGCTGTCATCATGGAAAGTGATGCGGTCCGCGAACGGCGCATGAGCAAGTGCGTTAACGAATGCTGCACGGTCGCTGGAGCGGAAGCAGTAATGAAGCTCGAACTCCAGGCTGCGATGCGAAAGCTCATAAGCCATGGCCAGGATTGGGGTAATACCAATGCCCCCGGCAAACAGCAGGTGGCGCTTTGCGCGGTGGTCGAGCTGGAACAGATTGCGTGGCGCACTGATCGTCAGCGTTTGACCTTGCTCTACAGCTGAGTGCATTGCCTGCGAGCCACCGCGGGAGCTAGGCTCCCTCAGAACACTGATGAGATAGCGATTACGCTCTCGTGGATCATTGCACAGCGAGTACTGGCGAATGAACCCGCCTGGTACATGAACGTCGATGTGGGCACCGGCTTCAAATGGCGGAAGTGATCCGCCATCCAAGGGGCTCAATTCAAAGCTGCAAACACCTTCTGCTTCGATTGCCTTGCGGCTGACGTTGACTTCAAACATGACTCATCCCTCCACATTCAAGTGGCTATTGAAAAATCACAGGTAAAAGATCGACCGGGAGGAGGTCAGCCTGGCGCGAATGGCGGCAGCTCTGGCTTGCAGCCAGGGACGCGGGAAGTGACTCGGTGACGGGTGTTCATGGCACTACCTGATAATTATTTTTGTGAGGTGCTGTGACGGCATATCATGCTGGGCTGGCCCCAGCTATCGGTTGAGTAAATCCTCGGATCAATTGGTTGCGGTGTCAACTAATTTTCTTCAAGGCCAATTTAAGGTGTGCTCTCGATGTCCTCAGCCCCCCAGCTAGACCTCGCCCGCTATGTGCCCGCGCTGCTGAATTTTCTGTCGAACAAACTCTCCTCAGGGGCTTCGCAGTGCTATCGAAAACACTTCGGGATTGGCGTTGTGGAGTGGAGGATGCTGTCCATGCTGGCAGTGGAAAGCGGGATAACGGCGAATCGTATCTGCCAGGTGATCGGCCTCGACAAAAGTGCTGTTAGCCGCTCTCTACAGGCGCTGGAGGTGGCAGGGCGAGTTCGTACGGAAGTAGATCCTGCTGACGGAAGGCGCTACACCGTTTCGCTTACCGAGAGCGGTGTGCAGTTGTACAACCGGGTCTTGATGGTTGCGCTTGAACGAGAGCGTCGCTTGCTGAGTGGCCTCTCGTCAGCCGAAGTCGATACCTTGATTAACTTGCTTGGACGCTTGAACAGCCAGGTCTCTCACGTCAACGACTACGATCCAGAGAACCCCTGAGCGTGATGACCATGATCTTCATCCGTTCGACGACCAAGCTGCACCTGAGATAACACTACCGGCTACCGGCGCCCCTTCCGGTATCAACCTTCCAGGCTGCCTTCGCACCTTTGCGCGGGCATACCCCCCCCTCGGACCATCGCAACCGCACTATTCAATGCTTGGCCACAAGTATCGCGATTGCCGATAGGTCACATCCCAACAAGCGATTAGTCAGAGCCCTGCACTGAGGTCAACCTGTCCCCGTCGTCTGGTCTATCCCGCCAGCTGACTTCACCTCGGCAGGTCGATCGCATCGATCCCGTTCGCCTCGTCCGGCCGTGGTGGAAAAGAAAATTGCCAACAAAAACAATAAAAGAGGGTTCGTTCGATGGCTATTCGCTCCATCGCCGCAGCGCGGCGTGCGCCTTTCACTCTGACGCTCGCCACTGCCTTGGTCTGCGGTCTTCCATGTGCCCAGGCGTTTGAAGTGCAGACCGACAACCCTGACCTCAGTCTGCGGTGGGACAACACGCTCAAGTACAGCTCTGCCTGGCGCCTGAAGGACCAAAGCAGCAAGCTCAGCAGCGGCTCGGTGGCGTTGAACCAGGACGATGGCGACCGCAACTTTGACAAGGGCCTGATCTCCAACCGCCTGGATGTACTCTCTGAACTGGACATTGGCTACCGCGAATACGGCGCGCGAATCAGTGGCGCGGGCTGGTTCGATACCGAATACCAGAAAGACAACGACAACAATGACCCGACGCGGGCCAACCAGCGTTCGGTTGCCTACGACGAATTCACCGACGATACCCGCCACTTGCACGGCGGCGACGGCGAGCTACTGGATGCCTTTGTCTACTGGAACGGTGATCTGGCCGACCGCGCGCTCTCGGTACGTCTGGGCCGCCACGGGCTGATCTGGGGTGAAAGCCTGTTCTTCGGCGCCAACGGTATCGCTGGCGGTATGGCACCGGTAGACGTGGTCAAGGCAGTGTCGGTACCCAACACCCAGTTCAAGGAAATCACCCGGCCGGTCAGCCAGCTGTCGACCACCTATCAACTGACCGATGCATTGTCAGTCGGCGCTTACTACCAGTTCGAATGGGAAGAAACCCGTTTGCCGGGGGCTGGCAGCTATTTTTCGGTGAGCGACACCATTGGCGAAGGTAACGAGCGACTGATTGTCGGCGCACCGTTCCCGCCATTTCTGGGCGGCAACCCCGGCAGCCCGGCAGCCTTTTTCCACGGCAACGACAAAGAAGCCAAGAGCTCGGGGCAGGGCGGCCTGCAGTTGCGCTACACCGCCGACACCGTTGAGTACGGCCTTTACGCCATCCAGTACCACGACAAATCCCCCAAGCTGTACTTGAAGCCAAGCGCTACCGGACCGAACTTCGCCACTGGCCAGATCGGCGAATACTACTGGGTCTATCCCGAAGAGATCCGTGCACTGGGCGCAAGCTTTGCCACCACGCTGAATGAGTACAGCTTCGCCGGTGAAGCCTCCATGCGCTGGAATATGCCGCTGGTTTCCAACGGCCAGACCGTTACGCCGGGCATGATTGCCGACAATGACGACCATCCGCTTTATGCCGTGGGCCGCACGGCGCACCTGAACCTCAACATGCTGGCGTCGCTGGGCCCCTCGTTCATCGCCAATGAGGCAAGCCTGGTCGGCGAAATCGCTTGGAACCGCTTGCTCAGTGTCACCAAGAACCGTGCTGCGCTTGACCCGAGCGCTACCGACGACGGCGTTGGCATCAAGCTGGTGTACAGCCCGACATATCGGCAGATTTTCCCTGGCATCGACCTCAGTGTGCCAGTGGGCGTCAGCTATTTCCCCATGGGCAAATCGGCGGTGATCAGCAGCTTCGGCCCGGACCGCGGTGGCGATTTCAACATCGGCCTGAGTGCCACCTACCTGGACCGAGTCACCTTCGGCCTGACCTACACCCACTACTACGGCCCAGAGGACACCAACCTCAACGCCGCCAGCCAGTTTACGTTCAAACAATCACTGAAAGACCGGGACTACCTGGCCTTCTCGGTCAAAACAACATTCTGAGGGGACGCGTGCATGAACATTCCTTTCTCACTCAAGCACTTTTGTGTGGCCCTGCTCGGCGCTGCCGCGCTCAGTTTGCAACCCGTGCAAGCCGCTGGCCCGGATGATCTGGGCAAGCAACTGACGCCGCTGGGCGCTGAGCGCGCCGGTAACGCCGACGGCAGCATTCCGGCCTGGGACGGCGGCTACACCAAGGTGGACCCCGCGTTCAAAGAGGGTGGCAAGCGCGGCGATCCGTTTGCCGCTGACAAACCGCTGTTCAGCATCACTAGCAAGAACATGGACCAGTACGCGGCCAAACTCAGCGATGGCACCAAAGCCATGTTCAAGCGTTACCCGGACACCTATCGCATCGACGTTTATCCAACCCGGCGCAGCGCTGCAGCTCCGCAATGGGTGTACGACAACACCCTGAACAATGCCAAGCACGCCAAGCTGGTGCAAAGCAGTGCAGGCCTTGTGCCCGAAGGTGCCTACGGCGGTATTCCGTTCCCGATCCCGAAAGACGGCACAGAGGCGATGTGGAACCACATCCTCAACTGGCGCGGCACGTCACTGGCGATGGATTTCCGGCATTACCTGATCACCGCCGATGGTGCTCAAGTGCTCACCACTGACGGCAAAGCGGTGCAGGAGATGCCGTATTACTACAAGGATGGTAACGCCGCCAGCTTCGACGGTGACTATTGGCTGTTCCGCCTGCTCAACGTTGGCCCGCCATTGCGGGCAGGCGAACAAATCATGGGACGTACCAACCTCAATGGCGACAAGTCTGAGGCCCACGTCTACCTGACCGGCCAACGACGAGTGCGCAAGCTGCCCAACGCCTGCTGCGACACCCCTACGCCGGCGACTGCAGGCGTGATGTCGTTCGATGAGCTGAGTGTGTTCCAAGGTCGGCTGGACCGCTTCAACTGGAAGTTGGTGGGCAAGCAAGAGATGTACATCCCCTACAACACCAACAAGGTCCAGGCTGCCGGCAAGCCTGAAGACCTGTTCGACAAACATCACCTGAACCCCGACCAAGTGCGCTGGGAGCTCCATCGTGTGTGGGTGGTAGACGCAAAACTTGCACCCGGCAAGCGTCACCAGTTGCCCAAAGGGCGGTACTACCTCGACGAGGACACATGGCAAGCCATGCTCGGTGATCGCTGGGACGCCAATGGCCAGTTGGCCAAGACCCTGTGGTCGCTGCCTGCGGTGATGCCAGACCTACCGGCGGTGGCCCAGTTGTCTTCGGGCTTCTACGACCTGGTGTCCGGTGCCTGGTTCATCCAGAACGTTTACACCGGCAAAGCTCAGCAGTACGCCTCGGTCGAACGTTACAAACCTGCTGAATTCTCACCTGCCGCAATGGCCGGGCGCGGCGTGCGCTGACGATGTTCAGGGGAGGGTGCATAGCGCCTTCCCCTCCTGCGACAGAATCGAGGTAGATATGAACACACTGCGTCAGTTGAGTGGCCTGTTGTTGGCCCTCCTTATGCCTTTTGCGCCTTATTGCCTGGCTCAAGGGCTGGTGGTCGGCGACGTACTACAGAGCCCGGCGGCCAAGGTTGCCAACCCTCAGCGCGGGGTTTTCACTGCCCTGGCCTTGGCGGGCCAGCGCCTGGTGGCGGTAGGTGAACGCGGTCTGATCCTGCTATCCGATGACAACGGCGAGCATTGGCGTCAAGCCAGCGTGCCGGTGTCGGTGGGGCTCACCGCAGTGCAGTTTGCCGATGCCAATGTCGGCTGGGCCGTGGGCCATGGCGGTGTGGTACTGGGGACCGGCGACGGTGGCGAAAGCTGGCGACTTCAGCTCGATGGCCTGCGTGCAGCGCAGCTTGAATTGCAGGCAGCGCAAAGCGCGCTGTCGACCCAGGCGGATGACGAAGTGGCGCAAGTACGCGTTCAAACCGCCGAACGCCTGCTTGCTGAAGGGCCCGACAAACCACTCCTGGCGCTGTCAGCCCGTGACACCAAGCATGTGCTGGTGGTCGGTGCCTACGGCCTGGCTTTGCGCAGCGACGACGGCGGCGCTAGCTGGCATTCAGCGATGGGCCAGATCGATAACCCAATGGGCCTGCACCTGTATGCCGTGGCGTACCAAGGTAATGACTTGGTGCTGGCCGGCGAGCAGGGCTACTTAGCGCGGGCGCTGGACGGTGAACACTTCGAACAGATAAGCAGCCCCTATGCCGGCACGCTGTTCACCTTGGCAACGCGCGGCGACGGTGCACTGCTCATTGGCGGGCTCAAAGGCCACGCGTTTGTCCTGGCGCCCGGTGCCGAGCGCGCCGAAGCGTTGCCGACCCTGGCGCCGGTGTCCTTCAGTGATGCCCGTGTTCTAAACGATGGTCGCGTGTTACTAGCCAATCAAGCGGGCGGATTGTTTGCAAGCGCTCCCTCGGGATTCACCCCGGTCTCCGAATCATTGCGCAAACCGGTCTCAGGCATCGTCCAGGCTGCCGATGGCAGCCTCGTTGCCGCGGGGTTCTCCGGGCTTTCGCGCCTGCCACAGCCCACCGTTTCCGCTTCGGAGTGAGTCAATGAATTCCGCTCGCCAAACCCTGTCATCCGCGTCCGATAACTTCGATCCTCGCTCTGGATCGCTGATCGAACGCGCACTGTTCAATCACCGCCATTGGGTGCTGTTGCTGTGCTTGCTGACCACCGTGCTGCTCGGCTGGCAGTCGGGCCGTTTGGAGCTCAATGCCAGCTTCGAGAAGATGATCCCCACCGGGCACCCCTACATCGCCAACTACCTGGACAACCAGAAGGAGTTGTCCGGCATCGGCAATGCGGTGCGTATCGCCGTCACCAACCGCCACGGTGATATCTACGACGCCGATTACCTGCGTACCCTGCAGGCGCTGAGCGACCAGATCTACCTGTTGCCGGGTGTTGACCGCGCCTACATGAAGTCGCTATGGACGCCTGCCACCCGTTGGGTTTCGGTGACCGAAGAGGGCCTGGACGGCGGCCCGGTGATTCCTGATGAATACGATGGCAGCCCGTCATCGCTGGGCGAACTGCGGCGCAACGTGCAATTGTCCAACGAGATCGGTCAATTGGTAGCCTTCGACCAGCGCTCCAGCATCATCTACGTGCCGCTGATGGCGCGCACACCCGATGGCAAGCCGTTGGACTACCGGGTGTTGTCCGATCAGTTGGAGACCCTGCGGGCGAAGTACCAGAGCGACAGCGTCGATATCCACATCACCGGTTTCGCCAAGAAAGTCGGTGACCTGATCGAAGGCCTGGAGCAGATCCTGCTGTTCTTCGCTGTTGCCATTCTGATCACCACGGTGGTGCTCTACGGCTACACGCGTTGTGTGCGCAGTACCTTGCTGGTGGTGTTCTGCTCGCTGGTGGCGGTGGTCTGGCAGCTTGGCCTGCTGCCCCTACTGGGCTACGAACTGGACCCCTATTCGGTGCTGGTGCCGTTCCTGGTGTTCGCCATTGGCATGAGCCACGGCGCGCAGAAAATGAACGGCATCATGCAGGACATCGGTCGCGGTATGCACCGCGTGGTGGCTGCGCGTTTCACCTTCCGCCGACTGTTCCTCGCAGGCCTCACTGCGCTGCTGTGCGATGCCGTGGGCTTTGCCGTTTTGATGCTTATCCAGATCCAGGTGATCCAGGACCTGGCGATCATCGCCAGCATCGGTGTGGCCGTGCTGATCTTCACCAACCTGATCCTGCTACCGGTGCTGCTCTCCTATGTCGGCGTCAGTCCTCGCGCTGCTGCGTTGAGCCTTAGAAGCGAGCGGGCCGAGGAGGGGGGCCAGGTGCGTCATGCATTCTGGCGCTTCCTTGACCTGTTCACCCGCAAGCCCTGGGCCGCCGTCTGCGTGGTTGTCAGCCTGGTGATGGCAGTGCTCGGCTTTCTGGTCAGCCTGAACTTGGCCATCGGCGATCTTGACGCCGGGGCCCCGGAGTTGCGCGCTGACTCGCGCTACAACCTGGACGATGCCTTCATGACCCGCAGTTACGGGGCCAGCAGCGATCTTTTCGCGATCATGGTGCGTACACCAAACAGCGCCTGTGCACGCTACGACATCCTGCGCAAGGTCGATGAGTTGGACTGGCAACTGCGCAGCCTGCCGGGCGTGGACTCGACCAACTCGCTGGCGCTGCTCAACCGTCGGATGCTGGTAGGTCTCTCCGAAGGCAGCCCAAAGTGGTACGAACTGCAGAACAACCAGGCGATGCTCAACATGATCACCGCCAGCGCGCCGCGCGGCCTGTACAACGAGTCGTGCAACTTGCTCACGCTCTATGTCTACCTCTCCGACCACAAGGCGCAAACGCTGACCCGGCTGGTGGAGCACGTCGAAGCCTTCGCCGCTGCCAACGACACCGACGAAGTCAAATTCCAGTTGGCTGCCGGTAACGCCGGGATCGAGGCCGCTACCAACATCGTGGTCAAGGAAGCCAATCGCGAGATGCTGTTCTGGGTCTACGGCGCGGTGATCTTGCTGTGTCTGATCACCTTCCGCTCCTGGCGCGCCACCCTCTGTGCGGTGATTCCGCTGATGCTTACCTCCATTCTCTGCGAGGCGTTGATGGTCTGGCTGGGCATCGGCGTCAAGGTCGCCACCTTGCCGGTGATCGCCTTGGGCGTGGGCATTGGCGTCGACTACGCGCTGTATGTGATGAGCATCATTCTTGGCCACCTGCGCCAGGGCGCCAGCCTTTCCGAAGCCTATTACCGCGCGCTGGTCTCCACCGGCAAGGTGGTGATGCTCACTGGCGTGACCCTGGCCATCGGCGTCGGCACCTGGATCTTCTCGCCCATCAAGTTCCAGGCCGACATGGGCGTGCTATTGGCCTTCATGTTCGTCTGGAACATGGTCGGCGCACTGCTGCTGTTGCCAGCGCTCGCCTATTTCCTGCTACCAGCGACCCGCCGCAGCGATGCAGTCGTCGGCGCCGAGCCAGTCGCCGATATGCAGCCCGGCAAGGCAGCCGCCACTGGTCGCCCGTTGTTGCTGGATACCGCCACCCGCTGACCTTCGCCCCAACAACAAGAGCACATGGGTATGACACCACTGATCGAGACTTTGCAAACCCTCTGGCTCGCACTGCCGCGCGTCCTACAGACGGCCATGGAGGCGCACTGCAATGAGCACTGATCGCCAGGCGGGTTTGCCGCAATCCTTGTTGCTACTGTTTGGCAGCTGTTTGCCGGTGCTGGGCGCGGTGCTGCTGGCACCTGTACTGCCGCGCATGCAGGCGCATTTTGCCGATACACCCGGCGCCGAAGTGCTGGTGCCTATCAGCCTGACCATTCCGGCGTTAGTGATCGCGCTGCTGGCGCCGTTTGCCGGTGTCATCGCCGACCGTCTGGGGCGCAAGCCGCTGTTGCTGGCCTCGATGATGCTTTACAGCCTCTGCGGGCTGCTGCCGCTGTGGCTTGAGTCGCTGCTGGGTATCGTCATCAGCCGTGCAGGCCTGGGCCTGGCGGAGGCTGGCATCATGACCTGCTGCACGACGCTGATGGGTGACTACTACCAGGGCGGGCGGCGCGAGCGCCTGTTCGCCCTGCAGATGGTCGCCACTTCGCTTTCGGCGGCAGTGTTCATCGCCTTGGGCGGCGCACTTGGGCAAAACGACTGGCGTCTGCCTTTCGTGCTGTACGGCGCCGGCCTGTTGCTCCTGCCTCTGATGGCAATGCTGCTCTGGGAGCCGAAGGTCGCTGAAACCGCGGCGTTGTCTGGCAAGGCTGAAGACTTCCCGTGGCGCAGGCTCTTGCCGTTGTACCTGCTCACCGTACTGGCGGGCATCAGCCTATTCATCGTGCCGGTGCAAGCTGGCTTCCTGCTCACCCTGCTGCACGTCGATTCGCCCCAGCAGATCGGCATGACCATGGGCGCCAACCAGCTCGGCGTGCTGGCCGGTGCACTGAGCTTCCGCCTGCTCAACGGCCAGCGCCGGCAACATCTGCTGCTGCTGGCTTTCGCCACAGCCGGGGGCGGTGGGCTGCTGATGGCCACCACCGACAACCCAGCGCTGGTGGTGGTTGCGGTGCTGATCAATGGCCTGGGCATCGGATTGATGCTGCCGACCCTGATCACCGGGGTGATGAGGCAGGTCGATTTCATCCAGCGCGGCCGCGCCACCGGAGGCTTCACCGCAGCCCTATTTGCCGGCGAGTTCATCAGCCCCCTGGTGGTGCTGGGCCTCAATGGCGGCGTGGTCGCCCAATTGCCTGGCGCCCTGACCGTGGTGGCTGTCGCCCAGTTGCTGCTGGCGCTCGCCTGCGTGGTGCTGGCGAAGTGTTTCCGTTCGCGCGGCGCTGGCGCTACCACCACGCCTGATCACATCTAGAGGTAGCCATGCCCCTCGTGACGGCAATTGATTGAAAGGAGTTTTCATGCAAGCACTTCCCCCATTCCAGCGCGTGGTCACCGGCCACGACAACGAGGGCCGCGCCGTGGTCACCCTGGCAGGCCCTACGCCCAACAACTTCCCGCTCAAGGCGGTGCCCGGCACCCTGTTCTATGAGGTCTGGAACAGCAGCGTCAGCCCGGCGCTGCTGGACAATGGCGCAGACCCAACCGACAAGCCCCTGCAGCTTTCCCCCGGCGCCCAGGGCAGTGTTATCCGTGTGGTGGATATCCCGCCGGACAGCGTGCAGAACCAAGTTAGCGCCGAGGAGGCCGCCGCGGCCTTCGCCGAGATCGGCCAAGCCCATGCAGGCACTGGCAAGGCCGACTCCAGGCACAAGCTCATGCACCGCACCGAAACCCTCGACTACGGCCTCGTCACCGAGGGTGAGGTGTGGCTGGTGCTCGACGGCGAGGAAGTCCACCTCAAACGCGGCGACATCGTGGTCCAGCGCGGCACCAACCATGCCTGGAGCAACCGCACCGAGAACATGGCGCGGATGGTCTTCATCCTGCTTGACGGCCGCTACGCCCCCGAACTCAAGGAGATGCTGCAATGAAGCTTGCCACACTCGACGACGGCAGCCGCGACGGCCGCCTGCTACTGGTTTCCTGTGACTTGAGCCGTGCGGTGGACGCCGCCGATATCGCCCCCACGTTGCAAGCGGCCGTGGATGACTGGCCGAACGTGGAGGCCGACTTGCGCGGCCGCTATGATGCCCTTAACAAAGGTGAACTCGCCGGTGCCTTCGACTTCGAACCCAACCGCGTGATGGCGCCGCTGCCGCGTGCATGGCAATGGCTGGACGGCTCTTGCTTCCTCAGCCACGGCGAGCTGATGCAGCGCGCGTTCAACCTTGCGCCCATCGAAGGCGTAGAGTCCACGCCGCTGATGTACCAGGGCGCCGGTGACGACTTCCTTGGCCCGCAGCAAGACATTGCACTGCCCAGCGAGGCCCACGGCATCGACTTCGAAGGCGAGTTCGCTGTGCTGGTGGACGAGGTGCCCATGGGCTGCACGGCCGAACAGGCACTGAAGCATATTCGCCTGGTACTGCAGGTCAACGACGTCAGCCTGCGGGCGTTGGCACCACGGGAGATGAAGACCGGCTTCGGCTTCGTTCAGGCCAAATCCTCCTCCAGCTTCGCCCCGGTGGCCGTTACCCCAGACGAGTTGGGAGGTGCCTGGCGCGACGGTCGCGTGCACCTGCCGCTGAACGTGGAGTGGAACGGCCAGTGGTTTGGCCACCCGCATGGCGGCGCCATGCACTTCGGCTTCCACCAGTTGATCGCCCATGCCGCACTGACCCGTCGCCTTGGCGCCGGCAGCGTGATTGGCTCTGGCACCGTTTCCAATGCCGACCGCAGCGTGGGGTCGGCGTGTATTTCCGAGTGCCGCGCCATTGAAATGATCGAACACGGTGCGCCGCGCACCGGCTTCCTGCAATTCGGTCACCGCATTCGCATGGAGGCGCGCAACACGGATGGTTCGCCGTTGTTCGGTGCCATCGACCAGCAGGTAGTCCAGGCAGCCCCGCCATGCGCGTGATGATTACCGGAGCTGCCGGTTTCCTTGGACGCTTGCTGGTGCAACGACTGCTGGACAAGGGCCAACTGCGCGGCCAGCCGTTGGAAGCGCTGGTGTTACTGGATCAGCAACTGGAGGGTTTTCCTTCCGACCCGCGCCTGCGCTTGCTCGCCGGCAGCATCGCAGAACCGACCCTGTTACGCCGCGCCCTGGCCGATGGCGTGGATGTCGTGTTCCATCTGGTGAGCGTCCCCGGCGGCGCAGCCGAGGAGCACTATGCATTGGGCCGGCAGGTGAATCTGCTGGCGACCCTGGAACTGCTCGACCAGTTGCGCAACGCTGCGCGGCCACCGGTGCTGGTCTACGCCAGCAGCGTGGCCGTGTACGGTGCGCAACTACCGGCACGCATGGACGAGCAGTGGATGCCGCGTCCGGCGCTGTCTTATGGCGCGCACAAGGTCATGGTGGAAACCCAGCTCAATGACCTCGCCCGCCGTGGCGAGGTAGATGGCCGCGCATTGCGGCTACCGGGCATCGTCGCAAGGCCCCGCGAGCCGAATGGCTTGCGTTCGGCCTTCATGAGCGACCTGATGCACGCCCTTGCCGCGGGAGAAAACTATTGCTGCCCGGTATCGCCGAATGCCACCGCCTGGTGGATGTCGGCGCGTTGCTGCGTCGACAACCTGCTGCATGCCGCCGAACTGCAAAACCCCGGCCCTCAGCGGGTGTGGCAGTTGCCAGTGCTGCACCTGGCCATGGACCAAGTGGTCGAGGCTCTGGCCGAGGCTTTCGGCGACGACCGTCGGGCCTTGGTGAGCTACCAGCCGAATGCGGACCTGGAGGCGTTGTTCGGCCGCTATCCGCCTTTGCGTACCCCGCAATCGCGAGCCCTGGGATTTCATCACGATGGCTCTGCCCAAACCCTGGTGCGTAACGCCCTTAGCCTGAGCCAACGCCCGCGCCATGCGCGCGCGTCATTACAAACCCTTTGAGACCTGCTGCCATGACCCTTGCCCGTAAACGCCGCCTCGTCGATCTCTCGGTAACACTGGACAACAACCCCTACACCGACCCGCCGCCGCTGCTGCCCAAGATCGACTACATGGACCACCAGCAGGGTTGGCCAGAAATGGCCGCGATGTTCCCTGGTCTGTCCCTGGACCAGATGCCGGGGCACGAGTCGTGGGCAGCAGAGCGCCTATCGATCACCACCCACAGCGGCACCCACATGGATGCGCCTTGGCACTACGCCTCTACCACCGACGGCGGCAAGCCGGCGTTCGGTATCGATGAACTGCCGCTGGAGTGGTGCCTGCAAGCGGGAGTGAAGCTGGACTTTCGCCACCTGCCCGATGGCCATGTGGTGACTGGCGCCGAGGTGCACGCTGAGCTTTCGCGTATCGGCCATGAGCTGCAACCGCTGGACATCGTGCTGGTGAACACCCGTGCCGGCAGCCTGTTCGGCGAGCCGGGGTATCTGGAAGCAGGCGTCGGCATGGGCCGTGAAGCCACCCTCTACCTGCTGGAGCGCGGCGTGCGAGTCGTGGGTACCGACGCTTGGAGCTGGGACGCACCCTTCAAGTACACCCGCGAACGCTTCGCCGAGAGTGGCGATGCGTCGATCATCTGGGAAGGCCACAAGGCTGGGCGCGACATCGGCTACGGCCAGATGGAGAAACTGGCCAACCTTGATAGCCTGCCGGCCAGCGGCTTTTTGGTGTCTTGCTTCCCTTACAAGATCAAGCATGCCTCGGCCGGCTTCGTCCGCGCCGTGGCCATCTTCGAAGAATAAGAACAGGAGCAACTCCCCATGCGATTACGCATACTGTTGGCGGCCTTAGCGTGCCTTGCGCCAGTGCTCGCCGATGCGGCCGAGCGCCCCAATATATTGCTGATCGTGGCCGATGACCTGGGCTACTCCGACCTCGGCGCTTTCGGTGGTGAAATCGCCACACCGAGCCTCGATCACCTGGCGGCCAGTGGCCTGCAACTGACCAGCATGTACGCTGCGCCGACCTGTTCGCCGACCCGATCCATGCTTATGTCCGGCACCGACAACCACCTGGCCGGGCTGGGTACCATGGCCGAAGGGATGCAGCCATTCCAGCGAGGCAAGCCAGGCTATGAGGGCTACCTCAACCAACAGGCGCACTCCATCGCCGGCCTGTTGCGCGATGGTGGTTACCGTACCGCCATGGTCGGCAAGTGGCACTTGGGCCTGGCCCCGGAGCAGGGCCCGGACCGTCGTGGCTTCGAGCAGTCTTTCACCCTGCTTGAAGGGGGTGGGGTGCACTTCAAGCCCGCCCCTGGCTCGACCGCGAAGATCGAACAACTCTCTTACCGCGAGAATGGCAAGCCAGTGGAGCTTCCGGATGACTTCTATTCCACGGACTTCTATACCGACAAGTTGCTGGCGTACCTGAAGGCGGGGCAGGGCAGTGGCAAACCCTTCTTCGCGTATGCGGCTTACACCTCGCCACACTGGCCGTTGCAAGCACCGCAGGCTTACCTGGATAAATACCGCGGTCGCTACGACGGCGGCTACGACGCGGTTCGCCAGGCGCGAATCGAGCGCATGAAAGAAAAAGGCCTGCTGCCTGCCGACTTCCAGAGCGCCGCGCCGCTCCCGGTTACCCCGCAGTTGCCTGGCTGGGACCAACTGGACCCCCAGCGCAAGCGCATCGAGGCGCGCAAGATGGAGATCTACGCCGCGATGGTGGACAACCTCGACCACAACGTCGGTCGCCTGCTGGAATACCTGCAGACCAGCGGCCAGATGGACAACACCTTGATCGTTTTCATGTCCGACAACGGCCCCGCTGGCGAACGCCACGAGCAGTACTACCCCGCCGGTCCGAATACCGACAACCGCCTGGAGAATCTCGGCCGACGCGGGTCGCAGATCGACTACGGGCTGCGCTGGGCAGAGGTGAGCGCGGCGCCACTGCGGCTGTTCAAGGGCAGCACCGCCGAAGGCGGTATCAGCGTGCCGGCCATCGTACAATTGCCGGCCAGCCTGCGTCGCCAGGGGCTGGAGCGTGGCGTGGCACGGGTGGATGACCTAGCGCCGACCTTCCTCGCCCTGGCGGGTCTGCCGGACCCGGGTGACCAGTACCAAGGCCAGCCTAAGCATCCCATCACCGGCCGCTCCATGCTGCCGATGCTCGAAGGCAAAGGCCGGGCTGAGCCGGTAATGGCCGGTGAGCTGTTTGGCAGCCGCTATTACCGCGAAGGTAACCTGAAACTCCTTGGCCTGGTGCCCTGGAGCATGCCGGGCCAGCCCCAGCCACCGTTGCGTTGGCAGTTGTTCGACTTGTCGCACGATCGCGGCGAGCAGCACGACCTCTCCGCCAGCCAGCCGGAAACGACGCAACGCTTGCAGCAGGCCTGGCAGGACTACGCCCGCCGTGTCGGAGTGGTCGCACCGCCTCTGGCCAAGGCCCCATGAGGCGCCAGCTCTTCGTCGTCGGTTGCTTGAGTGTGCTGGCCCTGGCGACGGTAGCTGCGCGGCCGCCCACCAGCCTGCCCTTGGGCAATGTCGCCGGCTGCGAGGCCTACGGTGGCTTGCCGGCGGGTTGGGGCAACGACCCGCTGGCCGGGATGGTCCGCGTCAGCGGCGGGCGCTTCACCCCCGGCACTGATGGGGGCTACCCGGATGAGCGACCGTTCGCCCCAGTGCACGTCGGCGACTTCTGGATCGATCGCACCGAAGTTACCCGCGCGCAGTTCGGCGCCTTTGTCGAGGCTACCCATTACATCACCGAGGCTGAGCGCTCCGGTGGCGCCGCGTTGTTCCACGTACCGCTGGACACGGCCAGCGACGGGTCGGCGTTGCCTTGGTGGCGTTACGTAAGGGGTGCTGACTGGCGCCACCCATCGGGCCCGGACGGGCCGTTGGCCAACCTAGACCAATACCCAGTGACCTTGGTCACCCTGGCGGACGCCCAGGCCTACGCACAGTGGCGCGGCAACGACCTTCCCAGCGAGGCCGAATGGGAATATGCAGCGCGCGGCGTTGACCCCTCGCAACGTCTCGTCGAGGAACCACGCGACAGCAACGGCCAGCCCGCCGCATATTACTGGCAGGGCGTGTTCCCCGTGCATGACGCAGCCGAGGACGGTTTCGCTGGCGTTGCCCCAGTGGGCTGTTTTGCCACCAACGCCGCTGGGCTGTTCGACATGATCGGCAACGTTTGGGAATGGACGGCAGATGCCCAATGGGGGCCGCTGATCAGTCACGCCAATGGCGATCCGAGCCAATTGCGTAGCGCGCTTGCACGGTCGCGTCCCCAGGTCATCAAGGGTGGCTCCTACCTTTGCGCCGCGTCCTATTGCGCCCGCTATCGCACGGCGGCACGTGAGCGCCAGGATGCGGACCTGGCGACCTCTCATGTGGGCTTTCGCACCATTCGCCGTATCCCGCCAACA
Source organism: Pseudomonas sp. Y3 TE3536 (assembly GCF_053629175.1). Taxonomy (NCBI): domain Bacteria; kingdom Pseudomonadati; phylum Pseudomonadota; class Gammaproteobacteria; order Pseudomonadales; family Pseudomonadaceae; genus Pseudomonas; species Pseudomonas sp. Y3 TE3536. Next base: position 5,246,329 of record NZ_JBRJHU010000001.1, on the reverse strand, counting down.
ACCTTGACCCACTCGGAGTGGTAGGGTAGTAGAAGCAGTCTGAATGACCCCTCGCCAACCGGTTTGCCGGGAAACGAAGAGCGGGTCGCCCCAGGGTATAGGGGGCGACCCGCTCACGGCGTGTCAGCGTTCGTGGAGCCACCCACCCTCAATGTTTGGGGGGCGGGCCGCCAGGGGCCCATTTTTCCTGGTAGTGGAAGAGGAAGTACTGCGAGTTGTCGGCACCGGGCGCAGCAACCCGCGCGGTCCAGCGCTCGTCATGCAGGTCCATGTCGGCGTCGTATTCCACGTGGCAGCCCATGGGGCTGTTAAAGTACCAGAACCAGTTGGACCCTAGCTGGTGACGCCCTGGCCCCCAGAACGACTCATAGCCTTTCTCGACGAAGCGGGTACCGGCAATCATCACCTCGGTTGGGCCACCCATGTGAAAGGTAAAGTGTTCGATACCTTTCATGAACGGCGGCGTCTGGATCAGGAACAGGGTGTGGTGGTCCTGGGTGCCAGCCGGGCGCAGGAAGGGGCCGGTGTCGACGAAGCGGTCGGTGCAGACGAAGCCCAGGCGGGTGTAGAACGCTTCTGCCTTGGCCTGGTCAGGCACGAAATAGACCACATGCGACAGGCTGCGTGGCAAAGCCGGCATGTCGTCGCTGGCGCCTAGCGAGTTGATGGCGCGGCCCAGCTGTGCGCCGGGGGCGTTGCTTATTTCGCCGGGCATCGCCAACGGGCGGCGCAGGGTGATGCGAAAACCCAGGGCGAAGCCCATGTCGTCCACCACGCGTAAAACGCCGTCCTCCCCACGCACAACGGTGCGGTCCTTGGAAAGTTCGGCCTCGATGGCCTGCAGGGTGGCTTCGTCGGCTACGCCGTAAACGGTTTCGCGCAGGGTGTTCGCAGTCTCCATGGCCTTGGGCAGGCGTGGGTCGTCGCGGTGGCGAATTTCAATGCCTGTGCCGTCCAGGGCCTCAAGGTAGCCGCCGGCTTCGTCCAGCTTGCCCGGCTTCAAACCGTAGTCGGTGAGGTATTGCACGCAGGCGTCGACGTTGTCGACGCCGAACACAAGGTAATCAGGTCCGATGATCTTCATGGTCGGTTTCTCTTCTTGTCTATCAGGCGGTACGACCACCGAGGTTTTCGGCGACCCAGTCGGCGATGTACTGGCCGGCGTTAATGGAGTTATCGAAGCTGGAGTGCTGCACACCGCCTTCGCGCGGGGTGAAGATCTTCAGTTCGCGCTTGGGGCTATTGACCAGTTGTTCGTAGGTGCGGTGGGCCCATTTGAGCGGGATCTGTGAGTCCTGCTCGCCATGGGTGACCAGGAACGGCACCTTGATCCGCTCCACCACGCCGTCCAGGTGGACGTTTTCGGCGATGGTCATGAATTCGTCGATGTTTTTGCCGCCCCAGACCCAGCGCACGTGCTCCCAGTAATGCGGCACCGGGAAGCTGCCTTCGCGTTCCAGGCGGCGCTTTTGCACGTCGCGCCAGTCGTGGTTGGCGCCCCACACCACGCCACAGGCAAAGCGCGGCTCGAAAGCCACCACACGCGGGCAGTAGTAGCCGCCCAGCGACACGCCTTCGCAGCCGATGCGCTTGGGGTCCACATCCGCACGGGTTTCCAGCCAGTCGAACACGCGGCTGCCCCAATGCTCGGCGTCATAACGGGCTTTCAGGTCGTGCAGGCGCAGCGCTTCGCCGGTGCCCGGCTGGTCGATCACTAGCGATGACACGCCCCGCTTGGCGAGCCAGGCCGGTAGGCCAACCCGGTATTTCATTTCTTTCGTGGAATCCAGGCCGTTGAGTTGCAGCAGTAGAGGCGCCGGCCCCTGTACGCCTTCGGCACGGATGAATAGCCCGGAAATGACTTTGCCCTCATAGGGGATCTCGACCCGCTCGCAGTTCTCGCCGGAGAGCGCGATGCCGCGGGCGAAGGTGTCGAGGAAGCGTTGGTAAAGCTCCATGCGACCTGGGGCGCCGTGAGCTTGCAGGCGTTCACCTGTGAGGTAGTAGGTTGCGGCACGGTTGTACTTTTCGCCGGCCGAAAGCAGGCGGCCTTTCTCTTCGTCCTCGCGGGCCAGGTCGCAGAGTTTGTCGGCCGTCTTCGACCAGGCTTCTCGAAAGGCGCGGGTTCCGTCGGCGTCAGGTTGCTTGGCGGCTTCCTGAAGCGGTTCGCACATTTCGACGATTTCACCGATGCGCGCGCCCATCTCGATAGCGAGGTTTACCGAGAGGTTCCAAACGTAGTTGGTGGGGAAATAGCGGAACATATTGTTGTTTTTCCTTCTTCTGGTCCTGGCCGCCATCGACCCTGCATAGCGAGGGCTATCGCCCGAGGCGCTGTTCGCAGATCGGCAGGGCTCAAGTCGGGCAACCCGGTGTGAACGCTCCCGCATCAAGCAGTGGCGCGGGCGTCGGCCGCCCCTTGGGGCAGCTTGCGCAAGCTCGCATGGGCCAAAGGATTGGACAAATCGCTTGTTCGGATGCCAGCTATCGGATTGTGAGATACCTGGCGTGCCGCCGTGATGGCAGGCATGGCGAACGCTGAGGGCACGCATCGCCAGTATCGATTGGTTGGCGCATCCGGGATGGTTCCGTAGCCGGACCCCGGATGCCGAGGGGCTCAAGCGGTAACGGCAGACTCTGGGCGGCTGACCATCTCCGTCAGCTTTTCGCGCAGCCAGCGCAGCATGGGGTCACGGTCCAGGCTGCGGTGCCAACTCATGTATTCCTGCATGGCCGGCAGCTCCACCGGCGGCGGCAGGATGCGCAGCGGCAGGTTGCGTGCATAAAGCCGTGCCAGGCGGCTGTGCATGGTGGCGATGCGTTGGGTCCCAATGACCAGTTGCGCCAAGGTATTGAAGTCGTGGGTGATGACTTCCACGCGGCGTTTGCAGCCGTACTGGCTCATGAACCACTCCTCTATGCCGGGCGTACGGCTGCGCCCGAAGGCGACGCCGACATGCCCCAGCTCAAGGTAGCGTTCCAGTGTCAGGCGCTCGCCGATGCTGTGGTTCTCGGCGCACACCACGCAGACGTGCTGTTCGTCGAACAAGAGCTGTGAGGGGTGCTCCTTAACGATGAAGTGCTCTGGCGCGATCATCAGGTCCACTTCGCCGCGCATGAGCATTTCCATGGCGGTCTGGCCGGGGCTGATGAGTTCGAAGGTGATGTTCGGGGCTTCGTGGTTGATCTCGCGAATCGCCTCGGCGAACAGCACGCTGATCAGGTAGTCCGAGGCCATGATGCGGAAGTGACGTTTACTCTCGGAGATGTCGTGCACTGGTTTGGCGGTGATGGAGGTCTGGATTTTCAGCAGTACGTCGCGAACCGGTAATGCCAGTTCCTTTGCCAGTGGGGTGGGCATCATCTTGCGGCCCACCTGCACTAGCAGGTCATCTTCGAAGTAGGTCCGCAGGCGTCCGAGCACACCGCTGGTGGCCGATTGGGTCATGTGCAGGCGGGCGGCGGCACGGGTGATGTTCTGCTCTTCGAGCAGTACATCCAGCGCCACCAGGAGGTTCAAATCCAGGTGTTTAAAGCGCATCACGGGCATCTCTTGTTGTATTTATTTTCGCGATACCCTGCATCCCGACTAACGATTAGTCAAATTGTTCCTGCCTTCCTAGCCTGTGCTCCTAGGGCCTCTCTGTTGTCGTGCTATCCAGCCGCGCTGGCGTGGTCCCGGTCAAAACACTGTTAATGCTCGGGTTGTCACGCTCGCGATCGACCCTGCGCTCCCACAACAAGAACAAGGATTCATCCATGAGCAGCGATATCAGCAAGGTACTCGTAGTCGGCGGCGGGATTGGTGGCCTCTGCGCGGCCATCGCATTGCGCCGCCAGGGCATCGCGGTGGACCTGGTGGAAATCAAGTCCGAGTGGACCGTCTATGGTGTCGGCATCATTCAGCAGAGCAACGTGGTGCGAGAGATGGCCCGCCTCGGCGTGCTCGAAGGCTACCTCGAAGCGGCCTATGCCTTCGAGGATGTTGGCATCTACGATCTGCAGGGCAATGCCCTGGTACGCATCCCAGGCCAGCGCCTGGCCGGCCCGGAGTATCCCGCCAACGTCGGTATCTCGCGCCTGTCTCTGCACCAGGTGCTGAGCACCACTGCGATCGACCTTGGCACCCAGGTACGCCTTGGCTTGTCGGTAGAATCCTTCCAACAAGACGCGGCCGGCGTGGATGTGAGCTTCACCGATGGCAGCGCTGCTCGCTACGACTTGGTTGTGGGGGCCGACGGCGTTTATTCGAAGATTCGCGGCATGCTCTTTGGCGACACCTACAAGCCGCGTTTCACTGGGCAGGCCGTGTGGCGCTACAACTTTCCTCGACATCCTTCCATTGATCATCTGGCGAGCTATGTCGGTGCTGAGGGCAACGCCGGCCTGGTACCGCTGTCCGACGACCTGATGTACATGTTCTCCACCTCCCACGAGCCGGGTAACCCCCGCTATGAGCCGGCACAGTTGGCCGAACTGATGCGTGACCGCCTCAGTAAGATCGCAGGCCTAGTGGGCGAGCTGCGCGAGCAGATTACCGACAGCAGCCAGGTGGTCTACAAACCCATGGAAGTGGTGTTCGTCAACGAACCTTGGTTCAAAGGCCGTGTGCTGCTGATTGGCGACGCGGCTCATGCAACCACGCCGCATCTGGGGCAGGGCGCCGGGATGGCAATCGAGGACGCACTGGTTCTGAGCCTGGAGCTGTGCGGCAGCGGCTCGGTGGAGGAGCGGCTTGAGCGTTTCATGACGCGCCGCTTTGAGCGCTGCAAGTACATCAGCGAGAACTCGATCACGGCCGGGGAGAGGGAAATGGCCCGTGACGCGACGTTCGATCGCATCGGACTGACCAAGGCGATGCTCAAGCTGACCGCCGAACCGATCTGAAACTGCTAGCCGTGGCGGCTATTCCGGTGTTTACACGTTCACCCCCTGAGTTATCGAGGTCTCTGTGTCCCAGGATTTGACATTGCTTTGCCGCGACGACCAGTTGCAGGAAGGCCTTGCACGTGGGTTCGACCCCTGGGCCCAGGGGCGTGACACCGTGCTTGCGTTGCGCTGGCGTGGCCAGGTGCGTGTCTATCGAAACCTGTGTCCGCACCTGGACGTGGCCATGCAGTATCGCAAGGATCGCTTTATGTCTGGCGATGGCCGGCACATTGTCTGCTTTGCTCATGGCGCGCTGTTTCAGCCCGACAACGGCTTCTGCGTGCTCGGCCCCTGTCAGGGCCAGTCGCTGCAAGCACTGATGGTAAAGGTCGACGTTTCGGGAAACGTATGGCTGGAGGAGGGTGGCCCTCGGGCAAACGATGAGGCTATTGCGTGCGCTTCCATGGACTAGACCTGAACCTGCTGGTGGTGCTGGACGCTTTGTTTGTCGAGCAGCACGTCACGCGCGCCGCGGTGCGCCTGCACCTGACCCAGTCAGCGGTCAGCGCGGCCCTGGGTCGCCTGCGGGAGCATTTTAACGATCCGCTGTTTGTCCTCGTGGGCGGCGCCATGCTGCCCACGGCGCTGATGCAGTCACTGCACCCACGTATCGACCAGGTACTGGAAAACGCGCGGGGCATTGCCTTCGCCAATGCAAGCTTCGACCCGGGGGCGGCGCGCCGCAAGTTCCGCATCATTGCGTCGGATTATGTGATCGCGGTGCTCATGCCGGCGCTGATGCGACGGTTGGCCAGCCTTGCGCCCCAGGTCGATTTGCAACTTCTAACGCTGGTGCCGCTGCGCGGTGCCGAGCCGGGCAGCCTGGTGGATGAGGCCCTGGAGCACCGGCACTGCGACCTGGTGATCCTGCCGCTTGCCCATGGCTCGGCGCGTCATCCGCAACAACCGTTGTTCGAAGACAGCTTCAGCGTCATTGCCTGCAGGGATAACTGCGCCCTGATGGACGGCCTCACGCTGGAGCATTACTTGGCAGCGCCACATGTGGTCCGCGAGACCGGCGCAGGCGCCCAGGGCAGCATGGAAGCGGAATTTATCGCAAGCCAGGGGCTGACGCGGCGGGTGGCTGTGGCTGTGGACCAGTTTGCGTTGATACCGGAATTCATCGTTGGCGGCCCCTGCCTATCGACCCTGCACAGTCGCCTGGCGCACCTCTACGCGCAGCGCTTTCCTCTGCGCCTGCTGCCACCACCACTCGCCATTCCCGCCACTCTGCAGGTCGTGCAATGGCACGCCTACCAGGACAGTGACCCGGCGCTGGTCTGGCTGCGCCAGTTGTTGGCGGAGGTGGCGGGCTGACCACGACGGCTATCAATTTCTGTCATGGCCGGCCAGCAGCAAACTTCACTTCCTCAGGCATTGGCTGCCCAATACCGTATTGGCACGACAACAACAGGACAGACCGCCATGCCCAGACGCCACGTTCACTGCCAAACCCTCTTTACTGGCCTTGAGGACCAGGCTCGCCACGACCAGGTGCTGATCATCGAAAAGGGTGTGTTCACCCATGTCGGCCCTCGTCAGACCGCTCCGCAGCCATTGCCTGGCGAACGCGTGATTGACACTGGCGGACACTTCGTCATGCCCGGCCTGGTGGATGTCCACACCCATCTAGTGTTCGGCAACGCCAAGAGCGAGGAAGACATCGACCTGCACGTCTCGCCGGAATTTCGCGCCCTGCGCGGTCTGTTTTTTACCCAGCATGTATTGGCCGCCGGCTACACCTCGGTGGTGGTGCCGGGTGACGCCGGGCATTGCAGCATTGCCGTACGCAACGCTATCAATGCCGGTATGTTCAGTGGCCCTCGCATCGCCGCCAGCAGCAATGTAATCGCCAACCGGCAGAGCCTGAACGATTGGTTCCCCAGTTGGGTCGGTACGCCTGAGTATTTCTCTGGCCGCCTGTGCGCTACCCGCGACGAGCAGATTGCGGAAATCCGTCGCCAGGCCAAGGACGGCGTGGACCTGATCAAGATCGCTATGGACGGCCCGCACATGCGCCCCAACGGGGAACATATCGCTGCGTTCACTCAGGACGAGACCCGCGCCATGGTCGAGGAGATCCACCGCCTTGGAAAAAAGGTCGCCGTGCATGCCTATGGCCGCGAAGCGGTGCTGTATGCGGCGAAGGCGGGGGTGGACGTAATCTTCCACGGTTTTTTCCTGGACGATGCCTGCATCGAGGCAATACTCGAATCGGGTAGTCACCTCGCTCCGACCTTCACCATGCTCGCCAACAACGTCGAATTTGCCGAGGATTACGAGCCTTCGACCCGCTGTGGTTACGCTGCGATGCAGCGCCGTGTGATCGAGGTGGGTTGTCGCAACTTGCGCCGCGCCCGGGAAGCCGGTGTGCCGTTCATGACCGGCAGTGACAGCGGTTTCGCCATCACTCCCTACGGTGAATGGCACGCCCGTGAAATCGAGATTTTTGTCGACTGGTTGGGTTTCAGCCCTGCCCAGGCATTGCGCGCGGCAACCTCGGTTGCCGCGCGGATGATGCCCGTGTCGCAGCAGGTGGGTGCCATCGAGGTGGGCCGTCGCGCCGACTTCATCTGTGTTGATGGCTCCCCCCTGCAGAACGTCTCGATTCTTCAGGAGCGCGAGCGCATACGTGACGTGTACCTCGGCGGTCATCGCGTGGAGGCCCAGGTACCGGGCTACGATCCCTACAAGGTCAGTGACTTCAACACGGTGAAATGGGCCGAACTTCACACCCGGCAACGGGCCGTGGAAATGGGCAAGCGCAGCGCACCTGAACCTGAGCAAGAGGTAGGCCGGCATGAATAAGCTCACCCTGGAACTGGCGTCGCAGATGGTCGACACTGCGCTGGCAGAGGGCCGGCGGTTAGCCTTGCAGCCACTTTGTGTTGCGGTACTGGATGCCGGCGGTCACCTGCTGGCGCTCAAACGCGACGAGCGCGCCAGCCTGCTGCGACCGCAAATCGCGTTGGGCAAGGCCGCATCAGTGCTGGGCATGGGCTTTGGCGGCCGCGAACTTGCCCGTCGTGCTGCCGCGCTTCCTGCCTTCTTCAATGCATTGAGTGCCCTGGCCGGCGGCAATATGGTTCCGGTGCCCGGCGGGGTGCTGGTGCGTAACAGGGCAGGGGAAGTGATCGGCGCTATCGGTATCAGCGGTGACAGCTCCGACAACGATGAACGCTGTGCCATTGCCGGTGTGCTGGGGGCAAACTTGATGCCCGACAGTGGGGCATGTTGATAGGAAAAAAGCCACTTTTGCCACTGCGGCTTGGGTGGCTTTTCTCATTTCATGCGCTTATTTGGTGCGCGCAGTTTCGGATATCTGAAAAAGTTTCACTCTGAGCTTAATACTATGCCAGCTATGACTCTCGATCAGCGGCTTTCCATAGCTTACTGTGGTGCCAAGCTCAGGCGCTTTGTCACGGGTGACTACTGCGCAGCTACTCGAAGATCCGCATCTATACCGCTTGGTTGTGCAATGACGTCAGGAGTTGTGCTTGGATATCCCAGTTCCGTTTAATTTCGTCGCAAAGGCTGCAGGCTGGATATGGCAGCGAGTTACCAAGGCTTTGCTGTACAAAACCTATGCCGCGTCCCATAAAAAATGGGCTATACGCCACCGCCTGGGCGCACGGTGGGAACCCTTGGGAAAACATTTGGAGTACTCAGTACGCCTTGCGATGCTTGCAGATCCGGAACCACGGATCTCCCGTCTAGCACTCCGCTCTACTGGGGAGAGCCTTGCTAACGTTGACTTGTATTTTGAGGCGATCGGCGCAGGCATTCGCTATCAGGAAAAAGTATCGGTATGCGACGTAGACCAACGTCCCATTGTCTGGAACCTCACAAATATCCCCGTTCAGGCATTCGTGGGCGGTGAGGAGTACGGCATTGCATTTTCGGTCGAGGAGATCCAGCTGCGACAGTGTGTGATCCAGCAATCAACGGGTACTGTGTTACCTGCTCAGGATTCCGTACAGTCCTACATGACCCAGAGCTGGCTCCTGAACGATGAGTGGAGATTCCGTTGGGGAAAACGGTGGAATTGCAATGCGATCAAATTTGCCAAAAGCGAAATCGCACTTTACTGGCGCTTCAGATTCGGCCTACCTGAGTACCGGGTTTACTCACCCTCTGCTCACCTAAAACGGAAAGTCAGCATCCGCCCTGCATTGCAAGCCTTTGGTCAGCTAATGGCCATGCCATTCTTTGTGACGGCGCAATTCTGGCTGGCAATCTGGTCTGGGCTCTGGGTGATGGACGTAGATGACAGGCTCAGCTTCCGCTGGAATAGCAACAAGACAGAGAGCGAGCCACAGGACGGGTGAGTTTGCATCAAAACGGAAACCGTTCGGATTCAGCAAATTAAGCCATTCAGGTAGGATTGCTGACATTTGCTCCGATCTGGCAATTGGCCAGTGAGCACCTATCCATGGAGGGAATCGATGACCGATCAAAACCGGCACCTCTCACTGTTTGAGGAGGACTATCTTCTCCGTGAGCTGGGCCCCGTCGCGCATGTGCCGCAGGTGGCTCTCACGGAGCTTGTAGCTAATGCGTGGGATGCTGGCGCGAGCAAGGTGGACTTGATTTTACCCACTGAGCCGGGTGGCACCCTGACAGTGGTTGATGACGGCCACGGTATGTCAGCTCAGCAATTCAGCAAGCGCTGGATGACGCTACGGTACAATCGCCTCAAGCATCAGAGCTTCAAGGTTGAATTCCCAAAGGGCAAAAGCGCCAAATTCAGGAAAGCGTACGGCCGCAATGGTGTTGGCCGGCACGGTCTTCTGTGCTTCGGAGATCAGTACCAGGTAGAAACCTGGCGCGACGGCAAGCTGAGTACCTTCATCGTGGGCACTGAGTCCGGCCCAAGTCCTTTCGTGGTGCGCTCGGAGGAGTTCGCTGAGCGAGAAGGTTCGGGGACGCGGCTATCCGTGTCGGTAACCCGCAAGTTGCCGGACGTGAAAGAGATCATCACGGTTCTTGCTGCACGTTTCATCCATGACCCAGGATTTCAGATTCGAGTCAATGGCACCCCTTTGACCCTGGCAAAACTTGAGCAGCATGCTCGTACCCACAATCTGGATCTGAGTGATGGGCGCACCGCAAAAGTCATCGTCATTGACTCCACGCAACAGAACCATTCTTCTATCCACCAAGGCGTGGCGTTTTGGGTGGAGCACCGACTCGTAGGCAATCCTTCCTGGGTTATCGGCCAGGTCGCGAACTTCGATGGACGCACACGGTTCGCCAAGCGCTACAAGGTCATCGTAGACACCCAAGGCTTTGAAGGGCATGTGATTCAAGACTGGACAGGGTTTCAGTCAACACCTGCTGTCGAGGAGCTGTATAAGGCTGCTGCAGAATGCATTGGCAAGGTGGCGGATGAGCTGGCGGCCGAGGTTGTTGAAGCCACCTCAGAGGATGCTCTGGTACAAAACCGATCAGAGCTCAAATCGCTGGGGCATGGCGCTCAACTCGAAGTCACAGAGTTCACGAAAGCTATAGCGCAGGCCCATCCAATGGTCTCTCCGGAGTTCCTGGCTACAGCGGTGAAAGCCGTGATCAACCTGGAGAGATCCAAGAGCGGGGCATCCTTGCTTCAAAAGTTGGCCAACCTGCCTGCGACGGACATCGAGGGTTTGGACTCGCTCCTAGCGGACTGGTCAGTCAAAGACGCACTACGCGTGCTCGACGAAATTGATGGCCGGCTGAGTGTTATTGAAGCTATCACTAGGCTTGCTGATGATCCTGAGACGGATGAACTCCACACACTGCATCCGCTCATTCTGCGATCTCGCTGGTTGTTCGGGCCGGAGTTTGAGTCGATGGAGTACTGCTCGAACATGACGTTGAAAAGCGTGGCGAAGCAGCTCTGGGGGGATGGCGACGCCTCGTTCATCAACGAACGAAAACGGCCTGACATCGTGGTGCTGCCAGATCGATCTACTGCCCAACTGGTGGGTATTGAACAGTTCGATCCCCAGGACGCGACAGTCGCCCAGATGCAGAACATCCTGCTGATCGAGCTCAAAAAAGGGGGCTTCAAACTCAATCGAAAGGAAGTCAACCAGGCCGATGGGTATGTTCAGGACATCGCCGCATCGGGCTACGTCAACGGCTCTCCGTTCATCACTGCTTGGGTAGTTGGCCAGTCGATCGCTGCGGGGGTGAGTACGTCCAAAACAGTGGGTGATGAATCTCGTAATTATGGTCAAGTGAGGGCCACCACTTATGGGGCCTTGGTGAGTACAGCGAACCTTCGCCTGATGCGCTTACGGAAAACCTTGGAAGACAGGTACGGTAATCTTTCTACTGACACGCTGCTGGCCAAGGTGCTAGCGACTCAGGAGCAGGGCAATCTCGACCTGGTTGCATCCAGGTCCGCTAAAGCAGCGGAGGAGGCAATCAAGGAAGCTGTTTGATAAGCAGCAGAGACCTTAAGTCACGGCCTGCAATTCCCTCATCCCTGCTGGGGAGTATCGTCGAGGGGGGCGATAGAGGAGCGGGGAGCACCTCTACTCAGCAGCCGATCCACCGCAGCCCAGCCCACTCCTCATTATGATGTGGCGCGTTAACATAACCATTCAAACGGCTAGCGTAGGGATGATCGAGTCTAGTGTTCCTCAGGTAGGCCGGATAGCATTTCATCGGTGGCGGCGGGAACGCTCCGGGCTGACCTCGCCAACTGTAATGACTCGTGCTGAAGTGTTGTGTCAACGCTCAGCACGTCCGCTCTGGGTGATTTTTGAGGATGATGGGTAAGATGGATCCCTACAAGCGTGCTCATTATGTCAGCAGGCTTTCAAGTGAAATCCGCGCTATAGGCCAAACCTTCGAGGTCTTCGGGGGGCTATTGCTGAATCTGGCGCTGAATGTGCCGGTCAATACGCAAGGAATCAATTCCAGAGGCTTTCCCGTTGCAGGTGTGGTTGATGGAGTTTCATCAGATGGCTTCTACGCTGCTGAGTACTCCGCTCTAGAGAAGTACTTCTCGCCACCCATGGTCAAAGCACAGTCGGACGTGCGTCATGCACTGGCTAAAGCCCCGCATGCCAGAGAAATCTACCTGCTCGCTGGCGCCAACAAAGCACCCCAAATCTCTCAGTCATTTGAAAGCAGTGTGCTAGGCTGGCCTGAGATGGCTGGCCGCTCCCTCAAGGTGTTAGGGGCGGCAGAGATCGCCGCGGTGATCATCGATCACGCCCTGGACAATGAGGAGGCCGTACTCAGGCTAAGCCATTACCTTCCCTCTCTAGCGAGGCTCTCCGAAGAAGAAGCAGCGCAGGCGCTGGTGCCTCAGCCAGACCCACACCGCATTCCCAGGCCAGAGATCGACGACTTGCTTGATCACCTCTTTGAGGCCTGCAAGTGCGTGGTTTTAGCTGGCTTGGGAGGCAGTGGTAAATCCGATGCCGCTGCAGCTTATGCGTACCGCAACAAGCACCACTACCAAACCGTGCTCTGGCTTTCTGGAGCCGATATCGGAAGGGTTGAAGATCTCCAAGCTGTATCCATCACACGGATGGGAGAGGTGCGCAACGTAGCTGGCCTGCTAAAAAGTCGCCCATGCTTGGTCATCATTGATGATGCAAACGATGCGCTTGATCCAGAACCCCTTTCATCATTGTGCGGCCCCGATTCCCGCGTGCTGCTGACACGCAGAGCAGTTACAGCCAGTGCTCACGAAATTCCCCTGATGTCCGAATCGGATGCGCATCAATTGCTGACGCGCGGGGTGACAGACTGTTCACCACGGACATGGGACAAGATATGGCAGTCTGTGGGGGGGCATCCCCTTACCATCAGCCTGCTCAACGCGGCGGTTTGTGAGGGGGCGACCTGGGCTGAGATCGAGCTGGATTGCCAAATGCCAGGCGCGCTCGAATCAGACGGTCATGCCCTGGCAGAGCGGCTTCTCGGTCGGTTACGCGGTGCCACTGAACTGGGGCTTGCGATCTTTGAGTGGGCGGGCGTTCCTCAAGTAGACGCCAAGCTCGTGATGGCGCTTTCCGCGCCCGGGCAGGTAAGGACATTGCGAAAGTATGGCCTTACTGCTCCGAGTAGGCCGGGGCTCTTGAGGCTGCACGATATTGTCTACGCGAGCCTCGCTGGTCAGCACTGGTGGACACAGTCCAATCGACAGCTGATCACCAACAAGTTCGACGACTACATGAGTGCTGCGGCACTGCGCACCGATCTTGCGTTTTGGTCAGCAGCACTCAGCCTACGCATCAAGATTGAGCGACTGGTTGAGGAGGGCGACTGCCGACCCGCTTTCATCTACTCCATGCTCTCTACATGGGAATCTTCGAAGGTGCGACCAGAGTTGCTGGGCAATCCGTTGCAGGATGCAGAGCTACTGAGCAAAGGCGCCAAGCAACCTTCACCTATAGCAACGATGGCGTTGATGGAAACGGTCGAGAAGCTCTATCTTCACGACAAGAGCACTTCGCTGAGCCATGCGAAACAGATGCTTGATCAAAGGTTCGAGGTCTTTGACAAGCTGGCCATTGCGAAAGGGCTGACCATCAAGCAGCAATCAGAAATCCAGCACCACAAGGCAAAAGCCTTGGTACGACTGAGCCGCGTGGCTGAGGCACTGGCCATTTTCGACGAAGTGAGAGCAGGGCCTCATCCTCTGCCGGAAACTGAAATACAGATCATGCGCCTGCTCAAAAATGGTGATGTAGCTGATCAGGAGCGTGCAGCCGATATCGCCAAGAAGATTTTGACTGATGCAGCCGCCAGTGAATTGGTCTCACATTCAGTATTTTTTGCAGCGGTTGAGCTGGCTACCTGGCTGCGCCGGTCTGACTTGATCATGCCGCATGAGTCTCTCATCACACGGATGCTCGTTGAGACCGCAGAACTGGGGATCTCCCAGGCTCTTCAGACGATGTCTTCCGTATGCAGATTCCTCTCTAAAGAAGCTCCAGAGTTTTTAACCCGCCTGGTTACAGCAATTCCTGCTCACGTAATCGATGATCTACCACTTCCGGGGGACAGATTTGCCTGGGCCGATACGCTGTTTGAGGCATCACGCATCGGGGGCGCATCTGCGGAATCACAGAGAGCAGAATCTCTACGTCTCTTTGAGTCACTCCCGCCTAACAGCTTTCACAGCCAACGCCACGCTGAACTGCTGCTTCTGATGCAAAGACCTGAAGAAGCCAAGGATTTGCTGATACTACGTCCCGACCTAGATACTAACCCCTTTGCACAGCGGCTCATGGCGCTCGCCGAATATCAACTAGGGAGTTCTGATGCTGCTTTAGAATGGATTAACCGAGCATTCAGTAATCTGAAACCTAACCAATCGAAGTACCGCTACGAATTCCACGAGCATCGTTTCGACATTCTGGCCAGTATTCCCGGTGCGCTTGCGTTGCCCGACCTGGAGGCAGCGATCGAGTCATGTGCCGCCGGGAAGGAGCTTGAGCGCTTGAACAATCGTTTGGCCGAGTACCTGGAGAACGTCGGTTAATTACCGCCGCCCCCGCGCACCGTACCAATGAACCTTGGCTTGTCTGAACTCAACAGCCCTTGAGACCCTAATCTCAGAATAAGCCAACGGCTTCGGTACGCCATTTCGATCAGCCGTTCTCAAAAACGGCCATTTCCGAGTTTCTCGGCGACCGGATGATCCTCTGCAATCTGCCAGGCCGCGTGCAGCGGGGAGGGAAGGCTCAGGAACCCATCGACCTCTGCCATCGTAACGAGATCACGGGTTTGCGGCTGCTCAGCCGGTGGTGAGGTCAGCCGTTGAGAGTCAAGCTCCCTGATAATCCGACATTTTGTGGGCGCAGCCAATTACGGTTGCCGACGATGGGTGGGAGCTCATCCAATGCACACGGCTATCCCTTCTCGCAAACCCAGTCATTTCAACCCTGCATTGACCGGAGCATTAACAGAAAGGCACTCGCTCCCGGATTGTCGGTATCCCGTTTCGCACATCCAACCATCGCCGGTGTAATTGATCACAGCGTTTTGGGGCGGTTGAACCGCAACACAACTACCTCCAGATCGACTGTAGCCCCGCTCGCACATCCAACCATCGCCGGTGTAATTGATCACGGCGTTCTGGGGCGGATGAACCTCAACACAACCACCACCAGATCGACTGTAGCCCCGCTCGCACATCCAACCATCGCCCGAGTAATTGATAGTGGCATTCTCGGGCGGACGTACCTCAATACACGTGCTACCTGACTTGCTGTAGCCTCGTCTGCAGATCCAGCCGGCGCCATAGCTATTGGGTACGGCATTTATCGGCACGGCTACCTTAGGCGCCAATGATTCACGCTTCGGTACATTTCCGGTCTTCGGAACATATTCAGCATCAGGGACGTGTCCGGACTGCGGCACATATTCGGGTGTACTGGACGGTGCCGAGGTGTACCCACCATGGCTCGGTGAGGTGAGCGTCCCCACTTTGCCGGTATACGGATTCACGTTCCCCAACGTGCTCCAATTGTTGTAGAAGTTTCCATCGGGCGTCGAGCGATGATGAGGTGCGACATAGGTTCCATCCTTGCGGGTATAACCCCTTACGCTTACATCCCTCGCGTACGTAAAATCGGTGAAAAGATTCATTGCCAGTAATGTCAATCCGACAATGGTACGGAACGATCTAAGCATAAAAATCTCTTTCCACAGCAGATATTTTAAAAAACCATGGCTGCTTGTTGGCCAGTCCGGCACTTAGGATGACTATCGATCGTAGGTGTTCCCACCGGTGCTGATCTTGTAGATGGTCTCGGAGTAGGGCAGACGCGCAATGATGGTGGTAGCGTTCACTACAGCTCCCATCGTCATGCCACGGCAAAGCAGGTTGACGTAGCCCTGGATACGAACGCACATCGCATCAGCGCTATCGATGAAATTCGTCTTGTTGAGGCGAAGCATGATGACTGTCCGCCCTTCGGGTACCGCTCCAATAGGCGGTACTGCGAATATAGTGATCTGGGTGTAAACGACCAAACAGAGCAGGGCGATGCCCGCTGCAATAAAAGCCTTCTTCATATAGAGCGTCCTATCTCAGTATCAATCAATGCGCTTAACGATCCCGAACCGGCCTTCTTTGAAATCACTAGCCCGGAGCACAGCGGGAGCAGCTTGGTCACAGCTGTAGGTCGCGTAGCTCACCGGCGGTCTTCCGAATCGATCCGAGCTACGGTCAGCGCAACCTGAGGAGGAGGCTACGATGTACAGCGGCTTAGTGATTGCCTCGTTCGGGACTTGGAGCCCCATAGAGAAACGGATGCTTGCTCTGTGAGCAAAGTCGTTCGCGTCGTCGTGATAGTTTCCCAGGAAGGTCGCATAGCTGCTCCAGCTAACGAACTCAAAGCCCATGACACCAAGCCGCTTAAGCTCACCACCGTTTGATGCGTAAACGATCAGAGGGGCCAGGCGGGGATCTTTGCTCTTGGACGAGTAGGTCACCTTCGCAGTGATGTACCGAGAGCCGCGCTCAGCTGATCGGTACTCATACTCGTCACCGTGGTCGTTGAAGCTCCATTGGCCGGCCACTTGAGCAGACTGAAGCGAGACGGCGCTGTCGTCCGCGGTGAACGAGCCTTTGACCGGGATCGCTTTCATCCCAAGGGCTGCCAGTCGGCGCTCTTCTTGTTCCTTAGCTTCGCGATCCTTGACCATTTTTTGCAAAAGACCATTTCCGATCGCGGCTTCAGCGGAGTCGGCGTAGCGGGAGGTTAACGATGCCAAGGCTGCTTTCGCGGTTGTCTCGTCCCCGGCATCCACAGCTTTTCTTACCTGGGCTAAGAACTTTACCGGTGTCTCTTTGAGAGTCTTATTTTCCTGTTCGAGCTGGGTGATCCTGGTTTTCGCAGCTGCAATCTGTGCTTGCAGAGAACTAACATCTCCACGAAGACTTTCCGCCTGCTTTCTGTAAGCTTCGCCGCCATCTCCACATCCCACAAGGGAAAGAGCCATACAAGAAACCAACAAACCATTCCTCACGAAACACTCCTTGGACATCCCTCGCATCAGAAATGGCAATTTAACATCATTCCGCAACCGCCCGAAACGAAATGGTATCTTAGAGAGGAACGCCAGCTAATCATCTGCTTGCGTCGGTACCGTCCACACCATAAAGGGGCTTGCCGTCAAGCACCGATTGCCATGCTGCGCGTGCCGGATAGGTCAGTGATTGATCCGAGAGTCGCTTCGAAGCGTGCTTTCGCAGAGTCTTCAGTGGGCAAAATGCTTTGGTGACATCCTGATCACTTGGCAAGCCGTAGGCCTGGCCTTTGCTCGAATCCCAGCTGTTGCGTAGGAAGTGGAGAGCGAATTGATCAAGAGACTCTTCGGACGCCTCCACGATACGGAAGATTTTCCTGCATGCTTGAGAATCAAGGCGCGCAAGTGTCCAGAGAACGCGACTTGGAAGGTTGGCCTCAAACAATCGCTTCTCCTCTGTCGCATTCAGCACGTTTTGAGCAAAGGCTTGTATCACAGCGTTCTTGTTGTCCTGCTCAAGCAAAAGATCGCTGTCGTACCTCCTTTGATTCGGTACGTAGCTCACTCGAAGTAACTCGGCTGCGCAGCTCAGTGCGTATGGGTCAACGGCCACTTGGGTGTAGATTACTGAAGCGCTCTTATAGTTAGAGGAAGCTGTGAGCAGCTTTATCTGTCGCAAGGCGAGGTCGTCAGGGCTCATTCCAAAGACACCATCACGGTGTCTTCCACGCTCCACAAAAACAGAAGAATCAACAAGCCGAGCGAGCGATACACAAACGCTTGAAATATCTTCGAGTTGATCGCTCGGCAGAGAGGAACCGATTTGGCCGAGCATGTCCATAAATTCATGGCACACGTCAGGAGTTAAAGCAGCAACTATTTGCTGCCGCTGGGCGGGATTTTCTAGATACTGCCGAGCCGTCTTGATGCTCACATCACCATCTGTTATGCCCAACTGCAGCGCGACGAGTAGCCGTGAAGGATCTGAAATCACTCCATCAGTGTACTTACCGGCGCCCATTGAGAAGCCTTCTTCTGCCGCTGCCACCTCGGGAAACAGGAAATGAACGACTTTACGAATTGCGTCAGCGCGTCCGTGTGCATAAGCAGTTGTTCGCTCAGATGAGCCGTCAGCGACAAGCTTTGTAGAATCACCAGGCCCAATCTCACTTGGCAGACGGCCCACGAACAGCTGTGGCTTAGCCCTCAAAAGGTCATACACCTGCGGGGCTTTCACCGACAATGCTGCTAGCCCAAGGATGTCAGCAAACACAATCTCGCCCCGTAGAAGGGGCTCAATCATTCGCACAGCATTGAATACCCGAGCAAGATCACGGGGCTGCTCCAACAAGTCGCGTAATCCTAGTTGATACAGGAAGCCCAACCGCTTGGTTTGCCCCTCGAAGTACGTTTGGATCGCCTTCGGATCAAGACTCCCGACAGCCGAGTCAAACAGCTTTGCTCGGGCGCTCAAGGATAGGTTTGGCAGCGGCATCCTGACTTGAACGATCTTGTCCAGGTACGAGCTCGATTGAGGAACCTTAACGCTTGAGAGAGCTGCAGTAACGTACGCGGAATCCCAAGCCACGACATATCCGACCCTTGGCAGTCCCCCGACTGCTTTGATGATTCTGATCATCTCAAATACTTCAGCAGGGAAAAGACGGTCGACATCATCGATGAAAACTATGACAGGGCGATCAAAGCTCCTAAGCGCAGCCTCGACCCGCTCCTTTTGCTCCTCAAGGTCAGGCGATTTGTACTCTGCAACGGCTTCACTGGCATCGCCTGCAGCATCCATCACCGACTTAACCAAGGACGCCCACGGCTCCACGCCTGGTATGAGTTTTAGGACATCAAAAACCTTTGAGTAAGCTTTGAGCTCCTTGGCTACCTTCCGGCCATCCTTGCTGTGATCGCTCAATTTAACGGCCTTAGCTATGCTGGCGAGAAACTGGCGGAGCAGGGCATCCTTGTCGCCAACCAGCCAGGGGTTGAAATGCACAATCACTGGCTGACGCTTCTCGTCCTCACGGTTGAGCAGGGCCTGAATCATCGCGAGAACTGAGCTTTTTCCGCTTCCCCATGGGCCTTCGATTGACAACACGAAGCCCGACGTCGAAGGCACTTTACGAAGCGAGGAGGTAGCGATTTCAGCAAACCCGACACGGGATAGCTGATCGGTGTCGATAGCAGATTCGGGGAGGAGAGGGGTGTCGAAGTCAATTCCGTCAATATGCGAGGCCACTGCTGCGGGCTGCTTGCCCATATTTGCTCCTTCAGGACAGGTGCGAAGTCAAATGGCCAGCATAGTGTATTTGGGAAGCAGTCGAAAGTGGAGCAAAGCATACTACCTAGTGTTCAGTCCGCCTAAGGTTAGACTCTAGACTTTGGCGTGTGCTGCGGGCTGCTCCGAAGTTCACAGGCGAGGGCCTTGCCGCAGGATATTTCGAGTCTATGGAACCTTCGGGCTCGAAGAGACCGGCTGAAATCTCATGTCCGATGCAGAGTTCATCATTCTCCACCATAAGTTAGGCGAATGCCGTGCCGCCGACGTCTGCGAGCTTCCGGGTGAGGTTTTACCCAGGTGCATCGCGGCGCTTGAGGAATGTCTTCAAACTCAGGTGCTCCCAAACGTAGACGCTTACCTTGAGCAGTATGGATTAAACGCAGTAATTGCAACTTTGGCAACCGACCCGCCACATGGCTTGCACCTAAAGGCAGATTGGAGTTCGAGGTTTAAGCTGAGCCCTGACCAACGTTTTTCATTTCATGAACCAGTCTGGGAAGCGCGTCGTTCATGGCATGTGCATGCCGAGGTTTCATTGCATAGCATTGCAGCTAGCGCCGGACTTCAGAAAATTAATGTGCTGCTCAGTCATGCAAAAGCGGGGCGCTCTGGATTGATCTTGACTGGAGTCAAACCAGTCGGAAATATCACCGCAACTCTTGATACAACAAGGTTGGATCAGCTTGTTCGAAAAGATGACGGATCAATTGTTCGATCCTTGGGTAACTGTTGTCGTTCATGCCCCCTCTGGAACTATCCTTGGAAGTGCTATCTCATTGGCTAACGATCCAGGTCAAGTAGAGATCGACGCTTTAACCGATGCGCTTGGTAAGAATCAAGATGAAAATGGAACCAATATGTACGATGTCATCAAACTTGATATCGATAGTCACATTATTTCTGCGCGGTTTAGGCAAATAATCTCAGGCGCGGGAATTCAAATAACTCACCACTCCAATCGCCGTAATTTTAAAATGGGCATGAGAGTAGAAGTCATTTTCCAAAAGCTCTGTAAATTAATGGCTGCGAAGCAGCCGAACCCCCTCGAGCTGGAACCTATTTCGAATTTAAACATAATGACGGAAACAGAATTCAAGCAGCGCCTCAAAAAATACTAAAGCCTCACATCACCTTGATCGCACAGGATATATAAAGCTACGAAGCATAGAAAAGAGGAGGGCGCAAGCCTTCCTTTTTCATGCTGGATTTAAGATTTCTTCAGTTCTAGTTATTAGATGAGCTCAGAGCAGGCTCAGATAGCCCTCGGATACGCACGCACACATCAACGGACGGATAGCAGCTCCTAATGAGAAGAAGGCTTGCGAGAAACTAACTTAACGGATAAGCCACGAATTTTCTCCGAGGCATTAGAGATCTCAGGGTCATCCGAGCCAGCCGCACTGTCTGCCAAAGTGTCTCTGATGGAAAAAAGTATACGTCTGAGTGATGGAGAGTTGTGATGGCTCGTATCATTTTTTTTCGGGAATATTGGGATCGATGGAAGAGGATGGAGTGGATCAATATTCAGGTAATGCAGGTAGCGATCAAAAATTTTATCAAAATGGGGTGACAGCGGCAGCCACCCATTATTCGCTGAGTGAAGCTCAGTCCAACGTCCGTCCGATCTACGATGGAACTGGTCGAGATTTCCGGGCGTTCTGGAATTTCCCATGATGCTCCATAGCTGGCGTCCTGAGTACCTAACCATGATCAGGTACATTTCAATTATTCGAAACTCATGCACGTCCATAAAATTCGGAAGCGCATTCAACACCCACGCCAGCTCAGAATCTGTCAAAAATCCGATCGCTTTGGACTGCCTGAAAGTGAGGCCAGGAAGGGTCTGAGCGGCAACGTTCTCGCGCGTGGCAGACCTAGTCTCAAGATAAAAATCCAAAAACTTCTTCGCGCAGCGAGTCTCTCGCGTCCAGACGCTTTGCTCGATTTCACCCTCATCACCAATTAATCTGCAATCGTGAAATGGCCGCCAACGGGATTTATTGACCATTGATCGAATTCGAAGCCGGCTTGCGGCACAAAGCGCGCCGGTCTGCTTGTCATAGTCCAATCCTTTGGCGGGTTGACTACAAATTTTACGTAGTTCTCAAAGTCTTTGCGCCGCCAGTCAACGAGTGACAGACCATGGGCAAAACTCCAGTTGAGCATTTTTTCCAGCCCAGTGATGCAAATCATATATTGAAGGTAAGGATTTTCTGCGCCCCAATTATGAGCAGACCAGTTGACAAACTCATCGACGAACAAGATGTTCGTGAACGGCTTTGCTGCAGGTTCGACCTGGGCTAACCGATCAACCACAGCGATATTAGTAGGAAAGGCTCGAAGCTGACTTGGCCTCCAATACACGTATGGAGGGAAAATCGGGAATGGGATGAACGGCCGAGTCATAAAAGAACCAAGTGGCTAGGATGAGTGATAGCTCGTTTAACTTTTAGCACAGAGCTACAGCATTGCCATGGCGATTGTCAGGGTTGAAAGGTGTTGAGGGTCTAGTGAGCCAACCGTAGGTTAAGGAGGGAGCCATGCGGAGATATAGCATTATGAATCCAAGCGAAGCTATTGATTTTCTGGGAAACGGGGGATTGTGGGGATTTGGCCGGAGGTATGTGAGATTGGACAACATGAGCACTTTCTCAAAATACGTTATTTAACATAATATGCATTATGCGCACACTCGTATAAACCCACACGCCCGTGGTTACCCAGATTCAAAACCAGTACCACGCCAGCAACCCACCCAACCATCCCATCCCATCCTTTGACCCTGGTTAACATCCCTGCAGATTCCCTCCACTAAAATCCGATCTCCGCACCCTTATGGGGATCTGGCATGACCATCATCGTAACCGGCGCCGCGGGATTCATCGGTAGCAACCTCGTACAGGCGCTCAACCAACGCAACCAAACCGAGATCATCGCCGTCGACGACCTGACCGCGGGCGACAAATTCCGCAACCTGGCTGACAGTGACATCGCTGACTACCTGGACAAGGATGACTTCCTGGACCGGTTTCGGCGCGGACAATTTGGCAACGTACGCGCGGTGCTGCACCAAGGCGCATGTTCCAGTACCGTCGAAGCCGACGGCCGTTTCATGATGGACAACAATTATCGCTACAGCCGGGACTTGCTGGAGATTGCCCAGGCGCAACAGGTTCCGTTCCTGTACGCCTCATCGGCAGCAGTCTACGGTGCTGGCCAGGACTTTCGTGAACAGCGCGATTGTGAGCGCCCGTTGAACGTCTACGGCTATTCCAAATTCCTGTTCGATCAGCATGTGCGCCGGCAGTTGTCAGCTTCGCGCAGTCAGGTCGTTGGATTGCGCTATTTCAACGTTTACGGGCCCCATGAGCAGCATAAAGGCGCGATGGCATCGGTGGCCCTGCACTGTTTCAACCAGTACCAGGCCCGCGGCAAAGTCAGCCTGTTCGGCAGCTACGGCGGCTACCCCAGCGGTAGCCATTTGCGTGATTTTGTCTCGGTGGATGATGTGGTCAGGGTCAATTTATTCTTCCTTGATCACCCGCAACTAAGCGGCATTTTCAATGTAGGTAGCGGACGCGCCCAGTCGTTCAATGATGTTGCGCTGGCAGTGATCAACCGATTACGTAAATACCAAGGCCACCCCCCATTGTCCCTGGAGATAGCCTTGCTGGAAGGCATACTGGAATACAGTGAATTTCCTGAACATTTGCGCGGCAAGTACCAGTGTTACACCTGTGCAGACCTGGAGCGCTTGCGGGCTGTGGGCTACAAGACGGCAACATTGACGGTCGAACAAGGTGTAAGTCTGTATTGTGATTGGCTGCAAGGCCTGCAAAGCCCGCCGCCTGCTCCTTTCAGGCAAGCGACGGCAGCTTGATGTTCGCAACTTCGTGACATAACTACGCTAAATATTCATTTAGTGTAGTTATGTTTAAACCAGCCTAAAGAGGCCCTACCGATCACCACTGGTGGGTATAACTCGCCGTCAAAACGGTGCCTGGCGCAGGCAAATGGCTGGTGTTGTTACTGTTGCGCATCAGTTGACTGTACAGCGGATAGTAATAACGATTGAACAAGTTCTGGACGCCCACGCTGATCTGATCATGCTCACTCAGCTGGTATTGGCTGATGATATCCACCGTGGTGTAGCCATCTACCCTGCGTCTGCCAAAGCTTTCGACACCTTTGAGGCGGTAATCCTCAGCACCGAAGTAAGTCGCCTGCACGCGATGGCTCCAATCCTCGTCTGGCTTGTATTGAAGATACGCTGTCAGTTTCACAGGTGGAATGCGATAGCCTGTCATGTCTTGCCAATCGCCACCGTCTGGTTGCTCGCGCCCTTTCATCCAAGTGAAGCTCCCCCCTGCCCCCCAATGCTCGTCGCTGGTCAACCAGTCAGCGCTGCCTTCAACGCCATAGATGCGCTCCTGAGTGCGGGTCAGGATCAGGCCATTGTTGAAGCTCTGAACATCACCCAGTTTTGATGTGGTGTAGAAAACAGCCAGCGACGCCAGGGTCTCCTCGCCCAGCACGCCGCGCCAACCGAGTTCGTAGTTATTGGTCTTGACCGGCTCCAGGTTGGACGAGCCAATATCGAAACCACGGCGTGCGTTACGCAGCTGCACGCCAATGTCAGGTAACTGGAAGCCTTGGCTGAAGGCGGCATAAACCGCCTGGCCGCTGACGGGCGAGTAAGTCAGGCTGATATTGGACAGCAATGCATCGTAATGCACTGTGCCGCCTTCCACCGTGGCGGGGTTGGCGGCGCTTGATTCAGACAGCGGAATGAAGTCCCCGTATTCGGCGGTGGCATATTCATAACGGATGCCGCCTTCCATGGACCACTGCTCGTTGAAACGGTGCTGTAACTGTGTAAACGCACCTACGCTGCGTGACGTCAGGTCAGGCATGTAGCTCAACTTGCCGATTTTATTGAATATCGTTCCGCCGCTCGCATCAAACGCTTGCGGGTCGAAGATATCGATCGGCATGTCGCTGCGTTCCTGATTGAAGTCGCCGCCCCACAACAGTTCGGTATCTGACCCGCCTATCGGGGTTCGCAAGGTAATGCGACTACCAACGACTTCGCTGTTCTGCATGACTTGATCGACATTGCGCCCACGTGTGGCAACGCCACGGGCATCGAAGGGCGTGAATCGGGTGAAATAGTCGCGGTAGTAAAGCTGGGCATTGAATGTTCCCCCGAGCACTTCCGAGTGACCGTATTCAAGGTTCACCAAGGTGTTCTTGATCTGGTTCTGTTCGTCGAGGGACAACCCGGACAACGGTTGTGCGGGTACGGAACCAGGCGGCAATCGGCTGACCGCTGGGTCGGCGGTATAGTCACTGTTTTGCTCGGCGTTGTAATGGCTGAGGGACAGCTGAATACGTTGCAGCTCGTCGATGCGCCAACCCAATTTCCCGCCAATGTTGTAGGTGTTGGAATCGAACAGGTCACCTTGGCTAGGCTCGGGCGCAATGCGGTGCCCTTTGGCATCGTAAGAGGCGCCGATATGGCGTGCGCCGAAATCGAACGCGTAATCCAGTGCACCCTGGGCGCCGGCAACATGATGCTGCAACTGCCCTCCCAGCCCATCGCTGTCCACTTGGCTCAAGGGAGAAACGCCCGTTAGCGTGGTCTCGGCCATTTGCTCGCCGCCAGCGGGCCGCGTGGTGATGGAGATGATCCCTCCCGTCGCACCGGCGCCGTAGATAGCGCTAC
The DNA here is from genome assembly GCF_053629175.1 of Pseudomonas sp. Y3 TE3536. Classification (NCBI taxonomy): domain Bacteria; kingdom Pseudomonadati; phylum Pseudomonadota; class Gammaproteobacteria; order Pseudomonadales; family Pseudomonadaceae; genus Pseudomonas; species Pseudomonas sp. Y3 TE3536. The sequence continues at coordinate 5,221,400 of NZ_JBRJHU010000001.1, read as the reverse complement.
TGCCGCGAATCACTTCGATGCGCTCGATCAATGCCGGGTCGATATTGGCCAAGTTCCGCGATGAGTCACGATTGGTGTTCAGCGGCACGCCGTCGACCAGGACCAGCATCGTACGGCCGCGCAGCGTTTGCCCGTAATCGGTGATGGTACGGCTGGAGTCGGCCATCCCAGGGATGCTCTTGGCCAGCAGCGTCGCCAGCCCATCAGAGCCCTGGCGCAGTTGCTTCAGTTGTTCGCGTTCGATCACATTGACCTGACGTGCCTGCGGTACTACACCGCTGGAAAGCCGAGAGGACGTGATCTCCGTGCCTGCCAGTTCAATGGAGCTGGCGGTCGTAGACGGCGCATTACCTGACGCTGCTTCGTTTGATGGTAAAACGATGAAAGTCCGCTCATCCCGCGGCTGGACGACCAGCCCACTCTGCTCGAGCACCTGGCCCAGCGCCTGCTCCACTGTGTAACGCCCGTGCAGCGCCGGCGCCTGCTTGCCCGCAGTCAGCTCGCTGGAAAACAGCACTTGAGCACCTGTTTGGCGTGCCACTGCATTCAGCGAGCTTTCCAGCGTTGATCCAGGAATATTGAAATCGACAACCACCATGGTTTGCGCGAACGACCACTGGCTGGCCATCAAGGTGCTGGTCAAAATCGAAACGTGCCAAGGTGTACGCAGGAAGAGCTGACTCACTTGTTATTCTCCAGGAGATGAGGTGCAGAGAGTTAGCCGCTTCGCGACGGCCCCAACCCTACCTCGTAGGAGAATTATTTTTTCCGCTTGGGGCTGAATGCGTACGACCCCGCCTTCCCTGCTCAGCTTCACCGGGAGGATCTCCGGCAGTAACGCCAACAGCGTTTCGACGCTGTCGCTGCTGAAAACACCTGAAAGCGGCAATTTGCCGACATCAGGGTCCGTCAGTTCGATCGGCTGGGCGTAATACCGTTGCAGTGCAGCAACCACCTCAGCCAGTGGCGTACCGGCGAAAACCCAGCGGCTTTCTTGCCAGGCGCTAGCGTCTTCGGCATTGCCTTTGACCACCTCACCGGGGATGCCCTGTTGCACGAGCACCTGCTGCCCAGGCATGAGCAGCGAGGTACGGTCCGCCGCGCGCCCTGTGACTGCCACCTTGCCTTGCGCAACGGTAACCCGCACGTCACCCGCGTACATGTTGACGTTGAATCGGGTGCCGACCACGCGTATGTCGGCGTTGCCTGCATCGACCAAGAACGGCCGATATTGCATGGGCGAAATGTCGAATAAGGCCTGGCCACGCACCAGTGCAACTTGCCGGGTGCGCAAATGCCAGCTGACGCGTACCTCAGTGCCCCCGTCCAGCTTGATTATGCTGCCATCAGCCAGCTGTACCGCCTGGCGTTGTCCCACCTGCGTGACAAAGTGTTCATTGCGGTACGCAGGATCCTTCCAGGCCACACCTGCGGCCAGGGCCAGCAATACAAGCGGGAGTACCTTGCTGCCTTTGCGGGGCTTTTGTGCAGGTGGCGAGCTGGGTAAAGGGAAGCGCTGCTTCAAGGTCTCGCGACACGCGGCCAGCGCGTCATCGACTGCAGCATCGTCTTTGTTTCGTGAACGGCTCACTGCGCCACCTCGGATTGCAGATGTTCACGGCAAGCGATCATACCGACGCGCAGATGCTTTTCTACGGTTTTCAGCGAGATCCCCAGGCGCTGCGCGACTTCAGCCTGGGGGACCTCATGCAGCTTGTGCATGATGAACACGGCCTGGCAACGCGGTGGCAATCGGGAAATAGCCGCAATCAGCCTGTCCAGTGTCTTCGCCGCGTCGACATGGCGCTCCTGAGGCGCTGCGCTGCAGGCGACGTCGGGCAGTTCTGCCACGGCGACGATCAAGCTGCTGCGCCGACGCTCGCGGCGGCAATGCGAGATGGCGTTGTCGTGGGCGATCTTGCGTAACAGCGCCAGGGGCTTGCGCACCCCTTCTTTCTCGTCATCCTCCAGCAACTGAACGCACAGGTCGTGAACGACTTCACGTGCGAACACTCGCTCACCGAAGCGTCGGCGCACATGATCGACCAGGTCGTCGTAGTGACGGACCAAGGTGGCGAGCAAGGATGGCTTTGGAGGATCTGCCTGCACGGTAGCGATAACAGAGAGGAAATGAGATGCAAGTATAAATGGGAATGCATGTCATTTGAAAGCAGTGTCACCCGCCTCCGCCTACTTCTTAACTGAGCATGCGAACCGAGCTCACCGCATCAACCGCCATGTCCAGGTCGCTGCCGGTAAGCACCTGCGCGTAATACGCCTTCAGTTCGTCCTCCCACCCCGCCACCTCCACCAGCAGATGCTCTGCATGCTCCCGCGTCAGGGCAAAGTGCGCGTGATGGCTGAGCATATTCGCGCGGCTAATCTGGCTGCCTTCCCGGCCAACTGCCATGGCCAAGGTCTGTGCGGGGCCTTCTTCAAGCATGGGCAGCACGTCGTACATGGGCGACAGGCGCCACCTGCCGTCAACCCAGATCACCGCATGGTTGCGTGGATGGTCGTCGGAGTTGCCCACCAGGGCGTTGTAGCACATGCGCTTGAACAGCGCCTGCAGGTCGGTATCGGGCACACCCCGGCGGCGCATTTCATCGGCCACAGCGGCATAGCGCCAATCGCGATGGTGCGCGCCGTTCCACTCCGAATCCAGCAAGGTCAGCGCGCTAAGCATCGGGATACGTCGGGCACCTTGTGCAATGGGCGTGCGGTCGAAGCGTTCGATCAACAACGTCGAAGGGGTTTCAGCATGCAGGGCGGTCTTGGCTACGTTCAAGCCCTTCCCCGCAGCGAATGTCATGCAGGCATATTCGATCGAGGGCAGGTCGTAATGGTCGAAGCGATCACGCGGCTTGGCCAGAATCAGCATGCCGTTATCCTGCAGCGTACGTTTTGGCCGTGCACCACCCAGGGCCGAGCGCTGTTGGCGCACGTTGAGGGTGGCCACCGATTCAGCGTCGAGCTGGCCGTCGTACACCGCTTCACACGCAGCGACGAACTTGGCCAGGCCTTTCAAGGTCGGTACTGCGCCATCGCCTAAGCCGGGTGCAGGGGTTGTTGCGCCGCCTGCCATCAGGTTGCCAACGCGGTCGTTGTTGGGTGACTTGAGCAGGAAGTCGAGGGGGCCGAGTTCTTGGCCGTACGCCCGATGCAGCAGCCGCTCGCCCCAGCCATCGGGCATGGCGTCATTGATGAAACCGGGTATGCCGCGGTTCTTGACGATGCCGGTGTAGGCCTCGGCGCGTAACGGGTAATTGATCGGGTCGGGGACCCAGCCGCCGCGCGCGACGTGGTCAGGTGCATAAAGAAACTCCCCAAGCTTGCCTTTGAGGGTCAGCCGGCCAAGGGTGATGACTTCACCTGTCTCGGGGTGCTCCATATAGATGTAGGCACGGGACATCAGAACTCCTCAGGCTTGGGTTTGGCCAGCCGTACGCGGCGGGATGCCAGGCTCTGGTGGGCATCATCGTCATCACTGAACCGGGTGATCTGGGAGGTTTGCTCTATGCCTTCCAGCGAGGCGAAAACGGTTTCGCTGATACCCAGGCGCCACAACACCAGCATGAATGAACGCAGGTCGACGAGCGCCGAGCCGCCTTCGATCTTGCGAAGGGTATGCGCGGAGACGCCAATGGCAGCGGTAAGGTCCGCTTGGCGCAGGCCGAGTGCCAGGCGCCGTGCCTTGACCAAAAGGCCGATTTTACTGAGGGTATCGGCGCAAGCGACTGGAAAATAAGTCGTCATAAGGCTCGCCATGGTTAATGTTAACTGAGTTAAGGTTAACCATAGCACACTTAAAGATTTTATAAGAAACGCATAATACTCATCTTGGTAAGCATTATCTTGGATAAGGTTAACCAAGGTTAACCTTAATGATCGCTATGCAAGACCACCAAAGCGCTTGTAGAAGCTTTCATTCACGTCAGGCAGTGGGCCGTCAGCCGTTTCGAGCGCACTGTTCAACCACTCTTCAGCCTTGGCAAACACTAGCCGATACAGGTTGCGACACAGCTGCCGTGCTGCCCTGCCCTCCCAATCACCTGGCAGCAACTCATCAGGCAGTTGCGGGTCGCGCAGCAGCAGCCGACGGTACTCGTGAATCAGTAGCGTGCGTGCCAGGAAGCAATCCTGCGCATCGAGCTGCGGCTGCTCTTTAAGGCCCTGCCACAGCGGCCTGAATAACTGGATGAATTCACTGTACTGCTGCCCCAGCTCGTCGATACGCCAACTCTCGCGCACTTGCGCGCGCATGGCCTTGGAAGCAAGCACTTCCTGGGTGTGCGTTTCAAACACGATGCTGTCATCACTGGCCTCCAGCTCGCGCAGGGTTGCGGCCAAGTCCGCGCGGTCAGCACGGGGGCAGCCCATCACGTTGGGCGCCATCACCCCGAAGCCCTGCCATTCCAGCTCCTCACGCAGGGTTTTGCGCTTGCCGGCTTCCAGTTGTGACAGCAGCACCAGGGTCCAGGCGCCATCCCATGCGGGTTGGCTGGGGCTGTAGACACGCTTGAACGCTTTTTCGAAGCGCCGACGGCCAGTGCCCGTCAGGCTGTAATAGCTGCGTCGGCCAACTTTTTCGGCGGTCAGCCAACCTTCCTTGGTCAAGCGGAAGATCGAGGTGCGGATCAGCCGTTCGTTGATGCCGATCGGCTCCAGCAGGTTGATCAGGCTGCCCAACCACACCGTGCCACCATGCGGTTCGATAGCGTCGCCGTACAGGGTGATGATCAGCGAGCTGGCGCGGATCGGCGTCTGTTCCTGAAAACGAGTGATCAGGTTGTTCAGTGGGGCAAGTGTGCTCATGGAGGAACTGTGCGCGGGGAAAGCACCGACTATACCTGCGCGGCGGGTTGCCTGGCCATTGCGTGACGCGGACAGGCTCATGCCGGCGCCTTGCCTTTGGGCCGGATGCCGGAGTCACCCATGCTCGGGCGACCCTGCTCGGCTTCGGTCAGCGGTGGGCATTCGACCAGCGCGGTCATGCAGCGCTGCGTCAGGTGCTGATACTCCGCCGTGCCGCGCTGCTTCCAGGCCAGCTCCTGGTCGGTCAGCGGGCGCTTGACCTGTGCCGGGCTACCCACCACCAGGCTTTGTTCGGCGCATTCGAACCCCGCCTTGACGAAGGCCGTGGCAGCAACGATGCAGCGCGGGGCTACATGGGCACCATCCATTACCACGGCATTCATGCCTACCAGGGCATCTTCGCCCACGCGGCACCCGTGCAGCACCGCGCCGTGGCCGACATGCCCATTGCGTTCTATGACCGTGTCGCCCCCCGGAAAGCCATGCATCACGCAGGTGTCCTGCAGGTTGGCGCCCTCCTCCAGCACGATGCGGCCGAAGTCGCCCCTAAGTGAGGCCAGCGGGCCGACGTAGCAACGCGGGCCAACGATGACATCGCCAATCAGCACTGCGCTCGGGTGCACATAGGCAGTTGGATGAACCACGGGGGTCAGGCCGTCTAGCCGGTAGCAAGGCATGGCAAAGCTCCTGAAATGATTTGAAATGTGACGAATCCTTGTATCACAAAAATGTTGCGCGTCAATTGTGCGAATGCCTGTATCGCTTTGTTGCCAGCCTTATTTGCATCCTGTTTTTGCAGAAAAAGCCCTATTTATCTGCGGATTAATCGTTAAATCACTTTTTTGAATAGCTCATCTTTCGCGCAGAAATCACCACAAAGAGATACGTTAAACTCTTTTTGATGTTGCTTTTGTGTATCGCATAAGGCATATACTGTCCGCACCTGAACGTGGTGCAGCCCACGTCCCTGCAAACAATTCCAAGAAATGCCGGCCAATCGATGTGCCGTGCGAGCAGCCAGAGGAACCCGATATGCCTCGTTATCTCGATGCGCAAGCGCCGGAGCACGGCGTCCGGCTCATCACCCTGCAACGGCCAGAAGCGCTGAATGCTCTGTGCACAGCGTTGCTGGCCGAGCTGGCCAGCGAGCTGGATGCCGCCGAGCGTGATGATCAGACCCATGCCGTGGTGATTACCGGCAGCCGCAAGGCGTTCGCCGCCGGCGCCGACATTGGCGAGATGGCCGAGCGCGACCTGGTCGGCATACTCAATGACCCTCGCGTTGCGTGTTGGCAACGGATAGCCGCGTTTTCCAAGCCGCTGATCGCCGCCGTTAACGGCTACGCCCTGGGCGGCGGTTGCGAGCTGATGATGTGCGCCGACATCGTCATTGCGGGCAGCGACGCGCGTTTCGGCCAGCCGGAGATCAACCTCGGCATCATCCCCGGCGCTGGCGGCACCCAGCGCCTGCTGCGCGCGGTCGGCAAGCCGCTGGCCATGCACATGGTGTTGACCGGTGAAGCCATCAGCGCCCAGCACGCCTTGCAAGCCGGCCTGATCAGCGAAATCACCCAGCCGGAACTCGCCGTGGAGCGGGCCGTGCAAGTGGCCCGCATTATCGCGGCCAAGGCGCCGCTGGCAGTGCGCCTGGCCAAGGAAGCCTTGCTCAAGGCCGGCGATACCGACCTTGCCAGTGGCCTGCGCTTCGAGCGCCACGCGTTCACCCTGCTCGCCGGCACCGCCGACCGCAATGAGGGTATTCGCGCCTTCCAGGAAAAACGCCAGGCCCGGTTCAAAGGCTGCTGAGCACCTCCCCATTCGACTGACCAAGCGAGTCTGCCATGACGTTCGAACACATCCTGTTTTCCATCGAGGACGGCGTTGCCCTCCTGTCGCTGAACCGCCCGGAGCAGCTGAACAGTTTCAACACGCCCATGCACCTGGAAGTGCGCGAAGCCTTGAAGCAAGTACGCCAGAGCAAAGATGCACGGGTGTTGCTGTTGACCGGCGAAGGCCGCGGCTTCTGTGCAGGCCAGGACCTGTCTGATCGCAATGTCGCGCCAGGGGCCGACATGCCGGACCTGGGTGAGTCCATCGATAGGTTCTACAACCCGCTGGTGCGCACCCTGCGCGATTTGCCGCTGCCGGTCATCTGCGCCGTCAACGGCGTGGCTGCAGGCGCCGGAGCCAATATTCCGCTGGCCTGTGACCTGGTGCTGGCTGCCCGTTCGGCCAGCTTCATCCAGGCCTTCTGCAAGATCGGCCTGGTGCCGGATTCTGGCGGCACCTGGCTGCTGCCTCGGCTAGTCGGCATGGCGCGGGCCAAGGCGTTGGCGATGCTGGGCGAACGCCTTACGGCCGAACAGGCCCAGCAATGGGGGTTGATCCATCGCGTGGTCGACGATGCCGCGTTGCGCGACGAGGCCCTCACCCTCGCCCGCCACCTCGCTACGCAGCCCACTTACGGCCTGGCCCTGATCAAACGCAGCCTGAATGCCAGTTTCGATAACGGGTTTGACCAGCAACTGGAACTGGAGCGCGACCTGCAGCGCCTGGCTGGCCGTAGCGAGGACTACCGCGAAGGCGTAAGCGCTTTCATGAACAAGCGCACGCCTGCGTTCAAGGGGCGTTGAGCATGAGCGCACTCGACCGCAACACCCAAGTGGCCGTGATCGGTGCAGGCGCCATGGGCGCAGGTATCGCCCAAGTGGCCGCGCAAGCCGGCCACCCGGTCAAACTCTACGACAACCGCCCCGGCGCCGCCGCTCAGGCAGTGGCGGGCATCGATCGTCAGCTCGCCCGCTTGGTAGAAAAAGGCAAGCTGCCTGCGGGCGAGCGCGAAGCGATCGTCGCCCGCCTGTGCCCAGCCGACACCCTCGACACGCTGGCCGATGCCCGCCTGGTGATCGAAGCCATCGTAGAAAACCTGTCAGTGAAGCAGGCCTTGTTGCACGAGCTTGAAGCGCTGTGCGCAGACGACTGCATCCTGGCCAGCAACACCTCGTCACTCTCGATCACCAGCCTGGCCGCTGGCTTGAAGCGCCCACAGCAAGTGGTGGGCATGCATTTCTTCAACCCGGCACCGTTGATGGCCCTGGTCGAGGTCGTTTCGGGGTTGGCTACCGACCCAGCCGTGGCTGCCTGCCTTTACGACACCGCCAAAGCCTGGGGTAAACAGCCGGTGCATGCCCGCTCAACGCCGGGCTTTATTGTCAACCGTGTAGCCCGGCCGTTCTACGCCGAGAGCCTGCGCCTGTTGCAGGAAGGTGCAGCCGATTGCGCCAGCCTGGATGCGCTGTTGCGTGACGCCGGCGGCTTTCGCATGGGGGCCTTCGAGCTCACCGACCTGATCGGCCATGACGTCAACTATGCCGTCACCTGTTCGGTGTTCGAGGCGTTTTATGGCGACTTCCGCTTCCAGCCTTCGCTCGTGCAAAAGGAGTTGGTGGATGCCGGGCGCCTTGGCCGCAAAACTGGCCAAGGTTTCTATAGCTACGCCGAAGGCGCCGAGCGCCCGCAACCTACAGCGCTGCAAAGCACGGCGCAGGTTGAGTCCTGCGTTATCGAGGGGCATCTGGGCGTCATGCAGCCCTTGGTCGAGCGTTTGCGCGACAGCGGCATCGCCGTGACCGAGCGCGCCGGCAGTGGCGTGATCCAGGTCGGCGATGCCACGTTGGCGCTTTCCGACGGCCGCCTGGCCACGCAGCGTGCCCGCGAAGAAGGCCTGCGCAACCTGGTACTGGTCGATCTGGCCCTGGACTACAGCACGGCTTCCCGCATTGCGATCAGTTGGTCTGCCGACACCACCCGTGAGGCCCGCGACCAGGCCGTTGGCTTGTTAACCCGCGCCGGCCTGAAAGTGACCGCAGTCGCCGACCTGCCTGGCCTGGTCGTGTTGCGTACGGTGGCGATGCTGGCCAACGAAGCCGCCGATGCCGTGTTGCAAGGTGTTGGCTCGGCGGCCGATATCGACCTGGCCATGCGCGCCGGCGTCAACTACCCCTGCGGCCCGCTGGCCTGGGCCTCGCGCATCGGCATAAGCCAGACCTTGCGTGTACTCGACAACCTGCAGCGCAGCTACGGCGAAAGCCGCTATCGCCCTTCCCTGCTATTGCGCCGCTGCGAAGCCCAAGGAGGCAATCTGCATGACTGAAATCGAGCTGGCACAAGCCTGTGCCGATGCCATGTTTTCCCGCGATCACGCCACCCAAGGGCTGGGCATCAGCCTGCTCGAAGCCGGCCCTGGCCAGGCGCGCCTGCGCATGCCGGTGCGCGCCGACATGATCCAGGGCCACGGCACCTGCCACGGTGGCTTCCTGTTCGCCCTGGCGGATTCGGCCTTCGCCTTCGCCTGCAACAGTTACGACCAGGCCACCGTGGCCCTGGGTTGCAGCATCGACTACCTGGCGCCGGCACTGCGTGACGACGTGCTGACCGCCACGGCCAGCGAAGTCAGCCGCAAAGGCCGTACCGGCCTGTATGACGTTCGCATCGAGAACCAGCGCGGTGAGCTGGTGGCGATGTTCCATGGCAAATCCTACAAAGTACGCGGCACGGTGCTCGCGCAGGAGACACAAGATGACTGAACACACCCTGGCCGATGCGCTGATCATCGACGCCGTGCGCACGCCGATCGGCCGCTACGCCGGCGCCTTGAGCGGCGTGCGCCCCGACGACCTGGCCGCCATCCCGCTCAAGGCCCTGATCGCCCGCCACCCGGAGTTGGATTGGGCGGCAGTGGACGACGTAATCCTCGGTTGCGCCAACCAGGCCGGTGAGGACAACCGTAACGTTGCCCGCATGGCCAGCCTGCTGGCGGGCCTGCCGATCGAGGTGCCGGGCACCACCCTCAACCGCTTGTGCGGCTCTGGCATGGACGCCATTGGCAACGCGGCCCGTGCCCTGCGCTGCGGTGAAGCCGGGCTGATGCTGGCCGGCGGCGTGGAGTCAATGTCGCGTGCGCCGTTCGTCATGGGCAAATCGGAGCAAGCCTTTGGGCGCGCCGCTGAACTGTTCGATACCACCATCGGCTGGCGCTTCGTCAACCCGTTGATGAAGGCCGAACATGGCACCGACTCGATGCCTGAGACGGCTGAGAACGTCGCTGCCCGTTTCGGTATCTCCCGTGAAGACCAGGACGCCTTCGCCCTGCGCAGCCAGCACAAGGCTGCCGCCGCCCAGGCCCGAGGCCGCCTGGCCCAGGAAATCGTGCCGGTCGAAATCCCCCAGCGCAAAGGCCCGGCCAAGCGCGTCGAGCACGACGAACACCCGCGTGGCGACACCACGCTGGAGCAGTTGGCCAAGCTCGGCACGCCGTTCCGTGAGGGTGGCAGTGTCACCGCTGGCAATGCCTCTGGCGTCAACGACGGTGCCTGTGCACTGCTGCTGGCGAGCAGCGCAGCGGCCCAGCGCCATGGCCTTAAAGCCCGCGGGCGCATTGTCGGCATGGCTGTGGCCGGGGTCGAGCCGCGCATCATGGGCATCGGCCCGGTGCCGGCTACCCGCAAGGTGCTCGAACTCACCGGGCTGTCGCTGGCCGACATGGATGTCATCGAGCTAAACGAGGCCTTCGCTGCCCAAGGCCTGGCGGTATTGCGCGAGCTGGGCCTGGCCGACGACGACAAGCGGGTCAACCCGAACGGCGGCGCCATTGCCCTGGGGCATCCGCTGGGCATGAGTGGCGCGCGCCTGGTCACCACCGCACTGCACGAACTGGAAGAAACCGCCGGACGCTACGCGTTGTGCACCATGTGCATAGGCGTTGGCCAAGGCATCGCCATGGTCATCGAGCGCCTCTGACCAACGGCTTGTTACCGAACGCAACGCAGCCGGTTATGCTGCGCCCATGACACTCACCGCCCGGCTGCGAACCCGCGCCGGTCGGCGTACAAGAACAATTCGAGTGAAGCCATGAACATGTACCATGATGCCGATCGTGCCCTGCTTGACCCTATGGAAACCGCCAGCGTCGACGCCCTGCGCCAGCACCAACTCGAGCGCCTGCGCTGGAGCCTGAAACACGCCTACGACAACGTGCCGCTGTACCGCAAACGCTTCGACGAATACGGCGCGCACCCCGATGACCTCAAGTCGCTCGACGACCTGGCCAAGTTCCCCTTCACCGGCAAGAACGACCTGCGCGACAACTACCCGTACGGCATGTTTGCCGTGCCCCAGGAAGAGGTCGTGCGCCTGCATGCCTCCAGCGGCACAACGGGCAAGCCGACCGTGGTCGGTTATACCCAGAACGACATCGACACCTGGGCCAATGTGGTCGCCCGCTCGATCCGCGCCGGCGGCGGGCGCAAAGGCGACAAAGTGCACGTTTCGTACGGTTATGGCCTGTTTACCGGCGGCCTCGGCGCGCACTATGGCGCCGAACGGCTGGGGTGCACGGTCATCCCCATGTCCGGTGGCCAGACCGAGAAGCAGGTGCAGCTGATCCGCGACTTCCAGCCCGACATCATCATGGTCACGCCCTCTTACATGCTCAACCTGGCCGACGAGATCGAGCGCCAGGGCATCGACCCGCACGACCTCAAGCTGCGCCTGGGCATCTTCGGTGCCGAGCCCTGGACCGACGAACTGCGGCGCTCCATTGAGCAGCGCCTGGGTATCCAGGCCCTCGACATCTATGGCCTGTCGGAAATCATGGGGCCCGGTGTGGCAATGGAGTGCATCGAAACCAAAGACGGCCCGACCATCTGGGAAGACCACTTCTACCCCGAAATCATCGACCCGGTTACCGGCGAGGTGCTGCCGGACGGGGAATTGGGCGAGCTGGTATTTACCTCGCTGAGCAAGGAGGCGCTGCCGATGGTGCGCTACCGTACCCGCGACCTGACCCGCCTGCTGCCAGGCACCGCGCGGCCGATGCGGCGGATCGGCAAGATCACCGGGCGCAGTGACGACATGCTGATCATTCGTGGGGTCAACGTGTTCCCGACCCAGATTGAGGAGCAGGTACTCAAAATAAAACAGCTTTCAGAGATGTACGAGATTCATCTGTATCGCAATGGCAACCTGGACAGTGTCGAGGTGCACGTAGAGCTGCGTGGCGAATGCCAGGCGATGGACGAGGGCCAACGCAAGCTGCTGATCGGTGAACTGACCAAGCAGATCAAGACCTACATCGGTATCAGCACCCAGGTGCGACTGCAGCCCTGCGGCACGCTCAAGCGTTCTGAAGGCAAGGCGTGCCACGTGTTCGACAAACGGTTGGCCAGCTGACTTATCAGCTGCCTTTTTACGGCCCCGGCTCAGTCCGGGGCTTTTTTTTGCCTGCCCTTTCGCAGTGCAAGGCTGCTCCTACAGGTGGTGCACGCCCTTGTAGGAGCAGCCTGGTGCTGCGAAAGGTCCGCAAAGCGATACATAAATCTTATTCGATACACATAAAACTGTTTGACGTTATGTTTTGTATCGCTTACAAATGACTCATGCCTTAGCAGGAGTCGGAACATGTACGCACAGCTAGTCGAAACCGGCGTCAAACGCGTCAAGTCCCTGGACGAAATGTCGCCCGAAGAGCGCGACTTCCAGGAAAAGATCGACGCCGAGATCAAGATCGAAGCCAAGAACTGGATGCCCGAGGCCTACCGCCAAACGCTGATCCGGCAGATCTCCCAGCACGCCCACTCGGAAATCGTCGGCATGCTGCCCGAAGGCAACTGGGTCACCCGCGCCCCAAGCCTGAAACGCAAGCTGCAACTGATGGCCAAGATCCAGGACGAAGCCGGCCACGGCCTGTACCTGTACAGCGCCATGGAAACCCTCGGCGCCGACCGCGACGAAGAGATCGCCAAGCTGCACAGCGGCAAGGCCAAGTACTCGAGCATCTTCAACTACCCGACCCTGAGCTGGGCCGACATGGGCGCCGTAGGCTGGCTGGTCGATGGCGCTGCGATCGTCAACCAGGTGGTGCTGCAGCGCACCTCCTACGGCCCCTATTCCCGCGCCATGATCCGCATCTGCAAGGAAGAGAGCTTCCACCAGCGCCAGGGCTACGAGCTGCTGCTGACCATGATGCGCCACGGTACCCAGGCTCAGAAGGACATGGTTCAGGACGCCATCAACCGCCTGTGGTGGCCGTCGTTGATGATGTTTGGCCCCAGTGACGAGCACTCCCCCAACAGCGCCCAGTCGATGGCCTGGAAGATCAAGCGCCAGACCAACGATGAGCTGCGCCAGCGCTTCATCGACCAGACCGTGCCACAGCTCGAGCTGCTCGGCTGCACCGCGCCCGACCCGCACCTGAAGTGGAACGAAGCCCGCGGCCACTACGATTTCGGCGACATCCAGTGGGACGAGTTCTACGAAGTCATCAAGGGCAACGGCCCCTGCAACCTGGAACGTGTCGCCACCCGGCGCAAGGCCATCGAGGACGGCGCCTGGGTACGCGAGGCCGCCGTGGCCTATGCGCGCAAGCAACAGAACAAGAACGCCGCCTGAGCGGCGATTGATGCGGAGATCGAAAATGTCTGTCTGGACCCTCTACGAAGTGTTCGTGCGCAGCAAGCACGGCCTGAACCACAAGCATGTCGGCAGCGTGCATGCCGCCGACGCCGCCATGGCCATCGAGAATGCCCGTGAGCTGTACACCCGCCGCAGCGAAGGCGTGAGCCTGTGGGTGGTGCCATCAGCGCTGATCACCGCCTCCTCCCCTGACGAGAAAGACCCGCTGTTCGCCCCCTCGGACGACAAGGTCTACCGCCATGCCAGCTTTTACGAGCTGCCCGACGAAGTCGGACACATGTGAGGTTGGCCATGCATAAAGAAGCGCTTATCCCCTATTTGCTGCTCCTGGGCGACAGTGCCCTGGTGCAGGGCCAGCGGCTCTGTGAATGGTGCGGCCACGCACCGGCCATCGAGGAAGAACTGGCCTTGATGAACGTCGGCCTCGACTTGGTCGGCCAAGCCCGCAATTGGCTGGACTACGCCGCCGAATTGCTCGACGACGGCCGTGACGCCGATGCCCTTGCCTACCGCCGTGACGAACGCGCCTACCGCAACCTGCTGCTGGTCGAACAACCCAATGGCGACTTCGCCGTGACCATGACCAAGCAGTTTTTCTACGACGCCTGGCACTTCGCGGTACTGCAGGGCCTGGCTGCGTCCCGCGATGAGCGTATCGCCGGCATTGCTGCCAAGGCACTCAAGGAGGTCACCTACCACCTGCGTCGCTCCGGTGAGTGGGTGCAACGCCTGGGCGGCGGCACCGACGAAAGCCGTCGGCGCATGCTAGACGCCATCCCGGCGCTGTGGCGCTTCACCGTTGAACTGACCGCGGGTAGCGACAGCGAAGTTCAGCTGGCCGAAGCCGGCATCGCTGCTGACCCGACCGCCGTCGGCGCGGCCTGGCTCAAGCAGGTAAGCGCGATTTTCGACTCGGTCGAGCTGCCACTGCCCAAGGCCGCCAGTTATTTCTACCTGGACGGTCGCAAAGGCCTGCACACCGAGCACTTGGGGCTGTTGCTGGCCGAAATGCAGTTCCTGCCACGGGCCTACCCCGATGCGACCTGGTGAGCTGATCGCCAGCGACCTCGGCGCCCGTGCCGCCCGAGGCGACGACCTGGCCCGGGCCTGGGCGGTGCTGGAGCAGGTCATGGACCCGGAAGTGCCGGTGGTGAGCGTGGTTGACCTGGGCATTGTCCGCGACCTGGACTGGCGCGCCGGCCACCTGCACCTGGTCGTCACGCCAACCTATTCCGGTTGCCCGGCGACCGAGGTGATCGAGGCCGATATCCGTGACGCGCTGCAACAGGCCGGTTTTGCTGCCCCCGCGCTGGAGCGGCGCTTGACCCCGGCCTGGAGCACCGACTGGATCAGCGACCTGGGCCGCCAACGCTTGCGCGCCTATGGCATAGCGCCGCCCGAAGGCAGCACCAGCAAGCGCAGCCTGCTCGGTGAGGCGCCCCAAGTGTGCTGCCCGCAGTGTGGCAGCGCGCATACCGAACTGCTCAGCCAGTTCGGCTCCACGGCTTGCAAGGCGCTGTACCGCTGCCGCGAGTGCCTGGAGCCGTTCGACTATTTCAAATGCATTTGAGCCGTGGAGAACACCATGAGCCAGTTTCACAGCCTGACCGTCAAGCAAGTACGCAACGAGACCCGCGACGCCGTGTCCATCGTCTTTGACGTACCCGAGCACCTGCAGACGCAATTCCGCTTCACCCAGGGCCAGTACCTGGTCATGCGTACCCAGCTGGATGACGAAGAAGTGCGTCGTTCCTATTCGATCTGCAGCGCCGTGCAGGACGGCGAGCTGCGTGTGGCTGTCAAGCGCGTGCCAGGCGGGCGTTTTTCGGCCTTTGCCAATGAAGTGCTCAAGGCTGGCCAGCAACTGGAGGTGATGCCGCCGTCGGGCAGCTTCTTCGTGCCGCTCGACCCCGCCCGCGAAGGTCACTACCTGGGCGTTGCCGCCGGCAGCGGCATTACGCCGATCCTGTCGATCATCGCCACCACCCTGGCCACTGAACCGCACAGCCGTTTCACCCTGCTCTACGGCAACCGCTCAAGCTCTGGTGCGCTGTTCCGCGACAAGCTCGAAGACCTGAAAAACCGTTACCTGGACCGCCTGAACCTGATTTTCGTGTTCAGCCGCGAGCAGCAGGACGTCGACCTGTACAACGGCCGGATCGATGCCGACAAGTGCGGCCAACTGTTCTCCCGTTGGCTGGACGTCGCCACGCTGGACGCTGCGTTCATTTGCGGCCCCCAGGCCATGACTGAAACCGTGCGTGACAGCCTGCAGGCCAACGGCATGGCCAAGGACCGCATCCACTTCGAACTGTTCGCCGCCGCGGGCAGCGAAGCGCGCCGCGAAGCCCGTGAAGCTGCGCGCCAGGTGGATTCGGCGCTCAGCCATATCACCGTGATCAGCGATGGCCGGGCGCTGAGCTTCGACCTGCCGCGCAACAGCCAGAACGTGCTGGACGCCGGCAACGCCATCGGCGCCGAACTGCCGTACTCGTGCAAGGCCGGCGTGTGCTCGACCTGCAAGTGCCGGGTGATCGAAGGCGAGGTCGAGATGGACAGCAACCATGCGCTGGAAGACTACGAAGTGGCGGCGGGGTATGTGCTGTCGTGCCAGACCTACCCGGTGAGCGACAAAGTGGTGCTCGACTTCGACCAGCTCTGATACCTGGCCTGTGTGGGAGCGGGCTCGCCCGCGAAGAGGCCCTAAGCACCACCGCAACGCCTGTGTGACCTCAAAAACAACTACAACACCAAGAGATCGCTTGCCATGACCCCCGAACGCATAGAAAGCATCGCCAACCATCCCGACTTCCAGCACCTGGTCCGGCGCAAACGTCGCCTCAACGGCACTCTGACCCTGGCCATGCTGGTGATCTACTACGGCTTCGTCCTGTTGGTGGCGTTCTCCCCCAGCACCCTCGGCCAATCGCTCAGCGGTGGCGTGACCACCGTTGGCATGCTGGTGGGCGTGCTCATGGTGCTGCTGTCGTTCGCCCTCACCGGCATCTACGTGCACCGCGCCAACAACGTGCTCGACCCGCTGAACGACAAGGTCAAGCAGGAGTGCGCGCAATGAACTGGACTGCCATTTCGATGTTCATGGTGTTCGTCTGCTTCACCCTGCTGGTAACCCGCTGGGCCGCACTGCGGACCCGCTCGGCGAGTGACTTCTACACTGCGGGCGGCGGCCTGACCGGCATGCAGAACGGTTTGGCGATCGCCGGCGACATGATCAGCGCCGCGTCTTTCCTGGGCATCTCGGCCATGATGTTCATGAACGGCTACGACGGCCTGCTCTACGCCCTGGGTGTACTGGCCGGCTGGCCAATCATCCTGTTCCTGATCGCCGAACGCCTGCGCAACTTGGGCAAGTACACGTTTGCCGACGTCGTGTCCTACCGCCTGGCGCAAACCCCAGTGCGCCTGACCTCGGCATTCGGCACCTTGGTCGTCGCGCTGATGTACCTGGTGGCCCAGATGGTCGGGGCCGGCAAGCTGATCGAGCTGCTGTTCGGCATCAGCTACCTGTACGCGGTCATGCTAGTCGGGGTGTTGATGGTCGCCTACGTGACCTTCGGCGGCATGCTGGCAACCACCTGGGTGCAGATCATCAAGGCCGTGATGCTACTGTCCGGCACCAGCTTCATGGCGTTCATGGTGCTCAAACACTTTGGTTTCAGCACCGAAGCGATGTTTGCCAGCGCCGTGGCCGTGCATGCCAAGGGCCAGGCGATCATGGCGCCGGGTGGCTTGCTGTCGAACCCGATCGATGCGATTTCCCTGGGGCTGGGCATGATGTTCGGCACTGCCGGCCTGCCGCATATCCTGATGCGTTTCTTCACCGTCAGCGATGCCAAGGAAGCGCGCAAGAGCGTGTTCTACGCCACCGGTTTCATCGGCTACTTCTACCTGCTGCTGATCGTCATCGGCTTTGGTGCCATCGTCATGGTCGGCACCGAGCCGTCCTACCGCGATGCGGCAGGCGCGATCATCGGCGGCGGCAACATGGTCGCGGTGCACCTGGCCCAGGCGGTGGGTGGCAACCTGTTCCTGGGTTTCATCTCTGCCGTAGCTTTCGCCACCATTCTTGCGGTAGTGGCAGGCCTGGCCCTGTCCGGCGCTTCGGCGGTTTCCCACGACCTCTATGCCTGCGTGGTACGCAAAGGCCAGGCCACTGAACAGGAAGAAATGCGTGTCTCGCGTATCGCCACCCTGGTGATCGGCTTGCTGGCAGTGGTGCTGGGGCTGGTGTTCGAGTCGCAGAACATCGCCTTCCTCTCCGGCCTGGTACTGGCCGTGGCTGCATCGGTCAACTTCCCGGTGCTGCTGCTCTCGATGTTCTGGAAGGGCCTGACCACCCGTGGTGCAGTGTGCGGCAGCATGGCCGGTTTGCTCTCGGCCGTGGTGCTGGTGGTACTCGGCCCGGCAGTGTGGGTCAACGTGCTGCACAACGAACAGGCGCTGTTCCCTTACAGCAACCCGGCGTTGTTCTCGATGAGCCTGGCGTTTTTCGGCGCCTGGGTGTTCTCGGTCACCGACACCTCCGCGCGTGCCAGCGAGGAGCGTGGACGCTACCTGGCGCAGTTCATTCGCTCCATGACCGGTATCGGCGCTGCCGGCGCCAGCAAGCACTGACTTCGAGAACAACCATGTCGGGTACAACAACAATGAACCGCACTCGCTTCTCTTCTGCCGCTTGGCTTGCCACGCTCGCCCTGCCCTTGCCGGCCATGGCCGACTTCGTCAGCGACAGCCATGCACGCCTGGAAATGCGCAACCACTACATCAACCGCGACTTCCGCCAGAGCAATGCCCCGCAGGCCAAGGCCGAGGAATGGGGCCAAGGCTTTACCGCCCGCGTGGAATCCGGCTTCACCGAAGGCCCGGTGGGCTTCGGCGTGGACGCCATGGGCCAGCTGGGTGTCAAGCTCGACTCCAGCCGCGACCGCCGCAACACCGGCTTGCTGCCCTTTGGCCCGAACAGCCACGAGCCTGTCGATGACTACAGCGAGCTGGGCCTGACCGGTAAAGCACGGGTTTCCAAGAGCACCCTGCGCCTGGGCACCCTGCAGCCGATCCTGCCGGTGGTGGTGTACAACGACACCCGTCTGTTGTCTTCCACCTTCCAGGGCGGCCTGCTGACCAGCCAGGAGCTCAATGGCCTCACCGTCAACGCCGGGCGCCTCACCAAGGCCAACTTGCGCGATTCGTCCGGCCGCGATGACATGGGCTACGGCGCAGCCAGCAGCGACCACCTGGATTTCGGCGGCGGCAGCTATGCCATCACCCCACAGACCAGCGTCAGCTATTACTACGCCAAGCTTGAAGACATCTACCGCCAGCAGTTCGTCGGCCTGGTCGATACCCGTCCACTGGGCGAAGGCCTGAGCCTGCGCAGCGACCTGCGCTATTTCGACAGCCGTAACGACGGCGCCGAGCGTGCCGGCAACATCGACAACCGTAACTTCAACGCCATGTTCACCCTCGGCGTCAGGGCGCACAAGTTCACCGCCACCTGGCAACAGATGTCCGGCGACAGCGCCTTCCCCTTCGTCAACGGCGGCGACCCGTTCACGGTCAACCTGGTGACCTACAACACCTTCACCCGCGCCGGGCTCGATTCCTGGCAGGTGCGCTACGACTACGACTTCGTCGCCGTGGGCATCCCTGGCCTGAGTTTCATGACCCGCTACACCGACGGCCGCCACGCCGAGACCGCCACGGTCAGCAACGGCCGTGAGCGCGAACGCGACACTGACCTCACCTACGTCATCCAGAGCGGCCCGTTCAAAGACGTCAGCCTGCGCTGGCGCAACGTCACCTTCCGTTCCGGCAATGGCCTGACCAATGCCGTGGACGAGAACCGCCTGATCATCGGCTACACCTTGGCGCTGTGGTAACAGCGCCCTTCCCCCATTAGAACAGCATGGAGAACAGCATGTCTGACGCCCCAACCCTGCAAAGCTTCATTGCCGGTCGCTGGATCGGCCAGCACGGCGCCCAGGCCCTGCGCAGCGCCTTGAACGGTCACGTTCTGGCCTACAGCCATGAAGAGCGCCCGAATTTCGCCGAAGCCGTGGACTTCGCCCGCGCCCGTGGCCTGGCCGCCCTCATGGCCATGGACTTCCAACAGCGCGCCGCCCGCCTCAAGGCCCTGGCCTTGTACCTGGCCGAGCGCAAAGAGCAGCTGTACGCCTTGTCCCACCACAGTGGGGCCACCCGCGCCGACAGCTGGATCGACATCGAAGGCGGTAACGCCACACTGTTCGCCTATGCCGGCATCGGCAGCCGCGAACTGCCCTCCGGCAACCTGGTGCACGAAGGCCCGGCCATACCGCTGGGCAAGCAAGGCCACTTTGCCGGCAGCCATATCCTGGTGCCGCGTGCCGGGGTCGCCGTGCACATCAACGCGTTCAACTTCCCGATCTGGGGCATGCTCGAGAAGTTCGCCCCGACCTTCCTGGCTGGCATGCCGTGCATCGTCAAGCCCGCCACCTCGACCAGCTACCTGACTGAAGCCGTGGTTCGCCTGATGAATGCGTCGGGCCTGTTGCCCGACGGCAGCTTGCAGTTGGTGATCGGCAGCACCGGCGACTTGCTCGACCGCTTGCAGGGCCAGGATGTAGTGACCTTTACCGGCTCCGCCGATACTGCTGCGAAATTGCGCGTGACGCCGAACCTGATCCGCAACTCGGTACCGTTCACCGCCGAAGCGGATTCGCTGAACTGCGCGATTCTCGGCCCGGACGTGACCCCGGACAGCGAAGAGTTTGACCTGTACATCAAGGAGGTGGCCCGCGAAATGACCACCAAGGCCGGGCAGAAATGCACCGCCATCCGCCGCGCCATCGTCCCGGCCAAGCACATCGATGCCGTCGCTACCCGCCTGCGCGAGCGCCTGAGCAAGGTGGTGGTGGGCGACCCTTCAGTGGAAGGCGTGCGCATGGGCGCCCTGGCCTCGCATGATCAGCAGCGCGACGTTGGCGAGCGTGTACGCAGCCTGCTGCAGAGCTGCGACCAGCTGTTCGGCGCCAGTGACGGTTTCGCGCCGCGTGGTGAGGGTGTTGCCGAGGGCGCGTTCTTTGCGCCGACCCTGCTCCAGGCCCGCGACCCGCATGCAGAAGGCGGTGCGCACGATATCGAAGCGTTCGGCCCGGTCAGCACGCTGATGGCCTACGATGACCTTGACGAAGCCCTGACCCTGGCTGCCCGCGGCAAGGGCAGCCTGGTGGCGACCCTGGTCACTGCCGACCGCGCCGTTGCCGCCAAAGCCATCCCGGTGGCGGCTGCCTGGCACGGCCGCCTGCTGGTGCTGGACCGCGAAGCCGCGCTGGAGTCCACCGGGCATGGCTCGCCGCTGCCGCAACTCAAGCACGGCGGCCCTGGCCGCGCGGGTGGCGGTGAAGAGCTGGGCGGCCTGCGCGCAGTCAAGCACTACCTGCAGCGTGCGGCCGTACAAGGCTCACCGAGCATGCTCACGGCAGTAACGGGCGAGTACGTGCGCGGCGCAGAAGTGATCGAGAGCGAAGTGCACCCGTTCCGTCGCTACTTCCAGGACTTGCGTATCGGCGAGTCACTGTTAACCCACCGCCGTACGGTAACTGAGGCAGACCTGGTCAACTTCGGCTGCTTGTCGGGTGACCACTTCTACATGCACTTCGACGAGATCGCCGCCAAGGAATCGCAGTTTGGCAAGCGTATCGCCCATGGCTACTTCGTGCTGTCGGCAGCGGCAGGCCTGTTTGTATCCCCTGGCGCCGGCCCGGTACTGGCCAACTACGGCCTGGATACCCTGCGCTTCATCAACCCTGTAGGCATTGGCGATACGATCCAGGCGCGCCTGACCTGCAAGCGCAAGATCGACCAGGGCAAGGCTAGCCCGTTGGGGCAGCCGCAAGGCGTGGTGGCGTGGGACGTTGAGGTTACCAACCAGCTGGGTGAGCTGGTGGCCAGCTATGACATTCTGACCTTGGTATTGAAGAAGGTTGACTGAGTAGCCTACCTGCCAAACGATGGGCTGCCTCGCAGCCCATCGCTCATTCATTCATCAACCCACCACGGCTGGGTCACCCACCGATTGATTGGGCTTGCTCCCGGAAATACGCCAGCTCACGGCAGTAATCCCATACCGTTCGGCCATTGGCCTGCTGACTTTCTTGATCTTTTCCCGCCCGAATTTCGGAATGATGCCGATGCCCGCATCACAGCTGGCCCAATGCCAGGCCTCGGCATTGTCCAACCGTTCCAGGCGGATGATGAAACTGCGCGGTTGGCCATGCAGTTGGTAGTCGATGATGTACAGCTGTGGACCAGGCATCGCAGGGGCCTCCTCTTCTCCATGGATGACCTTTTGATTGATCTGGGCAGTGCCAGAAAATTCAAAAAATTTGCCAACCTAGGTCAATCGTTACGATCGCCGTCCGCCGCCATGGCTGTTCTGGCCACCCTTGCGGCCGGCTTCAGCGGCGCGTTCACGGTCGTTGGCGAAGTTGCCGCCCGACACCTTGCCGCCTTTGTGCCCGGCGCGTGAGGCTTTTTCCCGGTCGTTGGCGAAATTGCCCGAGTTGGTTTCCTTGGTGCCGCCGCGCTGGCTGGTACGTTCTTGATCACGTGCCATGTGGTATCTCCTTGCGATGGAAAGGGTGCTGGGCCGTACCTTGATTCCGAGCCAGCAAAAACGGGCAATGCTCAATCGAATTGCACACGGCTGACGGGTGGCGCCAAACGTCCCCAGGCCAAATGCTTGCGTGGCGGCATTAGGCATGCACGCTCCACTGGGTGGAATCGGACTCGATCGGCAGTTCGTCGATGGCATGGATCAGCCCGCTCTCCAGTGCCTCCTCGGGCCCCAGTATCCGCGGGTAGGCCATCAGGTAACGGGGCACGTCCAGCACTTCGGCACTGCCTTCGGTTCGCTCTGCCACGATTTGAGCGTACAGCCGCAGGTCGTAATCCAGGCTCATGGCGTATTCGGCCATCCTGGCGTGGTCGACCGACCCGTGCAGCGTCCAATGGAAGGGGTGAAACAAGAATTTGCTGAACGCGCAGGCGGTGCGATGCTCGCCCGCCAGAAACAGGATGTTGCCCATCGATTCCACCGTCCCCAGGTTGTGGGTATGCAGCGGAATCGGCAGCGCCCGCAGGAAGTTGTACAAGGTAAACCCGTAGCTGCACTCCCCGCCCATGGTCGCGATGTTCAGTTGCAGCAGCTGTGCGCCCTGCTGCATGGCGCGCGAACAGGTGTTGATCAGGTTGCCGCAGGTGGATGAGTTGATCGGCCCGGTGAAATGGATGATGTGTCTGGCCATGTTTGCCTCCAGGGTTGGCGGTTCATGCCGGTGAATGGCCAATCCGTCATGGGGTGTAGTCGTCTTTTGCACCCGCTATGCGGTGGAGACGCCAACTGCGGCAAAGTTCAACTCTGCGTGCATTCCCCGTTGGTCAACCGTGCTGAACCTCACGGCCGCGCATCAGTCGCACCTTCAGAGCGACCTCTCAAAAAGCTGGCAATGAGGAAGGCAGCGTGAGCGAGATCCGTATTGGTATATCAGGTTGGCGCTATGGCCCTTGGCGCAAGGATTTCTACCCCAAAGGGCTGCGCCAGGACAATGAACTCGCGTTCGCCTCGCGGGCAGTCAACAGCATCGAGATCAATGGCTCGTTTTATAGCCTGCAGACGCCCGAACGGTATCGGGGGTGGCGTGAGGAGACGCCAGACGGCTTTGTATTCTCGGTAAAGGCACCGCGCTACATCACCCATGTACGGCGGCTCAAGGACATCGAAGCGCCGGTGGCCAATTTCTTTGCTTCCGGGCCTTTGTTGCTGGGCGACAAGCTGGGCCCGTTTCTGTGGCAGTTCCCACCCAACATGAAGTTCGACGAAGCACGCTTTGCGCGGTTTCTGGCGCTGCTGCCGCGTAACCGAAAAGCGGCGCGCGAATGCGCACAAGGGTGTGACGAGCGGCTCAAGGGCAATGGCGGCACTGACATCAAAGGCAACGCACGCTTGCGCCACGCCGTGGAAATCCGCCACGAGAGCTTTCTTTGCGAAGCCTTCGTGAAGCTGTTGCGCAAACACCGTGTGGCGCTGGTCGTGGCCGACAGTGCAGGGAAATGGCCCTATGTCGAAGATGTCACGGCCGATTTCGTCTACATGCGCCTGCACGGTGATGTGGAGCTCTACAGCAGTGGCTACACGGCGCAGGCCTTGCGCCGCTGGAAACAGCGCATTCTGCGCTGGAGCCAAGGCAGCCAGGCAGACGACGCACACACCGTGCTACCCGGGGCACCGCCCAAGCGGGCCACGCGTGATATCTACTGCTACTTCGACAACGACCAGAAGGTCCATGCGCCCTACGATGCCCGGCGCCTTCTGGAGAAGTTGAAGCTGGACTATGACCTGCTCACCGAACCCGGTGTCGAGCCGGAGGTTGAGCTGTGAACAAGACCTTGCCCACACCGCGCTGCATCATCGACAACGTCACCACGGTGCAAAGGCTGACCGTGCTGACCCTCAACGTGCACAAGGGCTTCACCGCCTTCAACCGGCGTTTCATCCTGCCTGAGCTGCGCGATGCCGTGCGCGCCACCGGCGCCGACCTGGTGTTTCTTCAGGAGGTGCACGGCAGCCATCAGCAGCATGCCGAGCGCCACGCAGCCTGGCCGGAAACGCCGCAGTACGAGTTTCTGGCCGACAGCATGTGGCCGCAGTTCGCCTATGGCCGTAACGCTGTGTACCCCCATGGCGACCACGGCAATGCCTTGCTGTCGAAATTCCCCATCAGCCAGTTCGACAACCGGGATGTTTCCATCGACGGCAATGAGCAGCGTGGCCTGCTCCATTGCCGCCTGGAGGTGCCTGGGCATAAAGAGGTGCATGCAGTGTGCGTGCACCTGGGCCTGCGGGAATCACACCGCCAGCGCCAGGTGCGCCTGTTGCTGGAGCTGCTCGACAGCTTGCCGCCCGATGCGCCGGTGATCATTGCCGGCGATTTCAATGACTGGCGCCTGAAAGCGGATGTGGCGCTGTCCGAACACCTGGTCGAAGCCTTTGGCGAGCGTTTCGGCACCCCGGCGCGCAGTTTTCCGGCGCGCTTGCCGCTGCTGCGGCTTGACCGCATCTACCTGCGCAATGCCATGCCGAGCAAGGCGCAGGTGCTGTCGAAGTACCCATGGTCGCACCTTTCCGACCATGCCCCCCTCACTGCGGAGATCAGCCTATGAACCGACCTTGGCTAGAGGGCAACAGCGTGCAGCTGTTGATCAATGGCGAACAGTATTACCCGCGCGTGTTTGAAGCGATGGCCCAGGCGCGGGAGGAAATCCTGCTGGAGACGTTCATCATCTTCGATGACAAGGTCGGCCAGCAGTTGCAGCAGGTGTTGATAGACGCCGCGCAGCGCGGCGTGCGCGTCGAAGTGGCGGTCGATGGTTACGGCACTGCCGACCTGCCCGACACGTTCATCTCGGCCATGACCGAAGCCGGCGTCAACTTTCATGCCTTCGACCCGCAGCCCCGGCTGGTGGGCATGCGCACCAACCTGTTCCGCCGCCTGCACCGCAAGATCGTGGTCATCGATGGGCAGCGCGCGTTCATCGGCGGTATCAACTACAGTGCCGATCACCTGGGCGACTACGGCCCCATGGCCAAGCAGGACTATGCCGTGGAGGTTACTGGCCCGGTGGTCGCGCAGGTGCATGCCACCAGCCGTCGCCTGATGTCCCCTGTGCTGCAGCCACCCAGTGAGGTGCGGCCTGTCACCGAGCCCACCGGGGCTATCACTGCCCTGCTGGTCGAGCGCGACAATGGCCAGCGCAGAACGGCCATCGAAGCCCAGTACCTGCAAGCCTTCCGCGCTGCCCGGCAGCGTATCGTGGTGGCCAATGCCTATTTCTTTCCGGGTTACCGGTTGCTGCGGGAGCTGCGCAATGCGGCGCGGCGTGGGGTGGACGTGACCTTGATCTTGCAAGGCCAGCCAGACATGCGCTGGGTGCGGGCCTTGTCGCGGCTGCTGTACAACTACCTGCTGCGTGACGGTGTGCACATTCATGAATACTGCCGCCGGCCTTTGCATGGCAAGGTCGCGCTGGTCGATGACCAGTGGGCCACTGTCGGCTCGAGCAATCTCGACCCCTTGAGCCTGTCGTTGAACCTTGAAGCCAACCTGTTCATCCGCGATCACGGCTTCAACCAACAATTGCATCAGCACCTGCAGTCGCTGGCCAGCGAACAGTGCAAGGCCGTCACCCTGGAACGCATGGTGCGCGGTTACTGGTGGCGGGCGCCGCTGATTTTCCTGTGCTTCCACGCCATACGTCACTTTCCGCGCATTGCCGGCTGGTTCCCGGCGCACCGCCAGCGCCTGCGCTCGGTGCAGCCGGAGGTGGAAGCCCACGGCGATATGCATGAGGGCCAGACGTGATGGCGGGTAAACGTTGGCAAATCTGGGCCAAGCGCCTGTTCACCTTGCTCTTCCTTTTGTTGATTCCAGCCTTGCTGTTCATGCTGGCGCGCAACCTGGACTGGAACGAGGTGCGCCAGTCGCTGCTGGCCTACAAGCCTGGCACTTTAGCGATCGGGTTGGCGGTTGCGCTGTTCAGCTACCTGACGTTTGCCAGCTACGACCTGCTGGCGCGTGCCTATACAGGCCACAACCTGCCTGCCAGGCAGGTGTTGCCTGTGGCTTTCGTCTGTTATGCCTTCAACCTTAACTTCACCACCTGGGTGGGCGGCGTCGCGTTGCGTTATCGGCTGTACGGCCGGCTAGGTCTGGATACCGCGACCATTACCCGCATCCTGACCCTTGGCTTACTCACCAACTGGATGGGCTACATGTTGTTGGCGGGTACGGTATTCGCCCTGCGCCTGGTAGACCTGCCGGACAGCTGGGCAGTCGGGGCAACGGGGTTGCAACTGATCGGTTTTGGCTTGCTGGCAATCGCCATCGGCTACTTGCTGGCCTGCGGCTTTGCGAAAAAACGCACCTGGCAATGGCGTGAACACGAAGTCACCTTGCCTGGCTGGCGTCTGGCGCTGGCCCAGGTTGCCCTTGGCGCCAGCAACTGGGCGTTGATGGCCCTGCTGATCTTCTGGCTGCTGCCTGGCGAAGCCTTCTACCCGTCGATCCTCGGGATACTGCTGATCAGTTGCGTGGCGGGCGTGGTTGCGCACATCCCGGCTGGGCTTGGCGTGCTTGAGACGGTGTTTCTGGCGTTGCTGCATGGCCAGATGCAACAGGGCACGCTGGTAGCGGCATTGCTGGGGTATCGCACGCTGTATTACCTGCTACCGCTGCTGTTGGCAGTGATCACGTACCTGATTTTGGAGAAACGCGCCAAGGCCATGCGCCAGCGTGATAATCCGGCCTAAGCCTCTACAAGGGCCTCGGCCCGGGAAATTGGGGCTGCTGCGCAGCCCATCGCAGCGGTTCGGCGCCCCGACAAGCCAGCTCCTACAAGGAATCTCGCTCTCCTGTAGGAGCTGGCTTGCCTGCGATGGGCCGCGCAGCGGCCCCGATCAATTAGGACTTATCTTCCTCATCAACCACATCATCGGTCCACGGCTCACCGTCCAATGGTGCCGAACGCGCCAGTTCAGCCTCATCCAACCCAAAACCACCGCCAATCTCGTTAGCATTGACCTGCCGCAACGACTGGTCTGCCGGCCCTTCGCCGTCACCCTCTTCAAACGGGTCGCGAGCACCGGTCTCGTCCAGCAAGGTATCCGGGCTCATGTCGTCATAGGTGACGTTATCCTCGTGCAGGCTGTCGCTCAACGCTTCGCCACCCGTCATACCGCTTTCGGCGACGCGCTGTGGCGGAAACTCCTGCTCATCTTCACGGGCAGGTCGTTCGTCGCCCACCCGCCCTTCGCGTTCGTCGTGACGGTCACTGAAGTCCAGCTCATGGACACTGCCCATGCGGTCTTCGGTGTCGTCGATTTCGGTAGGTGTGTAAGGCTTGGGTTCATCGGGGCGAGACATGTGCGTACTCCGTCAGTGGGCTATACACGGTCGACTGCGCTCACCACGGGAAAATTCAGAGTTTTTAAGCCGGGGGCTGGGCCGCTTGTTGCGCACGGTGCAGTTCATTGGTCAGGTGCAGCCGCATCGCTGCCCGGGCGGCATCGGCGTCCTGGTGCGCGAGTGCAGCATGAATCTGCTCGCGCTCACGCACCTGTTGTGCGCGTTGCTGTTGGGTGACGTTGCTCTGCGCGCCACGCATCAGGGTATCGGCCAGGTGGCGCATGGCATCGATAAAGAAGCTGTTGCCGGTGCACAGGGCAATTTGCAGGTGAAACTCGAATACGATGCGCGTGCTGTCCTGGTGCAACGGCCCCACGGCATTGGCTTCGCCCAGGGCGTCGGCAATGGCCTGCAACTGGCTTGACGTAGCACGCTGCGCAGCAAGCGCGGCGCACTCCACCTCCAGGCTCAGGCGCAATTCGATGAGCGCCACCGCATCGAGGGCGCTGCCCTTCTCGTGCTGGCTGTCCTGAAAGTCGCCTGGCCGGGTGGTGTCGACCACGAACGTGCCGATGCCTCGGCGGGTCTCGACCAGGCCCTCTGCCTGCAGCCGCGACATCGCTTCGCGAACCACGGTACGGCTGACCTTGCGCGCCTCGGTAAAGGCTTGTTCGGTCGGCAACTTGGTGCCTGCCGGTAGCTCGCCGGCCAGTATGCTACGCGACAGTTCAAGCACCAGTTGCTGGGCCAGGCTGACACGTCGTTCAGGGTTGACACGCTCCATCAGAGGATCCATTCAAAAACCAGACGATGAACGATTGTAACCGCAGTTTTACGTCAAAACGCACTATAATGCCCGCTGATCTCACAAGAGCACGATGATGTCTGACCTCACGGCTATTGCCCGAATCAAACCTCGCCGCCTGGCCGAATCGTTGGTCGAACGCTTTGCCCAACGCATGCGTGATGGCACCCTCAAACGCGGCGACAAACTGCCTACCGAAACGCAGATCATGGCCGCCGAAAGCGTCAGTCGCTCGGTAGTGCGTGACGCCTTGTCGCGCATGCAGGCGGCAGGCCTGGTCGAGACCCAGCATGGCGTCGGCACCTTCGTCCTCGACATGCCGGCCCCCGAAGGCTTCAACGTCGGGCCCGCCACCATTGTGCTGTTGTCCGACGTCCTCGACCTGCTGGAGTTCCGCCTAAGCCTGGAAGTCCAGGCTGCAGGCATGGCCGCCGAACGGGCCACGCCACAGGCCATCGACGAGCTGGAACAAGCACTGCACGCGTTGCTGCAAGGCCCGGAAAAGTCCGGTAGCACCACCAACGCCGACTTCCAGTTCCACCTGAAGATCGCCAAAGCGGCCGGCAACCCGTACCTCATCGACATCATGAAACACTTGGGCACCAAGCTGATCCCGCGCACCCGGATGAACTCCGCCTATACCGGGCAGAGCAACCGCAGCACCTACCTGGCGGGGATCAACGCCGAACACCAGCAAATCTTCGACGCCATCGTCAGCAAGCAGGTCGATGCAGCGCGTGCGGCCATGTTCCTGCATTTGAGCAATAGCCGCATGCGCCTGCGCGAGGCGCAGAAACACCAGGCTGTCTACAGCGAGTGAGCCGCTTCAGGCGCCGGTTGCACATCCTCGAAGACCAACCCGTCGCTGGCACTGACCTGCCACGGGTTGGCACTGCCGGTTCCGCTGAAGTGGACCGTGTCGAACCGTGAGCCCTTCAAACCATCGATCTTGGCCTTGGCCGGCCCGCTGAAACGCACCCGCTCGAAGGACAGGCCTTGGTGGTAAGCGCCGTGCAGGCTGTCGCCCTTGACCTCGATCGCCGCCAGTTGGGCATTCTCGACCGTTACATTGCTAACCCGCACATCGCGGAACTGGCCGGCGATGGTCGACTTCTTGTAGTCCAGCTTGGCGTTCGGGTCGTTGTAGTCGAGGGTGAAGATGAACGCCTGCTTGACCGTATTGCGCATCGCCGAATCGCGGAACACCACATTACGCGCGCCACCGCCCATGAAGTTGGTGCTCTTCATGCGTAAGCCGGTATCGGTGCCGTCAGACACGTTATCTTCGGCCAGGATGTTCTGGATCCACGCCCCCGTGTGGCTGCCAGCCACGACCATGCCGTGGCCCTTGCGGAAATAGTTGTTGAAGATCCACGCGTCTTCCTGGGGCTTTTGCTTGACCGCATCGGCGCCGGTGCCGGCTGCGAAGTTGACGCAGTCATCGCCGGTGTCGAAGAAGTTGTTGAACACCAGTGCGCCGCGGCTGTTGGCGAATTCGATGCCATCGCCGTTGTTGGCGTCGTAGGTCTTGTGCGTGGTGTTGGCCAGCACCACGTTCTCGGTCTCCAGGTTCATGATGCCGTGATAAGCCGGGTTGAGGACCGTGAAGCCGCCATAGAACACGTTCTTGACGTTGCGCAAGGTGACCAGCGACGAGCGCATTTGGCCATAGGCGTCCTTGACGTTCATGCCTTCGGCCACGGCGCGAGCGACCTGGGCTTTGGCCAGCACGCCGTCCTGCAGGTAGCGGGTGTTGTCGCTGGGCAGGTAGAACGGCAGCGGTTGGCCACGTTCATCGACGATGTCGGCGTTGCGCTTCCAGCCATTGCCATCAATGACCCCCTTGCCGACGATGCGTATGTTCTCGAATGCCTGGTGCGCACGCGGGTCACGCGGCAAGGCGTTGATCAGCGAGGCCGGGCGTACGGTGGTGGAGTACGGGTACTGGATATAGCCATCGCGGGGGTAGTCTTCGGCGCGCTCGGACCCGAGCAGGGTCGCGCCCTCGGCGATTTCCAGGGTCATGTTGCTTTTGAGGTACAGCGCGCCGCTTTTGTAGGTACCTGCTGGCAGCAGCACTTTGCAGCCGACGGTACAGGCGTCGATGGCCTTCTGGATGGCGGCGGTATCGAGGGTCTGGCCGTCGCCCTTGGCGCCATAGTGGCGCACGTTGAACAGTGCCGGCACGGCGGTGGTACGTTGGACGATTACCGGGCTGTCGGCCGATTCCTTGCCGGCGTGGTCCACCGAACGCACGGTGAAGCGGTATTCGGTGTCGGGCGCCAGGCCAACTGCGGTGTAGCTGTGGATGGCGATACGGTGGTGGAAATTGCGCGTGTCCTGCTCGTAGAAGCGGTCGATATAGGGTTTGGCCGGGGACACGTGCCCGTTGTTGGCGTTGCTGCCACCGAGCAGCTTGCCATTGGCGTAGACGTGGTAATCGGCGATGTCGGCAAGGTCGGCGGGTTTCTCCCAGACCAGGATTATCTGCTGGTCGTCGTAGGCCAGCGTCGGCACCAGGACTTTGCTCGGCGCTTCGAGTGCCCAAAGGGGTGAACTGAAGCCGAGTGCCAGGACAGTCAGCAGTGATCGGGTGGTCGCGGTGTTTGCATGCGGCATGGGGTTATCTTCCTTGTTATAGCGCTATGCACAGTCGTTGTAGGAGCAGCCTTGTGCTGCGAAGAGGCCATCCCAGCCCAAGAAAAACGGTGGGTAATACCGGCCTCTTCGCAGCGCAAGGCTGCTCCTACACAAAGCGTGTGTCAGCTGACGTTACGTACTGATTCAGCACTGAAATCGCGGCTGGCCTGCACCAGCATGCGGGTGTAGTCGTGGCTGGCCAGGTCCTGGCTCAAGGCTTGGCTGTCCAGGCGCTCGACAATCCGCCCCTGTTGCATCACCGCGACCTTGTCGCACAAATGGCTGACCACACCCAGGTCGTGGGTCACCATCAGGTAGGTGAGTTTCTCGCGCTGACGCAGGTCCGCCAGCAGGTTGAGAATCTCTGCCTGCACCGATACATCGAGCGCCGACGTCGGCTCGTCCAACAGCAACACCCGGGGTTCGAGAATCAGCGCCCGGGCGATCGCCACGCGCTGGCGTTGCCCGCCTGACAGCTGGTGCGGGTAGCGGTAACGGAAGCTGTCGTTCAAGCCGACCTTGACCAGGATGTCGTTGATGCGGTCATCGCGCTCGCCCAGGCCATGAATAGTCAATGGCTCGCGCAACGCGGTGTCGATGGTGTGCCGCGGGTGCAGCGAACCGTAAGGGTCCTGGAACACCATCTGCACCTTGCGAAAGTGCTCCTTGGGCAACTTGTGCTGCAGCGGGACGCCGGCAATGCTCAGCGCCCCGCTCCAGTGCCGGTACTGCCCTGCCAGGCAGCGCAAGACCGTGGTCTTGCCCGAGCCCGACTCGCCTACCAGGCCGAACGACTCGCCGTCTTCGACCGTCAGGTCGACATCGTGCAGCACCTGGTTGCAGGCGGCGCCCACACCAAAACTCAGGTTCAGCGATTGTGCTTGGATCATGCTCATGTCAGTTCCCTCAGCAGGTGAGCCACAGCGGGTCGCGTTGCAGGACCGGCAGGCGTGGGCGGCGGTTGTCCATGCTCGGCAGGGCCGCCAGCAGGCCACGGGTATAGGGGTGTTCGGCATATTGCAGGTCGCAGGCGGCCAGCGACTCGACCACCCGCCCGGCATACATCACCAGCACTCGGTCGCAGTAATTGCGAACCAGGTTGAGGTCGTGGCTGACGAAAATCAGCCCCATCTGCTGTTCCACCACCAGTTCTTCGAGCACATTGAGCACCTGCTGGCGTACCGACACATCCAGCGCCGAGGTCGGTTCATCCGCGATGATCACCTCCGGGTTGGTGATGACCATCATGGCGATCATGATGCGCTGGCCCATGCCGCCGCTGACTTCATGCGGGTAAAGGTTGTAGACCCGCTTGGGGTCACGGATGTGGACCTTTTCCAGCATCAGCAAGACCCGCTCGCGGGCCTCGCTGCGGCTGGCCTTGTGGTGCGCCAGGTAGGCTTCGGCAATCTGATCGCCCACCTTGACCACCGGGTTGAGCGAATACTTGGGGTCTTGCATGATCATCGAAATGCGCTGGCCGCGAATCTTCTGCATGGCCTTTTCGCTGGCACTGAGCAAGTCGACATCGCCGAACTGCAGGGCCTTGGCAGTGATCTGCGTGCTATTGGGGTGCAGCTTGAGCAAGCTGCGCCCGACGGTGGACTTGCCCGAACCGGACTCGCCGACAATGGCGAGCTTCTCGCGGCCCAAGGTGAACGACACATCGCGTACCGCGTGCATTTCTTTCTTGCCATTGACGAAGCGCACATTGAGCGAATCGACAGTGAGTTTGAGCGTCGACATAAAGCCTCCAGTTACTCGCTACGCGGGTCGAGAATGTCCCGCAGGCCATCGCCCAACAGGTTGAACGCCAGGCTCACCAGCATGATCGCGGCCCCCGGTACGGCCACCAGCCACCAGCATTCGAGCATGTAGCGTCGGCCGGTGGAGATCATCGCGCCCCACTCCGGCAACGGCGCCTGCGCGCCCAGGCCAAGAAAGCCCAATGCAGCCGCGGTGAGGATGATGCCGGCCATGTTCATGGTCAGGCGGATGATCACCGACGACAGGCACATCGGCACGATGTGGCGCAGGATGATCCGCGTCGACGACGCGCCCTGCAGCTCGACCGCAACGACGAAGTCAGCCTTGCGCAGCGACAGCGTTTCGGCCCGCGCCAGGCGAGCGATCGGCGGCCATGAGGTCAGCGCGATGGCGACCACGGCATGCTCCAGGCCAGGGCCGAGCGCGGCGATGAACGCCAGCGCCAGCACCAGGCTTGGGAACGAGATGAAAATATCGGTGATACGCATGAACACGGTGTCGACGACGCCACCGAAATACCCCGACACCGTGCCGATGAACAACCCGATCGGGCCGACGATCACGGTCACCAGGGTAATGATGTAAAGGGTGATACGTGAGCCATACACCAGCCGGCTGAAGATGTCGCGGCCGTACTCGTCGGTGCCGAACCAGTGCGCGGCACCGGGCGCCTGCAGGGCGTTGGCGAGGTTTTGCACGACCGGGTCATGGGTGGCGATCCACGGCGCGAAGGCGGCGACCACCACCAGCAGCAAGGCCACCAGCAG
The DNA here is from genome assembly GCF_053629175.1 of Pseudomonas sp. Y3 TE3536. Taxonomy (NCBI): domain Bacteria; kingdom Pseudomonadati; phylum Pseudomonadota; class Gammaproteobacteria; order Pseudomonadales; family Pseudomonadaceae; genus Pseudomonas; species Pseudomonas sp. Y3 TE3536. Next base: position 5,188,170 of record NZ_JBRJHU010000001.1, on the reverse strand, counting down.
GCCAGCCAGGGTCATCGGGTTGCGCAGCAGGTGGCGCAGCACCCGCAGGCTGCTTTTGTACAGTGCATCGACACTTGAAGCGGGTGTGTTGTCGGCCTGCGGCTTGTCGCTTGAAACGGTAGAAGACAGGTTGGCAATCATCGGCATGTTCTCGATGTGAAATCATGGCCACCTGGGGCGCCCGCAGACGCCCTCGGCAGTGTTCAGCGTTGCTTGTAGACGCCCAGGTAACGGGTCGCCTCGGCGTCATCGCCGGTGAAGCCCTTGACGTCCACTGCACTGACGGCGGTGTCGGTCATCTGCGAGATCATCATGATCGGGCCGACCTGTTGGTCGTAACGCTGCTGTGCCTGGTGGTACAGGTTCAGGCGCTTGCCGGCGTCACGCTCGACCCCAGCCTGGTCGATCAGCGCATTCAGCTGTTGGTCGAAGAACGACGCGCGCCAGCCCTGGAAGTTGGGCAGCCCGGCGGCATCGCTGTTGTCGGGGTTGTAGACGAAGGTGCGCAGGCTGAAGTACGGGTGCGGGTAGCGTTCGGCCCCACGGGCCACGATCATTTCGAAGTTGCGCGCACGCATGGCGCCGTACACCTGGTTGCCGGTGCCGGTGACAATGCTGGCCTTGATGCCGCCTTCGGCCAAGGTCGATTGCATGCGCGCGGCAATGTCGATGAAGGGCGGTTCGGACAGCGTCCGCAGGGTGGTGCTGAAGCCTTGCGGGTAGCCGGCTTCGCTCAGCAACGCCTTGGCTTTGGCCACGTCGAGCCGGTAGCCAGGGTCTGGCAGGCGCGCGTCCAGGCCCAGTTGCATCGGCTGCTGGTTGAGCATGCCGTAATGCGGCATGACCTGTTCGTCGATGCCTTTGTAGTCGATCAGGTAACGTACGGCTTCGCGCACCTTCGGGTTGGCGAACTCGGGCTGCTTCATGCTCATCGCCACGTAGTACATGGTGCCGCGCTGCAGGGGCTGCACCTGCAACTGGTCAGAGCGCTCGACGGCTTTGATATCCGGTGCGGCCATGCCGTAAGCGAGGTCCAGGTCACCGCGTTCGAGCATCAGGCGCAGCGATTGCGACTCGGTCATGTGCCGCACCAGCACCCGCTTCATTTTCGCCGGGCCAGCCCAGTAGCCGTCAAAACGGTTCATCACCAACGCATCGTTGGCACTCCACTTGGCCAGCGTGAACGGGCCGCTACCCGCTTCATGGGTGACCAGCCAGGCGGCGCCGAGGTCGCCGTTTTTTTCGTGCTTCAGCACTTCTAGGCGGTCGACGATGACCGCACTGGGCGAGGTCGCCAGCGAGTCGATCAGCAGCAGCGGGTCGGTCGGTTGTGGCAAGTCGACCACCAGGGTCTGTGCATCGGTGGCGCGGATCAGCGCCTGGATGTTGTCGACGTTGTAGCCGTAGGCCTTCCAGGTGGTGGCCAGGCCGAAGTTGAGCTTCATCACCCGGTACAGCGACCAGGCCACGTCCTCGGCGGTCAGCGGGTTGCCGGAATGGAATTTGACGTCGTTGCGCAAATGGAAGGTGATCTGCTTGCCGTCTTCGCTGATGTCCCAGCGTTCGGCCAGCTGTGGCAGGTGTTTTTCCGGGTTGCCCTGGTCGCGCTTGACCAAGGTGTCGTACAGGTTGGCGTTGACCCCGGAGGCATCCAGGCCCGGCGCATTGGCCGGGTCGATGGAAAACAGGTTGACCATGCTCATGCCGATGATCAACTGGTCGGCAGGGGTCTTGGCCTGCACGGCGGCCATCGGCGCCAGGGCCAGGATTGCACCCAGCAGGCTCATGTGCAGCGGGGGAAGTGCAGTCTTCATGTGGGCGTCCTTCTTTTTATAGTTATGCAATGTGTTCACGCAGCCCCTGGGGGCTTAGCGGGTCCTTGGGTCGAACACCTTGTACAGGGCATCGCTGATCAGGTTGAGGGCGACGAAGATCAGGCCGATCACCAGCACGCAGCCCATCACTGCGTTCATGTCACCGAGCATCAGGCTGCTGGTGAGGTATTGGCCAAAGCCCGGCCAGGCGAACACCGTCTCGATCAGCACCGCGCCTTCGAGCAGCGAGCCGTAGGCCAGCGCCACCACGGTCAGCAGTTGCACGAGGATGTTGCGAAACGCATGGCCCCACACCACCTGGCGCCGCGACAGGCCCTTGACCCGCGCCGTGATGATGTATTCCTGCGACAACTGCTCGAGCATGAAGCTGCGCGTCATGCGGCTGATATAGGCCACCGAGTTCAAGCCCAGGATCAGCCCCGGCAAGATGATGTGGCGCAAGGCACTGCTGAACGCCTCCCAGTCACGCGCCAGGGCGGTGTCGATCAGCAGCAGGCCGGTCACGTCCGGGACCATGCCGTCGTAGGCGAGGTCGATACGCCCTGCCCCGCCCGCCCAGCCGAGCCAGGCGTAGAACACCAGCAGGCCCATCATGCCCACCCAGAAAATCGGCGTGGAGTAACCGAACAAAGTGATCACCCGGGCCACATGGTCACCCAGCTTGCCCTGGTTGCTGGCGGCAACCACACCCAGCGGCAGGCCGATGAGGATGCCGAACAGGATCGCCAGCGTGGCCAGCTCGATGGTCGCCGGGAACACCCGCTTGATGTCCTCCAGCACCGGGTGGCCGGTGAGCAGCGCATTGCCGAAATCACCGTGCAGCAAATCGTTGAGGTACAGCCCGAACTGGGTCCAGATCGGCTTGTCCAGGCCCATCGCCTGGTAGACCTGATCATAGGTGGAGCTGTCGGCGTCCGGCCCGACCACGGCCAGCACCGGGTCCAGCGGCATCACCCGACCAATGAAAAACGTCAGCGCCAACAGGCCGAGCAAGGTCACCAGGACCGTGCTGGCGCGTCGGGCAGTGGCAGACACGCGCGTGCCCAGCACAGAGGCAGTCGAAAGCAACATAACAGGCTCCTGAAAAAGCGTTCAGCAAACACCGAGGCGTAAGGGGCGCGGGCGCCCCCGTCCCGCTCATCGCGACTTGTAGACGTCTTTGTAACGGGTGGTGGCCGCGCTGTGGGCCTGATAGTTCTGCACGTCGTGGTACAGCACCACGGTGTCGGTCATCTGCGACACCGGCAGAATCGCGCCCACCTGGGCGTCCAGGGACGTCTGGATCTGCTGGTACTGGGCCAACTGCCGCGCCTTGTCCGGTTCCACTTCGGCCTGCTCGATGAGGGTGTTCAACTCAGGGCTGTAGAACGACGTGCGCCAGCCCTGGAAGTTGCTCAGCTTGGCTTCGTCACGGTTGTCCGGGTTGTACACCAGGGTGCGCAAGCTGGAATGCGGATGCCGCTCTGCACCGCCGCCGCCGCGGCCCACCAGGATGTCGAAGCTGCGTTCGCGCATGGCGCCGTAGATCTGGTTGCCGGTGCCGGTGACGATGGTGGCCTGGATGCCGGCCTGGGCCAGGGTGGCCTGCAGGCTGGAGGCAATGTTGATGAACGGGGGTTCGGTGAGCACGCGGATGGTGGTCTTGAAACCATTGGGGTAACCGGCTTCTGCCAGCAGTTTTTTCGCTTCGGCCACGTTCAGGCTATAGCCAGGGTCGTCCAGGCGTGCCGGCAGGCCCAGTGGCAGCGGGCGCTGATTGAGCTGGCCGTAATGCGGCATGACGGTCTGGTTGATGCCCTGATAGTCGATCAGCGAACGCACGGCCTTGCGCACGCGGGCGTCGTCGTAGGGTTTTTGTTTGACGCTCAGCGCCACGTAGTAGAGCGTGCCGCGCTGCACGGTCTCGGTGCGCACCTTGTCGGACTTCTCCAGCGCTTCGATGTCCGGGGCGGACATGCCCTTGGCCAGGTCAAGGTCGCCGCGTTCCACCATCAGCCGCAACGACTGCGATTCGGTCATGTTGCGCATGACGATGCGCTTGAGCTTGGCCGGGCCACCCCAATAGCCCTCGAAACGGCTCATCAGGATCACGTCGTTGGCACGCCAGTCGTTGAGGATGAACGGGCCGCTGCCAGCGGCATGGGTGGTCAGCCAGGCGGCGCCCATGTCGTCGCCCTTCTGGTGCTGCTGGACGACCTTGCGGTCGAGGATGAACGCGCTGGGCGAGGTCGCCAGGGTGTTCAGCACCAACAGCGGGTCGGTCGGCCGAGGCAGTTCGAGGACAAAGGTGTGTTCATCGCTGGCGCGCATGTACTGGGCGACGTTGCCCGCCGTGAAGCCGTAGGCCTTCCAGGTCGAGGCCAGGGCCAGGTTGAGCTTGAGGATGCGCTGCAGTGACCAGGCGACGTCCTCGGCGCTGAACGCGTTGCCGGACTGGAACTTCACGCCTTCGCGCAACTTGAAGGTGAGGGTCTTGCGGTCATCGCTGACCTGCCAGCTTTGCGCCAGCGCCGGCACCAGTTGGTCCGGTTGCTGCGCGTCCTGCACCAGCAGCATGTCGTACAGGTTGGCGTTGACCTCGGAAACGTCCAGCCCGGTGGCACCGGCTGGGTCGAGGGACAACAGGTTGATCATGCTCATGCCGACGATCAACTGGTCGGCCGGCGTCTTGGCGAAAGCAGCAGGTACCGAGGTCATTGCCAGCGATGCAGCAAGGACCCCTGCCCAGAATGTGGGGAGAACGCTCATGTGAGATTGCCTTTTTATAGTTATTGGACTCTCGGGCGGCACGCGAGGGCGCGTGCCGCCATGCACGAATCAGAAGCGTTGCAGCGTGTGGGTCTCGACGTAGTCGAAATCGATCTCTTCACCCAGGCCCGGCAGGTCCGACAGGTGCACGAAGCCGTCCTTGTCCATCGGGTCGACCAGGCGCTTGAGGTAGGCCGGTACTTCGTCGTAGTCGAGGAACGGGTGCAGCAGGCCGCGCTCGTACCAGGTGCAGTTCTTGATCGCCCCGACCACGGCCAGGTTGGCTGCGCCGTTGCCGTGGATCTCGCAATCCATGCCAAATGACTCGGCCATGTGCGCCACCTTCAGGCATGGGGCGATGCCACCGACCCCGGCAACCCCGGCACGCAGGATGTCACACACATCGTTCTTGACCCAGCTGGCCCGGCTCAGGTGCTTGCCACCCAGGCTTTCCGGGCCCAGTACCGGGATGTCCAACTGGCTGGACAGCCAGGCATAGGATTCGGCGGAGTCTTCCATCATCGGCTCTTCGAACCAGGCGAAGTCGAGCTTTTCCAGGGCACGGCCGATGGTCAGGGCGTCGGTGCGGCTATACCAGTGGTAGCCGTCGATCATCAGGGCGATGTCCGGGCCGACTGCCTCGCGCACCGCGGCGCAGGCCTTGATATCCATGCTCACGCTGGGCGCGAACGACACAGGCGGCATCCAGGTGTGCAGCTTGATCGCTTTATAGCCGCGCTTGACCAGTGTTTCGGCAAAGCGCCCGTATTCCTCAGGGGTCGACAGGCCACCTTCCAGCTCATCGCCACACATGGTCGAGCCGTACGCAGGCACCTTGTCGCGGTAGCCACCAATCAACTTGTGCACCGGCACATTGAGCTTGCGCCCGGCCCAGTCCCACAAGGCCTGCTCGACCAACGCCAGGGCGCGATCGGTCAACTGGCTGGCACTGCCGCGCTGCCAGTGGGCGAGGTCGTGCCAGATCTTCTCGCGGTCGAAGGCGTTTGCGCCGACCAGCACCTTGCGCACGAAACCGTCGAGCACGTAGGGGCGGATCAGTTCAGGGGCACCCAGTGCATAGCCTTCGTTACCGCATTCGGTGGTGATGCGCAGCAGCGCCATCTTGGCCTGGGTTACGTCACCGGGGTGGGCATGGCCGGCGCTGTCGACAGCACGGCGCGTGGGGTAGGAAAAAACCTGGACGTTTACAGCAGTGATGATCATGGACGTCTGAGCCTTCTTATTGGATTTGTGGCGGGTGAGTCACGCTCTGGAGGTCATCCTACGTCATCATACAACTTTTGAAAAGCACCCCTTAAAAACTTTCAAAAATGGCTTTGACGTCTGCTTTTTTACCTCTTTTGGGATGCCGATCGCATTCCAATGGTTGCACTAAAGCCTCTATATCAGGCATTTCAAAGGCGATCCGAAAGGTCATCCGACAACCACTGAAGAAATCGTAGACAACCGAAATGTTGTACGATAACTTTGCCGCATCTGATCGCGGCGCCCTGCCCCTTACCGCATCCGATCGTGACCACCCGCTTCAAAACGACCTCAACAAAAACAAGAAAAGAAGATCGAATGAACACCACACTCCGCAATCTCATTGCTGTCAGTACACTCGGCCTGTCGTTTTATGCCTGCGCAGACTCGGCCAGCATCAACTACCGCCACGGCTACACCGAAGACGACAGCATCCATTCCGACCGCATCAAGCTGAACTACCGGATGGACACTGGCCTGGGCTTCGCCGCCGAGATCAAGTACAAGACCGCCGGCGACCGCGAGGACGTGGCGTACGACAACATGGTCAACAACGGCCATGAGTTCACCGTGGACTACAACTACAAGCTGAGTCCCAAGTCGACCCTCACCCCCGCGTTCCAGATGGACAGTTCCAAGGACGCCACCACCTACAAGTTCGGTTTGAAGTACAACTACAAGATCAGCGACACCTGGTACGTCGCCACCCGTGTGCGGCACGACGCGCGCAACCTCGACCGCGACCAGATCGACCACTCCAAGGCAGACCGCGCCAAGGACAACCAGAACACCACTCGGCTCGAAGGCTGGCTCGGCTACACCCCGAAAGGGCCGTGGGCCTTCGAGTACCAGTACATTTATTTCGACACCGACTACATCCGCTACGACAACAAGAAGAGCGACTACGAGCAGAACCTGATCGTCAAGTACAAGCTCAACAAGCAGTGGGCGCCGTTCATGGAAGTGGGTGACATCAAGGTCAACGCCTATACCGACGACCGCCAGGCCCGCTGGCGCCTGGGCATCCAGTACAACTTCATGTAATGCCGCGCAGCCGGGTGCCTGCCAGGTGGCCCGGCATTGTCGCCCAACTACCCCCAACCACCCCTCACGCCAAGGCGCTCGCCATGACCACACCCTCCTCGCCCACCCTGGGCAAACCGTTCAACCGCCTGCTGCTGACCGGCGCCGCCGGCGGTCTCGGGCAGATCCTGCGCGAAGCCCTGCAGGCGCACGCCAACGTCGTACGGGCTTCCGATATCAGTGCGATGGCGCCCGCAGCGGGCGCACATGAAGAAGTGATCAGTTGCAACCTTGCGGACAAGGCCGGTGTACTGGCGCTTGCCCAAGGCGTGGATGCCATCGTCCACTTGGGTGGGATTTCCACGGAGCGTGCGTTTGAAGAGATTCTCGACGCCAATATCCGCGGCACATTTCATATCTATGAAGCCGCACGCAAGCACGGGATCCCACGGGTGGTGTTCGCCAGCTCCAACCACGTCACTGGGTTTTATCCGCAAGACGAGCAGGTGGATGCGCAGTCTGTGCGTCGCCCAGACTGTTATTACGGGTTGTCGAAATCGTATGGCGAAGACCTCGCCACCTTCTATTTCCACCGTTACGGCATCGAGACCGTGAGCCTGCGCATCGGCTCGTCATTCCCAGAACCGCGCAACATGCGCATGCTCTCGACCTGGCTGAGCTACGCAGACCTTTCGCACCTGGTAGAACGGGCCTTGCTCGCTGAGAACGTTGGCCACACCGTGGTGTATGGCGTGTCGGCCAACCGCGAGCTGTGGTGGGACAACCGCTACGCGGCGCACTTGGGCTTCAATCCGCAGGACAGCTCGGAGCGCTTTCGCGCAAAACTCGAGCAACAGCCAAAACCTGCTACTGACGATGCCAGCGCGCATCTGCAAGGTGGCGCCTTCACCGTCGCCGGCCCATTCGGCGACTGACCCCGCGCTCTGCCACCCTTTAAAGCCCCTTGCACCCGAGCGGTGCAGCGGGCTCATGCCATCAGAATGCTCACCAGCATCTGCGCAGGCCGGCTCAATTCCACGCCCTTGCGCGTGACCACTTCGTACGGCTCGCTGCGCGACTTCAGCTGCAGCGGCAGGCGCACCAGCATGCCATGGTCCAGTGCGACCTTGGCCACATCCCACGGCATCACAGCGAGCAAGCCCGGGTCCTGCAGCAGCATCGACAACGTGGTGAAGGTCGAGGACGTTTCAATCGGGTATTGCGGAAAGCTCAGGCCCGCTTCGCGGAATTCGCGCTCCAACGTCAAGCGCATGGGCATGTTGACTGGGAATACCACCCAGCGTGAACTGGCCAACTGCGCAAGGTTCAAAGTCTCGCTGCCGGCCAGGGCGTGTGCAGGGTTGGCCACCAGCACCAATTGCTCCTGGTGTTTCGGCACACTGTCGTAGGCGGCGGGCCGCGGGCTGACACTGGTCCGGCAGATCACCACGTCCAGGCGGCCCTGGTCGAGCAGGTTGAGCAGGCGGTCGCTGGTGTCCTCAACTACAGACACCGACAGGTCCGGCTGGCTTTCACGCAAGCGCGCCAACCCCTCCACCAATATCGGCACCGCCCCCATGATCGTGCCGACCGACAAACGACCCCCATGGCCCTGCAGAATACCCAGCATCTCTTCACGCAGGTGTGCCAGGTCGTTACTGATCAGGCGCGCGTAGCGCAGCACGCATCGGCCCAGGTCATTGGCCTCGAGGCCCTTGCTGGTGCGCTCGAACAGCACCGCGCCCAGGGTCGATTCAATCTCGTTGAGGGCTTTTGTCGCCCCCGGTTGGGTGATCGACATGGCCTCGGCCGCTTTGTGAATCGAGCCCAGCTCATCCAGGCTGATCAATAACCGCAACTGGCGCAGGCGAAGGCGCGAGGCCATGGAACTCAGGGGTGGCAGCATAGGGGATCACTTAAAGTTATCACGGGGTCAGCAGGTCTCATTAGGCAGCAACGGCGGGGAAAATTAAAGTGACCTGCATCTTCAACAAGAACAACACAGGAACCCGCATGCGCCTGATCCAATTTGAAACCGCACCCGGCCAACGCCACGTCGGCGTGGTCGAAGGCGACCTGATCCAGGTCGTGCGTGATACCCACTCCATGCGTGAGCTGGCCTTGGCCGCGATCCGCAACCACACCAGCCTGGCCGCCGAAGTGCTCGAACGCGGCCTGGACAGTACGCAACACAGTTACAGCCAGGCCCTCAGCGACTGCCGCGTACTGCCCCCGCTGGACCACGAAGACCCAGCCCATTGCCTGATCAGCGGCACCGGCCTGACCCACCTGGGCAGTGCTGCCACCCGCGACAAGATGCACCAGCAAAAAATCGACGATGCGGCGGCGTTGACCGACACCGCGCGGATCTTCCAGTGGGGCATCGAAGGCGGCCGCCCGGCACCGGGCGTCGCGGGCGTACAACCGGAGTGGTTCTACAAGGGCGACGGCTCCATTGTGGTCCGCCCTGGCCAGGCCTTGCAGCGCCCGGCCTTTGCCGAAGATGCCGGTGAAGAGCCCGAGCTGGCCGGCCTGTATGTGATCGGCGATGATGGCCAGCCCTACCGCCTGGGTTTTGCCATCGGTAACGAGTTTTCCGACCATGTGATGGAACGACGCAACTACCTGTACCTGGCTCACTCCAAATTGCGCAGTTGCGCCTTTGGCCCTGAACTGCGGGTCGGTGAGCTGCCGCGCCACCTCGATGGCATCAGCCGGATTCGTCGCGGCGACCAGGTGATCTGGGAAAAGGCCTTCCTCAGCGGTGAGGACAACATGTGCCACTCGCTGGACAACCTGGAGTATCACCACTTCAAGTACGCCCAGTTCCTGCGCCCAGGCGATGTGCACGTGCACTTCTTCGGCACGGCGACCTTGTCGTTCGCCGACCAGATCAAGCCCGCCGAGGGCGATGTGTTCGAGATCAGCCTGCCTGATTTCGGCGCCCCTTTGTGCAATGGCATTGCCGGGACGCCTTCGGCCATCTCACCTGGCGAGGTGAAGACGCTCTGAACCGACGGCGGCGCAGGGCCGCGCCGCCGCGGCATTTCATAACAATCACAACAGTGAGATGAGCATGAAACACACCCCTTACCCGGCGGCCACAACCGCCACGGCCAGCACAGACACCGCCAAGCCGACCACCGTGCGCTGGCGGATCTTCCTGATCCTGCTGTTGCTGGCAGCGATCAACTACATCGACCGGGCGTCGCTGTCGGTGGCCCTGCCCTTGATTTCTGCCGAGTTCGAACTCACCCCAGCACTTGAAGGGTTGATCCTCAGCGCGTTCTTCTGGTCCTATGCCCTGATGCAGATCCCGGCCGGTGTGCTGCTCGACCGCTTCCAGGTGCGCAACATCATTGGTGTCGCCACCATCGGCTGGGGCGCCTTCCAGGCGCTGGGCGGCTTTGCCCACAATTGGATCACCCTGCTGGTCACCCGCATTGGCCTGGGCGTGGCCGAGTCGCCGATCATGCCGGCGGGTGCCAAACTCAACGGCGCTTGGTTGACCCCCAACGAGCGTGGCCGCGGCGCCACCCTGGTCGACGGCGGCGCGCCGCTGGGCACAGCGTTTGGCGCGATCATCATCGCCGGGCTGATCACCTGGTTCGACTCCTGGCGCATCGCCTTCATCATCGCCGGTGTCGGCACCGTGGCTGCAGGCATCTGGGCCTGGTGGTACATCCGCAACCACCCCAGCGAACACCCGCAGGTCAACGCCGCCGAACTGGCCTACATCACCCAAGCCAACGACGCCGCGGCCCAGGCCAATCACCCAAGCCAACGACGCCGCGGCCCAGGCCAACGGCAACCGCAAGGCGGTACTCAAAGAGCTGCTGAAAAGCCGCTCGGTGCTGTGCATGTTCGCCGGCTACGCCTGCTACAACAGCGTGTTCTATGGCCTGCTGACCTGGATGCCAAGCTACCTGCACCAAGCCCACAACCTGGACATCAAGGCCATGGGTGGCGCGACCTTCCTGATCTTCATGTGCGGTTTTGTCGGCGAGCTGGTGGGCGGCTGGATCTCGGACAAGTGGAAAGCCAATGGCGGCCAGCCGAACACGGTCATGCGCAGCATGTTCGCAGGCTCCGCTGCCGTCGCCGCGCTGTGCATCCTGCTGGTGGCCTACACCCCCGATGCTGCACGGGTGATCGCCCTGCTGTGCGTGGCGCTGTTCTTCATCCGCTGGTGCGGCATGTACTGGTGCCTGCCGGCCATTCTCGGCGGTAAATCCAAAGCCGGCGTTCTGGGCGGCAGCATGAACTTCTGCGGCAACATGGTCGGCGTGCTGGTACCGATCCTGATCGGCCTGATCGTGCAGTTCACCGGTTCGTACTTCTTGGCCCTGATCTTCTTCGTGGTCATGGCCTTCGGCCTGATGCTGTTCTCTGGCCTGATCGACTATCGCGAGCGCGGGCTGGCCTGAGCCACGCGCCCTATTGAGGTAACTGTCATGCAACTCATTACAACAACAGGCAGTGAACGCGCTGCCCACGCCGTGATCCGTCTCAACCCGCTCGACGACGTGCTGATCGCCCGCCAGGCCCTGCCCGAAGGGTTGCTGCTGGACGAAGGCATCACCGTTCGCCAGCCAATCCCTGCCGGGCACAAGGTGGCGGCGCGCGACATTGCGGCCGGCCAGCCGCTGCGCCGCTACGGGCAGATCATCGGCTTCGCCAGCCAGGCCATCACCGCAGGCGAGCATGTGCACGTGCATAACCTGGCAATGGGTGACTTTGCCCGTGACTACGCCTTTGGCGTCGATGCCCGTGGCGCGCAGGCGCCCAACGACGACACCTTCAGGGGGATCGTCCGGGCCGATGGCCGGGTCGCCACGCGCAACTATGTCGGCATCCTCACTTCGGTGAACTGCTCGGCCACCGTGGCCCGGGCAATCGCCGACCATTTTCGCCGTGACATTCACCCCGAAGCGTTGGCGCCGTACCCGAACGTCGACGGCGTGGTGGCCCTGACCCACGGCGTCGGTTGCGCCGTCGACCCCTCTGGCGAGGCTTTGGCCATGCTGCGCCGGACCTTGGGCGGCTATGCCGTGCATGCCAACTTCGCCTCGGTGCTGCTAATCGGCCTGGGTTGCGAAACCAACCAGATCCCTGAGCTGCTCGCCGCCCAAGGGTTGGAAAGCAGTCACACCCTGCGCACCTTCACCATCCAAGGCACCGGTGGCACCAGCAAGACCATCGCCAGCGGCATTGCCCAGGTCAAGGCGTTGCTCGCCGAAGCCAACCAGGTCGAGCGCCAGCCAGTCAGCGTGCGCCACCTTACCGTGGGCCTTCAATGCGGGGGCTCGGACGGCTACTCGGGCATCACCGCCAACCCTGCGCTGGGCAATGCCGTGGACCGGCTGGTAGCCGCAGGCGGTACCGCGATCCTGTCGGAAACCCCCGAAATCTACGGTGCCGAGCACTTGCTGACGCGCCGCGCCGTAAGCCAGCAGGTTGGTGAAAAGCTGATCGCCCGCATCCAGTGGTGGGAAGCCTATTGCCAGCGCATGGGCGCCGAGCTGAACAACAACCCTTCGGCCGGCAACAAGGCCGGTGGCTTGACCACCATCCTGGAAAAATCACTGGGTGCGGTCGCCAAGGCCGGCTCCAGTGACCTGGTGGATGTGTACGAATACGCAGAGCCGGTGCGCGCCCATGGCCTGGTGTTCATGGACACCCCCGGTTATGACCCGATTTCGGCCACTGGCCAAGTCGCCGGGGGGGCCAACTTGATCGCTTTCACCACCGGCCGCGGTTCCGCCTACGGCTGTGCGCCCTCGCCGTCCATCAAGCTGGCGACCAACACGCGCCTGTGGGAAACACAGGAAGACGACATGGACGTCAACTGCGGCGGCATTGCCGACGGCAGCATGACCATCGAAGAGCGCGGCGAGCACATCTACCAGATGATGCTGCGCATCGCATCGGGGGAGCGCAGCAAGAGCGAACAGCATGGCTACGGGCAGAACGAGTTCGTGCCGTGGCAGATCGGCGCCATTACCTGACTGCTTGCCTTGATGTACCTGCCTCAACGTTTATCGGAGCCCTCATGACCCAGATCCTTGGTCACAATTACATCGGCGGCCAGCGCTCGGCGCAAGGCAATACGCTGCTCAAGAGCCTAGATGCCAGCACTGGCGAAGCGCTGCCCGGCGCATTCAGCCAAGCCACCGAAGCTGAAGTGGATGTGGCCGCAACGGCTGCTGCCGCGGCCTTCCCGGCCTACCGCAACCTGCCGGCCGAGCAACGTGCAGTGTTTCTGGAGGCGATTGCCGACGAACTCGATGCACTGGGTGACGCCTTCATCGCCACGGTATGCCGGGAAACGGCCCTGCCCGCCGGCCGAATCCAGGGGGAACGTGCCCGCACCAGCGGCCAGATGCGCCTGTTCGCCACGGTGCTGCGCCGGGGTGATTTTTACGGCGCCCGCATTGACCGCGCGCAGGCGCAGCGCCAGCCGCTGCCGCGCCCGGACATACGCCAGTACCGTATCGGGGTGGGCCCGGTTGCCGTGTTCGGGGCCAGCAACTTCCCGCTGGCGTTCTCGACCGCAGGCGGCGATACCGCATCGGCCCTGGCCGCCGGCTGCCCGGTGGTGTTCAAGGCGCACAGCGGCCACATGGCCACCGCTGAAGGTGTAGCGGATGCCATCTTGCGCGCTGCGACGCGCAGTGGCATGCCGGCGGGCGTCTTCAACATGGTCTACGGTGCGGGCGTCGGCGAGTGGCTGGTCAAGCACCCGGCCATCCAGGCCGTCGGTTTCACCGGCTCGCTCAAGGGCGGTAACGCGCTGATGCGCATGGCTGCGGAGCGGGCACAACCGATCCCGGTGTTTGCCGAGATGTCCAGCATCAACCCGGTGATCCTGCTGCCTGAAGCGCTGGCTCAGCGAGGCGCTGCACTGGCCCGCGAGCTCGCCGCGTCCGTGACCCTGGGCTGTGGCCAGTTCTGCACCAACCCAGGCTTGGTGCTGGGCATGCGCTCTGCTGCATTCAGCCATTTTGTCGAGCACCTGCAAGCACATATGGCCGAGCAAGGCGCCCAGACCATGCTCAACGCCGGCACCCTGGCCAGCTACCGCCAGGGCCTACAACACTTGCACGCGCACCCCGGCATCACCCACCTGGCCGGCGCCGAGCAAGGCGAGCGGCAGGCGCAGCCGCAACTGTACAAGGCCGATGTCAGCCTGCTGCTGAACGGCGACCCGCTGCTGCAGGAAGAAGTGTTCGGGCCCACGACCCTGGTCATTGAAGTTGAAGATCAGGCGCAACTCAGCGCCGCCGTGCAAGCCCTGCGCGGGCAACTGACCGCCACGGTCATTGGCGAAGCAGCAGAACTGACAGGCTTCAGCTGGTTGAGTGAATTGCTCCAGGAAAAGGTGGGCCGCGTGTTGTTCAACGGCTACCCCACCGGCGTCGAGGTGTGCGATGCGATGGTCCACGGCGGCCCATACCCTGCCACCTCGGACGCCCGCGGCACCTCGGTGGGGTCGCTGGCGATCGATCGCTTCCTGCGGCCAGTGTGCTTCCAGAACTACCCTGATGCGATGCTGCCCCCTGCGTTGCAGAACGCCAATCCACTGGGTATCTGGCGCTTGATTGATGGTGAGGGTAGCCGCTCAAGCTGCTAGAGGGCCTTGTGCCCCCGTCGAGCCGTCAGGCGCTCGACGGGGGGAAATTTTGAACTCCCCTCACCGCACCCTCTCCCACCTGAAGAGCCCCCGCGATTCTTCAGGACCCCGCCATGGCAAAGCCCCTGCAGGAATACCAGCGCAAGCGTGACTTCAATGCCTCGCCCGAGCCGAGTGGTAAACGTGGCCGGGGCCGGAAGCCTCATGCCCTGCAGTTCTGCATCCAGAAGCACGACGCCAGCCACCTGCACTACGACTTCCGCCTGGAACTCGACGGCACGCTCAAGAGCTGGGCCATCCCCAAGGGCCCGTCGCTGGACCCGAAGGTGCGGCGTTTGGCCGTGCACGTCGAAGATCACCCGCTGGACTACGCCGATTTCGAGGGCAATATCCCCGAAGGCCATTACGGCGCGGGCGATGTGATCGTCTGGGACCGTGGCATCTGGGAGCCTGAAGGTGATGCGCAGCAGGCCTACGCCAAGGGCAAGCTGCGCTTTCGCCTGCAAGGCGAGAAGCTCAACGGCGTCTGGAACCTGTTCCGCACCCACCTGGCGGGCAAGAAAGAGCAATGGATGCTGGTCAAGTCGCACGATGGCGAAGCCCGTAGCGAGGCCGATTACAGCATCGTCGAGGCCCAGCCCGACAGCGTGCTCAGCGAGCGCACCCTGGTCCCCAGGCGTAGCAAGCCTGCCGAAAAAGCGGCGCCGCGTACCCGCAAACGCAAGGCAGGCGCACAGAAGGCCCCGTTACCCGACACGTTGCAACCGCAACTGGCGACGCTGGTCGACTCGCCACCCGCCGGCGACTGGTTGTACGAGGTCAAGTTCGATGGCTACCGGATTCTCGCGCGCATCGACGGCGATGACGTGCGTCTTTTTACCCGCAATGGCCACGACTGGACCGCCAAGCTGCCCCATCAGCGAGATGCACTGCGCACGCTGGGCCTCGACTCGGCCTGGTTGGACGGCGAAATGGTGGTCAATGACGAACACGGTGTGGCCGACTTCCAGGCCCTGCAGAACGCGTTCGATGCCGAGGACGATCAGCACATTCTCTACTACTTATTCGACCTGCCCTTCCTGGGCGGCGAGGACCTACGCCAGTTACCGCTGCAAGCGCGGCGCAAAACCCTGCAGCAATTGCTTGAACAGGCCGACTCGCAGTGGCTGAGGTTTTCCGAAGGTTTCGATCAGCCGGTCGACTCCCTGCTCGACAGCGCCTGCCGCATGAACCTGGAAGGCCTGATCGGCAAACGCGCCGACAGCCCTTACACCGGGCGCCGCAGCGCCGACTGGGTCAAGCTCAAGTGCCAGCAACGCCAGGAGTTCGTGATTGTCGGCTACACCGACCCCAAGGGCAGCCGCAGCGCTTTTGGCGCCTTGCTGCTGGCCGTGCACGACGACAGCGGCGCGCTGCGCTATGCCGGCAAAGTCGGTACAGGGTTCAGTGCTGCCACCCTGGAAACCATTCATGCGCGACTCAAACCGTTGGAAACCCCCAAGCCGATGCTGAGCAAGCCGCCGACTGGCGCCGAAGCCCGGGGCGTGCACTGGCTCAAGCCGACGTTGCTGGCCGAAGTCGCCTACGCACAGATGACCCGAGACGGCGTGGTGCGCCATGCGGTGTTCCACGGCCTGCGTGATGACAAACCCGCGACCGCGATCGACCTGGAGCACGCCATGCCTGGCAAGTCCGTGGTTAAAACCAAGGCTCAGCACAAGCCCGAGGCGTTGGGCGAACTGCGCCTGACTCACCCTGACCGCGTCATCGACGCCACCCGCGCCACCACCAAACGCCAAGTCGCCGAATACTATGCGCAGGTGAGCCAATGGATCCTGCCCCAGCTTAAAAACCGCCCTGTGGCGCTGGTACGCGCGCCCGATGGCCTCGGTGGCGAGTTGTTCTTCCAGAAAAACGCTGGCCAACTGCACATCCCCAACGTGGTCAGCTACGACAAAAAACAGGCCGGCCAGGCTGCCATGGTCATCAACCGCGCCGATACCCTGCTGGGCGCGGTGCAGATGAACATGCTCGAACTGCACACCTGGAACGCCACCGACAAGGACTTCGACAAACCGGACCGCTTCGTGCTCGACCTGGACCCGGACCCGGCGCTGCCCTGGAAGGCCATGCTGGAGGCCACGCAGCTGACCTTGACCCTGCTCGACGAACTTGGCCTGAAGGTGTTTCTGAAGACCAGTGGTGGCAAGGGCATTCACATTGTCGTGCCGCTGACCCGAAAAGCGGGCTGGGACGAGGTGAAGGACTTCAGCCATGCGATCGTCGACTACCTGGCCAACCTGTTCCCCGATCGCCTCAGCGCCGTGTCGGGGCCGAAAAACCGGGTCGGGCGGATTTTCATCGACTATCTGCGCAATGGCAAAGGCGCCACCACCGCCTGTGCCTACTCCTTGCGTGCGCGGGAGGGCCTGCCGGTGTCCGTGCCGATCTGGCGTGAAGAGCTGGCCGGGCTCAAGGGTGCCAATCAATGGCACATCGGCAACCTGCACGAGCGCCTGGCCGAGGTGGACGACCCCTGGGCCGACATGGGCAAGACCCGTCAATCGATCACTGCGCGCATGCGCAAACAGCTAGGGCTGGGCTGATGAGCATCATTCAGGACTTTGATTTGAACACCCTCGACCGCCTGTTGCGCACCTTCACCGAAAGGCCGCAGGCGCTGAACCTCGATACCCAACTGCCAGCGCTGATGCAGGCGCTGCAGGCCGACCACCTTGACCTGCTGCCCCTGCCCGGCCAGGGCAACACGCTGCGCCGCTGGCAGAGCCTGGCCCGCATTGCTGGCTGTGACATGGCCTTGGCCAAGCTCTACGAAGGCCATACCGATGCCTTGGCGATCCTGGCCGAATGTGGCGCCGCGCACCATGCGCAGGATGGCATTTGGGGTGTATGGGCGGCGGAACCGCCAGATGCCCGCGCACGTATCGTCGAGCGCCAGGGCGAGCAGGTGCGGCTTTCGGGCCGCAAGGCGTGGTGCTCGGGCGCCTTGCAAATTGACCGCGCACTGATCACGGCATGGGGCGAAGACGACCAACCGCAGCTGGTGGCCATAGAGCTGTCCCACCCCAGCCAAGGCTTGCGTATCGAACAGTGGCAGGCGGTCGGCATGGCCATTACCGCGAGCGTCGAGGTCGAGTTCAACCATACGCCTGGTATCGCCATCGGCCGGCCCGGGCAGTACCTCTCCAGACCCGGCTTTTGGCACGGTGGCGGGGGTATCGCGGCGTGCTGGTACGGCGGCGCCGAGGCCCTGGCGGACTACCTGCGCGAACACTGTCGCAACCCGCGGCCAGACCCGCACGCCGACGCGCACTTGGGGGCTGTGGACGCCGCCTTGTGCGGAGCCAGGGCGGCGTTGCGCGAGTGTGCGGGCTGGATCGACCGCCAGCCGGGCGCAGACGCCTGTTTCGAAGTGCGGCGTACCCGCGCACAGGTCGAGCAGGCCGTCGAGCACGTGATCCATCACGTGGGGCGCGCCTTGGGCGCCTCGCCGTTTTGCCGCAGCAGCCACTTTGCCCGGTTGAGTGCCGACTTGCCGGTATTCCTGCGCCAGAGCCACGCCGAGCGTGACCTGGCCGCCCTCGGACAGCAGCTGGCTACCCTGCCGGCAGGAGCCTGGCAACTATGAATTTGATCGAGTCGAGTAGCGGTACCCCCTGGTCGGCCTGGCAGCACGCCGCGCACCTGGCCAGGGCCACCTGGATCGACCCAGAGCAACTGTGCCCGCCTGGCCGCCGGCTTGTACTGATCGCCCCGCACCCGGATGACGAAATTCTCATGGCGGGTGGTTTGCTGGCAGGCTTTCATGGGCGCGAGGACGACCTGGTGTTGGTCTCTGCTACCGATGGCGAAGGCAGCCACCCAGGCTCCAGCCACTGGACCGAGCACCGCTTGCGCAGGCAGCGGCCGCTGGAGAGCCGCCACGCCCTGCAACAGCTCGAACTTGACCTCAACCGGCTGGACTGGCGCAGGCTGCACCTGAAGGACGGCGCGCTGCCGCGGGACGAGGCCTTTCTAGTCAACCACCTGAGCCAGTTGCTCAAGCCTGACGACGTGCTGATGGCGACCTGGCGCAACGACGGCCACTGCGACCACGAGGCAGTGGGCAGGGCCGCCGCGCAAGCGGCAATGGCGCGCAAGGTGCAACTGGTGGAGGTGCCGGTCTGGGCCTGGCACTGGGCGCAACCTGATGACCCTCGCCTGCCCTGGCCACGGGCTCATCGCGTGCAGCTGGATGAAACCCGCCTGGCCCGCAAGCGCAAGGCCTTGGCCGCGCACACCAGCCAACTCGAGCCAGATGAAGGCCAACCGCCCGTGCTGCCAGCGAACTTGCAGGAGTGCCTGCTACAGCCTTTCGAATTGGTGTTCTTGTAAAGGGAGTTGTCATGAGCCTCGACGCACAGTATTTCGCCGACCTGTACGCCAGCAGCGAAGACCCTTGGGCCTTTCGCACCCGCTGGTACGAAAAGCGCAAACGCGAGCTGGTCATGGCCAGCCTGCCCCGCCAATGCTATGAGCGCGTGTTCGAGCCTGCGTGCGCCAATGGCGAGCTGAGTGCCTTGCTGGCCGAGCGGTGTGCAGACTTGTTGTGCCAGGACTTGAACCCAACTGCCGTAGGCCTCGCGCGGGAACGCTTGGCCGGGGTCAGCCACGCCTCGGTCGAACTCGGCAGGCTTCCGGGTGATTGGCCCGGTGGGCGCTTTGACCTGATCGTGCTGAGTGAGCTGGGTTACTACCTTGATCCCACCGATTGGTTGCAAGTGATCGAACAGTCAGCCGCCAGCCTCAGCGACGACGGCGGCCTGCTGGCCTGCCACTGGAAACACCCGATCGCGGGCTGCCCCCAGGACGGGCGTGAAGTGCATCGCATGCTGGGCAAGCATCTGCCGCTGTACCCCGTCTATCGCCATGAAGAAGCGGACTTTCTGCTCGAATACTGGTCCTGCCAGCCCAGCGTGGTCGACCTTGACGAGACCTGCCCATGATTGCCGTGGTCATACCCGCGCACAACGAAGCGCGCCGCCTGGGTCGTTGCCTCAAGTCCGTGCGGGCGGCTGCAGACCAGGCTGAGTTGGCGGGCTATCGGGTCGAAATACTGGTGGTGCTGGACCGCTGCAGCGATGGTAGTGCGGCGGTTGCCAGGCGGCACCAGGTGCAGACACTGGAAGTGCACGCAGGCAATGTTGGCATGGCGCGCAGTGCCGGCGCGGCACAGATGATCGAACAGGGCGCCAGCTGGCTGGCCTGTACCGATGCCGACAGCCAGGTGCCGCCGCATTGGTTGCTGTCGCAACTGGCGTGTGGTGCGGACGTGGTCTGTGGCACCGTGCATGTGGAGCGCTGGCAGCCCTGGCAGAAAGCCGCGTTGCGCCGGTTGTACCTGAGCCATTACCAGGCTCGAGAGGGGCACCGGCATATCCACGGCGCCAACCTTGGGGTCAGTGCGCAGGCGTATTTGCGTATCGGGGGGTTCCAGCCGTTGCCGGCGCATGAAGACGTACAACTGGTGCGCGACCTGGAGGCGCACGGTGCGCAGATCTCCTGGACGGCACGGCACAGCGTGGCGACCAGCAGCCGACGCGACAGCCGCGCGCGGGAAGGGTTTGGGGATTTTCTGGCAGGCCTTGAAGCAGCCCCCTCCTGAATCGCCGGCTTATGGAGATCCTTTTGTGGGAGCGGGCTTGCCCCGCGATGGAGTGCGAAGCGCTCCTGTACCCGATATCGACTAGCGTCAAAGTCGCCGCGAATTCAGGCTTTGCTACCGCGTTGCGGCAGATCGCGGGGCAAGCCCGCACAACGATGGATGACCATACTTTTCGTACAAAACTAGTGTGATGTTTCAGAAGTACCACTGAAAATTACTGGCCCAGTGCCCGAGCCGTACGGGCGACTGAGGCAAGGATGTTCTCAGCCTTTTAATGCCACCGAAATGGCTTCGGGTTTTGGTTGTAGGTTTCCATGTAGTACTCGATCGACGCCTCAAGATCCTTGACGCTAACGTGTGCCAGGCGCTTGATCCACTTCCCGCTCAGCATTGAGAAAAACCGCTCAACCAGATTCATCCATGACGCCGAAGTCGGCGTGAAGTGGATGTTGTAGCGCGCCTCGCCGCATTTTCGGTTTTGAGTGTTGCGTAGCTGTTCATGATCAGGTGAATCGGCATCTCAGCAGAGACTGATGCGTCGATTTCCCTCAGGAAAGCGAGGAATTCGGTGCATCGATGCTGGCGCTTCAGCCGGCCGATGACTTCACCGGTTGCCACACCCAGTGAGGCGAATTTCAGTTCAAAGCTTGGATCTGACTCTTCTCATCGACGCACAGCTCAAGCGCTCTCTCGGGCGGGTTTAAGTACAACCTAACGATGTCGTGCACCTTGTCGACAAACAGCGGATCAATAGCGTTGGCGCCAGCGTGACACGACATCCCCTCGTTGCCTGATTCGCCTCCGCATAGACAAGGATTATCTCGGCGCGCAGGCGTGCATCTTGGGCGCCCTTGCGGAGCTTTACCGACATAACAGCTCCGCTTTTTCGGTTTCAGAAAGGGTAATAACGGTTGCTGGTCGGCCCATGTCGATACACAACTCTTGATGAGTGAGCGTCTATAGAGCATAACCAACATCTTCAATGATACTTCTGAAACACCACACTAGATCGAAATCCCGCGCTTCGGCCTTGTGGGGTTGCTAGGCTTGGTTTCATCCACATATTTTGCCCATCTGATGAGCTTGTTAGAATCGCCCGGCTCGAGTTCTAAGTTGTTGTTGAACCCATGCTCAAGTACACTTTGCACACGCACCAGGACGCTGTCTTTTTGTATATGCGCTAAATATTCGCCTGAAGGATGCTGAGCTGTACGCTGAAACTCATCAAAACGGGTAGCTATTCCCTTATGTTTTGATAAAATAGCGCCTGATTCAGGGGGCATCCAAGGGCCCGAAATGGCTTCCATGCGTGAGTAGAATTTTACGTGGGCTTTTAGATGTGGGCTTGATTTTAATACTTCATCTGCGGATTTATATTGTATAAGCTTATGATGGTACTCCATACGCCCACCCTCAACCCCAGGTGTCGATTCCAATCTAAACGAAGATTTTTGCTTGACAGTAAAATAGTCACTTGGAATTAATTCCGAGTTGTCTTTTAACATACGCTTCGCCAGGTTTTGCAGCGTTGGCACCCTCCCTGTGGTATCCATATAGTTCACAGGATCTCCTAGGCAATACGCATAGCAATTTATCCCGCCGCGTAAAAATGGGCTAAAATCGTCGGGCGTTGTAAATCGCATGATAGTAGGCAAGTAAAGTCTTTTTCCTTTACCTAGATGATAGCCGTCACTCAACTTATCCCGCATTTCTCCATTAAACTTTAGCATGGACGATTCAGGCCGAGATCCGCCCCATCCATAGGGGGGGTAGCTTAATAAAAAAATCATATGTGGCTCCTGGTCGTAAGGTTTGAGCCTTCATTTTAACCACTCACCAACAATATGCGACTGGCAAATATATCAGGTGCGAGTCAGCGATGGTTCTGCGTGAAGATATTTTCCATTTTTAGCGGGCCGTGAGCGGGAGTTAGAATATGGCGGCGTAACTTTTCGCGTGCTTGTCGAAGCGCGTCACTATGGTTGTCAGGCCACCGCAACTGCGGCCTAGAGCGTGATCGGCAGGCTCGTCAGGTCCCCTTTTTTCCCGGCGCCAGCAGAGGCTCGGGTTGCGCGTACAGCGGTTGCAAGCGTTTAAGCATCAAAGGCTTTTTGTACAGAGCCTAGGCGAAAATCTGGGGCCGCTCCCACAGAGCTGCTAAATAGATGGAAGATCTGATCAAGAAACCTTGCGGGTCCGCTTGGCAGGCTTCTTCTTGCCAGTAGCCCCACCCTTGCCCCCCAAACTGCGCTTGAGCAACTCGGTAAGGTCGATGATGTCGGCACTTTTCTCCGCACTGCCGCCCTCGCCCTTCTCGACCACGCTGATCTTGCCTTTACTGGCCTTCTCTTCCACCAGGTCCATGATCGTCTGGCGGAACGCATCGTGGTATTCATCCGGCTGCCACGGCCCGCTCATGTCCTCCACCAGCCGCTTGGCCATGTCCAGTTCACGCTTGTCTACCTTGGTGTCGGTCACGCTCTTGTCCAGCTCCAGCGTCTCCAGCCCTCGCACTTCCTCTGGCCAGCGCAAGGTGATCATCACCAGTGCATCGTCGAGCGGGCGCAGCAGCGTCAGGTGCTGACGGGTATGCAACACCACCGTGGCCAAGGCCACCTTGCCGGTACTCGCCAGGGTTTCGCGCAGCAGCGCGTAAACCTTGCCGCCACGGCGGTCGGGGGCCAGGTAATACGGGGTATCAAAATGCTGAAGGGGGATTTCGCTGGCGTCGACGAACGAGAAAATATCTATGGTCTGGGTGGCTTCAGGCCGGGCTGTGCGGATCTCCTCCTCGCTGATCACCACATAGCGGCCTTTTTCATACTCCACACCTTTGACGATGTGCTCCTTGTCGATTTCCTTGCCTGTGACCTTGTTGACCCGCTTGTACCCGACCGGCTCCATGCTGCGTTTGTCGAGCCAGTCGAAATCCACCCGCTCGGTGCGCACAGCGGTATTGAGCGAGACAGGTATGTGCACCAGCCCAAAGCTGATCGCGCCTTTCCAGATTGCCCTAGCCATCGTTAATCACCTCCCGCCAGGCCCCGCGACTATCGGGGCTTCTACTGGAAGTGACTGCGGCGCGACGGGAAGGTTTAGTCAGGCTGCCCTGCGGCGGGCAGCGCCGTTGGATTAGCTGAACAGCACACGCTTGAAGGCTTCGGCGGCCAGATGCACCTGCACCGACCAGTCGTCTGCCGCGTCGCTGCCGGCATCGTCTGAAATGTACTTGAGGCAGACGAACGGAATGCCTTCGTCACGAGCGATCAGGGCCAGCACATAGGCTTCCATGTCGACGATGTCGTAAGGTGCCTCGCCGTGGCTGACCTCGAAACTGTCACCACTGCCGCAGGTGCCCAGGGCAAGCCCGGGGATTTCCTCGCCGTGTTCCAGCAGCACTGGGATGTCAGACAGCGGCGTCTCGTAGCGGGCGAAGCCCAATGGCGTGACGTCCATATCGCGCTGCACGAAACGGGTACAGCACACCACCTCGCCCTTGCCATAGCGCTGGCTGCCGGCAGAGCCCAGGTTGACGATCAACTTGGGCTTGCGCTGGGCAATGGCCTTGGTCAGGGCGATGGCGGCATTAACCTTGCCGATGCCGGTGAACACGGTGTTCACATCGGCAAACACAGTGCCCGCCTCTGCCTCGAGGGCGAAGACAAAAAGCGTGTCGGTCGGGGTGATCTGGGGAAATTGCTTGATCAGCATCATGGCGCAGGACGTTCCGAGTGGCTGCAAAGGGCGCGGCCATTTTCGGTCAACCCTGTCTAATTGCAACCCCAGCCGTTGGCAACGCTGCGTGTCCTTGCGTCACCACCTGCTCGACCACGGCCTGTAAAGCGTGTGCTGCGCTTTGCCCATCGGCGTGAGCGCGCTCCAGGCAGTGCAATTGCCGGTCCGCGCTGGTGCCCTCGCGCAGAATGCCGTGGGCATGCTGGAAGGCGCGTTCGGCGTCGACAGTATCGACCGGAAACTGGCCCTGCAACTGCCCAAGCCAGCCTTGCGCCGTGACCGGCTGCTGCGCATCGGCACCGATGAATTGGCCATGGCGCCCATAGCGCATGGCTCGCCAGTAGTTTTCCTGTGCGACCCAGCGCAGCTCGCGGTTGAAGGGGGTGCGTTCATGCCTTGGCTGCAGGTTGTGCTCGACCAAGTGGCGAAAGACGCCGGCAATGCTCAATGCGTCCTCAAGGCAAGGGCAACCATCGCAGATACGCAACTCGACTGTCGGAAAGCGCTGCGAAGGCCTGATCGCCCACCAGAAATCACCCTTTTCTGCCAGTGAGCCGGTCCTTTGCAGCAAGGCTCGGTAGCGCTCGTAGGCGGGCCAATCAGCTAATGGCTCTGGCAGCCCCATGTGCGGCCACTCGCCACAAATGACCCGCCGGTAGCTCATGTAGCCGGTCGCCTGGCCCAGCCATAAGGGTGACGATGTGCTGAGCACCAGTAGCAACGGCAACCAGGGCACCAGGCGATTGATCAGTTGCATGCGATCGCAGTCAGCCGGTACGCCTACGTGCACGTGCAACCCGTTGAGCAGGCTGCGCCGTGCCACATGCCGGTAGTCGTCGAACAGCTGGCGGTAGTGTGCCGAGGCTGCCGGCTTATGCCGTAACCAAGGTGCATTGGGGTGGCTGGCTGCGCCATACAGGCCCATACCCTGCGCCGCCAGTACGTCGGTCAGCCGCTGCCGCGCATGCACGAAGAATTCCCGAGCCTCGTACAGGTTCGAAAACACCGGCGAGGCGACTTCTATCTGGCTGCGGAACATCTCCTGCACAAAGTACGGCCCCACTGCCTCTCGGCAGTGCCTTGCCAGACTGCGCGCCGGCATCGCTGGGACTTTGCCGGTGGCAAGGTCCACCAACAAATACTCCTCTTCGATGCCGAACGTACAAGGCCGCGGCATAGGCCTTCAGCCGTTGCGAGTGACAGTGAGCGCTACGGCGGCAATGCGCTCCACCTGTTCATAGCCGGGCTCGGCCAGTTGTTCGCCGAACACATCGGGGTCCATTTCCCGGTAGACCCAAGACCACTCCGGGCCCGCCAGGCGTAAACGAACAGCTTCAAGCAAGGCATCGCGGCCTTCGACGATCGCAACACCGGTGTAGAGCAACAAGGTCCCCCGCGCACTCAAGCGCTCCAGCGCCTGCTCGACGATACGCAGCGACAGCGCTTCACCCAGCGCCCCACCGCCGTGGCGGTAGGTGCGCGCACTGAGGTCGAGCATGTAGGGGGGATTGGCGACAATCAGGTCGAAAGGCCCGGTTATGCCATCGAGCAGGTCACTGGCGGCCACCGACACGTTGTTGATACCCGCCAATGCGGCATTGATGGCGGTATAGCGTAGCGCAAGCGGATTGATGTCCACCGCGCTGACCTGCGCATGCTGGGCGGCGCGCGCGATGATCAAGGCGCCCACGCCGGTACCGCAACCGATGTCGACCGCATGCTCCACCCGAGACAAGCGGTGTTGCAGGTGATCGTGGATGACCTGGGCAAAGCGGTAACTGTCGGGGCCGAAGAAAACTGCGTCACTGGCGTGGGTCGGGTAAGCCGAATGGACCAGCAGTAGGTCGTCCAGGCTTGACCAGCGCACCGTGCTGGCCATCAGCTCGCCGCATCGCGTCAGCACCTGCGCGCGCTCCAGCTGGTGTAGTAGGTCAGCAGGCATCAGCGAAGGCGCGAAGGGGCGGCTCCAGCCGAACACGTCGCGCACGTTCGTCGCCTGCCTGGCGGCATCGCGGGCATTGTTGCGGGCATGGGTGGCTGGGCTGACGCAGGTAAAGCGGTAGCCTTCGGCACGCAGGCGCTTGCCTAATTGCAGCAAGGCCTCGTCTGCCTGGCCTTGAGACGAGTCGAGCACCATCAATGGCATCCCTCTTGAATCAGGCCGGTTGCGCGGACGAAGGCTTGAGTAGCCTGCAAACCTTCCGGCAACGCGTGACGGTTACCGGACATCCGCTCCATAAGGGTAGCAAGCGCTTCTGGGGCAATGCTGGCGTTCGGTACTTCGCTCAAAGCTGAAGGTGTGTCCCAACTGCCAGGCACGACGCGGCGGGTTGTGGCCTGCCAGTCGTCGGCGATCCAGTCATGCCACAATTGTTTTTCGTACGCCGTGAACACCCCGAACATGGCCGCCGTTGGCCCTTCGATCAGCTTCCACCAGCGACTGTTCGCCGGGTCCTCGCCGCGGCGAATCCAGCCCTGGGCCTGCAGGGCACTGACAAAGGCCGGGATGGCCCCAGGCTCGGCTAGCCATTGATTAATGGTGCGTTGCTGCAAGCGGCAATGATCGGAGTGCATGAACTGACCATACTGGCGCTTGCACTCCAAAGCCGCAAACAGCTGCGCTTGGAGGTCAAACTGGCTGACCAGGGTGGCAGCCGAGATGCCCAGGTCGTTCAGGCGGTAACCCCGCCGCACCCGCTGATAGAACGCCTGTGGGTCTTCTGCGGGGCACAGTTGGTGCAACGCCTGGATAGACAACTGCGCGTGACCACTGGCAGCGTTGTCGATGGTCACGTGCAACTGGAAGTAGTGGCCATCGATACCCAGCTCCGCCAGCTCGTAGGTGGTGATCAGCAAATGCAGCGGCGGTTGTTCGTAGCCAAGGTTGTAGCCCAGCACTTCGGGCAGAAATTCGTCGCAGTTCTGCCCCAAGGCCAGTTGCACGGCACCTTGCAGATAACGGTCGTGATCCAGTGGCGGCAGTTCCAGGCAGCCGAGGCGGCTGAGCAGCCGTTGGTAGATCAACACATGGTTACAGCGTGGGTCGCCATTGCCCAGCTCTTCCAGGTAGGTGCGGATCAGCCCGTGGTAACGCGGGTCTTGCCAATGCTGCAGCGTGCCGTGCAACCAGGCCCCGTCCACGGCCTTGGTCGGCGCAATTTGCTGGAGGAACCACAACGCATGGGCGCGGTTGCTGAAAAACTGGCGTGGCCCACCTTGATGGCGCTGCTGGAGGTATTCGGCATAGGCCTTGGCCACCTCAGCGGCATGCTGCGCGCTCCAGGCAGGCAGCTGTGAAGGGTTGGCCGGCAGGTCGTCGGAGGACTGCTCGACGCGGGCGATCTGTTCATTAAGCCACGCCGCGCTGGTGGCGTCGTGGCCTTGCAATAGGGTCTGGTACCGGTGCTGCAGGCTATGGCTTGCGGTCATAGACCTTTCATGAGTAACGGTCTTGCAGGTCATCACCGTCATGCCGTGCGCCTCTGAATGCAGTGCCAGGTCGCCCTGGCACTGCGGATCCCTCGGTTACAAACGACGGTTACGAACGACCGCCTTTGCGGCTGGTGTCGTGAGGCATGTTGCCCCCCGAAGACTGGCCGCCTTTACGCCCGGCTTCGGACGCTTTTTCACGGTCGTTGGCGAAGTTGCCTGGGTTCTTGCTGCCGCCTTGGCTGCCTTCCTTGCCTTGGGTGCCGGTGCGGCTGTTCTCTTTGTTAGCCATGGTCTTCAAGCCTCGTATGACTTCAGGATGCACGGCGCTGGGCCGTACATAGCTTCGGAGTTCGGCGATATCGAGGGATTCGTTTTATTGCCGCACGTTCGGACCGGTGGCGTTAAATAAGGGAAGGTTACGTATTTGGTGCGCCAAGCGACCGCCCGCCTCACTCGGCATCGGGTGCATCGAGCCGCGCCTGGCGGCGACCCAGCCAGGCGCCGGTGCCGGCCCAGCCCAACGCGATCGCCGCGCCAATCAGCATCGCCAACTGCGGGTGCTCCGCGATCACATCCAGTGCCCTCTTGAGCCAGCCGCTGAGGGCGTCACCGCCGCGGTAGACCACGGTGTCGATGAAGTTCTTGGCTTTGTACTTGTCTTCTGCCGACAAAACGGTGAAGAGCATCTCCCGTCCCGGCCGGACCAGCGCATATTCACCGGCCCGGCGCACCACCATCACCACCACGAAGGCGGCGAACACCGGGGCAACTGCCAGCCAGACAAAGCCTGCGGCCATGATCAACGGCACCGCCACCAGCAATATGCCCACGCCCATCCTTCGCGCTAGCCGCCCCGTCAGAAACACCTGCGTGAGAATCGCCAAGGCCTGGACCACGGTGTCGATCAGGCCGAACACCTGGGTTTGCCGGGTGCGGTCGGTGAAGGTCTCGCTGACGATGCGCGCCTGTTCGAAGTACAGGAACGTGCTGACACTGGCCAGCAGCACCACGAACAGCGCGATGCCCAACAGGTAAGGAGCGCGCAGCACGGCGGTAGCCCCCGCGAACGGGTTGCCACCCAACGGCTTGGACGTCGAGCGCTGCAGATGGGCCGGCAGCGGATGACGGTCTCGCCAGCGCTGCAAAAACAAGGCAGCGCCGGTGCTGCCTAGCAAACATAGCCCGGCCAGTACTAACAGGCCTGCATGCCCCAGCGGGCCCACCAGCAAGGTACCCAGGATCGGCCCGCAGAGGCCGCCCAGGCTGGCACCTGATGCCAGCAGGCCAAACAACCGTTTGCCTTGTTCGGTGGCAAACAGGTCGGCAAGCACGCTCCAGGCCAGTGAAATGGTCAGCAAGTTGAACACCGACAGCCAGATATAGAACGCGCGCGCAGTCCATACATCGTCCGGGGCCCGGGAAAACAGCACCGCGAACAGCAACAGGTTGCTGGTGAAGAACCCGTAGGTCCAGGGCAGGATTTGCCGCCGCCGCACCTTGGATGCCAGCCAGCCGAACAGCGGCAGACATGCCAGGGTGGCGACGAAGGTGCCGGTGAACAGCCACTGCAGGTTATCCACGCCACCGGCCACACCCATGGTCTCGCGCACCGGGCGCAGCATGAAGTAGCCGGTGAACAGCAAGTAGAACAACAACAACCCGGCAACCACCGCCGGCCCTTCACCCGGTTGTATGTTCAGCCCTTGGTCCAGACGCCGCCGCCAGCCTTGCATGGTGTCAGCCGAACTGTTCGATCAGCGCCTGTTGCTGCGCCTGGCTGAGCAATGGCGTATGCCCGGCCTTGAGCTGATCGAGCTGGCGATCAGGGCGGCTGGTGGCGGGAATGACCGTGGTCACTGCCGAGTGGCTGATGGCGAACTTCAGAAACAGCTGTGCCCAGCTGCCGATACCTACTTCCGACGCCCAGCCAGGCAACGGTTGGTCCTTGACCCGGGCAAACAGCCGGCCGTCATCGAACGCCCGGTTGATCAGCACCGCGACGCCCTTGTCTTGGCACAATGGCAGCAGCTCACGCGCGGCCTGTGGGGCGTTGACCGAGTAGTTGATCTGAATGAAGTCGAGCGGTTCGCTACGTACGATCCTGGCCACTTCATCCTGGCCGCTGTTCAGGTAATGGGTGATGCCGACGTAGCGGGTCTTGCCTTGCTGCTTTAGTTCACGGGCGTAAGGCAGTTGGGTCTGCCAATCGCGCAGGTTGTGGATCTGCAGCAAGTCGACTTTGTCGGTGCGCAAGCTGCGCAGGCTGCCTTGCCACTGCGCTTGTGCGTCGGCCTGGCTGTTGGCGGCGATCTTGGTGGCTAGAAAGCACTGCTTGTGCCAGCCCCCCTCTTCCAGCAACTGGCCCAGAATGCTGTCGGCCCCCCCGTAGTTGGGCGAGGTGTCGATGACCCTGCCGCCACCTTCGAAGAAGGCCCTGAGCACCGCGCCGAGCTGTTGGTACTGAGGCGAGCCGGCCTCGACCTCGAAACTGCCAGAGGTACCGGCACCGATGACCGGCAAAGCCTCGCCGGTGGAAGGGATAGTGCGCGTCAGCAGGCCACTCGCCGCCCCAGCGTGCAGCCAAGGGCTTGCGGCCAGCAACCCCAAGGCTGCACCGGCGCGTAGGACATCACGACGTGCATACATGGAAAAGCCCCCGTCATGAACCGGAAACTTTCAAGGCTAGCCGCTCTACCCCGCCTCGGCGAGTGATTCTGTATCTGGATGTTAGCGATCAGGCCTGCAACAGCAGGCGCAGGTCCAGGCCGGTTTCACCCATCGGCGGGCACCAGTAATAACCACCGGTCAGTGGCCGGCTGAAACGGTAGAGGCCGTCGATGATGCCGTCTTCCAGGCCGCTCATGCGCCGCAGTTGCACTTCGAAGGCATCGAAGCTGTGGCCCAGCGCCACGAAGGCAAGGCCAGCACCGCGGGCGTCAGCCCAGGCGACCGAGCGACGGACCATGAACGCCTCAGGTTCGAAGCTTTCCTGGGCGGTACGTTTGACGTGCGCGGACGCCGGAGCGTCGTCAAGCTCTTCGTTGTCGCTGAGGCGGCGGCCGATGATGTTGTCCTGGTCCGCCTGGGGCAGCGACTTGAAGTACTCCAAGTCATGCTTCCACAGTTGGAACGCGGCAAAGCTGGAACCGTTGAGGCCAGGGGGCGCGTCGTCAACGATGGCGGCTTGCACGGCGTCTTCGTCCACCGGGTTCTCGGTGCCGTCTTCATAGCCGGTCAGGTCGTGGCCACCCCGGTGCAAAAAGCCATCGACGCTGTCTGCCAGGCGCAACGCCGGTGCCAGCGCGTGTTCCAGGGCCTGGGCCCGCAGCAGCAGGTCGCCACGCTCGTTACCCCGCAGCCACAGCCACAAGGCGTGCTGGGTGCTGGGGTTCTCCACGGCGGCGTCCAGCAGCGGGAAGGCACGCAAACCCGGCACGTCACGGCCCAGGGCCTTGGCCAGGGTCGCGCCGACGCCCAGGATCAACTGTTGGCCGTCGACCTGCGGCAGCAAGGCGTCGAGTGCGGCGGGCAGCGCTTCGGGCGAGTGCAGCGTGAAGAACAGGTGGCGGGCATGGGCCGGCACCGGCGTGGCAAGCAGACCTTGCTGAAACGGCATGACAGGCTAATCCTCGGTAAAAGCGCGCATGCTACTGCGCCGGGACGCCCATCGCAACGCGGCATGCAGACGCTGCGCACGGTGCACTCGGTAACAAAAGGTTACCAAGAGGTGGCGCTTTGCAATTAGCTATCACTACAGTGCCACCTACACTCCTCGGAATCCTTTGTGCGACTCCCTGATCCGAGAGCCCCTTCATGACTGCCTCGCCCCTGCTCACTGCATTTCTGCCCCTGGCCCTGGGCATCATCATGCTCGGCCTCGGGCTGTCGCTGACCCTGGCCGATTTCGCCCGTGTGGTGAAATACCCCAAGCCTGTGGTGATTGGCCTGGTCTGCCAGATCCTGTTGCTGCCGCTGGTGTGCTTCCTGATCGCCAACGGCTTTGGCCTGGAGTCCGCCCTGGCGGTGGGGCTGATGCTGCTGGCGGCCTCGCCGGGGGGGACCACGGCCAATCTGTTCAGCCACCTGGCCCACGGCGATGTGGCATTGAACATCACCTTGACGGCGGTCAACTCGTTGATTGCGATCCTCACCATGCCGCTGCTGGTGAACTTGTCGCTGGGCTGGTTCATGGCCTCGGACCAGGCCATCCCGCTGCAGTTTGCCAAGGTGTTGCAGGTGTTCGCGATTGTCCTGCTGCCGGTGGCGCTGGGCATGTTGATCCGCCACTTTGCCCCGCGCTTTGCCGCACGCATGGAAAAGCCGATGAAGCTGGTGGCGGCGCTGTTTCTGGCCTTCACCATCATCCTCGCGCTGGCCAAAGACTGGCAGACGGTGGTCGAGTACGCCCCCGTGGTAGGCCTGGCTGCCCTGTTGTTCAACGTGCTGAGCCTGGCCGTAGGTTACTGGGTGCCCCGGCTGTTGAAGATTCCCAAGCGCCAGGCCATCGCTATCGGCATGGAAATCGGCATCCACAACGGTACCCTGGCGATCGCGCTGGCCTTGAGCCCTTCGTTGCTGAACAACGCCACCATGGCGGTGCCGGCAGCGCTTTACAGCCTGATCATGTTCTTCACGGCGGCAGGGTTTGGCTGGTGGGTGAGCCGCGGGCACGTGGCAGAAACCGTTGAGGCTGAGGGCAACGCGGTCAACTGACCGCAGTGACGGTCAGGGCCGCTCGCGTCGGTCGCGCAACTGGCGCTTGAGCACTGCAAGGGGCGGAGCGTAGAAAAAGCCGAACGACACGCTGCCTTGCCGGCCTTTGACCGCATGGTGAAGCCGGTGGGCGCGATGCAGGCGCTTGAGGTAGCGGCTGACTGGCCGCGGTTTTTTCGGCCAGTGGCGATGAAAGAAGCCGTCGTGGGCCAGCACATACAACAGGCCGTACCCCGCCACGCCCCCACCCACCCACTGCAAGGGGGCGTACCCGGCTTTACCCAGCGCCACCAGGCCGGCGGCGATCAGCCCCAGCGCAAGCAGGTAAATGTCATTGGTCTCGAGCATGCCCAGGTGTGGCTCATGGTGCGAGCGGTGCAGCCACCAGCCCCAGCCATGCATGATGTACTTGTGCGCCAGTGTGCCGACACCCTCCATGGCCACCAGTGTGCCGAGCAGCACGGCGAGATTGAACAGCATGTAACGGGTCCGGGTGATCGCAAGGGAAGGCGCAAGGTTACCGACTACCCGCCTATTTTTCCATGCAGGTGTGACGGGCTGTAGGCACTTTCCTGATGAAGCCCTTGTCATGTTTTTACCCTTGACCTCGCCTATCTCGGGGCGTAAGGTCCGCGACGCAATTTCGCATCCCCAAACAGGAGTCCTGCATTGGACAGTAGCCCCAGTCGCTTGCGACAGGCCCACTTGGCGAGCTAGTCCGGCAGTGCCCTGCCACTGTCTCGCCGTCATGGCTTGATGGTGGATTTCTTCAGCCCCCGTGGCTGCAGCCTTCCTCTTTTCTTCCCTTCTGTGGTCCTGCGCATTTTCTGGTTATTCAACCACGCCAACACCAGGTGGCGTTCATGCGGGCGTGTGCCCGTGGAAGAGGTTTGCTATGGATTGGAAAGTCTTTCTGCTGCGCGTCAGCATCGCCCTGCTGCTGGGTGCCCTGATCGGCGCCGAGCGTCAACTGCGTCAACGCCTCACGGGCTTGCGTACCAATGCGCTGGTCAGTACCGGCGCTTGCCTGTTCGTACTGATGACCCAGGCCGTACCGGGCATGGCCCCTAACGATGCCTCGCGCGTGGCCGCTTATGTGGTGTCGGGGATCGGCTTTCTCGGGGGCGGCGTGATCATGCGCGACGGTTTCAACGTGCGCGGCCTGAACACTGCCGCCACGCTGTGGTGCACGGCCGCCGTTGGCGTATTGTGCAGCCTTGGGCTGCTGCTGGAAGCGACACTGGGCAGCCTGGCCGTGTTGTGCGCCAACATCCTGCTGCGCGATATCGCCCAGCGCCTGGACCGCCAGGACATTGTCCCGGCCACTGAAGTGGAGCAGCGTTTCGAAGTGCGGGTTGTGTGCCGTGCCGAGGATGAAATCCAGGTTCGCAGCCTGATGCTGCACAGCCTCGGCGACCCGGAGCTGCGCCTGCAATCGCTGCACAGCGAGGACTTGCCCAACCCGGCGCGCCTCGAAGTACGCGCCGAACTGCTGGGCAACCCGCAGGCACCGGCGCAGCTGGAACGGCTGGTCAGCCGGGTGAGCCTGGAAAAAGGTGTAAGCTCGGTGCGCTGGCAGTTGCAGCCGCAAGAGGTGGCGGCAGACTGACGCCCACCCATCCCACGGTTTGCAGGACCCGACTGTGCATATACGCCCTACCCTCACCCGCGATATCCCCTGGCTGGCCGAGGTCGAGCGGTCAGCCGCTCAGGCCTTCACCCAACTGCCGGCGCTGGCGTGGCTAGCACAAGGTGATGTGCTGGACAGCACAGCGCATCAAGGATTCGTCGATGCAGGCGCAAGCTGGCTGGCGGAGGGTGACGCCGGGCAGGTCCTGGGCTTTGTGTGTGCACGGCGGGAGCAACAGGCATTGCACATTCATGAAATTTCCGTGCGCCGGGAGGCTCAAGGGCAAGGGATCGGGCGCCTGCTGCTGAATCAACTGGTCGATGCGGCGCAAGCAGCAGGCGTTCGGGAACTGACCTTGACCACCTTTGTCGACGTGCCCTGGAATGCACCTTTCTATGCACGCTTTGGGTTTGAAACTATTGATGAAGGCCTGCTGTGCTCGCGGCTGGGTAACATCCTGGCCAACGAGCGTGCCCACGGGTTTGTCGGGCGTTGTGCAATGCGCATGAGCATCGGTTGAACAGCGCCTGCCTTGCTCGCCCTTAATGGGCGATCATGGGTCTACACCTGCCGCGGCATTGTTCGCCACGCAGTAACCGTCCCGCCCCTGCCCCTTGGCCTGGTACAACGCGCTATCTGCCGCCGCCATCAGTCGCTCGGGCGTCATGGTTTGCCGAGCTGGGTCGCCGATCGCGATTCCGGCACTGAACGACACCCGCCCCAATGGGCTGCCGCCATGCTCGATCACATGGCGACGCAGCATATGCTGTATTTCCTGCACGACAAGCTCGGCACCCGGCGCATCGGTGTCGGGCATTAATAGCGTGAACTCCTCGCCACCAAAGCGCACCGCCAGGTCTGCCGGGCGCTTCAAAGCCTGTTGCAGCAGCTCGGCGAAACGCTGCAGGCATTGGTCGCCGGCAAGGTGCCCGTAACGGTCGTTGTAAGCCTTGAAGTAGTCGAGGTCGAGCATCACCAGCGCTACTGGGTAACCTTGCCGTCGAGCCCGCCGCACCTCGGGCTCGAACACCGCATCCAGCCGGCGGCGGTTGCCAAGGCCGGTCAGGCTGTCGGTCAAGGCCAGGGATTTCAGCGTCTGGTGCGCCTGGTGCAGTGCGCGCTCTATCACAATGCGTTCGCGCAGTTGGCGCAACACTACCCCGCCGAACGCTGCCAACCCCACCAACAACAGCAACAATACGGCCACTGATTTGATCGCGTCGTGCCGCCAGGGCGCGACAATGGATTCCCGCGACAGGCCAGCCTCTACCACCAACGGGTAACTCGACAGCGCCCGGTAGGCATATAGGCGAGGTGTGCCATCGACTACCGCCACTGCCTCGACCAGCCCTTCATCGGCATAGGGCAAGTGGTTGCGAAAGACTTCGCTTTTGGCCAATGTGCGCCCAACGACCCTCGAAACGAACGGGCGACGGACCAGAATCGTGCCGTCACGCTTGGCCAGTACCAGCGCGCCACGCTCGTCGATCTTGAAATCGCCGTAATAGCGCACGAACCAGTCCACTTTGATCGTGCCCAACAGCACCCCGGCAAAATGCCCGTCGGGGTATTCCAGGCGCCGCGAGATGGGAATGATCAAGTCGCCGGTCGAGCGGCTGCGCACCACCGAACCGATGCGTACCTGCCGGTCACGATGATTACGGTGGTAAACGAAATAGTCGCGGTCAGCATTGTTGAGGTTGGGCGGTAGGGTCGCCTGGTCGGTAACCAGCCAGCGGCCATCCGCGCCATACACGAACAGCCCGTGCAGCTGCGGCATGAGCGCTTTTTGTCGCGCGAGCAACGCCTGCAGGCGCGGGCGGTTCATATGCTCGAAACCATCGCCCTCCAGGCGCTCGGCCAAGGACGCGCTGACGACATCCACTTGGCGAATGGCGTCCTCGGCGTGTTGCGCCGTCGCCCGAGCCAGGTTGGTCACCATGTTTTCGGCATTGCTGAACGCGTGACGGTAATCACGCCAGATACGCCAACCTTCCACCATCACGAAGGCCAGCATCACCACCACCATGAATGCCAGGACCTGGCGGAACAATGCCACGGCGCGGCCCTCGCCCGCTACCGCGAGGTGCCCATCGTCATCCTGTTTCCTGGCTGCGCACATCCTATTCCCTTGTCGTCTCGCGTTCGCCGCTTATGACTATAGTTCAGCGCTGCTTACGCGAAGCCAGCTCGATCCACACCGGTGCATGGTCGCTGGCCTTGGGTTCGTTGCGTACCCAGGCATCCACGCCTGCGGTCTTGAGGTAAGGCGCAAGCTCAGGGTTGAGCAACACATGATCGATACGCAACCCGGCGTTACGCTGCCAGTGATTGCGAAAATAGTCCCAGAAGGTATAAACCCGCTCGTCAGGGTGCAGGTGGCGCAGCGCATCTGTCCAGCCCTGGTTGAGCAAACGCTGGTAGCAATCGCGGGTCTCAGGTTGCAGCAGCGCGTCCTTGAGCCAGGAGCGCGGGTTATAGATGTCGAAATCGGTGGGGACGACGTTGAAATCGCCGGCTAACACTGCCGGGTGCCCGCTCTTTTGCAAACTGGCCGCATGGTCGATCAGGCAGTGGAACCAGCGCAGTTTGTAGTCGAACTTAGGCCCGGGTTGCGGGTTGCCGTTGGGCAGGTAGAGGCAGCCGATGATCAGCCCCTGCACGGCTGCCTCCAGGTAGCGGCTCTGGGCGTCATCCTCCATGCCGGGTAGGCCGCGGCGCACTTCGAGTGGCTC
This sequence comes from Pseudomonas sp. Y3 TE3536, assembly GCF_053629175.1. Classification (NCBI taxonomy): domain Bacteria; kingdom Pseudomonadati; phylum Pseudomonadota; class Gammaproteobacteria; order Pseudomonadales; family Pseudomonadaceae; genus Pseudomonas; species Pseudomonas sp. Y3 TE3536. The sequence continues at coordinate 5,151,755 of NZ_JBRJHU010000001.1, read as the reverse complement.
ACTGCCACGCGCGAGAATGGCAACGCCGTTCCACGAAGGCTGCCCTTGGTACAAACACCCGTAGCCCACTGCTTCAAGCGCTTCACGCGGGAACTGCTGGTCGGGCGCTTTCAGCTCTTGCAGGCAGGCAATGTCAGGCTTCTCTCGCTCTAGCCAGGCGATCAATGCCGGCAATCGGCTGCGAATGCCGTTGATATTGAAGGTGGCGATCTTTAGCGCTTTCATGCGTCAGGGTCGTCGACATGCGCCTGTACTGCATCTTCGAGCGCGTTGATGTGCGCCTGGTCGGCCAAGGCCTTCAGCTGCAACCAGTCATCCCAGTCGATGGCGCCGTCATCACGCAGGGCTTCGGCGGTGCGCACCAGTTCATGATGATAGGCATCTGGCGATTCGCGGCGGTAACTGATGTCGTCGTACTGCGCGTACCAGGCCTCAAGCTCGGGAATGCTGCGTTCGATGCTCATGTACGTGGCTCCTCGCTACCCGCTTTGAATGTGTGAGCGCAGGTCTTGGCCAACGTTCAACCACGCTGAGAAAGCAGAGGACAGAAAGGCGGTGCTGAACAACTACCGTGGAGAAAAAGCTGTGGCAAAGCGTCGATAATGTGACTACTACGGACTTCTGCGCTCAGCGCTACTATCGCTCCTCACGGGTGTGCCACAGTCGCAGCAGGTAAATAGTGGAGTCCACGATCTCGTAGCGCATTTCGTAATGACCTATCTGAATTCGGCGCACATCCCGGGGCTCGAACTCTTCTAGACGTTCACCAATGCGCGGGTTGGCGATCAACGTGGTCGGCGCTGCTGTAAGTTGCTGAACCGTGCGTGCAGCGGCAGGTTGATTCACAGATGCAAGAAACTCGTACAGCCTGGCAATGTCGGACAGCGCCTTGCTTGTCCACTTCAACACCATCAGCGCGGTACCGGCAACGGAGTATCGGTGCTGAGGCTGTCAGCCCAGGCCTGCACAGCTTGGTGGTCAATCACGCTACCCGCGTCAACATCAGCCAAGGCCTCTCGGGTCAGGCGGCTACGCTCTTCTTCTTGGTCTATCCAGGCGGACAGGGCCTGCTTGACTATCCAATTTTTGGAGCGCTCAAGACGCTCTGCCATTAAATCGACTTTTTGGGCGAGTTGCTCAGGGACATGAGCTGTGACAGTACGGGTTTTCGCGGCAGTTGCCATGATAGGGTTGCTCCTGAACATTACGTGATTCAAAGTTAATCATAGTGAGTAATCAAGTGCCGTCAAGAGCACTTTCAGGTGCTCAACTGCGCTCGACAAGCGCTCAATGCCTCATCGCGCTCTAGCAGCTCATCCTCCAGACGCTGCACTTGGCGCACCTGTTCGGCATACAGCTCGCGCTTGTCTTCCAGGTTTTGCGTTTGCACATCCAACTGCCGCCGCATTTCCTCGGTCGCCCCTTGGGCTTGAGCCAAAATCGTTCGCAGGCCCTGAATCTGCGCGTCCCGCTGTTCAAGCAGTTCGTCACGTGCCTTGCGTTCGTTGGTGGCCTGGCGATGCTCGCCGAGCAAGCGCTCGTTATCACGGTGCAGGCGGGTCAGTTCGTCCTGCTTGACCATCATGCCCTGCTGCAGTTGCCTTACTTCTACTTGCAGCTGTTGCAGTTGCGCCTCGTGGCGGCGCTGGTCCTGCTCGCGCTGTTCGCGGCTGGCGCTGCGGTAGTGTTCCAGGGCATCGCGGGCGTGGCGGTGTTTGTCTTCGAGTGACCGCACCTGCTCTTCCTTGTCGTTCAGGCGCAATTGCAGCTCGCCCAATGACTGGTTGAGGCTGGCACTGCGCAGTTGCTCAGCCTGCAAGGTGCTTTGCGTGGAAAGCAGTTTCTCCGATTCGGCAGCCAGTGCCGCGTCTTGGATCTTTTGCTGTTGATGCGCCGCAGCCAGCGCTTCTTGGGCCAGCTGCAATTGTGCTTCGAGCTGTTCGCGTTGCTGGGTGAAAACGCTTTCGGCCTCTTCGATGCGTATATCCGCCTCTTCCTGCAGCTGTGTTGCCAACTGCCCGACAAACCGCCCAAGCGTATCGCTCAACCCAGGGGCGCCCGCCGTGGCCACGGTTTGCTGGCCATTGAGCTCCTTCAAGTAGCGATGAATCGTGCTTTTCGAGCCGGTGTTGCCCAGCTCGATACGTACCGCATCGATGCTGGGGTTCTCCCCGCGGGCGATCAGCGCCTGACGCGCTTGCTGCACTACCACCTTGTTGATACCGCCCCGGGCCATGCGTGCTCCTACGATTTTGTACTGGAATACGTAATATGTAATTACGTACTAATTTTGACCGGTCAGCACCTCTAATTCAAGTGCTATCTAACATGGAATAATCACGGCTTATCGCATGTGAAGGGCTGAATAAGCGGTTTTTGACTAGGAAACGCGTACACGAAGCGCAGAAAGCAAAACGCCCCGCCTGGCAAAAGCCAGCGGGGCGTTGCATTTGAAGCGTGCAGCGGTGTCAGGCCAGGCGTTCGACCTGCGCCGGCGTGCGCCGCATCAGCACCTTGCCGTTGCGCACCGACACCAGCGCATGCCCCTGGCTGCGCACCATCTCGTAGTCATCCGGCGCCGACAGCAGCAGCAGGTTCGCCGGCCGCCCCACCTCGATGCCATAACGCTCCCCCAGGTTGAGCGTGCGGGCGCTGTTGTCGGTGATCAGGTCCAGGCAGCGTTGCAAGTCTTCATAGCCGAGCATGTGGCAGATGTGCAGCCCGGCCTCAAGAATGCGCAAGATGTTGCCATTGCCCAACGGGTACCACGGGTCGACGATCGAGTCCTGGCCAAAGCACACGTTCATACCTGCCCGGTCGATCTCCGCCACGCGGGTCACGCCGCGGCGCTTGGGGTAGCTGTCGAAGCGCCCTTGCAGGTGAATGCTCTCGGTCGGGCACGAGACGAAGTTGATGCCCGACAACTTGAGCAAACGGAACAGCTTGTAGCAGTAGGCGTTATCGTAGGAGCCCATGGCCACGGTGTGGCTGGCCGTGACCCGGGCGCCCATGTCGCGCACCCGCGCTTCTTCGGCCAGCACTTCGAGAAAGCGCGACTGCGGGTCGTCGGTTTCGTCGCAGTGCACGTCCACCAGGCAGCCGGTTCGCTCGGCCAGGTCCATCAGGAACTTGACCGACGACACGCCCTGGTCGCGGGTGTTTTCGAAATGCGGAATGCCGCCGACCACGTCGGCGCCGATGGCCACGGCTTCGGTCATCAGCGCCCGGCCGTTGGCGTACGACTCGATGCCCTCCTGCGGGAAGGCGACGATCTGCAGGTCGACCAAATGGCGCACCTCCTCACGCACTTCGACCATGGCCTTGAGGGCAGTGAGCTTGGGGTCGGTGACGTCGACATGGGTGCGCACATGCTGGATGCCGTGGTCCACCAGCATATTGATGGTCTTCTTGGCGCGGCCCTTGATGTCTTCGTGGGTGGTGATTTCCTTGCGCTCGGCCCAGCGTTCGATGCCTTCGAACAACGTGCCGCTCATGTTCCACTTCGGCTCGCCGGCCGTCAGGGTGGCATCCAGGTGAATGTGCGGCTCGACAAAGGGAGCAACCACCAGGTTCTGTTTGGCATCCAGGTCATCAGCGCCGCCTGGTGCCACCGGGTGGGCCTGTGGCGTGATGCTGGCGATGCGGTCACCGTTCAGTTCGATGCGAAACAGGCCAGCCTTGCCTCGCAGTTTTGCGTTGATGATGTTCATGGCGTTACTCCTTGCCTTGGGCTTCGGTCATGCGCCACACCAGCATGGCGACCGAAGCATTCATACGGAAAAGCGGGTCGTCCAGCGACTGCCCGCTCAGGTGTTCGATGCGTTGAATGCGTTGATTGATGGTATTGCGGTGCAGCCCCAAGCGTTGCGCGGCCTTCAGGCCGTTGCCGTTTTCCTTGAGCAAGCCATCGAGGGTATGCACCAGTGTATTCGGGTGCTTGCGGCCGGGCGCGATCAGCGGCCCTAGTGTCTGGGCGACGAAGTCGTCGATCAACGACCGATCGACGATCCCTTGCAACAAGCGCAGCACGCCCAGCTCGCTGAAATCGCAATAGCCATTGGTGGGACGCAGGTTTTGCGCCACTTCCAGGGCCTGGCGGGCCTCGTTGAGCGCGCGGCGGTAGTGCGCGCAATCTTCCGCGAGGCTCGACAGCCCCATATAGAGGCCCAGCTCCCCTGCCACGCCCGCCAATTGCCGGTGCAGCGCGGCCAGCGTAGCAGGCAAGCCCAGTGCATTGGGCAGCAACAGTACGAACAGGTCGCCCGGCAAGTGGGCCGTCACGGTGCCCGGCCGGCTCCGGCACCAGGCCTCGAGCTGGTCTTCAAGGGCTTGGCGAATGCCTTGCCACAAGCGCTCGCCTTGGGCCAGCCCATGGCGCTCGAATACGCCATCGACGCCCGACAAACGCAGCGCCAGCAGGCGTCGCGGCTCGTCCAGCGCCAGGGCCAGGTGCGTTGCCCGTTGCCGGGCGATGGCCAGGCTTGGGTAGTCGCCGGTCAACAGCTGCCCAAGGATGTCGTTGCGCGAGCGCCGCACCTGGGTCATCTGCACCAGGGCCGTGCCGATCAGGTGGGTGACCACGACCATTTTCAGCGCATAGGGCTGCTCGATCAACGGCAAGCCCAGTTGCTCGGCGCGGGCAACCACCGCTGGCGGGATAGCCTGGATGAAAGTGCCGCCAGTGAGGATCACCAAGCCGGCAATACCCACGGCCTCGCCGTCTTCCACCAGGCTCAGCAGGTTGGCCTCGCCACGCGGGTGGTTGATGCCGGTGACGAACACCAGTTCGCCGCCCATCACCCACTCGGCGATGCCCTCGTTCTCTGCGACGTAAGGCCAGCGCACCCGACGCTGCAGGTTGCGTGCGCCTGCGCGCACGGTCATCTCCTGCAAGCCAGGCAGGTGCAGAATGTCTTCCAGTGCCAGGCTCACGGCTCGACACCGGCCTCGCCCACCACCCGGCGTCGGCCGCTCAGTTCAAGCAAGAGGATGTAGCACAGCGCCGAGGCAGCAATACCTACCAACGGCGCAACCCACGGCGAGGCATACGCCAGTACTGCGCCGACGGCATAAGCACAAAGCCCCCTCAGGTTGTAACGTGGCAGGGTGGCTGTGGCCAATGCGGGATACTGGCCACGGTGGCGATACCAGAAATCGGCCATGATCACCCCACCTACTGGCGGGATGACCGAACCCAACAGCACCAGAAACGGAATCAGCAATTCGTACATGCCGCCAATCGCCAGCACAATGCCCACCCCTGCCGCCACCAGCGTCGCGGTCCGCCGCCGCTCACTGCGCAGCAGGTGGCAGGCAGCTGCCGACACGTTATAGATGGTCGGGCCCTGGATGGTCCAAAGGTTCAGGCAGAGCATCACCACCGCCGCGAACGACAGGCCCTGCAGCATCATCACCTCGACGATGTCGGCCTGCTGATACACCATCGCGCACCAGGCACCGGCAACCACCATCAGGCCGTTGCCCAGCAGAAACGCAACGATGCTGGCAACCACCGCCACCCGCCCGCTGCGTGCCAGGCGTGTCCAGTTGGTGGCCTGGGTGGCGCCGCTGGCGAAGGTGCCGAAGACCATGGTCACGGCCGCCGAAAAGGTCATGGTCTCGTGTGGCACCACCGCGGTAAGGCCAGCAAAGCCACCGGCATCGTGAGTGGCGATGTACATCGACACCAGCAATAGCAAGAACATCAAGGGCACTGATACCCGCGACAACAGGTCCAGCCCTTTGAAGCCGATAATGGCCGTAATACTGAAGCCCAGGCCGAACAGCACCATCAGCGGCACAGTGAAACCGCCCGCCAGGCCCAACAATTTGACCAGCACGATCGCTACGGTCGCGGTGCCCCAGGCGTACCAGCCCAGTTCAGCGAACCCCAGCAAGAAGTCGGAAAGTCGGCTGCCCGCTTCACCGAAACAGAAGCGGCCCATCAACACCGTATTCAGCCCACTGCGTGACGCGATGAACGCCAGGGTTGCGGCGTATAACGCCAACAGCGTGTTGCCGACCGTGGCAACCCACAGCATGTCGACGAAGTTGAAGGCCATGCCCAATTTGCCACCGGCGAACATCGTGCCAGTGAAGAATGTGAAGCTGAACAGCACCATCGCTATCGGTAGCAGGCCCTTGCGGGACGACTGCGGGGCTTCGCAAAGCGGGAATTCGGTTGGTGAGCTCATTGCACGGGGCTCCGGGTGGTAGACGGGAGCAGGAAGAGCAATATGCGGGCCGGTTTTACAAGGGCTGGAAACCGAAGCGCAACGGGCGAACAGCACAGACAATACTGTGCACTCTGCACATTTAAGCATCGAATGAGGCGAGATGATGTGTGCCAGCTGCCTTGATTTGAGGCATTTACGCACCAAAGGTGAACAGCGCTGAGTAGTTTTCACCCATGCTTCAGCCAGGGCTTTAGCCCGCAAGGCCCCAGCGTCACGGGCAAGCACACGCCTTAAATGCATTATTCAAATATCAGCGCTAATTTTTATTCGTAAAAATAATAATAAAAATAGATCAAAACAGTATTTCTTCCCGCCCCTACCCCCTTGCTACAGTCCCCTCAGACCCGACCCCTCGCATGGTGGAGGCCCCGATTCATCCACCTGCGAGCCCTGCCCTTGAAACGGCGGACATGGCAGAACGGATGATCGGCAAACGATCATTTCCTCCGTGAGGTACTGCCATGAGCCAACCTGCTGCGCGCCACAGTGTCGCCCGCCTGCCCAACCGTGATAATCGCCTGCAAATCACCGTTCCACCCGCTTTCAGCGACCCGTTCGCCGAGCGCCTGCACCGCAAGCAGCGCCTTGCAGCGTCCTATCGGCTGTTCGCCGAACTGGGCTTTGAAGTAGGCTTGGCCGGCCATTTCACGGCACGCGACCCGATCGAGACCGACCACTACTGGATCAACCCCTTGGGTGTGCCGTTCTCGCACATCCGCACCCGTGACCTGTTGCGGGTAAACGGCGAAGGCCAGGTGGTCGAAGGTGACGGCCTGCTTAATACCAGCGCCCTTGAGCTGCATTATGCGTTGCAACGCGCCCGGCCTGACGTGGTGGGTATTGCGCATCTGCATGGCTTCCATGGGCGGGTCTGGTCAGCGCTGGGGCGTTTGTTCCAGCCCATCACTGCAGAGTCGTCTGCCTTCGCCGGTGAGCAGGTGCTGTTCGACCGCCACGCCCTGCGCACGCCCGAAGGCGGCCTGCTGCAAGACCGCGACCAAGTGGCACAAGCGTTCGTCGAAACCTTCGCCGACAACAACCTGCTGGTCTGGCAGAACCACGGCCTGTGGACCACGGGCCAGACTGTGGAAAGCGCCGCCTGGCGCTTCATCCTCGCCGACGACAGCGCCCGCGCCCACCTGCTGGCTTACGCTGCCGGCCAACCGCGTATCCCGGACCTGGACGAAGCCCAAGTCGACCCTGCCCAGCGCGAGCTGTTCGGTTGGCTAAACTTCCTGCCGCTGTGGGACCGCATCGTCCAGCAACAACCCGACCTGTTGGACTGAGGCGCACCCCATGGCAATCAGCATCAGCCGCCGCACCTTCCTACGCCACAGCGCCATTGCCGGGCTGGCCGTAGGCTTGGCCCCCGCCCTGGCACGCGCCAATGAAGCCTTGCGGGTTTGGCGCTACAAGGGCCAGGCCGCGAGTTTTCTCGCCGACGCGGGCCAAGCGCAAACACCCTACCCGCTGCACTGGGTAGACGTGCCCGGGGGCGCCATGGTGCTGGAAGCCTTTGCCAGCAACAGCCTCGACTACGCCTTCATGAGCCCGGTGTTGCCGCTGTTCGCCAGCGTGGCCGGTAACCCGCTGGTGTTGATCGCCAGCTACCAGGGCGAGCAGAACCGCAGCAGTGTGATCGTCAAACGTGGCAGCGGCATCGCCTCCATCGCTGACCTCAAGGGCAAGCGCGTGAGCTTCGTCCGCGCCACCGACACCCACTACCTGATACTCAACCTGCTGCGCGACAACGGCCTGACCCTTGCCGATATCCAGGCCAGGCCCATGCCTGCCCGGGATGCGCTGGTGGCATTTCAAAACGGCCACCTGGACGCCATCGTCGCCGGCGGTATCGGTGCCCTGCAAGCGCAGACGGCCATGGATGGCGTGGCGCTGGCCGACGCCAGCCCCTATCACTGCGGCAACTACCTGATTGCAACCACCTCCCAGGCGTTGCAGCAGCCGGGCAAACAGGCCGCCATTCGCGACTTTTTGCAGCGCGAAAAAGCCACTTGGGACTGGGTCGAGCACAACCCCCATGAATGGGCTGCACGTAACCAAGCCCTTACCGGGATTTCCAGCGACCTCTATTTGCAACAGTTCGCGCAACGTCAGCAGCCCTGTCGGCTATTGCCCGTCAGCGAGGCAGACATCGTTGCCCAGCAACACATCGCCGACCTGTTCCACGACAGTGGGCTGATCCGCCAGGCACTGGATGTGCGGGGCTTCTGGGACGACCGCTTTACCCCCTTGCTCAGCGGCTAGAGACCCGCCGCGGCACACCGTACCGGCGCGCGCCGGACGATTCACAGGCACCTCAGCCACGGGAGCACCGGACCTCCTGCGGGCCAGGCTGCGCCTGCACTGCGTGAAACACCTTATGAGAGCCCGTTCGATCGCACATCCAGGGCCTGATCTGCCAATCGAACCCAAGGAACAGTCATGAAGTCTGTGTTTACCCCTTTAACGCTGGCACCCGCCGTATTCGCTGGCTACCTGCTCACCCCCCTGGCCATGGCAGCGGAGGATGATGCCGCCCTCGACACGGTGATCGTCACCGGCTCGCGGGGCAGCGAAGTGCGTACCGTCACCAGCAGCCCGGCACCGATCGACGTCATCGACAGCAAGCAACTGGAGCAAACCGGCGAGTCCAGCCTGCGCGGTGCCCTGCAGAAAACGCTGCCATCGTTTTCCCAGCGCCCTTCCGGCTCGTCCAATGACAGCATCGCCCGGCCCTATAGCTTGCGCGGGCTTAACGGCTCCAACGTACTGGTGCTGGTCAACGGCAAGCGCCGCCACAACAGCGCAGTGATCAACCTCGACTCCACCGCCGCCTACGGGACCAACCCGGTGGACCTGGACATGATCCCCATCAGTGCCATCGACCACGTCGAAGTACTGCGCGACGGCGCCTCGGCGCAGTACGGCTCCGACGCCATCGCCGGGGTGATCAACATCATCCTCAAGCAGCACGACAACGGCGGATCGGCCAGCACCCAGTACGGCCAATACTATGAGGACGGCGACGGCGGTAACCTGCGCCAAACCCTCAACCAGGGCCTGGCCCTGGGCGACAACGGCGGCTTCTTCAACTATGCGTTGGACGCCAAGTCGGTCCAGACCGCCACCCGCTCACGCGCCGCCACCGGCAACCTGTATTTCGCCGGCGACCCCCGCAACGACACCGCCGACCGCGAAGTGCAAAAAAACGGCCTGCCCAAGATCAAGGCCATCAACCTGTCGTATAACGCCGAACTGCCGGTGAGCGACGCACTGACCCTGTATTCCTTCTCGACCTTCAGCAAGCGTGATGCCCGCGGCGGGCAAAACTACCGCCGGCCCAATTCCACCAACATCATCCCTGAGATCTACCCGGACGGCACTGCCCCCTTCTACACCCTGGAAGAAACCGACTACCAGGCAGCCGCCGGTGGCAAGGGTGAATTCGCCGAATGGCACTGGGACCTGAGCTCCACCTTCGGCCGCGACAAAGGCCAAGCCGGTGCCGACGAAACCCTCAACGCCTCGCTCGGCCCGACCAGCCCGACCCGCTTCGACACCTATACCAATACCTTCGACCAGTGGACCAACAACCTCGACCTGACCCGCGCCTTCGAGGTTGGCCTGGCCAAGCCCTTGCAGGTTTCCTGGGGCCTGGAACACCGCCACGAACGTTACAAGACCGAGTCCGACGACCCGCTCTCGTACATCAACGGCGGCTACTTCTACCCCAGCGGCCCCTTGGCCGGCCAACCGGCAGCGGTGGGCGCCCAAGGCGCCATTACCCTGACCCCGGAGGATGAAGGCCAACTCAGCCGCAACAGCTACGCCAGCTACCTCGACCTGGGCCTGAACCCGACGGAAAAACTCTGGCTCGGCGTGGCCGCGCGCTTCGAAAAATACGATGACAGCAGCGGCAATACCCGCAGCGGCAAGTTTTCCGCACGTTACGACTTCACCCCAACCTTTGCCCTGCGCGGCACCCTCAGCAACGGCTTTCGCGCCCCGTCGCTGTCGCAGTCGGTCTACGCCCAGACCGCCAACCAGTACACCACCGTCGACGGTGTGGCGCAGTTCGTCGAAGCCAAGACCGTACGGGTGGATTCGCCGTTGGCCAAAGCCCTGGGCGCCGAAGACCTCAGCCCGGAAAAGTCACGCAACATCAGCCTCGGCCTGACCTGGCAACCCTTGCCGCAGGCCAGCGTGACCCTGGATGCCTACCAGATCGAAATCCGCGACCGCATTGCCTTGACGGGCTTCCTTTATGGCAACGGCGTCGATCAGCAACTGGTCGCCAACGGCTACAAGCCAGGCTACCGCGTCAAGTACTTCACCAACGCAGCTGACACCACCACCCGTGGCGTCGACCTAGTGGCCGACTACCGCGTCGACTACGGGCGCTTTGGCCGGGTCAAGTACGGCCTGGGGGTCAACTACAACAAGACCATCATTGACGACATCAAGCAGACACCGGCATCGCTGCGCGCCGCAGGCAACAACCTCGAACTGTTCGACCGCGTCGCCCAGGGTTACCTGACCGTGGCCAACCCCAAGACCAAGCTGATCCTCAGCGCCAACTGGCAGATCGAGCGCTTCACCATCAACGCCGGCCTGACCCGCTACGACAAAGTCATCGCCCGCGACGCCAACCCCGATTATGACGTGACCTACGGCGCCAAGTGGCTGACCGACCTGGAAGTCGCCTACGCCCTGACCGACCACTTCGATGTCGCCGTGGGTGCCAACAACCTGTTCGACGTGCGTGCCGACAACAATGGCTACCCCGCCGGCGATACCAATGGCTTCCCCAAGTTCGGTGCCATTTCGCCGTTCGACCCTTACGGTGGCTTCTGGTACACGCGCATCGCCTACAACTTCTGACCCACCCACACAGCGCCCGCCGTGTGTGGCGGGCGCCAGGAGAAGCACCATGAGCCACGGCCCGTTCATACTCGGCGCGTTCATCCCCGGCACCCTCAGCGGCAGCGCCTGGCGCCTGCCGGAGGCACCGCGCGATACCTTCAAGAGCCTGGAGCATTACCAATACATTGCCCGCAAGCTGGAAGCCGGGCGGTTTCACGCGCTTTTTTTCAACGACACCCTCGACGTCAAACTCGACCTGGCCCTGCAGCGTGGCCCCAACAGCGTGCGTTGGGACCCTTTGATCCTTGCCCCGGCGCTGGCCGCCAGCACCCGCCATATCGGCCTGATCGCCACGGCCAGCAGTACTTATAACGAGCCCTACAACATCGCCCGCAAATACGCTGCACTGGACCACCTGAGCGGAGGCCGGGCCGGCTGGAACCTGGTGACGTCGCTGGGCGGCGGCGAAAACTTCAACCGCCAGGAGCACGTCGAACACGATGACCGCTACGCCCGTGCCGAAGAGTTCTACGACGTGGTCAGTGGCCTATGGGACAGCTGGGCCGACGATGCCTTTGTCCAGGACAAGGCCAGTGGCACCTGGCTGGACATCGACAAACTGCATGTGCTCGAACATCAAGGCGAACACTTCCAGGTGCGCGGGCCGCTCAACGTGGCGCGATCGCCGCAAGGTCATCCGGTGGTCGCCCAGGCCGGCGCTTCTGTAGCTGGCAAGCGGCTGGCGGCGCGGGTTGGCGAATTGATCTTCACCGCCCAGCACACCATCGCCCAAGGCCAGGCGTTCTACCAGGAGACCAAGCAGGCCGCCGCCGGTTTCGGGCGCCGTGCCGATGCACTGAAAGTGTTGCCCGGCGTCTCGCCGGTAGTGGGCAAGACACTGGCTGAAGCCCAGGCCAAGTACGACCGCCAGCAAGAGCTCTTGGAACCCAAGGCCTTCCTCAGTTCCATCTCGCGCTTCGTCAGCCTCGGCTACGACCTCTCGGAGTTGCCCTTCGACGAAGCAGTGCCCCTGCCCCCAGAGACCTTCACCACCAACACCCACCAGAGCCGGCAAAAGCTGGTGTTCGACCTGATCCGCCGCGAGCGGCCAACCGTGCGTCAATTGTTCAACCAACTCACCTCCGGCGGCCATCGCATCCTGATCGGCACCCCGCAGAGCATCGCCGATGACCTGCAGGCCTGGTACGAAGCCGGCGCCGCCGATGGCTTCAACATCATGTTCAGCGGCCTGCACTCAGCCATCGATGACTTCGTAGATGGCGTGGTCCCAGAGCTGCAACGCCGCGGCCTGTTCCAGCGCGAATACGCCGGCACCACCCTGCGGCAAAACCTAGGCCTGCCTTACCGCGCCAACCGCTTCTTTTAAGGAGAGCCCATGTTCCGACCCCTGGCGACACTGAGCCTGGCCATCGCCCTGAGCCTGGCCGGCTGCGATGGTAAAAGCGCGCAGCAGGCCAACCTGGGCGCCCCGGCGCAGCCGCAGCATGGCGGCGTGCTGCGGGTGGCGTTCGACGGCGACCCCAACTGCATCGACCCGCAACAGGCGGGCAACAACACCGCCCTCAACGTTGGCCGGCAATTGGTGGACTCGCTGACCGACCAAGACCCGCAGACCGCCGAGATCGTGCCCTGGCTGGCCGAGCGCTGGGAAGTCAGCGACGACTCGCGCCAGTTCACCTTTCACCTGCGTGAAGGGGTGACCTTCAGCGACGGCAGCGCGCTGGACGCCGCAGCGGTCAAGGCCAACTTCGAGGCCATCGTCGCCCTCGGTGCCCAGGCACAACTGGCCAGTACTTACCTGGCTGGCCTTGAAACCGTCGAAGTCATTGGGCCGCTGAGCGTGCGCATCCGCTTCAAACAGGCCAACGCGCAGTTCCTTCAGGCGACCTCGACCATGAGCCTGGGGCTGCTGGCACCCAGTACCCTGGCACGTAGCGCCGAACAACGCTGTCAGGGCGCCTTGGTGGGCTCCGGGCCATTCAACGTAAAAAGCTTCGAGCACAACCGCCTGGTGCGCGTCGAAGCCCGCGCCGATTACGCCTGGCCGTCTTCGCTGGCCGAACACAAGGGCCGTGCCTGGCTGGAGGCTATCGAGTTTCACATCCTGCCCGAGTCCGGTGTGCGCCTGGGCAGCCTGCTGTCCGGGCAAATCGACGTGAACACCAGCGTGCCGGTACAGGACGAAGCGGTACTGCAGGCCCAGGGCATTGCGTCCATCGCGCGGTCTAACCCAGGCATCGTCTTCAACCTGACGCCCAACGAGTCCCGTCCGCCGCTGGACGATGCCAAGGTGCGTCAGGCACTGAACAAGGCGATCGACCGCAGCCAGTTCAAGGGCGTGATCTCCCGCTACCAGAAACCAGCAAGTTCTGTGCTCGCCAGCAGCACGCCCTACTACCAGGACCTAAGCGCGGTGCTTGCCTACGACCCACAAGGTGCCGGCCAATTGCTGGACAGCGCCGGCTGGCACAAGGGTGCCGACGGTTGGCGGCAGCGTGATGGCAAGCGCTTGAGCTTTGCTCTCGACTACTGGCAGGCCAGCACACCGGTGCTGGAACTGGTACAGCAGCAACTGCGCCAGGCCGGCATCGAGCTGCGCCTGAACAAGTCCACCATCGGCCAAGTCAGCCTGCTGCAGACATCGCTGAACTACGAACTGTGGTTCTTCAACCTGACCCGCGCCGACCCGGACGTGCTGCGCACGGTGTTTCTCGCCAGCGGGCGCAACGTCAACGTGCGAGGCCCGCTGGCACTGGACCAGACCCTGATCGATTCGGCCGCCAGCCTCGATGTGCAAACGCGCGGAGCGTTGATCCACCAGGCCAGCCGCGAGCTACTCGAGCAGGGCCACGTGATCCCGCTGGTCGAGGCCGCTACGGTCACGGCGTTCCGCGATGCGGTGCGCGGCCTGCATTACGAGGCCTCGACCCGCTTGCAGTTCTACGACACCTGGCTGGCACAACCGGGGAGTCACTGACCGATGAACGCCCTGAACCATCACCCCGCGCACCTGTGGCGCCTGGCCCAGTCACTGCTGGTGCTGTGGGCAGCGTTTAGCCTGTCGTTTGCCATCCTTTATGGGCTGCCCGGTGACCCGGTAGCGATCCTGCTGGCGCAAAGCGGCGAACCGGGCTCGGCAGACCCGGTCAAGGTCGCTGAACTGCGCGCTCGCTATCACCTCGACGGCAGCCTCTGGCAGCAGTACACCGGTGCCCTGTGGCGGTTGCTGCAGCTAGACCTGGGTACTTCGCTGCAGACCGGCAAGCCCGTCACCGCAGCACTTGCAGCGGCATTGCCGGCCACCCTGGCGTTGGCCTTCACGGCGCTTGGCCTGGCGCTGCCACTGGGCATCTGCCTAGCGCTCGCGGCCCATCGCGTACGCCAGCGACCGTTGCAGAGCGTGCTGCACAATGCCCCTGCCGTGGTGGTGTCGCTGCCGACCTTCTGGGTCGGGCTGGTGCTGCTGCAACTGTTTTCCTTTCAACTGCACTGGTTGCCGGCCATGGGTGGGCAAGGCCTGGCCAGCCTGGTTCTGCCGGCCGTGACCTTGGCCCTGCCGTGCGCGGCGATGATCGCCCAGGTGCTTGGCCGCTCGATCGCCACGGTCAGCCAACAGCCCTTTGTGCAGGCCCTGCGCAGCAAGGGTGTCGGGCCGTGGCGGCTGCTTGGCGGGCATATTCTGCACAACGCAGCGATCCCCTTGCTGAGCCTGGCCGGCACCCTGCTGGGCAACCTGCTGGCCGGCGCGGTGGTGACCGAAACCGTGTTCTCCCGTGATGGCATCGGGCGCTTGGCCCAAGGTGCTGTCGCCAGCCAGGATATCGCCGTGGTCCAAGGCGTAGTACTGCTGGCTGCCGCCTTGTACGTGCTGACCAACCTGCTGACCGACCTGGCCTACCCGTTGCTCGACCCCCGTATCCGCCAAGGAAGCCGCCCATGATCCTGCAACCTGCCTACCGCCTGGCACGCCCCGTGCGCTGGCCAAGCCTGCCACTGACGCTGAGCGTGGCCCTGTTTATCGTGGTGCTGGGCTGGGCCTTCTGGCCGAACCTGTTCAGCAGCGCCGACCCGCTGCTGGCTGACCCGAACCAGGCCCTGCAAGCCCCCTCCGCCGACCACTGGTTCGGTACGGACCACCTGGGCCGCGACCTGTATGCGCGTTGTGTGCATGGCGCGGCACTGTCGCTGCAGGCCACCAGCATCGCGGTACTGATCGCCCTGGTCGCCGGCAGCCTGCTGGGGGGCATTGCCGGCTGGTTCGGTGGCGTCGCCGACCGGCTGCTGGCGATGGGGGTGGAAGTCCTGATGGCGATTCCTGCCTTGTTGTTGGCGATGGCCATCGTCACTGCCCTGGGGTTCGGCACGCTGGAGATCGCCCTGGCCGTGGGGCTTTCCTCGGTGGCGATGTTCGCCCGCCTGGCACGTGGCGAAGTCTTGCGCTGGCGCCGCCGCAGCTTTGTCGAAGCGGCGCAGGTGGTCGGGGTTGGCAGTTGGACCAACCTTTGCCGCCACGTGCTGCCACATGCCGCGGGGCCGTTGCTGGCCCTGGCCGCACTGGAATTCGCCAGCGCTGTGCTGGCCGTCTCGGCGCTTAGCTTTCTGGGCTTCGGCGCGCCGCCGCCCCAGCCGGAATGGGGCTTGCTGATCGCCGAGGGGCGCAACTACATGGTCGTCGCCTGGTGGTACACCACCTTGCCGGGCCTGGTGGTGGCTGCGGTGGTCCTGGCTACTCAACAACTGGCGCGTAGCCTGCAACAACTTCAAGGAGCAGCGTGATGAGTTCGCCACTGGTTCGTATCCGCCAGTTCCGCGTCGACTACCCCGGCAGCCAACAACCCGCCGTGCAGGCGCTGGACCTGGAGATTGGCGGGGGCGAAATCGTCTGCCTGGTCGGCGAGTCCGGCTCAGGCAAGTCCACTACCGCGGCCGCGCTGGCGGGTCTGTTGCCGGCTACAGCACGGCAAAACGGCCAACTGTGGCTACAGGGCCAGGCGCTCGACACCTTCAATGAGCGCGACTGGCAAACACGCCGTGGCCGCCTGGTCGGCTTCGTGCCACAAGACCCAGGCACGTCGCTGGACCCAGTCAAGACCATCGGCGCGCAGGTGATCGAAGCCATGACCGTGCATGGCGTAGCGCACAGTGAAGCCCATGCCAAGGCGCTGGTCTTGTTGCAGCAAGTTGGCCTCAAGGCACCTGAGCAACTGCTGCGGTGCTACCCCCATCAGTTGTCGGGCGGCATGTGCCAGCGGGTATTGATCGCCATCGCCCTGGCCAATGACCCGCCGCTGCTGATCGCCGACGAGCCCACCAGTGCCCTCGACGTGAGTGTCCAGCGGCAGATCCTCGACCGTTTGCAGCATTTGGTGCGCGCGCGCGGCAGCAGCCTGTTGCTGATCACCCATGACTTGGCGGTGGCGCTGGACCGGGCCGACCGTATTCTGGTCATGCGCCACGGCCAACTGCTCGAAAGCGGCACGCCCGAACACCTGTGGCATACCCCCAGCCACCCCTACACCCGCCAGTTGCTCAATGCCTCACCCTTGGCACGGTTGCAGCAGCGTCGTACCCGCCCGGCCGATCACCCTGCGGCGCCCTTGCTGCAGGTCACTGGGCTGCAGCGGCGCTTCAACCGCCAGGGGCCGGCGGCGGTAGCGGATGTCAGTTTCAGCCTGCCTCGTGGCAGCACTACCAGCCTGGTTGGTGAGTCGGGCTCTGGCAAGTCCACCACGGCGCGCATCATCCTGGCCCTGGAGCAGGCCGACGCAGGCAGCGTGTTGTTCGATGGCGAGCAAGTGCTTGGCGCGGGGCGCAAGCAGTTGCAGGCCTATCGGCGCCGGGTGCAGTTGGTCTACCAGAACCCTTGGGCTGCACTCGACCCGCGGCACAACCTGCTGGACATCATCAGTGAACCGCTGCGCGCCTTCGCCATCGGCAACCGGCGCGATGATCGCCAGCGGGTGGTCGAGCTGCTGGGGCGTGTCGGGCTACCTGCCGACTTGCTGCAGCGGCGCCCTGGCGAGTTGTCCGGTGGGCAACGGCAACGGGTCGCCATCGCCCGTGCGCTGGCCGCCGAGCCGGAATTGTTGGTACTGGATGAGCCGCTGTCGGCGCTGGACGCACCGGTGCAGGCGCAAGTGCTGGAGCTGTTGCAGACCTTGCAACGCGACCTGGGCCTGACTTACCTGTTCGTGTCCCACGACCTTGCCACGGTACGCGGCATCAGCGACCAGGTGCTGGTGATGAGCCAGGGCAGGCTGGTGGACCAAGGGCCTACCGAGCAGGTATTCGAGCAACCAGCGAGTGAGTACACACGCCGCTTGCTGGCGGATATGCCAGGGTGGCGAGGCCTGCAGCCGGCCCCACTAGCCCTGCCTTCCCGTCAAGCGCGATCCGGGTAGGAGCAGCCTTGTGCTGCGAAGAGGCCAGTGGCAGCAGCGAAGATTAACGGTGTCTTCACCGGCCTCTTCGCAGCGCAAGGCTGCTCCTACCTGGAATTGAGCGCCCCCCCCAAACCGCATTCAAGCAGTCCACCGTCCAGGCATTCCTGCAGCGCGGGAGGCTTTTGCTACATCGCAGCCAACCCACTAGCCCTGCCTTCCCGTCATGCGCGATCCGGGTAGGAGCAGCCTTGTGCTGCGAAGAGGCCAGTGGCAGCAGCGAAGATTAATGGTTTTTTCACCGGCCTCTTCGCAGCACAAGGCTGCTCCTACCTGGAATTGAGCTGCGCCCCAAACCGCATTCAAGCAGTCCGCCGTCCAGGCATTCCTCCAGCGCGGACGTGGCTTTAGCCACATCGCAGCCAACCCACTAGCCCTGCCTTCCCGTCAAGCGCGATCCGGGTAGGAGCAGCCTTGTGCTGCGAAGAGGCCAGTGGCAGCAGCGAAGATTAATGGTGTTTTCGCCGGCCTCTTCGCAGCGCAAGGCTGCTCCTACCTGGAATTGAGCGCCCCCCCAAACCGCATTCAAGCAGTCCGCCGTCCAGGCATTCCTGCAGCGCGGGTGGCTTTTGCTACATCGCAGCCAACCCACTAACCCTGCCTTCCCGCCATGCGCGATCCGGGTAGGAGCAGCCTTGTGCTGCGAAGAGGCCAGTGGCAGCAGCGAAGATTAATGGTGTTTTCGCCGGCCTCTTCGCAGCGCAAGGCTGCTCCTACCTGGAATTGAGCTGCGCCCCAAACTGCATTCAAGCAGTCCGCCGTCCAGGCATTCCTCCAGCGCGGACGTGGCTTTAGCCACATCGCAGCCAACCCACTAGCCCTGCCTTCCCGTCAAGCGCGATCCGGGTAGGAGCAGCCTTGTGCTGCGAAGAGGCCAGTGGCAGCAGCGAAGATTAATGGTGTTTTCGCCGGCCTCTTCGCAGCGCAAGGCTGCTCCTACCTGGAATTTCCAATGATCAACGAGGACCATTGATCCCTACTTCGCGCCATCCAGCCCCATCTGCCAGAAATCGGCCTCCAGGCTCGACGCCTGGCCAAAAATCCGTGCCAGCTCCACGAACCGTTGCTCGGTCATGCTCCGCGCGGCCAGTTCATCCAGGTGCTTGCGGGCATTGGCCGCCACCTGCTGATACCCTTCCCCGGCATACTCAGCGATCCACTCACGGTAAGGGTGATCGCTCAGGTCACCAATCCGTTCAGCCAACGTCCGGCCAATTTCTGCGTAGCCGATCACACAGGGCGCCAACGCCACATGCAGCTCCAGCAAATCGCCGGCGGCGCCGCAGTCGAGCACATAGCGGGTATACGCCACCGTGGCCTGGTGCTCGGGTGCGGCCTGGATATCAACCTGGGTCAGCCCCCAGCGCGCGCACAGGCGCAGGTGCAGCTCGGTTTCGTCGAGAATCGCCGCGAGGCCCGCCTGGGCGGCGCGGATGTCGGCCGGCAGGCGGCTCTTGTAAGCGGCCAGGGCCCAGGCGCGGGCGAACTGGATCAGGAACAGGTAGTCCTGCACCAAGTACGTCCGGAACGCCGCCTCGCTCAGCGTGCCTTCGCCCATCTGCTGCACGAAATCATGCTCGACATAGCGGTGCCACTCGCCCGTGGTGGCGGCCTTGAGGCGATTGAAAATATCCATGCTCACACCTCCCCCTCGTAAACCGCATCGAAGAAGGCCAGCTCCAAGGCCACGGTACGCAGGTAGAAATCGGTGCTCAGCTCGGCTTCCTGCGGCCCGACGCGGTCCAGTTCGGCCTGCAGGAAGGCGACGAACGCCTGGAACGCCGGGTTGTCGTGCAAGGTGATCCACTCGGCATGCACGAAGTGATCAGGCAAGGGTTTCGGCGCCTTGAGCGCCCAGTCCAGGTACAACCCTTCGGCGACATTCAATACTGCCAACGCGGCAGCATATGAGCGGGTGGCGGCCGCTTCACGCATGATCGCCTTGAAGCCTGCGGTAGGCGCAGTGTCTGCGGCCTCTACGCGTTGCGCCGGGCTGACGTCCAGCGCCTCGAAGGCGCGCAGGAAATAGGTGTTCTCATCGCTGGAGATCATCCCGGCGAACTGGCCGAAGCGCAGGCGTGCCTCGAAGGTGTCCGCAGTGGCGATCGCAGCGCCGAGCAGGGTCAGGAAGCTGTCGAGAAAGCGGTGGTCCTGGACCAGGTAGCGGACCATGATCGGGTCCGGCAGGCTGCCGTCGCACAGTTGGCTAACGAAGCGGTGCCCGACGGCCGCCGACCAGGTCGGCTCGCTCTGACGGCGCAGGGTTTGCGTGAAACGTTCGGTCATGATGCTGTCCTCTGCAGGGGGTGACAGCGAGACCGTTGAAGCTGGCATGGACTGGCCTCGCAGTGAGGCCGGCAAAAAGGCAGGTTTCAAGTCCCATCCCTTCGCCGGCATGATCCGGATCAGGTTCGAAGGGTCACCGCGCTGCAACGCTCAGCGGTTTCTCAGCCCGTTGCCGGGCTCCCCTTGGTGGCCCACAGGTATACAGCAGGTAGGAAGGTGCTGTCACGCCCCAAACACTGGGCCTTGGGTGACCCGCTTGTGGGTGCCTGTCCCCAGCCCTGGCACGCCATTATTTAGCGCGACTCAGGTTTTTAAAGGATTTGTTTAACAAAGCATTACCGAAACATCTGTTGGCACAGCCGTTGCTCAGGCCCCTTAACCAGGCAAAACGCCATTGATGGCCCCAAGCCATAACGCCGCGAGCGAGGCACCAGGCAATGAAAACACCTGCCGTGAGTCACCCAACCAGGCACACATTCAAACTGTCTGCCGTCACCGTGCTGATGCTCAGCCTTGGGCTGAACCCGGCAATCGCGTCTTCCCTCGATGACGTCGGCCAGCCGCCGCCGACCGACCCCTCGGCCTATACCGACCAGCCGGACGACCCAAACCCGGCGCTGCTCAACCTGTACACCTTGCCGGAAGCCAACGAAGGCTCGTTGGAGCTGACCGATGGCGTCCATGGCGACCGCTCTACCGTGCGCCAGGACAACGTACTGCCGCCCGCGTTGCAAACCTCTGAAAAGTACCCCACCAACGGCAAGCCCAGCCCGTTGTTCGGTGCGCAGCCGTTCACCCAGCAACTGCTGTTGTTCGAAGAATTCGGCCCGGAAAAGCTCGACCCCAGCATCCCGGCACCTGACCTGACCTTCCCCGTACCAACCCTAGGCGCGGCCCCCGCGCAAGACCCCAATGTGGTCGCCCGCAGCGGCCCCAGTGGCACCGCCCTGGAAGCCTTCCTCAAGCAACCGGGCCTGTACCCCTTCCCTACCCAGTTCTCCAACGTGCTCGACCGCAACCCGTGGAAAGCGCAGATAGAGATGTTCCTCAACCGCCACCCGGTCGGCTCGCCGGCTGAAGGCCGCCCACCAGGAAAGGGCTGGTCCCATCAGCGTTGGAACGAGTTCTACCCTCAGGCTGCGTTCAAGACCGCCCAAGCTGGCGCACGCATCAACCTCGGGCTGCGTGACCGCAAGCAAATGCACAACTATGCGGTCGGTGAGTTCGCGCCAGGCGGGCTGTACTACCAGACCTCGGACATCCCCACCACGTTGGGCACCACCAAGGGCATCGACACCCGCTTCCACCCAAGCTTCCCTCTGCAAAACCACAAATCGCTGTGGACCTTCGACGGCACCTTCCCGCCCAAGCTGCTGATGGTCCGCTATGGCCAACCGATCTTGATGCGCCATTACAACGCCTTGCCGATCGACCCGTCGGCCAACGGCGGCTTTGGCCTGCACACCATCTCCACCCACGAGCACAACGGCCACTCCCCGGCCGAGAGCGATGGCTTCGCCAACGCCTACTTCTTCCCCGGCCAGTACTACGACTACCGGTGGCCGGTGCAATTGGCCGGTTACGACACCATCAACACCCGCGCCCAGGACCCACGCGCGGCGTTCCCCTGCGCACCGGGCGAAACGCTGTACGTCAACGACGCCTCACCGGGCCTTAAAACCTGCGAAAACGGCAGCATCAAGATTCGTGGCGACTGGCGCGAAACCATGAGTACCCACTGGTTCCACGACCACATGATGGATTTCACGGCGCAGAACGTCTACAAAGGCAACGCCGTGATGATGAACTACTACAGCGCCCTGGACCGCGGCAACGAGGCCCTGCAGGATGGCGTCAACCTGCGCTTCCCCAGTGGTTCGGCCATGCCGTGGGGCAACCGCGACTATGACGTCAACCTGGTGATTGCCGACAAAGCCTGGGATGCCAATGGCCAATTGTGGTTCAACCCGTTCAATACCGACGGCTTCCTCGGCGACCAGATCCTGGTCAACTGGCAGTACCAGCCCAAGCTGAAAGTACGGGCGCGTAGCTACCGCTTCCGCATCCTCAATGGGTCGGTGTCGCGCTACTTCAAGTTCGCCGTGGTGCGTGAAATCGCCGGCAGCAGCGGCGAATTCAAGGGCCCGTCCGGCTCCAACGTGTCGTATGCCCGCGTGCCGTTCCACATGATCGCCAACGACGGCAACATCATGGAACATGCCGTGCCATTCGACGGCACCTTGGACCTCAACGGCGACGGTGACCTGAAGGACAACAACGGCATTATGCCGCTGCAAGGCATCGCCGAGCGTTACGACATCATCATCAACTTCGCCAAGAACGGCATCAAGGCAGGCGACAAGCTGTACTTCGTCAACCTGATGGAGCACCAGACCGGCAAGGGCCCGAACCAGGCCATTTCCCTGGCCGATGTGCTGTCGGAGAAATACAAGGCGGTCATCAAGCAGACCAGCAAGGGCCCGCAGTGGGACAAAGGCGACCCGGTGGTGGGCAAGTTCATGCAACTGCTGGTGCAGCCTTACAGCGGCCAGGACCTGAGCATGGACCCAGTCGCTTATGAACCGGCCAAGCCGGGCAAGGCCGCAGGCCTGAAGATGATCCCGCTGACCCTCGACCGCAACGCCGTGGCCGACCAGGCCAAGCTCAAGGATGCCCGCCACCGCGAGTTCATCTTTGGCCGCTCCGACGGCACCGACACCACCCCCTGGACCATCAAGACCGATGGCGGCTTCGGCTACAGCATGGACCCACGGCGCATCAACGCAGCGCCGCAACTGGCCAGCGAAGCCACCCCTGGCGGCTTCAGCGGCGACGGCACGCTGGAAGTGTGGAAGATCAAGAATGGCGGCAATGGCTGGAGCCACCCGGTGCATGTGCACTTCGAGGAAGGCATCGTGCTCAGCCGCGACGGCAAGGCACCGCCAGAGTGGGAAAAGTGGGCGCGTAAGGACGTCTACCGCATTGGGCCGGATGCCGACTCGTCGGAAGAAGTGGAAATGGCCATCCGCTTCCGCGAATTTGCCGGTACCTACATGGAGCACTGTCACAACACCCAGCACGAGGACTCGTCGATGCTGCTGCGCTGGGACCTGGAACACCCTGGCCAGTTCCAGGTGATGCCTACCCCGTTGCCGGGTTGGGACGGTGTGGAATACGTCGCTTCTGTAGGCCTGCCGACCTTCCGCACGTCTGGCCACAATGATAACGACGATACCAACAAGCCACCGGTTGCGGTTAACGACAGTGCTGCCACCACGGCCGGCAAGGCGATCACGCTCAATGTGCTGGCCAATGACACCGACCCCGAGCGCAACCTGCCCTTGACCGTCACTGGCCTCAGCCAGCCGGATTCGGGCATGGGTACCACCAGCACCGACGGCACCACGGTGACCTACGACCCTACACCCCACCGGCCACCGTCGCTACACCGTTCACCGCCAGCTTCAACTACTCGGCGCGCGACGCCAAAGGTGCCGAGTCGGTCGCCCCGGCGGCGGTCAGCATCGCGGTGAGCCCGGCATTACCGGTCGACAACATCCAGGTCAGCAGTGCCTCGGTGCAAGTGCGCAGCGGCAACCGCTACACCTGGGAGCTGTCGGGCACCACCTCGGTGGCTACCGGCAATGCCATCAACGTGACGGTGGCCACCACCAGCGGGCCGTTGAACCTGGGTGCTGCCACGCTGACCGCGGCCACCACGGGTGCCCGTTGGCGGTTGTCGGCTACTACCACCGGCAACGGCCCGGCAACACCGGCGACAGCGACCGTGACATCGACGCTGGGGCAAAGCGTGACAGCGCCAATCAGCATCAAGTAAGCAAAGCAGGTGTAGGAGCAGCCTTGCGCTGCGAAGAGGCCAGTGACAACACAATGCCATTTTGGTGCTTTTACTGGCCTCTTCGCAGCACAAGGCTGCTCCTACAACGGTTTGTGTAGGATCTTTTACGGAGGAGTGCTTCATGACCGGCTCATGGCGTGTTCTGCTCGTGCTGTCGCTGTTCGCTGCCAGCATCCCGTTCTGGCCCGTGCAACCCCGGCAAGCCCCACCCCAAGAAACCGCCACCCCCTGGGGCGCCGACTACTTCCCCAATACCCCCCTGCTGACCCAGGACGGTGAAAAAGTGCACTTCTTCGATGACCTGATCAAAGACAAGGTCGTCGCCATCAACTTCATCTTCACCGGCTGCTTCGACTCCTGCCCGGTGGAAACCGCGCGCCTGCGCCAGGTGCAGAAAATCCTCGGCGACCGGGTCGGCAAGGACATATTCCTCTACTCCATCAGCATCGACCCCTACAACGACACGCCGGCCACCCTCAAACGCTACGCCGAAAAATTCGCCATCGGCCCCGGCTGGACCTTGCTCACCGGCGAGCCTGCCGACATCGAGCAATTGCGCAGAAGCTTGGGCCTGTACATAGAAGGCCTGGAAAACGGCCGCTCCAAAGACCACAACCTGA
Source organism: Pseudomonas sp. Y3 TE3536 (assembly GCF_053629175.1). Classification (NCBI taxonomy): domain Bacteria; kingdom Pseudomonadati; phylum Pseudomonadota; class Gammaproteobacteria; order Pseudomonadales; family Pseudomonadaceae; genus Pseudomonas; species Pseudomonas sp. Y3 TE3536. Next base: position 5,127,430 of record NZ_JBRJHU010000001.1, on the reverse strand, counting down.
GCCTGATCATCGGCAACCAGGCCACCGGCCGCTGGATGAAAGCCTCGCCCTTCGAGAGCCCCTACATCCTCGCCGACCGCCTGGGCAACAGCTTGCACAACTGGAAGCAAGCCAGCGCCATGGCCAACGACTACGCCCATGCGCCGGAAGTCCGCTCGCCCAGCAGCGGCGAGCAGATCTTCCGCACCCGCTGCTCTTCCTGCCATACCCTGGGCGACGCCGAGCCAGGCGTGCAACGGGGCATCGGCCCCGACCTGTTGGGTGTAACCCGGCAACGCGATGCCAGCTGGTTGAGCCGATGGCTGAAAGAGCCAGATCAGATGCTTGCGCAAAAAGACCCGCTGGCGATGCTGCTGTACGAGCAATACAACCGCCTGGCGATGCCCAACATGCGCCTGGGCGATGCCGAGGTCGCTGCGCTGATGACCTACATCGAAGAAGAAACCACACGCTTGCAGACGCCTTTGGCGGACACGGCAAAACCTTAGAGGCACTTAGCCATCAGTCATCGACCTGTCATCATACTGTCGTATGTTTTCAGCATCACCCAGGGTCGGGATTATCAGTCGTGATTCGCCGTTCGCTCTCTTCCGCCAGCCTTCTGCGCCTGTTGATCCTGATGCTGTGTGCCGCCACCCTGGCATTTCTCTGGGGGCTGCACTTCTCCCAGAAAGCCGCTGCGCGCCAGGATGCAGTGTCGGCCAAGGCGGCCGAGCACCTGAACCTGGCCAGCATCGTCGCGCAAAGCCTGCGCCAGTTGGTCGACCGTGCCCAGGCCGTGGGCCGCGTCACCCAAGGCGACCTGAAGGCCCCGCGCCAGGGCAACGCCAACCTGGCCCGGTTGCTGGCCGAAGACCCGTTGTTCAAACGCATGAGCCTGTACGACCGACACGGCCGGCTCGTGTCGGCCAGCCACGCCGACGACGCCGCAACGCTGCCTGAAGACTGGCTGCGGCAGTTGCAATTGCACGTTGCCCGCTACGGCTTCAAACCCTTCATGCCCAGTATCGAGGTGCAAAGCCCGCTTAGCGCCCTGCCCAACTGGCGTCTGCCGTTCATATTGCCGTTGACCGACCTACCCGGCCGCGAAATCGACAACATCCTGGTGGTGCAGCTGGACATCGGTTACCTGGCGGTGCTGTTCCAGCGCATCGACCTGGGCAGCACCGGCCTGATGCGCCTGCTGCAGGACGATGGCCACGAACGCCTGCGCATCGACTCCAGCGGGGTGATCGTGGCCGCCGACAGCCTGGAGCCTGATTTACCGCAGGCCGGGCCTGACGCGGGCGCGTTCACGCAGTATTCACCCGGCGGCCCCTACCAGAGCCTGTACCGGCGCGAGGCCGAGCGAGGCTTTAGCGTGGTGGTCAGCCAACGCTACGAAGAAATCCTGGCGCCGACGGCCTTGGCCTACTCACGGCAGTTCTGGCTGAACCTGAGCATGACCCTGATGATTCTGGCCAGCCTGGTGTGGACGTTGCGCCTGCTGCGCAAACGCCAGGAAGCGTTCAGCGCCCTGGAGCACGCACAGCAGGTCAACCAGCAACTGATAGAGCGGCTTGAGGACGAACACCGGCGCAGCAGCCACGCCGCGGCCACTGACCACCTCAGCGGCCTGCACAACCGCCGCCAGTTCGTCGAAGTCGCTGGGCTTGCGCTGACCCAGCAACGGGGCAAACGCCGGTTGATGGCCATCCTGTTCATCGACATGGACCGTTTCAAGTCGATCAACGACTCACTCGGCCACAAGATCGGCGACCTGCTGCTGCAAGCCGTGGCCGGGCGAATTCAACGGTTGCTGGAGCCGGGCGACGAAGCCTCGCGTTTTGGTGGTGACGAGTTCGTGGTACTGCTGGCCGGTCAGCGCAGCGAAGAGCAGATCAACGCCTGGGTACGCGAGTTGGTGCAGAAACTCTCGACCACCTATGCGCTGGATGGCCAGGAGGTCAACACCAGCCCCAGCGTCGGCGTCAGCATTTGCCCACGCGATGGCCAAGACATCGACAGCCTGATCCGCTGCGCCGATGCCGCGATGTACTCGGCCAAGCAGGCCGGGCGTGCCCAGTACCGCTTCTTCGACCCGTCGCTGAACCTTTCCGATATCCATGCCTTCACCCTCGAGCAAGCCTTCGGCGCGGCGTTGGCCGAGCGCCAGTTCATCCTGCATTACCAACCGCAGATCCGCCTCGATACCCACCAGGTGCTGGGCTACGAGGCACTGGTGCGCTGGGACCACCCTGAATTCGGCCTGCTTTACCCGGACCGCTTCATCGGCCTGGCCGAGCGCAGTGGCTTTATCATCGAGCTTGGCTGGGAAGTGCTGCGCCTGGCTTGTGAGGCGCTCGCCCGTTGGCACGCGCAGGGCCGCGAAGCGCGCCTGGCGGTCAATGTTTCGGCGCTGCAGTTGCGCCAGGCAGGCTTCAGCACGCGGCTGCTGAACAAATTGCAAAGGTACGGCATCGCCCCACACCGGTTGGAGCTGGAAATCACTGAAACCACCATCCTTGACCCCGAGGGCACGGCGGTCGAGCACCTGCAGCGCTTGCGCGAAGCGGGCCTGGGCATCAGCCTGGACGATTTCGGGCGCGGCTATGCAGGGTTCGCGCACCTGCACTCGCTGCCGTTGAGCAAGCTGAAAATCGACCGTTCGTTGATTGCGCCGTTGTCCAACAGCCATGACGACAGCCCGATCGTCTCCTCCACCATCATCCTGGCCAAGCGCCTCGGCCTGGAGGTGGTGGCCGAAGGTGTGGAGACCCGTGAGCAAGTGGTGTGCCTGAAGCTCGCCGGTTGCGACATTGCCCAGGGGTATCACTTCAGCCGCCCACTGTCGGCGGCACAACTGCTCGACTACCCACCCTTCAACGGCATCGATGAAAAGGTAGGTGTCTACTAAAGAGGGACGAGTGCTAGGACAGGCAAGCCGATTCGGTTTATCGTGTCACCACTGAATACCGGCTACTGCACCATGACCGACATCGAGCGCTACGTCCGCGCCGCCACCCGTGACAACACGCGGCGCAGCTACCAGGCTGCCATCGACCATTTCGAGACCCAGTGGGGTGGCTTCCTGCCGGCCACCGCCGAGGGCGTGGCCCGTTACCTGGCCGACCACGCCGAGCAGCACGCGGTGAGCACCCTACGTCAACGCCTCGCGGCCCTCAGCCAATGGCACATCAGCCAGGGCTTCCCCGACCCGACCAAGGCGCCGCTGGTGCGCCAGGTACTGCGCGGTATTCGCACCCTGCACCCGACACCGCCAAAACAGGCTGCACCGCTGTTGCTGCAACACCTGCAAACCGCCGTGCAATGCTTCGAGGACGAAGCCCGCCAGGCACGCGAATGCCACGACTTGACCACCCTGCGCCGAGCGCGTCGCGACACGGCGCTGCTGTTGCTGGGGTTTTGGCGAGGGTTTCGGGGGGACGAGCTGGCGCGCCTGCGCGTCGAGCACATCCAGGCTGAAGCCGGTGTCGGCATCACCTTGTTCCTGCCTCGCAGCAAGGGTGACCGCGAAGCGCTTGGCGTGCAGCACCGCACGCCAGCACTCAAGGCGTTGTGCCCGGTCAGCGCGTACCTGCAGTGGATCGAAGTGGCCGGCATCGCCCATGGCCCGGTGTTTCGCAAGCTCGACCGCTGGGGCAACCTCAGCGACGCGGCGCTCAACAGCAACAGCCTGGTTGGGCTGCTCCGGCGCATGCTGGAGCGTGCCGGGGTACCGGCGGCGTTGTACACCGGCCACTCGCTGCGCCGTGGTTTCGCCACGTGGGCCACGGCCAATGGTTGGGAACTGAAGTCGTTGATGAGCTACGTGGGTTGGAAGGACGCCAAGTCAGCACTGCGCTACATCGACTCGGCGCAACGCTTTGGTGAGCTGGCCGTGTTACCGGCCAGCCAGGTGCACAACCTCATTCCTTGAAGGCGTGGCGCGCAATGCCGCCGATTTCCGGGCGGATCGCATAGAGGTCGCCGGCATCCGGGTAGTGCCGCAGCTCTACAGCGTTCATGCCGAACCGCGCGGTGGTGATATACAAGGTGGTCATCCCTTCACCGCCAAAGCAGCAACTGGTCGGGCGCGTCACCGGCATCACCACCTGGTCGGTCAGGTGGCCGTGACGGTCGTAACGCAGCAGGCAACTGCCATTGAACTGGCACACCCACAGCCCGCCTTCGCGGTCTAGCGCAATGCCGTCCGGGCGCCCCAGCTCAGCAGGCGTTTCGGCAAACAGCGTAACCTCGGTCAAGCGGCCTTCGGGCAGGTACTCGGCGCGGTAGATGGCACGGGCGACCGAGTCGACGAAGAAAACGCTTTTCCCGTCTTCCGACCAGGCCAGCCCGTTAGGCAGCGCCATGCCATCGTGGATCACCTGGTCGCTCAGTTCCGCGTCGAAACGGAACAAGGCGCCGGTCTTGCCACTTGGGGCTTCGTCCATCAGGCCGCTGACGAAACGGCCCTGGGGGTCGCAGGCACCATCGTTGAAACGGTAGGTGGAACGCGGGTGAACCGGCACGGAGTATTGCCGCACCTTGCGCGCGTTCACGTCCAGAATGGCGACACTGGAATCCTCGGTGAAGATCAGGTTGCCCTGGTCGGTCAGGGCCAGGGCGCCAATGCGTGCGGCCGACTCATACAGGCTTTCGACCTCGCCGTCCGGGTTCAGCCGATTGATGCGCCCATCGGTGATATCGACGAAGTACAGCGCGCCGCTGCGCGCGTCCCAAACCGGGCTCTCGCCCAGGTCGGCGCGGGTGTTGGCGACCTTGACCGGTACGTAGTGGCATTCCTTGATGCGGCTCCAGCGTTCGGCCACTTCCTTGAAGTTGCCCGCCTGTACCCGCGCCAGGTCGCGTGGGTAGCTGACGCCGCTGTTCTCGGTGAAACGGGTGGCGGTGAACTGCCCGTTGCTGGCACGCAGGATGTAGCCCGTGTCGCGGCACAGCGAGCTGGCCAGGTACAACAACCCTGGGGTGACCCATTCGGGCTTGAGCTCTTCCGGTGCCTGGGTCACGCCCCACATGCGGGTCTTGGCCACGGGCGAGATGGCATTGACCAGGATGCCGTGCTCCATCCCTTCCATGCTCAAGGCGTTCATGATGCCGACCTGGGCCATCTTGCCGGCTGAGTAGGCGACCAGCCCCGGCTGCGAATAGCGCTGGTACATGGCGCGGTCCGAGGTGGTCAGCACCACGCGCGGGGCGGCGGAATGCTTGAGGTACTTCCAGGCATGCTTGGCCAGCCACACCGGGGCGTGCACGCTGATGCCCAGCGCGCGCTGAAGAAAGGCTTCTTCCTGCGCTTCGATGCCCTGGTAATCAACCCAGCCTGCATTGTGAATGAGGATATCCAGTGCGCCAAACTGCTCGATGGCCAGCTCGATCAATTGTTGGCAGGCGCGTTCGTCTTCCAATTGCCCGGCATGGGCGATCGCGTTGTAGCCCTTGGCCTGCAGGGCCGCGAGTGCCTGGGCCAGTGCCGACGGGTCCTCGCCCTGGCCTGCCCGGTCAGTCCCCAGGTCGCTGATGACCACGCGGGCGCCTCGCTCGGCCAGTGCCATGGCGTAAGCCAGGCCCAGCCCTTGGGCAGCACCGGTGATGATCGCGACTTTGTTCTTGAATGGGTCTGTGATTGGCATTGCAGGGCACCTTCGATTCTCCTTTTTTACGATAACAATAAAAAAATCAATGACTTAATATTAAAAGCATGCAACTTTGATATCTCAGGGATATCACCGAGGCTTTGTCACTCGGTGGCCACGCACTATGATGGCCGCCTTGCAGGGGTGGCGCCTGCCAGGCACCCCGGCAAGTCGATGAAGGAACATAGAATGATCGAGACACGTTTGCTCAGGCAGTTCATCGCCGTAGCCGAAGAACTGCACTTCCACAAGGCCGCCATCCGCCTGCACATGGCGCAGCCGCCCCTGAGCCAAGCGATCAACCGCCTTGAAGAAAAGCTCGGCTTCAGCCTGTTTCTGCGCAACAAGCGCGGGGTCAAACTGACTGCCGCTGGCATGGCCTTTCTGGAAACCGCCTACCGCACGCTCAAAGAGCTGGAGCAAGGCATCGAATACGCGCGCAATGTCTCGGAAGGCATCTGCGGCAAGCTGACCATCACGGCCATCTCCATTGCGTATTACGAGTCGCTGCTCACGACCTTGCGCAGGTTCCGCGAGGTCTACCCCAATGTACGCCTGACCATCCGCGAGATGCCCTCAGCCTCGCAGGCCAAGGCCTTGATGGCCGGCGAAGCCGACATCGGTTTCATGCGCAAGCTGCCGATGCCGCCCGATACCATCGAGTCGCGGCTGTTGCTCAACGAGCAGATCATCATGGCCCTGCCCGCCAACCACGCCAGGGCACATCAGCCGCTGGTCGACCTGCGCGATTTTGCCGAAGAGGACTTCGTCTTCACCCCGCAAGCCCTGGGCAGTGGCTACCACAGCCAGTTGATCGCCCTGTGCGAGTCGGCCGGTTTCTACCCCAAGGTGGTGCAGGAGGCGGCGCAGATCCACACCCTGATCGGCCTGGTCGCCTGTGGCTTCGGCGTGGCCCTGGTGCCGGAATCGATCGCTTACTCGACGCTGCGTGAGCGCGTGCAATTCCGCCCGATCCGCCCGATCAAGGACCAGCCCACCCCAACCATGGGCCTGTACATGAACTGGAACATCCAGAACGCTTCGCCGGCCCTGGGCAGTTTCATCGCCATGCTCGACCAGGGCGCGCCGAAGCGCTTCAGCGACACCCTGCAGAACCCTCTGATCCTGTAGCCCTACACCGTCAACCGGTACTCACGTAGCCAAGTGTCCAGCGCCAGGGCCGTCTCCAGGTTGTTACGCCGCAGTTGCGAGTTGAAATAGCCCTCGGGCTGGCGCAACTCGGCGGCCAGCCGACCGTGGTCGATGACCTGGAACACGGGCCGGACTGGCGCCTTCAGCAACTGCCGAATGCGCTCGCGCAGAAAGCGCTCATAGGCCAGGTTCGCCGAGGTCGGGTACGGGCTTTTGCGCCGTTGCAACACCGCAGGCGGTACCCGGTCGGCGCCGGCCTGCTTGAGCAACCATTTTTCCTCGCCATCCTTGCCCTTGATCGACCACGGCACGTTGTACACGTACTCCACCAGTGAATGATCAGTGAACGGCACCCGCACCTCGAGGCTCGCGGCCATGCTCAGGCGGTCCTTGCGATCGAGCAGAATCGGCAGCCAGCGCTGCAGGTGCATGTGGCAGATTTCGCGCATGCGCCGTTCCTGCGGGCTGTCCCCTGGCAGATGCTCGACGCTGTCCAGGGCCTGGTGATAACAGCTGTCCTGATACTGGGCAAAATCGCAGGCCCGGTTGAACTCAGGGTTGATCAGCTCGGGCTGCAGCAGTTGCATGCGCGACAGCCAAGGGAAGCGCGCTGCGGCCACGGCCTGCGGGTCGCGGAACCAGGCGTAGCCGCCAAACACTTCATCTGCCGCCTCACCGGAGATGGCCACCGTGGAATGCGCGCGGATCGCCTTGAACAACAGGTACAGCGAGGTGTCCACGTCGCCGAAGGTGGCCGCGCTGTCGTTGGCGCGGTACACCGCCAGGCGGGCCGGGTCCGACACCAACTCCCGGTTGTCGATGAGGATGGTCTGGTGCCGGCTGCCGATGTACTGGGCCGCCGCCAGGGCATAAGGCTGGTCACGTTCGGGGCGAAACGCATCACCCTGAAACTGCTCGGCCTGGCCGACGAAATCCACCGAGAACGAATTCACCGCCCCGCCCTGCTCGGCCGCTAACCGCTGTTGCGCCATGGCGGTCAGCAGGGTCGAGTCCAGGCCACCGGACAGCAGCGAGCAAACCGGCACATCGGCATGCAACTGCTCCCCCATGGCATTGTCGAGCAGCTCGCGGGTGCGTTCGACCGTGGTCGCCAGGTCGTCCTGATGCTCGCGGCGTTGCAACTGCCAGTAGCGGCTGATCTTTACCTGCCCCTGGGGCCGCCAGGACAACCGATGCCCCGGCGGCAATTCGCTGACCCCGCGAAAGGCAGTGCGGGTGGTGCCCCGGGACAGGCTCAAGGCATCCACCAGGCCTACCGCGTCCAGGGTGCTGGCAACCTCGGGGTGGGCAAGAATCGCCTTGATCTCGGAGCCGAACAGCAGCCCCTGCTGGTGACGGGCGTAGTACAGCGGCTTGACCCCCAAGCGATCACGCACCAGCAGAAAGTGGCCATCGCGCCCATCGAACACGGCGAAGGCGAACATGCCGTTGAGGTGGTCGCAGCACTGCTCGCCCCACTCCAGGTAGGCGTGCAGTACCACCTCGGTGTCGCTGCGTGTTTTAAACACATGCCCAGCCTGGCGCAACCGTTCACGCAGGGCATGGTGGTTATAGACCTCGCCGGTGTACACCAGCGCGACGTCTTCACCCGTGGCGAAGCGGTAGGTCATGGGCTGCACGCCACCGCTCAGGTCGATGATGGCCAGGCGCCGATGCCCCAGCAAGGCGTTGCGGTGCTGCCAGCTGCCGCTGGCATCCGGCCCGCGCAAGGCCAGGGTATCGGTCATGGCGCCGAGCACCTGGCGCTGTTGCGCGAGGTCGCGGGTGTAGTCCACCCAGCCTGTAATTCCGCACATGGTTCGCCCCTTACACCTGAAGACGACGGGTAGGCAGCAGGCCGATCAGCGCCTGCACACGTTTGGCGATGTCCAGCAACTGCAGCTCGCTGTCGCGTCGGCCCATGATCTGTATCGCCAGGGGCGCCTTGCCGTCAGCGCTGAGGGCGATCGGCACGGTAATGGCCGGCAGGCCGCTGAAGCTGGCCAGAGGGGTGAAACCGATTTTCTGGGCGTAGTCGTGATCGTCCGGTGACGGAATGGTCGAATCACCTGGTTGTGGGCTGCGCCGGTCGAAGGGCCGGTTCGGGTCCATCGGGAAAATAACGACATCCACCTGGGCGGCCTCGAACCAGGCATCGATACCCGCCCGCACGGCGTCCATGCGGGCATGAATGCGCGAGTAGTCGCTGTCGCTTACCCCTTCACCTACCTTGAGCGCGCTAAGCGTTGACCAATGCAGTTCGCAGTCGAAGCGTCGCGCCCAGGCCGCAGATGCCAGCCAAGCGTCGCGCGCGCACAGCTGCCAGGCATCGCCACGGCAGGCCCACAGGTCGGGCATGGCCACTTCACGCGGGGCCATGCCCAGGTCGGCCAGTGCAATACGGGCCTGGCTCAACATGTCGAGCATTGGTGCGCTGGTCAGCGCAGGGTCGAGCGCGTGTTCAAGCACGCCGACACGGTACTGCTGCTTGAGCGGTTGCTGATCGCCCAGCAACGGCCCCAAGCCCAGCATCGGCAGCAGCAGGGCAAGGTCGTCGGCGCTGCGGGTCACCCAACCCAAGGCGTCCATGCGTGGCGACAGCGGGAATACTCCGGCCAGGCTGGCGGCCTTGTGGGTCATGCGCAAGCCGACCATGCCACAGTGGGACGCCGGCCAACGCACCGAGCCCAGCACATCGGTACCCAACGAGATGTCGCACAGGCCTGCAGCCACGGAAACCGCAGACCCGGTGCTGGAACCCGACGGGTCGATGGTCGGGAAATGCGGGTTGCGGCAGCCTGCGCCGAACGCGATGTTCAGCTCGGTGGTCGCCACCTTGCTGGTCAGCGCGATACGCGGGTCGAGGTGGCTCAGCGCCTCGGCGCTGCGTTGCGGGTAGTGACGGTAGCTGCGCAGCCCCAGGCGGGTCGGTAGGCCGGCGACGTCCACGGTGTCCTTCACCCCCAGCCGGACCCACGGCGCCTCAACTGGGCGGGTGCTGGTCAGGCAGCGATAGTGGCTGTCGGCGTGATCGCGCCAGGCCTCATACTGTGCAGCCCAATCAGCCGCCAGTGCAGGGCTGCGTTCCAGCAGTTCGAGGCGCTTGCGCAGGCTTAGGCCGAGGTATTCGGGCTGTTCGCGGCCACTGGTCAGCGGCGCACCGCAGTGGTTCAGGTAATGGGCGATGGTGCCCTGGGTATCAGCGTGGCTCATGGGTGTATTCCTTGACAGTTAATGAGGCGGCCCACGGTTGGGGCTTGCCGGTGGTAGACAGCGGCAGGTGTGCGACCCGGCGCACGGCGACCGGTCGCGGTTGGTGCGCAGGCCAGTGCGTGAGCGCTTCGCGCACGGCCTGCTCGGTCAACGTTGGCGAACTGAACAGCACTTCGAACGCTTCGGCGCGCAACCCATCGCGCACCGGCACGCAGGTCAGGTTCGGGCACTGCAGGCGTTGGCCGAGCTCGCAGGCCAGGCGCGCCAGGTCGAGCCGAACCCCGTTGACCTTGATCAGGCTGCTGGCCCGGCCCAGCCATTGAAAGCGTCGCGCGTCCAATGGCAGCACCAGGTCATCGCAACGGTGATGGTGTGCCGGGGTTGCAGCGCCCTGCTCCCGCGCGATACGTGGGCTGCTGACGTCTAGCGGGCCGGCAGCGCCGATCGGGCTCAGCAACTCGACATCGCTCAGCAGCGTCCACGGTTGCTCTGCGGTACTTTGCGCATCCAGCGCGCGATAGGCCATGGCGCCGGTTTCGGTGGCACCCAGCAGCTCGATGAAGCGCACCTGCGGCCCTGCAAAGCGGTGCACGGTGGCCAACGCGTCCGGTGGCAACAGCGATGCGCTGTGCACCACCAGTACCGAACGCCGTGCTGACAGGCGCGCCAGCAGTGCAGGCAAGAGCCGCCAGGTACTGGCAATGGCGAGGATCACACAGGGCCCGTCGCCATCGAGTTGCGGTAACTGCTGCTGTTCCAACGAGCAGGCCTGCAACCGCGCGCTCAGCCATTGCGCACCGACCTCGCCCAGGATCATCCCGTAGCTGTGGCAGCTCGGCGCGAACGACAGGACCTCGGTCGCGTCAGCCGCCCAGCGGCCGAGAATCAGCGCGGCCTCGTCGACCATTTGCGCGTGGCTGCGTAGCCAGTGGCGTGGCGCGCCGGTGGAGCCCGACGTGGTGAACAGATGATCGCCGCTCACGGGGTGGCCTGCAGGGTCAATTGGTCTTCGCGTTTCTGGGCGACGAACTGCTCCATCTTTTCCAGTGTTTCAAACCAGTAGCGAACGTCGTCACTCAGGTAATCCACTTCGATGGCGAAACAGCCTTCAATGGCGGTGATGACTTCGACGGCCATCAGGCTGTCGAAGCGTTCGCCTAGAAAATCGCGGAAGCTGTCGCGCTTATCGATGGCGTTGACCTCGTCGCCGAGTAGTTGCGCCAGTGCCTGACGAATCTGCTGCTCAATAGAAAGGTTGCTCACGCGCCTGGTTTTCCTTGTTGATGGTGGGCATTGATCAATGCCGTTCCCGCGCTGTAGAACACGTGTTCTGGCAGGATCGGATCAAACTGCAAATAGATGAAAGCGTTCGGGTAGTGACTCACCAGGCAACGGTGCAGGCCTTCGGCCAAGGCCGCATGGGCCAGCCCGTCGCGCGCCACCGACAGGGTGATGCGCAGGTAGAACTGCAACGCCACACCGTTGCCATCCGCGGTCGGCAATGGCATGCCGGCGCTGAACACACACCCCGGTTCCAGCGGGTTGAAAAACACCATGCAATGCGCGGTATCGGCGCCCTGCGCTTTCAGCAGACGGGTGAACGCCAGGGCCAGGCGCTTGCGCTCGAGGGGCTGCAGTGGTGCGCAGGTAACAGTAATGGTTGGCATGCCTGCTCCTCACGACAGTTGCAGGTTGGGCAGGTGCTGACGCTTGCCTTCGGCAAACCCCTGCAACAAGCGGCCGAGGCAATCGGACAGTGCGTCGTGGCCCTCCAGGTACAGCGGCGACCAGGCATGGCCTTGGCCGCTGCGCACTTTGTCGAGAAAGAACTGCAGGTGCGCGCGGTCGACCGGCAACCCCTGCGCGGCGCCAAATGCCACGGCTTGGTAGGTGCTGAGCAAATCAGGGATGCGCTGCCCGAGGTTGGCGAAGCCGCCCTGGCGCACCTTGTGTGCAACCAGCAGTTCGTTTGCCTGCTCGCGCACATCCCAGCCCACATGGTGCAGGCAGATCAAGGCTTGCAGGCTGGCACGCAAGGACGCCTGCCCTCGTGGGTAGGCGGCGTGCCCACCTTGTTGAGCGCAACTGGCCACAAAGGCCTCCAGCGCCACAAGGTCGACCCCAGCGTTGTTGCCCAGTTGCTGGAGGATCGCCACCGCAGACGCCGTGGACACCAGGTCCGACCCGCGTCCCTCCCAGAACCCGAAGCCACCATCGGGGTTCTGCAACGAGGCCAGCCAGTGCCCGACCGCCTTGCGCGCCGCTGGCTGGCCGGCGAAGGCGCCCGCCGCCAGGCCCCAATTGGTGCAGCGGACTTCGGCGCCCCGCCCTGGCATGTACATGAGCCCAGGCTCGTTAGGCATCTGGCAGCCTTCGATCCAGTGCAGCGCTGCCGCCCGCTGCGCAGCGCTCAGCTGATCGCCAAGCACGGCAGCCGCTGTGCTCAGCACATCCGCCGCGCTGTCGACTTGCCGATAGGTGTAGCCACCCTGAGGCAGCGCCAAGGTCGCGATGAACCGTGCAATGTCATCTGCCAGGTGGGCCACCGGCTCTCCCAACGCCTTGAGCGAGCCCACCGCGCAAAAAGCGGCCCAGACGTCCTCGCCGTCATAGCCCTGCCAACGCACGAAAGCGCCACTGGGCCGACGCAGTGCGTCGATCCAGGCGATACACGCGTGGCGCGCCAAGGGCTGCGCATGCAATGCCGCAAGGCTCGCCGTGGCGCGGTAGGTCGCCCACAGGCACGGCTGCTCGGCAGCCTCGCTGAAGCGAAAGCCGCCGCTTTCCACCTGCTGCGCCTGCAACCAGGCAATCAACCGCGGCAGGTCCCACCGCGGTGCTGGCAGCCCTTGATGGGCCAGGGCTCGCGCGGCCATCACGCCGTAGAAGCAGGCTCGGGTGTCAGCCAAATTGCGCCGGGCAAAGTCCGCCGACCAACTGAGGCCGCCATTGCTGCACTGCAGCCCTTCCAGCCAGGCGTACAACGCCGGGGCATCGGCCACTTGCCCCTGGCACACCTCGATTAACGTGCGCACGGCATAGTGGGTGGCCCAGACATCCGCCGTCTGCCCGGGGCACATGGCGTAGGCATCACCGTCGAACAGCGTTTGCAGCCAATCGGCGGTTTGGGCGCCATGGTCGATGGCGATACCCAGGTCCTTGAGGGTTTCGGTGCAATAAAAAGTCGCCCAGGCGTCGGATGGCATGCCCTTGCTCCAGGCGAACCCCCCGTCGCGGTTACGCCGGGACTGGATATAGCTGTGCAGGGCCGGCGTATCGACGCTGTCGAGGCGCTCGACCCAGGCCAGGCTGCGGATCGCGGCGTACGTGCACCACAAGTCAGGCTGGCCGTTGCCCAGGCCGTGCCCTTGGGCAAGGGGTGACGTGGTCATTGCTTGCCCCCCACGAAGCGCAGGTTGGTCTTCTTCCAGCTTTTTTGCGAGCCACCGCTCTTGTTGATGGCCGACAAGTTGTTGACGAACAACACACGGCTCCAGCGCAGCCCCATCAGTTGCTCGGAACGTGCCAGCAGCTGCGCTTGCAATGGGCCTTCCTGGGCGTTGTCCCAATGCACGTCACGCTCAAGGATCAACGCGGCGCTGTCGTTCTGGCGGTCGATTTCGATCACATAGCCGGTGGCGTCGCAGGCGCCGTAGACCACCTCTTCGACGGCGCGAATCTCAAGGTCCACCCCGGCCACCGCGATGCTGTCGCTGTCGCGGCCATTGACCAACAGGCTGGGGCTGCTCCGCCCGGCTTGCCACGGCGCGGTAAGGGTGACGCTGTCGCCAGTGTCCAGCCGCAGTAACGGGCGCGCGTACAGGTTCAGCGGGGTGACGACGAGGCGGCCTGTCAGGCCTTCGGCGGGCGTTACCAGCCTGCCGTCCGGCAACAGCAGCTCGAAATAATTGGTGGCCGTGGCCAGGCGCATCTGCAGGTCCCCGCCTACGGCTGCCAGCGTGCCGGTCTCGGTACTGCCATAACTGGCGTCGTGTACCTCGCAGTGCCACCCGCGGGCCAAACGGTCACGAAACGGCTGGGTGTTGACCTCGCCCAGCAGCATGATCGTGCGCACCGACTGGGCAAACGTGTCGAGCAGCTCCCGCTGCTTGAGGTAGCGGGTCAGTTGCACCAGTACGCCGGGGGCGATGAACAGCACCGTGGGCCGGTAGGTGTCGAAGGTCGTGCACACCCGTTCCCAGTCGGTGATGCCGGTGGTAAAGGGATAGAGCCGTACATGCGACACGTCGAGGTATTCGCAGACGTTAGCGATCAGGTCGCCGACCGGCACGATGTCCGATGGCATCAGGTTGGCCACCCGCGCCCCGGGCTGCAGCACCGCTCGCCAGTGGCTGGCGACGCTGACGGCATTCCAAATGATGTCGTGTTTCAGGCGCGGGGTTGGGGTTGGCTCGCCGGTGGTGCCGGTGGTGGCGTAGTACTTGGCCGCATCGCCAAGGGCTACGGTGCAAAACGCCAAGGGTTGGCTTTTCAGCGCGGCCTTGGCGGTCAGCGGCAATTGCTGGAACGCTGTGAAGCTGTAGGGGCCAATCCCTGCGTAATGGGTACTGTGTTGCGCACGCGTCCAGACTGCTTGCAACTTGCGTTCATAAAATGCGGCATCGGGCACGCGCCCGACCTGCTGTTGAAGTTCGCCCTCGGCATCCTTCAACACGCCGAAATCCTTATCGCCATGAACTAACATCGACTCGCCCTCTCGAATAAACAGTGCAGAGAATTGGCGAGCGACGGGGGTTAAGTAAAATACTTAATAGTAAGTAGCGGTGAGAGTCGGACGGTATTACTGGGCCGAAATAGAGCCTTTTGCGTGTGTTGTATGTAGCGCTTTTCTGATCAAAATCAGCGATTCGGCCTTTGTTTATGGCGAGATATCAAACAAAGATAATTTCCATATTTGCCAAGTCTCATAACTTCGGCATGGACGTGTAGGCGCGGCCTTAGGGCGCGAAAGGGCTGCAAAGCAGCCCCCACGCTAGTTGCACTTACACGGAAATCTCTGACCGCGCTTACACCGCGCAGCGCCACAGCCGGGCGATATCACCGGCGCGCGCCTGCAGCAGCTCGCGGGCGTTGGCGCACGCCTGCTCCAGGCTCATCGGCCCGCTGGCCAACGCAAAGGCCGCGTCGATGCCGTGGCCATACAACTGTTGATACCCCTCCCCCAGCGTGCCCGCCAGCACCACCACCGGTACACCATGGCGCTTGGCGACCCGGGCCACGCCCATTGGCGTCTTGCCACGCAGAGTCTGGGCATCGAAACGCCCCTCGCCGGTCAGCACCAGGTCGGCGCCTTGTACCAGCGCGTCCAGGCCGGCCAGCTCTGCCACCACCTCGACGCCAGGGCGGAACTGCGCGCCCATGAACGCCTTGGCCGCAAAGCCCATGCCGCCTGCAGCGCCGCAGCCCGGGAAGTCACGCACGTCCTCACCCAGCAGTTGCGCGCAGTGATCAGCAAAGTGCCCCAGTGCCTGGTCCAGTGCTTGTACTTGCTGCGGGTTTGCCCCCTTCTGCGGGCCGAAGATCGCCGAAGCGCCATTGGCACCGCACAGTGGGTTGTCGACGTCGGCAGCAACCTCGACCTGGACCTCGGCCAGCCGAGGGTCGAGGTCGCTGGCATCGATACGTGCCAGCTTTGCCAGGGCCAGCCCCCCTTCGTCCAGTGCTTGCCCCTCGGCATCCAGCAGCCGCAGCCCCAGGGCGCGCAGCATGCCACTGCCGCCGTCATTGGTCGCGCTGCCGCCAATGGCCAAGACAATGCGGCGGGCACCCGCAGCCAAGGCGGCGGCGATCAGTTCGCCCGTGCCCCAGGTGCTGCTGCGGCAGGCATCACGCTGCTGGGTGGGCACCAATTGCAGGCCGCTGGCCTGGGCCATTTCGATGATCGCCGTGCGGCTCTGCGGCAGCCAACCCCAGCCGGCCTCGACGCTGTGCCCCAACGGCCCACGCACAGCCAGGCGGCGTAATTCGCCCTGGCTGGCGGCCAAGATGGCGTCCATGGTGCCTTCACCGCCGTCGGCCATGGGGCATTCGACGAGCTCGGCATCAGGCCACACCTCGGCCAGGCCGGTGGCAATAGCGCGGGCGACACCGGCAGCGTCGAGGCTGTCCTTGAACGAGTCGGGGGCGATGACGATCTTCATGGGGATTCTCCTGTCCAGATGAGCGGCATGCTGACAGTTGCCTGGCAAGGTGGCCTCGGTCAAATGCACAAGACGGCGGAGGCGTTGTTTGGGCAAATGCCTTCGGCCAGCGCTTCACTCAGCTCGCAACAACTGCAACCCCAGGTACAGGCTGAGCATACCCTCCATCCGCAAGGGGTCGACCTCGCCCAGTTCGGCGATCCGCTCCAGCCGGTAGCGCAGGCTGTTGCGGTGAATGCCCAAGGCGTCGGCACAGGCCTGGCTCTGGCCATCATGGGCACACCAGGCGCGCAAGGTCGTAATCAGCTGACCACTGGCGTCCTTGGCGCGGATGCGTTGCAGCGGTTGCAGCAGCTCATCCAGCGCATCGTCATTGCGATGCCGCCACAGCAAGGCCGGTAGCCGGTACCGCTCAAGGCTGAGCAGGCGCTCGGCCGGCAGCACCTCTTGCCCATAAGCCAGCAGGTCGCGCACCCGGCGATAACCACGGCGCAGTTGTTCCAGGCTTTGCGCCACGCACCCCAGGGCCAAGCGCTCAACCTGCCAGCCGTGACGCTCGAGGCGCTCCAGCAACCGCGCTTCGTCCAGCACCAGACCCGCCGGGCGACACCACAGCAGCGATTGCCGTGCGGGACTGACGCACCAGCTGTCCGGGTAACGGCTCATCAGCCAGGACGACAGGGCTTCGGCAGGCGGCCCTGATTCCAGCTCGAACAGGCAAGGTACCCTTGGCAGTTGCGGCTTCAGGCCGAGCTGACGGGCTTCATCGAGCAGCCGAGGCGAATCGCCGCTGCCGCCTAACAGCAAGGCCAGCAGGTCGTCGCAGCGTTGCCGCCGCCATTGCTGTTCAACCTGCAGGTGGCGCTGGGCCAGGAGCATTTCAGCAGTCATGCGCACCAGTTCGCCATAGGTGCGCAGCTGCTGCGGGTCGCCGGTCAGGCCCAACACCCCCATCAGCCGGCCATCGAGCATCAATGGCAGGTTCACCCCAGGCTGCACGCCTTTGAGGCACTTGGCCGCGTCCACGTCGAGCTCGACAATCCGGCCGTTGGCCAGCACCAGTTGCGCGCCTTCGTGGCGGGTGTTGATGCGCTCCGGCTCGCCACTGCCCAGGATCAACCCCTGGCTGTCCATGACATTGACGTTGCACGGCAAAATGGCCATCGCCCGATCAACGATATCCTGCGCCAGGTCATGGTCGAGTTCGAACATTCAAGGGTCCTTAGGGTGGTAGGCTTTGGTCCCGGGCACAGCGCCCCTGGTCAATCGCTGTGCAAAAGCACAAAGACAGGCACGCCGCTGTCCCCGAGACTCGTCAGGGCGAGCGCCGGAACAGGCGACGCGGTGACAACCATAACAACAGAGAACCCGATCATGGCACACAGCCCCGCCCCTGACCAAGGCACGGACACCACCCGCAATGCGCTGTACCGGCGCATCACCTTGCGGCTGATTCCGTTCATTTTCATCTGCTACCTGTTCAACTACCTGGACCGCGTCAACGTCGGCTTTGCCAAGCTGCAGATGCTCGACGCGCTTAAATTCAGCGAAACGGTATACGGCCTTGGCGCCGGTATCTTCTTCATCGGCTACGTCCTCTGCGGCCTGCCGAGCAACCTGGCGCTCAACCGCTTCGGCCCACGGCGCTGGATCGCGCTGATGATGATCGCCTGGGGCAGCCTCTCGACCTGCCTGCTGTTCGTCACCACCCCCACCGAGTTCTACACCCTGCGCCTGCTGACCGGCGCGGCTGAAGCCGGCTTCTTCCCTGGCGTGGTGCTGTACCTCTCGCGCTGGTTCCCGGCTGCCCGTCGCGGCGGCATCATGGCCTTGTTCATGTCGGCGATCCCGGTGTCGGGGCTGTTGGGCGGGCCGTTTTCCGGCTGGATCCTCGAACATTTCGCCGCCGGCCAGCATGGCCTTGCCGGCTGGCAATGGCTGTTCCTGATTCAGGGCCTGCCCACCGTCGTGCTGGGTTGCCTGGCAATCCGACTGCTCAGCGACGGCTACCAGAAAGCCGCCTGGCTGAGCCCGGCCGAACGCCAATTGATCGAAGCCGACCTGAAGGCCGATGCCGCGAGTAAACCCGCCACCACCGGTGACGGCGTGCTCGCGGTGTTGACCAACCCGTTGATCTGGACGTTCGGCTTCGTCTACTTCTGCATCCAGAGCGGTGTGTACGCGATCAACTTCTGGCTGCCGTCGATCATCAAGAACATGGGCTTCGACAACCCTTTGCTGATTGGCTGGCTGAGCGCCATTCCGTATCTGCTGGCGGGTGTGTTCATGATCGTCTGCGGGCGTTCGGCAGACCGGCGCAACGAACGTCGCTGGCACTTGGTGGTGCCGATGTTGATGGGCGCCATTGGCCTGTTGATTGCGGTCAACTTCGCCGGCAACCCGACCATCGCCATCCTTGGCCTGTCGATCGCCACCATGGGCGCCCTCACCGGCCTGCCGATGTTCTGGCCAATGCCTACCGCCCTGCTCAGCGCAGGTGCGGCCGTGGCCGGCCTTGCGCTGATCAACTCTGTGGGCCAGATGGCCGGCTTCCTCAGCCCGTACCTTGTGGGTTTCATCAAGGACCAGACCGGCTCGACCGATGCTGCGCTGTATTCGTTGGCGGCATTGATCGTGGTCGGTAGCCTGGTGGCGCTGCGGGTAACGCGCGCAGGGGCGTTGGCCACAGCCAAGGCCAACTAGGACGCCTGTGTAGGAGCAGCCTTGTGCTGCGAAGAGGCCGGTGAAAACATAGCGAATCTTCGCTGCTGTCACCGGCCTCTTCGCAGCACAAGGCTGCTCCTACAGGGCAATGCCCCCGATCGTCGGCTCGGGTCAGCAACTCATCACCACAGGCGTCAAATGGTTCCAAAGGCCCCTTTGGAGAACCCCCATGACCCAGCACGCCGTGGCCCGCCTCGATCAGCTCGATCCCAACCGCCCCCTGCGTGTGCAGGCCGGCAGTGAAGAACTCATCCTGATCCGCCAGGGCGACCTGGTGCATGCTTACCAGGCCAACTGCCCGCACGCTGGCGCCCCGCTCGAAGAGGGCGTGATCTGCTCGGGGCTGCTGGTCTGCCCATGGCACAAGGCGGCGTTTGCCGTGGACGAAGGTGCGGTGTGCGAACCGCCGGCACTGGCCGACCTGCGCCGCTACCGTGCGTGGGTCAAAGGTGATGAGGTGTGGGTGGATGACCAACCCCTGGCCAAGGCCGAGCCCCCGCGGCACAGCGATGCCCGTTGTTTCGTGGTAGTCGGTGCCGGCGCCGCCGGCAGTGCCGCCGTCGCTACCTTGCTGCAGCACGGTTTCGCCGGTCGTCTGGTCTGGCTCGACCAAGAACACCAGCCAGCCTACGACCGGACCGCGCTCAGTAAATTCGTCATTGCTGGGCAAATGCCACCTGATGAAGTCCCTGCCCTGCTCGAAGCGGATGACTTGCGCAAAGGCCACCTGATCCGTCAGCACGGCAAGGTCCGCACACTCAACAGCGAGAAACGCCAGATCATCCTTGCCGACGGCCAGCACATCGACTATGACGCTTGCCTACTGGCAACAGGCGGTAAAGCGCAACGCCCACCGCTCCCCGGGGCAGACCTGCCGGGTGTATTCACCCTGCGCTCACGTGAGGACGCCGCGCTGTTGCTCGACGCCGCAGAACCCGGGCAGCCGGTGGTGATCGTCGGCGACGGTTTCATCGGCCTGGAGGCCGCCGCTGCACTGCGCAAGTACGGCCTGCAGGTGCACCTGGTCACCCGCCATGAGGTGCCGTTGGCCAAACAATTGGGTGAACGTATCGGGCGCAGCATTCGCGAACTGCACGAACGCAAAGGCGTGGTCTTTCACGGCCCCACCGAAGTCGAACGTTTCGAAGGCCAGGGTAAGGTGGAGGCCGTGTTGCTGGCCAACGGTGAACGGCTGCAGACGCCATTGGTATTGCTGGGCACCGGGGTCAAACCTGCCACGGCCTATGTGCAAGGGGTGGCGCTGGCCGACGATAAATCGCTGCCGGTCAATGCCGAAATGCGTGCGGCACCCGGGCTGTGGGCCGCCGGCGATATCGCCACCTTCCCCCTGGCTGGCCGGCCCGTGCGCATCGAACACTGGCGCCTGGCCCAGCAACACGGCGTGATCGCTGCGGCCAACATGCTCGGCGAGCAGCGCCGCTACGAAGATGTGCCGTTCTTCTGGACCTACCAGCATGGGCGCACCTATGAAGTCCTGGGGCATGCACGGGACTGGAACCGCATCGAGTATGTCGGCCAGCCAGAGCAAGGCGACTTCGTCGCGCTGCAATGCGTGGATGAGCAGGTCGAGGCCGTCATCGCCAAGGGCTACTCGGATGCCATGGCGCACCTGTCGCAGCGGATGAAGCGGCCGTTGCGGCTGGACGAGGCGCTGAAGCTGATTGGCTGACTTTTTCGGGAAAAAATCAGCTATGGTTTCCCCACCTCTAATAACAAGCATTTCGTGGAGCGCCCATGGCCGCGCACACCCCTTCACCCCGCGCCAGTGAACTGGCCGCCTTCGTCGACTGCCACTTCGCCGAGCGCGGCCTGACGCCAGAACCGGTGATTGCCGAATCCTGGTACCGCAGCATCACCCAGCACCGCCTGGACCCCGAGCTGCGCCACGTCGACAACATCCTCAGCGCTGCCGAAATCCGCCAGCACCAGGCCCAACACGAGGCCTACCTGAGCATCGCCAGCCAAGGCGTCAGTGGCCTGGCAAGGCGTGTGGTGGATGCCGGTTTCGCCGTGCTGCTCAGCGACGCCGACGGCATCACCCTTGATGCCCGCCTGCCAGCCGACCACCAGCGTTACACCCGCTCCGGGTTGATCGTCGGCGCGCGCTGGGACGAGTCGATCGCCGGTACCAACGGCATCGGCACTGCACTGGCCTCGCAGCAAGCGCTGACCATCCACCGTCAGGAACACTTCCTGGCAACCAACGCCCGGCTCAGTTGCTCGGTCGCGCCGATCTTCGATGCCCACAACCAACTGCTCGGCTGCCTCAACGCGACCTGCCTCTATAACGACGGCCCCAAGCAGGCCCAGCACCTGACCTTGCAGTTGGTGACGCTGTACGCCCGGCTGATCGAGAACAGCCATTTCCGCCAGCGCTACCGCGACTGCCTGACCTTGGCCATCAAGCCGCGTGATGATTTCTCCGACCTTGCCGCCGAGCAACTGCTGGCCCTGGACGAAGGCGGTCGGGTGATCGGCGCCAATAGGGCGGCCTTCCTGGCGCATGCCGGCACGCTGTTGGGCGTGGCGATCGAGCAACTGCTGCCCGCCAACATTGACCAGTTGCTCGACCTTACGCGCGGCGGAGCCCGTGGCACTCAATTGCACGGGCATGTGCAAGCGCATCTGCTGGACGTCGGCCTGCGCATACCGGCCGGTTACCGCCAATCCACGCCGCCGCGGCCCCTGCCCGCACGTGCGGCTTACCCCACGCTTGAGCAATTGGCCGGCGAGGATGCACAGTTGCAACAGGGGGTGAAACGCCTGCGCAAGGTGCTCGACAAGGACATCGCCATTTTGCTGAACGGCGAAACCGGTACTGGCAAGGAGGCCTTCGCCCGTGCCTTGCACCAGGCTAGCCAGCGCCACGCCAAACCCTTCGTCGCGCTCAACTGTGCAGCGATACCCGAGTCGCTGATCGAAAGCGAACTGTTCGGCTACCGCGCTGGCAGCTTTACAGGTGCCAATCGCAAGGGCATGAAAGGCAAACTGGAGCAGGCCAATGGCGGCACGTTGTTCCTGGATGAGATCGGCGACATGCCAACGCACCTGCAAACGCGCCTGCTGCGGGTGCTTGCCGAACGCGAACTGGTACCACTGGGCGCAGATGCGCCGGTGACGCTGGATATTCAGGTGATTTCGGCGACGCACCAGGACCTGCAAGCCATGATCGGCGATAAAGGCTTTCGCGAAGACCTTTACTACCGGCTATGCGGCATGCGTATGACGTTGCCGGCATTGCGTGAGCGCAGTGACCGACGTGAATTGATCGAGCGGTTGTTGGCGGGGTTGCCGGGAGGGGCTGGTTTGCGTTTGAGCGATGAGGCCCGGCGTTGCTTGCTGGGGTATGCCTGGCCGGGGAACGTGCGGCAGTTGCTCAATACGTTGCGCCAGGCGGTAGCGCTGGCGGAAGGTGGGGTCATTGAGCTGGCAGATTTGCCGGAGGAGCTACTGAACCGTGCAGTGCCTGCCAGGCCAAAAGTGCTGGAACAGCAGGTCGAAGATGCCGAGGCGCGGCACTTGCTGGAGGTTTTGAAGCGAGAGCGCTGGAACATGAGCCTGGCGGCAGAGGCTGCGGGGATTTCGCGGTCGACGTTGTATCGGAAAATGAAGCGGTACGGGATCGTTCAGCCGAACCAGTTGGGGTGACTGTACCGGCCTCTTCGCGGGCAAGCCCACTCCCACAGGAAAGTCCACAGGCTTGAAAACTGTGGTGTACCTGTAGGAGCGGGCTTGCCCGCGAAGAGGCCAGTAAAGCCAACCCTTATCCCTGGATGTACACCACCTGCGTACGCGTGTACTCATACAACCCGTGCTTGCCATCCGCCCCGCCGATCCCGGACTTGCGCGCCCCGGCATGGAAGCCCTGCATGGCCTCGAAGTTCTCGCGGTTGATGTAGGTCTCGCCAAAATCGATCTCGCGGCTAGCCTTCAATGCCGCGTTCAGGTCGCGGGTGTACAGCGAAGACGTCAGCCCGTACTCGCTGTCATTGGCCAAGGCAATCGCCTCGTCCAGGTCATCGACCACCTGGATCGGCAGCACCGGCCCAAAAATTTCCTTGCGCATGATCTCCATGTCGGCGGCGCAGCCCGCGAGCACGGTCGGCTGGTAATGGAACCCGGCCCCCAGGTCCGCTACCTGCCCGCCGGTCACCAACTGGGCGCCCTGCCCGACCGCCGTGCGCACCATCTGCGCTACCTTGTCGAGCCCGGCCTGGTTGATCAGTGGCCCCATGTCCAGGTCGGCCTGGCGCGACGGGTCGCCGTAACGGGTCGCGGCCATGGCCTGGGCCACCTTGTCGACGAAGGCGTCGGCTACCTTGCGCGCCACATACACCCGCTCGGCGCAGTTGCACACTTGGCCAGTATTGATCACCCGCGAGGCAACTATGGCTTTCGTCGCCAAGTCCAGGTCAGCGTCCGCCAGCACGATCGCCGGAGCCTTGCCGCCCAGTTCAAGGTTGAGCTTGGTGATGTTCGGCGCTGCCGCCGCCATGATCCGTGCCCCCGTAGCGACGCTGCCAGTAAAGCTGACCAGGTCGATACCAGCATGGCTCGACAGCCCATGGCCGACGCTGGCCCCCTTGCCACCGACCACGTTGAACACCCCCGCTGGCAGGTCGGTCTCGGCCACCAGCTTGGCGAATTCATAGCAATTGATGGGCGTTTCTTCACTGGGCTTGATCACGATGGTATTGCCCGTGAGCAGCGCCGGCGCCATCTTGCGGGCGATGAGGAAGAACGGGAAGTTCCAGGGCAGTATCCCAGCTACCACACCCAGCGGCTTGCGCATCAGGAAAATGTGCTCGTTGGCGCGGTCGCTGGTCAGCACCTCGCCTTCAAGGCGCCGCGCCCATTCCGCCATGTAGTCGAGGTAGTCGGCGGTGAAGTTCACCTCGACCTGCGCCAGCCCCGGCACCTTGCCGCCTTCCTGGGTGATGATGCGCGCTAAGCGGTCGGCATTGGCACGCACCTTGGCGGCGATCTGGCGCAGGTAGCCGGCGCGTTCGATGGCAGGTTTCGCTGCCCAGCCTTTTTGCGCGTTGCGTGCCGCAGCAATGGCCCGCTCCACCTGTTCGACCGGCGACTCCGGCACACGCCCCAGTAACTGCGCGTTGGCCGGGTTGTACACCTCGATCAGCCCCTCGCTGGGTACGAAGGCGTTGTCGATGTAGTTCTGGTAGATCGCTTCAGTCATGGTCATCTCACTCCTGTGACGGGTTGTCGGCCAGTGACGGCTGGGCAGCCGGCTTGGCGCTGAATTGCTGCCAGGCGTTGCCTTCGCTTTTCAGGTCATGGGCACGCTTGATGAGGTACTGGTGCACCTGCTCGACTTGCTCGGGCTTGAGGTTGTCGGCAAACGCCGGCATCCCATCCGGCACGCGGCCGCCATAGAGGATGCCGAGGAACATCTGGTGTTTATCAGCACTGAGTTTGCGCAGGTCTGGCAGTACACCGCCGCTGACGGCATGGATGCCGTGGCACTGTGAGCAGTTGCCGTCGTACAGGGCCGCACCGGCGGCTACAGTCTTGGCGTCGGCGGTCAAGGGTGGGGGTTCGGGCGCATTGGCGGGCGGCGCTGGCTCACGCAATTTGGCGGTACCGCCAATCTTGTAGGTCAGCACTTGCGAGAACGGCTGTACCCCGGCACGCAACGACAACGCCCCGGCAAACGTCGAGAAGGCCCCGCCCCAGCCGGCCATGAAGGTGACGTACTGCTCGCCATCGACCGAATAGGTGATCGGCGCTGCCATCACGCCACTGGCGGCGGGCGATTCCCACAGCTTCTTGCCGGTGTCAGCGGCATAGGCGATCACACGGCCATCGGCGCTGCCCTCGAACACCAGGTTGCCGGCGGTGCTCAGGGTGCCGCCGTTGAAGATGGTGATGTAGGGCACCTCCCAGGCCGGCGCCTGTTTCACCGGGTCCCAGGCGATCAGCTTGCCGGACCAGGTCTTGGCCATCTCCAGCAGGCCATCGGCACCCTCGGGCATCATGCCGGTGCGTAAGCCCAGTTGGTACACGCTTTTGAACGGGTTGCGCTTGGGCGCCTCGGGGATGTGCTCGTAATAGGCCGACATGATATGCGCCGGGATATACACCAGGCCGGTGTTGGGGTTGTACGACATTGGGTGCCAGTCATGCGCACCCCAGAATGCCGGGGTCACCAGCTTGCGCTTGCCGTCCTTCCAGTAGGCCGCTGCCTCATCGTCGAGAATCGGCCGCCCGGTTTTCATGTCGATGCCCTTGGCCCAGTTCACCGGCACGATATTCTTCGCGGACAGCAACTCGCCGGTGGCCCGGTCGAGCACATAGAAGAAGCCATTCTTGGGCGCCTGCATCAGCACCTTGCGTTGTTTGCCGTTGATCGGCAGCTCGGCGAGGATCATGTGCTGGGTGGCGGTGAAGTCCCAGGCATCACCGGGGGTGGTCTGGTAGTGCCAGGCGTATTCGCCCGTATCGGCATTGACGGCGACAATCGACGACAGGAACAGGTTGTCGCCTTTGGCCTGGCTGCGCCATTTAGGGTCCCACATCGAGCCGTTGCCAACGCCGATGTACAACAGGTTCAGCTCAGGGTCGTAGGCGAATGAATCCCAGGCCGTGCCGCCGCCGCCCCACTCGACGAAGGCATCGCCGTGCCAGGTCTTGCTGGCAATCTCCATGGCCTTGTCTTCAGGCGGCAGCTTGGGGTCACCCGGCACGGTGAAGAAGCGCCAGGCCTGCTTGCCGGTTTCGGCGTCATAGGCCGTCACATAGCCACGCACACCAAATTCCGCCCCACCGTTGCCAATGATGACCTTGCCATTGACCACCCGCGGCGCACCGGTGATGGTGTAACTGCGCTTATGGTCGTCGCGGGTGTCCACCGACCACACGCGCTGGCCTGTCTTGGCATCGATCGCCTCCAGGCGCCCGTCCAGCACGCCGACGTAGACCTTGCCCTGCCACACGGCCACGCCGCGGTTTACCGCATCACAGCACGCCTCACCGGCGCGATTGCGGTCTGACTGCGGGTCGTATTTCCACAGCAGCTTGCCGTTGCGGGCATCCAAGGCATACACCACGGAAAACGGCCCCGTGGTGTACATCACCCCATCGACCACGATAGGCGTGGCTTCTACACCCCGGTCCAGGTCGAGCTTATAGCTCCAAGCCAGGCCCAATTGATTGACGTTGTCCTGGTTGATGGCCTTGAGCGGGCTGAAGCGTTGTTCATCGTAGGTACGGCCGTGGCTCATCCAGTTGCCAGGTTCCTGGTCGGCCTGGATGATCCGCTTGCCATCCACTTCTGCAGCAAAAGCGGTTGCGCAGCACGCCAAGGCAAGGGCCAGGCAGCCCAAGGCGTGCGGAAGGGGCCGGCGGTACGGGCCTGTTCGGTTCATGGTCGGTTCTCCGTTCTTGTTATGGCGACACCGCATCAGGCGTCGATAACAGACAGAGCAACGGCTGTGCCAGCATCACCCGGCACCCTCGAAACAGGTATTACAGAGCGGTTGCTAGCCAAACGGCCGGGCAATGGCTGAGGCCTGCACATGCAGCAGCCATGGCACAGCTGATGCAGGCATGACACAGGTGTGTCAGCCACTGTGGCGGGCTTTCAATGGCGTGCGGTTGTGTGTAAAACAGGCAGACAAGCCCACTGCAAAGGACTCAACCGCATGATCTACCGTCCCCTTGGCCAGAGTGGCCTGCAGGTTTCCGCCCTTACCCTGGGCAGCATGATGTTCGGCGAGCAGACCAGCACCGAGGACTCACTGCGGATCATCGAAAAAGCCTGGGACCAGGGCATCAACTTCATCGACACCGCCGATGTCTACAACAGCGGGCGTTCGGAAGAAATCGTCGGTGAAGCCGTGGCTCGCCATCGCCAGGACTGGATAGTGGCGTCCAAGGTCGGCTTTGGCCCGGCCGACGGCCTGCCCAACCGCAGCGGGCTTTCGCGCAAGCACATCTTCAATGCCATCGACGCGACGCTCACGCGCATGGACCTGGACTACCTCGACGTTTACTACCTGCACCGCGAAGACCACAAGGTACCGCTGGAAGAAACCGTGCAAGCCATCGGCGACCTGCTGCGCCAAGGCAAGATCCGCTATTGGGGCGTGTCCAACTTCCGCGGCTGGCGCATTGCCGAGCTGTGCCACCTGGCCGAGCGACTGGGCGTGGCCAAACCGGTGGTGAGCCAACCGCTGTACAACATCGTCAACCGCCAGGCAGAGCCCGAACAGCTGACCGCTGCGGCTTACCATGGCCTGGGCGTGGTGCCGTTCAGCCCCTTGGCCCGCGGTGTGCTCAGCGGCAAGTACGCACCCGGCTCGGTGCCAGATGCCAGCAGCCGTGCCGGGCGCCAGGACAAGCGGATCATGGAAGTGGAATGGCGCCAGGAATCATTGGCCATCGCCCGCCAGATCCAGGCGTATGTCGAAGCCAAGGGCGTGGGCATCGTCGAGTTCGCGATTGCCTGGGTACTTAATAACCAATTGGTGAGTTCGGCCATTGTCGGGCCGCGCACCGAAGCACAATGGGACACCTATGCCGGCGCACTGGACGTGAAGATCACGGCGGAGGATGAAGCGTTCATCGATTCGCTGGTAACGCCGGGCCATGCCTCGACGCCAGGCTTCAATGACGTGGCGCACTACGTGAGTGGGCGACTGGCGCGCAATTGATGGCAGCCGTTTGATTGAAGCCAAGGGGCCGCAAAGCCGCTTGGCGGCTCTACCGCGCTGCGGCAGATACAAAAAAAGCTCCCTATCTTTCGATACGGAGCTTTTCTTTACACGCCACACAATTGCCAGGCTTCACGCCGTTCGATCAAGCACCCAGGTCAACCCGCAAGGTTGCAAGCACCTGTTCGAACGCCGAGCCGGCGGGTGCGTGTCTTACTCAGGTCGCACTTGGGCGGCCTGCATGCCTTTTTGCCCTTTTTCGGCAACAAAGCTAACAGTCTGGCCTTCTTTCAGCGACTTGAAGCCGTCCGATTCAATGGCTTTGAAATGAACGAAGAGGTCGTCGCCACCACCCGCTGGGGTAATGAAGCCGAACCCTTTTTCATCGTTGAACCATTTAACTGTACCGGTTTGTCTGTTGGACATGCTCTGAGCCCTCGATGGCTTATTTGATGCGTTTTACGTGAAATTACAACGAGGGCCTTATCAAACAACCAGCCCCTGCAGTGGCATATTGAGCGCTTTGGCGACGATAAGCTACTAAGAATTCCACCAAGCCGCAAAATAGCTGTGCCCTGTACCCGATTTCCCCCGCAAAATGGGGGCTGCGGCGGTAAACAGAATCTTCGTTTAATCGCCCCGGGGCGGTACTGCAGCCGGCCCCAGGTAGCGCGAAGTCCACTCAGCCAGTGGCAATGGGGGTTGCTGATCGACGATACGCCGCCAGATCAAGCCCAGGTCATGCCCGTTGAACATCGATGCCACCCCTGCCCCTCGCCACGCCGTGGGCGTGTCGGCAATCCAGTGCCCCTGGCTGTCACGGTGGGCCATGTTGAAGCGGAAGGTGTAGTTGCCGGGGATGCCCATGCGCAGGTCGGTCACCACCAGCGCCCCGTCGATTTCGTCATAGCGCAACCAGTCATCAGTGAACCAGCGCAGGCGCTGATGCAAAGGCGCACCAGCAAGCGCAGCGGCCAGCTCAAGGTTGCGTGGCAGGCGCTGCATTTCTGGCGGTTGCTGGTCGAACCCACTGCTGACACCTTCGTAGTAGTCGCCGTCCGGCATCTTGGCCAGCACGCGCCAGATCAGGCTGTTGAAGGCAATCGGCACGGCACGTACGTCGCTGACCGTGATGCCCTGCTGGTCCAACGCGGCCTGAAAGCGTTGCTCCGCCTGCATGCGCCCAGCCAGGCCAAAGCCGAGGTAGGCCGTACTGAAAACCAGTGCCAGGGTCAGCAGCCGCACCGCAGTGCCCGTCACGCCCTTGGCGAGGGTGTAGATCACTGCCGCCAGCAGCGGCACGGTGTAGACAGGGTCGATGATGAACACCGCAGCCCAGCTTTGCGGGGTCAGCGCCAACGGCCAGAACAGTTGCGTGCCATACACGGTAAAGGCGTCCAGCACCGGGTGCGTGACCAGCACCAGCCAGAACGCCAGGAACGGCGCGGCACGGTATAGCCTTTGCCTGGCCAGCACCGGTTGACGCACCAGGCCAGCAGCAGCGCCAGCCCGGTCAGGACGAAAAGGGAGTGGGAGAACCCCCGGTGGTAGGTCATCTGCGACACCGGGTCGGCGTAGCGGATGACCACGTCCAGGTCGGGCAGTGTGGCCAGCGCTGCGCCGTACAGCAGCGCTCGGCGGCCCTGGATGCGACCGAGCACAGTGCCCTGTAGGGCGGCGCCGAGTACGGCTTGGGTCAATGAGTCCAAGGCGGGATTTCCTGAGAGGATGACGCGTGAAAGCTAACCCCCTCTACCCTCTGGGTGCAAATGCGGCTCAGTGACAAAAGATGGCAGCTGGGTTTTCACAACAACTGCCAGGTGTACACCAGGGTCAAGCGATTCTCGTCGATATCACTGCGGTAGTTGGACCGTGCCATGGCATTTCTCACGCGAATGCCCAGGCCTTTCAACACCCCACTCTGCACCGCATAGCCGATATCCAGGTCGCGCTCCCGGTCACGGCCCTCGTAGCCCTGCCCGGTATCGACATTGTTGCCGGTGATGTAGCGCACCGTTGCCGTCAGCCCCGGCACGCCCATGGCGGCAAAATTGTAGTCATAGCGCACCTGATAGGAACGCTCGTCGGTGTAGGCGAACTCGTAGGTTGGCACCTCGTTGCCCAAGGGGGAGATGTTGGCAAATACCCGCGGGAACGGGCTGTCGCCATAAATGCCCTGATACCCGGCATGGAAGCTGTGCCCGCCATGGCGGGCGGTGAACAGCGAGAAGAATGCCTGGTTATCGATACTGCCCAGCAGGGCGTCGCCGTCCTCGCGGGCGGTGAAATAGCCAAGGTTGGCGCTCAGCACCCAGTCGCCGACAGGTTTGCTGTGTTTAAGGCCGACAAAGCCTTGCTCGTAGATATCTTCCAACTGCCCGTACCACAGGCTGACACTGCTTTGGTTCGCATTGAACGCGTAGTCGCCCCCCACATAGTTGAACGCATCACCTTCAGCCTGACGCATTGGCACGTGGCCGAGCATGGCATTCATCTTGCCGTCGCCGCCCTCGTTGCGCAGGTGGGTTGAGGTCAGGTGCCCGGCTTGCAAGGTCAGCCCCTGCAGCTCGGTCGACAACAGGCTGGCACCTTGGTAAGTCGGCGGCAGCAGGCGGATATCACTGAACGTCAGCACTGGCAGGTTGGGCTGCAGTTCGCCCACCCGCAGCTCGGTTTTCGACAGCCTGGCCTTGAACGTCGGCGCCAGGCGGCTGTATTCGTCTGCGGCGCGGCCATCGCCATGCACCGGCAACAGGCCGGTATTGACCCGGTCGGGGCTGCTGTCGAGTTTGATGCCCAGCAGGCCGAGTGCATCCACCCCGAACCCCACCGTGCCAGGCGTGTACCCCGATTTGAAGTCAAGTATGAAGCCCTGGGCCCACTCCTCGGCCTTGGACCGTTGATTGGCGCCGACAATGTCGGAGAAGTCGCGGCTGAAATAGTAATTACGGGCACTGAGGCTGGCCTTCGAATCCTCGAAGAAGCCGCCTTCAGCAGCCAGCAGCGGTGGGCTGAGCAATGTCAGGCCAATAGCGACGCAAGGGGTGTGGTTCATTCCGAAGCTCTCTTGATCTTGTTTTTATGGAATAAAGCGCTGGGAACACAGGCATCATGGGGTGCGGCGCATTACCTCCCGCGCTTGAGGCCGCCGCAGAACAAGCAGCGCGTGGGCCAGCAGGCCGAACAGCAGCCCCCAGAACGCCGCCGACAGGCCAAGGAAGGACACCCCCGAAGCGGTGACCAAAAAAGTGAACAGCCCGGCATCACGCTCAGCAGGCTCGGCGAGGCTGCGTGCCAGGGCTTCGCTGATTGCCCCGTACAGGGCCAGCCCGGCAAGGGCCGCGATCAGTGCCGCCGGAAATGCCGCGAACAGCGACATCAACGTGGCCCCAGCAACCCCAAGCAGCAGGTACAGCACACTGCCGGCGACGGCCGCGACATAGCGCCGGCGCGGGTTTTCATGGGACTCATGGCCTGTGCACAGGCTGGCGGTGACGGCCGCCAGGTTCAGGCCGTGGCAACCAAAAGGCGCGAGCACGGCGCCACCGATGGCGCTGGCACTGATCAGCGGGCTGGCCGGCGTGGCGTAACCGGCGTTGCGCAGCACGGCCATCCCCGGCATGAATTGCCCGGTGAGGGCCACCAGCACCATGGGCAACGCCAGGCTGAACACCGCCGCCAAGCTGAATTGCGGGGCAATCCATTGCGGCGAGGCCAGTTGCAGCACCAACGCCTCGCTGCGAAACGCCCCGCTGGCCACGGTCACGACGGCGCCCACGCACAGTACGGCGGCCACCGCATAGCGCGGCTGAAGCCTGCGCATCAGCACATAGGTGATGAACATGGCCACCACCAGCAGCGGCTGTACCGGCAAGGCGCGGAACACCTCGATGCCGAAACTGAACAAGATGCCGGCTTGCATGCCGGCGGCAATGGAGCCTGGCAGGCGCGCGATGATGCGGTCGAAGGCCCCGCTGATGCCAATCAGCAGCAGGACCAGGTTGGCCACCAGGTACGCCCCCACGGCCTGCTCCAAGCCGAGTTCAGGCAGGGCCGTGACCAACAGCGCCGAGCCTGGGATCGACCAGGCGATCACGACCGGCACTCGGTAGCGCAGGCTGAGTACAGCGCCGAGCACTCCGCTGCCCATGGAAACGGCCCAGACCCAGGAAGACAGCTGGCCATGGGACAACTGCGCGGCCTCGGCAGCGTGAAAGATGATCACCAATGGGCCGGCGTAGGAGATCATCGTCGCCAGGCAGCCGGCGACGATGGCGGACAGCGAGCTGTCCTTGATCAGGGTTTTCATTACGCTTGCGCCGCCGTGGCCAGGCCATGGCGCTTGCCACTGACCAGGTGCACGGCCATGGCCAGCGCGGCAATCGCGCCAGGGATGGCGAACGCGATGAAATTCAGTTGCAACGGCAGGTTGATGCCCATCAGCGCGCCACCCAGCAGCGGGCCGACAATGGCGCCATTGCGGCCAATGCCCGAAGCCCAGCCCAGGCCGGTAGAGCGCACCGCCAGGCCATACATCTGTGCCGCGCCGGCATACAACAGGATCTGCGTGCCGATGGTGGTGGCGCCGGCGATGAAGATCAGCAGGTACAGCACCGGCATCGGGCTGTTCACCCCCAACAGGCTGATCGACAGCGCAGCTGCAATGAAGAAACCGACCTTGACCTTGACCAGGTTGTAGCGGTCGCCCAACCAGCCCCCCAAAATCGCCCCGGCCATGCCACCGAAGTTCAGCGCCAACAGGAACGACAGGCTCGAACCCAGGCTGTAACCCGCGTTGGCCATCAGCTTCGGCAACCATGAACTTAGCGCGTAGACCATCAGCAGGCAGCAGAAGAACGCCAGCCACAGGGCCAGGGTGCGCACGGCCAGGCCGTTGCGGAACAGCTCGACGACCGAGCTGCCAGCCCCCTTGCGGTCGGTTGCCTGAAGCACGTCACCAGGCTGGATGTCGCACTCGGGGTCAAGCTGTTTGAGCAGCTTGCGGGCTTCTTCGGTGCGCCCTTTACGTACCAGGAAGCCAATGGATTCTGGCAGGTAATAGAGAATCACCGGCAACAGCAGCAGCGGTACCGCCGCAGCGAAGAACATCGACTCCCAGCCGAAACGCGGCAGCATGAAAATACCGACGCCTGCCGACAGCATGCCGCCCAGCGAATAACCACTGAACATGATCGCCACCAGCGTGCTGCGCAGGCGTTTGGGGGCGTATTCGTTCATCAATGCCACGGCGTTAGGCATCAAGCCGCCACACCCGAGACCGGCGATGAAGCGGTAGATGCCGAACTCGCTGGGGCTGGTGGCAAAGCCGTTGAGGATAGTCGCCGTGGAAAACAACGCGAAGCAGATGGCGATCCCCTTCTTGCGCCCGATGCGGTCGGCCAGGCTGCCGAATACCAGGGCGCCAAACATCATGCCGAACAGCGCATAACTGCCCAGGGCGCCGGCCTGCAGGGGCGTCAGGCCCCACTCTTTCATGATTACCGGCAGCACCACGCCGTAAATGAACAAGTCATAACCGTCGAAGATCAGCAGCAGGCCGCACCAGGCCATGACCATCCAGTGGAACGCGGTAAAGCGCGCATTATCGATGATCGGGTGCACGTCAAGGGTTCGCATGGCATCTGTCTCTGTTGTTTTTGTTGTGGAGGAAAACGGTTGCCGGGGGGGCTGGCTCAGCCGAGGTCGCCGCCCCCTACCGGCAGCGTTACGCCGGTGATGTAGGAGGCTTCGTCGGAGGCCAGGAAGAGGATGGCGCCGACCTGCTCGTCGATGCTGCCGTAGCGGTGCATCAAGCTGCTGTCGAGGGTCTGGTCGACGATTTGCTGGTACCAGGCCTTTTCCTGCGCGCTCTGCTCGGCGGCGTTGCGCTGCACGCGCCGTGGCGGTGCCTCGGTGCCGCCAGGGGCAGTGGCATTGACACGGATACCGCGCCCGGCGGTTTCGAAAGCCAGGCAGGCGGTAAGCGCGTTGACGCCACCTTTGGCCGCGCCGTAGGGCACGCGGTTGACGCCACGGGTGGCGATGGACGAGACGTTGACAATGGCCCCTGCCCCGTGTTCGAGCATGTACGGCAACGCGGCATGGCAACACCACAAGGTGGGGAACAACGAGCGGCGCACTTCGGCCTCGATCTGTTCCACTTCGTAGTGTTCAAAAGGTTTGGCCCAAATGGTGCCGCCGACATTGTTGACCAGGATGTCGAGGCGGCCGAACGCTTCGACCGCAGCGGCCATGACGCGGGCACAATCGCTGTGCAGTTCGAGGTCGGCGGTGAGGGTCAGCATGCCCTCGCCGGCCAATTCGTGGACCAGCTCTGAGCGGTCCA
Organism: Pseudomonas sp. Y3 TE3536; assembly: GCF_053629175.1. NCBI lineage: Bacteria > Pseudomonadati > Pseudomonadota > Gammaproteobacteria > Pseudomonadales > Pseudomonadaceae > Pseudomonas > Pseudomonas sp. Y3 TE3536. The sequence continues at coordinate 5,093,505 of NZ_JBRJHU010000001.1, read as the reverse complement.
CCGCCACCACCTGCGCGCCTTCGGCCTTGAGCCGCCAGCACACGCCGCGGCCAATGCCTTGAGCGGCGCCGGTGACCAGGGCGACTTTGCCTTGAAATCTTGTGTTCATCAGTATTTCTCCATGCTGACGCGGACGCTGTGGGAGCGGGCTTGCCCCGCTAGCAGACCCCACGGTGGATGGCACGGGCTGCGCCCGTGTTCGCGGGGCAAGCCCGCTCCCACAAGGGCGGCCCCAAGGAAACTCAGGCCGCGGCGGCGAACTTCTCGTAGTAGAAGTTCGCCGGCGTAATGCCCTGCTCGCGAACGTACTGGCTGACTGCCTCGACCATCGGCGGTGGCCCGCACAGGTACACGTCCACATCGCCGTCATTGAGGTGGCGCGGTTCGATGTGCTGGGTGACATAGCCTTTCTGCGGGTACTGGCTGTCTGGGTTGGCCACGCAGGCGCTGAAGGTGAAGTTTGCAATGCGCGCCGCCAAGGCCTGCAGGCGGTCCAGCTCGACCAGGTCGAAGTCGTTGGTGACCCCGTAGATCAGGTGCACCGGGTATTCGCTGCCCTGCTCGGCGATCTTCTCCAGCATCGCGGTGAACGGTGCCAGCCCGGTGCCACCTGCCAGCAACAGCAGTGGGCGCTGGATCGGCCGCAAGTAGAAGCTGCCCAGCGGCCCTGCCAGGCTCATGCTGTCGCCGGCCTTGGCCAGGTTGGTGAGGAAGCTGCTCATCAAGCCGCCCGGCACATTGCGGATCAGGAAGCTGACCTCGCCGTCCTTTTGCAGCGAGCTAAACGAGTAAGCGCGGCTCTGCTCGCTGCCGGGCACCTTGAGGTTGACGTATTGCCCTGGCAGGAATGCCAGCCGGCTCAGCGCCTCGCCCTTGATCGACAGGGCAATGGTGCTCGCCGACAACTGGCGCACGTCGCTGATGGCGGCTTCGAAACTGGCCTGTTCGGTCTTGCACACGTGCGAAGAGGCCGGAATGCGCACCACACAGTCGGATTCTGCCCGCATCTGGCAGGTCAGCACATAGCCTTCGGCGATTTCGTCCTCGCTCAGGGCGTCTTCGATGAAGTTGTCGCCCAAGTCGTAGCGCCCGGACTCGGCCTTGCACTTGCAGGTGCCGCAGGCGCCGTCGCGGCAGTCCAGCGGGATGTTGATGCCCTGGCGGTAGGCGGCGTCAGCCACGGTCTCATGGCCAGTGGCCTCGATGAAGCGGGTTACCCCGTCCTCGAAATTCAGTGCGATCTGGAAGCTCATGTTGCACCTCGCGGGCGAGCCTGCCCGCGGCGCGCCATGCGGCACACCGGGCGGCTCGCGTTACCTCGGTTCAGATGTGGTAGATGTCGATGACCTGACGCACGTAGTCGTTCTTCAGGACCACCTTCTTGGCCTTGATCAACGGCTGCTCGCCGCGCAAATCGAGGGTGTAGAAGCTGCTGCCGAAGTAGCTGTCGGTGGTCTTGTAGCGAAAGCTCAGGGTGTGCCAGTTGAAGCGCACCTGGCAGTAACCCTCGCCCTGCTCGACGATCTCGATGTTGCTGATGTTGTGCGAGGTACGGGTGTCCGGCACGGTCGCGCTGGAGCGCTCGGTCTTGATGCGGAACACCCGGTCCTCGAGGCCACCTCGGTTGCCGTACCAGATCAGCGATATTTCGCTTTGTGGGTCTTCGGTGAGGCGGTCGTCATCGTCCCAGGAGGGCATCCAGAAGCTGGCATCGGCTGCGTACAGCTCCAGCCACTGGTCCCATTCGGCGTCGTCCAGGTAGCGCGCTTCGCGGTAGAGGAAGTCGCGCACGGTTTCGTAGAGGCTCATTGCACGGCCTCCACGGGGATCAGTTGCTGCTCATCCTTGAGCGCCTGGATCATGGTGTCCTGCCAGTACTTGTGTTGCAGCACGAACAGGCCTTCGTCCTCGGTGCGCACGCCTGACAACAGCGGCTTGAGCTCGATTTCCTGGGCCGCCTCGTCAGCGCCCTCGACCCAGTGGGCAGCGCCGCGTGACATATCATTCCAGCCAGTGCCGCCGCCGTAGCCGGTCTGGCACGAGCGGAACTCTTCAAGGTCGTCCGGGGTGGCCATGCCGCTGACGTTGAAGAAGTCCTCGTACTGGCGGATGCGCTTGGCACGGGCGTCAGCGCTCTCGCCTTTGGGCGCGATGCAGTAGATGGTGATTTCGGTCTTGTTCACCGAAATCGGCCGGGCAATACGGATCTGCGAACTGAATTGGTCCATCAAGTACACGTTGGGGTACAGGCAGAGGTTGCGCGAGTTCTCGATCATCCAGTCGGCGCGTGCCTGGCCGTAATCGGCGGCCAGCTGGTCACGTCGCTCGTAGGCCGGGCGGTCTTCTGGGTTGGCCCAACGGGTCCACAGCAGCAGGTGGCCATGGTCGAAGGAATAGAAGCCCCCGCCCTGCTTGGCCCAAGCGCCTGCGCTCATGGTCTTGATCTCGTCACCCGCCTCGCGCTGTTTGCGCTGGTTCTGGGTGGCGGCGTAGTTCCAGTGCACGGAGCTTACGTGGTAGCCGTCGGCGCCGTTCTCGGCGGTGAGCTTCCAGTTGCCTTCGTAGATATACGAACTGGCGCCACGCAGCACTTCCAGGCCTTCGGGCGACTGGTCGACGATCATGTCGATGATCTTGGCCGACTCGCCCAGGTGCTCTACCAGCGGTTTCACATCGGCATTCAAACTGCCGAACAGAAAGCCCCGGTACGACTCGAAGCGCGCGACCTTGGTCAGGTCGTGGGAGCCGTCGCAGTTGAAACTGTCGGGGTAGCCGGCGTTGCTCGGGTCTTTGACCTTGAGCAGTTTGCCGCTGTTGTTGAAGGTCCAGCCATGGAATGGGCAGGTGTAGCTGGCACGGTTACCGCGCTTGTGCCGGCACAGCATGGCGCCGCGGTGGCTGCAGGCATTGAGGAAGGCATTGAGTACCCCGTCCTTGTTGCGCGCGATAAAGATCGGCTGGCGCCCCATGGTCAGGGTGAGGAAGTCGTTCTTTTCGGGGATCTGGCTTTCGTGCGCCAGGTAGATCCAGTTGCCCTCGAAGATGTGTTTCATCTCCAGGTCGAACAGGCGTGGGTCGGTGAACATCTCGCGCTTGCAGCGGTAGATGCCCTGTTCACGGTCGTCTTCGAGCATGGCATTGAGGTAGTCGAATCCCAGGGACATGGCCAGGGTCTCCATTGTTATTGTTCAGACCGGGTCAGGTTAGGGATTCGACGGGTGGGGGACTATCCGGATTGTGCAGAGTGCTATCCAGTCATTCAGGCCTTTCTAATCGCTGTATTTGCTTCTAGCCATTTTTCCCTATTGGCTTTTGCTCTGCTCTGAGCCTCCAAGGTTAATCCAATCCTTGTTTTGAGGGGTTCGAGTTTTTCCACTCCCTCAGCAAGCCAGTTTGCGGCGATAAATCTGGTATCGGTGTACGATTTGATTGGGTGAGTTTTCATATTGGAGATCAGCGCTAGCCCATCCCGATGAAGGGACACCGTCACACTTTGAACAAGCTGTAGATCCTCGGGAAGGAATTTATCGCGCGCAAACAGCTTGTCAATCCGCGCTCCAGTCCCCTTGCCCTGATAGGCAATGAGATCTGCAAATTTGTCTTTGTCGCGGCTTGTTATGTGATGCGCGAACGAATAACTATCTCTACTAGTATATTTGGTCGGTAGTTCATCTATTGAAAATGGGCCTTGATAGATGAGGTCCGGTATGGAGCTTCGCCGCGGCCGAACTCCAAAAAAAGACTTCCAATCATGCCCACTGGGGTCTGCCCTATTCACAGGATCGGCGCCACAGTAACAGTACGTATTCACTCCCCCCGCCCCAAATGGACTGAGACTGTCGGGGCTATTGAACCTCATCAACACAGGGTTGAACCCCCGGTATCCATCCCCCAACAAATAATGACCCGTCGTAGATTCTTTGCGCTGCCCATTGAATCGCAACAATGAGGAACCCGTGCTATCACCTTCATAGCCGTAACCCGTGTATTTCATCGACGATGCTTGCCCTCCCATACATTCCAAGACCGAGTCTTTTAGGTCAGTCAAGTAAAATGCAACATGTTCAGCACCCCGCTGACCGAGCACCTGGCCTGCCGCACGCAATAGCGTCAATGCCTGCGCACCAGGATATCTGACCATCGCCAGACCCTCCGGCGAGTAAAAATACAACTGCTGCAAAGTAGACATAAGTGCCACCATTTTATCCATGAAGGCAAATGGTGGATCCGCGCTAATCTGCTCGCAACTGGCAGAAATAACAGGTACAAAGTACGGCTCCGCTTAACCGCGTCGCTTGAAGGTCTGCGATGGCAGCTCACCAAACTGCTGCCGGTACACCTCGGAAAACCGCCCCAAATGCAGGAAGCCGTAATCCAGAGCAAGCTCCGTCACACTCCGCACCCCACACGTGGCATCACTCAAACACGCCTGCACCCGCGCTAGCTTGCGTTGCCGCACATACTGCTTAGGCGTGGTACCCAAGTGCCGATCAAACAAGGCATACAACGACCGCACGCTCATGCAGGCCTGCTCTGCCAGCACTTCAGCTGAAAGCTCAAGTTTCAGGTTGCGCTCGATGTAATCCAGAATCCGCTCCAGGCTAGCCGCCGGTGCACTCAGGCTTTCGCGCCGAATGTTAGTGCTCATCAAGGTCAGCAGTTTGCTGGCCACAATCTGGTTGTAATGCCCCTGCACCCGCGGCAACGACTCATTCACCTCGGCTTCATGGCACACCATTGCCAGCAGGTTTACAAACCCTTCCAGCTCTTCCAATCGGTAGTGGTTACGCAGGAACCGCACGCCGCCATCCGGGCGATGCCAGCGTTGTTCTTCGCAGATCGAGTCGAGCAGCCGGGTCGGTACCTTGAGGATAAATTTCTCGCAGTCTTCCGAGTAGGTCAGGTCAACCGGGTCGTCTGGGTTGATCAGCAACAACTCGCCCGGCACCAAGTGATGCTCACGCTGGGGCCCGCGCCACAGGCAGTTGCCGTTGAGCAACACTTGCAAGTGGTAGATGGTTTCCAACGCAGGCGAGGTGACGCGCACGCTGCCGCCGTAGCTGATGCGGCACAGGTCGAGTTCGGCGAACTTGCGGTGGCTGAGGCTGGCCTGGGGGTGGGTGGTGCGCGACAAACCGATGCAGTGCTGGCCCACGTGCTGGTTCACATAATCGGACACAGCATAAGGGTCGGCGTGGTGAAACACGCTACTGCGCTCGCTCAGCAGGCGGCTTTCCATAGGCAAGGCACTCGGTTTCGTTATTGTTCTGGGCGCCGCTTCCTACGGGCCTTGGGGCCGGTGGTTGCGGTCGATCACGGTTATTCTATCGGGCTGGTCGCTGGGTACAGAGGCAGGCGACAGCCGGTGAATAGGCACACACTAAGCAAAAAGGCGGGGATTGGGCAATGCGACCATTGGAATCGTGGGCGGATAGCGGACAATAGGGCACGGTTAACCGTGCGATTATCGAACACTATTTCATTTTTACGGTATCGCTATCTCCTGCCGCCCTGCCCACCCCTGGCTCCTCGCCCGAAACTGGCGCGGCGCAACGGCGAACAGCTCACGAAAACGCCGGTAGAAATGCGGAAAACTGACAAAGCCGCTGGCAACGGCCACTTCGGTCAAAGACTTGCTGGTGTGTTGCAGCAACTGCCGGGCATGGGTCAGGCGCAATTCCAGGTAGTAGCGCGGCGGTGTCGCCTGTACATGGCGGCGGAACAGCCGCTCCAGGTGCCGACGCGACAAGCCTGCATGTTCGGCGATTTCGTCGATGCCGATCGGGTCTTCGATATTCGCATGCATCAGCTCAAGGGCCAAGCGTATGCCCTTGGGCAGGCTGGGGTCGATGTCCGCTGCAGTGGCCGGGGCGTCGCTCATCACCCGTGCGCGATCGCACGCCAGCATCTGCTCCACCGCCCGGCGCAACCCGTTGCCACCCCTGTGTTCGAGCAAGGCCAGCATCATGTCCAGGGCACTGCTAGCCCCTGCGCAACTCAGACGCCGACCATCCAACACATGGGCTTGGCGGCTGACACGTACCTTGGGGAACAGCTCGCTCATCATTGCCCGACCATCGGGGTGGAAGGCGCAGGCGTGGTCATTGAGCAGGCCCGCTTCGGCCAGGAAGTAGGTGCCGTTCCATAGACCACCCAGCTGGCAGCCATGCTGGTCGGCCTGGCGCAGCTTGGCGCGCAGCAGCGGTGCGCTTTCCAGGCGCACTCGGAGCCCACCGCATACCAACAAGGTGGCTAGCACCTGCACATCGAGCTCGGCCAGTGGCGTGTTGACCGGCAAGGCGATGCCCAGGTCGCTCATGACCTGTGCTCCATCACCCACTACCTGGATCTGGAACAGTGGCGTGGCGCTCATCAGGTTGGCGGTGACCAAGGTGTCCATGGCCGCAGTAAAGGCCATCATGGAGAAATGCTCACGTAATACGAAGGCGACGCGTTGGCACGGCATCGACAGCGAGGTACGGCCTGCGGTGTCCAGGTGGGCCAGGTTGGCGTTCTTGAGGGTGCTTTCGAAATGGCTCATGGCTTTGACTCAACTGCAAAAATCGCGTTGGCTTCTTCGCGAGCAAGCGCGCGCCTACAGGCAGCGCGCAAAACCAACGCTGGCACGAACCCTGCGGGCTTGCCCGCGAAGAAGCGCTCACCGATGGAACAGGTTACTTGCTGGCCTGTGTCGCCGCCGCGCGCGACGCTTGCAGCCACGCGTCGAACTGCTGGCGATGCGCCGCAACCCATTCTTTGGCATGGCGGGTGATGTCAGCAGGCTTTTTCTCACCTTGCTGCATCTTGAGGTTCTGCGCGCTCTCGTCCGCCGTGGTGATCTGCATCAGCGACAGGAATTTGGTGGCTGCCGGGTTTTCCTGGGCGAATTCCTTGTTCAGCACCGCCTCGACCTTGTCGACCGCAAAGCCCAGGTTCTTGCCCTTGTACATCGTGTCGACATCGTTGTTGCCATCCGGCAGGTCGGTCTTCGGTACTTCCAGCCAAACCACGTCCTTGTCCTCGACCAGCACGGTGGAGATCCACTGTGGCACCCAGGTGAAGTACAGGATCGGCTTGCCTTCCTTGTAGCGGGTGATGGTGTCGGCCATCAGCGCGAAGTACGACCCCTGGTCGACGTGCACGCTGCTGTCCAGGTCATAGGCTTTGATGTGGTGCGAGATGATCAGCTCGCAGCCCCAGCCCGGGTTGCAGCCGGTCAGGTTGGCCTTGCCGTCGCCGTCAGTGTCGAACAGCTTGGCGATTTCGGGCTTCTTCAGGTCGGTGATGTACTTGATGTGGTACTGCTCGGCGGTCTTCTTGTCGATCAGGTAGCCCTGCAGCACGCCGGGCATGATGTCGCCGGCCTTGACCATCACGTCATCGCCGCCGGCCTGCTGGTAGAACTTGTCGTGCAGCTTGTCCCACAGGTGCACGGTGAAGTCGGCATCGCCGTTGGCCAGGGCCACCATCATCACGCCGTACTCGGTTTCCTTAGGCTCCTGGACCTTGTAGCCCAGCTCGCGCAGGCCTTCCATGGCGACTTCGCCACGGAAGCGTTCTTCGGCGATGGAGGGGAAGATCGGCGTTACCTTCACGCCCTCGCCCGGCTTGTCGGCCGAGGCGTTGGCGCACAGCGAGGCGATTACCAGGGCCAGCGCGCTGGCGCCTTGCAGGATGCTGCGGGAGAACTTGGATTCCAACATCGTCGCGTACCTTCTTCTGGTTTTTATGTCGTGTGCGGCAGTACGAATGTGTTTGCGTCAGGCGGTCTTGCGCCGCCCTGCAGCGTGCCCTGAGCCGCATAGGCGCAGCACCGCACCCACGGGCCCGGTGTGGTACCAGCGCAGGCTCGGGTCGGCATTGGTGCGCGCGCCCATGGCTTGGGTCAGGCGGTCGAGGAAGATCGCCAACAGCACCAGCCCCATCCCCCCGACGGTGGCCAGGCCCATGTCCAGCCGGCCGATGCCGCGCAGCACCATCTGGCCCAGGCCGCCGACCGAGATCATCGAGGCGATCACCACCATCGACAGCGACAGCATCAGGGTCTGGTTGAGCCCGGCCATGATGGTCGAGGTGGCCAGCGGCAGCTGTACGCGGGTCAGCATCTGGCGCGGCGTGCAGCCAAAGGCGCGGGCCGCTTCGATCTTGTCTTCCGGCACCTGGCGGATGCCCAGGTTGGTCAGGCGCACCAGCGGCGGCAGGGCAAACACGATGGTCACCAGCACACCCGGCACGTTGCCGATGCCGAACAGCATCACCACCGGCACCAGGTAGACGAACGCCGGCAGCGTCTGCATCGCATCGAGCACGGGGCGGATAATGCTTTCCAGGCGGTTGCTGCGGGCGCAGACGATGCCCAGCGGTATGCCGATCACCGCGCAGAAAAACACCGAAGTGAGCACCAGCGCCAGGGTGGTCATCGACTCCGACCACACGCCGATCAGCCCCAGCAAGGTCAGGGTGACGAAGCACAGCAGCGCCATGCGCTTGCCCGCCAGCTGCCAGCCGAGCAAGGACGACAGCAGGATGCCAATGGTGGGCGGGATGCTCTGCAGGGTGAACTCGATGCCATTGAGCACTTGGTCGATCGGCCAGCGGATGGCGCGAAACACCTCGCGGAAGTTGTGCACGAGGAAGTTGAGGGTAGCGGTGACCCAGTCGCCCAGGGGGATGGTGGCCGCCTGGAACGGGTCGAGCAGGCTGAATTCGGACATGGGGCAAACCTCGCGGGGGTCAGTGGCGGCTCAGGGACTGCAACGGCGTGCTGTTGGCCAGGCTGGAACACTGGCAGCGGCTGTTGAAGGTCTTGAAGAACGCGCGCACGTAATCGTTGGCCGGCTGGTTGATCAGCTGCTGCGGGGTGCCGATTTGCACCACCCGGCCGCCCTCCATGATCGCGATGCGATGGCCGATGCGGATGGCTTCCTCGATGTCGTGGGAAATGAAGATGATGGTGCGCTGCTGCTCGGCCTGCAGGCGCATCAGCTCGCCTTGCATCTCGTTGCGGATCAGCGGGTCGAGGGCCGAGAAGGCTTCGTCCATCAACAGGATGGTCGGGTCGTTGGCCAGCGCCCGGGCCAGGCCCACGCGCTGCTGCATGCCGCCGGACAGCTGGTGCGGGTAGCTGTACTCGTGGCCGGCCAGGCCGACCTGGCTCAGCGCCTCGCGGGCACGGCGGTGGCGTTCGGTTTCGGCAACGCCGGCGATTTCCAGGCCGAAGGCGGTGTTCTGCAGCACGCTCATGTGCGGCATCAGGGCGAAGGACTGGAACACCATGCCCATTTCCTTGCGGCGCACATCGAGCAGGGCTTTATCGGACAGGCCGGTGATTTCGCGGCCGTTGAGGTGGATGCTGCCGGCGGTGGGTTCGATCAGGCGGTTGAACAGCCGCACCATGGTCGACTTGCCCGAGCCCGACAGGCCCATGATGACGAAGATCTCGCCACGTTTGACGGAAAAGCTTGCATCGAACACGCCGACGACGTGGCCGGTCTTGCTGAAGATTTCGTTCTTGTCGGCGCCCTTGCGGAGCATCTCCATGGCCATGTTCGGGTTGGGGCCGAACACTTTGAAGATGTTGTTTACCGAAAGAATCTCATCGGCATGGCTCATACGACCCTCGTTATTATGCTTATTAACCAATCTATCAACATCGCACTGTTCGGTAAGGCGGGTAGATCAGAGCGAGTACGCTTGGCAGTCCGTTCAAGAGCGAACGTGAGTCAACACCGGCACGCAGAAAGTCCTGCTTCAAAAAGTTATTCGACATCGATGTCTCAATGTCGCGCCGTGGGATTTACGTTATGCCTTGGCCCAGGGTGGGTCCAACGACATTTGCAGGGCGCTAATCATTACCTGAAGTTATCAATCAAGGCCTGAACCCCACCCTGCACTTGTAGGAGCAGCCTTGTGCTGCGAAGAGGCCCGCTCATACACTGGCTATGGGTGCCTGTACGGGCCCTTTCGCAGCACAAGGCTGCTCCTACACAGGACCTGAACCCTACCGACATGGTCAGACACTCTGAACCCGATCAGACCTTGATCAAGATGCCTTCGCTGCGCGCGGTCAAAGTCTTCGTCGCGGCCGCCAAATACCAGAATTTCACCCGTGCCGCCGAGGCCCTGTGCGTCACCCAGGCGGCCGTGAGCCGGCAGATCCGTGAACTGGAAACCTACCTGGGCGCCGAACTGTTTACCCGTGTCGGCCGCGCGGTAGAGCTGACCGTGGCGGGTTCAATCTTCTTCGATGCGGTGCAGTTATCGTTCGTCAACATCTCCCAGGCGGCCGAGCGAATCCGCAGCAACATCAACCCCAAGCACGTGGTTACCCTGTGCTGCTCGCCAGCGTTTGCCGCCCTGTGGCTGGGGCCAAGGATGCCGAAGTTCTTCGAGCAAAACCCGGACATCGACATCAACCTGGTGACCACCCAGAACTTCCTGTCGATGGAGCCTGGCGTACGGCCGGACATCTACATCACCAAGCTGGGCAAGATCCAGGCCGGCTACAGCTGCCACCCGCTCAACCATGATGTGGTCTACCCGGTATGCAGCCCGCAGTACCTGGCGCAGCACCCACAGCTGGCTACCTTGGAAGGAATTCGCGATGGCTCGCTGCTCAACCTCAGCCCCTATGGGCGCTCACAGGTGGCCGAGCACGTCGACTGGAATGTCTGGTTGGCGTTCCATGACGTCGACCTGAAGAGCCGTGCCAGCACGGCGCCGCATTTCTTCAATGCCAATGACTACAACCTGCTGGTGCAGCTTGCCCTGAGTAGCCAGGGCGTGGCATTGGGTTGGCACCACCTGGTGGGCCCGCTGGTGGAGCAAGGCTTGCTGGTGCGGCCGGTCGAACAGCAGTTGGTGCTCAAGGACACCTTCCATTTCCTGGCCTTCAACGAAGACAAGGAGCATGACGCCAGTTGCCGACGGTTGCGTGACTGGTTGTTGGCGGAGTTTCAGCCGTTGCTGACGGCCGCCACTTAAGGCCCGGGTCACTGCACCGGCAAGAAATTCATCAACAGCAGGCTTTGCGCATAATTGAGCCCTATCCGCCGATAGCGCTCGTCCAGCAGCTCTGCCAGCAAATCCAGCCGCGCCACGATCTTGCCGAACTCGACGGCGAAACTCAGGTTGCTGCCCTCCTCCGAAATCTCGTTGGAGAACAGCAACAGCACGCCGTTGGCATCCTGCCGCTGGCTAAGCATCCAGGTGGCTTTCTCGATATTGCGTGCCGCGTTATTGACGAACAGCGGGTCGATGGTGTCCGTCATGTAGAACTCGGTGCGCCCGCCATGGGCGGTAATCAGCATGCTGCCGATGGCATAGATGAACGCGCCGACCCGGTCCCCGCGAAACTCCGGGCTCAGCGCGTAACTCAAGGCGGCAAGGTCGCGGCGATTGCCCAGTTGCGCCAACGGTTGGCGCTGTTCGATGGCGATGCGGATCTGCCGCTCGGCCGTGGCGGCATCGACGTAGCCAGACATCTTCCACTGGTTGGGGTTGCGCAGGTACAGCTTGTTCATCAGCAGGTACAAGCTCTGCAGGTTGTCGCGCATCGACAGTGTCGCCAGGCGGTCGACACTGGTCTGGAACAGCTCGCTGGGCTTGCCATTGCCGAACTGGCTGACGATGTCACGGCCCTGCTCTTGGGTACAGGCGCACAGGCACGTCAGTGCGCCTGCCAACAGCAGGCCGGGGACTATTCTGGAAGGGCTTGCAACCATCGGCACCGGGTCGATATTCGGCGGCCGCACCGGGGATCAGTGCAGCCTGGCCAAGCATAGAGCCCAAGAAACCGAAAAAGTGCGATGGTCACATGGCGTGACGCAACATCTCCACCACCTGCGCATGCAACGCCGGGTCACCACAGGCCACCACACACCCGCCATGCTGCGCCGAGCTGCCATCCCAGGCCGTGATCACACCGCCCGCCCCTTCGATGATCGGCATCAAGGCCTGCACGTCATACGGCTGCAGGCTCGCCTCCACAATCACATCGACAAAGCCCGACGCCAGCATGCAATAGGCATAGCAGTCGCCGCCGTAACGCATCAGCCGAGCCTTGCCGGCCACGGTCTCGAATGCCGCCTTGCGCGCTGCGGTGTCGAACATGTCCGGGGTGGTGCACATCAGCGTGGCCGAGGCCAGGTCGGCGCAGGCACGGGTTTTCAGCGGCGTGCCACTGCGCCAGGCCCCTTCCGGGGTGCCGACGAAGCGTTCGCCGGTAAAGGGCTGGTTCATCACCCCCACCCGCGGACGCGTGCCATCGTTCAAGGCAATCAAGGTGCCCCACAGCGGCAGGCCGGTGATGAACGCGCGGGTACCGTCAATCGGGTCGAGTACCCAGGTCAAGGGGCTGGTACCCACTGCCACGCCTTGCTCTTCACCCAAAATGCCGTGCTCGGGATAGCGCGCCTGGATCAGCGCGCGCATGGCATCTTCAGCTGCCTTGTCGGCCACCGTCACCGGGTCGTACAACCGCCCGCCTTTGTCCTCGACGTCCAGGCTGGCACGGAAATACGGCGTGATCGCCACAGCGGCGGCATCGGCCAACTGCTCGGCAAAGGCGCGGAATTCGCCAATCTGTTCAGCACTCAGGGACATGGGGCAGGCCTCTTGAAGATGATGGAGGCCAGCATCATACCCGACAACCCGCGCCACAGCAGTCGCCTGCCATAGAAGCCATTATTATGCCACTATCGCTACTTCATTTAACCGTCACTCAATCGTTGTACTAGGATACCCATCACCTCCCGAATGCGGCCCAGGATGCGGGCCAACAGCCAGACGGGAAATTGCACCACCGGACCTCATGGACGACACGATGAATTCGCACCTGCTCTACCCACAAATCGGCAAAGTCATTGCCAGCACCGGCAGCCGCCAATTCCCGCGCATGCTGCACGACCTGATCCAGGCCCACCTGACCATCGACGCCACGCACATACGCCTGCTGCCCGTGGCCCCGGCCGGCCCTGACGCCAACGCGCCCGTAATCAACGAGACTGTATTTTCCTCGGACGTGCAGCCAAGCAGGGACTGCAGCGACCCGACGCGCTTGCACCTGATTCGCCGCAAAGGCGACGCCCGCTACGAAATCCAGGTGCTGCGCGCTGACTCCACCTACGGCTTCTCCGCCTTCGAGCGCAACCGCCTGGACGACATCTCGCCCCTGCTGTTGCCGATGCTGGAAAAGCACATCGATGCCCTGCAACCCGCCGCCGAGCGCGCCACGCAAGAGAGCCTCGAACAGCGTTTTCTCGACCGCCTGGCGCAATCGGGGCTGAAGCTGTCCGAACGGGAGCGCCAGGTGTGCCTTGGCCTGCTGGCCGGGCATACCGCACCGGAGCAGGCCGAGCGGCTGGAGTTGAAGGTGAATACGGTCGAAAGCTATTTGCGCCGGGCGGCGATCAAGCTTGGCATCAGCGGGCGGCATTCGTTGATGCGCTGGATGTATACGGCAGTTTGATCTTGTAATCCCCACTGGGGCACGAATCGCCGTGTAGGAGCAGCCTTGTGCTGCGAAGAGGCCGGTGATAACACCGTGAATCTTCGTTGCTATTACCGGCCTCTTCGCAGCACAAGGCTGCTCCTACAAGGGTTGAGGTACAGGGCACCTCAATCCCGTGCCAGCGCTTCGATCGGGTCAAGCCGGGCCGCGTTGCGCGCTGGCACAAAACCGAACACCACCCCAATCAACGTCGAACAGGCAAACGCCATCACGATCGACGCCGGTGAGAACACCATCTCCCACTGTTTGACGAACAACTCGAACAGGTAGCCGATCCCATACGACAAGCCAATACCGACCAGCCCGCCAAACAGGCAGACCATCACTGCCTCCACCAGAAACTGCTGACGAATGTCCGACTGCCGTGCCCCCACCGCCATGCGAATGCCAATTTCGCGGGTACGCTCGGTCACCGACACCAGCATGATGTTCATTACCCCGATACCGCCCACCACCAGCGAAATCACCGCGATCAGCGACAGCAGCAGGGTCAGCGAGCGGCTGGTCTTTTGCACGGTCTGCATGATGCTGTCGAGGTTGTTGGTGAAAAAGTCCTTGGTGCCATGGCGTTGCAGCATCAGCTTGGTCACCTCCTCTTCGACCCGCTTGCTGGGTACGCCGTCCTTGATGCGCACGCTGATGCTGTCCAAGTGGCGTTGGCCAAGCACGCGGCCGGCAGCAGTCTCGTACGGCACCCAGATATTCAGCTGGTTGCTGGGGACGAACAGGTTCTTGTTCTCGGCGGTAACGCCGATCACCGTGCACGGCAGGTTCCCCACCAGGATCACCTGCCCCAGCGGATCTACGTTGGGGCCGAACAGGCGCTTGCGGGTGTTGTGGTCGATCACCACCACCTGGGCCTGGCGCCGTGCGTCCTCGGCACTGAACACGATACCGGCGGCCAGGGGAATGTTGCGCACCTGGAAGTAGTGTTCGCTGACGCCATTGAGCTGCACATCGACATCGAGGTTGCGGTAGCGTACCAAGGTACTTTGGCCGATCACCGGGGTGGCGCTGTCGACGTAGTACAGCGCGTTGAGCGCCGTGACGTCGGCGGGCACCAGGGTTTCGATGGTCTTCGCCCGGCTGTCTCCGAAGTTGCTACCCGAATAGATATCGATGGTGTTGCTGCCAATTGCCTGGATGTCCTTGAGCACGTAGCCCTTGGCCCCTTCGCCGATGGCCGAGATGGACACCACCGAGGTGATGCCAATGACAATCCCGAGCATGGTCAACAAGGTGCGCATGCGGTGCGAGATCAAAGCGATCCAGGCCATCTTGAAGGCCTCGCGGAACATCCCCAGGCTAGCGACCAGGCGCCTTGCTGGCGAAGCGGCCGGTGCTGGCTCGGCCACCGGGGTGGGCATGGCTGCGGTGCCCGTGCGCCGGTCGCTGACGATTTGACCGTCGCTGACCTCGATGACCCGTTCAGCATGCGCGGCGACCTTGGGGTCGTGGGTCACCAGGATCACCGTGTGCCCGGCTGCGTGCAGCTCCAGCAGAATATTCATCACCTCTTTTCCGCTGGCCGTGTCCAGCGCACCGGTCGGCTCGTCGGCGAGGATCACCTGGCCACCGTTCATCAGCGCCCGGCAGATACTCACCCGCTGCTGCTGCCCGCCGGACAACTGGCTGGGGCGGTGCTCCAGATGCCCGGCAAGGCCCAAGCGCGTGAGCAGCTCACGTGCCCGGTCGTGGCGTTGCCCGTGCGCAGTGCCGGCATACACTGCTGGAATCTCGACGTTGTGCAGGGCATCCAGGTGCGGCAGCAGGTGGTAGCGCTGAAAGATGAAGCCAAAATGGTCGCGGCGCAGCGCCGCCAGGGCATCGTCGTCCAGCGTGCGCGTCTCTTGCCCGCCGACCTGGTAGCTGCCACTGCTGGCGTTGTCCAGGCAGCCGAGGATGTTCATCAATGTGGACTTGCCGGACCCGGAGGCGCCGATGATCGCCACCAACTCGCCACTGTGGATCTGCAGATCGATACCCTTCAGCGCCAGGAACTCGCGGTCGCCGGCCAAGAAACTGCGGCTGACCCCCTGCAGGCGCAACAACGGCTCGCCGTTGCTGCAGGCAACGGCGCTGTGTGCGCTCAGCTCGACATTCATGTTCATGCTCACGCCCCTGCTTCGCCAGACACCGGTTCGCCGATCACCACACGGTCACCTTCAGCCAGGCCATCCTTGATCTGCACTTTGACGTTGTTGTTGATCCCCGCCTGCACGTTGCGCACCTGGGCGAAGCCCTTGGCATCGAGCACCCGCACCGGGAAGCTGCCGTCGCCATTGCGCGCGCCCAGGGCGGCCACCGGCACAGTGAGCACGCCTTCGGCCGTGTCGAGCACGATGTGCACCTGCGCGGTCATCGAGATGCGCAGGCGGTGCTCGGGGTTCGCCACCTCGAACAGGGCGTTGTAAAACACCGCGCCATTGGGTTTCGTGGCGCTGCCATCGCTGTTGTCGGTGCTTTGCGCGTAGTTCTGCGGGGCCGGTTCGGTGCCGCGCAGCTTGGCGTAGTAGCGTTTGTCTTCACCGAGGATGGTGAAGTACACCGGTTGGCCTGGGCTGATGTGGATCACATCGGCTTCCGACACCTGCGCCTTGACGGTCATGGTGTCGAGGTCGGCCAGCTTGAGCAGCACGGGCGCCAACTGGTTGGCGATCACGGTCTGCCCTTCTTGCGTGACGATGCCCACCACATGGCCGTTGATCGGTGCATTGATACGGGTGTAGCCCAGGTTGACCTTGGCCGTGTCGATCTCGACCCGGGCACTCTGGATTTGCGCATCGAGCGAGCGCACGGCGGCCTGCTGCACCTCGTATTCGGACTCGGCGTTCTCGAAGTCCTGGCGCGATACCGACTCGTCGGCCTGCAGTTCGCGATAGCGCTCATACACCCGCCTGGCCTGCTTGAGCTGGGCCAGGCTAGAACGGCGCTCGGCCTGCAATTTGTCCTCGTCGACCTCAGCCTGGCGCAAGGTATTGCGCAGCACCAGCGGGTCGATTTCGGCCAGCCACTGGCCCTCGGTGACCTTGTCACCCAGTTTGACCTTCAACGAGCGCAACTGGCCCGACACCTGGGCGCCGACGTCAACCTGCTTGATGCCCTGCAACGTGCCGGTGGCCAACACGGCGTTTTCGATGTCGCCACGCTCGACCGTGGCGGTGATGTATTGCGGCGGCTTGGCCGGGGCCTGGACGGCATACAGCGTGATGCCGGCGACCAGGGCCACGGCGATGCCGAGGCTGTATTTGCGGAATCTGGACTTTTCCATGAACACTCACTATCTCTTCGGATTCGCATAACCCGGCCCCAGTGGGGCCGGGAAGGCCCATCTTTAAGGGGTAACCTTGCCGTGGTGCAGCGCCTGCCCGTCGTGCCACCAGGCCGCCAGGCTGAACACATCCGGCACCTTGAGGATGCTGAAGTGGTCACCGGGCCCCTGCCACAGCGCAAGCTTGGGCATCAGTTGCTGCCAACCGGCCTGCATGGCGGCATGCTCGCGGGCATTGCCCAAGGCATCCAGGCCCGGGTCATCTACCAGCACCAGGCCGACCGGCCCGTGGTAGCTCAACGTTGGCCGGTAGGCCGTGCGCAACGCCGTGGCGAAGGTCCGTACGGTGCCGTCCAGCGCCCCTGGCTGCGACCGCGCCGGCAGTAATCCGACCCGCACCATGGCCGCGTGCAGCTGGCTCAACTGCTGGTCGTCGCTGGCCTCGGCAAAGGCGCGTGGGTCCATACCCAGGGTTTTGCCGGTGGACAGCTGCAACGCCTCGATCAGCCGCTGCAAGGCTGCGCCCAGGGTGTAGGGCTGGCCACAGGTGCCGCCCTCACCCGGCGCTTCGCTGTCGATCAGTGTCAATGAACGCACCTGCCGGCCCTTGGCCTCGAACCGGGCAGCCATGGCATGTGCCACCCAGCCGCCAAACGAATGCCCGACCAGGTTCAGCGGCCCTTGCGGATAAAGCGCCTCGATGGCCTGCACATGGCAATCGGCAGCAGCCTCCACCGAAGTGTGCGGCACCGAGCAGCCGTCCAGCCCCCGCGCCTGCAGGCCGTACAGCGGCCAGTCCGGGCCCAGGGCCTCGGCCAGGCCTATGAAGCTGGTGACGCTGTCGCCAGCCCCCGGCACGCAAAACAACGGTGCATGCCCGTGCTGACCGGTCTGGATCGCCACCAAGGGCTGATAAGCCGCTGCCTTGGTGCTGCTCGTGCTAGGCACAGTGTCCAATAGTTGGCCAAGCGCCTGACCGAGCGCGGCCACGTGGGGCGCCTGCATCATGCTGCGGTGGTCCCCCGGCACGCCCAGGAGGATCAGGGCCTGGGACGGCAAGGTCTCGCGCCAGCCCAGAGTCGACTGGCTGTCACTGCCCTGTTCGGCGCGCAGCAGGTGCACCGGCACGCTCAACGGTGAAGGGCGGTAATGTGCCAGCGCATGGCCGTGTGCCAGTTCACGGGTGAAGTAGTGCAGCAGTTGCGCGTCGCTCATGCTCGCCCACAGCCCATAGAGCAACTGGTGCTCGCGGCAGCTGGCGACCAGCGTGGCAAAATCGGCCTGACCGGCCTCCAGTTGCTGCAGGCGTGCCAGCTTGTCGGCGCCTGCCGAGTCTTGCGTGCGCCAGAACGTGCTGCAGTTCAACAGCAACTGCCGTTCGAGTGCACGTGGCCCCTCCCAGCGCGCCTTGCCCTGGTCGGCCAGGCGCGGCACATAGGTGTCGATCAAGCCGAGGAATTCGACCTCCTCGTCCACACCCAGCAATTGGTTAGCCATTTCGAAGGCCACTACCCCACCGAATGACCAGCCTGCCAAGCGATACGGCCCCTGTGGCTGCACGCTGCGCATCTGTTCGATCTGGTAGCGGGCCAGGCACTCGAGCGTCTGTGGCTGCGGTTGATCGGCCGGGATGCCGGGCAGTCCATAGAGCGCGAAATCACCGGGAAGGTGCTGGCCCAGCACCGGGAAGTAGAAATCCAGGCCGGTGAATTCGTGAACCAGGAACAGCGGCGTCTGGCTGCCCCCTGCACGCACCCGGATCACCCCGCGGTGCGCAGCGTCAGGGCTGCCGAGCCTGGCCGCCAGCAACGCTACGCTGGGGTGCTGGAACACATCGTTGATGGCCACCTTCAGGCCCGCCTTGGTCATCTTGTCGACCAGCCGGATTGCCGCCAGGGAGTGGCCGCCCAGCTCGAAGAAGTTGTCGTGCCGCCCTACCCGCTCCACGCCCAACAGTTCGGACCAGATCGTTGCCAACAGGGTTTCGGTTTCACCTTCTGGCGCTTGGTACTCGCGGTTCTGCAAGGCCTCGCTATCCGGTAATGGCAAAGCCTTGCGGTCGAGCTTGCCGTTGGGGCTCAAGGGCAGTGCCTGCAGGTGGACGAACAGCGCCGGCACCATGAAGGTCGGCAGGCGCCCGAGCAATGCCGAGCGCAGCGCCTCCACCGGGAACGACTCGCCCGTGTAGTAAGCGAGCAACTGCTGATCATGAGCGATCACCACGGCCTCCTTGACCCCCTCTATTCGCGTCAGGCAGGCCTGAATTTCGCCCAGTTCGATGCGCAAGCCGTGGATTTTGACCTGGTCATCGTTACGGCCCAGGTATTCGATGTTGCCATCGGCCAGGTGACGCGCCAGGTCGCCGGTGCGGTACAGGCGTGCACCAGGGCGGGTGCTGAACGGGTCGTCGAGGAAGCGTTCGGCGGTCAGTTCGGCGCGGTTGAGGTAGCCTCGGGCGACTTGCACGCCGCCGATGAACAGTTCGCCGGCCACGCCTTGCGGGACCGGCTGGCCTTGGCTGTCGAGTACGTACAGCGTCGTGTTGGCGATGGGTTTGCCGATGGGGGTGTTGTCTGGTGCGGTCACGCAGTGCCAGGCACTCACGTCCACCGCTGCTTCAGTCGGGCCGTACAGGTTGTGCAGTTCAACGGTTGGCAATTGCGCGTGGAAGCGTCGGACCAGGCTGCCCGGCAAGGCCTCGCCGCTGCACAGGACGCGTTTGAGGCCTTCGGCCGAAGCGTCGCCATGGGCCAGGAACACATCGAGCATCGAGGGCACGAAGTGCAAGGTGGTGACGTTTTCGCTGCGGATCAGCTGACGCAGGCACTCCGGATCGCGATGGCCGCCGGGACGCGCCATGACCAGGCGCGCGCCGGTTTGCAGGGGCCAGAGGAATTCCCATACCGACACGTCGAAGCTGAACGGGGTCTTCTGCAAGACCACGTCTTCAGCGCCGAGGTAATAGGCGTCTTGCATCCACAACAGGCGGTTGACCACGCCGGCATGCTCGTTCATCACACCCTTCGGCAAGCCGGTGGAACCTGAGGTGTAGATCACGTAAGCAAGGTGACGCGGGGTCAAGTTGGTGACAACTGGGTTGCTGGACGGCTGGGCGTTCCAGGTCGGCTGATCGAGGTCGATAACCTGGGCCGAATCCGGTACGTGCCGCGTAGCACTGTGCACCAGCACCGCCACCGGCGCGCTGTCGCTCAGCATATGCCGCACGCGCTCAGCTGGGTAATCCGGGTCAACCGGCACATACGCGCCACCCGCCTTGAGGATGGCCAGCAAACCAACCACCATCGACAGCCCACGCTCGACGCAGATCGCCACCCGATCATCAGGTTTAACACCCAGTTCAATCAGGTGATGCGCTAATCGGTTGGCCTGCTCATTCAGCTGGCAATAGCTCAGTACCCCTTCTTCGGCTTTAACCGCGATCGCATCCGGCGTACGCAACACCTGCGCCTCGATCATCCCGTGCAGGGTCTGCTCAAGGTCATAATCCACCGCCGTGTCGTTAAAGCCCTGCAACAACCGCTTGCGCTCATCGGCATCCGGCAAACCGACATGGCCCGGAATGGCCCGATCGCTCTCCACGAAGGCCCACAGCAGTTGTTGGAAATACCCCGCATAACGCGCGATGGTCGAGCGTTCGAACAGGGCTGTGGCAAACACGATACCGCCGGCAAAACCTTCGGCGCGCTCACCCAGGCTCAGGCTCAGGTCGAACTTGGCAATGCACGCAGGCCCACTCACTGCGCTCACCGACAGGTCGGCCAGTTGCAGCGCCTGGCGCTCCGGGCTGGCGTCCCAGTCCAGGGTGGCCTGGTACAGCGGCGTATGCGCAAGGCTTCGGCGCGGGCGCAGCAACTCGACCACCTGCTCGAACGGCAAGTCCTGATGCGCCTGCCCGCCCAGCACCACGGCCTTTACCCGGGCCAGCAGCGTGGCCACATCCGGTGCCCCCGAGGTGTCCACGCGCAACGCCATGGCATTGACGAACATGCCGACCAGGCCATCCACTTCAGCCTGCCTGCGGTTGGCTACCGGCGAGCCGATCACCACTTCATCCTGGCCGGCCAGCCGGCTCAATAGCACCGCCCAGGCCGCCATGAACAGCATGTAAGGCGTGACGCCATGGCGCCGGCACACGGCTTTGAGCTCGATACTCAGGCGCGGGTCCAGGCTCAGCGCGACACTGTCACCGGCATACTGCTGACGCTCTGGCCGTGGGTGATCCCAAGGCAAGCTGAGCAGCGCCGGTGCCCCGGCCAGCTGGCCAACCCAGTAATCCGCCTGTTGGCGCAGCGCATCGCCGCTCAGCCAGCGCCGCTGCCACAAGGCATAGTCGATGTACTGCACGGGCAAGGCCGGCAAGGGGTCGTCGCCACCGCAACTGAAGGCTTGGTACAACTCGCCAAGCTCGCGCACCAACACCCCCAGCGACCAACCGTCGGCCACCAGGTGGTGCAAGGTCAGCAGTAGCAGGTGGTGGTCCTCGGCCAGCTGCAGCAGGCGCCCACGCACCGGCAGGTCGCGGCTAAGCACGAAGGGTTGGCTCGCCTCCTGGCGGATCAACGCCGCAATAGCGGCTTCATCCAGGCCCTGGCAAAGGTCCCGGCCAAACAGGAAGCCTTCGCTGCCGGTTGCCAGCACCACCTGCGGCTCGCCTTCCTGTTCGACAAAATGGCTGCGCAAGCTTTCATGGCGCTCGACCAGGCGCCTTAACGCGCGCTCCAGCGCCCCAGAGTCCAAACGGCCCTCCAGGCGCAGGGCCAGGGGAATGTGATAGGCCGCGCTGGCCTCCTCCATCTGCGCCAAAAACCACAGCCGCTGCTGGGCGAACGAAAGCGGTAAAGCACCGTCTCGCAGGCCCGGCTGGATGGCCGGCAAGGTATCACCGTCACGCGCAAGGCAGGCGGCCACCGCTGCCAGGCTGTCATCGGCAAACAGGTCGCCCAATGCCAGCTCCAGCCCCAGGCGTTGGCGAACTTGGGCCAGCATGCGCATCGCCAGCAGTGAATGGCCGCCCAATTCGAAGAAGCGGTCGTGACGCCCGACGCGTTCCAGGTGCAGCAGTTCGCCCCACAACGTGGCCAGCGCCTGCTCGCGCTCGCCTTCCGGTGCTTCGTACGCTGTCACCGCCAAGTCCTGGGGTGCCGGCGCCGGCAAGGCCTGGCGATCAACTTTGCCATTGTTGTTCAGTGGCATCCGCGGCAATGCCACAAATGCGGTAGGCACCATGTAATCCGGCAAGCGCCCACGCAGGAAGGCTCGCAGGTCAGCGGCCTCCACTGGGGCCTCGTGCCGGGTAAACCAGGCCACCAGCCGCAGTGGGCCCTGCTCGTTCGGCACAGCCATCACCACGACTTCACCGACACCCGGTGCCAGTGCCAACTGCTGCTCGATTTCGCCCAGCTCGATCCGGTAACCGCGAATCTTGACCTGGTCGTCATTGCGCCCCAGGCACTCCAGTTGGCCGTCGGCCTGCCAGCGCACCAGGTCGCCGGTGCGGTACAGCCGAGCGCCCGGCTGCGGGCTGAACGGGTCATCGATAAACCGCTGCGCCGTCAGTTCTGGGCGGTTCAGGTAACCCAGGGCCACGCCGTCGCCGCCGATATACAGTTCACCGACCACGCCTTGCGGCACGGGCTGTTGCCAGGCGTCCAGCACATACACCTGGGTATTGCCGATCGGCCGACCAATCGGCACTTGGGCTGCATCGGGCGCCAATTCACGCACCTCGCAGGTAACCGCGAACGTGGTGGTTTCGGTGGGCCCGTAGCCATTGAGCAGGCGCAGCCCAGGTGCTTTGTGCAGCAGCGTGCGGAAGGCTGCAGGTTCGGCACGCTCACCGCCGCTGATCAGCACACGCAGCGCGGCCAGGGCCTCGGGGATCAACTGCACGTACTGGTTGAACAACGCCGTGGTCAAAAACAGAACGGTGATGCCCTGCTCCGCCAGCGCCTTCGCGAAAAGTGCCGGGTCGACCAGCGTGCGGTGGTCGATCACCCGCACCTGCCCGCCATTGAGCAATGCGCCCCACACCTCCAGGGTGCTGGCATCGAACGCCGGGTTGGAAGCGAAAGCGATGCGGTCGCTGGCCAGCAACCCGGCATACCGCTCGTTCAGCACCAACCGCGCAATACCCCGGTGCGGCACGCACACGCCCTTGGGTTTGCCTGTGGTGCCAGAGGTGTACATCACATAGGCCGCACTGCCAGCGTCCTGGGCCACCCCAGGGTTGTGGCCAGGCTGGTCATCGAGGACCAGTTGGTCCAGGTCGACCCGCGGCACCGCATACTCAACCGGTGTGCCAGCAAGCGTCAGCAGCGCGGAGGCCTGGCAATCCTCGACGATGAAGGCCTGGCGCTCGGTCGGGGCATGAATGTCGAGCGGTACATAGACCGCGCCACACTTGAGCACGGCCAGTTGCGCCACCAGCAAGTGCAACGTGCGCGGCAGCAGCACGGCCACATAGGCACCCGGTACCACACCTGCGCCCATCAGGTAATGGGCCAGGCGGTTGGCGCGTTCGTTGAGTGCCCCGTAGCACAGCGCCTGGTCGCCCTGCACTGCCGCCACGGCCAGGGGATGGCGCGCCACGCGCTGCTCGAACACCTGCTGCACGGCCAGGTCACGGGGGTAATCGCGTTGCGTGGCATTGAAACTGTGCAGCAAGGTCTGGCGCTCGGCGTCGCCAAGCAACGGCACCTGTGCCAGCGGCTGTTGATCATCGCCGATCATGGCCCAGAGCAAGGTCTCGAAGTAGCCGACATAGCGCCGCACGGTTGCTTCGTCGAACAGCGAGGTGGCGTAGTCCAGGCTGCCGGCCAGCGTGTCGCCGAACTCGCCGAGGTTCAGCGTCAGGTCGAACTTGGCGACCTGGCCAGCCTGGGCCACGGCCTCCAACTGCAGGCCCGGCAGTTGCAAGGCTGCACCTTCGATCGCCTGCCAGTTGAGCGTGGCCTGGAACAAGGGGGTGTGGCCGAGGCTGCGCACTGGGCGGACGATTTCCACCACCTGCTCGAATGGCAGGTCCTGGTGCGCCTGAGCCTCCAGCACGCGCGTACGGACCTGCTCCAGCAGGGTTTGCGCCGTCGGTGCGGCAGCCGTGTCGATGCGCACGGCCAGGGTATTGACGAACAAGCCAACCAGCGGCTCCAGCTCGGCACGGCCGCGGCCCGCCACAGGGCAACCGATGACGATTTCGCCCTGGCCGGACAGCCGCGTCAGCACGGCGGCCCAGGCGCTGAGCACGGCCATGTACAGGGTTACCCCGTGGCGCTGGGCCAGGCTGCGCAGGCCAGCCGCCAGGCGGGGCTGCAACTGCAGTGGCAGGCTTGCGCCGGCAAAGTCCTGGCGTTCGGGGCGTGGGCGATCACTGGGCAGCTTGAGCAGGCTGGGTGCACCGTCCAGGGCCTGGCGCCAGTAATCGGCCTGGCGCTGCAACTGGGCGCCGGCCAACCAGCGGCGCTGCCACACGGCATAGTCGCCGTACTGGATGTCCAGGGCCGGCAGCGGATTATCCTGGCCCTGGCAGCAGGCCGTATACAGCGCGCTCAGTTCGCGGGTCAGCACGCCCAGCGACCAGCCGTCGGAAACGATGTGGTGCACGGTCAGCGCTAGCACGTGATGCTCTGCGCTCAAACGCAGCAAACGCGCACGCAGCAGTGGCCCGTGGGCCAGGTCGAAAGGCGCGCTGGCCACTTCATGCAAGCGGGCCGGCAGCGCCTCGACGCTCAGGTCTTCACGCTGGAACCAATCGGCACCCGCAGTGGTAGCCAGCACCACCTCGGCACTGTCATCGCGTGGTACGAAGCGGCTGCGCAAGGTCTCGTGGCGCTCGAGGATGCCCAGCAAGGCCGCTTCCAGCGCATCGGCATCCAGTGCCCCGCGCAGGCCCAGGGCCAGCGGCACATTGTAAGCCTGGTTGCCGCCTTCCATTTGCGCCAGGAACCACAGCCGCTGTTGGGCGAACGACATCGGCAGCGGCGCATCGCGCGGCACCGGGCGTATCGCTGGCAGCTCACTGCGCCCGGCATGGGCCAGTACCTCGGCCACCGCGGCCAGCTCGGGGTTGGCGAACAGGTCGGCCAGGCTCAGTTCGACACCCAGGCGCAGGCGCACCTGGGAGACCATGCGCATCGCCAGCAGTGAATGCCCGCCCAAGCTGAAAAAATGGTCGCGACGGCCGACTCGCTCAACGTGCAGCAACTCGGCCCATAGTGTTGCCAGCGCCTGCTCCAACGCCCCTTCGGGGGCCTCGTAGCCCTGCTCGAACAGCGCCGAGCGCTCCGGGCGTGGCAATGCGCGGCGGTCGAGTTTGCCGTTGGCCGTCAGCGGCAACGCCGGCAGCTCGACATAGGCCACCGGCACCATGTATTCCGGTAAGTGCGCCTGCAATTGGCTGCGTAGGCCTTCTGGGGTGAGCGGTTCGACACCTGCCTGGGCGGTGAAGTAGGCCACCAGTCGCGGCTGGCCGGGCTGGTCCTCACGGGCCAGTACTACGGCTTCATCAATGCCAGCCAGGGCGTTCAGCCGACTTTCGATCTCGCCCAGTTCGATGCGCACGCCGCGGATCTTGACCTGGTCGTCGTTGCGCCCCAGGTAGTCCAGGGTGCCGTCCGCCAGCCAGCGCACCAGGTCGCCTGTGCGGTACATGCGCCCACGGGCGGCGAAGGGGTCGTCGAGGAAGCGCTCGGCGGTGAGCGCCGGGCGGTTCAGGTAGCCCCGGGCAACCCCCGCGCCACCAATGTACAGCTCACCTGGCACACCCAGCGCGACAGGCTGCAGGTGTGGGTCGAGTACGTACAGACGGGCGTTATCGACCGGCCGACCGATGTGCAGCGCCCCGCCCGCTTCCACCACGCCGGAGCTGGCCACCACCGTGGTTTCGGTCGGGCCGTAGTTGTTGACCACGGCAAAGCGCTGGGTGCGGTTGAACTGGCGCAGGCGGTCACCGCCGATCAACAGGGTGCGTAGGGTCGGGTGTTCGAGCTGATGGTTGAAGGCATACTCGGCCACCGGCGTCGGCAAGAAGCTCACGTCCAGGGGCTGCGCCTGCCACCAGGCAAGCATGGCATCCAGGTCGTCGTTGCCCTCCGACGCCGGCGCCAGGTGCAACGTGGCCCCGGCGCACAACGCCGGCCAGACTTCCCAGGCCATGGCGTCGAAACCAAAACCGGCCAGGCTCGAAGTGTGTCGGCCATGGCACAGGTCGAAGGCGCGGCAGTGCCAGTCGACCAGGTTGTTGACGGTCTGGTGCTCGACCATCACGCCCTTGGGCTGCCCGGTGGAACCGGAGGTGTAGATCACATAGGCCAGGTGGCACGCGCTCAGCCCCGGCACAACCGGGTCGCTCTCGCATACAGGCCAGTGCGGCTGGTCGAGCAGCACCACGGGCACCGCGACAGGCCCCAGGCGCTCACGCAGCGCCTGCTGCGTCAGCACCGCTACCGGGCCGCTGTCATTCAGCAGGTAGTGCACGCGCTCATCCGGGTGGGAGGGGTCTACCGGCACGTAACCGGCTCCGGCCTTGAGTACCGCCAACAAGCCGACCAGCGTCTGAAGGCTGCGCCGCGCCACCACGGCGACGCGGTCGTCAGGCCGCACGCCCAGGTTGATCAGGTGCTGCGCCAGGGCATTGGCCTGGCGGTTGAGCTCGGCGTAACTCAAGCGCGTACCGTTACAGGTGGCGGCGACGGTGTCAGGGTGCAGCTCGGCGCGGTGTGCAATGCGCTGGTGCAGGGTCAGTTGCCGCTCATACGGGGCCGGATAATCGTTGAACGCTTCCAGCAGCTCCGTGCGCTCGCTGTCGGGGAGCATGGCCAGCGCCAGGACCGACGACTGCGGTGCCTGCACCAGGCTTTCGAGGGTCTGCTGCAGGTAAGCACAGACGCGCTGCGCCGGCACTTCGGGGCTGGCCAGCAAGGTCAGGCGAAACGCTTCGCCCAAGTCGTCGACGCTGAGCGTCAAGGGATAGTTGGTAGCCTCGGCAGACTCGACGATGTCGATGCCGGCCAGGGCTGCGCGGCGTGGCTGGGTGCTGTCCACTGCGCTGTGGCGGTAGTTGAGCAAGGCATTGAACAGCGGCGCCGGCGCCGCCACGCCGCTGCACCGCTGGGCCAGGGCCAGTGGCGCGTGTTCATGGCGCATCAATGCGCTCAGCCGCTGGTGGGTGGCGCGGATCGCCGTCGGCAAGTCAGCACTGTCCAGGTCAACGCGTACCGGCAGGGTATTGATGAAAATCCCCAGCGCCCGGTCGGTGGCTTCGGCGCCCTGCAAGCGCCCCATCAGCACTGTGCCGAACACCACCTGCTCGCGCCCCGTCAGCCCGCCCAGCACGCGGCCCCAGGCCAGGTGGAAGAGGCTGGCGACGCTCACGCCCAGGCTACGCGCCTGGCTGCGTAGCTGCTGGCACAGCGCAAGTGGCAGGTCGAGCGCGTGCTCGTTGTGCACCTCGCCCACGCCTTGCACATCCTGGATGCCGTAGGCCAGGGTCGACGCGTCGATCCCACCCAGCATGTCGCGGAAAAACGCCTCGTGTTCGGCCTCGCTGATACCCAGCACGGCTTGTGCCACATAATTGCGAAACGGCACCGGGGTGCCCAGCCGATCACCCTCGCCGGCCAGAAACGCGATCAGTTCGTGACGCACCACTTCCAAGGCACTGTGGTCCATGGCGATATGGTGGAACTGCAGGGTGGCGGTCAGTGCGCCATCGGCTTGCTCGGCCTCACGCAGCAGGCGGATTAGCGGTGCCTGGGTCAGGTCGAGCCTGCTGCGCATGGGGTCGTTGTCGGGTAACGTCGCCACCTGCAGGTCAGCGCGGCGCCAGACCACCTGCACCGGCGTTTCCAGGCCTTCCCAGTGAACCGAGGTGCGCAAGATGTCGTGGCGGGCAATTACACCACGCAGCGCATCGGCAAACGCCTGCAAGCGGGCCTCGTTGGCAAACACGAAACGCGCCTGCATCACGTACGGGTCGCTGTCGGTGGCACTGGCGTGGTGGAACAGCATGCCCTGCTGCAGCGGTGCCAGTGGGTAGATGTCTTGCACGTTAGCCGCGCCGCCGGGGATGCAAGCGACGATGCGGTCAAGGGTGCCCTGGTCCAGGTCGATCAGGTTGAGGTGCTGCGGCGTAATGCGCGTGCAGCCCGGCTCGATGAGGTTGGACGGCCCGTGTACCGCGCCCTGTTTCACGGCCACGTACTCGCCGCGCTCGATCATCGCCACCAGCGTTGGCTTGTGTTCACGCAGTTGCGCCACCAACGCGGGGTCGGTCAGGGCCTGACGGTTGCCCTGGACGGCCAGTTGGCCGTCCTTCAACGCCAGTTGCACGTTTTTGGCCGTCAGTGTTGCCAGTAGTTGGTTGATGCTCACAGGACGATCTCCATTCTGTCTGTGATGGCTGCGTAGCCCGCCAAGGTCGGTTGGTCGAACAGGGCGCGCACGTCGGCTTCCAGGCCTTGATCACGCAGGCGGGAGGTGAGGGTCACCGCCAGCAGCGAATGGCCGCCCAGTTCGAAGAAGTTGTCGTGGCGCCCTACCCGCTCCACGCCCAGCAGCTCAGCCCATATCGTTGCCAGCAGGGTTTCGGTTTCGCCTTCTGGCGCTTCGTACACGCGGCTTTGCAGGGCGTCGGTATCCGGCAGTGGCAAAGCCTTGCGGTCGAGTTTGCCGTTGGGGCTCAGGGGTAGTGCGTCCAGGTGCAGGAACAGCGCGGGCACCATGAACTCCGGCAGGTGGGCCAGCAATGCCGTGCGCAGAACGTCTGCGGCTTGCTGTTCACCGGTGTAATACGCCACCAGACGCTGGTCGCGGGCAACAACGACGGCTTCCTTCACGCCTTCGATGGCCGTCAGGCCAGCCTGGATTTCACCGAGCTCGATGCGCAGGCCGCGCAGCTTCACTTGGTCATCGTTGCGGCCCAGGTATTCGATGTTGCCATCGGTCAGGTGCCGCGCCAGGTCGCCGGTGCGGTACAGGCGTGCACCAGGGCGGGTGCTGAACGGGTCGTCGAGGAAGCGTTCGGCGGTCAGTTCGATGCGGTTCAGGTAGCCTCGGGCGACTTGCACGCCGCCGATGAACAGCTCGCCAGCCACGCCTTGCGGTACGGGTTGACCCAGCGTATCGAGTACATACAGCGTGGTGTTGGCGATGGGTTTGCCGATGGGGGTGTTGTCTGGTGCCGTCACACAATGCCAGGCGCTCACGTCCACCGCTGCTTCGGTCGGGCCGTACAGGTTGTGCAGTTCAACGGCTGGCAATTGCGCGTGGAAGCGTCGGACCAGGCTGCCTGGCAAAGCTTCGCCGCTGCACAGGACGCGCTTGAGACCATCTGCCGATATTTGGCCGTGAGCCAGGAACACATCCAGCATCGAGGGCACGAAGTGCAAGGTGGTGACGTTTTCGCTACGGATCACTTGACGCAGGTACTCCGGATCGCGATGGCCGCCGGGGCGCGCCATGACCAGACGTGCGCCGGTTTGCAGCGGCCAGAGGAATTCCCATACCGACACGTCGAAGCTGAACGGGGTCTTCTGCAAGACCACGTCTTCAGCGCCGAGGTTATAGGCGTCTTGCATCCACAACAGGCGGTTAACCACGCCGGCATGCTCATTCATCACGCCCTTCGGCAAGCCGGTGGAGCCTGAGGTGTAGATCACGTAGGCCAGGTGACGCGGGGTCAAGCTGGTGACAACTGGATTGCTGGAAGGCTGGGCGTTCCAGGTCGGCTGATCCAGGTCGATAACCTGGGTCGAATCCGATACATGACGGGTAGCACTGTGCACCAGCACCGCCACCGGCGCGCTGTCGCTCAGCATATGTCGCACGCGTTCAGCTGGGTAATCGGGGTCAACCGGCACATACGCGCCGCCCGCCTTGAGGATGGCCATCAGGCCAACCACCATCGACAGCCCACGTTCGACGCAGATCGCCACCCGATCATCAGGTTTAACACCGAGCTCAATCAGGTGATGCGCAAGGCGGTTGGCCTGCTCATTCAGCTGGCGATAGCTCAGTATGCCTTCTTCGGCTTTAACCGCGACCGCATCCGGCGTACGCAACACCTGCGCCTCGATCATCCCGTGCAGGGTCTGCTCAAGGCCATAATCCACCGCCGTGTCGTTGAAGCCCAGCAGCACACGCTCACGCTCCTGCGCTTCCAGCACCGGCAAGCGCTGCACCGGCAGTTCCGGCGTCTGCTCCAGCGCCTCGACCATGGCCTCCAACACCTGGTTCATCTGCCCACAGATACGCGCCGCGCCTACGTCGGCCGGGGTCATGGCAACCAGGCGGAAGCCCTCCCCCAGGTCGTCAACGTTCAAGCCCAGCGGGTAGTTGCTGCGTTCCTGGCTTTCCAGGTTGTCGATACCTTGCGTCGCCTGCCGCTGGCTGTCAGTGACCTGCGTGCTGTGCCGGTAGTTGAGCATGGCGCTGAACAACGGCAAGGGCGCAGCCACGCCACTGCAGCGCTGGGCCAACGCCAGCGATGCATGCTCGTGGGCCAGCAAGGCACTGAGGCGCTGATGGGTAGCACGGGCCCCTTCACGCAGGCTGATACCGCCCAGGTCGAGCCGCAGCGGCAAGGTGTTGATGAACATGCCCAGCGCCCGCTCGGCGCCTTCACCGCCTTGCAGGCGGCCCAACAGTACGGTGCCGAACACCACGCTGTCCTGGCCACTGGCGGCCGCCAGCAGGCGCGCCCAGGCCAGGTGGAACAGGCTGGCGACGCTGATACCCAATTGCCGGCCTTGTTGGCGCAGCCGTTGTGCCAGGTCGTCACGCAGCCACAGCTGGGCCTCCTCGATGTCACGGCCGTCACCCTGCACATCGCTAAGGCCGAACGGCAGCGTTGGCGCGTCGATATCCGCCAGTTGCCCGCGGAAGAACGCTTCATGCTCGGCCTGGCTGATACCCAGCCGCGCCTGGGCCACGTAGTTGCGGTACGGCACCGGTGCCTGGGCCGGCTCGGCCGCACCCTGCAGGTAACCGATCAGCTCCTCGCCGACCACTTCCATGGCCGTGTGGTCGAGCACGATGTGGTGGAACTGCAAGGTGGCTTCGATGCGGGCCGCGCCCGGCTGCTGCGTGTACAGCAGACGGATCAGCGGTGCCTTGCTCAGGTCGAGCATTGCCTCGCTGTCGCGACCACGCGCCATGACCAACAACGGCGCCTGCCGCCAGACCACCTGCACCGGCTGCGGCAGGCCTTCCCAGAGTACCGCTGTGCGCAGCACGTCGTGGCGGGCGATGACCTTGTCCAATGCTGCCGCGAAGTTGTTCAAGTGTTCGCGGCTGGCGAACCCGAAGCGCGACTGCAGCACATAAGGGTCGTGCCCCTGCGCGCTGAGGTGGTGGTACAGGATGCCCTCCTGCAAGGGTGCCAGCGGGTAGATGTCCTGCACATTGCGGGCACCGCCGGGTACCTGGGCAACGATACGGTCGATGGCCGCCTGCTCCAGCGCCACCAGCGGCAGCATGCCGGGAGTGATGTGCGGGCAGCCGGCCGGGATCAGGTTGTCCGGCACCTGCACCTGTTGCACCTGGCCCAGGGTCGTCGCCAGTGCCGCCACCGTCGGCTGGCCAAACAGCGTACGCACATCCACCTGCACGCCCTCGCGGCGCAAGCGCGCGGTCAGGTTCACCGCCAGCAACGAGTGGCCACCCAGCTCGAAGAAGTTATCGTGCCGGCCCACTCGCTCAACGCCTAGCATGTCAGCCCACACCCGCTGCCAGGGCCATTTCCACTTCGCCCTGCGGGGCGACATAGGCCTGGCCTGCAAGCAGCGCCGGATCCGGGTCGGGCAACGCCTTGCGGTCGAGCTTGCCATGGCTGGTCAACGGCAGTGCTGGCAGGCAGGTGAAGGCCAACGGCACCAGGTGTGCGGGCAGGCTTGCCTGCAAAGCCTGGCGCAGTGTGTCCACTGCCACCGGTGTGGTTTCGGTGAACCAGGCCAGCAGCCGCTCGCCACGCACCAGCACCACCGCATCGCCGATACCAGGCTGCGCGGCAAGTACGCTTTCGATCTCGCCAAGCTCCACCCGTACGCCGCGGATCTTCACCTGGTCGTCGTTACGGCCCAGGTAATCCAGGGTGCCGTCAGCGTTCCAGCGCACCAGGTCACCTGTGCGGTACAGCCGCGCATGGGGTTGGGCGGCGAACGGATCGGCAATGAAGCGCTCCTCGGTCAGTGCCGGGCGGTTGAAGTAACCGCGGGCCACCCCGGCGCCGCCAATGTACAACTCGCCCACGGCGCCCACCGGCACCGGCTGGCGGCGCTCGTCGAGCACATACACCTGGGTGTTGGCGATAGGCTTACCGATATGCAGCGCCCCCGCGGGTAGCAGTTGCCCGGACGTGGCCACCACGGTGGCTTCGGTCGGGCCATAGTTGTTGACCAGGGCAAAACCTGGGTCGCGCTCGAACTGGCGCAGGCGATCGCCGCCGACCAGCAGCGTGCGCAGGGTTGGGTGCTGACGCTCGCGGCGCAGCGCCTGTTCGGCCACGGGTGTGGGCAGGAAGCTGACGGCCAGCGGCTGCTCCAGCCACCAGTCGAGCAATTCGTCGACGTGCTCACCGGCAATGCGAGCGGGCGGTACGTGCAGCACGGCCCCCGTGCACAGCGCCGGCCACACCTCCCAGGCCACCGCATCGAAGCCAAAACCGGCCACCGTGCTGGTATGGCTGCCGGCTTTCAAGGCAAAGGCCTCACAGTGCCAGTGCACCAGGTTGGCCAGGGTCGCATGCTCGACCATCACCCCTTTCGGCTGGCCGGTGGAGCCGGAGGTGTAGATCACATACGCCAGTTGGCGATCATCCAGGCCTGCCACGCAGGGGTTGCTGTCGGCTGCGCCCTGCCAGGCATCGCGGTGCAGCTCGACACGTGGGGTGTCCCCCACCAGCGCCAGGGTGGCCGCATCGACCAGCACCAATGCCGGCGTGCTGTCTTCAAGCAGGTAGGCGATGCGTTCGCTTGGGTAGGCCGGGTCGATCGGCACATAGGCCGCACCGGCCTTGAGGATGGCCAGCAGGCCGACCAGGCGCTCAAGGGTGCGCGGCAAGCACAATGCCACCCGGTCGCCGACCTTCACCCCGCGGCTGATCAGGTGATGCGCCAGGCGGTTGGCGCAGCGATTAAGCTCGCCGTAGCTCAGTACCTGGCCATCCTGCACCAGCGCTGCCGCTTGCGGTGCGCGGGCCGCCTGGGCCTCGACCAAGGCGTGCACGGCCTGCCCTTTCGGGTAGTCGCGTGCAGTGGCATTGAACGCTTCCAGCACCTGCTGCCGTGCCACCGGGTCCAGGATCGACAATGCCTCGACCGGCTTGGCCGCAGACTGCGTCAGCGCCTGCAGCAGTTCGACCAGGGCCTGGTTCATCCAGCCAGCGACCCGCTCGGCGCCAATGCCTGCCTGGGCCAGCACACTCAAGGCAAAGCCTTCGCCCAGGTCGTCGACACTGAGGGTCAGCGGGTAGTTGCTACGCTCCTCACCGCCCAGCAGGCGAACACCCTGGCTGTGGGTATCGCCGTCGGCAGGCACCCCTGCCGTGCTGTGGCGGTAGTTGAACAAGGCGCTGAACAACGGTGTGGACGCCGCCACGCCACTGCAGCGCTGGGCCAACGCCAGCGAGGCATGCTCGTGCGCCAACAGCGCCGAGAGCCGCTGATGAGTGGCGCGCACTGCCTGCGCCACCGGTGCAGTCAAGTCGATGCGCAGCGGCAAGGTGTTGATGAACACGCCCAATGCCCGGTCGGCCCCTTCACCGCCCTGCAAGCGCCCCATCAGCACGGTGCCAAACACAACATCGGTGCGGTTGGCGAGCACACCCAGCACCCGTGCCCAGGCCAGGTGCGCCAGGCTCGCGGCACTCACGCCAAGCTGCCGAGCCTGTTCGCGCAAGCCGCGCGCCACGATGGCGTCGATGACCAGGTGGGCTTCTTCGATGGCGTGGCCGTCACCCTGTACGTCGCTCAGGCCAAACGGCAAGGTCGGGGCATCAAGGTCCCCCAGCATCTCGCGGAAAAACGCTTCATGGCTGGCATCGTCGGCCCCAAGGCGGGCTTGGGCAACATAGGTGCGATAAGGCACTGGCGCCGGCAAGCGTTCGCCCTGGCCCGCCAGCAACACCTGCATCTCGCTGGCGATGACTTCCATGGCGGTATGGTCCAGTGCCAGGTGATGGAATTGCAGAATCGCCACCACGCGCTGGTTGGCCGGGTCATCGGCATGCAGCAGGCGCAGCAAGGGTGCCCGCGACAGGTCGAGGCGCTGGTGACGGGCGTCGAAGCGCGCCTGCAAGGCATCGATCACCGACCCGGTAGCCAGGCCTTCGATTGCGCTCACCTGCATCCTCGCTTCCCGCCAGACTACTTGTACTGCGTGCGCAAGCCCTTCGCTGACCACTGCGGTGCGCAGAATGTCGTGCCGGTCGATGACCTGCTGCAAGGCGCCCGCCCAGCGCTGCAAGTGCGCCAGGCTGTCGAAGGCCAGGCGCGACTGCAGCAGGTACGGGTCGCCCTGTGCGGCGCTCAAGTGGTGGTACAGGATGCCCTCCTGCAGCGGGGCCAGCGGGTAGATCTCTTGCACATTAAGAGCGCCGCCCGGCACCGTGGCGACGATACGGTCGATACTGGCCTGGTCGAGCTCGATCAGGCTGAGCATGTCCGGGGTGATGTGGCGGGCCGTGTGTGGCACACGGTTGGCGGGCACCTGCACCTCGCGACCGCTGCCCACCGCGGCGGCCAGCGCCGCCAGGGTGGGCTGGGCAAACAGCACGCGCACATCGGCGCTGAGGCCGGCCTTGCGCATGCGCTCAACCAGGGTCACGGCCAGTAGCGAATGGCCGCCCAGCTCGAAGAAGTGGTCGTGGCGCCCGACCTGCGCGACCTTGAGCAGGTCGGCCCAGATCGCCGCCAGGGTGGTTTCGACCTCACCCTGTGGCGCCTCGAAGGCACGGCTGAGTACCGCCTCGTTGCCGGGTTGCGGCAAGGCACGGCGGTCAAGCTTGCCGTTGGCGGTCAGCGGCAATTCATCCAGGCACACGTAGGCCGCTGGCAGCATGTAGTCCGGCAACTGGCCTTGCAGCTGTTGGTGCAGTTCGGCAATGCCAAGGGCCGGATTGTTGGCGGTGAAATAGGCCACCAGGCGCTTGTCACCGGGCACGTCCTCACGCACCACCACGGCCGTGTCACGCACACCGGCACACGCGCCCAGGCGCGCTTCGATTTCACCCAGCTCGATGCGGAAGCCTCGCAGCTTGATCTGCTGGTCGGCACGGCCCAGGTAACGCAACGTGCCGTCGGCCTGCCAGCAGGCCAGGTCGCCACTGCGGTACATGCGCGCACCCGGCTCACGGCTGAACGGGTCGTCGAGGAAGCGCTCAGCGGTAAGAGCCGGCTGTCCGAGGTACCCCAAGGCGACGCCAGCGCCGCCGATGTACAGCTCACCGACCGCGCCAACCGGCAACGGCTGCTGACGGGCGTCGAGCACATAGCAACGGGCATTGCCGATCGGCCTGCCAATCGGGATGCTGCCCTCGCCGACCGTGGCGATGAGGTGGGTGGTGCTGAAGGTGGTGGCTTCAGTCGGGCCATAGCCATTGAGCAGGTGTTGTGGGGCGCCTTCGCGCAGCACCCGGCCGACGATGGCCGGGTCCAGCACATCGCCGCCCACCATCAGGTAGCGCAGCTTGGCGAATGCCGGCAGCAGGTCATCGGCAAACTGATGGAACAGGCCGGCAGTCAGCCACAGCACGCTGACGCGCTGCGCCAGCAACACCTCACGCAATGCCTGACGCGACAGCACCTGATCCTGGTCGATGACCACCACCGTGCCGCCGTTGAGTAGCGGTGCCCAGACTTCCAGGGTACTGGCGTCGAACGCAGGGTTGGAGGCGAACGCGACACGGTCCTGGCAGGTAAATTCGGCAAAGCCGTTGTTGATCACCAGGCGCACGATGGCCCGGTGCGGCACTTGCACGCCCTTGGGGGTGCCGGTAGAGCCGGAGGTGTACATGATGTAGGCGGCGCTTTCGGCAGCTACCGCCAGGCCCGGCGACTGCTGCGCATACCCGGTGAGGTCGAGGCGGTCCAGCTCGACGCGCAGGGCATTGCCTACCCGCTGTTCGCTGCTGAAGGTGAGCAAGACACGCGCCTGGCTGTCTTCGATCATAAAGGCCTGGCGCTCGGCAGGCGCGTTGCTGTCCAGCGGCACGAACACCGCCGCGCATTTGCTCGCCGCCAGTTGCGCAGCCAGCAACTCGATGCTGCGGGGCAGCAACAGGGCCACACGATCGCCAGGGCGCACGCCCAGGGCGAGCAGGTGGTGAGCCAGGCGGTTGGCGTGCTGTTCGAGCTGCTCATAGCTCCACTGCCGGCCACCGTGAACCACCGCCGGTGCAGCCGGGCTGAGCGCGGCATAGGTGCCAAACAGGGTGTGCAGCGCATGTTCCCGTGGGTAATCGCGGCGGGTGGCATTGAAGCCTTGCAACACCAGTTCGCGCTCGGCAACTGCCAGCTGGCTCACCTTGTGCAGGGCCGTGGTCGGCGCCTGCGCAAGGGCCTGGGCCAATTGCTCAAGGGCGGTGCTGAGCAGGCGGCAGACCTGCGCGCCATCGACTTCCGGCACCGCTTGCACGGTCAGCACAAAGGCGTCGCCCACGTCGTCGACGTTGACCACCAATGGGTAGTTGCTGCGCTCATGCGCGGCCAGTTGCTCGATACCCTGCCAGGCCTGGCGCAGCTCGGCCTTGGCCGGTGCACTGTGGCGGAAGTTGAGCAGGCTGGTGAACAGCGCCTGAGACACCGGCACTGCGCTGCAACGCTGAGCCAACGCCAGCGAGGCTTGCTCATGGGCCAGCAGGCGGGCCAGCCGCTGGTGGGTCAGGCGTACGCCCTCGGTCACCGCCGTGGCACCCACGCTCACCCGCAGCGGCAAGGTGTTGATGAACATGCCCAGGGCCCGTTCAGCCCCCTCGCCGCCTTGCAGGCGACCGAGCAACACCGTGCCGAACACCACTTCCTCGCGCCCTGACAGTTGCGCCAGCACCTGCCCCCAGGCCTGGTGCACCAGGCTGGCGACGCTGATGCCAAGCAGGCGGGCCTGCTCGCGCAAGCGGCCGGCCAGCGCCGTGTCCAGGGCCAGACGGCTGTCCAATACACGGCTGCCGTCACTGAGCGCATCGCGTAGGCCGAATACCGTGATGGGTTCGTCGATGTCACCCAGCAGCTCGCGGAACAGTGCCTCGTCAGCCTGGGTATCGGCGCCCAGACGTGCCTGCGCCACATAGTTGCGGTAGGGCACGCTGGCCTGCGACAGGGCCTGGCCTTGCAGCACAGCGGTGATCTCGGCCACCAGCTGTTCGACGGCTGCGTGGTCGAGGATGATGTGGTGGATCAGCAGCGTGGCTTCCACGCGCCCCTCGCCGTGGCTAGGGAGCAGGCGGATCAAGGGGGCCTTGTTCAAGTCGAGCGTGGTGCTGCTTTCATCACCGCGCACGGCTGCGCCGACTGCCGGCACAGTGCGCCAGACGACCTGCACGGGCTCCTCAAGGCCCTGCCAGTGGATGCTGGTGCGCAGGATGTCGTGACGGGCGATGACCTGGTCGAGCGCTGCGGCAAAGGCATCGAGCTCGGCTTGCGTCGGGAAGGCAAAGCGTGCCTGCAGCACGTAGGGGTCTGCGCCTTCGCTGGCCAAGTGATGGTAGAGGATGCCCTGCTGCAGCGGGGCCAGGCCGTAGACATCCTGGACGTTAGCCACGCCACCGGGGATCTGCGCGACCAGGGTGTCGATGGCCGCCTGGGACAGCTCGGCGAGCGGTAGCATGTCCGGCGTGATGCGTGTGCCCTCTGCCGGAATGCGGTTGGCTGGCACGCTGATGCGGGTTTCACCGCCCACCGCAGCGGCGAGCGCTGCCAAGGTCGGCTGGCCGAACAGTACGCGGATATCGGCATGCAGGCCTTGTTGGCGCAGGCGCGAGGTCAGGGTCACCGCCAGCAGCGAATGGCCGCCCAGTTCGAAGAAGTTGTCATGCCGCCCTACCCGCTCAACGCCCAGCAGCTCAGCCCAGATCGCAGCCAGCAGGGTTTCGGTTTCGCCTTCTGGGGCTTCATACACACGGTTTTGCAGGGCTTCGGTGTCCGGCAGTGGCAAAGCCTTGCGGTCGAGTTTGCCGTTGGGGCTCAGGGGCAATGCGTCCAGGTGCAGGAACAGCGCGGGCACCATGAACTCCGGCAGGTGGGCCAGCAATGCCGTGCGCAGAACGTCTGCGACCTGCTGTTCACCGGTGTAGTACGCCACCAGGCGCTGGTCGCGGGCGACAACAACTGCCTCCTTCACGCCTTCGATGGCCGTCAGGCCAGCTTGGATTTCACCCAGCTCGATACGCAGGCCGCGCAGCTTCACCTGGTCATCGTTACGGCCCAGGTATTCGATGTTGCCATCGGCCAGGTGCCGCGCCAGGTCGCCGGTGCGGTACAGTCGTGCACCAGGGCGGGTGCTGAACGGGTCGTCGAGGAAGCGTTCGGCGGTCAGTTCGATGCGGTTGAGGTAGCCTCGGGCGACTTGCACGCCGCCGATGAACAGTTCGCCGGCCACGCCTTGCGGGACCGGCTGGCCTTGGCTGTCGAGTACGTACAGCGTGGTGTTGGCGATCGGTTTGCCGATGGGGGTATTGTCCGGCGCCGTCACGCAGTGCCAGGCACTGACGTCCACCGCTGCTTCGGTCGGGCCGTACAGGTTATGCAGTTCAACGGTCGGCAGTTGCGTGTGGAAGCGTCGGACCAGGCTGCCCGGCAAGGCTTCGCCGCTGCACAGGACGCGCTTCAACGAAGCCGCGGAGGCGTCGCCATGGGCCAGGAATACATCCAGCATCGAGGGCACGAAGTGCAAGGTGGTGACGTTTTCTCTACGGATCACCTGACGCAGGTACTCCGGATCGCGATGGCCGCCGGGGCGAGCCATGACCAGACGTGCGCCGGTTTGCAGCGGCCAGAGGAATTCCCATACCGACACGTCGAAGCTGAACGGGGTCTTCTGCAAGACCACGTCGTCAGCGCCGAGGTTATAGGCGTCTTGCATCCAAAGCAGTCGATTGACCACGCCGGCATGCTCGTTCATCACGCCCTTCGGCAAGCCGGTGGAGCCTGAGGTGTAGATCACGTAGGCGAGATGACGCGGGGTCAAGCCGGTGACAACTGGGTTGCTGGACGGCTGGGCGTTCCAGGTCGGCTGATCGAGGTCGATAACCTGGGCCGAATCCGGTACGTGCCGCGTAGCGCTATGCACCAGCACCGCCACCGGCGCGCTGTCGCTCAGCATATGCCGCACGCGCTCCGCTGGGTAATCGGGGTCAACCGGCACATACGCGCCACCCGCCTTGAGGATGGCCAGCAAACCAACCACCATCGACAGCCCACGTTCGACGCAGATCACCACCCGATCATCGGGTTTAACACCCAGACCGATCAGGTGATGCGCCAGCCGGTTGGCCTGCTCATTCAGCTGGCAATAGCTCAGTACCCCCTCTTCGGCCTTAACCGCGATCGCATCCGGCGTACGCAACACCTGCACCTCGATCATCCCATGCAGGGTCTGCTCAAGGTCATAATCCACCGCCGTATCGTTGAAGCCCAGCAGCACACGCTCACGCTCCTGCGCTTCCAGCACCGGCAAGCGCTGCACCGGCAGTTCCGGTGTCTGCTCCAGCGCCTCGACCATGGCCTCCAGCACCTGGTTCATCTGCCCACAGATACGCGCCGCGCCTACGTCGGCCGCGGTCATGGCAACCAGGCGGAAGCCCTCCCCCAGGTCGTCAACGTTCAGGCTCAACGGGTAGTTGGTGCGCTCCTGGCCTTCGAGCACGTCGATGCCTTGCCACGCCTGCCGCTGTTCGGCGCTGGCTTCTGCGCCATGGCGGTAGTTGAGCATGGCGCTGAACAACGGCAACGGTGTAGCCACAGCGCTGCAGCGCTGGGCCAACGCCAAGGACGCGTGTTCGTGCGCCAGCAGTGCACTGAGGCGCTGATGCACGGCCTGCGCCCCTTCGCGCAGGCTCACCTCGCCCAGGTCGACCCGCAGCGGCAAGGTATTGATGAACATGCCGAGCGCCCGCTCGGCGCCCTCACCGCCTTGCAGGCGCCCCAGCAACACCGTGCCGAACACCACGCGGTCCTTGCCGCTGGCAGCGGCCAACAGGCGCGCCCAAGCCAGGTGGAACAGGCTGGCGACGCTGATGCCCAGGTGCCGTGCCTGGCGCCGCAGCCCTGCGGCCAGCTCGGCCGACAGCGCCAGCTTGGCTTCTTGCATGCCAAGGCCATCGCCTTGCACATCGCTAAGGCCGAACGGCAATGTCGGCTCGTCGACATCCGCCAACTGCTCGCGGAAGAACGCCTCATGCTCGGCCTGGCTGACACCCAGGCGCGCCTGGGCCACGTAGTTGCGATACGGCACGGGGGTTTGGACCGGCGGCGTGCCCTGCAGGAAGCCAATCAACTCCTCACCGACTACCTCCAGGGCGGTGTGGTCGAGGACGATGTGGTGGAACTGCAAGGTGGCTTCGATGCACTCGCTGCCCGGTGCCTGGCGATGAAGCAGACGAATCAGCGGCGCTTGGCTCAAGTCCAGGCCAACGGTAGCCGCATCGTCGTCGCGCAGGACCTGCAGCGGTGCGTGACGCCAGACCACCTGCACAGCCTGCGGCAGGCCGTCCCATAGCACAGCTGTGCGCAGCACGTCGTGGCGGGCGATGACCTGGTCCAGCGCGCTGGCGAAGGCTTGCAGGCGTTCGCCGTTGTCAAAACGCAGCCGGGAATACAGCACATAGGGATCGTGCTCGGCGCTCAGGTGATGGTAAAGGATACCTTCCTGCAGCGGGGCCAGCGGGTAGATGTCCTGCACATTGGCCGCACCGCCCGGCACGCGCGCGACGATGTGATCGATCGCGGGTTGGTCGAGGTCGATTAGGCTCAGCAGGCCCGGGGTGATATGAGTACAACCGGCAGGGATGCGGTTTTCAGGTACCAGCACTTGCTGGTTGCGACCCAAGGTCTCGGCCAGGGCCGCGACGGTAGGCTGGCCGAACAGGGTCCGTACATCGACTTGCAGCCCTTCCAGGCGCAGCCGCGCAGTCAGGCTTACCGCCAGCAGCGAGTGGCCACCCAGCTCGAAGAAGTTGTCGTGACGGCCCACGTGCTCGACGCCCAGCAGTTGCGCCCACAGTTGGGCCAGCAGGGTTTCGGTCTGCCCCTGCGGCGCCTGGTAGGGGCGTTCATGCAGGGCGGCATCCGGCGCGGGCAGCGCTTTACGGTCGAGCTTGCCATTGGGCGTCAACGGCAGCTGGTCGAGGTGGATGTACTGTGCCGGCAGCATGTATTCCGGCAGGTCGTGCAGCAGCGCCTGACGCAGGCTGTCCGCCACGGGCGGCTCACCGGTGAGGTAGGCGACCAGGCGCGGCCCACTGGCCGGGGCATCGTAAGCCAGTACCACGGCCTCGCGCACACCGGGCACACGCACCAGGCAGGCTTCGATCTCGCCCGGCTCGATGCGCAGGCCGCGGATTTTGACCTGGTGGTCGTTACGGCCGAGGAAGACCAGGTTGCCATCCTCGCGCTGGCGCACCAGGTCACCGCTGCGGTACAGGCGATCGCCGTCAACGAAGGGGCTGGCGATGAAGC
The DNA here is from genome assembly GCF_053629175.1 of Pseudomonas sp. Y3 TE3536. Classification (NCBI taxonomy): domain Bacteria; kingdom Pseudomonadati; phylum Pseudomonadota; class Gammaproteobacteria; order Pseudomonadales; family Pseudomonadaceae; genus Pseudomonas; species Pseudomonas sp. Y3 TE3536. The sequence continues at coordinate 5,052,041 of NZ_JBRJHU010000001.1, read as the reverse complement.
GTTCGGCCTGCTGTTCGGGCAAACCCAGGTAACCCCGCGCTACGCCCGCGCCGCCGATATGCAGGTGGCCGACCACGCCCCACGGCACGGGTTGGTCGTAGTGGTCGAGTACATACAGCCGGGTATTGTCGATGGCGGTACCAATCGGCAACGCCCCGTGCGGCAGGTCCGCGCCCGGTTCCAGCGTCCAGGCGCTGCAATCGACGGTGGTCTCGGTCGGGCCATATACGTTGTGCAGGCGCACACCCGGCAGACGCTCGCGTACCTGGGCGGCCAGCGCCTGGGTCAACTCACCGCCACCGCAGACGATATCGCTGAGGCTGGCGCAGCGAGCGCTGGCAGGTGCTTCAAGGAACTGCTGCAGCAACGCCGGCACGAATTGCACCACGCTGACCTGCTGCGCCTCAATCAATTGCGCAAGGTAGTGCGGGTCACGCTGGCCGTGCGGGCGCGCCAGTACCAGGCGTAGGCCGCTGCACAACGGCCAGAACAGTTCCCACACCGAGGCATCGAAGCTGACCGGGGTCTTGTGCAGCACAGCGCCTTTGCCAGGTAGCTGGCAAAGGCGCTGGCTCCAGCGCACCAGGTTGACCACGTTGCGGTGTTCGACCATCACCCCTTTGGGTTGGCCTGTGGAGCCGGAGGTGTAGATCACGTACGCCAGGTGGCTCGCGTTCAGCGCGGCTACGCGAGGGTTGCTGATCGGCTGGGCTTCCCAGCAAGGCTGATCGAGGTCGATCAACTGCACCGGGGTGCCGTGTAGGACCTCACGGGTAGCGCTGTGCATCAGCACGGCCAGCGGCGCACTGTCGCTCAGCATGTGGCGGATACGTTCAGCCGGGTAACCCGGGTCGACTGGTACATAGGCGCCGCCTGCCTTGAGGATGGCCAGCAACCCGACCACCATCGACAGCCCGCGCTCGACGCAGATCGCTACACGATCATCCGGTTTGACGCCCAAGCCAATCAAATGATGGGCAAGCCGATTGGCCTGCTCATCGAGCTGGCGATAGCTCAGCTCGCCTTCCTCGGCGACCAGTGCAATGGCAGTGGGCGTTCGCCGTACCTGGGCCTCGAACAGCCCGTGCAGCGGTTGCGCCATGTCGTGAGGCGTTTGCGGGGCATTGGCCAGCAGTCGCCGGCGCTCATCAGGCGTCAGTACCGGTAACTGCTGCACTGGCGTGTCAGGCGCGTGCTCAAGTGCATCCAGCAACCCGTGCAGCACCTGCAGCAGTTGGTCGCAGACACGCTGCGCGCCCACTTGGGCGCTGACCTGGGCCGTCAGCCGCAGGCCGTCGCCCAGGTCGTCCACGTTGACACTCAGCGGGTAGTTGCCGTGGCCGCCGCTGGGCAGTGCCTGGATGCCTTCCAGGGCTTCGCGTTGCGCTTGCTGCTCGGGCTGGCTGGCGCCATGCCGGTAGTTGAGCATGGCACTGAACAACGGCGTCGGCGCAGCCACGCCGCTGCAACGCTGGGCCAAGGCCAACGAAGCGTGCTCGTGCACCAGCAACGCACTCAGCCGCTGGTGGGCCAGGCGCACCCCTGCACGCACGCCTAGCCCTTGCAGGTCCAGGCGCAGTGGCAAGGTATTGATGAACATGCCCAGGCCCCGATCAGCGCCGGCACCCCCTTGCAGGCGCCCCAACAGCACAGTGCCGAACACCACGCGGTCGTTGCCACTGGTGGCGGCCACCAGCCGCGCCCAGGCCAGGTGCAGCACGCTGGCAGCGCTCACGCCCAACTGCTGGGCATGGCTGCGCAGGCGCTGGTACTGCTCGGGCGCCAGTTGCACCGTGGCCAACTCGAAGGCGCTGGCCTGGCCCTGCAGGTCGGCCAGGCCATAGGGCAAGGTCGGTTCGTCGATGTCGGCCAGCTCGGCGCGGAAGAACGCCTCGTGCTCGGCCTCGCTGATGGCCAGGCGCGCCTGGGCCACGTAGTTGCGGTACGGCACGGCCGGTTGGCTGGGCTGCTGGCCGCGCAGGTGATCGCGGATTTCTTCCAGCACCACCTTCATGGCCGTGTGGTCCAAGGCGATGTGGTGGAACTGCAGGGTGGCTTCGAGGCCTTCGGTGCCTGGCTGTGGGGTCTGCAGCAGGCGGATCAGTGGGGCTTGGCTCAGGTCGAGAGGGCCGGTGGCTTCGCTGCTATTGACCAGCACCGAGCCCGGCACGCTGCGCCATACCACCTGCACCGGCTGCACCAGGCCGTCCCAGAGCACGGCGGTACGCAGGATATCGTGGCGCGCGATGACCTTATCCAAGGCCCGGGCGAAGGCCAGCAGGCGGGCGTGGCTGTCGAATGCGACGCGCCACTGCAGCAGGTACGGGTCTTCGTCTGCGGCACTCAGGTGATGGTAGAGAATGCCCTCCTGCAGCGGTGCCAACGGGTAGATGTCCTGCACGTTGGCAGCACCACCTGGCACCGTGGCGACGATGTGCTCGAGGGTACTGGCGTCCAACGTCAGCAAAGGCAGCATGGCGGGGGTGATGTGGGTGCAGCCCGCTGGAATACGGTTCTCGGGCACGCTGACCTGGCGACCTTTGCCCAGCGCGGCAGCCAGTGCAGCCACGGTGGGCTGGCCGAACAGCACCCGCACGTCGGTCTGCAGGCCCTGTTGGCGCAAGCGTTCGATCAGGGTCACAGCCAGCAGCGAGTGGCCGCCCAGCTCGAAGAAGTTGTCGTGCCGCCCTACCCGCTCCACGCCCAGCACGTCGGCCCAGACGCTGGCCATGGCCGCTTCGGTCTCACTGGCAGGGGCTTCATAGCCCTGACTGATCAGTTGGGCCGCGTCCGGCTCAGGCAGGGCCCGGCGGTCCAGCTTGCCATGGCTGGTCAACGGCCATTGGTCCAGGCGGATGAGCGCCTGCGGCACCATGTGCCCCGGCAAGCTGGCCTGCAGCGCGTGACGCACAGCGTCGACCGCCACCGGTACTTGTTCGGTGAACCAGGCCACCAGGCGCTCGCCGCGCACCAATACCACGGCATCGGCAATACCGGCCTGGGCCGTCAGCGCCGCCTCGATTTCACCCAACTCCACGCGCACGCCGCGGATCTTCACCTGGTCGTCATTGCGGCCGAGGTAGTCCAGCGTGCCATCGGCGTTCCAGCGCACCAGGTCGCCACTGCGGTACATGCGCGCGCCGGGCTTGCGGCTGAACGGGTCGGCGAGGAAGCGCTCTTCGGTCAGTTCAGGGCGATTGAAATAGCCCCGCGCTACCTGCGCGCCGCCGATGTACAGCTCGCCCACGACGCCCACGGGCACCACTTGCCGATGGGCATCGAGCACATAGACGCGGGTATTGGCGATGGGCGTGCCAATGTGCAACGCCGCGCCCGGCAAGACCTGGCCAGAGGTGGCGACCACCGTGGTCTCGGTCGGCCCATAGTTGTTGACCAGGGCGAAGCCTGGATCGCGGTCGAACTGGCGCAGGCGGTCGCCACCGATCAGCAAGGTGCGCAAGGTCGGGTGTTGCCGTTCGCGGCGCAGCGCCTGTTCGGCCACCGGCGTGGGCAAGAAACTGACCGCCAGCGGCTGCTCGAGCCACCAGTCGAGCAGTTCATCCACATGTTCATTGCCGATGTGCGCAGGTGGCAGGTGCAGCGTGGCACCGGCACACAGCGCCGGCCATACTTCCCAGGCCATGGCGTCGAAGCCAAAGCCTGCGACGCTCGAGGTACGCACACCGGCCTCCAGCGCGAAGGCCTGGCAGTGCCAGTGCACCAGGTTGGCCAGGGTGTGGTGTTCGATCATCACGCCCTTGGGCTGGCCGGTGGAGCCGGAGGTGTAGACCAAGTAGGCCAAGTGGTGCGCATCCAGCCCAGGTACGTGCGGGTTGCTGTACAGGGCATCATCGGCGGCGGCCTGGTCGAGGTTCAGGCGGGGTATGTCAGCAGGCAGGCCGGCAATGCCCGTTTCGCTCAGCACCAGGGCGGGCACGCTGTCGGCCAGCAGGTAGGCAATGCGCTCGGCAGGATAGCCCGGGTCGACCGGCACATAGGCAGCGCCGGCCTTGAGCACGGCCAGCAGGCCGATTACCCGTTCGGCGCTGCGGCCCACGCACAATGCCACGCGGTCACCGCCGCGCACGCCGCGTGCGATCAGCTGATGCGCCAGGCGGTTGGCCCGCAGGTTCAGGTCACCATAGCTGAGTGCCTGGCCATCCTGGCTCACGGCCGTGGCATCCGGAGTCTCGGCTGCTCGGGCTTCCACCAGCGCGCGCACCGTCAGCCCTTGCGGGTAGTGCTGTGCGGTGGCGTTGAAACTGCCCAGCAGCTGTTGGCGCGCTTCGTCGCTCAGGATCGACAAGCTGTCGACCCGCGCCTCCTGCCCTTGCTGCAATGCTTGCAGCAGCTGGGTGACGGCATTGACCATCCAGGCGGCGACCCGCGCCGCACCAATTCCTGCGATAGCCAGCACACTGAAGGTGAAACCTTCACCCTGGTCGTTGACGCTGAGGGTCAGCGGGTAGTTGCTGCGCTCCTCGCCACCGAGCAGGCGCACACCCTCCCAGATTGCCTCGCCGGTGGCCGCGTCGGCGCTGTGCCGATAGTTGAGCAAGGCACTGAACAACGGCGCGGACGCGGCCACGCCACTGCAGCGCTGGGCCAAGGCCAGCGGCGCGTGCTCATGGCCCAGCAAGGCCGAGAGGTTGCGGTGGGTGGCGCGCACGGCGGCACGCACGGCCAGCGTGGTGTCCACCCGCAGCGGCAGGGTGTTGATGAACATCCCCAACGCCCGGTCGGCGCCCTCGCCGCCCTGCAGGCGGCCCATCAGTACCGTGCCAAACACCACATCATCGCGGTTGGCCAGCACGCCCAGTACGCGCGCCCAGGCCAGGTGCATGAGGCTGGCGGCACTGACGCCCAGTTGCCGCGCCTGGCTGCGCAAACCGTGGGCAACTTCGCCATCCAGTGCCTGGAACGCCGTTTCGATGCCGCGGCCATCGCCCTGCACATCGGCATAGCCCAGTGGCAAGGTCGGTTCTTCGACATCCGCCAGCATCTCGCGGAAGAACGCTTCGTGGGCCGCCTGGTCACCCAGGCGAGCCTGGGCCACATAATTGCGGTATGGCACCGCTGCCGGCAGTGTGTGCCCCTGGCCGAACAGCAAGGCGCGCATCTCGCGGGCGACCACGTCCATGGCCGTGTGGTCGAGGGTCAGGTGATGGAACAGCAGAATCGCCACCACCTGCTGGTTGGCGGGGTCCAGGCTGTAATACAGGCGGGTCAATGGCGCCTGGGTCAGGTCCAACCGGTGGTGCCGCGCATCGAACCGGGCATGCAACTGTTCAACCCGCGCCAGGCCATCGTCATCGGCCAGGTCGTCGATTTCGCTGACCACCAACTCGGCCTTGCGCCAAACCACCTGCAGCGGCTGCGCCAGCCCTTGCCAAAGCACGGCGGTGCGCAGGATATCGTGGCGATCGATGACCTGTTGCAGCGCACCGGCCCAGGCCAGCAAGCGCTCGACACTGTCGAAGGCCAGACGGGTCTGCAGCAGGTAGGGGTCGCCCTGCTCGGCGCTCAGATGGTGGTAGAGAATGCCTTCCTGCAGCGGGGCCAGCGGGTAGATTTCCTGCACATTGGCGGCGCCACCCGGCACCGTTGCGACGATGTCGTCGATTGCTGCCTGGTCCAGGTCGATCAGGCTGAGCATGCTCGGCGTGATGCGTTGGGCCTGCGCGGGCACCCGGTTGGCCGGCACCTTCACTTCGTGGCCGATGGCCGCCGCGCCGGCCAGGGCAGCCAGGGTCGGTTGGGCGAACAGCACCCGCACATCGATCAGCAGGCCAGCCTTGCGCAAGCGCTCGACCAACGTCACCGCCAGCAGCGAGTGGCCGCCCAGTTCGAAGAAGTTGTCATGGCGCCCTACCCGCTGCACACCCAGCACATCGGCCCAGATCGCCGCCATCGTCGCTTCGGTTTCGCCCGTGGGCGCTTCGTAGGCCTGGCCGAACAACTGCGAGGCCTCTGGGTCAGGCAGCGCACGGCGGTCGAGTTTGCCATGGCTGGTCAGCGGCAGCTCATCGAGGCGCACGAACGCCAGCGGCACCATGTGCGCCGGCAAGCGGGCCTGCAGGGCCTGGCGCAAGGCGTCCAGGGCGACAGGGGCAGTCTCGGTGAACCAGGCCAGCAAACGCTCGCCCCGCACCAGCACCACGGCGGCGTCGATACCCGGCTGCGCCGCGAGGGTGGCCTCGATTTCACCCAGCTCAACCCGCACACCGCGGATCTTCACCTGGTCGTCGTTGCGGCCGAGGTAGTCGAGGGTGCCGTCGGCATTCCAGCGCACCCGATCACCGCTGCGGTACATGCGTGCGTTGGGCTGCTCGCTGAACGGGTCGACAAGAAAAGCCTGTTCGGTCAACGCCGGGCGATTGAAGTAGCCCCGCGCCACTTGCGCGCCGCCGATGAACAGCTCACCCGCGACGCCAACCGGGACTGGCTGCAAGCCTTCGTCCAGTACATAGACGCGGGTATTGGCGATGGGCCGGCCGATGTGCAGTGCGCCGTTGGGCAAGACCTGCCCAGAGGTGGCGACCACGGTGGTTTCGGTTGGCCCGTAGTTGTTGATCAGGGCAAAGCCTGGCGCTCGCTCGAACTGGCGCAGGCGGTCCCCGCCCACCAGCAAGGTGCGCAGGGTCGGGTGCTGGTGTTCCCGGCGCAGGGCCTGCTCCGCTACCGGGGTGGGCAGGAAGCTGACCTTCAGTGGCTGCAACAGCCACCAGTCGAGCAACTCATCGACATGCTCGTTGGCGATGTGCGCGGGTGGCAGGTGCAGCGTGGCCCCGGCGCACAAGGCTGGCCAGACCTCCCAGGCCATGGCGTCAAACCCGAAACCGGCCACGCTTGACGTGTGCGCATCGGCGTCCAGCGCAAAGGCCTGGCAGTGCCAATGCACCAGGTTGGCGAGCGTGTGGTGCTCGATCATCACCCCCTTGGGCTGGCCGGTGGAGCCGGAGGTGTAGACCACATAGGCCAGTTGCTGCGCGTCCAGCCCAGGTCGCTGTGGGTTGCTGTCGTGCGCAGTACAGGTGCTGATGTGGTCCAGGTCCAGGCGCGGCACCTCGGCCGGCAGCCCATTTACCGCAGTCTCGCTCACGACCAGTGCCGGGGCACTGTCAGCCAGCAGGTAGGCAATGCGCTCTGCTGGGTACGCCGGGTCCACCGGCACATAGGCCGCGCCCGCTTTAAGCACTGCCAGCAACGCAACCACGCGCCCGCTGTTACGCGGCAGGCACAGGGCCACGCGGTCCCCTACCTGAACGCCGCGTTCGATCAGTTGGTGAGCCAGTTGGTTGGCACGGCGGTTGAGTTCGTCGTAACGCAGCGCCTGGCCATCCTGCAACAGCGCGACCGCGGCCGGCGCAGTGGCAGCGCGGGCCTCGACCATGGCGTGTACGGTGTGCCCCTGCGGATAAAACTGAGCGGTGTGGTTGAACTGTTGCAGCACCTGATCACGCTCGGCAGGCGGCAGTATCTGCAACCCTTGTAGCGCTGTCGCAGGGGTGTGTTCCAGGGCGTCGACCAGGCTTGCCAATACCTGTTCGAACTGCGCGCACAGGCGTGACGCGCTCCACGCCGGCAGGCTCTGCACGGTCAGGCGCAGCGCGTCGCCCAGGTCGTCGACGCTGACAGTCAGCGGGTAATCGGTGCGCTCCTCGGCGCCGACGATATCGATGCCAGCAGCCACCGGGATGATTTCGGCGGCATCACCGGCGTCACTGTGCCGGTAGTTGAGCAGACTATTGAACAGCGGCGCCGGCGCGGCCACACCGCTGCAGCGCTGGGCCAGGGCCAGCGACGCCTGTTCGTGGCCGAGCAAGGCGCTGAGCCGTCGGTGGGTGGCCAGCAGGGCATCACGCACGCTGGTTGGGCCCAGGTCGATGCGCAACGGCAGGCTGTTGATGAACATCCCCAGCGCCTGCTCGCTGCCGTCGCCGGTGGTCATGCGGCCCAGCAGCACGCTGCCGAACACCACCTGCTGGCGGCCCGACAGTTGCCCGATCAACCGGCCAAAGCCCAGGTGCAACACGCTTGCCGGGCTCACGCCGAGTTGCCGGGCCTGGCTGCGCAGGCGCTGGCTGAGCGTAGGCGGCAGGGTCAGGCGTGCTTGCTCCAGTTGCACGTCACCTTTGTCCTGCAGGCCGAAGGCAAGCGTGGGCTCATCGATGTCGCCCAGCATCTCGCGGAAGAAGCGCTCATGGGCGTCCTCATCCAGTGCCTGGCGAGCGGCGGCCAGCACATTGCGAAACGGCATGGGGGCCGCCAGTCGGTCGGACTGGCCGGCGATGTGCACCTGGATTTCACGGCGCACGATATCCAAGGCGGTATGGTCCATCACCACGTGGTGGAACATCAGCAGCGCCACCCACGTAGTGCCCTCGCCTTGCGCGTGCATCAGTTGCATCAGCGGTGCCTGGCGCAGGTCGAGACGATACTGGCGCGGGTCGAAGCGCGCGCACAGCTCGGCGAGGGCTGTGCTGCCCGCGACTGGCACGGCTTCGCGGACCAGCGTCGCCTCTTGCCAGACCACCTGCACCGGTTGGTCGAGGTATTCCCAGTGCAGCGCGGTGCGCAGGATGTCGTGGCGCTGGATCACCCACTGCAGCGCCTCGGCGAAGGCTTCCAGGTGGGTTTTGCTGGCGAAGCGCAGTTGCACCTGCGACAGGTACGGGTCGCCCTCGGTGGCGGACAGGTGGTGGTACAGCATGCCCTGCTGCAGCGGGGCCAACGGGTAGATGTCCTGAACGTTGGCTGCGCCGCCCGGCACGCTGGCGACGATGCGGTCGATGGCTTCCTGGTCCAGCGTGACCAGCGGCAGCATGTCGGGGGTGATCCGGAAGGCCGGGCTGAGCCAGTCGTCATCGCGTTCGGCGAGCATCTCCAGCAACGCCGGCTTGTGCCGTGACAACGCCTCCCACAAACTGTCGTCCAGGGTATCGTCATCGCCGAGGACGATCAGGTCCTGGTCTTCACGCTGGAGTCGGATCGCACGGGTGGAAAGAGCAGCCATCAGTTCGCTGAAGTGCATCGGTAAGCATCCTGCTTTGCCTGGAATGGGAATCGTGGACACGCTAAAGGATCGTGACCGGTCGGTCTGACATGGGAAGCGGGGACAATTTCGGAAAGCGCCATCGCCGGCAAGACGGCTCCCACAGGTGCGGCGCTAGCCTTGGAGGCTAAACAGTTCGGGTGAGAGCAACTGTCTTGCGCAATTTCTGAAAAAGGAACGCATTACGTGGGAGCGGGCTTGCCCCGCGAACACCGGCGAAGCCGGTGCCATGCACCGCGTAGCCCCATTCGCGGGACAAGCCCGCTCCCACCTGAACTGTGTAGCCTCCAAGTCTAGCGCCGCACCTGTGGGGCTTGCCGGCGATGGGCCGCAACGCGGCCCCGGCGATCTTAGATGCGCCTGCGTTTACCCAGGCTGGGAATGGTGGTCTGCGGTATTACCACCTCGACCTGCTCGAGGCGGGTGCTGGCGGCCAGCGCAGCCAGGGTCGGCTGGCTGAACAAGGTGCGGGCATCCACATGCAACCCGGCCTGACGCATGCGTGCCACCAGGCTGACCGCCAGCAGTGAGTGGCCGCCCAGTTCGAAGAAGTTGTCGTCACGCCCAACCTGCTCGATCTTCAGCACATCGGTCCAGATCTCGGCCAGCGCGGTTTCCAGCTCGCCACGCGGGGCCTGGTACTGGCGGCTGATCACCGACTCGGCCCCAGGCGCTGGCAAGGCCTTGCGGTCGACCTTGCCGTTGTTGCTCAACGGCAGCTCGGCCAGGGCCACGAACGCCTGCGGCACCATGTAATCGGGCATGCGCGCCAGCACGTGGCTGCGCAGCACCTCAAGCGCGGGTGCGCTGCTGCCCTCGCGGCAGGTGAAGTAGGCCACCAGGCGCTCTTCGCGCATCAGCACCACGGCCTGCCCGATGGCCGGGTGCGCCGTCAGCGACGCTTCGATTTCCCCCAGCTCGACCCGCAACCCACGCAGCTTGACCTGGAAATCGTTGCGGCCGACAAAGTCCAGCTCACCGTCCAGGCGGTAGCGCACCAAGTCGCCGGTGCGGTACAGGCGGTCGCCCTCGACGAACGGGCTGGCGATGAAGCGCTCAGCCTGCAATGCCGGCAACCCGAGGTAGCCGCGGGCCACGCCGACCCCGCTAATGTGCAACTGGCCCACCGCGCCGAGTGGCACCGGGCGGTCATGCGCATCGAGCACATACAGGCGGGTATTGGCGATCGGCCGGCCGATCGGCGGCGCGATCAACGGCAGCGGTTCGTGCGGCTGCAGGGTCCATGCGGTGCTGTCTACCGTCGCTTCGGTCGGGCCATAGACGTTGTGCAGGCGCACCGTGGGCAGACATTCGCGCAGGCGTTGTACCAGCGCCAATGTCAGTTCACCGCCGCCGCAGAAGATGTCCGTCAGGCTAGTGCAACGCTCAACACCCGGCTCTTCCAGAAACTGATGCAGCAGCGCCGGGACGAATTTGATCGTGGTCACCTGCCTGGCCTGCACCAACTGCACCAGGTACGCCGGGTCGCGGTGCCCATCAGGGCGCGCCAGGACCAGGCGCAAACCGGCGGTCAGCGGCCAGAACAGCTCCCAGACCGAACCGTCGAAGGTGAACGGCGCCCGTTGCAGCAAAGCATCGCCCGGGCGTGGCGGGCAGATGCGCGAACCCCAGTGCATCAGGTTGCATAGGCCACGGTGCTCGACCATCACCCCCTTCGGGGTGCCGGTGGAGCCCGAGGTGTACATCACATAGGCCAACTGCCTCGGGCCCAGGCCCGGCACTTGCGGGTCGGCTGCCGAGCAGGCGTGCCAATCGCCCCGGTCAAGGTCAAGCACAGGGCCTGGCATTTGCTCGAACAGGCCCAGGGTAGCGCCGTGCACCAGCACAACCGACGGCGTGCTGTCTTCCAGCATGAAGCGCAGCCGCTCGGCCGGGTAAGCGGGGTCGAGTGGCACGTAGGCGCCGCCGGCCTTGAGCACGCCCAGCAAGGCGACCATCAGTGCAACGCCACGTTCGACACAAACCGCCACCCGCGCGTCGGGCTTAACACCCAGGGCGATCAGGTGGTGGGCCAGCCGGTTGGCCTGGGCGTTGAGGGCCTGGTAATCGAGGCAGCCGTCCTCAGCCTGCAGCGCGATGGCGTGGGGTGTACGCCGCACCTGGGCCTGGAACAGCGCCGGCAAGGTCTGCCTGACCGGGCTTTGCGGGTCTTCGGTGGCGTTGAAACCCTGCAGCAAGCGGTGCAGCTCGCCGTCTGGCACCGCGCACAGTGCATCCAGGCGCGTGCTACGGCGCTCGGCCAGGGCATTGCCCAGTTGGCGCAAGACGGTCAACAGGTAGTTCAACACCCGCTGCGCGCCAATCGCACGCGGCGCGCGCAGGGCGAATTGTAGCCCGTCGGCATGGTCGTCCACCGTGAGGACCAGGCCATGGCTGTGTACTTCACTGGCTTCGGCCAGCTCTACGCCCGGCAATACCGGACCGAGCATTACTGCCCCTTGGCGGTAGTTGATCAGGCTGTTGAACAGCGGCGTGCCAGCGGGCAAACCACTGCACTGCTGGGCAAGGATCAGCGGCGCATCTTCATGGCCGAGCAAGGCCGCCAGCCGCGCGTGGGTCTCGCTCAGCGCCTGGTCGACCGAGCGATTCGCCAGGCCTACCCGCAAGGGCACGCTGTTGATGAACATGCCCAGGGCACGATCAGCCCCGTTGCCAGCCATGCTGCGGCCCAGCAACACGGTACCCAGGGTGACCTCATCACGCCCTCCGAGGGCGCCAAGCACCTGGGCCCAGGCCAGGTGCAGCAGGCTGGCCAGACTCGCGCCGTGGTGCCGGGCCTGAGCGCGCAACTGGCCTGCCAGCGGCGCATCGATCACCTGGCTGCGGCTGTGCAGGTCACCCTCGTCGACCGGCTCGCCACCCAGCCCGGCAATCGGCGCTGGCGGCTCAACGCCAGCCAGTTGCTCGCGGAAGAAGGCTTCGTGCCGGGCCTGGCGCTCGGGGGCAGCGCTTAGCGCCACGTAGTCACGATACGGCACAGGTGCCGGCAACGGCTCGCCGCGCCCCGCCATGAAGGCGTCCAGCTCGCCCAACAGCACCTGCAGCGAAACAGCATCGTTGACCAAGTGGTGGAAGCGCAGCAAGCCCAACCAACGCCCGTGCTGGGCATCCTCGGCGCAGGCCAGCGCCATCATCGGTGCCTGGCGCAGGTCCAAGGGCCGTTGCTGGGGGTCGAAGTGGCTGCGCATTTGCCCGGCAATGTTGCCTGCGTGTGCCTCCCCCACCCAGTTGTCGACCGTCATAAGGGCCTGGCGCCAGACCACCTGCTGGGGCTGTTCTAGCCCCTCCCAGGCCAGGCTGGTGCGCAAGATGTCGTGACGGTCGATCACCTGCTGCAACGCTTCGGTGAAGGCCTCTAACTGCATGCGGCTGGCAAAAGTAAACAAAGCCTGTTGCTGGTACGGGTCGCGAGCATCGGTGACGTGGTGGTAAAGCAGGCCTTGTTGCAGGGGCGCCAGCGGATAGATTTCCTGCACGTTGCCTGCGCCCCCCGGCACCGTGGCAACGATGCGGTCAATATCAACCTGCGACAGTTCGCTGAGGGTGAGCATGCCCGGCGTGATGTGCTGGCACCCTGGCGGAACCCGGTTGGCCGGCACGCGCGCGGCTTCGCCGACCACTACGCTGGCCGCAAGGCTGGCCAGGGTCGATTGGCCGAACAGTACCTGTACATCGGCTTGCAGGCCCTGCTGGCGCATCCTCTCGATCAGTTGCACGGCCAGCAGCGAGTGGCCGCCCAGCTCGAAGAAGTGGTCCTGGCGCCCTACCCGCTCGACCTGCAGCAATTCAGCCCACAGCAAGGCCAGGCGTTGCTCGACGTCGCCGATCGGCGCCTCGTGCTCGCGACGCACCTTGGCGGCTTCGTCCGCTGTCGGCAAGGCACGGCGGTCGAGTTTGCCATTGGCAGTCAATGGCCAACTGGCCAGGTTGACATAGGCCACCGGCAACAAAGCGACTGGCAGGCGTTCGCGCAAGTGGTCATGCAGCGCCCTGGGCTCCACCGCCGCCTCGCCAATGAACCAAGCCTGCAACTGGCCTTCGCGCAGCATCACCACGCACTCGCGCACCGCCGCATGGCTGGCCAGGGCAGCTTCGATTTCGGCCAGTTCAACCCGCACACCGCGGATTTTCACCTGGTCGTCATTGCGCCCGAGGTACTCCAGCGTACCGTCGGGCAGCCAGCGTACCAGGTCGCCCGTGCGGTACATGCGTGCCCCTGGCAGCGCGCTGAACGGGTCATCGAGAAAACGCTCGGCGGTCATCTGCGGCCGATTGAGGTAACCCCGGGCCACCCCCTTGCCGCCCACATACAATTCGCCTGGGGCGCCGATCGGCAGTAGACGGCACTGCTCATCGAGGACGTACACCTGGGTGTTGGCCACCGGGCGGCCGATATGCAGCGGGCCGCCGGCGTTTACTTCGCCCGACGTCGCCACCACCGTGGCTTCGGTGGGGCCATAGTTGTTGATGACCCGGTAGCGCCGCTCGCGGGCCAGACGCCGCAGGCGGTCGCCGCCAATCAGCAGGGTCTGCAAGGTCGGGTGCAGCTCGCCCTGGGCGAAGGCATGCTCGGCCACCGGGGTGGGCAGGAAGCTGACATCCAGCGGCTGGGCGCGCCACCAACTGAGCAAGGCGTCGATGTCTTCAGCACCGTCACGCACCGGTGCCAGGTGCAAAGTAGCGCCACTGCACAGCGCGGGCCACACCTCCCAGGCCATGGCGTCGAAGCCGAAGCCGGCCAGGCTCGACTGGTGGCGCCCGGGGCCCAGGTTGAAGGCACTGCAGTGCCAGTCGACCAGGTTGGCCAGCATGTGGTGCTCGACCATCACGCCCTTTGGCTGGCCGGTGGAGCCGGAGGTGTAGATGACATAGGCCAGGTCGCTCGCTTGCGGCTGCACAGGGGCTGGCATTGCGGCGGTTGCCGTGTTCCAGTCCCAGCGGTCCAACACGACCTGTGGCAGGCCATGGGGTGGAAGGCGGTCGAGCAGCCGCGACTGGGTCAGCACCACGGCCGGCGCGCTGTCTTGCAGCAGATAGGCCAGGCGCTCCTGCGGGTGGGCAGGGTCAATCGGCACGTAAGCGGCCCCGGCCTTGAGCACGGCCAGCAGGCCGATCAAGGTGTCCAGGCCGCGCTGGGCGACCACCGCTACCCGCTGGTCAGGTTTGGCGCCAAGGGCTGCCAGGTGCCGGGCCAGCGCGTCGGCACGCCGGTCGAGTTCGCCATAGCTCAGGCGCTGGCCGTCGTGCTGCGCCGCCACGGCGTGTGGCGTGGCGTTGGCCTGAGCTTGGATACGACGATGGATCAACGCCTCAGCCTGTTCAGGCGCTGCTTGCGCCGTCGCATTCCACTGCCGCAGGCGGGCGTGCTCGCGGGCGGTCAGTAGATCGAACGCCGCGATACTTTGTTCGGGCTGTTCCAGGCCTTGCTCCAGCACATGCAGCAGGCGCTCGGCCAACGCTGTCACATCTTCATCGCTGAACCAGGCGCGGTTGTGCACCAGGTGCAGGCACGCGCTGTCGCGTTGGTTGTTGCAACGCAGGTGGATGCTCAAGGGCGTGGGCTCGTGGCCATTGCAGACCATCACCGTGTGGCCGGGCACGTCACCGAAGCGTAGGTCGTTGCCATCCTCCTCGAATGACACCATCAGCTCGAACAGGTGCGGCCGCTCTTCACGCAATGCACCAAGGCTGCGGTTGAGTTCGCTAAGGGCGAAACGCTGATGGCGAAAGTCTTGCTTGAGCGCATCGCGGATCCCCTGTACCAGCGCGCTGAACGAGCGTTCACGGCCAAAGTCCATGCGCAGTGCGCTAACTTGGGTAAACAGCCCCAGGGTCGACTTGAACTGGGCGTTGCCACGGTTGCGCACCGGCAGGCCGACCACCCACTCGTCACGCTGCCAGGTACGTGCGCTGCACACATGCAACGCCGCCAGCAGCACATGGAAGGGCGAGGCCTGCAGCGTGGTGCCGAGGGCCCGCATACGTGCCAGCAAGCGGGTATCGAAGGGCTGTTCGAGTACCGCACTGGGCGGCGACACGTGCTGCGCATTGCGCTCGCGGGGTGCCAGCAAGGCATCGGGTAGCTGCTGGTACTTGGCCAGCCAGTAATCGCGGTCGCGGTCATGGCGTGGCGAACCCTGGTACTGGGAATCGTCCTCGATGAACGCGCGGTAGGACGGTGCGCTGTCTGGCAACGCCAACCCCTGTTCAAGCAGGCGGTAATGGTCGGCAATCTGCTTGAACCACTGGTCCACGCCCCAGCCATCGAGAATCAGGTGATGAGCCTGCACGGCAAACAGGTACCGCTGCTCGCCCAGGCGGATCAATGTCGCCCCCCACAGTGGGCTGGCCTCCAGGCGGTACGGTGTCTGCATCTGTGTTTGCAACAGGCCTTGGGCAGCGCCGAACGGGTCATCCGCGCTGCGGACATCGTGCTGCACCAGCTGCACATCGAGGGCCTCGGCAAAGTACTGGCGGGCTACCCCACCCTGGCCCGCGTGCGTCACCAGCACGGTGCGCAGGCCATCATGCTGGGCGACCAGGTGCGCCAGTGCCCGGTTTAGCCGCTCGGCATCCACCCCGCCGGCCAGTTCGACGTACGCGCCGATGTTGTACAGCGGCGAGTCGCCGTGGCTGATCTGGTCCAGCCAGATGTCGCGCTGGGCAACGGTCAGGGCAAAGGTTTGGGCGGCAGGCATGGTTCGGCAGGTCCTTCTGGTTGATCATCCGCGGATTCAAGCACCCCACCTTCAGGCTGTATGGCCCCCGAAACCCGGACACGCACCGGGCCTGTCGATGGCTGCTGAAAAAAATGTAGGAGATTTGCCACAGCGGCTGCCCGGTTTGGCCTACGCCAGGGGCCATCGGTCGAGATCATGCCTTGATCGCCACGCTTCTGACGTCAATTGGCTGGCTGATCCATACATGTGCAGCGTCTCGCCTGTAAGTGCCCTGCCCATCTGATCCGCTATCGGTGGCACTTTCTGTCCCTGTTTTCCATTACAGACGCGGCCCCCAGGCCGGGCTTGAATACCGCCATTACCCGCTCGCCACCCCGGAGGACTCGCCTGCGACACCACCCGCCGTAACGCTTTGGATCAAGGATGAAAATTCTATGAAGCTGACCGACAGCCTCGAACACCGCCCCGACCCCGAGCTGTATCTGCAACTTGGCGAGCTGATCGCCAGTACCGGCGCCGAGGGCTTTGCCGAACAGATGTTGCACCTGGTCGATGCCCAAGTGCCGATCCACAGGCTCGACCTCAGCGAATGGACCCTCGAGCCACGCGGCGCCAGCATCAGCCGCATCAGGGTACTCGGCAGCGCCGGCCCGGCCCCTGAACTGCCCGGCGTCGATCCTCTGCGCCACCCTTTGCTGCAGAGCATCATGCAGATGAAGGACCCGCTGCTGATCGAGTTCAAGGCCCCCCCGGACACCGACCACCCGCGCCACAGCGCCCACCAGTGCAACCTGGTGTCTTGCAGCGGCGCCCGGCGCTGGGTCATCTGCTTTCACCGCCTGCCCAGCCAGCGTGGCTTTTCGTTGAGTGAGTTGTCGCAGTTGAAAAGCCTGTCCGACACCTTGCTGCCCCTGGTCGAGCATCACGGCCATTTGCTCAACCAAGGGGCCGCGCGGCAGGCCGGCTCGCCGCTGTGCGATTTGCAGGCGGGCGCGTTACGCCACTCCTTTGGCGAACGGCTGGTGCAGGAAGCCGTGCGGCTTTCGACGCGTGAGCAGGAGGTCTGCCTGGGCCTGCTGACGGGCGGCACGGTGCCAGAAATGGCGCAGCGGCTTAACGTGAAAAACAGCTCGATCGAAACCTACCTCAAGCGCGCCACCGCCAAGCTGGGGGTCAGTGGCCGCCATGGGCTGACCAAATGGATGGCAGGCGCCTGACTCTGCGAGACCCTCTGATGCCCCGACCCAGCCTTATCCTGTGCGCGGCGCTGTTGTGCGGCTGTTCGTTGGCCCCTGACTACCAGCGCCCGGACACCCCCGTCGCCACCCAGTACCCGCAGGGGCCGGCCTACGCCGGCGATGTGCAGAAGCACCCGGCCGTCGAGGACTGGCGCCAGGTGTTCCACGACCCGACCCTGCGCCAACTGATCGACAGCGCCCTGGCCAATAACCGCGACCTGCGCAGCGCGGCGCTCAATGTCGAAGCCTACCGCGCCCAATACCGCATTCAGCGCGCCGAGCTGTTGCCAAAGGTCTCGGCCAATGGCCAGGGGCAACGCCAGTACCTGCCGCGGCGCATGACCGGTACCGACCAGGGCATGATCAGTTCCACCACTGCTGCGACGCTAGGCGTGAGTGCTTATGAACTGGACCTGTTCGGCCGCCTGCGCAGCCTCAGTGACCAAGCGCTGTTGACTTACCTGGCCAGCGACCAGGCCCGGCGCAGCACCCAATTGAGCCTGGTGGCCAGTGTCGCCAGCGTGTACCTGACCTGGCGTGCCGACCAGGAACTGCTGACGCTGGCCAACGAAACCCTGGCCGCAGACGAGCGCAGCCTGCGCCTGACCGCCAACCAGCGCCGCGCTGGCACAGTGTCGGCCCTGGACCAGATCCAGGCGCGGACCAGCGTCGACAGTACCCGGGCGGCCGTCGCCCGTTACAAACGCCAAGTCGCCCAAGACCTCAACCAACTGACGGTACTGGTCGGCGCCCCTGTGGCCGACGGCCTCGGCTCCTTGCCGCTGGCCGACGAACAGATCGCCGGTTTGCAAGCCGGGCTGCCGTCAGACCTGCTGCAACGCCGCCCCGACATCCTCCAGGCCGAATACCAGCTGCGTGCGGCCAACGCCGATATTGGCGCCGCGCGTGCGGCGTTTTTCCCGAGCATCAACCTGACCGCCAATGCCGGCAGTACCAGCCCGGCGCTCAGTGGGCTGTTCGATGCAGGGTCAGGGACGTGGCTGTTCCAACCACAGATCAATCTGCCGATCTTCACCGCCGGCAGCCTGCGTGCCAGCCTGGACTATGCCCAGTTGCAGAAGGACATTCAGGTAGCGCAGTACGAAAAAGCAATCCAAAGCGCCTTTCAGGAAGTGGCGGACGGCTTGGCGGCACGGGCGACTTACCAGCGGCAGTTGCAGGCGCAACGCGACTTGGTGGCCTCCAACCAGCGTTACTACAACCTTGCTGAACACCGCTACCGGATCGGCGTGGACAGCAGCCTGACCTTTCTCGACGCGCAGCGCTCGTTGTTCAGTGCCCAGCAGGGGCTGATCAATGACCGCCTGGCGCAGTTGGTGGCAGAGGTGAATCTGTACGCGGCGTTGGGTGGCGGGTGGAAAGAGGCCGCTGACACACAGGCTCCGTCTACGGCAAGCGCAAGCGAAGCGGCGCCCAAGGGTGCCTACGTGGGTCTAGACTGAACAGGGCCAGATCACCAGGCATGAACCGGGGGGCTTCCACACGCGGAGGTGTGAGATGAGCCAGTTCAAGCGTTTGTTCGTCATGCTCGGCCCGCAGATGCGCCACACGCCGGCTCTACAACGCGCGGCGGCGTTGGCAGAGTCAAGCGGTGCGCTACTCGATATCAACGTATTCGTCGACGATGTCGACACTTTCGGTTTGATGAGCGATGGCCGGGAGCGTGAACGGCTGCTCAGCGACAATCGCCAGTGGCTGGCCGATGAAGCCGAGCAGATGGCCGACGCCGGCCTGGATGTGTCCACCGAACTGCTGTTGACCCGCGACCCGTTGGCCAGCGTGCTCGAGCGCATCGAACGCCTGGGCTGCGACCTGCTGATCAAGGACGTGCAGCACGAACCGGTGCTCAAACGCTTGCTGGTGACACCGCTGGACTGGCAGTTGCTCAAGGACAGCCCGGTCGCCGTGCACCTGGTCAGTGATATCCGCCTGCCCCTGCCCAAGCAGATTGCCGCCGCAGTGGACCTGAACAGCCATGGCGCCGGTGAACACCTCGACGAGCAGGTTATTCACAGCGCCCATGCGCTGGCGCTGCAGTGCAATGCCGAACTGCACCTGCTGCATGTGTGCGACGCGGCCAAGACCCACATCGCCGACTTCGGTGCCGGCACCGTCACCATGCCTGGCTTCGATGGCAGTGTGCGAGCTGCGCAACGGTCAGCATTCAACCGCCTGGGCGACCATCACCAGGTGCCCTTGGAGCGCAGGCATTTCGTCGAGGGGCCAGCGATTCGTGCGATTGCCCAGTTCGTCAGCCATAGCCGGGTCGATGTGATCGTCATGGGCAGCCACCGCCACGACGCCATGCAGACCTTTTTGGGCGGTACCACGGCGCATGTGCTGGAGCATCCGCTGTGCAATGTGCTGGCGATCAAGGCGATGCATTGAGTATTCGGCGAACTATGTGCCCGATTCGTCATTAATCCGCAGCCCCTGTAGGAGCGGCCTTGCGTCCGCGAAAGGGCTGCGGAGCAGCCCCAGCAATTTTGTAGGTGACACTGAAATCGGGGGCCGCTGCGCGGCCCTTTCGCGGACGCAAGGCCGCTCCAACAGGGGCCGGCGGTGAAGGTAGGCATTTGGCACGTGCGCTCCATTTAAAAAGAATGCATTTGATAATGATTCGTAGTAGTTTCGCGACGCTTTCTACCCCTCCCGCTAGCGCCCTACTCC
Organism: Pseudomonas sp. Y3 TE3536; assembly: GCF_053629175.1. NCBI lineage: Bacteria > Pseudomonadati > Pseudomonadota > Gammaproteobacteria > Pseudomonadales > Pseudomonadaceae > Pseudomonas > Pseudomonas sp. Y3 TE3536. Next base: position 5,032,356 of record NZ_JBRJHU010000001.1, on the reverse strand, counting down.
AGGATCGTACCGTCGATGCGTCGCACGTTCGTTTCGCTTTGTGTGCTTCATGCTGTCTCCCCGCTGGCCTGGGCTGAGCCCGAATCGCCCAGCGACCCCGCCCGGATTGAACTCCAGGCCTTGAGTATCACCGGTACTGCCGACAGTGAACGCGCCGATGGCCCGGTCGTCGGCTACAAGGCCAGCCGTTCGGCAAGTGCCACGCGCACCGACACCGCCCTGCACGAAACCCCGCAATCGGTCAGCGTGGTCCCCAAGGACGTGCTCGGAGACACCGGCGCCACGCGGCTGCAAGATGGCCTGGATTACGCCGGCGGCGTTGGCCGCGCCAACAACTTTGGCGGCCAGGGCCTGACCACGTTCACGGTGCGTGGCTTTACCACGGGCGAGTTCTACCGCAATGGCTTCCCGATCAACCGCGGCTACCCCAACGCCCCCGACGCCAACACCGTCGAGCGCCTTGAAGTGATCCGCGGCCCGGCCACCAGCCTGTATGGCCGTGGCGACCCTGGTGGCACCTTCAACGTGGTCAGCAAGCAACCGCTGGCTGAACGCAAGGTCACCCTGGGCAGCCAGATCGACGACCAAGGCATGCACCGCGCCACCCTCGATGCCACCGGCCCGCTGAATGAGGACGGCTCGCTCGCTTACAGGTTGAACGTGCTTGGCGAAGGTGGCGAGAGCTTTCGCGATGATGTCGAGAGCGAGCGCTATGACGTGGCGCCCGTGGTCAGCTGGCAGGTCAACGACAGCACCAGAATCGTCTTCGAAGGCGACTTCATGCGCAACAACCACCCACTGGACCGCGGCCTGACCCGCTATGCCACCCAGACCGGCAGCGCCTCGCGCGACACCTATATCTGGGAGAAAGGCAGCGACAACGTGCTGCACAACGACAACAACATGGCCCAGGTGCGCTTCGAGCACCTGCTGAATGACAACTGGACGTTGGGGGGCGGGTTCCAGTTTCTCGATGGCTCGCTCAAGGGCAACGCGGTGGAGGCCAACGGCGCACCCGCTGACGGGCGTACCCTGCAGCGCAACTTCAACTACCGCAAACTGGAATGGACTGACCGTGACTGGCAGTTGAACCTTACCGGGCATTTCGACACCGGTGGTTTCAGCCACACCCTGCTGACCGGCATCGAGTACGAAAACTACGATTACAACTCGATCATCCAGCGTTCCTCGGCAGCCGTCGGTACCTACCCCATCGATATCTACGACCCGGTGCTCGGCCAGCCAAGGCCCGCGTTGACACGCACCACCACCTGGGACAAGGAAAACCTGCAGACCTGGGCCTTCTTCATTCAGGACCAGGTGGCGTTGACCGAGCGCCTCAAAGCGTTGGCCGGCATCCGCTTCGAGCGCTTCGAGCACGACTATGACGACAAGCTGGTCGACACCCGTGACTTCAGCAAGGGCGAGAACGGCGTCACCCCGCGCGTTGGCCTGATCTACGACCTGACCGACACGGTGGCGGTCTATGCCAACACGGCGCGGTCATTCAAGCCCAACAGTGGCGCCCCTGCGGGGGGCGGCAGCTTCGACCCGGAGAAGGGTAAATCCTACGAGCTGGGCGTGAAGTGGGAAGCGCTCGATCGCCAACTGAGCATCGATGCGGCGGTGTACCACATCGTCAAGGAAAACGTGCTGGCACGCGACCCCAACGACCCCACCGGGGTCTACAGCATCGCAGCAGGTGAGGTGCGCAGCCGCGGGCTGGACATCAACATTGCGGGCAACATCACCCCTGAGTGGCGCGTGATCGGTGGCTACGCCTATGTCGATGCCGAAGTGACCGAGGACACCAGCTTGCCTACCGGCACCCACCTGGCCAACATCCCGCGCAACAGTTTCAGCCTGCTGAACACTTACGAATTCCAGGACGGCGCGGTCAAAGGCCTGGGGTTGGGTGTTGGCCTGAAATACGTGGATGATCGCGCCGGCCAGACAGCCGTGACGACCTACACCATGGAGCGCTACAGCGTGGTTGACCTGCTCAGCTTCTACAAGGTCAATGAACACGTGCGGCTGAACCTGGATGTGAAGAACGTCTTCAACAAGGGTTATGACGAAGGGGCGTTCAACAACTACGTGTACCCGGGCGCACCGCGGACGGTGCAGGCCGGGGTTTCGTACACCTTCTAGCTGACTGTAGGAGCAGCCTTGTGCTGCGAAGAGGCCGGTACCGGCAACATATATGCAGTGCCAGTACCGGCCTCTTCGCAGCGCAAGGCTGCTCCTACAAAAAGCGCATCAAACTCAGAACGCCTTGCTGTAGAACAACGCGTACGACTCGATCCCGTCGTTAGGCTGTTTGATACCCGCGTTGGAGTAATGCATCGCGCGGATGCCGACCTTCTGCGCACCCGGCAGCTTCAGGCCAAAACCGATGCGGTCTTCGAAGTTGACCGCCGAACCCAGGCGCTGGTCGCCCACTTCTGTCTTGGAAAACGCCGCCAGGCCAATACCGGCCTCGATGTAGGGGGTGTAGGTGAAACCGCTGAACTCGTAGGTGAATACCGGGCTGAACGACAGCGAGTGCGCGCCGCTGGCGTCGCCGCCTTCCCAATAGGTATAGGCCGCATCCCAGTAACCGGTCACATAACCGGTACTGCTTTCCAGCCATTTCTTGTCCCAGTCGAACGAAAGGCCGATACGGTAGGTCATGTCGCCTTGGCTGGTGGCGCCAACTGCAGCCGATACCTGCGCGGCCTGGGCCAGGTTGGCCCCCGCGAAGGCCAGCACTGCAGCGGCCAGCGAAGCAGCGAGACGGGTTTTCATCAATGACATCTCCTGATGGTCTACAACACGGGCAAAGTGGGGGCTTGAGCCCCTCGAGCTTATGCGGTGGCCAGCGCATCCAAACCGGTCACACCAAGTAATACTTCTCTGATTATTGTCCAGATAATCAGAAAGTTGAAAGCTGTTTGCCACCATTGGCTAATACCAGGGCGACGGCCTTATCACGGGCCCTGTCGCCGTTCAGTCGTAGGCCGCCTCTTCATGCTCACCCAACAGCCGCCGCTGCCTCGGCGTCGCCTCCTCCAGCACCTGGGGGTTGAATTGCCAGTGCAAATACGGCGAAAACTTCTGCGCCACCATGCGTCGACCGTAATGCACCTGCAGCATGTCGCGCTCACGCGACTGCGTGCAATTGGCGCCGCCGCTGTGCCAGACATCACTGCGAAACACCAATGCATCCCCCGCCTTGCACAACACCGGATGCGCTTCACGCCCTTGCCACTCAGACTCGCCGGCCTCGGGTGGGCGTGCTGCCCGATGGCTACCAGGCACGATCCAGGTCGGCCCGATGCTGTGATCGATATCACTGAGGTACAGCTGCACGGTAAGGATCTGCATGGGCTGGGTAAAGGCACCTCGCTCGCTGATCCACGCGGGCAGTTGCATGGGCAGGTGATCAAGGTGCAGCGCCATGCCGGGGTAGCCGGGGTGGCTGCGCCAGGCGGTCTGGCCGATCACGTGGCAGTCCTCGCCGAGCGCGGCCTCGGCCAGGTTGATAAGCGGTGGCAGATCCAGAAAGGGCAACCACAGGGGGTTGCGGTTGAACACGCACTTGTAGTGTTCGAGCAGCCCTTGGTAATCCCAGTGAATGGGCTGCAAGTCATCGATGGCGCAGCGCAGCAAAGCGATACGCAGGGGTTCGAGCACACCGCGGATCAACACAAAACCCCGCTCGTCCAACATCTCCAGCTGAAGGTCCAGGCTCATGGCGGTGCGCTCCCATTCGGCAGGAGTACAGATGTACTCCTGCGCGGACTGTGCCATTCAACGCCAGTGCAGGTTCACCGTGACAGGCGCTTTGCCGTCGACGGCCACCTGCTGTTGTACCGTCTCACCTTGGGCGTTGCCGGTAACTTTGTAATGGCCCGGTGGCAACTGCACATAGAGCAGCGGGCCTACGTTGGTAACGCTCAGCACGGGCTGGCCCTGTGCACTCTGGATGTCGACTGTGGCGCCACTCTGGAACTCGCTTCCCGGGCCTGCCGAGAGTTCGACATGCAAGTCGTACCCTTTGGTCTTGCGCAGGGCGTTGGCTTCATCCTGGCCGATACCGCCTTCCAGGTAACGGATGCCGTTTTGCTCTTGCGGCTGCAGCTGGACAGCCTGCATGTCGATAGGCGCATTGAGGTCGGCAGCCGCCGCCAGCGTCCAGGGCATGGCCAAGGTGAGCAGTAGCGCAGCGCCAAGGGCATAGTGATGATTACGCATGGTAGAACCCTCCTTCTGAGGATGGTTTACCTATTATCCGACCCTCTAGGGCCGCTGGCGTTTGTGCTGATGCGTGGTCGCTCCGCCACGCCTAAAAACCGGCAAAACCCGGCGGTGCGATTGTTAACGGGGTTGTTACGTGCGGCGTTTACAAAATCACTTACTATAAACATCCTAGCTCGATAAATAACTAGCAACCACACATTTACTTACATCCAATGGCTCGACAAAAACCAACTACCAATACATGGTTATTAGCCCTGCTTGCCCCCCAATAAAGGTTTAGTTTACAGCCGGGCGAGAAGGCAGCGAATTTTCCTACAACTATTTGCCTCTGCAGCACGTCACTCCGAAATCACTTAGCAAATGGACCTCTATCAATATGAACGGACTACGCCGCGACATTGGAATAATTAACTGCTCGATAAACCTGTGCTGTTCATCCTCTGGGACGGCGAACGCGATGTAATCCTTGATCTGTGCGAGGAAATACTAGAAGACCTGACACTGCCTTTTGAATCGCTTGGAGCTTCAACCAATGGCGCAAACCGCTCATGCCGCCCGGATGGGCGACGAAATTCTTCATCCCTCCCTTACCGCTGAACTGATCAGCGCAGTTGCCGAGGCTGTCATTTATGCCGCAGCAACCGCAGCCGTGGCCGCCGCCATAAGCCTGGCCGTTGTCGGCACGGTAGCGACAGGGGGCGCAGCAGGCATTGCGATTGCCGCCGTGGCAGGTGTAGCAGTCGGCGCAATGAGCACCCTTTCGGTTGGCGAAGACCAAACTGTCGGCGATGCCATCTCCAACTTTTGCGACGATCTTGGCAACAGCGTGGACGCCCCCGACCCCTACGGAAAGATTGCAAGCGGGTCAGTCAATGTCTTCATCAACGACAAGCCTGCCGCTCGCGCAGCCGGCATCACTGGGCCACCTGCAGGAGGAGCGGCTGATGCAGAGCAAGTCGAACCTTCCATTCTGGAGAACATTGGCTCCATTGCAATGGCTGCCGCGCCTTTCCTTCTCCCGGTATTGGGGTTGGGCATGGCGATTCGCGACATTTTCAACCCGCCGGTCACCACACCGGCAGCGCCAGGTTCAGAGCCCAAGGAAGCGGACCAGATCAGTTGCTACCGCCACACGCCTCTACCCGATAATTTCATCGCGCAGGGCTCGGATAAAGTCTTTATCAATGGTCAACCCGCCGCGCGATCAGGCGACAAGACCACCTGCGATGCCACGATTGATGTGAATGAAAAGGTATCGCCGAATGTCCGCATTGGCGGTGGAACGGCGACGGTTCGGGACATTCGCAACGGCAAAAGCAAGATTGCGCTGTTTACGGGGATCATTGCAGGAATACTCGTTTCGAGGCGGGTCAGGTTACCCCGGAGGCGGCCCACCACGGCCCCAGTGCCTAAACCCAAACCCAAAGATTGCCCCTACAAGGGCAACCCTGTGCTGGTGTCCGCGGGCAGTAAAATCCTCGCAGGGCCTGAAGACATCGACTTCAATCTGCCTGGCCTGTTAGGTATTGAATGGGCACGAAGCTACGACAGCAACGATAAGCGCACCAGCGGCCTGTTCGGCATGGGCTGGAGCGTCCCTTATGAAGTGGAATTAGCGCGTGTCCCTCATCCACAAGGTGGCGAGCTGTGGATCTATGTTGACGAGGAAGGCAATCGTCTCGAACTGGGGCGCCTCAGCCTCGGAGATGCCTTCGTCAGTACGCTGGACGGTCTGGCATTCTTTCAGTTGGAGAATGGCCAGACGGTCGTCGAAGACATTTATGAAGGCCACTACCAAGTTTTTGAAACTGACCCTTTCAACCCCCAACGCTCAAGACTGAACCGTCTCGGTAACCGCAACCTCAACGTCATCGACTTACTATACGACGACCAAGGCCGTCTGCAATTTCTCTACGACAAGTATGGCCAGACCGTTGTGCAGCTTCACTATGAAACCCGGCATCCCCTGCGCGCCTGCAAGGTTTCGCAGGTGTTCCTGAAAAGTGGCGAAACATCTACCATCGAGCGCGCTGAGTTGTTGGTGAGCTACCGCTACACCGAAATCGGGCAATTACACGAAGTGCTCGATCCGACTGGTCAGCTTGTCCGCCGCTTTACCTACACTGCCGAGAATTATCTCAAGAGTCATCAAATCGCCAGCGGCGCGGTTCGTCAGTACGAGTGGGCCCGTTTTGCCGTTCCCCAAAAGCGGCCCACAGCAAAACGTGCCGACGGCATTGCTTACGGTTTACCTCCCTTACTAGAATCGCAAGCTGATCACGAGTGGCGGGTAATCCGCCACTGTGGCAGCGATGGCCAAGAGTATCGGTTTGAGTACAACCTGGAAAACGGTGAAACCGTTGTCACAGACAATCTAGGGCGCCAGGATCATTATTACTGGGGTCCGCTTTACGAGGTCTACAAGCACATCGACCCGCTCGGGAACTGCTGGCAAGAGGAGATCGTCGCCGGCCAATTGATCAAAAGCATCGACCCTCAAGGCAGAGAATGGCGTTACAGCTATGACGATATTGGTCGTTTGATCGAAACCCGTGATCCCTTAGGTCGCAGTGAACACGTCAAATACCTGCGGCACTGGGCACTCCCCCTTCAAATTACTGATGGCGCTGGGCGCGTGCAGCATTATCGCTACGACAGCCATGGCAATCTAATTCGGGAGCAAGATCCGCTAGGCCGCAGGACTCAGTATCAATACAACCCGGAAGGTCGCGTTACCCAGATCACTGATGCTCTCGAAAAGACTAAGTACCTAAGCTGGAACACCTGCGGTCAGCTGCTCAGCTTCCGCGACTGCGGCAATGCCCAGTCGCTGTATCACTACAACGCTAATGGCCAATTACGCGAAAGCATCAATGCCCGTGGCGAGCATACTCACTTCCGCTATGACGCACGTGGCTACCTGGTCGAAAGCGAGCGCCCGGACGGTCGCATCGATCGCTATGAGATTGATGTCGCAGGCCAACTGACGCGCTACATTGACCCAGCACAAAAGATCCTGCAGTTTCGCTACGACCGTAGCGGCCGCTTGATCGAACGCACCGATGCAATGGGCTACAGCGTGAAGTTCCGATACGACGCCTATGGCCGACTTTTGCAACTTACCAACGAGAACGACGAGTCCTACCAGTTTGCGTGGGACAATTTGGACCGCCTGGTGGCGCAAAAAGACTTGGATGGCAGCGGCCGAATTTATGAATACAGCGTCTTGAATGAAGTCACCCGCATCACTCATATTCCCTCTGCCGACGAACAACCACCTTTGTCCGACAACGCCCCGGCGACACGGACGACTGCCATTCGCCATGACTTTGAGCGTGACGCTATTGGCCGCCTGGTCAGCAAGCGTACTGAAGATGGCACCACCGAGTACCGCTACGACGCTGCCGACAATCTGCTGTCCATCACCTTCACGGATAACCAAGGAGAGAGGCAGGATCTCGCATACACCTACGACGCCAACGGACAACTGTGCAGTGAAACCAACAGTGCTGGCCTGCTGCAGTATCGCTACGACGAGCTGGGCAACCTGCAGACTTTAGTGCTGCCCGATCAGCGTGAAATTAACCACCTGTACTACGGCAGCGGGCACCTGCACCAGATCAACCTGAACGGCCAGGTCATCAGCGACTTCGAGCGCGATGCCGTGCACGACGAAGTGCTACGCACCCAAGGACAGCTTGTCACACGCACCCGCTACGACAAATGCGGCCGCCTGGCCAGCAAGGCGATCCACTATCAAGATGCCCCTGTTGAAGTGCTGCCGCTGCTCGACAAGGCCTACCGCTACGACGCGTGCGACAACCTGGTTGCCGAAGTGCTTACCCAGACTCAGCGCCGAGGCGTGGCCAATGCTCCCGACGATAACACCGCTCACCTCGAACAAATCATCGGCCGCTTCCATGACCTCCCCCACAACGGCAAGAGTTACTCTGGACGCAACCGCTACGGCTATGACCTCAACGAGCAACTGCAGACCGTCCAGCAGTCGCGCCCCAGTTGGCGGGCCACGCATGTCGAAGACTTCAAGTACGACAAGGCCGGCAACCTGTTCGATGGACCCAAACTCAATGGCCTGATCAAGCACAACCGCGTGCTGGTATATCAAGATAAACGCTACCGCTATGACCGGTTTGGTCGGTTGTGTGAGAAGCGGATTGGCAGCAACTGGGTGCAGTACTTTGAGTACGACGCTGAGCATCGGCTGGTTTGCGTGGAGCAGTACCGCAGTGGCGAGCGTGAGCGAGTGGTGTTTGCCTACGATCCGTTGGGTAGACGAATCAGCAAAGAGGTATATCTGAAGAAGTATCCAGAGCCACGTCGGCGGGTGCTGTTTCACTGGCAAGGGCTGCGCTTGTTGCAAGAGGTGCAGAGCGGTATGGCCAGCGTGTACGTGTATGCCAATCTGGCTAGCTACGAGCCGCTGGCCAGAATTGACGGAAAGCCGGGCAACGAGGAAGTGCTCTACTTTCAAACCAATCCGAGCGGCTTGCCCGAGCAGCTGACAAATATCAAGGGTAATACAGTCTGGTGCAGCGAGTATGTGGCATGGGGAAAGTCACGGATTGAGTGGCGCAGCCCTCGGCATGCACGAGAGCAGAATTTACGGTTTCAGGGCCAGTACCTTGACCGGGAAACGGGTCTGCATTACAACACATTCAGATTTTATGATCCGGACGTTGGGCGATTTACGCAGACGGATCTGATAGGGCTGGAGGGGGGGCTAAATACATATGCGTATGCGCCGAACCCGTTAAGCTGGATCGATCCGCTTGGCTTAATTGAATGTAGTCTAACAGGCAACGAAGTAGGAGACGCAACTAATTTGCCTATTATTAAGCGTGGTAGCCCTGAATGGAAAAAAGCAACAGAAACAATCCAGAACGGTGGTAAATCCAATTTCAGAGTGAAGAACAGAGCCACTGCCGACCAATTACTAAGAGATGCTAGAGGAAAAGTAGACCATCACCCCACTTATGCTGAAACTCCATACAAAAAAGGTTACGAACACCATCCCAATGAATCTCATACGGTAAACGCGCCAGAGAACAACATCCCTCACGTTAAGTGGAAGGATTGGAGCATGGGTAAAAAATCTGGTGGCGCAGGACATATATTTTATGAGTAAAGAAATATTAATCATTGACGAAAAAAAATACCCTATTGCATGGAGATTTAATTCGAAGGATTGCTCACTATCATCTGAAGAAAAAAGGAAAATCGTTTTCCTTGACAAGGAAGAGTCGGAAGGCCTATGGAATATGATATTTCCATTTACTCACTTAATGAGCATGAACTCATCATTCTGCCTTGTAACAGAAGAAAAAAAGTTAAACTTTGACCACCATAAAGAATCCTCTCTGTTTTTCAAGAGAAAACTAAAAAATATCTCATCCGCCTTTTTTTTCTGGGGGAGAAGCGCGAGCGCCATTGTACCTGCAGATATTCTTATTAAGTCATGGAGCGATTTTTTCTACCCCAGCGACGAAACAAGCATCGCTTTAATTATCAACAGGCAAAAAATGATTTTCTCGTATGAAGAAAATTTTTATTACGCCGACATTATAAAACAATAAAAATCGGTAAAGCCTCCCAACCTACCAGGTTACTTTACACGTTTAACCTGCATTTCCGGCTTCGGACAGGATCATTGGCTAGGAATGGATGGAGGATCACTTAAGTTGCTCTTCGCCGGAGCCCATGGGGACCGACGGACTGAACAGCTACGAGCCGCTGGCCAGAATTGACGGAATGCCATGCAGTGAAAAACTCCTCTACTTCCAGGACCGTAGACCTATGCCGCGTCCCCGAGGCCTCGCAAGCTTGCACAATCCGGCGTGTGCTATCCCCCCTGTCTTATCGCACCTGGAAGATCAACTCAGGCGCCGCTCTTCCAACAATTTCACAAACATACTCAAACTGCGCGAAACCGCCCCCCGCCGCCACACCAACCAGGTCTTCAAATACCGGAAATCCTCCGACATCGGCCAGGCGCTCACCGTGCTGCACCCCGGCATGTTGTCGAGCATGCTGCGCGGCATCATGGCCAACCCGGCACCAGCACTTACGCATGCCAGCATGCCGTGATACGACTCCATCTCGTGGATCTTGCCCGGCACGGCCTGGTCCTGCACAAACCAGTTCTCGAAGTGATGGCGGTACGAGCAGTTGGCCCGAAATGCGTAGATATTCTCGCCGTTGACATCCTGGGCGCGGGTTACGGGCGCATGGTTGAGGGGTGAGATGACCATCATCTCTTCCTCGAACACTGGCATGCCTTCCAGCGTCGGGTGCAACACCGGCCCATCGACGAAGGCCGCTACCAATCGCCCAGACAGCACCCCTTCAAGCATCGTCCCCGACGGCCCGGTCGAGAGGTCCAGGTCGACTTTGGGGTAGCGCTGGTTATAAGCCGCCAGCAAGGCCGGGATCCGCACGGCTGCGGTGCTTTCCAGCGAACCCAAGGCAAAGGTGCCCTGCGGGTCTTCGCCGGCCACCGTTAGCCGCGCCTCGTGCACTAGGTCGAGAATGCGCCGGGTGTATTCGAGAAAGTTCCAGCCCGCTGGCGACAGGCGCAGGCGGCTTTTCTCGCGGATGAACAGCTCGACGCCCAGGTCTTCCTCCAGCTGTTTGATACGCGTGGTCAGGTTCGAGGGCACCCGATGGATATGCTGCGCGGCGGCACTGATGCTGCCTTGCTCGGCCACTGCCTTGAAGATTTCCAGTTGCACCAGGTCCACAGTCATTCTCCAAACGTGAATGTTTCGCTCATTATTATTCAGTTTTCATTAAATCCCTACACCACTAGTCTGGCGTCACGGATCAACAACAGCGAGAGTTTCCACCATGAGCGCGATCAGCAGCCTGACCCACGCCATCTCCCTCGACCCGCACAGCGGCGAGCAGATTGGCGCCTACCCGTTCGATACCGACGCCGCACTGGAAGCGGCGCTGCAACGCGCCAAGGTGGGCTATGGCCAATGGCGCCAGGTATCGCTGGGTCAGCGCAGTGAGTGGTTGCTCGCCCTGGCCAACACGCTGGAAACCAAGGCCGAAGCGTTCGCGCAAATGATCAGCCGTGAAATCGGCAAGCCGATCACCCAGGCCCGGGGCGAAGTGAGCAAGTGTGTCGGGTTGTGCCGTTGGTACGCCGAGCACGGCCCTGCCATGCTGGCAGCGGAACCGACCCAGGTCGAAAAAGCGCGCATCGAGTACCGCCCGCTGGGCCCGATCCTGGCCGTGATGCCGTGGAACTTCCCGATCTGGCAAGTGCTGCGCGGTGCTGTGCCGGCGATCCTCGCGGGTAATACCTACGTGCTCAAGCACGCCCCGAACGTCATGGGCAGCGCCTACTTGCTGGGCGAACTGTTCAAGGATGCCGGCCTGCCGGAAGGCGTCTTTGAAGTACTGAACGTCACGCCGGACGGTGTCACCCGCGCCATCAACGACCCTCGCATTGCCGCCGTGACCCTGACCGGCAGCGTGCGCGCTGGCATGGCGATCGGTGCGCAAGCCGGCGCCGCGCTGAAGAAGTGCGTGCTGGAGCTGGGCGGTTCGGACCCGTTCATCGTACTGGCTGATGCCGACTTGGATGCCGCAGTCAAGGCGGCCGTCATCGGTCGCTACCAGAACACCGGCCAGGTTTGCGCGGCGGCCAAACGCCTGATCATCGAAGAAAGCATCGTTGAAGCGTTCACTCAAAAGTTTGTCGAAGCAACGCGCCAGCTGAAGGTTGGCAACCCGCTGGAAGACGACACCTACATCGGCCCGATGGCCCGCTACGACCTGCGCGATGAACTCGATGGGCAGGTTCAGGCGACACTCGCCGAAGGCGCTACTTTGCTGCTGGGCGGCAACAAGATCGAAGGCGTGGGCAACTTCTACGCACCGACCGTGTTTGCCAACGTCACCCCGGAAATGACCGCGTTCAAGCAGGAACTGTTCGGGCCAGTGGCGGCGATCATCACTGCGCGGGATGCCGACCATGCCGTGGCATTGGCCAACGACAGCGAATTCGGCCTGGCGTCGACCATTTACACCGCCGACTATGCGCTGGCTGAACGCATGACCGCAGCACTGGATACCGGTGGCGTGTTCATCAACGGCTACTGCGCATCCGACCCCCGCGTCGCCTTTGGCGGCGTGAAGAAGAGTGGTTTTGGCCGCGAATTGTCGCACTTTGGTGTGCGGGAATTCACCAACGCGCAAACGGTGTGGCTGGACCGTAATTGACAGGGAAATCGGGGCCGCCTGGCGGCCCCGATTTCCTCAGTCCCTGACCTGGTCCTTCACCCAGTCCAGCATCCCCCCCGGCACGATCAGTTCATGCCGTGCCCGCGAACAGGCGGTATACAGGCCCGCCAGCATCCGCGCCCGTTCGTTGCGATTGCCCGCCGCCACGGGCGCGACCATCAGCTCCGGTGACACCATCACCCGGGCGAATTCCATGTTCTTCACGTCCCGCACCCGCCCCAGGAACAGCTTGGGCGCCTTGTCCCAGCGATAACGGCTCTTGGCCTTGGCGAAATGCTCTGGCGTATAACCCTTGCGCAGCATGTTGGCGACCGCCACGAAGGCTTTGTCGTCGCCCTTGTCCTGCTCCAGCGCCTGCCAACTGGCGTAGCGGAACAGCATGGGGTGACGCGGCCGGGTGCCGTAGCGGTACAGCTCGATGCAATCTTCGACGAACAGCTCGAAATCCTTGCGCGCACTCTTCAACAACACGAACGGCACCCCTTGGTGCGTAAGGCGCTGGAACCAGCCAAACAGGCCCCACTCGTCATCGACAATCAGTGCCGTGGGCTGCTCTGGCACCGTGACCGTGTCGAAGAAACTGACCCGGGTGTAGTGCTCGGCACTGCCGCTGAATGCCGCCTGGATCTTGGCCGGATGCGCCTGGATCAGCGGGTTGAGGACGTTATCCATGGCGGGCCCGGCGCGCAGCGAATGGTCGATGTAACGCTGGCGGATGAAGCCACCGTGGTGCGGGCTCAGGCCATTGAGGTTCTGCAGCTCGTCGCCCAGGGTGATGATCGACTGCGGGCTGCGGTCCAGCACGGCGAGCATCGGTGCCGACAGCTCGTGGGCCTCGTCGACGATGACGTGGGTGTACCGACTGTCGATCATGTCAGCGGTCAGCGACAGCAGTTTGACCCGGTGGTAATCACGCACCGGCAGTTGAATCTCCCGCGCTGAGGGGCGAATCAGCTCCTGCCAGTACAGCCGGGCCTTTTCCAGCAGCACTTCCTGGTCCAGTGGCGAGGTGCCCGGCCCGGCCCAAGGCAAATGGTGCAGCTGGACCTCTGCATCGCCGCTGCGGCAGAAACTGCGCACGGCCTTGATGCACAAGGCAACCACGTCGCGGGCCGCGAGCGGGCCGATATCGGGGATATTCAGCCACTTCACCACCTGCGCCTCCTGCGGGCGCCAGGACAATTTGGTGCGGTACGGGTCACGCAAGCGCCAACCGTTGCTGGTGAGGTCTCGGTTGAGAAGCTCGTCTGCCAGTTGGCCGAAGGTCAGTGCGGTGTAGGCTTGGGCGTCCTTGACGCGTGCCTGCAACGCGCGCAGCTGGCCCTCGGTCAAGGCCAGCAGCAGCGTGCGCTGGGGGTCGAGCAAACGGGCGAACTGGTGAATCAGGAACGTCTTGCCGGTGCCGGCAAAGCCTTGCACCGCCACCGACTCGTCAACACCTGACAGAAACTCGCGCAGCAGGCGGTTTTGTTGATCGCTCAGCAGCAGGTCGCTGGCCAGCGATGGCAGATAGACGGGGTGCAGCGGCGTGACCTGTTGGCGGTAGGTATCGGCAAATTGGAAACTCCACTGGCCTTGGTCATCGTGCAGGTCCTCGACGTCGTATTGGACCTCGGCGGACAGCAAACCGATGCCATTCTCACCCAGCATGCCAAGGCCCATGGCGAATGCCTCGCGGTCGAAGTGCTGCGCCACCTGGCCTTGAAAGCGCCCCGGCGCGGCCGTTTCGACCTCGTTGGCGATGCGCACGATTTCGGCAAAGCGCCGCTCCTGAGCGTCGGCCGTTGCAGTGGCGGGCTGGCGTGGCAGGTTTTGCACGAACAGCACCGCCGCGGCCTCCAGCAAACTGGCAGTCGGGAAAAAGTCGCTGGCGGTGGGTTCGCTGGCAAGGCGGTCGGCTTGGTCGCTGGGCAATGGCAGGTAGAACATCGGGACCTCGGGTGGAAACAGGTCGGCACGATAGCAACTTTCCGTGGGGGGTGCTGGGTTCAATGTGCCGGCTGCCGGCCCTCAGCCCCTGCGCCGTTTCAGGGTCTCGCTCGGCAACTCCTTGAACAGCTGCCGGTAACTCTCGGAAAACCGCCCCAGGTGCCAGAACGACCAGCGCATGGCGACTTCCGCTACCGTTACCTCGCCACCGCGCAACAAGTCCCGTCGCGCACCGTTTAGCCGGCGTAACCGCAGCCAGGTCCCCGGCGGCATACCGGTAAAGGCCTTGAACGCCTGCTGCAACTGGCGCAGCGAAACTCCGGCCACGTCAGCCAGTGCCACTAGGTTGAGGGTTTCTTCGGGGCAGTCCGCCGCCCATTCACTGACCCGGCGCATGATCGAGCGCTCTTCACTGCGCCTGCCCAGCGCACCGCTGTCCAGCCGCTGGCAGGCACTGTCGAGGATGAACAGGCAGTCTTCCAGCAACTGCTCCGCCAGCGCCTGCCCCTGCAGCGGGCAATCGGCGTTGCCCAGACGGGTCAAGGTGGCGCTCAGCCAACTGCCGAACAAGGCGTTCTGGCCACTGCCCAATGGCACCATGAACAAGCCTTCCAGGCGCTGCGTATCCAGGCCATGACGGGCCAGAAACGCCTGGTCGAACACCACGGCCACCTCTTCGTAGTTCTCCGGGGTGATCCAGATATTGCGGCTCTGCTCGTTGAGCAGGTACAGGCTGTTTTCGCTGCGGTCGAAACAGAACGCCAGCGATCCACTGGGGGGGCGAAAGAACTGCTCGACTCGGGTATTGAGCCGCTCTTCATAAACCTCCACGCCATCGAGCCCCAGGCAACGCAGTTCGCCGCTGAAATGCCCGGGCGACATTTGCCGGTATTGCTGTTGCCAGCCAGGGGTGGCACGCACCTGCTCGGTGACGTCGGTGGTGTGGAAAGCCTGAACCTGCAAGGCGTTGAGCGTTGTCACGCATTGTCCTGTATGCACTCTTTTGGTGCATTGATTATCGTAGAAAGTGGATAGATCGCCCCGGGGGGCTGCGACCAAGATAGTCTCCAGCGCGTCACCTGGGAAGCCACCCGCTCCCGCCGCGCACACAAAAACCCAACCAAGAGGTCTGTATGAACGCCCCCTTCGATCAGCTGTCCACGTGGCTGAAAGAACACCGGATCACCGAAGTCGAATGCGTGATCAGCGACCTGACCGGCATCGCCCGCGGCAAGATCGCACCGACCGCCAAATTCCTGCACGAACGTGGCATGCGTCTGCCCGAGAGCGTGCTGTTGCAGACGGTCACCGGCGACTACGTTGACGACGACATCTACTACAGCCTGCTCGATGCCGCCGACATCGACATGGTCTGCCGCCCTGACCCGACTGCGGTGTACCAGATCCCCTGGGCAATCGAGCCGACCGCGATCGTGATTCACGACACCTTCGACAAGCAAGGCAACCCGATCGAGCTGTCGCCGCGCAACGTGTTGAAGAAGGTGCTGAAGCTGTACGCCGACAAAGGCTGGCAGCCGATTGTCGCACCGGAGATGGAGTTCTACCTGACCAAGCGTTGCGAAGACCCAGACCTGCCGCTGCAGGTACCCCTGGGGCGCTCGGGCCGCGCAGAAAGCGGTCGCCAGTCGTTTTCGATCGATGCCGCCAACGAATTCGACCCGCTGTTCGAAGACGTCTATGACTGGTGCGAACTGCAGGGCCTTGACCTGGACACCCTGATCCATGAAGACGGCCCGGCGCAGATGGAGATCAACTTCCGCCACGGCGACGCCCTGGACCTGGCCGACCAGATCACCGTGTTCAAGCGCACCATGCGTGAAGCCGCGCTCAAGCACAACGTGGCGGCCACCTTCATGGCCAAGCCGATCACTGACGAACCTGGCAGTGCCATGCACCTGCACCAGAGCGTGGTCGACATCGCGACCGGCAAGCCGGTGTTCGCCAATGAAGACGGCAGCATGAGCGAGCTGTTCCTGCACCACATCGGCGGGCTGCAGAAGTACATCCCCAAGCTGCTGCCGATGTTCGCACCTAACGTCAACTCGTTCCGCCGCTTCTTGCCGGACACGTCGGCACCGGTCAACGTCGAGTGGGGTGAAGAAAACCGCACCGCCGGCCTGCGTGTGCCGACCTCCAGCCCCGACGCAATGCGCGTGGAAAACCGCCTGCCGGGCGCTGATGCCAACCCTTACCTGGCCATCGCTGCCAGCCTGCTGTGCGGCTACCTGGGCATGGTCGAGAAGATCAACCCGAGTGCGCCGGTGCAGGGCCGGGCTTATGAGCGACGCAACCTGCGCCTGCCCATCACCATCGAGGATGCCCTGCAGCACATGGAAGACTGCGAAACCGTGCAGCAGTACCTGGGCAAGCAGTTCGTCCAAGGCTACGTAGCGGTCAAGCGTGCCGAGCACGAGAACTACAAACGGGTGATCAGTTCCTGGGAACGTGAATTCCTGATGCTCAGCGTTTAAACCCAAGGGCACTGCCCGTGCGATGACGCAAGGCCACGCTTTCCTGTGGGGGCGGCCTTGCGTCGCGAAAGGGCTGCAACGCAGCCCCCGATACACCGAACCCAAGAACAAGACCAACGAGGTGTCGACATGCGTCATCTGCAATCCCTGGTTCCCGCTGCATTCACCTTACTGTTCGGCGCAGCTGCCCAGGCCGCGCCGACCGTCAGCGTGTACAACTGGACCGACTACATCGGTGACACGACACTGGCCGACTTCCAGGCCAGCAGTGGGATCAAGGTGGTCTATGACGTGTTCGATTCCAACGAAACCCTGGAGGGCAAGCTGCTGGCCGGCCGCACTGGCTACGATGTGGTCGTGCCCTCGAACCACTTCCTCGCCCGCCAGGCCCAGGCCGGTGCGTTTTTGCCGCTGGACCGCAGCAAGCTACCCAACTGGAAGCACCTGGACCCTAAACTGCTCAAACAGCTTGAGCAGAACGACCCCGGCAACCAGTACGCGGTGCCCTACCTGTGGGGCACCAATGGCATCGGCTACAACGTCGACAAGGTCAAGGCCGCGCTGGGCGTGGACCACATCGACTCCTGGGCGGTGCTGTTCGAGCCCGAGAACCTGAAAAAACTCAAGCAGTGTGGCGTGGCCTTCATGGACTCGCCCGACGAGCTGTTCCCGGCCATTCTCAACTACCTGGGCATGGACCCACGCAGCGAAAAGCCCGAAGACTATGCCAAGGCTGAAGCCCGCCTGCTCGAACTGCGGCCCTACATCACCTACTTCCATTCTTCCAAATATGTCTCGGACCTGGCCAACGGCGATGTCTGCGTGGCCTTCGGCTACTCCGGCGACGTGTTCCAGGCTGCCAACCGCGCAGTGGAAGCCAAGAACGGCGTCAAGGTTGCCTACAGCATTCCCAAGGAAGGCAGCAACCTGTGGTTCGACCTGCTGGCCATCCCGAAGGACGCCAGCAACCCGGACCAGGCACTAGCGTTCATCAACTACCTGCTTGAGCCTCAAGTAATCGCTAAAGTCAGTGCCACGGTCGGCTATGCCAACGCCAACCCCGACGCCCAGGCCTACATGGATGCGTCCCTGGTGAACAACCCCGAGGTCTATCCACCCCAGCAAGTGCTGGACAAGCTGTACATCTCCAGCACGCCAAGCCCCAAGATCATGCGCGTGATGACCCGCTCCTGGAGCAAGATCAAGTCCAACCGTTGAGCCGAGAACGCACCATGCCTTTCGATACGCTGCACACCGCTTCGTACTACGCCGCCACGGCACGCGAGACGGCGCCCTACCCCAGCCTCGACGGCGAACTGAGCGCCGATGTGTGCGTGGTCGGCGGTGGCCTGACCGGGGTCAATACCGCACTGGAGCTTGCCGAGCGCGGCCTTTCGGTGATCGTGCTGGAAGCCAGGCGGATCGGCTGGGGTGCCAGTGGGCGCAATGGCGGCCAACTGATCCGCGGTATCGGCCATGACGTCAGTGGTTTTGCCCGCTATGTCGGCCAGGACGGCGTGCGCTACCTGCAACAGGCCGGCATCGATTCGGTCGCGTTGGTGGCCAGGCGCATCGAGCAATACGGCATTGCCTGCGACCTGCGGTGGGGCTTCTGCGAACTGGCCAACACCCCCGCCCAGTTTGCCGCCTTCAAGGCAGAACAGGAGGACCTGGCCGCGCTGGGTTATCGCCACGAAACCCGCCTGGTCAGCCCCGAGCACATGCACCAGATCGTCGCCAGCGACCAGTACGCCGGCGGCCTGGTCGACATGGGCTCGGGCCATCTGCACCCACTGGACCTGGTACAGGGCGAAGCACGTGCGGCCGCAGCCCTTGGCGTGCGCATTTTCGAGCAGAGCCCGGTGCTACGCATCGACCACGGCCCGACCGTGACCCTGCATACCGCCCGCGGCAAGGTCAGGGCACAGAGCCTCGTGCTTGGCTGCAACGCGCACCTCGATGAACTGGAGCCGCGCCTGAGCGGCAAGGTGCTGCCGGCCGGCAGTTACGTGGTGGCCACCCAGCCACTGCCCGAGGCGCTCGCCAATAGCCTGATCCCCCAGAACATGGCGCTTTGCGACCAGAAGGTCGGCCTGGACTACTACCGCCTCACTGCCGACCGTCGTTTGCTGTTCGGCGGTGCCTGCCACTATTCCGGGCGCGACCCCAAGGACATCGCCGCGTACATGCGGCCGAAAGTGCTCAAGGTGTTCCCGCAGTTGGCCGAGGTACGCATCGACTACCAATGGGGCGGCATGATCGGCATCACGGCCAACCGCTTCCCGCAGGTCGGGCGGCTGCGCCAGCACCCTAACGTTTACTACGCCCAAGGCTATTCAGGGCACGGGCTGAACGTGACCCACTGGACAGCCAAGCTGCTGGCCGAGGGTATTGCCGTGGGCCACAGCCAAGGGCTGGACGTGTTCAGTGCGGTACCCCACCTGACCTTCCCGGGCGGCAAGGCATTGCGCTCACCGCTGCTGGCGTTGGGGATGTTGTGGTACCGGTTACGCGAGGTGCTGGGGTAGCGCTCGACTTGAGGGTTGTTGCGCCTTTGAGATCGAGCGCCGCCCGCGCGGCGCATCGCGAGCAACGCTCGCTCCTACGTTTGTTTCGGGCCAGTTATTCCTGGGGCAAATGCGCGCGACCGCCTTGGCGCATGACGCGATATCGCGTCGAACAAACAAGGCGGTCGTGCGCGCCTGTCACAGGCGTTACTGGCCGAAAACAAACGTAGGAGCGAGCGTTGCTCGCGATGCGCCGCACGGGCGGCGCTCGATCTCAAAAGCGCTAAAAATCCACCGCCGTACCCATCACAGCCTACCGCCTACACCGCCAAGAAATACACTGCCCACTGGCCAACTGCCCTGCACCTGCTAGCGTTGTTCTGGCCGACCTCTCATGGATGCATCACGATCATGAAATCATTGCCCCGCATCACCTTGTTGTGCGCAGCTTTGCTGGCCGTAGCCGCCTGCTCCAGCAACCGCGTGGACCCCAGTGACTACTCCGGTTTTCTGAAGGACTACAGCCGCTTGCAGCCCGCTGAAAGCCCATCCGGCGCGCCGGTGATGCGCTGGATCGACCCCAAGGTCAACGTCAATCAATACAGCCAGGTGTTCATCGAGCCCAGCCAGTTCTACCCCAAGCCGCAACCGACAGCGGTCATTTCGGCGCAGACGCTGCAGGAGATTACCCGTTACTTCAACGAAGCCATGCGACGTGAATTGGGCAGCGTGCTGACCCTGGCCAAAGCCCCCGGCCCAGGCACCATCGTGGTACGCCCGGCGATCACCGCGGTGTCTACCAGCAACGAAGGCCTAAAGCCTTATGAGGTCATCCCGATTGCGCTGATCTCGGCGGGGGTCAATACCGCCATGGGCGGCCGTGACCAGGAAGTAGATGTTGGCGTAGAGGCGGCCTTCCTGGACGGTGCCAGTCAGAAAGTGCTCGCTCAGGTGGTGCGCAAGGGCGCGGGTAAGGAGCTGGAGAACGACACCCAGAAACTCACCCTCAATGACGTCAAACCGGTGCTCGACGGCTGGGCCAAAGACATGCGCGCGAGCTTCCTGACGCTGAAACAGAAGAGCCGTTGACCGTGTAGGAGCAGCCTTGTGCTGCGAAGAGGCCAGTGACAGCAGCGAAGATTGATGATGTGTTCACTGGCCTCTTCGCAGCACAAGGCTGCTCCTACCGGGTAGCGTGTCAATGCCCTTGATCGGGTAAGGCAACGGCCCCCTGAGTAAACCTAGGGCTGCGAATCAGCACTCGACAAAGGCGACGGCCAGGCCGCCGCGCGAGGTTTCTTTGTAGTTGGAATGCATGTCCGCACCGGTGTCGCGCAGGGTGCGGATAACCTGATCGAGCGATATGAAATGCTCGCCATCACCGCGCAGGGCCATTTGCACCGCGTTGATCGCCTTGACCGCGGCAATCGCATTACGCTCGATGCACGGCACCTGCACCAGGCCACCTACCGGGTCGCAGGTCAGCCCCAGGTTGTGCTCCAGGGCGATTTCCGCGGCATTTTCCAGTTGCGGCGGCGTAGCACCGAGCACTTCGGCCAGGCCAGCGGCTGCCATCGAGCACGCCGAGCCCACTTCACCCTGGCAACCCACTTCAGCACCGGAGATCGACGCGTTGGTCTTGCACAGGATGCCGACTGCGGCCGCCGCCAGCAGGAACCTCACCACATCGTCGTCGCAGGCATCCGGGTTGAACTTCATGTAGTAGTGCAGCACGGCCGGGATGATCCCCGCCGCACCGTTGGTGGGCGCTGTCACCATGCGCCCGCCGGCGGCGTTTTCTTCGTTGACCGCCAGGGCAAACAAGTTGACCCATTCCATGGCGCTCAGGGTCGAGCCGATCACGTTCGGTTTGCCCAACTCCTGCAGGCTGCGGTGCAAACGTGCAGCCCGGCGCTTGACCTTGAGCCCGCCCGGCAGGATGCCCTCATTGCGCAGGCCATTGTCGACGCATTCACGCATCGCCGCCCAGATGCGCATCAAGCCTTCGCGTACCTCGGCTTCCGGGCGCCAGACGCATTCGTTGGCCATCATCAGCTGCGCCACGCCCATTCCGTGCGCCTTGCACAGCGCCAACAGCTCAGCCGCACTGGCAAACGGATACGGCTGTTCGACCGCATTCGCCTCGCTTTGGGGGGCATCGATTTCTTGCTGCTCGACGATGAAACCACCGCCCACCGAATAGTAGGTTTGGCTGAACAGGCTGCCCTGCCCGTCAAGTGCTTCCAGGCTCATGGCGTTCGGGTGGTACGGCAGGCTTTGCTCAAGCAGCAGCATGTCGCGGGTGTAATTGAACGCCAGGGGATGGCTGCCATCGAGCATCAGGCATTGCTCCTGCATCACCTGGCCGATGCGTGGCTCGATCGTGGCCGGGTCGATCCGGTCGGGCCACTGCCCCATCAGGCCAAGCAGGCAGGCACGGTCGGTGGCGTGGCCAACTCCCGTGGCCGAAAGCGAGCCATACAGACGCACTTCGACGCGGCTGACCCGGGCCAGCAAGCCACGCTCACGCAGGGCCTGGGCAAAAGTTGCCGCTGCACGCATCGGGCCTACGGTGTGAGAGCTGGAAGGGCCGATGCCGATTTTGAAGAGGTCGAAAATACTGATAGCCATACTAATGCCTGACCGCGTTGGGCAGAATCGCCAATGCGCGGTTCTCTGGGGAAATTGAACACTACTGCGAACTTGAGCGATACTGACCTGCTCCCGCGTGGATGACCAACGAAACTTCCTAAGCAAGCCTTTAGTGGTACTAAACGATGCGACGACAACTCAATGGCCAAATGTTCGTCTGGTTGCATGTGTTCTCCTGTGCGGCCCGGCATCTGTCATTTACCCGCTGCGCCGAAGAACTGCACATCACCCCTGGCGCCGTCAGCCAGCAAATGCGCCAGCTGGAAGAACGGCTGGGCTATCGCGTGTTCCTGCGCCGCGCCCGTGGGGTTGAGCTGAGCGCCGAAGGCCAACGCCTGGCGCAAACGGTTTCAGAGGCCTATGGCAGCATCGAGGCCGAGCTGCTGCGCCTGGACGCCGGCGAGATCCGCGGCACCCTGCGCCTGCGCTCGATCCCCTCCTTCCTGGCCAAATGGTTGACGCCGCGCCTGCCGCGCTTTCAACAGCGGTATCCGGACATCGAGTTGCGGCTGGTGGCCGAAGACAGTGCGCAAGCCTTGCACCCGGGCGACTTCGACCTGGCCATCGACCTGAACGACGGCAGTTACCCTGGCATGTTGTCGACGCCATTGCTGGACGAGCAGATCTTTCCCGTGTGTTCCCCCACCCTGCTGCGCGGTCGCCCGCCGCTGCACGGGCCGGCTGACCTGGCGCATTACCCGCTGCTGCACGACATCACCGCCTGGCGAGGGGCCTCGGAGTACGCTGAATGGGAGTTCTACCTGGAAGGCATTGGCGCAGGCGGCCTGGACGTGCGCAGGGGCCACACCTTCAACCGCAACCACTTGACCATCGAAGCGGCGATTGCCGGGGTTGGCGTAGCAATCGCGCGGCGGACCTTGCTCAACGATGAACTGGAACGGGGGGCGCTGATCGTGCCGTTCGGCGTGGCGATCGCCAACCACAAGCGCTACGTGGTGCATTACCCACCGGGCGGGCTGACCCAGCCCGGTGCCCGCGCGGTGCATGACTGGCTGGTGGAAGAGGCCCGTGGGTTCAGGGAATTGCACCCGTTGGGTTGAGTGCCTGCCACGGGGCCGCTGGTCGGCCCCGGCTAATAGGCCTGCTTGCCGGTAAAGGCATTCAGCGTGCGCACCAAAATGACGAAATCGAGCCACAAGGACCAGTTGTTGATGTACTCGATGTCCGAGTCGACCCGTTGGATCATCTGCTCGATGTCCTTGGTTTCACCCCGGAACCCCCTGACCTGTGCCAGGCCTGTCATGCCGGGCTTGATGTTGTGTCGCGCGAAGTAGTCGACAATATCCTGCGAATACAGCGTGTCGTGCTGAAGTGCATGCGGGCGCGGCCCCACTAACGACATTTCGCCGGTCAATACATTGAACAACTGCGGCAGTTCATCCAGGCTGGTCTTGCGAATAAAAGCCCCAACGCGGGTCAGCCGCGGGTCGTTCTTCTGGGCCTGTTTGACCACACCGTTTTCCGGTTGGTGAACATGCATGCTGCGGAACTTCCAGATGCGGAACGATTCACCGGTCCAGCCCATGCGTTCTTGCCTGAAGAATACCGGGCCGCGACTGTCTAGCTTGATCGCAATGGCCACTGCCAACAGCACCGGCGATGCACACAACAATATCAGTGCGGCGAGTACTCGGTCTTCGAGGTTTTTAAGGAACAGGCTCATACCGGTCAACGGCGTTTCTGACAACGTCAATACCGGGATACCGGCAATTTCGCGGACGCTGTGGTTGATCAAACGCAGCGAGAAGATATCCGGCACCCAGTTCACTGCAATGCACTTGTCGAGCAACTTCAAATACACTTCGTTAATGACCGCCGAGCCGCCTAATGGCGTCACCAAGTACACCGTGCGAATGGCATGTTTGGCAACGATCTCGTCAAGGTCAGCGACGTGGCCCAGCACAGGCAGGCGTTGCTTTGCATCAGGCGCGCCCTGCTCAGCCACATCGTCTATCAGCACACACCCCAGCACACGCTCACCGAACCACGGGTTGTTGCTGATCTTCTGGTGCAGGAAGTTGGCCAGGTCGCCGGCGCCAATAATCAGTGCGTTGTCCAGCCGGGCGTGCGCGGTAAACCGTTTTTGCAGTTCACGCACTGCAAAATGCAAAAACAACTGCACGACATAACCAATGACAAACAACTGCACCACCAACAACCGCGAATACGTTTCGCTCTGTTTGGTCAAAAACGCCATGACCACCAGAAAACAAAACGTTGCTGACCAGGCCTTGAATAACCTGAACGCCTTGATGGACAAGCCAACGTTGGTCCGATAGATCGCATAATGATCATAAATAACGGCCAGCGCCCCAATCAACAAGAGCAGCATGATCACATAATCCGAAGTAATGTGACCAAACTGATCGTAGATCAAGTACCAGGCGACGCCGGTGACTGCAATCCCATCAAGGCCGGCCTGAATGGCGTTACTTACGCTGCTTCTTCGTTGAAGTAAGGAACGACTGCTTCTGGGTTCGAGAACCATTTCAGACCTCATTAATTAGCGCGTAGCAAATGCCCGGCAGCTTATTCAGTCAATCAATACCAGCCTTTAAAATATGATCCTGTACACTGAATGGTCTTCGCCGCCCCCCTGGGCGCTTGCTATTACTGTAGCAGTCGCCCGCCCACGCAGCGGGCAGAATCACCCCTGCCCTGGCTTTTGGCCGTTTCAGACGATTCAGGTGGCAGAATCATCAGATGCGCCTTGGGGTGTTTCGGGCCTCGAGCGTCATTGCCTTGGTGCACAACAGGGTGCGTAACAGGAACAGCGGGTTGCCCACCACGTAGCGCATGAACAAGCGCCTGGGCTCCCTCAGCAAGCGGTAGACCCACTCCCCGCCCAATCGCCGTAGCCATTGCGGTGCCCGGCTGACCTTGCCGCCGAGAAAATCCAGAATCGCCCCGCCACACACGATCAGGCACGGGCCCCCACTGGCAGCCAGACGAGCGGCAACGGCTTCTTGCTTGGGCATCCCCATGCCCAGCACGATCAGCTCTGGCTGCGTTACCCGCGCAAGCTCCAGGTAGGTGGCCATTTCGGCAAACCCGTCGTGAACCGACACCGGCAACACACCAAACCGCGCCTCGCTGCACGCTACGGCCCGGCTCAAGAACGGCTCCTGAGTGCCCCAGAATGCCACCCGCCGCCCCTTGAAGGCCGCCAGCAGCTTGGGGATGAAATCCGTGCCATTCATGTTCAGCCCAGGAGCCAGCCCCAGGCGGCGATACAGGATTGACATGCCGGCACCATCGCGCAGCAGCACATCGGCCGAGGCCAGCGATTGGCAGTAATTGGCATTGCCCGCGACCAGGTTCATGGCGTGGGCGTTAACGAAACCCAGCACCGTGGGCGCCTCAGATTGGCACAGGGCCTCGAGCAAGCGCTGCTCGTGTGCAGGGTCACTCACGGTCTGAAGTTTGCCGATAATCGCTTTCCAGCTGCTTTGCCATTCGCCCATTAGCTGTCATCCCGTTTCGAGCGCACCCACTCCACCTGTCGCTTGATCAAGAACCCCAGGTACAGGGGTATCTTCCTCGCGGCGTAGAACGGGGCGTAAAGCAAGACCGAAAAGGGGATCAGTTCACGAGAAAACCGGCCCCACGCCAGCAGAACTGCAACACCCAGCATGACCAGGGCACCCGTGGCGACCCATGCAGGTGCAGTGATACCGAACAGCAGCGCGGCCAGCCAGGCAACACATGCAACCCCTACCAGGGCCATGACCAGCAACGCCAATGGCGGCACCAGCAGGTCCAGGGTCATGGCCAGCAAGGGCGCGTTACGCCGAGTGACCGCGCTCACCAGCAGCTTGGGCACCTCGGCCAGGATCACCCCCAGGTGGCCATGCTCCCAGCGGGTGCGCTGGCTGCTCAAGCCTTCCTGGCTAAGCGGAAACTGGCTGGTGACCTGCGCATCCGGGCAAAACAGCGGCGGTTTGCCGATTCGGCAAAAGTCCAGGCCAAGCTTCAAGTCTTCGACGAGGTGCCCATTGGCCAGGTCGACCGCAACCAGGTCGCGCCAACTGAAGGCCATACCCGCGCCCATCAGCTGGCAGGGCAAGCCCAGGCGTGCCCAACCACGCGGGCGAACGAGGTTTTTGACCCGCCAGGCAAATTCCGCGATTTGCACCTTCAGGCCCGCGCCGGCGGGCGCGCGCATCAGGTACAGCGCCTGCACCGGCCGTGAAGCTTCGAGGCAACGGCGTGCCAGCAGGTCAATGGCGCCCTCGCCCACCTGGCAATCGGCGTCAACGATAATGACCACCTCGGGTGGACGCTGCGCCAGATGCCGTACACCGAAATCCAGCGCATACCCCTTGCCGCGCAACAGGTCGCTGTCGCGCTCCACCACCTCAGCGCCCGCGCTGCGTGCCAACTGCGCGGTGTCGTCGGTGCAGTTGTCCGCCACCACCAGCAAGCGGTCATGCGCCAGCATTTGCGGGCCGACACTGGCCAGGGTCGACCGAATGATCAAGGCCTCGTTGTGCGCGGGCACCAGCACCGCCACGCGCGGGCGCCTGCCATCCGCCCCAGGTCGTGATCGCACCGGCAGGCACGCCAGCAGTACCTGCGCAAACAGCACCAGCGCGGGCACGAAGATGCAAAACGCCACCAGGCTCAATAACCACGCCACGATGCTGATCATGCGGATGCCTTGAAGTAGCGGGCCAGCTTGGCGGCCTCGGTGTCGATATCGTGGCGTTGCAGCACCCGCTGGTAAGCGGCTTCGCCCATGCGCTGCAACACGTCGGCCGGTTGCGACAGGCAGTCGGCCATTGCCGCAGCCAACTCCTCTACCGTGCCGGCGGGGAACAACCAGCCGTTTTCGCCCTGGCGCACCAACTCCGGGATGCCTGCCACGTAGGTGGTCAGCACCGGCCGGCGCAATGCCATGGCCTCCATGATCACCACCGGCAGGCCTTCGGCGAAACTCGGCAGCACCAGCGCACGGGCAGCGAGGATTTCCTCCCGCACCTGGGCGCTGCTGATCCAGCCGGTGATGCGTACCTGCGCCTGCAGACCATACCGAGTGACCAAGGCCTCGATCTGCTCGCGCATTTCGCCATCACCCGCCAATACCAGCTCGAATGCAATGGCTTGGGTGGCCAGCAGGTGGGCCGCCTCGATCAGCAACAGTTGGCCCTTCTGCTCGCACAGGCGCCCGACGCACACCAGGCGTGGCGCCGAGGGTGCGACAACGGCGGCAACCGCGTGGAAGTCGCGCTCCAGGCCGCAATGCACGACCTTCACCTTCTCCCAGTGTTCGTGCGCCACCCAACGGAACAACTGGCTGCGCCCATACGAGCTGACCGCCGCCACAAACGCGGCGCGCCGGACTTTTTCGCCCACGTGCAGAAACTGTGGTTTGTCGAATTCTTCCGGCCCGTGCACGGTAAAGCTGTAGGCAGGCCCGCCGAGGGCATGGGCCAGCATCACCACCTCGGTGGAGTTGGTGCCAAAATGCGCATGAACATGCTTCGCGCCAAAGGCCTGCAACCAGAGCAGTACCTGACAGGCCTCGGCCAGGTACACCAGGTGATAGGGCCAGGCGCGGTCCGCCCGCTGGCCCAGGCGCAGGGCCAACCACAGGGTGGCGAAAAAGCGTCGTGGCTCGGCACGCAGCACCTGCAGCGTGGGCGCCAACAACCCCTTCAGGCCGTGCTGCAACACGTAGCGGGTCTTGCCCCGCTCGGCGATGTCCTCGTCATCCTGCAGTTCGGCATCCCAACCCCGCAAGGCAATGCGCTGGATCTCCATGCCCTGGCGCTCCAACGCCAGAATTTCGCGTCGAATGAAGCTGTGGCTGACTTTCGGGTACTGATTGATGAAGTAAGCAATGCGCATATAAATCCAGATCAATGCCTGCGTAATGAGCCTTACCAACTGCAACCCGTTACTTCAGGCTGTCGATCGCCGGCGGCGGGCTCCCTGCCGATGCACGTTCAAGCACATCCCCCTTCATCCCTTGTAGCCCATGGACGGGCTCGCTGCCTGATAAAGCCGCTTCAACGCGCGCGAATACCTCATCCAGCAAGGCATGACGGCGGCGGTACATCGCACGTTTCTTGGGCGCGATGTCGTCTGCGGCGCGTTTGGCAGCGGCCAGCGGCAGGCTGAAGAAGTCGTCGCGCTCCGAAGGCGTTGCGCCGTTTTCCAGCCAGATGGCATCGTAATGGGCGGCCAGGTCGTGTGCCTTGTCAGCGCCAAAGTAAGGATGGCGATGATGCCGGTGCGCATCGCCAACTGCGTAGATGCGCACCACCCCCAGCGTTCTGGCGATGCACTTGAAGGCCTCCAGCAGGAAGCTGCGCGGGCGCAGGCCCTCGAAGTCCTTGGTCAGGTCACGGTAGATGTTCAGCGAAGTTTCGCTGTCGATGCCTTTGTGAATGCCCTGCACGGCGCCGATGAACACGCACAGCTCACCGTGCTGGCGGCACAGGCTGAACGCCAGCGATGCCACGCGCAAATCCCCTTGGAACAGGTTCAGCACCAGCTCCCCTTCGCGCTTGAACCAGATCGGCCGGTCCAGCACCAGGGCGCAGCCCTTCGAATAGGCCGACAGGTCACACAGGGTCAGGCGCTCGTCGCGACCGAGCAGCAGCAACGTGGGAAACTGCCGAGCAACCACCTCAAAATGCGACGCCACCACACCGAGCCGCTCCTGCGCCTCCCAGCCCTTGCTGATGTAGGGCCACTGCACGACGCCAATGCAATCGACCCCAAGCCTTGCAAACCGGTCATCACCCAGCGCCGTCGACATGCGCTGCATGAAGGCCTTCAGCGCGGGCCACTCGCGGGTGATCTGCCGCGTCAGCTTGACCTTGTTGTTCAAGGCCCGCAGCGAGTAGCCGGGCTGCAGGGTGAGCACACTTTTCACTATCGATCTGGCAATCATAGGAATCTCATTTGTACTCGATCAGCACGGCTTTGCCGGCAGAGAACCTGTTCATCAGGAACTTTACCTGCCCAAGCATTTCAGGGAATTTGCCGAGCACCAGGAACACCGCCTGCAGCCAGCGCTCGCGTGTCGGCTTGCCAGCGCGACGCGCCAGGCGCACCGCTTGCAGCGGGTAGATCAGCAACAGCAGCAGCGCCCACACACCCAGCAGGCCACTGGCAAACACGATCGCCAGGGGGATGCCCAAGCCCCAGAGCCAAGCGCGGCGGGACTCTCGCAACCAATGGCGCTCTGGCGCTCGCCCGTGCAAAAAGGCACCCTCGGCATAGGCATGGCCGGCGCGCAAGCTGCGCCGCCACCACTGGCTGAAACGCGTCATGGCAGCGTCGTGCAAGGTCATCTCAGCGGCCAGGCGCCAGATTTTCCACCCCTTGGCGCGCAAGCGAACGCACAGCTCCGGCTCTTCGCCGGCGATCAGATCCGGGCGAAAACCGCTCACTTGCGTGAAGGCATCGATGCGCATCAACGCATCCCCCCCACAGGCCTTGGCCTCACCGATGGGCGTGTCCCATTCCAGGTCACACAGCAGGTTGTACACCGAGCGTTGCGGGAACCGCTCACGGCGCCGCCCGCACACCACCGCTACGTCTGGGCGTGCGTCAAGGAAGGCCTGGGCATTGCCCAGCCAGGCCGCATCCACCTCGCAATCGCCGTCGACAAACTGCACGTAGCGCATCGACGGCAACAGGCGTTGCAGGCGGGTGAAGCCCTCGTTGCGGGCCCGAGCTGCGGTAAACGGCCGGCTCATGTCGAGCGCCAGCACTTCGACCCCTTGGGCCTGTGCCATCTGCACGGAACCGTCGGTGGAGCCTGAGTCCACGTACACCACCCGGTCCGCACCGTGCGCCAACGAGCGCAGGCAGCGCTCCAGGCGCAGGCCCTCGTTGCGTCCAATCACTACAACGCCGATACCTGTCTCCATGGGCCTCACTCGACCGTGCACTGCGCCGCCTCGGTGGGGTTGCGCAGCTTGATGGTCGCAGGCACGCCGACCGCCAACGCGTTGTCTGGCACGTCCACCAGCACCACGGCGTTGGCGCCGATGACCACGTTGTTGCCAATGCGGATGTTGCCCAGCACCTTGGCACCTGTGCCAATATCGACGTTATTGCCGAACACCGGCGCAATCGGCTCGCTGACATTCTTCAGCCCCACCACCACGCCGTTGCGAATCCGGCAGTCATCGCCAAAGCGGGCATAACCGCTGATTACGATGCCGCCGAAATGGTCGATGACGAAGTTGCGGCCAATCACAACCTCGCAGGGCAATTCAACACCCGTAATGATCTGCACGAACTTGAACAGGATCTTGTAGAGGATGGAGAACAGTTTGCGCAACAGTGCCGGGCGCACGCCATAGCGCCAGCGCCCGAAGCGATACACCAGCAATACCCAAAACCCCTGGGCGCCCCAATCACCACCGTGTGCACGCAAGTCGGCGCGGATATTCTCGAACATGACGTCACCTACCGTGTGGGTTGGCTTGCGAACCGTGTCTTGAACAACAGCGACCAGGTAGTCTGGCAGTGCCGCCAGCACGCCCGGATCGCCGCGCGACCTCGCCCCTTCAGCAGTGCCTTGAGTGCCAGTACCAGGTCACCCACACACACCAGCAGCATGTGCAGCGCCAGCCCGGCAACGCCGTGGTGCTTGCGGAAGTACAGCAATTCGCTTTCGATCTGGTAGCTGGAAATCTGCCGGCTGGCCGCTTCCAGTTCGCTGACCGACTTGGAGCTTTCGCCGCCGATATGCACCACCGTGGTATGGGGATAGAAGACGACCTTCCAGCCCGCTTCCTTGACCCGCTTGCAATGGTCAACCTCCTCGTAATAGAGGAAGTAGCGCGGATCGAACAGGCCCACCTGGTCCAGCACTTCGCGACGCACCAGGTAGAAACAACCGGGCAGCCAATCGCATTCACGTACCGAGCCATGGTCCCAGGTCATCTCATCGACCATTTTCAAGCCTGGAAAGAAACGGCCCAGCCCGGTACGGCCGACAAACACGTTCAGGGGTGTGGGGAAGTAGCGGCAACTGGGTTGCAGGTCGCCATCGCGGCCCTCCAGGCGCACGCCCAGCACGCCGCACTCGGGGTGGTTGTCCATGTACTCGATGGTCTTGGCCAGTGAATCGGCCGCCACGAAGGCATCGGTATTCAGCAGCAGTGCGTACTTGCCCTTCAAGTGCGCCAGCAGTTGGTTGTTGGCGCGCCCGAAACCGACGTTCTTCTTGTTGCTCAGCAACAGCGCCTCGGGGCACACCTTGGCCATGCGCTCCACAGAATCATCGACCGAGGCATTGTCGACGACCAGGTAACTGGCGAGCTTTTCGCTGTCGGCCTGGCGCAGCGCATCGAACATGGGCTGCAGCAAGGACGCGGTATTGAAATTGACCACCATCACATCGACGGGTTTTCTATCCATTGCTACCGTCCCCAAAGAAGTACTGCCGTCGTTGCGCGGCAAGGGCAGGCTCCACGGTCGGGTCAAAGGCACCTTTGCGCTGTTTGACCAGTTCTATCCACGGGTAGCTTTCGCAGCGCTCCTCCACCCTCTTGATCAGTGCTTCGGTGGTGCAGATGAATTTGGCCGGGTTGCCACCCACCACGGTGCCCGGCAGCACGTCCTTGGTGACGACCGCACCGGCAGCGACGATCGCATCGGGCCCGATGGTCACGCGGGGCATCACAATCGCGCCATGGCCGATGAAGCAGTTGTCCTTGATGTCGATATAGCCGACCGAATCGAGGTGTTTCCCGTAGCAGAGCTCGATCAATGCCACCACGCCGTCGTGGCCGATCAGTGTGCAATCCGACAGGCCGACGTTGTTACCGATGCGCACCAGCGCAGGGTCGGTCACGTTGCACCCTGGGTTCATATGAAAGTTGGCCCCTACCGAATGAAACTTACCCCAACGGGTTAGATAGCTCCCCCACTCTCGCCCCGTTGGATTACACAACTTCTTGTACGTCGAGCTTCCCCGCCCGGTCGAGTTGACATAACGCGTCAGTGCACTCCGTATCCATCCATTCATTCTGCGAGCCTCGCAATCAAAGCGATTCTGAACTGTCCCTGAGGCGACTTCGGTCTCATTCTTCTTGGTGCTGACCGCCTCGCACTCAACCCATTTACAACGTGCGTTACACCGCGGCACCCGTAGCCGATTTCAACTTTTCATTGAGGTGGTCCGCCAACCTGACGGCAAACTGCAACAACGGCATGGTCGGGTTGGACGCGCCGCCCTTGGCAAAGATACTGCTTCCCGCCACATAGAGATTCTGGGTGCCGAACACTTTGCAATTGGCGTCGACCACACCGAACTCAGGTGACGCAGCCATGCGCGTGGTGCCCATGTGATGGGCATGTGGCGCCATCTTCAACGGCACCGATGTGTCGTAGACGAAGTCGTTGAGCTTGACGAAGCCCAAGTCCATGTCGGCAAATTGCTTGGCCAGTTCGGTGCCGATGCACTTGATGGTGTGCCTGTCACTTTCGCTCAGTGCCCAATGCACGTTCACTTTGGCCACCCCCAGCTCGTCTTTCTCATTCAGCAATGAAATGCGGCTTTGCCGGTTGGGAAACTGCTCGATCATGGTGCCGATCACACCGTCGCCCGGGCAACTGAACTTGGCGACCAAGGCGATCTTGTCGGCAACGCCCATGTCACAGGCAAGGTTTTCCAGAAAGTGTTTGACCTCGGCCGTGCGGCCATACGTCTGCACGTCCGAAAGCAGTGCAGCGGTGATATTGCCTTTACCGGCCTGGTACTCCTCAACAAAGGCGTCGGTGGTGTAGTACTGACGCATCTGGGTGTCCTGGTCCGACTTCAGGATGAACGTGCCCATGTCGATGTTCAGGTGCTCCATGAAGCAACACCCGGTCAGCCCTTCCTTGTTGATGATACCCGCGGCCAACAGGGATTCACTGTTCAATAACTGCCGGGCATTCTCGATGGCACCCGTCGCCAGGATGAAGTTTCTG
Organism: Pseudomonas sp. Y3 TE3536; assembly: GCF_053629175.1. NCBI lineage: Bacteria > Pseudomonadati > Pseudomonadota > Gammaproteobacteria > Pseudomonadales > Pseudomonadaceae > Pseudomonas > Pseudomonas sp. Y3 TE3536. The sequence continues at coordinate 4,999,298 of NZ_JBRJHU010000001.1, read as the reverse complement.
GCCACCACGCGCTGACGATGACGGTCGTAATCGGACACCACCGCAGCCACCACATGGCCCGACGCTTTGTCGAACTCCAGGTCGACGCAGTTGCAATTGATGAACACATCCAGCCCGTGGGTCTCGTTCAGAGCAGTCGCGTACTTCTGCGCAAAGCGCGTTGGGGGGCTCAGCAGGAAGCGGTCGGGTTCGAAGTCATCACCCGCAAGCCCGGTGTTCATCGCGTGAAACTCCGAGCCTGGCGGCAAATCGACGATGTCCATGGCCGCAGCCAGGTAGCCCTCGATCTCCGAGTAGGAAATCGGCCAGCCGGGCAAGTCGCCGGGCGGCGCCATGGCGAAGTCTGAGGGGGTGAACGGCCGGCAGCGCCCTGCCCAGTGGTTGGACGTGCCGCCCAGGTAACGCAGGCGTGTTTCTGCGGCGTACAGTTCGAGCCCCGTCGAGGCGCACGTGTACAGCCCTTGCGAGTGCGGTGAATACTCACGCCCACCGCCCTCGGCCAGCAGCACGTTCCAACCCGCAGCTGCCAGCCGCAGGCCCAGGGTAATGCCAGCGGGGCCGGCCCCGATGATGCAAAAATCATAGTCGTCACGCAGCGTTTTCTGCTGCTGATAGTCCTTGATCATGCTGGCTCGTTCCGGAAGTACTGAGAAGGCAACACCCAGCCGTTGATCACCACGAACCCGTTTTTTTCGACGGGTTTGCGGGCAACGTCTGCGGCCACCCCAAACACCGCGCCGCCAACGCCCAGCAGGACACAGCTCTGGAGAAAACCCCTACGACCCAACTGCGGAGTACACAACGTAAGCTTCCCCATGATCCCCAGACCTATCTCGATGAAGTGTTAACAATCAGTCACTCGACCGCCCCCACATTGCACCATCGCCCGCCTCTGGCCTCATCACAGCCACTCGAAGAAACGGGTCGCCAACAGCCCACAGAGTGCCCCCACGGCCACCATCGGCAGTACCACCAACTCGCGTTTGACACTGAAGATATCCAGCTTGCAGTTAACGTAGACGATCAACAGCAACGTCGGGAAGGTATGCAGGGCCACCCCCCAGATTGCGTAGTCAACACCGCCAATGGCCAGCAGCAGTGGCAACAACCCCCATAACGAGACTAGCCGGATGATGTTGTCCATGGCCTGGTATTTCGTCAGGCCCAGGGCAATCCATATCTGATGTGCCAAGGTATAGCGCAGCGTGAAGAACGACAGCGAAAGAATCGCAAGAATCGTCCCCGCCTCGGTGTAGCGCGCGTCGTACATCCAGCCGATCAACAACGGGCTGGCGGTCAGGAACACCCCGCAGGCGAACAGCATCACAAGGTCGACCAGCAACCTGAAACGGTAGTACAGCGCCTTCAGGCGTGCCTTGTCACCTTCCCGAGCGGCTTCGCTGAACGCGGGCAGCGCCACCGAGCCCACCAGTTTCAGCAACCCGGTCTGCACGGACCCGAGGATCAGCACGGCAATCGAGTACACCCCCAACTGCCCCGCTGTCATGCTCGCACCAAACCAGATCCGGTCACCGTACATGGCCAGTACGCCGACCATCGACGACAGCAGAATCCAGCGGCCAAACACAATCAGCTCGTTCAGCGCGCTTCGGTCCCACTGCAGGCGGTTGTTCGGCCCTTCCAGCGCCAGGTGCCCCAGCAAGGTACCCGCCAGGGCGCTGACCAGGCCGGCGATCACCAGCGACCAGATCGACCGGGTGAAATAACCGATCACCAGCATCGCGATCAAACCGACCACTTGCGAGGCCAGGTCCACCAATACCACGCGCTTCTGTTGGAAAGTTCGTACGGCGACATCTATCTTGGTCGATTGGAATCCCCAGATGATGGCCGAAAGGCCAGTCGCCGCCAGCACCATCGGCAGCTCGGGCGCGGCGTAAGTGGAGTCCGCCGGCCACAGGTTGGCCAGCTGCGCGAACCAGGAGGCGGCGGCCAGCAGCAAGGTCAGGGCAAACAGCACGAAGCCGCGGATGATCTGGACGGTCCAGGCGGTATTGAGAAACTCGGGGTCGTCGCCCCGGTGGCTCTGGATGATGTTCTGGCGCAGGCCAACATCGGACAGCAAGTGCAGGAGTACCGAAACCGTGGTGGCGATGACCATCACACCGAACATTTCCGGCAGCAGCAAACGGGCCATGATCAGGTTGCCGCCCAGGCGCATGACCTGTGACGCCACCAGCGACACCAGGTTCCATGACCCGGCCTTCAGTGCGCGCTTGCGCAGGCTCGCGGAGGCTGACACATCAATCGACGGCATGACTTCAATCTCTGACTGATTGGCTAAAAGTCACTATAGTTTCAATTAGCCATGATGCTAGCCGTGCCCACCAAGGGAAAGGTGTCCTTAGCCAATGCCTGAACATTTTCGTGCGTTGATCGTCATTCTGTTTCTGGCAGGCGTCGTTTTTGTCATGGCGCGCCGCCCGGCGACAGACCTCATCCCCTACAGCGACTTCAAGCGCCGGCGTAACCTGTGGTTCGTCCTGACGCTGGTGGCCTTCGCCTCCCACAGCTTCTGGGTGTACGTGGCCGCTGCCGGGCTCATCATGTACATCGCCGGGCGGCGCGAACGCAATGCCATGGCGCTGTTTTTCATGTTGCTGTTCCTGATTCCGCCGGCCTCGGTGCAAATACCCGGGTTTGGCGTGGTCAACTACCTGGTCGACCTCAACCATGTTCGCCTGCTGACGCTGTGCGTGCTGCTGCCGGCAGCGCTGGCCCTGAGCAGGCAAAGCGATACCCTGCGCTTCGGCCGCACCTGGCCCGACAAGCTGCTGGCGGCCAGCCTGGTGCTGATGAGTGTGCTGTACCTGCGTGAAACCACCCTGACCGACACCTTGCGCCAGGCGCTCTACCTGTATGTCGATGTGTTCTTGCCCTACTACGTCGCCAGCCGAGGGCTCAAGGAAATCAGCGATTTCAAGGACGCCATGCTGGCATTCGTGCTGGCATCCTTCGTCCTGGCACTGATCGGCGTTGCCGAGTTCGTCCGCCACTGGCTGCTGTACAACGCCCTGATCGATGCCATGGGCGTGCAGTGGAGCATGTCCGGCTACCTGAGCCGTGGCGGCTCATTGCGCGCCAGCGCCACCACCGGGCAGGCGATTGCACTGGGCTACGTGATGAGTGTGGCCATCGGTCTGTACCTGTTCGTCCAGGGCTATGTGCGCAGCCAGCTGCAGCGGGTGCTCGGCGCCCTGCTGCTGGCGGCCGGGCTTTTCGCGCCGTTGTCCCGCGGCCCCTGGATTGGCGCCGTGGTCATCGTCGTGGTGTTCATTGCCATGGGCAAAGGCGCCATCAAGCGCCTGACCGTGCTTGCCCTCGCCGGCGTACTGGCACTGCCGCTGCTGACTGTGCTACCTGGGGGCGACAAGGTGCTGGACCTGTTGCCTTTCATCGGCAATATCGAAAAAGAGAACATCACCTACCGGGAACGCTTGATCGACAACTCCTGGATCGTAATCCAACGTAACCCCTTGTTCGGTTCGTTCGACTTCCGTAACACCCCTGAAATGCAGTCGATGATTCAGGGGGAAGGCATTATCGACATCGTCAACACCTACGTCAGCCTGGCCCTGCGGGTCGGGTTGGTCGGGCTCGCGCTGTTCGTGGCGTTTTTCGTCACCGTGTTGCTGGGCATCCGCAAGGCCATGCGCGCGTTCCCCGACAAGGATGACGAGCAACGGCAACTGGGCCGGGCGCTGTTGGCGACGCTGGTGGGGATCCTGGTGATCATCTTCACCGTCAGCAGCATCACTATCATCCCCACCGTGTACTGGTCGGTCGCAGGGCTTGGGGTGGCCTACATACAGCGGGTGCGCAGGCTCCGTTCCAGCCAGGCCAGCGACCTTCCCGCTGCCGGCCTTCAAATCAGGTGATGCCCATGAGCCGTTTCCCTTTGCGCCCCTTCATGCGGGCATCCCTGTTCATTGGCCTGGCCGTCATGTCCCAGGCTGGCTGGGCCTCCGGGTGGGTCGTCAGCGTCGAAGAGCAAAACGGTCTGCCCAGCGTGACACGCGGTGGCGGGCAGGTGATGAAAGCCAAGTTCGACTTCTGGGCGGCTAACTGGAGCTGGACTGGCTTCTACACTGCCATGAAGGTCAATGCGCCCTACAGCTACACCCTGCAGGGCAAGAACAAGCAGTTGGACTTCGACCTGACGGCGGATATCCGCAAGCCGCAAACACAAACCTTGACCTGGGCGTTCGACCTGACCGCACACAGCAGGCAGTCCAACGTGATGGGCGGCGGCATCGTTTTCCAGTTCGACCCGGCCCTGTTCAATGGGGAGATGGGCGCGCCCGTGCTGTTGCCCGACAACCGTGGCTGGTCCTGGGGCAAAGATGCGCAAGGCAGGCGCATCGAGATGCGCTTCGAACCTGCACTGGCAAAGGTGTACTTCGAACCGGGTAGCAATGCCGAGATCCGCGCGTTCTTCTACAAAGACCCCATCAGCGCCGGCCAGCAGCAGATCAAGGCGACGTTGAACGTGACGGGCGATATCGAGCTGGGCCCAACCCCCACCGAGCGCTTTGGCCTGCAAGACCCCGCGCAGTGGCCCGACGACCAGCTTGACTGGCAAACCTCGCCGGTCGACCTGTCTTTTCTCAACGCATCCGAGAAACCAGCAGGCAAGCGCGGCTTTGTAAAGGCCTCCGGCGAGCAACTGGCGTTCGAGGACAACACCCCCGTGCGTTTCTGGGGCACCAACCTGTCTGCGTACTCGTTGTTCAAGACACCAGACGAGGAAATCATCAAACAGGCCAAACGCCTGTCGGCACTGGGCTTCAACCTCGTCCGGCTGCACCACCACGACTCCCCGTGGGTCAGCCCGAACGTGTTTGGCGACGGCACCTTGATTCGCGATACTCAGCAGCTCAATGCCGAGTCGCTGCGCAAGATCGACCTGTGGGTCAAAAGCCTCAAGGACGAGGGCATCTACGTCTGGCTCGACATGCACGTACAGCGCGCCCTTACCGCCAATGACAACATCGAAGATTTCGATGAGCTGGCCAAGGGCGAGCCCAGGGTCGACCTTAAAGGCTACGCCTATGTGAACCAGAGCATTCAACAGGCCATGAAACACTTTATTGAGCAGTACATGACCCATGTGAACCCCTACACCGGCCTTGCCTACAAAGACGACCCGGCCATTGCTGCGGTTTTGATCACCAACGAGAACGACATCACCCAGCACTACGGCAACGCCATGATGCCGGACAAAAAAGTCCCCGCACATACCAAGCTTTACCAGGAGCAGGCAGACGCCTTCGCCAAGCGCAATGACCTGCCTGCAGACCGCACCTGGCGCGCCTGGGAACATGGCCCGTCGAAGCTCTTCTTGAATGATCTGGAACGCCGTTTCGATGTCGACATGATTGCGCACCTGCGCAGTCTGGGGGTCAAGGTACCCATTGCCACCACCAGCACCTGGGGCGGCAATGGCCTGAGCGCGCTGCCCGCGCTGACCTCGGGCGATGTGATCGATGCGCACAGCTACGGCGCCATCGGCCAGCTCGAGAAGAACCCGCTGACCAGCGACGGGATGATCAACTGGATTGCCGCGGCCCAGGTCGTCGGCCTGCCCCTGACGGTCACCGAATGGAACGCCGAACCCTTCCCACTGCCCGACCGCCACTCGCTGCCCCTGTATGTGGCGGGCACGGCCAGCCACCAAGGCTGGGACGCCATGATGCAATATGCCTACAGCCAGCAGGCCTTCAACAGCGGTTGGCGCACGGCAGACAATTGGCACGCGTACAACGACCCAGCCATGCTGGCCACGCTCCCCGCGGCTGCCCTGCTCTATCGCCGTGCGGACGTGCAGCAAGCCACCACCCGTTACGTCTTCGCGCCAACACCCGCCACCTTGTTCAACCAGGACATCACGCCGCGCAACTCGCTGCTGCTGCGCACCGCCATGGAAAAAGGCAGGCTGCAGATCTCCATGCCGCAGACGCCGGAGTTGCCCTGGCTGAAACCCAGCATCATCCCGGCCGATGCCCAAGTGCTGCGTGACCCTGCCCAATCGTTGCTGCCCCCTGACGCCACCGAGTCGGTAACCGATACCGGGGAGCTCAAGCGCAACTGGCAACAAGGCCTCTACACCATCGATACCCCCCTGACCCAGGCGGCGACCGGCTGGCTGGGCGGTCGAACCCTCAACCTTGGGCAGGTCGAGGTACAGGCAAAGACGCCTTATGCCAGTGTCGTCGTGCAGAGCCTGGATGCCAAACCGCTGGGCCAGGCTCGCAGCCTGCTGATCTCACTGGGCACCCGGGCCGTGCCCAAGGCCGACGACAAGACACCGTTCAATGTCGAGCCCTTCGAAGGCACGCTGGCCATCAAGGCAGCGGCCGGCCTGAAACTGTTCGCGCGCGATGCACAAGCGCAACTCAAGGAATTGCCAGTGGCGTACCAGAACGGGCGCTATGTGATCACGTTCGATGGCCAGTACATGTCCAACTGGCTGTTCTTGAAATAGGGCATTTGGCCATCTACAGTCTCAAGAGACCTGTAGCTGATACTCCCACCTGTTCGATTCAGGGACGACCCGCGGCGTCTGTACAACAGCAGAGTCCAGGAGGCACGGATGAAGTTTCTGGTTGTCGGTGGCGCAGGTTATATCGGCTCGCACATGGTCAAGCACTTGCTGGCCGCGGGCCATGATGTGGTGGTGGCGGACCTTGTGTCGCCAGGGCCTGGGGTGCAATGGGCCAAGCTCGACATTGCCGACGAGCCGGCGCTGGATGTGCTGTTCGCCGAGTGCCACTTCGATGCGGTCTTTCACTTCGCATCGTTCATTCAGGTGGGCGAGTCGGTTTGCGCCCCTGGCAAGTACTACCAGAACAACGTAGCGGCCACCCTGACATTGCTGCAGGCGATGGTGAATGCGGGCATCAAGCGGCTGGTGTTTTCCTCCAGCGCAGCCGTTTACGGCAACCCGCTGTATGTGCCCATCGACGAGGCGCATGGCAAGGCACCGATCAACCCCTATGGGCTCAGCAAGTGGATGGTCGAGCAGATACTCGAGGACTTCGACCGTGCTTACGGGCTGAAGTCGGTGTGCCTGCGCTACTTCAACGCCGCAGGGGCTGACCCTGACGGGGAGCTGGGCGAGCGCCATGAGCCGGAAACCCACCTGATACCGTTGATCCTCCAGGCGGCCGCTGGCAGGCGTGAGGCGGTCACGGTGTTTGGCCGGGATTACGACACCGCCGATGGCACCTGTATTCGTGATTATGTGCATGTCGCCGACCTGGCTTCGGCACATGCGTTGGCGGTCGACTACCTGGTCGCTGGCGGCCCCAGCACGGCGTTCAACCTGGGCAATGGCCTGGGCTTTTCAGTGCAGCAAGTGATCGATACCGCCCGCACAGTGACGGGCCGGCAGATCCACACACTCGATGCACCCCGCCGCGCGGGTGACCCGCCCAGGTTGGTGGCGGATGCAGGCAAAGCGATGAGTGTGTTGGGTTGGCGGCCAGCGTATGCATCGCTGGAGCAGATCGTGGCGCATGCCTGGGGGTGGGAGTTGCAGTACCCGTGGCATCGGCCCTAATCATGCGGCTATTCACTATCGGGGTAGGAGCAGCCTTGTGCTGCGAAGAGGCCGGTGAAAACACAGCGAATCTTCGCTGCTGTCACCGGCCTCTTCGCAGCACAAGGCTGCTCCTACACTCGATAGTGAATAGTCAGTAATAGGTGCGCGGCTTTTCATCCGCCTTGTTCAACACCGTACCTGGTCGCTGGCGGCCCCAGCACGGCGTTCAACCTGAGCAATGGCCTGGCGGAGTAGATCGTGGCGCATGCCTGGGGGGAATTGCAGTACCCGTGGCATCGGCCCTAATCATGCGGCTATTCACTATCGGGGGTAGGAGCAGCCTTGTGCTGCGAAGAGGCCGGTGAAAACACAGCGAATCTTCGCTGCTGTCACCGGCCTCTTCGCAGCACAAGGCTGCTCCTACCCCGATAGTGAATAGCTCAGTAATAGGTGCGCGGCTTTTCATCCGCCTTGTTCAACACCGTGCCTGGTCGCTGGCGGCCCCAGCACGGCGTTCAACCTGAGCAATGGCCTGGCGGAGCAGATCGTGGCGCATGCCTGGGGGTGGGAGTTGCAGTACCCGTGGCATCGGCCCTAATCATGCGGCTATTCACTATCGGGTGTAGGAGCAGCCTTGTGCTGCGAAGAGGCCGGTGAAAACACAGCGAATCTTCGCTGCTGTCACCGGCCTCTTCGCAGCACAAGGCTGCTCCTACCCCGATAGTGAATAGCTCAGTAATAGGTGCGCGGTTTTTCATCCGCCTTGTTCAACACCGTACCAATCAGGTTGACTGTCGCCAGGTGGTGCAGGCATTCCTCGATCTCTTGCTTGCTGTTCATGCCGTTGCCGACGACCAACAACACACAGTCGAACTTGGGCATCACGGTGATTGCATCGTCCGAGCTCAACAATGGCGGCAAATCGAAAATGCAGATGCGCGACTCATAGCGGCTGCGCAAGTCGCTGATCAGGTTGTTCACCCGGGGGGAGGACAGCATTTCGGTAGACATCGGAATAGGCACCCGCGTCGGCAGCACGACAAAACGCGGCAACGTCGGGTTGACCAGCACCTCTTCCAGCCCAGCCTGGTCAGACAGCAACTCGTTGAGGGCCTTTTCCATCGGCAAGCCCAGGCTGCTGCCGACCTTGGGGCGACGCAGGTCGAAGTCCACCAACAGCGCCGTCTTGGTCGTGTGGTGCGCGATGCTCATGGCCAGGTTGATCGCCAGCACCGTCTTGCCCGCCTCGGGTGTTGGCGAGGTGATGGCCAAGGTACGCCAGCCGTTTTCCTCCATCGCCTGCAGCACCTGCGTGCGCAACAGGTCGATCGGCCCACTCATGTTCGAGTTCTTGTTGAACGCGACAATCCGATTGCGCTCAAGGTGCTCCGCACGCAACGGCACCACCTTGGTCTTCACGTAATCGAATTGCCCTGGCACTTCTGGAGGCTCCGCCCCGTGGGCGGTTTGCGGTGCCTGGGCAGCACCTGGAGAAACTTGATGAATACCATTGCCAACTACCGGCTTGATCCTGTCCATCACTGCTTTCCCTATTCAAACCGCGCCATAGCCTTGAACAGCAACACATCCAACGGCATGTAGAACACGTGCACCAGCACTACCATCATAGCAATCAGCACAAGCACCGCCAGGATCAGCAGGTTGCGCCAGCGTTTACGCTTTGCCAGTTCCGCCTGGGTGGTGATGAAGGGCACCGTCACCAGCACACGCTTGCCCAACACGCTCTCCAACGCCCCTACACCCCGTACCCGCTGATTGAGCATTTCCAGCAGCATCACCAACGCGCCACCGCCTGCCGGTGCCAGCACCAGGCCCAGGGCGGCGATTTTCTTGCGGTTGGGTTTGATCGGCTTCTCGGGCAGCAGCGGTGGCTCCAGCAGCACAAAACGCTCTGCCTTGTTTTCCTGTTCCAGGCTTTCGGTAATTTTCGCGCCCATTTCCTTGGCACGGATTTCTTCGTACTTCTTGCGCGCGTTGTCGTGGTCGCGCATCAAGGTGACCAGGCCACGCTCCACTTGCGGGGCTTCAAGAATCTCCGCCTCGTAGCCTTCCATTTTCTTCACCAGCTCACGCTTTTGCTCCGCCAGTGAGGTGATGCGCTCCTGGGCCGCGCCAATCCGCGCACGCACCCGCGCCACATCCAGGCTGACCGACGACGCAGCCTTGCTGCCGCCGCCGCTGGCCTGCAGGGCATCGATCTTGCGCTTGACCGCAACTACGTCCGGGTGCGCGTCCTTGTATTTGGTCAGCAGCCGGGCGTACTCGGCCTTGAGGCTGGGCAGGTCTTGTGGCTGGTCGGCACTGGAAGGCCGGGTACCGTCAGCCTTGGTGGTCAAGCCGGCATTGGCCGCCGACAATTCAAGCTCCAGGTAACGCAGTTCCTCTTGCGCGGTCTTGTAATCGCGGTCGACCTCCCGGAACTCCAGCTCCGAGCGCGACAGCATGCTCATGCGCAGCGACTGGTGCTCAGGCAAGGCATTGGCGTGGGCTTGCTTGAAGTCCGCCAGCTGGTTTTCCAGGCTGGCAAGCTCGGCACCCAGCTTGTTGGCTTCCTGGGTCAGGAATTCGGTGGTTTCGTTGGCGCGCTCGGTGCGCTGCTTGAGGTTTTCGTTGAGGAACAGCGTCACCAGTTCGTTGGCGACATCCTTGGCCACCTGCGCTTGCTTGTGCTCGAAGGACACATTGAATGCGACTGTGGCCTCACCCCGCCCTCTGACGAACGTGCTGAGGGTAGCGACCACGATGGCATTGCGCATCTGGTCGATCTTGTCGCTTTCGCTGAGCCGCTTGTCAGCGAACAGGCTGTACTTGTCGATGATCCGCAGCAGGTTCTCGCGGGTCATGACGCGCTGGCGAATGACCTCGATGCGCTCATCGGCAAAGCTGTTGTTGTTCGCCGATACCAGCTCGGGGGAGATCTGTTGTGACTCCACCAGAATGGTCCCAGTGGACTGATAGATCGGTGGCACGCTGACCGCGACCACCACGGTCGCGGCAAGAATGACTACGATACTGATCCCTAATAACAGGGCCCTATCCTTGATGATGGCGATGTAATCTTTAAGGGAAAGCTCGTAGTCAGACTTCATAAAGGCCACCAGGCTGAAGTTCAGAGGTCGGGGTACCTATACGTCAACGTCAAACCAACAATTGTTGCGTCCGCAGTGGGTGCATCGTCCTGCCGCCGCTCCTTGTACATCAACGATAGGCGCAGATCCCAAAAAGGCGAAAATTCCCGGCTGGCCCAGACACTGTACATTTGCAGTGTGTTGGGTGTTTGCCCTTTGCTGTCTTGCCAAGTGGCATCGGCGCCGACGCGGGTCAGCTCGTTGACCGCGTAACTGTAAATACCGCGCACCATGTCGAGCTCGGCAAAACCACCCTCCGCGCTGGCGACCGTGCTGCGTTCGGCACTTAAGCTGAGGTCGGAACGCACCCCGGTATACAGCAGCGAGGCCCCGCCCTCCCCGCGCCGACCGCCTTCAGAGCCGGACACCTGGTTGACGCCAACGTGCGCATCGGCACTCAGGCGCTCGGAGAACTGATACTTCACCCCAACTGCAGGGGTGTAGCTGTTAGAGGCGGTCGCAGTAAGGTCCTGTTCGGGCTCATAGCGCCTCACCCCAAACCGGGTATACACATCGGCCCGCTCGCTCCAGGCGTAGGTCCAGGTTGTCACGTTGCCCAGCTCGTTGTAGCCGGTCAGCGTGTTGATGTCGTATCGCGCTCGGCTGTACTTGGTTTCGTTGGACAACGTGCTGCGGGCGGTGATGGCGCTGCTCCAATTACCTGCCAGCGTATACAGCTTCTGCGTGCCGTCGGTGGTTACCACACCGGTGTCCTGGACAATGCCGGACAACGTAGAGCTTTCGTTGTACTGAGCCACCAGGCCAAAACGCCCTTTCTCGGTGTCGCGTTGCCAGCCCAGGCTTACATTGGGGTCTTCGCGGTCGTCGACGATGTCCGTGTCTGAAGAACGCAACACGTGCATGCCAAGACCCAACCGTAATTCGTCGCGGTCAAAGGTACCGACAAGGGTGTAGTCGGGCGCAATGATGGTGCGCGTCACACCCTTTTCTTCAGACGACAGCAACAACGGGTTGCTGTCGTATTCGACCGAGGTCGGTACCACCACCGATGACTGCCAATTTGCTGCCTGGACCGCGTCCGTAAACGGCAAGACCATGATTGCCGTTGCAATGCTAGTTGTTCTAAGAAGAGGCATTAAGTGTTCTTATTAAGGCAAGATCAAGGAACGACCAGCGTATCGCCAGCCTGAAGTTGAATGTTGGTGGACATGTCACGCCCGGAAACCAGGTCCTTATATCTCACGGGCAGAATCCGTTGGGAAGCCCCCTGGCCGCGAACCACCTTGATGTCGCTTTCGTCAGCGAATTTGTCCAAACCACCCGACATGCTCAAGGCCTGCAATACGGCCGTGGGCCCCGCCATTTGTACGGGCCCTGGCTTGATCACTTTGCCCTGCACGTACACAAGGTTGCCGGCGATGCTTTTGACGACAACGCTGACGTTCGGGTCGGGGAGGAATTTTTCGAGTTTGGCAGCGACCTGTTTTTCAACGGCCGTGGCATCAAGGCCGGCGACATCGATCCGCCCTGCCAAGGGGAAGGTGATACTGCCATCGGGTAGCACGGTGGCTTCTTGACGCAGGCTCTCCTCTTGCCAGACGGACACCATCACCACATCGCCAGGGCTGAGCCGATAAGCTGCGCTATTTTCGACCGCGTTGCCGGTACCAGACCACAGCATCAGCACGCAAAAAGCGGAACACAATGAACGTACCATGAGGGTCCCTCCGGCCTACTGGCCTGACAAAGAGCACTGAATGAGAACGGCACACCAACTCTCGCTCCACTTCGCAACCGCACTGCCTGCTGCGATGGCCTCAACCTTCCTGGAGGCCCTGTACCTTGACACCTCGACACCCTGCCTGACCCGCCCGCTGCGACACCCTACGGCTAATGGCGATGAGTCGCCACTGGAATATAGCAACAGTTGGAAAATTGACAAGCTGTCAGCAGCTGCGAAGCCATCAACAACAAACCTCAGACGTCAATTTACCGACAACCCCAAAAAGCCCCGTAATTGATCAACTGTTAAAGCCCCCTATTACCTTTGCCACGCGAGAACGTTTAAATCTTTCTTCTATTGGCAACGGCAACAAAACCGATGACTGCAAAAGCGAAGAACCACCCTGCCGTTGCGACAGGAATGACACTGTTTTGATTGACATACGAATCAGCAGCACGGGCAGCGCCACTTAAAAGCACTAACAAGAAGATTGATTTAATGAACAGTGTCGAGCGCATAACCCCCTCCTATAAAGAGGATAATAAAAATATTTATTGGTGGGTTTAGCGGGAGACTTCCTCGCTGTTGATTTGAGCTTATGGGCACAATGACACTACGTCAATGATCCGACACCATAATAAAATTCAATGAGCAAGGGGTGGCTTCGTCAAAATGCCGTCACACATAAACTGCAGGCGTTTCTCGGTACTGACAGGTAATGGTCAATTAAGTGTAAGGCGCTGATATAGCGAACTTTTCTGCGATAGAAGCCGCACAGGAGACCCCGGCGGCTGGCGCAATCGTGATTTCTGATCAATCGAAGACGTGAAGGAGGCAAGCCCTTGCGTTTCATCGCTGAGAAACCAAATGCTAATGGTTGGCCTTCCGAACCGAAATCTGGCGCGTTTACCTGAGGCTTGGCCGGTAGCTACACCGGCATCAAATCCAGGGTGCGCTCCACCTCATCGATGTCGATCCTGAACCCATCGCCTTCCGGCATGCCCACCACAAAGCCAAAGTGCTGCTGGTCGCGGTCTGTCAGGTATTTGTAATAACTGACAAAACGGTTCGGTGGCTGCAACGTCAATACTGAGCCACCGGCCTGCAGCACGTTCACGCCATGAACCAGCTGGCTACCTTCGACCCCAGCCACCACCCTGGCGCCGGCGCACGCCGCGATAATGCTCGGCACGTCGGTTTTCAGCGGGTCGACAATGCGAAAGCCCCTGTGCGTGCGCAGGTGCTCTGCTACGGCCATTTCATTGCGCAGGAAGCGCAAGTCGCCGTCGCCACCACGCAATATGAACACACCGGGGTGTGGTTCGTGGGGCACATGCGACAGCAGCTTTTCGCCCATGGCTCGGTAGCGCAAGTGGCGGCTTTGGTTGTTGCTCTGGTCGTCGAACAGCACCAGCTCACGGAAAAACGCACTGCGCAAACGAAGGGGCTTCATGCCCAGCCAGTCTTCATAAGCCGGCGCCTGGGTAAACAGTGGGTAGCGCGCAGAGGGCGCAGTGGTCACCGGTACGCCCTCGTTGCAGGCCAGGGCATAGGTGACGCAGTCTTCCATCAACCAGGTGCCAAACCAGGAGTTGCCATTTTGCGTGCAGTAGATGGCCGCGCGCTCGATCTCGTGCTCCACCACAACCCGCGGGAAGGTGCTCGGTTTCAAGGATAACCAGTGGCTGGCCTTGCCTTTGTAGAGCGCGCCATCGACCAACCACACGTCCTTGATCAGGTACCCACGTGTAGGGCCCTGCGCCACGCTGAGCCCACCCTCCATCGTGCGGGCGGGATGCACGTAGGGGTAAAAGCGCTTTGCCTCCCACCCCGTCACCCGCTCCAGCTGATTGGGCAAATAGAAGGCGGCCGGGGAAACCGTTGTTTCACCAGGCGCGATATCCCAGCTTTTTGACGCGATGCTTTTCAGGTCGATGGCAGAATTACGTGCGAGCCGCTTGCGCGCCATGTACTTGTACGCGGCAAGGGTCCACTTATGCCGTTTACCGGCAGACGGTGCGCTGAATTTGGAGATATCGCTGCCCATGAAGTGCTCCCCGGGGTGGCGTGGTCACAAGCCTTTGAACGACTCAGTTGGATGTGATCCTTTCCATCGTCGGCGGCGACTGTAAATTGGCGTAACGCGTGCGCAAGGTCTCGATAAACGACTCGCCCGAACGTTTGTCACCATAGAGGTAGATCTTGTGCAGGCCGCCAAAGACCATCTCGTGGTACCGGCTGGCGACCTCTTCATCGCTCGGCCCGTCCGGCAAGCCCAGGTGCAGTGTCAATTTGTCGCCTTCAACCGCGAACATTGGCGTTTCCCATAGAAATTTCGCCGTCCCGGTCTTGGGTAGCCGCACGAACAGGTAGGCGTGGTTGCCCAACGAATCAATGTCGCCACCGCGCCTTCTTTTCCACTTCAGCAAACCGTCATCCGGCCGCGCCAGGCACAGGCCAATGTCGTAATAATCGAAGCCATGTTGCAACGCCCACTCCAGCGCCATGAAGGTGGTGATGGAGTTCACCTCACGCAGTTTTTTCGCATCTGAAAACACCGCTTCGCTATAACCAAAACGCAGGGTGCTCCAGTAGCGCTTGCCACCGCGCGTGACTTCACAACCCAGGTGGCAACCGATCACTTCGTCGCCCAAGGTGATCAGGTCCAGGCGCCCAACGCTCTTGGCAATGCGGAACACATCGTCCGTGGGAAACTGCGCAGCATGAATACCCTGCCTGGCCGTGGCATAGGGGCGCAGTAACTGGCTGTCAGCCATTGCGATTTCTTCATCCGACAGCGTCTGCCTCATCTGATAAAGCGGCCGGTTCTTGCGAATGCTACGGCGCAACTCGCTGTCGTAGCGGGCGGTAATGTCATCCAGCGTTCGCCCCAGTGGTACCACGGCACTCAGGTAGTGCGGCACGGACAACGCCCCTGTAGTGGGCATTTCACTCACCACCACCACATGGTTCGACGCGTCTGGCTCTGCACTGCTGCCGGCAACCGGAGCGTTGCCCGGAGCCTTGCCACCAATCAGCAGCTTGGCCATCTCGCGCTGCTGCTTGCGCCCGATGTAGAGGATTTCGTAGGGGCTTTCCTGCTGCAGCCTGAACCTGGCGACCTCCCACCGCCAGACACAGGCTCGGCCAAGCACTTCACGGACTTGGCTGGCAAGCAGCCTGATCTCGTAGCGCGTCGAAGGAGAGATGAGTTTTCGTGCCACCGCTGCCAAGTGCTGTTTCATTCTTCTTCGACGTCCTTTGATGTTGTCTATGGGCAGATCAGAACAAGATCATAATTAGCTGTAATTAACACACCCAACGCACTGATATACAAAAGATTACTATCGAAACTTCACTCTCACATTCAGTAACAATTTAAGATGCCAGGCAACGGTTTGGCAAGCGGCACTTTGACAGCATGCCAATCTATTTTATGACGTCAAAAAACGCTTTTTATTTTGATGATCGTGTGACGCTAACACATGACGCCTGTTGAGTTGCAGGCAATACCGGGTTACCACCTGGTTATTAACCAATACCGTTTGATGCTCTCTCCTCATAAAGGAGCATCGACATGCCAACCCTTTCAACGCTCGAACCGCATCAAACGCTACTGGAAACACAATTGCCCACCTGGGCACACTCAATAGCCCCGTCTCAATGGCACAGTTTGAGGCAAAGCCAACTACCGGCCTATTACACGCAGGCCTGGTTTGCCAACGCCGCCCCCGATCTTCGCCAGGCCGTGCACCGTAGCCAGTCGCGCCTGCTGCGCTCGCAAAGCACCTTGGCCCAGGCCCTTGAGGGGCTTGAGCAAATCACTGCGTTCGCTGAGCCCCGGCTGACGGCACGCCTTGCCGAACACGGGTGCAGCGCCCCGCTTCGTGGCACCGAACTGCTTCGGGTAGAAAGCACCTGGCATTGGGCAGGCATGCGTTACCTGAACAGTCATCGTCGTGACACGCTGCTGCAGGCCGCGCTGCAGAACTTCGCAGATGACGAACGCTTCAGCGCCCAGAGCGCCATTGCACCAAGCCACACGATCCAGGTCACACCCGTTCAGGTACGGGGCACCGCAGTACTGGGCCCGCAGACACCCCCAGCGCACTTCCCGCTGGTGTCGGAGCGCTACCAGGTGGAGCGGCTGCCGCTCACACCCGCTGGCTTCGCCGCACTGTGCCGTTCGCTCGATCTGGGGCAGCAATACCAGGCCCATCTGCAGCACCATTTCGCTAAGCCACACGTACGCGAACAGGCGATCGCCGTGTACAAGGATAGGCTGCGCCTGGCGGCCGACCTGGCTTACCTACGGCATGTGCTCACCGGCACCGCGCGCGACCAAGTCGACCTGTTTCTGCAGGGCAACGAGATGCCTTGCTGGCAACTGGCGCTGTTCGGTATCACCTTGCATGAGGTGATGCTGATCGACACCGGCATCAGCGGGCTGCTGCTCTATTTGCCAGGCCACGACCAGGCCCTGCGTCAATGCGCCGACCTTGAGGCTGTGCATGAGGCACTGGCGGCCCTGCTGCTGGAACCCACCGACCGGCAGGCGTTCATGGCGTACGTGGAGCAGGGTCAGCAGCAACACTTTCTTGACTTGCTGCACCAAAACCTTGACGCCTCAGGCGCTTCTGCCAACGACAAGGCATGGCAGCGGGCCCCTGAGGCGGATTTGCGCCCCACACGGCTGGCAATCACCGAGGAACCTTTTGCTTTTTATCAGGCGCTGCACCTTGACCGCCTCAAACGCGAAGCTCGCCAGCTGGCGGTGCCGACCGCCGAAGCCGACGCCACGGCGCGGGCAAACCGCCAGCAAGCGTGGGAAGACCTCGGCATGGACGCGCTCAACCTGGCCGGCTTCTTCATCCCCGCCGTGGGCACGCTGATGCTGGCGGTGACAGCGTGCCAACTGCTTGGCGAAGTGTACGAAGGCTATGAGGCCTGGCATCAGGGTGACCGCCACCTGGCATTGCGTCACCTGGAGGCGGTCGGCCTGAACCTGGCCCTGATCGGCGGGCTGGTGGTCGCTGGCCACGTGGTGCCGAAGTTGTTCAAAAGCCCGCTGCTGGAGAGCCTGCAGGAAGTTCGCAAGCCCGATGGCCGCTACCGGCTCTGGCAGGCAGACCTCACACCCTATCGCAGCCCCCTGGACTTGCCGCAGAGCGTGCACGCCAATGCTCAAGGCCAGTACCTGCACGATGGCCGGTATTTCATTCGCATGGATGGCCACCTCTACGAACAGCGCCTGGACACGCAGACACAGCAGTGGCGGCTTGTGCACCCACACGCGCAGGACGCTTGGCAGCCGCCTCTGGAACACAACGAACAGGGTGCCTGGCGCGCCAGCCATGAACAGCCATCACAGTGGTCCTTCGCAATACTGGCTCGCCGCTTGGGGGAAAACTACGCAGCGTTCACACCCGAACAACTTGAGCTGGCTGGCCGCATGTGTGGGACCGATGCCGCGTACCTGCGCCGCGTGCACCTCGAAGGGCAGCCGCCACCGGCTTTGCTGCTCGACACCCTGCAACGTATGGCCGCGCAAGCGAAGGTGGTTGCGCTGGGCAGCGACGCGCCGGGCAACCTGTTCGAACGGTTGTATAACGGCGATGCGCCCATCGAACCGGCAACACGCAGGTTGCTGGAAGCCTACCCTCGCCTGTCGGCCGTACTCGCCAGGCGTCTGCTGGCGCCCCTGAGCGCCGCGCAATCCCTCGCTTGGGAAAACGACGCGGTGTTACCGGCCTGGCTGCGTCAGCAGGTTGAACACACGCACAGCGAACTGCCTCTGATACGTGCCGTGGAAGGCGTGCTCGTTCCCGCTCGGGCCGGTGCCGATAGCGAACGCCTGCTGTTCAATGCCCTCGATGGCCTGCCCGACTGGCCGCGCGATGTGCGCCTGGAACTGCGTGCGGGTAGCCCCGAGGGCCCTCTGCTTGAACATATCGGCAGCAGCTCAGCAGGCCGTGTCTGCCGGGTGATCAAAAGCGCAGAAGGTTATGAGGCTGACCTGGGGCCGCGCCCTGCCCCCGCCACGCGGGACCTGGACCTGTGCCGCGCTGTGGAGCAGGTACTGCCGCACAGCCAACGCGACGCGCTGGCGATCGTCCAGGCCGATGGGCGTACGTTACGCCAGCGCGTCCTGGCTTGGGTCAACGACAACCGAGATGACCTTGCACAACGGCTATGGGGGCCAGGCGCCAGGCGTCGCGCCCGCCCAGTCCAGCTGCGCGGAGGTCGCCCACTCGCCCCACAAGCCCCGCACCCGCGCCACACAGGTTCACTGGCCGGCGCCTATCGCCGCCTGTACCCCGATGCCACTGATTCGGAAATCGAAGATGTACTTGGCAGCGACCCTGAAGACAATGACCTTCGCTCACCGACACAAAGGCTGCGCGACCTGCAACAACGCCTGGATACGCTGCGCCGCAACCTGCAGGAATGGGCCCGCCCCGCCCCTCAACGCCCGCACCAACGCCAGCGGGCGATCCGCCCAATCATCAACGCCTGGCGGCGCCTCTCGAGCGTGCCACTCGCAGGCGGTGGCCGGATCGCCAGCCTCGACCTCTCCGGCCTCGAACTGGAAAACCAGGACCTGGCCAGCCTGGCCCTGCCGGACGACTTCACCCATGTGGAGCACATATCGCTGCACAGCAACCCTTCACTCAGCCAGCTCCCTGCAGAGTTCCTGGAGCGCTTTCCCAAATTGAAACGCTTGTTACTGTCCAATTGCCGGTTCGACGCCCTGCCCCATGTGGCCAACCCCGATCGATTGACCTGGCTTGATCTGGACAACAACCGCATCACCTGGGACAACCGCAACCAGGTAGCGCTGAACCAGTGCGCCGGGCTTATCGTGTTGGACCTGTCGGGCAACCCGCTGCTGGAGGCGCCAGACCTGCACGGGCTTGACCACCTGAAAACCCTGTTCCTGTCCGAGTGTGGGCTGGTCGAACTGCCCTTAGGCCTGGACGTCGTTGCCGAGCCTCTCGTCCTGGACCTGTCTGGCAACCAGTTCCAGCGGCTGCGGGTGGATTTCAACCTCCCCGGCCCGTCCGCCGAAGCCCTGTGCCTGGAAAGTGAGTGGCTGAGCGAAGGCATGCTGGCCCAGGTCGATGCTTACAATGTCGCCCATGAAGTCGATTTGCTGGTGTGCGAGGGGGACTATGCAGAGTTTTTCGAGGGAACGGGCCCGGAACAGGCTGCGCTGTGGCAGCGTTTGCCACTTCAGTACCGCCGCGACCTCAGGCCGCTGCTTGAAAACGATTTCTTCATAGCCCGCCCGCAACAAGCCCGCGCGGAGTTCTGGCGGCGTCTGGCAGCCATCGATGCTGACCCCGTGCTACGCCAGGAGTGGTTGATGCACCCGCCGCACAATCTGTTCCGCCTACCCCTGTAGAGAGCGGCGAAAAAGCGCCTGTTACCCAGGTGACAGGCGCTGCCTACGCGGGTTACGCGCTATCCAGCCTTGCAACTCGGCGGCCGGCATCGGCCGCCCCATCAGGTAGCCCTGCCCCTGATCGCAGCCGGCATTGCGCAGAAAATCGTACTGCTCCTGCGTTTCGATGCCTTCGGCAGTTATGCGATAACCCAAGGCATGCCCCAGGTCGATGATGGCACGGGCAATGGCCACCGCATCATCGTCTGCGGGCAGGTCCTTGATGAACGCGCGGTCGATCTTCAGGTGGTCGATAGGCAGCGCCCGCAGGTAGGCCAGCGACGAATAACCGGTACCGAAGTCATCCACCGCAGTGGCCACGCCCATAGCCTGCAGTTGCGCGAGCACCGCGCAGGCCTGCTGCTGGCTTTCCATCAACAGGCTTTCAGTAATCTCCACCTCCAGCAGATTGGCGGCCAGGCCATGACGCTCCAGGGCCATCGCCAGGCTCGACACATAGTCGCTACGCTCGATCTGCAATGCCGCGACATTGATCGCCAACGGCCCGGGCAGGCAGTCATCCCGACGCCAGGTTGCCAGCTGCGTACAGGCCAGCTCCAGCACGCGCTCGCCCAAGGGAATGATCAACCCGGTACGCTCTGCCAAGGGGATGAACTCGGCCGGTGACACCAGGCCTGCTTGCGGGTCGCGCCAGCGCAGCAGCGCCTCGACACCTTCCAGCTTGCCGCTGAACAGGTCCACCTTGGGCTGGTACCAAAGTTCGAATTCATCATTGTTGAGCGCTCGCCGCAGGTTGCGCTCCAATTCCAGGCGTTGCTGCAAGCGCGCAGTCATATCCGGGTGATACGCCCGCCAGGTATTGCGCCCGCTCTCCTTGGCGGCGTACATGGCGGTATCGGCGTGGCGCAGCAGGTTGTCCACATCCTCGCCATGCTGCGGGCACCAGGCCAGGCCAATGCTGCCGGTAACCAATGCAGCGTTACCTTTGAGGTCGAACGGCCGCTGCAGGCACCGCAGCACATGGCGCAACTGGTGGGTTACCTGGCCCTGTGTGCCCTGGAGCATGAACACGAACTCGTCACCGCCCAGGCGGCAGACGCGGTCGTGCAGGTCCAGCTCCTGCAGGAAGCGCGCGGTGGCTTGTTGCAGCAGCAGGTCGCCCATCGCGTGGCCAAGGCTGTCGTTGACCTGTTTGAACCCGTCGATATCGAGCATCAGCACGGCGAGGCCATGCCCCTTGTCGATGGCCTCGGCCAGTTGCCGCTGGAACAGCACCCGGTTGGGCAACCCGGTAATGGTGTCGTAGTGCGCCAGGCGTTCGAACTGTGCCTGTGACCGGCACAGTTCGTGGTTATGCTGCTGCAGCTGGCGCTGCTTGCCGTTGAGCCGCACGACACAGAGGCCGAGCAGGCCGATGGCGGCCAACGCCAACCAGAACAAGGGCGAAGCCAGCAGTGCGGCCGTCTGTGTATCGTCGCTTGGGGAAATGGAAGTGATCATAGGCCTGCTGACGCACCGGGTTAGCTCTGTATCGGCGCAGTGCAGGCAATGTTGAGCCAGACTGGTGTTTTTCCTGTGACCGGTGCATGCTCGAAGCTGAAGCGTTTCACCTGGCACGAACTCCGCTCAGATATGTGAGGTGCAGTACCCATGGACCGTCTGCTCGATTCACTTTTCCCGACCGCCGAGAACATCCCCGACACCTGGCGCCTGGAAGCCCCCCTGGAACAACGCGACTATTTGGTGAACGGCCAGCTCAGGCGCTGGGACGGCCCGCTGGCCACGGTGCGCAGCCCGGTCTGGCTGAAGGAAGCCGACGGCGAGCGCCAGGTCATTCTCGGCAGTGCCCCGCTGCTTGACGCCGACACCGCCCTCACCGCGCTCGACGCTGCCGTGCAGGCCTACGACAAGGGCCGTGGCGCCTGGCCGACGATGCGCGTTGCCGAACGCATACAGCACGTCGAACGCTTCCTGGCGCGCATGCGCGAACAGCGCCAGGCCGTGGTCAAGTTGCTGATGTGGGAGATCGGCAAGAACCTCAAGGATTCGGAAAAAGAGTTCGACCGCACCTGCGATTACATCGTCGACACCATCAATGCGCTCAAGGACCTCGACCGCCGCTCCAGCCGCTTCGAGCTCGAACAGGGCACCCTCGGCCAGATCCGCCGTGCGCCACTGGGCGTGGCATTGTGCATGGGGCCCTACAACTACCCCCTGAACGAAACGTTCACCACGTTGATCCCGGCGCTGATCATGGGCAACACCGTGGTGTTCAAGCCGGCCAAGTTTGGCGTATTGCTGATCCGCCCGTTGCTCGAAGCCTTCCGCGACAGCTTCCCACCGGGGGTGATCAACGTCATTTATGGCCGCGGCCGCGAAACCGTGAGCGCGCTGATGGCCAGCGGCCTGGTCGATGTGTTCGCCTTCATCGGCACCCACAAGGCCGCCAGCGACCTGAAAAAACTGCACCCGCGCCCACACCGCCTGCGCGCGGCCCTGGGCCTGGACGCCAAGAACCCCGGCATCGTGTTGCCCCAAGTCGACCTGGACAATGCGGTCGAAGAGGCCGTGACGGGTGCTCTGTCATTCAACGGCCAGCGCTGTACGGCGCTGAAGATACTGTTCGTCCATGAAGACGTGGTCGACGCCTTCCTGGAAAAATTCCAGCGCAAACTCGCCGCGCTCAAACCTGGCATGCCATGGGAACCCGGTGTGGCGCTAACGCCATTGCCGGAACCGGGCAAGGTCGACTACCTCGATGGCCTGGTGGCCGATGCCACAGCCAAGGGGGCACGGGTCATCAACGAAGGCGGTGGGCAAAGCCGCGGTTCGTTCTTCTACCCCGCCCTGCTTTACCCGGTGAGCCATGACATGCGCGTGTACCACGAGGAGCAGTTCGGCCCAGTGGTGCCGGTGGTGCCCTATCGCGACCTGGAAACCGTCATTGACTACGTGCTCGACTCCGACTACGGCCAGCAACTGAGCCTGTTCGGCAACGACCCGGCGACCATCGGCAGCCTGGTGGACACCTTTGCCAACCAGGTCGGCCGCATCAATATCAACGCACAGTGCCAGCGCGGGCCAGACACCTACCCGTTCAACGGCCGCAAGAACAGTGCCGAAGGTACTTTGTCGGTGCATGACGCCCTGCGCGTGTTCTCGATCCGTACGTTGGTGGCGACCAAGTTCCAGGAGGCCAACAAGACGCTGATCAGCGAGATCATCCGCAATCGCCAATCGAGTTTCCTGACCACCGATTACATCTTCTGACGGCCGCCGTTATAGAGAATCGGTCTAGCGCCACTGTCGATTTTCCATCCGTGCAAACGACTCTAAGCAAAAGGGCGCCAACCGGCGCCCGTTTCAAAGGAGAGCGAACATGGCAGCCAAACCCATCCCCGAAGGCCAGCACAGCATCACCCCCTACTTGGGCATCAACGACGCCGCCAAGGCCATCGAGTTCTACAAGAAAGCCTTTGGCGCGGTCGAGATGTTCCGCCTCGACGCCCCGGGCGGTCGCGTGGGGCATGCTGAATTGAAAATCGGCGATTCGTCGCTGATGCTCGGCGACCCCTGCGACATGGAAGGTGGCCTGACCGCCAGCCAGAAACTCGCGGGCGCGGCCGTAGGCCTGCACCTGTATGTCGAAGACTGCGACAAGGTCTATGCCCAGGCCCTGGCATGCGGCGCCACCCAGCTGCGCGAAGTGACGGACCAGTTCTATGGCGACCGCAGCGGCACCCTCAAGGACCCGTTCGGCAATATCTGGTTCGTCTCGACCCACAAGGAGGACCTCAGCCCTGACGAGATTCGCGCACGCGCCGCGCAGATGTTCAGTGGTAACTGAGCGGCGCGTTTTGTACCCGCTCTGATTGGGCGCGCCTCGGCCTTGTGATGCGCCTGCGGGAAACATCCGGCGGAGGGCCTTTTGCCCTCACCGGATACAGGCGAACAGGCCACGATGAAGTGTCCCGACGGATCAACGCTGTTCATTGGGTCTTTCTCGCGGTATGCATGCATTCCTCCCCCCGTTGCCAAAAGGGCTAAGCCCGTCGGGGCTTGTAAACCGCATAATCCGAGGGCTGTAGTTTCGGTAGCCGTTGCCCAGTGGATAACGTTCCGTCACCCGGTCCGAGCGTTCACCGTTGTAAGCCTGTAAAAGATGTACAGATGGCCAAAGCCCCCCGTAAGCAAGCATTGCTGTTTTTTTCATTTGGCCATACGCCCATCATAGTGTTCGTTTATCGTCCAATCGGAACTTCGCAAACGTCTCCGATTAGTTTCTTTGATTAGGCCGCATGCTGAAGCGTCACCCGCTCATCTTCAACTCGTAGAATTGACAGTACCCAAAATCTGACTTTAACCAAGCGGCACTGAACAGCTTTTGCTCTGTTGCGAGACGCACCGGCCCGAGGGAGGTCTACCGCGACGCCAGCCAGACTAGCAAACATGACTTAACTGGTTGAAAGCGGCTCTACTTTGCTTGAAGCTTGAGGCTCGTAGCTTGGAGCTGCCCCTTAATGCGAATCATCGATAAGACCGCCGCGCAGGTCCGCAGCCTGACCCCCGCTGAAGAAGAGCTGCTGGTCGGTTTCAGCACAGGCACGCTTGCTGGCCCTCGCCTGCTGCAGGCCAACCAGTTGCTGATGAAGGTGCGTAACGCCAACCAATGGCTGGCCTGCGACTGCCGCAAGGACGCGCTGCCGGTGCTGAACGTGACCCTCAACGGCAACACCGGCACGCTGTTCCTGAAAAACAACCCAGGCACTGCCGAGCATGCACCTGGCTGCCCGTTCACCAAGGACGAGCGTGAAGCCGCAGAACGCGAAGACGACCCCGCCCCACCTGCGGCCTGGCTGCCACCTGATACGCCATTGCGACTTATCTCTGACTTTCGCCCGGCCCAGGACAGCAGTGGCAGTGAGGGCACTGACAGGCGCGAACAACAACGGCTGTTGTCGCTGCTGCTGACCTGGATCGAGATCAGCGGCTTGAACCTCTACGCCACCCACCTGAAAAAAGACCTCACCGGGCAGTTTGCCGAGCTGCGCAGCGTCGCCAGCCGCTACCCGTTGCTGGAGCGGGTACCGGCCAGCAACTACCTGGAAACCCGGCTGGACATGAAGCACATGATGATGCTCAAGGCCCGCCTGCGCGAGGCGACGGTGTTCGGCAATCATCGTCGGCATGGCCTGATGCTGGACTGCGTCGACCAGATCAAAGGGCGCAAGCTGTTCAATAGCCGCAGCGAAGACGGGTTCGACTTCCAGGGCCACCACCTGTATTGGGGAGGCAGCCGTGCAGCCGGGCCGCTCTTGGCGTTGGCGCTGTATTCGCCTGCTAGTGCTGGCAGCCACTTTTACGAGCTGATCCATGTCGCCAGCGTGCCCGTGCTGTCACGCGCCCACCTGTTCCCGGTGTACCGCGACGAAGAGCGTGAGCCACTCAAGGCGTTGGTGTCGCTGATCGACTGGATGGCCAGCAAAGGCGTGAAGGTCCAGATGCGTCGACCGGTGATCGGCGGGCAGGTGATGGATGAGCTGGTGCTGACCTCGGATCAGGACCGGGTGCTTTCGGTGTCGCTACTGGAGCAGCCAATTGGCCCGGAGCCGGATGCCGAGAACTTCAAGCGCTATGCCGACTTCAAGAGCCTGGAAACCTTCCGCAAGTATGTGGCGGGCTTCTTTATGCGTGAGCGCTAAGCACCCCAGCGCTACGCGCAACCTGTAGGAGCAGCCTTGCGCTGCGAAGAGGCCAGTGAACATAACCAAGATCAAGGTTGCTGTCGCCGGCCTCTTCGCAGCACAAGGCTGCTCCTACAGATCAACCCAGAAATAGCTTGTACGCTGGGTTTTCGGTCTCATCCCAATAACGGTAGCCCATCTCATCCAGCGTCTGCGGCAACGTCGCCAGCTCATCCCCTGGCACTTCCAGCGCAGCAAATACGCGCGCCTCCGCTGCACCATGGTTACGGTAATGGAACAGGCTGATGTTCCAGCGTTTGCCTAACCGCTCCAGAAAGCCCAGCAGTGCCCCTGGCCGCTCCGGGAACTCGAAGCGCAGTACACGCTCATCCGCCCCCGGCGCCGCATGCCCACCCACAGTGTGGCGCACATGCAGCTTGGCCAGTTCGTTGTCGGTCAGGTCGAGCACGCTGTAACCCTGCTCGGCGAGGTTGGTCAGCAGGTTTTCCCGAGGGTCGTGCAGCGGGTGCGTCTGCACCCCGACAAACAAACGCGCTTCTTTGCCCGGGTAATAGCGGTAGTTGAACTCGGTGACCTGGCGTTTACCCAGTGCCTGGCAAAATGCGCGGAAACTGCCTGGCTGCTCAGGGATCGTCACGGCGATGATCGCCTCGCGCTGTTCACCCAGCTCGGCCCGCTCCGCCACATGGCGCAGGCGGTCGAAATTGACGTTGGCCCCGGAGTCGATCGCCACCAGGGTTTGGCCCTGCACGCCTTCGCGGGCCACGTATTTCTTGATGCCGGCCACAGCCAGGGCACCGGAAGGTTCAGTGATCGAGCGGGTGTCGTCGTAGATGTCCTTGATGGCTGCGCACAGTTCGTCGCTGTTAACGGTGATCACTTCATCGACGAAGTGCCGGCACAGCTCGAAGCAGTGCGCCCCCACCTGCGCCACCGCCACGCCATCGGCAAAGGTGCCGACTTGCGGCAGGATCACCCGCTCGCCCGCGGCCAAGGCCGCCTGCAGGCAGTTGGAGTCCTCCGGCTCGACGCCGATCACCTTGACCTCGGGCCGCAGGTATTTCACGTAGGCCGCAATGCCCGCCACCAACCCACCACCGCCCACCGGGACGAAGATCGCATCCAGTGCACCTGGGCGCTGGCGCAGGATCTCCATGGCCACGGTGCCTTGACCGGCGATCACGTCTGGGTCATCGAACGGCGGTACGAAGGTGGCACCTTCGCTGTCGGCCAATTGCAGGGCGTGGGCCAGTGCATGGGGGAAGCTCTCACCGTGCAGCACCACATGGCCACCACGCGAGCGCACGCCCTCCACTTTCAACGAGGGCGTGGTGGTTGGCATGACGATGGTGGCTTTCAGCCCCAGGTGCGAAGCCGCCAGCGCCACGCCTTGGGCATGGTTGCCGGCGGACGCGGTGATAACCCCACGTTCGCGCTGGGCGGGCGTCAGCCGTGACAGGCGGGTGTAGGCACCGCGGATCTTGAACGAGAAGGTGGGTTGCAGGTCTTCACGCTTGAGCAACACCTGGTTGCCCAGGCTAGCGGACAGTGCTGGCGCTGCCTGCAGCGGCGTTTCGATGGCCAGGTCGTACACCGGTGCGGCGAGAATACGCCGTACCTGTTCCGACAGCAGTTGCTGTGGCGTGACAGGGGTACGCAGGTTGGCGCTGAAGCTGGTCATCGATGACTCCTTGGCTATTTTCACGTTGCCCAGGAGTCAGAGAGTAAAAACCCGCCTCCAGGGCGGGTTAGGTGCACGTACGCGCTAGCCCGCCAAACTGATAATGGCGGTAATAATAATGGCGTTCACATGCGGGAAGGTATTCATGGGGTAGGAACTTATCCCGCCGCAGGGCAGCAAGTCAACACTTTGCCTGCTGCGCCGAAAGCGGCACATCGAACACCTTGTCGAACCCCCACTGGAAAACGAATGCATACACGAAGAAGAACACGAACAGCGCCAGGTTGGTCAAGAAGGCCGCCCACAGGCTGACATCGAGCCACCACGCCACCAGCGGCAGCAGAATCACTACCAGCCCGCCTTCAAAGCCCAAGGCATGCAAGACCCGGCGCATGAAGGTGCGTTCGCGTTGCGGCTGACGCGCTTCCCAACGCTCGAACCCCCAGTTGAATGCCATGTTCCAGCTCATCGCGATTCCTGACATGAGGAAGGACAACACCGCCGACTGAGCCATCCCGGCGCCAAACGCCAGCTCCAGCGCGGGTGCCACGCAGGCAACGGCGATGGCTTCGTAAAGAATGGCCTGGACGATCTTGCGGGCCTTGCCTTGCATGTTCAACTCCCTGAAATACCATCTGCCAAACGACACGATTTGGCCCACAAGAGTACCAGTGCGGTGCGCGCGGGCAAACCGGCACTGCGGCGCATGGGCGTGAGGCTGGTGGCAAGGTTCGGTTCGTGCTGTGGACGAGTCGTTTCGCCGAAAGCAGCAGCTAGCAGGCTAGGCCCTTTCGCGGGCAAGCCCGCTCCCACAGGCTCGCCGCATCACTTCAAAAGTGTGTGCTCCTTTTGGGAGCGGGCCGGCACAGCCAACCTACCCACCCGCCGGCAAACGAATCCTGAACTGCGCGCCGCCCAGCGCCGATTGCGCCACCGTCAGTGTGCCCCCCTGCCCTTCGATGGCCCGTCGACTGATTGCCAACCCCAAGCCAAACCCGCCGGTATTGCGATCACGGCTACGGTCCAACCGGTAGAACGGCTGGAAAATCCGCTCACGCTCCTCGACCGGGATACCAATCCCGTCATCCTCGACCGTCAGCAGGCAGGCACCGTCATCCTCGAGCCGCAACCTCAGCAACAGGCTTTCGTCGCAATAACGCATCGCGTTGCGCACCAGGTTCTGCACGGCCCGCGCGGTCAACCGGGGGTCGAGCACAAAGCGTGGCAGTTCACGCTCGGCCCGCACTTCCCATTGGATGCCACGGCTGTCGAGCTCTTCGGCAAAACTGCCCAGCACGCTGTCTACCAGCTCCAGCAGCGATACCTCGACCCGCTCGCGCGCCTGGTCGGCGTTGTACAAACGGCTGTAGGACAACAGCTCCAGCACCAGTTCATCCAGTTCACGCACATGGCCGACCAGCTCCAACAACCGCTTGCGGCTGGCAGCCGGCACTTCGTCGAACAGCAGCACCAGGCCGAAGTCCAGGCGGGTCAGTGGGGTGCGCAGCTCGTGGGACACGGCATTGAGCAGCTCGCGCTGCTGGTTGACATGGCGTTCCAGGTCGCTGGCCATGGTGTCGAACACCCCGGCCAGCTCACCGATGTTCGAGTGCGGCGAGATGTGCGTACGTTCTGCCATCTGCCCCTGACCCAGGCGTCGGGCGGTTTCCTTGAGCCGCTCCAGGTCACGCCAGTGCGGCCACACCCACAGCAGCAGGCAGCCGAGCATGGCTGCACCGATCAACACCGTCACGCCCCAGGACAGCACGTTGATGTCCAGTGGATCAGGGGGCGCATGCAGGCGCACCAGCCAGTCCTTGTCGAGCGGTGCCAGCACCGTCTCGTAATAACCCCAGTCTGCGATGCGCACGGCGTACAAGCCATGTTCCAGCCGGGCCTGTTCATCCGCGCTGAGGTCGGCCTGGTCCATGCGCAGCAGCTTGACCTCAAGCGGTGCGAAGGCATTGGCCAGGTCTCGCTCCACCGCTGGCCACTGCTCTTGCGGGGCCTGGTGGAACTGGCGGACGATCAGCGACTGCACCCCTTTGGTCTGGTCCAGGTTGTACGCCATGAAGCGTTCATGGAACAGGCCGACGATGGAGTCAGGGATGAACAGCAGCGCACCAGCGTAGGCGACGATGATCAGCAGGTACAGGCGCACCAGGATCTTCAGCATGCTCGGTCAGCACTCCCACTCGACACGGCTGAACAGGTAGCCTTTGCCCCACACGGTCTTGATCTTGCGCGCCTCGCCAGCACTGTCGTCGAACTTGCGGCGCAGCTTGGAGATGGCGACGTCCACCGAACGGTCGGTGCCGTTGAACTCGATGCCGCGCAGTTGCTGCAGGATGCGGTCGCGGTTCAGCACTTCGCCCGCGTTGCGCGCCAGCACCACCAGCAAGTTGTACTCGCCGCTGGACAGCTCCACCTCTTCGCCGCGCCAGCTGACGGTGCGCTCGGCCAGGTCGATGCGCAGGCCGCCGATCTGGATCAAATCGCTGTCCAGGCGCGGTTCATTGACGCTGCTGCGGCGCAACAACGTGCGCACACGGGCCAGCAGCACACGGGGCTCGCAGGGCTTGGTCACGTAATCGTCCGCGCCCATTTCCAGGCCCAGCACTTGATCGTGGCTGTCGTCACGGGCGGTCAGCATAAGGATCGGCAGGCTCTGCGATTCCTGGCGCAGCAAGCGGCACAGTTGCAAGCCATCGATGCCGGGCAGCATCAGGTCGAGGATCACCAGGTCAGGCTTTTGCCGGCGAAACGCGTCCAGCACGTGGTCGCCGCGGGCGATCACCTGGACATGGAAATCATTGCGTTGCAGGTAGCTGGCGATCAGTTCGGACAAGGCACTGTCGTCTTCGACCAATAAAAGGTTTGGCATAAGCGCTTTGACACAAGAGGAAGTCCAGGCAGGATATAGAATCCTACGCCGAGGCAGGACGCTTCTTCACACTTTTTCACACTCGCCCTACAGGTATTAACAGCCACCAGGGGAACGCCTGCCGTAGCATACACCGCGTCATCATCGGAAGATCCGTATGCCTACTAGCCTCCCCCCTCGCCTGCGCCCCTTGGCGCTTCTGGCGTTTCTGAGCATATCCCTGGCCGGCTGTGGCGACAGCGCCGAGCAGGACGAAAAAGAGCCCACCCCGCAGGTGCGCGTCGAAACCCTGCAACTGCAGCCGCTGGCCATCAGCAGCGAACTCAGCGGCCGTATCCTGGCACCGCGGACTGCGGAAGTACGCGCACGTGTAGCTGGCGTGGTGCTCAAGCGGGTCTACCGCGAGGGCAGCGACGTCAAGCAAGGCGACGTGCTGTTCCTCATCGACCCGGCGCCGTTCAAGGCCGACCACGACAGCGCCCGCGCCACCCTGGCCAAGGCCCAGGCCAACCTGTATCAAGCGCGCCTGCAAGAGCAACGCTACCGCGAGCTGGTCGACGACAAAGCCGTGAGCCGCCAGGAATACGACAATGCCCGGGCCAGCTTCCTACAAGCTGATGCCGAGGTCGCCGAGGCCAAGGCTGCCCTGGAGCGCGCCCGCCTGAACCTGGGTTATGCCACGGTGACCGCGCCCATTTCCGGGCGCATCGGCCGCGCGCTGGTAACCGAAGGTGCACTGGTCGGGCAGAACGAGACCACGCCCCTGGCCACCATCCAGCAACTGGACCCAATCCATGCCGACGTCACCCAGTCGACCCGCGAGCTCAACGCCCTGCGCCGTGCTCTGCGAGCCGGCGAGCTGCAACAGGTCGGCGACGGCCAGGCTCGCGCCACGCTGATTCAGGACGACGGCAGCGCCTACCCGCTGCCCGGCAAGCTGCTGTTCTCTGACATCAGCGTCGACCCGAGCACCAACCAGATCACCCTGCGCAGCGAGTTCCCCAACCCGGACCTCGACCTGCTGCCGGGTAGCTACGTGCGCGTGCGCCTGGAACAAGCGGTACAGCCCAAGGGCCTCAGCGTGCCGCAGCGCGCCATCCTGCGCGACAGCGCCGGTGTGCCGAAAGTACTG
Organism: Pseudomonas sp. Y3 TE3536; assembly: GCF_053629175.1. Taxonomy (NCBI): domain Bacteria; kingdom Pseudomonadati; phylum Pseudomonadota; class Gammaproteobacteria; order Pseudomonadales; family Pseudomonadaceae; genus Pseudomonas; species Pseudomonas sp. Y3 TE3536. Next base: position 4,968,094 of record NZ_JBRJHU010000001.1, on the reverse strand, counting down.
GTGGTCGACCCGCAGGCCCGCGTCAGCGATCGCCAGGTCGTGCTGGGCAGCGCCCAGGGCGACCGCTGGGTGGTCAGCGAAGGCCTGGCGCCCGGTGAACAAGTGGTTATCGAAGGCCTGCAACACGTCAAGGCCGGCGACCAGGTGCAGGTCGAAGCGAGCCAGGGCACAGCGCCCGGCGCGCCGCCGATCGCACAGCACAACCGCCAGTGAGGGGCTGATTGATGCCGCACTTTTTCATTGACCGCCCAGTGTTCGCCTGGGTAGTCGCGTTGTTCATCCTGCTTGCCGGCGCCTTGGCCATCCCGCAACTGCCGGTGGCCCAGTACCCCAACGTGGCCCCGCCGCAAGTGGAAATCTACGCCGTGTACCCAGGCGCCTCGGCGGCGACCATGGACGAGAGCGTGGTCAGCCTGATCGAGCAGGAACTCAACGGCGCCGACAACCTGCTGTACTTCGAGTCGCAAAGCAGCCTGGGCAGCGCCACCATCACCGCCACCTTCGAACCTGGCACGCACCCGGACCTGGCCCAGGTCGATGTGCAGAACCGCCTCAAGGTGGTCGAGTCGCGCCTGCCTCGCCCCGTGACCCAGCAGGGCCTGCAGGTAGAGAAGGTGTCCACCGGCTTCCTGCTGCTGGCCACCCTGACTTCGGAGGACGGCAAGCTCGACGAAACTGCCCTGTCGGACATTCTTGCGCGCAACGTGATGAACGAGATCCGCCGCCTGAAGGGCGTCGGCAAGGCTCAGCTGTATGGTTCTGAGCGTGCCATGCGGATCTGGATCGACCCGAGCAAGCTGATCGGTTTCAACCTCACGCCTAACGATGTGGCTGATGCCATCGCCGCGCAAAACGCCCAGGTCGCGCCAGGCAGTATTGGTGACCTGCCCGCCCGCGGCACCCAGGAAATCACCGCCAACGTGCTGGTCAAGGGCCAGCTGAGCACGCCAGAGGAGTTCGCGGCCATTGTCCTGCGCGCCAACGCGGACGGCTCCACGGTGACCGTCGGCGATGTCGCCCGGGTCGAGATCGGCGCCCAGGAGTACCAGTACGGCACGCGCCTTAATGGCAAACCCGCGACCGCATTCAGCGTACAGCTGGCCCCCGGCGCCAACGCCATGGAAACCGCCGACCTGGTGCGGGCCAAGATGCAGGAGTTGTCGCGCTACTTCCCGGAAGGCGTCAAATACGACATCCCGTATGACACCTCGCCCTTCGTCAAAGTGTCGATCCAGCAGGTGATCAACACGCTGTTCGAAGCCATGCTGCTGGTGTTCGCGGTGATGTTCCTGTTCCTGCAGAACCTGCGCTACACGCTGATCCCGACCCTGGTAGTGCCGGTGGCGCTGATGGGCACCTTCGCCGTGATGCTGGCCATGGGCTTCTCGGTCAACGTGCTGACCCTGTTCGGTATGGTCCTGGCCATCGGCATTCTGGTCGACGACGCCATCGTGGTGGTAGAAAACGTCGAGCGGATCATGGCCGAAGAAGGCCTGCCGCCCAAGGAAGCCACGCGCAAGGCCATGGGCCAGATCAGCGGGGCGATAGTCGGCATTACCCTGGTGCTGGTGGCCGTGTTCCTGCCGATGGCCTTCATGAAAGGGTCGGTGGGCGTGATCTACCAGCAGTTCTCGGTGTCGATGGCGGTGTCGATCCTGTTCTCGGCGTTTCTCGCCCTGAGCCTGACCCCAGCACTGTGCGCGACTTTGCTCAAACCGTTGGGCAAAGGCGAGCACCACGAGCGCAAGGGCTTCTTCGGCTGGTTCAACCGAGGCTTCGACAGCATGAGCAACGGCTATCAGCGCTGGGTGGTGCAAGCGCTCAAGCGCAGCGGTCGCTACCTGCTGGTGTACGGCGTGCTGCTGGCCGTGCTGGGCTATGGCTTCAGCCAACTGCCCACGGCGTTCTTGCCCACCGAAGACCAGGGCTACACCATCACCGACATCCAACTGCCGCCAGGCGCCAGCCGCATGCGTACCGAGCAAGTAGCGGCGCAGATCGAAGCGCACAACGCGGAGGAACCCGGTGTCGGCAACACCACGCTGATCCTCGGCTTCAGCTTCTCTGGTAGTGGGCAAAACGCGGCACTGGCGTTCACCACGCTCAAGGATTGGTCCGAGCGCGGTGCCGATGACAGCGCCCAGTCGATCGCCGACCGCGCCACTATGGCCTTCACTCAGCTCAAGGACGCCGTGGCCTACGCCGTGCTGCCACCGCCCATCGATGGCCTGGGCGAGTCGACCGGTTTTGAGTTCCGTCTGCAGGACCGTGGCGGCATGGGCCACACCGCGCTGATGGCCGCCCGCGATGCGCTGCTGGCAGGTGCTGGCAAAAGCAAAGTGCTGACCAACGTGCGCGAAGCGTCGCTGGCCGAAAGCCCGCAGGTGCAACTGGAAATCGACCGTCGCCAGGCCAATGCCCTGGGAGTGTCGTTCGCCGACATCGGCGCGGTGCTGGATACCGCCGTCGGCTCCAGCTACGTCAACGACTTCCCCAACCAAGGCCGTATGCAACGTGTGGTGGTGCAGGCCGAAGGCGACCAGCGTAGCCAGGTCGAAGACCTGCTGAAAATCCATGTGCGCAACAGCAGTGGCAAGATGGTGCCGCTGGCGGCCTTCGTCCAGGCGAAGTGGGTCAGCGGCCCAGTGCAACTGACCCGCTACAACGGTTACCCGGCGGTGTCGATCTCCGGTGAACCGGCGGCGGGCTACAGCTCGGGTGAAGCCATGGCCGAAGTCGAGCGCCTGGTCGCGCAACTGCCGGCCGGCGCTGGCCTGGAATGGACCGGCCTGTCGCTGCAGGAGCGGCTGTCCGGCAGCCAGGCGCCGATCCTGATGGCGCTGTCACTGCTGGTGGTGTTCCTGTGCCTGGCTGCGTTGTACGAGAGCTGGTCGATCCCCACTGCCGTACTGCTGGTGGTGCCGCTCGGGGTACTCGGTGCGGTCCTGGCAGTCACCCTGCGGGGCATGCCCAATGACGTGTTCTTCAAGGTCGGCCTGATCACCCTGATCGGCCTGTCGGCCAAGAACGCGATCCTCATCATCGAGTTTGCCAAGAGCTTGGTGGACCAGGGTGTCGATGCCGTCGATGCCGCGGTGCAGGCCGCCCGTCTGCGTCTGCGGCCGATTGTGATGACCTCGCTGGCGTTCATCCTCGGCGTGGTGCCCCTGGCCATCGCCACCGGCGCCAGCTCGGCCAGCCAGCAGGCGATTGGCACGGGTGTGATCGGCGGCATGCTCAGCGCCACCCTGGCGGTGGTGTTCGTGCCGGTGTTCTTCGTCGTGGTGATGCGCCTGGCCGGGCGCGGTCGCGGCGCTAAAGCCGAGGCGACCCCAGCGCTTGACGCACGCTGACTGGACAAGCACCGCATGACATGGGAGGGTTCCTGGCATTGACTGCCCGGAACCCTTTTTCATGCCTGATGCCCTGCCCCCCTGCTCCATTCTCATCCTCGCCGGTGGCCGCGGCCAACGCATGGGCGGCCGCGACAAGGGGTTACTGGCCTGGCAAGGCGAGCCATTGGTGGCGCATGTGCAACGCGTGGTACGCCCGCTGAGCGATGACCTGATCATTTCCTGCAACCGCAACCAGGACGCCTATCGAGCCTATGCTGACCAGTTGGTGGGCGATGCAGCCCCCGATTTCCCTGGGCCGTTGGCCGGGGTGATCGCAGGCCTGGCGGCGGCGCGGCACGCATGGGTGGTGGTGCTGGCCTGCGATGCACCGCTGATTGATCGGCCGTTGATCGAGGACCTGCTGCGGCTGGCGGTGGCCGGCGACAGTGCGGCGATGGTGCGCCAAGCAGGCTACTGGCAGCCAATGTTCAGTGTGCTGCCGCGCAAGGTGTTGCCGGTGCTGGAGCAGGCGTGGGCGGCCAATGAGCGAAGCTTGCAGAAGGCCCTGCTGAAAGGGGCTGTGCAAGCGCTGGCGTGTGCCGAGGATGATCCCCGTTTGAGCAACTTCAATAGCCCGGAAACACTGCAAAACTGACGCACGCCGCGCGGCAAGCTTGAGCCCAGAAGGTGTTAATGCCCCAGCCCCTCACGTAAAGTCTGCCCATGGACAAATACGCCCCACGCCAGTGGCTCCCCCACGAAAAACCCAGCCTGCCCGGATCGCCGTCGACGCCTTTGCACTCGCCCGCCAAACGCCTGGCCTTTGGCCTGGTGGGCCTGTTGGTGGCGATCACCGGTGGGTTGGGCAACGCGCTGGTAACAGCCAACCTGGTGTTCCTGCAGGGTGCGCTGGGGGCGACCACCGCCGAAATGGCCTGGCTGCCGGCCGCCTATGTGATGACCAACGTGTCCATCAACCTGCTGCTGGTCAAGTTTCGCCAGCAGTTCGGCCTGCGTGCCTTCACCGAAGTGTTCCTGGTGCTTTATGCGCTGGTCACCTTTGGCCACCTGTTCGTCAATGACCTCAACTCGGCAATTGCCGTGCGCGCCGCCCATGGCATGGTTGGCGCCGCGCTGAGTTCGCTGGGCCTGTACTATATGATCCAGGCGTTCCCCGCGCAGTGGCGGCTCAAGGCCATGGTGCTGGGCCTGGGCGCCTCGCAATTGGCCTTGCCGCTGGCGCGGCTGTTCTCTGAAGACTTGCTGCAGATCGCCGAATGGCGCGGGCTATACCTGTTCGAACTCGGCTTGGCGTTGGCCGCACTGGGCTGCGTGCTGATGCTCAAGTTGCCACCGGGCGACCGCTTCAAGACCTTCGAGCCGCTGGATTTTCTCACCTTCACCCTGATGGCCAGCGGCACCGCTCTGCTCTGCGCCGCCCTGTCGCTGGGGCGCATCGACTGGTGGTTGGACGCCCCCTGGATCGGTGTGGCCCTGGCCGCGTCGATTGGCCTGATATTCAGCGGGCTGGCCATCGAGCACAATCGCCAGAACCCGCTGCTGATGACCCGCTGGCTGGGCAGCGGCACGATCATCCGCCTGGCCCTGTGCGTGATTTTGATCCGCATGGTCACCTCGGAGCAGTCCACCGGCGCGGTCGGTTTTCTGCAAGTGTTGAACATGGGCAGCGAGCAGATGCGCACGCTGTACGCGATCATGTTGTTGGGTGCGGTGGCGGGCCTGGCGACCAGCGCCTTGACCATCGACCCCAAGCACCTGGTGATCCCGTTGCTGGTGTCGCTACTGGCGATGGCCACCGGGGCATTCATGGACAGCAGCTCAAGCAACCTCACCCGCCCGGCACAGATGTACCTGAGCCAGTTCCTGCTGGCCTTCGGCAGCACGTTCTTCCTGGGCCCGTCGATGGCCCTAGGCATCAGCCATGTGCGCGCCAACCCGCGCAACCTGGTGAGCTTTTCGGTGCTGTTCGGCATCTGCAACAACCTCGGCGGCCTGATTGGCGCGGCGCTGCTCGGCACCTTCCAGACCTGGCGCGAGAAATTCCATTCCAGCCACCTGATGGACCGCCTCAGCTACCTCGAACCCCTGGTCAACGCCCGGGTGCAAAGCGGCGGTGGCGGCTATGCCGGCCTCCTTGCCGACCCCGCGCTGCGCAGCGAGGCCGGCATGCGCGTGCTGGCCAGTGCGGCCACCCGCGAGGCCAACGTGATGGCCTACAACGATGTGTTCATGCTGATCGGCAGCATCGCTATCCTGACCATGATCTGGATCTGCATCCGCAGCACCTGGCTCTGGTACACGGCCCGCAAGGCCACCTCCCCTGACTCTAGCCGCGGCGCGCCTACCTGATGACCGACGAAACCCGCACGACCACCACCACTGCCCTTGCTGAAACCCCAGAAGGCACGCCGCCGCCCAGTGAACCGACCAGCCCGGTACGCTCGCGCCGGATGCGCATCCTGTCGTCGATCAGTTTTGCCTGTGTGGCCCTGGCCGGCATCCTGCTGGTGCTCTACGCCTGGCGCCTGCCCCCGTTCGGCAGCGCCATCGAGAGCACCGAAAACGCACTGGTGCGCGGCCAGGTGACGATCATCGGCCCGCAACTGAGTGGCTACATCGTCGATGTGCCGGTGCATGACTTCCAGTTCGTCAAGGCAGGCGACCTGCTGGTGCAACTGGACGACCGCATCTATAAGCAACGCCTGGCCCAGGCAATCGCCCAGTTGCAACAGCAGCAGGCGGCACTGGCCAATAACCTGCAGCAACGCAACAGCGCCGAGGCCACCATTGCCCAGCGCCAGGCGGCCATCGGCGATGCAACGGCCCAGGCGGCCAAGGCCAAGGCCGACCTCAGCCGTAACCAGGCGCTGGTCAGCGACGGTTCGGTGTCGCGCCGCGAGCTGGACCTGGCCCGTGCCAGCCAGGCGGCTGCTGTCGCCAGCCTGGCCCAGGCCAAGGCTGCCCTGGAAATCGCCCGGCAGGACCGGGAAACCGTGGTGGTCAACCGGGCCGCGTTGCAGGCCTCGGTGGAAAATGCCAAGGCCGCCGTCGAGCTCGCCCGTATCGACCTCGACAACACCCGCGTGACCGCCCCGCGCGATGGCCAACTGGGGCAGATCGGCACGCGCCTGGGGGCCTACGTGAATTCCGGTGCGCAACTGATGGCGCTGGTGCCTGATACTCTGTGGGTGATCGCCAACATGAAGGAAACCCAGATGGCCGCGGTGCGCATCGGCCAGCCGGTGAGTTTCACCGTGGATGCGCTGAACCACCAGAAGCTGTACGGCCATGTGCAGCAGATTTCGCCGGCCACCGGCTCCGAATTCGCCCTGCTGCAGGCCGACAACGCCACCGGCAACTTCGTCAAGATTGCCCAGCGGATCCCAGTGCGCATCACCGTGGATGCCGCCCAGCCAGAGGCGAAGCGGTTGCGGCCAGGGATGTCGGTGGTGGTCAGTATCGATACCCGGGATGCGCAGTAGATTCCGTGTAGGAGCAGCCTTGTGCTGCGAAGAGGCCGGTGAAAAACACAGTAGTTATTCGCTGCTTTTACTGGCCTCTTCGCAGCGCAAGGCTGCTCCTACACAAAGCCCGTATGACATGGCAGCGCGCTACAGCAGCCGGGCGAATGACAACACCGTTGAACATCACCAGGTGCTCAGCATCGACACCCGGGGCACGCAGTAGATTTCGGTGTAGGAGCAGCCTTGTGCTGCGAAGAGGCCGGTGAAAACACAGTAGTTATTCGCTGCTTTTACTTGCCTCTTCGCAGCGCAAGGCTGCTCCTACACAAAGCCCGTATGACAAGGCAGCACGCCACAGCAGCCGGGCGAATGACAACACCGTTGAACATCACCAGGTGCTCAGCATCGACACCCGGGGCACGCAGTAGATTTCGGTGTAGGAGCAGCCTTGTGCTGCGAAGAGGCCGGTGAAAACACAGTAGTTATTCGCTGCTTTTACTGGCCTCTTCGCAGCGCAAGGCTGCTCCTACACAAAGGGCGTATGACAAGGCAGCACGCTACATCCACCCCGCCAGCACAATCGGCAACCAGGCGAATGACAGCACCGTGGAACACATCACCAGGTTCGCCACCTGCTCCGGCGAGCGGTTGGCGCGCACGGCCATGAGGTAATTGAACACCGCCACCGGCATCGCCGATTGCACCATCAGTACCGCACGCTCCAGGGTATCCATGCCCAAGGCCACGCCAACCGCCCACCCCACCGCCGCGCCCAGGCCGATACGCAAACCACCCAGCAGCATGCCGCTGCCCACATGGCGCAGGCGAATGCTGGCCAGCGAAACGCCCAGGGTCAGTAGCATCAGCGGGATGGTCATGCCGCCGAGCAGGTTCACCGTGTTGGCCAACCAACGCGGCAATTCGAAATCCAGAAAGATGATCGGCATCGCGCCCGCCAGGCTGATCACAATGGGGTTGCGGACCAGCGCCTTGAGCGAAGCTGCCGTGCCGGAGATGGCCATGCCGACCGTGAACTGTACGATCGACAGGGTCAGGAAAAACGCCACCGCCAGGGCCAGGCCGTGCTCGCCGAAGGCATACAGGCTGATCGGCAGGCCCATGTTGCCGGTGTTGGGGAACATGAACGCCGGCAGCAGCACACGCCAGTGTTGCCCCGAGGCACGGCTGACCAAAAGGCCTGCCAGGGCCATGCCCAACGTGCACAACAGGCAGGCCAGCGCCATGCTGGTGAATGCAGTTGGGTCCAGTTCCGTGCGGCTCAAGGTCGACAGCACCAGCGACGGTGTGCCGACCGTCATCACCAGCCTGGCGATAAACTCAGTGGGGTAGTCCAAGCCTTTGCGGGCCCAGGCAAAACCAATGCCGGCAACGATGAACACAGGTGCCAGAACGGCGAACAACGATGCCAGCATGAGCCATACCTTCCTGGTGTGCGAAAGGCGTCAGTATGCCGCAGTCCTACGCTGCTTCAACCCGGAAACATAAATGGGTTGATACTGCTACGGGCAAAGCCTTGCCCTTCAAGCTCGGCATCCAGCTGCAAGGAGGCCAAGTCATCGGCGACAGGCTCCAGTGCCGGGTCGTGCTCGTAATAGAAGGCCTTCAGGTAGCTTTCGCAGTCACCGCAGCTTTCCGCCTTGACCGCACTGTCCTGACGCTCCAGCGACCAATAGTCCAGCTTACCGGTGTGCTCGCAGTTGCTGCACTTGACCCGCACCATGTGCCAGCGACTCTCGCACAGCCCGCAGTGCAGGTAGCGCAGCCCAGCACGCTTGCCAGTGAGGATGACGCTGGCCACCGGCGCGCTGGCGCACACTGGGCAGAACTGGCGATGCTCGCCCACCGCCGCATGCGCATGCGCTGGCAAGGCCGCAGCCAGTTGCACGAAGTACAGCCCCAGGGCGGCCCACAAAAACACCGCCTCGCCGCTGTTCACCTTGCCATATTGGCCCTGCAGCAAGTCTTGGGCGCAGGCTTCGCGCTGATCGGCGCTCAGCGCGGCGAGCCTGTCCAGGGCCGCGCATACCGGGTCGCTGGCTTCAGTGCGCAGGTCCTCGAGCAGATGCTCGAGCATTTGCTGCCAGTAACCTGAGTGCAACTGCGTCGATAATGGGGCCTCTGCGCCCAGCCGCTCAGTCAGAGCCTCAAGCACGTTGGCCGACACGGGAAAATGATCGAGCAAACGCTGCTGGGCCTGCGCGATGGTGGCGGCGAACTCCAGATAGTCGGCTTGCTCATGCCCCTGTGCCAAGTGACGCAAACGCGCCGCGCGCTTGGCGAAGTGCTGGTCCAGTTGCGGCAGCAACAAGGCGCTGATGGTGCCCACGCCCCCGGTGGGCTGCTCGACCGCCGTCAGTTTGATGCTGCTCATTTCTTCTCGCTCTTGCTGTTGATTTGCTGATACCAGCGATCGTGGTGCGACTTGGCCCAACTGCGTGAGACATAGCCGGTGATCATGCCGCGAATCGAACCTTTCACCCAGAACGCCAGGTACGCATGGCCAATGATCAGCAGGATCAGCGAGATGCCTGCCAGTGCGTGGGCAAACAGGGCAATTCGGATCAGCGGGATGCTGAAGTAGTCGGCAAACCAGGGCCGCCAGATGATCACGCCACTGAGCATCAGCAAGGTGATCAGGCCCATGATCCCCCAGAACAGGACCTTCTGGCCGGCGTTGTATTTGCCGATGCGCAGCGGCTGGCTGTGGTCGCCTGCCAACACGCGCTTGACGTTGCGAAACCAGATGCCGTCTTCACGCTCGGGCAAGTTGTACTTGACGAAGCGCACGAACAGGAACATCAGCACCACGAACACCACCACCCCGAAAAACGGGTGAAGGATGCGCGCCAGCTGCGGTGTGCCAAACACGCCATTCAGCCAGTTCAACGACGGGAAAAACCACGACAGCCCCGACATCGCCACCAGGAAGAAACAGATGACCATGAACCAGTGGCTGGCCCGGTCGATGAAGCGCGTGCGCAGAATCAATCGGTCCTTGTTCATACCAGGGTCTCCTTGTCGTCTTCCTCGACTTCGTTGGGGCCAACGCCGATGTAGTGGAACACCGTGCCCGCCAGGGTGGCGAAGAATGCCGCGGCGGCCACCGGTTTGAGCCAGCCTTTCCAGCCCTCGATCGCACTGCTGATGCGCGGGTCTGGGTTGAGCTTGTGGTACAGCTGCGGCTTGTCGGCGTGTTGCAGCACGTAGAACACATGGGTGCCACCGACGGCCTGCGGGTCGTAAATGCCGGCACCGGCGAAGCCGCGGCCTTGCAGTTCACTCACGCGTTCTTCGGCCTGCACCAGCATGTCAGCCTTGCTGCCGAAGTTGATCGCGCCGGTCGGGCAGGTTTTCACGCAGGCCGGTTCCTGGCCAACGCTGACCCGATCAACGCACAGCGTGCACTTGTAAGCCTTGTTGTCCTTCTTGCTGATGCGCGGTACATCGAACGGGCAACCGGCCACGCAGTAGCCGCAGCCGATGCAATGCTCGGACTGAAAATCGACGATACCGTTGGCGTACTGGATGATCGCCCCCGGTTGCGGGCACGCCTTGAGGCAGCCCGGGTCGGCGCAATGCATGCAGCCATCCTTGCGGATCAGCCATTCCAGCTTGCCGCTTTCGTCCTGGTGCTCGTCAAACCGCATCAGCGTCCAGGTGTCTGGCGTGAGGTCGGCCGGGTTGTCGTACACACCGACGTTGTGGCCTACCTCGTCACGCAGGTCGTTCCATTCGTTGCAGGCCACTTGGCAGGCCTTGCAGCCGATGCAGATGCTGACGTCGATCAGCTTGGCCACCTCGGCCTGGTGATCGCGGGCTCGCGGCGCTGGGGTGAAGGCGTTGGTCGCCGAACGGCGAATGATGTCTTGGGATTGCAGGGACATGTGCGTCGCTCCGTCAGGCCTTTTCCACGTTCACCAGGAACGCCTTGTATTCCGGGGTGTTGGTGTTGGAATCACCCACCCCCGGGGTCAGCGTGTTGGCCAGGAAGCCTTTGCGGGTGGCACCCTCGAAGCCCCAGTGGCACGGGATGCCGATGGTGTCGACCATCTGGCCGGCGACCTCTAGCCGCTGGACCCGCTTGGTCACCACCGCCTTGGCCTTGATGTAGCCGCGCTTGGTGCTGACCCGCACCAGGTCGCCCTGGACGATGCCTTTTTCCTTGGCCAGCACTTCGCCGATCTCGATGAACTGCTCGGGCTGGATGATCGCGTTGAGCCGCGAATGCTTGGTCCAGTGGCGGAACAACTCGGTGATCGAGTAGGTGGTGGCCACGTAAGGGAACTCCTCACGGCTGCCCATCCGCGCACGGTCGCTTTCGTACAGGCGTGCGGTCGGGCTCTTGCTGACATTGGGGTGCAGCGGGTTGGACGCCAGTGGGCTTTCGATCGGTTCGTAATGCTCAGGGAACGGCCCATCGTTCATGGCGCCAACCGAGAACAACCGGCCTACGCCTTCGGGCAGCATGATGAACGGGTTGACGTTGCTGCCTGGCGCGGCGGTTACCGGATAGTCCGGGACATCGCTGCCGCTCCAGCGGCTGCCATCCCAGGCAATGATCTGGCGCTTGGGGTCCCAGGCGTTGCCCTGCGGATCGGCCGAGGCACGGTTGTAAAGAATGCGCCGATTCTGCGGCCAGGCCCACGCCCAACCTGGGGTGCAGCCCAGGCCGCTGTCAGCGTTGTCGCGGCGGGCCATCTGGTTGCCGGCCTCGGTCCAGGAGCCGGCGAACACCCAGTTGAAGCACGCGGTGCTGCCGTCATCGCGCAATTGGGCGAAGTTGTCCAGCAACTGGCCTTTACGCAGCACCAGGTCGCCCTTGTCATCATGCAGGTCCGCCAGGGCGTAGCCGTTGGACTCTTTGGCGACTTCTTCTGGCTCTGGATCGTAGGGGTTCTTGTAGTCCCATGCCATGTTCAACACAGGCTCGGGGCATACGCCGCCCTCGTCGCGGTACAGCTCGCGCAGCTTCATGAACAGGTGGCCGAGGATCTTGCCATCGTGCCAGGCCTCACCGGGCGGGGCCGCCCCGGCCCAGTGCCATTGCAGCCAGCGGCTGGAGTTGACGATCGAGCCGTTCTCCTCGGCAAAGCAGCTGGAAGGCAGGCGGAAGACCTCGGTCTGGATCGCCGCGGGGTCGACGTCGTTGGACTCTCCGTGGTTCTGCCAGAAGCTCGACGTCTCGGTCGCCAGCGGGTCGATGATCACCAGGAACTTGAGCTTGGCCAAGGCCTCGGCGGCCTTGTTCTTGTCCGGGAAGGCCGCGATCGGGTTGAAGCCCTGGGCAATGTAGCCGTTGACCTTGCCTTCATACATGCGGTTGGAATAGTTGAGTACGTCGTAGCTGTCGTCCCACTTGGGCAACCAGTCGAAGCCCCAGTTGTTCTCAGGGGTGGCCTTGTCGCCCCACAGGCTCTTCATCAGGCTGATGAAGAATTTGGGCGTGTGCTGGTAGTAGTTGACCTGCCCGGGCAGCTGGGCGCTGGGCGTGGTTTCTTTCAGGTAGGTCTCGACCGTGGTCTGGTTGTCGGACGGCAGGTTCATGTAACCCGGCAGGCGTTGCGACAACAGCCCCAGGTCGGTGTAGCCCTGGATGTTGGAGTGCCCGCGCAGGGCGTTGACGCCGCCACCGGCCATGCCGATGTTGCCCAGCAACAGTTGGATCATGCCCGAGCCGCGGATCATCTGGGCGCCCGTGGTGTGGTGGGTCCAGCCCAGGGCATAGAGGAAGGTGGCGGTCTTGTCCGGTGCGCTGGTACTGGCAAGGATCTCGCAAATCTGCAGGAAGTCGTCCTTTGGCGTACCGCACAGCTCGCTGACCCGCTCCGGCGTGTAGCGGCTCACATGCTGCTTTAGCAGGTTGTACACGCAGCGCGGGTGGCTGAGCGTCACGTCACGTTTGGCAAAGCCCTGCTCGTCGAGTTCATAGGCCCACGAGCTGCGATCGTAGCGCCGGGTGTTGGCGTCGTAGCCGCTGAACAGGCCGTCGTCGAAACTGTAGTCGCTGCGCACGATCAGGCTGGCATTAGTGTAGGCGCGCACGTACTCGTGCTGGATACGGTCATGGCTGATCAGGTAGTTGACCACCCCCATCAGGAAGGTGATGTCGGAGCCTGCGCGAATGGGCGAATACAGGTCGGCCACTGCAGCGCTGCGGTTGAAGCGCGGGTCGACGACGATCACCTTGGCGCCGTTGCGGATCTTCGCCTCGATCACCCATTTGAAGCCTACCGGGTGCGCTTCGGCGGGGTTGCCGCCCATGATCAGTACGACGTTGGCATTCTTGATGTCCACCCAGTTGTTGGTCATGGCGCCACGGCCAAAGGTGGGCGCCAGCGCCGACACGGTCGGGGCGTGGCAGACCCGCGCCTGGCTGTCGGTGCCGAGGATGCCCAGGGCGCGGGTAAAGCGCTGGTCGAGGGAGCCGGTTTCGCTGCTGGCCGCCGAAGAACACAGCATGCCGGTGGACAGCCAACGGTTGACGGTAACGCCCTTGGCGTTTTTCTCGATGAAGTTGGCATCGCGGTCAGCCTTCATCAAGCGGGCGATGCGCTCGATGGCATGGTCCCAGGTAATCCGCTGCCACGTGTCCGAGCCTGGCGCGCGGTACTCCGGGTACAGCAGGCGCTGTTCGCTGTGGATGTAGTCCACCAGCCCTGCCCCTTTCGGGCACAGCGAACCTCGGCTGACCGGGTGGTCCGGGTCGCCTTCGATGTGGAAGATGCGTGCCTTGGCGTTTTTCGCGCCGTCGCCCAGGCTGTACATGAGGATGCCGCAGCCTACCGAGCAGTAGGTGCAGTTGTTGCGGGTCTCTTTGGCGCGCAACAGCTTGTATTGGCGTGACTGGCTGGCATTGGCCACTGCCGGGGCAAAGCCCAGCGACACCGTGGTCGCTGCCGCCGCACCGGCCGTGCACAGTTTGAAAAATTGTCGTCTGCCAAGTGCCATGGGATCTCCTCATCTCGGCCCGGTTAAATACCGGGCACACAGGCGTTACTTATCAACGGGTGTTATCGGCTGGTCGTTCTAATTCGGTGATGGGCACAAGTCAGGGGCAATAGAAATCTACAGCGCGTTATTAACACGCAACTTCTTTTGCAACTACTAAATGGACAGCGGCATCACACGTTTATCGAGGCGCCCCTTGCGGGCCGCGCCCGCCATTGTAGTGGCAGGATGCCGCAGGGACCAATTGAGCGGCTTGATTGCTTGATAAGTTCTGTCGATCAACAGGCTGATACGGTAATTAATTACACACCTGTATTGATCCAGATCAACAAATACTCACTGCCCGCCGCCAAAACAATGAATCAATACGACTAAAGTTATTTTTCTATACAAATTATTATTAAGCGGGCGAATTAAGCCTGTACGTCGCGACGCCCTGCGGCGTCTCGTCGCAGGCCAATGCCCCTTGGGCAAAAGGTTGCAAGCACGTAGAATCGCGGTTCCTTTTCGCCCGTCGCCTTGAACGGTGGCAACCGGCAGCAATGACAGAGTCCGCGCCTGAACACATGACCGCCCATGTGAAATAGGCTCAACCGACCCCGCCCGGCCCAGCTCCCTTACGGCCCAGCGGTTGAGTCTTGCCCAGGTCGCATCCAGCCCAGGCACATCCGTGCAGCCTCTTGGCCCCCTTTCGGGCCCAGCTGGCGTGCGCGTCCGAAGAGGCGCTCATTCCGCTCATCCAACTTGAGGTACGTATGTCTCCGCGTTTGCTGGCCATGGCGCTGGCGCCCCTGCTCGGGCTGTTCATCATTGCCCTGGGCAACGGTTTCATGTCTTCCCTGACCACCCTGCGCCTGGGCGCGGCCGGTGAATCAGCCACCACCATCGGTATCGTGTCGTCCAGTTACTTCATTGGCTTGACCCTTGGCGCGATCTTCAATGACCGGCTGATCCTGCGCATCGGCCATATCCGCGCCTACACCAGCTTCGCTTCGCTGATCGCCGCGACCATCCTGCTGCAAGGGCTGTTCTACGACACCACATGGTGGTCGATCCTGCGCCTGATCAACGGCTGGGCTGCGGTGGGCGTGTTCCTCGTGATTGAGAGCTGGTTGCTGCTGGCCGGTGACGCGAAAATCCGTGGCCGCCTGCTGGCGCTGTACATGATTGCCTTCTACGGCGCCGGCGTTATTGCCCAGGCAGGCCTTGGCGAAATCACCCGCCTGGGCGACACCGCGCCGTTCATGCTCGCGGGTATGCTCGCGGCGCTGTCGGTGCTGCCGATCGTGATCCTGCCGCGGGTGTCGCCACTGCTGGACCAGGTCGAACCGCTGAAGCCCCGCCAACTGCTGGGGGTCGCGCCGTCGGGCCTGGTCGGCTGCTTCGGTTCGGGGGTGGCGATTGCCGGTATTTATGCGCTGCTGCCGCTGTACCTGCAACGTATTGGCCTGGACGTGGGCGAAGTCGGCAGCATGATGGCCTGGGTGATCCTGGGTGCGATGCTGCTGCAGTACCCGGTTGGGCGCTGGTCCGACCGCAAGGACCGCCAGGATGTGCTGATTGCCCTGGCCGGCCTGTGCGTGGTGCTGTCGTTGATTACGGTGTTCTTGCCGTCTGAATCGTCATTGCTGCCCGCAATGCTGTTCCTGCTGGGTGGCGGCGTGTTCGCCCTGTACCCGGTAGCGGTCAGCCACGCTGCCGACCGTGCACCGTCCGACGCGCTGGTGCCGATGATCCAGGGCTTGCTGCTGATCAACTCGCTGGGTTCGGCGCTGGCGCCGCTGGCGATTTCGCCGATGATGACGTCGTTTGGCGAGGCCGGGCTGTTCTGGGCCTTTGCAGTGGTCAACCTGGCCATGGTCAGCTTCTTCCTGTGGCGCCGAGGCAAGCGCCCGGCGGCCGAGCACCCGGCCCCGTTCGCGGCGTCCACCACCTTCTCGCCCACCGGTGCCGAGTTGCGAGTGACTGAAGACCTGATGCATGCCGCGCAGGAGCATCCACCTTTGGAGCCGGTGCAAGGCACAGGGGCAGCGCAAGCCGAAACCCGATAACCCGACCCCGGTAGGAGCAGCCTTGTGCTGCGAAGAGGCCAGTGATAGCAGAGAAGATCTGTTGTGTGGTCACCGGCCTCTTCGCAGCACAAGGCTGCTCCTACACAGAAAACGCGTGTTCCTTGCCTCTGATGACCACCCGGGGCAGGCGGCCTGAGGGTCCGCCGTTCGAGCCGCGGCAAGGTACAGGCCAGCGCAAGCCGAAACCCGATAACCCCACCCCGGTAGGAGCAGCCTTGTGCTGCGAAGAGGCCAGTTACAGCAGAGAAGATCTGATGTGTGGTCACCGGCCTCTTCGCAGCACAAGGCTGCTCCTACACAGAAAACGCGTGTTCCTTGCCTCTGGTGACCACCCGTCGCCCAGAGGGCACCGCGCCGCCCTGCTCCAGCCAAACGAATGACAGATCATCCGCACAGGAGATTCATCATGATCCGCATTCGCCCCCTTTCGCTGTGCCTGGCATTGGCCCTGGGCGCCATCACCGGCACCAGCTTCGCTGCCACCGAACCCACCAATACCGACAGCCGCCCACAAACCGACCAGTCTGGCGGCAAGACCGCAGGTGACGGAAGCAGCGTCAACAGCCCCGGCAGCGGCCAGGACAACGACAGCAGCAACACCGGCACCGATGCCGCAGACGGCGCCAGTGGCGGCTCCAACAGCACCGGCGAAGCCACAGGTTCCGGTGCCGGCTACGATGGCGGCACCGCTGAGGACCAGGACAGCCGTTGAGGCTCGGCTGGACTACACTGCGCTCCATTGCCCTGCCAAGGAGTTGCCATGAACGCCAAACCCTGGCTGCTCGCTGCCCTGCTGCCTTTCAGCGTACTGGCCGCCGGGCCGGGCTCTGGCGCATTGTCGATCAGTTCTTCCTCCTTCACCGACGGTGGCGTGATCGCTCTGCAACAGGTCGGGCCAGACCCGGCCTGCGGCGCAGGTGAAGAACGCACCCCGCAACTGAGCTGGGACAACCTGCCCGCCGGTACGCGCTCGCTGGCGCTGGTGATGTTCGACCCCGATGGCGTCAAAGGCCTCGGGGTGGTGCACTGGGTCGCCTACAACATCGACCCGGGCCTGGATGGCTTGAAAGAAGGCGTGGCCGGGCTGACCAGCCCTGCCGTGACGGTGGGGCGCAACTCCCGCGGTACCGCCAGCTACCGAGGCCCATGCCCGCCCGCCGGGGACAACCCGCACCACTACGCGCTGACGTTGATTGCAACCGACCTCGAACCCGGCATCCTGCCAGCAGACCTGGACCGCAACGGGCTGCTGCAGTTGCTCCAAGACCATGCCTTGGGCGCACAAACCCTGGTGGGGCGCTACGGCCATTGAATGGGCCATTGCCCGCCATTACCGACAATGATCAACGTCACAGCATTTACCCATTGAACGGCGCGCCTGATCTGAAGTAAGCTCGGGCTCATTCACTGGAGAGCAACATGCCGAAACGCACCTGCAATCACGCCAACCACACCGGTCGCACCTTGCGCCCTGTGCTGGCCGTTGCCGGTTGCAAGGCCCCTGCCAGCTTTTATTTTGGGTATTGGTTTAGCCACTAGGCGCCGCTGATACCCACACGGCGCCCACTTTCGAGGGGCCGCCGAACATGAGAATACTCAAACCCCCGGTCGGCTCCCCGACCGGGGGTTTTGCTTTTCAGGCCTTTGAACATTACCGATTTACCTTGAGGACAGATTCATGAACTACGCCACTTATTACTGCGCAAACACCTATGCCTGGCGATTTAGCCAATCCCGTTCGGGCCAGCCTGCCGCCTCCGTTCGGTCCTTCAAGGGTGGCAACGCTGCAGCCAACACACCTACAACGATCTGTCGAACACCTCGATAGGGCCGACGACGCGGGCCAGAACCCGCCGTCCGCCCAGGGAAAAACGCCATGCAAGCCTCGAACCTCGCCCTGCCCCTGAACCAACCGCAAGCTGCCAATACGACCGTCAGCCAGCGCCTGCCCAGCCCCCACCTGCTCAAGCAGCAAATGCCGCTGTCCGCTGAGCTCACCCAGCAAGTCCATGCCCACCGCCAGGCCATCCGCGCCATTCTCGAAGGCCGCGACCAACGTCTGTTGGTAGTGGTAGGCCCCTGCTCGATTCACGACCCTCGCTCGGCCCTGGAATACGCAGACCGCCTGGCCGCGCTGAGCCGCGAAGTGGATGACAAGCTGCTGCTGGTGATGCGCGCCTACGTCGAAAAACCCCGCACCACGGTGGGCTGGAAAGGCCTGGCCTACGACCCGCACCTCGATGGCAGCGATGACATGCACGCCGGTATCGCCCTGTCGCGCGGCCTGATGCTGAACATGATCGAGCGCGGCCTGCCCATTGCCACCGAGCTGCTGCAGCCGATGGCCGCGGGCTACTTCGACGACCTGCTGGGCTGGGCCGCGATCGGCGCACGCACCACCGAGTCGCAGGTGCACCGTGAAATGGTCAGTGGCCTGGAACTGCCTGTGGGCTTCAAGAATGGCACCGACGGCGGGATCGGCATCGCCTGCGACGCCATGCGCAGCGCCGCACACCCGCACCGCCATTTCGGCATGGATGCGCAGGGCTACCCGGCCATCATCGAGACCCTGGGCAACCCCGACACCCACCTGGTGTTGCGCGGCGGCCATAAAGGCCCGAACTACGATGCCACGAGCATCGCCCAGGCCCGCCAGGGGTTGGCCAAGGTGGGGTTGCAGGCGCGGATCATGGTCGATTGCAGCCATGCCAACAGCGGCAAGGACCCAGCGCAGCAGCCCGCGGTATTCGAGGACGTGCTGGCACAGCGCGTGGCCGGTGACCGTTCGATTGTCGGCGTGATGATCGAAGGGCACCTGTTCGATGGCTGCCAGTCCCTAGGCAAAGGCGCACTGAAGTACGGCGTGTCGATCACCGATGGCTGCCTGGGTTGGGCGTCAACTGAAACCCTGTTGCGCGAGGCGGCACATAAACTGTAGGAAGCCGCTAGCAAGCCTTGCGAGACATTTCCCGAACAAGTGCGCTAGGCTTGCGTTTTTACCCTAAGGAGCAGTACCCATGGCACGTGCCACCGCCCGCCACATCCTGGTCAGCAGCGAAGACAAATGCAACGAACTGAAAGCCCAGATCGAAGCTGGTGCCGATTTCGCCGAAGTCGCCAAGGCCAATTCCACCTGCCCATCCAGCCGCCAAGGCGGCGACCTGGGCTCGTTCGGCCCGGGCCAGATGGTGCGTGAGTTCGATACCGTGGTCTTCAGCGCGCCGCTGAACGTTGTCCAGGGCCCGGTGAAAACCCAGTTCGGTTATCACCTGCTGGAAGTCACCAGCCGTCAGGACTGATACCAGGTTGTTCCTCTGGAACGACTCAGCCTCTGTAGGAACAGCCTTGCGCTGTGAAGTGGCCCGGCCGGGCAATTTCGTTGACCGTGCTGACGCCTTCGCAGCACAAGGCTGCTCCTACAAGGGCTTGTTTCGCCTGGGCTGGCTGGTTTTGTTTCTGTGCTTTTGCGCCAACACCCACGCTGCACCCACCCATGCGTTGACTGTCTACGGCGAAGCCCCCCGCTACAACCAAAGCTTCCACCATTTCGACTACACCAACCCCAACGCCCCCAAGGGCGGCATATTGCGCCGCTCGGCCATGGAGATTGGCCAGTTCGACCATATTCTGCCGTACATCGACAAAGGCACCGGCGTCAACGAAGTCGATGGTTGGCTGTACGCGCCATTGGCCGTGCGCTCATTCGATGAACCCTACACTGTCTACCGCCTGATTGCCCGGCGCATGGAACGTGGCCCGGACGATGCCTGGCTGCGCTTCGAGATCGACCCTCGCGCCACCTTCGCCGACGGCAAGCCGGTGCGCGCCGAAGACGTGCGCTTTACCTTCGAGCTGCTGATGAGCAAAGGCAGCCTCAAGTACCGCACCCAGTTCGCCGAGGTCGCTGGGGTAACCGTCGAAGGCCCGCGTCGCGTGCGCTTCGACTTCAGGCAACCCCATGGCCGCACCCTGCCTTTGGACTTGGCCAGCCTGCCGGTGCTGCCCGAGCATGACTGGCAACAACGCGATTTCGCCAACGGCGCCGGCTTCGACAAACCGGTCGGCAGCGGCCCGTACCGCATCGGCCAGATCGACAATGGCCGCAGCATCAGCTTTGAACGTGACCCAACCTGGTGGGCCAAAGACCTCCCTGTCAGCCGTGGCCGCTACAATTTCGACACGCTGCGCATCGAATACTTCGGCGACACCGAAGTGGCGCGGCAGGTGCTAAAAGGGGGTGGCTACGATTACAACCGCGAGTTTTCCGCCACGGCCTACACCCTCGGCTACAACGGCGCGCAGCTGGACGACGGCCGCCTGCAGCGCGCGCACCTGGGCCCGGCCAAACCGCAGGTTGCCCAAGGTTATGTGTTCAACCTGGACAAGCCGCCGTTTCGCGACCGCCGCGTGCGCCAGGCGCTGGGCATGCTCTGGGACTACGAGTGGAGCAACCGGCAGATGATGCGCAACCTCTACATCCGCCAGCAGAGCGTGTTTTCCAACACCCCACTGGCCGCCCGCGCATTGCCCGACGCCAGCGAACTCGAACTGCTGGAGCCGTTGCGCGGCAAGGTGCCGGATGAGGTCTTCGACCGCGTGTTCACGGCCCCGGTCACCGATGGCACGGGCATCATCCGCACGCAACAGCTGCAAGCGTTAGCCTTGTTGCAGCAAGCCGGCTGGCACCCCGAGGGTGACCGCCTGGTGAACGCCCAAGGCGAGCCGCTGGAATTCACCTTCCTCAACGGCCAGGCCGGCCTGGAGCGCCTGCTGCTGCCGTGGAAGCGCAACCTGGCGCAGATCGGCGTTACCCTGAACATTCGCAATGTCGACTCGGCCCAATACGTCAACCGCCTGATGGCGCGTGACTACGACATGATCGTGACCGGCTACCCGGTCACGCTGTCGCCGGGGGCCGAGCTGTACAACTACTTCGGTTCGGCAGCGGCCCACGACCCCGGTTCGAACAACATGATGGTGCTGCAGGACCCTGCAGTGGACAGCCTGATCGACGGCCTGGTACGCGCCAGCACGCAAGCCGACATGCTGCGCCATGCCCATGCCCTGGACCGCGTGCTGCAGTGGAACTACTACTGGATCCCCAACTACTACCCGCCCGGCAGCTCCACGGCCTGGTGGAACCGCTTTGGCTTGCCCAAGGTTCAGGCCACCTATGACGAAGGCCTCGACACCTGGTGGGAAGTCAGCCCTACCCCGCTGACCAACGCGCAGATGGCCGAACGCCTGAAGGCTTCACCATGACGGCCTATATTCTGCGGCGCCTGTTGCTGATCATTCCGACGCTGCTGGCGATCCTGCTGGTCAATTTCGCGATCGTCCAGGCGGCGCCTGGTGGCCCGGTGGAGCAAGCGGTGGCGCGGCTGCAGGGTATCGGCGGCGGCGCACCAGGCGCCCGGGCCGAGGTGGCGCATGGCGAGTCACGGGCCACCCGCGGCCTGGACCCCAAGCTGATCGAGGCGATCAAACACCAATACGGTTTCGATAAATCAGCCCCCGAGCGCCTCTGGCTGATGCTGAGCCAGTACGCCCGGCTCGACTTCGGCCAGAGCTTCTTTCGTGGGGCCAAGGTCACCGACCTGATTCTCGACAAGCTGCCGGTCACCTTGTCGCTCGGCTTCTGGGCCACGCTCATCACCTACCTGGTTTCTATCCCCTTGGGCATCCGCAAGGCGGTGCGCCATGGCAGCCGCTTCGATGCCTGGAGCAGCGCACTGATCGTGATCGGCTACGCGCTGCCCTCGTTCCTGTTCGCCCTGTTGCTGATCGTGCTGTTCGCCGGCGGCACGTCGCTGAACTGGTTCCCGGTGCGCGGCCTGGTGTCGGAAAACTTCGACCAGCTCAGCCTGCTGGGCAAGGTCGCCGACTATTTCTGGCACCTAGTGCTACCGGTCGGCGCACTGGTGATCGGCGGCTTCGCCACCCTGACCCTGCTGACCAAGAACGCATTCCTTGACGAGATCTCCCGCCAGTACGTGGTCACCGCCCGGGCCAAGGGGCTGAGCGAACGGCGCGTGCTGTACGGCCACGTGTTGCGCAATGCCATGCTGCTGGTGGTGGCCGGGCTGCCCCAGGCACTGATCACGGTGTTTTTTGCAGGCTCGCTGCTCATCGAAGTGATCTTTTCCCTCGATGGCCTTGGCCGGATGAGTTACGAAGCCGCCGTGTCGCGTGACTACCCGGTGGTCTTCGGCACGCTGTTCATCTTTACCCTGGCGGGCTTGTTGATCCGTCTGATCGGCGATGTGTGCTACACCCTGCTCGACCCACGCATCGACTTCGACACGAGGGCCAACTGATGCTCTCACCCGTGTCGCGCCGCCGCCTGCAACGCTTTCGCCGCAACCGCCTCGGCTGGGTATCGCTGTGGCTGTTCGCAGCGCTATTGCTGCTGAGCCTGGGCGCAGAGCTGGTGGCCAACGACAAGCCCTTGCTGCTGGGTTACAAGGGCGAGCTGTACACCCCGGCGCTCAAGCGTTACACCGAACAGCAGTTCGGCGGCCAATTGCCGTTCCAGCCAGATTACCGCAGTGCCTACGTGCGCCAGTTGATCGAGGGCCAGGGCGGCTGGATGCTGTTCGCCCCCATCCCCTTCAGTGCCGACACCCCTAATTACGACCTGCAAGTGCCGACCCCCAGCCCGCCCAGTACCAGCAACTGGCTGGGCACCGACGACCAGGGGCGCGATGTGCTGGCCAGGGTGCTGTACGGCACCCGGGTGTCGCTGCTGTTCGCCTTTGCCCTGACCCTGGTCAGCGTGCTGATCGGCGTGACGGCCGGGGCTTTGCAGGGCTACCACGGCGGCTGGGTCGACCTGCTGGGGCAGCGCTTGCTGGAGGTCTGGTCGGGGTTGCCGGTGCTGTACCTGTTGATCATCCTCAGCGGCTTCGTCGAGCCTGATTTCTGGTGGTTGTTGGGGATCATGGCGCTGTTCTCGTGGCTGGCCCTGGTCGATGTGGTGCGCGCCGAGTTCTTGCGCGGGCGCAACCTGGAATACGTCAAAGCCGCGCGGGCGCTGGGCCTGCCAGACAGCCAAGTGATGTTGCGGCACATTCTGCCCAATGCCATGAACGCCACGCTGACCTATGTGCCGTTCATGTTGACCGGGGCCATTACCACCCTGACTGCGCTGGACTTCCTGGGCTTCGGCATGCCGGCCGGCAGCGCCTCGCTGGGCGAGCTGGTGACCCAGGGCAAGCAGCACCTGGAGGCGCCCTGGCTTGGCTTTACTGCGTTTTTCGCGTTGGCGGTGATTCTGTCGCTGCTGGTGTTCATCGGCGATGCGCTGCGCGAAGCGTTCGATCCACGTGGTTAATGCACGACCCCTGTAGGAGCAGCCTTGCGCTGCGAAGAGGCCAGTGAAAACCCTGTAAATCTTAGCTGCTTTCACCGGCCTCTTCGCAGCGCAAGTCTGTTCCTACAAAGAGACCCACAACCTGCACTGGGAGCATTCGCATGACCCTCAAAGGCAAGACTGCACTCGTCACCGGTTCCACCAGCGGTATCGGCCTTGGCATCGCCCAGGTGCTGGCCCGTGCCGGGGCCAACATCCTGCTCAACGGTTTTGGCGACCCGGCGCCGGCCATCGCCAGCATTACCAGCCACGGCGTGAAGGTTATCCACCACCCCGCCGACCTGTCGGATGTAGCGCAAATAGAGGCCCTGTTCGCTGTGGCCGAGCATGAATTCGGCGGTGTCGACATTCTGGTCAACAACGCCGGTATCCAGCACGTGGCGCCGGTCGAACAATTTCCCGTGGAGAGCTGGGACAAGATCATCGCCCTCAACCTGTCGGCGGTGTTCCATGGCAGCCGCCTGGCCCTGCCCGGCATGCGCGCACGCAACTGGGGGCGGATCATCAACATCGCTTCGGTGCACGGGCTGGTCGGTTCGACCGGCAAGGCCGCCTACGTGGCGGCCAAGCATGGCGTGGTGGGCCTGACCAAGGTCGTAGGCCTGGAAACGGCCGCCAGCAATGTCACTTGCAACGCCATCTGCCCGGGCTGGGTGCTGACCCCGCTGGTGCAAAAGCAGATCGACGACCGCGCCGCCAAGGGTGTAGACCCGCAGCAGGCACAACACGACCTGTTGGCCGAGAAGCAGCCTTCGTTGGCCTTCGTCACCCCCGAGCACCTGGGCGAGCTGGTACTATTTCTGTGCAGCGAGGCCGCAAGCCAGGTCCGTGGTGCCGCCTGGAATGTCGACGGTGGCTGGCTGGCCCAGTGAGGGCCGGCCACGACCTGGCAATGGTCTTGCACCCTTTTCAACTGCAAGGAGGCCTACATGCGCCCACTCCCACTGTCCGCGATCCTGACCTTGACCCTGGCTGCCGCCGCCCCGGCGATGGCTGCCAGCTTGAAGGATGTCGCGCCCTATCCCGAGGCGGAAAAAGGCTTCACCCGGCAGGTCATCCACCTGCCGGCCCAGGCTGACGAGTCGGCCTATAAACTGGAAATTCTCGCGGGCAAGACGCTCAAGGTCGACTGCAACCGCCAACGCCTGGCGGGCAGCCTCGAAGAACGCACGCTCGAAGGCTGGGGCTACAGCTACTACCGCCTGGACAAGGTCGGCGGCCCTGCGAGCACCCTGATGGCCTGCCCGGATGGCAAGAAGACCGATGCGTTCGTGCCGGTGGTCGGCGAAGGCTTCATGCTGCGCTACAACAGCAAGTTGCCAGTGGTGGTGTATGTGCCCAAGGACGTCGAGGTGCGCTACCGCGTGTGGTCAGCCTCGCAAGACGTGCAGAAGGCTAAAGTGGAATAAGAAGCTCGCATCACGCTGACAGGTAGGAGCAGCCTCGCGCTGCGAAGAGGCCAGTAATAGCAGCGAAGATTTACTGTGTTTTCACTGGCCTCTTCGCAGCGCAAGGCTGCTCCTCCCCCCTCCCGCAACCACTGGAGGTTCGCCATGAACGACGTACTCTGGAGCCCCTCCACAGCGCAGATCGAGGCCAGCCGGATGGTTGCGTTTCGCCGCTGGGTCAACCTGCGCTACAATCTCGAGTTAAACGACTACCAGGCACTGCACCGCTGGAGCATCGAGCAGCGCTCAGCCTTCTGGCAGAGCCTTGCCGAGTACTTTCACGTTAACTGGCACCAACCACCGAGCCACGTGCTGCGCGAAGGCCCGCAAATGCCCGATGCCCAGTGGTTCAGCGGCGCCACCCTGAACTACGCCGAACACCTGCTGCGCCGGCGCGACGACCGCCCGGCATTGATCGCCGTACGCGAAGACGGCCTGCGCCGAGTGCTGAGCCATGCGCAGTTGGCCGCCGAGGTCGCGGGGCTGCAACGGGCGTTCGAGGCCTGCGGTGTGAAACCGGGCGACCGCATCGCTGCCATCATGCCCAACACCTGGGAAACCCTGGTCGCCATGCTGGCCTGCGCCAGCCTCGGCGCAATCTGGTCCAGCGCTTCACCTGAGTTCGGCGTGCACGGCATCATCGACCGATTCGGCCAGATCAGCCCCAAATTGCTGATCGTCTGCGCCGGTTACCACTATGCCGGCAAGGTCATCGATCAGGTCGACAAGGTCAACCAGGTCTGCGCCCAATTACCAGGCCTTGAGCAACTGATCGTGGTACCCCATACCCGCAGCGGGACCCGCGCCGACGAATTCCACGCGTCCCGTGTCGACCTGTGGGAGGGCTTTTTCCAGCCCGGAGGCATGCCTCGATTCACCCCGCTGCCGTTCGATCATCCGCTGTGCATCCTCTACTCCAGCGGCACCACCGGTGTACCCAAGTGCATCGTCCACCGCGCCGGTGGGGTGCTGCTGCAGCACCTCAAGGAACACGGCCTGCACAATGACCTCAAGGCCGATGATGTGTTGTTCTACTACACCACCTGCGGCTGGATGATGTGGAACTGGCTGGCCAGCGGCCTGGCGGTAGGTGCCACACTGGTGCTGTATGACGGCTCGCCCTTCCACCCCGGGCCAGCGCGGCTGCTGGACTTGATCGATGCCGAGGGCATCCATGCCTTCGGCACCAGCGCCAAGTACCTGGCCGCACTCGAACAGGAAGGCCTTGAGCCTGCCGCCACGCACCGCCTGACCAGCTTGCGCCTGCTGCTGTCGACCGGCTCGCCACTGTCGCCGCACAGTTACGATTACGTTTACCGCAAGATCAAGGCCGATGTATGCCTGGCCTCCATGTCCGGTGGCACCGACATCGTCGCCTGCTTCGTGCTGGGCAACCCGACGCTGCCGGTGCATCGCGGCGAAATCCAGTGCAAGGGGCTGGGCATGGCGGTGGAGGTCTGGAACGCGCAAGGCCAAAGCGTGTATGACGAAAAAGGTGAACTGGTGTGCCTGCAGCCGTTTCCGTCCATGCCGCTGGGCTTTTGGCACGACCCCGATGGCAGCCGCTACCACGCGGCCTACTTCAGCCAGTTCCCGGGGGTGTGGGCCCAGGGTGACTACGCCGAGCAGCGCGCCAGCGGTGGCCTGATCATCCACGGCCGCTCCGATGCCGTGCTCAACCCTGGCGGGGTGCGCATTGGCACGGCAGAAATCTACCGCCAGGTGGAGAAAGTCGAAGAGGTGCTGGAAAGCGTCGCCATCGGCCAGGACTGGCAAGGCGATGTACGAGTGGTGCTGTTCGTGCGCCTGCGCGACGGCCTGCAGCTGGATGACGCCTTGCGCCAACGCATTCGCCAGGTGATACGCCAGTACACCACGCCGCGCCATGTGCCTGCGGTGATTGCCCAGGTCAACGACATACCGCGCACCATCAGCGGCAAGCTGGTGGAGCTGGCGGTACGTGATGTGGTTCATGGCCTGCCGGTGAAAAACACCGACGCCCTGGCCAACCCGGAGGCGCTGGAGCAGTTTCGCGACCACAACGCGCTGCACAATGAGGCATAATGGCGCCCTTTTTTTACCCCGAAGCACAGGTGTCCCATGAAAGCTCAAGCCCGCCACATCCTGGTCAAGACCGCTGACGAAGCCGAAAAGCTCAAGCAGCGCATCGCCAATGGCGAGGCCTTCGACGTGCTGGCGAAAAAGTTTTCCACCTGCCCGTCGGGCAAGCGCGGCGGTGATCTGGGTGAGGTACGGCCCGGCCAGATGGTCGGCGCCATCGACCAGGTCATCTTCAAAAAGCCGCTGCGTGTGGTGCATGGACCGATCAAGAGCAAGTTCGGCTACCACCTGGTGCAAACCTTCTACCGCGACTGACAGCGTCAGGGTGGCAACAGGCCACCTAGCATTATTGCCAGTTGTTCAACGTCAGGCCTTTCCCTACAACTCAGGCAGGGCCGAGGTGGTGCGCCTAAGCGCCGCGTCAGGTAGTGGTCCCCCTCTGAGGCCCCGGAGACCTGCCGATGCGTTATCACCGCCTGCTTGCCCCTGCCGCGTTGCCACTGCTCGTACTGCCGACGCTTGGCTACCCTGATTCACTGACCGTCTTGCCGGGCGACAGCCTGGGGGCGATCTCGCAAACCCAACAGGTCGATACCTTCACCATGAGCGGGGGCACGGTCCAGTCGCTGAACCAGGGCCAAGGGTTCGATAATTTCACAATGTCGGGCGGGCGCATTATCGGTGCGTTCGAGGATGGCGATCATGCAGTCTTTTCGGGCGGCCAGATAGGCCGAGTCGACTTGAAGCTCGCTGACAACGAATTCGAAATGTCCCAGGACACCGCCGTTGCAACCAAGATTGACGGCAACCTGGTGAGCGGCTTTGGCAACGACGAGATCCTGCTACGCGGGGGCTCGATTGGCGGCAATATCAGCACCAGTGGCGGCCGGGACCGCATTACCATCAGTGGTGGTTCGCTAAAGGGCAATGTACTCGCCAGCGCCGGCAACGACACCTTCACGTGGTCCGGCGGCAGCATCGGCGGCCGGGTCGATATGGGTATTGGCGATGACTCAGCGACAATCGACAGCCTCAATGCCAAGGCCTTGAACATCAGCGTCGACGGTGGCGCTGGCAATGACACCCTGGTGTTCAACCGCAGCCAGGTGACGCGCGGGGCGTTATACACCAACTGGGAATCCGTGGCGTTGACCAACGACAGCCGATTCACCCTTGACGATACCCTCACCTTGGGCGACCTAGGCACCGACACCCTCCCCGCGACCGGTACAGGCAGCTTCACAATCGATGCGAGCAGCGCGCTGATCGCACGCCAAGGCAGCATCGTGAGTAGCCAGAACGGGAACAAGGTGTCGGTCGAAAACGCCGGCACGATAGACCTGTCACGGGGCAACGATGCCCAGGGGCGCCTGAGCATTCAAGGCGATTACACCGGCAACAACGGCACCCTGCGCGTGAACAGCGTGCTGGCCAGGGATGGCGCGGCCTCCGACCGCCTGGTCGTCAGCCGCGGGGTTATCGCTGGCAGCACTGGCCTGCTGGTCAATAACCTGGGTGGCGCAGGCGCGCTGACCACACAAAACGGTATCCAAGTGGTCGAAGCCCGCGAAGGCGCTGTCAGCCGGAACGACGCTTTCGTACAGACCCAGACGCTTTCGGTCGGTGCCTACGACTATCGCTTGTTCAAGGGTGGCGTGACGGCCGGCAGCGAAAACAGCTGGTACCTGCGCTCTAACGTGGTCGCCCCGCCCGCTCCGGCGCCTGCACCGCAACCGGGGGAGCCACCCGTGATCGAACCGGCAGCGACCCCGCCTGTGGTTGCGGCGGCGCCCGGGCAAGCTGAGCTGCCTGCGCCCGTGCAGGGCAAGCCCTTGGCGCTGTACCGCCCCGAGGTCCCGGTGTACGCCGCTGCCCCCAGAGGCGCCGCGATCATCGCCCGCCAAGCCTTGGGTACCTTTCACCAGCGCCAGGGCGATCAGCAGTTGCTTACCGGCCAAGGCGGGCTCCCCGCCAGCTGGGGCCAGGCCTACGGCGGCACGCTGCGCCAGCAATGGACCGGCACGGTCAGCCCCAGCCTGGACGGTGACCTGTATGGCTTCAAGGTCGGCCAGGACGTGTATGCCAAGGTCAATGACAGCGGCTATCGCCAACAGGTCGGCGTGTATGTCAGCCACAGTCGCCTGGACGCCGACGTCAAAGGGTTTGCCCTGGCCGTACAAGACCGCAGCGTCGGTGACCTGAAGCTCGATGGCGACAGCGTCGGCGCTTACTGGACACTGGTCGGGCCGCAGCGCGGGTACCTCGATGCCGTACTGCAGTACACCGCCCTGGATGGCCGGGCGCGCTCGCACCGTGGTGACAAGCTGAACATCAAGGGCCATGCCTGGACAGCGTCACTGGAGTCCGGCTACCCCATCGTCCTGTCGCAACGCTGGGCCGTGGAGCCGCAAGCCCAGTTGATCGCCCAGAAGGTCTCGCTGGACACCGCCCGTGACAGCGTCTCGCGCGTCAGCCATGACGCCCAGGTTGAACTGACCGCGCGCTTGGGTGCGCGCCTTGAAGGCACCTTCACGGGCACCCGTGGACGCCTGCTGCAACCCTATGCGCAGGTCAACCTGTGGCACGGCGACGGTGGCCGCGACACGCTGACGTTCGATGACCTCGACACGATCAAGACCGACTACCGCTACACCTCGGTGCAACTTGAAAGCGGTGTGGTCGTGCAAGTGAGTGAAGCGCTTAGCCTGCACGGCGGTGTGCAGTACAGCGCCAACCTGGACAGCCGCCAGCAGGAAGCCAGCGGCGTGAACCTGGGTGTGCGCTGGCAGTTCTAGCGGCGCGCTGCCAGCAGACCGAGGCCAGCGCAGCCCAGCAAGGAGGCGCTGACCCGGTTGAACATCCGACGCGGCCCAGGCTGGCTGAACCAGCGCTGCATATAGGCGCCAAGGCCCGCATAGATGGCGATGGCGGCCCACTCCAGCAGCAGGAACAGCACCCCCAGCCACAAGAACTGCTCACTGACCGGGGTCGCACCACCGACCGAAACGAACTGCGGCAGGAAGGCCGTGAAGATCAGGATCGCCTTCGGGTTGCCCGCCGCCACCCAGAACTCTTGCCGCGCCAGGCGCCAGGTGCCGCGTGGGTGATCACCCGCCACCACGGCTTCACCAACAGGGGCCCGCCACAACTGCCAGGCAATGTAGAACAGGTAGGCAGCACCAATCACCTTGATAGCGAGGAACAGGTATTCACTGGTATGCAGCACCACCGCCAGGCCCATGGCCGCCAGCGCAATCATGCCGCTGAAAGCAACAATGCGCCCGCCGCCGGCCACGCAGGCCGTGCGCAGGCCGTAGCGGCTGGCATTGTGCAACGACAGCAGGTTGTTGGGCCCGGGCGCCATGTTGAGGGCGAAGCACGCGGGGATGAACAGCAGCAAACTGGCAAGATCCATTTTTATTGTCCTCTGACATCAAGCGCTTATTTCGACCGCAGACGCACACAGGGTCAAGTTACAGCCAGCCGAAAAAACTGTACGGGTCCCTTGCTACTGGTAAGCTTTTGCTCCTGTCGAGGACCCTTTTCATGCCCCGCTCACAAGCCCGCGTCTGGCGCGATACTGCCCTGCCCTTCGTCGAAAGCCGCCGCGCCTGCCATAGCCGCGCCTGCTACAAGGCGCATAGCCATCCGACCTTTTCCATGGGCGCAGTGGATGCCGGCTTCAGCCTGTTTACCGGCGCAAGCGGTGGCCAGCAACGCCTGACACCCGGCACCTTGGTGATGGTCCCGGCAAAGCGTGTGCATGCGTGCAATCCGGCGCCTGGCCAGGCCTGGAGCTACCAGATGCTGCACGTGGATGCCGACTGGCTGTCGCAACTGCGCCTGGAGTCTGGGCTGCGCGGTGCGCAGGCGGGTGAACCAGCACGTATCAGCCATGTGCCCGCCTTGTACGGCCAGTTCTGCGCGCTGAATGCCTTGCTGTTCTCCAGTGCGAGCAACGGCGAGAAAGAGGCGGCGCTGATTGCCTTCATGGGGGACCAGGACTTCTGCGCGCACCCGACGCTGGAGGCGGCACCGGCGCTGGGCGCCTCCCTGCTCAGTGGCCTGGTCGAACGGATCGAGGCTGAGGACCCTGCGCAACTGAGCCTGACGTTGCTGGCCCAGGAAGCGGGATTGGGGCGTTATCAACTGATTCGGGCGTTTCGCGCAGCCACCGGACTGACGCCCCATGCCTACCTGCTCAACGCCAGGGTCAATCGCGGTCGGCTTCTGTTGAACCAGGGCCTGGCGCTGGCAGAGGTCGCCTACCAGCTTGGGTTTGCCGACCAAAGCCACTTTCAGCGGGTGTTCAAGGCGCACGTGGGCGTAACGCCCGGGCAATACCGAGGCCATTGAGGCCCCGCGCAATAATCTTCAATACGGGCTCCAGGCTCGACGCCAGACTGCGGCTTTCCCTGCCAGAGTCGTCTCGCCCATGGAGCAGTTCCTGATCGTCGCCCTCGCCCACTTCCTAGCCCTGCTGTCACCCGGCCCGGACTTTTTCCTGGTTGCTCGCACCTCCATCAGTGGCGGTTGGCGCACCGCCAGCGGCGCGTGCCTGGGTATCGCGTTGGCCAATGGCGCCTTCATCGCCATGGCCTTTACTGGCCTGTCGATTTTGCGTGAAGGCAGCACGTTGTTCATGGCTTTGCAGCTGGCCGGTGCGGCCTACCTCTTGTACATCGGCACACAATTCTTGCGCTACGCCGGGCATTCCAACCTGGCCGCAGTGGCCGGCAATGGCGCTGTACCAGGTGGGTGGCGCAGCCTGGCGATGGGCTTTTTGTCGGGCATTCTCAACCCCAAGAACGCGCTGTTCTACGCCAGCCTCGCCAGCATGGTCGCCAGCAGCAGTGTCGGCTGGAAGCTGGTGTATGCGGGCTGGATGTTCTGCATCGTGCTGCTCTGGGACCTGCTGGTCGCCGTGGCCATCGGCAACCAGCGCGTGTTGCAGCGCTTCGCCCGCGCCTTGCCCTGGCTGGAGCGGGCTTCGGGGGTCATGCTGATGGTGTTGGCCGGGGCGTTGCTTGTGCACCTTGCGCGGGGCTGACCAGCTCAAGGGTCGCCAGGTCGAGCAGGCTGAAATGGCCGCTGGCCCAGCCGCCGGTGTCCAGGTGCCAGACATTGCCCAGCTGTTTGACCTGCAGCACGGGTGTATGCCCGACCAACAAGGCACGGATGCCGTGCACAGGCCGGGTGTCGCCCTCCTTCAGCCGGCGCCGCGACCATTGGCAGACTTCGCGTACCTCGGGGTCGTCATCCAGTTCCAACCAGCTACGTAACACGGGCCAATCGGCGAATGGGCTGTCGGCATGCAACAGACCGATCAGGCCCGCTGCACTTTCAACTTCCATACCGATCGGCAATTGCTCGAAGCGTTCGACAAAGCGCCGCTGCTCAGCCTTGGGCAGCTCAAGAAACCAGCCACCACCGGCGGCGTGGTACATCTCCAGGTCGAGCCGGCCACCGCGCAGGTAGGTAACCGCCAGCGCCTCATGGTTCCCCTGCACGGCATGAAACCAGGGCAAGTCCAGCCATGCCAGTGCCGCGTGGCTGAGCGGACCGCGGTCGACCAGGTCACCGACGCTGAACAGGCGGTCCACTGCGGGGTTGAACCCAACCGCTTGCAGGCACCGAACAAGGCGCCCGAAGTGCCCGTGGATATCACCCACCGCCAGGTCTCGACCCAGGGGGTTGGCGGCTACCCGCCGAAACCGACTCATTACAAACTTCCTCTGTGGGTGCTGTCATGGCAGGCGTAGAATAAAAGGACACGTCTTTCACCTTGGAGGTGCATCATGCGTACCGCCCTCGTGTGTGCCGTGCTCGTGGCGCTGTCATTGAACAGCATGGCACAAGGTGCTCCGGCTGCGCAGGTCGAGGTGCGATTCGACCATCCCGAAAAATTTCGCGATGCCAGCCTCGACAGTGCCGGCTACGAACGGGGTGCCGATGCCTATATCATGAAGGCCCTGACCGAGTACCTGCAGAAGCTCGGCCAGCGTTACTTGCAAGCAGACCAGCAGCTGGTTATCGACATCCGTGACATCGACCTGGCCGGGCGCTTCGAGCCTTGGCACAGCAATGCCTACGATGTGCGCTTCATGCGCGAAATCACCTGGCCGACCATCGACCTCAGCTACACCCTCAGCCAGCCCGGCAAACCTGCCCAGCAAGCGCAGGAACGGGTCAGCGACAAGATGTACCTCAGCCGCCCAGGGCGCGTGACCAGCAGCAGCGACCGCCTGTATGCCGAAAAGGCCATGCTGAACGACTGGTTCCGCCAGCGCTTCGCACCGCACTCGGCTTCCTGAAAAACCCTTCACTGGTACAGGTGTTGCGGCCAGGCGTATGCTCGGCCCTTGACTCGTACCAGGGAAGGAGCTGTTGATGAAGATCTGCGCCGTGCAACTGGCGTCGCTCAAAGGCGATATTCAGGGCAACCTTGCGCGTCACCTGTATTGCATCGAGCAGGCTGCGGCGCTGGGTGCTGAGCTGGTGGTGTTTCCTGAACTGTCACTGACCGGCTATGAGCCGACCTTGGCCCGCCAGCTCGCCCTGCCGTTATCCTCCCCACGGCTGGAGCCACTGCAGGCACTGTGCGACCAACATGCTCTCACAGTCGCCGTGGGCCTGCCCTTGCCAACGCCTGACGGCATTCGCATCGGCATGCCGATCCTGAGCCCAGGCATGCCCCGCCAGGCGTATGCCAAACGGCGCCTGCACGGCGATGAACTGCCCTACTTCGCCGCCGGCGATCAACCCTTGGTACTCGAGGTGGCCAAGCACCGGGTAGCGCCTGCCATCTGCTACGAGTCGATGTTCATTGAACATGCTGCAGAGGCCCGGGCACAGGGCGCGCAGGTGTACCTGGCCAGTGTGGCGAAAACGGCCAAGGGCATTGGTGAGGGCTACGAGCATTACCCGGAGGTCGCTCGCACGCTGGGCCTTACCGTCTTGTTGGCCAACTGCGTGGGGCCTGCCGATACGTTCATCGGCGCAGGTGGGTCTGCGGCCTGGGATAGCCAGGGTCGGCTGCTGGCCAGCCTGGATGACACCTGCGAAGGGCTGATTCTGCTGGATACCACCCACTCCAGCGCGACCGCTGTGCCACTGAGGGTGCTGACTGCGTGAAGTATCTGTTGTTGACGCTGGCGAGCTACGCATCCACGCATTACCTGGTCGGGCTGTTGATCCAGGGTCAATTGGCCGAAATCGCCGAAGGCCTGCGCCATCGACCGGGTGCGCCCACCCCTGGCGAATACTTGCGAGAGGTCCGGCCCCATGCACGGCGGGCCCACCGGCAGTACACCTTGATGGCCGGATCAGCGCTGGCGCTGGTGGCCTGCCTGGTCGCCAGCTGGATCTTTTAGGTTTGCCTGACTCAGAGCGCCAATGCCAGGCTTTCTCTGCCTTCCAGCGCCAGCAGGTATTGCTTCGCCTGAAGCCCTCCGGCAAAGCCGGTGAGGTTGCCTGAAGCACCAATTACCCGGTGGCACGGCGCAATGATGGAGATCGGGTTACGGCCATTGGCCGCGCCTACTGCACGGACTGCGCTGGGGTTGCCGATCTGCCGGGCAATGTCGCCGTAACTGCGGGTTTCACCGAAAGGGATGGTCAGCAATGCAGCCCACACCTCGCGCTGAAACGGCGTACCGACAAAATCCAACGCCAGGTCAAAGCGTCGCCGCGTACCGGCAAAGTACTCGCCCAGCTGGCGGGCGGTGTCCAGCAGGACTGGGCACCGGTCATCTCGGTGGAGCTCACCGAGCCGCACGCGGTTTTCCCGCTCCTCTTCCCAGAGCACGGCTGCCAGCCGTTCGCCGCGGGCGACCAGCGTCAGCGTGCCAACGGGGGATTGCATGAAGGTGAAGGCGCTGGACATTGGGGGCTCCTGCAGGGTGCGAGATGGTCAGCGCACTCTACGCAGGCGCAAGGCCACACGCACCCGCTTTCTTGCTCAACCAATCCCACAGCCGGCAATCCGCCTGGCTTCTGACAGGTTGACCTTGGGGATCAGTTCGGCCGGGATGCGCGACGCCGCCGACAGGTTGTAGACGTGAAAATGCTCATTGACCACTTGCCGCGCCATCAATGTCAGTGACGGCAGGATGCGGCTGTCCCAATGCTGGTCCAGGCCGCACGGTGAATGTTGCCCTTCTTCGGTCTCGTAGAAGCGCCCCACCGTCTGGTCAAGGTCGACCCCCACCAGCAGCACCTCTTCGAACCCCAGGTGATAAGCCAGTTGCAGCGCCACGTAGGCGACTGTGCGGGCATCGAAAAAACCCTGCGACAAGTCTTTGCTGAAGGCGATCGACCGTGCCCGTTTGCTCCACAGTGCGCGGCTGCAGACGCAACTGTCACCGTGCCCGCGCACACCGTCGAGCAGGCCGGGTGTGTGCGCCTTGTGCAAGGCATAGCATTCGCTGGCAGCTGGTATGTCGGCACCCTCGAATTGCTCTGGCCACAGCGCGAGCCGTTGGCTGTCACGCAGGGCGGTGGCAAACAGATCAGGTTGCTGCAGGCCGAAGCTTTTGTCGGTGCACACGTAGAAAAACGGTTTCACGCCATGCTCTGCTGTCATGGCGACTGAACCGTTCATGGCGATGATGGGCAGGTGGGCAAAATCAGCCAGCGGGAAATGCCTGGCTGAAGCACCCGAGGCCAGAATCACCACGGGGCCTTGCTGGGTATTGCGACACGCCTCGAAACTGGAGAACGCCCCGCGTTCAGCACTGGGCTGCGACGGAAGTGTGTTCATCGTTTGCTACTTTGGACTGGACAGTACAAAACACGATACCGGTCCTTGTATGCACAACGGACGCTTTTACAAAAACCTTACACAAAGCGACTGCTGGGTCTAAATCTGTCCAAAAGTGGAAGTAATGACAGCGCCCTTCTCCACATAAGCGCAGTGTTTCTACAGACCCGTACTCCCGGTCGTTGTTCACCCGCCTGCAGGTCTGGCAGGCGCTTTGCCCCCATTGCACCGACGAACGGGCGTACTGGAAGCGGTGTCACGCACCGGGCTATTCGTCGCTTGCCCATGAGCCTGCTTGATGGTTACCAACTGCCCGACTAATACTTAGGTCTCTGCCTGGGGAGGCACGAAACATGCAACCAAGATTCGTTATCGTTCCGGCGGTACCCATCGAAAAGGAGTCTTTCCGCGTCGGTAGCCGGTACTACGCAGCCACCGTATGCGGCGGGTTCGACATTTACGACAACTTGGCGAAGGAGCGGCTCAAACCCAGTTACCCGAACAGGACCGATGCAGAAGTGCAATGCCAGCGGATGAACACAAAACTCGAAGCACGCTGAGGGGAAGTCGCCGAAGCGGGTGCGCTCAAATGACGTGTGGAGTACTTGCGGACTCACCTCATGACCCTGCCCCGATTAATGCCGGTCAGTTACGGCCAAGGGGGCCGCTGCGATGGGCTGCACAGCAGCCCCATTCACCGCCGATGACGCTTAACTGACTGACAAGCCGGCGACCATGGGCGACTCAGGTTACTGAGCTTACTCCAGGCACTCTCTTGCAGCCTGGCGCAGTTTGTCGCCCGAAAGGAAGCTGCCTTTGTAGAACGTGGCGCGGCTGCCGTCGCGCGACTCAACCACCTCGAGGACATCGTCGGAGGCCACTGCGCTTGGCGCGGTCAATCGATAACCGTGGGCGATCGATTTCTGGTTGGCGAGGGGCGCCAGTGCTTGCCACTTGGGCATTACACAGGCGGCATATTGTGCAGGGGTTTTGGAGGTCAGCTTACTGGCTGTGGGGTTACCCGGTGTTGCGCAACCGGCAAGGCTGGCAGTCAACAAGGTGCAAACAAAGATACGAAATGTAGGCATTTGCAATTGACCATTAGGGATACGGGGCATTCTACCCAGCGTTGCAACTTGGTTCCAATCAACCAAGGTCGTGGTGCATTTTGCTTATGAGTGAACATTCTATTGAAGTTTCACTAAAGCGGGCACCTGTTAATTCTGCTAGTAGCCAAAGCCGTGAAGCGGGTAGAGAGTGGCCGTGCGGATACACATTATCTTGAAGCACCACAAGGAGCGCTCCACATGCCACCCACTCGCACGCTTTTTTTCTACCAGGGTGATAACCTGAGCACAGTGAAAACAGATGAAGAAAGCCGCGGTATCTTTCGGGGTGTAGCAAACATCGCGCATGCAGAACTGCACACTGACAATGCACAAAGTGCCTTGTTGGCAACGGACGATAAAGGCTCAGTCTTGCAGGTGCAAAGTAACGAAGGCGGCAAGCCGGACACTGACCAGCCTTAGCATGAAAAGCTTCACTTGCGTGTCCACTTGCTGGTTGTGTCATGATGCGCTGAACAGGTACTACCGTGCAGGATGCCCATGCCTCAGTTTGATTGGCTCGCGAACCACATGAACCATTGCAACGCCTTCGCTCAGTGGATTCATCAGCAATTCACGTATGAGTTCGACGGCATCGACCTCTCGCGATGGCAGCACGAGTTCGCAGAAGGCCAGGGCAATGGTGACTGGCAATGCCTGATTGCCCTGGAGCAAGGCCAGTTGTTGGGCGGAGCCGCTCTAGCAGCCCAAGACCTGCCTTCCCGTCCGGACCTCGGCCCTTGGCTTGCCTGCGTGTTCGTTGACCCGACAGCCAGAGGAGCCGGTATCGCCGAGGACCTGATTGAGCGCCTATGTGCCCATGCGCGCACTGCCGGACTCGAAACCTTGTACCTGCACACCCATGATAAACAGGCTTACTATGCCAAGCGTGGCTGGACGGTGATTGAGCAGTTCGAGGCGTGGGGCAACCTGCAGTGGCTGATGTCACGCACGCTTCGCTGAACAGCCGGACAGGGTTGTAGACGCACACTTCAAGGAACGCACTCACGCTCATGGAACCGCTTCATACCATCAAAGCCGATCTCGTCAAAACCGCCGACCACCTGAATGAACTCAGCAAAGCCATGACCGGGCACGCCAAGTTCATGGAAGCGCGGGCGACCTCAGACAGCGAGATCGATGTACGCGCTCATATCAAGTCCATCGATGGGGTTGCCAGTGAGTTGAGGTCCGTCGCAGCAAAGATCAAGGATGAGACCTGACCCACGCCCAACCCACGGCAACCTTCAGAGCTCGCTACTTAGCGCAGGCGAACTGTTCGGTCACGGGAATCGCATCGCTTGCTATCCGCCGCGCCCTGCCCACGCCCCACGCCAAGGCACGGGTCATTGATTCGCCTGGGCGCGAATCGAATGCTTCTTCATGAATGGCCATGCCACTGGGGGCATAAACCCCGATGAACATCTGCGTATTGCCTGTTCGCGACAGTCGCACCTGGACATCGATGTAGCTGCCGTCACTTAACGTTTCGTCGTGAGTCCGATGGTGAAGCGTTGGGTCAGCCCAGCCCCAGAAAACGTCGCCGCGAATCCGCATGTCGCCCCTCCTACGACTTTAGTTGTATACCTAAAGCCACCATAGCCAAAGGCAAACGGCGCGCAACTGTACTCAGTCGAAATGTGAGCTGAATCGGACAACTGGCAATCACCTGTAAACAAAGCGTTATTCGTTTGCCTACGCAGGCCATCACGTCATGCCAAATCAAGCACCGACAGTCGACGCCAGAGGTCGCTTGCACGGTGAATTTATGGCAATCTGCCGCGAAATCAAAAACGCAAAATCATGGAAACTAAATTTCAAGAGCACGCTAATGCCAGAAATTTCAGCAGATAACGCCAGCCTTATTCACAGCATTGCTACAACAACCGCCATCATTGCCGCCTTAGTCTCGGCCTGCGCGGTCATCTTGGCGCACCTGACGTCCGAGGTGCAAAGTAGCGAGTCAGACAGGTCCATGGCCGAGGCCAGCCAACTGATCGCCACAGCCAACCAGTCCGCCGCCCAGTCCCAGTTGAAAATCGAAGAGCTCCTGCAACAGAACGCGGCGTTGACGGCACAACTGGACGCCGCGAAAAAAGAGCGCCAGGCCATTGAACATCGCCTGCGGCCCAGAAAGCTGACAGCGCAGGCACAGGCCGCGTTCCAGGCATTGGCGGCAGCGCTCGCCAAAGACAAAGTAGCCCCAACCGTACTGCTCAATATCGTCAGAAACGACGACGAAGCGTTGGCGTTCTCCAAGCAGATCGCCGTTGCCCTGACCAAAGCGGGCGTGCGGGTACAAATAAAGCAGTTGATGCTCACCAAAGAGGCCACGGGCGTTCAGGCAGTGCTGTATGACAGCCCGGGAAGCCAGCAAATCGAACGTGCGCTGAGGGCCGCTAATTTTGCAACGGACATCAGTCGATCGTCGCAAACACCGAAGATCAATATCGATGATGACGATAAGCCTGCTATTAGTGCGTTTATCAACGTGTTTCCAAAAGAGATGTCGTTAACGGACACTGCAGCGCCGCACGCAGACTAAAACTAACGATCATGACTGGCCACCCATCCAGCATGGACGCAAAGCCAGTAACTAACACGCCCGGCTCCGTAGTAGCGTTG
This sequence comes from Pseudomonas sp. Y3 TE3536, assembly GCF_053629175.1. Classification (NCBI taxonomy): domain Bacteria; kingdom Pseudomonadati; phylum Pseudomonadota; class Gammaproteobacteria; order Pseudomonadales; family Pseudomonadaceae; genus Pseudomonas; species Pseudomonas sp. Y3 TE3536. The sequence goes on along the minus strand of NZ_JBRJHU010000001.1, from coordinate 4,928,860 downwards.
CGCATTCTACGAACTTCCAGGTCCGTTAACCGCAAGGACCTGGGCGATTCAGACCAGGAGGTCAAATGCGTGTTGAGGTGATAGACCAAGCGGCGATAGATTCGGCGCTGATTGCGTTTGCCCGCTATAAAATCGGAGAAACAAAAATCTTCGACCTAGAGCGTGCAATGAGCTTTGAAGTGGGTGAGGCTTTGTCCAAAAGCGGACTGGTGAGGTTCACCATTACACAGTCAGTGTCCGGTCGCTACCGCATCAGCGATGAAGGCGAAAACGCCATCACGGACGCTGGGCGGGCGCGCCTTAAGGTGATCCGAGGATAAGCCCGCTTTCATTATTCAGTGCAGCCAGCCTAACCAAATAGATTAGGTTTTGTACGAAAAGTATGGCCATCCATCGTTGTGGGAGCGGGCTTGCCCCGCGATCTGCCGCAACGCGGCAGCAAAGCCTGAATTCGCGGCGACTTTGACGCTAGTCGATACCGGGTACAGGAGCGCTTCGCACTCCATCGCGGGGCGAGCCCGCTCCCACAAAACTGTTCGTACAGTGCCTAGGCGCCGCCCGCAAGCACCTCAGCATTTATCGTCAAGCTCGGCGGGCCAAGCGCTGAAAAAGCCATTCATTCTAGGCACCGCACGTAGCTCCAGGGGTGCCCCAATACTCGATCAGCCCAAGGATCTTTACTTCTTCTCTGATGTTTCGCACTTAATTTCAGGTTGGTTCTAGTTATCTAGGGTTTGCCCTCGCGTATTTTTACGCGAGGGCAGACCTTTGCAGAATAGGCGGCCGTACCGCTTCTCACGTAAACACTTTAAAAAGGCACCGGTGCTCTCCCTCATCACCGGGCAGCCTACTCGACGAGCGGGCCCTTAACGCCATCAAGCAAGCCCTGCAGTTCACAACGCTCCAACGCATGGCGTGCAAGTCCGTGCCCCCTGCCAGCCCTTTCGTGGTCCAACCAAGCAAAGGTGGGCTGTGGAGCTGCGATCCAAGTGTTACAATCCGCCCATTCAAATCAGCGCTCAAGCGCTGGACATCCGTGATCGCCGTCAGTACGACACCCGCCACACCTACGCAACCCTGTGCCTGATGCCTGGGATGAACCCTGCGTTCATCGCGAATCAGCTCGGCCATAGCGTTGGAATGTTGCTCTCTACCTACGCGAAATGGATCAGCTCCTCCTCGGACTGGAGGGAGCTGGAGAAGCTGCCGCCCCGCGTCGAATTGGCCCAAAATTGGCCCAAAACTGACACGAGGGCCTAAATACACCTCTGGAACCCCCGCAGGACAAGCACTTGATTTCTACCGCCAACATCACCATGCAGTTCGGCTCCAAGCCGCTGTTTGAAAACGTTTCCGTCAAATTCAACAACGGCAACCGCTACGGCCTCATCGGCGCCAACGGTTGCGGTAAGTCGACCTTCATGAAGATCCTCGGCGGCGACCTTGAGCCGTCCGGTGGCCAGGTCATGCTCGAGCCGAACACCCGCCTCGGCAAGCTGCGCCAGGACCAGTTCGCCTACGAGGAATTCACCGTAATCGATACGGTGATCATGGGCCACGGCCAGCTGTGGAAGGTCAAAGCCGAGCGCGATCGTATCTACTCGCTGCCAGAAATGACCGAGGAAGACGGCATGGCCGTCGCCGAGCTGGAAACCGAATTCGCCGAGATGGACGGTTACACCGCCGAATCGCGTGCCGGTGAACTGCTGCTGGGCCTGGGTATTCCGCTGGACCAGCACTTCGGCCCGATGAGCGAAGTGGCGCCGGGCTGGAAGCTGCGTGTGCTGCTGGCCCAGGCGTTGTTCTCGGACCCGGACGTGCTGCTGCTCGACGAACCGACCAACCACCTGGACATCAACACCATCCGCTGGCTGGAAACGATCCTCACGGCGCGCAACAGCACCATGATCATCATTTCCCACGACCGGCACTTCCTGAACAGCGTCTGCACTCACATGGCCGACCTGGACTACGGTGAGCTGCGCCTGTTCCCAGGCAACTACGACGAGTACATGACCGCCGCGACCCAGTCGCGCGAGCAGTTGCTGTCGGACAACGCCAAGAAGAAAGCCCAGATCGCCGAGCTGCAGACCTTCGTCAGCCGCTTCTCGGCCAACGCCTCCAAGGCCAAGCAGGCCACCTCGCGCGCCAAGCAGATCGACAAGATCCAGCTGGCCGAGGTCAAGCCGTCGAGCCGGGTCAGCCCGTTCATCCGCTTCGAGCAGACCAAGAAGCTGCACCGTCAGGCCGTCGTGGTCGAAAAAATGGCCAAGGCCTTCGACGACAAGGTTCTGTTCAAGAACTTCGACATCACTGTCGAAGCTGGCGAGCGCGTCGCGATCATCGGCCCCAACGGTATCGGCAAGACCACCCTGCTGCGCACCCTGGTTGGCGAAATGACGCCGGATGCGGGCTCGGTGAAGTGGACCGACAGCGCCGAAGTGGGCTATTACGCCCAGGATCACGCCCACGACTTCGAGGACGACCTGAGCCTGTTCGACTGGATGGGCCAGTGGACCTCCGGTGAGCAGGTGATTCGCGGCACCCTTGGGCGCATGCTGTTCTCCAACGACGAGATCCTCAAGTCGGTGAAGGTGATTTCCGGTGGTGAGCAAGGCCGCATGCTGTTCGGCAAGCTGATCCTGCAAAAACCGAACGTGCTGGTGATGGACGAACCGACCAACCACCTGGACATGGAATCGATCGAAGCACTGAACCTGGCGCTGGAAAACTACCCAGGCACGCTGCTGTTCGTTAGCCATGACCGCGAGTTCGTGTCCTCGCTGGCCACCCGCATCATCGAGCTGTCGCCGGACGGTGTCGTGGACTTCAGCGGCACCTATGACGACTACCTGCGTAGCCAGGGCGTCGTAGTCTGATGTAGTGCGCTCCGCCTGGTCGCGTTGAGTTGACCAGGCGGATCCCATGGATGGTTCATTCACCCGGAATAATTCGTTAGCCTGCTTTCATTTCCTTCGCGCAACGGCCATGATGAAACAACGCCCAACCGCCCGCCCGCGAAAGAGCCCATGACCGCGCAACAGCCCGCCCCCGCCAGCAATACCTCCAACATCACCCTGCAGATCCTGTCGATCGTCTTCTACACGTTCATTGCCTTCCTCTGCATCGGCCTGCCGATTGCGGTGTTGCCCAGCTATGTGCATGACCAGTTGGGCTTCGGCGCGGTTGTCGCCGGGATAACGATTGGCCTGCAATACCTGGCCACCCTGCTGAGCCGCCCCTTTGCCGGGCGGGTGGCGGACACGCTGGGCGGCAAGCAAGCGATTCGTTTCGGCTTGCTCGGCATTGCCAGTTGCGGGGTGCTGACGCTGTTGTCGGCCTGGACCCTGAGCGTGCCGTTACTGAGCCTGGCGCTATTGCTGGGCGGGCGCCTGCTGCTGGGCATCGCCCAAGGGCTGATCGGCGTGGCCACCTTGAGCTGGGGCATCAGCCAGGTTGGACCGGAGCACACCGCCCGGGTGATCTCGTGGAACGGTATCGCGTCTTACGGCGCCATCGCCATTGGTGCACCGGTCGGTGTGCTGGCGGTGGATGGCCTGGACTTCAGCGTGCTGGGGCCAACCTTGCTGGTGCTGGCGCTGCTGGCCATGCTGGTGCTGCGCAAACGCCCGGACGTGGTGGTGGTACGGGGCGAACGGCTGCCCTTCTGGTCTGCCTTCGGCCGCGTTGCGCCCTGTGGCCTGGGGCTGACATTGGCGTCGATCGGCTATGGCACGCTGACCACGTTCGTCACCCTCTATTACCTGGAACGTGGCTGGGCCGGTGCAGCCTGGTGCCTGAGCGCCTTCGGCGTGTGCTTTATCATTTCGCGGCTGTTGTTCGTCAATGCGGTCAACCGGTTTGGCGGATACAACGTGGCAGTGGTGTGCATGGCCACCGAGGTGATTGGCCTGGGGCTGCTGTGGCTGGCACCCTCGCCGCCTTGGGCGTTGGCAGGTGCCGGGCTCACAGGGTTCGGCTTGTCGCTGGTGTACCCGGCACTGGGTGTAGAGGCCATCAAGCAGGTGCCTAGCAGCAGCCGCGGCGCTGGGTTGGGGGCTTACGCGGTGTTTTTCGACATGGCCTTGGCCATTGCCGGCCCGGTGATGGGCGCGGTGGCAGTGCACCTGGGCTATGCCTCTATCTTCTGCGTTGCCGCCCTGCTCGCCTTGGCAGGCGTTGGCTTAACGCTGCTTCTGGCGCGGCGCAGCCGACGCAGCTGAGCGCTCATCCGGTAGCGGTGCGCTGAGGGCCTGGCTGAAGAACGCTGCGGTGTCGCGTTGCAACGAGTGATGAATATGGCGGCGGTCAACGCCTTCGGCATCCTTGCACAGCGCCGGCATGCGGGCGTGTTGTTCTTCGTCGCAGCGCGCCATGAACACGAAATGCCCTGCGCCGGCCAGCAGACGGTAATCCGGTGTGACTGGCAGCTTGCGTGCTAACGCTTCGGCATTGCGGTCCACAGCCACCAGTTGGTCGCGGTCGCCGCTGTAGATCAGCACCGGGATGTGCACACTGGCCAGCGCATGGCGGCCAAACAGCAGGCTCAGCGGCGCCATCAGCATCGCCGCGCCCACCCGTGAATCGGCCTTCGGTGCCAGCTCGCTGCGGTCGGCAATCAGCACGCCATGGGTCTTGCAGGCGTCGCCATCGCTGGGGCGCTCGAGGCAGTACTGGCGCAGGCGGTCCAGGTCGGGTTGCGCACCCGAGACGATCAGCGCCGTTTCGCCCCCGGCCGAATAGCCGATGACACCTACCTTGCCATCATTCAGGTAGGGCCCAAGCAGCGCGTCGTCACGGGCAGCCGTGATCGCGGCGCTGACTTGCAGCGGCCGGCCATAGAGGTTGCTCAAGGTACCCAGGCGACTGTGATCGCGGGCGTTGTCCCCCGGGTGCACCACCGCCACGACCACAAAACCCTGCCGTGCCAGCGCGGTGGCCAGGTAATGCAAGGCCAGCGGGCTGCCGGTATTGCCGTGGGAGAGCACCAGTAAAGGGAACTGCCCCACGGCCACCGGCGCCTCTTCGGCGACGTCGAGCGGGTAGCCGTCGATGCGCATGTTATGGGGCACACCTGTCGCCGGGTAAAACGCCAGCGCTTGCATCGGGCGATCATCGACAGGGTCGGCCAGGGTCATGTGGTGCAGACCGGCGACCCAAGGCGCGGCGTGGGCGTGCGCCAACACGCCGCCGAGCAGGACCAGCGCCAACACGCTGCGAGGGATGTTCATCGCCAGCCGTTCCGTGCAGGGTCAGAGATAGCGCCAGCATAGAGCCGCCGACGCCAAGGGCAGATGAAAACTGGATGAAACCCTGCATGCACGCAACGCCCGCGCCCAATGCAATTGCGCTTTTCCGAGAACCCATGGCATAGATGCAGGTCAATCGCTTTACCTGACCCTTTCGCGACCTTGAAGGAGCACCCTGCATGAGCAAGCACCCTTACGCCCCACCCAAGGTCTGGCGCAATGACGCAGCCTCCGGTGGCCAGTTCGCCAGCATCAACCGCCCGGTAGCCGGCCCGACCCATGACAAGGCACTGCCAGTGGGCAAGCACCCCTTGCAGTTGTATTCGCTGGCCACGCCCAACGGCGTGAAGGTGAACATTGCCCTTGAAGAGCTGCTCGCCCTGGGCCACAGCGGCGCTGAATACGACGCCTGGTTGATCCGCATCGGCGAGGGTGACCAGTTTTCCAGCGGCTTCGTGCAGGTTAACCCCAACTCGAAGATCCCTGCCCTGCTCGACCGCAGTGTCGAGCCACCGGTACGGGTATTCGAGTCGGGCTCGATCCTGTTGTACCTGGCGGAAAAGTTCGGTGCGCTATTGCCCACGTCTGCCGCTGCACGTACCGAAAGCCTGAACTGGCTGTTCTGGCAGATGGGCGCGGCGCCTTACCTGGGCGGCGGCTTTGGCCACTTCTACGTGTACGCCCCGGAAAAGTTCGAATACGCCATCAACCGCTTCACCATGGAAGCCAAGCGCCAACTGGATGTGCTCGACCGCCGCCTGGCCGAAAGCCGTTATTTGGGCGGCGATGAATACAGCATCGCCGATATCGCCGTGTGGCCTTGGTATGGCGAGCTGGTGCGCGGCAATCTTTATGGCGCAGCAACGTTTCTGGCGGTGCACGAATATACCCACGTACAGCGTTGGGCCGAAGAGATCGCCCAGCGGCCCGCCGTGCAACGTGGGTCACGGGTCAATCGCACCTGGGGCGATGAAGCCAGCCAAGTACCAGAACGGCACTCGGCGGCCGACCTGGATTGACCGTTCGGGGCCGCCTCGCGGCCCCGACAATGCTCGCCTGCATAAAACCATTTGCCCCTGCGCAAACCTGCGTCCGGCAATGCCTTCTTGTACACTCCTCGCACTAGCCCCCACCTGCAAAACTTTTTGGTGAACGCATGATCGAGGTAACCGAGGTTTCCATTGCCGAGCTGCGCGACGCACTCGAGTCGGGCCGCACGACGGCGGTCGAGCTGGTCAAGGCCTACCAGGCGCGCATCGACGCCTACGATGGCGCCGACACCGCTACCACACTGAACGCCGTGGTGGTACGCAACCCAGACGCACTGAAGGAGGCTGAAGCCTCCGACGCCCGCCGCGCCAAGGGCCAGCCCCTGAGCCCGCTGGACGGCATCCCCTACACAGCCAAGGACAGCTACCTGGTCAAGGGCCTGACTGCGGCTTCCGGCAGCCCAGCCTTCAAAGACCTGGTCGCCCAGCGCGACGCCTTCACCATCGAGCGCCTACGCGCCGCCGGTGCTGTGTGCCTGGGCAAGACCAACATGCCGCCCATGGCCAACGGTGGCATGCAGCGGGGCGTCTATGGCCGTGCCGAAAGCCCGTACAACGCCGCCTACCTGACTGCGCCCTTCGCCTCTGGCTCGTCCAACGGTGCCGGCACCGCGACGGCCGCCAGCTTCAGTGCCTTTGGCCTGGCCGAGGAAACCTGGTCCAGTGGCCGTGGCCCAGCATCGAACAACGGCCTCTGCGCGTACACCCCTTCGCGTGGGGTGATCTCGGTGCGTGGCAACTGGCCGCTGACCCCGACCATGGACGTGGTGGTGCCTTATGCCCGCACCATGGCCGACCTGCTGGAAATCCTCGACGTGGTGGTTGCCGACGACGCCGACACACGCGGTGACCTGTGGCGCTTGCAGCCGTGGGTAACTATCCCGGCCGCCTCGTCGGTGCGCCCAGCGTCGTACCTGGACCTGGCTGTGGATGCCAGCGCGCTCAAGGGCAAACGCTTTGGCGTGCCGCGCATGTACATCAATGCCGACCCAGAAGCTGGCACTTCCGAGAAACCGGGTATCGGTGGCCCAACCGGCCAGCGCATCAACACCCGCGACAGCGTCATCGACCTGTGGCAACAAGCGCGCCAGGCGTTGGAAGCTGCAGGTGCCGAAGTGCTCGAAGTGGACTTCCCGTTGGTCTCCAACTGCGAAAGCGACCGCCCAGGCGCCCCGACCGTGTACAACCGCGGCATCGTCAGCAAGGCATTCCTCCATGACGAACTGTGGGAGCTGTCGGGCTGGGCCTTTGACGACTTCCTGCGGGCCAACGACGACCCCAAGCTCAACCGCCTGGCCGATGTCGATGGGCCGAAGATCTTCCCGCACGACCCCGGCACCCTGCCCAACCGTGAGGACGACCTGGCCGCCGGCATGGACGAATACGTCAACATGGCCAAGCGCGGCCTGAAGACCTGGGACCAGATAGAAACCCTGCCCGACGGGCTGCGCGGTCTGGAGAAGACCCGCAAGCTGGACCTGGAAGACTGGATGGACACCCTGGGCCTGGACGCGGTGCTGTTCCCGACCGTGGCCGATGTAGGGCCAGCGGATGCTGACGTCAACCCGGCTTCGGCCGACATTGCCTGGAGCAACGGCATTTGGGTGGCCAACGGCAACCTTGCGATCCGCCACCTGGGCGTACCGACCGTCACCGTGCCCATGGGTGTAATGGCTGACATCGGCATGCCGGTGGGGCTGACCTTCGCCGGCCGCGCTTATACCGACAACCACCTGTTGAGCTTCGCAGCGGCCTTCGAGGCCACTGGCTCGCGCCGCATGATTCCACCGCGTACGCCAGCACTGGGCAAGTAAACTCGCCCCTCACATCGCCATTTTCAACGTATTGTGTAAAAATGCACAAACCGTTGAATTTGGCGATGCATTCATGCCGCTCTCTCCCCCTGAAGAACGTCAGCTCACCCTCACCGTTCTCAAGGCCGCTATCCAGGCTTTGGGCAGCGTTGCCGCGCGCAACATGGAAATCCTCCTGCACGACCTTGACCACCCGGAACACTCCGTGGTGGCGATCGTAAACGGCCACCTCTCCGGCCGTGTCGTCGGCAGCCCAATCCTCGCCGCGCCGGAGCAGGACCTAGGCTTCAAGGCCCTGATGCGGGCCACCGTGGAACAGCGCGGCTGTGCGCCTGTGGTCTTGCCGGATTACCCGACCACGCTCAAGGGCCGCACCCTGCGCAGCGCCACGGCCATTTTCCGCGACAGCACCGGCCACCCGTTCGCCAGCCTCTGCATCAATACCGACGTTACGGGGCTGGACGCTGCGATGAATTTTCTGCAGCAGTTACAGCCCCTGAGCGACTCGCCAGCGGTCAGCGAACCCGCCGACATGGCGCTGTTGATGAGCGAAATCATCCAGGGCGCGCTGCAACGCAGCGGCCAAGGCCGGATGACCAAGCAGGCCAAGGTCGACGCGGTGCGGGTCATGCAGGAGCGTGGCTTGTTCATCGTCAAAGGCGGCGTGGAAAAGGCTGCCAGCGCCCTTGGGGTGACCCGCTACACCGTTTACAACTACCTGGAGCAGTTGCGTGGCGAACAACCGGCAGCGGCTCGTGAAGACTGACGCTTGGAGCTAACGATGACTTTGCATATACAGACGCCGCTGATCGAATCCCGCCCGCTTTCGCTGGCGTCAGGCTGTACCGTTTGGCTCAAGCTTGAGGCAGTGCAGCCTTGTGGTTCGTTCAAGCTGCGTGGCGTGGGCCATGCCTGCGAAGTCCACCATGCCAGGGGCGCGCGCCATTTTGTGTCGTCGTCCGGGGGCAATGCCGGGCTGGCGGTGGCGTATGCCGGCCGCAAACTGGGGGTGCCGGTGACCGTGGTGGTACCCGAGACCACCACCGAGCGCGCCAAGCAACTGCTGCGCCTTGAAGGCGCCAAGGTGGTGGTGCATGGCAGCTCCTGGCAGGAGGCCAACGAGCTAGCCCAGACCCTGCTCGGCAGCGGCGATGCGTTCATTCACCCCTTCGACGACCCATTGCTCTGGGCCGGACATGCCAGCCTGATCGACGAAGTTGCCGCGACCGGGCTTAGGCCCGATGCGGTGGTGCTGTCGGTCGGCGGAGGCGGATTGCTCAGTGGCGTAGTCGAAGGGCTGAAACGCAATGGCTGGGATGATGTACCTGTGCTGGCGGTGGAAACTACCGGTGCCGCCTCGCTGCACGCAGCGGTGCAGGCTGGCCACCCGGTTGAACTTGAGCGCCTCGCCTCGGTGGCCACCTCCCTGGGTGCGAAGCGCGTTGCTGATCAGGCATTGGAATGCGCGCGTAACCATCCGCTGCACAACCATCTGGTCAGCGACCGTGCCGCGCTGGAAGCCTGCGAACGCTTCTTGCTCGATCATCGGGTATTGGTGGAGCCCGCGTGTGGGGCTGCATTGGCGGTAGCTTACGAAGCCGAGAAATTGGCCGAGTACAACAATGTGCTGATAGTGGTTTGCGGGGGCGCCACGGCGACACTGGCGCAGATTCAGGATTGGTTGAAGCAGGTCGATTGAGGTTGCCTGTTCCGGCCCTTTCGCGGGCAAGCCCGCTCCCACAGGAATAACTTTGCCCTGTAGGAGCGGGCTTGCCCGCGAAGGGGCCGAGGCAGTCAATCGAGCAAGGGAATGATGTTGGCGACTAACGCTTCTCCCTCTATTTCAATCACCGCCACCGTCACGGGCAATTTGAACCGTCGCGGCCCGGCGCTTCCGGGATTCAGGTAAAGCAGCCCGTTCCGCCAGTCGATCAGCGGCTTGTGCGAATGCCCGGTGATCACCACCCGCACAGCCTCATCGAGCTTGGCCGGCACATCGGCGATGTCATGCACCAGGAGTGCCTGCCAGCCCCCCATGTCGAAGCGCAGTTGATCGGGTAAGTCCGCCGCCCAAGGCCATTTCAGGTCATTGTTGCCGCGCACTACCCGCACCGGCGCCAGGGCCTCCAGCACCTCCAGTACGTCCGGTTTGCCGATATCGCCGGCATGCACGATCAGCGCACAACCGACCAGCGCATCCACCGCCTCTGGGCGCAATAAACCGTGGGTGTCGGCGATCACGCCAATTTTCATGCTTGCGTTCCTGGTCCAATGGAGTGGAGAGAAAAACGCCCGTGAGATCAGGATAGTCACACAGGCCTGTTCTAATGAGCCTCAAGCACCTGGGAAAATTCCAGCGAGCCTGACGAAAAGCGCATCTCGCCCTTTCGATCTGTAGCGAGTGAAGGCACAATGCGTGTCCTTTTTTTGGCCGGCCTTGCCGGGGGCCTTTAAATGATCAAGACGCCGTACTACCTCATCGATAAAACCAAGCTGCTGGGCAACATGGAGAAGATCGCGTATGTGCGCGAGAAGTCCGGTGCCAAGGCGCTGCTCGCCCTCAAATGTTTCGCGACCTGGTCGGTGTTCGACCTGATGCAGCAATACATGGACGGCACCACCTCTTCGTCGCTGTTCGAGCTCAAGCTCGGCCGCCAGAAATTCGCAGGCGAAACCCACGCCTACAGCGTTGCCTGGGCCGACGACGAAGTCGAGGAAATGCTCGAGAACTGCGACAAGATCATCTTCAACTCGATCGGCCAGCTGCAACGCTTCGCCGAACAGTCCGAAGGCAAGGTTCGCGGCCTGCGCGTCAACCCGCAAGTCAGCAGCTCCGACTACCTGCTCGCCGACCCGGCACGCCCGTTCAGCCGCCTCGGTGAGTGGGACCCGGAGAAGATCGAGAAGGTCATCGAGCAGATCTCCGGCTTCATGTTCCACAACAACTGTGAGAACGGTGACTTCAGCCTGTTCGACAAGATGCTCACGCACATCGAAGAGCGCTTCGGCCACCTGCTGCACAAGGTCGAGTGGGTCAGCCTCGGTGGTGGCATCCACTTCACCGGTGAAGACTATGCAGTCGATGCGTTTTGCGCGCGCCTTAAAGCCTTCTCGGAAACCTACGGCGTGCAGGTGTACCTGGAGCCGGGCGAAGCCGCCATCACCAACAGCGCCTCGCTGGAAGTGACCGTGCTCGACACCCTGTACAACGGCAAGCACCTGGCCGTGGTCGACAGCTCGATCGAAGCGCACCTGCTCGACCTGCTGATCTACCGCCTCAACGCCAAGATGGCCCCCAACGATGGCGAGCACACCTACATGGTCTGCGGCAAATCGTGCCTGGCCGGTGACATCTTCGGCGAGTACCAATTCGATCGTCCGTTGGCCATTGGCGACCGCCTGTCGTTCATCGACACGGCCGGCTACACCATGGTCAAGAAAAACTGGTTCAACGGTCTGAAAATGCCATCCATCGTGGTCAAGCAGCTCGACGGCAGTGTCGAGGTGGTGCGCGAGTTCGGTTTCGAAGACTACGTTTCCAGCCTGTCGTAAGACCGGCTTTCAGTAAGGAGCAAGGGATAAATTGAAGAAGAACGTTCTTATCATTGGTGCAGGAGGTGTCGCCAAGGTGGTGGCCCACAAGTGCGCGCAGCATAACGACGAACTCGGTCGTATTGCCATTGCGTCGCGGAACATCTCCAAATGCCAGGCCATCATCGACAGCGTCAAGGCCAAGGGTAGCCTCAAGGTACCCGCCGACATCCAGGCCTTCTCGCTCAACGCCCTCGATGTCGAGGCGACCAAAGCACTGATCCGCGAGACCGAATCGCAGATCGTGATCAACGTGGGCTCTGCCTTCCTCAACATGTCGGTGCTGCGTGCCTGCATCGATACCGGTGTCGCCTACCTGGACACCGCGATTCACGAAGAACCGGGCAAAATCTGCGAGACGCCGCCCTGGTACGGCAACTACGAGTGGAAACACCTCGAAGAGTGCCAAGAAAAGAACATTACCGCCATTCTCGGCGTCGGTTTCGACCCGGGTGTGGTGAACAGCTACGCAAAACTTGCGCAGCAGCAATACTTCGACAGCATTGATTCGATCGACATCCTCGACGTCAATGCCGGTTCGCATGGCAAGTACTTCGCCACCAACTTCGACCCGGAAATCAACTTCCGCGAGTTCACCGGGCAAGTATGGAGCTGGCAGAACAGCCAGTGGACCAGCAACACCATGTTCGAGGTCAAGCGTACCGACGACCTGCCCGTAGTAGGTTCGCAAAACCTGTACCTGACCGGCCACGATGAAGTTCACTCGATTTCGAAGAACCTCAACGTGCCGAACGTGCGCTTCTGGATGAGCTTCGGCGAGCACTACATCAATGTGTTCACCGTGCTGAAAAACCTCGGCCTGCTCTCCGAGCAACCGGTCAAGACCGCCGAAGGCCTGGAAGTGGTGCCGTTGAAAGTGGTCAAGGCCGTGCTGCCAGACCCAGCCTCCCTGGCCCCGGGCTACACCGGCAAGACCTGCATCGGTGACCTGGTCAAGGGCACCAAGGACGGCCAGCCGCGCGAAGTGTTCATCTACAACGTGGCGGATCACGAAGAAGCCTTCGCCGAGACTGACAGCCAAGGTATTTCCTACACCGCCGGTGTACCGCCAGTGGCTGCCGCCCTGCTGGTCGCCCGTGGCGAGTGGGATGCCAAGCGCATGGTCAACGTCGAAGAACTGCCAGCCGAGCCGTTCCTCAAGGCGCTGGACGTGATGGGCCTGCCGACCCGCGTCAAAGATGAGAAAGGCGATCGTCCTTGGGACGCTGAAGCCTAAGCAACATAAAACAGGGCGCCTATCAGGCGCCCTGTTTTTTTGGGATGTGCCGGTGGTACCTGCGGCAGCGCCCGAACGACTCGACCCCTGCCGCCTGCTCGCGTACGCTTGCCGCTTTCCTTCCGTAGCAAGGCAAACGCGCCCATGGCAAACACAGACATCATCTACACCCCCGATCCGGACGCCGATTCCATTTCATCCGACGTCGCCGAATACAACGGTGTGTTGGTCTCCACCCAGATCCCCACCCGCGCCGATGGCAGCCTCGAGCTGGGCGACATCGTTGCGCAGAGCGAATGCACCCTGCAGGCGCTGAAAGTAGCCCTGGAAAAAGCCGGCAGCAGCATGGACCGCGTGCTGCACCTGACCATCTACCTCACCGACATGGCTGAACGTGCAGCGTTCAACGAGGTGTACCAGCGCTTCTTCAGCAAGCCATGGCCCGTGCGCGCCGCCGTTGGCGTGGCCTCGCTGGCGGTCGAAGGCATGCGCGTGGAAGTCACCGCGATGGCTGCCAAACGCTAATCCCGCCAGCTCACGCATGCCCTATTGTAGGAGCGGCCTTGCGTCGCGAAAGGGCTGCGAAGCGGCCCCAAATTCGGTGCAGTCACAAAGACAGCTGGGGCCGCTCCGCGACCCTTTCGCGACGCAAGGCCGCTCCTACATCTCCAGGTCGCGCCGCCTCTGGGCAGCGTAGGGATGCCACCAGCCCGTTTCACCGCTACAATGCCCGCCTAAACCGTGACCGCCCGAAACTATAACGACATGTCCCTTCCAAAGAATCACCTGGAACTGCTCAGCCCTGCCCGTGACGTGGCCATCGCTCGCGAAGCGATCCTGCACGGCGCTGATGCCATCTATATCGGCGGCCCGAGCTTCGGCGCGCGCCATAACGCCTGCAATGAAGTCAGCGAAATCGCCGAACTGGTCGAGTTCGCCCGTCGCTACCATGCACGCGTGTTCACCACCATCAACACCATCCTCCACGACAACGAGCTGGAGCCGGCGCGCAAGCTGATCCATCAGCTCTACGACGCGGGCGTCGACGCCTTGATCGTGCAGGACCTGGGGGTGATGGAACTGGACATCCCACCGATCGAGCTGCACGCCAGCACCCAGACCGACATCCGTACCCTGGAGCGCGCCAAGTTCCTCGATCAGGCGGGCTTCTCGCAGCTGGTACTGGCCCGTGAGCTGAACCTGCAGCAGATCCGCGCCATTGCTGCCGAAACCGACGCCGCCATCGAGTTCTTCATCCACGGTGCGCTGTGCGTGGCCTTCTCCGGCCAGTGCAACATCTCCCACGCCCAGACCGGGCGCAGCGCCAACCGTGGCGACTGCTCGCAAGCCTGCCGCCTGCCCTACACCCTGAAGGATGACCAGGGCCGCGTGGTGGCCTTCGAGAAGCACCTGTTGTCGATGAAGGACAACAACCAGACCGCCAACCTGCGCGACCTGGTCGACGCTGGCGTGCGCTCGTTCAAGATCGAGGGCCGCTACAAGGACATGGGCTATGTGAAGAACATCACGGCCCACTACCGCAAAGAGCTCGACGCCATCCTCGAAGACCGCCCGGACCTGGCCCGCGCGTCAAGCGGCCGCACCGAGCACTTCTTCGTCCCCGACCCGGACAAGACCTTCCACCGCGGCAGCACCGACTACTTCGTCAGCGACCGCAAGATCGACATCGGCGCGTTCGACTCGCCAACGTTCACCGGCTTGCCGGTGGGCGTAGTGGAAAAGGTCAACAAACGCGACATGCTGGTCACCACTGACGTGCCGCTGACCAACGGCGACGGCCTGAACGTGCTGGTCAAGCGCGAGGTGGTGGGGTTCCGCGCCAACATTGCCGAACCCCGTGGCGAGTTCGAGGAAGACGGCCAGAAGCGCTATCGCTACCGCGTCGAACCCAACGAAATGCCTGACGGCCTGTACAAACTGCGGCCAAATCACCCGCTGTCCCGCAACCTCGACCACAACTGGCAACAGGCCTTGCAGCGCACGTCGGCCGAACGCCGAGTGGGTGTGGAATGGCACGCGGTGCTGCGCGAGCAGCGGCTGATGCTCACCGTCAGCAGCGAGGAAGGCGTCAGCGTGCAAGTGGCCCTGGACGGCCCGTTCGGCGCGGCCAACAAGCCGCAACAGGCGCTGGACCAACTGCACGACCTGTTGGGCCAACTGGGTACCACCCAGTACCACGCCAACGCCATCGAACTGGATGCCCCGCAGGCGTATTTCATCCCTAACTCGCAGCTCAAGGCCCTGCGCCGTGAAGCCATCGAGGCGCTGACCGCTGCTCGGGTCAAGGCGCATCCGCGCGGCGGCCGTAAAGCTGAAACCACGCCGCCTCCGGTGTACCCGGAGTCGCACCTGTCGTTCCTGGCCAACGTTTACAACCAGAAGGCGCGCGATTTCTACCACCGTCACGGCGTGCAGCTGATCGACGCGGCCTACGAGGCCCATGAAGAGCACGGCGAAGTGCCGGTGATGATCACCAAGCACTGCCTGCGCTTCTCGTTCAACCTGTGCCCCAAGCAGGCCAAGGGCGTGACCGGCGTGCGCACCAAGGTGGCGCCGATGCAGCTGATTCAGGGCGACGAAGTGTTGACCCTGAAATTCGACTGCAAACCGTGTGAAATGCATGTGGTCGGCAAGATGAAAAGCCACATCATCGACCTGCCGACCCCCGGCAGCGCGGTGGCCCAGGTGGTTGGCCATATCAGCCCGGAAGACCTGCTCAAGACCATCCCGCGCGCACCGCATTGATCGCGCCCTTGTAGGAGCAGCCTTGTGCTGCGAAGAGGCCGGCGGCAGCATCCGAAATCTTAAGTGCTGCCACCGCCCTCCCTTGTAGGAGCAGCCTTGCGCTGCGAAGAGGCCGGCGGCAGCATCCAAGATCTTATGTGCTGCCACCGGCCTCTTCGCAGCTCCAGGCTGATCCTACACTGGCAGGCGTCAACGAATCTGGTGCTTGTGCAGCAGCCGATAGAATGTCGGCCGCGAAATACCGAGTACTTTCGCAGCGATGCTCAAGTTGTCGCTGTGCCGGTTAAGCACATCACACAAAGCCTGGCGCTCTGCCCGGTGCTTGTACTCCTCCAGCGTACCCAGCGGCTGCTGCTCTTGCTCGATCTGCAAGCCCAGGTCCTGCGCCTCGATCTGCCGCCCCTCGGCCAACACCAGCCCGCGCCGCACTCGGTTGGCGAGCTCACGCACATTGCCCGGCCAGTCATGCCGGCCCATGGCCGCCAACGCATGGTCACTGAACGAGCGCGGCCTGCGCCCGGTTTCCAGGCTGTAGAAATGGGCAAAATGGCTGGCCAGCATCGACAGGTCACCATGCCTGTCTCGCAGTGGCGCCGTCACCACCTGCAACACATTCAGCCGGTAATACAGGTCCTCGCGAAAGCGGCCCTGTTCGATGGCTTTTTCAAGGTCCACGTGGGTCGCCGCCAACACCCGCACATCCACGGGGATAGGCTGGCTGCCACCGACCCGTTCAATGTGTTTTTCCTGCAGAAACCGTAGCAGGTTGGCTTGCAGTTCCAACGGCAAGTCACCCACCTCGTCCAGGAACAAGGTACCGCCATGCGCCGCCTCTATTCGCCCGGCCTTGCGCTGATGCGCACCGGTAAAGGCACCCTTCTCGTGCCCAAACAGCTCGGACTGGATCAGGTGCTCGGGTATCGCCCCGCAGTTGATCGCGATGAACGGCTGATCGTGCCGCTGCGACTGCCGATGCAGGGTGCGCGCCACCAGCTCCTTGCCTGTGCCACTCTCGCCACGGATCAAAACCGGCGACTCGGTGGGCGCCAGTTTCCCCAACAGTTTGCGCAACTCGCGGATCGGCCGGCTCTCACCCAGCAACTCGTGAACCGAGTCGTCCACCCGCACCGCACCCTTGCCACGCAGCCGCGCCATGCCGAAGGCACGCCCGAGGGTAACCTGAACGCGGGAAACGTCGAACGGCAAGGTATGGAAGTCGAAAAACCACTCGCAGACAAAATCACCGACGTTCTGCATGCGCAACTGCTCGGCGCTGAGCACGGCGATCCACTCGGTATTGCTGCGCTTGATCATGTCCTTGACCGCGTCGGGATGGCGCAGGTGCGACGCCTGCAGCCGCAGCAGGCCGACATCACAGGCGTGGTCCAGGGCAGCGCCGAGCATACAACTGTCCACATCCCAGCCGGCACTGCGCAGGCCTGGCAATAAACGGTGGCAGTCGTCGCAGGGGTCGACGATGAGCAAACGGCGTTGGGAAGCGGGTTGCTGCATGACCGTTCCTTGGCGCCAGAGTTTGGTTTTGTGAAGTAAAACAGCAAGTTGTGGCGCCCAATTAACAGTAGCAACGAACTTGACGGTGCCCAGTACCGTCTGTCTGCCGAATCATTTTTTTACAAACCCTGACGGGAATTTTCGCACTTTATCGACATCCCATGGCGGCGCAGGCAAGAACGGATTCAACCTTGAAACAAATTTTTACACCCAATGTGTGACTTGCCCCCGGACAACGAGCATCAGTACACATAACCCCGCGCTGCATATCGCGATGATTGAGGCGAATTTAAAGCAACGCGGACTTCACTTCGATGTTTGGGACCATAGAGAGACCGAACCATGAATGCCCCGCTCCGTGTCAACGAAGCACTGCTGATTGCCGACCACGCCTTCGAACCTTTCCAGTGCGTAGCCTGGGATGCGCCCAATGGTACTGGTGAATTGAGCCTGGCAGTGATCGACCGGACCAGCACCCGCATCGGCAGCAAGCAAGTGTCCTCGCGCATTTATTCCGACCCTGCGCAATGGGCCAGCCTGATCGAGGAAGTGCGCGCCGAGCTGTGCGAAAAAGGTTATGACCTGCAACCGTGGTCGATGCCGAAGTAATTGCGATTGCCCCTCCAAGTGCGTGCCCTGCCACGCACTTGTGCAACTTCTCAGTTGCTGCCGCTGCAACTTTTCTTATTGCGACACCTTATTGCGACATTGTGTCGCAGTATCACGCCGCACTGTTATTCAATCCACGACCTTGAAGTGTTCCAGGTGCTGATAATCGGCCTGCAGTTGCGCAGCCAATTGTTGCGCACGGCCCAGACGAACGGGCGCCAGCTCCATGTCGACCAGTAGCGTGGCACAGCCCATCGGTTGCACGTTATCCGAGTGCTGCAGCCGACCGTCGGTAAATACCAGGCAGCGCACAGCTTCATGAGGGTGAGCCTGCTGCCGCGCCTGCAGCCACTGCCGCGCTTGCTCCAACGCAGCGATCAACGGTGTACCACCTCCTGCCCCCAGTGCTTGCAACCAGGGCTGCAAGGCCGCCGAGGCCTTGAGGCCGTGTCGCTGCCACTGCGGCGTCTGCCCGCTCGCTGTCAGCAGGGCCAACCGCGCCCGCTGACGGTATGCCTGGTCGAACAACGCCGCCAGCAAACCTTTGGTCTGCGCCAGCGCCTGGTGGCGGCGGGTTGAGGCCGAGGCGTCGACGATCACCAGCCACAGTTCGCCAGGCTGAGCCTTGCGCTGTTGCCAGCAGAGGTCTTCACGCAGCCGTGGCCGCCCCTTGAGCAAAGTCGGCAGCCAGGCTACTCGGCCCGAAGTGGTGCTGTGTACACGGCCACGGCTGGCACCTTTCAACTGCCCTGCACGTGGCCTGGCATCCGTCCCTTGGGCCTTTGGCTGGCGGATGCTCAGGGCTTTTTTGCCCAGTTCGGCACCTCACGGCGCGCACCACTGGTCACTGGCTGTGGTGGCAGCGCGCCCCAGTCACCCTGCCCGCCTTGGCTGCCCTGGCTGCTTGCGCTCTGCTGGCCCGTCTGAGGCGGTGTCGAAGGCGGCGGCTGCTGGGGCGATACACGGCGACGATGGCGCAAAGCGAACTCGGCCACCGCCTCGACATCGGCTTCATCAATGGCCTCGCCGCCGCGCCAGGCACAGTGCGCGCGTGCTGCGCGCAGCCAGACCAGGTCCGCCCGCAGGCCATCGACCCCGGCGGCGTAGCAGCGCTCGGTGATCCAGGCCAGGGCCTGGTCGTCCAGGGCAATCTGGGCGAGGTCGTGGCGCGCCTGCTGGCAGCGCTGGCGCAGTTGCGCCTGGGCAGTTGCCCATTGCGCGCAGAAGGCCTGGGGGTCGCTGTCGAACGCCAGGCGGCGGCGGATGATCTGCTGGCGCGCCTGGGGCTCCGGCAAGCCTTCGAGGGCCACATTCAAGCCAAAACGGTCAAGCAGCTGCGGTCGCAACTCGCCCTCTTCCGGGTTCATGGTGCCAATCAGCACAAAACGCGCGCTGTGCCGGTGCGAGATGCCATCACGTTCGATGCGGTTGGTGCCGCTGGCGGCCACGTCGAGCAACAGGTCGACGAGGGTATCGGGCAACAGGTTGACCTCATCCACGTACAGCACGCCGCCATCGGCCTGGGCCAGCACACCGGGTGAAAACTGGGCCTTGCCCTGCCCCAACGCAGCGTCCAGGTCGAGGGTGCCGACCAGGCGCTCTTCACTGGCGCCCAACGGCAGCGTGACGAACGGCCCTTCGCCGAGCAGGTCGGCGAGGCCACGGGCCAAAGTACTCTTGGCCATACCGCGCGGGCCTTCAATCAGCACGCCACCGATCTTCGGGTCGATGGCGGTCAGGCACAGGGCCAGTTTCAGCGCGTCGGCACCGACCACGGCGGCCAGCGGAAATTGTACGGGTTCACTCATTTCAAGCCTGTTCCTCGCCGTCGAGCAGTTGCGCCTCAAGGGCTTCGCGGTAATCGCCGGGCGCCTCCCACAGGCCGCGTTGCTGGGCCTCCAGCAGGCGTTCGGTGAGGTCGCGCAGCGCCTCGGGGTTGTGCTCGCGCATGAAATCGCGGGTCGCCGGGTCGAGCACGTAGGCATCGGCCAGCGACTGATAATGATGGTCGTCGATCAGGTGCGTGGTGGCATCGAAGGCGAACAGGTTGTCGACCGTTGCTGCCATTTCGAAGGCACCCTTATAGCCATGGCGCTTTACCCCGTCGATCCACTTGGGGTTGAGCGCACGGGCACGAATGACCCGGTTGAGCTCCTCCTTGAGGGTACGGATGCGCGGCCGATCGACCTGGCTGTGGTCGCCGTGGTAGCTGGCCACCGACACGCCAGACAAAGTTTCCGAGGCGGCCAGCATGCCACCCTGGAACTGGTAGTAGTCGTTGGAATCGAGCAGGTCATGCTCGTGGTTATCCTGGTTCTGCAGGACCGCCTGGACCTGCCCCAGGCGGCGGGCGAACTGCTCACGGGCCGGGGTGCCTTCATCACTGCCGCCATAGGCGTAGCCGCCATGGTTGAGGTAGACCTCAGCCAAGTCGTCACGGCTGTGCCACAAGCGGCCGTCGATCGCATTCTGCACCCCAGCACCGTAGGCACCGGGCTTGGCCCCGAATACCCGCCAGCCCGCCTGGCGCGCCGCTTGCTCGGCTTCCACGCCCTGCGCCTGCAGAGCTTCACGCTCGCTGCGCACGCGCGCTGCCAGCGGGTTGAGGTCATCAGGCTCATCCAGCGCCGCCACCGCCTGAACTGCAGCATCGAACAGGCGGATCAAGTTGCCGAACGCGTCGCGGAAGAACCCCGACACCCGCAAGGTTACGTCCACCCGCGGGCGGTCGAGCAGGCTCAGCGGCAAGATTTCGAAATCGTCGACCCGCTGGCTACCGGTAGCCCACACCGGGCGTACCCCCATCAGGGCCATGGCCTGGGCGATATCGTCGCCGCCGGTGCGCATGGTCGCAGTACCCCATACCGACAGGCCCAACTGGCGCAGGTGGTCGCCATGGTCTTGTAAATGGCGCTCGAGAATCAGGCTCGCCGAGGCAAAACCCAGGCGCCAGGCCGTGGTGGTAGGCAGGTTGCGTACATCCACGGTATAGAAGTTGCGCCCGGTCGGCAGTACATCCAGGCGACCGCGGCTTGGCGCGCCACTCGGGCCGGCCGGCACGAAACGGCCGGCCAGGGCCGCCAGCAGGCCGTTGATCTCGGCCGCACCACAAGCATCCAGGCTCGGCGCCACCACGTCACACAATGCTTGCACTACATCACGTACCGGTTGCCACTCGCTCAAGCCGGGCAGTACCAGCGTGCCGCCAAGCGCCTGCTCTATCACCTGCAAGGCCAGCAGCTCTAAGCGCTCGCGGGTATCGCCACAGGTGCGCCATGGCGCGTCGCTGATCGCCTGCAAAGGCCCAGGCCGCAGCCCCTGCCACGGCTGCCCAAGGTCGCAATCGAGCGGGTCGAAGCCCGGCACCAGCGCCTTGGCCAGTGCACGCAACAGGCTGGCATTGCCACCCCGGCCGTCACCCCGCTCCACACGCAGCAAGGCCAACAGGGTGTCCAAACGCAGCCGACCCTCGGGCGACTGGCCAAACACGTGCAAGCCATCGCGAATCTGCGATTCTTTGAGGTCACACAGGTAGGTGTCCAGACGCGGCAGCCACACAGCGGCATCGTCCAGCTGCCCTTCCAGTTGCAGCTCCCGGTCGATGTGGTTGGCCTTGACCAGCTCAAGAATGTCGCGTTGCAGCTCGCGGGCACGCCGCGGGTCGAGCAGCTGCGCCTCGTAGAATTCGTCCGCCAGTTGTTCCAGGTGACGCAGCGGGCCATAGGTTTCGGCCCGGGTCAGCGGCGGCATCAGGTGGTCGATGATCACCGCCTGGGTTCGGCGCTTGGCCTGGGCGCCTTCACCCGGGTCGTTGACGATGAACGGGTAGATGTTCGGCAGCGGGCCCAGCAGCGCGTCAGGCCAGCATTGCGCAGACAACCCTACCCCCTTGCCAGGCAGCCACTCCAGGTTGCCGTGCTTGCCGACATGGATCACCGCGTCGGCGGCAAAGGCATGGCGCAGCCAGAAGTGAAACGCCAAGTACGCGTGTGGCGGCACCAGGTCAGGGTCGTGATACACCGCGCTTTGATCGACCTGATAGCCCCGCGCCGGCTGGATGCCGACGAAGGTCAGGCCATAGCGCAAGCCCGCAACCATCAAGCGGCCACTGCGGTACATCGGGTCTTGCTCCGGCGGCCCCCAGCGCTCCAGCACTGCCTGGCGGTTGACTTCAGGCAGGCGGGAAAAGGCTGCCTGGTAGTCATCCAGGCTCAGGCTCTGCGCGCACGGGCGTTGGTCCAGGTGATCGAGGTCATTGGTCACGCCGCCCAGCAACTGCTGGATCAACTGCGTGCCAGTGCCTGGCAGGCCCGCCAACGGATACCCTTCGGCCTGCAGTGCCTTGAGGATATTCAAGGCCGCTGCCGGCGTATCCAGCCCTACCCCGTTGCCGATCCGGCCGTCACGGGTCGGGTAGTTGGCCAGCACCAGCGCTACGCGCTTCTGGCCATTGGCTAACCGGGCCAGCTCTACCCAGCGCCGAGCGAGCTCGGCGACAAAATCCATGCGCTCGGGGTGGGCGCGGTAACAGACTACGTCGGACTGGCTGCGCTCACTGCGCCAGGCCATGTCCTTGAAACTGACCGGGCGAGTGATGATCCGCCCGTCCAGCTCCGGCAAAACGATGTGCATGGCCAGGTCACGCGCGCCCAGGCCCTGCTCGCTGGCTTCCCATGCGGGTTGGTTGTCCTGCGCGCAAATGGCCTGCAACACCGGGATGTCGCGGCGGAACGGGCGCAGGTTGGGACGTTCGGGGCTGGACAAGGCAAACCCCGTGGTGTTGATCAAGACCTCGGCGCCGACTTCATCCAGCCAGGCTTCGACCTGTTCGAAGCAGGCGCTTTCCTTGAGGCTGGCCACGGCAATCGGCAAGGGGTTGAGCCCCGCCGCCAGCAAACGCTCGCAAAAGACGTCGATGAACGCGGTGTTGGCCGCTTGCAGGTGTGACCGGTAGAACAGCAACGGTGCCACCGGATGCTCCGGGTGCCACTGCGCGTACCAGTCCTCAAGCAGTGCACTGCCTTTGGCCGGGTGATACACCGAGGTGCGTGGCAGTGGCTGCGGCTCGTCCCAGCCATAGTCACGGCCCAGCCATTGGTTGGCCAGGCAGTTGAACAGGTTGAGGGCGTTGGCCTTGCCGCCCTGGCGCAGGTAGTGCCAGAGGCGTTCGGCCTGATCGCCGGTCACGGTGCCCAGGCCGGTCAGCTCAGGGTCCGGGCGGTCATCGCCCGGCACCAGGATCAACTGCACGCCGCGGGCCGCCAGGGCGACCAGTTGCTCGACGCCATAGCGCCAGTAGCCAACGCCCCCGTGCAACGACACCAAAATGACCTTGGCATGGCGCAGCACCTCGTCGACATACAGGTCGACCGAGGCGTGGTTCTGCACCTGCATCGGGTTGGCCAGGCGCAGGCTGGGGTAGTCCTCGGGCAATTGCTCGGCGGTATCGGCGAGCAATGCCAGGTGTGAATCGCCGCTGCAGAGGATCACCAGTTCGGCGGGTGTCTGGCCGAGGTCGGCAATGCTGTCATCCGGCACGAAGCCGCCGGGCTGGGTCCGCAGCAGGTGCATGGGTCAGGCGCCCAAGGCCTGGCGCAAACGCGCTTCGAGCTGCACGGCATCCAGGTCCTGACCGATCAGCACCAGGCGTGTGATACGCGGTTCGTCGGCGCGCCAGGCGCGGTCGAAGTGCTTGTCGAAGCGGGTACCCACGCCTTGCACCAGCAGGCGCATCGGCTTGCCCGGGATGGCGGCGAAACCTTTGGCGCGCAGGATGCCGAACTCGACCACCAACTGGGTCAGGGCATCGAGCAACAGGCTTTCGTCGGCTTCTGGCAGGTCGATGGAGATCGAATCGAAGGCGTCGTGGTCATGATCGTCGTGATCATCGCCATCGTGGTGCGAATCGTGGTGGGTACGGCGGCCATCGATGTGCACCTCGGACTCGGCGCCCACGCCCAGCAGTACGTCCAGTGGCAGACGGCCGCTGCTGGCCTCGATCACCTTGACGGCGGGTGGCAGCTCTTCGGCCACCTCGGCGCGGACCTTGGCCAGGCCTTCCGCGTCGATCAGGTCGGCCTTGTTCAGCACCACCAGGTCGGCACTGGCCAATTGGTCGGCGAACAGTTCGTGCAGCGGCGACTCGTGGTCCAGGTTCGGGTCGAGCTTGCGCTGTGCGTCCACCTGGTCTGGGTAGGCGGCAAAGGTGCCGGCCGCCACAGCCGGGCTGTCGACCACGGTAATGACCGCATCGACGGTGCAGGCGTTACGGATTTCTGGCCACTGGAAGGCCTGTACCAACGGCTTTGGCAGCGCCAGACCACTGGTTTCGATGAGGATGTGGTCAAGGTCGCCACGGCGTGCGACCAACTCGCGCATGACTGGGAAGAACTCTTCCTGCACGGTGCAGCACAGGCAGCCATTGGCCAGCTCGTACACGCGGCCGCTGGCCTCTTCTTCGGTGCAACCGATGCTGCACTGTTTTAGGATCTCGCCATCGATGCCCAGTTCGCCAAATTCATTGACGATCACCGCGATACGGCGGCCTTGGGCGTTGTCGAGCATGTGGCGAAGCAAGGTGGTCTTGCCCGAACCGAGGAAGCCGGTAACGATGGTGACGGGGAGTTTGGCCAGTGTTTTCATGTCGCGATGCCCTTGGCAAGATGGCGCGGGCATGCAGGACGAAAGCCACGGGCCAGGTCGGCCGGGCTTGTTCGCCACCGGATCACCCCGCCCGGTTGAAAGTCGAAATCGCCTCGAGGCAGGTCTCCTGGCTCGCACCGTACCTGCCATGCTTTGAATAGCAGGGCTGGAGGGCGCGACGCCTTCCCGCGCGGTTACGCAGTGGCTGTGTCGACCCGTTGTCGGTGCTTACAGTTGCGGGGGCAGCCGCGGCTTGTACCGCGTTCCCGTCTTAGCTTCGGCCTGGCCGAAGAACCTCGAAGTGGCAAGGCTACGCAGTGGCTGGCAGGTGGTCAACCATTGCCGTCGACCATTGCGCGACAGACACACAGGCATTGGCGCATCTGCGCTACAGTTGCACCTTTATCAACGGCCAAGGACGCCCTATGCCGCTCGCCCCCGCCATCCCGGTACTGCGTATTTTCTCGGTCGAAAAAGCCAAAGAGTTCTACCTCGACTTCCTCGGCTTCAGCCTGGACTGGGAACACCGCTTCAGCCCGGACCTGCCCCTGTACGCGCAAATCCACCGCGACGGGTTGATCCTGCACCTAAGCGAACACCACGGCGATGCCACCCCGGGTTCGACCGTGTTCGCCCGCCTCGACGACCTGCGCGCCCTCGAGCGCGAACTTCAGGCCAAACGCTACGGCTACGCCCGCCCCGAAGCCGAACGCCTGGACTGGGGCCTGCAGATGCAGGTCCATGACCCGTTTGGCAACCGCCTGCGCTTCTGCCAGCAAATCGATGATGAGGCCTCGCAATGAAGGCCATGGGCAAGCGCGAAATGGCCCGCGTGGAGCGTGAGCTGGTGGTTTGCCTGACGGACGCCTGCGAAACGGCCAAGGCAGAGATTGTCGGGTTCACCTGGCTTACCCATCACCTTGACCCCGACAGTTTTCCGGCCAGCCTGCGCATTACCTGGGTATTCGAGCGCGAGGCAGACAAGGCTGCAGCGCTGGCTGGGGTGGCCAAAGCGCGGATGCTGGCGTTGACCTGTCAGGCGCTTGATGAAGTGGGGATACGGCTGGACCACCCGGCCTGGCATGTGCGGTTTGACAGTGAAGAGGCTTGTAGTCGGAGCCACGGCGGGGATTGGGGTAAGCGGTTGCGGGGGCGCTGAGATAGAAGTAGTGGCCTGGGTGTATGGCGGAGGGTCTTCGGCGCTCTCGAGATCGAGCCCCGCCTGCGCGGGGCTTCGCAGCACAAGGCTGCTCCTACAGTCTGTTTCGGGCCAGTATCGAGGCGGGCGTCAATGCCTCAGGAATAATTGGCCCGAAACTGACTGTAGGAGCAGCCTTGTGCTGCGAAGCGCCGCGCGGGCGGCGCTCGGCCTCATAGCCGCCGCAAAACCCCAGACATACGCCCTCCCCCTACCCAATCGCACGCTGTTTCGTGACTGGCCGTTCCCGATCCGCGACGGATGTATTATCGTGGCGTGGTGCGCATATAACAGCAGCCCGAGCGATCGGGCATCTGCAAGACAATCGAGGGTGTCATGAGTAACGAGAGCATTAACTGGGACAAGCTGGGTTTCGACTACATCAAGACCGATAAACGCTACCTGTCCGTATGGCGCAATGGCGAGTGGGACAAGGGCACCCTGACCGAAGACAACGTACTGCACATCAGCGAAGGCTCCACTGCCCTGCACTACGGCCAACAGTGCTTCGAGGGCCTGAAGGCCTACCGGTGCAAGGACGGCTCGATCAACCTGTTCCGCCCGGACCAGAACGCCGCACGCATGCAGCGCAGCTGCGCCCGCCTGCTGATGCCACACGTGCCGACCGATGTGTTCATCGAGGCGTGCAAGCAAGTGGTCAAGGCCAACGAGCGTTTCGTGCCGCCCCATGGCAAAGGCGCCCTGTACCTGCGCCCGTTCGTGATCGGCACCGGTGACAACATCGGCGTGCGCACCGCCCCCGAGTTCATCTTCTCGGTCTTCGCTATCCCGGTTGGCTCGTACTTCAAAGGCGGCATGAAGCCGCACAACTTCCAGATCTCCAGCTTCGACCGTGCCGCCCCACAAGGTACCGGCGCGGCCAAGGTCGGTGGCAACTATGCCGCCAGCCTGCAGCCGGGCGCTGAAGCCAAGAAAAACAACTTCGCCGACGCCATCTACCTCGATCCGCTGACTCACACCAAGATCGAGGAAGTCGGTTCGGCCAACTTCTTCGGCATCACCGCCAACAACGAGTTCGTAACTCCGAAATCGGCCTCCGTGCTGCCAGGCATCACCCGCCTGTCGCTGATGGAACTGGCGCAATCGCGCCTGGGCCTGAAAGTGATCGAAGGCGATGTAGAGATCAACCACCTCGACCGTTTCATCGAAGCA
Organism: Pseudomonas sp. Y3 TE3536; assembly: GCF_053629175.1. Classification (NCBI taxonomy): domain Bacteria; kingdom Pseudomonadati; phylum Pseudomonadota; class Gammaproteobacteria; order Pseudomonadales; family Pseudomonadaceae; genus Pseudomonas; species Pseudomonas sp. Y3 TE3536. The sequence continues at coordinate 4,902,020 of NZ_JBRJHU010000001.1, read as the reverse complement.
GGCGCTTGCGGTACCGCTGCGGTAATCACCCCGATCGGTGGCATCGAGTACAACGGCAAGCTGCACGTCTTCCATGACCTGGAAAAAGTCGGCCCGGTAACCCAGAAGCTCTACAACGAGCTGACCGGCATCCAGAGCGGTGACGTCGAAGCACCAGCAGGCTGGATCGTCAAGGTCGCCTGAGGCGCTTTGCAAGCCTGACAAAGGGGCATGCCAGATGATGGCATGCCCTTTTTTTTGGCTGCTGGGTCGGGCCCGAACCGCCAGATGAATTTTTCTTAAATCGCCGTTTGTCTATTCTTTGGCACAATCAAGCCTCTATTCGCCGCCCAGGAACCAGCATGCCACGCGTACTGACCATCGAAGACGACGCCGTCACCGGCCAGGAAATCGTCGCCGAACTCTCCAGCCACGGCCTGGACGTGGATTGGGCCGACAATGGCCGGGAAGGCCTGGCCAAGGCGATTGCCGGTGGCTACGACCTGATTACCCTGGACCGTATGCTGCCCGAAGTCGATGGCCTGACCATCGTCACGACCTTGCGCAACCTGAAAATCGCCACGCCGATCCTGATGATCAGCGCCCTGTCCGACGTTGACGAACGCGTGCGTGGCCTGCGTGCCGGGGGGGATGACTACTTGACCAAGCCGTTCGCCTCGGACGAAATGGCCGCCCGTGTCGAGGTGCTGCTGCGCCGCAACAGCGTGCCGATGACCCAGACCCGCCTGCAAGTCGCCGACCTGCAACTGGACCTGATCAGCCACGAAGCACGCCGCGGCGAGCACACCCTAAATCTGCTGCCGACCGAGTACAAACTGCTCGAATACCTGATGCGCCACAGCGGCCAGGTGATCACGCGGATGATGATCTTCGAAGAAGTCTGGGGCTATCACTTCGACCCGGGCACCAACCTCATCGACGTCCACATCGGCCGCTTGCGCAAGAAGATCGACTCGCCCGGCCAATCGCCGCTGATCCGTACGGTACGGGGCTCCGGCTATGCCATTGCTGAACCCGTCTAAGGGCTGGAGCTCGTCAACCAGCCGCTTGCTGGCGCTGTACAGCTTTCTGTTCGTGGCCTGGAGCAGCATCCTGATGGGGGTGCTGTACTTCGAGGTCTCCAGCTACCTGAACAAACTGACTCGCCATTCCATGCTGCAGCGCCAGCACCTGTTCGCACACATGAGCGGCAAGCAACTGGACGACGCCTTGATTGCCAGCCAGGCCTTCGAAGAGCGCAGCTTCGATGCCTACGGCCTGTTCGATGCCCAGCTCAACCCGCTTGGCGGCCGCCTGCGCACGCTGCCTTCAGAGCTAGGCTTGGACGGCAAGGTGCATGAGCTCAAACGCTGCCTGGACGCCGATGACCCGCACATGCCACGCGACAGCTGCGACGCCGTGGCCATCAAAGTGCAGGATGGCCGTTGGCTGGTGCTGGTACGGGACAATGGCTCGTTGTTTGTGGTCACGCGGATCATCCTGCATGCCCTGCTCTGGGGTATTTCCCTGACCTTGATCCCCGGGTTTGCCGGCTGGTACCTGCTGCGCCGCAGGCCGCTCAAGCGCATTCGCGCGATTCAGGCCCAGGCCGAGTTGATCGTCGCCGGCGACCTCACCCACCGGCTGCCGCTTTCAGCCCGTCGCGACGAGCTGGACATGCTTGCCGCCATCGTCAATGCCATGCTCGACCGCATCGAGCGGTTGATGCACGAGGTCAAGGGGGTGTGCGACAACATTGCCCACGACCTGCGCACGCCGCTGACCCGCCTGCGCGCGCAGCTGTACCGAATCCGCCAGCAGAGTGCCGCAGATTCGGCGCAAGCCGAGGCGCTGGACCAGGCGATTGGCGAAACCGATACCTTGATGGCGCGCTTTCGCGGCTTGTTACGCATCAGTGAACTGGAGGACCGTCAGCGGCGTGCAGGTTTTGTACAACTCGACCCGCATGGTCTGCTGGTAGAGCTGCACGACTTCTACCTGCCGCTGGCGGAAGATGGCGGTATTCGCCTGGAGCTTGAGCAGCCCGCGCAGCTACCGGCGCTGCACGGTGACCGCGAACTGCTGTTCGAGGCATTGGCCAACCTAGTGGGCAACGCTATCAAGTTCACCCCAGAGGGTGGCCGCGTGCGCGTGTTGGCGACGCAGGACGACCAAGGCCTGCACATCGCCATCGAGGACAGCGGCCCGGGGATTCCCGAAGAGGAACGTACGGCGGTACTCAAGCGGTTTTATCGCAGCGAGGAAGGTCACCGCCACCCAGGCTTCGGGCTGGGCCTGTCGATCGTTGCCGCGATCGTCGACCTTCATGGGTTTGGGCTGGAGGTAGGCGCCAGCGAACTGGGCGGCGCCAGGCTGGTACTGCATTGCCCATTGACGGGGGCATCGAAGTAACGGCTGGGCGCCTCGCCCAGCAAGCGCTTGAACACGGTCGCAAAGGCGCTCGGGCTGCTGTAGCCAAGCGCCAGCGCGACGCGGGTGACTGGCTCCCCTTTGCCAAGCCGAACCACGGCGTCCAGCAAGCATGCCTGCTGGCGCCATTCAATGAAGCTGATCCCGGTGTACACGCGAAACTGGCGCGTGAACGTGCGCCGGCTCATGCAGGCCCAGTCCGCCATGCCATCGATGCCTGTTTGCAGCGAGGGCGCTGCCAGAAACGCTCGGCATGCCCGCGCAAGGCGCGGCTCCTCGGGGATCGGCGCATTCAGCGACAGCGCCGGCATGTCGGCAATCTCATGCAGCAGCAAGCCCATCAAGCAGGCATCACGCCCCTGCAAGGGGTATTGCGCAGGCACTTCGATCGCCTTTTCAAGCAGCTGCTGCACCAAAGGGGAAACCGCAAACACCTGGCAATGCCCAGGCAACCCAACCCGCTCGGCGGCCTGCGGGCAAATATAGGCATTGAGCATGGTTACCGGGCCGCGCATCTGCATGGCATGGGCCACTTCTGCAGGCACCCAGATGGCCCGTAAGGGCGGCACGGCCCAATTACCTGATTCGGTTGCAACCGTGATCACGCCGCAAGCGGCAAAGGCAAACTGGCCTCGACCATGGCGATGCATCGGGAACAGTTCGCCATCCGCAAAGGCCTTTCTCGTCACCACCACATCACAAGGCGTGTCGTCGTACAGCGTATCTTCAACGTAGGTCATGGCCTGATTTTAATTGGATTCGACCTTGAATTGAAAGCGGGCCAAACCGTTACCGCGGCATAGTGACTGAAGCGTCAAGGCGCACTGCCGCGACCTCAGAAGATTGCCAAACCATGCACAGAAAACACCTGACCCTTGCCGTCCTGGTCACAGCCCTATGGGGCCTTAACTTCCCGATCACCAAACTGGGCTTGGCCCACGTCGACCCACTGCTGCTCACCGGCTTACGCTTCGCGCTGTGCGCATTGCCGTGGGTGTTTTTCGTCAAGCGCCCCAAGGTTGCCGTCCGCTGGTTAGGTGCCTATGGCCTGATCTTCGGCGTAGCCATGTGGGCACTGATCAATCTCGGCATCGCCATGGGTGTGCCACCAGGCAGCGCCTCGCTACTGATCCAGTTCAGTGCATTCTTTACCCTGGCGTGGGGCTGCTTGCTGTTTCGCGAGCCCCTGAGCGGCCCGCAACTGCTCGGCATCGTGCTAGCGGCGACCGGCTTGGTTGGCATCCTCGCAGCAAGCCCGGGCAAAACCACGACAACAGGGTTGCTGCTGGTCTTGATCAGTGCCCTGGCCTGGAGCATCGGCAACGTCATCATCAAGCTGTCAAAAGTGAAGGAGATCTTTGCCTTCGTGGTATGGGCCAGCCTATTTGCGCCAATACCCTTGCTGTCGCTCACGTGGTGGCTGCATGGCGCAACCCCGTTCGTGGCACTGGCAGCGCAGACGAATGCCATCGTGGTCTTTTCCCTGGTCTTCCAGGTGTATGCCGCGACGCACTTCTGCTATTGGGGATGGAATTACCTGTTGCGCGAATACCCGGTGTCCACGGTAGCGCCGCTGTCGCTGCTGATTCCGGTATTCGGCATCGTCAGCTCAGCCTTGATCGTGGATGAGGTGCCTAGCGGTTGGGAGTGGTTGTGTATTGCCCTGATCTTGTCAGCGCTGGCGGTCGGCATGAAAAAAGGGCGAGCGGTGCTGGGGAGAAAACCGCTGCCTGTTGTTTAGTGTCGCGAAAGGGCTGCGTGGCAGCCCCTCGCGCCACTGATCAGTCGGCCAAGCGCCAGGTAGTCCCGCCCTTGCCGTCTTCCAGCACCACGCCCATGGCGGTCAGCTGGTCACGGACACGGTCGGATTCCGCCCAGTTCTTGTCTGCACGCGCCTGCAGGCGCGCCTGGATCAACGCTTCCACTTCAGCCGCATCGACCTTGCCTTCTGCGCCTGCACGCAAGAAGTCGTCGGCCTCCAGCTGCAGCACACCCAGCACATCACCCAGCTCACGCAGGCGGCCAGCAAGGCCCGCTGCCGCGTCGAGATCGCTGTCGCGCAGGCGATTGATCTCGCGCACCAGGTCAAACAGCACGGCGCAGGCTTCGGGGGTGCCGAAGTCGTCGTTCATCGCCATGCTGAAGCGCTCGACAAACGCCTCGCCCCCCTTGGCCGCCACCCGTGGCAAGCCGCGCAGGGCGTGGTAGAAGCGCTCCAGCGCGCCTTTGGCATCGCGCAGGCTGTCTTCGGAGTAGTTGATGGCACTGCGGTAGTGGCTGGCCACCAGCAGGTAGCGCACTACCTCCGGGTGGTACTTCTCGAGCACGTCACGGATGGTGAAGAAGTTGTTCAACGACTTGGACATCTTCTCGCCGTTGATACGGATCATGCCGCAGTGCATCCAGGCATTGGCGTACTGCTTGCCGGTGGCCGCTTCGCTCTGGGCGATCTCGTTCTCGTGGTGCGGGAACTCCAGGTCGCTGCCGCCACCGTGAATGTCGAAGCTCTCGCCCAGGCAGCAGGTGGACATCACCGAGCACTCGATGTGCCAGCCCGGACGGCCCGGGCCCCACGGCGATTCCCAGCTCGGCTCGCCCGGCTTGACGCCCTTCCACAGCACGAAGTCCAGCGGGTCTTGCTTGGCCTCGTCGACCTCGATGCGGGCACCGATGCGCAGGTCTTCGATCTTCTTGCGCGACAGTTTGCCGTAGCCGACGAACTTGCCTACCCGGTAGTACACGTCGCCGTTACCCGGCGCGTAGGCGTAGCCCTTGTCGATCAGCGTCTGGATCATGGCGTGCATGCCCGCGATATGATCGGTGGCACGTGGTTCCTGGTCCGGCGGCAGGATGTTGAGGCGGCGCTCGTCTTCGTGCATCGCGTCGATCATGCGGGCGGTCAGCGCGTCGAAGGTCTCGCCGTTCTCGTTGGCCCGGTTGATGATCTTGTCGTCGATGTCGGTGATGTTGCGCACATAGGTCAGCTCGTAGCCGCTCTTGCGCAGCCAACGGGTGACCAGGTCGAAGGCCACCATGCTGCGGCCGTGGCCAAGGTGGCAGTAGTCGTACACGGTCATGCCGCACACGTACATGCGCACCTTGTTGCCATCCAGCGGCTTGAAGGCTTCCTTGGTTTTGCTCAGCGTGTTGTAGATGTTAAGCACGACGGTTCCTTAGCTGCCCCAGGAGTCACGCAGGGTGACGGTGCGGTTGAACACCGGGCGACCCGGCTGGCTGTCCTTGAGGTCGGCGCAGAAGTAGCCTTCGCGCTCGAACTGGAAGCGGTCTTCAGGCTGCGCCTGGCCCAGCGACGGTTCGGCGCGGCAGCCGGTCAGCACTTGCAGTGAATCTGGGTTGATGTTGTCCAGGAAGCTGCCGCCGTCCTCGGTCTTTTCCGGGTTTGGCGAGCGGAACAGGCGGTCGTACAGGCGCACTTCACACTCGACGCTGCCTGCGGCCGGCACCCAGTGGATCACACCCTTGACCTTGCGGCCTTCCGGGTTTTTGCCCAGGGTGTCCGGGTCGTACGAGCAACGCAGTTCGACGATGTTGCCGTCGGCATCCTTGATGGCTTCATCAGCGCGGATCACGTAGCTGCCACGCAGGCGCACCTCACCGGCCGGCTCCAGGCGCTTGTAGCCCTTTGGCGGTTCTTCCATGAAGTCGTCGCGGTCGATGTACAGCTCGCGGGCGAACGGCAGTACACGTACCCCCATGTCTTCCTTCGGATGGCGCGGCAGTTCGAGCTGCTCGACCTGGCCTTCCGGGTAGTTGGTGATGACCACTTTCAGCGGGCGCAGTACGCACATGGCACGTGGCGCGGTGCGGTCGAGGTCGTCACGGATGCTGAATTCAAGCATCGACATGTCGACCACGCCGTCGGAACGGTTGGTACCGATCATCTCGCAGAAATTGCGGATCGACGCCGGCGTGTAACCGCGGCGGCGGAAGCCGGACAGGGTCGACATGCGCGGGTCATCCCAAGCGTCGACATGTTTCTCGTCGACCAGCTGCTTGAGCTTGCGCTTGGAGGTGATGGTGTAGTTCAGGTTCAGGCGGCTGAACTCGTACTGACGTGGGTGCGCCGGCACCGGCAGGTTGTCGAGGAACCAGTCGTACAGCGGACGGTGGCCTTCGAACTCCAGGGTGCAGATCGAGTGGGTAATGCCCTCGATGGCGTCCGACTGGCCGTGGGTGAAGTCGTAGTTCGGGTAGATGCACCACTTGTCACCGGTCTGGTGGTGGTGGGCATGACGGATGCGGTAAAGAATCGGGTCGCGCAGGTTCATGTTCGGCGACGCCATGTCGATCTTGGCCCGCAGCACGCGCTCGCCGTCCTTGAACTCGCCGGCCTTCATGCGTGCGAACAGGTCGAGGTTTTCTTCGACGCTGCGCTCGCGGAACGGGCTGTTCTTGCCAGGCTCCTTGAGGTTGCCGCGGTATTCCTTGGCCTGATCAGGGGTCAGGTCGCAGACATAGGCCTTGCCACGCTTGATCAGCTCGACCGCCCAATCGTGCAACTGGTCGAAGTAGTTGGAGGCATAGCGCACGTCGCCGGCCCAGTCGAAGCCCAGCCACTTGACGTCGCTTTGGATGGCGTCGATGTATTCCTGGTCTTCCTTGGCCGGGTTGGTATCGTCGAATCGCAGGTGGCAGACGCCACCAAATTCCTTGGCCAGGCCAAAGTTTACGCAGATCGACTTGGCGTGACCAATGTGCAGGTAACCGTTGGGCTCCGGCGGGAAGCGGGTGACGATGCTGCTGTGCTTGCCCGAGTCCAGGTCGGCCTGGATGATCGGCCGCAGGAAGTTCGCAGGGACAGCGGGGGCGCCTTTGGCAGCGGCGTTGGGCGCGTTGTCGGCAGTGGGCTTGCTCATAGGATCCTTGAATGCACGTGTCCGGCCTGGGTAGGCCGATTGAATCAAAGGGCCTATCATAGCCGAAGCAGTCAAGCTGCTGACAGCCGGGCTCGGACAAACTGGCGTGATTTATCACGGCTTTTTGCCGCAGGCTGGCAAAATGGCCTGTGCGCGCCATTGTGTCGCGATCGCCTGATACTGCGTCAGGTGATAACCCGCGCACTGCGCACCCTAATTCCTTAATGCCTTGAAAGAGCGAATTTCAGCATGTCCAAAGTTAAACTGACCACCAACCACGGCGACATCGTCCTGCAACTGAACGCCGAAAAAGCCCCGCTGACCGTTGCCAACTTCCTGGCATACGTTGAAGCCGGTCACTACTCGAACACCGTGTTCCACCGTGTGATCAAGGGCTTCATGATCCAGGGCGGCGGTTTCGAGCCAGGCATGAACGAAAAGCGTGACAAGCGTGCCAGCATCCAGAACGAAGCCGACAACGGCCTGAAGAACGACAAGTACACCATCGCCATGGCCCGCACCATGGAGCCGCACTCGGCCTCGGCGCAGTTCTTCATCAACGCCTCCAACAACGACTTCCTCAACCACAGCGGCAAGAACGTGCAGGGTTGGGGCTACGCGGTATTCGGCGAAGTGATCGAAGGCCGTGAAATCGTCGACGCCATCGAAAAAGTCGCCACCGGTTCGAAAGCGGGCCACCAGGACGTACCGAAAGAAGACGTGATCATCGAGAAAGCCGAGATCATTGGGTGATACTGCTGATCTCCGATCTGCACCTGCAAGAAGAACGCCCGGATATCACCCGGGCGTTTCTTGATCTGCTCGATGGCCGTGCGCGGCATGCCAAAGCGCTGTACATCCTGGGCGACTTCTTCGAAGCGTGGATCGGCGACGATGCCATGACGCCGTTCCAGCAGTCGATCTGCCAGGCCATGCGCCAGTTGAGCGACAGCGGTACGGCGGTCTACCTGATGCACGGCAACCGTGATTTCCTGATCGGTCAGGCCTTTTGCGATGCCGCAGGCTGCACCTTGCTGGCCGACCCGAGCGTTGTCGAACTGGGCGGTGAGCAGGTGCTGCTGATGCATGGTGACACGCTGTGCACGCGGGACGTGGCCTACATGAAGCTGCGTCGTTACCTGCGCAACCCGTTGAGCCTTTGGATTCTGCGGCACCTGCCGCTGTCCACGCGGCACAAGCTGGCGCGCAAGCTACGCAGTGAAAGCCGCACGCAAACGCGCATGAAGGCCACGGAAATCGTCGACGTCACGCCAGAGGAAGTGCCCAAGGTGATGGCGGCGCACGGTGTCAGGACACTGGTTCACGGTCACACCCACCGGCCGGCGATTCACAAGCTGGTGGTGGACGGGCAACCGGCACGGCGCATTGTGCTGGGGGACTGGGACCGCCGGGGCTGGACCCTGCAGGTCGATGAACAGGGCTTTCAGTTAACGCCGTTCGAGTTTTCCTGACTACCCGGAAATCTGGGGCCGCTTTGCAGCCCATCGCAGGCAAGCCAGCTCCTACAGGTATGTGCGAATCCCTGGGAATACGCTGTACCTGTAGGAGCTGGCTTGCCTGCGATGGGCTGCGAAGCAGCCCCAGATTCACTTATCTATCCCCTTCGCTGATCACTGTCTCGCGATACTCAGGATCTGCCTTTATCTGCGCCTCGGTAAACGGAATCACTGCCAACTGCTTGGCCGAGAACGCCTTGGTCTGGTCATGCGCATGCGCCGAGCCCGCCTCGCTTGACTGTGAAAACGCCAGCAGCCCGCGCGCCTGCGGCCCTTGTTCGGTAAAGCTGACCAGTTGCAGGTAGCTGGTACCACTGACCACCATGCGCTTGCCCGGCCCATGCGGCACACTGTGGATCGCGTTGTACACCCCAAGCCCCTGCGGCCCGCCAGGCACCGGCGTACCATCGATAGCCTGCTGCACCTGCCCCCAACGGCTGTCGCCCCCTACCCCGCTTTTGGCCACATGTTGCTGGGACGCCAGCGCCGCCTGGTGCAGTAGCTTGCGCACTGCCGCCTGCTCGACCGCCAGGCCGCGCGGCGTATGCTGCGGGTCGGCCGGGTTGAACGCTACCCGCCAGCTTTCAGGGTGAGCCACCAGGGCCTCAAGCATGTTTTCGAAATGCACCAGGCCAACGCCGCTGTCCAGGTCTGCCTTGCCATTCCAGGCGACCAGGCTGGCACAGACAGGCTGCACATCTGCCTCGGCATCCTTGCACCACGCCAGCAGGTCCGGCAGCAGCAGGCTCGCGAGGTAGACTTCATCATCCATCACCATGCGCTGCAGGTCGTCTACACCCAGCTTGGCCGTGCCTTGCAGGCGCTGCAGGGCAAAACGCCCACGCATGCCGAGCGGCTGGTCATCGCGGCTGACCAGCGGCGAAAACCCGGTCAACGGCTGAGCCGGGTTGGCCATCCAGGCAGGGTCGTTGGAGTTCTGCACGAAGTCCTTGCGCTCGAGGCTCGGCAGCAATCGTGCGGGGAAGATGCCGGGCTGCGCCGCCCGCGCGTCGACCTTCCACTGGCACGCACTGCGCGAACCATCGAGCACCACCATGCGCCCTTGCGCCTTGGGGTTGCCGCACTCACTCAGCAGTTGCTGGTCGACGTACGGCACCACCGACTGGTTCAGGTACAGCGCCCCGCCCCCCTCATCGACAGCAAGCGTGTTAACCCAGGGAATGCCCTGCAACTGCTGCACCGAACCCTTCAACGCGTCCAAGCTGTCGGCGCGGTTGATGCGGTACCACTGCTGCAGCACCCGCGTGTTGCCCAGGTTGGCGTCGCGCAGGCTGTAGGCCGCGTGCGCGTCCCAATCCAGGCGCCCAGGCCATTGCACCACTGGCCCGAATTCCGAGCTGTAGACCTGGCGTTCTACCTGGCTCAAGGTGCCATCCTCGGCCTTGACCGTAACGCTGACAGCCTGCCGCATCAACGGCAGTGACTTGCCATCGAGCATGTAGCGGGTCGGGTCCTTCGGGTCGAGCTGAAGGCGATAAAGGGTGAAATGGTTTGACGTGTCGACCGTATGCGTCCACGCCAGATGCCGGTTGAAACCGATGTTCACCACAGGCAAGCCCGGTAGTGCCGCCCCCATCACATCCAGCTGGCCCGGTATGGTCAGTTGCATCTGGTAGAAGCGCATGCCGCCCATCCAGGGAAAGTGCGGATTAGCCAGCAGCAGGCCACGGCCATTGGCCGAGCGCTGCGAACCGACGGCCACCGCGTTGCTGCCGCGCTCCGAGGCAAAACGCTCCTGCCGGGCCAACGCCGTGGCAAAGCCTGTGGCCTCGCGCTGGCTGGTCAATGAGGGGGGCTGTGCCCCTGCCAACGCTTCGGCGAATTGTCCTACGCCCCCCTCAGCCAACAGGCGACGGGTCAACTTGATCAAGTCTTCGCTGGTGATCGGCCGCACCCAGTCACCCTGCCCGCACTCTGCCGGCAGGCCTTGGCTGCGGCGCTCGGCGAGGGCACGGTTGAAGCCGCGTGCATAGCCATCGAGCAGGTCACGCACCGGTGCCGGTTGTGCCTGCAGAAATGCCCCCACAGCGCTCGGCGTATTGAGCCAGGTGAAGAACAGGTCGCTGGCAAGGTTGTCCCGTTGCTCGACGGTCTTGGCCTTGGCACCGAAGTGCCGCGATCGCTCGCCGCTGACCGTCAGCACTTCGTTAGCCAACAGGCACAGGTTGTCCTGTGCGTAGGCATAGCCGATGCCATACCCAAGGCCGCGCTCATCCTTGGCCACGATGTGCGGCACTCCGTAGCTGGTACGCCGGATCTGCGCACTGGCATCCATGCTGGCGGGCTGCGCCAGCGCGGCAGTGCTGAAGGCGACCAACGCAGCCGCCAGGCCTGCGCTGGTCATGGGACGAGAAATTGAGAACACGGGCACACCTCGGATCCAGGGGTCATCCCGATCAGACGAATGGCTGAATGAAAATTTTACGTATTACAAGGCGATAGAACGTCTTGAACAGGAAAGGCATATTTTTTTTCGAGCGGGCTGCAGATTTTCCGTTCTCATTCGTCCTAGTAAGTGAGGCAACCACATTTCGGGTTAGTCCACGAAAAGGAGCATTCACATGTACAACCCGCAACCCTCAATGCAGGCTGCACGCGTACCCGGCAAAGCGCCCAAGGGACAGGACGTTTTCGCCGAAGAACGTGTCGGTAACGAACAGATTCGCGAACTTTTACGCACCTTTGGCTTGCGCACCAGCCTGATCCGCTTGAAGGTGATCGATGCGCTGCATGCGGCCGACCGTAATGGCCGCAGCATTGGCGTGCGTGGCGTGCACGCGCAACTGGAACAACTGGACATTCCGCTGTCGTTCCTGAGCGTGCGTGAAGTGCTCAAGCGGCTGTGCGCTGAAGGCGTCATCAATCTGGGCAGCGACAAATGCTACAGCCTCAACCCCCAGGCCCGCGCCGTGCTGGATCAAGCGTCCCCGCGCTGAGCGTACGGCCGGCCACGCCTGGCCGGCCCGCACAGGTCAGGGCTTGACCTTGCGCCGCAGAATGCCGTTGATGACTACCACGACCACCGCAATGGCGATCGCCAGCAACTGGAAGGTCTGCTCACTGATCGTGCCCTGCTTTTGCAGGTGGGACAGGCCAACCATGAGGCCCAGTACTACCAGGATGATCAGAAGTGAATATTTGAGGCGCTGCACGTGTGTCATTGAAAGTTCCTTGCAACATCAGGGGCAAAAGGCTCGCAACGAGCCGCGGCAATGATACAACGCCCACCCGCACTGGCGCTGCATTTCCTGCTTAGTGTGGTGCCACTCGCCTGAAAGCATGGGCCCTCATCGCCCGTGCCGGAGGCACTATGTACAAATCCCTGCTGTTCGCATCCCTTACTGTGACGCCCTTACCTCTTTACGCGCTGGACACGCGCCAGACACCCCCCGAACAGTTGCTCAAGCTAGGCAGTGAACTGGCGACCAACGCCGGGTCCAGTCAATGGCAGCAACTCTGGTACAGCGTTCGCGAAGCGGGTTACCTGCAGGCTCATGCCTCCCAGGTGCACTTCACCGTGCCGGCAACCCTGTTACCGGAGTTGGCCCGACAAACACTGGCACAGGCCGACCAGGTGCACGCAGTGAAGCAGACCCGGGCACTTTATCGCCGAAATTTTCCCGATCGCATTGTAGGAAAACGCGCCGAGCATGCGTTCAACGCGCTGTGCCTGCTGGTCGACTGGCGCGCCCTGCCCCAAGGCATGAGCACGACCCCCAAGGCATACCTGAGAAGCGCAAGCCTGTTGAGCCTCTATCCGTGCGACTGAGGGTCACTGACCCAGCAGGTAAGCCATGGCGTGTCACAGCGGGAATTCACCGGCTGCAGCGAATAGTTGAAGGCATGTCCTACAAGAAGGGAAATCACTGCCTGCAAACACTGTTCAACGAGGCTACAAACCCAAGCCTATATGGCGCCTAGCGACGCACCTTGGCTCTACCTGAGAATTCGGTCACACCTTCGACACAACGCCGCAGGTGATCGCTTACCGCATCTACACCGAACGAAGGAGCGTCTTATGGAGTTACCAGACCTTACCCGGATAGACATCAGCCAGTTACCCCACTCACTGCAAGCGCTGATCGACTGCATCGGTATCGACAATGCATTCCAGCTCACCTGCGCCTATGGCGGCAGACCCAAATACATCCCCAAGCACCGCGAGCGCACCAAGCTCGCCGATGTGCTCCCGGCCGACGCGCTCGATGCGCTGATCAAGCGCTTCGCTGGCGTGGCCCTGGAAATCCCCAAGGCCGACCACTTCATGCGCCAGTTGCGCAACCTGCAGATCCAACAGGAAAGCGCCGAGGGCTTGTCACGCAGCCTGCTGGCCGACAAGTACGGCCTGAGCCTGCGGCAGATCGGCAATATCCGCCGACAGGACCCCCTATGTTCACTAGGCGATAACCCTAATGGTCGCCACTGACGGCTACGTTTGCAGCACCCATTAAAAAGAGAATCCAGCTATGTCCCTAGACAACAGCCTCATCGGATCCGTCATCAATGCCTTGCCGATGGACCGCATGATCGCAGGCCCCCTGCAAGCCATGGTTCAGGCACAAGTTACCGCAAGCAAGTCCTACGCCGACTTCCTGATGCAAGTGTGCGTTCAGGAAGGCAAGGCGGTCGCCATCCAATTCGACTACGACGAAACCATCGTCGATGAACAGGGTGAGTACCAAGGCGTCGTCAGCAAAACCATGAAAGTGCCGCTGGTAGCGGCGATCACCCACCCGAACATCGCCATTGAGGAAGGTAATGTCGAGTTCGAACTGACCATCAACCAGATGTCGGAAGACGTGGCCGACAGAAACCTGGCCGCAACGGCAACCGGGTCGCTGGGTTGGGGGCCATTCAAGCTCAACGTCAAGGGCAGCATCAGCCACAAGTCCACGCAAACCCGCAAGACCGACACCCGCGCCCGCTACGCTTTCAGCACGACCCTGAAGCGCCAAGACCCGCCTGAAGCGGTGATGAGGGTTATCGATTTCCTGACCGAGGCTGCCACCAAACCCACTGTCGTCAAGTCCGCAAAGCTGAATAGCCCGGACATGATCTCGCAAGCCGACACGCTCAACGGCCTCGCGAACGGCAGCAAAGCAACGCCTGGGGCACCTGCTGCTAACTAACGTTGGTAACGATCGCCCCCTTGCAACAGGGGGCACCCCCCCCTGGACCCAGGAGCCGAACGTTTGGACAAGTCCCCCGCCCCCATGACATCCATCGACCTGCGTGAGATCACACGCGGCCTGCAAGAAGCCGCCAGCGCCACCAACAGCCTGATAGCTCAACAGTACATCAATCTGTTCGATCAATTCTTCGACTGCGACACCGAAGCTCTGGGTGCGCCCATGAAGGCCAAGATGGTCGAAATCGCCATGGATGAGCAGCACATCATGCGTGTGCCCTTGTTTGCGCTAGTGTCGCCCAAGGGCCTGGCACTTGAGCGCATGCAGGTTGACCTGTCGGTCCGCGTCAAGGGCACCGAGGCGCAGCAAGCGCTGCAGGCGGCCAGCGAGACGAACGCCGCCAGTTTCAAGGTGACCATTGGTGGCCAGGGCCGTCAGGGTGACAGTCGCGACCCTGACGAGGTGCAGATCCGCATGCAGTTCCAGGCCAGTGAGCCGCCTGAAGCGCTTAACCGGCTGATCGAGGAATACACCAGCCTGATCACACCGGTGCGCATAGCCAAACCCACACCCTCGCCTACTCCCGATACCAATGAATTCGTCGAAGCTGCCACGGTCCGCTGACCGCGGCGGTCAGAAGTCCCGTTTGTAGAAGATGTCCAGCGAGCTTGCCAAGCCGCTGGCAGCCTCCAGGTACACCATCCGGCTCAACTTGTAGCGCAACGCGATGGTGTTGGCAGGCTCGAACACCCCTACCCCGTAACGCAAGCTCAGCTTCTCGGTCAGGTTGCCGCTGGCGACCACACTGGTGGTATTGCCTGAGCCTTCGGTATCCAACTGGAAATCATCGATACCCAGGCTCGATGCCAGGCTGCCGGTAATGCCGGCACTGCCTGCCAAGCCCAAGCCCAACGCGGCCTCGGCGAGCATGTTGTTGTCCTCACCCGACGTGCCCAAAGGGCGACCCAGCACCAGGTACGACAGCGCCTGTTCCTGGCTCATGGCAGGTTCGGAGAACACCTGCGTGGTGGGCTGCTCGGCACTGCCGCTCAAGCGAATACCGGCAATCACATCATCGACTTTGCGAATCGCTTCGATGTCCAGGTACGGCTGGTCGAGCGGGCCGGCAAACAGCAAGCGCGCCCGGCGTATGGTCAGGCGCTGCCCGTAGGCGCGGTAACGACCATCGGCCAGGCTCAGTTCACCGCGGGTATCGAGGTTGTCGCCGATATGCACGTGGCCCAACAGGTTGGCCGTGAGGCCAAAGCCTTTGAACGACAGCTTTTCGCGCCCGACATCGACATCGATGTCCATGGCCATCGCCATGGGCGGCTTGCCCTCCTCGGTCTGATGGCCAACGATAACGGTGTCATCAGACACCTTCACCGTCGAGGGCGGCAGCTCGCGTACCGTGATCTTGCCTTTTGGCACCTGCACCTTGCCGGTTATCGCCATCTTGTCGTCGACCAGGCGCAGGTTCAGGTCCGGGGCGACTTCCAGCGTCGCATAGGGCTCGACCGTCACCGGCAATTGTTGCCCCTGCAAACGCAGGTCCATGCCTAAGGCCTGGCCCCAGGTCAGGTTACCGGACAGTTGGCCGCGCCCCGCTTCACCACTGCGCCAACCGCCGTTGAGCTGGACCTGTTCACCCGCGATCGTAGCCTGCAGCGACAGGTCTTGGAGGCTCACCGGCAGTTCGGCACCACTGACCTCGCCCTGGCTCAGTACGAGGTTGCCGTTGACCTGCGGTGCCAGCAGCGTACCCGACAAATTTCCGCTGCCATTCAACTGCCCGGCCAGGCGTTCGACCATGGGCACGAACGGTCGGGCGACGGACAGGTCCAGGCCCGCCAGGCGGAAATCGCCGGACAATGGCTTGTTCTTGCCCAACGGGTCGAGGCGGGCATTCAGGCTCAGTTCGCCCAGGCGCTCACCCCGGAAATTCAAGCGGGTGTCGATGCGGCGAGGTGCCAGGGTGCTGTCCAGGCGCAGCGCCTGATAAGGGAAATCGATCCAGCGCCCCTTGTCGCGCACGCGCAAGGTGCCGCCACTGGCGTCGACAACAATGTTGCCTTTCGGGCCGCTGGCCGGGATATCCAGGTTGACGTCGGCATTCAGCAGGCCCTGCCAGGCAAAGTCCTTTGGCAGCCACTGGGCCAGGCTGTCCAGCGGGAACTGTTTAAGGTGGTAGCGCAAGCGCGGCTCAGGCGCCAGGCGCTGGTCATCACCACACAGGCTGGCCTGGCCGGAACGCCAGCAATGGGCGCCAAAATCCAGCTGGCCGCTGGCCAATCGCTGCAGGCGTGCCGGCGCCTGCAACTGCCAATCCTGGCCTCCGGCCTGGATTCGGCCACTGGCAAGGCGACCACGCCAATCGCCTTTGCTCAACTGGCCGTCCAGGCCCAGGTCCAGCTTGAGCTGCGGGCCGTCGAGCGCCAGGGTCAGGGCTTGCTGGCGAATGTCGCCTTTGCCATTGGCCTGCAAGGTGCCCAGTGCCGTGTCACCGAGGTGAATGCCGCCGGCTTTGAGGTCGATCACACCACGTTGGGCGCTGTCCAGGCGTGCGTCCAGGTCCAGGCGCTGAATACGGTTTTCGGCCTGCGCCAACTGTTGGCCCTGCAAAGTGAGCGTACCTTGGGGTGCCGTTAAGGTCCCGGCGACGTCCAGCCGGCCCTTGACCTGCCCTTGCAGCCTGGGCCATAGCTGCCCCAAACGCGGCAAGTCGAGATCCACGCGCCCGGCCAGCCGCTGTTGCAGGCTGCCACTGCCATTGATGCGGTTGTCACCCAGCTGGATAGCCAGGGCTCCGAGCGTCCAGCTTTCCCCTGCCCCTTGGGCTTCGACCTTGAGCACTGCCGGCTGCCCGCGCAGGCGGCCTTTAAGGTCGAGCTGGGCATCGAGCTTGAGTGCATCCCCCTTCATTTCACCTTTGCTGCGCAGCGGCCCGGCCAGGGTGCCGGGCAGTTCGGCAAGCCAATACGCGGGGTCGAGCGCCGAGAGCTGCAGGTCGACATCCCACGCCAGCGTATCGGCGAAGCGCACCGCGACGCTGCCTTCGGCCTTGCCTTGCCCAGCGCTGAGCGCCAGCTGCTGCAGTTTCACCTGGCTCAAATCACCTTCGAACGGGCTGGCCAGGGAAAACGCCCCCGCCGGGCCGTCGAGATCACCCTTGAAGGTGCCTTGATAGTTGCCATCGCGGTAGTGGACCTGGGCATTGAATTGCTTGAGCGTGACGTCAGGCGGCGTCTCCAGCGGGTACAGGCGCAACCACGGGAAGTCCAGCCAATCGAGCTGGGCATCGGCTGTCAGGCCCTGTTGCCAGTCGGCACTGGCCTGCAGCTTCAGCCGCTGGTTATCGCTGGCGTTGAGGTCCAGGGCATCGACCTTGGCCCCTTTGCTATCCACCCGCCCGGACAGGACCAAGGCAATCGGTGACTGCTCAGCCGGCAAACTGGCCGAGCCCGACAATTTATAGCCCTTGAGCAAATCACCTTTGGCATTGAGCTCAAGCTGATTGAACTGCAGGGTGTCCGGCAGCGACCCGGTTGGTTTGAAAGCGTCGGAACGGATCTGCAGCGTTGCCGGCAGGTGCTCGGCCAACGCTTGTAGCTCACCGTTCAGCCGTGCATCGAGGTAACCCGAGCTGGTGCCTTCGAGAGTGAGGGTTTTCTGCAGCTCGCCTTGCGCGGTCAACGCCAGTTGCCAGCTTTTACCCTCTACCGAAGGCAGCTGAACTTGCCCTTGCAGCTGCAGCGGCCAATCGCCCTCAGGTTGCAGGTCGCCTTGCAGGTCCAGGCGCAGGTCATCGCGCTGCAGATGCAGGCGGTCGATGCGCATGCCCGTTTGGGTCCAGTGGGCGGCCAGTTGCACATCACCCAGCAGGTCGCTGCCGTCGAGTCGCAGTTGGCCGATCTTGACCTCGCCCAGCTCGATGGCGACCGGCAAGCGCAGGGCCGGGAGTTGCAGCGGGCCGCTTTCAGCCGGTGCATCGCTGGGTGCAAACGCCATGTCGATGCGCTGCGCCTGCAGTTGATCGATACACAAGGTGGCACGCAGCAGGCACCCGGGCGACCATGTCAACAGCGGGGCCTGCACCTCGACCCGATTACCGCCCTCCACCCAGCTCAGCTGGCTGGCTTGCCAACTGCCCGCCAGGCGCCCTTGGAAGTCAGCGACCTGCAACCCCGGCACCCTGGCCAGTGCCCAGCGGCTGCCGCTTTCGGTCCCCACCAGCACGCCCAGCGCCAGGCCCACGGCCACTACCCCGCCGAGCACGCCCAGCAGTACGAATTTGAACACACGTGTCACAGCTCAGGCCCCATAGAGAAGTGCAGGCGAATACCGCCCTCGTCATCGAGGGCCTTGGCCAGGTCCAGGCGCAATGGCCCGACCGGTGAAACCCAACGCACACCAATGCCCACCCCGGTCTTGAGGCTTGGCAGCTCGAAGGTGTTGAACGAGTTGCCCTGATCGACAAAGGTTGCCACGCGCCACTTTTCAGTCAGTGAGTACTGGTACTCGACGCTGCCAGCCACCAGGTAGCGGCCACCGATGCGGTCGCCGTCGCTGTTTTTCGGCGACAAGGTCTGGTAGTCATAGCCGCGCACACTCTGGTCGCCACCGGCGAAGAAGCGCAGCGATGGCGGGATGTTGTTCTTGTAGCCGTTGGTGGCGCTGCCGCCAAATTGCACTCGGCCGAGGAAGCGATGGTTATGGCCAAGCGTGGTCAGGCCCTTGAGCAGCACGTTGCCGTGCAGCAGGTTGGTGTCGGAGACCAGGCCTTCCTTCGCCACCTGGGTATCGAACTGCAGGCGGTAGCCATTGTGCGGGTCAATGCGGTTGTCGCTGCGCAGGTACGAGAAGCTGACGCCCGGCATCAGCAAGTTGCTCAGCCCCGAGTCATCGCCCAGGCGGTACTCTTCACGCTGGTACTTGAGCGAGATGACCCGCTGCCAACCACTGGGCAACTTGCTGTGCCATTCTGGCCCGACGGTGAGCAGCTTGCTGAGGGTGTCGGTACCGGCGAGTTCCTCGTTCTGGTAACCACCGGCAAAGCGCAGTTTGTCGGTCAGCGGCGGGTCGAGCGGCACGTCATACCACAGGCCGACGTTCTGCCGAGGTGCCGACAGTTCGGTTTCCCAGCCGTAGCTGTGGCCCTGAGGGTTGACCCAGTGTCGCGTCCAGTTGGCCTTGCCACGGGGGCCGACGTCAGTCGAGAAGCCCAGGCCCAGGCCCATGGTGCGTGGTTTTCGGGTTTCCAGGCGGACCTCCACCGGGATGTCCTCGCCCACGGCGGCAGTCGGCGCGGCGTCTACCCGCACACCTTCGAAGTAACCACTCGATTGCAGGTCGTTGTTGAGTTCGGCAATCAGCTCGGAGTCATAGGGCGTGCCTGGCTTGAACGAAACCATGCGCTGCAGCAGGTCTTCATCCAGCGGTGTGTCACCGCCAAACTTGACCGCGCCCAGGCGATAGCGAGGGCCGCTTTGGTAGACCAGTTCGATGTCGGCCACGCCGGCCTGGGGGTCGACCGCCAGGCGTTGGCGGCTGAAGCGGCCGGCGAAGAAGCCATAGCGTGAAGCCTGGTTCTGGATCAGCCGTTTGGCATCTTCGTAAAGCCCATGGTTTAGCTGCTCCCCAGCGCGCAGTGCCTTGCTGTCGGGCACTCGAAACGCCTTCATCTCACTGGCAGGCCCTTCGATGCGCACCGTCACGTTGCGCAGGCGCACAGGCTCGCCGGGGGCGATCTGGATTATCAATTGCGGGGCTTGGTCGGCTTTGGCGGGAGGCTTGACCTCGGTATCGATCTGGGCTTGATAGTAGCCAAGTGCCTGCGCGGCTTTGCGCGCCTGCTCCTGAGCCCCGCGACTGAAGCGCAGCAGCGCTTCTTCGTCGCGGTCACCCAAGTTGCCGATATAGCCTTCGACATTGGCCTTGAGCGCTTTGTTGGCTGGTTTTACCTTCACCAGCAACTCGCTCTGGCCCCATGCTGCGAAACTGGCGACCCAGAAAACCAGGCCCCAGGTTAATCTTCCTGAATACGTCATGCGGGGCATGCTACCAGAGCCGGGCGCTCAAGGGAGCCGTCTGGCGGCTTGTCAGGCAAAAGCGGAAGTTGAAGACACGGGGTTGGGATGGAAGAACACCCTTTCTCGGATCGGCCCTACGGCAACCTCGCCAATTTCTTCATAGCCCTGACGCTGGTAGAACGCCAGGTAGTGCTCATTGCCGGTGTCCAGCACCACGCCCTGGGTGCTGGGGTCTTCCGCGCACCAGTCATGCACAGCTTGTAACAATTGCTCACCGTACTGGCGCCCCTGAAATTGCGGGTGCACGCCCAGTAGCGGCAAGACGTGTACTTGGTCTGTAGGCAAGCAACTGGCCAATGCCGCCTGGTAGTCCATGTAGCGTCGCGTGCAGCGCAGGCCGGTACCCAGCATCATGCGCAAACGCCAGGCCCAGCTGTCGGCCACCCCCAGCCTGCGCAGCGGCGGCACGATCAGGGCCAGGGCAATCAAGCGGTCATCCAGCAACAGGCCAATGGCCGGCAGTTGCAGGTAAAAGTGCTGGCGTACCCATTCACGCACCATCACGCGCAGGCGGCGCTCATAGCCTGGGCGCTGCGCCTCGAAAATGTAAGCAAAGGTAGGTTCATGGCGGTAGGCGTTGTACAGCAGCGAACGCGCCTCACGGCTGTAGCCGTCGTCGAGTTGGCAGATACGCGCCGGCGTGGCAGTGGTTTCGGGCATTGCGGGCAGTCCTCCTGGAATGGGCTTGCAATGCCTTGGAGTGTGCTCCACCGCGCATCGTTCATCCCCTACAGCACGTTAGCAGCAGCACCCCGAACCCGCCATGCTGGTGATGACGCGCGATGTCGGCTAGCATCGCGGCTTTTACCGGGATTGTCTTTCCATGAAGATCGTCTGTTTCAACATCAACGGCCTGCGAGCGCGCCCGCATCAGCTGGCGGCGCTGATCGACAAGCATCAGCCTGACGTGATCGGCCTGCAGGAAACCAAGGTCAGCGACGATCAGTTCCCTCTGGCCGATGTCCAGGCACTGGGCTACCACGTGCATTACCACGGCCAAAAAGGCCACTATGGCGTCGCCTTGCTGTCGCGCCAGGCACCGCTGAGCCTGCACAAGGGCTTTGCCACCGATGAGGAAGACGCCCAGCGCCGCTTCATCTGGGGCACCTTCGCCGATGCCGACGGCAACCCGATCACCATCATGAACGGCTACTTCCCCCAGGGTGAAAGCCGCGACCACCCCACCAAATTCCCGGCCAAGCAGCGCTTCTACAGCGACCTGCAGGCCCTGCTCGAAAACCAGTTCCGCAACGACCAGCCGGTGCTGGTGATGGGCGACATGAACATCTCGCCCCAGGACTGCGACATCGGCATCGGCCCGGACAACGCCAAACGTTGGCTCAAGACCGGTAAATGCAGTTTCCTGCCGGAAGAGCGCGAATGGATGGAGCGCCTTAAAGGCTGGGGCCTGGTCGACAGTTTCCGCCACCTGCACCCGGACGTGGCCGACCGCTTCAGCTGGTTCGACTACCGCAGCCGCGGTTTCGAGGATGAACCCAAGCGTGGCCTGCGCATCGACCTGATCATGGCGTCGCAGCACCTGGTGCCACGGATCAAGGCGGCGGGTGTGGACTATGAGTTGCGCGGGATGGAAAAGCCGTCGGACCATGCACCGATCTGGCTGGAGTTGAGCTGACCCTAGTCAGGTGTAAGCCATTGGATTTTTATTGCCCGTGAGATCGAGCGCCGCCCGCGCGGCGCTTCGCAGCACAAGGCTGCTCCTACATTTTTTTCGGGCCAGTAACGCCTGTAGCAACGCGCACGACCGCCTTGTTTGTTCCACACGATATCGAGGTGGGCGCCAAAGGGCCGCGCGCCTCTGTCTCAGGACTGATTGGCCCGAAACAGATGTGGGAGCAGCCTTGTGCTGCGAAGCGCCGCGCGGGCGGCGCTCGATCTCACAGGCGCTGTAAATCCAATGCCCTACACCTGGCTGCCCACACCCACTCAACCAAATCATCACCATCACCCTACAACCCCAACCGCAACGCCTCCCCTACCCCCGCCCCACGCGTATCGTCCGCCGCACTGACCAACGCAAAGTTATACGCCCCATGCGACCAGTACCGTGCCTCCAGTTGCCCATCAACCCGCTGCCCCTCGGGCATGCGTTCATAACGCTCACCCGGCGAGCGCAGAAACAGGCTGATGCGTTCCCCTTTGCCATCCTGAAACACCAGGAGCGCCGCAGGCCCTTGCTCGTTGCTGAGCAACCGCGCGCCCACCGGCCTGAAACCGTAACCCGCCAGGTCCGGCAACTGGCCTACCCGGCTGAAATGACGCCCCAACCAGTCACGCAATTGAGTCGGGTCGCTGGCCTGGATATCCAGCGCCTCGCTACCGGCAAACAGCCGATGAGCCTGGACCGCATCGGCCATGGGGAGATCGACCCTGGCCAACATCGCATCCCGCGCCTGCCAACCGCCCAAACCACCCACACCAATCGCCAGCACGAGCACTGCCGCCGATGCCCAGCGCCGTTGACGACGCTGGCGCAGCCGCTGCTTTAATTGGCCCAGATCCAGCTGCGCAGCCCCCGGTTGTTCACCCAGGCCGGCGAGTGCCACACGCAGCCGCCGCGCATCGCTGCGCCAGCCCTCGACCCGCGCCGCTTCCTGCGGGTTGGCCGCCAGCCAAACCTTTACCTCTGCCCGGCGGGCAGGCGTCAGGCGCTCATCGATGTAGGCATGCAACTCATCTTCTGTGGGGATCAGGCGTGTCATTTCAGTCTCCGCAAGGCCGGGGGTTGAGGGTTGCCCTCGGTCAGTTCGCGCAAGGCATTGCGGGCGCGCGACAAGCGCGACATCACGGTACCGATAGGGATGCCCAAGGCCTGGGCGGCCTCTTTGTAACTCAAACCTTCGATGCTCACCAGCAGCAGCAAAGCACGCTGCTCGGCCGACAGCCGAGCGAAGGCACGCAGGTCGGCCTGGGCCAGCACGATGTCTTCGATATTGCCGCCAACGGGCTCGCTTTCCACCTCGGCGCGGCCGAACCAGGACAGCCAACGGGCATGCAGGCGGTCGCGGCGTTTGCCGTCAAGAAACAGCCGATAAAGGATGGTGAACAGCCAGGCGCGCAGCGCCTCAGCTTCACGTTGCTGGCCCTGGCGGCTCAAGGCGCGCTCGACGGTGGCCTGTACCAGGTCGTCGGCGCTGCCCGGTTCACGCGTCAACCACAAGGCAAAGCGGCGCAAACGTGCCAGCAGCTCGCGCCACTGGTGTTCGTCCAGATCGTGCATGGCTATGTCCCGGCCTCTGGGGTTGTCAGTGTAAGAGGCAGACGCCCGGTAACAAAATCTATTCCCACCGAGGGAATAAGTTTTTCCCTGCTGCGTCGTACCGGCACCTTCACAGAACCGGACGATGATCATGAACTCACCTTTGCACGGCCCCGCCAAGGCGCTGCGCCTGGCGGCCATCGGCGCTGTCATGCTGACTGCCGGCGCAGGCTTTGCCTATGCCGCCGGCTGGATCGGCGCACCTGAACTCACGCCAAAGCGCATCATCAACACCTTCGAGGCCCAGGCCGGGCACTACCCAGGCTACCGCAAGAACCACGCAAAAGGCCTCTGTGTCTCGGGCTACTTCCAGGCCAGCGGGCAGGCTGCCAGCCTGTCCACGGCCCGCGTGTTCAGCCAGGCACGCGTGCCGGTTATCGGCCGTTTTGCCATTGGCGGCGCCAACCCGTTCGCGCCGGACACAGCAATCCCTGTGCGCAGCCTGGCGCTTCAGCTCAGCACTGACGATGGGCAAGTCTGGCGTACCGGCATGAACAACCCGCCGGTGCTGGCGGTGGGTACGCCGCAGGCGTTCTATGAACAAATCCTGGCCAGTACGCCAGACCCTGCCACTGGCAAACCGGACCCGGCCAGGCAACAAGCGTTTTTTGCCGCCCACCCCGAAAGCGCGGCGTTCCGCCAGTGGGCGGCGAGCTACAAGCCAAGCAACAGTTTCGCCAGTACCCAGTATCACAGCATCAATGCCTTCCGCCTGATCGACGCCGCCGGCGCGGCACAGCCGGTACGTTGGCAACTGGAGCCGCAAACCCCGTTTACCGCCCTGCCAGGCCAGGTGGACGACAAACAATACCTGCAGCACGACCTGCAACAGCGCCTGGCCCAAGGGCCGCTGCGCTGGACCCTGCGCCTGGTCCTGGCCGAGCCTGGCGACGCCGTGGACAACCCGGCCAGCCCATGGCCTGCGCAACGGCGCAGCGTAGACGCCGGCACGCTTGTGCTCGAACAGGTCGACGCGCCTGAGCAAGGTGCTTGCCGCGACATTAATTTCGACCCGCTGATCCTGCCCCACGGCATCGAAGCCTCTGCCGACCCGATTCTGGCCGCCCGATCCGCCGCCTATTCGGAATCGTTCAACCGCCGCAGCCGTGAATCGCTCGGCACTGGAGCCCGCCCATGAAACCTGAAGCCTTCCACCCCCTCGCCCGCCTGCTGCACTGGCTGATGGCGGTGTTGATTGTGGCCATGTTGTTCATTGGTGTGAGCATGGTCAGCGACCTGTCACTGCGCCACCCCGTATTGCTCAGCCTGCACAAGGCCACTGGCCTGGCCTTGCTGGTACTGGTGGTGTTGCGTATCGGCCTGCGTTTAGCCTTGCCACACCCACCGCTGCCACGCGACCTGCCACGGCTGCAGCGGTTCGCCGCCGGTGCCTCGCATGTGCTGCTCTATGGCCTGATGCTGGCCATGCCACTGCTGGGCTGGGCCATGCTGTCGGCCGGCGGCTACCCGCGGCCCCTGCAATTGCCGGCAATCGCCCCCCACGACCTGCAGCTGTATGCCGTGCTGCGACAAGCCCACGGCTGGGCTGGCTACCTGCTGTTCGCGACGATCCTGGTGCACCTGGGCGCAGCGCTGATGCACGCCTTGGTGCGCCGCGACGGCGTCTTGCGTAGCATGTGGCCTGGCCCCCTGCGTCGCAGCGAATAAGCCGGTGCGGTTCAGGGCGTTCGACAATCGATAATAATTCTTACTAAGATCGGCGCACTTATCGCTGAACTTCTCTGGACTGCCCATGAACGTCGCAAAGGATCCTGCCACTCTCGTGCCTGCCAGCACGCTGGACTTACGCCCACTGCTGCTGGCCAACATGGCCTGCACCATGTCGATGATGGCCTTCGTTGCCCTGATAGGCCCAATCGCTCGCCAGCTCGGCATGGCCACCTGGCAGGCCGGTGCCGCTGTTACCGTCGCCGGGGTGGTCTGGGTGCTGCTGGCACGCCCGTGGGGCCGCGCCGCTGACCGGCTCGGCCGCCGCCGCGTGCTGCTGCTGGGAAGCGCAGGCTTCACCGTGGCCTACTGGCTGTTGTGCGTGTTCGTCGAAGGCGCGCTGCGCTGGATGCCGGGCGCAACCCTGGCCTTTATCGGCCTCATGCTCGCACGCGGCTGCATCGGCGCCTTCTACGCCGCCATCCCAGTGGCTTGCAATGCACTGATCGCCGACCATGTCGAACCGCAGCGCCGAGCCCGCGCCATGGCCTCACTGGGCGCGGCAAACGCGGTCGGCCTGGTGCTGGGCCCAGCACTGGCCGCACTGCTCGCGCGCTACAGCCTGAGCCTGCCGTTCCACCTCATGTCGCTGCTGCCGGCCACCGCGTTCTTCGTGTTGCTGTTCACACTCAAGCCACAAGCGCTGGCGCACACCCATGCGCCCAGCCCTGTGCAACTGACCGACCCCCGGCTGCGCCGGCCTTTGCTGGTGGCCTTCAGCGCCATGCTTAGCGTCACCGTGTCACAGATCATTGTCGGGTTCTTCGCCCTGGACCGCTTGCAGTTGGGCCCGGCTGACGCGGCTCAGGTCGCCGGCATTGCCCTGACCACGGTCGGTGTGGCGCTGATCCTGGCCCAAGTTGTGCTGCGCCAACTGGAATGGCCGCCGCTGAAGATGATCCGGGTGGGCGCCAGCGTGTCGGCCGTGGGCTTTGCCTGCGGTGCACTGGCGACCACCGCGCCCTGGCTGTGGGCGTGCTTCTTCGTCGCTGCGGCCGGCATGGGCTTTGTGTTCCCGGCGTTTTCGGCGCTGGCGGCCAATGCCATGCAGGCCTCGGAGCAAGGCGCCACAGCGGGCTCGATCGGCGCCGCCCAAGGCATGGGCGCGGTGATTGGGCCACTGGCCGGCACCCTGGTGTATGCCCTGGACCCACGCTTGCCGTTCCTGGCGGTAGCCGCGCTGTTGCTGCTGGTCGGGCTATGGCCGATGCCACGCGAACCACGTGCCTGATAAGCACAGCGCGCAAGCGTGCAGAGTGTGTTTTAATGCGTCGCTCATTATTTTTGACACCTCTGATTACAAGGCGGCTATGGACACGGGGACGCGACTCAAACTGGTGCGTGAACGCAACAACCTCTCCCAACGGGAACTGGCCCGCCGCAGCGGGCTGACCAACTCGACGATCTCGCAGATCGAACAGAACCGCGTCAGCCCTTCGGTCAGCTCCCTGAAAAAACTGCTCGAAGGGATCCCGATGAGCTTGGCGGAGTTTTTCAGCTTCGACGAGCCGGTGCGGGAAGAGCGCTTCGTGTTCCGCGCCAGCGAGCAGCCAGACTTGGGCCGTAACGGCCTGCGCATGCTGTTGGTAGGTGCCAGTGTCGAGGCCCGTCAGATGCGCATGCTGCGTGAACTGTACGCACCGGGCGCCGATTCGGGCGAGCCGATCGTGCATGCAGAAGGCGAAGAGTGCGGCCTGGTCACTCGCGGCACCGTCGAGTTGTGGGTCGATGGCCAGGTCAGCGTGCTCAATTCGGGTGATGGCTACTACATCCCCACTACCCTGCCGCACAGCTTCAAGAACATTGGCCAGGATGAGGCCGAAATCATCAGCGCCAACACCCCGGCGAACTTCTGACCGTGAAGCGCCCAGGCACCGTGAACGCACGGGCCGCGTATCAGCGCTTGCGTGACGCAGCCCTGGGCGTCCATCCCGTGCACATCACCGCCCAGCGCGCCGAAGGGCTGGTCGATGTGCTGATCGAAGGCTGGCAGTTGACACTGGCCGTGGATGCCGAAGGCCTTGCTCAATGCGTCCAGTGCGTGGCCCCCAACGGTGATCAGGCCGGCCTTGAAGACTGGCACCGCTACGGCACCAACCCCACCGACCTGCTCAGCCTGTGGGAACGCACTCAGCTGGAAGCACGCCTGGCCGGTTGACGCAGCGCGTCCTCGACAAAATCCAGGCGGTCTTGCCCAAAGAACATCTCATCACCGACAAAGCAGGTCGGCGCACCAAATACACCGCGCGCAACGGCTTCCTCGGTCGCCTGCTTCAGGGCCGCCTTCACCTGCGCGTCGCTTGCCAGGGCAGTGAGCGCGGCAAGGTCAAAGCCGGCCTGTTCCAGCGTCTGCTGCAACACCGCCGCGTCCCCCAGGTTGCGTCGCTCGGCCCACAGGCCGTTGAACAATGCCCGCAACAGTGTCTCGAAGCGTTCCGGTGCTTGCAACTGTGTGCCGATTACACCGCGCATCAGCATCAGGGTATTCATCGGGAAGCCCGGTGGAAGCCCAAACGGCACACCATAGCGCGCTGCGAAGCGTGCAAGGTCGGTAAACATGTAGCGGCCCTTGGCTGGGATCATTGCCGGCGAGGCATTGCCGGTGGCCTGGAATACCCCACCCAACAGCATGGGCCGATAATGCAGCGCCGCGCCATGGCGGTCACAGATACCCGGCAGCTGGGTCCACGCCAGGTAACTGGCGGGGCTGCCGAGGTCAAAGAAGAATTCGACGGTCTTGGTCATGGGTTCGGTCCTTGGTCGATGAGGGGGGCTTACCAGCGTTCCATCCAGGGGCGCAGGTCCAGTTCGAATGTCCAGGCATCTCGCGGTTGGGCGTGAAGGAACCAGTAGCTGTCGGCAATATGGGCCGGGGCGAGGATGCCATCCTGGTCCTTGAGGGCGTAGCGCTCGGGGAAACTGTCGCGGATGAACGCGGTATCGATTGCCCCATCCACCACTACATGAGCGACATGGATATTGCGCGGCCCCAGCTCACGCGCCATGCTCTGGGCCAATGCCCGCAGGCCATGCTTGGCACCGGCGAATGCGGCAAAGCCAGCAGCGCCACGGGTACCTGCAGTAGCGCCTGTGAACAGGATCGTGCCGCGCTCACGCACCGCCATGCGCCGTGCCACCGCCTGCGCCGTCAGAAACCCGGCAAAACAGGCCATTTCCCAAATCTTGAAATACTTGCGCGGCGTTTCATCCAGAATGCTGCAAGGCACATTGGCGCCGATATTGAAGACAAACGCCTCGATCGGGCCAATATCACGCTCGATGGTCTCAACCAGCGCGGCCACCTCTTCCTCCTTACGCGCATCGGAGCCAAAGCCATGAGCCTGGCCACCTTCGGCGCGGATCTCGTCCAGCAGCGGTTGCAGCTTGTCCGCCTGACGGCGAGTGACGCAGGCCACGTAGCCCTCCCGCGCGAAGCGCTTGGCGATCTCGCCCCCCGTGGCATCCCCTGCGCCGATCACCAGCACTACTTTCTGTGGTTGAGTCATGTGCGCCCCTTTGGTGAATGATCGTTTAGTAAACGAACGCTATGTTATGATCGCCCCCATCGTCAAGCCAAGCGCGCAGAGGCAAATGAATGCGCTATACCAGCGACCACAAGCAACAAACCCGCGAAAAGCTGCTGGCCACCAGCGGTGCACTGGCCAAACGCGGCGGTTTCACCAGCACTGGCGTAGCCGGGCTGATGAAAGCCATCGGGCTGACCGGCGGTGCCTTTTACAATCACTTCCCTTCCAAAGATGACCTGTTCACCGAAGTCGTTCGCCAGGAACTTTGCAACAGCCCGCTGGCGCGCCTGGCCAGCCAAGGTGCCAGCCGCGAGCGCCTTGGCCGTTGCCTGCAGCAGTACCTGAGCCTGGCCCACCTGCACAATGCCGAAGGGGGCTGCCCCTTGCCGCCGCTTGGGGTGGAAATCGCCCGGGCAGATCAACCGGTGCGTGAGGTGGCCGAACATTGGCTGGTCGAGTTGCACAAAGCCTGGAGCACAACATTGGAGGATGAACAACTGGCCTGGGTATTGATCAGCCAATGCGTCGGTGCGTTGCTGATCGGGCGCATGCTCGCCAGCGAAGCCGTGCAGTCCGAAGTACTCGATGCCAGCCGCAGCTTCGTCGAAAAGGCCTTGAATGAAAGCCGTTAACCTGTTGCTTGGCCTGTTTTTGAGCGTGCCCGTGTTTGCTGAAGAGGCCTGCCCTCCAGGGCAATACCAGGTCTGCCTGATGGGCTGTTTCTGTGCGCCAGTCGACCCAGGCCAGGCTGGGCAGATCCTCAAAGACGTCGAAGCCATGGCCTCAACCAGCCTGGCCTACGCGTTGCGCCAGGCCCGCGACGAAGCCAGCGCCAGCGGCAGTGAGCCGATCCCGCTGCACATCCGCGCCCAGCTCGAACCCTGGTATGACTTTGCCGTGCTCGATGCCGCGCGCTTCAGGGTTGGCGATGAACAGCAGATGAGCGCAGCCAACGCGATGCTGCAAAACCCCGATGTGAATGCCGTGACACTGATCGACACGATCATCTTCCGCCATGCCAGCGATGCTGAAGACAATGTGGCGCTGTGGGCGCACGAGCTCAAGCACGTGCAGCAGTACCAGGCATTAGGCGTCGATGAGTTCGCCCGGCGCTACACGCGTGACTTCAATGAGCTGGAAGGCCCGGCCTACAAGATAGAGGCGGAGGTTGCCAAGGCGTTAAGAGCGCGCAGCTCCGGCCAGGCCCGGTGATGTGACAAAGAACCTCAAGAACAACACATAACTACCTGACTCAGTGGGTATTTGTTGGAGATCCAAGGTCTGAACCTGCGCAGTCACCTGTGGGAGCGGCGGTGCGGCGGTCCGACTTGCCCGCGAAGAGGCCGGAACACGCACCACAAAACAGTTGCTCTCACACAGTCAGCAGTAGGTATACCCCTTGTCTATCAAGACGATACAGGGGCCTTCTCACCCACATCCTCACGGCTGGCATAACGCTGAGCCAGCACCGCGCACACCATCAGCTGGATCTGATGGAACAGCATCAACGGCAAAATCATCGCGCCAATGCCACTGCCCACGAACAGCACCTGAGCCATCGGCACGCCGGTCGCCAGGCTCTTCTTCGAACCTGCGAACAGAATGGTGATGCGGTCTTCAAGGTCAAAGCCCAGCACCTTGCCAAGGAAACGGGTGCCATACAGCACCACCGCCAACAAAATCCCGCAGACCACGAACAGCCCCGCCAGGTGCTGTGGCGATACCGTGTGCCACAGGCCCGTCACCACCGCTTCACTGAACGCGGTGTACACCACCAGCAGGATCGACCCCTGGTCCACGACCTTGAGCCAGCGCGCGTTGCGCTTGACCCATGCACCAATCCAGCGGCGTGCGATCTGCCCGGCCACGAAGGGCACCAGCAGCTGCAGGGTGATTTTCAGTACGGCATCCAACCCCGACCCAGTGTCACCGCTGGCGCCGAGCAACATCATCACCAGCAGCGGCGTGAGGAAGATGCCCAGCAGGCTCGAAGCGGCAGCGCTGCAAATGGCGGCCGGCACGTTGCCGCGGGCCAGGGAGGTGAACGCGATGGCTGACTGCACAGTGGCCGGCAATGCACACAGGTACAGCACGCCCAGGTACAGCTCATTGCCAACCAATGGCACGAACAGGGGCTTGAACGCCAACCCCAGCAAGGGGAACAGTACAAAGGTGCAGGAGAACACCAACGCGTGCAGGCGCCAGTGCCCGGCCCCGGCGATGATCGCTTCGCGCGACAACTTGGCGCCGTGCAGGAAGAACAGCAGGCCGATGGCCAGGTTGGTCAGCCAGCCAAAATACACTGCACCGTCACCCGAGCAGGGCAGCACGGTGGCGATCAGCACCACCCCGAGCAACGCCAGGGTGAAATTGTCGAATAACATCCGCAAGTACTTCATCACAGGTTCCGTCTTGTCATTGTGCAAGGGCAGACGATAAGGTCTGCGGCTTTTCTTCGCTAACGCCGGAACCCCCACAGGTGTCGATGAACGGACACAACCCCACAAAGGACCTGCCCATGTTGCTCCCTCGCCTGGCCGCACTGACTGCCGCCATCACATTCGCCATGGGCCACGCAGCCGCTCAGGCTGACGACACGCTGCAAGCACGCGTCGACCCCCTCATTCGCACGCTGATGCAGGAGCAAGGCATCGCCGGCATGGCCGTGGCGGTGTACGCCCACGGCCAGGCGCACTATTTCAACTATGGCGTGGGCAGCAAGGCCGAGGGCACGCCGGTTACCCAAGACACCCTGTTCGAGGTCGGCTCGTTGAGCAAGACCTACACGGCTACCCTCGCCGCCCTGGCCAGCGCCGAAGGCAAACTGGACCTTCAGGCCCCGGCAAAACGCTATCAGCCCGCACTGGCTGGGGTGCCACTGGGAGACGCCAGCGTGCTGGAACTGGGGGCCTACAGCGCCGATTGCCTACCGTTGCAATTCCCCGATGAAGTGCAGACGCCGCAACAGGTCGTGGACTTCTTCCGCCACTGGAAGCCTCGCGCCGCGCCGGGCACCCAGCGCTGCTATTCCAACCCGAGCCTGGGCCTGTTCGGCGATTTGGCGGCACGCGCGCAGCAGCGCCCCTTCGCGGAGCTGATGAGCCAGGGCCTGCTGGTGCAACTGGGCCTGAAACACACCTACCTGCAGGTGCCCGCCAGCGCCCAAGGGCTTTATGCCCAAGGCTACGACGCAGAAGACCGCCCGGTACGCGTCAGCCCAGGCCCTTATGCCGATGAAGCCTATGGCATCAAGACCAGCGCCAGCGACATGCTGCGCTACGTGCGCCTGCAGATGAAACCAGACGGCCTGCCCGCTGCACTGCAAAACGCCATCGCGATCACCCATAAGGGCTACTTCCAGGTCGGCGCCATGACCCAAGGCCTTGGCTGGGAGCATTACCCTTATCCGGTTGCGCTAGGCACCTTGATCGATGGCAACAGCCCTCGCCTGATCCGTGAGCCTCAGGCCACCACCCGCCTCGTCCCTGCCAGCCCTGCCCTGCGTGAGGCTTGGTACAACAAGACCGGCGCAACCAGCGGTTTTGGCGCGTACGCCGCTTTTATTCCTGCCAAAAACATGGCCGTGGTGTTGCTGGCCAACCGTAATTATCCCAACGAAGCCCGCGTGCGTGCGGCCTTCCAGATTCTTGAGGGGCTGTAAAGGCAACGGCCGGTTTTACGCCGGCCAGCCGCTGGATTGTCGAACAACATGACAAAAATGTAGTGCCTAAAAATATTCACTACAAAACTGTTGACGCCGTTCATCGCGCTTGGGCATGATTGAGTCGTCTCCCCGATCGGGAGCGGTGGCAAGGGTGTTCCAGACGGCTTGCGCGGTAACGCAGGCCGTCCGTGGAGAGGGAACTGTCCAAAAGGCAGCGTGTGAAAGCCCCTGTTGCGATGCTGCTGTAGCAGCCTTGGTAGTGCGCTACACCGTGGTAGCGCCAACTGTGAAAATCACCTACGAATGGGTAATGGGGGCTTTATGATGAACTTGAACAACAATCCCACAATCGACCAATTGGCCCAGCTGTTCGCCGTGCGCAAGGACAGCCTCGACGACCATCTGCTGTGGGTCAGCCAGACCGGTGAGGTGCGTCTCGACCGCCTGCCACCGAACACCATCGAAGCTGAATTCGAAGAGCACCTGCCCAGCATGCGTGCACGCTTCAAGGTCTACCGCCGTGGCCAAGGCTACGTCGGCAAGAAGGCCGCTGCCGACACCGAGTTCGTTGGCCGCGTGCTGCAGACCCTGCAACAAGAATGGCCCGCCGCCCGTGAGCGGCAGGCAGTCAAGGTGATCGAACCGCTCAACTGAGTGGCTAACCGCACCCTCAAGCCCGGCCCCAAAAGGCCGGGCTTTTTCATGCGCGCCTGCGCGGTTGCGCCATGGCTGGCAGCGGCAAGGCGCCGGTAGCCAGTGCCCGGGCCCGCTCGACGCCCCAGACCAGCGCACGGGTCATGGTCTCGCCAGGGCGCGAGGGGTAATACTCTTCCAGCACTGCCCGGCCATTGCCGGCGTACACACCGAGGAACAACTGGGTGGCGCCGAGGCGCGACAACCGCACCTGCACATCCAGCGTGGTGCCGTCACTGAGTGCTTCATCGTGGCTGCGGCTGTGCAGTTGAGCGTCGGCCCACTGCCAATAGGTCTCTTCCCTGACTCGCATGAGCGTTCAATCTCCGTTTGCTGAAATGCCGCGCCAGAAAACCACATCTTCGCAAGCCCTGCGAGCGCAACCCAGCGATGCCATGAGCAGCGTCAACGAATGGCAATAAAAACCCCGCCGTTTGGCGGGGTTGCTGGAGCGGGATCACTTTTTCAGCGGAACCCGCGGCATGAAGCGGCCCTTCTTGGTGCGCTGCAGATGTGCAGGCTGAAGCTGTTCCGAATCATCCAGCGTCATGTTGGCGAAGCCCAGACGGAATGCCGACTGGCCGCAACGCACCTGGCTGTTGATCGGGAATGCGTCGTTCAGGTCTTCAAAAAAGGATTCGCTCATGCCCAGTCTCCCTCCAGTGGTGGTCGCGCCGGCAAGCAGATGGATTGCCTAGGTGAACGCGGCCGGTAAAAGTGAGACTAGCTGGTCATTTGCAGACTGCTTGGCCAAACGCTTTACGCCCGACCAGTGGCACATGGCCTTACTTCAGGCGGACTGCCGTGCCGGTTGCGAACACCACGACCATGCCCCCCTGCACCGATGGCATGCTGATTTCGAAATCCACACCGACTACGGCATCAGCATTCAACTGCCGTGCGCGCGCTTTCAACTCTTCGGTAGCCTGTTCGCGGGCCTCGCGCAGTGCGCTCTCCAGGGTTTGTGAACGGCCACCGAAGAAGTCGCGGAAACGCGCGAAGAAATCCCGCACAAAGTTGATGCCCTGCACGGACTCAGAACTGACGACGCCCAGGTAGTCGGCAATCGGACGGCCTTCGAGCTGGCTGGTGGTGGAGATGATCATGAAAGTGCTCCGTTGGCCTGGCGAAAAGCGCCAATTCTAACAGAGCACTGGCAGCCCGGCGTCAGGAGACGCTGGCCGCACGTAACCGCTGGCCGATCTTCGCGCCAAACACATTCACCAGCAGCCCGACCATCACCAGCAACGCGCCCCACCCCTGCAACACGGTCAGGCGTTCCCCCAGCAACCAGGCCGAGGAGCTCAAGCCAATCACGGGGACCAGCAGCGAGAATGGCGCGACCTTGCCCGCCGGGTGGCGCGACAACAGCTTGCTCCACAGGCTGTAGCCGAGCATGGTGGCGACGAATGCCAGGTACGCTAACGCCAGTACCGAGTTCCAACCGATGTTGGCCAAAGCATGGCCGATGCGCTCAGGCCCTTCCAGCCACCACGACAAAGCCAAGAATGGCAACGGTGGAATCAGCCCGCCCCAGATCACCAGCGCCACCAGGTCGACCGACCCGAAACGCCGCGTGATGATGTTGCCCACGCCCCACATCGCGCCCGCACACAGGGTCAGCAACAGCGCAAACATCGGCACATGGCCGCCGTCTTCACTGCCGATCAACGCCAACCCGCTGGCCGCCACCAGCAGCCCCAGCAGGCTGGCAAGGCGCAACCGCTCACCCAGGAACAACGCAGCGAAACCCAAGGTGAAGAATGCCTGGGATTGCAGAATCAACGACGCCAACCCCGGCGGCATACCGCTGTACATGGCCTGGAACAAGAAGGCGAACTGCCCCAAGGAGATCGTCGCGCCATAAGCGATCAGCCAGCGCCAGGGCAGCTTGGGCCGCTTCACCAGCAACACCGCCGGGAAGGCCACCAACAAGAAGCGCAACGCCCCCAGCAGCATCGGCGGCAGGCCATCCAGGCCGACCTTGATGACCACGAAGTTGACTCCCCACGCAACAATCACCACCAGGGCGATCAGCAGGTCCTTGAGCGGCATTGCGACATCCTTCTTCAGGCTTTCTAGACATATTTCGTTACAGCATAAGGCTATTCCTTTTCCAGGGACCAGCACAGTTAGGGCGCAGGGTTGCGCAACAGTGTCACTGTTGCAGTCTTCATACGCCGTGGCATTCAACCATCAGTCGCGGTAACCCGGCGCCACCCGCTCCAGCATCCGCAGTAGCGCGCCCCACGCCAGCCCCACTGCATCCGGGTCCGACAGTTCGCCCTGCTTCAAGCCCTTCAGTGGCGCATTGAACTGCTGCTCGGTACGCTCACACACGGCGGCCGGCGGCATTATCAATTGCCCGGCACTCTGCGCCGCCAACTGGATCTCGCAGGCTTTTTCCAGGTAGTACATGCGCAAGAAGGCTTCGGCCACAGAACGCCCGGTGGTCAGCAACCCATGGTTACGCAGGATCATCACCGGCCGGTCACCCAGGTCGGCCACCAAGCGCTGTTGCTCATCCAAGTCCAGGGCGATGCCTTCGTAATCGTGGTAGGCAACCTTGCCATGAAACTCCATGGACATCTGGTTGACCGGCAGCAGGCCACATTCCAGTGCCGCCACCGCACACCCGGCCCGGGTGTGGGTGTGCAGCACGCAGTGGGCGTCTTCGCGAGCCGCATGAATAGCACTGTGGATGACGAACCCGGCCGGGTTGACCGGGTGTGGGGTCGCCTCGACTGGCTGCCCATGCAAGTCGATCTTCACCAGGCTGGAGGCTGTGATCTCGTCGAACAGCAAGCCGTAGGGGTTGATCAGAAAGCGGGGGCTTGAGCCAGCTTGTTGCGGTCGTAGGCAATCGCCACGCTCCACACCAGGGCGGCAGAACCGCAGTCCTGCGCGGCATCCGGAATCAGCTCGGCAGCATGGCCCAGGCGCTGCCAGTCCAGCCGCTCATAGATGCCCTCCTCACAGCCGCGCATCAGGTCGGGCCCCTCGATCTGCACCACGTCCCAATCGACGTTGCCGGTATCGGCCATGACCTGGATACGGGCCATTTCGCCGTTGTATTCGCTCTGGATCAACTTGCTGCCGTCCTGGGCACTGAAAGGCTTGAAGATCGCCTCGTCCTGGGCTTTCTGACCAGCGCCGCCATAACCGACCACGACCATCTGCGGCGCAGCGTGCGCACTGCCCAAGCCAAGGGCCAGAAGCGCTGCGCAAAGGTGGGTTCTGCGAGGGAATGCATGCATCGAGGTTTCCTCCTGCCGGTGCCCAAGGGCCCGATTTCTTGTTGTTGTGAGGTCACGCCCTCACCAGTGAGGGTGAAGAAAACCTAGCCGCGCACCAGTAAAAAAACAAGTTGATTTTTTACTGGCGGTACACTTTCATAAACAAAACAAGAACAACACCGCACCGGAGCCGCCCGTATGCAAACTGCCTTTCCCCACCTGTTCGAAACCTTGCAGATTCGCGGCAAACGGTTGAAGAACCGCATCATGTCCACGGGCCACGACACGTGCCTGCCCACCGACAACCTGGTCAACGACAAGCTCATCGCTTACCAGCGTGACCGCGCCGCCGGTGGGGTTGGCCTGATCGTGCTGCAGGTGGCCGGTGTGCATGACAGCGCCCGCTACACCTCCCACGTGCTGATGGCCACCGACGATGCCTGCATCGACGGCTACCGCCGCCTGGCCGAGGCCTGCCATGAACACGGCACCGTGGTGCTGTCGCAGCTGTTTCATCCAGGGCGGGAGATCATGGAATCTGCCGACGGCTTGCTGGCAGTGGCCTATTCGGCCTCGTCGGTGCCCAACGAGCGCTTCCGGGTGATGCCGCGCGCGCTGGACCAGCCGATGATCGATGACATCATCCAGGGCTATGCCAGCGCCGCCCGCCGCCTGCACCAGGCGGGGCTGGATGGCGTCGAAGTGGTCGCCAGCCATGGTTACCTGCCTGCGCAGTTTCTCAATCCGCGGGTCAACCTGCGCACCGATGGTTACAACGGCGGCCTGGAGCAGCGCCTGAGGTTTCTGCGCGAAGTGTTGGCGGCGGTGCGCGCCGCGACCGACGAACACTTCATCGTCGGCCTGCGCATCAGCGCCGACGAGCGTGACAGTGAAGGCCTGAGCGAAGACGAGTCGCTGGCGGCCGCCGAAGCGTTGCAAAGCCAGCTCGACTACCTGCACATCGTCGCCGGCACCTCGGCGTCCCTGGGGGGCGCGGTGCATATCGTCCCGCCCATGGCCATCGAGCCGGCCTACCTGGCGCGCGAAGCCGGCACGTTCAAGCAGCGCCTGGCCATTCCGTTGTTCGTTACTGGGCGCATCAACCAACCCCAAGAGGCCGAGCTGATCCTGGCGCGTGGCCAGGCCGACGTGTGTGGCATGACCCGCGCACTGATCTGCGACCCGCTGATGCCGACCAAGACCGAGCATGGCCGGGTTGAGGACGTGCGCGCCTGCATTGCCTGCAACCAGGCATGCATCGGGCATTTTCACCGCGGCCTGGCGATTTCCTGCATTCAGCGCCCAGAAACCGGCCGCGAACTGCAGTACGGCCAGATGACGCCCACCCCAGCTCCCAAGCGCATCCTGGTTGCAGGCGGCGGCCCCGCAGGCATGAAAGCGGCCACCGTCGCCGCCGCGCGCGGCCACCACGTCACCCTGTATGAGGCCGGCCCGCAACTGGGTGGCCAGGTGCTGCTGGCACAACTGCTGCCCCGGCGCAGCGAATTCGGCGGCGCCAGCACCAACCTGCAACGGGAAATGGCCTTGGCCGGCGTGGAGGTGGTGCGCAACACGCGGGTCGACCGCGCACTGGTCGAGCGCGAGCGGCCCGACCTGGTGATTGCCGCCACCGGCGCCACGCCCTACTGGCCGGCATTCGAACGCGCCGGCGAACTGCAGGTAGTGGATGCCTGGCAAATCCTGCGCAACGAGGTCACCCCAGGGCGCTCGGTCCTGGTCATCGACTGGCGTTGCGACTGGATCGGCCCGGGTATCGCCGAGCGACTGACGCGCGAAGGGCATCAGGTGCAATTGGCGGTGAACGGCACCCATTGCGGCGAGAACCTGCCGCTGTACGTGCGCGATCAACTGGCTGGCGAGCTGCACCGCCTGGGTATTCCCATCACGCCCTACGCCCGCCTCTATGGCTGCGACGACAACAG
Source organism: Pseudomonas sp. Y3 TE3536 (assembly GCF_053629175.1). Taxonomy (NCBI): domain Bacteria; kingdom Pseudomonadati; phylum Pseudomonadota; class Gammaproteobacteria; order Pseudomonadales; family Pseudomonadaceae; genus Pseudomonas; species Pseudomonas sp. Y3 TE3536. The sequence continues at coordinate 4,863,907 of NZ_JBRJHU010000001.1, read as the reverse complement.
CGTGTACTTGCAGCACACGGCCAGCGGCGAACCGATGATCTTCGAAGGCATCGACACCTTGGTGCTGTGCCTGGGCCACCAGCCAAACGACACCTTGGCTTCGGAGCTGGCCGGCCTGGTCGAAGTTCGGCGCATCGGCGACTGCCTGGCACCGCGTACCGCCGAGGAGGCAATTCACGATGGCCTGACGGTTGCCTGGGCGCTCTGAGGCTGTACATACTGCCGTTTTCCGACGGACCGACGTGCATGAGCCAACTCCCGCAGCCCCCCTCCGCCACCGACGACGGCAGCGCCGCGCCGCAGTTTCTGGGAACCCGCATCCGCGGCCTGCGCAAGCGCCGCGGCATGACCCTGGCGGAGTTGGCCACACAGAGCGAGCTGACGGCCGGCTACATCAGCCAGTTGGAGCGCAACCTCTCTTACCCGTCGATCCCGGCACTGTTCAACATCGCCCGCAGCCTGGGTGTGACCATCCAGTGGTTTTTTGCCAGCGAGGCCAGCACTGCGCCAGAGGACCAGGGCTACGTGGTACGCCGTAACAGCCGCCTCAGCGTGCATTATGAGGACGGCATCGTCGACCAACTGCTGACACCCCAGCCCAACCGCGAGCTGGAGATGCTTCACTCGCGCTTTCCACCGGGCACCTACAGCCAGCAGAGCTACAGCCACGACGGCGAAGAGGCAGGGTATATTCTCAGCGGCAGTTTTGAACTGTGGGTGGGCGAGCGCTATTTTCAGCTGGGCGAAGGCGACAGTTTCAGCTACTCCAGCCAGGAGCCGCATCGCTATGGCAACCCAGGGGACGTGGATGCTGTGGTGATCTGGGTGATCACGCCACCGACCTTTTGAGCCCGCCAAGCGGTCACTTTTGATCAGGCCATCCGCCAATGACTGAACACGCCCACCAGCTTGAGCCTGCGCTGCAACCGGTCGACCACCCTCGCGTCGTGGTCTTCGTCGCCTATCCGCACATGGGCCTGCTCGACCTCACGGGCGCCCAGACGGTGTTCTGGGCCGCCACCAAGGCCATGGCCGAACGCGGCCGACCAGGCTATCGGGTACACACCGCCAGCCTTGACGGCGGCCTGCAGCAAACCGCTGAAGGCCTGGTGGTGGCGACAGAAACCTTGGACACCGTGATGGCACAGGTTGTCGACACGCTGATCGTACCCGGCGCCCCGGACATCATCCGCACCCTCCCCGACCACGCGCCGCTGGTGGCCTGGCTGCGCCGCGCCGCCGTGCAGGCCAGGCGCACAGCCTCGGTGTGCAGCGGCACATTTCTGCTGGCCAGCGCCGGTTTGCTCGATGGGCGCCGCGCCGCCACCCACTGGGCCATGTGCGAGGTACTGCGCCGCGACTTCCCGGCGGTGCAGGTAGACCACGAGTCGATCTTCGTTCAGCAAGGCGCGGTGTGGACCTCGGCCGGGGTCAGCGCCGGCATCGACATGGCCCTCGCCCTGGTCGAACTGGACTGCGGCCGTGAAGTGGCGATGCAGGTGGCACGCGAGTTGGTGGTCTTTCTCAAGCGGCCTGGCGGCCAGGCGCAATTCAGTGAGCTGCTCAAGCTGCAGGGGCGCGATTGCAGCGAGTTCGAAGCCCTGCACCTCTGGCTCAACGAACACTTGGGCGACCCACGGCTGAGCGTCGAACACCTGGCCGAACAGGCGCACATGAGCCTGCGTAACTTCACCCGGGTGTACAAGCTCAAGACCGGCCGCACACCGGCCAAAGCCATTGAAGTGTTCCGCCTGGAAGCCGCGCGGCGCCTGCTGGAAAGCGCCGACAGCCACATCGAGCAGGTCGCGCGCCAGTGCGGTTTCGGCAACGAAGAACGCATGCGCCTGGCCTTCCAGCGTCATCTGGCGGTAACACCGCGTGACTACCGCGCCCGTTTTGCACGCTCTGTTTCGTTGGCCGAAATTCAGGGTTCTTTGGCCTAGGGCGTTACGCTCGTCGCTCGTAACATCGGTCTCCTCAAACACGGGCTACCTTGGTTACCCGGACATTCCAGGAGCACAACGATGAAGAATATCCTGATCATTGGCGCGGGCTTTGCCGGCCTCTGGAGCGCTCTGAGCGCTATACGCCAGCTGGACTTGAACGGTCGCAATGATGTCGAGGTGACGCTGCTCGCGCCCCAGGCCGAACTGCATGTACGCCCGCGCTTCTACGAACCTGAAGTACATACGATGGCCGCGCCGCTGGAAGCGCTGTTTGAGGCGGTGAACGTGCGCTTTGTGCAAGGCACGGCCTTCCACATCGACGAAGCCGCCAGGCGCGTGCGCTATCGCACGCAAAGCGGTACCGAGTGCGAGCTGGGTTATGACCGCCTGATCATGGCCTGCGGCAGTGTGCTCAACCGGCCGGACATGGTCGGCATCGAGCATGTTTTCGATGTCGACAAGATCGACAGCGCGGCGCGCCTGGAGGCGCACCTCAAGTCCCTGGCTAGCCTGCCGGACACACCTGCCCGCAACACCGTGGTGGTGGCCGGGGGTGGCTTCACCGGCATCGAGACTGCCACCGAGTTGCCGGCGCGCTTGCGCAACATCCTCGGTGAACAGGCCACACTGCGTGTGGTGGTCATCGACCGTGGCGCCAGGATCGGCGCAGCCTTGGGTGATGGCATCCGCCCCGCGATCGAGCAGGCATCCGAGGCTTTGGGGGTGGAATGGATCTGCGGCGCAACCGTGGCCTCGGTGGACCCCGACGGCGTCCTGCTGGATAACGGCCAGCGCATCGATGCCAATACCGTGATCTGGACGGTGGGGTTCAAGGCCAACCCGTTGACCGAGCAGATCAGCGGTGACCGGGACCGCCAAGGCCGGCTGCACGTGGACGGCAACCTCAAGGTCAAGGGTAACGACGCGGTCTACGCGGCAGGTGACGTTGCATATGCCGCATGCGACGAAGCTGGCAACTATGCGGTAATGTCTTGCCAGCATGCGATCCCGCTGGGCCGCTACGCCGGCAACAATGCCGTGGCCGAATTGATCGGCGTGGCACCGATGACCTACAGCCAGCCCAAGTACGTCACCTGCCTCGACCTGGGCGCCTGGGGCGCAGTGTATACCGAAGGTTGGGAGCGCAAGGTGTCGCCACCGGAAGACAAGGCAGAAGCCAAGGTGCTCAAATCGCAGATCAACACGGTCTGGATCTACCCACCGGCCGCGAACGATCGTGCGGCGGCGCTGGCGGCGGCTGACCCGACGATACCGGTCGCCTGACACAGCCGAATTGCCGGCAAGCCGGCTCCCACAGGTACAGCGCCAGAACTGAGGTTGGCGCTATCTCTGTGGGAGCCGGCTTGCCGGCGATGGGGCGCAAGGCGCCCCCTTTTACTGCAATCAGGCAGCAGCGAACAGCTCGTTGGCGATCTGGGCCTGTGCGGCGTCGATGGCCTGGCTGCGGTGCTCTGGGCCGTAGGCCAGACCATGGGCGCGTACGATTTCCAGGTCGGTGACACCGATAAAGCCCAGGAACACCTTGAGGAAGTCTTCATGGCCGGCACCCGTCGGCTGGCCAGCGTGCAGGCCACCGGCGGTGGATACCAGGATCACCTTCTTGTTACCGCACAGGCCTTCTGGGCCGGCTTCGGTGTAGCGGAAGGTCTTGCCGGCAACGGCTACGCGGTCAATCCAGGCCTTGAGCTGGGTCGGCACGGTGAAGTTGTACATCGGCGCACCCATCACAACGGCGTCGGCGGCGAGGAATTCTTCCAGGGTTTCGGCGCTCAGCTTGGCTTCGAAGGCCTGGGCCGCGTCGCGCATGTCTTCAGCGGTACCGGCGGCCACCAAGGTAGCAGCGGAGAAGTGGGCGATGGCGTCGGCAGCCAGGTCGCGGTAGACCACTTCCAGGCTTGGGTCGGTGGCTTTCCAGGCTTCGACCACTTCGCGGCTCAGCTGGCGGGAGGCGGAATTGTCGCCCAGGATGCTCGAATCGATGTGCAACAGTTTCATGGGACTCTCCTGTAATGAAGACCGCGGCATTGGGCGATCACGATGGGGAGAATCCTACCGGGATGACGAATAGCTGATAAGCAGGCAAAAATGCGTTAGTTTGTCCCACAGATGGAACAGTGAGACATTCCCATGCAAGACCTCAACGACCTCTTCTACTTCGCACGCGTGGTCGAAGCCGGCGGTTTCGCCGCTGCCGGGCGCCAGCTGGGCATCCCTAAATCACGCCTGTCACGGCGCATCGCCGAGCTGGAAGAGCGCCTGGGCACACGCCTGCTGCAGCGCACCACGCGGCAATTGAAGCTGACCGCCGTGGGCGAGCGCTACCTGCACCACTGCCAGGCCATGCTGCTGGAGGCAGAAGCCGCCGACGAGGCCGTCGCCAGCATGAGCAGCGAACCACGCGGGCGGCTGCGGGTGTCCTGCCCAGTAGCACTGGCACATGCGTTTCTGCCGGACGTGATCAGCCGTTTTCTCGCACAGTACCCACTGGTGCAACTGGACATGGTCCTGCTCAACCGCCGTGTCGACCTGATTTCCGAAGGCATCGACGTAGCCCTGCGCGTGCGTGACCTGGGCGACGAGGACCCGGCCCTGGTTACCCGCCGGCTGCGCCAGGCGCAGATGCAACTGGTCGCCGCTCCAGGCTTTGCCGACCACATTCGCGAGCCCGCCGAGCTGGCCTCATTGCCGGTGCTGGGCGCGGCCGAAGCTGACCGGCTGGTACACTTTCGCCTGCTCGGCCCGAATGGACGCCAACAGGACATCGCCCTGGAGCCACGCTTGGCCATCGATGATTTCGTGGTGCGTAATGCGGCGGTCCGTGCCGGGTTGGGCTTCACTGCGCTGCCCAGTATGTTCTGCGAAGAGGAACTGGAACGTGGCGAGCTGGTGCGGCTGCTGCCGGACTGGTCATTGCCGGGGGGGTATCTGCAGGCGGTGTACCCTCACCGGCGCGGTGTGTTGCCGGCCGTACGGGTATGGATTGATCATCTGGCAGCGTCGTTCGAGGCCTGTGGGGAGCGTTATGTCTAAGCAGAAAATGACCGAAGCCCAAGTGGCGGACTTTTGCCTGAGCCTGCCCGGTGCGCGGGAGGACTATAAATGGGGCGGTATCCGGGTGTTTTCGGTCGCAGGCAACAAGATGTTCGCGGTGCTCGACCTGGCGGGCGCAGGGTTATCGTTCAAGGTCGCCGATGAGCTGTTTCTGGGCTACTGCGACCGCCCCGGCGTGCGGCCCGCGCCCTACCTGGCCCGGGCGCGGTGGGTCAGCATGGCGCCGCCTTACCCCATGGGGCGCGACGAGCTGTGTGACCTGCTGCAGCGTTCGCACCAATTGGTGGTGCGAAAGCTGGCGAAGCGGTTGCAGGTGGGCTTGTTGATCTGATGATCAGATGGCGGAGAGCAGGTGGCGCCCCAAAAACAGGTAGTCCACCCAGAACACCTGATGCAGCAACACAATCCCCCAGAACACCAGCTGATACGACAGCTTGCGCGTCTTGTGCCGGAACATCTGCTGGGCAACCAGCGCCCCAGGCCAGCCGCCACACAGCTCGCTGGCATGCAGCACGTTTTCTGGCGTGCGCCAGGCCTGGCTGCGTGCCTGTTGTTTGTCCTGCCAGTACAGCAGCAGGCTGATCAGGCTTACCGCCGGGTAGAGCGCCAACGGCAACCAGGACTGGTCGGTCCAGGCCATCTGCGCCGCGCCCAGGCCCGGCAGCAGGCACAGCACGCCCAACACCAGCAGTTTCAGGCGCACATTACGTACGCCCTCCTCGCTTTGAGCTTTGGCCATATCAACCATGCGCCGTCGACCAGTCGACCCAACCGAACTGCCAGGTGGCCAGTATCAACAGGCCAAAGGCAATGCGGTACCAGGCGAACGCCGCATAGCTGTGGTTGGCGATGAACTTGAGCAACGCGCGCACAGCGATCATGGCAAAGATGAACGAGGTCACGAAGCCGATGGCGAATACCGGCAAGTCGCTTGGCTGGAACAGGTCACGGTACTTGTAGCCCGAGTACACCGCTGCACCGACCATGGTCGGCATCGCCAGGAAGAACGAGAACTCGGTCGCGGCCTTGCGCGACAGCCCGAACAGCAGGCCGCCAATGATGGTCGAGCCAGAACGCGAGGTACCCGGAATCATGGCCAGGCACTGGACGAAACCAATTTTCAAGGCATGGCTCCAGCGCATCTCGTCAACGTGGTCGACCTCCACGCGGTGCTCACGGCGCTCGGCCCACAGCATGATCACACCGCCCACCACCAGGGCCGCAGCCACGGTGATCGGGTTGAACAGGTATTCGTGAATCAGGTCGGCGAACAGCACGCCCAACACCACCGCCGGCATGAACGCCAGCAACAGGTTACCCGTAAAGCGCCGCGCCGTAGGCTGGGTGGTGAGCCCAAAGACCACGTCGAGTATCTTGCGTCGGAATTCCCACACCACCGCCAGGATGGCGGCAAGCTGAATGATGATGTTGAACGCCATGGCCCGTTCGCCACCAAAGCCGATGAGGTCGGCGACGATGATCTGGTGCCCGGTGCTGGAGATCGGCAAGAACTCCGTCAACCCTTCGACCACGCCTAAGATGATTGCCTGAAAGGCAGTCCAAAAATCCATCATTCCCCCGATGGAGCCCTGCTGCTGCAGGCCCCTTGTTCTTGATTTACTTGAAGTTGCCGCACACGGCCCGGCTGTTTTACAGCGACTGTTGAGCGTAACGCCAGTGGAAAAGTTCACGCCCCCTAAAGGTTTCATCTTGCGCGGCCGAAATCCTATCAAAGCCGCTTTGCAATGGCTTGCTCCGTTGCTGCAGACTACGACCAGACTAGCACTTAGCCATTAGTCGAGTGGGGGCTTGTCGCAAAGCATGCTTGGATGCACCTGAATAACAAGAACAAGGCGGGAGTGCCTGGATGAAAACCCTGAGATCGATGTCGATCAGCCGTCGTCTGTGGCTGATTCTGCTGGTGGCAGTGGCGATGCTGGTAGTACTGGGCCTGCTGATGCTGCGCCAGATCCATGGCGACCTGTATCACGCCAAGGCGGAAAAGACCCGCCACGTGGTGCAGACCGCAGCCGGTGTGCTGGCCTATTACCAAGGCCTGGAGGCGGCCGGCACGCTGAGCCGCGATGCCGCCCAGCAACAGGCGTTGCAGGTGGTGCGCGCCCTGCGTTACGACCACGACGACTACTTCTGGATCAACGACCTGGGGCCGAAGATGATCATGCATCCGGCCAACCCCAAGCTCGACGGCCAGGACCTGTCTGCCATTCGCGACCCCGACGGCTTTGCCGTGTTCAACGAAATGGTCAACCTGGCCCGCAGCCAGGGCGCCGGCCCGGTCAACTATCGCTGGCCCAAACCCGGCGCCAGTGAACCGGTGGCCAAAACCTCCTATATACAGCTGTTCAAGCCGTGGGGCTGGGTTATCGGCTCAGGCGTGTACATCGATGACGTGCAGGCCGAATTTGCCCGGCAATTGCGCGACGCCTCGCTGGTCGGCCTGGGCATTGCCCTGCTGATGGCGCTGGTGGTCATGCTGATTGCCCGCAGTATCGCCCGCCCCTTGCAGGAGGCCGTGCAGGCCATGGGCACTATCGCCAGTGGCGAAAGCGACCTGACCCGACGCCTGGACACCCACGGCCGGGATGAAATCACGCACTTGGGTGAACACTTCAACCGCTTCAACGGCAAGCTTCAGGGCGTGGTCGGCCAGCTACAGGGCGCCGCCCATGACCTGGCCAGGTCCGCCGGCCATGTCGGTGACAACGCCGGGGCAGCGCAACAGCACAGTGCCCAGCAATCCCAACAGATGGAACAGGTGGCCACGGCCGTCAACGAAGTCACCTACGCCGTGCAGGATGTGGCCAAGACAGCCGAGCAGGCCGCCGGGGAAATGCGCGCTGCGCAGCAACAAGTGCAGCATGGCCAGCAGGCCATTCATGGCAGCCTGGAACAGATCGATCGGCTGTCGGCGACCATCGACCAGGCTGTTCATGTGATTCGCGACCTGGCCGGGCACAGCACGCGCATTGGGGGTGTGCTGGACGTGATCCGCTCCATCGCCGAGCAGACCAACCTGCTCGCCCTCAACGCGGCCATCGAAGCGGCACGCGCCGGTGAACAGGGCCGTGGCTTTGCGGTGGTCGCCGACGAGGTTCGCCTGCTGGCCCAGCGCACCGCTCAGTCCACGGCCGAAATCCATACCATGATCGAGCACCTGCAAGGCCAGTCGGACGCGGCAGTACGGGCTATCGACACCAGCAGCGAGGCCTCGCGCCAGACTATCGAGCAAGCCCGCGAGGCCGGTGCCAGCCTGGATGCCATCAGCCAGGTGCTGCATAACCTGACCGCGCTCAACGCATCCATCGCCAGTGCCACCTTGCAGCAATCGCATGTGGTCGAGGAGATCAACCGCAACGTGCTGGATACCGCCGGCTTGTCCCAGCAGACCGCCGAGGCGGCGCGCCAGTCGAGTGATGCAGGCGTGGCGCTGGGGCGGTTGAGTGAGGAACTGGAGCAACTGTTGCGGCAGTTCCGCGTGTAGCCCCCTGTAGGCGCGGCCTTATTGCCACGCAGGCCGCGCCTACACCCGTACTACTCCTTCTATTATCGACAAGCTACAATCGCGCCCCTCTTATCGCCTCTCCAAGGATCGCCGATGTCCGGCCTTGAACTCATCGCCGCCGTACTCGGCGTCACCGCTGTCTGGCTCACCGTCAAGCAGAACGCCTGGTGCTGGCCGATCGGGCTGGTCATGGTGTTGATCTATGGCTGGCTGTTCTTCGAGGTGAAGCTGTACTCGGGTATGTTGCTGCAAGTGGCCTACGCCCTGTTGCAGCTGTACGGCTGGTGGCAATGGAAGCGCCCAGGCCGTGCGCACGATGCCCGCCAGGTGACACGCCTGCACACGCGCGCGCTGTGCACCGGGCTCGCACTCGGCGCACTGCTCAGCACGGCCCTGGGTGCAGCCATGGCCAACTGGACCGATGCCGCCCTGCCCTGGCTGGACGCCACGCTGACCGGCTTCAGCCTGGTCGCGCAACTGTGGATGGCACAGAAACGCCTGCAATGCTGGCCATTGTGGTTTGTGGTAGACATTGTCTATGTCGGCCAATACCTGCATCAGCAACTGTATTTCACCGCAGGCTTCTTCGCGGTGCTCACGCTGATCGCCATACGTGGCTGGCTGGAATGGCGCCGTGACCCCGCGCTGGTGCAAGCATGAAGGTGCTGGTGCTGTGCGGGCCGGAATCCAGTGGCAAGAGCTGGCTAAGTGGCGTGCTGCAGGCGCATTTCGGTGGCGTGGTGGTCGCTGAATACGTGCGCCACTTCATCGACCACGAATGCCGCGACACCTGCTACGCCGACATCCCCACCATCGCCCAGGGCCAGCTCGAGTGGGAAGACCGCGCCCGCGCGCAAGCGCCCGAACTGTTGATACTCGACACCCACCTGCTCAGCAACATGCTCTGGAGTCGCGCCCTGTTCGACGACTGCCCGGCCTGGCTGGAACAGGCCTTGCTTGCTCGGCACTACGACCTGCACTTGTTACTGAGCCCTCAAGGCGTGGACTGGGTTGCCGATGGCCAGCGTTGCCACCCCGACCTGAACGACCGTCAGCGCTTTTTCGACGACAGCCTGAAGTGGCTGCAACGCCATCAACAAGCGCTATTAGTGATTGATGGCAATTGGCCGCAACGCCAGTTGCGGGCCTTGCAAGCAGTCGCTACGCTGCTTGATAGCGATGCGCCAGCCTGCCCCACCGAGTGTTAAGCCACTGACACACCCTGGTGGGTGATAGTCCCCGCAAATGCGGGGGTTGCCCCTGTTCCGGGGGCAGTGTCAACCTCGTGAAACACCCCTGCAAAAATCCCTCCAGGCACGGCCTGTGCTGGCTTTGCCAGTGGCTGGCCAAATGCTCTGTTTCAGCGGTGATACAAAAAAAGCCGCTCTTCTTCAGCTTTTCTTCCCAACGTGTTGATTCCATAGCATTAACTGAAAGCGGCACACCTTCTGCTCTCTTCTTCGCAACGCTGAATAGGGCCAGCGCTCAAAAGAAGGAATTGCCATCGTGGGGAATCTTGATAAAGGCATTTATCGGCTCCTGCTGGTCAGTAGCATCGTCGGATCGGGTTTGAGCCTGCCTGCCCAGGCCGAGAATGGGATCATCACCATTACCCGCGATGTGCAGACGCGCAACGCGACCATCCCGCCGCTGATTCCCGACCCCAGCCCGACCACCGTCAACGCCAACCCGTCCGCGCAGATTCTCAAGCAAACCCATGAGCTGAGCGACGGCGACTTTGCCAACATCAGCAGCGGTGCTGGCATCAGCGCCCTGGTCACGCAACAGACCAACACCATTGGCGGCAACGTCACTAACCAGACGCAATTGCCCAACCTCGCCGCTGGGCGCGGCTCAGGTTCAGGCAACGGCATCTCCAACATGGTCAACTCAAGCGTGCAACGCGGCCTGGCCCCCTTGCAAATCCTGACGGGAGGCAAGTGAGATGAGGCATACGCTGCTGATCCTGGCCACGCTCTGCAGTGCGCCGGCCTTTGCGCAATCCCCCGTGATCAACAACGCCAACATCGACGATTCGGGCAGCCAATACCAGGGCAACCTCACCGTCAACCAGGCAGCCGGCGACCTGCAGCAGCAGGCTAACGCCCGCGCTATCGCCGTGGGCCATGAGGCCAGCGCCACCACCCAGATACGCCAGCGACTCGGCACCGCAGTCGACCGCAACATGGATGCCACCGCCAGCATCCAGGGCAATGCTTTCAGCCAAGGCAGCGGCGCCCTGGGCGTCAACCAGAGCGCCGGTGCCAGCACCCAGCAAGCCAACGCACTGCGCATCAGCCTCAGTACTCAACCGCAAAGCATCGACGACAGCGTCCTCATGCAACAGAACGTGGCGCTGCTCAACAACTCCGATCCAGCTGACACCGCACCCGGCCATCGCCAGGTCACGACCAGTGACCAGGCATTCACCGGTAGCCGTGGGGTGATTCAGGTGAATCAGAGTGCCGGGGTGGGAAACCGAATGGCCAACACCTTGAGCATACGGGTCGCGGATTGACCCAAACAGTTAAGAACAACACTTAACCTAAATAAAGTACGGAGAATCACCATGAAACCCTCGATGGCAATCAAGCCTCTGGTTTTCGCAATTGCTGCGGTCATGGCTGTTGCTGTACAAGCTGGGCAAAACGATCGGCGTAATGACCATCACAATGGCCACCACAACAATGGTCAGCACACGCCTCCACCCACCAAGATCCCTGTGTATGCAACGGCAAATGCTCTCGATAGCCAGCGCAGCACCGGTAATACCGTCACCAACCAAGGCACCGTCAACGAAGCCGAAATGAGCAGCTCGGCCACCGGTGCCAGCGGCAACGTCGGGGTCAACGTGGCGGCCGGTAACGGCAACCAACAAGACAACGCCGCTGCCATCGCCAACGCAGCGTCCGACTCGAGCCTGGACAACAGCTTCGTGTTCGGCACCGCCGAAGCCACTGCGGACGTTCGCCAGTTCAGCAACAACAACCGGGTCGACAACTGGTCTACCCAATCGTCTGCGGTGATGAGCGGTTCGGGTGACGGCTCCTCCGGTAACGTGGGCGTCAACATTGCTGGCGGCGACCTCAACCAACAGAAAAACACCATGGCGATCGCCAACACCAATGCGCCATTGGGTAATGCCACCGCAACCGCCTCTGCCGACCAGAACGGCCCAGGCCTGACCGTGCACAACAACGCCGACCGCACCTACCGTGTGGATACGCTGACCTTCACCACGTCGGCCAGCGGTTCGAGCTCTCGCGATGGCTCGTTCACCTCCAGCGATGACCGCAGCTCGTCCTCGAGCTTCAGCGTGGCGGGCGCCCAAAGCGCCAGCAACAATGGCTCCAGCTCCTGGAACTCCAGTGGCTCGGCCAGTTCGAACGCCAGCGGCTCCAACAGCTCCAACGCCAGCGGGTCGAACAGCGCCACTGCCAGCGGCTCCAATAGCTGGAACGCCAGCGGCTCTGCCAGCGGCAACGCCAGCTCGTCCAGCAGTGCCAGCCTGAACGCTACCCTGGCTGCTGCCGCCGATGCGACGCGCACTGTGACCACCGACGACGGCCGTCGTGAACGCACCCGTACCGACAGCTTCGATGCTTCGCTCAATGCGTCGCTCGATGCTTCGATCGACAAGTCGCATGAAAGCGCCTACGACTCGTCGTTCGAAAAAGCGTTCGACTCCTCCTACGACAAGACCCGCAACTCTTCGTACGACAAGTCTCGCGACTCTTCGTACGAGAAGTCCCGCGACTCTTCGTATGAGAAAGCCCACGATTCTTCCTACGCAAACGCTTCGGAGTCTGCGTACGAAAAATCGGGCGAAAAAGCCAATCAATCGTCTAACGACGTGTCGAAAAGCTTCAGCGAAAGCAGCTCGTATGACCTGAGCAACACCGTGTCCTTCCAAGTGCTGACCCCAACCGGCTGGGCCAACCCTGTGACCAACACTGCAACCCTGAGCGGTTCGGTGAATGGCGGCAGCGGCAACCTGGGCGTCAACGTGGCAGCCGGTGTGGGCAACCAGCAAAGCAACTCGCTGGCCATCTCCAACACCTCGTTCTAACAGCTGTAGCCTCGAGGCCCCCTACGGGGGGCCTTTTTCAACCAGAACAAGAAGGCACCCGATCATGCGTATTTTCGCCTTGGCGTTTTTGCTGTGCCTGGCCAGCGTGAGCGAAGCTGCACAAATGCCGTTGTCCGTGCTGCCCGGTGGCGCGGTGGTGTTCAAACCCATCCAGAGTGTGCGCGAGCGCAAGTTCGCCGACCTGGTGCAACAAAAAACCGACTTCAGTTGTGGCGCCGCAGCGCTGGCCACCATCCTGCGCCAGGCTTATTGGCTGGACGTGGACGAACAACACATCATCGAAGGCATGCTGGCGCACGCCGATCAAGACTTGGTGCGCACGCAGGGCTTCTCCATGCTCGACATGAAACGCTACGTGGAAAGCCTGGGCATGCGCGCCCGTGGGTACCGGGTAGCACCCGAAACCCTGACCAGCGTGCGTATCCCGGTCGTGGTGCTGATGGACATCCGTGGCTACAAGCACTTTGTGGTCATGCAAAAGGTCGACAACGGCTGGGTGTACATCGGTGACCCTGTGCTGGGCCACAAACGCTTCAAGGTCGAGGACTTCCTCAAAGGCTGGAACGGCATCATCTTCGCCGTGATCGGCCAGGGTTATGACAAGGGCAATGCCCTGCTCGACCCGCCTCTGCCACTGACTGCCAAGGGCCGCGTCAATAACTTCACCCCGGTACAGGACGCAGAGCTGCTGGATTTCGGCTTCATCAAAAGCGACTTTTTCTAACGGTTCTTCTAACGATAGGGAGCACGACGCTCCGGGAGCATCCAATGAAGATTCCATTCTGGCTAGCCGTGGCATGCCTGGCCGCCAGCCTACCGACCCACGCACAGCCGCTTACCCCCATCGAACTGAAGGATCAGGAGTTGGCGAACCTGCGCGGGCGCTACGTGATGCCGGGGCGGATCGTCAGCTTCGGCATCGTCATGACCAGCACCTGGCAGAACGCCAAGGGCGACGTGATCGGGGCATCGTCGACGCTGCAAGTGCAGCAAAACACCATCAAACCGCAGTTCTATGTGTCGATGATCGACGAAAAAGGCACCAGTGCGGCTCATTCGCAAAGTGCCAGCCCTGCGCCCGGCACCGGTGCGGTAAGCGGCGGCAGCGGCCTGAACACCACCGAAGGGGTGACCCAGGTGGTGCGTGCGGCGGGCGACAACAACACCGCCTATAACAATGTCGACATCAACGTCACCAAGGCCAACCAGGCGCCCGTGGCCCAGCCGCAGGGCCAGGCACTGACCGCAGGCTCGACCCTGGTCGGCGAAAACGGCGCAGGCGCGCTGAGCGTTTCGTCCACCGGCGTGGGCGTGCAGCTCAATATCAATGCCGCCAACAACCAGGGCAGCACCGTGCAACGCCTGGCCCAAGGGGGCCTGACGCAGAACACGACGTTGCTTGGCAACGGCAACCAGGTCAGCAACCTCACCTCCCTCAACGTCGTCATGCGCGAGAACGTACCCACGGCCGCTTCGCTGAACGGTAGCCTCGACCAGCTCAAAGGTCTTCGCACTCTCGGATACTGATCTACGCTCAGTCTCATCAAAAGTAGTCGGAAGGGACGGCATATCCATGCACCGATCGTTAACGTTCAGAGCTTTTGTCTGTTTGACTACCCTGGCCCCATCCACCGCCCTTTATGCCGCAGTCGACCCACAGGTTGAGGCCCTGAAACAAGAACTGATGGCGTTGAAACAGCGCTACGAAGCGCAGCAGCAAGCGTTGATGGTCCTTGAACAACGGGTTCGCCAGGTGGAGGAGACCCCCGCGGCGCCGCAGCCTAAACGGTTGACCAAATCCCCGGCCGAAACGGTCAAAGGCGGGCAGACCGTCGCCGCCGGGGCGCCAGGCACCACCGGTAGCTCCTATGGCCAATCGCTCAAGGACGATTCCGAACCTGCGCAAAGTGTGTCCAACCTGTACGACGAGGCCAGCGGCTTCTTCGGTGGCGGCAAGTTCAGTTTCGAAACCGGCGTCACCTACACCCATTACGACACCCGCGCACTGGTGCTTAACGGCTTCCTTGCGCTGGACTCGATTTTCCTCGGCAACATCAACCTGGACCGCATCAAGGCAGACAACTGGACCCTGGACATGACCGCCCGCTACAACCTGGCACAGCGCTGGCAGTTCGACATTAACGTCCCAGTGGTCTACCGCGAATCGACCTACTCGTCTGGTGGCGCTGGTGGTGCGGCCCCGGTCACCAGTGATGAAACCGTCACCCGCGACCCGGAAATCGGCGATATCAACGTCGGCGTTGCCTACAAGTTCATGGACGAGTCCGAAAACTGGCCCGATGCGGTAGCGACACTGCGGGTAAAGGCGCCAACCGGCAAGGACCCGTACGGCATCAAGCTGCGCGAGGTGCCAGGCAACGACAACCTGTCGGTGCCAGAAAGCCTACCGACCGGCAACGGCGTATGGGCGATTACACCCGGCATCTCGCTGGTCAAGACCTTCGACCCCGCCGTGCTGTTCGGCAGCCTGTCCTACACCTACAACATGGAAGACTCGTTCAGCGACATCAGCCCCCAGGTCAACAGCAAGGTGCCGGGTGACGTGAAACTCGGCGACTCCTGGCAAGTCGGGGCCGGTATCGCCTTTGCCTTGAACGAGAAGATGAGCATGTCGTTCTCGGTTTCCGACCAGTTTGCCCGCAAGAGCAAGATCAAGCCGGATGGCGGCGACTGGCAATCGATCAGCAACAGCGATTACAACTCAGCCAACTTCAACATCGGCATGACCTTTGCGGCCAGCGACAACCTGACCATCGTGCCCAACCTCTCGATTGGCCTGACCGACGATGCGCCAGACTTCTCCTTCAGCCTCAAATTCCCCTACTACTTCTGACCCCCAGCCGCCTGCCGGGCCTGCGCAAGCCAGCCCGGCATTTGGTTACCAGCCTTGTAGCCCGCCGTATTCCCTGGCCCAGCCTGTTATCATTCAGCACAGTTGCATGACGATTTAATGGCAAAAGGGAAGTTTTCTGTGAAGAACCTGTTCGACCACCCACGCACCCGGCTCGTCGCTTTGGCGGGCCTGGTGCTGGTGATCCCACTGGGTACGCGCGCCATGCTGGGTTGGTCCAACCCGCTCGGTTATCTGTCCGACCTGGCCCTCGGCAGCCTGCTGGTCTTGCTGCTGCACCGCCGGCCGTGGTGGCTGGCGTTGCCGGTTCTGCTGGCCTGGGCGGCGCTCTGGGTGGCGTCGGCCGAGCTGGTGAGCGCGGTGGGCAGGCTGCCCACCAGCGCCGACCTCGGCTACCTGACCGACTCCCAATTCATGGAGAACTCAACCGGCGGCGGCCTCGCGCATGGCTGGTTGCCCTGGCTTTTGGCGGCCGGCCTGCTGGGCTGGTTGCTCAGCGTCTGGAGCAGCCGCGGCCAACGTGTCGCCCCCCTGCCCCGCAAGGCCTGGGCAGTTACGCTGCTGCTGTTTGGCGCGCACTGGGGCAGCCAACACCTGGCGCCTTCCGATGCCGAGCAGTGGCGGCAGTACAACCTCTCCCATCAGTTGCTGTCGGCCGGCGTCGGTAGCCTGCAGCGCCAGGCCCTGGGCTGGGCCGGCCAGGAACAGGGGGTCACGCCCTTGCCCAGCAGTGGCCTGACCCAGTCCGACCTGCATGGCCAGAAGCTGCTCAAGGCACCGGGCAGTGCACGCAACCTGTTGGTCATCACCGTCGAAGGCATCCCCGGGGCCTACATTCGCCCCAACCGCCAGGCCCTGCATAGCCGCTTCGACGAAGACCTGATGCCAAAGCTCAGCCGTTGGGCCGAGCGCGGCATGAACACCCCGGATTATGTGCTGCACACCCACCAGACCATCCGTGGCCTGTACGCGATGCTGTGCGGTGATTACGACAAGCTGGCCAACGGCACGCCTAAGGGCGTCGAACTGCTGACCCAGAACGACCGTAACCAGGCCTGCCTGCCGGCACAGTTGCGCCAGGCCGGGTTCACCACCCACTACCTACAGGGTGCTGGGCTGCGCTTCATGGCCAAGGACCGCATCATGCCGCACATCGGTTTCGATTCGGTGCATGGCCTGGAGTGGTTCCGCAACAAGAACTACCTGGAATTCCCTTGGGGCAAGGACGACCGCGCTTTCTTCGAAGGTGCCCTGGACTATGTCGGCCAGCTGAGGAAACAAGACAAGCCTTGGATGCTGACCTTGCTGACCGTGGGCACTCACCAGCCATATTCGGCACCGGCGGCTTACCTCGAGCGCTACGACACGCCCAAGCAGGCTGCCGTCGCCTACCTGGATGATGCAATCGGCGCGTTTCTCGATAACCTCGAACGCCAGGGTGTGCTCAAGGACACCCTGGTGGTAGTCACCTCCGACGAGTCCCACGGCATAGACGGCGTGCGCCTGGCATCCTCGTGGGGTTTCAACCTCACCCTGGCGCCGGAGCAGGCGGAGCTACCCACTATCAAGCGCGGCACTTATGGCCATATCGACCTGACCACGTCGCTGCTCGACTACTTCGCCTTGCCGATCCCCGTCGCACTGGGTGGCCGCTCGCTGTACCGCGATTACGACACTGGCCGCGAGATGATCTCCTACACAAACGGCATGCTGCGTTACCACAACGGCCAAGGCGTGTTCACCGAATGCGACTTCCAGCAGCGCTGCCGACGCTATGCCAGCGAAGGTTTCATCGCCGACCAGGCGCGCTACCTCGGCACCGGTGACGACATGCTCGGCCAGCAAATTGTCACCCTAGCCGGCACCCTCGACCAGTCGCTGCTGCAAACGCCGCTCAACCTGCGCTACCAGTTCGGCGGCCCATCACCGATAAAGTTGCGCAAGCGCATTCACGATGACTGGGCCGACAACCTGATCGGTGCGCAGTACCTGGAGATGCCCGGCGGCTCGCACACCCGCGTACGGGTCAAGGTGCGCTCGCTGGACCCGCGTCGTGCGGCCTACATTCAGCTCAAGGCCAAGCAACTGGAGCAAGATGTGCCATTGGGGCTGCCAGAAGAAATCCGCGTGACGGCGGATCAGCCACTAGAGATGGAGTTCAGCTTTGACAACCCGACCGAGCGCAAGGCGTTTTCCTTCCACCTGCTGGGGTATGGCGGCGGTGCGGTCGAAGTCAGCGACTTCAGTGTTATTACCGCATTACCTGGGGAAAGTGACGTGCCGGATGAACTGACCGACGACCCTATCGCCCATTCGGGCTGACGCCAAGCCCACCGTTCATCGCACCACCTTCGATGCCTGTCGATCTGGCCCTGCCCCGCTCGACCAGTGCTGAATCCCTACCCTGGAGTCAGCACCATGAGCAGTGAAAACAGGCATGAGGTGGTCTCCCGCAGCCAGTGGCTGGCAGCACGCCGGCAGCTGTGGTTGCACGAAAAAGCCTTCACCCATCAACGCGACGAGCTGGCTGCAGCACGTCGCGCTTTGCCCTGGGTGAAGGTCGAACAACCCTATCGATTCCAGGGGCCGGAGGGCGAACTGAGCCTGGCCCAACTGTTCGCCGGGCGCAGCCAGCTTTTGCTCTATCATTTCATGTTCGCCGAGGGCTGGCGTGAAGGTTGCCCAGGCTGCTCTTTCCTGGCTGACCATTTTGACGGCGCGAACCTGCACCTGGCGCACCACGATGTATCGCTGGTGGCTGTCTCCCGGGCGCCCTACGCCGAATTCCAGGCATTTCGCCAGCGCATGGGCTGGCAGTTTCCCTGGTACTCGTCCGCAGGTAGCGGGTTCAATGAAGACTTTGGCGTCAGCGTGGGCAGCGATGGGCCTCGGCAGTACAACTATGAGCCTTATGAAGGCAGCGAAAGCGAGTTGCCGGGGCTGAGTGCGTTCTACCTTGACGCGGACGGCAGCGTGTACCACACGTACTCAACCTATGCCCGCGGGCTGGACATTCTGGTCAATACCTACAACTTCCTCGACATTGCACCGCTGGGGCGTAACGAGGCCGGGACCATGGACTGGGTGCGGCACCATGACCGCTATGAAGGGCAGACCGGCAAGGCGCATTGTTGCCATGACTGATGCAAGCCTGCCCTGAATGGTGCCCTGTAGGAGCAGCCTTGTGCTGCGAAGAGGCCGGTGAAAGCAGCGAACATTGCCTGTGTAGCCGCCGGCCTCTTCGCAGCTCAAGGCTGCTCCTACACGCGTATTGCATGCCGGCTAGCCGCGCACGCCAAGCATCCCGCGTTCGACGATGAAATCGATCACCGCCTGCAGCCCTTCGCCCTTTTTCAGGTTACTGAATGTCCATGGCCGCTGTGGGCGCATGCGCTGGGTGTCGCGCTCCATCACCTCCAGCGATGCACCGACGTAAGGCGCAAGGTCGGTCTTGTTGATCACCAGGAAGTCGGACTTGGTAATCCCCGGTCCGCCCTTACGCGGGATCTTCTCACCCTCGGCAACATCGATGACGTAGATGGTCAGGTCGGCCAGCTCCGGGCTGAAAGTGGCGCTGAGGTTGTCACCACCGCTCTCCACGAAGATAACCTCAAGGTTACCGAACTTGCGCGCCAAGGCCTCCACCGCCGCCAGGTTCATCGAGGCGTCTTCGCGGATCGCCGTGTGTGGGCAGCCGCCGGTTTCCACGCCGACAATGCGCTCAGGCTCCAGTGCACCTGCCTCGGTGAGAATGCGTTGGTCCTCTTTGGTGTAGATGTCGTTGGTCACCACGGCGATCTGATAATGATCGCGCATGGCCTTGCACAGGGCTTCGAGCAGCGCGGTCTTGCCGGAACCGACCGGGCCGCCGACACCGACGCGCAGGGGTTGTTGATAGCTTTGCATGAAGGCAGTCCTCAGGAGCGGAACAAACGGGTGTATTGGGTTTCATGTCGCGATGAAGCAATCGCCAGCAACGGCAGGCCGCCACCGAGCTGGTCATCGCCCAGGGCCAGCGCCTGGTCGAGCACGGCGGGTAAGTCCTGGCCAAGGTCGCGCAGCAAGGTTTGCGCCGCCTGCTGGCCGAACGGCACCAGCTTGACCCCGGCCATCACTGCGCCTTCGAGCCAGGCGAAGCCAATGCCCAGCGCCAACTGACGCAGCGGGATCGACCAGTAGGCGCCGAGCCAGGCCATACCGCCCAGTTGGCTGAGTTCAAGGCTGGCCCGCCAGGCGGGGTCCTGCCCCAATTGCCAGCCATCGAGCAGGCGTGCCAGCGCCGAGCCACGCTGTTGTTCTTCCAGGCGCAACTCCGCGGTTTCCCGGTTGGCCAGCAGAAAGCGGCTCCATTGGCTGAATGCTTGGGCATCCGTGGCCAGGCAGGCCTGATACAGGCGTGCCAGCACGGGCCAGTCGACGCAGCCCAGGGTGTCGTGCAACTGCTCGCGCTGCCAGGCACTGAAGCTGGCGATATCCTTCACCCAACCCGCTTCGACGGCCCATTCCAGCCCTTGCGAGTAGGTGAACCCACCCACCGGCAAACCCGGGCTGGCCAGTTGCAGCAAGCGCAACAGCGCCAGGTCGCTGTCCATCAACCGGCCAGGACCAGTGCGGCGCCGGCCAGCAGGCCACCACCGAAGGCTTTTTGCAGGCCGCTGTGGCGGCGCAGCAAGCAACCCACCGCGAACCCGGCCACCAGCAGCAGGCCGCTGACGGTCACGAAGCCAGCACTGAATTGCCAGAACGCGCTGGGCGTGGCTTCAACGCCATGCGCCCAGCCGTGAAACAGGGCGAACACCGGCATGGCCAGCGCCAGCAACAGCTGGCGGCTAGGCAGCAACAGGGCCCCGGCGGCGACCAGCAACGACACGCTGATCATCGTTTCCATGCCCAACACATCCCCAAAAAGATGGCCGCACACCGCGCCACCAAACATCGCCGCCAGGGTTGCCAAGGGCAAGGTCAGGTTGCGTCGGGTCAGCGCAGCGAGCACGCCAGTGCCCAGCAGCATCAGCAAGTGGTCCAGGCCGGTCAGCGGGTGCAGCAGGCCGTCCTGCAACGGGTTGCTGTCGTGGCCGGGGTGGGCGAAGGCCGGCACCGCCAGCATCAGCAGAAACAGGGCGAACGTCTTTTTCATCAGTGGCTCCAGGGCAGTTCAGGAATGGGCAGGCAGGCGCACGAACGGGTGGTCGTTGCCATGGCTGTGGCTATGGCTGTGCGGCGCGCTCTGGTAGGCGCCCGCCTCGGGTTCGAACGGCGCCTGTTCGGTTTCCACCGTCAAGCCCAGGCCTCGCAGCATGTCGTCCAGCACATAGTCGTGCTGGTAACGCAGCAGGCCAGGTTCGATCTGCAGCGGCACATGACGGTTGCCCAGGTGGTAGGCGGCCCGTGCCAGCAAGTGGGGGTCGGCGCAACGTACCGTCGAAACCGTTTCTGGGGCGGCCAGCACGCGAATGACCTGGCTGCCATCGGCATCGGCCAGCAGTTCACCGCCACGCAGCAGGTGGCCGCGCGCGAGCATCAGCCCGGCGTCGCGGCCGTCGTCGAGGGTTACCCGCAGGCGGCTCTTGATGCGGCTGTCCACATCCAGGGTGACGGTACCGGTTTCGGCAAGCGAGCCGGGTTCGGTGACCCGGCGAGTCAGGACTATCATCTGTGCTCCTTCAGAACAGGAAGTAACGCTGGGCCAGCGGCAGTTCGCTGGCCGGTTCGCACACCAGCAACTCGCCGTCGGCACGCACCTGGTAGGTCTGCGCATCGACTTCGATGACCGGCTGCAAGGTGTTGTGGACCATGTCGGCCTTGCGCACCCGTCGGCAGCCGTGGGCCACACCGATCAGGCTGCGCAGGTTGAGTGATTCGGCCAGGCCGCTGTCCATGGCGGCCTGCGGCAGAAAGGTCATCCGCGTGGCGTGCCGCGCCGCGCCCAGGGCGCCGAACATCGGCCGGTAGTGCACGGGTTGCGGCGTCGGGATCGAGCCATTGATATCACCCATGGGCGCGGTGACGATCATCCCGCCCTTGATCACCAAGGCGGGCTTGACCGCAAAAAAGGCCGGGGCCCACAGCACCAGGTCAGCCAACTTGCCCACCTCCACGGAACCCACTTCATGTGCAATGCCGTGGGTCAACGCTGGGTTGAGGGTGTACTTGGCGATGTAGCGCTTGACCCGGAAGTTGTCGCTGTAGCTGTTGTCCGGCGCCAGAGGCCCACGGCGCAGCTTCATCTGGTGCGCCACCTGCCAGGTGCGCAGTACCACCTCCCCTACGCGGCCCATGGCCTGGGAGTCGGACGAGGTCATGGCGAAGGCGCCCATGTCGTGCAGGATGTCCTCGGCAGCGATGGTCTCGCGGCGGATGCGCGACTCGGCGAACGCCACGTCCTCGGCGATGCTCGGGTCCAGGTGGTGGCAGACCATGAGCATGTCCAAGTGCTCGTCAACGGTGTTGACGGTGTACGGCAAGGTCGGGTTGGTCGAGGACGGCAGCACGTTGGCTTGCCCTGCGGCGCGGATGATGTCCGGCGCATGGCCACCGCCCGCGCCCTCGGTATGGAAGGTGTGGATGGTGCGGTCGCCAATGGCCGCTAGGGTGTCTTCGATGCAACCGGACTCGTTGAGGGTGTCGGTGTGGATCGCCACCTGGATGTCCATTTCCTCGGCCACGCCCAGGCAACAGTCGATGGCTGCCGGGGTCGAGCCCCAGTCCTCGTGCAGTTTCAGGCCGACGGCGCCTGCCGCGATCTGCTCGCGCAATGCCTCGGGGCGCGACGCATTGCCTTTGCCCAGCAGGCCGATATTGATGGGCAGGCTGTCGGCGGCCTGGAGCATGCGCGCCAGGTACCATGGGCCAGGGGTGCAGGTGGTGGCGTTGGTACCAGTGGCCGGCCCCGTGCCGCCACCGATGAAGGTGGTGACGCCGCTGGTAAGCGCCTCCTCCACCTGCTGCGGGCAGATGAAGTGGATGTGCGAGTCGATGCCGCCAGCGGTGACGATCTTGCCTTCCGCAGCGATCACCTCGGTGCCTGGGCCGACTGGCACGGTGACCCCTGGTTGCACATCGGGGTTGCCGGCCTTGCCAATGGCAGCGATGCGGCCGTGCTTGACGCCGATGTCTGCCTTGACGATACCCCAATGATCGATGATCAACGCGTTGGTCAGCACCAGGTCCATGGCTTCGGCCGCCAGCATCTGGCCTTGCCCCATGCCATCGCGGATGACCTTGCCACCGCCGAACTTGACCTCTTCGCCATACACGGTGAAGTCTTTCTCGACCTCCACCCACAGCGCGGTATCGGCCAGGCGCACGCGGTCGCCCACGGTGGGGCCGAACATGTCGGCATAGGCCTGGCGGGAAATACGGCTCATGCCCTGCCCTCCAGTGCGCCCATCACCTTGCCCTGGAAGCCATAGACCTCGCGCTTGCCGGCATAGGCAACCAGTTGCACGGTGCGGGCCTGGCCCGGCTCGAAGCGCACAGCGGTGCCGGCTGGAATGTCCAGGCGAAAGCCCAGCGTAGGCGCACGCTCGAACACCAGTGCGTCGTTGACCTCGTAGAAGTGGTAGTGCGAGCCGACCTGCACGGGCCGGTCGCCGTGGTTGGCCACGCTGACGCTCACCGTCGCGCGGCCGCTATTAAGCTCGATGTCGCCGCCGGCGACCTGGATTTCACCTGGGATCATGCTGGGCTCCTGGGCTGTATCAGACGATGGGGTCATGCACGGTCACCAGCTTGGTGCCATCGGGGAAGGTCGCCTCGACCTGCACGTCGTGGATCATTTCAGCGACGCCAGGCATAACTTGCTCATGGCTCAACACTTCACGGCCCAGGCTCATCAGCTCGGCCACCGTGCGGCCATCCCGGGCGCCCTCGAGCACGGCGGCACTGATCAGCGCCACCGCTTCCGGGTAGTTGAGTTTCAGGCCGCGGGCCAGGCGCCGCTCCGCCAGCAACGCGGCGGTGAACAGCAGCAGTTTGTCTTTCTCTCTTGGGGTCAGCTCCATGGCGCTTCTCTCAGGTAGCCCAGATACGCGGCGGGCATGCCGGCAGGCCGAGGACGGCCGGGCGCAAGGCATGCCAGAGGCGTTGCAAGGTGTGTTGCAGGTGTTGGTTGTCGTGGTCGAGCAGGCGGATGACCAGCAGCGAGCCGATCAGGGTGGCGCCAGCGGGGTTGTCCAACTCATCGAGCAAGGCCCGGACGTGGTCCAGCAGCGCAGGGTCCGCCGGGGCGGCGCAAAAGGTGGCAACCAAGGGATGCCCACCGAGCTTGCCTAATTGCCCGCCTTCGATGCGCAGGCGCTCGTACAGGCCTGGGTCATCGGGCATTTCGATGTGCAAGCGGCTGTCGAGGGCGCCGTGATCGAAGCGCTCATTCATCACCGGGCGGCCCAGGCACAGGGTTTCCCAGGCCAGCAACCGGGCGCCTGGCGCCAGGGTGAAGCGGCTGTCGAGGGTGGCACGGGCACCGGCGAAGAAAATGCTGTCTTGAGGCAGCCATTCCAGGGTGCTGTCGGCGGCCAGGTGAAAACGCTGGGCCAGCCGTGCGGTCGGGCCAATGCTGCGGTAGAACTTGCTCGCGCCGGGCATGGTCAGCAAGGCGTGGCTGCCAGGTTCAAGGTGGATGTCGAGTTCCAGCCGGTCACCGGCAACGATGCCGCCGGGCGGATGCAGCACATAGACATGGCACGGCGCGCCCTCGGGATAGAAAGGCCGCTGCACCAAAAGAGGTCCAAAATGCCGCCGCGCACCAAGGCGGGTCACACCGTCGCGCTGGGTGAAACGCAACTGCAGGAAGGCACTCCAGCCTGCATCGTCTTGTTGTTGTTCGATCTGCTCCGCGAGCGACATCCTGCGGCCCCTGATATCCGTGGCCTGGTGGCCGTTTAGAGGGCCAGGCAGGCGGCGCTTGAGGGCTGCCAGCCTGACCACTCGATCAAATTCTCAGGCTGGATATAGCAGGTTGCGGGCCAACTACGCAGGTGAACAAAAATGAAATCGTCAGTGCGACCGCTCTGGCATCGGGCACACAGGGGTGGCGCGCACAAAGCGAGGGCGCGCGAAGGCCCTGTTTCGGTGCCGGAATGTAATGAGCTTTGTTTTTTGTAGGAGCAGCCTTGTGCTGCGAAGAGGCCGGTGCAAGCAGTGGAGATTGCAGGTGCTTACACCGGCCTCTTCGCAGCACAAGGCTGCTCAGACAGCTATGCAGTGAGGCTTCAGTAATCGAAGCGGTCTACCGCCCGCCGCCGTTCGTTGTCATCTCGGCGGTCGTAACTGGCAGTGGTCTGGATATTGGCATGGTGCGCGAGCTTCTGGGCAATCGACAGGTCGTGCTCTTCAATAACCCGGGTGATGAATGCACGGCGAAAATCATGGGGCATGATCTTCACACCCACCTGGGCACCGCGTTGGCGCGCAATGTAGTAGATCGCATGCTTGGTGATGCGGGCGCGGGTAATGTGGTTGCCCCGGCGAATACGGTTGAACAGGAACGGGTCGTCCGCTGCCCCCTCCGGCAAATCGTTGCGACGCAGGTCTAGCCACGCCTGCAGCTTTTCGAACGCCCAAGGCGGCGCATACTTGATCAACTGCCGGTTGCCCTTGCCCAGTACCTGCAGGCTGCGAGCATCGAAGTCGACCTGGTCCAGGTCGATGTCGACCGACTCCGACTTGCGCATGCCGGTGCCGTACAGCAAGGCAATGATCGCCGCGTCGCGCACACCTTGCGGCCGAGGGTCGGCCGCGCACACGTCCATCAACTCACGGATCAGGCTGCGCCGCAGGTTGCGCCCCGGTGGCAGGCGGCTACCGGTCGCCGGCTTGACCTCGCGGATCCTCAACAGCTGCTCATGATCGATCAGGCCCTGGCGCCATGCCTCGTTCATCACCCCACGCACCGCATTCACATACAGCGACGAACTGTTAGGGGCGTAACCATCCTCGCGCAATGCCGCTACCAAGCCGATCACATGCCCAGGTTCAAGCAAGTGCCACGGTACATCGACAAGGTTGCAGTCGACGAAACCCAGCCGGTCGGCCGCGTCCTGAAGGATGTAGCGCATGGTTTGCTGGCTCGACGGCGCCAGGCGGGCCATGTACTGCAGCAGCGGGTTCTTCGAGAGATCGGTCACAACGTGAATCCTGTAGCGACGCTTGGACCGATACGGGGCCAGCCAAAGCGTGAAGCGAGTCTATTCGACATGAAAGCAAGCCCAAATGACAACGCATGGCCATTCGGGCTTGAAGCAGTGCCATCACCTTGATATTCAAGGGGTTTGAAGACGGCGCGGAGGGTAATGTTACCCCAACTGACGCCCGCATAACGAACCCAAGCCCGCCTACCCGTCCACAGTTTGACCAGCGGTGAACGGCGCCAAGGGCAGCGGCAAGCGTCACGCACCGCCCGACCGCCACCAACTGGGAAACATCTGCTGAACCCGCGGTTCGGCAAAACGTTCGTCGATCAGCACCAACACGCCTTGGTCCTGATCCCCCCGAATGACCCTGCCCGCCGCCTGAATGACCTTGCGCACGCCTGGGTAGAGGTAGGCGTAATCAAAGCCCGCGCCAAACTGGCGCCCCAGGCGCTGCTTGAACTGCTCGTTGACAGGGTTGACCTGGGGCAGCCCGAGGGTCGCGACAAACGCCCCGATCAAGCGCGTGCCGGGTAAATCGACCCCTTCCCCGAACGCGCCCCCCAGCACCGCAAAACCCACCCCGCAGCCATCCGCCACGAAGCGATCGAGAAATGCCTGACGCGCCTCTTCATCCATGCCTGCCGCCTGCGCCCACAGAGGGATGTCTGCATGCCGCTCTGCCAACAAGCCGGCCACCTGCTGCAGGTATTCGAAACTGCTGAAAAAGGCCAGGTAGTTACCGGGCATGCGCTGGTACTGCTCGGCGATCAGCGCGACGATTGGCGCCAGCGAAGCCTGGCGTTCTCGGTAACGGGTCGAGACCTGGCTGGCGATGCGTACTTCGAGTTGTTCGGCGCGAAACGGCGCTGCCACTTCCAGCCAAGCCGTGTCGGCCGGCATGCCGAGCAAGTCGCTGTAGAAATGCCGAGGGCTCAGCGTGGCGGAAAACAGCGTCACACTGCGCGCCGCCTGCATGCGTGGGGCCAGCAGCCGCGCCGGGGTGACATTGCGCAGGCACAGGGTGGCCAGGCGCCGCTTGCGCTGGCCTTCGCGCTGGCTGATGTCGAAGATGAAATGCTCGTCGAACAATTCAGCCACCCGGCTGAACTGCAACGCCTGGTAGAAGAACTGCAGCACCTGCGCATCTACCTCGGCTGGTGCCTGATTCATGCGCTCCTGGATCAGCCCGATGCACTGCTGCAGGGCGCGTAGGAAGGCCTCCGGCAACTGCTCGCTGGCCTGATACGGTGCACGCTGCTCTTTGTACAACGCGTTCCACTGCCGGTTGAGGCGGTCCAGCGCATGGGTGAGCCCTTGCGGTTTGCTCTGGCGCAAGGCGAGCAACTGGCTTTGATCGAGGCTGGCGCTGTACATGCCGCGACCGCGCTCGACCAGGTTGTGCGCTTCGTCCACTAGCACCCCCACCCGCCATTGGTTAGCCTGGGCCAAGCCGAACAGCAAGGCATGGGCATCGAAGTAATAGTTGTAATCAGCCACCACCAGGTCGACCCAGCGGGCCATTTCCTGGCCCAGGTAATAAGGGCAAACCTGATGCGCCAAGGCCACCTCGCGCAGGCTGGCACGGTCCAGCAACGGCACCCCTGCTGCAGCCTCGCGCGCGGCGGGCAGGCGGTCGTAGAAGCCTTGCGCCAACGGGCAGGACTCGCCATGGCAGGCTTTGTCGGGGTACTCGCAGGCCTTGTCGCGGGCGATCAGCTCCAAGGTGCGCAAGGCCGGTTGCGGCGTGGCATCGGTGATCTGGCGCATGGCATCGAGGGCCAGCGCACGGCCCGGCGTCTTGGCCGTCAGAAAGAACACTTTGTCGAGCTGCTGCGGCACCATCGCCTTGAGCAACGGGAACAAGGTGCCCAGGGTCTTGCCGATACCGGTACTGGCCTGGGCCATCAGGCAGCGGCCGGTGCTGACGGCCTTGTACAGGGTCTCGGCCAGTTGCCGCTGGCCCTGGCGGAATTGCGCATAGGGAAACCCCAGCGCCTGCAGATCGCGGTTACGCTCGGCCAGTCGGCCTTGCTGACGCTGCGCCCAAGCCAGAAAGCAGCGGCACTGGGTTTCGAAGAACGCTTGCAGCGCGGCAGCCGTGTGGTGCTCGCTGATCAGCGTCTGGCCATCGCTGTCCACGTCCAGGTACACCAGGGCCACTTCGATGGCCGGCAACTGCCGCGCTTGGCACATCAACCAGGCGTAGACCTTGGCCTGGGCCCAGTGCAGCTGGCGATGGTTGGCCGGCTGGCGCGCAAGGTCGCCGCGGTAGGTCTTTATCTCTTCCAAGCGGTTGCAATTGGGGTCGTAACCGTCGGCCCGGCCTCGCACCCGCAGGCTTTCAAACTGCCCCTCAAGGGCCACTTCCGACTCGTAATCAGCCGCACGCCGCGCCACTACCCGACGGTGCCCCTCGATGCCCTCCTGGGCCGTGGGCGACGGGGTGAAGCGCAGGTCCAGGTCGCCAACCTTGGCACTGAACTCGCACAGGGCACGCACCGCCACGCTGTAGCTCACGCCGCCTCGCTCCAGCGCACATGGCACACTGCAACGGGCAAACCTTGGGCACGGCAGAACTCTAGCCAGCGTAATTGGTTGTCTTGCAGGCGGTCGCCCGGCCCCTTGACCTCGACCATGCGGTAGCCGCCCTGCTCGGGCCAGAACTGGATCAGATCAGGCATCCCGGCGCGGTTGTTGCGGATGTCCTGCAACAGGCGCAGGAAGCACTGCTTCAGGTGCGCGGCAGGCAGGCAAGCCAGTGCCTGTTCGAGCAAGGCTTCGCTGAGCATCGGCCAGAACACGAACGGCGACTGCAGGCCGTGCTTGGCGGCGTAGCAATCGAGAATGGCCTGGCGGTGGCTACCCTCGTCGAGCCGCCCCAGGCAGCGGTCGAACAACGCACTGCGCCGTTGCTGGAAGTCGCTGTCGTGCAGGTCTTGTGGCGCGGCCTGGAACGGGTTGAAAAAGGCACCCGGTACCGGCGCGAAAATCGCCTCCCAGCACAACAGGCCGAACAAGCTGTTGAACAGTGTGTTTTCCACGTAATGAACCTGCCCGCCGGCCTCGGCCAAGTGCTGGCGCACAGCCTCCTCCACACCCAGGGCTGCGTGTTCACGCGGCAGCTCAACTTCGATCAAGTGCAGCGGCGCAGCACGCTGGCGACGTTGTGGCGGGCCGCCGAGTTTGCGGGCCAGGCGCGGCAGCATGCGTTCGAGCGCCTGCACCTCCAGCGCATTGGCCGGTGCCGCGGCCAGCTGCTGTGCCAGCGCATGGGCCTGCGGCCATTGTTCGCTACGTTCCAGTACACGCACCTGACGGATTCGCGCTTGCGCATGGCTGCACTGGCCGTAGACAGCCATGGCCTGGTCCCAGTCGCCCTGGCGCTCGCATTGCTGGCCCAGGGCAAACAGCAGGCGCGCATGACGCCGGGCCAACCAAGGGTTGTCACTGTGCAGCCCTGCCATCGCGCCCAGAATCGACAGCGGGTCATCGCCCTGCTCCAGCCGCTCGGCGCACTGGTGCAAGGCCATGGCCAGATCGACCTCGGCGCGATGGCGCAAGGCGCGGGAATCGGTGCTGAAAGGCACGTGCTCGTAGCGCAGCAAGCCCAGGTCGGCGAGCACGAAGTCCGACCAGTCCTGGTAAAGGTTGCCGAAGAACAACAGGCGCATGCGGTCACACAGCGGCTGCAGGCACCACTGGAAAATGCGCACGTCACTGCCGGGGAACCACGCCTGCAATGGCCTGGCCGTTAGCCCCAGGGGTTGAAGCTGTGCGAGCAAGTCGTGCTTGGCGGCGCGCGGCCGGCTCAATTGGGCGGCGAAGCACGATGCCAGTTCGTCCTTGCGCAGCAAGCTGAACAGCTGCTCCAGCTCCAGATGCGCAGGCTCCCGAACCCAACCCAACGCCTGCAACGGCTGCACGGCCAGCGCGGTATCGCCGATCTCGGCATAGGTCAGCTTGTCACTGCGAAACAGCTCGCCCTTGCGCATGACCATACGCACCATCAAGGCCTGCGCCGGCGCGTCCAATTGCGTAAACGCCTGGATGAACGCCAGCTCCTGGTCATCGAGCAGGTCGTCATAGCGCTGCTCGACCCATAGCAGCACCTGGCGGAAGTTGTGCAGGTAATAGAACGGGTCGTCGACAGAATGGGCGATCACGGGGCAAGGTCGGGCAGTGAATGTGGGTACTGGTTATACATACAGATACCCACACCTGACAAGTGCCGTAGGTCCAATTGCGCTGCCAGGCTGTGCGCGGGGCCTGGGTGTGGGACTTGGTTGTAGGAGCGGCCTTGCGTCGCGAAAGGGCCGCAAAGCGGCCCCGGCATTCTTCGTTGCAATACGAGAATTTGGGGCCGCTACGCAGCCCTTTCGCGACGCAAGGCCGCTCCTACAAGGGCCAATCCAGCGCTATTCGGTCACCCCAACCATCGGCCCCGCCTCGGCCTTGGCACTGCCGATCGGTGCCTTCAGCAGCAGGAAGTAAGCCACCGCCGAGCACAGTGCCACGATCGCGCTGATCATGAATGCCGTGTTGAACGAGCCCGAGTACTGGATGCTGAAGCCGGTGACGATCGGTGCCACGGAGCCCGCAATGTAGCCGCCGAAGTTCTGGATCGAGCCAAACGACGCCACCCGCGGGCTGTCGACGATGGTGTTGACGATCATCCACGCGGTGGCACTGGCCATGTTGATGCTGAACAGCGCCAGGCACAGCAGGACCACACAGCCGGTCAGGCCACTGACGAAGGACAGCGGCAAGGTGAACAGCGCCGCCAGCACCAGGCCGGTGATCACGCTGAATTTGCGACTGCCAAGAATGCTCATGCCGCGTTTGACCAGCAAGTCGCAGAAGCGCCCGGCGACGATCGTGCCCGCCGCGCCGAAGCCATAGGCCAGCGAAACCACCCAGGCAGTCTTGTACAGGTCCAGGCCGTGTTCACGCTCAAAGTAGCCGGGCAGCCAGGTTAGGTGCAGCCAGAGCATGTAGATCACGCCCATGAAGCCCAGTACCGCCCCCCAAGTGCTGCGGTGCTTGAACAAGTCGAGCCAACCCGCAAAGTACGACACCTTCGGCGCCTGTGGATTGGCCGCAGGCAGCGGCTGCTTGTACTCGGAAGGCAACGGTTTACCTTGCGCAGCGAGCTCAGCCAGGTACTGCGCCTTGCTCTTGTAGAAGCTCAACCAGCACACCGCCAGCACCACACCGATCAACCCGGTAATGATAAACATGCCGCGCCAGCCGAAATTGACCATGAACAGCGTCAGCAAGGGGGGCGCCAGGCATGGGCCAAGGCAGGTCGAGGACCAGACGATACCGGTCGGGGTGCCGCGTTCGTTGGCATCGAACCATTCCGACAAGGCCTTGGCCGCCGAAGGGAACATCGGCGCCTCGCCAATCCCCAGCAACACGCGCAAGCCCATGAAACCGGCAAAGCTGCTGACCATGCCAAAGGTGGCCTGGGCCACCGACCAGGCCAGCAACGAGGCGCCGAGGGCGATCTTGCTGCCCAGGCGGTCGATGATCATGCCCATCGGCAACTGGGCAAAGGCATAAGCAATGGAGAAGGCCGACAACAGAATGCCCATCTGCGAGGGGCTGATCATCATGTCTTTCTGGATCGAGGTGTTGGCGATCGACAGCGCACTACGGTCCAGGTAGTTGACGATGCCAATCAACAGCAGGAAGACAACGGTGAGGCGCTGATACTTCTTCATAGGGTTCATTGGGTGGCCTTTATTATTATTGTTGCGGCGCCTTCAGCGCCTTGGCGATCCGTCGGTCCTGTTGCGTTCATCCTTGGTGCGGCAACCCTCAAGGTTGACGCGCAGTTACCGCCGCCTCGAGCAGGCCGCGCCGGCTCAGGCTGTCGATCAGCGCACGCAGGCCGAAGCCCCACTGCGGCGCGAGGTCGCTGGTGGTGACACGGTTGCACAGGGTGCCCAGTTGCGCGTTGCTGATGGCGACCAAGTCGCCGGGCTTGTGGGTAAAACCGTTGC
The DNA here is from genome assembly GCF_053629175.1 of Pseudomonas sp. Y3 TE3536. NCBI lineage: Bacteria > Pseudomonadati > Pseudomonadota > Gammaproteobacteria > Pseudomonadales > Pseudomonadaceae > Pseudomonas > Pseudomonas sp. Y3 TE3536. The sequence goes on along the minus strand of NZ_JBRJHU010000001.1, from coordinate 4,832,266 downwards.
CTGGCTGGTCGCGGTCCTGCTTGGGCGCGAACAGGGTACCGAGAAACAGCACCAGGCCGTCGGGGTACTGGTGGTTTTCGTTGAGGGTCTGCTGCACCAGGTCCTGGGGGTCGCGGCTGATCTGGCGCATGGAGCTGCGGCCGGACAGGATGAAGCCGTCCTGGCCCTCGACACGCAGGTCCACTTCGGCGTTACGCACATCGTCCAGGCTGAAACTTTCGTCGAACAGGCGCAGCAATGGCCCCAACGAGGTGGAGGCGTTGTTGTCCTTGGCCTTGGACAGCAGCAAGGCACTGCGCCCCTCGAAATCGCGCAGGTTGACATCGTTGCCGAGCATGGCGCCCTTGATGCTGCCGTCGCTCGACACCGCCAGTACCACTTCCGGCTCCGGGTTGTTCCAGCTCGACTTGGGGTGGATACCGATGTCGGCACCATGCCCGACCGCCGACAGTGGCTGCGCCTTGGTGAAGACTTCGGCATCCGGGCCGATGCCCACCTCCAGGTATTGCGACCACAGGCCCTGCTCCACCAGGACCTTGCGCAGCGCTTCGGCCTGAGCAGAGCCCGGGATGATCTGCGAGAGGTCCGCACCGATCCGGCTGGCCAGGGTGTCGCGAATGGCATCGGCCTTGGCCGGGTCACCCTTGGCTTGCTCCTCCACCACTCGCTCCAGCAAGCTGGCGGCGAAGGTGACGCCGGCAGCCTTCACTGCTTGCAGGTCGATCGGTGCCAACAGCCAAGGCAAGCGCGCGTCACGTTGACCAGGGTCGCTGTTGGCCAGCAGCGCCGGCAACTCGATCAACGCGTCGGCCAATGGCAACGCACGCAGGTAGGCCACCGGGTCGGCCACCTCCAGCAGGGCCGAAACCGTCGCTACATGAGCACTGATATCGTGCACGGCGCCGGCTTTGACCAGCACCACGGCGGGGCCTTGATCCGGCAGCCAGACGCGCCCCACCCAACTGCCGGTGTCGAACACGGCAAGGTCGTGGCTTAGCGGCAGTGGCTGGTTGGCATTCGATTGGTCTGTCATGGGTGCACCCTTGTTGTCATTGTCATTCATTGGGAAAGCGCCTGCGAACGGGTCGCCAGCTGCAACTGCTCGGCCAGCCGGTCGAGGTCGTCGAGCACTGGCTGGGACAGGCTCAGGCCCTGAGCCAAGGCTTGCCGGCGCAACGCCAGGCCAGCTTGCCCAGGCAGGCGCACCGGGCGCTCGGGGTCTACCGGTCGGCTGGCCACGATCAACCGGCCAAGGAAGCTGGTTTCGTCGGTAAACGCTTGCAAGCCGCCGAAGAAGCGCGGGTCGATGACCACCGCGGTGGCCGACGCGCCCCACTGGTCCGGGGCGTCCTTGCGGCCATGGCCGGCCAATGCCGAGGTCAGTGCCTCGACCAGGATTGCCAGGGCAAAGCCCTTGTGGCCAAAGGCCTGACCCCCCAGTGGCAGAATGCTGCCCTGGGGCGTGGTGAAGAAGTCACGCGGGTCATCGCTCAGGTGGCCATCGTTGCTCATCAGCACCGGGTGCGGCAGCCGGCTGCCGGCATCACGGCACTGCCCGACCAGGCCGAGGGTCACCGTAGACATGCTCACGTCCAGCAGGATCGGCTCACCCTGGGTCGGTATGCCGGCGGCAATCGGGTTGGGCGTGAACACCGGGTCGACCCCACCATGGGCACAGACCAGCCCCACGGACGGGTCCGAGGAATACACCATGGCCACCAGGCCACGGTCGGTATAAGGCTTGAGGTAAGCCGCCAGGCAGCCAATGTGCGCAGCCCGGCGCACCACGGCAATGCCGATGCCCTGTGCGCTGGCACCTTTGGCCGCACACTCTAGGGCCCGGCTGACACAGTACGGGCCAAGTACGTAATGGCCGTCGAAAAGACTGGAAATGCCGCTGTCCGACACCTGCTCCAGCGCCTGAGCCTGCGCCTTCACCTGCCCGCTGAGCATACCGCCAATATAGCGGCTGACCAGGTTCAGGCCATGGGTGCGATGGCCCAGCAGTTCGCCTTCGAGCAATACCTGGGTCACCACCTGGGCGACCTCGGCATCGGCACCGGCTTTTTCAAACAGTTGCTCGACGAACCGGGTTAGCGCCTGCACGTCATACCGTTTGGTTTGCGTCATGCCTGTCACTCCACGGTCAGTTCAGGGCTGCGGTGCTGGGCTTGCCGTCCACCAGGCGCTGGATGCCCAGCGGGTTGGCGTTCTGCAAGGCGGCAGGCAGCAAGGCGTCAGGCACGTTCTGGTAGCACACCGGGCGCAGGAAGCGGTCGATGGCCAGGGTACCGACCGAAGTGCCGCGGGCGTCCGAAGTGGCCGGGTATGGGCCGCCGTGGACCATGGCATCGCACACCTCGACCCCGGTGGGGTAGCCATTGAGCAGTACGCGACCGACCTTCACTTCCAACGCACCCAGCAAGTAGCCGTAGGCCGCCAGGTCGGCATCGTCCGCCAGCAGCGTGGCGGTCAGTTGGCCGCGCAAGGCTGCCACCGCGCGCATAAGCTCGGCTTCATCGGCAACCTGAACCACCACCGTGCACGGGCCGAACACTTCTTCCTGAAGCAACTCGTCCTGCTCCAGCAGCAGGCTGACATCGGCTTCGAACAAGTGCGGTTGGGCCTGGTTACCGTGTTGCGCCTGGCCGCTCAACCGCTTGACCCCAGGGTGGGCAATCAAGGCCTGCAGGCCCTTGCCGTAGCTGCCCAGGGTGCCAGCGTTGAGCATGGTCTGCGGCGCTTGCTCTGCCATGTGCCCGGCCAACTGCTCGACAAAGGCACTGAACGCTGGGGAGCGAATGCCCAGGACCAAACCCGGGTTGGTGCAAAACTGGCCACAGCCCTGCACCACCGACGCGGTGAGGTCCTTGGCCAGTTGCGCACCGCGCGAGGCCAAGGCCTGGGGCAGCACCAGCACCGGGTTGATGCTCGACATTTCGGCGAACACCGGAATCGGCTGCGGCCGTGCCGCCGCCATGTCGCACAGCGCACGCCCACCCTTGAGCGACCCGGTAAACCCGACGGCCTGGATGCCGGGGTGCTTGACCAGGGCCTCGCCAACCCCGCCACCGAAGATCATGTTGAACACACCGGCTGGCATGTTCGTGCGTTCGGCAGCACGAACCAGTGCTTCAGCTACGCGTTCGGCAGTGGCCATGTGGCCGCTGTGGGCCTTGAAGACGACCGGGCAACCGGCCGCCAGGGCTGCTGCGGTATCGCCACCCGCTGTGGAGAACGCCAGCGGGAAATTGCTGGCGCCGAACACCGCCACCGGGCCCACACCGATGCGGTACTGGCGCAAGTCTGGGCGTGGCAACGGCGTGCGGGCAGGCAGGGCCTGGTCGATGCGGGCGCCATAGAAGTCGCCACGGCGCAGCACCTGGGCGAACAGGCGCATCTGCCCGCTGGTACGCCCCCGCTCGCCCAGGATCCGGGCAGTAGGCAGGGCCGTTTCCTGGCAGGTCAAGGCAATGAAGTCTTCGCCGAGGGCGTCGAGCTCGTCGGCAATGGCCTCCAGGAACTCGGCGCGGCGCACCGCTGGCAGGTTACGAAACAGCGGGAAAGCCGCCGAGGCCGCGCCCACAGCGTTGTCGACTTCGGCCAGGGTGGCCTGATAGAAACCGCCGGGCAGGCGCTCGCCGGTGTGGGCGTCGACGCTGTAGACCAGGGTCTGGCCCAGCGCGCTGCGCTGGCCGGCAATGAAGTTGTATCCGCTAACGTGCATAAAAGGTTGCCTCAAATTCGGAAGTGGGCTGTCGATCAGGTCACGGCGCCGATCTGCCAGGGCACGAACTCGTTCTGCCCGTAGCCGTGCTGTTCGCTTTTGCTGCGCGCGCCAGAGGCGATGCGCAGCATCTGTTCGAAGATGTACGCGCCACGCTCTTCGATGCTGGTGGAGCCATCGGCGATGCCACCGCAGTTGACGTCCATGTCCTCTTCCTGGTGCTCGAACACCCGGTTGTTGGTCGCCAGCTTGATCGACGGCGCCGGGGCGCAGCCGTAGGCCGAACCGCGGCCGGTGGTGAAGGCAATCAGGTTGGCGCCGCCTGCGACTTGGCCGGTGGCCGAGACCGGGTCGTAGCCCGGCGTGTCCATGAACACCAGCCCATGGGCGCGTACCGCTTCGGCGTACTGGTAGACGTCGACCAAGTTGCTGGAGCCGGCCTTGGCCACCGCACCCAGCGACTTCTCGAGGATGGTGGTCAGGCCGCCCGCCTTGTTGCCGGCCGACGGGTTATTGTTCAGTTCAGCGTTCATGCGCTGGCAGTAGTCTTCCCACCAGTGGATGCGCGCCACCAGCTTCTCGCCGACTTCACGGCTTACGGCACGACGGGTCAGCAGGTGCTCGGCGCCATAAATTTCGGGCGTTTCAGACAGAATCGCGGTGCCACCGGCCGCCACCAGGCGGTCGACGGCATTGCCCAACGCGGGGTTGGCGGTGATCCCCGAGTAGCCATCGGAGCCACCGCATTGCAGGCCAACGATCAAGTGGCGTGCGCTGACCGGCTCGCGTTCGACCTGGTTGGCTTGGGCCAATAGCGCCTTGACCTGCTCGATACCGGCGGCGATGGTCTTCGAGGTGCCGCCAATGCCTTGGATGGTGAAGGCGCGCAGTTGCGTGCTGGTGGTAAGCCCTTGGGTCTCCAGCAGGCTTTCGATCTGGTTGGTTTCACACCCCAGGCCGATGATCAGCACGGCCGCGAAATTGGGGTGTATGGCATAGCCGGCCAAGGTCCGACGCAACAGGCCCAGGGCTTCACCGGAAGGGTCTACTGCGCAGCCGGCACCGTGGGTCAAGGCCACCACGCCGTCGATGTTTGGGTAGTCGGCCAGCGCTTCGGGGTGGATGTCGCGGCGGAAATGGTCGGCCACGGCCCGGGCCACGGTCGCCGAACAGTTCACCGAGGTGAGAATGCCAATGTAGTTGCGGGTGGCTACCCGGCCATCGGCACGCACAATGCCCTGGAACACCGCCTCAGCGACTGGCGTGCTGCGGGCATCGACGCCAAAGGCATAGTCGCGGGCAAAATCACCCATCTGCACGTTGTGCACGTGAACATGGTCGCCGGCGTCGATGGCCTGTGAAGCAAAACCGATGATCTGGCCATAGCGGCGCAGGGGCTGGCCCTGCTCCACGCGCTGGGTGGCGACTTTATGGCCTGAGGGGATCGCCTGGCGCACGGTAATCGCTTCTGCGTCCAGGAACAGACCTTCAGGTAGTGCCTGGCGAGCGATGAGAACGTTGTCCAGCGGGTTGAGGCGGATGACGGCAAGGTCACCAGAGCGGGCAATCAGTTGCATGGGACCTCTCAGGGCGGTGCGGCTGACTTCTTGTTATGGCGTCGCCCGTTCGATACCGGGCGAATCTGCGACCACTGTAAGAAGCCTTGCGCAACATTCCCAATGAGATGATCCGATCACGCGATAACCCAGGGTTATCGATACCGTCTATCGGTGGTGTTTTATCAATCGCTTATAGTGCCCTGCGCGACACGTCGCTGCTGCGCGAAGTCGAGCAGAATCTCGACGAACGCGTGGGCCGACGGGGTCAGCGGCTCGTCCTTGCGGGTAACGATGCCGTACTCCAGCGCGGGCAGGTGCAAGGGGCTCTGCAGTTCCTTGAACTGGCCGCTGCTCAGCTGTGCGGCGACCATCGACCTAGGCAGCATCGCGATCATCGGGCCCGATTGCAGCAACTGCAGGAACATCGGCATCGAGATGGTCTCGACGCTGTCTGCCGGCGTGGCAATACCAGCCACCCTGAAGGCCTGTTCCAGGCGATTGCGAATTGGCGTGCCCACGGGGTAAAGCACCCAGGGCCACTCACCCAGTGCCTCCACCGGGGTGCTGGCCAGTGCATTGAGCGGGTGGCGGCTGTTGACCACCAGGCTGAAGGGCTCGGGCTCCAGGGGCTGATAGTCGAACAGCTGACTGAAGCGTTCTTCCGTGAAGCGGCCGATCATGATGTCGAGTTTGTTCTGCTCCAGCATGGCCAACAGGTGGTCGCTGGAGTGCTCGACCACTTCGATCGAGAGCAACGGGCTGCGTGCCTTGATGGCGGCAATGGCTTGAGGCAGCACCACGGGGGTGGCCGCAAAAATGCCACCCACGCGGATGAACCCGTGCCCGCCCTTGCGCAGCCGGTTGACCTGGTCGACAAACTGCTGCGAGTCGCCCAGCACCCCTTGGGCGTAGCGCACCACATACTCGCCAAGCTCGGTGGGCGGCATGCTGCGTGGCAGGCGCTCGAACAAGGCGAAGCCAAACTGTTCCTCCAGGTCACGCAGCATTTTGCTCAGCGCCGGCTGGCTGAGGTTCATCCGCGTAGCGGTGGCGTGCATGTTGCGGGTGCGCGCCAGGGTGTCGATCAGCACCAGGTGCTTGTAGCGGACCCAGTTGCAGAAGCTGGAATGGGTAATGTCCGACGGCATCAGAGGGCAACCTCGAAAAGGTGTAAAGGCAGGGCTATTGCGTGCGCAGGTACTGCAGCAACCTGTCCAGGGCCACGGAATTGGGGCGCGAGCGTAAGGTCAGCAAGCCCAGGTTGGCCATCGAGATCGGCAGCTCTACCGGCAGGATGGCGACCATGCCGTAGCGCGCATAATGCTCGGCCACATCGTTGGGCACCACCGCAATCATCTCGGACGCCTCCAACATCGCGGTGGTGGCCAGGATCGAGGCGGTCTCGACAATGTCCAGCGACTGCACCATGCCGCCCGCCTGCAAGGCACTTTCGACCCGGCGGCGCATGGGGCTGCCGATGGGGTGCAGGATCCAGGTCAGGGCCACCAGGTCGGCCAACTGCAACGCCTTGGCGTCGGCCAAGGGGTGGCCGGCGCGGGCGATGACGCGCATCTGCTCACCGCCCTCGAACAGTTCGATGTTCAGGTCCTGGCTGTCGCTCTGGTCGGGCAGGCGCCCGACCACCATGTCGAAATCACCGCGCAGCAGCGCCGGCAACAAGGTATCGCTGGTGCCGACTTCGAGCGAGATACGCACCTTAGGGTGATCGCGCTTGTAGGCCAGCACCGCCTTGGTCAGCAAACCGGGCACCGGCCCCATCACACTGCCCACCCGCACCAGGCCCAAGGCACCGCGCGCCAGTTCGGCGATCTGTGCCTGGGCATGTTCGAACTCGTGCAGCGCGTTCTGCGCGTAGCGAATCATCACCTCGCCATACAGCGTTGGCTGCATGCCACGCGGCAGGCGCTCGAACAGGCGCACGCCCAGGCGTTCTTCCAGTTGCTGCAGCAGCAGGCTGGCCGCCGGTTGCGTGGTGTGCATCGCAGTGGCGGCACGGCGCAGGTTGCCGAACTCGCCCAGGGCGTTGAGCAAGGTGATCTGGCGGCTGGAGATCTTCAATGTGCCAAGGTTTTGCGGCAGCGCTGGGCTGTCTGCGGGCATTTGAGACATATCAATTCCGATATCCCTACTTAGGAATTGGCGATTATGCCTATATCGCTCGACAACCTACAGTCGAGTCTCCCACTGCCTGACCAGAACAAGAGTCCGCCATGAGCATACGTATTACCCACCTGAGCGTCCGTGACATCCGCTTCCCGACTTCGCTGTCGCTGGACGGCTCCGACGCCATGAACAGCGCCCCTGACTACTCGGCCGCCTACGTCGTGCTGCACACCGACGCCGACGCCCTCGAAGGCCATGGCCTGACCTTCACCATCGGCCGCGGCAACGAGATCTGCGCGGCGGCGGTGCAGTCGCTGGCACCGATGATCGTCGGCCTGACCCTGGACGAAATCACCGCCGACATGGGTGCGTTCTGGCACCGTTTCACGGTGGGTGACAGCCAGTTGCGCTGGCTTGGCCCCGAGAAAGGCGTGATCCACCTGGCCACCGCCGCCATCATCAACGCCGTGTGGGACCTGTGGGCCAAGCACGAAGGCAAACCGGTGTGGAAGCTGCTGGCCGACATGACCCCAGAGCAACTGGTGCGCTGCCTGGACTTCAGCTACGTCACCGACGTGCTGACCCCCGAGGAAGCCATCGCCCTGCTCCGCCGCCAGGTGCCAGGCAAGGCCCAGCGCGAAGCGCAAATGCTGCGCGAAGGCTACCCCGGCTACACCACCGCCCCCGGCTGGCTCGGCTACAGCGAAGAAAAAATGCGCCACTTGGCCCGCGAAGCGGTCGCCGACGGCTGGACCCACATCAAGCAGAAAATCGGCGCCGACCTGGAAGAAGACATTCGCCGCGCCAGCATCCTGCGGGACGAAATCGGCTGGGAACGCACCCTGATGATGGACGCCAACCAGGTCTGGAGCGTCGATGAATCGGTGGCCAACATGCGCCGCCTGGCCGCCTTCGAGCCCCTGTGGATCGAAGAACCCACCAGCCCCGACGACATCCTCGGCCACGCAGCCATCCGCCAACGCATCGCGCCCATCGGCGTGGCCACCGGCGAGCACTGCCACAACCGGGTGATGTTCAAGCAGATGTTCCAGGCGGGCGCACTGGACTTCTGCCAGCTGGACGCGGCCCGGCTGGGTGGCCTGAACGAGGTGCTGATCGTGCTGTTGATGGCGGCCAAGTACGATGTGCCGGTCTGCCCGCATGGCGGCGGGGTCGGGCTGTGCGAATATGTGCAGAACATCGCCTTGTTCGACTACATCGCCGTTTCGGCATCGCTGCACAACCGGGTGCTGGAATACGTCGACCACCTGCACGAACACTTCCTCGACCCGGTGGTGATCCGTCGCGGCCGCTACATGCCGCCACAGCGCCCGGGCTACAGCATTGAAATGCACGCTGACACCCTGGAGCGCTACCAGTACCCCAACGGCGCGGTGTGGCTCGACATCAACCGTTCCTGACCTACCGACCTGGGTGTGCCGCCGCAAGCGCGGCACACCACCAGCACTTATCACGGGGAAAAAAACAATGACAATCCTCACCGGCACGACAGCGGCCACCGCGCCTGCCGTCGCTACCGAACAGCGCCTTAACGGCCTGTTGCTGCGCAAATTGATGCCACTGCTTATCGTCGTCTACGTGATGAGCTTCCTCGACCGCACCAACATCGCCTTGGCCAAGGCCAGCATGGGCATCGACCTGGGCCTGTCGGCGGCGGCCTACGGCCTGGGTGCCGGGCTGTTCTTCCTCACCTATGCCCTGGCCGAAGTGCCGAGCAACCTGATCATGCACCGGGTGGGCGCACGCTTTTGGATCACCCGCATCATGATCACCTGGGGCCTGCTGTCAGCGGGCATGGCGTTCGTCCAGGGGGAAACCTCGTTCTACATCATGCGCCTGCTGCTCGGGGTGGCTGAGGCCGGCCTGTTCCCCGGCGTCATGCTGTACCTGACGTACTGGTTCGACCGCGAACAGCGTGCGCGCGCCACTGGCTACTTCCTGTTGGGTGTGTGCCTGGCCAACATCCTCAGTGGGCCGCTGGGCGGCGCGCTGCTGGAAATGGACGGCGTGCTGGGCTGGCACGGCTGGCAATGGCTGTTCGTGCTTGAAGGCCTGCCTGCGGTGGCGCTGGCCTATGTGGTGTGGAAGAAGTTGCCCGATGGCCCCGCGTCGGCACCTTGGCTGTCCGCTGCCGATGCCCAGGACATCGAGCGTCGCCTGAGTGCCGAACGGGCTGCAGCGCCGCAACAGAGCAAGCTGGGGCAAATGTTTCGCGACAAGCAGATCTGGTTGGCGATTGCGGTGTATTTTGTGCACCAGATCACCATCTACACCGTGATCTTCTTCTTGCCAGGCATCATCGGCACCTATGCCGCGCTGTCGCCCTTCCAGGTCGGGTTGCTGACCTCGGTACCCTGGACCGCCGCCGCCATCGGCGCCGCCACATTCCCGCGCCTGGCGACCTCGCCCAGCCGTTGCCGTACCCTACTGTTCTTTGGTCTGCTGACCATGTCCGCCGGGTTGCTGCTTGCTTCGCTGTCCAACTCCTTCATTGGGCTGATCGGCTTTTCGTTGACCGCCTTGATGCTGTTCGTGGTGCAGTCGATCATCTTCGTCTTCCCGTCCAGCCGCCTGAGCGGTAACGCACTGGCGGCGGGCCTGGCGTTCGTCACCACCTGCGGCCTGTTTGGCGGGTTTGTCGGGCCGTCGGTGATGGGCCTGATCGAACAGGCCACCGGCAGTACCCGCAACGGCTTGTGGATCATTGCTGCGATGCTGGTGGTGGCGGCACTGATCAGCACCCGTTTGCGTCAGGGGCAGGAGCAGTAGCTCGCCCTCATTTCAAGTGCTGCGAGCCGCCCTGCCCTATTGGCCGGCCGCAGCGCAGTTCCAGCGCTTGAGCCAGTTTTTCCAGGGCCTGCTGCAACGCATCAGGATCCTCGCCCACCCAGGTCAGTGCCAGGTATTGCTGATGACGCACCTCCGCGCTGTGCTGCCCGCCTGGGACCACGCGCAGGGCGGTGCCTGACAACGCCGCTACCACGTCATCCAGTCGCAGCGGCCAGCGGGAGCGCAACCACAGGGTCCAGCCGCCCTCGGGCATGTCGAACGTCACGTGGTCGCCCAGCTCAAGCTTGAGTTGCCGGCTAAAGCACGCCATGCGCCGTTGCAGTTCTGCCCGCAGCCGCCCCAACTGGGTCTCGATTTCACCTTTGCCAAGCAGATAAGCAAGTGCCTGCAACCGCAACGGCGCCAGCTGAAACGCACGCTGGGCGAACGCCTCGGCCAAGCCGGCATGACGCCCCATCACATAGGCGTAAGGCGCTTCGCCCCCCACTGCGGCCTCGAACGACCCCATCACCAACAGCCAGCGTGGGTCGACCCAGTCGCGCAGGCGCGCATTCGGTGGCCCGCTGTAACACAGTTCGCTGTCCAGGTCGTTTTCCAGCAACCACACCGGGTGGTCGCCAAGCAGTTGGCCAATCTGCTGCTGGTCGTGCTGCGACATCAGCCTGCCCTGGGGCAGGCTGAGGCACGATGGCATGATCAGCATGCCCACCGGCTCGGCACTGAGCAGCCGTGCCAGCGCCTGCACATCCGCCGTGCCGCTGTTACTCAACGGTACCTCCAGCACGCGCATGCCACAGCGCTGCAAGGCGCGCAGCACCGGCCAGCAGCACGGCGATTGCACCAGCACGGTGGCGCCGCGCAAGGCCAACGCTGCCAGCAGCACCTCCACCAATGCCTGCACGTCAGGGGCAAGGTGCACCTCCTCGGCACGCCAGTAATGGCTGGAGGAACGGGTATAGCGCTCGGCCAACGCATTGCGCAGCCGAGCACCGCCGACCTCTTCCACCGGGGCGGTGCCACGCGCACGCTGACGTGCCAGGCGCCGCTCATGGGTAAACAGCGACCGCTCTAGCATCGAGTGAGCGGGCACATGCCATGGCCCAGCCACCGCTTGCACCGGCGAGCCGCCAGCGTGGGCGCGCACGAAGTAACCCGACCGCGGCACGCAATGCACACGGCCCTCATCCTCCAGCAAGCTGTAGGCGCTCTGCACAGTGGCCAGCGATACGCGCAAGCGCCGCGAAAGCGTGCGTAACGACGGCAAGCGCCATGGCTCACGGCCTTGTGCCTCATCGATCAGCGCTTCAAGGTAGCGGTACACCTTCCGATAGGCGTAATCGCCAGGTACCGATCGGCCCATCAGGGCAAGCCCTCAAAGGCGGGCCTTCCTGCAGCGGGCGGGCGCGGCAGCCACTTCAGGTGCACATCGCGGCGAGCCAGGTTGGCCATCAAGCGCCTCGACGACGGTTGCAGGCCCCCCTCATAGATCGCCCGCAACGGTACCAGCGCCAGGCCACTGGTGTTCACCAGCCAGTCCTTCACCGCCTCGGGGCACGGCTTACCCTGCAAGGCCCGGTGCAGGTAGGGCAACGCCACCAGCATGTCGGGATGACGGCACCTTAAAAAACGCTCAAGGCCTTTTCCCTGCCGGGCGAAAGGGCTGAACAACAGGCACACCAGTTGGGTCTGGCTGATGCCGTAGGGTTTGCCCAGGTGCGCAGAGGTTGGCTCGCGCTGCCCGCCGTCGCTGCTGGGGCTTGCCAAGCGTAATGCCGGCCGATGGACCAGCGGCTCGAGGCTGCGCGCACGCAAATCGTGCAGTTGCGCCACGGCCCGCGAATCGACAAAGGCCGCCAAGGGCCAGGCGTCCTGAGCCGCATCGAAGCAGCAGCCCAGCATGTGATCGAACTGCTCGTCCTCAAGCAGGTGTGGCAGCAGGTCGTCGATGGCGATCACGCGCAAGGGCGCCTCCTCGGTCGCCATGCTGCTTGAAGCATCCACGCGCTCCAGGGGTGAGCCGGCAACCCCATGTAACCTGCCCAGCCCGTTGGCCAATGCCGACAGGCACTGGTGCACGACGTGGGGGCCACGCTCCCCTGCAAGGCGCAGGCTCCGCCGCGCCCAGGCCAGGTAGCGGCGGCGCTGGCGTGCAGGTACGGCAGTAATCAGCACATCGGCCCGCGGCTGCGCCTGCAGCGCAAGGCCCACTGCGCCCGCCAACTCCAGGTGCAGCCGGCTGCCCAGCAGGGCTTCGGGCCTGGCATCGACCCCGTGGCCGAACATCAGCATGGCATTGCGCGCCAGTGCCCAGCGCTCCGGCGTAGCCGACAGCCGCCGGCTGAAAGGCACGACTTCGCAGCCTTCGGTCATCTGCAGTTGCACCCGCGGGTCATCCTGCATGAACAAGGCATTGAAGCTGCGTTCATGGTTTTCCAGCACGGTGTTGCCGGCAGCAGGCAGGTTGACCACCAGTACCCGCAACTGAAACGTCACAGGGGCACGCAAGGCGATACTCAACTGGGCGGCACGCAAGGTGGCCAACAGGTGGGCACTGCGCCGGTCAGCCCCTTGCAACACCAGCAAACGGAACGTGCCAATGTATTCGGGCCCACCGGCAGCCACCAGCAATCGCTGAATCAGCAACTGCAAGGAGGCACGTTGCGCCTGGGACATATGGCTCAACAAGCGCTCGAGCACTTGCTGGTAGATATAGTGCATCGCCTGATCGTGTATAGCGCCCACGTAATCACCTCATCAACTTCATGTATCCATCACACTGGCAACTGCAAACAGTGCAATGCGTCCTTCCTGAAGAAATTTCCTACAAACTACGGGAAATAATGACGTGACCTGCTCTGTCGCCAAGCCATCGAAAAAAATGCGCCGCACCGATGACCGGCCGCTGCCATACGCTGCCCTAACTCGGGCATAGCCATGCTCATTCCACGCTCCTTGCGCAAACTATCACTGGGCCATTATCGAGCGTTGGATATCGAATAGAAGATACAGATCAGCGTAAAAAAACCATTCAGCAAGCACGGGAATACACAATGGTCCGGGGACCACAAGTATTCAACTTGAATTTCCTTCCAAGATATTACGACAATAAAAAGCAAAGGCTTAAAATATGTAGTCTCCGTACTTTTTAATTGTAGGATGCGTCTGATTTTTTATGGATATAGCATTTGGGCATTGCACCCACCAACGCACAAAAAACCCGGGACGTTGCCCGGGTTCTTGTGGTCTTCAACGCCCCTTCAGGAAGGCTGTGCCATATCCAGTACCACCCGCCCGCCACACGGGCATTCATCCATGTGCCGATGCGCCTCGACCACCTGATCGAAGGGATACACCTTGATGATCTGCGGTTTCAGCAACTGATCGGCGGTGAACTGGTTGATATCCCGCAGCGCCCGCTGCAGCGCGACCTGGTCCTGGCTGATACCCAGCTCCGGCTTGCCGGTAAAGTTGCCGATACAGTGCACATAGAACTGGATGTTCTTCTGAAACGCCGCACAGGCCGGGAACGGTGTCTGGTTGCCGCCTTGCAGGCCGTACAGCACCAGGCTGCCACGGGGCGCGAGCACATCGCCGAGCAGCGACATCTGCGGCCCACCCATGCCATCGAGAACCATGTCCACGCCACGCCCGTCGGTGTATTTACCAACCTGCAGCAGCAGGTCCTGCTCCTCGGTGACAATCACCTTGTCCGCCCCCAGGCCCAACAGGTAGTCGCGCTGTTCAGGCTCCTTGGTGGCCGCAAACACCTTCAGCCCCAGCGCCTTGCCCAGTTGCACGAACGCAGGCCCGGCGCAGTGGCTAGCATCAGTCACCAACGCGGTTTGCCCTGCCTTGGCGCGGGCCAGGTCGACATACGCGAAGTAGGCAATCAGCAGCGGCGTGTAATGCACACTGGCCTCGATCGGCGTGAGGATAGCCGGGTAGCGGGTGATCGCTGTACGTGGCAGCACGATCACGTCCCCATAGACCGGGTGATCATTGGCGCTGGTGGCCGGGAAGCTGGCGACCCGGTCACCCACCGCAATATCCTCGACCCCTTCACCAACAGCTGTCACCACACCCGCCATCTCATGGCCGATCCCCGCCGGCAGGCGGGCTTGGGACGGTGCCAGGTTCTGACGCCAGAGCACGTCATACCAGCTGACGCCGATCGCCTCGACGCGGACCTGCACCTCGTCGGCGGCAGGCGACGGTTCGGCCTGCTCTTCGCAACGGAGCACATCGGCTGCACCGAACTTGTGGAAACGGATCATGCGGGACATCGCATACCTCGCCTTGTGAACCTCTATTACCACGGACTTTATCCGGGCTTTGGCCGTTAGACCATCAGTGGTCATTAATAGTCGACATGCTTGTCATCGATTGGGCACCTGACATTCATCTGAATTGGCCCCCGGAAATCGGTGCAGGGTAACAGCCTTTGGCCTTAAGATTCACCCCTGCCCCACTTTAGGCGAAGCGCACCGATGAATCGAAACGACCTGCGTCGTGTAGACCTCAACCTGCTGATCGTGTTCGAAACGCTGATGCACGAGCGTAGCGTGACCCGTGCTGCCGAGAAACTGTTCCTCGGCCAGCCCGCCATCAGCGCGGCCCTGTCGCGCCTGCGCAACCTGTTCGACGACCCCCTGTTCGTGCGCACCGGCCGCAGCATGGAGCCCTCGGCGCGGGCGCATGAAATCTTCGCCCTGCTCTCCCCGGCGCTGGACTCGATCTCTACCGCCGTCAGCCGCGCGGCCGAGTTCGACCCCGCTACCAGTAATGCTGTGTTCCGCATCGGCCTGTCGGACGACGCCGAATTCGCCTTGCTGCCGCAACTGCTCAAACGCATCCGTGCCGAAGCACCGGGTATCGTGCTGGTGGTACGCCGTGTCAACTACCTGCTGATGCCAACGCTGCTGGCCTCGGGGGAAATCTCGGTGGGCGTCAGCTACACCAGCGACCTGCCAGCCAATGCCAAGCGCAAGGTGCTGCGCCGCAGCAAGCCGAAACTGCTGCGCGCCGACAGTGTGCCCGGCAGCATCACCCTGGACGACTTCTGCGCCCGGCCGCACGCCCTGGTGTCGTTTGCCGGTGACCTGTCCGGTTTCATCGACGAAGCCCTGGACGAGATAGGCCGCAAGCGCCATGTGGTGCTCGCGGTACCGCAGTTCAATGGGCTGGGGAGTTTGCTGGCCGGTACCGACATTGTTGCCACGGTGCCGGATTACACGGCGGATGCGTTGACGGCTGCCGGGGGGTTGCGGGCTGAGGACCTGCCGATCGAGGTGCGCAGTTTCGAGCTGCACATGGCGTGGCGGGGGGCGCAGGATAATGATCCGGCGGAGCGGTGGTTGCGGTCGCGGATACAGATGTTCTTTGGCGATCCGGACAGTCTTTGATCAGAACGCCATGAAGGCAACAGTCCGGCCGGACAACTGCCATGGCACTCGCCGACGCGATAAGCCGAGACAGCGAACACAGCGAACGGCCGTGACACAGCACCACGCCCTACCACAGCGCATGGAGTGGGACCTTCTTGGTTGGACTGATGTCCATCTCTGCCCATGCTTTCGCCACAACCCTCCCCCCATATCGTCAGCCAGTGCCCTGACGGTGTCACGGGACACAGTACAAATCATGCCCAGCGACATGCCCGGACAACATTGCGGCGTAGGTGGCGGCTCCAGATTGAAGTTGGAAAGTCAATAACGGCAACCGCAAGACTTGTCATCTCCGACTATGGTGCACGCCAATGACACCTATTACTGCGCTATACGCAGAGGCTGACGGAAGTTGTTTTCATGGCTACTCGGAATAATGAGTCCTCTACTTTTGACATCTTGAAGATGTGCGATACAAGGGTGCGGTACAAAAGGATACTCGAGGAACATTTTGTAACGAAACCCAATACACTCCGACGATTTTTCCTACAACTCAGTCGCCACCTTTAAACAGATCGATCACCGCCTCCAATGAGCGAAACTATGAATCGGATTTCGGTTCGAGGCGAGACGCTTAGGCGCTGAAGCCGCCAGCACTCCCACAGTATATGCAGCACTTCCAACCCGATTTCTGCTTGATTACTCACGGCAATCTGTTACGGTCGCTTAAAGCCAAATACAAGCCGCCTCGGGCTTTCAGCGTGTGGCCCCGTGGCTGGTTGGCGGGAGGGCGCAAAGAGGAAAAAACTTTTCAAACCTAATCCCTGCCAGATTACCGTAAGCGCTTACACTTGCGGCAAGCGATGTTCAACAGGCCGAGCGATATCTTACAAGAACATATGAGCCGGGCGATTTATCGTCGTCCAGCTCTAACAATATCGAGGACCCCCTATGCGACAGCAGTATGATCCTGCCTGGGTTGAAAGCACGGCTCAGGCCAAATGGCTTCGCGATGAAGTATTCAAGGCTGTCCAGGACGAAAGCCGGCCAAAGTTCTATGCCTGTTCCATGCTGCCCTACCCTTCCGGAAAGTTGCACATGGGGCATGTGCGCAACTACACGATCAATGACATGTTGGCCCGTCACATGCGGATGAAGGGCTACAACGTCCTGATGCCGATGGGATGGGATGCGTTCGGCCTACCGGCAGAAAACGCCGCGATGCAGTCGGGCGTATCACCCGCTCAATGGACACGGATGAACATCGCCGACATGAAGTCGCAGATGCAGCCGCTAGGACTGGCTTTCGACTGGTCACGAGAAATCGCCACCTGCGATCCCGAATACTACAAATGGAACCAGTGGTTTTTCTTGAAGTTGCTGGAAAAGGGCGTGGCCTACAAGAAGACCCAGATCGTCAACTGGGACCCCGTCGACCAAACCGTGCTGGCCAACGAGCAAGTGGTGGATGGCCGGGGTTGGCGATCCGGAGCGCTCGTCGAGAAACGCGAGATTCCCGGCTACTACCTGCGCATCACGCAGTATGGAGAGGAACTGCTGTCGGCCATCGATACCCTTGAGGGTTGGCCGGACATGGTCCGCAGCATGCAGCGCAACTGGATTGGCAAGGCCAGTGGAGTCCGCCTGGCCTTTGTCCACACTGTCGAAGACGCAAATGGGCAGTTGATCGACGCAGGCAAGCTGTGGGTGTTCACGACGCGCGTCGATACGCTGATGGGTGTGACGTTTTGTGCCGTTTCCCCTGATCATCCGCTGGCCAAGCGTGCCACGGCGCTCGATCCAGGGCTCGAGCCGCAGGTGCAGGCGTGTCGACAGGCGGCACAGACCAGCCCCGCCGCCGGCGCGCAGGCGAAGCTCGGTATCCCGAGCGGCTTGCACGTCGAGCATCCATTGACCGGCGAACCGGTCGCCGTGTGGATCACCAATTATGTGGTTGGTGAGTATGGGGAAGGCGCCTTGATGGGGGTGCCGGCCCATGATGAGCGCGATTTCGATTTTGCCCGTCAGTATGGCTTGCCCGTACACCCCGTCATCGCGCTCGACGGGGCTCCTTATGACCCTGCAGCCTGGTCGGATCGCTACGGCAGCCAGGAAGGTCGCCTGATCAACTCTGGCGCCTATGATGGTCTCACGGTGGAGCAAGCTGCCCTGGCAATCGTCGACGCCCTGGCCGAGCGTGGGCGTGGCGAGCAAGCCACCACGTGGCGCCTGCGTGACTGGGGAATCTCCCGGCAACGATACTGGGGAACTCCGATTCCGATCATTCATTGCGAATACTGTGGCGATGTACCAGTACCTTACGCAGACCTGCCGGTAATATTGCCGACCGATTGCATTCCCGACGGAAGCGGCAATCCGTTGCTGCGGCGTGAATCGTTCCGCCTCGTCGCGTGCCCTCGTTGTGCAGCACCCGCGCAACGGGAAACGGACACAATGGACACTTTCGTCGACTCGAGCTGGTATTTCATGCGCTACTGCGATCCCGACTGCCACACTTCGATGGTAGGGCCTGGCAACCGATACTGGATGCCCATCGACCAGTACATCGGCGGCATCGAGCATGCGGTGCTGCACTTACTCTACGCCAGGTTCTGGACAAGGGCGATGCGCGACGAGGGATTGGTGGACTTCAGTGAACCATTCAAGAATCTGTTCACTCAGGGCATGCTGCTGCGGGAAAGTTATTACCGCAAGGCGCAGGACGGTAGCCGACGATGGTTCTACCCCTGCGAAGTATCGGTTCAATACGATGAAAAAGGCCGTCCGGTCAGCGCGACAGCGATCGAAGATGGCTTGCCTGTCACCCTGGGTGGCGTGGAGAAGATGTCCAAGTCGAAGAACAACGTGGTCGAGCCCAAGGACATCATCGACCGGTTTGGTGCGGACACCGCCCGGTTGTTCACCATCTTCGCCGGCCCCCCTGATCAAAGCACGATCTGGAGCGACACCGGTGTCGAAGGGGCTTATCGCTTCCTGCGCCGTCTCTGGAGCTTTGCCGTTGATGAGCAGGCACGCTGGAGCGAAAGTGACGGCCAGGCGGCAGACGCCACAGAAGCCAGCCGTGTGCGCTTCATGACCCATGACTTGTTGAAGCAAATCAATAACGATTATGAGCGTCTGCAATACAATACCGTCGTATCGGGTGCAATGAAGATGCTCAAGGTACTGGAGAGTGCCCGCAGCGTTGGTCACCAGGTCTGCCGGGAAACCATGTCCATTCTCTTGCAGGTGCTGCAACCTGTGACGCCACATATCTCCCAGGTTCTCTGGGAGGCATTAGGATTCCCCGGCGCGATCTACGACAGTGCCTGGCCGACCCCGGACAGCGACGCCTTAAGGCAGGACGAAGTGAAGTTGATGGTACAGGTCAATGGCAAGCTACGGGGGGAGATTCTGGTCCAGGCCGATGCCGACCATGACACAATCCGTGACCAGGCGCTGTCCGATCCTGTGTTGAGCAAATATCTGGAAAGCGCAGGAATGATGATCGTAGTGCCTAACCGATTGGTGAACTTCATCGTCTGACCATTCAGGTTGTCCCCTGAAACCAGAAAGCCGACTTTCTCAGGAAATGTCGGCTTTCTGGTTCAGGCCTCAGTGGAAAACGTGTGCATCCCACCCACTGACTGCTGCGACGCGTAGCGACTGTGACGAGCCCAAAGCATAAGTTGCGCAAATGGGCGAGGGATTGCATCCCGATGCGCTCAATGAAACGCAAACCCAAGCCCGGCTTACCCAGACTGTTTGATCGGCCCAAATACCGACAGCGCAACATCATCGAGCGCATGTTTGGCTGGCTGAAAGAGAACCGCCGTATCGTGACACGCTTCGACAAGCTCGCGAAAAGATATGCCGCTATGGTCTCACTGGCTTGTTCCATGCGGTGTTTGCGACATCTCTTTTCGTACAGAGCCTAAGACCGCCTCAGTGGCTTTTTCTGTATGAGGGCATAGGCGTGCTGATCGAGTTTGAACTGGGTATCAATGGCGCAGAGGCGCTCATGCATCATTGCGCTGACCACCAGCCAGACACGGGTGACCTCAAAGAAAACGCGCGTCCGGCAGAAGCCCTGCAAGCCCTGGCATCAGCGATCAACGACGCCATGAGCCCCGAGCCTGCTTGCGGGGAATCGACAACCACGATTGACCCTCAGTTGTTGAGAGAGGCAATCGCTTTGTTTGGGACAAAGCAATTTCATTCGGGTACCGCTCTTCTGTCACCAATGACGTGCACTGAACACCGTCGACCGCCACCCGGGTCCGTGTCAGAAATCGCCAATCTTGATCGCTCTAGCACTTGCTGCGACTGCGGGCAAAACTAGGGGCATATTTCAGATTTTTACACCTGAAAATACCGTTGTAGAGCCAAGTTCAAATGTTTTTTGGCGACCCTGACAGCCTTTAAGGCGATTTAAAGGCATTGAAAAGCCGCCTCCGTTCTGGCCAAGGCATCAACAACCGTCGGTCATGCGTTCATGCCATAGCCCCTGACCACGTCCCCGTGAACATGAGAAAGGCGGCCTCGAAACGGACACTGAACCGGATGACCTGCGACATGAGCAGCCTTCCATTCGGCCTGCGCGATCTCTGCAGAAAACCGAGACTGATGTGCAAGGATTATTCCTTACAGTCTCTTCCACACGCTCAGGAGAACACTCATGCCTGCCATCCACGAAATCGCCACCCTCACCTCCAAGGGCCAGGTCACCCTACCCAAAACCGTCCGCCAACTGCTGGGCCTGAATACCGGCACCAAAGTCGCGTTCGACGTCCGTGGGAACGAAGTCGTAGTCAGCCGGGTGGAGGCCGATCACGAAGACCCTGCCATCGGCGCATTCCTAACCCTGTTGGGGGCTGACATCTGCAACGGACGCAACATCACCGCGCTACCGGACGACCTGGCACAGGCCATGCTCGCCAACGCACGCCACCCTGTGAACCTAGACGAAGAGATTAACGGTGAGGTCGCGTTTTAACACAGCAGCATGGCTGGACGCTGCTGTTCAAGGCAATACGCTGGGCAGCGCATAGCGACTGGCACGAATCCAATGCGTAAGCTGCGCCCTTAACCACGCCGCCTAACGCTCAAATGGGCGCTAGCACAATCATTACACGTGCCATCGAACGCTTTCTCTCAACAGCCTACCGCTGGCTGCTGTGCATTCGCCAACCTCAGCAACAAAAGACCAACCAGCAGCGCTGCCCCCAAGTTGTAGAGCATGCCCGTGACGAAAGCCGCCACGTAGTGACCTGCCAGCACTACCCCGCCATCACCCGCGACCAGCGCCTTGTTGAACAGGATGCCCACTACCCCTACTCCCAGAGCCGCCCCCACCTGCTGGACAGTCGAGATCACTCCCGACGCCATACCGGCCTGGGCTTCATCGACAAAAACCAATACCAGGTTCAGCAGTGGCGTCATGATGAAACCCTGACCGGCGCCGACCACCATCAGTACGGGAATCAACCCCGCGGGCCTCAGGGCCGCGCCCGCCATCCAAACCTGCGCAATCAATAGCCCGATCGAAACGGCATACACCATCGCACCTACAACGATGGCGCTCGCCCCCCATCTCGCCACCAGCTTGGGCGCGACGAGCGACGCCAGCACGAATCCCACGCTGCAGGGTGCGAAAATGCTACCCGCAGTCAAAGGATCAAGCCCCAGCCCGGTCTGCACCAACAAGGTGAAGCACAAGAAGAACGAACTGGACGTGGAATACACCAAAAAAACCAGCAATGCGCCCAACGCGAAGTGACGCTGGGCCAGCAAGCGCATATCCACCAGTGGCAATCCGCCGTCTGCTCTTCGCTGCTCCTGCTGCCTATGGAAAAGTACCAGCAGTACTCCCGCCAGGCCCAACGACCCTAGACTCCAGGCTGGCCAGCCTAGCGCCGGTCCTTCGATCAACGGCACCAGCAGCAGCACCAGTCCGGTGCTGACCAACCCTACGCCCGCCCAGTCCAGGGTAGGTCGCTGTGGTGCGCGCGACTCAGGGATATAACGTGCCGCCGCGATGGCCAACAGGCCGATAGGTACGTTGATGAGGAAGATGCTACGCCACCCCAGGCCGAACAGGTCGGCATGAATCAACCCGCCACCCAGCACTTGGCCTGCGATGGCGGCCAGCCCCAGGGTCATTCCCAGTAGACCAAAAGCACGGCGGCTGTCGCCGTCATTGAAATTGACACGGATAGAGGCATAGACCTGCGGGAACAGCAACGCTGCCGCCAGCCCCTGTAATACCCGAGCAGCAATCAGGAAGCCGGCAGTGGGGGCCAGCCCGCACAGCAGGGAGGCGAAGGTGAACCCGGCCATGCCGATCACGAAGAGACGGCGGCGCCCGAACAGGTCGCCCAGGCGGCCGCCGGTAATCAGCAAGACGCCAAACGCAAGCTCATAGCCGGCCACGATGAAACCAACCTGTGCGAAGCTGGCCGCCAACCCTGCTTGCAGGCTGGGGATGGCCACATTGACCACAAACAGATCGAAAATCGTCACGAAACCGGCCAATAGCAGCACCGACAAACCGAGCCAGGGCGGGCCGTCAACAGTGCGCACAGGCAGTACCGAAGGGTGTGAGTTCGAGTTCATCTTGCGCATCCTGAGAAGAGACGTCAGCATTCTCGAACCACCGTTAAGCGATTACAATTTAATCCTTTATGCTATTACTCAAAGTAACGAGATAAGCGATGCGAACCTTGGCACGAACACGCGTCGATCTGGCGGCATTCCTCCTGGCGCACCGCCAGCGGCTATCGCCTGTCGATGTGGGCCTACCCAGTGGTGGTCGCCGCCGCACGCCTGGGCTGCGACGTGAAGAAGTTGCCGCACTCGCAGGTGTCGGATTGACCTGGTACACGTGGCTGGAACAGGGCCGTGACATAGGGGTTTCGGCTGCTTTTCTGGACAACTTGGCGCGGGTGCTGAAGCTGGATGCCGCAGAACGACGCCACTTGTTCCTGTTGGCTCACGAACGGCCACCTGCCGAACCCGGCAAAACATGGTGCGTGCTACCCCCACTGGTACGGCGCCTGATGCACGACTTGCCGCACCCCGCCTTTGTACTCAACCTGCGCTGGGATGTACTGGGCTTCAATGCGCTTGCTAACCAGCTGTTTAACTTTGGCTCGCACACACCCGAGCGTCGCAATTTACTGTGGCTGCTGTTTACCGACTCTGTTCTGCGAGAGCAATTGTATGACTGGGATGAACAGGCGCCGCAGATGTTGTCGGGTTTCCGCCGCGACTTCGCCCGCGCCCCGCAAGATGCGGACATACATGAACTGGTGTCAGAACTGGAGCGCGTTTCACCGGAGTTCAAAGTTTGGTGGCGCCGGCACGATGTTCACGCCCCCTCTGCAGGCATGCGCAAGCTGACCATTGACGGCAAGATCGAGCTGTTCGAGCACACCTCGCTGACCATCGACGAAGACCGCCACCTACGCCTGGTGGTCTATGCCAAGTTAGCAGAGCCTTCCGTCGCTCTGCAGGCACCCTCTGGCTATCAGCAGGCCGAATAGAGGGTGAACAACCAGAAAAGGCGCTCCGCCATGAAGCCAACAAAACCACATACATTACTGCTCGCGTTGTGCCTGAGCCTGGGTGCCCCCCTTGCCTTGGCTGCCACAGACCTTAACGATCAGCGCGCCCCGGGCACACAATCTCACGACAATGGGCACATGAACGGCCAAGGCGATGCGACGGGCTCAGGAACACCAGGCGATAGCATGGGTACCGGTGATGGCGGTACTGATGACAATGGGACGGACAACACCGGAGGTGACGGTACCAACAGTAGCTCGGGAACCGGCAGTAATGGCTCTGGTGATAGCGGTACAGGCTCGGGCAGTGGAAGCAGCGGCTCGGCCGGTAGCGGATCAGGCTCAGGTTCCGGCAGTTAACTGAAATAGCCGATGGCGATGGGTTACTCGTTCATCGCCTATTTGGCGGCCCTGAGATAGTTTCAGCGCAAGCCCCGTTAGCCGCGCACTTAACGCCAATGCGTCATCAATGCACCGCGGATGCCACTGACCGGGTCTTGCTCAGGGAGCGGCACCTTGGCGATGCGCGCCAGCGCGCGCGGGTGGGCGGCGCTGTCGGGCCGCTGGATGTCGTAGTCTTCCTGCCCGTGTGGGTAGGCGCCGACCACCAGAAAGTCATCGCTGCATTCGATGCAGCAATGACCCGTGCCTGCCGGCAGCACCAGCACATCGCCGCGTTTTACGCTGACGCTTTGCCCAGATGCTCCGCCAAGCGTCAATCGGGCCTGCCCGCAAGCAATCCCCAGCGCCTCATGAGCGTTAGGGTGAAAGTGGTCATAATCGAAGATCCCGTCGCGCCACAGCGGGGTCCATTGGTGAGCCGCAAACAGTGCTTCGAAGGCACGGGCATTATCCAACGACGGATCAAGCTTCAGCCGATAGAACAGCACGGGAAAACGGCTGTTCGGCGTAGCGCCGTCGTCCTCGAAATACAACGCCTGCACGGCGGCATCTGCTGTGTTCATGAGCGTCACGATGCGCATCCTGATCGGTTGTTGGGTTCACCTTCGAACCCGCCCGCTGTTGCCAAGTTCCAGCCGGCAGACGGGTGCGGATACCGTTGAAACTTTCCCGACACCTGCCAAGTCCAGACCCCTATCGATCACTAAACGGGAGCAGGTAATGACCGGCACGGTAGGCGATTTTCTGGTGGAGCGTTTGTATCAATGGGGCGTGCGGCGCATCTTCGGTTACCCCGGCGACGGCATCAATGGCGTGTTCGGCGCGCTGAGCCGGGCCAACGGCAAGATTGAATTCATCCAGGCCCGCCATGAGGAAATGGCCGCCTTCATGGCCAGCGCCCATGCCAAGTTCACTGGCGAGCTTGGTGTTTGCATCGCGACCTCCGGCCCGGGCGCCTCGCACTTGCTGACCGGGCTGTACGATGCACGCATGGACCATCAGCCAGTGCTGGCCATCGTCGGTCAACAGGCCCGTGCAGCACTGGGCGGCCACTACCAGCAGGAGTTGGACCTGCTGTCGATGTTCAAGGATGTCGCCGGTGCGTTCGTCCAGCAGGCTTCCACGCCAGAACAGGTGCGCCACCTGCTCGACCGTGCGGTGCGTACGGCCGTCGGCGAACGCCGGGTCACCGCTGTTATTCTGCCCAACGACTTGCAGGACCTGCCCTACAACGAACCCACGAGGGCTCACGGTACGGTGCATTCAGGCATCGGCTACAGCAAGCCGAGGGTGTTGCCGTTCGACGAAGACCTGCAGCGCGCCGCCGCTGTACTCAACGCCGGGCGCAAAGTGGCGATACTGGTGGGGGCCGGCGCCCTGCAGGCGACTGAGCAGGTAATGGCGGTCGCCGAACAGCTCGGCGCTGGCGTGGCCAAAGCGCTGCTGGGCAAGGCTGTGCTACCGGATGATCTGCCGTGGGTCACCGGGTCGATCGGCCTGCTCGGCACCGAACCCAGTTATCAGCTGATGAGCGAATGCGACACCCTGCTAATGATCGGCTCCGGCTTCCCCTACTCCGAGTTTCTGCCCAAGGAAGGCCAGGCACGAGGCGTGCAGATCGACCTGCAACCCGACATGCTCAGCCTGCGCTACCCGATGGAGGTCAACCTGGTCGGCGATGCCAGCGAAACACTGCGCGCACTGTTGCCGTTACTTGAATACAAGACCGAACGGCGGTGGCGCGACAAGGTCCAGACCTGGCGTGCGGAGTGGGACAAGACCGTGGCCAAGCGCGCCCTGGTCAAGGCTGACCCGATCAACCCGCAACGTGTAGTGCATGAGCTGTCCCCTCGCCTGCCCGACCACGCCATCATCACCAGCGATTCCGGCTCCTGTGCCAACTGGTTTGCCCGCGACCTGCAGATTCGCCAGGGGATGCAGTGTTCGCTGTCCGGGGGCCTGGCTTGCATGGGCGCAGCTGTGCCCTACGCGATTGCAGCCAAGTTCGCCCACCCGCAACGGGCTGTGGTTGCCCTGGTGGGCGATGGGGCGATGCAGATGAACAACCTCGCCGAGCTGATCACCGTGGCCAAGTACTGGCAACAGTGGGACAACCCACAATGGATCTGTGCTGTGTTCAACAATGAGGACCTCAATCAGGTGACGTGGGAGCAACGGGTCATGGAGGGCGACCCCAAGTTCGAAGCGTCGCAGTCGATCCCTGACGTGCCCTACCATTTGTTCGCCATTTCCATTGGTCTGCAAGGTATCTACGTAGACCGCGAAGAGGATGTTGCCGCTGCGTGGGAGCGCGCGTTGGCTGCGGATCGGCCGGTACTGATCGAGTTCAAGACCGACCCGAACGTGCCGCCCCTGCCACCGCACATCAAGCTGGAGCAAGCGAAAAAGTTTGCCAGTACCTTGCTCAAGGGCGACCCCGACCAGGCGGGCATCATCGTCCAGACAGCCAAGCAGGTGCTCGGCTCGGTGCTACCAGGCAAAAAGTGATGGGCACGTCGGCTAACCCGCTGAACGTTTGCTCAGCCGGCCCGGTCGCACAACAAAGTGCTGGAACATGCGCGCAAAATGTACCCCCAAGTGGCCAGCACGCCCCGGGAGCAGATCGTTTTCGCCGAGGGCTACCTGCACGCGGGCAACCATCGGCTGGTCTTGGCGGACATCGTTGCCAGCGCCCCCGACGGGGAGTTTGCCGTGCAGATCGACGCCGAACCCGGCGCCAGGCGCCAACCGTTCTCCACCGCCACCCATTCGGCGGTCTTCGTGGAAGTCCACGTCGACGAGGACCTTGGCATGATCAAATTAACTCGAGTGGTCAGCGCGGTGGCGGCAGGATGGGTGGTCAATCCGAAAACCGCGCGCAGTCAGATTCTGGGGGGCGTGGTGTGGGGGGTGGGCATGGCCCTGCACGAAGCAGCGTTGACCGACCATCGGTTGGGCCGCATCGTCAACCACAACCTGGCGGAATACCAAATCCCAGTCAACGCAGACAGCGGGGATATTGACGTGATCTTCGTTGAAGAGCACGACGATATTGTCAACGAGCTGGGGTCCAAGGGTGTCGGCGAAATCGGCATCGTCGGTGTAGCCGCCGCGGTGGCCAACGCGGTCTACCATGCCACGGGCAAGCGTGTAAGGGACTTTCCCATCACGCTCGACAAGGTGCTGTGATTGAGCCAGCCAACATCACACGGCGCAAACCTCAATGTGGGACAACCCAAGCACATTGGCTTGAGCCATGATCTCGCTCGGCGATGAATCAGCAGCAGGCAGCACAAGCCCGTTTTCGCTGTCCCCGAAATGCAACACAATCAGGTGCATTGCAGCTTCGTGACGACTGAGCGTGCCCTGCTCCACCTCCAATCGATAACGTTTCGGCTCTTCAGCCAAGCGATAGTTAATGTTGTAAGTTGCCATACTCACCTCAGGTCCAAGTGCAGGGGTTCGGCGCCCCGCTCCGTGTTCCTTCAGGGAGATCAACGCAGGCAAAAAAGTTCAGCTCAGGCAACCAAGCGAACCTGGTGAACCATTTGCATCGTCAATACGTCCACCGCAAAAGCACTACGAGTCGACACCAAGATGGCAAATGATCCCGTATTGGCCGTGCTCGGCTATCTCAAAGACCACCACCTGGTACTTACCACTGCCGAGTCCTGTACAGCAGGCTGCATGGTTGCTTTGCTGGCGGCTTTCCCCGGTACAGGCGAGGTACTGGAAAGCGGCTATGTCGTCTATTCCCCTTCCGCCAAGAAGCGCCTACTCGGGGTAAGCGCGGAAACGATCGAACGGTACGGGCTGACCAGTGAGCCAGTCGCCTGGGAAATGGCCCGAGGGGCATTGAAGGACAGCGATGCCAACGTCGTTATTGCAACTACCGGTGTAGCCGGGCCTAGCCCAACCTCTGGGGTACTACCCGGCACACTGTGCTTTGCGTGGGCATTTGCCGGCGAGCCCATTGCCGTGTTTACCCGCACCCAGCGATTTTTTGGAGAGCGGTCGCAGGTCATGCATGACGGCGCCGTCTACGGGCTAACCCGGCTGATTCATTATCACGAGCGCTGGCTGCGTGGGGAGCGCGCCTGAGAGCAAGGGTGCCGCATTACCAAATCGCAATGTCGTAGGTCAGGTAGATGCGGTTACTGTCGCGCCCGCGGGAAAAATCAGAACGGTAGACATAGTTGCGTAGTTTTACACCCAGCCCTTTGACAGGCCCTGACTGCACAACGTAGGCCAGTTCCATGTCACGTTCCCATTCGTTGAGTTCAGCTTCAGCGGAACGACCGTTGTCCCCGCTCAGGTATCGCGCCATGAACGTGAGCCCAGGGACACCGGCTGCTGCAAAATTGTAGGCATAGCTTGCCATCCAGGTTTTCTCTTCCTCCTCGATGAACTTACCGATGCCGACGTTGCTGAACGAATAAACCGTCGCACCGCTGATGTAGGGCAGCCCGGCATCGCCGTCTAGCATCTGGTAACCGGCACCGACGGTGTGCCCGGAGTGGGTATACGACACCTGCCCGCTGAACATGTCGTTGTCGATCTTGCCGCCATAAGCAGCTCCGCTGTCACGGCTCTTGAAGTAGCGCAGGTCGGTGGTGAACACCCCGCCGGCCAAGGGTAGATCGTGCACCAGCCCTGCATAATCCTGGCGGTAGAAGTGCTCGAGCTGGCCGTGGAAGTAGCTCACACGCAGTTGCTTGCTGATGGCAAAGTCAGCACCCGCAAAGCTGAAATCGCCAGAATCATCGCCGCCGTAACCATCCAGGTAAGGCCAGGCCCGCTGCCGTCGGAGAGACGCCGGTAAGTGCTGGGCCATGTTACCGAACGGTGCCAGTCCATGCTCGACACCGTCTGTGGATACGACGCACTGCGCTAGCGACGTTACAAGGTCAGCACTGGCCCGCGCGCCTAAGCGTCAATACGCAGATAGGCCGACATAGCCAGGGCATCGCCCAACGCGGCACCGTTTGCAGTGTTGTCGAACACGCACCACGTAGGTAGCCCCGCAGCACGTCGAACGTTTAACTGGGCCGCCAGGCGCTGCAGATACTCGCTGCCATAGGCGCTGCGGTAGATCTGCGGCTCGCCATGCAAACGCCAGTAGACCAGCCCCGGCCAGCCTCCTGGCAGCTCATCCACGCCAAAGCGCGCCGGGCTGGCAGCGACCTGAGCGACCTGAAAGTCGACAAGCAACGGCTGCGCTGCCGACCATGACCGATGCCTGGGTTCAACGGCCAGCGACCCTGCATAACGCTTTCGCACAGACTCAAAAAATCGATAGGCCACGGCACCGTCGTACGCCAACGAAGGTGGCAACTGCACCAGCAGGCAGCCGAGGCGACTGCCCAAATGCCCGCACTCATCAAGGAACCTGTCGAGCGGCCCCTCACACGCTTGCAACCTCTGCTCATGCGTGACGGCCTTGGGCAGCTTGACTGAAAAGCGAAAATCCTCAGGTACCGATTCAGCCCATCGGGCATAGGTTTGTGGGCGATGAGGACGGTAAAACGACGTGTTGATCTCAACCGCATTCAAGCGTGCCGCGTAACGCTGCAACTGGCTTCCCTCTGAAGCAAACTCATTGCCGTAAGGGCGTGACAAGCTCCAGCCGGCGCAACCGAGGAGAATCATTCAGGAAGCGCCGTGGTCCGCAGGGGCGTCACCGTGAAGGCATGATAATCCGCACCCGCGACCGCCATCATAAAAGACTGATCGGCCAAGCGACGCAGGTCACGCCACGCCTCCCAATCGATCAGGTCCAGCCGGTCCATTTCATCGGCCTGGCGCAGCAGTTCCTCGTGGTAACTGCTGGGGCAGTTGCGCCGAATTGCCTGGTCATCGAAGGTTACAAACCAACGAGTGATGGCTTCGAGACGGCGCTGCTCTGCGCCGACGGGCTTTGTAAACGCATTCATCTCCATCACCCCATGCTCTTCTGATAATCGAGACGCGAGCACTGGAATAGGTTCCTTCGTAGCACTCAGCCGGTCATTCAGTATCAAAATGAACACCGAGCAGCGGGTTCGCGAACTGCAAGCGGAAATCGCTCACTTACGTAACCGTTGAGTGAGGCCAGGACTGGATAAAAAGCTGTACAACTTCGTTGACTTGTACAAATTTAGTCATAGGCTTCAGCTATATCCTTCAACAGTTCACTGTTGCTTGAGGATCATCTGGAGCCAGACATGTCCGTTTTTCAGCCATTCGCCAAGCCCTTCAATAATCTTGAAAGGGGCAATCTCGACGCCCATTTTTGTCCGGCCGGTGAATGATGCCCAGGAGCTGGCTGGTCGCCAATGCACTCTGGTTGCAGGCCGGTTGGTGGGCTTGCGTGCTGGGCGCTCAGTACCCTGGGTTGTTGCTGCTGGTGCCGCTCGGCCTGGCCATACACCTGTGGCTCTGCCCGGACTACAAGGTAGAAATCAAGGCATTGTTGCGTGTCGTATTGGCCGGCTGCGTGCTGGATAGCGTGCTGGGGGCACTGGGCGTATTCAGCTTCGATACGTGGCCCCTGCCCTTGTGGCTGGTATTGCTGTGGTGGGTACTGGCCAGCGGCCTTCGCCATAGCCTGGCCTGGGCCGGCCGGCCCTACTGGCGCGGCGCGTTGCTGGGCGCCCTTGGCGCCCCACTGGCCTACGTCGGTGGCGCCAGGTTGGCGGGGGTCGGCCTGCCGCTGGGTGTGATTGAAACCGGCTTGTTGCTCATGCCGGTGTGGGCCCTGGTCCTGCCATTACTGCTGCGCATCGCGGCGCGGCGCTGACCGGCGGCAGCGTTCGGAGCAATAGCGCACCTCGGCCCAGCAGCGTGCCCAGCGCTTGCGCCAATTGAAGGGTCGGCCACATACCACGCAGGTTTTGCTGGGCAGCAGGCTCTTTTTCATACCACCTCGCCAGCATCCAGCCGCGCCAGCAGTGACTGGCCACGCTGCCACACCGCTTCGCGATGGCCAAGCGGCATGCCGTCCAGGTTACGGTAGACCATGGCCAGGCGTGGATTGGCCGACAGCTGAGCGCGGTGACGTATCAGAAAATGCCAGTACAAGGCGTTGAATGGGCAGGCATCCTCCTCGATCACATGGTCGACCTTGTAGCTGCACGCCTTGCAATGGTCGGACATCCGCTGGATGTAACGACCACTGGCACAGTACGGTTTCGACCCCAGGTACCCACCGTCGGCATGCATGACCATGCCCAGCGTGTTAGGCAGTTCGACCCAGTCGAAGGCATCCATGTACACCGCCAAATACCACTCGCAAATGGCGTCTGGCGCGATGCCGGCCAACAGGGCGAAATTACCGGTGACCATCAGCCGCTGGATGTGGTGGGCGTAACCCAAGCGCAACGTCTGCCCGATGGTTTGCGCCATGCAGCGCATGCGGGTGGCGCCCGTCCAGTAGAATTCCGGTAAGGCACGCTGGTTTCCCAGATGATTGAGCCCGGCATACTCAGGCATTCGCAGCCAGTAGATGCCGTGCACATACTCGCGCCAGCCAATCAACTGGCGGATGAAGCCTTCGGCGGCATTCAGCGGCACCCGCCCCTCACGCCACGCCTTGTCGACGTCGTCGCACAGGCAACGCACATCCAGAAGGCCAATGTTGAGTGCCGCGCTGATGCGCGCATGGAACAGGTACGGTTCGCCTTCTGCCATGGCGTCCTGGTAGTCACCGAACGCCGCCAGGCCGAAATCGAGAAAATGCTGCCAGAGCTGATGAGCCTGCTCATGGGTCACGGGGTAGTTGAACCCGTCCACGGCCCCGTAATGGTCACTGAAACGCTGCCGAACCAAGGCCACTACCGCTGTCGTGATCGCGTCCGGCTCAAACTGCGCAGCGAACGGCCCTCGCAACTGGCGCGGCAACGGCTTGCGGTTGTCCCCATCAAAATTCCAGGCACCGCCTGCGGGGCTGCCATCGGCCTCCAACAGCAACCCGCAACGCTTGCGCATGCCGCGGTAGAAATGCTCCATGCGCAGTTGCTTACGCCCCTGCGCCCACCGCGCGAAGGCTTCACGCGAGCACAAAAAGCGCGTATCGCGGTGCCACACAAGCGGCAGCTGCGCATCGCGCAGCGCCTGCTCCAGGCGCCATTCACCGCACTCTGTCAGGTGGATGTGCGTGGCGCCCAATGCCTGCTGCCAGCGACGCAGCTCGCCCGCAATGCTACCGCTGTTGCCGGCAGCGTTAAGCTCGACATAGTGCACCTGCCAACCCCGCTCCCGCAGCGCCTTTGCGAAATGCCGCATGGCACTGAAGATGAGGATGATCTTCAGCGGATGATGCGGCACGTAGCGGGCCTCACCCTCCACTTCCGCCATCAGAATAGCGTCGCGGGTAGGGTCCAGGGCCGCCAGGCTTGCCAGGTCGAACGACAGTTGGTCACCGAGCACCAACCCCAGCCGCGAGGGCCGGGCTACCATTGGGTTGTCAGCGTCACGGGCACCCGCAGCGGCGCGATAGGCCCGTCACGCTGCCCACACATTTCATCATGCACCACCTGCTGCACCAGCATGCACGGCACCGGTGGCAGCTCGGCCAGCAAGTGGCGCAGCTCGGTGGTGGAGCGCAGGCGAACGGGCTGACCACGATCATCAATCAACGTGACCGGGCCGGCACCGGTCAGTGCGCGGAGAATGTAGAAGCCACCTTCGAGCGACAGCAGTTCAAGCTCTTTGACTTCACCGGCCGTAACCCGTTGAGTGAGCGCATTCAGGTTCATGGTGTGCCCTCTGGCAAGCGGCGGAAGAACAGCGTGATCTGCCCAATCTCCACACCCAGTTTGCTCATGCTTGAGCGGTTGATCAGGGTGTCGTCATCCATCAGGTACATCCAGTCGTCCAGGTCCACCTGCCAATGCTCCCCGTCTACCGGCAGGTCCAGCCGGTAGCGCCAGCGCAGCGCATTACCGGCCGATTCGCCATGGGCCTCGCCGATCACGTCACCTGCTGTTCCTCGCCAGCGGCCCGCACCTTCCGGCACCAGCGTCCAGGTTCGCTGCTGACGCGTGCCATCGCTGTAAAGAAAATGCTCATCGAGGATCAGCCGCTCACCGTCGCGGCGGCTGTCGATACGCACGTGAAAGCGCTTCACCACCTCTCCGGAACGCTTCTGGAACATCCCCCAGGCTTGCACCGGTCGCGAGAAGAATGCCGCCAGGTCGAGTTTCGGCTGCTCCTTGGCGTAGTGCTCGACACCGACGTTGCCACAACTGCCGAGGAGCAGGCAGCCAACCAGTAACAGTGCTCTGTACATGTTCACGTCCCTCGGTCGTTGCCCGCCAGCCCGAGCAGGCGCTGGCGCAGCTGTGGGTCCCTGGCCCGTGGGTCGAGCCAGATGGCGAAGAATGCTCGGGAAAATTCCGGGTCGGCGATTACCTGGCTGAGTGCGCCATCGACATAGAAGCGAGACCCTTGCCCTGGCAGGTACACACCCGTGATACGCATACCCGGGCGCACATCCACGAATGCCGCTTCAAGCGCCTTGCTCCACGCTGCGCGTTGCTGCGGCGTGATGTTGGCGTTAAGGCGGCGTATCTCCGCAAGGCTCGCGTCTACCAGCGTCTCCTTGGACAGCGATCGGTGGTAGCGCAGTTCCAGGGCAAAGGGCTGGTTCCAGTCCTGAACCGGCCCCACTGTCCACAGCCGGGCGCTGTAAAGGCGCACGCCGAACCACGTGAAATCGCCAGCACCCAACGGTTGCGCCGTTGGCAATTCGGCTCGCCAGTCCGCTGCTACGGTCGACAGCGCAACCATCAGCAAGCACAGGCTGGCCCAACGCGCAGGAGGCACCATGCTTACCTCGAACAATTGGGAAAATCCTGTACAAGAATAGCTTTTTGTATAGGTTTCAACAAACCCTTGTACAGCGTTGATGAGGACGGTAAACACGGGTCATCCGGCGCTAAAAGAAACCGCTGAAACGCTTGCTCTGAACTTAATCCTGCCCAACGGATTCCCCTGCTTACTCACTGCAATATCTGCTGCACAGCCGGCTTTCAGAAAAAGGGGTTTTCACCATGATCGATCAAGCGACAGGTATGAAACCAGGCGAGCGCTATTGCGTGGAGAACGTCGAGCGCGCCCATCAGTTCCCGGGGTACTTTCAAGACGGCAAGTATTACCTCGGCCCCGAACTGCTGACTGCGGTCGGCTGGCTCGAAGGCACGCAGTTCATCTACGACAGCCTGGATGCTGAAGGCGAACCCGTCTTCCCGGATCGGATAGCGGGCACCATCGAGGGCTTGAAGCTGGTAATGGCTGATGGAACCACCCTTGAGCTTTGCCCCCTAGAAGCCAGTGCCACACTGCCGTCTAACGACAGCGAAGACTCACCAGCCCCAGAGCACTCCATGCCAATGAGCCCGACGCCGATCAAAGGCCCATTGCGCGGAAAGGTCGTGGTCATCACCGGCGCCTCCAGCGGCATAGGCCGGGCGGCTGCGCATGCGTTTGCCTGCAAAGGTGCCCGCCTGGTGCTCGCGGCACGCGATGAGGAAGCGTTGTTCGACGTGCTGGATGAATGCACCGACTGCGGCACGGACGCTGTCGCCATTACCACCGACGTCACTCACAGCGATCAAGTGGCAGCCCTGGCCACCCAAGCTGCCGAGTTTGGCCATGGACGTATCGATATCTGGATCAACAACGCCGGGGTTGGCGCGTTAGGCAGCTTCGACGAAACACCGCTTGAAGCGCATGAGCAGGTGATTCAAACCGACCTGGTCGGTTATCTGCGCGGCGCTTACGTGGTGCTTCCCTACTTCAAGGCACAGCGCAGCGGCATACTGATCAACACCTTGTCGCTTGGCAGCTGGATCGCCCAACCCTATGCGGCAGCCTACTCGGCGAGCAAGTTCGGCCTGCGTGGCCTGACCGAAGCGCTGCGCGGTGAGCTGACGGAGTTCCCCGGCATTCATGTGTGTGATCTTTATCCGGCCGTCATGGACACGCCAGGCTTGCGGGACGCAGGCAACTACACCGGCCACGCGCTGACACCCCCAGGGCCGATCTACGACCCGGAACGGGTGGCAAACGCCATGGTAGCCTGCGCCATTTCCCCGAGCGCGCGCACCACTGTCGGCGCTGCCGCCCGCCTCGCCCATCTGGCCAGCTACCTGGTACCGGGGCTGCCTCAGTTGTCAGGGTGGCTCACGCGCTGGGGCTTGAACCGCAGCCCCAGCGCGGCGATATCTTCCGGGAATCTGTTCGAGCCACCCGATGACCGGCGAAGTGTGGACGGTGGCTGGAGAACTCAGAAAGATAAAACATCGTTATGGGTGGGTGCGGCGCTGCTGGGTGTGATTGCAGGGTTTGTCTTCACCCGTTCGCAACGCAGGCGCCGCTAAGGTTTGCTGGCAGTCATTTGCGCACAGCAGCGCGCCCGTCACGCGAGCTGGATATACACCGAGTAGCTGCCCAGCAAAACCCAGAACCCGAGAAAAATCCAAGGCGTGCGAAGGGAGAACAGCAACGATTTCCGGTGCCCGGCCCGGGACGTCTCAGCCTCGCAGAACAAGGGCGATTCATCATAGGCCAGGCCCATCATCGGCTCACTGCGCAGCAAGTGGCTCTGCTTCAACTGCCAGTGCTCGATGATCCGGAACGCCGCGCGGATGCCTGGCCAGGCATTCAACGAGCTCAACACGCCGAGCAGGGCGAGAAACGCCGGCACGATCAACGTGAACATTTCCCCCCAGCTCTGGTTAAGGTTGCTCATCGAAGACACGAAGGCGATGACCAGGAACGACTGAGCGGCCAGATACGCATCGGTACGGTTGGCCAGGATAGTGGTCTCGTACTGGATTTCGCGTCGATAGAAATCCAGGCGTTCCTTGGGCGTGCCGAACATCCGCGCATTCTGCTGATCGATCTCATGCTCAGAGGTGGTGGGCGTAATGATTCGAGGCACTCGGGCGCTCCTGAAAGGGGTGAGAGCAGCGCACTGCTGATCAGCGATAGAGCGATCCCTTCACCGAAAATTCATTGCAAGTGGGTGGCAGGCCGTCCGTCGTTCAAATCCAGCATCCACTTCAACACTGGCTTCTCGCACGGTTCGAACGGTAATGAGCGTTCTCAACTGCAGGAGCTTCGACCATGAGCGACTACCCTACTCCGCCATTCCCCTCGCAACCGCAAAGCGTCCCCGGTTCGCAGCGCAAGATGGAGCCGTACCCGGACTGCGGTGAGCAGACCTATACAGGCTACAACCGGCTCGAAGGCAAAATCGCCTTGATCACCGGCGCCGATAGCGGCATCGGTCGGGCCGTTGCGATTGCCTACGCGCGTGAAGGTGCGGACGTTGCCATCGCCTACCTGGATGAGCACGAAGATGCGCAGGAAACGGCGCGCTGGGTCGAAGCCGCGGGCCGCCAGTGCCTCCTGCTGCCCGGTGACCTGGCGCACAAACAGCACTGTTACACCATCGTCGACAAGACCGTGGAACAGTTCGGTCGCATCGACATCCTGGTCAACAACGCCGCATTCCAGATGGCCCATGAAAGCCTGGACGACATTGACGATGAGGAGTGGGTGAAGACGTTCGACACCAACATCACCGCCATCTTCCGCATCTGCCAACGGGCATTGCCGTCAATGCCGAAGGGCGGATCGATCATCAATACCAGCTCGGTCAACTCCGATGACCCGTCACCCAGCCTGTTGGCCTACGCCGCCACCAAAGGCGCCATTGCCAACTTCACTGCAGGCCTCGCCCAGTTGCTGGCGAAGCAAGGCATCCGGGTCAACAGCGTGGCGCCAGGCCCGATCTGGACGCCGTTGATCCCCGCCACCATGCCGGATGAGGCCGTCAGAAACTTTGGCTCGGGCTACCCCATGGGGCGGCCAGGGCAACCGGTCGAGGTGGCGCCGATCTACGTTTTGCTGGCCTCTGATGAAGCCAGTTATATCTCGGGTTCACGCTACGGCGTCACGGGCGGCAAACCGATCCTCTGACGACCATGACAAGGCTTGCTGTCGCAGGCCTCGACGCTTCATCTGCGCGCTGCGAGCCATGCGGTAAAGACTTGAACCATTCGCACGCCCATCACGTCCACCGCAACAGAACCGATGAGTTTGTACCCAGCAATCCGTGTTTCCCCGACCGCCATGAGGTGCCTGCATGAACGCTATCGACCTGTTGATTCAAGACCATAAATTGGTGAAGAAGCTGCTGGCTGAATTGTCTTCAACCACCGAGCGAGCCGTGAAAAAGCGCGCCGAACTGCTGCACCGGATCGAGCAGGAGCTGCAAGTCCACACTGCTCTGGAGGAGGACATCCTCTACCCGGCCATCAAGAAAGCCGGCGGCAAGGAAGAAGCGAAGATGTATTACGAAGCCAAGGAAGAACACCGTACTGTCGATTCGCTGGTGCTTCCTGATCTGCTTCATACCGAAACCGGCACCCTCGAATTTGCCGGGCGGGTGAAGGTGATGAAAGAGCTGCTTGAACATCACATCGAAGAGGAGGAAGGCGAACTGTTCCCCACTGCGAAAAAGCTGTTGGGCAAAGATCAGCTGGAAGAAATGGGCGTTGCCATGGAGGCGCACAGGAAAATGCTCAAGGGCGAACGACGGGCTGCATAAACCCAATGCGTCACAGCAAAAAAGAAATTAAAGCAGGCCAATTTATTACCTGAAGGAATAAAAATAGCACCGAACGATATTGGTATATACCAGATGTCTACCCGTTAAATCTGCTCCCTGAGCCCTGAGGGCACCAAGGAGCACGAAAGGATGAACGCTGTACGGGTAATGCTGGAGTATTTCCACCCTTGGCCAAATTCGGCAGGGTTCTACGTCGCAAGGGAGCGCGGGTGGTATCAGGACGCCGGCTTGTCGGTGCAACTGGTAGTGCCCGACCCCTTCCATGGCGACACGTTGGAGCACCTGCTCAAAGGCGATGCGGATGTCGGCGTATTTCCCAGCAATCGCTTGCTGGTCAGGCGCAGCCTCGGCCAGCCGCTGCTGGGTGTCGCGGCCATCAACCATCGGGGCCTTGAATCGATCCAGACCCTCACCGACTTCGGCATTCGCCGCCCCAGGGACCTCGCAGGCAAACGCCTGGCGCTCAACCCCTCGCCCCGTGGCCTGGCCATGGTGCGCCATCTGGTGGCCGCCGATGGCGGCGACCCGGATGCCGTGATCATCGTCGACAGCAAAGTGCGCGAACTGCGCCCGGAAGACCTGGCGGCAGGCATTGCCGACGCCAGTTTTGGCGGCTACTGGGCCTGGGAAGCCTTGATGGACAGCCCGGTTGCGGCCGAGCGACGTGTGGTCTGGCCAGTCGATGACATTGGCGCACCGCGTTATCACAGCTACCTGCTGGGCGGGCAGCAACGCTGGTTCGAGGAAAACCCCGAGATCGCCCGCGCCTTTCTCGCCGCCACCGAGCGTGGCTTTCGCGCGGCGGCCGCTGACCCGCAAAGCGCGTTGGGCGCCTATGAGGCCGCCACCCCTTACTTTCCGAGGGCGCTGCTCAGCCAATCGCTACAGCACATCGCACCCACTTGGCTGCATGAGCAGCGCTGGGGCCAGCAACGCGAAGCACTGATCGCCCCCTACGCCCAGTGGCTGCACCACCACGGCGTACTGGCCGACGCCGACGCTTGGCGTGGTGCCACCAGTAACCGTTACCTGCCGGAGCCACAGGCATGAACGAGCCCTTGCGCATGGCCCATGGCATGGGCGTACAGCCGGTAGAAGCCGACTGGCCCGCGCTGACTCAGGTGGATGTGGAAGCGGTACTGAGCCACTTCCCGCGGCTTGGCGCCGTGGGCCCGCTGCACTGGCACAGCCCCCGCCCCTTCTCGGCTGCCGCGCAGGTGCGCACGGAACAAGGGGAGCTGTTCGTCAAACGCCACCACCGCAGTGTCCGCCAGCCCGCCTGGCTGCTGGAGGAACACCGCTTCGTTCAGCACCTTGAACAGCGTGGCGCGCCCGTTGTTACCCCGTTGCTCGACCACAACGGCGACAGCGTGGTGGCCCTGGGTGAATGGACTTACGAGGTGCTGCCCTGCGCGCAGGGCCACGACCTGTACCGTGACGCGCTGTCCTGGACACCCTTCCTCAGCCTGCAGCACGCCCATGCGGCGGGCGTTGCCCTTGCTCGCCTGCACCTGGCCGCCGAAGGCTTCACTGCGGGCGCCCGACGCACGCCCGTATTGATTGCCAACCTGCGGTTCTTCAGCCACCACGCGCCGCTGTCATCCATCGAAACGGCCTTGGCGCAGCAGCCCGCACTGGCCCACTACCTCGCAGACAAACACTGGCAGCAGGCCCTGAGCGAACTCTATCTGCCCCATCACTGCGCCCTGCTGCCCCTGCTGCAGCACCAGCCGGCGCTGTGGACCCACAACGACTGGCACGCCTCCAACCTGCTGTGGGACGAATCGGCAAACACCACGCAGGTGCGCAGCGTCCTTGATTTCGGCTTGAGTGACCGGACTTTCGCCGTATTCGACCTGGCCACTGCGGTAGAACGCAATTGCATTCCCTGGCTTGAACTCGATGCAGGCGGGCGCGCCGCCGCCGACCTCGACGCCGTCGATGCACTGCTGGCCGGTTACCACAGCCAGCGGCCCCTGACACAGGCCGACCTGCTCACGCTCAAAGCGCTGCTGCCATTGGCCCATGTGGATTTCGCCCTCGCCGAGATCGACTACTTCCAGGGCATCGTCGGATCCCGGAGCAACGCCGACATCGCCTACCACAATTTCTTGATCGGCCATGGCCAATGGTTTGGCGACAGCGAAGGCACCCGCCTGCTCGATCATCTGCACCGCATCGCACGCGCGCGCTGACAGGAGCCCCTATGCCCGACATCCTCATTTCACCCAACGCCTTGCACCACGCCCTGCAACAGCCGGGCCTGGTGGTGCTCGACGCCAGTGTGGAACTGGCCGCCGCCCAGTTCGATGGCGACTACCGCGTCGCCAGTGGCCATGCGGCCTGGCTGGCCGAACACATCCCGACGGCGCGGCATGCCGACCTGACGTGCGAGCTGGCCGACACCGCGGCGAGCTACAGCTTCGCCCTGCCTTCGCCGACAGAGGGAGCCGCGGCGCTGGCACGCCTGGGCATCGCCGAGGCACGGCACATCGTGGTCTACGACCGGCATGAGGGTTTTTGGGCCGCACGCCTGTGGTGGATGCTGCGTAGCCTGGGCGTGGCCGCGTCGGTGCTCGACGGCGGCCTGAAGGCCTGGCGCCAGGCCAACCTGCCCTTGGCCCGCGGTGAGCAAGCTCAGCCTGGTGTAGCGGGTTCGCCAGTGTCGCTCACCGTCCATCCAGGGTACTGGGCAAACCGCGAAGACGTGCTGGCCGTACTCGATGGACAAGCGCCAGGCACGCTGGTGTGTGCGCTGTCCAACGGGCTGTTCGAGGGCAGCGCGGTGACCCGCTATGCCCGACGCGGCCATATCCCCGGCAGCCTCAACCGACCGGCGCGGCAACTGTTCGACGAGCAGGGCCGCTACCTGGCGCCCGACGCATTGGCCCGCGCACTCGGCCCAGCATTGGTCGAAGGCACCCAGCCACTGGTCCTCTACTGTGGCGGCGGTATTTCCGCGGCCGCCACTGCCCTGGCCCTGACGCGCCTGGGGCGCCAGGGCGTTTCGATCTATGACGGCTCGCTGCAGGAATGGGCAGCTGACCCTGCATTACCAATGACCACCGGAGCAACGCCGGCCTGAAGTTCCACCCCCTTCAAGCGCCCGCTCAACGATGCTGTCGCCGCTGCATAGGCGCGGCATCGCGAGCACAGGTTTACCCGATTTTCGGTGCCACACCGCTGGTCACCCAGGAGTTCGTTCATGGCTTCATCCTTGTCTTTTCATCACCGCCACGGCCTTGCGCTGGGGCTGCTGAGCCTGTCATTGAACCCGGCCCTGGCCTGGGCAGACAGCACCCTGCTGGAGGCCATCACCGTGACGGGCGCACAGACCAACAGCTACCAAGCCACCTCAGCCTCGGTGGGGGGGCTGGGCGAGGCGCCACTGCTCGATACGCCGGCCTCGGTTGCGGTGTTCACCGAGCAACTGCTCAAGGACCGCCAGGCCAGGCTGCTCAGCGACGTGCTCAGCAACGACGCCTCGACCGGCGAAAGCTATGCACCGATCGGTTACTACGAAAACTTCGTGGTTCGCGGGTTTTCCCTCAGCGCCGCCAACAGCTACAAGATCAACGGCAGCACCATCACCGGCGAGCAGAACGTCGCGCTGGAAAACAAACAGCAGGTCGAGCTGCTCAAAGGCCTTTCCGGGTTGCAAAGTGGCGTTTCCGAGCCGGGCGGGCTGGTCAACTACGTCACCAAGCGCCCGCAGAACGTACGTTCAGTCACCGTCGCAAGCAACGAATCAGGCGAGCGCTATGTGGCCACCGACCTTGGCGGCTGGCTGGACAGCGAGCAGCGCCTGGGCGTGCGCGCCAACTTCGCCCATGAAGACATCCGCTCCTACGTGGACAACTCGGACGGCAAACGCGATTTCGCCTCCCTGGCCGTGGACTGGAACCTCAGCGATGCCGCCCTGCTGCAGCTGGATGCCGAGTACCAGACCCGCGAACAGCGCTCGGTGCCGGGCTATCAGCTACTCGGCGGTAGCGTGGTGCCCACCGGCATCGACCCCAAGGACCGCCTGGCCGACCAGCGCTGGTCGAAACCAGTGGGTATCGATTCGCTCAACCTTGGCAGCCGCTTCGAGTACCGCTTCGACGACAACTGGAGCGCCAACTTGAGCGCTTCGCGCAGCCGGGTGGTGATCGACGACTACAGCGCCTTCGCCTGGGGCTGCTATGGCGCCCCGAGCTGCGCCAGCTCCGCCGTGCCCAACTACTTCAGCCCCGAGGGCGACTACGATGTCTACGACTTCCGCAACCCCGACGATACCCGCCGCAACGACGAGCTACAGGCGGCACTGAGCGGGCGCTTCGACAGCGGTCCTTTGCAGCATGAGCTGACCGTCGGCAGCAGCGCCCTGCGCCGTATCGTCGACCGCCGCGACTCGGTCAACGAATGGGTGGGCACCGCCAACATCTACCAGCCTGTACCCGACTTTGCGCCGACCAGCGAACCGCTGGGCCACACCTATCGGCGCCTGGACAGCCGCCAGTACGGGCTGTTCTTCAGCGACCGGCTGAGCTACGGCGAACACTGGCAGGCCATTCTGGGCGGCCGCCAGGTGCGCCTGGACGAAAAAACCTTCGATATCGACGGCAACACCACGCGCCATACCCAACGTTCGGAGTTCCTGCCCAACGTGGCACTGATCTACAAACCGCGCCCGGACATCTCGCTGTACACCCGCTACAGCAAAGGCCTGTCACTGGGCGGCGAAGCGGCGTGGTTCACCACCAATGCCGACGAGATCCTGCCGCCCACGGTTTCACGGCAACTGGAGGTAGGTGCCAAGCGTGACTGGCAGGGCTTGAGCCTCGGCGCCGCGCTGTTTCGCATCAGCAAGGCCTACCAGTATTCACGCCCCAATGGCGACGGCAGCTTCACCTACGTGCAGCAAGGCGACCAGGAAAACATCGGCCTCGAACTGTCCGCCAGCGGGCACCTGACCGAGCAGTTGCAGGTGTCGGCCAGTGCCGCGGCCATCCGCGCCCGGGTCGAGGACAGCGGCACTGACAGCTACGAAGGGCACCAGGCGATCAACGTGCCAAACGTGCGCGCCAGCCTGCATGCCGACTACAGTGTCGCCAGCATCAAGGGCCTGGCCCTGCTCGGCGGCCTGCGCTACAGCGCCAGCAAGTATGCAAGCCAGGCCGGCAATGTGAAGGTCGACGGGTACACGGTGTTCGATGCCGGGGCGCGCTACACCCTGGACCTTGAGGGGTACGAAACCGTAGTGCGCCTGACCGTGGACAACCTCTTCGACAAACGCTACTGGCGTGATGTGGGCGAATACATGGGGGATGGCTACCTGTTCCAGGGTGCGCCGCGCACCGCTCGCCTGTCCGCCACCGTGAATTTCTGAGGAATCGCCATGACCCGGTCCGTCTCGCTGATCGCCACCCTGCTGGCAACGCTGCTCACCGGTTGCCAGCAGCACCCGCCCGCTAACGACCAACTCGATGCAGTGCTCTGGACCCAGACGTCGGTGGAACACGACCTGCTGTTCCGCCAGGTGTATGCCAGTGCCACCCAGCACCTCGATAGGGCCTTGGCCGACCCCGCCTGGGATGCGCTGGCACACGCACCGCGCGCGCTACACGGCTTGCCACCGGCGCTGATCATCGACATCGACGAAACCCTGCTGGATAACGTCCCGCTCAACGCCCGTTCGATCATCAATGACCGCCCCTATGACTACGACGCCTGGTACCAGTGGGTCGATCGCGCCAAGGCCCCTGCCCTGCCCGGCGCAGTGGACTTCCTGCAGGCCGCCGCGCGCCGTGGTATCACGCCGTACTACCTGACCAACCGAGCGCCAGGCCAGGAGCAGGCAACCCTGGAAAACCTGCGCCGCGCCGGCTTCCCCATCGACAGCAGCGCCCAGATTCTCACCGCCGGCACCGCCATTGGCGGTTGCCAGGCCAGCGGTTCGGACAAGACCTGCCGCCGTCATTGGGTGGGGACCCAGGCGCGGGTGCTGATGCAACTGGGCGACAGTTTCGGTGATTTCATGGCCACCCGCGGCAGCCAGCAGGCCCAGCTCGACGCGGCCCGCCCCTACTTCGCCTGGCTGGGTGAACGCTGGTTCCTGCTGCCCAACCCCACCTATGGCGGCTGGTACAGCGCGCCGTACCAGGGGCGCGAGGAGTT
The DNA here is from genome assembly GCF_053629175.1 of Pseudomonas sp. Y3 TE3536. NCBI lineage: Bacteria > Pseudomonadati > Pseudomonadota > Gammaproteobacteria > Pseudomonadales > Pseudomonadaceae > Pseudomonas > Pseudomonas sp. Y3 TE3536. Next base: position 4,788,917 of record NZ_JBRJHU010000001.1, on the reverse strand, counting down.
GCCGGAACAACAGAAGCGCGCCTTCAAGCACAAGGTCTTGAAGCCCCAGTACTGACGCTGCCGAGGAGGCGCCCATGTCAACGTTAGAAATCATCGCCGTGCTGTTCAATATCCTCGGCGTGTGGCTGACCACCCAACGTATTCGCTGGTGCTGGCCGGTAAGCGTGGTCGCCGTGCTGCTCTACGCCTGGATATTCTTCGACGTGAAGCTGTATTGCGACATGCTGCTGCAACTGGTCTTCGCCGTGCTGCAAGGTTACGGCTGGTGGCGCTGGAGCCAGGGTTACAGCGTCGCCGGCAAGGTCGGCGTGCAACGCCTGCCGCGCCGCGAGGCCATCGTCAGCCTGGCGGCGGGGCTTGCTGGCGCAGTACTGCTTGGCACCGTCATGCAGCGCTACACCGATGCCTCCGCGCCGTGGATCGACGCGCTGCTGAGTTCGCTCAGCCTGGTGGCCAGCTTCTGGGCGGCACGCAAATACGTCGCCAGCTGGGGGCTGTGGATTGTGCTCGACAGCGCCTACGTCGGGCTGTTCCTGTTCAAGGACCTGCAACTCACGGCGGCCCTGTACGCCGGCTTCGTGGTACTGGCCGCCTACGGCCTGCTGGCCTGGCGCAACGAACTGCTGGCCCAGCAACAGCCCCTGCCTGCGGGCGCCGAGGTATTGCCATGAACCCGTTTCGCACCTCGTTCGTCAGCGAGTCGCAGCCACAGGCCACGTGGCGCGCCAGCCAGCCCCATTACCTGCGTATCCGCGATCAACTGGCCAGTGACCTGGCCAAAGGCTGCCTGCCCGCCGACAGCAAGCTGCCCGCAGAGCGCGACCTGGCCGAGCGTTTCGACTGCACACGGGTGACCCTGCGCCAGGCACTGCAATTGCTGGAAACCGACGGCGTCATCTACCGCCAGGACCGCCGCGGCTGGTACGTCAGCCCCCCACGCATCCGCTACGACCCAACCGGCATCACAGGCTTCATGGAGTATGTCGCCAGCCAAGGGCGCACGCCACGCACCGAGTGCCTGCACGCCGAGCGCCGCCCGGCCGGGGCCTGGCTGGCCAAGCGCATGGGCCTGGAGCATGCGGAGGAGCCGGTGTTCTACCTGCAGCGCCGTCGCTACGTGGACCAACGCCCGGTGCTGCTCGAGTGCAATGTGCTGGTCGCCGACTGGTGCCCCGCGTTGCTCGACGCCGACCTCAACACCTCGCTGACCGCCCTGCTGCGCGAACGTTTCGGCCGCGTGCAGTCGCGCAGCGAGTTGTGCATGCACCCTGAGACGATGAACGACTTTCAAGCCGACCTGCTGCAAGTCTCCCCAGGCTCGAGCAGTTTCTACCTGGAACGCCTGAGCTTCGGCGAGCGCGGCCAGCCCGTGGAGTTCGACCAGGAATTCTGGCGCCCGGACGCCCTCGCCGTGGTGCTGCAAACCCGCTACCCCGGCCAGGTCGAAGCGTTATGAAACACCCACTCGACACCCCACTGGAAACACGCTTGCTGGCCGCCGAAGGCCTGATTTTCGACTGCGACGGCACCCTGATCGACAGCCTGCCCGCCTACGCCAGCGCCTGGCGCGCGGGCTTCGCTGCGTCTGGCAAGGGCATGGACAGCGCATGGCACGCCGCCCGCTGCGGCCTTTGCGAGACGCAATTGATGACGCATTTCGAACAGAGCCACCAGGTCACGCTGGATCGCCCCAGGGTGGTGGCGACGATGCGCCAGCACTACCTGGCCAACCTTTCCCGGCATGTGCGTGAGATCACCCAGGTGACTGCCATCGCCAGGCGGTTTGCCGGGGTGAAGCCCATGGCGGTGGCATCCAGTGGATCACGCGAGATTGTCTTGAACTCACTGGCCGCACTGGGTTTGGTCGCGCTGTTCGACGCCATTGTGACCATCGACGATGTCGGCAAGGCCAAGCCTGATCCTGCTATCCCTCTAGAGGCCGCCCGGCGACTGGGGCTGCCGCCTGCTCGCTGCCTGGTGTTCGAGGACAGCGAGCAAGGCCTGGAAGCAGCGCAGCGCGGTGGGCTGCCGGTGGTGGACATAAGACGGCTGAGCGCCCCTTAGATGCGCCTGTCAACGCCACTCGCTGTAAGGCTCCAGCGGCGTCACCGGCAGCGCCAGATTGCCCCGCCACGGTTCGAACAGGTAGCGCAGGTAAAGCATGCCATGGCTCGGTGCATAGTCATCGCTGTGCTGCCAGTCGAACCCGCCGCCCATCACCCAGTGATCGCTCAGACGGCGCTCGAACAGACCGCGCAGGCGGTAACCCAGTCCGCTGCTGTTACTGGCGTCGCTGATGGCGTCGAGGTTGGAGTCGACGCCATACTGCGCCAGCACCTTGTGATTGACATGTGCATCCGGGTACAGACGGCTGCTGCCGCTGTGGGCCTGGGACCAACCGACGGAGCCCTCCAGCAGCAACGACCAGTCGTAGTTGCGCCAGGCATAACTGACCGGCACGCCGACCGACGTGTAGCGCTGCGGGCTGTAATAGCCGCCCTGCCCCAGGCTGTAGCCGCCCAGGTCCTTGTCGTGGCGCCAGTGCATCAGCGTCACGCCAACGCGCACACGCTCGTCAGCTTTTTCCACCAGGCGGTGGTAGTAGCCGGCCATGGCACGGCTACGCTGGTTGTCAGCCACGTTTTCGCCATACAGCCAATGGTGCCCCAGGCTGGCCCAAACCCCGTCATCGCCGCCTTGGTCCCAGCTCAGGCCAAGCGTGGCCCCGTTGGCCGTGACCCCACCCCAGCGCACACCCGTCGCCGGGTCACGCGCGCCCGCGAACGACAGCAGCGAGTTGCTCATCGGCCGCCGCGACGCAGTCAGCGACCAGCCGACCTGGCCGACATCGCCGTTGACCGTGGCGCCACCCAGCCAGTTGTTGACCTCGTAGCCTTGGGTGGTACCCAGGTCGAGGGCCCAGCGGCTGCCCTGCCAGCCCAGCGCCAGCACGCTACCGTCTGCGGTTTGCGAGCCACCGCTGCAGCCTGGGAAGGACACCCCGTCAGCGTTGCGGCCAACAAACTGGCAGGTGCCGAAATCCGTGGTATTGCGCCCCTGATCATTGAGTTCGAATGACCCCGCATCCATGCCGATGCGCTCCACGCGCGCAAAGGCGGTGCCGTCCTGCAACGGGGTATCGACATGCAACAAGGTGGACTGAGTGCTCAGTTCGGATGTGCCCGGCGTACCGTCGTCCTGGCGCCAACCGTAGTCATGCATCAGGGTCACGTGGGTATTGCGCTGTCGATACAGCGCATCGACATCGCTGCGCAGGCTGCGCGCCAACCAGTCATCGCCGTCCTGCTCTCGGCTGGCGAGCGTCATTGCGCGGTCGTCCCGTGGCGACACCGCCGCCGGGTCAAGCAACTGCGCATCGGCCATCGCTGCAGCGTAAAGGCTCAGCGCCCGCTGCGGGTCGTGCTGCGCCACCAGGCGGGCGGCGTCGCGACGCAGCAACGGATCAGGCTGCGGCTGCTGAGCAGCCATCCGCTCAAGCAGCCTGGCTGCCTGGTCGCGCTCACCCAAAGCGACCCATACCGCCGCCATGCGCTGCTGGGTGTTACTGTCATCGGCAGCCAACTGTGGCGGCTGAGCGACCAGCAACTGCCGAGCGTGCGCGAGGTTTCCTTCAGCGACCCAGCTTTCGATCACGCCCAGGCGCGCTGCGGGCTGCCCGGGCTGTAGGGCCAGCACACGCTGGTAATAGCCGCGCGCCTTGCCCGGCTCACCGCGTGCCGCTGCCCAGTCGGCCAACAGCATCAGGTCGTCCGCGCCGCCCTCGCCACGCGCCAGGTTGGCCTCAAGCAGCGCGGACGCCTGCGCGCTATGGCCTTGTGCCTGCAACTGCTGCGCCGAGGCCGGGGTCATGCGGCGCCGAATGCGCTGCTCCAGCCCCTGCATGTCAGCGTTCCAGGTGCTCTGCGGCACCGCCGCGAGGCTGTCCAAGGCCAAGGCATCTCGGTCGCTGGACTCCAGGAACAGGCCATGGGCATAGCGGGTCGCCGGGTCATTGGGCTGGCGCTGCACCAGCTTGGCGAATGCCGCGTCGGCCTCGCCGGTGCGCCCCAGGTGGCGCAGGCTGTTGGCCAGTTGATAGACCAGCCAGGGCTCATCCGGGGCCAACGCATAGGCCTGGCCCAGCGCCTGGCTGGCCGCCGACCAGTCCTCGCGCTGCAGGGCTTCATCGCCTTGCTGACGCAGACGCGCCAGTTGCAGGCTGCGGCGCAGGCTGGCGAACTGCGCTTGTTGCCGGGGTGGCAGGCTGTCGAGGTACACCTGCGCCTTGTCGGGGGATTGCGCCTGGTACACCCGCATCAGGCCACGCACGGCACTTTCGTTATCTGGCGCCCTACGCCGCACCTGCAGGAATTGGCGCTCGGCAGCGGCTGCATCACCCTCTGCCAGGGAGACATCCGCCAGGCCCAGCAGAGCGTATTCATCCTGCGGGCGCTGCTGACGTGCCCGCAGGTAAATGGCACGCGCACCTCGCACATCGTGTGCCTGCAAAGCCCGCTCACCTTTGTTGAGCAACGCCCAGTACTGGCTGGACGACTCCAGGTCCTTCCACTGGCTGATCCAGTAGGTGTCCTGCTCCTTGGCACTCGCGGCCCGAAACGCCGCATTGGCGTCTTCATAGCGTCCCTGACGCATCAGGGCATAGCCCAAGGCACCGTGCAGGCCGGCATCGTCCGGGTACTGCCGCAGCGCCCGACGCAACTGGGCTTCGGCCTCGGCGTTACGGCCCTTGTCGAGCAACGCCTTGCCCCGTTGGCCGGCCTGCCAGGACGGGTCGGCAAGCAGTTTGCGTTGCTGTTGCAGGTTCTCACTGGCCTGGGCCAACAACGGCGAGGCCGGGTAGCGCTGCAGAAAAGCTTGCCACGCCGCCGCACTGGCGGCGCTCACCGCCTGCCCAGACAGGTAGTCGAACTCGCGCTGGGCAGCGGCATCGCGTGCGCCAGGGTCGCGCGCCAGCTGGTCGAGCAGTGCCAGCGCTTCGCGGTCGCGGTTTTCAGCGAACAGCCAACCGGCCAGGGTCTGGCGCAGTCCCGCACTGCCTGGGTACTGCTGGTCCAACTGCTGCAACTGGAGGATCGCCGCAGAACGTTGGCCTGGCAGGTTGCCGCGCACGCGCCAGTAGTCCAGTGCCAGTTCAAGGCTGGGTGGCTCACCCGCAAACAATTGCTCATACGCCGCCAGCGCTTCTTCATTGCGCCCGGTAACGGCCAGCAGCCGCGCCTGCTGCAGGCGCCGCGCGGCCTCTGGCTGCTGCAGTTCGAGCAAGCGCAGGGCTTGGCGTGCCTGCGGGCTGCCGGGCGCCAGGGCATTGATCCGAGCCTGCAACTGCTGGGCCTCGGTGATGTTCTTGTCGCGCAACGCCAGGCTCAAGGCTGCCAGCAGCACTTGCGGGTTACGCGGTTCCAGCAATTGCAGGCGGCCCAGCGCATCGCGCACCAAGTCGTCACGGTGCAGCGCCTCGCCCCGGCGCACCTGGTCCAGCAGCCATTGGCGTTGTTCAGTTGCATCCTTGGGTTGCGCTGCGGCCTGGCACGCCACTGTCGCCAGCATCAACACGCCAATCATTCGCTGCATGGCGCGCTCCAGGCTGGCAACAGGCGACCGTGCGGGTCAAAACGGTAACGGGCTTCATCCCAGCCCTGGCCAAACAGCGCCAGCACCTGGCTGTAATAGGCGTTGGCTTCGACCGGCTGCTCGCGCAGACGCTGACGCTGGGCAGCCAGGCCAGCAGCGTGTTCAGGTAACGCTGCCAGCAAGGGCAACAACGCAGCAGAGAACCCCGTCGGGCCATGGCCACTGGTGTTGCCGCTGTGTGCCTCCACGCGCTCTGGCGGCAGGCCTTGGCCTGTGGTCACGGTTGCCATTGGGGCATAGTGGGCAACAAGTTCGCTACGCTGGGGCGCATCCTTGGCCAACATACCGACCCACAGGTACACCCGAATGGCGTCGTAGTCACCGGCATTGCCATGTTGCGGGTCCGCAGCCAGTTCTCCGGCCGGTGTCCACAGCAGCCAGTCCGGGGCAAACCCCTTGGGCGAGGACGCCAGCCACAAACGTCGTGTGTTGGCTGCCAGCTCACCCCACAGGGGGTCCACCAGGCTGAAGCGCTCTAACAATTGCAGCGGCAGGTAGCTGGGGTTCAAGCGAGTACCGCGGGCATCCTCGAAGCCGTAGTCACCCGGCAGCAGCATTACGCCCAGGCCCGGCAGCTTGCGCACGGTCTGGGCAGCGATGCGCCATAGCACGCGCTGGCCCAGTTGCGTGTACGCGGGCTCGTCCCACAGCCGCCCGGCCTCCAGCAGGCTGTAGGCAATCCACAGGTCGGCGTCGCTGGCGTTGTTGGCGTCCAGCACCTGCCACTGGCTCTGGCCATCACGGCCCCACAGCCAGGCTGGCAGGTGCCGGGCCAGGTCGCCCTCAGCCAGGTTATTGTGGGTCCAGCGCAGCACCTGTGCGAAGGCTGGCCGGTCATTGCCCACCAGGGCGAAGAACAGTGCATAGCTCTGCCCTTCCGAGGTGGTGATCAGGCGCTCGTCGCTCGGGTCGATGACCCGGCCATCCACGCTCACCCGCTCAGCCTTGAAGCGGTCCCAGGCTGGCCACGGGCAAGCCGGCGCGGCACTCACGAAAACGGGCACGCCCAAGGCGAACAGCCCTACCAGCCACTGACGCATCATCACCCCGCCTCACCCAGTCGACGCCGGCCAGCCCAGCGCAATGCCCGCCACAGCAAGAAGGCGAACAGCACCACGCAAACGGCCGCGATCGCCGCCAACAACACCGGGTGCTCGGACAAGTGGAACCACAGCAGCAGCCACCACGGCAACGCGCCAACAAAATAATGCTCGCCAACGAACTGGCTGGTCACACCGCTGCTGCGCACCAATGTGACCGAGCCCGCCACGGCATCGAGCTTGCCCACATCGCCGAGCACCTCGCGCAGCAACCCGTAGTCGCTGTCGCTGTTGGCCAACAGGGCCACGACGCTGCGCTGCTCATGAAACGGCGATTTCAGCCCGGTAATGGCCGCGATCGGCGCCTGCGCGCTGACCGCCACGCGGCTGCTCGCTGCCACCGGCGTGGTATCGAAACGCTGGCTGCCTGGCAGCCCCGCGCTACGGCCTTGCAGTAACCAGTCACGCTGGGCGCTGAGCAGCAGGCCTAGGTTGGGCGCATCGCTCAATGCTTCGGGCAGGCTGCCGATCAGCAGCAGGTCGGCATCTGCCAATGCTGCCTGCTTCCAGTCGTCGACCAGGCGCAGGCCAAGCGCTGGATAACCGATCTGCCCGGCCAACCCTCCCACAGTGTCGAGCAAGGTGCCAATCTGCATCGCCGAGGGCGTTGCCGGCATGATGACCAAGGTCTCGGAAAGGTCCGCCATGCGGCTGAACGGGAAGCCACTGCGGGCGAATGCGCGCAGGTCAGGCATGGCGATGTAATGGTGGTAGCCCGACAGGTCGATGGTCGAGTTTTCGTCGATCGCCGCCCGCACATCCACCGGCAGCGAGGTTTGGCAATGATCCCGCTGAGCACTGCCCAGGGTACTGGCAAAGCTGAAATCGAAGCGCAGCCGGTTGCGGTCGCCGATCTTCAACGCCGGCACCAGCGATTTCTCGGTCAAGGCAGTGCTGTCACCCGACAACACCGCCAGGCGCATCTGCTCAAGCTTGCCAGCACGCCGGTCGTTGCCCACCAGCGGCATGCTGGTGATGTACTGGTCATTGACGCTGATACTCAGGCGCGATTCGTCGGTGACTGCCGGCGCCGTGTAGCGGTACAGCGTTCGTAGCGGAATGCCTTGGTTGCGCCAGACAAACAGGTCTGGCGGCAGGTTCAGTTCCAACGTCACCGGCCGCGGCTGCAGGCCGCTGACTTGCAACTGCTCAGGGTAATCGAGCAGTTCGGCGAAACGCACCGGCCGATCAGTACGCGTCCAGTTCGGCGCATCGTAGGGCAGGCGCGGTTGCAGCGCGGTCACCTGCTCGACCTTGACACTGGCACCACGGAACAGGTTGTTGCCAACTGCCAGGGCCGAGGCTGCCTTGACCAGGTCTTCATCGTTGCGCCCCAGTACCAGCAGCATTTTGCTCCAACGGTCGCCGGGGTGATCGATCATCTGCAACACCGGGCCGTCCACCAGCGGAAACCTCTTCAGGTCACCCAGGAATGCAGGACGTCGCTCATTGCTGGCAAACACGATGCTCGGCATGGGTTTGTCGGCAATGGCCGGCAGGCTGTTGTACAGCACCGGGAAGGACGCCTTGCGCCAGCCGGCCTGGCTGCCGAAGTAAGACGCCAGGATAGCCGCCGCACGCTGCTCACCCAGGCTCGGCACACCACTGAACACCACCGGCAGCTCGACCTTGCCGGTATCGCGGGCGTCGAAGAACGGCAGCGGGAAATACGCCAGGTCGTTGTCCAGCGCCAGTGCCTGCTCGTGCAACTGCACCTGGCTCTTGCGGTTCAGGTTCAGCCATAGGCCGCTGTGCGCCGGGTCTTCGCAGATGTCGGTGTAATGCCCGACGAATTCCAAGCGTACCCGGTTGAAGTCGCTGAGCAGCTTTGGGTCCAGGGGCAGTTGTCGGCGTACGCGCTGGCCCAACTGCTGCTTCTCGACCGGCACTACCCCCATCAGCTCGTCATTGAGGTACACGCGCAGGTGCGACAGGTTCGGCAACAGCGCGGGCGAAGGCGTGTAGTCCAGCTGCAAGGTGGCATCGGTAGCAAGGCGGTCGCGACGCAGGCCGAACTCGATGTGTTCGCTGTTGCGCACCCCTAACAGCAGGCTGTCGGATGCATGCCCGAGCTGCTCGAAGGTTTTCGTAACCGGCCAGTTCGGCACCGTGGGTACGGCTGGCTCGGCAAGCGGGGTTACAGCGTCGGCTGCGGCGCTCTGCGACAAGGCGGCAAACAGCGCCATCGCCAAGCCCCAGGTACGCGCGGGATAACCAGTCATCATGCGTCTCGATCAACAAGGTTCAGGGAAGGGAAAGGCCGCGGTGTGCGGGGCCTGTAGCTGGCCAGCCAGCGCGCCAGCGTACGCAGTGGGCGCAACCACGCACGCAGCCACGGCGGCAGTTGCTCGACCAGGCGCAAGTAACCAACGCCACCCAGCTTCAGCACATCGACCAGGCTGCGCAGCGGACGATCGGCTTCATGCTGCTCGTGCCAGCCAAGCCAGGCATCGGCACGGGCGAAGGTGCAGTGAACCAGGTCGATACGCTGTTGCTGGCTCAAGTCATGGAACACCAGGCCCACGTGGTACCCGACAGTACGGGTGACACAGGCCTGGAAGGCGAATTCGCGCTGGCCACGGTTGAGCAGCAGGCGTACCCGAGCCCCCGGCTGCAGCTCAAGGCCCGGGGGCAACTGCAAGCCAACACCGCCATCGGAGTAATCCACCAGGGTGCAGGGGTAGGCGTGGCCGCTGGCAAGCACCAGCCCCGCTGGCAAGCGCATTTGTACCCGGTGGGCGCGGCGCACCTGCCGCACTTCGGCGGCCACGGCAACGGCGGCGCCGATGATCAGCAGGTTGTAGACAACCCACAGCGAGCTGACGATCACCGTGCCAATTTCTGCTGTGGGGCCTGTAAACAGACGCCACACGGCAAAGCCCAGGCCGGCCACGTTAAAAGCCGCGAGCCACAGGTAAGGCTGGGCGATACGCCAGTCGAACTGCTCCTGCTCCATCAGGCCGCCCTTGGCGGTGACGTTGAACGTGCCCTTCTTCGGCGCAAACAGGGCGACCGTGGTGGGGCGGGCGATGTACCAGGCCAGCACGGTCTCGTAGACCTCGCCCCAGAACGTTTGCCGGTACTTGCCCTGCATGCGCGAGTTGGTCAGGCTGGCGTGGATCATGTGCGGCAGTACGTAGAGCAGGATCATCAAGGCCGGCGCATAGATGATGTAGGCATGCAGCAACAGGAACGCCAGCGGCGCGGTCAGGAATACGAGCCGCGGCAAGCCGGCCAGAAAGTGCAGCATGGCGTTGGCATAACACACCCGCTGGAACAGGCTCAGCCCGCGGCCGAACAGGGGGTTGTCAGTGCGGAAGATCTGCACCATGCCGCGCGCCCAACGAATACGCTGGCCGATGTGCGCCGACAGGCTCTCGGTAGCCAGGCCCGCTGCCTGCGGGATGCTCAGGTAGGCCGAAGACCAGCCCTGGCGGTGCATGCGCAAAGCGGTATGGGCATCCTCGGTGACGGTCTCTACGGCAAAGCCACCGATGCTTTCCAGCGCCGTACGCCGCAGCACAGCACACGAGCCGCAGAAGAATGCCGCATTCCACATATCGTTACCGTCCTGGATCAGGCCGTAGAACAGCTCCCCTTCATTGGGGCGACGACGGAACGAACCCAGGTTGCGCTCGAACGGATCAGGCGAGAAGAAATGGTGCGGCGTCTGCACCAGCGCAAGCGTTGAGTCTTTGAAGAACCAGCCCACTGTCAATTGCAGGAAAGAGCGCACCGGTACGTGATCGCAGTCGAAAATGGCGATCAGCTCGCTGTCTGTCACGCTCAACGCATGGTTGAGGTTACCGGCCTTGGCGTGCTTGTTGTCCGCGCGCACGATGTAGCCCACCCCGACTTCGTCAGCAAACGCCCGAAACGCTTCGCGCCGGCCATCATCGAGGAGGTAGATGCGCAACTTCTCTCTGGGCCAGTCCAGGCCCAGGGCTGCCAGTACCGTAGTACGTACCACTGCCAAGTCTTCGTTGTAGGTCGGGATCATCAGGTCGACCGTCGGCCAGTGCCCCGGGTTTGCCGGCAGGCTCGCCGGTTTGCGCTGCAACGGCCAGCTGGTCTGGATGTAGCCCAGGATCAGCACGAACCACGAGTGAGTCTCGGCCGCCAGCAGGATCACGCCACACACCAGGTCGGTCGTGTCGTTCCAGTTCAGGGTCGAGGTGTAGCGCCACCACAGGTAACGGCAGGAGATGATCGTCGACAGCACGATCAGCATCAGTGTCGGGAAGCGGCCCGGCATGTGCCGCACCAGCATGGCGATGCCCAAAAGCAGGCAGATGAACACCAACTGCGCCAGGTAGCCGAACGGCTCGGTCACGCACAGCAAGGCCAGGCCAATGGCGCAGAGTGTCAGCACGCTATAGAACGCCCACCGGGCGAAGTCGCTCAAACCGCGCAGGCGTGCCGAGGCTTCTCGCTTGAAGGCACTGGCCCGATAGCGCCCGGGCAATTGTTGCAATCTGTCGATCAGCAGGCCACGGCACTGGCGCACATGCTGCCCCGCGATGCGCCACTGCGCTTGTACTGTGCGCCAAGCTTGGCTGGCCAGCCCAGGTTCGCGTGGCACCGGTGGGCGTCGCAGTAACAGCCACAGGCTCTGGATCAACACACGCAAGGGGTCGCCCAGGGTCGGGCGCTTGCCCGCCAGTTGCGGATACAGGCGCTGACGCTCGGCCAGCAAGGCCTGCCAAGCGGGCGACTCCAGACGCAAGAACAGGAAGGCCAGCCAAACACCCAGGGTAAACAGCCAGGCGACTGGCCGCTGTGCGCCGCGGGCAGTGAACCAGGTGTAGGCAGACAGAGGGGTCAAGCTCACGACGGGCGCCTCGTCAGGCAACGCACCGCCAGGCTCTGCACATCCCGGCAGGCCAAGCTCTGCGGCGCGTAATGGCCAAGCGGAGCTTTGCACGCCAAGGCTTCGAGAAAGGCCTCGTCGCGGTGCACCACCTGGATGGGCAACTGTTCACGGTACAGATCCCGCCACACCATCAGAAGGTCGCTCTGCAAGCGACTTGCCGGGTCGTAGCGATTGACCAGCAGCAAATCGTAATGCTCGACCTGCCGCCGCCCCAGCAACAGATGGCTGGCCATCTCGGCCTCGGCCACCAGTACGCGTACATCGGTCTCGACACGGGCAGCGACATCAGCCGGCCACTGCGGCACGTCGAACAGCAGCCAGTCAAAGTGTTTGGCCAATTCGACCTGGCGAGCGTCCCACGCGGCAGCATCGGCCGCCCGCTGCGGCGCGTCGGCAGGTAGCGCGCCGAAAGGCATCAGCCACAGCCCATCGAGCACCTCGTATACAGCATCGGTGCACGGCCGCCCTTCCCGCTCGGCAAGCGCCCACCCCTCGCGCGTGTCGAGGGGCAGGTTGAAATGCAACCCCAGCAGGTTGTCTGGGCACAGGTCGATCAGCAGCACCCGCTCACCCACCTCCTGCAACGCATAGCCCAGCGCGGCCAGCAAGGCACTGCGCCCCAAGCCACCGCGCACCCCGTGCAACGCCAAGCTGGTCATGGTGTCACCCTCTCACGCCGCGGTGCCGTCAGGGTCAGCTCGCCCTGGGCACTGGAGCGGCAGCTTTCACCCAGCAACGGCCAGCGCTGCAAGGCCTGCTGAACACCTACCAGCATGGAGATGTCCTGGTAGTGCAGGCCCGGCATATCCAGGTGCTGGCGCAGTTGGGCAATGTCGTCGCTACGGTCAGCGGGGTCAGCGTTGCCAGGTTTCATCGGCGCTCCTCGGGAATGGGCTGCCAGTCCGGCTGGCCTTGCAGGCGCATGTAGGCGCGCCCTTGGTAGTTCAAGACCTGCGCACCGGAGGTTTCCGCGACCTGCTCGGTGGTCGGCAAGTCGGTCAGCAGGCTGGGCACATCCAGCGCCTGCTGCTGGCCCAGGCCGGCGTACACGCGCGAGATCAGCTCGGACAGCGCCAGGTAGCTGGTGGGGGCCGAGACCCGCAGCGGCTCGCTGCGTGCAGGCTGCCCCATGCCGATGAACTTGAGGCCAACCGGCACATGGGTAATCGACGGCGTGGGGATTTCGCGCATGCCCGACAATTGCATGCGGTCGCCATGCAGCGCGGCGCCATGTTCCGGGACGATAGCCACGACCACCCGGCGGCCGCTGCGCTCCAGCTCATCGAGGAAGGTGCCCAGCTCGCCGAACAGGCGGTTGGCGCGGGTGGCGTAATCGGCCACGCGGGTCCCCCCATCGGCGGTAACGATGCGGTTGCCGTCGTGCAGGCTGATGCTGTTGTAGAACAACGAAACATGATCATCCGCTGTGTCTTTGCGCTGCCCCCACCAACGCCGCAGCACCTCCAGGTCACTGGCAATCGGCGAGCCGTCGAAGCCGACCAATGCCCGCGGGAAATCGGTGTTGCGCATACCAGGTTGCGGCATGTGCTGCTGGGTGATGTCGCCGATGAAGTTGTCGAACCGCCCGCTGTGGTTGAGCAAGGTATTGCTCTGGAAGCCAAGCCTGGCCAGGTTCTGGAACAACAGGCACTGCGCCGGGGCTGGCTGGTACAGGCCCGCGTGGGACGACTGCCCACAGCTGGCACGCAACACTCGGATAGCAGCTGGCCCGCTGTAGGAGGTGGCCGAGTTGAACTGATCGAAGACCACGTCCAAGCGCGAGAACAAGGGGTTGTCACGCAGCCCCACCGCCGACAGGTCGTCCCAGGCCAGCGAACAGATGTTGATCACCAGCAGGTCGAACGGCTGCTCATCGGCGTTCATCGCAGGGAATGCCGTCACCCGTTCACGCTCATGGGTGAAAAAGCGCTCAAGCCAGCTGTCGAGTGTAGCGTTGTCGGCTATCGCAGTAGCCTGCACCGGCTCAGCGGGGTGGGTAGCGGCAGTGCTGGGCACCTGGCCCGCGCTGAACCCCAGCGACGGCAGGCCACCGACTGCCAGCCAGGCCAGCCCCAACAGGCTCAGGGTGCTCAGGCGCAGCCAATGGCGCAGGTACAGATAGCCCACCAGCAGCAGCATCAGCGCGCCCAGCAGGTTCCAGTTGATAAAGCGGGCCAGCAGTTCAAGCAGGTAATCCCACGAGAAATCGAGCACCCCTGGCTGCGCCAGCAGGCGGCTGAACGGCGGCAACCAGGTGTCCTGGTAGAACAGCGCGATGCCAATCGGCAGCGCCACCAACTGGCGCGCAACGCGCAGCCACTTACCCGGCAGCGGGATCAGCAGAAACACAGCGAACAGCAGGTTTGGCAGGGCCTGGAAATCGAGCATACCCAGGGCGACCAGCAGGAACTTGGCCAAAAAATAAAGGTTCCACCCTCCCAGTCCAGGCCATTGAGCCGGTACCGGGAGAGTGGTGCTTGCATTAGTCATTACGGGTTTCCTGGCGTACAGCGCGGCGGCGTACGCCCAGCGGTTTCAAGTAACGGGGGGAAAGGCGGCGGCGCAACCAGCCGCGCAACGCGGCGCGCAGGCGCACCACCAGCAAGGCCAGCCCTACAGTGACCAGCGCAGTGATGCCAACCACTTGCAGCAGTTGCACGAAGTTCATACAGCGCCCCACTTGGCCAGTGCGACCCGGCGCGGCGCCAGGGCCGGCCGCTCGCGTGCGGGCAGCTGCACCGCCGCGTCAATCCGTGGCGGCTGTGGCACGTTGTCATCAAGGAAGGCCGGGGCGGCCAGGCTGTCGACGCCGGCAAGCACTTCCTGGCTGATGAACAGCTCTTTCCACGACAGCTGGAAGATGTGATCAAGCGCCTGTTCGACGCCTTCGGACCGGCAGGCGAACAGAAACAGGAACAGCACATCACCTACGACACAGGCGATGTCACCGTCGCGGCGGAACACGGTGCGCGAGCATGCCTGCAGCGGGGTCAGGCCAGGGGCCGGGCGCAGCACCAGCAACTGGTGGACAATTTCGCCGTTACGCACACCGTGCCACATTGTCTGCACCGCTTCAGCAAACGCGCCAGGCGCCACCAGCCCGCAGATCGCCAGCGGCCGCAAGCGCGCAAGCAAAGCATCGAAGTCGCTTGGCAGGTGCCGGCGCCAGACGTAACCCTGGATGCTCTCCACCAGGGTCAGGAAGCGCGACAGGCTCGCGCCAAAGGGCACGATCTGGGTGGCCCCGCAGGCCAGCAGCAGTTGTTCATCCTGATAGCGCAGAGTGGGCGCCATCTCGCGCACTACCAGCTTCAGGGCATTGCCGCGCAACTGGCGCAGGTGGTGCAGCTGACGCGCCAGGGTATCCAGACGCTGCCCACCCTCCATGGCAAAAATGACCGTGGCGGATACCGCCCGGCCGGCTTTGTCAGTCAGTTCGTCGAGGCTTTCGCAGACCTGCCAGTGCTCGGAGAAAGCTGGAGCGCCTTCCAGTACCGGCCGCTGGGCAAGGCACATCAGCTCATCGCCACCTGTGTCGGTTGGCGCCTGCGGCGACGCGGCAACGGCAAAACCTGCATCAAGGCGCACCAGCTTGATGTCCCGGGTGCCAACCTTGCCCAGCGCGTTACTCCAGAAGTGCTGCAGGTAACGTACCCCGCCTTTGCCTCGATACACCTGGGCCAACCCGTCGACGCCCTGGTTGAAGGCGCGCAAGCGCTCGACCAGGCCGGCGCACTGCCCGCCGCTGATGACCAGCATCAGCGCAGCCTCCGCCATCAATACCGTGCGCAGGGCATTGCACCATCCCTCGACCTTGCCGCCATCCCACACGTCGGCAGGCGCCAGCACGATCAGCACACGCCCAGGCACATCGATACGGGGCAGGTCATCGACCAGCCGCAGCATCGCTTGCGGGTTGGCTTCATACAACGCCAACGCGTCCGGCCCCTGCACCGCATCGAGTGCGCCTAGCACGTCACCCATGGCTTGCGCATCGGCGATCAGCGCTGCCCGCGTGCGCCCGGGCAAACCCTCCACCACCTGGCGGCACAGCACGGTGGCGTCTTCTGCGGTGTCACAGGCCAACCAGTACAGTCCTTGTACATGAAGCTGGCTGCTTTCGGCCCCTAGGCCGGAAATAGCCAACAACGGCATTGCATTCGTCAAAACACTGGCTCTTCGTCAAAACTAAAATGGCTTACAGCATGAAATTTCGCACGTGCGCCGCTGACGCCTTTTGACTTACGTCAAAAAAGCGATAATTCGGCATGCGAATTCGGAGGAACGTCAACTTTACAGCACTGAGACAGGGTAGAGGCCGTTTGAAATGTAATAAATTGCAAAGGCACGCTCAGTGACGTCGCCCAAAGCGTTGACTTTGACGAAGGTATCGAGGGTGAGGTTGCGTTCTGATCGCCGCTGAAAACAGCTGGCACGCACCTTGAACAGAAAACTGTCACATTGATGTCAATGAGCCTTTTCACGTGTTGGCTGATGAAAATTGCATCCGAAAAGCCAACCGAGCAGGCTCAGTTGCATGGCCACCACCGGATCGCCATCGAGGCGCGGCAAGCGATCGGTCTTGCACAGCCCGACCACCAGCTGCAGTTCGCTCTCGCTCAGCACGCCCTTGAGCCTGGCCCAGAGGCATCAAGCAGCAGGCTGTAGCGATGCGAACCGGCCAGCAACTCGGCGACGCGATCGGTGCTGCCACTCCCGGCTTGCGGCTGTAGGACACAGTCCAAATGGCGTTGATACTGTCCGCCCACGTCGGTGTCATGGCACAGCCTGGCAAACTCAATGGCACAGGGTGGTTTGATGTTGCCTGCCCGAGCGTTGCTCAAGCGATTGCCCTTCGGCTGTCCGCCCGCCACGCTCTAATCGGCGGTGAAGCAGCTCAACACCATGCGCAGGGAAATGCGCGAAGTTGAGCTGTTCGTTTGAAGTTTCCCTAGACAGGTTTCATTGCCATGGCGCCTGTGACATTCGTATTATAAGAATTCGCAAAGTGAATTGTCTTTGTTGCCACGTGATAGAAAGATCCGGAGCCTGGGCCATTGTTGTAGCGTTCAGGGAAAAGCCTATGGCCTGTCCAGGTATGACGATTTAATGGCAACTGTGCCCCGTATAATACACGCAGATCCGGGATCAAATCGTCATTCACAGGCAGGGCCGACTCCGCACTGACAAATCTCTCGGCACTGACCAAATTGTAGCTGCCTGGGCCGATCAGCACCCTGAAGCAATAACTCACCTGCACCGGATAGCTGATGGTTTTTTTCGCCACATCGGTGATCGTGATGGTTACGTCGCCATTGCGTAATGGCCAGACACGACCGTCGGCATCTACCCGAGCAATGGCTGGGGCACTTGAAGCATAGGTATACGGAGGGGTGCCGCCGGTGGGCAATCGCTGTTGGGACCTTGCGATATTGCCATTGACTTTGGGCGGGATAACGGCCCAGGCATTGGCCACCATTTGACACATCTCGATGGCCCCTCCGCGCAGCACCATCGGGGCTTGGCTGACATCCAACGGGGCAACCAGCATCGCAGGCGTTGCGATTGTAAATTCCAGGTCCGCAGACGCACGACCCGGTGTATTGGCCTGGAACACAATGTAGTAAACAACGACATCAATCGGGTTTCCATTGAGCTTCAGTTCAGCGGCAGGCACCTGGAACGAGGTCGGTGTATCGTCTGCGTCAATGTCTTGCGATTGCTCGTGGCGCCCCCCTTCCGAGGTTTTCCAGATCATTTGAAGCGTATAATCCCCCTTCACCGCGCTTAGATCCGGCAGCGCGATATAAACACCGTGTGTAAACTCCGGCCGGCAGGGGTCCAACACATTATTGGAACCGGAAAGATCGGTTTCAGTGGTGGGCGCCGGCAGCGTCTCGGCAAGATAACCGACGTAGAATCGCTGGTATAACGACTTGACCTTGTTCTTGCCCCGCTTCACGGTGTAGTAGATATCCACATAGCCCCCCTCCAAGGGCAGCAGGAACTTAGGCCCATCCAAGCGTAACCGCAATTCACTGCCGACCTGGACTTTGGTGACACGATGCTTTCTGGGTTTGAATCCCAGGCTACGACCGTCGGCAGCAACCCCGCGCATCACGACGTCAACAACATCATCCTTCACCAGATTGGCCAGTTTAGGAATGACCAGGTCTGCTACCGCCAGATCAGAGTCGGTCCACCAGCCATTATCCACACTTTCGGCGCCGTCTATCGACACTGCGGGCAATGCGTTGGATGCACGCGTGCCGATGAAATCAAGGGTGGCTGACTGTGACAACGTGACCGTATTATTGCGTTTTACTTCGTAATAAGCGCTGCCCGAACCATTGGCGAGGCCCCACAACTCCGTGTGGGACAGTGTAAAGTTAAGCACTTCGCCAGCAGCTGTTATATCCACAGTACCCAGATCGGATGCTTGAGCAAGGCCTGCTTCGGTAGTGGCTTTCCATTTGACGGTTACAGTATCGCCTGGCTGGAAATTGCCGGGGTCAGCTTTAATTTCCAGCCCCCTGCTGCCATAGATGTCCAAATTGAAAGGTTGGACAATAGTGCGTTTCAGGTCTTCCAAATCGCTGAGGGTGGGTGCAGCAAACTTAAGCTTCGATACGGCGACCTGTACACGGGTGGTTACCGACCATTCGGACTCGTTGCCAACCTCATCAACGACGTAGTAATCCACTTCAAGGTCTTTGCTGTCTCCCGCTGCCAGTACTGTAGCCTCCGGCACGGTGATGACAATCGGCTTGCCCACGTGTGCCGCTTGCACGCTATGCTCAACGGTTTCATGGCCCCAATACAGTACGAGCGTATCGAAGGCCGCCATGCCCGTGTAAGCCGCAATCGTCACTTGCACGCCGCTCTTGGCGTCGCTTTCGCCTACCGGCCCCATGGCCGGCGTTGTCAGGGTGGGCGCATTCAACGGCACAGGCGCTGCGTTACCCACATGCCCCGGTTGGCCGAATCGCACCTTTACAATCAACACCTGTGAAGTGCCCACAGTGCCATAGAGGCCAGCGCTGTCTTTGCGTGTAACGTAATACTTTACTTGCGCGTCATCTTTTTCCTTGATGAAGGCACTGGGCACGATCACTGTCAGATACTGGTTGCTCACGTCCCCCGCTACGACCTTCGCGGGTACTCTCTTGCCGCTCCAGTCTGCGATGATCCAATCATCCACGGCCATGCCCTTGAAGGCAGGGATGACGACCACCACGCCGTCGTCAGGGTCCCAGACTTCCTCGTGGTTGATACCCACATCCGCGATTGAGACAGGCCACGTGGCACCAATGACCATAGGCCTTGGATAATCTGAGATCGCCTCTTTCGGATAGCGGCTCTTCAGGTGAAGATCAAACTCGATGCGCAGATCGTCAATGCCAGCAGGACTGCCTGGCACAATGCTATTCGGATTAACGGGGGGGGCTATCATTGTTGAGCTCATTTTTTCAATCCTTCAATGCAGTTGGAGCTGCAATAAAACAAGCAACATTAGTTATGGGCGCCCCACCCAGCCCTCTTCCAGCGTAAGGGAAACAGGCGCGCAGGTGCGTTCAGCAACGTTACACACACGGGAACACTTCAACACCTGGTAAAAGTGATAGTTTTGATAGTGCCGGACACTGCATGACCACTACAGTACCAACCCCCGAGATGCATCAGGCGAAGAAAGGTAACCCATACTTCTTCGGCATGAAGGTGCATATTGGCGCCAAGGTCGAGGGCGTTCAGCTTCTCTCGTTCAAATGCCTGACCACCTGGTCTGCTACCTGCGCCAGGCAGCCTTTGAAGAAGTGATTGGCCGCGCTATAGACGACGACCGGGCGGTGCTCTGGCCGTGCCCAATCAAGCAGGTTGGCCAGCGGCGCCATCTCGTCGTGCTCGCCATGCAGCAACAGGCAGCGGGAGGGTAACGGCAGCGCTGGGTAGAACCGCCCGCCAGGCACCTCTCCCACCGGCAGCCCCAACAACGCGACAGCATGCAGCGAGCTTTCCAGCGTGACCGCGACCCTGGCAAACACGTGCGCACCAAACGAGAAGCCGACGAGTGCGATGGGCAGCTCGGGGTAACGTTCCTGCAGGTGCCTGACGACGACAATGCTGTCTTCGGCCTCACCTACTCCCTCGGCATGTGCGCCAGCGGTTTGCCCCACTCCGCGAAAGCTCGGGCGCACCACGCGCCAGCCTGCAGCGCACAGCTTGCGGGCCAAGGTCAGCGGTACCACGTGGTGTGGGCTGCCGCCCAGCAAGGGTTGCGGATGGCTGACCACCGCAATGCCCCTGACGGGCAACACCGGTTCATCGACAATCAATTCGATCCGCCCGGCCGGGCCCGTGATCAGCTGTTCGCTTCGTGCATCATCGTGCATCGCTATCTCCATCGACCGCTATCGTTTCGTCCGTTTCATTCGGTGCCGACTTGGCTGGTGGCAACGCGCGCAACACCATCACTACCAGCCCGACATTGATTGCCGCCAAGCAGCCCAACGCCATGAGCACCCCCATGGCACCGAAGTGCTGCAGCAGGTAGCCGCCAACTAACGGTGTCAGTGCCTGGCCGATCAGTGAAGGCCGCGACATCTTGCCCATCAGCACCACGTACTGCGACGGTGGCATCAACGCCAGCGGTAGCAGGCCGCGAACGATCGCTCGCAGTCCGTTGCCCAGGCCGTAGAGTAACAAGCCCACCGCTGTCGCGCCTGGCGCAAACGCGACTAACAATACGCCTAGCGCAACCAGCACGACTGACACCAGTGCAGTCCAAATGGGGTGGCGCTTGCCCGCTAGCATCTGCAACACCCGCGAGGCTACCTGGCTCGGCCCCAACAACGCCGAAAGCGCGATGGCAGCAGCCAGCGAATAGCCCAGCCCTTGCAGAACGGCGACCAGTTGCACCGAAATGGCGGTCATGATGACCGCACCCAGCGCGAAGATCCACGTCAGTTGCCGGTACACACGTCGGTTTACGCCCTCACTGCGCTGCTCGATGAGGCGCTCGCGCGGCGCTGACCGGACGGCGCTCGGCAGTACCTTGAGGTAAAACGGCGTTGTCACCAGAAGCACTGCGGCATAGCCGAAACACGCGTAGCGCCAGCCCACATGCTCGATGGCAAATGCCACCAGCGGCCAGCACAGGGTTGTGGCAAACCCTGTAATCAGGGTGATGCCGGTAATGGCTTTACCCGCACGCTCGGCATACAGCGCACCCAATGTCGCGAACAGCGCTTCGTAAAGCCCGGCGGCCATGCCAACACCGATGATCACCCACGCGAGCAAAAACGTCGGCAACGTCTGGCTAGCCGCGATCATCAACAACCCGAGAGCAACGATCACGCCACTGCTGGCCAGTTGTGTCCGGCCACCATAACGGGCAACCAGGTGGCTCGACAGCGGTGCAAGCAGGGCCGAGACCATCAGGCTCAGCGACAACGCGCCGTACACCCACTGGCTGCCCCAACCGGTCTCGCGCGTTATCGGCTCGCCCATGACCGCCAACAAAAAGAACGAGCCGCCCCAGACCAGAATCTGCAGCATGCCCAGGCAAAAAATGCCAGGGGCCCCGGGTAGACGAGCTTCGGCGTGCACGGTAAACCTTCAACAAGACGAACGAATCAGTGCGCGGGACGCACGCGCCTAGTTTAAGGCGATGCTGCGAGCGGTGCTAAACCCTCTGGGCATAACAGCTATTGACCCCTGCACCTGCAGGGGTCAGCACAATGCCACTTAGGACTTGCGTTGCAAGGTGTGGTAATTCAGCGCTTCGCGCGCTTGCTTGAGGGTGCGCCCTTCGCTGATCAACGCACGGATATCCGCTTCGACTGCTTCGATCTGACGGGCAACCTGGGCAACTTCTTGCGCCCGCGCACGCGGCACTACAACAACGCCGTTGGCATCGGCAACGATGATGTCACGGGAGCAGACACGCGCCTGGCCGATGGAAACCGGCTGGTTGACCGATTCGACCTGGACACGGTCCTTGCCTGTGCGCATGAAGCGCCCCTGGGTAAACAGCGGATAGCCATCGCCCAAGGCCTTGTTCACATCGCGGCAGACGCCGTCGATCACCGTGCCAGCAATCTTCCGGGCCCCGGCATATTGGGTCATGATATCGCCCCACACGGTGCAGTCGGTGCGGCCATCATTGTCGATCACCACGATATCGCCCTCAGCGACCTCTTCGATGAAATCACCAACGGTGCCCGGAGGCACGCTCGCCGACACGTACTTCACCGTGAACGCCGGCCCCACGACCACCTGCTTGTAGTTGTCGAGCGGCATCACACCAAAGCAATGGCCAGGCAGGCCGAGCTTGTCCAAGGCATCCGAGACGCCGGGCGTGTCCAGCCCTTCGAACAGTGCGACCAGCGCTTTATCTTCTGCGTGCATCATTAGCTCCTTTCAAACAGACGGATTGATCACAACGGGTGACACCACAGGCCGTGAGGTCACGCCTTTTGGGTCTTCGGCACCGGCTCCAGAATCGTCAGCAACAGCACAAAGCTGGCGAACGAACCAATCGCAAGGTAAGAGAACACGTAGTTCCAGCCATAACTGTCAAGCAACAAGCCGGTCAAAAACGGCGTCGCCGCGGCCCCTAGCTGCCCGACCATGTTGACGATGGCGTTGGCGACGGGGAACGTCTGCTTGGTCGCCAGTGCCATTGGGTAAACCATGTAAGAAGAGAACCCGAAGCTCAGCACGATGCCGGTCGCCATCAGCAACAGGCCGTACGAGAACGGGTCGGCAGGCGAATGAATCAACAGGTACATCATCACCGAGGTACCCAGCGCTGAAAGCAGCATCCCAGGCTTGCGCCGCCCGCCCAACCAACGGTCCGAGCAATAGCCGCCCAACAGGTTGCCCAGCACTGCCCCAACCCAAGGCGCAGCCGAGACCAACCCCATATTCATCAACGAGAAGCCTTTGACGGTGATCAGGTAGGTGGGGATCCAGGACAACAATACGCTGGAAACACCCAGCTGGAAGCAGTACGCCAGCGCACTCCCCCAGATCAACCACGAACCGAAGACCTGGCGCTTGGTCTCCAGCGCCGCTACCTCGCGCCGACGAATGAAGAAGTCCAGGCGCTCGAAGCCTCGCCCTGGGGCCTTCTGCACGGCGGGTTCATTGCTGGCGACGTTGTCGCGCGGCGTTTCGTCAGTGATGTAATCAAGCTCCGCCTGATTGACGAAGCGGCTTTTCGAAGGGTGGTCGGCAATCAGAAAGTACCAGGCGATCGACAGCAAAATGCCCGGCACGGCGAAGAAATAGAACACCTCGCGCCAGCCCCACACCGCGATGATCACGGCACACAGCGGCGGTACGATGACCGGGCCGAACTTGACCGCAGACAGAAAAATGCCTGAAGCAATGCCCTTTTCTCTCGGCGGAAACCAGTTGTTGATGGTGGTGGTCATGCTGATCGGCAGCGGCCCTTCGGCAAGGCCCAGGCCGAACCGATAGATTTTCAACGCCAGCAGTGAGCCTGCGGTACCTACCAACCCGGTCAGCACCGACGTCATGACCATGGCGGTCGGCAAGATCCGGCTCACGCCCAGGCGGCTGAAGGCCAAGCCTGCCGGGATTTGTGCCAAGGCATAAGCCAGCAGGAACAGGCTCATCAGCCCACCCGCTTCGGCGTTGCTCATCTCGAACTCTTTGCGAATAAAAGGCAACGCCACGCCGAGATTGGCGCGGTCGGCGGCAGCGATGGTGTAGATCGAGAAGATCATGCCAGCCACGATCCACCGGTAACTGCTGCGCCCTTTGGCATAGGCAACTTCAGCGATCGACATAGGTACATACCTTTGTTTTTGTAATTCGGCGGTAATCTAGGCGCCGCAAATGTAGAAAAAAAGCGACAAATACTCACCACTTATCATCACTTTTAGTGGACAATCGCTTTCACTCACCTGCCTTGAAATCTCTTCGGGGCCGCTCTGAAACGGGCTTTTCACACCTGGAGCACACGATGATCACGCTGAAGCAAATCGAGGCCATCTACTGGATTGTCGAGCTGGGCAGCTTTGAAGCGGCTGCCGCCAAACTCAACATGTCTCAATCGGCGATCTCCAAACGCGTGCAAGAACTCGAGGATGCCTTTGGCGTAGCCATCTTCGACCGCTCGAAACGCAGCGCCCGGCTGACCCAAAAAGGCCTGGAGCTGCATGGCTGCGCCGTTGAAATGTTGCGCCAGCGGGATAACCTGCTGGAGCGCATCAGCTCGAAAGAAACGCTGGTCCGACGCTTCAGGCTCGGCGTAACGGAACTCACGGCGCTCACGTGGTTGCCGAACCTGGTCGATCAGATTCACCAGACCTACCCCAAGGTCGATCTGGAACCCTCGATCGAGTTGAGCACCGACCTGTTGCGCCGGCTCGAGGCTGACGAGCTTGACCTGATCATCGTGCCTGACATCTTCCGCGATGCCCGCTTCATCAGTACCCCGCTCGCCTCTGTCGAAAACGCGTGGATGTGCTCACCCTCGCTGTACCCGAGTGACGCGCCCATGGACTTGCAATCGCTGTCTTCGTTTACGGTACTCACCCAGGGAGGCAGCTCAGGCACCGGAAAAACCTACGAACGCTGGCTGGCGGAACATGACGTGCGGCTGACCAAGACGCTCACCAGCAACTACCTGGTGGCACAAGTCGGGTTGGCGATTTCGGGTGTCGGGCTCAGCTACCTGCCTAGGCAATGCATGAGTTCGATGATCGAGCAGGGCCGTTTGAAGGTCGTACAAACCGACTTGCCACTGCCGCCGATCAGCTATGTCTGCGTGCACCGGGCTGACCGCTACCAAGGGCTCAGCAATGAAGTGGCGCGGTTGGCGCAACAGGCCTGCGACTTCACCCGGCTTATCATCACCTGAGGCGATGTTTTTTAATCAAAAAATATCGCTAAAAGTAACGGCAGTTCTCTCCTACCATCGACCCATACCCCACTGGGTCAAGCCATTCAGGAGATTGTCATGCTGTTACCCGGGTCTCGTATCCTGCCGTCGCCAACACTCGCCCCTGCGCATGTAATCGAATCGTTCCGATCGGTCGTGACGCCGCACATCAGCGACAACCTGGGTCGACACATTGGCGCGCGAGGGCTTACCCGCTACAACACCTCGGGCAAGCTTGTCGGCACTGCGCTGACCGTCAAAACGCGCCCCGGCGACAACCTGTTCATCTACAAGGCACTGACGCTGCTCGAACCCGGTCACGTACTGGTCATCGATGCCCAGGGTGACACCAACAATGCGGTCATCGGCGAGTTGATCAAGCTCTACGCAGAGCAGCGTGGCTGCGTCGGTTTCATCGTCGACGGGGCGATTCGCGACGTTGAAAGCTTCAAGACCAGCCCTTGCTATGCACGGGCTGTCGTGCACTGCGGCCCTTACAAGAGCGGGCCGGGCGAAATCAACGTGCCGGTTTCGATTGGTGGCATGCTCATCTCACCCGGTGACATCATCGTTGCTGACGAAGACGGCATCGTCGCCTTCCCCCAGAACGTGGCTGAACTCGTGCTAGGCAAAGCGCGCGAACACGAGGCTCATGAAGAGGCCGTCAAGGCAGAGATTGCCACGGGTGCACTGGACCAGTCGTGGCTCGACAAGGTGCTGGATAAAGCAGGCTTGTCGAACTGAAGTGAACTGAATTGCCATTCCAGGCTAGCCGGCTCCCCCCGTGTTAGTGTGGTGTCTCAGAAATACCACTAAAAATTACTTGCCCAGTGCCCGTGCCGTACGGGCGACTGAGGCAAGGATGTCCTCGTGCAATCCTCAAGCATCTGCTCAGGCGTCAGCGCAATGGCCACCGTCACCTCACTACACACTGCTGTGCGTATCTCCTCATAGGCCTTGCGTGGCAGCAAGCGCTTGGCATGACACATGAACAGTGCTTGCTCCGACAGTTGGGTCAGCAAGGTCAATCTGCGTCGTTCCTCCTTTTGCTGGAACTGCGCCAGACCACGATCAACCCGAAGTCCTGCCAACTCCTTCTTGGTCATGATGATCGCGTAGTTGATTCTTCTCAGCCACTGGGTGTCCAACTCCTTGCGTCCTGCGTGAGCCTCCTGCCGGGCGAGCTTGACCTGTTCACGCATCGAGGCAATTTCCGAGACCAAAGTGGCTTCCCGGCTGAGCATGTCGACAACGCGGCAACCTCGCTCATGTTGTTCCTTTGCCAGCCGATCGATGACCTCCCCCAGTACACCGCTCGTCATCGCTGGACCTCCCGAGATGGGCTGAGTGAATAGTCCTTGTGGATCATCTCCCCTGTTGCACTGGGATTCACAAGCGCCGGCCTCACCCACACCATCCGATCCTGCAATCGTCGAATGTGCCCCCGCCGCAAATGCCCCCTTGGAGAGGCATGATGACCGCCTGCGCTAGCAGCCCCACTTCGGGGTGCCTCGACCTCAAGCACGTGGTAACTGAAGAACGGCGGTTTGCCTTTGGCCTTGCGTTTCTTGTTCAACAGACTGGGAGCAGCAACGTCGCCCAGGCGCACATTGGCGCAGTTCAGCATCACGCTGGCTTGCAGGAAGGCCCCGACCTCTTCACGGGTTTCTTTGATAATGCATGCAAGGGAGCTTTCAAGCCCAAGCTCGACACAGCAATGATCGAACTTCTCGGGCATGAGAACCGTAGGCGCGACATTGAATTTTTGTAGCCTGGAACAGGCTGGGTTCACCTCCAGCAACCAGTCGCTGGCCAAGCGGTCCAACAATGTCGCCTCCTCTGGCACATAGTCTGCCACCTCGTTCTGATGGGGAACAAACACGCCACCTATCGGCAGGGTCCATCGACTCGTCGCGTCATTCCAATACAACGAGTACACCACCACGCCACCATGCTCCTCTTTGAGAAACTTTCTGGTATCGGGCAGCAACTCAGCCAGCTCAGGCCCCATAGTGACGCACAGGGCGATTCGCTTTGTTGAACGGTGACAGCCTGGCTTATCCTCACCTTCGTTGCCGACGAACACCCAGGGTGATTCCAGCGCTACCACCGGAAAGGGCAGTCTCGCCAAGTCCAGATGTGCCTGGCGGATTTCGCCCATATCAACCAGCTCAGCGCAGTTGGGCAGGATAAACTTCACACTTTCACGCAAAAGCCTCACCAAGACGTGATGGGCGTGCAGGATGCCGGGCATATCCTTACGCACGGTACGCATGCCTAACTCCAGTTGCTCGATGGCCTGCGTACAGTAATTCAACGCTTTTACACGCTCTTCCGTTTGCATGGACTAATCCTTATATTGCCTGTAGGGCGGCCTAATGCCCACACCAACTTCGCGTAGATCTATAAAAGTCACTAAGATCACGAATGATCTGTATCCCACACAGGCAATCGGGGCAATGGTTTTCCAAACACTTAACCCATAGCACATCATTACCCATTGAGCCCAGACCAGAATCATCAACTAAAAATAAGGTTGATTTATGAGCAACACTGCAGAATCAAACAAACCGAAACATTACTACTCAGGAACATCTTCATCCTCAAGTAAAGGCTCATGACCCAGCCTCCTCAAGTGTATAGGCATCTCTGCTGGTCCAACATCAAAACGCTTGAGCCACTGATCTGCCGCCCAACCAGTAAGACGAATCTCTCCACTCCGAGAATTACGATGCAGGTCTCCCACCGAAAAAGCGCGAATATCGCATAGCTGATTATCAAGAATGATATAAGCAGCAGGCCTTAGATCACATTCATCACCAACTGCTGCGGGACTCACCCCAGCCCGAACTACTAAACCAAACCCATAATCATAAGTTTTAAAATGAGAAGGAGGAAGATTCTTATTGAGCTTTGAGGCACCTCCTGCCAACTCCACTCTGCCTGAGTTAATTATAGTCAACCAGCTCACCGTCTTAATTTTACCAACTCTTAGCGCTGGCGCATTTGCCAAAAGAGGAGAGTTCCCTACATCCAACCCCGGCATGCGCTCACTAACAAATGCCTCGACAGGCTCGTTCCGCTCCCGACGAACAGGGGAAAGATTCAAAGCATACCCTGCACACCCGTACTCGGCCTCAAGCATTCCGGAGCAAGATACCACTAAAGAAATGAATTCCCGGCGATTTTTCTCTAAGAATTCGATCGGAACAGAAAACTCAACAACGCTATACTCTTGCCCAATCTTTGACTTCCACCCCCTTTGGCCGAACAGCAAAAATTGCCAAGGTCCCGCATCCTCAGCTTTAACACCACTGGTGTAACAAAAGCCTAAATGATCATCCTCATCCATTGAAAAAATTAAGTCCCGAAATGCCCCTGAATGGTCATACGTTGCCTTTGGACTCCCACCCACAGGATTCTCACGCCACACCCATGTAAAAACGCGCGGCCCTGACAGCGCTATGAATTCTTCAAAACATGAGCATATAGCCTCTCGTGTCACGCTAGTGTGCGCCCCCTTGAAAAAAAAGGTGGCCCGAACACAAAGCACTGCGCCAATGTAATCCTTAGGACCACCTTTCATAAGTAGATCCCCAGGAATACTAACCAAATCCGGACGCTTTAATAGCTCCGATAAAAAGTCAAATTCTTCATCCACGCTTGCGCCCCTCAGAAAGCAGTAACAGGAATTGGCCTAGGCATCTTAGGTATGCTAGGCAACCGAGGAGTCTTTCCTCTAGAAAGCAACCACATTAGCTGCACAATCTTCTCGATAAGCCCATCTAACTCTTGGAGTGGAACTCGAACTTCCTCTTCAACCTGACTACAATCACAATCCTCTGGACCCAACACTTCAACCTTACCCGGATCCCCCGTAATTCTTTGATAGTCATCAATCTGCTCCACATCATACTCATCCGGAGGGAATTTCATTTCAATTACCTTTTTTATATTTTCCTGGACCGGCGCTTCCCTTGGATTTATCAGTATAACCACATCCGGACGACGTATCATTCCGGCCCCGGCCTTGAATGGGGGATGTTCCGGATCGTCATGCCAATATTTCTTAATCCACCCAGGAATCCAAGCGTGCGTCTCAACGCCATCTTTGTTCAAAATTGGTGCAGGCGGAGTTTTGGTCATATCATAACTCACCTCCGGACGGTATGGGCTTCGACCTCCATGCGACTTGAAAACAGCATCCAGATTATTAAGCCTCCCCTCAACACAGCTTTGCTTCAAGTTCTTACCATCAACGCTTACATTAGGTTTCGCCTCACAAAAGCAAATAGCTGCACACAATACCTTTTTATCTGCATCATCAAGCTTCGGCTCATTTATGCCAACCCGCGTTGTCGCCCCCATCGGCGACACACCTCCCATGGGCGAAGAGTTCAAGATAGCTCCCCTTCATCCTTAATAATCCGCAACACTCCCGCCGGAGCACAACTCACCCATCTTGTATAACCCTCTTCATCAGTTGTATCACAAGCATTGTTCCCCGACGAGGAAATAACTCGAACCTTGAATCCTGAAATGGGAAGCCCCGTATCTCGGTCAATCAGCCTAAAGCGTCCAGACCACATTTCTTCGGATGCACCATTCAACATTCGTGGTTTCACCTTACCCCCACTCATCCACACCTCCATCGCTTTCCTTATAGTTGAGCAAATACAAATCACACTCTTTATCAATGGCCAAGTTCAAAAACTAAAACTCATGATCAAACCACGCACACCTTGCACGCAGCACACCCTACCCTGCCTCTTCCCAAAGCATTTATCGACTTAGAAAGCTTATAAATACACGCCATAATTCAACCATCACGGATCTTGCAGGTTCGTCCGCTGAAGTTCTCCGCCAGCGCCGCTACTGGAGTAGCCTCCTCGGCAACTGGAAGCCTTTGAAAGGTTCTTGCGTGATCGGGTTGAAGGCCTTCTCCGCGTTGAGCCTGTAACGCATCACGCCGTCGCCCGTCCTGAAGCTCAGGTCTACGCTGGTTGCCGTACGCCCGTTGAGCGATCCACGGCTGAGCAAGCGGAACATCGACCACGGCCCTCGGTACTCCAGACTGCTGCTATTGCCGTTCTGCCTGAGCAAGGTCAGGTTGCTGCGCACCTGCTGTCCCAAAGTATTAGGCCAGACGATACCGGTGATCTGACTCGGGCCATGGGTGTAGGAAATCAGTTGGCCGTCCAGGTCCAACAAGCTTGTGCGCTGATTGGCACTCAACCCCAACGGCTCGATGCTGAACTGCACGCTCAGGTTGCCGCGCTGATCAAAGAAGGTCTCGCGGATACGATCTGCTCGCGCCAGCTGTTCGAGCACATCACTGCGGATCAGTGATTGCCCCTGCTGGCCGGCTTGCAGGGCTTCGAGGTTATCCTTCAGGAAGACCTTGAGGTACTGATCATGAAACTGCTGTAGCCGCCCTTTCGGCCCGAAGAAAGCCTCGAAATCATCCAGTGAGGCATCGGGTGCCCTCACCACGAAGGGGTAGCGTCCTGCCAGCCGCTGCTGGAAGAAGCTAAACACTTCAGCATCCCAGCGCCGCTCCAGCTCGCGTAGGGCTTCGACATTCAGCACTTGTGCTGTTTGATCGGCAATCTTCCTGACCTGATGGTTGATGGGCTCCGGTATGCCAGTGGCCACCCGCTGCAGGGTGCCGATCGGGTCTTGCCCTGTCATCGAGAATCGCTGATGCACGGCCTGCAGTGCAGCCTTGCCTCTGTCGGGGCTGTCTTGCACCGCCTTGGCATAGTCGTGCACGGCCGCGATGGCGCCATGGGTTTCATCGTAGTAGCTGGGTTTCTCACCGGTTGCCTGTAGCATGGCACTCAGCCCGGCAAAAGCCCGCTGAATAGCCCATGCCTGCTGTTGCTCGGGGTTGCTACTGTTCGGTCGCAACGCGTCGGTCTCTGCAGGGGACTCAACGCCCACGGGTGATGAAAGTGATGTGTTGTCCCTTACTGTATCCAGCAGCCGCTGCAGCGGGGCCGTTGGACCGGTGAACTGCTGCAGGATAGCCACCCCATGATCCAGATCGCGGAAGTCAGCCACCGAAATTGCGTTCAAGGCACGCCGCCAACTGTCAATGAAATCGGCGCTGTACAAGTTGCGCAGCCGCTCGCTCAGCGCCTCCCGGTCAGCGTCCGAGTAATCAAGCTGGCCGCGCTCGCCCAGTGCCCATTGGTCGATCATCGCCATGTCGGCAAACCGCTGACTGCGCGGCTCAAAGTAATCCTTGAAGCCTTTGGCGGTGAGCATCGATGCCAGCAAGACGTCATCGTCCTTCCTGGAACTGCCAGTTGACTGATACACCACATCAAAGGCCGGCCCCACCTGCTGACGCAGATCCAAACCGGTGTGCAACTGTTCCGCGGCCTGCTGTTTCAGGCTCGCATAGACCCGCTCTGGCAGGGGTACTTTGCGCAGAACCTGCTGCACCTCGGCGATACGCTGGTTGTACTGTGGCAGTTCGGTATCGGCATAGGCCAATGCGTACTTCAGGTGCTGCATGAGGTCGCGTTGCAGTTGCCCCTGCCCTGGGAACCGCTGCTGCCACTGGCGTGCCATCCAGTCTTCGACCCATTCGGGCCGGCGGTTCTGGCGATCCTCCAGCATGCGGTAAACCCTGAGTGCAGCCATCTGCTGCTCACTGCCTGGGGGCGCCGCGTTCATGGCATCAATCACACCACTGGCCAAGGCCGGCAGGAAGCGTTTGGAAAGCAAGCTCAGGTAGGCCTCGTCGACCGTAGGGCCGATGGCACGCCCTTGGTACAACCCCAGGTCAGCAACACCCGGCCACGCAGCACGATAGTCACCAAACACCGAAACGGCATCGCGGATCTGGTCCAACGGCCCCAGCAGGTTGCGCCCGGTCGGATCCAAACGCTGGTCCACTTCGTGGTGGCTGTATTCCTTACTCTTGGCAAGCACGTTGGCGGCTTTGGCACCATTGATATCAAAGTAGCGCTGCCAACTGGCGAGGCCGACACAGACCGCCAGGACGCCCACAGCGGAGCCGACCCAGAGCAGCTGGCGCTTGCTGCGCGCCACTTTGATGTTGTCCCCGGCAAGGCCGGCTTCCTGATAGATGACCCGTCTGAACGCGTGCTGGATGAAATAGGCCAGCGCCTTGCCTTGCGCCTTGCCCTCACGCAGGGGGAGTTCCGTCTTATAGGGTTGTGCCGCCTCACGCACGAACGCATTGAGCATGTCGCCCTGCTGCACGACCGAAGACCAGTACACGCCACGCACCAAGGCAGGCGTAGTGAAACGATCGCTTGCCAGTGTTTCTTTCAGAAAGCCCAACAGTATCGGGCGCAGCCCGATCAACTGGGCATGTAACGAGAACAAGCGAGCTCGCAGTGGCGCACCGCCTACTCCATCGAGTCGGTCCACCACCTGCTCAAACAACTGACTGATCAACCGATCGTAATGATCGCCATATTCATCCAGCCAGGCATCGAACGTGCCGACCGCATTCAGTTTGAAGGTAAAGCCCAGCATCTTTTCCCGCGTGCCAGCGGGAAGCCCGGCGTACAGCTGGTCAAAACCGTCCAGCAGATCGAACTTGGTCAGTACCACATACAGCGGCAGGCGCGAACCCAACTGGCTACTCACTTCATACAGCCGCGTGCGCAGCACATGCGCCAAGGCGACACGTTGCTCAGGCGTGCCATGCAACAGCGCAGGCAAGTCGACGACCAACAGCAAGCCGTTGAGGGCTCTCTGGCTGCGGTTGCGCAGCAGCCAACCCAACAAGTGCTGCCACAACCTGGCCGGAGTGGCGGGAGGAACTTGCGATGCGTTTGCTTCCTCGGCTGACAGAACTGACCGCGATGCTTGACTGATGAAAGTGCCCGGAGGATCGATGATCACCGCATCGTTGCTGACCCACCAACCGATCGGGTAGGCCAGCGTTTGCGCTTGTCGGCCGCGCGCCTGTGCCTTGTCGATGCGGGTCAGAGAGAAGCTTTGTTCGGTACGGTCGATGAAGCTGGTCTTGCCTGCCTGCTGGTCGCCCAACACCAGGTACCAGGGCAATCGGTACAAGGCGCGTCGCCCACCCGCATTGTGCAGAAACCGCGAAAGCCCTTGGTCCAACGCCTTCTCTTGCGCTTGAACGAACGGCAACGCTCGGTCCAGTTCGGCGGCCACTGCCTGATTGCGTTCTGCCTGCAAGCGGCGAAAACGCCTGCGCAGCACAACAAGCCAGCACAGCAGTGGTACCAACACGAGCACCAGACTTGCCAGCCCTCGATGGGCCACGCTGGACAACGGCTGCTGCTCACGCCACGTCCATTGCGGACCGAGCCACCAGATGGCAACGAGCATCAGTGCAGCCCCCAGCCCGAGCAGCAGCGGCATGGCCAGACCGATACGGGTCACCAAGGGCAAGCCCCAGCGTTTTAGGTGCTTCCATAGTTGATTCATCGTGACTCCCGTTCCTTGTTCCGATCAGTCTGCATGTGCGGTGCCGCATACTGCTGAAGACGTTGAAACACCTCCGGTTCCCAGGCGCTTGCGGTGGTTTCCTGCATCGTTCTGGCTACACCTGCGCACAAGTCGCGGGCCAACCAGGACACGCCCCGAGCAGCCAACAGGTCAGCTGCAATGACGGTGGTATGGCAGCGTTCGCGGGGGGCGTGGAGCTCCGCCTGCATCCCCTGCAACCTGAGCAAAACCGGCTCCACGCCGCCCGTTTCCAGCTGGCTGACTAATTCTTCGCGCAGGCTGACAAACTCATGGGTGGCCGCCCCCTGATCGGATGTACCTTGTGTACCCTTGAGCCACGCCAGGCTTTGGTCATCGACAAATACCCTGCCGTCGCTGAAACACAGCTGCTGCAGCGCTGGCATGCGCTGCACGAACCGCGCAGTCGCAGCGCGAATGGCCTCGGCCACCTCGCCCATGGCCAGCCGCGTGGCAGCGGTTGCCGCCAGGAAACTGCCGCGTATCCAGTAGGGGCAAGCCGTCACGCTCTTTTCGATCCGCAGAAGCAATACCGCGTCAATCGCGCTGCTCGAAATGGCCTCTTCATAATCACTGGCAATATCCTGAGGCACTGCCATCAGCTCTGTGCGGTTGCCTTGCTTGGTTTGAGGCGCCGCCTGGATATGGGCCCACAAGCCGAACCGCCGTAGCTGGTAACCGGTCGGGTCATACGGGTCCTGCTGATTGATCTGCTCGGCCATAGACAGCACGGCCCTTCGTGACTCACGCTCGTTGCCTAGCGATACGCGCGGCATCGGTGTAGCGACGACCTCGGCCAGCGGTACGGGCTTGATGCTCGCCGCAGAGGCCTTGACCGTGGCCGACTCGTCCACGCCGTTGGCAAGCTCTGTGTGTTTGCCAAGCAGGCGCGTCAGTTCGCCCAGGGCTGCTTCATCCAGCTGCGCAGCGGCTTGCTGCTGTTGCAAACGCTGCAACGCGTCCTGGGCCGCCGCCGCATGAGCAGGGCTGTAGGTGAAGCGGTCCAGCCGTGGCAGCGCTTCGATCAAACGATTGAGCATCAGGGCAACCAGCTTGCGTTTGCCCAGGAAGCCTTTAGGGCCAGGTTTCGGGTATGAGCCTTCCCAATACTGTTCGATTAGGCCAGCGAGCATTGCCAAGGTAAAACCCCATCGCTCCCAGCATCGGCTGCGCAGCCAGGCGGCACTCAGATGCGCGCCGATGCGCAAATGCTTGCACTGCTCACCCAGGTACTGACGGGACGCTTCTTCGATGTAGGCCCAGTCGATGGAAGACTCCTGCAGCCCACCCAGCTTGACCATCTCCTGGTCAATGGCCTGGTACGTTTCGTCCTCCACGTCGAACAGGCCGGCAGGGTTCTGCGCGTCGATGGGGGCAAGCAACCGAGTAATTTCCTGTGCGGTGACCTCGGCTACCAGCGACATGCTTTGCGCGCCTCATCGATGAGTGGATCCAACCCCTGAGCGTCGAAAACCAGGCCGTCAACGGCTGGGTTGTCGCTCTCGACGTGAATGCGATGAGCCCCAATCAGTTGCTTGATCTGCTCGATACCCGGTAGGCCTCGCCCGGCATCGAGCACTTGGCCGTTCTCCATCACCTGCCATGGCCTGGTGGTGGTTGCACCGCGCTCCCCACGCAGGCGCACGTTGACACGGCCTGTGTCGATAGGATGCGCGGTAACCAGCTGCAGTCTGGAGATGCTCTGCACACAACTGATCACCAAGTAGGGCTGAGGTCTGGCCGAAACAATTGCAGGAGCTGAAATCATCACACCGTCGTCCCCGGAACTGAGACGAAACATCAGGTCCTCTGGCGGGCGCCCCTGCTCTTGGGCCATCACGCGGCGCAACGTGGGCGCATCTTGCTCCTGTGCTGACCACTGTCGATTCGTCGTGAGCCCCAGGGTACCCGCCGCCTCATCGAAGCACGCCAAACGCTCAACATTGGACACGATTCGCGGACAGTCCCGCGATTCCGTCGCTAAGGCGGGCGTCGAGCAAAACAGCAGTAAGAGCCAAACTCCATTTGCATATCGAACATTCATCCCATTTCAACTCTCTTAAGCACGCGCACTGGCAATCACCCGACCACCCAACAGCGAAAAGAGGCTAGTACACGGAGACAGATACATACAAGAAATTATTCTGTTACATATTTAAACTCGACCCACGGCATTTTTTAAGCGCATGGTTTTTAGCAACACGACATTCAAGCCTCGAAATCTTGAGCAGCACGCGTTTAATATTAAACGTCAACCTGTAGGACCCATCCTACCTATAAGCCTGGCGCTAGCAAGGATATATACCCATGACCAAATCATCCGGTTCCGTCGCACCCAAAGAACGCATAAACATTAAGTACGTACCCGCCAACGGCGATGAGCAAGCCGAAGTTGAGCTGCCGCATAAGATGCTGGTGCTGGGTGATTTCGGCCTTGATGACACGCGCGCTTTGGAAGACCGCTCGGTCATACGCATCGATAAACACACCTTCAACAATGTGTTGAACGATGCCGATGTCAACTTGGCCTTGTCCGTACCCTCCGTGCTCAGCACAGCCCCCGATGCGGAACTGGCGATCAACCTGCAGTTCAAGTCCATCAACGATTTCGGGCCAGACAGCATCGCCCGCCAGGTCCCGGAGCTGAACAAGCTGCTGGAGCTTCGCGAAGCATTGGTCGCCCTGAAAGGCCCGCTGGGCAACGTGCCCACGTTCCGCAAGCAATTGCAGCACCTGCTAAACGACGAGCACGCGCGCAAACAACTGGCCCAGGAACTGGACCTGGTGCTTGAAGCGCCAAAAGAAGACTGAGACAACGGAGCGTCCCCATGCCGAAGCAAAACAGCACGACCGTCGCGGTTGAAACAATGACCGAAACGCTGAGCAACGCCACCCTGCTCGACCAGATCATGGCGGAAACCAAGTTGGTGCCCACTCAAGAGGGTTATCAAGTCGCTCGCCAGGGTGTATCTGCCTTTATTGCCGAAATCCTTAAAAGCCATGACCCAGATCAATTAATCAACAAACACCGTGTCGATCAAATGATTGCGGAGTTGGATCGAGTGCTCAGCAAACAGATGGATGCCATCCTGCACCAGCCTGAGTTCCAGAAACTTGAATCCGCGTGGCGCAGCCTCAAACTTTTGGTTGACCGAACAGACTTCCGCGAAAACATCAAGCTTGACGTCTTGCATGTCAGCAAAGACGACCTGCTCGATGACTTTGAAAATGCAGCCGACATTACCTGCAGTGGCATCTACAAGCATGTTTACACCGCAGGTTATGGCCAATTTGGTGGTGAACCCGTTGCAGCAATGGTCGGCAATTACAGCTTCGGGCCCTCTTCTCCAGATATCAAACTGCTAAGTTACATGGCCTCGGTCGGCGCCATGGCACACGCACCTTTTCTCGCGGCGCCCTCTCCTGAATTCTTCAATTTGAGCAGCTTTGAAGAACTCCCCAATCTCAAGGAGATCAAGGACATCTTTGCCGGCCCGCGGCACGCCAAGTGGCGCGCGTTCCGTGAAAGCGAGGATTCCCGTCATGCTGGGCTGACCGGACCTCGCTTCATGCTCCGCTCTGCCTATCATCCGCAAGAAAATCCGGTTCAGAGCTATCACTACCGGGAGGACATTGACGGCCGGCACGACAACTACCTGTGGGGTAACTCTGCCTTCCTACTGGCGAGCTGTATCAACGACAGCTTTGCCCGCTACCGCTGGTGCCCGAACATTATCGGCCCCCAGTCCGGTGGTGCCGTCGAAGACCTGCCGGTGCACCTGTACGAGTCCCTGGGTCAGCTGCAGGCCAAGATTCCGACCGAAGTCCTGATCTCCGACCGCAAGGAGTTCGAGCTGGCCGAAGAGGGCTTCATCGCCCTGACCATGCGCAAGGACAGCGACAACGCCGCGTTCTTCTCCGCCAATTCGGTGCAGAAACCCAAGAGTTTCCCCAAGACCCCAGAAGGTCTGCAAGCGCAGACCAACTACAAGCTCGGCACCCAGCTGCCCTACCTGTTCATCGTCAACCGCCTGGCTCACTACATCAAGGTGCTGCAACGCGAACAGATCGGCAGCTGGAAGGAACGGCGCGACCTTGAGTCCGAACTGAACAAATGGATCAAGCAATACGTCGCCGACCAGGAAAACCCGTCAGCCGATGTGCGTAGCCGTCGCCCGCTGCGCGCTGCAAGAGTCGAGGTTTCGGACGTTGCCGGCGATCCGGGCTGGTACCAGGTTTCGCTCGCCGTGCGCCCGCACTTCAAGTACATGGGGGCGAATTTCGAGATCTCCCTGGTCGGTCGGCTCGACACGCAATGAGTCTTTTCAGTCGTTTGAAGGTGGATCAGTCAGTAAGCCGCGAACCCTCCCGACAGGAGAACGCCTCCCAGAAGTTCGCCGCCATCAAGTGCCACCTCGAAACGCTGCTCAACGCTCGCCAGGGTTGCTCAAAAAGCAGCCCTGAGCTGGGCCTGCGTGACTTCAACGGGCACGACGTCAGCAGTGGCGACCTCCTCAAGCAAGTGGGCGCAGACATCCGCCGCACCCTTCAGCGCTTTGAGCCGCGTGTGCACGTGCGAACGCTCAAGGCCGTGCCCGACTGCCATGCCCCGCTGGAGCTGCATTTCAGGCTGGACTGCCACGTACAGGTCAACAACCACACGGAGCAGCTGCAACTGGAGTTGCTGGTCAACGGCCATAACCGCCACACCCGCGTGAGGTGACCCATGTCACTCAAGGATCGATTCAGCGAAGAGTTGCGTTACCTGCATGAATTGGGAAACGACTTCGCCCATGACAACCCACAACTTGCCCGATTGCTCGGCAAGGGGGGGAGCGACCCGGATGTCGAACGCCTGATGGAAGCCTTTGCGTTCCTGACGGCCAAGCTTCGGCTCAAGCTGGAAGA
This sequence comes from Pseudomonas sp. Y3 TE3536, assembly GCF_053629175.1. Lineage (NCBI taxonomy): Bacteria > Pseudomonadati > Pseudomonadota > Gammaproteobacteria > Pseudomonadales > Pseudomonadaceae > Pseudomonas > Pseudomonas sp. Y3 TE3536. The sequence continues at coordinate 4,750,990 of NZ_JBRJHU010000001.1, read as the reverse complement.
CGACCTGCCGGAGCTGACGCACCCGATGCTGCAGCTGTTGTGGCCCAACTACCTGCGTCCTCTGCCAAGCGCCACGATCATTCAGTTTACGCCTCGCAAGCAGGCGCTCAGCCAGTCGCAGCGCATTGCCAAGGGCTCGCGGTTGTTCTCCAGACCCGTGGACGGTGTGCCCTGCGAATTTCGGACCTGCACGTCGGTCGACATTCACCCGTTCGAGATCAAGTCGGTGGGCGCGACCCAAACACTCGACAGTTCGGTGGTTCGGCTCGATCTGCACACCTTGGTCGAGCGGCCATTGAACACCCTGGGCTGCGCCAGCCTCGATTTTCATCTGAGCGGTGATACCCAAACGGCCCGCACGCTGTACCTGTGGATTGCTCAATACCTCAAGCATGTCGCAGTGACCGTCAATGGCGAGGTCCGCCGGCTGCCGGCCGGCAGCATCGTCTTCCCCGGTTTCAATCCAGACGAAGCGTTGCTGCCTTACCCACAGAACGTCTTCGACGGCTACCGGATTCTGCAGGAGTACTTCATATTTCCTGAGCGTTTCCACTTCTTCAACGTAACCGGGCTGGAGAAGGTCTGGCCCGACCAGGCGACTCAGCAGGTCGGCCTCGAATTTCACTTCACCCGCCAGTTACCTGATTCGCTACGTGTCAGCAGCACCGATTTCAGCCTGTTCTGCACCCCTGCGGTAAACCTGTTCAGCCACAGCGCCGAGCCTATCGACCTGTCCAACCGGTCCGCCCAAGTCGAGCTTACCCCCCGAGGCGAGCAGCCGCACGCCTATGAAATCTTCAGTGTCGATCAGGTCATCAGCACCCGTACGACGGCAGACGGCAGTACCGGGGAACACCTGCGAACCTTCCGCCCCTTCGAGTCGTTCGCCCATGAGATCGAGCATGTACAAGGGCGCACGGCGCTGTACTACCGCTACACGCTTGAAGACTCCCTGCGGGGCGAGGGTGTCACGCACCGCATTGCGTTCGTACGGGCCGACGCCAACGCCTATATCGGCGAACTGGAAACAGCGTCCATCGACCTGACCTGTACCAACCGCGACCTGCCGATGGCGTTAACCGTCGATGACATCAATGTGATTTCCGAAGTCACGCCTCCCCTGGCCACCTACACCAACCTTCGTGCTCCCACCCGCCCCTATCGGCCGGTACTGGACGGCCAGCTGCAATGGGCCCTGATCTCCAACATGTCGCTCAACTACCTGTCGCTGCTCTCGGCCGAGCCGCTGAAAGCGGTCATCAAAGCCTATGACTTCGCCGCCCTGCATGACATCCAACAAACCCGCACCACCCGCAAGCGCCTCGATGGCATCCGGGATGTTCAAACAGACCCCCTAGATTGGCTGATCAAGGGCCAGCCCATTCGCGGCTTGCGTACACGGCTGAAGCTGGATCAAAACGCATTCCTCTGCGAAGGCGACCTGTACCTGTTCGGTTGCGTGCTCGCGCACTTCTTCGCCCTGTACGCCAGCATCAATTCCTTCCACCAACTGGAAGTGATCAACACCACCAATAACGAGCACTACACATGGCCCATCCAGACCGGCAAACAACCGCTGATCTAGCCGACAAGCTGCTCGCCGAGGCGCACCAGTACAACTTCTTCCAGTTGCTGGAGCGCCTGCACGGCTTGCACGGGGATGATCTGGAACCGCGCTGGCCCGACCCCGCCACCCGGCTGCGCGTGCGGCTTGCCAGCGACCCGCGCCTGACCTTTCCCGTGTCCGACGTGTACAAGGCCGAACGCATCCCTGAAGCAGAAGACCGCTATCGCGTGTGCACCACCTTCATGGGGCTGCACGGCACAGACTCGCCCTTGCCAACCTACTACCTGGAAGAAGTGTCGTACGAGCACGCCCACGGCATCGGTGTGCGGCCGGCCTTCTTCGACTTCTTCAATCACTACCTGCTGAGCCTGCTGCACCGCATCTGGCGCAAATACCGCTATTACATCCGCTTCCAGCCGGGCGCGACCGATGGCTTCTCGCAGTACATTTTTGCCCTGCTCGGGTTGAATGACAAACAACTGCGCGGCGACACCGCGCTGCCCTGGAGCCGGTTGCTCAGTTTCGCCGGGGTCATCGCCAGCCGCAGCCGTGCACCGGGTACCGTTGCCGGCATCATCGCCCACTGCTTCGACTTGAAGCAGGTGCACATCCGCGAGTTCGAAACCCGCTCGGTCCCCACCACGGCCAGGCAACTGGTCAGCCTTGGCCGCAGCAATGGCGAGCTGGGCAGCTCCTTCATGGTCGGCAGCCGCACACGCACCCGCAGCAGTAAGTTCACCATCGTGATCAGCGAGCTCGATCAGGAACAGTTACGTGACCTGTTGCCCAGCGGCATCAACTTCAACCGCTTGCGAGCACTGATCGACTTCCTGTTGCGTGACGGCCTGGCCTACGACCTGGAGCTGCGCCTGAAGCAGAACGCACTGTCCCCCTTCTGCCTGCATCGCAGCCAAGGCGCCTACCTGGGCTGGACCAGCTTTGTCGATGACCGTCACGGCCAGATCAGCCCTGTCGTGCGGTTCCGGGGGCGCTCATGAGCACATTGACCTTGAGCATCACCAACCTTGATCAGCTGCAGCACAACGTCACTGCCCGACATCAGTTCGATTGCACAGGCGGCACCCTCGGCAGCGCCGGGGCCACGTGGCTGATCAACGATCGTGAGCAGACCATTGCACCGGTCCATTGCGAGATTCGCTGGATCGAGGGCAGCTTCTGCGTCATTGACCGTTGTCAGCGTACCTACCTGAACGACAGCCTCGACAGCGTGGGGTCGGGCACCGCCAGGCGTCTGCTTGAAGGTGACCAACTGCGCATTGGCGCCTATCGACTGCAGGTTCAGTTCTCACAGGCCGATGCCCGCTCACTGGAAGACCTGTTCAGTCCTGAACAGAGCACCCTTGATCACTGGCTACTGGATGCTCCAGCCAACGCTTGGCAACCCACTTCAGGCGCCAAGCAGGCTGTCGCAGACATCTGCTCAGCCTTCGCGCCAGGTATCGGCAACGATCCCTTGGCAGCACTGGACACCGCGACAGGGCCAGCGCAAGAGAGCCCGCTGGAACACCTGATTGCAGGAGAACGCCCATGACGCGTCATTCTTTCGTGGCCGGACTGCTGGTTGCGCTTCTCGGACTTTCCGGTTGCACCTCCCTGAGCAAAATTGGCCAAGTGGTCATGGATCCTTCAGTACCCGTCGGCCCACCCAAGGACCACCCCACCCAAGTTGCGTTCAGCATCAATGCCAGCCCGACACTCAATGGCAATCCGAACAGCCTTGAGATGGCGTCCGAGTTGGAGTCAGTCATCGAGCCCAGCCCCTATGCCGTAAGCCTGAGCGCAGGTGACCCCTACGTGCTGACCGAAAAAGTCGGGGCCTTGTTCGAGTACCTTCAGGAACACTTCCCAGCTATGTCACCCGTCGATATGCCAGTCGACGATGGCGAGGATCCCGCACGCTCCCCCCTGGAGGAAAGTGCCCCCGGTAGCTACGACGACCCGACCGTAGTGCTGACCTTACCGCGCACCACCACCGTGGCTGCCGAGCCCGTCGCTACGCCCATGGCCATCAAGATCCTGCAACTGCGCGACGACTCGTTCCTGCGCAACAGTGTTTACGAACTGCTGGACAAGGACCCTGCCAAGGCGCTGCGAAACACCTACATCCGCGATGACGATTACCTGCTGCGACCTGGCCAGTTCAAGTTCATCCCCTTTGCACCCATCGAGCCCGAAACGCGCTTCGTTGCGGTGATCGCCGACTACCGGAACCAGGAAAACGCCACCTGGAGCCAAGTGCTGCGCATTCCGCCCCGCGGCCACCAGATCATCCTGTCGGTGTTGCTCAACGACACGCAGGTCCTGCTCAAGGAGGAGGACTGATGGCGCCTGCAATCCTGCCCTTCTCGATTACTCACGCTGACACGGAGCGCTCATGAGTTCACGTAACCCCGTCCTGTGGCCTGAAGGCCTGTTCGTCAAACCGCAGCATTTCCAACAAGCTACCCGTGCCGCCGAAGCGGCCCTGCATCAACGCCTCGGCAGCCTGAACGCAGCCTTCTATGGCTTCAGCGAGCTGCAGTTGAACGACGAGTACCTGAGCCTGGGCAAAATCGCTATCACCCGTGCACGGGGCATCATGCCGGACGGCACGGTGTTCGATATACCAGCAGACCTGCCGCCCCCGCCACCGCTGGAAATCGAAGACGACGGCGCCAAGGACAGCGAGATCTACCTGTGCCTGCCGCTGCGTACCGAGGGCGGTCGCGAGGTGAGCTGGCCCGACAATGCCGCCAACTTCCGTTACAGCGCCCAGACCGAGGAGATCAAGGACACCCACAGCGCCGACGGCGATCTGGTTCAGGTCGACCTGGCGGTGCCGAACCTGCAGCTCAAACGCAAGGCCGACGACAGCAGCGCCTACACGCGGTTGGCCTTGGCACGCATTCTGGAGCGGCGCCCCGATGGTAGCCTGCAGCTGGATGAAGGGTTCTATCCCACCAGCGTTTCGGTGCGCGCCGTGCCAGCGCTGCAACGCTTCCTTGAAGAAATCACCAACTCCCTGCGCGAGCGCGCACGTAACCTCGCCGCCCGCATTGGCGCCTCGGGGCAGTCCGGTATCGCTGACATTCGCGACTTCAACCTGCTGCAGGCCATGAACCGCTGGTGGCCGTGCTTCCAGCATCTGGCCAGGCAAGGCCAGACTCATCCAGAACAGCTCTACCTGTGCATGAGCCAGGCTTGTGGCGAGTTAGTGACCTTTACCGACGAAAGCAGATTGCCGCAGGAACACCCGGCGTATCACCACACCGCGCTGCGCACCTCCTTCAAGCCGCTGGAGGACACGCTACGCCGGGCACTGAGCACGGTCCTGCAACCACGCGCCGTTTCGCTGCCGCTGGAGACGCTGGAGTACGGCGTCATGACAGCCGCGCTGGAGGACCGCCGGTTGATCGATGAGGCCACCTTCATCCTGGCCGTGCGCGCCGATTTGCCACCCCAGGCGTTGCGCCAAATGTTCATTCAGAAAGCCAAGATCACTTCACTCGAAGCACTGGAGGATCTGGTGCAACTGCAACTGCCCGGCATTCCCTTGAACGCCTTGCCGGTGGCACCTCGCGACCTGCCCTTCCACGCAGGCTTCAGCTATTTCGAGCTGGACCGGCGTGACCCGGCGTGGGCGTGCATGAAAACAGCCAATGGCTTTGGGATTCATGTTGCAGGGGACTTCCCTGGGTTGGAGCTGCAGTTCTGGGCGATCAGGGGGGAACAGAAATGACAGGGGATTTCAGCAATGAGGATGATGTCAGCCAGAGCGTAGTGGCGTCGATTCAGCGAGCCAGGAAGAAAGCACAAGAAACGCAAGCACGCGCCCATGATGAGGCCGAACAGAGTGAGACCGAGGAAGCCAACACTGCAAAGGACGAATCTCTAGGGTACGCGGCAGACCCAGATTTTCAGCTGCGTGGCGGATACGCCAACCTGATGCTGGATGCCGCCGCGCCGCTGTTCGGCCTGGTGATACGCCTGCGTACCCTGGATGCGTTGCCCAACATCAAGGACGTGCACCAGCAGGTGCGCAACCAGATCGACAATATTCGCGAGGAAATGCGCCAGCACGGCTACGAACCCGCTCAGTTGCTGGCGTACTCCTACGGTCTTTGCCTTTTCATCGATGAAGCCGTCATGGACAGGCCTTGGGGAAAGACCAGCTGCTGGAGCCATGAACCCCTGCTCAGCATCTTCCACGACGAAACCTGGGGTGGAGAGAAGTTCTTCACGGTGCTCTCCCGCCTCATGCAGGAACCCACGCGCTACCAAGACGTGTTGGAGTTCATGTACTTCGCCCTGTGCCTCGGTTTGAAGGGCAAGTACGCCATCGCGCCGAAAGGCGAAGAGTCCCTCAACGCATTGATACATCAACTCCACGGGATCATTCGCGAGCTGCGCGGCCCGACACCAGAGACCGTCTGCGATCCGTACACCAACGTCGCCCCGCGCAACTTCCGCATGAATCGGCAATGGCCTTGGTGGAGCCCGCTCGCACTCTCCGCCCTCGCCATGGCGGTGGCCTACAGCATCTACAGCTACCGACTGCACCTGATTACCACCGAGGTGCTGGAGTCGCTAAACGGCATTTTGCAGCAGTAGCAAGCCGGTATACGGCGCAACTGATTTCAACGAATTAGCGAGGCGTTTGCTTCGTTGACAAGCCCATCGCTCCCGATGGCCACGCCACCCTGAGTGCGCGTGCTTATCCACATGGACGCAGGAGAGACTGCCATGCCAACACCCGCCTACATCACAATCACTGGCCAAACTCAAGGCCTCATCACTGCTGGCGCATTCACCGCTGACTCCGTCGGCAATGTTTACCAGCAAGGCCATGAAGATAAAATCATGGTTCAGGAAATCAAGCACCAAGTTACCGTGCCCACAGACCCGCAAAGCGGCCAGCCCGCCGGCCAGCGCGTGCACAAGCCGTTCATCTTCACCAGCTCGCTGAACAAGGCGACACCACTTATGTACCAGGCGTTGGCCAGCGGTGAAATGCTGCCGACCGTGGAGATCAACTGGTACCGCACCTCGGTGGAAGGCAAGCAAGAGCACTTCTTCACCACCAAGCTGGAAGACGCCACGATTGTCGACATCAATACCACTCTGCCCCATGCACAAAACAAGGAGAACGCTGATTTCACCCAATTGATCGAGGTATCAATGGCGTACCGCAAGATTACATGGTCCCACGTAACCGCAGGTACCGAAGGCTCCGACGACTGGCGCAAACCGATCGTCTGACCCGCCTGAACATCCCTGGCAGGCAAGCCCTGCCAGGGGCTTTCGAATTTTCAGACGGCGGACAAGGACTTCTCATGCCTAGCCAATCTGACTTGCGTTACAGCTTCCAGCCGCTCGTTGGCAAAGCTGTATTCGAAGTGGTGTCGTTCGAACTCCGAGAAGGGATCAGCACACCCTTCGAGCTGGAGCTGAAACTGATCAGCTTCGATAACGATATCGACTTCGGCCACCTGCTCGACAAACCCGTGCTCTTCACCATCTGGGAAAAGGAGCAACCAGTACGGTATGTGCACGGACTCGTCAGCCGTTTCAGCCAGGCTGAAAGCGGCTCCTACCGCACCTACTACCACGCGCTGGTCGAGCCGCAACTGGCCCGTGCCAACCTGCGCTCGAACTGGCGCATCTTCCAGCAAAAGACGGTCCCGCAGATTCTTGAGCTTATGCTCCAGCGCCAGGGCATCAATCAGTACGAACTGCGCGCCAGCATGGACCATCAGGTTCGCGAATTCTGCGTTCAGGCCGGTGAGACGGACCTGGCATTCATCGCCCGTATTGTTGCGGAAGAGGGCTTCGTCTACCGCTTCGCACACAGTGAAAAGCTGCACAAGCTGATCATCACCGATCGCCTGCAGTCCCTTGGCTTGATCAGCCATGGCGCCATCAAAACCGAGGGTGAAGACGAGGAGTTCTCTGATGACGACGAGCCTGTAGACCCCAACATCGTCTTGTACCACGCCAACAGCGGTGGCGATCAAGCCATACCCTGCCTTCGTCGCTTGCGCTACAGCGAGCAGGTGCGCACGGCTCGCCAGGTTCAGCGCGACTACACCTTTACCAACCCAGCCTACCGCCAGGAACACAGAGCCCCAGGGCCCTTCCTGGAGCATCAGTCCAAGGAGTACGAATACTTTGATTACCCGGGCCGCTATAAACGCGATGCCGTGGGCAAGCCGTTCACCGAAAACCGCATCACCGCGCTTCGCCATGATGTACGCACTGCCGAAGTCCAAGGTGACGATGTTCGCCTGCAACCGGGCCTGAGCTTCACGCTGACTGGGCACCCTCGTGACAATCTCAATGAGCATTGGCGGGTGAACACCGTTACCCACAAAGGTATCCAGTTCACCAGCCTGCAGGAAGAGGCCACCAGTTCCGATGCAAGTACGCGCTATGAGCAGACCGCCGTGCTGGTTCCCGGTCGGACCGAATGGCGCCCTGCGCCACTGGCAAAACCGCGAATCGACGGCCCGCACATGGCTACCGTTGTCGGCCCGAAGGGAGAAGAGATTTATTGCGATGAGTGGGGCCGGGTCAAGGTCAGCTTTCCCTGGGACCGCGAAAGCCAAAACAACGAATTCAGCTCCTGCTGGGTACGTGTATCACAAGGCTGGGCCGGTGGTAGCTGGGGCTCGATGGCCATCCCGCGGATCGGCCAGGACGTGATCATCCAGTACGTCAATGGCGACCCCGATCAGCCGATGATCACAGGGCGCACCTATTGCGGTGATCAGCTCCCGCCCTACGACCTGCCTGATCACAAGACCCGCATGACCATCAAGAGCCAGACCCACAAAGGCGACGGCTATAACGAACTGCGCTTCGAAGATGAACTGGGCAAAGAAGAAGTATTCATCCACGCCCAGAAGGACCAGAACACCCAGGTCAACAACAACCAGTCCCTCACAGTCGGTGTTGATCGGACCCAGAGCATTGGCCAGGACGAGTCTGTTGCCATCGGCCGCAATCGTCTGCGCGTCGTGAAAGCCAACGACACCTTGAAAGTGGGCGGCGGAAAAAACGACCTCATTGCCGGTGACTACGAGATCGAAGCAGGCAACACCCTGCGCCTCAAGTGCGGCAAGACGCTGATCGAGATGCAGGCCAACGGCACGCTCAATATCACCTGCGAGACCTTCAACCTCACCGGGCAACAAACCGGACAGATCAACACGCCCGCAGCGAAGCTCGACCTTAACCCTGAGGGCGGAGCGGCGGGTGCCGCCGCGGATGGACGCGATAGTGGTGCTTTGAAGACTGAAGTAGATGGGCATTTCGAGTAGCAGCTCCCGCTTCCCGCATGTAACAAACTTCCGAAAGGACTCCTGCAATGACGGAATACCTGACTCACGACCTGATCCTCAATCTAGGCGAAGAAGTACCTGAAGACCTGACGCTCAACATGCTGCGTTTCCGTGCCCGAGACACCACGTTGGTAATGGCCCGCAGTCCTGTCGCCGATGACAAGACGTTGGACGAGGCCATCGAAGACCAGCTGCGAATGCTGCGTGAAAAGTCCAAGGCAATGACCATCACGCCCACAAAGATCGCGCGTTTGGGGGCGGATGAACAGCCAGTGGAAGCCCGCGAGATGGGCATTGAATTCATGGTGGGTAACAAGTCCCACTTCCAGCTCCAGGCGGCCTGTCTCATTCCAGGCCAGCACCGGCTGCTGGTACTGAACTACAGCAAGCCAACCCCATTGAACACCGACGACATCGAGCACTGGCGGGCAATCAAGCAGAAGCTCCGATTCAACTAAAGCCCACGCCTGCGAAAAAAAACACCTACTCAATAGCTTGGAGCTAACAACTCATGGCGCAGATCGTTCACGCCGCCCGGAAGGGCGACGAAATACTGCATTCCTCCCTCTTGGCCGAAATGGTCAGCGCGGTCGCCGAGGTCGCTATTTATGCCGCCGCCACAGCAGCCGTAGCTGCCGCCGTAAGCCTGGCGGTTGTGGGCACCGTAGCGACCGGTGGCGCAGCAGGCATCGTCATCGGAATCGTCGCAGGGGCGGCAGTCGGTGCAGTGAGCACCCTCTCGGTTGGTGAAAACCAGACCATCGGCGATGCGATATCCAGCTTTTGCGACAACCTTGGCAACAGCGTCGCCGCTCCCGAGCCTTTCGGAAAGATCAAAAGCGGGTCAGGCAATGTGTTTATCAACAGCAAGCCCGCCGCTCGCGCGGCCGGTATCACAGGGCCGCCAGGAGGGGGAGCGGCCGATGCCGAGCAAGCGGAACCCTCGATTCTGGAGAACGTGGGTTCGATGGCCATGGCGGCGACGTCCTTGCTGATGCCTGTGGTGGGTTTGGCCATGGCGATCCGCGATGTCTTCAACCCGCCCGTCACCACACCAAAGGACCCCGGCGCGCAAGACAAGAGCAAGGATGAGATCTCATGTAGCCGCCATCCCCCGATGCCCGAAACCTATATTGCGCAAGGGTCGGACAAGGTCTTCATCAACGGCCAGCCTGCAGCGCGATCGGGTGACAAGACCACCTGCGATGCCACGATCGATGTGAATGAGAAGGTATCGCCGAATGTACGCATTGGTGGCGGAACGGCGACGGTTCGGGATATTCGCAATGGCAAGAGCAAGATTGCGATGTTCACCGGAATCATTGCGGGGATACTTATTTCACGACGTTTTGGCCGCGTCAAAGGTTGTAAATTGGGCAACCCCGTTGCCGTCGCCACCGGCAGCAAATTCCAGGACGGTCCGGAAGACATCGACTTCAGTCTGCCTGGTTTGCTAGGCATTCAGTGGGCCCGTCGCTATGACAGTAGGGACCTGCGCACAGGTGGCCTGTTCGGGATGGGCTGGTGCTTGCCCTATGAAGTCGAACTCGTTCGTATCCCGCACCCTCAGGGTGGTGAGCTGTGGCTCTACATCGATGAAGAAGGCAATCGCCTGGAGCTGGGACGACTCCACACGGGTGACGCCTTTGTCAGTGTCACGGATGGTTTGGCATTCTTTCAGTTGGAGAATAACCAAACGGTCGTGGAGGATATCCACCAAGGGCTCTATCGCGTCTTCGAAGTCGACCCCCATGATGCTCACCGCTCACGCCTCATAAGACTTGGCGACCGCAACCTCAATGTCCTCGACGTGCTGTACGACAACCAAGGGCGTCTGCAAGCACTCTATGATAAGTACGGCCAAACCGTCGTACAGCTGCATTTTGATTCCCCACACGCAAACCGCGTCAGCAAAGTATCACGGGTTTTCCTCAAGAAAGGTGATGCGCCGGGTATCGAGCGCAACGAGTTGTTGGCCAGTTACCGCTACACCAACGACGGGCAGTTACATGAAGTCTTGGATGCAAGCGGTCAACAGGTCCGGCGCTTTACCTACACGGCAGAGGGTTTCCTCAATAGTCACCAACTGGCCAGCGGCGCTGTCCGAGAATACCAATGGGAACGTTTCGCCATTTCAGAGGAACGGCCCACGCCAGAACGTGCTGACGGCACACCCTATCGCTTGCCACCGTTGCTTGAACCGCAACCTGACCACGAATGGCGTGTGGTCCGTCACTGGGGAAGCGATGGCGAAGCGTACGAATTCACCTACGACCTTGAGCGTGGCGAAACACGGGTAACCGACAGTTTAGGGCGTCAGGATCTCTACTATTGGGGGCCGCTGTACGAGGTCTACAAGCACATCGATGCTCTGGGCAATTGCTGGCAGGCAGAGACTATCGCGGGCCAACTGACCAAGCGCATTGACCCACAAGGTGGTGAATGGCGCTATCACTATGACGATATCGGCCGCCTGATCGAGACACGCGACCCGCTCGGACGCAGCGAGCACATCAAGTACCTGAAGCATTGGGCGCTACCCACCGAGGTCTCCGACGGTGCAGGACGTATCCTACGTTACGGCTATGACACACATGGCAACCTGCTTTGGGAAGAAGACCCACTTGGCCGTAGGACCCAGTACCAATACAACCCCGAAGGCCGCGTCACCTGCATCGCGGATGCCTTGGAGAAACGCAAGTTCCTTGAATGGAACACACAAGGCCAGTTGACCCGCTTCCGCGACTGCAGCAACGCGCAGACGCTCTATCACTACGACGCCGATAGTCGTTTGTGCCAGACCATCAACGCTCGTGGTGAACAGACACGCTTTCACTACGATGTACGCGGTTACCTGATCGAAAGCGAACGCCCCGACGGACGATGCGATCGCTACGAGATCGATAGCGCAGGGCAAATGACTCGCTACATCGATCCTGCGCAAAAGACCTTGCAATTTCGCTATGACCGCAGTGGCCGTCTGGTCGAACGTATAGATGCCATGGGGCACAGCGTGAAGTTTCGCTATGACACCTATGGTCGCCTACTGCAACTCACTAACGAGAATGAAGAGTCCTACACGTTTGGCTGGGACAAATTGGACCGCTTGGTGGCACAGCAGGATCTGGATGGCAGTGGCCGAATCTACGAATACGACACACTCGATGCCGTCACCCGCCTCACCCATGTCCCCTCTTCATACGAACAACCACCCCTCTCTGAGAATGCCCCGCCGACACGGACCGCTTCGATTCGCCATGATTTCCAACGCGATGCAGTTGGCCGCCTACTGAGCAAGCACACCGAGGATGGCACCACCGACTACCACTACGACGCCGCCGATAACCTGCTGTCTATCAGCTTTACGGACAACCAGGGTGAAAAGCAGCAGCTTGATTACACCTATGACGCGAGCGGGCAACTGATTAGCGAAAGCAACAGTGCTGGCTTGCTGCAATACTGCTATGACGAACTTGGCAATCTGCAGATGTTGACCCTGCCTGATCAGCGAACGCTGAACTACCTGTACTACGGCAGCGGGCACCTTCACCAGATCAACTTGAATGGCCGCGTCATCAGCGACTTCGAACGTGACGCGGTGCACAACGAAGTGCTGCGTACTCAGGGAAGTCTGATCACACGCACTCACTATGACCAAAGCGGCCGGCTGGGCAGCAAGGCCATTCACTATCGCGACGCCCCAGCGGAAGTGCTGCCATTACTGGAGAAGAGCTACCGCTACGACAACAGCGACAACCTGATTGCTGAGATTTTGACCCAAACCCAGCGTCGTGGTGTTGGCGACGCTGCAACTGGAAACACCGCGCACCTTGAACAGATCATCGGCCATTTTCATCGTTCCCCACACACTGGCAAGAGCTACACCGGTAGCAACCGGTATGGCTACGATCCGAACGAGCAATTGCAGAGTACTCAGCAATCTCGTCCCAACTGGCAAGCAGCACAGGTTGAGCATTTCAAATACGACAAGGCCGACAACTTGTTCGACGGGCCGAAGCTCAATGGCCTGATCAAGCACAATCGTGTCCTGGTCTATCAGGACAAACGCTACCGCTATGACCGCTTTGGCCGTTTGTGTGAAAAGCGAATCGGCAGCCATCGAGTGCAGCGCTTCCAGTATGACGCCGAGCAGCGGTTGGTATGCGTGGAGCAAGAGCGGCATGAGGAGACCGAACGCATTGTGTTCGGCTACGACCCGCTGGGGCGTCGGATTAGCAAAATGGTGTACAAGCAAGGCGAAGCTGAACCGGTAAGTTGTACTCTGTTTCACTGGCAGGGGTTGCGATTGCTGCAGGAAGTTCAGAGCGGGCTGCCCAACCTTTTTGTCTATCCTAATCTGCACGGCTATGAGCCGTTAGCACGGTTAGACGGAAAACCAGGTTTGGAAGACATACAATATTTCCACACCAATCTGGCCGGGTTGCCCGAACAGTTAACCGATGAGCAGGGCCAGTCGGTGTGGCGCAGTGATTATCGAGGGTGGGGTCGCTCATGGGATGAATGGTGCAGCCCACGGCAAATCCGTGAGCAAAACTTAAGATACCAAGGGCAGTACCTTGACCGAGAGACGGAGCTGCACTACAACACATTTAGATACTACGATCCTGATGTGGGTTGTTTCACTCAAGTCGATCCGGTAGGACTGGCGGGGGGGCTAAACCTCTTTCAGTATGCACCCAACCCATCTAGCTGGGTCGATCCACTAGGACTCAAATGCTGGCCATCAGCAAGACGTCATTATTGGAAAGCTGAGGCTAAAGCGGCACCAAAGGGCATGTATTCATCAATAAACATGTTTAGAATGCGCCTAGGTCTTGCCCCAAGAATTCGAGTCAAAGAGTTTCACTTCAAATCCGGCACGGAAAGAATAAGAAATGTCTCGATCGAGCTTAACCATCGCCACTGGCCTCAACGTAATGGCAAACACGTTGATATTCCATACAATCTTGAAAAGGTAACACCTTGGGAGCATGCAGCCAAAGATCACCACAGGCATCCAGGAAGTGAATTAATTGAGATTATACAAGATGTTAGCCGCTACAGAGGATTTTAAATGACACTTTCTGAGCTCATGCACTCCGATATCTATACAAACCTTCTCGACGAACTGGACAAGTACATTCCCGAGAAAATAGATAGAAAATCCAAAATTCACGAAGCCGTCATCACACTTATGGAGAAATGGATTAAACACGCCTCACTTTCTTGTGAAAGCTTGCAGTGTACCATATTAAACCACCGGCAACACCTATTAGCTTACATCATAAAAAAACAATCCACCTATACTGAGCCCAATGGCGGCAGAGACAACATAGTCAATCAACCCCCCAAGATAAACTTCCCAATCAGCCACGCTATTGAATACTGCTTGCTCTCGAACAAACCAAGCGAATTGCCAGAGTACATAAAACAGATCCGAATACCTGCCCCCCGCCAATACTCAAGAGAGATTGAAAGAATATTCTCCGAAACCAAGCCCGCATGATCAAAGTGGCCGTACAGCAGTGCAAAGCTGTCCGGCCCCTTGTCACTCGCCTCAAGGCCCTTCAAGTTATATTTTGCAAACCTTACTTTAGGCCTTGAAGTAAATACTTAGAAGTCCTACCGCCTTCTCGATCACTCAGAGCCTGCATAACATTGGTAACTGTATTTCTCAGACCATTCACTGGACCATACAGCTTGTAAAACGAATTTTGCAATGCCGCTTTCAATAGAGCTTCCCCTGAGATAACGCCCAAAGCAGAGCCAGTCTATGAGGGATACCCGGCAGACCCAGACTTCCAGCTGCGTGGCGGGTACGCCAACCTGATGCTGGATGCCGCCGCGCCGCTGTTCGGCCTGGTGATACGCCTGCGCACACTGGATGCGTTGCCCAACATCAAGGACGTGCACCAGCAGGTGCGCAACCAGATCGACAATATTCGCGAGGAAATGCGCCAGCACGGCTACGAACCCGCTCAGTTGCTGGCGTATTCATACGGTCTTTGCCTTTTCATCGATGAAGCCGTCATGGACAGGCCTTGGGGAAAGACCAGCTGCTGGAGCCATGAACCCCTGCTCAGCATCTTCCACGACGAAACCTGGGGTGGAGAGAAGTTCTTCACGGTGCTCTCCCGCCTCATGCAGGAACCCACGCGCTACCAGGACGTGTTGGAGTTCATGTACTTCGCCCTGTGCCTGGGTTTGAAGGGCAAGTACGCCATCGCGCCGAAAGGCGAAGAGTCCCTCAACGCATTGATACATCAACTCCACGGGATTATTCGCGAACTGCGCGGCCCCACGCCGGAGACCGTCTGCGATCCATACACCAACGTCGCCCCAAGCAACTTCCGCATGAATCGGCAATGGCCGTGGTGGAGCCCACTGGCACTCTCCGCCCTCGTCATGGCGGTGGCCTACGGCATCTACAGCTACCGGCTGCACCTCATAACTACCGAGGTGCTGGAGTCGTTAAACGGCATTTTGCAGCAGTAGCAAGCCGGTATACGGCGCAACTTATTTCAACGAATTAGCGAGGCGTTTGCTTCGTTGACAAGCCCATCGCTCCCGATGGCCACGCCACCCTGAGTGCGCGTGTTTATCCACATGGACGCAGGAGAGACTGCCATGCCAACACCCGCCTACATCACAATCACTGGCCAAACTCAAGGCCTCATCACTGCTGGCGCATTCACCGCTGACTCCGTCGGCAATATTTTCCAGCAAGGCCATGAAGATGAAATCCTGGTTCAGGAAATCAAGCATGAGGTGACCACGCCAACTGACCCACAGAGCGGCCAACCCAGCGGTCAGCGCGTGCACAAGCCGCTCAGGTTCACCAGTTCGCTGAACAAGGCCACGCCGCTGATGTATCAAGCGCTGGCTACTGGCGAAATGCTGCCATCAGTCGACATTAAGTGGTACCGCACTTCGACGCTGGGCACACAAGAGTATTTCTTCACCACCAAGCTTGAAGACGCGACCATAGTCAGCATCAATACCGTCCTACCCCACGCGCAAGACACGAAAAACGAGCACTACACGCAGCTGATCGAGGTAGCACTGGCCTACAGGAAGATCACCTGGGAGCACAACATAGCGAATACCTCAGGCTCTGATGACTGGCGCGCACCAGCCGTCTGATATTTACAAAGGCCCCGGGCGGGTACACCTGCCCGGACTTTGTGTCTCTTCAGACGGCGGACAAGGATTGCTTATGCCTAGCCAATCTGACTTGCGTTACAGCTTCCAGCCTCTGGTTGGCAGCGCTGAATTCGAAGTGATGTCGTTCGAACTCCGAGAAGGGATCAGCACGCCCTTCGAGCTGGAGCTGAAACTGATCAGCTTCGAAAACGATATCGACTTCGGCCACCTGCTCGACAAACCCGTGCTCTTCACCATCTGGGAAAAGGAGCAACCAGTACGGTATGTGCACGGACTCGTCAGCCGTTTCAGCCAGGCTGAAAGCGGCTCCTACCGCACCTACTACCACGCGCTGGTCGAGCCGCAACTGGCCCGTGCCAACCTGCGCTCGAACTGGCGCATCTTCCAGCAAAAGACGGTCCCGCAGATTCTTGAGCTTATGCTCCAGCGCCAGGGCATCAACCAGTACGAACTGCGCGCCAGCATGGACCATCAGGTCCGCGAATTCTGCGTTCAGGCCGGTGAGACGGACCTGGCGTTCATCGCCCGTATTGCTGCGGAAGAGGGCTTCGTCTACCGCTTCGCGCACAGTGAAAAGCTGCACAAGCTGATCATCACCGATCGCCTGCAGTCCCTTGGTTTGATCAGCCATGGCGCCATCAAAACCGAGGGTGACGACGAGCCTGTAGACCCCAACACCGTCTTGTACCACGCCAACAGCGGTGGCGATCAAGCCATACCCTGCCTTCGTCGCTTGCGCTACAGCGAGCAGGTGCGCACCGCTCGCCAGGTTCAGCGCGACCACACCTTTACCAACCCAGCCTACCGCCAGGAACACAGAGCCGCAGGGCCCTTCCTGGAGCATCAGTCCAAGGAGTACGAATACTTTGATTACCCGGGCCGTTATAAACGCGATGCCGTGGGCAAGCCGTTCACCGAAAACCGCATCATCGCGCTTCGCCATGATGTACGCACTGCCGAAGTCCAAGGTGACGATGTTCGCCTGCAACCGGGCCTGAGCTTCACCCTGACTGGGTACCCTCGTGACAATCTCAACACGCCTCGTCAGTAGCAGACTACGAAGCTCTGCTGCCGTGGGACTGCTCGCCAGAGACGCCACGGTAAGCCGTTAACCCACTGCTTGGGGAGGTGGGGTTTGTGGACCGCATACGTATAAAGCAGGCTTGTCGAACTGAAGTGGAACGAATTCGCTTGGGTTCAGATTGTGGGTCAGGGTTGTGCAGGATTGCCTGGGCGACTGAGTGGGCTGTTATTGGGGCCGCCGCGCAGCGGACCCTTTGGCCCCAAACCGCCCTACCCCAACAACTGGCTCAACACCGCCCGCAACTTCCCCGGTTTGACGGGTTTGTTCAGCAGCGGAGCGCCAAGCTTCTGCAAGGCGCGCCGGCACTGATCGCTGCGGTCTGCGGTAATGATCACCGCTGGAATGGCGACGGCAAAATGCTCGCGCAAATGCCTGACCACCTCGCAACCCACAACGCCGTGGTCAAGGTGGTAATCCGCCAGGATCAACTCCGGCGCCTGCCCCCGCAAGGCCGCCAGGGCACCGGCCTGGTCGGTCGCAGTCACCACCTCACAGCCCCACTGCCCAAGCAGCGCGCCCATGCTTTCGAGGATGCTCACTTCGTTGTCCAACACCAGCAGCCGGCGGCCGGGTAACGGGTTTCCGGCGCTGGCTTGCGGCATCGCCGGGTGAGCAGGCAGCGGCACTTCTGTGCCGATCGGTACCTCGATGCTGAACATCGAGCCACGCCCCGGCCACGACCGTACCTGGACGCGGTAACCGAGAATCTTGGCGATCCGCTCGACGATAGCCAACCCCAGGCCCACGCCTTTGCGATCGGCAGCACGGCCGACGTCCAGTTGGTTGAACTCAAGGAAAATAGCCTCCAACCGATCTTCGGCGATGCCCCGCCCGGTGTCCCAGACCTCCAGGCGCAAGTGGCTGCCGCGACGCCTGGCCCCGAGCAAGATCTTGCCTTCGTCGGTGTAGCGGCAGGCGTTGCTGAGAAAGTTGCGCAAAATCCGTGTCATCAGCCGCAGGTCGGTGTTGATGGCATAGTCGCCAATGTGCGCCCGCAGCTTCAGCCCTTCAGCGTCCGCCACCGAACTGAACTCCGAGACCAGCGGGCCAAACAGTTCGTCGAGGCGGTACAAGGCCACGTCGGGCTTGACCGCCGCTTGATCGAGCCGGGAGATGTCCAACAGGTCGGTCAGCAGGTCTTCGGCGCCTTCCAGTGCCTGGTGGGTGCGCTCCACCAGCACCTGCTCCGCCTCCGGCAACTGCCGTTCGCGCAGGGTCGAGATCAGCAGGCGGGCGGCATTGAGCGGTTGCAGCAGGTCATGGCTGGCAGCAGCCAGGTATTTGTCCTTGCTGCGGTTGGCGGTTTCGGCGGCGTCGCGGGCATCGCGCAGGGCGCGGGCAATCGCTTTACGCTCGGTGATCTGCTGCTGCAGGTTGCGGTTGGCCTCGAGCAGTTCATCGGTCCGCGCGGCGACCCGTTGTTCGAGTTCGTCGTTGAGTTGCTGCAGGTGCTGCTGGGCCTGCTTACGTTCGGTGATGTCGGCGACAAAGCCTTCGACCAGCCCTTCGTGGCCAGGCTTTAGCAGCAGGTTCATCAGCACATCAAGGTGGCTGCCGTCGCGGCGCCGCAAGCGGGTTTCGTAGCCGTGCAGGCTGTGTTCGCGCGCGAGCGTCGCAGTGATCGCATGCAGCTCTTCGGCGCCGCCAACAAACAGGTTGGCGGCCAGGTCCGTCAGGGAAAACAGCACCGCCTGCGGGCTATCGTAGCCAAGCATGCGCGCCAGCGCGGGGTTGGCGGCACGCATGCCTTCTTGCAGGCTGGCCTGGAAAATCCCGTGGACGGCATTTTCGAACAGCCATTTGTAGCGGTTGCGTTCGGCCTCCAGCTCGTCCAGGCGGGCTGCCAGCTCCGGGTAATGGCTCTTGCGTGCCGAGTGGTCGCCCAGCCCCAGCAGCCCGGCGAGCGCCCGCTGCTGCTCGTCAGAGGGCCTCGCCATAAACGACCTCGACATCACGCTGGCTCGACTCGCGGGGGTTGGTGAGGATGCACGGGTCATCCATCGCATGTTGCGACAGGAACGGGATGTCGGACGTACGCACCCCATGCAGGCCCAGGGTTTCGTGGAAGCCGATTGCGTGCTTCAGGGCGATCAGGTGGTCCACCAGGCGCCCGCAGATCTGCCGGTGGTTAAGCCCGCGGCAGTCGATGCCGAACACCTCGGCAATCACCTTGAAACGCTCGGGTGCCGAGCTGTAGTTGAACGCCACCACGTGCTCCACCAACACCGCGTTGCACAAGCCGTGGGGCAAGTCGAGGAAGCCGCCCAGGCTGTGGGACATGGCGTGGACCGCACCCAGAATCGCATTGGAAAACGCCAGCCCGGCCTGCATGCTGCCCAGCATGATCTTCTCGCGCAGGGCGATATCGGTCGGGTTGGCGATCATCTGCACCAAATTGCCATTGATCAAGCGCATGGCTTCCAGCGCATGGGGGTCGGTCAACGGCCCGTGGCCGGTAGACACAAACGCCTCGATGGCATGCACCAGCGCATCGATGCCGGTGCAGGCAGACAGGAACGGGTCCATGCTCAGGGTGGTTTGCGGGTCGATCAGCGAGACGTCGGGCACCACCGCCTTGCTGACGATGGAGAACTTCATGCGCTCCTGCTGGTTGGAAATGATCACGAACTGCGACACGTCGGCCGAGGTGCCGGCCGTGGTGGGGATGAGGATCAGCGGCGGGCTGGGCACGCGGATCATGTCCACCCCTTCGAACTCGAGAATACTGCGCCCGTGGGCGACCACGATGCCGATCGCCTTGCCGCAATCCATCGGGCTGCCGCCGCCGACGGCGACGATCACGTCACAGTGGTTTTCCCGGTAGATCTCGGCGCCGAGCATGACCTCTTCGACCCGCGGGTTGGGCGAAACGGCCGTGTACAGGCAGTAGTCGATGCCCTGCGCCTGCAGGCTGGCCTCGACATCCGCCACCCAACCCGCAGCGATTACGCCGGGGTCGCTGACCACCAACACCTTGCGCGCACCGAAGGTCTTGGCGTAATTGGCGACGTTGTGCCGGCAGCCGGCACCAAAGATGATTTCAGGCGAAACGAACTTGCGAAGTGGGCTGAAACTCTGGCTCATTGGAAAGCCTGTTCTTATTGTTCTGGAAGGTAATCGCCAGCCTAAAGCATCCCGCAGCGAAAGCAACCAGACCAAAGCGGGGGCCCGGCTTAGCCACGAAAAATCAACCGCGACGCCTGCTCGTTGCGCAGGGTCAGCTGCGCCATGCCCTGCCCTGCGGTCTGCGCTTGCTCCCGGGCCTTGAGGATCACCCCGTGGTGCGGCGACTTGCTGCACACCGGGTCGGCGTTGGCGGCATCGCCGGTGAGCATGTACGCCTGGCAGCGGCAGCCGCCCAAGTCCTGGTGTTTTTCATCACACGAGCGACAGGGCTCCTTCATCCAGTCATTGCCACGGTAGCGGTTGAAGCCAAAAGAATCGTTCCAGATGTGCTCGATGCTGTGCTCGCGCACGTTGGGGAAGGCCACCGGCAACTGGCGGGCGCTGTGGCACGGCAGCGCAGTGCCGTCTGGGGTGATATCAAGAAACAGGTTGGCCCAGCCGTTCATGCAGGCCTTGGGGCGTTCTTCGTAGTAGTCCGGCGTGACGAAAATCAGCTTGCACGGATGCCCCTCGGCCTCCAGCCGCTGGCGATACCCTTGGGTAATGGCTTCGGCCCGCTGCAATTGCTCGCGGGTCGGCAGCAGGCCGGCACGGTTGAGTTCGGCCCAACCGTAGAACTGGCAGGTTGCCAGTTCCACGAAGTCCGCCTGCAACGCCAGGCACAGCTCGATGATGTCGGCAATCTGGTCGATATTGTGCCGATGGGTCACGAAGTTCAGCACCATCGGGTAACCCTGGGCCTTGACTGCCTTGGCCATCGCCAGCTTCTGGGCGAACGCTTTGCGCGAGCCGGCCAGCATGTTGTTGACCGCCTCATCTGCGGCCTGGAAGCTGATCTGGATGTGGTCGAGCCCGGCGACCTTGAAGTCGCGGACTTTCTGTTCGGTCAGGCCAATACCCGAGGTAATCAGGTTGGTGTAGTAGCCCATGTCCCGCGCGGCCTTGATCAGCTGCGCGAGGTCCTGACGCACCAGCGGTTCGCCGCCGGAAAAGCCCAGCTGCGCGGCGCCCATCGCCCGCGCTTCGCGGAACACGCGGATCCACTCGTCAGTGCTCAGCTCCTGGCCATGTTGGGCAAAGTCCAACGGGTTGGAACAATACGGGCACTGCAACGGGCAGCGGTACGTCAGCTCCGCCAGCAGCCACAGCGGCGGCCCCGGGCGCGTGTCATTCGATCCAGTGCTTGCCACGGGCCACCTCCAGAAACGCCAGCACATCCTCGTCCAGCCCCTGTACATCGGGGAAGCGCTGCGCCAAGCCGTCAATGATCGCCGCCACACACCGCTGGCCGTCCAACAGCTCCAGCACCCAACCGGCGCTGGCATTGAGCTTGATCATGCCCTCGGGGTACAGCAGCACATGGCAATCCTGGCGCGGCTCCCATTGCAGGCGGTAGCCGCGGCGCAACCCCAGCACCTGTTCGCCATCGATCAGTTTCACAGGGCGATCCCCCGATGCCAGACGTTTTCCTGGGTCACGCTGTGATAAGGCGGCCGCTCCAGCTCATACGCCATGCTCATGGCATCGAGCATGCTCCAGAGCACGTCGAGCTTGAACTGCAGAATCTCCAGCATCCGCTGCTGGCCAGCACGCGTGACGTAATACGCCAAGGTGATGCGCAGGCCATGTTCGACGTCGCGCCGCGCCTGGCCCAGGCGCGTGCGGAAGTAGTCGTAGCCGGCGGCATCGATCCAGGGGTAGTGCTGGGGCCAGCTGTCCAGGCGCGACTGGTGGATCTGCGGCGCGAACAGTTCGGTCAGCGAACTGCTGGCAGCCTCCTGCCAGCCTGCGCGGCGGGCGAAATTGACGTAGGCGTCCACAGCAAAACGCACCCCAGGCAGGACCATCTCCTGGGACAAAATGCGCTCACGCGTCAGCCCGACCGCCTCCCCCAGGCGCAACCAGGCTTCGATGCCGCCTTCGCTGCCCGGCGCGCCATCGTGGTCGAGCACCCGTTGCAACCATTGCCGGCGCACTTCGCGGTCCGGGCAGTTGGCGAGGATTGCCGCGTCCTTGAGCGGGATGTTGACCTGGTAGTAGAAGCGGTTGGCAACCCAGCCCTGAATCTGCTCACGGGTCGCACGCCCGGCATACATCGCCTGATGGAAGGGATGGTGGATATGGTAATAGGCGCCCTTGGCACGCAAGGCCGCTTCGAATTCAGGGGGTGTCATGGGGGTGTCGGTCATTGCGGTTCTCCAGGGCACGCGGTGCCAGCCCTTACAGCGTGATAGACAAGCCGTCGTACGCCACTTCAATCCCCCGTCGATCCAGCAAGGCCCGTTCGGCCGAGTCTTCATCGAGGATCGGGTTGGTGTTGTTGATGTGGATGAGGATCTTGCGCTGGCGGCTGAAGCCCTCCAGCACGTCGAGCATGCCACCCGGGCCACTCTGCGCAAGGTGGCCCATTTCACTGCCCAGGCTTTGGCCGACTTCGCACACCCGCATCTCGTCGTCGCGCCACAGCGTGCCGTCCAGCAGCAGGCAGTCGGCATGGCGCATCCAGCTCGCCACTTCGGCATCGACCTGCCCCAGGCCCGGCGCATAGAACACCGAGGCACCACTGCGCCGGTCCTCGATGAGCAGGCCAATGGTGTCGCCTGGCTGCGGGTTGCCGCGGTTGGGCGAATACGGCGGCGCGTTGCTCAGCAACGGGACCGCGCGAAATTGCAGGTTTGGGCAGGCAGCGATGCGAAACGGTTCGCGGTCCAGGCCGATGCATTGCCACTGCAAGCCACCGTTCCAGTGCTTGAGCAGGGTAAACAGCGGGAAACCGCTACTCAGGTCTTCATGCACCCGCTCGGTGCACCACACCGTGTGCGGGCAGCCTTCGCGCAGGCTGAGCAGGCCCGTGCAATGGTCAATCTGGCTGTCCAGCAGCACCACCGCGCCAATTGCCGTGTCGCGCAGGCGGCGCGCCGGTTGCAAAGCGGGGAAGCTTTCGAGCTGGGCGCGGATGTCGGGTGAAGCGTTGCACAGTATCCACTGCTCGCCATCGTCGCTCACCGCGATCGAAGACTGCGTGCGCCGCTGCGCCCTCAGGCTGCCATTACGCACACCGGCGCATTGGCGACAGTTGCAGTTCCACTGTGGAAAACCTCCGCCAGCGGCGGAGCCGAGAACACGAATGTGCATGGACAACAATCCCCAGAGAAGGAACGGCCATCGCTACGATGGCCGCAGAGCCATCAACGATTGGCGAAATACATCGTCACTTCGAAGCCAATGCGCAGGTCGGTAAAGGCGGGTTTAGTCCACATGGGGCGGTCCTCTTCTTGTGCCGGGCAATTCCGGTAGAGGCATTAATGCACGGGGGGCGGCGGGGCCGAATGCTACTTTGGAACGAGCTTGCGGGGTGCGTTGGTAGGGGGTTGTCTAGTTCTGTACCGGCCTACTCACGGGCAAACTGCTCCCGCCTGGATCAGTGTGGATCTTGTAGGAGCTGGCTTGCCTGCGAAGGGCTGCAAAGCAGCCCCCGAGGCCATCCAAGGCTTAGAAAAAGCCCAGCGGATTGATGTCATAGCTCACCAGCAAGTTCTTGGTCTGCTGGTAATGGTCGAGCATCATCTTGTGGGTCTCGCGGCCCACGCCGGATTTCTTGTAACCGCCAAACGCCGCATGCGCCGGGTACAGGTGGTAGCAGTTGGTCCACACGCGGCCGGCCTTGATCGCCCGGCCCATGCGGTAGGCGCGGTTGATGTCACGGGTCCACAGGCCAGCGCCCAGGCCGAACTCGCTGTCGTTGGCGATGGCCAGCGCTTCGGCTTCGTCCTTGAAGGTGGTCACGCCCACCACCGGGCCGAAGATCTCTTCCTGGAACACGCGCATCTTGTTGTGGCCCTTGAGCAGGGTCGGCTGAATGTAGTACCCGGTCGACAGGTCACCGTCGAGCCGCTCGGCAGCGCCGCCGGTGAGCAACTGCGCGCCCTCCTCCTTGGCAATCTCCAGGTAGGAGAGAATCTTGTCGTATTGCTGCTCGGAGGCCTGGGCACCCACCATGGTGTCGGTGTCCAGCGGGTTGCCACGGGTGATCTTGGCGATTTTCTTCATCACCTCGGCCATGAACGGCTCGTAGATCGATTCCTGGATCAGCGCCCGCGACGGGCAGGTGCACACCTCACCCTGGTTGAAGAACGCCAGCACCAGGCCTTCGGCGGCCTTTTCGATGAACGCAGGCTCGGCCTGCATGATGTCTTCGAAGAAGATGTTCGGCGATTTGCCGCCCAGCTCGACGGTAGACGGGATGATGTTCTCGGCCGCGCATTTCATGATGTGCGAGCCCACCGGGGTGGAGCCGGTAAAGGCGATCTTGGCGATGCGCTTGCTGGTGGCCAGAGCCTCACCGGCTTCACGGCCAAAGCCCTGGACAATGTTCAACACACCTGCTGGCAGCAGGTCGGCGATCAGCTCGGCGAAAATCGTGATCGACAACGGGGTCTGTTCAGCGGGTTTGAGCACCACGCAGTTACCGGCGGCCAGGGCCGGGGCGAGCTTCCAGGCGGCCATCAGCAGCGGGAAGTTCCACGGGATGATCTGCCCGACCACACCCAGGGGTTCGTGGAAATGGTAGGCCGTGGTCAGCGCGTTGATCTCTGCCGCCCCACCTTCCTGGGCACGGATGCAGCCGGCAAAGTAACGGAAGTGGTCCGCCGCCAGCGGCACGTCGGCATTGAGGGTTTCGCGCACGGCCTTGCCGTTGTCCCAGCTTTCGCTGACGGCCAGCACTTCCAGGTTTTGCTCGATGCGGTCGGCGATCTTCAGCAGCACCAGGGCGCGGTCTTGCACCGAGGTTTTGCCCCAGGCGTCGGCAGCGGCATGCGCGGCGTCCAGGGCGTGGTCAATGTCCGCGGCGGTGGAGCGTGGGAATTCGGCAATCGGCTGGCCATTGACCGGCGAGCTGTTGGTGAAGTACTGGCCACCGGACGGCGGCACGAACTCGCCGCCGATGAAATTGCCGTAGCGGGGTTTGAACGACACGATGGCGCCTGGGGTTCCGGGTTGTGCGTAGATCATGCTGAGCCTCTGCGGGTCGATGCCTGTCCAACGACAGGCGATGGACCGATGGTAAAAAGCCCCGCGTGCCAGACGTATGCATCGTTGGCAGCGGAGCTCTCGTCATTTGGTAGTAGGGCCGCAAGCGGCCCGGTGTCAGCTTTGCGGCTTGGCGCTGGGTGCTGGCGCCTCGGCACTGGCCGCTTGCTGCAGCTGTTTAGGCAACTTGAAGGTCCAGAGCATGCCGCCCTGGTTGAAGTCCTTCACCCGCTTGGCCACTTCGCCGCCCCACAGCGGTACCGCGCCCCCCCAGCCAGACAGCACCGAGACGTACTGCTCGCCGTCCATTTCCCAGGTCACCGGCGAGCCAAGTACGCCGGAGCCGGTCTGGAACTCCCAGACTTTCTCGCCGGTCTTGGCGTTGAACGCCTGCAGGAAACCTTCCGGCGTGCCGGTGAACACGAGGTTGCCTTTGGTGGTCAGCACCCCGCCCCACAATGGCGCGAAGTTCTTGTGGCGCCAGACTTCCTTGCCGCTGACCGGGTCGATGGCGCGCAGCACGCCGATGTAGTCTTCGTTGAGCGGTTTGATGGTGAAACCGGCCCCGAGGAATGCCGCGCCTTTCTTGTAGGCGATCCCTTCGTTCCAGATGTCCATGCCCCATTCGTTGGACGGCACGTAGAACAGCCCGGTGTCCCTGTTGTAGGCCATGGGCATCCAGTTCTTGGCGCCGAGGAAGGCCGGTGCGACGAACACGGAACTGCCCTTGGCCTCAGTGCCCGGTGCCCCTGGCCGGCTGGCCTCGTTGTAGATCGGGCGGCCATTCTTGTCCAGGCCGGTCGCCCAGGTGATCTTGTCGACGAAGGGGAAGCCGCGGATGAATTTGCCGTTGGTGCGGTCCAGCACGTAGAAGAAGCCGTTGCGGTCAGCGGTTGCGGCGGCCTTGACCTCCTTGCCGCCGTCCTTGTAGTTGAACGAGATCAGCTCGTTGACGCCGTCAAAATCCCAGCCGTCATGGGGCGTGCTCTGGAAGTGCCATTTGATGGTGCCGTCGTCCGGGTTCAGGGCCAGGCGCGACGAGGAATACAGGTTGTCGCCTGGGCGCAGGTGGGAGTTCCACGGCGCCGGGTTGCCGGTGCCGAACAGCAACAGGTTGGTTTCAGGGTCGTAGTAACCGCCCAGCCACGGCGCTGCACCACCGGTCTTCCACAGGTCGCCGGGCCAGGTCTTGCCCGCTTCGCCGCCCGAGATACCATTCTCGATGGCCTTGCCGTCTTTGTAGACGTAGCCCATGTGCCCTTCCACGGTCGGGCGCATCCACAGCAGCTCGCCGTTTTCCGGGTTGTATGCCTGGATCTTGCCCACCACGCCGAACTCGCCCCCGGCCACACCGGTGATCAGCTTGCCGTTGACGATCATCGGCGCGGCGCTGATGGAATAGCCTTCCTTGTGGTCGGCGACCTTCTTGCTCCAGACCACCTTGCCGGTGTCTTTGTTCAGGGCCACCAGCTTGGCGTCCAGGGTGCCGAAGAACACCAGGTCGCCGTACAGCGCTACGCCGCGGTTGATCACGTCACAGCAAGGGCGGATGTCATCTGGCAGGCGCGCATCGTATTGCCAGAGCTTTTTGCCGGTACGGGCGTCGACGGCGAACACCCGCGAGTAGGAGCCGGTCATGTACATCACGCCGTCCTTGATCAGCGGCTGGGCCTGCTGGCCGCGCTGCTTTTCACCGCCGAACGAAAAGGCCCAGACTGGCCGCAGTTCCTTGACGTTGCCGACATTGAGCAGGTCCAGCGGGCTGTAGCGCTGGCCCTGAACCCCCAGGCCATTGGTCACGATCTGCTGCGGGTTTTTCGGGTCCTGGAGGATTTCTTCATCGCTGACAGCGGCCTGTGCCGCGCCGGACAGCAGCATGGCGCTGAGCACCAGGCTCACGGCGAACAAGGGACGACGTGGGGATCGGGTCATGACGGCTACCTTTGGTTTTTTTGTTGTGCCCGGGAAATTTTCCCGGTGTGCCGAGAATTCTTGTGCCCGACCTGCTTGCCAACAATTGCCCGCAATGTGGAGTTTTCTACTTCCTTGGTACAGGGGCTTTCATAGAACAGCGCATAGCTTTGTTGAGCTAGCAGGGACTCTGTGGGAGCGGGCTTGCCCCGCGAACACCGGCAAAGCCGGTGCCAAGCACCGCGTAGGCCCGTTCGCGGGACAAGCCCGCTCCCACAGCCTGTAGGCTGCTTCTTCGGGTCAGAGAGGCGGCTTGCCGTCGATACGCTGCAACCGCAAACGCTCATACCGCGGGTACAGGTGACTGACGCTGCGAATCAACTCATAACGGGTCAGGCTGATACCGGCAAACCGCTCAGGGATCGGGCTGCGGATCATCTCGACCATGTCATCTCCACGCGCTGCCCCCTCGCGCATCAGGCCATCCAGCCAGCCCAGGTAATCACGCATCTGCGCAAAAGGCTTAGCATCGCTGGCCACCGGCCCATGCCCCGGCACGAGCTGCTTCCAGGGCAAGGCCTGCAAGGTGTCCAGGTCCTTGAGCCAAACGTCCAGCCCTGGGCTGTTGGGGGTGGTCAGGGCGCGCTCGTAAAACACCAAATCGCCGGCAAACAGCACCCCAGTCTTCTCATCGAGAATCGCCAGGTCCGCACCGGTATGCCCGCCCAGCGCCAACAGCCGCAACCGGTGCCCACCCACCTCATGCACACCCGGTTCCAGCACCCGGGTCGGCAGCACCACCTCGGTGCCGCGCATCCAGTCACCGACCAAGCGGTACATGTTCTCGGCCATCGCCTCGCCCTGCTGGCGCAGCAGGGCGCCTGTGCCAGCCAGGGCGCCAATAGGCACATCGGTAAAGGCCTGGTTGCCCAGCACATGGTCGGGGTGATGGTGGGTCAGCAGCACTTCGACCACCGGCTTGTCGGTGGTGGCGGCAATAGCCTGGCGCAGGGCCTCGCCGTAACGCTTGGACGGCCCGCTGTCGATCACCACCACGCCGCTGTCGGTGACGATGAACGCGGTATTGACGATATTGCCGCCGTTGGCCTTGGCGAAATTGTCGGTGCTGCCCTCCAGCAGCCAAGTGCCTTCCGCGATTTGCCGGGGCGTGAGTCGATAGTCCAGGTCCGCCCAGGCCGGCAGGCCCAGGCACAGCAACAACAGCAGCATCCAACGCATGACAGGCGCCTCTGGTCAGGGGGTGAAGGCGAGCAACGCGCTCACGGCACCGCCGCTTCGAACTGGTTACCGCTGTTGTCCCGCAACAGCAGCCGGGTAAGCCCGGGGCCCTGGATATCAAACCCCAGGTTGGGGTTCTCACTGACTGCCGGATACAGCGCGAGGCTGGCCAGGCGCTGGCCATCCGCGCCTTGCAATTCGGCATGTTCGAGGAAGAACTCAGGGATGCCGCTGACCAGGCCGTTGTCCATCGGGTGGGACACCTGCAGGCGCAAGCGGCTGCCACCACCGCGCGGGTAGCGCCCGCCCAGCACCTCACCGACATGCTCCTCCCAGCCAGGCTGGGTGCGCACCACGCTGGGCGCGGTACAACCACCGCCAGCTGCATCGATCAGGGTCGAACCGACATGCCACACGCCGTCACGCGTCAGCACCGCAGCGCGCAGCGGCGTGGCCTGTTCGATGCGGATGCGGATCGACAGCCACGGCAGCACACGTTCGCCAGGCTCGAAGTCGACAATACGCGGCAGGGGGTTGAGTTCGGCCCAGGCGAGAATCCGTACCACGTCACCCGCGAATGCGCGGGCGTCGATCTCCAGCGGCACTTGCCGGGCGTCCTCGGCAAAGGGCGGCGCCAGCAGCTTGACCCGCTCATCGAAAACGAACGGCGCTTGCCCCAGCAGTTGCTTGTGGTAGAAATCCCACATCACCGAGGGCACCGGGTCGGTCTTGCTGCTCGGTTCACCGGCCTGGGCTGCCCAAGGCATCCAACAGGCCAGCAGTAATGTCGCCCGCCAGTTCATTGGTACATCTCCGGGACCTCGTAGCGCAGGCCGTAGGTGGCGTACAGCGCCTTCAGCCGGCCATCGCGGATCATCGCCTCGAGGGCTTCCTCCACCGCATAGGCCAACTGCCGGTTGCTTTCATGCACTGCCATGCCGATGTCCCATGCCTGCTTGCCCAGGTTCGGGTAGGCGTTTTCCGCCAGGGCCAGTTGCGGGTCGGCGGCCTGATGCAACTGCCAGTCAACCTCGCCGCGCATCGCCATCACCGCGTCCACGTGGCCGGCCTGTAGCGCGCCGAACGCCTGTTGCACGCTGGGGTAATGGTGGGTGTTGGCGCTGAGCATGCCGTTGAACACCGAGGTCAGGTAGAACGACGGCACACTGTCCACCTCGACCCCGATGGGGTGCTGCTGGAACACCGCGACACTGGCCACCGAGGGCAGGCGGCGGCGGTCATAGGCCACCTGCCAGCGCTCCTCCTGATAGGGCCCGAACATCACCACCTGGGCGTTTTCCAGCTCGCCCAGCTCGTTGCGCTTCTGCGCGTAGGCGTGGTCGTAGGGCACCCGCATCATCAGGTCGGCCAACTGCTGGTGGCGCAGCGGGCTGCCGCGCCAGATGTAGTCGCGCAGGTCGTCGTCGAGCTTTTCCCCTGGCGGCGCCCAGATCAATTGCAGGTGCACCCCCAAGGCCGTGGCCAGCGCTTGCGCCAGCTCCACATCGACGCCACGCGGCTGGCCGTGGTCCTCGAAGCTGTAGGGCGCGAAATCCTTGTACACAGCCACCTTCAATTCACCGGCAGCGATGATCGCGTCGTAGTTGCGCACCTGAGCCTGCACTGCCGCACAGCACAGCAGCAGGCCACTCAACAGCACGGCCGACAGACGCATGGCGATCACTCCTCGACGTGCACGCTGTCCAGGTAGGTGCGTACCGCCCACAGGGCTTCCTGGCTCAGGTAATCGGCCATCTTCGGCATGTACACCCGCCCGTCACGCACCGCGCCGTGGCGCACCCGCTCGACGAACCACTCATCCCCGGCCTCGCCCACATCGAGCAGGCGCAAATCCGGGGCGATACCGCCAGACTTGGCTTCCAGGCCATGGCAAGCAGCGCAGTTCTGGTTGTAGGCCGAGGCGCCGATTTCTACGGCTTTGTCGTGCTCGGGGGAGGTGCGGTACGGGTTGACCGCGGCCCAGCCGTCACCGTCCAGGCTTACCCCGGCGTCTTTGATCGGGGTCAAGCCCTGGGTTTCCACCGCCTGGGGCACCACATTGCCATGAGCCCACACCGTGCCCGTCAGCAAAGCACCGGCCAGCAGGCCTGTAGCGAGCAAGACGTTGCGTTTTTTTGTCATTGTTATGCCCTCAAGATTGCACGCAAGGCCTCAACCACAGAGGCCGTGCCGCCATCTTAGAAACAGCCCGCGCGCGGCCGTATGCTGCTTTGGTGGCCGGGCCTTACTCCCTTGGTAGTAGGGCTTGTGGCGAAGGGCCAAATGAGGTGCCGCCCGGGAACTATTCCCGGCAAGGGCGGGACTTTTTCCGTATCCCCAGCCGCCGTCCCGCCGCCACCCTGTGCAGGCCAAAACCTCCACAGGGAACTGCAACCATGACAATAAGATCGCTACCCGCCCTTTCCCCTCTGGCCCTCAGCGTGCGGGCCCTGCTGCTGGCCGGTAGCCTGGCCCTCTGCACGGCGGCCACCGCGGCCACCGCCCCCGCGGCACCTGCCAGCAAGAACGTGACCTGGGAAGACATCGCCAACGACCACCTGACCACCCAGGACGTGCTGCAATACGGCATGGGCACCAATGCCCAGCGCTGGAGCCCACTGGCCCAGGTCAACGACCAGAACGTGTTCAAGCTGACCCCGGCCTGGTCCTATTCTTTCGGCGACGAAAAACAGCGCGGCCAGGAATCCCAGGCCATCGTCAGCGACGGCGTGGTCTACGTCACCGGCTCCTACTCGCGGGTATTTGCCCTCGATGCCAAGACCGGCAAACGCCTGTGGACCTACAACCACCGCCTGCCAGACAACATTCGCCCGTGCTGCGACGTGGTCAACCGAGGGGCGGCCATCTTCGGCGACAAGATCTACTTCGGCACCCTCGACGCCCGCCTCATCGCCCTCGACAAGCGCACCGGCAAGGTGGTGTGGAACAAGAAGTTCGGCGACCACAGCGCCGGCTACACCATGACCGGCGCCCCAGTGCTGATCAAAGACAAGACCAGCGGCAAGGTGTTGCTGATCCACGGTAGCTCTGGCGATGAGTTCGGCGTGGTCGGCCAGTTGTTCGCCCGCGACCCGGACACCGGTGAAGAAGTGTGGATGCGACCCTTCGTCGAAGGCCACATGGGCCGCCTGAATGGCAAGGACAGCACCCCGACCGGCGACGTCAAGGCGCCGTCCTGGCCAGACGACCCGACCACCGAGACCGGCAAGGTCGAGGCCTGGAGCCACGGCGGCGGCGCACCCTGGCAGAGCGCCAGCTTCGACCCCGAGAGCAACACCATCATCGTCGGTGCTGGCAACCCTGGCCCTTGGAACACCTGGGCGCGCACGTCCAAGGACGGCAACCCCCACGACTACGACAGCCTCTACACCTCGGGCCAGGTCGGCGTCGACCCCAGCACCGGCGAAGTGAAGTGGTTCTACCAACACACGCCGAACGATGCCTGGGACTTCTCCGGCAACAACGAGCTGGTGCTGTTCGATTACAAAGACAAGGACGGCAAGGTGGTCAAGGCCACCGGCCACGCCGACCGCAACGGCTTCTTCTACGTGGTGGACCGCAACAACGGCAGATTGCAGAACGCCTTCCCCTTCGTCGACAACATCACCTGGGCCAGCCATATCGACCTCAAGACCGGGCGCCCGGTGGAAAACCCCGGCCAGCGGCCAGCCAAGCCCCTGCCGGGTGAAACCAAGGGCAAGCCGGTGGAAGTCTCGCCGCCGTTCCTGGGTGGCAAGAACTGGAACCCCATGGCCTACAGCCAGGACACCGGCCTGTTCTACATCCCCGGCAACCAGTGGAAGGAGGAGTACTGGACAGAAGAAGTGAACTACAAGAAGGGCTCGGCCTACCTGGGCATGGGCTTCCGCATCAAGCGTATGTATGACGACCACGTCGGCACCTTGCGCGCCATGGACCCGGCCACCGGCAAGCTGGTCTGGGAGCACAAAGAGCGCCTGCCACTGTGGGCCGGCGTACTGGCGACCAAGGGCAACCTGGTGTTCACCGGCACTGGCGACGGCTTCTTCAAGGCCTTCGACGCCAAGACGGGCAAGGAGCTGTGGAAGTTCCAGACCGGCAGCGGCATCGTCTCGCCACCCATCACCTGGGAACAGGACGGCGAGCAGTACATCGGCGTGACCGTGGGCTATGGCGGCGCGGTGCCGCTGTGGGGCGGCGACATGGCCGAACTGACCAAGCCGGTGGCCCAGGGCGGCTCGTTCTGGGTGTTCAAGATCCCAAGCTGGGACAACAAGACCGCGCAGCGGTGATCGCCTGCGGGGAGCGCCCAGCGCCCTCCCCGCACCTGCCCTCCTTTCACCGAGAGTCTTCGCTCATGAATTACCTGCCCTTTGCCCTGCTGTTGCTCCTTGCCCCTGCCCTGGCCGTGAATGCCGACGACGACAACGATGCCCCCTTGACCGTCAACGGCTGCGTAATTGCCGAAGGCAGCCAGTGCCCGGGCGCCAATTTGCGTGGCGCCAACCTGGCCAACCAGGACCTGCGCAAGATGAACCTGGCCGGCGCCGACCTGCGCGATGCCGACCTGCGCCATGCCCGCCTGGACCTGGCCAACCTGGAAAAGGCCCGCTTGCAGGGCGCCAACCTGACCCGCGCCAGCCTGCAGCAGAGCAACCTGCGGTTGGCAGACCTGAGCCATAGCACGTTGATTGCCATTCAAGGCTGGGGGCTGTTTGCTCAGGGGGCGCAGTTCGAGAAGGCCGACCTCAGTGCGGCGTACCTGCAGTTCGCCAGGCTTTCCGGGGCGAACATGCACCAGGCCAACCTGCGGGCGGCGGACCTGGAGATGGCCTGGCTGAGTAAAACCGACCTGCAAGGGGCCAACCTCGGCGATGCCAACCTTCAGGAAGCCAAGTTTGGCCAGAGCAACTTGGCACAAGCCGATCTGCGCGGGGCGCGGCAGCATTATGGGAATTTTCAGGAGGCAAATATGGAAGGGTGTGTGGGCTGTCCTGGGAGTTGGGATGATTGAGCAGGGTGTTCGCCGTGAGGGGTTTGGCGCCTGTGAGATCGTGCGCCGCCCGCGCGGCGCATCGCGAGCAACGCTCGCTCCTACGTTTGTTTTTGGCCAATAACGCCTGTGACAGGCGCGCGCGACCGCCTTGTTTGTTCGACGCCATATCGCGTCATGCCCCAAGGCGGTCGCGCGCATTTACCCCAGGAATAATTGGCCCGAAACAAACGTAGGAGCGAGCGTTGCTCGCGATGCGCCGCGCGGGCGGCGCTCGATCTCCCAGGCGCCAAAAATTCCAAACTGAACCCCAGGCCACAAAATCTCCCACAAAACCTCACCCCGCCACCCGCACCACCCCCAGATCGATCCCCAGGTGCACCAGCTCAGCATGGGAACTCACCTGCAACTTGCTCTTGAGCAAGGTCAGGTGATTGGAAACGGTCTTGGCACTGATGCACAGCTGTTCGGCAATCACCCGCACCGGGGTGCCCTTGGCCAGCATCACGAAAATCTCCAACTCGCGCTGGGTCATGCGCTGCAAGCGCGGGTCGCTGGCGTTCTGTTGCGGTGTGCAGGCCAGCTGTGTGGCTAAAGGCTGCTCGATATAGGCATGCCCGGCCAACACCCGGTGCACCGCCTCGATCAACACCTGGGGCGCCGAATTCTTGGTCAGGTAGCCCGAAGCCCCCGCCTCCAGGGCCTGGCGCACCAGGGGCAGTTCATCATGCATGCTGAAAAACAGCACCCGTAGCTGCGGCAGGCGCTGACGCAGCCGGCGGGTGGTCTCCAGGCCGCTGATGCCGGGCAGGCCGAAGTCCATGATCACCAGGTTCGGCACTTGCTCCTGAACCCGCACCAGCGCCTCTTCGCCACTAGCGGCCTCGCGCACTTCCATCGCCGGCAGCACCGCCCGCAACAGGCTGGCATAACCTTGGCGCACCACGGCGTGGTCATCCACCAATACGATATTCATCAGGCCTCCATGGGAATGTTCAGGGCCAACGCCCAGCCGGCACCCGGGCGACTCAGGATGCGTAATTCGCCGCCCAGGCTGCGCGCGCGCTCGGCCATCGAATGCAGGCCTACGCCGGGCCGCTGGGGCTGGCTCGCGCCGCAGCCGTTGTCACGCACCAACAGGCGCAAGCCCTTGGCACTGCGTTGCAGGCGCACCCGCACCTGGCTGGCGCCGGCATGCCGGGCAACGTTGGTCAACGCCTCCTGCAGCAGGCGATACAAATGCGTTCGGCTGGGGCCGGGCAGCACCGGCAGGCGCTCACCGACCCGCAAACGGCAATCGATGCCTTGGCTGGCCTGCCATTGGCTCACCAGCACCCCAAAGGCTTCGGCCAATGGCACGTGTTGCAACGCCACCGGATACAAGTCGTGTACCAAGGCACGAAAGCCCTGCTGCAGGCGTTCGCAGTTAAGCTCCAGGGCTTGCGCGGTCTGCTCCACCACCGTCGGCTGGCCTGCCACCATTCGCAGCAGGCAGACCTGGGCGCGGATACCCGCCAGGTACTGCCCGAGGTCATCGTGCAGGGCCTGCGCCAGGTGGGTGCGTTCCTGTTCCTGTACCGCCAACAGGGTTTGGGTGAGCTGGGCATTGTCAGCCCGGGTCTGCTCCAAGGTCGCAGTCATGCGGTTGAAATGCGCCGCCAACTGGCGTGCCTCCGGCAGGCCGGATTCGCGCAGGCGAGTGGTCAACTGCCCACCCGAGACCTGGCGCAACGCACGCAGCAGTTCATCCAGCAGGCCCATGCCGCGCCGCACCGCCCAGCGGATGGTCAACAGGCTCACGAGCAAGGCCAGGCCACACAAGCCCAGCAACTGCTGCAGGGAATCCCGGACTTCGTCGATTTCATCCCGTGCATCCACGGCGATCAGTACCCGGCGCCCCTCGCTCAGGTCCAGCAAGCGGGTGCTGTGGCGGCGATCACCGAACAGCTGGCGCCCCAGCCAGGCATCCAGCCCGGCCTCCCGCGGCATCTGCGCGGTTTCGCCCGCCGCCAGCCAGTGCACCCGCACGTGGCGCAGGCTCTGGGTCAGCCGCGGTTGCAGGCTCGCCGGGTCGCGTTCGGCCGTGTCGGCGAGGTACGCCACCACAGCTTCGGCAGACTGCAATTCGCGCTCCACATCGGCCACCGCCTGGTGCAGCAGCAACCCGCCACAGGCCAAGGTGACCAAGGCGAAAAAGAACGTGACCCACAGGTTGATCCGCCACTGGGCCGACAGGTTGATGAGGCGCATTGGGCAGTTTCCTCCGGGTGAACGCGGCCAGGGCTGCGACCCATCGTAAAACCGAGGCCTTAGCGGTGATTTACTACCTTGGTACTGGCCGAGCGCTACTTTCTGCATATTTCCCCCTCCCGGCCGGCTTCCTATGCTGGCGCCATCTGCCGTGGAGTGCGTTTATGCGCCAGCCTGCCCCTCTTGCCCTGACCTGCCTGCTGGCCCTGGCCACGGCGCTGTGTTCGGCCTTCGCATCGGCCGCCCCGCCAGAGCAGCAATTGCAGGTGCGCATCGGCTACCTGGGCTATCGCCCCGATCCCGGCCCGCTGCTGTCCAACATCATCCCCGAGCCCGCCGACGCGGGGCTGCAGGGCGCCGAGCTGGCGATTGTCGACAGCAACAGCACGGGGCGTTTTCTCAAGCAGGCGTTCACCCTTGCCAGCACCCAACTAGACAGCCCCGAGGCCCTGCTGCAAGCCGCCAAGTCCCAGCATGACCAGGGCCTGCGGCTGTTTGTGGTGAACGCGCCGGCCGCCAGCCTGCGCGCACTGTCTGCCGCCCTGCCCGACAGCCTGCTGTTCAACGCCGGCAGCCCCGACGACAGCCTGCGCAGCAGCCAGTGCCTGGGCAATGTGCTGCATAGCCTGCCCAGCCGCGCCATGCTAGCCGATGCCCTGGCGCAGTTTCTGGTACTGCGCAAATGGCAGCGGGCGTTGCTCGTTGTCGGCCAGACCGAAGACGACAAGGCCTACGCCGCGGCCCTGCGCCGGGCGGTGAAGCGCTTCGGCGTGCAGCTGGTGGCGGAGAAAACCTGGCGCTTCGACAACGACCAGCGCCGCAGCGCCCAAGCCGACATGCCCCTGTTCACCCAAACCGCCGAGTACGACGTGGTGCTGGTGGCCGACGAGCGCGGTGACTTCGGCGAATACCTGCCCTACCAGACCTGGTACCCCCGCCCCGTGGCCGGCACCCAGGGCCTGACCCCCACCGGCTGGCACAATACCGTGGAAACCTTTGGCGCGGCGCAGTTGCAAAAACGCTTCGAAGCCCAGGCCGGACGCTGGATGAACGACCGCGACTTCGCCGCCTGGATGGCCGTGCGCAGCATCGCCAGCGCCGTCAGCAAACTGCGCCAGGCCGAACCACGCGCCCTGCAGCAACTGCTGCTCAGCGACCAGCTGCCGCTGGATGGCTTCAAAGGCCGCAAGCTCAGCTACCGCCCATGGAACGGCGAAC
This sequence comes from Pseudomonas sp. Y3 TE3536, assembly GCF_053629175.1. Lineage (NCBI taxonomy): Bacteria > Pseudomonadati > Pseudomonadota > Gammaproteobacteria > Pseudomonadales > Pseudomonadaceae > Pseudomonas > Pseudomonas sp. Y3 TE3536. The sequence continues at coordinate 4,714,067 of NZ_JBRJHU010000001.1, read as the reverse complement.
TGCGCCAACCCATCCCGCTGGTTCAGCCCCGCGCGCTGGTCAGCACTTCGCCCCAGGAGGGCTTCCTGCACCCCTTCAACGAAATGGACAGCTTGGGCTTCGACAAGCCCGAAGTGACCTGCGGCTACCCCTGAAACCGATAATCACAAAAAAAGGATTCCGCCATGCGTCGCCCCCTTTGCTACCGGCCTGTGCTTTTCCCCTCCCTGCTGGCCGGCGCGCTGGCGCTTGCCACCGGGCACGCCAGCGCCGCCACCGCCTGGGTCTCGAACGAGAAGGACAACAGCCTTAGCCTGATCGACCTGCAAAGCCTGGAAGTTACCGAGACCCTGCCCGTGGGCCAGCGCCCACGTGGCCTGCTGCTGTCCCACGACAACAAGCGGCTGTACATCTGCGCCAGCGATTCGGACCGGGTGCAGGTGATGGACGTTGCCACCCGCAAGATCATCAAGGAACTGCCCTCCGGCAAGGACCCCGAGCAGTTCGCCCTGCACCCCAATGACCGCTGGCTGTATGTGTCAAACGAAGACGACGCACTGGTAACGGTGATCGACACCGAAACCGACAAAGTGCTCGGGCAGATCAACGTCGGCATCGAGCCCGAGGGCATGGCGGTAAGCCCCGATGGCAAGTGGGCGGTCAATACCAGCGAAACCACCAACATGCTGCACTGGATCGACACCAGCACCCAGACCCTGGCCGACAGCACCCTGGTGGATCAACGGCCGCGCTTCGTCGAGTTCAACCAGGATGGCTCGCGGCTCTGGGCCTCGGCGGAAATCGGCGGCACGGTGACCATTCTCGACGTGGCCACGCGCCAGGTGCTGAAAACCCTGAACTTCCAGATCAAGGGCGTGCACCCGGACAAAGTCCAGCCGGTGGGCATCAAGCTCAGCGCCGATGGCCAGTACGCGTTCGTCGCCCTGGGCCCGGCCAACCATGTGGCGGTGATCGATGCCAAGACTTACGAGGTGCTGGACTACCTGCTGGTTGGGCGGCGCGTTTGGCAGCTGGCATTCACCCCAGACCAAAGCCAATTGCTGGCCACCAACGGGGTCAGCGGCGACGTCTCGGTGATCGATACCAAAACCCTCAAGGTGCTCAAATCGGTAAAGGTCGGGCGCTACCCCTGGGGCGTGGTGGTCACGCCATGAATACCCTCGACGTCAGTGACGTGAGTTTCGCCTACGGCCAGCGCGAGGCGCTCAAGCACGTGGGGTTCAGTGTGGCGCCTGGGCGTTTTGCTGCGTTGCTGGGCCCCAATGGCGCCGGCAAGTCGACCTTGATCGCACTGCTCACCCGGCTTTACGACGTGCAACAGGGCGACATCCGCGTCTGCGGCTGCTCGTTGCGCAACGCGGCGCGCCCGGCGTTGCGACAACTGGGCGTGGTGTTTCAGCAAAGCACCCTGGACCTGGACCTGAGCGTCGAACAGAACCTGCGCTACCACGCCTCGTTGCATGGCCTGTCGCGGCGCCAGGGCAACCTGCGGGTCGAGGCCGAACTGGCCCGCCAGGGCCTCGACGAGCGCCGGCGCGAGCCCGTTCGTGCGCTGAATATCGGGCACCGGCGCCGGGTGGAAATTGCCCGCGCCCTGCTCCACGAACCGCGCTTGCTGTTGCTCGACGAAGCCAGCGTCGGCCTCGACCCGGCCAGCCGCCTGGCGCTCAACCAGCACCTTCGGCACCTGTGCCGCGAGCAGGGGCTGAGTGTGCTCTGGACCACCCACCTGCTGGATGAGGTGCAGCCCAGTGATGACCTGCTGATCCTGCACCAGGGGCGCCTGGTGGCCAGTGGCACCGCTGATGCCCTGAGCCAAGCGCACGGCGGCGACCTCGACAACGCCTTCGCGCGCCTGACCCGCGCGCCTGGCCCCACCCCAGGAGTGAAGGCCTGATGAACGCCTACTGGCAATGTTTCAACGGCATCCTGCTGCGCGAATGCCTGCGGTTCGTGTTGCAGCGCACGCGGTTTCTCAGCGCCCTGGTACGCCCTCTGCTGTGGTTGCTGGTGTTTGCCGCCGGGTTTCGTGCGGCCCTGGGCATAGCGATCATCGAGCCCTACGACACCTACATCCCCTACGAGGTGTACATCATCCCCGGCCTTGCCTGCATGATTCTGCTGTTCAACGGCATGCAGGGCTCGCTGTCGATGGTCTATGACCGCGAGATGGGCAGTATGCGCGTGCTGCTGACCAGCCCCTTGCCGCGCGCGTTTCTGCTCGGCAGCAAGCTGCTGGCGACCTCGTTGATTTCCCTGCTACAGGTTTATGCGTTTCTCGCCATCGCCTGGCTGTATGGCGTGCAGCCCCCAGCTGCGGGGTTGTTGCTGGCGCTGCCGGCCTTGTTGCTGGTGGCCCTGATGCTCAGCGCCCTGGGGCTGTTGCTGTCGAATGCGATTCGCCAGTTGGAAAACTTTGCCGGGGTGATGAATTTCGTGATCTTCCCGTTGTTTTTCCTGTCCTCGGCGCTGTACCCGCTGTGGAAAATGCGCGAGGCCAGCCAGTGGCTGTATTGGCTGTGCGCCCTGAACCCCTTCACTCACGCCGTGGAACTGGTGCGCTTTGCCCTGTACGAACGCTTCAATCCGCTGGCGCTGACGGTCTGCCTGGGCCTGACCGTGCTGTTCACCCTGCTCGCGATACTGACCTTCAACCCCCAGCACGCAGCGCTGCGCAAGCCGCGCTGACCCCTCATGCCTTGCGAAAATCCCTGTAGGAGCAGCCTTGTGCTGCGAAGAGGCCAGTGACAACACAGAGAATCTTCGCTGCTGTTGCCGGCCTCTTCGCAGCACAAGGCTGCTCCTACCGGTCCGTGCTGAGTGAAGGAATAACTGAGCACACGCAAGGGCTTTGCAATGATTAAGGGGTGACGCTGAGCCAATCGCCATGTGCAATCTCTGTAGGAGCAGCCTTGTGCTGCGAAGAGGCCAGTGACAACACAATGAATCTTCGCTGCTGTTGCCGGCCTCTTCGCAGCACAAGGCTGCTCCTACCGGTCCGTGCTGAGCGAAGGAATAACTGAGCACACGCAAGGGCTTTGCAATGATTATGGGGTGACGCTGAGCCAATCGTCATGAGCAATCTCTGTAGGAGCAGCCTTGTGCTGCGAAGAGGCCAGTGACAACACAATGAATCTTCGCTGCTGTTGCCGGCCTCTTCGCAGCACAAGGCTGCTCCTACAGTGGCGTGCGTCAGCAGCGGGTTAGGCCCTACTACTTTAGTACTGGCTTTACTGTCTATCGTCGCATTCACAAAGCACCGCCGCTGGCATGTAATGGGCCTATAACAAAAAGGATAAACCCCATGCCTCGTGCCCTGCCCAGGCTGCCACGTGCTTTGCTGGCAGCCCTTTCACTGAATCTGCTGCTGGGCGTCGCTCAAGCCGGCACCACGCCGCTGTTTTCTGCCGAGGGGTATCGCACCACCCTCTACCGCAGCCCGACACCGCACCAGGTCGAGGGCGCCCAGGTCATCGACACCGCCACCTTGCAAAGCCTGCTGGGCCAGCACCCCAAGCCGGTGCTGGTCGATGTGTACCGCCGGCAATGGCTGCAAGGCCGCTTCATCGAAGACGAACCCCACGCCAACCTCCCCGGCAGCCACTGGTTGGCCAACACCGGCGACGGCGAGCTGAGCCCGGCCTGGCAAGACTACTTCGTGCGCCACCTGCAAAAAGCCACCGCCGGCCGCCTGGAGCAACCGCTGGTCTTTTACTGCCGCTCCGATTGCTGGTTAAGCTGGAACGCGGTAAAACGCGCAGCATCCCTGGGCTATAAGACCCTGTATTGGTACCGCGACGGCCTGGACGCCTGGGAAGCTGCCAACCTGCCACTGCAGCCGGCCCAGCCAGAGCCCTTCCCCTGAACTCACCACCGGTAAACGCGTGCGCGCCCCATCCAATAAAAACGAGGTGAAAAGGCCATGTACAAAATTCTGATTGCCGACGATCACCCACTGTTTCGCGAAGCCATCCACAACGTCATCAGCGATGGCTTCCCAGGCAGCGAAGTCATGGAGACTGCCGACCTGGACAGCGCCCTGGCGCTGACCCTGGAGCATGACGACCTCGACCTGATCCTGCTCGACCTGAACATGCCCGGCATGCACGGCCTCAATGGCCTGATCACCCTGCGCAACGAGGCCCCGACCACACCGGTGGTGATCGTCTCGGCCGAGCAGGAAAAACAAATCGTGCTGCAGGCCATCACCTATGGCGCCGTGGGGTTCATCACCAAGTCCTCGCCACGTTCGCAGATGATCGAAGCAATCGAGCAGATCCTCACCGGCAATGTCTACCTGCCACCCGACATCATTCGCGCCAACAAAAGCAGCACCAGCCGGCGCCAGAGCGATACCCCAAGCTTCCCACCCGAGATGCTCCAGGCCCTGACCCGCAAGCAGTTGCTGGTGCTCGAGCGCATGACCAAAGGCGAGTCGAACAAGCAGATCGCCTACACCCTGGACATCGCTGAAACCACGGTCAAGGCCCACGTTTCGGCGATCTTGCGCAAACTCAACGTGCACAACCGGGTGCAAGCCATCCTCAGCGCTGGCGATATCGACTTCGGCGACTACCTGCGCCGTTAAAGCGGCTGAACGGGGCTGTTGGCCAGCAAATGGCTCATCGCAGCCTTGAGTTTCATTGGCCGCACCGGCTTGTGCATCAGGGTGTGGCCCCGCTCGCGGATCTGTTGCTTGAGTTCGTTGCTGTAGTTGGCGGTAATCATCAATGCCGGAATCGGCACGGCGCGGCGGGCACTGATCCGCGCCACGGCATCGACACCATTGCAGTCGTTGTCCAGGTGGTAGTCGGCGATCAACAGGTCGGCTTCGGCGTGGTAATTGTCCACCTGCCGCGCCAGGTCTTCCTCCGACAGCGCAGTGACCACCCGGCAACCCCACCCTTCCAGCAGGGTGCGCATGCCGGCGCAAATCGCCGCATCGTTATCCAGCACCCACACCCGCGCACCGCGCAGGCGTTCGAGCATCGGCTCGCTGATGGCCAGGCTCGGCGGGGCTTTGGGCGCGGTTGCGCTCAGCGGCACTTCGACGGCGAACACCGAGCCTTTGCCGAGCCAGGAACGCACCCGAATCCGATGGCCGAGGATGCCCGCGATCTTTTCCACGATCGCCAGGCCCAGGCCCAAGCCACGGTCTTGGTCCGGGCGCTGTACATCGCCCCGTTTGAACTCCTGGAACATTTCCTCCAGGCGCTCTTCGGCGATGCCGATCCCGCTGTCCCAGACTTCGATCCACAGGCCCCGGCGCTGACGCCGACAGCCCAGCACCACGCGGCCGCTGCGGGTGTAGCGGATGGCATTGCTGAGCAGGTTGCGCAGGATCCGCGCCAACAGCTGGATGTCACTGTGCACCAAGGCCGAACAGCCCACGAAGTGCAGTTCCAGCCCTTCGCTGCGCGCCACCTGGGCGTATTCGGCGGCCAGGTTGTCCATCAGTTCGCTAAGGGCGAAGGGGGCGATATCGGCCTTGATCACCCCGGCGTCAAGCTTGGAAATATCCACCAGGGTGCCTAATAGGTTTTCCACGTCCTCCAGGGAATTACTGACGTTGCGTACCAGTTGAACGCTCTGGTGCGGCTCGCGGCGTTCGAGCAACGCGCTGGTGAACAGCCGCGCCGCGTTCAGGGGTTGCAGCAGGTCATGGCTGACCGCAGCGAGAAATTTGGTTTTCGACAGGTTGGCCTGCTCGGCCTCGCGCTTGGCCTCGCGCAACCGTGATTCGGCCCGGCTGCGCTCATCAATCTCGCGCAGCAACTGGTCGTTGAGGCTGGTCAGCTCGGCGGTGCGCTCGCGCACCCGTTGCTCAAGGTTCTGGTAAGCCTGGTGCAGCGCCTCGGCGCTCTTGCGCCGCTCGGTAATGTCGCGGATCAACACGAAGATCCCCACCACTTCGCCATTGGCCAGGCGGTTGGGGACGTAGGAGCGCAGCATGTAGCGCTCCTGGCCGTTGATGTTGTTTTCGGCAAACTCGAAGGTCACGCTCTCCCCCGCCAACGCGCGCGCCACGTAGGCCTCCAGGCGTTGGTAATGCGACTCGCTGTGGGCCTCGCGCAGGCTTTGGCCCAACATCACGCCGCGGGGCCAGCAGTACCACTCCTCATACACCTTGTTGGTGAATTCGTAGACCAGGTCAGCATTCAGGTAGGCGATCAGCGCTGGAACATGGTCGGTGATCAGGCGAATCAGTTGCGATTTCTGCGCCACCGCTTGCTCGCGGCGCAAGGTCTCGCTGAGCTTGACCTCGGTGATGTCGGTGAACAGGAACACCCGCCCGCCTTCGCAAGTAGGCCGTTCGCTGACTTGCAGCCAGCGCCCGTTCTGCAGGCGGTACAGCAGGTGCTCATCGGCCGGCCCGCGGGGCTCTTCGGTGAACACCCCGCTGGCGGTCATCAGTTGCTTGACCTCGGCCAAGCGCATGCCGGCGATGATCCGCACCCGGCTGTTGGCCCAGAACGCCTTGAAACGGCTGTTGCACAGTACGATGCGCTGGTTCTGGTCGAACAGCACGAAGGCGTCGGAGATGCTTTCAATGGCGTCGATCAAGTGTTGGTGGGCGGTCTCGGCCCGCAGCCGCGCTTCACTGAGCAGGTGGTTACCGGCCTTGAGCTCGGCCATGGCCTGGTTGAGGGCGTCGGTGCGTTCGCGGACCTGTTCAGCCAGCACCACCGAGTGCTGAAATGCCGCGTAGGGGTCGTTGCCGCGGGTCACGCCCGACTCGACGCGTTCGATCAGCGCAGTGTTGATGCGCTGCAGCTTGCGGTTCTCGTGCTGCAGCCGAACGACCTCGGCCTGCAGTTCAGCGGCTGACGGGTGGCCGGTTGCGGGCAATGGCGACCCCGGTGAAGGTCTGGTTGATATGCATGCCATTGAACTGTTCTCCATAGGTGTTGAAGCCCATCACCCGCTGCTCGCGCAAGAACGCGCCGACCTGCTCCAGGCCATCGTGCGCTTCCAGTTCCAGGCGCCGCAGGAAACAGTCGCAGCCAATGGTCAGCAGCAAGGGGCCCAGGCGCTGGTGCAGCCCGTCGAACAGGGTGTGCAGCTTTGGCAACAGCGGGCCCGGTGTCATGGCCGTGAGCACGATGCCGTTTTCCACCGCACAGTAAAAACTCAGGCTCAGGTCCGGGTGCACCTGCTGGATTGCCCGGACGTAATACTGATCGTGAATCCGCACCGCCAACGGGTGGGCAGCGAATACCCGGTGATCGAGCTCGGCCACCGGCACGCCGATGTGCCGGGCGTATTCCTCGGCAGCGGGTTCGGCATTGAGTTCGAAGACCCGCCGCTGAGCGCTGTCGGCGCCGGTCACCACCAGCTTTTCATCACGCGGCAGGATGTGGTGCGTGGTGAACACTTCAAAGTCGAGCCAGGTATTGACCAGCACCACTACCGCCGCGCCGCTGTGGAACGCCCCGCCGAAGTACACGTGGGTACGGGTCAGGTAGTTGTCGTCGCCGGCCGACCCGCCGAAATGCGGGATGTCCCCCAATGCCGCGCTCAGGGCGCCAAGGAACATCTCCTCGCGGCTGGACAAGCCGTCGAGCAGGGTCAGGGCAAAGCTGTGGCCTTTGATCGGCGCGAGGGTATTGCTGCGGCAGGTGCCGACCAGCCGTTCGACCATCTGCTGGGCGTCGATCAGGCTGAAGCGTTCCATTTCATCGATCAGTTCGGTGGCGATGGAAAACTGCCGATGATCGAACCCCAGCGCCGTCACGCAGTTACGGCCGTAGCCTAGCGGGGTGATTTCGCCGGCACTGGTGCAGCCCACCAGGCGAATGCCGCCGAAACCTTGTTCCAAGGCCTCGCCCAGTTCCTGCAGGTCGTACTCGGCAGAACAGAAGAACAGCACGAACCCCAGGTGCGGGTGCAGCAGCTGCCGCGCCAGGTCCTGGGCTGCAAGCCGCGCATCGGTTGCCTGGGACATGGCGCTGACCACACCGTCGTTCTGGGCCTGCTGCATCGTGGTCTCCGGCGCGGGTTGGCTGAAGGTTGAGTGTACGGAGGACGTCCTGGAGGGCGAATGCTACTTGGGTAGCGGGTAGGCGGTTCCATGGGAGTATGGGTTGGTTGTGGAGGCCTGCCTTGAGGGTTGTGGTGGGGCGCAGATCGAGCGCCGCGCGGGCGGCGCTCGATCTCATGGGCGCAGAAAATGCCGAGGCGAACACCTCGCCCGCCAAAACGCTACCAGGTCAGCACCGCGCCCAATGCAAGGGTATCGGTGTCTTCGTTCTGGTCGCTGGTGTCATGCCCATCAATGGAAAACTGGTTGTACTCGGCCACCAACGTGAGGTTGTCGTTGACGTCATGAAACAGCGCCACACCCCGCGTCTCGTAATCCGCGCCACTGCCCACCACCCCGTTGCCATCGTCCTTGGTCTTGCCGTAGGACAACGCCAGTCGGTTTTTGCCAACTTTGTATGACCCTTGCAGCAGGTAACCGTCGCTGTCGACATTGCGCAGGGTTGGCTCGCCGGCGTTGTTGGTGAAGAACGGGTTGATACCCTTGGCCTGGAAGCCGGAGCCGGTGAGCGACAGCCCGCCCATCTTCGCCTGCACGCCATAGCCGACACCTTTGGAGGTGATCGACTTGACCGTCGAGTCGGTGTTGTCCGAGGTCTGGTAGCTGCCATTGATCCAGCTATAGATCTTGGCGCCGGCCAGGTCGAACTGGTAGGTGATCTCGCTCTCGGTGCGGGGGTTTTCCTGATAAGCCTTGCCGGTCGGGCTACTGTCGTTGGTGTCCACCGGGTCCATGATGCCCACCGCTACCCGCAGGCCCTCCATCACCGGTGTGCGGTAGGTGATCTGCGAGGTGGGGAATGGGTACGGGTAACCGCTGCCGATGTTGCCGAACGATACCCCGCCGCCGTCCACCAGCCCCAGGCTGTCACTGACCTGGCCGTAACCGGCAAGCAGTTCGTCCAGCAGAATGTTGGAACGCGCAAACAGCCCGAAGTCCTTGCCGATCAACACCTCGCCCCACTCGGGGTTTGCCACGGTGCCGTAGAACTGACGCACGTCGATGGCGGTGTCGGTGCCGTTGGTTTCGCTGTCGTTGATGGTCACCCAGAACGAGGCACGCGCCCCGAGCTTCAGGTCATCCACCTGTTTACCCATGTTGAAGCCCAGGTAGTTGGGCAAAAAACCCATCTTCACCCGTGACTGGCGGCGGTCGAATTGATCGCCCGCCCGGTCGACATCACTGTTGACGTAAAAGGCATTGATGTAGCCGTCGGTGGAAAACGTGGTCTGGTCCTTGTCGTACAGCATGATCTCGGCCTCGGCGACGCCGCTCAGGCCCAGGGTCGAAAGGCTGGCGATGACAGCCGTCAGGATACGAGGCGATAGTTTCTTATTGTTGTTGTGCATGACGCGCTCCAAAAACGTGGGCTCGGTGTTGGAGGCGATTATCAGAAGCGGGCACACCGCTCGGTACGCTGCCTTGGAGGGGGTTGCAGGCTGCTTTGGGCCGGCGCGCGTGGCGCGATGATTAAGGCCCGAGACCGGCTTAGGCCAGGAGGCAACACCAAGGGTGTACGCCTGATGAACAGCCAGGCACCCAGTGTGTCATCATCCGCATGACCCCTTTCGAAATTGCAGGATCATCCATGCTCTACGTCGTCATGCTCGGCGGACGCCACCCCCGCGCCAGCATCGAAGTTCACGATGTGGTATTTGCCCAGGCCGACTCGCTGGAGCAAACCTACCCCCTCTTGCGCAACGCCTGGTTCGGCAGCCCCAAAGGGTTGCACATCGACTCCTGGCTGGAAGTGCACGGGGTGGAGGGTTATCGCATCGAATTCAGCCAGGCAGCACCACCGCCAGGGGCCATGCGCCTGTTCTTCCTGAACCTGGGGGGCTACGAGCGGCAGGTGTTTGGTGAAGCTCACCGTTACCTGCTAGTGGCTGCTACTGACAAAGCCGCCGCCAAGCAACTGGGTAAGCAGCGTATGGCGGCAGGTTGGTTGAAACCCCATACCGACGCGGTGCTCGATGTCGACGATTGCTTACCGATTGATCTGCTGGAAGGGCGCTATGTGCACCTGGTTGAGGGTGAGCATGACGGCATTGTGCAACGTAGCGATTACATTCTGATTTGATTGACAGGTCATCTACGCCTGTACGTTCCGTGCAGATGACGCGCGACTAAATCTCGCAAGAGGGGATCACATAGTCCCTTCGATTGTTCTGACCGTTATCGTTTTCGCGAAGAACAGCCGATTTGTTAACACATTCGCGTGGGCTTTAGCATTTTCGCTGCCTCTCACCAGCGCAACAACCGGGGCCCTGCCAACGCCCCCACCAGCGTCGGTACCAGCATGCCCAACAGGTACCAGGTCCCCCAGAACGGCACCTGCATTTCCGGGCAGTGCAGGCAATAGGCCAAGGTTGCAGTCGAACCGGCGAGCAGCCCTGCAGCGCCACCAGCCTGGCGCAACCGTGTTGGGGCCAGGCCGCGCAATGCCCAGAACACGGCGATGAACACCGGCACGCTCAACAGCGAGATATTCAACGCGCAGGTGCGCCAGGTACGGCCGAAGATCAACTCGGCACGGGCCTCGACCGGGGCGCCCGACAGGCTGATCGCCGCCCCCAACCAGACCAGCAGTAACGGCAGCCCCAGCAGCCCCCAGGCCAGCCCACCCTTCACACCCGGCCGGGCCAAACGTTGCGTGAGCCATAGCGCAAGCAGCGCCAGGCTGCCAGGCAAGGCCAGCTTGGCCCAGAACAACGGCGTGCGCGCCACGTCGGCAAGGTCGCTGCGCACGCCATAGAGGGCCACTGTCATCAGTACTGCGGCGAGCAGGCCCGCGAGCAACGCCTGGGCCAGGCGCCGCGCCAGGGCATGGCGGTCCACCGGCCCTTCGCCAGCGGCCAGCAGGGTAATCAGTTCATCGGTTTTCATCGTCTTCACTGCCTCGAATCAGCCTGGCCAAGGCCTTGAGCCCACGGTGTATGCCTACCTTGACTGCCGAACTGGAGAGCCCAGTGATACGCGCGGTCTCCTCCACCGACAGGCCCTCGAGCTTGACGTGGACGATCGGCAAGCGCTGGCGCTCCGCGCAACTGCCCCAGCAGTTTACCCAGGTCTCGGCTGGCCTGGGCTGGCGCTTCGTCGCTGGCGGCGAACAGGTCACTGTCGTCGTCCAGCAGGTCGTGCAGCGCATCGTGATGCGCGTAGCGGCGCAGGTAATCCGCCAGTTTGTAGCGGGCAATCGCCTGCACCCAGGCCGTCAGCGGCTGTTGCGGCTGATAGGTTTGCCGCGCGTTATGCACGGCCAGCAACACCTCCTGCAACAGGTCTTCGACCTCGGCAGGGCGCTGTTGCAGGCGCCGCTTGAGAAAACCCCGCACGTGCAGCGCCAGTGCCGCGAGAAATTCGCGGTAGGCCTGCGCATCACCCGCCAGCCCGCGCAGCAGCAAACCCTGCAACTGCGTCTCGCGAGCGGCGAGGAGGTCCTGTGGGTTAGTTCGTTGCATTGGGCGCCAGGGTTACACCGTCGGAAGGTTTCTTTTATCGAACCTTAGATGAGCCACGGCCACTGGAAAAAAATTTTCGTCGGCCTGTAACCCGGGCAGCGATCGCCGCGAACTACTCAATGAGCCTTCGGTACACCACCCGGGCCCCATCCTCTGGAGACACCCTCATGAAAACCCTCGCCCTCGCCACCGCCGCCCTGGCCCTCGCTTCAATGGCCAGTGTCGCCTTCGCCGGCACCACCGCCGGCACGGGTACCGCCATGGAAAAATGCTACGGCGTCGCCATGGCCGGCAAAAACGATTGCAAGGCCGGCGCTGGCACCACCTGCGCCGGCAGCGCGAAAAAGGACTACGACGGCATGCACTGGAAGAACGTCCCGGCCGGTACCTGCACGTCGATCAAGACCCCCAACGGCATGGGGTCGCTGACCCCAATCAAGTCCTGAGTAGAGGCCGCCGACCATGAACCGGAACTTACCCCTGGGCGCTGGGCTAGGGCTCAAGGCCGAACACTATGCCCAGGCCCTGGCGTGCAACGCCGAAGGCCTGTGGTACGAGGTCCATCCGGAAAACTACATGGTCGGCGGCCCGCGCCTGGCCTGGCTGCAGCGCATGGCCGAGCGCCATCCGCTGTCGCTGCATGGCGTGGCACTGTCACTGGCAGCGGACGCCGAGCCGGATGCCACCCACCTGCGCCGCTTGCGCAAACTGATCGACCAGGTAAAGCCGGCGCTGGTGTCCGAGCACCTGGCCTGGTCCACCTGGCACGGCCAGTACCACCCCGACCTGCTGCCGTTTCCCCGCAGCAGCGAAGCGCTGACGCGCATCAGCGACAATATCCTGCGCACTCAGGATGCACTGGGGCGGTCAATCGCCCTGGAAAACCCCAGCCACTACCTGCAGTTGCAAGGGCATGAGTGGGACGAGATCGATTTTCTCGACGAACTGGTGCGCCGCACTGGGTGCACCCTGCTGTTGGACGTCAACAACGTGCATGTCAGCGCACACAACCTGGGTTTCGACGCCGCAGCCTATCTCGACCGCTTCCCTGCCCAGGCCATCAGCGAAGTGCACCTGGCCGGGCACAGCCACGACGCGCAGGGCGCGCTGCTGATCGACTCGCACGATGCCGCGATTGCCGAACCTGTATGGGCGCTGTTCCGCCGCTTGATCGCACGAATCGGCCCACGCCCGACGCTGATCGAGCGCGACGGTAACCTTCCAGCGTTCGATGACTTGCTTGCCGAACGCGCCATCGCCCAAACCACCCTCACGTCTGCAGGAGACTTGCCATGAACCTGCCCCTCGGCCAGTTCCAGGACGCCTTCATCGACGCGCTTTACCAGCGCCCTGCCCCGGCGCTGCAAAGCCTGACCGGGCAAGCGGCGTTCGCGGTCTACCGCAATACCGTGCTGGCCGGTTGCGTCGACGCGCTGCGGGCCAACTTTCCCAGCGTCGAGACCTTGGTCGGCGCCGATTGGATGCAGGAGGCCGCGACCACCTACGCCCAGCAGTCCCCCCCGGACGATGCCCGGCTGATCCACTACGGTGCGGGCTTCGCGGCATTTCTGGAAGAGTTGCAGGCTAGCCATGGGCTGCCCTACCTGGCCGATGTGGCACGCCTGGACTTCTACTGGAGTGAAGCGTTCAGCGCTACCGAAGACCCTTGCCTGGCGCTCACCGACTTGGCTGGCATGACCGCCAGCGACTTGATGCACAGCTACCTGGCCCCCCGCCAGAGCGTGCGCTGGCAGTGGTTCGATCCGCACCCGGTGCTCAGCCTGTGGCGCTGCAGCCGTGAAGGCCTGCCGTGGTCGGGCGCGCAACCGTGGGTGGCCGAAGGCGTGCTGCTCAGCGGCGGCCTCGACGGCGTCAGCCATCAGCCGCTGGAAGCCGGTGGTTGCGCCTTTCTGGATGCCTGCGCGGCAGGCCATACGCTGGAAACCGCTTCGCAATGCGCCCAGCAACGCCAACCCGACCTGGACTTCAGCGACCTGCTCGGCCGCCTGATGCAAGCCCGGGTCTTTCGCCCACTCTCATTCGCATGAAGGAACGGCCATGGACACCCTGCGCCCCACTGCCCCGGCAATCAGCCTGCGCCAACGCTGGAACGGCTTGGCCGAACGCCTGCAATGGCTGCTCAACGACACCGTGCTGTGCCTGGTCGCACGCCTGGGTATCGCCTCGGTGTTTTTCATGTCTGGCCGGACCAAGGTCGAGGGCCTTCTGAGCATCACGCCCAGTACCTATGAGTTGTTCCAGAGCGAGTATGCGCTGCCACTGGTCTCACCCTGGCTCGCGGCCCACCTGGCGACCTATGCCGAGCACCTGTTCCCGCTGCTGCTGGTGCTTGGCCTGTTTACGCGGCTTTCGGCGCTGGCCCTGCTGGGCATGACCACGGTGATCGAGGTGTTCGTCTACCCGGACGCCTGGCCTACCCACCTATCTTGGGCGGGCCTGCTGCTGTTGCTGGTGGCCAAGGGCGCTGGCGCGCTGTCACTGGACCGCGTATTGAGGCTGCGCTGAACGCGACCTAGTAGGCTCTGTACGAAACGTTTTGTGGGAGCGGGCTTGCCCCGCGAATGGGGCTACGCGGTGTATGGCACCGGCTTCGCCGGTGTTCGCGGGGCAAGCCCGCTCCCACGTGCGTCAATGTTTAGAAATTGCGCAACAAAGCCTAAGACCTCGGGCACCCCGACGCGCTGGCACGCACGGCGCTGGCGAGCTTCTGCAGGTTGGCCTGCTGGGCGCCGACCAGGCTGCCGACGCTGTTTTGCGCGGGGGTATGCACGGAGGTGCGGCAGGTCATCTCGTCCTGCCCGGGGCGCTTCAAGCGCCACACCGCCTCCAGCAGTGCGTACTGGCCAGGGACTGAGTCGAAGCGCTGCACATCCACCCGCAGCAGTGTGCTGGGCGTACCGCCGACCGGCCCGCCTAGCTGGTCCTGCAAGGCGCTGCGGAACTCATCGACCAGGTTGGCGCCCCACCACTCGGTTTCGAGGATCACCAGGCTACTCGTGCCCTGGCGGATCACCAACTGCGGGCGGTCCACCTGCGGCGGCATGCTGACCCGCTCGACCAGGAACTTCTCGCCCGCCGCATGGCTGGGCTGCGCAGCGACCAACGTGTGGTAGTTGTTGGGCGCGCTGCGACAGCCCGCGGTCAGCACCACCAGCGTGGCCAGCAACAGGGTAGGCAACGTGCGCATCGGCTCTCACTCCTTGGGCGTGGTCAGGGTTGCACGTCGTCCGCGCCTGCCGCTTTTGGCCGGCCGCGAATGAGCGATTCGGGATGACGGCCGAGGTAATCCGCCAGGTCCCTCAGCGAACGGGACATACGCTCCAGCTCCTGCAGCGTGTCACCGAGTTTCTCCCGCTGCGGCGAGTTCTCGGAGATCGCTGAATTGGCCGTGCGCAGGGTTTTCTGCAGTTCATCCAGTGTGGTCGTCAGTCCAGGCAGGGTTTGCCCATCGACGCGCTTGGCCGCGCTGCGCAGTTCGCGCAGCGTGCCGTCTAGATTTCCGGCAATACTTTCAAGCGGCAGCTTGCCGATGCGCTCGACCACACCCTGCAACTGCTCCTGGAGTTTTTCCAGGCTGCCGGGCACGGTGGGGATGACGATCGGGTCGGCGCTCATGTCGAAGGCGACCTTCGGCGCCTCGGGGTAGAAGTCCAGCGAGATGTACATCTGCCCGGTGATCAGGTTGCCACTGCGCGCCTGGGCACGCAGGCCGTGCTCGACGAACGTGCCGATCAGTTGCCGGGCACCGGCGGCGTCGCCTTCGGTGTGCTTGAACACCTTGAGCATTTTCTGGTGCACCGGTCCCAGGCGTTTCGGGTAGATCGCCGCATCGACCACCACAGGAAAGATCTGTTTCTTCGGGTCGTAATCCAACGTAATCGACGTCACCCTGCCAAATTCAACCCCTTTGAACTCCACCGGCGCGCCCACCGTCAGCCCGCGCATCGACTGGTCGAAGCGCAGGCGCAAGTACTGCGGGCTGCCCGTTGGCGGTGCGAGGGCCGCATCGCGGTCGGCGAACAGCTCGAACGCCTGCTGGTCGGCGGCGGGCTCGGCTGCAACGGCATATTCGGGCGTGCCGAAGGCCAAGCCGCCCATAAGGATCGACGACAACGACTGGGTCTCGACCTTCAGCCCGTTGGCGCCAATCTGCATGTCGATGCCGCTGGCGTTCCAGAACCGCGTATCGAGGGTGACGAAGGCGTCGTAGGGGGCCTGCACGAAAACGTCGATGTCCACGCCCCTGCCATCGGGCTGCAGCGCGTAGGACACCACCTCGCCCACCGGGATCCGGCGAAAATAGATCGACGAGCCGATATCCAGCGAGCCGAGGTCATTGGCGCTGAGCACGAAGCGCTTGCCCTTCTCGCCATAGGTTATGGCCGGCGGCGATTCCAGGCCGACGAAGGTCTTCGCGGGCTTTTTCGACTCGCCGGCATCGGCGCCGATGAAACTGCCCGACAGCAAGGTGTCGACCCCGGATATGCCACCGGCGCCAATGCGCGGGCGCACCACCCAGTAGCGGGCGCTTTCGGTGGCAAACGACTCCGCCTCTTTCGACAGCTCCACCTTGGCCACCACGCTCTTGTGGTCTGCCGCCAGCTCCACCGAGGTGACTTCACCAATCACCACGCTGCGGTAGCGCACCTGGGTCTTGTGCGCCACCAGCCCCTCGCCGCTGCGAAAGGAAATCGAGATCACCGGCCCCTGTTCCATCCAATTGCGCACCACCAGCGAGGCGCCCACCAGCAGTGCCAAAATCGGCACGATCCACACCAGCGAGACACTGAAGCGGCGTGTGCGTACCTGCGCCTGGCCGGGCCCAGCAGGGTTCTCAGTCTCCAGCGCCATCGTGGTGCTCCCCGTGGTGTGGTTGGTCGTCCCAGATCAGGCGTGGGTCGAAGCTCATGGCCGAGAGCATGGTCAGTACCACCACCAGGCCGAAGAACAGGATGCCAGGCCGCGGCTCGATGGTGCCCAGCCCGCGCAGTTGCACCAGCGCAGCCACCAACGCCACCACCATGACGTCGAGCATCGACCAGTAGCCGATCAGCTCGACAAAGCGAAACAGTTGCGAACGCTGGCGGCGCGCCCACTGGCTGCGGCGCTGGGCAGTGAACAGCAGCAGGCCAAGGGACACGAACTTGATGCCCGGCACGCCGATACTGGCGATAAAGATGATCAGGGCGATGTCCCAGGCGCCCGCCTCCCAGAACTCCAGCACCCCGCCAACGATGGTGCTGTCGCTGCCCTGGCCGAGCATCTCGGTGCGCATCACCGGCAGCGCATTGGCCGGCACGTAGAAGATCAGCGCGGCAAACAGAAATGCCCAGCCCCGGGCGATCGGGTTGGCCTTGCGCCGGTGCAGTGGCGCGCCACAGCGGTCGCACTGGTGCAGGCCTAGGCGCAGGTCGCAGGCCTGGCCGCAGCCGTGGCACAGGCACAGGTGCAGTTGGTCGGCCAGCGCCGGGGCGCTCATACCTGCACCCACAAGTCGCGAATATCGCGGCCGGCAATGAAGATCATCAACACGCTCAACGCCGCCAGCGCGATCAGCCCAATCCCCGGGATCACCTCGAGTAGCCCCGCCAGCTTGATCACCGCCACCATGGCACCCAGCAAGCACACCTCCAGCATGCTCCAGGGCCGCAACCCCTCCAGCGCCCGCATGCAGGCGGCAAAGCCCGGCGCGCGGCGCCTGCCCAGGGCAAACCCTAGCACCCAGCACAACAGGGCAATCTGCAACACCGGGGCGAAGATGATCGACAGCGCCAATACCAGGGCGATGAAGGTGATGCTGCCGTGGCTGAGGATCTGCACCGAATCCCACAAGGTGGCCGAATTGCTCAAGCCGCTCATGCTGATGGTCATCACCGGGTAGGCGTTGGCGAAGACCAGCAGTACCCCGCCGGTGATGCACAACGCCAGACGCTGCTGCACATTCAGTGGGTTGTGGCGATAAAGCACGCCGCCGCAGCGCTGGCAGCAGGCACTTTGATGACGGTGCAATGGCGTGCGCCGGTACACGGCGTCGCAGTACTCGCAAATGATCACATCATCCGCCTGGGCCATGCGTGCCCCCCGAATTGGCGCTTACCTGGCAGATAGCGTAGACAACGGGTCGGCAATCTGCTCAAGCACCTTGCTCAGGCGAAATTTGCTTGCTGGGGATCTTGGCAGCTATTACGCGCCGCACATTCGAACTCGGCTTCGGCGCGCGTCGAAAAGCTCAGGCTGAGGCGGACTTTTTCTTGCGTATCGTAAAGGTCATAGCCCTCCCCCAAGGCACTGGGAAAACCAATGCGCCGAGGGAAGATCTCTTTATGGCGAGGTACCGCGGGAACCACAACGAAGCGCATGTGCATAATCAGCCCTCTCCGGCAGTTCTTTAGTATTAGTCTGCATATGGGAAAGACTCAAGCTGGCTCATGCAAAGAATGTGGTTAAACATAAAAAGCTCAGGATTATTGGAGCCATAAATACCGGGCCGGCGGTTGTTCAGGCGTTTTGTCAGAATCCCCAACAATAAATGCACCGCCCAAGATTGCCCCGAAGTCACAACTGAACACAGACCTTCCTGTGTGTGAACAGAGGTATGCAGTCATGGCGAACAATCAAGACTGGGGTGCAAACCAAGGCGGCAACGCCAATACCGGTGCCGGCGATGCCGGTCAGAAAGGCGGCCAAGGTGCCGGGGGCGACATGCCCGACAAACAGAAAGGCGGCCAGCAACCAGGACAGAAACCTGAAGACAAGATGAACAAGGACTGGGACCGCTCAACTGACACGGGGCGCCAAGGTGGGCAGCCCGGCACTGACCAAGCCAACCGCCAAGACCCCGCCGACAAGGGCCGCATGGGTGGCCAGGCCGACCAAGGGGATGATCAGCAACGGGATGAAGACCGCTGATGCCTTTGGTCCCGGGGTTGTACTACTGCCCTGGGGCTAAAGTTTGAAACGCACATGGATCGTGCTTTTTGCTTGCGCACGGTCAACCGTAATCGCCTGGTTGCCATAACCCGAATAGCTTTTAACCAAGCGCATACCCAGGCCGGTACCCGTTGGTTTTGGGTAGGACTCCGGAAAACCATCGCCCTCGTCGGTGACGGTGATCAGCGCATGATCCCCTTGGCCACTCACGCTGACTTCCACCGTGCCTTTGCCATACTTCAAGGCGTTGGTGATGAGTTCGGAAATCACCAAACCCAGTGGCGCCATCCGTTCGGCGGGTAGGATGAACGTGTCCGCGTTGAGCAAGATTCTGCGCTCGGCCAAGGCTTTGCCCAGATCACCCAATAACGCCGCAAGGTAATCACAGGCCCGCACGGCTTGGGCCTCAGCGTTCTGGTAAAGCCGCTCATGCACGCTGGCGATGGTCAATACCCGAGTCGCCGCCGTCTCAAGCTGCAGCTTTACCGCTTCATCCTCGGCCATGTTCGCCTGCAGCAACAGCAACGTGTTGACCAGGTGCAAGCTGTTTTTGACCCGGTGATGGATTTCTTCCAGGTACAGGTCGCTTTTGCTCAGCTTGATGTTCTGCGCGTCGATCAACGACAGCAGCTGGGCTTCATGATGACGTCGCTCGGTGATGTCGCGTGAAACAGCGATCATCTTTTGAAAGTCCCCTTGCTCGCCAAAAATCGGCGCAACCGTCACGTCCCACCACTTAGGCTCCTGTTGCTGGGTTGGGCAAAAAGCCTCGAACCGGGTCGACTCGCCGCCTGTGACTTTACTGATCGCTTCCAGCACCAGGTTTCGGGATTCGTCAGGCCAGAGCTGCGACCACGCCACACCGCGAACCTGGGCCAGGTCGCCAATGTGCATCAGGCACATGCCGGCATCGTTCATGAATTCTATGTCGCCGCTCGCGGACAGGATCTTCACGCAATCGGGGCTGGCGTTGAGCACGCTCTCCGAATAAGGGTCGGACGAATGCATCTCCGAGGTTGCAGAAATCCGCTCGACCGCCATGGAGATGACGTTGGAGATGCCCTCCAGGAACACCAGGTCGCTTTCGATGAAGTCTTCACCATTGCTGCTGTCGGCTTCGAGTACGCCGAACGGGGCGGATGGCCCGCGAATGGGTACGTTGATCGCACGCTCGATGCCGTACTTTTTAAGCAATGAAGGGGTTCTGAAGCGTTGCTCCTGCCCCAGGTGGTTCGACAGCACTGGCCGGTAGGTGGAAATGGCATAGCCTGCGGGGCTGGCAATGTCCCCGCCCACCGTGGCATGCCCGATGTCGGCCTCATCCCAACCCACGCCATGGGACAGCAAAAACTCGTCGCTGTCCGCCACCGGCGTGAGCACCTTGGCGAATGGCGTCTCCATGCCCTTGGCCACGACATCGCACGCCAGCGTCAGCAGCGCATCCAGGTTAGACGACTTCAGTGACATGACGCCGTACTCGACGACCAGTTCATGCTGCCGCCGGAGCCTGGCATGCGACTTCTGCAACGCGGCGCGAATGGTTTCGTCGGGAGATTGATGCTGCATGGGGACTATTTCCAGAAACGAGATAAAGATGCACGCTGAAGCGCTTTCGCCAGTGCGTCAGCACTGTGGTTTACACCGCGCATTGCCCTGATGCAACAACGAAATCAGTCTAACCCCGCCGCTCATGCGCGCCGAACACATGGCAGGTCATCTGCTCAACTCACCAAGATGGCCTGATGGTGTTCGATAGAGGGTATGGATACCTCCTCTCGCCGGGCGGCAAGCCACGCCCGCATGCGCTCGGTATCGAAAATCTGCCCCTCCTCCATCATCACTAGAATGAGTGATTGAGACATTCTGTAACACCCGCATTGCGAGCAGCGTCGCTCTTCCCAACCGAGCGGGCATTCGACGGAATCAGCATGTCCAGCGCAAATCAGACAACTCATGAAGCCCCCTTATGCTCTTTTTGGCGTGGGAAGTTGTGTACAGGTCGACAGGATGGGTCGCATAACGGTTAGACATGAGATTTTCATGCCAACTTTACATTCCCTTT
Organism: Pseudomonas sp. Y3 TE3536; assembly: GCF_053629175.1. Lineage (NCBI taxonomy): Bacteria > Pseudomonadati > Pseudomonadota > Gammaproteobacteria > Pseudomonadales > Pseudomonadaceae > Pseudomonas > Pseudomonas sp. Y3 TE3536. The sequence goes on along the minus strand of NZ_JBRJHU010000001.1, from coordinate 4,693,552 downwards.
AGGTAATGACCGCGCATCCCGTTCTGCTAGCCAAGGCTAAGCCGCACCTTGTCGAGCAGGTCACCGATCTGGAACGGTTTGATCAACAGGTCCATCCCCGTGTCCAGAAACGCCTGCCGATCCAGCGCCGTCTCGGCGTAACCGGTCATGAACAAGACCGGCAGCCCCGGGCGGTAAGTACGCGCCATGTCGGCCAGTTCGCGCCCACTCATGCCCGGCAGCCCGACATCGGTCAGCAACAACTCGATGTCGGCGTCTTCGCGCAGGTGGTCCAGCGCTTGCTCGATGGTTTCGGCCAGGGTGCAGCGATAACCCGCGTCGGCCAGCACTTCTGCCACCGACAGGCGCACAGAGGCCATGTCTTCTACCACCAGCACATGCTCGCCAGCGCCGCGCTGGTCCAATTGTGGCACCTGTGCCTCACAGGTGACCTGGTGGCTGCTGGCCGGCAACATCAACGTCACCTCGGTCCCCTGCCCTGGCACGCTGCAGATCGACACATGCCCACCCGACTGGCGGGCGAAGCCATAGATGGTCGATAGCCCAAGTCCGGTCCCTTGGCCGACCGGCTTGGTGGTGAAGAACGGGTCGAACACCCGCTCCAGCACCTCCGGTTCGATGCCGCCGCCATCATCGCGCACGCTCACCGCCACATAGGGGCCGTCCTGCAGGTAAGGGTTGCCATGCGACCAGCTCGCCGCGGTGTTGACCCAGATATGCCCGCCTTTGGCCAGGGCATCGCGGGCGTTGATCACCAGGTTGAGCACCGCGCTCTCTAGCTGGATCGGGTCGACCAGGGCGATGGTCGGCTCGCTGGATAGCTCCAGTACCAGCACGATCCGTTCGCCGATGGTGCGGGTGATCAGCTCTTCCAGCGAGCGCACGCGCTCGTTGATGTCCACCGGGCGGGTGTCCAATGGCTGCTGGCGCGCAAATGCCAGCAGCCGGTGGGTCAGCGAAGCGGCGCTCATGGCTGAACTGAGCGCGGCGTCCGCGTAACTCGGGATCTTTTCCAGACGGTTCTGCGCCACCCGTTTGCGGATCAGCTCCAGGCTGGTGATGATGCCGGTCAGCAGGTTGTTGAAATCGTGGGCGATCCCCCCTGTCAGGCTGCCCAAGGCGTCCATCTTTTGTAACTGCAGCAGTTGCGCCTCGGTCTGCGCCCGCTGCGCCATTTCTCGCGCCAGCTGGGTGTTGGCGTCATCCAGGCGTGCCAGGTGCGAGCGTTCGCGGTGGCGGTGTTCGGTGACGTCCTCGACGAACACCAGGCAGAACCCTGGCGCTCGGTAGGGCGAAAGCTGCCACTCGGTGTCCCGTGGCTGGCCGTGCACGCTCATGCCCAGCGTGCCACGCCAGCGCTGGCCAGCGGCCAGGTGCTGGCGCAAGGCGGCGATGGCGGTTTGCTGACCGTCGACAAAGCACTCCTGCAGCGCCTTGGGGTTACGGTTGTCTTGGGTCAGCTGGGCGAATGCATGGTTGCACTCATGCACCTTGAGCTCGGCATCGAGCACGGCGATGGGTGCCGAGACATTGGTGAAGATTTCCCGAAAGTTGGCCTCGCTTGCACGCAGCGCCCGCTCGGTATCGCGCACCCGCATCAGGGTCCGCAGGGTCGCCACCAGCACATCCGGGTCCACTGGATGCACCAGGTAAGCGTCGGCACCGGCATCGAGCCCGGTAATGATGTCGCCGGTCTGGATCGAAGCCGCCGACACGTGAATCACCGGCAGCAGTGCAGTCTCAGGGTCCGCGCGCAGCAACCGGACGATATCGAAACCGCTCATGTCCGGCAGGTTGACGTCGAGGATCAGCCCGTCTATCTGCTCGCTGCCGATCATGGCCAGCCCCTCGCCACCGGTGCCCGCCTCCAGCACCTGGTAGCCATGCAGGGCCAGGCGCCGACGCAGCGCATAACGCGTGGCGACGTTGTCGTCGACAATCAGCAGGCGAATGTCAGGGTTCATCAACGCTCTCCTGGGCCAGCGCCAGCGGGATGACGACAAAGAACGACGACCCTTCGCCCGGCACACTGTCCACCCCTACTTCACCGCCCAGCAAGGCCGCGAAGCGCTTGCACAGTGACAAGCCGAGGCCAGTGCCGCGCAGGCGTTTCTGCAGCGGCGAGTCGATTTGGGCGAAGTCTTCGAACAGCCCGCCCAGCAGCTCAGGTGCGATGCCGATGCCCGTGTCGGTCACAGCAAAACGAATCTGGTCGTTGCCCTGCAAGTGCGCCGACACCCGCACTTCGCCACGGGTGGTGAACTTCAGCGCGTTGGAGATGAAGTTGCGCAGGATCTGCGCCAGCTTCTTGTCATCGGTATACATCTTCGGCAGCCCGTGTGGCTCTTCGAAGATGAGGTCTACCGAGCCCATGTCGACGATCGGGCGGAACATCCCGCGCAAGGCAGCGAACAGGTCGAGCATGTCGAACCAGGCCGGCGAGATGGTGATGCGACCGGCTTCGATCTTGGCCAGGTCGAGCAAGTCGTCGACCATGTCGCTGAGTTCGCGCGTGGCGTTGCTGACGAACGCCACCTGCAATTGCTGCTCCTTGCTCAGCGGCCCATCCACTTCGTCGGCCAGCAGGCTGGTGATGCTCAGGATTGAGCCCAGGGGTGTGCGGAACTCGTGGCTCATGTAGGAAAGGAAGCGGCTTTTCAGGTCCGATGCCTGGCGCAACTGTTCGGCCTGGGTATCGAGCTCGGCGTAAAGCGCCAGCACACCCTGGTTGGTTTCTTCCAGCTCTGCGCGCAGGGCTTGGTTTTCGGCCTGCAGGTGTGCCACGCAGGCAGCCTGCTCGGCCTGGTTGTCGTCAGGCATGCACCGTCTCCAAATCGAGGACCAGCACGGTCACATCGTCCCGCCCACGGCAGAAGTCGCGATGCAATACCGCCGCGATCACGGCCGGGTGGCGGAGCACGAGGCCCGGGTAGGCTTGAAGGTTCCAACGGGACTGCAGGCCGTCACTGAACATGATCAACAGGTTTCCCTTCACGTGAGCGTAGTCGAACACTTGCCCTTTGCGGTATTGCCCGCCGACGATGCCGGGGTGCGAGGCCAGGCCCCGCGGGCGTTCGCCGCCGACCAGGGTGGCGCCGATGTTGCCGATACCGATGAACGCGACACTGTCACGCGCGCCCTCGTACTGGGCAATCGCGACGGCCCCGCCGCGCGTGCCGGCCATGGCCTGGTGCAGCTCGCCCAGCAGCTGCTGGGGCGCGCTGAAGGGGCTCTGGGCAAAGGCCTGTGCGCCCGCCTTGGCGGCGCGTTCCGCTTCTTCGCCATGGCCTAGGCCGTCGATCAACAAGGCACTCACGCGCTGCTCGCCGAGGGTCACGTGCCATGTATCGCCACAGGCTGGGTCGTCATGCAATGAATGCTGGCTGACGCCCAGGCGAATGTCCTTGGGCGTGCCGTCTTTTTTATAGACCCGCGCCAGTACCACCGCGCCTTGTGCGTCGGTGTGCACATCGAACACCTGTGCCAGGCGGCTCACAGCGCCCAGGCCGATACCTTGGGTGCCCCCGGTGGAATAGCCATCGACCAGGCAGTTGGCCAGGTCGAAGCCCTGGCCGCGGTCTACCGCCAGCAACTCGATGCCAGGCTGTTCGCCATGGGCAAGCACGCGCAGGTGCAGCTCGCCGCGTGCGGCGTGCTTGAGCACATTGCTGGCAAGTTCGGTGGCGACGAGGGCTGCCCGGCCTGCATCGGCGGCGTCGAAGCCCTGCTGTTCGGCAAGTTTCTGCACCACGCGTCGGGCGTGACCGACCTGGCTGGCATCGTCGAGGCGCAGCACCTGGGTCAGGCTTGCGCTCAGGCTCATATCCATCGGGTGATCATTACCCGGGTACCTTGCCCGGGCGCGGTGTCCAGCTCGAATTCGTCGACCAGGCGTCGTGCGCCGGTCAGGCCAAGGCCCAGGCCGCCGCCCGAGGTCCAGCCATCGGTCAGGGCCAGTTTGATGTCGGCAATACCCGGCCCTTCGTCACGGAACACCAGGCGTACGCCGACACGGCCGGCCTCTTCGATGACCTCCCAGTCCATGTCGCCGCCCCCGCCGTACACCACGGTGTTACGGGCAAGCTCACTGACGGCGGTGACCAGTTTGGTCAAGTCGACCAGGCGCATGCCGCAATCGCTGGCGATCTTGCGCGTCAATTGGCGGGCCAGTACCACGTCCTGCTCGATACGTACCGGCTGGCTGCCACGCTCGCGGGTGCTCATGAGTGGCCTACCCGCTTACGCAACAGGTGCATGCCGCGATCGACATTGAGCGCGGTGCTGACACCCGGCAGGGTCAGCCCTAGCTCCACCAGGGTGATCGCCACCGCCGGCTGCATGCCGACCAGCACAGTCTCGGCATCCATGATGCGCGACAGCCCCGAGATAGTGGCAATCATGCGGCCGATGAACGAGTCGACCATGTCCAGTGCCGAGATGTCGATCAGCACGCCACGGGCCGAGGTGTGTTCGATGCGATCGGTCAGGTCGTCCTGCAGGCGCAGCGCCAGTTGGTCATGCATATCGACCTGGATGGTCACCAGCAGGAACTCGCCCATTTGCAATATGGGGATTCGCTCCATGGGCTCAGCCCCGCTCGCCAGCAGCGGTACCCAGGCGCGCCAGCGCCAGCTTCAGGGCATCGGCGAGGTTGGACTTGGTGGTCAGCGTGCCCAGGTCCAGGCCCAGGTGCACGATGGTTTGCGCAATTTGCGGGCGCACGCCGCTGATAATGCAGTCGGCGCCCATGAGGCGGATGGCGGTCACGGTCTTGAGCAGGTGCTGGGCCACCAGGGTATCGACTGTTGGCACGCCCGTGATGTCGATAATGGCGATCTCGGAGCCTGTGTCGACGATGCGTTGCAACAGCGACTCCATCACGGTCTGGCTGCGATGGGAGTCCAGGGTGCCAATCAGTGGCAACGCCAGGACGCCTTCCCACAACTTGACCACGGGGGTCGACAGCTCCAGCAGCTCTTCCTGCTGACGCTTGATCACGGCTTCGCGATTCTTTTGGTAGGTGCGAATGGTGTGCAGGCCAAAGGCATCGAACAGCGACGAAATCTCCCACAGCTGCTCGGCCAGCAGCGCGGGCTGCTCGCGGTAATGGGCTTGCAGCAAGTTGAACAGCGGGCCCTTCAGCGCAAAGATGAAGAACGCCGTTTGATGGGACTCTTGGCCCACCTGGGCGCGGCTGGCAGACAGCTTCTCGAGGAAGCGGCGTGTCTCTTCCCAGCCTTCGGCAGCGATGTTGGTGCCGCTTTCATTGCGCAAGCCGTCGACCACCAACTGGAGGAATTCACGGGTTTCCTGGCGCAGGTCCTGTTCGCGGATGTTCCGCGTCGCCCCGTTGGCTTCGAGTGCGGCGTGCCACTCACTCAGCAACTGCGCCTGATTGCTGACAATCGCTTCCAACGTACTGTTTTGCAGTGCTGCCATGTCGAGTTAGCTCCGTAAAATGCGTGGCCGGTGCCCCATAATTCGTACCGGCTCCGAGAAGTGACATTTGCCGAGGGAAATAGTTGTGGCGACTGGCAATTAATTGCATTGCGCCATCGCACGTGCCGCTAACTCTAGGCCAAGAATGCCTGGCGCGTTGCGAATCGAAGCCCGCCTACACCGGCAACTCGGTGGTGAGCTTGATTTTCTCCATGGGCACTTCGGTCTTGACGTTTTGCACCACACTCAGGCTGGTCAAGTGAGCGATCTGGAAGCGGCGATAGGCCTCAAGGTCCGCTGCTACCACTCGTAGCAGCAAGTCGCAGTCGCCCGCCATGACGTGGCACTCCACCACTTCGGGCAGCAGCCGCACGGCCTCGACGAACTCATCGGTGGTGTCCTGGTCCTGGCGCTTGAGCCACACCCGCACGAACAAGGTCAGGCCCAGCGCCACTTTGGCCGGGTCCACCAGCGCCACATAGCGCTCGATAACGCCGGCTTCTTCCAGCAGGCGCACCCGCCGCAGGCACGGTGAGGGCGACAACCCCACCTGTTTGGCCAGTTCCTGGTTCTGTAGGCGGCCGTCGCGTTGCAGCGCCCGCAGGATACGTCGATCGATGGCGTCGAGCTTGATTGGCATCGAAGACCTTTGATTGGAATATTTCGGCAGCAGATGCCAAATAATCACGCCAGTAGAGCCACTACGCAACCCGATTTCAGCGATTCATTGGAATAATTTGCCCCCACTGGAGGTGACCATGAATGCCCTTGAATCCGTAGTTGAAGATCCCCCTGCAACGCCAGAACGCGAATGCCCCGCTGCCGCGTCCACCGAGCCACCACCGCAATCGAGCCCGCGCACCGGCGCCACTTCTTCGAGGGGGTGTCAGTGGGTGGCCTGGGTCAGCTTCATCACGCTCGGCGCGTTGATCGGGCCGCTGCTGGGTGACCTGCACCCCTACGGCTTGGACACGGCATTAGCCGCCGTCTTGCTGGTACTGCTCAAGGGCCTGTGGAAAGGGGTGCACGCCGCCCTGCCCTGGCTATTCAGCCTCGTGACTGCAGGGCTGTTCTACCTGCTGATTCCCGGTGGCGGGTACGTGCTGGCGGGCACGCTGGCCGGTCTGGTCAGCGCGTACCTGTGGGCCAAGCCATTCACCCGGGTGCTGAACGCCGCCCCTGGCTGCGTGCTGGTTGCCGTGATCACGCCCGCCTTCGTTTCTGGCCACCCCGCAGACCTCATCGCCCTGGCACTTACCGCTTATGCCGCTTCACGGTTTTCAATCTTGCCAGTGATGCTGTTCGCCCTCGCCGTGACCGCTGCGATGCGTACGCTACTGCCCGCCTGACGCCAGCACGCCGGCAGCCGGCAAGCTGTCGAGAAATGCGCCAATCTGTTTGCTGCCACGCACGTGCACGACAGGCACCTGCGGCCCTTTCGCCAGGCGCTGCGCCTCGATGCCTGGGCGGTAGCCGCGATCGAAGTTCCACACGAAGTTCAGGAAAGTCAGGAACGCCCGGTCAAGTTTCTCTGTGCAACCGGCGGGTAGGTCTGGACGGGGCCGGTTCATGACGCTGCGCAGGATCACCCGGGTGAAACAGGTAAGCCGGGGCGTATCGAGCCAGATGACCAGGTCGGCACGGGGCAGGCGCAGGTCGAATGTGCGCCGGGCGTAGTTGCCTTCACACACCCAGCTGTCCCCTGCTGTCGCCTTGCCGACCCGCTGGCGGAACTGCTCGGCGTCCGGTTCGACCCAGCCGGGCTCCCAGAACAGGGTATCCAGGTGAACCACCGGCACGCCGAGCCGCTTGCCCACGGCACGAGCAAGGGTGGATTTACCACTGCCGGCATTTCCCAGAATCACAATCCGTTGCATGGCGGCTTCCTGTCGCGAAAAAGCCGGCAATTGTGCAGGTTCTGGAGGGGCAGTCCAATCCCTACACAAAAATAGACTTCATTGGCTTAGCCGGCTTCCAACAACAAATCATTCATTGATTTAGCAGGGACCTGGGGGAGCAACTGTCTGCGCAATTTCTAAAAATTAACGCACGTGGGAGCGGGCTTGCCCCGCGAACACCGGCGAAGCCGGTGCCATGCACCGCGTAGCCCCATTCGCGGGACAAGCCCGCTCCCACGTCAAAATTGCGCAAGACAGTTGCTCCCACAGGATTGGGGCTTGCTACAGATTGTTCCCCTACACCCCCATATGCATCTCGCGAATCAGCTTCTTGTTGATCTTGCCGATGCTGGTCTTGGGGATGTCGGTGACGAAGTGCACCTGCCGGGGGATCGCCCACTTGTTGATCTGGCCCCGGTCGACGAACTGCTTGAGGTGCGCCTCGAGCATCGGCTGGTCAAGGCTGTCACCGGGCGCGCGGACCACCAGGGCAATCGGCCGCTCACCCCACTGTTCATCGGGAATGCCGACCACCGCCACGGCGCTGACCGCCTGGTGCTGGCTGATCAGGTTTTCCAGGGTCAGCGAGCTGATCCATTCACCGCCGGTCTTGATCACGTCCTTGATGCGGTCCTTGATCTCCAGCACGCCGTGGCGGTCGATCGAGCCCATGTCACCGGTGTGCAGCCAGCCGTCCTGCCACAGCTCGGCGCCTTTCTGCGGTTCGTGCAGGTAGCCCTGGGTCAACCAGGGCGAGCGCACCACGATTTCCCCCAGCGACTCACCGTCGTGTGGCATGTCGTTGCCTTGCGCATCGACGATACGCAAGTCGACCATCGCCACCGGGGCGCCGGTCCTGATGCGCTGCGCGACCTGCTCGCCCATGGGCAAGGCCAGGTCTTCTTCGCGCAGGTGGGTCAGGGTCAGCAGCGGGCAGGTCTCCGACATGCCGTAGCCACTGTAGATCAGCATGCCCCGCTCGCTGGCCTGACGGGCCAGGCCGTGGGTCAGCGCGCTGCCACCGAGCAGAATCTTCCAGCGGCTGAAATCGGTGTGCCGGCCTTGCTCGCAGTCCAGCATCATCTGCAATAGGGTCGGCACACAGTGCGAGAACGTCACCCCCTCGTCGCGGTACAACCGGACCAGCGTGTTCGGCTCGTAGCGCCCCGGGTACACCTGCTTGACCCCCAGCACCGTGGCCACGTACGGCACACCCCAGGCGTGCACATGGAACATCGGCGTGATCGGCATGTACACGTCGCTCGAACGCAACAGCGGCTGGCCGTCGTAGGCGGCAAAGGTGCCCAGTTCGTTGAGGGTGTGCAGCACCAACTGACGGTGGGAGAAATACACCCCCTTGGGGTTGCCCGTGGTGCCGGTGGTGTAGAACAACGTGGCCACCGAGTGCTCGTCGAAGTCGTCGAACTCGGCCTGGCAACTGGCACTGGCCAGCAGCGCCTCGTACTCGCCCAGCACTGGCAGCGTGGTGGCCGTGGCCTGTTCGTCGGTCAGTTGCAAGTAACCTCGCACCGTGCCCAGCTGGCCCTGAATCTGCTCCAGCAGCGGCACGAAATCGTCGTGCACCAGCACCAGGTCGTCTTGCGCATGGTTCATGGTGTAGGCGACCTGCTCCGGCGATAGCCGCACGTTCACTGTGTGCAGCACGGCGCCCAGCATCGGCACGGCAAAAAAACACTCCAGCGAGCGGTGGCTGTCCCAGTCCAGTAGCGCCACCGTGTCGCCCGCCTGCACCCCGGCAGCACGCAACACATTGGCCAGGCGCCGAACCCGCTGGTCGAGCTCACGGTAGGTGTAGCGCAGCCTGTCGGCGTAGACGATCTCCTGCTCAGGATGCTGCCGTACCCCCGACATCAGCAGGCGCTTGATCAGCAAGGGGTAGGCATAGGCACCGGCTGCCGGCGGCATTATTTTTGTCTTGGCCATGAAGGTAGATTCCAGTTTCCGTGTTCGTTTCAACTAATAGGGCGCTCAAGCGCTCATCCGTGTGTGCGCCCGGGGTTCGCTCACCTGCTCACCCGGCGGCGCGGTAGGCGCGCAGGGTTGGGGCGCAGCGGCGACAAAGCGTTTGTCCGGCAGCAGGAAGTACGACAGCGCGGGGATCAGCACCAGGGCGCCGAGCATGTTCCACAGGAACATGAAGGTCAGCAGGATGCCCATGTCGGCCTGGAACTTGATCGGCGACCACGCCCAGCCGACCACCCCCGCCGCCAGCGTAATGCCGACCAGCCCCACCACCCGGCCGGTGAAGGCCACGGCGTTCTGGTAGGCCTCGCCCAGCGAACGACCTTGGCGTTGGTAATGCAGCTGCACGCTGAGCAGGTACAAGGCGTAATCCACACCAATGCCGACGCCCAGGGCGATAACCGGCAACGTGGCCACTTTCACGCCAATGCCCATCACCACCATCAAGGCCTCGCACAGCACCGAGGTCAGCACCAGCGGCAACAGCGCCACCAGCGTCGCCCGCCAGCTGCGGAAGGTGATCAGGCAGAACAGCGTCACCGCCAGGTAGACGAACAGCAACATGGTGCGGTTGGCTTCACGGACCACAATGTTGGTTGCCGCCTCGATGCCAGCACTGCCGGCCGCGAGCATGAACTGGCGGTCGGGGCTGCTGTTATCGCGGGCAAAGCGGTCGGCGATGGCCACCACGTCGTCCAGGGTCTGGGCCTTGTGGTCTTTGAGGTAGGCGATCACCGGCATCATCGAGCAGTCGGTGTTGAACAGCTCCGGCGCATTGACCGACGCTTGCTGGGCGGCGTAGTTGAGCATGTCCTGGTTGCGTTGCAGGCTGCTCATCTTCGGGTTGCCCTCGAATGAGCCCGCCGTGATCTGGCGCACGGCATTCACCAGCGACACCGTGGTCTGCACGCCCGGGTACTGCTGCAGCTCCCAGGCCAGGCGGTCGGCGAGCATCAGCGTCTGGTAGCTGAGGCAGCCTTCCGGCGGGGTCTTGATCATCACCGCGAACAGGTCGCTGGACAGCGCGTAATGCTGGGTGATGTAAGCGTTGTCGCGGTTGTAGCGGGAATCGGCGCGCAACTCTGGCGCCCCGCTGTCGAGGTCACCGATCTTCAACTGCAGGCTCACCCAGAACCCACCCACGCCCATCAGCGTGGCCACCAGCACGGCGCCCGTGGCCCACTTGCGCGTGGTGAAACGGTCGAGCGCATCCCACAGTTTGCCGAAGCCGCGGTGCTCGGCAGCGCGCTGGTCGATGCGCAGCGCCCGTGCGGCGGCCTTGCGGCCCACGCCGACGTAGGACAACGCCACCGGTATCAACAGCAACGAGGTGAAGATCAGCACCGCGACACCAATACTGGCGGTGATTGCCAGGTCCTTGATCACCGGGATGTCGATCAACATCAGCACGGCAAAGCCCACGGCGTCGGCCAGCAACGCAGTGACCCCGGCCACGAACAGGCGGCGGAAGGTGTAACGCGCGGCGACCTGCCGGTGCGTGCCACGGCCAATGTCCTGCATGATGCCGTTCATCTTCTGCGCCGCATGGGACACGCCGATGGCGAAAATCAGGAACGGCACCAGGATCGAATAAGGGTCGATGGCATAGCCCAGCCAGCCGACGATACCCAGTTGCCACACCACCGCCGTGAGCGAACAGAACACCACCAGCAAGGTACTGCGCACACAGCGGGTGTACAGGAAGATGATCACCAGCGACGTGAGCACCGCCAGGGCGAAGAACATCATCACCTGGACCAGCCCGTCGCTCAGGTCGCCCATCAGCTTGGCAAACCCGATGACCCGCACCTTGTACTTGCCATGGCCTTCTTCGCCGGCCTTGCGCGCCGTGCTGTCCCCGGCGTACTCATACTTGTCGCGCAGCTGCTGCTCGAGCATCTGCGAGAACTGCCGGTAATCGATGCCGCGGCCGGTGGCCAGGTCGTGGTCGAGCAGTGGCACCACCAGCATGCTCGATTTGAAATCGGTCGCCACCAGGCTACCGACAATGCCGGCGCGGTTGATGTTCTGGCGCAGTTGATCGATGTCGGCGGGCTTGCCCTGGTAATCGTCGGGCATCACCGGGCCACCCTGGAAGCCTTCTTCGGTGACTTCGGTCCAGCGCACCCCTGGGCTCCACAACGACTTCATCCAGGCGCGGTCCACGCCCTGGGCCAGAAACAGCTCGTCGTTGATCTGCTTGAGCACGTCCAGGTACTCAGGGTCGTAGATATCGCCCTGGGTGTTCTCCACCACCACCCGCACCGCGTTGCCCAGGCCGCGCAGCGACTTGCGGTTGTCGAGGTAGTTCTGGATGTAGGGCTGGCTCTGCGGGATCATTTTTTCGAAGCTGGGCCGCAGCTCAAGCCGGGTCAGCGCCAGGTACCCCAACACCCCCGTGACCAGCACCATAAACAGCATGAACAGCGGGCGGTAGTTGAAGACCATGCGCTCCAGCACGTTGCCGGAACGCGGGTCGAAATCCCTCAGGTCGCGGATGACCGGCAGGGTGTCTTGCTTGATGTTGGCCATCACTGGGTTCTCTTGGAATGCTTGGAGGCTTATCGGGCGGGCAGCACGCGTACACCGCGCTCGCCTACCAGCACGGTGGCATTTGCGCCGGTCTGCAGGGCGCCGGCCACCGGCGCCAGCGGCACCTGCGGTTGCACGGCAAAGCTCAGGCCGCCGTCGCGGCTGCGCAGCACCTGCCCGCCCTGGCTGAACAGCCAGTAGTCACCGTGGCTGTCGAGGCTGGCAGCGGTGATGCTCTGGGTCACCCCGGTGTCCACCTTGGCCCAGCTATGGCCGCCATCGAGGCTGCGTGCCACATGGCCGCGCAGGCCATAGGCGAGCACCTCGCCAGGCTTGCCGAACACGCCAAACCAGGTACCTGGGTAAGGGCTGGGCAAGGCGACGAAGCGCTGCTGGCCGGCATCCCACTTCAGCAGCAGGCCCTGTTCGCCAACCAGGTACAGCGCATCGCCGACGGCCCGGATCGCATTCAGGTGAAAACCTTGCGGGTTGTCGGTGCGGTCTTGCATCGGCACCCAGGTGCTGCCGCCGTCGTCAGTGCGCAGGATCAGGTTGAACACCCCCACCGCGTAGCCGTGGCGGGCGTCGGCGAACCACACGCCGAGCAACGGCTTGTCGGCGCCCTCCTGCTCCAGGCGCTGGCCCTCGGCGACGAACTGCGCCCATTGCGCGTCCTCGGGATGGGCCTTGGCCAAGGCCTGGTAATGGGCCGCCACCAAAGCGCCAATCTGCCGGCCATCGAGCTGCACCGCCCAGTTGGCGCCGCCGTCACGGCTGTGCAGGATCACCCCATCGTTGCCCACCGCCCAACCTTCCAGGGCTGTGGGGAACGCCAGGGCATTAAGGTCGGCACTGACCGGCACGCTGGCCTGGTGCCAATCCTGGCCCTGGTTGTCGGAATACACGATGTGGCCACGCGGCCCTACCGCGACCAGCCGCTCACCGGCCAGTGCTACATCGCGCAGCGCACTGTGCACCACCAACGCACTGGCTTTGGCCGGCAAGTCCAATACATCGACATAGGCCGCCTGGGCCCCACCGCAAGCGCCGCCCAAGGTGAGCGCGACGGCCAGCGCCCACGGCGTAAACGTGTTCAAAGTAGCCATGCCACATCCTCTGCAAACCCTGCCGGCGGCCACCTGTGGCCAGCCGGCAGGCTGATCGTCGGGGTCAGCGAATACCGGCGCCGGCCAGGGCTTCCGGCGACCACTGCGCCTTGGACAGAGGGGCGATGTACTCGATACCGCCGTGCGGGCCGATCAGGCCATTGACGTTGTAGCTGCCACCCACCAGGTCGTAGACCACATGCGGGTTGTTGTTGGGGATCTGCACGTCGTAGCTCTGCGTGAAGAAGCTGAACGAGCCGCGATACAACTGGCCACGGGCGTCGTACTGGTCGGAGGCCAGGGCGAACCAGCTGTCCTCGTCGAGGTAGAAGCGGCGCTTGGCATAGATGTGCCGCGCATTGCCCTTGAGCGTGCCTTCCACTACCCACACGCGGTGCTTCTCCCAACGCACCTGGTCAGGCGCCAGGTGGTTCGGCGTGGTCAGGGTTTTCGGGTCGTGGATGTAGGTCAGCCGGTAGGTGTTGTACGGCACGTACATCTCGCGCTTGCCTACCAGGTGCCAGTCGTAGCGGTCCAAGGCGCCGTTGAACACGTACACGTCATCGAACGTACCCGAGCCGGCGGTGCCCGGGTTGGGGGTGTCGTAGGCCAGGTTCGGCGCCAGCTTCACTCGGCGCTGCCCCGGCAGGTACTGCCAGGCGCGACGTTCTTGCACCAGCGGGTTGGCGGCATCCTTGAGCATCATCGACTCACCGGCACGGCGCGCCGGGCCTTCGAAGTACAGCTTGGTCTGGAAGTAAATGTCCTTGGCTTCGATGACCTTGTTCAGGTCTTCGTAGATCGGGTAGGCGTTGTAGGCCAGGCCCGTGGTCGCCAGGGCCGCGACACCGGCAGCGTCGACGTTCCAGGAGTCGTACTTGGCCTTCTGCGCCACGCCTTGGTAGCGCAGCAGGTGGTTCCACATGGCCTCGGCACCCGATTGCGGCACCGGGAACGGCACGCCGGGCAGGACATTTTCGATGGCCAAGCCGTCCTGCAGGGACTTGGCATTAGCAGCGTTCTTCAGGGTGTTGTCGAGCAGTGCCTTGGGCAACGCGGCAGTGCGGTGGCTGGGGTAGACGTCGATGTGGAAGGTAGGGAAGCGTTTGGCCAGCTCCACGGTGGTGGCGGTCAGCGCGTCCTTGTACTGGTCGACGTTTTTGCCGTCGATTACCAGCAGCGGCTTTTCAGTGGCAAAGGGGTCGGGGCGCAGGGTATCGCCTTGCTTGAAGCCAGCGGGCGGGGTGTTCAGGCCGCCCTGGTAGGCCGGGATCGAACCGTCGGCGTTGCCCGCCTTGTCAGCACCTACCGCGGTCAGGTCCTTGCCCAGCCGGGCGACATCCTGGGCCGGGGCGGCCGCTTGGGCGCCCCCGGCGATAACGACCGCAAGCGAGGCCGACAGCAGGCTATTGAGATACTTCATCAGGTTTCTCCGCTTGTTGTTGTAATGGAGTTTCAGAAGGTGGTCTTGAACGAGGCAGTGACCATGCCGCGGTCCTTGAGCAGCGGCGCCAGGCCGGCCTGCGACGTGATCTGCCCGGGGATGCACTGGTAGCGCCCGTTGGTGCCTGGGGTGTTGTTGTCGGTACCGCTCGAGCAGGTATCGAACTTGCCGAAGGAGTCGACGTACTTCAGGTCGAACTTGTATTTTTGGTAGACATCGGCGGCGATCCCCACCGAGTAGCTGCCAGAGTCCTCGTTACCGCCCAGCTGGATGGCCGAGTTGCCCTTGAGGCCGACGTTGTAGGACAGCGGCATCGACACATCGACCCCCGGCAGCGCCTGGAACCAGGTCGGGGTGAAGTTGACCGCCAGGGTGTAGGCGTTGGTGGTGACCTTGTCGACGCCGTGGTAGGTGGAGTCGCCCTTGAAGGTCTGCTCACCCTTGTCGACGCTGACCAGGTGGGTCATCGCGCCCTCCACGGCCAACGACGATGCATTCCATAGCGGCGTGGCGCCAAACGACACCAGGCCATTGAGCACCACATGGAAGGTCTTGCCGCGGGCCAGCCCGGTTTCACCGTGGCCTGGCACCTCGCCGATCAGGTTGGTGCCGCCGGCGGTGCCGGCCAAGGCCTCGTACAGCGGCCCGTTGATGGTGCTGAAGTTGCTGATCAGCGGCATGTTCTCGCGGTAGTTGACGTCCAACCCCACGCTGACGGGGCCGACGCTCTTCGCCAGGCTGATGCCGTAGATGTCGATATCGTCGGCGTATGCGGCCATGTAGCTGCTGCCGGCCAGGCTGCCGGTGTGCAGGTTGGGGGCGTTGATCAGCACGGCCGGGGTCGGGTCGGAGGTGTTGCGGTAGTAGAAGCCCAAGGTGCCGTCGAGCCATTCCGGGCTCCACTTGGCCATCAAGCCGAAGTCACCCGTGTTGTGAGGGCGAATGTCATGCCCGCGCGGCGCGCCGTAGAAGGCACCGGCACCGCCGACGGCATTGGGCACCGGCAACCAGAAAATCTCACCGCCGTCGCCCAGCATGTCATAGGCACCCATGTAGGTACCGCCTTCGGGCAGGCGCGAGTTCTCGAACTCGAGGAAGTACTGCGCCGCCAGGGTCAGTTCAGGGTTGACCGTGTAGCTCAGCGACAACTGCTTGCGCGGCAGGAACAGTTCTTTGGTTTCGGTACCCGGCACGTTGTACAGCTTGGCCAGGTCCAGGGCCGACTGGCCATAGTTGATGCCGTTGGCGGCGTTGAACAGGGTCTCGCCCCAGTACACCGAGTGCCAGCCCAGCTTGCCGCTCAGCATCGACTCGTCGCCGATTTCGGTGTTGTAGAACACGAAGGCATCCAGAAACTCGCCCGACGGCCCGTTGTAGTAACGGTCGCTGTAACGGCTCAGGCCATGGTGGCGTGCCGGGCCACCGGCCAGTACGGTACCCGCCGGCAAGCCACCGGCCGGGCGTGCCAGCACCAGGTTGCCAGCGTTACCCGCTTGGCCGGGGAACGGGTTGGAATTGGACCCCACGTCGTCATAGGCATGGTCGTACCAGCTGGCCGCACTGACGCGCATGCCCATGGTGTTCTGATAGACCACATCCAGCTCAGTGAGCAGGTCGAGGCGCTGGGTGACCGCGCTGCCGACACTGAAGTTCTTGTCACCGTCATTGAGGTTGGCGGTGCGGGCGATCTTGGCGTTTTCGCCTTCGACCCGCTGGCCGTAGCTGAGCTTGGCGGTGTTGTCGAAGCGCACGCTCCAGTCGGGGTTGGCGATGTCCAGCTGGAATGCCTGGGCAGCCGGCGCACCGGCGACCAGCAGCAAGGTAGCCATCACGTTACGGCGGGGAAGGCAGAAGAGAACGTTTTTATTGTTGTTCATGCGATGTCTCTGCGTGGGGGTTAGGCGCGGCTCAGCGATCGAGTTGCTGTATCAGGGCCTCGGCTTGGGGCCACGGGCCGTAGCCCGAGGCAGGGTTGAGGTGGCCAACGGCACCAAGCTCGACCAGCGCGCTGCCCCACTGCGTGGCCAGGCCGGCGACTGCGCTCAGGCTGGCCAGGTGGTCGTTGCTGCTGGCGGCTACCAGGCTGGGGAACGGCAGCGGGCCGCCTGGCAATGGCGCCCAACCCTGGGCGCGCAGGGAATCCGGGGTGGGATAGCCTTGCGGCCAATCGCTGTGCAGGTCTGGCGGTGCGGCCAGCAAGGCGCCCTTGATCGGCCGCTGATAGCGCGCCGCCCAATGCGCCACCATCAGCACGCCGGCGCTGTGCGCGACCAGGATCACCGGGCCCTCGATTTGCGCCAGCTCACGCTCGATCGCTTCGACCCGTGCCGTGCAGCTGAGCTTGTCGGTTTCCAGTGGCGGCACCGCACGCACCTTGGCCAGGCGCGCCTGCAACAGGGTCTGCCAGTGTTCAGGTACATGGTCGCGCAGACCGGGAACGATCAGCACGGTGGCGGCGGTTTGCAGTTTTTCCATGTCAGGGCCCTTGCTCTGTTCACTCGGTCGATTGCCGACTGCTTGAGGGCCAGAGTAATGAGTCGGTCCGGCACACGCTTTACATTGCGCGTCACGGATTTTTCAGTTGATGACACGGCCGACGCGGCCGCCCGCAGCCCCCTCGCCACGGGCGACCAACGGCAGGAAAATGGCTTTGCATCTGATGACACAGGCGCTATAAGTGACTACCCGCCAGCGCAGCGGGATGCCCATCAAGAACACGTGGAAAACAACAATATGACCGTGCTCGCCCGAGCGGCTTCGCTCACCAATTACCTGGAAGTTTCCCGCCACCTGGGCCTTAACGGCCATGGCCTGCTGGCCCAGGCTGGCCTCAGTGCGTCCTTGCTCGAAGCGCCTGACCAGCGCATCCCGGTGGCTGCCGCCATCAGCGTACTTGAAGAATCGGCGCGGCTGAGCGGCTGCGAAGCCTTCGGCCTGCGCATGGCCGAACTGCGCCAGTTGTCGGATTTTGGTGAGGTCAGCCTGCTGATCAGCCACCAGCATTCGCTGCGCGATGCGCTGCAGGTGATCGTGCAGTACCGCCATGTGCTCAACAATGCGCTGGCGATCCACATCGAAGAAACCGGCAAGACGGTGATCATCCGCCAGGAGGTCATCACCGAGCAGCCGATACACAGCCGCCAGGCCATCGAGCTGGCCATCGGTGTGATGCACCGCTTCTGCTCAGCGCTGCTGGGCGCCCACTGGCACCCGATCAGCGTCAACTTCACCCATGCCGCCCCTGCCGACGTGGCCATTCACCGGCGTATTTTTGGCTGCAAGCTGGAGTTCAACAGCGACTTCAACGGCATCGTCTGCTCGGCCTCCGACCTGGACACGGCCAACCCGCAGGCCAACGAAGCCATGGCGCGGCTCGCCCAGCGCTACGTCTGTACGCTGCAGGATGACGGCAACCCCTCCCTGGTGCACGAGGTGCGCAAGTCGATCTTTTTGCTGATGCCCATGGGCCGCGCCACCATCGGACACATCGCCCAGACCCAAGGCATGAACGTGCGCACCTTGCAGCGCCGGCTGGAAGAAGAAGGCGCCACCTTCAGCGAGCTGGTCAATGGCGTGCGCCGCGACCTGGTGCTGCGCTACCTGGAAAGCCCCGGCTATTCGCTGGGGCGTATCGCCGACATGCTCGGCTATTCCATGCACAGTTCGTTCACCCGCTGGTTCATCAGCCAGTTCGGCCAGCCACCGGCCACCTGGCGTACTCAGCATGACCTGCCCACGCCACTCAAACGCGCCCGCAGCGCGGCCCAGGGGCCCGTCACCACGCGCTGAGCGCGTGGTGTTACAAGCCGAAGCGCAACAGCACCAGCACCAGCGCCACCAAAAACACCGTCTCGCCGACCATCAGCAAAATCGGCTTGATGCCCACGGCGGCCAGCTCCTTGAGCTGGGTCTTCATGCCCAGGGCACTGATCGACACCACCAGGCACCAGCGCGACAGCTCGTTGACCCCACCCTGCACGGCCAACGGCACCCAACCGGTGCTGTTGATGCAGGCCAGCGCCAGAAACCCCACCGCGAACCAGGGCAGCAATGGCGGGCGCTTGCCTGCGGTGTCGGTACCCTGGCGGCGCGAGATCATGGCCGCGACAACAATCACCGGCACCAGCATGGCGACGCGCATCAGCTTGACCACCGTGGCGGTGTCGCCGGTTTCGGGCGACATGCTGTAGCCCGCCCCCACTACCTGGGCGACATCATGGATCGTCGCGCCAAGAAAGACCCCGGCAGCCTGTGGCGACAGGCCGAGCGCGTTGGCGATCATTGGGTAGAGGATCATCGCCAAGGTCGACAACGCCGACACACCGATCACAGTGAACAGCGTCGCCCGCTCTTTTTGCGGGTGGCTGGGCAGCGCAGCGGCCAGCGCCAACGCCGCCGAGGCGCCGCAGATCGCCGTGGCGCCACCGGTGAGCATGCCGAACAGGCGCTGGAACCCCAGGGCCTTGGCCGCCACCATCGACACGCCGATGGTCACCACCACCAGGATCACCACCAGTGCGACGGCCTTCCAGCCCAGGCCTGCCATCTGCTCCAGGGTGATGCGCATGCCCAGCAATGCCACGCCCAGGCGCAACACCGTGCGTGCGGTGAATTCGATGCCGGCTTTGCATTTGCCATCGCTGGCCAAAAAATTCAGTGCCAGGCCTAGTAGCAGGGCGAACAGCATGACCGGCGCGCCATAATGCTCCGCCAGAAAGCTTGCCGCCCCAGCGGCAATCAGGCTGACGCTAAGCCCCGGCGCCAACTCCCGCGCGCGGTGGTTGACCTGGGCAAGCGCAAGGGTGCTCATGACACCACCTCCTGGCCGGTGATGACGATAAAGACCTGGTTGCCCTCCACCTCCACCGGGTAGCTGGCCACTTTGAGTGCCTTGGAATTGAGCAGGTAGCCGCTGGCAAGGTCAAAGCGCAGGCCATGGGCGCGGCACTGGATCACGGCGCCGTCCAGTTGCCCGGCGCACAACGATGAACCCTGGTGCGGGCAGCTGTCGTCGATGGCCAGCAAACGCCCGTCGACATTGAACAGCGCCAGGCTTTTGCCCCCATGTTCGAACAGCACACGCTCGCCGACGCCGGGCACGCGCTGGGCCGGTACCTCGATACGCCCGTTCACACCTGCACCCCCGCCGAACGCGACAGCGCCAGGTGCATGGCGTCGAGCAGTTGTTCTGCCGGTTGGGCACCGAACACGCGCAGGTGGTCGTCGAAGACGAAACACGGCACGCCCCTGCTGGCGATGTCGGCGTTGGCACTGATGAACGGCCGGCCATCAGCGCTCAGGCTCCCGGCCAGCGCGGCAGGCGTAAAGCCGCACTGTTCGGCGATGCGCAACAGGGTGTCGCGATCGCCCAAGTCTTCGCCCTCGCGGAAATACGCGGCAAACAGCCGCTCCAGCAGCGCCTCGACCTGTTGCTCGCTGCCCAGTTCGACCGCATGCAGCAGCAGGCGATGGGCGTCGGCAGTATTGGGCATGCACGCGATGCGGCTGAAGTCGATCAGCTCGCCCACGGCACGCGCAGCCTCCTGCACTTGCCCCTGGCGTTGCCGCACCGCCTCGTCGCTGCCCAGGCGGCGGCGGTAGAAGTCGGCGAACGGCTGGCCGGTGGCGGGCAGGTCGGGCAACAGCTGCACGCCGTGCCAGGCCAGGGTGACCTCGACCTCGGGCCGGGCTTCGCGCAAGTGCGCCAGCGCGGTTTGCAGTTGCCGCTTGCCGATCAGGCACCACGGGCAGATGAAATCGAAATACACGTCAATCGACAGCGAATGCTTCACGTACGGGCCTCCAGTACAGGCTCGACAGGCGCTTGCGGGCTATTGCCACAGGCCAGGCGCGCCATGTCAGGGTGGTAGTGGCGCTTGGCGTAGAAGAACACCGCCGCGGCGGCGATGCTGATCAACGGCACCAGTTGAAAGGCGGCTTGCAGGCCGATCAGGTCGGACACCTTGCCGGTGATCAACGGGCCTGTGGCCAGGCCGAGCAGGTTGTTGCTCAGGGTCAGGGTCGCGAATGCCGTGCCATGCACCGTGTAGTGGGTCAGGTTGGCGACCATGGCACTGGACGGGCCATTGGTGCCTGCGGCAATCATCATGCCCAGGCAGATCAGGACCAGTTGCGGCAGGCCCGCCGGCATGGCGAAGGCCACTGACAGCAGTACACAGCTGCCCAGGCAGTAGGCGATGGCCAGGCTGATCTTGCGATCAGGGCGATCGCGCCCCATGCGGTCGCACAACATGCCGCACAGCACGATGCCGACGCCGCTGCACAGCACGATGATTGCTGCCACGGCGCCCGCCCGGTCGGTGCTCATGGCGTAGTAGCGGTTCAGGTAGCTGGGGATCCAGACGATCACCGTGCCGCCGACGAACAGCTGCAAGCCGCTGCCGACATAGGCGCTGATCACCGAGCGGCTTGAATAGAGGGTGCGCAGCGGGCGCAATGCCTTCAAGGCGGCCTTGTCGGTGGCGCTTGCCTGATTTTTCGGGGCAATGCGCGCCTCGCGTACGATCAGCGGGTAGAGCAGCGCCAGGGCCAGGCCGAAAAACGCCATGCCGGCGAACGCCCAGCGCCAACCCAGGTGCTGGGCCATCACCCCGCCCAAGGCCATGCCCAGCACCGAGCCGAACATGCCACCGGCCATGAACGCCCCGGCCAAGGTGGCACGCATCTCACGCGGGAACACCGCCACCACCACGGCAATACCGACGCTGCCATAGGCAGCTTCGCCGACACCGACCAGAAAGCGCGCGATGAACATCTGCTGGTAGTTTTCGGCAACTGCGCAGCCTAGCGTGGCCAGGCTCCACATCACCGCCATAAAGGTCAGGCTCTTGATGCGGCCGATGCGGTCGGCGAGCAATGACAGCGGAAAGGTCAACAGCCCGACCATCAGGGCGACGATGCCGCTGAGCAGGCCGAGCTGGCTGTCGCTGAGCTGCCATTCCTGCTTCAACAGGGGGAACACGGCGTTGAGCACCTGCCGCGACATGTAGTCGGAGATCAACAGGCCGAAGGTCAGGGCAAAGACGATCCAGGCATAGCGCCGGGGGATGCCCAGTGATGTATCCGTGCCTGGGTCCGTCGCACCGGTGTGATAGGTGGCCATGCTGCCTCCTCGGGTATCTGGCTTGGGTTGTTTTTGTTGTTATGAACAAATGCCAAAGTCTGTGCTGCGGGTACTGGCCTCATCGCCTCGCGTCAGACGCGCGCCCCTTGTAGGAGCAGCCTTGCGCTGCGAAGAGGCCGGTGAAAGAACTGCAAATTTTCGCAGTAATCACGGGCCTCTTCGCAGCACAAGGCTGCTCCTACAGGCTGCGAAGAGGCAGAACCGCAGATCTTCGCAGTAATCACGGGCCTCTTCGCAGCACAAGGCTGCTCCTACAAGGGAGTGAGGCCGGTGCCTTAGGCGCGCTGTGGCACGCCCTTCTGGCCCGGCCGGCGGTTCGGCGCCATGCCGTTGGCCAGCAAGGTTTCCTCGACGGATGCGTACTGCTCGCCGATCCGGTAGATCGCCCGGGCTTCCTTGCCATTGGCCACTTCACGCCCCAGCTCATGCGCCACGCGCACGGTCTGCTGGATCTGCTGCACCGAGGTGAACGGCTTGCCGTGCTGGTCGATGATGGTGTCTTCGATACCACAGCGCGGGTGCAAGCCCATGGCCAGGGCCATGGTGTTGAACGGCAGCACGTTCTTGAGCAGCGACTCTGCGGTCAGGGTGCAGCCATCCGGCGCACGGTGCACAAAATTGAAGAAGTTGAACGGGTTCGGGCCATCGAAACCGCCACCAATGCCGATCCAGGTCAGGTTCAGCGGGCCTTTGTAAACGCCTTTGCGCACCAGGCGCTCGAGGGTTTCCAGGGCATGCATGCCGGTCAGCTGGAAATGCGGCTGGATATTGCTGGCCTGCAGCCGACGCAGGTGCTCCTCGACCCAGGCCGGCCCGGCGGGCACGGTCATTTCACTATAGGCGGCCTGGATCCCAGGGTTGGCCAGCGATGTACCTTCCAGATATTCGGGGTACAGCAGCTCCATGATGTTCATCTGGGTGGTGTTGATCGCCACCGTCACCTGGTCAGGCTTTGGGGTCAGCTCGGCCAGCATGTGGCGGGTGTCGTCGCTCAGCCACTTGGCCGCTTCACCCTCGCCTTCCGGCGCGAACGAAATCGAGCCGCCGACCTGGATGATCATGTCCGGCACCGCCTCACGCACCCCGGCGATCAGCTCGTTGAACTTGGACAAGCGCTTGGAGCCGGTGCCATCGAGTTCACGCACATGCAGGTGCAGTACAGTGGCGCCGGCTTCGTAGCAATCGACTGCCTTTTGCACCTGCTCGTCCATGGTCACCGGAATGTCCTGGGGGAAATCGTCGGGCATCCACTCGGGGCCATAGGGGGCCACGGTGATGACTACCTTTTCCATGTTTTCCGGGTGCAGCGAGTCGTCGAAGAATTGCATGTCTGATCCTCAGTCTTGTTCTTGTCTGTTCAGAAAGTGCTGTCGCCCATGATCCCGGCCCGCTCCATCTTGCGGTGGCAGGCCGGGTAGTCCATGACGGCGTAGTGCTGCGTGCTGCGGTTGTCCCAGATGGCGATGCTGTTGGGTGACCAGCGCCAGCGCACCTGGTACTCGGGGATGTACACCTGGCTCACCAGGTAGCGCAGCAGGTCGGCGGCGCCGGGGTTGGCGTCCTGGCCGAAGCGCACGCGCTCGGGGGTGTGGTAGTTGGTGAAGTGGGTGGCGAAGGCATTGACGAACAGCACCTTCTCGCCGGTTTCCGGGTGGGTGCGCACCACCGGGTGCTCGGCATCGGGGTAGCGGGCCTTGAGCGCCAGGCGCTTGTCGGTCGGCATGGCGGCGCCGAAGCTGGCCTCGATGCTGTGGCGGGCGCGCAAGCCCTCGATGCGGGCCTTGATCTCGGCCGGCAGGTTGTCGTAGGCCAGCACCATGTTCGCCCACATGGTGTCGCCGCCCACCGGCGGGCATTCCACGCAGCGCAGCACGCAGCCCATTGGCGGGGCTTCGCGCCAGGTGGCGTCGGTGTGCCAGGCGTTTTCGTAACGGTCGGCCGGCTGGTCGGGGCGTTTGTAGATTTGCACCAGGCCCGGGTGCTCCGGGTCGCTGCCAGCGACGGGGTGATCCTCCAGTTCACCGAAGCGACGGGCGAACGCCACGTGCTCGGCGCGGCTAATGGCCTGGTCGCGCAAAAACAGCACCCGGTGCTTGAGCAGCTGGGCGCGAATCTCGGCGAACAGGCCGTCATCGTGAATGGCATCGGCCAGC
The DNA here is from genome assembly GCF_053629175.1 of Pseudomonas sp. Y3 TE3536. NCBI lineage: Bacteria > Pseudomonadati > Pseudomonadota > Gammaproteobacteria > Pseudomonadales > Pseudomonadaceae > Pseudomonas > Pseudomonas sp. Y3 TE3536. The sequence goes on along the minus strand of NZ_JBRJHU010000001.1, from coordinate 4,669,853 downwards.
CTGACGCCGACCAGTTCGGCACCGATGGCGCAGGTCAGTTGTTCGACTTGCATGGCAGTGCCCTCAGATGACGAAGATCGACGAGCCGGTGGTCTTGCGCGACTCCAGGTCACGGTGCGCCTGCACCGCATCCTGCAAGGCGTAGTGCTGGTTGATCTCGATGCGGATGCGGCCGCTGCTGACATGGTCGAACAGCTCGCTGGCCAGGCGGGTCTTCTCTGCCGGGTCGGCGATGTAGTCGGCCAAGGCCGGCCGGGTCATGAACAACGAGCCTTTGATCGCCAGCAACTGCGGGTCGAACGGTTCGATCTTGCCGGACGCGGTGCCCACGCACACCATCAGGCCACGGCGCTTGAGCGAGTCCAGCGAGCCCATGAAGGTGTTGCGCCCGACACTGTCGAACACCACGTTGACGCCTACGCCATCGGTCAGCTCGCGCACGCGCTGGGCGACATCTTCGTGGCTGTAGTTGATGGTGTGGTCGCAGCCATGGGCGCGGGCCACTGCCGCCTTGGCGTCAGTGGAGACGGTGCCGATCACGGTCAGGCCGAGCAGCTTGGCCCACTGCGAAACGATCAGGCCGACGCCACCCGCCGCCGCGTGCAGCAGGATGCTGTCACCAGGCTTGAAGTCGTACAGGCGGCGCATCAGGTACGAGGCCGTCAGGCCGCGCATGGTCATGGCGGCCGCCGTCTCGAAGGAGATGGTTTCCGGCAGTTTGATCAACGGCGCGGCGGGGATCAGGCGCTCGGTGCTGTAGGCGCCGAGGGTGTTGAGGAAGCCGGTGTAGGTCACTCGGTCGCCGACCACCACATGGCTGACGCCCTCACCTACTGCCTGCACCACACCCGACGCTTCCACGCCCATGCCGTTGGCCAGCGGGATCGGGTAGGTGCCATTGCGAAAATAAGTGTCGGCGTAGTTCAGGCCAACCGCCACATGGCGCAAGCGCACCTGCCCAGGGCCGGGCTCGCCGACGTCGACGTCTTCGTAACGCAGGACCTCAGGCCCTCCGGTTTCGTAGAAACGTACCGCTTTGGCCATGCCAATCTCCCTTCTTGTCATTGTTGTTGAGCACACAAAGTGCGTCTTGAAAGGCAATTTAGGCCGTTGCGCCAAGCGCCGCTTATCATCGGACGACAACGGTTTTACAGTTGATGACAGCGCGCCTGGCGCAGTGGCTCAGAACGCCGAAAGGCCGCCGTCGACGGCGATGGCCTTCTGGCCTTGATAGCTGTCGAACTTCATTTGGCGGCCCCCGTGGCCGCGCGGGCGAGGATCTTTTTCGCCAGGCTCATGCGGTGCACTTCGTTGGGGCCGTCATAGATGCGGAAGCTGCGGGCATCGCGGAAGATCCGCTCGACGATCGACTCGCCGGTAACACCCTGCCCGCCCAGCACCTGCACACTGCGGTCGATCACCCGCCAGATCGCCTCCGAGCTGAGCACCTTGGCCATGCTCGACTCGACGTTACCCCGCTCGCCCTGGTCTAACACCCAGGCGCAATGCCAGATCGCCAGGCGCGTGGCATGCAGGTCTATCTCGTTGTCGGCGAGCATGAAGCCCACCCCCTGATGCTCGCCCAGCGGCTTGCCGAACGAGACCCGGCGGTTGGCGTAAGCACAGGCCTCGTCATGGGCGCGGCGGGCCTGGCCCAGCCAGCGCATGCAGTGGGTCAGGCGCGCTGGCGCCAGGCGCACCTGGGCGTAACGGAAGCCTTTGCCCACTTCGCCGAGCACATCGCTGGCCGGCACCCGCAGGTTTTCGAAACGCAACACCGCATGGCCGCCGGCGAAGCAGCTGTCCAGCGAGTCCATCATGCGCTCCAAGATGAAGCCCGGGCGGTCGGTGTCGGTCAGGAACATCGTCGCGCTGCCGTCTTCCATGCGCGCCATGATGATCGCCAGCTGCGCGCCTTCGGCCCCGGTGATGAACCATTTCTGGCCATTGATGATGTAGTCGTCACCGTCACGCACGGCCAAGGTGGTCAGCATCGAGGGGTCGGAGCCGGCGCCCGGGCTGGGTTCGGTCATGGCGAAGCACGAGCGGATATGGCCCTGCACCAGTGGCCGCAGCCAGCGGTCTTTTTGCGCCGGCGTGGCCACCTGCTCCAACAGGTGGATATTGCCCTCGTCCGGGGCGTGGATGTTCAGGGCCACCGGGCCGAGTGGCGAATAGCCCGCTTCTTCGAAAATGATCGCCTTCTCGACATGGCTCAAGCCCAGGCCACCCATTTCACGCGCGGCATGCGGGGTCAGCAGGCCGTGCTCGCGGGCCCGATCGAGCAGCGCCTGGCGCAGTTCGGGCGAGGGGCCGTGGGCGGTCTGGCGGCGGTCGTGCTCCAGGGGGATGACGCTTTCGGCAATGAACTGCCGGGTCTTGGTTTGCAGGGCGAGCAGCTCGGCTGAAAGGGCGAAATGCATGGTGGGGTTCCTTGTAGAGGGAAAGGCTCAGGCGTGCAGGCGGCGCGGGTCGATGGCGGCATGCAGGTGCTCCATCACGGTTTTGTCGATCGAGGCCTTGCCGGGGTCGTATGGGGTGTAGTTGAGGGTGCGGATGAACGCGTACTGTGCTTGCGTGCCGGCCATGTCGATATCGACGATGTTCAGGCAAGCAGGGTCTTGTTCGAAGGCGGCCAGCCCGCCCAGCCCCGCGCCGCTGGCCCAGGCCAGTAGGATGCGGTTGACGGCGTCGTGGCTGACCAGCAGCAACGATGTCCAGCCGGGCTCGGCCAGCAATTGCTGGAAGCTGTCCAGCACCCGTTGCTGGAACGCCACCCAAGGTTCGCCGCGCAAAAAGGCGGCGCCGGGGCAGTCGGCCAGGTGATAGGCCTGGGCCACTTCGCGGTGCAGGCAGCCTGGGGGTATTTCCCGCAGGCGGCCGGCCCGCACCTCGCGCAAGGCGGCGCGCTGCTCCACCGCCAAGGTGCGCGGGCCCAGCAGTTGGTCGAGGGTCTGGCGGGTGCGCGGGTAGTCCGAACACAGCGCCCGGTCGAACCGGGTGTGCGCCAGCACCTGGCCCAACGCCTGGGCCTGGGCTACGCCTTGCGCCGACAGCGGCACATGGCGCGGGTCGAGGGGCCGGCCATCGGCGTCGAAGTAATCGACATGGCCATGCCGAACCAAGTAGCAGCGGCGACGCTGGGCGGGCTGGTCAGTCATGGGCCAGCACCTTCGGGTTGCTGATGCTCAACTGCGCCCGGTTGATCGCCCGCAGCGCCGCCAGTAAACGTGTTGGGTCCTGATCGTAGGCGCCTTGGCGAATGCGCCGCGCCAGCAACGCACGGGCCTGTTCAAGCCCCGTCGCTGCCTGGCCGTGCTGCGTCAGCAAGGCTGCCAGGGCCTGGCGCTCGACCTCGGCACAGTCCGCCGCCTGCGCCAGTTCGCGGCTGGCGATCAACATGGCGCTGGCAACCATCCGGCCTTGATAGTGCAACCCTTTCGGCAACGCCGGCAGTAGATGGGTGAGCAGGGTGTCGCGCGCCGTCACAAGCAGGTCGCGGGCATCGGGCTGGTTCATGCGTGGCCTCCACGGGTGAGCAAGAGGATTTCCTGTTCGAGTTCGCTGACCATCCGCCCGGTCAGCGCCAGCTCCAGCGAGCGTTGCTGGCCAGACACATGGCGTTCGGCCTGCTGCAGGGCGATTACCGCCCAGCGCAGGTGGGCCATGACCTGCCAGAAGCGCAGCGCCTGGCTGTCCAGTTCCAGCGCCGACACGCTGCGGTATCCGACGAGCAAGTCCTGCAGATGGCCGATGCCGCCCGCCTCCAGGTCCGGCCGGCCGAAGCGCCAGCAGCGCGCGGTGAACCAGCCCAGGTCTTCACGCGGGTCACCCCAACCAGCGAACTCCCAATCCAGTACGCCGGTCAGTGCACCGGCCTCGACCATGTAGTTGCCGGTGCGGTAGTCGCGGTGCAGCAGGCACGTGGGCAAGGGCGCAGGCTTGTTCAGCTCACTCCAGCGCAAGCCCCACTCCAGCACCGGGTGGCTGCCTGGCAAGGCATCCAGAAACTGGCGGTACTGGTCGACGCTGGCTTGCACCGTGTCGGGTGCAGCGGCGGGCAGAAACGCCAGCGCCTGCTGCGGCGGGCGTACCTGATGCAGGCGCGCCAGGTTGGCGCCCAACTGCCGGCACAGTGCCGGGTTGCCCTGGGGCGCGTCTTGTGCGGACGTCAGGCGGTGGCCACTGGCAGTGCCGGCCAGCGCCTGCATGATGAAAAAGTCGCGGCCGATGACCTGCGGGTCCTGGCACAGCCAAAGGGGCTTGGGTACGTTGACACCGGCTTGGTGGGCCACGTCGAGCACCGCGAACTCCTGCTCGCGGGTCATGCTGGCGGCTACTGCGGAAGCGGCGTCGGTGCGCAGTACCCAACGCTGTGGTTGGCCTGCGACTTCGGCCTCGAGCAGCCAGTTTTCCTGGATGGCACCGCCTGACAATCGCTCGCTGCGGGTGAGGGTCACGGGGTGTCTGTCGAGTTGGTTTTGTAGGTAGGTAGAGAGCTTTGAATGGGCGTCTGGGATGTCGATGCGAGCGCTGGGGGGGAGCGCGGGATGGGTGATGGGCATGGTGGGTCCAATTGGCTGGTCGTTCGTGGACTAGCCGATTGCAAGATGATTGCCAGGTCGTTTTTTGGTTTTATTATTTGTTATTAATCAATGGTTTATTGCGATTCCTGGGATTGATTCGATGGCAGATTTGAACGGGCGGTTTCAAATTTGAACGGGTTTTTCAGGGCTGATGTGTTCGCCACAACATTTGCAGCGCCTGGGAGATCGAGCGCCGCCCGCGCGGCGCTTCGCAGCACAAGGCTGCTCCCACATCTGTTTCGGGCCAGTGAGGCCTGTGAGATTTGCGCGCGACCGCCTTAGGAATAATTGGCCCGAGAAAAATGTAGGAGCAGCCTTGTGCTGCGAAGCGCCGCGCGGGCGGCGCTCGATCTCCCAGGCGCCAAAAATGTTGTGACAAACACCCACCACCCCCTACGATACCTGGCTGACCCGACGGAGCACTGCTCGCCATGCACCTTCCCGCGCTCAAACCCAACCAGCTGCGCCCACCCGCCGAACCACCCAGGGCCTTACAGCGCACCCGGTTGCTCGACCACCTGGCCAGCGCGCTGGACGACGGCGCTGTCATCCTCCTGCAAGCGCCCTTGGGCTACGGCAAAAGCACCCTGCTCGCCCAGTTCGCCCGCCGCCTCACCTGCCCCTTTGCATGGCTGCGCCTGACCCGCGCCGAAAACCAGCCCCTGGCCCTGCTGCTGCACCTGCACGCCGCCCTTCAGTTGCCGGCGTCACACCGCGAGCTCCCCCAGGCCGAACAGCTGTGGAGCCACATCCTCGCCGACCTCGAAGCCCGCCAGGCCCCGGTAACGTTACTGCTCGACGACCTGCACCTGCTCAACGCCGCCCAGGCCTGGCAGTACCTCGACACCCTGCTGCACGACCCGCCGCCAGCACTGCGCCTGCTCGCCGCCAGCGAAGGCCCGCCGGCGTTACCCCTGGCCCACCTGCGCCGCGACGGCCGGCTGGCCGTGCTAAGCGCGCGTGAACTGGCCCTGGACAGCGAAGAGACCGGCCAGCTGGCACTGGCCCGTGACGTCCGCCTGGGCAGCGACGCGCTGTACCAACTGCGCGCCGGCAGCGAGGGCTGGCCCAGCGGCGTGCTGTTCTGGTTCGAGGCCTACCGCGAAGCGCTGCAGAGCACCGGCCAGCCGCCCGGCGACCTGCGCCCGATCACGCGTCAGGCCTACGCCCATGCCCGGCAGTTTCTGGAAGAAGAACGCCTGCAGCGCTTGCCCACCGCCTTGCGCGGCTTTCTTGAACACACCGCCGTGGCCCAGGTGTTCGATGCGGGGCTGGCCGGTGAATTGGCCACCGATACCGATGTGACGGCGGCGCTGCGCCAATTGCAGCGGCTGGACCTGATCATCGAAATGCCCCAGGCCAGCCACGCCGAATACCGCTACCACCCTGCCCTGCGCAACAGCCTTTACCAACGCCTCGAACAACGCGACCCGCAGCGCCTGCGGCAACTGCACCGACAAGCCGCGAACTGGCTGCTGGCGCAGCGCCGCTTCACCGAGGCGATCTACCAGTACGGCCGGGCCAGGGACCTGGACGCCGTGCTCGGCATCGTCGACCGGCATGGCTTCGAGCTGTTGCGCGAAGGCAAGGTCAACACCCTGGTCGATGTGCTCGACGAGGTGGCCGGCCATGCCGGCAACGACAGCTTCACCCTGGCCGTGACCGAAGCCTCCACGGTGATGGTCACCAACGACATCGCCCAGGCCTGCCAATGCCTGCGCCAGCTGTATGCCCTGCAGCGCCGCCACGCTGTACCGCGCCACCCCGAGCGGGTGCAGCAGACGGTGATGTTCCTGCGTAGCCGCCTGGCCTACCTGGGCGGCAACTTGGCGCACGGCTTGGCCTTGGCTGCGCGTGCATTGCAGCAATTTGGGCAGCATAACGCCGCGCGCTCGGTGCTGTATTTCGACCGGGCCAACTGCCTGGCGGCCTTGGGTGAACTGCAACCGGCCCACGCCGAAGCCAGCCGCGCCCTGGTCGAACTGCAAGGCTTCGGGCTGAGCGGCTATACCAACTTGCTGCAACTGCTGCTGGGCCAGATCGAACTGGCCCAAGGCGCCAGCGAAGCGGCCTGGGAACGCCTGCAAGGCATGGCCGAGCAGCCCGCTGCCGGCAGTTCGGGGCGTTTCTATGAGCTGTTCCGCCACTTGGGCAAAGGCCTGGCCCTGCTGCAAGCCAACCAGCTGAGCCAGGCGCGCCACGCCCTGGCCCAGGCCGAAGTACTGGCGCTGGGCTTCCCGCACAGCGCCGCGCTGCCCTGGGTGTTCCACCACCAGGCCTGCTTGCACTGGGCGCTGGGCGAGACCGCCCAGGCCAAGGCGCGCTGGCAAGAAGTGCGCCGGCTGGCCTTGCAGTTCCGCTTGTTCACCCTGTACCGCCAGGCCGGCGCCTGGCTGGCGCGCCTGGCGCTGCGTGACAACGACACCGACTACCTGCCCGGCTGGCTTGACCAGTGGCACTGGTGCAGCCGCCAGTATGACCAGCAGTTGCTGCCTGAAGAGTGGCTGGCCTATGCCTGGGTGCAGCGCCACCTGGGGCAGCGCGACAAGGCGCGGCAGATCCAGGCGACACTGCACACCCAGGCCGAGGCGAACACCAACCGCCGCCTGTTGCTCGACACCCTGTTGCTCGACGCAGCCCTGCACCAGGACCGGGGCGCCCACGACCAGGCCCTGCACAGCCTCGAACAGGCCTTGCAACTGGCGTGTGAATACGGCTTCGGGCAACTGTTGCAATACGAAGGCGAAGCGTGCCTTGAACCCTTGCGCACATTGCTGCTGCCACAGGTTCGCGAGCGCCTGGCCCTGGCGGCCCCGCCACCGTCACGCGAGCGCCTCAATGCCCTGTTCCGCCCCCTGCTGGCAGGGCGAGACAGCACCGACAGCGCGTTGATCGTGCCGCTGTCGCGTCGTGAACTGGAGGTGCTGCAACGCATGGCACGCGGGCAGAGCAACGGGCAGATTGCCGAGGCGATGTTCATCAGCCTGAGCACGGTCAAGACCCACATCAACAACCTGTTCCGCAAACTCGACGTGGCCGACCGCGACAGCGCCTTGTGCTCAGCGCGCGAATTGCAATTGCTGAACTGATCTCCACCCGCACGCCACGCCGATTCCACCCCCCATTCCACCGGGGGGGTGGACGCGCCGCGCGGGGCCTGCCTGCTACAACATGCCGAATCCACCCAGCCAGGAGTCCGGCATGCCCAGCTACACCGCCCCGTTGCGCGATATCACCTTCGTTGCCCAGGAGCTGCTCGACCTGAGCGGCCACTATCAACAACTGTCTGGCTGCGAAGCCCCCGACGCGGACACCTTCGCCGCCATCGTCGAGGAAGGCGCCAAGTTCGCCGAGCAGGAACTGGCACCGCTCAACGCCGTGGGCGACCAGCACGGGTGCCAATGGCAGGATGGCAAGGTCAGTACCCCGCCGGGCTTCGCCGAGGCCTTCAAGCGCTTCGCCGCCAACGGCTGGCTGGGCCTGGACAAAGACCCAGCCTACGGCGGCCAGGGTTTGCCGCCCTCGCTGGGCTTCGTCAACCACGAGATGATCTGCAGCGCCAACCACGCCTGGGGCATGTACGGCAACCTCACCGGCGGCGCCATCAGCACCCTCAGCGAGCATGCCGACGAGGCCCTGCGCCAGCGTTTTCTGCCGCCAATGATCGCCGGCCGCTGGAGCGGCACCATGTGCCTGACCGAGGCCCATTGCGGCTCGGACCTCGGCCTGCTGCGCACCAGCGCTCGGCCCCAGGCCGACGGCAGCTACCGCATCAACGGCAGCAAGATCTTCATCTCGGCCGGTGAGCACGACCTGACAGAAAACATCGTGCACCTGGTGCTGGCACGCATCGAAGGCGCACCGGCCGGGGTCAAGGGCATTTCGCTGTTTGCCGTGCCAAAGGTCCAGGTCGATGCCGATGGCAGCCTGGGCGCCCCCAACGGCGTCAGCTGCGGGTCTATCGAACACAAGATGGGCATCCACGGCAACGCCACCTGCGTGCTCAACTTCGACGGCGCCACAGGCTACCTGCTGGGCGAAGCCAACCGTGGCCTGAACGCCATGTTCACCTACATCAACGAATCGCGCCTGGCAGTTTCTCAGCAGGCCCAGGCCCACGCCGAAGCCTCGTTCCAGGGGGCCTTGGCCTATGCCCGCGACCGCGTGCAGATGCGTGCCACACCGCGCCTGCGCGCCGACCAGCCCGCCGACCCGATCATCGGCCATGCCGATGTCCGGCGCATGCTGCTGACCCAAAAGGCCTATGCCGAAGGCGGTCGCATGCTCGCCTACACCTGCGCCAAGGGCGTCGACTTGCTGCACCACGGCGCCACCCCAGGTGTGCGCCAGGCCGCGGCACGCCGGCTGGCCTTGCTCACCCCAATTGCCAAGGGCTTTTTGACCGAAACCGGCAACGAAGCTGCGCAGTTGGGCATCCAGGTCTTCGGCGGCCACGGTTTCATCCGCGAATGGGGCATGGAGCAGATCGCCCGCGATGTGCGCATCACCGCGATCTACGAAGGCACCAACACCATCCAGGGTATCGACCTGCTGACCCGCAAAGTGCTGGCCGATGGCGGTGAAGCCCTGGACGAACTGCTCGGCGAAATCGAAGCCTTCATTCAAAAAACCTCGGCCTCGGCCGACCTCGCCCAGGCCTTGCAACAGCGCGTCAGCGCCTGGCGCGACGTCAGCGAATGGCTGCGCGACGCCAGCAGCACCGACGCCAACCTGATCGGCGCCAGCGCCTTCGACTACCTGATGCTCTGCGGCTACACCCTGATCGGCTACCTGTGGCTGCGCGCCGCCTGCGTCGCTGAACAGGCACTGGCGGCCGGCAGCGACGACGTCGCGTTCTACCAGGGCAAGCGCGAGACCGCGCGTTTCTACCTGCAGCGCCTGCTGCCGCGGGCCAGCCTGCACGAGACGCTGATCCGCACGGGCAGTGACAACCTGATGAACATCAGCGACGCCGCCTTCGCCCGCTGACCCTGCCTGGCAGGCTCCGCTGCCGAGTTCCCCAGGGCAGCGGTTTTTTCGGCGGTGGCCAACGCTCCGGGCCGCCGCCTCGTTTTTTTCAGGACACCAACAGGAAGGTTCCCATGCCGCTGATCGACTATCGCCGCGATAACCAACTGGCCTTGATCGGCCTGTGCCACGCCCCCGTCAATGCCCTGGGCCACGACCTGCGCCAGGCACTGCTACAGGCCTGCACCCAGGCCGCCAGCGACCCCGAGGTCAAGGCAGTCATCCTGCATGGGCGCTCACTGCCGTTCAGTGCCGGCGCCGACATCAGCGAGTTCGGCAGCCCACGCACCTGGCAGGCACCCGCCCTGCCCGAATTGCTAGAAACGCTGACCACCCTTGCCAAGCCACTGATCGCCGCCATCGATGGCGTGGCGCTGGGCGGCGGGCTGGAACTGGCCCTGGCCTGCAGCCATCGCGTTGCCAGCGCCACTGCCCGCCTGGGCCTGCCGGAAGTACGCCTGGGCCTGCTGCCCGGTGCCGGCGGTACCCAGCGCCTGCCACGGCTGATCGGCGTGGCGCCCGCGCTCGAGCTGATGCTCGGCGGCGAACCGATCGATGCCCGCCGAGGCCTGGCACTGGGGCTGGTAGACCGCCTGGTCGAACCCGGCCAGGACCTGCTCGACCAAGCCTGTGCCTTTGCCCGCGAGCAGCTCGCCCACCCCGCCCCGCCAAGGGTTACACCCGCGCTCCCAGCCGAGGGCCTGTTCGCCACGCACGAGGCTCAGCTGGCTGCCCGAAAACCTGGCCAACGGGCGCCACTGCGGGTACTGGCAGCCGTGCGCGCGGCCTGCGAACTGCCGTTGGCCGAAGGCCTGGCCCGCGAACAGGCGCTGTTCCGCGAAGCGCTGCAAGACCCCCAGGCCACTGCACTGCGCCATCTGTTTTTTGCTGAGCGCGAGGCGCTGCGCATTCCCGGTATCGACGCGGCCACCGCGCTGCGCCACATCGCCCAGGTTGCCGTGATCGGCGCCGGTACCATGGGCGCCGGCATCGCCATGAACTTCATCAACGCCGGCCTCCCCGTGCGCTTGCTGGAGCTCAAGCCCGAGGCCCTGGACCGCGGCTTGGCGCAGATCCGCAAACACTACGAAAGCGCCATCAAGCGCGGCAAGCTCACCGCCGAGCAACTCGAACAGCGCATGAGCCTGCTGCAAGGCACCCTCGATTACGCCGACCTGGCTGACGCTGACCTGGTGATCGAAGCAGTGTTCGAAGACCTGTCGATCAAACAGTCGGTGTTCCGCACCCTCGACCGGGTGTGCAAGCCCGGCGCGATTCTGGCCAGCAACACCTCGACCCTGGATGTCGACCGCATCGCCGCCTGCACCCGCCGCCCGCAGGACGTGGTCGGCCTGCACTTCTTCAGCCCGGCCCATGTCATGCGCCTGCTCGAAGTGGTGCGCGGCCGGGCCACGGCGCCAGACGTGCTGGCCACCACGCTGAAAATCGCCAAGCGCATCGGCAAACTGCCGGTGGTGTCTGGCGTGTGCTTCGGCTTCATCGGCAACCGCATGCTCGAACCTTATGCCCGCGAGGCCCACCGCCTGGTCCTCGAAGGCGCCTCGCCGGCCCAGGTGGACAAGGTGCTGACCGACCTCGGCCTGGCCATGGGCGTCTTCGCCATGTACGACCTGGCCGGCATCGACGTCGGTTACCTGGTGCGCCAGGCGCGGCGCAGCGAGATCGCCCACGACCCGAGCTACTTCCGCCTGGCCGACGAACTCTACACGCTGGGCCGCCACGGGCAGAAAAGCGGGCGCGGCTTCTACCGCTACGAGGGCCGCGAACGCATCGAAGACCCCGAGGTGGTGCAGCTCGCGGCGCAACTGGCCGCCAAGCTGGGCATCACCCGTCGCACCATCAGCGACGCGGAAATCCACGACCGCTGCCTGTTCATGCTGATTAACGAAGGCCTGCAACTGCTCGACGAAGGCATCGCCCTGCGCAGTGGTGACATCGACCTGGTGTGGGTCAACGGCTACGGCTTCCCGGGCTGGCGTGGTGGACCGCTGCATTACGCCCGCGACATCGGCCTGGACACCGTGCTGGCTGGCATCGAGCAATTGCGCGATCGCCTGGGTGCCTACGGCCACCTGTGGTTGCAGCCAGCCCCCTTGCTGCGGCGCCTGGCGAGCAGCACCGGCAAGCTGCGCGCGCAACACCGTTGAGCTGCCCTCTTCTGGCCATCAAGGAACCCCGTTCATGAAAGACGCCGTCATTCTCTCCACCGCCCGCACCCCGATCGGCAAGGCCTTTCGCGGTGCCCTCAACAACCTGCGCTCGCCCAGCCTGGCCGCCCATGCCATCCAGGCGGCCGTTGCACGGGCCGGCATCGCTGCCGACGAAATCGAAGACCTGGTGATGGGCACCGCCATGCCCGCTGGCACCGCCGGCTGGAACCTGGGCCGCATGAGCGCGCTGGCGGCCGGGCTGCCCGTGTCGGTCAGCGGCCAGACCCTCGACCGCCAGTGCGCCTCAGGGCTGATGGCGATCGCCACCGCCGCCAAGCAGATCATCGTCGATGGCATGCACGTCACCGTTGGCGCCGGCCACGAAAACATCAGCGCGGTACAAGTGCGCAACCTCGAATGGGCGCTGGGCGAGCAGGACGACGCGGTTATCCAGCAGGTGCCGCACGCCTACATGCCGATGCTGCACACCGCCGAGCACGTCGCCCGGCGCTACGGCATCAGCCGTGACGCGCAAGATGCCTATGCACTGCAATCGCAGCTGCGCACTGCCGCCGCCCAGCAGGCTGGGTTGTTCGAGGCCGAGATCGTGCCGGTGACTGCGCAGCAAAGGGTCAAGGACAAGCACACCGGCGAGATCAGCTACCGCCAGGTAACCCTGGCGCAGGACGAGGGCAACCGCCCGCAGACCCGCCTGGACGACCTGGCGCGCTTGCAGCCGGTGCTTGACGGTGGCTGCATCACCGCCGGCAACGCCAGCCAGCTGTCCGACGGCGCCAGTGCTTGCGTGCTGATGGACGCGCGCCTGGCCGAGCAGCGCAACCTCAGGCCGCTGGGCCTGTACCGGGGCATCGCCGTGGCCGGCCTGGCGCCGGAAGAGATGGGCATCGGCCCGGTGTACGCGGTGCCGCGCCTGCTCAGGCAGCATGGGCTGAACGTCGACGATATCGGCCTGTGGGAGCTGAACGAAGCCTTCGCCTGCCAGGTGTTGTATTGCCGCGACACCTTGGGCATAGACCCTGAGCGCCTGAACGTCAACGGTGGCGCCATCGCCATTGGCCACCCCTATGGCATGAGCGGCGCGCGGATGGTCGGGCATGCGCTGCTCGAAGGTAAACGGCGCCGGGTGCGCTATGTGGTGGTGACCATGTGCGTGGGCGGTGGCATGGGGGCGGCGGGCCTGTTTGAAGTGCTGTGAACACAACCGGACCGCAAGGGCTCCCACACCGCCCCTGCCCACTCACTGAATGATGAGGAACGCTCCATGCTAGCAACCCCTTTTTCCCTGGCCGGCAAGACCGTTTTGGTAACCGGCGCCTCCAGCGGCCTGGGTGCCCACTTCGCACGCTTGGCCCAGGCCGCTGGCGCCCGTGTGGTGCTGGCGGCGCGGCGGGTCGAGCGCTTGCAGGCGCTGGTCGAGCAACTTGAAAACCAAGGCGGCGAAGCGTTGGCCGTGGCGCTCGACGTCACTCAACGCGACAGTGTCGAACAGGCCTTCGACCAGGCCGAGGCCCGCTTCGGTGTGGTCGATGTGGTCATCAACAACGCCGGCATCGGCGACCCTGGGCGCTTTCTCGAACTGAGCGGGCAGGACTGGCAGCGCATGCTCACGACCAACCTCGATGGCGTGTTCCATGTCGCCCAATGTGCTGGCCAGCGCCTGGTCAAGGCCGGCCGCGCGGGGAGCATCGTCAACATCGCCTCGATCCTGGGCCTGCGCGTAGGGGCCGGGCTGAGCCACTACTGCACGGCCAAGGCCGGTGTGGTGCAATTGACCAAGGCCATGGCACTGGAGCTGGCCCGCTACCGGATCCGCGTCAATGCCATCGCCCCCGGTTACTTCAAGACCGAGATGAACGAGGCCTACTTCGACAGCGAGGCCGGCCAGGGTTACATCAAAGACCACGTGCCGATGCGCCGCCTGGGCCAATTGAGCGAGCTCGACGGCCCCTTGCTGTTGCTGGCCAGTGACGCCGGTGCGTTCATGACCGGCAGCGTCCTCGCCGTGGATGGCGGGCACTTGGTCAACCCGTTGTAACAAGGAGCCTGCATGCCCACCGCCGCTTACCGGCCCCGCGTGGTCGCGCTGGTCACCCACTTGCGCTGCCCTGGAGCACCCAGCCCCATGGCCCGGCTGATCGAGCAGGTCAGCGCCGACTACCGGCAGCAGGCCCATGTCGAGGTGATTGAAACCACCCTCGGCAAGCTGCTGCCGCTGGCCCGCGAGCTGGAGAGGCGCCAGCAGGCTGACGTCATCCTGTGTTCCGGGGCAGCCGCCGACTACTTGCGCCAGCACCTGTCGACCTCGGTGCAGGCCCTGCACCTGGGCGAGCACGACCTGATCCGCGCCCTCGCCCTGGCCCACACGCGCACCCGGCGCGTCGGCGTGCTCAGCTTTGGCCAGCCCCACCCCGGGCTGGCGGCGATGCAAGCGTTGCTCAACCTCAAGGTGCACGAGCACACCTACACCCGCCTGGAACAGGCCCGGGCGCAGGTCGCGCAGCTGGTCGCAGACGGTGTCCAGGTCATCATCGGGTCGCCGACGGTGTGCCAGCTGGCCGACGCGGCCGGTGCCCAGGGCGTGCTGGCCCTGGACAGCGACAGCCTGCGCCATGCGTTCGACAACCTGCGCGTACAGCCCCGGCGCAGCCGCAAGCCGCCTGCCGCGCAGCCGTTCATGACGCGCTATCGTTTCGATCAGTTGCTGGGCGATGCCCCGGCGTTCCGCGCGACCGTGCAACTGGCGCAGCGCTACGCCGCGACCGACGCGACGGTACTGATCACCGGTGAAAGCGGCACGGGCAAGGAGTTGCTCGCACAAAGCCTGCACCACGCCAGCGCCCGCCAGCAGGGGCCGTTCGTGGCGATCAACTGCGCGGCCCTGCCGGAGTCGCTGCTCGAGAGCGAGCTGTTTGGCTTTGAAGACGGCGCGTTCACCGGCTCGCGCAAGGGGGGCAAACCCGGCCTGATCGAGCTGGCGCACGGTGGCACATTGTTCCTCGACGAAGTCGGCGACATGCCCGCGCCGCTGCAAACCCGTTTACTGCGTGTGTTGCAGGAGCGCGAGGTGCTGCGCCTGGGTGGCTGCGCGCCAACACCGGTGGACATACGCGTGATTGCCGCCACCCATTGCGACTTGCCAGCACGCATCGCCAACGGGCAGTTTCGCGCCGACCTGTTCTACCGCCTGAACATCCTGCGCCTTGCCGTGCCGCCCCTGCGCGATCGGCTCCAAGACATCCTGCCCCTGTTCGAGGCGCTGCTCGCACGGCACGGTGCAACACCGCTCGCCACACCGCAATTGCAACCCCTGCTGCCCCTGCTGCTGCGCCACCGCTGGCCAGGGAACATCCGCGAGCTCGACAACATCGCCGAGCGCGCCGCGCTGTGTGCCCAGGCCTTGGTGGGCGCCGATGGCATCGGCCTGGCCACGCTCTTCCCGGAATTTTTCGAGCATGTGCAGGCCCCCGCCCAGCCGCTGCCCGCTGGCGACAACCTGCGCAGCCTGGGCAAGGCCGCCGAGGCGGCACACGCCCGGCGCATGCTGGACAGCTGCGACGGCAACATGGACCAGGCTGCGCGTTGCCTGGGTGTCAGCCGCAGCACCTTGTGGCGGCGTCTGCGCGCATCCTGCGGATGACTTATCGCGAGGCGCCCGATACCCTTGGCCTCTGGTGGCCTGACGGTTTCGGGCCCAATCCTTTTCGCGCAGACGAGCATGTCATGAAAACCGCCGCAGGTTTGCTGCTGTCGGCCATCGAGCTGGACCGAGCCAGTGCCATCCCCCTGTACCGCCAGCTGTACCTGCAGATTCGCAAGCAGATACTCAATGGCAGGATCCAAGGTGGCGTGCGCCTGCCCTCAACCCGCACCTTGAGCAACGAGTTGGGGTTGTCGCGGATCACCATTCTCAATGCGTTCGATCAGCTGATTGCCGAGGGCTTCCTGGCCTCGCGCACCGGCGCCGGCACCTATGTCGGCACGGAATGGGAAAGCCGCGGCAGCGAGCCCGAGCAGCCCCAGCCGCCGCGCCTGTCCGACCTGAGCCAGTCGATGCTGTCGCTGCGCAGCGATCATTTTCGCGGCGTCTCGTACACCGACTGGGACCCGGCCACCCCGACCTCGTTCCTGCCCAGCCACAGCACCTACGAAGCCTTCCCCCAGGCTATATGGCGGCGGCTGATGAACCAGCACCTGCTGAAGCCCACCAAGGCGATGCTGGGCTACGGTGAGCTGCAAGGTTTGCAGGCCTTGCGCAGCGCCATTGCCGAGTATGTGTTCGATGCCCGTGGCATCGACTGCGATGCCGGGCAGGTGGTGATCGTGTCTGGCGCCCAGCAAGCGTTCAACTTGCTGGGCATGTTGCTGCTCAACCCCCAGGACAGTGTATGGATGGAAGACCCGGGGCATATCGCCGCGCGCATTGCCCTGCAGGCGCAAGGGGCGAGGGTGACCGCGTTGCGTGTCGATGAACACGGGATCGACGTGGAGCAAGGCCTGCGCGAATGCCCTGAGGCCCGGTTGGTGTTCTGCACCCCCTCGCGCCAGCACCCGTTGGGCGTCACCTTGAGTTACGCGCGGCGCCAGGCCCTGATCGACTGGGCCGCGCAACAACAAAGCTGGATCATCGAAGACGATTGCGACAGCGAGTTCCGCTACAGTGGCCGTCTGCTGCCCGCCCTGTATGCCCTGGACCAGATGGCCCGGGTGATCTATGTCGGCACCTTCAGCAAAGTGCTGTTTCCGTCACTCCGGCTGGGCTACGTGATCCTGCCGCCGGCGCTGGTCGAACCCTTCTGCACCCTGCGTGCGGTCATGGACCGCAGCCCGCCCACACTGCTGCAGGCCACCACCGCTGACTTCATGGCGCAAGGCCATTTCATTGGCCACATCCGCCGCATGCGCGCGTTGTACAAGGCACGCCAGCAGGCCTTGATCGCACAGCTCGAACAGCACATGGGCGGCTTCTTCACCCTCACCCCGGCCGATGCGGGCATGCACCTGATCGCCTGGCTGCCCCCTGCGCTCAACGATGCTGACATCGCCCGGCAACTGGCTGAGCACGGCATCCACACCTACCCCTTGAGCGACTACAGCATCCAGCATGCGCAACCGCCTGCGCTGCTGATCGGCTTTGCCGGCACGCCGGAAAACCAGGCCGCGGCACGCGTCCAGGCACTGGCCCAGGCCTTGCGCACACAGGGGTACCTGCCCGCAAACACCTGAGGCCAGGCAAGTGGTCCTATCGATTGGCGGATAATGGATCTATCGAACGTTCCTCACTGGCGCGATAAAGGTTGCGCCGGTAGACCCCGGCGTCTGAACCAGGAACGACGCTAATGAACAATAAGATCCAGGAACGTTTCAACGCCTTGCTGAGCCACAACGTGGTGGAACAGGCGCCAGCCCCCGTGCTGACCCAGGCACTGGCCCAGCGCTTGCTCGAACGCCTCGGGCAACTGCGCCTTTTTGCCCATGCCTACCCGCTGCTGACCAACCTCACCCACGGCCGGGTCACCCCCGCCGACCTGCTCGACTTCGCCTATCGCCACGAACTGCAAGGCCTGAGCCTGCACGTGCTCGACGGCGAGCAGAACAGCCTGAGCCAGATGACACCCGCCCAGCTTCAGGCATTTGCCGACAAGGCCAAGGCGCTGGGGCTGGACGTGCATGTGGAAATCAGCAGCACGCTGAAAAAAGACGTCGACCAGGTAATCGCCATCGCCAAGGCCCTGGGGGTGCGCAACATCCGCGTCTACTCGCGTTACGAGGGCACACTGTCGCGGGTCATGGACATCATCGAGAGCGACCTGCACTACCTGGCGCAGCAGGCCGACGCCCACGACCTGTACTTTGACTTCGAGCAACACGAAGAGCTCAAGAGCGACGAGATCGCCCAGTTGCTCAAGCGCCTCGACCACCCTCGCCTGCATGCCCTGTTCGACTTTGGCAACATGATCAATGCCTGCGAACAGCCCCTGCAGGCCCTGCGCAACCTGGCGCCGCACATCCGCCAAAGCCACCTTAAGGGTGTGCGCATCGTGGCCGAACACAACGGCTTCGGCCATTACGGCGTGCTGCAAGGCAGCGCCGATGACGACCTGCCCAGTGCCCGCATGCTGTTCGAGCTACTGATGCTGGGCGACACCGCCCCGCAGGTGATCGCCTTTATCCTCGAGCAGGAAAACCACTACGTGGCCCCGGCCTTCCGCCAACAGCAAGAAGCGGCCGACCCCTTCATCGCGTATCGGGAAATGAGCGACACCCCCCTGCCGGCCGGCTTCACCCTGGAACGCATGCTGGCTGACGAACACCGTTGGGCGAACAACCAGGTGGCCTACGTGCGCGGCCTGCTGAACGAGTTTCGCACCCTGGCCGAGCTGACCTTGGCCAACGCTTGAACCTGGCGACCCGACTACCTGCGGAGAACAACAATGACAGCCCAGAACAAAGCCAAATGGCTCCGATTCCTGATCCTCGTCCTTGGCGGCGGTACCGTCTACAAGCTGGCGAACCTCAAGGATGCCTTCTACGTCCCCATGCAGGAATTCATGGGCCTGAGCCACACTGAAATCGGCCTGCTACTTAGCGCCAACGCGATCATCGCCACCGCACTGTTCGTGGTCGGCGGCATGCTCGCCGACCGCTTCGAGACGCGCAGGCTGATCCCCCTGGGCCTGATCGGCACCGGCTGCCTGGGTGTGTACCTGGCCACCTTCCCGCCGTTCAGCAGCTTGCTGATCGTGTTCAGCCTGCTGGCCGTGTGTGCCGACTGCCTGTTCTGGCCATCGCTGCTCAAGGCCATCCGCAACCTGGGTAACGACCAGGAACAAGGGCGCCTGTTCGGCCTGCTCGAAGGCGGGCGGGGCGTGGTCGATACGCTGGTCGCGTTTGCCGCACTGGGGGTGTTCGTGGCCATGGGCTCGGGCGAAAGCGGCTTGAAGTCAGCGATCCTGTTCTACTCGGTCATCGACCTGCTGGCCGGCACCCTCACCTGGTTCCTGCTCAAGGGCGACAGCGCGCCGTCGCTGGCCAAGCCGAAAAATGGCCTGGCCAACCTGATGGAGGCGATCAAGGTGCCGGGTATCTGGCTGGTCAGCCTGAATGTGTTCATGGTCTACATCGTTTATTGCGGCCTGACCTACTTCATTCCCTACCTCAAGGAGATGTACGGCTTGCCCGTGGCGCTGGTGGGTGCCTATGGCATCATCAACCAGTATTTCCTCAAGATTCTGGGCGGGCCTGCCGGTGGGTTCATTGCCGACAAGCAGTTCAAAAGCACCAGCCGCTACCTGAAGTGGGCCTTTCTGGCACTGTTGCCGCTGATGGCGGTGATCATGCTGATTCCGAAAAGCCCGACCTTCATCTATGCCGGCATGGCTGCCACCCTGTCCTTTGCGTTGATCGTGTTCTCCATGCGCGGCGTGTTCTGGGCGCCGATGGGCGAAGTCGGTATTCCCCAGCACATCACCGGTTCCGCCTTCGGTATCGGCTGCCTGATCGGTTACGCGCCGGGCATGTTTGCCTACGTCGTCTACGGTGCAATCCTCGACCACTTCCCCGGCCAGCAGGGGTACAACTGGGTCTTCACCTTGATGAGTATCCTGGCCGTTGCAGGGTTCATGGTGTCCAGCCTGCTGTACCGGGCCGTTAAAAAGAATGCCCTTGCTGCAGGCGGGATGAGTACCGCGCAAGCTTGATTGCACAGGTGGATGGGCCAGCTACGCAGGCGTGGCTGGCCTTGGACGGGTGGGGTGGACCTATCATTTTTGATAGTGGTGCACAAAATCTCGGCAAGTGACACTGACTCGCCTGGGGCTGCCACTTTCACTGGCGGCCCAGTACGAGGTATGTCCAGTGACTAAAGCCACCGCGAGCAAACGTTTCTATTTCTACCAGCGTGCCAAGGTCGCTACCGTGAAGGAAACGGAGCGGAATCGAACCCTGTTCAGCGGTGGCGACGGACCACTGGCGGAGCTGCTAAGTAATGACGCAGATCAGGCTCAATTATTAGCAACCGAAAGCACTGGATCGGTCATCCGTGCAAAGCACACCGACCTTAGCGAGCCTCTGGTCTACACAGCGTATGGGCATTCTTCGTCCTTGCCTTCGGAACTAACATCAGCTGGCTTCAATGGTGAGTTTTTCGACGCTCTCGAGTTTTACCTATTGGGCGCTGGATATCGCTTGTACTACCCTCCGCTGATGCGCCTATTTTCTCCCGACAATCTAAGCCCATTTGCGCAGGGCGGCATCAATAGCTATGCGTATTGTGGCGGTGATCCTGTGAACTTTACAGATCCTTCTGGGCATACGAGAGGAAGCAGCATTTTCGGCATCTCTTTACCGAATTTTTCAAGGCGCCGCAGCACGGATTCCACTGCTCAACTTTTACGTTATGAATCAAGTCTTCAATTTGATTCCGCCGACGTGATTGAGAACACACGAGTCATTCAGCTTAATAAATTTGAAAACCAAATTAATGATTTAAATCTGAAACTAGCCAAAAACACAACAAAACTGAATAAAGCTGATACAAAAGTTCAACATTACGATCGCAAGCTAGAAGATCGCACCCTTCACAACTGGGGCTGGAATAACCGCAAGCGTGACGATGCAATAGCACGACGACGAGACTATCGTGCGGAAAACGTAAAACTCCAGAAGGAGCTTGATCGATTGAAGACATTTTCCAATCTTCTCCAAACGAACACTGACGTCCGGCGAAACAGTGATCTAAGTATTAAGACTGTTTAATATCCCACAAGTAACAACAAAACTTTGATCGGCACGGAGCGGCGCTGCCGTCCGGGTGACTGAAGGTGGCTGCCATGTCGGTCTGGCGCCTGACGCCAGCACGGGGTACAACTGGACCTTTTAGGAGGCCACCATGCTCCGTGTGTTTGAACGACGGCTAGACCCCTTCCCACCCGACGAGGCCCCGCCGCCACCGGTCGGCCTACTGCGTTTTCTGTGGGCCTGCACGCGCGGCGCGCGTGGTTACGTACTGGCGCTGGCGCTGCTCAGCGCCGGTGTGTCGATCTACGAAGCCTGGCTGTTTTCCTTTCTCGGCCAGGTTGTCGACCTGCTCTCGACCTGGCAAACGGGCGGCGCTGAAGCGGCGCAGGAAAGCCGCGTGCTGTGGGGCATTGGCATCGTACTGCTGACCAGCATCGGGCTGGTGGCGCTGCGCACGATGGTGCAGCACCAGGTACTGGCAATCAATTTGCCACTGCGGCTGCGCTGGGACTTCCATCGGCTGATGCTGCGGCAAAGCCTTTCTTTCTTTTCTGACGAGTTTTCCGGCCGTGTCACCACCAAGGTGATGCAGACCGCACTGGCCGTGCGCGAAGTGCTGTTCACCCTGATCGAAATCGCCCCCGGCATTGGCGTGTATTTCATCGCCATCATTGCGCTGGCGGGCGGTTTTGCCTTGAAGCTGATGCTGCCGTTCATTGCCTGGGTCGCGCTGTTTGGGCTGGCCTTGCTGTACTTCGTGCCGCGCCTGGGCAAAGTCGGCCAGGAACAGGCCCATGCGCGCTCATCGATGACCGGGCGCATCTCAGACGCCTACACCAACATCACCACCGTGAAGCTGTTTTCGCATTCCAAACGCGAAGCGCACTTTGCGCGGGCGGCGATGGAGGACTTCAAACAGACCGGTTTTCGCCAGATGCGCCTGGTCAGCCAGTTCGAAATCGTCAATCAGGCATTGGTGGTCGGGTTGATCATCGGCGCTGGCGGCTATGCCCTGTGGCTGTGGCACCAAGGCGAAGTCGGCACCGGTGCGGTGGCAGCGATTACCGCCATGGCCTTGCGCATCAACGGCATGTCGCACTGGATCATGTGGCAGATGACCTCACTGTTCGAGAACATCGGCACCGTGCAGGACGGCATGGCCACCTTGACCCGCGGCCCCAAAGTACAGGACGCGCCGAATGCCGGGGTGTTGGTGACGTCGGGCGGCGCGGTGAGCTTCGACAATGTCAGCTTCAACTACAACGGTGAGCGGCAGGTGCTCGATGGCCTGAGCCTGAACATTCGCGCCGGTGAGAAAGTCGGCCTGGTGGGGCGGTCCGGTGCGGGCAAGTCGACGCTGATCAACCTGCTGCTGCGCTTTTACGACGTGGACCACGGCGCCATTCGCATCGATGGGCAAAACATTGCCCAGGTGACCCAGGACAGCCTGCGCAGCGCCATCGGCATGGTCACGCAAGACACCTCGCTGCTGCACCGCTCGATTCGCGACAACATCGCCTACGGCCGCCCCGACGCGACCGACGCGCAAATCCGCGAGGCCGCCGCCAATGCCCAGGCCGACGGGTTCATCAACCAGCTGAGCGACCGCCAAGGCCACAGCGGCTACGACACGCTGGTGGGTGAGCGCGGCATCAAGCTGTCCGGTGGCCAACGTCAGCGCATTGCCATCGCCCGGGTGATGCTCAAGAACGCCCCGATCCTGCTGCTCGACGAGGCGACCAGTGCGCTGGACTCCGAAGTCGAAGTCGCCATCCAGGAAAGCCTCAATGAGATGATGCACGGCAAGACCGTCATTGCCATCGCCCATCGGCTGTCCACAATCGCTGCCATGGACCGGCTGATCGTGATGGATGAAGGGCGCATCATCGAACAAGGCACCCACGCCGAACTGCTGGCCCGCAACGGCACCTATGCACGGCTTTGGCAGCACCAGAGTGGCGGTTTCTTGGGTGAAGACCAAGGCGTAGCGGAGGCCATGGAGTGAGCCTGCGGGGTGGCAGCCGGTTGCGGCTGCCGCCTGCCCTGCGCTATTTGCATCGGGTTAGCATCGGTTATACTTCTTAATCATTTTTTACCCTTACCGTCGCTGACACACGAGATCGCATGAACACATCCCCTGCACTGCAACCGGGCGCCGACAGCAGCGAGGCCACTGCGCCGACCGACCTGAATGATCTGGTTGGCTACGCCTTGCGCCGCGTGCAGATGAAGGTGTTTCAGCACCTTGTCGAGTGCCTGACGCCCTACGACCTGCGGCCTGCACAGTTTTCTGCGTTGGCCATCATCGCGCAAAACCCAGGCCCTACGCAGGCCGAGCTGGCCAAGGCGTTGAACATCGAGCCGCCCCAAGTGGTGCCGCTGCTCAACAAGCTTGAAGAAGCGGGCCTGGCCCTGCGCGTGCGCAGCAAGGCAGACAAGCGCTCTTATGGCCTGTACCTGAGCAAAGCGGGTGAGAAGCTGCTGAAAACGCTGTATGGGGTAGCTGAAGAGAGTGACCGTGCCGCTACGGCCAATCTGGATGATGACGAGCGGCGGCAGTTGCTTGCCCTGCTGCGCAAGGTCTACTAGGCCCTGTACGACTGCGCCTTAACGCATCCCCAGTTCGGCATCATCCATCAGCGCCTTAGCCAAGGCGCTTAGATAATGTGAGGCCCAGATCAGTTGCGGGTTGTCGTCCATTACGCCGGCGATGGTCAGGTCTCGCACAACGCCCATCAGTTCTGAGGCTTGCTCACGGGCGTCTTGGCAAGGGATGCCGGGCTCGATGCAGAACAGCGGCTGGGTCTTTTTTTCGCCCTGGTAGAACTTGGTCTTGCCGACCGTGGTTTTGGTTTTTGTCGTATCCGTGGTCATTGTTCACTCTCTTCGAAGTTTTACAGCCGGGCCTCTTCGCAGTGCAAGCCCACTCCCCCTGCCTCACCCTCCGGTCATGCGCGTTTCAGTGTAGGAGCAGCCTTGTGCTGCGAAGAGGCCGGTGGCAGCCCTGAAGATTCCCGGTTTGGTCACCGGCCTCTTCGCAGCACAAGGCTGCTCCTACACTGGAAGGCGTAAGCCGGGAGGATCAAACAACGCGTTAGCTGTACTTTAGTGCTGAGTCCGTGGCTGATGCGCCGGCATCTGCACCTGGATCAACGCCGATTCAAGCAGCACACGCAGTGCCTCCAGCTCATGCATCGTCGCCATCATCAAGATCGACACGGGTGATTTGGGCTGTAGGAGAATGGCCTGATTTGCCACGGACTGTGCGCACAGGGCGTAGTCCGCTGCCTGGATGAGGGTGTCTTCGAGGGAATGGTGGTTGTGGGGTGGATCGGGGACAAGTTTTAACATGATGATTCTTCCGTTAACGATGCCGCCACCTGCCTGCTGTCAAACAGTAGGGTGGCAGCTGTACGTGGGTTGACAGACCGGCGGAAAAATCGCAAAAGTTCCGGCGCACGCAAGCGTGCCCGCACGTACAGCCGCCATAGAGGCTGACCGCATGCAATTTTTAACCGTCACAGCCTGTCAAAGCTGTGTCGTTGATGTGCAACGACAGGCCGAGACTAGAGCGGTACCCGAAGGGCCGCAACGGAAAAAAGGCGGCAGGAGTATGTTTAGGAAATGCCCTACAAGGAAGGGGTTAAATCTGATTCTCTCTCACAGGTCATCGACGAACCAAGTGGTGCCGCGGCTCAACAAACTTAAAGAAGCACGGCTGGGCCTGCGCGTGCGCAGCAAGACAAACGCTCCTATCGTCTGCACCTAAGCAAGTCGGAGTGGCGTAGGAAAGCGATCGTGCGGCCACAGCCAATCTTGATGAATGCGGCTATGAACTGAATATAAAGTTACCGCGCTCCATTCTTGCAACGGGGCGCGGTAACGCGCGCCAGCACTACTTGCGCTTCACGTTAATGGCGTAAGGCACGTCCCCCACCATCTTGATATCGAACGTGACCTCGATGCCATCCTTCAGGCCCTTACCCTTTGCCTCGTTGAACGGCAGGTATACCCTTCTACCGCCATGTTTTTTGTCGATGTGTCCGTACTCCTCATCTTCATCGTATTCCACCACTTTGCCTGTCATTCCCCATTCTTCGATCATGATTTGTCTCCTCAATGTCACTGCCTGTGATTGCTTTTTTCCCCACTCCCGAACGCGGGTGTGGGAAAATCTAATGCGCCGAACACGGTCCCGATATTGGCATTTTCATCAGTTACTCCATGGCCAGGTCTGGGACCCGCTCACTACCAGAACGTCGGCCGGTGCCCTACCGGTGGCAGCCTGTGTTGTTTCACGGCGGCCAAAATCGGAACGGTGACCAGCTGCTTAATTGAATAACTGCCCGAGTTCCTCACACTGGGCGTAGGACGTTGCGCTAACTGTCCTGAATTAGGCTCCAATGCGGCCAGTCGACTCGCCTCCAGGTCAATGCTGGACCCGACTGTTCCTCTCAGGACGTTGCCGTCGAGCATCGTGCCGACAAAGTTGGCTGCGTACGAAACGCCGCGCGACATGCGCACTTGTATGAGGGGCTGGAAATGTCTACTGACCTGCAGTTGTTCGCCAATTTTCCCTAACCAACCCGAATTCGCAAAGTTGGTCATTGAGGAGGAGTCATCAAATCCACCAAGATGGTTTCTGACGCTCCGCCAAATGCCACGCAGACTGCCTATTGGGCGACTAACTCTATCGAGTGCTGCCCCCGTAGGACGACTAAGGCTCCCTAGCACATCATCCGCAACCCGGCTTATCGGACCCGCACCCACCGGTGTCACGCGCCCCGTACGTCCGACGCGCGCCAACCCCTTAACAACCATGTCCTTCATGCTTTTGGCGCCGTTCCACGCGACTTTAAGGCCACTGCCGAGCGCTTTAGCACCCTTCCACAAGAGTTGCAGCCCTTTAAAGCCAAGCTTGAACAGCCCGACGAAACCCAGGGTACTCAACACCCCCGTCGCGACCGAGGCGATACTCAGCGCTCTGGACAATTCAGGATTGGACTCCTCCGTGAACACCGCTGCCACTTCGAAAGCGAACGAAAGCACGCTCATCACCATGACGAACGCCAGCAAGGGCGCCGCCAGCCCCCCCGTGACAACGGTCAGTACCGCGCCCACCACGGCCACCAACGCCGAAAACAGCAGGCCACGCCAGCGGCCACCGACTTGCGTCTTCTCAGTGTCTGCCACCGCCTTATCGTAAGTAGCCCGTTGGTGGTCCTGGCCCCAGCGGCTGAGCATGATCGCCCCACTGGGGTCGTGCAGGTTGACCGGGTCCGGGCAGTGGGCATAGTCGTTGAGCCCACCCTCACCGAACGGGCTTAGCCAGTCCGGCTGGGCATAACGGCGCAGCGCTGGGTCATAACTGCGGTAGCCATTACCGGCATGATAGTGCCCAGTGAGTGGGTCGCGGCGCATGCCGTTGTAGCCGTTGACAAGCCCCTCCAGTGCCGTGCCCTCACCAAACGGCAGCAGCGGTGCCAGTTCCAGCGAGCCGTTCTTGACTTGCCCGGCAACGCCCACCTGCGGGTCGTCAATCAGCCAGCGCACCTCGTTTCCATCGTACTGGGCCAGCCCGCTGGACAGGCTGGTGGTTCTGCTGACTTTGTCATCCTTGTCATAGTGGATCTCGCCGATCAATTCATCGCCGTCGTAACGCAGCTCACAGGTGCTCTCGTCGCACTTGAGGTACTGCGCCGCCAAACGCTGACTACCGTCGTACTCGTAGCGGGCTAGGACATTGCCGTCGCTGTCGCAGACCTTGTCGAGCTGGCCGGCGCCGTTGTAGCTGAAGCGGTGTTGCCCGGCGGCATCGGTCAGGTAGCCGTTGGTGTTCCAAGTCAACTCACGCTTGTCCTGGCCGCGGCTGATCCCCGTCAGCCGGGTCGGATCGCTGGTCGTGCCATAGGCCAGTTCCTCGGTCTGTGTTTTGCCATCGAAGCCGGTGGTGACGCAGCGGGTCAGGTTACTCAGCGCATCCCAGGTAAATTCCTGGGCTTTGACTGCATTGTCCTGAGCGTCCTTCGGGCAATGCTCGGCCGCGAGTGCCTCGCAGTCATATCGCTGCAGACGGTCAAGCATGTCGTAGGTGAAGCGCTCAATGCGTACCTGCCTCCCGTGCTCGTAGCTCGTCTTGCTGGCCAAACGACCGTCGCCACGCCAAGTCAGGCACTGCTTGAAGCACTCGCTGCCGTTGCGCAGGAAACGCCGAGTGACTTCCTGGCCGAAGCTGTCATGCTCGCTGAGCACCTGCCACTGCCCACCGGCCTTGAGCGCCTGGGCCTGGCGCGACTGCAGACGCCCCAGTGCGTCGTAGCGATGCACCACCTCCTCGTGGTCCTGGCAGGTGCGCAGCACCCGGCCCTGCTCGTCGGTGAACACGCGCTGCCAGTGACCGTCGGCGCGCAGCGTGGCCAGCGGCCGGCCACGCAGGCTCAGCCAGCGGTGGCCCTGACGCTTGGCACGCGGTGAGGTTTGCTTGACCCACTGCCGACCGGGCAGGGCCGTGCTCCCTTGGACCTGCGCCCAGCCGACCTCCATCTTGGCGTCACCGACGGGGGAGGCCAAGGTCTGTGTGCCGTCGTGCTCGGTAAAGCTGGAGAGAGCCTGGTCTTTCGCCTTGAAGCTCTGACCCTCGGCACTTCGAAGGGTGGTGAGCAGAGTCTTGTCGGGTAACGTCACGGTATCGTCCGTGATGCTGTACGCGCGGCTGCCTACCGTGCGCGAGGTCAAGGTGCTGGCGTTCTTCACCTTCTGCGTCGCCACCACCTGGCCGTTCACCTTGAGTTCCGTGGCGTGGTTGCTCAGGCCATGGTAACTGTGCTCTACGGTGGAGTTATCGGGCCGGGTGATCCTGGTCACCCGGCCCAGGGCGTCGCGCTCCAGGCTGTACTGACAGGTCTCCTTATCCACGGTGCGCTCATAGCCGATGACATCGCCTGAGTTGTCGAAGCGCTTGAGCACCTGCAGATAGGCTTTGCCTGCACTGTCGGTCACACGCTCGACCTGATCGAAGGTGCCGTCCTTTCGGTAGGTGTAATCGGAGGTGCGTTTAAGCACGCATTGCTCATCGATGCCTTCTTCAACCAGGCGTTGGCTCGACAGGTCCTGCGTCGCATACGGTTCAAACGCGAACGGATCGAACGCCGCGCCTCCTTCGTCGTCAACCTTTTCCTCGCTTTGGGCTTGCAGCAGGCTACGTATACCTGGCCCATCCAGGCCCCCTTGCTCCCTGACCCACGCTTGTGGTCCCACGGCGATCGGCATCGGAGTCATCGCCACCACGGCCTGCCCACCCGGCAAATAGTCCCACTCGCAACTGGCCAGCAACTTCCGCGCTATCGGCCCTTGCAGGCTGTATTGATCCAGCGGCACAAAGTGCTGACTGCCGGCTCTGCGCCACTCATGCCGCCAGACCCGTCGCAAGCCGTCCAGGTAGCTGCGGGCGACGTTGTTGTTTGCATAGGTATGCGTTGCCTGCTTGCCGTCATCCGAATACGTGGTGTCGGTCCGCTCGTCGGGTATCTGGCCCTTGACCTTGCTCATGTACAGGCCGTTGCTGCCCTTCTTGAGCGCGTAGCGCGTCTCTTGGGTCACCCGCCCCAGTGCATCGTACTGCCAGTGCACCTCCTCCCCCTGCTTCACCTGCTCCAGAAGACGCCGGCAATGCCGCGAGCGCACCTCCTTGCTGAACTGTTTGCTACCGGCCTCGGTGGTGCAGGTGACGCGCACCACGATGCCTTTATTGTTCGGGTTGTCCTCAAAGGACTGCAGGTTCTCCAGTTTGAATTGCTTCTCGCCCAGGTGGGTAGTCTGGGTGTCCTTGACCGACCATTTATCGACAGTGCTTCCTTCCTTCCTGCTAACCAGCGAGATCTCAGTACTGCGCTGGCGCCACAGCAGCTTGGCGGGCGAGTTAGCCAACGTCCAAGTGGCTTTGGCGTTGAGCCAGTCGCCTACAAGCGTGCCCTTGACCCCCTCGACTTCTACCACCTCGGCAAGCTCCAGCAAGTCCCTGCTGCCCCGCGTCACTTTGCGATATCCGAACAAGCGCAGGCCTTTTAGATTGCCGAAGAGGTCACACTGGTACTCAGCCATGACAGGGGCAGAGGCATGCTCCGGGATGAAAGGGCACTGCAAAGTCGGCAGCCCTTCGAGCCCCGGCACACTTTTCAGCTCACCGGACAGCCCGCGCTCATCAAATTCCACCGTGAACGGATTGTCCCCTGGCTTGGTGTAGTAACAGCGGTAAAGCGAATCCTCACCAGTCTTGTGCAGGCGCTGCACGTTGCCTGCCATGTCCTCTTCCTGCGTCGCCACCGCCACCGTGCGCCCCAACGCTTCTCGCTCGGAGTGGGGTGCGCTTGCCACCAGCCGAGTGATGCAGGCGGCGATTTTCGGTCGGTGGTGATCGTCGGTTTTACTGAAGAACCATTCGAGCAGTTCGCGCTGCCTTTCGACCAGCTCTGCCCCATCCTTTACCTTAATGTCTTCGCTTCCGGCACCGGCTTCGATGGCATAGAGCAATTTGGCATACTCATCGCCCGCCCCCGTGTAGCGGTAGCCCTTGGTTACCCTTTGTTTGCTGCTTTTATTTTCGTTTTGCCGGGTAGCGAAGGCCAGCCAATGACCATGCTTCGAGGCAACCGCGCGCAACAGTTCGAAACGCTCTACGTAGCCGCTATGCTTGACGTTACCTTGCACCAGCAAGTGTTGCTCCCTTGCCCCATGCGGGCCGTATTCGTACTCGACGGTAACGATCCTCTGGTCGGTCCGTAGGAAGTCCCCCTCGTAGCGATAGGTCGCCACCTGGTTCTGTTGCCCATCGCCTGGCACCAAGGTGTGTATCGCCACCCGAGGCAGGCCAGGGCGTCCGTTTTTCTGCTCTTCATTCTTTGGTTGCCACGGTTGGTACCTTACGCATTCCACCGAGCCGTCAAGTTCCCGCAGGCCACACAGCACCCGGTCCAGGGTGTAGTCGTCGTCATAATCGCAATCGACCTGCTGCAGCACGACGTCCTTGTCCTTGACTTTCACCACGCGCTTGAGCGTGCGAAGCAGGTAATCCTTGAGCTCCAGCCTGACCTCGTATTTCTCGGAGTTGCTCTGCGGCCAGACCTGCATGTTCACCTTCGCAGCCTTGCCCTGAGGCGTCTCGTACTCGGCCATGAACAGGGCCTCTTCCCCGCTTTTGACCGTCAACAGCAGGAACTGGCCTTTTTCGCGCTTCCACTCCAACGTCAACTTTTCGCCGTAGGGCGATTCGATGCTAGACGGCACCAGCAACACGAACGGCTCCAGGCGTGCGAGTTCGAGTTCGAGATCGGCAATGCGCTTTTTCAGCTCAATAATGGCTTTCTCGCCTTCCCATGCGTTAACCGCTCGGTCGTAATCGAGATCCGCAGCGACGTAGTAGCAACGGGGCACGGCCGCCCATGCGATCCACTGCTGCCACTTATCCGGTAGCACGGGAAAACCCGGCCTGGACTTGTCCCGAATGGCTTTCAACGTTTTCAGTAGCAGGCCATGGAGTTCCTTGTTCGGTTCTTCCTCGTCACTGCCCTTGACTGCAGGTTTTTCCAGAATTTCCTGACGGCCGCTAGGCAGGTCAAGGGTGAACTTACTGTAATCCGCATTGCTGCGTACCACGCATGAGGCCAGCTTGATCGCCTTTTCCGCGCCCAGGTCCTTCCATTGCGCTTCGTTGAACTTGATCTGGGCGCCATCAGCCAGGGTCAGTCGCCGGTCGCGCACGTCCACGCTGGAAAAACGCCAGGCCCAGCCATCGCCAAGCCCCGCCTCATTGGCGCGCAGCGCCGAGTAATGCAAGGTCAGATCGACCGCCGGCCCCTGGCCTTGCAGCCCTTGCAAGCTGGCCACCAGGTAATGGGCGTGGAACAGCCCCGTGCGTGGGTCTACCCCGGCTTCACCGTGGCCGGTGGTGTCAAACAGTTCGGAGCGGCTGGTGTTGCCGTAGTCTTCGCAGAGGTAGCTGATATCCGTCTGCACCTTGAGTGCTTTGGGTGGGGTGAAGGTGACGGGCTTGGGGTCGTGCCAGAATTGGGTGGTTCCCAAGGCGCCGATATGGCCTACGGTCAGGGCTTCTTTGCCGCGCTCGGACTCGGGGCAGTCCAGGTAGAGGTCATACGCCTGGTTGGTCAGCGGGCCTTGCCAGGTGATGGTGTCGCCGGTGACCGATACGGGCCACACGGCAGTGGCCTCTTTATGAGCGACGGCAATGGCAAAGGCGAGCTTAGCGGCGGCTAGTAAGGCATCAGATCTAACAACTGAATAACCATAGAATCGGGAGTAGTATTCTTCCCGATCTACTAGGGCGCCAGCCATAGACGCTACGCCAATTCTCTTCCGGACGTAGTTGTCCGCTACCGCGGGGATGGACTTGACAGCGGCCTCGTAAGCTGTCGCGAAAGTGGCCTCGTCGGCGGCTTGGAAGGCGGCGGTTTGTATTAGTGCCTTTAATGCAGTCTCTACGGTGGAAAACTGGTTGCCCAAGGAGACCGAGTCAGCGACCTGAACGGCGGCGGTTGAGGCACCGGTTTCGGCGAACGAAACGGCGACAGTGTTACCTGCCTTGAGAGTAGCGTCTACATAGCTGATGTAAGCCTCTCTGAGCTGTTTGGCCGCGGCCTGCCTCGGCATACACGCCATCACCCGGTAGCCTTTGTCGCGCGCCGCCTTGTCCAGGCGAAACTCCAGCTCTGCGTCCAGCGAGCTGATGGTCACCCCCGTCATACCCTCACCGGGCTCGATGGTGAACGCCACCGGGTCTGCGGCCTCCTGGTATGGCCATTCATCAGCGTTCAGCAGTTCCCGCCGATAGTCCTCGGTCGCCCATTCGCTGCCATCGCCGACGTTATCCAGTGCGACAAGCAGCTCGGCGTGACGCGACAGCCACAGCTGCCTGCCGTCCTTGACATACAGTTCTGGCCAATGCTGCGTTTCGATAAAGCGGGCCAACGCCTGTAACCACGCTTGCTCGTTGCTGGGCACCGGAACGCAGGCCTGGGGCCTGAACAGTGCGTGGTGCAGCAAGGCTTGGTTACCGGGATGGCGCACGGTCACCAGCACGGCATCTTCCAGCGCCTTGAATGCCGGCGCCAGCAGCGGGCCTTCGACGTCGTAGTCATCGTCCGGCAACCTGGCGAAGATGCGCAACGCGTCGCCGCGCTGTTCGAGCACCGCCGCGGTCGTGTTAACGCGCAGGTAAGGCGCCACTGCTGACGTGGCCAGCGCCTCGGCCCAGGCCTTCAGCCATTTGCCGCTGGCGCGCTGGGAGCTGCTCGGGGTCCATTCGTGGTGGCCGAGCAGGCGCTGGGAAAACGTATCATAGACCCAGGCATGCAGCACGCCGCCGTCAGGCACCGCCTTCGTGCCATCGAACATACGGCTGGCCCACCAGTTCACCTCGGTTACTGTCACACACAACTCGGCACACTGCGGCCCCCAGAACGCGTTGTTCACCTCGCCCGGTACCACCGTGCAGCCTGCGCCCTTCACCCCCGCCCGCAGCAGGCGGCTGTCACGGTTGACCTGTTCGCACAAGGCCTTGGCCCAGCCGCTGGCGGCCTTGGCGGTAAACAGGTGCTGCTCGTGCAGGGCCTGAGTCTTGAGGTCGCGCACCTGCAGGCTCAGGGTCTGCCCGCGGGCCAGTGGAAAGTCATCGTGACAGGCCAATACCTGGACCAGGTTGTTGTCGAACGGTGCGGTGCTGAACGCCCGGTAGTCGGCCTG
The DNA here is from genome assembly GCF_053629175.1 of Pseudomonas sp. Y3 TE3536. Lineage (NCBI taxonomy): Bacteria > Pseudomonadati > Pseudomonadota > Gammaproteobacteria > Pseudomonadales > Pseudomonadaceae > Pseudomonas > Pseudomonas sp. Y3 TE3536. The sequence continues at coordinate 4,637,557 of NZ_JBRJHU010000001.1, read as the reverse complement.
GCACCACAGGCGCGGATCTTCGTGGCTACTGGAAAACGCATTGTTGTCGCTCCAGCCCCCGGCCGTGATGGGCTTGCCGGCCTCGGCGACATACTTGGTAAAGTCCTTGAGCCACTGCTTGGTGCCCAGCTTGCTGGCCTGTGCGGTGTAGTCGACATGGGTCAGCTCGCCGGTGCGGCGGTGCACCAGGCAGGCACTGACGGTTTCGCCCGCAGCCAGGGCGCGGTCTGCCTTGATCGGGCACAGGCTGTACCAGCCACCTTCGGCACTGCCCACCCGCTCCAGGCCGAAGCCCTGCATGTCGGGCATGGTGCCGTCGGTTTGGTTGGTGATCTTGTAGGGCACCGGGAAGGTCTGTTTGGCGTCGATTATCGGAAGCGCCGTCGGGGCCTCGGCTTTTGAAGCGCTTAACGCCTCCATCAGAGGCGCGAGCTTGGCGACGTCCGAAAGTGAGTAGACTGCACGGACGTGCTGCATATTTACCTGAATCGGTGTATCAGACGGTGGGCTTAGAAAATGGTCCACAAATGAGTATTCCGACGCAAGGTCATTGCGTAGTTCTCCAAACGCGTCATCCATTGAAATGATGAGGCTTTCCACGGACGCTGGATGCGGCTCAACGGCATCCAGGTAGCAGAGCAGACCATAGGTATCTGTGCAGGCGTCTGAACCAAACGTAGTTACAAAATCTTTGACTGATGCAGGATGGAGTTCAATCAGAACTGGTAATGAAGAGGCAGACAAGAGCGCCGGATCGTCAAAGATAATGCGATAAGCGCCAGATGAAAGCATCGCGAACAGCTTACGCTTGAACTGCTGCTCCAATCCTCGATACTTCGGCTCATTCTGACTGTATCGACTTACCTTCTCACGTTCAACACCACTTATGGTATGAATAACATTGAGTCCAACCTCCGAATTATCGTAGTTAAGGATATCGCAACAATCCTGCGCCGCTGATTCCGAGAAATCATCACGGTACAAAACTTCAATGTGCGTATCGTGTGCCGCGATAAACCAGCATTTGTCGCCATTGACGCATATCGGGTCACCTCTTTTAAGGTCTGACCCGTCTATAACACTTTTATTGTAGCCATTAACAAAAATCTCCGAAAAACGAGTCATGCCTCATCCCCTGTGCGTAGTCAGTGTCGAGTTCGATGAGTCGCCCGCCATGAACCGACTGGGTTTCAGGAATCTGAATACACTTACTGATCCTGGGTGACTCGTGGGAACACTGTCCTCCTATTCCGAAAACCCGTCACCTGACAAAAATGCCAGGTGCGGCCTAGGGAAGTCACACTGGGGAGGCCTTAACGGTTCTATTGTTATCGACCGCATTGCCCGGTCGTGATGCGCTGGAAGCCCGCCTATCAGCTGTCGTGACGGCTTAAACGTTCGCCAAGGCCAACTAGCGCGTCATCCCCAATTCGGCATCATCCATCAGCGCCTTGGCCAAGGCGCTTAGATAATGTGAGGCCCAGATCAGCTGCGGGTTGTCGTCCATTACGCCGGCGATGGTCAGGTCTCGCACAACGCCCATCAGTTCTGAGGCTTGCTCATGGGCGTCTTGGCAAGGGATGCCGGGTTCGATGCAGAACAGCGGCTGGGTCTTTTTTCGCCCTGGTAGAACTTGGTCTTGCCGACCGTGGTTGGGGCTTTGTTGGCGTCTGTGGTCATTGTTCGGTCTCCCTGAAATTTCACCGCCTGTTCGGGCCTCTTCGCGGGGCAAGCCCGCTCCCACAGGTATACACAGGCCTTGAGACCTGCGGTGTACCTGTGGGAGCGGGCTTGCCCCGCGAAGAGGCCCGTACAGGCAACTCATTACCTGTGGCTTAATGCTGAGTCCGTGGCTGATGCGCCGGCATCTGCACCTGGATCAACGCCGACTCCAGCAGCACACGCAGTGACTCCAGCTCATGCATCGTCGCCATCATCAAGATCGACACGGGTGATTTGGGCTGTAGGAGAATGGCCTGATTTGCCACGGACTGTGCGCACAGGGCGTAGTCCGCTGCCTGGATGAGGGTGTCTTCGAGGGAATGGTGGTTGTGGGGTGGATCGGGGACTATCTTCAACATCCTATGATTCCTTCTAAGTGGCAACCACCCGCCTGCTGTCAAACAGAAGGGTGGCAGCTGTACGTGGGTTGACAGACCGGCGGAATCACGAAGCTCCGGCGCACGCAAGCGTGCCCACACGTACAGCTGCCATAAAGGACGAACCGTATGCATGATTACCGTCGCGGCCTGTCAAAGCCGTGTCGTTGATGTGCAACGACACGCCGAGACTAGAGCGCTGCCTGAACAGCCGCAACGGAAAAAAGGCGGCAGGAGTATGTTTGGGAAATGCCCTACAAGGAAGGGGTTAAATCTGATGATCTCTCTCCGAGTTTTACAGCTGGGCCTCTTCGCAGCGGTCATGCGCGGTCTGGGTAGGAGCAGCCTTGTGCTGCGAAGAGGCCGGTGGCAGCACTGAAGATTCCCGGTTGGGTCACGGGCCTCTTCGCAGCACAAGGCTGCTCCTACACTGGAATGCGTATGCCGCGAGAATCAAACAACTTTGTGGGAGCGGGTTAACCCGCGAAGAGGCCAGACCAGGCAACACAGTAGCTGTGCTTTAGTGCTGAGGCCGCAGCCACCTGTACCGCGCTGTCGCTTGATCACTCGGAGTGGATGTTCAACTTTAGCTCGTCGGCGCCTGCTTCGGCTCATTCACCGGGTCGCCGTTGCAGTACACGTACGGCGAGCCACTTTGAGTAGCAAGCAAACCTGCACCCGCAGGCACCTGATAGCGGTGCAGCTGCCCATCGTACAAACGATCGCCATTGCCCAAGTGGTAAAAGCTCAAAGGGTTAAGCGGTTCGCCTTTAAAACCCAGCCAGGTGGTTGATGCTAAGTCGCGAACACGAAACCCATAGGGCAGGTAGCTGAAATAGACCGGGGCGGTAGATTGGCCGTGCTTGAGGCTGGCGAACACGGTGCCCGCAGCATCACGCAGTTCGAACGTGCAGGTCGTTGAGTCCCACACGTCATCAGTGGCCTCTGTGATTTGCTGCAAAAAGCACGAGGGGCTGTTATTGAGCAGCACCATCCGCCGTTTCGCTGCCTGGCCGGTAAAGTGCTCGCCCAATTGTTGAACGGCGTAGATCGACCCTTCCCGGTAGTGATACACCTCCCGCTGCTCACCTAGCACCACTTCCCTGATCCGCCCCTGAATGTCATAGGCAAACTGGTAATCCGCGCCCTCCCCCCCTGCCTGGCTGCTGTATGACTTGATCTGTCCATTCGCGTGATAGCCGAGCTTGCGATTGCTGCGTTTCAAGGTGCGGCCGCGTTGATCGTTGACTTGCGGGTCGCCGTTCGATGAGATCAGTGCACCTGGGCGGTCTGGGTCATAGCCGTACGTAGAAACACCTGGCCCCTTGCTCGACTTGTGGCTGCGCGACACAACGTTGCCATCGGTGTCGTACGTAAATATCTGCTCGGTATAGGCTTTGTTGCTGCTGCTGACGGGCGCATTCTCGCCCGTGCAGTACCATTTATGCAGACGCTCATCGCTGTCGTACGTGTAATGGTCGCTGCGGTACTCCTTGTCATCGACCTTTAGCACAGACTGCTTCAGCCGCCCATCACTAAGCAACGTTCGCTCAAGGCTCAGCGTAGGAAAGCCGTCGCCACTGAAGGTGCGCGTAGTTTCATTGCCTGACGGGTCATAGGCGTAACTCACCGTGATCAAGGCGCCGCTGCAGACATCCTTGATGGTTTCCTGAGTGAGTTGGCCTTCGTCGTTGTAGGTGCTGGTTGTCTGGCATGCCGAACTGGCTGAACCGACGACGCGGTGATTGGTGTCGTACGTGAACGTTGTGGTAGTACCCGTAATGTCGTCGAAGCTGAGCAACTGGCCGGCCGCCGAGTAGATGTGCAGGGAGGTGGCCGTTTGCTTCGTACCCTTGAAGGTGGGCGCGCAGGCTTCACTGAATTGGTGTTTGGCAAGGTCCAGCGTGCCACTGTAGCCAGCAGCAAGGTAATCTGGCATGTCCTTAGGCTCAGCGTCTTGAAATAGCGTGGTGAGCGGCCCATCGCTGCCAACGGCGAGTGATTGTTGGCTCGCAAACTCCAAGCGCACGTTACCTACTGCACTATTAAAAAGAAGGAAGCGCGGGGTATTTTCTGCAGATTGATTGTCCATATTAAGCTATCACCTTTAGCACAAGAAGGATTTCGCCACCTTAGAAACAGTCACCACCTAAACTTTTTACGAACAGCTCCACTGCGTTCACAGCGTCAGCACACCGTCAACCCGCTGCAGCACTCAGCACCTCGCTGCAGCGCTGATCATCTACTTGATCTTCCGAATAGTAAGAAAAGGAATTATACGCCGTTAAACCTTCAGCCCTAGGCGCGATGCTTTTGACTGCCGCCCTCAACGTGCCATGTTCATAGGCCATGTTCTTAAGCGCTGGGTACACTTCAGCCAACAGTGGGTTAACCTTTTCGATCCTGTCCTCGAAGGGCTCGAGATTCACCTGAAGTATCATCCTACGCAGAATAGGAACTTTACGCCCCGTCACGCGATTGAATCGGCACTGATTAAATTGTGCAATGGGCAGCCCAATTGCCCTATCCTTCACATTATAGAAAAAAGCTTCAACGGGAAGCGCTGCGGCTGTTTGAGCCGTCCACGAGGTCACCTTGAAGTCATTAGGCACGGTGGTCTTTTCGGACGCCCGCTCAACGACCGCCAGTGCCGTCATGAACGCCTCCGTTACATCTGGCCCCTTAAGGGAAAATGCGCACCGCTTGTCGTAGGCCTTATCTTCAATGGGCGAATGAGCCTCAAACCAGGCCTTGGCATCTTTAACAATGTCACTCGACACCACACATGGCGCACTGCTGTCTTTCTTGTCCTCATACGCTCCACAACCCTTGTCTGAGCGTTTGTCCGAGGCACCATCAACGGGATAGACGCAGGTTGGCTGTAACTTCAATTGACCCGGTTGTTCTTGACCTGGCGGTGACACAATATAACCATTGGTGTATGCAAACGCTAACCGTTCAAAGGATATACCGATGCGCACGTAACTAAACGAGGTATCGTGCGTTGCTCCCTTTCGGGCGGGATCCCACGCGTTAAAATGCTTTCCACGCGGATCGCCCACACCTCTTATCAATAAACCGGAGCATTCGTAAGCCGGGCGATTATTCGGACAGGACTCTACATAAGCTTGATAGCGCAATGTAACTTTTTTCTCTATTTCCTTACCGTATCTATTGAGCTCAGGCCATGCCTGTACAGGCCCGATCATCGCCAGCATTATCAACCCTACACAATGTACACGCATCTATTAACCTCCATTTCTCAAGAGATAATGCACTCCACTGTGCGCTTCGCACGCCCTTGAATGACACACTGGATAGTGATGATCGTCTACTGGTAAAAATGATAGGTTGACGCGAATCGACTATGAGCTGCGCTCCTTATAAAGCTCCGAGAAACCCGCTCACCCTGCCTCACCCTCCAGTCATGCGGGGTCCTGGTAGGAGCAGCCTTGTGCTGCGAAGAGGCCGGTAGCAGCCCTGAAGATTCCCGGTTTGGTCACGGGCCTCTTCGCAGCACAAGGCTGCTCCTACAATGCGTAAGCCTGTTACAGGTCATCCGCGAACGGCAGCGGTAGTTCGGCCATTTGTAGGCACTGCAAACGGTACTCAAAACGCAACCACAGGTGGTCAAAGAAGTACGCCGCCGTTTGGCGTTTGCGCCGGTAGAACGGTTGCTCCACTTGCAACAACGCCAAGCGTGCCGCCCGGGCCCAGGCATGGCCGAGCAACACCATCGCTAACGCTTTTAGGAAGTCACCCGCTGCCCGGTAGGCATATTCCCTGTCATCATGCCGCACAAGCCCACGCACCCAAGCGCGCAATCCGTCACTGGCTACGTGCAACTGCTGCGCCCAACGCCTGCCTTCGGCGTCACTCGCCAAGCCCGCATCTCCCAGCACGTGGTCGAGCAGCGCTTCCAGCGCCTCGCCACGGTCGCCCAACACCTTGCGCACGAGCAGGTCGTTGGCCTGAATCTCGTTGGTGCCCTCGTAAATCATGGCCACGCGGCTGTCGCGCACGGTCTGCTCAATGCCCGATTCGGTGACGTAGCCGTAGCCGCCAAACACCTGCAACGCGTCACTGGCCAGCTGAAACCCTTGCTCGGTGAAAAAGGCTTTGACCACGGGCGTGAGCAAGCCGATGCGGGCCTCCAGGGTGTGACGGGCCGCCCCTTGCGACTGCTCGGCAAGGTCGAGCAGATGGGCACTCCAATAGCCGATGGCGCGCATGCCTTCGGTCAGCGCCCGAGACTGCCACAACACCTGACGCACGGCCGGGTGGAAGGCCACCGGGTCCGCTGCGGCAGCTTGAGCACCTTCAGGGCGCACCACCGCACGCATTTGCACACGCGCCTGTGCATAGGCCATGGCACGCTGCCCGGCGCTTTCGGCGTGGGCCAAGCCCTGCAGCCCGACGTAGGTACGGGCACTGTTCATCATCACGAACAACGCAGCCAAGCCGCAATGGGGCTCGCCGATGAGCCAGCCTTGAGCCTGGTCGAAGCTGAGGCTGCAAGTGGCGCTGGCGTGAATACCCATCTTGTGTTCGATGCCGGTGCAATGTACGCCGTTGGGCTGGCCGTGCTCAGTCAACTTGGGGACCAGGAACAACGACAGCCCGCGGCTGCCCGCAGGCGCATCGGGCAGCCGGGCCAGCACCAGGTGCACGATATTGTCAGTGAGGTCGTGCTCGCCCCCCGAAATGAACACTTTATTGCCCGTCAGCCGATAAGCCCCCGCTTCATCCGCCCGCGCCTGCGTGCGTAGCAGCCCCACATCGCTGCCGGCCTGGGGTTCGGTCAGGCACATGGTGGGCAGGCATTCACCGCTGACGATCTTGCCCAGCCAGGCCTGGCGCAGCTCGGCAGAGCCAAACGTGCGCAGGCACTCGTAGGCGCCATGGGCGATGCCGCTGTACATGGCCCAGCCATGGTTACAGGCGTAGATCACTTCGTGCAGCGCAGCCCCGAGCAGCAGCGGCAGGCCCTGGCCGCCGTGCTCCACTGCGCAGGTCAACCCTGGCCAGCCGCCCTCCACGTAACGCTGGTAGGCCTGGCGGAAACCTTTCGGGGTGGTCACTTTGCCGGCGTGAAAGCTACAGCCTTCGCGGTCGCCACTCATGTTCAACGGCAGCAACTGGTGTTCTGCAAAGCGCGCGCCTTCCTCCAGCAGTTGGTGAGCCAGCGCGCTGTCGACGCCGGCGAATCGCTCGGATTCAGCCCAGGCCGCAGGCGCTTGCAGCCAGTGATCGACGACGAAACGGATGTCTTGCAGCGGAGCGCGATAGGTAGACACGTGAACCTCCTTTTCAGGTCTTGGCCAGTGGGTTTTCCAACAGCAAGGCCATGCCCTGGCCACCGCCGACGCAGGCCGATACCACGCCATAGCGCTGGCCACTGGCGCGCAATTGCCGCGCAACGCTGATCACCAGGCGCAGGCCGGTTGCGGCCAGCGGGTGGCCAAGGGCGATAGCGCCGCCACAGGCATTCAGCCGTTCCGGCGCGATGCCCAGCGATTGCTGCACCGCTACAATCTGCGCGCCCTGGGCTTCGTTGATTTCAAAGCAGGCGATGGCGTCCAGCGCCAGGCCTGCCCGCTCCAGCAGCAAGCGTATTGCCGGCACCGGGCCCAGCCCCATCACCTCAGGCGCGACGCCCACCACGCTGCTGGCCCGCAACCAGGCCATAGGCGTGCGCCCAGCCAGCTGGTCTGCCGAACACATCAGCACCGCCGCTGCGCCATCCACCACCGCACAGCTATTGCCCGCGGTTTGCACCCCCTGCGGGTAAATCGGGGGCAGTTGCTGCAAACGCTCAAACGCTGTCGCGCGCGGGTGGCTGTCTTCGGAGACGGCTTCAACGCCACGCGGCAGGCGAATGCCGCGTGGCTGCAAGCCGGGCGCTTCGAACACTTCATTGCCAACACTGACGCACTCGTCGGCAAACCACCCTCGCGCCCGCGCAGCCATGGCCCGCGCGAAGCTCTGGGCCGCCCAGGCGTCTACGGCAGCCCGGGGGATGTGACAGTGCCGGGCGATGTTCTCAGCGGTCTGGATCATGCTGATGCCAACAGCGGGGTCGAACAGGGCTTCCCAGAGAAAGTCTTTGAAGCCGACTTCGCCGCCCAAGCGAAAACCGCCACGGTGGGTGTAGGCCACGATCGGATTGCGTGACATCGATTCGGCCGCCACACACAACACCGTGCCCGCCTCCCCCGCCTGGATTTGCTCACCCGCTTGGCGCAGCAGTTCAAAACCGGTCGCACAGATGCGTTGCACCATCAGCGCCGGCACCGCCTGGTCGACGCCACAGTACAGCCCGATATGCCGGGGCAGCATGTAGGCGTCGAAGTCAGCCTGGGCCATGGAGCCAGCCAGTACGCTGTCGACGTCGCGCCCCTCCAGCCCAGCGCGCTGCAACACTGCGCGGCCGGCCTTGATGCCCAGGTCGGTCGGCGAGACCAACCCGAATGCGCCATTGAGATCGACCCACGGCGTGCGGATACCATCGAGCAACGCGGTCGCCGCAAACGCGCGGAATTGCCCCCGCGCCGTCATGGCGCGTCTACACGTAACGGCCCCTGCCCGGCGTACAGGCTGTCGATCAGGCCCTGGCGCAGTTGCAGAACTGCACGCTGGTTGATCGAGCCTTTGTCGGTGATCTCGCCGCGGTCGATGGACGGCGCTTCGTCGGCCAGGCCCGCGAACTGGATAAAGCTGGCGTTGCCCGTGGCGCCTCGGTTGAGGCTGGCCAACAGGCTCGACAGCCAGTCCCGCACGGCAGGCGATGCCAGCACCTGGGCATCACTGGCGTGGTCGCCAAGCCCGGCCAACTGCCGGCACTCTGGCAACCGCGGGAAGATCAGCAAGCCCAGGCATTCGCGGTCAGGGCCCAGTACCACGACATCCAGCACGTACGGGGCACCCTGCAGGATCACCTGGGTGCGCATGGGCCCGACGCTGACGAACACCCCGGAGGACAACTTGAAGTCCTCGGCAATACGCCCGTCGAACATCAGCCCAAGCTGCGGGTTGTCGGGGTCGCACAGGCGCACGGCATCACCGCTGCGGTAGAACCCTTCGTCGTCGAACGCCGCTTCGGTTTGCTGGGATGAGCGCCAGTACCCCGGCATCACATGCGGCCCGCGAAACCTCGCTTCGAGTTTGCCGTCCACCGGCACCAGCTTGACCTCGCAGCCCGGGGCCGGCAGGCCGATGTAGCCGGCGACCGACAGCGGCCCCGTGGTGAACGTGCACGACGGCGAGGTCTCGGTCATGCCCAACCCCGCCATCATGCGGATGCGTTCGCCACAATGGGCCACGGCCACCGCGTCAAGCCGGTCCCAGATGGCCTGTGACAACCCGGCGCCGGCAAAAAAGAACAGCTTCATGCGTTGGAAAAAACGTTCGCACAGGCTGCTGTCCTGCTCCAGCGCCTTGACCAGTTCTTCCCAGCCCTTGGGCACGGTCAGGTACGCCGTGGGGGAAATGTCCTTGAGGTTGTGCAGCGTCTGGGCAAAGCCTTGCGGCGTCGGCTTGCCATCGTCGATATACAGCGTGCCGCCGTTGTACAGCACGATGCCCACATTATGGCTGCCGCCAAAGGTGTGGTTCCACGGCAGCCAGTCGACCAGCACCGGTGGCACTTCGGCGAACTCCGGAAAGGTCTGCAACAGCATCTGCTGGTTGGCGCAGAGCATGCCTTGAGTGGTGACCACGGCCTTGGGCAGCTTGGTGGAGCCGGACGTGAACAGGAACTTGGCCAGGCTTTGTGGGCGCAACGCGGCAAACGCTTGGTCGGCGCAAGGGTGTGCGGCGGTGGCCAGCACCTCGGCGAACGGCGTGCTCGCCCGGCCTGGCAGTTCGCCCTCGCCCAGCACCAGTGTCACCGAGGGCTCGAACACCGCATCAATGGCTCTGCCATAGGCGGCGTCGGCCGCGAACACCAGGCCCGGTTGCAGGGTCTGGACGATATGGCGCAGCTTGCCAAAATCCTGGGACAGCAGTGAATAGGCCGGCGATACCGGGCAATACGGGATGCCGGCATACAGCGCGGCCGAGGCCAGTTGCACATGCTCAAGGTCGTTGCCCGAGAGGATCACCAGCGGGCGTTCGGCGCTCAGGCCTTGATCCAGTAACCAGGTGGCGATGCTTCGAACACGCTGCAACATGGCGGCGTAAGTAATGTGCTGCCACTCGCCATCGGCACCACGGCGGGCGACGAACGTTTGCTCGCCGCGCTGTTCGGCCCAATGCAGCAAGCGCTCCATCAGCCGTGCCGGGTAAGCAGCAAGGGGTTCCACAGGGTCCAGGTAGAGGATGTCGCCTTGCTGGCGCACCTGTACCTGAGGCTGCCCGATCTTGACGGCGCGCAAGGGCGCACGCTGGGCAACGGAGAGGGTTTCGCAAACCATGAAGGCTACCTCTGCCTTAGTGCGCCCGAGGGCCGAGAGGCCCGCGGGTGCATTCGCTATTGTTGTTGTGAGTGCGTGGGTTAGATCGGGTAGTGCCGGGCGCCTTGCTGCACGGTGACCCAGCGCAGCTGGGTAAAGGCGTCGATCGCCGCCGTGCTGCCGAAGCTGCCGTAACCACTGGCCTTGACCCCGCCAAAAGGCATCTGCGCCTCGTCATGCACGGTCGGGCCATTGATGTGGCAGATGCCCGACTCCAGGCGCTGGGCAAGGGCCAGGGCGCGCTGGGTGTCACGGCTGAAAATCGCCGCGCTCAGGCCAAACTCGGAGTCGTTGGCCAGGGCCAGCAGCGCTTCGTCACCGCTGGCGCGCAGCACCACCGCGACGGGGCCGAACGACTCTTCGCGGTACAGCTTCATGTCGGCGTTGACCTGGTCGAGCAGCACCGGCTGCATAACGCTGCCCGTGCGCTCACCGCCCGCCACCAGGGTCGCGCCCTTGCTGACGGCGTCATCAACCAGCGCCTGTATGCGCTCACCGGCCCCGGCATCGATCAATGAACCCAGCGGCGCATCGGTTTGCGCAGGGTCCGCTGCGCGCAGGCTGCGGACTTTTTCACCGAGCTTGGCGACGAACACATCGGCCACGGCCTGGTCGACGATCAGCCGCTCGGTGGACATGCAGATCTGGCCCTGGTTGAAGTAGGCACCAAACGCTGCGGCATCGACCGCGGCATCCAGGTCGGCATCGGCCAGCACCAGGAACGGCGCCTTGCCGCCCAGTTCGAGCACCGCGGGCTTCAAGTAACGCGCCGCCAATTGCCCAACGATGCGCCCTACATGGGTAGACCCGGTGAAGTTCACCCGGCGCACCGCTGGGTGCGCTATCAGCCGCTCGACCACCGCCGGCGCATCGTGCGGGGCGTTGCTGATCACGTTGACCACGCCATCCCCCAAACCGGCCGCCTGCAACACCTGGCCGATCAGGCCATGCACCGCCGGGCTGGCTTCGGAGGCCTTGAGTACCACGGTGTTACCGCACGCCAAGGGCATGGCGATGGCCCGTGTGGCCAAAATCACCGGTGCATTCCACGGCGCGATGCCCAGCACCACGCCGCAAGGTTGACGCAGGGCCATGGCAAAGCTGCCGGGCACGTCGGAGGGGATGACGCTGCCCTGGATCTGGGTGGTCATCGACGCCGCTTCGCGCAGGATGTTGGCCGCCAGCATCACGTTGAAACCGTACCAGTTGGCCTTGGCCCCCGTTTCCCCGGCCATGGCCAGGAATTCGTCACGCAGGGCGTCCAGCGCATCGGCCGCCTTCAGCAAGCGCGCGCGGCGCTCGCCTGGCCCCAGCGCAGCCCACGCGGGGAACGCCGCCTGGGCCGCTTCGACCGCCGCATCGGCGTCGGCCAGGGTGGCCGCAGCCACCACCGACACCACCTCGCCGCTGACCGGATGGCGACGCTCGAACGTGCCGCCGTCGCTGGCCGCACGGGCCTTACCGCCAATTAACAATGGCACCTCGAACATCGGGCATTCCTCTTTTCTGATTATTCGGGAATGAACGCCAAGATCACTCAGCGCTTGTAGGCTTGCAGGCCAGGCTTGATGCTCTTGTCGTCAAGGAACTGCTTCAAGCCCTGCGCACGCCCGTGCTCGGGGTCACGCAGTTGCGCCTGGTCGAGCTTGGCGTACAGGTAGTCTTCGTTCTGCTCCCAGGTCAACTCGCGGCAGCGCTTGAAGCCGTTTTTGGCGGCGCGCAGCACCACCGGGTTCTTGTCCAGCAGGTCCTGGGCCAGCAGTACCACTTCATCGCGCAGTTGCGCCAACGGCACGCTTTTGTTGACCAGGCCCATTTGCGCGGCTTTCTGCCCGTCGAAGGTCTTGCCGGTCATGATGTAGTACAGCGATTCACGGTGGCCCACGGTGTCGGCCATGGCTTTGCTGACCAGGTTGCCCGGTGGGATGCCCCAGTTGATTTCAGACAGGCCGAAGGTGGCCTCATCGGCGCAGATGGCCAAGTCGCAGGCGACCAGCGGGCTGAAGCCGCCGCCGAAGCACCAGCCGTTGACCATGGCGATGGTTGGCTTGCTGTAGAAGCGCAGCAGCTTCCACTGCCATTCGGAGGCATCGCGGCGGATGCGCTCTTGAAGAATCTCCGGGCCGGCGTCCACCTCGCGGAAGTACTCCTTGAGGTCCATGCCGGCGGTCCAGGCGCTGCCTTCGCCGGTCAATACCAGCACACGGGCGTCGGCGTCCTGCTCGACGGTTTCCAGCACATCGCGCATTTCACGGTTGAGCGTAGGGCTCATGGCATTGCGCTTTTCAGGACGGTTGAAGCTGACCCAGGCGATGCCTTGCTCGACGGTGACTTTCACGGTCTGCCAGCGGTTGTCGTATTGGCCCATCACACACCTCTTGTACTGATTGTTCGTTGTGGTTGGCCGAACATTAGCCCGGCCATTTAGTTAAGTCAATTAACCATTAACAAAATTATCTATTTAACTTCGAAGGCGTCGTAGACGACGGCATTGCCCAGGCGCATGGCACTGCCGACGCCCACCGTGCGGTTGAGCCAGGCGTACTGAGGGGCCGAGGTTTCAAAGTGCATCGTGATGCGGAACTGGTACAGGCTGGGGTCGACATCCTCGCCGGCGGCGACTTTTTTCATCACCTCGGGCGGGCCGAAGCGATAGCCCTCGGTACGCAGGTAGATCAACGCGCCGTCGTCGGTCTGCAGCAGGTAACGGGTGTCGATGATCGCGACGCCCTCGGGGGTGACCACCTGCCAGTCCGCGCCATTGTTGAGGATGGTGCCCTTGAGCCGGGGGCCCTCGAAATGCCCACCCGTGATGGGGATGATTCGCCGTTTGCCCTGCCCGCTGGTGGCGCCCAATTCCCAGATCGGTGCCACCAGGTCAACGCTGAAGCGCGCCAGCGGCTCGAGCTTGAGCGGCGGCGGTTCATAGCTCGCGGCCTGGGCCAGTGCGGCGCAGCTGCTCAAGCACAGGGCGATAAGCCCATTACGCAGGCTCATGGCGCCACCCCTTGCGAAGCCGCAGCCTCGGTGGGCGGTGCACGCCGCCCCAGCAGCGCCATCGCCGCCACAGCCGCTACCACCAGGCCCGGCGAGGCCGCCAGCAACAAGCCCCCTACCCCGGCGCCAGCGGCGAGAATCTGCCCTGCCGCCAAGGGCCCGGCCATCGACCCCAGCCGGCCCACGGCCACCGACGCGCCCACCCCCGTGGCACGCACGTGTGTCGGGTACAGCGTGGGGGCCAGTGCATACAGCACCAACTGGCCGCCGATGGCGCAATAGCCGGCGGTAAAACCGGCCAACAGGATCAAACCGAAGGTGGTGGACAGGCCCAGCCCCGCCAGGGAGGCGAGCATGCCGGCGTAGGCGATCAACACCGCACGCCCAGCGTGCCCACGGTCCATCATGCGCCCGGTCAAAAATGACCCCGCTGCGCCGCCCAGGTTGAACAGGATTTGCACCGCGCCGGCCTGCGGCCGCGAATAGCCCTGGCCGATCAGCAACGAGGGCAGCCAGTTCAGCAGCATGTACAGCACGGTCAGGGTGAAGAAGCATGCCAGCCACAGCAACAGCGTACGGCTCGCCCGGCCGGGGCCGAACAGTTGCGCTGCCAGCCCGTTCTGCGTGCCGCTGGCGGCGGCCTGGGCGCGAAACGCCTGGGACTCCGGCAGCCAGACCATCAGCACGAAGGCAATCGCAATGGGCGCAAAACCGCCCACGTAGAACACCGTGCGCCAGCCCTCGCCCAGGCCCGCCATGCCAATCACCGAAGCGATGGCGCCACCCAGCGGCACGCCGCAGTAAGTCAGGCTGACCGCCGTGCTGCGCAGGCGCTCGTGGGCGGCTTCACTGGCCATGGCGATAAGGATCGGCAGCGCCGCGCCCAGCCCCAGCCCGGTCATCAGCCGCGCCACCAGCAGCGATGGGTAGTCCCAGGCATGCGCGGTGGCCAACGAGAACCCCCCGAACAGCAACACGGCCAGGATCAGGATGCGTTTACGCCCCATGCGGTCCGCCAGCCAGCCGCCGACGAAGGCGCCCGGCAACAGGCCGAGCAAGCCGGCACTGAACACCCAACCCAGCATGGCGGGGGTCAAGGCGAATTCCTTGGCCATGTGGGGCGCGGCAATGCCGGTGGCTTGCAGGTCGAGCCCTTCGAGCAGCGCGACGAGAAAACACAGGCCGATCGTCAGTACCGGCCGGTGCGATTGTGCGATTGAACCACTCATGTGCAGCCCTCTTGTTGTTATGCGAATAGGAGTCAGAGCCTGAAGGTCGCACGTACCGACACCAGCGAGGCGTCGTCGCCCCCGGCATCGCGGATGGCGGCGCCGATGTCGTAGTACTTCAGGTCCAGGTCGAGCGTCAGGTTAGGCGTCGCCAACCAGCGGGTATTGACGCGGTAAATGGTGCCCACGTGTCGGCCGGTGTCGCGGGTGTTGGCGAGGATGCTCATGCCGGGCATGTATACGCCGTCATGGGTGTTCTGCTTCCACACCTCGAAGATACCGGGTTCGAAACGCAGGGTGCGCCAGGGTGAAAAGCCAAAGGTCGGGCCAATGACGAGGATGTTGCTCAAGGTGGTCAGGCTGGCCTCGCCGTACACGCCGTTGCGCGGGTACAACGGGTCGAAGGTACCGACTTTACCATCGCCCAGGTCGCCGTCACCGCTGGCCGCATCCAGGCGCATGGCCAGGCGTGGGGCCCAGGGGTGGTTGAAGGTGTAGCCGGTGTCGCTGGACACCGCCCAGGCACGAATGGAGGCGTTGCCCAAGTGCCCATTTTGGCCGGCCAAGTCCCAACTCCAGTCCAGGGCCTGGTAGCGGCCGAACAGGCGGGTGCCGAACGTGTAGCGTTGTTCATCACCGGTTTCACCCGCCAGGGCGCGGTCGTCGGTTTCCAGGCCAAAGGCGAACAGGTCAATGTTCCAGGCCTGGGTCAACGGCAGGGTGCCGTACAGGCCATAGAACTTGACCCCGTTGTTACTGCCGTCATCCCAGCTGTCCTCGCCGGTCTTCACCGGCCGTACCGCAAAGGCATCGAGCTTGCGCCCGTCCTTTAGGTTGAGGCTGGCGCGCAGGCCGTCGAAGGTCTGGCGGATGTTGGGGGAGTCGCGGTAGGTGACGAACACCTGGTTGCCGAACGCCATCTCCTGGCGGCCGACACGGGCCGTGTAACGCCCGCCGTCAATGTCATGGTTCAGGTCGATAAAGGCCTGGCGCACTTCGTTGCGGCTTTCGTCGTTGGGTGAGTACAGGTCCTTGCCGAACGCGCGGGTGTTCTCGACTTGCACAAAGGCACGCAGCGCATCGTCGAACAGGTGCAGGTCGGCATGGGCTTGCAGGCGCTGCATCAGGTAGGAGTCGTCTTTGATCCCGCGCAGGCCGAAGAAGGGTTTGTCCAGTGAATCGGCGCGATAGCGCGCTTCCGCGCCCAGTTGCAGCCATGCGCTTTCGGACAGGCGATGGTAACGCAGGCCATCGAAAGGATCGCGGGCTTTACCTGGGTCATCCAGAAAGCGGTAATCCTCGACCCAGCGCGGCGCGCCAGGCCGCCCTGGGCGGCTGTCTTCCAGGGGGCTCGCCGCTTGTGAAAGCTGGGCGATTGATAACAGCGCCAGGGACAGACATGCCCCCGTCAGCGGCTTCGTCATCAGAATATCCTTTCTTGTTGTTGTGAAAATGGATAACTCTGTTAACGATTATTTTGTTTAACGATGATGCCGTCAATAGCCGTCAGCGCTTATCGCATACAACGGGGCGCGATCACTGTTCGCTGATCGAACAGTTTTTAAACCCGCTATTTAGGCGGATTGCCTGGATGAACCCGGAAAGAAGCGTTTCAGCCAGGGTCGTCGCCGGTCTTCATTCCTTGACAAGATAATTAAATAAAAAAATCATGTAGTGCACCCAACCCACAATAATAAAGAGAAACCCATGATCCCCTCCAAGCCCTTGCTCGCTTTCAGCCTGCTGCTGCTCGGCGCCAGCCAAGCGTTCGCCGCCCCAACCGTTAAACAACCCAACATTTTGCTCGTGGTCGCGGATGACCTGGGGTTTTCCGACCTGTCTGCGCTGGGCAGCGAGATTGCGACCCCGCACCTGGACAAGCTGCTGGCCGACGGGCGCCTGATGCTCGACTTCCATGCCTCACCCAGCTGCTCGCCCACCCGCGCCATGCTGATGTCCGGCAACGACCCGCACCTGTCCGGGGTCGGCATGATGGCCGAGTCGCGTGGGCGCCTGCCGGCGGGCAGCGAGGTGCAACCGGGGTATGAAGGGGTGCTGGGCGCCAATGTGTCCACGCTCGCCGAGTTGTTGCGCGATGCCGGTTATCGCACCTACATCGCTGGCAAATGGCACCTGGGCATGACGCCCGCGCAGCAGCCGCAAAACCGCGGCTTCGACCAGGCGTACGTGTTGCTGGAAGGCGGTGCGGCGCACTTCAAGCAAACCAACATGGGCCTGCTGCCCAACTACAGCTGGAGCTTCCGCCACAACGGCGAGCCGGTGGAACTGCCCAACGACTTCTACTCGACCCGCTGGTTCACTGACCGCCTGATCGACGTCATCGACCAGGGCAAGGCAAGCCAAAAGCCCTTCTTCGCGTTCGCCGCCTACACCGCACCGCACTGGCCGCTGCAAGCGCCCGACGCGTACCTGGCGCAGTACCGTGGCCGCTATGACCAAGGCTACGAACAGATCGCGCGCGAGCGGCTGCAGCGCCAGCGCAAGGCCGGGCTGGTGCCTGCGGACTTCCCGATGGAGCCACAACTCGAAGGTGTGCCCAGCTGGGCGTCGCTGACCCCGGAGCAACGGCAACAGTCAGCACGCACCATGGAGGTGTATGCCGCGATGGTGGCGGCACTGGACGCCGAGGTGGGCCGCCTGGTGGACCACCTGCGTGAAACCGGCGAGCTGGACAACACCCTGGTGTTGTTCATGTCTGACAATGGCCCGGAAAACGCCAACCGCGTCGACCCAGAATGGATCAAACGCAATTTCGACAACCGCCTGGACAACTACGGCCGGCCTGATTCGTTCCTGATGATCGGCTCGGCATGGGCCCAGGTCAGCGCCCTGCCCAGCCGCCGCTACAAGATGACCACCTACCAGGGTGGCATCCGCGTACCGGCCTTCGTCCACTACCCGGCCACGATAAAACCCGGGCGCAGCGAAGAACTGGCCAGCGTGCGCGACATCATGCCGACCTTGCTGCAACTGGCCGGTGCTTCACTGCCTGGCATCAAGTACCGCGACCGCGACATCGTGCCACCGCAAGGCACCTCGGCCCTGGCTTACCTTGAAGGCCGGGACACGCAGATCCACCCCCGCGACGAGGCCATGGGCTGGGAAATCAACGGGAACGCCTCACTGCGCAAAGGCAACCTCAAACTGCTGTTCGACACCACCGACGCTGCACCGGCGTGGCGCTTGTTCGATTTGAGCAAGGACCCAGGCGAGCACCATGACCTGGGCGCACAACAGCCCCAGCAAGTGGCCGAACTGCTGCGCGACTGGAAAAGCTACGCCCAGCGCAACAACATCGTTATCACGACCGAGGGCCGGCCTGTTTCCCCCGCGCTGGTCAGCAAGCCATGACACCCCGGCTGCTCGGGGGCGCGGCACTCGCCCTCGGCGTGCTTGCCGCCGCCTATGCGGCATGGCCCGCAGCCCCTGCACCGGCGCTGCTGTGCAGCGGTTACAGCGGTGTGCCCGTGCCCCGCGAGGGGCCGTGGCGCGACGGCATGGTGCGGCTGCCCGGTGGCACCTTCAGCTTCGGCTCAAGCCGCTTTTACAGTGAAGAAGGCCCGCCGCACCCGGCCAAGGTTTCGGCCTTCTGGATCGACGTGCACCCGGTCACCAATGCCCAGTTCGCCCGCTTCGTGCAGGCCACCGGCTACGTGACCCAGGCTGAACAGGGCATCGACGCGCAAGCGGCCCCTGACCTGCCCGGCACGCTGCGGGTGCCGGGGGGGATGGTGTTCAAACAGGGTGCCGAGGTATTACGGCCAGGCTGGCAGTTCGTTGCCGGGGCGAGCTGGCGCCACCCGCTGGGGCCCGATAGCCACTGGCGTGAGCGGGCAAACCACCCGGTCGTGCAAGTGACCCTGCGCGATGCCCAGGCTTACGCCCAATGGGCCGGCCGCACACTGCCCACCGAGGCCCAGCTGGAATACGCCATGCGCGGTGGCCTGCAGGATGCGGATTTCAGTTGGGGCGCTACCGAGCAGCCCACGGGCAAACCCATGGCCAATACCTGGCAGGGCCAGTTCCCGTATCACAATCAAGCGTTTGATGGTTTCACGGGCACCTCCCCGGTGGGCTGCTTCGTGGCCAATGGCTTTGGCGTGTTCGACGCGGGGGGCAATGTCTGGGAGTTGACCCGCAGCGGCTATCGCCCTGGGCATGATCAGACCCGCGATGCCGCACTCGACCCACAAGGCCCGGCGCTGGACGACAGCTACGACCCTGCCCAACCCGGCACACCAGTGGCGGTGATCAAAGGCGGGTCACACCTGTGCTCGGCGGATGCGTGCATGCGCTATCGGCCTTCGGCACGGCAACCGCAGACGGTGTACCTGGCGACGTCTCATGTCGGGTTTCGGACGGTGCGGCAAGCAGAGGGCGAGTGAAGCTGCCTATAGCGTTGCAGCCTGCGCCAGCCGCTGGGTGGCAAGGCGGATTTCATCCACATCCAACGAGGCAAACCCCAGCCGCAAGGCGTTCTCGCGGTGGCCAAACGGTGAAAACTGGCCGCCGCCACGCACCACCAGGTCCAGCTCCAGCGCGTTGGCCGCCAACTGGTCGACGTCGAGGGTGTCGGCAAACTTCACCCAAAGCGCCAACCCGCCTTCCGGTTCCTGCACCGCTATCTGCTCGCCAAAGGCATCGCGCAGGCCACTCAATAAGGTTTCCCGTCGCCGCCGATACTCCGTGGACACCCGGCGCAGGTGCTTTTTCAGTTCGCCGTCATTGATCAGGTCGGCCAACATCCGTTGCATCACCGCATCGCCCTGCCCCAGGGTCAGCACCGCTGTGCGCTCAAGCACCTCGATCACATTCGGTGGCGCCACGATAAAGCTGCAACGGAAGGTACTGCCCAACGACTTGGACAACGAGCCGATGTAGATCACATGGCGTTGCGAACGGTCACTGGCCAGCGGCAGATAAGGGCGCCCGGCAAAGTGGTACTCATGGTCGTAGTCTTCTTCGATCACGCAAAAATCATGCAGCCGCGCCAACTCCAGCAGTTGCTGCCGGCGTGCCGCATGCAGGCTGACCGTGGTAGGGAACTGGTGATGAGGGGTGAGATACATCATGCGCACGTCGTGGACTCGGCACAGCGCGTCGATCTGATCGACCCGGCAGCCTTCCTCGTCCAGGTCAACGGTGACCAACCGCGCGCCCAGCTGGCGGAAAATCTCCCACGCCGGCGGGTAGCTCAGGCGCTCGACCAGCACCACGTCACCCGGCTTGAGCAAAGCGCTGGCCGTGAGGTACAGCGACATCTGCACGCCTTGGGTCAGGCAAATATGCTCGGCCCCCACATTAAGGCTGCGGTTGTGGCGCAGCATGTCGGCCAATGCACTGCGCAGGTACTGGCTGCTGCTTTCGCAGCCATGGCGCACGGTGTTGGTGGTGAAACTGTTGCGCAAGGCCTTGCGGTAATACCGATGCAGCACAGCCTGGGGCAACAGGCGATGGTCACAGGCGCCGTTATCGAAAAACAGCGCGCCAGGCCGATGTTGCAGCGCCGTCACCTGCTCGCTGTTAGTGAAGTAGGGAACGGCAGGCGCCTCGTGCAGCGCCAGGGCAAATGACGACGGCGCGCTGTGGGCGGCCAGCGTGCCGGCAGCGAGCCGGGTGCTGACGAAGGTGCCCCGGCGTTGCACGCTCTCCAGCCAGCCTTTGGTAACCGCCTCTTCGTAAGCGAGGATCACCGTCTTGCGGTTGACATCAAGCAGTTGCGCCATTTCCCGCGTGCCGGGCAACAGCGTGCCGGGGCGCAGGCGGCCCTCGACGATCGCGGTCACCAGGCCCTCGACGATCTTTCTGTACGAAGCCTGCGGCTGAGCCCCGTCGAGCTTGAGCAACGGCCGCCATTTGCGAAGCTGGACCATGTGAATTATCCAGAACTGGAGGTTCTTATGGTCCTAGTCTAACGCAACAATCAGGCCTTTCTCGCCCCCAATTCAGCCCTGAGGTGTGTATGCAGCAACGCCATGTCATTGAACTGTCGCCCTCGGGCAAACGCTTCGAAGCCGCAGAAGGCTTGCTGCTCGACGCCATGCTCGCCAGCGGCCTGTCGGTGCCCTTCTCGTGCCGC
The DNA here is from genome assembly GCF_053629175.1 of Pseudomonas sp. Y3 TE3536. Classification (NCBI taxonomy): domain Bacteria; kingdom Pseudomonadati; phylum Pseudomonadota; class Gammaproteobacteria; order Pseudomonadales; family Pseudomonadaceae; genus Pseudomonas; species Pseudomonas sp. Y3 TE3536. The sequence goes on along the minus strand of NZ_JBRJHU010000001.1, from coordinate 4,616,679 downwards.
CGCGGGGCCTGCGGGTCGTGCAAGGTCCAGGTGGTGTCGGGCCAGTACCGGGACAAGCAGCGCAGCGCAGACATGCCCGCGCCCTGCTACCCCCTGGCCGCCAACGAGATGCTGCTGTGCCAGAGCCATGCCTGCAGTGACATGCGCCTGGAAATCCCCGGCTGGTCGCTGGACACGCCAACGCTGGCCATCACTGCCCATGTGCTGAGCCAGCGCGCCCTGAGTGTCGACATCAGCGAACTGGTGCTGCAGCCCACCCAGCCTCTCGAAGTGCGCGCCGGCCAATACGTCAGGTTCTGCCTCGACAATGGCGACAGCCGCTGTTTCTCCATCGCCAACCTGCCAGCGCAGGACCAGGGGCGCTTGGTGTTTCATATGCGCAAGGTCAGCGGCGGGCTGTTTACCGAACGCGTGCTGCCCACGCTGCAGGTGGGCGATACATTGAAGTTGGAAGGGCCGGTGGGCGCCTGCACCTGGCAGCACGAAGAACAACGCCCGGTCGTGCTGTTCGCCACCGGCACGGGCTATGCCGGCATCAAGCCGTTGTTGCTGACGGCGCTTGCGGGCCATGCCCCGGTTACGCTGTATTGGGGCGCTTCATCGCTGGCCGACTTCTATGACGGCGCGTTCCTCGACCAGGCAAGCCTTGCCCACCCACACTTTCGCTGGCACCGCGTGCTATCGGCCCAAGCCCGCGTGCAGCAGGTCGCGCTGACCCATGCCCACCGGTGGGCCGATACCCAGGTCTATGCCTGCGGCAACAGCGCGATGATCACCAAGGCCCGCGAACAGTGCCTGGCAGCGGGCGTGCAGGCTCACCGTTTTGTCGCCGAGGCTTTCGTTGCCAGCGGCGCATCGGCGCCGGCGGCTGCGTCGCTGAGCACGCTGGACCCGGTGCTGGAAAAAGTCGGCCCACGTTACTCGTTGGACGGCATGCTCGCAGCCCGCGAGCAATCGGTGCGGGCCCTGGCAGCCATTGTCAGCCAACTGAAAGTCGGCATGACCACTGCCGAGGCGTTGCAGATGGCGGCCGAGACGTTGCAGGCGATGGGCGCGTCGCACACCTGGCACCCGACCTATATCCGCTTTGGCGACGACACCGTGCGCACACCCCGCCAAGGTATCGACCCACAGCGCCAACTGCGCGCCAGCGACATCGCCGTGGTCGACCTCGGCCCGGTGTGGGATGGCTACGAAGGCGACTACGGCGACACCTTCGTGTTTGGCGAGCACCCGCTGTATCACGCCTGCGTCAAGGCCCTGCACGACGTGTTCGAAGAAACGCGCCAAGCCTGGTGCGCGGGGCTGACCGGCCGTGAGCTGTACGACTTCGCCGAACGCAGCGCCCTCGCCAAAGGCTGGCAGCTGGAGCGCAACCTGGCCGGGCATCGCATTGCCGACTTCCCACATGCCCTGTTCGGGCAGGACAAACTGGCCGAACTGGACATCGTGCCGAGTGAGATGGTGTGGGTGCTGGAGATTCAGCTGTGCCACCCCACCGAGCCGGTAGGGGCGTTTTTCGAGGACATTCTGGTTGGCCAAAACAGCCCACTTATCAATGAACAAAGGTCATAAGTACATGCCGATTCAGCTTGCCCGATTAGCCTGACCCAACATCATGAAAACAAGGCAAACAACTGACTGCGAAAGTGAATGCCAAGCCGGTCAAACGCCCGGTTACGGTAGGTTTTCACGGTGCTCTCCTTGATGCCCAGGTCGGCGGCGATGCCGGCGTGGGTCATGCCCTGAAGCAGGCGGATGCAGATGTTCAACTCTTGCGTGGTCAGGTCGGGGCAGCGCTGGAGCAGCTGCTGCCGAGGGTCCTTGACGGGGTTCAGGGCTTTCAGCGCCAGGTGCCCACGCAAGAGCTGCAACAACGCCGGGCTGAGCGCTTCGCACATCTGCAGTTCACGGTCGTTGAAATAGCCTTGGTCGTGGTGGCGGTAGAGGTTGAACTGCACCGGGCGCGCCTGCTCGTCCAGGTACACACTGGACAACCGTTCGATCATGCCGTTGCGCTGGTAGATCGCCTCGCGGTAGGGCCCGTGGCGAATGTCCTGGGCGACCAGGTGGCCGACTTGCCCAGGGGCCGCCTTCAAGGGTTCGAACAGCGGGTCGTAGCGATGGTAGTGCTCGATGTACGCCTGGCCGCACCGCAGCACCAGGTTGGTGTCCGGGTGGCGGGTGCCGGCCGCCAGTAGCTGCGGCCGCGCGCCGTCCATGCGCAGCACGGAAAAATGCTGGCAAGCCGCCCATTGGCCCAGGCAGTCCAGCAACGCACCGGGAAAACCGGGCGTCCCCAGCGTACGGGTCAAGTCGCTAAATGGGCGTATTTCCGCTGGCAAGGTCGATGCCTGTGGGGTGCTGAGACGAATCATGGCGGCACTCGGCTATTTATTGTTTTTGGATCGAGCGAACAGGGCCCGATAAATAGTTAACCTATTAACTATCAGTCTGCCGCCAATCATTGTCCTTGTCCACCTCACGGGTGACAGCCCTGCCAGACGCTCGTCCGTAAGCTGGCCCGACAACGACAATGAGCGCAAACACCCATGGACCTCCACCCCCTCGACCTGCGCGTCACGCGCTACGCAGCCGAAGCCAAGGACGTCGTTCTGATCGAACTGCGCGCCGCCGATGGCCGAGCGCTTCCGCCCTTCAGCGCGGGTGCACACCTGGAAATCCGCGTCGCCGGCGACCTGCCACGCCACTACTCACTGCTCAATGCACCCCATGAACGCGACCGCTACCTGATCGCTGTGGGCCTGGCGCCTGACAGCCGCGGCGGCTCGCGCTTCCTGCATCAGCAACTGCGCCTGGGCGACACCCTCGCCTGCAGCCTGCCCCGCAACCATTTCCCGCTGGACGAGCACCTGCAACGGTACTGCCTGGTAGCAGGCGGCATCGGCATCACCCCGATACTGGCGATGCTGCGTTGGTGTCAGGCGCACGACAAAGACTGGCGGTTGGTGTACTGCGCCCGCAACCGGCAACGCGCCGCGTTCTATGAAACGTTGCGCGAACTGGACCCTGCGCGGGTGCACCTGCACTTCAACGACGAAGCGGGCGGCCATCTGGATACCGCTGGGCTGCTCGACACCCTGCGCGACGACGAGCACCTGTACGCCTGCGGGCCGGCGCCAATGCTCGATGCCCTGCAAGCCGCTGCGGGGCCGCGCGCCGAACGCCTGCACATCGAACGCTTCAACGCCGCGCCGGCCAGCACCGAGGGTGACAGCGGCTTCACCGTGCACTTGAGCCGTAGCGACCGAAGCCTCTGGGTCGCGCCCCAGCAAACGATCCTCGAAGCCCTCGAGCACCATGGCATCGAGTTGCCGTTTTCGTGCCGCGCCGGCCTCTGCGGCAGTTGCGAAACCCGCGTCTGCGCAGGTGTGCCAGACCACCGCGACCTGATCCTCTCGGACGCCGACAAGGCCGAAGGCCGCAGCCTGATGATCTGCGTGTCGCGTGCCCTCGGCGACAGCCTGGTGCTGGACCTCTGAACCGCCCCACCCTTCTTGAAGGAGCAACCCCATGTCACTGCCAAGCAGCAACCTCATCGCGCATGCGCGCAAGGCCAGCGAACCGATGGCCAACCGCGAAACCCCATTCATCTACAACGAGTGGTACGTTGCCGCCTTCGACGATGAAGTCGGCCGGCATTTGTTGGCCCGGCGCCTGCTCGGCCGCCGCGTGGTGATGTACCGCACAGAAGCGGGTGAACCGGTGGCCCTGGAAGACCGCTGCGCGCACCGCTCCTTCCCGCTTTCGCGCAGTCACCTGCAAGGCGACACCATCGTCTGTGGCTACCACGGTTTTCGCTACGACGCCGCCGGCGACCTGACCGAAGTGCCGTCCCAGAAAAACTGCCCGCGCGGCATTGGCGTACGCCGCTACCCGCTGGTGCGCCAGGGGCCGCTGCTGTGGATATGGCTGGGCGAGCAAGCCCTCGCCGACCCGGCGCTAATCCCCCATCAGGCGTGGATCGACGACCCGGCCTGGGCCTGCACCTCCGGGTATTTCCATCACCCGGGCAACTACGTCAGCCTGCATGAGAACCTCATGGACCTGACCCACCTGAGCTTCCTGCATGCCAACACTATCGGCACCCCGGACTACGCCAGTGCCCCGTACAAACTGGACCTCAAGGAAGGCCATTACACCCTGATCCGCGAAGTGGTACCGACCACCCTGTCACCGGTCTGGGGCAAGACCACAGGCCTGGAAGGCTGTGCCAGTGCAGCCCGCATTGCCACCTCGGAGTTTCTCTCCCCGGCCCTGCACCGGGTCAGCGTGACCTTTTACGACAGCGCGCAACCGGCCGAGCAACGCCAGCAGTTTCACATTCGTACCGCGCACATCCTGACCCCGGAAACCGCCAACAGCCTGCACTACTTCATCGTCCATGGCCGCGACTTTGCGCAACACGACGAAGCCTTGGGCGACTACATGCACGAGCAGCTGTTCGCCGCCTTCAACGAAGACGTCGAAGGGCTCGGGGCACTGGAAGCCGCGCTCGACGACCGTGACGACCACCACTACGAGATTTCCGTGGCCAGTGACGCGCCGGCCGTCGCCACCCGCATGTACCTGAAGAAACGTGCCGATGCCGAACGCCTGCACACCAGCCGCAAGGTCGGCTGAAGGCAGCGCAGGCCGCCGTCCATAACAACAATAAAAGGGACAACACATGTTCAAGCCTGAACGGGGTATCACCTGCCTGCGCCTGGCCCTGCTGGCAGCACTGGGTTTGCCAATGCATGCCCGCGCCGACTTCGTCGCCGACAGCCAGGGCAGCCTGGAGCTGCGCAACTTCTACCAGAATCGCGATTTTCGCCAGAGCGGTGCCAAGGCCTCGCAAGTCGGCAACTGGTCGCAAGCCTTCATGCTCCGAATGCAGTCGGGTTTCACCGACGGGCCTGTCGGGTTCGGGCTGGATTATCTCGGCCTGCTGGGGGTCAAGCTCGACTCAGGGCGTGGCCGCAGCGGCGACGGCACGCTGCCTTTTGGCTCGCAATCAGGCCGGCCGGTGGACGACTTCAGCCACATGGGGGTTACCGGCAAGCTGCGCGTGGCCAAGACCCGACTCGACGTCGGCATCCTCACCCCGACCTTGCCCGTGGTCTTCCGTGATGACATGCGCCTGATGCCCCAGACGTTCGATGGCGCGCTGCTGCAGTCGCAGGACGTCGAACGGCTAACCCTCACCGCCGGGCAACTCTGGCGCTCACGCACCCGCGAATCGTCAGGCAGCGACCGCATGTACCTGGCCGGGCGCAGCGCCGACTTCGACAGCGGCGCCTTCGATGTACTCGGCGCCAGCTATGACGTGGGCCACGGTTTGATCGCCAGCGTCTTTCGCGGCGAACTGCACGACGTCTACCGGCAAGACTACTACGGCCTGGTGCACACGCTGCCACTGGGGCCAGGGATGTCGCTGCTCACCGACCTGCGCTACTTCGACAGCAACAGCGCCGGCACTGCCAAGGCCGGCAGCGTCGACAACCGCAACTTCAACATGATGAGCACCTTCAGTGTTGGCGCGCACAAGGTTGGCGTGGGCTACCAGCGCATGTACGGCAATGACGCCTTCCCCACCCTGAACGGCTACACCCCGCCGTACACCGCCAACCTGGTCACGATCGGCACCTTCACCAGTGCCGGCGAGGTCTCCTGGCAGGCCCGCTATGACTACAACTTCGTCGCCCTTGGGCTACCGGGGCTGAGCTTCATGACCCGCTACGTGCGGGGCGACGAGATCCGCACCGGCGCTGCCGACGGCCATGAGTGGGAACGCGACACCGACCTCGCCTACGTGATTCAGGCCGGCTACTTCCAGGGCCTGGGCCTGCGTTGGCGCAACGCGGCCTATCGCTCCAGCTACGCCAGCGACATGGACGAGAACCGGCTGATCCTCAGCTACACCCTGAAACTCTGGTGAATCCCCCTACACCTGCCCTTCGAGGTAATTCCATGAGCCAGACCTTCGAGACTCTGCAACACACGCAGAGCACTGCCAGCACCCACCGCCAGGTCAGTTGGCGGATCATGCCGCTGCTGCTGATCAGCTACGTGTTCGCCCACCTGGACCGCATCAACATCGGCTTCGCCAAACTGCAGATGAGCAACGACCTGCAATTCTCCGACACCGTGTACGGCCTGGGGGCCGGGCTGTTCTTCGTCGCCTATGCGATGTTTGGCGTGCCGGCCAACCTGGTGCTCGACAAGCTCGGCCCGCGGCGCTGGATCGCCCTGATGATGGTGACCTGGGGGCTGCTCTCCAGTGCCATGCTGCTAATTGAAAGTGCCCAGGGTTTCTACGCCCTGCGTTTCGGCCTCGGGGTGGCCGAAGCCGGTTTCTTCCCGGGCATTCTGGTCTACCTGTACCGCTGGTTCCCGGCTGGGCGCAGGGCGTCGATCACGGCCCTGTTCACCCTGGCGGTGCCCATGGCCGGCGTAGTCGGCGGCCCGGTATCGGGCTGGATCCTCGAACACATGCAAGACACCGCCGGGCTGCGCGGCTGGCAGTGGATGTTCCTGATCGAAGGCCTGCCAGTCGTGGCGCTGGGCCTGGTGATACTGGCGCGGCTCGACGACCGCATCGAAGACGCACGCTGGCTCAGCGACGCGCAGAAGCAGGCGTTGCGGCAAACGCTGGCCGGCGAAGAAGCGCGCAAACAGATCAGTTCCTGGCGCGGCATCTTTGCCAATGGCCAGGTCTGGCTGCTGGTGGCGATCTATTTCGCGGTCATGCTGGCGGTCAACACCCTGGCCTTCTGGATGCCTGCGCTGATCCACGGCTCGGGGGTTGCCCACGACAGCCAGGTTGGCCTGCTCAGTGCCCTGCCCTATCTGGCGGGCTGCTTCTTCATGATTGCCGTGGGGCGTTCTTCAGACCACCACAAAGAGCGGCGCTGGCACTTGTGCGTGCCGATTCTGATGTGCGCGTTGGGCTTGACCCTGACCGGCCTGCAGCCGCAGTCACCGCTATGGGTCATGGCCGGCCTGGCCATTGCCGGCATGGGCGCCAGCAGCGCATTGCCGATGTTCTGGCAGTTGCCACCCGCCTATCTGGCCGGCCCGATACTGGCGCCGGGGCTGGCGCTGATCAGCTCGCTGGGCAGTGTCGCCGCTTTCGTGGCGCCTTACCTGATCGGCTGGATGCGCGACAACACGCAAAGTGCCAGCCTGGCGCTGTACCTGTTGTCGCTGGTGATCGCCTTGGGGGCGCTGCTGGTGCTGCGTACCTCGGCTGCGGTGGTCAACCCACGCTGAGGCGAGGTACGCAGGCAGGCGTGGCTAGGCCGCGCCAGCCTTCAGCAACTATCCCTCTCAGGGACGAACTGCAGTCACTTCGATCTCAACACGCCAGGCTGGGTGAGCCAAGCCTGCAATCTGGAACGCGGAACGTGCAGGCAGGACTGGCTGCTTGGCGTCTGGGCCGAAGAACTGGGTGTAGCCGGCCATGAAGCCGTCGAAGTCCATCTTGCCGCCGTTCTCCGGGCCGCCTACCAGGAATACCTGCATCTTCACCACATCCTTCAGGCCCAGACCGAGGTCTTTGAGCTGCTTCTGGATGTTCTCCAGCACATTGATGGTTTGTGCTTTGGTATCACCGAAGGATTCCAGCGAATCCTTGGCTGCCTCTGGGTGAATAGCCGACGGAACCGAGCCGCTCAGGTAAACGACGGTCTTGCCTGCGGGTACTTCGACAGCTGCCGAAATGGGGAAACTGCCTGCGCTGTGGCGCACGACATCCTGTGCATGAACGCTCCCGGCACCAGCAATTGTCAGGGCCAATGCAGCAACGGTCTTGAAAGCGACCTTCATGTGTTTCTCCTAATTGATTACCACGGGTGATGTGCACGCCTCGACGAGGCATGCACGGTCATTCCATTGTCGTAGCGGGGTTTAGAATCGATACAGGCTAAACGGTGTTGGGTCCAGCACTGGGGCTTTGCCCAGCAGCAGGTCGGCCGTCAACTCGGAAGACACCGGGCTTTCTGTCATGCCCCAACCGGTCGCGGTGTTGATGACCAGGCCAGAGTACTCTTTGACGGTCGAGATGATCGGGTTTTCGTCCGGGGCGATCGCCATGGCGCCGCTCCACTGATCGATCAGTTTCGACTCGGCGAAGGCTGGGAATTCGACCTTGAGTTTTGCCAGCGAGGCATTGAGCTCTGGAAGGTCAGGGGCCGCCGTCATCAGCCTGTTTTTCTCGAACGGCGACACTTCATCCAGCTTCCAGCTGGTTGGCTGAAGGAACGAATCGATCAACTGCTTGTTGAGCGACACGTGAACCGGGAAGTCCGGGATGGCCAGCAGTGGCAGGTACTTGTAGCCATACATGAAGGACTCTTTGACCACCGGCGCAACCACGACGCGCGGCGAGGTGGCGTAGGTGCCGTCAGCCTGCTCGCGGAAGTAGATGTTCCCTGGCAACGCAACGTTACCGCCCGGTGCGCGAGGTGCCGCGCTGATGATCTGCTGGGACTGGTAGGCAGGCAAGGTCGGTACATCGACCCCCAGGTTCTGCATGAACAGCCTGGACCAGGCACCGCCGGCCACGACGACGCGAGAGGTCTTGATGGCGCCCTTCTCGGTCACCACGTCGGAGATGGCACCTGCTTGGGTTTCCAGCCCACGCGCGGCGCAGTGGGTGTAGATGCGCACGCCCATTTTCTTGGCGTACTCGGCCATAACGTACGAGGCACGCTCGGCGTCCAGGCTGCCCGAGTCTTCCTCGAAGCCTGCGATCTTCCAGCTGGACGAGGCACCGCGCAGGCGCTGCTCAAGTTCAGTGCCTTGAATGATGCGGGTCTTGAAGGGGATGTCGGAGCCGACCTCACGGGTTTTGAGGTCGATCCACTTTCTGACGCCTTCCAGGTCTTCTTCATCGAAAGGCACTTCGACACGGCCTTGGGTGCGGTAGCTGGTGTCAGCACCTACCTTGGCATTCATCTCGCGCCAGCGTTGCTTGGCAAGGTGGTGCAACTGGAAGGTCGCATCCGGCATCTTGTAGGTCATGACCTGGCCATAGAACCGGCAGGACTGCTCGCCAGCAATATCACCTTTCTCAACGATGACGACCGACAGGCCACGCTCGACCAGGTTGATCGCGGTGGTAAGACCGAGAATGCCCGCGCCGATGACGACCACGTCTGCTTGCTTGGGCAGCACACCCTCGGTGCCTTCGACAAAACCGAACCGCGGTTTGCCGGGGATCAACCGACCCTCGCGCGTCAGCATAGGGGTAAGAATCCCCGCACCTGCCGCAGCTGCCACAACGCCGCCGCCAATCAAAAACTTACGCCTGGTCATTCCCATGACACTTTCCTTTCCTAGCATTCAGTATCGGTTACATCAGCCCGAACAACGGGCGCATGCAAGGCCGACAGCCCACCTGGCCAACTATGCGGCCATTGTGTGAGGCTGACGGTTCAAATTGAGGGCGGCTATTCTGGTGATGCTGCACTGCGGGAGGAATCGCTGGGGGCAAATACTTAGTTCATGTATTTCGTAACTTTCACACAAAGGACATAAATAGTTGATATGGCGACGTGGCGACTGCGTAAGTGGCGCTGTCCACGCGTTGGCAATTAGCCGGCCACACCTTCTTTGAACTAATTGGTTAACCCTGCACCCTAAGCCTGAGCAGCAAGACCATTGCCACTCACTAGAAAGGTTCGATCATTTATGAAACGTGAACAGATTGAAGGTGTTGCAGAGCAGGTAACCGGTAAAGCACAAAGCGCGGTGGGTCGGCTGATTGACGACCCTGCCCTGGAAGCTGAGGGTGATGGGCGCCAGGTCGCTGGCCAACTCACTAAAAGCTACGGTGACGCATTGAACAACGTTTCTACTTTTGTGAAAGAGAAGCCCATCGCAGCGCTGGCCATTGGCGCAGCCATCACGTTAGTTCTGAGCCGCCTGTTGCGGCGTTGAGCATGAGAGATCACGGGCCCTTAATGCCAGTCAGTTTTAGGCGTTATCGGGGGTAATTGGGGCTGCTGCGCAGCCCATCGCAGCGGTTCGGCGCCCCGACAAGCCAGCTCCTACAGGGATCGCGTATTTCTTGTGAGTCGCGCTAACCTGTAGGAGCTGGCTTGTCGGGGCGCCGAACCGCTGCAATGGGCCGCGCAGCGGTCCCCTAGGCCCTAACTGACTGAAACCCAAGGAAGAAAGAATGTCGGACCACTGTGGGATGCTTGCTCAACAAAAATACCAGCTGACATCAAAAAAACTGTTCTTCGTTTTACTAGGGGTTTTCTCGCTCACGCAACTACCCCACGCCTTCGCAGAAAACGCCAATGGTAAAACCCTTTTCCTGCAAAGATGTGCGGTATGCCACGGAGCAGATATCAAGGGAACCGGGGCGTTAGCCACTAAAAGCAACCCTCCCACACCTGACCTTACAACGGCTGCCTTCAAGAAACGCCTGAACGACTACCCAGGCGTTATTGTGGCGTCAGTGATACTTAGGCCTAATGGAAACTTGATTCCAAAGACGCTGCAGGAGAACGGTGTGAAAATCCCGCCGCACGCCTGGAGCGTTCAGGATTTTCGCGATCTGAATCAATACATGACGGGTGTGATTTCAAGAACCCGTTGATCTTGAGCGCACCGGCTAGCGTACTTAAAACGCCGGCACCACATCACCGTGATAGCGATCGAGGATGAACGCCTTCACCTGCGGCGAGTTCAGCAACGCCCCCAGCTTTTGCACCGCAGGGTCGTTGGCCTTGTCCCGGCGCACATACAGGTAGTTGGCATACGGCGACTCAGCACTTTCGATAAACAGCGCATCCCTGTGCGGTACCAGCTTGGCCTCCAGCGCGTAGTTGGCGTTGATCAGCGCCATGTCTACCTGGCCCAGTACGCGCGGCAGCATGGCGGCTTCAAGCTCCTTGAACTTCAGGTGCTTGGGGTTGCTGGTGATGTCGGCGGCGGTTGCCATGATGTTGCTCGGGTCCTTGAGGGTGATCAGCCCCTGCTTGGCGATCAAAAGCAGCGCCCTCCCGGAGTTGGTGGGGTCGTTGGGGATCGCGACGGTAGCGCCGTCCTGCAGTTCGGAGACCGATTTGATCTTGCTGGAATAGGCACCGAACGGTTCGATGTGCACAGCCACGACCGGTACCTGATCGCTGCTCGGGCGGTCTTTCTGATACGCCTCGTAGTAAGGCTTGCTCTGGAAGTAGTTGGCGTCCAGTCGGCCCTCGTCAACCTGGCGGTCTGGCTGGATGTAGTCAGTGAACACCTTTACCTCGAGCTCCACCCCCTGCTTGGCCAATTCGGGTTTGAGGAACTCGAGGATTTCGGCGTGAGGCACGGGCACCACGGCGATCTTGAGCGTTTCGGCCTGTGCAGTACCGAGGGTGGCCGCCAGCAGGGCAAGCGAAAGTGCAATGCGCTTCACGAGAGTGTTCCTTCGAATCGTTTGAGGGTGAAAGAGGACAGGTCAAGGTCGGTGGAGCCGCGGGTGCACCACTGTGCAAAGGCTTCGCCCAAGGCAGCCGAGTGTTTGAAACCGTGGCCAGAACAGGCCGACACCACCAGGGTGTGCTTGAGCGTGGGGTGTTGGTCGATGATGAAGTGCCTGTCCGGGGTTACGGTGTAAGCGCACACGGCCGACTTGAGGACTTTGTCGGTAACCCCGGCAATACGGCCTTGCACTTGCTGCTCGTACATCGCGCGGGCTTGCTCGGCAGACACACTGCGGTCCAGCAAGTCGGGCTGCGAAGCCGTGTGGTACTGGGCCGTGGCAATTTTCAAGCTGCCCTCGCCGGGCTGCGCAGGGAAGCCGTAGTTGATGTTGTTGTCGCCGCGCCCATGGGTGAGGATGAACGTGGGCGATGCGCCCTCCAGGCCTGCACCCGGCTCAAGCTCAAACCAGAACAGCATTTGCCGGTAGACACTCAGCAACCGGTCGAAGGGCTCACCCAACAACCCGCCCGCCCAGTTACCGGCGCTGAACACCAGCTTGCCGGCCTTGACCGTGCGCAGGTTGGTGGTAACCGTGACGCCGTGCTCATCCGAGCGGATGCCGGTCACCGTTTCGCCGGTGTGCAATGTGGCGCCGTGCTGCGCTGCCAGGCGCAACTGCACCTCGATGCAGCGCTCGGGGCGCACGAAACCGCCACCGGGCTCGAAGTAGCCGATCGCGTCATCGCGCACGTGTGCGAATTGTGGGAAGCGCTGGCGGATTTGCTTGGCATCGAGCACTTCGTGTTCGATGCCATAGGCCTTGGCCAACCCGATGGTGCGCAGGGTGAAGTCGCTTTTATCGTCGGGGTCGAAGTCGGGGCTGGACGTCAGTGCGAGCAGGCCAGACTGTTCGAACAACGACTCGCCGGACAGCACTTCCAGTTCTCGCCAGAGCTGCTGGGCCCGTTTGACGATGGGCACATACTGCGCGCCCTCGCCTACAGAAAGCCGGGTGATGCGTGTATCGCCGTGGCTTGAGCCAAGGGTATGCGGGGGGTGATAGCGGTCGATACCGACCACATCGACACCCGCCTTGGCCAACTGATACACGGTGGCGGCGCCCATGGCGCCCAGACCGATGACGATGACTTCACAGTGCTCCACGGGCAGCGCTCGCTCAAAAAGGCGCTAGTTGAAAGCAGGCAGGCTCGGGAGACAAAGAATTAAAGGGTATATCGTTATGCCTATGTGTTCTCTGGAAGGCCTGAGCCAGAGCGGGTCCAGGCTTTCAGGGGCCGGCTTGCCCCACAGGTAACTGCGCAGGCTCAGACCTTGTGACGACCCTGTGGGAGCGGGCTTGTCCCGCGAATGGGGCTACGCGGTGCATGGCACCGGCTTCGCCGGTGTTCGCGGGGCAAGCCCGCTCCCACGTGCGTCAATTTTTAGACATTGCGCAAGACAGTTGCTCCCATAGGCCTCACCTGAATCAATTGATAGGGGCGGATGGTCTTGACCTTGGTGCCTTCAATCCAAGTGGTTGATGCACACCACCTTGGGCTGGGTCATGTCCTCATAGGCAAACCGCACCCCTTCGCGGCCCAGGCTGCCGTACTTGAAGCCCCCAAACGGCATGGCGTCGAAGCGGTAATCGGAGGAGTCGTTGATCATCACGCCACCGGCCTCGATCCGCCGCGCCAGCTTCAGCGCCGTCGACAGGTCTCGGGTGAATACCCCTGCATGCAGGCTGTATTCCGGGGCATTGGCCAGGGCAACGGCCTGGTCGAGGGTGTCGAACGGCTCCAGGATTACTACGGGGGCGAACACTTCCTGCAGCCAGATACGGCTGTCGTGGCTGACCGTTTCCAGTACCGTAGGTGCGTACAGCGCACCTTGCCGGCGATGACCGCAAAGCAGCGTCGCCCCCTGCCCCAGCGCTTCTTCCACCAGTTGCTCGGTACGGCGTGCCGCCTGCTCGGTAACCATCGGGCCGACATCCGTGTCCGGGCTGGCGGGGTCACCCAGCTGCAAAGCTTTGGATTGCGCGACGAACTGCTCGCGGAAGGCTTCGTACACCGCGCGCTGCACCAGAATCCGTTGCGTGCCGATGCAGTTCTGCCCCGCCGCCCAGAAGGCCCCAGAGACACAGGACTCCACGGTCGGCCCCAGGTCACAGTCCTCCAGCACCAGTACAGGCGCATTACCGCCCAGGTCCATGGCGAGCTTTTTGAGCCCTGCGCTGCGGGCGATCGATTCGCCGGTGGCAAAACCGCCGGTGAACGAAATCATGCGCACCTCACGCAACTCGACCAGCGCCTTGCCCAGTTCGACACCACCGGTTGCCGTGGTCACCACGTTTTCGCCAAGCCCGGCCTGCACCAGGCAATCGACCAGCTTCAACGCCGACAACGGCGCCAGCTCGGACGGTTTTAGGATCACCGCATTGCCCCCGGCAATCGCCGGGCCCAGCTTGTGCGCCACCAGGTTCAGCGGATCGTTGTAGGGCGTGATCGCGACAATCAGGCCCAGCGGTTCGCGGCTGAACCAGCCTTGGCGGGCTTCGGACCCTTCATACGCTTCGAACGGCACCACCTCCCCGGCATTGCGCCGGGCTTCTTCGGCGGACAGCTTCAGCGTGTTCACACAGCGCTTCACTTCCTTCTGGGCCTGACGCAGGGTTTTACCGGCTTCGGCCACGATCAAGTTGGCGAACGCAGCCGCATCGGCTTCGACCAACCGCGCCGCTTCTTCAAGAATGCGCGCGCGACGGTGCCGGGGCATCGCTGCACTTTCAAGGCACCCCGCCCGTGCGCGTGCCAGCAAGGCGGGCACGGCCGTGGCGTCCAGATTGGGCACACGCCCCACCAGACGGCCGTCGAAGGGGCTGAACACGTCGATGTGGCTCGGCGCTACAGCGTGAACACTGGCCATGCGAGATACGCTCATAAAGGCTCCGTTACTGACGCGGGGTGGTGTGCAGGGCGATGATGTCGGAGAGCAAGGCATAGGCGGTTTCGATACGCCCTGCGCCCGGCCCGGACACCGTGACCGCCCCCAGCAGCCCACTGTTGAACGACACCGCATTGACCGCGCCATTGATGCCGGCAAGCGGATGATCGAGCGGTAACAAACGCGCTTCGACACTCGCGGACACCGTGCCGTCAGCGCCCTTGCTGGCAGCGCCGATCAGTTTCCAGCACTGCCCCGTGGCATGCGCCTTGACGATATCCGACGCACTGATGCCGCTGATGCCCGAGCACATCACGTCGCTGACGTTCAAGCGCGCATCCAGCAACTCGTTGGCCAGGATCACCACCTTCAGGCGCACGTCATAACCTTCGACGTCCGCCGTAGGGTCGGCCTCTGCGTACCCCAGTTGCTGCGCCTGGGCCACCGCATCCGCGAACGACATGCCGTCTTTCATGCGGGTCAGCACGTAGTTGGAGGTGCCGTTCAGAATGCCTTCGAAGCCTTGAATTTGCGAACCTGCCAGGGCCTGCTTGGCCAGGCGGATCACCGGGGTGCCGCTCATGACCGCGCCTTCGTATTCGAACGCGACATTGTGGCGGCGCGCCAGCGCCTTCAGTTCGGCGCCGTGCAATGCAATCGGCCCCTTATTGGTGGTCACCACATGGATGCCACTCTCCAGCGCCCAGCGGCAGAAGGTGGCCGCCGGCTCGCCATCGACCGGGTTGGTGAAGGTAGCCTCAGCGATGATGTCCGCGCCGGACTGCTTGATGACGGTCTCGTTGAACGCCTCGGCAGTGCCCCCTGCAATCAGGGCGAGCGCGCCCTTTTCGGCGGGCAAGGCTGCCAGCGCGGCAGCGTCCAGGCCATTGCGGTCGACCACCGAACCGAGGAACAGGTCGGTGACGCCGACGATCTTCAGGCTGAAGCCGAGGGTGGCCTGCCAGCTGTCATTATGCGTTGCGATCAACTGGGCCAGGCCTCTGTTGACACCGCCAAAACCGACCAGGGCAATGTTGTATTCAGTCACGAAGGCATTCCTTTTTGCTGTTGTTTGATGGGCCTAGCGTACGAGCCGGCTACGGGCAGTTGAATAGGCCAAAGTGCCGTATTTATTGGGCGTTCTGCCCACACGCGAAATGGCCACTTTACGGATGCCACAGGTAGCTCGCGTTCCCTGTCGGAGCGGCCTTGTGTCGCGAAAGGGTCGCAGAACGCCCCCCAGGTTTCAGCATCGCCGCCTGAATTGTGGGGGCTGCTCTGCAGCCCTTTCGCGACAAAAGGCCGCCCCTACAGAAAGGGGCACGCGCAGGGGAGAATGGGGGTTAGAAGACAGCGGAGAGAACAAACGAGGTAACGGTGTTTTCAACACCCGGCATGCCGGCAATTTCTTTCCAGACGGCGTGGACCCGTTCCGGGGTCGCCGCAGCAACCCTCAGCATCAAGTCGAACTCGCCACTGAGCACTTCGCACTGGATCACCTCAGGGAGGGTGCGCAATTTGGCCAGCACGTCGTCACCGCGCATGCGGTCGTAGCGATAGACGAAAATCGCCGCGCTGATCAACGATGAAGGGCGGCGGAAATCCCCCAGCCGAACGGTGTAGCCCTGTATCGCGCCATCGCGCTCAAGCCGTTCGATACGCTGGCGCACCGCATTGCGCGAGAGGTTCACCTTGGCGCCGAGTTCGGCATGGGCGATCCGCGCATTGGCAGTCAATTCGGCGAGAATGCGCTCGTCCAGCGGGTCGAGGATGCGTTTCATGCCGGCCTCGACTGCGCTGCCAGCAGGGCCTGGCACAGGCCTTCAAGGTCCCCTCTGCACAAGGCTGGCGGCCCGTCTTGCACCACGGGCTGCGGTGCAAGCTCACCCTCCCACACGCCCAACTGCGCCAACAGCGCAGCCGACTTGGCCGGCGCAATCTGGCCCAGGGTCACCATCGGTGCGCCCAGGCTGCGTCGATGCATGCGGCCGGCCAGCGCGCCGACAGCCGTGTGCGGGTCGACCAGCGCTGCGGCTTGCGTGCGCAGTTTGATGACTTCGCGGCGCACCTCGGCCTCATCCACCGCATAAGAGTCGAACAACACCCGCGCCTGAAGCCATTGCGCATTGCCGATGCTTAATTCACCGCAAGCCTCGAACTGCGCCATCAGTGCCGCAACGCTGCTGCCACTGCGCCCGTACAGCTCCCAGATGAAGCGCTCCAGGTTCGAATAGAGCGAGAAGTCCATGGCCGGTGACAATGTGCGCTGACTGGCGTGCGGCGCGTAGCGATTGCGGTGCAGAAACCGGTGGAGGGCATCGTTGCTGTTGGTCGACACGATCACCTGGTTGATCGGCAGGCCCATTTTCTGCGCAATGAAGCCGGCGTAGATCTCTGCGAAACTCGCTGCGGGCACACTGAACCCGACCGGGCGGGTGCCGCCCCCCAGTTGCAGCGCCGCGTGGAAGTAGAACACGATCTGGGCAAGTACCCCGACCCAGTTGGTGGAGTTGAAACACACCGGTATCAACCCTTCCAGCGGCCAGGCACGGAACAGCCGCGCCACCAGGGTCTGGCAGTCATCGAAACTGCCATCGACGGGTATCAGCTGAACACTGGCGGGGTCACCCGCCTGCAAGGCGGCCAAGCGGTCTGCCGGGATCTCGTTGCGGGGGTAGAGAATCGCCAGGCGCACCTTCGGCCTGGAAGCGAAGGCTTGGATGGCGGCAATGCCGGTATCGCCATTGGTGGCACCAACCACCAACGCCGCTTCGCCCGACTGCTCGAGGAAGTGGCTGACCAGCCGCGCCTGAAGCTGTGCGGCAAAGTCCTTTGAGGTATGGGTAGGGCCATGAAACAGCTGCAGGATCCATTCGTTATGGCCAATCTGCTGCAGCGGCGTGATGGCACGATGGCTGAAGGCCTTGTAGCTGTCGCTGAGCAGCGCCCGCAAGACTTGATCATCGATGGCATCGCCGACAAAAGGCGCGATCACCCGCCAGACCAGCTCATCGAACGGCAGCCATGACCAACTGGCAATCTCCTCCGGGCTGATCACCGGTAAGTGTGCTGGCACATACAGCCCGCCATCAGCGGCAGGCCCCGACAGCACCACCTCACGGAAGTCCGCCCGTACATCACCGTTGCGGGTACTTACGTAGTGCATGAAAACTCCACAGGGTTACAAAGGCCGGTGCGCGTGTGCCACCAGCCAGGAAGAAAACAGCGCGGCATCGGGCGGCAATGGGCGGCCCTGCTCGCGTACCAGGTAAAACGACTCGCTCGCTTCGATGCGCTGGCTGAACGGCGCGACCAGTTGGCCGTCCCTGAGCAGGTCCTCGACCACCGAGGACCGCGCCAGCGCCACCCCCTGCCCCAGCTCGGCCATGCGGATGGTGGACACCAAGGTGTCGAACTGCAGCCCGCGCGAGTAATCGACATCGTCCGCGCCCACCCGCTTGAGCCAATACCCCCAGCCCTCTTCATAGCCCAGCACATGCAGCAGCGGGTGGTGCCTGAGGTCGCGTGGTTCGCGAATGGCCGAGCGCGCCATCAGTGCCGGCGAACACACCGGCACCAACACGTCCCAGGTCAAGCGTTGGGCATGCAGGCCGGGCCATTCGCCGTTGCCCCAGCGCACTTCCAGGTCGTCCTCGCCATCGGGCGCCTTGACCCAGAGGTTGCTGATGTAGCGGATATCGATGTGCGGGTGCTGGCGGCTGAAGTCCGGCAGCCGCGGGGCAAGCCAGTACTGCAGAAACGACAGGCTGCCACGCACCTTCACGGGGCCGCGCTTGTGCTGGCCGAAAATCTCGTTGGTGCCCACCGCCAGGCGGCTGATCGCATCCTGCACCACCGGCAAGTACGACTGCCCTTCTTCGGTCAGGCCCAGGCCCCTGGGCAAGCGCTTGAACAAGGCCACGCCCAGGTGGCTTTCGAGTTGCCGAATCTGCTGGCTTACCGCGCCTTGGGTCAGGTGCAGTTCCTCCGCCGCGTGGGTAAAGTTCAAGGCGCGTGCCGACACTTCGAACGACCGCAGCCAGTTGAGCGGCGGCAGGGATTTTTGCTTCATCGACACGACCTCGTTCACAGTTGAATCCGTGCATCATGAACCGGTTTGTTCAGGTCGCGCCAACACCCGCGCCTGCCGATGCCGCAGCCGCCAGGCGCTGTGCACGTTTGTTGCGGGTCACCCAGTAGACGAAGTAGCACCAGGCAATGAACGGGATGCCGAAATACAGGGCAACACGCTGCTCCGGGTCGAAGGCAATGCCGACACACGCCAGCACGCAGCAGGCAATCGCGCCCAGCGGCACCCACGGGTAGCCGCGCACCCTGAAGTGCAGGTCTTCGACCCGGCCGCCATTGGCCACATAGTGCCGGCGGAAGGCCATCTGGCTGGCGGCGATGCTCATCCACACCACCACCACTGCCAGGCCGGAAATCGACACCAGCGCCAAGTACACCGTGTCTGGCGCCAGCACGCTGCTGAGCAACGACGCCGCGGCGCCGGCCATGCTCAGCATGATGGCGTTGACCGGCGTGCCGCGTGGCGACAGGCGGGCGAAGCACTTGGGCATATGGCCCTGGTCACTGAGCGTCCACAGCATCCGCGAGGCCGCGTACAACCCGGAGTTGGCGGCCGACAGCAGCGCGGTGAGGATCACGAAGTTCATGATGTCTGCCGAGTACGGAATGCCGATCAGGTCGAAGACCATGACGAACGGGCTTTCGACCAGGCCTGCCTGTTCACGCGGCAGCAAGGTGGCCAGGACGATGATGGTGCCGACGAAGAACAGCGCCAATCGTACTACCGTAGTACGTATTGCCTTGGGCACGCTGTCCTGTGGGTCTTTTGCCTCACCGGCGGCAATGCCGATGAGTTCGGTGCCGGAGAAGGCGAACGACACCGCCAGCAACGTCATTGCGATCGGCAGCAAGCCGGTCGGGAACAAGCCTTCGCGGGTGAAGTTGGACAGCCCGATGCCCTGCACGTGCTGCACATCGAGCAGGCCAAAAATCGCCGCCCCGCCGATGGCGATGAAGGCGATCACCGTCAGCACCTTGACCAGCGACAGCCAGAATTCGGTCTCGGCAAACAGGCGTACCGACACCACGTTGCTGACCAGTACCGTGATCGCGAACAACGCGCTCCAGATCCACACCGGCGTGTCGGGGAGCCAGCGCACCATCAGGATACCCGCCGCGGTGAACTCCGAGCCAATCGCCACCGTCCAGGTCAACCAGTACAGCCAGGCCACCGTGTACCCGGTGCCAGGCCCCAAATAGCGGGTTGCATAACTGCTGAACGAGCCGGTTTCGGGCATCTGCACCGCGAGTTCACCCAGGCAGACCATCACCAGGTAGACCATGACCGCGCCGACGATATAGGCGATGACCGCGCCCAAGGGCCCGGCCTGGTTGACCGTGTAGCCTGACGTCAGAAACAGGCCAGTGCCAATCACGCCGCCCAGCGCCAGCATGACGATGTGGCGCGTGTGCATCTCTTTCTTGTACCCGGCCGGGTGGCCCGACGCCGCGTTTGAGTGTTCGGTGGACATAGTTGAGTTCTCATGAAGTGGCTGGCACAGCAGCCGGCAGGTGGCCCTGAGGCCGCCACCGTCGCTGTGTCAGCGGCTGTTATTGTTATGGCTTTCATGAATCATTAAGGGCGTGCCCGACGCCTCAGGTGGACACTTCGACGTGCCGGCCACAGGTGTCGCTGCCCTGCCCCTGCGCGCGTTCGACCTGCACAGCGGCGAACGCCTGGCGCAGGTCTTCCAGCAGGTCGGCGGTATCCTCGATGCCGACCGACACCCGCACCAGGCCTTCTGAGATGCCCAGTGCCTGGCGCTCTTCCAGGGTGTTTTCCACGTGGCTGGTTGTCCGTGCCGGCCCGTAGATGGTTTCCACTGCACCCAGGTTGCCGGCGCGGTGGGCGTAGCGCAGCTTGGGCAGCAACTTGACGACGGTGTCCATCCCGCCCACCAGCACGAAACTGACGATGGCGCCAAAGCCGCGCATCTGCGCACTGGCGATCGCGTGGCCTGGGTGCCCAGGCAACCCGGGGTAGTTGACCGACTCGACCAACGGCTCGCTGCACAGGTACTCAGCCAAGGCCTGGGCGCTGGCCTGCTGCTGGCGCAGGCGCAGCGCCAGGGTCTTGATGCCGCGAATGATCAGGTACGCGGAAAACGGGTCCAGTGAAGCGCCGTTGATTTCGCGGTAGTGACGCACCTGCGCCATCAAGGCTTCGCTGCCGCAGACCACCCCGCCCAGCACATCGCCATGGCCGGAAAGGAACTTGGTCGCACTGTGCACTACCACATCGACGCCCAGCAGCAGCGGGTTCTGGTTCAGCGGCGTGGCGAAGGTGTTGTCGGCAACGACCAAGGCGCCCACACGCTTTGCTGCGGCCACCAAGCGGCGGATGTCGAGGATTTTCAGCGTCGGGTTGCTCGGGGTCTCCAGGTAGACCACATCGCAACCCCGGGCGATTTCACGCTCCATGGCGTCGGTGTCGAGGGTGTCGCACAGCGTCACTTCGACGCCCTGACGGGGGAGGAATTCTTCGAATATCTTGTTGGTGCCGCCGTAGCTGTCGCGGGTCGAGACCACGCGTTTGCCGTTGCACAGGAAGGTATGCAGCACACCGCTGATGGCCGCCATACCGGTGCTGAAGGCCACGGCCGACTCGGCGTGTTCCAGTGCACAGAGTTTGTCCTCGAGGACCGCAACCGTCGGGTTGCTCATGCGGCTGTAGATGAAGCCCGGCTGCTTGCCCAGCGCGATGTCGTACCAGGCGTCGATATCCTGGTAGCCGTAGGCGGCACTGGCGATGATCGGGGTTTGGGTGGCATTGAAGGGGTGCTCGACTTGTTCCCCCTCCCACACCACCCGCGTCCCGATACCCGGCTGCACGCCGTTAGCGACCTTTGCTTGGTTATTCATGTCATTGTCTCGCATCGATGAAACACGGCGGTGTTTCGACTGGTCTGCGAGGACTATAGAGCGCACCTGCGCCCATGAAAAACGATGCAATTGGGCCCTAAGGGGCGCTTATTTTAATGGCTTACCAAGCCGCCTGCGCCGGGCAAGCCATCCGGGTTTTACGCATTACCCGGTAGGAGCAGCCTTGTGCTGCGAAGAGGCCGGTGATAGCAACCAACATTGTTGTGTTTTCACCGGCCTCTTCGCAGCGCAAGGCTGCTCCTACACAGATTTGGGGCGCAGCGCCACTGCACGTGACCTGCGGTTTGCGACAAGCTTTAATGGCTTACCAAACCGCCTGCGCCGGGCAAGCCATTCAGGGTTTATGCATTACCCGGTAGGAGCAGCCTTGTGCTGCGAAGAGGCCGGTGATAGCAACCAATATTGTTGTGTTTTCACCGGCCTCTTCGCAGCGCAAGGCTGCTCCTACACAGATTTGGGGCGCAGCACCACTGCACGTGACCTGCGGTTTGCGACAATCTTTAATGGCTTACCAAGCCGCCTGCGCCGGGCAAGCCATCCGGGTTTTACGCATTACCCGGTAGGAGCAGCCTTGTGCTGCGAAGAGGCCAGTGATAGCAGCGAAGATTGACTGTGCCTGCACCGGCCTCTTCGCAGCGCAAGGCTGCTCCTACACAGATTTGGGGCGCAGCGCCACTGCACGTGACCTGCGGTTTGCGACAATCTTTAATGGCTTACCAAGCTGCCTGGGCAGGGCAAGCCATTCAGGGTTTATGCATTACCCGGTAGGAGCAGCCTTGTGCTGCGAAGAGGCCGGTGATAGCAACCAATATTGTTGTGTTTTCACCGGCCTCTTCGCAGCGCAAGGCTGCTCCCTACACAGATTTGGGATGCCCCGCCACTGCACGTGACCTGTGGTTTGCGACAAACTTTAATGGTTTGCCAAGCCGCCTGCGCCGGGCAAGCCATTCGGGTTTTACGCATTA
Source organism: Pseudomonas sp. Y3 TE3536 (assembly GCF_053629175.1). Lineage (NCBI taxonomy): Bacteria > Pseudomonadati > Pseudomonadota > Gammaproteobacteria > Pseudomonadales > Pseudomonadaceae > Pseudomonas > Pseudomonas sp. Y3 TE3536. The sequence continues at coordinate 4,594,372 of NZ_JBRJHU010000001.1, read as the reverse complement.
CCCGGTAGGAGCAGCCTTGTGCTGCGAAGAGGCCGGTGATAGCAATGAACATTGTTGTGTTTTCACCGGCCTCTTCGCAGCGCAAGGCTGCTCCTACACAGATTGGGGGCGCAGCGCTATTGCACATGAGCCTGCAGCGCTTGCTGGTCGGCATGGTAGGAGGACCGCACCAGCGGCCCGGACGCCACGTTCTTGAAGCCCATCGCCAAGGCCCGTTCGGCAAACCAGGCGAAGGTGTCCGGGTGCACGAAGCGCTGCACCGGCAGATGGCTGCGCGACGGTTGCAGGTATTGCCCCAGGGTCAGCATGTCGACCTGGTGCTCGCGCATGCGCTGCATCACCTCGATCACTTCTTCATCGGTTTCACCCAGGCCCAGCATCAGCCCGGATTTGGTCGGTACGCTGGGCACACGTCGTTTGAAATTCTCCAGCAGGTCCAGCGACCACTCGAAGTCCGAGCCCGGCCGTGCCGCCTTGTACAGGCGCGGCACGGTTTCCAGGTTGTGATTGAACACGTCCGGCGGCTCCTGCGCGGTGATGGCCAGGGCCACGTCCATGCGCCCGCGGTAGTCCGGCACCAGGGTCTCCAGCTTGACGCCCGGCGACAGCGTGCGGATTTCACGCAGGCAGTCGACGAAGTGCTGGGCGCCGCCGTCGCGCAGGTCATCGCGGTCCACCGAGGTGATCACCACGTACTTCAGGCGCAGGTCGGCAATGGCAATCGCCAGGTTCTTCGGCTCATCGGCATCCAGCGGTTTCGGCCGCCCGTGGCCGACGTCGCAGAATGGGCAACGGCGGGTGCAGATGTCCCCCATGATCATGAAGGTCGCCGTGCCACCGGAGAAGCACTCGCCCAGGTTCGGGCATGAGGCTTCTTCGCAAACACTGTGCAGCTTGTGCTTGCGCAGCAGCGCCTTGACCCGTGCGACCTCGGGTGACGTGGCAATGCCCACGCGAATCCAGTCAGGTTTGCGCGGCACCTCCTCGGTGGGCAGGATCTTCACCGGGATGCGCGCCACCTTGTCGGCGCCGCGCAGTTTCACACCGGCTTGCAGGGGCTGCGGGCGCGTGGCGGCAGGCAGGGTCTGGTTCATGTTCATGCTCCGGCAATCAAGGCTTCAGCCACGGTAATAACGTTGAGCCACAAAGGGTGTGCGTACCACCTGCATCGGCACCCGCTTGCCTCGCACCAAGGCGAAGACTTCGGTTTCCAATGCCGCGTGCGCACTGTGCACGTACCCCATCGCCAACGGCCCGCCCAGGCTGGGGCCGAAACCGCCGCTGGTGACACGGCCGACTTCCTGGTCGTTGGCATCGACGATCAGCGCCCCTTCGCGCACCGGTACACGCGCTTTGGGCATCAGGCCCACCCGTTTACTGGCCACGCCCTCGCGTTGCTGGGCAAAGAGGCGTTCGGCCCCCGGAAAACCGCCGGCCCGCACGCCCTCGGCACGTCGAGCCTTGGAGATCGCCCAGGTTAGGCTGGCCTCGATAGGTGTGCTGCGCGCGTCCATGTCATGGCCGTACAGGCACAGCCCGGCCTCCAGGCGCAGCGAATCGCGGGCGCCCAGGCCGATGGCCTCGACCTCGGGCTCGGCCAGCAGCGTGCGGGCGAGCATTGCCGCCGCCTCGGCCGGCACCGAGATCTCGAAGCCATCCTCACCGGTATAACCCGAGCGGCTGACGTAGCAGTCAACACCCAGCAGCTTCACACGGGCGAACTGCATGAAGGTCATGGCGCCGACCTGGGACGCCAGGCGGCCCAGCACCTTGGCCGCCGCAGGCCCCTGCAGGGCCAGCAAGGCGTGGCTTTCGAACAGCGATTCCACCTCGCACTGCCCTTCCAGATGCTGCTTGAGGTGCAGCAGGTCCTGGTCCTTGCAGCCAGCGTTGACCACCAGCAACAGTTCGTCACCGCCCAGGTTGGCCACCATCAGGTCGTCGAGGATGCCGCCGTCGTCGTTGGTGAACAGCGCATAACGCTGCATGCCCACCGGCAGGTCGAGGATGTCGACCGGCACCAGCGCCTCCAATGCCTTGGCAGCGCCGGCGCCGCGCAGGCGAATCTGCCCCATGTGCGAAACGTCGAACAGGCCGGCCTGCTCGCGGGTATGCAGGTGCTCCTTGAGCACCCCCAGCGGGTATTGCACCGGCATGGCGTAGCCGGCAAAGGGCACCATGCGCGCGCCGAGTTTCAGGTGCAGGTCATGCAGTGGCGTTTGTTTGAGTTGTTCTGTGGACATGAACGATTCCCCGTAGTCGATTCAGGCGCGATAGACCGGATATTCCGCGCACAGCCTGGCCACCGACGCGGCCACCTGGGCCTCGACATCGGCATCGCCAAGGTGGTCAAGGATGTCGCAGACCCAGCCGGCCAGGGCCACGCATTCGGCCACCTTGAAGCCACGGGTGGTGACCGCCGGGGTGCCGATACGCAGGCCCGAGGTCACAAATGGCGACTGCGGGTCGTTGGGCACGGCGTTCTTGTTGACGGTGATGTGCGCGCGGCCAAGGGCGGCGTCGGCATCTTTACCGGTGAGGCCCTGGCGGATCAGGCTGACCAGGAACAGGTGGTTGTCAGTGCCGCCGGAAACCACGTCGTAGCCGCGGTCGATGAACACTTGGGCCATGGCCTGGGCGTTTTCGATGACTTGTTGCTGGTAGGCCTTGAAGCCTGGTTCCAACGCTTCCTTGAAGCACACGGCCTTGGCGGCGATGACGTGCATCAGCGGGCCGCCCTGGGCGCCGGGGAACACGGCAGCGTTGAGCTTTTTCTCGATCTCTGGGTTGGACTTGGCCAGGATCAGGCCCCCACGTGGGCCGCGCAGGGTCTTGTGGGTGGTGGTGGTGACCACATCGGCGAACGGGATCGGGTTCGGGTACAGGCCCGCAGCAACCAGGCCGGCAACGTGGGCCATGTCGACGAACAGCAGCGCACCGACCTTGTCGGCGATGGCGCGGAAGCGTGGGAAGTCGAGGGTCTTGGAGTAGGCCGAGAAGCCGGCGACGATCATTTTCGGCGTGTGCTCGACCGCCAGGCGCTCGACTTCGTCGTAGTCGATCAGGCCGGTCTTGGTGTCGATGCCGTATTGAACCGCGTTGTACAGTTTGCCCGAGGACGACACTTTAGCGCCGTGGGTCAGGTGGCCGCCGTGGGCCAGGCTCATGCCCAGGAGGGTGTCACCGGCCTGCAGCAAAGCCAGGTACACCGCGCTGTTGGCCGAGGAACCCGAGTGCGGCTGGACGTTGGCGTAGTCGGCACCGAACAGCTGCTTGGCGCGCTCGATGGCCAACTGTTCAACCACATCGACGTGCTCGCAGCCACCGTAGTAACGCTTGCCTGGGTAGCCTTCGGCGTACTTGTTGGTCAGCTCGGTGCCCTGGGCCTGCATCACTTGCGGGCTGGTGTAGTTTTCCGAGGCGATCAGCTCGATGTGGTCTTCCTGGCGTTGTACTTCGCGGCTGATGGCCTCCTGCAGCACAGGGTCGAAGTCGGACAGGGTGAGGCTTTTATGGAACATGTGGGTGCTTCCTTATTGTTGGGGGCAGGCCAGGCCCGGACGGGGTCCGGGCCTGGGCAGTCAGGCGTCCTGGTAGACCGACATGGGCGGGCAGGCACAGGCCAGGTTGCGGTCACCGTAGACGTTGTCCACGCGCCCCACCGGCGGCCAGTACTTGTTCTCGCGCAGCGTTTGCAACGGGTACACCGCCAGCTCCCGGCCATAGCGATGGGGCCATTCGCCCACCAGTTCGCTGGCGGTGTGTGGGGCGTTTTTCAGCGGGTTGTCGAGCGTGTCGAAGGTGCCGTTCTCCACCGCTCGGATTTCCTCGCGGATGCAGATCATCGCCTCGCAGAAGCGGTCCAGCTCTTCCTTGGACTCGCTCTCGGTCGGCTCGACCATCAGCGTGCCAGCCACCGGGAACGACATGGTCGGGGCATGGAAGCTGAAATCGATCAGGCGCTTGGCCACGTCCTCGACGCTGATGCCGCTGCTGTCCTTGAGCGGGCGCAGGTCGAGGATGCACTCGTGGGCGACCAGGCCGTTCTCGCCGGTGTACAGCACCGGGTAGTGCTCCTCCAGGCGCCGGGCAATGTAGTTGGCACTCAGAATCGCCAGCTGCGAGGCACGCTTGAGCCCTTCGCCACCCATCATGCGGATATACATCCAGGTAATCGGCAGGATGCTCGCACTGCCATAAGGCGCTGCGCAGACGGCACCTTGTTTATGTTCCAGGTGCGCGTGGCCAGGCAGGAACGGCGCCAGGTGCGCCTTGACCCCGATCGGGCCGACACCGGGGCCGCCACCGCCGTGCGGGATGCAGAAGGTCTTGTGCAGGTTGAGGTGCGACACGTCGCCGCCGAACTTGCCCGGGGCGCAGAGGCCGACCATGGCGTTCATGTTGGCACCGTCCAGGTACACCTGGCCGCCGTGCGCATGGATGATGTCGCAGATGCGGGTGATGCCCTCTTCGAACACCCCGTGGGTCGAGGGATAGGTGATCATTAGCGCGGCCAGTTGCGCCCGGTGCTGCTCGGCCTTGGCTTGCAGGTCGGCCACATCGACGTTGCCGCGCTCATCGCAATTGACCACCACCACGCGCAGGCCGGCCATCTGCGCCGTGGCCGGGTTGGTGCCGTGGGCGGACGACGGGATCAGGCAAACATCACGGCCCGCTTCGCCACGGCTGGCGTGGTAAGCGCGGATGGCCAGCAGGCCTGCGTATTCCCCTTGCGAGCCGGCGTTGGGCTGCAGCGACATCGCGTCATAGCCGGTGGCCTCGCAGAGCATCGCCTGCAATTCGTCCGTCAGTTGCCGATAGCCGAGCGACTGTTCGGCCGGGGCGAACGGGTGCAGGTTGGCGAACTCGGGCCAGGTGATCGGGATCATCTCGCTGGCGGCGTTGAGCTTCATGGTGCACGAGCCCAGCGCGATCATGGTGCGGTCCAGCGCCAGGTCCTTGTCGGCCAAGCTGCGCAGGTAGCGCATCAGTGCTGTTTCAGAATGGTAGCGGTTGAATACCGGGTGCTGCAGGAACGGGGTTTCGCGCAGCAGCTGCACTGGCAAGCAGTCGCCACACCCCTCTGCCAGGGCGACGAAGGCCGGAAGCGCCTGGCCCGGGGCGGCGAACACCTGCCACAAGGCCTCGACACTGGCCTGCTCGCAGGTTTCATCCAGTGACAGGCCGACCCGCTGGGCGTCGATCGGGCGCAGGTTCAGGCGGGCCCCATGGGCGGCGGCCAGCACATCGGCCGCTGGCCTGGCAGTGACCACGCTGACGGTATCGAAGAAGTGCGCTTGTTCCACTGCGTGCCCGAGCTGCAGCAGCCCTTGCACCAGCACTGCCGTTAACCGGTGCACACGCTGGGCGATCTGCGCCAGGCCTTGAGGGCCGTGATACACCGCGTACATGCTGGCGATGTTGGCCAGCAGTACCTGCGCGGTGCAGATGTTGCTGGTCGCTTTCTCGCGGCGGATGTGTTGCTCGCGGGTCTGCATGGCCAGGCGCAGCGCCGGCTTGCCAAAGCGGTCGATGGAGACACCGACCAGGCGGCCGGGCATGTCGCGTTTGAACGCATCGCGCGTGGCGAAGTACGCCGCGTGCGGGCCGCCAAAGCCCAGCGGCACGCCAAAGCGCTGGGCGCTGCCCAGCACCACGTCGGCATCGAACTCGCCCGGCGGGGTCAGCAGGGTCAGCGCCAGCAGGTCGGCGGCCACCGCCACCAAAGCGCCGACGGCATGGGCGCGTTGCACCAGGGCCCGGTGATCGGCGATAGCGCCAGTGCTGGCCGGGTACTGCAGCAACAGGCCGAAGTACGCCTCAAGGCCCTGGCCTTCCAGTGCCGCTTCATCACCGATGACCACCTCGATACCCAGCGGCTGGGCACGGGTGCGCAGCACGTCAAGGGTTTGCGGGTGGCAGTGGCGGGAGGCGAAAAAGGCCGGTGCCTTGCTCTTTGCCAGGCGCTTGCAGAAGGTCATGGCTTCGGCCGCAGCGGTGGCCTCGTCGAGCAAGGAGGCGTTGGCGATCTGCATGCCGGTAAGGTCGCAGACCAAGGTCTGGAAATTGAGCAGCGCTTCCAGCCGGCCTTGGGAAATTTCTGGCTGATACGGCGTGTAGGCGGTGTACCAGGCTGGGTTTTCCAGCAGGTTGCGCAGGATCGGCGTCGGCGTGTGGCACGGGTAGTAGCCTTGGCCGATATGGTTGCGAAACAGCTGGTTCTTCGCGGCGATGGCCTTGAGCGCAGCCAGGGCCTCGGCCTCGCCCTGCCCTTTGCTCAGTTCAAGCACGCTGGTGCCTTTGATGCTGCCTGGGATGACGCTGTCGACCAGGGCCTGCAGGGAGCCATGGCCGGTCAGCGCCAGCATCGCCTCGATATCGTGATCACGCGGGCCAATGTGGCGCGCGATGAACTCATTATCCGTGGTCAATGGAAACGGTGCGTTGTGCATGTCGATACCCTGGCTCAGGCGTTGTCGGCCAGGAAGCGGTCGTAGCCGTCCTGGTCCATCAAGGTGTCGAGGTCGGCGAGGTTGGCCACCTGGATACGGAAGAACCAGCCATCCTGCATCGGCGAGGCATTGACCAGTTCCGGGTCGTCGGCCAGGGCCTGGTTGACCGCCACCACCGTACCGTTCAGGGGCATGCTGATGTTGCTGGCGGCCTTCACCGACTCCAGCACTGCGACTTCATTGCCCTCGCCGTACTCGCCCGGCTCTGGCAACTGCACGAACACCACGTCCCCCAGCGCCTCCTGGGCATAGGTGGTGATGCCGACAGTCAGTTCGCCAGTCGCTTCCAGACGCAGCCATTCGTGTTCGGGGGTAAAACGCAGCATGCTCATGGATCTTCCTCTCTTGTTATCAGGTAGGTCCCGGTACAGGACTGATAACTACAAGAGCAAGGGCGATGCCAACTTGATTAAATCATTTTATTTCAATGGCTTAAAACAAAAACGGGGATCATTCCAGTCAGCCCAGGCGGAACGAATAAGCTCCAGTGCATCGCCCCGGCAGGCCTGCGTGCCGGGGCGTGCCAATGAACGCGGGGACCTCGCCGAACTGGAGTGCAATCACTCCAGTGGAACGCATTGACACCAGGGTGCTACGCCCGGGTGGCAATGCCGTATTTGCGCAAGCGCTGGCCGATGGCCGTGTGCGACGTCTGCAAGCGTGCGGCCAGTTGCCGGGTCGAGGGATAGGTTGCATAGAGCTTTTCCAGCAGGGATTTTTCGAACCCCTGCACGGCCGCTTCCAGGCTGATGATTTCGTGTACGTCGGCCTGCTGGCTGCTCAAGGCGGTGCCGGCCAACTCCAGGTCGTCGCAGTCGATCACCTCCCCTTCGCTGATGGCCGCGGCGCGGAAAATCACGTTCTGCAACTGGCGCACGTTACCCGCCCAGCGGTTGCCCAGCAGCAGCGGATGGGTCGCCAGCGCCAACCGGCAGGGCGAGCGCTGTATCTGCGCGCAGGCCTGGCGCAGGAAGTACTCGGCCAGCAGCAGGATGTCCTTGCCTCGCTCGCGCAAGGGCGGCACCTTGAGGTTGAGCACGTTGAGGCGGTAGTACAGGTCTTCGCGAAAGCTGCCTTCGACCACCATGCTTTCGAGGTTGCGGTGGGTGGCACAGACCACCCGCACATTCACCCGCACCTCGCCGCCACCGCCGACGCGGCGGAAGCTGCCGTCATTGAGAAAGCGCAACAGCTTGGCCTGCAGGTAAGGCGACATCTCCCCCACTTCATCGAGAAACACCGTGCCGCCATCGCCCAGCTCCAGCAGGCCGGGCTTGCCGCCGCGCTGGGCGCCGGTGAATGCGCCAGCGGCGTAGCCAAACAGTTCGCTTTCGGCCAGGCTCTCGGGCAAGGCGGCGCAGTTGAGGGCCAGGAACGACGCATCGCGCCGGGCACTGAGGGCGTGGCAGGCGCGGGCGACCAACTCCTTGCCGGTGCCCGTCTCACCCTGGATCAGCAGCGGCGCCTCAAGGCCTGCTACCTTGTGCAGGCGCACCTTGAGTTCCTTCAGCGCCGTGGAATCGCCCAGCAGCCCCTCCAGCCCTTCGGTGTGGTCGTGCAGCAACGACGCCAGGCGTTCGCCGATGCGGCTTGGCGGGTACAGGGTAAGCAGGCCGCCCACCAGGGCATCGGCACCGCCGCTGATGGGCGTGGCTTCCAGCAACAATGCCTGGCCCTGGAAGCCGACCTCGCACATGGGCAGGCGAAAGCCCTTGTCGATCAGGGTTTGGGCCAAGTCGGCCTCGGCAAACAGCCGCGACAACGGCTCGCCGGCCGGCTCGCGGCCAATGAGGTTGACCAGAGTGGGGTTGGCCAGCAGCACATGGCCGCCGGGGTCAACCGCCAGCACTGGGTCACTCATCGACGCCAACAGGGCCTCCAGTTGCAGCCGCCGGCGGTGGCCAGGCAGGAAGTCGACCAACTCGACCGCCTGCACCCCCACCACGCGCAACAGCGCACCGTAGAGCTCGTCCAGCACGGCCTGTGACAGCGCCGGGGCGTCGATGTAGACGTTGGGCGGGATCATTTCCACCGCGTCCAGGTTGAGGTTGCGCGCCCCTAGCAGTGCCAGGATTTCCTGGGTGATGCCGACGCGGTCGATGAAGGTGACGTGGATTCTCATCGTGATTCCCTGGTTGGCGAAACGACAACAGGGGGACGGCGCACCCGGCGCTGTCCCCCTGGTTAGAACGTGAAGGCGGCGGTTACTCCGCTTCGAGCGACAACGCGGCGTGCTCCTGTTTTTTCTGGCGAATCGACCGGTAGGACAGGCCCAGCACGGCAAACCATACGGGCACAGCGAACAACGCCATGCGGGTGTCCGCCTCCAGGGCCAGCAGGCCGAGGATGAAAGCGAAGAACACCAGGCAGACCCAGCACATGATCGTGCCGCCCGGCATCTTGTATTTCGACGCACGGTGCAGGTGGTCACGCTGTTTGCGGTACGCCAGGTAAGACAGCAGGATGATCGACCAGACGAACATGAACAGCAGGGCCGACACCGTGGTAATCAGCGTGAACGCGTCGAGCATGTTCGGCACCAGGTAGATCACCAGGGCGCCAGCGGTCAGGCAAATACAGGAGAAGATCAAGCCGTTGGAGGGCACTGCACGGCGTGACAACGCGCTGAACCGGCCCGGTGCATCACCCTCCACCGCCAGGCCATAGAGCATGCGGCTGGTCGAGAACACGCCACTGTTGGCCGAAGACGCCGCAGACGTCAGTACCACGAAGTTGATGATCCCCGCTGCAGCAGGCAGCCCGGCCAGCACGAACAGTTCGACGAAGGGGCTCTTGTTGGCCACCACTTCTCGCCACGGGGTCACGGCCATGATGGCAATCAGCGCCAACACGTAGAAGACGATGATGCGCAGCGGGATGGAGTTGATGGCCCGTGGCAGGTTGCGTTCCGGGTTCTTGGTTTCGGCCGCGGTGGTGCCGACCAGTTCGATGCCGACGAAGGCGAACACCGCGATCTGGAAGCCGGCGAAGAAGCCCATGGCGCCGTGGGGGAACATCCCGTCGTCGTTCCACAGGTTGGCCAGCGAGGCGACGTTACCGGTCGGCGACTGATAAGCTGCCGCCACCATGTACACCCCGGTGCAGACCAAGGCGCAGATGGCCACGATCTTGATCATGGCGAACCAGAATTCCAGTTCACCGAACATCTTCACCGTCATCAGGTTGAGCGACAGCAACACACCGACGCAGGCCAGTGCCGGTAACCACAAGGGAATATCCGGGAACCAGAACTGTGAATAGGCGGAGATGGCGATAACGTCGGCAATACCGGTGACGATCCAGCAGAACCAGTAGGTCCACCCGGTAAAGAACCCCGCCCACGGGCCCAACAGGTCCGCCGAAAAGTCGATGAATGACTTGTACTGCAAGTTGGACAACAACAGTTCGCCCATCGCCCGCATGACGAAAAACAGCATGAAGCCGATGATCATGTAGACGAAGATGATCGAAGGCCCAGCCAGGCTGATGGTCTTGCCAGAGCCCATGAACAGGCCCGTGCCAATGGCGCCGCCGATGGCGATCAACTGGATATGGCGGTTGGACAGGTTACGTTTGAGTTCGTGGGTGTCACCCTCAGGCGGACAGTGACCCTGCGGCAGGTTATTCATTGTTATTTACCTTGCTAGTTTAATTGTTTTTATAACGTCACAAGTTCAACTTTCTAACCGGACATGCGTTGCAACAGCCGGCCGAACGCAAGGGAAAGAGCAAGGACTATGCCAAAGGCTAGAGCCCTTTAAATACGGGGGTCTGTGTGGGTATTAACGTTTATTGCTGTAATGAAGCCACTCCAGGCAGTGGCGGTAATGGCGCGGTGTACGACACCGAAGCGTCGTATACCGTGCCCTGCCCTGTGCTGTATCGATATCACTACAATGGAGCGCTATCAGTCCAGGTTTATCTGCTTCATCCGCCCCATGGCCAGCGCTGTACCTGTGGGAGCGGGTTTACCCGCGAAAAATCCGACGCGGTGTATGGCACCGGCTTCGCCGGTGTTCGCGGGTAAACCCGCTCCCACAGGGACCGCGTAGGCTCACCCACGCTTGATCACGCACGCACCTCGCGCCGCGGCGCGCGGCTGCGCTGTTGTTCTTCCCACCCGTCCACCAAACCGACCGGCACATCGACCGGCGCCAGCGGCTCACGCCCGCGCACCAGGTCGGCGGCACGTTCGGCGAGCATGATGGTCGGTGCGTTGAGGTTGCCGTTGGGCTCGCTCGGGAACACCGACGAGTCGATCACCCGCAGCCCCTGCAGGCCATGCACACGCAGTGTCGAATCAACCACCGCCATGTCGTCCTCACCCATGCGGCAAGAACCGCACGGGTGCATGGTACTTTCCATGTTGGCACGCACGAAGGCATCGATCTGCTCATCGGTCTGCACCTGCGGCCCAGGTGCCAGCTCCTCGCCGCGGAAGCGGTCCATGGCCGGCTGGGCGATGATCTCGCGGGTCAGGCGCACGCAGCGGCGGAAGCCCTCGCGGTCCTCCTCGCTTTGCAGGTAGTTGAAGCGGATTTCCGGGTGCTGGTAAGGGTCGGCCGACAGGGCCCGCACATGGCCGCGGCTCTTGGGCTTGTTCGGCCCGGTCAGCACCATGAAACCGTGGCCCTTGAACGGTTTGTCACCGTCGTAGCGCATGGCCGCCGGCAGGAAGTGGAACTGGATGTCCGGCCAACGCAGCCCCTTGGACGAGCGGATAAAACCACCCGCCTCGAAGTGGTTGCTGGCGCCCAGGCCATCCTTGAACAGCAGCCAACGCAGGCCGATCATCGCCTTGCCCAGCAGGCTCATCTTGCCGTTGAGGGTCACTGGCTCCTTGCACGCGTACTGGATGTAGATTTCCGAGTGGTCCTGCAGGTTTTCGCCCACACCTGGCAGGTCGTGCAGCACCTTGATGCCGGCCTTTTTCAGCACCGCCTCTGGGCCGATACCCGAGCGCTGCAACAGGTGCGGCGAGCCGATCGGGCCGGACGATACCAGCACCTCGCGGTTGCAATGCACCGTGTGGGTCTGCCCGCCCTCGTCATACTCCACGCCCACTGCGCGCTTGCCGTCGAGCAGGATGCGCCGGGTCATGGCGTGGGTCACCACGGTCAGGTTCGGCCGGTTCATCGCCGGGCGCAGGTAGGCATTGGCGGTGGACCAGCGCACCCCGTCCTTCACGGTCATGTGCATGGCGCCGAAGCCTTCCTGCATGTAGCCATTGCAGTCGGCGGTCTTGATGTAGCCGGCCTCAGCCCCGGCCTCTACCCAGGCACCGTACAGCGGGTTCTGCATGTTGTTGCCGTTGTTGGTGGCCAGCGGCCCTGCGCCGCCGCGGTAGTCATCGCCACCAAACTTGAAATGCTCGGCGCGCTTGAAGTACGGCAGGCAGTTGCGGTAGCTCCAGTGCTTCGCGCCCAGGCTTTCCCATTCATCGAAGTCGCAGGCATGGCCACGGATGTACACCAGCCCGTTGATCGAGGACGATCCCCCCAGCACTTTGCCCCTCGGGCAGTGCAATCGGCGGCCGTCCAGGTGGGCTTCGGCGGCGGTCTCGTAGCGCCAGTTGTACTTCTTGGTATTCATCGGCAGCGAGAACGCACTGGGCATCTGGATGAGCACGCTGCGGTCACTGCCGCCGAACTCCAGCACCAGTACCGAGGTGCCGGCATCTTCGGTCAGGCGGTTGGCCAGGACGCAGCCGGCAGAGCCTGCGCCGATGATGATGTAGTCGTATCGTTTTTTCATTGTTCTAGTCCTGTACGCGAAGGCCTGCGGCCTCGATGTTGCGTTCATTGCCCTTGGGGTAGCCGCCCCAGCCCAGGCGTGTGGCCAGCAGGCGGGTCAGGCCGTAATGCACCAGCCCGGCCAGCAGGCAGGACGGCAGCGAGGCGGTGGCGAAGGTGAAGAAATCGGTATGGGCCAAGGTCTGCGGGTTGAACACCACCACGTAGATGGCAAACCCTGCCACCAGCGCCAGCAGCGCGATGGGGTTGAAGCCTTTGCAGAAGCGCAACGGCGAGCCGCTTTGCTCGGCATACAAATGGCGCAGGTTCAGGCGTTGCTTGCGCAGGAAGAAGTAATCGGCGATGCCGATGCCGGCCAGCGCGCTGTTCAGCGCCGACGTCCACACCAAGAAGATGAAGAAGCCGTCGTAGATACCCGGGAGGCACACCACGATGACCACCGGGATGATGCAGAAGAGCCCGATCAGCATCCCCCAGCCCAGGCTGCGCAAACGCTCCCCGGCCAACTGACGCAGGCCGATGACGGCTGTGTAGAGGATGTTGACCATGCCCGTCAGGTTGGCCAGCGCCAGAAAGCTCAGGGCAATCACGCCGAAGGTCATGCCGCCGGCCAGCCGCATCCAGGCGGTGGGGTCGCTGCTGCCCAGGGTAGTGGCGGCGAACAGGCTGACCGACTCACCCAGTGAAGCTGCGCCGAAGATGCCCACCAGGTTGGGCCAAAACGCCGTCCGCTGGTTGCTGCACAGGCGCGACAGGTTGCCGATGTAGGGCCACCAGGAGAATCCCGCAGCGATGTTGATTTCTACCGCGATCATGAAGTTGACGTGCGGGTTTTCGAACGGAGGCTGCAAGGGCGGCATGGCCAGCAGTTCGCCGAAACTGTAGCGGCGGGAGATGAAATACATCAGCGCCAGCATGATCAGGATCAAGCTGGGCGCGATCACCGCGCTCAGGCGGCGGATCATGTCTGGCCCGCGCATGGCCACCAGCGCCGCCAGCACGATGGCCAGCAAGGCCCCGGCGGTCACCAGCCAGTCATTGCTGTCGGGCTGGCTGTGCTGCACGAGGGTTTCCAGGTTGTCCAGCGCACGCCCGCACATCAGCCCCAGCACCGCCAGCCAACCCATGGTCAGGATCACCACCGAAAGGGTATAGACCAGCCGGCTGCCATTGAGGCCAAACATGCTGCGCAGGAAAGTGAACTGCTCGACGCCGTACTTGCCGCACGGCAGGCAGGTGGACGAGGCCGCGAGCACCACGCCGATGATGTTGCCGATGATGATCGCGGCAATGCCTTGCAAGGGCCCGACAAACAGCGCGGTGGCACCGCCGATCAAAAACACCCAGGTGGCCACCGCCAACGCCGAGTTGGCGTAGGCATAACCCCAGAAGCCCCAGACCCGCTCGCCCGGCAGCAAGGGTGTATCGCCGCGTTCGGCGGCCAGGCGAAATTCCTGCTCTCTGGAGCGGCTCATGGCTGGCCCCCCAGGTAATACGCGCCCACCACCATGACCAGGGTCAGCACGGCCAGGGCAACAATATCCGCCGCGCTCAGCGCGCCGGGCCAGTGCGCCCTGCCCTCCAGTTCTTCATAGGCGCGCAGGCGCCGTTCCAGGTCTTGTGCACGCTCGGTATCCACTTGGCTGTTCATTGGCATCACCTCGACGGGTTCTTGTTCTTGAAATTCGATGCGTTCATGTGGCCCGCGTCGCTCGCCAAACCAGGCGACGCGGGCCAGCCCTGTACCTCAGGGCAAGGTGATCCAGACCGCCTTGGTCTCCAGCAAAAACTCCAGTTGTTCAGCGCCCATGTCCTTGCCATAGCCCGATTGTTTGTAGCCACCAAACGGCATGGAGGGGTCCAGCGTGCTGTGGGCGTTGACGTAGACGGTGCCAGCGCGCAGGCGCGGGATCAGCCCGTGGACCTTGCCCAGGTCGTTGGAATAGATGGCCGCGGCCAAGCCGTATTCCGAATCGTTGGCCAGCGCCAGGGCCTGCTCCTGGGTATCGAAGGGCAAGGTCACCAGCACCGGGCCGAAGATCTCCTCGCGGACGATGCGCATGGCGTTGTTGCAGTGGGCGAAGATGGTCGGCTGCACGTAGAAGCCCGGGCCTTCGACCGGCTCGCCACCGTAGTACACCTGCGCCCCTTCGGCCTTGCCCAGGGCGATGTATTCCAGTACCCGCTGCTGTTGCTGGCGCGACACCATGGGGCTGATGAAGCAGTCAGGGTCCAGGCCCGGGGCAATCTTCAGCGTGGCCGTATAGCGGGCCAGCGCTTCGAGGAAGGCTGGGTAGACGCTGCGCTCGACATAGGCACGGGTACCGGCATCACACACCTGCCCCGAGTTGAAGAACACACCGTTGGCGACCGCCTCGGCCGCCGCGTCAATGTCGGCATCGGCGAACACGATCACCGGCGACTTGCCGCCCAGTTCCAGGGTAAGGCGTTTCATCTGGTCCATCGCCGCCTTGCCCACCGAGCAGCCCACCGGGGTAGAGCCGGTGAAGCTCAGCTTGTCGATGCCTGGGTGGCTGGACATCGCCGTGCCCACCACGCTGCCGCGACCGGTGACGATGTTCAGCACACCGTCAGGGATGCCCGCCGCCTGCACCAGCTCGGCAAAGCGCAGGGCCGACAGCGACGTCAGCTCCGCCGGTTTTACCACCACGGTGCAGCCTGTCGCCAACGCCGCGCCGAGCTTCCAAGCCATGGTTTGCAGCGGGAAGTTCCAGGGCACGATGGCCCCCACCACGCCAACCGCTTCCTTGCGGGTGTAGGCCAGGTAGTTGCCCGGCAGCGAAGGCTCGACCGTGCGCCCATGAATCTTGCTGGCCCAGCCGGCGAAATAGCGCAGCGTATCGACGGTACCTTGGATATCCACCGCGCGGGCCTGGGCGACCGACTTGCCCATGTCGATCGACTCGATCTGCGCCAGCTCGTCGGCATTGTCTTCTATGAGGTCGGCCAAGCGATGAATCAGGCGCTCACGTTCCAGGGGCTTGAGCTGGCTCCAGGGGCCGCCATCGAATTGCGCACGGGCGGCACGCACCGCGCGGTCGAGGTCGTCCTGCGTGCCCATCGGGATGCGCGTCAGCACGCCCTCGGTGGACGGTTCGATGACCTCGGCGCTGGCACCGTCACTGGCCTCGAGCCAGGCACCGCCAATGAACATGCGCTGGGGCTTGCAGAGAAAACGCTGGGTGGCCTCGGAAACGCCGAAGGCCTGCAGGTAGGCTTTTACCTTGTTGTCCACGGTACAGTCTCCGGATCAGCGGGCGTTGGCACGCGCGTGGAAGATGAAGCCGATGCTGTTCATCAGCAATTGCGCGGCCAGAATCGAGGTCACGCCTGCCGGGTCGTAGGCTGGGGCCACTTCCACCAGGTCCATGCCGACAATCCGCCCCTGGCTGCGTCGGGCCAACGCCTGGATGATCTCCAGCACTTCGTAGTAGAAGAATCCGCCATGGCTCGGGGTGCCGGTGCCTGGGGCGATGGACGGGTCGAAGCCATCGATGTCGATGGTGATGTAGTAGTCGCGGCCCTCGGGGATCTTCGCCAGCACACCTTCGCAGCCCAGGCGACGCACGTCGCGTACCGAGAGGATCTGCGAGCCGGCTTCGCGTGCGGCATCGTAGTCGTCGCGGTTGGAGGACGACACGTTGCGGATGCCCATTTGGGTCATGCCGACGATGTGGTCCAGCTCCGAGGCGCGGCGCAAGGGGCTGCCATGGCCGTAGCGCACGCCATGGCGCTCGTCGACGAAGTCGAGGTGGGCATCGAAGTGCACGATGTGGATCGGCCCACGCCCTTCGAAGGCCTTGATGACTGGCGCATGGATCGAGTGGTCGCCGCCCAGTACGATCGGCATGGCACCCGCCGCGAGGATCTGGCGCACGGCCGACTCGATGTTGGCATTGCTGGTGGCCATGTCGGTGTGCACGATATCGGCGTCGCCGACATCGACCATGCGCAGCTGGTCATCGGTCAGGTAGGTGGCGTCATCTTCGAAGTCGTAGGCACCGGCGTGGCCGAACGAGAACAGGGTCGATGCCTCGCGGATGCCGCGCGGTCCGAACCGTGCGCCCGAGCGCCATTGGGTCCCCATGTCGTTGGGCGCGCCGAGGATCGCCACATCGGCGTCGATGGCATTCCAGTCGGTGCAGATGGGTGACTTGGCGAAGGTGCAATGCCCTACGAAGGGCAGGTTCAGGCGGCCGGATTCATAACCGTGCTTTGCCATGTTCGGGTTTCTCCACTTATTGTTCTGGTCAGGAGACGGGGCGACTGCTCGACCGCCGTTGCAGCCACTATGGCGGCAGGCCAACGCGGGAAAAATGCGCAAGTGCAGATGCATACATCGGCCAACCCGAAGTAATCGCCCGCTGCCAGCGGCCAGGCGAAATGCCGGGTGTGCACCGGCAGTCATTTGCAGGTGCCGGGCATTGCAGTGATCACAGGGGCGTGGTTAGCTTGAAAAAAAACAATGGCCGGACGCTCATATCAGCCAGCGCGATGTGACGCACCGCCAGGAGGCCCCAGTGATCCAGCTCCACGACGTCGATCTGAAGCTCCTCAGGGTATTCACCACCATCGTCAGGTGCGGTGGCTTTTCTGCGGCGCAGGCCGCCCTCAACGCCGGCCAATCGACCATCAGCGAACAGATGACGCACCTGGAAACCCGCCTTGGGGTCAAGCTGTGCCAGCGCGGGCGCAGTGGCTTTCGCCTGACCGAACAGGGCGTGGCCATCCACGAAGCCACCTTGCGCCTGCTCAGCGCGGTGGAAAGCTTTTGCATGGATGCCGACGTGCTCAAGCAGCACATCAGCGGCAAGCTCAACCTGGGCATCATCGACTCCACCCTGACCGACACCGCCTCGCCTCTGCCGCGCACCACCCAGCGATTTGTTTCACGCGGGCACGATGCCCACCTGCACATCTACATCGGCGCCCCGGCCGAGCTGGAAGAGCGTGTGCTGGACAGCCGGCTGCACCTGGCCATCGGCCATTTTCCGCTGCGCGTGCCGGGGCTTTCGTACCTGCCGCTGTACGACGAAGCCCTGGGGCTGTACTGCGGCCGACGCCATCCGTTGTACGCCAGCAAGGCGGCGAACGGCCGGTTGCTTGAAGAGGTTCGCCAGTGCCATATCGTGGTGCGCGGCTATATGCAGCAATACGACCTGGAGCAACTGGGCATCACCAAGGCCGCCGCGACCGTGGAGAACATCGAGGCGGCCGCGATCCTGATCATTTCCGGTGCCTATATCGGGTTTCTGCCGGTGCACTTCGCCGAGCAGTGGGTGAAAACCGGCGAAATGCGCCGGCTGGGCGCGAACACCCTGGACCTCACCTCGCCCTTCGACGTAATCACCCGGCGCGGCGTGTCACCACCGCCGATCCTGCGGGCGTTCCTCGAAGACCTGAACGCCTGCATGCACCAGGCTGGGGGCGTTTGAGCCCGCAGGCTCAGGCAATAACCCGGGCAACCTGCTGCGCGCGAACAAGCCCGGTCGTCACCAGGCCCTGAAGCCTTGCCACCAGCACGGCGCGGGCGGTTGGCGAGGTGGCCGGGTCGATAATCCGATACTGGCGATCGCACCAGCCGCTGATCTCCTGTAGCCAGCCGGCCTGCAAGACGGGCTCGGCGTCCAGGCGCTGCAACAGGTAGGCCACTTGCTGCCAGCCAGACAACAAGTGGAGCACCGCCAAGCGACGCGGCGCCGGGCATTCATGCCAATGGCGGTCCAACCAGGCGCTTGCCTCGACATTGACGGTCGCCCAGGGCAGCTTGCCCAATTGCACGATGGTGGCGGCGAACACCTTGTCCGAAGGGTCGCCCAGCAGGCCGAACAGCTCACCCGCAGTGGCCTCCCCTGCCTGGTGCACCGCAGCAAAACGCACAAAGGGATAGCGCGATTGCAAGGCGGCCCTCCACCACGCGAGGGGGAGTTCCACCTGCAGCTCTGCGCCAAGGCCGAGCACGCCCAGCCAATCGCGTTTTGTGGTGGGCATTTCACCGGCCAGGCGCGCCGCCAACACCGCCGCAGCGTCAACCCCGTAGCGCGGCGCCTGCCAACGCGCAAGGCTGCGGATCGCGGGCGAGGCATCCAGCAAGACTTGGCGCAGTAACGGCTGCGGGTCATCCAGCAAGGGCAGCAATGCCCGCAGCACACAGACCCGCACCTTGGCAGCCGCGTGTGGCAAGGCGTGCACTAACAGTGGCACGGCTTGCGCAGCGGGGAGCGCCTGGCACGCAGCAACCGCTGCCAGGCGAACAGTCAATTCGCGGTGGGCCAAGGCATCACGCAGCAGGGTTGCAGGCTCGGTGTCGGCTTCCAGCAAGCGCGCAAACAGAAAACGCGCGGTCTTGCCTTGCCGGGTCAGAAAATCAAGGTGGACTTCACGCCGAACCTGCGCCCCCTGCAATACTGCACACACCTGTTCCAGGGTGGCAGCATGATCGACCCGCCGGCGCGCAGCCAGCGCCACCACTGATTCCAGGGCGCTCAACAATGACGTCACATGGGCGCCTGTGAGGTAAGGCTGAATGCCCGCCTTGGCCAGTTCGCGAACCTGCGGCACCCAGTCATTCAACCGCTCGATCAGCGCCTGCAAGGCTTGCGGCGTTTGCTCGGCGCACAGCGCCCGTACCGCGACTTCTCGCACGAAGCCGTTGTCGTGATGGCTGAGGGTGATCCACGTATCGCCATCACGGGCAGACGCGATCAGTTCGAGGGCTTCATTACGCCGCTGCTCGGCCCAGGACCCTGCCGGTACCTGCCTTGCCTTCAGCCGACCCAACCAGTTGCTGACGGAGCTTACATTCATTCCCTTGTATTCCATGTGCGTGCAGTGTGGGCTTCAGACGCTATTCGAAGGCTCAGGTTTCACGGCAGCTGAATTCGGAGCCTGGTTCAATCTGCTTCTGCAGCCAGCTGCCCCTCGATCCAGTCGATGAATGCCCGCACGTGTGGTCGTTTCAACTGCTCTTTGCGGGCGACCAGGTAGTAGGCGAAACGTGAAGGCCAGGGCCGGTCCACGGCCACCACCAGGCTGCCGTCACGCAGCCCCTCTTCGGCGTGTTGCGCCTGAACCAGGGCGATACCTTGACCACTCGCGGCCGCACTTAGCAACAGCAGTTCTTCGTCAAAACTCGGCCCGCGCCGGCTGCGGCTGTCGGGCTCGAAGCCATGGGCCTGCAACCACAGCGTCCAGTCGGCACGGTCGGCATCCTGCAGCAGCGGGTACTGCAAGCAATCCTCAGGCGCATGCAGTGGCGGGCCGCTGGCGAGCAGTGCCGGGCTGCACACCGGCAACAGCACCGGCGCCAGCAAGGGTATCGACTGCAGCCCCGGGTAGTCGCCCAGGCCATGGCGCAAGGCGATGTCGACACGGTCACGGTGCAAGTCGACCAACGCCGCCGTGGCCTCGACACGGACCTCGATGCCGGGGTGCAGCGTGCTGAAACTGGCCAGGCGCGGCACCAGCCAGCTAGAAGCGAAGGACGGTTGCGTGCTGATGGTCAGGGTGCTGGCGCGGGCCAGGGCTTCAAGGTCGAGCAGTGCACGCTCGATGTCGCCGAAGCCACGTGATACGCCTGGGTACAGGCTCGCCCCAGCCTCGGTGAGTTGCACGCCATGACGGCTGCGGGTCAACAGAGTGACGCCTAGGCGGTCCTCCAGCAGGCGAATCTGCTGGCTGATGGCCCCTGGCGTAACCCCCATGCGCTCTGCGGCGGCTTTCAAGCTACCCAGGCGAGTGGTTTCGCTGAAGGCGCGCAAGGCAAGCAGTGGCAGGACGGCGCCCATTACATTCCTCACTTTAGAAAAACTAACGCTTAGGGTAGAAGCAATCGTTTTTGTATCTTGCTTCATCTGCATAGCATAGCGCTCAGGCCAAACAACTTGCGTTAGTTTTCCTGAGGTTACTCGATATGCCTGACCCGTCACTGGTGCTCTATACCGACAGCTCGCCCAACGGCTTCAAAGCCACCATCGCCCTCGAAGAGATGGGCCTGCCCTATCGCCTGGAACATGTTCGCATCGAGCACGACGAGCATCTGCAAGCAGGCTTTCTGGCGCTCAACCCGGCAGGCCGCATTCCGGTGTTAGTCGACCACGGCGCCAACATCGTGCTGTTCGAGTCGGCCGCCATCTTGCTGTACCTGGCACAGCGCAGTGGCCAGTTGCTCGACTCCGCACCGCAGCCACGCTGGGCGGCGATCACCTGGCTGATGTACCACAGCGCCAGCATGGGGCCGCTGCTCGGCCAGCGCGTGCACTTCGAATGCTTCGAAGCCACGCCCAACCCCGCTGCGCTCAAGCGCTACCGCAGCCTTACCGAAAGCACCTTCGCGGTCCTCGACCAGCACCTTGCCAGCCACCCATGGCTGGCCGGCGACCACTACTCGATCGCGGACATCGCGACTTTCGCCTGGCTGCACATCGCCGCCCTGGTGGGCTTCGACTTCAGCCCGCACCGCCACCTGACGCGGTGGTACCAGCAGGTGGAGCAGCGCCCCGCCGTGCAACGCGGCATCCGCCTGCCAGCTCCGGCCACCGGCCCATGAACGCCCACAACCCAGGAACAGCCATGAACGCTAAAGCTGCCACCTGCGGCGTCAACGCCAACGCTTTCGCCCACCACCCCGGCTACCGGCGCATGTTTGCCCCAGATCACCTGACCCTGGGTATCTTCATGCCGCAGCGCTTTTATGACGGCGACCTGCAGGCCCTGGCCGGGCAGGCGCGGCTGGTCGGTGAAATCGACCGCCTGGGCTTTGCCGCAGCCTGGGTGCGCGATGTGCCGTTGTTTGACCCAGCCTTCGGTGATGCCGGTCAGGTATTCGACCCGTTCACCTATCTGGCTTACCTGGCCGCGCACACCCGGCAGATCGCCCTGGTGACCGGCAGCGCGATCTTTGCCTTGCGCCACCCGATCGACCTGGCCAAGGCCGCCACCACCGTTGATACCTTGTCGGGCGGGCGCTTGGTGCTGGGCATTGCCTCAGGCGACCGCCCCGTGGAGTTTCCCGCCTACGGCCTGGACCACGGCAGCCGCGGCGAGCGCTTTGCGCACAGCGTGGACTACTTCCGCCAACTGTTGGCCGAGCACCCAGGGCCTATTCAGTCGCCGTTGGGCCAGCTCAGTAACGCCCGGCTGTTGCCCAGGCCTGTGTCAGGGCGCATCCCCCTGGTGGTGACCGGCTCCTCGCGCCAGACCCTGCAGTGGCTTGGCGAGCACGCCGATGGCTGGCTGACCTACCCCGACGCCACCCATAACATCCTGGGCCCACGCCGCCTGGCCGAAAAAATCCGCGCCTGGCGCGAAGCGATCCCGGGCGGGGGGTTCCGCCCGCACATGACCAATGAATGGATCGACTTGGACGACGACCCCAACTTCCCGCGTACGCCGCAGCAAGGCGGCTATGTACTGCGCACCGGGCGCAACGGGCTGATCGACTTGCTTGGCGAGTGGCGCGAGGCTGGGGTCAATCATGCGGCCTTGGGCGTGCAGATGGCGCGGCGCCCGGCCCGGGAAATCATTCAGGAACTGGCCGAAGAGGTAGTGCCGCTGTTTCCGGCGCTGGCCGGGCCTGCACCGCAGTCGCAAGACTGGTAAAGCGTGCCAGGCAACGCAGATGCACAGCATACGGTATGGGGCTTGCCCGCAAAGCAGGCGCCGCGGTGGATGGCACGGGCTTCGCCCGTGTTCGCGGGCAAGCCCGCTCCCACCCGAACGGTGTAGCCGGCAAGGCTAGCGCCGCACCTGTGGAAGCAACTGTCTCGCGCAATTTATAAAAATTGATTCATTACGTGGGAGCGGGCTTGCCCCGCGAACACCGGCGAAGCCGGTGCCATACAACGCGTAGCCCCATTCGCGGGGCAAGTCGGATCGCCGCACCGCCGCTCCCCCCCCGAACGGTGTAGCCTCCAAGGCTAGCGCCGCACCTGTGGGCTTGTTCAAATGTCTGGGGGCAACCCATCCTCTGGGAGATCACCCAGCCCTTTGGGCCGCGTTGTCGAGCAGAGAACAAAGTTCGTAAGCGAGTTGCTGACCCTGTGGGAGCGGGTTTACCCGCGAACACGGGCGAAGCCCGTGCCATCCAAGGTGGTGCCTGCTCCGCGTGTAAACCCATTCCTACAGAAATCACGCTGCACCTTGAGCCTGCGCTGTACTTTCAGGCTTTGGTAGCGGTTGCTCTCGCCATGGCGTGCCCGTCCGGATCATCGCGTTGTTGCACGATGAAGACCCGCATACCACTACAAGACAGTTGCTCCCACACGGGCACTGCTAGAACAGTGAAACGTGAGCTTTCCTACAGAAGCGGGCTTGCCTGTGGCATTGCCGCGAGCCACTGCATCATCAACTGTGCCAGCACTTGAGGCTGTTCAAGCGGGATCATATGACCGGAGCCTTGAATGATCTCGAGGCGTGCGCCCGGGATGTGACCGCATAAGGCTTCAGCCTCTTCAACTTGCCTCAGCGCGTCCTGCGCTGCCGCAATCACAAGTGTCGGGCACTGGATCTGATGAGGCCCCACACCCGCTCTGGTCAGCAGCGACTGTGTGGCAAATACCGCATGCCCCATGCGTGTCCCCATCTCACGAATTCTGCCAGTCAGGGCGTTATCCGCAGCACGCTGCGAATGCACCGACTGCCTGATGGCAGCCAGGCTCAAACCGCGAAACTGCCCGTGAGCCGACGCATCGACCGCCGCTTGCTTGGCTTTCTGCCGCTCGGGCGAATCTTCACGCAGGGAGGTAGCGATCAGTATCAGGGCAGCTACACGATCTGGGCATTGCTGCACGATTGATCTCGCCACATAGCCCCCAAGGGAAAAACCAACGAGGACGAAACGAGGCGGCGCACTTGCCACGACATGGCGGGCGATCTGCGCAAGGGTTTGCCCCTCGAGCAGGTTGGCCCGGTGGACCTCACACGTAGCGGGCAGGCTCTCGACCACTTCATCCCAGAGCGTTTCGTCCAGCATGAAGCCTGGGATCAACACCAGGGGGAGCGCGTTTTCAGGGGGCATGTTCTTCACCAGGCAATCCAGACAGCAGCATACGGGCCAACGCTGATCAGTTACACAGCGGGTCGCGCAACGCATCGGCGGCGCGTGAACCTGCGGAGTCTCGACTGTGGGTCAGTACCACCTCCGCCACCGGCAGGTCCGGCAGGCCGTGCCGTAGGTCGAGCACCTTGAGGTGCGCCGGCAAGCTGCAGCGGGTGACCACCGCCACCGCCAGGCCAATCCTGAAGAGTTGATTGCGCTGGGCATCACGCTGGTTGCCGCATGGCGCTTGCCGATGCTGTTCACCGTCGCGATTGGCGTGGCGTCGTTGGCGGTACTGCGATTGTATTGGCAGTGAGAACCTGGATCTTGCCCTTCTGCGCGATAAGGACGCTGCATGCTCGTCAACTGGGTCCGCCTAAGCCCCGCGCCAGCTTCGAGTGACTGATCTGCTTAAGATAATGCGTGCAAAACAGCCGCAACCATGTGCTCTTCACTGCTTGTTCCGTCAACCCGCAACACTTCAGACGTTTGCTCTGCCAACCACGCCTCGTGCCACGCTCGGTTGCGCCCCGAGAAGTTAGGGTCGTCATACTGCGAGGCCCATTCGCGGAAGGCCGTGTGGATCCCGTGCATGTCGCCACCCGGTGCAATCCGATCGCCAAAGCGCTCTTTTTCACGCGCGGCCAGCCGTTCAAGGCGAATGGGCGTGGGGGTGACGACGAACACGGTCAGGTCGACGTGCGCAAGCAGCGCATCGCCCCACACCATGCAGGAACCGGTCAGTACCCAATCTTGGTCACCGAGCTTTTGCTGGATCACTTTCACGCGGTCAGGGACAGGCCGCTTGGTCGTGAAAGGTGGGTCGGTGGGCATCCAGTAAGCATCATCGACATCGACATGCCGCGCACCCAGCACGGTCGCGAGGTTTTTACCCAAGGTGGTCACACCGGCACAGGAAGCACCCGTAATGTAGATTCGCAATTGTTCCTCCATGAATGCACGTCGAATTCGGGGCAGCACTATACACCCGACCTGCGCAAGACGCTGAAGCCGACGGCTGGCATCGGGTCAGCGTCAGGAAGAAAAGGCAGCCTCAACGCTCCATGACATAAGTACCCGGCGCAGGGCAAAGCGGCCGGTACTTGCGCGAGCCCAGCTTCTTTGGCGCCGCCAGGCTTTCGCCGGAACGCTGCCCAATCCATTCGCGCCAATGCGGCCACCAACTGCCTTGCTGGCGCTCCCCGGCGTTCTGCAGCCAGGTTTCCGGCGCCTCGGCGGCGGCGGGCGCCGCGTAGTAGAACGACTTGGGGTTGCCGGGTGGGTTTACCAGGC
This sequence comes from Pseudomonas sp. Y3 TE3536, assembly GCF_053629175.1. Taxonomy (NCBI): domain Bacteria; kingdom Pseudomonadati; phylum Pseudomonadota; class Gammaproteobacteria; order Pseudomonadales; family Pseudomonadaceae; genus Pseudomonas; species Pseudomonas sp. Y3 TE3536. Next base: position 4,569,755 of record NZ_JBRJHU010000001.1, on the reverse strand, counting down.
TTTGCAAGTGGCCGGCATTGGACAGCACGTAGGTCGTGTCCTCGCCGAACAGCCGGGCGGTGCCGTAGCAGCCTTGCCAGGGGGTGATGTGGTCGGTAGTGCCGCCCACCACATAGGCGCCCACCGTTACCTGGGTCATGTCGATCAACTCGCCGTCAATCTCCAGGGTGCCGGGGTTGCTGTAGGGGTTTTGCTGGATGAGGTCGAGGTAGTCAGCGTGCAGCTGAGCGGGGAGCCGCGTGGTGTCGTCGTTCCAGGCGAGAATGTCGAATGCCGGCGGCGGGTTGCCCAGCAGGTAGTTGTTGACCCAGTAGTTCCAGATCAGGTCGTTCGGGCGCATCCAGGCGAACATGCGGCCCATGTCCTGGCCACTGAGCACACCCTTGCGCCGGGAGCTGGCCTTGGCCGCGCGCAGGGCGGACGGCGTGGTGAACATACCCAAGGTGGTGTCGTTAAGCGCCGACGCCGTGTCGAGCACGCACACGGCCCAGCTGGTATTGGCCACCTTGTGGCCCTCACCACGGGCCGCCAGCCAGCCCAGGTAGGCTGCCAGGGTGATGCCGCCCGAGCAGGAGCCCCACATGTTTACATCCGGGCTACGGGTAATTCGACGCGCGACGTCCACCGCCTGATCGAGGCACAGCGCGTAATCGGACAAGCCCCAGTCGCAGTGCTCGCGGGTGGGGTTGCGCCAACTGATGACGAACAGGCTCACGCCGCTGTCCTGTATCCACTTGACCAGGCTTTTTTCCGGCGACAGGTCGATGGCGTAGTACTTGTTGATCTGCGGCGGCGACATGACCAAGGGCCGGGCAAAGACCTTTTCGGTGGTGGGCGCGAACTGCAGCAGCTCGAACATTTCGCAGCGAAACACCACCTCGCCCTTGGCCGTGGCGATGTTTTCACCCACCGTGAATGGCGTACTGTCGACCTGCCTCGGGAGGCCGCGGTTATTCAGCATGTCCTGGCCGAAGTGGCGGATGCCCCTGGCCATGCTCATGCCGCCTGTGTCCACCAATTTGCGCAGCGCCGCGGGGTTGGTCAGCGGGGAGTTGCTCGGTGCCAAGGCATCGGCCATCTGTGCTGCGACGAAGCGGGCGCGGCTTTTTTCCAGCGGAGCCAGGTCGGTGGCCTCGATGAAGCGGGTCAGCTCTGCCTGGCCAGCCAGGTAACTCTGCAACAGTGCGCGCAGGAAGGCGTTGGATTGCCAGGCCGGGTCGGCGAAGCGCTTGTCCTTCGGGTCTGGCGCGATGCTGGTGTTGCCTGCGACGATGCCGCGCAGCGCCTTCAGGTAGCCCCCCACATGGGCACCCGCCTTGAGCGGCGAGGTGCCTACGGCCTTGAGCAGGTAGCCGGCTGAACTGGCCAGGTCGGCCGGGCGCATGCTGACCAGGGGGTTGCCTGCCAGAGGCTGGCTGGGGGTGACGGTCTCGTTCGTTTGCGTGGATCTGCTCATGGCGGCTCTTGATTCCGGGCACGGTTGTGTTGTGCTCCGACTCTAAGGCAGCCGTGGCTGCGGCCACTTCTCATCCCGCGACAGCGGTTTTTCACTTCATGACGGGGGAGCGATCTGACCGAAAGCACCGGCAAACTCGGTGCCATCCACGCTATGGTCAACACGACTGCCCGAAAGAGCAATCACGGCTAGGCACCTCGATGCCTGGACACAGGATGCTAGCGCTCACCGCACTTTCCAGAGGCTCCGTTCGTTGACTGACTCACAGCACAGCCCTACCTACGCAAAACGGTTCGAAGCCGTGCTTGCCTACATCGACAACCATCTCGAAGATGACCTGTCGGTGAATGCACTGAGTCGCATCGCCAACTTCTCGGCGTTTCACTTCCATCGGCAGTTCACGGCGTTCATGGGCGTTCCGGTTTCACGCTATGTGCAACTGATGCGGCTTCGACGCGCGGCGCACCAATTGGTCGCCTCGCCCGCAACGTCCGTGCTGGAGGCCGCATTTGGCGCTGGTTTCGAAAGCCCCGAAGCCTTTTCCAGAGCCTTCAAGCGTGCCTTCGGCATGGCGCCGAGCGTGTTCGCCAAGGCCCCGAACTGGCAGGCCTGGAGTGCGGTATTCGTTGTTCCCCATCGTTCCAGGAGTATCACCATGCAGATCCGTATCGTGGATTTCACCGAAACCCGCGTAGCCGCGCTCGAACACCGAGGTGCGCCCGCCCTAGTCGGCGAAAGCGTCGCGCGTTTTCGCCAATGGCGCATGCACAGCGGCCAATCGCCAGTGGCCAGCAGCCGCACCTTCGGCATCCCCTTCGACAACCCCGACACCACACCGTTGCACGCCTTCCGCTTCGCCGTTTGCGGCGAGATAGACGAGGCTGTGCAGCCCAACGATTTCGGCGTGCACGAACGGCTTATCCCGGCAGGGCGCTGCGCGGTGGTTCGGCATACCGGTTCGCCTGACTACATTGGCGAAACCATCTACCCGCTTTATCGTGACTGGTTGCCGTCGAGCAACGAAGAGCTGCGCGACCATCCGCTGTTCTTCCATTACCTGAGCGCGTACCCGGAAACGCCCTTGGAGCAATGGCAAACGGATATCTACGTCCCGCTGAAGTAGGCCGAGCCCTGCCCGCCCGGTGCCGGGCCGCCGAGCCCCCACCCATGAGCCTCTTCGATAAAGTGCAGCACTGCACGCGAACGCTCGTCAATCCGTGAAATCAGCGAAAGTTCACTGACCATTTCCGCTTGCGCCAGGGGCACGATGCGGATGCCCGGCATGGTCAGCCGGGTCATGGTTTCGGGCACGATGCTCAGGCCGATGCCGGCGGCCACCAGCCCGGGAATACTCATCAGCGACGGCACATACATGATGTTCTGCGGGTGCAACTGGTGCTGCCGGCACGCTTGGAGGGTGTGGGAGGTCAGGCCGATGCCGGTGCTGTCCTGGAGAAACACGAACTTTTCGTGGCGCAGGGTCGACAGGTCCCCGCTGAAGCGGTCGGCCAATTCATGGTTGTCCGGGATGAGCAGGACGAGCCTGGACTGGCTGAATGGGTGGGTGCGCAGACGGTCCGGCAGGTGGTCCTTGAACACCCGGGCAAAGGCCAGGTCGAGTTTGTGGTCGAGCAACATGTCGAACTGCGCGCGAATACCGGCGTCGACCAGCGACACCTTGACCTCGGGGAACGTGCTGAAGTAATGCCGGAGCAATTGCGGCAAATTGGCTTCGAACAATGCCGAGTGGTAACCGATGTTGATTTCGCCCACCTCCCCCCGCTTGGCACGCCGGGCCGCAGCCATTGCCCGTTCGCTGGCCTCGATGGACTGCCGCGCGTGAGGCAGGAACGCCTCGCCAGCAGCGGTCAACGCCACGCCGCGGTTCTCCCGCCGGAACAGCGTTAGCCCGAGCTCGGACTCAAGCGTTCGCATCAATTGGCTCAGTGCCGGTTGCGCAATGCCCAGTTGCTCTGCCGCCCGGCTGAAGTGCTGCAGGTCAGCGGCGACCACAAACGCTCTAAGGTGACGCAGTTCCATAATCGCTACCCATAAGGCTGGCTTATCTATTTATCGTGATTTCGATAATTATTCTGCAAGCAGGATGCGCTAACGTCTATTCACTTCGACGATTCCTTTCCACTGCATAGCCCGAGCGGAATCGTATGGGTATTCCGACACCATAAAAACAATGACGAGCCCCTTATGAGCACAATCAGTGACGCGCCTCATGATTCGCGCATGCCTCGCAAAGCGGTGACCGCCGCCACCATTGGCACAGCCCTGGAATGGTTCGACTTCACGTTGTATGGCGCGATGTCCGCGACCATTCTGCCCAAGTTGTTTTTCCCCGCGATGGAACCCACCGCAGGCCTGCTCGCTTCGCTGGCAACGTTCGGTGTCGGCCTGGCCGCCCGGCCCCTGGGCGCCATTACCTGTGGCTACCTCGGTGACAAACTCGGCCGCCGCAACTTGATGCTGGCCACCGTAACCATGATGGGCCTGGCTTCGGTACTGATGGGGTTGTTGCCCACCTACGGCCAGGTGGGTATCTGGGCGCCGATCCTGCTGGTGCTGCTGCGGATCATTCAAGGCTTCGCACTGGGTGGCGAGTCCACTGGCGCGCAACTGATGGCGCTGGAACACGCCTCCCCCGATCGTCGCGGGCGCTATTCCGGCATGCTCGGCCTGTGCTCACCCCTTAGCCAGATTTTGGCCAACGGCGTATTGATGGGCCTGGCAGCGACGCTTTCAAGCGAGCAGTTCGAGAGCTTCGGCTGGCGAATCCCGTTCCTGATGAGCTTCGTCCTGGTAATCGTCGCAATTTTCATCCGCCTGAAAGTCGATGAAACCCCGGCCTTCGTGGCCTTGAAGAAGGCCCCGCTCAAACAGGAAAAGAGCCCGCTCACATCAGCCGTGAGCAGCCATTACAAAACCATCCTGCGACTGATGCTGTTCTTCTGCTCACCCGCTGCGCTGTTCTACTTGATCGTGATTTTCTCCCTCAGCTACCTGACCAAGCACCTCGGTTTTAGCCAATCGACAGGGTTCATGTCGCTGATGGTGGCTAACATGTGCGCGATTTTCGGTGCGCTTGCCGGTGGTTATCTGTCCGATCGTTGGGGGCGTAAAAAGGCGCTGGCATTGGGTTCGTGCATGACGTTGCTGATCCTGTTCGTCTACTTCCCAATCCTCAACACCCTGAACGTCCCCGCCATCATGGCAATCATGGGGCTGTTCCTGGGCTTCACCCAGTTCCAAAGCGGCATCCAGCCTGTGGCCTTCGCCGAAGCGTTTCCTACCCAGGTCCGCTACTCGGGCTCGGCACTGGCCTACACAGGCGCCAATCTGGTGATCGGTGGCCCAATGCCGATGATCGCCGTGTGGCTGATGAGCCAGTCGAACAACTCGCCGTGGCCGCTGGTGACGCTGTGCGCGGTGATCAACCTGATCTCGCTGGCGATGATCATCACCGGCCGGGAAACCCGCGGCATCGACCTGAACGCCGTCGCCGAAGACGACACCGTCGAAGCCCGCGCTACCACCCTTCTTTCCAAATAACGCAGCAGGACAATCATGAATCGCACCGTTTTCATCCTTAACGGCCCTAACTTGAACCTGCTGGGTCGCCGTGAGCCGCACATCTACGGCCACACCACGCTTGAGCAAATCCGCCAACGCAGTGAAAGCCTGGCGCTGGAACTTGACCTGATATGCGACTTTCGCCAAACCAACCACGAAGGCGTCATGGTCGACTGGATTCAGGAAGCCTTCGAGCAAGGCGCTGCAGTGATCATCAACCCGGCCGGCCTTTCGTTTCACTCGATTCCAGTACTGGATGCGCTGAAATTACTCGACACACCGCTGGTCGAACTGCACCTGTCGAACATTCATGCACGGGACGAACTGCACCGCCACTCGATCATGTCTGGCGTGGTCAATACAGTGATCTGCGGCATGGGCGCTGACGGGTATCCCCTCGCAATCCGGGCTATCGATACTTTACTGCGGCGTCGGGCAGCCAACACTTAACCGCCCTTCACCGGACGCTGACCGGGTGGTCCTTCGGCAACTTCGGAATGTCGCGCTTACACCCTGAACCGCCCTACCAGCGCTGTCATTTCCCCCACCAGGCCCGACAGCGCCTGGCTCGCCGCACGGGTTTGCTGCGCCCCGGTCGCCGACTGGTTCGACAACTCGCGAATATTCAGCAAGTTCCGGTCCACTTCCCGCGCCACCTGGGCCTGCTCCTCCGCCGCACTGGCGATCACCAGGTTGCGCTCGTTGATCTCGCCGATGGCACTGTAGATGCCTTCCAGCACCTGCCCCGACGCCAGAGTAATGTCCAGGGTCGACTGGGCCCGGCTGGTGCTGGCCTGCATTGATGCAACCGCGGCTTCGGTACCTTGCTGCACGCGCCCGATCATCTGTTCGATTTCCTGGGTCGATGCTTGTGTGCGGTAGGCGAGCGTACGCACCTCGTCCGCTACCACCGCAAAACCACGCCCGGCCTCACCGGCGCGGGCGGCCTCGATGGCGGCGTTGAGCGCCAGCAGGTTGGTCTGCTCGGACACCGAACGGATCACTTCCAGCACCTTGCCGATGTCCCGCACCTGCCCCACCAGCTGCTCCAGGTGCCCACTGCTGGCCTGAATCTCATGGGTCATGGCCTCGGTACCGTCGATATTCTCGTTGACTTGCCGGCGGCTTTTTTCGGCCAGTTGATTCGATGCCTGCGTGGTCTCGGACGTGGAGACGGCGTTACGTGCGACCTCCTCGACCGCCGTGGTCATTTCGGTGACGGCAGTGGCAGCCTGCTCCAGCTCCTGGCCCTGCTGGCGCAGGTTATTGGCGCTTTCCTCGGTAACGGTGTTCAGCGCCGTCGCCGCGTCAGCCAGCTGTTGTGTGCAGCTGCTGAGCTTGCCGAGGGTTTCGCGCTGGCTCTGCTGCATGCGCTCCAGTTCGTGGAACAGCTGGCCGATTTCGTTGCGCCGCTGCACCACCACCGGCACGCTCAGGTCGCCGCCGGCGATGCGCTTAAAGTGCTGGCCAGCTTCACGCAATGGGTGCAACACACGCTGTGCAATGAACGCCCAGCACAGCGCCGCCAGCAGCAACGTCACGCCCAGCAGCCCCAGGCTCAGCAGTTGTGCGCGCTCCAGACGGCGGTCGGACTCGAGCATGATCTGCTGGCTGCGCTCGCTCAAGGTGGCTACCAGTTGCTGACGCAGCGCCTGCAGGCGGCCCATGGCATTGCCGGCATCGGTGTTGACCTTGAAGTACTGCTCCAGCGAGCGCTGCCGCACCGCCTCACGCTGCCCCGCCACCGCCTTGGCGTAGTCGGCGAAGGTGGCCTGCAGTTCCTTGGCCGCCGCATGCAGCGCAGGTTCGCGGGCGTTGCCGACGAACTCATCGACCAGTTTCTGGCTCTTGTCGTTCAATTCGACCGACAGCGCCATGCGCTTGTTCGCACTCTCATCGTGGCCGCCCAGTTGCTCGATGAAACCCGAGGACACGTTGGCGCTGGCGCGGATCGCCATGAGCAACGCATTGTTCAACCGGTCCGACTGGTGCGCGGTCTGGTCCAGTTCGCTGATCTGCTCATCGCTGCCCACCGCCGCGCGCCAGGCGCTGACGGTGGAGAACAGCAAGGTCAGGCTGAACAGCGACAGCACCCAGAACATTCCGGTGCGGATCTTCAGGTCGGCAAACATACGGGCAGTACTCCTCATGGTCCTGTTGGCACCCCTTCTCATCGGGATTTCGATGGCGGGTGAGCAGGTATCGGAGTGCCCGCTGCGGGCTTGAGTGGCCCTGAGGCGCTTGTGTGCGGTAACCGCACGATTGTTGCCGGCGCCTTGCATGTGGCGGCGCATACGTGCAAGGGTAAAAAAGGAACGTCAGTCATCAGAAAAGGAAGATAAGCACCTTATGCTTGGAATCACACGTATCCATCGCTACGTGCGCCCATTGCCTGCAAGCCAAGCAGCAGCCAGTGGGCGTGACGTCAACGTCAAACCAGGCGCCCGCCTGGCCGCGAAGCTTGCCACCCTCCTCTGCACACCCCGCGCCGTCCCGCCCTACCTCTGGGTCAACCCCGAGCGCCCCCCTGTCGATCGCATGCCCCCTACCTGACCGCCCACACGCCGTCATCGCACCGGCCTCGCCATTCAGTGGCTGAAGGCGGGATGTCTCACGCAAAAAAAGGGGCAACACCCATGATCATGTTTCAGGGCAAGAAAATTCACAGCGCCATCTTCGACATGGATGGCACGATGTTCGACACCGAGCGCCTGCGTTTCAGGACGCTGAAGCAAGCTTCGCTGGAAATCTTCGGCACCGCCTTGAGCGAGCAAACGCTGATCGGCTCGCTGGGCCTGAGCGCGAAAAAGGCCGAGGCCCTCGCCAAGGCTCACAACGGCGATGACTTCCCCTATGCGCAGATCCGCCAGCGCGCCGATGAGCTCGAACTGGCGTACGTGCGCAACCATGGCGTGCCGATCAAAGCCGGCCTGCTCGAGGTGCTGGAGCGCCTGCGCAAGTCCGGCCTGACCCTGGCGGTCGCCACGTCCAGCCGCCGCGCCATCGCCGAGGAGTACCTGATCAACGCCAACGTGCTCAAGTACTTCGACATCACCGTTTGCGGCGACGAAGTCAGCCAAGGCAAACCCCACCCAGAAATCTTCCTGCACGCCGCCCGCGCGCTCAATTGCCAACCCGGCCAGTGCTTCATGGTCGAGGACTCAGAAAATGGCCTGCTCTCAGCGATCCGCGCCGGGGGCCAGGCAATCCTGATCGAGGACATCAAGCCGCCCGCGCCCGAGGTCAAGGCCGGCGCGCTCATGGCCTACCGTGGCATGCACGCCTTCCTCGCCGACTTGAGCGAGTGCGTGCCCGACTTGGGCATGCCGGCGCTCGACGAGGCGTTCCCTGCCTCACTGAACCAGTTCCGCGTCGGCATCCACGGCTTCGGCGCCATCGGGGGCGGCTACCTGACCCAGGTGCTGTCCCATTGGGACGGCTACACGCGCCCCTGCGAAATCATTGCCGCGACCCGTTCGCGCATGCTCCGCGAATCGGTCGCTGCGTTCGGCCGCTACAGCGTGCGCTACGGCGCCACCGCGTTCGACCAGACCATCGACAATGTGCGCATGATCGACATGGACGACGAAGAGGCGGTAATCGAGATGTACAACGCCGCCGAAGTCGTCGGCATGAGCCTGCCCGAGCAGGCCATCGCGCATCAGGCCAAGGTCATTGCCAAGGGTTTGCTGCGGCGCTTCGAACGCAGGGGGCGCGAGCTGACCGTACTGATCGTGTTGAACAAGATTGGCGGTGCGGCGTTCGTCCGGCGCCAGGTGCAGGCGCAGTTGGCGCTGCTGTGCACGCCACAGGTGTGCAAGCAGGTGCTGGAAAAGACCCATTTTGCCGAAACGGTGGTCAGCCGCATCGTTTCCAAGATCAGCAATGACGCGCTGGTTCGGCAGTTACGCATCAAGTCGCAGATCTTCAAGAACAGCCTGGAGGATGAGCCAGCGGTCACCCGCAAACCCGCCACGCCAGCCCCTGAATACGAACGGCTTATCGGGCACTTCAGGCCCTTTGCACAATCCAGCAGTGCCATGAGCCAGTTGCACCTGATTCTGTTCAACAGCGAGCCCGACATGCCGCTGTACGTGGAGCGTGGCAGTGATTTGCTGGAGCGGCTGCGCCAGGTAAAAACGGTCGCAGACATTACCCAGATCCAGATCATCAAGAACCGCTTATGGAATGGGCCACACGCAATCATCGCCTGGTATGCGAGCCTGCTGGGGCACACCTGGGTCGGCCAGGGCATGGGGGACGCCCGCGTCAGTGCGCTGGCGCAGCGCCTGATTCATCAGGAAGTGGCGCCAGCGTTGATGGCCGAATACCCGCAGATGTCAGAGGTCGTCAGCAGCTTTGCCAATGCGTTTCTCGAACGGTGCAAAACCTCGTTCAAGGACCCTTGCGTGCGGGTTGGGCGCGACCCCATGCGTAAATTGCAGCGTAACGAGCGCATCCTCAGCAGCATCGACCTGGCCCGCAAGCATGGCATTCAAACGCCTGCGCTGGCGTATGGGGCGGCGCTGGCCATTCACTATGCGCTGCACGGCAACGCCAGCAAAGATCGCGAGGCCCAGTTGATCAAGGCGCTGTACACGGCCAGCGGCGAACGTGTCGAAGCGGTGCTGACCCATGACGGGGAGTATCAGGGCAAGCCTTATCCGGGGCTGGACCCGGTCAGAGATGCGGAGATGGTCGAAAGCATTTCGGCCAACTTCCGGCTGTTGCTGGAACGGGACAGGGCTGACTGGGCACTGCCCGCTGCGTTGGCGCGGGGGTCGTCCGAGTGTGGTAGGGCGTCGGCCAAGCATTCGCTACCGGTTGCTTGAAGCGGTTTGGTAAGGGCGGTGTGTCGATGTGTTCGCCCTGACATCGTCAGCGCCTGGGAAATCGAGCGCCGCCCGCGCGGCGCATCGCGAGCTCTGCTCGCTCCTACGTTTATTTCGGGCCAATCATGCCTGGGGGATTGGCGCGCGAACGGGCGCATGACGCGATGGTGCGTCGTACAAACCCGGCGGTCGCGCGCGCGTGTCACAGGCGTTACTGGCCAAAAACAAACGTAGGAGCGAGCAGAGCTCGCGATGCGCCGCGCGGGCGGCGCTCGAACTCACAGGCGCCGCAAATGTCGAGGTGAACGACTGACTGACTCAACACTGACCACCGCCAGCACTAGGTCGCAAACCGTCGACCGGGAATGACCGCTTTCGACCCTTTGCAGTCGTTCGGGGTGTCTACCAAACCAAGGGCGATTCATACTGCCGGGTGGATAGGTGCTCTGAGGCGTGTAGCCGGCTTGGGAAAAGACAATCCTCGCTGTGCAGATGGGCTTGATGTATCCAGGCCTGTAGGGCCAGCCGAGTTTGCTCTGTAATCTCAAACTGCACGGGGCGCTGAGTTTTCTGCTGCATCAGAACCGCTCTGCTAAGGACGTGCACCATGTCGACACACACCGCACGGCAAAGTGCTTGTGGCTGGGTTTGTCGAAGGCCACCTGCACCTGGAAAAAGCCAACGTGATGCAGCGCAAGGCCAACCGTTCCGGCACCTTGAAGGAAGCGATCGCTGTCACCGCCGAACTGAAGCCCACACTGACCCGTGAGGATATCCGCGAACGTTCGATCCAGGTGCTGCGCGCACTGGTTCAGGCCGGTACCACGCATGTGCGTGCCCATGCCGAGTTCGACCCGCCCAAGGCTTCACCGGGCTCGAAGTGGTGCTGGAGTTGCGCGAGCAATTCCGCGAGGTGATCGACATCCAGGTCGTGGCGTTTCCGCAAGAAGGCATTCTCAAGCTGCCTGGCATGCAGGCCATGATGGCCCAGGCAATGGAGATGGGGGCCGATGTGGTGGGCGGCATTCCCTACAACGACGTGTCGCCGCTGGAGCACATAGATTTCGTCTTTGACTTGGCCAAGCGCTACGGCAAAGACATCGACTTGCACCAGGACTTCGCCGATGACGCCGAGCACATGACCATCGAGTACGTGGCACGTCGAACCATTGCCGAAGGCTACCACGGGCGCGTCTGCGTTGGGCATCTGACCAGCCTGGCCGCCGCCTCGCCAGCGCGACGGGCACAGGTGATTGCGTTGCTACGTGAGGCCGACATCAGCGTGATGTGCCTGCCCGCCACCGACCTGCACCTGGGGGCTCGGGGTGACAGTCACAATGTCAGACGCACCCTGACACCGGTGCGTGCACTGCGCGACGGCGGTGTCACGGTTTGCCTGGCCACCAACAACATCCGCAATGCATTCACACCGTATGGCAGGTGCTCAAGCGCGGCAAGGTGGTTGCCACGGCTGAGCATCGTAGGTCAGTCGCATTTTGAGGCCATCTTGAAGAATTCGTAATCAAGCGGGCTCATTTATCCCCGTGGAGAAGAGCACTGGCTGCGTCTCAGGAAGGTGGCATTGGATCGAGAGCGGCCACTGGCAAGATGGTAGACGTTTCGTTTCTACAGCCAACGCCTGACCTGTTTGCAGTACTGCGCAAACTCCCTCCCGAAAAGGCTGGCAAGGGCCCGCTCCTCCGGCCCGATCTGGAAGCGGTTCATGTAGATCACGAAGCCCAGCACGCCCAGCAGCGCTGGCGGCCAGGCGAGAAAGATCGACCAGGCTATCAGCACTGTGGCGAATCCTAAGTACATGGGGTTGCGTGTGTACCTGTAAACGCCCGAGCTGACCAGGGCCGAAGCCGTTTCAGGCTTCAGCGGGTTGACTGTGGTACGTGCGTGACGGAAGGAAAGCACGCCGGCCAGGCAAACCGCTACGCCTGCCAGCAATACCAACAGCGCAAGGCCAATGCGCCATTCGAGAGTCAGCTCCAGTGTTCCCGGCAAGTGTCGAGCTGCGAACCACGCCAACAGGCCGAACAGGGTAGCGACCAGCGGCGGAGGAATACGGTTGTCCATGATGAATGCCCGGTAGAGAGAAACTGGCTACCAGCGTGAGGGTTGTAGCCACTTCAGGGTCAAGCCGCTTGTGTACGATAGAGACCTCAGGGGCTCATATGACTTTCACCGCGCGCCCAATGAACTTCACCGGGCCCGTTGGAGCACCGGTCGGGGAGCCGCCCGCTTTCTCAAGGGTCAGCTCGAACAGCTGATTCGGCTCAAGCGCAGGCAAGCGCGTCAGCGGCACGCGGTACTGTTCGCCCGGTTTGACCAACCCCAGCGAAACAGGTGCGCGCCACTGCTCGCCCTTGGTCCAGAACTGCAGGGTCATGCCTTCGGGCACATCGTCCACGCCAAGCGGGATCAGTTCGATCATGCTCGCATCGTTGGCTTGCACTACCCACCCCGGGGCCTGCCCCGACGGCGCTACCAGCACCACCATGTAGGTGGTCACAGGCGGTGTCTTGGTCAGCAGCGCCAAGGCCAGAAGCAAGCTCGCGGCCAACCCCGCAGCGCTCAAGCCCTGCCAGAGTCCAAGCCGCTGCCACCAGCCAGCGCGTGGTTGCCCGGACGGTTGAGCCTCTTCAAGGCTGCGCTCGATCCGGCCCCACAAGCGGTGGCTTGGCGTGATGGGTTCAGCCTGCGTGGTCAGTTCGAGCAGGCGGGCCTCCCAGGCATCCACTGCGGCGCGTACGGCCGGCTCCGTTTTCAACCGGTCCTGCATGGCAGCACGCTGCTCGCCACTCAAGGTACCCAGCACGTACTCGGCTGCCAGGTCGTCCAGGTCCTCGGCGCTGTCATCACCTGGGGTACGCTTCATGTCATGCACTCCCGCAGGGCCTTCAGGCTTCGCTTGATCCATGCCTTCACGGTGCCTAGCGGCGCACCCAGCAGCGCTGCGATTTCGGCATTGCTGCAACCGTCCACATACGCGTGCAGGATGCAACGCTGGGGGGCGGGTTGCAGTTGCTCAAGGCAGCGATAGATTTTCGCCGAGCCTGACCACAATTGCAGGTCGTCCAGCTCCGGGGCCAGGGTTACAGCCGCGATCATGCCAGTCTCGTCCAGGTCGGTTTCCCAGCGGCCGTCACGCACGAAGTTCAGTGCCAGGTGACGGGTAATGCTGTAGACCCAGCCCCGGGCTGAACCGCGCGACGGGTCATAGCTGGCAGCACGTGTCCAGATACGCACAAAGGCATCGTGAACGATATCCTCCGCGCTCGCCTGATCGCGCGCGATGCGCCGTGCGACGCCCAGCAAACGCGCCCCCTCATGCTCATAGAGCGCCTGCAAGGCACGGCGGTCTCCTTGGGCACAAGCGGCAAGACAGCCCTCGAAATCAAATGGAACAACGGGCGAATTCAAAATGGGGTCGTTCCTTCATCATGAAACCTGGACGGTGCCCTGCCTTACCGGCCTGGGGCACGTCCAGCAGCGTAGATGATCAATCGCTGGCCTGCCGCTCAAGCCCTCGTCACTTGGCCGACCAGAACACGTAGTCCGCCTGGTACTTGACTACTTGTTGCGCGCCTTTGCTCTGCGCCGTGCAGTCCATGGCAGGCGCTACGCCACCGCGCGTCGCCAGGCGCTGGATGTAGCTGACCCCTTGCATCGCGCCCTTGCCCTCGGCAGGGTTGGCCTTGACCAGTTGATACGGGATATCGCCTTTGGCCGCCGGGGCGACGGCAAGCTGGGTGCCGGTCACTTTCGAACCGTCCTTGGCCTGCCAGGTGGCCGGAGGACCAAAATAGTCACCTACAGGTTTGCCGCTGCGATCATTGAGCACCGCCTTGGGCCCGACGAAAAACCACTCCGTCTGGCCTGGCGCATTGGCCTTGTCGCGGCATTCGTAGGTGATCTCACCGACACCGACGGTTTCCAGCATGATGGCGTGGCCGTCGGGTACCTTGACGGCGTCCGGGACGCCCGACTGGGCATGGGCGGGTGCAGACGCAAGTACAAGGCAGGCGGCGAGCAGGGAGAAAGCGGGCTTGATGATCATGGGGCGAACTCCGTGGGGTCATGGGTCAGGCAATCACCGACTGCCTGATAAGAACTACCCATCGGGTGCCGTTCTGGATGCACCGGCACAAAAATAATTTTGCATGCTCGTAATCGATACCGTGCTGACGCCGAAGCAGGCGTGCAGGCTTGCAACGGTCCACTCATCAGGCCGAGGCGGTTACGCTGGCGTTTTCCACCTGCACGGAAGCGCCAGTGAAAGAGGCATACCAAGGAAGCTGCTTGTGCGCAGCGGTCAGTTACCTGCTGCTTACCCCGCCAAAGGCCGTGAGCCACTGCCATTGCAGCCAGTGCCGCAAAGGGCACGGGGCAGCATTCGCTTCTTACGGCAGTGTTCCTCGCAGCATGCTGCGCATCCTTCGCGGCGCCACCAGTATCAAGGCCTATGCGTCCTCGCCGCTGGTAGCGCGGGAGTTTTGCGTGGAGTGCGCCTCGACCCTGTTCTGGTCACGCACCCAAGGTGAGTTTGCCGACTGGATATCGATAGCGCTGGGCACGCTTGATACGCCTGTCCTGCCCAAGCAGCAGAAACACCTTCACCTCGATTCTGCTGCCTCGTGGTACGCGCCCTGCAGCGCAGTGCCTCAAACTGACTGAGATTGCAAAGCATCCTGATACCCCTATAATTGCGATCAATTCTTATCCGCACTTTATAATCAGGAAGATCCAGGTGCCCTACCCCCAGCCGCCCGCATCAGCCCGGCATGATGAGATGCACGCCCTGTACCGCGACCACAGCCAATGGCTGCAAGGCTGGATTCGCAGGCGCCTGGGTAATGCAGACCGGGCGGCCGATATTACCCAGGACACCTTTCTGCGCCTGATCAGCAGCGCGCTACGCCAGCCATTGGCAGAGCCTCGCAGCTTTCTGGCCACCGTGGCGCGGCGAGTGATGATCGACCAGCTGCGCCGACGCAACCTTGAGCAGGCCTACCTGGAGTTCCTCGCCAGCCAGCCGGTACTCGAAGAGTGCTCGCCCGAACAACGCCTGCTGATGCTGGAAACCCTGATGCAACTGAACGCCATGCTCGACGGGCTGGGCCAGAAAGTGCGTGACACCTTTCTGTACGTGCAACTCGATGGCCTGACCTACCCAGAGGTCGCCCAGCGCCTCGGTGTGTCGGTCAGTTCGGTGACGAAGTACATGGCCAAGGCCACCGAACGTTGCCTGCTGTTCGCTTTTGATGCGCAACTGTGAACCCCGCCGACCAGCGCCAGGCCCTGCGCGAAGCGGCACACTGGCATGCGCGCTTTCTCGCAGCGCCTGACTGCGCCGAAAACCGGGCACAGTGGCAAGCCTGGCTTGACGAAGCGCCTTTGCACGGTTGGGCCTGGGGGCGCCTGGAGCAATTGCAGGCAGGCCTTGCGGGCGTGCATGGCCCGCTGGCACGGCATACCCTTGCCGCAGGACAGATCGGGACGGGACGGCGTAAGGTGCTCAAGACGCTGGTGCTCGGTGTGGGGCTGGCCGGGGTAGCCTGGACAGGCTATCGCAACGCCCCCATCTGGTTGGCCGATGTGCGTACCGCGACCGGCGAACGCCGCAGCCTGACCCTGCAGGATGGCACGCGGCTGACGCTCAATACAGCCTCTGTGGTCGATATCCGGTACAGCGCAGAGCAGCGCCTGATCGTCCTGGTCGAAGGCGAAATCGCCGTACACACCGCCGCTGACTCTCGCCCGCTGCGGGTGCGCACGGTACATGGCGACATGCGCGCCCTGGGCACTGATTTCACCGTGCGCCTGCATGCCGACTGCACCGAGCTGTCCGTTATCGAACACGCCGTTGCGGTGCACAACGCCGCGAGCGCCCATGAGGTGCGGGTTGAAGCAGGCATGGCCCTGGCCTTCGACAACGGGCTGCTGCCAGAGCCACGCCCAGCCGAAATGGCTCGCACGGCATGGCGCGATGGCCAACTGGTGCTCGACGGCTGGCCGCTGCGCCGCGCCCTGGCCGAACTGCAGCGCTACCGCCCCGGCGTGCTGAGTTGCAGTGACGACGTGGCCGGGCTGCGTCTGGCTGGGGTGTATCCACTGGACGACACCGACCGCGCCCTGGTGGCGATTGCCGAGGCGCTGCAGCTGAAAGTCAGCACCTGGACTCGCTACTGGGTCAGGCTGATGCCTGCCACGTCGTGATGTCAGGTGAAAATATTTCTCAACCGCATTGTCGGATTGGCCTCTCTCGTTCGAGCTCTCCTGCAAACCGCCCAAACAGGCATTTGAAGGAGCTGTCATGCCTAGAACAACAAGCTGCCCATACCCACGCCGAAAACACCTCACCTCCCTGCTGCTTGGCAGCGCCATCGCAGTGCATGCCGGGCTGCTGGCCCCGCTGCTGTCGACGGGCGCCCAGGCCCACGCCGAACAGGCCAGCCGCGTCTACGATATCGCCCCAGGGCCGTTGATGACGACCCTGAACCGCTTCGCCCGCGAGGCCGGGGTGCTGCTGTCGTTCGATGCGGCGCTGACCCAGGGACGGCAGAGCAGCGGGCTGCGCGGTGGCTACAGTATCGAACAGGGGTTTGCCCAACTGCTGGCCGGCACCGGGCTACAGGCTTTGCTGGTGGGCAACAACTATGTGCTGGTGAGCCAGGTTGATGCAGGTTCGGCGCTGCAACTGGGCGCAACCAGCATCACGGGTGAAGGTTTGGGCCTGACCACCGAGGGAAGCGGCTCTTACACCACCGGCGAAACTGCCGCCGCCACACGCCTGAACCTGAGCCTGCGCAAAACCCCGCAGTCGATCAGCGTGGTCACCCGCCAGCAGATGGACGACCAGAACCTGCAAAGTGTTTCCGAAGTCCTGAAGCAAACGCCCGGTGTCACGGTCAACCAGGAAAGCTCCGAAGCCTTTACCTTCTATTCGCGCGGTTTCAAGCTGGATAACTACCAGTTCGATGGTGTGCCCAGCCTGTCCTCCGACGGCGGCTCATTGCGCGACAACTACAGCATCGGCAACAGCCTGGTCTATGACCGGGTCGAAGTGCTCAAGGGCGCAACCGGCCTGGTCAACGGCGCCGGCAACCCTTCGGGGGTCATCAACCTGGTGCGCAAGCGCCCCACTGCCGAACTACAGGGCCATATCGGCGCAGGCGCCGGGTCCTGGGACAAATACCAGGCCGACTTCGACCTTGCCGGCCCGTTGACCGACAGCGGTAATGTCCGTGGCCGCATGGTGGCTGGCACCCAATCCCAGCACAGTTACGTCGAGTACCTGACCGGCGAGCAGAACACCTTCTATGGCGTGCTGGAAGCCGACCTCAGCGAGAGCACCCTGTTCACGCTTGGCTACGACGTGCAGAAAAACTACGACAACGGCAGCACCACCGGCGCACTGCCCGCGTTCTTCCTCGATGGCCGTACGGTCAAGTTCGACCGTGACACCAACGCCGCCGACCGCTGGACCTGGCGCAACCAGGAAACCCAGCGTGCCTTTGCAGAACTTGCCCATACCTTCGATAACGACTGGGTACTCAAGGGCGTGCTCAGCAGCCGTGATTACCGCTCGCGCGAGCTGATCTCGGGCATCAGCAGCGAGGCCATCCAGGCAGACGGCAGCATTTCCCATGGCTTTATCGGCGGCAACATCGACCCCGATACCGGCGCCGTGAACAACAACGGCACCGCGAGCAAATTCAACACCACCAGCAAGGAAAAAGGCCTGGACCTGTATGCTCGCGGCCCGTTCTCGCTGGGCGGACGCGTGCATGAAGCCGTGTTCGGCTACAGCATCGCCCACACCAAATCCACCTCCAAGCGTGATGATGGCGTGACCAATGGCGTCATCGACGACGTATTCCAGTGGGACGGCTACGGCGATACCCCGACCAACTTTGAATGGTGGTCCACCTTTGATATCGAAGCGCGGCAGAAGGTTGGCTTCGCGGCCACCATTCTCAAACCCACCGACGCGCTGGCAGTTATCCTGGGGGCACGGATCGTCGACTACAAATGGGACATCGACACGATCAACGCCATCGGTCGCCGCCTCCCGGCCAGCGCCACCAACTCCAGTGAAATCGTGCCTTACGCCGGCGTCACCTACGACCTGGACCAGTACCACACCGTGTATGCCAGTTACACCGACGTGTTCAAGCCGCAGGCCTACAGCCTCGGTACGGACGGCAAGCCCATCGACCCGCTCACCGGCGCCAGCTATGAGATCGGTATCAAAGGCGCCTACTTCGAAAACCGCCTGAATGCCAGCCTGGCCCTGTTCGAGCTGAAGCAGGACAACTTCGCAGTGCTCACCGGCGGCACCACGCCAAGTGGCGGCGGCGCCTACCGGGCAGCGCAAGGCGTCACCACGCGCGGCGTCGAGCTGGAAATGAACGGCGAACTGATGAAGGACCTGCAAGTGATGGCGGGCTACACCTTCGCCGAATCCCACGATGCGGATGACCAGCGCGTGGCGACCAACCAACCGCAACATCTGCTCAAGCTGGCGACCAACTACCGCCTGCAGGGCGAATGGCGCAAGTTCACCGTGGGCGGTAATGCGTATTGGCAGAGTTCGACCTTCTTCAAGCCAAGCGATGAGGACTGGTACGCGATCGACGACCCGGCTGCCAAGTTCGAACAGAAGTCCTACGCGCTGGTGGGGCTGGTAGGTGGCTATGACTTCACCCGCAACCTGAAGGCTACCCTTAACGTCAACAACCTGTTCGACAAGCATTACTACAGTGGCATTGGCAACTACGGCACGGTTTTCTATGGGGCGCCGCGTAACCTGATGGTCAATGTGAAGTACAGCTTCTAGGATATTCCCAAGCACCAGACCGAAGCCCCCGGCACCACGACGCCGGGGGACCGTGCCCATGATGGGTTCACTGCGCGTAAAGGGTCACGACAATTTCCAACAGAGCAATCACGGCTAGGCACCCCAATGCCTGAACAGCGGATGCTAGCGCTCACCGCACCTTCCGGAGACTCCGCTCGTTGACTGACTCACAGCACTGCCCTGCCTACGCGAAACGGTTCGAAGCCGTGCTTGCCTACATCGACAGCCACCTTGAAGGTGACCTGTCGGTGAACGCCTTGAGCCGCATCGCCAACTTCTCGGCGTTTCACTTCCATCGGCAGTTCACGGCATACATTGGTATCTGTTCATGCCCATGGTCGCCTGGTTGGTGCAATCGGTTTTTCTCAATGTGCAATTCCCTGCCATACCGTTCTGGGGCTGGATGTTGGTCAACATTGGCCTGACCACGCTGGTGAACGTCCTGGGGCTTAGCCTTGCCGACCGGACAAACAAATTGCTGACAGGGTTGGGCATCGCCCTTGTGTTGCTGTTTGTGGTGCTGTGCGTTGTCCACCTGGCCCATCAGTCTCCGGTAGCCCTGACCGCGCCACTCTGGAACCCCAGTAGCACCTTCCTAGGTGTGTCTGCAGCGGCGGCCGTGGCGGCCTATTCCTATCTGGGTTTCGATGCAGTCACTACAATGGCCGAGGAAACGCGCGACGCGAAGCGCAACATCCCGCGCGCCGTGGTGCTGGTGATGGCAACGGCAGGCCTGCTGTTTGCGTTGGTGGCGTACATCATGCAGCTGGTCCATCCCGGCGGCGTATTCGAAGATGCCCAGATTGCTACTTATCTCATGTCCGTCGAAGTGGGCGGGCAGATATTTGCGGATTGGCTGAACCTCGGTTTGATCATCTCCGGGTTTGCTTCGGGCCTCATCGTGCAACTCAGTACCAGCCGCCTGCTTTACTTCATGGGCCGGGCCGACATACTGCCCAAGAAGTTCTTCGGCACACTCAGCCCGAAGACCCAGGCTCCGGTGTTCAACCTGCTGTTCACCGCCGTAATCGGACTGCTGGGTTTGAACCTCACGCTCGAAATGGCGACCACCTTCATCAACTTCGGTGCCTTCCTTGGGTTCACCGCAGTGAACCTGTGCGTCATCTGCTACTTCTACCGCGCTCGTCGGTGCCAGAGCCTCGGGCTTGTGAGTTATCTGTTGTTTCCACTGCTGGGCATGTGCGTAAACCTGTATCTGGTGAGCCAGCTGAGTGCGACCGCGATCGTCATTGGGCTCTGTTGGCTTACCCTCGGCGTGATCTATCTCACCTGGCTGACACATGTTTCGAAAAATCCATGAAGGAAGTGTTTCATCCGTTCGGTATCAAGATGACCGGACATGATGGACATATTCAAGATCCATTGCACGCAGCGTTGAGAGACCGAGGCTACATCCACAACAAGGTCAGGAAAAAGCCAATCATGGGTTTCCTATGTACAGACCACTTTGAGCCACTGACTGTCCACCATGGGTCGAAAACGGTCGCCAATGCATATCCGCCCCCCATCGCCCCTCATCAGCCAGCCGCCGCTCTGCGCAGCACCTTTCATCGATCTCACTGATGAGTACTATCAAGCCGCGCGCCTGTGTGGTTGCCCACCCCCGCCCGTATAATCTCTTCCAATTTTCCCCCTCCTCCTCGTCTTTCAGGCGACTTCCCCTTGGAACCCAGCACCATGCCAAGCGACAGCCAGGCCCCTAGCGGCCTTCCCGAACATAATCAACAAAGCGTCAAACAGCAGTGGCTGGCGATTCTTTCGGTCGCGGTGGGTGCCTTTGCCCTGGTGACCAGCGAGTTTCTCCCGGTCGGCGTACTCAACGATGTCGCCAGCGACTTGGGCATCAGCGCCGGCCAGGCCGGGCTGATGGTTACCCTGCCCGGCATCATGGCCGCCCTCGCCGCCCCCTTGTTGTCTGTAGGCATTGGCGCCTTGGACCGTCGTTACCTGCTGATCGGCCTGACGCTGATCATGATCATCGCCAACGCGGTGGTGGCCTACGCCAGCGACTTCAACCTGCTGCTGTTCGGCCGTGTGCTGCTGGGCATCAGCATCGGCGGCTTCTGGGCGACGGCCATTGCCCTCAGCGGCCGCCTGGCGCCCAAGGGTGTGGGCGTTGCGCAGGCCACGTCGATCATCATGGTCGGTGTGACACTAGCCACTGTCCTGGGTGTGCCCGTGGGCACCTGGTTGAGTGGCCTGATGGGCTGGCGCATGACGTTTCTGGTGACCGCGTTGGTGGGCGTGCCGGTGCTGCTGGCGCAGATCCTGCTGCTGCCGCGGCTTAACCCAGACAAGGCCATTCGCATCAGTGACCTGCCGGCGCTGTTCATCAATCCGCAGGCGCGGGTTGGCTTGATCGCGGTATTGCTGATTGGCCTGGCGCACTTTGCCGCCTACACCTATGTCGCGCCCTTCTTCAAGCAAAGCGCTGGCTTTGATGGGCCGACCATTGGTTCGTTGCTGCTGCTCTATGGCGTCGCGGGCGTCATCGGCAATATTTTCGCCGGCTTCGCCGCCAACCGAAGCGTCCGTCATACCCTGATGCTGGTTGCGCTTATGATTGGCGTCAGCACCGCGCTGTTCCCCTACTTTGCCACCGGCATGACCGGCGCGGCGATGCTGATCGCACTGTGGGGCTTCGCCTTCGGCGCCTTCCCGGCGTGCGCCAGTATCTGGATGTTTGTCGTAGCACCCAAAGATGTCGAACGCGGCATGCCACTGTTCGTCGCTATGTTCCAGGTGATCATTGCCTTGGGCTCGTTCTTCGGTGGGCAGATCGTCGACCAGTTGGGCACCGCAGTACTGCTGAGCTTGGCCACGGCACTGGTGGGTTGTGGTTTTGCGACGGTGCTGGTGCTGGGGCGTAACGTGAGTAACCGATTGGCGGTTCAACCCTGCTGATAGGGGCGCAAGCTGCCAACGGCCTTTGGCAGCTTGCGCCTTTGTGTGCCGCACTCGTATACAGGTCTTTTTGGGCAGGCAGCAGACGCCGCGGCCGCAGGGCGACGGCGGTGCGTCGCTGGCGCCCTTCAATCATGAGGTAAAATAAAGTTCATCTCAAAAATAATGAGATTGCCTCATATTCCTTCACGCCTGAAAATCCCCCTATCGTTTTTTGCGCCGGCTCGCAGGTTACCTGGCGAAGCCCACACTGCGTAAACGCACCGGAAAGCTCTGGTGCACTGAACAATTAAGGGATTAAGGCACCGCACCAACATGAACAACACGCTTGCTTTTGCTATCAAGAGCGTCTGTTTCGATGAGCACTACCAGCCCTCGGACAACACGCGCATCACCACCAACTTTGCCAACCTGGCGAGAGGCACCAGCCGCCAAGCGAATTTACGCAACACCTTGAAGATGATCGACAATCACTTCAATGCATTGGCGCATTGGGACAACCCCACCGGCGATCGTTACACGGTAGCGCTGGAGATCATTTCCGTTGAGATGAGTCTCGATGCTGAAAGCGGTGACCCGGCCCTGCCGCTGATCGAACTACTGAAAACGACCGTCATTGATAAAAAAACCAACACGCGTATCGATGGCATTGTCGGCAATAACTTCTCGTCCTACGTGCGCGATTATGATTTCAGCGTGCGCTTGCTGGCCCACAACAAAGGCCGGCCCACCTTCAGCACGCCAGAGGATTTCGGCGACCTGCATGGAAAACTGTTCCAGTGCTTCGTGAACTCAGCGGCCTACAAAGCGCATTTCAACAAGCCACCGGTTATTTGCCTGAGCGTTTCGAGCAGCAAAACCTATCAGCGCACTGAAAACCAGCACCCTGTACTGGGGGTCGAGTACCAGCAAGACGCGTATTCGCTGACGGATGAGTACTTCAAGAAAATGGGCTTGAAGGTTCGCTACTTCATGCCGCCAAACAGCGTTGCGCCGCTGGCTTTTTACTTCGCCGGCGACCTGCTGGGTGATTACAGCAACCTTGAACTCATCAGCACCATCAGCACGATGGACACCTTCCAGAAGATTTACCGCCCCGAGATTTACAACGCGAACGCGGTCGCTGGAAGGTCCTATCAGCCCAGCTTGCAGCACCAGGACTATTCATTGACGCGCATTGTCTATGATCGCGAAGAGCGCAGCCGACTGGCGATTGAACAAGGTCGGTTCGCCGAAGAGCACTTCATCAAACCCTACCACGCCGTACTTGAGCAGTGGTCCGCCAATTACGCTCATTGACGCTTCCCACGTTCAAGGTCTTTTACTATGAAAAAGCTGTTACCCACTTCAACCGCCGGCAGTTTGCCTAAACCGTCCTGGCTCGCACAACCTGAGACACTTTGGTCGCCTTGGAAGCTGCAAGATGAGGCCCTGATCGAGGGCAAACACGATGCCTTGCGTTTGTCATTGCACGAGCAGCAAGTTGCAGGCATTGACATTGTCAGCGATGGTGAGCAAACGCGACAGCACTTTGTCACGACGTTTATTGAGCACCTCAGCGGTGTCGATTTCGAGAAGCGTGAAACCGTTAGAATTCGCGATCGCTATGACGCCAGCGTGCCGACGGTTGTCGGGGCTGTGGCTCGCCAGAAACCGGTGTTTGTCGAGGATGCCAAGTTCTTGCGTCAGCAAACCAAGCAACCCATAAAATGGGCACTGCCGGGTCCCATGACCATGATTGATACGCTGTACGACAGCCACTATAAAAGCCGTGAAAAGCTGGCCTGGGATTTTGCCAAAATCCTCAACCAGGAGGCCAAGGAGTTAGAAGCCGCTGGGGTCGACATCATCCAGTTCGATGAACCTGCATTCAATGTCTTCTTTGATGAGGTGAACGACTGGGGGGTGGCCACCCTGGAGAGGGCCATTGAAGGGCTTAAATGCGAAACGGCCGTGCATATCTGCTACGGGTATGGCATCAAGGCCAACACCGACTGGAAAAAAACCCTCGGGTCAGAATGGCGGCAGTATGAAGAAGCCTTCCCCAAGCTGCAAAAATCCAGCATCGACATCGTTTCGCTGGAATGCCACAACTCGCGCGTGCCGATGGACCTGATTGAACTGATTCGCGGTAAAAAGGTGATGGTTGGCGCCATTGATGTGGCAACCCATACCATTGAAACACCCGAGGAAGTGGCCAACACCCTGCGCAAGGCCCTTCAGTTCGTTGACATCGACAAGCTCTACCCGTGCACCAACTGCGGCATGGCGCCGTTACCGCGTCACGTTGCCAGGGGGAAATTGAGTGCGTTGACTGCAGGCGCTGAAATCGTCCGCAGAGAGTATGCGAACGCATAGTGAACTCACGGTATACGTGGTTTACGGGGGGCCGCTTCAGGCCCTCCTTGGCACACTCGATCAGCACTTACTGCTCAGGGTCTTTATGTCACTTCCCACTGCTGCAATCGAACCGTCGCGGTTTCGCGAAGCCCTCGGGCACTACGCCTCCGGCATCACGGTGATTACATCACACCTTGACGATGAACCGATTGGCTTCACCTGCCAGTCGTTCTACAGCGTGTCGATGAGCCCGCCGCTGGTGTCGTTCAGCGTAATGTGCAGTTCTGCCAGCTACCCCAAAATTCGCCGGGCAGGTCGATTTACGGTCAATATCCTGTCGGGTGAACAAGCCAAGGTGTCCAACCAGTTCGCCCGACGCGGCACGGACAAGTGGCACGGGATCGACTGGAAGAAATCACCGCTCGGTAATCCGGTCATTGCCGGCAGCCTGCACTGGCTTGATTGCGAAATTCACGCCGAGCACGTCGCAGGTGACCACCTGATCGTGATCGGTGAAGTGAAAGCGCTAAACCCGCAAGCCGCTGCTACCACGCAGCCATTACTGTATTTCAAAGGCGAGTATTGCCACCTCCCCACAGCAGCCGCCTGAAAAGGGTTGACTGCGCTGCAACCCGCAGCGTCGATTCAACTTCCCGCTCTGTGTTCTTCCCAGCCTTGGCCAATCCCTCTACAATCGAGAGTGTTTCGTATTTGCATCCTCCGCCGGCTGGGAGAGGGAATGTCCACAATGCCCCCCGACGCAGTACCTCATGAGCATCTGCATGTGCTGTACCGCGACCACAACGTGTGGTTGCGTAGCTGGTTGCGCCATCGGCTGAACAACTCAGCGGATGCCGCGGACCTGGCCCAGGATACCTTTGTGCGCGTGCTGCTGGCTCGCACCGCCAACAGCCTGAAGGAGCCTCGGCACTACCTGGCGACCATCGCCCGCGGCCTGGTCATCGATCTGTACCGGCGGCGCAGCCTGGAACAGGCCTACCTCGAAGCCTTGCAACTGCGCCCCGAAGCGTATGCCCCTTCAGCAGAAACCCGTGCACAGATCCTGGATAGCCTGCTGGCCATCGATCGCCTGCTCGATGGCCTAGGCACGCGTACCCGGCAAATTTTCCTGGCGGTGCAGCTGGATGGGCTGTCCTACGAGAAAGCCGCTGAACGCTGTGGGGTATCGGTGAGCACCGTGCGCAAGCACCTGGCCCGCGGCCTGATGCATTGCCTGCTGCTGGACGAGGTATGAAGCGCGCCCTGGCCCAGGCGGTGGACTGGTATGTGCGCCTTAACGAAAGCACGGTCAGCCCTGCCACCCACAGCCAGTGGCAAGCCTGGCTGGCGGCGGACCCGCAGCACGCACAAGCCTGGGCCCGGCTTGAACACTTGCAGCAGCGCTTGGCCCAAGCCCCTGCGGCGGTAGGTGCGGCGACCCTTGAACAAGCCCGGCAACAGCGCCGTGCGGCGGTGAAGATGCTGGCGCTGTTGCTCGGGGTCGGCGTGGTCGGTTGGCAGGGTTATCAGCTTTCGCCTTGGCAGGCGGACTACGCCACGCGCGTGGGGCAACGCCGCCACCTGACGCTGGCTGACGGCAGCCGCTTGGTGCTGGACACCGACACCCAAGTGAACCTGCATTTCGATGGCCAGCAACGGCTGATCGTGCTGAAGCAGGGCGAAATTCTGGTGGAGACGGCCAAGGATGCGCGCCCGCTGAGTGTGCAGTCGGCGGAGGGCCGAATCCTCGCCCTCGGCACGCGCTTTGCCGTGCGCCAGGGGCACGGCAGCACCCGGGTAACGGTCGAGGCGCACGCCGTGGAGGTCAGGCCACGGCTGGCGCAGGCACAGGTGATGCGTGCCGAAGCTGGGCAAACCCTGACCTTTACCGCAGACCGAATCGGGCCACTGCAACCCGCCGCCGCGCAAAGTTCAGCCTGGGCGCGGGGCATGCTGGTGGTGGTCGACTGGCGCCTGGACGAGGTGCTCGCCGAGCTTTCACGCTACCGCCCCGGCTACCTCGGTTGCACGCCCGAGGTCGCCGGTTTGCGGCTGTCCGGCACCTTCCTGCTGGATGACAGCGAGGCGGTGCTGGCCAATCTGCAGGACTCGCTGCCCGTGCACATCCGGCGCCTGACCCGTTACTGGGTGCGGATCGAGGCAGGTGCGGCATGAAGCAGAATTTTTTCGCGTGAGGGGTAACAGATTTCGATTTCTGCTTCGGCTCTAGCTGCACATGCGTAAAAAACGCAGCCACTGCCAACCCCAACAGGAAGTTGTTCATGTTCGTACCCCCCTCCCGACTCGCCTGCGGTATCCACCGCGCAGCGCTCACCCTGAGCCTGGCCGGCTCGCTGCTGGTGCTGCCCGCTGCCTGGGCGCAAGCACAGCGCTATGACATCCCGGCTGGCAGCCTGGCCGAGGCCCTCAGCCAATTCGCTGCCGCCAGCGGGGTCATGATCACTTTCAGCGCCGAAGATACCGCGGGCCTCGGCTCACCAGGCCTGCAGGGGGATTTCGAGCTGCACCAGGGGTTTGCCCACTTGCTCCAGGGCAGCGGCCTGCGGCTCGTGCAGGCGGGGAACAAACGGTACGTGCTGGCCAAGGCCGAGCGCGGCGCCGCCTTGGAACTGGGCGCCACCAGCATCAACGCCGCAGGCCTGGGGGGCACCACCGAGGGCACTGGCTCGTACACCACGGGCCAGAGCAACACGGCCACCAAACTGCCGTTGACCCTTCGCGAAACCCCGCAGTCGATCAGCGTGGTTACCCGTCAGCGTATAGATGACCAGGGGCTGAACGACATCACCGAGGTGTTGCAGCAGACGCCCGGGTTATCGGTGCAGAGCCTTGGCAGTGAGCGTTTCAACATTTATTCGCGTGGCTACTCGGTCGATAACTACCAGTTCGACGGCATCCCCACCACGCTGGATATCGCAACCCAGATGTCGGCGCAGAGCCTGGCCGACATGGCCATCTACGACCGTGTCGAAGTGCTGCGCGGTGCTACTGGGCTAATGACCGGCGCGGGCGACCCTTCTGCCACGATCAACCTCGTGCGCAAACGTCCTACGGCCGAATTCAAGGGCCACATCACGGCTGGCGTGGGTTCGTGGGACAAGTACCGTAGCGAAGTCGACCTGTCCGGCCCGTTGACGCCCACCGGTAACGTGCGTGGGCGGATGGTCGCGGCTTACCAGCAGAACAACAGCTTCATGGACCATTATTCCCAGGAAAAACAGATTTTCTACGGGGTCCTCGAAGCCGACCTGACCGACACCACGTTGCTGACGGTGGGTGCCGACTACCAGAAAAACAACCCGCAAGGCTCGTCTTCGGTGGCGTTCCCGCTGTTCCACAGCAATGGCGAGCAAACGTCGTTCTCGCGCTCCACCAACAGCGCCGCGCGCTGGAGCCACAACCCGCAAGATGCCCTCAACACCTTCGCAAGCCTCGAGCAGAAACTGGCGTATGACTGGACCCTGAAGGCGTCGGTCAACCAAATGTATATCAAGCGTGACGACTACAAACTGGCCACCGCCAGTTGGGGCTTCCCCGACGAGAGCACTGGTGCAGGTGTACGCCTGTATGGTGGCGCAGGCAGCACCTGGCAGAAACAGACCGGCCTGGATGTGCAAGCCCAAGGCCCGTTCCAGCTGTTCGGCCGCCAGCATGAGTTGATCGTCGGCTACAACTATTCACGTTACGAAAACCGCCATACGCCGACCCGGGGTACCCGCATCGAAGGCACCTTCGTCAACGTCTACGACTGGGACAACTACACAGACAAACCGGTAATGGGTGGCGGCAAGCTCTATGATGGCGACACCGTCATTCACCAGACCGGCACCTACATTGCCACCCGCCTGCGCCCGACCGATGACCTGTCGGTTATCCTGGGTGCGCGAGTCAGCAAGTACGACTACGACTACGACCTGACCTACCCGGCGACGCCCCTCAGCAACCGCACGACCGACTACAAGGAAAACGGCGTTGTCACCCCTTACGCCGGTGTGGTCTATGACCTCAACGACATCCACTCGGTGTATGCCAGCTGGACCAGCATCTACAAACCACAGAGCCTGCGTGATGCCGACGGCTCGACCCTCGAGCCGCGTGAGGGCGACAACTACGAGGTGGGCCTGAAGAGTGAATTCTTCGACGGTCGCCTGAATACCAGCATCGCAGCCTATGAGGTCAAGCAGGACAACCTGGCCGTGCTCGACGAAGGCAAGACCGTCAACAATGATGGTATGACTGCCGCGTACAAAGCCGTGAGCGGCGCCACCACCCGTGGCTTTGAAGTCGAGGCCAACGGCGAGTTGATGCCCGGCTGGAACGTCTCGGCCAGCTATAACCACGGCATCACCAAGGACCGCGATGGGGAGCGCTTGAACACCGAAGCCCCGGCCAACATGGTGAAGCTGTGGAGCACCTACCGGCTACCGGGCGACTTCGACCGCCTGACCGTCGGCGGCGGTGCCAATTGGCAGAGCGGCACCCACATCACCGTCACGCCCAGCACCGCATTGGGCACGGTCAAAGCCAAGCAATCGCAGTTCACCGTGGTCAACCTGATGGCCCGCTATCAACTGACCGACCAACTTTCCACGACGCTCAACATCAACAACCTGTTCGACAAGAAATACATCAGTGCGTTGGATACCACCTTCTACAGCGGCTATTACGGCGAGCCGCGCAACGTGATGTTGAATACCCGATACGATTTCTGAGCAGCCTCATGGCCTGAAATAAGGGGCCGCTGCGCGCCGAGTGTGTGATTTTTGCTGCTGAGCCTGCGTCTGAAACGCTACCCCTCGCTGTCGAATGGGGAGTGATAACAGGGCCTTCCATGCAAACGCTGTTGAACGAGATTCTCGACGAAGTGCGCCCCTTGATCGGCAAGGGCAAAGTGGCTGACTACATTCCTGCGCTGGCCGACGTGCCAGCGCAGCAATTAGGCATCGCAGTCTATGGCAACGATGGCAGTTATCACTGCGCGGGTGACGCCCTGGTGCCATTCTCGGTGCAGAGCATTTCCAAGGTATTCAGCCTGGTCCAGGCAATTGGCCATTCCGGTGAAGCCATTTGGGAGCGGCTTGGGCATGAGCCGTCAGGCCAGCCATTCAACTCGCTGGTGCAGCTGGAGTTCGAGCGCGGGCGCCCACGCAATCCCTTTATCAATGCCGGTGCGTTGGTCATCTGCGATATCAACCAATCGCGCTTCGCAGCCCCCACGTTGTCGATGCGCGATTTCGTGCGACGGCTCTCGGCCAACCCCCATATTGCGATCGATACCCGCGTCGCGGATTCGGAGTATCAATTCCGCGCGCGCAACGCGGCCATGGCTTACCTCATGCAGTCCTTTGGCAACTTCCATAACGACGTCGAGACGGTGTTACGCAGTTACTTCAGTTACTGCGCGCTGCAGATGAGCTGCCTCGATCTGGCCCGCGCCTTCTGCTTTTTGGCCAACGACGGGTTCTGCAAGCACAGCGGCGAGCAAATCCTGAGCCGACGCCAGACCCAGCAGGTGAACTCGATCATGGCCACCAGCGGGTTGTATGACGAAGCTGGGAATTTCGCCTACCGCGTGGGGTTGCCAGGCAAGAGTGGCGTGGGTGGCGGTATTGTAGCAATCGTGCCGGGCCAATTTACCGTATGCGTGTGGTCGCCTGAACTGAATGCCGCGGGCAACTCCTACGCGGGCATGGCGGCGCTCGAGTTGTTGAGTTCACGGATCGGGTGGTCGGTGTTCTGACGCATTACGTGGGAGCGGGCTTGCCCCGCGAACACCGGCGAAGCCGGTGCCATGCACCGCGTAGCCCCATTCGCGGGGCAAGCCCGCTCCCACAGAACTATTCCGACAGAGCCTAGTGTGCGTGCGCCCAAGCACTGGGCCTGCGCGAAGACGCACCCGAACGCAATTTCTTGATGTCTTAAATCATGACCATATGCGTCGTTTAAGACATATCAATTTCTCTGCATCATGGCTCCACACCCAATCAACGGAGCTGGACCATGACTCAGGAATACAAAGGCACTGCCCTGATCACAGGCGCATCTTCCGGCATCGGCGCGATCTACGCCGAACGCCTGGCTCAACGTGGCTACGACCTGGTTCTGGTCGCCCGCAATCGTGATCGCCTCAATGCCCTCGCCAGCCGTATTACCAACGAGACCCAGCAGAGCGTGGAAGTCTTCCAGGCGGACCTGGCCAGCTCAGCGGACTTGGCGCGCGTCGAGCGCAAATTGCGCGAGGACGCCAGCATCAACCTGTTGGTTAATAACGCCGGCATCGGCACACACACCATCTTGATGGAAAGCGATGTCGAGCGCATGGCCGAGATGATCACGCTCAACGTCACCGCGCTGACACGGCTCACCTACGCCGCCGCTCCGGGCTTCGTCGCTCGCAAACAGGGCGCAGTCATCAATATTTCCTCCATCGTCAGCCTGGCCCCCGAATTACTGAATGGTGTGTACGGCGCAAGCAAAGCCTACGTAACGGCCTTCACTCAGTCACTGCACAAGGAGCTGGCAGAACATGGCGTCAGGGTTCAAGCGGTGCTGCCAGGCGCCACAGCGACCGACTTCTGGGAGATCGGGGGGCTGCCTGTCGAAAACCTTGATCCCAACATCGTGATGTCAGCCAGCGACCTGGTGGATGGCGCTCTTCAAGATTTCGACAACAGCGTTCTGATCTCCATCCCTTCCATGCACGACCTGCAGCATTTCGAACGCTACGAAAGCAGCCGCAAGGCGCTGTTCGGGCATCTTTCCAGCAACACACTCGCACCGCGTTACGGCGCTTGATCAAACAACTTGAGCGTGGCGAAAGTCTTCTTCGGATTAGCTAGTTTTTGAGGCACACAAAGGGCGTTAGCCTGGCATCACTCTCTGACCTGTAAAGGACAACGTCACATGAAAGCCGTAGTTTTCCAAGAAGCTGGTTTGCCCATTCACGATGCTCGTTCCCTGTTCGAAACAGACCTGCCCACGCCCACGCCTGGAGCTCGCGATCTGCTTGTCGAGGTTAAGGCTATTGCAGTGAACCCGGTAGATACGAAGGTACGAGCTCGCAGCTCCAGCCAAGCGGTTCAGGTGCTGGGTTGGGATACCGTCGGCATCGTCCGTGAAGTGGGCAGTGATGTGTCACTGTTCAACGTGGGTGACGAAGTATTTTACGCCGGCGCAATCGATCGCCCGGGCAGCTACAGCGAATTTCACCTGGTCGATGAGCGCATCGTCGGCCACAAGCCGCGTAGCTTGGACAATGCCAGTGCCGCAGCTTTGCCGCTGACCTCCATCACTGCCTGGGAGCTGCTGTTCGACCGACTGGGCGTGCAGGAAAACGGGGGTGAAGGCCAAAGCCTGCTGGTGATCGGCGCCGGTGGCGGCGTTGGCTCGATCCTGGTTCAGCTGGCTCGCAAACTGACTCAACTGACCGTCATCGGTACAGCGTCGCGGCCAGAGACCCAGTCTTGGGTGCAAGAACTGGGCGCCCACCATGTGATTGATCACTCCGCCTCAATCCCACTGCAACTCGAAAACCTGAAACTCAACCCGGTCGACTACGTCATCAGCCTGACCCATACCGATACCTACCTGCCGCAGCTCGTTGAAGTGCTTCGCCCACAAGGCAAACTGGCGCTGATCGATGACCCCGCACAACTGGATGTCATGCCGCTCAAGCGCAAATCGCTTTCGCTGCACTGGGAACTCATGTTCACGCGATCGCTTTATCACACTGCAGACATGATCAAACAGCATGAGTTGCTGAACAGAATTTCGGTGCTGGTCGATAACGGCGTGATCCAGACCACCATCGGGGAACACTTCGGCAAAATCAGCTCGGACAACCTGAAGCGCGCCCATGCTCTGATCGAGAGCTGCAAAGCCAAAGGCAAGATCGTTCTCGAAGGTTTCTAACCCGCTGGTACATTCGCGACTCGGCTACACAAAACGGTTGAAACAGTAGCGGTAACAAAACGTCGGGGATTTCTGGGCAAGCGGACATCTGTAACCGGGGCCGCTTCGCGGCCCATCGCCGGCAAGCGCGGCTCCCACAGGTACAGCGCATGCCTGAAGGCTGGTGATATTCCGGTGGGAGCCGGCTTGCCGGCGATGAGGCCTGCACTGACAGCAGAGCTTTGGATCAGTGTACGCCTTGGGTCGATTGCGGCCAGTCATGACCGTCTGCTTACGACCCATTGCGGTCGTTCACGAGCGACGTGGGCTGCAGTTTCCGTTTCCCGGGCTGACCGTTCAGTTTGCGGCGTTGTTCATCTGCTGAAGTTCAAGTTGCTTGGCAGCACTGGCCTCAAGGTTTGCACGCTCTTCATCCAGGTACCGATAAATGCTTTGCAGGTTGGCGATCTTCTGCTTGATCTCTGCCATCTTTTTTTCAATTAGCCTGGCGCCGTCAGCACAGTCAATCAGCTGGTTCCGCTGCGCATCCAGAATCTCGCCAATTTCCCCAAGGGAAAACCCCATGCTTTGCGCGCGCTGGATAAAGTCCAGATCGTGCAGCGTTTGCTCGGTGTAAACGCGATAGTTGTTGGTTTGCCGCAGCGGTGAGATCAGGCCAAGTTGCTCGTAGTAACGCAGCGTATGGCGGCTGGCGCCGCTGCGCGCCTCGAGTTCGCCGATTTTCATGACAATACCGCTTGACCCTAGAGTTGGGTCGATAGTTTACGCTTTGTTTCTCACCTTCAACAAGGAACAGGGAAATGAGCGTGGAGTGCTTTGTTACAGGCGGAACGGGCTTTGTTGGCCAACATTTGGTGGCGAACTTGAGTGCAAAAGGTCACACCATCAGGGTGTTGATGCGTCGCCCAGAGCAATTGGCTGCACTGCGCGAGCACGTCGCTAATTTGGGCGGGTGCGCCAGCCGGGTGTTTGCCGTAGCGGGCGATTTGGAACGGGACAACCTCGGGCTGAGTCCTGCTGACCGGGAGGTGCTAAGGCACGCCAGCGTCATATTCCATCTAGGCGCCCACTTCGCATGGGGGCTGTCAGTGGAGCATTCCCGTGCGGTAAATGTGGAAGGGGCAAAGCGCGTGGCGCTTCTGGCGGCAGAGCAAAAAAGCCGTTTAGTCATGATCGGCGGCTTCATGCTGAAAAATCATAAACACCTGCAACGCATCGGAATTGATCCTCGTAGTCCGGAGTTGACGAACTGGTCTGCCGTCTATCGACGTGTGGGTGGTTACGAGGGCAGCAAGCTGGAGGCGCATTTTGCGACCCTGGCGCTCATGTCTGCCAAGGGTGGGGAGATTACCGTTGTCCACCCTGCGACGGTCTGTGGCCACAGCAGCACGGGGCATATTCTTGAGGGGCAGCCACTGGTGGCGCTGATACGCAACCTTGTGCAGGGAAAGCTCACTGCTGTACCCGGTACCGCCAAGCACTGGCTGCCACTGGTCACCGTCGATTATCTGGCTGAGCTGGTGGCAGTTTGTGCGTTTGACCCTGCCATGGTAGGCCAGGAATTGCTGGCACTTGATGACCACACCCCAAACTTGCGAGAACTCCTGATGCAGGTTGCACAACCGTTGGGCTTAAAGTCTCCCAAGCATCACATTCCCCTACGGTTGTTGAAGCTGCTATTGGCTATTCCCCCCGTCGCGTCGTTCTTGCACACAAAACCCGAAGCCTTGGACTTTATCCAAACCACGCGTTTTGATACAACGGCGGTCGAGCAATTTGCAAAACGGCATAAAATTGCCAAACCGGATATCCGTCAGTCATTGCAGCACACGGCAGCGTTCGTCAATTCCTATTGCATCGCCAAAGGCTAGGCACCTGACTTCTCCTCCTCAACATTTATGCCGTCGATACTGGCGGAATTCTATCGAACGACAACTCAGCGACAGGGATCGCCAGCCATGCAATCAACTTTCGGCAAAGGCGTCATATTTGCACTTTCCGCTGCAGCACTGAACGCAACAATCGGTGTACTCAGCAAAGTACTCATGAGTAATGGCTTCACCGCCAGCAGTGTCGCTGTGATCAAGACCGTACTGGGGTGCATGCTTCTTTCGATCTTACTGTTTTTCCTCAAGCGCCCTGCGGTGTCGACCCAATGGGTTCAGGCTGCTATCTGTGCATTCCTTGGCATCTTTGTGCTGTTCCATTTCGAAACGTCCGCCTATAGACACTACGCTGCGGCAGGTGTGGTAGTAGTGCTGATGGCCAGTGCCTCAATTTCGTCGATCATCCTAGGGCGCATTTTTCTCAAGGATGCCATCACTGCGAACGCTACCCTAGGCGCCGCATTGGCTATCGCTGGGATTTCGGTGATCTTCGGTGGCGACCTGCAGCAGGGCTTTAGCCTGCAAGGTGCTGCGCTCGCCTCCATTGCCGGCTCCGGCTATGGGGCTTTTTCGGTTGCCATGAAGCGTATGGGAGTATCGGGAGGGCTGCACTTCACCCGTCAGTTGTTGTTCTTTGGCAGCCTGTATCTGCTGATGCCAGCTGCCGCCGATGGTTTCGCGATCGGCGAGTTGTCGCCGCTGGCGATCGCGGCGCTGCTGGCGCTGGCCACACTGCCGACAATCCTCGGCTTCTTCTGCACCACCAAAGCCATCGAGTACCTGAAGCCATCCCAAGTGCAGGCACTGGAGCTGACGGAGCCACTGTTCGCCGCGCTGCTGGCATTTGTAGCGCTTAACGAAGTGCCGCCCCAAAGCCTGTACGCGGGAGCGGCACTGATCATCGTCGGCCTGTGCTTCTCCAATGAACTGATTCGCTTGGGCGGCAAAGCATCCGCCCCTTCAGCCTCAGGTCGATAGCGCCCTTTCATGGTGGGTAGCGATGGGCCAGAAACAGTCGCTTTCTAGGCCCTGCGGCAGATCGCGGGGCAAGCCCGCTCCCACAAAGATGGATGACGATACTTTTCTTACAAAACCTAATGCTGCTTGACGCTTTGCCACCCCACTGGCTCATCAGCTAGGACAATACGGTTTTACACCGCTGCGCTGCGCTCGCGCAGATCAGTGTTCAAGATACGGTCGTTATCGCTGTAGTCGACCGGACAATCAATCACATGCACCCCTGGGTTGGAGACACAGTGGTCAAGTAGCGGAATCAACGAGTCGGCACTTTCTACGCGATACCCATTAGCGCCATAGGATTCAGCATACTTGACGAAGTCAGGGTTACCGTAGTCCAGGCCAAAATCAATGAAGCCCATGTTGGCCTGTTTCCAGCGGATCATGCCATAGCCGTCGTCACGCAGGATCACCACGGTGATGTGCATCCCTAAACGAACTGCGGTTTCGAGCTCCTGGCTATTCATCATGAATCCGCCGTCGCCGCACACCGAGATCACCGGGCGATCCGGGTACACAAGGTGCGCCGCCATCGCCGATGGCAGGCCGGCGCCCATGGTTGCCAGGGCGTTGTCGAGCAGCACGGTGTTGGGCTTGTGCGCCTTGTAGTTGCGGGCGAACCAGATTTTGTAGATGCCGTTGTCCAGGGCAACTATGCCTTCGGACGGCAGCACGCGACGGATGTCGGCTACCAGGCGCTGCGGATAGACGGGGAAGCGGGCGTCGTCAGCGCCTTCAGAGATCTGCGCTTCGTTGGCTTCACGGATGGCCATCAGGCGGGTGAAGTCCCAGTGCGAGGTGTCAGCCAGGGCTTCATTGATCTGCCACACAGCGTTCGCGATGTCGCCGATCACTTCGACCTGGGGGAAGTACACGGCGTCGACTTCAGCGGCACGGAAGCTGATGTGAATGACTTCGGTGCCACCGCGAACCATGAAGAATGGCGGCTTTTCGATCACGTCATGGCCGATGTTGATGATCAGGTCGGCGGCTTCGATTGCACGGTGTACAAAATCACCGGACGACAGCGCAGCATTACCAAGGAAGCAAGGATGACGCTCGTCGACCACACCTTTGCCCATTTGGGTGGTGATGAACGGGATTCGAGTCTCGTCGATTAGTTGCTTGAGGACTTTGGCGGTCATCTTGCGGTTCGCACCGGCGCCGATCACCAGGATAGGGTTGCGGGCACTGTGCAGCTTTTCAACCGCCGCTTCGATTGCCTTGTGCTCGGCTAACGGTCGACGGTGAAGGCTCTGAGGGATCGGTAACGCATCGGTCTGCTCCGCAGCGATGTCTTCCGGCAGCTCCAGATGTACAGCCCCGGGCTTCTCTTCTTCAGCCAGGCGGAAGGCTTCGCGCATGCGGGCTGGAATGTTGTCGGCCGAGGCGAACTGGTGCGTGTACTTGGTGATCGGGGCCATCATGCCGCACACATCGATGATCTGGAAGCGGCCCTGTTTGGACTTCTTGATCGGCTTTTGACCGGTGATCATCATCATCGGCATCCCCCCCAGGTAGGCGTAGGCACTGGCGGTAACCAGGTTGGTCGCGCCAGGCCCCAGGGTCGACAGGCTGACGCCAGTCTTGCCGGTCAGGCGCCCATAGGTAGCTGCCATGAAACCTGCAGACTGCTCGTGACGGGTCAGTACCAACTTGACCCTCGATTTACGCAGGGATTCGAGCAGATCGAGATTTTCCTCGCCGGGGATGCCGAACACGTACTCGACACCTTCACTTTCCAAACATTGCACTACGAGATCAGCTGCCTTGGCCATCTATTTGCCCTGCCACTAACGAGAGTGAGCCACGCGAGCAGATGACGAGATCTCTGCCCGGTGCTGAATGAGTTTTTGGTAAAGATAAAACGTGTGGATTATTTTGTTTTTCGAGGAAGCACCATGGTGGCGTCAATTGCAACCAACGCATTCAAGGCGAGCGCCGACACACCGACGGTAGCGCGTGCCGGGTATGGACTTTCAAAGTAACGCCCCATTATTTCGTTCACGACACCGAAGTGCGAGAGTTCCGTGAGGTAAATAGTGAGTTTTCCTACGTCAGCAAAACTACCGCCTGCGGCTTGTGCTACTGCCTGGAGGTTCTCGAGTACCTGAATGGTTTGGGCTTCAATCCCTTGAGCCAATTCCATCTTTTCAGGGGAAAGCGCGATTTGCCCTGTCAGGAATACCCATTCCCCCATGTGGACGGCTTGCGAATACGGGCCGATAGCTTTCGGCGCCTGGTCACTGTGAACAGCGATTCTGCTCATTAAAATTGATCCTGTATTAGGGCGCGATCCAACCCGCCTGCCAATGCTCGCCTTGCAAAATGAAGCGTGCCCGTTGGTGGATATCCTGGGTAAGATCAAGCCACTCTATTTGTCGTAGGTGGACAGCCAGTACAGCGAAATTTTTGAAACCCTCCCTGTGCGTTTCATAGGCTACAGAAGGTGAAGAAATCGACTCGCCGGGTATGCGCCCATGGCGAAAGAGCGCTTGAGTTCTTCCCCGTGCCTGCTCCCAGTGCTTGGCAAGCAGCGACACATCAGACACAGGTTTACCTAGGCCTTCAAGCCGAAGCTGACGCTTGCCAGACGGGTCGACGGCGGTAATACCGACTCTAGGTTCGGCCAGTATCTCTGCAAGCTTCGCCGACCGCTTGTCCACATAAAAGATGATCGACTTCGTAGACTCATCCGCATGGCGCAAGACAACGGTGCTTACCTTAGGTTGCCCTTCAGCATTGACCGTGGCCAGTTGCATCAAGCGAAAGGGATTTGGACTACCGCCAACCGGTATAGCTAAATTTGACCATACCTCAGCCAATATCAGATCAAGCATGGCAATCGCCCAAAATGAAAAAGGGCCGCGTACGGCGTGCGGCCCGGAGGCACTCAGACGCTGCGTGTAACGCCGCCATCGACCTTGATGTTCTGGCCGGTAATGTAGGCTGCCCCTTCGCTCGCCAGGAAGGCGACAGTGGCGGCAATCTCCTCACTGGTGCCATAGCGCTTAAGCGGCACACCTTCTCGACGCTGTTCGGTAGCAGGGAGACTGTCGATCCAACCAGGCAGCACGTTATTAATGCGAATGTTGTCAGCGGCGTACTTGTCCGCATAGATTTTGCTGAACGACGCCAAACCGGCACGGAACACTGCCGAGGTAGGGAAGAGTTCGCTTGGTTCGAACGCCCATGCAGTAGAAATGTTGATGATTGCACCGCCTTTCTGGCGCTGCATGTACGGGGTCACCAGCCGCGCCGGGCGAATGACGTTGAGCAGGTAGGTCTCCATACCCTGGTGCCAGTCTTCGTCGCTGATTTCAAGAATGGGTGCCCGCGGACCATGGCCGGCGCTGTTAACCAACACATCGATACGGCCCCATTTCTGAATGACTGCGTCGACTAGGCGCTGCAGGTCTTCATTTGACTGGTTACTGCCGGTTACACCAATACCGCCTAGCTCTTGCGCCAGGGCCTCGCCTTTGCCAGACGAAGAGAGAATACCGACCTTGAAGCCGTCGGCAGCCAATCTACGTGCTGCCGCCGCTCCCATGCCGCTACCACCGGCAGTGACTATTGCTACTTTTTCTACTGACATACATCCCCCTAAGTGAGGCGTTGACGGGTTGTTGGTGAAATGAGACTAGCACCGCTCAGCACGTCTCAGAGAGACAACAACCCTTCTTCCTGCCAGTAGATAATCTATAGCCTCGCCTGTTCAAGTAGCCACGTTCGGACGGTTTCGAGGGCCGCCGGCTGGTGAGCGTTTCGCGGCCAGACCAGATAATAGGCTTTGTCCAAGCTCATTTGATGCGCCATCGCCAGCGCTAACCTTCCTGCCTCTAGGTCTGCTTTGACGAAGTGGTAGCTGGCCAATGCCAGCCCTTGTCCTGCTGCTGCAGCCTCGATCGCAAGTACCGTTTGGTTGAACCGCACATTTTTAGAGGGTTGGCGGATGGGGCTCTGGAAGGCCTGATCTATGAACTCAGGCCAGAAACTGTGAGCGTCATGCAGCAGCGTGTATTCCTGCAGTTTTTCCACGCTCTCTGGCCGACCCAGTTGTTCAAGCAATACCGGGCTAGCTACCGCAACTATACGTTCAGTCAGAAAAAGCTCGGCATTGAGCATGTTCTCGAAAGGTGCACGTCCGTAGCGGACAGCGATGTCAGTTCCACCAGGCCGAAATTGCGAAATGCGGTCAGTGGCAAGTACTTGCAGATCGATCTGAGGGTGCGCAACTGAGAACGAGGACAGCCGAGGGATTAGCCACTTTGCCGCAAAAGTAGGCGTGACGCTGACCGTCAGTTCCAGCCCCACTGGTTTGAGGGCTTGCGTGGCCGTAGTGATCAAGGCGAATGCCTCACGAATTGCCAAGCTGTAGCCCCTCCCGGGTTCCGTTAAGCTCAGCCCTCTCGGCAACCGCTCAAACAACTTCAACTCCAGGCTCGTCTCAAGCCCTCGTATCTGCTGTGCCACAGCGGCCTGAGTGACACCTAGCTCGTCGGCAGCCAGCCGAAAATTCAGATGACGGGCAACCACCTCGAATACCCTGAGCGCGTTAAGGGGAGGCAACAAGGTATGTCCGTTCATAGTATTTTTTCTAATGGCAAGCGAGGGATTTAATGCCGCTTTGGGAGGGTGATAGGCGCTGCCTATAACGCCCACGGACTACATCTAGTCCTCTTTCGTCCACTCCAAAGTGCCAGGGAACCTCGCTACGAAGCGCGTGCCGGCCTCAGGCGTAGAGGTTACTGATAACGTCCCGTTGTGACCCGTTACGATCTGGGATGCGATATACAAACCGAGCCCCAGCCCCTCCCCGCGGCCACCGGCTGCCGACCTTTTGAACGGCTGGAACAGTAGCGGTAACAAAACGTCGGGGATTTCTGGGCCATGGTTCATCACTGACAGCACTATATGATTTTCTTGCATGCTTGCGGTCACCTCTATCGGAAGATCACGCGCCCCATGAGCCACTGCATTGCCCAAGAGGTTTGAAAGCAACTGCCCCATTCTCCCAGCATCACAGAAGACCCCAGGTGAAATGATCACCTCTTGACGGATGGTGGCGTTGGGATGACTCGTCATGATTTCATTGATGACGGCAATAAAAACGTCACCCAGGTTGTCCACTAACGTCCGTTTGACCGGAATGCCTCCCCCCAGCTTTCCTCGAGAAAAATCCAGGACATCTTCAATCAAGTTGTTCATCCGCTGCGAGCTTTGTCGTATTGCAGTGGCAAGCTGCTGCTCGCGACCGGCGGGAAGCTTAGCCTCCAGTAGATCGGCGCTCATTCTGATAGCGCACAGTGGCGAACGGAGGTCATGCCCCAGTACGGCAATGAACTGCTCCCGGACAGTGCCGGTCTCAGCTGCATTGGCCAGTTCAATCGTTTTGGTCTCAAGGTCCGCCAAAACGTCGAGTTGAACAGCTATTAACTGGGCGAACAGCGTTAGCGTTTTGCACACCGCCTCTTCATCAAAATGGGCCGGAACCTCATCGATAGCACAGAGCGTTCCGAAGAAGTCTCCGTTTGTCCTGGTGATAGGAATGGAGACGTAGCTTTCTAAGCCGTATGTCTGAGGGGTGTGGTGGGTTGAGTACACCGGATGCTCACTGGCATTCCTGAATATAACGGGTTTGCGGTGCTGACGAATTTCGTGGCAAATCGTCGTTTCCAGCACCAACTCACCGCCAGGTATAAGCCCAAAATCAATAGAATCATCGACAGCGCAAGCCACCCATTTTGTCTCGGTGACACGCGCAATTGCCGCAAAGCGCATGCCGGTAACATGCTTCACCATATTGAGAATAAGCGGGACGGCCTCGATCTTGGCAATCGTACTGATGTCGTGTGAAAGGTCAGACGGATAAGGCATCAAGATCGCCGATTGGGTGAATGGCAAATTGGAATTAAAGCGTAAGCCCCTGCGTTTGACAATGAGCCGGGAAAAGCGTCGGGGCCAAAAGTGGACGAATCATCAAACCGGCAGGATGCGCGTCCAGTAACGGGTAAGTTGCTGGATTCGGATGGGTAACGAGCGGGCAATCGTGTTCAATGTCAGCTCGATATTACCAAGCGAATACGAGCCCGACACCCGCAAATGGCTGACCTCGGGCGCGCAGCCAAGATAGCCGGGGCAATAGCGCTGCAACTCATTGATCAGTAGGTCCAGCCTCCAGCCTTCCACTACCAGCCGCCCCTGGGCCCAGGCCTCTTCGGCTGTTTTCAACGCCTGCATGCCCAACAGTCGCTGACGATCAAACGTCACCGATTGCCCTTCCTCGATCACGACCTCATCGGTGGCCTGCTCAGGGCGTACCGCAACGGCATGCTGGTAGACGCTAAGACGCGTCAGCCCGTCTAACTGGCGCACGGCAAAACGAGTGCCCAATGCGCGCAGCTCCCCCTGGGCACTGCGCACCAGGAACGGACGGGAGTCCTTGCCGGTGGTTACGTGGATCTCACCGGCCCGAAGGATCAGCAAGCGCGTGCTGGCATTGAACATTACATCCAGCGCGGTATCGGTATCCAACACCAGCAAGGTGCCGTCAGCAAGCGCCTCTTGGCGCTGTTCTCCGGTGCGGGTTTTGAGATCGGCCATCCATTTTGGCGCAACGTCATAGCCTTGCCATACCAATGAACTCGCGCCGGCGCCGAGCAACAACCCCTTGAGAAGGGTGCGGCGATTCGGCCCGCTCTCGCGTAACGTGGACTTTTCCATGACCGCCCAGGCCAACTGCTGCGGCATGCTGCCAAGGCGCGCCTGCAATTCGGTCAACTGCTGCCATGCCCATTCATGCTCCGCACTTCGGCAGTGCCAGCGCTGCCACTGTGCGCGCAGCGCCGGGTCGTCAGGGTTCGCGGACAGGTGCGCGAACCACTGCGCAGCGTGGCGAAGCGCTTGGCGCTGGGCGTCGTTGGTCACCAGGGATTGTCCACGAGGTACAAGAGGCAGCGTTCGGTGGCTCGGGCCATATATTTGGTCACTGAGCTGGCGGACACCTGTAATTGTTCCGCGATCTGAGGGTAGGTCAGCCCTTGCACTTGCGACATCAGGAACGCCGTTTTCGCCTTCACGCCCAGGCCATCAAGCATGCGATCCAGCTCCAGCAGTGTCTGGAGCAAGGAAAGCTGTTCCTCGGCAGAAATCTCGAACGACTCAGGCTGCGCGGCGAGCACTTCGAGGTAGGCACGCTCCACCGACTGACGGCGAAAACTGTCGATCATTACCCGCTTGGCGATGGTTACCAGAAAATGCCGTGGCTCATTGAGCGTGGCCGCCAGGGGTTCACGGCGCTCGGCGAGCAGCACGCGAAGAAAGGTGTCCTGGGCGAAGTCTGCCGCCGCCTGCGAACACCCGGTACGCTTGCGCAGCCAGCTGATAAGCCAGGGTTGATGGTCGTTGTAGAGCGTCGCGATAGGGTTGCCAGACGGCATGTCGAAGCCAAGCAGAGAATAAGAATTAATCTCAATATAGTGAATTGGTGGCCTGAGGGCAATCGACTTTTGGGCCAAAAAACAGGCCAAAAAAAATTTCAAAACGCGTTGTCACTTTACGCTCGGCAGCGCGACTCCTTTTGCAGACACCTCATAAAATGCCAACAATCGCATCAGGAGAAAGCATGCAGCATCCCCTCCCAGGCTTCTGCACCGCCACGTTGAACACCCCAAGCGCGCTATGCCTTGCC
Organism: Pseudomonas sp. Y3 TE3536; assembly: GCF_053629175.1. Lineage (NCBI taxonomy): Bacteria > Pseudomonadati > Pseudomonadota > Gammaproteobacteria > Pseudomonadales > Pseudomonadaceae > Pseudomonas > Pseudomonas sp. Y3 TE3536. The sequence goes on along the minus strand of NZ_JBRJHU010000001.1, from coordinate 4,527,223 downwards.
CTAATGGGTGCATCGTTGTTGATGGCCACTCCAGCACTTACTCGCGCGGCTGAAAGCCAGGTACCAGCCCGTACCCTGCACCTGCAGGAATTTGTTATCGAAGCCGGGTCTCTTGCCACTGTGCTGAACAGCTTTGCCACCAGAGCAGGCGTTGTCTTGTCGTTCGACAACGGCCTGACCGAAGGCAAGCAGAGCCGGGGCATCAACGGACGCTACAGTATCGATCAGGGCTTTTCTGTGTTGCTGAGCGGGTCTGGATTGCAGGCAGTTGCCGGTGGGGATAACAGCTATGTGGTACTGCCGGCTGCACCGTCGGGCTCATTGCAACTGGGCGTGACCAACGTGACAGGCTCGGGGCTGGGCGCCATCACCGAGGGGTCGAGGTCCTACACGACAGGTAGCACCAACACAGCGACGCGGATGAATCTCTCGCTGCGCGAAACGCCGCAGTCGGTCAGCGTCGTCACGCGTCAGCAAATGGACGATCAAAACATGCAATCCCTGGAAGACGTTGCGAGGGCTGCGACGGGAATCAACACCACCAAGGATTTTGGTACCGAACGCTCACGCTATTTCTCCCGCGGTTTCCAGGTTAACGACCTGCAATACGACGGCGTACCGACCAGCATTTCCGAAAGCTACTCGATGGACGTGACCTCTGTTAACAACATGGCCATCTACGACCGGGTAGAGTTTGTTCGCGGCGCAAACGGCTTGATGCAGGGTGCGGGAAACCCCTCGGCGGCCATCAACCTGGTGCGCAAGCGGCCAACGGATACCTATAAGCTCAAAGCAGAAATCGGCGGCGGCTCCTGGGATAATTACCATAGTCAGATCGACGTAAGCGGGCCGTTGAACGAACAGGGCACGCTGCGTGGCAGGACCGTACTGTTATACAACGCCGGCAATAGTTTCGTAGACCGTGCCGACAAAGAGAACCAGCTGTTCTACGCCATTGGCGAAGCCGACGTGAGTGAAGATACGACCGTGACTCTCGGCACCGTCTTTCAAAAGGATTATCACGGCGGTTATGACTGGGGCGGCTTGCCCACTCAACTCGATGGCAGCTTCTATCCACTGTCGCGCTCGGCGTCCTTTGCGCCAAGCTGGGCCCACCTGAACAAAATCAATCGCACGGTATTCGCTGACATCAAGCATGCGTTCAACGATGACTGGAAACTCACCGTCAATACTAACCTGATGTGGTCGAATGCCGATTTCCTCGGGCTCTACGGCAACAATATTGGTAACGACCAGTTCCGCCTGTCCACCAACGACACAACATACGACGACGAACAAATCAGCCTTGATGCCGCGCTGAACGGCGCTTTCTACCTGCTCGGCCAGCGCCACGAACTGGTGTTTGGCGCTAACGCGCGCAAAGACCGGTTCATCAACGAGTCGCGTTACAACAACAACCCAAGCGTCGTCGATATTCTGGGTTTCGCCCCTTCGCACGTAGTCGCGCCCACCTATAGCTACGAACGCATCCAGTACCGCAACGTACGCAAGGACAAAGGGCTTTATGCCGCCACCCGGTTGAACCCCAGCGACGACCTGCATGTGATAGTGGGCAGCCGTTTCAGCTGGGTTGACTACGCGTCTGCTGACTATGACGACCGTTTCAAGGAAAACGGAAAAGTCATTCCTTATGCGGGCGTCGTGTATGACCTGACTGACAATGCCTCGGTTTACGCCAGCTACACCGAGATTTATCAGGTTCAAAGCAACTACGACATCAACAACACACTGCTCAACCCTATCACCGGCAGCAACTACGAAATCGGCCTAAAGAACGAGTTCTACGACGGGCTGCTCAATACGTCGGTGGCGGTATTTCAGGTTGACCAAAGCCATTTACCTCAGGCGGTCGCTGGCGCAGACCGTATTTGCGGGCCAGGGCATAGCTCAACGTGCTACGAGGAAGGCGGCAAGGTGCGCAACCGAGGTTTTGAAGTAGAGGCTTCTGGCGAGATTCTCCCCGGTTGGAACGCCGTGCTCGGCTACACCTACAGTCACCCTGAATATGTCGGCGGAACCCGCAAAGGTACCGACTACGCCACCGAAACCTCCCCGCGCCGATTAGTCAAACTGGCCACCAACTACCGTTTGCCCGGCGAATTGGACAACTGGCGCGTGGGCGGCAGCCTCTATCATCAGAGCAAAGTCTACCTGGGCAGCGTGGAGCAAGGTGCATACAGCCTGGTCGATCTGAACGCCAATTACCAGATCAACAAGAACCTGAGCGCACAACTGAACCTGAACAACGTGTTTGACAAGCATTTTTACGCTGCCGTCTATAACTCGAACCTGGGCAACTATTACGGTGAGCCGCGTAACTTCGCTGTTACGTTACGGTACGAAAACTGACGTGGCCTGGTCTCGCCGCAGCCATGTGGTGTGCGGCGAGATTGCAGACCTGTACTGAACAGCAGTGGATGGCAGGTTTGGGTCGATAGCGGTCACTGGCGAATGGCTGCAATCGAACCCAAGCGGCCAGTTGGGGGGGCTTTGAATCCCCCCTAAAGCGCTTCCTGAAAATCAGTTACCACTTACCAGAATGTGCCACGGAGAGTCAGCATGTGATTGCGCTCGTCGCCATACCAGTTACCCGACGCCGAAGAGCCTAACGTTGCGTAGTAGGTCTTGTCGAAGATGTTGTTGGCGTTGTAGGCCAAGGTCCAGTGATCATCGATCCTGTACTCGACCAACGCATTCCACACCGCGTAACCACCCTGACGGTAGTCATAGGCTTCGTTGCGCAACACGTTACCGGCGCTGTCGATCACACTGGCGGTCCCGCTGACCAGGTTGGCACTCTGCACGGTCACGCCACCACCGACCTTGAAGTCATGGAACTGGCCCGGCATCTGGTAGGTGCTCCACAGCTTGAACTGGTGCTTGGGGGTGATACTGCTGAACGCCGTGTTGTCCTGGCGGTTGCGGTTGTTGTTGTAGGTGTAGCCGGCCAGCACGTTCCAGTCCGGCAGGATCTCACCGGTCAGCTCCATGTCGATGCCCTTGCTGACCACTTCGCCCTGGGTAAGGTAGCAGCAGTTGCCACCGAACAGCACGTTGGTGAGCTGGTAGGCCGGATCGACCACCGCCTCGTTGTTTCGCTTGGTGTAGTACAGCGCAAACGAAGCATTCACTGCGCCATTGAACAGCTCGCCCTTGATCCCGGTTTCGTAGGTCTTGCCCTTCATCGCCTCGATCGAGCTGCCTGGCAGCGGGCCCTGCAGCTTGTTCTGCTGTGGTTTGTAGATCTCGGAATAGCTGACGTAGGTCGACCACTCGTCATTCAGGTCGTAAACCAGACCGCCATAGGGCACCAGCTTGGTGGGTTCACGTGTGTCGATGTCCGACTCGACGGTCCAAACACCATTGCTGCGGGCGCGGTACAACTGCTCGAACTTATAACGCTGGGCTCGGGCGCCGACGATCAGGTGCAGCGGGTCAGCCAGTTGCAGGCGCAGTGTCGAGTACAAGCCGTATTGGGTTTGAGTGTTGGGGTTATAGTCACGGTAGAAGTCCTTGTTAGTCGGCGGCATCACCCACGGCGTAGAGCTTGGGTTGAACACGTTGATCGGGCCGCCGGACCCGGACGACTGCAGGGTGCCTTCCCATTGGCTGGTGATTTTCTGGTAGTCGATGCCCATGAGAAATTCATGCTGCAGGTCGAATACCTGGAATTTGCCGGCGATGTTGGCATCCCAAAGCTTCTGGTCGCTGCGGTATTGGTTGACGTTGCCGCTCCAGGCCGGGCCATCAAGGGTGACCGGGTTGACCGAGCCGAAGTTGAATGCACTCTTGCTGAAACCCGAGTCCAGTGTTTGGGTGTAGGTGACGTTGGCTTTCCAGTCGTCATTGAATGTGTGGTCGACCTTGGCGAACACTTCCTGAGAGCGGCCATCCAGATAGGCCCAGTTCTCGGTCAGGCTGGTGCTGCGCGATAGGCCCAGGTCGGCACCGGTGCTGTAGCGCGGCAGGCCAGTGCCGGAGCCGGTCTCGTGAATGCGCTCAGAGCGGCCGCCGACGGTCAGCATGGTGTCTGGCGTGATGTCGGCCTCCAGAATGCCATATACGATCGGCTTTTCAGTGGCACGGTCGTCGAGCATGTACTGACGGTCGGTGTAGGCGGCGACCAGGCGACCACGCAGCTTGCCATCGATGCCCAACGGCCCGGTGACGTCGAACTGGGTGCGGTAGTTGTCCCAGCTGCCAGCCGACATGTCGACCTTGAGTTGATAGGTGTCCAGCGGTCGCTTGCGCACCAGGTTGATCATGCCGCCCGGGTCACCGGTGCCACCGAACAGGGCGGACGAGCCACGCAGCACTTCAACGTGGTCGAACTCGACCATGTCGTAGTTCTTGTTCGAGTAGAAGCTGCCTGACGTGGTCCCCAGGGCCATCGGTGCAGCACCGTCAATCTGGATGTTCTCCACCTTGAAGCCGCGCGAATAGAAGTCCGAAAGGCGGAAGTTGTTGTTCTTCACCGTGATGCCGGGGGTAATCTTCATGGCATCGGCAAGGTCGGTCATACGCTGTTCTTCGATGACCTGGTTGGTGATCACCGACACCGATTGTGGTGTCTGCCGCAGGCTTGTCGGGGTCTTGGAGCCGATACTGACCTTCTCGGTGGTGTATGAGCCGGTATTCTCGGTCATCATGCCCATGCCCTGGCCTTCGATGAGGGTACTGCCCAGTTCCAATGCAGGTCCGCCGTCATTCGTCAGCGGTTGTAAGGACCAGTTGCCATCGACGGCCTGCGTTGCTGTCAAACCAGTGCCCTCCAGCAGCAAGTGAAGTGCCATGTCATCAGACATCTCGCCGTTGACGGCTTGTGCCTGTTTGCCTTCGACCATGTTCGGCGTGTACGGCAGGCTGATGCCGGATCGCTCGGCAAAGCGGTTTAACGCCTGGCCCAGCGGTGCTGCGGGCAAGTCGTAGCGCTGTGCAGGTTGCTGCGCCTGAGCCATTTGGCAGAGGCTCGACATCGTGCCAATGAAGATGGCCTGGGCAAGCAAGGCGGGACGATAACGGGATTGCAGATCCATCGAGTTGCGGCTCCTGAAAAATGCGGGCTTTTTCTTCTTGTCGAAGGAGCCTGCTAAACCCCGTAAACAACCCGGCAGTTTTTTTCAGGCGGGAACGATGCGCACCCACAGCGACGTACGCCAGACCAGGCGTACAGGCAGCGTGTGGGTCAGGGTGCGCAGGGCATTGTCGGTATCGTCTAGCTGAAATACGCCAGAGATCTTCAGCCCGGCCACGGCCGGGTCGCAGCCCACCCAGCCCGCACGTTGGCGCCCTAGTTGATCGAGCACGGCCTGCAAGGGCATGTCCCGGGCGATCAACACACCGCGGACCCAGGCGGAGCCTTCGAATGTCGGCCGTTCGACAAGTCGGGAGCCGGCACTGTCGATCCGCCATTGTTGCCCGGCTTGCGCTCGCGCTGGCGCCTGGCCCGGAAGCTGAACAGCAACGCTGCCTTGGTCAACGGTCAACCGTGTGTAGCCGTGTTCTTGGCAAAGGTTGAACGCTGCGTTCGTTGTCTCGTAGCGCCCTTGCGCCGTCGTCACGCAAAGCGGGCGCTGCAACGCGTCGAGGGCCGTTTGTACGTACGCCTGCCCTTCCCGCAGTAAGATCCGGCGCCCGCGCGAATCGAGCCTTACATCCATGGCACTCCTGCTGTCGAGTTGCACCGTACTGCCGTCGGCCAGTGCGAAGCGGCGTCGCTCGCCGGTGCTGGTGCTGTAGTCGGCGAAGCTGCGGCGCCAAGGCGACTGCTGCAGGGCACCACCCGCCATGCCCAAGCCAAAAATGCCCAATCCGAGCGTCTTGATCGCCGTGCGGCGCCCCTGATTAGCCAGCGTACTAATTGCGACACCGGACGGTAGCTCGCGCGCGAGCGGGAAACAGGCTTGAGCCTCTTGCAGGGCTTGCCAGCGCGCCTCATGCCTCGGATCCGCCTGGCGCCAAGCCAAGCACGCTGCACTCACGCTCGGAGCATGTTGCGAGGACTCGAGTTTCACCAGCCAGTCGATGGCTTGGTCGAGCACCTTGTCTGTCATGGTTCGAGTGTAAGCTGGTAACAGTGACGAATAGCCTTGGCCATATACTTCTCTACGCTGCTCAGGCTGACCCCCAGGCGGGCTGCGATATCTTGGTAGCTGAGGCCCTCCAGGCGCGACAGCAGAAACGCCATGCGTACCTTCGGTGCAAGGCCGTCAAGCAAGGCGTCGATCTGCATCAGCGTCTGCAACAGCATCAATTGTCGCTCAGCAGAGGGCGCTTCAGCCTCCGGCAACTGCGCCAACGCCTGTAGATAGGCCGCCTCAAGCTTCTGCCGGCGATAGCGGTCGATCAACAGCCCTTTCGCTACACTGCTCAACCAAGCCCTGGGTTGGCGCAATCCAGCAAGCTGCTGCGGGCGCAGAATGGCATGCAGGAAGGTGTCCTGTGCAACGTCAGACGCATGATCACCGAAGTGATGCCGGCGTTGCAGCCAACTGAGCAACCAGAGGTGATGATCACGGTAAAGACCGGCGATGCGCTCGCGTGTTTCAGGTGCGATAGCTGGGGAAGGCAACACGATCGTTCCTCGCGTCCATGATCAGAATGGAATGCATCTGCTAATCATTCGCAATGGTACAGGGTTCCAAGGGGGACTCTCAAGGGGCTGATCAACCACCGACCACAGCACGCTTTTGTGCACACACATGTCCGGCCTCAGCGCGCCCCGCTTCTCGCCTCACCCCCTCCGGCATTTGCACGATCGATTCCCCAGGCCTGAGCCATTAGACGGCCACCGGCCTTTGAGCATGGGCAGCGTCGCATGCCGTGCTGACGGTGTTCGCCCAGAGCATGATGGGAACCGTTGAACCCGCCTAACCTGCCACCCTTTCAAAGGCGTAATCCTTGAAAACTAACCACCCGATCCCATGGGAGCACTGTACATGCCTATCGACTTCAGGCCCGCTCAAGCCTCGGATGCGCACGATATTGCGCGCTTCTTTCAACTGACATCGGAGGGCATGGCCGATTACATATGGAGCAAGCTTGCCGCACCCGGGGAAGCATTACTGAGTGTCGGCACATCTCGCTATGCCAGGGAACAGGGCGACTTTTCCTATAAGAACTGCCTGATGGCCATTTTCGAAGGGCGCGTCATCGGCATGATGCATAGCTATGCCTTGCGCGAGACCCCTGACAGGCCTGTCGAGACAGACCCGGTCCTCGCGCCTTATGCCGACATGGAAATACCCGGCACCTTATACATATCCAGCCTGGCCCTGGATGAGGCCTGGCGCAGCCAAGGGCTGGGCGTCCAGTTTCTTCGCCATGCTCAGCAACGCGCTGAGGACTCTGGCCTGGATGGGCTATGCCTGATCGATTATGCAGAAAACCACGGTGCACGCCGCTTCTACGAACGTCACGGTTTTCAAATTGTTAAAACCTGCCAGATCGTTCCGCACCCGATGCTGAGCGTAACCGGTGAAGCCTATTTGATGTATCGCCCTACCCACAACGTGCTCGAGAAAAAACCATGAACAACAAACTGACCGTGTTCCGCGAACTGGATATCCAACCGGTGCGCGACCTTCCCTTTTTTGAAGAGGTCGTGGAAGGCACCCCTCATACGCTGACGTCCAAGTACTATCACGATGAACAGCAAGGCCGCATTGCCGGAGAATGGGAAGCCAGCACCGGCGCGTGGCGCATCGACTACAAAGTGTGGGAGTTCTGCCATGTCCTGAGTGGACGCTGCGTCATCGAGCTTGAGGGCAGCGCCCCCGTCACACTGGCCGCTGGCGACACGTTCATTATCGAACCGGGCGCCAAGGGCAAATGGACTGTGCTGGAAGACATGAAAAAGAACTTCGTGATCCTCCTGCCCGCGAACTAGGCACCGGGTAGCGTTTCATCGAGCGCAGCGCAAAGCCAGTTTGCATGCTTGCCTGCTGGCGGCGCTCGAATGTTCTTTGGCAGGCCACAACAGCCCTATTCAGTGTCTGCTTTGGGTCGATTGCGGTCAGTCGCGACCGGCTGCTTTCGACCCATAGCAGCCAGTCGTGTCTGAGGTGATCTTTGTGGGAGCGGGTTTACCCGCGAACACGGGCGAAGCCCGTGCCATCCTCCGCGTTGCCTGCTTCGCGGGTAAACCCGCTCCCACAATAAATGTTGGTGAGTCCAACGGCAGCCATGGGTTGACTGCAGCCGTTATCCAGTGACCGCTATCGACCCGAAGCTGCCGCTCATCGGCGATCAAATTGCGATCCAACTGTCTAGCCGGCGAGTGAAACCACTAAGTCAAATGCTGTAATAGGAATGTATGCCAAGGCGATGCTCGAATAATGCTCGCGAGACCTGGCGATGAACGCGCAGAGTGGAAGGGCAATCATGATCACGTCCAATACGCCCCATAGCGCTATTGGCGATGCCTTGAAAAAGCTTACGTTTACGACAAGCCCGAGGAATAAATAAGCAGACAGGAACAACAGCGCGTAACGGCCATCCTGTTCGAAGTAAACCTGAAGGCCATTCTGCTCATCCTCACTGCGACTGGGGAGCAACAGCGCAGAGGCTATAAAAAGAGAAAGCGCTAACAGAACGAGCAGGAGAAACTCCAAAAATGTGAACGTAACTTTTATGGCCGGCAGAGCGTTTACAGCCCACCAGAAGTCAAGTTGCGTAGTGAACAGCATCGTGGCCCAGGCGAGCGGTACCCAATCAGGCTTCGCCGCGCGGCGAATGCGGAATACCGTCAATACCCCCAGTAGAAGCCGAGTGACGGAGAGCCCGAGTATCATCGAGAGTATCGTGGCAACGATCGGAAAATTGCTCATGGTACACCCAGGCTTTGGATATTCTGGTTTTAGCACACCATCCGACAGTAGGCCGGTTATATCGCGCCCTGATGAATAAACGATTGCCCTAGGGCAGCCTTTCATGCGTCCCATGAGGATACAGTCCCACAGCCTGCCCTCTGTGATTGATGAACAAATTTCATGAACCCTTGCCAATTTAACCGTCTAGTCCCCACTCGGTAGCTCGCTTACTGTTCTCCCAACACCAAATGTCGGGAGATCCAGATGCACAAGCGCACACTCGGAAACAGTTCACTTGAAGTGTCAGCCCTGGGCTTGGGTTGCATGGGCTTAAGCCATGGCTACGGCCCCGCGACTGATACACAACAGGCCATTGCGCTGATCCGATCGGCGTTTGACCGGGGCGTCACGTTCTTCGATACCGCCGAGGTTTACGGCCCCTACCTGAACGAACAGGTGGTGGGCGAAGCCCTGGCACCGGTGCGCGATGAAGTGGTCATCGCCACCAAGTTCGGCTTCACCTTCGGCGACGACAATAAACAGCAGATTCTCAACAGCCGCCCCGAGCACATCCGGGTCGCGGTCGAGGGTTCGTTGCGTCGACTGCAGACCGACTACATCGATCTGCTTTACCAGCACCGCGTCGATCCGGACGTGCCGATCGAGGACGTCGCCGGCGTGGTGAAGGACTTGATTGGCGAAGGCAAGGTCAAGCACTTCGGCCTGTCGGAGGCCGGTGCGCAGACCATTCGCCGTGCACACGCGGTGCAACCGGTCACAGCGCTGCAAAGCGAATACTCATTGTGGTGGCGCGAGCCTGAGCAGGAAGTCCTGCCGACGCTTTGGGAACTGGGCATCGGCTTAGTGCCGTTCAGCCCACTGGGTAAAGGTTTTCTCACCGGCACGGTGTCGGCGCAGACCACTTACGGCAGCGACGATTTCCGCAGCATCGTCCCGCGTTTCAGTCATTCGGCCCTCCAAGCCAATCAGGACCTGGTGGTGTTGATCCGTCAGATCGCCGCGCAGAAACAGGCCACACCCGCACAGATCGCGCTGGCATGGCTGCTCGCGCAGGCACCGTGGATCGTACCGATTCCGGGGACGACCAAACTGCCTCGCCTGGAAGAAAACCTCGGTGGGGCGGACATCACGCTCGACGCCACCGAACTCACAGCGATCGATGCCGCACTGGCGCACATCCGCATTGAAGGCGAGCGCTATCCCGAAGCCCTAAAGGCGCGAGTCGGCCGATGAACAATGATCACGATCCGCTGCGGCGCACGGTGATCGCCGCCCTGGCCAGCGCCCCGCTGCTGTCGCTCGCCGACACGCAAGGCCCCAGTGAAACACCCCGCTCAGGCTCGCGGATTCTGGTCGCGTATTTCTCGCGTTCGGGTAATACCCGCGTGGTCGCCGGGCTGATCCAACGTGGGCTGAATGCCGATCTCTTCGAGATTCGCCCGGCCCAAGCCTACCCCGAGGACTATCTGCAAACCGTTGAGCAGGCACGTCAGGAGCGTGACAGCGGCTTCGAACCCGAGCTGCAAAACAAGGTTCAGTTCTTGAGCGACTACGACACGATCTATCTCGGCTTTCCGATCTGGGGTGAAACCACCCCGCCGATCGTGCGCGCCTTTCTCAGCGCCCACGACCTAACCAGCAAAACCCTTATCCCCTTCAACACCCACGGCGGTTATGGCTTGGGCAACAGCCGCAGCGTGCTGGTCAAGCACGCACCGAAGGCAGAGATTCTGGAAGGTTTTGTGATGCAGGGTGAGCAGGAGCGCAAGATCATGGAACGCGTGAACGGCTGGCTGAGCGATCACCCTCTTACGCGGTAATCGAATTCTGTACGGAGTGAAATCATGGAAATCCGCACGTTGGGCAACGGCCTGCAAGTGTCCGCACTCGGCCTTGGCTGCATGAGCATGACCTCGGCCTACGGGCCGGCTGCCGACAAAGCCAGCATGATCAGGCTGATTCGTTCGGCCTACGAGCACGGCATCACCTTGTTCGACACCGCCGAAGCATATGGCCCGTTTGCCAATGAAGAACTGCTGGGCGAGGCCTTGCAGCCGATCCGCGAGCAAGTCGTTATTGCCACCAAGTTCGGCTTCGATATCGACCTGATCACCGGCGCACGCGACGGGGGAACCAATAGCCGCCCGCAACATATCCGCGCCGTGGCCGAGGCGTCGTTGAGGCGCCTGCGTACCGATTGCATCGACCTGTTTTATCAGCACCGCGTTGATCCACTGGTGCCCATCGAAGACGTCGCCGGCACCGTCAAGGATCTTATCGCCGAAGGCAAGGTCAAGCATTTCGGCCTGTCTGAGGCGGGTGTGCAAACCATTCGCCGGGCGCACGCGGTGCAAGCGGTCACGGCGGTGCAGAGTGAATATTCGCTGTTCTGGCGAGGCCCGGAATTGGAGCTGCTGGCAGTGCTGGAAGAACTGGGGATCGGTTTCGTACCGTTCAGCCCGCTCGGCGCCGGTTTCCTCACCGGGCAGATCGACGAGCACACGCAGTTCGATGCCAGCGATTTCCGCAACTTCGTCCCGCGTTTTTCCCCTGAAGCGCGCATGGCCAACCTGGCATTGGTCAATGTGGTGAAAGCCGTCGCGCAACTCAAAAACGCCACGCCGGCGCAAGTGGCGCTGGCCTGGTTGCTCGCACAGAAACCGTGGATTGTGCCAATCCCGGGCACGACAAAGCAGCATCGACTGGAAGAGAACCTGGGCGCTGGCCAACTGCAATTGACCTGCGACGATCTGCGCGTGATCAACGAGCAGATGGCGCAGATTCAAGTGCTGGGGGAACGCCTTCCGGAGTCGGCATTGAAGATGACCGGACTCTGAGTCTGCCCAATCCGGCGCCACGTGCAGCGCCCTTTCACGCCTTACCGGAGTCGATCCGATGAACCGATTGATCGCACCACTCGTTGCTTTTTCATTCATGGCGGCAGAATCCCAAGCTGCTAGCGAAATCCGCGTTACGCCGAACGGCTCGCAGCCCTCGATCAAGGGCGCCGCGCAAAACTTCACCGGTAAGGTGCACGTTGATGGCCTCTTCAAGGGCGAGCCGCCGGCGCGCGTCGGAGGCGGCACGGTAACCTTTGAACCTAGCGCGCGCACGGCGTGGCACACCCATCCGCTGGGGCAAACGCTGATCGTCACCGCAGGCGTCGGCTACGTCCAACAAGAAGGTGGCCCGCGACAGGAGATCCGACCGGGCGACACTGTCTGGATCCCACCGCATACCCGTCACTGGCATGGCGCCACGGCCAGCAACGGCATGACCCACATCGCCATCGCTGAAGCCGAGGACGGCAACACCGTTACCTGGGCGGAGCAGGTCTCGGAGGCGCAATACGCCGGAGAATGAAGTTACGGAATGTGTCGATGCTGGTCACCTGGCATCTTCGCCGCAAACCGTCATCCGACCTCCAGGCCGCGCACCAGCGCGTTCGCGCCGCTATTGCAGCGGTCATGGCACTGTCGACTCATGAGCTCTGCTCAGAAGTCCATGCGCAATTTCGGGGTTAATCGAGACAACCATCCTCCGTACGATCCAGCGGCACCGCAGTGACCCACAAGCGATGGAGCCTCTCACGATGACCACTGACGCACGCAACAGCACTGCCATCCTCGCCCTCATGGCACTCTGTCTGGGTGTTGGGGCGATGTTCAGCGTTACCACTCAAGCAACCGAGGCATCGCAGACCATGGCCAGCACGCCCGCCAGCACAGCTACCTTGTCGCGCCAACAACAAGCGATTCCCCTGATCGCCGCGTTCATGGCCACCAGCGACATACCCCACCTCAACACCGCGCTCAATCAAGGGCTCGATGCCGGCTTGACCATCAGCGAAACCCGGGAAATTCTGGTGCAGCTTTACGCGTATGTGGGCTTCCCGCGCAGCCTGAACGCCTTGAACGAGCTGATGACGGTGGTGCAGACGCGCAAACAGCGCGGTATCGAAGACGCCCCGGGGCGTGAACCGAGCCGGGCGATTCCGATCGGGGATGAGCTGCTGGCTACCGGCACCGCGAATCAAACCAGAATCTCTGGCACCCCGGTCAAAGGCCCGGTGTTCGAGTTCGCTCCGGTGATCAACCAATTCCTGCAAACCCACCTGTTCGGCGACATCTTCGAGCGCGACAACCTCGACTGGCAAAGCCGCGAACTGGCGACTGTCGGGGCGCTGGCGGCAACGCCTGGGGTCGAGCCGCAATTGCGCTCGCACATGGCGGCGAGCTTGCGCGTCGGCCTGAGCACGGCACAGTTGCGCGAGGTCACGGAACTGCTGAAGAAACACAGCGATGCGCAGACGGCGGAACGTGCCAATACCGCGTTGACCCAGGCCCTCGCGGCTTCGGGGAAATGACATGAAATCTGCAAAGTACCTGCTGAGCATCCCGCTGTTGAGCCTGTTGGCGGCCTGCGCGAACCAGCCCGATGGCTCGTTGCTGATTCAACAACAAGGCAGCTTCGCCGCCGGCGGAACGGTGACCACTGCACCGGGCACCTTCAACCCGCGCCAACCAATGGCGCCCAACGGCCAGACCTACCACGGTGACCACGCCTACGCCTTCTATCAAATCCCGGTGGATGCGCGAAAACTGCCCATCGTCATGTGGCACGGTGCGGGTCAGTTTTCCAAGACCTGGGAAACTACCGCCGATGGTCGCGAAGGCTTTCAGAACATTTTTCTGCGCCGCCATTACGGCGTCTACCTGATCGATCAGCCACGGCGTGGCGATGCCGGGCGCAGCATGGTCGAGACCACAATCAAGCCTGTGCCTGACGAGCAACTGTGGTTCAACCAGTTCCGCATCGGCCTGTGGCCTAACTACTTCAACGGTGTGCAAGTGGCACAGGATGCCCAGACCCGCGAGCAGTTTTTCCGGGCGATGACGCCGAACACCGGGCCGTTCGACATGGGCGTGGTTTCTGATGGCGTGTCAGCACTGTTCGACAAAATCGGCCCGGGGATTTTATTCACTCATTCGCAAGGTGGCGGGCCAGGCTGGTTGACGACGATCAAGAACGACAAGGTCAAAGCCATCGTGGCGTTCGAACCCGGCAGCAGCTTCGTGTTTGCTGATGGTGAGGTGCCTGCGCCGATTCCCAGCGCGTTCGACACGGTGCAAGGCGCGGCGGTGCCGATCGAGCAATTCATGGCCCTCACGCGCATTCCGATTCTGATCCTCTATGGCGACAACATCCCTGAGCAGGCGGTCGAGCTGCCCGCTCAGGACAGTTGGCGCGCACGCCTGAAGATGGCCCGGCTCTGGCGTGACGCGGTCAATCGCCACGGCGGTGATGTGCGACTGATCCACCTGCCGGAGATCGGTATTAACGGCAATACCCACTTCCCCATGTCGGATCTGAACAACGTGCAGATCGCTGACATGGTCGCGCAATTCCTCAAAGAAAAACAGCTGGACTGAGCCAGACACTTCTGCAACTGCCGCCCTTTTTGATTGCCCAGGAGTTACACGTGAAAAACACTCTCAAAGCCACGTTCATGTCGGCCTTGGTCGGCCTCTCGGCGGGCGAAGCCTTGGCCGCCGATTACAAAAAGAACCCGTTCACCCTCGCCTACGACGGCGCGATCAGCAAGAACGAACCGGGCAAGGTCGACATCCATCCGGTCAGCTACAAACTCAACGGTCTGGATATCGCCGCCAACGTATACACCCCAGCTAACTATGACGCGAAGAAGACCTACCCGACCGTGGTCGTTGCACACCCCAATGGCGGTGTGAAAGAACAAGTCGCCGGTCTGTATGCTCAACGCTTGGCCGAACAGGGCTACATCACCATCACTGCCGATGCGGCGTACCAGGGCTCCAGCGGTGGTCAGCCGCGCAGCATCGATAAACCGGCGTATCGCATCGAAGACATTCACGGCATGGCCGACTTCATCAGCCAGTTTGCCGGCGTCGATGACAAGCGCCTGGGCCTGCTCGGCATCTGTGGCGGCGGTGGTTATTCGTTGGCGGCAGCGCAAACCGACAAACGCTTCAAATCGCTGGCAACGGTGAGCATGTTCAACTCGGGCCGGGTACGTCGCAACGGCTACAACGACTCGCAAATGGACAGCATTGCGCAACGCCTGCAACAGGCGTCAGCAGCTCGCGCGCAAGAAGCGGCCGGCGGCGCGGTGCTGTATTCGGGCGATGCCAACCTCACCGACGAGCAGATTGCCAAACTGCCCTTCGAGCTGTATCGCCAAGGTTATGAGTACTACTGGAAGACCCACGCGCACCCGAACTCGACCTTCAAATACACCACCAGCAGCCTGATCGACTTGATGCGTTTCGACGCCACTGATCATATCGAGCTGATCAACCAACCGCTGCTGATGATCGCCGGCAGCAAAGCCGACAGCCTGTACATGACGCAGGACGCCTTCGCCAAAGCCACCGGCACCACCGACAAGGAAGTGTTTATCCTCGACGGCGCGACGCACATCGAAACCTATTGGGTACCGCGTTATGTCGATGCCGCGATTGGCAAACTGACCGCGTTTTACGGCCGCACCTTGTAATCAACGCGCTTGGGGGTCGCGCATCCGTGTGCAACCTGCTTTCATGGATCAATCCCGCGCCCCTTCATGAGAGGCCCTCATCAATGTCACGCGCTAATCTTAACGACCTGCAAGCCTTCGTGGTCATCACCCGCGAAGGCAGTTTCACCCGTGCGGCCGCCCAGCTTGGCGTCTCGCAGTCGGCACTGAGCCATACCATGCGCGCGCTGGAAAGCCGTTTGGGCGTGCGCTTGTTGACGCGTACCACGCGCAGCGTTTCGCCGACCGAGGCGGGTCAGCGGCTGTATCAATCGATGGCGCCGCGGTTCGATGAGATCGAACTCGAACTGGCCGCGGTCAGCGAATTTCGTGACACCCCGGCAGGCAATGTGCGGATTCAGGCATCCGAACACGCCGCCAACAACATTCTGTGGCCCAAGCTTTCAAAGGTGCTTCCCGACTACCCGGACATCAATGTCGAAATCACCGTCGACTACGCCCTCTCCGACATCGTCGCGCAACGCTATGACGCCGGTGTACGCCTGGGAGACCAGGTGGCCAAGGACATGATCGCCGTACCCATCGGGCCGCCCCTGCGCATCGCGGTCGTGGGCTCACCTGATTATTTCAAACAGCGGCCGGTGCCGAAGGAGCCCGGTGATCTGGCCGCGCAAAATTGCATCAATCTGCGCCTCCCCACCCATGGCAGCCTGATGCAATGGGACTTTGAAAAGGATGGCCATGAACTGAAGGCCCGTGTCGAAGGGCAATGGACGTTCAACAGCAGCGTGCCGATCCTGCGTGCGGCCGTGGCGGGATGTGGCTTGGGTTTCCTGCCGGAAGACATGGTGGCGAAGGAGCTAGCCGATGGCAGCCTTGTGCGGGTATTGGAAGATTGGTGCCAACCCTTTGCCGGTTACCATCTCTACTACCCAAATCGCCGTGAACATTCATCAGCATTTGGCGTTGTAGTTGAAGCATTGCTCTACAAGCACTGAGTCACCGACCTGAGCATCTGAATTTTACCCGCCCCACAAACCCGCGATTCAGCAGACGCTTTTTGATCGATTGCAGTCGTACGTGACCGGCCGCAATGGGTCGAATGCAGTTGTTCGCTAGTGACCGCTATCGACCCATGGCTGCCAGTCGTGTCTGAGGTGATCTTTGTGGGAGCGGGTTTACCCGCGAACACGGGCGAAGCCCGTGCCATCCTCCGCGTTGCCTGCTTCGCGGGTAAACCCGCTCCCACTATAAATGTTGGTGAGTCCAACGGCAGCCATGGGTCGATTGCAGCCGCTCGCTAGTAACCCCTTTCGACCCCTAGCTGACAGCCGTAGCCGTGCTGCAGCCAAAAGGAGGGCTCAGTTCACCATCACTTCGTCCAGCGCCCGTTCAAGGGTGCTGACCGTGCGCTCGATATTGTGCAGCTTTTCGAGCCCGAACAGACCGATACGGAAGGTCTGGAAGTCGGCCGGCTCATCACATTGCAACGGCACTCCGGCGGCTATCTGTAGGCCGTGTTCTGCAAATTTCTTACCGTTCTTGATGTCGGGATCATCGGTGTAGCTCACCACTACACCCGGGGCCTGAAAGCCGGCTGCGGCCACGCTTTTGATGCCTCTGCCGGTCAACATGGCGCGGACGCGATCGCCCAGCGCCTGTTGTTCATCGCGCACCTTGTCGAAACCGTAGGCTTGCATCTCGTTCATCACGTCGTTGAATCGCGCGAGAGAATCGCTGGGCATGGTCGCGTGGTAAGCATGTCCGCCCTGTTCGTATGCCTGCATGATCTGAAGCCACTTTTTCAGGTCGCAGGCAAAGCTGCTGCTATGCGTCTGCTCGATGCGCTCGAGGGCCAAAGCACTGAGCATCACCAGCGCGCAGCAAGGGGAGGCGCTCCAGCCTTTCTGCGGTGCGCTGATCAGCAGGTCGACTGCGCACTTGTCCATATCAACCCAAAGCGTGCCTGAGGCGATGCAGTCCAGTACGAACAGCCCCCCCACTGCATGCACAGCGTCGCCAATGGCCCGCAAGTAATCGTCGGGCAGGATAATCCCGGATGACGTTTCAACGTGTGGTGCAAAGACAATCTGCGGTTTGTGCGCCTCAATGGCCGCTAACACTTCGTCCAGAGGCGGGGGCGCGTAGGCTGGCTGGCGACCCGTGTCGATCGGTTGGGCTTTCAGCACCGTGGTAGCCGCCGGAATGTTGCCCATCTCAAGGATCTGGCTCCAGCGATAACTGAACCAACCGTTGCGGATCACCAGGCACTGCTGGCCGGTGGCAAACTGCCGCGCTACCGATTCCATGCCGAATGTACCGCTACCCGGCACTACTGCAACAGCCTGAGCGTTATAGGCCTGTTTCAAGGTGCTGGAAATGTTCTTCATCACGCCTTGAAATGCCTGCGACATATGATTGAGCGAGCGGTCGGTGTAGACCACCGAATACTCGACCAGCCCCTCAGGATCAATACTTGGATAGAGCTTTGACATGCGGTGACTCCTTTGGCAGAGATGTCATTGGTATGGACCCAGTCCTAAGCCTTGGCAACTGAGAAGTTAGAACATGGCTCGGACAGAGGTCGTTCACGTCCGGTTAGTCGACAGCAGGCGGTGGTGACTGTCTGCTATCACCCCACCCAACAAGACATTAAGCTACCGCACTGTCTGACCGCTCTCTCAGGACGAGGCCAACCATGTTCGATCACCCGACCCACCCCGAAATCGCTGGATGGTTCACCCAGTTCAATGTCCCTGAGGTGTCCTACAGCGTCTGCTCCATTGACCTGAGCAATGAGCCGCCCGAGCACTGGTTTTACAAACGCAAGAAGTTGCGGCCTGAAAGCCTGAAACTCGATCTGCACATCCCGGCCAACGGTAGCTGGTGGGTCGACCTGTCGCGTCATGACAAGCTCTTCAACGTCCAGTGGCGCCCCAACGATGACCTGCGCATCGAGTCGCAGCAACTGCGCTACCGCAAGCAGATCAAGTGGCCCCGCCTGCACAACCTGATGGGCTTCCCCTTGCTGGTCGAACAGTTGCAGCAGTGCCTCGAGGTGACCTTCCTGCGCCATGCCAATATAGGGGCGCGCTTGCTGGAACCCGAAGCGTTGGCGCGCAATCCAGAACTACGGCAATGGCTAGCACCCTGTGCCGACACTTTTGGCTGGAACAGGCGAATGCAGCCGGAATAACAGGGCCGTGCGATTCACCTACAAGCTCAAGCGTCGCCCGCTACCCATCAATCCGATCAATCTCCTCCTGGCTCAGCGCACGCCAATCAGCCGGCAAAATCCCGTAATCGGCGCGCGCGGACTCCAAGGCCTGCGCCAATGACAGCATCAGGTGATCGCCTTCAACCTGTTGAGCGCAGTAATCAATGAAGCGAATCTCCAGATAAACCGGCGGGTCCTCCCCTCCTTCGACCTCAAGACCAAACAGCACGATGGCCGTTACGTTGGGACGATATTCACAGGGTTGCCGCACCTTGGCGAACAGGTACACGGGCTTTTCCGTCATTCGTTCAACTCCGTTACATGCCCGGGTACAGACCCGCAGGGGGTTGGTAGTCGGGGTCTTCGAAGCGACTGTTACTGTAAGTCGTTTTGGCCGTTGGCCCGCCGTGGGGGTACGTCACTTGCGGGTTGGGGACGAGGTGCCACTCGGCGCCGTCTTTGTCGCGCTCAATCAGCGTGGGATACAGCGTGCAGGTACCGCCTGAACCGGAGGTCAACCTGAACTGATAGTAGCGCCCTGCCTGGGGCGTGAACTGAGTTACGACCATGCAGGATTGCGTACGCGGCCCCTCCCAGAACATGCCCACCTGCGTTTTGATACCGGGCCTGACACGGGTTTCGAAGTAGTCGAACGTCAAGTCCTGCCCGGCTTTGGGCATGCCCTGGTCCTGTGTATTGATGAACGGCAGCGGCCCGGTGCGGATCACGCCGCCCGAGCGCACGCCGTTTTCGTATTGGTAAATAGTGGCATGCTGCGTGAAGTTGACGACGCGAACCCACGCGGGATCCGGCTCGTTTTCAGGCGCGACGAAGTAATCGGTATGAGGTAAATATTGGCAGCCCGCAAACAACGGCAGAAGCAGCAAGCAGCGTGCAGTACGTATCGACATGGCGCATGTCCTTTGCAAAGTGCCTGTACAGACCACACGAGCGGGGATGCATTCCCTAGCTGCTTCAATAATGTCACGCTTAGCCGTCGGCCAAACGGTCATGGCGAATCGCTTTGAGGGGGCTATCGTTGCTTGTCTGGGCAACGACTACCGACCGAGGGCGGGGCGATGAACACCAGTGATCTTCTTGAACAGTTACTCCGGGCCGGGCAAGGCTCGCAAGCGCAACAAGGCAGCGGTGGCCTGTCATCGCAAGATGGCCTGGGCGGTTTGGGCGGCTTGCTGGGTGGTTTGCTTAACGGCGGCAGTGCCGCGGGTGGCGGCGGTGGCCTTGGCGGTCTACTGGGCGGCCTGTTGCGGGGTGGCGGCAGCGCTGGCGGCGTTAGCCAGGGGCGCGCCACGGGTGGCACCAATTACGCGGCCCTGGCGTCGCTGGGCATGATGGCGTTCCAGGCCTATCAAAGCTGGCAGCGCAGCCAGGCGGCAGCCCCGCAACAGGCCATGCGTACTGTCGATCAATTGTCCGGCCCCGAGGCCGAGGGCCACAGCCATGCAATATTGCGCGCGCTAATTGCGGCAGCCAAAGCTGACGGGCGCATCGACGAGCAAGAAGAACAGTTGATCTACGCAGAAATCAAACGTCACACCAGCGACCCGCAACTGCAGCAGTGGCTGGATGACGAAGTCAGCAAACCCCTCGATGCTGCCGAAGTGGCACAGTCGGCACAGGACCCGGCCATGGCTGCGGAGATGTACCTGGCCAGCGTGATGCTGGTGGATGACCAGCAGGCCGCAGAGCGGGCCTACCTTGATGAACTGGCCAGCGCTCTGCAAATCGACCCGACCTTGCAGGTGCACCTGGAACAACAGGCCAAGGGAGCCGCCTGACCGGGCTGAGATGCCTGCGCGATTTCATTAACCTGAAGCCCGCGCAGGCATGGCCCCGAGCGTAAACAGCCTGTGAGGTTGTGCTGTTTAGCTGTCACCTTCCTGCACACTGACCCTCACGCCCGTGCTAGCGATTTCGTATTCGGATTCCGATATCTGCCGCACGGCCCCACCGAATTGCATTTCATAATGCACCGGACCTTCATGCCGAATCATTCCATTGGGCGAGCGCTCAACGGTCTCATCCTGATAAATGTTGATCACGTAGACCACATTATCCGTACCCACCCCAACTTTTTTTCCAACGTATTTGTCCGCCATATCCTTACGCCTTGAGTGAAACCTCACAGCCGCTGCACCTGGGATGCAGACCGTTAAAGCCTGTGCGCAATGGCGCAAGCGGTCTGTGCGCTACCGTACAGACGCTTCGAATTAGATAGCTGCCGCAGGCTAATTAGACAGGCTGGATGGTATCCTCCAGCGGTTTTACCCCGTTGGCAGTAGCGGACGGCGAACAGGACAAAAGGAAAATGTCATGCGTACACGCACCCTCCTCGCGGCATTCGGCGCCGCGTTCACACTGCTGTCAGCCCCGGCATCGGCCACCCAGCCGGCGCCCGTGACGCCGACACAGGTGAACAAAGACCGCATTTCGGTAACGGTCGAAGGCAGCGGCCCTGATGTGATCTTGATCCCAGGTTTGGCGTCTTCCCGCGAGGTGTGGCGTGATCTGGCCACCCGCTTGCAGCGCAGCCACCGCCTTCACCTGGTACAGGTCGCAGGTTTCGCCGGCGCACCTGCGGTGTCCGACGCGCGTGGAGAAGTCGTGGCGCCAACGGCCGAGGCCATCGCTGACTACATCCGCACCCAGCACCTCAAGGCCCCGGTCATCATTGGTCACTCGTTGGGTGGCGAGGTGGCGCTGATGCTCGGAGCGCGTCACCCCGATCAGGTCGCGCGGCTGATGGTCGTCGATGCCCTGCCCTTCTACACACTGCTCATGAACCCTTTCGCAACCCGCGAGACAGCCGAACCGCAGGCGGCTGCATTCCGCGATTCGCTGCTGGCGTCAACGCCTGAGCAGGCTGAAGCCCTGCAGCGTGTATCCATTGCCCGCTTGGTAAAAAGCGAAGCAGCCCGGCCTGTGCTGCTTACGGCGGCGACAAGCTCGGATCGGCAGACCACGGCGCAAGCCACTTACGAACTGATGACCACCGACCTGCGCCCGGAGCTTGATCGCATCCAGGTGCCGGTCGAGGTCGTCTATGCCTATGACCCGGTGTACGGCATCCCCGCGGCCAACGTCGAGGCGACCTTCCGCAACGCCTATGCCAATGCCCCGCACATCAACTTCACGCGCATTGACGACAGCTTCCACTTCGTCATGCTCGACCAGCCAGAAGCGTTCGCCAACGTGGTCACTGATTTCCTGCAGCCCTAGCGGGCGCCTGCCACCGCCGTTCAGCGCTTGAGCAGGGCAATGAAAAACAGCCCGCCAAGCGCCGCAGTGGCAATGCCGATCGGCAGGTCTTGCGGGGCGATCAGGGTGCGTGCAGCCACGTCTACCCAGACCAGGAAAATCCCCCCCAGCAGTGCACTCACCGGCATCAGCCGGCGGTTTTCCGCCCCCACCAGCGCCCGCGCCATGTGCGGCACCATCAAGCCGACAAAGCCAATGGCACCGGAGAGCGACACCAGCACACCGGTCAGCAACGAGGTGCAGGTGAACACCTGCAGGCGCAGGCGTCGGCCGCTGAAGCCCAGGCTCACTGCGGTCTGCTCACCGCTCATCAGCGCATTCAGCCCGCGCCCCATGACCTGCAAGGCCACCAGCCCCAGCACCACGCAAAGCGCCGGCAACCAGAGGACATGCCAACGCGCCGCCCCCAAGCCTCCCAGCATCCAGAACACCACCGAGGCGGCAGCGTGCTGGTCGCCCGTGTACAGCAGCAGGTTGACCACGGCCATCAACACGAACGACACGGCGACGCCCGCCAGCAGCAGGCGGTCGCTTTCCATGCGGCCATGGCGCCGCGCCACGGCGATCACCAGCAGCATGCTCGCCGCCGCGCCCATGAACGCCGCCAACGGCAGGCTGAAGGCGCCGATGAATTCGCCGAGGTAGAGCATCACCAGCACCGCCCCCAACGCCGCGCCGGAGCTGACGCCCAGCAGGTGCGGGTCTGCCAGGGGGTTACGGGTCACGGCCTGCAGCGCCGTGCCGACCAGTGCCAAGCCGGCACCCACCAAGGCCCCCAGTAAAACCCGGGGGGCGCGAATCAGCCAGACGATCTGCGCCTGGCTTTGGGACCACTCGCCTGGCCCGGCGATGCCCAGTTGCTGGCCGACGATCCCGGCCACGTGGGCCAGCGGTACCGATGCGGGGCCGAATGCCAGGGCGATCAGGCACGACACCAGCAACAGTGCAGTCAGCATCACGATCAACCACCGGTAGGCCACGGGGCTGTGCCCGACCCTCATTGAACGGCACCTTGGAACAGCTGTGGATGCAGGGCAGCAGCCAGCTTCTCGATGGCCAGGGCGTTCTCGACAGCGGGCGTTACCTCCAGATAAGTCAGCACGATGAAGCGCTGCTCACGAATCGCCTGCACGTCTTTCAACGCTGGCTGTCGCAGCAAGAAATCGCGCTTCTGCTGCCAACTGCTCGGGCCATAGTCGACGATCAGAATGACCTGCGGGTCGCGCTCCACCACACTCTCCCAGTTCACCTGGGTCCAGCTGGCAGACACGTCGTCCATCACATTGCGACCGCCTGCCGCCTCGATCAGGGCCTGGGGTACGCCCAGCCTTCCCGAGGTGGTCGGGCGGTCTTCGCCACTGTCGTACAGAAACACGCGGGGCGCAGGCTGCGCATGCTCAACCCGGCGCTGCACGTCACCGATGCGCGTGCGCATGTTCGCGATCAAGGCGTCGGCCTGGGGCTCGACGGAAAAAATCCGGCCTAGATTGCCCAGGTCGCGATAAACGTCATCCAGCCTGGCCCGTTGCTGGGCCATGACCCACGAACACGACTCGCTCAGCTCGTACACCGGGATACCGAACGGCGCGAGGGTGCTGGGCGTGACTGGCCCACCGACCTGCATGCCGTAGTTCCAGCCGGCAAAGAACAGGTCGGTTTCAGCCGCCAACAAGGTTTCGATGGCGGGGTAACGGCTCGCCAGCGGTGGTACGCCCTGCAGCGCTGCATCCACCCACGGGTCGCGGTGCTTGCTGGCAGTGAAGCCGGTGTAGCCGATGATGTGCTCGCGCAGCCCCAGGTGCAGCAGCATGGCGGTCATGTTCACGTCGTGCACCACGACCCGCTGCGGTGGCTGGGTGAACGTTATGTCGCGGTCACAGCTGCGCACGCTCAGGGGGTAATCGCTGGCCATCGCAGGCAGCGCGGTCAGCAGCGCCAACAGGCCGATCAGGTAGCGGACAGTCATGTTCGGGTGATCCAGGTAATGCGTGGGTAGGGATGCAGAGGATGCGGGTCGACCAGCGCCTCGACGCCGAAAACCTGCAGCAGCAGCGCGGGGGTCAGCACCTGCTGTGGCGTACCGCAGGCGACGATGCGCCCGCCGTCGATGACGTACAGCCGATCGCAAAACGCAGCCGCCAGGTTGAGGTCGTGGAAGCTGGCCAAAATGCTCAGGCCCAGGCCACGCAGGTGCTGAAGCAGCTCCAGCTGGTAGCGTGGGTCGAGGTGGTTGGTTGGCTCGTCGAGTAGCAGCAGCTGTGGCGTCTGCACCAGCGCCCGGGCCAGCAGCACGCGCTGTTTCTCGCCGCCAGACAGGCTGGCAAAGGCCCGTTCGCCCTCGCCGGCAAGGCCAACTTGCGCCAGTGCCTGGGCCACTTGCCGGGCGTCCTCGGCCGTGTCGCCGTCGAACAAGCCCTTGTGCGGTGCGCGCCCCATCGCAACGATGTCGCCAACGCTCAAGCCAAACGCGTCGGGAAACTCCTGCAGCACCACCGCGATGCGTTGTGCGCTCCAGCGTGCGCTGCGTTGCCAAAGGTCATCACCGCCAAGGCGCACACGGCCCTCGGCAGGTTCGTTGGCGCGGTAGGCGCACCGCAGCAGGCTGGTCTTGCCGCTGCCATTGGGGCCGATCAAGCCGACGAACTCGCCCTGCTCCACCCGCAGGTCCACACCCTGCAGCAGCGGGCGCGGCGGCTGTCCCCG
Organism: Pseudomonas sp. Y3 TE3536; assembly: GCF_053629175.1. Taxonomy (NCBI): domain Bacteria; kingdom Pseudomonadati; phylum Pseudomonadota; class Gammaproteobacteria; order Pseudomonadales; family Pseudomonadaceae; genus Pseudomonas; species Pseudomonas sp. Y3 TE3536. Next base: position 4,502,658 of record NZ_JBRJHU010000001.1, on the reverse strand, counting down.
TTCAAGCAGGGCCCAGTCCAGGGCCTCGATGTGCAGTTGCGTCATGGGCATCACCTCCAGGAAGCACCGGCCAGGGGCCGGTGCGACAGGCTCAGAAGCTGTAGTCAGCTGTGACGAAGAACGAACGCGGTTCGCCCAGGTACCACTGCCGGCCGTTGTTACCCGTGGTGGTGGCGTACTGGCGGTCGAACAGGTTGTTCAACTGCAGGCCCAGGGTCAGGTCCGGTTGCACGTGCCAGTCGATGTTGGCGTCAACCACGGTGTAGCTGGGCACCTCGACGGTGTTGGCGTTGTCGGCGTAGCGGCTGTCGACATAGCGCGCCCCGGCGCCGGCACTGAAGCGTTGGCCGAAGTCTTTGCTCAACCACAGGTTGGCGGAGCGGCGCGGCACGTTGATCGGCTGGTTGCCGGAGTAGTCGTTGGCGCCACTGGCAAACTCGTCATACTCCGCGCGCACCCAGGCGGCGTTGGCAGACAGTTGCACGTCATACGGCAGGCGCAGTTCGAGGGTGGCCTCGATGCCGTCCGACGACTGTTGGCCGACCTGCTGTTGCAGCGTGGGGTTGAGCGGGTCGGTGCTCAGCAGCTTTTTCTTGACGATGTGATACGCCGCCAGGGTCCACTCGCCTCGCCCGTCAGGCAGCATGTGCTTGATGCCGGCTTCGGTCTGTTTGGCGGTGCTCAGGTCCCATTGCTGCTGCGCGGCGTTGAGGGTGAGCAGGTTGCTCACACCTTCGGTACTGGTAGCGTACTGGCCATAAACCGACAGGTCCTCGGTCAGCGCGAACACCAGGCCGGCGCGCCAGTTGTCGCCAGACAAGCTGCGATCGGTGCGGGTATCGGCATCCAGGTCGTCGCGGTTCAGGTGCACCTGGTCGCGGCGTGCACCGGTGATCAACGACAGGCGCTCGGTGAGTTGCGTGCGGTTTTCGGCGAACAGCGAGAACTGCTTGGCCTGGTTGGCTTCGCGCGAGCGGTAAGGGTCGTTGCTGATGTACTCGCCCCCACCGGAACCGGACAGCGGCACGGTATCGGTCAGGGTGTTGCCGAAGTCGTGCTTGCGCACGAAACGGATCGTGTTGTAGTCGGCGCCCACCACGGTCTGGCTGTCCAGGCCGAACAGTGGGTGTTGCAGGGTGAACGACTGGCGATCGCCAAGCTGTTCCTGGGTCTGCTTGATGCTGATGAAGCTGCTGCGCCGCACCTGGTCGCCTGGCAGCCAGGTGTAGGTCTCGGCGTTGCGCCAGCGGCGCTGGGCCTTGAGGAAGTACAGTTGGTTGCTGGCGGTGAGGTTGTCGTTGATTACCCAGTCGGTGACTAGCCGTGTGGACTGGTCGTTGTAATGCACTTCGGCGTTGTCGACGTTGTAGTTGTGATCGCGCAGCGACTCGCGGTAATGCCCGTCCACCAACGGCGTCCCCATGTACTGCTGCGGGTCTTGGTCTCCGTAGTCGTGGCTGAGGGTGAAGCTCAGTTCATCGCTGGGCTGCCAGCGCAGCGCGCCGCTGATGGCAAGGCTCTGCGAATCGCCCCGGTCGACCCAGCCGTTGCTGGCCAGCTTGTTGAGGTTCAGGCGGTAGCTCAAGGTGTCGGTCAGCGAGCCGCCGCTGTCCAGGGCCATCTGCCGACGGTCATCCGAGCCGTAGCCCAGGCGCAGGTGATTGCGGATTTCGCCTTCAAAGGGCTTCTTCGGCACGACGTTGACCACCGCACCGGTGGCGCCCTCCCCGTACAGCACCGAGGCCGGGCCGCGCAGCACATCGATGCGCTCGACCGACCAGGTATCGACCGGGAAGGTCACTGTGCCGGCGCCCACGTACAGCCGGGTACCGTCGTACAACTGCATGGTCGAGCTGTGCCCGGTGAAGCCGCGGGCCGACAAGGCCGTGCCGCCGTTACCGGGGGTGCCGATGAAGGTGATGCCGGGTGAACGGGTGACCGCGTCCTGCACCGTGGCGTTGTTGCGCTTGAGGATTTGCTCGGCACTGATATTGGTCACGCTGGCTGGGGTTTCCAGCGGCGTCAGGCCAAGCCTCGAGCCACTGGTGCCTGGGGTATGCAGGTCGGGCTGAGGGTTGTGCTCGGCCGTGCCGGTAATGTCCGTGGCCGGTAGCGCCAGGGCGTTGTCCGCCTCGGCGGCGTGGGCGGCAACAGAGAGAAAAACACAGGGCACCAGGCTGGCGTGCAGCAGCGTACCTGGCAGAGAACTGAACAGCGAATAACGGGACATGTCGTTCCACTTGAAGCAGGAATGAAAGAATCCCGGGGGAACAACGCAAAGAGGAATCGCGGGCGAGCACGCCCACGGAAACCGGCCTGCGCCCGCCCACCGCGGGTTTGCCAAACGATGCTTCAGGCCGGTCTCCGGGCTCGCGAGGGTCATGAAGCCTTCACCTTCCCATGCCAGGGCACAGTGGTGTCTTGAATGCTTCGCTCGCATACCGTTGCGGGGGCAGCGCCGGACTGATCATCGAACGATGACGAACCGGCTTCCCGTTTCACCCCATGCACGGCGGCAGGGGGCACCTGAAACAGGCGCGCAGATGACCATCAAAAGCCCGCTGCGTCAACCGGCTTGTGGCAAACAGGTCGCCTGAGCTCGCCACTTCAGGCCCTGGGCGAACGCGTCACGGTTCAATCATCGCCAGGGCTTTCTACTGCCTTTTCTGGCGCGGCATTTTGTAACGTTCAGTAAGAAGTTTTTGCATGGACATCATTCCCACCACTCTTTAGCCTTACGCCTCCGTCGAAGTGGGGACCCCGTGTGAAGCAGCAGTCAGCTAAACGAAAGCCCGCCCTCTGGGGCATTCTCATGGTCGCCGCGAGCCTCTGCGCACACGCAGAAAGCACACCCCAACAAAGCCCGACGCTGGTGTATTCCTGGCCCGTTAACGCAGGCCCGCTCGACCCACACGGCTACTCGCCCAATCAGATGTACGCCCAGGCCATGGTGTATGAACCGCTGGTGCGTTACACCTCGGCGGGCACTGTAGAGCCGTGGTTGGCACAGGCTTGGCAAGTCTCCGACGATGGCAAGACCTACACCTTCAACTTGCGAGATGGCGTGCGCTTCAGTGACGGCACGCCATTCGACGCTGCAGCTGCCAAGGCCAACCTGGATGCCGTCCTTGCCAACAGCCAACGCCATCGCTGGATGGAGCTGGTCACCACCCTCGACCACATCGAGGCCCCTGACCGCCTGACCTTGCGCCTGGTGCTCAAGCACCCGTATTACCCAACGTTGATGGAACTGGCCCAAGTGCGCCCGCTGCGCTTCGGCGCCCCACAGGCCAAACCTGGCGAACCCGCCGGCACCGGCCCATGGATGCGCGTCGAATCGCGCTTGGGCGAGTATGACCGCTTTGCCCGCAACCCCTTTTACTGGGGCGCAAAGCCGGCCTATGGCGAGGTGCGGGTAAACGTCATCCCTGATCCCAACAGCCGCGCGCTGGCCCTGCAGGCCGGCGAGCTCGAGCTGATTCAAGGGGCCGCCGGCGAGATTACCGCCGGCACGTTCGTGCGCCTGCGCGACCAAGGCTTCGCCACCGCCCTCTCGGCACCGCTGGCTACCCGCACCCTGGCGATGAACACCGGGCATGGCGCCACCCGTGACCTGGCCGTGCGTCAAGCGATCAACCAAGCGGTGAACAAGCAGGCCATCATCGACAAGATTCTGTATGGCCTCGAGCCCCGTGCCGATACCCTGTTCGCCAGCAACATGCCCTATGCCGACATCGGCCTGAAACCCTACGCCTACGACCCTGCCCAAGCCGCCCGCGAACTTGACGCTGCCGGCTGGACCCTGACGGCAGGCACAACGGTACGTAGCAAGGCCGGTGAACCGCTGTCGATCGAACTGGTGTTCCTCGGCACCAGCGCACTGCAGAAGAGCCTGGCCGAAGTGCTGCAAGGCGAGCTGGCTAACGTCGGCATGCGCATTGAGCTGCGTGCGGTCGAAGAAGGTGGGCTGGTCCGGCGCCAGCGCGATGGCGACTTCGGCATGATCTTCGCCGACACCTGGGGAGCGCCCTACGACCCGCACTCCTTTGTCAGCTCCATGCGCTATGCCGGCCATGCCGACTACATGGCGCAGCGCGGTTTGGCGATCAAGGACGAACTGGACCAACGCATTGGCCAGGTACTGGCAAGTACCGACGCGCAGCAACGCGCCGAACAGTACCGGTTCATCCTCACCACCTTGCATGAGCAAGCCGTGTACCTGCCGATTTCCTACCTTACCGCCATCAGCGTTCGCCGCGACTCCGTTGCCCATGTGCAATTTGGCAGCACGCTGTTCGACGTGCCGTTCGAAGCCATGACACCGAAGCAGGGAGACTGACATGCTGCGCTATATCCTGTTGCGGCTGGCACTGCTGGTACCGGTAATGCTCGGTGTTTCACTGCTGGTCTTCGTGCTGCTGCACCTGGGCAGCACCGACCCGGCCCTGGACTACCTTCGCCTGTCGCACATCCCGCCGACTGACGCGGCCATTGCCGAAGTCCGCCATACCTTGGGCCTCGACCGGCCGTTGCTTGAGCAGTACCTGACCTGGCTCGCGAAGGCCGTGCAGCTGGACTTCGGTATTTCATACCTCACGGGGCGGCCGGTGCTCGACGACCTCCTTTACTACCTGCCCGCCACCTTGCAACTGGGCGGCCTGGCCCTGGCCTGCACGCTGCTGCTGTCGATTCCGCTTGGCCTGGTGGCTGCGCGCTGGCAAGGGCGCTGGCCCGATCACGCCGTTCGTGCGGTGACGTTCCTGGGTGTCTCGATGCCCAACTTCTGGTTGGCGTTTCTGCTGATTGCGCTGTTTTCCCTTTGGCTGGGCTGGCTACCGCCACTGGGCCGCGGCAGTGCCGGGCATCTGGTGATGCCGGTACTGGCGATTGCCCTGATGTCGATGTCGATCAACGCCCGCCTGTTGCGGGCAAGCCTGCTGGAGGCCAGCGGCCAGCGTTATGTCACCTACGCCCGTGCCCGCGGGCTGCCCGAGCGCCGGGTATGGCGTGACCACGTGCTGCGCAACGCCTGGCTACCTTTCGTCACGGCCACCGGTATGCACATTGGGGAATTGATCGGCGGGGCACTGGTAATCGAGACCATCTTCGCCTGGCCCGGCGTCGGCCGCTTCGCGGTGTCGGCGGTGCTCAACCGCGACTTTCCGGTCATACAGTGCTTCACCCTGCTGCTGACAGGCCTGCTGATGGTCTGCAACCTGGTGGTGGATGTCTGTTATGCCTGGCTCGACCCTCGCAGCCGTCTTGAAGGGGTCGACGCATGAGTGTGCTGGCCATCTTCCGTCGCGCTACGCTGGCCGGCCAGGCCAACCTGATTGCAGGGCTGGTACTGGTCAGCGTGCTCTGCATGTTGGCCGTGTTTGGCCAATGGCTTGCCCCGCACGACCCGGACCTGGTCGACCTCGGCCGACGCCTGATGCCACCGGACAGCAGCCACTGGCTGGGCACCGACCACCTTGGCCGCGACGTGCTGTCCCGGTTGATCGTCGGCACACGACTGTCGCTGGGCAGCGTAGTGCTGACACTGGCGCTGGTGCTGTTTCTGGGCCTGCTGGTGGGCGGGGTGTCCGGGTTTGTCGGTGGCAAGGTCGACCTGCTGCTGATGCGCCTGTGCGACATGTTCATGACCTTCCCCACGCTGGTGCTGGCGTTCTTCTTCGTCACCCTGCTGGGTACTGGCCTGAGCAACGTGATCATTGCCATCGCCCTGTCGCACTGGGCATGGTATGCGCGCATGGTGCGCGGCATGGTCATCGCCCAACGCGGCCGCGAATACGTGATGGCATCACGCCTGGCCGGTGCTTCACGTTGGGCACGGCTGCGCCAGCATGTGCTGCCGAACATTGCCGGCCCCTTGCTGGTGCTGGCCACGATGGACATCGGGCACATGATGCTGCATGTCTCGGGGCTGTCCTTCCTCGGCCTTGGCGTCACCCCGCCCAGTGCCGAATGGGGGGTGATGATCAACGATGCCAAGGAGTTCATCTGGACCCAGCCGCAACTGCTGCTGTTGCCTGGGCTGATGATCTTCTTCTCGGTAATGGCGTTCAACCTGCTGGGCGATGCGTTGCGTGATCGCCTGGACCCATCCCAGGAGGCTCATTGAATGCCAGTGTCGACGTTACAGCTCAAAGGCCTGTGTATCGAAGGGCGTGCTGGCGTGTTGGTGGACGACGTCGACCTGCAGCTGCGCCGCGGTGAAGTCTGTGCCCTGGTCGGTCACAGCGGATCGGGCAAATCGCTCAGTTGCCTGGGTTTGCTTGACCTGCTGCCGCCAGGCCTGCGCCGTACACGCGGCCAGTTGCTGCACGATGGCAAGCCATTGGCGGCCGATCAGGTGCGTGGGCAGCTTGCCAGCCTGATCCAGCAGAACCCACGCAGTGCATTCAACCCTGTGCGCAACATGGCTAGCCATGCCCAGGAAACCCTGAAACTGCGAGGGGTCGTCGGCAGCGCTGCACATGCGCGGATGGATGAATGCCTGGAGGCCGTGGGGTTGGATGACCGCAGTCGGGTCTTGCAGTCGTTCGCGTTCCAGCTCAGTGGTGGCATGTTGCAGCGCATGATGATCGCCCTTGCGCTCATGGCCGAAAGCCCCTTTCTGCTGGCGGACGAGCCCACCAGCGACCTCGACGCCGTGAGCCAGGCGCGCTTTCTCGACCTGCTCATGAAGCTGGTGCAGCAGCACAGGCTTGGCGTGCTGTTGGTGACCCATGACATGGGGGTGGTTGCCCGCTGTGCCGACCATGTCGCGGTGATGGAAGCGGGGCGCGTCGTCGAGCGGCAAACAGTGCATGGCCTGTTCGATCAGCCTGCCAGCGCCACCGCCCGCACCCTGCTTGAAGCCCATCAGCTACTGAACGGGAGCCAGCCATGAGCCTGCTGCACGTTAACCAACTCGGGCATGGCTACCGTTCCGGAGGGCTACTGAGCAGACGCGGCTGGCTGCAGGTGCTCGACGGCATTGAGCTTGAGTTGCAGCCCGGTGAGTCGCTTGGCCTGCTCGGCAGCAGCGGCAGCGGCAAGAGCACGCTTGCCCGGTTACTGCTCGGCCTGGAGAAACCCGCGTGTGGCCAGGTGACATTTGCCGGCCAAGAGGTCAGCCGACTGCGCGGCGGTGAGGCCCGTGCTTTCTTGCGCGCCGTTCAGTTGGTACTCCAGGACGCGCCCAGCGCGTTCAACCCGCAACGCAGCATCGGCTGGAGCATTGCCGAGCCGTTGCGTCACCTGAGCGAGCTGGACGAAGCTGCACGCAACGCCCGTACCGTGGAGCTCCTAGAGCACATGGGCCTGCGCAGCGAGCATGCCGAGCGCCTGCCGCACCAACTCAGTGGTGGCCAACTGCAGCGCGCCAATATCGCCCGCGCGCTGGCCATCTCACCCAAACTGGTAATACTGGACGAGGCCTTGTCAAACCTGGACCGGGTGTTGCAACTGCAGCTGCTGCAGCGCCTGGACGCACTTCGACGCGAGCACGGCACCGCGTTCTTGCTGATCACCCATGACCTGAGCCTGGTGCGCTACTTCTGCCAACGGGTGGTCGTGTTGGACGCCGGGCGTATCATCGAGGAGCGTCAGATAGACGGTAGGCTTTCGTTCGATCACGCCGTTGGCAAGCAGCTACAGGCCGCAGTACTGCCGGTGCGCCCAACAATACGCGAGCCTGAGGCAGGGTCGCCGGCGGCCTTGTCACCTGCGGCAGTTCGGGCGACGACTAGACTGAGTGTCTGACCCAGCCGGTGGCTAGCAAAGCTGCCTGCCTGCGCCAGCCCCAGAGCCCGACGCCGTGGAGGCACTGCGCACTTGAGCTTCATCGTCTGGGTGGCCATGCTCGGCGCAGTCTTGTTGCTGCTGGCGTTGACCTCCTCTTACCTGCGCTGGATCCCGGTCACGACCTCGGTCGTGTGCCTGGCCCTGGGCGTCGCGCTGGGCCCCGGTGGCCTCGGCTTGCTGCAACTCGAGCTGCCCGATGCGCACGGCTGGATGGAGCACCTGACCGAGGTCGCCGTGCTGTTTTCCCTGTTTGTCAGCGGCCTCAAGCTGCGCCTGCCGCTGAGCAGCCGCAGCTGGCGGGTGGCGGTTTTCCTGGCTGGGCCGGTCATGCTGGCTTGCATCGCCGGGGTCAGCCTGGTGCTGCATTACGGCCTGAACCTGGGCTGGGGCGTGTCGGTGTTGATTGGCGCCATCCTGGCCCCGACCGATCCGGTGCTGGCCACCTTGGTCCAGGTCAATGACGCGCAGGACTACGACCGCGTGCGCTTCAGCCTGTCGGGTGAGGCAGGGCTCAACGATGGGGTCGCCTTTCCGTTCGTAATCCTGGGCTTGCTGCTTGTGCAGGGCGCAGCAGGCAGCCAATGGCTGACTGACTGGCTGTGGCAAGACGTGCTGTGGGCGGTGCCCGCCGGCTTGCTCAGTGGTTATTGGATGGGGCGCGGCCTAGGGCACCTGACCCTGTACCTGCGCACCCGGCACGAGGACAGCACCCTCTCACCCAACGACTACCTGGCGCTGGCGCTGATCGCGATGGCTTATGTGGTGGCCGACCTGATCCATGGCTATGGGTTTCTCGCGGTGTTCGCTGCCGGGCTGGGCCTGCGACAGGCCGAAGTGCACGCCAGCCCCACCCCGCAAGCGCCTGCAGAACACCTTGTGCAGCCTGTGGTCGGCCACCAGCATGTCGCCCCGGAGCACGCGGTCAAAGGCGATATCGCCGCGCTGGAAGACACGCAGGTCGCAGCCGGCATCATGCTGGGCGACATGCTCTCGTTTGGTGGGCTTGTGGAGCGGGCGATGGAGGTGTTTCTGGTGACCTTGCTCGGTGTCGTGTTGATCGAGCACTGGGACTGGCGCGCACTGACCGTAGGCGCGGCGCTGTTCGTGTTCATTCGGCCATTGAGTACGCTGATCATCCCAGGGCGTGGCTTGCTGGACCTTCGCCAGCGCGGCATGCTGGGCTGGTTCGGCATACGTGGTATCGGCAGCCTTTACTACCTGTTCTACTCGGTAAACCACGGCCTGACCACCAGCGATGCCGCGGCCATCACCAACCTCACGCTGTCGGTGGTGGCGCTGAGTATTGTCGTGCATGGGTTAAGCGTGCAGCCTCTTCTGTCGCGTTATGAAGCAGGCCGAAAACGCCGTGACGGCTAACCAAGCGCCCTGCCCTGCGTGATCAAGCACACAGCGCCGGCAGTTCGCTACGCAGCAGTGCCGCAGCGGCGGGCTTTAGGAGGGAGGTATTCAGTGCATCGCGCTCAATCCACTTGCAAGCGACGATCTCGTTCTTCGGCACCGGCTTGTCCTGATCGTCCAGCTGAAGGGTAAAAATGTAATGGAGGGTGTTACCGACTTGCAGCGTGCATAGCGCCACCAGGCGCTCACGGCAAATCCCTGTCTCCTCTTTCAGCTCTCGGCTGGCGGCGTGCAACGGTGCCTCATTCGTGCCCACACCGCCCCCCGGAAAGCCCCATTTCCTGGCCTTTCTACGCACCAGGAGTATTTTGCCACTGCGAAAGCACAGCACCGTCGCTCTGCTCCTGAGGCTGCTCCTGTCAGACATGCCTACCTCCTACTTACCAAAACACTGCCCTGCGCTCGCAAGCGGGTAGCGTTATTCACATGGATGCGAATATCGCGCCACTTTGAAAGTGGATAACCCTGCTTGAGAAAGCGTGGCCCGGGCAGTAGTTCCGTTCGGTAGGTAGAAGATTGCCCAGGCCTGTCGACATTGAAGGTATCGGTGCATGGCACCGACTTCGCCGGTGTTCGCGGGGCAAGCCCGCTCCCACGTAATGCGTCAATTTTTAGAAATTGCGCAAGACAGTTGCTCCTACAGGCAAGCACTGCTCTCAAGGGCAGCGTTGTACCTGCGCGTTGGCTTGCCAGCGGGCGGTCAAGCGTCAGGGAGCGCTGCGATAATCGAGATTTCGACCAGCACGGCAGGGTCATACAACTTGGCTTGCACCGTTGCGCGCGCTGGCGCACACCCCTGCGGCAACCACTGGTCCCACACCTGATTCATGCCCGCGAAGTCGGCATCGATGTCTTTGAGGTAAAGGGTTGCGGACAAAATCCGTGTCTTGTCTGTGCCGGCCTGGTCGAGCAGTCGCTCGATGTTCTGCAAGGTTTCACGGGTTTGTTGCTGCACATCGCCCGCAAAATCGTTGGCAACCTCACCCGACAGGTACACGGTGCCTTGGTGCTTGACCACAAGGCTCATGCGAGCGTTAGTGTGCAGGCGTTCGATCGTCATCTGAAATATCCTTATCTTGTTGTTATATAAATAAAAAGATTGTGAAGCATGCGTAGGCGATTGCTGCATCTGACGGGCACGATAAGGCTCGTCAGCTAGGCCCATTATCCACAATTGACGTTCAAGCTGTAGCCCGCTGGCTGACAGCGCAGCAATCAGCCCACCACCGGCTTCAACAACGCCTGCGCCTCGTAGAGCGGTGGCAGGTAGCGCAGCCGTATCTCGTCGACGCTCAACCGCGAGGCGTGGGTGGTGATCGTCAGCGTCGCCTTCAACTGGCCGCTACGGTCCAGCAGCGGTACCCCCAGCACGCGCATGCCGATTTCGTATTCCTGGTCGACGATGCTGTAGCCCTGCTGGCGCACGCGCTGCAACTCTGCTTCCAGCAGCGCCCGATCGGTCTGGGTATAGGGCGTGAGCGGGCGGAGCGGGTTGCGTGAGAAGTAGTCATCGCGCGCGGCCTCCTCCAGCGCTGCCAGCCAGATTCGCCCGCCGGCGGTGCAGTACATCGGCACCCGCGAGCCGGGCCTGATCGACAACGAGGCGATGTGGCTGTAGCGGCTGCGCACCAGGTGGATGATTTCATCGCCGTCACGGGTGCCGACCGAGACATGCTCCTGGGTCTGCCGCGCCACTTGCTCGACGATGGGCCGCAGCATGCGCGGCAACTGGGCCGAGTCCACGTAGGCCTGGCCGATGCGCAGCGCCTTGGGCGTGAGCCAGTACTGGCGGCTGTCGGTGTCGGCAAAGCCTTCGTGTACCAACGTCAGCAGGAAGCGGCGCGCGGCGCTGGGGGTAAGGCCCGATTGCCTGGCTGCCTGGGGCACGGTCAGGCGCGGCTGATCGACGCTGAACAGTTGCATCAATGCCAGGCCTTTCTGCAAGCCCGCGATAAGGTCGCGGGGGTGGATATCGGGTTGATTCATTGGGGTTCTCCAGTGATGCGCGAGCCCGGGTAGGAGCAGCCTTGTGCTGCGAAGAGGCCGGTGGCAAAACCCTCGATCTTCACTGTTTTTACTGGCCTCTTCGCAGCACAAGGCTGCTCCTACAGTGAGAGAGCGTATTTCTGACGGACATTTTTCAGCATTGCCCGCCAATAATCGCTACCTGACTGCGATTATCGCACTACCCGCCCGACAAGCGCATTTCCCCGCGCCCTGCACCCGGTCACCCTTGCTGCACAACAACAGCAAGCACGGAGGTCAGCATGATTCGGGGTTCGACAGAACTGGTCGCCATCGTCGGTTCACCCATCGCCCAGGTGAAATCGCCTGAAAACTTCAACACCTGGTTCGCCAGCAACGGCTGCGACCTGGCAATGCTCCCCATCGACCTGCAAGAGACTGCGCTGCAAGCCTTTGTCGGCAGCCTGCGCGGCTGGCAGAACCTGCGCGGTTGCGTGGTCACCGTGCCCTACAAACAGGCACTGGCCGCACGCCTGGACGGCCTCAGTGCGCGCGCCGCCGCACTGGGTTCGGTCAACGTGGTGCGCCGCCACAGTGACGGCCGCCTGCTCGGCGACAATGTCGACGGCGCAGGCTTTCTTGGCGCCGCACGCAAACAGGGCTTTCAACCGGCAGGCAAACGCGCGCTGGTGATTGGTTGTGGTGGGGTGGGCAGTGCAATCGCCTACGCACTGGGCGAAGCGGGCGTGCGCCAGATCACCCTCAGCGACCCCAGCACTACCCGCGTTGGCGCGCTTTGCGAAGTACTCGGCACGGCCTTCCCCAGTCTCGACATCGCCACCCACTACCGCTCGCTGGAAGCATTCGACTTGGTGGTCAACGCGTCGCCGGTCGGCATGGGCAGTACCGATGAGTTGCCGCTGCCGGCGCCGATGCTGGCAACCCTGCAACCCTCCACGTTGGTTGCCGACGTGGTCACCTCGCCAGAAATCACCCCACTGTTGCAGCAGGCACGCGACCGGGGCTGTGCGATCCAGACTGGACCGCAGATGGCCTTCGCCCAACTCGGACACCTCGGCGCCTTCATGGGCGTCACCCCGCTGGAGATCTGAGCCATGGCCGCTACCGAACACGCGCAACCGGTGTACGACTTGGTGGTCCTCGGCAGTGGTGCCGGGGGCTTTGCCGCCGCCGCCACGGCCGCCAGCCTTGGCCTGAAGGTACTGGTCTTGGAGAAAGCCGACACTTTCGGCGGCACGTCGGCGATTTCCGGCGGTGCGGCGTGGGTGTATGGCACCGATCAAGCCCGTGCAGCCGGCGCCAAAGACTCCCCCGAAGCCATGCGCACCTACCTGAAAACCGTGATTGGTGCCGGCTACAACGCACCGCTGGTAGACGCCTTCATTGCACGCGGGCATGAAGCGCTGCGCTGGCTGGAGCGCCACACCGAACTGCGCTATGCCCTGCGCCCGCACTCACCGGACTATTACCCGGATGAGCCCGGCGCCACCCAGTTCGGCCGGGCGCTGGAAATGGTCGAGTACGACGGCCGCCGCCTCGGCCCGCGCTTCAAGGACCTGAAAATGCCGCCGCCGGGCATGCTGTTGTTCGGCGGGATGATGGTCAACCGTGTGGATATCCAGCATTTTCTTGGCCTGCGCAAATCACCACGCTCCCTGTGGCATTGCCTGAAGCTGATGGCGCGCTATGCGTTGGACCGCCTTCGCCATCACCGTGGCACCCGCCTGACCACCGGCAATGCGCTGATTGCACGCCTGGCCACCACGGCCTTTGCCCATGGCACGCAACTGTGGCTGCGCAGCGAGGCTAAGGCGCTGATCGTCGAGCACGGCGCGGTGACTGGCGTGGTGGTGCAGCACGAAGGCCGGCGCGTGCAGGTGCGTGCCCGGGGTGGCGTGGTCTGCGCCATGGGCGGCTTTGCAGCCGGCGAACTGGCTGCCGCCTACCGCCCAGGCATTGATGCGCCGCACCTGACCATGTCGCCGCCAACCAATGACGGCGCCGCGCTGCACCTGGGTGAAGCGGTGGATGCTGCCTACGGCGAGGGGCTGGCCGCCAACTTCTTCTGGGCACCCGTTTCCGAATTGCGCCATGCCAATGGTGAGCGCGAACGCTTCCCGCACCTGGTCACCGACCGTGCCAAACCGGGGGTGATCGCGATCAACCCGGCCGGGCAGCGCTTCGTCAACGAGTCGAACTCCTACCATCACTTCGTGCAGACCATGTTCGCCAGCAACCTCAGCACCTGCTGGCTGATCTGCGACGCCGAGGCCATGAACCGCTACGGCCTGGGCCTGGCACGCCCGAAACCCGTGAACAACGCGGCACTGATCGACGCCGGCTACGTATACCGTGCCGCCACACCGCACGCCCTGGCCGAGGCCATCGGCGTCGACCCTCAGGCATTGCAGGCGACGCTGGAGCGCTTCAACGCCGACGCCCGCAACGGCATCGACCGCGCATTCGACAAAGGCGGCAACAGCTACAACCGCTACATGGGCGACCCGCATCACACGCCCAACCCCTGCCTCGCGCCCCTGGTCAAAGCGCCCTTCTACGCCATCCAGCTCCACACCGGCGACCTGGGCTCGGCACGCGGCCTGGTGACCGACGCCCATGCCAACGTGCTCAACCGCGCCGGTACGCCGGTTGCCGGCCTTTATGCAACGGGCAACGACATGAACTCATTGATGAACGGCACCTACCCCGGCCCAGGCATCACCCTAGGCCCTGCCCTCACCTTCGGCTGGATCGCCGCCAGCCATATTGCCAACCGCCTGCAGGCGCAGGCCCAACCTCTGGAGACAAACGCATGTACTACGAACTGAGAACCTACACCCTCGACCCACTGAAAATGGCCGACTGGCTGGCCCTGTACCAAAGCCACGCGCTGGCGGTGCAGAGCGAGCACCTGGGCAAGCTGGTCGGTTTCTTTACCAGTGAATTCGGCGAGGTCAACCAGGTGGTGCACCTGTGGGCCTACACCAGCCTCGACGACCGCATGCAGCGCCGCGCGACGATGGCGGCGGACCCGCGCTGGGCGGAGTTCTCGCAGCGCAATCGCGAGCTGGGCGCAGTGTTGCGGTTGCAGTCGCGGTTGATGCGGCCGACCGGCTTTTCGCCGCTGCAGTAACTGACGCCCCCTCCAACCTGACCGGAGCTCCTCCATGCACCCCCTGGAATGTGACGTACTTGTCCTCGGCTCCGGCGCCTCTGGCCTGGCTGCCGCAGTAACCGCCGCCCATCACGGCCTGAAGGTGATCGTCGCGGAAAAGGCCAGCCAGTTCGGCGGCACCAGCGCCTGGTCGGGGGGCTGGTTATGGATACCCCGCAACCCGCTGGCGATCGCCGAAGGCACCGTCGAAGCCGACGATGCGCCAGAACGCTACCTGCGCGCACAGACCCACGTCGCCGAACTGGACCCACGCCAGCAGGCGTTTTTGCGCCATGGACCGGAGATGGTGGCGTTCTTCCAGCGACATACCGCCGTGCAGTTCCAGTCCGGGACGAAATTGCCCGACATGCATGAGGGGGATGGCAGTGCGCGTGGCGGGCGCTCCCTCTGTGCACAGCCGTTCGACGGGCGCCTGCTTGGGCACTGGATCCACCGGCTACGGCCCCCCCTGGACATCGTCAGCCTGGCCGGCATGGGCATCGCCGGTGGCGCAGACATGGCCGCCTTCTTCAACGCCAGCCGCTCCCCCAAGGCGGCCTGGCACGTCGGCAAACGCCTGCTGCGCCATGGGCGCGATTTGCTGCTGCACCGTCGCGGCCTGCAACTGGTCAACGGCAACGCGCTGGTGGCGCGCCTGCTGCGCAGTGCCCTCGACCTGGGCGTGACGCTGTTGCATGACCGGCAGGCCACAGGCTTGCTGAGGGATGGGCGTATCACAGGCGTGCAGTTTAGCGATGGCCAGGTGATCCGTACGCGACGCGGTGTCGTGTTGGCCTGCGGCGGGTTCCCTCATGACCGCCAGCGCATCGCCCAGCTGATACCCCATGCCCCTGAGGGCGATCGCCATTATTCCGCAGCGCCGCCGCAGAACAATGGCGACGGCCTGCGCCTGGGCGAACAGGTCGGCGCACAGGTCGCCACCACGGCGGCCCACGCCGGGGCCTGGGCGCCGGTCTCACTGGTGCCCCGAAGCGACGGCAGCCTCGGCCACTTCCCGCACCTGATCGACCGCGCCAAGCCGGGTTTCATTGCTGTACGCCGAGACGGTCGACGGTTCGTCAACGAGGCCGACAGCTACCATGCTTTCATGAATGCGCTGTTCACCTCCACGCCACCCGGTGAGGAGCACGAAGCCTGGTTGATCTGTGACCACGCCGCGCAACGTCGCTACGGCATCGGCTGGGCCAAGCCGTTCCCCTTCCCTGCCGGTTTCTATGAGCGCCGTGGCTACCTGTTCAGCGGCCCTACCCTGGGGCAGCTGGCCGCACGCTGCGGGATCGACGCAGCGCAACTGCAGCGCACCGTGGCACATTTCAACCACCATGCGGCGCAGGGCACGGACCCGGACTTCCAGCGTGGCGCATCGCTGTATAACCGTGCGCAGGGCGACCCCTTGCACGCGCCCAATCCGTCGCTGCGGCCGCTGCTGCACGGGCCCTTTCATGCGGTAAAACTGCTGCCGGGCAGCCTCGGCACCTTCGCCGGCCTGCACACGGATGCTTCGGCACAGGTAATGGACAGCCTGCAGCGCCCAATACCTGGCCTGTTCGCGGTCGGCAACGACATGCACAGCATCATGGGCGGGCACTACCCCAGCGGCGGTATCACCCTGGGCCCTGGGATGACCTTCGGTTACCTGGCAGGCATGGCACTGTGCAATCAGCCAGAAGACGCCGCGTCACTTTTGTTCGATCATCGAACAGTAGCCCCATCTTTGAATTGACGCTCCCCCCTTCACTGCTCACCATAAATGACCTTGCACGCCCAGCCTTGCCCTGGGCAAAACCGCGTTCCAGACGCATTGCCGTTCAAAACAATTTCAAGAAACGACTTCACATGACCCCTTCCAAGTTCGACACTGCCAGCCCCCGCCTCGCCCATGGATCCATCGGCGACAAGGTGCGCGGCGCCTTCGCCGTCGGCAAGACCCGCTGGGGCATGCTTGCCCTGGTGTTCTTCGCCACCACCCTGAACTACATCGACCGTGCCGCCCTCGGCATCATGCAACCCGTCCTCGCCAAGGACATGGGCTGGACGGCGATGGACTACGCCAACATCAACTTCTGGTTCCAGGTCGGCTATGCCATCGGCTTTGTGCTGCAGGGCCGGCTGATCGACAAAGTCGGGGTAAAACACGCCTTCTTCGGCGCAGTACTGCTGTGGAGCCTGGCCACCGGCGCCCATGGCCTGGCGACCTCGGCAGCAGGCTTTATGGTCTGCCGCTTCATTCTGGGCCTGACCGAGGCGGCCAATTATCCGGCGTGTGTAAAGACCACGCGCTTGTGGTTCCCCGCCGGCGAGCGCGCCATCGCCACCGGCCTGTTTAACGCCGGCACCAACGTCGGCGCCATGGTCACCCCGGCGCTGCTGCCACTGATTCTCGCTGCCTGGGGTTGGCAGGCCGCGTTCATCGCCATGGGTAGCCTCGGCCTGGTTTGGGTGGTGTTGTGGGGTTTGAAGTATTTCAACCCTGAGGCGCACCCGCACGTTCGCCAGAGCGAGCTGGACTATATCCAGCAAGACGTGGAGCCCGAAGCCAAACCCGTGCCGTTCAGCCGCATCCTGCGCCAGCGCGGCACCTGGGCCTTTGCCGTGGCCTACTCGATCACGGCGCCGGTGTTCTGGTTTTACCTGTACTGGCTGCCGCCGTTTCTCAACCAGCAGTACGACCTGGGCATCAGCGTCACCCAGATGGGGATCCCGTTGATCCTGATCTGGCTGACTGCAGACTTCGGCAGCATCGGCGGCGGCATTCTGTCGTCCTGGCTGATCGGCCGCGGCGTGCGCGCCACCCGTGCCCGGTTGATCTCGATGTTGATCTTTGCCTGCACCATCGTCAGCGTGGTCTTCGCTGCCCACGCCAGTGGCCTGTGGGTCGCGGTGCTTGCCATCGCCGTGGCGGTCGGCGCGCACCAAGCCTGGACCGCGAACATCTGGAGCCTGGTCATGGACTACACGCCCAAGCATCTGGTGAGCACGGTGTTCGGCTTCGGCAGCATGTGCGCGGCCATCGGCGGCATGTTCATGACACAGATCGTCGGCAGCGTGCTGACGGTCACCCACAACAATTATGCGGTGCTGTTCACCATGATTCCGGTGATGTACTTCATTGCCCTGGTGTGGATGTACTTCATGGCGCCGCGTGGGATTGAGGCCGCTTGAGGGCTAACCAGGTTTCCTCTATGGGGCTCTTCGGAGCCTCTTTTTTTGCCTGCAGACAGGCCATTGGACCTTTGCGCTAACTTGGACCGGCCTTGAGGTTTACTGTCATGCGCTGCTTTGCAGCCCTTGGCTGGCTTGCCAGCTTTCACAGAACAACACATACCGAATAGATTTAGCAGGGGCCTGTGGGAGCTGGCTTGCCAGCGAACACCGGCGAAGCCGGTGCCATACACCGCGTCGCCTTCTTCGCGGGTAAACCCGCTCCCACAGGGTTCAGCGATTTGCTTTCGATCTTTGTTCTCTTCGCGGCAACGCAGCCCAAAGGGCTGGGTTACTTCTTACAGAACAACACATACCTGATTGATTTAGCAGGGACCTGTGGGAGCTGGCTTGCCAGCGAACACCGGCGAAGCCGGTGCCACACACCGCGTCGCCTGCATCGCCGGCAAGCCGGCTCCCACAGGGTCAGCGACTTGCTTGCGATCTTTGTTCTCTGCTCGACAACGCAGCCCAAAGGGCTGGTTAATTCTTACAGAACAACACATACCTGATTGATATAGCAGGGACCTGTGGGAGCTGGCTTGCCAGCGAACACCGGCGAAGCCGGTGCCATACACCGCGTCGCCTGCATCGCCGGCAAGCCGGCTCCCACAGGGTCAGCGACTTGCTTGCGATCTTTGTTCTCTGCTCGACAACGCAGCCCAAAGGGCTGGGTTACTTCTTACAGAACAACACATACCTGATTGATTTAGCAGGGACCTGTGGGAGCTGGCTTGCCAGCGAACACCGGCGAAGCCGGTGCCATACACCGCGTCGCCTTCTTCGCGGGTAAACCCGCTCTCACAGGGTCAGCGACTTGCTTGCGATCTTTGTTCTCTGCTCGACAACGCGGCCCAAAGGGCTGGGTTACTTCTTACAGAACAACACATATCTGATTGATTTAGCAGGGACCTGTGGGAGCGGGTTTACCCGCGAACACCGGCGAAGCCGGTGCCATACACCGCGTCGCCTGCTTCGCGGGTAAACCCGCTCCCACAGGATTGGGGACTCGCTTGCGATCTTTGTTCTCTTCGCGGCAACGCAACCAAAAGGGCTGGGTTACTTCTTACAGAACAACACATACCTAATAGATTTAGCAGGGACCTGTGGGAGCAGGTTTACCCGCGAACACCGGCGAAGCCGGTGCCATATACCGCGGCGCCTGCTTCGCGGGTAAACCCGCTCCCACAGGATTGGGGACTCGCTTGCGATCTTTGTTCTCTGCGCCTGCACAGCGGCCCTTGAAGTTCAAACCCGCGCCAATACCGCCTTGGCTTTCTCCAGCGCCATCCGCGCACGCTGCTCGCCACTCACGCCCTGCTCCAGTAACTGCCGCGTCGGAATCTCCAGGCTCAGCGGTACGGTGGCCGGCAAGCCACGCAACAGGCCGATCAAATCAGCATCGCCATCACCCGGGAAGCGCCGTTCGTTGCGGGCCTGGCGCAGGATCTCGTCCATGTCGTCCGGCACCGGGCCGGCCACGTCGCACAGCTGCGCATAGCGCATGCGCTGCGGTGCCAAGTGGGCCAGGTCGTCGAGTGAGGAAGCGGAGCGGTTGAAATGGAAGGCGTCCACCAGAACGCAGCCGTTTGCCCGGTCAGCGTTGGCAACCACACGCATGGCCTGGCGCAGGTCGCGAACGTCAGTCCAGGGCATGAACTCCAGGTGCGGATGGATGCCATAGCCCGCCGCCAGGTCGCACAGTGCGGCAAAGCGCTCCGTGAGGCGTGCCTCGTCCGGGTCGTTACCGGCCACCAGCAGTTCGGTCCCGCCCAGCTCGGCCCCCACCGCCAGAATGGCTTCGAAATCGGCAACACAGGTTTCAGGCTTGAGGCGCAGGATTTCCAGGTCGAGTACCTTGATGCCGGTATCGCGCAGGCGCGCCTGGGTCTGCCGGCGCAGGTCAGCGTCGGCCACCAGCGGGAAGTGCTGTTCCTCTGCGGTAGCCGGCACCAAACGCAGGCCCACGTGGCTGTAGCCGGCACGGGCAGCGGCCTCCACCATGGCCGGCGGCGAAAGCTCGAGCACCGTCAGCGCGGCAAGGGAAAAAATACGGTCAGTCATGTTCGTTACCTGAAGGCAATTAAAGGTGTGAAGGGGGCTCGCGTCAGGCGATCGTCTCGGGGGCACAAACCCGGCCGCTTTCGGCTGCCTGGCGGATCGCCTCGACCAGGGCCAGCGTGCGGCCACCATCTGCAGCATCGGTCAAGGGGGCCTCTTCACCGCGGGCGACGCGAATGAAGTGCTGCAATTGCAAGGTCAACGCTTCACCTGCCGGCGTTTCGGCGCCACTTTGCAGCAAGGGTGTGTGCCAGCCGGAGCCTGCTTCGCCGTACTGCCAGTGCTTGAGCTGCGGAATGCTCAGCGCGCCGTGGCTGCCGGCCAGCAGGTAGCAGGGCTGGCCGTCCTGACGCGGGTAGATCGGGCTCTCGCCGGACGTCAACTCCCAGCTCCAGGGGGCAGCCACCGCGTCCGAACCTGTCAGGCTGCCCAGCGCCCCGTTGGCGAACTGCAGCAGCACGGCGGCGCTGTCTTCATTGGCATACCCACGCACATCGTTGCGGGTGAACGCCTGCACCTGCACGACCTCGCCGCACAGGTAGCGCAGCAGGTCGAGGTCGTGAATCAGGTTGGTCAGCAAAAAACCGGCGCCCGGCTCGCGGCGCCAGGGGGTGTCGAAGTAGCTGTCGGGCTTCTGCAACTGCCACAGCGCAGTGACATTGATCAGCCTACCCAGCGCCCCCTCGGCAATCAGGCCGCGCGCGCTGGCGATCAGCGGGTTGTGCCGACGATGGTGGCCAACCAGTACAGGCACGCCACAGCGCTTGGACGCTTCGACCAACGCACGGACTTCGTCCAGGTGCACGCCCACAGGCTTTTCCACCAGCACCGGCACGCCGGCTGCGATGCAATCGAGCGCGGTGGCCACGTGCAGGTTGTTGGGGTTGGCGACGATCACGGCCTCGGGTTTGACGCTGGCCAGCATCTGCCGGTGATCGGCGTAATAGGCCACCCCGCATTCGGCGGCGAAAGCCTCAGCCTGCGGGCCGGGGTCTGCCACCGCGCACAACTGCGCTTGCGGCAGCTGGCGCAGGTGCTGGTAGTGCTGGCGGCCCATGATACCGGCGCCAATCAGGGCGATACGAAGCGGTGCATTCAACGGACTGTCCTCTTGTCATTGTTGTCGGGCATAAATTACGGAACAGTGTTCCAGTATTTACACTTGACAATTTAGAACCCGGGTCCGCTTTACAGAAGCGCCGCCTGCACAGACTGTGCGGTTATCGACCACTAATGAACAGGCGACGCTTTAGGCAAACAGCTCACTGGCCTGGCTTGCCGCCGACAGTTCGCCCACTGCCGCCAATAAAAGGCTAGCCAGTTCAGGCAGGCGCCCTTGCGCCAGCCGGGCACTGGGACCGGCGATGCTCAGCACCCCGATCACCTCGTCAGTGCGTGGGCGCCGCACCACGGCGGCCAACGCTGACGTGCCCACCGCTGAGGTCTGCTCGACCCAGGCATAGCCACGCTCCCGTGCACGCTGTAGGTAGCCCAGCAGTTCATCCGTGGAACGCGGCGCATTCGGGCCGAACTGTGCCGGGTCGGCGATGCCTTGGCGCAAGACCATCTGCAGCGCTTCGTCGTCGCTCAGGCTGGCCAGCCAGGCATGCCCGGAGGCGGTGTAGAACAGCGGGGCATCGCGGCCCATGTCGGGGTCGTAGCGCAAGCCGGAGCGCGCGCCCTGGGACTTGGCGATCCAGGTCTGGCGGCTGCCTTCGATCACGCCCAGGCGCACCAGCTCGCCGCTGTCCTGGGCCAGGCGATCGAGAATCGGCTGAATGATGTCGGCGCCACTGCTGGACAGGTAGCGAAAGCCCATCGCCACCAGCTTGGCAGACAGCTGATAGCGGCTGTTGTCGCGGTTCTGCCGCACGTAGCCCAGGCGGATCAGCTCGGCCAGCATGCGGTGGGTGGCGCTCTTGGGGATCTCCAGGCGCTCGGCCAACGTCTGCAGGGCAAGGCCCTCAGGCTCGCCGGTCAGGCTTTCTACAAGACTGAAGGCGCGTTCGATCTGACTACCAGCCATGGCTAAGGTCCCTGAAAAATGGATGAATTCTGGAAGATGATTCCACAGCCACGGCCATCGGCGCAGCAGGCGGGCGTTGAAGTGTCCGGTTATCGACCAGTTCTGCACGGCCTCACTTGCATCCGGCACCGTCTCACATAAAGAATATGGAATCACGTTCCAATAATAATACCGGAGACCCTGCGATGCCTACCGACACCTTGCAAGCCGAATACGACGTTCTGGTCATTGGCTCAGGCGCAGCCGGCCTGGCCGCAGCGGTAACGGCAGCCTGGCATGGGCAGCGCGTGATGCTGGTAGAGAAAGCGCCGGTGTTTGGCGGTGCCACGGCCTGGTCCGGAGGCTGGGCCTGGGTACCCCGCAACCCGCTGGCCCGCCGCGCCGGCATCGTCGAAGACATCGAACAGCCTCGCACCTACCTGCGTAACGAATTGGGCACGCATTACGATGCTGAACGGGTTGATGCCTTCCTCGAGGCCTGCCCGCACATGGTCGCCTTTTTCGAGAAACACACTGCGCTGCAGTTTGTCGACGGCAACGCCATCCCCGACATGCATGGCGACACACCCGGCGCCGCCACCGGTGGGCACCAGGTGATCGCCGCGCCCTATGATGCCCGCGAGGTCGGCGCGCTGTTGCCCCGCCTGCGCAAGACCCTGCGCGAGACCTCGTTCATGGGCATGCCGATCATGGCCGGCCCTGACCTGGCCGCCTTCCTCAACATGACCCGCTCGCCACGGGCCTTCTTGCATGTGTGCAAGCGCTTTGGCCGCCACCTGTACCACCTCGCCCGCCATGGCCGGGCCATGCACCTGGTCAACGGCGTAGCCCTAGTGGCGCGCCTGGCCAAATCGGCCGAAGACCTGGGCGTGCGGCTGCTGGAATCTGCCCCGGCCAAGCGCCTGCTGATTGAGCACGGCCAAGTGCGCGGCGCCGTGATAGGCACACCGCAGGGTGACCTTACCGTCCGGGCGAAAGCCGTGGTGCTCGCCGCCGGGGGCTTCCCCAACGACAGTACGCGGCGCCGGCAGCTGTTTGCGCGTGATGCCAGTGGCCATGACAACCTCGCCCTGCCCCCGCAGTCCTGCTCGGGCGATGGCCTGCGCCTTGGCGAATCGGCAGGCGGTGTGGTGGCCACCGACCTGAAATCTGCAGTGGCCTGGGCACCGGTCTCCAAAGTGCCGCACCGCGACGGCAGCGTCGGCCACTTCCCGCACATCATCGAACGCGGCAAGCCCGGCGTTATTGGCGTGTTGGCCAGCGGTAAGCGCTTCGTCAACGAGGCGCACGGCTATTACGACTATGTGTCAGCCATGCTCGAGGCGGTGCCGCCGGGCGAGGAAGCCTGCTCGTGGCTGATTTGCGACCACCGCTTCTTGCGGCGTTACGGCCTCGGTCACGCCCGGCCTGCGCCGTTGCCAGTATGGCCGCACCTGCGCAGTGGCTACCTCAAGCGCGGTGCCAGCCTCGAACAATTGGCCCGCGCCTGCGGCATCGACCCTGTCGGCTTGAGTGCCACCGTCGCGGAGTACAACAGCCATGCGCGCCACGGCAAGGACCCGGCCTTTGGCCGCGGCTCCACGCCGTTCAACCGCAAGCAGGGTGACCCGGCGTACAGCGGGCCGAACCCGTGCGTGGCGCCGATCGAACAAGGGCCGTTCTATGCTGTGAAGGTTCAGCCCGGTTGCTTTGGCACCTTTGCCGGCTTGCGCACCGATGGCCATGCGCGGGTACTGGATGAGCAAGGCCAGCCGATTGGCGGGCTTTATGCCGCCGGTACCGACATGGCCAGTGTGTTTGGCGGCTGGTACCCCTCAGGTGGCATCAACCTGGGCCCGGCGCTGACGTTCGGTTACGTGGCCGGGCGGCATATTGCCGGGGCGCAGGCGCCCGAATAAGGCCACCGTTTGGCGGCCATCGGGTAAAAACTGTACAAAAAAATCATCCTGTATAGCTTTGCGGTGAAAGCTAAACTATACCTGTACAAGAAAACTTTTTTGTACAGGAAAGTGAATGCACAGCTACCTGCAAACCTTCGCCGAACGCTTTGCCAGCCTCGATGCGCACACCCTCGACATGCTCGGTGACCTGTACAGCGAGGACGTGACCTTTCGCGACCCCCTGCACCAGATCAGCGGCTTGCCTGCGCTGCGGGGGTACTTCGCGCAGCTGTACGCGAACGTGCAGGAGGTTCGCTACACCTTCGAGGGTTACGACGAAGTGCAGCCGGGGCACGGGTACCTGCGCTGGACCTTGCATTTTCGCCACCCTCGCCTAGGCAATGGCGCGCTGATCAGCCTGCAAGGCTGCAGCCACCTGCGTTGGCACGAGCGGGTTCACTTTCATCAGGATTACTTCGACGCCGGTGCGCTGCTTTACGAGCACGTCCCCATCATGGGCAGCGCGGTCCGCTGGCTCAAAGGCAGGCTGGCATGAGCCGCTGCTGGGTGACCGGTGCCAGCAGTGGCATGGGCGCGGCGCTGGCCCTGCGCTTGCTGGAGCAGGGGCATCAGGTGGCCTTGGGTGGCCGCCAGGCCGACCGCTTGGCAGCCTTAGCGGCGCGGTTTGCGCAGCAGGCCATGCTGGCCATCGGCGATAACGACGAACCGGGCCAGGTCGCCAAGGTTGCCGAGCAGATCGAGCATGCCTGGGGTGCACTCGACCTGGTGATCCTCAACGCGGGTACCTGCGAATACCTGGAACCAGGGCACTTCGACCCGGCGCTGGTCGAACGGGTGATGCGCACCAACCTGATCGGCACCAGCCACTGCCTTGCCGCTGCCCTGCCCTTGCTGCGCCGTGGCCAGCGCCCGCACCTGGTGGTGGTGGGCAGCTCGGTGAGCTGGCTGGCCCTGCCCCGTGCCGGCGCCTATGGCGCGTCCAAGGCGGCCTTGCGTTACCTGGTGGAGTCGCTGCGCATCGACCTGGTCCGCGAGGGCATTGATGTCACCCTCGTCAGCCCTGGCTTCGTCGACACGCCCTTGACCCAGCGCAACGACTTCCCCATGCCACAGCGCTGGAGCGCCGAGCGCGCCGCCGGGCACATCGTCGCGCGCTTGGCCAAACGCCCGCTGGAAATCAACTTCCCCGGCGCATTCACTTGGGTGTTGCGCCTGCTCGGCGCATTGCCGGTGCGCTGGCGTCTGCAGCTAGGCCAACGCCTGGCACGAAACCCACGGGAATAGCACGCCATGCGCATCGCAATCATCGGCAGCGGTATCGCTGGCCTCACCTGTGCCCACTTGCTCTCACGCCAGCATGCGCTGACGGTGTTCGAGGCGGCTGACTGGGTGGGTGGCCACACCCATACCGTCGACGTGAACTGGGGCGGCCAGCAGTATGCGCTGGACACCGGGTTCATCGTCTTCAACGATTGGACTTACCCGCATTTCATTCGCCTGCTCGAACACCTGGGGGTGGCTGCGCGGCCGACCCAGATGAGCTTTGCGGTGCATGACCCCGCCAGTGGCCTGGAGTACAACGGCCATGACCTCGACACCTTGTTCGCCCAACGGCGCAACCTGTTGTCACCTGGGTTCTGGGGCATGCTGCGCGACATCCTGCGCTTCAATCGCCAAGCCCTGGCCGACCTGGACAACCGGCGCATCGAAGAAGACACCACGCTGGGCAGCTACCTGCGCACACACGGCTATGGGCGGCGCTTCATCAACCACTACATCGTGCCCATGGGCTCGGCGATCTGGTCGATGTCACGCGCCGACATGCTGGGCTTTCCGTTGCAGTTTTTCGTGCGTTTTTGCCGCAACCACGGTTTGCTGTCGGTCAACCAGCGCCCGCAATGGCGGGTGATCGAAGGTGGCTCGCGCAGCTACGTGGCACCGTTGTGCCAGCCCTTTGCCGAGCGTATCCGGCGCAACTGCCCCGTGGCCCGGGTGATCCGTGACGCCGACGGCGTGACTGTGATCAGTGCTGCCGGTACCGAGCGCTTCGACAAGGTGGTGTTCGCCTGCCACAGCGACCAGGCCCTGGCCCTGCTGGCAACACCCAGTGCGGACGAGCGTGCGGTGCTGGGTACCCTCACCTACGCCAGCAATGATGTGGTGCTGCACACCGACACTCGCCTGCTACCGCGTCGGCGCAGAGCCTGGGCCAGCTGGAACTATCAGCTGGGCGGCGCCGAGCAGGCACCTGCGGCACTCACCTACAACATGAACATCCTGCAGGGCATCGACGCCCCGGTCACCTTCTGCGTGAGCCTCAACCAGACGGCGCAGATCGACCCAGCCCAGGTGCTCGCCCGCTTCAGCTACAGCCACCCGCAGTACAGCCTCGCGGCCTTGGCTGCACAGGCCCGCCAAGGCGAACTGCAGGGCCGCCAGCACAGCTACTACTGCGGTGCCTACTGGGGCAACGGCTTCCATGAAGACGGCGTGCTCAGCGCGTTGAAAGTGGCAGAATACTTCGGAGAGCGCTTGTGAACAGCAGCCTGTGTCATGGCTGGGTCAGCCATCGGCGGCTGACCCCGCGGCACCATGCATTCCGCTACCGGGTCGGCATGTTCTACCTGGACCTGGACGAGCAAAAACACTGGCGCGGCCTGTCGCGCTGGCTCGCGCGCTCGCGGCTGGCGCCCTTGTGCTGGCGGGAAACCGACTACCTGCCGGCACTGACCGCGCGTGGCATACCGTTGGCCCAGGCCGCCCGCCAGCTGGTCGGCCAAGCAACCGGGCACGCACCCCAAGGCGCGGTGCACCTGCTCACGCAACTGCGCTGCTGGGGGCTGTCGTTCAACCCGGTGAGCGTCTACTTCTGCCATGACCGCGACGGTCACCTGGTGGCGATACTGCTGGAGGTCCGCAATACCCCCTGGCGGCAGCGCCACCACTACGTGCTGCCGGTGCAAGACGGCCAACCCGACGCATTTAGCCTGGCCAAGGCGTTTCATGTATCGCCGTTCATGCCGCTGGACATGGACTACCGCCTGCGCTTCGTGCTCGACGGCCAGCGCGTCCACGTGCACATGGCGAACTGGCGCGATGGGCACAAGGTATTCGAGGCCCACCTGGCGCTGCGCCGCGAACCGCTGGACCGGCCCGCCTTGCACCGCTACATCCTGAGCTTCCCGTGGATGAGCCTGCGTACGGTGTCTGCCATCTACTGGCAGGCCCTGCGCCTGCTGCTCAAGCGCACCCCTGTCTACAACCACACCGCCAGCCAGGGCGACCTGAGCCTTGGCCACGCCTGTAAGGAACCTGATCATGTCCGACCCCACACTGAGCGTTAGCAAGTCGGCCGGCCTGACGCCGGTGCTTGGCAGCCTGGCCCGGATGGCCGTGCTGGCGCAATTGCGGCGCTTGAGCCAAGGCTGCCTGCGTTTGATCTGCAATGACCAGCACTGGAACTTCGGTGACGCCGGCAGCGCGCTGTATGCCGAAGTCGAGATCGTCGATGACGCCGCCTGGAGCCTGATCGCCGGCAACGGTTCGATCGGTGCTGGGGAGGCTTATATCCATGGCTACTGGCGCACCCCCGACCTGGCGGCGGTAACCCGCCTGTTCGTGGCCAACCTGGACGTGCTGGATGCCCTCGAAGGTGGCCTAGCGCGCTTCGGCCGCCCGGCACTGCGCCTGCTGCATCGCCTTAACCGCAACAGCCGACGCGGTGCGCGGCGCAACATCCTGGCCCACTACGACCTGGGCAATGCGCTGTTCGAACGGCTGCTCGACCCAACCCTGATGTATTCCGCGGCACAGTTCGACAGCCCCGAGCAGACCTTGGAGCACGCCCAGTTGAACAAGCTGGAGCGCATCTGCCAGAAGCTTGAGCTCAAGCCCCACGAGCACCTGCTGGAAATCGGCAGCGGCTGGGGCAGCTTGGCCATCCATGCCGCTACCCACTTCGGCTGCCGCGTGACCACCACGACGCTTTCCGAGGCGCAGTACGCGCACACGCTGCAACGCGTGCAGGCGGCAGGCCTGGAGCAGCGCATCACGGTACTGCGCCAGGACTACCGCGACTTGCAAGGGCGCTTCGACAAGCTGGTGTCGATCGAAATGATCGAAGCCGTCGGCCATCGTTACCTGCCCCTGTACTTTCGCCACTGCGCCGCGCTGCTCAAGGACGACGGCCTGATGCTGTTGCAGGCCATCACCATTCGTGACCAGCGCTATGAAAAGGCCCGGCGTTCGGTGGACTTCATACAACGCTACATCTTCCCCGGCGGCGCCCTCCCCTCACTAAGCGTCCTGCTCGACACCGCCAGCCGCCAGACGGCGCTGAACCTGGTGCACCTGGAGGACTTCGGCACCGACTATGCGCGCACCTTGCGCCATTGGCGCGACAACCTGCGCCATGCGCGCAACGCGTTGATGGAGTTGGGCTACGACGAAACCTTCCAGCGCCTGTGGGAGTTCTACCTGTGTTATTGCCAGGGCGGTTTCGAAGAGCGCGCCATTGGCGTGGCACAGCTGCTATGGGCCGCGCCCCAGGCCCGCCGCGCGCCCCTACCAGGCGCCTGACCAGGCAGGCAAAGGCTGCACACTTCCCGGTAGGAGCAGCCTTGTGCTGCGAAGAGGCCAGTGAACATTACGAAGATCAACGATGCTGTCGCCGGCCTCTTCGCAGCACAAGGCTGCTCCTACAAAGGGCGGGACATGTGATCACTGCGGTATCGGCAACGCCAGGGTGATGCAGAAAACACGTGCCTGAGCCTGGCATGCAATGGCTGCACACTTCCCGGTAGGAGCAGCCTTGTGCTGCGAAGAGGCCAGTGAACATTGCGAAGATCTACGGTGCTGTCGCCGGCCTCTTCGCAGCACAAGGCTGCTCCTACAAAGGGCGGGTCATGTGATCACTGCGGGAGCGGCATCGCCAGGGTGATGCAGAAAACAGGCGCCTGACCAGGCTGGCAAAGGCTGCACACTTCCCGGTAGGAGCAGCCTTGCGCTGCGAAGAGGCCAGTGAACATTACGAAGATCAACGGTGCTGTCGCCGGCCTCTTCGCAGCACAAGGCTGCTCCTACAAAGGGCGGGTCATGTGATCACTGCGGGAGCGGCATCGCCAGGGTGATGCAGAAAACAGGCGCCTGACCAGGCAGGCAAAGGCTGCACACTTCCCGGTAGGAGCAGCCTTGCGCTGCGAAGAGGCCAGTGAACATTACGAAGATCAACGGTGCTGTCGCCGGCCTCTTCGCAGCACAAGGCTGCTCCTACAAAGGGCGGGTCATGTGATCACTGCGGGAGTGGCATCGCCAGGGTGATGCAGAAGGTAGTACCCGCCTGCTCGGTCGATGTGACCGAAACTTCACCTGCATGCGCCTGGGCTATCTGCCTGACAATAAACAGCCCCAGCCCAATGCTGCCGGCCTTTGCAGCCCGTTGCTGGCCGCGTACCAGCGGCTCGAACAGGCGCCCAAGCAGCTCGGCAGGGATGGGTACGCCCCAATTGTGTACGCTCACGGTAGCTGCACGCCCATAACTGCGCGATGTCACTTGTATGGGCGCACCGCGCTCGCCATAGGCGACGGCATTGGCGACCAGGTTGCTGACGGCTTGATGAAGGCGGTCTTTGTCGAACAGGGCGCTGCGCTCGCCCAGGTGCAGGTGAATCAAGGGGTAATCGGGGCAGGTCAGGCGCAGCTCTTCCACGCACCTTGCAACAGCCTCTGACAGGTCGCACAGCACAGGATGCAGGGCAATGCCTCGCCCTTCTTGCAGCAACGTGTAGTCCAGAAGGTCCGCCACCAGCCGCTGGGCCCGCGCCACCGAATCGCTGATGGTGCCCAGCAGCTTGAGCGTATCGGCAGTGTGCTGGCGACGCGACAGCAACTCTGCAGCCATGCTCACGGCCTGCAGCGGTGTACGCAGGTCATGGCAGACCATGCCCAGCATCTGCTGGGGCGACACGGTCGGCTTGTACATCGGCGCCGGTAAAGGGGGCATCAGGGCGAGGGAAAGCACGGGGCAAACTCCTATGGCGGAACAGGTTCAACGGGAGGCAGGAGCAGCATGTGCCCTCTACCCGGGCGGGTCTGTTCGCTACCGTACAGACCCAGCCTGCCTGCCCCACGCACACTGCTTATCTACCGGTCAGCTCACGGCACCCGACACCCATGGACAACCCTTGGCTTCGCGCACTCAGCTACGTGCAACGCCTGGCCAACCGTGCCCGGCGCTGGCGCGCGCCACGGCACGCGTTCACCTACGAAAGCCTGCTGCGCTCGGAGCTGTACAGCGCCAAGCAACTGGCCGAGCACGGCACCTGGCTCGCCAGCCAGCACCGCTTGAGCCAGTTGCCTGCCGACGATTCGCTGCTCGACCGCCTGGCCGATAACGAACGCATGCTCTACGCAAGCTGTACCGCCCTCGCCGCCGCCCTGCCCGACTCACGCCCGACGCTGCCTGCCGCGCAGTGGCTGCTCGACAACTTTTACCTGGTCGAAAGCCATATCCGCATCGCCAAACGCCACCTGCCCAGCGATTACAGCCTGCAACTGCCCCGGCTGGACAATGGCGCCTCTAGCGGCTTGCCGCGGGTCTATGACATTGCACTGGAAACCATCTGCCACGGCGATGGCCGGGTCGACGTCGAGAGCCTGAGCCACTTTGTCGAGGCCTATCAGCAAACCGCCACGCTGACCCTGGGCGAGCTCTGGGCGATCCCGATCATGCTGAGGCTGGCGCTGATCGAGAACCTGCGCCGCGTGGCCGCCCGGGTCATGGCCAACGGGGCGGACCGCGACCTGGCCAATGGCTGGGCCGACACCCTCAGCGAAACCGCCGAACGCGATGCCAAAAGCGTGGTGCTGGTGGTCGCCGACATGGCCCGCTCAGAACCACCGATGACCGCCGCCTTCGTCGCCGAGCTGGCCAGGCGGCTGCAGGGTCACAGCAGCGCGTTGACCCAGCCATTGGCCTGGATCGAGCAACTGCTGGGCGAGTCGGCAATGAGCATCGAGCGCCAGGTGCAGCTCGATGCGCAACAGCAGGCCATCGACCAGGTCTCTATCAGCAACAGCATCGGCAGCCTGCGGCTGCTGTCGACCGTGGACTGGCGGCTGTTCGTCGAACACCTGAGCCATGTCGAGCACGTACTCGGCCAAGACCCCGCCGCCGTGTACGCAGCCATGGACTTCGCCAGCCGTGATCACTATCGGCACATCGTCGAACGGCTGGCGCGGCACAGCGCCTTCAGTGAAGAACAGGTGGCCCACACCGCCATCGAACTGGCGCGTGCCGCAAGCGCGACGTCGCACTCACAGGCAGCCCACGTCGGCTATTACCTGGCAGGCGCTGGCCTGGCGTTGCTGGAACAGCGCCTGGGGGCGCGGGTGGCGCTTGCCGAGCGCTGGCAGCGCCTGTTGCACCGAGCACCGCTGGCGTTCTACCTGGTGCCGTCGGCACTGCTCTCATGCCTGCTGGCCTGGGGCTTCGTCGCGGGCATGGCCGCCGAGGGCTGGCCTACCTGGGCAGTGGCGGCCATGGCCCTTCCCGTGCTGCTGACCACCAGCCGGCTTGCCATCGGCCTGGTCAACTGGCTGGTGACCCTGACCGTGAAGCCTGCGTTTCTGCCACGGCTGGACTACGCCGCGGGGATTCCCGTCGAGGCCCGCACCCTGGTCGTGGTGCCGAGCCTGCTGGGCAACGCGGCCGACGTCGAAGAGCTGGTCGAAGGCCTTGAGGTGCGCTACCTGGCCAACCGTGATGACCACCTGCATTTCGCGCTGTTGAGCGACTTCATGGACGCCCCCACACAAACCTGCGCCGAAGACACGGCCCTGCTCGACCTCGCCAGTGACGGTATTGGTGCACTGAACAAGAAATACGGTGAGCGCTTCTTCCTGTTGCACCGGCCGCGGCTGTGGAACCCCACCGAACGATGCTGGATGGGCCACGAGCGCAAGCGCGGCAAGCTCGCAGCGCTCAATGCCTTGCTGCGCAGACGCGGGGCCGAGTGCTTCATGCGCATCGTCGGCGACCTGCGCACGCTCGATCGGGTGCGCTACGTCATCACCCTGGACACCGACACCCAGTTGCCACGCGATGTGGCGCAGAAGTTTGTCGGTGCCATGCAGCACCCCTTGAACCGCGCCTGCTTCGATGCCGACAGCGGCCGAATCCAGTCAGGCTACGCGATCCTGCAACCACGGGTCGGCATCAGCCTGCCCAGCGTGTCGCGCTCCCCCTACGCCCGCCTGTTCGGCAGCGATGCCGGGGTCGACCCTTACACCCTGGCGGTGTCGGACGTGTACCAGGACCTGTTCCTCAGTGGCTCCTTCATTGGCAAGGGCATCTACGCCGTGGATGCCTTCGAGCGGGCCCTGGACGGGCGCTTTGCCGACAACCGTGTACTCAGCCACGACCTGATCGAAGGCTGCTACGCCCATGCCGGCCTGCTCAGTGACGTGCAGTTGTTCGAGGCGTATCCGGCGCGTTACAGCGCCGATGTAAAGCGCCGCCACCGCTGGATACGCGGCGATTGGCAACTGCTGCCGTGGCTGGTGCCGTGGCTGCGCACCGGCGTCGAAGGCCAGGCGCAGCGCCCGCTGAGCGCGCTGTCGCGGTGGAAGATCTTCGACAACCTGCGCCGCAGCCTGGAGCCGGCCGCGCTGCTGACGGCATTGCTGTGGGGCTGGCTGGCCAGCACCACGCCGCTGCTGTGGACCGTCGCACTGCTGGGCCTGCTGCTGACCCGCCCACTGCTGGACACGCTGCTCGAACTGGTGCGCAAGACCACTGATGTGCCACTGGCCGAGCACCTGCTTGCCGCCCTGCACACCTCGGGCATCTACTTCGTGCGGGCCGGGTTGTCGCTGGCCTGGTTGCCGTTCGAGACCCGCTACAGCCTGGATGCCATCGCCCGCACGCTGTGGCGGCTGACCGTGAGCAAACGCCGGCTGCTGCAGTGGAACCCTTCGCGGGAGGATGAACGCAACAGTGCCGATACCCTGCAGGCGGTGTATCGCGAGCAATGGGTACAGCCCGCCCTGGTGCTGCTGCTGACGGGCGCCTTGGCGCTACACCCCAGTGTCCTGCTGCTGGCGTCGCCCATTCTCGCGCTGTGGCTGCTTGGCCCGGCCCTGGCCTGGTGGCTGAGCCGCACGCGCGGGCGCAGCGTGTTTGCACCGCAGCCCCAGGACTTGCGTTTTCTGCACCGGCTGGCCAGGCGCAATTGGGCCTTCTTCGACCGCCATGTAGGACCTGCCGACAACTGGCTGCCGCCCGACAACCTACAGGAGCCGCCCTTCCCCAACATCGCTCACCGCACGTCGCCGACCAACATCGGCATGGCCCTGCTCTCGCACTTGGCCGCCCATGATTTTGGTTACCTGACGGCCGGCCGCCTGTTCCAGCGCCTGACCCAGATGCTCGACAACCTGGACCACCTGGAGCGCTACAAGGGGCACTTCTACAACTGGTACGACACCCAGACCCGCGCGCCCTTGCACCCGCTGTACATTTCTGCGGTGGACAGCGGCAACCTGGCGGCCCTGCTGCTGACGCTCAAGCCCGGGCTGCTGGCGATGGCCGATACCCCCGTGCTCGACCGCCGCCTGAGCCAGGGCCTGCTGGACACGCTCGATATCCTGCACGAAACGTTCGCCACCGCAGGCCGGGCTGGCGAACCGCTGGAAGCGCTGGGCAAACAGCTGCGGCAAGCCCATGAGCAACCGGCCCCGTTGCCTGCCTCGTTGATGCAACAGCTCGCCGAGCAAGTACAAGGGCTGATCCAACAATCCGCCCCGCCCGCTACCGAGGCCGACGATTGCCTGTTCTGGCTGGAGGCCCTGCATCAGCAATGCCTGGACCTGGCTGGCGAACTGCACGCCTTGCAACTGCCACCCGGCAATGCGCCGGCGCTTCAGGCAGCGTTGAGCTGGCGCCAGCTTGCGCAGCTAGAGCCGGACCACTGGCCCGCCGACGAACGCCTGACCGTGGCCACCGTCCGCACGCAGGCCTGCCAGCGCATCGAGCAAGCGCACAGCCTGGCGCAGCGGATCGCCGCCATCGCCAGCATGGACTTCAGCTTCCTCTACGACACCCAGCGCGACCTGTTCGCCATCGGCTACAACGCCGATGAACATCGCCTGGACACCGCGTTCTATGACTTGCTGGCCTCGGAAATGCGCCTGACCAACTTCGTGGTCATCGCCCAGGGCCAGGTCCCCCAGGCCAGTTGGTTCGCCTTGGGCCGGCTACTCACCAGCAATGCCGGTGTGCCGGTGCTGTTGTCGTGGTCGGGGTCGATGTTCGAATACCTGATGCCGCTGCTGGTGATGCCGAGCTACGAAGGCACCTTGCTCGACCAGACCTGCCGCGCCGCGGTCGAACGGCAGATCGACCACGGCAACCTGCTGGGCATCCCATGGGGCGTTTCTGAGTCGGCCTACAACGCCTTGGACGCTCACCTGAACTACCAATATCGCGCGTTTGGCGTACCCGGCCTGGGCCTCAAACGCGGCCTGGGCGAAGAACGCGTGGTCGCCCCCTACGCTAGTGCGCTGGCCCTGTTGGTAGCGCCGGGCGCCGCCTGCCGTAACTTGCAACGCCTGAGCAAGCTGGGGCTGGCTGGCCGCTTCGGGCTGTACGAAGCCATTGACTACAGCGAGGCGCGCCTCCCCCCGGGCCAGAGCGCCGTGGTGATCCGCTCGTTCATGGCTCACCACCAGGGCATGAGCCTGCTGGCCCTGACTTCCTTGTTGCTGGACAAACCCATGCAACGGCGCTTCACCTCCGACCCGCAATGCCAGGCCAGCCTGCTGCTGTTACAGGAACGCGTGCCGAAAACCGCCGCGCCGTACCTGCATACCCTGCAGGCACCGGCCGTGGACGCGGCAGGCCACACAGGCGAAACCCGGCTACGGGTGTTCAGCGAACCGAACCGGCGCCACCCCGCCGTGCAACTGCTTTCCAATGGCCGCTACCACGTCATGGTCAACCATGTCGGCAGTGGCTACAGCCAGCGCAATGGCTTGGCCGTGACCCGTTGGCGCGAAGACGCCACCCGCGATGACTTGGGCAGCTTCTGCTACCTGCGGGACGTCGCCAGCGGTGCATTCTGGTCAACCACTTACCAGCCCACGCGGCACCGCGGCAGTAATCAGGAGGCTATTTTCAGCGATGGCCGCGCCGAGTTCCGCATCCGTGAAAACGACTTCGACTGCCATACCGAAATAGCCGTGTCCCCCGAAGACGACATCGAACTGCGACGCCTGCACCTGACCAACCACAGTGACCAGCCGCGCACCCTGGAGCTGACCAGCTACGCCGAAGTGGTGCTGGCACCGGCGCTCAGCGATGCCCTGCACCCGGCATTCAGCAAGCTGTTCGTGCAGACCGAACTGGTCCGCCCGCTGCAGGCCATCATCTGCACCCGGCGGCCGCGCTCGCAGCAGGACGCGGTGCCGTGGATGTGCCATGTGTTGGCCGTGCATGGCGCCGACATCGATGCGGTGTCTTACGAAACCGACCGTGCGCGTTTCATTGGCCGTGGCCGCACCCTGGTGGCCCCGGCGGCACTGGACCGCCACACCGAGGCCTTGTCCGACAGTGCCGGGGCAGTGCTGGACCCGATCGTGGCGATTCGCTGCCGCATCAGCCTGGCGCCTGGCCAGAAGGCCACGGTCGACCTGGTCACCGGCGTGACCGACAGCCGCGACGCCTGCCTGCAGCAGATTGCCAGGTACCGCGACCGGCACTTGGCCGACCGGGTGTTCGACCTGGCCTGGCCACACAGCCAGGTGCAGTTGCGACAGCTGAATGGGTCGCTCAACGATGCCCGGCTGTTCGAGCAGATGGCCGCGTCGGTGCTCTACCCCAACGCGGCGCTGCGGGCCAGCGGCGCCCTGCTGGCCAGCAACCGGCGCAGCCAGTCGGGCCTGTGGGGCCAGGGGCTGTCGGGGGACCTGCCGATCGTGCTGGTGCAGATTGCTGACCCGGCCAACCTGCACCTGGTCAAGCAAATGGTGCTCGCCCATGCCTATTGGCGACAGAAGGGTTTGGCGCTGGACCTGGTGATCTGGAACGAAGACCAGGCCGGCTACCGCCAGCAATTGCAGGAGCAGATCATGGGCATCGTCACCTCCGGCAGCGAGGCTGCGCTGCTCGATCGCCCCGGCGGGATCTTCGTGCGCCCGGCGCAGCAACTGTCGGCAGAGGACCGCACCCTTACCCTGTCGGTGGCGCGGCTGGTGCTCAGCGACAGCCACGGCACGCTGGCCGAGCAATTGCATCACCGCCACGCGCCGCCTGCCCCCGCCGTGTTCGAGGCGACCCTGGCCTACCCCCCGAGCAAACTCGATAGCCGCTCGCTGGCAGACGCACCGGCACGGGTGCTGGGCAACCGCTACGGCGGTTACAGCGCCGATGGCCGTGAGTACGTCATCGCCCATGCTGATGGCCTGCCACCCCCGGCGCCGTGGGTCAATGTCCTGGCCAACCCGCAGTTTGGCAGCGTGTTGTCGGAGGCCGGCAGTGCCTATACCTGGTACGAGAACGCCCACGAATACCGCCTGACCCCTTGGCACAATGACCCGGTTTGCGACCCCAGCGGCGAAACCCTTTACCTGCGTGACGAAGACAGCGGGCAGTGTTGGTCGCCCACCCCGATGCCTTGCCCAGGCCCTGGCCGTTATCGCACCCGGCATGGCTTTGGCTACAGCGTTTTCGAATACGCCGACGACGGCCTGGACAGCGAGCTGTGGGTGTATGTCGCGCTGGATGCGCCGATCAAGTTCAGTCGGCTCAAGCTGCATAACCGCTCGACGCAGGCGCGACGGTTGTCGGTGACCTGCTTTGTCGAGTGGGTGCTGGGCGACCTGCGCAGCAAGTCGGCCATGCACGTGGTGACTGAAATCGACCCAGCCAGCGGCGCCGTGTTTGCCCGTAACCGCTATGCCGAGGCGTTTGCCCGGCATGTGGGCTTTGTCGATTGCGACCTGCCCTTGTATGGCATTACCTGTGACCGCAGCGAGTTCCTCGGGCGCAATGGCGATTGCCAAGCCCCGGCAGGCCTGCGCCAGGCGCGGCTGTCAGGGCGCACGGGCGCCGGGCTGGACCCGTGCACGGCCGTGCAGGTCAGCGTCCTGCTGCAAGCGGGCGAAAGCCGCGACGTGGTGTTCCGCCTGGGTGCCGGGCCAAACGCCGAGGCCGCCAGCCACTGCGTGCAGCAATACCGAGGGCTGCGCGCGGCCCTGGACGCTCTGGCAAAGGTCCAGGCCTACTGGCGCGACACCTTGGGCAGCGTGCAGATCGAAACCCCCGAGCCGTCCCTGGATGTGCTGGCCAACGGTTGGTTGCTGTACCAGGTGATTGCCTGCCGTTTCTGGGCGCGCAGCGGCTTTTACCAGTCTGGCGGCGCCATCGGTTTTCGCGACCAACTGCAAGACAGCATGGCCATGCTCCACGCCACCCCAGCCCTGGCCCGCCAGCACCTGCTGGCGTGCGCCGCGCACCAGTACGCCGAAGGCGATGTGCAGCACTGGTGGCACCCACCGCTGCAGCGCGGGGTGCGTACCCGCTGCTCCGACGACTTGCTGTGGCTGCCGCTGGCAACCTGCCGTTATGTGGCACTGACAGGCGACCACGCGGTGCTGGACGAGCCGGTCGGGTACCTGCAAGGGCGTGCGCTGAATGCCGGCGAAGAGTCCTATTACGACCTGCCCACCCAGGCGAACCTGTTCGAGAGCCTGTACCAGCATTGCCAACGCGCCCTCGGCCATGCCCTGCAATATGGTGCCCACGGCCTGCCGTTGATGGGCAGCGGGGACTGGAACGACGGCATGAACCGCGTCGGTGAACAAGGCCTGGGCGAAAGCGTGTGGCTGGGGTTCTTCGGCCACGAGGTGTTGCGGGCGTTCGCCAGCGTCGCCCTGGGCCACGGCGACAGCGCCTTCGCCCTGCAGTGCAGCCGCCAGGCCGCCACCCTTGCCGAGCACCTGGAGCAGCATGCCTGGGACGGTGGCTGGTACCGCCGCGCCTGGTTCGACGACGGCCAGGTGCTCGGTTCGGCCAGCAACCAGGAGTGCCGCATCGACTCGCTGGCGCAGAGCTGGGCAGTGCTGTCCGGGGTTGCCCCGCATGGACGGGCACGGGCCGCCATGGCCGCGCTGGACAAACACCTGGTGCGCCGCGACATCGGCATCGTCAAGCTGCTCGACCCCCCCTTCGACCACGGCGACCTCGACCCCGGCTACATCA
Organism: Pseudomonas sp. Y3 TE3536; assembly: GCF_053629175.1. Classification (NCBI taxonomy): domain Bacteria; kingdom Pseudomonadati; phylum Pseudomonadota; class Gammaproteobacteria; order Pseudomonadales; family Pseudomonadaceae; genus Pseudomonas; species Pseudomonas sp. Y3 TE3536. Next base: position 4,464,841 of record NZ_JBRJHU010000001.1, on the reverse strand, counting down.
AAGGCTACCTGCCCGGCGTGCGCGAAAATGGCGGGCAGTACACCCACGCGGCCATCTGGGCGAGCATGGCCTATGCCAGCCTGGGCGATGCCGCCAAGGCCTGGGAACTGCTGCGCTTGATCAACCCGGTGCGCCAGGGCAGCAATGGGTTGATCGACACGTACAAGGTCGAGCCCTATGTGATGGCCGCCGATGTCTACGCCGTCGCCCCCCACGCAGGGCGCGGGGGCTGGAGCTGGTACACCGGCTCCGCTGGCTGGATGTACCGGCTGATCGTAGAGAGCCTGCTGGGCCTGCAACGCTGCGGGGACACCCTGCGGATTCAGCCGCTGCTGCCAGCGGACTGGCCCGGGTACACCCTGCACTACCGATTCGGCAGTACCCCGTACCGCATTGAAGTACGCAACGGCGCTAATGCCGAACTGACCCTGACCCTCGACGGCCAGCGGCTGGCCCAAGCAGTGCTGCCGCTGAAGGATGATGGCGTACTGCACCAGGTGATCGCCGAGTACCAGCCGTCCCCTTTGCCTATCAACTGAAGGCAGCCAGGAGGCAGCATGTCGTGATCGCTTTTTATCCCGACGACAAGACGTACTGCGTTCAATCGTAACCAACCCATCGCCCCTCCCCACCGGAGGATATGTCCAGCTCGGCCAAGCTATCAATAGTTATACGAGAGTCAGGACTGAGTGCATGTTTGGTTGGCGCTATAGGGTCATCTGGCCCCTGAGACGCTTCGAAAACCTAGCTAAAAAACTAAGCCACCATGGGTTCCCCGGCTTGCCCGATACGGCGTTTCCGATATCACGCGTCATACAGAGCCTATGTTCTGCATGAAAACCTTTGAAACCTCGCCAAAGCCACTAGAGGCCTAATTTTTCGCGAAACGCAATCGAACGGCTACTGGGTTGGCTGAAGGAGAACCGCCGCCTGGGTCCACGCTACTGGAATCTGGCGGCGGTATTTTAGCATGACCCGACATCAAGCTTAAGGAATTGCTTCGGCACCATTCTCAACTAAAAAGCTTAAACGATTTTAGCGGGTCGTAGCCTTCCTTCAGCGAGTCTGAAAACTCCTTAAGTTCCACATAAGGATCCCGATAGAGCTTGGCGTACATGCCCGCATTCTTGTCCCATCTTTTCAATACTTTTTCAAGAGAGTGATCACCTGGAATTTCTGTAACAAAATAGCTTCCCTTCACCCCCTTGAATGTTTTAGGCCTGAAATATTTAAATGACTCCACAGCAGCCACATGGTTTTCATCTAACAATGGAACTCCTAAATGAGACCGCGCAAACTGCACTTTCTGGGGGCGCCAGCTTTGGAGAAGCTCTGCAACGCCTTCGGGAGTGGCAATTAATTCCGAAATTTTGGGATCGTCCCAGAACAGAATATATTCCGAACTCCCGAATCTCTCACCCACCTTTCCAACCAGCTGCATTTTCCCTTCATAACCTTTTACTTCTGTTTTTAGGTGATATGCGAGGTCCCTAGCAAATGATGAGAATTCGTCATAATTTGATGCGGAATGGCACACATGCAGTTTTATTTTTTCATAACTTCTGACATTCACTCCATGCTTCTCGAGATATAAGACAAACTCATCTGCCCTGAGGGCACCCTCTGGCGTGTATATATGGCCGGTCGCCCTTCCCAACTCGTCCTCACCACCGTGCGCATCAACCACGAGACGGCGAACCCCTTTATGTGTGTCCTCCCACACCCTCACCTGCTCATTTAGCGTTCTAGGATTTGAGACACCGGCCATCGTCCGCTCCATCACTGCCACGTTCGATGTTGCCTTTACCGTCCGATTTTTTTTAATTACTAGAGCGATCTTATGTCGAATACTGCGCAACATCTTCCAACCCGCTCTGAGGCCATTAATAACGGTAGTGCCTACCATCCCCGCGAAACTGACAGCCATCGATGCCCAACCTAGTTTTTCTGCCAGCTCGGGATTACTACGCTGAACTGCAACCTTGGCGATTTCAAGCCCAGCAAAGGCAATTGTGGACGCATACATAACCCATTTCGCCACTCCAAGCATCTGCGCGCCAATGGCCGGTGCACTTGCCAATGCCATGACGACGTGGCCAATCGGCTCGAGTGTAGCGGATAGGCTCGGATTGCTCTGCCGTAAGGCCATACCTGTTGCCGTGATTCCTGCACCAACAGCAAGTCCAATCATGAGTACCCCCACCACTACTGGAGCGAGTAAGCCCGCCGACGCGATAATCGCGGCAGCTGAAAGCGCTACCATCACTCCCAACATTACCCACTCACCGACGCTAGCAGCCTGCGGCGGTGGTGGTTTGGTGGCTTCGATCAGGTCATCAAGATAGGCCAGGTTATTGGCCGCATCGCGACGGCTGATCATGATATGACCGCTGGGGTCGTGCCAATTGACCGGGTCGCCTGCAGCGCAGTACGCGCGATCATTCAACCCACCGGCACCGAAGGGGCTCCAGTCGTCGGGTTGATAAAACGCTTTGTGCCGCGGGTCATAGACCCGATAGCCGTTGCCCAGGTGATAACCACCCGTTACCGGATCCGCTCGCTGGCCGTTGTAACCGAGGCCGGTTTTCAGGGCATTCATGCTTTCAAGATGGGTCTCGCCCCAGGGTGTGAAGCTCACCGAACTTCGCTGCCAGTCGCCTTGGGCGTTCTGCTTGTACTCATCACCGCCGCCATTCTGAGGATCGGTCAAGGTGAACAGCAACTGATCATCTAGGGCAACAGCAATGCCCGCCATGTCATCGAGAGTCACCCGTTTGATAACCGTACCCTGTGAGTCCAGCCAGGTTTCCGCGCAAACACGCCCCTCTGCGTAACTCAGAATACGGCGCTGTTGGGTGGCGGCAACATACTGAGCGATCAGTTGATCGGCCTCATCGTACTCATAATAAGTCAGCGGCAGCGTCTGACCTTTCGCGGTTACCGAGCGAAGCTTACCGGTCTCGCTATAGGCCAGCGTTTGTTCATGTTCATTGGTTGTGAGGTTGCCATTGCGGTCGTAAGCCAATACGACCAACTTCTGTTCTCGCTTAGTCGTCCCTTCGAGCTTATGGCATTTGTAATGGGTACGGCGAGTCGGGTGCTGGGCATCTGTGTACTCATAACTCTGCTGGACAGTACTTCCATCCGCAAGCAAGGTCGTGCAACTACTCATATTGCCCAACACATCGTACGTGTAGGACTGCTGACTGATGGCTTCACCGGCAGCATCCTTGACGTCATTACCGTCGGTGGCGACGACCGTCCATTTCTGCAGTTCGTCGGTTACCCCAGTGACTGTAGTGTTGTAGGTGAATTTCTCGGTACGGGCTGGATCCATGGCGCCGTCCCGATAGAGTGTTTTTCTCAAGAGCTGGTTCGCAACAGACCAAGTCTGGTGATAACGGACCTTTATTTGCCCGCCCACACGGTAAATGCGCTCGCACTCGCGGCCCAGCGCATCGTAGCTGAATGCAACACTCATCCGCTGCCCAGTGCGCATGTCTTGAACCGTCACCAAGGCACATTGGCCGAAGGCTGTGTACTGGTATCGATACTCCAGCGAACCGCGGCGCACGCGGCTACGCTGCCCCTGAAGATTGCTCCAGGCTTCGCTGGATACCCCGCTGGCGTGCCGTACACGCGTCAGTTGCCCACGCAGCGAATAAAGCGCTTGCTGTCGCTGCTGAATCCTATGCACCGTACGCTCGAAACGCCAGGTGCCTAGCAATAGCGGCGACAAGAATTCACTGGTGACTTGACTTTGCTGGGTACCTTGCGCTTTGCGCTCGCCAGATATTCCACGGGTCAGGGCTGAATACTTGAAAGTGATCAGCGCAGTACCTGCCCCTGCCTCACCGGCCTTTTGGACGTACCAGCAAACCGAATTACCATTTTCTTCCTTCGGGTACACAACTGAACCATCAGGCTGATGGAACTTATCCGCCTTCAACGTGCTTTGATTACTGGTATCAGCGCCGCGAATAAAAGCCAGCACCACGTCACCCTGGTTGCCATTGCCCTGCAATGTCCGGCGGCCAAGCACTTTCTCGCTTCCACCGGCGGCCGTTACACTAATCTTGACCGGCACTGAACTTAGCCCTTCATAGCTCCATTTCACCTCCGAAGCGTCGGGCCGCTTGAGACTGGTCTGACGTGCCAGTTCGTCCCACGCCAACGTCCACTCACGCTCTTCCAGGCCACCCTCAGGTGAGCTTTGTTTAACACTGGTAGCCAGGCCTCTGGCATCTAAATTTTCGACGGTTTTGACGCCAGCACTCTCGGTGCCCAACCAGCTCTCGCGAGCCAATGTCACAGCACCGTCCTTGTGGTTAGTCTGTACCTGCTGCTGGGTGAACAAAGGTCCTCCAGCATAACGTCCCAGTACTGACTGAACCTTGCGCGAAACAGCGCCTGTCGCACTGTTGTTTTCAACCTTCGCACTGCCATGGCCCTGCCAGTACCAGTCTTTCAACTCCTGCGGTGGTGAAAGTTGCGGATTGCCTACCCGCAACCCACCGGGCTGATAGTCATAGGCTTCCTGCCCCTCGACTTCCCCATCACTTCCCCAATTGACTTCCTCTAGCAGGCAATAATTCGCGGAGGTGTGATCATTGCCCGGCTCGCGTTGCAGTTCCCTGCGAACGACGCGCTGCAGGCCGTCGTACACCAATCTGCTGTGACGTCCCATGGCATCAGGCAGCCTGACCTGAGTACCATCGGCGGTCTGCTGATAGTCTACGGTCTGCGTATGCGTCACCTCGAGCGTTGACACATCCCCACTGTCAAACGCCTCCTGGTCGAACGCATAGGTCTTGCTGCGCAGGCCCCGCCCACGGCTGTCATAGGCATGGCAAATGAAGCTGATCGGCTTGCCCTGCTCATCCTGCTGGCTCTCGCGCAGCACACGGCCTGTGCGTACAGAGACGATCTGCTGTTGCAACACCGCCTCACCGCCGCCTGTAGCGAGCTTGGCGGTCTGGCGCAGTTTATTGGTACCGGATTGCTTGCCCTTGTACAACGCCTCGGTCATGGCTTGCGTGTTGCGTGCAGTGTCATCTTTGTACCAAGATGTGATCGTACGCGTCGTGCTGCGGATGGCGTCTTTGACCTCGTTGTATGCGACCTGTGCCAGGGAAACACTCAAGCCTTTGCGCTTTGCTTGTTTGGCAAGCTTCAACGTTTCGTTTTGGTTCCACTCGCCAACCGGCTCGATGCCCTCAAGGGTGAGCACCGTATTAGGCAGCAAGATGCCATTATCATCCCGATTACCCGTTGCGTAGCCAAACAAGGTTAGGACCGGGTCCGATTTGTTTTCAACCGAAAACTTCAAGTATTCGTACTGCGCACACAGCGGTAAAAGCGCACCCTGCTCCGTGGGCAGGCGGGGGCACGTCAGCTTCACCGCCTCTGCAAGAGTGCTACCGTCGGCCAGCGTAAGTCCGACAACGACGGTACTGACGTCCGGGACCTGGTGAGTAAGAGGCAATGTGGTAGCTGACGGGTCTTGGTAGTACCACAGTTGTGTACTCATACCGTCGTCGGTGGTGAAATGGGTCGGCTCGAAGCGGCCTTTGGCATACTCGACGCGATTGGTTTCAGTCTGGCTCTTCGCAAGCGCTTGGTGGGCATCACTCATGATTGCTGCTCCTGAACTGGCAAGGTGTCGAGTGCCTCGACCGTGACGATGGTGGACACCTGCAGTGCCCGAGCCAGCGGTTTGAGTTCCAATTGATAGTCGGTCGTATCCTGCTGGTAACTGTACTGAGTAGTCCGACGCTGTTGGCCCGGTACCTCCTCGATAATTCGATCAAGCAACGATCCACCGTCGTCACAAACTGTCCAATCCCAGCGGGTAAACGGCGCCTCATCGGCATCAACGCCACCGTTCAAGATCGGGGTTTTCATTGCTGAGATCACATAGTCGTAGCCCGACCATTTCCATGCATGGGTGATGTTGGGCTGGTTTGCCCCTGGGATAATCGTGTGCAGGCTGACGCGGGGTAGTATCCTCTCACTGCTAGCTCCGTACTTGACCACCTCAACCGAACCGTCTTCCTCTGCCACGGTGGTGAGCACCCGGTCCAGTGCAAGATCCCTTGAATAGCCAAATTTCACGCATTGATCGACAGTGCTACCGTCCGCATCACGGTATCGTGTCAAGGTCTTGAGCAAGCAATCTTCAATATCCAGTACGACCGTGCATTGCTCATCGGTGTCTGGCCAGAGGGTAAAGGTTGTTTTGGTGGTGCCCTCAAGGACAGGCTTTTCACCGTGACTGGCATTGAGTAATACAGTGTCTCCATCCTTGATATTTTTCAGCCGTACGTGCCCTTCCACCCCTTGCCACTCGAATGTAAGCGTTTCACCTTGCGCCGAGGTAATGCTTGACGTGGTCAAAAGCAATGCTGGGCGGGTGAGGTTTTCCAATGTTTGAACGAACTGAGCGCGCAGGCGCGCCATGGCGGCAACCTGTTGTGTTTGAGCGTGCTCCACTTCAAGTTGCTGTTTGAACTCACCCTCTGGGCGTCCACAGTTTTCCCACAAGGCGTACTTATACTTTTTAATCAGCCCTTTAAACTCTGTTACCGCTGCTGTCCATGCTGTTCTCGCTGCTGCTGCCCCAGGCGCACCCACAATCAAATCCGCGCCGAATAAATCGAACGCCGCCCCAAATAGAACGGCGATAACTGGGTTTTTCTTCTGATCCGGCTCAGGCTCCGATTGTTTTAGAAACAGCCTGACCTTCTCGCCAAAAAATTTAACGTAAGCGCTGCCGCTCTCTTTACTATCATGATCGCAAGGCTGACTGATCACCTCCTTACGGCCATCTGGGAATTCGAGGGTTAAGCTGGAAAGCCGGTCCTCGCTGCCTTGCGCATCAGTAATGGTAAAGCCGACATACTGTACTTTGTTTTTCTTATCCGCAATGAGGGTTCTGATTTCACTCAGGCTCAGGTGAGCAGTACGCCCAGTGCTCAGGGTCAACTGCCGCTCCCGGTTGTCAAAGGACGAGAAACGAAAGGCCCAACCGTCTCCCAGTGCACTCTCATTGGCGCGGCGGGCGGAGTAATGCAGCGACAAGTCAATGACAGGGCCCCTTCCCGCCATCCCCTGTAATGTGCAAAGGGGGTAGTGCGCGTGGAACAATCCAGTTCGCTCGTCAACGCCATTGGTGCACGCGCCGCTAGTATCGTAGAGTTTAGAGCCGTTGGTTGAGGCGTAATCAGCACAGAGCGTATCGGGCGGAGAGCACTTCTTAGCCACGGGTAGGATGACTGAATTGAGCCCCACGCACTGCCAGATTTTCTCTGCGGTTACATAACCATTCCAGATTTCTGGATGAGTGTGCGTGGAATCATCGGGGCGATGTATATCGAACAACAGTTGATCAGCATGTGCCTCAGTAAACTGAAACTTATAGCCCGACGCAATGGCGGGGGGGGCAAGCATTGAAGCCAATTGCAGGCGTTCATGGCCATGAACAGTGACCGCCACAGAGCGCCCGGACACGTTAGCCACCGTAAACTTTTCTGGCTTGACAAAACTAACGGAGCACGAAGCGCTAGCATTTTCAGGTAAATTTATGTTGCCTGGGAACGCCCACAAATCAAATAACTCGATTAACAGTTCCTCGTCAGCACTCTTCACACCATCTCTAACATACTTAAACATCTTGTCACGCCCTGACGCAAGCTGCCTCTCTACGTAATCATAGCCACTGGCCGAGAGGTATTTCCACGCTGCCTTCGACTTAAATAGTGCCCACAGCACCTCATCCGGCATAATATATTCCAACCGAATGTCCTGAGCCCATCTCCCTTTTATAAAGTAATCTTTGTAGTCCTCAGAATCTGGACCCCTGCAAACCTCGTAATCGCACAGCAACTCACTAGACTCATCTCGTCCAGGCCGATGGGTCCCGCTCCCCTGAGGCGGTTCACGGAAGAACGGCACGCGGTTCATCCTATAATGAAAGTCCGCACGACCATATTTATTCAAATTAAGCAGCACTGTCTTTCTAAAATACCTCTCCACCATGTTGCTTACTTCACTTTGCTCTCGCTGCGCTGCCGTAAGATTTGCCTCTGCGCTTTTGTCCTTAGACGATACGCGACTTTCAAACTTATCACTTAATTTGACCCGGCGATCTCCCAACCACCCCGATTCATCCCAAGCCCAACAATCATTCAACCGAAGCGTCGCCAAGAATTCATCATAAATTTCTCTAGGCAGCTCATTTTTCTCGCCAAAAATAAGACCACGCGCACAGAGCAGAAACACCCCCAAAACCTGATTACGCACTTCAGCAGTTGACATCGTCACCTTAACATCAGGAAGCTCAACTTCTTTGCTAATTACTCGGCCGCGAAGTTTCAACAAGACATCTGCACTGCCCTCCAGCCAAAGCGCACGAGATGACGCTGGAATTTCTTGCGCTTTTTCCAACACAGCATGCGTCGAATCGCCAACACTAGAGGCAATACCCAGGGCCTTCAGTTTGGCTTCAAGGGTTGCCTGAAGAGTTTCCACCCAACCCGACACATAGTCAGCGCTGTCACCTTTCGCCAAGGTCACCGTCCAGTTGTAACATAAGTTCCCGCTGCGACGATCACGCAGTTCAACGTACAGTTCAGTATCAGCATTGGCCTGCGCTTCTAGCATTTTGTACAGCGATATTGCTTTATTTTGATCCTTTACCTCCGAAGCTGCCGGCACCCACAGAGGGGCCCCTCCCAGCGGCTCGCTCATCCAGATCCGCAGCGGTACTCCAGCTTGCCACCACTGATCGGTAGTGGCGTTTTCAGTACGGTCCTTGTTGAAATCTTCCGCCTTTCCCAGGTGTATGTAGTCAGCGAGTAGGGACTGCTTCAGCGCTTGACTCAACGCGGAGGGCCACACGGCCTCAGCTATTTCAGCCACCTTTGGCGTGAACGTGAACGGCGAACCCGGCATCGGCACTCCGGACACATCATCGTGTACGTTCAAACAAATGGTTTCGCCTGCCGTCAGCGACCCTTCCACTGCAAAACCATCCAGTGCAAACCACATAATTGGTTCAACCGTGACACTTAGGTTCGACCCTTGAGGCACCCACAAGGCATTAGCTTCAATGGCTGCCTTGATGGTAACTTCGTCGTTTTTCAGCACCCCGGCACGAAGCAGTTTTGAGTGTTGATTGATTATATTGCACACGTGTTTCTGCTGGTCCCCTTGCTCATCATGTAGGGGGTTACAGGCGACTCTATGTGATTCATGCAGGTATTGACTGGTTCGGTCGCGGACTTGAATGCAAATTCCTTCAGCCCAAGCAGGGAAGGCGTCAGGCACATAGCCTGCAATGACCTGATTGGCGACAAAAGGCGCATTGGTATACATCCGCGCGAGCGCCTCAAACACCCAGAGCCGATCAAATTCAGCACGTCCGAGTTCATCGGCTGCACAGAACTGATTACTATCAATACCCTTTTCAGCAATGATGAAACCATCTTTGCTCAGGTGACCTGCTTGTAAAAGTGTAGAGCCTTCCACCAAGGTGGTATCTGCATTGATGGCATCGATCAGTGCCTTTGGCCATACCGTTTTTTTATAGTTATCTTCCGTAGCGGTAAGCTCGACCGACTTCAAGACACTCCCATCCAAGTGCGCTACCGCCCGAATCCATATTGTCTCCCCTACTACCAAATCCCTGTCAGCGAGCAGGTAACCGGGACTGGTCCATTGGCACGAGCCACTCCCGAGCGTCATGGTTTCGAAACCAGTCATATCAGGGAGGCTGTCGGCAGCCCGCTTGATATTAAATGCCTTCGGCAAGCCATCAATCTGACTGACGTCAGAAATCTCTTCGGGCGCCATTAGCACTATTGTTTCTAGTAATGCGTCACTTCCAATTGCTGCAGACCTTACGATTAGCCACTGACGCACTGACTGGTTACTCGGATCTTGGAAGTCATCACCCTCGCCATACCCATAATCCATTCCGTGACTATCATCAGACTCGAGGTGACCTTCATCAGATTCGAAGTAAGAATCTCCGTAACTTGACTGGCTTGGTGGCCCCGAGCGACGATAAGGCCTGATTTGAACATCCCCATTATACGACTGCATCAACGAGAAAACTTTGAAATTCGCAGGAGCCTCATCCAGAAACAAATACCGCTCTTCGCCTGAGGGAATCGTAATATCTTCTAACCCTGCATAATACTTTGCAGCAAAACTAGTCTTATCCAGGAGATTGAAATCCGTCGCATTTGAAACGCGCTTTTCCCTCAACAGCAATTGCAACACAGACTCTTTACTTGCACCTTCATCTACGAACACCCAAATCTCTTCGGTTGTTGCAATACTCTCTCTTTTAACCAAAGCATCCACGACCCCGGGCTCCCCCCAGATCGCCTCTTTTGTACTTGAAGAAATGGCAATCTTCCGCGCATCGTCAAAGGCACTAGCAAGCACACTGTCCGCCCCGGATAAAATGCAGGGCACACTCAGTTTTTCACGCCACCGCCTCAATGCTGCGTCGACCTCTTCAATTCGCTCTTTTCCAGCAAATAAAATCATGAAACCGAATTGATCCGCTTTTGGCTTCAGACCCTCGGGCCCTGCATAAGGCCCCTTTGTAATAGCCTCCACGCCTCCCTCATGTATCCCCAATATGTAGAGCGTATAGCCGTCAGACCTTATGCAGTCGCCTCTTTTGAACCCAAGAAACTCCAACACTTTTTTACTGTACATAGAGACCCCTCAGGTACGACAACAACGCTATGTTGCCGAGACCAATATGGCGACTGTAGGAAACCGTATTGACTTACGATTATTACTGGATAGGACTACTGAAGCCTCCCACACATAAAGCACGCTAGCCACTGACAAAAATGACAGTTGACTACTTGGAGGTTGGAGGAATTTGAAGCGCCAGCCGTCCCTTTTGCCCCTCAACTGATGGGCTAAAGCAGGCGTCACAGGCTCGCGGGGGCTAATATTGTTCTTCCAGCCGCTACTCCCGACGGTCCCTCCCATGCAACCCACCTCCAACCCCCGGCAAAATTACCTGTTGGCCGCGCTGACCGCGGACACGTTCGCCCGGTTGGAGCCGCACCTGGAACGGGTCAGCCTGCCACTTGGCAAGGCGCTCTACGAGTCCGGCGACACCCTGCGGCACGTCTACTTCCCCACCGATTCGATCGTCTCGTTGTTGTACGTGATGGAGAACGGCGCCTCGGCGGAAATCTCGGTGGTGGGCAATGAAGGGCTGGTTGGCATCGCCGTGTTCATGGGTGGCGAAAGCACCCCCAGCCGCGCGATCGTGCAAAGCGCCGGGCATGCCTATCGCCTGCCATGTCAGCGTTTGAAGGACGAGTTCAACCGCCATGGCGAGCTGATGATGTTGATGCTGCGCTACACCCAGGCATTGATCACCCAGATGGCGCAAACGGCGGTGTGCAATCGGCACCATTCCATCGACCAGCAACTGTGCCGCTGGCTGCTGCTGTCGCTGGACCGCCTGCCGGGCGACCGGCTGTGCATGACCCAGGAACTGATCGCCAACATGCTGGGCGTGCGCCGCGAAGGGGTGACCGACGCCGCTGGCAAACTGCAGCGGCTGGGCGTGATCGAATACAACCGGGGGCATATCAGGGTGCTCGACAGGGCACACCTGGAGCAGCTCAGTTGCGAGTGTTACGCGGTGGTCAGGAAAGAGACCGAACGCCTGCTTCCCTACCTGCCGCCTGTACGTCCTGCCGTTTAGCCAGCGTTATGGCCTGATTTTCTGCTTCGGCTGATAGCTGTACCGCTCTGCCGCAGAGGCTCTGGACGGGTCGGGATGGCCGGAACCTCTTTGGCTTTCCGTCGGCGTCTGCGCCTCGGTATCGTCTTCATCTTTCCCGGTTGGCCAGTCTTCGCCGTGCCCTGGTTCGACAGCGGGGGCATCAGCCTCTGTGAAGCGCTTGCCAGTGGTCATACACACCTCTCAATGCTCAGATGATCTGAGCTACAGCCAGTGTGCGCCTTCCCAATAGGCAGCAGTTTTATATCGGACCAGAGACCGCCAAGGCATTTGCAGCGCGCGCGTATTGCAGGGCTGCCCAAGCCGTATATATGATAAGCATTATCGTTTGCAACAATGACCCCTGCGGCGGCCGCACTCCATGCTCCCTTCCCCTGATCCCCTTCTGTGCGATGTGGCCTTGCTCTATCGCCAGCAACACAGCTGGCTGACGCGCTGGCTAAGGCTGCGGCTGAACTGCTCGCAAAGCGCAGCGGACCTGGCGCAAGACACCTTCCTGCGCCTGCTGAACAAACAACACGTGCCACAGTTGCATGCACCCCGCACCTTCCTGGCGAAGGTGGCGCAAAGCGTCTTGTGCAACCATTTTCGCCGGCAAAAACTCGAACGCGCCTACCTCGAGGCGCTGGCGACCCTGCCCGAACAGGTCGCGCCCAGCCTGGAAACCCAGGCGATCCTGCTGGAAACCCTGATCGCCCTCGACGCCGCCCTCGACGGCCTGGAGCGCCCGGTGCGCGAGGCGTTCCTGCTGTCGCAGGTGGATGGCCTGGGGCACGCGGACATTGCCGAGCGGCTGGCCGTGTCGATTACCACGGTGAAGCGCTACATCGTCAAGGCAGGCGCCCTGTGCATCATGCTCGATCACAGCCTGGACCTGCCATGAACGGCCAGGGCTCAGCGTCGATCCCCGGCGAGGTGGCCGAGCAGGCCATGCAGTGGCACCTCGAACTGCAAGAGCCGGCCGTCAGCGCTGCCACCCTGGCCGCCTGCATGAGCTGGCGCCAAGCGCACCCGCTGCACGAGCACGCCTGGCAACGGACCCAGGTGTTCGCCCAACGCATGCAGGACATGCGCAGCCCAGGTCAACGCCCCTTGGCCCACGCGGCGCTACGCCAGCAGCTGTCGCGGCGCACGGCGCTCAAGCAACTGTCGCTGCTGATGGCCGCAGGTGCCGGCGCCTGGTACCTGAAAGACGCCGCGCCGGTACAAGACTGGCGCGCGGACTACCACAGCCGCATCGGCGAGCAACGGCGCTTGACGCTGGCCGATGGCACCCAGGTACAGCTGAACACCGACAGCGCCCTTGATGTGGCGTTCGACCATCAGGCACGCCGCTTGCGGTTGCTGCGCGGCGAGGTGCTGATCAGCCGCTCGCCCCGCGCCGATAGCCGGCCGCTGTGGGTGGACACCGTGCATGGCCGCCTCGCATCGACACTGGCGCAGTTCAATGTGAGGCTGCACGCTGAGCTCACCCAGGTCAGCGTGTATCAGGGCAGCTTGTCGGTGCAACCCGCCTTGCAGCCCCATCCGCCCCTTCTGCTCAGTGCCGGGGAGCAGGCCAGCTTCAGCCGCCAGGGCGTGCTCGACCGTCAGTCCGTGCCCCCCGTCGCTCCGGCCTGGAGCCAAGGCATGCTGGTTGCCCAAGGCCAACGCTTGGCGGCCTTTCTCGACGACGTCAGCCGCTATCGCCGTGGGCACCTGGCCTGCGACCCCGCCTTGGCGGACCTTCGTGTGTCAGGCACATTCCCGCTGGATAACACCGAAAAAATCATCACCGCAGTGGCGGACACCTTGCAGCTCGACGTGCAGCATTTCACCCGCTACTGGGTGACGTTGAAGCCGCGCATGGCCTGACGAAAAAAAAGTTGCACAGAGGTGGTCCGATTTCGCGTCTCACGAGACTTAACCCTCAGCACTTCAAATCAATGGGGGAACACTCGTGAATCGCACCGCACGCAAACGCCAGGGCTGGCAGTTATCGGTTACGCAAAAACTCGCCGGCGCAGTGGTCCAGGGCATCGCTTGCATGAGTGCAAGCGCCCCGCTGCTGCTTACGCCCAGCTGGGCTACGGCCGCCGAGCAGGCGCAGGCCGATTTCGATATCGCTGCCGGCCCACTGGCGCCCGCATTGGCCCGCTTTGGCCAGACCGCGCACATTCTGCTGTCTTACCCCACGGCATTGACCGAGGGCCGCAGCACCAGCGGCTTGCAGGGCCGTTTCGATATCGACCAAGGCCTGGCGATGCTGCTCGCTGGCACTGGGCTTGAAGCCAGCCGCGGCGTCAACGGCAACTATTCGCTGCAAGCCACCGCCACGGGGGCCCTGGAGTTGAGCGCGGTGTCCATCTCTGGCAAGGCGCCGGGTTCGACCACCGAAGGCAGCGGGCTCTACACCACCTATTCGTCGAGCAGTTCCACGCGCCTCAACCTTACCCCCCGCGAGACCCCGCAATCGCTGACCGTGATGACCCGCCAGCGCCTGGATGACCAGCGTCTGACCAACCTCACCGACGCGCTGGAAGCCGCGCCAGGCATCACCGTGGTTCGCGATGGCCTGGGCTCGGAGAGCGATTCGTACTGGTCGCGCGGGTTTGCCATCCAGAACTACGAGGTCGACGGTGTGCCGACCAGTACCCGCCTGGACAACTACTCGCAGAGCATGGCGATGTACGACCGCATCGAAATCGTGCGCGGCGCCACCGGCCTGATCAGCGGCATGGGCAACCCCTCGGCGACGATCAACCTGATCCGCAAGCGCCCCACCGCCGACGCCCAGGCCAGCATCACCGGCGAAGCGGGTAACTGGGACCGCTATGGCACCGGTTTTGATGTGTCCGGGCCGCTGACCGAAACCGGCAACGTGCGGGGGCGCTTCGTCGCCGACTACAAAACCGAAAAAGCCTGGATTGACCGCTACAACCAGCAATCGCAGCTGATGTATGGCATCACCGAATTCGACCTCAGCGAAGACACCCTGCTGACCGTGGGCTTCAGCTACCTGCGCAGCGACATCGACTCGCCGCTGCGCTCGGGCCTGCCTACGCGTTTCTCGACAGGTGAACGTACCAACCTCAAGCGCTCGCTCAATGCCGCGCCAAGCTGGTCGTACAACGATCACGAGCAAACCAGCTTCTTCACCTCCATCGAGCAGCAACTGGGCAACGGCTGGAGCGGCAAGGTCGAGCTCACCCATGCCGAGAACAAATTCGACGAGCTGTTCAACTTTGCCATGGGTGAGCTGAGCCCGGAGGGCAGCGGCCTGACCCAGTTGCCCGTGCGTTTTTCCGGCACCCCACGCCAAGACAACCTCGACCTGTACGTTACCGGCCCGTTCAGCCTGTTCGGGCGTGACCATGAGTTGATTACCGGCATGACCCTGTCCCAATACCGGGAAAACACCCCCAGCTGGGGCGGCTGGCGCTATGACTACGCCGGCTCGCCAGCGGGTGTGATCGACAACCTGTTCACCTGGGACGGCAAGTCTGCCAAGCCGGACTTCGTCGAAAGCGGCAAGTCATCGATTGACGAAGACCAATACGCGGCGTACCTGACCTCGCGCTTCAGCGTGACCGACGACCTCAGCCTGATTCTTGGCAGCCGCCTGATCAACTGGAAGCGCGACACCTCGGACAGGCCGTATGGCGGCGACGAAACCGAAGTGAACCGTGAGGAAAACGGCGTATTCATCCCTTATGCCGGCGTGGTCTACGACCTCGACGACACCTGGTCGCTGTACGCCAGCTACACCAAGATCTTCAACCCGCAGGGCTCGTGGGTCACCGACGAGAGCAACAAGCCGCTGGACCCGATGGAAGGTGTCGGCTACGAGATCGGCATCAAGGGCACCCACCTCGATGGCAAGCTCAACTCGAGCCTCGCGGTGTTCAAGCTGGAGCAGGACAACCTGGCCATCTGGCAACACGACAACGTCTACAGCGCCGAACAGGACACCACCTCCAAGGGCATCGAACTGGAGCTGAACGGCGAGCTGGCCGAAGGCTGGCAAGCATCGGCCGGTTATGCCTATTCGGTGACCACTGACGCCGACGACCAGCGCATCAACACCAACCTGCCGCGCAACAGCTTCAAGACCTTCACCAGCTACCGGCTGCATGGGCCACTGGACAAGATCACGGTCGGCGGTGGGGTGAACTGGCAGAGCAAAGTCGGCGCCGACCTGCACACCTTCAGCCAGGGCAGCTACGCGGTCACCAACCTGATGGCCCGCTATGACATCAACCAGCACGTGAGTGCATCGGTGAACCTGAACAACGTGTTCGACCGCGAGTACTACAGCCAATCCGGCCTTTACGGCGTATATGGCGCCCCGCGCAATGTGATGACGAGTTTCAAGTACAGCTTCTGATTCGAGCCACAGACGCGTCAAATCCCCGCTCAACCCCAAGCCCTGTAGGAGCAGCCTTGTGCTGCGAAGAGGCCCGCGACAACAACGAAGATTGATGGTGTTGTCACGGGCCTCTTCGCAGCACAAGGCTGCTCCTACAGGGGGGGGCGTCCCCGGCAAGTGCGCCTATGTGTGCAAGGAGAATTGGGCGTTGGGTAACGGCATCGCTAGAAATCAGGGCAGCTGCTTCTCCATCGGCTGATAGACCAGCCCGGCAAACTCGCCCACATCGCCTGCCAGAACGAACCCATAGCGTTCGTAGGCGGCCACCGAAGACAACGACGCCCTGACCGTCACCACCGCCTCCCTCGCCTGCGCCAGTGCCGCGTTCATCAGGCGCGTACCGATGCCCCGACGTTGCCAGCCCGGTGCGACGAACAGCATGGCCACGTGGCGGCCTTCCTTGAATTCGATCAACCCGGTGAGGGCGCCGTCCGCGACGCACACCAGCATCAGGTTATCGCCCTCCATACGCTCGGCAAACGCCTGTGCCGCCGCCACCTTGGCGAAGGTGTCCACACCCTGCGCCGACAGCGAAGGCGCAACGGCCTGCATGAATGCGTCCAGGCACAGGGTGCTGGCAGAGGGCAGGTCGTCGTGGGTCAGTTGGCGTATGTGCATGGTCGTCATCCGTGGCGAATCAAAGCAGGATAGTGCCCTCCCGGAGGCAACCCTAGCAACGCGGGCAATCAAGGGCCGCCTTAATCGATGAGGAGGTGCAGGTTCATACCCTGGAGCCTGGTGCTGCTGTTCGGCATAACATTTGGGTCAATCCCATGAAGGACCTTTTGCGAGAGTACTTGTCAACTGACACTTATGCCAGTTGCCCTGGTTCTACAGAAGAATACTATCAACCCGTAGTAAATTTTCTTTTAGGAGACTAAACATGTCAGTCAGCATTTCTAAAATCACGGACAGTAATGGCGATGAGCTGAAAGCAGGCGACTCCAACGCAGGAGCGACCCCACCTTTCACCGTTCATGGTACGGCAACCGCGAATCACACGATTATTCTTTGGTTGAACAAAGAAATGGTCAGCATGAAGCCCACATCAACTAACGATGGAAAATGGACCTACGCATTCACGCCTACGTCTAAAGAAATCGATTTGGTCGCTGCGGAAGTAGGTTATTCTAGCGCTGCTAACGGCACGTTCAATGGTAAGTACTCGTAATTCCAGGTTGGATAAATTTTGATCCAGAAAGTCCGCTTTGGGACGCTATCAACCAATCGTTGATTCGCCCCATCGCGTTTAGCCCACCTTGGTAAATCACAGCTTCCTCAGCCGCATGTTTATTCTTCCTAGACGCGGCGCCTTGAAAGCTTGCGCAAAGCCATTTACCTCACCTTACCCATTCGGCGCCTGCGCCTGCCTGCGGTAGCCGGACAACGAAACCCCCGTCTGGCGTTTGAAGTACCGGCACAAATATGACGCGTCGGCGAAGTTGAGCGCGTCCGCGATTTGCCCAATCGCCAGGGTACTGTATGAAAGCAGTGCCTTGATTTCCAAGGTCACCTGACGGTCAATCAGGCCTTTGGGGGTGTCATTGAAAAAAGCCTTGCTGAGCTGCGACAGATAAAACGGCGTGATCGTCAGCGCATCGGCATAAAACTTCACCTCTCGGTGGCGCATGCAGTGTTTGCCTATCAACTCCCAGAAACGCCAACTGAGTGTTTCCTGGCGGCTGAATTGCCGGCCCGCCTGGTACTGCGCCGGAAGCTGCTCGGCGATCTTCAGAAACAGGTTTTGCAGGTGATTTCTGAGCATGATGTGCTGGTACGTGGGGCAGCGCTGCGCAATGTCCCGCATGTGCGCCAACCAACCCGCCAGCAGCGGCCTGTCAGCATTGGCCGGCACGCAGTGAGGGTGGTCATGCAAGAAAACGAACAAGGGGTTTGGCAGTTGGTAAGCCACCTCCGCAGCAAAGCCTTTGGGCATCAGGCAAAAAAATACCCTGAAACTGCGTGAGCGACGTTTGAGCAACGCGATCGTGTCCTCGGCCAACACCATCACATCACCACGCCTGACCGCCTGGTCCTTGAAGTTGAACGCGAAGGCGGCACTGCCGGACAAGCACACCAGCAGCGTAATGTAGGCATGGCCGAAAGACAGCGGCACGCCTACCCCTTCAGCGAGTGTGGTGTCACCCAACCGGGGCGGATCGCCCGGTGTGACCAGTTTCGGAATGTGCTGCATGGTGGCTCAACGCTGCCTGCTTAAACTGCGCAAAGCTTATCACCGCTCGCTGATGGAGTTTCGAAAAGTACCGAAACTGCCGAGGTACTGACGTGTACCCATCAAGCGCCGCGCACTACCCTGTGACGCCCGAGTAACCCAGGATGAGTACAGGACATGCGACTTGAAACACAACGGCTGCGGCTGCGCCCTTGGCAAGATACAGATGCCGCTGACTTATACGAATACGCCAAGGACGAACGCGTTGGCCCTGTCGCGGGGTGGCCACCGCACACCAGCGTTGCGCACAGTGCCGAGATCATCCGCACCGTGTTCAATCACCCCGAGTTGTATGCCGTCGAACTGAAGGAGAACGGCCGTGCAGTGGGATGTGTGGGCATTCTGATAGGCGGCAACAGCCACTTCGAGATCAGCGAGCAGGAAGGCGAAATCGCCTACTGGATCGGCGTGCCGTACTGGGGCAAAGGCCTGATTCCCGAAGCCGTGCGTGAAGTGATGCGGCACGGGTTTGAAACACTGAAACTCAAGGCGCTCTGGTGTGGCTATTTCGCTGACAACACCCAGTCTTTTGTTGCCCAATCGAAGTGCGGGTTCCGCCATCACCACACCGAAGAAAACAAATACAACCCGTTCCTCCAAGATTATCGAACCGAACACATCAGCTGCATCACTTACGCGCAGTGGCTCACGCCGGCTGACCACCCGTGACGGGCGCACTGACAGCCAGGTGTGATGTGCGGTGATCGCTTAGCCAACCGCTTTCAACCACGGCCAGCGCTCCCGGTAGCTGGCCGCTTTTTGCTCGAACAAGCCAGGTTGCAGGTTCAATGGGTTGGGCCTTAGCAGGTCGTGCTGAAGATCATCCAGCCCATGGGTGCTGTAGAGCACGCCGGTGTGGACATCTATGCCCAGGCAGGTCGAGCTGATCAGGTAGCGGTCGATGCCATCGGTTACCCGTTGCAATGCCGGGTAGGTAGCGCCGAACTTCGAGGCGTACCACAGGTGAACACGGGCCTGGTTGCGCACCTCGACATTGACGCCAAGGTGCGCGCAGGCCTGCTGAACCCGTGCGATCACCCGGTCTTCAGCCTCCCACGACAGGTCTTCATCGAAGTAGGCAATGTCGTAATCCTTGATGCCCCACGCTGCCGGTTGCCCTGAGCGATGGTTCCAGAAAGCCTGGAACAGGCACCCCGCTGTCAGCATGCAGTGCGGTATATCCAGCGTGGGCAACAGCGACAGCAAAGCCCGGTTGATGGGATTTTCCTGGGCAATGGCCAGTACCTGCGCGTGGCTCAGTGGCTGCATCGTTACCTCCCTGGTGATTACGGGGCTGACGATAAGCCTACCTGAGCGTCAAGACATTCGCACTGCGCTCGGCGTCGCGAGGTGATCATCATCGAAGGGGAGTTGAGCTGACTGCCCTGCCTGCCCTGCCCTTCAGCCATGCGCGGTCGTGGTAGGAGCAGCCTTGTGCTGCGAAGAGGCCGGTGATAACACAGTAAATCTTCAGTGCTATCACCGGCCTCTTCGCAGCGCAAGGCTGCTCCTACACCGGGCGTGCGTGGCTGGGGTACGCAGCATTCGGCTTTCAAGCGCGCAGCTGATACCAGGTGGTCTTGAGCTGTGAGTACTTGTCGAACGAATGCAGCGACAGGTCGCGACCAAACCCCGACTGTTTGCCACCCCCAAACGGCACCGTGACATCCAGCGCATCCACCGTGTTGACCGAAACGGTGCCCGCCTTCAACGCCCGCGCGACGCGATGCACCTGGTTGAAGTCGTCGCTCCACACCGACGCCGCCAGGCCGTAGACACTGTCGTTGGCCAGGCGCACGGCCTGCTCTTCGGTGTCGAACGCGCTGACCGCCAGCACTGGGCCGAACACTTCCTCCCGGGCCAGGCTCATGCTGCCATCGACGCCGGCAAAAATGCTCGGTTCGATGTAGTTGTCCGAGCCGTCAATGGTGAGGCGCCGGCCACCGCACACTAGCTGGGCGCCCTGCGCGTGCGCACGGTCGATGGCGGCCTTGATGCGACCGGTCTGCTCGGCATCGACGATGGCACCCGCGCGGCTTGCCGGGTCGAGTGGGTTGCCGGGCATCCATTGGCGGGCTTTGGCTTGCAAGCGCTCGATGAACGCATCGTGGATCGAGCGCTGCACATACAGGCGCGAGTTCGCCGAACACACTTCACCTTGGTTGAAGAAAATGCCGAACGCTGCTTTTTCCGCGGCCAAGTCCAGGTCCTGGCAGGTGTCGAACACCAGGTTCGGGCTCTTGCCGCCACACTCCAGCCAGACCTGCTTGAGGTTCGACTGCGCCGAGTACTGCATGAAGTACTTACCCACCTGAGTGGAGCCGGTGAACACCAGGCAGTCGACGTCGGGGTGCAGCCCCAGCGCCCGGCCCGCGTCTTCGCCCAGGCCCGGCACGACATTCAGCACGCCCTCCGGCAAACCGGCTTCCAGCGCCAGTTGCCCCAGGCGCAGCGCCGAGAACGGCGATTGCTCGGCGGGTTTTAGTACCACGCTGTTGCCGGCAGCCAGCGCCGGCGCTAGCTTCCAAGCCGCCATGTCGAGCGGGAAGTTCCACGGCACCACGGCGGCGACCACGCCCAGCGCTTCGCGGGTGATGGTGGCGAGCGCGTTGGGCGCGGTGGGCGCTACCTGGTCGTACAGTTTGTCCAGTGCCTCGCCGTACCAGGCAAAGACATGCGCCGAGCCGGGGACGTCGATGGTGTAGGCATCCATGACCGGCTTGCCCATGTTCAGCGAGTCCAGCAGCGCGAGCTCTTCACGGTTGGCCATGATCAGCTCGGCCAGGCGCAGCAGCACCTTCTTGCGCTCGACCGGGGCCATGCGCGGCCACGGGCCTTGCTCGAAGGCACGGCGTGCGGTGGCCACCGCCAGGTCGACTTCAGCCTGACCACAGGCGGCGACCTGCGCCAGTACCTGCTGGGTGGCCGGGTTGATGGCGGCGAACGTGGCGCCGCTGTTAGCGCTCACCTGCTGGCCGCCGATCAGGGCCTTGTCGGGCAAACGCAGGCTTGCAGCGCGCGTTTGCCAGTATTCGAGACGCTCCATTTTCACTCCCTATGACTGTCTTGGATTCTGGGGCTGCGCTGCAGCCCATTCGCGGCGCAAGGCCGCTCCTACAGACGATCGCCTGCACGTGTAGGAGCGGCCTTGCGTCGCGAATGGGGCGCAAAGCGCCCCCACTGGCTCAGAGCCTGCCCACCAACCGGGCAGTGCGGTCTACAGCGATACGTGTCTTGTCGACCAGTTCGTCCAGCTCGGCGCGGTTGGCCACCAGTGCCGGCGCCATGATCATCCGGCCCAAGGTCGAGCGAATGATCACGCCTTCTTCGAAGCCGAAGGTGCGGCACTGCCAGGCCAGATCGTTCTCGTTGGCAAAGCGCTTGCGGGTCGGCTTGTGTTCAGCGAACTGCAGCGCCGCCACCAGGCCCGCACCCTGCACCTGGCCAATCAAGGGGTGATCGGCAAACACTTCACGCAGGATGCGCTGCAGGTACGGCCCGGTGTCATCCTTCACCTGGCGCACGATGCCTTCATCGCGCAGCGCCTTGAGGTTGGCGATGGCCACGGCCGCCGCCACCGGGTGGCCCGAATAGGTCAGGCCGTGGGCAAACACCCCGCCGCGTTCCACCAGGGCTTCGGCGATGCGCTTGCTCAACACCAGGCCGCCCATGGGCACATAGCCGCTGGTCAGGCCCTTGGCGATCGACAGGGTGTCCGGCTCGAAGCCGAAATACTCATGGGCAAACCATTCGCCGGTGCGGCCAAAACCGCCGATCACCTCGTCGGCGCACAGCAGCACGTCGTATTGGCGGCAGATCCGCTGGATCTCGGGCCAGTAGCTTTCCGGTGGGAAGATCATGCCCCCGGCCCCCTGGAAGGGTTCGGCGACAAAACCGGCGACGTTTTCCGCACCCAGTTCGAGGATCTTTTCCTCCAGCTGCAACGCGCAGCGGCGGCCGAACTCGGCCGGGGTCAGCTCGCCACCTTCGGCGTACCAGTACGGCTCGTCGATGTGCGCCACGTCCGGGATCAGCCCGCCCATCTCGTGCATGAACTTCATGCCGCCCAGCGCCGTGGCCGCCAGGGTCGAGCCGTGGTAGCCATTCCAGCGGCCAATCATGATCTTCTTGGTCGGCTGGCCAACCACCTGCCAGTAACGGCGCACGGTGCGGATCAGCACCTCGTTGGCCTCGGACCCGGAGTTGGTGTAGATCGCGTGGCTGTAGTGGCCAGGCAACAGGCTGAACAGCAACTCGGACAGCTCGATCACCGCCGGGTGGGTGGTGTGGAAGAACATGTTGTAGTAGGCCAACTGGTCCATTTGCGCGGCGGCGGCGGCGGTCAGGTCCTTGCGACCGTACCCCAGCTGAGTGCACCACAGCCCCGACATGCCATCCAGGTAACGCTTGCCCTCGCTGTCCCACAGGTGCAGCCGTTCACCTCCAACCATGACCCGCGGGCCTTCGGCATTGAGCGCCTTCTGGTCGAGAAAGGCGTGGATGTGGTGCGCGGCGTCGGCGGCCTGGTAGTCACGGGTCTGGCGTTGGGGAACGAAAGGCGCATTCATGGGTGGTTTTCCTTGTTGTCGGTGGGTGTTGCAGGGCTGCGGCGCTTAGCGCAGCTTGCCCATGTAGCTTTCCAGCGGGTCCTTGCCCAGCACGCCCTGGGCATTGGCCAGCGCGTCGATGAACAAGGAAAACAGTTCGGACTGCGTGCCGATGTCGAGCTTGGCGTAGACGTTTTTGCGGTGGGACTTGATGGTGTCTTCCGACACCCCCAGGCGCTCGGCCAAGGACTTGGTCGAGTGGCCACGCAGGATGAGTTGGGCGATGCGGCACTCGCGCTCGGTCAGCAACGAGCTGCCAAAGTTGTTGAGCGCGGCATGGATACGCTGCTCCAGCACGTTCTCGAAACGCCCCCCGCGGCTCCCCAGCCCGGCGAAGTGCTTGTTGAGCACCGCCAGCACCCAAGGCGTGACACGGCCGAACAGCTCGCGGCTTGGCACGTCCAGTTTGTCTGTAAAGGCCAGCGACACCGCCAGGCTCTGGCCGGGCGCGACCTGCAGGATGTAATTGAGCTCATCCTCCAGGTGCGAATGGCGGTAGAACGACTGGTAGTACTCACTCACTTCGAAGTGGTCAGGGGCCACGTCGAACAGGCCGTAGCAGCCAGACTCGACGCGCTCCACGCAGGCACCGTAGAACGGGTCGAGCAGGTAGAACCCGGAAAGGTAGCGGCTGACATTGCCTTCTGGCAGCCAGGGCGCCTTGTCATCCTGCTCGAACAGCGCGCTCGGCATGCCGTCATGGGGGTAGAGGTAGACCGTGGTGGCCTGGATCGGCCGGATGAACCCGAGCGCACCGAACAAGGTGGCGGCAAAACCTGGTTGGCCGATCGTGTCGGTCACCTTGGCCATGTGCTCGAACCACTGCTCTGAAGCCAATTGGTCACTGTTCACTGGAATTCTGCCGGTAGCGGGAAACGGTATCGCCGTCGGGGCGGCGCGTTGTTTGCAAATACTCCCACGGTCAGGCAGAGACCGAAATCACCCTTTGGGGTGAGCGTTTTAAGGCGACGACCGGCTCACCCCAAAGGGTGATTTCGAGTGTGCCCGGGGTGTGGGAG
Source organism: Pseudomonas sp. Y3 TE3536 (assembly GCF_053629175.1). Lineage (NCBI taxonomy): Bacteria > Pseudomonadati > Pseudomonadota > Gammaproteobacteria > Pseudomonadales > Pseudomonadaceae > Pseudomonas > Pseudomonas sp. Y3 TE3536. Next base: position 4,440,789 of record NZ_JBRJHU010000001.1, on the reverse strand, counting down.
CATCGTCCGGCCCCACCCCTGAGGGCCGCGCACCGCACGCTGGCCCAGCCTCCTTTCATGACCCCACAACGGTATCGAGCCCACTCGCCTACCGCGGCGTCCTGCATCCGATTTCAGGAGTTAGCAATGCATACAACAACAACTACAGCCCAACCCGCCCATGCCGCGTCGCCTTCCAGCCCTTCGGGCCGCTTCAGAAAATCCATGGGGCTGAGTGCCCTGGTGCTGTTCGGCCTTGCCTACATGGTGCCACTGGCGGTATTCACCACCTATGGCCTGGTTACCCAGATGACCAAGGGGCACCTGCCCACCGCCTACCTGCTGACCCTCGCCGCCATGCTGCTGACTGCCTACAGCTACGGCCGCATGGTGCAAGCGCACCCCTACTCCGGCTCCGTGTACACCTACACCCGCAAAGCCTTCGGCACCCACATCGGCTTCATGACCGGCTGGACGCTGCTGCTCGACTACATCTTCTTGCCGTTGCTCAGCTACCTGCTGATCGGCATCTACATGTCGGAGTACTTCCCGGCCATCCACGCCTGGGTGTGGGTCGCAGGCTCCATCGCCCTGGTGACCTTCCTCAACCTGATCGGTATCGAATCGATTACCCGGGTGAACTGGATTCTGGTGGTCGTCCAGCTGGTGTTCATCATCGTCTTCGTCGGCTTGTCGATCAGCAACCTGGCCGGCCAGTCGGCACCTGTGTCATTGCTTGCGCCCTTCCACCATGAGGGCTTCAGCGTGCCGCTGATCATGACCGGCGCCGCCGTGCTGTGCCTGTCGTTTCTTGGCTTCGATGCGGTCTCGACCATGGCCGAGGAAACCAGCAACCCAACGTTTCGCATCCCACTGGCGATCATGGCCGTGTCGCTGATCGGCGGACTGCTGTTTCTGGTGGTGTCGTACTGCGCACAGATGGTCTTCCCGGAGTGGGGCAGTTTCGCCGACCCCGATTCGGCCTCGGTGGACGTGATGCGCCGGGTGGGCGGTGAACTGTTGGTGACGGCGTTTACCGCCACCTATGTCGCCGGCTGCTTCGCTTCGGCCATGGTCTCCCAGGCAAGCGTGTCGCGGGTGCTGTTCGCCATGGGGCGCGATGGGGCGTTGCCGGCGGTGTTTGGTCAACTGGTGACGAAAAAGCGTGTACCAGCGGCGGCGATCATGCTGGTCAGCCTGCTGTCGCTGATCGCCCTGTTCATCACCCTCGACACCGTCGCCAACATGATCAGCTTCGGCGCGTTGTTCGCGTTTTCCGCCGTGAACCTGGCCGTGGTCAAGCACTACCTGGTCGACCAGAAGCTGCGGGGCACGCGCAACTGCCTGCTGTACGGTGTGGTTCCTGGGCTGGGGTTTCTCAGTACGCTGTGGCTGTGGAGCAGCTTGTCGAGCCTGTCGTTCACCATCGGGCTGTGCTGGATGGGCGTGGGGTTCGCCTGCCTGCTTGGGCTGACCCGGGCGTTTCGGGTGAAACTGCCCGAGCTGCAGATGGCCGAATAAGGCTCAGAGCGTCATGAGCATTTCGTGCCAGGCCATGCCACCGTGCTCGGAGGGCGATGGCTGCACGTAGGTGTAGCCCAGCTTTTGGTACAGCGCGACATGCTGCTCTTTGCACATCAGGTGGATGGTCTGCTTGCCCTGGGCCTTCATGCGCTGGATGAACTCGCTCATCAGCCGTTTTGCATAGCCTTTGCCCTGGTGTGCGGTGTCGACCACCACCGACATGATCACCACGTTCGGCGCTGCCGGGTCATGGCCGACCAGCTCCTTGAAGGCCTCGTCAGACATGACCACGTCATGCGCACAGCCACTGTTGATGAAGCCGACGGTTTCGCCCTCGGCTTCAAGTAGCAGAAAACCTTCCGGGTACTGGGCAATGCGGGTGCGGATTTTTTCCAGGGTTGCCGCTTCATCCCCTTCGTAGGCGCCGATTTCGATCGCGTAGCAGCGTTCGGCGTCGGCGGGCACGGGGTTGCGGAACTGAGGGGCGCTCATGCGCGGACTCCTTGGGGTAATGACGACAGGCTGCATGATAAATCACTGCTGATTATTTTCAGCATGACAGGATCGTTTCCTGGGCTGAGCGATCTGATTACCATGCCACCCTCGCCACCTCGACACGGAAACGCCCAATGACTGCTACCGCCACGTGCCTCACCGAACCCGGCCGCTGCGCACGCCTGAAAGCGTCCAGCAGCCGCGACCACGACAGTGTCGACGCACTGGTCATGGCCGCACGCCCCTTCGAGGACCGTGAGCGCTATGCCCGCTTCCTGCAGGTGCAACACCGTTTCCATGGCAGCCTGACGGCGTTGTACCGCGACGAGCAGCTGAATCGACGGCTGCCGGGGTTGGTGCATTTATCGCGGTTCGAAGCGGTGGAGGCGGATCTGCAAGCCTTGGGGTTGCCGCTGCCTGCTGCGCCGCAACGGGTTATTGCCAGCCCTGCCGAGGCGTTGGGTTGGCTGTATTGCAGCGAAGGGTCGAACCTGGGGGCGGCGTTCCTGTTCAAACAGACCCAGCGCCTGGGCCTGGATGGCAACCTGGGCGCTCGGCACCTGGCGCCCCACCCCGATGGCCGCGGCCTGCACTGGCGTGAGTTTGTCGCCAAGCTTGATGGGTTGGCACTGGAGGCTGATGAGGAAGCGGAGGTGGTTGCCGGGGTGATTGCCGCGTTTGACAGTTATCGGGGGCATGTGCGGGCTGTGTTTGTGGCGGGTGGTGGTTGATAGTGCGATAGGGCTGACAAGGGTCGCGCACCATGCCCCAGGAATAATTGGCCCGAAACAGATGTAGGAGCAGCCTTGTGCTGCGAAGCGCCGCGCGGGCGGCGCTCGATCTCATAGGCGCCAAATCAATCAACCCCTACCCCTTCTAGAACTTTTCCCTATTTAAAGGTCTATCTGCACAGCTAAATAGAACCAGAGGTTGGCTTCGCTCATGAAAATGCATGTCGCACGGTTGATGCTTCTCAGCCTGTTCACGTTCGCGGCGGTGGGCTCGGCATCAGCATCACAGATAAAGACCTCGAACGCGGTCTCCCCCGCGGCAACCGTTCAGGCACCGCAGCATCCGGCAGAAAACCCTTGGCCGACCGTGGCCAGCCTGGCGGGTGAACACACGGCGCCGTTGCTCGCCCATGATGACCGCGACTGGCACGATGATCGTTGGCACGATCGCAGAGGCGACTGGCGCCGCGAACAATGGCGCCGCGAGCAAGCCCGCCGCGAAGCGGAGCGCCGACGCGATTGGGAACGCCGTCGTGATTGGGAGCGCCGCCATGAACGGGCGATGCATCACCGCTATCAGGACGATCACCGCTACTATCGCCGTTGATGCGCGGCCCCGGTAGGAGCAGCCTTGTGCTGCGAAGAGGCCAGTGACAGCAGCGAGGATTTATTGGGTGGCTATACCGGCCTCTTCGCAGCACAAGGCTGCTCCTACAGGGAAATGCATAACGGCCGAGGTCTAGCGAGGCGCCATTCTGTTTTATCAGCTCGGCGATTCGACAACCGTGGTTTCGGCAGCCTCTGCCAGCTTCAACCGGTCAGCTTTGCTGATGTACTTGGGCTTGCTTTTCGGCGCCAGCTTGGCACTGGCTTTCTTGGCATGCGCCTGCATCAACTGTTTGATCTTCTTACGACGGTTCATGGTTCCACTGGGCCTGTAGGTCTGGTTACGCTGTAGGCATCATACCTGTACGCCTGAGAAATCAAACCCGCGAATATCCGCTACGAAAACTGCCCGGCGTCAGCCCCACCACCTTTTTGAATGCCCGGTTCAAATGGCTCTGGTCGAAGAACCCGCACGCGATGGCGGCATCGGCGATACTCAGGCCTGCACGCAACAGGCGCTGGGCGTGGGCGACCCGCACCTGGATCTGGTAGCTGTGGGGCGAGATGCCCACGCTCTTCTTGAATACCCGGATTAAGTACAACGGCTCAAGGCCTACCAGGCTGGCCAGGTGCTCCAGCGAGACGTGCTGGTCGTATTCGTCTTCGAGCTTGTGCCGCACCTGCTGCACGGCCTGCTTTTCGATGGCCTCGGTGGCTGCACCGCACAGGCCGCTGGGCGCGAACAGCAAGGGCAGCAACTCCAGTAACAGGCTTTCTCGCTCCAGGCTACAGTGCGACGCCTCGAGCGCTTGATGGTGATGCAAAAACGTGCGGGCCACTGCCGGGCGCTCGGCGAACGCAGCCCGGAACAGGTGGATGAAGTCGCTGGCCTGCTTAGGCATCAAGGTGCCATTGAGCCAGTGCGGGTCCACATACAGCATGCGGTACATCCAGCCCTGCTCATGGGCGGGCACGCCATCGTGAATTTCCCCAGGGCTGATGGTAACTACACTCCCCGGCCCGCCCAGGTCATGGCGACCGCGGTAGTACATGCGCTCCATGCCGGCGCTGATAACGCCCACGGCATAGCGGTCATGCGAGTGGCGGCCGAACGCCTGGTGGCTGTATCGCGCCGTCAGCAGTTCACACCCTCCTTCAGGTATGCGCCTGAACGCAGCGAAGTCCTTGTTCACCCTGTCCCCCACTCCCAAGCTCAACCACCGCGTGTGCAGTTTTTTACAATACGTTCCGACGGTAGCTGGCTACGTTATCACGCCTTAAACAGGCACTGATCAACGGGAACCCTCATGTCGACCAACAACAACCGCGCAATCCTCGAACTGACGTTCGGCGGGTTGATGCTCAGCCTTTCCGCCTTGACTGTCGCATTCGCCCAGATAGGCGCCGGCGGCGCGGGCTTCTACCGGATGCTGTTTGCCTCCATCCTGTTCTTCCTGCTGCTCAAGGCGCGCCGCACGCCGGTCATGCTCAAGGGCTTCAAGGCGCAGCTGTACACCGGGCTTGCCGGCGTGTTTCTGGCCATTGACCTGGCACTTTGGCACCAGAGCATCTACATCGTCGGCCCTGGCATCGGTTCGATCCTGACCAATTGCCAGGTGTTTTTCATGACCTTCCTGGGCTTTTACCTGCTCAAGGAAAAGCCCTCGGCCAACTTCCTCGTCTCGATCACCCTGGCCTTTGTCGGGCTGTACCTGTTGCTGATGCCCGAAATGAGCAATGCGCTGGGCATGAAGGGTGTCATCTATGGGGTACTGTCGGGGCTGGCCTATGCCGTCTGTGTGTACTTCCTCAAGGTCAACACCCAGTTGCCCGACGGCGGTGGCGACAAGATCGCGCAGATGCTCAACCTGAGCCTGTGGGCTGCGCTGGTCTTGCTTGGCTACGCCCTGGCCAACGGTGAGAGCCTGGCGATCAACGATGGGCAGACCTGGCTGATGCTGGTGATCTATGGCGTGCTGGTGCAGTTCGTCGGTTGGTTGCTGGTCAACCGTTCGATTGGCGCGATCAGCCTGGGCCTGGCGGGCTTGATCCTGCTGCTGGAGCCGGTGATCACCTACTTCATCGACATCGCCTTCCTCGGCAAGGCCAACTCGACGCTCCAGGTGTGCGGTGCGTTACTGACCATTGTGGCGGTGTACATCGGCTCGATCCGCCCCCCGAAAAAAGCCAACGCGACCCTGCCCGAGGCCACCTGAAACGCCCCGGGCGGGCGTGCATCCCGTCTCATTGCGCTGCGCCTTGACGTTATTTTCACAACCTTCAGATTAGCGTCACGCCCTTTCCGGCCACGCGCACATTGGGTGGCTGCCAAGGTTCTACGAGGCATACGTGTCAGCTATTAAAAAAATCCCCACGCGCAAAGGCGTGGACTGGGCCGGCCTAGGCTGGCTCCTGCTGTTCTTCTGGTATTTCTCCGGCGTTACCCAGGCGCTGCTGCTGTTCAGTGGCACCACCGGCTTTGCCGGCTTTCGCGATGCGCTGTTTCTCAGCAGCCTGTGGCTGGCCCCTGTACTGCTGCTGCCGCGCTTTACCCGCGCCACCGCGGCAGTCATCGGCCTGGTGCTGTGGGCCGCCTCGCTGGTCGGCCTGAGCTACTTCGGCATCTATCGCCAGGAGTTCTCGCAAAGCGTCATCTTCGTGATGTTCGAATCCAATACCGCCGAGGCTGGCGAGTATTTCAGCCAGTACTTCAGCCTCTGGCTGGGCCTGGCGCTGCTGCTGTATACCGTGGTGGCCGTGCTGCTGTACAAGCGCGTGCGCCCGGTCACGCTGCCCTTGCGCAGCCGCATTCCGGTGGTTGTCCTGCTGCTGGTGGCCAACCTGGTGTACCCCTTCTACAAACAGATGGTCACCCAGGAACGCAACTTTGCCGACGCTGCCGAAAAAGTTCAGCAACGCATGGAACCTGCCGTGCCGTGGCAGTTGCTGGTCGGCTACAAGCAATACCGCCAACAGTTGAACAACATGCAGGAACTGCTGGCGCAGAACGCTGCGCTGCCGCCCTTGCAGAACCTGCGCAACAGCAGCGGTGACGCGCCGCGCACGTTGGTCCTGGTGCTGGGCGAATCGACCACCCGCGAGCACATGCACCTGTACGGCTACCCGCGCGATACCACGCCCAACCTCGATGCGCTGGCCGCCAGCGACAAGGGCCTGACGGTGTTCAGCAACGTGGTGTCGCCACGCCCCTACACCATCGAAGTGATGCAGCAGATCCTGACCTTTGGTGACGAACAGCACCCGGACCGCTTCCTCACCGACCCGTCGCTGATCAACTTGATGAAACAGGCAGGCTACAAGACCTTCTGGATCACCAACCAGCAGACCATGACCAAGCGCAACACCATGCTGACCACCTTCTCCCAGCAAACGGACGTGCCGGTCTACCTGAACAACCAGCGCAACCAAAACGCCAGCCAGTACGACGAAGTGGTGCTGGACCCGTTCGAGAAAGCCCTGCAAGACCCAGCGCCAAACAAGTTCATCATCATCCATCTGCTGGGCACGCACATGGATTACCGCTACCGCTACCCGAATGCCTTCCAGCATTTCAGCGATCGCCAGGGCGTGCCGGCCAAGCTTTCGCCCAGCGAGGTGGAAACCTACAACTTCTATGACAACGCAGTGCGCTACAACGACCACGTGGTGTCGAGCCTGATCAAGCGCTACTCGGCCACCACCCCCAACGGCTTTTTGCTGTACCTCTCCGACCACGGTGAGGATGTTTACAGCTCGGGCGATCACGACCGCCTGGGGCGCAACGAAGGCGCCCCAACCCGGCCGATGTACACCATCCCGTTCCTGCTGTGGACCTCGCCGAGCTGGCAAGCGGCCCACCCGCGCGACCTGCAGGCCACGGCCAACCGTGCCTACAGCAGTTCGCACCTGATTCACACGCTGTCCGATCTGGCCGGGCTCAGCTATGACCTGTACGAGCCTGCCAAAAGCATCGTCAACCCGCAGTTCGAGGTTGTGCCGCGCTGGATCGGTGACCCCTACCGCAACAACGGCCTGCGCGAGTTCGACCACCTGCCACAGGACAAGGCCGAGCATGTGCAGGAGACGGCCAGCAACGTGCAATAACCCCTCACAACCACCGGGAGCGGCCTTGCGCCGCGCCCGGTCGGCGCTTAAATTAAATTTAAATTGATTTTAGACTAAGCCTGTTACAAGCTCTGCCTACTCCCCACAGCGCAGAGCCCGCCATGCCCGCAGCCCCCCGAGAACCCCGCAAGGACGGTGCCGTCACCCGTACTCGGATCCTGGAATCCGCCGGTGAACTGTTCGCCGCGCTCGGTTATGCCGAAACCAGCAACAAGGCTGTGGCCGCCAAGGCAGAGGTCGACCTGGCGTCGATCAACTACCACTTTGGCAGCCGCAATGGCCTGTACCTGGCCGTGCTCGACGAGGCGCGCCAGCGCTTTCTGGATATCAGCGACTTGCAGCGGATCACCCAGGGCACACAGCCGGCGGCAGAAAAACTGCGGGTATTGGTAGAGCTGGTGGTTCGCAAGGCCTCCCAGGCCCAGGACAATTGGCACCTGCGTGTGCTGGCCGCCGAAATCCTCGCCCCCAGCCCCCACGGCCAGGCTCACCTGCAGGCCGCAGCGCCGCTGAAGCTGGCGCTGTTGAAGGGGCTGTTCAGCGAAATCACCGCCATCCCCGTGGAAGCCCCTGCCCTCACCCGCTGCATCCTCTGCGTCACCGCGCCCTGGGCCATGCTGCTGATCGGCCCGCGCGGCGGCTCCGGGGCGCTGCACGAGATGCTTCAAATGCCCGGCGATGCAGTGGCTGCCCAGCTGTACAGCTTCGCCCTGGCAGGCCTGCAGGAAGTTGGCCGCCAGTATGCCCAGGCGGGCGTCAACTGATCACGCACGGATCGCGGCCCCCACGAACGCCTCACTCAGTTCAGGTCAGCCCCATGCACTCGACTGCCGATAACACCTCCCCTACCGCGCAGGCCGCAGCGGATACGCATACGTCTATTCCGCTGCTGCTGGCCGCACTGATGCTGGTGATGTTCCTCGCGGCCCTCGACCAGACCATCGTCTCGACCGCGCTGCCGACCATCGTCAGCGACCTTGGCGGGCTGCGTTGGCTGTCTTGGGTCGTCACTGCCTACCTGCTGGCCTCCACGGTGGTAGTGCCGTTGTACGGCAAGTTCGGTGACCTGTATGGCCGCAAGCGGGTATTGCAGATTGCCATCGTGCTGTTTCTGCTGGGTTCGGTGCTGTGCGGCGCGGCGCAAGACATGGCCCAGCTGATCGCCTTCCGGGCCCTTCAAGGCCTGGGCGGCGGCGGCCTGATGGTGGTGGCGATGGCCGCGATCGGCGATGTCATCGCGCCGGCCGAACGCGGCCGTTACCAAGGCTTGTTCGGCGGTGTGTTCGGCCTGGCGACGGTGGTAGGCCCGCTGATCGGCGGTTTTCTGGTGGAGCACCTGTCCTGGCACTGGATCTTCTACATCAACCTGCCGCTGGGCCTGCTCGCGCTGCTGGTGATCGGCGGCGTGTTCCGCCCACACGTGGCCCCGGTCAAACACGTGGTCGACTATATCGGTGCGTTCTTTCTGACCGTGGCCCTGGCGGCCGTGGTGCTCATCACCAGCCTGGGCGGCAGCCTGCTGCCGTGGGCCTCGCTGGATGTGCTGTGCCTGGCGTTGTTCGCCCTGATTGGCCTGGTCGGCTTCGTTTTCGAACAACGCCGCGCCGCCGAACCGATCATGCCGCTGCACCTGTTTCGCCATCGCACCTTCGTGCTCGCCGGCCTGATCGGCTTTATCGTGGGGGTGTCGTTGTTCGGCGCGGTGACCTTCCTGCCGCTGTACATGCAGGTGGTGAAAAACGCCACGCCGACCAGTGCCGGCTTGCAGATGCTGCCGCTGATGGGCGGCCTGCTGGTGGTGTCGGCGATTACCGGGCGGCTGATCAGTCGCTGGGGCCGCTACCGGATCTTCCCAATCGTCGGCACCCTGCTGCAGGTGATTGCCCTGGGCCTGCTCAGCCGGCTGGACCTGCACACCCCCATGGCGTTGATGAACGTCTACATGGGCCTGCTGGGTGCCGGGCTGGGCATGGTCATGCAGGTGCTGATCCTGGCCGTGCAGAACAGTGTCGAGCCTCGCCATATGGGCGTGGCGACGTCTGGCGCCACGCTGTTCCGCTCGATTGGCGGCTCCATCGGCGTGTCGCTGTTCGGCGCATTGTTTTCCCATGCGTTGCTGGGGCAACTGAGCGGCGACTTCGCCAGCCAGGCTGGGGCAGCGGCCAGCCTGTCACCCACCGCGGTGCATGCATTGCCGGCCGCCTTGCAACAGACTTACCTGGAAGCGTTTTCTGCCGCCATGCACGAGGTGTTCCTGATGGCCTGCCTGATTACCAGTGTGGCATTCGCCTTGTCGTGGCTGCTGCGCGAGGTGCCACTGCGCCGGGCTCAAGCGCCTGACAAGGCTGCCCCCGTCGCTGTGCCCAGTCGTCGATAGCTGTAAAGCGCCACCAACGCGACCGCCACTCCCGCGACCACCGCGACTTGATAACCCGCCTTGGCGCCCACCAGGTCGACCACCTGCCCGGACGCCACCGCCCCCAGCGCGACACCGACATTCAACCCCGCCAGCAGCCAGGTCATGCCCTCGGTGAGCTGCTGTGCGGGCACACGGCGCTCCACCAGCGACATCGCCACGATCAGCGTCGGCGCAAAGAACAGGCCCGCCAGCAAGACGGCGGCAGCTAGCCCGAAGACGCTGTCAGCCAGCAGCAACGGCAAGGTCGTCACTGCTGTCGCCAGGCCGCCCAGCAACAGCAGCCGGTGCAAAGGCGTTGGCAATTTCAAGGCCCCGAATACCAGGCCTGCAGCGCAGGAGCCGACGGCATAGCACGCCAATACCAGGCTGGCCGCTGCCGGCATGCCGGCCTGTTCGGCAAAGGCCACGCTGACGATGTCGACGCTGCCGACGATTACGCCCATGGCCACCATCAGCAACGCCAGCAGCCGAACATCCCAGTGCTGCAACACCGAGCCCTGGCCTTTCGATGCACCCGCGTCTGCATCCACGGGCGGTTCGCTGCCGGTTTGAGCGACCAAGGCGAACACCCCGATCGCCAACAGCAGCGCCGCGACCAATGGCCCGGCCTGGGGCAGCACGCCCACGCAGAGCCCCACCGACACCGGCGGGCCAGCAATAAAGGTGACCTCGTCGAGCACCGTCTCCAGGGAATACGCCACCTGCAACTGCGGCGTGCCCCGGTACAGCGCCGTCCAGCGCGCACGCACCATCGCCGACATGCTGGGCATGAAGCCCGCCAACGCGGCCCCGACGAACAGCCCCCAATCGGGCGCTTGCCACCAGGTACAGGCCAGCAGCACCAACAGGCCCACCACACACAAGCCTGCAGCGGCGGGCAGCACACGGCGCTGCCCGTGCCGGTCGACCAAGCGGGACACCTGCGGCGACATCAGCGCATAGGTCAACACGAACGTCGCTGCCACGGCCCCCGCCAAGGCATAGCTACCGCGTAGCTGCGAGAGCAGGGTGATGATGCCGATGCCCGTCATTGGCAAAGGCAAACGTGCCACCAGGCCTGCCAAGGCGAAGCCGGCCGTGCCTTTTGCCTGGAACAGCTGGCGGTAAGGGTTGAGCATGATCGACTCTCCGTATCGAAAAAAAGCGGCTTACATACAAACCGTATGATTAAAACCCTATTATCATACGCACTGAATGTAAAGCCGCATTTCCAGGAGCCCCAATGGTCAGACGTACCCGCGCCGACATGGAACAGACCCGCGCCACCCTGCTGGAGACCGCTCGCCAGGTTTTCAGCGAACGTGGTTATGGTGAGACATCGATGGACGACCTGACGGCCCAGGCCAACCTCACCCGTGGTGCCCTTTATCATCATTTCGGCGACAAGAAGGGCCTTTTGGCCGCCGTTATCGCGCAAATCGACGCAGAAATGGACGCGCGGCTGCACGCGATTTCCGACACGGCCAGCGACCCCTGGGAGGGCTTTCGCAACCGCTGCCGCGCCTACCTGGAAATGGCCCGCGAGCCGGAGATTCAGCGCATCGTGTTGCGTGATGGGCGTGCGGTATTGGGTGCCCCTACCCCGCAAGCGCAGCTAAACTGCGTCGCGTCGCTGCGCAGCATGCTGGAGCAGTTGATGGCGCAGGGCGTGGTCACCCAGGCCAATCCACAGGCGTTGGCGTCGCTGATCTGCGGGGGCCTGGCAGAAACGGCATTCTGGATTGCCGAAGAAGAGGGCCAAGGCCAAAGGCTGGAGCAGGCCCTGGACGCCATGGAACTGATGCTCAAAGGGCTGCGCAACCCCTGCTGAAAAACCGCGCAGGCGGACTATCCTGTGAGAGGGGGTTCACGCCCACAGGAGGTGTGCCATGCGTTCACTCACATGGAGTTACCTGCTGGTGCTACTGTGCACAGCACCTGCCGCCCAGGCGCAGTCAGTGGTACCGCTGAAAGGCCAGAGCAGCCAGCAGATGCAATTGGACATCAATGATTGCAATACCGTCGCCACCAATGCCGCAAACAGCGCCTCGACATCCAGCGATGCCCACGTTGGTGGCCGGGTACGCGGCGCGGCAGCTGGCGCAGCAGCAGGTGCCGTTGGTGCGCAGGTCCGCGGCAATCAGCATGAAGAGCTGTACGACCGGGCCAGCGACGATGCCAAGCAGCAATACCGGCAAAACCGCGCCGGTGAAACCGCCGCCGCCGGTGCGGCAGTGGGTGGCATGCGCCAGCGCCAGGATCGCCGCCAGGACCGGCGTACCCAGGGCGAAGCGCAGAGCTCGGCCCATGCCAGCGCGTACGGCGGTTGCCTGCAAGGCCGTGGGTACCAAGTCAACCCTTGAGCCTCTGCGACTTCAAGGTCAGGCCGGCGGCAGACACTAGAACTTGGCCAGTTCTTCCCGGCAAAACTCGACGAACAGTTGTGCCGGCTTGGTCAACTGAACCCGCTTCAAGCGGGCTGCCGCCAGCCCCGACAGCGCCACAGGTTCGGCGATATCGACCATCGCCAGGCGCTGCCCATCGTAGGTGCATTCCGAATGTGGGCGGGTGACCAACAGCGAAAAGCCGAACCCCTGCCCCACCATCCCGCGCACCATCTCGATCGACGGCGAGCTGAAGACGATGTTCGGGGTCAGGCCCATTTCGTTGAACAGGCTGACGAAGTAGGTCCGGCTGGGGGCCACGTCCAGCAGAATCATCGGCTCGGGGCAGAGATCGCGCAGCGAGACCTGGCTCTGCCCGGCAAAGCGGTGCTTTTCGGGCAACAGCACATAGGGTTTTTGCGGCGGCATCAGCGGCTCGGCCTCGATGGTGCCGTCCAGGTCGTGGTCGTAGAGAAACGCCAGGTCGAAGGTGCCGGCGGTCAGGCCCTGAATCAGGTCCTGCTGCTCGCCATCGCGCAGGCGGATGTCAACGCCAGGGTAGCGTTCGCGAAAGCCGGCGATCAGGCGCGGCAGGTACAGCGGCGCCACCGTCTCGAAACAGCCGATATCGATTTGCCCGGCAACGGTGTCGTTATCGGCTAGGGCGTTCTGCTCGAACTCGTGGGCCATCTGCAGCAGCGATTTGGTCTTGGCGTAGAAACGCTTGCCGCTGGGTGTCAGCGACACACCTTGGGCGTGGTGGCGGATGAACAGTTGTACGCCGAAGCTTTCTTCCAGGCTTTTGATGGCCGTGGAGATCGAAGGCTGGGCGATGTAGAGCTGGCGCGAGGCCTCAGCGACGCTGCCGGCCTCCACGGTGGTGACGAAATACTTGAGTTGTCGCAAGGTATAGGAAGCCACAGGCACCTCTCCGGCGCCGCCTGGGCGCGCTGGTATTTTGCCTGTCACTTTAACGTGGCGCCTGGCTGCCGGGGGATTGGGTGATGAAGGATTTACCTATGACTTGAGTATGTTTTTTAGTGGGGGGCGCCATGCGCCCCCGTTACGCGGCTCACTCAAAGGGAATGTTCGCTAACACGCACTCGTCACCGACGCGCTTGTAGCCTGGCGCACAAGGCATGCCGACTACAGGGGCTGCACCTCGGGTACGCCACGATACGGTTTTCTGAGTTACCACTTCCTCCACGTGCTCGAGGTGATCAAGGGATGGCGATTCGTTCTTCGGTTCATCTTGCATGGTCATTTCTCCGGTTTATGTGAATTGCCTATTCAAGCTACAACCTGCTCGCGCCCATACCCACCGGGAAATGCCCCAGCCCCTGCACACTGAAATGAACCCCGGCGCTGCCCAAAAGGTCTTTACTGAAAGTGGACAAGTCCCAAAAAACGGTGTGCGCCTATGAAGATCGTTGTCACCAGTATTCTTGTCGACGACCAGGCCAAGGCCTTGGCTTTCTATCACTACGTGCTCGGCTTCATGCCCAAACATGACATCCCCCTGGGCCGGCACCGCTGGCTTACCCTGACCTCACCCCACGAGCCAAACGGCGTCGAGCTGCTGCTGGAGCCTGATGCCCACCCTGCCGCCAAGGTGTACAAGGCTGCGCTCAAGCAGGACGGCATCCCTGTAACCTCGTTCGGCGTGCGCGACATCCAGGCTGAATACACCCGTCTGTGCGCGGCCGGCGTGCAGTTCACCCAACCGCCAACGGCCGCAGGCCCGGTCACCGTGGCTGTGTTCGACGACACCTGTGGCAACTTGATCCAGATCGCCCAGAAACACTAACGGCCACCCCCGCCTGGCGGGCACCCGTGGCCCGCCGTCCGCTATAGTTGCCTTTGCTTACTTGCGCAGCCAACAAGGAAAACAAATGCGCCACGAATTCAGTGAGGTCCTCAACGACCTGATCGATTACTTCCTGGTCGGCGACATTCAGTTGCTTGAGCGGTTTAAGCAAGACAACGACTTGGCGGACGACTTGGCCCACGCATTCACCCATGACGACAGCGGTGACAAGGCGGTGCGCGAAGGTGTGGTGCTGCCCATTGCCGGCATCGATAACCTGCCCTATCGGATCATCTTCACCCTCGATGGCCACACCCCGGCCCTGCGTGAGCCGGGCAGCCGCCTGAAGCATCAGCGTGCCGGCTACGTACTGCGCGTTGAGCACCGCGCGTTGATGCTGTACACCTGGCGCATCCTGCAGCACTTCACCAACAAGGCCCTCGGCGATCTGCTGGCACGCTACCAGGCACCTGGGCGGCCGATCATCGAGCTGGACAATGGCTGGTATGACGTGGAGGTGCTCGGTGGTGCAGTAGTGCGGGACGGGTTGTACGAGCCGGCGTTCGAGTTCGTATTGAACAAGCGCTGGAGCCGCGGGGAAGCCACCGGGGTGGATACCGGGTACGCCTTTACCCTGCGAGGGTATTTTGACTGAGGCAGGTCATGCACGCTTCGGTAGGAGCAGCCTTGTGCTGCGAAGAGGCCGGGGATAACAACGGAGATCTTCGCTGCTGTCACCGGCCTCTTCGCAGCACAAGGCTGCTCCTACACGGGTTCAATGGCTTGAATAAGGTGTGGCTGATATCGCGGTCCTTGGTCTCTGGCATGAAGAAGATCCCCAGGACTGCGGGGAAGCCACCGGGTGGATACCGGATATGCCTTTACCCTGTGAGGTTATTTTGACTGTGACAAGTCATGCACGCTTCGGTAGGAGCAGCCTTGTGCTGCGAAGAGGCCGGGGATAGCAGCGAAGATCTTCGTTGTTATCACCGGCCTCTTCGCAGCACAAGGCTGCTCCTACACGGGTTTCATGGCCTGACTCAGGTGTGGCTGATATCGCGGTCCTTGGTCTCTGGCATGAAGAAGATCCCCAGCACCGCCGTCATCAGCGCAATCACGATCGGGTACCACAAGCCGTAGTAGATATCCCCGGTTGCCGCCACCATGGCAAACGCCACGGTCGGCAGGAAGCCACCGAACCAACCGTTGCCGATGTGGTACGGCAGTGACATCGAGGTATAGCGGATGCGCGCCGGGAAAAGCTCGACCAGCCAGGCCGCAATTGGCCCATAGACCATGGTCACGTAGATCACCAGGATGGTCAGCAGCAACAGCACCATCGGGTAGTGAATCTTCGCCGGGTCGGCCTTCTCGGGGTAACCCGCCTCCTTCAGCGCCCCGACGAGGGTGGCGGTAAAGGCATCGCTCTGCGTCTTGAGGTCGGCGGCGGCCAGGCTGCGGCCATCAAAGCTTGGGATCACCCGCTCGCCAATACGGATCTGCGCCACGCTGCCGGGCTCGGCCTTCTCGTTCGAATACGGGATCGCCCGCTTGGCCAGCAGGCTCTTGGCGATGTCGCAGGAGCTGGTGAATTTGGCCTTGCCCACCGGGTCGAACTGGAACGCGCACTGGCCAGGGTCAGCTACCACCACGACCGGGTTCTGCTCCTGGGCGACGAACACATCCGGGTTGCCGTACTCGGTCAGCGCCTTGAAGATCGGGAAGTAGGTCAGCGCAGCGATGATGCAACCGGCCATGATGATCTTCTTGCGGCCGATGCGGTCCGACAGGCTGCCAAAGATGATGAAGAACGGCGTGCCGATCAGCAGCGAACCTGCGATGAGCAAGTTGGCAGTCTGCGGGTCGATCTTGAGCGTCTGCAACAGGAAGAACAGCGCATAGAACTGCCCGGTGTACCACACCACCGCCTGGCCGGCGGTGCCGCCAAGCAGCGACATGATCACCACCTTGAGGTTTTCCCAACGGGCGAACGACTCGGTCAACGGCGCCTTGGAAGCCTTGCCCTCGGCCTTCATCTTCAAGAACACCGGCGACTCGTTGAGCTGCATGCGGATGTACACCGAAATGGCCAACAGCAGGATCGACAGCAAGAACGGAATGCGCCAGCCCCATGCCTCGAACGCCTCGGTGCCCATGGCCGTGCGGCAGGCCATTATCACCAGCAGCGACAGGAACAGCCCCAGCGTCGCGGTGGTCTGGATCCAGGCAGTAAAGAAGCCACGCCGGCCCTTGGGTGCATGTTCGGCCACGTAGGTCGCCGCGCCGCCGTATTCACCGCCCAGTGCCAGGCCCTGCAACAGGCGCAGGCTGATCAGGATGACCGGCGCCGCCACGCCAATCGACGCATAGCTGGGCAACAACCCGACCAGCGCCGTGGACAGGCCCATGATGACGATGGTGATCAGGAAGGTGTGCTTGCGCCCGATCAAGTCACCGAGGCGGCCGAACACAATGGCCCCGAACGGCCGCACGGCAAAGCCTGCGGCAAACGCCAAGAGGGCGAAGATGAACGAGGTGGTTTCATTGACGCCGGCAAAGAAGTGCTTGGCGATGATCGCGGCCAGTGAGCCGTACAGGTAAAAGTCGTACCATTCGAACACCGTGCCCAGGGATGAGGCGAAGATGACCTTGCGCTCCTCCCGGGTGATACCGCGTTGGGGCGCGCTACTGCCCGTGGATGCGCTGTCGAGAACCGCCATGGGTTGCCTCCGTCTTGTCGTTATCGCAGGCCGGAGTACCTCACACCCATTTCACCGTCGCACCCAGGCCCTAGGGCTTGCATTGGTTGCGCGAAGCACGACGAAGCAGGCCGCCTCGAATCGCAGCAAGGTATCTGAAGCATAATCGGCTTTGCGGGGATATCCACTCGCCTTGATAGCGAGCGGCCACAGGGTGGACTGCCCCCGAAACTCGAACAAGACAGTTACCCCCACAGGTGAAGTAAATTCTCAAGACATACGCTCCCCCTGTGGAAGCTTGCTTGTCGGGGCGCTGAACCGCTGCGATGGGCCGCGCAGCGACCCCATTGGGGCCTGCAACCTCTGACCTGGAATTTACCGTAGAAAGCGCCCGACTTCTGCCAACACCCCATCAGCCTGTTCCCGGTGCGGCACATGCCCACAGCCCGGTATCAGCCGCAACACGCCGGGGCCCGAAGTAAGCGCGACAAGGCGCTCGGGGTGAGCCTGGGAGCCGAACTCATCGTTATCACCGTGCAGGCTCAGCAAGGGGCAATGTACCTGCGGCAACAGCGCATCCAGGCTCCACTCGGCGAAGTCTTCACTCAACCAGTTATCCACCCACGCACGCAATACCCATTCGGCCTTGTCACCATGATAACGGCGCAGCCGCTGCAACTGCCCGGGCTCTGCAAACTGCAGATCCGCCGCACGAATACCCTCCAGCGTCCCTGCTTCGACAAAGGCCTGGGCGGACTCCGTGATCAGCCCCTGGCAATGGTCCGCGAACGCTGCCGCACACCCCACCGCCATGCCCCCGCCCACGCTGTGGCCGAAGACAATGAAGGCATCGATATGCAAGTGTTCGCGCACCGCCGCGAAGCCCTGGCGCGCTTCGGCCTCGACAAAGCCCAGGCGCAACCGGGTGGGATGCGCGTCGGAGCGACCGAAACCGAGGCGGTCATAGGCGATTACCGGGTGCCCGGTGCTGCGCGCCAGTTGCGCAGGGAAGTCTCGCCACAAGGCCACACACCCCAGCGAATCGTGCAACAGAATGATGGGGGCACCCTGCGGCTGTAGCGGCGACCACTCTTGAGCGAACAGCGTGCCTTGGGCCGTGGCGATCCAGTGCTCGTGCGTCTGCAAACCCGTCATGACGCCTCCGGCACCGGCCCTTTGAGCTCGACCTGGTTGCCATCGGGGTCGAAGCAGTACAACGACGGCCCTTCGCCCTCAGCGCCGTAGCGTTTCTCGGCAGGCTCCACCGTTACACCCGCAGCGCGCAGGTAAGCGGTCAATGCCGCCTCATCGAAGGGCTCGATACGCAGGCACAAATGATGCAGGTTACGCCCCTCTGCGCCCGGCGCGGCGCCACCCGGCTGCCCCAGCACACCGTCCAGCGTGACCAGGTCGATCATGGCAGTGCCCGTCGCCAGGTGGACCATGCCCAGGTCTTTACGCACCTTGCTGACCGTGCAGCCCAGCACGCCCACATAGAAGGCGAGGCTGCGCGGCAGGTCGCTGACCCGCAGGACGAGGTGGTCGATGTGCTTGATGGCGAACGGTCGCATGCCGGGGACTCCTTGTGGCGTGTGCGCGAGGGTCAGACGCCACCATAGCCCACTATTCGGCGTGCTCGCTACTCATTGACCAGGCGCTGTAACTGGCCACCTTCATGACGTGCCAACAGCCGCAACAACTGATCGACCAAAGCCCGGTCCGGTGCCTCAAGGTGGAAGTGATGCCCGCCTGGGTGCCATGAAACCCGCGCATGGCCAGGCAAGGCCGTTTCACGCTGGGCGTACGCGTTGCCGCTAAAGGCCCCTTGTCGGCCGAACATCAGGTACAGCGGGCATTGGATCTGGCTGAGCAGGTCACAGGCTTCTCGCTCGGTCAACGGCATGGGTTCGGGCAGCACCAAGCGTGGATCGTGGCGCCAACAATAGCCGTCGCCAACCTGCAGCAGGTCACGACGGGCCAACAACCGCGCAGCGTCCTCCGACAGCTCGCCGTCCAAGCGCTGGCGGCGCTGCTGCAAGGCCGCTTCAATCGTGTCGAAGCGGCTCGCGTCGGGCTCGCCGAACCCCTGAAGCTGGCTGCGCTGGACCATCCGTTTAAGCCGGTAGGAGCGCGCCAGATGCTGCACGCGGTCATCCTCCGCGACCGTGAACGGCGCGCCCATGCCATCGAGGAAGGTCATGCTGGAAATGCCGCTGGACAGAGCGGCGAGCAACGAGGCGATGCCGCTGCCCATGCCGTGGGCCAGCACATGGAAGTGCGCCAGGCCCAGGCTGTCGACCACCGCCAGCATATCCTCGGCATGCTCCCAGAGGTAATAGCCGCTGTCGTGGCGCCGATGGCTGGAGCGGCCATGGCCGACCAAGTCTGGCGCCACCACGAAACAGCCGTCGAGCAACGGCCCGAGCCGATCGAACGAGGCGGCGTTATCCAGCCACCCATGCAAGGCCAGCACCGGGATACCGTCTTCCGGCCCCCAGGTGCGTACCGCTATTTCAATACCGTCGAGGTCAAGCAAATGATCCTTGGGACCGCACAGCGAACGCATAGAAGCTCCCCTTGGCTGCAAACCGGCCGCCATGGCCTACCCCACCCTCTCGCAGATGCACCTGCACTGTTGGCCCCCCACCGACCCGTACATGCGCGAGACCGACTGCTGCTGGCAATTATCTACCGCCACTCGGCACCCGGATGAGTATCGACTACCGCCTCCCTACTCAAGAGGTCGGTACCATGACAAGCACCCCACCCTTACATCACGCGCAGATCACGCGCACGCTGCCGCTATGGAGCAAAACCCTGCACCCCGGCCATGCCGAACGCGTCGTACAGCGGGTACGCAAGGATTACCTGGCGGCCGATGGCACGCCTTACAGCTGGTACGCCAGCGCCGAACCGGAGCAACGCCTGCAACTGCGCCTGCTTGTCGAGACCCGCGACACTTGCCTCGCCCAGCTCCGTCAGGCACTGCCCGGCTTCAAAGGCATCATCGAATTCTGCCGACCGCTGCTGACCGAACGCCTAGGCCTGAACGTGGCCGTGGACCAGGCCCAGTACGTGTTCCAACCTTTCGAGCCGATCAGCAACCCGTGGGTCGGCGTGCCCGACCCACAATACCCGTTGGTGCCAGAGCAGCCGGTAGACGTGCTCGCAACCCGCCCCGTCGGCGCGCCGCAACCGCGCAGTTTGCTGGAAGCCGCCCTGCACAACTTCGAGGGCCTCACGGAAGTCGGTGCCTATAGCCGGTTGACCCGCGCCGCAGGCGATGATTCACCCTTGCAGGGCTTGAACATGGCCAGTTTCGTTGAGCAGTGCCGGGCGCTGGACCTGGGCCAGCAGTACCAGGGTCACCTGCAGGCCACCCATGAAGGCGCGAACCGGCTGGAGGTCGAGCGCCTGTCGATTCAGGCGAGCCGCGAGTGCTTGCGGGTGCAGGCGCAGGTTGCCTGGCTCAAGGGCTTGC
Source organism: Pseudomonas sp. Y3 TE3536 (assembly GCF_053629175.1). Lineage (NCBI taxonomy): Bacteria > Pseudomonadati > Pseudomonadota > Gammaproteobacteria > Pseudomonadales > Pseudomonadaceae > Pseudomonas > Pseudomonas sp. Y3 TE3536. The sequence continues at coordinate 4,420,560 of NZ_JBRJHU010000001.1, read as the reverse complement.
TGAGCGAACGCGGGCGCACCGCGCTGATGCAACTGTGCAGCAATGTCACCGCCCCGGCCTATGGTGAACACAATCTGCAGTGCTGGCGTTTCAGCCTGTTCGGTATCCCTCTGCACGAAATCCTGCTTATCGGGCCTGATGCCCCAAACCAGAGCAATCCTTGCATCCTCTACATCCCGGACGACAGCGAGCACCCGGTGCGCGAGTTCGCATCGATCATGGCGGTCGGGCAGCACCTGCGGCACCGGCTGCAGCGCAGCGAATTCCGCCGTGCCTTGCTGCAGTTCGCCTACAAAGACCGGCAAGTGGAACTGTCGGCCAAACTGGAGCACGCGCTGTTCGAGGTGGATGCGAGCGGCAACCGCACGCTGCGTAGCAATCCGCTTTTGCACGTTACCCCTTCGCCTTTGGGCAATGCGCCCTGGCCGACGTTGTACAGAGCACACCTGGCACGCATGAAGGCCGACGCCAAAACCATCGCTGTGCCCACCGCCGAGGTTGACGCCAAAGCGCGCAACGCGCGCCTGCAACACTGGCTCGAAATGGGCATGAACGTACTCAACGTCGCCGCGTTCTTCGTCCCGGGGTTGAACACGGCCATGCTCGGGGTATTTGCCTATGACCTGATGAGTTCGGTGTTCACCGGTTTCGAAGCCTGGGAGGAAGGCGACACCGCGCAGGCGCTGCAGCAGGTGCAGTCGTTGGCCATCAATGCCGCAGTGATCGCCGGGTTCGCCGCTGGCGCCAAGGTTATCCAGGCATCCGGTTTCGTCGATGCGCTGAAGGCGGTGTGGCAGGAAGACCGCGAACTGCTGTGGCACCCAAACATGGCGCCGTATGCCAGCAATGTAATGCTTGCTGAAGGTGCAAAGCCCGATGCGCTCGGGCTTCATCAACACCAGGGCAAGGCCTACATGGCGCTGGAAGGCACCCTGTATGAAGTGTTCCAGGACCCTGAACAACACTGGCGCGTGCGTCACCCCGACTCCCCTCAGGCTTATGCGCCGCACGTGCGGCCAATCGGCGACGGCCGCTGGCAGCTGGCCCATGAACATGCTCACGAGTGGGACGACATACAGCTGCTACGCCGTCTCGGCCATCGCAGCCAGGGACTGGACGATGCGCAATTGCTCACAGCCCTGCGCAGCACCGGCACCGACACGGCCAGCCTGCGCCGTGCCCATGCGGCTGGCTTACGCCCCCCGGCATTGCTGGTCGACACACTGCTGCGCCTGCAACTGGACAACGAAGTGGGCACCCTCATAGAACACGTACGCCACGGCCTGCCGCTCGCGGCCCACAAAAACTATGCCCTGCCCGAACTGCTGAACCTGCCGAAGTGGCCGCAGGATCACGTTCTCAAGGTCTTCGAAGGCCCAGAACCTTGGGGCAAGTCGGTACGCTATGGGCCGCCCGTCGCACCGGGGCAGATAGAGATCGAGATCACCCGCGCCGACCTGGACAGTGGCGCACTGAGCCAGACCGTGCTGGCGCAGATGGATGAGCCCACGGTGCAATCGATGCTAGGTGATACCCCACACGCACAACGTGCCTCGGTACTGAACGACACGCTCGCTGAGCATCTGACCAACCGCCGCAAGGCGATATTCAACAGTTTGCAGCAAGGCCATCGTGAACCGCAGAGCCCCGCAGCGCAGGCCCTTGCCCGCCAGTTCCCGGGGCTGCCGGACAGCGCCCTCGACGAAATCCTCGACCATGCCAACAGCACTGAACGTCAGCGCCTGGGCGCAGGTCGAGTGCCCCTGCGCATCGGCGAAGAAGCCCGCTTGCTGCAAGCTCGCACCAGAATAGACCGAGCCCTCATCGGGCTGTATCGGCACAGCCTGGCCAACGCGGACAGCCAACTGCTGCTGCAAGCATTGCAGGCCGAACACCCCCAGGCCATAGCGGTCGAACTGTTCGAGATCGCGCTTGCCGATCGGCAGCACTGTGCTGCCTTGGTGGGCCAACAGCCGATCAAGCCAGGGTTCCGCTCACCCCTTCGGCTGGCCAATGGCAGGCTCGGTTATCCGCTCAGTGGCCGTGGTGAGACGGGGGCGGCGGCACGCCGTTTGCGGGCGCTCTACCCAGAGCTCGACAACGCACAAATCAGCGCATTGAAAACCGAGCTGACAGAAGCCGGCGACCTGGGCACAGCGATCAACCGCTTGGAAGCTGAGCAACGCAGCTTGGACCGTGATCTAGGCCGCTGGATCGAGACCGCGCAAGACCTGGAAGAGCGCCGAAGCCGCCAGCAATGTGCCGAGCGCCTGATGAGCGCCTGCCGCCGTGAGGGCGGTGAACAACGCAACCTGTTATGGCTCGAGCGTATTCGCTTGCGCGAGTTGCCAACCCTCACTGCCGCCATGCCGCATATCCATGAATTGCGGCTCGACGGCTTGCGCCTGGAGCGCCTGGAAGGCGCTTTCCTGGCCAACTTCCCTCACCTGCAAGCATTGGACGTGACCAACAATCCGCACATGAATGCCGAAGCCTTGTTCGATGCGCTGCGGTCCGCCCCCCGGCTGCGCGATCTGAACCTGACCGGCAATGCCTTACGGGCCCTCACGCCTGCGGCTCGGCAAGCCATTGGCGCGATGCCGGGCCTGCGCATACTCAATTTGCGCAGTAATTTTCTGGAACTGGATGACGCCAGTATGCAAGTTCTGACCCGCTTGCGCCTGGACGCACTGGGCCTTGGGGACAATCACATCACCCTGGATCAAAGGCTTGCCGCACGCTTCCAGGACATGGTCCATCCACAGGTCTTGCACCTGGATTTCAACCCGCTACACGTGGCCCCCGACCTGCGCTTCATGGCCCGCCTCAGCCACCTCAACCTGCACCGCTGCGACTTGCAGCAATGGCCCGAAGGCCTGACCACCCTGATGAACCAGCCACAGTACCGGCTGCGCTACCTTGACCTGTCTTACAATCGCATCCGCAACGTGCCCGACCTGTCTGGGGTTCTACGTACACCGTTTGCCCGTGATGTCTCAGCGCGTTTGCCTGAACGCCGCTGGCTGTTCAACTACAACAACCTGGAGGCCGAAACACGTACACGCCTGGGTGACAGCGGCGTCAACGTTTTTGAACACGCGGGGGCGATGCCCGAGTGGCAAGCGCTGTGGCGCAACCCGGCGAGCGACGCCCAGGAGCAACTGTGGCGCGATCTGTTCGAGCAGGGGGAGAACAACGACCTGCAAGGGGTCTTGGAACGCCTGAGCCAATCCGCTGAAGCACAGCGCGATGCGCAGAGTCTGCGCAACCGTGTCTGGGCCTTGTTGGAAAAAGCGGCTGGGGACAGTGCGTTGCGCGAACGCCTGAACACGGTGGCCCAAGACTTCCCGCCCACCTGCGGGGATGCCGGGGCCGACGCCTTCAGTGCCCTGGAGATCGAAGTGCTGGCTTACGAGGCGGCGGGCGGCGCCGGTACTCGCCCTGGCGAGTTGCTGGCGCTGTATCGCAAGCTGTACCGGCGCGATCAGGTCAACCAGTTGGCTGACCGCATCAGTGTCCGCCGGTCGCTACGCAAACAGGCGCTGCAGGACCATGTGTTCGATGAAGCACTGCCGCTTCACGATGTGCTGGATGATCCCGCAGCGTTCCCCGACGGCGAACTGCAAAACGGCCTGGTGGACGATATCGAGCTTCGCCTGGCCTTGCGCCAGTCCCTGGCCGAGCCGCTAGGCTTCCCCGAGCCCAGCCACGGCATGCGCTACCGTGACACGGCCCAAGTCAACCAGGTCATCATCGACCGGGTCGAGGCCGCCGTACTCGCCCTGGACGCCGACACCGATGCCCGGCTGCAATGGCTTATCGAACAACCGGGGTGGGTAAGCTACCTGAAGCGCGAGTATGCCGCGCAGTTCATGTTGCTCACCGACTTCTGGCGACAGGGCCACGACTACCTCTTCTACTGCCTGGATGAGACCCAGGAAGCCGTTACTCGCTTGGACAGTTCGGTGATAGGTGCGTTGAGCGACGCCCTGCCAACGTCGCCCGTGGACGAGCTGGGCAACCTTCACCGCGTGCCACTCAACGAAGGACAGTTCGACCGCGCCATGCGGGCATTGACCGCTGAACAGCAAGCAGTGGAAGCGGGCCTGCTGGCCAGCCTCACCCGACAGGCGCAAACCCTGGGCGGCTAAGCAGCCCTCACTGGCCGCGCAGGTCTTCGAAGAAGGCCTGCCGGCCATCTACCTGGCTCGAGGCACGCGGCGCCGCCGGCGCTTCGCTGTTGGCCGCTTCCACGTGCCAGTAGCAGTGCCTGACCGCACGCGTGACCGCAACGTAGGCCAAGCGCTGTACTTCTTCCTTCTGCGCGGTATCGAATGCCTGGGCATCACCGGCCTTACCCAGGCCGGCCAGGCGATAGACCTGGTTCTTGTACGGCGAGCTGGTCAGGTACTGGCAGTCACCAAGCATGAACACCGCATCGGCCTGCAAACCTTTGGCGCTGTGGTAGGTCAACTGCCGCAGCCGGCGTTGCTCGGCCGGCAGCGCTGCCTCAGCGTGCAGCACGGCCTGCAGGTGGTCGTTCATCAGGGCTTTGTCGCTGCCCTTGCGGTACAGCATCATCACCGACTCGCCGCGTTGATAATGCTCGATCAGGGTCTCGCCCAGCGCGGCCTCGTCGCGGTCGAACACCTTGACCGGCGAGCCCGGCAACTCGGCTGCCGGGCCACTGGCGCGGGCCTTCTTGCCGGTGATCGCGGGCGTGCCCTTGACCAGGAATTCCGCCGCATCGATGACCTGCTGCTGGCACCGGTAGTTCTCGACCATCATCACCCGCGTGTTGGCCGGTGACACAAAGGCCTTGGTGAACTCCATGAAGTACTTCGGCGAACTGCCGCGCCAGCCATAGATCGATTGCCAGTCGTCACCCACGCACAACAGCGACGAATGCTGGGCATTACGGCCGCTGTGCATCGACGGCCCACGTCGGCGGATCTCGGCAAGGCAGGCACGCAGCCAACTGACGATTTGCGGCGAAACGTCCTGGAACTCATCGATCATCAAATGCGCCAGGGGCCTGAGCAAGGGGTCGGGCAGCAGTTGCAGGTTTTCCGGGTTGTTCTCGCCAAACAGGGCAAACATGCGGTTGTAGCTCATCACCGGCGGCGACTGGTCCAGCAGGTGTGCCTCCAGGGCCTTCCAGTACAGCGCCAGGGCTTCGAAGAACAGGCCGTCGCTGTCGCCTGCCGGGAAGCTCATCGCCGCCACGGCGCCATTCACGTCAAGCCCCAGGTTCTCGATGAAGTTGGCGGCACCGACAAAGGCGTCGAGCAGCGGTGCTGGGGCCAGTTCGCCCTTGACCTTGTACTCAAAGCCGGGGCCAGCCACCGCATCACCGGCCAGGGAGGCCGCCAGGCGTCGCGCGGCCGCGTAGTTGTCCAGCCAGATCAGCGGTTTGTCGCAGAAGGCCTGCAGCAGGGTGCGCTTGACCGCCCATTCGGCACGCACCGCCAGCTTGGCGCCGGGGCGCTGGTACTGGGCGCTTTCCGCGGGGTCGAAACCCAACACCACCCAAGGCCCCTGCCCTTCAAGGCGGCCATGCACATGGAAACGGCTGCCACGGATTTCGACCGTGTCGCGGCACGGCTCGATGCCTTTGATCGGCCAGGCGCCTGCGGCGAACCACAGGTCTTCGATGACATCGCACAGTTCTTCGTCGCGCTGGGCGGCCAACTGGGTCACCTGCGCACGCTTTTGCACCTCCGGGTGGTTAGGGTCCAGCGGCTTGAGCTGCAACGCTTCGCTGCGCAGCAGGCCAATGAGTTCGGCAAAGCGGGGGTTATCGCCCAGCAAGGTGCTGTAGCAGAGGTTCAGTTGTTGGCGCTGCGCCTCGTTCAGGCGCAGGTCGAACGGGTTGCTCTCGGCTTCGGCCTCGCGGCCCGCCGGCATCTCGTTGCCCAGTGTCTCGAACGCGCGCACCTGGCCAAAACCTGGCAGGCTGCGCACCAGCGGCAAGATGCGCGAATGGAAGGTGCGCACCAGCTCGCGGGCCAGCGCGGGCTGCAGGTCGATCTGCCACAGGGCGAACACCTGCAGCAGGCGTTTGATGAAGTCTTTGCGCGATTCGCGGGTGAAGGTGACCACGGTCATCGCGTCCAGCTCGTAGCCCAGGTAATGGCGCAGCAACAGAATGCGCAACACCAGCGAGGTGGACTTGCCCGCCCCTGCCCCCGCCACCACACAGGTGGACGGCGTGTCGCTGAAAATCAGCTTCCACTGGGCCGCACTGGGTTGCGCCTTGGCAGGCAAGCGCTGGGCCACATCGGCCTTGAAGCGCTTCTTCAATTCGGCGGTCAACGGCAGGCGCCAATCGTCGAAGAGGTTGTCGTCCTGGCCGGGTACGGCGGCGGTGTCAGGGCGGGTATCGCGGATGACCAGCACCTGGCGCCCCGCCTCGTACCCTTCCACACGCCCGCGCTCGAAGCCTTCGCGCACCCCGTCGGCATGGCCACTGCGCTGGCCTGTGGCGTGGCCGAGGAACCAGGAGTCGCGATGCTGGGCTTGCAAGCGGGTCAGGCCCCGCCCCAAAAGGCGGGCGGCCAGGCGGCGAAACCACGGTAACTGGGCAGGTGGGGTCAGGTCGGCAGGCGCCTGGGGATGCTCGTGGGCCACGGTCACTCCGATGGAATACAAAATCAGCGTGCCATGTTCGCCGCATCCACCAAAAATCACCAGCGAATGCTTGCAGATCAGTGGATTAGGCGATGAAACGGATAAAAAGCCGCAGCCTTAATGATCTACCAATTCGATCATTATTAGCCGATATTTACGCTTATTTTCGATCTTTCTTTGTCGCATCATGGCGTCATTCCACTGATTCAAGGAGCACGACCATGCTGCAACTGCGACCGTTCGAAAGCCTCGGCCACGCCAACCACGGCTGGCTCGATGCCCACCACCATTTCTCGTTTGCCGAGTACTACGACCCTGCTCGCATGCACTGGGGCAACCTGCGGGTCTGGAACGATGACCTGATCGCCGCCGGCAGCGGTTTCCCGCCGCACCCGCACCGTGACATGGAAATCATCACCTACGTCCGTGAAGGCGCGATCACCCACCAGGACAGCCTGGGCAACAAAGGCCGTACCGAAGCGGGTGACGTGCAGGTGATGAGTGCAGGCTCCGGCATCGTGCACAGCGAATACAACCTGGAAGACGTCGACACGCGGATCTTCCAGATCTGGGTAGTGCCTGAGCGAGTGGGCGATGCGCCGACCTGGGGTACCCGCCCTTTCCCCACCGGTGAGCGTGGCGAAGGCTTCGTGACCCTGGCCAGCGGGCGTGAAGGTGACGAAGACAGTTTGCAGATTCGCACCGATGCCCGGCTGGTGGCCGCGACCCTGCGGGCTGGGGAAAGCGCCGAGTACCGCTTCGATGCCGGGCGCCGTGGCTACCTGGTGCCGGCCAAGGGATTGGTAGAGGTCAACGGCCTGCAGGCGAAAGCGCGCGATGGGGTGGCGATCGAGCAAGAGGACGTGTTGCGGGTGACGGCCATCGAGGACAGCGAGATCGTGCTGGTGGATGTTGCCTGAATCGATTGCCTGCTCCCAAAGAGCAAAACTTAACGCATTGAGCTAGCAGCGACTCTGTTGGAGCAACTGTCTTGCTCATTGATTTAGCGGCGACTCTGTGGGAGCGGGCTTGCCCCGCGAACACCGGCGAAGCCGGTGCCATGCACCGCGTAGCTTCATTCGCGGGACAAGCCCGCTCCCACAATGTGAACTGCCCCCAAGAGGCTGGGCAGTTTCCCTGAAAGTCAAAACGGCAACGTCAGCTTCACCCAATACGCGTCCCCTTGGGCGCGGTTACGCACTTCGGTCTCCTTCGACCATTTCGCCGTCACAAACCACCCTCCCTCGCCGCTGTATTTGATCGACGGCCCGATGGCAAAGCTGCGCCCTTTGTTATCTTCAATACGTTCGCCGTCCTGGCGGTCGTCAGTCGTCTGGCGGTAGTAATAACCACCTACCCCCAACACCCACCCGTTGCCCAGCCCCCACCCCACCGCATAGTCGACATGAAACTCCTGCCCAGACCGGTAATCGGTATCCGGGTTGCTGCGGTTGAAGTCGTACATCACCTTGGCATCCAGGTTGAGCCCTACGGGGTCTACGTAGCTCATCGCGTACACCGGCTCGAACACCCAGTAGTTGCGCCCAGGGTTGGCCAGGTCGTGTTTGTCGTAACGGCCCGTGGGCGCAATCATGTCGAAGGCCAGGATGCTGTGGAACTTGTCGCTGTGGTGAAAACCCAGCGCCGGGCCAAAAATCACATCCCCCAGGCCACGGTTGTGCTGCGACTGGCCATCGACCGAAACATTCAGGTCCACCAGCGGCACTATCGCGTGCAGCGCAAGGCTGCCGCCCAATACCGTGTAATCACTCACCCAGATCAGGCGTGGCACGATCGCATTGGCGCGCACGCGAAAGTCTACCGGCAGCTTGCTGCCGTCGTTACCACGCAGGTTGTCGGCCTCATAGTGATTGACGAACAACTGGCCATAGACACCCGGCGGCGGCATGGCGCCGGACATGTAGTTCTCGGCACCGAGCGGGTACGACGTGCCGCCCCCTTCGGTGGCCTGTGAAAGGTTGGCTGCACCGAACAGCGTGGCGCAGGCGGCAAGGCGTAGCAGGTTGGCAAGCTTCGGGTTCATCGGGTCAACCTTTGTTGTTGTTATCGGTCGTGCAATAAGCCGGTCAGATGCGCTTGAACAGCGCCGAACGCTGGCCTTCACCTGCGGCATCAGCAGCGCTGTAGAAGCGCTCCATGAAGATGTCGCGCTCGAACAGGCGGCCCTGCATCAGGCAACTGATGGCGGCGTCGATCATCGGTGGCGGGCCGCACAGGTAGGCCTTGTGGCCGTTGAAGCGGCCGTCGAAATGCTGCTTGGCAGCGTCGTGCACATAGCCGCGTACCCCCTGCCACTGCTCATCCTCGGCTGCCTGGCTAAGGGCTGGCACATAGCTGAAGTTGGCATGGCGGGCCGCCAGCGCTTCGAACAGCTCGCGGTTGTACAGTTCGGCGCGGGTACGTGCGCCCTGGAACAAGGTGATGTGCCGCGTGTCGCCCCGCGCCAGCAAGTCGAGGATCATCGACTGCGGGCTCGACAGCCCTGAGCCACCGGCGATGAAGATCAGGTCACCCGGTTGAGCGCTGCGCACGAAAAACTGCCCGTAAGGGCCGGACAGGCCCAGCGCGTCACCCACCTTGAGCTGCCGGTGAATGTGCCCGGTCGCCACGCCGCCTTCCACCAGGCGCACGTGCAGCTCCACCTCATCGGGCCGGTCAGGCGGGTTGGCCAGGGAGAACGCGCGGGTGCCTTCGATGCCAGGCAGCTGCAGGTTGACGTATTGCCCGGCCTGAAACGCCATCGGCCGGTCGAGCTTGAGGTGCACGCCGCGAATGGTCGGCGACAGCTCAACCAGTTGGGTGACCACGGCGCGGTAGTCCTGTACCGGCAAGCCGGCAAAGTCAGGGTCGACGTCGATGTCGGCCTCGATCACCAGGTCGCTTTGTGGAATGGCACAGCAGGCCAGCACCTTGCCCTCGTCGCGTTCCATGTCCATCAGGGCAAAGGAGGACGCCGCCCCCAGGTCGACCTCACCTTCCAGCACCTGGCACTTGCAGGTCGCGCAGGTGCCGTGGCCGCAGGCAAACGGCAACCAAACGCCCTGGCGCAAGGCAGCCTCGAGAATGGTTTGGCCTTCCTCCACCTCGATCTGTTCACCGGTGGGTTCGATGGTGACTTGATAGCTCATGGCAGCGCTCCTCAGTTATGGCTGCCGCCCAGGCCTTCAAGGCCGGGGGTATGCAGGTGCAGCAGGCTCTTGTGGACGACACCGTTGGCAGCCAGCCCACGGGACAGGTCAGGCGTGAATGGCTGTTCGTCCAGGCGCCAGCGCACGGCGGTGAAATCCACCTGCGCAGCATCGGGGTGCAGGGCAATGGCCGGCTTGACCACGTGCTCGATGAAGGCCGCGAACGGCTGCGCCGGGTCCACGGGCAGGGTGAACGGCGCGCAGAACAGCAGGTGGTTTTCCCAGCACAGATACACCAGCTGGGCGCCGTGGAAGTTGGCCTGAAGGTCCAAGGGTTGGGCGGTGTAGGCGCCGATGGCGGTCACGGGCATGGCAAGGTTCCTCTTGTTCTTGTATGGGCCCGGGCGCAGCAAGGCGCCCAGGCAGTTGCGGTGTTTTGGCGGTTCAGCCGGCCTTGCGCCCGGCACGTTGCAAGGCCTCCCAGCGCTGCTGCTCGGGCGAGCCCTGGTACTCGAAGTTGTCCTGCCCGGGGGCGATGTTGTAGTAGTCGCGCACCACCGCCTCGACATCCCCACCGCCACAGTTGCCCTGCAGGATCTGGTGCACCGGCAGCCAGGCCTGCACGTATTTGTCGGGCTCGTAGGCGAAGATGTCGCAGCAGCCATCGGAGCAGAAGTGGTAACGCTCGCCTTCGTGCACCAGGCTGCGGTGGCTCAGTTGCGTGGGCGCGTCCGGCTCGGTGAAGGCCAGCGGGATCTGGCAGATCTGGCAGAGCATTGGCAGGGTCGGGTTGTAGAAGCGCTCGCCGCGCGCCTGCAAGTCACGCCAATGCTCGTAACGCGGCCGGTAGTAGCGGTCGAACGTGTCTGGGTACTTGGCCGAGAGCCAGTCCAGCTCCTCGTCGGTGGGGATCCAAGTATGGAAGTTGGTGGCCTGGCTGTACTGGTAGAAGATCGACCAGGCCTGGTGGCTGATGTGTTCTTTGCCGATGGTGGTCTGCTCGACGTATTTCGGCGGGCGGATGCCATAGCGTTCTAGGTCCTTGAACAACGCGCCGCCAGCCTGTTCGAAGTACACCTCCCAGGCCTCGGCCCACGACATCACTTTGTTCGGCAGCATGTAGTCCATCATCATCCCGACCAGGGTCAGCAGCCGGTAGCCACGCCAGAACCATTTGTCGATCCAGCGCTGGACGATCGGCACGTTGTCCTCGTGCTGCTCGAGCAAAAACTTGATCACCTCAAGGCCCAGGGTCATGTGCCGGGCTTCGTCCGACTGCGCCGAGAAGCCGAAGGTGACGGTGGCCATGTCGCCGTTGAACGCGGCGCCGGACATGAACGGCACGAACAGCAGGTTGGTCAGCACGTACTCGAAGGAGAACGAGATGGCCGTGAGGAACTCGAACGGGCCAGCCGTGCGGGCGTCCTCGAAAAACGACTTGGGCACCGAGAGGAACCACACCCGGTCGTGCATGTGGGCAAAGTCATGCAGGCCGTTGAAGTGCTTGTTGTAGTGGCTCATCGCATGCACTTGGGTCTGCACGTGGCGCAGTTCGTCTATCGCCTGCATCTGGCAGGCCACCCGCGCACCGGCACCGCCAAAATGCCGGCCGACGCGGGCGAAGCCTTGGTAGGCCTGGTATTCCAGGGGCGTGACACCACTCAAAAACAGCTTCAACGCGTTGACGTAACGGGCATCGGAGATGTTCTGGTGGCCATTGTTCTGGGCGAAGGCGTCGAAGATCGCGTACAGCTTTTTCTCTTTTTCGGCCTGGTATTTCCAGTAGGCGTCCATGGTCAGGCGGAAGGGGTCTTCCCACTTGTCCCAGTCGGTGATCTTGATGCCCTCGAAGCGTTCGTAGGGGTAGATCGCGTCCTTGCTCTGGTAGCTCGGTTCCCAGCCCAGGTCACGGGTCAGGCAACGGTATTTGTCTTTCTGGTTGAGGCGCTTGGCGGCCATGGTGGCTCTCCGAATGCTGGTCGTTGGGTGGGTCAGTTCCAGTGCAGGGCGAAGCAGTCTTCGTCTTCCTCGACGTTGCCGCCGAGGGTGATGACGTCGATCAGCATTTCCTGCACGTCCCATTCACGGCCGGTCTTTTCCTCCACTGTGGCGCGGTGAATCTCCAGGCGCCCTTCGGCCTGCACGCGGATCATCGCGGGCTGGTGCTGGACGACTGCGTGCGGGTTGTCCTGGGTGATTGCCTCGACGATGTAGCGGGCGCTGTCGTTGTCCTGGAAGGCGATGTAGACGAGGGAAGTCATGCGGCGTCTCCACTGAGGCCGAGTTTTTTCAGGCGTGCGCCAAAGGCGCTGTCGATGGCATCGAGGGCTTCGCGCCCAGGGCCGACCTCGGCCAGCGGCAGCAGCGCCTCCCGTGCGCGCACGCGCCACTGGGCCACCCAGCCGTCGACCAGCTGGCGGTTGTGTGCGCTCTCCCCGACCACGGTCTTGACCAGCGCATCGACCCACCGCTGGCTCTCGGCAAACCACAAGCGCATGAACTCGGTGAGCATGCCGACCTGCCCTGCCCCGTCCGCCACCAGTTGTGCATCGAAGTGCTCGAACAGCAGCGGGTACAACAGCCCATCACTGACCAGGTTTTGCGCCAGGGTCAGCTCGAACCAGTCCTGCACCACCAGGCTGTCTTCGACATAGCGGCGCAGCCCTTGCCAGGCCGGTTCGTCCAGCCAGCGCTGCTTGGCTTCGGCCAGCAATGCCAGGCCGTCGTCTTCGAGTAGCAGGCCGATGCGCGACAGGTACTGGGCAATGGCCAGGCGGTCCATGGCCTGGAACATGTGCATCTGGGTGACGCTGGTACCGAAGGCGTCCGCGGCAATGCCGCTGTTGTTCATGTTGGCGCCCAGTTCGGCATGGCGTAGCGGCAGCAGTACGCGGGCGATCAGGGCACGGGTTGCGACGGGCAGGCTGGCCAGCAGTTCGCGCTTTTCGCAGAAGGCGAAGCTGTGCTCGGCGTTTTCCTGCATGCGTGCCCGGGCCTGCACGTAGGTGCCGTAGTAGTACTGGCGCGGGTCGCTGACGGCGTACCAGTCGGCCATGCACACGGCGGTGCGGCTGGGGTCGTTGAGCAGCTTGTCGGGCTGCCACAGCGGGCGGTAGTGGAAGTTGCTGGCGGCTTCGATGTCGAAGCTGGCTTCCTGGTAGCGGCTGGCAGGTTTATCGCCGAACCGCCGGCGGGTGTGGCTGAAGGTCTGGCGGATCGGCTCGACCGTGGCCGTCTTGATCTCGATACTCATGCAAGGCGTCCTGTACTTGTTGTTGTGGGGAAGCAATGCGCCGGCAAACGGCGCGTCAGTCGTTGTCGTCGTGGCGCTCGCCGTAACGCCACTTCTGCATGTCGGCATCGACGGCAGCGGCCATTGCGGCGTCCATGTGAAGCACCCGGTTGCTTTCGCAGAAGCGCGCGAAAGCAGCGCGTGGCAAAACCAGTTCGACGAACAGGTCCGGGTAGGCGATGGCAAAGTCGAACTCGACAAAGGCGGCGTCCGGCGCGCTGCGTACTCGGACGTAGCGCGGCATCTGCTCGAAGGGCGTGGTGGTTGGGGTCATCGGTTGTGCTCCGGTAAGGCTTGCAAGGGCTAGAGCAACCGCTGTGCCAGGCCTGCTTCCAGAGCAGTAAAAACAATTCAATCCATTGATTTAAAATGACTTTTGCACCAATCAAAGATAAGCCGAGACGCGATCAAGCGGCCGCCGCAGCCCGCCCGATTGATCATTTGCTCAATCGCGCAACGGCACTTCGAGCAAATGACCAACGCGTGCTGCGATTGACTTTTGCGCAGGTTTCAGGCGGTTTAGAAAGAAGAGATGACCCGAGCCTTGCCTGAGCCGCCGAGGTCGTCCCGGCGCGACCAACCACCCGCCCATGCCTGAGCGGAACGCGCCGATTCCCCATACAACTACAAGCAAGGGGCGCACGCGAATGATTACCCAGTACAGGGCGCCGGAACCTGCGCCGGCGCTGAAGGACCTCACCGAACGGGTGCGTTTCCTCGGCACCGAAGGCAAGATCTGGCTCGACGAACAACGCATGCTGCTGGTGCAGGCGGCGATGATGGCCGGCATGCGCCGCGAGCTGATCGAAATGCTCGGCGTCGAACGCGCCAAGGGGTTTTTCCTGCGCCTGGGCTACCAGTCCGGCCTCAAGGATGCCGAGCTCGCCCGCAAACTGCGCCCCAACGGCAACCCGGTGGAGATGTTTTTCATCGGCCCCCAGTTGCACTCGCTCAAAGGCATGGTCAAGGTCCGCCCGCTGCAGCTGGAGATCGACCTCGACAACGGCCATTTCTACGCCGACATCGAATGGCAAGACTCTTTCGAGGTGGAAAACTGCCAGCAAGAAAACCTTCAGTCCGAGCAGCCAATCTGCTGGATGCTGCTGGGCTACGCGATCAGTTACAGCTCGTTCTTCCTCGGCCGCCAGGTGCTGTACAAAGAGGTCAGCTGCCGCGGTTGTGGCGGCAGCGAATGCCGCATCATCGGCAAGCCGGTGGAGCAATGGGAAGACGCCGAAACGTTCATGCGCTACTTCCAGAGCGACCCGGTGATCGACGAGTTGCAGTCCTTGCAAGTGCAGGTGGCCAACCTGCGCCAGCGCCTGCAGTACGAATCGGGGCAGTTCTACGGCATCGGCCAGTCGGCGGTGTACCGGCGCTGCTGCGCGCTCACCGACAAAGTCGCCTCGGGCAAGGCCTCGGTGTTGCTGCTGGGTGAAACCGGCGTCGGCAAAGAAGTCATCGCCCGCAGCCTGCACCTGCGCAGCGAGCGCGCCGGCGCGGCGTTCGTCGCCCTGAACTGCGCGACGATACCGCCCGACCTGATCGAGGCCGAACTGTTCGGTGTCGAGAAAGGCGCCTACACCGGCGCCCAGCAGGCCCGCATGGGCCGTTTCGAGCGGGCCAATGGCGGCACCCTGTTCCTCGACGAAATCGTCGAGCTTACGCCACGCGCCCAGGCCAGCCTGCTGCGGGTGTTGCAGGAAGGCGAACTGGAGCGGGTGGGCGACAGCCGCACACGCCAGGTGGATGTGCGGGTGATCGCTGCCACCCATGAAGACCTGGAGCAGGCTGTCAAGGACGGGCGTTTTCGCGCCGACCTGTTCTACCGGCTGAACGTGTTCCCGGTACGCATCCCCGCACTGCGCGAGCGCCGCGAGGACATCCCGCTGCTGATCGAGCACTTCCTCGGGCGCCTGCATGAAAGCTACGGCAAGAAAACCCGCGGCCTCAGCGACCGGGCCATGGAGGTGTGCCTGCATTACGACTGGCCGGGCAACATCCGCGAGCTGGAAAACCTCATGGAGCGCGGCGTGATCATCACCGACGAAAACCAGAGTATCGGCCTGGATGCGTTGTTCCCGCATGCACCGCCCGCCATCGACAGCATCGGCCTTGGCAGCGATGGCCGGCTGGTGGCCGACAGCGACCTGCAAACGCCGGGCTGGGTGGCGCAGATCTTCGACAGCGGCACCGGCCTGGATGCCGTCGAGGAGGCGCTCATGCAAGAGGCCATGGCACGCTGCCGGCAAAACGTTTCGGAAGCGGCGCGGCTGCTCGGCATGACCCGCCCTGCCCTGGCCTATCGGCTGAAAAAGGCACCCGGCGAGAGCGTGGCCGGTAAGCCTTGAGCATTTGGGGCTGCTTTGCAGCCCATCGCGACGCAAGGCCGCTCCTACAACAGAACGCATCCCCCTGTAGGAGCGGCCTTGCGTCGCGATGGGCCGCAAAGCGGCCCCACCATTTCAGCGCCCACGCAAATACCGCAAGCGCATTGGCGCCATTCGCTGCCCTGCACTAGCGTTGTGCTATCCAGCCAGCCACTTGCCGTTCATGCGGAGCGAACACACAACATGCCGGATCTGCGCCCGAACCCGACGCTGAGCCTTGATTACCGTGCCGAACAGCCGATTTTCCAGGCCTTTGTGGAGCAGGCGAGTCGCTCGCCCGAGGCAACCGCGATCATTGCCCACGAAGCCACCTGCAGCTATCGACAACTTGAGCAGATCAGCCAGGGTATCGCCACGTACCTGCTCGAAAATGGCGCCATCGGTGCCGATCGGGTAGTGATTGTCGCAAGCCGCGGCGCGGCGCTGGTCTATGCCATGCTCGGCGCCTTGCGCGCCGGGCTGACCTTCACCGTCGCCGACGCCGCGTACCCGGCTGCGCGTATCGGCCAGATCATCCGCACACTCGAACCTGCCTTTGTAGTGCGCTGTGGCGACGCCGAGGTCGAACCTGGCCGTGCGCACTGCGTGAACGTGCCGCACGCCCCCGCCGATGCCCTGCAACACTTCGCCAGCCAGCCAGCGCCCCTGCCCGCAGTCAGCCCTGCTCAGCCGGCCTACATTACCTTCACCTCGGGCAGCACTGGCGAACCGAAGGGCATCGTCACCCATCATGCGCCGCTGGTGCACTTCGTCGACTGGCACGTGCAGCAGCATGGTTTTACCCAGGATGACCGCTTTTCGCTGCTATCCGGCTTGGGCCACGACCCGGTTTACCGCGATGTGTTCACGCCGCTGTCGATTGGCGCCACCATCCTCTGCCCGGCCCAGTCCACCCTGACTGACCCGTCGCGCCTGGCTGCGTGGATACACGACCACGGCGTGTCCGTCATCCACCTGACGCCGCCTTTGGGCAAACTGATCGAAACCGGCGCACGGATGAACGGGCTGCTGTTCGAACGCCTGCGTTACCTGTTCTGGGGCGGCGATGCGCTCAGCCCTACGCTGTACCAGCAGATGTGTGCGATTGCGCCACACGCCACCAGCGTGAACTTCTACGGCACCACCGAAACGCCACAGGCCATGGCCTTCCACGTGCTTGACCCGCACGCAGACAACAGCAAAATCCCGTTGGGCAAAGGCATAGGCGGCGCGCAACTGTTGCTCGTCAACGAGGCCAACCACCTGGTCGAAGCCGGCGAAGTCGGGGAAATCCTGATCCGCAGCCCCTACCTGTCGCTGGGGTATTGGGGCGACCCGGCTCTGACCCAGGAAAAGTTCGTGGTAAACCCGTTCACCGGCGCCCCGGCCGACCGCTGCTACCGCACCGGCGACCTGGGCACGTACCTGGCCGATGGCAGCGCCACTTTTCTGGGGCGCGGCGACAGCCAGGTGAAAATCCGCGGCCATCGCATCGAACTGGCGGAGATCGAAAACGCCATCACTCGACTGCCGCGCATCAAGCAATGCGTGGTGCTGGCCAACCATGACAACGCAAGTGTCAGGCTGGTCGCCTATTGCGTCGCCGATCAGCCCATAGCGACCGCTGAACTGCGCCAGGCCATCGCAGGCATGCTGCCAGACTACATGGTGCCGGCGATGTTCCTGTTCGTGCCGAGCATTCCACTCACGCCCAACGGCAAGATCGACAAGCGCGCCTTGCCTGCGGCTTTCGATGACAGCGCCTCCAGCACCCCACAGGCGCTGTCACCGCTGGCGTTGAAACTGACCGAGGCCTGGGCGCAGATACTGCAGGCTCCGCACATCGATGCCCGCCTCACCTTCGTGGAGCTCGGCGGCGACTCGCTGTCCTTCGTCCGCGCCTCGATGGTGCTCGAAGCGCTGATTGGCCACTTGCCGGATCGCTGGGAAATGATCCCGGTACAGGACCTGGCCGACCTGGCCGAACCAGGCACCCCGGCCAACACCTGGTCGATGCGGGTCATGGAAGTGCCGGTGTTCCTGCGCATGGTCGCCATTTTGCTGATTGTCGTCGGGCATTTGAATGTGTTCTCGGAATGGCGCATTGCTGGCGAGACGTCGGTGCTGTTCCTGATCTCCGGCATCAGCCTGGCCAGGTTCCAGTTCAAGGCCATCGATGAGCGCGGCGATGCGCGCATGCTGCTCAAGTCGCTAGCCGCCATCGCGGTGCCGACGATTCTGTACACAGTACTGGTGCAGGCGGTGTTCGACCGAGTCCACTGGCAATCACTGCTGTTGATCTCCAACTGGTTCCCGCCCGACAAGGTCGGCGTGTTCAATTACTGGTACATCGAAGTGCTGGTGCAGATGCTGCTGATCCTCGGTGTCGTGTTGTCGATCAAGCGTGTGCGCAAGGCGATCATCGCCAACCCGTTCCCCTGCCTCATCCTTGCCTCGTGCGCACTGGTGGTGGCCGATGTGCTGCTCAGCCGCTTCGTGTTCGACACCACAGCCCTGCTCAACCGGGTACCTCAGCATTACTTGGCCGTGATGGTACTGGGCATGGCCATTCACTACGCCGATACGTCGCTGCGCAAAGCGGTCGCCAGTGCGGTGGCGCTGCTGCTGATTGCCGAGCTCGACCTGGTGGCCCTTGCCGGCCTCGGCTGGCAGGCGTTTGCCCGTTACATCGATATCGCCCTGCCGGCGATGCTGGCCTTGATCTGGTTCCGGTCCGTGCCCGTGCCGGGCGTGGTCGCCAGAGCGGGCGCGATGATCGCCTCGTCCACCTTGTTCATCTACCTGACGCACTTCCAGTTCCAGTCGCTGGCACGGCGCATCGTCGATCAGCCGTTGTTCGCGGTGGCCCTGGCCCTTGTTGGTGGCGTGCTGGTGACGTACTGCTGGAACACGCTGACCCGGCGAGTCATTACACGCGTTAGCGGGCGGCGCAAGACGCGTGGGACACAGGCCGTGGAACGCGCGACCTCCCCTTGAAGCGGTAACGCTGTCGGCCCGCTGGTCATTGCCAAGCCTGAAACAGTTTGCATAAAATGCGAACCATTAACATTTGCAACTCTTTCAGGCGGCATGGATGAGCACCCCGGACGTAGCCTTCAATACCCAAGTCACCCAGCTCTACCGCGCGCAGAGCAAGTGGCTGCACGGTTGGCTGACGCCCCGGGTCAACTGCACCCACCTGGCCGCGGACCTGGTGCAGGACGTGTTCGTTCGGGTGATGTCGGCCGCCGACGCTGCGGCCAAGCTCGAAGCGGTACGTGAGCCCAAGGGCTACTTGGCCACCATCGCCCGTCGCCTGATGATCGACCACCTGCGCCGCGTGCACCTGGAACGGGCCTGGTTGCAGGTACTGGCCGAGCAACCCGAAGCGTTGGACATCTCGGCAGAACAGCGTGTTGCCCTGCTGCAGACCTTGTTCGAGCTCGATGCGATGCTGGCAGCGCTTGGCACCAAGGTGCGTGAGGCGTTCTTGCTTTCGCAGGTCGATGGCCTGCCCTATAAACACATCGCCACCCAGTTGGGCATCTCTGAAGTGACGGTGCGCCGCTACGTTGCCAAGGCGGCCGAGCACTGCATGATCTACAGCCTGACGCACGGCCAGTGAGCATGGCGCTGAGTACCGAGCAACTCGCGGCCCTGCGCCAGGCCGCGCACTGGTACAGCCAGCTCAACAGCGGTGAAGCGCAGCCCAGCGAGTACAGTGCCTGGCAGGCGTGGCTGAACGCTACCCCGGTCAATGCCTGGGCCTGGCAGCAAGCCGAGCGCTTGCAGACACGCATGAGCACCCCCCATGCCCCGGCAACCACGCGGGTGTTGGCCGTGGCCGCACACGGCCGCCACGCCTCCCGCCGCCGTGTGGTCAAAGCCGGCCTGGTGTTGCTTGGGGGCAGTGCCCTGGGCTTGGGCAGCAATCGCGAAATGCAGCACGCGCCGCTGTTGCCAGACGTGCGCAGTGGCGTGGGCGAACAGCGCTGGCTGACCTTGAAAAACGGCAGCACGGTGCTGCTCAACACCGCCTCCTCCGTTGACATCGACGAGACCCGCGAACAGCCGTCGGTGCGGCTGCGCCAAGGCGAAATCATGGTCGAGGTGCCCGCGCAGCAACGCTGCAGCGTGGTGACCCGGCACGGCAGCGTAGAGGCTGGCCACAGCCGCTTTTCCGTGCGGCTGCTGGACGACGCCGGCAAGCTCGAGGTGTTTGGCCAACAAGCACGCGTGGCGCTTGCCTCTGGCCAGGCGATGTCGCTGAACAGCGGCCAGGGCTGCCAGTTCAATGGCCAGGGCTTTTCTGCCGTGCAGGCCTTGGCCAGTGCCGCAGACGCCTGGAGCCGCGGCTTGCTGATCGTGAACGACCAGCGCCTCGACACCTTCATCAACGACCTCGCGCGCTATCGGCCCGGTTGGCTGCGCTGCGCGCCCTCGGTGGCCGGCCTGCGCATCAGCGGCACCTACCGGCTCAATGACACCGATCAGATACTGCGGGCGCTGACCACGTCCCTGCCGGTGCAGGTGCAGGCCCGCACCCGCTACTGGGTCACCGTCACCGCCGCATAAAAAAATGGCCAAGGCCTGATCACTTTGCTGCGGCTCATCCGACTCATAGGTAACCCCAGCCCTGGCTGACTCTTTACCTTTCAGAGAACAACGACGATGACCTGCCGCTTCACTCTCAGGCCGTTCAGCGCGCCAGACCTGCGCACCTGCCTGTTGCTGACTGCATTGCTCGGTGGGCCAGGCGCAGCCTGTGCCGCGCAAGTGCATGACTACCACCTGCCGCAGGGCGACCTGGGCGAGACACTGACCCGGTTTGCCGCAGCGTCTGGCATCGTCTTGTCGTTCGACACCCAATGGACGCGCGGCAAACGCTCCCCCGCCTTGAATGGCCAGTACCCGGTGGACCAGGCTCTGCAGATGCTGCTGAGCGGCACCGGCCTGCAGGCCGTACAGGAAAGCGACGGCCGCTACTCGCTGCTGCAAACCCACCAACAGGGTGACGTGGTGGAGCTGGCCCCCAGCCGCATCGACGGCCAGGGCCTGGGCAACATCACCGAAGGCACTGGCGCCTACACCACCGGCGGTTCGACCACCGCGACCAAGCTGCCGCTGACCCTGCGCGAAACGCCGCAGTCCGTCAGCGTGATCACCCGCCAGGCGATCGACGATCACGGCTCGCAAGACATCGGCGAAGTGCTGCGCAATACGCCCGGGGTGTCGGTGCAGGCATATGACAGCGAACGCATGGAATACTCCGCACGCGGCTTTGCCATCACCAACTACCAGTACGATGGCGTCAACACCATCTATGACGGGGTCTATGACGAAGGTGCGACCCACGTCGACATGGCCGCCTACGACCGCGTCGAGGTCATCAAGGGCGCGACCGGGCTAATGACCGGCTCCGGTGACCCCTCCGCCACGGTCAACTTGATACGCAAGAAGCCCACCCACGACTTCAAGGCCTCGATCACCGCCAGCGCCGGTTCCTGGGACAACTACCGCACCGAAGGTGATATCGCCGGCCCGCTCAACGCCAGCGGCAGCGTGCGCGGCCGCTTGGTCGGCGCGTACCAGGACCGCAAGTCTTACCTGGATCACTACAAACAGAAGAAGGACGTCTACTACGGCATTCTCGAAGCCGACCTGACGCCCGACACCCTGCTGACCTTCGGCATCGACAACCAGACCACCACGCCGCGTGGCGCTTCCTGGACTGGCAACCCGACCTACTTTGCCGACGGCAGCCGCACCGACTTTTCGCGGTCGCACAACCCAGGTGCCGACTGGAGCCGCCGCGACTTTCAGTCCACCACCTACTTCGGCTCGCTGGAGCAGGCCCTGGCCAATGACTGGAAGGTCAAGCTCAGCCTCAACCACATGATCAGCGACCATGACACCCGCCTGGCCTCGGCCAGCGGCGGCAACCCCAACCCTACAACCGGCGAAGACATGTTCTTCTACTGGGGGCGCTGGGAAGGCCACCGTGTGCAGAACACAGCCGACCTGAATGTGTCCGGGCCCTTCACCCTGTTCGGCCGCCAGAATGACCTGGTCGCAGGCTTCATGACCTCGCATTCGCGCCAGACCGGCGACACCTTCGACGGCAGTGCCTTCGCCCAGGTACCGGGCTCGATCTTCGACTGGAACGGTAAGATTGCGGTACAGGACTTCCCGAAAAACGGCGACTACACCACCACCCAGAGCCAGAACGGCGCTTACGTGGCCACGCGCCTGAGGCCAACTGACAACCTGTCGCTGATCCTCGGTACCCGGGTCAGCACCTTCAAATACAACGACGACCAGGATTACTACCCGACCTCGTCCCTGGATGACACCCACGCCAGCTACAAGCAACACGGCGTCGTCACCCCGTATGCCGGCGTGGTCTATGACCTGGACGATACTTACTCGGTGTACGCCAGCTACACCTCGATCTACCAGCCGCAGGTGTACAAGGACGTCAATGGCGCCACCCTCGACCCGGTGGAAGGCGATGGTTATGAAGCGGGCCTGAAGGCGGCCTATTTCGATGGTCGGCTCAACGCTACCCTGGCGTTTTTCCGGATCGAACAAGACAACGTCGCCTCCTCCGTCGGCACCAACCCGGTCACCAACGAGGGCATCTACAAAGCGATCGACGGCGCCACGACCCAGGGCGTCGAACTGGAGCTGGCCGGTGAACTGGCCCCAGGCTGGAACATCACCGCCGGCTACACCTACGCCCGTACCCGCGACGCCGACGACAACCGCCTGTTCGGCTTCCCGCTGGCGACCACCAAGCCTGAGCATGTGGCGCGGCTGTTCAACACCTACCGGCTGCCCGGCGCGCTGGACCGTGTCACCGTCGGTGGTGGGCTACGTTGGCAGAGCGCGTTCTACGGCACTATCTACAGCCCGACGGCTGGCGACTACACGCGCATCAAGCAAGGGGGTTACACCTTGGTGGACCTGATGACCCGCTACCAGTACAGCGAGCACCTGAGCTTCACGGTCAATGCCAACAACGTGTTCGACAAGGTGTACCTGACCGGGCTGGGCAACTTCGACACCACCTACTACGGCGAGCCACGCAACTTGATGGTCACGACCCGCTGGGATTTCTGAGGCTGCTGGTGGTGTAGGAGCAGCCTTGTGCTGCGAAGAGGCCGGTGCATAAGGCCTAGATGTGAGGGGCCTGCACCGGCCTCTTCGCAGCGCAAGGCTGCTCCTACAAACAGCCCTAGGCCTGTCAGTTAGGGCCTAGGCCTGGGTGCTGACCATCCCACCCGCGCTGCTGCCACCGCTCTCTTGAAGCGCTTCGAGCAGTTGCGCGGTCGCCTGCATGATTTGCCCAGTCAGGGTGGCGATGCTGGCCTGCTTAGCGCTCACCGCAGCGGCCTTGGCAGTCTCTTCCATCTTCGATGCCATCAATGCGGCCAACTGCTTCTGCTCTTCAGCCAGCTGCTTTTGCAGTTCCTTGATCATCTGCCGCAACTGCTGCACCGCTGCCGACTCGTCGCTGCTCTCGCTGCCTTGGGCCGACTCCGCCTGGCCACCGCCACCCACCTTCAAGGTGTCGCCACTGATGCTCAAAGGCCCGCCTTTTTCGCTCTGCGCGGCCTGCTTGGCCTGCTCGCGCTCGGCGGCCGCCGCGGCGCTCATCGCCTGGGCGGAAACACCGTTGATGTGGAGGTTACTCAAAGATATTGCTGTCATGCCGATTCCCTGCCTTCAGGTGAGTCCTTGCCTTGACCCCCTATCGGCCGCCGGACGCAGTTCTTTAGCCAGCGGTGACAAAACCCTGTAACCCCACCAGTAAATTCCCCCTCGTGTGGCTCGTTCCAACACATGTACTTGCGCAGGAGCCGGAGCCCCGGCGGGCGTCCACATTCGACCATTCAGGGAATCGCAGCCATGAGCCAGTCCTCACAGCAGGAAACAATCAAAGATCTGATCGGCGTGGGCTTCGGCCCTTCCAACCTGGCCTTGGCCATCGCCCTGGAGGAGCTCGCTCAGTCCCAGGGCCATGCCCTGGACGCGCTGTTCATCGACAAGCAAAAAGACTACCGCTGGCACGGCGAGACCCTGGCGACCCAAAGCGAGCTGCAGATTTCGTTCCTCAAGGACCTGGTCTCGCTGCGCAACCCCACCAGCCCTTACAGCTTCGTCAATTACCTGCACCAGAAGCAGCGCCTGGCCGACTTCATCAACCTCGGCACCTTCTACCCCTGCCGCCTGGAGTACAACGATTACCTGCGCTGGGCTGCCGAGCACTTCGCCACCCAAGCCGTGTACGGCGAAGAAGTGGTGCGCATCGAGCCCGAAGTGACGGCCGGCCGGGTCGAGCACCTGCGCTTGGTCTCGCGTGACCAACAAGGCCGCGAATACAGCCGCCGCACGCGCTCGGTAGTGGTCGGCAGCGGCGGTACGCCGAAAATTCCGGAAAAGTTCGGCGCCTTCAAAGATGACCCACGCGTCTTCCACCACTCCCAGTACCTCAGCAGCCTGAACAAACTGCCGTGCACTGAAGGCAAGCCGATGCGCATCGCGGTGATCGGCTCTGGCCAGAGCGCCGCCGAGGCCTTCATCGACCTCAACGACAGCTACCCGTCGGTCAAGGTCGACATGATCCTGCGCGGCTCGGCACTCAAGCCGGCCGACGACAGCCCGTTCGTCAACGAGATCTTCTCCCCAGGCTATACCGACCTGGTCTACAACGAGCCGGCCGACCAACGCAGCAAGCTGCTGGGCGAGTACCACAACACCAACTACTCGGTGGTCGACCTGAACCTGATCGAACGCATCTACGGCATCCTCTACCGCCAGAAGGTCGCCCACCAGTTCCGCCACAACGTGCTGTGCCGGCGCCAGGTGGAAGCGGTGGTGGCCACCCGCGAAGGCCTGGAACTGACCCTGCGCGACCTCGCCACTGGCCAGCACCAGACCCACCGCTACGACGCGGTGATCCTGGCTACCGGCTACGAGCGCCGCTCGCACCGCGACCTGCTGGCACCACTGGCGGGTTACCTGGACGACTTCAGCGTCGACCGCAACTACCGGGTACTGGCCAGCCCAGACCTGCAGGCGTCGGTTTACCTGCAAGGTTTCTGCGAGAACAGCCACGGCCTGAGCGACACCTTGCTCTCGGTGCTGCCCGCCCGCGCCGCCGAGATCGGCCAGGCGCTGTACCAGGACCTGTCGCGCCTCAATGGCCGTTCGCAACCGGCTGTCGCCCTGACCAGCGCCTGATTCCCGCCTTTACTCGCCGGCCTGTCGCCCTGCGCGAAGGCCGGCTTGTGCTTTCTGAAACATTTGCTTGCATTTAAAACGGCAGGATTTCCATTCTCATTCGTCTTTATAAGTGCAGCCCTCTTGGTTGGGCATAAGCTCGACTACACATTTCAGAAGACGATCAGATGGCCAAATCCCCGAAAAAATCCAAATCCAAGTTGTGGTTCCTGGTCCACAGCTGGCTCGCCCTCCCGATCTGGTTCTTCGTGCTGATCGTCTGCTTTACCGGCATGCTCGCCGTGGTCAGCCAGGAGATTGTCTGGCTGGCCAACCCGGACGTGCGCGCCAGCAAGCCTGACGGCGATGCCGAACGCCTGAGTTACCAGCAGGTGCTCGATGCCCTGCACAAGGCCGAGCCGGACATGGCCGTGGAGTCGCTGAGGCAGCCGGATGGCTCGCACTTCGCCCTGACCGCCGATGTGACCTTCCCCGACGGCACCAGCCCAACGCTCTACGTCAACCCGTACACCGGGGCCATCCAGGGCAAGAGCCCGGACTTCAACTTCGAAGGCTTCACCCGCGCCTTGCATGGCTGGTGGCTGGTGCCCTTCACCAATGGCTTCAGCTGGGGTTGGTACCTGGTCTCGATACTCGGCCTGCCGATGCTGGCCTCGCTGGTCACAGGCCTGGTGGTCTACAAGAAATTCTGGAAGGGCTTCTTCAAGCCCGTTCGCACCGGCCATGGCTCACGCATCTTCTGGGGTGACCTGCACCGGCTGGCCGGGGTTTGGTCGATCTGGTTCATCGCGGTCATTTCCATTACCGGTACCTGGTTCCTGATCCAAGCGATTTTGTTCGACAACAACATCAGCATCTCCAGCCGACCTATCGTGCCGGTCATCGCCCGTGAGGATGTGCCGCAGACAGCCGATGGCAGCCAGGCACCGCGCATCGATGTGGATGAAGCGGCGCGCATCGCCGGCTTGGCGATCCCGGGCCTGGAGATCAGCTCCGTCTCACTGCCGGCTACTGCCTACAGCCATGTCACCCTGGGTGGCCGCGGCTGGTACCCGCTGATGTTCCAGTCGGCCGCCGTCAACCCCTACACCAGCAACGTCGACAGCCAGTTCCTGATCAGCGACCGCTCTGCCCTGGAGTTCGTCACCGAGTCCATGCGCCCCCTGCACACCGGCGACTTTGGCGGCCTGGCGATCAAGCTGATCTGGTTCTTCTTTGGCCTGGTCCTCACCCTGATGGTGTTCAGCGGCCTGTTGATCTGGACCAAACGCACCGCCCAGGCGACCGCCGCCGCCCTCAAGCGCAGCGAGCGTGCGCCACGCGCGGCCAGCCGTGAAACCACCGTGGAGATCCGCCCATGAGCCAGGCCAAGACCCTGCCCGCCAGCCCGCTCAAGCAGTGGTGGCTGAAATGGCGCTTCCACCTGAACATCCTGCTGATCCTCATCCCGCTGGGTTTCATGCCCAAGTACTTCGAAAACGCCAGGCTGTTCCGTGGCGACGCCGGGCTGGGGGCGAACGTGATCAGCGACATCCAGGTCGGCCCCTACAGCCTGAACTTGGCCGAACTGCGCGACGAGGCACCACGCGCCGACGGCCCGGCCGGCCATTTCAAGTCGTTCAGCGCCTCGCTGTGCAAGGCCTGCATCAATGACGTCAAGGCCGTCTACCTGCGCATCGGAAAACCGCGCAGCCTGCGCGCTGCTGGCACCATTTTCTTCGGCGCGCCGTACCGCATGGGCACCAACCTGCTGATACCGCCGCGTACCCAGCCTGATGCACAGATCTGGATCACCCTCGAAGGCTGGGACGGCAGCATGCACCAGGCTTCGGTCCCCCTGGCCAAGGCATCGCCCGCCACCGTGGCCTGGCTCGAGAAACAAGGAGGCAAGAAATGAAACACCTGATGCGCAAGCTCGCCCTGCCCTTGCTGGTACTGGCCGCCGGCCCTGCCCTGGCCCACAACCCGATGTGCGAATGCGAAGAAGTGGCCAGCGGCCAGGTCAAATGCACCGGCGGTTTCTCGGATGGCAGCGGCGCCCCTGGGGTGACCCTGGATGTGATCGGCTATGACGAGCAGGTGCTGGTCGGCGGCAAGCTCGGCGACGACTCGACCCTCACCTTCAAACGCCCCGACGGTGAGTTCTACGTGCTGTTCGATGCAGGCCCTGGGCATGTCGTCGAAGTCGACTACGCCGACATTGCCCAACCATGAACAGCCCGGCCATGAATAGCCCAGCCATGAATAGCCCAGCCATGAACCGCGCCCAGGTAGTCCGCCCGGCCGGCGCCGGCCACGAAACCCTGTACGTGCTGCTGGTCAGCCTGCTGATCGTGGTGCTTGCCGCCACGGTGGTGATGCTGCGTGGCGAACGCGAGGACGAACAGACCATCGCCAGCCACCAGATCGACGCCCGCCGCGACCTGACCCCCGCCGAACAAGGCCTGTACACCGACCTGCGCGTGGCCTTCGACGAGATCCAGTTGCTGCGCGAGGAAACCGCCGCCGTGCCCAGCGTACAAGCCCTGGCCGACGACGGCTTGCCACCTTTTGTGGTCGATGCGGGCAGCCAGAGCCGCGGTGGCCACCAGTGGTCGTGGCTGGCAACTGGCGCCTACCTGGGCCGCAGCCAGGCCCCTCAGGTGGCCGGCAGCCTGCTGCTGATTCTGCCTGACGACAGCACTGGCCAGCCGGATGTGTGGCTACGCCGCGACAGCGCCGCCGTTACGCCGGACGACCTGGGCCACGCCGCCCTGATCGCCGCCGGCTGGCAACAGGTGGTCAGCCACTACGACGCCGGGGTCACCCGCGAACACCGTCACTGAACCCAAGGACTCCCCCATGTTCCGCTCCGCCCTCGCCCTGCTCCTGGCCCTTGCCCTGCCGGCACTGGCCCTGGCCGATAACGGCAAGCCACTGCGCATCGGCATTACCCTGCACCCGTACTACAGCTACGTCAGCAACATTGTCGGTGACAAGGCCGAAGTGGTGCCGCTGATCCCGGCGGGCTTCAACCCGCATGCCTACGAGCCGCGCGCGGAGGACATCAAACGCATCGGCACGTTGGACGTGGTGGTGCTCAACGGTGTGGGCCATGACGACTTCGCCGACCGCATGATCGCGGCCAGCGAAAAGCCCGGCATCGCCACCATCGAGGCCAACCAGAATGTGCCGTTGCTAGCCGCCACCGGCATCGCCGCGCGTGGCGCCGGCAAGGTGGTCAACCCGCACACTTTCCTGTCGATCAGCACCACCATCGCCCAGGTCAACAACATTGCCCGCGAACTGGGCAAGCTCGACCCGGACAACGCCAAGTTCTACACGCAAAATGCCCGCGCCTATGCCAAACGCCTGCGCGCCCTGCGCGCCGAGGCCCTGGCCAAGGTCACCGAAGCGCCCAGCGCGACCTTCCGCGTGGCGACCATCCATGCGGCCTACGACTACCTGGTGCGTGACTTTGGCCTGGAGGTCACTGCAGTGGTCGAACCGGCGCACGGCATCGAGCCAAGCCCGGCCCAGCTGAAAAAGACCATCGACCAGCTCAAGGCGCTGGACGTGAAAGTGATCTTCTCGGAGATGGACTTCCCGTCCGCCTACGTCGAGACCATTCAGCGCGAATCGGGCGTGCGCCTGTACCCGCTGACGCACATTTCCTACGGTGACTACACCAAGGAAAAGTACGAAGTGGAGATGAAGCGCAACCTCGATACCGTGGTCCGCGCCATCCAGGAGAACCGCGCATGACCGCCGCCGCCCACCTCGCCGCGGCCAATGGCCCGCGCATCGAGTTTGCCGGCATCGACCTGACCTTGGGCCGCACCCGCATTCTCGAACAGGTCAGCTTCAGCGTGGCGGCCGGCAGCGTGCATGCGATCGTCGGCCCCAACGGCGGCGGCAAAAGCTCGCTGATCAAGACCCTGCTCGGGCAGATGCCGCACCAGGGCCAACTGACCCTGCACTGGCCGAGCCCCCACGAAGTGATCGGCTACGTGCCCCAGGCGCTAGAGTTCGACCGTGGCCTGCCGATGACCGTGGACGACTTCATGGCCGCCATGTGCCAGCGCCGGCCCGCCTTCCTCGGCCTGTCACGCCGCGTGCAACCGGCCATCGATGCCGCGTTGGCCCGGGTCGGCATGCTCGACAAGCGCAAGCGGCGCATGGGCGCGCTGTCCGGCGGTGAACGCCAGCGCGTGCTGCTGGCACAGGGGTTGATTCCCGAGCCGCAACTACTGGTGCTGGATGAACCCATGTCGGCCCTCGACGAAGCGGGCATTCAGGTGTTCGAGCAGCTGCTGCACGGCTGGCGCCAGGCTGGCACCACCGTGTTGTGGATCGAGCACGACCTGGAGGCCGTGCTGCGCCTGGCCGACCGGGTCACTGGCCTGAGCCGCCAGGTGCTGTTCGACGCCCCACCCGCACAGGCCCTGACCCCAGAGCGCCTGCTTGGCCTGTTCTCCGTTCACCCGCGCAGCGAGAGCCTTGCCTCATGAGTTTTGAAGCATTTCGCCAACTGGTCCAGGAATGGGCCAACACCGGCTACCTGCCCGAGGCGCTGGCCTACGGGTTTGTGGTCAATGCCCTGTTGGCCGGCCTGATGATCGGCCCGGTGCTGGGCGGCTTGGGCACCCTGGTGGTGGTCAAGCGCTTTGCCTTCTTCTCCGAGGCGGTCGGCCATGCCGCACTTACGGGGGTTGCCATTGGCATCCTGCTGGGCGAGCCGTATACCGGCCCTTACGGCAGCCTGTTCGGTTACTGCCTGCTGTTCGGCATCTTGCTCAACTTCCTGCGTAACCGCACCGGGTTGTCACCGGATACGCTGATCGGCGTGTTCCTGTCGGTGTCCCTGGCACTGGGTGCGAGCCTGCTGCTGATGCTGGCGGGCAAGATCAACGTGCACATCCTCGAAAACGTGCTGTTCGGCTCGGTACTGACGGTCAGCGCCCAGGACCTGGTGGTGTTGGGTATCGTCGCGGTGCTGGTGCTGGCGCTGGCCTTGCCGCTGTACAACCGCATCATGCTGGCCAGTTTCAACCCGCAACTGGCGGCGGTACGCGGGGTGGCGGTGAAGACCCTGGACTACCTGTTCGTGGTGCTGGTGACCCTGGTCACGGTGGCGTCGGTGAAGGTGATCGGGGCGATTCTGGTCGGTGCGCTGCTGGTGATTCCGGCGGCTGCGGCACGCCTGGTCAGCCAGTCGCTCAAGGGCTTTTTCTTCATTTCGGTGCTGATCGCCACGCTGAGCACCCTGCTCGGCATCTTGTTGCCGATCGTTTGCGACCTGCCGGTACCTTCCGGCGCTGCGATCATTCTGGTCGCCGGCATTTGCTTCGCCTTGGCCGCACTGGCCCGCGCGCTTGTTCCACGCCTGCAAGGAAACCCGGCATGAACCTGAAACAGCTGACCTTGGCACTGACCCTGGCGGGCCTGCCTTCGCTCTCTTTTGCCACGCAAGTGCTCACCACCTTGCCCGTGACTCACAGCCTGGCCACGGCCCTGCTCGACGGCACTTCGGTGCAGCTCAAGCGCGCAGCGCCTGCCAACCTGCCGGCCAGCCGCCAACCTTCGTACTTCAGCAGCCGCGGCGGCGAAAGCCTGGCAAACGCCGCGCAACAGGCCGACGCAGTCATCGGGGTGCGCTCGATCTGGCGTGACGACCCGCTCTACCCGATGGCCCGGCGCAGCAATATCCGCATCGTCGAAATTGATGCAGCGCGCCCGGTGGACGGCGCCTTGCCAGGGATTGCGGTGACCGGCGACGACGCCTACGGCGCCTACCCGTGGCTGAACCCGACCAACCTTGGGCGCATGGCCGATGTGGTGGCCAATGACCTGGAACGGTTGTCGCCGGCCGACAAGGCGAAGATCCAGGGCAACCTGGCCGGCCTCAAGCGCCAGCTGCTGGAGCTGACGGCCAGCAGCCAGACCCAGCTGGCCGAGGTAGACAACTTGACCGTGGTCAGCCTGTCCGAGCGCTTGGGCTACCTGGCCAGCGGGTTGAACCTGGATGTGGTGGAGCAGGCGCTGCCGGCCGAGGGCAAGTGGGATGCGGCGGCGCTCAAGGCGCTGGGGGAAAACCTGAAAAGTCAGGACGTGGCATTGGTGCTGGACCATCGCCAGCCGGAGCCAGCGGTGGCTGAGGTGATCAAGGCTGCAGGGGCTCGGTTGGTGGTGGTGAACAGTGATGCCGATGATGCGGTGGCCGGGTTGAAGGCCAGTGTTGACCAAGTGGTTGGCGCCTTGAGCGAAAGCTGATGCCGCCTGTACTGGCCTCTTCGCGGGTAAACCCGCTCCCACAGGTCTCTGTCGGTGAGGGGCTTGGCCGGGAAGAGGCCTGTACAGGCCATCGACATTCAGCGCTTCATGCACCGCTGATATCGCTCATCCACCCTGCCCGCAAACCACGCGGTGGTGAGCTTGCGGGTAATCTTCGGGCTCTTCAGCTCGATCCCCGGCAAGATCGCACGCGCCACCGGTTTGCCTGCCGCCGCATCCGCCAGCTCGAACACACCGCTGTACAGCTTGCTGTCTTCAAAGGCCAGGCTGTCACCCGACTCCAGCTGGCTGCGAATCTGTGGGTTGCGCAAACCGAGCTTCACCCCCAATTTGCGCGCCGCCAGCTCGGTGGTACCGGGCATGATCGCGCCCGGGGCAATCAGGTCGCCATCCAGCGCCAGGCTGGTGCCCGTCACCTTGCTCAGCGCCGCCTGGAACGCCGCATTGCGGCTGGCGTACCAGCCTGCATTGAAATCAGCGAAGCGGTACAGCTGGCGATCGTAATGCGCCGGGTAGCCTAGCAGGTGAGCAATGCCGAAATACAGGCCGCCACGGCGGCTGAACACTTCCTGGCGGATCGTGCCGTCATAGCTGTAGGGGTAGTCCTTGGCGTGCTTTTCGGCGAAGTCGATGCTGACCTGCATCGGCCCGCCGGTGTGCACCGGGTTGAGCCCGCCCAGCAAGGTCTTACCCAGTGGCAGGCGGGCGATGACTTCGTCGTACAGCGCACTCAGTTGCTTCTCGCTGCGCACGGCCAGCAGCCGCTGCTGGTAGCTCTGGCCGTTGCCGGAAGGCGTCTTTAGCGCGCCATCCACCAGCAGGCGGGGAATGTGCAGGCGCGCGGCGCGGCGGTCGATTTCGTCGCGGGCGATGCGCCCGAGGTTGGGCACCTGTGGGTCGGCGTTGAAGGTCGACTCCTGCTCGGTCACCGCCAGTACCGCGCACAGGTTGCTTTTGCTAGGCGCAATGCGCTGGGCTTCGAAGGCCTGTTGAATGTCCTTGGCCCAGCCTGCACGGTCTTTGGCTTGCGCGGGTAATAAGCGCATCAGTTGGGCGCGCACCTTGGCAGGGTCCGCTTCAGGCTCTTCTTCACGACGCCCCGCGCAGCCTTGCAGCAGCGCCAGGGCCATCAGGGCCGTCGCCAGTAACCGCGCGTTCAGGGCTGCTCACCGACCAGGTAGGTCTTGCTGATATGGCGGAACTGCGGGTGGCTGGCACTGCCCATCAGTTCGAACAGCACCATCTCACGGGTGACGATGTGCGCCCCGGCTGCGCGCATGCGCGCCAGGCCCGCGGCCTTGCTGGCTGCGGTGCGGCTGTCACAGGCATCCTCGACCACGAACACCTGCTTACCCAACGCCAGCAGGCCGAGCACGGTTTGCAGCACACAGACGTGGGTCTCCATACCGCAGACGATCACCTGCTCACGTGCCATCAAACTGGCCGGCAAGCACTCGGCGGCCACACAGGAGAAATGGCTTTTTTCCACTACCTGGGCAGCAGGCGCTGCAGCGGTCAGTTCCGCCACGGTAGGGCCAAGCCCTTTGGGGTACTGTTCGGAAATGACCGTCGGCAGTTCCAGCTCCGCAGTCGCCGCCAGCAACCAGCGCGCTCGCGCCCGAGTGCCTTCGGGGTCGCTCATGGCGCCGATGAGTTTTTCCTGGATGTCGACGACCAGCAGCGTGGCCTTGTGTGGATCGATCAGCATTGTCTGCCCCTTGCCTGGGAAAAGGCCTAGCCTCCCCCAGGCAAGCGGTGACGTCAATCAGGCCGAAAGCCGATGTGGCTCAAGCGACGCGGCCAGCACGCCGAGCACACGGTCTTCGTGTTCGTGGATGAAGAAGTGGCTGCCGGGGAATATTTCCAACGAAAAGTCGCCCAGGGTTTCCTTGCGCCAGGCCAGCAGTTGCTCCTCGCTGGCCCGGTCGTCTTCGCCGCCCAGCACGTGCAGCGGGCATTGCAACGCTGGCCGCTGACGATAGGCATAGCGGCCGCACAGCAAAAAGTCGGCGCGCAGGATCGGCAAGGTCAGGCTCATCAACTCGGCATTGCCCAGCACTTCCTCTGGCGTACCGTTGAGTTCGCGCAATTCGCTGATCAGCTCATCGTCGCGCTTTGGGTCGCGCCAATTCTTACCATCGTAGTCTTCGCGCCGGGTGGGGGCGGCGGTGCCGCAGGCGAACAACGCCAACGGCGGCGCACACCCCAGCGCCTGTAGCTCATGGGCCAGCTCGAAGGCCAGCAGCGCGCCCAGGCTATGACCGAGCAAGGCATACGGCGCGCTGGCGGCCAGGCGTTGCTCGGCCGCCAATTGCCGGGCGAGCGCCTGCATGTCGGTCTGCAGCGGTTCGCCCATGCGCGCACCGCGCCCAGGCAGTTCCACCGGCCGCACCTGCAGCCAGGCCGGCAGCTTGCGCCGCCAGCGGCTGTAAACCATGGCGCTGGCCCCGGAATACGGCAGGCACAGCAGGTTCAGTGAGGTCACTGCGCTGCGGCTTCGGCCATCTTCTGGCGCAGGCTCAGCGGGCGCATGTCGGTCCAGACCTCGTCGATGTAGGCCAGGCAGTCTTTCTTCAGGCCGCTCTTGCCTACTGCTCGCCAGCCATTGGGGATTGCCTTGTAGTCGGGCCAGATCGAGTACTGCTCTTCGTGGTTGACCACTACCTGGAACTGGATATCGTCGCGGTCGAATACGGAAGTCATTGCCTGTCTCCTTGAGTGATAGGTGCCGGTACGCGCTTGGCGTAGGACGGTTCTCAAGTAGACGTAAGGCGGTGCGGGAAAATTAGGGGGTGATTGAAAGGGGCATGGCGTTGTTTTTGCTGCGCCTGGGAGATCGAGCGCCGCCCGCGCGGCGCATCGCGAGCAACGCTCGCTCCTACGTTTGTTTCGGGCCAGTTATTCCTGGGGCAAACGCGCGCGACCGCCTTGGCGCATGACGCGATATCGCGTCGAACAAACAAGGCGGTCGCGCGCGCCTGTCACAGGCGTTATTGGCCAAAAACAAACGTAGGAGCGAGCGTTGCTCGCGATGCGCCGCGCGGGCGGCGCTCGATCTCACAGGCGCCAAAGCAATAAAGACATGCCCTGTAACCCATCCCCTCACGCCCCCCGCAGCAAGTCATGGTCATCCAACAGCCGATAAGCCACCTGCGGATTACGCTCCAACCCCCGCCGAATCGCCGCCGGTATCAACTGCCGG
Organism: Pseudomonas sp. Y3 TE3536; assembly: GCF_053629175.1. Classification (NCBI taxonomy): domain Bacteria; kingdom Pseudomonadati; phylum Pseudomonadota; class Gammaproteobacteria; order Pseudomonadales; family Pseudomonadaceae; genus Pseudomonas; species Pseudomonas sp. Y3 TE3536. The sequence continues at coordinate 4,386,399 of NZ_JBRJHU010000001.1, read as the reverse complement.
GTCTTGCGGCAAAGCCCCGGTTGTTCATCCAGCTCGATGACGATCCCGCGCATGGTCCGCACCTCATTGAACCCCGGGGCAATGTGCACGCGGATGCCAAGGTTTTCATACATTCGCTGTTGCAGACGCTGCAGGTCTTCCAGGTCCTTGAGGTTCTCCAATCGCTCGAGCAGGCGCTTCTCCTCCTGCCGCGTGAGCAGGAGGATGCGCTGCGCCGCTGACGGCTGCTCGGCCATGTGCTCGCGGCCGCAGTTACAGGCGCCAGGGGGGCACGGTTGGCGAAGGTTGGGTGGTGTGCTCATGGGGCAAGCATAGCCTTCTTCGCCATCAAGCCCCAATTCGAACCTGTTAGGGCCAAAAGGGCCGCTGCGCGCCCCATCGCCGGCAAGCCAGCTCCCACGAGAATGCGCGGTTCTTGTGGGAGCCGGCTTGCCGGCGATGGGCTGCACAGCAGCCCCAGTGCCTCAAAATCCAATTTATTTCCTGCCAGGCAAAAAAATTTCACAAAGCGCTAGACCTGAACCCATCACTTCGCCTATAAATCGCCTAAAGGAAATTTATATTCCTACGAAGAAACACTCTTCGCCATCCCGCGAACCCCTTTGCCCTTGTGCCCGACCTGCCCCACTCCACCACGAGGCCCCGACATGCATCCCGCTCCCGATCATTTCATCCTGCGCGTCAGTTGCCCGGCCGTGTCCGGCATCGTCGCCGCGGTGACCACCTACCTGGCCGAGCAAGGTTGCTACATCAGCGAGATGGCGCAGTTCGACGACGAGGACAATGGCCGCTTCTTCATGCGCGCCGTGTTCCGCTACAACACCGGTGTCAGCGGTGACACGCCGCAACTGGAAGCGGGCTTTGCCGACGTCGCCCAGCGCTTCGACATGCAATGGAGCCTGCACAGCAGCGCCCGGCCAATGCGTGTGTTGCTGATGGTCAGCAAGTTCGACCACTGCCTGTCCGACCTGCTCTACCGCCACGCCAAGGGCGAACTGGACATGCACATCACTGCCGTGGTTTCCAACCACCTGGACCTGCGCCCCATGGCCGAACGCCAGGGCATCCGTTTCGTCTACCTGCCGGTAAGCAAAGAAACCAAGGCCGAGCAGGAGGCCGCACTGATGCGCATCGTCGAGGACACCGGCACCGAGCTGGTGGTGCTGGCGCGCTACATGCAGATCCTCTCCGACGACCTGTGCCGGCAACTGTCGGGCCGGGCGATCAATATTCACCATTCGTTCCTGCCCGGTTTCAAAGGGGCCAAGCCTTACCACCAGGCTTACCAACGCGGGGTCAAGCTGATCGGCGCCACCGCACACTACGTCACCAGCGACCTCGACGAAGGGCCGATCATCGAGCAGGAAGTGCAGCGCGTGGACCACGCCTACGCCCCCGACAACCTGGTAGCCATAGGCCGTGACACCGAGACCATCGCCCTGTCGCGTGCGGTGAAGTACCACCTGGAACACCGGGTGTTCCTCAACCACGACCGCACGGTGATCTTCAAATGAACGCCCTCCCCAGCGTCAAGCTGATCGACGGCAAGGCAACGGCGGCGCGGGTGCTGGCCGAGGTCCGTGAGCAGGTGCACACCCTGCGCCAGGGCGGTGTGCAACCAGGCTTGGCCGTGGTGCTGGTAGGCGCCGACGCCGCCAGCCAGGTGTATGTACGCAACAAGGTGCTGCGCGCCGAGGAAGTGGGCATCCGCTCCCTGGAACATCGCCTGCCGGCAGACACGTCTCAAGCCCACCTGCTGACCCTGATCGACCGGCTCAACCGTGACAACGCGGTCAACGGCATCCTCGTGCAACTGCCCTTGCCGGCACACATCGACGCGCACCGCGTGCTGCAAGCCATCAGCCCGCTCAAGGACGTGGACGGCTTCCACAGCGAGAACGTCGGCGGCCTGGCCCAGGGCCGCGACGTGCTCACCCCCTGCACCCCCAGTGGCTGCATGCGCCTGTTGCGCGATGCTTGCGGTGAGTTGCGCGGCAAGCATGCGGTGGTGGTGGGGCGTTCGAACATTGTCGGCAAACCCATGGCCGCCCTGCTGCTGCAAGCCGACTGCACGGTGACCGTGGTGCACTCGCGCAGCCACGACCTGCCGGCGATGTGCCGCCAGGCCGACATCCTGGTTGCTGCGGTGGGCAAGCCGCGCCTGATCGGCGCCGACTGGCTCAAGCCCGGCGCAGTGGTGATCGACGTCGGCATCAACCGCATCGATGAAGACGGCCGCAGCCGCCTGGTCGGCGATGTCGATTTCGCCGCTGCCCTGCCCCAGGTCGCCGGCATCACCCCAGTGCCCGGTGGCGTCGGCCCGATGACCATCGCCTACCTGATGAAAAACACCCTGCTCGCCCTCGACCTGCAACAACAGGCCGCCCACCAGGAGCGCACCGCATGCCTTTCGCCCTGCTGAAATACGGCCTGAGCGCCGACTACCCGGTGGAGGTCGACCTGCCGCCACCCTGCGAACTCAAACCGCGCTACGACGTAGTGATCATCGGCGGCGGCGGCCACGGCCTGGCCATCGCCTACTACCTGGCCAAGTACCACGGCATCACCAACGTCGCGGTGCTGGAAAAGGCCTACCTGGGTGGCGGTAATACCGCACGCAACACGGCGGTGATTCGCTCCAACTACCTCACCAGTGAAGGCGTGCGCTTTTACGCAGAATCGGTGCGGATGTTCCAGAACCTGTCCAACGAGTTCGACTTCAACATCATGTACTCCGAGCGCGGCCAGCTGACCCTGGCGCACACCGACGCCACCGTGCGCGCCTTCCGCCAGCGTGCCGAGGTCAACAAGCACTTTGGCGGGCGCACCGAGATGATCGACCGCCAGCAGATCCGCGAACTGGTGCCGAGCCTGAACCTCGACCCCGGCCACCTGCCGGTGCTGGCCGGGCTGTGGCACATCGACGGCGCCACCGCACGCCACGACGCGGTGGCCTGGGGCTACGCCAAGCAGGCCGCCAAGCGCGGGGTCGAGATTCATCAACTGACCGAGGTGCAGGACCTGCTGATTCGCAATGGCCGCATCGAAGCGGTGAAGACCAACCGTGGCACGGTGCAGTGCGGCTGCGTGGTGCAGGCCGTGGCCGGGGCCAGTTCGCTGTTGATGGCCAAGGCCGGCATCCGTGCGCCGATCCATACCTACCCGCTGCAGGCCATGGTCACCCAGCCGTTCAAGCCATTTCTCGATCCGCTGGTCAGCTCGTCGGCGCTGCACTGCTACGTGCAGCAGACCAGCCGTGGCGAGATCGTCTTCGGCGGCGGGTCCGACCCGTACCCGCTGTACAACACCCGCTCCACCCTCGATTTGAAGGAAAGCCTGCTGGCCCACGCCATCGAGATGTTCCCGTTCATGGCCAACGCCAAGCTGATGCGCCAATGGGCCGGGATGACCGACATGACGCCGGACTACAGCCCGATCATGGGCCTGTCGCCGGTCGACAACTACTACCTGGACGCCGGCTGGGGTACCTGGGGTTTCAAGGCCACGCCGATTTGCGGCAAAACCATGGCCGAGCTGGTCGCCAGTGGCGGCAAGGTGCCAGAGATGATCGCGCCCTTCGCCCTGGAGCGCTTCAGCCGCTTCCAGCAAGTCAACGAAATGGGCGCGACCGCCGCCAGCCACTAAAAGGAACGCACGATGAAGATCCTGACCTGCCCCTTGAACGGCCCGCGCAACATCAGCGAATTCACCTACGGCGGCGAGTTCAAGCACATGCCCGACCCGGCCGCCTGCAGCGATGCCGAATGGGCCGACTACGTATTCAACAGCGACAACCACGCCGGTGTAGTCATCGAGTGGTGGCTGCACAACGCCTCCAGCTACTGGTTCCTGGCCGAGCGCCACACCGTCAGCGACCAGGTGCTGCGCACCTTCGATCCAAAAGAACTGTTCGACCGCCGCGTCGACTTCACCCCCGCCGCCACCCCGGAGATCGCCGGATGAACAGCCACACTCGCCTCCCCGCGCCCATGGGCCTGCTGATCGACCGCGAGCGGCCCCTGCGTTTCAACTTCGATGGCCAGGCCTGCCAGGGCTTTGCCGGCGACAGCATCGCCAGTGCCCTGCTCGGCAACGGCCGCTGGTTGCTGTCGCGTTCGTTCAAGTACCACCGCCCGCGAGGCCCGCTGAGCCTGGCCGGGCAGGATGCCAACACCTTGGTGCAACTGCCCGACGAACCCAACGTGCTGGCCGACATGGAGGCGGCGCGTGATGGGCAGGTGGTCGAGGGGCAGAACTTCAACGGCAGCCTGGAACACGACCGTGACGCCTACCTGGGCACGTTTTCGCGGTTCATGCCGGTAGGCTTCTATTACCGCTCGTTCTACAAGCCCAAGGGCATGTGGAAGGTCTGGGAGCCGCTGATTCGCAAGAAGGCCGGCCTCGGCGTGCTGGACCTCGGCTTCAAGCCGCAGTACTACGACAAGGCCTATCTGTTCGTCGATGTGGCGGTGATCGGCGGTGGCCCTGCCGGCTTGCGCGCGGCGCTGGACGCGGCCAACGCCGGGGCCAAGGTGCTGCTGATCGAGCAGCAACCGGTGCTGGGAGGCTCGCTGACCTACGCCCGCTTCGACATCGCCGGCACCCGCGCGGCCAGCCTGCGCCAGGAGCTGCTGGCGGCTGTCGAGGGCCACCCGAATATCCACGTGCTGCTCGAGGCCACCTGCAACGGCTGGTTCACCGACAACTACCTGCCGGTGATTCAGCACAAGCGCCTGTATAAGGTACGCGCCACGCGCTGCCTGGTGGCGGCGGGTTCATTCGACCAGCCGGTGGTGTTTCGCAACAACGACTTGCCCGGGGTGATGCTGACCAGCGCCGCGCAACGGCTGATGAAGCTGTACGCGGTCAAGCCGGGGCAACGGGCGGTGATCCTCACCGGCCACGATGACGGCTACCTGGCTGCGCTCGACCTGCAGGAGCAAGGTGTGGCCATTGCCGCCCTGGTGGACATGCGCGCCGCGCCCGCCGATGCCGCGCTGGCTGCAGAATTGAAACGGCGCGATATCCCCATTCATCTGGGCAGCACCGTCTATGAAGCCCTGCACGACAAGGGCATGCGCCATGTGACTGGCGTCGATATCCGCCCGATCACCGGCCAGGGCAAGGTCGGCGACCATGGCCTGCGCCTGGCTTGCGACCTGCTGTGCATGTCGGCCGGCTACATGCCGGTGTACCAACTGCTGTGCCAGGCTGGCGGCAAGCTGGCCTATGACGTCAACCGCGACGAGTTCGCCATCAGCAACCTACCGGCGGGGCTGGATATCGCAGGCTCGGTGAACGGCCGGCATGTGCTGAGCAATGTGCTCACGGACGCCACCCGCGCAGCTAGCGAGGCCCTGGCGGCGCTTGGCCTGGAGGCCCCTGCGCAGGCAAGCTTCGTTGCTGAGGCCAAGGTCAATCATCCGTGGCCGATCTTCCCGCACCCCAAGGGCAAGGATTTCGTCGACTTCGACGAAGACTTGCAGGTGCGCGATATCGTCAACGCCACCCGCAGCGGCTACCGCGACGTGCAACTGGTCAAGCGCTTTTCCACGGTCGGCATGGGCCCATCGCAGGGGCGTCACTCGGCCTTGCCGACGGCTCGGCTCGTAGCGCTGGCGACCGGCCGCAGCATCAGCGAAACCGGCGTGACCACGGCGCGCCCCCCGTTCCAGGCGGAAAAGCTGGCGCATGTCGCCGGCCGCGCTTTCGACCCGTACCGGCAGACACCGATGCACCGCCGCCACCTGCAAGCAGGCGCGAAAATGATGCCTGCTGGCATCTGGCAGCGCCCGGCCTACTACGGCAAGCCCGAGGACCGCGAACGCTGCATGCAGGAAGAAGCGCGGCATGTGCGCGAGAAGGTCGGGCTGATCGACGTCTCCACCCTCGGCGGCCTCGACGTGCGCGGCCCGGACGCGGCAGAGCTGCTCGAGCGCCTGTACACCTTCGGCTTCGCCAAACTGGCGATCGGCCGCACCCGCTATGCACTGATGACCAACGAGCACGGCGTGGTGATCGATGACGGCGTCTGCGCACGGCTGGCCGAGCAGCACTTCTATGTCAGCGCCACCACCAGTGGCGTCGACCGTATCTACCAGCAGATGCTCAAGTGGAACGCGCAGTGGCGCCTGGACGTCGACATCACCAACGTCACCGCCGCCCTGGCCGCCGTCAACCTGGCCGGCCCCTTGTCGCGCCAGGTGCTGGCCACGCTGTGCGAAGGCGTGGAACTGTCGGCCGCGGCCTTCCCTTACCTGGGCGTGCGCCTGGGCAAGGTGGCGGGCATTTCGGCGCGCATCCTGCGGGTCGGTTTCGTCGGCGAGCTGGGCTATGAAATCCATGTGCCGGCACGCCATGCCGAACGCCTGTGGGACGCCTTGATGCAAGCAGGCGCCGGGCTGGGCATTCGCCCGTTCGGTGTCGAGACCCAGCGCCTGCTGCGGCTGGAAAAAGGCCATGTGATCATCAGCCAGGACACCGATGGCATGACCCACCCCGCCGAAATCGACATGCAGTGGGCGATCGGCCGCAAGAAACCGTTCTTCGTCGGCAAGCGCTCGATCGAGATCCTCGAAGCGCAGCCACTCAAGCGCAAGCTGGTTGGGTTCACGCTGCCCAAGGGCAGCCCGCAGCCACTGGAAGGCCACCTGGTGCTGGACGGCCCGGACATCAGCGGCAACGTCACCTCGTGCGAGTACTCGCAAACCCTGGGGCAGATCATCGGCCTGGCTTACGCCGGCGCCCACCAGGCCACCCCCGGCATGCACATCCCGATCCGCGTGGAGGGCGGTGTGATGGTCAATGCCAAGGTGGTGCAACTGCCCTTCCATGATCCCGACAACCTGCGCCAGGAGCTGTGAGCCATGACTAGCCTGAAGACAGAACAGTGCTTCTCTCCCCAGCCACAAGCCGAGCAACTGCTGGCCTGCGCGCTGACCGACCTGACCGACCTGGCGCGGGTGGGTTTTCGTGGCGCCGACAGCGCGGCCTACCTGCACGCCCGCGGCTATCGTTTGCCGCCACAGCCCAACCAGGCGCTGCGCCAGGACGACGGTAGCTGGGTGGCGCGGCTGTCGGCCACCGAATACCTGCTGCTGGGCAGTTTCGCCGACCAAGGGTCGCGGATTGCCGCCGAAGAGGCCGACTGGGTGCAGGACGCACAGCGCAACTACCTGCTGCCGCGCCAGGACAGCCACGCCTGGCTGCAGCTGTCGGGGCAGCATTGCAGCGCGGTGATGGCCAAGCTATGCGGGGTTGACCTGCGTGCCCAGGCGTTCCCGGTCGGGGCCGTGGCGCAGACATCGGCGGCGCGGATCAATGTGATCGTGATGAATGTCGGGCGTGAAGCAGTGCCGGCCTTGCAGCTGCTGTTTGACCGGGCTTCGTGGGCGTATTTTTGCGAAGCGATGCGGGATGCGATGGCGGAATTTGAAGGGGTGGAGATTGCACTGGACGCTGCGTACTAGCGGCAGGCGCGATTGAGGTAGGAGCAGCCTTGTGCTGCGAAGAGGCCCGTACCCGCAGCGAAGATTCACGGTGTTGCCACCGGCCTCTTCGCAGCGCAAGGCTGCTCCTACACCCTTAAAGCGTGGCCAGCGGTGAGGCATGGACGGCCCGCGAGCGCCAGGCAAACAGCAACACCATCACCAGGCCCAACCACGCCATCAACGCACCCGCCAGGGCCGCGCCACCCAGTGCGGCACCGATCGCATTGCCTAGATTGGGCGCCTCCTTGGCGGCCTCCATCACTGGCAGCGCCCCACACCAGCGGCAACGCCTTGCCCGCACACCTTGCGTAATACCAAGGCCAGGCGCGATTGAGGTAGGAGCAGCCTTGTGCTGCGAAGAGGCCCGTACCCGCAGCGAAGATCCACGGTGTTGCCACCGGCCTCTTCGCAGCACAAGGCTGCTCCTACACCCTTAAAGCGTGGCCAGCGGTGAGGCCTGGACGGCCCGCGAGCGCCAGGCAAACAGCAACACCATCACCAGGCCCAACCCCGCCATCAACGCACCCGCCAGGGAAATCGCCGGGTAGCCCAGCCCTGCATTGATCACCGCGCCACCCAGCGCGGCACCGATCGCATTGCCCAGGTTGAACGCCCCGATATTCACCGCAGACGCCAGGTTGGGCGCCTCCTTGGCGGCCTCCATCACGCGCATCTGCAGCGGCGGTACCAGGGCAAAACTGGCAGCGCCCCACACCAGCACCGCCAGTGCGGTAGGCAGTGCCCAGGGCATCAACAGCGGGAACACCAGCAACACGGCAATCAGCACCGCCAACGAGACGATCAGCGTGCGGTCAACCGAACGGTCCGCCGCCTTGCCACCCCACACGTTGCCCAGCGTCAGGCCAATACCGAACAACACCAGCATGGCGGTGATGAACGGTGTGGAGGCCTGGGCTTCACTGTGCAGGATTGGCGCAATGTAGGTAAAGACGGTAAACATCGCACTGGAACCCACCACGGTCAGTGCCAGCGCCGCCAGTACCGGGCCACGGCCTAGCACGCGGATCTCGGCCATCACCCCGTCGCTTTTCGGCAGCGGCACATTAGGCAGTGCGTACCACAGCGTCGTCATCGCAATCAGCCCCAGGCCCGCAATGCCCCAGAAGGCCGTACGCCACCCCAGCAATTCGCCAAACCAGGTGGCCAGCGGCACACCGCCGATGGTCGCCAGCGTCAGCCCCATAAACATGGCCGCCACGGCCCCTGCCCGTTTTTCAGGCGGCACCACGCTGGCCGCGACGATCGAGCCAATGCCAAAGAACGCGCCATGGTTGAGCGAGGTCACCACGCGGGCAACCATCAGGCTGGCGTAGTCAGTCGCCAGGGCCGACATCAGGTTACCCAGGGTGAAAATGGCCATCAGCCCGATCAGCAGGTAACGCCGTGGCACCCTGCCGGTGGCCAAGGTCATCAGCGGGGCGCCGATCAGCACGCCGAGGGCGTAGGCACTGACCAGCAGCCCGGCTGCGGGGATCGACACGCCAAGGTCGGTGGCAATACTGGGCAACATGCCCATGGGGGCGAACTCGGTGACGCCGATGCCAAAGGCACCGATGGCGAGTGCGACGAGGGGTGGATTGATGCGCATGAAACGGCTCCTTATCTGTGCCTGAAATGCTACGATCCGTTTCATGCGGACACTAGACTGCATTTTTGCCAACCACCTTTGCGCACGAGGCACAAATGGACTTCACCGGAAGGTCTGGAGAGATGGAGATTTTTGCCAAGGTGGCGCAAGAAGGCAGCTTGTCTGCGGCGGCACGTGCGCTGGGGCTGACGCCGTCGGCTGTCAGCCGGATCATCGCGCGTACCGAACAGCGCCTGGGTACTCGCCTGCTGTTGCGCACCACGCGCGCCATCACGCTGACTCCAGAGGGCGACGCCTACCTGCGCGGCGCACGGCGCATCCTGGCCGACCTGGATGAGGTCGAGGATGCCATCACCGACCAAGGTGTACCGCGGGGCCGGCTGCGGGTCAGTGCCGCACTGGGCCATGCGCGGCTGACGGTGGTGCCTTTGCTGGCGCAGTTCAGCGCCTTGTACCCGCAAGTGCTGGTCGACCTTACCTTAAGCGACGAAGTGGTCGACATCGCCGGCGGCCAGGCCGATGTCGCGCTGCGTTTCGGCCACCTGCCGGACAGCTCGCTGAGCGCCCGCTACATTGGCGACACCGGTCAAGTGATCGTCGCCTCGCCCGACTACCTGCAACGCTGCGGTACCCCGGTGGAACCTGAAGACCTGGCCCGCCACAACTGTTTGCGCTTCAACTTCCGCCGCGCTGAAGCCGACTGGCCGTTTCGCCGGGACGGGCACGCCTTTGCCCTGAAAGTGACCGGTAACCTGGAGTGCAGCAGCGGCGAGGCACTGGCCCAATTTGCCAGGCTGGGGGCCGGTATCGCGCGCATCGGCACCTTCACAGTGGCCGATGACCTCAACAACGGGCAACTGGTGCCCGTGCTGGAAGCCTACAACCCCGGTGACCGCGAGCCGATACACGCCGTATTCGTCGGTGGCCCGGCGATGCCGGCACGGGTGCGGGTGTTCGTGGACTTCCTGGTCCAGCATCACCAGGGCTGGCCAACCCGCCACGAACCGCCACGATTCACACCCTGAGCGCAATTCATGCGCATATTTCTGCGTTGCACGCGAACACTTAGCAACCCCGCCTGAACGCCTTGCGATAGCATTGGATCCAATCGTTACCCCTGCTCGCCACACACGGCCCGAGGAGATTGGCATGCAAGCTTTGGGAATGGACTACCGACACGGCGAAGTGGTTGCCAGCCACTGCCATGCCGAAGATCAACTGATGTATGCCGCCAACGGCGTGATGCGCGTGTGCAGCGATGGCGGCAACTGGGTGATACCGCGCGGGCAGGCGCTGTGGATACCTGCCGGCATGAGCCACGAAGTGCGCATGCAAGGCGAAGTGTCGATGCGCACCTTGCTGCTGGGGTCGCACGTGACTCGCTGCCATGTGATCGCGGTCTCCGGCCTGCTGCGCGAGTTGATCCTGGCGGGGTCACGGATGTTGCAACGCGACGAGCCGCTGGGCGAGCACGCTCGGGCACTGATCCAGCGTGAACTGGAGACGGCCGAGCGCATCGACGCTTATGTGCCGGTACCGCAGCATGCGCGGCTGCGCGCCTGGTGCGAGGGGTTTCTCGAAGACCCGGCCCAGGACCTGACGCTGGAGCAGTGTGGCGCGCAGTTGAACATGAGTGCCCGCACCCTGGCGCGGTTGTTTCAGCGTGAGGTGGGGATGTCGTATGGCGAGTGGCGGGCCCGCACCCGCATGATCCTCAGCCAGCAGTGCCTGGCCGATGGCAAGCCAATCCTGAACGTGGCGCTGGAGCACGGCTACCAAAGCGCCAGCGCATTCGCCGCAATGTTCAAGCGCATCCTTGGCTACAACCCCAGCGCCTGGCAAATCAGCGTGCTGGGCACCGGCACCGCGCCCACGCACTGACCGCCGAGGCTGAGGTTGTCCCAGTTGCGCGCACGGTTGTCCCGCTTGCGGCAGCGGGGCCGCCCTGCCCCTCGATAAGCTGGCTTCACGACCCCTCATACGACTTTGCGTGATGCCAATACGATCCCTTTCCTGCCCTGCCGGGCGCGCCGCCGCCCTCGGCTTGTTCGGCGTGCTGACGGCTTGCACCGGGCACCCCACAAACGCCGTGCCCCCCACTGTATTCCAGGCAACCCCTGCACTGCACCTGCCTGCCGGCGTCAGCGACCAGGCGCTGCCCGCGCGCTGGTGGGCGCTGTACCACGACCCGCAGCTCAATGCCTGGGTGCTGCAAGCCTTGGCGCACAACCAGGACTTGGCGCAGGCCGAAGCCAACGTGCAGGCCATGCTCGCCGGCATTGGCGAGTTCGATGCCCGGCGCTGGCCGTCCACCTCCATTGGCATGGGCGCGAGCTATGGCAAGAGCGCCGATGACCAGACCCTGGCCGAGGCGACCGACAGCCATGCGCCCTCGCAATGGGCCTTCAACCCGGCCATCGAGCTGGCTTACCAGGTCGATGTCTGGGGCCAGGTGCGCGCCGCCATCGAGCGGGCGCGAGTGCAGGCCGAGGCCAGCCGCGATGCCCTGGACCTGGTGCAGCTGCACGTGGTCAGCCAGACCACCCGGGCCTACATCGACCAGTGCGTGTACAGTGCCCGCATCGCCGCGGCCAGGCAGTCCCTGAGCACCTTGGAGCGCAGTGTGCAGCTCAGCGACCGCCAGCGGCAGGCCGGGATCGCTACGGAGCTCGATAGCGTGCGCCTGCTGGGGTTGCGCGAGCAGGTGCGGGCGCAGCTGCCGATGCTGGAGGCACGCCGGCAGATGGCGCTGTACGAACTGAGCATGCTCAGTGGCCAGGACCCGACAACGCTCACGGACGACACTGACACCTGCCAGCGCATCCCGACCCTCGCCGCGCCGTTGCCCGCTGGCGACGCCTGGCGCCTGCTCGAACGCCGGCCCGACATGCGCAAGGCCGAGCGCGAACTGCAGGCTGCCGCCCTGGAAGTCGATATCGTCAAGGCCGACCTGTATCCGAAAGTCAGCTTCGGTGCCTCGTTGACCTCGTCGGACCACCACCTTGCCAACCTGGGTGACAGCCGCGCGGTGATGTTTGCCATCGGGCCGTTGATCAGCTGGGAATTCCCCAATATCAAAGCCAACCGCGCACGGGTGAACAAGGCCCAGGCCTTGCAAAACGCGCAGGTCGCCCATTACCGCGGGGTAGCGCTGGCGGCACTCAAGGATGTGCGCCAGGCACTGGCGCGCCTTGAGGGTGAGCGCCAACGGGCACTGGCCCTGGGTGCGGCCCTGGCGCAAGGCGAGCGTGGCTTTGCCCTCGCGCAACGCAACTATCAGGCAGGCACCGTTGATGCATTGGCGTTGCTCGACAGCGAGCGCGACCTGATCCAGGTCAGGGCCAGCCACGTCGTGGCCCAAGGCCGCCTGGCGCGTGCCCAGATCAACCTGTTCCGCGCCCTGGGCGGGCGCTGGCAGTCGTCACCAGCACCGGCCCCAAGCCAGGTGCACCGCTCCACCCCCGAGACTGGAAGCCAATCATGAATGTTGCCGTTAGCAAGAACCCGCTGCCCGATGACCAGGCCCAGGCAGTTGCCACCGCCCCCAGGCCTACCCGTCGCCGCCTGGCGCTGTACGCCGGTGGTGGCCTGACGGTGCTGGCAGCGCTGGCATTCAGCGGGTACTGGTTGACCACGGGGCGCTACCTGGAAACAACCGATGACGCTTACGTGCGTGCCGACTGGGTAGCCTTGAGCGCGCGCGTGGCCGGTTATGTGGCCAAAGTGGAAGTAGAGGACGACCAGGCCGTCAAAGCCGGCGATGTGCTGGTACGCCTGCAGCACCGCGACTACCGCGCCCGCCTCGACCAGGCCACTGCCGGCGTGGCCGAAGCGCACGCCGCGTTGGCCGCCGCCCAGGCACGCCAGCAAGTGGCCGCCGAACGCATCAACCAGCAGCAGCAGGCCATCGTCCAGGCTGAAGCGGCCGTGCACAGTGCCAGCGCCGAGCGCCAGCGCAGCGAGCTGGACATGCAGCGCTACCGTGGCTTGGTGCGCGATGACGCAGCCACCGTGCAGCGCCTGGAAGCCGCCCACGCCAACGCCGTGCAAGCCGCTGCCGCGCTGCAAGGCGCGCAGGCACATTTGCGTGAACAGCGCTCGCAGCTGGCGATGGCCAAGGCACAGGCGCTGGCGGCCGATGCCGAGATCAAGCAACGGGCAGCAGGCCTGAGCCGTGCCCAGGCCCGGCAGGCGCTGGCCGACCAGGACGCACAGGACACCGTCCTGCGCGCGCCCATCGACGGCGTGGTCGGCCAGCGCCGTGTGCGCGCCGGGCAGTACGTGGTGCCTGGGCAGCCGCTGCTGGCGGTGGTGCCGTTGCAGCAGACCTACGTGGTTGCCAACTACAAGGAAACCCAGCTGGCACACATGCGCCCAGGGCAACCGGTGCAGGTCCGTGTCGACAGCTTTTCCAGCCAGCCTGTGCAAGGCCACGTGGCCAGCTTCTCGCCGGCGTCCGGTAACGTCTTCGCACTGCTGCCATCGGACAACGCCACTGGCAACTTCACCAAGATCGTCCAGCGTTTTCCGGTGCGCATCGTCCTCGACCGGCCGGCAGACGGCCTGCAGATACTGCCCGGCATGTCGGTGGTGACCACGGTCGACACACGCCCCGTGGAGCCTGCCGATGAGCAATGAGCAACGCGTACCGTTACGCGCCTGGGTGGCCGTATTCGGCGGCCTGCTCGGCTGCTTCATGGCTGGCATGAACGTGCACGTCACCAGCGCGGCGCTGCCCGAGATCCGCGGCTCGCTGGGCGCGAGCTTCGAGGAAGGCTCGTGGATTTCCACCGCCTACCTGGTGGCGGAAATCGTCATGATTCCGCTGACGGCCTGGCTGGTCGAAGTGTTTTCCATGCGCCGGGTGATGTGGACGGGTTCGTTCATCTTCCTGCTGGCGTCGATCGCCTGCTCGTGGGCCCCCAACCTTGAGGCGATGATCACCCTCAGGGTGATTCAGGGCGCTGCCGGCGCCGTGCTGATCCCCCTCTCCTTCCAGCTGATCATCACCGAACTGCCCGCCAGCAAGATGGCCATGGGCATGGCCTTGTTCAGCCTGGCCAACAGCGTGGCCCAGGCGGCCGGACCTTCCATTGGCGGCTGGTTGACCGATGTCTATTCGTGGCGCTGGATCTTCTACCTGCAGCTGTTCCCCGGTATCGCCTTGCTGCTCGCCATCGCCTGGTCGATCGAGGCCAAACCCATGCAACTGACCCTGTTGCGCCGTGGCGACTGGCTGGGCATCACGGCCATGGTCGTTGGCCTGGGCGGGCTGCAGATCGTGCTGGAAGAAGGCGGCCGGCTGGACTGGTTCGGTTCGACATTCATCGTCGGCATGTCAATCATCGCCGGCCTGGCGCTGGCGGTGTTCGTCTACACGCAGCTGTACGGCCAACGCGCGTTCATCAACTTGCGCTTGCTGGGGCGGTACAACTTCGGGGTGGCCAGCGTTGCCATGTTCATCTTTGGCGGGGCTACCTTTGGCCTGGTGTTCCTGGTGCCCAACTACCTCTCCCAACTGCAGGGTTACAGCGCCCGCGACGTGGGGGTGGCGCTGATCGCCTATGGCGTGGTGCAACTGCTGCTGGCGCCATTGATGCCACGGCTGATGGCCTGGACCAGCGCCAAGTTCATGGTGGCCAGCGGTTTTCTGATCATGGCCGCCGGCTGCTGGCTGGGTGCAAGCCTGACAGTCGACAGCGCCGACAACGTCATCATCCCATCCACGGTGGTACGCGGCATTGGCCAGCCGTTCATCATGGTGGCGCTGTCGGTACTGGCGGTGGCGGGGTTGGAAAAGCGAGAAGCGGGCTCCGCTTCGGCGGTGTTTTCCATGCTGCGCAACCTCGGGGGCGCCATCGGCACTGCCGCGCTGACGCAGATCGTGGCCACGCGCGAGCGTTACCACAGCGAGCGCATTCACGAGCATGTCACGGTGTTCGCGCCCAGCGTTCAGGAGCGTATAAGCCAAACTGTGCAGAGCTGGCTGCCGGCCCAGCAGCAGGCGCTGGAGGGGGTGGCGGCGACCATTCGGCGCGAGGCCTACCTGATGGCTTACAGCGATGCGTTCTACCTGGCGTGCCTGGCGCTGATAGGCTGCGCGGTGGCGGCGTTACTGTTGCGGACCCAGCGATCGGCTTGAACCCACCCTGAAAACGGCCCGCACACGCGGGCCGGCTTCACCTGGGCAGGCAGCAGCCTTCAATCGGCGAAGTGGATCACCATGCGGCCTTTGATCTTGCCCGCTTGCATCTCTTCGAAGATGTCATTGATGTCTTCGATCGGGCGCAGGGTCACCTTCGGCACCACCTTGCCTTGGGCAGCAAACTCGAAGGCTTCGTGCAGGTCCTGGCGGGTGCCGACCAGCGAACCGACGACCTCGATACCGTCGAGTACCAGGCGTGGAATATCCAGGCTCATGGCTTCTGGCGGTAGCCCCACAGCGACGAGGCGACCGCCCGCGCGCAGTGCATCCACTGCAGAGTTGAACGCGCTCTTGGCCACTGCCGTGACCATGGCAGCATGGGCGCCCCCGGTCTTGGCCTGGATGACTTTCGCGGCGTCTTCGTCGCGCGGGTTGACCACCAGGTCGGCGCCCATTTCGCGGGCGAAGGCCAGTTGATCATCGTTGACGTCGATGGCAATGACCCGGGCGTTGAAGACGTTTTTAGCGTACTGCAGGGCGAGGTTGCCCAGGCCGCCAAGGCCGTAGATGGCCAGCCATTGCCCAGGGCGGATATTCGATGATTTCACCGCCTTGTAGGTGGTCACGCCGGCGCAGGTGATGCTGCTGGCGGCCGCTGAATCCAGCCCATCCGGCACTTTAACCGCATAGTCGGCCACCACGATGCACGCCTCGGCCATGCCACCGTCGACCGTGTAGCCAGAGTTTTTCACCTCACGGCACAGCGTTTCGTTGCCGCTGTTGCAATATTCGCAGTGCCCGCAGCCCTGGAAGAACCACGCCACACTGGCCCGGTCACCCGGCTTGAGCGACGTGACACCCGGCCCCACTTCCACGACCACGCCAATCCCTTCGTGGCCCAGAATCACACCCGTCTTGTCGCCGAAATCGCCATTCTTGACATGCAGGTCGGTATGGCAAACGCCACAGCACTGCATCTTCAGCAACGCTTCACCGTGCGCCAGCGGCCGCAGTGTTTTCTCCACCACGTCCACGCGACGCCCTTTGGCAACGACAGCAGCTTTCATAAACACCTCCGTGTCTGTCTGAGTGAGCTTGAGAGAATGCCCGGATCAGCATAGTGGCGGATGGAGGAAGAGGCGTTGCTTCAGGTCAGGTTTTGAACGGGGGAGCGGGTTTACCCTAATGCCAGTCAGTTAGGCCCAATGGGTCCGCTGCGCGGCCCATCGCTGGCTTGCCAGCGATGGGCTGCGCAGCAGCCCCAATGAAGGCCGGTAAAGCTTAACCTTTGCCTGTAAACAGCGACGATGGGCCGCAGAGCGGCCCGGTAGGGTCAGTCGACGCGCACGAACACTTGCTTGGCCATGTTGTTGCCACCAATCGACTCAAGACGCTTGCCGCCGTCCAGCACGCGGACGTTGATCAGCGCGACACCGTTGGCATCACGGGCCACTACCACGTCGTCCTTGCGCTCCCACTCGTCGACCTTGATCTTGTTGCCTGCCGCAATGATGTAGTCGCTGGAGAACTCGACCGTCTGCTTGCCTGCGCTGTAGCCCATCACGCTGGTCGTGGCCTCGTAGGTGCCATCCAGCGCGTCGTTGCCGCAGCCAGCCAGTACACAGAACGGCAGTGCTGCCAGCACGTATTTGAAGTGACGCATAGGTAATCCTTGTCTGTAGATCCTGAAAGAAACAATCAACCCTTGGCGGTGCCCACCAGGGAGTCGATCAACATCGCCGAGGCCGTGTCGCCGTTTTCCAGCACCAGCTGGCGAATCGATTTGCCGAACGCCGCCAGCGGCGTGTCGAAGGTGAAGTCGGACTTGCCCTGGTAGCTGGCAGCGAAGCGGATCACGTTCTCGGACCAGCCCACCCGCTGCCCGGCTGCCGCCAGGTTGTAGCTGTTGAAGAAGGCCGCGGCCACCGGCGTGGTGCCATCGACATCGGCTGCATTCAGGTCAGCGCCCGCCGCGACCAGCGCTTCGGCGTAGCTGTGGTTACGCTGGGCCATGCAGGCATGCAAGGCCGTCTCGCCGCCGTAGGCCTTGGCGTTGACGTCGCTGCCCTTGAGCAGTGCCTGGAACAGCGCTTCAGGCTGCTGGCCGGCGCCATGGCGGCGTTGCAGGCTGCCGGCTTTCTGGCAGAACACCGACAGCGCGGTGTCGCCGTAGACGTTGTGCGCCTTCAGGTCTTCCTTGCCCGCCAGGGTGATCATGTGCGCGAAGCTGCACGAGCTGTAGTCGCTGCCCGCCAGGCAGTTCATCAGGCGCGTGTTGCCGTTGATATCCCGCCCCATCGGGTCGGCGCCAACCGAGATCAGGTAGTCGTAGGCGTTATCGGCGACCACGGTGATCAGCGGCTTGTTCTCGTAATGCAGGCGTTGATTGACATTGATGCCGGCGCTTTTCAGCAGGTAGGCGAAGGCGTCGAGGTCCTTGATCTCTTTTGCCCAGTCCGACGTACGCGCCTGGCCCTGGGCGGCGTCCCACAGGCGCATGGCCATGGGCGAGGTGTCTGGCGGGCTGTCGACATCACGTACCTGGGCCGAGCCAGGCTGATAGTTGACCCACACGCCAGCCTGCTTGTCGTCCTTGTAGCTGCCCTTTTCGGAGACCGTGCCAGCAGGCCAGCCGCGAATGAAGTACACCTCGTACAGGCCGTTTTTTTTGCCTGCGCTGTACTCGACCTTTGTGGCCGGCACCGACGTGCCATCCGTGAACGACGTCCAGGTCTCACGCACGCCATCGAGCTCGCCAGCCTTGTAGGTAGCGCGGTCCTTCAATGTGCCCTGGTAGTCATAGTGCTCCACCAGGCCATCGAGCTTGCCGGAGCCATCGCTGGCGAAGGTCTCCAGCAGGGTGAGCTTCTGCTGGCCATCGATCACCTTCCACTCGCGCTGGGTGCCGACACGGATCGCGCGCTTGCGGAAATCAACGGTCGGGATCTCTGTGCTGTCACTGACCTGCAGGCCTGTGGCGCAGTCGTAGTGCTGCTCGCTGCGGCGCCCGCCTTCGAGGGTGATGACGTTGTCCAGGTGCTCGGCGAACTCGCCCTTGCACCAGGTCTTCTTGGGCCCGACAAACGCACCGTCCTGCAACTGGCCTTCTACCAGCAGCTTGCCGTCCTGGTCGAACTCCTTCCATTCGCCGACCACTTTGCCGTCTTCGACCTTGAACGCCTGCAGCACCCGGTCACCCACTTTGTGCACCACGGTGCCGTTCAGCCGCTCGCCCGACTTGCGCTCGAGGTACAGCGCATGCGGCGACCCGACAGTGCCGGTGTAGCTGGTGACTTCGTCGAAGTTGTATTCGGAGTTGCAACCTGCCAAGGCGGAGGCCAGGGCACAGAGAACGAAACGCTTTTTCATGAATATCCTTGTTGAAATGCGTGCAGCCTGTTGCGGGGCATGGCTTCGCCAACGCCCAGCAATGGCCTGGATGCAACGGAGTAAATGCAATGCGTAAAATGGCGGGCAGTGCCGCTGGAGGGCATCGGCTAGAAACGCATCAAGAAACTTGCCTTTCCATGGTTAACCGCTCTGGAATGCGGGTTTCGGCGGGATTATACATAGTAGCCTAACGATGGCAACGCTAATGATCTGTGCCGCGTTTGCCAGCATGCGCCTTCCCTGTGGGCTTGCCCGCGAAGGGGCGCGGAGCGGCCCCAATTAACCATCACCCGCCTGCATACCCGTATACTCGTCACCTGCACCCCTCAAGGAGCACGTTCAATGCCCTACCCCATCGAACACAAGCTGGTCATTGGCGTGGCCTCCAGTGCACTTTTCGACCTCACCGTGTCTGACGACATCTACAAGGCCGACGGCGTCGAGGCTTACCGCCAGCACCAGGAGCAAAACCTGGATGAGCCCTTCCCGAGGGGCGTTGCGTTCCCGTTCATTCGCCGCTTCCTCAGCATCAACCAGGCCTTCCCCGACCAACTCCCCGTGGAAGTGGTGTTGCTCTCGCGCAACTCGCCCGAAACCGGCTTGCGCGTGTTCCGCTCCATCAGCCATTACCAACTGGACATCACCCGCGCCGCCTTCATGTCCGGCCGCTCGCCCCACGAGTACATCCCGGCCTTCAACGCCTCGTTGTTTCTCAGCGCCAACGAAGACGACGTGCAGCGTGCCATCGACGCCAGCTACCCCGCTGGCCTGGTGCTGCCGACGCGCATCTACGACGATGAGATCGACACCGAGCTGCGCGTGGCCTTCGACTTTGACGGCGTGATCGCCGATGACGAAGCGGAAAGCGTGTACAAGCAGAACGACAACCTGGACGACTTCCAGGCCCACGAGCGGGCCCGCAAGGCCATCCCCCACCAGCCCGGGCCACTGGCAGACCTGTACCGCAAGCTCTCCCACATTCGCACGCTCGAAGACCAGAAGCTGGCACAAGACCCGAACTACAAACGCATCTTGCGCATCGCCATCGTGACCGCGCGCAACGCGCCGTCGCACGAGCGGGTGGTGACCACGTTGAAGGATTGGGGCGTGTCGCCGGATGAGTGCTTCTTCCTTGGCGGGATGGAAAAGCCCCGGGTGTTGTCGATTCTCAAACCCCACGTGTTCTTCGATGATCAACGCAGCCACCTGCAATCACCGGCCGGCGACCTGCCGATGGTGCATGTGCCGTTTGGGGTGGCAAACAGAAGTGGGCCGAAGCGATTTTCGAAACAGCCGGTGGAAACACCACAAAGCAACGCACTGGAGAAACTTGATTAGCCCCAGCAGGCAAGCGAGTTGGTAAACTCCAGCGGCAGTATTTGCCGATAACAGGAGTTTACGGATGCCATTTCCACTGACGGAACACACAGCATTGCTGGCCCTCAAGGGCGTAGGGCCAACCGTTATCGCTCGCCTAGAGCAGATGGGGATTGATTCGCTGGCGATGCTTAGCGAAGCGAATGTCGATGACATTTTGGCCCAGGCATCAGCGGCCGTTGGCTCCACATGCTGGAAAAACAGCCCCCAGGCACGGGCTGCGATCAATGCGGCTATTCAGTTGGCGAAGGAAACCCAGTTGAGTGCATCGGGGGCGCGAGAGTGAGTTGCCCTATTCGCTTGGCGAATGCAGACGATGCCGAGGGCATAAGCCGAGTCGTGATAGCGGCCTTACGCGGGTCGAACGCGGCTGACTATGATGCCGAGACTATCTCGCGCATCGAGGCGTCTTTCAGTGCGGCGGCCATTCTTGAGATGCTGACTCGGCGGTTGGTGTTTGTGGCATTGATTGAGGATGAGGTGATTGCCACGGCCAGTCTTGACGGGGATGTGGTCAGAAGTGTGTTTGTCGAACCCCAGCATCAAGGGCTTGGGGTCGGGAAACAGATGCTGGCAGTGATCGAAGAGGAAGCGATTGCGCGTGGGCTGAAGGTGTTGCGTGTGCCCTCCTCCATTACGGCGGAAGGGTTTTATGCAGGGTTGGGCTTTTGCACAGTGCGGGATGCGTTTTATGGGGAGGAGCGGACGGTTGTCATGCAGAAAACGCTTCCAGCCTTTGACCCTTCAGGCGGATCGCGTTTTGTGTGAAATCACCTAGACCTTGCGCTGGTATTTGCCGATCGCAAGCGAGTCATTAACCCTGCCTTTCAGTTAGTCTTGGTGCGGCTGTGATTGGGGCTGCTGTGCAGCCCATCGCAGGGGCCCCTTGGCCATACAGCCACCGTTATCCCTTGACCTGGCAAACACCATTGGCTCTGTTCTTGCCGGTGTACGAGACATCCGCCGAGCCGTCAGGGTTGATGGACAACGAAATGGTCACCCCACTGCCTTTAGCTTCGAAGTAGTTCTCGTTGAACGTCTTCAGCTTTCCTTCCTTGCCATTGATATAAATCGGACCGCCCTTGTCGGCATGGACCTCGATATTACCCGGGCATGTCGCATTCAGTAACGGAATGCCCGCCTGGGCTGCGCCAGATGCTGCCAGTAGTAAAGCCAGAATCACACGCCTCATCACCCGACTCCTGTTCGGTTGTGTTCGGTTTTGCCGGAATAGGCAGTAACTGCCCACTTCAACGACTCTTGTCATTCTAGCAAGTGGGCTGGGTCGCTGATTCATGGCCTCCCGGTGCAATTCGATGACTGAAGCCGGAGACGGGTCGACCCTGTCCTTGAGCCAAGTCAGGCACATCCGCGATAGCGAACAACTATTGCCCCCACCCAGAACATCACATCAAGATCGCTGGGGCTGTCGTCCCTAGAGATGAGCGTCCAGCACCTAATCAACGAATTCGCCCGCCAGTCCGCGGGAGTGAGGCCACATTCCCAGATGCTGCATTTAGTCAACAACGATGATCCACGAAAACAAGGCCAGGTTCTACGGCTTTGTACTGCAAGGTAAAGGAATTCCTGATCGTGAACCCTCGCCTCCACCGGCACTCGCCAACCCTATGGCTTCACTTTCAATCGGTTTATAAACTCCGTACCAAGGTGAACTCTCTTCGTCAGAGCCCTGTGAATAAACAAAACCATTTATGCAAACTACACCACCCCGTAGGCCAGCAACCGACGAAATTTTGAAAGCTGCAGGCTCAGCCGTCTGACCTATAGTTGGGAAAAACCAGATGACCACGCCAAACAAAAAACCAGCGACACCCACCAAGAACCCACCGAATGTGTAAAAACGTTGCCTCCGGTTGATAGCGTCGTGTATCTGCAACAACTCTCTGAAGTGGCTCGTTAAGGAACGGAGTGCAGAAGCTTCGCCCCCCAAGTCCTGACGCAGCCTCTCAAGAGATATCCGGGTATTGCTAGGAAGCCCTTCAAATGGCTCCTCTACCCGATATTCAGCTAGATATCCCTCTAGTAGTTTACGATGAGGCTTCACGTCATTTCCTTCCTCACGACCAACAATCACATCGCGAAGTACTTTCTTTACTTCCTGGAACGCTACCTGTTTTCCAACGTTACGGAGTTCTGCGATGTCGCAAATTTCGGCCCATGTTGGCTGACCCGCTTTAAGGGCACCTTTCAGGTCTTTACAAAACCCAAGCCGTCTAAAATGATCTTCAAGATCATCTATAAAGCGAATAAAAAACCACACACACCACGCCACAACCGCAACAAAAACACCCGCAAACACACCATCCAGCACCGTCACTTTGTGAAACTCCCTTCACTGTTTATCCCAACTACAATTTACCAACCGCGAATCCATTCATACTACTTTATGTGATCAGCCAGTCTTCACCCGGCATGATACGGCACATAAACTCGTCAAACAGCGGCACCGTAAACGCCGTATCACCATGACTCGGACTATATATCATCCCTTTTTCAATCAACGCGCTACGCAACGGTGCAAGCGTTGAAACTTTGCGTTCCAGCCTGGCCGCGATATCACCAGAGCGATGCGGGCCTGGCCCCATGTCTGCCATGCCTCGCAGATACTTTTTTTCGGCCGGTGTGAGGCGATCGAATCGAACCCGGAAAAAACTCTCATCCAATGTGGCGATGGCCTGTGCGGATGCAGCTTCAACATCGGCCTTGGTAATGGGGCTCTTCGTGGCCACATCCCACGAGTGCTTACCCCATTCCTGAAGAAAGTACGGGTAACCCAGAGTGTGTGCCAGTACACTCTCAACAGCGTCCGCCTCAAAGGCGACCCCTTCATTTTCTGCTGGCTTGACCACCGCGCGCCCTGCAGCATCCGCAGCAAGCGGGCCGATCTCAGGAAAATCAAAAAGCCGCTCTGCATAGGATTTGGCGTTTCCACACCGTCCACGTAACTGAGGAAGCCCCGCCCCCACCAGCGTGACAGGCAACTGCAATTGCGCGCATCGATGCAAGGCAGAAATCAGCGCGGCCAACTGCTCCTCGGGTACATATTGAAGTTCATCAATGAACATCACCAGGGCAGTATCAGCGCGTTGAGCAGCCTTGCCGGCCTCCTCAAGCAATGTCGCCAAGTCGCCTTCAAGATCTCCGTTATCAGCCAGACCGGGTTCCGGCTCAAAATCCAGCCCCACTTCAATGTCGGCGTGCGTAACCTTCAAAGACTTTGCAAAGCCGGCTAACGCGCGAAGCCCACGTTGTGCCAAGTCCCGAGCCGCTTCAACTCGGCTTAAACGCAACAACGCCAAACGCAGCTGAGGCGCCAACAGCGCGGGTAGCGAGCGATTTTCCGGCGCTTCCATACGTATGGCGTGAGCCCCAGCAGCCTCCGCTTCACTACGCATCTTCTCTAGCAATACAGTCTTTCCTACACCACGCAAACCCACCATGAGGATGCTCTTCGCTGCCCGTCCACGACGAATACGCGCGATAGCAACGCTCACCTGCGTTCGCAATGCATCCCGGCCGGCTAGCTCAGAAGGCGGCGCACCTGCTCCAGGAGAGTATGGATTTGCGACTGGGTCCATGATTTATACCGAGATTACTGAAGTTATCTTAATTCGATAACTTAGCTAACTTCGCTTGATTCGGCAATAGCTTTCCAAGGACAGCATCCTAGCTATGCGGTGCAGCTGCCCCGGCTCAAGATCGGCGCCCTGATCCGAGCCTGGATTGCTAGGTGGAGGGTTGCAATCCAACCGCCGCTTCTCGGATCATTTTCGCCAACACCTTTCTCGAGTTTGGATTCGGCCTTTTCCAGCCCAGGACTGGGCAGTTCAAATATAGGGGCGCAGCACCACGGCGGTGGAATGCCGATAAACGCATTACCTCATGGCCGCATCAAAGGCTCGATACCGATCCATTTCTTCACAGGTTGGTAGCAGAGTTTGATCGGGGGAATCGGCAGTTTCTGGCCTTGAGCCTCTAGCGCGCCCAGGTGGATGGTCCACTTGGAATTGGCATCGAACTTGTCCGTCTGGAAAATCACATAAGCGGAGCCGTAGCGTTTGTTGTTGGTGATCTTGGGGATGTTGCGGTGTACTTCGTCGCTGTTGATGTCGTAGGGCGATGGGCGCGCGGCGGTTGGGTAAACGAGCGGATAGTCGTAGGTTTTGTCGATGCCTAGGTACACCTCGGGCCGCGCCTGCAGGCGTGAGCCATCTTCGAAGGTGATAGAGGCCTGGCGGCTGTCGTAGAGGATCGGGATCGGCGGCTCGCCGCGGGTGGAGCTGGACGACGGACGCTGGCGGTTTTTGTTGTAGGCGATCAGTTGCACATAGAATTCACGCCGCGCGTACTTCTCGCCGGGGTACTCGACGTGCAGGACTTGCTCGATTGGCCGGTCGCTCCAGTGGGCGGCGTGGTCGTAGAGGTAGGTTTCCAGGTAGAGGGTAGTCTCCCCCTGCAGGCCTGGCACTTTGAATTGAAATTCGGATTGGCAAAGGTCTGCGTAGGCGGGGCGCTCGCGCTTCCAGGGGACGCAGGCGGCGAGTGTGGCCGCTGCCAGCAATACCATAAGCGATTGGGTGCATTTCACGTTGGACATACCCCTCCTTGGTTCGCGTTTTCTGTACGCTAGGACCCCCGATCTGGCTTAGGGGTTCAGGCCTCTGACCTGAGCGCAGCTTTAATCAGAAGGCAATCGTTTTCAAGTGACACTCATGCAGGGAACCCGGCAGGAAAGCCCCTCGATGGAACGTAAAACAGCCCACGCAGCCACCTCCGACTGGGTCATACGCAGCGCTCAACCCGGCAGCGTAGAGCGGATCGAAGCATGGTTCGGTAGCCATGGCTACGATCCGCATCGTCACGACACCTATTCGATCGGCCGCACCCTCGCCGGCGTGCAGAGCTTTCACTACAAGGGGGCACTGTGCCACGGCGTACCCGGCAATACGCTGGTCCTGCACCCTGATGAAGTGCATGACGGCATGGCCGGCACGGATGCGGGCTTTCGCTACCGCATGGCTTACATCGACCCAGCGTTGATCCAAAACGTGCTCAGCGGTGAGCCGTTACCCTTCATTGCTGGCGGGCTGTCCAGCGACCCGCGCCTGTACCGCGCCAGTGAAGCCTTCGTGCAGGCACTGGACCACCCCCTGGAAACACTGGAAGAGCAGGACGCCGTCTATGACTTGGCCATGGCCTTGCGTGCAGTCGGCGGCAAGCCACGCGGTCGCAAACGCCTGGACTACCGCTCGGCCGAGCGCGCCCGGGCATTCATCATGGAGCACCTGCACCTGGGCATCACCCTGGAAATGCTCGAACAGGCCAGCGGGCGCGAGCAGTGGAGCTTGTCACGGGACTTCCGCGCCCTTTACGGCACCAGCCCCTACCGCTTTGTCACGCTGCGGCGCCTGGACACTGTTCGGCGGCTGATGCTGGATGGCTTCACGCTGGTCGATGCAGCCCTGGCTGCGGGCTTTCACGATCAAAGCCACATGACCCGGCACTTCACCCGCAGCTATGGCGTGTCGCCGTTGCGCTGGCTGGAACGGCTGCGGCCTACGCGCTGACTTGCAGGATCGTACAAGCGCCGCGCGCTTTGGGTTCGATAGGCTGACTACCTCAACTACAGAGGATCCGTCATGTCCGACACCAACTTGCAACCTGTAAACCTGGCCCAAAAGGCTTCGCTGATCGATCGACAGTGGAGCCCGAGGGTGGTCGCCGAAATGAACGACTACCAGTTCAAGGTCGTGCGAATCGAGGGTGAATTCATCTGGCACTCGCACCCTGAGACCGACGAAGCGTTTCTTGTGCTTGAAGGCACGTTGCGCATCGACCTGCCCGAGGGCTGCGTCTATGTGAACCCGGGCGAACTGTATGTGGTGCCACGTGGGGTGGAGCACAGGACAGCGGCCCAGGGGGAGGCGAAACTGATGATGATCGAGCCACGCGGCGTGCTGAATACCGGCCATGAAGGGGGTGAGCGCACAGCCTTGAACGACGTGTGGATCTGAGTCGGCGCTGCTTCAGGGCGGCATTATTCAGGGCGCTTCAAGCGCAGCTCCATGGGTTGGGATGTCAAAGCCGAGCCCGGCCGCAAAGGTTCTGGCTCACCGACTGGGCAGAAGCCACTTGATTGGTACAGGTGCATTGCCGGGCTGTCTGCGCGGGTCACGCCCAAGCAGACACGCTCTGCATTGCGTGTTACAGCCCAGGCGATGGCGGCATCGAGTAATGCTCTGCCGGCGCCTGTTCCGCGAGATGAAGGACTCACCCACATCTGGAAAAGCTCAACGACAGGGGGTTCAGCGTCCAAGGATTTACACCACACCAAGCCACAGGGTTCAGTGTGCTGAAAGGCAATCAAGACGTGGGCGCTGGCGGACGCAGCAGCTGTAGAGACACGTGCTGCCCACGCTGAATCGTCTCTGGCAGCCTCATCTTCGTATTGGCTTGCGAAGGCATCGGGTGAGTCGATCAGTGCCTGTAAACGCAGGTCCCGGTAGACTCGCCATTCATTCGCCGCTAGTGGGTGTATCGACACCATGCTCCCTCCGGTTGATTTCCATATGCAATGAGTGACTTGTACATGAGGACCGGCGAGCTTGTCGAAGTGCGTACGCTTTTGCGCGATCTATACCGTTACGCGTAACGGCAGAATGACAGGCCCAACGCCGCCCCCTGTAGCGGCCCGATCGATCCAAGCAAAGGCCCGCGGTAGTAAGGCCGCTCCAGTTCCGCCACAATCGGCCACTCAGTTCAAGCTGGGACGCCCCACATGCTCACCACCCTCGCCATCGGCAACTACCGCTCGATCAACCACCTTGTGTTGCCATTAGGCCAACTCAACTTGGTGACCGGTGCCAACGGCAGCGGCAAATCCAACCTGTACAAAGCCCTGCGCCTGCTCGCCGAAACCGCCCAGGGCGGCGTGATCGAAGCGCTGGCTCGCGAAGGCGGGCTGGATTCGACCTGGTGGGCGGGGCCTGAGATGAGCGCACGCATGAAGCGCGGTGAAGTACCCATCCAAGGCCAGCACCCGAGCGACGCCAAACGCCTGCGGCTCGGCTTCGCCACCGAGGATTTCGGCTTTGCCATCTCACTCGGCCTGCCGATTCCCCTGCCCTATCCCAGCGCATTCATGCTCGACCCCGAGATCAAAACCGAAGCCATCTGGGCCGCCGGCGCGTACCGGCCATCGTCCTTGCTGGTTGAACGTAAAAACGCGATGGTTCGTGCCCGGGAGGGAAACAGTTGGACGGTACTCGATCAACATGCCGACAGCTGTGAGAGCTTTTTCAACATCGTTGGCCGGCCACGTCAGGCACCCGAGATCGGGGAGCTGCGGGCGTTCATCAACAGCTGGCGGTTCTACGATCACTTCCGTATCGACCGTGACGCGCCTTGCCGTCAACCACAGCTCGGGACTCGCTCGCCGGTTCTGCATCACGATGGGCGCAACCTTGCCTCGGCATTGCAGACCATCATCGAGATTGGTGAGGTTGAAGACCTGGTAGCGGCACTGGATGACGCGTTTCCCGGGAGTCGCCTGGCGATCGATGCGCCGCCTGGTGGGCTGTTCAGCGTACAGCTCCATCAGCACGGGCTTTTGCGCCCGCTGGGGGGTGCTGAATTGTCGGATGGGACCCTGCGTTATCTGCTGTTGATGGCAGCACTGTTGACGCCACGGCCGCCGTCTTTGATGGTGCTGAACGAGCCGGAAACCAGCTTGCATGCTGACCTGCTTCCTGCGCTAGCGCGGTTGATCATTCGCGCTTCGCGTCGTAGCCAAGTTTGGGTCGTATCCCACAGCGCCCCGTTGATCGAGGCGCTGTCGGCCTGTGACGGCTGCAATGTGCTGGAGCTGGAGAAAATCCAGGGGCAAACGCAGCTGCGCGGTGTTGGGCTGTTAGATGAGCCGCTGTGGCGCTGGGTGGATTGATCGCGACCTGAATGCTCTTTCGGGACTGTCAGATTCTTGGTGTGCAGGCCGGTAACGGCCTGCCGTCAGGTAGCCGTGGCTGTAAGCCTGGAATGCCCCTTCGCTGGGTCAATTTTTTGTAAATTTTCAGTAAATTATTTTTAACATTTTCTTTTAAACAATTCTCATTTGCGTTAGTGTCCTGCCCCGATTGCATTCTGCCCCTGGAATCCAACCGCTCGACAAGGACTGTTTCACGATGCCATGCCCACCTTTTTCCCGTGCCCTGCTCACCGTCGCGCTGCTCACCGCGACTGCCGTCCAGGCCGAGGAAGCCTATGAGCTTGAACCGCTCCCCGCCACCGAACTGGAAGCTTCGTTCGTCACCGCCACGGGCGGCGGCACTGATGTGCGCGACGCGCCGGCCAGTGTCAGCGTCATTACCCGGGAAGAGATCGAGCGACAGCCGGTCTACGACCTGAACACCCTGCTACGCCGCATACCCGGCGTCACCGGGGGCTACGGCCCGGTGGGCGAGCAGTCGAAAATCAAGCTGCGCGGCCTCGACGACAAATACACCTTGATCCTGGTGGACGGTAAACGCGTCGGCAGTTCCGCCGACACGAATTACCGCCGTGATCTGGGTCGCCAGGACATCAACTGGATCTCGCCGAACATGATTGAGCGAATCGAGATCGTGCGCGGGCCGATGTCATCGTTGTATGGGTCAGACGCCATGGGCGGCGTAATCAATATCATCACCCGTAAAGTGTCCCGTGAGTGGAGCGGCTCGCTCAACGTCAACACCACGATCCCGGAAGATTCCGACCGTGGTCAGACCAACCAGACCAGCATTAACCTTTCTGGCCCTGTCACCGACTCCCTGGGGCTGCGCCTGGGCGCCAACCTGACTCGGCGCGCTGCCGACGAAGCCGCGCCACGCCTCGATGCACTGGGTGACTTCGTTTACAACGACGGCGCCGGCGGTGCCAAAGACCACAGCGTCAACGCGTTGCTTAATTGGCAGATCAACGAAAACCATGAGTTGTCCTTCGAAGCGATCCAAGGCGTCGAGCGTTCGTGGTCGTCGAAGAAAACCTACGGCGACTGGGGTGACACGGTAGGTGAAGCCTTCGGTGCCGGACGCCTCACCCGTGATAGCTTCGTAGTCTCCCACCACGGCGACTGGGGCTTTGGCACCTCGCGTATCGACGCTTACCTGAACAAGTTCAACAACGACCTCAGCGAGGGCAAGGCTAACTCGGAAGAAAAAATCGTCGAGGGTAGCCTTAACATCCCGTTTGACCTGTTGGTAAACCAGCGCCTCACCGTTGGCGGCCAGTGGAAGCGTGAGCAACTGACCAACACCGACACGCTGGGCACCGTACCCGTTGATTACCAAGGGGCAGCGGTGGGCGGCGCGGACCTTGAGGGCGACTACTCTGCGCTGTTCGTCGAGGACGAGCTGTTTCTGCTCGATAACCTATCGCTGACGTTGGGGAACCGCTTCGACCACAGCGACGAATACGGCAACCATAACAGCCCACGTGCTTACCTGGTCTATCACCCTCACCCTGACTGGACGGTGCGCGGTGGCGTGTCTCGAGGTTTCCGTGCCCCCAGCCTGAAAGAAGGCAGTGCTGGCGCGGCGACCAACTCGGGCGGTCGCGGTTGTACATCGCTACGCCCGCTGGGTTACGTCACCGGCAGTTGCTGGATGGCCGGCAACCCGAACCTGCGCCCAGAAATCAGCACCAACAAGGAGATTGGTGTCTCCTTCGACCGCGACGGTTGGGAGGCCAGCCTCACTTACTTCCACACCGACTTCGAGGACAAAATCGAGTACGCGCCGCTGGGGTATTTCCAGGGCCGTTGGTGGACCATGCTTGAAAATGCTGAGGAAGCCCGCACCCGCGGCTGGGAAGGCAGCACCAAAGTGCCGTTGTGGGAAAATGCCAGCTGGCGCACCAACGCTACCTACATGCTCGAAAGCCGCAACCTGTCGACCGGTGAAGACCTGATCAGCTCGCCGAAACTGTCGTTGTTCAGCGCCATCGACTGGCAGATCACCGAACGGATCGGCACAGAATTGTCAGCTCAGCACGTGGGCAAGCAACGCGGCCTGGGCACCGACTTCGTCAAGTCGTACACCACGTACGATCTGACCGCCAACTGGTCAGCCACCCGCTGGCTGACCCTGAACGTCGGCGTGCAGAACCTGCTGGATGAAGACCCACGTGATGACTCGACCAGCTTTTACGTACCCGGTCGGGCGTACTTTGCCGGGGTAACTACCTACTTCTAATTGGCAGCGGACAACCCAGAATTCGCACTTTTACGCGAATTCTGGGTGACTTGTGTGAGGCGCCGTCGGCGCTCAAGCAGCAGCGACCCGTTCGCCATCACCGCTGACCTCGAACTGCCCCACCAGCTTCTGCAGCTTGCCGGCATCCACCTTTACCTTCTGCGCGCTGTTTTGCAGCACCACTGCGGTTTGGCGCATCTCGCTGGAGGAGTGGTTAACCTGCTCGATGGTCTTGCCGTACTCGATGCTGCGGCGGTTGAGCTGCTGGATGATGGCGAACATGCCCTCCACCGCCTGATGAAGTTGCACGTTCTCCGACGACGCATCCTCTGCCAGGCGCAAACTATCATCGACGTTCTGCACGCCCTCCTCCATAAAGCTCACCGCTTGCTGCGTTTCGTTCTGCAGGCCTTCAACCATGTGCCGGATATCGTCGGCCGCCCGTGCGGTGCGGGCCGCCAGGCTGCGCACTTCATCGGCCACCACCGCAAACCCACGGCCATGCTCGCCCGCCCGTGCCGCCTCAATGGCGGCATTCAGCGCCAGTAGGTTGGTCTGGTTGGTGATGTCGCTGATCAGCCCGGTGATATTGCCAATCTGCGCCATGCGGCTGTCGAGCAGCTGCACACTGGAGGCCGAGCGGGCCACCACATCGCGAATCGATTGGGTGCCAGCCTGCACAGCCAGGTACTGCTCGCGGGCGCGGCTGACCACCTCGTCCATGGCCTGCTTCATCTGTTCGGCGCTGACCGACGCCTGCTGCAGCTCACCGAGCTGCTCCTCCATGATGATCATCATCTGGTGCACCGCATCGGCCACCTCGACAGAGCTCACGCTCGCTTCCTGGCTGCGCCCGAGCATCATCTGGTTGGTGCTGCCAACCGTGCGGCTGGCCTTGACCACCTGCCCCACCACGGCATCCAGGCGGTCGATGAAACTGTTGATCCAGCGCGCCATGTCGCCACTCTCGTCATTGGCCAGGGCGCCCGTGTCCAGGCGCTGGCGCAGGTTGCCCTCACCCTCGGCGATGGTACGCAGCACACCGCTCATGCCGTTCAACCTGGCCGCCAGGCGCCTGGGCCCGAGCACGCCGAACAGCAGCGTAGCGACGAGCATGCTGAGGGCCTGGATGGCGTCGTTCACCCCCTGTGGCAATCCGGCGTAATGCTGCACCAGGTAATTACAGCCGAACAGCCCAACCATGCTCGCCACGTAGGGTTTCATTAACCGGTAGCTCAGCGAACGGCGGCGGTAGACCTCCTCCAAGTCTGCCTCGCACATCATGCCCCAGCGGTCGAGCGACCCTGGTAACTGGAAGGTCACGCCCTTGCCGACCACAGGCACATGGCGGTAGTCCGAATAACCCGGGTACGTCACGAACAGGTTGGCGCCACGCCGGATGGTTTCCCGCACGCCGGGGTGCAGCTCACGCGTCGCGGGGTCGGTGAAGCGCAACTCCAACTCGGTATGGCGCTGCACCTGCACAGTGCTCCAGGGCGTACGCACGCCGCTCTTGAGGTTTTCACCATGGGTAAACGTCCCGTCTTCGAAGCGCGAACGGGACAAGGCGGTGCCTGGCTGCACGGTCGGGTCGAAGCGTGACTGCACCATGAACAGGTAATTGTCGCCCGACTCGGCATAGATATGCCCGGCCTCGCGTTGGATCAGGTCGCCCAGCACATCATTGGGGGCCCGACCACACAGGCAGCCAAGGACTTTGCCCGCGTGCCTGATCGGCTGATAGAACATCAGCGTCACCTCATCGTGAAAACGCGACGAGGATGGGCCGATCTGCAAGGTCAACGGGTCGCTGTAAGGCCCGTGAAGAAACGGCGCTTTCAAACCATGGGCCAACGCCGCGTGCTGCTCGATCCGCGTGCTGCCACGCTTTGGCCAAGTGGATACCCTGACGTTGCCAGTGCAGTCGATCACACTCAGTTCGGAAAAGTCTTCGGCCTGTGCCAGCTTGTCGAGTAATGCCGAAGGCTGCACATGAGCGAAGTCTGCTGCCAGGTATTCCGCCAACTCTGCCAGGTGATCCCATTGTTCGCGCGCCCAGTTGTGCAGCAACTGCACCCGCGTTTGGGCAATGGCTTCGAACGTCTGCTCGATTTCTCCATAGTTCGAACGATTGAGGCGGCACGCCCACCCCATGCTGAACTTGCCGGCTTTGCCGAACCAGGGCAGCCAGCCCCGCTCGCTCGATGACAACTGCATGGAACTACTTGAAAGCGACATTAAGTTCACCATAAGCGACACAGATGCCAAAATGCCAGCAACTTCTACGCCAACTGTAATCCAAGCGTATTGAGGGGTAGTAGCTAGCACTGGACGCTTACTGATGGTGCATAAAGGCTGTTATTTCAGGCCACTTTGCACCCTGAAGGGGCGCGGGGAGAATGAAGCGATCGTTGTGGGAGCAACTGTCTTGTGGTGCTTGTGCCGGCCTCATCGCTGGCAAGCCAGCTCCCACAGGTGCGGCGCTAGCCTTTGAGGCTACACAGTTCGGGTGGGAGCGGCCTTGTGCCGCGATGGGCCGCAAAGCGGCCCCACTACAGGCGATGAATAACTTAAGTGAACAGCATTACGCACTAGGCGGGCTCTAACGACTATTGAGGTGTACGTTAGGAAGGTTGGAATCTCGTGTTGCAGGCATGGCACAGCCAGGTACGACGCCACTCTTCGTACTGATCATATTGCACAACGTTGTGCCGCCAGTGCCGCACAAATCCGATCACACCGATGGTGATGAACGTCACACCAATGAAGAACCTGGTCCAGTCCACTTCCCAGGACAATTTGAGCCCATCGTAAAGGATGATGCCGCCCACCACTGTAAGCACTATCGGGCCCCGCAGACGTTTAGCGCCTGGAGGTGCGACGCTAGCGCTCAGATTAGTCTGCTGGCGCCCGGTTGTTTCAACAGTTACACGCGGCCCGAATCCTGAGTGCGCCTCATGAGTGGCTTGGAAATGAGAGGTTCCGGCGGCATGAATGACAGAAAGAAGCTGTACGTTTTGACCCTGACAGTGTGGGCAGGTGATGGCATTTTGACTTACCACAAATTCAGTCCTTTGAGATGGCAGAGGCGCGAATTTTAAACTAATTCTGAATATTCTTGCACTCACATGGAGTTACGTTTCCCTGTGCGGTGAGCGCGATACATGTAGTTACGCCTAACCGCTGGAAAATCAGATTTAGCCCCTTTCTTGTAGGGCATTTCCCAAAGATACTCGCGACGCCTGTTTTTCGTTGCGCACGCAAAACGTGAGTCATAGTCTCGGCCTGTCGCTGCCAATCCAGCGACCGGTTTTGACAGGCCGTCGATTGTTGTCCGTGTGCATACGCTTATGGCGGCTGTACGTGCGGGCACCCTCGTGTGCGCCGAGTGCCAACAATCTCGGTCTGTCAACCCGCGTACAGCTGCCACCTTCTTGTTTGACAGCGAGGCGGGCTGCAGCTCAACCATTGTTGGAGCGTAAGCATGCTGAAGATAGTCCCCGATCCACCCCACAACTTCCACTCCCTGGAAGACACGCTAATGATGGCTGCAGACTACGCACTCTGTGCCGAAGCCGTCGCCCAGCAGGCGATGATGATGCAACCCAAGTCGCCCTCCTCCTTGTTGATCATGGCGTCAGTGCACGAACTCGAAGCCCTGCGCAGAATGCTTGAAGTGGCATTGGCACAGCTGCAAATGCCGACGGGTCCGACGAGCCAGCACTGAAGGGAGATCAAACCATGGCCACCGAAGAAACCAAATTCACTGTCGGTAAAACCACCTTCTACCAAGGTGAAAACCAGACCCACCCACTGTTCCGTATCGAACCCGGCATCCCCTGCCAAAGCGCCCGCGAACAAGCCTCGGAACTGATGGGCTATGCCCGCGACCTCTCAATCGACGGCCTGATGGAAGACAAACCCCAACTGCTCTGGGCCTCGCACTACCTCTGCGCCCTGGCCAAGGCCCTGCTCGACGATGCTGAACTTGGAATGATGGCCACCTCTTGATCACAACCCCCTCTAAAGGCCCGACGCCCCCTCTGTAGGAGCGGCCTTGCCGGGGCGCCGGACCGGTCGGAAAGGGCCGCATAGCGGCCCCAACGATCCAAGCGCAATCGCAGATGCCTGCCCCCAGAAAAAGCCACTAACGGCCGAGTATTGAAGGGCGGAAGACCAAAGGCTTTAGAACCATTCATCCAGTGCGCGCAGGCGATGAAGTGCATGTTTGTATTCGCAAAAGAGGGATTCACCAGAGCGAGCGGTTCCAGCCGCGTTCTCCGCGTAAATTCCGTCGCAGTCAGTTTTGACATACTGCTCCCACAGCGCCTGAGAGCCTTTGAGCATTGAAGGAACTTTCTCGTAGGATGCAAACCTATCTGGGTGCTCGGCCATATCCTGAGCGGTCACCATTTTTTCCTGATACTTCTTTTTGACTCCTTCATTCGCCGCCTGCACCATCGCTAACAGGCACAGATCACTATCTTGCGTCGTACGCGTGTTCGGCTTTCTTAAGCACTGTTGCCACTCGGTTTCAATCTTCGCAGCGAACTGACGCACTGCCTCATCTAGGGCCTCTTCCCTCCCAACATCAGCATGCACCATGCCGGCTGCCAACAAAGCCAGAAAACCTGCTTTAAAAATCCTTTTCATAGATCTCACTCCTTGAGGTGAAAATTCGCCGGCTGCATCGTGCCGGAGAAGCACGTTGCACACAATCTCCACTTTCAATGGCAATATCGGATGTACCGCACGCGCGATGGCCGCGAATCGGCCTATGACCGGGACTCGGTTGGCGAGTAGTGCCCGACCGCCCCGCTTGCAAAGGCCAGCTACAAGGCCGCGCTGATCAAGCGCAAAGCCACCTGCCCCTCCGGCGCGGCCCGCCAGCGCCTCAACGCTTATCGTGCAGCTCTGGAGGCCAAGCGCTGAAGAACCCTATGATTCCCGGCATCATTACGTAGATCCAGTGCTTGCCAGGGTATACGCAGATACCGACAGCCCAGATAGCTAACAACGCTCCGCCCGCTCGCCTCCTACGCTTAGGCGTGAACCACTCCTGAAACGCCTTATGTCTCTCCCGCAACCCCATTACCACTCTCCTTGTTTGGTAAGCGGCGAAGCTTACCACCACGAATTGCGGCGCTCCTCGCCAGCGCCATCCACGCTTACGAAAACGCCGCCTGATGAGGCGGCGCTGACTGACGATGATCGGACGTTACCAGGTCTTCGGCTCTGACTTCTTGTACGAGCCACCGGTCATGCACTTCTCGACCAAGTCTTCGCGAGCCTTGTTGTCCGGAAGCGTTTTCAGGTAATCGGGCTGGCAGTGTTCTGCAGTGGGCTCGTAGGCGGCAGTGTCGGCGGTGTCTTCTTTGCAGCCGGCCAAGCCAATAGCGAGTGCGGCAACGAAGAGCGGAGCAATGGCTAGTTTCATGGGGGTCCTTCCTGTGAAATGGCCGGGCGTTATAGCAAAGATCCACCCCTCCCGCAAAACGTGACTCATCTCTGGCCCAATCAGAATCGCGCCACCCCGGCGAGGGCGGCGCCTTCAGTCGAAATTTCCTTGCCGCAGATCACGACCAAAAATGGGGTTTAAGGGCTCAGGGTGAGGAAAAGCAGTTTCCCGCTCCGTTCGCCTTTCGTGCGAACAACCTGCAGGGTCACCAATTTGCCGTTGCTCAAGGCCTGAATGCCCTCGTTCTCGACGGTGTCAGCCTGAATCCCCATCGCTGATAGCTGTGAAACCAGGGCCTCAGGGGCAATGTATTCCGACTTGACGATCTTGCCGTGCCGGTCAAACAGATTCACGCCGAAATAGTGGTACGGGGTTGCCTTCATGCGCGACGCCCAATAGCCGCCCATGGTCATTGCATAGCCGTTATCTGTTACCGCGAAACCCTGGTGCTTGGGTAGATTGAGCTGCTCGGAGTTTCGGTAGCCGGAGTACTGCGGCGCAAAATTCACGTCCCGAACGTGTTTGAAGCTGCTGTCGAGCACCGAGTACTGACCGCGGCTCTGCCCGAGGGCATCTTCGGGAGTCTTGAACTTTTCGACATACCACTCGCCACCTTTGTGATAGAAACTTTGGGCAACGTTGCTTGCAACCGCCTCAAGCTTTTGCGTGGTGCCGAAACCGGATTGATCATCTACAAGACGATAGCGCGTGAGGGCGCTATCGGATCGCAGGAAGGCTACATCACCCCCCTCTTCCTGGGTCACCACAAGGCCCTCGGACACCGAGGCCTGAGGCTCGGGAATGATGTAGGTCGAGAGCAATTCACCAGAGCTCCACCGGTACTTCTCAATCACGGCGCGAGCAGGCCGGCCATTGGAGTACCGCAGAACGTACAGCAGGTCACGTTGCTCATCGATTTCAAAGCCTTGTGGGTACGTGAACCGAACACCAAGACGCTGAACCGTCTCCTGATAGCTTTGGGACTTGAAGTCCAGCGTTTTCAAGATTGAAAAGTTGGGCTCCGCATGGGTCGCCACCGACTCCTCGAACGCGCTCATGATTTGAGAACGGGCAGCGATTGCCGCAGCCGAGCCAGCCTGAGCATGGCTAAACGAGCTGACGAAGATTGTGCTGATGCAGATGAGTGACAATCTCGAAAGTGTCGCCATGTTCTGTTTCTCCTTCATGAGTATCAAAAAGCGCCGCATCACGCGCTGGAAACCTCAGCGATCCGTAACACGCCACTGTGCCACAACCCCTTGTTGCTACCGTAGCAACCTCTGGATTGCCTTCCGTTGGGCCGCCAGCGCGTTTTGCAGTTCAGACAACCTTTCCTATCGACGATAACGCCACCCCGGCGAGGGCGGCGCATGCGTGGAGAAAGCTTTGATTGAAGCCACCGAGAAGCAGCTCGGCTTGCTCTGACTCACCCTTGGCTTGTGCGCTGAATGCTCAGACCGACACAGCATCAGCCGCAACCACTTCCTCACAAGACCGGGCTACGAGGACTCGAGCAACCTTGATGTGCTGGTGGCGACCGGCCTGAACAAGCGGGCGGAGAAGGATGGCCAGAAGATCGCGGGGCATACGACTGACGGTATGACCAGGAACTACCAGAAGCTGGATAGTGGCGAATTCGCCGGATAGTTTTGCGCCCATTTTGCGCAGAGCCGCCCATAAAAAAATCCAGTCACCGCGAAGTGACTGGATTTTTTAGGGATTTTTGGTCGGGACGGAGTGATTCGAACACTCGACCCCTTGCACCCCATGCGTATTTTTCGTGGTTCTTTATGGATGCCAAAAGCCACCCTTGGCAGGCCAAAACCTAGTAAAATCGGGCACTACAGCCCCGACCGACTACCACTTCGATCCGCCAGAATCCACCGACAGCCGAGTCACTCGGTGGGGTAAAAGTGGGGTAAAATTCGAGGTAACCGGTTCAAGCTGGGGGTGACACATGGCCAAGCTGACTGCCAAAAAATTGGAAGCTTTCACGGCTGACGATCATGGTACCGTTCTCCGAGAGGACGGTGGACTGGTCGCAAAAGTCCGCGCTGGAGTGCGTGGGGTCACCATAATTTTTCGCTTCGAGTTCAAACACGAAGGCGTGAAACGCGATTTGAGCCTGGGCAGTTGGCCCAAAAAATCGCTAGCTCAGATCCGCGCCGAACGTGACGAAGTAAAGGCCGTTACCACCAAAGGCATTCTTCCCGCAGCTGCTCGCAAAGCCGCCAACATAGAAGCTCAAGCAGCCGTAGCCGCCACCATTGCTCTAGCCGAGCAGAGCATTGCCGAAAATAAGACCGTTTCTGAACTCTTCGAGGATTGGATACGCGACGGTGTGTCTCGCGAGGATGCCAACGCAGAGCTCCGTCGGAGCTTTACCAAAGATGTACTCCCCGTAATTGGGAAGAAGCCACTACGTAGTCTTACCGAGAAGGACCTGCTCACGGTCCTGCGCTCAGTGAAAGCCCGCGGGCTGAACCGCACTGTCGTGATTCGAAGTAACGATATTGGCCAGATGCTGCGCTGGGCCGAGAAACGCAAGCCATGGCGGTCTTTAATGGTCGACGGCAACCCCGCGGAGCTGATAGATGTTAAACAACTACTTGATCACGATTACCAAGAAGAGCGTAACCGCTTGCTCTCTCCGGACGAAATTCGCGAGTTGCGTGATATTTTCGCCCGTTTGGAGTTCGAGTACGAAGCTCTGGATGCTGGCGAGAAATACTCTGGCGTCCGCCCGGCCAACAGACGTGTGCAATGTGCCGTCTGGATTTGCCTTGGTACTCTCTGCCGCATCGGTGAACTGCTGAAAGCCGAATGGAAGCACCTAGATCTCGAAAAGGGGAGCTGGTTCATTCCGGCCGAGGCCACTAAGGGACACAAGGGGAAACGCCAAGATCATCACGTTTTCCTATCCTCTTTCGCTTCAGAGCAATTCAAGGTGTTGAAAGCACACACCGGGCATACACGGTTCTGCTTCCCCAGCAGAGACGAAAGTAGCCACGTCGATACCAAGACCATCAGCAAACTGATAGGCGACCGGCAGTGCAGCCTCAAAAATCGCAGCAAACCGTTGTCTGGCCGTCATCACGATGACTCGCTGGTGCTAAGTCAAGGAACAAAAGGCGAATGGACACCGCACGATTTACGTCGCACTGGAGCGACTCTGATGCAGGAACTGGGTGTTAACCTGGACATCATCGACCGCTGCCAAAACCATCAACTCGGAGGTTCAAAAGTCCGTAGGCATTATCTACATTATGATTATGCGAAAGAGAAGAGCGCAGCATGGCGCGCCTTAGGGGAGCACCTTACAGATATTCTTTCAAGCTCAAACAAATGATCAGTGGAGCGGGAACTGAGACTCATCTGGTTTCCGCCCCATTGAAATCAATGGGTTTAAATCTATTCCTGAAACAGGAGCAGCCTTAATTCTGGACTCACTCTTTCAAGATGGCAACGCCCCACGCCACCTAATCGTCCATATATAAGAAGCTGTTGCAGCCTACATGGTCGGCTGGTCTGCTCTCTACATCCGCGAATAGAGAGCTCCCGCCCTATCCATCGCTTAACTTAAACGCCCGCTTTGCATTACCTGCCAGAAACAAGCTGAATACTTCCTCGCTCAGGTCGAGTGAGGCAACACCCGCGAGGCAGTCGGCGGGGGTCAACATTGGATAGTTCGTGCCGAACAATACCTTGCCCCGCCCGGCCCCACGCAGGTAGTTGACCAATTCTTCAGGGTAACGGCTGGCTTTGTAGGCTGAAGTATCCACGTAGACGTTAGGGTACTTCATCATCAGCGAGATCATTTCGGATACCCATGGAAAGCCGATGTGCCCACCGACGATGCGCAATTCTGGGAACTCATGCGCAACGTAGTCCAGATACGGAATAGGCCGCCCTGGCTCCGAAGGCATCATGGGCCCAGCATGCCCAACCTGCACGCAAAGGGTGACATCCAGTTCTATGCATTCCGCATAGAGCGGGTAGAACCGGCGGTCGTCGGGCGGCAGCCCCCAGAGCCAAGGCAGGATGCGCAAGCCCTTGAACCCGTGGTTTCGCACGTACTGCCTCAATACCCTGACTGCAGCCATCGGCTGGCGTACATCAACCGAGGCGATACCGAACACCTGCTCAGGCCGACGTTGCACCGCCAGGGCCACACGCTCGTTGGAAATCAGCTCACCGCGTGGCCCCACCCAGGCGCTGGCAAATACCTTGGACACCCCTTGTTCGCTGAACCCCTGCAGCACTTCATCACAGTCAAGGTCACGGTCTTGCTCGGCCAACCCTTGCCAGGCGGTCGGCCAACGCCTGAGCGAGTCGAATAACGGGTCTCGCAAGAACGACCTGGAAGGAATCTGCATCCAGGCATCGATAATTTCAGTCATCTACTTGCCTCGTTGACACCCGCGACGCCACCCTGGCACCGCGGGCCGAACCCGGTCCCTCAGGCACCCATGATTTCCTTGCGACGCAGGTCCTGCGCGCGACGGTTGCCTGCATCGCTCATGCCTGCCGGGAGTTCGCTATCGAGCAGCGTGGTCCGTTGTTCAATCTGTTGGATGACCGCGTCTTGCAGGGCTTTCTTGGACATCGCGTAGGCAACGTTGCAATCCGGGGTAATGCAACGGGCATAGGCAATTGCACGCGATAACAGTTCGGACTCCTCGACCACTTCATGGAAGAACCCGAGCTTTTCCGCTTCTTCCAGGGAGTACAGTTCACCCTTCAGGGTGGTCAACGCCCCCACTTGGGTGCCCAACGCATATTTGATGATCTCGACGTAGGCGGCCGGCATCGGGATACCAATCGGCACTTCGTTAAGGCCGAACTTGGCCGGCTTGCGCGCAGCAATTCTGAAATCACAATCCAGTGCAGTGATGAGCCCGCCAGCAATGGCATGACCGTTGATTGCCGCAACGGTCGGCCGCGGGTACTGGAAGATCCGCAGATTGGTTGCACGGTACTCGGCGTACCACTGGCGAATGCGTTCCTGGTCAAGGCTGCCAAACACATCGAAGCTGTATTTGAAGTCGATACCGGCCGAGAATACGTTGCCCTCTCCGGTGAGGACCACCGGCAATTCACTGAACTCTTCCTCCAGTCGGTCGAACGCATCGTGTAGGTCCTTGAAGAAGGTCGCGTTCTGCACGTTGACTTTGTTGCTGTTCATGCGCACGACCGCACAACCGTCGATCACGTCAATTTGCCAAGCCATGTGACTACTCCTGTTCTCGCCTGCCGACTCTGCGGCAATCACTGTCAGTTGGAAGGTGGATCAGCACGCAATGAGGTTGATTTCTTCGCTCATCATCTCGCGCATCTTGAATTTTTGTACTTTCCCCGACAGGGTCATGGGGTAGCACTCTACGAAGCGGATGTACCGAGGGATCTTGTAGCGGGCGATATTGCCCTCGCAGAACTGCCTCACGTCTTCCTCGCGTAGGCTCGCGCCCGCTCGGGCGATGATCCAGACACACAATTCCTCGCCGTAGACCCGATCCGGCACGCCAATCACCTGAGCGTCCTGGATGGCCGGATGGCGGTAGAGGAATTCCTCGATTTCCCGCGGAGAGATGTTTTCGCCCCCGCGGATGACCATGTCCTTGATCCGCCCGGTGATGCTCACATAACCCTCTGGGTCCATCGTTGCCAGGTCGCCACTGTGGATCCAGCCTTCGGCGTCGATCGTTTCAGCAGTTTTCTGCGGTTCGTCCCAGTAACACTGCATCAACGAGTAACCGCGCACGCACAGCTCGCCCACCACCCCCAGCGGGACGATGTTGCCGGTCAGCGGATCGATGATCTTGGACTCAAGATGCGGATGAACCCGACCAATCGTCGACACGCGTTTCTCGAGAGGCGTATCAGTCGTGCTTTGATAACTCGCCGGGCTGGTCTCGGTCATGCCGTAGGCGATGGTCACCTCGCGCATGTGCATCTCGCGCTCCACCCGCTTCATCACCTCGATCGGGCAGGCGGTGCCGGCCATGATGCCGGTCCGCAGCGTGGTCAGGTCGAACTCGTGGAAGCGCGGATGGTCCAGCTCTGTGATGAACATCGTCGGCACGCCGTGCAAGGCGGTGCAACGTTCGTCCTGAACCGCTTGCAGCACCGCGACCGGGTCGAAAGAATCATTCGGGTAGACGATGGTGGCGCCATGCGAAAGCGCGGCCAGGTTACCCACCACCATGCCAAAACAATGGAACAGCGGCACAGGGATGCACAGACGGTCCTGTGCGCTCAGCTTGATCGCCATGCCCAGGAAGAACCCATTGTTGAGCACCCCGCGATGGGTCAGTGCGGCGCCCTTGGGCAAGCCGGTGGTGCCACTGGTGAACTGGATGTTCATCACATCGTTGGCAGAAAGCGACTCACCAATGGCCTTCAATGCTGGATCGCAAGCGCTGCCGCCGGCCAGCAGGTCAACGAATCTGAGGCACCCGGGCACCTCCTCGAGGCTGAGCTGGATCACTGCTTTCAGGTTGGGTAGCCGCTCGGCTCGCAGCGCGCCGGGCGTCGACTGATCGAGCTCGGGCACCACTGTCCTGAGCAACTCCAGGTAGTCGGTGGTCTTGAAGCGAGTCATGCTGATCAAAGCCTTGCAACCCGACTTGTGCAAGGCGTACTCCAGCTCGGTCGAGCGGTACGCGGGGTTGAGATTGACCAGCACTACACCGATCTTGGCGGCAGCGATCTGGATCATCAACCACTCGACGCTGTTGTTGAGGCACAGGCCGAGTCGTTCATGCGGCTGCAGCCCGAGCGCGAGCAAGGCACTGGCCAGCGCATCGCACTGGCCCTGCAGTTGCCGGTAACTCAATCGCACCCCTTGATGGCAGGATACAACCGCTTCATTGTCGGGATACTGCGACGCAATGTGGTCGAACCACGCGCCCACGGTAGATTCGATCAATGGGGTGTCAGTGGCACCCCGTGCGTAACTAGCGTTGTCGGTATTCATTATTATTGTCTCAACCTTGGTTCACAGTTTTGGCATCGCAGGGTCACCACGAAGCCGAGCGTTGTTGCCTGCGCTCGTCCGTCAACATTGACTCCAAGTATCGATAACAGCGTGTGATCGACCCCTTCACTCTACGAGCTTGTCTCAGGTGGGGATATTGGCAATTTTGACGATAACTGTGCTGCTTTCGCCAATCCCCCACACGCCGCAGTGCCCAGGGGCATCAGACGCCGGTCAGAGTCGCGGCGTGTTACCAGAGCGGCAGGCTATAAGTGATAAACAGCCGGTTCTCATCCAGGTCACCGAGAAAGTTGCTTCGCGTTGTCGCGTTACGCCACTTGATTGCAACATTCTTCAAGGGGCCGCTCTGAATGACGTAGCCAATATCTGTGTTGCGCTCCCAGGTCTTGCCATCGTCCAGGCCTGGGCCGCGGTCAACGTTGTCACCCGAGAGGTAGCGCGTCATCAGGGTCAACCCGGGGATCCCCAAGGCGACGAAATCGTAGTCATAGCGAACCTGCCACGACTGTTCGTCCTTGTTGCCGAAGTCGTTGATCTGCACCTGATTGAGCAAGGCGTTATCCGCACCGTTGACGAAGGCAAAGCCGGTATCACCCGTCAGGTACTGGTAGCCGGCGCTGAACGCATGGGCACCGGTTCGGTAGGTGAACAGCGCACCAATCGCATCGTTGTCGACATTGCTGCCGCCATCGTCGACTGAACGCGCGAAGCGGATATCCGACTTGAAGCTCTGTCCTGGGCCCAGCGGCAACTGGTGCACCAGGTTGACCAGGTGCTGCTGGTAGATCCCGTCCAGCGCGGCGAAGTAATAGCTGCCCGAAAGCTCAGGCGACCATTGATACTTGCCACCGGCGAACAGGAAATCATCGCTGGTGGTAGTCCTGCCGAGAACGATGTTGCGCTTGCCAGCGTTATAGACGCTGAGTTTTTCATTGTCTGACGAGTCACGTTGGTTCACCCGGTCGAGCTTGGCAGCATCCAGGGTCAGGTTGTCCACATCGTTGCTGGTCAACCAGGCGCCGCGGTAGGTCTGCGGCAGCAGGCGAGAATCATTGCGCATCAAGGGCGGCAAGATCGGCTGCAGGGTGCCCACTTTCAAGGTGCTCTTGGCCAGCCGCGCCTTCGCCGTCACGGCCAGTTCGCCGTATTCATCCTGCGCACGACGCGGCGCCTCCTTGTCGCTCTTGAGCAAGCCCGTGCCGACCCGATCCGGGCTGGAGTCAAGCTTGAGCCCGAGCAGGCCGGTGGCATCCAGGCCAAACCCTAGCGCCCCCGGCGTGAAGCCGGATTCGA
The DNA here is from genome assembly GCF_053629175.1 of Pseudomonas sp. Y3 TE3536. Classification (NCBI taxonomy): domain Bacteria; kingdom Pseudomonadati; phylum Pseudomonadota; class Gammaproteobacteria; order Pseudomonadales; family Pseudomonadaceae; genus Pseudomonas; species Pseudomonas sp. Y3 TE3536. The sequence continues at coordinate 4,342,393 of NZ_JBRJHU010000001.1, read as the reverse complement.
AGCGAAACTGGAAACCCTGGCCCCACTCCTCCGCTTTCGCCTGGGTCGCGTTGCTTTGGCGAAAGTCACGGTTCATGTAGAAGTTTCGTAAATCCAGGCTGCCCTTGCTATCGTCAAGGAGCGCTGCCTGGGCGCCCGCAGCCAAGCCCAGCACGGGTGTCAGGCAGAGTAGATGAACAGACACTTTCGCGATATTCGGCATTCGCAGTCTTCCTATTATTATTGTTGTCGCGGTTATTGTTGTTTTTCGACGGACTTGCACACGCTTGCGCCGCCCGCTTTGCCGAGCAGGTGGCACACTACCGAGTCATTCAATGTTCACTACAACCACGTGACGCTTGCGCGGTGCCTACTTGGCGGTCATCCGCAGCGCGCCGTCGAGCCGGATGACTTCACCGTTGAGCATCGGGTTCTCGACAATCGACTGGACCAATTGTGAAAACTCGCAGCCGCGCCCCAGTCTGGGTGGGAAAGGTACAGTCTTGCCCAACGAGTCCTGAACGTCCTTCGGCAGGCCGAGCAGCATGGGCGTTTCGAAGATGCCCGGAGCGATGCTCATGACCCTGATGCCGAAGCGTGCCAACTCGCGGGCAATCGGCAGGGTCATGCCAACCACACCGGCTTTGGATGCGGCATAAGCCGCTTGGCCGATCTGGCCATCGAACGCCGCCACCGATGCGGTCGTCACCACCACGCCTCGCTCACCTTCAGCGTTGGGGGCATTGAGGTTGATGACTTCGACAGCCAGGCGAATGGCGTTGAAGGTCCCGACCAGGTTGATCATCACCCCGCGGGTAAAGCTGTCTAGGGCGTGCGGTCCCGCTTTGCCAAGGACTTTTTCGCCGGGGGCAATGCCGGCACAGCAGATCAGCCCATGCAGTGCACCAAAGCGGACCACCGCCAGGTCTACGGCCGCCCGCATTGAGCCTTCATCCACTACATCGGTGCGGATAAACGCCGCTTGGGGCCCCAATTGGTCTGCCAACGCTTCACCGCTGGCGGCGTTGAGGTCCGCCAGGACCACGCTTGCACCAGCCTTCACCAAGTGCCGGGCAGTGGCTGCGCCAAGGCCCGAGGCACCACCGGTGATGAGAAACACAGAACCTTCAATCTTCATCAAGAACCTCCAACAGTGTTAATGCGTTGCGGTGAAGTTGGCTGACCGTCGCTGGCAGAATGCGTTGACGCCCTCAGCGAAATCGTCGGTCGCAGACAGCGCGACGAACTGGGCCTTTTCGGCCTCCAGGGTGCCCGCCAGGTCAGTTTGCAAGCCGTCTCGCAGCAGGCGCTTGACGCCTGCCTGGGCGCCGGCAGCGCCGCTCGCCAAGCGTTTGGCAAGCTCCAGCCCCGCAGCTGGAAGACCTGCCGGCGGCACGACCTGTACCACCAAGCCAAACGCGTACGCCTGGTGCGCATCCAGCTTGGTGTGCAACAGGGCCATGGCCAGTGCCCGGTGCAGGCCGAGGTGACGCGTGAGATGAAAGCTTGCGCCGCCGTCAGGGGTCGCGCCGATCGCGCCATACGCCAACAGTAATTGCGCGTCTTCGGCGGCAATCAGGATGTCGCATGCAAGCGCCAGCGACAGGCCGAAGCCGGCGACCGAGCCGTTGACCAGGCCGAGTACCGGGCAAGGCAGCTCAGTCAGGCCGATAACCGCTTCATTGACTGCGTCGATCAGTAACTCGAGTTCCGCGGCACAGGCCGCCTTCGACTCGTCAAGCAAGGTCTGGAAGTGACGAACATCGCCTCCCACCATGAAATGCTCACTGGTGCTGCGCAGCACCACGACGCGGGGCGGCCGAGCGACCAGACTACGCACACAGTCGCGCAGTGCCACCCCCATGGACAGGTCGAAGCTGTTTCGTGTGGCGGGGCGGTCCAGGTTGATAAAGGCGATACCCTGCTGGTATTCCACGTGAATACCGGCATCCTGCGCCGCGTTGACAAGCCGATTGTTCATGGCATCTCCTTGCGAACTGTTGGCGTCTCTCTGCCCAGGCGCTCAGCGAGCAGCTCAAGCCGATCACCGCCCCAGAACAGCTCGCCGCGATAAATGAAGGTGGGGGCGCCGAATACGCCCAGACGCTCGGCCCGCGCCAGGCTGGCACTCAGTGCAGCCTCCGCGTGCTCGGCGCGATACGCCTGCCACGCCGCAGGCACGAGGCCGACCTGTTCCATCAGTGCCTCGATCGCCTGAGGGCTTTCGAGGTCGAAGTCCTGATTCCAGAAACGCTCGAGCAGCGGCAGGCAAAATTCCCACAGGGTGTTCTGCGTCTTGGCAAACAGCATGGCCTGGCTGGCCAGTTCGGCGGCCCAGAGTTTTTGCGTTGCACGGATCGTGCGCCCTTGGCGGTAGGCCAAGCGGCGACAATCCATGTACAGGTACTTGAGCTTGGCCACTTCACGCGACGGCCGTTGTTCAACTTCCCCGCCATAGGCCGAGCGGAAGTCGGTGATGTATGGCCACCAGTCGATACCCACGCCGCTGCGCCTGGCCAGCGCACGCGCAGGCTCGATGGCCAGGTAGGAATACGGACTGCGCAAGTCGATAAACGCGTCTATGACAACGCCATCAGCAAGGCTCATGGGCTACTCCTGGACTTGGAACAGGTTGTGCTTGGCTTGCGCAGAGTTGGCGACATCCACCCACTGATCGCGCAACAGGTCCAACGCACGGCCCACCGCCGGCCTGCCACGCACCCGTGCGTACCAGGCCTTGAGCTGGGGATAGTGGTCCAGTGTGACTCCGGTCATCTTGTGCACACGAACCCACGGAAAACACGCCATGTCGACGATGCCGTAATCACCGCAGACGTAGTTGCGGCCGGTGAGACGCTCGTCGAGCAGCTTCAGCAGTCGCCGCGTTTCAGCCTGGTAGCGCTCGATCGCATAGGGTACGGGGGCTGCGGCATAGCGAAAAAAGTGCTGCGCCTGACCCATCATCGGCCCCAGCCCGCCCACCTGCCAGAACAGCCACTGCAGTGTTTCTGCACGCCCGCGCACGTCGCTTGGCAGGAACATGCCAGTTTTTTCCGCGAGGTAGACCATGATCGCGCCACTTTCGAACAGGGTGATCGGTGCCCCGCCCCCCTGAGGCGCATGGTCGATGATCGCCGGGATCTTGCCGTTCGGATTAACCGCGCGATACCTCGGCTGGTGCTGTGCGCCGCGAGTTATATCGATCGGCAGGGTGCGATAGGACACCCCGAGCTCTTCAAGCAGGATGTGGATCTTCTGCCCGTTCGGGGCTGGCCAACTGTAGAGTTCAATCACTGCAAACCTCCAGATCAGTTGCGTTCGCCGTGTGCTGCCAGGTGCTGGTCACGCCGTCACCAGCGTCGGCTTGGGGTGCAGCAGGTCGTCGTAGTCATCCAGTGACGGAAATTCCAGCGACGGACGCTCATCCAGGGTCAGCAGGTGCTGGCGGTATTGCTCGAGGTATTCGCGGCGCGCTTCGACGCTGATGTATGGCACATGGAACGCGACAAACGGCGGTAGCACCGAAAGCCCAACGTAGCCAAGCACGCCGCGCTGGATCGGCCGTAGCAGGGTATCGAGCTCGCCGTGGATGGCGCCGGGACCAAACATGTGGTCCTGCCCACCGAGGGAGAACGCGAGCATGGCCTTCTTGCCCTTGAGGCCGCCCCGGTCGTAGATGCGCACCCCGCCGTAGCAGAAGCCGGAGATGAACACGCGATCGATCCAGCCCTTCATGATCGCCGGCATGCTGAACCAGTAGATGGGGAAGTTGAGGATAATCAGGTCAGCCCACTTGAGCTTTTCCAGCTCCTGGGCGATGTCTGCTGCCAGTGTGCCGGTGTTGTAGGCATTGCGTTGTTCGAGGGCGTAGATCAAGTGCTCGCTGTTGGCCCGCTGATGGAAGTCATCAGCAGTAGCGACCGGGTTGAAGTTCATGGCATACAGGTCAGACACCACTACAGCGTGCCCCTGGCCCTCGAGAACCTCGACGGCCAGGTTCAGCATGGCCGTATTGAAGGATTGCGGCTCATGGTGCGCGTGGACAATCAGTACGTTCATAACAGCTCCCTGGGTCAGTGATAGCTCCACTGTACGGAGTGCCCAGGCGCTGCTACATTGGCAATATTGACTATTTTTGTGCGTTTTTTGCCAACATGAAAACAATGCCCCTCCGCGCCGCGATCCTTGCCATCGACGGCTGTTACGCGTCCAGCCTGGCCGGCTTTGGCGATGTCCTGCATGTCACCAATGCCCACCTGAGCCGCCAGCAACACAAGACCGGCGGCGCCATGTCGCGCCCGTTCAGCTGGGAGTTCGTCTCTCATAAAGGCAAGCCCGTCACGGCCTGCAATGGGCTGACGGTGAACAGCACCGTGGCACTGTCCAGCGAGCCATACGACATCATCTTCATACCGGGGCTTTACTACTCAGGTCACGATGCATTTCTGCGTAGCCTGGACAACGCCCGCCCCCAGCGTGAATGGCTCGAGGCGCAGTGGCGAAAGGGCGCGGTGGTGGCGGCAAACTGCACAGGCACTTTCCTGCTGGCAGAAACCCGGTTGCTGGATGGTCGCCAGGCCACGACCACCTGGTGGCTGGAAAAATTGTTCCGCGATCGCAACCCCAACGTCGACCTGCAACTGCGCTCGATGGTGACCGAGCAGGACCGGCTCTGGTGCGCGGGCGCGTCGGCCTCCTACCTGCTCCAGGCGGTGCGCATGGTCGAGCATTTCTGCGGCGCCAATACCGCCACCCTGACCGCCAAGACGATGCTCATCGACACCAGCCAGACCACCCAGTTGCCCTACCTGCCGCTGCAGATGGAATCGGTGCACAGCGATACCATGGTGGCCAAGGCGCAACACTGGTTGCTCAAGCACTTCGCTGAAGACGTCAGCATGCCGCAACTGGCCGCCGCGCTGTCGGTCAGCGTGCGCACGTTGATTCGCCATTTCAACGATGTGCTGGGGACGACGCCGCTGGCCTACCTGCAGAACCTGCGTATCGAAATTTCCATGAAGCTGCTAGAAAGCGGTGACCTGAGCATCGAGGAGATTGCCAATCAGGTCGGCTACCAGAATGCGAGTTCCTTCACACGGCTGTTCCGCCAGCAGGTGGGCGCAACACCAGCGGCGTACAGAAATCGCTTTGCGAGCATACCGCGTGGGTAGAAGGCGCCAAGGTGCACCCAAGGCGACCGGTACCTGACGGCCGGTCGCCTGGATGATCAATGCGCCGTCAGGCAACTCTCTTCAGTGCAATCACCCGCCCACGCAGGATATCCAGCAAGACCGCCTCCTGAGCGAAGGCGGCCTCCATCGCACGCTCTTTCACATGGCCATATCCACGAATCTGCTCAGGCAGCGAGGCGAGTTTCACGGCTGTTTGATGGTGCGAAGCTCCCCCCTGCTGAGTCAGCGTGCCGAGGATCTCCTCCACCACCGTTTCATAGCGCTCGATCAGCGCGCGCTCCTGACGCCGCTCATGGGTATAACCAAACGGATCGAACACGCTGCCCCGCAGGAAGCGCAGCTTGGCCAAGACCCGGAAAGCAGGAATGATCCAAGCGCCGAACTCCGACTTCTTCGCCGTGCCAGTATCACCGTCTCGCTTGGAGAGCATCGGCGGCGCAAGATTGAAGACCAGCTTGTAATCACCCTCGAACTGCTCGGAGATCCGCTGCAGGAAACCACTCTCGGTGTGCAGGCGCGCGACTTCGTACTCATCCTTGATCGCCAGCAGCTTGAAATAGTACTTGGCCACTGCGCGGGTCAGGTCATCGTGCTGTCCTGACAGCGACTGTTCCAGGTTCCGTACCCGCTGCACCAGGCTGACATAGCGCTGGGCATATGCGTCATTCTGGTACGCCGACAGGTAGGCCTGACGCGTACTAATCTGCTCATCGAGGGAGCTGACCGGGGCAAGCGACACACCGGACAACTGCGAGGTGGATCTGGCCGCCAGACGCTGCTCCAGCGCCTGTGGATTGAGCGCCGCCTGGCGCCCCCAGCGGAAGGCCTCAGTGTTCATTTTCTTGGCCGTACCATTGAGTTCGATAGCGGCTTCGATGGACACCGCGGTCAACGGGATCAACCCGCGCTGATAAGCGAAGCCGAGCATGAACATGTTGCTGGCGATGCTGTCGCCGAGCAGCGCCGTGGCAATCCGGCCTGCGTCGACGAACTCGGCATGGTCCTGCCCGACCGCCTCGATGATGTTGCTGCGCAGCCCTTGTGTGGGGTATTGCATGTCAGCGTTGCGGGTAAAAGCGCCAGGCATGGTCTCCTGAGTGTTGGCGAGCACGTGGGTACTGCCATGGCGCGTGGTCGCGAGGGTTTTCGCGTTACCCGCCACGATCAGGTCGCAACCGAGCACCAGGTCGGCGCCGCCGGCAGCGATGCGGATGGTCTTGATCGACTGCGGGTCAGGCCCGAAGCGCAGGTGGCTCCATACCGACCCCCCCTTTTGCGCCAGCCCAGCCATGTCTAGCAAACCGCAACCACGGCCTTCCAGGTGCGCCGCCATGCCGAGGATGGCGCCGATGGTCACCACGCCCGTCCCCCCCATGCCTGCCACCAGGATGCTGTAGACCTGGGTGTCGATGTTGGGACGGGTGGGTTCTGGCAACAGCGGCACCTGCTCTTGGACAACCTGGCCAGGCTTTCTGGGCGTACCGCCCAGTACCGTGACGAAGCTGGGGCAAAAGCCTTTGACACATGAGAAGTCCTTGTTGCACGAAGACTGGTCGATCGCCCGCTTGCGACCGAACTCGGTTTCCAGCGGTTGTACCGAGACACAGTTGGATTGCACACCACAGTCGCCACAGCCCTCGCAGACCAGGTCATTGATGACCACCCGCTTGGCGGGATCGGGGAACGTCCCACGCTTGCGGCGGCGGCGCTTCTCGGCTGCACACGTCTGGTCATAGATCAGGATCGAGGTGCCAGTGACTTCGCGCAGCTCACGCTGGACTTTATCCAGCATATCGCGGTGATGGATCGTCAACCCTTCCGGCCAACGGGTATCGCTTGGGTATTTGAGCGGCTCGTCGGTGACCACGACGATGCGTTTTACCCCTTCGGCATGTACTTGATGGGCGATCGCCGGTACGTTCAAGGTACCGTCGTGCTTTTGCCCGCCGGTCATGGCAACAGCGTCATTGAAGAGGATCTTGAAGGTGATGTTGGTGCCCGCGGCAACTGCCGCGCGAATACCCAAGAAGCCTGAGTGGAAATAAGTGCCGTCACCGATGTTCTGGAACATGTGCGCGCGTTTGGAAAAAGGCGCTTCGCCGACCCAGACCATCCCTTCGCCACCCATGTGGGTATAGCCTTGGGTCGAGCGGTCCATCGACTGAGCCATCCAATGGCAGCCAATGCCGGCATAGGCCTTGCTCCCCTCGGGCAGCACGGTGGATGAACTGTGTGGGCAGCCACTACAGAAGTAGTAGCTGCGCGATAGCAGATCGGCATCGCCTTTGCTCGGCTGATACGCGCGCAGGCGCTCGACCTGGGCACGGAGCTGCGCATTTTCCTGGAGCTCAAGCAGGCGCTCGCCCAGGGCGATCGCCACCTGGTTGGAGTCCAGCGCCATCTCCGACTGGAACAACACCTCGCCGTGCTCATCGAGCTTGCCAACGATGAGCGGCGCGTCTGGCAGGCCATACAGCTGCTCTTTGAGTTGCAGCTCCAGCAGGCTACGTTTTTCCTCGACCACCAGCACCTTGTCAAGCCCTTCGCAGAACTGCGCAGCACCCGCAGGCTCGAGTGGCCAGACCATGCCCACCTTATACAAGCGCAGCCCCAGTGCGGCTGCGTCGGCCTCGCTCAGTTGCAGGTCTTGCAAGGCCTGCAGGACATCCAGGTAGCTCTTGCCGTGGGTAATCACACCCAGCCGAGCCTGGGGCGAGTCGAGCACACGCTTGTCCAGCCCATTGACCCGAGCAAACGCCCGTACGGCACCGAGCTTGAACCGATGCAGCCGCGCTTCCTGTGCATGGGGCGTATCGGGCTGGCGGATGTTGAGACCATCCGCGGGCAGGACGAAGTCGGCAGGGTGGACGATCTGCACGCGATTGATGTCGACGTCGATTGTGGCAGTAGCCTCGACAGTGTCCTTCACGCACTTGATGCCCACCCAACAGCCGCTGTAGCGCGACAGGCCCCAGCCGATCAGGCCGAAGTCGAGGATCTCTTGAACCCCTGCCGGGCTGAGCACCGGAATCATCGCATCGACCATGGCGAACTCGCTCTGGTGACAGGTACTGGACGATTCGCAGGTGTGGTCGTCGCCCATCAGTACCAGCACACCGCCCAGCGCGGCCGTGCCCGCCAGATTCGCATGGCGGAAGGCATCGCCGGTACGGTCAACACCCGGGCCTTTGCCGTACCACATGCCGAACACGCCGTCGTACTTGCCTTCCCCGCTCAGGTGGGCTTGCTGCGCCCCCCAGATGGTGGTCGCCGCGAGATCTTCATTGATGCCGGGCTGGAACAACACATTGTGTGCCGACAGGTGCTGCTTGGCCTTGCCCAACTGATCATCCAGGCCGCCCAGCGGCGAGCCGCGATAGCCGGAAATGAACCCAGCCGTGTTGTGGCCCGCTTGTTGATCGCGCAGATGCTGGCTCATCGAAAGGCGGACCAGAGCCTGCGTCCCGGTAATGAAAATGCGTCCCTCGTCGAGCAGGTACTTGTCGTCCAGCTGGACATTTTTCAGTGTCATGATTCAACTCCGCCCCTGGCTAAGGGGAAATTTATTCTTGTACTTGTAGGCGGATACGCCGCCGAACCAAGCGCTGCACGCGCTCAGCCGACGGCGGCACAGGTCAGCGCCGTACGGCGGACACTTCGATCTCGACCCGATAGCCGGGGTTGGCCAGCCCCGCGACCTGAAACACCGAACGGGTCGGCAGGTTCTGCTGCTGGGCCGTGCCGAAGAACTGCGTGTAGCCCCGCATGAAACCGGCGTAATCCATCTTGCCGCCCGCCTCGGCCGAGCCGACCAGGTAGACCTGCATCTTCACCACATCCGCCAGGCTCAGCCCCAAGTGTTCGAGCGTGCCCTGGATGCTTTTCAGCACACTAACGGTCTGCGTTTCGGTATCGCCATAGGCAGCGAGGCTTTGTGCATCCGCCTTGGTATCGATCGCCGGCGGTACGGCACCACTGAGGTTGACCAGGGTAGCGCCCGGCGGGATTTCGACCGCCAGCGAAATGGGAAAGTCCGAGTTGGGAAGCTTGTGGCGGATGACCTCGGCCGCCTGCACTGCGGGCACTGCCAGCAGCGCCATGGACGTGAGTATCAGCGGGCGTACGATATTTTTCAGCATGACCATTCCTTTCTCTAATGAGGGCCTTGCGGCCAATCCACGACGCTAACGCTGCGTCACCGAGCGAACATCCTCGAGCGTGACGCTGTCGGCAAAGGCGTTGCCAAAGTGGCTCCTGACGTAGTTCACGACATCGACAATCTGCTGGTCGGACATGTAGTCCTTGAAGCCGGGCATGCCCCCCTGCCCCGAGCTGACCATGAACACCGGGTAGACCTTGGCCGCGAGTTTCGCGTTGGCTGCCAGCGGTGGATATGCGCCGGCACCGCTAGCGCCTTGCGCCTGTGGCATGTGGCAGCCCTGACAGACCTGGTGAAACAAGGCTTCGCCAGAGGTCTGGTCGAACTTCCCCGACGTCGAAAGATCGCCGTCCGCGGCCCAACCGCCCGTGCTGCCGAAGGTGCAGACGAGCATTAGCAGCCATGTGTGCTTGTGCATGATGAACTCCGGATTCAGGCCGCCTGGTGGCTGGCTACGATGTGCGTATGCAGCCGTTTGATGGCATCGAGCGACGACAGGATCGCCCCCTCCATCCACGCTGGAATACGTGAAGCGTGCTCGCCGGCCAGGACGATGCGACCGTCGATCTGGCACAGGGTCTGGTAGTGCTGCTGGCGCAGGGCTTCCGTCCACAGTCCATAGCAACCGTTGGTCCACGGCACACGGTGCCAACCGACGGCGATGCCGTTGTCGAATTCCTCATGGTATTGCGGGTGGATCAAGGCGCCGTATTCGACGGCCTTGCGGACCCGCACCTCGGGCGCCATCGCAGTGAACTCATAGGCGTTAGGGCCAAACAGATACCCCCCCAGCAACACGCCTTTGCCGGGCTTGCCGTAGTCGGTACTGGGGTAGCTGATTTTGCCGATGGGCGTGTCGGTGTAGCTGATGCCACCGTAGATACGCTCGTCCTGCTCCCAGAATCGCCGCTTGAACTGCAAACCGACCTTGACCGCCGCTTCGTAGGGCACCGCGCGGATAGCGCTCATCATTGGCGCGCTGACCTGCACCGGGAGCTGTCCAAGGATGGACAACGGCAATGTGCAGACACACCAGTCTGCCGTTTCTTGCGCTGACGCCCCACCGCCGCTACTGGACTGGTAGGTGACCGTGACGCCTTTGTCATTCTGTTCGATCGCGGTGACCTTGGCGTTGTACTGGATCAGGTCACCCACCTGTTTCTCGAACGCCTGGGCGATCTGGTCCATGCCGCCGACCGGCTGGAACAGGCTGGTCTGGAACTCATAGTCCTGGCCTACGGCAATGCTTTGCCAGAGGTTTGAGTCGAGCAAGGCCTTACGGTCGAGCAGGTCAGAGGGCACCGGTTGACTCATCAGCCCGCCACCGGCGTCGACTGCAAAGCCGCGACGCAGACTGGTCTCCAGTGACTTCTTGTAACTCCCGCTGGCGTCCAGCGCACCCCAGCTGCGCATCGCCTCGAGCAGACGCTGGCGGTCTTCCGCGGTGAGCGCCTGGTCGAGCGCATTCTGGTTGATCGCCTTGCTCAGCAGCTCGGCGATATGCCCCTGGAAATCAGACTGCACCGCGCGATAGCGCACAGGCTTGCCGGCGAACGCCTTGGTCGAGTGGACCATGGCGTTGTAGTTGACTTGAATGAACGGCTCCAACGCGACGCCGAAGCGGTGGCAATAGTCGAGCACCGCATGGTGGTGGTAGGGAATCCGCCAGGGTCCCGGGTTCAGATACAGACCCTGATCGAACGTGCAGTTCTGGGTTGCACCGCCCAGTTCGACAAAACGGTCACCGCCGCGCAGCGTCCAGCAGCGCCCGCCCGGCTTGGCGTTGTATTCCAGCAGCTTGACTTGGTAACCGGCCTTGCGCAGCTCGTAGGCTGCGGTCATTCCGGCCAAGCCGGCGCCAAGGATAAGGATCCGTGCCCCCTGCGGTGCGCCGCTCAAGGCGAAGCGTTGGTGATGCGGGGTTTCCCCGGCAAAGGCCAGGGCACTCATGGCCTGATACATCGCCGCCGCACCGGCAGTGGCGCCAATCCAGTGCAGCACCTGGCGACGGCTAAGGGGCATTGCGTGCGCTTGCATGTATAGAGTTCCTCTCAGAATGAATCCAACGGTCTCGGCCATTGCTTTTCTCCAGACGGCACGCAGCCGCTCGGTTACCAAGCAACAGTCGAGTGACAGGTGGCAGGACGTTGTAACGGGCAATGCCCATTACAAAAACAGCACGTTATTGTTGTTTTAAAGCCGCAGGGTCTAATATGACTCGACCCTTCCTATTTCATGGAGACGACTACTTTTTATTGTTGGTATTACACGTAAATCACCGGCCGGGACGGCGCCAGAGGTAATACAGCACCAAGGAGGCGAATACGCTGAAAGGCAGGCCAACAGTCAAAGATATCTTGTGGCCCAGCACAGTGCCGAATCCACAACCCACAATAAGCGCCAGCACGAGAAAGCAGCGATCGCTCTTTTGATAGTCTGGCCGAATGAAGCAACTGACGAACTCAAACACGTCGGTTTCCTTGGTAACAAATACAGGTCGTGCAGCGACTCTAAGTGCTATCCCTATCACTCGGCTTGTACGTTTGTAGGTAAAAACCGCCTGGCATTGCGCAAACGCATCATCAGCCATTGATCTCGCGTCGGCGATACGCCCCGGGGGTGCTGCCCGTCCAGCCACGGAAAGCCCGATGAAAAACCGCCGTCGAGTCGAACCCCAGCCCTTGGGCAATGTGGGCAATCGACAGGTCGGTGTGGATCAGTTGCTGCACAGCGATGTCCCGACGCAAGGCATCCTTGACCAGCTGATAACTGGTGCCTTCCTCCTTCAGTCGGCGCGTCAGCGTCCGGGTCGAGAGCAACAGGGCATTGGCCGCATCCTGAATGCAGCAGTCTTGCTTGGGGTTGAGCAGCAGGTGCTGACGGACCTGTTGCGCCACCAGGCGCTCCTTGAGCGTGGTGAATAGCCAGTAGCGCGGTGCCGCCTGGAGAAACGGCAACAGTTCAGCCTTGCTCCGACTGAACTTCATAGCGCCCCAGTGGGCATCGAAGCTCAGCGAGGTATTGCCCTGCTCGAAGGCCACCGGCGCCGGAAACATGTGCATGTACTCCGAGGCGTATTGCGGCCGAGCAAAGGCAAAGGTCACCGCGTGCAAGGGGATCTCCTGGCCTATCAACCATGACGCAATGCCATGGGCAAGTTTCATCATCAGCTCATGACCAAAGCGCTGCATGTTGGCGTTGGCGTCGCGGGGTATCAGGGCGATCACCACCAACCCCGCCTGTTCGGCGCAATCGAATCGGTAGTCGTCGAGCAACAGGTTCCAGAAACGGGTGAACCGGTACATAGCGATCGTCAGAGACTTCGCATCGAGCAGGCTGGCGCACAGATACTTCAGCGTACCACTGCGAATCCGCCGCGAGCATTGGCCCATCATCTCGTCGTCGCTACCCAGCGCAACCTCCTGATAGAGACGTACGAACTGATCGTAAGTCACCCGTGCCCCCGGGGCATCGAGCAGGTGCTCGGCAATACCCGCCGCACTGACGAAGCGCTGGATGTCGGCCGCGCCGCAGATGCTCTGCGCCCCTTGCAACAACCCCTGGACAAAGGTCATCGGCAAAGTGTTGTCCACTGAGTGATCCACTGGCTGTACCCCTTTCCCATTCATCTTGACTGGCGCGATATGCAAATCATTCGGCGGATCGAGTGATTTAAAAGCAATGCCCGCGATCGCTAAGCTAGGCCAACCAAGGCCAACGGCGCAAGCGCTACAGACGTAGGGCTCAGCAAGCGCACTTGCATATGGCCAACAATGCAACTTCTCGCGGGTCACAACCCGGAACGCTTGCCGAGCCTGACCGTGTCGGCGCAAAGCATTGCGAATGCCTCATCCTGTATTTGTACAAGTATCTGAAAAACAATAGTAATTACTAATAGACGGTATACGAGGACAAGAACATGACCGTTAGCTCCGTTCCAACCATCAAGTTGCTGATCGACGGCAAACTGGTGGAGTCACGCACGACTCAGTGGCGTGACGTGGTCAATCCGGCGACTCAGGAAGTACTCGCACGGGTCCCGTTCGCCACCACCGAGGAAATGAACGCGGCTGTGGCCAGCGCCAAGCAGGCTTTCAAAACCTGGCGTAAAACGCCAATCGGCGTCCGCGCACGGATCTTCCTCAAGTATCAGCAACTGATCCGCGAGAACATCAAGGAACTGGCTGCGATCCTCACCGCCGAACAGGGCAAGACCCTGCCCGATGCAGAAGGCGATGTGTTCCGTGGACTCGAAGTGGTCGAGCATGCGGCGAGCATCGGCAACCTGCAACTGGGTGAGTTGGCCAACAACGTAGCAGGCGGCGTCGACACCTTTACCCTGCTGCAACCGCTGGGTGTTTGCGCGGGCATCACCCCTTTCAACTTCCCCGCGATGATCCCGCTGTGGATGTTTCCGATGGCGATCGCCACCGGCAACACGTTTGTCCTCAAACCTTCCGAGCAAGATCCGATGGTCACCATGCGACTGGCCGAGTTGGCGCTGCAGGCCGGGGTGCCAGCGGGCGTGCTGAACGTGATCCATGGAGGTGTCGACGCGGTCAACTTGATCTGTGATCACCCAGACATCAAGGCTGTTTCATTCGTCGGCTCCACCGCGGTTGGCACCCACGTGTACAACCGTGCAACCCAGAACGGCAAGCGCGCGCAATGCATGATGGGCGCCAAGAACCACGCCATCGTGCTGCCCGACGCCAACAAGCAACAGACTATCAACAGCCTGCTTGGCGCTGCCTTCGGTGCTGCTGGCCAACGGTGCATGGCGCTGCCTGTAGTGATCCTGGTCGGTGAGGCGCAAAGCTGGGTACCTGAGCTGATCGAAAAATCCCGAAGCCTGAGTATCAACGCCGGTGTTGAAGCCGGCACCGATGTCGGCCCAGTGGTATCCCGCGCAGCGCTGGACCGCATCAGCGGCTATATCGCCAGCGGCATCGAGCAGGGCGCGACACTGGAGCTCGACGGCCGCAACCCCGAGGTGCCTGGCTACCCGCAGGGCAATTTCATCGGCCCGACTATCTTCTCGGGCGTGACCACCGACATGAGCATTTACCGGGAAGAAATCTTCGGCCCGGTGCTGTGCGTGATCAACGCGGACTCGTTTGCCGAGGCCATCGCGCTGATCAACGCCAACCCGAACGGCAACGGCACCGCACTGTTTACCCGTTCAGGCGCCGCCGCACGGCATTTCCAGGAAGAGATCGACATCGGCCAAGTCGGCATCAACGTGCCCATCCCGGTACCGGTGCCGCTGTTCTCGTTCAGCGGCTCGCGCGCCTCCAAGCTCGGCGACCTGGGGCCCTACGGCAAGCAAGTGGTGCAGTTCTACACCCAGACTAAGACCGTCACCGAGCGCTGGTTTGACGAAGATGAAACGGTCGGCAGCGTCAACACCACGATCACCTTGAAGTGACCTGAACACCCCTGGCGCTCGCCGTAGGGGGAGCGCCTGCTTCTGGAGCCGTTTTCATGCAATTTGAAACCATCCTGCTAGAAATCCACGAGCGCGTCGGCCTGATCACACTCAATCGGCCCAAGGCGCTGAATGCCATCAACAGCCAAGTGATCGATGAAGTGAACCTGGCGCTGGATCACCTGGAAAACGATCCCCGGATCGGCTGCATGGTTATCACTGGCTCGAACAAGGCGTTCGCCGCCGGTGCCGATATCAAGGAAATGGCCGAATTCACCTATCCCCAGGTGTATCTCGATGATTTTTTCTCTGCCGCCGACCGCATCGCCAATCGACGCAAACCTCTCATTGCCGCAGTTGCCGGTTACGCCCTGGGCGGTGGCTGCGAGTTCGCGCTGATGTGCGATTTCATCTATGCCGCCGATAACGCCCGCTTCGGCCTGCCGGAGATCTCCCTTGGGGTGATACCCGGCGTCGGCGGCACCCAACGCTTGGCGCGAGCAGTTGGCAAGGCCAAGGCCATGGAGATGTGCCTGAGCGGCCGCCAGATGGACGCTCACGAGGCTGAGCAAGCTGGCGTGGTGGCGCGCGTACTGCCGCTGGAGACGCTGCTCAAAGAGACCTTGAAAGTCGCCAACACCATCGCCGAGCGGTCGCTGCCGGCCACCATGCTGCTCAAGGAGAGCGTCAATCGCGCATTCGAATCCAGCCTGAGCGAAGGGGTGCGCTTCGAGCGCCGGGTGTTCCATTCGCTGTTTGCCACGGCCGACCAGAAAGAAGGCATGGCCGCATTCGTGGAAAAGCGCGCTGCGCAGTTCACTCACCAGTAACGCCCTCGGAACATAAGGACAGACCATGAATATCGGATTTATCGGGCTGGGCAACATGGGTGCGCCAATGGCGTTGAACCTGCTCAAGGCCGGCCATCAATTGACTGTGTTCGACCTCTCGGCCGCTGCCCTGGCGACGCTGGTTGACGCCGGTGCCACGCCAGCCGCCTCCCCCGCGGCCATCGCCAAAGGCAACCCGGACATGATCGTGACGATGCTGCCGGCGGCCGCCCACGTGAAGTCGGTGTACCTGGCAAGTGAAGGCCTGCTGGAGCATGTGCGCCCCGGCGTAGTACTGCTTGACTGCTCGACCATCGACCCGCTGACCGCCCGCGAAGTGGCAAAAGCCGCCGCAAGCCACGGCAACCCGATGCTCGATGCACCGGTATCCGGCGGCACCGGTGGCGCCACTGCCGGCACCTTGACGTTCATGGTCGGCGGCACGCCGAGCGACTTCGAGCACGCCCGCCCGGTGCTCGAAGCCATGGGCAAGAACATCGTCCACTGCGGCGCTGTCGGCAACGGCCAGGTGGCCAAGATCGCCAACAACATGCTGCTGGGGATTTCCATGGCCGGCGTCTCGGAGGCCATGGCCCTGGGCGTTGCCTTGGGCATGGATGCCAGCGTGCTGGCCGGCGTGATCAACACCTCCAGTGGCCGCTGCTGGAGCTCGGAGGTCTACAACCCGTTCCCTGGCGTGGTCGCCACGGCGCCCGCCGCGCGCGGCTACAGCGGCGGGTTCGGCAGCGACCTGATGCTCAAGGACCTGGGCCTGGCCACCGAAGCGGCCCGGCAGATCGGTCAGCCGGTGCTGCTCGGCGGCCTGGCGCAGCAGCTCTACCAGAGCTTCAGCACCCAGGGTAACGGCGCCATGGACTTCTCCGCGATCATCAACACGTATCGCCGCAAGGTTAGCCTATGAGCAGCCGCCCAGCGCTGGTGCTGGCCAACGTGCGCAACCGCATCGGCCACCTCACCCTGAACCGCCCCGAAGGCCTGAACGCGCTCAACCTGCAGATGGTGCGCCTGCTTCAGCAGCAACTGCGCGCCTGGGAAGCAGACGCCGAGGTGGTCGCTGTAGTGCTGCGCGCAGAAGGCGAAAAGGCCTTCTGCGCCGGGGGCGACATTCGCATGCTCTACGACAGTCATACCTCGGGCAGCGACCAGCACCTGCTGTTCCTGGAAGAAGAATATGCGCTCGACGAGCACATCCATACCTACAGCAAACCCATCCTGGCCCTGGTCGACGGCCTGGTCCTTGGCGGTGGCATGGGCCTGGTGCAAGGGGCTGCCCTGCGGGTGATCACCGAACGCACGCGCATGGGCATGCCGGAAGTGGCGATCGGCTTCTTCCCGGACGTCGGCGGCAGCTACTTCCTGTCCCGACTACCCGGCGAGCTGGGCACCTACCTTGGTCTCAGCGGGATCCAGGTGCGAGCCGCGGATGCGCTGTATGCCGGCCTGGCGGACTGGTGCATCGGCAGTTCGCAGGTCGCCGAGCTCGATCACTGCCTGAACAACATGAGCTGGAGCGACAGCCCGCTCGGCGAGCTGCAGGCCCTGCTGGCCACGCTCGGCGTGCGCAAGCTGCCCGGCTCCGAACTGAAAGCCCAGCGCGCCGCCATCGATGAACATTTTGCAGCGGGCGAACTGCACGCTATCTGCCGCTCGCTGCGCGGCGAAACCGCCCCCGCGCATGCCGATTGGGCCGAGGAAACCGCCGAGCTGCTCGACAGCCGTTCGCCGCTGGCCATGGCCACCACGCTCGAACTGTTGCGCAGAGGTCGCCAGCTCGAGCTGCACGCGTGTTTCCAGCAGGAGCTCGCGCTGGCCCCGGCCTGGTTTGCCGACGGCGACCTGATCGAAGGCATCCGCGCCCTGATCATCGACAAGGACAAGCAGCCGCGCTGGCGCATTGCGCACGTGTCTGGGCTTGAACCCGCACACGTGCGGGCGCTGTTCAACGCAACACTGCGCGGTGTCAGCCAACAGCGTACGGCCTGAGTAAAAAGGTGACCTCTATGCAAGACCTCGAACTGAACGAAGAACAACGGATGATCCGTGACATGGCAAGAGACTTCGCCCGCGGCGAAATCGCCCCGCGCGCGGCAGCCATGGAAAAAGCCGGCTGGATCGACGACACGCTGGTCGCCCAGATGGGCCAGTTGGGCCTGCTCGGCATGGTCGTCCCAGAGGAATGGGGCGGCACCTACATCGACTATGTCGCCTACGCACTGGCGGTCGAGGAGGTCTCGGCGGGCGATGCCGCAGTGGGCGCCTTGATGAGCATTCATAACTCGGTCGGCTGCGGCCCGGTGCTGAACTACGGCAGCCAGGCCCAGAAGGACACCTGGCTGAGTAGCTTGGCCAGCGGCGAAACTATCGGTTGTTTTTGCCTGACCGAACCGCAGGCCGGGTCGCAGGCCGACAACTTGAAAACCCGGGCCCATCTCGACAATGGCGAATGGGTACTCAATGGCGCGAAGCAGTTCGTCAGCAATGGCCAGCGGGCCAAGCTGGCGATCGTCTTCGCCGTGACCGACCCAGCGCTTGGCAAGAAGGGCCTGTCAGCCTTCCTGGTGCCGACCGAGACCCCAGGCTTTGCGGTAGATCGTAGCGAACACAAGATGGGCATACGCGCGTCCGACACCTGTGCGGTGACCCTGCGTGACTGTCGAATCCCTGAAAGCAACCTGCTAGGCGAGCGCGGTAAAGGCCTGGCCATCGCCCTGTCGAACCTGGAAGGCGGTCGCATCGGCATTGCTGCCCAGGCGCTGGGCATCGCCCGGGCGGCCTTTGAAGCGGCACTGGTCTACGCCCGTGACCGTATCCAGTTTGGCAAACCGATCGCCGAGCACCAAAGCATTGCCAACATGCTGGCCGACATGCACACCCAGATCAACGCGAGCCGACTGCTGGTGTTGCACGCGGCGCGGCTGAAGAGCGCCGGCCTGCCCTGCCTGTCCGAGGCGTCCCAAGCCAAGCTGTTTGCGTCGGAAATGGCAGAGCGGGCGTGCTCCAAGGCCATCCAGGTCCACGGAGGCTACGGCTATCTGGAGGACTACCCGGTCGAGCGTTTCTACCGCGACGCGCGCATCACCCAGATCTACGAAGGCTCAAGCGAAATCCAGCGCCTGGTGATAGCCCGAGCACTGGCCAACTACGCCTTCTAGCCCCGGCTGCGGGCCATTCAGCGCCCCATGACAACAAGGACAATTGCACATGAACGACGTGTTTTTCGTAGGCACGGCGAGGACTGCCATCGGCAGTTTTGGCGGCTCGCTGAAGGACATCCCCTTGGTCGACCTTGCCACCACTGTCGTGCGCGGCGCAGTGACGCACGCCGGTGTCGCGCCCGACGCCATTGGCCATGTGGTGATGGGCAACGTGGTACCGACGGAGCCACGTGATGCCTACCTCTCCCGCGTTGCCGCCATCAATGCCGGCCTCCCCCAGGCAGTACCGGCGTTCAACGTGAACCGCCTGTGTGGTTCCGGGCTGCAGGCGATTGTCTCGGCGGCCCAGGGCATCCAGCTCGGTGATTATACGCTGGCCGTTGCCGGCGGCGCCGAGTCGATGAGTCGCGGTCCGTACCTGCTGCCAGCGATGCGCTGGGGCGCGCGGTTGGGCGACGCCCATGCCATCGACTACATGAACGGGATCCTGCTCGACCCGTGGCAGCAGTTTCACATGGGCGTGACCGCCGAGAACGTGGCCGCGCGCTTCAATATCTCGCGTGAGATGCAGGATGAACTGGCAGCGCTGAGTCAACAGCGGGCCGCGCTGGCGATCGCCGAAGGGCGTTTTCGTGAGCAGATCGTCCCGATTGAGCTGCGCTCACGCAAAGGCCCTGGCGTGTTTGACACTGACGAAAATGTTCGTGCTCAGGTCGACCGGCAACGTCTGGCCAGTATGCCTGCGGTGTTTCAAGACGGCGGTTCAGTTACCGCTGGTAATGCCTCGAGCCTCAACGATGGCGCCGCTGCCGTGGTCATTGCGGGCGCTGACGCGGTGCGTCAGCATGGCTTGCAGCCGCTGGCACGCTTGGTCGCCTACGGCCATGCAGGGGTTGACCCCGCCTACATGGGCATGGGGCCGGTACCGGCAACGCGGCTTGCCCTCAAGCGCGCGGGCCTGGCCATCGCCGACATCGACGTCATCGAGTCCAACGAAGCATTTGCCGCCCAGGCCTGCGCGGTGATCCAGCAACTCGAGCTCGACCCGCTCAAGGTCAACCCGAACGGCTCTGGCATCTCGCTGGGCCACCCGGTGGGCGCCACGGGGGCGATCATCACCATCAAGGCGATCCATGAGCTGCGCCGCACGGGTGGACGCTACGGCCTGGTGACCCTGTGCATCGGCGGTGGTCAGGGCATCGCCATGGTGATCGAACGGCTTTAAGGCCAGGCCCGTTTATCGGCTGGCGAACCACAATCGTACTATCCATCCGCAGAATCGCAGCCTTAGACTTGCAAAGGGATAAGGCCGCGCGGTGCCTTTATCAGTCGATCACGCGTTGGAGCGCTCATCATGCACGACAACCAAGCGAAGCAGGACTGGGTGAAACTGGCGAACCCGAACGCACGCGTGGAGCGCTTCGAGGCTTTCTTCGGCTCGCACGCGTTTGATCCTCACCGCCATGATACCTACGCGATTGGCAGGACCGTTTCAGGCGTACACCGTTTTCGCTACCGGGGCGAGTCGAAGGTATGCCTGGCGGGCGAAACCATGATCATTCACCCCGATGAACAGCATGATGGCTGTGCCGGCTCGGACTCGGGACTGCGCTACCGAGGTATCTACATCCCCCCTGCGCTTGCACAGGAGATCATGCACGGCAAGCCATTGCCATTTTTCGCAGCGAGCGTCACCGCTGATTCACGGATAGCCAAGGCCACCGACTCGTTACTCAGCGCGCTCGATGAGCCATTTGATCCGCTTGCCGAAGATGATGCGCTGCAGGTCTTCATGACCCTCATGGCAGAGCTCAGTGGAGCGCCCATCGACAAGGCCGCCGCGCACTTTGCCAGCGCTGGGCTCGCGCGCGAGTACATGGACGATAACCTCGATCAACCGATAACGCTGGATGACCTCGCCGCCTGCGCCGGCCGCGACCGCTGGAACCTGTCACAGGACTTTCGGACCTTCTTTGGCACCAGCCCCCACCGCTACCTCACCTTGCGCCGGCTGGACCGGGTCAAACAACTGGCGCTGTCCGGCAAGGCACTGGCGGAGGCTGCACCCGAAGCCGGTTTCTTTGATCAGAGCCATATGTCCAGGCACTTCAAGAAAGCCTTCGGACTGTCCCCCTCGCGCTGGTGCAACCTGCGCAAAGCGTAATGCCAAGCCGGCTCAACACGCTGGCGGAATATGCAACTCAATCGGCGGGTCGGGTTATTCAGTTGCCCCCCCCGACTCATTAAGCTAACGCCACCCGGTATCAATATACCCCCCAACTTCTGCGTGCCGCCTGGTCGGCCCGGGGAGTTCTGCTGCACCCGCGCCACGCAATAACTGTATCCATAACAAAAAACTCCAACCACATATAAAGGTAATAAGGAGCTTTTAATGACATCTTCCGATGCGCTCAACATGCTTCGCAAACATCCCGGTTACCAGACCCTTGTGCAGCGCAGAAATCGTCTGGCGTTCAGCCTGACGTTCATCGTCTTGGGGTGCTACTCGCTGTTTGTCAGTGCAGTGTCCTGGCGGCCTGACCTGCTGTTGATAGAACCCCCGGTATTCGGCCTGACCACCGGGATCTGGTCAGCACTGCTGCTGATCGTCGGCTCTTGGCTACTTACCGCCCTGTATGTCGTACGCGCCAACGGCGCCTTCGACTCGATGACTCACGCGCTCCTGACCGAGGTGACTGTATGAAGCGGCTCTTCCAAGCGGGCGCAGCGCTGGGCCTGTGCTTCGGGAGCGCCATGGCCGTGGCCGACGCTGTCACCGGGCATGCCCAGCAGCCAAACTACACGGCGATCACTATCTTCCTGGCATTTGTCCTGTCGACCATTGCGATCACCTACTGGGCCGCCGGCAAGACCCGCTCGGCAGCGGACTTCTACTCGGCCGGGGGCGGTATCAGCGGCATGCAGAACGGCTTTGCGATTGCCGGCGACTACATGTCGGCAGCCGTGCTGCTGGGGGTCTCCAGCATGGTCTTTGCCAGCGGTTTCGACGGCATGATCTATTCCGTCAGCGCCATCCTGGGCTGGCCGCTGATCATGTTCCTGATTGCCGAGCGTTTGCGCAATCTCGGCCGTTTTACCCTCGCAGACATCATCGCCTACCGCCTCGACCCCGTGGGCACCCGGCTGTTTTCCGCGTTCAGTTCCTTCGTCGTAGTGTGTTTCTACCTGATCGTGCAAATGGTCGGCGCGGGGCAACTGATCAACTTGCTGTTCGGCCTGGACTACGAAATCGCGGTGGTCTGCGTCGGCGTGCTGATGGTCGTCTACGTTACCTTCGGGGGCATGGTCGCGACCACCTGGGTACAGATCATCAAGGCAGTCTTGTTGCTCAGCGGTGGCATCCTGCTGACAATCCTGGCGCTTCAGCACTTCGGCTTCAGCGTGACGAAGATGCTCGATACCGCGGTGGCCAGCCACCAGAGCGGCGTGAAGATCCTCGGGCCGCTGAAGATCGCCAGTGATCCGCTGTCGATGATTTCCCTGTCGTTGGGCCTGGTATTCGGGATTGCCGGCCTGCCGCACATCATGATGCGCTTCTTCACCGTGCCCGACGCCAAGGCGGCGCGTAAGTCGGTCCTGGTCGCCTATGGGCTGATCGGCCTGTTCTTCATTCTGGTGTGCGTGCTGGGCACGGCGGCAATCAGCATCGTCGGGCAACAGCCGCAGTTCTTCGAACAAGGTGTGATCGGTGGCCCGCTGCTGGGTGGTGTGAACATGGCCATCATGCATCTGGCGCAAGCGCTGGGCGGCGACCTCATGTTCGGTTTCCTCGCCGCCGTGGCCTTTGCCACCATCCTCGCGGTGGTAGCGGGCTTGGCGCTTGCGGGCGCGTCGGCGATTTCCCACGACCTGTACGCCAATGTCTTGTGCAAGGGCACGCCATGCCCAAAGACCGAAATGCGCGTCAGCCGCTGGGCGACCGTGGGCCTGGGCGTCGTCGCCGTCCTCCTGGGGATTGCCTTCAAGGGGCAGAACGTGGCGTTCCTGGTCGCCCTGGCCTTTGGCATCGCAGCGTCATCCAACTTCCCGATTCTGCTGCTGGCGATGTACTGGAAAGGGCTGACCAGCAGAGGCGCGATTTCCGGCGGCCTGATCGGGCTGATCAGTGCGCTGGTGTTGGTACTGCTGTCACCTGGGGTATGGGTCAAAGTGCTGGGCCAGCCGCAGGCGTTGTTCCCCTATGACTACCCTGCCCTGTTCTCGATGCCGCTGGCATTCGTAACGGCCTGGGCCGTCTCATGCCTTGACCGGAGCAATCGCAGCGTCGTCGAACGTGCGGCCTTCGAGCCGCAATGCATCCGTGCGCAAACCGGTTGGGGCGCCGATAAAGCCGTTCAGCATTGAGCCCCTGCCAGGTGGAGCGCCGCTTGGCGCCCCACCTGGCAGCCCTCAAAGCGGCAACGCACGGTCATGCACCACCCGCTTCATCACCAGGGTCGAGGTCAATCGCTGCACATTGGGCAGTGTGGACAAGCGTTCATCGTAGAGCTTCTGAAATGCCGGCAGGTCGACCGTAATCACGTGCAGCAGGTAATCGGGCTCGCCGAACAGCCGTTGCGCATCGACGATCTGGGCGATATCTATGAGCGCGTTTTCAAAGGCCTCGACCGCTTTACTGTCGCCCTCGCGAAGCGTCACGAACACCATCGCGGAAAAATTCAGGTTGAGTGCCCGCGGCGCCAACTGCGCCCGGTAACTCAAGATCACCCCCGCCTGCTCCAGTGCCCGCACGCGTCGATGGCAGGGCGACAAACTGAGCCCCACGCGATCCGCCAACTCGGTGACCGACAACCGACCGTCCTGCTGCAGCTCAGCAAGAATCTTTCTATCGATATGATCCAACTGGAAGATTCTCCCCTAGACGATAGGCAAACATAGAATATTAGACAATATACACCGCAGTATATCCATTATTCTATTGGTACTGAACATTGTCCCTCACACCCACTTGCACTGCGTGGCGGGCGTTTTTCGGTGGCTGATCGCCTGCTGCATCAGGCCAATACATTCGACGTAAAAGGTAGTACCCAATGACCTTGAGTATGTTTGCCGCCTTCTGGGCGGTGTCGTTGCTGTTCGTCATAACCCCGGGCGCGGACTGGGCGTACGCCATCTCCGCTGGCTTGCACGGCCGGGTAGTTATCCCGGCAGTCGTCGGGCTGCTGATGGGGCATCTGATCGCAACGCTGGTAGTCGCCGCGGGTGTCGGCGGGATCGTCGCCAGCACGCCCTTCGCGCTGACCGTCCTGACGGTGGCGGGCGCGGCGTATCTGCTGTGGCTGGGCTTCAACATGTTCGCTCACCCTTCGATACCTCAGGCCGGCGAGGACCAGCATTCCGACTCGGCCGCCCGCTGGGCGCTCAAAGGGCTTTGCGTCAGCGGGCTCAACCCCAAGGTGTTCCTGCTGTTTCTCGCGCTGCTGCCACAATTCACCTCGCCTGCGGCCAGCTGGCCGATGCCGCTGCAGATTATCGCCCTGGGCCTGGTGCACACCTTCAGCTGTGGCGTGGTCTACCTGCTGGTCGGCTATGGCTCGCGAGCGGTCCTGCATACCCGGCCTGCAGCGGCACAATGGGTCAGCCGTGTGTCAGGCGTGGCGATGATCATCATTGCGCTGGTACTGCTGATCGAGCAGGCGCTGAGCTGAACCAGGCGCCGCCTGGTCATAGACGCAGGGATGCTTTCGGATTGCTTGATAGAGGAACAACGATGTCGGATCAATCAAACGCCCCCTATGTGACGCGCCCTACCGCACGGGTACGTATCCCTCACCTGCGGGACATGAAAGTGCGTGGCGAAAAGTGGGCCATGCTCACAGCCTACGACATGTACAGCGCCGCGGTGTTCGAAGACGCTGGGATTCCGGTGCTGCTGGTCGGTGATTCCGCCGCCAACAACGTCTATGGCTACGACTCAACCCTGGCGGTGACGGTCGAGGAGCTGGTGCCCTTGGTGCGCTCGGTGTCGCGCGTCACCCAACGGGCACTGGTGATCGCCGACTTGCCGTTCGGGTCGTATCAGGGGTCTGCCGAGCAGTGCTTCCACACTGCCGTGCGCTTCATGAAGGAAGGTGGTGCGCACGCGGTGAAGCTGGAAGGCGGCATCGAGATGCTGGCACAGGTCGAAAAACTCGTCGCGGCGGGCATACCGGTCATGGCGCATATCGGTTTCACCCCCCAGGCCGAACACCAGTTGGGCGGATATCGGGTCCAGGGCAAGGGCGACGACGGCGATCGCCTAGTGGAGGTGGCCAAGGCCTTCGAAGGCGCCGGCGCCTTCGCCTTGTTGATCGAAATGGTCCCGGGGGAAGTGGCTGGGCGCATCACCGAGGCGGTCTCGATCCCCACCGTAGGGATCGGCGCCGGCAACGCGTGCGATGCCCAGGTGCTGGTCTGGCAGGACATGGCGGGGCTGCGCAGCGGGCCGCTGCCACGGTTCGTCAAACAGTACGCCGACCTGCGCAAGGTGCTTGGCGAGGCGGCACAGGCGTTTGCGGCAGACGTCGCGGGGGGAACCTTCCCAGGACCGGAGCACACCTTCTAACGCTAAGCGCACGGGGCATGCCAGTGTCAGGAGCCCTGGCGGTTTCTGCAATAAAAGCATTCACCGATGTGCTGGCCGCCCGCACCACGCGGCTAGGTGATCATCCACTCAGCAACTCGGGGTCACCTGGACGCAAGACTCAGGCCTTTGTGGCACTGCGTACCAACGTCCGTCGTTCGGCTATCAGCATAAGCAATCCTGTACCAGCGAACAGCGATTAATTTATCTCCTCAGTGATGATCGCAACCGAGGCAGTTCTGGGTGGAAAACCCTCGACTGAATACTTGTTCTGCGTCATCGCGAACCCGGTCGGCGGCCGACACGCGCAACGCACTTCTGGTCATGCCGATCTGGTTTATCCTGTTAGGATTTACCTACCGTCGACATTCCAGCAAATTAAAAGCGAATGAGATCGCCTAGGGCCGTCGACTACCAGCCGATCTGGATCCAGCAGGTCGGCTGTTGTATCACCTGTCGCAATCCACTGATGTTGCCAGTGCCGTAGGGCCCAGGCAGAATATGGAGCATGCATGGCACTGCCACCAGACAAGGGCACCACTTCGATCGGGCTGGTCCATGAGGCGTTGCTGGGTGCGCGGCACAAGGGCGTCGATGTGTCATCGGCACTGCGCCAGGCGCGCATCGATCCGGCGCTGTTGGCGTCGCCTCAGGCACGGGTGTCGGCGGCGGGGTTTTCGCGCTTGTGGGTCGCCCTCTCGGACGCCCTCGACGACGAGTTCTTTGCCATCGACAGCCATCCGATGCGGCGCGGCAGCTTCAAGCTGATGTGCCAGCTGACGATTGGCTGCGACACCCTCGAGCACGCCCTGCGGCGCATGTTGGCGTTTCTTCGCAGCACGCTGGATGACGTCTACGGTGAACTGGTGGTCGACGCTGATTCGGCGGTCATCGTCCTGCATGATCATGGCGTGCAGCGCCGGTTGTTCTGCTACGGCACTTGGCTGATCCTGGTGCATGGCCTGCTGTGCTGGCTGGGCAATCGGCGCATCCCGATTCAACGGCTCGACCTGCGTGCGCCACAGCCCGACGATGACAGCGACTACCGCATGCGTTTTTGTGAAAACATCCGCTTTGACGCTCCGCTGTCGCAAGTGTTTTTCACCCGTGATGTTTTTCAGCTCAAAGTGGCCCAGACGCCCCTTGCCCTGGCGGCGTTCCTTAAAGAGTCGCCGGCGAGCATCCTCGTCAAGTACCGCAACGACGAGAGCATCAGCGCCAGGATCCGCCAGCGCCTGCGCGGGCAAAGCCCGGAAGCCTGGCCAGAGCTCGAGACGCTGGCAGCAGTGCTGCGCATGTCGTACTCGACCCTGCAACGCCGTCTGCAGGCCGAAGGCCTCAGCTACCAGCGCCTGAAAGACAACCTGCGTCGTGATATCGCCATCAACCTGCTCAGCCAGCCCGGCCTGACGGTCACCGACGTGGCGGCCCAGACGGGCTTCCAGGAGACCAGCGCGTTTCACCGAGCCTTCAAGAAATGGACCGGGGTAAGCCCCGGCGCCTACCGCCGTTCCCAGGGTGAAGACGCCGATCTCTGACGGCCAGCCCTCCTCTCCCCGCGCCCCCGCACAGCCCTGCCCCCTCGCCTCGAGACTGCCCAGATCGGTCACGCACAACGATGCCTGCGGGCATGGGCTGTGCCGCTGCCTGCTCCTATTATTGGCCCAGCCAGCACAGCCTGGCGAGCCACAGTGCACTTCACAAACAAAAACAAGATCGAAGGAGACACGCTATGCAACCGGTGAACGTCTATGCGTTGGCAGCCGAGTCACGCTTCAACCGCTTCCACAGGCTGATTCTGTTCTGGTGCGTGTTGATCCTGGTGATCGACGGCTACGACCTGGCGGTGGTCGGCGCGGCCCTGCCGGCCATCATGAAAGACATGAACATCGACCCGACCAGCGCCGGCATCATGGCAGGCTCCGCGCTGTTCGGGACGATGCTCGGGGCGATTTTCCTCGGCACCCTGGCAGACCGTATCGGTCGGCCGAAAATGATCGCGATCTGTGTCGCGCTGTTCAGCCTGTTTACCGCGGCGGCGGGGCTGACCAACGACCCGGTGAGTTTCAGCATCATGCGCTTCATCGCCGGCCTGGGGATCGGCGGAGTGCTGCCGGTGTGCACCGCACAAATGGGGGAGTTCGCCCCACTGAAGCTGCGCACCCGGCTGGTGACCCTGGTGTTTGCCGGCTACTCGGTGGGGGGCATTCTGGTTGCCCTGACGGCCAAGCAACTGATCGAAAGCCACGGCTGGCAGTGGGTGTTCTATATCGCCGCGCTGCCGGTGCTGCTGATTCCGTTCATCCTCAAGAGCATGCCCGACTCGATCGGCTACCTGCTGAAAAATGGCCGCCAGGACCAACTGCGCGACATCGCCCGGCAACTTCAGCCGGACCTGGCCATCAGCGAGCAGAGCGCCATGGTCGGCAACCCCGCGATCCTCGGCAAACAGGACACGCCGGTGCGCAACCTGTTCAAGGACGGGCGTGGCTTCAGCACGGTGATGATCTGGGCGGCGTTCATGACCGGCCTGTTCATGGTCTATGCGCTCAATTCCTGGCTGACCAAGCTGATGGCGATGGCCGGGTTCAGCCTGGGCTCGGCACTCAACTTTGTCATTGTGTTCAACGTCGGGGCCATCGTCGGCGCCCTCGGTGGCGGCTGGCTGAGTGACAAGTTCAACATCAAGCATGTGCTGGTGTGCTTCTACCTGGTCGGTGCCATCGCCCTGACGCTGCTCGGCTACACGCGCTCGACCAGCCTGCTGTTCGCGGTGGTGTTCGTGGTCGGCGCCTCGACCCTGGGCACGCAACTGCTGGCCTATGCCTACGCCGGCGACTTCTACCCCTCGACCCTGCGCTCGGCGGGGGTCGGCTTTGCCTCCGGGGTTGGCCGGATCGGCGCGATCGTCGCACCGGTGCTGATCGGCTGGCTGGTGTCCTTGAGCCTGCCACTGGAGCAGAACTTCATGGCCATCAGCCTGGCCGGCCTGATCGGCGCCGCGGCCGTCACCCTGATCAACCAATCGCGCTCCGACTCCGCCCAGGCAAAGGCTGCAATGGCCGCGCGTTGAGCCTGCAGCTGCAGCCTGCCTGCGCGTGCCACTCACCCACGAACCTGCAAGAGATGACTATGAACCGCTTATCGCAACCACCCCTCTCGGCGCCTCTACTGGAGCAGACGGTCGACTGGGCGATCGCCTCACGCCGCAGCATCCGCGCGTTCCTGCCGACCGCCGTGCCGCGCGAGGAAATCGAGTCGATCCTCGAGGTCGCACGCTTCTGTGCGACCGGCGTGAACATGCAGCCGTGGCGCGTTCATGTCATCAGTGGTGCCGCTAAAGCCAGGTTGTCCAGCGCAATCGCCGCCATCGACGACGACCCGCTGCTCAATGAACACCTCGCCGACCCTTACGAGTACTACCCGCGCGAGTGGGTGGCGCCGTACGTCGACCGCCGCCGGCAAGTCGGCTGGGAGCTGTACAGCCTGCTCGGCATCCGTAAGGGAGACAAGCAACGCATGCACCAGCAGCACGCGCGCAACTACCGCTTTTTCGATGCGCCGATCGGCCTGATCTTCACCATCGATCGGGTCCTCCAGGAAGGCAGCCTGCTCGATTACGGCATGTTCTTGCAGAGCGTGATGGTGGCGGCGCGCGGCAGAGGCTTGCACACCTGCCCGCAGGCGGCGTTCCTCAAGTACCACGAGGTGATCACCGAAGTGCTGGAGATCCCCCCCGGGCAGATGCTGGTGTGTGGCATGAGCCTGGGCTACGCCGACGAAAGCCGCATCGAGAACAGCCTGGTCACCGACCGCGAACCGGTCAGCGCATTCGCCACTTTTCACCACAATAACAAGGAGACAACCCCATGAACCCTGGTGCCTATGACAGCGGGCTCGAGCGCAGCCCGGCCAACCACCTCGCGCTGACGCCGCTTGGCTTCCTGGACCGTGCCGCCTTGGTCCACCCGCAGCGCGAGGCCGTGGTGCACGGTGAGCTGCGCCGAACCTGGGTCGAAACCCGTGAGCGCTGCTACCGCCTGGCCTCGGCACTGGCCAGCAGAGGTCTGGGCAATGGCGACACCGTGTCGATCCTCTCGCCCAACACGCCGGCGATGTTCGAAGCCCACTATGGTGTGCCACTGTCTGGTGCGGTATTGAACTGCGTCAACTATCGCCTGGATGCCGAAGGTGTGGCCTTCATCCTGCGCCATGGCGAATGCAAGCTGCTGTTGGTCGATCGCGAGTTCGCCAAGCTGGCGGCGGCTGCGCTGGAGCTGCTTGAGCAGCGCCCTGGGGTGATCGATATCGATGACCACCTGGCGCCGATGGGCCCGGCCATTGGCGAAACCGATTATGAAAGCTTGCTGGCGGGCGGTGACCCCGAGTTCGCCGGCGTCTGGCCGGCCAGCGAGTGGCAGCCGATTGCGCTGAACTACACCTCCGGGACCACCGGTGACCCTAAAGGCGTGGTCGCCAGCCATCGCAGTACCTACCTGATGAGCCTGCTGCAAATGACCAACTGGCCGTTGCCCCGCGCGCCGCGCTACCTGTGGACCCTGCCGATGTTCCATGCCAACGGCTGGTGCTTCACCTGGGCGATCACCGCCGCCGCCGGCACCCATGTGTGCCTGCGCAAGGTGTCTGCTGAAACGGTGTTCGAGGCCATCGACACGCAGGCTGTCGACCACTTCTGCGCCGCGCCGATCGTCATGGCGATGATCGCCAATAGTACCGGCCGCGCCGCACTGGCCAAGCCCGTGCGGGTGCTGACCGCAGGTTCCCCGCCGCCGGCCGCGGTGCTGGAGGCGGTACTCGCACAGGGCTTCGATGTCGACCATGTATACGGCATCACCGAAGTCTGCGGCACCCCGCTCAGTTGCGTCTGGCAAGACGCCTGGGACACCCTGCCGGAGGCCGAGCAGTGCGCGCTGCGGGTTCGCCAGGGTGCCCGCGGTGCGGTCTTCGAAGGCCTGATGGTCGCCGACCCCGAGACCCTGCAACCGGTAGCCCACGATGGCCAGAGCACCGGCGAGCTGTTGCTGCGCGGCAACACCGTGATGATGGGTTACCTGAAAAACCCGTCTGCCACCGCACAGGCTTTTGCCGGCGGCTGGTTTCACACCGGTGATGTAGCGGTGGTTCACCCCAACGGCTACATTCAGATCACCGACCGCTCCAAGGACGTGATCATTTCTGGCGGCGAGAACATCTCCTCGATCGAAATCGAAGAAGCGCTGCATGCCCATCCCGCGGTGCTGCACGCCGCCGTGGTGGCGCAGCCGGACGACAAATGGGGTGAAGTGCCGTGTGCTTTCATTGAACTGAAACCTGGCGCGGAGGCGCCGTCGCAGGCGCAACTGATCGCCTTCTGCCAACAGCGCCTGGCCCGCTTCAAGTGCCCGCAACGGGTGATCTTCGACGAACTGCCGAAGACGGCCACCGGCAAGATCCAGAAGTTCCTGTTGCGCCAACGCGCCGGCAGCCGTGAGGCGATCATTCGCCTGGCTTCGAGCGGCTGAGCCACCGCCACGTAACAGCGACCCCTAAAGCGTTACCGCTGATGTTGCCCCTAGCGGCAGCAGGCGTTCCTGCACATTAAAAATAACAAAAGGTGCTTGCAATGACGAACTCCCCCGCCCGCCTCCTGGTGCCACTGGCGGTACTGACTTCGGCCCCCTACGCCTGCGCAGATTTTGTCGCTGATGCCAAGGCGAGCCTGGAATTGAGGAACTTCTACTACAACCGCGACTTCCGCAACGAGGGTGCCGCCCAGTCGAAGCGGGACGAATGGGCGCAGGGTTTCATTCTCAACCTGCAGTCGGGTTTTACCGAGGGCACGCTGGGCTTCGGGATGGATGCGCAGGGCCTGTTGGGGGTCAAGCTCGACTCGAGCCCTGACCGCACAGGCTCTGGCCTGCTGGCGTTCGACTCCGAGCGTAACGTCGAGGACCAGTACGGCAAGTTCACCCTCACCGCCAAGGCGCGCCTGGGCAAGAGCGAACTTCGCCTGGGTGGCATCAGCCCCTTGATGCCGTTGTTGTGGAGCAACAACAGCCGCTTGCTGCCGCAAGTGTTCCGCGGCGGTTCGCTGGTGTCCAACGATGTCGATTCACTGAGCGTTTCAGCACTGCGGGTCAACGCGGTGAAACAGCGCAACTCGACCGATTTCGAATCGCTGACGACCTTTGGCTATCGCGCGGTCGAAGCCGATCATTTCGACTACCTGGCGTTCGACTACAAGCTACTGCCGACCCTTACCGTGAGTTACCACGTTGCCCAGCTCGCCGACCTGTACCGCACCCACTACGCCGGCCTGAAGCTCAATCAACCGCTGTCGAGCGGTGCGCTGCTTGCCGATGTGCGCTTGTTCGATGCCAGCGAGACAGGCGACGAAGCGTTGGGAGAGGTGGACAACCGCACATTGAGCAGCTATTTCGCCTATAGCCTGAAAGGCCACACCCTGGGTGGCGGCTACCAGAAAGCCTCGGGCGATACACCGTTCGCGTTCGTCAACGGCGCCGACACCTATCTGTTTGGCGAGTCGCTGGTGAGTACCTTCACCGCGCCCAACGAACGCGTCTGGTTCGCCCGCTACGACTACGATTTCGCCGCCCTGGGTGTACCCGGTCTGACACTGACCCTGAGGTACGTCAAAGGCGATGATGTCGACCCTGCGCTGCTGACCACACGCCAGGCGGCCGGCCTGCGCGCGGGTGATCGACAGGGCAAGGAATGGGAGCGGGTCAGCGACATCGCCTACGTGATCCAGAGCGGCCCGCTAAAAAACATGGCAGTGCAGTGGCGCAACTCGACCAATCGCTCCACGTATGCCGACAGC
Organism: Pseudomonas sp. Y3 TE3536; assembly: GCF_053629175.1. Taxonomy (NCBI): domain Bacteria; kingdom Pseudomonadati; phylum Pseudomonadota; class Gammaproteobacteria; order Pseudomonadales; family Pseudomonadaceae; genus Pseudomonas; species Pseudomonas sp. Y3 TE3536. The sequence goes on along the minus strand of NZ_JBRJHU010000001.1, from coordinate 4,310,205 downwards.
GCCAACGAAAACCGCTTCATCGTGCGCTATACGGTCAATTTCTAGACCGTGCACACGGCCTGGCGAGTCACTCAGGCAGCGACACGCCAGGCCGACTCGAGGCTCAGCCCGCCGTCACCGGCGTCGGTTGCTGGCCGCTGTCGGCTTGCAGCTTGTCATCCGGACGGCGCAGCGGGCCGACGATCAGCAGGTAGCTGACGAACGCCCCGGCGGCATTCAGGCCGACATAGATCAACGCGCCGTTGAACGACCCCATCGACTGCACCAGATAGCCGATGACGATCGGCGTGACGATACCGGCGGTGCTGCCAAAGGTATTGAAGATCGCCCCGTTCAAGCCGGCGCTGTTCTTTGGCGAGACGTCGGCGATGATCGCCCAGCCCAATGCGCCGACACCCTTGCCGAAAAACGCCAGTGCCATGAACAGCACGACCAGCCAATCGCTGTCGACGTAGTTACAGAGGATCATGCTCATCGACAGCAGCATGCCGATGAAGATCGGCAGCTTGCGGGCCAGGGTCAAGGACAACCCGCGACGCAGCATCCAGTCACTGATCACGCCGCCACTGATGCCGCCGATAAAGCCGCAGATCGCCGGCACTGCCGCCATCAGGCCGGCATCGAGCAACGACAAACCGCGTTGCTGCACCAAGTACACGGGGAACCACGTAAGGAAGAAGAACGTCATCGTGCTGATGCAGAACTGCGCAATGTAGATGCCCAGGTACATCCGCTGACCGAGCAGCGCGCGGGCGTCTTTCCAGGTTTCACCCAGCGTGGCTTTACGCGCCACAGCCGTGGGGCGTTCGGTCAGGCTGGCGCCGCCCAGGCGGATGTGCTCGAGCTCTTGCGCCTCGATGCTCGGGTGATCCGCAGGCGCCTTGATGCGCAGGATGAACACCACCCCGATCAACACACCCGCCGCGCCCATCACGTAGAAGATCCACGGCCAGCCCCAGCGCGTGGAGATCCACGCCAGCAGCGGCGTGAACACCACGGCGGCGAAATACTGCGAGGAGTTGAAGATCGCCGTCGCCGTGCCGCGCTCGGATGACGGGAACCACATCGAGACGATCTTGCTATTGGCCGGGAAACACGGCGCCTCGGCAACACCGACCAGAAACCGGAAGACGAACACCGCGAGAAACGCCAGGCCCACGGGCATCAACGCAACCGTGCCGATCGCTGCGGTAAACAGCGACCAGGCGACGATCGCCAAGCCCAGCACGCGGATACTGCCAAAGCGGTCGATCGCCAGGCCACCGGGCAATTGCAGGAGCATGTAGGCCCAGCCAAAGGCCGAAAACAGCCAACCCATCTGCGCATGCCCCAGGCCGAGCTCCTGCGAGATGCTCGCGCCGGCGATCGACAAGGTGGCGCGATCGCCCTGGTTGACGATCATCATGATGAACAGCAGAGCAATCACCTCGTAGCGGCGATGCTCGGCGAAAAAGCGACGAAGAGAACCTGTTTTTTTCATTGTTTTCTCGATGCCGGAGGGCGGGAAGGCAGCACACAGCTGCCCTCCACTTTCCGCTTAACGGGAGGTTTGACGGATGATCATGTCAGCGCGCTGCTTGAACTCTGGGCGCAGTGCCGTGCCCAGGCCCGGCCGGGTCGGTGCCAGGGCAAAACCCGATTCGATCTGCGGCAGCTCATCGACCAGGTCGCCATACCAGGTCGACAGCGACGCCCGCACGACTTCCTGCAGCACTGCCGTGGGCGCATGGATGGCCAGCTGCAGCCCGGCGAACAGTGCAACCGGACCGGTACAGTCGTGCGGTGCCAGCGGCTTGTTGAAGGCCTGCGCCAACGCGGCGACCTTACGCCCCTCGGTGAACCCGCCACACCAGACCAGGTCGAACATGAGGTAGTCGAGGCTGTCGGCCTTGAGCAGCTCGCGGTAGGCCGCGCTGCCGCCCAGGGTCTCGCTGGCGCAGATCGGCACACGGGTGCGTCGGCGCAGGTCGGCCAGCGCTTGCGCGTCATCCATCTTGCACAGCGGGTCCTCGACCCAGTAGATGTCGAACGGCTCCAGCGCCTGGCAGATGCGCAGCGCCGCGCTGGTGTCCCAGAGGCTGTGCAGCTCGCACATGATTTCGATCTTGTTACCGACCGCGTCGCGGATCTTGCGGAAGGTGTCCACGCCCTGCTCGACCTCGGCCAGGCTGATCGTGTTGGCCCCGGGCTGACGCGCGAATTGGTCGAACGGCCAGATCTTCATCGCCGTGTAGCCCTCTTCCACCAGGCTGATCGCCAGGGCCGCTGGGTCGCGGGCAAACGCCAGCTGATCGTCATAAGGGCCCTGGCGGCTGTCGGCCTCGGAGATCTCCCGGCGCGCGCCTTGCTGGGTGTTGAATTCATAGCCGGCGCAGGTGTTGTATACGCGCACCCGGTCACGGCTGGCGCCGCCCAGTGCCTCGTGGATCGGCACGCCATGGCGCTGCCCTTTGAGGTCCCACAGGGCGATGTCGATCGCACTGGCGGCGCGGATCTCGGCGCTGGCACTGTGAAAGCCCACGTAGGGCGTCGAGAGCTCCAGGGCAATGGCTTCGATCTGGCGTGAATCCCTGCCGATCAGGCCAGGCGCGATCAGTTCATGGATAGCGGCCTCGACGGTGGCGGCGCCGCGAAAGGTTTCACCCAGACCGATCAAGCCCTCGTCGGTCTCGATTTCTACCCAGATCAGCTTGGGGCGTTGGGGCAGACGGAAGGTTCTGACGCAGGTGATTTTTGACATTTTTGTAATCCAAGGCGGTTGAAGCAGAATGGTATCGTTACCATTGACAGGCAAAACCCTAGCCCAGAAAAGCACGCCCGACAAGCGTTCTGGTTCCGCCAAGGCACATTTCGTGTCGATCAGTCGTCGGTAGGGGTTGCCGTTGTCAGGCGCGCCGTGCTGTCGCGCTCGATCAGCTCGAAGCCGACGTCCTGCACCCCCTGCTGACCTTGCTGCGACCCCTTGAGGCGAGCCAGGAGCATCTGCGCGGCGGTATCGCCGATCAGGCTGCCATCGACCTTTACCGTGGATAGCGAGGGGAAGGTATGGGCGGCGAAATTCATATCGCCGAAGCCCATCACCGCCAGCTGCTCGGGCACCCGAATGCCGCGGGCCGCTGCCTCGGTGAGCACGCCGTGGGCGATGGTGTCGGAGGTACACACCACCGCCAGCGGCTGCGCCGCGCCCACCTGCACGCCCTCGAGCAAGGCGCTGAGGCCGTCGCGCCCTTGCGCGAGCGACGGCACCCCGGGATATATCAGCCTCGGTACCGGGCCCACGCCCTGCTCTGCCAAGGCGGCAAGAAAGCTGTCGGCCCGGCGCAGGCCACGCGGGTCATCGACCGCCAGCAGGCCGAATTGCCGGTAGCCCTGCTCGAGCAAGCGCCGCGCCACTGCCCTGCCCGCCTGCTCGTGCGAAAAGCCGACGAGCATGTCGATCGGCTCGGCACTCAGGTCCCAGGTCTCGACCACGGGCACCCCGCACACTCGCAGCCGATTGCGGCAAGCCGGTGTGTGCAGTGTGCCGGTGAGGATGATGCCATCGGGGCGGCGGCTGAGGATCACCTCGAGCAACTCCTGCTCCTGCTCGCGCTGATGCCCGGAAACCCCCAGCAGCACCTGGTAGCCGGACTGGCTAAGGCGCGTGCTGATGGCCTGGAATGTGTCGGAGAACAACGGGTTGGTGACCATCGGCAGCACCACCGCGACCAGCCGGGTGCGGTTGGAGCGCAAGGCACCGGCCAGGCGGTTGTGCACGTAGCCGGTCTGCTCGATGGCCCGCTGCACCCGCAGGCGGGTCGCGGCCTTGACCGCCTCGGGGTTGTTCAGATAACGCGAGACGGTCATCGGCGCCACGGCGGCCAGACGGGCAACGTCGCTCAATGTAACGGCACCGGACGGTTTACCAGGCGTGCCGGTCGGGGTGTCGGCCATGGGGTATCGATATCCATGCGGGCGAATGAAAGAACCCCGATGCTATCAGGCGGATCGGCTCAAGGGCGAGGCTGGCTGTTACCCGCAACCATCAAACGGCTGTACGAAAGATCTTGAGAGCGCTCTCATTTTACTGATAAGTTTCTTCGCGGCGGCCAGTTGCATACCCCTGGATGCCTGGCACCACACAACAATAAAGACTGGAGGTCATCATGAATCATGCCCGCACACGCAGCCGCATTGCCCTGCTCGGACTGCTCAGCGCCGCCGCGCTCGGCATTTTCGGCATTGCCCAGGCAGAGCCGGTGCACTACCTGAACATTCAGACGATCAACCCCGAAGCCCGCGACGGCTTCATCAAGGCCATGCGCAACAACGCCACGCAAAGCCGCACAGAGGCCGCCAACCGGGTCTTCGATGTTGCCGACATCGGTGGCAACGACCCGACACTGGTGCTCTTCGAAAGCTGGCGCGATGCCGACGGTTATCAGCAGCACGAGGTCTCGGCTCACGTCGCGCCGGTCCTGGCCCTGGTGCCCTCGGCGTTTGCCAAACCGGAGCGCAAGTACGTACTGCGCGACCTGCAAGCCCTGCCGGCGCCGGCCCGAACCGAAATCGAATCCCCCACTGCGAGCAAGAACGTCGTCGCCCGCTTTTCGATCAAGCCCGATCAGCGCGATGCGTTCGTGAACCAGGCACGCTCGGCCATCGAGCAGGCTCGGCAACAGCCGGGCAACCTCGTGTTCAACGTCTACGGCTTACGCGATGACGACAACGCCTTCGTGATCTACGAGCGCTGGAAAGACGCCGCTGCCTATCAGCAGTTCCACGCTCAATTGGCCGGCAGGGCGTTTGACCGGGTACTTGGCCAACTGCAGGCCGGTGCGCCTGAAGTGCTGGTGCTGCAAGATAGGATCCTCGACTAGCATATCATTGACATCAGAATGGTAACGATACCATCATTAATGAGAGCGCTCTCTAGTCGAGACGCCACATCACCGCAATAACGATGACAATCAGGAGATGTAGCCACATGCAACACAAGACATGGATCATGACCTTCGCGCTCGCCGCCCTACTGCCTTCTCTGAGCTTCGCCGCAAGCCCCGAGCTCAAGACCGAGGTCGAGATCGACACGATCGCCAACGCGGTCACCGCCACCAGCGATGGCACACTGTTCATCGGCCTGCCCCGCTGGCACGCGACCTTGAAGACCGCTTCGTTGATGCGCGTGCAGGGGCCGACCCACTACACGCCGTTCCCTGGGGGCAGTTGGAACGGCTGGGCACCGGGCGGCGATGCCGCGAATGCCTTCGTGCAGGTCAACTCGGTGCACGTGTTCGATGACGACACGGTGTGGCTGGTCGACCAGGGCGCACCGGACAACATCAAGACCCTGCCCGGCGCGGCCAAGGTCGTCCAGCTCGACAGCAAGACCGGTAAAGTCCTGCGCGTGCTGCGCTTCGACGAAAGCATCCTGCCGCCCGGTGCGGTGATGAACGACCTGCGGGTATTTGACAACCGCGTCTACATCACCGATGCCGGCGTTGGGGCGCTGATCATCCATGACCTGAAAACCGGCAAGACCCTGCGCCGCCTGCACAACCAACCGCTGCTGCGCCAGCCGCTCGACCGTCCGATCCTGGCCACCGCGGGCCGGCCTTATGAAGACGAGAACGGCAAGCGCCCAGCGGTCCATGCAGACATGCTCGAGGTCACTCCGGACGGTGAGTGGGTGCTGTTCTCGACCCCAAGCAGCCCGATGTACAAGATCCGCCGGCAACTGCTCGACGACCCGAGCGTGAGCGACGCCGAGCTTGCCAAGCACATCGTCCTGGCCTTCGACAAAGGCACGATCAACGGCACCTGCATCGACTCGCTGGGCAACGTCTACCTGGGCCTGGTCGAAAGCCGCAGCATCGAAGTGGTCGCACCGGATGGCCGGCGCGCCACCCTGATCCAGGACGATCGCCTGATCGGCCCGGATGCGCTGTTCATCGACGCCAACCGCCGCCTACTGATCCCTGCGACCCAGGGCGAGCTGATGGCCAACTTCAATAAAGGCAAGAACGGCACCTCGGGCAAGTTCCATGTCTACTCGCTGCCCCTGCCAGACTCGGTTGACGGCATCAAGCTCGGCAAGTCGATGTCGTTCAGGACGCTGAGCACCGCTGCCAGCCACTGACCGCCGCCGCGAAGGTTGTACCGCACGGCGGGCAAGACGTATATTCTTGCCCGCCTATGAACAAACCATTCACTACCCTCGACGATGTCGCCCTCGCAGCGGGCATGTCTCGCGCGCAAACCTCGCGTGCCCTGCGGGGTGACCCGGGCGTTCGCGCAGAAACCCGTGAGCGCATCGCCAAGATCGCCGCAGAGCTGGGCTACCGGCCAAATCTGGCTGCGCGCAGCCTCATGTCGGCGCATTCTTCCATGGTCGGGTTGCTGATTGGCGACCCGAACAACCCCTTTCATATCGAGTTGGCCCAGGCCATCGACCACGCCTTGGTGAAAGCCGGCTTCGAGCCCATGACCACCCTCAGGGCGAGCGACGACGACTGCGCGACCAGCGCGGTCGAGCGGCTGTTGCGCCTGCGTGCGGCCGGGGTGATCCTGATTGCCAACTCGCTGTCCGCCAAGGCCATCAACAGCATCGCCGACAGCCTGCCGTGCGTGTACCTCGGCAGCCTGCAGATCAAGCACCCTCGGGTGACGGTGATCACCGTCGACGACCACGGCGGCATCCGCAAGGCCATGGAGCACCTGCTCGCCCTCGGCCATCGGCGCATCGCCCACCTGGGCGGCGGTACCGAGGCCTCGGCGCGCGAACGCACCAAGGCCTATTGCGACGTCATGACCGAGGCCGGCCTGACGCCGTTCTACCTGCGCGGCACCCACGATGCAGCGTCGGGGCGCAGGGGCGTCGACACGCTGTTCGCGGACCCTGAGCCGCCTACGGCGATCCTGGCCTCCAACGACTTCCTCGCGCTTGGCATCCTCGACCGCTTGAGAGGGATGGGGCTGTCGGTTCCGCACGATGTTTCGGTGGTCGGTTTCGACGACATCCCCAGCGCCTCCAACTCGGTGTTCGCCCTCTCGACTGTGCGCCAGGACCCGCAGACTCAAGCACAGACGGCCGTCGCTGCGCTGCGGGACATCATCGCCGGCACCCCGAAGCGGATCAAACGCCACGTGATGCCGGTCGAGCTGATCTTGCGCACCTCGTCCGCCGCGCCAAAGAAAACCTGAGTGCTTCAGCTGACGGCAGATCATTGACGAGACAAAATGTCGCGCCTATGATCTGCCGGTGTCGGCCCATGCGGCCGTTTTTTTTCATTGAAAATGAGAGCGCTCTCCAATAATCGTCCTGAATGGGCATTTTTTCACCGCACGAATGAGAGCGCTCTCTCAAAATAACGACCCCGCATCATCACGGGGCAGGACCTGGGCCAGGCAGCACCGCACACGCGGCGGCTGTTACCAGAGGGAGTTGAAATGGACCGCCGAAGCGTCATCAAAGCCGGCATGGTGCTGATTGCCACCAGTGTCGCAGCCTCCATCTACCGACCGGCAGGCGCCGCCCTGCGGGTGCTGTCGGGCGGCAACCGCTGGCACGCGAAAGAAACCTTGCCCCCGACCCCGGTCGACCCTGCTGTGCGGATGTTCCTCAGCGACAAGGAATACGCACAGGTCACGGCCATCTTCGACCGGCTGATCCCGGCAGACGCGCTCAGTGTCAGTGCCTCGCAAGCCGGCTGCGTAGTGTTTCTCGACCACCAACTGGCCGGGCCGTACGGGCAAGGCAGCAACCGCTACCTGAAAGGCCCTGAACAGGCCGGTACGCCTAGCCAGGGCGACCAGTCGCTGCGCAACCCGGCGCAGGTCTACCGCATTGGCCTCGCCGAGCTCGAAGGCCACTGCCAGCAGGCCTTCGGCAGCAGCTTCGAAGCGCTCGGCGCCGAGCAACAGGATGCCCTGCTGGCGCAGCTGGAAAGCGGCTCGGTGCAGTTGGGCCGCCTGCCCAGCGAGGTGCTGTTCAAGCAGTGCCTGGCCAACGTCCACGAAGGGTTCTTCGCCGACCCAGTCTACGGCGGCAACCAGGGCATGGTCGGCTGGAAGATGATCGGCTTCCCGGGGGCCCGCTACGACTACCGCGACTTCCTGGCACAGAAAGGCCAGAAGCTGGAGATCATTCCCGTCAGCCTCATCGGGCGGATCTGAAGCCCTTCATAACGTATGACGCCGCAAAGGCGCTTGCCTGATCTGGATGTGACTGATGACTTACAAACGACCGAAGGCCGACGCCGTGATCGTCGGGTTGGGCTGGGCGGGTTCGCTCATGGCCGAAGAACTGACCCGCGCAGGGCTCGATGTAGTGGTGATCGAACGGGGCCCCTACGAGGTGACCCACCGCAACTTCCCGCCCAGCGTTGCCGCCGATGAGCTGCGCTACGGTGCCCGCCGTGAGGCCCTGCGCCCGCCGAGCGTGCAAACCCTGACCTTCCGCAACCACCGCTCGCAGACCGCCCTGCCCGGCCGCGACCTCAGCAACTGGGTGGTGGGCTACAGCGTCGGCGGTGCCGGCAAGCACTGGTCGGCCAACGCCTGGAGGTTTACCCCGGCGGACTTCACCATGGCCACCCGGGTCAAGGAGCGCTACTCCAACATGCAACTGCCCGAAGGGCTGATCGTGCAGGACTGGGGGGTGACCTACGACGAGCTCGAGCCGCACTACGATCGCTGGGAGAAGATCGCCGGTATTTCCGGCAAGGCCGGTGTCCTCAACGGCGCCCTGCAGCCCGGCGGCAACCCTTTCGAAGGCTCGCGCAGCGCCGAGTACCCGACGCCGCCGCTGGAGCGCTCACGCTGGAACGACCTGTTCCATGCCACCACTGAAAAGATGGGCCTGCACCCCTTCCCGATCCCCGCCGGCACCCTGGGCGCAGCCTACACCAACCCGCTCGGGATCAACCTGGCGCCCTGCACCTACTGCGGCTTCTGTGGTTTCTACGGCTGTGGCAACTGGTCGAAGTCCTCGCCCAATGCCTGCGTGATCCCGGCGCTGATGACCCGCAAGAACTTCACCCTGCTGACCGAGTGTACGGTGCTCAAGGCCGAGAAGGCTGCCGATGGCAAGACCGTCACCGGGGTGACCTTCATCGACTCCGACCGCAATATCGGCTTCCAGCCGGCCGACATCGTCATCTTCGCCGCCTTCCAGTTCGACAATGTGCGCCTGATGCTGCTGTCGCAGATCGGCACGCCCTACGACCCAGCCACCCGCACCGGCACCATTGGCCGGGCGTACAACTTCCAGACCATGTCGTATGGCTTCCTGTACTTCGAGAACGAGTACATGAACCCGTTCATCTCGACCGGCGCGCTGGCCACGCAGGTCGACGACTACAACGGCGACAACTTCGACCACACCGGCCTGGGCTTCATCGGCGGCGCGGGCATTCTCGCCCTGTCCGACCAGGCGACCCCGATGGGCATGACCGACCGCGTCCCCGCAGGCACCAAGTTGTGGGGCTCTGAGTGGAAAAAGGCCTTCCAGCACAGCTACCAGAACTACGCCAAGATCCAGGGTCAGGGCACCTCTTACGCGCATGCCGAGAGCTACCTCTCGCTGGACCCGAACTACACCGATGACAACGGCCAACCGCTGTTGCGCATGACCTTCGAGTTCAACGAGAACGATCGGCGCATGGCGCGCTTCGTGCGCGACCGGATCGCCGACATCTGCCGGCAGTCCGGGGCCAAGACCTGGGAGGCGATGGCCTTCCCCGATCAGCCGTTCTCGCCAACCCGCGCGTACGACAGCGGACACACCATTGGCGGTACCGCCATGGGCCTGGACCCTGCAACCTCGGCGCTCAACCGTTACCAGCAGAGCTGGGACGCGCACAACCTGTTCGTCATCGGCGCCTCTTCGTTCCCCAACAACGCCGGTTACAACCCGACCGGCACGCTGAGCGCCCTGACCCTCTGGACCGCCAAGGCGATCATCAACGACTACCTGCGCCAACCTGGCCTGCTGACCCGCTGAGGAGATGACCGTGACCCAGTTCAGAACCCTCACGGCCATCGCCCTAGGCTGCGGCCTGATCGGCGTTGCCGGTTTTGCGGCGTGGGCCAAGCACGGCGAAAGCCAGCGCTTTGCAGCGATCCCACCGGCGTTGCTCGGCGAGTCCGCTGCGCAGATCGAGCGCGGCCGCTATGTCGCCGCCATGGCCGATTGCGCCGCGTGCCATACGGTCCCCGGCAAGCCCGAATACGCCGGTGGCTACAGTTTGCAAACACCTTTTGGCAGCATTCAGGCCTCGAATATCACCCAGGACCCGGAGACCGGCATCGGCAGTTGGTCCCTCGAGCAGTTCGACAAGGCGGTCCGACACGGCATCGGCCGCCACGGCTACCTGTACCCGGCGATGCCCTACCCGGCCTACGCGAAGATGAGCGATGCCGATATCGCCGACCTGTGGGCCTATATCAAAACGGTCGAGCCGGTCCACCAGCCGGTCGTCGAAAACCAGTTACCGTTCCCCTACAACCAGCGCTTCCTGCTGGCCGGGTGGAACCTGCTGTTCTTCAAGGACCAGCCGTTCACGCCACTCGCCGGCGTCAGTGCGCAGGTCAACCGCGGCGATTACGTGGTCAATGGCCCCGGCCACTGTGCCGCCTGCCACACCGGCAAGAACCTGCTCGGCGGCGACCTGGCCGGCGCCCTGCACGGTGGCACGCTGCAGGGCTGGCACGCGCCAGACCTGACGCCCAACCCGCATGTCGGCCTGGGCAAGTGGTCCAGCGACGACCTGGTGCGCTACCTGAAGACCGGCAGCAACCACCAGGCGGCGGCCTCCGGGCCGATGCTGGAAGCCGTGGAAAACTCCACCCAGCACCTGACCGACGCCGACCTGTATGCCATCGCCGCGTACCTGCAGCAGCTGCCGGCAAGCGCCGAACAGCCGGGCCCGGCGATTGCCGCCGACGACCCACAGATGGTCGCCGGCAAGCGCGTGGTCGAAAGCCAATGCGAGGCCTGCCACCGCAGGGATGGCCACGGGGTGCGCAACATGATCCCGGCATTGCGCGACAACGCCCAGGTCAACGCCCGCGATGCCGCAAGCCTGATCAACATCGTCCTGCGCGGCGCCGAAGGCCCGGTCACCGCGGGCAACCCCACCGGCGCCGGCATGCCGCGCTTCGACTGGAAGATGGCCGATGAAGACATCGCCGCCGCCTTGACCTACATCCGCAACAGCTGGGGCAACAGCGCAGCCCGGGTCAGCGCCGCAGACGTCAGCCGGGCGCGCACCGCGCTGGGCGCCGAGGCCTGGCTGATGCGTTAACCCCGCCGCCATTACCCGCAAGCACCGCGACATCAACGGCCAGCGCATGAGGCATTGCCTTGCGCGCTGCACCGGCGCCCGCATCGATAACGCAGCACCCACCCGCAACTGACTGCACATAACACCAACAAGGGCAGTCACCCACACTGGACAAGAAACCGATCATGGTCAAAAGGATCTTCACCGCTACTGCCTTCCCGCGCACTGCCGGCTTCATGCTGACCACGCTTGCCGCTTCACTGTGCAGCGCTGCGGCCAACGCCGACCAGGCGTTTGCCATCGACTCGCGCTGGATGACCGGCGACTGGGGTGGCTTGCGCACCGAGCTACTCGAACAGGGCATCAACATCAAACTGGGCTATGTCGGCGAGTCGGCCTCGGGGCTGCGCGGTGGCTATGATCGCCACAACCATGCCACGCGCTACTCCGACCAGTTCAACGTCGGCGTTGAAGCGGACCTAGAAAAAGCCCTCGGCTGGCAAGACGCCGTGTTCAGCATTTCCTTCACCAACCGCAATGGCAAAGAGCTCGACGAGGTCATCAGCGACCCCCGCGCCAAGAGCTTTGGCGCCACCCAGGAAATCAACGGCCGTGGCAGCGTCACCCGCCTCGGCGGCCTGTGGTTGAGCAAAGGCTGGCTGGACGACCGGATCAACCTCAAGGCCGGTCGCTTCGCGGTGAGCGACGAGTTTGCCGTTGAAGACTGCGTGTTCCAGAACCTGGCGTTCTGCGGCTCGCAGCCGGGCAACTATGTCGACAGCATCCACAACGGCCCGATCAGCCAGTGGGCGGCGCGCCTGCGCTACCGGATCACCCCCGAAGTGTATGCCCAGGTCGGCACGTACAACGTCAACCCGTCCAACCTCGACAACGACAACAGCCTCAAGCTGCACGTGCAAGGCACCACCGGCACCCTGGTCCCGGTCGAGCTGGTCTGGACCCCGCGGGTCAATCAGCTGCCCGGTGAATACCGCATCGGCTACTACCACAGCAGCGCCGAAGCCGCCGATGTGTACAAGGATGCCCATGGCCAACCGGCTGCCCTCAGCGGCGACGACTACCGCATCAACGGCAGCCGCCACGGTTCGTGGATCGTCGCCAAGCAGCAGCTGACCAGCGTCAACGGCGACAGCAGCCGCGGCCTCTCGGTAGTGGCCAGCGCAACCTTCATGGACCGCGCCAGCACCCCGGTCGACAGCTACCAGAAAGCCGCGCTGCTCTACAAAGGCCCGTTCGATGCCCGCCCCGCCGACACCGTTGGCTTCGGCATGGCCCGCGTGCATGGCAGCTCGCGCTTCCTACGTAACGCCAAGACCGCCAACGACCTCAGCGGCGCCACCTTCAACGATGCCGGCTACGTGCCGGAACAACACACCCTGTACGTGGCCGAGCTGAACTACCGGGCGCAACTGACCGGCTGGCTGAACGTGATGCCCAACCTGCAGTTCCTCAAGAACCCTGACGGCCAACGCGAAGTCGCCACCACCTGGGTGGCCGGCGTTCAAGTACAGAGTCAATTCTAAAAGAGCACCCCGCAGTGCCTTGCACAGGACCCGTGAATGAACCGAAGAGAAGCCCTTTTTTCCCTGGGCACAATCGCAGCCTCGCTGGCTGTAGCACCCGGACTCGGCGCCGTAGAGCTCAAAGGGGTGCCACACGACACCCAGCTCAGTGACGACCACATGCCACAACCGGCCATCCGCATCGGTGGCTTTCTGGTCCTCAGCGAAGCCGAGCGCAGAACCCTGGGCGCGCTTTACGACCGCCTGTTACCCGCCGACGAGTACGGCCCGTCGGCAACCGAGGCGGGGTGCCTGGAGTTCATCGATAGCCAGCTGGCCGGGCATTACGGGGCCGGCAAGGCGCTGTATCTGGAAGGGCCGATCCGCCCTGAAAGCGAATTGCAACTGATGGGTACCACGCAGTTCCTGGCCTCGCCGCTGGAGCGTTATCGCTCAGGCCTCGCGGCGCTGGAGGCGTATGCCCAGCGTGTGGACGGGCAACACCTGGCCGACCTGCCAGCCGAATGGATCGACGCCCTGCTCGGCGAACTGGAAGCGGGCCGACTCGACCTGGGCCCGGCCATCAACAGCAAAGGCTTGTTCGAACTGCTGCTGCAGAACGTTCGCGAAGGCTACCTGGCCGACCCGATGTACGGCGGCAACCGCAACATGGCGGGCTGGAAAATGATCGGTTTCCCCGGTGCGCGCTATGACTACCGCCCCTACATCGACCGTCGCGGTGAAAACCTGCGACTGATCCCTGTAAGCCTGATTCCGGCCGACTGAGCTGTAAGGAGTACCCATGAGTAATGTACGAAAACGCGCCGACGTGGTCATTTGCGGCCTGGGCTGGGCCGGTTCGGTAATGGCCGAAGAACTCACCCGCGCCGGGCTCGAAGTGGTCGCCATCGAACGCGGCGCCTGGCGCGACACCTCGACCGACTTCCCCCCCGCGGTGGACCCGGACGAACTGCGCTGGACCACCCGCCGCGAGCTGCTGCAGCCGATGAGCGTGGAAACCACCACCTTCCGCAATCGCCTGGACCAACAGGCCGCCCCGGTGCGAAACTGGTCGGCGTTCCAGTATGGCTGGAACGTCGGCGGCGCCGGTGCGCACTGGGCCGGCATGTCGTGGCGCTTCTCGCCGTGGGACTTCGAGGTCGCCACGCAGACCCGCGAGCGCTATGGCGCGGCAAAGATGAAAGGCCTGCAGCTGCAGGACTGGGGCGTGACCTATGACGAGATGGCCCCCTACTACGACCGCTTCGAGCGCATCGCCGGGACCTCGGGGATTGCCGGCAACATCAATGGCCAGATCCAGCCCGGCGGCAACCCGTTCGAGGGGCCGCGCTCGCGTGAATACCCGACCCCACCGCTGAAAGACACGCACTGGATGCGCACCTTCCGCGACGCCTCCACGCGCCTCGGCCACCATCCGTTCACCATTCCTGCCGGCAACATCTCGCAAGCCTTCGTCAACCCGCTGGGCGTCACCATGGGCCCGTGTACCTACTGCGGCTTCTGCGATTTCCACGGCTGCGGCAACTTCTCCAAGTCGTCGCCACAAGCCTGCATTCTGCCGGCGCTGATGCGCCGGCCGAACTTCACCCTGCTCAGCGAAACCGAAGTGCTGCACGCGGTGAAGCACGACGACGGCAAGACCGTCAAAGGCGTGAAGTTCATCACCAAGGAAGGCGTCGAAGGCTTCCAGCCGGCCGATGTCGTGTGCATCACCGCCTACCAGATGGACAACGTGCGCCTGATGCTGCTGTCGCGGGTCGGCGAGCAGTACGACCCGCGCACCGGCCGCGGCACGGTCGGGCGCAACTACAACTACCAGACCTGCTCCACCGTCACCGGCTTCTTCGATGACAGCTACATGAACCCGTTCATCGGCGGCGGCGCCCTGGCCGTGCAGATCGACGACTTCAACGGCGACAACTTCGACCACTCCAATCTGGACTTCATCGGTGGCGCCGGGATCATGGGCTACTCCACCAATGGCCGGCCTATCCAGAACGCCAACACCGTGCGCCCTGGCACCAAGCGCTGGGGCAGCGAGTGGAAGAAGGCCTATGCGCGCGACTACCAGCAGTCCGGCGGCATCTTCTGCCAAGGCACCTCGATGCCGGTGCGCGATGCCTACCTGGACCTCGACCCGACCTACAAGGACCGCCACGGCCAGCCGCTGCTGCGCCTGACCTTCGACTGGAACCGCAACGACACCAACATGCTCGACTATGTCACTGAGCGTGCCGTGCGCATCATGAAAGAGGCCGGCGGGCGCGACATCATCGTCGACAACCAGGGCGAGCAGAGCTGGAACCCGTACATGCAGCACAGCTCGCACACCATTGGCGGCGCGGTGATGGGCGCCGACCCGACCACCTCGGCGATCAACCCGTACCTACAGAGCTGGGATGCGCACAACCTGTTCGTGGTCGGTGCATCGGCGTTCCCCAACAACGGTGGCTACAACCCGACCGTGACGGTCGGCGCGCTGGCCATTCGGGCGGCACGGGCGATCCACGAGACCTATTTCAACAATCCAGGCGCACTGGTCAAGGGTTGAGCGAGCAATGAAAAACTGGAAAAAAATCGCCACCGGGACCGCGCTTGTGGCTGGCCTGGCGGCCGTGGGCGTAGCCTGGATCGCCGTGAAGACCTTCGACACCTCGCGCTCCGCAGTCGCCGATAACACGGTGCCCCTGGCGCAGTTTCGCAGCACCGACCAGGCGGCCATCGTGCGGGGTGAGTACGTGATGCGCCTGGGCGACTGCGCAGCCTGCCACAAGGCCGACTTTGCCGGCGGCTACAAGATCGACACACCATTCGGCTCGTTGCTCACCTCGAACATCACCCCCGACACCCAGACCGGTATCGGCGCGATGACCGAGCGCGACTTCTTCAATGCCGTGCGTCAGGGCATCGGCTCGCATGGCCTGCTGTACCCGGCCATGCCCTACACCGCCTACACCAAACTCAACGACCGCGACATGCATGACCTGTGGTCCTACCTGTCGACCATCGCACCGGTGAACAAGCCCATCGACGAGAACGCCGGCATGCACTTCCCGTACAACGTGCGCCTGGCCATGGCCGGCTGGGACATACTGTTCTTCGACAACACCCCGTTCATCGCCGACGTCACCCAGGGCAAGGACTGGAACCGCGGCAAGTACCTCACCGACGGCCCGGCGCATTGCGGCACCTGTCATACGCCACGCAACCTGCTCGGTGGCGAGCGCAGCAGTGCCTACCTGCAAGGCGGGCGACTCGGCGCCTGGTATGCGCCCGACATCACCCCCAACCCGCTGACCGGCATTGGCCACTGGTCGGTCGACACCCTCACCACCTACCTCAAGACCGGCTCGGATGACATCGCCGTCGCAGCGGGCCCGATGGCCGAGGCTGTCGAGCACTCGTTCCAGTACTACAAGGTGAACGACCTCGATGCGATCGGCAGTTACCTCAAATCGCTGCCCGCCTCGCCTGCACAGCCTGGCCAGCCGATGACCCCGAACGCGCAGCGCATGAAGGCGGCGGCGCTGACGTATGAAGTCAACTGCTCGGCCTGTCATGGGCTCGAGGGCGAAGGCATCAAGGGCATGGTCACGGCGTTTGCAGGCAACCGCCGGATGCTTACGGATGACCCGACCAACCTGCTGCACGCCATGCTGATGGGGGCGCGCGCGCCGCATACCGAAGCACGGCAAACCGCAGCAGGGATGCCATCGTTTGCGTGGAAGATGAACGATCAGCAGGTCGCTGAGATTCTCAACTACGTGCGCAACAGCTGGGGCAACGCAGCAGTGGAAGTGAAACCCGAGCAGGTGGCTGAATTGCGCGGGGAGTTGGGAGCACACCAGAAGCTCGCGGTTCCCGAGCACGTGTCGGTCAAATAGTCCTTCTGGCAAGATCAGCGGAGCGCCCTTGCGGTGCCCCGCTGATCATGCCCAGTGCAGGCCTCTCTAGGCTTGGCGCACACCTTGCGCGTTAACTGCGAGCGGGGTCAGCAGGCGTGGCATAAGCCCGCGCTGGAGCAACCAGCCATCCAGCGAGAATTTACCTGCGCCGCTGATCATCACACCGATGAACACCACCATCAGCAGCATCACATACTCCCAGCCGCCACCACCGGCCATGGCCCACGCATAACCGCGGGTCCACTCGCCGCCAAAGCCGACGGTCGCCACCAGGAAGTAGATCAAGCTGACGAAGGCACCGAGCCTGGCGAACATGCCCAGGCCGACACTGACAGCGCTGGCGAACTCGATCAGGCCGCCGAGGACCACGAACGCCGCTGCCGCCTCGCCGAAACCGAGGTTCTGGAAACCGATTTCGAGTTTGTTGAACCACCCTGTCCCGGCGAAGATCTTCTCCGCCGAATGGCACAGCTCGTTGAGGCCGAAACACAGGCGCACCAGCGTCGCCTGCCACAACAAGGTGCCAAGCCAGGCGCCTGGCTTGCCGCGATCGCGGCGCAGGTCGCTGACCACACAGTCGATGAACTGCACGAGCAACGGCACCGCGGCAACGCTGGCGACCCAGACCATGACCTTCGCATCGTTCATTGCCGCGACGCGCCAGGCGAGGAGAAACGGCAGCAACGACAGCAGAAACCCAGGCGCGAATACCCGCGGCGTGATCAGCACGGCCGACATCAGCGCGACCGCCATCCATCCTGCGCCTGACCAAGCCGCGAAATCCGGCAGCGAGTAGTCGACCCAACCGCAATACACGGCCGCGACGAAGGTGGCCAACAGGGCCGTCATGCTCAACCAGTGCGGTGTGCGCGAGGGTTTGAGGACGTGATAGTCGCTGGCAAATGCACCATCGACGACTTCACGGTGAAGTACAGGGCTGTTCATGGGCAGGTGCTCGCTCAAGGTTGTGGGGCTGGGAGGGTTTTCTCGAAGGCGCGCGCCAGTTCAGTGGCAAAGCGCTGTTCCTGAGCGTCACCGGCGCCGCCGGCGACACCAATGGCGCCCACCCGCTGCCCCTGCTGGCGGATCACCACCCCGGCAACGGCCGGCAGGATGCCGGGGATGCTGCCCAACTGAAGGTTGTCCTTGCGCGCCAGGTCGTAGAACACCACGGTGTCGACATCGTTGATGGCCGCCGAGTTTGCTTTCTTGATGGCCGCGTCGACGCAGCCAGGGGCCGCGCCATCCATGCGCTTGAAAGCCAGCAGGTAGCCGCTGGCATCGGTCACTGCAATGCACGGGTGTACCCCGTCATCTGCGGCCCTGCTGACAGCTTTATCCAGCAGAGTGGTCGCGCCACTCAGTGACAGGTTAGGACCGTAACGCAAGGTGTTCACGGCATCAGCTGCCAGGCTTGGAGAGACAAGCACCATTGCCAACCAAGCGGGCAGCAGCCGCCTGCTGATGGCATTCAACAGCGGCGGTTTCGGGGCCTGAAAAATGTGGGCACGGGGCGGTATTGTCATTATTGGTGTCCTAGAGCCTGCAAGAAAATGGTAACGTTACCATATTTAATTGAAAAATAGACGTGATCTCTAATGAATGCAACGTGGCCGCCAGGCCCGCATCGTACGGAACAACCTTTTCCCAAGCCGCATTTCAATCTCTTCGACCCCACTGGTCAGTTTGTGCTGGTGCCCGACAAGGGGCTTGATCGAATCTTCAGCTTCCGATTCGAGCAAGGACGCCTGACCCCGGCGGCGAAAACCTAAATCTGATGGCCTGGATGGCGAAGGAATCAACGGGATGGTTACTGCCCTGGCGAACAATCCGCGCATGCTCAGCAATGACTCCACCAACCTCATCCATGCCATGTTGATGGGTTCTCGGGCGCCTCATACAGAAGCACGCCAGACAGCCGCCGGCATGCCTTCGTTCGCTTGGAAGATGAACGCCAGAGAAATTGCCGAGATTCTTAATTTCGTCCGCAACTCCTGGGGTAACAATGCGGCGGTCGTAAATCCTGAGCGAGTGTCGACGATGCGAACGGCACTGGGGGCCAAGAACAATTTGACAGTCCCAACTGCTCAGAACCTTCAGTAATAGAGAAGCTTCGCACTGAGGCTCCTTGAAGCCAGGCCCGTCAGGCGCTACGCATACAGTGAGGCGAGCGCCTGAGCCTGCCACTCCTGTCGGAGATGACCTAAGTCATTGGGAATATTGGTGTCTGACGGAGTAATTCGAACACTCGACGCCTTGCAGCCCACGCGCATTTATCGTGGTTATTCATGGATGTGAATAGCCACCCGTGGCAGGCCAAAACCCGGTAAAATCGCGCACCTAAGCCCCGAACGGCTACCACCTCGATCCGCCAGAATCCACCGACAGCCCCGTCACTCGGTGGGGTAAAGTGGGGTAAAATTCAAGCTAAACGGTTCAAGCTGAGGGTGGTACATGGCCAAACTGACAGCCAAAAGACAGGAAGCCTTCACGGCTGACGATCACGAAACTGTCCTCCGACAGGACGGTGGACTGGTCGCAAAAATCCGCGCTGGAGTGGGTGGCGTAACCATACTTTTTCGTTTCGAGTCCAAGCACGAAGGCGTGAAGCGCGACTCTGGCCGACAGCGTGGCTAATCAATCGGGTGGTAGACATGGATAAAAGGCACGGCACGGATGCGGAAGGATTCATCAGGCGAGTCCATAGCAAGCACCTACAACCCGAGTTCAAAAGCACTGTTGAAGATATGTGTGCTTCCTTGGTAGGGATACTAGGCGAGGTGGTAGATAGCATTTACCTGTATGGCAGTATTGCTGGGGGTACCGCCAAACCGGGCGAGTCAGATCTAGACGTAACTCTGCTGATCAATGGTCAACCTGAGTTATATGCTGACCAAATAACCCTTATAAAGAATGAATTACAGGCAAGGCACCCAGAGATAACCAAGATTGACTTCGACACTGGGTCTATCACCGAAGCCTTGGCTCCTGAAAACCTCTTAAGCTGGGGCTATTGGCTGAAGCACCATTGCAAATGTGTTTGGGGGAGAGACGTCACTACCAGCCTGCAACGTTTAAAGCCCTCGCGGGCTATTGCATTGGCGGTAAACGGAGACTTCGCATCAATACTAGGAACGTATGCCCAGAAGATTAAACATACCACTGATATCCCTGAGCTGCGCCGCCTTCAACGAGAGGCCTCCCGAAAGCTAATCAGATCGACAAACATTCTACGTATGGAGCAGGACGCATCATGGCCTCTGACACTTGAGGATCATGTAGAATTTTTCCTTCAGATAGCACCGAAGATGAAGCCTGAGATCGATTATTTTCTGAAACATGCAAGAACGCCCAGCTCAGGGGGAGATACGTTTTCGGCAGCACTCAATTTCTTCACCGATTGGCTGCAGGAACAGCAAGCCCTTCGAGAAATCCCCACCTAGCAAAAACGCCCCCTGGGCCGACACCATAGGCACTACACGCAGCTTTTGTTTCAACACTGCCTTCACCGGACGCTTACGGTATAGCCCCCTTCGGCACAGACTACGTTTCCCTCGCCGTGCAGTAGTTGTTAGACCTAAATGACATCGGCCACGTTGGCCGCCGTGCCCACCCAGCTATGCACGAGGCCCGATTCGGCATCGGCATGATGTTCGCTTTCATGCCGAAGTACCATTAATTGCCTTTCTTGGCCTGATGCATTTCCGGGTCGCGCTTACCGTCCTGATTCTGGCGCAGTATCGTGGTCTCGCACAACGCCTCCTGCACCGCCGGATCGCTCTAGCCGAAAACGTTCTGCATCAGATGTACGCTCAGCATTGCCATCAACGAATAGACCGACCGCCTTCCACCTTCAGACAGTGAGGCTCGATCAGGGCAATAATACCCTGCCACGGCACCAGCCGATCCATCTCGATCAGGAACAACTCTTTGCGAATCTGTTTGCGCTTGCTGGTACTCGGCATCAGCGAGGGTAATCGGCGCCATCGGAAAATTCGGGCAACGGGATCGGCATATTTCACCAGACTCGGGAAATTGTCTTCAGGATTTCCCTAACTTTTGAGGGGAGGGCAATTGGTTTGCGCGGTATTTCATACAGAGCTTAGATATTGTCCAGCCGAATTTGAACAAGGGGATCAGGAAACTGGAAGAAAAATTGGCCGACTCAGCCCGAGGCCGAGCAAGCAGCAGCTAGCTGGCGAAATTCGACCGTTCGTGTAACTCCGCTGGAATCGATGTAACGCATGGTCGCTGTCACCACTTGACAAGTGAGGGGCGACGGCACGTCGATACTAATCACCTTGGCGATGTCCATATGGTCACCATAATGATAATCATCGGCATTAGCGAGCGGTGCACTTAAAGCCGACGTCACTAGCGCAAGGCAGGCGATACGAAATAACACGTTACGGAATGTACTCATTAGTCTCAGCTTCCTTGTTAACAAAATTAAAATCATGTATCCACTATAAACTCCTCATACAGCGTAAATCTTCCCGAAAATCCCGATAAGTGTCCCTTGTTTGTTGAATCATGTCCGCACCGTAGGAATTTGTCGCAAAAGTGTATCCGGGGCCGAGACCACCGCCTCATACTCCTTTCATCGCTGGGCAGCGCTTTTCTTTTAAGGCTACCTCCTCTACCCTGAATATCGAGAACTCCTGGCGAAAATCACCCCATGAACAGTGCTACGCACATTGTCATCGTCGATGACTACGAAGATATTCGGGACCTAGTCGGTCAATATCTGCGCCAACACGGCTATCACGTCAGCGCCTGCAAAGATGCAGAATCGCTGCGTCGTTTGCTTGAAGCTCAAACCCCGCACCTCATTATTCTCGACGTCATGATGCCCGACGAAGATGGCCTAAGTGTGTGTCGGTTCTTACGCAAGCACACCGATATACCGGTTATTTTCCTGAGCGCGATGACTGAAGACCTGGATGTCATCCTCGGCCTTGAACTGGGTGCCGACGACTACCTGGCCAAACCGTTCAACCCGCGAGAACTCCTGGCACGGATCAAAGCAATACTGCGCCGTGCGCAACGGCCCACGGAGCCGCCCGCCCCTCCGCCTTCGGAGGCTGTCAGATTTGGCCAATGGACGTTCAACCGAAAACTGCGCGAACTAGTAGGCACCGATGGTATTTCAACACCTTTGAGCGCCTCGGAATTCAAACTGCTGAGCGTTTTTGTTGACCATCCCGATCAGGTACTGTCTCGCGATGAGCTGCTTGAGCAGGTCGCCGGGCGCCAGCAAGACTATTTCGACAGAAGCATCGACAATCAGGTCAGCCGCCTGCGCAAGAAAATCGAAAGCGATCCCAAGCATCCTAGGCACATCAAGACCCACTGGGGCGGAGGCTATTCCTTCTCGCTGTTGGCACTGGATTCATGAAAAAACCTTGGGAAACCAACCTCACGGCCAGATTCATTTTTCTGATGCTGCTGGCGTTGATCATCTCGCAGCTCTTGACCCTCGGGATCTCATGGGATGAACGTGGCAAAGCCTTGCGGGAGGTTGCGAAGGGCGAATTCCTGAGCCGGGCATCCTCCTTGGCCATGCTGCTCGACAGTATGCCTGGCGACAAGCGGCGTGAGATCCTCAACGTAAGCAACACCACCTATGGGCGCTTCTGGCTTCACAAAAATGAGGCTCGCACACCTTCGCAATGGTGGTTGTATGCACGCGCGCACCTGCTAGCCCCCCTGGCGAACAATGAACGCCTTGAGGACACACGACTGAATGCCAAGGTGTCCAGCGAAAACCTGGCCCCTGAGCAGATCGACAAGTTGGCCAATTGGACCACGCCCACCGACGAACTCTGGTCCTCGCCGCGACCGGTCAAATTCGTCTATCTGGCGCCGCTCAATGTTATGGGCATCGCCACACCGCTCAAGGACGGTACCTGGCTGCACGCGGTGTACGCCAAGCCCGTGGAGGTATCCCCTTTCGAAACCAAAGCCGTGTTGTCCTGGTTGATGACCGCGCTGGCTCTATCTGCCATCGCCGCGTTGATCGCCCGCGAAATCAGTCGCCCCCTGAAGCAGCTCGCCGAAGCGGCCGAGCGCTTGGGGCGAGGCGAAATCATTGATGACCTGCCCGAAACCGGACCTGCCGATATTCGCCGAACCGCGAAGGCCTTCAACCGCATGCAATTGCGCATCCGACGCTTCGTGGAAGACCGTACACGCATGCTTGCCGCCATCGGCCACGACCTGCGTACGCCGCTGACTTCGCTGCGCCTGCGCGCCGAGTTCGTTGTCGACCCCGACCTGCAAGATAAGATGTTGCGAACCATCGCTGAAATCAGCGCTATGACCGAGGCGGCTATCCACTATGCACGGGGAGAATGCTTAAGCGAGTCCACTCGGCTGATTGATATATCGGCGTTGGTCGAGAGCCTGTGCGAAGATTTGACGGAACTTGGCCTAAATGTTCAATACGCTACCGATGAGAAAATCGTATTGCATTGCCGGCCGGACTCACTACGGCGAGCTTTGCGCAACCTTATCGAGAACGCAGTGCGGTATGGCACACGTGCTCAGATCACCGTCGCTCAGACGCCGAACGACGTCCTGATCGAAGTTCAGGACGAGGGGCCGGGAATACCGCCAGGTGAAATGGAGCAGGTGTTCACACCTTTCTACCGCCTGGAACAATCGCGCAACCGTCATACTGGGGGCGTGGGGCTGGGCTTGCCGACCGCGCGCTCGGTTGCGAGACAGCACGGTGGTGACATCACTCTGCACAATTCGCCCAACGGCATGACTGCGCGCATCATCCTTCCAAAACCCTGATCCTTGCGCTTACCAAACCGCTGATCCCCTACGGGGGGCCTACGGCGATCTGGTCGGAGTCGGAGGCAGACCAGCCCCCGCCCAGGGCCTTGTACAACTGGATCTGCGCAGTCCTTTGAGCAAGCCGGTCAGTTAGCAGTTTCTGACGCGCTGTAAGCAATTGCCGTTGCGCATCAAGCAACGTCAGGTAGCTGTCAACACCTTCGTCATATCGCTGCTGGGCCATCTGCGCATACTCGACGCAAGCGCTCACCAGATCTTCCTGACTCTCGAGCGCCTCCTTCCAAGTCTCCACCGCCGCCAAGCCATCGGTCACTTCCCGGAACGCGGTCTGAACCGTCTTTTCATAATCGGCCACCTCGATACTTTTTTGGATCCTGGCGTAGTTCAGGCTGGCGGACAGTCGCCCGCCATTGAAGATGGGCATGTGGATCTGCGGTACAAAGGCCCAGCTTTCGGAGCCAGGTTCGAACAGCCCGCTGAGCTGGCTACTTGCTGTGCCGGCGCTGGCGGTCAAGCTAATGCTGGGAAAGAAAGCCGCCCGAGCCGCACCGATGTTGGCATTCGCCGCCACCAACTGGTGTTCGGCGGCGCGGATATCAGGCCGTTGTTGCAGCAGATTGGCTGGAAGGCCTGGCGGCACTTGAGCTAATACCTGCGCGCCAGGCGCCAAGGTTGGCATGTCCGCAGGAAGATCGGTGCCGACCAGCAACCGTAGGGCGTTGAGGTCCTGTGCCACTTCTCGAGTGTAGGCCTGGACCTGCCCCCGAGCGCTGTCAACCAAGGTACGCGCTTGGCGAACATCCAGTTCCGATGCGGTACCTGCATCGCTGCTGGCTTGGATGAGAGCCAAGCTATGGTCATAGTTTTCCAGGGTCGAGCGAGTCACCCTTAACAAATTTCGGTCGGTGTGCCACGTAAGGTAGGCCACAGCCACATCGGCCACCAGACCTATACGGACGCTTCGGCGGGCCTCCTCGCTCGCCAGGTAAATTTCCTGGGCCTCTTGCGACAGGCTACGAATCCGCCCCCACACATCCAGCTCATAACTGGTCAGGCCCACCGAGACGCCGCTGTCACCAGACGTCAGATGCTTACCCGTGTCAGACAAGCCTGCAGGGCTACGTGACCGCTCACCTTCACCGTCCAAGCCGATTTCGGGAAACAGCGCCGAGCGCTGGATTTGGAACTGGGCTCGATAGGCTGCAACGTTCAGGGCTGCCTTGCGCAGATCACGGTTATTGACCAATGACAGGTCGATCAACCGGTGCAATGCCGGGTCTTTGAAAAAGTGCTGCCAGTCGATCGGCGCACGCTCGTCTCCGTGCTCCGCCACGTATGTGGCACCTTGGGTGTAAGCTGCTGGGACGGGCATGTCAGGACGTTGGTAGGTCGGGATGAAGCTGCAAGCCGCAAGGGAAACGACCACAGTCAGCAACAGCAGCTTATGCATCATGCGTCACTCCTTTTACGCCCTCAGCTTTCGCCGCACGCCTGGAGGCGAACAGTTTCATGACACTCACATAGAACAGGGGAACGAAAAAAATTGCCAGGAAGGTCGCGGCTAACGTGCCACCCACCACCCCTGTGCCGATTGAATGTTGGCTGCCGCTGCCGGGACCGTGCGCACGAGCCAGGGGCAGCGTGCCCATCACGAAGGCGATGGATGTCATGATGATCGGACGCAAGCGCAGTCGCGCAGCTTCCAGCGCAGCCTCCACCAACGAACGACCATGCTTTTCGTGCAAGTCCTTGGCGAACTCAACGATGAGGATCGCATTCTTGGCCGCCAGACCCATGGTGGTCAGCATGCCCACCTGGAAGAACACGTCATTGGACAGCCCGCGCCCAAGGGTAGCGGCCAAAGCCCCAAGAACACCGAGCGGCACCACCAACATGACCGCCACCGGCACCGACCAGCTTTCGTACAGCGCTGCCAGACACAGGAACACAATCAACAACGACACGGCGTAAAGCATGGGTGCCTGCGAGCCTGCGGCGCGCTCCTCGTAAGAGAGGCCCGTCCAAGAAAGCCCGACACCATTGGGCAGTTGGGCTGCGATGCGCTCGACCGCTGCCATCGCGTCACCCGTGCTGTACCCCTCGGCAGGCTGACCTAGCACTTCCACTGAAGGGATGCCGCCAAAGCGTTCCAGCTTTGGTGAACCATAAATCCATTCGCCGCTGGCGAAGGCCGAAAAGGGCACCATCTGTCCGGCATCATTGCGCACGTACCATTTGTCAAAGTCTTCAGGCGCCAACCGGGAATCCTTTTGACCTTGTACATAAACTTTCTTGACACGGCCTTTGTCGATGAAGTCGTTCACGTACGATGATCCCCAAGCAACCGACATGGTTTCATTGATCGAGGTGATAGGTACCTGTAACGCGCGGGCTTTTTCGTCATCGACGGTAACTTGATACTGGCCCTCGTCGTTCAGCCCATTGGGACGGGTCAAGCGCAATATCGGCTCTTTTGCCGCCAACGCCAGGAACTGATCACGAGCTTTCATCAATCCCGCATGACCAATGCCGGCGTTGTCTTGCAGGAACATGTCGAAGCCGATCGCGTTGCCCATTTCCTGAATTGCCGGCGGCACAATCGGGACCACGTTGGCATCTTTGATGCCAGCGGCAAATTTGCCGATGCGCGCAGCCACAGCAAACACACTCTGGTCTGACGTTGTGCGCTCATTGAACGGTTTGAAGCCGATGAATACCAGGCCCGAGCTCTGCCCGCGACCTGCGAAGTTGAACCCATTGACCTCAAAGGCCGAACTCACCGCCCCCTGTTCGTGGGTCAACACATAGTCCCGTACCTGATCCATGACTGCCTGCGTGCGTGCGGCACTGCTGTTGGGAGGGGTCTGCACCTGAACCATCATCACACCCTGGTCCTCGTCGGGCAGGAATGAAGACGGCAACTCATGGAACAGTAACGCCATGCCCGCCAGCAGCAGCACGTAGATCGCAAAGGTTCGCTTGGGAGCACGCAGCAACCGACCGACGCCGCGTTCGTATCGCGCAGCATTGGTTTCAAACTTTCGATTGAACCAGTCGAAGAAGCCCCTCCTCGGGCCATCGACTGCTGCATGGGGCTTGAGCAGCGTGGCGCACAACGCCGGGGTGAACACCAATGCGATCAGCACCGACAGCGCCATGGACGAAATGATCGTAATCGCGAACTGGCGGTAGATGATGCCCGCAGACCCTCCGAAGAAAGCCATAGGCAGAAATACCGCACTGATGACCAAGCCAATACCGACCAAAGCGCCAGATATCTGCTCCATGGATTTGTAGGTGGCGTCCCTGGGAGACAGGTGTTCCTCTGCCATAAGCCGCTCGACATTCTCGACCACTACGATGGCGTCGTCCACCAACAAACCGATTGCCAGCACCATGGCGAACATGGTCATTACATTGATCGTGAAGCCACAGGCATACAGCACACCGAAGGTCCCGAGCAGTACCACTGGTACCGCCAGCGATGGTATGAGCGTGGCGCGTATGTTCTGCAGGAACAGCAGCATCACCACGAACACCAAGGCGATGGCTTCGAACAGAGTGTGAACCACCGCGTGGATCGAGGCATTAACCACCGGTGAGGTGTCATAGGGAAACACTACCTCGACCCCCTCCGGAAGGTATGGCTTGAGCTTTTCGACCGTGGACCGTACCCGGGAAATCGCATCGAGCAGGTTCGCACCCGTGGCCAGCCGTAATGCGATACCAGCCGCAGGCTTCCCATTGTATTCCCCACTGATCGAATAGTTCTCGCTGCCCAAGGTAACCTCGCCCAGGTCCTTAAGCCGGATCTGCGAACCATCAGCCTGCACCTTGACCAGAATCTCCTTGAATTCACCGGCCGTACGCATACGCGTCTTGCCTATGATGGTCGCATTGAGCTGCACGCCCCCAAGCGTTGGCAACCCGCCGATGGACCCGGAAGACACTTGCACGTTCTGCGCAGAGATCGCGTCCACCACATCCTCAGGCACTAACTGGTAGCTGTTTAGCTTGGCCGGGTCTAGCCAGATACGCATTGCGTTCTGCGCACCCATCACGAGGTAATCGCCAACACCTTTGGTGCGTGACAGCGGGTCCTGGAACTGGGAGACGATCAAGTTACCCAGGTCGAAGTTGGAAAGCCGCCCGTCCTTGGACACCAGCGCCATCACCAGCATGAAGTTGATCTGATATTTCACTACTCGAATGCCCTGGCGCTGCACCTCTTCAGGGAGCATGGGTTCGGCGAGCTGAAGTTTGTTCTGAACCTGGACCTGAGCGATATCAGGGTTGGTGCCCTGATCGAACGTGACGATGATCTGCAGGCTGCCATCGGAGTTGGAGTTGGAGGTGATGTAGCGCAGGCCATCAAGGCCGTTGAGCTGCTGCTCGATCACTTGCACTACTGTATCCTGCACCGTCTGTGCCGAAGCCCCCGGGTAGGTAACGCTGATCTGGATGGCCGGAGCTGCAATGTTGGGGTATTGATTGACCGCAAGCGATCGAATCGCCAAGGCACCGCCCAACATGATGACTAGAGCGACAACCCAGGCGAAGATCGGCCGGTCAATAAAGAAACGAGACATGGAATATTACCTTTATCGCGACGCAGTCAGCGGGTCTAGATCGACGTTATGCGCCACGGTGGCGTGCAATACGCTGTCCGCATCGACGTGCTGTAGGCCTTCGGTAATCACCTGCTCGCCTGGCTCTACGCCATTGTCGACTAGCCAGGCATTACCCAGGGTGCGAACCACATTAAGATCGCGGTGCTCGACGTGATTGTTCGGGGTGACGACCCAGGCGGTGGCCACCCCACGGCTATCGCGTACGATTGCCTGCTCGGGCACCAGCAACGCGCTTTCACGCACCCCTTCCTTCAATTGGGCGTGTACGAACATTCCCGGTAGCAGTGCCCGATCAGGGTTAGGGAATACCGCCCGTAGGGTCACCGAGCCGGTACCCTCGTCAACATTCACCTCCGAAAACTTTAAGGTCCCAGTCAGCGGATAGGCACTACCGTCGTCAAGTGTGAGGCTGACTTCGGCGCGGTCAGCCCCCGCACTTTTCAATGTGCCGGACTTTAGGGCGCGCTTGAGCGCCAGTATTCGGGTAATCGGCTGGGTGACGTCAACATAGATCGGATCGAGCTGGGTGACTGTCGCCATCGCACTGCTTTGGCCATTGGTTACCAAGGCGCCTTCGGTCACTGCCGACCGACCAATACGACCGGAGATCGGCGACATGACCCCGGTGTATTGCACATTGATGTCGGCGACCTGCTTGTCTGCTTCAGCCTGTTTCCAGGCCGCAAATGCATCATCATACTGCTGTTGGCTTACCGCCTTGTTCTTGAGTAACCGACCGTAACGCTCGGCCAGATTGCGAGCGCTACGCAAGTTGGCTTGCGCACGGGACTGTTGAGCCTCATAGGTGCGCGGGTCAATCTGATACAACCGCTGCCCCTGCTTGACCTCAGCACCTTCAGCGAAAAGACGGTGTTCAAGAATGCCACTGACCTGAGGGCGCACTTCGGCGATACGGAACGCTGCAGTGCGACCCGGCAGATCGGTGGTCAGCGTCAGCGGGGCCGCGGTGATGGTATAAGTCCCAACCTCAACAGGCGCAGTCGCAGTCGCTTGCTGCACCTGGTCACAGGAGCAAAGCAGCGCCAATAAAACGATCAAACACGTAACGCGCTGGGCGCTGGATAATTGCACAACATGGCTCCTCAATAATTAAAGGATCTGGAGGGCGAGTACGGCCACTTCGCTTGCTGGCTACACCACACTTCACGAATGCCATCCGACAGAGATGCACCCTTAGGGTTTGGCCACAGCTAATGAATTCGAGTGTTCATGGACACCCTCAAATCGCCGCTCGAAGATTCGCTAATATAGATGCCGCCCCCCCTCGTTTAATGCCGAAATTGATCGGTGTTGTCGGCAGTTTGTCTAAAGTGTGTCGCTACCTTATAAAATCGTCGCAAGAATGTAGCGTGGCTGATGACGCTCAGTCTTTGCTCTTCCGAACGGCCAGCCGCTGCCCGCAAGTTCCAGTTAATCCGCGTCGCCGGCACATGACGCCCGTCGCGGAGCAACAGCTTGCTGCCGAGCAGCACAGCGTGATGCCAAGAAGCCTGCGATAAAAAAATTGGATATCTCATTAAAGAAATCCCGCAGGCGCTGCCATGGACCTTGGGATTACAGTCCGCCTCACGCCGTAGTCCGGCGGGGTGATTGCTGATGGACCGTTACGCGTTCGAAGCCTTACCGGAACCATCGCAATTCACACCAATACAAGAACAAAGGTGACCACGCATGCTTAAGCCTCCTGTCGATGCCCCTATCGATGTCAAAGACTGGATCGATAACCGCCCCATTGCTGCCTACCAGTGGCTGATCCTGTCGCTGTGCTTCCTGATCGTGCTGTTCGATGGCTTCGATGTCGCCGTCATGGGTTTCATTGCGCCTTCGCTGATGCAGGACTGGGGCCTGTCGCGCGCTGCCTTTGGCCCGGTGATGAGTGCCGGCATGGTCGGCCTTGCCATCGGCGCACTGACCGCCGGCCCTTACGCCGACCGGTTAGGGCGCAAGAAAGTGCTGCTGATCGCGGTCAGCGGTTTCAGCCTGCTGAGCCTGGCCTGTGCCTTCGCCCGCAACCCCTATGAGCTGGCCGTGTTACGGCTGCTGACCGGCATTGCACTGGGTGCGGCCATGCCCAACTGCACCACTCTGCTCGCCGAATACCTGCCCACACGCAACCGCTCGCTGATGATCACCATCATGTTCACCGGCTTCAACATGGGCTCGGGCCTGGGCGGCTTTTTGTCCGCCTGGCTGATCCCTCATCACGGCTGGAAATCGGTACTGCTGGCCGGCGGCCTGCTGCCACTGGCTTTGCTGCCCCTGCTGTGGTGGCTGCTGCCAGAGTCCGCTCGCTTCCTCGCTGCACGCCAGGCACCGGCCAGCCAAATCGCGGCGGCCTTGGCCAAGCTCGGCGGCCGCTTCGCTGCTGGCACCCGCTTTATCGTCAGTGAGCCAACCACGCAACACAAGGCACCGGCCCGGCAGCTGTTCAGCGAGCGCTACCGGTTTGGCACCCTGGCCCTGTGGCTGACCTATTTCATGGGGCTGCTGGTGATCTATCTGACCATGGGCTGGTTGCCGACCCTGCTGCGTGATGGAGGGCTGTCCATCGAGCGCGCCGCCACCATCACCGGTCTGTTCCAGATCGGCGGCGCAGTGGGCGCAATTGTGGTCGGTTGGATCATGGACCGACGCAACCCCAACCGGGTCATCGCCATCGCCTACGCCCTCGGCGGCCTGTGCATCGTCTCACTGGGCGCCCTGAGCCTGGAGTCGAGCCTACTGGTAGTGGGCGTGGCGGCTGCCGGGTTCTGCATGAGCGGTGCGCAGACCGGCCTGAACGCCTTCGCCCCTGGCTATTACCCGACCGAGTTCCGCGCCACAGGTGTAAGCTGGATGCTCGGTATCGGGCGCTTCGGGGCCATTTTCGGCTCCCTAATCGGTGGTGCCGTGCTCAGCCTGGGGCTGGGCCTGCCGCTGCTGTTCACCCTCCTTGGCCTGCCGGCATTCGCCGCAGCCCTGGCGATCCTGGCCAACGGCCACGCCCGGCTGCGTGCGAACCCCGCAGTAACCGCGCCGTAACCTGTAACAGAGGACCTTCGCATGGCTCGTATCATTGGTGGCCTGGCCGTCTCCCATACCCCAACCATCGGCTTCGCAGTCGACCACGACAAACAGGAGGAAGCCGCCTGGGCGCCGATCTTCGAAAGCTTCGAGCCGATCCGCACGTGGCTGCAGCAGCGTCAGCCGGACGTACTGTTCTACATCTTCAACGACCACGTCACCTCGTTCTTCTTTGACCATTACAGTGCCTTCACCTTGGGGGTAGACGAGCAATACGGCGTGGCCGATGAAGGGGGCAACCCGCGGGATCTTCCACCAGTTGGTGGCCACGCAGGGCTGTCGCGGCACATCGGCCAGAGCCTAATGGCCGATGAGTTTGACATGAGTTTCTTCCGCGACAAGCCGCTGGACCACGGCTTCTTCTCGCCCATGTCAGCGCTGCTGCCCTGCGATGAAAGCTGGCCCGTACAGATCGTGCCGCTGCAGGTCGGCGTACTGCAGCTGCCGATACCCACGGCGCGGCGCTGCTACAAACTGGGCCAGGCATTGCGCCGCGCCATCGAGAGCTACCCCGAAGACCTCAAGGTGGCGATCGTCGCCACCGGCGGGGTGTCACACCAGGTGCACGGCGAGCGTTGCGGCTTCAACAACCCGGAGTGGGACGCGCAGTTCCTTGAACTGCTGGTGAACGACCCACAGCGCCTTACCGAGATGACACTGGCTGAGTACGCCACGCTCGGCGGTATGGAAGGCGCCGAGGTGATCACCTGGCTGATCATGCGTGGCGCGTTGTCTGCCAACGTTGAGCGAAAGCACCAAAGCTACTACCTGCCGTCGATGACCGGCATTGCCACCCTGCTGCTGGAAAACCGCGACCAGGCACTGCCGGCGCCGGTCAACGAACGCCACCGCCAGCACATGCAGCATCAGCTGGCGGGGGCGGAGCAGCTTGAGGGGACCTACCCCTACACCCTGGAGCGCAGTGCGAAAGGCTACCGCCTGAATAAGTTCTTGCATCGCATGATCGAGCCGCAGTGGCGCCAGCGCTTTCTCAGCGAACCCGAAACGCTATACCGCGAGGCGGGCCTGAGCGAAGAGGAAAGCGACCTGCTACGCCGCCGCGACTGGCGCGGGCTTATCCACTACGGGGTGATCTTCTTTGTGCTGGAGAAGCTGGGCGCCGTACTGGGTGTGTCCAACCTGGACATTTACGCCGCCATGCGCGGGCAGAGCATCGAAGACTTCATGAAGACCCGTAATCAGCAGGTACGCTACTCGGTGGCCGGCAAAGCGCCGAACTGACCGACGCACCCGCTCCGGGGCCAAGCCCCGGAGCCCTGCACTCTGGAATTCCACAAAAACCATAAACGGAATCCGCCCCATGCCGCAACTTACCCCACTTCCCGCTTGATCGTGTGACGGCGCGTCCGCGCCCCCCCCCGCTCCCTGATTCAACCTGCCCAGCGCTCATGCGCCGCTGGCGGGCAGCGCTTTGCCCATCCCTGGAGAATAAAAACAATGAACTGTCGCACCCTGTACCCACTCGTCCCTACATTCGCACTGGCAGCCAGCCTACCACTGCAAGCCGTGGCCGAAGGCTTCGTCGACGACGCCAAGGCAACCCTGACACTGCGTAACTTCTACATGAACCGCGACTACACGGGCACGGCAAGGCAAGGCAAAGCCGAGGAATGGACGCAAAGTTTCATCCTTGACTTCAAGTCCGGCTACACCCCCGGCGTGGTCGGTTTCGGCGTTGACGTGCTGGGCCTTTACAGCATCAAACTTGATGGCGGCAAGGGCACCGCCGGCACGCAGTTGCTGCCTGTTCATGACGACGGGCGCCCGGCGGACGACTTTGGCCGCACGGCGCTGGCGGGCAAGATGCGGGTGTCCAAGACGGAACTCAAAGTCGGTGAGTGGTCGCCTACACTGCCCATCCTGCGCGCCGATGACGGCCGCTCGCTGCCACAAACCTTGCAGGGCGCGCAGGTCACCTCCAACGAGCTGGCCGGTCTGACCCTGTATGGCGGCCAGTTCCGCCAGAACAGCCCGCGCAACGACGCCAGCATGCAGGACATGAGCCTGTTCACACGCACAGCCTTCACCTCGGACCGCTTCAACTTCGCCGGCGGCGAATACCGCTTAAACCAAGAGCGCACCTTGGTCGGCGCCTGGTACGCCCAGCTGGAAGAAATCTACCAGCAGCGTTACGTTCAGGTGCAGCATCAACAGCCGCTGGGCAACTGGGTACTGGGCGCCAACCTGGGTTACTTCTGGGGCAAGGACGACGGTGGCGCCAAGGCAGGCGAACTGGACAACCGCACCGCTTCTGGCCTGTTCTCGGCGAAGCTTGGTGGCAACACGTTCTACGTCGGCTTGCAGAAGGTCATGGGCGATGATGAATGGTTCCGGGTCAACGGTGCCAGCGGCGGTACGCTGGCCAACGACGCCTTCGGCTCAAGCTACGAGAGCGCCCGGGAACGCTCCTGGCAGGTGCGCCACGACTTCAACTTCGTGGTGCTTGGCATACCCGGCCTGACCCTGATGAACCGCTATATCCACGGCGACAACGTGCATAACGCCAGCACCCAGGATGGCACCGAGTGGGGGCGCGAAAGCGAGCTGGCCTATGTGATCCAGTCTGGGCCGCTCAAGGCCCTTAACCTCAAGTGGCGCAACTCCAGCCAGCGCCGGGACTGGGGCAGCACCAACAGTTTCGACGAGAATCGGCTGATCGTCAGCTACCCGCTGAGCCTGCTTTAAGGCTACTGGGCTCACGCCTGCTCGGCGATGACCTGGCGAATATAGGCCATCAGCGCGACCGCCGCCGGTGACTGCAGGCAGCCACTGCGCTGCATGAGGCCGATGGCGCGGGCAGTACCGGGCAGTGCCAGCGGCAGGCGTTGCAGCTCGCCGCTGGCAATCTCGTAAGCCAACTGGTGCGCAGACACCGCCGCCAGCATGTCCGATCGCACCAACAGGCCACGGATAACCGCCAGATCAGCGCTTTCCACCACCGGCCACGGCGCTGCCAGGCCAGCGGCGGCGAAGCAGTTGTCGAGCAGCCGGCGCGCCGGTGAGCCGGCGCGCGGCAACACCCAGCGCGCCTGGTGCACGCCCTCGAGCGTCAGGTGTGTGTGCAACAGCGGATGCCCCCGACGGGCCAGCAGCACCATTTCCTCGTTGATGAGCGGCTCGCCCACCAGGTCACTGGCATAGTCGTGGGGCCGCAAGGCGCCCAAGACAAAATCCACATCCCCTACTCGCAGCTCGGTTGCCAGCAGGTCAAACGGGCTTTCGTTGGTAACCACCCGAACCTGTGGATGGAGGGCACTGAAGCGTAATATGGCATCCGGCAGAATGCGCGAGCGGCCCAATGGTAATGCGCCGACATGCACCACCCCACGCAGGGTGCCTTGCATCGCGCTCAGGTCACTGTCCAGAAGCCGCAACTCGTTCAGCGCCCGGCGGATGGGGAACAGAATGTCCCGGCTGGCCACAGTGGGCTGCAGGCCGCGCGAAGTACGCACGAACAAGGGCTGCCCGCACCCGCCCTCAAGCACTTTTAAAGCAGCACTGACAGCCGGCTGGCTAAGGCCGAAGTGCCGTGCCACGGTTTGCATGTGCCGTGTCTCACAGAGTTTCACGAACACCTGCAGGCGCCGCGCCTGAAACAAGTAAAGGGGCTCGCCCTGCGCGGTGCCCAGCAACCTCGGCACGCCGTCCAGTTCCGCCAGCACACGCAGTGCACGCGGCAGCAAACACTCGCCATAGTCGGTCAGGCGCATACCATTGGCATGGCGCTCGAACAGGGGCACAGCGAACCGCGCCTCCAGCTCGGCGATAGCGCGGGTGACCACGGACTGAGCACGGAACAACACCTCCGTCGCCCGCGAAACACTGCCCAGTTCGGCTACGCGGATGAACGCGCGTACTTGCATCAGATTGGGCAGTTCGACGTCGATCATAAGGCTTCCCCACCGCTCGGCTCGTGACTGGGGCCACTATGCCTCTACACCGCTTGCCAGGCAATAAGTAAAACGCATAGCCATTGCAGTCGAACGCATTAGTGCCGCGCACAGGCCGATGACATCCTGCGCTAAACCCACTGCAGGAGCCAACGAACAATGAAAACCCCACAAAAATCCGCCCTGGTGGTCAGTGCACATTCCGCCGACTTTGTCTGGCGTGCCGGTGGCGCCATTGCGCTGCACGCTGAGCAAGGCTATGCCATGCACGTGGTTTGCCTGTCTTTCGGCGAGCGTGGTGAGTCTGCGAAGTTGTGGCGCAAGGGTGAAATGACCGAAGCCAAGGTCAAGGACGCTCGCCGAGAGGAAGCCATGGCAGCGGCCGAGATCCTCGGTGCCAGCGTGGAGTTCTTCGACATCGGCGACTACCCGATGCGCGCCGACAAAGACACCCTGTTCCGCTTGGCTGATGTGTATCGCCGGGTCCAACCGGAATTTGTGCTCAGCCACTCCCTCAAAGACCCCTACAACTACGACCACCCACTGGCCATGCACCTGGCCCAGGAAGCCCGCATCATCGCCCAGGCCGAAGGC
Organism: Pseudomonas sp. Y3 TE3536; assembly: GCF_053629175.1. Classification (NCBI taxonomy): domain Bacteria; kingdom Pseudomonadati; phylum Pseudomonadota; class Gammaproteobacteria; order Pseudomonadales; family Pseudomonadaceae; genus Pseudomonas; species Pseudomonas sp. Y3 TE3536. The sequence goes on along the minus strand of NZ_JBRJHU010000001.1, from coordinate 4,274,468 downwards.
TACAAGCCGGGCGAGAAAATCGTTGGCGCCCCGCCGGTATACGCCTTTGAGCCGCACCAGCCCGAACAGTGCGAATGGCGCCCGGACACCTTCCTGGACATTACCTCGGTGTGGGACAAAAAGTACGCCGCCATCCAGTGCATGGCCGGCCAGGAACACCTCTGGGAGTACTACACCCGCGTGGCCCTTCAGCGCGGCGTGCAAGCCAAGCGTAACGTGGGCATCACCAGTGCACGCAACATCGTCTACGCCGAAGGCCTGCAGAGCGTGTTCCCACGCGTGACGGAGAACCTGGCATGAGCGGGCTGATCGGCAAGACCGGCATCGTGGTGCGTAATATCCCACGCGTTGAGCCACACATCATCGATGCCCTGGGCCGGCTGGGTGTCGCCACGGTGCATGAGGCCCAAGGTCGCAAGGGGCTGTTCAATACTGCCGTGCGCCCCATCCAGCAGGGTGTGGCGGTGGCTGGCAGCGCGGTAACCGTGCTGGTGGCACCTGGCGACAACTGGATGTTCCATGTTGCCGTGGAGCAGTGCCGCCCGGGCGACGTGCTGGTGGTGGCGCCCAGTTCGCCATGCAGCGATGGCTATTTCGGCGACCTGCTGGCGACCTCGCTCCAGGCCCGCGGCGTGCGCGGCCTGGTGATCGATGCGGGCGTGCGCGATAGCCAGACACTACGCGACATGGGCTTTGCCGTGTGGTCCCGCGCCATCAACGCCCAAGGCACTGTGAAGGAGGTGCTGGGTTCGGTGAACCTGCCACTGCTGTGTGCCAGGCAGTTCGTCAATGCCGGTGACATCGTAGTGGCCGATGACGACGGTGTAGTGGTTGTGCGCCATGGCGAAGCCCAGGCGGTACTCGATGCCGCCACCCAGCGCGCCGACCTGGAAGAACGCAAACGCGTGCGCCTGGCCGCCGGCGAGCTTGGCCTGGACATTTACGAGATGCGCCCGCGCCTGGCGGCGAAGGGCCTGCGTTATGTCGACCACCTCACAGACCTGGAAGGCTGAACATGAGCCAGACCCGCATACCCTGCCTGCTGATGCGCGGCGGCACCTCAAAGGGCGCTTATTTTCTGCATGACGACCTGCCGGCCCCTGGCCCGCTGCGTGATCGGGTGCTGCTGGCGGTGATGGGCTCACCCGATGCCCGGCAGATTGACGGGATCGGCGGCGCCGACTCGCTCACCAGCAAAGTCGCCATCATCCGCGCTTCACAGCGCGATGACGCCGACGTCGACTACCTGTTCGCTCAGGTGGTGGTGGACGAGGCGCGGGTGGACTATGGGCAGAACTGCGGCAACATCCTGGCCGGCATAGGGCCGTTCGCCATTGAGCGCGGCCTGGTGGCCGCCAGCGGCGCGAGCACACCGGTACGCATCTTCATGGAAAACACCGGGCAGATCGCCATCGCCCAGGTGCCGACCACCGATGGCCAGGTGGAGTACGCCGGCGATACCCAAATTGATGGGGTGCCGGGCCGTGCGGCGGCGCTGGTGGTAACGTTTGCCGACGTGGCCGGCGCTAGCTGCGGAGCCCTGTTGCCCACCGGCAACAGCCGCGACTGTGTCGATGGCCTGGAAGTGACCTGCATCGACAACGGCATGCCCGTGGTGCTGCTGCGTGCAGAAGACCTTGGCGTGACCGGTTACGAGCCGTGCGAAACGCTGGAGGCCGACAGCGCCCTGAAAACACGCCTGGAAGCCATCCGCCTGCAACTGGGCCCACGCATGAACCTGGGTGATGTCCGCCAGCGCAATGTGCCAAAGATGTGCCTGCTGTCAGCACCGCGCAACGGCGGCACGGTCAATACGCGCTCGTTCATCCCGCACCGCTGCCATGCGTCCATCGGGGTGTTTGGTGCGGTGAGTGTTGCTACGGCCTGTTTGATCGAAGGGTCGGTTGCACAGGGCCTTGCCAGCACGTCCGGCGGTGATCGTCAGCGTTTGGCGGTGGAGCATCCGAGTGGGGAATTTACGGTGCAAATCAGCCTGGAACATGGCGTGATCAAGGGGTGCGGGTTGGTGAGGACGGCGCGTTTGTTGTTCGATGGCTTCGTATGTATTGAGCGGGACATCTGGGGTGGACGGGACTGATTAACTCCTGCAGATTTAAATAACGTGCAAATGCAAGTGATAGGCATGTGCGTCAATCGGTAAACTCGTGCCTACCCTGACCTCCTCCCCCGAGCAGGTACGGCCCCATCGGAACACATTATGATTACTCCCCTCTTGTCCTTTCATCGCCGGCCGAAGGCACGCGTCAGGCATGCCATGTTCAGCGGCGTGTTGATGGTATGCAGCGCCAGTGCTGTCGCTGGCACGACGCTGGACACGGCCTTCGGCCCCGTGACGGTCAATGGCCACCCTGAGCGCGTTGTGACGCTGGGTGACAACAGCCTGGACGCTGCACTTACGCTAGGTGTGAAGCCCGTCGGAGCCCTGGCCAGCAGGGGGGGAAACGATATACCGGGGTATCTCAAGGCGGTGTCTGGCAGCTTGCCTTTGGTCGGTAATGTCCGCGCAGTGAATCTCGAGGCCGTTCTGGCCAAGCGCCCCGACTTGATACTCGCGGGCCCGGACTTGACCCAGGAGCAATTTGCCAAACTCAGCCTGATGGCGCCCACGGTAGTGCCTAAGGGCAATGTCATGAGTGACTGGCGCGCGACGTTGCGCACGTTTGCACACGCACTTGGCAAACCGTTGGAAGCCGATCAAAGGCTCGAACAAGTCGACAAGCGCATCACTGCATTACGCACTCGCTTGCCATCAGAAATGAGCCTGAGTGTCCTGCGCTGGAACCCGCAGGGGCCGATCATGATGTCCAGCCACCTGTTCGCAGGCCAGTTGCTGGATGAGCTGGGCATAACGGCCAACCCCTTGGCGGCCCAACAAACCGCTCGCCCACATACCGACACACTGAGCCTGGAGAACCTGGGCAAGGCTGACGCCGACTGGATCTTTCTCGCTACGTTAAACGCGGATGGGGAACGGGCGGTGGCTGAAGCGCGACAGCAGCCGGCCTTTACGCGCCTCAAGGCCAGCCAGGCTGGCCACCTGGAGAGTGTCGACGGCCAGATCTGGAGTAGCAGTTCAGGCTACCTGGCAGCCCAACAGGTACTGAATGACGTGGAAAAGGCCTTGGCCGAGTAATGAGTGTTCCACGTTTGTCATTAACTCTTTCCATCTGCCTGGCCGCATCAGCGTTGCTATTGCTATGCCTGGCAAGCTTTTTGCTCGGTGCCGGTGCCGCAGGTGTAGGCCAAAGCTTACAAGCGCTGTTTGGCTCAGTCGATGCCGACACGCAGTTCGTCGTCGGTGTGCTGAGGCGCTCACGTACTGAGTTGGCCTTGTTGGTTGGCATGGCCTTGGGTGCCGCCGGCCTACTGTTGCAATCGGTAACCCGTAATCCTTTGGCCGAGCCGGGCCTGCTCGGCGTAAGCGCTGGCTCTGCCTTTGCCGTGACCACGAGCATCAACCTGGGGCGCAACTGCAGCGGGCCTACATCTGGGCGTAGCTGTGGCGGGAGCCCTGGGCGGGAGCCTGCTGGTGCTCTGCGTCTCGAGGTTGAACCAGATCGGCCATGACCCGGTGCGCCTTGTACTGGCAGGCGTTGCTTTCTCCGGCTTGCTGAGCGCACTAAGCAGCCTTTTCCTGTTGTGGGACCAACGTACCGCCGATGAGGTACGGTTCTGGGTCGTGGGTAGCCTGGCCGGGCGCCCGCCACACACGCTGCCGTGGACAGCGGCGGGCCTGCTTGCCGGCATTGCAGTGGCACTGCCACTGCTGCGCCCCCTCGCTGCACTGGCATTGGGTGACAACGTTGCCAAAGGGCTGGGTCACTACCCGCAGCGGGTGCGGCTATTGGCATTGCTGGCGGTCGCATTGTTGGTTGGAACAGCCAACGCCGCGGCGGGGCCAATCGCTTTCCTGGGCCTGATCGTCCCTTTCATAGCCCGGCGCCTGATCGGCAACAACCTGCGCGGCGGCTTTGTGCTGTGCCTGTTCCTGGGTCCCTGCATATTGCTGCTTGCTGACATCCTGGCACGGTTGCTTGTACAGCCCTACGAACTGCCGGTAGGCGTGATCACTGCCTTGCTTGGCGCGCCAATTCTCATCGCTGTGGTGCGCTCACAGCGTCTGCCGATCCTGCACCCATGAATACGTTGAGAAACAGACCTCAAGGCTATGGCCTGATTCGCTTCGATCAATGCTCGCTGCTCTTGGACATACGAGCCCTGTGGGCAGGGTCGATCTTGCTGACGCTGATTGGCGTCGCGACGCTGTTCTGTCTAGTCGGCGACGGTATTACAGCTAGGCAGGTGCTGGCGACCCTGGTTGGCCAAGGCGACCCAATTCAACAGTTGCTAGTGTACCAGTTGCGGCTGCCGCGTCTGATGGCCGGTTTGCTGAGTGGTGCCGCCTTGGGCGCCGCGGGTTGCCTGATGCAGACGCTGGCCCGCAATCGCCTGGCGACCCCGGGCATGGTTGGTCTGGACAACGGTGCCACGGCCTTCGCGGTGGCTTCGATCGTTGCGGTTCCCACCAGCCTGGCACCCTCGGCCCTGGCACTGACCGGTGCTGCAACCGCGGCCGCACTGACCTTCGTGCTTGCCGCCGGGTCGAGTGCGCGCGGATACCGTTTCATCGTGGTCGGGCTTGGTATCGGCGCCCTCTTCGGGGCCATCACCAACCTGATGTTGGCCCGTGCCGACATGGATGCAGCGAACGCTGCCTATCCATGGACCATCGGCAGCCTCAATGCGCGCCCCACACAAGCCGTCTGGCTACTGGCACTAGGGCTGGCGGTTGGCCTGCCCATGGCCAGATCACTGGGGCATTCACTGGCTTTGATGCGCTTCAGCGACAGCGTGGCGATCACGTTGGGCCTGCGTATGCGCGAGACGCGCGTAGCCACGCTTGGCCTGAGCGTTACTCTCACAGGGTTGGCCGTTGCGGTCGCGGGCCCGCTTGGGCTGGTTGCGTTAATTGCACCGGAGATCGCCCGGTACCTGAACAGATGGCGTGGCGTACCGGTGCTCAATGCCGCATGGTGCGGCGCCCTGCTCACGCTGATCGCCGATTGGCTGGGAAGAACCGCGCTGGCGCCTATGGAGATACCTGTGGGCATCGTCATGGCGTTGATCGGCGCCCCCTATCTGCTGTGGATCATCCTTCGCCAACCCAACAGGAGCACGACATGAGCCTTTCCCTGCAAACCGAGGCCATTATCGAAGCACGCGGGTTGACCCTTTGTCATGGGAAGCACCCCATCATCGAAGGTCTGAACGTGCAGCTACCAACGGGCCAGGTAACCGCAATCGTCGGCCCCAACGGTTGCGGCAAGTCAACCTTGCTGGCAGGCCTGGCACGCTTGCACAAACCCAGCGGCGGCACCGTGCTGCTCGATGGAAAAGTCATTTCCAGCCTGCCATCACGAGAGGTCGCGCAGCGCCTGGCGCTGCTGCCCCAGGATGCCACTGCGCCAGAAGGTCTCACGGTCTCGGAATTGATCCGCTATGGTCGCCAGCCTCATGTGGGCATGTTCCAGCAATGGAGCGAGAAGGATCAGGCTGTGGTAGAGACGGCGCTGGCCGCTGCTGACCTGCAAACACTGGCGAATCGTCCATTGGAATCGATGTCGGGCGGGCAGCGCCAACGCGCCTGGATAGCCATGGCCATTGCCCAAGATACCGCGCTGCTACTGTTGGACGAACCTACCTCCGCGCTGGACATCGGCCATCAGGTTGAAATTTTCGAGCTGATTCGCAAGCTTGCCGCAACGGGGAAAACCATCGCCATGGTGGTGCACGACATCACCAGTGCTTCGCGGTATGCCGACCATGTGATTGCCATGAAAAGCGGCAAGATCGTCGATGAGGGATGCCCCAGGAAGGTCATCACCAAGGCATTGGTCGACACCCTCTACGATGTCCACTGCACCTTGCTCGCGGACCCACTCAGCGGGACCCCGGTTATCGCCGGGCTCAGGCCAAAGTCAGCATGTGCCCAGCCCACAGACACATCGGCGAGCCGGGCTGGCTAGCCCTGCGTACAGCATCACTGATCATAAGCATAATGAATGCCCCCTTAATGATATCGCGTTTCCTGGAACTCCCCCCTGCGGCAAAAATGGGTCTCCAATAATTAAAAGAAGGGACAACACTCATGAAGCTTGGGTGGTACTCGCACTTGTCTCCAACGGAAAAGCGTACCTACTGGGCCTGCCTGGCGGGCTACACGCTGGACTCGATGGATTCGACGATCTATTCGCTTGTGATGCCGGTTTTGCTCACAGTGCTCGCGCTGAGCAAGGCGGATGCTGGTGTCCTCAGTTCAGTAGCGCTGATCGGCAGCGCCATCGGTGGCTGGGGGGCTGGCTTGCTCGCAGACCGCTATGGGCGAATCAAGATCATGCAGCTGACTGTGTGCTGGGTCGCAGCATTTACCTTAGCAGCAGCGTTCTGCACAGATTTCTGGGAGTTCTTCATCGTACGGTTCCTCCAAGGCATCGGCTACGGGGGGGAAGCCGTGGTGGGAGCGGTATTGATCAGTGAAGTCATCAAGCCCGCCCTGCGAGGCCGCGTAGCCGCCTCGATTCAAAGCGGGTATGCACTCGGTTATGGGCTCTCGCTTTGTGCCATGCCCGTGGTGTTCTGGGTTCTCCCGGATGACATCGCATGGCGATGGTTCTTCGCCATCGGGATACTGCCGGCGGTGTTGGTGTGGTTCATTCGGCGCATCGTGCCGGAGTCTGAAACGTTCACCAAGTCACGTGTCAAGGTTCGGGACAACGCTGATTTCCTCAAGATTTTTGTCTCTCGTCAGCGTCGCATAACCATTACTTCGACGCTTCTGGCCACCGGGATTTTTGGTGGCGCATACATCATGATCACATGGCTACCCACCTACCTGCGCCTGGTACTTGGGCTGCCGATCACCTCAATGTCTGGCTATCTTGCGGTGAATATCCTGGGTTCCCTCATCGGGCCTTTCATCTACGGTCTTGTCAGTGATCGCTATGGTCGAGGCCGCACGTTCATGATGTTCCTGTGCTGCCAAGCTGTGGTGGTTGCGTGCTACCTATTCCTGCCCATTGGCTTGGGTTTGACGCTGGTGTTGGGATTATTCCTCGGCGCGTTTCAAGGGGGACTTGCATCGGGTTTAACCCCAACGTTCGCTGAGCTCTATCCCACGTCGATCCGAGCCAGTGGTGCTGGATTTTGCACCAGCTTTGGACGGGGCTTCGGCGCAATCATGCCGGCTGCAGTGGGCATTGCCTCAGCCTATATACCCCTTGGATATGCGATGGGAGGCTTTGCCATCCTGTCGTATCTGCTGGGTTTCTGTGCGGCGTGCGTTCTGCCCGATGCCACCGGCGTTGATATGAATGAGGTCGCAGACGCAACGATCCTGCCTGTCGGTGGAGCAGATAACCCAAGCGAACTAAAGGCACGATAAGGTTCAGCAGATCTGACATTTGAAGCAAGCACGGGTTTAGAATCACAGCGGGAGCAAGCGCTTGCGGTGATGCCATGCAGGGATCCCCGCAAGCGACAGGCTTAGTCAGTTGCAATCCGGAGTGATGCAACGCGCGTAGGCGATCGCCCGCGTGAGCAGTTCTGACTCTTCGACCACTTCATGGAAGAAGCCGAATTTTCCGCCTTCTCAAGGGAATACAGCTCGCCTTTAAGGGTTGTCAGGGCGCCGGCCTGATTACCCAGCGCATATTTGACGATCTCGACGTAGGCGGCCGGCATCGGAATACCGATAGGCACTTCGTTGAGACCAAACTTTGCCGGCTTGCGCGCCGCAATCCTGAAATCACAGTCCAGTGCGGTAATCAGCCCGCCTGCAATCGCATGACCATTGATCGCAGCAACAGTGGGCCGTGGATACTGGAAGATCCTCGTCAAGTACCGCAACGATGAGAGTATCAGCGCCACGATCCGCCAATGCTTGCGCGGGCAAAGCCCTGAAGCCTGGCCGAAGCTCGACGTGCTGGCAACGATGCTGGGCGTGTCGTATTCAACACTGCAGCGCCGTCTGCTGGCCGAAGGCCTCAGCTACCAGCGGCGACTAAAGGACAACCTGCGGCGGGATATCGCAATGCTCAGCCAACCAGGTCTGACAGTCACTGGCGCGGCGCAGTAGACCGGATTCCAGGAAACCAGCGCCTTTCACCGCGTCTTCAACAAGTGGACCGGAGTAAGCCCCGGCGCCTATCGCCGATCCCAGGATGCGCCGACCTCTGACAGCGAGCAGTCCTAACAAGCCCCCCTTTACGCATTGATTTGCAGCGCCCGTCCCACAGGGTACACCCTGCAAGGCCACACCTTCGGTGGGGGCTACCAGAAGGCGTGGGGCGATACGCCGTTCGCATTCGTCAACGGGTCAGATACCTACCTGTTTGGCGAATCACTGGTGAGCACATTCACCGCGCCTAACGAACGCGTCTGGTTTGGCCGTTACGACTACGATTTCGCGGCCCTGGGTATCCCCGGCCTGACACTGACTCTGAGGTACGTCAAAGGCGATGATGTCGATCCGGCTCTGCTGACCACTCGCCAAGCTGCAGCACTGCGCGGGGCCGGTCAACAGGGCAAGGAGTGGGAACGGGTCAGTGACATCGCTTACGTGATCCAGAGCGGCCCGGTCAAAGGCCTGGCGGTGCAATGGCGCGACTCAACCAACCGCTCCACCTATGCTGACAGCGCCAACGAGAACCGCCTCATCGTGCGCTATACCGTCAACTTCTAGGCATCGGCTTCGCCAGTAGATCGCGGGTCAAGCCCCCACACACAGCACCTATAGGAGCAGCTTTGCCCCAGAAGAGTCCACTATTGCCAATGCAAATCGCAGGGCGCCAGCCCCGCCCTGCCAAACCAAAATCGGCCCGTAAGTCAACAAAGCGAGAGCGCAAACATTCGCCCGTCGGCGATTGCTGTTGATCTTGATCTACCAGCAACACTGAAGGCCGAGCGCAGGTCCTGCGGAGGGAGGGGGGTGGCACCACGGAAGGCTAGCAAGCACTGGGCCGTTCTGCAGGAATCGAGTTCGATTTCAGCCTGCAGAAGACTCAAGAAACTAGCGACCAACAGCGTCTCAAACGAGTAAGGGCGCTTGAGTCCTAATCCAACTGTTTCCAGTGAGTGAGCGTAGTTGACGCACGGACCCGTTCGTTGAGACGGTGCATTTTGCACATATGGACTTGGCGACCTGAGCGCCCAGAGTTCCTCCCCACCAATCGCTAAACCTCGCAAAGACAACAGAGACGGCTCACCTGCCTCGAGGCGGTCGACTACTAGCGACTTGTTCAAGGGGAAGGCCATGGTGATGCTAGTGCGTTATCGCCTACCTATACTTTGAACTGCTCGACTAGGTGCATCTGATAAGTCGTCAGTGTGTTCAGTTCGGCACTGACCTTAGCACTTGCGCCCGCCTGCTCTGACAGTTTTTCGGTCACGCAACCAATGGCCGCAAGGCTGCGGTTCACGTCATCGGCTACCGCGTTTTGCTCCTCAGCCGCGCTTGCGATCTGAAGATTCATCTCTGTGATCACACAGACGGCAGTGTTGATTAAATCCAGTGCCAACGATGCCTCAACCGCCTGTTCGGCGTTCAAGTGCGCATGATTCCGGCTCGAGTGCATGGCCGCGACCACGTTTTGAGTGCTGCCGTGAATCCCCTCAATAACATGCCGAATCTCCTCCACTGAGTCCTGCGTACGTTTGGCTAAACCACGGACTTCGTCAGCCACTACCGCAAACCCGCGGCCGTTATCACCGGCGCGAGCAGCTTCGATCGCAGCATTAAGCGCTAAAAGGTTGGTCTGTTCAGCAATGCTACGAATCACATCGAGCACGATCACGATCTCCTCATTGTTCTCGGCCAGATGCTCAACTTGCACGACAGCCTTGCCTACTTCGTCAGCAAGGATCTTGATCCCTTGGGCACTCTGTGCAATTACCTCCGTTGCGGCACTTGCGGCTTCTTGCGCATGCTTGGCGGCGCTGGCCGCCTTGGCAGCGCTGCACGCTACTTCGTGAGCCGTGGCACTCATCTCGTTCGAGGCTGTGGCAACCTGTTCGATCTCTCGATTTTGCACGTACATACCGTCCCTGGTCTGCTGCGCAACCAGCGCTGACTTGTCCGCAGTCGCACGCGCGCCAGTGATGCTGGACTTGAGATCCGCGACAATAGGCTGAAGCTTATCGAGAAACCTGTTGAAGTTGTTAGTCAACGCGCCGAGTTCGTCGCTACGTTCATAGTCAAGGCGCTGGGTGAGGTCTCCGTCACCGCTTGCAATGTTTTCGAGCATGCGGGCAACTCGATCAATGGGGCGGGTGACACCGGATGCCGTAAACCACAATGAGACCAAGCCACACAACGCCGCCAAGGCAGTGACTAGCAGGGTAGCAAACGTACCCTCACGCTGCGCGTCACTTAGTGCTGCGCGGATACTATTGGATTCTGCCAGAAACACGTCGCGGGGCAAGTCGATGGTCACAGCCCAGGCGGGCGCGCCCTCCGCTGGGCTGACCGAGTACACAGCTCTGATGAAGTCGTCTTGCTCGATAATGGACGCCGTAGTCCCAGCGGCACGCTGAAGCGTTTCGAATCCGTCTTGGCCCAATACCTCAGCGATAGGCTTGCCCAGGCTGGTAGGTTCAGAGCTATCCGCTGCAACAACGCCGTTACCCGCGAGAACCATTACGCGCGCGGTGCCGCCAAATAATTCTGCCTGCGCGTGCTCGGCGCTTTCCTGCAGCGCGCTAAGCGCTATATCCACACCCGCGACACCGATGGTCCTGCCGGCGAGAATCACAGGGACAGCGATAGTGGTCATTAGTACGGTCTGCTTGCCAACATTGACGGCGTAGGGCTCCAGCAAGCAAGTCCGAGAAGAACGCAAGGCGCAGGCGTACCAATGATTTGAGGAAGCACCTGAGCTATTGATCTGCGTGTTGGCTAAATCACGTTCGGCAATGACCGAGTTCACGTCCTCACCGCTCGTGCGGCTCCAGTAGGAGCCGAAACGGCCAGTTTCATTTGACCCTAGCCTGGACTGATTGATGGCCATGGCATCGCGCCCGTCAAAAGCGTCGGGCTCGAATACACTCCAGACACCTAATACATCCGTGTTCCGCGTGAACGCGCGCCCCAATGCTCGATTGGCGTCCTCGCGCATCGCAATGCTGGAAGTGCCGTGACGGCGGAAGGCATCACTCAGGTTGGCGAGTTGCTCCGCAATATCCTCAGCCAGCATGATGTCGGTAGAAAAAAGTCGCTGCAGCCGGACTGCATGTTCGCCGGCCTTGGCCAGCACCAACGCCTCAGCAGTGGCGGTCATACTTCGATTCGTTCGTTGGCTGACCAAAGCGTTGTTGGCGTGGCTTTGGTACAGGTTCATCAAGAGCAATGTGAGGATCACGGCAACCAGTGATAGCCCAGAAAGAAGAACAATTCTTGATCGTATGGAAAGAGGCGGCAACATGGTCATGCTCGTGCAAGTTGAACTTGATGAAGGGCGCCCCTCTGGCGAGACAGCGACCAGCATAAACAAGGTTTGTGGCGTCCACGCAATGGCCCGACAAGTGCCGGGCACGGGTTACAGGCTCGTTAGAATTTCGCCATTAACAACAATTGGGCGTAGACGTTGGTACGGTTGTCGTTTAGCTGAGATCCGCCGTTGTCGATGTCTTTTTCCGGCTTATAAAAGCCCACCAAGGGCATCGCCGAGAGCCGCTCGTTAATTTGCCACATGGCATAGATATCGAGCTCGGATCCATCAAGATTCGCAAACGCGCCGGCAGTCTTGCTGACGGTTTTAAAGCGGTAAGCAAGGATCCCTAGCGTAACACTGTCGGTAGGCGTCAGCGCGAGGCCCACCTGATGGATGCGTGTATTGGTGCTGAAGGGCCCTGCGTAGTTACTCGCCACTTCCCCTTGAAACCAGGTTCCCAGCGCTCTGACGTTTCCATAGAAGAGTGGATCGTACCCTTCCGAAAAACGGCTGTAGCGATAGCTCACTGCAGGACGCCAAGGTGTATCGGAGAAGGTCCATCCTGACTCGAGGTACCAGGCATTTTCTTCGCCAGCGTTGCGCTGCTGCTTGGCGTATTCCCCGCTGAGGAGCAAACCAGGTTGACCAAGATCACCCTGCGCCCTGATTGAGACGGTCCTGGTGCCATCGCGATCAACGAAGTCTAAGGCGGGATCGGTGTCGACAACTTTCAGATAGGTCAGCCCAATGGTACCCAGCGTGCTGACGTTTTCCAGCGTCGCAGCAACGATCTCTGACTTTCCCTGTGCAGGGTTATCCGATTTCAGCCACATCAAATCGCTGCGAAGACCTTCTGCGCCACCGATCCTTACGACGGCTGTTTCGTCGAATGCCTTACGCCCAGTCAGATAGTACGCACCACCGCGGTTAACGGAGCCATCTAAAAAGGATTTACCAATATTCAGAGCATCACCCGCAATCAGGAAGCCATCCCCAACGATGACATTCTGCCGCCCGAATGAAATATCCAGGCCGTCTTTACCCAACCCTGAAACGCTGTCGCCGGACTTCCAGCCAAGGTAGGCATCCTCAATCTTGGTCGTACGTTCAGTCCCTTCTGTCCAGCCCGCTGCATCGCCTTCGCCGAAGGTCGCGCTGGAAACCCAGTTCAACGCGCCATAAGTACGTTGTGACTGGCTACCCGAGTTGACCCACCCGCTGAGGCCGTATTTGGCATACGACTCCTGCCAGTCTTTAGCTCCGCCCATCATAGTGCTGGACTGGCCATAACTTTTGCGGCTATGAAATACGCCGAGCGCGATTTCAGCGTCTGCATTCAACACACCGCCGTCAGATGAATACAATTCATAGGCACTCACCATGGGAGTGATTTGCAATGCCGCGCAAAACAGTAAGACGTTCGTATTCTTATTATAACTGACCATCGAGTGTGCTCCGTTATGAGTTTTACCGACTACGTGAAAGTAAGTGAGGGGCAAAAGCAAAACGGCAGTTAGGGGAAGCCTGGCGCACAAATCCTAGTCGGTGCGCGACGCTAAGCGGGTCTTGCCTGCCTTCTCTTATTATTTTTAACGCAAGCAACGCCCTAAGGGCGGGAAGGTAATTAGAATGCATCACCCTGCCCCTGCGGGCAGGGTAAATTCAATGTATCAGAGCGGGAACTTGCGCTCGCCCAACTGGAGTGTTACCCATTTCAGCTCAGTCATGTCCTGAACCGAGTAACGACCATTCTCTTTACCGTGGCCGCTGTCTTTGAAACCACCGAAGGGTGCGTTAGGGTCGTCGTCAAACGAATTGTCATTGATATGAACGGAGCCCGCCTCTACCCGCATGGCGAAATCGAATGCCTTTTGCAAGTCGTTGGTCACAATCCCGGAAGACAGACCATATGACGTGTCGTTGGCCAGTTCAACCGCATGCTCATAGTCCCTCGCCTTGTAGATTGAGACCAAGGGGCCGAAGGTCTCTTCGTTATAGACCGCCATCGACGGCCCAACATCTGTAAGTACCGAGGGCTGGAATAAATTACCGCGGTACTCCCCCCCCGCCAGGAGGGTGGCACCTTTGGACACGGCGTCGTCGATCTGACCTTTGATGAACTCGCATTGGCGGGCATTGATCAACGGCCCGATGATGGTCGACGGATCGGCAGGGTCACCGGAACGAATGGACCGCACTTTCTCGGCAAAGGCGCGGCAGAATGTATCGTAGATCGGTGCTTCGACGATAATCCGGGAGTTGGCCATGCATACCTGACCCTGGTTGAAGAAGATACCAAACGCGGCGGCGCGCACCGCGTAGTCAAGATCGGCGTCCTGCAGAATCACGATCGGGCTTTTTCCGCCCAGCTCCAGCACGATGCGCTTCTGGAATTTCCCGGCGAGTTCGGAGAGGTACTGTCCAACTTTCGCCGAACCGGTGAAGGTGACCATCTTCACGCGTTTATCCGAGAAGAATGTGTCGCCCAGTGCTTCGTTGGTCGTCGGCAGGACGTTGAAGACGCCCGGCGGCAGGCCCGCTTCCTCGAGTATTTCCGCGAACAGCAGGCCAATGAGCGGAGTTTGCGGAGCGGGTTTGAGCAAGAACGCATTGCCTGCAGCCAATGCGGGCGCAAGCTTCTTGCCGTTCAGGAGCAATGGAGCGTTGAACGGCCCCACACCTGCGATAACTCCGAGCGGCTGTCGGAACGACATGGAAATCCGGCCCGGCCCATCAGCAGGCATCGTCTCACCACGGACATCTCGGGCTTGCCCCGCCGCAATGCGGAAAGTACTGACCATGTAATCGCATTCGAACATCGCCTTGCCGAAAACATTGCCACCTTCCTCGATGAGGATCTTGGCAATGTCCCCGCGACGGCGCTCTATGATATCTGCAGCACGGCAGAGAACCGCCTCACGCTCTTTGGCCAGTGTCTTGCCCCAGCTTTTCTGGGCTTCATACGCGGCAGCGATAGCACTGTCGATATCGGCGGCTGTGGCCAGTTTGACGCGTGCGATGGGGGTTTGGTCATAAGGATTGATAACCACCTGCTCCGGCTGGTCATCGCTCCCCCAGGATCTGCCATTGATGTAGGGATGATAGGTTTTGAGAGATGTTGCGGCCAAGTCAGTCATTGTAGCCCGCCTTTTAGTCTGGTTTTGCTCCGGTGAACGGCGCGGAGCGTATCGGCAGAGAAATGTCAGTGGGAACCGTGTTGGTGACGATTCCGCACGCGTGAATTCAGAGAGATTCGCTGTTTTTCCAATTCGCCATCAGTGTGTTGGAAGGCAGGGTTTCGTCTAGCAGTTTCTGTGCAGTGATCACACCTGCCACCGGCAGCCCTTCTGGGTTCAGCAGACCGATCTGGACGAGCACGCTCGCCTGGTCCCAGTAGATATGCTCGTGATAGAGCTTGTCACCGCGGAATCTGACCACACCCAGCATCGGAATCTCGACATAATTCCCAGTCGGCGCAACGTTAGGCAGCAACCAGTCGATCTCGGTGGTGTGCGTGAAGCACATGATGAATTCGTCAACGATCTGCAGCGCACCGACCGTCCGAGACAAGGGGATCAATTTCATGTCCGGTGGGTTGCCATGCACGAAGTGGTGCTGATAGAACCGGCTGAGCTGCTTGTTGCCTACGCCGCCCGTCATGGTCGGGATATGGTTTACATACGGTTCGGCGACCATCGTCGCCATGGTGGCCGGCACATCACGGGTTTCGAACTCGTGCTTGACGTGCTCGTCCCAAAGGTGGGACAGGTTGAAATGCGGGCCGATCTCGCGCTTCAGCGCCGCTATGGTCCGCTCGTGAGCCATGAGTGCGGCCGGTTTATCGAAGTGCGCACTTCCGACACGGGCAAACGCGTGATCAACGTTGGGATAGATATAGACCTCAGCGCGATTGTTTGCGTTAAGCGCAGCACAGATTTTCGCCCGCGCGCCGGCATCACAGTAGTTGTCGTTTTCGGCAAAGTGCAGCACCAGCCGGCCCGATACTTCATCGACTTCGTCGAGGTAGTTTTCAATACCCATACCGTAGAAACCGATAGAGCATGCGGCTTTGGTGCGCGTTGCAGTCAGGTAGGCAAGCTTGCCACCCATGCAGAAGCCGACGTAGCCCAAGCCATCCCCTTCGACCTGATTCAACGTCTCAAGTTTGGCGAAACTGGCAGCAATGTCACTGACGGCCGCATCAACGTCCATGCGCTGGAAAAGATCAATGGCTTTGGCAAAGTCTTCCTGCGTGTAGCCCAGGTCTACATCACGCTCCAGCCTCCAGAAAAGATCGGGGACGAGCACGACATAGCCCTCCTCCGCGTAAAGATCGGCGACTGCACGCATGTTGGCGTTGACACCGAAAATCTCTTGCCCGAGCACTAGACCGGGCCCTTTGCCGCTGGCCGGTACTGCGAGGTAGCCGCGGAAGGTCTGTTGTTTATCCATCGTCTGGATAGCAATGAATTCGCCCATGTGTCTTACTCCTTGAAATTGAACTATTCGCAATGACGCTGGAACCAGACCCGCGGCGACAAACCCCGGTCCGGACCCAGGATCGAAAAACCGCCATCGACCGGGACGTCAACGCCGGTCATCCAGGAGGCACCACCAGTGCAAAGGAAGGCAACCACATTACCGATTTCATCGCCCCGACCTACGCGGCCAAGGGGGTGAAAATACGCCCCCACCTTGTCGGCAAGATCAATATCGTTGTTGGTCAACGAAGCGACACTCGGCGACCAGGTCCAGGCGGGTGAAACACTCAGAACGCGGATACCTTGGGGCGCGAGACTCACTGCAAAATTCTTGGTCAGTTGCAGCATCGCGGCTTTGGAGGCCGGGTACAGTGCCCTGCCGGCTGCACCAAACTTGCCGCCAGTGCTGGTGATGTTGACGATCGTGCTGCCATTACCCAGAACCGCTGAGACTTTTTGCACGAACATCGCGGATGAAACGATGTTGACACTCAGACTCTGGTGCCATTCCTCGCGTGATGACGCGAGGCCATTGTCGGCGTAGAGACAGGCGTTATTAACCAGGATGTCGATCTTGCCGAATTGATTGATCGTGTTGTCGATGCACGTGTCGATGTCTTCATCGTTTTCAATATCGCATTCGGTATAGGATGCACAGGGACCTAGCGCTTCACTCAGCTCGTGGCCGACTTTCGCATTCCTGCCTACCAGCATGACTTCTGCGCCTTGGGCGAGCAGGACCTTGGCGATATCCAGGCCCAACCCTTGGGTACTCCCCGTGACGATTGCCACTTTTCCGTCAAGACTCATAGCGATGACTCCATCAACTGACTGACGCTGGTGACGTTGGCGATAAGACTCATGCTGTTGAGGGAGGCCTGGTGCACCGCAGGGTCCGCTGATGCGCATGCGTCAGCAGGGACGACCACTCGGTAACCACAGTCCACTGCATGCCGCACCGTGCTCTCCACCACCGAGTGAGTTGCCACGCCGGCGATGATCAGTGTCCGCGCGCCAAGCATGGTCAGCAGCGCTTCAGCGTGCGTTCCGTAGAATGCATTTATGCGTTTGTGTGTCACCACAAACTCATTGCTGCTCTCGTAAGGCCTCAGGGCATCGAGAAACTCGGCACCCCACGATCCATCAATGACCGCGCCAATCTTTCTGACGTTTTGCAAAATCGGCGCGTTCGCGATCAAATCGGAATAATTACCCCGATAGGCCACTCGGGCATGAATGATGGGCCAGTCGTTTTTACGGGCGCCTCGCAGGAGTTTTTCAGCGGCCAAGATTAGATGCGCACGCGCCTCGCCATCGCTATCCAGACCAACCTTTATACGACCGTCTGCGTGCAACACGTCGTTCTGGTAATGAAGCGCGATAACGACTGGCCGCTCCATCACACGAACACCTCGAGGTTGGCGAAGACGTCATTGCAGTTGACCAGGTCTACCCGCTTGAGCTTGATCTTCCAGCCATCGGCCTTGTTACCCGCCAACTTATAGGTGTAGCGCCCTGCGAGTTGCCGTTGATCAAGACGCCATTCGGTGGCCTGGAAGCTGGCGCTCACCACCAAATAGTCATCTTCGTCAAAGCCTTCAACGCAGATATTGCCAACCAGGTGCGCTGTCTGGGTCTGGGGCTGCTGGGACCAATTGCGCGCATTCTCGACCCGCCGAATGCGCGTTTCACGCAGCATACGGTTCTCCCAGAATAGGGAAATATGATCGAACGGGTTTTCTTGATTGTGCTTGTGCGGGACCCAGTACATACCGTCATCGGTAAAGAGCTTGTCCCACTCCCAGAATTTCCAGGTATCCAGCAATCGCGCTTCTCGATAGACGAACTGCTCGAGCGAGCGCAGCGTGCTTTCATCGACAGTAGTGGGTGTCAGAACAGTGGTGTTTACGTTGAAATTTCGGTCAAGCAACATGGTTGCTCTCCTTGGCGATGAGGGTTCCGGTCATGAATTTTTTCCAGGCGGCGAATTGGTTGCGCATTGGCAACTCACTGGTGCCGTTTGTAGAAACCGCGCCGTCCTCCAGGATCTTGTCGGTGCCCGCATAGCGGTGCATGCTGATCCAGTTGCCACCACGGGTCATGTTGCCTTCCTGGCAACGGGCGTAGACTTCAACATCGTCTGGCATGACGTTCGAGGACGGTGAATTGATGACGTTGGCGTACGTGAGGGCGCGATCGAACACTACTTCCGGCGCGCCCTTGCAGCGGAATGTCTGAATTTCAACGATGGTTTTATCCACCGCCACGGGCCGAATCACCCGGAACTGCATGAAAACGGTATGAGGCGAACCGCTGCCGTAGATGACGGTGTTGTGACGATTCATGCCCATGATTTCTCGCGCCCGCTCGGCACCGTATGCCTCGCTCAGACAGTCGAAATGCGCCTTCGCCACTTCATCACGTTCTGCGGCACCTGGATCGAAAATCGCTTCCATGTAGCCATGGCCATTGTGGTAAGCCCTGAGTTCCAGTTTTTCCCAGAAGTCATAAGGCTCTCCGTTGCCATCCATAATCAGCAGTTCGAAGGGCATCTCACCGATGGCTTCGGCTTCCTGACGAGCGGCATCCACGGAGGACTCGTGAGTCACGCGGGCGTGCATGGTGTCGTGCAGATTTTCGTAAAAAACCTTCCAGTTGGAGCGTTGCTGCACACGGAAAATGCCCCCGGCCACCTCCAGTTCGCCAACAGGAGAGCGGTCGCACATGTTGTCAATAGACGTCACTACACCGCCGAGGAAGGTCTTCAGATCTTCTCCATAAGCGGCTTGGCTGGCGAACACAAAACCGCGATAGCTATCAACACGGGCGACGCTGACCATGGAGAAATCGGGATGTTTGGGATCGTAGCAAGTGCCCTCGAATCCGCTTTTCAGGGGGGTGGACAAGTGTGAGCCGTCGAGCTTGAAGGTCCAGGCATGGTAAGGGCAGCGAAAGAACTTCCCGACATTCCCGTCACCATCGGCAACTAACTTTGCCCCTTTGTGAGGGCAGCGGTTGTAATGGACGTTCACTTTGCCGTCGGGCGCTCTCACCATCACCACATCTTGGTCACCGATGCGGGTGGTGTGGTAATCGCCTACGTTCTTGACCTGGCTCTCGTGTCCTACGTAAATCCACGCGTGGCCGTAGATTCGTTCCATCTCGAGCTGAAACAGAACGGGGTCGGTATAAACGCTTTTGTGAACGCTGTCTTCTCGAATCAGGTCAGCGATTTGTTCATTTGTAGGAATCATTGTTGTTCTCTCCGTAACTGATTAGAGGTCCAGCACCAATTTGGCGGTCTTGGCACGAGAAACACAGGTGCAGAACGCCCCACCCGAGCGTTCGCGATCGGACAGGCAGATATCCCGGTGATCGGCCTCTCCGTCCAAAATCTGGGTGACACATACGCCGCAGTCTCCACGGCGACAATCGAACATAGGATCCAGGCCGGCCTCGACCATCACATCTAGCAAGTTTTGCCCTGCATTCACGGTCAGGGTGACCCCGCTGCCCCGCAGTTCGACCTCAAATGCCTGATCCCCATCTACTTCCAAGGCGCCAGCGAACAGTTCGTAATGCACCTGCTCTTCTGGCCAGCCGAGTTCGCGTGCGGTCTGTATTACCGCAGTGATCATCTGGGTGGGCCCGCAGATGTAGAGGTGCGTATTACTGCCAGGGTTGGCGAGAACCCGTGCAGCAGGAAAACGCTTTGACGCGTCTCCACCGCTGATCCAGCACTGGCTGTTTTCCAGGCATTGAACCTCCGCCAGATACGCCATGTTGGAAGCGTCGCGGCCGGCGTAATGAAGGGTGAAAGCCTGCTCAGACTCGACCAGGGCACGGGCCATGCTCAGCATCGGTGTAATGCCGATCCCGCCTGCGATCAGTACGTAGTGTTCGGCCTCGGCAATCAGCGGAAAGTGGTTCTTAGGAATCTCTACCTCCACCTGTTGCCCCTCGACGAGGCTGTGGACCCACTTCGAGCCGCCGGTGCTTTGTTCATCGAGTTGGACAGCAATTTCGTAATGATCCCTGGCCGATAGATTGACTATCGAATACGCGCGCTTTTGCTTGCGCCCGCCGGGAATATGCAACTCGATATGCGCACCGGGTGTGAAATCCGGCAGCGGCGCGTTATCCAGCGTGGTAAGTACCACACGGCGAATACGCGGAGTCAGACTTTCAATTTTTTCAACTTTCAACGTCAAACTGGACATAACGAGACCCTACACGCATATGGCGATCGATCAGTAAACTTGACAGGAAGCCTGCAGTTGACTTTTGGCCTAGGTGTTGCTTTCAGTAAACTTCTCAAAGTACATGCGCACTGCCGTCCGGGCCTTATCGGCATGCCACGCCTTGATAGATTCGACCATTGGCGGCGGGCCGCACATATACATGTCAAACGGCGTATCCGTGCGTTCGTATTGGCCAAGGTGCGCTGGGATGAAGCCTTTTCGCCCCTCCCAAGAGTCGCCGGGATCACTCAATACGGGTGTAAACTCAAAGCCTTGGATACGCGCTCTGTAGGTTTCGATACGCGTCAGTTCACACAGATCCTGCTCGGTCCGGACCCCGTAAAAGAGATGAACAGGGAATCCCGAACCGCCTTTTTCGGCGAGTTGGTCGAGCATCCCGAGAAACGCAGAGAGCCCGGTACCACCTGCGACCATGATCACCGGTCGGTCGATGTGTCGAAGGTAAAATGCCCCCAGTGGCGCTTCCATCTTGATGGTATCGCCCACTTTGCAGCGCTCACGCACGTAGTCCGTCATCACACCACTGGGCAACAGGCGCACCAGGAACTCCAGGTTCCGGCTACCTGGTGCACAGGCAAATGAGTACGAACGACTGTGCTCGGTCCCTGGAACCTTGAGGCGGGCGTACTGGCCTGGGAGGTAATTCAGCACCGGTTGATCACTGTCGATTTCGACTTTGATGATCGCGGTACTGTCGGAGACATGGATGACCTGGGTCACAGTCGTCGTGACGTCCGCCGCTCCTTCACCACCACATAGCGTCGAGTCGAAATCAAAGTAGAACGAGGCGTCAGAAAGTACTCGGGTTTGGCACGATAATATTTTGCGGTCAGCCAAATCCTGCGACGAGAGTGCTTCTTCATCGACGTAATCTTGAGTGTACATACCGGACTCGCAGCGGCCCTGACAGGTCGCGCAAACCCCTTCTCGGCAATCCAGGGGGATTTTAATTCCGCTCTTGAGTGCCGCATCCAACAGAATGTCGTTAGGGCGCACCGCGCAAAACAGAGTCTTGCCGTCAGAGAAGTTCAACGCAACCTTGTACATGGCTTAACCTTTTCGCGACTTAAATGTGGTAGAAATCCAGCACCGAATTGATCGTGTCATTCAGCAGCACGGTGTGCTTCTTGGAGATCAACCAGCTCTCAGCGTGCGGCCGCAGGGTGTACGTGGCCCGCCCATAGAATTGCTCCGACGTCGCTTGGCGATAGTACAAAGTCTGCCAGTTGACCTGTACCTCCAGGTCGCCCCCCTCCAACGGCTGGATACGCACATTACTGATCTGGTGAAGCGTGCGCGGCATGGGAGTTGCCGAGGCCGCCTTGCCAGTACGTATGCGAAAAACGCGGTCCTCAAGCCCTCCTCGGTTGGGATAGTAGATCAGCGACATGCCTTTTTTGGGGTCGGTGGTATAGACGTGTTCCGAATCCCATTG
This sequence comes from Pseudomonas sp. Y3 TE3536, assembly GCF_053629175.1. NCBI lineage: Bacteria > Pseudomonadati > Pseudomonadota > Gammaproteobacteria > Pseudomonadales > Pseudomonadaceae > Pseudomonas > Pseudomonas sp. Y3 TE3536. The sequence goes on along the minus strand of NZ_JBRJHU010000001.1, from coordinate 4,252,783 downwards.
CGGCAAGTGAAAGATACTGTCTTCGCTGAACAGAGCCAGATAGCCATCCCAATCCTGGGCATCACACAGGGCTGATTTTTTGTAGAGAAACTGCTCGATTTGATATTGGAGTTCAACACTCATTTCCTATACCTCTTTAAGTTTCAATGCGTTGGCCTCAGCGGCTTTCCGTGCGAGGCCGGTGAGTAGAAACTTCTGCCAGTTACCATGCTGGTTGACGTACAGGCCTTCATGTGTGAACTCCGCGCCGATCATGGCCGGCTGTATGCCGATGGTCTCGGTATTCCGGGTCGGCCCCGTGGTCCATTTGTCGCGACCGCGGGAAATGTCACTCCAGCGCTCCAAGCGAGCCTGGAAGCCACGTTGCGCTTCGCGGAACTCGACGAGATCGTCGGGGGTACCCATACCGGAAACGTTGAAGAAGTCTTCGAACTGCCGTATGCGGTTTTCGCGGTCAGCGTCAGATTCGCCCTTGACGCCTAGACAGAAGCTGTTGATCTCTGTCTTATCCCAGGCGATTGGGCGAATGATGCGCAGTTGAGAGCTGATCTGGTCCAGGAAAAACATACTGGGGTATACATTCAGGTTTCGAAGGCGATGCATCATCCACTCCGCTTTGTCCTGACCGTACTCTTCAACCAGACGCGGCATGATCGTCGCATAACCAGGGCGCACCTCAGGGTTGGGCATATCACTGAAAAGCACACTGTGACCGTTATTGAACGCAAACCAGCCATCGTCGGTCGCTGTATCCCCCGCCCCCAGTTTGCTGTAATCCAAGGTATCACCTGAGTCGACACCCTTTTCGGCGTTGACTTGCTGGCGATGCTGCACCGTCGAAACGTAGTTATAGTGGACCGTGCTCACATGGTAGCCGTCGAGGCCATTCTCATTCTGCAACTTCCAGTTACCGTCATAGGTATACGCAGACTTTCCTGGCAAGACCTCAAGTTCCCCGGTGGGCGACTGAGCGACCATCATGTCGAAAAATACTTTTGCATCGCCAAGGTACGCCTCAAGACTGTCCGCACCTTGAACATCGAGACTGACAAATACAAAGCCCTTATAGCTCTCTATTCGCGCCTTTTTAAGACCACGCGCTGCTTTGTCGAAGTCCTCGCCATATTCGGTAGGTGCCTTGACTTTAACCAGCCGACCGTCACTCTTGTAGCACCAGGCATGGAATGGGCAGGTAAAGGTAGACTGGTTACCTTTGCCGACGCGCGTCAGAGTAGCTCCCCGATGCTGGCACGCGTTGATCAACGCATTTAGTTTACCTTCGCCGTCACGCGTGATGATCAATGGCTGACGTCCGGCGCGAATCGTCACGAAATCATGATTGTTCGCGATTTCACTTTCGTGGCAGGCGTAGATCCAGTTCTTCTCGAAGATTAATTCCATCTCCAGGTCGAACAACTCTGGCTCGGTAAACATATCCCGAGCAATACGATAGATGCCTTCTTCGCTTCGAAAGTCCAAGCAACTTTCGATGTATTCTTGCCATTGACTTATGTCGCGCATACGGCTCATCGGTAGATCCTCAATCGTGCGGCTGTCCAGGGCTCCCATTAAATGTGGATACTCCGATCCGGTCTATCCGATTTGTAGATGACTTAAGTCCAGTTAAGGAGAAGGCTTCAATCGTCTCGTGATCGCAACCCATTCATGAGAACGATAATCAACAATAAATAGCGCAGCGAAGTGTTACTCGCCAATGGGTATAAAGGTGGCGCCACTCGCACACTCAGACGGTAACAACTGGTGCGATTGCAATGCCCATCTGCTCTCTATCGGTGCATTAACAGAACGACGGGGGAGGATTGGCACTAAGACAATACGGGTCTATCCAAAAAGTCGGATCGCCCTGTCCGTATACGCTGATCTCATCCAGCGACAGCGCTCGTGGCATAGCTCTTGCTGCTTGAGCGACACGCGCCGAAGAGCGACCTGTCCATAACCGTGGAGCCTTGCTATGACCGCACCCAATATCGTTGAACCTCGCGATATCCGTATCAATAGCTATGACATGGCTGGCGCTCGTGCATGGATGGAGGAGGTCTGCGGCCCGCACAGCCTGCAGAGCGCGCAACCTGACAGGGTGTCGTTTCGCCACAGCGCGCGGGTTTTCAAGTCTTACGCTACGACGCTTGGCACCATGGAGTACGGCGCTGACGTGCGTATCGGTGTGGAAGGATCGGATCACCTGGACAGCTACAGTCTTAGCCTGCCCCTGACGGGCGAACAGGAGCTGATCTACCGGGGCAGTCGCGTACAGTCGAACCGCAATGTGGGGATCATCGTGTCACCGTTCCACAGCCAGGAACTGTTGATGGCCGGTAACTGCAGGAAAATCTCTGTGGTTATCCCCCGCGTGTCGATGAGGCTGGCCCTGGAGGAAATCCTCAAAAGGCCGGTGGAAATACCTATTAATTTCGACCCTGTCATGGATAGCCAGACCGGTGCCAGTGGCTCTTGGTGGCGGCTGGTCGCCCACTTCGTATCTGAGCAGGAGGTGGACGGCGGTGTGTTTGACCAGACGCTGTTTTCTCGAGACATCGAAGCCGCGATGGTCCGCGGTTTAATCTTGGCACAGAAAAACAACTACACCAATGAAATTCAGGAAACGTTGATCGGAAAGTTACCAAGTTACTTGGTGCGCGCCAAAGACTTCATCCACGCCAATGCACGTGAAGATGTACGCTTGGAAGACATCGAAGCCGCGGCGGGCGTTTCGCGATTCAAACTCTTCGACGGTTTCAGGAAACACATGGGGATGTCACCCATGGCCTACCTGAAGAAATTTCGCCTATCCGAAGTGCGTAAGCACCTGCTGACAGGGGGCCGAGGCACCAACATATCCACTGTGGCCACCGAATGGGGATTCAATCATCTAGGGCGATTCGCAAGTGAGTACCGAAAATTATTCAACGAGATGCCCAGTGCGACGCTGCATCGAAATGATACTACCCGCGCGCACATGAGTTGATATCTGCCGCGACGGACTGATAGCGCTTTGACTGATGCATTCGTTTGGCCCTGGCGATGAACTCGCTGGGGCTTTTTTCGGCTCAGCCTCAGTCAACGGTCGCAGCGACGTGTAACGCAGCGCTTCTAAAACTGGCACCGGCATCCATATATTTTGTCCCTGGCCGCATTTTTCGGATCATTTTGCTAAGTTTTTGGATTGTATAAGTGTTTTGTCTCGGGTGAAATATACGTGCAGCGCCATGATCAACAATTGTCTTGAGTACTGATCAGTGCTGCAGTAGCTGTTCACAGAAATCGAGCGTAGCCCGGCGGCTAACCAGACCTGTGGTGAGCAGGTTTGCAATTGCGCGGCGCGCATTCATTAAGCGTAATGGGGCGAATGATGTCTACTGACGATAATGACAAGAAAAGCGATAGTTCGATCCAGTTGAGCCGACGTCATACTTTATTTGGGATGGCTATTGGTGTCACCACGCTTGCAGCCTCCTCTCTCGTGCGAGCCGCAACGTCGAACAACGATGAAAGCAAGTCTCCCAGCGGCGCCTACGATGTCATTATCATCGGCGCAGGCATGGCGGGTTCGACCGCCGCCCGTGAATTGGGTGCCCTAGGTAAAAAATGCCTGGTTCTCGAGGCTCGCAATCGTGTTGGAGGACGCACCTGGACCGCGGACATCTTCGGCCAACAGTCCGAAGTAGGCGGTCAGTGGGTCCACTGGTACCAACCCCATGTCTGGGCGGAGATCAAACGGTACGGCCTGGAGATCGATGAAACGCCCGGGGCTAACCCAACCTATGGCACGGTGCTGATCAACAACCAGTTGAAAAACATCGATCCAGCGGAATCGTTCGCGATGCTGGACAAGGGGATGAAAGCGTTTTGCGGTGACCTGATCAACGCGTTCCCTCGGCCTTACGACCCTGGCTTTGACCCTAGCTTCTTGAAACACGACGATATCTCGATCGCACAACGCCTAAAGCAAATCAACCTGGATATCACCACGCACACCATCCTCGAGTCCTTCTTCGCCACGGCTGTGAGCGGTAGCCTGGAAACAGCTGGCATGCTCGATCAGGTGCATTGGTACGCCCGAGCCGACAATGACATGGGCCGCCTGTTACGCGCGTGTACCCAGTATTACATCAAATCCGGCACCTCCTCGCTGATCAAGAGCATGCTCGATGACAGTAACGCTGACGTCAGAACCAATACCCCGGTACGCAAGGTAGAGCATCACGCTACCGGTGTTACCGTGACCGTTGAAAATGGCGATGTTTTTAGAGCCAGCGCCTGTGTCGTAGCCATGCCGATGAACTGCTGGAACGACATCCAATGGGCCCCCGCGTTGCTCCCTGGCAAGGTAGCCGCCAGTAAGGAGCGCCATGTGGGTGCTGGCTTCAAACTGAAAATCAAGGTCAAGGGCAACAAGGGTGCCTACCAGAGTTTGGCGGGGGTTGGTCACCCGGTGAACATGGTCTACACCGATCACTTCTACGACGACCACACCACGCTTTTCTGCATGGGCTACCCCACCCCAGGGTTTGATTACAACAACAAGGCGCTGGTCTTGAAGGAGGTAGATAAGCTGCTGCCAAACGCTGAAGTACTGGACACCTTCGCATACGACTGGACGAGCGACCCCTACTCAAAAGGCAGCTGGTGTGATTACAAGGTGGGCATGTGGAGCAAGTACGGTGCTGATATGCGCAAGACCGAAGGTCGGGTGATCTTCGCAGGCTCCGACGTCGCGGATGGATGGCGAGGGTTCATCGACGGCGCCATCGAGACGGGGTTGCGAGCAGGCCGTGAAGCATCCCGATTGCTGTCCAGCAAATCGTGATCAATGCTTGCCTCATTGTCTCCGTGTTAGCGCTGTTTCCATTGAGCGCCAGTGCCAGCCAGCCAGCGTGTGAACCCTTGGCGGTCGAGCAAGCATGGCACCAGTGTGCGGTGTGCCATACGGTAGTGCCAGGCGATACTTCGAAGCTTGGACCTAATCTGAACGGTGTGATCGGAAGACCGGCTGGAAGCCAGCCGGGCTACGTTTTTTCGCCTGCTCTGGCGCAAACCAAGTTCATCTGGAGCCGTGCCAGGCTGGATGCCTTCCTGCGTGCCCCGCAACTGCAGGTACCTGGAAACAGGATGCCGTTCGGTGGGATAGCCGATGCTCAAACGCGTGCGGACATCCTCTGCACGCTGGTAAAGGCTAAACAATAGACGTGTTTATTTACGAGAGGTTAACGCCATGAGTCATTCGCTGACCCACTTCACGCGCAATCGCTTTCTATTACTACTGAACATTCTAGCGGTGGTGCTGTGCTTCAACACCATTTACCTCGCCCTGCAGGCCGGCAGCTTTGAATATGAAGCGACCGGGAATATCGCCGGGCAACTTGAGGTTGGGGTTGCAGGCTCTGCCAATCTGAAGTGGATGATGATCAGTGATTTATTCGGATTTTACTTGTTCAGCATCCCCTCGTGCATCTATCTCTGGTTCTCGCTCCGAGTGCATCGCCCCTACTTGCTCACCCTGGCGACCCTAGCGGGTATCCTTTTTGGCATTGTAGGCGCTATCGGGGCCGCGCTTCTATCTGTGGTGTGGCCCGTCCTGACAGTGCTGCACGCAACGGCAACAGAGCCTACCATTCAATTGATTACACAAGAGATCTTTCGGATTCTCACTATGGCAGTCCAGGACGGTATGTGGGGGCGACTGGAGTTTTTCCTCTCCGGCATTTGGTACCTCGGCCTGACGATAGTTTTGTGGCCTCATAAACGAATGTTCGCAGTGGTTACCTGCGTGAACGCAGCCTGTGCATTAGTAACCAGTTTCGGCAAAATCATGGGCATGGGGGAATTAGCCGGCCTTGCGCTCACAGGTGTTACCTATGCCACTCCGGTGTTCTACATCTGGCTAGGTGTTATTGCATGGCGAGGATCTGCGCCCGAACTGGCTAGTTCTTGCGAACCCCACAGTGAGGCAAAGGTAATTAATGGCGCCTGATCGATAAACCACTTGGTGGAAAGCGCTGCCATGGCAGCCGTGGTAGCCCTTTCCCCCAATCGAAAACTGTTTAATCAACACCAATGCACTGGACAGGTGCTCATGATTGTAGCGTTAACTAATGATGCCGGGGAAGACCCTGTCCGTCTCAGCTCACACACGGGAGCAACCAATGGGTATTATGGATTGGAAACACTGGATTGTAGTCTTGATCGTGGTCGTACTGGTCTTCGGCACCAAGAAGCTCAAGGGGCTTGGGACAGACATGGGTGAAACCATAAAAGGATTCCGCCAAGCGATGAAAGACGATGAAGTCCAACCGGGCCCGCCCTCAGCCCCCCCTTCCTCATCCCTCGGGCCGCAAACGATTTCGAGTAAATCCGAACATTGCTAATAGCGATTATTAATTGTGTCAACTTAGTAATTACGACTTACGCTCGTCCGTTCTAGAGCACCATATCTTCCGCAGTAGTTAAGCAAAGGATTACGGCCCCTCATGAGGCCGTAATCCAATGCACGGCATTTATTCCTGCGAGTGAGCTGCAGAGGGATATTGACCGGATTACTTCCACCAGTATTCCATTTGGACGCCGACGTTTGAACCGTGCAAAGCACTGCCAAAGATACCTGTATTCGACAGTGCCGTCCCAGGCGACATTAGATCTGCAGCAGCTTGCGCTGCTTTGTTCCACGTCGCATAGGTATAGTACAAGCGGATCTCCGGACGCTCCCAGAACCCCGACCCTTTCGGAGACCAGGTTGGAGCAACCGTGTACTTGGTGAGCTTGCGCGTACCGTCAGGAGCTTCCACCTGATCACGCCCGATCTCGGTGACGAATTTGAATTGATCGGTGAAGGCGTAGATTGGGCGGAGGCCCACAGAGAGCCACTTTTGATTTTGGCCGTCTGACCGCGTGTCATTCTGGTAGACTACCTGGAACTGACCACTGAAGGCACGCGTGACCTGCCAATCGAAGAACTCAACCAAACGCCAGCTCTGGTTGCTGTTGTCCAGGGCCGAGTCTCCTGTGTAACCGAGGGCAGTGCCGGGGCCCTCACCATACTGCACGGCAAACTTGTTGACCCCACCTAGGAACGCTTCCTGCCGGTGCTGCACCACCGCAGACCAGCCTGCGTGGGCGCCATCGCGACTCGGTTTATCCAGATAGCTCACACCGAACTGAATTTCGCCACCTGGGTTGGTGTTTATCCCACCAACGGTGAAGTCGTGGCGGCTAACCATGTCCTGCTGGAAAACATTGTCTTTGCGCGAAAAAACGTAGCTGTACTTGAGCCCATTCCATTCGAGCTGGTCGAAGCCGAAGCCTGTGGCGCTCTGGTTCCAGTAGTAGTAGTCGCTGATATGAATGTCGTTACGGTTGTAGTAGCGACGCCCGGCCCATAATGAGCCCCCATTGAGCGCCGGCATCTTGCTCCATTCTGCATACAGCTGGGGCATCCGGGTGAACCCGTAGTCACCGTCAAATTTCAATTCGTGTCCATACTCGTTGTAGAACTGCGCCATCCCTTCGACGCTCACAACAGACCCATCATCGAGTGTTAGGAGATCTTGGCGAAGGTCAAGCTCCAAGTACTGCTCACATTCGTTGCCGAGACGGTACTTCGAGCTTGCACCCGGAAGCTGGAAGCAGGATTGCTTACCACCTTGGGTAGAACTCCCTACCCCCGTCCTGAAATAGCCACTGAAGTTTGTCGCACACGCTTCCACCGGCAACAGACCAGCAGCAGTAAACGCGCCTAGAACAACGCCGAGACTTTTGAACTTCATGCAGAACACCTTAAGTCTTGTTTTATTTATTTGAAAAGGCAGAGTTTTATAAGACAGATTGAGGGTTTATAGTTACAAAAAAAGGCACCGTTACTCAGATCCAAAAGCCTGAACAATAACGGTGCAAGATGACCACCTTTAGCTGGTGACTGATCAAGAACCGAGCCCCAAACAGTCACCTGCGTTTATGCCTTGCGATGTTGTTTGAAGCCGTATCCAGCGACGACCAAAAAACACGCCAAGGGAATAATAAATGCGGTAGCAGTGCCGTAAGCATCAGCCACAGTGCCCATGCAGTAAGGTGCGATTGCACCACCCACCAAAGTCATCACCAAGTAGGAGCCAGCCTTCTTGGTATGCGCCCCCAGGTTCTTCACACCCATGGCGAAAATGCTGGGGTAGAGGATGGACATGAAGAAGAACACGGCGATAAGGGCATACACCGAAAGCCGTTCAATACCAGCAAAAGCGACGGCGCAAAGGCCGGCGTTGATGAGTGCATATGCCACGAGCATGACCGTGGCAGGAATCACGCTCATCAAAAGCGTGCTGATGAATCGACCTATCATGAAGCTGAGCATAGCAACCGACAGCAGGTAGGAAGCCCTTTGAGTGGTCAGACCACTCCAATGCTCGATGGCGTAGTTGATGAAGAAAGCGCCTACACCTACCTGGGCAGCCATGTAGAAGAACTGGGCCACCAGCGCCCCGGTGAAGTTAGTATGGGACCACAGGGAGCAAGCAGTGCTGGAAGGAGCATTTGAAGCCCCAACTGCCTGGATCTCCGGCAGGGGGAACGCCGCGAACACGGCCATCATGACAATCACAACCAGCCCCAGCGTGGCGTAGGTCAGCATGACCGGGTCGAGAGTTACACCCACTAAGGCTATAGGTGGAGCGAAGAAGAGCGAGCCACCGATTAATGGGCCGATGAACACTCCGAGCCCATTGAACGATTGGGCAAAGTTGAGGCGCCTCTCGGCAGTTTCCGGCCTACCGAGCACAGCGGCATAAAGGTTAGCGGCAGTCTCCAAGCACCCCAGCCCGCATGCCAGGATGAAGAGTGCCCCTAGGAAGGCCACAAAGGTGCCGGCGCTAGTGGCTGGAATAAAGAGCAACGCGCCCAACGCGAAGAGCGCAAGCCCCACCAAGATCCCGGCTTTGTACCCACAGCGATCCATGAACGCGCCAACAGGTAGCGCCACGATGAAATACGCTCCGAAATATGCCGCTTGCAGGTAGCCTGACTGCGCCTTGCTAACATTCAAAGTATCCTGGAAGTGCTTATTCAGCACATCCAACAACCCGTGCGAGAACCCCCACATGAAAAAAAGACTGGTCACCAAGATGAAAGCTAACTTGGTTGCAGACGTGGCAGTCGCCCGCGCGGGCATGTCGAGATGAACGTTCATATACGCCTCGTTTTTATTAGAACTATCAAAGGTCAGATGCTTATTTCGGAACCCCGTGTCTCCGGCGCGAAGAAAGTCGCCACGAACGAGACGCCCGCCAATAGAACGACGTAAGTTGCTACTGGCCAGTAGTGATTACCTGCCCCACTCAACAGTGCTGCAGCAATAAATGGCGCAATACCGCCAGATGCGAGTGCCGCAAACTCCTTGCTCACTGCGATCCCGGTATAGCGATAGCGGGCATCAAACAGTTCAGGGAAGTAAGCAGCCTGTACCGAATACATGCCGAAAGCGCCCAGACTGATTGCCACCACCATGCCCAATACGATCAAGGTCGTGTCCATGGTGTTGAACAGCCAAAATGCAGGAAATGCCCATAGGGCTGCGACCAGGGACGTCACCCGATACATCACCCGGCGCCCCAGTCGGTCAGACAGGTAGCCGATGAGAGGGATAGTCAAAACAGATAACCCCGCGGCCACAATCAGGCCAAGCGTGCCGACCGATTTGTCGACCAGAAGCACCTTGGTCAGGTAGCTCAGAGCGAACACCTGGTAGAGGTACGAGGTGCCGTTCTCGCCGATTCGCAAGCAGCAGGCGACGATCAGGTTTTTGCGCGAGTAGCGCAGGAGATCCTTCACCGGCTGCTTGCTGGCGAGTTTCTTCCGCTTCATTTCCTCGAAGACTGGGCTTTCCCTCACCCGCAGCCGGATGATGATGCCGACCGCAATCACCACAAAGCTGAAGAGGAACGGGATGCGCCATCCCCAAGCCATGAAGTCGTCATGGGGCATTTGCTGGACGACCGAAAACATGCCTGCAGCCAGCAGGATGCCGATGATGATGCCAGCAAAGGGCAATGATGCGTAAAAGCCGCGGGTCTCCTTCGGCGCGAATTCGGCTACGATCAGAGAGGCGCCAGCTTGCTCAGCGCCTGAGCCAAAACCTTGTAGTAAACGCAATATCACCAATAAACCTGTTGCCCACGCACCGATCTGCCCGTAGGTAGGCAGGAGCCCGATCAGCAGCGTCGAAACCCCCATCAGCAATACGGTAGAAACTAGTACGAACTTGCGGCCTTTACGGTCGCCCACGCGACCGAAGAACAGACCGCCAAAGGGCCTCGCTACAAATCCCACTGCATAGGTGGCGAAGATCGCCAGCAGCGCCGTGACCTTGTCCAGACCGGGGAAAAACAGTTCAGAAAAAATCAGCGCCGAAGCGGTGCCGTAAATCGAGAAGTCGTACCACTCCATGGCGCTTCCGGCGATGCTCGCGACAATAACCCGGTGCAGATCCTTTTTGTCCACTTCTTGGGAAGCAGTTTCAGGCACGATTCCAGTGGCAGTACTCATGGGGTATCCCCTCTTGTTCTTCACGCAGAGCAGGGTTCGCGATCACGAACCCTGTGCCGTTGTGCATCATCGATTAGCCGGTGATGCCGCCGCACACCGAAGCGAGACCTTTCATCCGCTCTACTGCCAACTCAGGCTGGATCAAAACGCCGGCCTGGTCGGCCAGACGGAAGACTTCGCTGTAGTGGGAAAGCGAACGAGCCGACTGCATGCCACCGAGCATGGTGAAGTGATCCTGGTGGCCGTTCAGCCAAGCCAGCAGCACAACGCCTGCTTTGTAGTAGCGCGTCGGGGCCTTGAAGATTTCACGAGACAGCGCCACGGTCGGGTTCATGAGTGCGTGGTAGCGCTCCAGATCTCCGTCGGTCAGGGCAGCCAGCGCGTGAGCTGCAACCGGTGCGATTGGATCGAAGATCCCCAAGAGCGCGTGTGAGTGGTGAGTGGCGTCACCTGCGATCAGTTCGCCGAAGTTGAAGTCGTCACCGGTATAGAGCTTCACACCCTCAGGCAGACGACGGCGAAGCTCGATCTCCCACTCAGCTTCCAGCAGAGAAATCTTGATACCGTCGACCTTGTCCACGTTGGACTCGATGATCGACAGCACGGTGTTCATCGCGGTCGGCACATCGGTGCTGCCCCAGTAGCCGCGGAGGTTGGAGTCGAAAGCTTCGCCCAACCAGTGCAGAACGACTTTCTGACGAGCCTCGCCGAGCAGAGTCGAGTAGACCTTCTCGTAGTCTTCACCACCTTTGGCCACAGCGCACAGGGCCCGGCTTGCCATCAGGATGGCGCTGCCACCAACGCTGTCGACCACTTCGAACTGTTCGCGGTATGCGGCCAGTACGTCGTCCAGGGTGGTCGACGGTGTAACGACCAGTTGATCAGTGCCTACGCCACAGCTCAGGTCTGCACCCTCAATCTGGCGAGCATGAGTAACGCTACGACGGATCAGCTCTGCGGACTCTTTCCAACCCAGACCCATGCCACGTTGAGCAGTGTCCATGGCCTCTGCGATTTTGAAACCCAGGCTCCACAGATACTCACGGAAGCCCAAAGTCTTGTCCCAGTCGATAGCGACTGTTTCGTCCCATGGATTTGCCGGACGAGCAGGATCGATCACGACATGAGCGGCAGCGTAAGCGATGCGGCTCAGCGGGCGCTTCTCGAACTTGGCGAGCGGTGCGTCTGCATTTTTCAGGTCGTAGCGCTCAATGCGGCCATCAAGCGTGGGCAACAGAATATTCACGGAACTTCTCCTCAGTCTGGGGGGCTTTGCCAAGAATGAGATCAGCCGCTTTCTCGGCGATCATGATGGTCGGCGCATTGGTGTTACTGCTGTTCACTCGCGGCATGATCGAGGCATCCACAACACGGAGGCCTTCAAGTCCGTGGACTTTCAGGTCGGTGGATACCACTGCATCGTCACCGTGCCCCATACGGCAGGTACCCGCTGGGTGATGGTCGGTCTTCGCGTTAGCGCAGGCGTATTCGAAGAGCTCCTCGTCGGAGATCTTTTCAGGGCCAGGCAGCTTCTCGGAGAGCACGTACCGCTGCAGTGCTGGCTGCGCGAGGATCTGCCGAGCCAAACGCAGGCCACGCAGGGACATTTCCCGGTCATACGGATCTGCGAAGTAGTTCGGGTCGATGAGCGGAGCATCAGCCGGGTTCGCACTGGCTAGGCGCACCGTTCCTCGCGAGCGGGGGCGCAGGAACGCCGAGTTCAAGGTCACCCCTGGGTTCGTCATGTGTGCGACACCTGCCTCGATGCCCGAACCCAAGCCCAGATGGAATTGAATATCCGGGGAACGTGCGGAAGGATCCGCGTACCAGAACCCACCCGTTTCAAAGAGGCTGGAGGCCACCGGCCCTTTCTTCAGCAGAAGGTATTGCAGACCGGCCCAGGCAGCCATATGGATCTTGCCGTATGGGTCGTAGGTATGGTTCCCGGTGCATTCGGCGATGGCGAACAGATCTAGGTGATCCTGCAGGTTGCTACCAACCCCTTCCAAGGCATGCTCAATCTTCACGCCGACTTCACGAAGGTGATCTTCCGGGCCAATCCCGGACTGCATCAACACCTTGGGTGAGCCGATTGCGCCGCTGCTGAGAATCACCTCACGTGTAGCCTCAAATAGCGCTGGATGATCGGCGCCTTGCTGCACAACCTCGACGCCCACGGCGCGCTTTCCGTTCAGCACAATGCGGCGAGTAAAAGCTCCCAGCATGACCGTGAGGTTCGAGCGACTCATCGCAGGGCGCAAATACGCCACGGAAGTCGACGAGCGCTTGGCGTTCAGTTGGGTCAGCTGGTAGTAACCCAGACCATCTTGTTCAGCCCCATTGAAATCAGGGTTGAACGGGATACCCATCTCTTGGCCCGCCTGGAAAAACGCTTCGCAGATTGGCAGTGGACTAATCGGGTTCGAAACGCCGAGCGGGCCCTGGTAGCCGTGGTACTTGTTGGCAAAGCGCTGGTTGTTCTCAGCCTTTTTGAAGTAAGGCAGAACGTCCTTATAAGCCCACCCCTCAGCACCACACTCGCTCGCCCATTCGTCATAGTCCGCAGCTGCACCACGGGTGTAGATCTGGGCATTGACTGAGGAGCCGCCACCGATCACTTTGGCCTGGGTGAAATTCAGCACGCGGCTCTTCAGATGCTTCTGAGGAACTGTCGACCAGCCCCACGAGCCACGGCCTTTAGTCATCTTGGCAAAGCCGGCTGGCATAGCGAAGAACGGGTGACTGTCAGCCCCGCCAGCCTCCAGCAGAAGAACCTTGTTGCTCGGGCTTTCACTGAGCCGGTTAGCCAACACGCATCCTGCGGAGCCGCCACCGACAATGATGTAGTCGAATTTCATGGCCGTACTCACAGACGAGGGATGGCAAGGCCGCCATCCGCGTGAATGACAGAGCCCGTAGCGAACCCAAACTGCCCCGATGCCAAGGAACTGACGATGGAGGCGATGTCGTTGGTTTCACCCCAGCGGCCCATCGGTACCAGGCCATCCTTGAAGCGCTGCTCGTACTTCTCTGCAACGCCTGCAGTCATGTCAGTACGGATCACGCCAGGACGCACTTCGAAAACGCCGATGCTTTCGCTTGCCAGGCGCAGAGCGAAGAGCTTGGTGGACATACCAAGTGCCGCTTTCGACATGCAGTATTCACCGCGCTCAGGGGATGCCAGCTCCACGCTCACGCTCGAAACATTCACGATGCTGCGAGGGTGGGGAGATGGGTTGTCGATCATCTGCTTGGCAACCGCCTGGGTGAGGAAGAAAGTTCCCCGCAGGTTAGTCTCGAGCACCAGGTCGAAAGCCTCCGGCTTCATGACCAGCAGATCGCCGCGGGAAGGCGAGCCGATGCCCGCGTTGTTGACCAGGCAGTCGATGCTGGCGCCCCATCCCTGAATCTGCTCCAGAAGATCGGTGTGAGCTTCGAGGCTCTGCAATTCGCTTGCTACTGCCAAGCCACGGCCACCGAGCGCTTCAATTTCAGCGCACAGCTCACGGGCAACTTCGTCTTCGTTACGGCAGGTGAACGCTACATCAAACCCGTCTTGAGCCAGGCGCAGAACAATCGCGGCACCAATGCCGCGACGTCCTCCAGTTACCAGCGCAATGGGTCGTTCTTTGCTTTTGTAGTTATTCGTCATGGCTGCATCACTCAGCGATTGGAACGTTCCAATTTTTAATCAAATGCTTCTCGCCGTTACTTCGGCAGCCACCAGTTTTGACGCTCACCGATGTGAAGCTGGATGGTTTTCTGCTCGGTATAGTCTTCGACTGCATGCAGGCCGAGCTCACGACCCAGGCCGGAATCACGGAAGCCACCGAACGGCAGTTCTGGGAAACCATCCAGGAAGGTGTTCACCCAGACCGTGCCGGCGTCGATGCGACGAGCAGCCTTCAGGCAGGTGTCGATATCCTTGCTCCACACAGCAGCCGACAGGCCGTAGCAGGTGTTGTTGGCCAGGTCGATGGCTTCATCAACGGTGTCAAAGGTCAGCACTGCCAGCACTGGGCCGAAGACTTCGTCGCGAGCGATGGCCATTTCTGGAGTAACGTCGGTGACGATGGTCGGCTGCAGATACAGGCCACGGTCGGTCTCATGACGACCGCCACCCAGGGCAATGGTCGCGCCGGCACTGAATGCGCTGTCGATTGCTGCCTGGATATCGCCCAGCTGGGTTTCGCTGATGATCGAGCCAACCTTGACTTCTGGGTGCAGTGGATCACCCACGGGTACCTGACGAGCACGCTCGATAACTGCTTCAGTGAAACGAGCAGCGATGTCCTTGTGAACCAGAATGCGACTGCCGCTGTTGCAGCATTCGCCGGCGTTGAAGTACACGCCGAAGACAACAGCATCGACTGCAGCCTCCCAGTCGCAATCAGGGAAGATGATCTGTGGGTTTTTGCCGCCCAGCTCCAAGGAGACTTTTTTCAGTGCAGCGCCCGCTTCGGAAGCGATCATGCGACCAACTTTGGTGGAACCAGTGAAGGACACCATGTCGACTTTCGGATGGGCAACCAGAGGACGGCCAACAACAGAACCTGGGCCGGTCACGATGTTGACGACGCCTTTCGGCAGGCCTGCTTCAACCAGGATCTCACCGAGAATGACGGTGGTGCCGGTGGTCAGCTCGCTTGGCTTGATGACCGCAGTACAGCCGGCAGCCAGAGCAAACGGCAGTTTCTGGCTCAGAATCCAGATCGGGAAGTTCCATGGAGTAATCATGGATACGACACCTACCGGCTGACGCAGCACCACGCCCAAGTGAGCATCGCCCAGGGTGTTGTAGCTCTCACCGTGAAGGGTACGAGCAAGGGAGGCAGCGTAGCGCCACAGATCGATGCAGCCGCTGACCTCACCACGTGCTTGGGTCAGTGGCTTGCCAGTTTCCAGGCTCTCGATCAGCGACATCTCTTCGACGCGAGCAGCGATACCATCTGCAACTTTCAGCAGGAAGTCAGCGCGCTCACGGCCGGACAGGTTCGACCAGGTGCCGGCGTCGAAAGCAGCACGGGCAGCTTCGACTGCGCGCTCTGCATCGCCCTGAGCTGCTTCGGGATAAACACCAACGAGCACATCGTGAGCCGGGCTGCGGCGTTCGCGTTTGCTGCCACTCGCTGCTTCACAAAAAACACCATCAATGAGCATCTTGCCGTGGTATGGCTTGCCGATGATTTCTGCTGCGTTGTCTACGGTCAAAAACTTCATATCAGACTCCGTTGTAATTCGCTGGACGACGTTCAGAAAAGCTGGCCAAGCCTTCTTTGGCGTCGAGAGTGGTGGCGGCCAGGGCACCTGCCATGCCTTCGAGTACGGCGGCAACGTTGATCCCCGTGCCGGCGTCGATCAGTTGTTTGGTGAGCTGCACCGAGATAGGTGCCTGCTTGCTGATCTGCTTCGCAATGTCCAAGGCATGCGCCAGTGCACCGCCTGCCTCACTGATGTCCTGAACCAGGCCAACACGTTGCGCCTCGAGCGCATCAATCCGGCGACCAGTCAGAGCCATGAGCTTGACCTGGCTTGGGCCGATCAACTTGACCAAACGCTGAGTGCCCGACCAACCTGGGCAAGTAGCGATTCCGGCCTCGGGGAGGGCGAATGTGGCAGCAGGCTCAGAGACGCGAATGTCCGCAGCCGCTAGCAGCTCCAAGCCGCCGCCGAACGCGTGGCCGTTGATGGCAGCGATAACAGGCAAGCGAAGATTGGCCCAGGCATCAAAGACTCGATGCCCATCGCGAACCCACTGACGCCACATATCAAGAGGCTGCAAGCCCGACCAAACCCGGATGTCTGCGCCAACGCAGAATGCGCGTTCGCCACTGGCGGTCAGCACTACAGCCCGCAGGTCAGTGCACTTGTCGAGATCACTCGCAACATTACCCAGCGCAGTGATCATTTCAGGTGTCAGGGCGTTCAGCTTCGCTGGACGCTCGAGGGTGACGATTGCCACGTGACCCTGGATCTCAAGGGAGACGATGCCTTCAGCACTCATGCTTGACGCTCCTTCAGTTGCAGGCCCATCAGGGCGTCGGTGAACAGGGCTGGGTGCATGACACCCACCTTCTCGGCGACCAGCAGTGGGAACTCGGCTTGGGCGAGTACATCCTTCTCAAGGTCGATACCGGGTGCGAGCTCAGTAACCATGAGGCCTTCAGCAGTGAGCTTCATTACGCAGCGTTCAGTCACGTAGGTCACATCCTGACCACGCTCAAGCGCCATGCGGCCGCTGAATGTGACGTGATCCACTGCCTCGACCAGTTTGCGCGACTTACCTGGCTGCAGAATTTGCAGTTCGCCGTTGCCCACTTCGAGCTTGGCGCCAGCAGTGAAGAAGCCGGAGAACACGATCCGCTTGGCGTGCGTGGTGATGTCCACGAAGCCACCACAACCTGCAGTGAGGTACGGTTTGCCCGGCAGCTTCGAAACGTTAACGTTTCCATGGCGGTCGATCTGCAGGAAAGACAGAAGCGTCATGTCGAAGCCGCCGCCCTGGAAATAGGTGAACTGAGCCGAAGACGGCATGATGGCGTCTGCGTTGGCTGCGCAACCGAAGGCGAAGCCCAGCAGAGGCATGCCGCCGACGGCACCCTGCTCGATGACCCATGTAGCAGCACCGTTGTGGCCTTCTTCTAGCAGGATCCGTGGTACGTTCGCAGAGATGCCGAAGCCGAGGTTGACGGCCATGCCCTTCTCCACCTGCATGGCTGCACGGCGAGCAATAACTTTTTCCGCGCCCCAGGCAGCGAAGTCGAACGAGGAGTCCGGCTGCTGGATCTCGCCGCTGATTGCCGGGTCGTAGACGACTTGAGTGGTTTGCATTTGATCCGCAGCCACAACAATGTGGTCGACCAGGTTGCATGGCACGTGGACATCGTGAGGTTTTAACGAACCAGCGCGGACAACCCGCTTCACTTGGGCGATGACAATACCGCCGTTGTTACGCACGGCCAGTGCCTGATCCAGTGCACCCAGCAGCCCGCCTTCATGCTCGTAGGAGAGATTGCCTCGTTCATCCGCGGTGGTTGCTCGGATGATGGCCACCTTCGGAACGATGGTTGGGAAGAACAGCCACTCTTCACCAGCGAAGTTCACCTTCTGGACGATGGGGCTCTCTGCACCCAGTGCGTTCATCGCACAGCCTTCACGAGCCGGATCAGCGAAGGTGTCCAGACCGACCTTGGTCAGAACGCCTGGGCGCTTGGCTGCTGCATCTTTGTGAAGGTCGAACAGAATGCCGCTAGGCACGTTGTATGCCGCGATCTCGTTGTCGGTGATCATCCGCCAGATCTCAGGCATTGGCAGCGACGACGGCCCACTCGGGTAAGAGCCAGCCATCACTTTGCTGATCAGCCCAGGCTGAGCCAGATGCTCGATACCTTTGATGCCGTACATGTCACCCGCGGCAATGGGATGAACCATCGTCAGCCCAGCGGGATGAGCAGTGTCATGATACCGCTGCCCCAAAGCCGCCAGTACCGAATCTGGGCAACCTAGGCCGCTGGAGGAACTGACGGTTACGGTATCACCGTCGTTGATCAGGGTTGCGGCTTGTTCCGCAGTGATGAGCTTTTTCATAAATCCTTACGCCGTGTTGGGTTCGAATTGCAGCTCCCGAGTCTGTGACTCAGTACCGGGGGCTGACGCTTGCGGGACTAGCCAGGAATGCCAAGCCCAAGGCGCCCGTGAAGGGGTCGGCCAATTCGAGACACTGGGCGGCGAGATCAGGCTTAGAAGATCCATCGGGGATCGAAGAGGGTGACGTGACGGTCGCGTCGAAACGCGAACGGAGCATGGCTAGCAGAGAGTGGAGAGTTTTCATGGCATGCACCATTTTTTGTTATTGGATCGTTCCATATTGTTTTTGGAACGTTCCAAAAATGTAAAACGTGCGATTTCTCATGTCAATACACTTCGTCAACACATCTCAGACCATGTAGGAATGACTGGCGGAGACATCCAAACGGATCCGCACAGGCCGCAAGGCTTGACTGACATCACATCCGACTGGCGGAACGGTCAGAAAAATTGGTATTTTTGGAACGTTCCTAGCCAATTACCGGGATTTTACGTGAGCAGCCCATCCAGCGACGACAAGGTCACCATCACCGATATCGCCAAGGCCAGTGGCGTGTCGAAATCCACGGTATCGCTGGTATTGAACAACAGCCCATTGGTACGCCCAACCACCGCCGAAAAGGTGAGAGCGACGGCTGAACAGCTCGGCTATGTCTACAACCGCAGTGCTGCGAATCTCCGGCAAGGGGTCACCAACGTCATTGGGATGGTGGTCAATGACCTTAGCAACTCCTTCTTCGTGGAGCTGCTGGTGGGCGCCGAGCGGAAGATGCTTGAGTCGAACTACATCACCCTACTGGCCCACACCGCCGAAGACCAGGAGGTACAGCGCCAGGTGCTCTGCTCAATGCGGGAGCAGAAGGCAGCTGGAATCATAATCTGCCCCACCTTTGGCACGCCTCCTGACTTGGTCGCTTCGCTGCGCCAGTGGGGCCTTCCGTTCGTAACGGTGATGCGTGCGTTTGAAGGCCAGGAGACCGACTTCGTCGGAGCAGACAACTACGAAGGGATCAGGCTTGCCACTCAGCATCTGGTCGACCTAGGCCATCAGCACATCGCTTTCATCGGACGCAACAGCACCTATGCAGTGAGCATGGAGCGCCTACACGGGTACATCGAGTGTTTAGAGAAAAGTGGGATCACGCCAAACCCCGAATGGATGATTGAAACCTCTATCAGCCTGGCCGGTGGCAAGGATGGCATGAGCCGACTGCTTGACATGGAGCGCCGTCCGACTGGCGTTGTATGCTACAACGACCTGATCGCGACTGGCGCACTCAGCGAACTGGGAAACCGCGGACTCAAAGCTGGTGAGGACATCGCCTTGATCGGCAGCGACGGGGTCGCCAGTTCAGCGTACTGCAACCCTCCCCTCACCACCGTGGCACTCGAGCCCGAGCGGCTTGGAGAGGTGGCGAGCGAAATGCTCATGACCCGGCTCAAGAACCCAGACGCTCCGGCGATGAAGTTTTTGCTCAAGCCGAAACTGATCGTGCGCAACAGCTGCGGAGGACACCGTCCCTAGTTGAGCCAGAAAGCCGTCCAACTCTGTCACTTTTACAAACGAGGATCTGGTGAACCTCATCAGAACTTGGTGGGACACACTGTGGCTGATAACAGTCCCATTGGGCCTGTCCCGTGACAACGGCCAGCTAGGTGACTACATCGGCGGTATTGGGGCGCAGTCGTTACCATAGCTTCCTTGATCGCTCTGGTCTTAACCCTGAACCTCAGATCACTTGAAGTGGTGACCGTGGAGCTTGCGGAATTCCGTTGGGGTCATCCCCTTCAGGGCCTTGAACTGCCGGTTAAAGAAGGCGACGGAAGTGTAGCCAACCTCTTCGGAAATGAGGGAGATGACCGCCCCACCCTCCATCAGCAGGGCGCAAGCGCGACCTACCCGGAGCTTGGCTATGTAGTCCAGAGCACTGCTGCGGGTATGTCGTCTGAACATCCGATGAAAGGCGGAGACGCTCACACAGGCCATGTCGGCAAGCTCGGGAATCGAGAGCTGTTGAGCAAAATTCGCATGGATGTAATCCAGCACCCGGTGAATTCTTGAATCGTCTGCAGTGGGTGCGGCAACCGAATCCTCATTGGCCACTATCCGCTGGGCATCCTCATCCTGGGTCAGGCGGATCAGGACGTGTAAAAGCGCCACCAGCCTTTCTGGGTCGTTCTGCTCCACCATCCGCTCAATCGTTGGTCGCAGCTCTTGAGCAACGTTGGGACTAAAAGACACGGCGCATTGGGCTGCCGCCAGAAGATTGCCAATCGGCGACATTTCTGGAAATAGTGAAACTAGGGAGGATGCCCAGGCTTCAGAGAACCAAATCACCAACGCATGGTGCGGTTTGTTGTCTTCAATCAGCTCAGCTGAGCACCAGCTGTGAGGGACATTAGGACCCACCAAGGTGAGATCGCAGTCGTCGTAAAGCTGCACATCGCTTCCGATGTAGCGGTGCCCGCGGCTGTTCAGCGTAAGGGTGAGCTCGTACTCCGGGTGGTGGTGCCACTCGAAGGGAATCTCGTCTCGAAGGCGGCGGTTGAGTAGCGTCCAAGAGGCGGTAGGGACGGTCGGAACCTTCTCATAGCTCGGCTTCATAGCGACTTGATCCAACTCCGGAGGAACATCTAGACGCCACAATCGTATCACTCAACGCTTCTGGACACACTCCCCTACCTGACTAAACGGGAGCATTCTGTCTTCACTCGCTCCTAACAATAAAAATCCTTAGAGGACTTTGCCATGCACACTAACTGCTCACCCTTCCTCCCTCGGCGCGTAAGCGCCTTCTGTCGTCCACGAACTCTTAGCCCAAGTAGACGCACTCTTTTTTGATAGCCCAAAAGACCTTCAAACAAGAAGTTCTGAAGAGTCGTATTACCTAAATTTCCTTTCCTACTACAAGAAGATATAGGGAGTGGATGCCATGCAAGCTGTTTATCCCGCCGACGCCGGAAGCACCACCATTACAAAAGGCAAAGTACAACGCCTGAGCTTTTTCGTGTTCACGCTATTTTTCATTTTTGGCAGTATCACTAGCCTTAACGACGTTCTGATACCAAAGCTTAAAAGCCTGTTCAGTCTAAGCTACACCGAAGCAATGCTCGTGCAATCAGCATTCTTCTTCGCCTATTTCATCGCATCAGTCCCTGCCGGTATTCTCATTTCGCGTATCGGCTATATGCGTGCTGCTGTGGTAGGGCTTCTGACAATGGCAGCGGGTTGCCTATTGTTTATCCCAGCGACAAAGGTTGGTCTCTTTGCCGCGTTTTTGGGTGCCCTTTTTATTCTTGCCGCTGGGGTTACCGTCGTTCAAGTTGTTACCAACCCGCTGATTAGCCTTCTTGGCCCAGCCAAAACTGCTCACAGCCGAGTAACCTTTGGCCATGCATTTAACTCGCTAGGCACTACCATCGCACCCTTCCTCGGCGCAATCTTGATTCTAGGAAGCCTGAACGCTGTTGATCCGGCGACCCTTGCACCAGAGGCGCTGAAAGCTTTCCTGGCTGAAGAGGCAGAGGTAATCAGTAATACCTACGCCGGCATCGCTGCAGCTCTGCTTGTCGTTGCCTGTGTCGTGTGGGCTCAACGCAAACAGATCCCTGCCAGCTCGAATCCCAAGCCATCGAATCCACTGGCTGCTTTGAATCTGCTCAAACGCCCACGCTTCGCATTCGGTGCCGCCTGCCTGTTCTTCTACGTCGGTGCTGAAGTAGCCATTGGAAGCCTGCTGACCAACTTCCTGATGCTCGACAGCACCTTCGGCTTTGATGCCGAGTTGGCTGGCAAGCATGTCGCCTACTACTGGGGCGGCGCGATGGTTGGTCGCTTCATCGGTGCCGTGCTGCTTCGCCGATTCGCTCCAGGCCTCATCCTCGCTGCTGCCGCTGGCACGGTAATTCTGCTGATCATGATCGCCGCCACCTCTACGGGAGCGACTGCAGGTTGGGCAATCCTGGCGGTTGGGCTGTTCAATTCCATCATGTTCCCTACCATCTTTGCCCTGGCATCGGAAGGTCTGGGTGCTCGAGCCGCCGAAGGTTCTGGGCTGATCTGCTGCGCCATCGTTGGAGGCGCCATTGTTCCTCCGCTGACCGGCTTTGCGGCTGACCTGAGCACGCTCGCCTTATCGCTGATGGTACCGGCTGTCTGCTACGCCGCCATCGCTCTCTACGGCTTCTATACCCGCCGTTCGGATGCATCCACTTCTCAGATTCGCCACTGATAAATACAACAGGAAGACAAGTATGAAATGGGGATTGATTGGTGCCAGCACCATCGCCAAAGAATGGGTGATCGAAGCAATTCGCTCTGTTGGTAACGACGTCGTCTCGGTGCTCAGCTCCGACGAAGGCCGGGCAAAGCAGTACGCTCAAGACAACGACATCACCCACTACACCAGCGACATCAATCAATTGCTGTCGAACCCCGCAGTAGAAGCTGTCTACATCTCGACCAAGAACAACCTGCACAAAGAGCAGGCGCTCCTGGCGATTGCAGCCGGCAAACATGTGATGTGCGAAAAGCCTCTCGCCTTGACCGTCGCAGATGCCAAGCACATGGTTGAGGCTGCGGAAAAGGCTGGCGTCGTATTCGCTACCAACCACCACCTGCGCAACGCTGCATCTCACACCGCGCTGCGCAGCGCCATCCAGGCAGGTGAAATCGGCAAACCGCTGGCTGCCCGAGTTTTCCACGCCGTATCTCTGCCGCCACACTTGCAGGGCTGGCGTATTGAACAAGCGGCGGACGGTGGCGGGGTCATTCTCGACATCACTGTGCATGACGCCGATACCCTGCGCTACGTGCTCGGAGACGATCCTGTCGAAGTCACGGCTCTATCCCAGACTGGTGAAATGAGCACGACTGGTGCACCAGATTCTGTCATGGGCGTCATGCGGTTCAAGTCCGGTTTGCTGGCTCAGTTCCACGATTCCTTTACCGCCAAGCACTGCCAAACCGGTCTCGAGATTATCGGTACCGAAGGCACTCTGGTTGCGCGTGACGTCATGACTCAACGACCGATTGGCCAGGTTCAGCTGATCAACGCTGAGGGCACCCGCCACCTGATTCTGGAACACCACAATCTCTATGAGGCAGGTTTCCGTCAGTTCAGCGAAGCAGTTGCTGGACGCACTCAGCCTGCAGCGTCTGGCCTGGATGGTATCTGGTCTCTGGCCACCGGCATCGCCGTGGTTGAGGCAGCTGCTACAGGCAAAGCCGTGCCTGTAAGCGTTTGAGGTTTGGAGGTAGATATGAATGAGTGCCCAGATATTTTGATCATCGGCTCCGGTATCGGTGGAGCAACCGTGGCCGCAGGCCTGGCGCCTACCGGTGCCCGCATCGTGATTCTCGAAGCAGGTGAGCGACTGACTCATCGTCCGGAGCACTGTGATCAGCGTGCCATTTTCCAGAAGCAGTTTTTCCGTCCGAAAGAGCTGTGGTACGAGGAAAATGGCAACAGCTTCAATCCAGGCAACTACTACAACGTGGGTGGCAATTCGAAATTCTACGGCGCGGTGCTCGCAAGGTATCGCAGGGAAGACTTCGCCGAGATGGTGCACCAGGAGGGCATCTCCCCTGCCTGGCCGTTCAGCTACGAAGAATTAGAGCCCTGGTACAGCCAAGCCGAAACACTTTACAAGGTGCGCGGTGATGCACAGCAGAACCCTACTGAACCCGTTCATTCTCGGCCCTACGACTTCCCTCCGGTTCCCGACGAACCGGCTATCGCCGAAGTCCGCAACCGCCTTGCTGCAAACGGCTTAAAGCCTTACTCGCTTCCACTAGGCGTGGACATTGATCGCTGGCTGGGTCATCGCGCCACTCCATGGGATGCCCACCCTCATTGCGACGAAGGCAAGTTCGACGCCGAGACTGCGGCGCTTAATGGCGCCCTTGAACACGAGAACGTCACCCTCATTACGGGCGCTCGTGTGACCGCACTGAAGGTGGATAAGAGGCATGGTCCGATCAGCGCTGTGGAGTTTATGAAGAACGGATCTCTCCAGCAGATCCGTGCCCGTACTGTGATCCTCAGCACCGGGGCAGTGCAGTCCGCCGTACTGCTGCTGCGCTCTGCCGATGCTAACCATCCAACCGGCCTGGCCAACAGTTCGGATCAGGTGGGCCGAAACTTCATGAACCACAACGCATCCGCGGTGATCGGTTTCAGCCCTAGCTACGTGAACGACTCTGTTTACCAGAAGACGTTTGCCTTGGACGATTTCTACTTATCCGATGGTAATGGCGGCTTCCCACTGGGCAACATTCAACTGTTGGGCCGGGTTTCGGGCAGTATCCTCAAGGGCAGCATGCCGCAGGTGCCCGAGTGGATATTGAGCAAGTTCAGTCGTCACTGCATCGATTTCTACGCGATGAGCGAAGACCTTCCCTCACCCGAGAACCGGGTAACAGTTCAAGGTGATCGCATCGTGCTGAAGTGGGAGCGGACGAACTGGGATGCTCACCTGGCATTGGTTGCGAAGTTCAAGAAGGTACTGAAAGCAGCCGGCTTCCCCGTGGTATTGGCACGCCCATTCGACAAGCGCACACCCTCCCATCAGTGCGGTACCGTGCGCATGGGTAGCGACCCTGCCACTTCACCGCTTGATACTTACTGCCGAGCCTATGACCACGAAAACCTCTTCGTCGTCGACGCCAGCTTCATGCCCACCTCGGCGGCAGTAAACCCATCCCTCACCATAGCCGCCCAGGCTCTTCGAGTAGCCGACCACATTGCCAAGGTCGATCTCAAGGCGAGAGCAAAGGTTGAGCCAGAATCGGCGCTTATCTAGCCCTAGTGGGGACCTGGCCTCAGATCTAAACTGTAGGCCATCTACCCTAACTCTCAACAGATGACTAGGGCTACATCAACTCAAAGCGCGTGAGAGACAAGGGTATCGAAAAATACTGAGCCAACTTTCCTGAAACAGTTCTCACATATGGCTGCGGGCACTCACCCCTACAGTTAAATGGTTATATTGCTACTGCATTGAGCACGTCAAACTAACCCTCGATATCGCCACAGTTGATCACCTCACGAATTTTTTATACTTTTAGCACCATGCATGAAGCATACGATCACCTACTTAGAATTTGCTTCCTCCCAGCCAATTCGTTACGCCGCTGCTTTTCAAACCCTAGTACCGATGATATCTCAGAAATTTCAGATATTGAGTGCAATGCATTACTAAACTTCTAAATGTGCAATTTATTGCGGCGCGGCGCGTCGAAACCTGTCGCACTCGCGTGATACATTTCGAACCAAACGATCAACGTATTGTCACCACCTTTGGATCATGAAATGGTCTATGGAAATCGGCTCGCTTGACAGAGGCCTGCGATGCCCCCGCCAGCGATTAGGACGAATAAAGCAGGAGGCTGTGCGCCATGCTCTCGATCAGAAGCTCCTATCATCCAATTGAAGCCGCGATTCTCTGGTGTGACCTTACTGACCACGAAGAAGAGATCCTGAGAGTCGATCTCTCCCCGCCTGGCAGCCTACTTAAACATTTCCCGCAATGGCCACTTCTGCATAAATCCATCGAGTGCATTCACGACGCCATTGGCTGCGGTGATCTGCCTGCAACATATCTGGGATGCCCAATCACCGCTGCCAATCAGCTCCACCGCGAGTTTTGCTGCATTCGGCGTGCCGATCTATTGGTCTGGTTCATACGCAACTTCCCAGATCAGAAGCCCGCCTTTCTCTTTTCCCCAAGTTTGGATCACTCGGAGTGCATCAGCCTGAACATGTACTTGGTAAAACAGGCCGAATTGGAGGCTTCTCAGCGCGCCATAGAAAAAATGCGTCAAGCACTTGCGGCCTCAACGGAAGAAATGGCCGAGCTTATGGCATTCAACACACAGCTATCTGAACGACTCGAGGCTTGCGGGATACCCTCCGAGACTTCCGAGGGGGCGCACAACACTCTAGTGGGCGCAGTGTTGGAAGCCACTCTGGGCAAATCGAAAAGCGGTCGGGTCCAGTCAATCTATCCAAGCCAAGCAGCCTTGGTAGACGAAATCACCCGCCGTTTCCCTGGGGTGAGCGGTCTCAGCAAAAGTACTCTTGATCGGAGATTTGCCGAGGCTCGCCGCCATTTCGCACAGGTTTTTCGGGCCTGACACTGCATTGTCAGGCGATGCCAGCCATTGCCTGACAATGTTTTTTCCATACAGCGAGCCTTCACTGACTGTCACATCCCACCACGCGCCACCTGGCGCTACGGAGTGACATCATGCAACCGACCAGCGCTGCATCTCTCCCTGTCGACCGCCACATCATGCGCCGCGATGAGGTGGAGCAGAAAACCGGCTTCAAACGTTCGCACATCTACAACCTCATGAAGGCCGGCCAATTCCCGCAATGCCGACGCATCGGTACCCGTGCCGTCGGTTGGGATTCGCTGGAAATAGAACAGTGGGTTCAAGACCGGCTGTCCAGCGGGGACTGAATAATGGACGTCCTTTCGCTGATCTCGACCAAGGGCGGCGCGGGCAAGACCACCGTCGCCGCTAACCTGGGTGGACTACTTGCCGATGCCGGCCTCCGTGTATTGCTGCTGGATCTAGACAGCCAGCCAACGCTGTCCAGTTACTACGGCCTGCGCGAACCTCGTGAAGCCGGCAGCTACGAACTCATCGCGCAGGGGCTCACGAGACCGGAGTCGGTGATCTCCACCACCGTCATTCCACACCTCGATCTGATCGTGTCCAACGACTGCGCTGGGCACATCAGCACCCTGCTCTTACACGCAGCCGATGGTCGGCTACGGCTGCGCAACCTGCTGTCCGCCTTCGAGGATCAATACGATGTGCTGATCATCGATACCCAGGGCGCCCGCAGCGTCGTGGTCGAGATGGTGATTCTTGCCACCGATTGCGCGCTGTGTCCTGTCCCGCCGGAAATGCTCGCCGCACGCGAACTTCGCCGTGGCACGTTGGGTCTTTTCGAGGAGTTGGAGCCCTACCGCTACCTAGGCGTCGCCTTGCCGTCGGTGAAGTTGCTGCTCAACCAGGTCAATACCAATCGCCGCGACACCCGCTTGATCATGCAGAGCCTGCAAGCTTCCTTCCAAACCGATCCGCATGTCACCGTTTGCACCACGACGATTCCCGATCGCGTGGCCTACACCAATGCGGCCTCGCTGGGGCTTCCCGTTCACCGGGTGGAACCGAGGTCACCCTCCGGCAGCCGCAGTCCTTGCGCTGCCCGGGTGATGCGCGCGCTGGCAGTGGAGCTCTTCCCTCAGTGGACCGAACAGCTATTTGCCTTGGGAGTGCACGTGCCAGGTCAACCGTCTGCTGGATACGAACTGGTCCGTCGCGGCTAACGGAGGATGGTTAATGAAGCCGCCAACATCCGAAGATATTACGCGTCAGCTGCAGCAGGCGCATTTTCCTCAAGCTCCCGACCGCGAGGTTTCGTCTTTACCGATAGCGGATACTCCGATGGTGGTCAGCCTTGAGCAATTGCGCCCGTATGAGCTGAACCCACGCGTGATTCGCAATCCGCTCTACGATGACATCAAGGCTTCAATCCGCGAACGCGGGCTGGATCAGCCACCTTCCATCACCCGCCGCCCGAACGAACCGCACTTCATCATCCGCAACGGTGGCAACACGCGCTTGAGTATCCTGGGTGAACTCTGGCAGGAAACCCGCGAAGAACGATTTTTCCGCATCCACTGCTTGTTTCGGCCCTGGCAATCCGAGGCCCATGCATTGCTCGGGCACCTGGCCGAAAGCGATCTGCATGGCCAGCTCACCTTCATTGAGCGGGCCCTGGCCGTGGCGCAACTGCAGGGCATGCTTCAGGGCGGTGATGAGTCACTGAGTCAGCGTGAACTCTCTTCACGCCTAAGCCAAGGCGGTTACCCGATATCACAATCGCAGATCAGCCGCATGTTCGACACGCTCGAGTACCTGCTGCCTGCCATTCCGCAGGTGCTGTACGCCGGCCTTGGTAAACCTACCATCGCAAGGCTCATTAGCTTGCGGCGCCGGGCGGAGTCAATCTGGAACCAGCATTTCGGCGACGCCTCACAGTTCATGCTGCTCTGGCTGGAAGTACTGTCGATGTATGATGGTAATAAGCCCGAACTGGACTCGGGCGAGTTACAGGACGAACTGCTGGCCAGGATGTCGGTGATCCTCAAGCAGACACCTCGACTGCTGGCTCTGGAGTTACACCAAGAGCACCAGCCCTCGCCGCTTCAGTCGAGTGCCGCCCCGCGCCTGCTCCAGGACCTACCCCCCGATGCAACGCCGGAGTCATTGGTCATGGAAGAGGTCCCCAAACCAGCGTCTGAATTTCCCAGCGCTGATCAGGACGCTAGCGGTGGCGACACCACCCCGTTGCATGAGCCACGTCTTCCCCACATCCGCCAGGCACTGAGTGACGAACCGCCGTTCGACGAAAGATCCGACGACCCTGAGTCAGTTCAGGCGCCGGTGGAATCGGCGCCACTCCAGCCTCTGCCAGAGGATGACCTCAGTGCCTTGCGCGTGAGATGCGCCGCGCTCGCGGCCGAACTCGCCGCGTACGCCGATGCCGGCACCATGGTCAATCCGCACTCGGATGGCCTGGGTTTCACGCTAGCACCCGAACACGGCGAACAGATGAGTGCCCGTCACACTGGCATTCAGCTGCTGCTATCAGCGTTGCTACGGCTGCAGGACGACGTGAGCTGGAAAGAACGTCAGCAGTTGCCAGCCGCGCTGTTCGGACAGCTGCTGATCGGTGCCTATGACCTGCCCTTTGCCGAGCGGCCTGCGCTCACGGTGGGTCTCGAGCGACTCCCTGACGCCCAGCTCGAGCAGGTGTTCACACTGATTCGCCACGCCCGGCAGCTGATTGAGCTGACGCTGTCGACCACTCGCTAACGTGAGGAGCCGCCTCATGAGCACGACCTTCAATCTCTTGAACCATGCCATGTTGAATCAGGTGCTGCATGAGCTGCGCCATGGCCGACTGCAGCGCTGCAAAGCCCTGGGCCTAGCCGATGAGGACATCGAGGTGTTGCAGTCGCTGCCGCCGACCACCCTCTCGCACCTGGCGCATTCGTCGATCGCCTGGGTGGAAGTCAAGGTTGATACCACGGTGCTGCGTCGCCTGATCACCCAGGCCGAACGTGACGAGCAGAACGAGCGGCTGATCAACCGGGCGCTCAAGCTGGGCGCGAGCTCCAACATCATGTACCGCTGCTTTGGTCTGGACCACTCGGAAACCGCCTTGCGCCGACGCGTGCTTAAGATCGAGACCCACCGCGGCCGACCGGTTCAACTTAGCGAGGCCCAAGAGCATGCGGTGTGGAACCGTTGGAGCCAACTGCGGGCGGAGGATCCCGACAACGATCCGTTGGACACGATGATGATGCTGGCCGAGGAGCAACACATCACCCTCACCCTTGTCTGGCAGCAGGTCGAACTGTACGGAGGTGCACCGTGCTGAGTTTCTACGAAGTCGACTGGCAGGACGTGGTGCGCCAGTGCTACGACGCACTGCGCCGGCGGAATGAATGGCAAGCGGCGCAGGCCAAGCTGGCTGAGTCTGAGGTGACTCCAGCGGTGCGCACCATCTACTACGGCGACAACAATCCGCTGCCGAAGGCGCTGCTGCTGGATCGCCGACTGACACCCCTTGAGCGCAATACCTGGCAGGTGCTGCGCTGGCTCATCACCGAGCGCAAGGTCAGAACCCCGCGCTACCAAGACCTGCAACCGTATCTGGCCACCAGTCCCTGCGGCACACAAGCCTCACGCGAGACCATTGCCCGCGCACTCAACGTCTTGCGCACCACCCGCTGGCTCAGCCTGGTCGACCGCTCACGTGATGCCAAGGGCTGCCTGCGTGGCTGTGTCTACGTGCTGCACGGCGATCCGTTGACCCCGGCCGAGCAGCTTGAACTCGACACTGGATACGCGGCGCTGCTGCAACAGAACCTCAGCCATGCCACCAAAGGCGTGCGGGATGTGACACTGCACGTCATTGAAGAAATCCAGGCCGACCAACAGGTGGCCCAGGTCGCCAAGGACCAGCTAGTCGCCGCAGTGCCGCCGGTGCGACAGCAGACGCTGCCGCTGACGTGTAGCGATACGGAAAATTCCGAACCCGGCGAGTGCCACCCCGTTCGAGATTCTTGCACTGCCCCCCGACCGATTCCGAACCTCGCGGCAAAGCATCGGTTTTGGCTGATGTTCGGAATGCCGACGCTGGCCGTACAGTACAGAAAGACAAAAGCATAAAAAGTACGGTACTGGGGCAAGTGGAATTTGGTCGAGCGCGATGGCCCGAAGACTTACCGCTGAACCCGACCGAGCGACGCATGGCCTCACAGGCAATGCGTCAGCTCGAGCCGGAACAGCAACAAGCGGTAATCAATGAAGCAGCGGTGCGCTGCGCCCGCGGAGAGATCCGCAAACCAGTCGCCTACCTGATGGGTTTGATCAAGCGAGCCTGCCAGGGCGAATTCACCTTGTGGGCCGCTCGCGCTGATACGTCGATCTCGGCGCTCCCCCCTTCGCGGGCGGCGAAGTCCGACCCCATGCCACAGCCACCCACCGAACCATCCCGCCGTGGCGGCCAGCGTACTGCCTCTCCCCTCGCCCTTTCCTGCCTCGAAGAACTCAAGCAACGCTGTCGCGGGGTCCGTGCGCCGACGTAGGCTGGCCGTCGGTGGAATCAATGCCTCTGCAATCATTTCCAGTGACGTCCACTGCCTGCAAAAAGCGACCTGATCATCTTCGTGTTGATGCTCGTAGGCCTTCACGGACCAGCCCATCGTCGGCGTCATTCCGACGGCGAGGTACTGACGATGGCCGATCACTACCAACTCAACCTGGGATCTCTGCGCAGCAGCATCACCCTGACCCTGCACACCCACCATGCGGCGCGGCTGTGGCAGGGTCGCTCCCGCCGCGAGGGCGTTCACCCCATCCTCGGCATGCCTGGCTACATCGCCGTCACCAATCTGCTCAAGCAAGCCAGCAGCCAGGATGACCCCTACGCCGACTGGTTCATGCTGCAGCTGGAGGAAAAGCTGCTGCAGACCAAGGCCGAGATACGCAATTTGGTCCACCAGGTCAGCCAGGTGGAGCGCGACCTGCCCACCCAGGTCGATGTCGGTGACAACCTAAATATCCACCCGGTGACGCTGCCGCTGTATATCGGCAGTCAGCTCGGTTTTCTCGCGGTCTACCTGCTCACCGATTACGACACCCTGGTCCGTCGTGTGCTGCTCGCCCACCACACCGCGCTGATCGGCCGGGTCGACATGGAAAGCTGGATCGATGGCGGCGCCCATCACCTGCGCAGCCTGCTCGGCCTGGCCCAGAACTCCCGCCTGGCGGGCGTCACTCGGGGTGATATGGCCGCCAACAACGCCCGGGCCCGTGAGGCCCTCGAGAAGTTTGGAATCCCACCGCAGGACATCCTCGAAGGTACCCGCCGCTCCCAGTTCGCGCCTCCGATTATGCGCACCAGCGAGGGCTCTGTAACTGAGCCGACTGAATCGCTGGAGGCCGAAGAGCCACCTCTACCGGACGTCTCAGGCGAAGGAGGTGACGCATGACCTTGGCTGAGGCGATTGCCCGACGCTTGTCGACGGATGCCTATCGCGGGTTCGCACAAGGTGCCTCCCTAAAAGGCCTTTTAAAGCCTTTTAAGGGTAAGGGGGAGCTGCAGCAGTTTGCCGACACGATCCTGCGCCTGCGGACTCAGGTCGCCGAACTGATGGGAGTGATGCTGGCGATCATGGCGCAACCGCCGTTCGTATTGCTGGACCTGCGACTGGTCATCCAGCACAGCGCGACGGGCACCGATTTTCTGCGCTGGCGCAGTCCTGACTTTCAGCGCATGGGCGTGCAGGTGTGGCAGACAGCGGTGGTTCATCCGCACCTGCACCCGGAACTGCGGCAGGCACTGTACCAACTGGAGACCAACCGCGTGGTGCTGAACCTGCAGATGAGCAGCCTGCAATCGCTGTATCGCCAAGCCAGCAGCGGTGTCAGCAAGCTCGAGGCCGCCGAACACGCCCTTTCCTGTTCCCCCACCGAGGAGTAGCCCCATGAGTACGTTATTTGTTGGCGAAGGCAACATCGGCAGCGTGCCGGAATATCAGGAGTTCAACACCAACCCGGATGAACCGCGGCGCTTGCTGCGGTTGAACGTCTACTTCGACAACCCGGTGCCGCGCGAAGGCGGTTACGAGGACCGCGGCGGCTACTGGGCCCCGGTCGAACTGTGGCACCGCGACGCCGAGCACTGGAGCACCTTGTACCAGAAAGGCATGCGCATCTTGGTTGAGGGCCGCACGGTCAAGGAGGAATGGGAGGACAGCGAGGACAACGCGCGGGTGACCTTCAAGGTGGAGGCTCGGCGCATCGGCATTCTGCCGCACCGCCTGGCGTCGGTGTCCATGCGTGAAAAAGCGCAGGAAAACGCCGGTTCCGGGCGCAAAGGGGGCGGCAAGAAAGCTCCACGCAAGGGCGATTGATCAGGTGGTACTTAATGGAACGAGCGCCCGCCGCGCGACACCACTGGAGTTCATACGGCCTGCCCGGCGGGCAATCCCGGCTATCGGCCGCTGTTCAGTTCCGCCGCGACCTCCCTTCCCCACCGCCGTGCAACACATGCGACACCTCTGCCAGGTACTGGTCCAGGGCAAGGAACGCCTGCCAGTGCTCCGGGCTTTCCTGAACCCAGGCGATCAGCGTGGCACGCGCCTCGGCATTGTCAGGTTCCAGATGGGTGGCCATGAACAACTCGTAGGCCTTGATCGCGAGCGCATCCGTCTGACGCTGGTTTGATCCGTGCAAGGGCTTTCCTCCGTAGTGACGGGCGGGTCTTACAGGTATTTTCGGTGATACGCCTCATAGGGTTGGCAGTCAACCTTTCAGGTCGTTCATATCTTTGGGTGGCTGGTCGACCATATGGGTCGAATTGGAGAGTGCCCCCGTTGCCAGTGAAAGAGCCTAGCCCACATCACATTGGTCGCCAGTTGGCGGAGTATCGTCGCGCCCGCGATCTGACCCAGGCGAAGGTGGGTGAGCACCTGGGGATCTCCGGTGAAGCCGTGTCGCGTCTCGAGCGTGGCGAGGTCGAGCTCTCGGTCAGTAAGCTGCTGCGATTGGCCGACCTGTATGGCTGCCCTGCCGATGAGTTGCTGTTGGCCATCAGTCCGCGCCCGCAGGATCAGGGTCAGCAGATCACCTCGATCATCAAGGAACTGAGCGAAGCGGATAAGCAGTTTGCCCTGCAGTTTCTACAAACGCTGGCCAGCCACCTCGCACAACGCAAGTAGCCCTGTCCCCGCCGATATGAGCGCGGCGCCATCGCATTTTCCCTAGCACTCCCGTAGCACCCCGCCACCCTGTCGGTACTCACCGAGAGGGCCAAGCCATGCGCCTGTTTATTTGCGAGAAACCATCCCAAGCCCGGGACATTGCCCGCGTCCTACAGGCCAACCGTCGCAGCGACGGCTGCCTGCTGGGGCAAGGTATCACCGTGACGTGGTGCGTCGGGCATCTGCTGGAAACCGCGCCGCCGGAAGCCTACGGCGATTACAAACGCTGGTCGCTCGAGCACCTACCTATCATCCCCGTGCGCTGGAAAGTGGTGGTCAAGCCCAAGGTCGCCAGCCAGCTCAAGGTAATCAACCAGCTGCTGCACACCTGCAGCGAGGTGATCATTGCCACAGACGCCGATCGCGAAGGCGAGATGATTGCCCGGGAGATTCTCGAACGCTGCCAGTACCAGGGGCCGATTCTGCGCCTATGGCTGTCCGCGCTCGACGATGTCTCGATCCGTCGCGCGTTGGCCACACTGCGTCCGGGTGAGCAGACGTTGCCGCTGTACCACTGCGCGTTGGCCCGTTCTCGAGCCGACTGGCTGGTGGGCATCAACCTGAGCCGGCTGTTCACCCTGCTCGGCCGCGGTGCCGGCTTCGAGGGTCTGCTGCCGGTGGGACGGGTGCAAACGCCGACCCTGCGCCTGGTAGTGGAACGCGACCGGGCGATCGCGAGCTTTGTGCCGCAGCCGTTCTGGAACGTCGATGCTCAGATCGAGGCGGAAGGCGTAACCTTCAAAGCCCGCTGGCAGCCACCGGAATCCGCCTGTGACGCCGCTGGCCACTGCACTCAAGAGGTCGCGGCGCAGCAAGCGGCTCGACGCTTGAACCAGCAGGCGACGGCGCGCGTTCAGCGCATCGATGTCGAGCACGTCCGCGAAGGACCGCCGCTACCGTTCGACCTGGGCACCTTACAGGAGATCTGCTCCGCCAAGCTGGGCCTAGGTGCGCAGGAGACCTTAACCACCGCTCAAGCCCTGTACGAAACCCACAAGGCAACGACCTATCCACGCACCGACTGCGGCTACCTGCCCGAAAGCATGCTCGACGAGGTGCCGCGCATCCTTCGCGCCTTGGCCGCCGCCAGCCCATCCCTGGGCAAGATACTGCAAGAGGTCGAACCCTGCCGCCGTTCTCGCGCCTGGAACAGCAGCAAGATCACCGCGCACCACGGCATCATTCCCACCGCCGTGGCCCTGGACCTGGCCCAGCTTACCGAGCGCGAAGAGGCGGTGTACGCGCTGATCCGCGCCCGCTACCTGGCGCAATTTCTGCCGGAGCACGAATACCTGAAATCGCAGGTACTGCTGCAGAGTGGGAGCGACCCGCTGCTGGCCCGCGGCAAGCAGATTCTGGTCCGTGGCTGGAAGGCGGTGATCGACGAAAGCCACGGCGACGAGGCCGGCGAACAGGCCCAGCGTTTGCCCACGCTACGCGAATCCGCCGTGGTGGCGTTGACGGACGCCACGGTGATCGCCCAGCGTACCCAGCCGCCCAAGGCTTACACGGAGGGCACGTTGGTCAAGGCCATGAAAACCATCGCCAACCAGGTCGCAGACCCGCGACTCAAGCAGAAGCTCAAAGATAGTTGCGGGCTGGGTACCGAGGCGACACGCGCGGCCATTATTCAGGGACTGATCGACCACGGGTATCTGACCAAGAAGAAACGCAGCCTGGCGGCGTCGGCCGCAGCCCACACCTTGATTGAAGCAGTGCCGCCGGAGGTGGCTGACCCGGTACTGACGGCACTGTGGGAGCAGGCGCTGGACCGCATCGAAGCGGGGCAATTGAGCGTCGACACCTTTCTTGCCAAGCAGGCGGAGTGGTTGATCCGCCTGGTCCGCTCACACGCCTCGCTGACCCTGCGCCCAACTCCCGTCAAAGGGCCGCACTGCCCGGTCTGCCGCAGCGCCATGCGCCAGCGCAAGGGCCGCACCGGCAGCTTCTGGTCGTGCACCCGCTACCCGGACTGCAAGGGCACCAAGCCGGTGGCCAAGCCCAAATGCTCGAAAGACGCATAACTTGACGCGGGCCAGCGGCGCTGGTGTAGTGATCAGGCCCCTCGCCGCTTGGCGACCAAAGACCGATTCGCTCCGGGCAGCTCGGTCGGACTCTTAGAGTTCGGAGCCACACTACACAGCGTCCTCGGATCGCTTCTCAGCGTTTTCAAGTGACCCAGGCGGATGACCTGTACGACTTATGCCAGGTCGTACAGGTCATCCGCTTCGGCGACGATGCTCAGCTCCGGTGCCCGCCGGCGAAACACTGGGCACCTTTTGTGCGCGGATGCGTGCCAGTTGATTCCGACCCAGGCCACGACAAGGGTCGGTTGATTCAGGTGGATCGATAGCGGGGGTTATGCGACGAGCCCCGGTGTCCGATTGCCGGGTCAAACGTGGTCCAACTCCTCCTAGCCTGACGACCGTCGGGCTATTTTTTCGACTCGAAGAATCCACTGAAAGCCACTCCCTTCCGCTTGCATAAATCACGCTAAATCCGCAGTTGACGGACCTTTCCCGAGGTTTTATAGATGGGCTGCACACCGCTGTCGTTGACAGCGCCCAGGTAGCCAGAACCTTCAAGGCTATGCCCGTTTCGGGTGGTTCTCCCCAAGTGCGATCCGCGTTCGGTAGCTCGCACGGTTACTGCCCCCGCAGTGATGAGCGCCCTCTAAACGATTACGTTTTTGTACGTCCCCTTGCGGAATTCACCAGCCGCCAGGGCCGGTGGCTGTCCGCGTTTCTGCTCACCAGGAGATCAATCATGACTACTGCAAGCAACAACGCCCCTACCACCTACTTCAACCTGCACACTCAAGGCATCGGTTACCTCAACCGTGTGCGCGAAGTCCCGGTCCGCCGTGGGCAAGCGTTCATGGCGTGTGACATCGCCGCCTTGCACGGTGCCGCTGACGACGTCGAGTACACCCGCTTCGACTGCAAGGTTGCCAGCGGTGAAGCCGACCGGCTAATCCGTGAGCACCTGGAAGACGTCCGCGCGGAACGCAAGGTGCTCATCGCGTTTCGCATTGGCGACCTTTGGGTTGATCCGTTCCTGTACGAGAAAGGCGAGCGCAAGGGGCAACCCGGCGCCAGCCTCAAAGGCCGGTTGATCTTTATCGAATGGATCAAGGTCGATGGCCAGTTCAGCTACCGCGCACCTGCTCGCACCGAGTCCGCTGCGGCCCCTGAGGCTGAAGCGGAAGTGGACGAGGCCGAAACTGATGCCGAACAGCCTCAGCCTGACTCGGCCGCTGCACGTAAATCCACCGCAGCTCGCCAGTCTGCCTAAGGCAGCTTGACCAGCAACCACAGGCGTTCTCCCGAACGCCTGTGGTTCATCTGTGTCGGAGGCCGCCATGGAAAGCTTCTGGCTATGCGAGGACTGCTTGCAGGCAGTCGCGTATGACGACTTCAGTGCACTGTCGCTGTACTACAGCGAGGCTGAGCTCGACCAACGCATCGCCCATCTGCGCAGCGAACTGCAAACCTTGTTGCCACTGAGTGCTGATTTCGATCCCTGCACTGGCACCGGCATCGAGGTCTTCTCCACCCGACCGTGCGAGGGCTGCCACAACCCACTGCACGGAGCTCGACATCGCTTTACGCGTCTGTGACTCACCACTCTCTCACCAGTCTGGGGCTCTCCCCCTGGGGGCGCTCCGTCTCCCACGAGGAATTGCCCATGAACACTGCCCAGAATCGGGTCGAGCGTCTCGACCCTGCATTGGCCCAGCGTGCCCGCGAGGATGCGTTGCTGACCGAAGCGCTGGAATTACTGGATCAACGTTACTTCCAGCGCGGCGAACAACTGATCACGCCGTGCGATGCCGCGTCGTATCTGAAGTTGCAGCTCGCACCCTACCACCATGAGGTGTTTGCCCTGCTCTGCCTGGACTCCCGGCACCGAGTGCTGAGTTTCGACATCCTCTTCACCGGCAGCATTGACGGTGCCTCCGTGTACCCGCGCCAAGTCGTCGTCAAGGCACTCGAGCACAACGCCGCTGCGGTGATTTTCAGCCACAACCATCCCTCTGGCTGCTCGGAGCCGAGCGGCGCCGACCGGGTGCTCACCCGCCGCCTGATCGAAGCCTTGGCCCTGGTTGAGGTGCGTGTGCTGGACCACATCATCGTGGGTGAAGGCACGCCGCTGTCGCTGGCCGATTACGGCTGGATCTGAGCATCCCCACCACTTGGAGGGTCACTGCCGGTACGGGGTGACCTTCGCCTTCTTGGAGCGCCCCATGTCCACTTTCCTTCGCAATCCCTTGTGCAGATCAGTTACGCCGACGATTGCCCACCCTGCTACCGATCCCTTCACCCTGCCCTGAATGATCTGCCGGATGACAGCATCAATTTCCAGCCGTGCCTGTTCGATGATGACTTTGCGGTGATCACCGATGGCGAAAGCGTGCCCGAGTTTGTCCGCATGCCATGTCCTGCCGACGGTACCGTCAGCCAGGTGCTATATCAGGTCACCGGGCTGCACCATGGCCGCCGGCAACACGTCAGCGACCTCCCCAGCGAAGAAGCTGCACAGCACTTGATCGACCAGCTGTCCTTCGCAACCGGGCACTACAGCCGCAGTTGGGAAATCAGCAGTGCGCACCTGCCTGCAGAAGAGTTCGAGTACCTGCAGGTGTGCGCCTGGTGTCGTTCACCGTCGGGCTTCTTCGAATGCTTCGCGCTGAGCAGCAACAACGCGGTGGGCTGCAAGCTGTACTCGACGCCTTGGCTCAGAAAAATTGCCGCGGGCGCCAGCTACTGCTGCATTGAGGAAGTGACTGCACGGCTGCGCGCAGATCATGTGCCACCGGTCCTGCTGCGCCTGCTCCTGATGGCCGGTGAAGCAGACACCCGTTTGCTGATCTTCGACCCTGATGCGCGGCCGCTCCCCGAACTGCCGTTGTTCACCGAAGATTGACCTCAAGGCGCCCTCCGGGCGCCATTTTCATGGTTGCGCCAGCGTAAATCGGCCGGCGAGATTCGATTTTTTAGTGGGGGCGCACTCTGGCTTTTCGACAAGGTGTCGGCATCTTTTGTCGAGATCTGGTCATGCATACTCTCACCCTCTTCACGCTTGGACTGATGCTCACGTTGCTGGGCTGCAGCACGCCGCCACCGGCGCCCACCCCTGCGCCACCTGCACCAGCCCCGACGGCAGTGGCCAAGCCAAAGTCCCCGGTACCCGCCTGGGTCCGACAGGACCGCTACACCCTCGCCAGCACCCGGCCAACGCTGGAGCAGCGCCAACCGCTGTATCAGTTGGTCAACGTCCAGATCGCCCCCGGGCTGCACGCGACGGTCGGTGAAGCACTGCGCCACGTGCTGAAGCATTCGGGCTACTCCCTCTGTCCCGACAGCCCTGCCGTGACGCGGTTGTTCCGCCGCCCCTTGCCGACCGTGCATCACGACCTCGGACCGATCTCGCTGCTGGATGCCTTGACCGTCATCGGTGGCCCCGCTTGGCGGCTCGACATTGACCCAGTCGAGCGGAGCGTGTGCTACGCCCTGCGCCTCCCCACGCCCGAACCACCCTTCTCGACACTGGAGACCGCACCATGAAGGTTCACCATTTTCAGGCCTTGGTGATCGGCGCCCTGTGCCTGGGTGCTGCCGTCCTCGCTGCCGAAAGCTACAACCAGCACCAGCAACTGGCTGAACTGCAGACCGCCGCACGCAATGCGCCGGCTGACCCTAGCCCGCCCCTGCGTCGCGATATCGGGGAATTGCGCACCACCCTCGCCACGCTGTCGCCACAAATCGCGGCGCTGAAAGACGCCCAACACCAGCACACCACTGCGCAGGCAACCCTCGGCCAACAACTTGACGAGCTTGCAGGTTCCGTCAGGATCCTGCAAGCGGTACCGCCAGGGCCGAGCAGCGCCGAACTGACCGCCCTGGCGCAACGCATGGGTGCGGCAGAAGTGGCACTCGAGAAACTATCGACCGCCGCTAAGGTGCCGGCCGCCACGGCGCCCCCAACGTCCCCCTTTCGCGATCAATCAAAAGCCAAAGCGGCGCAGCCGCCCTTCACCCTGCAGGGTATCGAAACGCGCGGCACCATCAGTTTCGTGGCCGCCCTGCCTGCCGGCGCTCACGCCCTGTCCACCGTGCACCTGCTCCAGCCCGGCGACAGCCTAAATGGCTGGCAACTAAGTGCGATTCGCGAGGACCAGGCCGTGTTCCACGGCCCGGGCCATGGCGATCGCACCCTGCCCATCCCGTGAGGAAGTGAACGTGCATAAGCTTTCCACTGTTGCGCTCATCCTGCTGCCGGCTTACGTGTTCGCCGATCAGGGCTTGAGCGTCCCGAAGCATGTCGACGCTCAGGTGCAGTTCAGTGAGCAGTCGCCACTGGCACGGCAGGAGTCTGCCGCAGACCAGGCCAAGGCCTGGGGCCTGACAGATGACGAATGGGCCGCGTTTGAACGCCTGCAGGCCGGCCCCCGCCATTACTGGTCGCCGCAACTTGACCCGCTCACCACCCTGGGTGTCGAGGCCAACTCGGATCAGGAGCGGCAGCGCTACGCCGAACTGCAGGTCCGTCTGGAAGCCAGGCGTGCCGAGCGTGAACTGGCCTACCAGAAAGCCTACACCGCTGCCTGGGCGCGGCTGTTTCCGGGTCTTCAGCCCGTGCAGGGCATGAGCGACGATGCCGGCCCCTCGAGCAGCAGCCGCACGGCACTTTTCGTGGAAGACCACTGCGCCGCCTGCGTGACCAGCCTCCAGCAATGGCTACAGGCCGGGGCGCGGCTGGACGTGTACCTGATCGGCAGCCAAGGCGACGATGCGCGACTGCGCCAATGGGCGCAGGGCGCAGGCATCACTGCCGCCCAAGTCAGCGGCGGCCAGGTCACCTTGAACCATGACCGCGGCCGCTGGTTTGCTCTGGGCGCCAGCCGTCCTTTGCCAGCCCGCTATCAGCAGGTGGACGGAAAATGGCAGCGCATCGATTGATTCTCGCCCTGGCAGTGGTCGGCGCCACCGCCGCTCACGCAGGTACCTTGCCGCCGCCGGCGTATCAGTTGGCGGCCGCGCGCGCCGGCATCCCCGCCTCGGTGCTGTTCGCTATTGCCTTGCAGGAAAGTGGCACGCCGCTACGCGGGCAGCTCATGCCCTGGCCGTGGACACTGAATGTTGCTGGTTCACCGCTGCGGTTTGCCAGGCGCGACCAGGCGTGTGCTGCGCTGAGGGAGGCGCTCAGCCGCCACGACCCCAAGCGCATTGATGTCGGGCTGGGACAAACCAACCTGGGTTATCACCCGGACCGCTACCCCAGCGCCTGCGAAGCCCTCGATCCGCGCGCCAACCTCGCTGTCACCGCCGAGCTGTTGCGCGTGCACTATGCCGACACCGGTGACTGGATTGTCGCCGCCGGCCGCTATCACCGGCCTGCCGGTGGTTCTCCTGCAGCGCGCTATCGCCGTCAGTTCACCCATCACTGGCAGCGCGTCCAGCCTGTCGCAACGGCAGCCGGACGGACACAGCCATGAACCGTTTGCACTGGGTAGCCCTGCTCCTCTGCTGCTGGCTGTCGCTTGCCGCGAACGCTGAGTCCACCAGTCCACCCGCCCCCACCACGTTGAATTGGGTGCTGCCGGTGCGCAGCGCTCGCCTTTCGCCAGGCGCGGTGCCGCCCAAGACGTTGAGCCTGCCCGGCATGACGCCGCTGTTCCTGGTTGGCCAGGACACTACTTCCCTGGAGTGGCTGTCGCGGCACGCCCAGGCGCTACAAGAGCTAGGTGCCAATGGGTTGGCGGTCGAGGTCGACGACGGGCGGGCGCTGCGTCGCATCCAGACGGCAGCGCCTGGGGTGAATATCTGGCCAGTCAGTGGTGACGACATCGCCGAGCGGTTGGAGCTGGAGCACTACCCGGTGCTGATCACGCCCACCGGCCTGGAACAGTGAGGGCACTTCATGAGCGAGCACGCGATGGAGTCCCTGCTGCGCCCGGCGGTGGAACTGTACACCGTGGGCATCTGCGCCGGCGCCGGTGCGCTGTGCCTGCACTCGCCCTGGGCCGTGGCACTGTCGCCTGAGGTAGGGACTGGCATGGCGCTGGCGTATACCGCCTTTGGCCTGAAGCGGCTCAACGAGGCGCGGATCGTCCTGCGCTATCGGCGCAATATCCGCCGCCTGCCGCGCTATTCGCTGACCAGCCGGCAGATTCCGGTGAGCAGTAAGCGCCTGTTCATGGGTCGCGGCTTCCGCTGGACTCGCCTGCACACGCAGCGCCTGCTCGAAGCTCAGGACCCGGCGCTGGCCCACTACGTCAACCAGTCGGCTGCCCACCAGTGGGCGCGACGGATGGAGCATCTCCTGGAGAAGGCCCCACCGGGGCTGTCGCTGCTGCCTCGCCTGACCGCGTGGGATAGCCCGTTCAATCCGGTGCGTCCATTACCGCCGGTGGGTGGTTCGCCATTGCTGCACGGCGTTGAGCCGAAGGAGCAGGAAGCCAGCCTACCGCTCGGCGAACGCGTTGGACATACCCTGGTGCTGGGCACCACACGGGTGGGCAAGACGCGACTGGCCGAGGTGTATATCACCCAGGACATCCATCGACCGAGCCGGGAAGTGGTCATCGTTTTCGACCCCAAGGGCGATGCCGACCTGCTCAAGCGTATGTACGTCGAGGCCCGGCGCGCCGGCCGTGAGCACGAACTCTACGTGTTCCACCTGGGCTGGCCAGAGATCTCCGCCCGCTACAACGCCATCGGCCGCTTCGGGCGTATTTCGGAAGTCGCCACGCGGATCGCCGGCCAGTTGAGCGGTGAAGGCAATTCGGCGGCGTTTCGCGAGTTTGCCTGGCGTTTCGTCAACATCATCGCCCGGGCGCTGATCGAGCTCGGCCGGCGCCCGGACTACCTGCAGATCCAACGGCACGTAGTGAACATCGATGCGCTGTTCATCGAGTACGCCCAGCACTTCTTCGCCCGCCATGATCCGCTGGCCTGGGAAGCGATCGTGCAGATCGAAGGCCGCTTGAACGAGAAGAACATCCCACGGCACATGGTTGGCCGGGAAAAGCGCGTCGTTGCCATTGAGCAGTACCTGACCGCCAAGCGCATTTTCGACCCCGTCATGGATGGCCTACGCTCGGCCGTGCGTTACGACCGCACCTATTTCGACAAGATTGTGGCCTCGCTCCTGCCGCTGCTGGAAAAACTCACCAGCGGCAAGACCGCGCAATTGCTGGCCCCAAACTATGCCGACCTGGACGACCCGCGGCCGATCTTCGACTGGCTGCAGGTCATCCGCAAACGCGGCATCGTCTATGTGGGCCTGGACGCGCTGTCCGATGCCGAAGTGGCCGCCGCTGTCGGTAACTCCATGTTCGCGGACTTGGTCTCCGTCGCCGGCCATATCTACAAACACGGCATCGAC
Source organism: Pseudomonas sp. Y3 TE3536 (assembly GCF_053629175.1). Lineage (NCBI taxonomy): Bacteria > Pseudomonadati > Pseudomonadota > Gammaproteobacteria > Pseudomonadales > Pseudomonadaceae > Pseudomonas > Pseudomonas sp. Y3 TE3536. The sequence goes on along the minus strand of NZ_JBRJHU010000001.1, from coordinate 4,209,901 downwards.
CATGGCCTGCCAGGCTCCTCCAGCGCAGCGGACAAGGTGCCGATCAACCTGCACGCCGACGAGTTCAACGAGTTGATGGGCGACGAGTTCATCCCGCTGATCAACAAGGGCGGCGGTGCCGGTATCCAGGTCACCGCCTACACCCAGACTTTGAGCGACATCGAGGCACGTATCGGCAACCGGGCCAAGGCCGGCCAGGTCATCGGCAACTTCAACACCCTGCAGATGCTGCGCGTACGGGAAACCGCCACGGCGGAACTTCTGACCAATCAGTTGCCCAAGGTCAACGTGCAGACACGCACCCTGGTGTCCGGGGCGACGGACACCGCTGATCCTGATGCCCACACAGACTTCACTTCCTCCTCACAGGATCGGGTCACCACCACCGCCGTGCCACTGATCGAGCCCGCGCATATCATCGCCCTACCCAAGGGGCAGATGTTCTCGTTTCAGGAAGGCGGACAACTGTGGAAGGTCCGCATGCCACTACCAAAACCGGCCAGCGATGATGCGATGCCAGTAGATTTGCAGACCCTGGCCGCGCGCATGCGTGAGTCGTATAACGCCAATGCGGGGAGTTGGTGGAGTAGCGCCGGAGGTGCACCCACGGTCGATTTTGATCCCGAGATCCCTCCACCAGGGCGCAGGCACGCGTCGTAAGCGACCGAGTACTGTGGAGATCCACTATGCCGACCACTCCAGCCAGCCAACCTCCTGCGCAACGACGTCCGGGGCTCATCTTCGGCACGCTTGAGCTTTGTCTGCGACTACTCGGTTTACTGTTCGCTTCGCTGATCTTCTCCATCGTCCTGGAGTTCGTGGGCATGCTGTGGTTCTGGCCCGAGCAGGGCTGGCATCACAGCCATGCCATGTGGCTCAGTGAGCTGGGATGGCTCAGCGATCACTTCAAAAACTCGCTGCTCGTGGAGGAACCCGCGCAAGCCACCGCCAAATTCCTTCAGCACCTGAATGAATGGGTCGTGGTCCGCTCTGGCTGGGCGCAATCAGACACTCAACTGAAACTCCTAAGTCACGAAATGTCAGTGCAGGGACAGTTCGCTCAAGCCTATGTCGTGCTGCAGGACTACCTTTTGGCCGCCCTGTTTACCATTTTCACCTTTGTCGTGCGCCTGGCCGTGCTCATCCTGGCTATGCCCCTATTCCTGCTGGCCGTGATCACCGGCGCTGTCGATGGTTTGATGCGCCGTGACATTCGCAAATTCAGTGCCGATCGCGAGAGCAGCTTTGTCTACCACCGAGCGAAGCGGACGTTGTTGCCATTGATGGTAACCCCTTGGATGATCTACCTCTCCCTTCCCACGTCAGTGAATCCCAATTGGGTGCTATTACCGTGCGCTGCGTTGCTCGGGTGGATGGTGGCGATCACCGCTGCAACCTTCAAAAAATACCTTTGAGTGTCCGCTAGCGACCCAAGCAGACATATGTCTTGGCTCGAATGCCCGCATGACTGTTGAGCACTCCACTTGAACGGGACAACCTCAATTGGTCATCACCACGCAGACGCCACGCCGGTCACATCGTGAAGACTTTTCCTTCACCCAATTTTCACAATGGACCAGCCACACTTAAGCTATCCCTACGTGATAGTACTTGCCCGCCTAGCAGCGGGCTTTCTTTTGCCTTTAAAAGTTGGCCCTCTGTTCGAGATGCAATGCCTCGTTCTAGCGGCAACAGCACATCAGCACCTTAGTGAGGGCTTAACGACGAACACTCCCTTGGTTGACCCTTTCCCTTCTCGTATCATTACTTGACCTTACCTGGAATGATTTTCGTGAAGCCGTCACCTGGAAGTGCCCAGCCCATCCCTGCAAATGCTAACGGCCCGAAGTGGGATGTCGGCGAAGCGGTCAGCCAGCTGTCTTGGGACGACCTGAGGATCATCAAAACGCTGAGTGACTGTAGCAACCGCGCCGCCACGGCGAAGAAGCTCGGCATCAATGTCTCCACCGTCTCGCGCCGGGTCGCGCAGGTGGAGAAGACGCTTGGCGTCGCGCTGTTCGATCATCGCAAGGCGGGGTATCTGTTGACAGCCGAAGGTGCAGAGCTCCGGGCACTGGCCGAGCGCGTTGAACTGGACATCGTCAGTGTCACTCGCAGGGTGTCCCGTGCCGGCCAAGGCCCGCTGGGGAAACTGCGAATCACCACCAGCGACTCCCTGCTACTGTACTTTCTCACGCCAATCATCGCGGACTTCAAAGCCCTTAATGAGGGCATCACGATTGAAGTGTTGGTTGGCAACCAGACGCTGAGTTTGGCGAGGGACGAGTCGGACATCGCGATTCGTGCGACCAAAAAACCGGCAGATACTCTCGTGGGTCGCAAGCTCTCCAATATCGCCTGGGCGCCATATGGCAGCGTCAAGCAGGCGCCGATTGCCGACCCCTTCGCTGCAGGACAGTCGTGGGTATCCTACTCAGGAGGCCTGTGCGGATTGAAGGCAACGAGCTACGTCGAATGTCGGGTGCCGCCGGAGCACATTTCTTACCGCACCGATTCTGTGGCGGCAGCGAGCGCTGCTATTGCGGCAGGCCTCGGTTTTGGCTTCCTCCCCTGTATGCTGGGCGACATTACCCCAGGATTGGTTAGGGCCGGCCCCGTATTGCATGAGCTTCAGGATGAGCTGTGGCTGCTTACCCACCAGGACATCAGAAAGTCATGGCGGGTGAAAGCATTCATGACGTTCTGCGCCGCTGCCGTGGCCGACCTCAAACCGCTAGTCGAAGGTCAGCAGCCCAACCCGGCTTCTTAGTCGAAACCGGGAAAGCCGGTCACTTGGCCTGGGCGCCGATCACAGCACGGCACACGATCTCGATCAGTTGGGGACGCTGGGCAAGCCGCGATACACCAATGATATTGCTGGCCGCCTGCGGGCGCTCGGTACCATAGGCCGCCTTGCGCACCTTGCCGACAACGGCAAAGGCTGCGTCCATGTCCAAGACATACAAGGTCTCTTCCACTACATCCTGCATCGTGGCGCCATAAAGGGCGAGCAACTTGGCAATGTTGTCGTAGGAAACACGCATCTGTTCGCCCATTGAAGAGAAATCACTCGGTCGACCGTCAGCATCCAGCGGCGCCGGCGCTACCAGGTTGCCCTCCTCGTCATGGTTGAACTGGCCCGAGATGAAGATCTCGTTCCCGACTCGCCGCGCTTGCGGATAGCCATACCCCTCTTCCCATGAAACGCCCCAGTAGGCGGTGTCGTCGTTGAAAGGTCGTGAAGCGGCCATTGGATTCTCCTCGGCGAAAAATGGATCGACGTGATCCGACTGGCCGAGATCCTAGCACCGGATTGGACGCTACCTGTGGCGCATTAATGCGCCCTAAAGAGCGCAAAAGTGCGCCACCATTTCACTGAGTGTTTCGCTATCTTGTGCTGGCACTCGGCGACGACCCGCCGAAAACTCTCGCCTCCTTTCAGCAAAAGGGAAGAACAATGAGCAATCCACACACTGAAGTCCTGACCCCGCTCAACAGCCAATTGATCTTCATTGATCAGCAACCGCAAATGGCTTTTGGCGTGCAGAGCATTGACCGGCAAACGCTGAAGAACAACACCGTAGGCCTGGCCAAAGCAGCCAAGATCTTCAATGTGCCAACCATCTTCACCACGGTAGAAACCGAGAGCTTCTCCGGGCATACCTACCCAGAACTACTCGCTGTCTTCCCTGACGCTCCATTGCTTGAGCGCACGTCCATGAACTCCTGGGACGATCAGAAGGTTCGTGATGCGCTGAAGAAGAACGGTCGGAACAAGATCATCGTTTCGGGCCTGTGGACTGAGGTCTGCAACACCACCTTCGCACTGTCCGCCATGCACGATGCAGGCTATGAGATCTACATGGTTGCCGACGCTTCCGGGGGCACGACCAAGGAGGCCCACGACTACGCCATGCAGCGCATGACCCAGGCAGGTGTGGTGCCGGTGACCTGGCAACAGGTGCTGCTGGAGTGGCAGCGCGACTGGAAGAACCGCGACACCTACAATGCTGTCATGGAACTGGTCAAAGAGCATTCGGGCGCCTACGGCATGGGCGTCGACTACGCCTACACCATGGTGCACAAAGCGCCGGAGCGCGTTCAGCACGGCCCCACCCTGGCACCCGTGGCCGCATCGATCTGAAACCTCATCAGCCCCAGAGGTGGTTTCTGATCAATACACGGGACTGGATCGAGCTGATCCGGGCTATCAATACCGAGTGTTCTGAAGCCTCAAAAAGACTTCACCGACTCGTGCTGCCCGGATCAAGCCATCTTCAGATTCTCCAGGATGAGTTGATCCCATGCACAGTGCTAACGTCATCCTTCTCGCCACCGTCGCGATTCAGTCGACGGGGCGGCTCAAACCCTGGCAAATCACAACGGCCAAGCAAATGATGTTGGATTACCTGGATACCGGTATATCGGTCACTGCACTTGCCGAAGCATGCGGGCTGTCGCGCAGCCATTTCTCGCGAATGTTCAAGGAATCCACACAGGTCTCTCCGCAGCAGTGGTTGCGTGAGCAGCGGCTCAGGAAGAGCAAAGAATTGCTGGAGGCTTCGACGATGATGCTCGCCGAGATCGCCCTAGAGTGCGGCTTCTACGACCAGCCGCATTTCTGTCGGACCTTTATGAGATCTGTAGGGATGACGCCCCAGGCATGGCAGCAGCAGGCCATTTAGCAGGGGCAGGTTTGCTATCCCTGTCCTACTAAGCAAGCGCCGCTAGCATCTTCCTGGCTATTCCGACTTGCACAGTCGTACTCCGCTTCCGCCCGGGTGGGGTAGTTCAAGGCCAATCTTGTTTTGCCATGGGTATCGTAGAGGTCGTACCCCGCACCAAGGGCAGCTGGTACGCCGATTCGGCGAGGGAGCTGCTCTCTCTCTTGGGGCATGGCGGGGATTACAACAAAGCGTGTCTGCATGACCATCCCTCTCCTTAGCAGTCTTTTAGTATTAGTCCCACTCTTTGAAAGCATCAAGGCAACTCGTAGTGGACAGGGCTTGAAATGTCCCGAGACGATTGAAGGCTCCCGTACAGACGAAACGGGCTAGGCTGTCCTGATGGAGATGTAATAAGGAGGCAAGGATGCGACATCGCGGAGCTGTATTTTGGGCGTGGGCCGATCCGAGCCTGAAACACCATTCCCATGAGGAGGTACTCGCGGACGGGGCACGACTGGATGTACAAGTCAGGCTTTCGCGCACCGACGACACGCAGTTATTCATTGGAGTTTATGAACGCTCAGGGTTGGCTCGGGTTGAAGAGGCTTATACAAAACGGCCTGGTGAGACAATTACACGGGCCATGGCGTGGGGCGCCGGCAGAGGACGCTCCCTGGCTGAAGCCGGCACAGAGGGCAGCGGTGCAAGTTCACGCCAGAAACTGAGAGAGGTCGATGTCCATGGCAAATCAGATCGCAGAGCTTGAGGCGAACTTGGAGCTCCTCGCCCAAGTAGCCGAAGAGCTTGAGCAGCAAGTGGCGCCCTGCCCCACTACTCGACTGATGCTGATCGCCTGGTTGACGGAGTGGATTCGAAGCCCTGAAGCATTGAGCGAAATCAGACGTGAGCTTCCCCGCCTTCCACAAGTGCTGAAGTCGGCGTCTAGCGAGTGGAATCATCTGGGTGGCGGCCACTAGTTCACCGCCACCTTCTGGCACGGAGCTTTACGCTACCTGCCGTTCAGCAGGCTGCTGATTGGTCGCAAGGCATCGAGCGTGTCCCACACCCCATGCCAGAGCTCGAGTCATCGACTCACCAGGACGCGAAGCGAAGGCTTCTTCATGCAGCGCCATTCCCGTTCCGGCATACACCCCGATGAACAATTGGGTATTGCCTGTCCTGGACAGTCGTACTTGGATATCCATTGTCGTGCCATCGTCCAGTGTTTCATCGTGAGACCTATGATGAAGCGTTGGGTCTGCCCATCTCCAGAAAACGTCACCGCGAATCCGCATGCCGACCGCTCCTACGACTTTAGTCTTGTTTGTGGGGTGCTCTCACCATAGCGCAGCGAAGCGGCTGCGCAATCACCTTCGGGCGGATTATGCAGGGTCATTTTGACAAAATGTGACGTGTAAACTCGACTGCACTCGCAATGATCCGCACCGCATCTGAACGGAAGTTCAGTGCCTAGAAATTGTGGCACCTCTACGGTGACCCTGGAGTAGCTCCCAACCGCTTACCAAAGCGGCTCCACTCGATCCATTTAACTCTTTGCAAGACCCAGCCGTACCAATTCCGCGAGCAACGCGACAACGTTGGCGAACACCCCTCTGGACAGATAGGATGTCTACTCATTCAGATGATGTTGCACTTCAATGCGGTTCAATGACCACACCCGCGGGTGACTTCATGACGCTCAAGTCGTCGTTTGCAAATGTGCTGCGGGCAATGCGCGGTATGCGAAATATCACTCAACGGGAATTTGCCGACACCACCAGCCGCACCTACCTGTCCAAATTGGAGGCCGGTCGGTCGAGTATCACCCTCGACAAGCTGGAACAGCTCAGCGAACGCTTGAACTTGAGTTCGCTGGCAATCCTCACACTGACCTTAAGCGAACACACAGGACAGTCAGCCAATGAGCTCATTGCAACGCTCCGAGATGAGATCAGGGACCTGGAACATGATGGCTGCATTCCAGGTCGTCGGGCTACGCTGGGCGATGAACCTATGACCGTTAGTAGGCCTCGCGTACTTCGGAGCTCCTCCGCCAGAGTACCAAGGGCCACGCACACAGGCGCGATTCAACCGGAGCTACCCTTTTCAGACTGAGGCATCTCGCCCCTGCTAGCGACCGCGCTGCAGGTGCCATTAAACCGAACCCTCTACATTCCCTTTAGCGCATGCCAACGCCAGCCTAATTGATCATGGTGAAACCAGTTACTCAGCTGGATTTCGCCATGATGCTTTCCCCCTATCCCTTACTCATAATCTGCTTGGTTACCCTCACGGCTGCCGCTCAGGACGTGCGTGAACGCTCGGATCTCGGCCTGATGCAGCGGCAGATCGATGTCATCGAGCTGTTGGCTGATCAGGCACGCAGCAGCGCTACCGGCACTGATCAGGTTCGTTATCGCTTCGACTATCGCAGGTTGACTGCAGACTTGGCGCGCGTGCGGCACGGCATCAACAACTATTTGTCGCCCTCACGCGCGCAGCCGGCTGACCTGGTTGAGCTGAGCGGCGATTACCGTGTTGAAGAGCCTCACTCGAGTCCCTCCGATGAGCATGACTGACGCCCAACTCAGCGCGTTCTTTGCCGTGGCCGGGTTTACCCCGCAGCTTAGCTCGGTGCTGTGGCGTTCATCGGTACTAGTGCTCGCATTGCTCTGGTGCACCTGGGCCCTGTGGACCGGTTACCGCGGCTGGGCGGCCGGCAACCTCAATTTCGGCGCGCTAGGCGGTAGCACGCTGCGGCTGGCCCTCGCCCTGATCGTGCTGATGTTTTTCATGCTGTCGTAACCCGGAGACCGTGCCATGAAACTCTCCCACCATTACCACCGCCCGCTTCTCCTGCTGCGGGATACCTGTTCAAAAGCACTGTTCGGCGGTCTGGTTTTGCTGAGCTCGACGTTCGCCTGGGCCGACCTGCCGACCATGGAGGCACCTTCTCGCGGCGAGGGCTCGGGCTTGATCGACACCATCAAGAACTACGCCTACGACGGCGGCATCCTGCTTGGCTTGTTGATCGCCACTCTCGCCTTCCTCGGCGTGGCCTGGCATTCGCTCACCGTCTACGCCGATGTGCAGAACCAGCGCAAGACCTGGAAGGATCTCGGCGCGGTGGTCGGCGTCGGCGCACTGCTGGTGGTGGTGATCCTGTGGTTCCTCACCAAAGCCGCGACGATCCTGTGAGGTCTCCATGTCCGACGCCCCAGCCACGCTGCCTGACGGCACATTGAGCTTCCTCCCGGAGCGCCTCAACCGAGCCCCGGCCGTTCTTCGTGGGCTCACCAACGACGAGATGTGGGTCGCCCTGATCGTCGGTGCCGCCCTGGGCGTAATCATCGGCGCGCCGCTGGCGCTGGCCACCGCCTCCATCGCGACTCTACCCACCTGCATGTTCTTGTGCATGCCGTTGGTGTTGCTCGGCGGCGGCAAGCTGCTGCGCCGGGCCAAGCGTGCCCGCCCCGAAACCTGGTTGTACCGGCGCCTGCAGTGGCACCTAGCGGTGCACTGGGGCATCGGTACCCACCAACTGATTCTCCATTCGGGGCCGTGGACCGTGCGCCGTACGTGCCGGCATAGGAGAGCCAACCCATGAGCCGCTTCCGCAACAAGGTGGATGCGCAGCAGGCGCATATTTTCAGCCTGCGTCTGGCCGTTTCGATTCTGGCACTGCTGTGCTCCGGGCTGTGGTATGGCTGGCAGTCCGCGCCTTCCGAGCTGACCATCCATGTGCCGCCCGATCTACGTACCGGCAGCACACGTAAATGGTGGGATGTACCGCCAGAGAACATCTACGCCTTCGCGCTGTACATCTTCGGCCAGCTCAACCGCTGGCCCACCGACGGCGAGGTCGATTACCACCGCGCCATCTTTGCCCTGCAGCCCTACCTGACACCGGCGTGCAAGACCTTCTTCGACGGCGACTTCGAGTACCGCAAGGCTGCCGGTGAACTGCGCGGCCGCGTGCGCGGCGTATACGAGGTGCTGGGCCGCGGTTACAGCGACGATCCCGACCTGCGGGTGAAGCAGCTGGATAAGCACAGTTGGCTGGTCAAGCTCGACCTCAACGCCGACGAGTACTACGCCGCGGAGCCGGTGAAACGCGTGGTGGTGCGCTATCCGCTGCGAGTGGTGCGCTTCGACGTCGACCCCGAGCGCAACAAATGGGGCCTGGCCCTGGACTGCTACGAAGGCACACCGCAGAAGCTGACACTGCCGGGAGGTGCGTGATGATGCGTGTCTTGATCCTGATTCTGGCGATGGCCAGCAGCTGGTGTTCAGCGGTCGGCGCCGTCGAAGTCAAATACTGGGACCGCCTGCCCTTGGCCGTTCCGCTCACGGTGGGCCAGGAGCGGGTCCTGATGCTCGATGAAGACGTTCGCGTCGGACTGCCCAGCGTGATCGCCGGCAAACTGCGCGTGCAGTCGGTCGACGGGACGGTGTACCTGCGCGCTGCGGAAGCGCTCCCCCCTACTCGGTTGCAGCTGCAGTCCGTGAAGTCCGGCGACATCATCCTGATCGACATCGAAGCGCTTGAGGGCAGCGAGGCGCTGGAGCCGGTCAAGATCGTGGCCCAGACTCAGTCGCCGGACATGGAAGTCGCGAAGGATGCCGCACCCGCGGCAACGCCAGTACCGGTGGTGCTGACCCGTTATGCCGCGCAGAATCTCTATGCGCCTCTGCGTACCGTGGCGCCATTACCCGGCGTACGGCGTGTGCCGCTGAGCGACTCCATCGCATTCAGCACTTTGCTCCCCACCGAGCGGGTTTCGATCAAGGCCCTTGCTGCGTGGCGGTTGGGTGATTACTGGGTAACGGCGGTAAAGATTGTGAACCGCGGCCCCGGCAAGGTCGTGCTGGACCCGCGTCACCTGCAGGCCACGCTGTACGCCGCAACGTTCCAACATGCGGATCTCGGCCTCGCCGGTACGCCTGAAGACACCACCGTGGCCTATCTCGTCACCCGCGGAAGCGATCTGAAGCACGCGCTGCTGTTGCCCCCGCCAACATCGGAGGCTGCCGATCATGAAAGCTAACGGCCTGCTGAAGTGGCTGGTACCCGGAGTCCTGCTGGGCATCGTGCTGATCATCGGCAAATCCTGGATAGCCTCGCCGGAAAGCCAGACCGCGCACGATCCGGACAAGACCACACTCAGTGCGGAACAAGCCAAGGCCCTGGGCATCGCGGGCGATACCCCGCGCGACACCGTGGCTACTTTGATCGGCCAGGTCAAGGCGATGCGCAGCGAGATGCAGACGCTGAAGAAAGGCAACGATGCGCTACAAACCGAGAACAACCGGCTGCGTTCGCGCGAAGGCAATATCGACACGCGCATCCAGAGCACCTTGAGCAGCGTCACCCAGCAGGTTACCGAACAGCGCCAGCAGGCCAACGATGCCCGGCAGAAGGCCGAACAGCAGCACCGCGAAACTCAGGGCCTGCTGTCTAGGCTCAAGGACCAGCTCACCAGCAAGCCGGCCGCGAAGTCGGATCTGCCCGCAGGCTTTGGTCTTGAACCCGGCGACGAGCAACAGTTTTCCGGTGCGCAATCAGCGCCTGACGCAGTGCAGTGGATCGAGCCGTCGAATGCGCGCGCCGGCCAGGACGACGCGAGCAAAGCTGACGGTCCGCTGTCATCGCTGACGTCGACGTTCAAGGACCTGCACGGCCTGGACAACAACGCCATTGATAGAGGCCAGGACCGTTTGCGTGCCGTCGCCAAAGGCGAGCGTGATCTGGAGAACGCTCAGGACCGCGCCGAGGGCGCCAGGCGCGTCTACACCCTCCCTGAAAACTCGACACTGATGGGCTCGATCGCCATGACTGCGCTGATTGGCCGGGCACCGGTAGACGGCACGGTGAACGACCCCTATCCGTTCAAGGTGCTGGTGGGCCCGGACAACCTCACCGCCAACGGCATCGACCTGCCGGATGTGGTCGGCGCAGTCATGAGCGGCACCGCCGCTGGCGACTGGACGTTGTCCTGCGTGCGCGGCCAGGTCGAGTCGATCACCTTTGTCTTCAGCGACGGGACCGTCCGCACGGTGCCACAGCCGCAGACGGTCGTCAGCCGCAATCGCAGCAGCACCCAGACCTCGGACACCGAGAAAATCCGCGGCGGGCTGGGCTACATCTCCGACCCCTATGGCATTCCCTGCATTTCTGGGGAGCGCCGCTCCAACGCCCAGCAATACCTGGGCAGCCAGAGCCTGATCACCGCGGCCGGCGCCGGTTTCACCGCGGCCCTGGGCAGCGAGCAGACCAACACCTCGTTCATCAACTCGGCCAGCGGCAGCCTGGGCATGACCCAGAACAACGGCAACAGCGCACTGAACTCAGTCATCAGCAGTGGTATTGGCGATATCCGGGAGTGGATTAACAAGCTCTATGGTGAAGCCTTTGCCGCCATCTACGTGCCGCCGGGGGCCAAGGTTGCCCTGCACCTGGATCACGAAATCAGCATCGACTACGAGCCGAAAGGCCGGAGAGTGAACCATGAAAGCCCATCCGTTTCGGTACTGGATCTGGATTAGTCTGATGCTCGCCCTGCACCTGAGCGGCTGCTCCACCAGCAAGGAGGAAATGCTGCCCCACGGCGATCAAACCATGCTGGACATCTGGAATGGCGGTGGCTCCGTCGGTTCCCAACAGCAGTTGCAGGAAGCGCGTGGCGAATTGCGCCGTCCAGTGCTCGACCCTGAGCGCCTGATAGGCGACCAGAGCGCTTACACGCGCACCGCCTCCAACGAAATCCGCGCCCAGTTTCCGCGCCTGCCTAATCCGGACCTGGTCATGTACGTGTACCCGCACCTGGCCGGTACCCAGCAGACCCCGGTACCTGGCTACTCAACCGTGTTCCCGCTGTACGAGAAGGTGCAGTACGCGCTGCCCGGCGAACGCCTGGACGATCTGTGATGACCGATGATGCAAGTCGCGACCCGCCACGCTGGAAGCCTTGGCGCGCCGCACAGCGCCGGCGCGCGACGCTTGCCGACGAGGCCTCCCAGTACGCGCACAATCCCAGCTTCACCGATCACCTGCCCTGGGTCGAATACCTCGAGGAGGAGCAGTGCTTTCTGCTCGACGACAACCGCTCCGTGGGCGCGGTGTTCGAGCTACAGCCGATCGGGACCGAGGGTCGTGAGCCCGAGTGGTTGATGGCGGCCCGCGATGCCCTAGAAGATGCGCTGCAGGACAGCTTCGACGAACTGGACCAGGCGCCTTGGGTGGTGCAGTTCTTTTGCCAGGACGACAGTGACTTTGCCCCATACCTCGAACGCCTGGAGCGCTATATTGCGCCGAGGGCTCGCGGCACACCGTTTACCCAAGCCTTCCTCGCGTCGATGCAGCGTCACCTCGACGCCATCGCTAAACCGGGCGGGCTGTTCGACGACCACATCGTGTCCCACCTGCCCTGGTGCGGCAGCAATCGGCGGATTCGTCTGGTGGTCTACCGCTGGCTCGGGGAGCAGGCCGATGATGATGGGCAGAGCCCGACTCAGTTGCTGAGCCGCACCTGCGAGCGCCTGGTAGCGTCGCTGCAGGCATGCGGGGTCAGCCCTCGACGATTGACCGGACGCGACTTCTACGCCTGGTTGCTTCCTTGGTTCAACCCGTCCCCTGCCCTCACCGACGAATCCCCCGCGGCGTTCTATCGACGCGTGCCCTATCCGGAGACGGACAACGGCGACGAGCTGCCGCTGCCATTCGACCACGATTTTGCCGAGCGGCTGTTCTTCCAGGAACCGCGCTCCGATAGCGAACAGGGCTTATGGTACTTCGATCAACAGCCCCATGCGGTGATGGTGGTCGACAAGCTGCGCAGGCCGCCGCATATCGGCCAGCTGACCGGCGAAACGCGCAAAGGCGAGGCGTTGAACGCCCTGTTCGATCAACTGCCCGAGCAGGCGGTGATGAGCCTGACCCTGGTGATCACGCCCCAGGATGTGCTCGAGGAGCAGCTCAACCGCCTCGCGCGAAAGGCCATCGGCGAGAATCTCGCTTCGACCCAGACCCGCCAAGATGTGGAAGAAGCGCGGGCGTTAATTGGACGCCAGCACAAGCTGTACCGCGGCACCTTGGCGTTGTATCTGCGCGGTGCGGATGAACAACAGCTGCGCCAGCGCTCGATTCAGGCCGCCAACGTATTGCTCGGCGCTGGCCTGCAGCCGGTGCGCGAGGGCGATGAAGTTGGGGCGTGCAGCAGCTACTTGCGCTGGCTGCCGATGGTGTACAACCCGGCTCGAGATACGCGCAACTGGTACACCCGGCTGTTGTTTGCCCAACATGTCGCCAACCTGCTGCCGCTTTGGGGCCGCAGCGTCGGCACCAACAATCCAGGTATCACCTTCTTCAACCGTGGAGGTGCACCGCTGTCGTTTGACCCATTGTCACGTTTCGACCGCTCGATGAATGGTCACCTGCTGCTGTTCGGGCCGACCGGCGCTGGCAAGTCGGCCACCCTGATCTCGATCCTGATGCAGGTCATGGCCGTGTACCGGCCGCGGCTGTTTATTGTCGAAGCGGGCAACTCCTTTGGCCTGCAGGGCGACTACTTCGCCACGCTCGGGCTGTCCGTCAACAAGGTCCAGCTCAAACCCGGCAGTGGCTTGAGCCTGGCGCCATTCGCCGATGCTCGTCGGCTGATCGAGCACCCGGACCAGGTGGCCAGCCTGTCGACCGAGGACCTGGATGAAACGGCGCCGGACAGTGATGAGCAGCGTGACGTGCTGGGCGAATTGGAGATCACCGCGCGGCTGATGATCACCGGCGGTGAAGCCAAGGAAGAAGCGCGCCTGACCCGCGCAGACCGCAGCCTGATCCGCGAGTGCATCCTTGATGCCGCCCGGCACTGCGCAGCGACCGAACAACAGGTGCTGACGAGACATGTCCGCGATGCCCTGCGCCAGGTCGCCAGCGACGCCCATTTGCCTGACAAACGCCGGGAGCGCGCCCAGGAGATGGCCGAGTCCATCGACCTGTTCTGCCAGGGTTTTGAGGGCGCCCTGTTTGACCGGCCCGGCACGCCCTGGCCAGAGAGCGATGTGACGATCGTCGACCTCGCCACCTATGCCCGTGAGGGTTACGAGGCGCAGATGTCGATCAGCTATATCAGCCTGATGAACACGGTGAACAACCTCGCCGAGCGCGACCAGTATCTCGGCCGGCCGATCATCATGGTCACGGACGAAGGCCACATCATCACCAAGAATCCGCTGCTGGCACCCTTTGTGGTTAAAGGCACGAAGATGTGGCGCAAGCTGGGCGCCTGGTTCTGGCTGGCCACACAGAACCTGGCCGACTTCCCCGACGCAGCACAGACCATGCTCAACATGATCGAGTGGTGGATCTGCCTGAACATGCCGCCGGCGGAAATCGAGGAAATCGCTCGCTTCAAGAAACTCACGCCGGCGCAGAAGGCGCTGCTGCTCTCCGCGAGCAAGGCCTCGGGCAAGTACACCGAGGGCGTGGTCCTGTCCAAGAACCTGGAGACGCTGTTCCGCGCGGTGCCGCCGAGCCTATACCTCGCACTGGCCATGACCGAGCCCGAGGAAAAAGCCCAGCGCTGGCGATTGATGGAGGAGCACCATCAGTCCGAGCTGGAGGCCGCCCTGCAGGTCGCAGCGGAGATCGATCGCCTGCGCGGCATGGTGTGACCGATACCTCCAGGACTTTTCGCAACCCCTTAGTTCAGCAGAAAATCGACAAGAGCACATTTGTACTCTTTCGGTATTTTGCCTGACTCGCTCTGCCAAATCAGCCGCCAGGCGAAATCGATAAACCCGGGCTCAGTTTGTCTCCCCTTCTCCAGTGCCGGATCCGGGATGCTGAAACTTGACGCATGGATGCAAACCGCTGCCACCTGCCGAGCGTTGCCCATGAACGTGACCGCCTCTACCGCCTGCATATCACCGAAGCCCGGAAAGAGCGGCCGAAGTCGTGCGCTCGTTGCGGCGGTTCTGCTTGTCGCCACCGAGCAGTGTCTGGCACTCACCACTCCGGCCATCATCGCCTCCGTCACTTCTCTGCAGTGCCTGGAGTACCGGGTCGTCGGCATCTGCTACTGGCTGCTGTGCACGCCGTTCGGCTGCACGGTGCGCACCTCGCCGAAGGTCCGTCACTTCATTCCCGAGCTGGTGATATCGAGCTACGCCGATACCGGCGGCAATCCCTGGAGCGAGATGTCCGCACTGTCGATGCCGACGTCAGCATCCCAAGGCGGTGGCAACCTCATCACGCCTTCGCTGCATCGCGATAACCTGCCTCGGTTCAAAAATGTCGACGGCATCGGGCACCCCGGCGGGGCTGCCCTGACGGGATTGGCGCACACGTTCGGCTATGCGTGCCCAAGCGGTGCCGTGCCGTTTGCGCCCTACTACCTGAGTACCCTCGACCCGCTGGCGTGGCGCCAGGCCATTCCCGAATCCGTCTACCCGCAAGCACTGGCTCCGGGAGTACGCGAGATCGGCAATCAGGCACTCGGCGACATGTGGGGTAGCGTCTACCCACGCCACGGTTTTCTGGTGCAGCCCGACGATTTCAAGACGGGTGCAGTGATGGCTCAACGCGCCAGTGACTTCATTACTCGCGTTGGCCAGCCGCATGTCTATCGACCGTTGCAGCCAATGCCTGCGCCCGGCTACTGGCCGCCGCAGCCGGTGCTGGAGAACAACGTCAACAACCACCGCTGGCAATTGCTCACGCCGGTGATCCAGAACACCTGCGCCATCTTCCCCAGCCCAACGATCCAGAGCGCCGACGGCGCCTATGCCTGGTCGCTGTGGCGGCCCTACCGCTGCTGCCAGCGCATGGGCCAGACCTTCCTGTTCAGCATCGATTTTGACGGAGGCCAATGATGAATACCCTCTCGCTCGGTTTGCTGTGCATCCTCGTCTATGCCGTGGGCCACGCCGCCGAGAACGGCTACCACCTTGGTGACCAGGCTCCGGTGCTGGACGACCGGGTGATGTACACCATCGGCGGCGGTTCGGCGGCAGGAGCGCCCTCGTCGCTCTACCGACCCAATGGCCTTGGCGTGGGCATGTCATGGCGCGCCAACATGATGTGCGGAAACATGAACCTATCGAACACCCTGCAGAATCAGCTCAATGGTGCCACCCAGGGTTTCCAGCAGATCATGGGCAACGTCATCCAGAACGCCACCCAGGCGGTGATGTCGCTGCCAGCGATGATCATCCAGCGGGCCAACCCCGGGCTCTATGAGCTGCTGAGCAATGGTGTTCTGCAGGGACGGATTGACTTTGATCGCTCCAAGCTCACCTGCCAGGCAATGGCGGCGAAGATGGCCGACAAGGTCGACCAGGCCGGCTGGGGAGCGCTGGCGCAGAACCAGGAGATGCAGCACAACCTCGAGCAGTCTGGCGGTGATGCCGTGACGGCGGTGAAGGACACCGAATCCAACAACGGCAACAACGGCGTCAGTTGGGTCGGCGGGCAGAAAGCCGGTGGCAATGGCCAGCAACCCATCCGGGTGACATCGGACGTGGTCAAAGCCGGGTACAACCTGCTTCACAACCGAGCGGTCGGGGATACCTCAGCTCTTGGTTCGGGTTGCCAGAATGGTGCCATCTGCCAAGCCTGGTCGAGTCCCGAGGAGGCCTCCGAGTGGGCGACGCGTGTGCTCGGGGAAACCGAGGTGGAGACCTGCGACGACTGCGAGACGCTGCGGGTAACTGCCGGTACCGGCCTGTCGCCGCTGATCCAGGAAACCTACACGGAAAACCTGGAAGGTTTGCAACGCATGGTTTCTGGCGCCGAGCAGCCAACACCGGAGAACTTGGGCAAGGTCTCCAGCCCGTTGTTGCAGGTCTCCCGCGGTGTCATCGAGGGGTTACGCGACGACCCCGATCAGAACCTGCTCGCCCGACGCCTGGCCAGCGAGACCGCGCTGTCGAGCGTGATCTACAAAGCGATGCTGCTGCAGCGCACGCTGTTTGCCGGCAGCCACGAGCCCAACGTGGCTTCGGCGCAGCCCGCCACCAACGCCCTCAACAGCAACGTCGAAACGCTGGAGCGCGAGATCCGCCTGCTGCAAACCGAGCTACAGGTACGCCAGTCGCTGGCCACCAATACCGCCAGCCTGGTCCTCGATCGCCACGCCGGCGGTGCCGACGCCTCGCGTAGCATCGATCAGCGTGATCCGGAGCCGGACCGACTGCGCCGGGC
Source organism: Pseudomonas sp. Y3 TE3536 (assembly GCF_053629175.1). Lineage (NCBI taxonomy): Bacteria > Pseudomonadati > Pseudomonadota > Gammaproteobacteria > Pseudomonadales > Pseudomonadaceae > Pseudomonas > Pseudomonas sp. Y3 TE3536. Next base: position 4,193,035 of record NZ_JBRJHU010000001.1, on the reverse strand, counting down.
CGAACAGGAGAGGAGCACGCAATGATCTTGTTTTCGGTGAGGTCCACGCTCGCACGTGTGCTGATGATCCTCGGCACCATGCTGGGCATGTTGCTGATGGCCTGGACTGCCCTGCACCTGTCCGTGGCGCAGATGGACTGGCTCGAACCACCGCGAGGGACAACGCCCTACTTCGCATACTGGCGCGCTCTCTTGTACACCCTGATTTTTGCCGGTTGGGCCGCAGCGTTGCGCAGGCGGCCCACGCCTGCAGATCAACAACGGCTGAAGCGCCTGGGATTGATCTGCTTCAGCTCGATCATCCTGGTCGAACTGTCCCGCGTGTGAGGTGCAACCATGAACATGAGCACCAACAGCTACCTCGAGTATTACCTTTCGCTGCTGGCCTGGATCATCAACAACGGCATCTGGAACACATTGGCGGACACTGGGCTGTTCGCCGCTCCGTTTGGCGCGATCATCCTGCAGGAATGGCTGTCGGCCCGTCAGCAAGGCGCCGACGAGGGCAACAAGGGGCTATTGTCGATCCCTCGCGTCGAGAACCGGCTGTGGATGAGCTACGTGGTCATTATGTTTGGCTGCATGCCGTTCTTTCCGATCAACCTGTCCTCCGTGAGCTTTGACGATGCGGCGAGCCAGCGCTGCGGGATTTCCGTGGCCAAACCTGCGGATACGGCTTGGGGCATAACCTTCAACACCATCGGAGAGAAATCCGCGAACGTGCCGGTGTGGTGGTTCCTGGTGCATGCCATGAGCAAAGGCATCACCGCCGCCGCGACTGCATCGATTCCCTGCGCACCCGACATACGCGCAATGCGGATGGAGATCGACAGCTCGCGGATCAATGACCAGGTGCTATTGCAGGAGGTCGCCGACTTCACCCGAGACTGCTACGGTTTTTCGCGCTCACGGCTGTTTACCAATCGACCCGAACTCGACGAAGCGCAGAGCTACGACGCGTCCTGGATCGGCTCGACCTACCTGCTCGATACACCGGGTTACTACGATACCGATCGCTCGCGAATGCCCAGGGTCGATTGGCCATACGACGAGACGAGAGATACCTCTCTGCCTCAGCTCGACAACGGTGCCGGTTATCCCACCTGCAAGCAGTGGTGGAGCGATGGCACCATCGGATTACGTGATCGCTTGGTGGCCGAGGTCGATCCATCGCTGATGTCGCAACTGCGAGGTTGGCTGACCGGGCGTACGTCCACAGAGATCGAAGACGCCACCTTGCGCGAGCTGGTGAGCCCACGGCAGCAGTCCTTGAGTATGGCCCCTGGGCAGGTATTCCAGGACTACGGCAGCAGTGCCCGGGGCGGATCACTGACGCAAGGGCTCAACAACCTGGCCACCAACACCGGCCTGGCCTTGGGTTCTTTCAGCAACTTCCCAGCGATGAATGCCTTGCGTGCCGCCTTACCCATGGTTCAGGCCTTCCTGATCATGGGCACCATCATCAGCTTGCCCCTGGTGCTGCTGATCAGCACCTACCAGTTGAAGGCGCTCATGACGATCACGTTCGCGCTGTTCACCCTGCACATGCTGACGTTCTGGTGGGAGCTTGCGCGCTGGGTCGATTCGAGCATGCTGGAAACGCTATACAACCAGGTCTCAGCCACAGACCAGGCACTGTTGTCGTTGCCGACAGCAGGGTTCATGGACGGAACGGTAACCGCGCAGGTCATCGAGTACGTGATGGGGGCGATGTTTGTGTTGTTACCAATGTTTGTTATAGGTGCGATGAGTTGGGCGGGATACAACGTTGGAGGTGGTATGCAAACACTTCTTACTCGTGGAACAGAGGCCGCTCAGACACAAGCTGCAAGAGGCACTTCACAGATTATGAGCGGCGTCCAGAAGTTTAAATAAAACATTATCTTAGCGACCCATATTCGTCATACAGCTCTGGATATTTGTGCTGATGTTGAGGGTGACTAACCTCATGCACTCCGGGCTCCTCGTTATCGGGTGCACTGATAGGCAGCGCCGCCATGATCCACAGAGCAACGATTCCCATCGCCAGGACAAGCGCGACAGACGCAACTGCAAGCACGAAGGCTAGCTTGAACAGTCGCATACCAACCAAGCGGTACTTGAAAGGGACGGATGCCAGAACTCTGGATTCCAAAACTGTCGCTTCGAGCCGGCGTACCATCCGCCCGGCCCCTACAGCGGCGTAAATAAAAAATCTGCCGATGCGGGTCCGGCCGGAAGTGGCAGAATGTAGAGTCGACATTTGATCACCTCCCTAGCCGTAACTTCGCCCGGAACAGAGCCGCTACAGCTAATTTGGATCCAAGCCTTAGCTTACTCCTTTGCCGCTGATTTCAATGACCGTTGATCACTTGGCAGTCGCCAATTATCGCCGGTGGCACTCAATGGACCTAGACCTGAAACTCATGCGAAAAGCACCATTGACGCTATGTCGGTTCGCTTGTTAAACCAGTTGTGCAATCGCTGGTTCTCCAGCATCCCAGGTAGCCATAACCTTTGAGGCTACGTCACGTATGTGATGGTTATCCCCAAATGCGATTCGCGTTCGGCAGCTCGCATGGTCACCGTTCCCCGGTGATGAACGCCCTCTAATCCCCAAAGCTCACAGAGCCCGCGTCTTCGACGCACCCAACCCAATCCATTCCAGTGCTGGGAATTCTCCCGCATGGGTGGCATTCCTCCGCACCTTCTGGAGGATCTCATCATGCTGCGTTTCACAGGCACTGAACTTCATGCCGTGTTGGCAGAGGCCGGTATCAATGGTTGCAGAGTGATATTGGTCAAAGACCACGGCGTCTACCTCATGTCAGAGGTTGGCGAAAGCAAACCAGATGGCGGTGGGCGTAAACGCGTGGCCTATGCCACCGGTTGCAACCCCGACGTCGACGACTTCGACACCTGGTGGAATCGCGCCCGCGATGAATTCGGCGGCGATGATTTTGCCGAGTACTTTGAAATTGACGATCCCGTTCTCGCCAGCCTTCGTGGCACTGCAGGATCGCTGGTGGTGGAGGCCACCTCCACCCACCTGTACCTGGCCGCCGAAGTTGATCCTGCGGGAAAAGCTTGAACGTAAAAGCGAGCACTTCGCGCTTCCCGAGAGGCACCTAGCGGGCCTTTCGGGAGGCATTACACACTACGTTCAGACTGACTGGAGATCGCCGCTGGTCAGGAATTCAAGGCCGATAGTCTTCCTTGGAACGCCCTGGATAGAGCCGTTCAAAAGAGGTCAGGATGGGAGATTGACCCCACGTTCAGGCGCGTTTTAATGGACGGACGCTCCCTGCTTGGCAGGTTGATCGGATCGGGCAAATCCATACCAAACCTCAGAAAGGTGACGCGGAATCTACTAACCGGAGGCCACCATGTCTAGCATGAACCACCTCTCCACTGCCATTGTGCTGAGCCCAGGTGTCTGGCGGCAGTTCATTGAACCTGCCACAGGCGAGGAGCCAGTTGGACAGTCCGCACTGCGCTTGGCAGAACTACTCAATAGCGCGCTGACTTCTGCACCGCTTGCCCTGCACCGTCCCATAGAACTGCAACTCGACCTGCTGAGCAACGGAACTTCAGAAGTTGCCCATCTGCCGCAGCTTCAGCTGGCTCGTGTCATACCAAGCAGCGGCCCGGCTTTTTTGCTTGTCCGACTGCCTGATGAGAGCACGGTAGACATCGCCGCCCTCTGACCCATTCAGCACCGCCGCAGCCTCCTCTACCCCCACCGGGAACGCTTCCCGGCCGGGCAGCGTTCCCCCTTCACGAACGGAGAACGCCATGTCCGACATCTACCTGGACGTCACCAACAAGATCGTCAGTGCCCTGAGCCAAGGCGTGATCCCTTGGATTAAACCTTGGACCACCGCAGGTTCGAGCGCTGACTCCCCATTCCCCATCAACGCCATTACCCGCCGGCCCTACGCTGGCATCAACGTTCCACTCTTGTGGGCTGAGGCCCGCCTGCGAGGGTTCACCCAGGATCGCTGGCTGACCTTCAATCAGGCACGCAAGGCTGGCGGCCATGTGCGCAAGGGCGAGCAATCCACCCTCGCGGTACTGTACAAACCGATGAGCAAGGAGGCACGTGACGAGGACGGCCAAGTCGTTCGCGATGAACAGGGCAACATCAAGTTGGTGCAGTTCGCACTCCTGCGCACGCACTGCCTGTTCAACATTGAGCAGACCGAAGGCTTGTCTGACGACGAGCCAGCCCCCACCGAGCACACTGAGCCGTCGACCTTCATTGATCATAAACCAGCAGAGCAACTGCTGGTCGCCAGCGGTGCGCGCATCGAGCATCGATACAGCGATGACGCGTTCTATCAGCCTATTCGTGATCTGATCCAACTACCTACGAAGGCGCAGTTCGAAGACGTCGGCAGCTACTACGCAACGGCGCTGCATGAGCTGACACACTGGTCGGGCCACCGCTCGCGTCTGAACCGTGAAGGTATCACCGGCGGGCATGCATTCGGCTCCACGGCGTATGCCTTTGAGGAGCTGGTCGCAGAAATGGGCGCCGCGTTTCTCTGCGCACTCACCGGTACCACGGGTGAGTTGCGTCACGAGGAATACCTGGCGTCCTGGCTGAAGATACTTAAGGAGGACAAACGAGCCATTTTCCGCGCCAGTGGTCAGGCTCGGGAAGCCTCTGAGTACCTGTTGGCCTTGCAGTCTGACCAAGCCACGGATACGCCAGCTCGACTCACCGCGTGATTCCACTCACCCAGCAAAAAGGCCCCTATCCGGGGCCTTTATTTTGTCTGCAGCGCGACTTTTGCCGCTATCAGCAAGCCAGTGATTACTGTACCCAGCTCTCAACGGTGTCCGAACCGTGCTCCTGCTTCCACTGTTTGAGGATCTTGTGGTTGCCGCCCTTGGTTTCCACAACCTCACCGCTCTGTGGATGCTTGTAGCGTTTCACCTCGCGAGGCTTGCGCTGGCTGCTGGACGCACTCGCGGTCGGTACGCTCAGGCCCTTGGACGGATCCAGAATGCTGATCACCTGGCGCAGGCCCATGCCGTACTGTTCCAGCAACGCTTTCAGTTTCTGTTCAAACTCGATTTCCTGCTTCAAACCGGAGTCGTTTTTCATGGCATCCAGCTGTTGCAGCTGCGCGGCCAGTTGCGCTTCCAGTGCTTTGAACTCGGCAAGTTTGGACATGAACAATATTCCTAAGCGTGGGACAAGTGCAGGGATAATAACTGAGACCGCGACTTTAGCCGAGGGTTTACTTGAAGCGCACGCGCTCCTGCACAACGCCGGTTAAAACCACCTCGCCTGGTCGCTCAATCAGACAAGTGCTGACACAGGTGAGCCACAAGTTGCCGCGGGTTTGCGCTGTTCCCGATCTTAAACACGATATCGCGCTGACTGCGGGGCAGTTTTTTCGCACAGCGCTTGGCCGCAGATCGGATGGCCGCATCCGTGCCATGAATCCGATCAGCCAATAACACGACCAATACCGCATCACTCAACGTCATCAGCGCCCCTGCTCTAGAAATCATGCCGGGCAGTCTACGCCCTGAACAAAGGGACCGCTATTCCGAGCGGCCGCCGATCCCGATGGACCTGGATTCGAATTATCACACATGCGAAAAAGGCCAAGGCGGTAAAGGGTAACGGCGGCAATGGAAGGGGGCGCAAGGGTAAGAGCTCTATCCGAAAAGGCAAAAGGACCTCCCGAACGAACAGCAGGTCATGCGATGAAACGCTGGTGGCTAATATTTCAAAAAGGTGAGGCGGCAGAGCCCCCTCCCACGCCCATCGCCGAGGGCTTCATGCTCCCCCGGTCGGCCGAATCTCTACTCGCCGCCGATCACCGGAGAAAGCTGCTCGAACGCATTTGGCAGTACACGGCCCTCTCCGAAGCGCAGTTTGATCGGCTCTACCTCGAGCCCATCCGCCGCTACGCCAGCTTCGTACAGCAACTCCCGGCGAGCGAAAGCCATCATCACGCCTATCCCGGGGGCATGCTCGATCATGGGTTGGAACTGGTGGCCTGCAGCTTGAAGCTCCGTCAATCCTATCTACTTCCCAGCGGTGCTGCACCGGAAGACCAAGCCGCTCAGGCCGATGCCTGGAGCGCCGCGATTGCCTATGGTGCTCTGCTCCATGATATCGGCAAAATCGCCGTAGACCTGCAGGTCGAGTGTCAGAATGCCGAACATTGGCACCCCTGGCACGGACCGCTGAGCCAGCCCTACCGTTTCCGCTACCACCCAGGCCGCGATTACAAGCTGCACGGTGCCGCGGCGGGGTTGCTCTATACGCAGATCCTGTCGCCCGCCCTCCTCGACTGGCTCAGCGATTACCCCGAATTGTGGAGTCAATTGCTGTTTCTGCTCGCCGACCACTACGAGCACGCTGGGACCCTCGGGGAATTGGTGCTGCAGGCTGACCGGGTGTCCACCGCGCAAAACATCGGTGGCAATCCCGCGAAGGCTTTGCAGGCACCCAAGCACTCGCTGCAGCATCATCTGCTGACAGGACTGCGCCACTTGCTCAAGAACGAGTTCAAACTCAACCAGCCCGGCGCGGCCGGCTGGCTCACCGAAGACCACCTGTGGCTGGTCAGCAAGACCATGATCGACAAGCTGCGGGCGCATCTGTTGGCTCAGGCCGTGGACGGTATCCCCTCTTCCAACATTACCTTGTTCGATGAGCTGCAGTCCCATGGATTAGTAGAAGCTACACCGGAAGGCAAAGCGGTTTGGAACGCCACTGTCACGGACGGTGACTGGCAGCACCGCTTCACCTTCCTCCGTCTGCAGCCGAGCCTGATCTGGGCCGATGAGTCCAGGCCAGACTGCTTTAGCGGCAAGGTTGAACCGATGACGGTCGCCCCCCTGCCAACTAGTGAAACCAGCGAATCGAGTACAGCTGGGCCGCAAACTGCCGCGGATAAGACGCGGCCGGCCGCCGCTCCCCAGAGTCAGGATTTCGATTACCTCGACGATCTGATGAATATGTTGGAGGAGCCGCGTCAGCCTGAGACCAACCCAAGCACTAGAAGCGAGCAGTCTGCAACTGCACCGCCCCAGGATACCATCGGAGTGGCCTTTCTAGAGTGGCTGCGCGACGGTCTACGCAGTCATCGATTGGTGATTAACGACAGCAAGGCCAAAGTCCACACCGTGGAGGGTACTTTTTTCCTGGTCACTCCGGGCATTTTTCAACGCTACGCCGCGGAGCATCCGGAGCAGGCGAAAACGGACGATGAGATTGCACCTTGGCGCCACATTCAACGTCACTTTGAGAGGCTGGGTATTCATCAGAAACGAGCTAACGGACAGAACATATGGACCTGCACGGTAAGAGGCCCTCGCAAAACAAGCCTCCTAAATGGCTACCTTATTCTCGAAGCAGCAAGCATTGCCGATGTCACTCCAACTGCAAACCCATTCCTTTCATTGCAAATATCTGGGTAGTTACGCAACCCTGCGATGGAAGCTAGTTGCGCTCGTATTTACCCTAACCGCGATAATTCACGCCATTGAGCTTCCGATGCCCATGATCGCTCGGTTATCGATAATAGCATTGCTAAGTCACGCGGATTATGGCAAGGCCATGGGAACCTGTCTGCACTCTGGGCCAGTGAGGGGCACCGTGCGTTCGAGACCGTGATCTTCACTCCCGGATTCAATGAAGCCACAGTCGAGCCGCCATCAAAGGGAGGCCCGTCTTCGTCCATGACTAAAACACCAGCTCAGCAACGGCTTGCCCCATACCATTCCAAAGCGGCAACTGAATATTTTCCAGATGCTCATCTTCGACCACGAATGCAACACTGTACCTCGCGCGGGTGATAGCCACGTACAGCTTGTTCCTGGACTCCTCCGTTTTGTCCTTATCGAAAACCTGAAGGTCACCGCCTAAATACTTGAGATGTTTGTCCGGAGAGATAATCAGAACGCGATCAAACCCAAGACCTTTGCTGGAGCCGAAGGTGTGACAGGCCAGGCTAGGCGGCAAATAGCTTTTGCCCATAGACGACGACCATCGCAAGACCTGAGGCTTGAACGCAGCGAGATACTCGCTCACCTGTGAGCGTTTGATGACGAAGGCGCCGTAGTGGTGGGCCACTTCATCAGGAACGCTCTCTACTTCTGACAGAGTCTTGTCGTAAAGACCGGGGTGAATCGTGTCGGACAGATCACAGATGTCCTGGATGCATCGACGGTTCTTCGGCAGCGAGCGCTGTTCAAACTTCAAGCGCTGGAAGTATTGGATCTTCTGCAGCGGCGTTTCCGGCGCCTTGTGGCCGAACGTAGTCGTGTAAATGGTTTGACGAAAATCACCGACACAGCAAATCGAGTCAGGCATGACCTTACTCAGCGCCTTGATGACGTCGTAATCCCAGCCCACCAGATCCTGAACCTCATCGAAAAAGACCCGCTGATAAATTTCCTTCAGCCGCTTAGCAGGAGCATTCTTAGACGCAGCCGAGACCCTCGTCGCCAATTTCGCGAGCAAGCCGGTATAGGCTTTTGTCTTACAAGAGGTCAGATAATGGAGCGGGTTCAAGCCGTCCTCGGTCTTCTCCCCTCTATTGGGAAACCAAGTCTTCGTACCCGGGATCAGGTGAGGGTTCTGCTCCGTGAACATTGTCGTAGTGATACGCTGAGGGAACACAAAGTGTTGGTACGGTCTCACCATGTCTTCCAAGTAGAAAGAGAACAGACCTTTGACGACAAAATCGTCACAGCTTCTGCCGTACACCTCGACGAAGCGAGAACGCAATTCGGCCTGGTTGCTCATCGTGTAGGTAACGACCAACACGCGTCCACCCGCCTTGATGACTTCGATAGCATCTTCAATGATTTTGTGGGTTTTGCCTGACCCGGCTCCAGCGATCCAAAATTCATTAGCCAAAGTCGAACACCTCATCTAGAAATGCCGGATACTTGAAATCCAGACTCCCATCGAAAAGCTTGATTGCCGAATCGACCTTGCGCGCCCCCTTGCCATTGCCCTTGACGCTTTTGAACCAATTGATCAGAAATTCGCGACGTTTATCCAATCCGGCTTCCTCCTTATAGAGATTGAAGGTTTGCGTGGATAGCACTTCCTTCGCGAAGGCGTTCAGCGTTTTCAGATCAGTCGCATTGGCGTAAATCATTGCGGGCTCAAGCGAGAACTCCTCGTCTTTGGCTGAGGAAATGAGCTTGATGTTTGCAAAGGCCGCATAATCGTCTCGGGCCTTCACAACGTTGCTCTGATAGTCACCGTCATTGTCCCTGAGGACGTTGATCCGGGTACCAATCTCCTTACCAACAGAGATAAAGGTATCGAACCCGACTCCGCGAACCACGATGATATCTATGCCATCCTGCTCCGGTAGACGGTCATGCTTGCGGTAGTAAATTTTCTTGAGCACCAACTCATCGGACGGCCCTTCTACCAGAATCACCTTCCGTGACAACGCCACGCGCAAAGTGTCATAGCCTGGCAACCGCTTGAGGGTCTTGACGACATCGGGATCCAGCTTATGTAGACGCTGGTAGCCTGATTGCACAAGACAGATCTTGTCGATGCTCAGCTTGTTAAGAACGTACGAACTGTGAGTCGTAAGGAACAGCTGCTTGGTGCCACGCTGCTTCTCGATGTAGTGCACCAGTTTGTTGAGATTGGTGTGCGAGAGGTGGTTTTCCGGCTCCTCCATCATTACCAGATCGATATCCTTCGACTTGTTTTGAATGGCGAGCTTGATCTGCACATTGCTCTGCTCACCCTTCCCGATGAACTGAAATGGCACGTCATCCACCTCAAGCTGAAGCCCGGTCTGAATAGACCCAGCTGGCAAGGTACTCGCTGCAATGGAGAGCTTCTTGTCAGTGATTAGGTGATCTGCATCCAAGCCCGCATTGACCGCTTTGACCTCACCCGAATCGTTGAACACCTGCTGATTTTCACGATAGTTGAGCGTCAGTTTGACCAGTTCTTCCTTGTCCAAAGCGGTGTTCAGAATGGTCGAAATGTACTGATTTTTACCCAAGGTCGGGTGGATACGGGTCGGATCGATGTACAACGCCCTGAATTTCTTGGCCACGGCTTTGATGGGGTTCCATCCGAAATCCAGCCACTCCAGCTTGTAGAACTCGACCGGAATGCTTGTGATGTTGGGTTTCGTCTTCAGGTAGTCGGCATAGACGTCCTCAAGTGAGGCATCGAAGCACGCTTGCACCGTGACGCCCTGGGCATCCACCTTCAAGAAATTGTTCGCGCCGCGATAATCAGGCACGCCGTCGATGAACGCCTCGATCACTAACCTAGGCAGGTAGTTGGCCGATTTGTCGGAATCTAGGAACTGCTGGACAGCGTCCTTATTAAAAATGTCTGGCGTGAACTCGGTGCCAAAGGGACGACCCCGGTAGTTGTAGTTAAGAACGATTTCCAAAGCTTCCAGAATGGTGCTCTTACCGGCATTGTTATCGCCGACAAAGATGTTCACATCGTCGTTGAACTCAAGGTGGTCATCTTTGAATTTCTTGAAATTGGTTAGCTTGATCGATTTAACACGCACTCTAATTCCCTCTAGAAGCCGGCAAGTAGTGGCCTAGCGCCACTTTCGCACAGACAGTACAACCCCCTCTGGACACTGTCTATCGGCTACCCCATGATTTCTTGCGACATGTCACCATCCCGGGCGCTCACGATTTCGCACATCTCGCCGCGCCCACTGGCCTCAAACAGCAGCGACCAGTATGCTCACCTGACAATAGCCATTTGCCATACTGATAAGGGATGATCGTATGCTCGATTCCCGCCGCACTCTGCCTGCCGTGCTGGATCGCCACATTGAAACCGAAGACCAAGACGCCTTTGGCCATCGGCATTACGCTCAAGCATTGCGCTGCTTGGTCGAGGAAGAAGGCCACATGCCACCGTTCAGCATCGGCTTGCTGGGCGGCTGGGGTACCGGCAAGAGCTCGGTCAAAGAACTATATACTCGCGCGCTCGCAGATGACACGTCAGTAGCCGGCGGGCGTCGACCTAGAAGCCAACGCTACAGAAGCATCACCTTCAACGCCTGGCGGTTCGGAGGAAAAGAGCAGGATATCAAGCGGGCGCTCCTTCGCCATGTCTTCCTTGAACTGGGCGGCGATGAAGGGAAACTGCAGGATGACCTCTATCGAAACGTCACCCACACGACAACCACTCGCAAAACTACCTTGCAGCTTATTGGAGAGCACCTGACAAGCTGGGCGGCTCCACTCCCTGCTTTTCTGATCGCATTTGCCGGCTACGTTGCGTTGGGCGTACTCGGTCTCTTGTATTTGCCATTGAGTGACGGCAATGCCCAAGGACTGTTCACTCTTGCGTTCAGCGGTCTGTATGGCTACCTCATGAAATTGATGAAGCCAGTCCCCGTCAATCCGTTCAACACGGTAACGCGAGTGCATCTGCCCAGCGTCAACGCAGAGCAGTACGAAGATCTGCTGCTTCAGCAGCTCCGTACATTCAAGCCAACAAATGGTAACTCGGTGCCCTTTGAGCGTTTGGTCATTTTCGTGGACGACCTCGATCGACTCTCCGCTGAAGAGATGGTCTTAGGCCTTGACGCTGTTAGAACCTTCATGGAGATCCCTAGCGATAAACTGCCAGAGAACATGGGGCTCGTATTTGTCATTTCCTGTGACGAAGGTAAGGTCGCAGACGCCCTGTCTCGCCGGCGCGGCAACCCAGAACAACCAGGCTCGATCTTCAACCCCACCGACGCACGGCGCTACCTAGATCGCATCTTCCAGTTCCGTTTGGAGATACCCCCGCCGCCTCGCAATGACATGCGCCAGTTCGCGCTTGCCAAGCTGAAGGGTTTCCCCGAGCTGGTCAAAGAGGTTGCTGAGAAAGGCGCCTCAGTGGAACAGGTAGTGGATCGGATGATTCACATCAACGTCACCGACCCCCGTAACGCCCTTCAGATCGTCAACGCATTTACTCAAACGTGGTGGTTGGCCAAGGCCCGAGAGCTTGATGCTGTCGGCAGTGAGCGCCCAGGTGGGTTGCATGAAGGTGCAGTCACCAAACACCCTATAGCACTCGGTGCGCTGAGCGCCGCACGCGTGAGCTTTCCAGGGTTTTATCGTGACCTTCAGGATGATCCACAGCTACTTCAACGCCTGACCAACCTCATGGTCAGGCAGACACTGCTCAAAGACGAACCGATTGAAGCTCAGCACATACTCAAGCAATACGTTAAAGCAGACGATGATGGTAAGACGATCTTGGTTGAGGGTTGTCGAGACCTGCGCCAATTCCTTGCAAGCCTCGTCGGCGTTCCATGGCCGGACTCTCTCCAGAGCCTTCTCTTGCTCTCTGAAGACTCAGTCACCCGGCGCTATGGAGGACAGGCTTCAAGAATCTACGGCCATCTGGTATCTGGCGATACTCAAGGTTTCTTGGAAGCTCTCTCACCTCGCGCGAACGACTTCTTGAGCGATCAGGAAATGCAGTTGCTACACACCATGCTTAGTGAGCTTCATCGTACTGAGCAGTCGCTCAAATACAACGCCATGCGCGTTGTCGCTGACATCATTGATCGCCTGCCACCGCGCACCCGGGATTTGGTGCTGGGCATACTGAGCAACGATATCGTCACGTCAGGCGAGCTCAGATCACTCCTAGGTGTCGAGAAAATTGGCCGAATAGTTGCTGTGGCCAACGTGATCGACCAACAACAGATCTCCTGTGTCCTCATCGAAGAACTGCTCACTAATGGCAAGAACATCTCCATGCGCTTGCCCTCAGGCCAAGCGCCCAACATCGACGAAGCCGCTGCCATGGCTATTGGGGCTGCAGGCATTGTGCTGACTGTTCTGAAAGATCACACCCTTCCTGTCCACGCTAAAGACCAGCTCTTTGCGTGGCTCTGTGAGCGCAATGTCACCGCACCTACGGGCAACTACAAGCTTGGTTTTAGCCAGTTACAACGCTGGATGGACACGTACGAGCAAGCACTCTTGCCAGAAATCGGCTCCACCTACGTCGAGCAACTGACCCGAGCGCTGCATGACTTTGAAGAAAATACTAGCGATGACTTCGAGGAATTGGACACTCTCGACATGTCACTCCTGGCTCAGCGTATCAGCGTCGTCTGGGAGTCCATGGCCAGCGAGGGGGATGAAAGCCGTGACCGACTTTGGGAACAGGTAAAATCCGTTGCCATGATGCACTCAACCGAGATAACCGAATGTGTCATGCAGGCCTTCGAGCGTCACCTCGCTCACGGCCATGTAGAACAGATTGTGGAGTGCCTCTCTCGATTCGTACGAAGGGTCTCAGACTTCCAGGACTTGCCGCTGGACTACAAGCGTGCATTCCGCCTTGTGGCCGATCTGGGTGCTGAACGCCTCAGCTATTTCGATAACCAGCAGCATGAAGCCTACGCCGATCTCTGCGTCCTCCTGAGCGCCATCGAGGGCTATGAGAACGACGCTACTGAAGTGTTTCATACCTTCGTCGTTCACAATGAGCGAGCGCTTCACAGCGTGGCGCAACGCTGGATCAAGCGACCACTTGAGCGCGTTCCGAATAAGTGCCGGAATGCATTGTTCTTGGTCTACGAAAGCTTGATTGAGGAGGGCCAAGAGGAGCTTGCCAATCACCTGACAGGGATGACTCAGCGCTCGGAATTCGACGATGAAGACGAGGCTCTCTATACCGGCGCAGCGACCCATATCCAGGCGAAACTGTGGGGCCAGCAATATCTCAGAGGACACCTCGACAAGCTTCTTCCGACTCTAGCGGGCAAGGCCGGCGAGTGGGACAGCTACCTCGCACACCTGATGCCAGGACTTTCGAAAGTCTTTATCCATGCTAGTTCAGCGGTACTAGGCCCGGCGTTGCAGAAACTTGTTACCACTGCCAAGTCGTACCAACAGTCCTTCGACCCCCTTCACAGCCACCTGGCAGGACAATGGCCAACCCAGGAGCAGCTTCCCAACGGATATCAGCCTCAAGCATTGTTCATGGAGGCAAGGCAAACAGCAGCGTCTAACCCAGGCTTCGCTGGAAAGCACACTCTCGCTTCCATGAATAGCATGCTGGACAATGGAGTGGTACCGGAGTCGCTGTCGTCAACACTGGACGAAACAGCATGCATCGTGTGGCAGCAAAGACCAGCGGAGGCCGTTGATTTCCTCAGCTCAGGCAGAAAGGATTTGTCCGTTGCACAGATCTCCGATTTGGCTGATGCGATCGACTACAACAAGAACGAGGAAGTCCTGTTACTGGAGCGAGCATGGAAAGCGATCACTCCACACCTCTCCATCCTTGAAGATCTTGAAGCGACAAGAGCTGTCCTGCTTAAAGGAAAGCGTGGGGGAATTCAGGATACTGACTTGGCCTTGTCATTGTGGTGCAGGGCACTTGGCGCAGAAGCTTACGGTAACCTCAAAAAATTGCTGCTCGACGATGGCACCAATGATGAGCAGCGGGCCCGGCTGTTCCAGCAGGTGATTCGTGCTGAAGGGGGGCAAAGCGAGAAAGAGTCAAATGAGGTGCCCCAACTGGCGCTCGGGTTACTCGAAATGACAGATAGCCCCCTCACCTGGACATCAGTCAACACCCTCCGCCCTGAGATCAACAAGCGCTTCCTGACCCAAGAAGATCGGCTCTCGTTCGCTCAGACCTTACTAAGTGAACTGCGAAACGGCGGATCGGACACAGCCAAAGGTTACATGGCTGCCTGGGCCAAGAGCCTGGGTACCGAGGCCGTGTTGAGAGATGTTAAACCCGCAGGGATGGCCGAGGACGACCTCAATATCATCCAGAATATCTTCGGTTCAAGCTCCCTCATGAGGGGGCTCGCCACACGATGGAAAAATCGCAAAGCGCGATGAAGCTCAGACGGACATTACTCTATGCTGATTTTTGACCTGATCAAACAATGGGAGCCGGCCTTTACTCCCAGCACCGCGAAGGTTCACCTTGCGCGATTCAACGGCGAGGAACGCCCGCTCGACGTGTTCCTGGAAGGCCGTTTTGACAGGTGGCAGTCTTGGCAATCCCAGCAGAACTTCAAAAAGGAGTACGTCGTTTCTCTGATCCAGGCGGGACGCCCTACTCGCTGGCTCTTTGCGGGACTGTTTCGCAGGAAGGGTTGCGTCCATCATGCCGAGCCGCGAAGTCACTACATCTACGACCTGGAACGCATAGAAGCAGCCGAGGAATGGGTAGGTCGCCTCTACCTCAAGAGCACGTACAAACAACGCCATTCGTACCCACTGGGCAAAACCCTGGAGAATGACTTTGTCGTCTCGGAGTTGCTTCCCAAGCGTCTAACGATAGGTGATTTCCCAGGTTTCAAGTCGGTCAACTTGACCAAAGAACATCTCGATATCGTCGTACGCCAAAACATTCCAACCTGCAGCATTGTCGAACGTCAAGGGCGTCTATCTGATCACAGACAGTGAAACCGGTAAACTGTATGGCGGCAAGGCCGACGGCGAAAGCGGCATTTGGGGGCGCTGGTGCACATACGCGGCCACTGCACACGGTGGTAACGTTGCCTTGAAAAAAGAGTTTGGCATCGACGCCCTTCCCGGGCGGCAGCGGCACCTAAGATTCTCAATTCTGGAGATCGCTGATATTCATGCCATGCTAGGAGAGATCGATACACGAGAAAGCCACTGGAAGCAGATTCTGCTGAGCCGAGAATTTGGCTACAACCTGAACTGAGGAGCACTGCAGGCAACACGCCCCGGATTGGTTGCCAGCGGTCAATGCATGCACATGTGTCATGACCGAGAGGCTCATGGCGACCAACCACTAGGAGTGTCAACCATGGTCATCTGCGAAGGGCAACTGCGCGGCGCATTCAAGGGCTTTAAGAATACTGACACTGTGTTTGAGTGCTATGGTGGCAGGAAGTGGAAGCAGGCGGTCTATCAGTACGAATATTTCTACGCCTACATGCCTCAAGCCAAGATTGTTCAGGAGAGTGGCGGCTATGTGCTCAAGGTACAGGGCATGAGCAGCAGCGTGGCTGTCAGACCTGCCTGAAACCCCTTCTGTTGGATTCCGAGGCGTCATGATGAGCGCCTCTAAACCCAGCTTTGAGGTCGCATTCTTGGGAACAGGTGAAGGACTGCGCCGGTCGCAAGGGAGTAATCCAGGCTTGTAAATGAAGGTCGGACCTGGTGTTTGTGAAACCTGAACTGCTCCCCTTTCCTGACGTGAGACTACGGACCCACATGAAGACAATACGTCCACCAGAACCCACAGAAGGCCAAAGGAAGCCGAAGCAAAAATGGGGGACTAGATGGGGGACCAACAACGTCCACACACAAAAAAGCCCCGAAAAATCAGGGCTTTGATGAAAAATAGTGGCGGAAGCGTAGGGTTTCGAACTCGGATAGTCGACTACGCCGGCCTCCCTCAGCCACCTATCACCTTCCTAATCAACCACATCATTGTCACCGGCTTCGGCTCCGTGCGGAGGCACGGCTGCATCTAGGTACAGCCCTCGCATTCAACGCTTTGCAGCTCGGATCTTACAGAACGCAAACTTGTATGCCCTGACAACGTGAGCTTGAGGCAGCTGAAAATCGGTGGGGTAAAAAGTGGGGTAAAAACGCATACGGAGAAAAATCATCGACCATAAAAAAATCCAGTCACCGCTAAGTGACTGGATTCTTTGGAGTTATTTGGTCGGGACGGAGTGATTCGAACACTCGACCCCTTGCACCCCATGCAAGTGCGCTACCGGGCTGCGCTACGCCCCGACTCTATTCTCGATACCGCTGAGAACGTTGAAGAATCTACCCTAACCTTTTGATAAATGAAAGCTTTTTCTCAAAAAAATTTCCATTCGTCGGAGCAAATCACTTCTTCAACACCACCAACACATCCTCCAACTCAACAATCATCTGCCGAATCAGCTGCTTGTACTGGCTTGACTCATCCTTCACCTCATCACTGGAGAGCCGCAACCGCGCCCCGCCAATGGTGAACCCCTGGTCATACAGCAGCGCTCGAATCTGGCGGATCATCAGCACGTCCTGGCGCTGGTAATACCGCCGATTCCCCCGCCGCTTCACGGGGTTCAACTGAGGGAACTCTTGCTCCCAATACCGCAGCACGTGCGGCTTTACCGCGCAAAGCTCGCTGACTTCACCAATGGTGAAGTAGCGTTTGCCCGGTATGGGGGGCAGTTCGTCGTTATGGCTTGGTTCCAGCATAGGCCTCAACCCGGGCCTTCAACTTCTGCCCTGGACGAAAGGTGACGACGCGGCGAGCGGTGATCGGGATCTCTTCCCCTGTCTTGGGGTTGCGGCCCGGCCGCTGGCGTTTGTCGCGAAGGTCGAAGTTGCCGAAACCGGACAGCTTGACCTGCTCGTTCTCTTCAAGTGCGTGCCGAATTTCTTCGAAAAACAGCTCGACCAACTCCTTGGCCTCACGCTTGTTAAGCCCCAGCTCCTCGTACAGCCTTTCGGCCATCTCAGCTTTCGTCAGAGCACCCATGCCGTTATTTCCTTAACGTGGTGTTCAACCTTTGTTCGAGCGAGGTGAGGATATTTTGCAGGGTAACGTTCACCTCATCGTCGTTAAGAGTGCGCGATGGATGCTGCCAGGTCAAGCCGACGGCCAGGCTTTTTCTATCAGGATCAATGCCTTTACCTTGGTAGACATCAAACAGCCTGAGGTCTGTGAGCCATTCGCCTGCATTGTCACGAATTAATTCAAGCACCGCGTTAGAAGCTACATCACGTCCTGCAATCAACGCCAGGTCACGACGGGTTTCTGGGAACTTGGACAGTTCGCTGAACTTCGGCAGGCGGCCTTCGACCACGTCACCCAATACCAGCTCGAACAGGAACACCGGGCGGTCCAGGCCCAGGGCTTTGGCAAGCTCGGGGTGAATGGCGCCGAGGTGGCCGACGGGCTTGCCGTCGCGCTCGATGAGGGCGGTTTGGCCTGGGTGCAGGGCGGGGTGTTTGCCGGCACTGAAGGTGAAGTCGCTCAGCGCGCCGGAGTAACCCAGCAGGGCCTCCACGTCGGCTTTGACGTCGAAGAAGTCGATGCCGTCTCGGCCGTTGGCCCAGCCTTCTGGCAGGCGGCTGCCGGTGACGACGCCGGCGATCATCGGTTGCTGCTCGAGGTTACCGAGCTGGCCGACGAAGCGCAGGCCGCTTTCGAACAGGCGTACGCGGTCTTGCTGGCGGTTGAGGTTGTGCTGCAGCGCCTTGACCAGGCCCGGCCACAGGGACGCGCGCATGGCGGCCATGTCGCTGGAGATGGGGTTGGCCAGCAGCAGGGGCTCGACGCCAGGGGTGAACAGCTCGAACAACTTCGGGTCGATGAAGCTGTAGGTGATGGCTTCCTGGTAGCCGCGGGCGACCAGCAGGCGGCGCAGGTTCGGCAGGTCACCGCGGGTTTCCGGCTTGCCCTGGGGCGCGAGGCGCGCCTGTGGGTAGCGGACCGGCAGGTTGTTGTAGCCGTACAGCCGGGCCAGCTCTTCGATCAGGTCGACTTCCAGGCTGATGTCGAAGCGGTGGCTTGGGACGTTGACGGTCCACTGCCCTGCCCCGTTCGCCGTGGTGGTCAGTTCCAGGGCGTTGAGCAGTTGCTCGACCTGGGCGGCTTCCAGCTCCATGCCAAGCATCTGGGTGATGCGTTCGGCGCGCAGGGTTACCGGGGCGACGTTGGGCAGGTGCTGTTCGCTGACGGCTTCGACGATCGGGCCGGCTTCGCCGCCGACGATTTCCAGGATCAGCGCGGTGGCGCGTTCCATGGCTTCGCGGGCCAGCTGCGAGTCGACCCCGCGCTCGTAGCGGTGCGAGGCATCGGTGTGCAGGCCGTAGGAACGGGCCTTGCCAGCGACGGAGATCGGCTCGAAGAAGGCGCTTTCAAGGAACAGGTCGCGGGTTTTTTCGGTGTTGACGCCGCTGTGCTCGCCACCCATGACGCCGGCAATGGCCAGGGCGCGGGTGTGGTCGGCGATGACCAGGGTATCGGCACGCAGGGCGACCTCCTGGCCGTCGAGCAGGACGAGTTTTTCGCCCTCTTCAGCCATGCGGACGCGGATGCCGCCGTTGATTTCGGCGAGGTCGAAGGCGTGCATCGGCTGGCCGAGTTCGAGCATCACGTAGTTGGTGATGTCGACGGCAGCGTCGATGCTGCGCACGTCACTGCGGCGCAGGCGTTCGACCATCCACAGCGGGGTCGGCTTGGACAGGTCGACGTTGCGGATGACGCGGCCCAGGTAGCGTGGGCAGGCAGCCGGGGCAGTCACTTCGACCGGGCGCACTTCGTCGTGGGCAGCCGCTACAGCCGGGACGACTGGGCGGGTGACCGGGACGTTGTACAGGGCGCTGACATCGCGGGCCAGGCCGGCCAGGGACAGGCAGTCGCCGCGGTTCGGGGTCAGGCCGATTTCGATGCTGGCGTCGTCCAGGCTCAGGTACTGGCGAATGTCTTCGCCAACCGGGGCGTCAGCCGCCAGTTCCAGCAGGCCGTCGTTTTCTTCGCTGATCTGCAGCTCGGCCGCCGAGCACAGCATGCCGAACGACTCGACGCCGCGCAGCTTGGCCTTCTTGATCTTGAAGTCACCTGGCAGTTCGGCACCGATCATGGCGAACGGGATCTTGATGCCCGGGCGCGCATTGGGGGCGCCGCAGACAACCTGGAAGGTTTCCTGGCCGTTGCTGACCTGGCAGACGCGCAGCTTGTCGGCGTCCGGGTGTTGCTCGGTGGCGAGGATTTCGCCCACGACGATGCCGCTGAACTGGCCGGCGGCGGGGGTCACGCTGTCGACTTCGAGGCCGGCCATGGACAGGCGGGCGACCAGTTCGTCACGGGAGACTTGCGGGTTTACCCAACCGCGCAGCCACTGTTCACTGAATTTCATGCTGTTCTCCTGAAAGTTGCGTCGGGCATTGACCTAGCGGAATTGCGCGAGGAAGCGCAGGTCGTTGTCGAAGAACAGACGCAAATCGTTGACGCCGTAGCGCAGCATGGCCAGGCGCTCGGCGCCCATGCCGAAGGCGAAGCCCTGGAATTCTTCAGGGTCGATGCCGGACATGCGCAGCACGTTCGGGTGGACCATGCCGCAGCCCATGACTTCGAGCCAGCCGGTCTGCTTGCAGACGCGGCAGCCTTTGCCAGAACACATCACGCACTGGATATCGACTTCAGCGGACGGCTCGGTGAAGGGGAAGAACGACGGGCGGAAGCGCACAGCCAGTTCTTTTTCGAAGAAGACGCGCAGGAATTCTTCGATGGTGCCCTTGAGGTCGGCGAAGTTGATATCGCGATCGATCAGCAGGCCTTCGACCTGGTGGAACATCGGCGAGTGGGTGATATCCGAGTCGCAGCGGTAGACGCGGCCCGGGCAGACAATGCGAATGGGCGGCTGGCTGGACTCCATGGTCCGCACCTGCACCGGCGAGGTATGGGTGCGCAGCAGCATGTTGGCATTGAAATAGAAGGTGTCGTGCATCGCCCGCGCCGGGTGGTGGCCGGGGATGTTGAGCGCTTCGAAGTTGTGGTAGTCGTCTTCGACCTCTGGGCCTTCGGCAATGCCGTAGCCGATGTGGGTGAAGAACTGCTCGATGCGCTCGAGTGTACGGGTGATCGGGTGCAGGCCACCGGTGGTCTGGCCACGGCCTGGCAGGGTCACGTCAATGCATTCGGCAGCCAGGCGAGCGCTGAGCTCGGCTTCTTCATAGGCGGCCTTGCGTGCGTTGAGCACCTCGGTGACGCGTTCCTTGGCATCGTTGATCAGCGCGCCGACTTTCGGCCGCTCTTCGGCTGGCAGGTTGCCCAGGGTCTTCATCACCTGGGTCAGCTCGCCTTTCTTGCCGAGATATTGAACCCGGATCTGTTCCAGGGCATTGATGTCTTCAGCGCGCTCTACGGCCTCAAGGGCTTGGGAGACCAGCGCATCCAGGTTTTCCATGTACAGACTCCAGATACGAAAATAGGGGAAGAGCTTTGAAGGCTCTTCCCCTATCGATGACGTTCAATGCCCGGCGACGCTAGCGCCGCCGGGTGATTGTCGCGGGTACTTAAGCCAGAACGGCTTTAGCTTTCTCGACAATCGCAGCAAACGCCGCTTTTTCGTTCACTGCCAGATCGGCCAGAACCTTACGGTCGATTTCGATCGACGCCTTTTTCAGGCCAGCAATCAGACGGCTGTAAGACAGACCGTTGGTGCGGGCACCGGCGTTGATACGAGCGATCCACAGTGCGCGGAACTGACGCTTCTTCTGGCGACGGTCACGGTAGGCGTATTGACCGGCCTTGATGACAGCCTGCTTGGCTACGCGGAATACGCGCGAGCGTGCACCGTAGTAACCTTTAGCCAGTTTCAGAATTTTTTTGTGACGCTTACGAGCGATAACGCCGCGCTTTACACGAGCCATGAGTAACTTCCTCTATCTTTGACCAGAATTAACGAACGCGCAGCATGCGCGCGACTTTCGCGACGTCAGACGGGTGCAGCAAGCTGCTACCACGCAGTTGACGCTTACGCTTGGTCGACATTTTGGTCAGGATGTGGCTCTTGAAAGCGTGCTTGTGCTTGAAGCCCGAAGCTGTTTTCAGGAAACGCTTCGCAGCACCGCTCTTGGTTTTCATTTTTGGCATGTTGGAACTCCGCATTCGATAAAATTACACATAATCATCAGGCCTGCCGTGCCCGGGAGATTACTTCTTTTTCTTGGGGGCGATGACCATCATAAGCTGGCGTCCTTCCATCTTAGGATGCTGCTCAACGGTGCCGTATTCAAGCAGGTCATTTTCAACCCGCTTCAACAGCTCCATGCCCAGCTCCTGGTGGGCCATCTCACGACCACGGAATCTCAGAGAGATCTTGGCCTTGTCCCCATCGGTAAGGAAACGTACCAGGTTGCGTAGTTTTACCTGGTAATCCCCATCCTCCGTCCCTGGACGAAACTTGATTTCTTTGATCTGGATCTGCTTCTGGTTTTTCTTGGCTTCGTTAGCCTGCTTCTTCTTTTCGAAGAGGTGCTTGCCGTAGTCCATGACCTTGCAGACCGGCGGTACCGCGTCTGCAGAGATTTCCACCAGATCCAGCTTCGCTTCATCAGCGATACGCAGCGCTTCATCAATCGAGACGATGCCAACCTGCTCGCCGTCTGCGCCAATTAACCGAACCTCGCGGGCCGAGATATTCTCGTTGATCGGGGCCTTCGGTACAGCACGTTTATCGTTTCTCATTTCACGCTTAATAGTCATTACTCCGATTCTTGGCGACCACGCCGGGAAACCGCTTGTGTCAGGAGCTCAGCGAATTGCGCGACGGGCATGGAGCCCAGGTCTGCGCCTTCGCGAGTACGCACAGCGACGGTTTGCGTTTCGACTTCGCGGTCCCCTATAACCAAAAGGTACGGGACCTTGAGCAAAGTATGCTCGCGGATTTTAAAGCCGATCTTCTCATTTCTCAAGTCCGACTTGGCACGGAAACCGCTACCGTTCAGAGATTTCTCAACCTCAAGGGCGAAATCGGCCTGTTTGTCGGTGATATTCATGACCACTGCCTGGGTCGGCGCCAGCCATGCCGGGAACACACCCGCGTAATGCTCGATGAGCATGCCGATGAAGCGTTCGAACGAACCGAGGATGGCGCGGTGCAGCATTACCGGGCGCTTGCGGCTGTTGTCTTCGGCGATGTAGCTGGCGTCCAGACGCTCTGGCAGGTTCGGATCGTACTGCAGGGTACCACACTGCCAGTTACGGCCGAGGCAGTCGCGCAGGGTAAATTCGATCTTCGGACCGTAGAACGCGCCCTCGCCCGGCTGGTATTCCCACTCCAGGCCAGACTCGTTCAGGGCATCGGCCAGGGCGCCTTCGGCGCGGTCCCACAGCTCTTCAGAGCCCACGCGCTTGGCTGGGCGGGTCGAGAGCTTCATGGCGATGTCGCTGAAACCGAAGTCCTTGTAGACGTCCAGGGTCAGCTTGATGAAGTCGGCGGCTTCTTTCTTCACCTGATCTTCGGTGCAGAAGATGTGCGCGTCGTCCTGGGTGAAGCCACGTACACGCATGATGCCGTGCAGGGCGCCGGACGGCTCGTTACGGTGGCAAGCACCGAACTCGGCCAGGCGCATCGGCAGGTCGCGGTACGACTTCAGGCCCTGGTTGAACACCTGCACGTGGCACGGGCAGTTCATCGGCTTGACCGCGTAGTCACGGTTTTCCGACGACGTGGTGAACATGTTCTCGGCGTAGTTGGACCAGTGGCCGGAACGCTCCCACAGAATACGGTCAACAACCTGCGGGGTCTTGATTTCTAGGTAGTTGTTGTCGCGCTGAACCTTGCGCATGTACTGCTCGAGCACCTGATAGACGGTCCAGCCGTCCGGGTGCCAGAAGACCATGCCTGGGGCTTCTTCCTGCAGGTGGAAGAGGTCGAGCTGCTTGCCGATCTTGCGGTGGTCGCGTTTTTCGGCTTCTTCGATGCGCTGGATATAGGCGGCCAGCTGCTTCTTGTCGGCCCAGGCGGTGCCGTAGACGCGTTGCAGCTGCTCGTTCTTGGCATCGCCGCGCCAGTAGGCGCCGGACAGCTTGGTCAGCTTGAATGCCTTGAGGAAGCGCGTGTTCGGCACGTGCGGGCCACGGCACATGTCGACGTATTCTTCGTGGTAGTACAGGCCCATGGCCTGTTCATCCGGCATGTCTTCGACCAGGCGCAGCTTGTAGTCTTCGCCACGGGCCTTGAACACGTCGATGACTTCGGCGCGCGGGGTCATCTTCTTGACGACGTCGTAATCCTTCTCGATCAGCTGCAGCATGCGCTTTTCGATGGCGGCCATGTCTTCTGGGGTGAAGGGGCGCTCATAGGCGATGTCGTAATAAAAGCCTTCGTCGATCACCGGGCCGATCACCATCTTGGCGGTCGGGTACAGCTGTTTCACCGCGTGGCCGATCAAGTGGGCGCACGAGTGACGGATGATCTCCAGTCCCTCTTCATCTTTAGGGGTGATGATCTGCAGGGTGGCGTCGTGGGTGATCAGGTCGCAGGCGTCGACCAGCTTGCCGTCGACCTTGCCGGCCAGGGTGGCCTTGGCCAGCCCAGCACCAATGGAGGCGGCGACGTCGGCTACGGATACGGCGTGATCAAACGAACGTTGACTGCCATCGGGAAGAGTAATAGTGGGCATGGCGCCTCCTCTCCTAGTGGTGACCCCTACCAAAGGTCACGTGGGTTGGGATGAGCCAGTACAAGATCCGCGCTGTCTTTCTCGAAAGAAAGCCTGCCTCACAGTGGCAGAAGCCTTTCGGCTTACCAGGGGCGAACCAGAGTGACTGGAAGGTAAAAAACAGGTGAGCTGCACGTTGTCAGCTACAAGCCGAGCATGCTAGCACGCGGGGTTGGGCACGATGCAGAAATATTTGGAAATTACACAACCGCGGTGAACTTACGCGGAAAAATTCCTATCAGACTTTGGGAAGCATCCTACTCTTGATGAGACCTAAGGAAACTATGAAAAAGACTCCCATCTCTGTTGAAATACCCGCCTGACACGAACACGACGATTGAGCCCCATGAAACAGATGTCCTTCCGATGCCGAGTACGCTGGCAAACGTAAGCAGACCCGCCGCGAGCGCTTCCTGATCGAGATGGATCAAGTCGTGCCCG
Organism: Pseudomonas sp. Y3 TE3536; assembly: GCF_053629175.1. Lineage (NCBI taxonomy): Bacteria > Pseudomonadati > Pseudomonadota > Gammaproteobacteria > Pseudomonadales > Pseudomonadaceae > Pseudomonas > Pseudomonas sp. Y3 TE3536. The sequence goes on along the minus strand of NZ_JBRJHU010000001.1, from coordinate 4,168,432 downwards.
AAGGTTTGATTGCCTTGATCGAACCGCATTATCCGAAGGGTGAAGGTGGCCGTCCGGCGTATCCGTTGATGGCGATGCTGCGGCTTCATCTGATGCAGAACTGGTTCGGCTACAGCGATCCGGTGATGGAAGAAGCACTGTACGAGACGACGATCCTGCGCCAGTTTTCCGGGCTGCATCTGGATCGGATTCCCGATGAAACCACGACCCTCAACTTCCGTCGCCTGCTGGAATAACATGAGTTGGCGGGCGGGATTTTGCAGGTCATCAACGGTTATCTGAGTGACCGTGGCCTAATGCTGCGCCTGGCACCGTGGTCGATGCGACGATCATTCATGCCCCGAGTTCGACCAAGAACAAGGACGGCAAGCGCGATCCTGAAATGCACCAAACCAAGAAAGGGAATCAGTACTTTTTTGGAATGAAATCGCACATTGGCGTCGATGCCGAGTCCGGGTTGGTGCGTAGCCTGGTGGGCACGGCGGCGAATGTGGCGGACTTGGCACGTCGATCAGTTGCTGCACGGCGAGGAAACCTACGTCTCTGGCGATGCCGGTTACACCGGCGTGGACAAGCGTCCTGAGCATCAGAACCGCAAAATGATCTGGTCGATTGCGGCACGGCCCAGCACGTATAAGAAGCATGGCAAGAAGAGCTTGATCGCTCAGGCGCGTCGCAAAATCGAATACGCCAAGGCCCAGATACGGGCCAAGGTCGAACATCCGTTTCGAGTGATCAAGCGCCAGTTTGGCTATACGAAAGTGCGCTATCGCGGCCACCTGAAAAACACCGCGCAACAGACCGCACTGTTTGCCCTGTCGAACCTGTGGATGATGCGAAAACGGCTGCTGGTTGCGGGAGCGGTGCGCCTGTGATGCGCGAAATACGGGGAAAGGCGCTGTTCAAGGAAAAACCATGAGTTAAGAAGTGCCAGAGCCTGATTTTTGGCAGGCCACCGTTTTTTTGAACGCCAAGTGATTGGAGTATCAAAAAATCGGTGGGTATTTCAAACCTTCCCTAACCCAAGGACTGTCCGGTTATGAGATTTCCGTCTCCTCTGGCCCTGAGCGTTGCTGGCGCCCTGCTGCTGCCGGTTGCAGCCAACGCGGGTTCGCTCCCGGCTGGCGCGAAGTAAAACTACATGCCCCAGTGCACCAAGGTCGCCTCCGGCCAGGGCCTGGACGCCAAGGCGGCGCAGCAGCACTGCACCTGTGGCGCAACAGCTATCGAAAAGAACTTGAGCGAAGACGAGATCAAGGACCTGAACAGCAGTGATGGCGTGGACGCCAAACTGATGCAGAAAGCTCAAACGGTTGTTAAGCAAGCATGCACGAAGGGCTGAAACCATAAAGCGGAGGTTCACCACCCATTGTTTGCGCTGGAACAACATCTGGCGAACGTAAAAGGCGGTAGATGCGCAGAATTAGACCATGATGTTGCCGGTGCTTCGGAGCCTCGGCAACATCGCACCACTGAAAAAATCAAATGTCTGGAGATTCACCCCATGTCCAATCGCCAAAACGGCACCGTCAAATGGTTCAATGATGCAAAAGGCTTCGGCTTCATCAGCCCACTAAGCGGCGTCGACGACCCCTTCGTACACTTCAGTGCCATCGAATCTCACGGCTTCAAGAGCCTGAATAGAGGCGGCGACGTCGGCTACGGATACGGCGTGATCAAACGAACGTTGACTGCCATCGGGAAGAGTAATAGTGGGCATGGCGCCTCCTCTCCTAGTGGTGACCCCTACCAAAGGTCACGTGGGTTGGGATGAGCCAGTACAAGATCCGCGCTGTCTTTCTCGAGAGAAAGCCTGCCTCACAGTGGCAGAAGCCTTTCGGCTTACCAGGGGCGAACCAGAGTGACTGGAAGGTAAAAAACAGGTGAGCTGCACGTTGTCAGCTACAAGCCGAGCATGCTAGCACGCGGGGTTGGGCACGATGCAGAAATATTTGGAAATTACACAACCGGGGTGAACTTACGCGGAAAAATTCCTATCAGACTTTGGGAAGCATCCTACTCTTGATGAGACCTAAACCAAGGAGTGTCTGGTTATGAGATTTCCGTCTCTTCTGGCCCTGAGCGTTGCTGGCGCCCTGCTGCTGCCGGTTGCGGCCAACGCGGGTTCGTTCCCGGCTGGCGCGAAGCAAAACTACATGTCCCAGTGCATCGAGGCCGCCACCGCCCAGGGCCTGGACGCCAAGGCGGCGCAGCAGCACTGCAGCTGTGGCGCAACGGCTATTGAAAAGAACTTCAGCGATGAGCAGATCAAGGACCTAGACAGCAAGGATGGCGTTGACGCCAAGCTGATGCAGAAAGCTCAAACGGTTGTGCAGCAAGCATGCATGAAGGGCTGAAACCATAAAGCCGCGATTCGACACCCATTGTTTGCGCTGGATCAACATCTGGCGAACGTAAAAGGCGCTAGATGCGCAGAATTAGACTATGATGTTGCCGGTGCTTCGGAGCCTCGGCAACATCGCACCACTGAAAAAATCAAATGTCTGGAGATTCACCCCATGTCCAATCGCCAAAACGGCACCGTCAAATGGTTCAATGATGAAAAAGGCTACGGCTTCATCACCCCACAAAGCGGCGGCGACGACCTCTTCGTACACTTCAAGGCCATCGAATCTGACGGCTTCAAGAGCCTGAAAGAAGGCCAGGCTGTTTCCTTCGTGGCCGAAAAAGGCCAGAAAGGCATGCAGGCTGCACAGGTTCGTCCGGAGTAATTCGGACAGCTGTAAAAAAACCCGCCCAAGTGGCGGGTTTTTTTATGGGGTTCGCAACGGCTTAGCCGCAGTTGACGCGGGTTACCACACCTTGCTCATCCACATTCAGGTTAAGGCGCTCGGAGCGGTACTCCAGGGTCACCACATCGTGCGGCTTGAGCATACGAGCCATCTGCGAGCCACTGGCCTTGCGGGCCTGCTCCAGCAGGTCTGGGCTGCCCGGCTTGCCGATGGCAAAATCGGCACCGCTGGCTTCGCAGCGACCGTCGTTGCCTGCCGGTACGGCAGGCGCACTGCCAGCAGAATTGCCACCGGTACTGCAACCAGCCAGCACAGCAGCCACCGCCAGGGTCGCCAGGTAAGCACGGGTACGGAACATGAATCCTCCTAAAATCGATCTGGGCACTGTCTGATCCGACAGCTGCGCGCATTGTTTGTTGCAAAACCGCACAAGTCTGCCTGAACATGCCGGTGGAGGCGAAATGCAATCGTGACTGGATTTTGCACAATACGCTTGGTTTGCCGCGCAAAGCTTTTTATTCTTATGTCGCAGAGTCATTGACGCAAAGGCATGATTTACTGCAAGAAGTGGAGCGCGCCGTGCCTCCCTCGAACATCAGGATCCGGTGTTCGCCCCTTCGTCCCAGGCCCCCAGTGAGAGCCTTTCATGAGCAGCCACAGCATCGACGCCGATATCAAGGTCAAATGGGCGGAGGGCCAGAGCGCCTACAGCCCCAGCACGCCGGAGGAGTTGCTACTGATTGCCATCGACCTGCTGGTGCGCGACCGCGGCAGCGAAGCGGCGCGCAGCTTTATGGACCAAGCGTTCGAGCGCTTCGCCAGGCATTCCCCTATTGCAATCGAGCCAGGCGCGCGCTGAGCAGGTCGAAAAAGCCCTGAGCATCCCCCTCCTCTACCCACATGACGTTGGCGGGCTGTTTCAGCACGCCATACCAGTCGGCGATGGTCTGGCCAAAGGTCGGGCCCTCGCGGCTGTCGATGGTCATGTGAACGCGTCGGCCACTGAACAGCTCGGGTTTTAGCAGGTAGGCAATGACACTGGCGTCGTGCACCGGGCCGCCAGGCATGCCGTACAGGTCCATGTCGTGGGTGATGTAGGCATTGAGAATATCCACGACCCGCTTGCTGGCCTGGTTGTTGACCGCCGCGAGTTGCTTGAGGCGTGCTTCGCTGGTCAGCAGCTTGTGGGTGACGTCCAGCGGCAGGTAAGTCAGTTGTACGCCACTGGCCAGCACCACCTCGGCGGCATGCGGGTCGGCGTAGAGGTTGAATTCGGCTGCAGGGGTGATGTTGCCGCCGTTGAAATGGGCGCCGCCCATGACCACGACTTCTTTGATGCCTTGGGCGATCTCCGGGCGCTGGATGAGTGCCAGGGCCAGGTTGGTCTGTGGGCCGAGCATGGCCAGGGTGATGCTGTGGGGTTGTGCGCTGCCGAGGGTGTCGACCAGGTATTGCACGGCATTGCCTTGGGCCAGCGGCTTTTGCGGCGCGTGGACTTGCACACCGGTCAGGCCTTCTTCGCCATGCACTTCGGCGGCGTAGATGGGCGTGCGCACCAGCGGGCGGCCGGCCCCGGCGTACACGGGGATGTCTTCACGGCCAGCCCATTCGCGGGCCAGGCGGGCGTTGCGCGAGGTTTTATCGAGGCGCACGTTGCCGGCTACGGTGGTGATGGCGCGGATGTTCAGCTCATCGGGCGAGGCCATGGCCAGGAACAGCGCGACCACGTCGTCGGCACCGGGGTCGGTGTCGATGATCAGATCGCGCGGGGCGGCCTGGAGGGTGGTGGTGGTGGCTGCGGCCATGAGGGTGAGTCCTTGTAGCAGGGGTTTGAGCATGGGGCACTCCTGTTGCCTTGGGTGATGTGCAGGTTTTGCAGCGTTACTCGCAGGCCACACGATCTCCTGTAGGAGCGGCCTTGCGTCGCGAAAGGGCCGCATGGCGGTCCCCTGCGGTATATGCGGCGCTGCTAAAACCTGGGGCCGCTACGCGACCCTTTCGCGACGCAAGGCCGCTCCTACAAGGGATCGCGTCAGGGTTAGAAAGTCACGCCGGATACGAGTGCAATGTTGCTGTACGGCTGGCACTCCCCCGTGCGCACCACGGCACGCGCACTGCGCGACAGCACTTTAAATTCCTCATGGCTCATCCACTCCCGCTTGCCCAGCTTACCCCGCAAGCGCTCAATCTCGACCAGCCCGGGTGGCACCACTTTCTGCATTTCCTCGGCCAGCACATGCCGCTCTACCTGCATCTCGCTCAGCACCACCCGCAGCACACTGGCAAAGTCCGGTATGCCCGGCGTCAACGCCAGGTCGATCAGCTCGACGCCAGGCGGCACCGGCAGCCCGGCATCGCCAATCACCAGAATGTCGCCATGCCCCAAGCCGGCAATGGTCCGTGACAGGGCGATATTGAGCAGCGCGGTCTTCTTCATGGCTGCAGCTCCGAGAGGTAGGGAATCGACGGTTGCGCCCCCACGCGGGTGACCGACAATGCGGCGGCGCGCTGGCCGAAGGCGATTGCCTCGCCCTCCTCCAGGCCACGCACTAAAGCTGCGGCAAAACCACCCACGAAGGTGTCGCCAGCGGCCGTGGTGTCCACCGGCTGCACCACGGGCGCGGGGAAGTGCTGATGGCCCTGCGCGGTCACCAACAGGGCGCCTTGGGCGCCGAGCGTGATGATCACTTTGCCAGCGCCCAGTTGCAGCAATCGCTCACCGGCGCGCAGGGCGCTGCCCTGGTCGGTGACGGTGATACCGGTCAGTGCTTCGGCCTCGCTTTCGTTTGGAGTCAGGTAGTCGATATGGCCGAACCAGGTTGAGGGCAGCGGGCCTGTGGCGGGTGCCGGGTTGAGGATGACACGCTTGCCCAGTTCGTGCCCCCTGGCCAAGGCCCAGGCCACGGTTTCGGCCGGCACTTCCAGCTGACAGATAATAACGTCGGCCGCCTGCAGCAACTTGTCGAAACGCTGCACCGACTGCGGCGTCAGCAGGCCATTGCCGCCAGGGATGATGACAATGCAGTTCTGGCTGGCGGCGTCGACGGTGATCAGCGCCACACCGCTGGAAACCCCTTCGCACACGCTCACCGCCTGGCAATCAACGCCTTCGCGCTCCAGCGCCTTGCGCAGTTGCTGGCCATAGGCGTCATCGCCGACGTTGCCGACCATCGCCACACTGCCACCCAACCGTGCCACCGCCACCGCCTGGTTGGCGCCCTTGCCGCCGGGCGCCGTGAAAAACGCCTCGCCAGGCAAGGTTTCGCCCGCCCGTGGCAAACGCTGGGCGCGGGCGACCAAGTCCATGTTGAGGCTACCGACCACCACTACCTTGGCATGCATAAGCGCTCCTTAGCGGTAATCATTGAACAGGTCCGGGCGTGGCCCGGTGGACTCGCGCTGCACGATGCGCGGGGCAACGATGCGCTGCTCTGCCGAACCCTGCCGAGGCGTGGCGATGCGCGAGAGCAGCAACGCGGCGGCGTTTTCGCCCAGCTCGCGGATCGACTGGCCCACGGTGGTCAGCGGCGGGTAAACGTAACGGCTGAGCTCGATGTCATCGAAGCCAATCACCGACAGTTCACCCGGTACGTTGATGTTGCGCTCGGCGGCGGCGCGCAGCACGCCAAAGCCGATCATGTCGTTACCGGCGAAGATCGCCGTCGGCCGGTTGCCGTCCAGCAACTGTGCGGCCGCGCCGTGGCCGCCTGGGCTGGTGAAATCGCAATGCAGCACGCGGCTGGGCTCAACCGCTACGCCCGCCTCTTGCAGGGCGCGACGGAAACCGGCCAGGCGCAGTTGGCTGACACCGGTTTCGGCCGGGCCGCCGATGTAGGCGATGTCGCGATGGCCAAGCTCCAGCAGGTGCCGGGTGGCCAGGTAAGCGCCGTGCTCATGGTCGATGCGCACCAGGTCGGCGTCGACGCCGTCCAGCTCGCGGTCGACGATGACCATGGGCGTGCGCACGCAGGCCAGGCTTTGCAACAGGTCGCTGTCTTCACCTACAGACGCTACCACCAGTCCATCGATGCGTTTTTCCAGCAGCACACGCAGGTAGCTGCGCTGCTTTTGCGGGTTGTCGTCGGAGTTGCACAGGATCACGCAGTAGCCGTTGCGCTCGCAGGCGTCTTCGATCCCTCGCGCCAGTTCGGCGAAGTATGGGTTGACGCTGTTGGGCACCAGCAAACCGATGGTGGCGGTGCTGCGCGCCTTGAGCGAGCGCGCCACCGCGCTGGGTACATAGTCGAGCTCGACGATGGCGGCCTCGACCTTGAGCCGCACCTGTTCACTGACAGGGCGGGTCTTGTTCAACACATGGGACACGGTGGTGTAAGAAATACCCGCCAGTGCCGCGACGTCTTTAATGGTTGCCATGTTTTCAGTTCCGCCGGCCTGCACGCCGGCTACGGTAAGTGTCGAGCACCACGGCGATGACGATGACCGCCCCGGTGATGATGCGTTTTGTGGGTTCCGATGCGCCGATCTGCGCCAGCCCTGCGGCCAGCACTGAAATGATCAGCACGCCAAAGAAGGTACTGATGACCGAACCGCGGCCACCCATCAGGCTGGTGCCGCCGATCACCACGGCGGCAATCACCTGCAGCTCAAGTCCGGACCCGGCGTTGGGGTCGGCGGCCTCAAGGCGCGAAATCTGGAACAGCGCCGCCAGGCCGGCGAGCAGCCCCATCAGGGCGAACACCAGCACTTTGTAGGGGCGCGGGTCGATGCCCGCCAGGCGCACGGCCTCTTCGTTGGTGCCGATGCCGATCAGGTAGCGGCCGAACACCGTGCGGGTCAGCACCAGTTGGGCCAACACGATCACCAGCAAGGCGATGAGGAATGCCGGCGAAATACCGAACGCGATCGGGTTGGAGAACCAGGCGTAGGCGTCGCCGATATAAGCGGTGCGCGAGTCGGTGAACTGGTAGGCCAGGCCGCGGGCCATCTCCAGCACGCCGAGCGAAACGATGAATGAGGGGATGCGCCAGGCCACGGTAACGCCGCCGGTGATGCTACCGGCCAGGGCTGCCACGGCCATGCCGAGCAGCGCCGAGGGCAGCACGCCCCAGCCCCAGCCGAGAATGGCCACGCTGACTGTCGAGGCCGCCAGCGCCAGCACCGAGCCGACCGACAAGTCGATGCCGCCGATGATCAGCACGAAGGTCATGCCGACCGCCAGCACCATCAAGTCGGGGATCTGGTTGGCCAGTGTGCTGAAGGTGGCATAGGACCAGAAGTGGCTACTGAGGAACGAGAACAGCACGATCATCGCCAGCAGCGCGCCGGCCAGGCCCAGGTAAGTGCCCAGGCCGAAGTACGTGCCACTGCGGCGCACGGGGGCGGCGTTTTGGCTGTCGAGGGGAGTGGTTTTCATGCATCCATCCTGGGTGCTGCGTCATGCAGCAGTGCGTCACGTGTCTGATAGCCGGCAAAGGCTGCGGCAAGCAGCTGGTCCTGGCTCCAATGGTCGCGCTCGAAGGTGTCGATCAGGCGGCCAGCCGAGAGCACGGCAATGCGGTCGCAGATCAGCATCAGTTCGCGCAGGTCGCTGGACACCACCACCAAGGCCTTGCCTTGGCGCGCCAGTTCGGCCAGCAAACCGTAGATGTCGAACTTGGCGCCAACGTCGATGCCTCGGGTTGGCTCATCGAACAACAGCACCTGGCAATCACGCTCCAGCCAACGGCCGATCACCACCTTCTGCTGGTTGCCACCGGACAGTTCGCCCACGGCCTGGTGCGGGCCGGCGCTGCGGATGCGCATGGCCTGGATCTGGCGTTCGGCCAGGGCCATTTCAGCCTCGCTGTCGAGCACACCGGCGCGCGATACCGCGCCAAGGTTGCCCAAGGCGATATTGGCGCTGATCGACTGGGTCAACAGCAGGCCTTCGCCTTTGCGGTCTTCGGTAATCAGGGCGATACCGGCTTTGACGGCGGCTTTGGGTGAGTCGATGGTCACTGCCTGTGGCGGCTGGCCCAGGGCGATGCTGCCACTGTCGGCGCGGTCGGCACCGTAGATCAGGCGCAGCAGCTCGGTGCGGCCGGCGCCAATCAGGCCAGAGATACCGAAGATCTCCCCTGCCCTGACCTCGAACGACACCTCACGCACCTTGTCGCCCCGACTAAGCCGGTCGACCTTCAGCAACGGCGCGCCAATCTCGCGGCGGCCCAGGTCGATGTGTTCGCCCAGCTCACGGCCGACCATCAGGTTGACCAGCTCGGCGCTGCTGTAGCGCTGGATCGGCTCGTCGCACACCAGCTTGCCGTCACGCAGCACGACGATGCGCTGGGCCACGCGCTGCAGTTCTTCGAGGCGATGGGAGATATAAACGATGGCCACGCCGCGTTGGCGCAGGCGTTCGATCTGGGTGAACAGCAGCTCCACTTCACGCGCAGTGAGCATGGCGGTGGGTTCGTCGAAGATCAACACACGGCAATCGCCGATCAGGTTGCGGGCGATTTCGACCATCTGCTGATGGCCGATGCCCAGCTCGCCGACCGGGGTGTCCGGGTCGATGGCGTCCAGCCCGACCTGGGCCATCGCAGCGGTGGCCAGTTGGCGCAGGCGCTTGCGGCTGATCCAGCCGAAACGGCTGGGCAGGTTGTCGAGGAACAGGTTTTCGGCCACGGTCAGGGTCGGCAGCAGGTTGAGTTCCTGCATGACCATGCGCACACCGAGGCGCTCGGCCTCGCTGCGGCTGCCGGGCGCGTAGGCCTGGCCGCGGTAGGTCATGTGCCCGGTGGTGGGCACCTCGAGGCCACTGATGAGCTTGGACAACGTGCTCTTGCCAGCGCCGTTCTCGCCCGTCAGGGCCAGTACTTCACCGGCGCGCAGGCTCAGGCAGACGTCACCGAGCACCGGCTGGGCGTAGGTCTTGCCCAGCCCGCTGGCGGCGAGCACCACTTCATTGGCCGTTGCAGGCATGGCCCTCTCTCCTGGCGGGTATCAGGGCTGGGTGATGAGCGTGACGGGGGTCTGGATGACATTGTCGGCATCCACGCCCGGCTTCTCACCGTTGATCATCTTCAGCGCCGCCTGGATACCGAACACCGCCTGCTGGCTGGCGGCCTGGTCGAGGGTGGCGAGTACGCGGCCGTCCTTGAGCATGGGTTTGATGGCATTGATGTTGTCGTAACCGACCACTTGCACCTGGCCGGTCTTGCCTGCGGCGCGCACGGCCGACACGGCGCCCAGGGCCATGCTGTCGTTACCGGCTAGCAGGGCCTTGAGCTCGGGGTATTCGTTGAGCATGGAGGCGGCGACGGCGTTGCCTTTGTCGATTTCCCAGTTGCCGGACTGCACCGAAACGATCTTCATCTGAGCGGCTTCCATCGCATCCTTGAAGCCAGCGGTGCGCTGTTGGGCGTTGGTGGTGGTCGGCACGCCTTCGATGATGCCGACCTGGTCACCGGCCTTGAGCTTCTGCTGGGCCAGGTAGTCGCCCACCAAGCGGGCGCCTTTGCGGTTGTCGGGGCCTACGAAGGGTACGCTGATGCCTTTGCTTTTGAGCAGTTCGGGGTCTAGGCGGTTGTCGATGTTGATCACCACCACGCCTTGGTCCATGGCTTTTTTAACGGCTGAAACCAGGGCTTTGGAGTCCGCTGGCGCAATCACCAGGGCTTTGGCCCCTGCGTTGACCATCTGCTCGACGATGCGGATCTGCTCGCCGGTGTCGGTTTCGTTCTTGATGCCGTTGGCGATCAGGTCGAAATCATTGGCGTGGCTTTTTTGATAATCCTTGGCGCCGTCTTCCATGGTGCGGAAGAATTCGTTGGCGAGGGACTTCATCACCAAGGCGACTTTGGGCTTTTCTTCGGCGTGTGCAGCACTGAGCGGCAAGGCCAGGGAAAGTGACGAGACGACAGCGAGGGCCAGCAGACGACCGGGGAACGGCAGTTTCATGGACGATGACTCCGAATCTTGTGTTTTTTATCGGATCGCAAACGTTTGCGTTGACTCACTATGGAAACAGGACCTGGTTTTGTCAAATCCGTTTGGCTGTTAAAGGCGAGTCACGCCTGGCGCAGATTATCCGGAATTTTTCCGAAAAACCGAACAGGTTTTCCTATGCTTGTTCGGGATTCCGAATGAATAGGGCCGCTGCGCACCCCATCGCGGGCAAGCCCGCTCCCACAGGGGCAGGGTTGCGCAGGCAAATACGGGCTCTTGCCAGGGATGGTACGAAACATGCGTTGTTTCTTGTGCGATACAGCAATCGCCTCAATAGGAAGAGAGAGAACAATAACTATGAATGCTGCACTTAAATCCTTCGCCCCCAGCGCACTCGCGTTGCTGCTGATCCTGCCGACCGCCGTTTCCGCCAAAGAAGCCGAAACCCAACAGAAGCTGGCCAACGTGGTCATCCTCGCCACCGGCGGCACCATTGCCGGTGCGGGCGCCAGCGCGGCCAACAGCGCCACCTACCAAGCGGCCAAACTGGGCGTCGACAAGCTCATCGCCGGTGTGCCCGAGCTGGCCGACCTGGCCAACGTGCGCGGTGAACAGGTGATGCAGATCGCCTCCGAGAGCATCACCAACGAAGACCTGCTGAAACTGGGCAAGCGCGTCGCCGAATTGGCCGACAGCAACGACGTCGACGGCATCGTCATCACCCACGGCACCGACACCCTGGAAGAGACCGCCTTCTTCCTTAACCTGGTGGAAAAAACCGACAAGCCAATCGTGGTGGTCGGCTCGATGCGCCCTGGCACCGCCATGTCGGCAGACGGCATGCTCAACCTGTACAACGCCGTGGCCGTGGCCAGCGACAAGCAGTCGCGTGGCAAGGGCGTGCTGGTGACCATGAACGATGAGATCCAGTCTGGCCGCGATGTCAGCAAGTCGGTCAACATCAAGACCGAAGCGTTCAAGAGCGCCTGGGGCCCGATGGGCATGGTCGTTGAAGGCAAATCCTACTGGTTCCGCCTGCCGGCCAAGCGCCATACGGTCAATTCGGAATTCGACATCAAGCAGATCAGCAGCCTGCCGGCCGTGGACATCGCCTACGGCTATGGCAACGTGACCGACACCGCCTACAAGGCACTGGCGCAGAACGGCGCCAAGGCGATCATCCATGCCGGTACCGGCAATGGCTCGGTGTCGTCGCGGGTAGTACCGGCGCTGCAAGAGCTGCGCAAGAACGGCGTGCAGATCATCCGTTCGTCCCACGTCAACCAAGGCGGTTTCGTGCTGCGTAACGCCGAGCAGCCGGACGACAAGAACGATTGGGTCGTGGCCCATGACCTGAACCCACAAAAAGCCCGCATCCTGGCCATGGTCGCAATGACCAAGACCCAGGACAGCAAAGAGCTGCAGCGGATTTTCTGGGAATACTGAGTGCTGTAATGCCAAGGCCGGTGCACGGGTTGCACCGGCCCTCCCCCGCAGCCCGGCCTACGGCTCGATGCGTTTGAGCTCGTTTAACAATCCCATCAGTTGCGCCAACTTGTCTTCGCCGAACTGCGCCTGGATCTTGCGGTAGTTGGCCTCCATGCCCTCGCGCATCGACTCGAAACAGGCCTCGCCGCGTTCGGTGAGGCTCACGAACATGCGCCGCGCGTCCTGCGCGGCCTTCTGCCGGCGCACCAGACCATCGCGCTCCAAACGGCTCAACACCCCGGTCATGCTCGGTTTGAGGATGCACGCCAGGTGGGCGAGCTGGTAGCTCTCCAACTCACCTTGCTGGCTAAGAATACGAATGACTCGCCACTGTTGCTCGGTCAGGTCGTGTTCGTTCAGCAACGGCCTGAAAAATGCCATTGCGGCTTCCCGGGCCTGCAGCAGGCTCAATGTCAGCGAGGGTTGCGTCTTGGTCATGTGGGCGCCTGTGTTTGGGGTACGACTGGCAAGATTAGGGGCATAGGCAAAAAGGGACAAGACGCCTGGAAAGTGCAAGCTCTTCCATGGAAAACCCATTCAAGGCCGCCCGCCAAGCTGCGACCATCCGGATCAAACAACAACGACGCGATCCGGGCGGTACGCCATGGCCCTCTCACAACAACTCCGCTTGCCGCTGGCGGTATTCGCCGGGCGTGAGCTTGGCGTAACGGTTGAAGAACCGGCTGAAATAGGCCGGGTCCTTGAAGCCCAGCTGGTAGCAGATTTCGTTTGCCGTGCTGCCGGAGAACAACAGCAGGCGCTTGGCTTCCTGCATCACGCGTTCAAGCACCAGGCGCTTGGACGGCAAGTCGGCGATGCGCCGGCACACATCGTTCAGCCGCGCCTCGGTCACGCCGATCTGCTGCGCATAGCGCGCCAGGGGCCAATGCTCAAGGTAATGCGCTTCGATCAGTGCGTTGAAGCGGTGGAAGATTTTCAGGTCTTCGTGCCTGGCCGGGGTGGCCTCGCGCGAGTTGGGGCACAGCCGCAGCAAGCTGATCATGATCAGCCGGGTCAGCGACTGCAGCGCCGCATCGCGCCCCGGATGAGGCGTGGCAACTTCGTCGCTGAGCGCTTCCAGCCAGCGTTCGAGCCTGCGCGCCTCGGCCTTGTACGCAGCCGGCACCTTGGCCAGGGCAACGCAGGCAGGCCGCACCTGCACCCCGGCCGGCAACAGGCTGGCGTCGGCTTCGATCAGTTGCCAGACCAGTTGCTGACGCACCGTCAGCACATGGCCGTCGCTGTCTGGCTCGGTGACGAAGGCATGCGCCACCGTCGGCGGCGTCAGGAAGAACATCGGCCCGGCCTCGATGTACTGCTGATCATCCAGGTACACCCGCACCGTACCGGACTTCACGTAATGCACCTGGAAAAACCGGTCGTGCCGGTGCACGGGCATGTTGCGCCCGAAAAACCCGGCAAGGTTGCCCAGCCGGTCGTAGTGCACCTCGCTGTCGCTGTAGCGCTGGTCATAGACCTGGCCGATGTTGATGTTCGGAATGGGATGCCGATCACTCATGACTGCTTACCCGCAAAGCGCTTGCCCGTATTGACGATCACCCATGGTGCCCCGGCTGCTTGGCAGATGCCACTGGGTGAAGCCTTGACCTTCGTTAACATATTAACTATAACATTAACACATTAACAATCTCGGCAGGACGACCCTCGCCCTGCACCGCCTGGAGAAAAGCATGAGCCATGCCCTGCATGACGTTGCGACCGGCACCCTGTTCGGCGTTGCGCTGAACTACCAGGGTCTGCTGCAGCAGCACGAAGCGGCGTTTCACGAAGCGCCCTACAAACAACCGCCCGTCAAGCCGGTGCTGTTCGTCAAGACGCCCAACACCCGCAACCACCATGAAGGTAACGTGGTGTTTCCGGCCGGTGTCGAGCGCCTGCAACCGGGCCCTGCCCTGGGCGTGGTGATTGGCAAGGACGCCAGCCGGGTCAGCGCCGAAGACGCGCTGGGCTACGTGGCGGGCTACACCATCGTCAACGAAGTCAGCCTGCCTGAGACCAGCTACTACCGCCCTGCGGTCAAGGCCAAGTGCCGCGATGGCTTCTGCCCGGTCGGCCCCACCCTGGTGCCGGCTGCACAGGTGGCCAACCCCGACGCCCTGGGCCTGCGCCTGCGGGTCAACGGTGAAGTGCGCCAGCAGAACACCACCGCCAACTGCGTGCGCACGGTTGCCCAGCTGATCGCCGAGATCAGCGAATTCATGACCCTGCATGCGGGCGACATCCTCATTACCGGCACCCCCGAGGGGCGCGTCGATGTGCAGCCAGGCGACCGCGTCGATGTCGAGATCGATGGCCTGGGCACGCTCACCAACCACATCGTCGCCGAATGAGGATTGCTCCTGTGAAACACGCCCGTATCCAGTTCGACGGCCAGGTCCATAACGTCACCGTCGAAGACGACCACCTGCGCCTGGCCGACGGCCGCCTGGTGCATGAAGACCAGGTGACCTGGCTGCCACCGGCCACCGGCAGCATGTTCGCCCTTGGCCTGAACTACGCCGACCACGCTGCGGAACTCGCCTTCACGCCGCCCACCGAGCCGCTGGCGTTCATCAAGTCGCGGGGCACTTACACCGGCCACAAGCAGGTCACCTGGCGCCCGGACAACGTCGCCTACATGCACTACGAGTGCGAGCTGGTGGCGGTGATCGGCAAGCAGGCACGTAACGTCAAGCGCGAAGACGCCCTGCAGTACCTGGCCGGCTACACCGTGTGCAACGACTACGCCATCCGCGACTACCTGGAAAACTACTACCGCCCCAACCTGCGGGTGAAAAACCGCGACGCCACCACCCCGGTCGGCCCGTGGATCGTCGATGCGGCCGACGTGCCAGACCCGTCCAACCTGAAGCTGCGCACCTGGATCAACGGTGAGCTGAAACAGGAAGGCAGCACCTCGGACATGATTTTCGACATCCCTTACCTGATCGAATATTTCTCCAGCTTCATGACCCTGCAACCGGGCGACATGATCGCCACCGGCACCCCAGAAGGCCTGGCCGACGTAGTGCCAGGCGATGAAGTGGTGGTGGAAGTGGAAGGCGTCGGTCGCCTGGTCAACCGCATCGTCAGCGAAGCTGACTTCTTCAAGAACAACAAGGCATGAGCAGCATGATCAAGCACTGGATCAACGGCCGTGAGGTCGAGAGCAAAGACACCTTCGTCAACTACAACCCAGCCACCGGTGACGCGATTTGCGAAGTCGCCAGCGGCGGTGCCGAAGAGGTCGCGCAGGCGGTTGCGGCGGCCAAGGTAGCCTTCCCGAAATGGGCCAACACCCCAGCCAAGGAACGTGCCCGTCTGATGCGCAAGCTGGGCGATCTGATCGACCAGAACGTGCCGAAACTGGCCGAGCTGGAAACCCTCGATACCGGCCTGCCGATCCACCAGACCAAGAACGTGCTGATCCCGCGTGCCTCGCACAACTTCGACTTCTTCGCCGAAGTGTGCACACGCATGGATGGCCACACCTACCCGGTCGACGACCAAATGCTCAACTACACCCTGTACCAGCCGGTGGGTGTGTGCGGCCTGGTAAGCCCCTGGAACGTGCCGTTCATGACGGCCACCTGGAAGACTGCGCCGTGCCTGGCCCTGGGCAACACCGCCGTCTTGAAAATGAGCGAATTGTCGCCGCTGACTGCCAACGAGCTCGGTCGCCTGGCCGTTGAGGCCGGCATCCCCAACGGCGTGCTCAACGTGATCCAGGGCTACGGCGCCACCGCCGGCGATGCGCTGGTGCGTCACCCCGATGTGCGTGCGATTTCCTTTACCGGCGGCACCGCCACCGGCAAGAAGATCATGCAGACCGCCGGCCTTAAAAAATACTCGATGGAGCTGGGTGGCAAGTCGCCGGTGGTGATCTTCGAAGACGCCGACCTGGAACGCGCCCTGGATGCAGCGCTGTTCACCATCTTCTCGCTCAATGGCGAGCGCTGCACGGCCGGCAGCCGCATTTTCATCCAGGAAAGCGTTTACCCGCAGTTCGTCGCCGAGTTCGCCGCCCGCGCCAAGCGCCTGATCGTGGGTGACCCGACCGACCCGAAAACGCAAGTAGGCTCGATGATCACCCAGCAGCACTATGACAAGGTCACCGGGTACATCCGCATCGGCATCGAAGAAGGCGCACGCCTGGTTGCCGGCGGCCTGGAGCGCCCGGCCAACCTACCGGCGCACTTGGCCAAGGGGCAGTTCATCCAGCCCACCGTGTTCGCCGACGTGAACAACAGCATGCGCATCGCCCAGGAAGAAATCTTCGGCCCAGTGGTGTGCCTGATCCCGTTCAAGGACGAGGCCGAAGCGCTGCAACTGGCCAACGACACCGAATACGGCCTGGCCTCGTACATCTGGACCCAGGACATCGGCAAGGCGCACCGCCTGGCGCGTGGCATCGAAGCTGGCATGGTCTTCATCAACAGCCAGAACGTGCGCGACCTGCGCCAGCCGTTCGGCGGCGTGAAAGGCTCCGGCACCGGGCGTGAAGGTGGGCAATACAGCTTCGAAGTGTTCGCCGAGATCAAGAACGTGTGCATTTCCATGGGCAGCCACCACATCCCGCGCTGGGGTGTATAAAACCGTCTCGATCAAGCGGGTAACCCTGTGGGAGCCCACGGTGCATGGCACGGGCTGCGCCCGTGTTCGCGGGCAAGCCCGCTCCCACAGGCTTCTACACCCTAACAACATCCTCTTACCGGAGATTTCCATGGGCAAACTCGCTCTCGCTGCCAAGATTACCCATGTACCGTCCATGTACCTGTCCGAGCTGCCTGGCCCGCGTCAGGGCTTTCGGCAAGCCGCCATCGACGGGCACTACGAGATCAGCCGACGCTGCCGTGAGCTCGGGGTCGACACGATTGTCGTGTTCGACACCCACTGGTTGGTCAATGCCAACTACCACGTGCTCTGCGGCCCGCATTTCAAGGGCGTCTACACCAGCAACGAACTGCCGCACTTCATCAGCAACATGGAATACGAGTTCCCGGGCAACACTGCACTCGGCCAACTGCTGGCAGCCGAATGCAACCGCTTCAACGTCGAGACCATGGCCCACCACGCCACCACCCTGGGCCCTGAGTACGGCACCCTGGTGCCGATGCGCTACATGAACCAAGACCAGCACTTCAAGGTGGTTTCGGTCTCGGCGCTGTGCACCTCCCACTACCTGGCCGACAGCGCCCGCCTCGGCTGGGCCATGCGCAAGGCCGTGGAAGAGCACTACGACGGCACCGTGGCGTTCCTGGCCAGTGGCTCGCTGTCACACCGCTTTGCGCAGAACGGCCAGGCGCCGGATTTCGCCACCAAGGTGTGGAGCCCGTTCCTCGAAACCCTGGACCACCGCGTGGTGAAGATGTGGGAGAACGCTGAATGGGAAGACTTCTGCGGCATGCTCCCCGAATACGCCGCCAAGGGCCACGGTGAAGGGTTCATGCATGACACCGCGATGCTGCTCGGTGCCCTGGGCTGGTCGAAGTACGACGGCAAGGCCGACGTGGTAACGCCCTACTTCGGCTCGTCGGGCACCGGCCAGATCAACGCGATCTTCCCGGTCACCCCGCAGGATGGTGCTGCCATCCCCGCCGCGCAGGCCGCCAACCCGGCCGCGGTGGTGTCCACCAGCCGCCTGTAGTTCCGCTACCTGGCCGCTCTGCCGGGCGGCCAGGCGTTTCTGCCAAGAGGATGCCCTTCATGCCACACCTGGTTCTGCTCTACACCCCCGACCTGGAAACAGACGCCGACATCCCGGGCCTGTGCCGTGCCCTGGCCAACACCATGCTCGAACAGCGCGATGCCGCCGGCAAGGCCGTATTCCCCACCGGCGGTACCCGCGTGCTGGCCTACCCCGCCGCGCACTGCGCAGTGGCGGATGGCAACGGCGACTATGGCTTTTTGTACGCCAACCTGCGGATGGCCAACGGCCGCTCCGCGGAGGTTCACAAATCAGTCGGCGACAGCCTGTTGCACGTGCTCAAACAGCACCTGGACGCGCTGCTCCAGCAACGCCCCATCGGCATCACCCTGCAGATCGACGAGAGCAACGCGCAGGTCTACGACGCCAAGCACAGCACCCTGCACCCGCTGTTCAACAAACCGGCCTAAGCCAACGGCCGACACCTTTCACCGTCTCATCACACAACAAGTACAACAAATATGAGCACACTCGAGCACGCCTCGCGCAGCACGGCGCAAGCCACACTCATGGACAGTACACACCGGGCCGTCACCTGGCGGCTGATGCCGTTGCTGCTGGTGTGTTACCTGTTCGCCCACCTGGACCGCATCAACATCGGCTTCGCCAAGATGCAGATGAGCCAGGACCTGCACCTGTCCGACACGGTCTACGGGCTGGGCGCCGGGCTGTTTTTCATCGCCTATGCGTTGTTTGGCGTACCCAGCAACCTGATGCTCGACCGCGTCGGCCCGCGCCGCTGGATCGCCAGCCTGATGGTGGTGTGGGGCACACTGTCGACCTGCATGCTGCTGATCGAGAGCAGCAGCGCGTTCTACCTGCTGCGGTTTGCCCTGGGCGCGGCGGAAGCCGGGTTTTTCCCAGGCATTCTGGTGTACCTCAACCGCTGGTACCCCGCGGGCCGCCGTGCCCAGGTCACGGCATTGTTCGCCATTGCCGTGCCGCTGGCAGGCGTGGTCGGCGGGCCGCTGTCGGGCAGCATTCTGGCGTTCATGCATGACGCTGCGGGCCTGCGTGGCTGGCAGTGGATGTTCCTGATCGAAGGCGCCCCGGTGATCCTGCTCGGCCTGGTGGTGCTGGCGGTCCTGCCCGAGCGTTTCGAGCAGGTGGCCTGGCTCGACGCCCAGCAAAAAGCCGCCCTGCGCGCCCAGTTCGGCCAGGAAGAACAACGCAAGCCGGTCACCTCGTTCGCCGGCATCCTCGCCAGCCCTGCCGTGTGGCTACTGGTGGCGGTGTACTGCGCAGTCATGCTGGCGGTGAACACGCTGGCGTTCTGGATGCCCAGCCTGATCCACACCGCCGGCATCGGCAGCGACGCCAGTGTCGGCCTGCTCAGCGCCGTGCCGTACCTGGCCGGCTGCGTGTTCATGCTGGCCTGCGGACGCTCGTCCGACCGCCACCGCGAGCGCCGTTGGCACTTGTCCATCCCCCTGCTGATGGCCGCGGCCGGTATCGCGATCGCTGCCCTCGCGCCCAACCAGGCACTGCCCGTATTGGCCGGCCTGGTGCTGGCGGGCATGGGGGCGAGCGCCGCCCTGCCGATGTTCTGGCAACTGCCTACGGCGTTTCTCAATGACCGCACCCAGGCTGCCGGCATCGCCCTGATCAGCTCGCTGGGCAGCATCGCCTCGTTTGCCACGCCCTATTTCATCGGCTGGGTCCGCGACACCACGCAAAGCGCCAGCCTCGCGCTGTATGTGCTGGCTGCGTTCATCACCCTCGGCGGCCTGCTGGTGCTGCGTACCCGCGCCGCCATCGTCAACCCTTGAACCTTGAGACTTCAACCATGCTCGATAACGCATTCATCCAACAGGCCGCCGAGCGGCTCGACCAGGCCGAGCGCTCGCGCGAACAGGTGCGCCAGTTCTCGCTCGACCAGCCTGCCATCACTATCGAAGATGCCTACGCCATCCAGCGTGCCTGGGTGGCCAAGAAGCTCGCCGCCGGGCGCAAGCTGGTCGGCCACAAGATCGGCCTGACCTCCCGCGCCATGCAGGTCTCGTCGAACATTACCGAGCCTGACTACGGCGCGCTGCTGGACGACATGCTGTTCGATGAAGGCAGCGACATTCCGTTTGAGCGTTTCATCGTGCCGCGCGTCGAGGTCGAGCTGGCCTTCATTCTCGGCAAGCCGCTCAAGGGCCCGAATGTGACGGTGTTCGACGTGTTGGACGCCACCGAGTGGGTCATCCCGGCGCTGGAAATCATCGACGCGCGCATTCAACAGGTCGACCCGCAGACCCAGGCCACGCGCAAAGTGTTCGACACCATTTCCGACAACGCCGCCAACGCCGGCGTTGTCATGGGCGGGCGCGCAGTACGCCCCACCGAGATCGACCTGCGCAAGGTGCCGGCCGTGCTTTACCGCAACGGTGTGATCGAAGAGTCCGGGGTCAGCGCCGCGGTGCTCAACCACCCGGCCAAGGGTGTCGCGTGGCTGGCCAACAAGCTGGCCGCGTACGACGTCACCCTGCAGCCGGGCCAGATCATCCTCGGTGGCTCCTTCACTCGCCCAGTAGCCGCACGGCCTGGCGACACCTTCCACGTCGACTATGACCTGCTCGGCTCGATTGCCTGCCGTTTCGTTTGAGGACTTGCCTATGGACATGCCCGTCAACCGCTTCAAACAACGCCTGCGCAGTGGCGAGCCGCAGATTGGCCTGTGGCTCGGCCTGGCCGATGCATACTGCGCGGAGCTGGCGGCCAATGCCGGCTTCGACTGGTTGCTGATTGACGGCGAGCACGCGCCGAACGACCTGCGCGGCATGCTCGCGCAGTTGCAGGCGGTGGCGCCCTACCCGAGCCAGGCGGTAATTCGCCCGGTCATTGGTGACACAGCGTTGATCAAGCAAGTGCTGGATATCGGCGCGCAGACCCTGCTGGTACCCATGGTGGAAACCGCCGCCCAAGCACGCCAGCTGGTGCAGGCCATGCAGTACCCGCCCAAGGGTATACGCGGCGTGGGCAGCGCACTGGCGCGGGCATCGCGCTGGAACAGCATCCCGAGTTACCTCGACCAAGCCGACGCGCAGATGTGCTTGCTGGTGCAGATCGAGAACAAACAAGGGCTGGCCAACCTGGATGAGATCGTTGCGGTCGAGGGCGTCGATGGCGTGTTCATTGGCCCGGCCGACCTGAGCGCCGCCATGGGCCACCGCGGCAACCCTGGGCACCCTGAGGTGCAGGCAGCCATCGAGGACGCGATCGTGCGCATCGGCAAGGCAGGCAAAGCGGCGGGTATTCTCAGTGCGGACGAGACGCTGGCGCGGCGCTACATCGCCTTAGGCGCGGCGTTTGTGGCGGTGGGGGTGGATACCACGGTGCTGATGCGTGGGCTGCAGGATCTGGCGGGGAAGTTCAAAGGTACGTCGGCGTCGGTGAGTGACGGGGGCGGGGTTTACTGAACAGCAATGGGGCTGCTTTGCAGCCCTTTCGCGAGCGAGCTCGCTCAGGGACCGCGTGATCCCTGGGGCGATGGGCCGCAAAGCGGCCCCTGGTTATCAACAGCTCACATCTGAATGATCGCCTTCAACACCGTCTTGAAGGTATCCAGCTGCTCTTCACTGAACTGCCCAAACACCTTGTCCTGCTGCTCCCTGGCAATGGTCCACAGCGCCTCGGTCTCATCCACACCTTTCACCGAAAGCCGCACCCGCCCCTCATCGTCAGCAATCAGGCCCTTGCGCTTGAGGTTGGCAACCGCTTCCTCGATCTCACGCGCAGGCATCGCCACTTCGCGCTGCAGGTCGTTGAGGCTGAGCCCGGCATCGTTCTCCAGCACCATCAACATGCGCGCCTCACTGGTACGCAACCCGGTGCTCAGTTGACGTGGCTGGTAATCACCCTGGTAGGCACGCAACGCCTGGGTCATCAGGTAATACAGGTTGTGCTGCAGGCGGCCCTGGAAGTGGCTGCTCGGCGCCTGGCCCTCTGCACGCTGGGTCATGCGTGTGTGGGGCAGCACCATCGAATAGGCGCCTTGGTGGTACAGCAACGGCGAGCGGCCGAAGTCATCGAACGCCACCACCTTGCCCACCAGAATCCAGTGGTCGCCGCCGTCCAATTGCTGAAACTTCTCACACTGGAAGCGCGCCGAGCAGTCAGCCAACAGCGGTGCGCCACCCGCCCCTTGCTGGTAATCGATGCCTGCGAACCGATCGTCCTTGGGCCGCGCGAAGTTGTTGGACAGCTCGATCTGGTCCGCCGCCAGAATGTTCACGGCAAAGTGCGACGCTTCTTCGAATACTTCATGGCTGGTGGAGCGTTTGTCGATGCTCCACAAGATCAACGCAGGCTCCAGCGAGACCGAGTTGAAGCTGTTGGCAGTGACGCCGACCTTGCGCCCGCTGGCGCCAGCGGCGGTGACTACGGTGACGCCGGTGGCGAAGTTGCCCAGCGCGCGGCGGAAGGCTCGGCTATCGAAGGCCGTGGTGTTTTCAGTGGACATGCAAGACTCCCGGGCAGGCCAAGGGCCCGCCCTGTTTGTTGTTGTGGTTGTAAGGGGAATTGACCCGCGCGCGGGTCAGACCATCGCCGGATCAGGCTCCAGGCCCATCAGTTCGCGGCCGAGGATCTGCGCGCAAACGTCATAGTCGGTGTAGGCGTGGGCACCGGTCAGGTGCGCATCACGGAACAGCCGCTGCATCTCGTTGCTTTCAAACCAGGCGCCGCCGCCGGACGCTTCCATCAGCCGGTCTACCGCCTGGATACACATCTTCACGGCATAACCCTGGTTGGTCCGCCAGAACGCCAGCGTGGCGCGTGTGGGGTATTCGTGGCGTTCGCTGTACTCGGCGATTTCATCCCAGCTTTTTTCCAGCAGGGCACGGGCGGCGGCCACTTGATGGGTGGACTCGGCCAGGCGCATCAGCGCAGGGGTTGCAGCCCCCACTGCGGCGCCGGTGTAGGCACGTACGCGGTTGCGGGTTTTCTCGCGGAACACCTCCAGCATGCGCTCGGCGACACCGAGGCTGACGGTGGAAAAACCACTGGCGAAATACGGGCGGTACGGGGCGAAGAAGATCTTGCTGTCTGGGTACAGACCAAAGCCTGCCGACTTGCCTTCCATCATGTCCTTGGCCTTCTGGATGCGGTGCTCCGGCACGAAGGCGTCACGTACGATCAAGGTCTTGCTGCCGCTGCCGCGCATGCCCACGGCATACCAGTCATCACGGATTTCGTAGTCGCTGCGGGGCAGAACGGCAAAGCAGTAGTCCTGCGTACCTTCGGCATTCTTGCGGCGGAACCCCATGATTGCCCACTCGGCATGGTCACAACCGGAACTCCAGCCCATTTCGCCACTGAAGGTCACGCCGCCTTCGACTTCCTCGGTACGGCCAAAGGGCGCGATGCTGCTGCTGGCCGTGGCATCCGGGTTGGTTTGCCAGACCTCCTGCTGCAGCGTGGGCGAGAACATCGCCATCTGATGGCTGTGGGTGCACAGCAGGCTCATGGCCCACGCGGTGCTGGCGCAGGCGCCTGCCAGCAAGGCGATGCACTGGGCAAACTGCGGCAGCGAGATCTCCATGCCGCCATAGTGTTTAGGCAAAAAGGCACGGTGCATGCCGATGCTCTTGAGCAGCGCGATATTCTCTGCCGGGACACTGCGATCTTGCTCTGCACGCACCGCATTCGCAGCAATTGTCGGCAGGATCGACTTGAGGTCTTCCAGCAGGGGATTTGGCTTTTTCATGAACGGTCTCTTTATTATTGGAGAGTCAGCTGCGGCTGCGCACGCCCTGTGGCGCAGGCGTTACGGTGCTATGGCACAGCCGGCAAGTCGGTAAAGACGCGTTCAGTATGTGAGGTGCGAGTGCGCCTCGAAATGCACGTTACGGCGGGAAAATTGCACTTTCCATGGTGTTGATCAACCGAGGTGCGGTGGGCTCTGACAGGTCACGGTTTGATCTTTTTCATTTCGTTGAGCAGCTGCATCAGTTGCTGCAGTTTGTCTTCGCCGAACTGGCTGAGGATCCGTTCATAGTTGTGGGCCATTTCCTCGCTCATGGCCATGAACGCCTGCTGCCCCTTGTCGGTCAGGCTGATGAACACCCGGCGCTGATCTTCTGGCGACTTGCGCCGGGCGACGACCCCATCGCGCTCGAGCCGCTTGAGAACACCGCTCATGCTGGGCTTGAGGATGCAGGCAAGCTCGGCAAGCTGATGGCTTTCCAGTTCGCCTTGCTGGTGCAGGATACGAATCACCCGCCACTGCTGTTCGGTCAGGTCATGGGCATTCAATGCCGGCCGAAAGAACGCCATCGTGGCTTCGCGAGCCTGCAACAGGGTAAGGGTCAGAGAGGGTCTTGGTGTGGTCATGCGTGCCCGAGCATCATGGAAAGTGGCGAGCAGGCCAGTATGCCAGCACGGGCTCATTAATACATTAACCAATCAGCCGCTGGCAGCCCTGTTCAACCGCTGCCAGTGGCACTGGCAGGCTGGTTACACTCGCTGGCAGGCAAGGACAAGACACCCGCCGGTGGTCAGGCGCTCAATGGCCTCATGTGCCAGAGCGCTTGCCAAACGGCCCTATCACACTTCTATTCAGCAGGCGGCGTCATGATCACCCTCGAGAGCCCGACCTATTACTCCGCGACCAAAAAGTACAACCTGAACTTCCCCACGCTGGAACGTGACATCGACGCCGATGTCGTGGTCATCGGGGGCGGCTTTTCCGGCATCAACACCGCGCTGGAGCTGGCGGAAAAAGGCGTGACCAACATCGTCGTGCTCGAAGCGCGCTACCTGGGTTACGGCGGCACCGGGCGCAACGGCGGGCAGATCATGGCGGGCATCGGCCATGACCTTGAGAAGATCCGGCGCAGTGTCGGCGACAAGGGCCTGCAGGAGATCTTCGCGATCAGCGAACTGGGCGCCGGCATCATCAAGGCACGTATCGCCCGCTACGACATCGACGCCGACTTCTGCCACGGCTATGGCTACATGGGCTTCAACAGCCGCCAGGAAAAGACCCTGCGCGCCTGGGAAAAGCAATTCAAGGCTATCAACGCACGTGACGAGATCCGTTTTCTGGGCGGCTCGGAAGTGCGGCAGATCATCGGCAGCGACGCCTACAGCAGCGCCCTGCTGCACATGGGCGGTGGCCACGTGCATTCGCTCAACCTGCTGCTCGGCGAAGCCCAGGCCCTGGTCGGCCACGGTGCACGCATTTTCGAGCACAGCCCGGCACTGGAAGTGACCTACGGTGAGCGCATCAAAGTGCGTACCGGGCGCGGCTCGGTGCGCGCCAGCAAGCTGCTGTGGGCCTGCGACAGCTTCCTCAACAAGCTGGAGCCCGAACTGCACAGCCGCACCATCAACACCTACGCCTTCCAGATGATGACCGAGCCGCTGCCGGAGGCGCTGATCGACCGCATCAGCCCGATCCGCGGTGCCTACAGCGATATCCGCCCGGTGATCGACTACTACCGGGTCACCCGCGATAACCGCCTGCTGTTCGGCGCTGCCACGTCCTGCATCGAGCATATCCCGCTGGACCTCAAGGCGTGGAACCGTGCACTGATGCTGAAGATCTTCCCGTACCTCAAGGACGTGCGCATCGACTTGGCCTGGGGCGGCCCGATGGCCACCAGCGCCAACCTGTTCCCGCAGATCGGCACGCTGAGCAACCGCCCCAATGTGTTCTATGTGCAGGGCTATTCAGGCTTTGGCGTGACGCCTAGCCACATCATTTGCAAGATCCTCGCCGAAGGCATGCACGAAGGGTCCGCACGCTATGGCCTGCTCAGCTCGGTCAAGCATGCGCGAATCCTCGGCAAGGACCATTTCCGCCCGCTGCTGCTCACCGCCGGCAAGGCCGCGCACCAGCTGTCGGGCTATTTCAACGGCCGCCGTTGAACCTTTCCCTCTCATCACTGGAGCACTGCCATGACCCTCACCGCCGCCAAACAAGGCGTCCAACTGTCCGAACTCGACCCGTGGGGCAGCGTTGCTGACTTGGGCTCGGAGATTCTCGAAGGCGACGTCAACGCCTTCGGCAAGATGACCCACGGCGCGCCGACTGACCCAGTCAGCAGCGCCTACTTCGGCACCACGCGTGGCAAGTTCCGCATGGTCTACCCGTTCGACGAGCAGGCGGTGATCGTCACCGGCGAAATCCAGCTGACCGATGAATCCACGGGGCAAGTCACCCGCTTCAAGGCCGGTGATGCCTGGTTCGTCAGCAAAGGTACGCCGGTGCTGTGGGAGGTGCTGAGCGAATCGTTCGTCAAGCATTACCTGGCAGTGGCCTGAGGCTTGCCCCCGGATTGACACGACCTGGGTTAGGAGCAGCCTTGTGCTGCGAAGAGGCCGGTGAAAACACAGTGAATCTTCACTGCTTTCACCGGCCTCTTCGCAGCACAAGGCTGCTCCTACCTGGGGCGCTGAAGCGCGTGTCAGGCCATGGCCTGGGCGCGGAAGTCCTTGGGCGATTGTTCGAACTGCTTTTTGAACGAGCGGCTGAAATGCGCCGAGTCGGTAAAGCCCCACTTGTAGGCGATCGAGGTGATCGACTCGCGCTTGAAGAACGGGTTGGCCAGGTCGTCCGCGCTGCGCTTCAGGCGCGCACGCTGGATGTAGCGGCAGACGCTGTCGCCCTCCTCCTCGAACAGGCGGTACAAATGCCGAACCGAAATGTTCAGCCGGCCGGCCAGGTTGGCCGGTGTCAGCCCGGGCTGTGACAGGGACTCGTCAATCACCTGCTGCACATAGCTACGCAGGTTGGCCCCACTGAGCGGGCCAAGGGTGTGCGGCGAGTCGCTATTGCGCTCGAATCCGGGCTCCAGCAACGCAATGAATGCCGTCTGCAACGCATCGCCTTGCGCACCATCGCCACTGGCATGGTCGTCCTTGCACAGTTGGTCCATCAAAACATGCAGCATGCGCCCGCAGGCATTCGATGAGGAAATCTTGCCGAACATCGCACCGCTGCCTTGCACATGCTTGCGCACCTGCTCGCGGGAAAGGGCCAGCGAAACATGCTCGATCAGCCCGCTGGGGGTGATCTCGCAACGCCCGACAGAGTCCATCAGCAGCAACTCGCCCGGCGCCAGGCTGACCTGCATGCCGCCCTGCGCCACCGTCGAGTAGCCCATGCGCTGGCTGACCAGAAAGCAATGCTGGTCATCGTCGAGGGTCGGGTTTTCGCCCAAGCGGCGGATGTTGCCGGCATTGGTGCGCAGATTGGCCAGTGGTAACCCCGCACGGGAAAACGTCGACACTTCGCCGATGAACAACGCCGGGTTGGAGGCCAGCTCGGTCTCGAAACGGCCGCAGATCTGCTGCATGTCCGTGGTCCAGCGTTCCAGACCCTGACGGTTGGGTTGTTGAGTGTGCATGGATGCCCTCGACGCAGAATTTGTTGTTATGCAGCCATTGTTAACATGTTATCAATGACCGCACAACTGTGATCTCTCGTCTGAAGCTTGAGCAAGGCACGTGCCAAAAAAGGCTTAGAGACGGGGTAGCGATTGCCCGAACAGGCCGAGGCAGGCCATCAGGTGCGCGCGTTGCGGCGGGCTGATCTGAATGTAGCGACGAAACGCTGGCATGCGGTTGACCACTTCGCTGCCGCCCATGTGTTCCAAGGTCAGCCACCAGTGGCCATCGCGGCATTCCAGGGTCAGGCGCTTGAAATCCAGCGGCATCAGGGCGGCGGTCAGTTGCGCATTGTTCAGCAGTTGCTCACGTACCTGGGTGAAACGCGCCTTGTCGCCGCTGCGGTACACGCACGCCAGGCCGGTACGACGGATTGCACCCGCATGACGCATTTCAAGCATTACCCCGCCCCCTTGCAGGGCAGGCAGGCACAGGCGGAATTCGCAGGTGACCACATGCATCAGCAAGTGCGCCTCGACACACTCACGTACCTCGGCACGCCAGCCCAGCGCCGGGTTGTCGATCACCCCGCGGGCGGGTTCCAGCAACTGCATGTGCACCTGCCCCAGGTTACGCGACAGCAGCCCCAGCGTGGCCCCGGGCCGGTAGCCGGCCGGGGCACGCGGCGCCAGCAGGCGATCACGCAAACGTCTGATCATGGTGCAGGTGCTCCACTGCATGGCCCGGCTCTGCCGCAAATTCTTTTTCCAGCACATCCTCGACCCGCGCCGGCTTGAACGGGTTGACCTTCTGCACGCACAGCGTCCAGAACAGCGCATAGGTAGCGGTGCCGGCCAGCATGATGGCGAACGGCACATAGATGTCGGCCGGGTTCATGCCTGGTGGGGTGATGAACGCCATGCCAATGACGATACCGCCACTGGAAATGATCTGCGGCAGCGGGAACAGTGGCGAGCGGTAGGCCCGTGGCAGGTCGGGCCGGCGGATGCGCAGGATCACCACCGACAGCGTCACCAGCAGGTATGCCGTGCTCCAGGCACACACTGCCGCCAGCACCAGGTGCAGGATGTTGTCCGGGTTGCCGCCCAGGTACCAGGCGTGCAGGCAAGGGATCAGGGCAACCACAAGAATGCACAGCAAGGGCGTCTTGAACCGCGGGTGAAGGTAGGCGAAAGCCTTGGGCAGCGCGCCGTCCACCGCCATGCCGTACAGGATGCGAGGCACCCCGGCCATCAAGGTGTTGATGGTGGCGGCGCCGGCAAACAAAAAGCCGATACCCAGCCACACCGGGCCGATATCGCCCATCACCTGTTCAGCGAAACGCGGGATAGCCATGGGCGTGTCGAGCAAGTGCACGCCGCTGGCGGCATCGAGCACGACGTTTTCCACCTGGCGCTTCATGGCTGCGCCATAGATGAACATGCAGCTGGCCACGCCAAACAGCCCCAGCGCCATGGCCCGCGGCAACACCCAGGCCGAACGGCGCAGCTCCGGCGCCAGCGGCGTGACGAACTCACAGCCGACGAACATGAACATGGCCATGCCGATCAGCGAGAGGATGGTCATCAGGTCGGTACCGACCAGCGACGCCCCGAACGGCCCTTCCAGCTCCACCGCCGGTGCGGCGATCAGGCCCAGCACGCCGAACACCATCAGCGTGGTCCACATGCCGAAGGTGAGGATCACTTCGGCCCGGCTGAACGCACTGACCCCAAAGGCATTGAGCACGGCGAACGCCAACACGAAGCAGACACCCAGCAGCCACGAACCGCCCGCCGACTCAGCCAATGTGTTGAGGTGCTCGAAGTTCACCAGCGCCATGACCCCCGACAGGATGGTTTCGGCAGTACCGGCGAACACGTGCACGATCAGGTAGGCCGACAACGTGCCGGTGATGGCGAAGAAGCGGCCCATGCCGCAGTTGATGTAGTCGTAGACCGACCCTGTGGTTGGCAAGATCGAGGCCGCTTCGGCAAAGGTGGTCGACTGCGCCAGCATCATCAATGCCGCGATGACCATGGCCAAGGCGAAGGCACTGCCGCCAATGCCAAACCCCATGGTCGCGGTGAGGATCACCGGGCTGGCCATGATCAGCCCGACGGTGCTGGCCAGCGCCGTAGGAAAACCGACACTGCCCCGGTTGAGATGCTCGGTGAGCTTATTGTTGAGTGACATCGTTATGCCCCGGCTTGTTTTTGTGGCGTTGAACGCGGCAAGTGAACCTGCACGCACGGCTGTTGTTTGCCTCCCTGCGTCATCACTGTGCGCCGCAGCCGGCGGGGCGTCTTGCCCATGGCTGCCGTGGCCCTTGTTGCTGCCTGCCAGCACCTGCATGCCTGGCAGGCAGCGTCATGCCGCCGTCAGGGAGATGCAAGATCAGCACCGGGCCCGTTCACTATGCTCGACGCTTTGGCGGCCGGTCAGGCCGCGTTCCTCTGCCTCAGGAGCCAGCATGAGCGACATTACCCTTCTTCCCGCGGTCACGGCATTCTTGGCCCGCCAACATGGCGTGTTCATTCACGGCCACTCCATCGCCAGCCAATCCGCCTCGACCCTTGCCGTGGTCAACCCGGCCAATGGCGAAACCCTCGCGCGCATCGCCGATGCCAACCAGGCCGACATTGACCATGCCGTGAGCTCGGCGCGCCAAGGCTTCAGCACCTGGTCGCGCACCACCCCGGCCGCCCGCGCCGGCGTGCTGTTCAAGCTGGCCGACCTGCTGGAAGCCAACCGCGAAGAATTGGCCCAGCTAGAGACCTTGCAGTCGGGCAAGCTGATCGGCATCGCGCGCGCGTTCGAGGTAGAGCAGGCCGCGCATTTCTTGCGCTACTACGCAGGCTGGGCCACCAAGATCACCGGCCAAACCATCACCCCGTCCCTGCCCTCGTTCGCCGGTGAGCGCTACAGCGCCTTCACCCTGCGCGAACCGATCGGCGTGGTGGTGGGCATCGTGCCGTGGAACTTCGCCACCATGATCGCCATCTGGAAGCTGGCCTCGGCGCTGACCACCGGCTGCAGCATCATTCTCAAACCCAGCGAGTTCACGCCCCTGACGCTGCTGCGCATCGCCGAACTGGCCAGCGAGGCCGGCCTGCCGCCGGGCGCCCTCAACGTACTGACCGGCGGCGGCCTGGTGGGCAAGGCGTTGGTCGAGCACCCCGGTACCGACAAGGTCTCGTTCACCGGCTCCGTGCCCACCGGCATCGCCGTCGGCCAGGCCGCCATGGGTGCCAAGCTGACCCGTGCGACACTGGAACTGGGCGGCAAGAACTCGGTAGCGTTCCTGCCCGATGTAGCGCTCGACAAAGCCGTCGACGGCATCATTGAAGCTGGCTTTCTGCATTCCGGGCAGATCTGCGCCGCCGGTGAGCGCTTCTTCGTCCACCGCTCGCGCATCGACCCACTGCTTGACGCACTGTGCCAGCGCCTGGGCCAGCTGAAGGTCGGTTCGCCGCTGGATGAGTCGACCCAGTTCGGCCCGGTAGCCAACAAGCCACACCAGCAGAAGCTGGCCGAATTGTTCGCCACCGCACGCGCCGAAGGCAGCCAGATCATTCATGGTGGGCACATTGGCGATGGCCCAGGCTGCTTTGTCGAGCCGACGGTGATTCTCGCCAAGGGCGCCAGCGACACCCTGCTCAACCAGGAAACCTTTGGCCCGGTGGCGACCTTCTTGCCGTACGACGACGAAGACGAACTGTTGCACCTGATGAACGCAACGCCCTACGGCCTCAGCGCCAGCCTGTGGACCAACGACCTGGGCAAAGCCATGCGGATGGTCCCGCAAATCCAAGCCGGTACACTGTGGGTCAACATGCACACCCTGCTCGACCCCGCCGTGCCTTTCGGCGGTATCAAGGCCTCCGGCATCGGCCGCGAGTTCGGCTCGGCGTTCATCGATGACTTCACCGAGCTCAAGTCGGTGATGATCCGTTACTGAAGCGCCCTGCTGCATGCACCTGGCCAAGGCGGGCAAGCGCCTTGGCAGCCACGAACAAGACCCCACCCAGCCATCCACGCACTAATAGGCCGTCGCAGCCAACCGCGACGGCGCCTCGCCTCCACGAGGCTGCCCCCGAACAACAAAGGCCGCCTTGCGAGGTGCCGAGAACAATCGAGGGAAGTGCAATGTTCAAACCGCAACGGCTGTCCACCCTGGCCCTGGCCACGCTGCTGGCCAGCCAGGCCGCGCCGGCCTACGAACTCTACGCCGACGAAGACAGCCACGTGAATGCCGACATGCTCGCGGTGTGGGGCATGTTCAACAGCCGCAAGAATTATGACGGCACTGCCGGTGGCTCGACCTGGCGCGAGGGCTTCATCAAGTATGGCCTGAGCGGTGACCAGGGCCTGGCAGGCAACGGCAGCCTTTACGGCGCCTTGAACTGGGTGAGCTCCGCCACCTGGGGCGATGGCGATGCCGCCGGCAACACCGATGGTTCCGAGCGCACCACCAAGATCGAAGACGCCTACCTGGGCTGGCGTTCAGGCGACCTGCTGCCCTGGCTGGGCAAGGATGGCGTAGACCTTTCTGGAGGGCGGCAGGTGGTCCGCCTGGGCAGCGGCTTCCTGATCAACGACGACGGCCCGAACCTGGGCAACGGCGTGGCCGACGGCCACCTGGACCGCGGCGGCGCCTACTACTTGGCGGCGCGTCACGCCTTCGACCGCACCGCAGTACTGCGCCTGGGCGGGCAGGATGGCCTGCATGGCAGCCTGCTGTGGCTGAAGTCCGATAACCGCGCGCAGGCCGAAACCGAACTGGCCGCCGGCACCCTGGACTACACCCATGCTCTGGGCACCTTGGGGCTGACCTGGGTGCACGGTATCGACGTCACCGACCAATGGGCCAGCGCGTTTCAGAAAGCGCGTGAGGGCATGGACGTCTACAGCCTGCGTGGCGAAGGCAACGCCGGCATCGACAATGCCAGTTTCGCCTTCGAATACGCGTGGCAAGACAAGCAAGGCGGCCCGGAAAAAGCCTGGTACCTGCAGGCCGGCTATACCTTCGCCGACCTGCCTAGGGCACCCCAGGTGACCTACCGCTACACCCGCTACTCGGCAGGCTGGGACGCGCTGTTCAGTGGCCTGTCCAGTGGCTATGGCACCTGGTTCCAGGGTGAGGTTGCCGCCAACTACGCCGGGCCCTTCAACAGCAACACCGGCATCCACCACGTCGGCGTGAAGGCGACCCCGCTGGAAAACCTCACGGTCGGTGCGCTGTATTTCGACTTCGACACGGTGCGTACCCGCGACAGCCTCAACCTCGATGCCCGGGAACTCGACCTTTACCTGGAATGGGCGGTCAACGACCACCTGATCATCAGCCCGCTGATGGGCCTGTATCAGCCCCGCAAGGACGAGCGCAACGGCGGCAATCAGGTGGGCGGCAACGGCACCAACGTCTACAGCCAGCTGACAGTCGCGGTGCCGTTCTAGATCAGCACATGAACCACTGTAGGAGCAGCCTTGTGCTGCGAAGAGGCCGGTGAAAACACAGTAGATCTCCGCTGCCTTCGCCGGCCTCTTCGCAGCACAAGGCTGCTCCTACACAAAGCTCAGCCGTGGCACGGCAGGTCAAATTGCCTGGCACGCTGACAGTCGCGGTGCCGTTCTAGATCAGTACATGAACCACTGTAGGAGCAGCCTTGTGCTGCGAAGAGGCCGGTGAAAACACAGTAGATCTCCGCTGCCTTCATCGGCCTCTTCGCAGCACAAGGCTGCTCCTACACGAAGCTCAGCCGTGGCACGGCAGGTCAAATTGCCTGGCACGCTGACGGTCGCGGTGCCGTTCTAGATCAGCACATGAGCCACTGTAGGAGCAGCCTTGTGCTGCGAAGAGGCCGGTGAAAACACAGTAGATCTCCGCTGCCTTCATCGGCCTCTTCGCAGCACAAGGCTGCTCCTACACGAAGCTCAGCCGTGGCACGGCAGGTCAAATTGCCTGGCACGCTGACGGTCGCGGTGCCGTTCTAGATCAGCACATGAGCCACTGTAGGAGCAGCCTTGTGCTGCGAAGAGGCCAGTGAAAGCACTGTAGATCTCCGCTGCCTTCACCGGCCTCTTCGCAGCACAAGGCTGCTCCTACACAAAGCTCAGCCGTGGCACGGCAGGTCAAATTGCCTGGCACGCTGACAGTCGCGGTGCCGTTCTAGATCAGTACATGAACCACTGTAGGAGCAGCCTTGTGCTGCGAAGAGGCCGGTGAAATCACAGTAGATCTCCGCTGCCTTTGCCGGCCTCTTCGCAGCACAAGGCTGCTCCTACACAAAGCTCAGCCGTGGCACGGCAGGTCAAATTGCCTGGCACGCTGACAGTCGCGGTGCCGTTCTAGATCAGCACATGAGCCACTGTAGGAGCAGCCTTGTGCTGCGAAGAGGCCGGTGAAAACACAGCAGATCTCCGCTGCCTTCGCCGGCCTCTTCGCAGCACAAGGCTGCTCCACACAAAGCTCAGCCGTGGCACGGCAGGTCAAGTCGCCTGGCACGCTGACGCAAGACGGCCTGCCGCTCGTTAGCGAAACTGACACCACGAATGACAGCCCCCGCCCACAAGAACAAAACCTGACAACGGCCGCCTTGCGAGACCCGCCATGACCCTCGATACCCGCATTGACTTCATCTACCTATCCGAACAGGACATGATCCGCGCCGGCGTGACCGACATGCCCGCCTGTGTCGATACCATGGAAGAAATGTTCGACCTGCTCTACCAGGGCGACTACCGCATGGCCGGCCCGAACAACGACTCCCACGGCGCGATGATCACCTTCCCCGAACAATCGCCGTTTCCGCACATGCCAAAGCCGACCGCAGACCGTCGCATGATGGCCATGCCAGCGTACCTGGGCGGCAACTTCCGCACCGCGGGCGCCAAATGGTACGGCTCCAACATCGCCAACCGCGAAAAGGGCCTGCCACGCTCGATCCTGATGTTCACCCTCAACGACGCCGACACCGGCGCCCCACTGGCACACATGTCGGCCAACCTGCTGTCGGCGTACCGCACCGGCGCCATCCCCGGGGTTGGTGCGCGCCACCTGGCCCGCAAGGACGCCAAGGTCATCGGCCTGGCCGGGCCGGGCGTGATGGGCAAGACCACGGTTGCCGCGTTCATGGCGGTGTGCCCGCTGATCGACACGATCAAGATCAAGGGCCGAGGCCAGAAGAACCTGGATGACTTCGTTGCCTGGGTCCAGGCGACGTTCCCGCAAATCACCCGCATCCAGGTCGTGCAGACCCTGGAAGAGGTGGTACGTGACGCCGACCTGGTCAGCTACTGCAGCTCGGGTGAAGTCGGCGACCCCAGCACTTACCCGCTGGTGCGGCGCGAGTGGGTCAAGCCCGGTGCGTTCTTGGCCATGCCTGCCCCGTGCAGCATTGATGACGGCATGGAGCGTGCGGACGTGCGCAAGGTGGTGGACAACACAGGGCTGTACCAAGCCTGGTTCGAAGAACTGCCCAAGCCTGCGCACAACCATGTGCCGCTGGTAGGCGTGCGCTTCATGGACATGATCGCCGAAGGCAAGCTGGACGCCGCGCAGGTCGAGGACATCGGCAAGATCATCAGGGGTGATGCGCCAGGCCGTCTGAACGACGACGAAATCATCCTCATGTCGGTGGGTGGCATGCCTGTGGAAGACGTTGCCTGGGGCACCGTCGTGTACCGCAACGCGCTCGAGAAAGGCATCGGCGTGAAGCTCAATCTCTGGGAAAAACCTGTCCTTAGCTGACTCCTCAACCACTCAAAAAAGGCTCCCCCATGACGCAGATCACCAAACTGAAAACCGGCTCGAAATTCGAAGACCTGGCCAGCTATTCCCGCCTGGTGGCGGTGGACAACTGGGTACACGTCTCCAACACCGCTGGGCGCAACCCGCAGACCCAGGTCATCCCTGAAGACGTGATCGAACAGACCCACCAGGTATTCGCCAACATCGAAACCGCCCTGGCGGCAGTCGATTCAGGGCTGGGCGATGTGATCAGCTCGCGTGTGTTCATCCAGGACCCGGCCGACGTGCCAACGGTCATGGAAGTGATCGGCGAAAAATTCCGAGGCATCGACCCGGCCACCACCGTCACCTGCCCGCCCCTGGGCTCGACCGTCTACAAAGTCGAGCTGGAAGTGACGGCGTACCGGGGGGCTTCGCGCGCGCAGGTCACGCTGATCCGCCTGGGCGAGTAATGCGCCGCCAGCCTTGAACCGCAACATTCCGTTCACACTGCCGCCGAGTGAAGCCATGTCCCCCGTCATCGACCCTGTGCACACCCCTACCACCCACCCTCAGGCCACGAGCGTGGTGATCATCGGGGGAGGCATCATCGGCCTGACCGCGGCCCTTACCCTGGCCGAACGCAACATCCCCGTGGTGCTGCTGGAGAAGGGGCGCCTTGCGGGTGAGCAGTCGTCGCGCAACCTGGGCTGGGTGCGCAAGACCAACCGCCATGCGCACGATATTCCGTTGGCCCTGGCCGCCGACCAACTGTGGGCGAAAATGCCGGAACGGGTCGGCAGCGATGTCGGCTACCGGCAAGCAGGCATCATGTTCATCGGCCGCAACGACACGCAGATGGGCATGCACGAAAGCTGGCTCAAGAGCGTCGAGCACCTTGGCCTGGACTCTCGGCTGCTCAGCAACAAGGAGATTGCCAACAAGGTGCCCGGCGGCCGTGCCGACTGGGCCGGGGGCATCTATACCGCCTCGGACGCGCGCGCCGAGCCGACCCTGGCCGCCAGCGCCATCGCCCGTGCAGCGATCGCCAAAGGCGCGGTGCTCGTGGAAAACTGCGCGGTGCGCACGCTGGTCACCGCCGCTGGCAGGGTCAGCGGCGTTGTCACCGAGCAAGGCGAGATTCGCTGCGACCAGGTATTGCTGGCCGGCGGCTTGTGGTCTCGCAAGTTTCTCGGCAACCTCAATATCAACCTGC
This sequence comes from Pseudomonas sp. Y3 TE3536, assembly GCF_053629175.1. Classification (NCBI taxonomy): domain Bacteria; kingdom Pseudomonadati; phylum Pseudomonadota; class Gammaproteobacteria; order Pseudomonadales; family Pseudomonadaceae; genus Pseudomonas; species Pseudomonas sp. Y3 TE3536. Next base: position 4,132,328 of record NZ_JBRJHU010000001.1, on the reverse strand, counting down.
CCACCCTGCCGCTGACCTGTTCAGTACTGCGCACCCACCCGCTGGACGGCCCGACCGACATTGCCGTGGGCGCACCGGACTTTTCCTTCCGCAAACACAAGGATGGCGGCTACATCATTACCCAGCGCGGGGCGCTCGATGCGTTCCTGACCCTGGACCACCTGCTGCTGGGCAGGCGTTACCTGCCGCAACTGCGGGCACAGCGTGACTTTTTGCGCATCAGCTTCGGCAAGTACTTCTTCAAGGACCTGGCCCTGGCCCGGCGCTGGGGCCCGTCGCAGGTGACGCCCTTCGAGCGCGTCAGGGTTCAGGACCCACAGGCCAACACGGCATTGAACGATGAAGCCTTGCGTAACCTGAAGGCAGCCTGGCCAGTGTTCGAGCAGGCCCGGATCGCCTCCGCCTGGGCAGGCACTATTGACGTCACCCCAGACTCAAACCCCGTGATCGGCCCGGTGCCGGCCATTCCCGGCCTGACCTTGGCGACCGGGTTTTCCGGGCATGGCTTCGGCACCTCACCGGCAGCGGGCCAATTGGCGGCGGACCTGGTTTCGCAGTCCCCCACGTTGATCGACCCGAGCCCCTATCGGTTCGAGCGGTTTGCATAGCCGTGCTTCAGCGGAACTGATACTCCAACCCGGCGCCCGCATACCACGACCGCCCCGGCGCAGCTTCGTAGTAGCGTGCGTTGCCGTCACCCACAATCACCGACCCCACATACTGCCGATCAAACAGGTTGTCCAAGCGGATCAGCTGGTGGAACGTCCACGGCCCAGCGTGCTGTTCGAAGCGCGTCCGCCAGTTGAAGACGGTATAGGCCGGCGCCGGTTTTGCGGTATTGCTGTCCTCCACATACACCTTGCTGCGGTACTGCCCTTCAACCCCCATGCTGACAAACGTCGCTGGCTTCCACACGAGCTCGCCGAACAGGTTGTCGAGCGGCACGCCCGGCAGGCGGTTGCCATCCTCGATGGTCTGCGTGCCTTGGGCGAAATCTTCGGCGTAGCGGGCATCGGTGCGTGTGTACACCACGGTCGTCTGCCACTGATCGCTGAGGTCACTGTGCAGGCTCGCCTCAAACCCGCGGCGCAAGGTCTTCCCGGCGTTTCGGTAACTGGTACGGCCGTCGGTGGCGCTGGCCACCACGATTTCGTCTTCCGTATGGATTTCGTAAACCGCGGCGTTGAGCCGGGTACGTTCGCCGAGCCGGTATTTGACGCCCACTTCATACTGGGTGCTGGAGGCTGGCTTGAGCCCGAAGTTAAAGCGTTCAACCTGGCCAGGGGCGTACGCCATTTCGGCCTGGGTCGGGGTCTCGAAACCCTTGCCGACACTCACGTAACCACGCACATCCGGCGTAAACGCATACATCACCGACAGCGACGGCGTGTTCTGCTGGTACGTCTTCTTGCCACTGGAATCGCCATTGGCCAGGTAGTGGTCATCGACGCGCATTTGCATCGAGCTGTGGCGCAGGCCAAGGTCAGTGGTCCAGTTGCCAAGTTCCCAATGCGCCTGGATGTATGGGTCCAGGCTGGTGGCGGTGTCTTGCTCGTCACGCCGCAGCTCACCTTTGACGCCCAGCGTGTCGCCGCTGAAATTCTGGTAGCCGCGGCGGTCGTCCTTGCTCTGGTCATAGTCGGCGCCAACCGTGACCGTGAGGTTGCCGGGGGCGGCTACAACCGGCTGTATCCAGCGCAAGGTGCCGCCATGAAATGCACGGTCGAAATCCACGACACCACCGCCACGCTGGCTGTTGGAGGCCACTGTCTTCGGAATGGACAGGTACTGCACGACGCTACGCTGCCCCGCGTAGAGGTTGAACTGCAACGTGGCATCGCCGAAATAGCGCTCGTAGTTCATGCCCAACTGCTGATGGTCGATGCTCTTTCGGGTGTTGTAGAGGTCCGCCACCGCCGCGGTGGAGCGAGGGTCATGTTTATAGGCGTCCCAGGTTTGCCCCAGCGGGTCTTGCGTGTTGTTCTGTTCGAGGCTGCTGTAGATCAGCGCCAGGCGCGAGTCAGCGTCGGGCCTTACGTGCACCTTGGCGAAGGTCTGGTCGCGGCGGGCGGCGCTGTGGTCACGGTAACCGTCGGTGTCCATGCGCGATGCATCGAGCACGAAGCCGGCGGTTTCGTTGCCACCCTCGGCCGACAGGTGATTCTTGTTGAAACCGTCGCTGCCAAAGGTGGTTTCGGCCCCTACCCTTGCAGGCCCCTGCCCGTCCCGGCTGAACATCTGGATAACGCCGCCGGCGTTGCTCCCGTACAGGGTCGCTGCGGGGCCGCGCAACACCTCGATGCGATCGGCCACATCCAGGTTGAGCGAGGCGGCCTGCCCCTGGCCGTCTGGCGTACTGGCCGGGATACCATCGCTCAGCAGCTTGAGGCCGCGAATACCAAAGGCCGAACGTGCGCCGTAACCCCGCGATGACACTTGCAGGTCTTGAGCATAGTTCTGCCGGTTTTGCACCACCAGGCCGGGCACCTTGGTCAGCACTTCTGAAAGATTGACGCCCAACTGGCCGTCGGTCCCGTGGGAAAGGTCCACGGTATCGATCGAAAAAGGCAGGTCGAAACTGCCGGTTGGCGCGTAGGCGCCAGTGACCACCACCGGGTCGGTGATCAGCACATCGACTGCCTCGCTGCTGGCATGGCTCAACGGGCTGATGCTGCCGGTCAGCAACAGGGTCAGGCCTGTGCGCAAAGGGGCAGCTCGATGCAAACGGAATGGGTACATGTGAAGCTTCCTGAAGCTTGGGCCTGACCGATTTCGCGTCATGCCCAAGGCGTCACTGCTGTGTCCAGGCACAGAGCGCGCGAATGATAGCGGAGAGGTGATGGCACAGATGGTACCAATCCTTCACCTCGGCCACACACACTTTTGCCTCACAGGCAGTTGCGAATTTACTTACGGTGAAATACTGTACGCACATACAGCAAAAACAAGGAAATGCCTGTGGCCAGCACCTCCTCAGCAACACCGAGCAGCTATGAACAATTGGGCGTACGTATCCAGAAGATCATCAACAGCCCCACCGCCCAACGCAGCCGTGCAGCGCTGATCTTCCGCCTGGAGCAAGAGTCCCCGGATGACTGGGAGACCCTGCTCGAAGAAATCGCCGAGAACGACAACGTCACCCTCGCCCATCGCGACGATGGCGGCGTGCAGATTTTCTGGACCGTGCCCAAGGAAGACTGACTGCGCATGAGAGTTTCGCTTTTCGCTGCAGCCTGCCTGCTGTTGTCCACCCCGTTCGCCCATGCCGATGCCCCACGCACGTTCCAGGAGGCCAAAAAGGTCGCCTGGAAGCTGTACGCGCCACAATCGACGGAGTTTTATTGCGGCTGCAAGTACAATGGCAACAAGGTTGACCTGGCCTCTTGCGGCTATACGCCGCGCAAGAATGCCCAACGGGCTTCGCGCATCGAATGGGAGCACATCGTGCCGGCCTGGCAGATCGGCCACCAGCGCCAGTGTTGGCAGGACGGTGGGCGCAAGCAGTGCTCGCAGCACGATGAGGTGTACAAGCGCGCCGAGGCCGACCTGCACAACCTGGTGCCCAGCATCGGTGAGGTCAATGGCGACCGCAGCAATTTCAGTTTCGGTTGGCTGCCTGAGCAGCAGGGCCAGTACGGCAGTTGCCTGACCCAAGTCGACTTCAAGGCCAAGAAGGTCATGCCACGCCCTTCGATCCGCGGCATGATCGCACGCACGTACTTCTACATGAGCAAGCAGTACAACCTGCGCTTGTCGAAGCAGGACCGGCAGCTGTTCGAAGCGTGGAACAAAACGTACCCGCCGCAGGTATGGGAGCTGCAGCGCAACCAGCAGGTGGCCTGCGTGATGGGGCGCGGCAATGCGTTTGTTGGGCCGGTGAACCTCAAGGCCTGCGGCTGAGGCTCAAGCCAGTGTCTGCAGGTAGGCGCTGGCCTCCCGGTAACGGGCCAGCCGCGCCAGGTCGGCGGGACCAGGAACTGGGATGCGCGAGAGGTCGCTGTTATCGGCCAGGTCGGCCAGTTTGACGGTGCGCGCCAACGGGTCGCCACCAAGGCGCTGGACGAAGTCTTGGTAAGATTCGCCATCACGCCGGCTCAGCGCCAGCAGCGCGGCAAGAATTTTCAGTGCAAAGCCTTCACGCGCCAAGTCGGACAGGGTCATCGGCGTGTCTTCAATTACATCATGAAGCACTGCGACGATCCGCTGCTCGGGCGTGGAAACCCGCATCATCACACGTAGCGGGTGCAGGATATAGGCCGCCCCACCCTTGTCGTATTGCCCTTCATGCGCCCTGGCAGCCACGGCAATGGCCCGCTCCAGTGTAGACATGAGGCCCTCCCCGTTCAGCTCTCCCAGTGCAAGCATAGCCCGCACGGGCATATACGCCCAGCCTTTGTAGGCGCAGCCTTGTGCTGCGAAGAGGCCGGTGCAGACGCCCTGTATTCAGGTGGCTGCACCGGCCGCTTCACAGCACAAGGCTGCGCCTACACGGTGTGGGTTGCGGGGTTAGCGCTGGGCGCCATGCTGGATGACCACCGAATCGGTGCCCAGCTTGGCCATCACCTCGGCCTTGCGCGCCTCGGCTTCTTCCTTGGTCGGGAATGGCCCCATCAGCACCACCGGCTTGCCGTTGCGGTATTCGACCGAAGACGGGATGCCCTTCTCGATCAGGCGCGCCGTCATGTCGCTCAAAGCGCCCATGTTCGCCCCCTGCACCACTTCGACATCCCAACCTTCTGGGGCCGGCTCACCGGCCAGCGCCTCGGCGCGGCGCTGCAAGTCGGCACCACCGCACAGCTCGCGGATACGCAGGTTGTTGCCGCTGTCGTCGACGATGATCTCGTATTGGCCATCACGCTTGATCGCCACGTAGCTGCGGTAGGCTTCGTACTGCCCGGCGTCGTCCTTGCCGCGGACTTGGCCGCAGATGGTGCCATGAGTGTCGATCCGCACGTTGCCGAACTTGGCAGTCTTGGGGTTGTGCAGGTGCTCGGCCACCTGTTTGTGCACGCCTTCGACTTCGTTCTCACAGCCCGCCAGGGCGAGCACTGCCATTACCACAGCCAGTTTGCGCACGCGTGTACCTCCAGATTCGAAGGGGCGGATTCTAGCATGCCGCTCCCGGGCAAGGACCGCGACCATACGTTACACCCTGCTACCGCGATGCGCCGACCACGGGCCCCTGCGCAGCCACGGCCCGGGCACTGATCGCCATTTCTTATCCCCCTGATAAAAAACTTGAGGCAGCCGAAACCGGGCGTTTCAGACAACAATCCAGGCAGTCGTACGACGACGTATGTCCAATAATAAAAAGGTGACCCCATGCCCCGCTCACACCTACAGGTGGATGTTGCTGTCCGCGCTCTCGCACCAAGCGCTTTCGGCGCTCCCTGGGCAGCTCTGCTCCAGGAGGCGCCATGAAAACACTGATCGATAGTTACTTTCTGGTTCTGAAAACGCTGGTGATCGCCTGCCTTGTGGCCATCACCTGCCTGATTTTCACCAATGTCGTGCTGCGCTATGGCTTCAACTCGGGCCTGTTCTTCAGCGAAGAGATCTCCCGCCTGGCATTCGTATGGCTGGTGTTTGCCGGCGCCCAACTGATGCTTCACGAAAACGGCCACATCGGTGTCGACATCGTCACCCGCCGGGTTTCGCCTGGTGTGGCCAGGTGCCTGTTGGCACTGACGCAACTACTCATGCTCTACGTGACCTGGCTGTTCCTTGACGGCAGCTGGAAGCAGACCGTGATCAACCTGCATGTCGGCGCCCCCTCCACCGGCATTTCCATGGCCTTGTTCCATGGGGCGGGCCTGGTCTTTTGCATCCTCAGCGGGCTACTGATCTTCACCCAACTGGTCAGAAACCTGATGGGCACCCTTCCCGCGCACACCCCGGCCGAGCCCTCGGCAGCCGAACACGGAGCAGTCGAATAATGGCCCTGTCAGTCTTCGTCGGCGTGCTGATGGCCGCCATCTTGATCGGCGCCCCCATCGCCTACGCCCTGATCCTCTGCGGCGTGGCCCTGATGTGGCTGCTGGGCCTGTTCGATGGCCAGATCATCGCGCAAAACATCATCAATTCGGCAGGCAGCTTCCCCCTGTTGGCCATTCCGTTATTCATCATCGCTGGCGAGGTCATGAACAGCGGTGGCCTGTCCAAGCGCATCATCAAGCTGGCTATCACCCTGGTCGGCCACCTGCGCGGCGGGCTCGGCTACGTCACCATCTTCGCCGGCGTGCTGCTGTCCAGCCTGTCCGGTTCGGCACTGGCCGACGCCGCCTCGTTAACCGCCCTGCTGCTGCCGATGATGGTCCTCGCCGGCTACAACCGCGACCGCTCCGGCGGCCTGATCGCCTCGGTATCGGTGCTTGGCTCAATCATCCCGCCCAGTATCGGGTTCGTCGTGCTGGGCGTCGCGTCCGGCCTGTCGATCACCAAGCTGTTCCTGGCCGGCATCGCCCCCGGGCTGATGATCGCCGCCGCGCTGGTCGTGGCATGGTGGCTGATGTCGCGGCGCAACACCGACGTCGAACTGAGCCCGAAGGCCAGCGGCAAAGAGCGCCTCAAGGCTTTGGTCGACAGCTTCTGGGCATTGATGCTGCCGGTGATCATCGTGGTCGGCCTGCGCTTTGGCGTGGTCACCCCCACCGAGGCCGGCGCGGTGGCCAGCGTCTATGCACTGCTGGTGTCGTCGTGCATCTACCGCGAACTGAGCCTCAAGTCGCTCAATGACCTGCTGCTGCGCGCCGGCAAGACCACCGCCGCCGTGATGTTCCTGGTCGCCGCCGCCTCGATACCGGCCTGGATGATCACCATCGCCGATATCCCCGGGCAGATCATCGACCTGATCCAGCCGGTGATGGACAACCCGCGCCTGCTGATCGTGGTGCTGATGCTGTTGATCCTGGTGATCTCGATGGTCATGGACCTGACCCCGACCGTGCTACTGCTCGCCCCCATCCTGGTACCGGTGGTGACCGCAGCGAACATCGACCCGATCTACTTCGGCGTGCTGTTCATGATCAATTGCTCGATTGGCCTGATCACCCCGCCCGTGGGCACAGTGCTCAACGTGGTCTGTGGCATCGGCAGGATGCGCTACGAAGCGTTGCTCAAGGGCACGTTCCCGTTCCTGATCGCCGAAGTCATCGTGCTGTTCCTGCTGGTCATCTTCCCCGAACTGGTCACCGTCCCTGCCCAGTGGTTTGGCCACTGATCCCCACAACAATAAAAGGTACACAGCATGAAGAAGCTCGCCGTCATCGCCGCCCTGTTGCTTTCCAGCAGCCTGAGCATGGCCGCCGACTACAACGCGCGCGTGATCAAATTCGCCGCCACCAGCCCCAAGGGCACGCCACCGGCCATCGGCATGGAGCTGTTCGCCAAGAAAGTGCAAGAACGCAGCAATGGCAAGATCAAGGTGCGCACCTTCCCCAATGGCGTGCTGGGTGGCGACGTGCAGGTGCTGTCGTCGCTGCAAGGTGGCGTAGTGGAAATGATGACCTGGAACGCCGGGCTGATGATCAACCACGTCACCGACTTCGGCATCCTCGATTTCCCGTTCCTGTACACCGACACCGCCAAGGTGGATGCCATGCTCGATGGCGAAGTGGGCAAGATGCTCACCGATCAGTTGCCGGAGAAAAACCTGGTAGGTCTGGCGTTCTGGGAGCTCGGCGTGCGCAACCTGACCAACAACGTGCGCCCGGTGCAGAACCTTGAAGACATCGCGGGCCTGAAGATCCGTGCCCAGCAATCGCCGTTGTTCCTCGACGTGTGGGCGGCGTTGGGCGCCAACCCCACCCCGCTGCCCTTCACCGAGGTGCACACGGCGCTGGAAACCGGCACGGTGGATGGCCAGGAAAACCCGGCGGCGTTGATCCTCGCCTCGCGCTTCAACGAGGTGCAGAAGTACCTGAGCCTGACCCGGCACAACTACAACCCGCAGATCGTGCTGATCAGCAAAACCTTCTGGGACACCCTCAACCGCGACGAGCAGCAACTGCTTACCGAGGTCGCCCAGGAAGTGCGCCTGGAGCAGCGCCGGATCTCTCGCGAGGCCGACATCAAGGCTATCGCCGACCTGCGCAGCGATGGCATGCAGGTTAACGACCTGCCGGCCGAAGAGCTCGCACGCATCCAGGCCAAGATCCGCCCTGTGGTCGACAAGTACGCCGCCCAGATCAACCCCGAATTGGTCAGCAAGGTCTACCAGGCCATGGGCTACCAGGCGCAGTGACGCTACCCGCGCCGCCCCCGCGGCGCCCTCTATTGCCAATAAGGAACAGCATGAAAATCTCCGTCGCCCAGATTCACCCGGTGGCCGGCAACCCGGCGCGCACCCTTGAAAAAGTCGCCGAACTGGCACGCCAGACCGCCGCCGAAGGTTCACGCCTGATCGCCTTCGCAGAATGCCTGATCACCGGTGGCGCCTTCGACAGCCGCGAAGACCTCGAGCGCGGCGCCATCACCCTCGACGCCCTGGCGCCATTGCTGCAGGTATCGGCACAGAGCGGCATCCTGATCGTGGTCGGGTTTTACGAACGGCATGAGGCCTCGGTCTACAACACCGCCGCGCTGATCGGCCCGCAGGGCATCGTCGGCCTGCACCGCAAGCGCCATTTGCCATTCATGATCGGTGACCGCTTCACCGACCGCCCCAGCGAGTGGACACCGCCGGTATTCGACACCGAGATCGGCCGTATCGGCTTGGCCATCTGCTATGAAATCCGCTTCCCCGAGGTAGTGCGCACGCTGGCGCTCGAAGGCGCCGACATTGTCGTGCTGCCCGCCGCGTGGCCCGAGCAGGCGCGCATGCTGCCGGACATTTTCAGCACCGTCCGCGCGGCAGAGAACATGGTCTATTTCGTCGCCCCCAACCGCAACGACATGGATGAAGGCATGCAGTTCATCGGCACCAGCCACATCATCGAACCTTCCGGCAAGACCTTGGTACGCGCAGGGCTCGAAGACGGTGTGTACAGCGTCGAGATCGACCTGGCCAAGGCCCGCAACAAATCGCTGATCCGCGACCCTGGCGTGTTCGAAGTGCACCCGTTCCGCGACCGGCTGCCCGAAACCTACCGCATCTGATACCCGCCAAAGGCAGACCTCAAGCATGAACCCAAACACCCCAAACACATCGCTGAAGGCCCGCATGGCACGCGGTACCACCTTTGGCATGAACATCTACAGCACAGCCTGCATGGCCATCGAAGTGGCCGGCAACTGGGGGCTGGACTTTGTCTTCATCGACGCCGAGCACACTGCGCTGGGTGTCGACAGCCATATGGAAAAACTCTTGCTGGCCGCCAACAGCGCCGCCATCCCCGGCCTGGTGCGGGTGCGTGGCACGCTGGAGTGGGACATTCGCAAGGCGCTGGAAATGGGCGCGGCGGGCGTGATCGTGCCGCAGGTGCATACCGCGGCGCAGATGCGCGAGATCATCCGCTACAGCAAGTTCCCCCCGCTGGGGCGCCGCGGCGGTGACAGCTCGGTGCGCTCGGCAGGCTACGCCGGGCCTGGCTTCGACTGGGCCACGTATACCCAGGCAGAGAACACCCGCAGCGTGATCGTGCCGATGGCCGAGAGCTACGAGTTCTTTGACAACATCGATGAAATACTCGATGTGGAGGGGATCGACGCCGTTCACTTCGGCCCTGCCGACTACTCCCTGTCGCGACAACTGCCGGTCGACTACCGCCTGGGCAACCCGGAAGTGCTGCAACGCTTGCAGTTGCTGATCGCGAAATGCCACGCCCGCTCGATCCAGGTGATGGTGCCGTGCTTCCCCGCAGACCAGGCCACGGCGCAACGCTTGATCGAAATGGGCAGCGACATGCTGTTGATGGGCAGTGACCTGTCCTGGCTGAACCAGGCCGGGCAACAGATAGCGGCCGTGAAACACGCATTGGCTTAAATGCCGGCCGGCCAGGGTGCATGTGCCCGGCCGGCCCTATTGCTGCCTTATAAAAGCGACTAACAAGGTTTTATACGAAAAGTATGGTCATCCATCATTGTGGGAGCGGGCTTGCCCCGCGATCTGCCGCAACGCGGCAGCAAAGCCTGAATTCGCGGCGACTTTGACGCTAGTCGATATCGGGTATGGGAGCGCTTCGCACTCCATCGCGGGGCAAGCCCGCTCCCACAAAACTTTTCGTACAGAGCCTAATCAACCAGAAAATTCTGTTTGACCAAGGTCGCGCGAATAATCGACACCAAGGTGTCGAGTTGCATATCCGGGCGTTCGGTCAAATACGACAGGCAGAACTTGGCTGGCGGAATCGGCGGATCGCACGGCAAGGTCTTCAACATATCCACGGCCAACATGTCGCGAATCAATGGCACCGGCAAAATACCAATGGCATGCCCCGCCGAGACCATCTTGGCAATAAAGGCCAGCGAATTGCTTGAATGAAAGGCATGGCTGACCGAGCCACTTTCTTTCAGCCAGCGGTCCACCACTGAATACAGTGTCGAGGGCGCACTGTGGGTCACGATCGAATATTGCCGGGCATGCTCCGCCAAAAAAGGCCCCTGGGCCACGTCCAGGTGCCGCGCGGCCACCCACTGGAATGTCATCCAGCCGAGAAACACATCGGTCACATCCTCACGCGTGGCCGGGTTGGTCAGCAGCGCGATGTCGAGTTCGTGATCGTTCAGCTTGCGGTTGAGCACGGCGCCGACGTCGATGGAAATCTCCAGGGTGATCTCCGGGAAGTGCGCCTTTATATCGCTGATTACCGCGGTCAGCCCGACCATGGCCGAGCACTCGTCCGCGCCCAGGCGCAAACGCCGGTGCTTTTTTTGCTGCGCGGCAAATTGCTCGAGTTGGGTGCTGTTGTTAAGCACCTGTTCGGCATGGCGCAAGGCGGTATGGCCGTCTGCGGTGAGGCTCATGCGCTGCTTGCTGCGGTCGAACAACTTGACGCTGAGCAGCGATTCCATTTCCTTGATCCGCGCCGACACCGCAGGTTGGGTCAGGTGAAGATGGCGGGAGGCCGCGTGAACACCCCCAAGGCGGGCGGTCCAGTAGAACGCCTCGATCTGCATCAGCGTAATACGCATGATAAAAACTGCTCCGGTAACTGCTTACGGATTTTTATTATCGACCGTTCGGCGTGCTTGTTAGGATGACCGAAACCCTTCGAAAAAGCATCCGGCATAACAAGAACTTCCTATGTATATTATCGAAGCACTGCCCGCCCCGATCAGCGCCACCGAACTTGAAGTACTGATCAACGCCGAACCGGCAACGATCGGCCACTTCATTACCCACGGTATTGCCAACCCCCACATCAAGGCCCACTTTCAGAATGTGCGGGCCGTCGGTACTGCGGTCACCGTGAGGATGCCCGGCAACGATGGCGGGATTTTGCACTACGCCATGGGCTGCGTGCGCCCAGGCGACTTCCTGGTGGTAGACCGCTGCGGCGAGCGCATAACCGCCGCACTGGGCGGCGCCATGGCGTACGCCGCCAAGCAGGCTGGCGTGGCCGGGATCATCGTCGATGGCTATGTCACCGACCTGGGCGAAATCCGCGAGCATGGCGTGCCTGTGTGGTCTCGCGGCGCCAGCGCGATCACCACCCGCGTGATCGGCCAGGAGGGCGAGTTCTGCACGGCCATCCAATGTGGGGGGGTGATTGTCCACCCCGGCGATGCGGTGGTGGCCGACGAAAACGGCATGGTGTTTCTGCGCCCGGGCCAGGTCATCGAACTGGCTCAGCGTGCCATCGACTTCCAGCGCAACGAAAAGCACACACTGGCGCGGTTGGCCAAGGGTGAGAAGTTCCCTGATATCGTCGGCTCGCGGTCGACCATCGAGGCTGCGTCCCGCCCACGCTGACTCAACATCGCCTGAAGTAGCTCCCGAACAAGAACAAGAGGACTACCGTGAAGTTCAGCCCCCTGCTCATCCCCCTGGCGCTCGGCGCGCTGCTCAGTAACTCGCCTGCGTTTGCGGACACGCCTGCGCCGCAACAAGCGCCACCTGTGATCCGCTTCAACGTGGTCGGCGGTGGCAGCCACAACTACACGTTCCGCGCGGTTGAACAGCCGTTCTGGAACCAGACGTTGCCAGCACAATCGCAAGGCAAGGTCACCGCGCAGTTGCTGGGGTTGTCGGAGAGCGGCCTGAAGGGCCCGGAGATCATTCGCCTGATGCGTTTTGGCGCAGTCGATATCGGCATGGGCGTGTTCGCCTTCGTGGCCGGCGACGATGCCACCTTCGAGGGCGTGGACCTGCCCGGCCTGGCCGATACTATCGACACTGCCCACACCATCGCCGACGCCTACAAGCCGGTGCTGGAACAACGCATGGCCGAGCGCCACGGCATCAAGCTGCTGGCCACCGTGCCGTATACCGCGCAGGTGTTCTTCTGCCGCGACGCCGTGCACGCGCTGGCCGACCTGCAGGGCCGTAAAATCCGCACACGCGGGCGCAACATGGCCGAACTGGTCAAGGCTATCGGTGCCGCGCCGGTCACTCTGCCCTTTGCCGAAGTGGTGACCGCCATGCAGACCGGCGTCATCGACTGCGCCATCACCGGTATTGGCTCTGGCAATGCCGCCAAGTGGTACGACGTTGCAGGCTACCTCTACAACCTGCCCGTCGATTGGTCGATCGGCTTTTATGGCATCGGCCTGAAGCGCTGGCAGCAACTGCCGCCCGAGGTGCAGCAATTGCTGCAGGCGCAATCGCAGGTGCTGGAGGATACCTTGTGGCGCGAGACCGCCAATGAAAACCGCTATGCCGAAGCCTGCAATGTCGGCAGCCCTGATTGCCAGATTCACCACCCCGCGCACATGACCGCCTCGGCCCCGACCGCCAGCGAAAAACAGGCGCTGCGCCAGGCTGCGCTGCACATCGCCAATGACTGGGGCAAACGCTGCGGCGGCCCTTGCGTGGCGCGCTGGAATGCCACCGTGGGCGATGCCATCGGCATGCGCCTCGCCCCATGAGCTACCTTGCCCCGGAGACTACCGACATGCACACCGCCCGCTCAGGCATGGGTGTCATCAACACCATTGCCAAAGCCAGCACCTGGGTCGGCGGCTTCGCCCTGCTCGCCTGTGCGTTGCTGATCAGCATCGACTTGATCTTGCGCAAGGCCCTGGGTGTTTCCCTGGGCGGCGCCGATGAAATGGCCGGGTACGTGCTGGCGATCACCAGCGCCTGGGCGTTTCCGGTCACCTTGCTGAAACGCGCGCACATACGCGTGGACATTCTCTACACGCGCCTAGGCCTACGGCCCAGGGTGGCACTCGACCTGTTCGCCCTCACCTGCATGGCGCTGCTGGTCAGCACCTTGGCCTACCACGCAGGGAACGTGCTGTGGGACTCCATCGAATACCGCTCGGTATCGAACACGCCCTTGCAGGTACCACAATGGATACCCCAGTCGCTGTGGTTCGCCGGCTACCTGTTCTTTGCCCTGACCCTGGCGAGCCTGGCGATCACCTGCCTGGGCCACTTGCTGAAGGGCCGCTGGCACGCTATCAGCACACTGATCGGCATCAACTCGGTGGAACAGGACATCCAGGCAGAACGTTACCCAGACAGCACCACGGGCAAGGAGCGCACGCCATGCTGAGCCTTACCCTGTTCATGCTGCTGGCGCTATTGGCGTTGAGCGTTGCCGCCGCCGTCAGTGTCGGCCTGCTGGGAATGTCGCTGTCGCAGCTGTTCTCGACGCTGCCGTTGAGTAGCGCCATGGGCGAGATCGCCTGGAACACCAGCAGCGAATTCCTGCTGGTGGCGATCCCTTTGTACATCCTGATGGGTGAGCTGCTGGTGTGTTCAGGCGTCGCCGGGCGCATGTACCAGGCCGTCGAGAAGTGGCTGTCGTGGTTGCCGGGTGGCCTGATGAATTCGAACATCGGCGCCAGCGCACTGTTCGCCACCACCAGCGGCTCCAGCGTGGCGACCGCTGCTACCATTTCGACCCTGGCCATCCCCGAACAGGAACGCAAAGGCTACAACGCGCCGCTGTTTCTAGGCTCGATTGCCGCCGGCGGCACGCTGGGCATCCTGATTCCGCCCTCGATCAACATGATCCTGTTTGCCTTGATCGCCAACGTGTCAGTGCCCAAGCTGTACCTGGCCGCGACGCTTCCCAGCATCATCCTGAGTATGCTGTTCATCGCACTGATCGTGGTGGCGTGCCTGATTCGGCCACAGTTGGGCGGCCGCAAGGAGACTACCCGCTGGGCCGAGCGCCTGGCCTGCCTGCCTGACCTGCTGCCGCCGCTGGCCATCTTCGCCCTGGTGATTGGTTCGATCTACAGCGGTTTCGCCACGGCCAGCGAATCAGCCGCGCTGGGGGTGCTGAGTGCCTTTGGCCTGGGCCTGTGGCGCCGGGCATTCACCTGGCAAAGCCTGGGCCAGGCGTTCGAGGCTACCCTGCGCACCACCGGCATGATTATTTTCATCACCCTGTCGGCGTTCTTTCTCAACTTTGTGCTGGCATCCATCGGACTGACCACCACACTGGTCAATTTTGTCACCGACCTGAACCTGTCGCCGATGGCCACACTGCTGGCGATCATCCTCTTCTACATCGTACTGGGCTGTTTCATGGACACACTGGCCATGCTGATCACCACCGCGCCACTGATCGTGCCGATTGTCGTCGCCTTGGGCTTCGATCCGCTATGGTTTGGAGTGGTGTTGATCGTGTTGTGCGAGATGGGCCAGATTACGCCGCCGTTCGGCATGAACCTGTTTGTGGTGCAGAGCATTCGTGGGCGGGGCAACTTCATGGACGTGGTGTACGGCGCGCTGCCGTTTTGCCTGGCGTTACTGGTGCTGATCGCGCTGTTGATCGCTTTCCCGCAACTGGCACTGTGGTTGCCGGCGGCTTTCTAGCAGGCAATAAAAAAGGGCGATCTGTGTAGATCGCCCTTTTTCGATTTGGTAGGCACAATTGGACTCGAACCAACGACCCCCACCATGTCAAGGTGGTGCTCTAACCAACTGAGCTATGTGCCTGTCGTGTGGTGCGCATATTAGACATCGAATGCGTACCTGTAAAGCGTTTTTTTCAGAAAAATCAAAAACTTTCAGCTTTGCTGCGCTACCGGGTTTTGTAGGAGCAGCCTTGTGCTGCGAAAGGGCCCGAGTGGTCACCGCAGATCAATGTCAGCGGGATTGGCCTCTTCGCAGCACAAGGCTGCTCCTGCAGTAAAACGCGTGCGCAATAAAAAAGGGTGATCCTTGCGGATCACCCCTTTTCGATTTGGTAGGCACAATTGGACTCGAACCAACGACCCCCACCATGTCAAGGTGGTGCTCTAACCAACTGAGCTATGTGCCTGTCGTGTGGTGCGCATTCTACGCAATCCAAAAACCCTGTCAACACTTTTTTTCGCGCTAACTCACTGAATCTTAACCTCTTTATAGAAAGGCTTCGGCGACAGCCGGGTAAAGGATTTTTAACGGACGACTAGCGGGTGTTTATTATTATTGATAGCATCGCTACATTCGTTAAAAATATAAAACACGAGGTTCCTCGAGCATGGCCAACACCCCCTACCCCCAGTCCTACTACGCCGCCTCGGCTAACCCGGTGCCGCCACGTCCGGCGCTGCAGGGTGAGGTGGAAACCGATGTGTGCATCATCGGCGCCGGCTACACCGGCCTGTCCAGCGCCCTGTTCCTGCTGGAAAACGGTTTCAAGGTCAGCATCGTCGAAGCGGCCAAGGTCGGCTTCGGCGCATCCGGCCGCAACGGTGGCCAGATCGTCAACAGCTATAGCCGTGACATCGACGTGATCGAACGCACCGTCGGCCCCAAGCAGGCACAACTGCTGGGCCAGATGGCGTTCGAAGGTGGCCGCATCATTCGTGAGCGCGTCGCCAAGTACAACATCCAGTGCGACCTTAAAGACGGTGGCGTATTCGCTGCCCTCACCTCCAAGCAGATGGGCCACCTGGAGTCGCAAAAGCGCCTGTGGGAACGTTTTGGCCACAATCAGCTGGAGCTGATGGACCAGAAGCGCATCCGTGAAGTCGTCGCCTGCGACAGCTACATCGGCGGCATGCTGGACATGAGCGGCGGCCACATCCACCCGCTGAACCTGGCCCTGGGCGAAGCTGCCGCGGTCGAATCGCTGGGCGGCATCATTTATGAGCAGACCCCGGCCGTTCGCATCGAGCGTGGCGCCAACCCGGTCGTTCATACCCCACAGGGTAAAGTGCGCGCCAAGTTCATCATCGTCGCCGGTAACGCCTACCTGGGCAACCTGGTGCCAGAACTGGCCTCCAAGTCCATGCCGTGCGGTACTCAGGTGATCACCACCGAGCCCTTGGACGCAGACCTGGCACGTACCCTGCTGCCGCAGGACTACTGTGTCGAAGACTGCAACTACCTGCTCGACTACTACCGACTGACCAGCGACAAGCGCCTGATCTTCGGTGGTGGCGTGGTCTACGGCGCACGCGACCCAGCAAACATCGAGGCGATCATCCGTCCGAAGATGCTCAAGGCCTTCCCGCAGCTGCAGAACGTGAAGATCGACTACGCCTGGACCGGCAACTTCCTGCTGACCCTGTCGCGCCTGCCTCAGGTCGGCCGCATTGGCGACAACATCTATTACTCCCAGGGCTGCTCGGGCCACGGTGTGACCTACACGCACCTGGCAGGCAAGGTGCTGGCCGAGGCGCTGCGTGGTCAGGCCGAACGTTTCGACGCGTTCGCCGGCCTGCCGCACTACCCGTTCCCGGGTGGCCAGATGCTGCGTGTACCGTTCAGCGCCATTGGTGCCTGGTACTACAGCCTGCGCGACCGCCTGGGCTTCTGATCCCTCTGTAACATCGCACCGGCCGCTTTGCGGGTAAGCCCGCGAAGCGGCCGGTGCGCGGCTTACCGCCCCAGGCTGTTCACCGCCTGTTTGGCGGCGACTTCCTGCCCTGCGCGGGCCAGCTCGTCGGCAGCCTGCAACCAGCGTTGCCGGTCAACCTGGGCGGGCAGTTGCCGCGGCGGTTGCAGCAGCACCGCCCAACTCCCCTGCTTGGCCCAGGCCGAGGCAAAGTCATCAAAGGCCATCAGTTGCCGACGGTGCATGCCTGAGCGCAACAGTACGCGTTGCTTGTAGCGGTCATAACCGATCAGCACGGCGTAGCGTGGCTCGCTCCACCAGGCCGAACCCTCCTCGTAACGCAGCAACACCGGGTTGCCCGCCGCCACTTGTGTGAGCAAGGCGTCCAGTTGTTTGTCCAGCGCATACACCACCATGCCATAGTCCCGTGCGACACGGGGGATACTGGTATCCAGCGTTTCGGCGCCTTGAGGCAGGTTCAAAGGTTTGTCCAGCAGCCCGGGCGTGATCGGCGCGCCCTGTTGCGAAAGCAGCGCCGCCAGGGCCATGGCCCCGCTGTGGTTGGCGTTACCCCGGTAGAACGGCACGCTGCTGATTTCGACCCGCTGCGGCAGGCCTTTGAGGCTGGCGGGCGGTGCGCTGGCGCAACCGGCCAGGCTGACTGCCACCAGGCCAGCCAGCAGCAACCGGCGTGGGACTGAAGCCAGCGATTTGAAGGAAACTTGCTCCATGGGCACTCGCTTGTTCCTATGCCAGGCAGGCAGCGCCCGGCTCTGGGCACCGATCATAGGGCCCACAGGTGCGCGGGTATAGTCCGACACCGGCTTGTAGCGAATCGGCCTCAGCAATAGACCTAAGGTCAATGGAACGTCACAAGGGGCAGGCTAGACTAATGAAGTGTCTGTAAGGCGAGCCCTGGCTGACAGCGCGCTGGCCCGAGAGAAGGAGGCACACATGAGCCTGACCCTGGCAATCCTCATGCTGGTAGGTATGTGGCTGAGCGTCGCAGCCGCCATGCTGTGGGGTGTACTGCGTATCGTACGGCGTCATTCCCATCATCACCTGCCACCGCAGGGTGTGGCCGAACCTCAGGCTGTGCGCCGGGCGCGGCGGCAGGTTGAGGCACATTAAACGCACGTATTTGATGTATACCTGTGGGAGCGGGCGTGACCCGCGAATGGGGCCACGCGGTGGTTGGCACCGGCTTCGCCGGTGTTCGCGGGGCAAGCCCGCTCCCACATGGCCCCGCTGTTTCTAGATCAACCCTCAGCCGCTTCGCGCTTCATCCGCGCCCGACGGGCCATGATGTTGAGGATCTCGATCAAGGTCGAGAACGCCATCGCCGCATACACATACCCTTTCGGCACGTGAGCGCCCATGCCTTCGGCAATCAGGGTCATGCCGATCATGATCAGGAAGCCCAAGGCCAGCATCACCACGGTCGGGTTGTCATTGATGAACTTGGCCAGCGGGTCGGCCGCCACCAACATCACGATCACAGCAGCGATCACGGCAATGATCATGATCGGCAGGTGTTCGGTCATGCCCACGGCGGTAATGATGCTGTCGATCGAGAAGACGATATCCAGCAACAGGATCTGGCCAATGGCCGCAGCGAAGCCCAAGGTGATGGTGGAACCGGCCTTGGATTCTTCCTTGGCGCCGTGCGGGTCGACGTTCTCGTGAATTTCCTTGGTCGCCTTCCACAGCAGGAACAGGCCACCCGCGATCAGGATCATGTCCTTCCACGAGAAACTATGGCCGAACACATCGACCACAGGCTCGGTCAGCTGGACGATCCAGGCCACGGTGCTGAGCAGCGCCAGGCGCATGACCAAGGCCATGCTGATACCAATGCGCCGCGCCTTGGAGCGGTACTCCAGGGGCAGTTTGTTGGTGAGGATGGAGATGAAGATCAGGTTGTCGATACCCAGCACGATCTCCATGGCCACCAGCGTGGCGAGGGCGACCCAGGCGGTCGGGCTTGCGGCGAGTTCCAGCAAATATTCCATTTAATCAATCCTGCATCGGGTCTTGGGGTCAGATGTCCTGGGTCTTTTCTTGCTTTTCAACGTCTTTTGGCGGCTGGCCTTCGCTGCCGATGGCATCGCTCAGGGCCTGCTGCGCCGCTTCGTTGGTCTTGTCGATGGCCTGCTTGGCCGACTGGGCGGCCTGGTCGAGCATCTGCTGGGCGGATTTCTCGGCCTGATCGCAGCCGGCCAGGGTGAACAGGGCCAGGGCCAACACCAAAGGCGTGCCAATGGATTTAAGCTGCAACATGGGTTCCTCGCTTGTCGATATTCCGGCGGCGCACGCAGCGCCTGATGGAGTCGCATTCTAAAGAGGCCAATACATCAGGAAAATTCGTATTTTCAGCGGTTATACTTCGGTTTTTACGAATCGAGAAAAACCTGATGCTCAACTACCGCCAATTGCACTACTTCTGGGCCGTGGCCAAGACCGGCAGCATTGCGCGGGCCAGTGAGCAATTGAACCTGACCCCCCAGACCATCAGCGGGCAGATCAGCCTGTTCGAGCAGACCTATGGCCTGGAGCTATTTCAACGGGTCGGGCGGCAACTGGAGTTGACCGAGACCGGCCGCCAGACGCTGGTGTATGCCGAGCAGATGTTCCAGATCGGCGGCGAGCTCGAAGCCCTGCTGCGTGCCGGCCCACAGGAACAGATCCTGTTCCGTGTGGGCGTGGCCGACGTGGTCCCCAAATCCATCGTCTATCGCCTGCTGGCGCCGACCATGGAGCTGGACGAGGTGCTGCGCATCAACTGCCGCGAAGACAAGCTCGAGCGGCTGCTGGCAGACCTGGCGATCCAGCGCCTGGACCTGGTCATCTCCGACAGCCCGATGCCCAGCCACCTAGACATCAAGGGCTACAGCCAGAAGCTGGGCGAGTGCGGCCTGAGTTTCTTCGCCACCCAGGCCTTGGCACAACGCCATGCCGGCCCCTTCCCGGCCTGCCTGCAAGATGCGCCGCTGTTGATTCCAGGCCAGGAAACCGTGGTGCGCAGCCGCTTGCTCCGTTGGCTGGGCGAGCAACAGGTGCAGCCGCGCATCGTTGGCGAGTTCGACGACAGCGCCTTGATGCAGGCATTCGGGCAATCGGGCAGCGGCATTTTCGTCGCGCCCAGCGTCATCGCCGAGGAGGTGTGCCGCCAGTATGGCGTGCAGTTGATCGGGCAGACCGAGGCGGTGCATGAGTCGTTCTATGCCATCTCAGTGGAGCGCAAGGTCAAGCACCCGGGCATCGTGGCCATTACCGAGGGGGCGCGGCGGGAGCTGTTCCACTGGTAATTTTTCCCACTTCATTGCCGGCAAGCCCTACAGCGGTCTGTGGTAAAGTCCCGCCCTTTCAAAAACCGAGACTGCGCTGCACATGACCCCTGTCTTCCGCCTCCTCAACCGCACCAGCCTGGTGACGCAGATCGTCATCGGCCTGCTCGCGGGCATCGCCCTGGCACTGCTGGCGCCCGACGTCGCCCGCAACCTGGCCTTCCTCGGCAAGGTGTTCGTCAGCGCCCTCAAGGCCGTGGCGCCGATCCTGGTGTTCATCCTGGTCATGGCCTCGATCGCCAACCACCGCCATGGCCAGGAAACCCACATCCGCCCGATCCTGTGGCTGTACCTGCTGGGTACCTTTGCCGCAGCCGTGGTGGCCGTGGTCGCCAGCATGCTGTTCCCATCGCACCTGGCACTGAGCGCCGGCGACGCCGCCCTGAGTGCGCCGGGCGGCATCACGGAAGTGCTGCAGAACCTGCTGCTGAGCGCCGTCGACAACCCGGTCAACGCCTTGCTCAACGCTAACTTCATCGGCGTGCTGACCTGGGCGATCGGCCTGGGCGTGGCGCTGCGCCATGCCGGCGAAACCACCCGCACTGTGGTCGAGGACCTGTCCAACGGCGTGACCCTGATCGTGCGCGTGGTCATCCGCTTCGCCCCGCTGGGCATCTTCGGCCTGGTCAGCGCGACCCTGGCACAGTCGGGCTTGAGCGCCCTGCTCGGCTACTTGCACCTGCTGGCCGTGCTGATTGGCTGCATGCTGTTCGTGGCCCTGGTGATGAACCCGCTGATCGTGTTCTGGAAGATTCGCCGCAACCCGTACCCACTGACGTTGTTGTGCCTGCGCGAAAGCGGTATCACGGCGTTCTTCACCCGCAGCTCGGCCGCCAACATTCCGGTCAACCTGGCACTGTCGGAGCGCCTTGGCCTGCATGAAGACACCTATTCGGTGTCGATCCCCCTGGGCGCGACCATCAATATGGCCGGCGCCGCGATCACCATCACCGTGCTGACCCTGGCGGCCGTGCACACCCTGGGTATCCCGGTCGACTTACCGACTGCGGTGTTGCTGAGTGTGGTGGCAGCGGTCTGCGCGTGCGGCGCTTCGGGCGTGGCTGGTGGTTCGCTGCTGTTGATTCCGCTGGCTTGCAGCCTGTTTGGCATCCCCAGCGAGATCGCCATGCAGGTGGTTGCCGTGGGCTTCATCATTGGCGTGCTGCAGGATTCGGCCGAGACTGCGCTGAATTCATCGACCGACGTGCTGTTCACGGCAGCGGCGTGCCAGGCAGAAGAGCGGCGCGGGGCTTAAGCGTGTTGGGGCCGCTTTGCGGCCCTTTCGACCAGCCCGGAGCCCCGGCAAGGCCGTTCAACAAGCGCTGCCAATTGCCTAATGCAGCGGCTTTACCTACGCTAGTGGCCTTTTCCTCGCAATGAGACTGGGCCATGTCAGAACACGAAACCGCAGGTGAAGGCCGTTTCAACAGCACCGAGATCCGCATTCTCGGCTCGCTGATCGAAAAACAGGCCACCAGCCCGGAAAGCTACCCACTGACCCTCAATGCCCTGGTCCTGGCCTGTAACCAGAAGACCAGCCGCGAGCCGGTGATGAACCTCACCCAAGGCCAGGTCGGCCAGGCCTTGCGCGCACTTGAAGGCCAGGGCATGACACGCTTGCAGATGGGCAGCCGCGCCGACCGCTGGGAGCAACGCGTGGACAAGGCCCTGGAGCTGGTGCCGGCGCAGCTGGTGCTGATGGGCCTGATGTTCCTGCGCGGGCCGCAAACCCTCAACGAGCTGCTCAGCCGCAGCAACCGCCTGCACGACTTCGACGACACTGAACAAATCCAGCACCAGCTGGAGCGCCTGATTTCACGGAATTTGGCTTTGCACCTGCCGCGCCAGGCAGGCCAACGCGAAGACCGCTATACCCATGCGCTGGGTGACCCGGCAGAAATTGAGGCGATTTTGGCCGCGCGCCAGCAGGAAGGGGGCGCCCGCAGCAGTGGCGGCAGTGTTTCGGAGGAGCGCATAGAGGCCTTGGAAGCCCGGATTGCAGCACTGGAGGCGCGCCTGGCCGAGCTCGAAGGCTAAGCCCTTCAGTGCTCGGGGTCGGGGAAGTTGCGGCAGCTTTTGCGCTCGGCCAGTTCTTTATCGCTGGGGCGCTGGTCGACGAACACAGTGCGGCCGTCGGCGTAGATTTCCAGATAGCCCCAGTGCAGGTCCTGCTCCTTTTGCCCGGGCTTGGGTGGCACTAGCCACCAGGGTTCGCGGCTGATCAGGGTCATGGGTGAGATTCCTGAGGGTGTCTGGGGTAATCATAGACACCCTCAGGCTTGCGCTTGGCTTACGCCGGCGCCGAGGTGCGGATCAGGTGATCGAAGGCTGCCAGCGAAGCCTTGGCGCCCTCGCCTACTGCGATGACGATCTGCTTGTACGGCACTGTGGTCACGTCACCGGCGGCAAACACGCCTGGGATGTTGGTCGCGCCCTTGGCATCGACAATGATCTCGCCACGCGGCGACAGCTCGACCGTACCTTTCAGCCAGTCAGTGTTCGGCAGCAGACCGATCTGTACGAAGATGCCCTCCAGCGCCAGGTCATGCAGCTCATCGGTGGTGCGATCCTTGTAGCGCAAACCGGACACTTTCTCACCATTGCCCAGCACTTCGGTGGTCAGCGCACTGGTGATCACCTTCACGTTCGGCAAGCTGTGCAGCTTGCGTTGCAACACGGCGTCAGCACGCAGTTGGCTGTCGAACTCGATCAGCGTCACCTGGGCGACAATGCCGGCCAGGTCGATGGCCGCTTCCACACCAGAGTTGCCGCCGCCGATCACCGCCACACGCTTGCCCTTGAACAGCGGGCCGTCACAGTGCGGGCAGTAGGCCACGCCGCGACCGCGGTATTCCTGTTCACCCGGCACGTTCATTTCGCGCCAGCGGGCACCGGTGGCCAGGATCACGGTCTTGGCCTTGAGCGAGGCACCACCGGCCAGGCGTACTTCGTGCAGGCCGCCGTCGGTGGCAGGGATCAACGCCTCGCCGCGCTGCAGGTTCATGATGTCGACGTCGTACTGCTTGACGTGTTCTTCCAGCGCGGTGGCCAGCTTCGGCCCTTCGGTTTCCTGCACTGAAACGAAGTTTTCGATGGCCAGGGTGTCGAGCACCTGCCCACCAAAGCGCTCGGCGGCAACACCGGTGCGGATGCCTTTACGCGCGGCATAGATCGCCGCCGCGGCGCCAGCAGGGCCACCACCGACTACCAATACGTCGAATGCGTCCTTGGCGTTGATCTTCTCGGCCTGGCGGGTGCCGGCACTGGTGTCGATCTTGCCCAGAATCTCTTCCAGGCCCATGCGGCCCTGGCCAAACACTTCGCCGTTCAGGTAAACGCTCGGCACCGCCATGATCTTGCGCGCTTCGACTTCGTCCTGGAACAGCGCGCCATCAATGGCCACATGGCGCACGTTGGGGTTGAGCACCGCCATCAGGTTCAGCGCCTGGACCACGTCCGGGCAGTTCTGGCACGACAGCGAGAAGTAGGTTTCGAAGGTGAATTCGCCTTGCAGCCCTTGGATCTGCTCGATCACGTCGGCGCTGGCCTTGGACGGGTGGCCGCCGACTTGCAGCAGCGCCAGCACCAGGGAGGTGAATTCGTGGCCCATGGGGATGCCGGCGAAACGCAGGCTGATGTCAGCCCCCGGGCGGTTGAGCGAGAACGAAGGACGACGGGCGTCGCTTCCGTCCGCGCGCAGGGTAATCAGGTTCGACAGGCCGGCGATTTCCACCAGCAGGTCGTGCAATTCGCGGGACTTCGCGCCGTCGTCGAGGGAGGCAACGATCTCGATCGGCTGGGTGACCCGCTCCAGGTAGGTTTTCAGTTGCGATTTAAGCGTGGCGTCCAACATACGGGCGATTCCTTTTTCAATCTTCAGATACAAAAACGCCCAGGCAGTAGCGCCCGGGCGTTTGGCGGGGCGGTAGGTACTTCAGCTTTGGCGGCTGCTTACCGCCCGCGACTGGCGCACGACCTTAGATCTTGCCAACCAGGTCCAGCGACGGTGCCAGGGTGGCTTCGCCTTCTTTCCACTTGGCCGGGCAGACTTCGCCTGGGTGAGCGGCAACGTACTGGGCAGCCTTGACCTTGCGCAGCAGCTCGCTGGCGTCACGGCCTACACCACCGTCGTTGAGTTCGACGATCTTGATTTGGCCTTCTGGGTTGATCACGAAGGTACCGCGATCGGCCAGGCCGGCTTCTTCGATCAGTACGTCGAAGTTGCGCGAGATGATGTGAGTCGGGTCACCGATCAGCGGGTATTCGATCTTGCCGATGGTGTCCGAAGTGTCGTGCCAGGCTTTGTGGGTGAAGTGGGTGTCGGTGGACACGCCGTAGATCTCGACGCCCAGCTTCTGGAACTCGGCGTAGTTGTCAGCGAGGTCACCCAGTTCGGTTGGGCAGACGAAGGTGAAGTCGGCCGGGTAGAAGAACACGACAGACCACTTGCCTTTCAGGTCGGCTTCGCTGACCTGGACGAACTCGCCTTTGTGGTAGGCAGTGGCGTTGAACGGTTTGACTTGGCTGTTGATGATAGGCATGAGAGACGCTCCTTCATGGGGTTGGAATCAGTTGATGGAGAGAATCCTAACCGTTCATCCCATTGAAGGCTCATTGGCAAAGCTGATGCTGGTGATTGGTTTTGGCTATAACCAAGGTTTATTAATAGAAGAGATTGCGCTGAACAACGCAGCTGCTGCTTGTGCAGCAGAACCCTGTGGGAGCGGGTTTACCCGCGAACACCGGCAAAGCCGGTGCCATACACCGCGTTGTATTCTTCGCGGGTAAACCCGCTCCCACAGGGTGGTGTCGTCACACGCGATTATCAGCGGGTAACGGTACGCATGGTCACGAACTCTTCGGCCGCCGTCGGGTGCACACCGATGGTCTCGTCGAACTGCTGCTTGGTCGCCCCGGCCTTCAGCGCAATCCCCAGGCCCTGGACGATCTCACCGGCATCCGGCCCAACCATGTGGCAACCCAGGACCTTGTCGGTCTCGGCATCGACCACCAGCTTCATCAGGGTCTTTTCCTGGATGTCGGTAAGGGTCAGCTTCATGGCTCGGAAACGGCTCTCGAAAATCTGCACCTTATGCCCGGCTTCCAGCGCCTGCTCTTCGGTCAGGCCGACGGTACCGATCGGCGGCTGGCTGAACACTGCGGTGGGGATGTTCTGGTAGTCCACCGGGCGGTACTGCTCGGGCTTGAACAACCGCCGTGCAACGGCCATGCCCTCGGCCAGGGCCACGGGGGTAAGCTGCACCCGGCCGATCACATCGCCGATGGCGAGGATCGATGGCGCGGTGGTCTGGTACTGGTCGTCGACGCGAATGTAGCCGCGGGCATCCAGCTCGACGCCGGTGTTTTCCAGGCCCAGGTTGTCCAGCATCGGCCGGCGACCGGTGGCGTAGAACACGCAGTCGGCAACCAGCTCGCGGCCGTCCTTGAGGGTGGCCTTGAGGCTGCCGTCATCCAGCTTGTCGATACGCTGGATGTCCGCATTGAACTGCAGATCGAGGCCGCGTTTTTCCAGCTCTTCTTTCAGGTGCGTGCGCACCGAGCCGTCGAAGCCACGCAGGAACAGGTCGCCGCGGTACAGCAAGGTGGTGGCGGCACCCAGGCCCTGGAAGATGCCGGCAAACTCGACGGCAATGTAGCCACCGCCCACCACCAACACACGGCGTGGCAGTGCCTTGAGGTAGAACGCCTCGTTGGAGGTGATGGCCAGTTCCTTGCCTGGGATGTCTGGCACCTGCGGCCAGCCACCAGTGGCGATGAGGATGTGCTCGGCCGTGTAGCGCTGGCCGTCGACGTCCACTTCGTTGGCGCCGGTGAGCCGTGCATGGCCTTGCAACAAGGTCACCCCGCTGTTGACCAGCAGGTTGCGGTAGATGCCGTTGAGGCGCTCGATTTCCCGGTTCTTGTTGGCAATCAAGGTGCCCCAGTCGAAATGCCCTTCTTCCAGGGTCCAGCCGAAGCCTGCGGCTTGTTCCAGCTCGTCAGCGACGTGCGCGCCATACACCAGCAGCTTTTTCGGCACGCAGCCGACGTTGACGCAGGTACCGCCCAGGTAGCGGCTCTCGGCCACTGCCACTTTCGCGCCAAAGCCCGCGGCAAAGCGCGCAGCGCGCACACCGCCGGACCCGGCACCAATCACGAACAGATCAAAATCGTAGGCCATTTATTCAGTCTCCTAGGCTGGCGCCCAGCATACCGCCGTTGGCCGCCGCAAACAAAAAAGCCACCCCGAAGGGTGGCTCTCAGACCTGCCAGGCTTATCAGTAAGCCTTGCCCGTCTTGTAGTAGTTCTCGAAGCAGAAGTTGGTCGCGTCGATGTAGCCTTCGGCGCCACCGCAGTCGAAACGCTTGCCCTTGAACTTGTAGGCGATCACGCAGCCATCTTTGGCCTGCTGCAGCAGGGCGTCGGTGATCTGGATTTCACCGCCTTTGCCCGGCTTGGTGTTGGCGATGATATCGAAGATATCCGGGGTCAGGATGTAGCGACCAATGATCGCCAGGTTCGATGGCGCGTCCTCAGGGGCCGGTTTTTCGACCATGTCGGTGACGCGGAAGATGTCATCGCGGATCATCTCGCCGGCGATCACACCGTACTTGTTGGTTTCCTGCGGGTCGACTTCCTGGATGGCAACGATCGAGCAGCGGTACTGCTTGTACAGTTTGACCATCTGGGTCAGAACACCGTCACCTTCCGGGTTGACGCACAGGTCGTCGGCCAGGACGACGGCGAACGGTTCGTCGCCGATCAGCGGGCGGCCGGTGAGGATCGCGTGGCCCAGGCCCTTCATTTCGGTCTGACGGGTGTAGGAGAAAGAGCACTCGTTGAGCAGACGACGGATGCCGACCAGGTATTTTTCCTTGTCGGTGCCCTTGATCTGGTTTTCCAGCTCGTAGCTGATGTCGAAGTGGTCTTCCAAGGCACGCTTGCCACGGCCAGTCACGATGGAGATCTCGTTCAGCCCGGCATCCAGCGCTTCCTCAACGCCATACTGGATCAGCGGCTTGTTGACCACCGGCAGCATTTCCTTGGGCATGGCTTTGGTAGCGGGCAGGAAGCGGGTGCCGTAGCCGGCGGCCGGGAACAAGCATTTTTTGATCATATACGTCCTTAACGAAGGCTAGGCCTGTGGAATTCGGCGCAGTCTAATCAGGCGGCAGTCACCTTACAATGCCCCACCTGAGGCCGACCGATGCCATGATAGAGATAACCCAGTGTAGATAGTTCCTGAGCATCGTAAATATTGCGACCATCGAATACCACTGGCATGCGCATAAGCCCCCGCACCCGTAGGAAATCCGGCTGCCTGAATTGCTTCCATTCGGTCACCAGTACCAGGGCGTCCGCGCCTTCGACGCAGGCGTAAGGGTCTTCGCTCAGGCGCAGTTGGCCAGTGGCCAAGGCGTGCGGGTAGCGCCCTGCCATGCCGCCCAGCGCCACCGGGTCGCAGGCCTGTACCCGCGCACCGGCCGCCAGCAAGGCGTCGATCAGTACCAGGCTGGGCGCCTCGCGCAGGTCGTCGGTACCGGGTTTGAAGGCCAACCCCCACAGCGCGACGCTACGCCCACGCATGAAGCCGCCAAAATGCTGGTGCAGCGCCTTGAACAGCAAGGTCTTCTGCGCTTCGTTACGGGCTTGCACTGCCTGCAGGATACCCGCCGGGTAGCCAAGCTGCTCGGCGGTGCGGATCAGCGCCCGGACATCCTTGGGGAAGCATGAGCCGCCATAGCCACACCCGGCATAGATGAAATGGCTGCCGATGCGCCGGTCGCTGCCAATGCCTCGTCGCACCTGCTCGATATCCACGTCCAGCTGCGCGCAAAGCCCGGCCAGCTCGTTGATGAAGGAGATCTTGGTGGCCAGAAAGGCATTGGCGGCGTATTTGCTGAATTCGGCGGCGCGCGGCGCCATCAACAGGATGCGTTCACGGTTACGCACAAACGGCGCATACAGCCTCTGCAGGCACTGGCTGGCGGCTGCGCTGTCGGTGCCGATGAGGATGCGGTCCGGGCGCATGAAGTCTTCCAGGGCGCTACCCTCCTTGAGAAACTCGGGGTTGCTCGCCACCTCGACAACAAAGGCTGCGCCACGCTCGCGCAGGCCAAGCGCAATGTGCCGGGCTACGCGTTCCGCGGTGCCTACGGGAACAGTCGACTTGTTCACCACCAGGCACGGGTGGGTCAGGTGTCGCCCCAAGCTGTCGGCCACGGCCAGCACATGCTGCAGGTCGGCTGAGCCGTCTTCCTGGCTCGGTGTGCCCACTGCGATGAACACCACCTCGGCGGCGGCCAGGGCTTGCTGCCAGTCATCGCTGAAGGCCAGCCGGCCCGCCTGCATGGCGCTGTGCAACAGCGCCTGCAGGCCTGGCTCGTGGATCGGGCAGTGGCCTTGGCGCAGTTGCATCAGGCGCTGCGGGTCGCGTTCCAGGCAGACCACGCGATTGCCCATTTCGGCAAAACAGGCCGCCGTCACCAAACCAACATACCCCGCCCCGATCACACAGAGTTCCATGGCCGCGCTCCTTGAGGATGATGGCGGCCATTGCAACCCGGCAGTGGTTGCAGGGCGGTGACGGGTAGATGACAAAAACGGTTGTTGCCTGTGCTGGCCCGCGAAGAGGCCAGCACAGCAACCCTATCAGCTACCGGTTCCCTGACCGATCAGCACCCCCTCGACCTTCTGCCCATACAGGTTCACCCCGTCATTGGCATGAAACTTCAGCCGCGTCTTCTCGATAGAGCCCTCCACCAACCGCGGGTCCTGCGGCCGCTCATGGCGGTTGATCCATGCCGCCACATCCCAGGCCTGTTCATCGCTCAGGCTGCCAGGCTTGCCCAGCGGCATGTTGTATTTGATGAAGGACGCCGCCGTGTTGATACGGTGCATCCCAGCACCCCAGTTGTAGGAATCCTTGCCCCACAACGGCGGCATTACATACTCGCCGGCCACCTGCTGCCCTTCGCCATTGTCGCCGTGGCAAATCGCACACTGGTCACGGTAGACCTGCTGGCCACGCTTGAAGTCGTAGCCACCCTTGGGCTGAGGGACATCCGGGTAGCCGCGCCCGGCGATCTCCACGCCTGTCGGCGCCTTGGTCGACAACCAGTAGGCATACACCGACAACGCCGTCATCTGCGGGCTGTCAGCCGCCGGTGGCTTGCCATTCATGCTGAACTGGAAACACCCCTGAATGCGCTCGGCGTAGGTGTTGACCTTGTCGTTTTTCTTGCGATACGCCGGGTACATCGGATACGCACCCCACATCGGCGCAGAGTGGGCCAGGCGCCCCTGATCAAGGTGGCAGTTGCTGCAGTTCATGCCGTTGCCCACGGCTTCGGGCATCAGCCGCCGGGTATCGACAAACAGCGCATGGCCCTGGCGGACCATCTTGCCAAAGGCATTGTCCGGCAACTCGCTCTCGGCTGGCGGCACGAACTGGGGCGCGGCCTGCACGCCCGGCACTTTCAACTGCGACTGGTCTTCCATGGCGATCGGGGCTGCCTGGGCACTGCCCATGGCCAACAGCAGCACGGCTGGAATCATCGGCTTCATGGCGTGACCTCCGGGTGGGCGGGACGGGCGAAGAACGCGGCAATCGCCTTGACCTCGTCATCGGTCATGGCCTTGGCCACGCCGACCATCAGTTGGTTGGGGTCATTGCTGCGGCTGCCGTCGCGCCAGGCATTCAGTTGGGCTACCAGGTAAGCCGCAGGCTGGCCTGCCAGCGGTGGGAAATGCTCACCCACGCCGCTGCCGCCTGGGCCGTGGCATTGCACACACCCCGGAATCTGCCGCCCCCAGTCGCCATACAGTGCCAGGCGCGTGGTGGGGTCATCGGCTATCTGCTGGCGGCGCAGATCGGCTGCTGGCTCAGCCGGGAGGCTGGCCAGGTAGGCACTGACGGCTTTGATTTCGTCGTCGCTCAGGGCCTTGGCAAGCGGTTCCATGACCGGCTGCTTGCGGGTGCCATTGCGCCAATCCTGCAATTGCTTGCTGAGGTAACCGGCCGGCAGGCCGGCCAAGCGAGGGAACCCGGCAGCGGCAATGCCCTTGCCGTCTGGGCCATGGCAACCTATACAGGCCATGGCGGCGGGGTTCGCCCCACCCTGGGTGAAGATCTTCTGGCCATCGGCGGCATGCGCCGTGGGCCAGGCCAGGATCAGCAGGCTGCCGATCACGACTCGACTCAACGGGGTCATCACGAATCTCCATTTCTTTTGTTATAAGCTTAGGCTTAAAAAACATAAGCAAATGGATACTAGACCCGTAGGGCAAGTCGCAACAACGCCAACACCGACCAGGTGACAGCGATTGGCCGTTTAACCGCGCATCAGTTGCGCCAGATCAATGGCCAGAAATGCATTGCGTCGCTGCGGTGCGCACATCACCCAGGCGCAACGGGAAGTTGTTCAACCGTTCATGCAATTTAATGCTGCTGCCGCTGCCACGCGAGTCGATATCGACCAGTGCCGCCGGCCCAGCCCCGGCCGTGAGCTTTTGCGGGACGATCAGGCGCAAGCCATCACCGCGTTGCTCCTCGACCAACGGATCACGGGTATCGGCCAGCTTCTGCTTGACGCAATCGGCGTATTCACGCGGTGTCTTGCCAGACATCACATCCAGCGTTTCGTGCGACTGCTCAAGCTCCGAAACGCTGACACAGCCCCCGAGCCCCAGGAACAACGCCGCCACCATCCACTTCATTTGCAGCACCTCTGCCATCAAGAATCCAGTTCGACCACAGCCAGGCCTGTTTGCTCCCTGCTTTGGCAGAATTATCTACGCCTGGCCATCGAGCGCGGCAGCTTAGCGTGACATCGTGGTATCTTTCGCCTTTGCAGATCCAAACCTTGCGGAGCATCACATGAAATTCGTACACCAGCGCGAGCACCTCAACGAGGACGATATCGTCGTCATCGAGTGCTCCCAGCGCTGCAACATCCGCCTGATGAACGACGCCAACTTCCGCAGCTTCAAAAATGGCGGTCGACACACCTACCATGGTGGTGCCTTCGACAAGTTCCCGGCCAAGATCACCGTTCCAAGTACCGGTTTCTGGAACATCACCCTCGATACCGTGACCACGCGCCCGATCTCGGTAACGCGCAAGCCGACCTTGACCCACAAGATCAAGATCATCCGTCGCTCGTCGTCGAAACTCAGATAAGACCGCCATGACCCAGACCATCAAGTACGTCATCAAATACAAAATCGACGGCGAGCGCCGTTGGGATTTCGCACTCATGAGCGATGCTTCCCAGGAGCAGGCGCTGCAAGCGCTGCGCAAGATCCACGGCGAAGACGCCGAAAAGATCAGCGACATCCAGGTCAGCAAGGCCCTGTAAACGCCCCGCAGGTACTGCCGCACCGATCACGCCGCCCGCAAGGAGACCCGCATGAGCCCTTGGCCCGACCGCCGTATTCTCGATCTGCTGGGCATTGAAGTGCCTATTCTGCAGGCCCCGATGGCAGGTGCGACGGGCTCGGCCATGGCCATTGCCGTGGGCGCTGCGGGCGGCCTTGGCGCACTGCCCTGCGCCATGTTGAGCAGTGACCAGGTACGTGATGAGATCGAAGCGTTCCGCGCCGGCTGCCCTGGGCGGCCGCTGAACCTGAACTTCTTCTGCCACCAACCACCACCGCCCGACGCGATCCGCGAGGCGCGCTGGAAGCAGGTACTCAAGCCTTACTACAGCGAGGTGGGTGCCGATTTCGACGCCCCTACGCCGGTCTCCAACCGCGCGCCGTTCGATGAGCAAAGCTGCCAGCTGGTCGAGCAGTTGCGCCCTGAAGTGGTGAGCTTTCACTTCGGCCTGCCCGAGCCCCACCTGCTGCAACGGGTCAAGGCCAGTGGCGCCAAGGTGCTGTCCAGTGCTACCACGCTGGCAGAAGCGCTGTGGCTGGAGCGCAACGGCTGTGACGCGATCATTGCCATGGGCTATGAAGCGGGCGGCCATCGCGGCATGTTCCTCAGCGAAGACATCACCAGCCAGATTGGCACCTTCGCCCTGGTGCCACAGATCGTCGACGCGGTCACGGTGCCGGTGATTGCAGCCGGGGGCATCGCCGACCACCGTGGCCTGGTCGCGGCCCTTGCGTTGGGCGCATCGGCCGTGCAGATCGGCACGGCCTACCTGTTCTGCCCCGAGGCCAAGGTGTCTGCGGCCCACCGCCGCGCGCTGGACACGGCGCCCGCCAGCGACACGGCCCTGACCAACCTGTTCACCGGCCGCCCAGCGCGGGGCATCAACAACCGCATCATGCGTGAGCTGGGGCCGATGAGCGACCTGGCACCGCGCTTCCCGCTGGCAGGTGGCGCGCTGATGCCACTGCGTGCAATCACCGACCCGCAAGGCAACAGCGACTTCAGCAACCTGTGGTCGGGCCAGGCGCTGCGCTTAGGCAGGCACATGCCGGCAGCTGAGCTGACCCAGGAAATTGCCAGCAAGGCACTGCAAACTTTATCGCGTTGAACAGCACTTGCAGGCCATTACCGCCGTCGTCGTCCAGCCCCCTTCCCGGCCAATGGCCTATCGCTATATAGTTCACGCTATAACGATAACCCAAGGAGCTGTCTTCATGCGTATCCGCCCATTCCACTTGGCCGCCACTGCACTGGCCAGCCTGATCTGCCTTAACACAGCCTGGGCCGACGAAGTCCAGGTCGCGGTCGCAGCGAACTTCACAGCCCCCATCCAGGCCATAGCCAAAGACTTTGAAAAGGACACCGGCCACACGCTGGTCGCCGCCTATGGTGCTACCGGGCAGTTCTACGCCCAGATCAAGAATGGCGCGCCGTTCGAAGTGTTCCTCGCCGCCGACGACAGCACCCCGGCCAAGCTCGAGCAGGAAAAGGAAATCGTCCCAGGCTCGCGTTTCACCTACGCCATCGGCACCCTGGCCCTGTGGTCGGCGAAAGAAGGTTACGTGGATGCCAAGGGGGACGTGCTGAAGCAGAACACGTACAAGCACCTGTCCATCGCCAACCCTAAAGCCGCCCCCTACGGCCTGGCCGCGACCCAGGTGCTCGACAAGCTGAAACTGACCGAGGCCACCAAGGGCAAGATCGTCGAAGGGCAGAACATCACCCAGGCCTTCCAGTTCGTGTCCACCGGCAATGCCGAGCTCGGCTTCGTCGCGCTGTCGCAGATCTACAAGGACGGCAAAGTCACCAGCGGCTCAGCCTGGATCGTGCCATCCAACCTGCACGACCCGATCCGCCAGGACGCTGTGATCCTCAACAAAGGCAAGGACAGTGCCGCTGCCAAGGCGCTGGTCGAGTACCTGAAAGGCCCGAAAGCCGCCGCGGTAATCAAATCCTACGGTTATGAGCTCTGATGCCACTAGACGCCAGTGACCTGGGTGCCATCTGGCTGACCATCAAACTGGCCAGCCTGACCACCTTGATCCTGCTGATCGTCGGCACGCCCATCGCCTGGTGGCTGGCGCGCACGCGCTCTTGGCTGCGCGGGCCGGTGGGCGCGGTGGTGGCCCTGCCGCTGGTGCTGCCACCGACGGTCATCGGCTTTTACCTGCTGATCGCACTCGGGCCCCATGGCTGGCTTGGCCAGGCCACCCAGGCATTGGGCCTGGGCAGCGTGGTATTCAGCTTCAGCGGCTTAGTGATCGGCTCGGTGATTTACTCCATGCCCTTTGTGGTGCAGCCCTTGCAAAACGCCTTTGGCGCGATCGGCCAACGGCCGCTGGAAGTCGCTGCCACCCTGCGCGCCAGCCCATGGGACACCTTCGTCCATGTGGTGCTGCCGCTGGCCCGCCCCGGGTTCATCACCGCCAGCATTCTGGGCTTTGCCCATACCGTCGGCGAGTTCGGCGTGGTGCTGATGATCGGTGGCAACATCCCCGACAAAACCCGCGTGGTTTCGGTGCAGATCTTCGATCACGTCGAGGCCATGGAATATGCGCAAGCCCACTGGCTGGCCGGTGCCATGCTGGTGTTCTCGTTCCTGGTGCTGCTCCTGCTGTACGCGGGGCGCCGCGGCAAAGCTGGCTGGAGCTGATATGACTGCATCGATTGTGGCGCGCCTGAAACTGGCGCGCGACGACTTTACCCTGGATGTCGACCTGCAACTGCCAGGGCGCGGGATCAGCGCGCTGTTCGGCCATTCCGGGTCTGGTAAAACCTCCTGCCTGCGCTGCCTGGCGGGGCTGGAGCACGCCGCCAGCGCCTACATCGAAGTAAACGGCGAGGTCTGGGAGGACAGCAGCCGCGGCTATTTTCAAGCGCCTCACCTGCGCCCGGTGGGCTATGTATTCCAGGAAGCCAGCCTGTTCCCGCACTTGTCGGTGCGCGGCAACCTGGAGTTTGGCTGGCGCCGGGTCGCGCCCAGCGAGCGCAAGGTCAGCCTTGAGCAGGCCTGCCAGTTGCTGGGCATCGGCCACCTGCTCGCAC
The DNA here is from genome assembly GCF_053629175.1 of Pseudomonas sp. Y3 TE3536. Classification (NCBI taxonomy): domain Bacteria; kingdom Pseudomonadati; phylum Pseudomonadota; class Gammaproteobacteria; order Pseudomonadales; family Pseudomonadaceae; genus Pseudomonas; species Pseudomonas sp. Y3 TE3536. The sequence continues at coordinate 4,097,732 of NZ_JBRJHU010000001.1, read as the reverse complement.
GTCGGCCCGCCACGTTGTCCGGCGGTGAGGCGCAGCGCGTCGGTATCGCCCGCGCGCTGCTGAGCAGCCCACGGCTGTTGTTGATGGACGAGCCGTTGGCTGCCCTCGATGGGCCGCGCAAGCGCGAAATCCTGCCGTACCTGGAGCGCCTGCATGACGAGCTGGATATTCCGCTGGTGTATGTCAGCCATGCCCAGGACGAAGTAGCGCGCCTTGCCGACCACCTGGTGCTGCTGGAGCAAGGCCAGGCCGTGGCCAGCGGCCCGATTGGCAAAACGCTTGCACGCCTGGACCTGTCGCTGGCCCAGGGCGAAGATGCCGGGGTGGTGTTCGAAGGCTTGGTAGTCGGGCATGACCCCTATTACGACCTGCTCGACCTGCGCCTGCCCGGCAGCGGCGCGCCGATACTGCGCATCGCCCACCCCGCTCACGTCATGGGCAGCACCCTGCGGGTAAAGGTGCAGGCGCGCGACGTGAGCCTGGCCCTGACGGCGGACAGCGCCTCCAGCATTCTCAACCGGCTGCCGGTGCAGGTGCGCGAAACCCGCCCGGCAGACAATCCGGCCCATGTGCTGGTGAGCCTGGATGCCGGGGGCAATGCCTTGCTGGCGCGCATCACCCGCTTCTCGGCAGACCAGCTTGGCCTACACCCAGGCCAGGCCCTGGTCGCCCAGATCAAGTCGGTGGCTTTATTGGGCTGAGCAACCCTGACGCGGCCGTTGTCCATTGATCTGAGACCTGATCGAGGCCTGCCGCCAATGCTCGACTGCCCCCTGCCCCGCACCCTGCATTACGTTGACGACAGCCAACCGGGCCTGAGCCGACGGCGCTGGCGCGACCGCTTCATCTACTTGGACACCGAGGGGCAGCGGGTTCGCGACGCCGACACCCTCGCACGCATTGCCGCACTGGTGATCCCTCCGGCCTATAGCGATGTGTGGATCTGCGCTGACCCGCAAGGCCATCTGCAAGCCACCGGCCGCGACGCCCGTGGCCGCAAGCAGTACCGCTACCATGAGCAATGGCGCGAACTGCGCGACCAGCACAAATACGGGCGCATGTTGGCATTTGCCCAGGCACTGCCGAAATTGCGCTCGCAACTGGAGACCCACCTGGCCAGACCGGGCCTGGACCGGGAAAAGGTGATGGCACTGGTCGTCAGCCTGCTGGACCACACCCTGATCCGCATCGGCAACCAGCGTTACCTGCGTGACAACCAGTCATACGGGTTGACCACGCTGCGCAACCGTCACGTCAAGGTGCAAGGCGGCACCATCCGCTTCCAGTTCCGTGGCAAGCGCGGCGTCGAGCACGATGTCACCTTGCACGACAGGCGCCTGGCCAACCTGCTCAAGCGCTGCATGGAGCTGCCGGGCCAAGCGCTGTTCCAGTACCTCGACGAAGAGGGGCAACGCCACAGCATCGGTTCCAGCGATATCAACCAGTTCTTGCAGGCGCTTACTGGCGCTGACTTTACCGCCAAAGACTACCGCACCTGGGCTGGCAGCAGCCTTGCGCTGAACCTGCTCAGGCCGCTGGCCTGGGAGCCGGAAACCGAAGCGAAACGCCAGGTCGCTGCCATCGTCAAGCAGGTCGCCACGCGCCTGGGCAATACCCCGGCGGTATGCCGGCGCTGCTACATCCACCCAGCCGTGCTGGAACACTTTGCCCTCGGCCGCCTGGCCAGCTTGCCCCGCAAACGTAATCGCAAAGGCCTGGATCCAGAAGAAGTGGCGCTGTTGTTATTTCTACAGGCGCTGGAGGAACAGGACGATCATTGACACTGTCTATTTAGGCCATGATGCAGAGAAATTTCCCATCCGGGCTGAACCCCCCTATTCTTGCCACCGAGCACCTTCGCCGGGACACCGCTTGCGGCAGTTACCGGCGCCTGCACCTGAAGATACGCAACAGAATTTGTCTGTCGGGGAATTCCTATCCGCCGAAAGCGTCTTTAATGAGAAGGAAGAGGGACTGGCTCCCACCGCCGCGGCAATTAGCCCGACGGATTTCAACATTACCAAGGAGAACTACATGCTGATACTCACCCGTAAGGTTGGCGAAAGCATCGTCATCAACGATGACATCAAAGTCACCATTCTGGGCGTCAAAGGGATGCAGGTGAGGATTGGCATCGATGCACCGAAAGATGTTCAGGTGCACCGCGAAGAGATCTTCAAGCGTATCCAGGCTGGCAACCCAGCCCCGGAAAAACACGACGACTCGCACTGAGCAGCACTGCCTCAAGCCGCACGGACGCGCTTGATCGACCTGCGCCTCAGGTGCCCAGCAGTTCGCGCACCTTGGCGATCATCCTGTCCATATCGAAGGGCTTGTCGAACACCGCGGCGAACAGCTCCGGGCATCCTTGGCTGGCCTGCGCGCCGCTCATGAGGATGACCGGCAAGTCGCTTAGCTGCAGCTCATCGCGCATCCTGCGTGCCAGCTCTTCACCATTGAGCAATGGCATCATGTAGTCGGTGATCACCAGCTCGACGCGTTTTTCCTTCAGTGCTTCCAGCGCCTTCAGGCCATTGCTCGCCTTTTCCACCAGATAACCTTCATCCTCCAGGGCAAAGCCGAGGATGTCGGCGATCAGGTATTCGTCATCGACGATCAGAATGGTGTTCATCAGCCGCCCCGTCACCCGCCGCCTTGCTGCACTGGCGTCCCCGAGAGCACGCCGCTGGCGCCCTCGAAGGCCTTGCGCAAGGTAATGCCCTGCGGGCCGAGCAACAGCTCGTGCAGCGCGGGGTCATGGTGGCTGTCACGCACCTTGAGAATCGACAGCATGCGCCGCAGCTGGGAATCCAGTTCGACGAAACGCATCAGCATCAAGTTGTCGACGATGCTCGACAGATCCGGTGCCGGGGCCATGATTTCCGACCCGAACATGTCACGCATCTCCCAGGTCAGCAGCACACTGACGTCTCGCGCCCGCAACTCGCCGGTCAAGGCGCGGAAAAACGCGTTGAGCCGAGTCGGGTCGATTGCCAGACGGCTGAAGGCGCCCAAGCTGTCGATCACCACACGCTTGCTGCCTTGTGCCTCGATATGCTCAAGCAAGCGCGCACCAACCTGGTCCAGCAAACCCTCCGTGGTGGGCTGCCAGCACAGCTGCAGCGCACCTTCGCGTTCCAGTGCGGCAAAATCGTAGCCCAGCGATGCCGCCTTGAGGCGCAGGCGTTCTGGCGTTTCGTAGAAGCCGAAATGCACACCAGGGGCTTCTTTCGTGCACGCGCTAAGGAAGGCCAGGCCCAGGGACGTCTTGCCGATACCGGAGGGCCCCATGATGAGGCTGACCGAGCCTGTGGCCAGCCCGCCGTCGAGCATTGCATCCAGGCTCGGAATACCCGAAGAAACACGGCTCAGGCTGGCGTTACCCAAGTGGCTGGGGTGGCTGAACAGCGATTCCAGACGTGGAAAAACATGCATGCCCACTTCATCGATCAAGCACTCATGGCGCCCCGACAGGGCTGCGCTACCACGCGTCTTGCGCAGTTGAATATGGCGCACGGCACGGCTGCCCACCAGTTGCTCACCCAGCTCGATCACGCCATCGACCATGGTATGCTCCGGGCTGCCCTCGTCCAGCCGGGCGCTGGTCAACAACAGCAGGGTGCAGCCGGCAAAGGCCGCGTGGCCTTGCAGTTCCGAGACGAATTTCTTGGTGTCCAGGGTCGTTTCGGCGCGCACGCGGGCATTGAGCACCCCATCAACGATCAGCAGGCTGGCCTGCTGACGGTTGATTTCCTGGCGCAGCAGCTTGACCACGGCATCGAGCCCTTCCTGCTCCAGGGTATCGAAGGCACTGACAAACTGGATCTGGTCGCCCACCAGGGTCGGATCAAAAAACGCCAGCGTCCCAAGGTATTGGAACAGCCGCTCGTGCGATTCACTGAGCAACGTCGCCACCAACACCCTGCCGCCACCCTGTACGTGGCCACAGGCCAACTGATTGGCGAGGATGGTTTTGCCCGCGCCAGGCGGGCCTTGAATGATGTAGGACGCGCCCGCGACCAGCCCGCCCTTGAGCAGGGCATCGAGCCCTTCGATCCCCGTCACCAGCCGCTTGAGTGCTTGTGCCATGGTGTGTACCTGTAGGTTGGCGATCCGCTTATGGGTCACACGCGGGCAAATAGAGACGCATGCACGTGCCTTGGCCAGGCACGCTGTCGACACTGATGGCGCCATTGCTCTGCTTGGCAAAGCCATAGACCTGGCTGAGGCCAAGGCCGGTGCCCTTGCCGAAGGCCTTGGTGGTGAAAAACGGCTCGAAGATGCGTGGCAGTACGTCGGGAGCAATCCCGCTGCCGCTGTCCTGCACCTCGAAGCACACATAACGGCCCCGCAACCCTTCCACATCCCCGGCCAGTTCAACAACATCGACCGCCAGGCCAATGCTGCCTTTACCCTCGATGGCATCACGGGCGTTGAACAGCAAATTGAGCAGCACCATCTGCAACTGCCCGGCATCCACTTCGATGGCGGGCAGACTCGCGGGCAAATGGTGTTGCAGGTCGATTTCACTTGTCAGCGAATGCTCGAGCAAGCCACGCGTGGCAGCGATCAATTCCAGGGGCGCGATGCGCGTGACATCCAGTTTGCGGTGGCGGGCAAAGCTGAGCAGTTGCTGGGTCAGCTCGGTGCCCCGCTCGCCGGCCTCGAGGATGTGATGCAACAGGCGCTGGACGCGCTCCGGGTCATGGGAGGTGAGGGCCAGCCGGGCGGAACTCAGGATGATCGTGAGCATGTTGTTGAAATCATGCGCCAGCCCACCCGTCAGCTGGCCGAGCGCTTCGAGCTTCTGCGCCTGGAACAGCTGCGCACGCACAGCGTCGAGCTGCAGTGCCGATTCGCGCCGGTCGGTAATGTCCCGGGTGACCTTGGCCAGCCCAATGATCTGCCCAAGGTCATCGCGAATCACATCCAGCGCAGCCAGCGCCCAGAATTGCGAGCCGTCCTTGCGCACGCGCCACCCCTCATCCTGCGCCACGCCTTGCTCGAGTGCCTGGCGCAGCAAGCGTTCGGGGCGCCCTTGCGCACAATCCTGGGGGGTGAAGAACAACGAGAAATGCTGGCCGATCACTTCATCGGCCCGGTAGCCCTTGATACGTTCGGCGCCAGCGTTCCACGACACCACATGCCCCGTCGGGTCGAGCATGTAGATGGCGTAGTCCACCACCGACTGAACCAGCTGTTCGTAGCGGTGCGCGGGCATGACAGGGTGTTCGAGACAGTCAGCTGAAACCATGCAAACTCCACAGGCACAGCGGGGAGGAATTGGGCGTGATCAGGAGTGTCCTCTGCAGCCGCCCTTGTGGCAACTGATTGTCAGCGTTCTCGGTCGACGAGTACAGGCATTGCGGCCACGGGTGAGGGCTGTCTTCCCTTGATCATAGGTGCTGCGGTTGACGCAACTATAACAATGGGTTATAAAGCGCGCTTGAATGCAACGCGCTTTCTACTTAGATACATCTGCTTAGAAGCCCGTCGGTCGTCAAGGCCCATTCAAGTGCGAGTGTGGTGGAATTGGTATACACAGCAGACTTAAAATCTGTCGGCGTGAGCCTTGCGGGTTCGAGTCCCGCCACTCGCACCAAATTCCTTCGAAAAGGCGCCCTGGTGGCGCCTTTTTGCTGCCCAGCGGAAATCCCCGGTGCAACTGCTAGAGTGGAGCTTGTCCCCGTCCACTGGTATGCCGCCATGCGCTACTCCCTGTTCGATGGTCAACGCGACTTCATCATCCTGGTTGCCCGCATTCTGCTGATGATTCTGTTTGTTGTGTCCGGGTGGGCCAAGTTGACCGGCTTTGAAGGCACGGTCAGCTACATGACCTCCCTCGGCGCCCCTGCCCCTACGATCGCCGCGGCCGTTGCGGTGATCATGGAGTTTTTCGTCGGCATCGTGCTGATTCTGGGGTTCTACACGCGCCCGCTGGCCTTCCTGTTTGCACTGTTCGTGCTGGGCACCGCACTGATCGGCCACCCGTTCTGGAACATGGTCGACCCCGAGCGCAGCGCCAACATGACCCAGTTCCTGAAAAACCTGAGCATCATTGGCGGCTTGCTGTTGCTGGCCGTGAGTGGCCCCGGCCGCTTCTCACTGGACCGTCGCTGACTCACGCGTCTTCGCAGTCGTCGAACCAGGCTGGATGATCACGTTCCTCGTCATCGAGGTCATCCAGCGTTTCCTCATCCTCCTCGACAGGGTCTTCCGCGCCTTGGGCGTCTGCCTCGGGGTCGATGCCGTCGTAAAGGAATTCGTGGTCGAGCAGGTGGTCATGCTCGGGCTCGTGCAGATCGTCTTCGTCGCGCATGCGGGGCGGGCTCCTGGAATGGCGGGAGGCCTGTATAGGCTGAACAGGGGGCGAGGTCAATGGGTTGCGGCTTAATGCTGAGTTAACGGAGCGGGCGCAATCTGCAGGCTCTCCCTTCAAACGTTATTTGCCCGCCTTTTCATGGCGGGCTTTTTTTGGGCGGTGATTTTTTGATAGCGGGGCGAAGGGCCTGGCTTGAGATTTTTAGCGCGTTTGAAATCGAGCGCCGCCCGCGCGGCGCTTCGCAGCACAAGGCTGCTCCTACATCTGTTTCGGGCCAGTTATTCCTGGGGCATTGGCGCGCGGCTCCTTGGCGCATGGCGCGATATCGGGTCGGGCAACCAAGGCAGATGCCATAGGCGTGACTGGCCCGAAACAGATGTAGGAGCAGCCTTGTGCTGCGAAGCGCCGCGCGGGCGGCGCTCGATCTTATAAGCGCAGAAACGCCAACGCCTTACACTTCGCAGCCCACATACGCCCCCTACCCACACCAAAACAACAGCCTCATGACCCCCGCTTCACGTATTGCCGACAATAGGGGCGGCACACTGACCTTGCTCCGTACGTTCTTTTAGCCCGCCCCTTGTAGGCGGGCTTTTCTTTTCTATTGCATCGCCCGACCGGCTGACCAACGAGCGCAACCTTCAAAACGCACTAAGCTCCACTATCCAATACTTGGGTATTCGGTTTTTTCCACACATTGCCCATCGTCGCTCTGGCGATCCACACCGACGTGCCGATTTTCGGCACAAAGAGGGTGCTCCAATGGCGACAATCGAGACAAAAGCGTTCGCTCGCGGGTTGCTCAAAGTAGAGAACTGCTGGCAGGCCTACATGCTGTCACGCCAATCCACCCAGGGGCTTGCCGGCCACGAACTCACGGCCGCGCAAGAAGCGTGCGACCGCGACTACATTCGGTTTCAGAACCAAAGCCAGCAGTTTTACGCCGAAGTGCGCAAGCGGGTAGGCGACGCTGAAAAGCTGGAAGCGGACTTGGCACGCTACCCACCTCAATAACGCTTCTTCAGCCGTCATTGGGGTCGCTGTGCGACCCCATTCGCCTTATCTGACGACTTTGGAGCTGGGCCACCTCGCCGATGGCAGCTTGGGGCCGACACGATCAGATGCACCAATGCCAGACGCCACTTCCTGGATGGCTCCGCCTTTTGAAAGGAATGCTTTGATCTGCTCGTCTAGCCGCAGGTGGGCTTTGTGCGTGGGGGACTGATGGGAGGCATTCATGACTGAACCTCGATAGAGGAGTCACTGAAATGCAGCAACTCGTTTGTCACTATACGCTGCATCGGCCACAGAATGGGCGAAATCCCCTGCCCTTGCCACCAGAGCCTACGTTTACAGGGCCTCCACTCGCCGGTCACCGGCCGGCGGCGCCGCTTTCAAGATGTGGGTAAAGCTCCCGGTCAGGCCGAACCGAAGCTCTTTGGGCATCAAGAATGTGAAGTGGATGAGCCATGACCCATCGCCGAGCAACAACGTCTCGCTTCTGTACCGAATGACTTCCGCTTCGCTAATGCCGATCGCCACAGCGACTTCCTGATTGCTTGGCTTGCGATCCATTGAGGTGACTCCCTCCGACATTGCGCCGGGAAGCCATCAATACTCCTCCAGGGTCGGAAGCGCTACTTATAAATTTGTACCCTGACATACCGCTTCATGCTGCTGTAGCCCGATCAGTATGAAACGCCATCAAAAGGCAATGAGGTAAGCAGCAACGCCCTTAGCTAAACGCCAGGGTTTCCAAAAGGAAAGGTGGTCGAACAATCGGCTGGAATGGCCCGCGACACCTGCAACAGCGAGGTAGACGAACCACTTTCGCAGCGCTCTGGAGAGTTTCTTTTTTGTGAATCGCAACAGTCGGTACACCTTGAAAATAACCCTGTCGCTAAAAACGGAAAAGCCCAAGACCATGCTGAGCTTAGGCGTCACGCCCCAAGGGGATTCTGTATTTTCCGCCCCACAAAGAAAAACCCCGCAGACGTTAATCTGCGGGGCTTTCGAATAATGGAGGCCGAGGTCGGAATCGAACCGGCGTAGACGGATTTGCAATCCGGAGCATAACCACTTTGCTACTCGGCCTCAAAGTCGGATCTAGCTGCTTGCGCTTTGCTATCTCCTTGAAACACTGAACCTTTTTCAAAGTTCGCTGCGTTTCGATGGGCGCCATTATGTCTTCAATCATCGAACCTTGCAACCCCCTGAACATAAAAAAATTTCAAGGGGTTCAAGGTGTTAGCGCAAGCGGCCGAGTTTGCTCCAAAGCCCCACCACGGTGTTCTCCACCGTGCCGCTGGCAGCCATGCCGATACGCTCCTGCAGGCTCTTGCGTTCGGCGTAATGCAGGTGGAACAGGTTGGCGTTGCGGGCGCGGTCGCTGAGGTACTCGTCGCTGGTCTGCAGCTCGTCAACCAGCTTGCGGTTGAGAGCCGCCACGCCCAGCCAGACTTCGCCGGTGGCCACTTCGTCGATGTGCAACTGCGGGCGATAGCGCGAGACAAAGTCTTTGAACAGCTGGTGGGTGATGTCCAGGTCTTCCTGGAACTTCTCCCTGCCCTTCTCGGTGTTTTCGCCGAACACGGTGAGGGTGCGCTTGTATTCGCCCGCTGTGAGCACTTCGAAATCGATGTCATGCTTCTTCAACAGGCGATTGACGTTAGGCAGTTGCGCCACCACACCAATCGAACCCAGCACGGCAAATGGCGCGCTTACGATCTTCTCGCCAATGCAGGCCATCATGTAGCCGCCGCTGGCCGCCACCTTGTCGATGCACACGGTCAACGGGATGCCCGCCTGGCGAATACGCGCCAGCTGCGAAGCCGCTAGGCCGTAGCTGTGTACCAGGCCGCCGCCACTCTCCAGGCGCAGCACCACTTCGTCCTGCGGGGTGGCGAGGGTCAGCAGCGCGGTGATTTCGTTGCGCAGGCTCTCAGTGGCCGAGGCCTTGATGTCGCCATCGAAATCGAGCACGAAAACTCGGCCCTTTTCTTCGGCCTTGCCTTTTTTCTGCTGTTTTTCCGCCTTGGCCTGCTGCTTGCGCAGGGCCTTCAGCTGGGCCTTGTCGAGCAGGCCCGACTCCAAGCGCTCACGCAGCTCTTTATAGAACTCATTGAGGCGGGTGACCTGCAATTGCCCGCCCGGTTTGCGCCGCCCTTTACCGCGCAAACCGGCGATGGCCGACAGCACTACCAGGATGGCAATCACCAAGGTGGCGGTTTTGGCGAGAAAGCTTGCGTATTCGGCAAGAAACTCCACGTTGACTCCTTCATAGACCAGCGCCAGTTCGGCGCGTAACTGCTGCAAGCATACCGGTGCGCCTGAGGCGCTGCCAGCCGGTGTAAACGCTGGCAACACAGTTCAAACAACCTTTTCAAACGCTTGTATGTTTTTTCGTTGACAGCCTGTGTGGCACATCCTAACCTCGCAGCAACCTCCAACAGGCCGGATACCTCCGTGGGCAACCTCTACCTGATCCGACATGGCCAAGCCTCCTTCGGTGCCGAGGACTACGACGTCCTCTCGACCATCGGTGTGCGTCAGAGCCAAGCCCTGGGTGAACACCTGGCACTGCTCGATGTGCAGCTGGATCGTTGCGTGGCCGGCGACCTGCGCCGCCAGCAGGATACCGCACGCCTGGCCCTGGAGGCCTTGCACGCCACAGGCTGCCCGGTTCCGGCTGTTGAGACCGATGCGGCATTCAATGAGTTCGATGCCGATGGCGTGATCCGTGCCCTGCTGCCCGGCCTGCTGGCGCAAGAACCCGATGCCCTGCACATCCTGCGCAATGGCGCGCAGCATCGCAGCGAATTCCAGCGCCTGTTCGCGCTGATGGTGCAGCGCTGGCACGCGGGCGATCATCCTGCCGACGATGGCCTGGAGACCTGGCAGGCCTTCACCGCGCGCGTCCAGCGTGGCCTGCAACGTGTGCTCGAAGGCGCGGGCAGTGGCGACAACATCGCCATCTTCACCTCAGGCGGCACCATTGCGGCCCTGCTCCATCTGGTTACCGGCATTACCCCCAGCCAAGCCTTCGCGCTGAACTGGCAGATCATCAACACGTCGCTCAGCCAACTGAAGTTTCGGGGCCGCGACGTGGCACTGGCCTCCTTCAACAGCCAAGCCCACGTGCAGCTGTTGAGGGCGCCGGAGCTTGTCACCTACCGATGAGCCCGGCTTGTTGTGTCCCTGCGGACGCGAATATAACTTAATAAGGATTACGCCATGAGCGATGTAGCTAAAGCCGTCGAAGCGATGAAAGCAAAGTTCAATCCAGCCGCTGCCGCAGGCCTGGACCTGGTGTTCGGCTTCGACATCACCGACGAAGACAAAAAGTACGCCCTAATCATCAAGGACGGTACGTGTGACATCCAAGAAGGCGAAAACCCAGACGCCAACTGCACCCTGGTGCTGGACAGCGAGACCCTCAAGGGTATCGTCAGTGGCGAGACCGACGGCATGCAGGCCTTCATGGGCGGCAAGCTGCGCGTCGAGGGCGACATGATGCTGTCGATGAAGCTCAGCGAGCTGTTCCCGTCCTGAGTGATGGGCACGCCGATTGATCAAAAAACCGAAGCCTGACCGGCTTCGGTTTTTTTTTGCCCGATCACATCAAGGCGATTGATCCATCAGCAACACCCTCACCTATATGACGGCTGGCACGCTTGTTCCAACGCCGGCAGGCCATTAGATTAGCCAATAGTTGTTGCGAACGAAAATAAGGAAAACGCATGACGCTCACCGATCAGTCCACCCAGGTCCGCCCCGGCGAAGAACTCGACGCGGCCGTCATCGACCCTTATCTCAAGGCCCATATTCCCGGCCTCGAAGGCTCGCCGAGCATCAGCCAGTTCCCTGGCGGGGCCTCCAACCTCACCTACCTGGTCACCTACCCGGGCCGAGAGTTCGTGCTGCGCCGCCCGCCATTCGGGCAGAAGGCCAAGTCGGCCCACGACATGGGCCGTGAATTTCGCATCCTTAATCAGCTCAACAGTGGCTTCCCTTACTGCCCCAAGGCGTACGTGCACTGCACCGACGAGACCCTGATCGGCGGCGAGTTCTATGTGATGGAGCGGGTCAACGGCATCATCCTGCGCTCGGACATCCCGGCTGAACTCAATCTCGACGCAGCCAGCACCGAAGCCTTGTGCAAAAGCTTCATCGACCGCCTGGTCGAGCTGCATCAGGTCGACTACCAAGCCTGCGGCCTGGCCGACCTGGGCAAGCCGGAAGGCTATGTGCAACGCCAGATCGAGGGGTGGACCAGCCGCTACGCCAAAGCCATCACCGATGATGCCCCGCGCTGGGAGCACGTGATTGCCTGGTTGCACGACAAGATGCCCGCCGACCATCCACGCCCCGGCATCGTCCACAACGACTACCGCTTCGATAACGTGATACTCGATGCCGACAACCCGATGCGCATCATCGGTGTGCTGGATTGGGAGATGGCCACCCTCGGTGACCCACTGATGGACCTGGGCAACAGCCTGGCCTACTGGATCGAGGCAGCAGACCCGGCGCCCGTGCAACTGATGCGCCGCCAACCCAGTAACGCGCCCGGTATGCTCACCCGCAGGCAGTTCGTTGACTACTACGCCGAGCGCGCCGGCATTCGCCTCGACAACTTCGATTACTACTATTGCTATGGCCTGTTCCGCCTCGCCGGCATCGTCCAGCAGATCTACTACCGCTACTACCACGGCCAAACCCAGGACAAACGCTTCGCTCAGTTCATCCACATGAACCGGCTGCTGGAGAAGATGGCCTTGCAGGTGACCCGCACCTCCACGCTCTGACGACAGATAACAAGGAAAACAGCATGTCCAAGACCCACTTGTTCGACCTTGACGGCAAGATCGCCTTCGTTTCCGGCGCCAGCCGCGGCATCGGCGAGGCCATTGCCCATCTGCTGGCGCAGCAGGGCGCCCATGTCATTGTCTCCAGCCGCAAACTGGACGGCTGCCAGCACGTTGCCGACGCGATCATCGCCGCCGGGGGCAAGGCCACCGCAGTGGCCTGCCATATCGGCGAAATGGAGCAGATCCAGCAGGTGTTCGCGGGGATACGCGAACAGTTCGGGCGCCTGGATATCCTGGTCAACAACGCGGCCACCAATCCGCAGTTCGGCAACGTGCTGGACACCGACCTGCTCGCCTTCCAGAAGACCGTCGACGTCAATATCCGCGGCTACTTTTTCATGTCGGTGGAAGCCGGCAAGCTGATGCGCGAACACGGCGGCGGCAGCATCATCAACGTGGCGTCGATCAACGGTGTTTCGCCTGGGCACTTCCAAGGCATCTATTCGGTGACCAAGGCTGCGGTGATCAACATGACCAAGGTCTTCGCCAAGGAATGCGCGCCATTCGGCATCCGCTGCAATGCCCTGCTACCCGGCCTGACCGATACCAAGTTCGCCTCGGCGCTGGTGAACAACGAGGCCATCCTCAACGCCGCCCTGCAGCAAATCCCGCTCAAGCGCGTGGCCGACCCCAAGGAAATGGCCGGCGCGGTGCTGTACCTGGCCAGCGACGCCTCCAGCTACACCACCGGCACTGCACTCAACGTCGACGGTGGTTACTTGTCCTGATCAGGCCTTGATCGCCTGCAAGGTGTAGCTCAAGGGCAGGCGTGACGGCTGGTGGCGCAAACGCCACTCGCCGTCGGCGCCCTTGTCCATCTGCCCAGGCAGCGCTTCCCAAGGGATGCTCGGGTGCTCGACCAGACCTGTCAGTTGCAGCCCGTGCGCCAGCAAGGCACTGATAACCTCGCCCAGGCCGTGGTTCCACTCATGGGTCTCGGTATGGACGAGGCGCTGGTCGGTTTCGACGTACGTCTGGTCGGTGTGCCACACCGTCGGGGTTTCGTGCTCGAAGTACGGATACTCGATCAACAGGCGGTCCTGGTGGTCTTCGTTGACGGCCATCAGCATCGGGTGGCCATCACGCAGGAACAGCCGCCCACCCGGTTTCAACAAGGCCGCCACAGCGCGCGCCCACGGCTCGATGCGGGGCAGCCAGCAGAGCGCGCCGATGCCGGTGTAGACCAGGTCGAACGTGCCCGCTGGCAGCACCTGGTCGGCGGCGTAGACATCTGACTCCACATACGCGATTGGCGCTGCGCAGCGTTCGGCCAACGCCCGCGCCTGCGCCAGCGAAGCCGCGGAAAAATCCAGACCACAAACCTGCGCGCCAAGGCGCGCGAGCGACAGGGTATCGGTGCCGATGTGGCACTGCAGGTGAACGGCGTTGAGCCCGTGGATATCGCCCAGCAGCGGCAAGTCGAAACGAACGGTTTCGGAAAGATGCGCGGGGCGTTCGACCAGCAGCTCGACCTCATAGTCTTTCGAGGCAGCATGCAAAGGTGCGCGCTCGTCCCAGCTGGTGCGGTTGAGTTGCAGCGATCGGTCCATGGTTGACGTCCTTGTCTGCTCGTACTGTTTTATTACAGGCACGTCGCCGCAGCAGCACGCCGCTGCAGCGCCACGCCGTCATTTTTTTGCGCGTAGTAATCGACCCGCGCCCCACCCGCCTGCGGATAAACGTCCACGAACGCCTCGGCCTCGCGGGTATACACGGTGAAACCACCCTGTTTGCGCGGCTCCAGGTAGCCACTGGCATCGTCCCCGAACACCGCCTCTTCCTGCCAGCTGAACTGAATGCATTGGGCAACCAGTTCTGGCGCCTTGTGCGAATCGAGCTGCGCGGTCGGCTTGCCGCCACGTGCCGTTTCCATGGTCGCGGAAGCGCAACCGACCAGCATCAGTACCGCGGCCATCGGCAGAATCGCTCGCATGTTCAATCCTCAGGGCAAAAAAGAAGGCGACTCTAGCATTGGCTGCACCGCGAGTGAATTGTCGGGCGCATGCTGCTGTCGCAGTAGGAACATGCCGTCACAAGGAAACCGCGATGAAAAAGCATCACCTGATACCCGCCTTGCTGCTCGCCGCACTGCCCTGCCTGCCATTGGCCGCTTCTGCCGCCCCGTCCGCCGAAGAAAGCATTACTGGGCCAGAAACCCACAACCGTGAACTCAAGGTAGGTGACAAGGCCCCCGACCAATACAAGCGCGATGATGAGACGGTAAAAGACTGGAAGGCCAAAGGCCTGCCCACCCCAGAAAAGGAAAGCCATTGGGTACGCATGGGCGAGCACTACGTGCTGGTGCAGATCACCAATGGGGTAGTGTTGGCGATCCACCCGGCCAGCTGAATCAAATGACCTGCACCAAGGCCGCCATGTGCACGGTGTTGCGCCCGGCGGCCTTGGCCTGATAAAGCGCTGCATCCGCCTGCGCCAGCAGGCTGGAGGTGCTGTCCCTGGGCCCCGGCACACCGCACCACAGCCCGACGCTAAAACGCAGCTCGATCTCATCACCGGCAAAACGCGCGGGGCTGTTGGCAATCGCTTCCCGCAAACCCTGCAGCGCGGCCATCGCCCCGCTTCTGTCGGTACCTGGCAACAGCAGCAGGAATTCCTCCCCGCCATAGCGCCCAAGGCTGTCCCCCTGGCGCAAACGCTGCTGCAACTGACGCACGCAATGGCACAACACCTCGTCACCCGCCAAGTGCCCATACAGGTCGTTGATCCGCTTGAAGTGATCGATATCGATCATGGCCACGGCCAGGCTGCTCTGCGCCTCGCGGGCGCGGTCCAACTCGACGCCGAAGCGTTCGAGGATCGCCCGGCGGTTGTAGGTGCCGGTCAACACATCGCGCAAGGCCAAGTGCTGTAGACGCGATTCGCTACGCTCCTTGGCCATCAACACCAAGCCGATCGAATACATCATCACCGTGACCGTGCCGATCGCCACCGAAATGCTCTGTTTGAGGTTGCTGGTGTCATAGCGCATTTCCACCGCCGTGCCATTGGCCACCGCCACGGCCCGCATGCCCAAGCCGACCAGGCTGATCAGCGCACCGATCTGCAGCAGCAGGTGCGCCCTGCCTGGCCGCTCGACGTACCGCCTGGCCCAGTACAGGATCATCGAGCACTGCAGCATCAGCACCAGCGTCGCCAGCAGCATGCGTGGTTCGAGGGTGTCGAGCAGCAGCATCAGCCCGACCAGCATGCACGCCGGGATGATGAAGATCAGCCGCCACGGGATCACTTGCTCACGCACCCGGAACAAGCTGGCCGAATAAAACGCCAGGGCCAGTGACAGCAAGCTGTTGCCCAGGCCATAGCTGAGCCACAGCGGCGCTTGCGCGTAAACGGTGTAGCAGACATACGCCAAGGCATGCACCAGCAGCCCGCAGCCGGTAAGCAGCAGGTTGTCGCGGCGGTTGCTGCGGCCGACCAGCAGCAGGCAGAAAGCCAGAATGGTCGCTACCAGGGCGACCGCGGCGAACAGCGTGGGGGTGTGGGCGATCATCGTGATTCACCGTGTGGCAGTTTGCCGTCTTGGCTGCGGCTTACCGTGCAGTCTAGGTGTCGACGGCCGGCTCGGCCATGACCCAGCGAGACAGAACAGCAGCCGGCAAGCACGCCACTCATCGCTGGCAGGACAATTTTTTGCCCGCCCAGGAAACCAAATGGATCGATCCCAGTCTCAGGAAGTGTCCCGTAAACCTTTGCGGATCAAGGACCTATATCGTGATGACCCGCCTTGCAAGCTTTTCGCTGATTGCCGCCATCCTGCTGACTGCTGGCTGCCACAGCCATCGCTACCATGACGACGACGATGGCTGGCGTGATCGCGACCGTGGCCATGGCCACCATCATCGGCATGACCGTGACGATGACGACGACCGTCAATACCGCGGTGACCGCTACTACCGCTGAAGCGTCTTTGCAACCCTGACCCGCCGCCCGCTGCGCGGCACCTTAACCTGATGATTCCTTTTGAGGTTCGTACCATGCGTCTGACTCTGCCTTCCCTTGCCCTCGGCCTGCTGCTGTGCCAGGGCGCTTTCGCCGGTGACGGTACCGCCGCCATTGGCGGTGGCCTGGGTGGTGTACTGGGTAACGTTGTCGGCCAACAGATCGGCGGCAGCACAGGCGCTGCCATCGGCGCCGGTGTCGGCGGCGCTGCCGGCAGTGCGGTAGGCGCTCGCAAGGGCAACCGCACCGAGGCTGCCATCGGCGGTGGCCTGGGTTCTGCGGGCGGTTCGCTGCTCGGTGGCAAAGTCGGCGGTTCTGCCGGCTCCACCATTGGTGCCGGCCTGGGTGGCGCGGCCGGTGGTGCCATCGGTAACCACATGGGCGACAACAACGGCAAGAAGCACCACCGTCACCGTCACTGATCCGGCGATAAACAGGGGCCGCATAGCGGCCCCTTTTGCGTCTTAAACCCTGCAACACATCAACACACCCTTCATCCCAAGCTGGCACACTGGCTGCTAATGTCTACCGTGCCCCTGTGTGAAGGAACACCCCCTCCCCATGAACCACGAGCTGCTCTGGGTCCTCGGCCTGCTGGCCATCGTCGTCGTCCTCTTCATCATCAACCGCCCGCGCATGGACGTGGTCGCCCTCATGGTGATCCTCGCCCTGCCGTTATCGGGCATCCTCACGGTGGAGCAGGCGCTGGCCGGTTTCAGCGACCCCAACGTGGTACTGATCGCTGCCCTGTTCGTGATCGGCGAAGGCCTGGTACGCACCGGCATTGCCTACCGCATCGGCGAATGGATGAGCGAACGCGCCGGCAACAGTGAGGCGCGCTTGCTGATACTGCTGATGGTGGCGGTGGCGGGCCTGGGGTCGGTGATGAGTTCTACGGGAGTGGTGGCGATCTTCATCCCGGTGGTGCTGAGCATCGCCGCACGCCTCAAGCTCTCACCCAGCCGCCTGATGATGCCGCTGAGCTTTGCTGGCCTGATCAGCGGTATGCTCAGCCTGGTGGCCACGCCGCCCAACGTGGTGGTGCACAGCGAACTGGTGCGCCATGGCGAACAGGGCTTCAACTTCTTCAGCTTTACCCCGTTCGGCCTGGTGGTGCTGGTGCTGGGCATCGGCTACATGCTGCTCACCCGCCACTGGCTCAACGGCGAAGTGCGCAAGGACGGCCGGGTGGAAACCCGCCGCACGTTGCTTGACCTGGTACTGGATTACAAGCTCAGCGGTCGCGAGCGGCGCCTGCGCATCCGCCCGCACTCACCGCTGATTGGCCACACCCTGGGCGAGTTGGAGCTGCGTACAAAGCATGGCGCCAACGTGATCGGCATCGAGCGCCAGCACAAATTCAGCACACGGGTGATCACCGCCGACTCCAATACCGTGCTGCACCAGGGCGACGTGCTGCTGCTCGACCTGTTCGCCAACCGCGACGACCTGCGCAGCCTGTGCCAGACCATGCAACTGGAGCCCCTGCATTTCAAGGCGGCCTACTTCATCGATCAGTCGCAGGAACTGGGCATGGCCGAAGTGTCGCTGCCACCCGGCTCGCAGCTGATCGGCAAGAGCATCCTCGAGCTGGCGTTCCGCACCCGTTTCGACCTCAACGTGGTCGGCTTGCGCCGCGATCAGGTGGCCATCGAAGAGCAACTGGTGGAAGAAAAGCTGCGCCTGGGCGATACCCTGCTGGTGGTCGGGCCATGGAAAGCCGTGCGTCAACTGCAGAGCAAACCGCACGATTTTCTGGTGTTGAGCTTGCCCGCCGAGATCGACCAGGTCGCCCCGGCCCGCACGCGCGCGCCGCAGGCCTTGTTGAGCCTAGCGGTGATGGTCGGGCTGATGGTCAGCGGCGCGGTGCCCAATGTGATCGCCGCGCTGATCGGCTGCCTGCTGATGGGCGCAGGCCGGTGCATCGACATGAACAGCGCCTACCGGGCAATCCATTGGCAGAGCCTGGTACTGATCGTCGGCATGCTGCCGTTCGCCCAGGCCCTGCAAAAAACCGGCGGCATCGACTTGGCCGTGACCGGGCTGGTCAGTGTGCTGGGCGGGGCCGGCCCCAGTGCCATTCTTGCCTGCCTGTTTGCCGTGACGGCGGTGATCGGCCTGTTCATTTCCAACACCGCCACTGCCGTGCTGATGGCGCCGGTGGCAATCAGCACGGCCACGCAACTGGGCATGTCGCCCTACCCCTTCGCCATGACCGTGGCCCTCGCCGCATCGGCTGCGTTCATGACGCCCGTCTCGTCACCGGTCAACACCCTGGTGCTGGGCCCGGGGCAATACCGGTTCGGTGATTTCGTCAAAGTCGGCGTGCCATTCACCTTGCTGGTGATGCTGGTGACTGTGGTGATGGTCCCGTGGTTCTTTGGCTTGTAAGGAAATCGACTGGGGATAGCGGCAATTTGGCATTATCTTGCAGGATCGCGGCAGATTGACATCAAGTACCCTGTCGAAACACACTGACACGTAATTGCCCCAGGTGCTTCAAGCCGTTGTCCTGGATTTCGTTTCCGCTTGCCGGTCGAGTTCATGGTTTTTCCAGCCCAATCGCGCTTGTTGCCCTATGTCGCGCTGCTTTGCCTCACGTTTGCCCTGACCCTCGGCGGCATCCTGGCACGTCCCATCGAGTCCCTCTCCCTGTTCTGGCCGGTGAATGCGGTATTGGTCGGCGTGCTGTTGCGCTACCCCCGCCAGGCCAACGCCCTCGGCTTCATGCTGGTGTGGCTGG
The DNA here is from genome assembly GCF_053629175.1 of Pseudomonas sp. Y3 TE3536. NCBI lineage: Bacteria > Pseudomonadati > Pseudomonadota > Gammaproteobacteria > Pseudomonadales > Pseudomonadaceae > Pseudomonas > Pseudomonas sp. Y3 TE3536. The sequence continues at coordinate 4,078,837 of NZ_JBRJHU010000001.1, read as the reverse complement.
CCATGGTGCTGGCAGACCTGCTGTGCGGCAGCGCCTGGAAGCCGGCGTTGTGGTTCAACCTGTGCAACCTCGGCATGGTGTTCACCGTGTGGCAGTTGTTGTCACGCGTGCCGCGCCTGCACCGACGCATGCGCAGCCCGCATGGCGTACTCAGTGTGTTTGCCGCATGCGCCGCTGGCGCGATGGTTGCCGCGAGCATGGCCTCGGTGATGGCCGCACCGTGGTTCGAGCAATCGCTGCAGGCCACCTGGCTGGCCTGGTTCAGTGAACAATTCTCGACCAGTATACTGGTGCTGCCGGTGCTGCTGACGGCGCCCTCGGTGCGGGCAATGGTGCGCAGTGGCGCCCAGGCAGTGCGTTTGCCGCCGCTGCTGGTGCTGCTTGGCTCGCTGGCCTTCAGCATCGCCTTCGGTGGGCCGGGGGCGATTGCCTTCCCGATCGCCGCCCTGCTGTGGTGTGCCTGGACCTACCCGCCGTTTCTGGTCTCGATGCTGACGCTCACCGCCGGCAGCACCCTCATCGTCGCAGTCGCGCAAAACCTCATGCACTTCAGCGTGCCGCAGAGCGAACCCGGGGTCACCACCCTGATGTCGGCGCGCTTGGGCATCGCCATGCTGGTGCTCGGGCCGCTGGTGGTGGCCTGCGTCAGCCAGGCCAATCGCAGCCTCATGGCACGCCTGGCGCACCAGGCCACCATCGACCACCTGACCGGGGTGCTGACCCGCAGCGCGTTCACCCGCCGCGCCAATGCACTGCTCGATAGCCGCCAGCAACATGCCCAAGCGCTGCCGCTGACGTTGATGATGCTGGATATCGATCACTTCAAGGCGATCAACGACGCGCATGGCCACGCAATCGGTGACCAGGTACTGCGCCAGTTCGCCCGCACCCTGCAAGACCAGTTGCACGAAGGCGAGCTGTTCGCGCGCATGGGCGGCGAGGAGTTCGTCGTGATCCTCCCAGGCCTTGCGCCAGATCGCGCCAAATTCACTGCCGAACGCCTGCGCCGGGCCGTACAGGACCTGCACGTGGTGCACGCCGACCATCGCCTGCAGATCACCGTGAGCATCGGCCTGGACGGCTGCGCCGCCGACACCCCGGCGCCGAGCCTGGACGAGCTACTGGCGCGCGCTGACCAGGCGCTGTACCGGGCCAAGGCGCATGGCCGCAACCGCGTCGAACAGGCCGAGGCACAGCGCCAGGTGGTCTGACTCAACCGGCCAGCAAATCCCAGGACAACTTGGCAATCAGTACGCACAGCAAAATCAGGAACAGCCCGCGCACGAAACCTGCGCCCTTGCGCACCGCCAGCCAGGTGCCGGTCAACGCACCGAGGATGTTGCAGGCCGCCATGGGCAAGGCGATGGCATACAGCACGTTGCCCGACGGCACGAAGAACACCAGCGCCGCCAAGTTGGTGGCGATGTTCACCACCTTGGCCGAAGCCGAGGCGTGCAGGAAGTCCAAGGCAAAAAAACGAATGAACAGAAAGATCAGGAAGCTGCCGGTCCCTGGCCCGAACAGGCCGTCGTAAAAACCGATGGCCCCGCCGATCAACACCGCCAGGCATTGCTCCTTGCGGCCGATCTGCGTGGGCTTGTGCAACGTGCCGAAGTCCTTTTTGCAGAACGTGTAGATCGCCATCAGCACGATCATCACCAGCACGGCCGGGCGCATCACGCTGGGCGGCACCAGCGATACCGTGGCGGCGCCGACAAACGACATGACAAAGGCGCCGAGCGCTGCCGGCACGATCAGCCCCCAGTCCAATGTGACCTTGCGGATGAACGAGCGGGCCGCAAAGGCAGTGCCGCACACCGAGGCCAGTTTGTTGGTGCCCAGCAAGGCCGCCGGTTGCGCGGTGGGCAGCACGTTGAACAGCGCCGGGATCTGAATAAGCCCGCCACCGCCTACGGCGGCATCGATCAAACCGGCGGCAAAGGCGAACACAGAAAGTACAGCGATATCCATCATGACGCGGCTCCAGGCAGTAAGACAGGCTGCAAGGCTAATCAAAGTGCCGCGCTTGTGTTGAAATGCCACATTGCGAAAACTGCAATGAGGAGCAGGCAATGGCCTTGGACATGCTGCGGGAGATTCAGGCGTTCGTCAGTGTCGCCCACAAGCGCAGCTTCGTCGCTGCGGCACGCGCCCTAGGGCGTTCACCCAGCGCGGTAACCCGAGCGGTGCAAACGCTGGAGGACAACGCCGGCAGTAAACTGCTCAACCGCAACGCCAACGCGGTGACCCTGACCGAAGCTGGCGAGCGCCTGCTCCCCCATGCCGAACGCTTGCTGGATGTGCAACGTGATGCCGTCGACGAGTTGGCCGCGCTAAGCGGTAGCGCCCAAGGCTGGATCCGTTTCGCCGTGCCGCAATTGCTGGGTGAGCATGTGTTGCCCCGGGTGCTCGCTGAGTTTTCCCAGCGTCATCCACAGGTGACCCTGGACGTGCAGTACAGCGATGCCGCCCTGGACCCGCTGCTGGACAAGTTTGACTTCGTGGTACGCGGTGCCTTTCCGCAATCCAGCGAACTGATCGGCTATCCGCTGTGGGGTTACCAGCGCCATCTTTATGCAAGCCCGGCTTACCTGGCCAGGGCCGGCAACCCGCAACACCCAGAAGACCTGGAACACCACGCACTGATTCTGCATACCGCCCCACGCATACTCAAAGCCTGGCATTTTTGCCGAGATGGCCTGATCACCAACATGCGCCCGACGCCACGGCTTCGGCTGGATTCCGGCGATGCGGTGTACCACAGCACACTGGCCGGGGCCGGTATCGCCCGCCTGGCGGCCTGGGTGGGCGAAACTCAGGTCAAGGCCGGGCGCCTGGTACGGGTGTGCCCGCAATACCGCCTGACCTCAAGCACCGGCCAAGACCCTCAAATGCACGCGCTGTACCCGGCCGGCGAGTTGCCCGCGCGGGTTCGTGAACTGCTGCAGGCCCTGCGCCGCGCCGGCCTGTCGGCCTAACGGCGACGGCTCAAAAGGACTGTTCAAATTCTGCTCAATTTAACAGAGCCCGCTTCCGGCTTGGCTTGCAGCATTTTATCCACAGACCTACCCACGTTTTTTGTGGACAGATTTCCCAGCGCAAAGAACGACTTATCGCACATGCAGCAACGCTGTATTGGCCAGCCTGACCAACTCGATCCACTCAAGCGTGCTGATCTCACCCGCCTGTTCCAATACGCCCGCGCTGCGCAGTGCCTCGTCGTACGCGTCCTCATCGAGCGTGCCTTCAGCGAGAAAACGGCTACGCCACTCCAGCATGGCTGAAGTGCCTTTCTTGCATTCCATGTGTGTTTCGACTCCAAGGCAAAAGACCGGCCCATCAACGTGGGCCGCAGGACGGCGGCGGGAGATTACACGAGCCATTCGCACTTGAGAATTACTTGCAGGTACCACTGATCAGTCATGGTGAATGAACGGAGTAGCCGAGGGCGCAGGCGGGTGGGCCCATCTGGCGAATCAGACGGGCCGCGAAGGGAGGAGTCGGGTGAAAGTCAGCTTGGCGGAATGGTGCCCAAAATACCTATCAGAATGGTCAGGAGCAGAAAACCACCCAGGAACAGCGTCAGCTTGCCCATCGGAACCTCTACAGTGTGATGCGGGGATGGGCCTATTGTCGGTCCATGGCTGATACGGTTACAGATGCAGGTTTGTAGAAAAAAAGCGGATCAGATGCCAGTGATCAGCACAGGGGCGCGACCCACCTCAACTCAATTGCTCCAGTTTTGCCAGCGGCAACCAACCGAACTCATCATCGTCATGGCGCCGACACCACATCCAGCCATTGAGCGAGCGCACCTTCTGCACCAGTTGCCCGGGGTCGGCATCCAGCTCATGGGCCGAGTAGTGATCAAGCGCCCTGCCTTTCTCCACACTGAACCGCTCGATCAACTGCGCCGGTACCCACCCCGGCTCCTGCCCAGGGCATGAACACAGGTACCAGTCCTGCCAGCCCGGCTCGCCTTCATAACGCGGGCCGATATCCAGCAGCGTGCCTTTGGCAAAACGAATCGGCCTTGGGTATTCGCTGCGGTGGCGCTCGATCACGACATAATGCATAGGGCCTCTCCTTGGCCTGGGGGAAATTATCGATCGTAGCAGAAGCGGTCTGACACGCTGCGACGGCACGGTTGTATCTTTATGTGTACAAACTGAGACCTGATACACAAGAACGTTTCCTACAGTTAAATCGGACATACCCTCGATACAGAGGTCCTCTTTACTGGCTTGCATCAACCCATACCTATGGCCTTGCCAAGGAGATGCCCGATGCTTGCCAACCCCTCGACACCTTCACGCCACCCAACACGCCGCATCCGCCACCTCCTCGCCTGTGCCCTTATTCCCCTTGGCCTCATGGCGACTGCCGCCTGTTCGGCTGCGTCAGCACCGGCTCAGGCAACGGCCACCCCAGCGGAGCGCTTCGGCCCACTCAAGCACGTTGAAGCTGGCGTTCTCGATGTGGCCTATGTCGAGCAAGGCCCAGCCGATGGCCCTGTGGTCATCTTGCTGCATGGGTGGCCCTACGACATTCACAGTTTCGAGGCGGTGGCACCGAAGCTCGCCGCAAAAGGCTACCGCGTGCTCGTGCCGTACGTACGGGGCTATGGGCAGACCCGCTTCCTTTCAGCGCAGACCCTACGCAATGCCCAGCCCTCGGCCCTGGCCAGCGACGTCATCGCCTTCATGGACGCCCTTCACATCCAGCACGCCGTACTCGCCGGTTTCGACTGGGGCGCCCGTACTGCCGACATCGTCTCGGCCCTGTGGCCCGAGCGGGTCAAAGCACTGGTGTCAGTCAGTGGCTACCTGATCAGCAGCCAGGAAGCCGCCAAGGCGCCGCTCCCGCCCAGTGCCGAACTGCAATGGTGGTACCAGTACTACTTCGCCACCGAGCGCGGCCAAGCCGGTTATGACAAGAACCGCCATGCGTTCGCCAAGCTGATCTGGCAAACCGCCTCACCCAAGTGGGCCTTCGATGACACCACCTTCGAGCGCAGTGCCAAGGCGCTGGACAACCCCGATCAGGTTGCTATCACCGTGCACAACTACCGCTGGCGCTTGGGGCTGGCACAAGGCGAGGCCCGCTACGCCCCGCTGGAAGCGAAACTGGCCACTTTCCCCAGCATCAGTGTGCCGACCATCACCTTGGAAGGTGATGCCAACGGAGCACCGCACCCACCGGCAGAAAGCTATGCACAACGCTTTACCGGCAAGTACGCGTACCGCCTGATCAGTGGCGGCATTGGCCACAACCTGCCCCAGGAAGCCCCCGATGCGTTCGCTCAAGCAGTGATCGACGCGGACCACCTGTAGTCACCGACGTGTTTCCCGCGTCAGCAGCCCCTACTTCAGGGGCTGTAATTGCTACATAAGGTTTCACAACGTTCGGTGACCTTGCTTTACACCGCTGCGGGCGACGGCGCGACCGAAATTGCTCAAAACCCTTGAGCCTGGGGCGTTGAGGACCTTCTGCAGCACACGATTTGAAACGGTCAGATGCGAAGTTTGTAGGATCTTTACCCGTGCATCGTAGGAGAAATCCAAGCAGTGGCATTTCCCTGTATGAAACATCAGTTTCATCGGCAAAATCGAGCTGCTACGGTCCCATTTTCCTACAACGGCACGGATGCCCACCGCATGAGAAAAGCATGGACCCGTTCGATGCCTCGGCCCTGAAACTGCAAAAGAACCTGCTCACCCTGCGCCAGTCGCGTGATCGATTTAGAAAGGAGGGCTATGACAAGGAAGCCGATGACCTTGAGAAGTCGATCGCGCGAATAGAGGCGGTGTTGAGCAAGATGGCGGGCACGGTCAAACCACCGACCTTGCAGTAGCCCCTGTTCAGCCAGCGGCCAGCGCATCAGTGATTTCTAGCGTCTGCGCGGGTAAGCTCTTTGCTCATGCCTTCGTACGGGAATAGGGAAATGAGCGTTGACTGGCACGCAGGGCCGATCACCAGAAGCACCCCGCTGGACAAACACTACCGGAGCACGCAAAAAGTTCGACGGTTCCTGACGGATGAGTGCGGAAGCGCATTCAAGTTTGATCGCGCCTTCATGGCCTGGATCAAGAGCGGCGAGCCGTTGACGATGGGCGACGTGGCTGACGGGTGGATACGTACCCATCTTTGAATTTGGCGCGCTGAGGGTGAGGGGTTAACTCAAGCTAGATGTACTCGGTAACGTGCGGTAATACACCGAACCCAGGCGGGGTGAGTTACCGAGATAATATCCATCGATGATGCAGGGCCACTCCCTCAATGGCCTGATGAACAATGGACTGGTCAGGACGCTTTATCGATGACGAGCTGGAACGCTTTCTATGCGCGCACGGACAAACGTGCCCCCTCCCCACTGCTCAGTTACGCGATTGACCACGTCAAAGATCAATACCCCCGTCACGCAGTCGACCTGGGGTGCGGCGCCGGTAATGAGGCGTGGCAGCTCATCCAGGCAGGCTGGCAGGTTCTGGCAATCGACAAAGAACCTGAAGCCATCGCCAGGACGATCCGCAAGTGCTCATTGAGCGACGCCCGCATGCTCGACGCGAAAGTCGCAGACTTTGAGCACCTCAACGAGTTGCCTGCCTCGAACTTGATCCACGCCGGCCTTTCACTGCCTTTTTGCCACCCTGGCCGATTCGATTACCTCTGGAGCCAGGTGCGCGATGCACTACTGCCAGGTGGCGTCTTCGTGGGCCATTTCTTCGGCCTGAGGCACAGCTGGGCGAGCCAAGTGCAGATGTCATTTCAAAGCGTGGAAGACGTTCAGCGGCTTTCAGAAGGGCTTGAGGTTATCCTGTTGCGTGAAACGGAATCCCCTATGATCATCGATTCTGAATCCGTGAATTGGCATCGGATCGATGTGATCGTGCGCAAGATGCACTCCGCCAAGGCTGACCAAGTCTAATGACCCGAACCGTATGCCCTTTACGCCTTTTGTCGTTCTCTGCTGGAAGCCCTAATGAATAAATTGATCCTGCCTGTCGCCATCTTCTTTAGCGTACTCATCGCTGGGAAGGCCTCCGAGCATTTCGGGCTGGAGGGCAGCTGGAAAATCGGCCTGCTTTGCGTCGTAGCGGCTGCCGTGCAGATCGCCGTGACCCGTTTCCAGCGCCGGCAACAGCAAAAAGTATAACGCTCGCCCTCTGACGGAACCGCCCTAGCCCGCCTTGGCGGGCTTTGTTTTGCCCGTTGAAATCAGAATCGATATCCCCGGTTCGCGAGAGCAAACAAAAGGGAATGTAAGCGCTCCATGAACCCCACATTCAAAGCGCTTACCTGATCCCCGATGCTGTGCTCCCGATTTCTTTCTGGAGCTCGCTGACCATTATGCGACCCGACGCCAAAGTCGAAAAAGTGTACCTCTACCCCAAGCCCGTCGACTTTCGAAAATCCATTGATGACCTGGCCGCACTGGTCGAACTCGATATCAAGGTGGCGGTGTTCGACCCGGTGCTTTTCGTCTTCCTCAACAAGCCGCGCAACCGCGTGAAGATCCTGTATTGGGAGCGCAACGGCTTCTGCCTCTGGCTCAAACGCTTGGAGTCCGAACGTTTCAAAACCTCGCCCGATGTCACCGACGAAGCCATTGTCTTGACCGTCCAGGAACTGAACTGGCTACTCGACGGCTTCGACCTCTGGCGTAACCGTCCGCATCAGGTCTTGACCCCTCGTTTCGTCGCCTGATTCGGTATAATCCGCGGCATGATTTCCATGCCCGAAAACCTCCCTGACGATCCTGTTCTGCTCTAGCAACTGCTTGAGCAGATGATCAACGAGCGCGCGTCCGACAAGGGCAAGATCGTTCATCTCGAAGAGGAGGTTGCGCTGTTGCGCCAGCGCCTGTTCGGGCGCAAGACCGAGCAGACAGGCGATGTGGCGACGCCACAATTGCCGCTCTTCGACGAAGCGGAAAGCCTGGCAGAACCCTTGGATGAAGCTGACGACGAAGAAGTCGTTGCGCCGACCAAGCGCCGTGGCAAACGCAAGTCGCTGCCGGCTGACTTGCCGCGTATCGAAGTTGTCCACGAACTGCCCGAGCATGAACTGACTTGCGCTTGCGGCTGCCGCAAACATGCCATCGATGAAGAAGTCAGCGAACAGCTTGAAATCGCCCCGATGCAGATTCGCGTCATCAAGCATGTTCGCAAGGTGTACGGTTGCCGCGACTGTGAATCAGCGCCCGTAACGGCGGACAAACCCGCCCAGATGATCGAGAAAAGCATGGCCAGCCCGAGTGTGCTGGCCATGCTGCTGACCACCAAGTACGTAGACGGCTTGCCGCTTCACCGCTTCGAAAAAGTGCTGGGGCGCCACGGTATCGATATCCCGCGCCAAACCCTGGCACGCTGGGTGATTCAGTGCAGCGAGCACTTGCAACCGCTGCTGAATCTGATGCGCGAAAGCCTGTTGAGCAGTCGGATCATCCACTGTGATGAAACCCGTGTGCAGGTGTTGAAAGAGCCTGGTCGTGAGCCCAGCAGCCAATCCTGGATGTGGGTGCAAACCGGCGGCCCACCCGATCGCCCGGTGATCCTTTTCGACTCCACCACCAGCCGAGCGCAGGAGGTACCCGTGCGCCTGCTGGATGGCTATCGCGGCTATGTCATGACCGATGACTACGCCGGTTACAACGCGCTGGCCGCACAGGACGGCGTGGAGCGATTGGGCTGCTGGGCGCATGCACGGCGCAAGTTCGTTGAAGCACAGAAAGTGCAACCCAAGGGCAAAACCGGGCGGGCAGACATAGCACTGAATTTGATCAACAAGCTCTATGGCATCGAGCGCGATCTTAAGGAAGGCAGCGATGAAGATCGCAAGCTAGCCCGCCAGGCACGCAGTCAACCGGTGCTGGCCCAGTTGAATAGCTGGATAGAGAAGACGCAGCCACAGGTCACGAGTCAGAATGCGTTGGGTAAAGCCATCGGTTATCTGGCCAGCAACTGGAGCAAGTTGGAACGCTACGTCGAGCAGGGAGATTTGCCGATCGACAATAACGCCGCCGAGCGCGCGATCCGCCCGTTTGTCATCGGCAGAAAGAACTGGTTGTTCAGTGACACGCCCAGAGGGGCGATGGCCAGTGCGCAACTTTACAGCCTGGTCGAGACGGTCAAAGCCAACGGCCAGGAGCCCTATGCGTGGCTGCGCCACGCACTGGAGCACCTGCCGCTCGCGTCCTCAGTGGAGGACTACGAAGCGCTGCTGCCGTGGAATTGCACGCCTAAAATACATAGCTGAGTGCTCTGCCCATCGCGGGTGAGCTGGAGCCTTGAAGAACAAGAGCGGAGTAACGACCATGGAATACGACGATAGGCTGATTGAAGACGCAGTGCTTGCCCTGTTGGCAGCCTATAGCTCCAACAAAGGTAACGCGTGGAAAGGATTCGACTTCGAGGTCATGAATCGACTGCATGAACAGGGTTTCATCAGTGATCCTGTTAACAGAAACAAATCCATTTGGTTGACTGCGGAGGGACTGGAGCGAGGCCGTCAGCTAGCTGACCAATTGTTCGGGTTAAGGACTCAAGCGGGGCGGGCGCCCGACTCGAATACCTGATTTCCCCGTCCGTCATGTAACGGGTGGGGTTTATGGATCGCTTACGACGAAGTGGGTTGTCGTGAAGCGCATGGACGACGGACTTTCGACGTATCTCACCCTGGTGAACCAGAGCACGAGCCCTACGAGGACCTTAGCGAAATCACCCTCTACGCTGGCGGTGAACGGCTCGCCAGCTGGCAGCCGCCGGTAGCGCCGGACGGCATGTCCCTGACCATGCCTCATCTGAAAAAACCGCAGCATGGCTGACCTGAATGCCTTGGAGGAATGGATTGACACACTCCTGCAGCACCTCAAGCCATCTGAACGGACAAAACTCACCCGGTCAGTTGGCCAGCAACTGCGCCGCAGTCAACAGCAGCGCATCATCGCCCAGCGCAACCCCAATGGCTCCCCCCGTATGATCCGGGCAAGCAACGGCTCTTAAGGGGCAAGAAGGTCGTGTACATGGCAAGGTGAGAATTTTCCTGAAACTGCGCACGGCGGTCTATCTCAAAGCGAGAAGCGACGCGTCAGCTGCAATAGTTGGTATCTCCGGCAGGATCGCCAGAATTGCGTGCACCCACCAACCGGGCCTGACTGATGAAGCCGCTCCCTGCGCACCGTCTATCACCTACAGCGTCCCGAATTGCTGGGACTGACAGAGCCAGACCTCGAAATGATCCGAAACATCCTCGCCAGCCATCTGTCTATTTAGGTGCAAGGTGTGCGGTATGCTAGTCTTCGCACCCGGTTTAGCACCGCTTCATCATTCTGCTGCTAATCTAGGGGTATGTGTTCAGGCCCTGCCTGCAACAAAGGAGTTACGACTGTGAGCGACAAAAAAATTTGGGAATCCATCCTGCAGTGGGTTTCCCCACCCTCCGAAGAGTCGATGGCCATCGCCAGACAACTCAATACGGTCGCGGAACAGGTTCAGGTCAGTGATCATGGCGCCGTTTCCATTTCGGCCTCGACCATCCTGCATGATGCTGAGTTTGCGAAAGCCTGTGAGGCTGCCAAGACAGCAATTTCGAAGTCTCACTAGGTATTGCAATGGGTTTTCTGCTCGTTTTACCAATCTTGATCTGCGGCTTCATTTACTGCAAATACAACTTCTACGACAAAACTCTCATCGCCAAGTATGAAGGACAGTCACTGTACCTTCACATAGCGATGAGGGGGCTGATTGTGACCCTGCCCTGGCTGATCGTAATTTTTCTGCTCGAATGGTTTACCGACGGATTCCTCGGACTTGCGAGCCTTATGGCAAAACGAGGACTCACCAAAGACGACGAAAAACACCTGTTCACAACGCTTGTCGTCGCCATCCTCAGCGCACCGCTATTTGCCTATGCTGCCGCTAAAGTACGCTTCAAGGTTACCCAGTACAGGCATGGGCTGAAGAACGACTACCTGACGCGCTCTTTCATCCTGAAAACTATGCTGCCCACCAGCACGCATCAAGCCCTCCTGTTGGATTCGCTGTTCAACAAACGCTTGTACATGTTCAGCATGGAAGATCGAAAGGTTTATATCGGTTGGGTAAAGAACTTTGGGAACCTCCAGGATCACGACTCTAACAACGATGAGGGCTTCTCCATCATCCCCATCTATAGCGGTTTCCGAGACAAGGACCGGCTCACGGTAGAGTTCACAACCCCTTACGAAAAGGTATACGAGGCCATCAAGGCAGAACGCGCCTCGAGCGCCGGCATCGGTGACGGTACGGAAGACCGCTGTATCGGCAAAGGAAGCCAACCGGATGAAATCGGTAGCTTGTTCAGCATCAGCCTTTTACAAAAGCATATCGTGTCAATGACATTCTTCGACGGCGAAGTCTGGCAAGAATTCAAGAAAAACGAGGTTCCAGTTCCAAAAAAGGGAAGCCACCAAGGCCTGACCTCCCTATAGGCCCACTGCCGACAATAGCAAAATGCTGAAAGTGGTCGCGTACCGCGCAACCATCAGCATCATGACTGATTACGCAACGTTTCATCGCATCCTGGAAAACCTGATTCGCTTCGGCACCATCGCCGAGATGCAGCACGAACCGCCCAGAGTCAACGTACAAACCGGCAGCATCCTGACAACCTGGTTGCCCTGGATGGCCTGGCGTGCCGGTGCAGACCAGGAATAGGACCCACCCACCCACCCACCCACCGTAGACGAGAATGCAGGCTGACCGGATCGACCAGCTGAACATTCAGCACTGGGTCCAGTCCCTGTTGATACCCAAACCGCACAACCAAACCACGTGAGAGATCGTCAGCCACCTGCGGCAGATCTTCCGGCTGTACCGCACGCGGAACCGTTCAGCTTTCGATCCCACAGATGGCATCACCATCTCACTGCCGGATGCTGATGATCCCGACCCATTCACCCGGGAAGAAATCGACGCAATCCTCACGCAGCCGACCGATCGGCAGCAAGAGATCAACCTGCCGCAGTACATGATCTGGTCCGGCCCGCGGGTAAGCGAGGCGATTGCCTTGGCCTGGAGGACGTCGACCTGGCCGCCGATACCGTGGAGATCCGCCGCGCTCGGGTCGCCGGGCAATACAAGGTGCCCAAACCAGGCAAATGCCTGCAGAACTGTTCCAGGTCGTAGAGCGTGACAACCGGATGGTTCGTGAGCAGCGTGTGCGGTTTGTCTTCCACAACACCGCCACAGGTGAACCGTATCGGTCTTCGGACGTATTGCGGCACGGGTGGTGGATCACTCACCTGGAGAAAGCCGGCGTCCCCAGCGGAGGCTGAACACCTGCAGGCATACGTTCGCCAGCCAGATGCTGAGCAGCAGGCTGGCCACGCCGGAGTGGATTGCGGATCAGATGGAGCACACCTCGACGGCCATGATTTTCAGGCACTACGCGAAGTGGATCAGCCAGGATTGGCCGGATGTGGTGGGGTTGTTGAATCAGGCGCTCAGGTTGAGCTGAACGCATATAAAAAGGGGCCAAAAAGGCCCCTTCTTTTTGCCTGCCATTCCCAATGTGTTCCCAAAACGTTCCCTTTTGAGGGGAAGCCTAAGAGAAACATCAATAAAAACAGACACTTGTATGGCGGAAGCGTAGAGATTCGAACTCTAGGATAGTTGCCCATCGACGGTTTTCAAGACCGTTGCCTTAAACCACTCGGCCACGCTTCCAGCTCGTTTTGCGGCCGCCATAATACCGTAATGAAACACGCTGTCAAACTCTCTGTGTCGCGGGTTGCAGGACGTCTGATAGACTCCTAGCATCTGAACGTCTGAAACCACAGGTTTACCAAGGAGCCTCGCCATGCGCGAACAGGATTACGCCGTACACCACGGCCAGCAGGTCGAGCAGCAGGAGATCAGCAAAGTCCTGCGCAACACGTACAGCCTGCTGGCACTCACCCTCGCCTTCAGCGGTGTCATGGCCTTCGTGGCCCAGCAGATGCGCGTCGGCTACCCGAACGTGTTCGTGGTGCTGATCGGCTTCTACGGGTTGTTCTTCCTCACCAACAAACTGCGTGATTCGGCCTGGGGCCTGGTGTCCACCTTCGCCCTCACTGGCTTCATGGGCTTCATCCTCGGCCCTATTCTCAACCGTTACCTGGGCATGGCCGGTGGCGCTGAAGTGGTCAGCTCGGCATTCGCCATGACCGCACTGGTGTTCGGTGGCCTGTCGGCCTATGTGCTGATCACCCGCAAGGACATGAGCTTCCTCAGCGGCTTCATCACGGCAGGCTTCTTCGTGCTGCTGGGTGCGGTGGTTGCCAGCTTCTTCTTCCAGATCAGCGGCCTGCAACTGGCGATCAGCGCTGGCTTCGTGCTGTTCTCGTCGGTCTGCATTCTGTTCCAGACCAGCGCGATCATCCATGGCGGCGAGCGCAACTACATCATGGCGACCATCAGCCTGTATGTATCGATCTACAACCTGTTCGTCAGCCTGCTGCAGCTGTTCGGCATCATGGGCCGCGACGACTGATACTGCGCCTCATGGAAAAGCCCGCTTCGGCGGGCTTTTTTGTGCGCCAAAGACTGACTTAAAAGTCAGCTTATTGAGCGAACAGACACCGATCATGCCGCCATCGTGCTTGCCCCTACCCCAATTGCGCTTCAGCCCGTAGAATGCGCTCCTTTTTTCTTCCGGGGCGGCTTTCTGCAATGAGCTCACACGAACACAGCCCAGGCGCATCGGCGCCTGCCAATGAACTGGTGCTGGGTCTTGAGGACAAGCCACGGCTGCTGATCGGCCTGCTGGCGGCGCTGCAGCACCTGCTGGCGATCATCGTGCCGATCGTGACACCTGGCCTGCTGATTTGTCAGGCGCTGGGTGTTTCGGCGCGGGACACCAACCTGATCGTATCCATGTCGCTGGTGATCTCCGGCATCGCCACCTTCGTTCAGTGCAAGCGCTTCGGGCCGTTTGGCGCGGGGCTGCTGATTGTTCAGGGCACCAGCTTCAACTTCGTCGGGCCGTTGATTGCTGGCGGTGCGCTGATGGTCAAGCAAGGCACGCCGGTAGAAGGCGTGATGGCCGCCATTTTTGGCGTGGTGATCGCAGGCTCGTTCGTGGAGATGGGCGTGTCGCGCATCCTGCCGTTCGTCAAACGCCTAATCACGCCACTGGTGACCGGCATCGTCGTGCTGATGATTGGCCTGACCCTGATCAAGGTCGGCCTGATCAGCATGGGCGGCGGCTTTGGCGCGATGGCCAACGGCACCTTCGCCAATGGCGAAAACCTGCTGCTGTCGGGCGTGGTGCTGGCGATCATCGTCATTCTCAACCGCATCCCGGTGGTATGGATGCGCAGCTGCGCTATCGTCATCGCATTGGCGGTGGGCTATGCGCTGGCCGGCTACCTGGGCCGCCTGGACTTCACCGGCATGCACGAGGCTGCGCTGTTCCAGGTGCCCACGCCGCTGCACTTTGGCCTTAGCTTCTCGTGGGCGCTGTTCATCCCGATGTTGGTGATCTACCTGGTGACGTCGCTGGAAGCCATTGGTGACGTCACCGCCACCAGCAAGGTCTCGCGCCAACCGGTCGAAGGCCCGGTGTGGATGCAGCGGATCAAAGGCGGCGTGCTGGTCAACGGCGCCAATTCGCTGCTGGCCGGCTTGTTCAACACCTTCCCCAGCTCGATCTTCGCCCAGAACAACGGCGTTATTCAGCTGACCGGCATCGCCAGCCGCCATATCGGCATCTGGATCGCTGTGATGCTGGTGCTGTTGGGCCTGTTCCCGACGGTCGCTGGAGTGATCCAGGCGGTACCGGAGCCGGTACTGGGTGGCGCGGCTATGGTGATGTTCGGCGCGGTAGCGGCCTCGGGTATCAACATCCTGGCCAGCACGCAGCTGGACCGTCGCGCCCTGCTGATCATTGCCGTGTCGCTGGCCTTGGGCCTGGGCGTGGCCCAGGTGCCTGAGTTCCTGGCCCACATGCCCGCGGCAATCCGCAATGTGCTGGAGTCGGGCGTCGCCACCGGCGGTATTTGCGCCCTGGTGCTGAACTGGTTCCTGCCAGAGAGCAAAGAGCGCGCCTGACCCTTCAACGCCTCGCTGAAAAGCCCCCCCCCCTCTGCACAAGGCTACGAGGTCCTTGTATGAGCGGGGTTGGGCTTTTTTGCTTTATCATGGCGGCATTCCTTTGCATGAGTTGTCCATGAAATTCGCTATCGCGGTTTTTTCCCCGGCCCATGCGCCCTCCTCGCGCCGCGCCCTGCGCTTTGCCGAGGCGGTGCTGGCCGGCGGGCATGAGATTGCCCGGTTGTTCTTCTATCAGGACGGGGTACACAGTGCCTCGGCCAACGTGGTCACGCCTCAGGATGAGCTGGATGTCGCCGCCCAATGGCGCACCTTCATCGACCAGCACCAGTTGGACGCGGTGGTGTGCATTGCCGCTGCGTTGCGCCGTGGCGTGCTCGACGAGGCCGAAGCCAGCCGCTATCAACGGCCAGCCGCGAACCTGCCCAAGCCTTGGGAGCTGTCTGGGCTCGGCCAACTGCACGAGGCGGCGCAGAGTGCCGATCGGCTGATCTGCTTCGGAGGCGATTGAAATGGCAAAGTCCTTGTTGATCATCAGCCGCCAGGCACCCTGGAACGGCCCATCGGCCCGTGAGGCCCTGGACATTGCACTGGCCGGTGGCGCTTTCGACCTGCCGCTGGGCATGCTGTTTCTGGACGATGGCGTGTTCCAGCTCGCCCCAGGCCAGCAGCCCGCAGCCCTGCAACAGAAGAACCTGGCGGCCAACCTGCAGGCCTTGCCGATGTTCGGCGTCGAAGCGCTCTTCGCCTGCAGCCATAGCCTGCGCCAGCGCGGCCTTGCCGCCGACACCCTGGCGCTACCGGTGCAGGTGTTGGACGACGCGGCACTGACCGCATTGATCGCCCGTTTTGACCAGGTGGTAACGCTGTGATGACAACCCTGCATGTAATTGCCCACTCGCCCTTCGGCGACGACCGCCTGGCCAGTTGCCTGCGCCTGCTCGGTGCCGACGATGCACTGCTGCTGTGCGGTGATGCGGTCTATGCACTGCACGCCGGCAGCGAGCCCCAGCGCCTGCTGCAAGCCGCCGCGCTCGAGCAGCGCTTGTTCGCCCTCGAAGAAGACCTGCACGCCCGCGCGGTCGCCAACGACCTGGCCAAGCCTGTGGACTATGCTGCATTCGTCGAGCTGTCGCTGCATTACGACAAGGTCAACAGCTGGCTATGAGTACGCTGAACGTTGGCGATCAAACGATTGCCCTGGACAAGGACGGCTTCCTGGTCGACCTGCACGACTGGTCCCCTGCCGTCGCCGATGCCCTCGCCACACGTGAAGGCATCCCGCTGACCGCTGACCACTGGGAAATCCTCGAGCTGCTGCGCCAGTTCTACCAGGAATTCCAGCTTTCGCCGGCCACACGCCCGCTAATCAAGTACACCGCGCTGAAGCT
The DNA here is from genome assembly GCF_053629175.1 of Pseudomonas sp. Y3 TE3536. NCBI lineage: Bacteria > Pseudomonadati > Pseudomonadota > Gammaproteobacteria > Pseudomonadales > Pseudomonadaceae > Pseudomonas > Pseudomonas sp. Y3 TE3536. The sequence goes on along the minus strand of NZ_JBRJHU010000001.1, from coordinate 4,062,375 downwards.
GGGCCCTGAAAAGGGCAACAGCCCGCACCTGAACCGCCTGTTCAACGGCACTCCTGCCAAACTTGCCGCCAAGCTGGCGGGCCTGCCCAAGCCGACCAACTGCATATGATCGAACCACGCCCGCTCACCCTGGAAACACCCGCCGAACACCCGTTCGCCGAATTCGTGCGCATCCTTGGCAAAGGCAAGCGCGGCGCGCGCGGCCTGACCCGCGAAGAAGCCCGCGCGGCCATGACCTTGCTGCTGGAAGGCAAAGTCGAGGACACCCAGCTCGGCGCCTTCCTCATGCTGCTGCGGCACAAGGAAGAAAGCGCCGATGAACTGGCCGGTTTCACCGAGGCCCTGCGCGCTCACTTGCAAGCGCCGCACATTGCCGTGGACCTGGACTGGCCCACGTACGCGGGCAAGAAGCGCCACCTGCCCTGGTACCTGCTGGCGGCTAAGTGCCTGGCCAACAACGGGGTGCGCATCCTGATGCATGGCGGCGGCGCCCACACCGCCGGGCGCATGTTCACTGAACAACTGCTCGAACAGCTGCAGATTCCGCTGTGCCGCGACTGGGCGGCTGTCAGCACCGCGCTCGACCAGCAGCGGCTGGCGTTTTTCCCGTTGCAGGACTGGGCACCCCAGTTGCAACGCATGATTGACCTGCGCAACACCTTGGGCCTGCGCTCGCCAATTCACTCCTTGGCTCGGGTACTGAACCCGCTGGGTGCGCGCTGCGGCCTGCAGAGCATCTTCCACCCTGGCTACCAGGCGGTGCACCGTGAAGCTAGCCGTCTGCTCGGCGACCATGCCGTGGTGATCAAGGGCGATGGCGGCGAGATCGAGGTCAATCCCGATGTCATCAGCCATCTCTATGGCACTACAGCGGGTGAGGCCTGGGATGAAGAGTGGCCAGCCCTGAGCGAACGCCGCCATGTCAAACCACCGAGCCTGCAACCGCAGCAACTGCTCGCCGTGTGGCAGGGCGAAGCCGAAGACAGCTACGGCGAAATGGCCGTGGTCGCCACCATGGCCCTGGCCTTGCGCGGGCTGGGGCAGCACCGTGACGACGCCTTCGCCACAGCGCATCGCTACTGGAGCGAACGCAACGCATCGATTTAATCGATTGAAGACCCCGAGTCTTTGCGCTATTTATTCGAACGATATTCCCTAGACTGGGCTCCAACGACAAACAACTTTGTTCCAGGAGCTCAACATGGGCCTTTTGATCGATGGCCGCTGGCACGACCAGTGGTATGAAACCGGCAAAGACGGGGCCTTCAAACGCGAAAACGCCCAGCGCCGCAACGCGTTGCCCGCACCCGAGGCCGGCCGTTATCACCTGTACGTGTCACTGGCTTGCCCATGGGCGCACCGCACCCTGATTTTCCGTGCCCTCAAGGACCTGTCGCCGCTCATCGATGTGTCGGTTGTGAGCTGGCTGATGCAAGAGAATGGCTGGACCTTCGACCAGCAGCAGGGCTCCACCGGCGACCACCTCGATGCACTCGAATTCCTGCACCAACGCTACACCCAGGATGACCCGCACTACACCGGGCGCGTTACCGTGCCGGTGCTGTGGGACAAAAAAGAGAAGCGTATCGTCAACAACGAATCGGCCGAGATCATCCGCATCTTCAACAGCGCCTTCGACGAGCTGACCGGCAACCGCCTGGACCTCTACCCCGAGCCCTTGCGCCCGGCGATCGAAGCGCTGAACGAACGGATCTACCCCGCGGTGAACAATGGCGTCTACCGCGCAGGCTTCGCCACCACGCAAGAGGCCTACGAGGCCGCGTTTGACGACGTGTTCAATGAGCTGGATTACCTGGAAGACGTGCTGAGCCGCAATCGCTACCTTGCTGGCGAGTACCTCACCGAGGCGGATGTACGACTGTTCACTACGTTGGTGCGCTTTGATGCGGTGTACCACGGGCACTTCAAGTGCAACCTGCGACGCCTGAGCGACTACCACAACCTGTCAAACTGGCTGCGCGAAGTGTACCAGTGGCCGGGGGTGGCGCTGACGGTGGATATGGAGCATATCCAGAAGCATTACTACATGAGCCACAAGACCATTAACCCGAATGGGATCGTGCCTAAAGGGCCATTGCAGGACTTTGGTGTGGCGCATGATCGGGAGCGGTTGGCGGGCCAGGGGATCTGGGTTAAACGGTGACACAGCGGGGGCTGCTTTGCAGCGCTTCGCAGCACAAGGCTGCTCCTACACAGGCGAGCACCAAACGTGTAGAAGCAGCCTTGTGCTGCGAAGGGCCGCAAAGCGGCCCCACCCGTTTCAGCTATGTTGCGAACCTTCAAACCACGCCAGCTTCTCACGCAACTGCACCACTTCCCCAACAATCACCAGGGTCGGCGCATGCACTTCATGCTGGGCGACAAGCGCCGGCAAATCCGCCAGGGTGCCCGTAAACACCCGTTGATTGCGCGTAGTGCCTTGCTGCACCAGCGCTGCTGGCGTACTGGCCGCACGCCCATGACGAATCAGTTCGGCGCAAATGGTCGGCAAGCCTACCAACCCCATGTAGAACACCAGGGTTTGCGCCGGTGCCACCAGGTCATCCCAAGGCAAATTGCTGGTGCCATCCTTGAGGTGCCCGGTCACGAAGCGCACCGATTGGGCGTAGTCGCGGTGGGTCAGCGGGATGCCGCCATAGGCTGAGCAACCACTGGCCGCGGTAATGCCGGGCACCACCTGGAAGGGGATGCCCTGCTCGGCCAGCTGTTCGATCTCCTCGCCACCACGGCCAAAGATGAACGGATCGCCACCCTTGAGGCGCAGCACGCGCTTGCCCTGCTTGGCCAAGTCGACCAGCAGGCGGTTGATCTGGTCCTGCGGCACGGCATGGTCAGCGCGGCGCTTGCCGACATAGATACGCTCGGCATCACGCCGGCACATGTCGATGATGGCCGGGGCCACCAGGCGGTCGTACAGCACCACATCGGCCTGCTGCATCAGGCGCAAGGCGCGGAAGGTCAACAAGTCCGGATCGCCCGGCCCTGCCCCCACCAGATACACCTCACCGCCCTGCTGCACCGGCGCGCCATCGACCATGGCCTGCAACAGGCGTTCGGCCTCGGCACCCTGCCCGGCCAGCTGACGCTCGGCAATCGGGCCCTGGAAGACATTTTCCCAAAAGCCGCGACGCTGGTTGACGTCTGGGTACAGGCGTTTGACCTGGTGCCGGAACCGCGCCGCCAGCCCGGCCAGTTCGCCGTAGGCCGAAGGGATCCACGCCTCCAGCTTGGCGCGAATCAAACGCGCCAGCACGGGCGCATCACCCCCACTGGAGACTGCCACCACCAACGGCGAGCGGTCGACAATTGCCGGGAAGATCACCGTGCACAGGGCCGGCGCGTCCACCACGTTGACCGGCAGGTTGAGCGCCTGGGCATCGGCCGACACCTGGGCGTTCAGCCCAGCGTCATCAGTGGCCGCGATCACCAGCCGGCAACCGACCAGGTCGGGCGCCTGATAGCCGCGCACCAAGACCTCACCGCCACCTTCCCGGGCCAGTGCGGCCAGTTGGCCGTCAACCTCGGGCGCCACCACGCGCAGCGCGGCGCCGGCATCCGCCAGCAGGCGCGCTTTGCGCAAGGCAATTTCACCGCCGCCGACGACCAGTACCCGGCCGCCCTGCAGCTTGTGGAACAGTGGCAGGTAATCCATTTAGCGGATGACCTCGACACCACCCATGTACGGCTTGAGCACCTCAGGCACACGGATCGAACCGTCGGCCTGTTGGTAGTTCTCCAATACCGCCACCAGGGTGCGGCCTACTGCCAGGCCAGAACCGTTGAGGGTATGCACCAGCTCTGGTTTGCCGGTTTCCGGGTTGCGCCAGCGGGCTTGCATGCGACGCGCCTGGAAATCACCGCAGTTGGAGCAGGAGCTGATCTCGCGGTACTTGTCCTGGCTCGGTACCCACACTTCCAGGTCGTAGGTTTTCACCGCACCGAAGCCCATGTCGCCGGTGCACAGCGCCAGTACCCGGTAGGGCAGTTCCAACAGCTGCAGCACGCGCTCGGCATTGCCGGTCAGGCCTTCGAGGGCTTCCATCGACTTGGATGGCTCGACCACCTGGACCATTTCGACCTTGTCGAACTGGTGCTGGCGGATCATGCCACGGGTGTCACGGCCCGATGCGCCGGCTTCACTGCGGAAGCAAGGCGTGTGGGCGACCAGCTTGAGCGGCAGTTGCTTGGCATCGAGGATTTCACCGGCAACCAGGTTGGTCAGCGAAACCTCGGCGGTTGGGATCAGGTAGAAGTCAGCCTCGCCTTCGCGGCTGATCTTGAACAGGTCTTCCTCGAACTTCGGCAGCTGGCCGGTGCCCTGCAGGGCCGGCGCTTGTACCAGGTACGGGGTGTAGTGCTCTTCGTAGCCGTGCTCACCGGTGTGCAGGTTGATCATGAACTGCGCCAGGGCGCGGTGCAGACGGGCAATCGGGCCACGCAGCACGGCAAAGCGGGCACCAGACAGCTTGGCTGCCGCTTCGAAGTCCAGACCACCACTGATTTCGCCCAGGGCGACGTGGTCTTTGATTTCAAAGTCGAAGGCCTTAGGGGTGCCCCAGCGGCGGACTTCAACGTTGTCGTCTTCGCTGGCACCAACCGGCACGCTGGCGTCCGGCAGGTTAGGAATGGTCAGCAGGATGCCATCCAGTTCAGCCTGGATGCCGTCCAGCTCGACTTTGCCTGCGGCCAACTCGTTGGCCATGCGCTCGACGTCGGCCATCAGCGGCGCGATATCTTCGCCCTTGGCCTTGGCCTGGCCGATGGACTTGGAACGGGCGTTACGCTCGGCCTGCAGTTGCTCGGTGCGCGTCTGCACGGCCTTGCGGCGCTCTTCCAGTGATTCGATGCGCGCGACATCCAGGCTGAAGCCACGGGAGGCCAGGCGATCCGCCACTTCCTGAAGTTGGCCGCGTAACAGTTTGGAATCGAGCATATCGTTCTCTCGTTATGTGTAGGTGTTGGTTCAGAATCGGGTCAAGGACAGGCCAGCCCAAGTCGCGAGCAGCCCGCCCACCACGCTGATACCGGTATAGCCCAAAGCCAGGGGCATCTGCCCGCTTTCCATGAGGCGTACGGTATCGAGCGAAAAGGAGGAAAACGTGGTTAAGCCGCCCAGGAAACCGACGATCAGGCCCGCGCGCAGCTCGACCGGGACCAGGGGCTTGTGCAAAAACAGGCCATACAGCAGGCCGATCAACAGGCAGCCGATCAAATTGACCGCCAGCGTACCGAGATAGAAGTGCCGTGGCCAGTGGGCGACCACCCAGTTGGTGGTCGCAAAGCGCAGCAAAGTACCCGCGATACCGCCTGCACTGACAGCAGCGATCAGTGCAATCATGGTTTTCTCCGTTGACGGGGGCTGCTGCGATCCAGCTCGGCCAGGTGCCGCAGCTTCTCGCCGATTTTCAGCTCCAGGCCACGGGGTACGGGCTGGTAATACTGGCGGGGCTCAAGCTGATCGGGGAAGTAATCCTCGCCGGCAGCGTAGGCATCGGGCTCGTCATGGGCATAGCGGTATTCGTCGCCGTAGCCCAATTGCTTCATCAACTTGGTCGGGGCGTTACGCAGGTGCAGCGGCACTTCCAGCGAACCATGCTCGGCCGCCTCGCGCAGGGCAGTCTTGAAGCCCATGTACACCGCATTGCTCTTTGGCGCACAGGCGATATAGGTGATGGCCTGGGCAACGGCCAGCTCACCCTCGGGGCTGCCCAGGCGCTCTTGCACGTCCCACGCCGACAGGCACAGGCTCAGGGCACGCGGGTCGGCGTTGCCGATGTCTTCGCTGGCCATGCGCACCACGCGGCGGGCGATGTACAGCGGGTCGCACCCCCCATCGAGCATACGCGCGAACCAGTACAGCGCGGCATCGGGGTTGGAGCCACGCACCGATTTGTGCAACGCCGAGATCTGGTCATAGAACGCCTCGCCGCCCTTATCGAAGCGCCGACGGCTGTCACCGAGCAGGCTTTGCAGCAGCTCGACGCCAATTTCGCTGCCATCTTCAGCCAGGTCCGAGGCGTTTTCCAGAAAGTTGAGCATGCGCCGGCCATCGCCGTCGGCGGCCGCCATGAGCATCTTGAAGGCCTCGTCGCCCACCTGCAGGTTGTGCTTGCCCAGGCCGCGCTCTTCGCTCAAGGCACGGTCGACGAGCTTGCGCAGCGCCGGCTCGTCCAAGCTCTTGAGCACGTACACCCGCGCGCGCGAAAGCAACGCATTGTTGAGCTCGAAGGACGGGTTTTCGGTGGTGGCGCCAATGAAGATCAGCGTGCCGTCTTCCACGTAGGGCAAAAAGGCGTCCTGCTGCGACTTGTTGAAGCGGTGCACTTCGTCGACGAACAGGATGGTCCGTCGGCCATACTGGGCCGCCTGCTGCTTGGCCACCTCGACCGCCTGGCGAATCTCTTTGACCCCTGCCAGTACCGCCGAGACCGTTTCGAAGTGCGCGTCACAGAACTGCGCCAGCAGCCGCGCCAGGGTGGTCTTGCCCACCCCGGGCGGCCCCCAGAAGATCATCGAGTGCAACGCCCCCTGCTCCAGCGCCTCGCGCAGCGGCTTGCCGCGCGCCAGCAGGTGCTCCTGGCCAACGTACTCGTCCAGGTTGGACGGGCGCAGGCGAGCAGCCAGGGGCTGGGCGACGGGTTCGCTTCGAAACAGGTCCATCACGGGCTCCGGTTACTCCTGGATGATATCCGCGCCTTTCGGGACATCGAACTTGAACTTGCTGTCAGGCACTGCCTGGTTGGCCTTCACCCCGCTGAACAGGATGTTGGTCCGCTGGCCGACACTGTCGATCAGCTGCATGTCATTGATCAGGCCCTTGCGGAACGACACGCGCAGGGAGTCGAACAAGGTGTCCTTGGTTTTCGGCTTCAAGGTGAAATCCATGACTTCGCCCTGCTCCTTGGACGCGATGTCGAAGCTTTGGCTGATCTTCGACACGTCACCGGACAGCAGCAGCGCCGGGGTCTGGTTCAGGCGTACATCAAGCTTCTTGATGGTGGCCTGCTCAAGGTCCGGGTCCCACAGGGTGACCATCTTGCCATCAGACACCACCACCTGCTCCTGCGGGGCATCGGTGTGCCAGTAGAACAGGCCCGGGCGCTTGACGGTCATCTGGCCCTTGGTCTCCTGCAGGCTGGTGCCATCGGCACCCAGCGTCAGCTGAGAGAAATTGGCATCGATCGTCTGCGACTTTTCCAGCAACTGGGTCAGGCGCTTCACGTCCAACTCGCCGGCATGGGCCGACACAGAGCCCATGGCCAGGGCAGAAACCAACAGCATGCGAATCGCGCGCATGGAAATCCTCGTAGGACAGTAAATGAGCCAGGCGCCCAGCAGGCGCCCGGCAAGGTGTTCATCAATCGCGCGGGCCGCCTGGGGCTATCACTTCCCGCGAGCCGTTGCTGTTCATCGGGGTGACCACGCCGGCCATCTCCATTGCCTCGATCATGCGTGCGGCACGGTTGTAGCCGATCTTCAGCTTGCGCTGCACAGCGGAAATGGAGGCACGGCGGCTCTCGAGCACGAACTGCACGGCTTCATCATACAGTGCATCGCTTTCCGAATCGTCGCCGTCACCACCACCGCCGCCACCTTCGAAGCCGCTGCCGGCCTCTTCGACGCCGTTGAGGATGTCATCGTTGTAGTCCGGCGCGCCACGCAGCTTCCAGGCTTCCACTACGCGGTGCACTTCGTCATCGGAAACGAACGCACCGTGCACGCGGATCGGCAGACTGGTGCCGGGTGGCATGTACAGCATGTCACCGTGACCGAGCAACTGCTCGGCGCCACCCTGGTCGATGATGGTGCGGGAGTCGATCTTGCTCGACACCTGGAACGCCATGCGCGTCGGGATGTTGGCCTTGATCAGGCCGGTGATCACGTCAACCGACGGGCGCTGGGTGGCGAGGATCAGGTGAATACCGGCGGCCCGCGCTTTCTGGGCGATACGGGCGATCAGTTCTTCGACCTTTTTGCCGACGATCATCATCATGTCGGCGAATTCGTCGACCACCACCACGATGGTCGGCAGGGTCTTCAGCGCGGGTGGCTCGTCGTCCATGCTCTCGCGACGGTACAGCGGGTCGTGGATGACCTCGCCGGCCTCCTGAGCGTCTTTGATCTTGCGGTTGAAGCCGCCCAGGTTACGCACGCCCATCGCGGCCATCAGCTTGTAGCGGCGCTCCATCTCGGCGACGCTCCAGCGCAGCGCGTTGGCGGCGTCCTTCATGTCGGTGACCACCGGGCACAACAGGTGCGGGATGCCTTCGTAGATCGACAGTTCGAGCATCTTCGGGTCGATCATGATCAGCCGCGCGTCTTCCGGGCCGGACTTGAACAGGATCGACAGGATCATCGCGTTCACACCCACCGACTTACCAGAACCGGTGGTACCGGCCACCAGCAGGTGCGGCATCTTGGCCAGGTCGGTGATCACCGGTTTGCCACCGATGTCATGGCCCAAGGCCAACGCAACCGGCGACTTGGACTCGTCGAACTGCGGCGACGACAGCACTTCAGAGAAGCGCACCATCTGCCGGTTTTCGTTAGGGATCTCGATACCCACGGTGGTCTTGCCCGGGATCACCTCGACCACGCGCACGCTGGTCACCGCCAGCGAGCGCGCCAGGTCCTTGGCCAGGTTGGCGATACGGCTGACCTTGACCCCTGCCGCGGGCTGGATTTCGTAGCGGGTAATGACCGGGCCTGGGTGGATGGAGTCCACCGAGACTTCCACGCCGAATTCCTTGAGCTTGATTTCCAGCAACTGGCCAACACCGGCCAGGGATTCTGGCGAGTACTCGATCTTTTTCTGCTCGGCCGGATCGAGAATGGAGATCGACGGCAACGTGCCTTCCACAGCGCTGTCGACGAACAGCGGGGTCTGTTTTTCCTTCATCACCCGCTTGCTCGGCTCCGGCGCCTTGGCCGGGGCTGGCGGGATGATCACTGGCGCCGCAGGTTGCTCGCGGGGCACCACTGTCTCGCGCGCCACCACGGGTTCGCGCGGTGGGGCAGGCCGGGCGGGCGCCTCTTCGCGCTCGACGCTACGCTCACGCAGCTGAGGCTTGACCGGCTCGCGCTTCTGCGCAGCCGCTGGCGCGGTGTTGAAACTCGGTTCATCCACCTCACGCAATTGCGCCTCCAGGCGCTTGCGCTCGTTGCGGGCTTCCCACCAGCGGTTGGCGGCGCCTTGCACCAGCTCGAACAGGTCGAGGGTGATCTTGCCGGTAAGGTCCATCACTTTGAACCAGGACAGGTCGGTGAACACCGTCAGGCCAAACAGGAACAGGGCAATGAACATCAACGTGCTGCCCTGCACGTTCAACAGGCTGCGCGCCAGTTCGCCCAGGCTTTCGCCGAGGGCACCGCCCGCGGAGAACGGAATGCTCGCCGGCGGGTGGAAATGGATATGCGCCAGGGCTGCGCCCGACAGCACCAGGAACACCAGCCCGATCAGGCGCCAGGAGAACAGCCAGCCGCTCCACTCCCAGGGTTGGTGGCGCTCGCGGAAGATCTGCCAGGTCTTGATCGCCAGCAACAGCGGGAAGATGTAGGCGAAATAGCCCAGCACCATGAACAGGATGTCGGCGAAGTAGGCCCCTGCTCGCCCGGCGGCGTTTTGCACCTGGTCAATGTTGCTGGTGTGGCTGAAGCCAGGGTCGGAAGTGTCGTACGTCAGCAGCGCCATCCACAGGTACAGGCACAGGGCGCCGACAGCGATCAACGCACCTTCCTTGAGACGATAGTGCAGCTGCTGCCGCCACATAGGCACTGGCAAGGGAGCTGGAGTTGCGGTGGATTTCTTCAAAACGCGTCTATTCCTGCGCGTGCTGCGCGTCCAATAGTGATCGGCCGGTGTCTGGCCAATGAACCACTACTTTTAACATTACTGCCCGCCAGCCGCCATGGCGGCGCGCCGCACATGGGCTTGAGGGGGCTGCTTTCACTTAGCTGCAATTTGAGCATGCATTTTCTTTTGTGACAAAGGCTTATGCTGTGTTTTTGCACAGGTGTGACAGCAAATGTCCCGGATGGTGCCTGAGGCCTCATGAATGTGTAGGAAAATGCCTAAAGGGCTGCCTGCGCTACGGCGAATGAACCGCAGTGATTGACCCTGCTTTTCAGCCACGCCATGCTGACCACTCCCCTCCCCCACCGCACGATAGACCATGCTTACCTGGCTGACCCGCGACTCGCTGACCTTTCCACCCCTGGAAAAGGCCCTGCACGAACCCAACGGCTTGCTCGCCGCCGGCGGCGACCTGAGCCCCGAGCGCCTGGTGCAGGCCTATCGCCACGGCTGCTTCCCCTGGTACCAGGACGGCCAGCCGATCCTCTGGTGGTCGCCCAACCCTCGCACCGTGCTGCTGCCAGACGAACTGCACGTCTCGCGCTCGCTGGCCAAGTTCATGCGCCAGGGCCACTACCAGGTCAGTTTCGACACCGACTTCGCCGGCGTGATCGCCGCCTGCGCCGCGCCGCGTGACTACGCCGACGGCACCTGGATCACCGACACCCTGCGCGCGGCCTACTGCGAGCTGCACCGGCTCGGCTACGCCCATTCGGTGGAGGTGCGCCAGGACGGTGAGCTGGTCGGCGGCCTGTACGGCCTGGCCATGGGCCGCCTGTTCTTCGGCGAATCGATGTTCAGCCGCGCCGACAATGCCTCCAAGGTCGGCTTCGTGACGCTGGTCGCACACCTGCGCCAGGCCGGTTTTGTGCTGATCGACTGCCAGATGCCGACCAACCACCTGCACAGCCTTGGCGCGCGCGCCATCAGCCGCGCCGACTTTGCCGACTACCTGGCACGCTACCTCGACCAGCCCAACAGCGCCACCTGGGTTCCCTAGGCGAGTTCTCAGAGCTGGCTTACACTTAAGGCAAAGTCTCACCGAAGGGGTTGATCATGACAGAGTTGGCGCGGTTGAAGTTTTATGCCACTCAACCCCACTCCTGCAGCTACCTGCCCGAGGAGCAGGCAACCACGCTGTTTCTCGACCCCAGCCAGCCAATGGACGTGAACGTGTACGCCGACCTGTCGGAGATGGGTTTTCGGCGCAGTGGCGATCACCTGTACCGCCCCCATTGCCAAAACTGCAACGCCTGTGTGCCAGCACGCATTCCGGCGGCGCGCTTCATCCCCAACCGCCAGCAACGGCGCATTCTCAAGCGCAACGCCGACTTGACCGTGACCGCCGCACGCCCGGCGTTCAAGGAAGAGTATTTCGACCTGTACCGGCGCTACATCGAAACCCGTCATGCCGACGGCGACATGTACCCGCCCAGCCGTGATCAGTTTTCCACCTTCCTGGTACGTGACCTGCCCTTCTGCTGGTTCTACGAGTTCCGCCTGGCAGGGCGCCTGCTGGCGGTGGCGGTATGCGACCTGCTGCCCAACGGCTTGTCGGCGGTCTACACCTTCTACGAGCCCGACGAAGAGCGCCGCAGCCTGGGCCGTTTCGCCATCCTCTGGCAGATCACCGAAGCCCTTCGGCAGAACCTGGAGGCGGTTTACCTCGGGTACTGGATCAAGAACTGCAAGAAGATGAACTACAAGACCCAGTATCGCCCCATCGAGCTGCTGATCAACCAGCGCTGGGTCACCCTCAACTGAAAGCATTGGCTTGAAATACTATTTTCCGGCATAATCCACGCCACTTTTTTGCCCGGTGCGGTTATGCGTCGGGCCAACACTGGACACCGAGGGCTCAACTGCATGTCGAAAGAAGACAGCTTCGAAATGGAAGGTACTGTCGTCGACACCCTGCCCAACACCATGTTCCGCGTGGAGTTGGAAAACGGGCACGTCGTAACCGCGCACATCTCCGGAAAGATGCGCAAGAACTACATCCGTATTCTCACTGGCGACAAGGTCCGCGTCGAACTGACACCTTACGACCTGAGCAAAGGCCGCATCACGTATCGTGCGCGCTAAGCCTAAGCCATGAAAAAGCCCGGCCAAGTGCCGGGCTTTTTTGTGCCTTCAAGAATGGCTGGGGCTGCTTTGCAGCCCATTCGCAGCGCAAGGCTGCTCCTACCTGGGAATGTGACACCCTGTAGGAGCAGCCTTGCGCTGCGAATGGGCCGCAAAGCGGCCCCCGCCATCACGCCACCTCAGCCGTGGTCTCGAAGTCAAACACCAACTCGCCATCGCGCAAGTCGACGTGCACCACGCCGCCATGCTCGGCCAGCTCACCGAACAGGATCTCTTCAGCCAGCGGCCGCTTGATCTTGTCCTGGATCAGCCGCGCCATCGGCCGTGCACCCATCTGCACATCGTAGCCCGACGCCGCCAGCCAGCCGCGTGCTTCATCACTGACCTCCAACAGCACACGTTTATCTTCCAGCTGCGCCTGCAGTTCGATAAGGAACTTGTCGACGATGCTCTTGATGGTTTCGTGGCTCAGGCGGCCAAACTGGATGATGGTGTCCAGGCGGTTGCGGAACTCCGGCGTGAAGCTCTTGCGAATGACTTCCATGGCATCGGACGCATGGTCCTGATGGGTAAACCCGATCGAAGCCCGCGCCGCAGTCTCTGCCCCGGCGTTGGTGGTCATGATCAGGATCACGTTACGGAAGTCTGCCTTACGCCCGTTGTTGTCGGTCAGCGTGCCGTGGTCCATCACCTGCAGCAGCAGGTTGAAGACTTCAGGGTGCGCCTTCTCGATTTCGTCCAGCAGCAACACGCAATGCGGCTGCTTAGTGATTGCCTCGGTCAACAGGCCACCCTGGTCGAACCCGACGTAGCCTGGCGGTGCACCAATCAAGCGCGAAACCGTATGCCGCTCCATGTACTCGGACATGTCGAAGCGCACCAGTTCCACACCCAGCGCCTTGGCCAACTGCCGCGCCGCTTCGGTCTTGCCGACACCGGTAGGCCCGGCGAACAGGAACGAACCCACCGGCTTGTCGGGCGCCTTGAGCCCCGCACGGGACAGCTTGATCGCCGTCGCCAGCGAGTCGATGGCCGCGTCCTGCCCGAACACGGTCAGCTTCAGGTCACGCTCAAGGTTGCGCAGCAGCTCCTTGTCGGAACTGGTGACATGCTTTGGCGGAATCCGCGCGATCTTGGCGACAATGTCTTCGACTTGTGGCACTTCAATACGCTTGACTCGGTTTGCCTCAGGCTGCAGGCGCTGGTAGGCACCCGCCTCGTCGATCACGTCGATGGCCTTGTCCGGCATGTGCCGGTCGTTGATGTAGCGCGAGGCCAGTTCTGCAGCGGCGCGCAGGGCTTCATCGCTGTACTCGATGTTGTGGTGGCTCTCGAACCGGCCCTTGAGCCCGCGCAGGATCCCCACGGTGTCTTCCACCGAAGGCTCGCTGACATCGACCTTCTGGAAACGCCGTGCCAGGGCACGGTCCTTCTCGAAGATGCCGCGGAATTCCTGGAAGGTGGTCGAACCGATGCAGCGAATGTCGCCAGACGACAGCAGCGGCTTGAGCAGGTTGGACGCATCCATGACCCCACCGGAAGCCGCACCGGCGCCGATGATGGTGTGGATCTCGTCAATAAACAGGATCGCCTGCGGGCGTTTGCGCAGTTCGCCGAGCAGCGCCTTGAAGCGCTTCTCGAAGTCGCCGCGGTACTTGGTACCGGCCAGCAGTGCACCCAGGTCGAGGGAATACACCACGCTCTGGGCCAGCAGGTCAGGCACCTGGCCGTCGACGATACGCTTGGCCAGGCCTTCTGCGATGGCCGTCTTGCCCACCCCGGCCTCACCAACCAGCAGCGGGTTGTTTTTGCGCCGGCGCGCCAGGATCTGCGCAACACGCTCGACTTCCTGCTCACGACCCACCAGCGGGTCGATGCGCCCGGCACGTGCCAGTTCGTTCAGGTTGCTGGCATAGGCATCCAGCGGGTTGCTCGACGATGACGTTTCGCCACCGTCCTCGTCCTGCATCTCCTGGTCGCCTTCGGTGTTGGGGCCATGGCCCGGCACCTTGGAAATACCGTGAGCGATGTAGTTGACCACGTCGATACGGGCCACGCTCTGCTGCTTGAGCAGAAACACGGCCTGGCTTTCCTGTTCGCTGAAGATCGCCACCAGCACATTGGCGCCGGTCACTTCGCGCTTGCCGGAGCTCTGCACATGGAACACGGCACGCTGCAGCACACGCTGGAAGCCCAGGGTAGGCTGGGTTTCGCGGTCTTCGTCGTTGACCGGAATCAGGGGTGTGGTGGAATCGATGAACTCTTGCAGGTCGTGCTTGAGTTTGTCGAGATTGGCGCCACAGGCGCGCAGAACGGTCGCAGCAGCCTCATTGTCAAGGAGTGCCAGCAGCAGATGTTCGACGGTCATGAACTCATGACGCTTCGAACGAGCCTCCTTGAAGGCCAGATTGAGGGTGACTTCGAGCTCGCGGTTTAACATAGCTTCACCTCATACCCAAGTGGTCGGCGATTAACCGTCCTTCTCGATTTCACAGAGTAGCGGATGCTGGCTTTCCCTGGCGTATTGGTTGACCTGCATGGCCTTTGTTTCGGCGATGTCACGGGTAAACAATCCGCACACTGCCCGCCCCTCGGTATGGACGGTCAGCATGATCTTGGTCGCCAGCTCGCGGTTCAGACTGAAGAACGTCTCGAGCACTTCGACGACGAAATCCATTGGTGTGTAGTCATCGTTGAACAAAACCACCTTGTACATCGGTGGCGCCTGCAGGATCGGCTTGGCTTCCTGGACAGCAAGACCTGAGCCGTCGTCCTCATTCGATTGCGGGCGATCCTGATTGAATGTTAGTCGAATCTCACTAGGTGCATGCATGGAAAGAATTTCATCATGATCGACAGGTTAAAGTTGTGGGTTGAGCGCAAAGTCAGCCTCCGGCGCACGCGCCGCATGACCTTGACTATCGGCAAAACGGTGTTACAACCAATAAGAACCCACCGTGGTCGATAAAGATCCGCGCAGTCAACCAGATTTTTCGCATGGTTCGTATGCGGATGAAGTGGATGATACTCCAGTGATGGAGTCCTTTGCAGAGGGACATAGGGATGGCAAGCGGTAAAGTCAAGTGGTTCAACAATGCCAAGGGCTACGGATTCATCAACGAGGAAGGTAAATCCGATGACCTTTTCGCTCATTACTCGGCCATCCAGATGGACGGATACAAGACGCTGAAGGCTGGCCAGTCCGTGGAGTTCGACATCATCCAGGGCCCCAAAGGCCTGCACGCGGTCAACATAAAGGACGCCGCTGCCGCTGCGGCTGCCAAGGCCCAAGGCCAGACCGCAAGCGAAACCGCCAGAGCCTGACCACTGCTCCGTGTGGGTATACGAAAAAACCGGTCGCCTCTTTAGCCAGGCGACCGGTTTTCTCTTGCCTCACATATGCTTGATCATCTCATCGCCAAAGCCCGAGCTGCCCACCAGCGTCGCCCCGTCCATCAGGCGTTCGAAGTCATAGGTCACGGTCTTGGCGGCAATCGCGCCATTGGTGCCCTTGATGATCAGGTCGGCCGCCTCGGTCCAGCCCATGTGGCGCAGCATCATCTCTGCAGACAGAATCACTGACCCCGGGTTGACCTTGTCCTGCCCGGCGTACTTGGGCGCGGTGCCGTGGGTGGCCTCGAACATGGCCACGGTATCGGACAGGTTGGCACCCGGCGCAATGCCAATACCACCCACCTCTGCCGCCAGGGCGTCGGACAGGTAGTCGCCATTGAGGTTGAGGGTGGCGATCACGTCGTATTCAGCTGGGCGCAGCAGGATCTGCTGGAGCATGGCGTCGGCGATGGCATCCTTGACGATGACCTCACGCCCAGTCTTGGGGTTTTTGAACGTCATCCAGGGGCCGCCGTCGAGCAGCTCGGCAGCAAACTCGTCACGGGCCACCTCGTAGCCCCAATCCTTGAAGGCCCCTTCGGTGAACTTCATGATGTTGCCCTTGTGCACCAGGGTCAGCGACTCGCGGTCGTTGTCCACCACGTATTGCAGAGCCTTGCGCACCAAGCGCTTGGTGCCCTCGCGGGAAACGGGTTTGACGCCGATACCGCAGTCCTGGTCGAAACGGATCTTGGTGACGCCCATTTCCTCCTTGAGGAACTTGATCACCTTGTTCGCCTCGGGCGAACCGGCTTTCCATTCGATGCCGGCGTAGATGTCTTCGGAGTTCTCGCGGAAGATCACCATGTCGACATCGCCCGGTTTTTTCACCGGGCTCGGCACGCCCTGGAACCACACCACCGGGCGCAGGCACACGTACAGGTCAAGCTGCTGGCGCAACGCCACGTTCAGCGAGCGGATACCGCCCCCAACCGGCGTGGTCAGCGGGCCCTTGATCGACACCACGTACTCGCGCACTGCATCGAGGGTTTCCTGCGGCAGCCAGGTGTCCTGGTCATAGACCTGGGTGGCCTTCTCGCCCGCGTACACCTCCATCCAGGCAATCTTGCGCTTGCCGCCGTAGGCCTTCTGCACGGCGGCGTCCACGACCTTGATCATCACCGGCGAGACATCGACGCCAATCCCATCGCCTTCGATATAAGGAATGATGGGGTTATCGGGCACATTGAGCGAATGGTCTGCATTGACGGTGATCTTGGTGCCGTCGGTCGGAACCTTGATTTTCTGGTATCCCATGCTTGCACTACTCCGCTTTCGGGTGTGATTGGACATCCTGCAATCCAATGAGCCTAAACCACATCTGCTGACCTGCAAGGGCTGCGACATCGCGCCACATTGCCCCTACGTCTTTGGTCTTATAAATGGCGCCGATGTCACTTGGCCTTGCTGATTAGCCCAAAGGGTTTGATATACTCCGCCGCGACCGAAGGGTCATTGGGGCGATCCCTAGGAAAATGCGGCTCGCCCTTGGCCAAGAACGGCCACAAAGCCTGGGCTGTTACCGCAGCTCAGCACTTGACGCTCGACTGATGCATCCACCATCACCGCTCGCAGCCTCTCGACTTTCCGCTCATGGCGTCGCCAGGGCGAAGCGCCTACCCTGCGCACCTCGAGACTCGAGTACGCTCAGCACATAGAGAGTTAACCCGCATGCCCACCCGTTCCAAGATCATCTATACCTTCACCGACGAAGCCCCCGCCCTCGCCACCTACTCGCTGCTGCCGATCGTCGAAGCCTTCACCGCTTCCGCTGACATCGCCGTCGAAACTCGCGACATCTCCCTGGCCGGCCGTATCCTCGCGGCATTCCCGGAGCAACTGGGCGCCGAGAAGCAAGTAGGCGATCACCTGGCGGAACTGGGCCAACTGGCTACCACGCCTGAAGCGAACATCATCAAGCTGCCGAACATCAGCGCCTCGGTACCGCAGCTCAAGGCCGCGATCAAGGAACTGCAAGGCAAGGGCTTCAACATCCCTGACTACGCCGACGAGCCGTCCACCGAGGCCGAAAAAGAATCTCGCGCCCGTTACGACCGCATCAAAGGCAGCGCCGTTAACCCGGTACTGCGCGAAGGCAACTCTGACCGCCGCGCGCCGCTGTCGGTCAAGAACTACGCACGCAAGCACCCGCACAAGATGGGCGCCTGGGCTTCCGACTCGCAGTCGCACGTTGCCCACATGACCCAAGGCGACTTCTACGGCAGCGAAAAGGCCGCCCTGATCGAGGCTGACGACAGCCTGCGCATCGAGCTGGTCGCCAAAGACGGCACCACCACCGTCCTGAAAGCCAAGACCGCGGTCAAGGCTGCCGAAATCGTCGACTGCGCGACCATGAGCCGCAAAGCCCTGAAAGCCTTCATCGCCGAGCAGATCGCCGATGCCAAGGCCTCCGGCGTGCTGCTGTCGGTGCACCTGAAAGCCACCATGATGAAGGTCTCCGACCCGATCATGTTCGGCGTCATCGTCGAAGAGTTTTATAACGACGTGCTGGCCAAGCACGCCGCTGCACTGGCTGAAGTGGGCTTCAACGCCAACAACGGCATCGGCGACCTGTACGCCCGCATCAAGGACCTGCCAGCTGACAAGCAGGCCGAGATCGAAGCCGACATCCAGGCCCTGTACGCCGTTCGCCCGGCCCTGGCCATGGTCAACTCCGACAAAGGCATCACCAACCTGCACGTGCCGAGCGACGTCATCGTCGACGCCTCGATGCCGGCCATGATCCGTGACTCGGGCAAAATGTGGAACACCGCCGGTGAGCTGCAAGACGCCAAGGCGATCATCCCGGACCGTTGCTACGCCGGCATCTACCAGGCCACCATCGAAGACTGCAAAGTCAACGGTGCCTTCGACCCGACCACCATGGGCAGCGTGCCGAACGTTGGCCTGATGGCGCAGAAAGCCGAAGAGTACGGCTCCCACGACAAGACCTTCCAGATCCAGGCCGATGGCGTGGTTCGTGTGGTCGATGGCAAAGGCCAGGTCGTGCTGCAGCAGAACGTCGAAGCTGGTGACATCTTCCGCATGTGCCAGACCAAAGACGCGCCGATCCAAGACTGGGTCAAGCTGGCCGTCAACCGTGCCCGCCTGAGCAACACCCCGGCGGTGTTCTGGCTGGACCCGGCTCGCGCCCACGACGGCGTGATGATCGAGAAAGTCCAGAAGTACCTGAAGGATCACGACACCGCTGGCCTGGACATCCGTGTCCTGGCACCGGTCGATGCCATCAAGTTCTCCCTGGCTCGCATCCGCGAAGGCAAGGACACCATCTCGGTGACCGGCAACGTGCTGCGCGACTACCTGACCGACCTGTTCCCGATCATGGAGCTGGGCACCAGCGCCAAGATGCTGTCGATCGTCCCGCTGATGAACGGCGGTGGCCTGTTCGAAACCGGCGCTGGCGGTTCGGCACCGAAGCACGTGCAGCAGCTGGTTGAAGAGAACTTCCTGCGTTGGGACTCGCTGGGTGAATTCCTGGCCCTGGCCGCTTCCCTGGAGCACCTGGGCAACACCTACGACAACCCGCGCGCCAAAGTCCTGGCCAATACCCTGGACCAGGCCACCGGCAAGTTCCTCGACACCAACAAGTCGCCTTCGCGCAAAGTCGGTGGTATCGACAACCGCGGCAGCCACTTCTACCTGACCCTGTACTGGGCCGAGGCCCTGGCTGCTCAGGCTGACGACGCCGCCCTGCAGGCGCGCTTCGCACCGCTGGCAAAAGCCCTGGCCGAGAACGAAGCGACCATCGTCGCCGAGCTCAACGCCGTTCAAGGCAAGCCGGCCGACATCGGTGGCTACTACGCCCCGAATGCCGAGCTGACCGCCAAGGTGATGCGCCCAAGCCAGACCTTCAACAGCGCCATTGCCGCCCTGTAAGGTCCGCTTGAAGTAACCCCACAAACCCCGGCCACGCACCGGGGTTTGTGCTTTCTGGAATTCCTGTTTGCCCCCTTGGGGCTGCTTTGCAGCCCTTTCGCGACACAAGGCCGCTCCCACAGGGGATGTGCTCGACTGAAGGCTGCACCACACCGGTGGGAGCGGCCTTGTGTCGCGAAAGGACCGCGCAGCGGTCCCAAGATTTTAAAGGACACTATCAATGACCTGGCAACCCCACATCACCGTCGCCACCCTCGTCGAGCACGAAGGTAAATTCCTGTTCGTCGAAGAATTCAAAGCCGGCCAGCACGTCTTCAACCAACCCGCCGGCCACCTCGAACCCAACGAAACCCTGCCCCAGGCCGCCCTGCGCGAAACCCTCGAAGAAACCGCCTGGGAAGTCGAACTGACCGGCGTGGTCGGCATCTACCTGTACACCGCCCCCAGCAATGGCGTGACTTATCAGCGCATCTGCTTCGCCGCCCGCCCCGTGCGCCACCATGCCGACCTGGCACTGGACAGCGACATCGTCCGCGCCGTCTGGCTGACCCGCGACGAGCTGCTGGCCGACCCCACCCGCTGGCGCAGCGAGCTGGTGCCGCGCTGCCTCGACGACTACCTCGCCGGCCCGCTGCACAGCCTCACGCTGCTGCGCGACTGACGTGCAGCCTCGGGTTTGATAGAATCGGCGTTTTTCCCCTCTGATACACATCGGTAGCCATGACCAGCCCAGCACTCAAAGACCCCGCCAAGACCCGCGTCATCGTCGGCATGTCCGGCGGCGTGGACTCCTCCGTCTCCGCCCTTCTGCTCATGGAGCAGGGCTACCAGGTGGAAGGGCTGTTCATGAAGAACTGGGAAGAGGACGACGGCACCGAATACTGCACCGCCCGCGAAGACCTGGCCGACGCCCGGGCCGTGTGCGACCGCATCGGCATCAAGCTGCACACCGCCAACTTCGCCGCCGAGTACTGGGACCACGTCTTTGAGCACTTCCTCGAAGAGTACAAAGCCGGCCGCACGCCTAACCCGGACATCCTCTGCAACCGCGAAATCAAGTTCAAGGCGTTCCTTGACTACGCCCTGTCGCTGGGCGCCGACCTGATCGCCACCGGCCACTACGTGCGCCGACGCGACACCGGCGCGCTCACCGAACTGCTCAAGGGGCTGGACCCGAACAAGGACCAGAGCTACTTCCTGCATGCGGTTGGCGGCAAAGAAATCGCCCGCACCCTGTTCCCGGTCGGCGAGCTGGAAAAGCCAGAGGTGCGCGCCATTGCCGAAAAGCATGGCCTGGCCACCGCCAAGAAGAAAGACTCCACCGGTATCTGCTTCATCGGCGAGCGCCGCTTCAGCGACTTCCTCAAGCAGTACCTCCCAGCCCAGCCCGGTGAAATCCAGACCACCGACGGCGAAGTCATCGGCCGCCACCATGGCCTGATGTACCACACCATCGGCCAGCGCCAGGGCCTGGGTATCGGCGGCCTGAAGGACGCTGGCGACGAGCCGTGGTACGTGCTGCACAAGGACCTGGCCCGCAATGTGTTGGTGGTCGGCCAGGGCAATGAACACCCTTGGCTGTTCTCCCGCGCCCTGCTCGCCTCGGAAATCTACTGGGTCAACCCGATCGACCTCAGCAGCCCGCGCAAGCTCACCGCCAAGGTGCGCTACCGCCAGAGCGACCAGCACTGCACCCTGGAACTGACCGAGAGCGGTTACCGCGCCGTGTTCGACGAACCGCAACGCGCGGTCACCCCAGGCCAGTCGGTGGTGTTCTATGACGGTGAGGTGTGCCTGGGCGGCGGCGTGATCGAGACTGCCGAGCCCTGGAGCCCGCGCGCATGAGCAACCTGCAGGAGCAATTGATTGCCCTGGGCGGCGTGTTCCAGGCCGCCGTGCTGGTCGACCGCATCGCCCGCACCGGCCAGGCCAGCGAGGCCAACATCGGCTGCATGCTGGGTAGCCTGCTGGTGCGCGACCCCAAGGACACCCTGGAGGTGTTCGGCGGTGACGACCTCAACCTGCGGGACGGCTACCGCGCCCTGGTCGGCGCCCTGGAGCGCGACCCCAGCAGCCTGCAGCGCGAGCCCCTGCGCTATGCCCTGTCCATGTTGGGCCTGGAACGCCAACTGGCCAAGCGCGGCGACCTGCTCGACACCATCGGCAACCGCCTGCCGCAGATCCAGTCACAGGCCGACCATTTTGGCCTGGTTCATGAAAACGTCATCGCCTCCAGTGGCGCCTTGTACCAGGACACCCTGAGCACCTTGCGCCAGCGTATCCAGGTACACGGCGACATGCGCTTCCTGCAGCAGGCCAGCAATGCCTCCAAAATCCGCGCCCTGCTGCTGGCCGGCATCCGCGCCGCGCGCCTGTGGCGCCAGCTGGGTGGCCATCGCTGGCAGCTGGTGTTCAGCCGTCGCAAGCTGCTGAACGAACTGTACGACATGATGCGTACGCCTTCCTGAAGGCAACGCCGACCCTTGTAGGAGCAGCCTTGTGCTGCGAATGGGCTGCACAGCAGCCCCAGCCTCTCAAACATTGCCGGGGCTGCTGCGCAACCCTTTCGCGACACAAGGCCGCTCCCACAAAGGCACTGCGAGATGTTTTTATAGGCCCGACCTTTGGTCAGCCACCCGACCCGGGCGCTTTTTTCATGTATGATATGCGCCCTTCCAAAAGCCTGACTGTCCGAGAACACCCCATGCAGCTTTCCTCGCTCACTGCGGTTTCCCCTGTAGACGGCCGTTATGCCGGCAAAACCCAGGCCTTGCGCCCCATTTTCAGCGAATACGGCCTGATCCGTTTCCGCGCCCTGGTCGAAGTGCGCTGGTTGCAGCGCCTGGCCGCCCACCCGCAGATCGGCGAAGTGCCGGCGTTCTCCGCCGAAGCCAACGCCCTGCTGGACACCCTGGCCACCGACTTCAAGCTCGAGCATGCCGAACGCGTCAAGGAAATCGAGCGCACCACCAACCACGACGTCAAGGCCATCGAGTACCTGCTCAAAGAGCAGGCTGCCCAACTGCCTGAGCTGGCCAAGGTTAGCGAGTTCATCCACTTCGCCTGCACCAGCGAGGACATCAACAACCTGTCCCACGCCCTGATGCTGCGCGCTGGCCGCGACGACGTGCTGCTGCCGCTGATGCGCCAGATCGCCGACGCCATCCGCGCCCAGGCCCACGCCTTGGCCGACGTGCCGATGCTGTCGCGCACCCACGGCCAACCGGCTTCGCCGACCACCCTGGGTAAAGAGCTGGCCAACGTCGTGTACCGCCTGGAGCGCCAGATCGCTCAGGTAGCCGCCGTGCCACTGCTGGGCAAGATCAACGGCGCCGTGGGCAACTACAACGCCCACCTGTCGGCCTACTCGCAGATCGACTGGGAAGCCAACGCCCGCGCCTTCATCGAAGACGAGCTGGGCCTGCAGTTCAACCCGTACACCACGCAGATCGAGCCGCACGACTACATCGCCGAGCTGTTCGACGCGATCGCCCGCTTCAACACCATCCTCATCGACTTCGACCGCGACGTCTGGGGCTACATCTCCCTGGGCTACTTCAAGCAGAAGACCGTCGCCGGTGAAATCGGCTCGTCGACCATGCCGCACAAGGTCAACCCGATCGACTTCGAGAACTCCGAAGGCAACCTGGGTATCGCCAATGCGCTGTTCCAGCACCTGGCCAGCAAGCTGCCGATCTCGCGCTGGCAGCGCGACCTGACCGACTCCACCGTGCTGCGCAACCTGGGCGTGGGCTTCGCTCACAGCGTCATCGCCTACGAAGCCAGCCTGAAGGGCATCGGCAAGCTGGAAGTCAACACCGCACGTATCGCCGCCGACCTGGACGCCTGCTGGGAAGTCCTGGCCGAGCCGATCCAGACCGTCATGCGCCGCTTCAACATCGAGAACCCGTACGAGAAGCTCAAAGAGCTGACCCGTGGCAAGGGCATCACCCCTGAGGCGCTGCTGACCTTCATCGACGGCCTGGACATGCCAGCCGACGCCAAGGCCGAGCTCAAGCAGCTGACCCCTGCCACTTACATCGGTAACGCGGCAGCGCAGGCCAAACGCATCTAAGCTGACCGACGCGTTCAACGCCCGGCTTAGCCGGGCGTTTTTATTCCCGTACGAAAATTACGTTTTTTCAATAGGTTGAACATGAATCCTGATACTCCACTGCAGCTGCTGGGCGGCATCTCGGCCCGCGAATTCATGCGCGACTACTGGCAGAAGAAGCCCCTGCTGGTACGCCAGGCCTTCCCCGACTTCATCAGCCCGATCGAGCCCGACGAACTGGCCGGCCTGGCGCTTGAAGAAGAAGTCGAATCGCGCCTGGTGCTCGAACACGGCGAGCGCCCGTGGGAGCTGCGCCGCGGCCCGTTCGAAGAAGAAGTCTTCGCCACCCTGCCCGAGCGTGACTGGACCTTGCTGGTACAGGCCGTGGACCAGTTCGTACCGGAAGTGGCCGAACTGCTGGAAGAATTCCGCTTCCTGCCCAGCTGGCGCATCGACGACGTGATGGTCAGCTTCGCCGCCCCGGGTGGCAGCGTCGGCCCGCACTTCGACAACTACGACGTGTTCCTGCTGCAAGGCCACGGCAAGCGCAACTGGAAGATCGGCCAGATGTGCAACAGCGACAGCCCGCTGATCGAGCACGCCGACCTGCGCATCCTCGCAGACTTCGAACAGAGCGGTGAGTGGACCCTGGAACCTGGCGACATGCTCTACCTGCCGCCGCGCCTGGCCCACTACGGCGTAGCCGAAGACGACTGCCTGACCTACTCGGTCGGCTTCCGCGCGCCAAGCGCTGCCGAAGTGCTGACCCACTTCACCGACTTCCTCGGCCAGTTCCTGCCGGACGAAGAGCGCTACAGCGACGCCGACGCCCAGCCGGTCAGCGACCCGCACCAGATCCAGCACGACGCCCTCGACCGCCTCAAAGGCCTGCTCGACAAGCACATGGGTGACAAAGACCTGCTGCTGACCTGGTTCGGCCAGTTCATGACCGAGCCGCGCTACCCGGAGCAGGTCGTGGGTGAAGAGCTCACTGAGGAACAGCTGATCGAAGCGCTGGAAGATGGCGCCATCCTGATCCGCAACCCAAGCGCGCGCATGGCCTGGTCCGAACTCAACGACGACCTGATGCTGTTCGCCAGCGGCCGCAGCTGCCCATTGCCGGCCAAACTGCGTGAGCTGCTGAAGCTGGTCTGTGCTGCCGATGCGTTACACATCGAAAACCTTGCAGAGTGGCTGCAGGATGAAGATGGCCTTATGCTGGTACAGCAGCTGATCAAACAAGGAAGCCTGGGATTCGCCAATGAATAAGATTCGTGTGCGCCTCGCCGACTGGCATAAGGACAACGCAGACATCCGCCGCATCCGTGAGGCGGTGTTCATTGCCGAACAGCACGTACCACCGGAGCTTGAGTGGGATTCGGACGATCCGACCGCGGTGCACTTCCTGGCCCTGGAGGGTGACTACCCGATCGGTACCGCCCGCCTGCTGCCTGACGGCACCATTGGCCGGGTCTCGGTGCTCAAGGACTGGCGCGGCCTGAAGGTTGGCGATGCACTGATGAATGCGGTCATCGTCGAGGCCCAGAACAGCGACCTGAAGCAGCAGATGCTCAGTGCCCAGGTACACGCCACGCCGTTCTACGAGCGCTTGGGCTTTCGCGTAGTCAGCGAAGAGTTCCTTGAAGCCGGCATCCCGCATGTGGACATGGTGCGCGACTCGCGCGCCTGATCCATAAGCAGTGGTTTCACTGACCCCTTCGCGGGGCAAGCCCGCTCCCACAAGTCTTGCACTGATCCTGAATGCAGTGGAGGGCTTGTGGGAGCGGGCTTGCCCCGCGAAGAGGCCAGCAAAGACAATACATCTCCACTGACAAAAACCTGTACATCCATCCAGATAAAACTTGCCTCTGCGCCCCTGCTTGCGCATCCTAGTGCCCATCACCCCCGATGAAGCGTGCTCGGCCATGCGCCTGTTCCTCTGCGAAAAACCCTCCCAGGCAAAAGACATCGCCAAAGTGCTCGGCGCCAACCGCAAGGCCGACGGCTGCTGGCAAGGCACCGACGTCTGCGTCACCTGGTGCATCGGCCACCTGCTCGAAACCGCCCCGCCCGACAGTTATGACGAACGCTACAAGCGCTGGAACCTCGCCGACCTGCCGATCATTCCCGAAAAATGGAAGATGCTGGTCAAGCCTAAGACCGCCAGCCAGTTCAAGGCCGTCAAACGCCTACTAGGCGAGGCGCGCGAGCTGGTCATCGCCACCGACGCCGACCGCGAAGGCGAAATGATCGCCCGCGAACTGGTCGAGCACTGCCGTTACCGCGGGCCGATCCAGCGCCTGTGGCTGTCGGCCCTTGATGACGCCTCCATCCGCAAGGCCCTGGCACGCCTGCTGCCGGGCCAGGAAACCTTCAGCCTTTATCACTCGGCGCTGGGCCGCTCCCGCGCCGACTGGCTGATCGGCATGAACATGAGCCGGCTGTTCACCTTGCTCGGGCGCCAATCCGGCTACCAGGGTGTACTGCCGGTTGGCCGGGTACAGACCCCGACCCTGCGCCTGGTGGTGGACCGTGATCGCAGCATCGCCGACTTCGTCCCGGTACCGTTCTGGGCCATCGACGTGCAACTCGAACAGGCTGGCCAGGGCTTCAACGCTCAGTGGCGGGCCCCGGAAGATGCCTGTGACGACCAGGGCCGGTGCCTCAACCAGGCGCTGGCGCAACAGGCTGCCGCCGACATGGGCAATGCGGGCACTGCCCGCGTGGCCAAGGTGGCGACTGAACGCGTACGCGAAGCCGCCCCCCTGCCCTTCGACCTGGGCACCCTGCAGGAGCTGTGCTCAAAGAAGTTCGGCTTAGGCGCCCAGGAAACCCTCGACATCGCCCAGGCCCTGTACGAAACCCACAAACTGATCACTTACCCGCGTAGCGACTGTGGTTACCTGCCGCTGAGCCAGCACGCCGAGGCCCCCGCCATCCTTGCCGCTCTGCAGCGCGCCGATGGCAGCCTAGCGCCGCTGCAGGCTCACCTGGAGCCCCAGCGACGCTCCCGCGCCTGGAATGACGCCAAGGTCAGTGCCCACCACGGCATCATCCCCACTGCCGCGGCCAGCGACCCCTCGCGCCTGCCCGCCAAGTACAAGGCGGTCTATACCCTCATCCGTGCCCGTTACCTGGCGCAGTTCCTGCCCAACCACGAGTACGACCGCACCCAGGCCGATTTCGACTGTGCAGGCCATGCCTTGCGTGCCGTGGGTAAGCAAATCGTCGAGCCTGGCTGGCGCCGTGCCTTGCCCGAGGCGCTGGCCCCGGCCAAAGGCCGCGAGGCGCCGCCGGCCCAGGTTCTGCCAGCCCTGCGCGAAGGCCAGGACTGCAACGTGCAAGGGCTGCAACTCAAGGACATGTGGACCCAGCCACCCAAGCCCTTTACCGAAGGCGACCTGATCAAGGCCATGAAAAACGTCGCCAAACTGGTGGATGACCCGCGGTTGAAGCAGAAGCTCAAGGAAACCACCGGCATCGGCACCGAAGCGACACGGGCCAGCATCATCCAGGGCTTGCTCGACCGTGGTTATCTGGTCAAGAACGGCAAGGCCTTGTCCGCGACGCCCGCAGCCTTCAGCCTCATCGACGCCGTACCCAGGGCCATTGCCGACCCCGGGACCACGGCCATCTGGGAGCAGGCACTGGACATGGTGCAGAGCGGTGAAATGAGCCTGGAAGAGTTCGTCGCCCGGCAGTCAGCCTGGATGGGCAAGCTGGTCGAACGCTGCAGCGGCATGCGCATGACCATTACCGCGCCTGCGGCCGGCGCCGCACCACCTTGGAAAAAGAAGCGCCGGGGCGGCAGCAAAAGTAAAGCCACCGGAAGCAAACCAGCAGCAGGCAAGCCAAGGCAACCTCGTAAAAAGGCAGCGACCTGAAGCCTGCACAGTACCTGTGTGCGGGCTTGCCCGCGAAGAGGCCGTCACAGGCAGCAGCAAAACACAGCAAAAGCACAAAACCCGACCAGCGAACTGGCGCCGTGAAATTTACCTGCTAAATTTTCATGAAAATAATCACAATAATTTTCATGAGGCACCGGCATGTTCAAGCAATCCGCGCAACACATCGCCAGCTATTACGCCCAGACCTACCCCACCCGCATACCCCTGCGCCCCACCCTGCAAAGCCGCCACGACACCGACATCCTCATTGTCGGCGCAGGTTTCAGCGGCCTGCACACCGCCCTGAGACTGACCATGGCCGGCAAGCGTGTCACGCTGCTGGAAGCCAGCCGTGTGGCGTGGGCCGCTTCCGGGCGCAACGGCGGCCAGGCGTTGCTGGGCTGGTCGTGCGACATGCCACCGCTGGAGAAGGCCCTTGGCGTAGAACGCACCCGGCGCCTGTGGGACAGCATGTGCTGGGCCGCCGATGAAATGCGTGAGCTGCCACAGCGCCATGGCTTCGATATCGACTACCGGCTTGGCAGCTTATGGACAGCCGTGCTGCCGCGCCGCGTAAAAATGCTTGAAGAAGCCCTGCACGACGCCGAAACCAAATGGGGTTATGACGCCCTGCGCCTGATAGGGCCCGACGAGCTGCCCCAGTGGATCGACAGCCCACGCTACCAAGCCGCGCTGTATGACGCCAAAGGCGCCCACCTCAACCCCCTCAAGCTCGCCCAAGGCCTTGCCAGCAATATCGAGACAGCCGGTGGCCACATTTTCGAGCAAAGCCAGGTGCTCGGCTACCAGCAGACCGGCAACGGTTATGTGACCCGCACTGAGCATGGCGAGGTACACAGCCAAATCCTGGTACTGGCCTGCAACGCGTACATCGACCGCCTCGACCCGGCCCTGTCGCGCCGCTTGCTGCCCGTCGGCTCCTACCAGGTCGCCACCGCGCCCCTGGAAGCTGACGTCGCCAAGTCATTGTTGCCGCGCAACAGCTGCGTGATCGACAACCAGTTCGTACCCGACTATTTCCGCCTTACCCCCGACAACCGCCTACTGTTCGGGGGCGGCTGCACCTACCTGGGCGGCATCCCCAAGGATGTGGCCAGCGCCACCCGCCCCTACCTTGAACGGGTGTTCCCGCAGTTGGCCGGCGTGGCCATCGACTATGCCTGGGGCGGCCACATCGACTGCAGCATCCAGCGCACCCCCGACATCGGCCGGGACGGCGAGCGCTATTGGTTACAAGGCTTCTCGGGCCACGGCGTGCTGCCGACCCTGGCCGGGGCGCGGGCGGTCAGCGATGCGATCCTTGGCAACGATGACCTGCTGACGCTGTACCAGGGTATCGATAATGGCCGCTTCCCAGGCGGCGACTTGATGGCCGCACCGCTGGAAGCTGCAGCCAAGGCCTGGTACAGGTTGCGCGACCATGTCTGATGAAGTTCAAACACTGGCGCTGCTGATTCGCGACCTGCGCAAGCACCGCGGGCTGACGCTCGACGAGCTGGCCAGCAAGGTCAAGCGCTCACTGGGGTTTCTGTCCCAGGTCGAGCGCGGTTTGTCACGGCCAACCGTGGCCGACCTGACCGCAATCAGCGAAGCGCTGCACGTACCGACCACCTACTTCTACCAGGCCGGCCAACCCCGGCCGCTGGACTGGGTTACCCGACCAGGTGAGCGGCGCACCATTTACTACGCCGAAGGCATCAGCGACGTGCTGGTGTCGCCTACCTTGAATGGCGGCTTTTCCATGCTCGAAAGCCACTTGGCGCCCGGCGCCAGCAGTGGCGAGGGGCACCTGAACGACAGTTCCGAGCAAGGCGGTTTCGTCCTGGAAGGTGAGCTGACGCTGTGGCGCGATGGCCACGCCGAGGCCGTCACACTCCGGCGCAACGACAGTTTTCAGCTGCCGCCGCACAGCCAGTTCCGCTACGCCAACCTGACCGACCAGACGACCCGGGTTCTCTGGGTCTTCCGATGAGAGCACAGCATGACCATCACAACAGGTTTTCCCGATCTGCTCAGTGAAGTACGCGCCTTCCGTGCCCGCTACCCCGAAGTACGCCATGTCGACCTGCTGAGCCTGGACATCCCCGGGCATTTCTACGGCAAGCGCTACCCCGTCGACATGCTGGAAAAGGTCGCCGCCGGCAGCCCGCTGAAACTACCGCAGAACTGCGTGTTGCTAGGGGTACAGGGCGGGCTGTTCCCGATTGGTGACTACTGTTTCAGCGACGGCGACCCGGATGCCGTGCGGCGCCTGATCCCCGGCACCCTCAAACCAGTCACCTGGGAGCGCGAGCCACTGGGGCAGATGCTGATCAGCTCCGACGGCACCGCCGCCCCCATCGAGTTCGAGCCCCGGGAAGTGCTCGCCCGCGTACTGCAACGCCTGGCACGGCGTGGCATTCGCCCGGTGGTGGCGTTCGAGCTG
Organism: Pseudomonas sp. Y3 TE3536; assembly: GCF_053629175.1. Lineage (NCBI taxonomy): Bacteria > Pseudomonadati > Pseudomonadota > Gammaproteobacteria > Pseudomonadales > Pseudomonadaceae > Pseudomonas > Pseudomonas sp. Y3 TE3536. The sequence goes on along the minus strand of NZ_JBRJHU010000001.1, from coordinate 4,032,739 downwards.
GAGTTTTACCTGTTCGAGCGGGCACTGAAGGAAGGGCTGCCGCAGTTCCCCCGCGACCCGTTCAGCGATGACCCGGACGATCAGCCCAACATGCACATCGAGCGCCTGTCACGCTTCAGCGACGTGCTGCGCGACATGGTCGAAACAGCCAACGCGCAAGGGGTGGATGCCAACGTCATCACGGCCGAGCTGGGGCCGGGCCAGTTCGAGATCAATTTCGGCCACTGCGACGACGGCCTGCGCGCCGCCGACTGGGCTGCCCTGTTCTGCCGCAGCACCCGTGGCGTGGCGCTCAAGCACGGGCTGCGTGCTTCGTTCATGAGCAAACCCTACCTGCACGCCCCTGGTAGCGGCATGCATGTACACGTCAGCCTGTACGACAACGACGGCAACAACCTGCTGGCTGCCGATGGGCAACGCCCGCTGCGCCATGCGGTGGCGGGCTGCCTGGCGGTCCTGCCGCACTGCATGCCGATCTTTGCAGCCAACCACAATGCGTTCCGTCGCTACGGCGCCATGGTCAACGCCGCCAGCCGTGCGAGTTGGGGCTATGAAGACCGCGATGCGTGCATACGCATTCCCGAGTCCGATGTACGCAACTTGCGCATTGAGCATCGTCTGGCTGGCGCGGATGCCAACCCCTACCTGGTGCTGGCGGCGATCCTGTGCGGGATGGAGCATGGGCTGGATGCGGCGCAGGAGCCGATCACACCGCTGAACGAAGACCGCGGCAGCGGCATCGACTTCCCCAAGGACATGCTCAGCGCAGTCACCGCGATGCGCAGCCACCTCGCAGTGAATGAGGGGCTGGGGGAAGAATTCGTGATGGTGTATTGCGAGAACAAGCGGCAAGACCACTTGGCATTCATGCAAGAAGTCAGCGCCAGGGAGTACCGCTGGTTCCTGTAATGGCTTGATTGCCAATGCCGACCCTTTCGCGGGGCAAGCCCGCTCCCACAGGTTTACTACCAGGTTAGAGACGGTGGTATACCTGTGGGAGCGGGCTTGCCCCGCGAAGAGGCCGGTACTGACAACACAGAAATCTCTCCTATTCTCAATAGCTCACTTGGCAATCCCCTGCACAGAGGAGACGCGACCATGAGCTACGTAACCACGAAGGATGGCGTTCAGATCTTCTACAAAGACTGGGGCCCGCGCGACGCGCCGGTCATTCACTTCCACCATGGCTGGCCCCTTAGTGCCGATGACTGGGATGCCCAGTTGCTGTTCTTCCTGGCCCAGGGTTTTCGCGTAGTCGCCCACGACCGCCGCGGCCATGGGCGCTCCAGCCAGGTGTGGGATGGCCATGACATGGACCACTACGCCGATGACGTAGCCGCCGTGGTCGACCACCTGGGCATCCAGGGCGCCGTGCATGTCGGCCATTCCACGGGTGGCGGCGAAGTGGTGCGCTACATGGCACGCTACCCCGGCGACAAGGTGGCCAAGGCAGTACTGATTGCAGCAGTGCCACCGCTGATGGTGCAGACACCGGCCAACCCAGGCGGCCTGCCCAAGTCGGTCTTCGACGGCTTCCAGGCCCAGGTCGCGAGTAACCGGGCGCAGTTCTACCGCGACGTGCCCACGGGGCCTTTCTACGGTTACAACCGACCCGGGGCCAAACCGTCGGAAGGCATCATCGGCAACTGGTGGCGCCAAGGCATGATCGGCAGTGCCAAGGCGCACTACGACGGCATCGTGGCGTTTTCGCAGACCGACTTCACCGAAGACCTCAAGCGCATCACCCAGCCGGTGCTGGTCATGCACGGTGACGATGACCAGATCGTGCCTTACGAGAACGCGGGCCCGTTGTCGGCCAAGTTGCTGCCTAATGCCACGTTGAAGACCTACAAAGGGTATCCGCACGGCATGCCGACCACCCATGCCGATGTGATCAATGCGGATTTGCTGGCGTTTATACGGAGTTGATGTAATCCCCTGTAGCGGCCCTTTCGCGGGCAAGCCCGCTCCCACACGACTTTCACTGCCTTCGAACCGGTGAAAACCTGTGGGAGCGGGCTTGCCCGCGAAAGGGCTAACACTGTCGGCACACCTATCTTGCGCCTGTAGGCAACTGGCATTTCTACCAGTTGCGCGCCAGCCCACTTTACCTGAGGGTAGCCTCAATTAATTACGCTCCGTGCCGCAGGCTGACCATGTTTCAGAACAGAAAGCAGCATTTATTCTACAAGAATGGTCAACTGGCTTCGCAAATTGCCAGTGATCATGCAGTGACGGTGCTTTCAGTTTCAAACACACCCTTGGCCGAGCGACGCTCAGAGGGACGCTCGGACAGCACTTCATTATTGGCCGTGGACTTACAAACTTCGGTATTGAATAATTAAAATCGCGACAGTACTCACACGCTCGCCTATACCGCCTACGGGCACAGCAAGACCCTCCACAGCACTGCCCCTCTTATGGGATTTACCGGGCAGCGCTACGATGATTTTACGAACTGCTATCTGCTGGGTAACGGCTATCGCGCTTATAATCCAAGGCTATCGCGATTTTTATCAGCAGATAGTCTGAGTCCGTTTATGACACGCACACAAAACGCCTATGCCTATTGCTTGGGTGATCCAGTGAATCGCCACGATCCTTCGGGGCATATGTTTAGTCGTATCCAACAGAGTTGGAAAGAGGTCAAGGCTATGCTTTCGAAACCGAGAATCCACTACATCCATAAAGCCAGAGATGCAATCGTAGAGCATCCTGAGCTCAAAAAGTATTCCGCTCTCGTTGATGCTGATCACGTCACCATTGGCACCCTCAAAGCGATCTACAAAAAACCGAAGCTTGAGCTAATGCGTAACGACTACCAAGCGGCAGCCGAAGAAAACTGGCGCAAGCAAAAAGGTGGCGAACAAGGCCCATTGAACGGGCCCATCAATTACGACTTTGACTATTCTAAGCATCTGGAGATTGAAGAAGAAATTCATTATGCAGGGATAGTGTCAATGCTCGACAAGTTCGAACGCAAGCTTGACCGCTTAACGCTTCTACATACTGCAAGGTCAGAGATACGGAATTAGATAGGCACACCCACCTCAGTGAGCTCTCTGTTCCTCCGAAGCTAGGTTTGGACTTGAAGTAAGGACGCAAATTCAAAGACTGACAGCCACAGGTACCCGGGATTATCATGTCCGTTTTATCAGATCACTTGTCTCAACCCTGCCCTTCACCTTGAAAGCCTCCCATGCCCTTCGAACTCACCGTAGAACCCCTCACCCTACTCATCCTGGCCCTGGTCGCCTTCGTCGCCGGTTTCATCGACGCCATCGCTGGTGGCGGCGGCCTGCTCACTACCCCGGCCCTGCTCACCGCCGGCATGCCGCCACACCTGGTGCTGGGCACCAACAAGCTCAGTTCCACCTTCGGCTCGGCCACGGCCGGCTTCACTTACTACAAGCGCAAACTGTTCCACCCCGCGCAGTGGCGCCCGGCGTTGTTCGCCACCCTGGTAGGCGCCTCGCTGGGCGCGGTGATCGCCCACTACCTGCCCGCCGAATGGCTGAACAAAATGCTCCCGGTGGTGGTCTTCGCCTGCGGCGTCTACCTGCTGTTCGGCGGCACGCCCAAGGCGCCGCTGGATGCCGACGCACCGATCAAGAAGAAATGGCAGGTCCCCCAAGGCTTCACCCTGGGTTTCTACGATGGCGTGGCAGGCCCCGGCACTGGCGCGTTCTGGACCGTGAGCACCCTGCTGCTGTACCCGATCGACCTGGTGCGCGCCAGCGGTGTGGCGCGCAGCATGAACTTCGTCAGCAACATCGCGGCGCTGACGGTGTTCATCATTTCCGGGCAGGTGGATTATGTCGTCGGCCTGTGCATGGGCCTGTCGGTGATGGTGGGTGCGTTCTTCGGCGCACGCACGGCGATCAGCGGCGGCAGCAAGTTCATCCGCCCAGTCTTCATCACCGTGGTGCTGGCACTTACAGTGCGCCTAGCGTGGCAGCACTGGTTCGGGCAGGCCTAAGCGTTCAGCCACGTACAAATCGATCAGGTACCGGGCGATGGAACGCCCGGCCGGCAGCGGCGGCAGGTCATGCACGCTGAACCACTGGGCATCCTCGATCTCGTCGGGCTGCATGACGATCTCGCCGCCCGCGTACTCGGCATGGAACCCCAGCATCATCGAATGCGGGAACGGCCAGCACTGGCTGCCGACGTAACGGATGTTCTGTACCTCGACCGCCACCTCTTCGCGCACTTCGCGCACCAGGCAATCCTCGGCCGACTCGCCGGGTTCGGCAAAGCCCGCCAAGGTGCTGTAGACACCGGTGACGAAACGCGGCGAGCGCGCCAGCAGAATCTCGTCACCGCGGGTGACCAGCACGATCATGCTCGGCGAAATGCGCGGGTAGCTGCGCAGGTCGCACGGCTGGCAGTACATCGCCCGCTCCCAGCGGATTTGCGTCATCGCCTGGCCGCAGCTGCCGCAAAAACGGTGCTCGCGTGCCCAGGTACCGATCTGCGCGGCATAACCCAGCACCTTGTACAGGTCGAAATCGCCTTCGAGCATGAACGCGCGCAGGCCACGCCAGCTGCAACCCGCCAGGTCGGTGGCGCTGCGCAGCTCAAGCAGGAACACCGGCTCGCCATCGAAATGCCCGATACCATGCTCGCACAGCACGTCCAGGTCCTGGCGCTTGAGCCATTCGCGGGGGAACAGCGCGCCATTGTCGTCCACCAGGAACCCTTCCGGGCTGCGGGCGACGGCCAAGCCCCCGGTGATCTGCGGGTCGAGTACTGCGGTAGTCCAGCGTGCTGACATGTCGGGGTTCCTTGCTGCGCGCCCCCCGACCCAGTCAGTCGGCGAACGTCGGTTTCTGTTTGCTCATGTGCGCCGCCACGGCCACGCGCAGGTCTTCGGACTGCAGCATCGCGGCGTTCCAGGTGGCGATGTATTCCAGGCCATCGTCAATGCGATGGTCACGCATATAGCTGAGCATTTCCTTGGTGCCGGCCACGGCGATCGGCGATTTTGCGGCAATCTCACGGGCGATGGCAAAGACCCCGTCAAGCAGCGCGGCCTGATCATCATAGACCCGGTTGACCAGGCCGATACGCAGCGCCTCATCGGCCTCGACGTTGCGCCCGGTGAATGCCAGCTCGCGCATGATGCCGTCGCCAATGATACGTGGCAAACGTTGCAGCGTGCCGACATCGGCGGCCATGCCCATGTCGATTTCCTTGATCGAGAACTGCGCATCTTGGCTGCAGTAGCGCATGTCGCACGCCGAGATGAGGTCGATGGCGCCCCCAATGCAGTAGCCCTGGACTGCCGCCAGCACCGGCTTGCGGCATTTGTCGACGGCATTGAACGACGCCTGCAGGCGCAGGATGGTGCTGCGCAGCAAGCGCGCATTACGGCCAACGTCCTTGCCCAACTGGCCGGCCAGCGAGGCTAGCATCATCAGGTCGATGCCGGCAGAGAAATGCTTGCCCGCACCGCTGATGACAACGGCGCGCACCGCATCGGTGTCGTCGACCCACTGGAAGATGTCGATGATCTCCTCCCAGAAGGCAGCATTCATCGCGTTGACTTTCTCGGGGCGGTTGATCTGGACGTGGGCGATGCTATCAGTCAGTTCAACCTTGAACGCGCTGTACTCGGTCACGGGCGGCACTCCTGCTGGGAAAGGGTCATAACGCAGGATGTTAACCCAGCCAGGAGGCCGCACTTGTGCCAAAAGCAGGACGGCAAATCTTGCCTAAGTCGGCACGATCCGGCACCGTGCGCCATCGCTGAATCATAAGGATACATATTCATGCCCCGCTCCCTGCCCGGTGCGCTCGCCCACAACTTCCTGGGCCAGTCACCGCTTTGGTACAAGGCTGTCATCGGCCTGTTCCTGGTGCTCAACCCATTGCTGCTGCTGACTGCAGGCCCGGTCACGGCGGGCTGGGTGCTGGTGATCGAATTCATCTTTACCTTGGGCATGGCGCTGAAGTGCTACCCGTTGATGCCGGGTGGCTTGTTGCTGGTCGAAGCACTGCTGCTCGAAATGACCACCCCGCAGGCCCTGTACGAAGAGCTGCTGCACAACTTTCCGGTGATTCTGCTGTTGATGTTCATGGTCGCCGGCATTCACTTCATGAAAGAGCTGCTGCTGTTCCTGTTCTCGCGGATCTTGCTCGGTGTGCGCTCGAAGGCGGCCCTGTCGCTGCTGTTCTGCGTGCTGTCAGCGTTCCTCTCGGCCTTTCTCGATGCGCTGACAGTCACGGCGGTGATCATCAGCGCTGCAGTAGGCTTCTACGCGGTCTTTCACCGCGTTGCCTCGGGCGCCAACCCGCGTGAAGAAAGCGCGCTCGACAGCGACCAACATATCCCGCAACTGCACCGTGAAGACCTCGACCAGTTCCGCGCCTTCCTGCGCAGCCTGTTGATGCACGGTGCGGTCGGCACTGCATTGGGCGGCGTGTGCACGCTGGTGGGCGAACCACAGAACCTGCTGATCGGCCATGAGATGGGCTGGCACTTCGCCGACTTCTTCCTCAAGGTCGCCCCGGTGTCGTTGCCGGTGCTCGGCGCCGGGCTGCTGACCTGCGTAGCGCTGGAAAAACTGCGCCTGTTCGGCTACGGCACACTGATGCCTGAACGCGTGCGCCAGGTGCTGGCCGCCTACGCCGCCGAAGATGACGCCGCGCGTACGCCGGCCCAGCGTGCCGCGCTGTGGGTACAAGGCAGCGCCGCGCTGATCCTGATCATCTGCCTGGGCCTGCACATTGCCGAAGTGGGCCTGATCGGCCTGCTGGTGATCGTGCTGATCACTGCGTTCACCGGCATCACCGACGAACACCGCCTGGGCCGCGCCTTCCAGGATGCCATGCCGTTCACCGCGCTGTTGGTGGTGTTCTTCGCCGTGGTCGCGGTGATCCATCAGCAGCAGTTGTTCAGCCCGCTGATTGCCTGGGTACTGGCGCTGCCCGCCGAACAACAACCGGGCATGCTGTACCTGGCCAACGGTTTGCTGTCGGCGATCAGCGACAACGTGTTCGTCGCCACCATCTACATTACCGAGGTCAAGCAGGCCTTCATGAACGGCGGCATGAGCCGCGAGCATTTCGAGATGCTGGCGGTGGCGATCAATACCGGCACCAACCTGCCAAGCGTGGCGACGCCGAATGGGCAGGCGGCGTTCCTGTTCCTGCTGACCTCGGCGATTGCACCGCTGATTCGCCTGTCGTATGGGCGCATGGTGTGGATGGCGCTGCCCTATACCGTGGTCATGGGTGGCCTGGGCTGGTGGGCGGTGACTTACTGGCTGTAAAACCTGGCGGCGTGGGGATATTCGATACAACTTTTCCCGCACGCCCGCATCGAAGCAAAGGTAAATCCCCATCCGCTTCAAGGAGGTTCGCTATGGCGATGCGCACGGCACTGATGCTTTCCTGCATGACCCTGGCCCTGGTCGGCTGCGCGGGTTCGAACGATGAACACCGCACGCCGCCGTCCACCCAGCAGGTCGACCTGCAACGCTACCAGGGCACCTGGTATGAGCTGGCGCGCTTGCCGATGTTCTTCCAGCGCAACTGCGTGCAATCCGAAGCGCGTTACGGCCTGCGTGAGGACGGGCGCATCGACGTCAACAACCGCTGCAAGGAAAAGGACGGCCAGTGGAACGAGGCCAAGGGCATCGCCGAAGCCCAGCAACCGGGCAAGACCGACAAGCTCTGGGTGCAGTTCGACAACTGGTTCAGCCGGCTGGCTCCGGGCCTGACCAAGGGTGAGTACTGGGTGCTTTACCACGACAAGGACTACCGCGTGGCCCTGGTCGGGCACCCCAACCGCGAGTACCTGTGGTTGCTCTCACGCACGCCTGCAATCACCGACCAGGAACGCGAGCAACTGCTGTCGATTGCCCGCAAGCAAGGCTACGACACCAGCAAGCTGATCTGGCGCCAGGAAGGCTAGCCCGCTGCACGGCTGGCACGTCGACGACGCGGGGCAATCAGGCTAAGGTGTGCGCCCCGCCTCCCCTCGAAGGAACGAGCCGTTGATCACCTGCCACGTCAAATACACCGTCGACCCTTACCAGCTGCCGGCCTTCGAGGCCTATTCGCGCCTGTGGATGCGCCTGGTCACGCGCATGGGCGGCAAGCACCATGGCTATTTCCTGCCTGCCGAAGGTGCCAACAACATCGCCTACTGCCTGTTCAGTTTTTCCAGCCTGGCCGCCTACGAGCAGTACCGCAAGCAGGCAGAGACCGACCCGGAATGCATCGCTGCAGTCGCCCTGGCCACTGAGCAACGGTTCATCCTCAGCTATGAACGCAGCTTCCTCAAGCCGCTGCTTGAACCGCGCATTCGCTCGCTGGCGCTGTGCGTTTTCCATCACCAAGGGAAGATTCTGGTCAACGTCTTCGACGACCCGGTGACGCAGCAGACGCTGTGCCGCCCACTCGGGGGTGGCATCGAGTTTGGTGAGCGGGGCCGTGACGCCATCGCCCGGGAAATCGAAGAAGAACTGGGGCAGTCGATCAGCGATGTGCGGTTGCTCGGCACGCTGGAGAGCCTGTTCCACTATGCCGATACGCCGGGGCATGAGATTGTGCAGGTATTCGATGCACGCTTCGACGACGCCAGCCTTTACCAGCAGCCCTGGGTAGAAGGCCGCGAGTCCGACGGCAGCCCCTTCCGCGCCCGGTGGTGCGACAGCGCCGACTTCGCGCGCATCGGCCCGCTTGTGCCGCAGGGCCTGCAAGCGTTGTTGCGCGACCTGTCGCTGCTGGGCTGAAGCAAAGGAGCCTGATCATGGACCTGCTGTTTCTAGGCACCAGCGCCGGGGTGCCGACCAAGGCACGCAACGTCAGTGCCACGGCCCTCATCGAGGCCAGCGGCAGCCACTGGTACCTGATCGATTGCGGCGAAGGCACGCAGCATCGGCTGCTGCAGACGCCGCTGTCGATACGCGACCTGCGCGGCATCTTCATCACTCATGTACACGGCGACCATTGCTTCGGCCTGCCCGGCCTGCTGGCCAGCGCCGGGATGAGCGGGCGTACCCAGCCGCTGGATATCATCCTGCCCGCCGCCCTGCATGGCTGGGTGCGCCTGGGCTTGACCGCCAGCGACACTTACCTGCCTTTCGAGGTGCGCCTGCTGGCCGTTGAAAGCCTGACTGACTGGCGTAGCGAGACGCTGCAGGTCAGTACCGTGCAGCTGTCGCACCGGGTGCCGAGCGTGGGCTTCGTGTTCACCGAGCTCAACCCTGAACCGCGCCTGGACGTGCAGCGCCTGGATGCCGAAGGCATTCCACGCGGGCCGTTGTGGGGCGACCTGGCCAAAGGGCTGTCGGTCGAGCATGAGGGGCGGACCCTGCACGGCCAGGACTACCTGCGCGCATCGCGGCCGGCGCGACGGGTGATCGTGTGCGGTGACAACGACAGCCCCGAGCTGTTGGCGGAGGCGGCCGAGGGCGCGGATGTGATGGTGCACGAAGCGACCTTTACCCAGGCGGTCGTCGAGCGCACGGGGGCTACCTTCGGCCACAGCACAGCAGCGCAAGTGGCACGGTTTGCCGAGGCGGCGGGTGTGCGCAACCTGGTGCTCACGCATTTCAGTGCACGCTACCAGGGCGATCCGCGGCGCAGCCCGTGCATCGACGATGTACGTGTGGAGGCCCTGGCGCATTACAGCGGGCATCTGACCTTGGCGCAGGACCTGCAGCGGTATCACATTGGGCGGGATGGGTGTCTTGTGGTGGTGGGGTAGATAGGGTTGCGGCTGATAGGTGCATGCCGTTAGGGCTGTGGCGCCTATGAGATCGAGCGCCGCCCGCGCGTCGCTTCGCAGCACAAGGCTGCTCCCACATTTGTTTCGGGCCAGTTATTCCTGAGGCATGGGCGCCCGGCCCCTTGGTGCCCACCTTGATATCGAGTCGGACCAACCAGGCGGTCGCGCGCAGACTTCACAGGCCTCACTGGCCCGAAACAAATGTGGGAGCAGCCTTGTGCTGCGAAGCGCCGCGCGGGCGGCGCTCGATCTCATAGGCGATGAAAACCTCCCGCCAGGCACCTGTCAGCCGCCCCCCCTCCCTCAAGACATACCGCCCCTACGCCGCCAACCGCCCACTGGCAATCGCCTCCGACGCCGCCAGCATCGCCCGCAACAACACCGCACACCCCGCCGCCAGGTCCTCCGGTGTGGCGTTCTCGATCTCGTTGTGGCTGATGCCATTCTCGCAAGGCACGAAGATCATCCCCGCTGGCCCCAATTCGGCCAGGAAGATCGCGTCATGCCCGGCTCCACTGACGATATCCATGTGCGGCAGGCCCAGCGCACCTGCCGAATCGCGCACGGCATCGACGCAGGCCTTGTCGAAATACAGGGCCGGGAAATCCGCCGTAGGGATCAGCTCATGCTCAAGACCATGCTTGGCGCAGGTGCTTTCGATCACCCCGCGCACTTCGGCAATCATCGCGTCCAGTTGCTCGCCTTCAAGGTGACGGAAGTCCAGGGTCATGCGCACCTCACCCGGGATCACGTTGCGTGACCCTGGGTAGGCCTGCAGGCAACCCACCGTGCCACAGGCATGTGGCTGGTGCCCAAGGGCCGTACGGTTGACTGCCTCGACCACGGCGGCAGCGCCCACCAAGGCATCCTTGCGCAAGTGCATGGGCGTTGGGCCGGCATGGGCTTCGACCCCGCGCAAGGTCAGGTCGAACCACTTCTGGCCCAGCGCACCCAACACCACGCCGATGGTCTTGGCCTGGTCTTCAAGGATCGGCCCCTGCTCGATATGCGCTTCGAAATAAGCCCCCACCGGGTGGCCGAGTACCGCGCGCTGGCCGGCGAAGCCGATGGCATCGAGCGCCTCGCCAACACTCACCCCCTGTGCATCACGCTTGGCCAGCGTCTCTTCCAGCGTGAACTTACCGGCGAACACCCCAGAGCCCATCATGCAGGGGGCAAAGCGCGAGCCCTCCTCGTTGGTCCACACCACCACTTCCAACGGCGCTTCGGTTTCAACGCCGAGGTCGTTGAGGGTGCGGATCACCTCCAGCCCGGCCATCACCCCATAGCAGCCATCAAACTTGCCCCCGGTGGGCTGGGTATCGATATGGCTGCCGGTCATCACCGGTGGCAGCTTGGGATTGCGCCCCGGGCGGCGGGCGAAAATATTGCCGACCGCGTCGACACTGACCGTACAACCGGCCGCTTCGCACCACTCGACGAAGAGGTCGCGGGCCTGGCGGTCGAGGTCGGTCAGCGCCAGCCGGCAGACTCCGCCTTTGGCTGTGGCGCCGAGGCGGGCAAGGTCCATCAGCGATTGCCACAGGCGTGCGCTGTCGACGTGGCGGGCGGTGGTCTTGAGGATATCGTGGACTGGAGTCATGGGTTTTCCCCTCAGGCTTTTTTGTTGTTTATCAGGGCCTCTTCGCGGTCAAGCCCGCTCCCACATTGAACGTGCGGTGACCTGTGGGAGCGGGCTTGCCCGCGAAGAGGCAAACTCGGTATCACGGCAACGGCTTGGCCAACCGCGCCGGGCTGCGCGCCGCCAAGCCACCGAGGACGTAATACAACGCCCCACCCAGCAGCGAGCCGGTGAACCAGCCATAGTCGTAGAACCAGCTGAAGCTGCTGTTGCCGATCGACATCACGGTCAGCGCCACCGGGACGCCGAAGGCGGCGAACCCAGCCCAGTTCCAGGCCGGATACACGTCATCGCGGTACAACCCGGCCAAGTCCAGGCGCTGGCGACGGATCAGGAAATAGTCCACCACCATGATCCCGGCAATCGGCCCGAGCAGGCTCGAGTAACCCAGCAACCAGTTCGAATAAACGCTTTCCAGGCTCAGGTCCGAGACGATCCAGCCCAGCTTCTTGAGCAGTTCATGGCCCATCAGCGCCAAGCCGATAAACCCGGTCAGCCACACTGCGCGGCTACGCCCGATCAGGCGTGGCGCGATGTTCTGAAAGTCATTGGTGGGCGAGACGATGTTCGCCGCCGTGTTGGTCGACAACGTGGCGATCACGATCAACGCCATCGCCAGCGCCACCCAGCCCGGGCTTTGGATCTTGCCGATCAGGCTGACCGGGTCAGACACCGTTTCACCCACCAGCGACGCGGACGCTGCGGTCAGCACTACGCCCAATGCCGCGAACAGGAACATGGTCAGCGGCAGGCCGAAGATCTGCCCCAGTATCTGGTCCTTCTGGCTTTTGGCGTACCGGCTGAAGTCGGGAATGTTCAGCGAGAGCGTGGCCCAGAAACCGACCATGGCGGTGAGCCCGGCACAGAAGTAGCTGACCACGCTGGCGCCCTCTGGCCGCTTGGGCGGCTGCGCCAGCAACTCGGTCATCGACATGTGCGGCAGTGCCCAGACCAGCAGACCCACGCCCACCGCCACCAGCAACGGCGCCGAAAGCGTTTCGAGCCACTTGATCGACTCCGCCCCGCGCAACACCACCCACAAGTTGAGGGCCCAGAAAATCATGAAGCCGATCACCTCCCCGGTACCCTCCAGGGCCTTCCAGCCATCGAACATCGAGCCGAGGAACAGGTGAATGGCCAGGCCGCCGAACATCGTCTGGATACCGAACCAGCCGCAGGCCACCACCGCGCGAATCAAGCACGGCACGTTCGAGCCGAGGATGCCAAACGAGGAACGCAACAGCACCGGAAACGGGATGCCGTACTTGGTGCCAGGGAACGCGTTGAGGGTCAGCGGGATCAGCACAATGAGGTTGGCCAGCAGGATCGCCAGCAGCGCCTCGCCCACGCTCAGGCCAAAGTAGGCCGTGAGCACGCCGCCGAGGGTGTAGGTGGGCACGCAGATGGACATACCCACCCACAGGGCGGTGATGTGCCATTTGTTCCAGGTGCGTTGGTGCACCTTGGTGGGTGCGATGTCGTGGTTGTAGCGCGAGCTGTCGAGCACGTCAGTGCCTGCCTCCAGCTCGAACAGGCCATCCTGCTCGATCACTTGCGATCTGCTCTGTTGCATGGGGCCTTCTCCAGGTTTTTCTAATTGTTTGCTCATCGGGCTAAAGCGATGGCCGGAGTACACACACCACCAGTACTGCTCCTCCGGTCCGGCCTGGCGGTTGTGGCCGTACTCAAATTACGTGCCGGGTTGGCCTGAGCCGTCCCGGGTGGCCGCCGCCGACCGGAGGTAATCAACTGAACTGCAAGGCATTTATCGACGCAAAGCGAACGCACGGTTATCCCTTCGCCTGCCTGTTGCGCCCGCTCAAGCCAGGCTTGCGCCCGGCGCGTGTTTCAAACCGGTGCAGCCTGTTTTTTCAACCGCGCGGCAGGCGTCTTCTGGCCCGCTATCAAGCAGCTGATTTTGCATGGAAAATCTTGACCAATTTGGCTTCTTGTCAAGTGCGTCAAAATGGTGAAAGGCCTCACCATTTTGGTGATTAAAACAATAATTACTTAAATATCAATAAGTTATGAAAGTTATAAGGTCATAAATTATTTTCTTGAACAATCTCAAATCACCATCTAGATTCCATTCTTGTCAGGTCTGACAGGATTGTAGGCTACCCTTCGATCACCGGCAGTCACTGGCGTATAACAATTCAAGAACCGGCCCAGACCGGTCAGCCTGCGAGGAAGACGGCATGTCCCTGTTGATCCGTGGTGCCACCGTGATCACCCACGAAGAGCGTTACACCGCCGATGTCCTGTGTGTCGATGGCCTGATAGCGGCCATAGGCGCAAACCTCGAACCGCCCACCGACTGCGAAATCCTCGACGGCAGTGGCCAGTACCTGATGCCCGGCGGCATCGACCCGCACACCCACATGCAGCTGCCCTTCATGGGCACCGTGGCCAGCGAAGACTTCTTCAGCGGCACCGCCGCCGGCCTGGCCGGTGGTACCACCTCGATCATCGACTTCGTCATCCCCAACCCGCAGCAGTCATTGCTGGAGGCCTTTCACACCTGGCGTGGCTGGGCGCAAAAGAGTGCCTGCGACTACGGCTTCCACGTCGCCATTACCTGGTGGAGCGAGCAGGTCGCAGAAGAGATGGGCGAACTGGTCGCCAACCACGGGGTGAACAGCTTCAAGCACTTCATGGCATACAAGAACGCCATTATGGCGGCCGACGATACCTTGGTGGCCAGCTTCGAGCGCTGCCTGCAACTGGGCGCGGTGCCAACCGTGCATGCCGAGAACGGCGAGCTGGTCTACCACCTGCAGAAAAAGCTGCTGGCCCAAGGCCTGACCGGGCCAGAGGCACACCCGCTGTCGCGCCCTTCGCAGGTCGAAGGCGAGGCGGCCAGCCGGGCTATCCGTATTGCCGAAACCATCGGTACGCCACTGTATGTGGTGCACATCTCGAGCCGCGAAGCCCTGGACGAGATCACCTACGCCCGGGCCAAAGGCCAGCCGGTGTACGGTGAGGTACTGCCAGGCCACCTGCTGCTCGACGACAGCGTCTATCGCAATCCGGATTGGGCCACGGCCGCAGGCTATGTGATGAGCCCGCCCTTCCGCCCGCGGGAACACCAGGAAGCCCTGTGGCGCGGCCTGCAGTCGGGCAACCTGCACACCACCGCCACCGACCACTGCTGCTTCTGCGCCGAACAAAAGGCCATGGGCCGCGACGACTTCAGCCGCATCCCCAATGGCACCGCCGGTATCGAAGACCGCATGGCGGTGCTGTGGGATGCGGGGGTCAACAGTGGGCGCCTGTCGATGCAGGAGTTCGTCGCGCTGACCTCCACCAACACGGCCAAGATCTTCAACCTGTTCCCGCGCAAGGGCGCGATCCGCGTCGGTGCCGACGCTGACCTGGTGCTGTGGGACCCGCAGGGCACGCGCACGATCTCGGCGCAAACCCACCACCAGCGCGTGGACTTCAACATTTTCGAAGGCCGCACCGTTCGCGGCATCCCCAGCCACACCATCAGCCAGGGCCGTGTGCTGTGGGCCGATGGCGACTTGCGCGCCGAACCTGGCGCCGGTCGTTACGTGGAGCGCCCGGCCTACCCCTCGGTGTACGAGGTGTTGGGCCGCCGCGCCGAGCAACAGCGCCCGACACCCGTTCAGCGCTGAGCATTACCCGCACTGCACCTGCACTGCCGTACCGGCCCTGAAGAGGCCGGGCGGCGCCGTATTGCCGTTGACTGCCACATCCAAAAAAGAAAAGAGAGGCTACAACCGTGATCGATGCCCTGAACCACTTGCCGCGCCCCCGGGCCGGCGCCGACCAGCTGGCCGAGCGCTTCGGCGATCTCGCCCCTCCCCTCACCGCCCGCCAGGCCGCCGTGGAGAGCGCACGCTGCCTGTATTGCTACGACGCGCCCTGCGTCAATGCGTGCCCCAGCGAAATCGACATTCCCTCGTTCATCCACCGCATCAGTGATGAGAACCTGCAAGGCGCCGCCGAACGCATTCTCTCGGCCAATATTCTCGGCGGCAGTTGCGCCCGTGTCTGCCCGACCGAAATCCTCTGCCAACAGGCCTGCGTACGCAACAACGCCCAAGAATGCGCACCGGTGCTGATCGGCCAGTTGCAACGCTATGCGCTGGACAACGCGCACTTCACCGAGCACCCCTTCACCCGCTCCCCCGCTACCGGCAAGCGCATCGCCGTGGTCGGCGCCGGCCCTGCGGGGTTGTCCTGCGCGCACCGGCTGGCCATGCATGGGCATGACGTGGTGGTGTTCGAAGCCTGCGAAAAAGCCGGTGGCCTCAACGAATACGGCATCGCCCGCTACAAACTGGTAGACGACTACGCCCAGCGCGAAGTGGAATTCCTGCTGGGCATCGGTGGCATAGAAATCCGCCACGGCCAACGCCTGGGGGACAACCTTGGCCTGGGCGAGCTGCGCGATCAATACGACGCGGTGTTCCTGGGCCTGGGCTTGAATGCGGTGCGCCAGCTCGGCTTGGCCGATGAAGAGGCACCTGGGGTGCTCGCCGCCACGCAGTACATCCGCGAACTGCGCCAGGCCGATGACCTGAGCCAACTGCCGCTGGCCGACCGCTGCCTGGTGATCGGTGCCGGCAACACCGCCATCGACATGGCCGTGCAGATGAGCCGCCTGGGCGCCCGGGACGTCAACCTGGTGTACCGCCGCGGCCACGCCGACATGGGCGCCACCGACCACGAGCAAGACATCGCCAAGGCCAACCAAGTGCGCCTGCACACCTGGGCGCGCCCCGAGGCGGTACTGCTGGACGATGCCGGCCAGGTGCGCGGCATGCGCTTCGCCCGCACCGAGCTTGCCGACGGGCGCCTGCGCGACACCGGCGAAACCTTCGAGCTGGCCGCCGATGCGATCTTCAAGGCCATCGGCCAACGCTTCGATGACGCCAGCCTCGCCGACCCCGTGGCGGCGCAACTGGCCCGCGAGGGTGAACGCATCCGCGTCGATGCGCACATGCGCACCAGCCTGGCGGGGGTCTACGCGGGCGGCGACTGTACCGCCCTGGGCCAGGACCTCACCGTCCAGGCTGTGCAGCACGGCAAGCTGGCCGCTGAAGCCATCCATGCCCAACTCATGCTCAACGTGGAGGCAGCGTAAATGGCCGACTTGTCTATCGAATTTGCCGGCATCAAGGCACCCAACCCGTTCTGGCTGGCCTCGGCGCCCCCCACCGACAAGGCCTACAACGTGGTCCGCGCCTTCGAGGCTGGCTGGGGCGGTGTGGTCTGGAAAACCCTGGGCGAAGACCCGGCGGCGGTCAACGTGTCGTCGCGCTACTCGGCGCACTACGGCCCCAACCGCCAGGTGCAGGGGATCAACAACATCGAACTGATCACCGACCGCTCGCTGGAAATCAACCTGCGCGAGATCACCCAGGTGAAGAAGGACTGGCCCGACCGTGCGCTGATCGTGTCGTTGATGGTGCCGTGCGAGGAAGAATCCTGGAAGTTCATCTTGCCCCTGGTGGAGGCCACGGGCGCGGATGGTATCGAGCTGAACTTCGGCTGCCCCCACGGCATGCCTGAGCGCGGCATGGGCGCGGCAGTCGGCCAGGTGCCGGAGTATGTGGAAATGGTCACCCGCTGGTGCAAGACCTATTGCGCCCTCCCGGTGATCGTAAAGCTCACACCCAACATCACCGACATTCGCCAGTCGGCCCGCGCCGCTCACCGTGGCGGGGCGGATGCGGTGTCGTTGATCAACACCATCAACTCGATCACCAGCGTGGACCTGGACCGCATGGTGGCCCACCCCATTGTCGGCGACCAGAGCACCCATGGCGGCTATTGCGGTTCGGCGGTCAAGCCGATCGCGCTGAACATGGTCGCGGAAATCGCCCGCGACCCGCAAACACGCGGCTTGCCCATCTGTGGCATCGGCGGCATCGGCAACTGGCGAGACGCTGCCGAGTTCATTGCCCTGGGCAGTGGCGCCGTGCAGGTATGCACGGCAGCGATGCTGCACGGCTTCCGCATTGTCGAAGACATGAAAGATGGCCTGGCGCGCTGGATGGACCAGCATGGGCACCGCAACCTGGAAGCGTTCAGAGGCCAGGCGGTGGGGCACACCACCGACTGGAAGTACCTGGACATCAACTACAAGTCAGTGGCGCACATTGACCAGGACGCCTGCATTGGGTGCGGTCGCTGCCATATCGCCTGCGAAGACACCTCGCACCAGGCCATTGCCAGCACGGCCAAGGCCGACGGCACCCACGTCTACAGCGTGATCGAGGAGGAATGCGTGGGCTGCAACCTGTGCCAGATCACCTGCCCGGTGGAAAACTGCATCGACATGGTGGCGCAGGATACCGGCAAGCCTTACCTGAACTGGACACAGGATCCGCGTAACCCCTATCGCGAGGCGAGCTGAGGCTGAAAAGGCCGGGGCCGCTGCGCGGCCCTTCGCGGGGCAAGCCCGCTCCCACAGGCGTTGTGTGTTTTTTCAGGCAGGCAGAAATCCTGTGGGAGCGGGCTTGCCCCGCGAAGGGCTGCGAAGCGGCCCCAACTCTGGTCAAACCACCGCCGTCTCATGCAGGTACACCCACCCCACCCGCTGCTCGCCACACTCAACAATCGCCAACGAATACCGCGCAGTCTCCTGCCCCTGCAACCGGTGGGTCTCCTTGTAGCGCACCGCCACACTCGCACCCGCCTGCCAGACTACCTGCACGTCACTGACCTCGATTTCCAGCCCTGGCCGAGCGCCGCCCCCCCGCTCGAACAACTGCCCCACCTGCTGGCGATTAACAATCGCGCCCGCCGTGGTGACCATACTGAAGTTGTCGGCAAACACCGCCATCAACTCGCTGCGAAGCGCCTCGGTCTGCGCAGCGGGCCGGGTGAATACCGCATGGATCAGATCATGTACATCGTGGATGCTGCGTACAGCCCGTTCACTCAAGCTCATATTCAAGGTTCCAACCCAATGCCGCGCAGGATGACGCTGGTCACCGTCTGCACCGCGTTTTCAAACGCCCTGTCCGACAATGCCTCGCCGCCATTGAGCAACGCCACCTGATAACCGAAGTCCGCATAATGCTGGGTCGATGCCCAGATCATGTACAGCAGTGCAGACGGCTCCACCGGCAGGATGCGGCCCTCTTCCACCCAACGGCGGATCTTGGCCTCCTTCAGCTTTGCCCACGGCACGAGGCTTTCATCCAGGCTCACGCCCAGCACAGGCGCCCCGTGCAGCATTTCTTCAGCCCAGATCTTGGAACCCAGCGAGCGAGAGCGCGAGTGGCCCATCTTGGCCCGGATGTAACTGGTGAGCACCACCCGTGGGTCATCGAAATTTTCGAAGCACAGCGCGTCCTGCTTCCACACGTCCAGCAGGTCCTGCAGTACCGCGCGGAACAGTTCGTCCTTGGTGCTGAAGTAGTAATGCAGGTTAGAGCGCGGCAATTCAGCCTGTTCGGCGATATCACCCATAGAAGTAGCGCCGTAGCCTTTTTCGGCGAACACCTTTTCCGCCGCCTGAAGAATTTTCTCGATATTGCGCCGACGGATCTCGATTTTGTGGTTGGCCATTAAGGTTGGGCCGTCCACACCGCCAGCTCATAGCCGTCCGGGTCCACGAAATGGAACCGGCGCCCCCCCGGGAACGCAAACGTCGCCCGGCTGATCACCGCCCCCGCCGCCTCGATCCGCTGCTGCGTTGCCTGCAGATCGTCCGCATACAGGATGACCAGCGGGCCACCCGGGCGCACCGGCTCACCCGTGGTAAAGCCCCCGGTCAGGCGACCATCGCTGAACTCCGTGTAACTGGGCCCGTAATCGGTGAAACGCCAGCCAAACACGCTGCCGTAAAAAGCCTTGCTCCGTGCGATATCGCCGACGTTGAATTCGATGTTGTCGATCTGCCGATCGTGGCCACGAACGCTCATGCATAGTCCTTGCTGAGAGAGGTAATTGCCCCAGTCTACTCCGGTCGTTTCGCCCAATCGAATCAGGCAGTCTGGAACAATCGCGTGACCACGGGCTGCTGACGGTGACGCGCTTGCCAAATGTCGTAATCGGCCTGGATGGCAAGCCAGAGCCTGGCCGTACTGATACCGGCCATTTCCAGGCGTAATGCGAGGTCTGGAGACATTGCGGCACGACCATGCAACACCCGAGAAAGCGCTTCACGCGAGAACCCCAGGTGCGACGCAAAGGCTTTCACCGTCAGGCCCAACGCCGGCAGAACGTCCTCACGCAAGGTTTCGCCGGGGTGTGGCGGATTGTGCAAAGGCATGATCAGCCCTCCTGTTCAGTGATAATCAAGGTAATCAACCAGTTCGACATCCGAACCCACAAAACGAAAAATCAGCCGCCAGTTACCCGAAACACTGACTGACTGATGATCATGGGTAGCTCGCCGCGTCCATTTGGGAGACAGGCATAGCGTGACCCCATGCATCACACATGGCAAAGTATCATATGTGACGCCATGCGTCACACACTGATTGAGACCAGCACACATGCAGGTAGCACACTATCCACACCGCGCCCGGTCCCGCGCCGGGCACTGCGCACGGTGCAGGTTCAGTGCCGTGTTGATGATGCCGATATGGCTGAACGCCTGTGGGAAGTTGCCCAACATTCGCTTGCCGGCCGGGTCGTACTGTTCGGCCAGCAAACCCAGGTCGTTGCACAGGCCGCTCAGCCGTTCGTACAAGGCTTGCGCCTGCGCTTGCCGGCCCAGCAGGACATAGACGTCGGCGAGCCAGAACGAACACACCAGGAAGGTGCCCTCGCCCGGGGTCAGGCCATCACTGCAGCTGTCGGTGTCATAGCGCAACAGCAGGCCATTTTTCAGCAGACGCTGCTCGATTTCCTGCAGGGTACGCAGAAAACGAGGGTCATCCGCTGGCAAAAAACCGGTCAAGGCGATGTGCAGCAGGCTGGCGTCCAACTCGTTGGCGCCATAGGCCTGCACGAAAAATGTGCCGCTGGGGTCCAGCCCGTTCTCACACACTTCCCGATGGATCTCATCCGCCACCTGGCGGTAATGCCGCCCGCGCGCGCGGTCTTCTTCGGTGGTGTCGGCCAACCCTGCGGCGCGGTCGAATGCCACCCAGGCCATCACCTTGGAGTGCACGAAATGCTGCCTGCCGCCGCGCACTTCCCAGATACCTTCATCGGGCTCGCGCCAGATACGCTCGACATACGGCAGGATCAACCGGGCAATCGCGGCGCTGCGTGGGTGGCGGGGCAAACCGCCTTTGATTGCCTGGCTCATGGCATCGGCCAGTTCGCCGTAGATATCCAGCTGCCGCTGCCCAGACGCCGCGTTGCCCACCCGCACCGGCTGCGAGTGCTCGTAACCGGCCAACCACGGCAAGGTGTATTCCTGCAGGTCGCGCTCGCCGGCTAGGCCGTACATGATCTGCATCTGCTCGGGGTTGCCGGCGACTGAACGCAGCAGCCATTCACGCCAGGCCTGGGCCTCGTCGAAGTAGCCAAGGTTCATGAACGCCAACAAGGTCATGGTGGCGTCGCGCAGCCAGCAGAAGCGGTAGTCCCAGTTGCGTTCACCGCCGATACGTTCGGGCAGCGACGTGGTAACCGCGGCAATGATCCCGCCGGTGGGCGCGTAGGTCATCGCCTTGAGCGTGAGTAGCGAACGACGCACCAGGGCGGTATAGGGGCCGACCTCCGGGCAGCGGGCGGCAAAGGCCTGCCATTGGTCGATGGTTTGCCCCAGCGCGGTGTCGACATCGCAATCGGGCTGAACAGGCAGGTGCGAGGGCTGGTGGCGCAGGCTGAAGACCTGGCGTTCACCGGCACGCACGCGAAAACGAGCGACGGTGTGGTGGTCGCGGGCATGCGGGGGCACGGTGCTGCTGAGGATCAGCCGGTCTGGGCCGGCGACGGCGCTGAGGGTCAAGGGGTCGAGCCGTTCCACCCACGGCACGCTGCGGCCGTAGTCGAAACGCATCACCAGGTCCATTTCGAAGTTGGTTTCGCCAGCAAGCCCCTCGACGATGCGGATGACCGAGTTGACCTCGCCCAAAGGCATCAAGTCCAGCACGCGGGCCCGGCCTGAGGCGGTGACCCAGGTGGTTTCCAGCACCAGGGTGTCGTCCAGGTATTGCCGGCTGGTGTGTTCGACCGGGTCGCAGGGGGCCAGGCGCCAACGGCCGTTTTCATCGTTGCCCAGCAGCGCTGCGAATACCGCCGGGGCGTCGAAGCGCGGCAGGCACAACCAGTCGAGCGAGCCATCCCGGCTGACCAGGGCGGCGCTGCGGCAATTGCCGAGCAGGGCGTAGTCTTCGATAGCTGCGGGCATTGGATCTCCTTCAATTGAGCCGGGTCTGTTGCCTGTACTGGCCTCTTCGCGGGCAAGCCCGCTCCTACAGGTTCTGCACAGTGCTCAAGACTGTGGGAGCGGGCTTGCCCGCGAAGAGGCCGGCACAGGCAACACCGCTTGATCAGGTCACCCCAGGCGGTGCCATTCCCGCTTGTCCCGGGTCAGCAGTTCATTGCCTGCCTCGGGCCCATCCTCACCCGCCGGGTATTCATGCACCTCCCCTTCCTTGGCCCAGGCATCGAGAAACGGCTGCACCGCGCGCCAGCCGTTCTCGATGTTGTCGGCGCGCTGGAACAACGTCTGATCGCCGGTCAGGCAGTCGTAGATCAGCGTCTCGTAGCCCGTCGCCGGGGTCATCTTGAAGAAGTCTTTGTAGGCAAAACCCAGCTCGACATTCTCCATCACCAGCTCCGGCCCTGGGCGCTTGGCCTGCAAGTCGAACCACATGCCCTCATTGGGCTGGATCTGGATTTTCAGGTAGTTGGGCTTGGGCCGTTCCAGCTCCGACTCGCGAAACTGCGCATACGGCGCAGGCTTGAAGCAGATGGCGATCTCGGTGTCGCGTACGCTCATGCGCTTGCCGGTACGCAGGTAGAACGGCACGCCGGCCCAGCGCCAGTTGTCGATCATCACCTTCAGCGCCACGTAGGTTTCGGTCTGGCTGTTTTCCGCTACGTTGGCCTCCTGACGGTAACCGGCCAAGCGCTTGCGCCCCTGCTTGCCAGCGCTGTACTGACCACGCACGGAGTTCTTCAGCGCCATCTTCGTCGACCACGGGCGAATGGCACCGATCACCTTGGCCTTTTCACCACGTACCGCATCGGCGCCAAAGGCGGCCGGCGGCTCCATGGCGACCATCGCCAGCAACTGGAACAAGTGGTTGGGGACCATATCGCGCAGGGCCCCGGTGTTGTCATAGAACGCACCCCGGGTCTCGACGCCAACGGTCTCGGCGGCGGTAATTTGCACATGATCGATGTAGTGGTTGTTCCAGAACGACTCGAACAGGCCGTTGGAGAAGCGGCTGACCAGGATGTTCTGCACCGTCTCTTTACCCAGGTAATGGTCGATGCGGTAGATCTGCCGCTCGCCCATCACCTTCAGCAAACAGGCGTTGAGTGCCTCGGCGCTGGCAAGGTCGGTCCCGAAAGGTTTCTCCACCACGACCCGACGGAAGCCCCCGCCGGACTCATCGAGCAAGCCAGCCTGGCCCAGGCGTTGGGCCACTTCGGGGAAGAAGCGTGGTGATGTTGCCAGGTAGAAAATCGCGTTGCCATGCCGGGTCGCGTCGATGCGCTTGGCGATGGCCTGGTAAGTGGCCGGGTCCAGGAAGTCGCCGGTCTGGTAGTCGAGCTGTTTGGCCAGGCGCGCCCAGAGCTTTTCGTCCAGGCACTTGGCGCCCCCCTCACTGCCCTTGTCCCGCTCCAGCATGAACGCGTGCAGGCGGTCGGCGAACGCTTCGGCAGTGGCCGCATTGTGGTCGACGCCGACAATGCGCAGGTTGCGGTCCAGCAACCCGTCGCGGCTAAGGTTGTACAGCGCCGGCATCAGCAGGCGCTTGACCAGGTCGCCATTGGCGCCAAACAGGAACAAGGTACAAGGCGGTGCAGCAGGGATCGTCTGTTTAGTCATTCGCCTTTCTTCTCGACATGGCCACCGAAGCCCAGGCGCATGGCCGAGAGGATCTTGTCACCGTAAGTACCCTGCTGCTGGCGCGAGCGGAAGCGGGCGAACAGCGCGCTAGACAGCACTGGCACTGGCACGGCTTGCTCAACGGCGGCGTCGATGGTCCAGCGGCCTTCGCCACTGTCCGACACCGAACCACTGAACTGCGCCAACTGCGGGTCGGCCACCAAGGCGTCAGCGGTGAGGTCGAGCAGCCACGAGGTCACCACACTGCCACGACGCCAGACTTCAGCGATTTCGGCCACGTTGAGGTCGAAACGTTGTTCTTCCGGCAGCTCGTTGCCGCCTTTGCTGCGCAGCAAATCGAAGCCTTCGGCGTAGGCCTGCATCAGGCCGTATTCGATGCCGTTGTGGACCATTTTCACGTAGTGACCGGCGCCGGGCGGGCCTGCGTGAATGTAGCCATGCTCGGCGCGCTGGTGCTCGCCTTCGCGGCCATGGGTGCGCGGGATGTCGCCGACGCCAGGTGCCAACGCCTTGAACAGCGGCTCCAGGCGTTCAAAAACGTCCTTTTCGCCACCGATCATCATGCAGTAGCCACGGTCCAGCCCCCACACACCACCTGAGGTACCGACGTCCAGGTAATGCAGGCCACGTTTGGCCAGTTCGCCCGCACGGCGCATGTCGTCTTTATAGAAAGTGTTGCCACCGTCGATGATCGCATCGCCCGGTTCCAGTAGTTCGGCCAGTTGCGCGATGGTCTGCTCGGTAGGCTCCCCGGCCGGCAGCATCACCCACACCGCGCGCGGTGCCTTGAGTTTCTGTACCAGTGCACCGAGGTCGTGCGCACCTTGGGCTCCCTCGCCCTCCAGCCCCACGATAGCGTCACGGTTGCGGTCGTGCACCACGGTGCGGTGGCCGGCGCGCATCAGGCGCCTTGCAATATTGCCGCCCATGCGGCCCAGCCCGACGATTCCCAGTTGCATGAGCCGATGCTCCCCTTGCGAAATAGATGACGACTACAGTTCAGCGTTTCAGATTAGTCCAGCGTACCGCCGAAGGGTTCAGCGACGAACGGCAAGACCACGATAAACAAAAAAGTTCCCACGGGCGGTGAAAGAATTCAGAATGCGCCCCGCATGAAGCGACTACGCTTGAAAATGTCTCCACCAATTGCGAGGTGTGCAATGGGTACTTTGATGCCAGCGACTCCCATCCAGACACTCTACGTCTCAGTGCGCCGTGATGAACTGGCCCGCCTGAAGCAAGAACGCGATCAACTGCAGCAACGTGTCGCGCAACTCAGCCAAATGCTGGAACAAGCCAATATTGGCGAAAAATCCGTCAGCCGCTGACGAACTTTCTACTCGTTGACGGGGGCACGCCCTCCTTACCGTAGCATCCGCCGCAGGCCCGCTCCGGAGCCTGCATCCGCCGATGGATACGCGTATGTCCCCCGTTGCCTATTTGCTCCCTGCCGCCCTGCTCATCGCCTGCCTGCCGGCGCAGGCGAGCACGCCACAAACAAACCCGCCACAACAATGCCAGACGCTGACTGAGGCCGAGTCCCGCGCCTTGTTCGAGCAATGGAATGCCAGCCTGCAGACTGGCGATGCGGCGGCCGTCGCCAAACTGTACAGCGACGATGCGGTATTGCTGCCCACGGTGTCGAAGGTGCCTCGGCTGACCCCCGACGCGCGAATCGACTACTTTCAGCACTTTCTTGCTGATCGGCCAAGTGGCACGCTGGACACGCTTCACCTGACCCCTGGTTGCAACAAGATGACCCTGGCAGGGCTGTACACCTTCGACTTTGCCGCCAACGGCAAGCAGGTACCAGCGCGCTACACCTTCACCTACCGCTGGGACGGCCAGGCCTGGCTGATCAGCCACCACCATTCCTCACTGTTGCCACAACGCTGAGGTCGCGTTAGCAAGACACCTGCAACGTGCGTGTTTTACCCGCCCCATTAGAGGGCGAAAAAACACGCACCCGCCCCATGATGACGCGCCGCCCTCCCCGCCTGCCCCACCCTCGACCACTCTGTTCACATCCAGTCACATTCGCCAACGTTTGCGTCTAAATCAGCCATAACGAAAGTGACCAGTGGGTCACCTTTTTTACTTCTTCTCTCCTACACTCAGCTTTCGGCCCGCCATTTGCTCAGAGGAAGAGTGACGTAGAAAAGTCGAACTTTCACAAACGGCGGTGGGTCAGGAATTAAGTAGGGCACGTGCAAAGGGGGCTTCCCCAGCCAGGGCCCGCCAACCCCAATCAGTCCAATCGCCGTCGGCCGGAATGCTGATCGCGTTGAGCCTGTGCGCACGACTCAGGGGCATGGATAGCACTACACAGTTTTGTATTAGAGAGAACCAACACGAGATAACACCACGGGTGCCAGCACCCGGCCAAGCATAGGGACGGAGAGAAGTATGATCAGTGCCGCTGTCGAGCCTCACGTAGATTCATTCAACCCGGACAACCGCGAGCCGCTTACCCCGGATTTCGCCACGACAGGCAAGGCACCCGGCGCCCAGCGCCAGCACAACCCGAACAAACGCAAGATTCTGTTCGTCACCTCGGAGATCGCCGACCTGGTCAAGACCGGCGGCCTGGGCGATGTCTCCGCCGCCCTGCCCCGCGCCTTGGCGCATTTGCATGATGTACGGGTACTGATCCCCGGCTACCGCCAGGTGATGGAAAGCGACAACCCGATTCACATTGTCGGCGAACTGGGCGGCCATGCGGCGCTGCCGCCGTGCAAGATCGGGCGCATGGACCTGGCTGACGGCCTGGTCATCTATGTGTTGATCTGCCCTGAGTTGTACCAGCGTGACGGCACTCCCTATGGTGCCAACAATGGTCGCGACTGGCCCGATAACCACATCCGCTTCGCCCGCCTGGGCTTGGCCGCCGCCGAAATTGCCGCAGGCGAAGGCATGATCCACTGGAAGCCCGAAGTGGTGCACGCCCACGACTGGCCCGCCGGCCTGGCCCCGGCCTACATGCATTGGCGCGGGCTGAACACGCCGACGTTGTTCACCATTCACAACCTGGCCTACCAGGGCGTCTATAGCCGTGGCTGCAGCCCGGAACTGGCGATCCCCGAGCATGCCATGCAGCAAGAAGGCATGGAGTTCTACGGCAAGCTGTCGTTCCTCAAGGCGGGCCTGGCCTACTCCAGCCATATCACCACGGTCAGCGCCACCTATGCCCGGGAAATCACCACGCCGGAGTTTGGCTGCGGCCTGGATGGTTTCCTCTCGGCCAAGGCCCAGCAAGGCCTGCTGGGTGGCATCCCCAACGGCATCGACGAAAGCTGGGATTCGGCCACCGACAAACACCTGCAACACAACTTCAGCATCAACGACTGGGCCGGCAAGGCGCGTAACACCGAAGCGGTGCGCCAGTTGTTCGAGCTGGAACCTTCCGAAGGGCCGTTGTTTGCCGTGGTCTCGCGCCTGGTCTACCAGAAAGGCCTGGACCTGACCCTGGGCGTGGCCGACTACATCGTCGAGCAAGGCGGGCAGATCGCGATCATCGGCCGTGGCGAACCGGAAGAAGAACAGGCCATGCGCGAACTGGCGCTGCGTCACCCAGGCCGCATCGGCGTGCGCATCGGCTTCAACGAAACCGATGCCCGGCGCATGTTCGCCGGCAGTGATTTCCTGCTGATGCCCTCGCGCTATGAGCCGTGCGGCCTCAGCCAGATGTACGCGCAGCGCTTCGGTTCGCTGCCGGTGGCGCGTAATACCGGTGGCCTGGCCGACACCATCGAGTGCGGTGTCACCGGCTTCCTGTTCAACGAATCGACCGTCGAGAGCTACCGCGAGGCGCTCAGCCGCGCCTTCTATGTCTACGGCAAGAAAGACCTGCTCAACGCCATGCGCTGCCTGTCGATGACCCAGCCGTTCAACTGGTGCCAGGCGGTGGAACCCTACGCCCGCCTTTACGAGGACTTGGTCAAGCAGGCACAGGTCAGCCATTACTGAGCGGAGAACCGAAGATGCACAGGCATGGCGCACACTTGCTGGACGCCACGTCGGCGCGCTTCGCCCTCTGGGCGCCGGATGCGCGCAGCGTGAGCGTGGAACTGGAGCAGCAGCCTGCTGTAGCACTGCTGCCCGACAATGATGGCTGGTACACGGGCGTTGCCCCGTGTCAGGCCGGTGATCGGTATCGTTACCGGGTGGACGGCACATTGCTGGTCGCCGACCCCGCGTCGCGCTACCAGCCTGAAGGGGTGAAAGGGCCCAGTGAGGTGGTGGATGTTACCAGCTATGCCTGGCAGCACCCCTGGCAGGGACGGCCGTGGCATGAGGCGGTCATCCAGGAATTGCACGTCGGCGTGCTGGACGGTTACACCGGGGTTGCCCGGCAGTTGCCGCGCCTGGCCGAAATCGGCATCAGCGCTATCGAGCTGATGCCGTTGGGGCAGTTCCCAGGCGAACGCAATTGGGGTTACGACGGCGTGCTGCCGTTCGCGCCACAAAACACTTACGGCACCCCGCAGCAACTGTGCGCGCTGGTCGACCAGGCGCACGGCGAAGGGTTGATGGTGTTGGTGGACGTGGTCTACAACCACTTTGGCCCGGATGGCAATTACCTGCACCAGTACGCCAGCCCGTTCTTTCGCGAAGACCGGCAAACGCCGTGGGGCGCGGCGATCGACTTCCGCCGCGCAGAAGTGCGTGAGTTTTTCATCCAGAACGCCTTGATGTGGCTGTGCGACTACCGCTGCGACGGCCTGCGCCTGGATGCGGTGCATGCCATCGACCAGCCGGACTTTCTGGTCGAGCTGGCGCAACGGGTGCGTGCTGCCGTGGCGCCCGGCCGGCATATCTGGCTGGTGCTGGAAAACGAGCACAACCAAGCCTTTTTGCTGGAACAGGGTTTCGATGCCCAGTGGAACGACGATGGCCACAACGCCCTGCACGTGCTGCTCACCGGAGAGACCGAAGGCTACTACGCCGACTACAAACAGCGCCCCATCGACCAGTTGGCCCGCTGCCTGTCGGAAGGCTTCGTGTTCCAGGGCCAGGCCAACCGCCATGGCACACCGCGTGGCGAGCCAAGCGGGCATCTCGAGCCCAGCGCATTCGTGCTGTTCTTGCAAAACCACGACCAGATCGGCAATCGCGCACTGGGTGAGCGCCTGACCCGCCTCTGCCCGCCGCAGGCTTTGCGGGCAGCCACCGGCCTGTTGCTGCTGGCGCCGATGATCCCGTTGTTGTTCATGGGTGAGGATGATGGCAGTTGCAGCCCCTTCCTGTTCTTTACCGACTTCCATGACGAATTGGCCGATGCGGTGCGCGAAGGCCGGCGGGGCGAATTCGCCCACTTCGCCGCCTTCGCCGACCCCGAGCAGCGTGAACGCATCCCCGACCCCAATGCCGCACAGACCTTCGCCTCGTCACGGCCGCAAAACAAGGACGTCATTGCCGGTTGGCATGGCCTCTATCATCAGTTGCTCGACCTGCGCCGCCGCCACGTTATCCCGTACTTGCCGGGCAGCCGTGCGCTGGGCGCTGACGTGCACGGCGACAAAGCGCTGACCGCACGTTGGCAGTTAGGCGACGGCAACACCTTGCGCATTGACCTCAACCTGTCCGCAAGCCCCCAAGCCGTCGTGCTGCCGCCCGCCGAAAGCCGGCTGTTCGACAGCAGTGACACCCGCCACCCCGATACGTCCCTGGCCGCGTACAGCTGCGTGGTCAGCCTGCTTCCCCCTGGCCAGGAGCGCCCATGAGCGAAACCGCCCTGCACCGTTTGGCGGCCCGCGTCGGGCTTAGCCGCGACTGGATCGATGCCAATGCCCGGCCGCAGCAAGTCAGCGATGACGTACTGCGCAATGTCCTCGAAGGCCTCGGCCACCCCGCCGCTGACGAAAACGCCATCCAAGCCAGCCTGCGCGCCGTGGAGGCCGCCGAAGACAGCGAACACCTGCCGCCCTTGTTGACCGTCGAGCTTGGCCAACCCCTGGCGCTGGGCCGCTACTTCAGCGCCAACAGCACCGTGCGTTGCACCTTGGAAGACAACAGCCAGCGCACCCTCACCCTGGACAACCAGGGGCGCCTGCCTGCCGAGCTGCCCCTCGGCTACCACGCACTGGAAATCGACGGCCGCACCTGCACCGTGGCCGTGGCGCCTTCACGCTGCTACAGCCTGGCCGACAGCGTGGCCCAACCGCCCCCACGCTGTTGGGGCCTGGCCGTGCAACTGTACAGCCTGCGGCGCACTGGCGATGGTGGCTATGGCGACTGCCTGGCACTGGAACAACTCGCGCGCACCGCCGCCGAGCGCGGCGCCGATGCCTTGGCGATCAGCCCGATTCACGCGCTGTCGGCCATCGACCAGGAGCACTACAGCCCCTACTCGCCATCCAGCCGCCTGTTGCTCAATACCCTCTATGCCAGCCCAGCCGCCCTGTTCGGCGAGCGCGCCGTGCGCATGGCGATCGAAGCCTGCGGCTTGGAACAGGTGCTCGAAGACCTAGAGCAGCAGCCGCTGGTCGACTGGCCGCGCGCCGCTGCTGCTCGCCTGCGCCTGCTCGAAGCCCTGTACCAGGACTTCAGCCAGGGCGACCACCCGCTGCGCAAGGACTTCGACAGCTACCGCACGGCCGCTGGCCAAGCCCTGGAACACCATTGCCGCTTCGAAGTGTTGCAAGCGCAAGCGGTGGAGCATGGCCTGGGCGCTGACTGGCGCAATTGGCCCCGCGCCTGGCACGACCCCTACCACCCCGAAGTCGAGGCCTTCGCCAACGCCTACCCGGCCAAGGTCGAGTTCCACGCCTTTTGCCAGTGGCTGACCGAACGTAGCCTGCAGCGCGCCCAGGAGGCCGCACGTGGCAATGGCATGTCGGTCGGCCTGATCGCCGACTTGGCGGTGGGTGCCGACGGCGCCGGCAGCCAGGCCTGGAGCCGCCAGGACGAGTTGCTGGCCAACCTCAAGGTCGGCGCGCCGCCCGACATTCTCAACCGTTCGGGGCAGGACTGGGGAATTTGCGCCTTCTCGCCCGAAGGCCTCAAACGCAACGGCTACCGCGCGTTCATCGAGATGCTGCGGGCCAACCTCGCCCACGCCGGTGGCCTGCGCATCGACCACGTCATGGGCCTGCGCCGGCTGTGGTTGATCCCGCGTGGCGCCAAACCCAGCGAAGGCGCTTACCTGAATTACCCGCTCGACGACCTGCTGCGCCTGCTGGCGCTGGAATCGGTTCGGCACCAGGCGGTCATCCTCGGCGAAGACCTCGGCACCGTGCCCGAAGGCCTGCGCGAACAGCTGGCCGACAAGGCCGTGCTGGGCATGCGCGTGCTGCCTTTCGAACAGACCCAACCTGGCCACTTCAAGCCCATTCTCGACTGGCCCGACAGCGCCCTGGCCACCACCGGCACCCATGACCTGGCGCCGCTGGCCGGCTGGCTGGAAAACCCGCGACATCGACTGGTTCCATCGCCTGCACTTGATCGATGCCGCCACCGAATTGCAGTGGCGTCACGACCGCCAAAAAGAACACAACGGCCTGCGCCGTACCCTGGAGACCAACTACGGCCCGCTACCCGATAACGACGCCGTGATCGACGCCGCCATCCGCTACGTCGGCCACACCCGCGCCCCGCTGGTGCTGGTGCCCCTCGAAGACCTGCTGGGCTGCGACGAGCAACCCAACCTGCCTGGCACCACTGCAGGCCACCCCAACTGGCGCCGGCGCTTTGCCCTGCCGGTGCGCGAACTGCTCGACGACGAAGACGCCGCACGGCGTCTGGAACTGCTGGCCCAGGCCCGCGAACAAGCCTGGGAGCGTGACCGATGAAACCCCTGACCGCGACCTTACGCCTGCAATTTCACAGCGACTTCACCCTCGACCACGCGGTGCCGCTGGTGCCGTACTTCGCCCAGTTGGGCATCAGCCACCTGTATGCCTCGCCGATCCTCAAAGCCCGCGCCGGCTCACGCCACGGCTACGACGTGGTCGACCCGACCCAGGTCAACCCGGAGCTCGGCGGCGAGGCGGCGCTGCAGCGCCTGGTCGCCGCCCTGCGCCAGCACGGCATGGGGCTGATCCTCGACACCGTGTCCAACCACATGGCCGTGGGCGGTGCCGACAACCCCTGGTGGCAAAGCCTGCTGGCCTGGGGCCGGCGCAGCCCGTATGCGGAGTTTTTCGACATTCAGTGGCACTCCAGCGACCCGCTGCTGGCCGGCCAGTTACTGCTGCCCTTCCTCGGCAGCGACTACGGCGCAGCCCTGAAGCAAGGCGAGATCCCGCTGACCTTCGACAAGCAGCACGGCGTGCTGGAAGTTGCCCATTACGACCATCGCTTCCCGATCTGCCCAATCGACTATGGCTGGATCCTTGCGCAAAGCCCTGAGCCCGCCTTGCAGGCGTTGGCCGCGCACTTCACCGCGCTGAGCGACAGTGCCCAACCGCTGAACGATGCCCTGCCCTTGCAGGCTGAGCTGGCACGCCTGGTAAACGACGGCGCCGACCTCGAATCGGCGCTGATCGCGTTCGATAGCCGCAGCGAGGCCGGCCTCAAACGCCTGCACCTGCTGCTTGAACGCCAGACCTATCGCCTGGCCAGCTGGCGCACTGCCGCCGACGACATCAACTGGCGGCGCTTCTTCGACATCAACGAGCTGGGCGGACTGCGGGTCGAGCGCGCAGCGGTGTTCGAGGCCACCCACGCCAAGCTGTTCGAGCTGATCGAGCGCGGCCTGGTGGATGGCCTGCGCATCGACCATATCGACGGCCTGGCCGACCCCCGCGGCTATTGCCGCAAACTGCGTCGACGGGTCGACGGCCTGTTAGCGCGGCGGCCGCTGAACGCGGCGCTGGAACACTTCCCCCTCTACGTGGAAAAAATCCTCGGCGCTGACGAGCACCTGCACCAGGACTGGCATACCGACGGCACCACCGGCTACGAGTTCATGAACCAGGTCTCGCTGTTGCAACACGACCCGGCCGGCGAGGCGCCGTTAACCGAATTGTGGGCCAACGTCAGCGAGCGCCCAGACTTCCCCGAGGAAGTACGCTTGGCACGCCACCTGGTGCTCAATGCCAGCCTGGCCGGTGACTGCGAATCGGTGGCCCAGGCC
Organism: Pseudomonas sp. Y3 TE3536; assembly: GCF_053629175.1. Taxonomy (NCBI): domain Bacteria; kingdom Pseudomonadati; phylum Pseudomonadota; class Gammaproteobacteria; order Pseudomonadales; family Pseudomonadaceae; genus Pseudomonas; species Pseudomonas sp. Y3 TE3536. Next base: position 4,000,314 of record NZ_JBRJHU010000001.1, on the reverse strand, counting down.
CTGCTGCAGGTGGCCCGCGACGACCTGATGACCCGCGACCTGACCCTAGGCGCAATCCGCCGGGCGTTGCAGGCGCTGGTCGCGCACTACCCGGTGTACCGCACCTACTTCAACGCCTGCGGCCGCCCTGCAGAAGATGAAGCCTTCTTCCAGCAAGCCTTGGCCAATGCCCGCCAAGACCTCAGCGAAGCGGACTGGCCGCTGCTCGACCAGCTCGAACAATGGCTCGGTGGCCAGCCCTGGCGCCGCCTGCCACCGGGCCGGCCACGCAAGCACTTGCGCCATGCCTGTGTGCGCTTCCAGCAACTGACCGCGCCCAGCGCCGCCAAGGCCGTGGAAGACACGGCGTTCTACCGCAGCGCCCGGTTGCTGTCGCGCAACGATGTGGGCTTCGAGGCCGAGCGTTTCAGCGCAGGCAGCGAAGTGTTCCATAACGAAGCTCAGCGGCGCCTGCGCGACTTCCCCGACAGCCTGCTGGCCACCGCCACCCACGACCACAAGCGCGGCGAAGACACCCGCGCCCGCCTGGCCGTGCTCAGCGAACGCGGCCCGTGGCTGGCCAGCCGGGTGGAGCATTGGCGCGAGTTGGCGGCGCCGCTGCGGGCGCAACTGGACGACGGCCTGGCCCCCAGCCCTGGCGATGAGCTGATGCTGCTGCAGACGCTGCTGGGCAGTTGGCCGCTGAACCTCGACCCGCACGATGACGGCGCCCTGCGCCAGTACGCCGAGCGCCTGCGGCAATGGCAACAGAAGGCCCTGCGTGAAGCCAAGTTGCGCAGCAGCTGGAATGCCCCGAACGAGGCCTACGAGGCCGCCTGCGCCAGCTACATCGACGGCCTGCTGCTGGATGACGAGAACCAGCAGTTGCGCAAGTCCATGGCCGATGCCGCCCAGCTCATCGCCTGCCCTGGCGCACTCAATGGGTTGGTCCAGACGCTATTGCGCATGACCGTGCCCGGCGTGCCCGACCTGTACCAGGGTAACGAATACTGGGACTTCAGCCTGGTCGACCCGGACAACCGCCGCCCCGTCGATTACGCGCTCAGGCGCCGCACCCTGGACGACGCCACTACCCCCGCCGAGTTGCTGGCGCACTGGCGCGACGGCCGCATCAAGCAGGCCTTGATCGCGCGGGTGCTGGACTGCCGCCAGGCGCATGCCGAGCTGTTCCGGCGTGGCGCTTACCTGCCGCTGACCGTGCAGGGTCGGCATGCCGACAAGGTGCTGGCGTTTGCCCGCCTGGGTGACGACGAACGCGCCATTGTCATTGCGCCACGCCTGGCCAGCAGCCTGCTCGGCGGCGCCCCTACACCGTTGATCCCGGCCCATAACTGGGACGACACCCGGCTGATACTGCCGTTTGCCTTGTCGCCTGCCAACTCGACGGGACTTTTCCCCAGTGCTGCGGTCAGCCCTACAAAGGAGCTGCTGTTGAGCGCCGTACTGTCGGAATTTCCGGTCAATGTGTTGATACAACAATCTTGAGCATCAGGAGCGTCATGATGAGTGTCGATGAGAAACGTATCCGTGAATTTGCCTACCAGATCTGGGAATCGGAAGGTAAGCCTGTGGGTGAGGAGGAACGCCACTGGGAGATGGCGCGCAAGCTTGCCGAAGCTGAAGCACTTGCACCCAAGGCAGCACCGCGCAAGAAAGCCGCGGCCAAGCCGAAGGTAGCGGCAGAACCGGTTGCAAAACCTGCAGCTGTGAAGAAGCCACGCGCGGTGAAAAAGCCCGCCGCCGGTTAAACCTGAACGGGCCCCTTCGCGGGGCAAGCCCGCTCCCACAGGATCATCACCATGCTTGAGGCAGTGGGGGCTCTGTGGGAGCGGGCTTGCCCCGCGAAGAGGCCCGGTCAGGCCTACATATCCCCCTTCCACCACGGTCACTCGAGGACTGCCATGAGCCCCCGTACCCCGAAGAAAACCCGCTCGGTCGCCCCCTCGCGCATTCGCGAAGGCATGCCCTTCCCCCTCGGCGCCACCTGGGACGGGCTTGGGGTCAACTTCGCCCTGTTCTCGGCCAACGCCACCAAGGTCGAGCTGTGCCTGTTCGACTCCACCGGCGAGCAGGAAATCGAACGCATCGAGCTGCCGGAATACACCGACGAGATCTACCACGGCTACCTGCCCGACGCGCACCCGGGGCTGGTCTACGGCTACCGCGTCTACGGCCCTTACGAGCCCGAGAACGGCCACCGTTTCAACCCCAACAAACTGCTGATCGACCCGTACGCCAAACAACTGGTCGGCAGCCTGAAATGGTCCGAGGCACTGTTCGGCTACACCATCGGCCACCCCGACGGTGACCTGTCGTTCGATGAACGCGACAGCGCGCCCTTCGTGCCCAAATGCAAAGTCATCGACCCGGCCTTCACCTGGGGCCGCGATCAGCGTGTGCAGGTGCCCTGGGAGCGCACCATCCTCTACGAAGCCCACACCCGCGGCATCAGCATGCGCCACCCGGCGGTGCCCGAAGAACTGCGCGGGACCTTCGCTGGCCTGGCCAACGACGAGCTGCTCAAGCACATCAAAGAGCTGGGCGTTTCCAGTATCGAGCTGCTGCCGATCCATGCCTTCGTCAACGACCAGCACCTGCTGGACAAAGGCCTGAACAATTACTGGGGCTACAACAGCATCGCCTTCTTCGCACCACACCCCCGTTACCTCGCCAGCGGCAAGATCGCCGAGTTCAAGGAGATGGTCGCGCACCTGCATGACGCCGGGCTGGAGGTGATCCTGGATGTGGTCTACAACCACACCGCCGAGGGCAACGAGCGAGGCCCGACGCTGTCCATGCGCGGCATCGACAACGCCTCCTACTACCGGCTGATGCCCGACGACAAGCGTTACTACATCAACGACTCCGGCACCGGCAATACCCTCGACCTGAGCCACCCGTGCGTGCTGCAGCTGGTCACCGACTCGCTGCGCTACTGGGCCGGCGAGATGCATGTGGATGGCTTCCGCTTCGACCTGGCCACCATCCTCGGCCGCTACCACGACGGCTACAGCGAACGCCACGGCTTCCTCGTCGCGTGCCGCCAGGACCCGATGCTGAGCCAGGTCAAACTGATTGCCGAACCTTGGGACTGCGGCCCTGGCGGCTATCAGGTGGGTAACTTCGCGCCGGGCTGGGCAGAGTGGAACGACCGCTTCCGCGACACCGTGCGGGCATTCTGGAAAGGTGACGAAGGCCAGTTGGCCGACTTCGCCTCGCGCATGACCGCGTCAGGGGACATGTTCAACAACCGTGGTCGGCGCCCCTATGCCTCGGTCAATTTCGTCACCGCCCACGATGGCTTCACCTTGCGCGACCTGGTGTCGTACAACGGCAAGCACAACGAGGACAACGACGAGAATAACCAGGACGGCACCGACAACAACCTGTCCTGGAACTGCGGCGCCGAAGGGCCTACCGAAGACCCTGAAATCAACGCCCTGCGCATGCGCCAGATGCGCAACTTCTTCGCCACCCTGCTGTTCGCCCAGGGCACGCCGATGATTGTCGCTGGCGACGAGTTCAGCCGCACCCAGCATGGCAACAACAACGCCTATTGCCAGGACAGCGAGATCGGCTGGGTCAACTGGGACCTGGACGAAGACGGCACCGCGCTGCTGGCCTTCGTCAAGCGCCTGACCCGGCTGCGCCTGGCCTACCCGGTGCTGCGCCGCTCACGCTTTTTGGTCGGCGATTACAACGAGGCGATCGGGGTCAAGGATGTCACCTGGCTGGCGCCGGATGGCAGCGAGATGAGCGTCGAGCAGTGGGAAGACCCCCATGGCCGCTGCCTGGGCATGCTGATCGACGGGCGTGCACAGGTCAGCGGCATCGCCCGGCCCGGCGCCGAGGCGACGGTGCTGCTGATCGTCAATGCCCACCACGATACCGTGCCGTTCCAGCTGCCGGCGGTGCCCGAAGGGGACTACTGGAGCTGCCTGGTCGACACGGATCGGCCAGAGCTGCGCAAGGGGCAGCACTTGCAGTTCGAGAGTACCTTCGAGGTGAAGGGGCGCTCGATGCTGTTGATGGTGTTGCAGCACGAGGAAGAGTGAACCTCAGGGGCCCGGTTTCGCCACTGTTGACCAGGCCCCAGCCGTTCACCGGCTGTGGGTCCTGACGGTCAACACCCACAAGGGTTTCACGGCTCCAACCGGCGCTTCATCCTGCCGGAACTGGGCGAAGCGGTGCGCCGCAAATTCTGGGGCACAAACCCTGGACGCACCTCTCCGACCATCTGCCGCTGTCGGTCGAGGTCAAGCTGTAGCAATCATTCTTCATAGCCAGGCAGCGGCAAATAGCGAACCTTGCTATACCCGACTATTTAACTCAACAAATCAGCCACTTGAACCAAATCATGTGCAATGAACACAACCTTCACGCTTTCTTGACGCAAGCCGCTCCCTCTCCTTAGCTGAACATTATCTAGTCGTAAAGATCTCGCGCCGGGCCTCTAGCTCGCGCCTTCGTGCGCGTTTGCGAAAGCAGGCGTGCTGGTTTGGGTCGCCCACTGTTTTTGCCGTACAGCTCGTGACAACAGGCCAGGTCCTTGGGCTGTACCACAAAAATAAACGGAGATCCGCCATGAAAAGAACCTCGAATCCCTTGCGCTTCGACAGCATTTTCTACGCGGTTTCCACGTCGCTGCTTCTGGCAACCCCAGTGGAAACTTTCGCATTCGAACTGCAGGACGACCCAACCTCCCCCAGCTTCCTGCAGCAACCGGCGATGCCGCAGCTATCGCTCGACCCGGTCAGCGCCAGCGGCGTGAGCCTCGGCACATTGAACGCGTTCTCGGAAAAAATGACCGAACGCCACGGGCAGGCGGCACCGGACCTGGTCGCCAGCCAGTGGTCGCAGTTTTTCCCCGGTGCCACGCGCACCGGTGCACAACCGCCTGACCAACTCGAAGCCCCCAGCCAGCAACTGCTGGTCGGCCCAGACCTGTTCCTGCGCGAGACCGGCGCAGGCAATGTGCACCGCGCGGGTATTTTTGTCGGCCACAACAACCTGCAAAGCAGCTTCAACGGTATTCGCCCGCTGCTGGGCGACAAGCAACGCAATGCGGTGAACCTGAGTGGCGAGAGCCTGGGGGTGTACTGGAGCATGACCCATGAACGGGGTTGGCACCTGGATGCCGTGGCCATGGGTTCGCGCATCGACATCAATGGCCGTGGCGAAAGCGGCCAGCGCCTGGACGACAGCGGCCATGCCATGACCTTCTCCCTGGAAGGCGGCTTCCCGATCGGCTTGGGCGGCGGTTGGGTGATCGAGCCACAGGCTCAGTTGATCAACCAACAGTTTTTCCCCGGCAGCCGCGTGCAGGAAGAGACATTGCAGGCGTTCGACAGCCAGCCCAGCTGGAGCGGCCGGGTCGGTGCCAAATTGTCCGGGCGCTACGAAGTGCGCGGCATGCCCATCGAACCCTATGTACGCACCAACGTCTGGTATGACTTCAGCAATGCTGAAGAGGTGAAGCTGGACCAGGTCGACAAGATCTCCAGCTCGCGGTACTCGACCACCGTGGAATTAGGGTTGGGCCTGGTGGCCCGGGTGACGCCGAATGTGGCGCTGTTCGTGAGTGCGGATTACAGCAGCGATGTGGATGACAATGACCTCAATGGGCTGATCGGCAGCCTTGGGGTGCGGATGCGGTGGTGAAGGCTTAATGCGGCGGTGCCCTCTTCGCGGGTAAACCCGCTCCCACAGGTATATCACTGGTCCTGAGGGCAGTGAAGTACCTGTGGGAGCGGGTTTACCCGCGAAAAGGCCGTATCAGGCAAACCCTATCAGGCAGGCTTGAGGATCAACACGCCCAGCGGCGGCAGGTTGAGCGCCAGCGACAACGGCTGCCCATGGCTGGTGACGGCTTCACTTACCACTGCCCCCAGGTTACCCACGTTGGACCCGGCATACAGTTCGGCATCGCTGTTGAGCAGCTCTTCCCAACGCTCGCCAAACGGCACGCCAATGCGATACCCCTCGCGCGGCACCGGGGTGAAGTTAGCCACCACCAGCAACGGCTCGCCATTGCTGCTCCAGCGCAGCCAGGCATACACGCTGTTTTGCGCGTCATCACCGATCAGCCACTGGAAGCCCTGGGGCTGGCAGTCCTGCTCATGCAGCGCAGGCACCTCGCGGTACAGGCGGTTAAGGTCGCCGACCAGGCGCTGCACGCCCTTGTGCTCAGGGTACTGCAGCAGGTACCAGTCCAGCTCGCTGTCATGGTTCCACTCGCGCCACTGGCCAAATTCACAGCCCATGAACAACAGCTTCTTGCCCGGGTGCGCCCACATGAACGTGAGGTAGGCACGCAGGTTGGCGAACTTCTGCCAGCGGTCGCCTGGCATCTTGTCGATCAGCGAGTGCTTGCCGTGCACCACCTCATCGTGGGAAATCGGCAGGATGAAGTGCTCGGAATAGGCATAGATCAGCCCGAAACTCATCTCGTTGTGATGATAAGTGCGGTGAATCGGGTCGTTCTGGATGTAGTGCAAGGTGTCGTGCATCCAGCCCATGTTCCACTTGTAGGCAAAGCCCAGGCCGCCCTGCTGGATCGGCTGGCTGACGCCGGGCCAGGCGGTGGATTCTTCGGCGATGATCAACGCGCCAGGGGCTTCGTGCGCCGCGACGCCATTGAGGTGGCGGATGAAATCGATGGCCTCCAGGTTCTCGCGCCCACCATGGCGGTTAGGCACCCATTCGCCGGCCTTGCGCGAGTAGTCGCGGTACAGCATCGACGCCACCGCATCAACACGCAGGCCGTCGATGTGGAACTGCTTGAGCCAGAGCAATGCCGAGGCCAGCATGAAGCCACGCACCTCATTGCGCCCAAGGTTGTAGATCAGCGTGTTCCAGTCCTGGTGGTAGCCCTCCAGGGGGTTTTCGTATTCGTACAGGGCCGTGCCGTCGAAGCGTGCCAGGCCGTGCTCGTCGGTAGGGAAATGCGCCGGCACCCAATCGAGGATCACGCCGATGCCGCCTTGGTGGCAGGCATCGATGAAGGCCGCGAAGTCTTCGGCACTGCCGTAGCGTGAGGTGGGCGCGAACATCGACAGGGGCTGATAGCCCCAGGAGCCGCCGAACGGGTGCTCCATGATCGGCATCAGTTCGATGTGGGTAAAGCCCAGCGCCTGCACATAGGGCACCAGGCGCTCGGCCAGCTCGCGCCAGTTGTAATAACGCGCCACCTCGCCCAGGTCATCCAGCTCGCACTGCCACGAGCCGACATGCAATTCGTAGATCGACAGGGGTGCGTTGTAGGCGTGACGTTGTGCACGCTGCGCCATCCAGTCGTGGTCTTGCCAGGGGTGGCTGAGCGCACCTGCGACCTTCGACGCGGTGCTCGGCGGCAGCTCGGTGGCGCGGGCCAGCGGGTCGGCTTTCAGCGGCAGTACGCCCTCTTTGCCCAACACTTCGAACTTGTAGGTTTCACCCACGCCAAGCCGCGGCACGAACAGCTCCCACACCCCGGCACTGTGGCGCAGGCGCATGGGGTGGCGGCGGCCATCCCAATTGTTGAAGTCACCCACCACCGACACCCGCCGCGCATTCGGCGCCCACACCGAGAAGCACACGCCGTCGATGCCATCGGCCTGCATCGGCTGGGCACCAAAACGCCCGGACAGGTCGCGGTGGTTGCCTTCGGCGAACAGGTAGAGGTCCATGTCACCCAACTGCGGGCCAAAGCTGTACGGGTCTTCGGTCACCTGCTCACCACCGGCCCAGCCGATTTGCAACAGGTAAGGCTGTGCGTCATCAAGGTGCGCGGTAAACAGCCCAGGCAAGCTGGCCTGCACCATTTCGGCGAGCACGCGGCCGTCGTGGCGCGACAGCACGCGCGCATTCAGGGCATTAGGCAGGAAGGCGCGGACCCACTGCCCGCCGGCGCCGTCGCCATGGGGGCCAAGTACCGCAAATGGATCGGCGTGCTCGGCGCGGGCCAGGGCGTCGAGGTCCCGTTGCCGAAGACCGCCGGTATCACGCGTGGTTGCATTCATCTATGACTCTCCCCAGGTACTGATCAGTCCATGCAAGCCATGCAAAGGCACGGCCAGCCAATTCGGTCGATTTTCAGCTTCGTATGTAATTTCGTACGCGGCCTTTTCCAGGCAGAACAATTCCAGCGCGGCGCGCTCGCCTTCGGCCTGTTGCCAGGCGTGGGGCATGGCAGCGGTAGCCAAGCCATAAGCCTCGACAAACGCATGGCGGGATTGGTGCAGGTAGTGCCTGGCAACCCGTTGCCGAGCCTTGCGCGCCGGGTCGGAAAGGTCCACCGCAGAGGCGTTGCGCAGAATCATCGCAGCAGCATAGTCGAAGGATCGCAGCACGCCGCTGACATCTTTGTAGGGGCTGTGACGCGCCCGGCGTTCTTCCAGTGGGCGCGCCGGTTCGCCCTCAAAATCGATCAGGTAAGCATCGCCCTGCACCACCAGTACCTGGCCCAGGTGCAGGTCGCCATGCACGCGCATCAACAGGCCGCCTTGGGCCTGGCGGGCGAGGTTGTCGATGTGCTGGGTCAGGCCGTCGCGCTGTTGCTGCAGGTCGTCGACCAACGCCTGGCTGTCGCTGTCCAGGCTGTCGCGGTGCTGGGCCAGCAGGTCGAGGGCGTGGGTCAGCTCGGCAGTGATCTGGGTGCTCCAGCGCTCGCTGTCCTGGGCATCGCTTGTGCGCGGCTGAAAGGCCGCATCTTCGGTTGGTGCTGCCAACAACACGTGCATCTCGCCCAGACGCTGGCCCAACAAGGCAGCAAAGCCATCGAGTTCGGCCAAAGCATCGGTGTGGGCTTCGCTGGCCGAACTGGTCGGTTCCATCTCGTCGCGGATGGCCCGTTCCAGGGTGTTCTGGGTCCAGGCCCAGGCATCGCCCTGATTGCTCAGGTAGCCCTGGGCGATCATCAACAAGTGCGGGGTGGCGTGCTCGTCCACGCGGCTGACCCACCCCAGCAGCGGCGAAATATTGGTAAAGCCCGCCGCAGTCAGGTAGGCGCTCATCTCAAGTTCTGGATGAATGCCTGGGTTGACCCGGCGAATCAGCTTGAGCACCACCCGATCGGCAACCACCACCGAGCTGTTGGACTGCTCGGCGCTGAGGTAGCGCACAGGGCTCTCTTCGGTGAGCCCCAGCTTGGCAAGCTGTTCGGTGCATTCGAAACGCAGCTCGCCCAAGCCATTGCCGCAGGGCAGCCGGTGGCGTTCCTGGCAGGCCCGCAGCACGGCGCGGATAAATGGCTCAAGGACGAAGGCGTCGGTGATCAAACCAACCTGTCGGCCACGGCGCACGCGCGACAATGCCAGCTGCTGGGGCAAGGCGCTGTTGATCTGCTCTTCGGGCAACAGGCCGAACGGCAGTTGGTAGTGGTTGGCGACGCCATCGCTGAGCACTTCCAGTTCGCCGAGCAATACCGGCGTGGTGGCCGTGCCAAAACGCACGCCATAACGCAGGCGAACCTGGTCGATGGGCCCTTCCTTGCCGGCGAACCAGCGCCGTTTGGGCAGGTATTGCGGCAGGATCGAGCTTTCCAACATATCGCTGGAAGGCGCCTCGAGCAGCTCTTCCAGGCGCTTGCGCAGCACCAGTGTGGTCAATTCGGGTAACCCCTCGGTGGCCTGGATATGCCAGCTGGGCATGCGGTCGTGCGACGCCAGCAGGAACCAGTAAAAAGCATAGGGCGGCAATGTCAGCAAAAACGGCAGCTGGCCGATCGGGGGAAAGGCGCTGCCGCCCAGCATCTCCACCGGTACTTTATCGGCGTATTGCGACAGCTCGAGTTCTGCGGCCTGGGCGGCGCGGGACACGTTGGCCACGCAAAGAATCACTTCGCTGTTGCCCTCTTGGTCGGTGTATTCGCGGATGTACGCGAGGATGCGCCGGTTGCTCGGTGTGAGCATGCGGATGCTGCCACGGCCAAACGCCTTCTGCTGGTTGCGCACCGCCAGCAGGCGGCGGTTCCAGTTGAGCAGCGAATGCGGGTCGTGGGACTGGGCCTCGACGTTGACTGTCTGGTAGCCGTACAGCGGGTCCATGATCGGTGGCAGCACCAGGCGCTGCGGGTCGGCGCGAGAGAACCCGCCGTTGCGGTCCGGCGACCATTGCATGGGGGTGCGCACGCCGTCGCGGTCGCCCAGGTAGATGTTATCGCCCATGCCCAGTTCATCGCCGTAGTACAAGGTCGGTGTGCCGGGCATCGACAGCAGCAGGCTGGTCAGCAGTTCGATGCGCCGTCGGTCACGTTGCAACAGCGGCGCCAGGCGGCGGCGGATGCCAAGGTTGATGCGGGCGCGGCGGTCTTCGGCGTAGTAGTTCCACAGGTAGTCGCGTTCGCGGTCGGTGACCATCTCCAGGGTCAGCTCATCGTGGTTGCGCAGGAAAATCGCCCACTGGCTGTTGGCGGGGATTTCCGGAGTTTGGCGCAGGATGTCGGTGATCGGGAAGCGGTCCTCCATGGCCAGGGCCATGTACATGCGCGGCATCAGCGGGAAGTGAAAGGCCATGTGGCATTCGTCGCCATCGCCCTCGCCAAAGTACGGGCGGGTGTCTTCGGGCCATTGATTGGCTTCGGCCAGCAGCATGCGGTCGGGGTAGTTGGCGTCGATCTCGGCACGGATCGCCTTGAGCACCCGGTGGGTCTCGGGGAGGTTTTCGTTGTTGGTGCCGTCGCGCTCGATCAGGTAGGGGATGGCGTCCAGGCGCAGGCCGTCAACACCCAGGTCGAGCCAGAAGCGCATCACCCCGATCACCGCCTTCAGCACCTGCGGGTTGTCGAAGTTCAGGTCTGGCTGGTGCGAATAGAAGCGGTGCCAGAAGTACTGGCCGGCGACTGGGTCCCAGGTCCAGTTGGACTTCTCGGTGTCGAGGAAGATGATGCGCGTGCCGTCGTACTTCTGGTCGTCATCCGACCACACGTAGAAGTCGCGTGCCTTGCTGCCCCGCTTGGCCAGGCGGGCGCGCTGGAACCACGGGTGCTGGTCGGAGGTGTGGTTGATGACCAGTTCGGTAATCACCCGCAGGCCGCGCTTGTGCGCCTCTGCGATGAAGCGCCGCGCATCGGCCATGCTGCCGTAGTCGGGGTGCACGGCTTTGTATTCGGCGATGTCGTAGCCGTCATCGCGCCGTGGCGAGGGGTAGAACGGCAGCAGCCAGAGCGTGTTGACGCCCAGTTCGGCGATGTAGTCGAGCTTGCTGATCAAGCCTGCGAAATCGCCGATGCCGTCGTTGTTGGCGTCGAAGAACGACTTGATGTGCAGCTGATAAATCACCGCGTCCTTGTACCACAGCGGGTCATCGATGAAGGCTGCTGGTCGGGAACGCTTGGCCATGGGTGACTCCTTTCAGTTCTGCAAGACCGGATAGTCTTCGTGGGGCTGCGTTGCAGCCCATTCGCGGGACAAGCCCGCTCCCACAGGATGTGTGTGGACCTTGTAAACTGTCTTGCTCACAACCCCAGGGCTTGCACTGCCCGTGTGCGTGTGTGGGAGCGGGCTTGTCCCGCGAATGGGGCGCGCAGCGCCCCCCCTAAATGGATTTCTCGATACGCCAGATACCAAACGGCTGATGCCAGGGCTCGATGCGCATCCATTGGGTCTTGCCATGCCAGGTCCAGCGGTGGCCGTTCATCAGGTCTTCGCCAACAGTGTCGGCGCTGTCGTCCAGGCCCAACTCCCACAGCGGCAGCTCGAAGCTGGCTTCCTGGGCGTTGTGCGGGTCGAGGCTGATCGCCACCAAAATGAAGTTGTCGCGCTCGGGCGTACGCTTGGCGAAGTACAGGATGTTGTCGTTCCAGCAATTGAAAAACGCCACCCCAAGGTGAGTCTGCAAGGCGCGGTTCTGTCGGCGGATACGGTTGAGCTGGGCGATTTCGGCAATGATGTTGCCGGGTTGGGTGAAATCACGCGGGCGGATTTCGTACTTCTCCGAGTCCAAGTATTCCTCTTTACCCGGCAGCGGCGTGGCTTCGCACAGTTCGAAGCCCGAATACATGCCCCACAACCCCGAACCCATGGTCGCCAAGGCCGCGCGAATAAGAAAACCCGCCCGCCCCGAGGTGTGCAGGAAAAACGGGTTGATATCTGGCGTGTTGACGAAGAAGTTGGGCCGGTAGCACAGGCTCCACGGCGGCTGGTTGAGCTCTTCGTAAAACTCGCGCAGCTCCTGCTTGCTGTTGCGCCAGGTGAAATAGGTGTAGCTCTGGGTGTAACCGACCTTGCCCAAGCGCGCCATCATCGCCGGCTTGGTGAAGGCCTCGGCCAGAAAAATCACGTCCGGGTGCTGGCTGCGCACATTGGCGATCAGCCATTGCCAGAACGGCAACGGTTTGGTGTGCGGGTTATCGACGCGGAAGGTCTTCACGCCCTCCTCGACCCAACCAACCACGACGTCGCGCAGCGCCAACCACAGCGAAGGCACGGCCTCTGGGGCATAGAAGTCGACGTTGACGATGTCCTGGTACTTTTTCGGCGGGTTTTCCGCATAGCGGATGGTGCCGTCGGGGCGCCAGCTGAACCAGCCGGGGTGTTCTTTGAGCCAAGGGTGGTCTTGCGAGCACTGGATGGCGAAGTCCAGGGCGATTTCCAGGCCATGCTCAGCGGCGGCGGCCACCAGGCGGCGGAAGTCTTCGCGGGTGCCCAGCGCTGGGTGAATGGCGTCGTGCCCGCCTTCGGGGCTGCCGATGGCGTAAGGGCTGCCTGGGTCATTGGGCTCTGCCTGCAAGGCATTGTTGCGGCCCTTGCGGTGTTTTTTGCCAATCGGGTGAATGGGCGGGAAGTACAGCACGTCAAAGCCCATGTCGCGGATCATCGGCAGGCGTTCGTGCACGTCGTTGAAGGTGCCATGGCGCTCGGGGCTGTCGGTGATCGAGCGCGGGAACAATTCATACCAGCTGGCGAACTGCGCCGCCGGGCGGTCGACGTCGACCGGGAATTCGCTGCTGCGGGTAAGGTAGCTGCGGTGCTCGGCTTCGGTCATCAGCCGTGTGGCTTCGGGGCCCAGCAACAGCGCCACCTGGTCATCCTCAGGCAGTGTCGGCAGCCGGGCCTGCAAGGCTTCGATCTGTTCACGCAAGAAGCCCTCGCTGCGCTCTGCGCCTTTGCCCAACAGAAGACGGCCTTCCTCAAGCTCCAGCTTGACCTCGACGCCAGCGTGGTACTTCTTCTCCAGGTCGTGGCAATAGGTGGCGAACGGGTCGATCCACGCCTCGATGCTGAACAGGTGCGGGCCCAGCTCAGTTGGGGTGAACTCGCCCAGCCACAGGTCATTGCCGGGTGAATGCATAGGCACGCAGTGCCAGCGTCGGCTGTGGGCCTGGCGCCAGTTGAGCATCACAGCGAGGCGGTCATGGCCGTCGCTGTAAACCTTGCTGCTGACCGCGACCGCCTGGCCGCTGATGGCCTTGGTGGCGAACATGCCGCCGTCGAGCGCAGGTTGCGTGCTTTCGATCACGATACGCGGCGCCAGCAGCGCCTGGGCCAGGCTGATGGCCTGGTCTGGGTGATCGTTCGCCATGGGCACGCTTTCGAAGGGCTCGTTTCGTGACATCGGACCTTGCTCCCTTAGGCTGGTGGCGGTAAGGGTTCAGAGCCGGGCGCGGGCGTAGGGGTTCAAATAAATTGAGCGAACGGCAGCCCCTGACAGTCAGAGCCTGCAGCACCTCTTCATTCACCCACGCGAGGTCAGGCCATGAACATTCCCATTCCACCGGAAACCCCCGATCCGAACATCGACGACCCCAGCTTGCCGCCACCCGTGCCGGAGGAGGACCCGGACGAGCTGCCGATCAAGCCGACCGTGCCGCCGACGGTGGGCGACCCGCCGAGCCAGGAGCCACCGGTGAAGGCTTAAGGGTAGACCACCGCTACTGATATTTTTGCCAGTAGCGGTGTCTGCACGTTGCTTCGATGATGAGACTCCCAACCAGAACAGGAGACTCCCCATGGAAGCAGATGTCATCTCTCCCGCTGAGCGGGCAGAGTATGAGGCCTACGTTCTGGAAAGCCTTCGGGATGCCAAGGCCGACGCGGCTCTGCTTGTCTCATCCACTGTGCTTGAAAAGTTTGATGATGACATCCTTGAAGATGCGGGTAGGGAGCTGCGCCATGCCTTTGAAACCAGTTTCAGCCAAAACTCAAATATGACCGTTGGTTTGTTGGCAGAAGCGCTGTGGTCGGCAGTGACAAAAAGGCAATTACACTGCCCCCTTGACGGGTAAACCCGCTCCCACAAGTACATCACAGCCCATGTAAGCGGTGATGTACCTGTGGGAGCGGGTTTACCCGCGAAAAGGCCAGTTCGGCCAACCTTTCAACCCGCAGATAGAGCTGAGATCTCCGCCACACTGATCTCCCGCATCCTGAACTTCTGCACCTTCCCGTCAGCGTCACCGGATACTCATCAACAAAACGCTAATACCACGGCACCCTCAAGTGGGATATGCGCGCCCAGAAAGCCAAGCCCCTGAAAGCCGTTATGGCCTTCGAATGCGCCATCAAAACTAGCATTTTTGCCAGGTGTGCACGTTCTCGACCGCGAGTAGATTCGGGTCATCGGTCCTGTCCGGACCTCTGCACGGAACGTCAAGGTCACTGCCATGAACGACATCACCTCGGCAAGCAGCAACTCAGCCCCCGCTAAACGTCCTGACGCCACTACCTACATGGGCCTGTTCACGGATGACCAGACCCGCTGTGCCCCCGGAGCACTGATGGCCAACAACAGCCGGCTGGCCTATCTAGTCCATCTCAAGGAATTGATCCTGGCGTTCGAGGTGCGGGCGAAGGCCAGCGCGTCGATCACCCTGTTGAAGCGGCGCCCCGACCTGCTGGCGCTAACACTCGACGACAAGACCACCCGTAAAATCCTGCCCAAGGTACGTCTTGTGTTGGGCCTGCTGGAAAGCCGTGCTCAAGAGGCCCTGACTGCGAAGCAATCGCTGCAGCCGACGGTTGCCAAGGGGGTGTACAACGCCAACGTGCCCTTCCACTATGCCTGGGAGTCGATCAAGGCCACCCTGGCAGCCAAAAACCTACTGATCTTGGACGTGCTAAGCAGCCCCGATGCAGGCCACCCCGCCTTCATCTTCGACAACCTCGCCCTCGCCGCCCTGCGCTCCGCCACCTTGCTGAGCAACGGCTTCGCATCACAACTGCAGGCGCTCTTGCTGAGCAAAAAAAGTCAGGACGACCTGACACTGGCGTCCACCGATACCACACAAAAGTTAACCAAAGCGCTAGGGCTTACCCGGCGGGAGTTGCGCAAGCTGTTGGCCGTCAACGCTGTCGGTAAGGGTAATACCAGCGTGAACCGCAGCGCCTATGTTGCCTCGGCAGCCGTGGCATCGAGCGCGGTGCACGGCGCGACATTCATCAACAATGCAGGCACACCGCTGTACCTCAGCGAGTCGCCGTCGGCGGAGAAGACCGTGGCGATCACCGGCCTCACGGAGGCCCACCTCGACCGCATGCTTCGCATCCTGCGCGTACAGCGTGCCCTGGGCCTGAACGCCGCAGAGTGCGATGGGCTGGTCATGGCCGCGCTACGCGCAGAGGGTCAGCAGGCAGACTACCAGCTGACTGAAAACACCCTGCGCGCCCTGGGCCAGTTCCGCCATTTGCAACAGAAATACCAGGTCACCCCCTGGCAATATGCCGCGCTTATCGATGCCATCTCGCCCTACGCTACTGACCGACAGGCGTCGTTCTACGACCAGTTGTTCGCACCGGCCAACAGTGACGAGACCAAGCCCGCAGCGCCTGTATTGTCCCTCGACGACAGTGCGTTCGATCCCCTGGCCACCAGCGGTGACGACGGGCTGACCGTGAAGCAGCTCAGCCTGGCGCTGAACCTGGACGACGCCTTGCTGCGTGTAATCCTCGGCTGGGTCACCACCGCCCAGGGCCTGGCGAAGCCAACACGGTCATTGGCGGTGGTTTCGGCCTGCTACCGGATCGTTGCCCTGGCACGCGTGTTCGGCACCTCCACCCAGCAAGGGCTGTGCCTGCTTGAGCTGTTGATGGACGAACAACCCATCTACCGCCAGCAACTGGCCGGCAAGCCGAGCTTGCTGGCGAAAACCGGCCAGGCGGACATCGTCGACGTGATCACCGGCGTGACCCAGGCCATGGAGTGGGTGCAGCAGCAAGGGATGGATACCCAGCGGCTGGCCAGGCTGCTGAGTCAACAGGTTCCCTACCTTTCGAACGCATGGGAAAACGCATTCAAGCCCAACACTACCCAGAGCCTCGACACCCTGCACGAGGCACTGCGCAACGCGCTGGGGCTTGAGGCCAAGAACCTTGTAGAGCCCCTGCTGCGTTGGGCAAAAATCGACCCCCAAACACTGACAGACAGCATCAAAGCCATTGCCCTGCAACGCGCCAAGGGCTCCACTGCACTCAGTTGCTTCACGGCCAGCGACTATCTGCAGTGGTCCACGCTGCAGCGCCACAGCGACGTGGTGAAGCTGTTCAACCTCAGCGCTAAGATGCTCATGCAAGTCTCGCTGACCCCTGGCCGGTTCGCCCTCAAAGGCAAGACGAAGAACACCTGCCGCCCCCTCGACCTCACCACCGTCTATCAATTCAGTTGCTACAAAGCTCTGCTGGCCGGGCTGGCACCGGGTCAGGGGGAGCCCGATGTATTGAAATACCTGGCCGAGTTTGACACTGAGGCCGGCGGCCCGCAGGAGGGCACCCAGGGCAATAACGCCTGGAGCGCGCTCGAACGGCTGCTCGGCCAACCCAGCGGCGCGCTCACCGCCTTGGCAGGCACGGCGCCGCCCTCGACGCTGCAGGAACTTGATCGGCTACTGCGCCTACTGGAACAGGCGAAAAAGCACAACCTTGCGGTAGACACCCTGCTCGAACTGGGCACACTTCCCAAGGCCAAGGACTACGCGCCTTTCGAGCAAGCTGCCATCGCCCTTCGCAAGGGCTGTTCCAACAAGCAGCGCAAGGCACTCGACGCACAACTGAGCATCGCCTGGCGTGACGCGCTGATGCAATGGATGATCGTCCATTGGGCGCCCAAGGACGTCGCGCGTGACTGGGTCATCAGCCCGCAGACCCTAGCCGACTACCTACTGATCGACCTGCAGGTGTCCCACGAACCGCTCACTACTCGCACACTTTCGGCCACCGCCAGCCTGCAGCGCTACCTGCATCAGATTCACTCGCACCTGGAAAACGGCTACCGCAACACCGAGATCACCAGAGAAGAACATGACGAGTGGGAAAATTTCAGCAGCAGTTACGAACGCTGGAAGCTGCGCAAGGACGCGCAAAACGAACCGCAAAACTTCATCGACCCCACCCGTCGACAGCGCAAGACCACCGCGTTCAAAGACCTGGAAACCGCACTCTCCCAGGGCAAGTGCACGGAGGATGACGTCAATATTGCGATGCTGGATTACCTCAGTTCCTTTGAGAAGGTCAGCAATATTCAGCCGATTTCGGTGTATGCCAACGGCACTTCACCGTTGAAGGATATCTATCACTTCATCGGCAAGACCAACGTCGAGCCTACCGAGTATTACTGGCGAACATTGGATATGTCCGAACGCGACAAGAAGGACGCCCCAAGTGCGCCAAGCATGCTGGCGTGGAGCGAGTGGGAAAAGATCACACTTACGGTCAACGGGCAGATGGCAGTAACCCCACTTCCCGAAGCTAAGAAATATGTCAAAGGAAATGGCACTGTTGAGGAAGAGAAGGCTAAAGAGCGAGCGTCTGACGCCGTGCAAAAACGGATTGCGGAGGACAAGCGTGATTATATCGACCTGGTCCGCCCGGTCGTTATCGCCGGGCGTCGCTATGCCGTTTGGGTGGAGCGCGATACCACCGCAATCCCGGATAAGGACAATAAACCTAGCCGCTACTACGCCCTGCGGGTCTGTTTCAGCTACCAGCAGACAGACGGTATGTGGACCCCTACCAATGAACTGTTGTGCCTGGACGGGCATGATGACAAGGGAAAATTCGAATTCGAATTATCGAAAAACAAATATCTAAAGACCAAAGAATTCAAACCTGGCTTGATGGTCATGGTTAACATTGAAGGTGATCGACTGGATGACCCCTGGTTGACCGTACTATTATTCGATGCCTCCTCGCGTACCATAACAGATGAAAAATATTTCTTTGTGATGAAGGACCTATTGTTACTGGAAAGCAAATCGCTCGACATTGACAACGAAAAAAAACCCATCCAAGAAAATTTAGCAAAAAATTGGTTTGACTTGTTCCAGGACCCACGAACGGTTCAGCACCCGTACACAGGCCCACTTATCGAGCTGCAACCGAAGGAGAATACCAAGAACCAACTGTCGTGGCTCACCGCCACGAAACAGGACACCCTGACCAAGAAATATGGTATTCCATCCTTAGGAACAATAGACATTAAAGCGCCGTTAACCAACGACCAGAAATACATCAACATTTCGGCCGAAATGCAGGATACATGGTTACCTGCAAAACTCTTTATCTCAGCCCCCTTTACAGTCATCAGATACGACTATAAAGATCTCTATGATAAGGGTGAAAAAATTGCAACTATCACAATCGAACTCCACGAAATAGCTGGCAACACGGAGCAGTACAAACTTATCGCAAAGGCAACTTTCCTATCAAAAAGCTGCTATAAATCCAATAAAATAATCCTTTCCATTTCTAACCCACCAACAGACACAACACATCCAACATATCCAACTACACTAATTGCGTTTTCACTTGAAAGCACTCTAGCTCAACAAGAGTTCCACAAAACCATAGATAAAAAAATCGCTCAAAAACTTCATACGATCAATTACTTAGAATACGATATATATGGGCCTGCCATAAATAATTCCGTACATAGCCGTGCAGAACTTATAACAAAATCATACAAACAAACTGTTTTCTCACGTCTAAGGTCGAAACTAACCATTTCACCCTCCAACGCAACCCATGCAACCTGGACCCTACCTAAAGAAGAGTTGCAACGGCTCAAGACCCCTGCTCTTAGCCAACTCAACACTCTCCCCAGCCAAGACCCAACTCTCTTCAATTCTTTAAAGCAAGCACTATTAAAAACCCGCTACACGACGCTGTCCGAATACCACTCACAACTCGGCACCTCCGAAAGCACCAATGACCAAGGCCGCTTGGCTTATGGCGAAGCCATTGCCCGGGCTCGAAAATCAACGCTCAGCAGTGCGGCCGACGCTATCACCGCTTTTATCAACAAAGAAGTCGAGGAAATAAAGCAGGCAGACAGTACCTTGCCAGAAGACCTGTTAAATGCTGCACTTCGGCTGCGGCACTTCCACCCTGAAAGCTGTCTAAAAATACTGCTTTACCTCGACCCTACGCACATCATGGTCTTCGAGGACGTGCTGCTTAAAAATGACCAATCTCAGGCCCTTTGCCAATACCCAATTAATCGGGATATCACTGAACTCACGCTCAAACTTGAAGTCTTTGATGAAGCGTTCGACGACGAATCGCTCGCCTCTGTGCAAGAAGTTTACACCTTGATAAGCGAACGGGATGATTCTGTGCCCAGCGTGTTCATCAGGCGTAACGACCAGCAGGCACTGTATCTTGACCTGTCTGAAGCCAATCAGAAAGCAGTCACAGAGGACAAACTGAGCGTCCAAAGCCTGCGCCTCAACACCTTGTTCGGTAAACAACTGGTAGCCTTGGCCACCCAGTCGTTTCAGCAGGCCCTGTCGTGGAAAGCCCAGCATCTGACAGAGCCACGCCTGGAACCCGGTAGCTCGGCCACCACGGTCGACTTCCGCAGCGCCAATGGCCTCTACTTCTGGGAACTGTTCTTCCACGTCCCGTTCCTGCTTGCTTGGCTGCAACGCCAGAACCGCGAATACCGCCTGGCTTGGCATTCGTGCACCCGCCACCTGTTCGACCCGTACCGCACCTGGGCACCCGACGATGATAACCCACCACGGCACTGGCTCACCGAACCACTGCTCGACCTCAACACCTATGCAACCGCCGACAAATTAAACGACCCCTACCGGCTGGCCTACGCCGAACCGGAGAGATACCGGAAGGCACTGCACCTGTTCGTGGTGGAAAACTGGCAACGCCAGGGTGACGACCAGTACCGCATGCTCAACCCCGATTCACTGGTCGAGGCTGCCCTGTGTTACGACAAAGCCCTGCGCTTAATCGGCGTGCTGCCGGAGAACCTATCGAGCGCACCCACTCAAGCACCCTCGCTGGCCGATGCCTGCACAAACGCCTTCACACCACCGCTCAACAACAAACTCGTCGAGCTACGCAATTTGCTGCGCAATCGCCTCTTCAACCTGCGCCACGGCCTGACCCTGGATGGCAAGCCGGCCTCGATCATGCTCGACCCCAACGTCATCGGCCTGCTCGCCTTAGGCCATGGCAACGCAGAGCAGGACCAAAGCAGCACGGTGACCGTTGCCCGGGTGGTGCCACCCTGCCGTTACGAGGAAGTACGCAAATGCGCAGGAGAGGCCGTGTTGCAGTTGATCGAGCTGGGGCAGACACAGCTGCGGCTCTATGAAAGTGAGGCGGCACAAAAACTCGCCCTGGCCAGCAAGAAACATATCATCAAGCTGCTGGAATTCCCCTGCCGCCTGCAAGAGCAGGCGCTGGAACTGGCCAAGCGCGAGCGGGATACCGTAATGGCGAGTCAGCAGATGGTGCTGAAAAAGCAAGCCTACTACCAAGGGCTGGTGAATGAAGGCATCACCGATCTGGAAACCGCGTCCATGGCACTCGGCGGTATAGCCCAAGGATGCTATGCAACCTCGATTCCATTCCAGACCACGGCCGGTATCCTAGACACGATTCCCAAAATCTTCGGCATGGCGTTCGGCAAAGCCGAGCCTAATCAAGGGACGGCCAGGATAGCGATAACTTTCGAAATGCTGGGCAAGATATCGGAATTGGTGGGCGACGACTTGCGCTTGCGCGCCGAATACCAACTGCGCTCTCAGCAATGGCAGTTCGAAGCTGAACAGGCGTCGTTCGAGCTGAAGGTCATCGACAAGCAATTACGAGAGGGTGACATCCGTGTCCGCGCCGCGTCCATCGCCATGGAAGAGGCCCGCACCCGCCTAGCGGCTCACCGCACCGAACATGAAATTATGACTTCCGTATTCACCAGCTACCCGACGTATCTCTGGCTGATCGGGCGCATGGCGGATATCTACAGCAGCGCCTACGATGCCACCCTCTCGTTGTGCCTGCTGGCCGAAACGTGCCTGCAGTACGAACTGGGCGAGTTCAGCAAAACCTGGATCAGAACCGATAGCTGGCTCGACAACTGGCGTGGGATGCTCGCCGGCGAGGCACTGGAGCGCGATCTGATGGAGATGGACTTGGCCGCCATTCGTGAGAACCATCGGCCACTTAATATTCACGCTGAGCTCTCCCTGGTGAAGGACCTCGGTTACAGCGAGGAGACACTTCAAAAGGCACTGAAAACGGACGTGATTCTTTTCGACTTGGCCTCCCGCCATTTCGACAATCACTACCCCGGCCATTATATGCGCAGGATAGAGCGTATATGGCTGACGTTCTCATACAATGGAGTCAGTAAACCCATTTCGCCGTCGGGCATGCTCTACCAGACCTCCAACAAGGTTTTGCTAAAGGATGATCTCGACGGCGCGGAGCACCTTTACGACACCAACAAAGGCGACCCAAAAAAAGTAAAGCTAGACCTGCGCCCCAACCAGAAGGTTGCAATCTGGTCACATAAAGAAGAATTCACCAACTATGACCTGCAACCCTCAATGCCCGATGAGTCTCGCTACCAGCCGTTCGAAGGTACCGGATTGCTTTCCAGCTGGAAGCTTGAATTTCCGGATGGTGCAAAAAACAACCCCAGTTTTTTTGTCGGTGACGACTGTAAGCTCGAGGATATTAACGTGCATGTCATCTACTCCGCGCTGGACGGCTCGGCCGACTTTCGTAAGGATGTGAAGAAATTACTGCAGGAAACCTTCCCCGCCTCGACTAAAAATCCATCGGGAACGAAGATTGCGTACCTGGAAAAAAATATGAACAAGGAAATCAGAATCACCCGATGGACAGGGAACGGCAACGCCTATTACGACCGTGGCACCCTGATCAATATCGACAAAAAAAATAATACGTTCACATTAAAAAGCGAGGTCTATGACGAAAGCTACACATTCCCCATAACAGATGCGCCACTTAATTGAGAACCCATCACGCTCAACGGCCCCGGGCCGTAAACAGGTTATGCATTTAAACCAACGCGAGGACACAACAATGAGTACAGAAAAAACAACACTTGAGGCATTCAAGATATTCTTAGACAATCAGCTAGCCTATACAGGCGAAATCGACGAGACCACATCGCTCTTGGACATTAACGGAAATGGTAAACGCTGGATCATAGCCCTGCTTAGTGAGTTCAATGAGCTCGACATTTCCGTTAGCGAACTGTCCGAACTTGAGACCGTTGGTAAATTGCTGAATAAGATAAACGGGACTGAATAGCCCCCGTGCACCAGGCTGCGTACACACTGAGTGATTCTCAGTGTGTACGCAGCCTGGTGCACGGAGGGTCAGCGTCGGTTCATGTTCGCATTAGCTGTTATGAACAAGAAGGGTGCTTTGAATCATCAGGTCCTGTTGATTTCCGAAACGCTGATCTCCCGCATCCTGAACTTCTGCACCTTCCCCGTCACCGTCATCGGGAACTCGTCAACGAAGCGGATATGCCGCGGCACCTTGTAATGCGCGATGCGTGCCTTGCACCAGCCCTGCAGCTCATCGACCGTGGCGCTGTGCCCGGGGTGCAGTTTGATCCAGGCCACGATTTCTTCGCCGTAACGGTTGCACGGTATGCCGATCACCTGGGCATCCGCGATTGCCGGGTGGGTATAGAAAAACTCCTCCAGCTCGCGCGGATAGATGTTCTCGCCGCCGCGGATGATCATGTCCTTGTTGCGCCCGACGATACGCACATACCCCTGTTCGTCCATGACCGCCAAGTCGCCCGAGTGCATCCAGCCAGCGGGGTCGATGGCATCCGCCGTGGCCTGCGGGTTGTCCCAATACCCGAGCATCACGCTGTAGCCCCGCGTGCACAGCTCGCCGATTTCGCCCCTGGCAACAATGCAGCCGTCGGCGTCCACCAGCTTGTTCTCCAACTGCGGCTGGGTGCGCCCGACCGTGGCCACACGCAGCTCAAGCTCGTCGTCCGGGCCGGTTTGCAGGGACACCGGGCTGGTCTCGGTCATGCCATAGGCAATTTGCACTTCGGCCATGTGCATCTGGTCGATAACCCGGCGCATCACTTCGATCGGGCAGGTGGCACCGGCCATGATGCCGCTGCGCAGGCTCGAGAGGTCCATGGCCTGACGGGCCGGGTGGTCGAGCATGGCGATGAACATGGTGGGCACGCCATAGAGGATGCTGGCGCGTTCTTCGGCCACGGCGCGCAGGGTGAGTTCGGCGTCGAAGGCGTCGTTGGGGTAGACCATGGTGCTGCCGTGGGTGATGCAACCGAGGTTGGCCATGACCATGCCGAAGCAGTGGTACAGCGGCACCGGGATCACCATGCGGTCGGCCGAGGTCAGGCCCAGGCTTTCGCCGACCATCAAGCCATTGTTGAGGATGTTGTAGTGGCTGAGGGTGGCGCCCTTGGGCGCGCCGGTGGTGCCGGAGGTGTACTGGATGTTCACCGGCTGGTCGAACTGCAGGCTTTGCTGGCGGGCCGTGAAGGCCTCGAGCGTGGTCTGCCCTGCCCGCTCGGCCAGCGCCTGCCACGGCAAAAAGCCCTGCGGCGGCTGGGCAGCCAGGCTGATCACCCCGCGCAGCTCGGGCAGGCCTTCACTGGCCAATTCACCGGGGGCAACGCTGGCCAGCTCCGGCACCAGGCCCTGGACCATGGCGTGGTAATCCGACGTTTTGAAGGCATCGGCGCACACCAGCCAGCGGCAACCGGACTGGCGCAGCACGTATTCCAGCTCGCCGACGCGATACGCCGGGTTGATGTTGACCAGGATCGCGCCAACCTTGGCGCTGGCCAGTTGCAGGATGCACCACTGGGCGCAGTTGGGCGACCAGATGCCCACGCGGTCGCCGGTGTTCACGCCCAGGGCCATCAAGGCACGGGCGTGCACATCGACCTGTTCGGCCAACTGCCGCCAGCTGTAGCGCAGGCCCTGGTGGCGCGCCACCAACGCTTCGCCATCGGCGCAGCGGGCCACGGTGGCATCGAAGGCCTGGCCGATGGTTTGGGTCAGCAAGGGCCGGTCCTGGCGACCGCGGGTATAGCTCGGTTGACTCATGGGTGTCCCTTCTTGTGGTTGTTCTGGGCACGACTGAAGCAAGCGGGAGATACTCTGGCGCAGATTTACGTTTACGTAAAGGTGATGAGGCGATTGACAGTGGCTGAAGGCAGGTTTACGTTAACGTAAAGGTTATGAACGACACCGGCCATCAGGCAAGAGTCGACCCCTGTGGGAGCGGGCTTGCCCGCGAATGCGATCACTCAGGCAATGACGGTGGTCCTGCTGACGCATTCGCGGGCAAGCCCGCTCCCACAGGGGTCGGCGGCGAATCCATGAGCTACGGTGTTACCCAATTTCAAGAACAAGAAGGTGCCCCCGCATGCATTACCCCTCCCTGAACTTCGCCCTGGGCGAAACCATCGACATGCTCCGCGACCAGGTCAGCACCTTCGTCGCCGCCGAACTGGCGCCGCGCGCCGCGCAGATCGACCACGACAACCTGTTCCCCGCCGACATGTGGCGCAAGTTCGGTGACATGGGCCTGCTGGGCATCACCGTGTCGGAAGAGTACGGCGGCGCCGGCCTGGGCTACCTGGCCCACGTGGTGTCGATGGAAGAAATCAGCCGCGCCTCGGCCTCGGTCGCCCTGTCCTACGGCGCCCACTCCAACCTCTGCGTCAACCAGATCAACCGCAACGGCACCCATGAGCAAAAGCTCAAGTACCTGCCCAAGCTGATCAGCGGCGAGCACATCGGCGCCCTGGCCATGAGCGAACCCAACGCCGGCTCCGACGTGGTGTCGATGAAGCTGCGCGCCGAAAAACGCGGCGACCGCTATGTGCTCAACGGCAGCAAGACCTGGATCACCAACGGTCCCGACGCCAACACCTACGTGATCTACGCCAAGACCGACCTGGACAAGGGCGCGCACGGTATTACCGCGTTCATCGTCGAACGCGACTGGAAAGGCTTCAGCCGCAGCAACAAGTTCGACAAGCTGGGCATGCGCGGCTCCAACACCTGCGAGCTGTTCTTCGATGACGTCGAAGTACCGGAAGAAAACATCCTCGGCCAACTCAACGGCGGCGTGCGCGTGCTGATGAGCGGCCTGGACTACGAACGCGTGGTGCTGTCCGGCGGCCCGACCGGCATCATGCAAAGCTGCATGGACCTGGTGGTGCCCTACATCCATGACCGCAAGCAGTTTGGCCAAAGCATCGGCGAGTTCCAGCTGATCCAAGGCAAGATCGCCGACATGTACACCCAGCTCAACGCCAGCCGCGCCTACCTGTACGCCGTGGCCCAGGCCTGCGACCGCGGTGAGACCACCCGCAAGGACGCCGCCGGGGTCATCCTGTACACCGCCGAACGCGCCACGCAAATGGCCCTGGAAGCGATCCAGATTCTGGGCGGCAACGGCTACATCAACGAGTTCCCTGCGGGCCGCCTGCTGCGCGACGCCAAACTGTACGAAATCGGCGCTGGCACCAGCGAAATCCGCCGGATGTTGATCGGCCGCGAATTGTTCAACGAAACCCGCTGAGCACAAGGGACGGGCGCACATGGCTACCTTGCATACCCAGATCAACCCGCGTTCGGCGGAATTCGCCGGCAACAGCGCGGCCATGCTCGAACAGGTCCAGGCCCTGCGTGGCCTGCTTGCGCACATTGCACAGGGCGGCGGCCCCAAGGCCCAGGAACGGCACACCTCACGCGGCAAACTGCTGCCGCGTGAACGCATCGACCGCCTGCTGGACGCAGGCTCCCCCTTCCTCGAAATCGGCCAACTGGCGGCCCACGAGGTGTATGGCGAAGACGTGCCGGCCGCCGGCGTGATTGCTGGCATTGGCCGGGTAGAAGGCGTGGAATGCATGATCGTGGCCAACGACGCCACGGTCAAAGGCGGCTCGTACTACCCGCTGACCGTCAAAAAGCACCTGCGCGCGCAGACCATCGCCCTGCAGAACCGCCTGCCGTGCATCTACCTGGTGGACTCCGGCGGCGCCAACCTGCCCCGCCAGGACGAAGTGTTCCCCGACCGCGAGCACTTCGGGCGGATTTTCTTCAACCAGGCCAACATGAGCGCGCTGGGCATCCCGCAGCTCGCCGTGGTCATGGGCTCGTGCACCGCCGGTGGCGCCTATGTGCCCGCCATGGCCGACGAAGCGATCATGGTGCGCCAGCAGGCCACCATCTTCCTGGCTGGCCCGCCGCTGGTGAAGGCCGCGACCGGTGAAGTGGTGAGTGCCGAAGACCTCGGCGGCGCCGACGTGCACTGCCGCATCAGCGGCGTGGCCGACCACTACGCCGACAATGACGAACATGCCCTGGCCCTGGCCCGGCGCAGCGTGGCCAACCTCAACTGGCACAAGCTGGGCAAACTGCAGTGCCAGGCGCCCATCGCCCCGCTGTACGCTGCCGATGAGCTGTACGGCGTGGTGCCGGCCGACGCCAAGCAACCGTTCGATGTGCGCGAGGTCATCGCCCGGCTGGTCGATGGCTCGGTGTTCGACGAGTTCAAGGCACTGTTCGGCACCACCTTGGTGTGCGGCTTCGCCCACCTGCACGGCTACCCGATCGCGATCCTGGCCAACAACGGCATTCTGTTTGCCGAAGCCGCGCAAAAAGGCGCGCACTTCATCGAGCTGGCGTGCCAGCGCGGCATCCCGCTGCTGTTCCTGCAGAACATCACCGGCTTCATGGTCGGCAAAAAGTACGAAGAAGGCGGCATCGCCAAGCACGGCGCCAAGCTGGTAACCGCAGTGGCCTGTGCCCAGGTGCCGAAATTCACCGTGATCATCGGTGGCAGCTTCGGTGCCGGCAACTATGGCATGTGCGGCCGCGCTTACGACCCCCGCTTCCTGTGGATGTGGCCCAACGCACGCATCGGCGTGATGGGTGCCGAGCAGGCCGCTGGCGTGCTGGCCCAGGTCAAGCGCGAACAAAGCGAGCGCAGCGGCCAGCCGTTCAGCGCCGAAGACGAAGCCAAGCTCAAGCAGCCGATCCTCGACCAGTACGAACACCAGGGCCACCCTTACTACTCCAGCGCCCGGCTGTGGGACGACGGCGTTATCGACCCGGCGCAAACCCGCGACGTGCTCGGCCTGGCGTTGTCTGCTGCGCTGAACGCCCCGATCGAACAGAGCCGCTTCGGCATTTTCCGGATGTGACCCATGAACGATTTCAGCACCCTAGAAGTGGTCAAGGACCCTCGCGGCTTCGCCACCCTGTGGCTCAGCCGCGAAGACAAAAACAACGCCTTCAACGCACAGATGATCCGCGAACTGATCGTCGCCCTCGGCCAGATCGCCGAAGACAGCAGCCTGCGTTTTCTGCTGCTGCGTGGCCGTGGCCGGCACTTCAGCGCCGGCGCCGACCTGGCCTGGATGCAGCAGTCTGCGCAACTGGACTTCAACACCAACCTCGATGACGCCCACGAGCTCGGCGAGCTGATGTACGCCCTGCACCGGCTCAAGGCGCCGACCCTGGCCGTGGTGCAAGGCGCGGCCTTTGGCGGCGCCCTGGGCCTGATCAGTTGCTGCGACATGGCCATCGGCGCCGAAGACGCCCAACTGTGCCTGTCGGAAGTGCGCATCGGCCTGGCCCCGGCCGTGATCAGCCCATTCGTGGTCAAGGCCATCGGCGAACGCGCTACCCGCCGCTACGCCCTCACCGCCGAGCGCTTCAGCGGCGTGCGGGCCCGTGAACTGGGCCTGCTGGCCGAGGTGTACCCCGCCCACGAGCTGGATGCCCACGTCGAGGCCTGGGTCGCCAACCTGCTGCTCAACAGCCCGCAAGCCCTGCGCGCCAGCAAAGACCTGCTACGCGAGGTCGACGACGGCGAGCTGAGCCCTGCCCTGCGCCGCTACTGCGAAAATACTATCGCCCGCATCCGCGTCAGCGCCGAAGGCCAGGAGGGCCTACGCGCCTTCCTCGAAAAGCGCCGCCCTGCCTGGCAAACCGACGACAACAAGGAGCCGCGCCCATGAGCCGCACCCCGTTGACCACCCTGCTGGTCGCCAACCGCGGTGAAATCGCCTGCCGGGTGATGCGCACCGCCAAGGCCATGGGCCTGACCACCGTCGCCGTGCACAGCGCCACCGACCGTGACGCCCGGCACAGCCGCGAAGCCGATATCCGCGTCGACCTCGGCGGCACCAAGGCCGCCGAAAGCTACCTGCAGGTCGACAAACTGCTGGCCGCCGCCAAAGCCAGCGGCGCCCAGGCCATCCACCCCGGCTATGGCTTTCTTTCAGAAAACGCAGGCTTTGCCCGCGCCATCGAACACGCCGGGCTGATCTTCCTCGGCCCACCGGCCAGCGCCATCGACGCGATGGGCAGCAAGTCAGCGGCCAAAGCACTGATGGAAGCTGCCGGCGTGCCCCTGGTACCGGGCTACCATGGCGAAGCTCAAGATTTGGAAACCTTCCGCGCCGCCGCCGAGCGCATCGGCTACCCGGTACTGCTGAAGGCCAGCGCCGGTGGCGGTGGCAAGGGCATGAAAGTGGTCGAGGACGAAAGCCAACTGGCCGATGCCCTGGCCTCGGCGCAGCGTGAGGCGCAATCGTCGTTCGGCGATGCCCGCATGCTGGTTGAAAAGTACGTACTCAAGCCCCGCCACGTAGAAATCCAGGTGTTCGCCGACCAGCACGGCAACTGCCTTTACCTCAACGAACGTGACTGCTCGATCCAGCGCCGCCACCAGAAGGTGGTCGAAGAAGCCCCCGCCCCCGGCTTGTCGCCCGAGCTGCGCCGGGCCATGGGCGAGGCCGCGGTGCGCGCCGCCCAGGCCATCGGCTATGTGGGTGCGGGCACGGTGGAATTCCTGCTCGATGCCCGTGGCGAGTTCTTCTTCATGGAGATGAACACCCGCCTGCAGGTCGAGCACCCGGTCACTGAGGCCATCACCGGCCTCGACCTGGTGGCCTGGCAGATCCGCGTCGCCTGTGGCGAGGCGTTGCCGATCACGCAGGACCAGGTACCGCTGATTGGCCACGCCATCGAGGTGCGCCTGTATGCCGAGGACCCAGCCAACGAGTTTCTGCCCGCCACTGGCACGCTGACGTTCTACCGCGAGTCGGCGCCGGGCGAAGGGCGCCGGGTCGACAGCGGGGTCAGCGAGGGGGACGTGGTGTCGCCGTTTTACGACCCGATGCTGGGCAAGCTGATTGCCTGGGGTGAAGACCGCGAGCAGGCACGCCTGCGCCTGCTGGCGATGCTCGATGAGTTTGCCATCGGCGGGTTGAAGACCAACATCGCCTTCCTGCGGCGCATCCTCGCGCACCCAGCGTTTGCCGACGCCGAGCTCGACACCGGGTTTATCCCACGTCACCAGGACGTTCTGCTGCCCGCCCCTCAAGCGCTGCCGGCGCCCTTCTGGGAAGCCGCCGCAGAAGCTTGGCTGCAAGGCCAGGCCGGCCAGCAACGGGACGACGACAACCGCTCGCCGTGGGCTGAACGCAATGGCCTGCGCCTGGGCCTGCCCGCGCGCAGCAGCCTGCACCTGACCAGCGCCGGGCAAGACCAGGCGGTGGCACTGGAACGTAGCGCGACATCCACCTGGCAACTCAACGGCGAGCAACTGGTGCACGACCAGGCGGGCGTGCGCCGCCAGCACCTGGCGATACGCCGCGGAGGCACGTTGTACCTGCGTTGGGACGGTGAAATGCATGCCATCGAAGCCTTCGACCCCATCGCCGAAGCCGAGGCCAGCCACAGCCACCAAGGCGGCCTGGGCGCGCCCATGAACGGCAGCATCGTGCGGGTATTGGTCGAGCCGGGCCAAGTGGTAGAAGCCGGCACAGCGCTGGTGGTGCTGGAGGCCATGAAGATGGAGCACAGCATTCGTGCGCCGCATGCCGGCACGGTGAAGGCGCTATTCTGCCAGGAAGGGGATATGGTCAGCGAAGGGACCGTGCTGGTCGAGCTGGTGGAGTAAACCAAGGGGCCGCGCGCCCATACCACAGGAATAATTGGCCCGAAACACCTGTAGGAGCAGCCTTGTGCTGCGAAGCGCCGCGCGGGCGGCGCTCGATCTCCAGGCGCCACGACAACCCAGCCGTGCATCCAATAGCGGCCTTGCCAGGGCGCCGGGCCGGTCGGAAAGGGCTGCAAAGCAGCCCCAGTACGCTAGAAGCTGCCATGCACCCGCACAACCACCCCCAAAAACTCACAGCCCTCTTCGCACAACAGCGTTGGGTAATTGCTGTTCAATGCCTTCAGATACCGCTGCCCACCTTCCTCAGCCAGCTCACGGAAAATCGCCGGTTTGCCCGGCTGCCGAGCGATAACCAAACGCCCCGGCTCAACCTCCACCCCAGGGTCTACCAGCATCCGCATCCCTTGCGGCACACTGCGGCCACTGGCGGCGCTCATCGCTTCATTCTCAACGGTCAGCCAGAACGCCTTGCCCTTGGCCAGGTAATCCGTCTGCTCGAATACGCTCGCCTCTGCCCCCTCTAGCTCATCCCAGCCCAGCACCGGGTAGCGGAAGCACACGATGTATTGCATGAGGTCCAGGTCATCGTCGGTGTCATCCATGTCATAGCTGCCGCGGTCCTCGCCTACCTGGCCCACAATGCGCAGTTGCAAGCTGACGTTGTAGTGGGGCATGCCAATCTCGACGAACGTGCGGTTCATCGACTCGATCTTCGGCTGGCGCCGTTTGTTCACCCAATGCCCCACGCTGCCTTGAGACACGCCAACGCGTTCAGCAAGCTGTTCTTGGGTGAGCCCAAGCTCCTCCATCCGGTCACGGACGAGGGCAATCCATTTATCCATATTCATCGCTGGCACGATACGGACTGCCTTCAAGCGCTCAATAAACATCCTGTATTATTTATCAGAAAGCATGAAAATACTTAAGGTATTAGTATCGACCTGAACCTTTTCCCTATTGGCATTTGCAGGTATCAGGATGAAACCACCGAAAAACGAAGAAACAGATCTCGACAGCGAAGCGGCCCGCCGCGCCCTCGACTACTACCTCAACCCCAACCCGCCACGCCCCACCATCGAGAACAAAATCTGGACCCTGCACGAAGGCGTAACCGGTGACCAAGCCCAGGAGCACGCCATCGCCCTGCTCCGCTGCGCCGCCGCCACCGCCCAAGAAACCGCCGTGCACCAGCATGGCACGCAGCGCGAGCTGACCTTCGCCTTGATGCACATGATGGACATGGCACGCGCACTGCTGGAGCACAAACGCACCGTGCAGACGGGTCTGTAGGTAAAAAAAGGAAGGGAGAGACGTGATGGCCGGGTAACGGCAATGGCCCCGATTGCCGGGACAAGGAAGCGCATCGGTAAAACTTTTTTACCGAATTAGCGAAATATCATTTGACTGGCAAATGATAACGATTATTATTGCACTCAGCTGATCGCGAGATCTGCTGGATAACCTGGAGCTTAGGTCGCTCTCAGATTATCTCCTCATCAGGCTAATCACGGTTTTTGACCCGGCTTTTTGCCGGGTCTTTTTTTTGGCTCTTCAGGCTAATGAAGATCGTGAATGGCCGGCATGATAGCAAAAGTGTGTCAGACCGTGAACGCTCATTACAAAACTTTGCGGAATCAGCACTTGAGAATCAATCTCGTTTCCACTACGCTGATTACGCATCAAGGAAGATGCCCCCATCCCTCCCCTTTGAGCAAGGAGCTGTCCATGACCCGTCTGCTGCTGCCCCTTGAGCACGAATCCCCAACCACAGAGCACGATGCCGACAATGAACTGTTGCACGCCTTGAAACGGCTGCCTCGGCGTGTCCAGCAAGTGTTCCTGCTCAACCGCCTCGACCAACTGGACTTTGCCAGCATCGCTGCCCGGCTCGATTTGCCCTTGGCGAGCATCGAGCGGCATATGGACCAGGCATTGCAAGCAGGCCGCTCCCGCCGCGATGTGTTGGCGAGTGTTGCCGGGCAATGGTATGTGCGCTTGCAAAGCCCTCAGGTGACCGCCTGCGAGCGAATCGACTTTCGCCGTTGGCTGGATGCGGACCAGGCTAACTTGCAGGCGTTTCACGATACAGAGCTGCGCTGGCGCAGCCTGCTGGCCCCAGCACGGCAGTTGGGGCATGACGGTTGGTACCGGCAAGGCCGGGCGGCACTGTCGTTGGGCGGGTGTTCGATTGCGGTTGGGCTGGGTGTTGCGGCGTTGGTGCTGTTTGGCTTTTGGGCCTGATGACGCTACGACACTCACATTCATTGGCTCGCGCTAACTCAGGCTACGAAGTGCAGCACCACCGCGCCCAGTAAAACGAGACAGACGCCTGCAATCTGCATCAGCGTTAACCTGTCTTTATAGAACAGATAACCCAGAATGGCCGCTATTCCGCCCGACATCGTACTTATCACAGTGACGATAGCTACAGCGCCACTCAACGCACCGTACGAAAACGCCGTAAAACCCGCCAAGTTAAACAGGCTTGCGCAACAGAGCGCACAATAGCCCTTTAGGCCCGGTGAATCCGCAGGTTTGAGTTTGAACATGATAGGCGACAGAAACACCACTCCCACCAGATAGCTGATCCAAAGCATATTGACCGGGCCGATAGCAGGCAACGTGTATTGGCCTTGAACCCAGAAGCTAGTCCCGTACAACGCGGCAGCAACCAGCGCAAAAACGTTCGCCGTCCCCGCCGACCTGTATTGCCTGCGGTCATTATTACCAGAGCCGCGCCCCACTATCGCAACACCGCTGGCGCATATCAGCAATCCCACCCACTGTATGGCAGTGATGTGTTCACCACCCATCCAGGCCAGCAACGTTGTAAACATGCCATAGGAGGTGACCAGTGGCGCGACCACGGCAGTCTTCCCTTGCGCAAACGCTCGCGAGAGAGCGACCGCCCCCATTACAGTCAGGAGTGCGGCTGCGATACAGGTCAGCAGCAACTGCCATTTCACTTCATACAGAAGGTCGATTTGCCGGCCGAGAACCAACAGCAGGGTACTGAGTAGAATCAGGCCCAGCAGTTGCCCGAGGAATACCGAGCGCTGGACACCAAAGAGCCTTGCGTTCAGGCCGACCAGAAAGTCTGTAGCGCCCCAGCACAGGGCTGCTACGACACCCATCAATATGTCCAAGATCAATTCCTTTTTAGTTCTTATTGTCGAATTGCCTCTCGCTCCGTAAAGCGTGGGCTAGCACTACAGGACCGTAGGTACTTCGGCCACTCCCCCCCTTGACGCTGGCTGCTCAAGCAAACCTCGCGGTAACGTGAAACCTTTGAAGGGCTGCTGGGTAATGGGGTTGAATGCTTTTTCGGCGTTTAGCCGATAACGCATCACGCCGTCTCCCGCTCTAAAGCTCAAGTCCACACTGGTGGCTGTACGGCCATTAAGCGACCCTCGGCTGAGCAGGCGGAACATCGACCAAGGGCCGCGATACTCCAAACTACTGCTATTGCCGTTCTGCCGGAGCAAGGTGAGGTTGCTGCGCACTTGCTGCCCCAACGTATTGGGCCAGACAACGCCGACAATCTGGGTGGGCCCATGCGTGTAGGAAATCAGCTGGCCATCCAGATCCAGCAAGCTGGTGCGCTGGTTCGCACTCAGTCCCAAGGGCTCGATACTGAACTGCACGCTCAGGTTGCCGCGCTGATCGAAGAAGGTTTCGCGAATGCGATCCGCCAGTTCCAACTGCTCGATCACATCGCTGCGGATTAACGACTGCCCCTGTCGACTGGCCTGCAAGGCTTCGAGATTGTCCTTGAGGAAGACTTTGAGGTATTGGTCATGAAACTGCTGCAGGCGCCCTTTCGGCCCGAAGAACGCCTCGAAGTCATCCAAAGAAGCATCGGGCGCTCGCACCACGAAGGGGTAACGCCCTGCCAAGCGCTGCTGGAAGAAGCTGTACACCTCGGCATCCCAACGTCGTTCCAGCTCACGGAGCGCTTCAACGTTCAGCACTCGCGCTGTCTGGTCCGCAACTTTCTTGACCTGTTGATTGATCGGTTCCGGCAAACCGGTAGCGACCCGCTGCAACGTGCCAATCGGGTCGTGCCCGGTCATGGAGAAACGTTGAAGCACGGCGTGCAACGCGGCCTTGCCGCGCTCAGGGCTGTCTTGCACGGCTTTGGCGTACTCATGAACAGCGGCAATGGCGGCGACCGTTTCATCGTAGTAGCTCGGCTTTTCTCCCGTTGCCTGCAGCATGGCATTCAGGCCAGCGAACGCACGCTGGATGGCCACGGCTTGTAGCTGCTCGGGCTTGCTGTTGGTAGGCCGCAGGCCAGTTGTCTCGTCGGGCACCTCGATAGCCACCGAAGAAGACAGCGAAGTATTGTCTTTCACTGTTTCCAGCAATCTGTGCAGCGGCGCCGCAGGACCGGTCAGTTGCTCCAGAATATCGACACCATGGTCTAGATCACTGAAGTCAGCGACTGAAAAGGCATTCAAGGCACGTCGCCAGCTGTCGATGTAGTCCGCGCTGTAGAGGTTACGTACGCGCTCGCTCAATGCATTGCGGTCGACGTCCGAATAGTCGAGTTGAGCGCGCTCACCCAATGCCCACTGATCGATCATCGCCATCTCGGCGAACCGCTGGCTACGAGGCTCAAAATAGTCCCTAAACCCTTTGGCCGTCAGCATGGGTGCAAGCAGGACGCCATCATCGCCCAGCTTCGACCCGGAAGAAGATGTGTAAACGATATCGAAGGCTGGCCCTACCTGGTGACGCAGGTCCAAGCCGGCGTGCAGCTGTTCTTGGGCCTGCTGCTTGAGGCTTGCGTACACGCGCTGTGGCATAGGCACTTTACGTAATATCTGCTGCACTTCGCTGACCCGCTGCTTGTATTGCGGCAGGTCGGTATCGGCATAGGCCAGGGCGTACTTCAGATGCTGCATGAGGTCGCGCTGCAATTGTCCCTGCCCTGGGAAGGCCTGTTGCCACTGCTGGGCCATCCAGTCTTCGACCCACTCGGGCCGGCGACTCTGGCGGTCCTCGATCATGCGGTAAACCCTAAGCGAGGCCATCTGCTGTTCACTGCCGGGCGGTGCCGCATTCATGGCATCAATCACGCCGCTGGCCAACGCCGGCAAGAAACGCCTGGAGAGCAGGCTCAAGTAAGCTTCGTCGACCCGAGGCCCGATGGCGCGCCCTTGATACAGGCCGAAATCAGCCACACCCGGCCAGGCGGCGCGATAGTCACCGAATACCGATACTGCATCACGGATTTGATCCAGTGGTTGCAGCAGGTTACGCCCTGTCGGGTCCAGGCGTTGGTCCACTTCGTAGTTGCTGAATTCTCGACTTTTCGCAAGCACGCTGGCTGCTTTGGCACCATTGACATCGAAGTAGCGCTGCCAACTGGCAATGGCAACACACAAAGCAAGCACACCTACACCAGAGCCCACCCAGAGCAATCGCCGCTTGCTACGCGCCACTCTGACGTTATCTCCAGCAAGCCCGGCTTCCTGGTAGATGACACGACCGAAAGCCTGCTGGATGAAGTAGACCAACGCTTTGCCGTGCGGCTTGCCTTCGCGCAGTGGGGGCTTGGTTTTGAATGGCTGCGCCGCCTCACGCACGAATGCATTGAGCATGTCGCCTTGCTGCTCGACCGACGACCAATACACCCCACGCACCAGGGCAGGCGTGGTGAAACGATCACTTGCCAAGGTCTCACGCAAGAAGCCCAGTAAAATCGGGCGCAATCCAACCAACTGGGCATGCAGCGAGAACAAGCGCGATCGATGCGGTGCGCTGCCCAGCCCATCAATCTGGTCCACGACCTGCTCGAACAACAGCCTGATCAAGCGATCATAGAAGTCGCTGTACTCCTCCAACCAAGCGTCGAACGAATCGACTGCATCCAGCTTGAACGTAAAGCCCAGCAGGTTCTCTCGCTTAGCCGCTGAGAGCTTGCTGTAAAGCGCGTCAAAGCCATCGAGCAGATCGAACTTGGATAACACCACATACAAGGGCAGGCGCGAACCCAGCTGACTGCTGACTTCATACAGCCGTGTACGCAATACATGAGCCAGTGCGACACGTTGCTCGGGCGTACCCTGCAACAGCGCAGGCAGATCAATAACCAGCAACAGGCCATTGAGTGCCCGCTGGCTGCGATTGCGCAGCAACCAACTCAGCAGGTGGTGCCATAACCTGGCCTGGGTTCCGGGAGGTATGGAAGGTTCAGACTCATTGGCGTTCCCGGACACCGCGCCAGCCGAAGACGCTTGGCTGATGAAAGCACCGGGCGGGTCGATGATTACCGCGTCATCACTGACCCACCAGCCGACCGGATATGCGAGAGGTTGCGCTTGTCGGCCACGTGCCTGGGCCTTGTCGATGCGGGTCAAGGAAAAGCTTTGGTCAGTGCGATCAATGAAGCTGGTTTTGCCAGCCTGTTCGTCACCCAGCACCAGATACCATGGCAATCGGTACAGCGCCCTTCGCCCACCCGCGTTGTCGAGGTAACGCGAAAGCGCCTGGTTCAACGCCTTCTCTTGTGTGCGAACCAACGGCAACACACGATCCAGTTCGGCGGCCACTGCATCCTTGTGCTCCGCTTGCAGGCGGTGAAAGCGCGTGCGCAACACAATAAGCCAGCACAGCAGTGGCATCAGTACGAGCACCATACTGGCCACAGCGCGGTGCGCCACGCTGGCGAGGGGTTGGTGCTCTCGCCAGGTCCATTGCGGGCCGAGCCACCAAATGGCGATCAACATCAGTACAGCACCGAGCCCAAGCAACAGCGGCATCGCCAGGCCGATGCGCGAAATCAACGGTATGCCCCATCGTTTGAGTTGTTTCCATAGTGGGTTCATGAGGGCTCCTAAACCTTGTTCTGATCAGCTAACGCTGGAGAGGTGGCGTACTGCTGGAGCCGCTGGAATACCTCGGGCTCCCAGGCATCGGCGGTCGTTCGCTGCATCGTCTGGGCAACACCGGCGCACAGGTCCTGGGCTAACCAGGACACGCCGCGTGCGGCCAACAAGTCGGCGGCAATTATTGTGGTGTGGCAGCGCTCACGCGGCGTACGGAGCTCCGCTTGCAGGCTTTGCAAGCGGAGGAGGACTGGCTCTACACCTGCCGTGTCCAGCTGACTCACCAGTTCTTCACGCAGGCTGCTGAACTCAGCGGTGGATGCTCCATGATCGCCCTGCCCTTGCGCCCCCTTGAGCCAGGCCATGCAGGCGTCATCGATGAACCCTGTGCCGTCGCTGAAGCACAACTGCTGCAGTGCTGGCATGCGCTGCACAAAACGCGCAGTCGCGCAGCGAATAGCCTCCGCGACCTCGCCCATCGCCAGCCGCGTGGCAACGTTTGCGGCTAAAAAACTGCCTCGAATCCAGTAAGGGCAGGCTGCGACACTTTTTTCGATACGCTGGAGTAACGCGGGGTCAATTGCCGTTCCGGCGATGGCATCGTCATAGCTTCCGGAAATATCCACCGGCACCGCCATCAACTCCGTGCGGTTGCCTTGCCTCGCTTGAGGCGCCGTTTGAATGTGCGCCCACAAGCCAAAGCGACGTAGTTGGTAGCCGGTAGGGTCATAGGGATCCTGTTGGTTGATGAACTCGGCCATGCTCAACACCGCTCGCCGTGTCTCGCGCTCATTGCCAATGGATACACGGGGGATGGGTGCGGCCATGACATCGGCCAATGGCACAGGCTTGATGTTTGCCGCAGGCGCCTGGGGCGCTGCGACTGCGCTGACACCCGCGCCAAGTTCTGCATACTTGCGCAGAAGGCGCTCAAGTTCATGGATGACGGCCGCGTCCAGTTGCGCAACGGCCTGCTGCTGTTGCAAGCGAGTTAAAGCTTGCTGTGCTGCAGTTGCATGAGTCGGGGTATAGGTGAAGCGGTCAAGGCGCGGCAACGCATCAGTCAAGCGATTGAGGACCAGGCCAACCAGCTTACGCTTGCCAAGGAAACCCTTGGGCCCTGGCTTGGGATGAGAAGACTCCCAGTAGGATTCGACCATGCCGGCTAACAACGCCAGGGTGAACCCCCAACGCTCCCAGCAGCCGCTACGCAGCCACGCGACACTCAAGTGCGCGACGATCCGCAGGTGCTTGCACTGCTGGCCCAAATACTGCCGGGACGCCTCTTCGATGTAGGTCCAGTCGATTGAAGACGCCTGCAAACCACCCAGTTTGACCATCTCCTGGTCAATGGCCTGGTAGGTTTCATCCTCAATGTCGAACAGCCCGGCCGGAACCGCTGGCTCAATCGGCATGAGCAGCCGACTGACTTCATCCCCTGATACCCGCACTACCACCGGCATGTGCTCCGCGCCTGACTGATCAGCGGGTCTAGACCTTGGGCATCGAACGTCAGCCCATCGACCTCGCTGTGATTGCTCGTCACTTCTATCCGATGGGCCCCAATCAACTTTTTGATCTGCTCGATGGCAGGGAGGCCTCGTCCTGCGTCGAGTACCTGCCCGTTCTCCATCACCTTCCAGGGGGTCTCATTCGTAGAACCGCCGTCCCCTTTCAGGCGTACCGTGACCCAGCCCGTATCGATGTGTTTATGGGTGATCAACTGGAGCCGGGAGATGTTCTGGATGCAGCTGATGACCAGGTAAGAACGTTGGTCACCGGATGCAATGGCGGGTGCGGAAATGACCAGTTCAGTAACGTCACTGCCCTCGCTTCGTTCCCCGCTGCGAAACGTCAGGTCATCCGCCCTGCGTGCGGCCTCGTTGGCCATCACGCGCAACACACTGGGCGCCTCGTGCTCCGGGGCGGACCATGGCTTTTGGGTCGTATGCGCAGGTGTTCCTGCCGCCTGATCGAAACACGCCAGACGCTCGATGTTAGACACGATCCCAGGACAGTTCTGGGCATGACTGGCCAATGCTGGCTGCAAGCAAAACAGTAGCCAAACACCAGCGCCATATGCGCAGCGAATAATCATTGAATACTCACTCTTTGCCAAACAACACGAACACTCATATGCGTCAATAAGTAAATTTTCCTACAACAATATTCCATTAACTCCTCGCCACACCCACACCACCAAGAAGTGTTTCGCCACGAGCCTAGTACACACAATCAACTGCACACAAATAAATATTTACTTACATTTTTTAACTCGACCAAAAGTCCTTGCCACATGCATGGTTTTTATAGCGATAGGGAACTAACCCTCTCAATCGGCGATATGTAGGAAATTTCCCACAACTCATAAACCAGAACAACCACAACGTTTAAACACGCAGTAAAAAACCCTACTACGCAACACCAAATCCACACCATGGAGTTATGGATTGATGTCTAAGAACATTGGCTCCGTTGCGCCAAAAGAGCGCATCAACATCAAGTACGTCCCTGCCACCGGCGATGAGCAGGCCGAAATAGAGCTGCCACACAAGATGTTGGTACTGGGAGATTTCGGTTTGGAGGACAGCCGCGCACTGGAAGACCGCCCGGTCATGCGCATCGATAAACACAGTTTCAACAACGTGTTGCATGACGCTGATGTGAGCTTGGACATGTCCGTGCCTTCACTGCTCAGCGCAACTCCAGACGCCGAACTCGCCGTCAACCTGCAGTTCAAGTCCATCAACGATTTCGGGCCAGACCAGATCGCCCAACAGGTACCGGAGCTGAACAAGCTACTGGAGCTGCGTGAAGCGCTGGTCGCCCTTAAAGGCCCACTCGGCAACGTGCCGACATTTCGCAAGCAGCTGCAGCACCTGTTGAACAACGAGCAGGCCCGCAAGCAGCTCGCCGAAGAACTGGACCTGGTGCTTGAGGCGCCAAAAGAAGATTGAGACCACGGAGCGTCCCCATGCCAAAGCAGAACAGCACCACTGTCGCCGTCGACACAACTACCGAGACATTGAGCAAGGCCACGCTGCTGGATCAGATCATGGCGGAAACCAAACTGGTGCCGGCTCAAGAGGGCTATCAAGTCGCCAGGCAAGGTGTATCTGCCTTTATTGCCGAGATCCTCAAGAGCAATGATCCAGATCAACTCATCAACAAGCACCGTGTCGATCAAATGATTGCGGAGCTGGATCGGGTGCTCGGCAAGCAGATGGATGCCATTCTGCACCAACCTGAGTTCCAGCAACTTGAGTCGGCCTGGCGTAGCCTCAAACTTCTTGTCGAACGAACGGACTTCCGCGAGAACATCAAGCTTGAAGTATTGCATGTCAGCAAGGAAGAATTGCTCGATGACTTCGAGAATGCCGCCGACATCACCTGCAGCGGACTTTACAAACATGTTTATACAGCAGGTTATGGACAGTTCGGGGGTGAGCCGGTTGCTGCGATGGTCGGCAACTACAACTTCGGGCCTTCTTCCCCCGATATCAAGCTCTTGAGTTACATGGCCTCTGTCGGCGCCATGTCCCACGCGCCCTTCCTGGCCGCACCGGCCCCTGAATTCTTCAACCTGAGCACCTTCGAAGACTTGCCCAACCTCAAGGAGATCAAGGACATCTTTGCCGGCCCCCGTCATGCCAAATGGCGGGCTTTCCGTGAAAGCGAGGATGCTCGCCACGCCGCCCTGACCGGACCACGCTTCATGCTTCGCTCCGCTTACCATCATCAGGACCAGCCGTGCAGAAGCTTCAACTACGATGAGAATATCAACGGTCGGCATGATAACTACCTGTGGGGCAACTCTGCCTTCCTGTTGGCCAGTTGCATCAACGAAAGCTTTGCCCGCTACCGCTGGTGCCCGAACATCATCGGCCCGCAATCGGGGGGAGCCGTCGAAGACCTGCCGGTTCATCTGTACGAATCGCTGGGCCAACTGCAGGCCAAGATCCCTACCGAAGTGCTGATCTCCGACCGCAAGGAGTTCGAGTTGGCTGAAGAGGGCTTCATCACCCTGACCATGCGCAAGGACAGCGACAACGCGGCGTTCTTCTCTGCCAATTCAGTGCAGAAACCTAAGAACTTCCCTAAGACCCCCGAAGGCTTGCAAGCTCAGACCAACTACAAGCTCGGCACCCAGTTGCCCTATCTGTTCATCGTCAACCGCCTGGCTCACTACATCAAAGTGCTACAGCGCGAACAGATCGGCAGCTGGAAGGAGCGACGCGACCTTGAATCCGAGCTCAACAAATGGATCAAGCAATACGTCGCCGACCAGGAAAACCCCTCGGCCGATGTTCGCAGCCGTCGCCCGCTGCGTGCTGCCAGAGTTGAGGTCTCTGACGTTGCCGGCGATCCAGGCTGGTACCAGGTCTCGCTCTCCGTTCGCCCGCATTTCAAATACATGGGTGCGAACTTCGAGATCTCGCTGGTTGGGCGGCTCGACACGCAATGACCGGTTTCTTTGATCGCTTGATGGCGGATCAGTCCATCTGCCGGCAAACATCCCGGCAGGAGAGTGCGCCCCAAAAATTCGCCGCCATCAAACGCCACCTCGAAACCCTGCTCAACGCTCGCCAGGGGTGCTCCCAGAGCAGCCCTGAGCTGGGCCTGCGCGACTTCAACGGGCATGACGTAAGC
Organism: Pseudomonas sp. Y3 TE3536; assembly: GCF_053629175.1. Lineage (NCBI taxonomy): Bacteria > Pseudomonadati > Pseudomonadota > Gammaproteobacteria > Pseudomonadales > Pseudomonadaceae > Pseudomonas > Pseudomonas sp. Y3 TE3536. The sequence goes on along the minus strand of NZ_JBRJHU010000001.1, from coordinate 3,958,658 downwards.
AGCGGCGACTTGCTCGCACAAGTGAGTGCGGATATCCGCCGCACCCTTCAGCGCTTTGAGCCACGAATCAAGGTACGTGCACTTAAGGCAGTGCCCGATTGTCACGCTCCGCTCGAGTTGCATTTCAGGCTGGACTGCCATGTGCAGGTCAACAACCAAGCGGAACAGTTGCAATTGGAGTTGTTGGTCAACGGGCACAACCGCCACACCCGAGTAAGGTGACCCATGTCATTGAAGGACCGATTCAGCGAAGAGCTGCGCTACTTGCGTGAGCTGGGAAATGACTTCGCCAAGGACAATCCACAGCTTGCCCGGTTTCTTGGAAGCAGTGGTAGCGACCCCGATGTCGAGCGACTGATGGAAGGCTTTGCGTTCCTGACGGCCAAGCTGCGGCTCAAGCTGGAGGATGACCTGCCGGAACTGACGCACCCCATGCTGCAGTTGCTGTGGCCGAACTACCTGCGGCCGCTGCCAAGCGCGACGATTATCCAATTCACGCCACGCAAGCAGTCGCTGAGTCAATCGCAGAGTATCCCAAAAGGCTCGCGTCTCTTTTCCAAGCTCGTAGACGGTATCGCCTGCGAGTATCGCACTTGCACGGAAGTGAAGGTGCACCCTTTTACGATATGCAGTGTGGGCTCCACACAGACACTGGACAACTCGATTGTACGCATCGACCTCGAAACGTTGGTCGAACGCCCACTGAATACCCTGGGCTGTACACGACTGGACTTTCACCTGAGTGGGGACGATCTCGCTGCGCGTACGCTGTACCTGTGGCTCTCGCAATACCTCAAGCATGTCAGCGTGACCATCAATGACGAGGTTCGCCGACTACCCGCCAGCTGTATCGCATTTCCTGGGTTCAGCCCTGAAGAGGCCTTGCTGCCCTATCCGCAGAATGTCTTCGATGGCTATCGAATCCTGCAGGAATACTTCGTCTTCCCTCAACGGTTCCATTTCTTCAGCATCACCGACCTGCAAAAACTATGGCCGGCACAACAAAGCCCGCAGGTAGTCATCGAATTCCAGTTCTCGCGTCCGTTGCCGGAAACGCTGCGTGTTGGAAAGAGCGACTTCAACCTGTTCTGTACCCCCGCGGTCAACTTGTTCAAGCACAGTGCCGAGCCCATTGACCTGTCCTGTAATGCCGCCCATGTGCAGCTGAAACCTAAAGGCACAGAACAATACGCTTACGAGATTTTCAGTGTCGATCAGGTCATCAGCACCCGAACGACGTCCGATGGCAGTACCCGTGAGCACTTACGGACCTTTCGTCCTTTCGACTCATTTGCACATGAAATCGAACATGTTCAAGGGCGCACGGCCCTGTACTACCGCTACCAGCTCGAAGAGTCCCTGCGTGGCGATGGCGTCACCCACAGCATCGCTTTCGTCCGCGCCGATGCCAGCCACTACATCGGCGAGCTGGAAACGGCGTCCATTGACCTGACCTGCACCAACAGAGATTTGCCACAGGCGCTGGGTGCCGATGACATCAACGTTGTAACCGAGTTTACGCCGCCTCTGGCGACCTACTCCAACATCCGTCCCCCCACCCGTGCCTATCGGCCGGTGCTGGACGGCGAGTTGCAGTGGGCCTTGATCTCAAACATGTCGCTCAACTACCTGTCGCTGCTCTCGGCCGACCCGCTGAAAGAGATCATCCGCGCTTACGACTTCGCCGCCCTGCATGACATCCAGCAAACACGCACCACCCGCAAGCGCCTCGACGGCATCCGCGAGATCCACACAGAACCCATGGATTGGCTGATCAAAGGGCAACCCATTCGCGGCTTGCGCAGCCGCCTGAAATTGGATCAGGCCGCCTTTCTTTGCGAGGGCGACTTGTACCTCTTCAGCTGTGTGCTGGCGCACTTCTTTGCCCTGTACGCCAGCATCAATTCCTTCCATCAACTGGAAGTGATCAATATCACCAACAACGAGCACTACACATGGCCAATCCAGACCGGCAAACAACCGCTGATCTAGCCGACAAGCTGCTCGCCGACGCGCACCGCTACAACTACTTCCAGTTGCTGGAGCGCTTGCATGGCTTGCACGGAGATGACCTGGAGCCCCGTTGGCCAAACGAGGCCACCCGGCTGCGCGTGCGGCTGGCCTGCGACCCGCGGCTGACCTTTCCGGTCTCGGATGTCTACAAAGCCGAGCGTATGCCCGATGAGGAGCAACGCTACCGTGTCTGCACCACCTTCATGGGATTGCACGGCACAGATTCGCCTTTGCCCACCTATTACCTGGAGCAGGTGGCTTATGAGCATGCGCAGGGTATCGGTGTGCGTCCGGCCTTTTTCGACTTCTTCAACCACTACCTGCTGAGCCTGTTGCATCGCGGTTGGCGCAAGTACCGCTACTACATCCGTTTTCAGCCAGGCGCCAAAGATGGATTCTCACAGTACGTCTTTGCCCTGCTCGGGCTGAATGACAAACAGCTGCGAGGTGACACGGCATTGCCCTGGAGCCGGCTGCTCAGCTTTGCTGGCGTGATCGCCAGCCGCAGCCGGGCGCCCGGCACCGTCGCCGGCATCATTGGCCATTGCTTCGATCTGAAGCATGTGCAAATCCGCGAATTTGAAACGCGCTCGGTGCCTACCACAGGTAGGCAGCTTGTCAGCCTTGGGCGTAGCAATGGCCAGTTAGGGAGTACGTTTACCGTCGGTAACCGTTCGCGCACCCGCAGCAGCAAATTCACCATCGTCATCAGCGAGCTCGATCAAACGCAACTGCGCCAGTTGCTGCCCAGCGGCGTCAACTTTAGCCGTTTACGCGCATTGATCGATTTCCTCTTGCGGGACGGCATGGCCTACGACTTGGAATTGCGTCTCAAGCAGAACGCGCTGTCACCGTTCTGCCTGCACCGCAGTCAGGGCGCCTACTTGGGTTGGACCAGTTTCATCGATGACCGACATGGCGAAATCAGCCCTGTCGTTCGTTTCCGGGGGCGCTCATGAGCACGTTGATGATGAGCATCACCAACCTCGACCAGTTACAGCCTGACGTCATCGTTCGACACACGTTCGATTGCAAAGGCGGCACCATCGGCAGTGAAGGTGCGAGTTGGCTGATGAATGATCGAAATCACAGCGTTGCGCCGATCCACTGCGAGATTCGCTGGATCGAAGACAGCTTCTGCGTGATCGACCGCTGCGCACGCACCTATCTAAACGACAGCATCAACAGCCTCGGGGCACTTTCGCCCCGGCGTCTGCTTGAAGGCGATCAGCTCCGTATTGGCGCTTACCGATTGCTGGTTCAGCACTCGCAAGAGCATGCCAACGCACGCTCGCTGGAAGACCTGCTCAACCCTGATGCAAGCGTACTTGATCGCCTGATCGCCGATCCGCCCGCCAACGGTGGTCGCAGCAGCACAACCACCCAAGCCATCACCGAGATTTGCTCGGCCTTTGAAACGCACAAAGGCAATGACCCTTTGCTAGCACTGAACGCCGTGGGAGATACAAATGCGTCACTAGAAGACCCACTGCAACGCTTGATTGCAGGAGCACGCCCATGACGCGCGATCTGTTCACAGCCGCCCTGCTGACCGCGCTGATCGGGCTTTCAGGTTGCACCTACCTGAGCAGAGTGAGCCAAGTGGCCATGGACCCCTCGTTGCCCATTGGGTCACCCAAAGATCATCCGACCCAGGTTGCATTCAGCATCAATGCCAGCCCTACCCTCAATGGCAACCCGAACAGCCTCGACATTTCGGCCGATCATGAAAACGCTCTGGAGCCAAGCCCCTACGCGGTCAGCCTGAGTGCCGGCGACCCTCACGCATTGACAGAAAAAGTCGGAAGCCTGTTCGCGTTCCTGCAAGAGCAATTTCCAGCGATGTCCCCTGTCGTGATCATCGAAGACGACGAAGATGAGCCGCAACGCTCCTCCCTGGAAGAAAGCACACCTGGCAGCTACGACGACCCAACGGTAGTGCTGACCTTACCGCGCACCCCAACCGTGACCACAGAGCCTGTCGCTACCCCCATCGCCATCAAGATCCTGCAACTGCGCGACGACTCATTGCTGCGCAACAGCGTGTATCAACTGCTGGATGAGGATCCAGCCAAGGTCCTGCGCAGCACCTACATCCGCGATGACGATTACCTGCTGCACCCCGGCCAGTTCAAGTTCATCCCCTTCGTGCCCATCGACCCCGAGACCCGCTTCGTTGCGGTGATCGGCGATTACCGAAACCAGGAGAACGCCACCTGGCAGCAAGTACTGCGCACTCCCCCGCGTGGGCGCCAGATCATTCTTTCGGTGCTGGTCAACGACACGCAGATCCTGCTCAAGGAGGAAGACTGATGGCGCGGCCACAGCGCTTGTCCTTTTCGCTTACTCACGCTGACACGGAGCGCTCATGAGTTCACGTAATCCCGTCCTGTGGCCTGAAGGCCTGTTCGTCAAACCACAGCATTTCCAACAGGCGGCCCGGGCGAGCGAAGCGGCCCTGCATCAGCGCCTCGGCAGCCTCAACGCAGCCTTCTACGGCTTCAGCGAACTTCAGTTGAGCGACGAGTACCTGAGCCTGGGCAAGATCGCCATCACCCGCGCGCGCGGCATCATGCCCGACGGCACGGTGTTCGATATTCCTGCAGACCTGCCACCACCGCCGCCGCTGGAAATAGACGATGACGGCGCCAATGACAGCGAAGTTTACCTGTGCCTACCGCTGCGCACCGAGGGCGGACGCGAGGTGAGCTGGCCCGACAATACTGCCAACTTCCGCTACATCGCCCAGGCGCACGAGATCAAGGATACCCACACCGCCGACGGTGACCTGGTCCAAGTCGACCTTGCCGTACCCAACCTGCAGCTCAAGCGCAAGGCAGAAGACAGCAGCGCCTTCACCCGCCTGGCACTGGCACGCATTATGGAGCGGCGCCCCGACGGTAGCCTGCAACTGGATGAGGCCTTCTACCCCACCAGCGTTTCGGTGCGGGCGGTACCGGCGCTGCAGCGGTTTCTTGAAGAAATTACCAATACCCTGCGCGAACGGGCACGCAACCTCGCCGCCCGCATTGGCGGCGCTGGCCAGTCGGGTATCGCCGACATTCGCGACTTCAACCTGCTGCAAGCCATGAACCGCTGGTGGCCCTGCTTTCAGCACTTGGCCAGGCAGGCGCAGACGCACCCTGAGCAGCTCTACCTGTGCATGAGCCAGGCCTGTGGCGAGTTCGTGACCTTTACCGACGAGAGCAGGCTGCCGCAGGAATACCCCGCGTATCACCACACAGCGCTGCGTACCTCCTTCAAGCCGTTGGAAGACACCCTGCGCCGCTGCCTCAGCACCGTCCTGCAACCGCGCGCAGTATCGCTACCGATCGAAGCGCTGGATTACGGCGTAATGACGACCACCTTGGAAGATCGCCGGCTAATCGACGAAGCCGATTTCATTCTCGCCGTGCGGGCTAACTTGCCGCCACAGGTGTTGCGGCAGATGTTCGTGCAGAAAGCCAAGGTCACGTCACTGGAATCCCTCAATGACCTGGTGCCCTTGCAACTGCCAGGTATCCCCTTGAACCCATTGCCGGTAGCACCTCGCGACCTGCCCTTCCATGCAGGTTTCAGCTATTTCGAGCTGGACCGACGTGACCCTGCGTGGGCGTGCATGAAAACAGCCAATGGCTTCGGAATTCATATTGCGGGGGACTTCCCTGGGCTAGAGCTGCAGTTCTGGGCGATCAGGGGAGAACTGAAATGACAAGGCATTTCAGCAATGAGGACGATGTCAGCCAGCGCTTAGTGGCGTCGATTCAGGAAGCTAACAAAGAAAGGGATGAGTCGCCAGGGTATGCGGCAGACCCAGACTTTCAACTGCGCGGTGGCTACGCAAACCTGATGCTGGATGCTGCCGCTCCCCTGTTCGGCTTGGTCATACGCCTACGCACCTTGGACGCATTACCCAACATCAAGGACGTGCACCAGCAAGTGCGCAATCAGGTCGACAACATCCGCGAAGAGATACGCCAGCACGGGTATGAACCTGCCCAGTTGCTGGCGTACTCGTATGCCCTCTGCCTTTTCATCGATGAAGCCGTCATGGAAAGGCCCTGGGGCAAAAACAGTTGCTGGAGCCATGAACCACTGCTCAGCATCTTTCACGATGAAACCTGGGGTGGGGAAAAGTTTTTCACCGTGCTCTCCCGCCTGATGCAAGAACCCCAGCGTTATCAGGACGTGCTGGAGTTCATGTACTTCGCGCTGTGCCTTGGACTGCAAGGAAAGTACGCCATTGCCCCGAAAGGTGAAGTAACGCTCAACACCCTCATTCACCAACTCCACGGGATCATCCGCGAACTTCGCGGCCCCGCGCCGGAAGAAGTGTGCGACCCCTATACCAACGTGGCCCCGCGCAATTTCCGCATGAATCGGCAATGGCCGTGGTGGAGCCCGCTGGCTATCTCCGCCCTCGTCATGGCGGTGGCCTACGGCATCTACAGCTACCGACTGCACCTGATTACCACCGAGGTGCTGGAGTCGCTAAACGGCATTTTGCAGCAGTAGCAAGCCGGTATACGGCGCAACTGATTTCAACGAATTAGCGAGGCGTTTGCTTCGTTGACAAGCCCATCGCTCCCGATGGCCACGCCACCCTGAGTGCGCGTGCTTATCCACATGGACGCAGGAGAGACTGCCATGCCAACACCCGCCTACATCACAATCACTGGCCAAACTCAAGGCCTCATCACTGCTGGCGCATTCACCGCTGACTCCGTCGGCAATGTTTACCAGCAAGGCCATGAAGATAAAATCATGGTTCAGGAAATCAAGCACCAAGTTACCGTGCCCACAGACCCGCAAAGCGGCCAGCCCGCCGGCCAGCGCGTGCACAAGCCGTTCATCTTCACCAGCTCGCTGAACAAGGCGACACCACTTATGTACCAGGCGTTGGCCAGCGGTGAAATGCTGCCGACCGTGGAGATCAACTGGTACCGCACCTCGGTGGAAGGCAAGCAAGAGCACTTCTTCACCACCAAGCTGGAAGACGCCACGATTGTCGACATCAATACCACTCTGCCCCATGCACAAAACAAGGAGAACGCTGATTTCACCCAATTGATCGAGGTATCAATGGCGTACCGCAAGATTACATGGTCCCACGTAACCGCAGGTACCGAAGGCTCCGACGACTGGCGCAAACCGATCGTCTGACCCGGCTGAACATCCCTGGCAGGCAAGCCTGCCAGGGACTTTCGAATTTTCAGACGGCGGACAAGGATTGCTTATGCCTAGCCAATCTGACTTGCGTTACAGCTTCCAGCCTCTGGTTGGCAACGCTGAATTCGAAGTGGTGTCGTTCGAACTCCGAGAAGGGATCAGCACGCCCTTCGAGCTGGAGCTGAAACTGATCAGCTTCGAAAACGATATCGACTTCGGCCACCTGCTCGACAAACCCGTGCTCTTCACCATCTGGGAAGAGGAGCGCCCGGTACGGTATGTGCATGGACTCGTCAGCCGTTTCAGCCAGGCTGAAAGCGGCTCCTACCGCACCTACTATCACGCGCTGGTCGAGCCCCAGCTGGCCCGTGCCAATCTTCGCTCGAACTGGCGCATCTTCCAGCAGAAGACCGTCCCGCAGATTCTTGAGCTGATGCTCCAGCGCCAGGGCATCAACCAGTACGAACTGCGCGCCAGCATGGACCATCAGGTCCGCGAATTCTGCGTTCAGGCCGGTGAGACGGACCTGGCGTTTATCGCCCGCATCGCTGCGGAAGAGGGCTTCGTCTACCGCTTCGCACACAGTGAAAAGCTGCACAAGCTGATCATCACCGATCGCCTGCAATCCCTTGGCTTGATCAGCCATGGCGCCATCAAAACCGAGGATGAAGACGAGCCTGTACACCCCAACATCGTCTTGTACCACGCCAACAGCGGTGGCGATCAAGCCATACCCTGCCTTCGTCGCTTGCGCTACAGCGAGCAGGTGCGCACCGCTCGCCAGGTTCAGCGCGACCACACCTTTACCAACCCAGCCTACCGCCAGGAACACAGAGCTGCAGGGCCCTTCCTGGAGCATCAGTCCAAGGAGTACGAGTACTTTGATTACCCGGGCCGCTATAAACGCGATGCCGTGGGCAAGCCGTTCACCGAAAACCGCATCACCGCGCTTCGCCATGATGTACGCACTGCCGAAGTCGAAGGTGACGATGTTCGCCTGCAACCGGGCCTGAGCTTCACCCTGACTGGGCACCCTCGTGACAATCTCAATGAGCATTGGCGGGTGAACACCGTTACCCATAAAGGCAGCCAACTCACCAGCCTGCATCGTCATCGGAATCGTCGCAGGGGCGGCAGTCGGTGCAGTGAGCACCCTCTCGGTTGGTGAAAACCAGACCATCGGCGATGCGATATCCAGCTTTTGCGACAACCTTGGCAACAGCGTCGCCGCTCCCGAGCCTTTCGGAAAGATCGAAAGCGGGTCAGGCAATGTGTTTATCAACAGCAAGCCGGCCGCACGGGCAGCTGGAATCACTGGGCCACCAGGCGGGGGAGCGGCCGATGCCGAGCAAGCGGAACCCTCGATTCTGGAGAACGTGGGTTCGATGGCCATGGCGGCGACGTCCTTGCTGATGCCTGTGGTGGGTTTGGCCATGGCGATCCGCGATGTCTTCAACCCGCCCATCACCACACCAAAGGACCCCGGCGCGCAAGACAAGAGCAAGGATGAGATCTCATGTAGCCGCCATCCCCCGATGCCCGAAACCTATATTGCGCAAGGGTCGGACAAGGTCTTCATCAACGACCAGCCTGCAGCGCGATCGGGTGACAAGACCACCTGCGACGCCACGATCGATGTGAATGAAAACGTCTCACCGAATGTACGCATTGGTGGCGGCACAGCGACGGTACGCGATATTCGCAATGGCAAGAGCAAGATTGCGATGTTTACGGGGATCATCGCGGGCATACTGCTGTCAAGACGCATCAGAGTACCGCGGCGGCGCGCTGCGAACATCGCGGTACCGAAACCTAAATCGCAAACCTGCTCCTACAAGGGCAGTCCCGTACTTGTATCTGCTGGCAGCAAGGTACTCTTTGGCCCTGAAGATGTTGACTTCAACCTGCCAGGCTTGATCGGCATTGATTGGGCGAGAGGGTACGATAGCAATGACAAACGTTCCAATGGCCTCTTTGGAATGGGCTGGAGTGTTCCTTATGAGGTGGAACTTGTCCGTGTTCCTCATCCTGAAGGCGGCGAGTTGTCAATCTATGTCGATGAGGAAAGCAATCGACTGGAACTAGGACGCCTGAACGCCGGCGATGCATTCGTCAGTGTCGTTGACGGCTTGGCGTTCTTCCAGTTAGAGGATGGCCAAACGGTTGTCGAAGATACGCACGAGGGCCGCTACAAAGTTTTTGATGTCGACCCGCTCGACCCTACTCGTTCAAGACTGGTTCGCCTGGGTGACCGCAATCTCAATGTCATCGACTTGATGTACGACGACCGCGGCAGGCTGCAGGTAATTTACGACAAATATGGCAAAACGGTGGTGCAGCTTCACTATGAAGCCAGGCACCCTCAGCGCGTCTGCAAAATTTCGCAAGTATTCCTGAAGGGCGGCGAAACACCGGCCATCGAACGCAACGAGTTACTGGTCAGCTACCAATACACGGGAAGCGGACAGTTATACGAAGTGCTAGACGCGACAGGCCAGCTGGTGCGCCGCTTCACCTACACCGCTGAGGGCTATCTGAATAGCCATCAACTTGCCAGCGGCGCAGTTCGTCAATACGAGTGGGCAAAATTCCTCGTTCCCGCCAAGCGTCCCATCCCTCAGCGTGCTGACGGCACGCCTTACAGGTTGCCGCCCCTGCTGGAGCCACAACCCGATCACGAATGGAGAGTGGTCCGCCACTGGGGCAGCGACGGAGAGGAATACCGATTCGAGTACAACCTCGAAGACGGCGAAACCGTGGTTACAGACAGCCTTGGACGCAAAGATCACTACTATTGGGGCCCGCTCTACGAGGTATACAAACACGTCGATCCCCTCGGGCAGTGCTGGCAGGAGGAGATCATCGCTGGCCAACTGATCAGGAGCATTAACCCACAAGGCGGTGAGTGGCGTTATAGCTACGACGACATTGGCCGTTTGATTGAAACATGTGACCCTCTGGGTCGCAGCGAACAAATCCAGTATCTGCGTCACTGGGCCTTGCCGGTCCAGATCACAAGCACGGCTGGGCGCACCCAACGCTACGGCTACGATACTCATGGCAATATGCTGTGGGAACAGGACCCACTGGGACGCAGCACCCAGTATCAATACAACCCGGAAGGTCGCGTTACCCGCATTCCCGATGCCCTAGAAAAAACCAAACATCTGGCGTGGAACACCCGTGGCCAGTTGCTCAGCTACCGCGACTGCAGCAACAACCAGACGCTGTACCACTACAACCTCCGTGGCCGTCTTAGCGAAAGCATCAATGCCCGCGGAGAAATGACCCACTTTAGGTATGACGCTCGCGGCTACCTCGTAGAAAGCCAACGACCCGATGGTCGACTCGACCGCTATGAAGTTGATATCGCCGGCCAACTGACACGTTACATCGATCCTGCGCAAAAAAAACTGCAATGTCGCTACGACCGCAGCGGCCGCTTGATCGAGCGCACCGATGCCATGGGCTACAGCGTGAAGTTCAGCTACGACGCCTATGGCCGGCTGCTGCAACTGACCAATGAGAACAACGAGTCCTACAGATTTGGCTGGGACAAACTGGACCGACTGGTCGCGCAACAGGATTTGGATGGCAGTGGCCGGCTCTATGAATACAGCGTCCTGGATGAAGTCACCAGCCTCACCCATGTGCCCTCTTCCTACGCACAACCACCGCTGTCCGATAACGCCCCACCGACACGAACAACCCCGATCCGACATGACTTCGAGCGTGATGCGGTTGGCCGCCTCAAACGCAAACACACCGAGGATGGCACCACGGACTATAGCTACGACGCTGCCGACAATCTGCTGTCCATTGCCTTCACGGACAACCAAGGCGCGAAACAACAGCTTGATTACACCTACGATACGACCGGAAAGTTGCTCAGCGAAACCAACAGCGCCGGTTTGTTGCAGTACCGTTATGACGAACTCGGCAACCTGCAGACGTTGACCCTGCCTGATCAGCGAACGCTGAACTACCTGTACTACGGCAGCGGGCACCTTCACCAGATCAACTTGAATGGCCGCGTCATCAGCGACTTCGAACGTGACGCGCTACATGACGAAGTGCTGCGTACCCAAGGAAGCTTGGTCACACGCACACGCTATGACCAGAGCGGTCGGCTGGGCAGCAAGGCCATTCACTATCGCGATGTCCCTGCAGAAGTGCTGCCGTTGCTGGAGAAGTGCTATCGCTACGACGCTAGTGACAACATGGTTGCTGAGGTGTTAACCCAGACTCGGCGTCGTGGCATTGGTAGCACTGCTACTGATGGCACCGCCCAGCCAGAACAGATCATTGGCCACTTTCATCATTCGCCTCACTCCGGCAAGAGCTACACCGGGAGCAACCGTTACGGCTATGACGCAAGCGAACAAATGCAGACCACCCACCAATCACGCCCCAACTGGCAGGCAACACAGGTCGAGGATTTCAAGTATGACAAGGCCGGTAACCTGTTCGACGGGCCCAAGCTCAACGGCCTGATCAAACACAACCGTGTGCTGGTCTATCAGGACAAACGCTACCGTTACGACCGCTTCGGTCGCCTGTGCGAAAAGCGCATTGGCAGCCATTGGGTGCAGTACTTCGAGTATGACGCCGAGCACCGGTTGATCTGCGTCGACCAGTGCAAGAGCTTGCTGCGCGAGCGCGTGGTGTTCGGCTACGACCCGCTAGGCAGGCGCATCAGCAAGGAGATTTATCAGGAAGAACACCCCGAGCCAACCCGACGCACGTTGTTTCACTGGCAAGGGCTACGGCTATTGCAGGAAGTGCAGCGAGGCCTGTCGAGCGTCTATGTTTACGCCAGTCCGGACAACTACGAACCCCTGGCAAGGATCGACGGGAAGCCGGGGCAAGAGGACCTTCAGTACTTCCATACCAACCTTGCGGGGCTGCCCGAGCAACTGACGGATGCGGACGGAGAGACGCTCTGGCGCAGTGATCATCGGGGATGGGGTACATCGCGGGACGAGTGGCACAGCCAGCGGCAGGCGCGGGAGCAGAATCTGCGGTATCAGGGACAGTACCTTGACCGGGAAACTTGCCTGCACTACAACACATTCAGATATCTTGATCCGCAGATCGGACGATTTACACAGTGCGATCCGATTAGCCTAAAAGGCGGGATTAATCTTTACCTATACGCACCAAACCCCCTATTGTGGATTGATCCTTTCGGATGGTCACCTTGCAACTTACTGCCGAATGGAACTCAAGTACTCGAATTTGAAAGAGCCCTTTCTAAACTCCCTGCGAATGAGCGAGTAGCACTGATTAGGGAGATGGCCAGCAGTGTTGCTAGCGCGCGCAACTGGAAGAGAGCAACCAAGATTGAGAGATTCAACCGAGGCAGAACGATTTACACGGATGGAAAACACTACTACTCCATAGATACTCAGCATGGACGATTCGAGCAGTCTAGCTTAAAAAATGGCAAGCATGTGGGTGAAGTTGACATGAGTCTAAAGCCCATATTAAATTCCCTTGACCCTAGTGGCGGACATGACCTGAGAGTAAAATAAATGAACAAATTGATTGAGCACCCTGAAGGCATTGTATCAAATGGCACCATCTTACGCTTCCCTGCTAAATGGCCATATGAAGACACCGTAGATTTAATGCTTACCAGCATACCCGATGATGAGTCCGAATTCGGACTTGTCGTGACCACAGGGCAAAAGGCGGGACTAATTTTAGTTAGACTCCCTGCTGAATGCGAGTCACAGTTAGGGCGAGGTGTTCGCCTTGAGTGGCTGATAGCTAACTGGGAGAAATGGATATATCCAGAATGTAATGTTTCTGAAGTGCGCCTACTGGAACACTATCCTGCTGCAAGCATATGAACACGACCCAGACCCGAAGCCAAGCTGCTTCGTGACATAGAGGATCCTATGCGGCGTAAGCTTGATCGCCAGCGCATCTCACGGCAGCGTCCATAGCTTGGTCAACTGGTGCGGTGTTTCAGAAATACCACTGAAAATTAACTGCTCAAAACTCGTGCCGCGCGGGTGACTGAGGCAAGGATGTCCTCGGCCTTTTTATGCCACCGATATGGCTTCGGGCTTTGGTTGTAGGTTTACAGGTAGTGCTCGATCGACGCTTCAAGCTCCTTGACGCTGACATGGGCCTGGCGCTTGATCCACCTCTCGCTCAGCGTTGAGAAAAATCGCTCAACCAAATTAAGCCATGACGCCGAAGTCGGCGTGAAGTAGATGTTGTAGCGCGGCCTCCCCGCAAGCCATGCCCTGACCTTTTCGATTTTGTGTGTTGGGTAGTTATCCATGATCAGGTGAATCGGCATCTCAGCAGGAACTGATGCGTCGATTTCCCTCAGGACGCGAGGAATTCGGTGCTTCGATGCTGGCGCGATGACTTCACCGATTGGGGCAGCGATGGCGATGAACAGCGGCTCCCCAAGACTACGACTCACACAACCTCTGTCGTTTTGATTGAGGGTAACCTGGCTTGACCGAGCGAACAGGGGCAGCCCGCCCTCGGCTTCAGTGGGCAGAAAAAATCCTGATTAGGCATGAAGCCATGCACACTTGAAATACACTTGAACCGCGTTACGGCCCACTACCACAGTCCGGCGCCCGAGCAAGCCAGCACCTACTAGCACAGGACAAACCCCACAGCGCGCACCAAACGCCAAATCCCAGGCACAAAAAAAGAGGCCCTAAGGCCTCTTCTTTGTGATCCCAGCGACGCACTGAGGATCGAATTTGGAGCGGGAAACGAGACTCGAACTCGCGACCCCGACCTTGGCAAGGTCGTGCTCTACCAACTGAGCTATTCCCGCGTCGTGATGGGTGCCATTCTAGCGATATCTAAAACGGCGTCAACCCCTTGATTCAAAAAAGTTTTATTTTTGTTCCGAGCCTTCGCGCAAGTGCGGCCAGGCGGCCAGCAGGTAATGCGCCATCGACCACAACGTCAGCCCTGCCGCTACCAGAAGCAGGCCGTAACCCAGAATCACCCACATCGTCACCGCAGGTGGGTTGCCCAGCAGAATGACCAGCGCCAGCATCTGTGCGGCGGTCTTCCACTTGCCGAGGTTGGACACCGCCACGTGCGCCCTCGCCCCCAGTTCGGCCATCCACTCGCGCAGCGCCGAAACGACGATCTCGCGGCCGATGATCACCGCTGCGGGCAAGGTCAGCCAGAAGTTGGCGTGTACCTGCACCAGCAGCACCAGCGCCACGGCGACCATCAGTTTGTCTGCCACTGGGTCCAGGAAGGCACCGAACGGCGTGCTCTGCTGCAGGCGACGCGCCAGGTAGCCGTCCAGCCAGTCGGTGGCGGCGGCAACGGCAAACACACTGCTGGCGGCCATATAGCTCCAGTGATAGGGCATATAGAACAGCAGGATGAAGATCGGGATGAGCAGGACGCGTAGAACGGTGAGCAGGTTTGGAATATTCATCGGTACGACTGGCTGCGGGTTGAGCCCGGCATTCTACTCGCTATGCAGGCTGGCATAAATCGACTCGGCAAGCTTTTTACTGATGCCGGGGGCTTTGGCGATCTCATCGATACTGGCGCGGTTGAGCTCTTGCAGGCCGCCGAAGTGTTTCAGCAGGTCGCGCCGGCGCTTGGGGCCGACCCCGGCCACGTCTTCCAGGCTGGACACGCGACGGGCCTTGCCGCGGCGGGCACGGTGGCCGGTGATGGCGAAGCGGTGGGCTTCGTCGCGGATCTGCTGGATAAGGTGCAGCGCCGGTGAGTCGCCCTTGAGGGTGAACTCGTGGTGCACGTCGTTGAGGTACAGGGTTTCGAAACCGGCCTTGCGGGTCACGCCTTTGGCCACGCCGAGCAGGGTCAGGTCGGTGAAGGCCAGCTCCTGCATCACGTCGCGGGCCATGTTCAACTGGCCTTTGCCGCCGTCCACCAGCAAGACGTCGGGCAACTTGCCCTCGCCGTCCTTGATGCGCCCGTAGCGGCGGGTCAGGGCCTGGTGCATGGCGGCGTAGTCGTCACCGGCGGTGACGCCTTCGATGTTGAAGCGGCGGTAGTCGGACTTGATCGGGCCTTCGGGGCCGAACACCACGCAGCTGGCCACGGTGGCTTCGCCGCTGGAGTGGCTGATGTCGTAGCACTCCAGGCGCTGCGGCACTTCGTCCAGGCCCAGCACCTGGGCCAGGGCCTCGAAGCGCGCGGCCATGTGCTGGCGGTTGGCCAGGCGGGCGTTGAGGGCCTGTTCGGCGTTGGTCACGGCCAATTGCTGCCAGCGGGCCCGAGTGCCGCGCACCCGGTGGGTGATGGTCAGCTCGCGGCCGCGTAGGGTCTGCAGTGCTTCGCTGATGGCTTCGAAGTCTTCGTGCACCACGTTGACGATGAGTTCGCCTGGCAGCTCACGCTCGGCGTTGCCCACGTAGTACTGGGACAGGAACGCGGCCATGACTTCAGCCACCTCCTCCTCGATGCCCACCTGTGGGAAGAAGTTTTTGCTGCCCAGCACCCGCCCGCCGCGCACGCTGATCAGGTGCACGCAGGCGCCACCGGGGTTGACGAAGGCCGCGATGACGTCGACGTCGCCGGTACCGCCTTCGATGTACTGCTGGTCCTGCACGCGGCGCAACAGGGCGATCTGGTCGCGCAGTTCGGCGGCCTTCTCGAAATTGAGGGCCATGGCGGCCTTCTCCATTTCGGCATTGAGCTCGTTGCCCAACTGTTGGCTGCGGCCTTCGAGGAACATCACCGAGTGGCGGATATCGTCGGCGTACTCATCTTTATCGACTAAGCCGACACACGGCCCTTTGCAGCGTTTGATCTGGTACTGCAAGCAGGGCCGGGTGCGGTTGGCGTAGTAGCTGTCTTCGCACTGGCGCACCGAAAAGGCCTTTTGCAACAGGCTGAGGCTTTCGCGAATGGCGCCGGCGCTGGGGTACGGTCCGAAGTAACGGCCCTTGGCTTTTTTTGCACCGCGGTGGATGCCCAGGCGCGGGAAGTCGCCGTCAGACAGGAAGACATAAGGGTACGACTTGTCGTCGCGCAACAGGATGTTGTACGGCGGCCGCCATTCCTTGATCAGGTTCTGCTCCAGCAGCAGCGCCTCGGTCTCGTTGGCGGTGATGGTGGTCTCGACCTGGGCGATACGGCCCACCAGCGCGGCGGTCTTGGGCGCCAGGCCGGTTTTACGGAAATAGCTGGCCAGACGCTTCTTGAGGTTTTTGGCCTTGCCCACGTAGAGCAGCCGCGCCTCGGCGTCGAACATACGGTAAACGCCCGGGCGACCGCTGCAGGTCGCCAGGAACGCGCTGGCATCAAAAGCTTGGGGCATGAGGTTTACAGGCTTGCGTCAACCATACCGTGGCGAACGGCCAGCAAGGTCAGTTCGACGTCGCTGGTGACCGAGAGTTTTTCAAAGATCCGATAACGGTAAGTATTGACGGTCTTGGGCGAGAGGCACAACTTGTCCGAGATGATCTGCACCTTCTGGCAGCCGACGATCATCAAGGCGATCTGGATTTCCCGCTCGGACAAAGCATCAAACGGCGAGCCTTGCGGCTGGAACGACTTCAGCGCCAATTGCTGGGCGATTTGCGGGCTGATGTAGCGCTGGCCGGCAAAGGCCAGGCGAATGGCCTGGACCATTTCGTCGAGCCCGGCACCCTTGGTCAGGTAACCGGCCGCGCCGGCTTGCAGCAGGCGCGTGGGGAATGGGTCTTCCTCGCACACGGTGACCGCGACCACCTTGATGTCGGGGTGGCTGCGCAACAGTTTACGGGTAGCCTCCAAGCCGCCGATGCCCGGCATTTTCACGTCCATCAGGACGACGTCCGGCTTCAGTTCCCGGGCCAGCTTCAGCGCCGCCTCCCCTGAATCCCCCTCACCCACCACCTGCAAGCCGTCGATGTCGGCCAGCATGCGTGTAATACCGGTTCGTACCAGATCGTGATCATCGACCACTAAGACCCTAATCAAGCACACACCTCGTCTACAGGGCGATTGGATCCCGCCACCTTAACAAAATTTTTCATGGCGGGCCTAACGCAAAACTTCTGTCAGATAGGCCTGACGGCCAAGTGTGAAAGGCCTCACTGTTTCGCGGCTTTTAACCTCACCTGACAAACGCCCCAGCAAGTGCCAGAGCGCTGCTTGATCGGCGAGCGGCAATTGCCGAAAGGCCCCCAGCAATTCGGCCTCATCCTGGGTCATGTTTTCCAACGGCACCGGGGTGCGCACACCGCTGAGCACGTAGAGGGCATCCACGCCATGGGCGGCCACTGCGGCCAGGTAATCGGCACGCGGCGTGCGTTCGCCACTTTCGTATTTACCCTGGGCATTGGGCTCGACCCCGCCAATGTCACCAAACACCCGCTGGGTCATCCCCAACCGCTCACGTTCTTCCCGCAGTCGCGGACCGAATCCATTCATAGGGTGCATCTCCTTAGTCCCTAGACACCATCCAACGCCGCTCATCTTCCTGTAAGCAGCTGTAAATTCCTGGGTCCACTATGCCCATGGTCACCGGCCACGACAAGCCATCACTGAGCTATCAGTCGATTGCGCGCTGCATGCGCACGAAGCACTCATCCTCGCCCATTTCGACAAAGCCCCTGCGCCGATACAACTGCCTGGCCGGGTTGCTGCGGAACACCATCAAACGCAGCAGTGGCACGCGCCGCTGCTTGGCCCAACCGGCGAGCGCCTCCAAAACCCAACTGCCGATACCGCGCCCGCGGTGCTGGGGCAGCAGGTGCAACTCGCGAATGAACAGTGCCTGGCGGTCTTGGCTGAGGCTGCAGTAGCCCAGCACCGTGTCACCTTCCATCACCAGCCATTGCTCGCGCCAGCCCCAGGCCTGATCGAAGGCGTCTTCGAGCCACAACAGGTCGAACTCACGGTAGTACGGCAGCATGGCCCGGCGCGTAAGGTCGCGGGCAAAGCTGCGGTAGGCGTCGGTGGCAGGTACGAGGTTCATGGCCATTATTGTGCACTGCTCAGGTGGCGTAGCACACCGGCGAGCTGCCTGGGCCACGGCGTTCCAGCTCATCCTCCAGCCACTCGGCGAGTACCTGGGCATTGTTGTGCTCGGTGTTTTTGGCGGCATACAGCAAGGTCAGCGGCCCTTTGGCCGCCAGGTCCAGCAGTGGGTACCAGTGCTCGGGGTGGGCGGCCAGCTGTTGCTGGTAGCGCTGGGTGAAACCGGCAAAATCCACTTCACCCTGGTGAAACGCCCTGCGCAATTCGTCCGAAGGTGCCACCTCGCGCAACCATTGGCCCTGCAGGTCTTCCTTGCGTTTGTTGCGCGGCCACAGGCGGTCGACCAGCACGCGCTGGCCATCTTCGCCGGCGGCTGCTTCGTAGACACGTTTGCAGCGGATCATGGCTTTCTCCCGCATTTACCGTCTGTCTTGAGCCTAGTGAATTCATTGACCGAGGTCACGGACCGGTCACGAATTGCTCCTAAGCTCACAGCCTTCGGCACCTTCGCCCGACGCCAACCGGAGCCCCCATGGCAACCCCGTCCCTGGCCAGCCAGCCGCCACTGGCCCAACGCGATTCCCGCCCGCAGCTGTCCCACAAGCCCGGGCGTGCCACCCTGGTTTTGTTCTTCGGCCTGCTACTGGCAGGCATCGCCTACACCGCCTGGAGCCTGAAACAGGACGTCAGCGCCAGCGGCACGGTGATCACCACCGTTACCCCCTTCCTGTTGTTGGGCCTGGCGCTGCTGATTGCCCTGGGCTTCGAGTTCGTCAACGGCTTCCATGACACCGCCAACGCCGTCGCCACGGTTATTTACACCCACTCTTTGCCGGCACCGGTGGCTGTGGTCTGGTCGGGGTTGTGCAACTTCCTGGGGGTGCTGCTTTCCAGCGGCGCGGTGGCCTTTGGCATCATTGCCTTGTTGCCGGTCGAGCTGATTTTGCAGGTAGGTTCTTCGGCCGGTTTCGCCATGGTCTTCGCCCTGCTGCTGGCCGCGATCATCTGGAACCTGGGCACCTGGTGGCTGGGCTTGCCGGCGTCCTCCTCGCACACGCTGATTGGCTCGATCATCGGCGTAGGCGTGGCCAATGCGCTGATGCATGGGCGCGACGGCACCAGCGGCGTGGATTGGACCCAAGCCAGCAAGGTGGGGTATGCCCTGCTGTTTTCGCCACTGATCGGCTTTGCCTGCGCGGCCCTGTTGCTGCTGGCGCTGCGCGCGCTGGTCAAGCGCAAAGAGCTGTACCAGGCGCCGGAAGGCCAGACGCCGCCACCGTGGTGGATCCGCGGCGTACTGATCCTGACCTGCACCGGGGTATCGTTTGCCCACGGCTCCAACGATGGGCAAAAAGGCATGGGGCTGATCATGCTGATTCTTGTCGGCACGCTGCCGATGGCGTATGCACTGAACAAGACCATGCCCAGCGAGCAGGCCCTGCAGTTTTCGGCCGTGGCCGAAGTGACGCGCCAGGCCCTGGTGCGCCATGACCCGCAAGCAGCGCCCGCAGACCCGCGTCAAACGCTGACCGCGTTCATCGCCGAACCCAAGCCCAACCCGCAACTGGTACCTGCCCTGGCCGCCCTCACCGGCATGATCGGCGAAGAGGTGAAGGGTTACGGTTCGCTCAAGCGCGTGCCGGCCGAAGCCATGGCCAACGTACGCAATGACATGTACCTGACCAGCGAAGCCATCCGCTTGCTCGACAAGCACCAGCTGACAAACTTCGATGCCGACACCCGCAGCCATGTGCAACTGTTCAAGACACAGCTGGACGATGCCACGCGCTACATTCCCCTGTGGGTCAAGGTGGCCGTGGCCATCGCGCTGGGGCTTGGGACCATGGTCGGCTGGCGGCGCATCGTAGTGACAGTGGGCGAGAAGATCGGCAAGACCCACCTGAGCTATGCCCAAGGCGCATCGGCGGAGGTGGTTGCGATGTGCACCATCGGGGCGGCCGACATGTTCGGGCTGCCGGTCTCGACTACCCACGTGCTGAGCTCGGGTGTGGCCGGGACCATGGTCGCCAACGGCTCGGGGATTCAGAAGCGTACGTTGATCAACTTACTGATGGCATGGGTGCTGACCCTGCCCGCGGCAATGCTGCTGGCAGGTAGCCTGTACTGGCTTCTTAACCAGATTTTCTAGGCTGCAATAAAGAACCTGTGGGAGCGGGCTTGCCCGCGAATGTGATGGTGGACCTACCACAGCATTCGCGGGCAAGCCCGCCCCCACAGGTTCAGGGATGCCCGATCATGCAGGGATTTTCAGGCCACGCTGAACCGCCGGCCGCTCCAAAAACGTCGCCAGCACCCGCTGCACTTCCTTGAACGCATCGAACCCGACCAGCTCACGGGCGTTGTAGCGCTCCACGAGGTTGCGCACCCAAGGGAAAATGGCGATGTCAGCGATGCTGTATGCGTCGACCATCCACTCACGGCCTTGCAGGTGGCGGTCCAGCACACCCAGCAAGCGCTTCGATTCGTTGACGTAGCGATCCCGCGGGCGTTTGTCTTCGTATTCCTTGCCCGCAAAGAAATGGAAGAACCCGACCTGGCCGAACATCGGCCCGATGCCGCCCATCTGGAACATCAACCACTGCAGGGTCTGGTAACGGGTGGCGGGGTCCTGGCTGAGCAACTGCCCGCTTTTTTCCGCGAGGTACTGCAGGATCGCGCCCGACTCGAACAACGGAAGCGGCTGGCCGCCAGGGCCGTTCGGGTCGAGGATGGCGGGGATCTTGTTGTTGGCGCTGAGGGAGATGAACTCCGGGCTCAACTGGTCATCGTTGTCGAAGCTGACTTTGTGCGGCTCGTACGCCAGGCCGATCTCTTCGAGCATGATCGACACCTTGACCCCATTCGGCGTCGGCAACGAATACAGCTGCAAGCGCTCGGGGTGCTGGGCGGGCCATTTGCGGGTGATGGGGAATGCACTCAGATCGGTCATGGTCAACCTTGCCTGGGGAATGGAGCTGTTACTTTAGTGACATCCCGCGCGGCTGGCCATCACCGGCCTTTCGCCAAGCCACTTTACATGTGCGCTTTCCAAGGTGGCTACCTCGCATATCTACGAGTAGTTCATCCTGGCTATCGCTCCTAAAATTCGCCTCGCAGTTCCCTCTCCCTTAAGACAGGTATAAACCATGATCGATATAAAAGAAATCGCTGCAAAATCATTGGCAAAAGAGACCCGCGACGGGCGCATCAAACTTGAAGTAGTAAACCTTGATACCGGCCGCACTCTCTGCTTCGAAAATTATTCCACCTTATGGCTGACCAGGTATTTGTTGGGGGGCTTCATCATGGCCCCACAAAACCAACTCGTTCATCATTTCTATGTAGAACTGCAAGACCAGTACCTCGCAAAAGGCGAATTCATAATCGCACCAGGAACTTTGCACACCGCCGGCTACTCTGATGCCTTTACCTCCCTCAGTAATGAGAATGGGACGGGCAGGCTAATTGTTACAGCACTGGACAATTCGCCAAACCCGGAACAGCCACCCACCTACCTAAATGCAACTGTCGAATTGCAGCTTTCATCTCCAACAGCACGCCTCAGGGTGTCTGGAGAAATCGAGTTTGGCACCTCCGCTGCACAATAAACATCAAACATCGCCAACCTTCGCTTAAACCTGGCCGTGGGCCTTACGCTTGAGCTTTTCGGTGTCGACCCGAACGAACACCGAGTCCGCCGTCACCGTGAGTACATCGTCTGCCCAGACCTCGCAGATAACCCGGCTCTTGCGCCCGACGTCGCCTTCAACGCGGGCCTTGAGCAGCAACTCGACACCCATGGGGGTCGGTTTCAGGTAGCTGAGGTTGAGTGTGCCCGTGACGCAGTCGATACGCGGCAGGCTGCCCGGTTCGCGGCCTTCGTTGCGGTAGTGGTAGGCCATGGCGGTCCAGTTGGAGTGGCAATCGACCAGCATGGCCAGCAAGCCGCCATAAACCAGGCCGGGCCAGCCGATGAAGGTGCTGTCCGGCGCGTGGCGGCACAGCAGGTGGATGCCGTCGGCGTCCCAATGGCTTTGCAGGTGCAGGCCGCTAGGGTGGGAGCAGCCGCAGCCGTAGCAGGTGCCTTCCGGTGCAGCCAACTGCTGGAGGGAAAGGGTGTGCTCGTTCATACGCTTCCTGTGCTTGTTGGAATGGGAAGTGAGGCAAGCGTCGATGGTAGCGCCGCGCTGGGCCAGCGCCAATGAGAAAGGGGCGCCAAGCGCCCCCCTCTGGATCAAGCAGTCTGTGCGACCACCTTGCCGCGCCGCTGGGTCAGCGACACCAGCAGGATGAACAGCGTCACCCCGGCAGTCATCAGCGTCTCGTAGCGGTAGGCATCGCTGAACAGCATGTAGCCCAGGACCATGACGATGGTGCCGATCACCAGCCAGGTCAGATAAGGGAACAGCCACATCTTAAGCTCTAGCGGCGTGCCCTCACGGTCTGCACGGGCTCGCATGCGCAGCTGGGACACGGCGATCACCAGGTACACCAGCAAGGCAATGGCACCGGTGGTAGACAGCAGGAAACCGAACACCTTGCCGGGGAACACATAGTTGACGAAGCAACCGGCAAAGCCTGCCAGGGTCGAGAAGATGACCGCTACCGTTGGCACGCCAGCACCCGAAATGCGCTTGGTCATGCTCAGCGCCTGGCCACGGGCACCCAGGGAGTAGAGCATCCGCGAGGCCGTGTACAGGCCGGAGTTCATGCAGCTGGTGACCGCCACCAGCACCACCAGGTCGACCAGCAGCTTGGCGCCCGGCACATTGAGCACTTCCAGCACCCGCTGGAACGAGCCCACGGCTTTCAGGGCCGGGTCATTCCAGGCCACCAGCGACACCACCAGGAAGATCGAGGCCAGGTAGAAGATGGCGATGCGGTACACCACCAGGTTGGTGGCACGGCGGATCTTGTCTTTCGGGTTGGCTGTTTCGTCAGCGGCAATGGTGACGATCTCGGCGCCGAAGAACGAGAAGATGGTGATCAGCACGCCACCCAGCACAGTGCCAAAGCCATTGGGCATGAAGCCGCCGTTGTCCCACAGCCGGCTCACGCCCGAGACCTCGGCCAACGGCCAGAAGCCGAACACGGCCAGGCTGCAGACGATGATGAAGGCAACGATGGCAACCACCTTGACCAGCGCGAACCAGTACTCGAAGGCACCGAAGTTCTTCACGCTGATCAGGTTGGTACCCGACAGCACGACCATGATCAGGAAGGCGAACAACCACGATGGCACGCCGGGGAAGTAGGCATGCAGGATGTCTGCGCCAGCAATCGCCTCGACCGGGATGATCAGCACCCAGAACCACCAGTACAACCAACCGATGGTGAAGCCTGCCCAAGGGCCGATGGCCTCGGAGGCGTAAGTGGAGAACGAGCCGCTGTTGGGGTTGGCGATGGCCATTTCGCCCAGCATACGCATCACCAGCAGCACCAGCAGGCCGGTCATGGCGTAGGAGATGAGGATGGCCGGGCCGGCGGTGGCAATGGCGTTGGAGGAACCGATGAACAGGCCGGCGCCGATGATGCCGGCGATGGAGATCATGGAAACCTGACGGGACGTCAGGCCGTGCTGCAAGGACCGCTGTTTCTTGTTTTCTAGCGAAGCCATGGAGAACCCTCGAATGGGTCGCCGTCGTGGGACGGCTAAAAAATGGAGCAGAATTCTTATTAATTTCTGGTGTGCGTTTTTTGTTGTTTTGTAGATGCCGGCGGTGGCTACTTCCCTCCTCTTCGCACGACCGGTTGTAATCGTTGATCCAGGTCAGTATTAATCTATAGGCCTGGGTCAACAAACGACCTTTTCGAAGCACATGATTCCAATTCGGAATGAACTTTTTCCTTTTTTGCTCGGTACGCGCCTGTCATGTCCAAACGCCTGATGCCCTCGACCACCGCCCTCCAGTGCTTCGAAGCGGCTGCCCGCCACCTGAGCTTCACCCGCGCGGCGCAAGAGCTGCACCTGACCCAGAGCGCGGTCAGCAAACAGGTCGCGCAACTGGAGGACATGCTGTCGCACTCGCTGTTCCAGCGCATTCGCCGGCGCCTGCACCTGACCCCGGCCGGTGCGCTGTACCTGACCGAGGTGAACAAGATCCTCACCCAGATCGACATCTCCAGCCGCTACATCCTCAGCTATGGCGATGAGACCGAAGTGCTTCGCATCGCCACCCAGCCGACCTTCGGCGCGCGCTGGCTGGTGCCCAGGCTAAAGGGGTTTGGTGATCGCTATCCGCGTATTCACCTGGATATCCGTAACGAACTAGAACCCTTCGACCTGGTGCAGTCCAAGGCCGACATCGCGTTCTTCTTCGGCCAGGGCACCTGGCCTGGGGCGACGTGTATCGAGCTGTTCAGCGAAGAAGTGGTGCCGGTGTGCGCCCCAGAGCTGCTCGCCAACCACCGTTTCACCAGCGCCGAGGCGCTGACCGAGCACCGCCTGCTGCAGTGTGTATCGCGCCCGGAGGCCTGGCATGAATGGTTTTTGGGGCTGGGGTTGCACAGCCAGAACAGCTACCACGGGCCGCGCTTCGACACGTTCTACCTGTGCATCCGGGCTGCAATCGCCGGCTGTGGCATTGCCCTGATTCCGCGGTACCTGGTGGCGGAGGAGTTGAACGAAGGCAAGCTGGTGGTGGCCTGGGACCACCCGGTGCCGAGCAATGGCAGGCACTTCATCGCCCATGCCGAGCATGCGGCGGAGGTGCCGAAGGTCAGGGCCTTCGTGCAGTGGATTCGCGAGCGAGTGGCTGAAGGGGATTGAGCCCAGTGCAGGTAACACAAAATCTTACAAGATCACGAATCCAAGGAATGATCGCAATCAAATAATTCGTTTGCGCAATACAGCCCCGGCACGCTTCGATAGTGGGAAACTCGAACAAGGTCCGCGTGCACCATGAATCAGGAAAGTATCAGCCAGTCCATTGCCATCGTTCACCCAATTACACTTTCCCACGGCAAGAATGCGGAAGTCTGGGACACCGACGGCAAACGTTATATCGACTTCGTCGGCGGTATCGGCGTACTCAACCTGGGCCATTGCAACCCAGCCGTGGTCGAGGCAATTCAGGCCCAGGCCACCCGCCTCACCCACTATGCCTTCAACGCCGCCCCCCACGGCCCGTACCTTGCCCTGATGGAGCGCCTCAGCGAGTTTGTCCCGGTCAGCTACCCGCTGGCCGGCATGCTTACCAACAGTGGCGCGGAAGCGGCGGAAAACGCCCTGAAAGTGGCCCGTGGCGCCACCGGCAAGCGCGCGATGATTGCTTTCGACGGTGGCTTCCATGGCCGCACCCTGGCAACCCTGAACCTCAATGGCAAGGTCGCCCCCTACAAACAACGCGTCGGCGATCTGCCGGGCCCGGTCTACCACCTGCCCTACCCCAGTGCCGACACCGGCGTCACCTGCGAACAGGCACTCAAGGCCATGGACCGGCTGTTCAGCGTCGAGCTGGCGGTTGAAGACGTGGCGGCTTTCATCCTCGAACCGGTCCAGGGTGAAGGCGGCTTCCTCGCCCTCGACCCAGCATTCGCCCAGGCACTGCGCCGCTTCTGCGACGAGCACGGGATTTTGATCATCATCGACGAGATCCAGTCGGGCTTTGGCCGTACCGGCCAGCGCTTTGCCTTCCCGCGCCTGGGCATCGAGCCCGACCTGCTGCTGCTGGCCAAAAGCATCGCGGGCGGCATGCCACTGGGTGCGGTCGTGGGCCGTAAAGAACTGATGGCATCGCTGCCCAAGGGTGGCCTGGGCGGGACCTATTCGGGCAACCCGATTGCCTGCGCAGCGGCGCTGGCGAGCCTGGCGCAGATGACCGACGAGAACGTCGCCACCTGGGGCGAACGCCAGGAACAGGCGATTGTCAGCCGCGTCGAGCGCTGGAAAGCCCAGTACCCGTTCATCGGGCGGCTGACCGGTGTCGGCGCGATGCGCGGCATCGAATTCGTCAACGCCGATGGCAGCCCGGCACCGGCCCAGCTGGCCAAGGTCATGGAAGCAGCGCGCGCCAAAGGCCTGTTGCTGATGCCCAGCGGCAAGGCGCGGCATATCATCCGCCTGCTTGCACCACTGACCATCGAAGCCGAGGTGCTCGAAGAAGGCTTGGATATCCTCGAGCAGTGCCTGGCAGAGTTGAACTAAGGCTTACAGGCCCAGCTCTTCAGGGGTGAGCATGTCGGACTCGAAGGCAATCCAGCCCCCTTCGAGTTCGGCGTGGCCGTTGACGATCGGGCCGTAGTAGGTCAGGCCGTTTTCCAGGGTAACGCAGATGTGCGTGGCCGGCTTTTCGGGAGCTGCGAGCGTACCGACGAAATGCACCTTCTTCAGGGTTTCGGTCACCGCTTCAAGGCCCACGCGCATGCTGGGGTTTTCCGAGGCCTCGATGTCGCCCCCGCGGTCTTCAGCGCTGATGGTCACGGTGGCGGTGTACGGGAACTTGCTGCTCAAGCGGGGTTACCTCAATTAGATGTGTAGGCGTTTTGGCGCGTAGAGTACGGCAGCCTTTGTCTGTTGTCTCTACTGGCCTCTTCGCGGGTGAACCCGCTCCCACAGGTACAGCGTCATGCCTGGCACCTGGGTGGCCGCCATCAACAGATCAAAATGGCCTCCCCCGCCCCGATCTGTTAGGGTGCCCGCCGATGCACGCCACACCACACGAGGATCCCGAGTGAGCGCCGAAGAACCCCTGATCGCCGACCTGTTCGAGGTCGACAAACGCCTGTCCCTCAAGCCCGTCGTGGACTTCAACACTTACCTGCGCAACGCGTTCGCCGAAGGCCCGTGCCAGTGCCATCGCTGCCGTGACGGTGGCGACCAGAGCAGCTACAGCCACGCGCACAACTTCACCCTCGAAGGCCGCCCGCTCAGCCGCCGCTTCGCCAACACCGCAGGCAGTGACGTGCTGCTGGTGCTGAAAAAAGCCTGGCTGTCGTACCACAAAGAAGACCTCAACCTGGTCGGCGCGCTGGACATGGCCAAGCTCAAGACCTTCACCGACGGCGCCCTGCACGAGCGCTTGCTGGCCCTGCTGCCTGCTAGCGGCCTGGCCCGTGAAGTGGACGGCCAATGGCTGCTGCAGGCTCAGGCCGACTGACGGCCCGGCGGTAAAGCAGGATTCTTCCGGTCTGCTAACGTGGGAGAATCCGCCCATCCGCAGGTAGTCCGCCATGGCCCGTACAACGCCCATCGAGCTGTATCGCAATATCGGCATCGTCGCCCACGTGGATGCCGGCAAGACCACCACCACCGAGCGCATCCTGTTTTACACCGGGGTCAATCACAAGATGGGCGAGGTGCACGATGGCGCCGCGACCATGGACTGGATGGCCCAGGAACAGGAGCGCGGCATCACCATCACCTCGGCAGCCACCACGGCCTTCTGGCAGGGCTCGACCAAGCAGTTCCCCGACAAGTACCGCTTCAACATCATCGATACCCCTGGCCACGTCGACTTCACCATCGAGGTAGAACGCTCGCTGCGTGTGCTCGACGGCGCGGTGGTGGTGTTCAGCGGCGCCGACGGGGTCGAACCGCAATCGGAAACCGTGTGGCGCCAGGCCAACAAGTACCACGTGCCGCGCCTGGCCTACATCAACAAGATGGACCGCCAGGGTGCCGACTTCCTGCGCGTGGTCAAGCAGATCGACAAGCGCCTGGGGCATCACCCGGTGCCGATCCAGCTGGCCATCGGCAGCGAAGAGCACTTTATCGGCCAGATCGACCTGGTGAAGATGAAGGCCATCTACTGGAACGATGCCGACAACGGCACCACCTACCGCGAAGAAGCGATCCCCACCGAGCTCCAGGCGCTCGCCGACGAATGGCGCGCGCACATGATCGAAGCCGCGGCAGAGGCCAACGATGAACTGACCATGAAGTTTCTCGATGGCGAGGAGCTCAGCATCGACGAGATCAAGGCCGCCCTGCGCCAGCGCACCATTGCCAACGAAATCGTGCCGACCATCCTTGGCTCGTCGTTCAAGAACAAGGGCGTGCCGCTGATGCTCGATGCCGTCATCGACTACCTGCCCGCCCCCTCCGAAATCCCGGCGATCAAAGGCACCGACCCCGACGACGAAGAAAAGCACCTGGAGCGCCACGCCGACGACAAAGAGCCCTTCTCGGCCCTGGCCTTCAAGATCGCCACCGACCCCTTCGTCGGCACCCTCACCTTTGCCCGGGTGTATTCCGGCGTGCTCAGTTCCGGCCATGCGGTGCTGAATTCGGTCAAGGGCAAAAAAGAACGCATCGGCCGCATGGTGCAGATGCACGCCAACCAACGCGCCGAAATCAAGGACGTGTGCGCCGGCGATATTGCTGCCTTGATCGGCATGAAGGACGTGACCACGGGCGATACCCTGTGCGACATCAACAACCCCATCATTCTCGAACGCATGGACTTCCCCGACCCGGTGATCTCCGTGGCCGTGGAGCCTAAGACCAAGGCCGACCAAGAAAAAATGGGCATAGCCCTGGGCAAGCTGGCCCAGGAGGACCCGTCGTTCCGCGTGCGCACCGATGAGGAAACCGGCCAGACCATCATCTCCGGCATGGGCGAGTTGCACCTGGACATCATCGTCGACCGCATGCGCCGCGAGTTCAACGTCGAGGCCAATATCGGCAAGCCGCAGGTGGCCTATCGCGAGAAGATCCGCAACACCTGCGAGATCGAAGGCCGCTTCGTTCGCCAATCCGGCGGGCGCGGCCAATACGGCCACTGCTGGATCCGCTTCGCCCCGGGCGACGAAGGCAAGGAAGGCCTGGAATTCATCAACGAGATCGTCGGTGGCGTGGTACCCCGCGAGTACATCCCGGCCATCCAGAAAGGTATCGAAGAACAGATGAAGAATGGCGTGCTCGCCGGCTACCCACTGATCAACTTGAAGGCTGCCGTGTTCGACGGCTCCTACCACGACGTCGACTCCAACGAAATGGCCTACAAGATAGCCGCGTCCATGGCCACCAAGCAGCTCTCGCAAAAAGGCGGGGCAGTGCTGCTAGAGCCGGTGATGAAGGTCGAGGTGGTGACCCCCGAGGAATACCAGGGCGACATCATGGGCGACCTGAGCCGGCGCCGCGGGATGATCCAGGATGGCGACGAGACGCCAGCCGGCAAGGTGATACGCGCCGAAGTGCCGCTGGGCGAAATGTTCGGCTATGCCACTTCCATGCGCTCGATGACCCAGGGCCGCGCCAGCTACACGATGGAGTTCATCCGCTATGCCGAGGCACCGGCCAGCATTGCTGACGGGATCGTGAAGAAGAACCGCGGGGAATAATTCATTCACCTGTGCCGGCCCCTTCGCGGGCAAGCCCGCTCCCACAGGAACTCCATTCGCCTTGAATCCGGTGGCATACCTGTGGGATCAGTGCAGGCAATAACCCTTCTCAAAGCTCACAGGGCCTCCATCCGCCTTGAATCCGCTCCATACCTGTGGGAGCGGGCTTGCCCGCGAAGGGGCCGGTGCAGGCAATAACCCTTCTCAGAGCTGCTCGCCAGCCCGCTTCAACAGCTTCTTGCACCGCTCCGACAAGTGCACCACGCGTAGATGCTTGCCCGCCTTGGTATACCGCTCACGCAAGGTTTTCAGCGCCGCAACTGCCGAATAATCGACAAAGCTCAAATGCTGGCAGTCCAGCGTAACCTGCGCCGGATCCTTCGCCGTATCGAACTGGTTGAGGAACGAGGCGGTCGAGGCAAAGAACAACGTGCCATGTACCTGATAAAGCTTGCCGCCGCCCGCTTCCTCATGGCTGTCGGCATACAGCTCCCGCGCATGCTGCCAGGCAAAGTTCACCGCCGCGATGACAATACCAAACAGTACCGCTACGGCCAGGTCGGTGAACACCGTGACGATGGTCACCGCAATGATTGCCAGCACATCGTTCACCGGCACCTTGTGCAACACGCGCAACGAAGCCCAGGCGAAGGTCTGCTGGGCAACCACGAACATCACCCCCACCAGGGCAGCCAGCGGAATACGCTCGATCAGCGGCGACAAGAACAACACGAACAGCAGGATCATCACCCCGGCAACCACGCCCGATAGCCGGCCGCGGCCATTGGAGCTGAGGTTGATCACCGTCTGCCCGATCATCGCGCAGCCGCCCATGCCACCGCACAGGCCCGAAACCATGTTGGCGGCGCCCAGGGCCACGCACTCACGGTCTGGGAAGCCACGGCTTTCGGTGATTTCGTCGGTGAGGTTGAGCGTCAGCAGGGTCTCCAGCAGGCCGACCATGGCCATCAGCACCGCGTAGGGTGCGATGATCTTGAGCGTTTCCAGGTTCCATGGCACATCTGGCAGCGTCACTTGCGGCAGGCCACCGGCGATATGCGCCATGTCGCCGAGGGTGCGGGTCGGCAAACCCAGCAGGTACACCAATAGGCCTACCCCCAGGATGGCCACCAGCGCGGGCGGTACGGCGCGAGTCAGCTTGGGCAGTATGTAGACCACCAGCATGGTCAGCGCCACCAGGCCGACCATCAGGTACAGCGGCGAACCGCTGAGCCACTGGCCGCCCTGCTTGAAGTGCTCCAACTGAGCCAGGGCGATGACGATCGCCAGGCCGTTGACGAAGCCCAGCATCACTGGGTAAGGCACCAGGCGCACCAGCTTGCCCAGGCGCAGCAGGCCAAACAAGATCATCACCACCCCGCCAAGCAGCACCGTGGCCAGCAAGTATTGCACCCCGTGTTGCACCACCAGCGCGATGATCACCACCGCCATCGATCCGGCAGCACCAGAAATCATGCCCGGACGGCCGCCGAACAGTGCAGTCAGGGTACAAATGATGAAAGCGCCATACAGGCCCATCAGCGGGTTGAGGTGCGCCACTAAGGCGAAGGCGATGCACTCAGGCACCAGGGCGAACGAAGTGGTCAGGCCGGCGAGCAGGTCGGCGCGCAGTCGTACGGGTTTCATGAAGTTCCTGTGAGGCGGTCCAGGCGGAGGGGCTGGCAATCGAGGGGCGCGATGTTACGGAATTTGTCTGACAGCGGCCACCGCTCAAAAGTGCAGGATGCCGCCCCTTGATGCATAACCTGCACAACCTGGGCAAATTTGCCATCATGTTGATACCCACTGCGGAGATCATGGACATGCCGCTACGCCCGCTTTTCACTTCCTTGCTGCTGGCTGCCACCCTCAGCGCTCACGCCGCCACCGAAGTCCTCCCCTTGCAGTACCGCAGCAGCGCCGAACTGCTGCCCGCTGCACAATCGTTCATCGGCAAGGACGGCACCGTCAACGCCTTCGAGAACAAGCTGATCGTCAATGCCAGCCCGGAGCGCATCGACGACCTGCGCAGCCTGCTGCAACAGTTGGACACCGCGCCCAAGCGCCTACTGATCAGCGTCGACAACAACGACAGCAACTTCCAGGACACCCGCGGCAACGCTCACGTCATCCGCTACGGCACCAGCAACCGCGAAGGCGGCATGCAGCAGGTTCAGGCCAGCGAAGGCCAGGCCGCGCTGATCCAGGTTGGCCAGAGCATCCCGGTCACCAGCACCAGTACCGACGGTTATGGGCGCATTCAAAGCAACACCGAATACCGCAATGTGACCCAAGGTTTCTACGTTACCCCCAGCCTGAGCGGCGAAACGGTTCGTCTGCAAATAAGCACCAATAATGATCGCATCAGCCAGGAACGTGCAGATGTAGTGAACGTGCAAAGCACCGACACGACAGTCACCGGCAAGCTCGGGGAATGGATCACCTTGGCGGGGTTCAACCAGCAGAGCCAGTCCGATCGTAGCGCGTCAAACCACACTTACAGTACCCAGCGCGGAGAAAACATGACTTTACGTGTAAAAGTCGACCTTCTGGACTGATCCCAGGCAATTCAAGGCCTCGACCAATGGCCTAGAAACTGACTGCCGAGTCGTATTAGACCAAAGATGTAGTAAGTGAAAAAAGTCACTACAAAACATTTGACAGGTACTTTTTCTCAAGGGCATGATGGCCTCGCTCCCGCTAATCAGGGGCCCTGGCAAGGGCCTTCGAGGCGTGCTCCTCCCACCCCTGGAGGCGCCTCGTGTCTATACGGCCCACAAGGCGGTTCGACGGGATTGCGACTGCAACGAAGAAGTTGTCCCGAGGGACGGAAGCGCATCACCGCAGTTCTGGCAATCGCGTAGCACCGCAGCAAGGCAACCACGAGCCGACCTGCAGCGCACACCTTCGCCTGGCCTGTACCCCCTTCCCCTTCGAGCCTTCGCGTTCGCCGCCGCACGCCCCCGAACAGGACAGCCGCCAGGCCTCTGATCTGCACCCGAGCATCAGCACAATTACCCCAAGATCGATGCGACGAGGTTTATTTCCATGGCACTGACACGCGAACAGCAAATTGCAGCCCTCGAGAAAGACTGGGCCGAAAACCCGCGCTGGAAAGGCGTGACCCGTACCTATACCGCCGCTGATGTCGTTCGCCTGCGTGGCTCCCTGCAGCCGGAGCACACCCTGGCCCGCCAGGGCGCAGAAAAACTGTGGAAGCTGGTCACCCAGGGTGCCCACCCGTCCTTCCGCCCAGAAAAAGATTTCGTCAACTGCATGGGCGCCCTGACCGGCGGCCAGGCAGTACAACAGGTCAAAGCCGGCATCCAGGCTATCTACCTGTCCGGCTGGCAAGTTGCCGCCGACAACAACTCGGCCGAGTCCATGTACCCCGACCAGTCGCTGTATCCAGTCGACTCGGTACCGACCGTGGTCAAGCGCATCAACAACTCGTTCCGCCGCGCCGACCAGATCCAGTGGAAAGCTGGCAAGAACCCGGGCGACGAAGGCTACATCGACTACTTCGCGCCAATCGTAGCTGACGCCGAAGCCGGTTTCGGCGGCGTACTGAACGCCTACGAGCTGATGAAGAACATGATCGAAGCGGGTGCCGCCGGCGTGCACTTCGAAGACCAGCTGGCCTCGGTGAAAAAATGCGGCCACATGGGTGGCAAGGTACTGGTACCCACCCAGGAAGCTGTACAGAAGCTGGTTGCCGCGCGCCTGGCAGCTGACGTTTCGGGCGTGCCGACCATCATTCTGGCCCGTACCGACGCCAACGCCGCCGACCTGCTGACCAGCGACTGCGACCCGTACGACCAGCCGTTCGTGATCGGCGAGCGCACCCGTGAAGGCTTCTACAAAGTGCGTGCAGGCCTCGACCAGGCAATCTCCCGCGGCCTGGCCTACGCACCGTATGCCGACCTGATCTGGTGCGAAACCGCCAAGCCGGACCTGGACGAAGCCCGCCGCTTCGCTGAAGCGATCAAGAAGGAATACCCGGACCAGATCCTGTCGTACAACTGCTCGCCTTCCTTCAACTGGAAGAAAAACCTGGACGACGCGACCATCGCCAAGTTCCAGCGCGAGCTGTCGGCCATGGGCTACAAACACCAGTTCATCACCCTGGCTGGCATTCACAACATGTGGCACGGCATGTTCAACCTGGCGCACGACTACGCCCGCAACGACATGACTGCCTACGTGAAGCTGCAGGAGCAGGAATTCGCTGATGCCAGCAAAGGCTACACCTTCGTTGCGCACCAGCAGGAAGTGGGCACTGGCTACTTCGATGACATGACCACCGTGATTCAAGGTGGGGCTTCGTCGGTGACTGCGCTGACCGGTTCGACTGAGGAAGAGCAGTTCCACTGATAACAGCGGGCTGTTGAAGGAAGGCCCAGGGTTCGTGAGGACCCTGGGCTTTTTTTTGAAGTGATCGTCACGAAAAATTCAGCGCGTATGAGATCGAGCGCCGCCCGCGCGGCGCTTCGCAGCACAAGGCTGCTCCTACATCTGTTTCGGGCCAATCAATCCTGTGGAATGGGCGCGCGCGCCCCTTTGCGCATGGCACGATATTGTGTCGGGCAAACAAGGCGGTCGCGCGCAAATGCCACATGCCCACTGGCCCGAAACAAATGTAGGAGCAGCCTTGTGCTGCGAAGCGCCGCGCGGGCGGCGCTCGATTTGCGCATCACCAATAATCTCAAGACCTGCGCTTGGCAACCTCACTCACTTTCCGCTGGAGGCAAAGCAGGCCCCAGTATCCGGACTATGCTTGTGGCAACCCAACAGCAACCCACCCTCCACAACCTGAGCGACATCCACCGCTTCATGGGCCGCCACGGCTTAACCGATAAAGTATTGACCCAGAGCGGTGCGCAAGGCGCTGGAAGCTGTTAGAACGAGCCTTTTTCGCATTTGCAAGTAGCCAACCCGCCCGGGCAACTTTGCAAGCCTCACAAGAGGAGAATTTCACCGCACCAATCTCAATGCGATTAATTATCATTACATAATTAGGAATTCGTTACATCGCGCAAGAAACATAATTAACAAAAACGCGCGCAATGCCCGAAATTCAAGGCTTTCAGCCAGTTACGAAAGATTTTTGTTCTTAATCCTACGAATAAATTGCCACAGAAATTTTACTTGCACCGGGTTTACCCATAAAATCAGCGCGATTGATTCAGCTGCGACATTTGGTCACTGCATGTGCGACACCAGGTCGCCGCTCTACTTATTTCAGACTGCAGAGCTGGGTCTCTGTATAAGGATCTCTAGCATGTCCGATTCGGCAGGACTCATCGCCCACAACTGGGGCTTTGCCATCTTCCTTTTGGGTGTCGTCGGCCTGTGTGCCTTCATGCTCGGTCTGTCCAGCCTGCTCGGTAGCAAGGCCTGGGGCCGCGCCAAGAACGAACCCTTCGAATCCGGCATGCTGCCCGTCGGCAGCGCCCGCCTGCGCCTGTCCGCCAAATTCTATCTGGTCGCGATGCTGTTCGTGATCTTCGATATCGAAGCCCTCTTCCTCTTTGCATGGTCTGTGTCCGTCCGCGAAAGCGGCTGGACCGGGTTCGTCGAAGCACTCGTTTTCATAGCAATTCTGTTGGCAGGTCTTGTCTACCTTTGGCGCGTCGGTGCTCTTGATTGGGCTCCCGAAGGTCGCCGCAAGCGGCAAGCGAAGCTGAAACAATGAGGCTTTGGCAATGCAATACAATCTCACCAGAATCGATCCGGATGCGCCCAACGAGCAGTACCCGGTAGGTGAACGGGAAACCGTCACCGACCAACTGCTCGAGGACCAGGTCCACAAGAACATCTACATGGGGAAACTCGAAGATGTGCTGCGTGGCGCGGTCAACTGGGGTCGCAAGAACTCCCTCTGGCCGTATAACTTCGGCCTGTCCTGCTGCTACGTGGAAATGACCACGGCCTTCACGGCGCCCCACGACATCGCCCGCTTCGGCGCCGAAGTCATCCGGGCCTCGCCGCGTCAGGCCGACTTCATGGTCATCGCCGGTACCTGCTTCATCAAGATGGCGCCGATCATTCAGCGCCTGTACGAGCAGATGCTCGAGCCGAAGTGGGTCATCTCCATGGGTTCGTGCGCCAACTCCGGTGGCATGTACGACATTTACTCGGTCGTTCAGGGGGTCGACAAGTTCCTCCCCGTGGATGTTTACGTGCCTGGCTGCCCGCCTCGCCCTGAAGCGTTCCTGCAAGGCTTGATGCTGCTGCAGGAGTCGATTGGCCAGGAGCGACGCCCGCTTTCCTGGGTTGTTGGTGATCAAGGCATTTACCGTGCCGAGATGCCTGCCCAGAAAGACCTGCGTCGTGAACAGCGTATCGCGGTAACCAACCTGCGCAGCCCCGACGAAGTCTGATCCAGCGACCTGCCGCCCGCTCCCCAAGGAGCCGGCGGCCTGGCTTCATTCTCTACGTTGACTCAAAGCGACCGAGACCATGACAGCGGACACCGCTATTTATATTCCGCCTTACAAGGCTGACGACCAGGATGTGGTCGTCGAATTGCACAACCGTTTTGGTGCCGACGCATTCGTCGCCCAGGAAACCCGCACCGGCATGCCGGTGCTGTGGGTAAAACGTGCACAGCTCAAAGAAGTACTCAGCTTCCTGCGCAACGTCGCCAAGCCGTACAGCATGCTGTACGACCTGCATGGCGTCGACGAGCGCCTGCGCACCCAGCGCCGCGGCCTGCCCGCCGCCGATTTCAGCGTGTTCTACCACCTGCTGTCGGTCGAGCGTAACAGCGACGTGATGATCAAGGTGTCGCTCAGCGAAGGCGACCTGAACCTGCCGACCGTGACCGGCATCTGGCCCAACGCCAACTGGTACGAGCGCGAAGTCTGGGACATGTTCGGCATCGACTTTGCCGGCCACCCGCACCTGAGCCGCATCATGATGCCGCCCACCTGGGAAGGCCACCCGCTGCGCAAGGACTACCCTGCCCGCGCCACCGAGTTCGACCCCTACAGCCTGACCCTGGCCAAGCAGCAGCTTGAAGAGGAATCGGCACGTTTCAACCCGGAAGCCTGGGGTATGAAGCGCCAGGGCGCCAACGAGGACTACATGTTCCTCAACCTCGGCCCCAACCACCCCTCTGCCCACGGTGCGTTCCGTATCGTCCTGCAGCTGGACGGTGAAGAGATCGTCGACTGCGTCCCGGACATCGGCTACCACCACCGTGGCGCCGAGAAGATGGCCGAGCGCCAGTCCTGGCACAGTTTCATCCCCTACACCGACCGTATCGACTACCTCGGCGGGGTGATGAACAACCTGCCGTACGTACTGGCGGTAGAGAAGCTGGCCGGCATCAAGGTGCCGCAGAAGGTCGACGTGATTCGCATCATGCTCGCCGAGTTCTTCCGCATCACCAGCCACCTGCTGTTCCTGGGTACCTACATCCAGGACGTCGGCGCCATGACCCCGGTGTTCTTCACCTTCACCGACCGCCAGCGCGCCTACACCGTGATCGAAGCAATCACTGGTTTCCGCCTGCACCCGGCCTGGTACCGCATCGGTGGCGTCGCCCACGACCTGCCGCGCGGCTGGGACAAGCTGGTCAAGGACTTCGTCGACTGGCTGCCTAAGCGCCTCGACGAATACACCAAGGCCGCCCTGCAGAACAGCATCCTCAAGGGCCGTACCGTCGGCGTCGCCGCGTACAACACCAAGGAAGCGCTGGAATGGGGCACCACCGGTGCCGGCCTGCGTTCCACTGGTTGCGACTTCGACCTGCGTAAAGCGCGCCCGTATTCTGGCTACGAAAACTTCGAGTTCGAAGTACCGCTGGCCCACAACGGCGATGCCTACGATCGCTGCATGGTCCGTGTTGAGGAGATGCGTCAGAGTATCCGCATCATCGACCAGTGCCTGCGCAACATGCCGGAAGGCCCGTACAAGGCGGATCACCCGCTGACCACGCCGCCGCCGAAAGAGCGCACCCTGCAGCACATCGAAACCTTGATCACGCACTTCCTGCAAGTCTCGTGGGGCCCGGTCATGCCGGCCAACGAGTCGTTCCAGATGATCGAAGCGACCAAGGGCATCAACAGTTACTACCTGACGAGCGATGGCGGCACCATGAGCTACCGCACCCGGATCCGTACCCCGAGCTACCCGCACCTGCAGCAGATCCCTTCGGTGATCAAAGGCAGCATGGTCGCCGACCTCATTGCGTACCTGGGCAGTATCGACTTCGTTATGGCTGACGTGGACCGCTAAGCATGAACAGCACGCTTATCCAGACAGACCGTTTCGCCCTGAGCGAAACCGAGCGCTCGGCCATCGAGCACGAGATGCATCACTACGAGGACCCGCGCGCGGCGTCCATCGAAGCCTTGAAGATTGTCCAAAAGGAACGTGGCTGGGTGCCGGACGGCGCCATTCACGCCATCGGCGAAGTGCTGGGCATCCCGGCCAGTGACGTCGAGGGCGTGGCTACGTTCTACAGCCAGATCTTCCGTCAGCCGGTCGGCCGCCACATTATCCGCGTGTGCGACAGCATGGTCTGCTACATCGGTGGCCACGAGTCGGTGGTCAGCCAGATCCAAAGCGAACTGGGCATCGGCCTCGGCCAGACCACCGCCGACGGGCGCTTCACCCTGCTGCCGGTCTGCTGCCTGGGCAACTGCGACAAGGCCCCGGCCCTGATGATCGACGATGACACCTTTGGCGACGTGCAGCCTGCTGGCGTTTCCAAACTGCTGGAGGGTTACGTATGACCATTACTTCCTTCGGCCCGGCCAACCGCATCGCGCGTTCGGCCGAAACCCACCCACTGACCTGGCGTCTGCGTGACGACGGCGAGCCGGTCTGGCTTGCCGAGTACCAGGCCAAGAACGGCTACGCTGCTGCCCGCAAGGCACTGAGCGAGATGTCGCAAGACGACATCGTGCAGAACGTCAAAGACTCCGGCCTCAAGGGCCGCGGCGGCGCAGGCTTCCCCACGGGTGTGAAGTGGGGCCTGATGCCTAAAGACGAATCCATGAACATCC
The DNA here is from genome assembly GCF_053629175.1 of Pseudomonas sp. Y3 TE3536. NCBI lineage: Bacteria > Pseudomonadati > Pseudomonadota > Gammaproteobacteria > Pseudomonadales > Pseudomonadaceae > Pseudomonas > Pseudomonas sp. Y3 TE3536. The sequence continues at coordinate 3,920,238 of NZ_JBRJHU010000001.1, read as the reverse complement.
GCTACCTGCTGTGCAACGCGGACGAAATGGAGCCGAACACCTGGAAGGACCGCATGCTGATGGAGCAACAGCCCCATCTGCTGGTCGAGGGCATGCTGATCAGCGCCCGCGCCCTGAAGGCCTACCGTGGCTACATCTTCCTGCGTGGCGAGTACACCACCGCAGCGAAAAACCTAAACCGCGCCATCGACGAAGCCAAGGCCGCTGGCCTCCTGGGCAAGAACATCCTGGGCTCGGGCTTTGACTTCGAGCTGTTCGTGCACACCGGTGCCGGCCGCTACATCTGCGGTGAAGAAACCGCACTGATCAACTCGCTGGAAGGCCGTCGCGCCAACCCACGTTCCAAGCCGCCCTTCCCTGCCGCCGTTGGCGTATGGGGCAAGCCGACCTGCGTGAACAACGTCGAGACCCTGTGCAACGTGCCGGCCATCGTCGCCAACGGCAACGACTGGTACAAGTCGCTGGCCCGCGAAGGCAGCGAAGACCACGGCACCAAGCTGATGGGCTTCTCCGGCAAGGTGAAAAACCCTGGCCTGTGGGAACTGCCATTCGGCGTCACCGCCCGTGAGCTGTTCGAAGACTACGCCGGCGGCATGCGCGATGGCTTCAAGCTCAAGTGCTGGCAGCCAGGTGGCGCCGGTACCGGCTTCCTGCTGCCCGAGCACCTCGACGCACAGATGTACGCCGGCGGCATCGCCAAGGTTGGCACCCGGATGGGTACTGGCCTGGCCATGGCGGTCGACGACAGCATCAACATGGTCTCGCTGCTGCGCAACATGGAAGAGTTCTTCGCCCGCGAATCGTGCGGCTGGTGCACCCCATGCCGTGACGGCCTGCCGTGGAGCGTGAAAATGCTGCGCTCGCTGGAGCAAGGCCAAGGCCGCGCCGAAGACATCGAGACCCTGCTGGGCCTGGTCAACTTCCTCGGCCCAGGCCGTACCTTCTGTGCTCACGCACCAGGTGCCGTCGAGCCGTTGGGCAGTGCCATCAAATACTTCCGCTCCGAATTCGAGGCCGGTGTCGCCCCAGCCAGTGCTGCCGATGCCCTGCGCCCGAACCTGGCCAAGCCAGTACCGAGCGGGCCGATCGTGGTCGGCGCATAACAAGATGAGCTGCGGGTGGTCCGTGCCACCCGCCAGCCTGCAGGCCGGCCCGAACGATTCGCGGCGGGCCGCAGGCATACAGATTTCCATTAGCCACGCCCGCTCACGCGGGCCAACGAAGAACTTTGAACAATGGCCACTATCCACGTAGACGGCAAAGCGCTCGAAGTCAACGGTGCAGACAACCTGTTACAGGCGTGTCTGTCGCTCGGCCTCGACATCCCTTATTTCTGCTGGCACCCCGCGCTTGGTAGCGTTGGCGCCTGCCGGCAGTGCGCGGTCAAGCAGTACACCGACGAAAACGACACCCGTGGTCGTATCGTCATGTCCTGCATGACCCCTGCCTCCGACGGCACCTGGATCTCCATCGAAGATGAAGAGTCCAAGGCGTTTCGCGCCAGCGTCGTCGAATGGCTGATGACCAACCACCCGCACGACTGCCCAGTGTGCGAGGAAGGCGGTCACTGCCACCTGCAGGACATGACGGTAATGACCGGCCACAACGAGCGCCGCTACCGTTTCACCAAGCGTACCCACCAGAACCAGGACCTCGGCCCGTTCATCGCACACGAGATGAACCGCTGCATCGCCTGCTACCGCTGCGTGCGCTACTACAAGGACTACGCAGGCGGTACCGACCTGGGTGTCTATGGCGCCCACGACAACGTGTACTTCGGCCGCGTTGAAGACGGCGTGCTGGAAAGCGAGTTCTCCGGCAACCTGACCGAGGTCTGCCCGACCGGCGTGTTCACCGACAAGACCCACTCCGAGCGCTACAACCGCAAGTGGGACATGCAGTTCGCACCGAGCATCTGCCACGGCTGCTCCAGTGGCTGCAACATCAGCCCCGGCGAGCGCTACGGTGAACTGCGTCGCATCGAAAACCGCTTCAACGGCTCGGTCAACCAGTACTTCCTGTGCGACCGCGGCCGCTTCGGTTATGGCTACGTCAACCGCACCGACCGCCCACGCCAGCCACGCCTGGCCGATGGCACCAAGCTGAGCCTGGACGCCGCACTGGACAAAGCCGCCGACCTGCTGCGCGGCCGCACCATCGTCGGTATCGGCTCGCCGCGCGCCAGCCTCGAAAGCAACTACGGCCTGCGTGAGCTGGTCGGCGCCGACTACTTCTATTCGGGCATGGAAGCGGGCGAACTGGCCCGTGTGCGCCTGGCCCTGAACGTGCTGAACAACAGCCCGCTGCCGGTGCCGACCCTGCGCGACATCGAAGACCACGACGCTGTGTTCGTGCTTGGCGAAGACCTGACCCAGACCGCCGCCCGCGTTGCCCTGTCCGTACGCCAGGCCACCAAAGGCAAGGCCGAAGCCATGGCCGAGGCGATGAAAGTGCAGCCTTGGCTGGACGCCGCGGTGAAAAACATCGGCCAGCACGCGCTGTACCCGCTGTTCATCGCCAGCCTGGCTGAAACCAAGCTGGATGACGTCGCTGAAGAATGCGTACACGCAGCCCCGGCTGACCTGGCCCGCATCGGCTTCGCCGTGGCCCATGCCATCGACCCGAGCGCCCCGGCCGTTGCAGGCCTGGACGAAGAAGCCAAGGCCCTGGCCCAGCGCATCGCCGACGCCCTGGTTGCGGCCAAGCGCCCATTGGTGGTTGCCGGTACCTCGCTGGCCGACCCGGCGCTGATCGAAGCCGCCGCCAACATCGCCAAGGCCCTGAAGCTGCGCGAGAAAAACGGTTCGCTTAGCCTGGTCGTGCCTGAAGCCAACAGCTTCGGCCTGGCGATGCTGGGCGGTGAGTCCGTCGATGCCGCGCTGGACGCGGTCATCAGCGGCAAAGCCGACGCCATCGTGGTCCTGGAAAACGACCTGTACACCCGCGTCTCGGCCGCCAAGGTCGATGCCGCCCTGGCTGCAGCCAAAGTCGTGATCGTTGCCGACCACTCCAACACCGCCACCCTGGAGCGCGCTCACCTGGTACTGCCGGCAGCCTCGTTCGCCGAAGGCGACGGCACCCTGGTCAGCCAGGAAGGCCGCGCCCAGCGCTTCTTCCAGGTGTTCGACCCGCAATACCTGGACAGCAGCATCCTGGTCCACGAAGGCTGGCGCTGGATGCACGCCCTGCGTGCGACCCTGCTGAACAAGCCGGTCGACTGGACCCAACTGGACCACGTCACCAGCGCCTGTGCCGAAGCCGCCCCACAACTGGCTGGCATCGTCAATGCAGCGCCTTCCGCCGCGTTCCGCATCAAGGGCATGAAACTGGCCCGTGAGCCGCTGCGCTACTCCGGCCGTACCGCCATGCGCGCCAACATCAGCGTGCACGAACCGCGCACCCCGCAAGACAAGGACACCGCGTTCGCCTTCTCGATGGAAGGTTACTCGGGCTCCGTCGAACCGCGCCAACAAGTGCCGTTCGCCTGGTCGCCGGGCTGGAACTCGCCGCAAGCCTGGAACAAGTTCCAGGACGAGGTCGGTGGCCATCTGCGTGCCGGTGACCCGGGCGTGCGCCTGATCGAATCGCAAGGCGACCGCCTGAATTGGTTCAACGCCATTCCGGGCGCGTTCAACCCGGCCCGTGGCACCTGGACCGCCGTGCCGTTCTTCCACCTGTTCGGCAGCGAAGAAAGCTCCTCGCGCGCCGCCCCGGTGCAAGAGCGCATTCAGCCTGCCTACGTGGCCCTGGCCAAGTCCGAAGCGGACCGCCTGGGCGTCAACGAGGGTGCCCTGCTGAGCCTGAACGTCGCCGGTGTGGCCCTGCGCCTGCCGCTGCGCATCAATGAAGAGCTGGGCGCTGGCCTGGTCGCGCTGCCGAAAGGCCTGGCCGGTATTCCGCCTGCCATCTTCGGTGCATCCGTCGAAGGCCTGCAGGAGGCAGCACAATGAGCTGGTTCACCCCCGAAGTGATCGATGTGATCATCCAGGTCGTCAAGGCTATCGTGGTGCTGCTCGCAGTGGTGGTCTGCGGCGCCCTGCTCAGCTTCGTCGAGCGCCGCCTGCTGGGCTGGTGGCAGGACCGCTACGGTCCGAACCGGGTCGGCCCGTTCGGCATGTTCCAGATCGCCGCCGACATGCTGAAGATGTTCTTCAAGGAAGACTGGAACCCGCCCTTCGTCGACAAGATGATCTTCACCCTGGCGCCGGTCGTAGCCATGAGCGCCCTGCTGATCGGCTTCTCGATCATCCCGATCACACCGGGCTGGGGCGTCGCCGACCTGAACATCGGCCTGCTGTTCTTCTTCGCCATGGCCGGCCTGTCGGTGTACGCCGTGCTGTTCGCCGGTTGGTCGTCGAACAACAAGTACGCGTTGCTGGGCAGCTTGCGGGCATCGGCACAGACCGTCTCGTACGAGGTGTTCCTGGGCCTGGCGCTGATGGGCGTGGTGGTGCAGGTGGGTTCGTTCAACATGCGCGACATCGTTGAATACCAGGCCCAGAACCTGTGGTTCATCATTCCGCAGTTCTTCGGCTTCTGCACCTTCTTCATCGCTGGCGTCGCTGTGACTCACCGTCACCCGTTCGACCAGCCGGAAGCGGAACAGGAACTGGCCGACGGCTACCACATCGAGTATGCCGGCATGAAATGGGGCATGTTCTTCGTCGGTGAGTACATCGGCATCATCCTCATCTCGGCGCTGCTGGTGACCCTGTTCTTCGGCGGCTGGCACGGTCCGTTCGACCTGCTGCCTCAGGTGCCGTTCCTGTGGTTCGCGCTGAAAACCGCGTTCTTCATCATGCTGTTCATCCTGCTGCGCGCCTCGATCCCGCGCCCACGCTATGACCAGGTGATGGACTTCAGCTGGAAGTTCTGCCTGCCGCTGACCCTGATCAATTTGCTGGTGACCGCTGCGATCGTGCTTTACAACACGCCAGCCGTCGCGGCCCAGTGAGGATTTGACCCATGTTCAAGTATATCGGCGACATCGTTAAGGGCACTGGCACTCAGCTGCGCAGCCTGGCCATGGTGTTCTCCCACGGGTTCCGCAAGCGCGACACCCTGCAGTACCCCGAAGAAGCGGTGTACCTGCCGCCGCGCTACCGCGGCCGCATTGTCCTCACCCGCGACCCCGACGGCGAGGAGCGCTGCGTAGCGTGCAACCTCTGCGCGGTGGCCTGCCCGGTCGGCTGCATTTCGCTGCAGAAGGCCGAGACCGAGGACGGTCGTTGGTACCCCGAGTTCTTCCGCATCAACTTCTCGCGCTGCATCTTCTGCGGCCTGTGCGAAGAGGCGTGCCCGACCACCGCGATCCAGCTGACTCCGGATTTCGAAATGGCCGAGTTCAAGCGTCAGGACCTGGTGTACGAGAAAGAAGATCTGCTGATCTCCGGCCCCGGCAAGAACCCTGACTACAACTTCTACCGTGTTGCGGGTATGGCGATCGCTGGCAAGCCGAAAGGCTCTGCACAGAACGAAGCCGAGCCGATCAACGTGAAGAGCTTGCTCCCATAAGGACAGAAAGATGGAATTCGCTTTCTACTTCGCATCCGGGATCGCCGTGGTCTCCACCCTTCGGGTGGTGACCGGCACCAACCCCGTGCACGCCCTGCTCTACCTGATCATTTCGCTGATTTCCGTGGCAATGATCTTCTTCGCCCTGGGTGCGCCGTTCGCCGGCGCCCTGGAAGTGATCGCCTACGCCGGCGCCATCATGGTGCTGTTCGTCTTCGTGGTAATGATGCTCAACCTGGGGCCGGCGTCGGTCGCCCAGGAGCGCGGCTGGCTCAAGCCTGGCATATGGGCCGGGCCGGTGATCCTCGCCGCCCTGCTGCTGCTCGAGCTGCTGTACGTGCTGTTCGTCACCCCAAGCGGCGCAGCCATCAGCGGTACCACCGTGGACGCCAAGGCCGTGGGCATCAGCCTGTTCGGCCCGTACCTGCTGGTGGTCGAACTGGCCTCGATGCTGCTGCTCGCCGCAGCCGTCACCGCCTTCCACCTGGGCCGCAACGAGGCGAAGGAGTAAATCATGGGTGCTATCCCTCTCGAGCATGGTCTGGCGGTCGCCGGCATCCTGTTCTGCTTAGGTCTGGTTGGCCTGATGGTCCGCCGCAACATCCTCTTCGTGCTCATGAGCCTGGAAGTCATGATGAACGCCTCTGCGCTGGCGTTCATCGTCGCCGGTGCCCGTTGGGTCCAACCCGACGGCCAGGTGATGTTCATTCTGGTGATCAGCCTGGCAGCCGCCGAGGCCAGTATTGGCCTGGCTATCCTGCTGCAGCTGTATCGCCGCTTCCACACTCTCGACATCGATGCTGCCAGTGAGATGCGCGGATGAACCTTATCTTCCTGACTTTCGTCTTCCCCCTGATCGGCTTCTTGCTGCTGTCGTTCTCGCGCGGGCGGTTCTCGGAGAACCTGTCCGCCCTGATCGGCGTCGGCTCGGTGGGCCTCTCGGCCGCAACAGCCGCCTACGTGATCTGGCAGTTCAACGTCGCCCCGCCTGAAGGCGGTGCGTACAGCCAGCTGCTGTGGCAGTGGATGTCGGTGGACGGCTTTGCGCCGAACTTCACCCTGTACGTGGACGGCCTGTCGGTCACCATGCTCGGCGTGGTCACCGGCGTAGGCTTCCTGATCCACCTGTTCGCGTCCTGGTACATGCGTGGCGAAGCCGGTTACTCGCGCTTCTTCTCGTACACCAACCTGTTCATCGCCAGCATGCTGTTCCTGGTGCTGGGCGATAACCTGCTGTTCATCTACTTCGGCTGGGAAGGCGTGGGCCTGTGCTCGTACCTGTTGATCGGTTTCTACTACAGCAACCGCAACAACGGTAATGCAGCACTCAAGGCCTTCATCGTCACCCGTATCGGCGACGTGTTCATGGCCATCGGCCTGTTCATCCTGTTCGCCCAGCTGGGTACCCTGAACGTGCAGGAACTGCTGGTGCTGGCACCGCAGAAGTTCCAGGCGGGTGACACCTGGATGGTCCTGGCTACCCTGATGCTGCTGGGTGGCGCGGTCGGTAAATCGGCCCAGCTGCCGCTGCAGACCTGGCTGGCCGACGCAATGGCGGGCCCGACCCCAGTTTCGGCACTGATCCACGCCGCAACCATGGTGACCGCGGGCGTATACCTGATCGCCCGTACCAACGGCCTGTTCCTGCTGGCGCCGGACGTCCTGCACCTGGTCGGCGTAGTCGGCGGTGTGACCCTGGTACTGGCCGGCTTCGCCGCGCTGGTTCAGACCGACATCAAGCGTATCCTCGCCTACTCGACCATGAGCCAGATCGGCTACATGTTCCTGGCCCTGGGCGTTGGCGCCTGGGACGCGGCGATCTTCCACCTGATGACCCACGCCTTCTTCAAGGCCCTGCTGTTCCTTGCCTCCGGTGCGGTGATCGTTGCCTGCCACCACGAGCAGAACATCTTCAAGATGGGCGGCCTGTGGAAGAAACTGCCGCTGGCCTACGCCAGCTTCGTGGTCGGTGGTGCTGCCCTGGCTGCCCTGCCAATCGTCACCGTGGGCTTCTATTCCAAGGACGAGATCCTCTGGGAAGCCTTCGCCAGCGGCAACACCGGTTTGCTGTACGCCGGCCTGGTCGGTGCGTTCATGACCTCGCTGTACACCTTCCGCCTGATCTTCATCGCCTTCCACGGCGAAGCCAAGACCGAAGCCCACGCGGGCCACGGCATCAGCCACTGGCTGCCGCTGGGCGTGCTGATCGTGCTGTCGACCTTCGTCGGCGCCTGGATCACCCCGCCACTGGCCGGTGTACTGCCTGAAAGCGCCGGCCATGCCGGTGGCGACGCCAAGCACTCGCTGGAGATCGCCTCGGGTGCCATCGCCATCGCCGGTATCCTGCTGTCGGCCCTGCTGTTCCTGGGCAAGCGTCGTTTCGTCAGCGCCGTCGCCAACAGCAGCATCGGCCGCGTCCTGTCGGCCTGGTGGTTCGCTGCCTGGGGCTTCGACTGGATCTACGACAAGCTCTTCGTCAAACCTTACCTGCTGATCAGCCACATCCTGCGCAAGGACCCGGTTGACCGCAGCATTGGCCTGATCCCTCGGATGGCCCGTGGCGGCCACGTCGCCATGAGCAAGACCGAGACCGGCCAGCTGCGTTGGTACACCGCCTCGATCGCCGTCGGCGCCGTGCTGGTACTCGGTGCTGTGGTAGTGGCCGCGGTATGACTATGAATCTTGCGACTTTGCCAAAGGAAACCAACCCGTCATGATTTTGCCTTGGCTGATCCTGATCCCCTTCATCGGCGGCTTCCTGTGCTGGCTGGGTGAGCGCTTCGGCGCCACCCTGCCGCGCTGGATCGCGCTGCTGACCATGTCCCTGCTGCTCGGCATCGGCCTGTACCTGTGGGGCACCGGCGACTACACCCTGGCCCCTGCTCCGGGCGCCGAACCTGCCTGGGCACTCGAATACAAAGTCGAGTGGATCAAGCGCTTCGGCATCAGCATCCACCTGGCCCTCGACGGCCTGTCGCTGCTGATGATCCTGCTGACCGGCCTGCTCGGTGTGCTGTCGGTACTGTGCTCCTGGAAAGAGATCCAGCGCCACGTCGGCTTCTTCCACCTCAACCTGATGTGGATTCTGGGCGGTGTGGTCGGTGTGTTCCTGGCCCTGGACCTGTTCCTGTTCTTCTTCTTCTGGGAAATGATGCTGGTGCCGATGTATTTCCTCATCGCGCTCTGGGGTCACAGCTCTGCAGACGGCAAGAAGACCCGGATCTACGCTGCAACCAAGTTCTTCATCTTCACCCAGGCCAGCGGCCTGATCATGTTGGTGGCGATCCTTGGCCTGGTGCTGGTCAACTACAACACCACCGGCGTACTCACCTTCAACTACAGCGACCTGCTCAAGGCCGAACTGCCGGCCGGTGTCGAGTACGTGCTGATGCTGGGCTTCTTCATCGCCTTCGCGGTCAAGCTGCCGGTGGTGCCGTTCCACTCCTGGCTGCCTGATGCGCACGCCCAGGCACCGACTGCAGGCTCCGTGGACCTGGCGGGTATCTTGCTGAAGACAGCGGCCTACGGCTTGCTGCGCTTCGCACTGCCGCTGTTCCCGAACGCCTCGGCCGAGTTTGCACCGATCGCCATGACCCTGGGCCTGATCGGTATCTTCTACGGTGCCTTCCTGGCCTTCGCGCAAACCGACATCAAGCGCCTGATCGCCTTCTCCAGCGTTTCGCACATGGGCTTCGTGCTGATCGGTATCTACTCCGGCAGCCAGCAAGCCCTGCAAGGCGCGGTGATCCAGATGCTGGCCCACGGCCTGTCGGCTGCTGCGCTGTTCATCCTGTCCGGCCAGCTGTACGAGCGCCTGCATACCCGTGACATGCGTCAAATGGGTGGCCTGTGGCACCGCATCGCCTACCTGCCTGCGATCAGCCTGTTCTTCGCCGCCGCATCGCTGGGCCTGCCAGGCACCGGCAACTTCGTCGGCGAGTTCCTGATCCTGATCGGCAGCTTCGCCAGCGTGCCGTGGATCACCGTGATCGCCACCACCGGCCTGGTCTTCGGCTCGGTCTACTCGCTGATCATGATCCACCGCGCCTACTTCGGCCCAAGCAAAAGCGACACCGTGCTGGCCGGCATGGACGGCCGCGAGCTGATCATGGTGCTGGGCCTGGCAGTGCTGCTGATCGTGCTTGGTGTGTACCCGCAGCCGTTCCTCGACACTTCTGCCGCCACCATGAGCGGTGTGCAGCAGTGGCTTGGTTCCGCTTTCACTCAACTCGCTTCGGCCCGGTAAGAGCGCTATGGAATTCACCACTCAACACTTCATCGCATTGGCGCCGATGCTGATCACCACCATCACCACGGTGGTGGTGATGCTGGCGATCGCCTGGAAGCGCAACCACTCGCAGACCTTCCTGCTGTCCACCGTGGGCCTGAACCTGGCCTTGCTGTCGATCTTGCCAGCACTGAAGGTCGCGCCCCTGGCGGTCACTTCGCTGATCACCATCGACAAGTTCGCCTGCTTGTACATGGCGATCATCCTGGTGGCCACGCTGGCCTGTGTCACGCTGGCCCACGCTTACCTGGGCGAAGGCGCCAAAGGCTTCCCGGGCAACCGTGAAGAACTCTACCTGCTGCTGCTGATGTCGGCACTGGGTGGCCTGGTGCTGGTCAGTGCCAACCACCTGGCCGGCCTGTTCATCGGCCTGGAGCTGCTGTCGGTACCGGTCTATGGCCTGGTGGCGTATGCCTTCTTCAACAAGCGTTCGCTGGAAGCCGGCATCAAGTACATGGTGCTGTCGGCTGCAGGTTCTGCCTTCCTGCTGTTCGGCATGGCACTGCTGTACGCTGATGCCGGTAGCCTGAGCTTCGACCAGATCGGTAAAGCCCTGGCAGCCACCAACATGCCAAGCCTGGTCGCACAACTGGGCCTGGGCATGATGCTGGTCGGCCTGGCCTTCAAGCTGTCGCTGGTGCCGTTCCACCTGTGGACCCCGGACGTGTACGAAGGTGCTCCGGCGCCGGTCGCTGCGTTCCTGGCCACCGCCAGCAAGGTTGCGGTATTCGCCGTGGTCGTGCGCCTGTTCATGCTCTCCCCTGCTGCCAGTAGCGGCGTGCTGAGCACCGTTCTGGCGGTGATCGCGGTGGCTTCGATCCTGGTCGGTAACCTGTTGGCACTGACCCAGAGCAACCTCAAGCGTCTGCTGGGTTACTCGTCGATCGCCCACTTCGGTTACCTGGTCATCGCCCTGGTCGCCAGCAAGGGCCTGGCCCTGGAAGCCATGGGCGTGTACCTGGTCACCTACGTGATCACCAGCCTGGGTGCCTTCGGCGTCATCACGTTGATGTCCTCGCCGTACGGCGGCCGTGATGCTGACGCCCTGTACGAGTACCGTGGCCTGTTCTGGCGCCGTCCGTACCTGACTGCCGTGCTCACCGTGATGATGCTGTCGCTGGCCGGCATCCCGCTGACTGCAGGCTTCATCGGCAAGTTCTACATCATCGCCACCGGCGTCGAGTCGCACCTGTGGTGGCTGGTCGGCGCCTTGGTGATCGGTAGCGCCATCGGTGTTTACTACTACCTGCGCGTCATGGTCACCCTGTACCTGGTCGAGCCAAACCTGCGTCGTCACGATGCCCCGCTGAAGTGGGAACAGCGCACCGGCGGCGTCATGCTGCTGGCCATCGCTATCCTGGCCTTCGTGCTCGGTGTCTACCCGCAACCGCTGCTGGAAATGGTTCAGCAGGCCGGCCTGCAACTGATCGGCTGATCAGCCCTGCAATACAAAACACCCCGCTCATGCGGGGTGTTTTTTTTTCTGCGCCAATGGGCTGCCTACTCGACCGCTTCAGGCAATGCGGCCCTGCGCAGGTCGCCATTGGCCGATGGCAAGTGGACTTCAGGGTTGGGCATCCCGCTGGGAGAAAGTTCATGGGTCATTTCAAACTCGGCTCGCACTGACCAGCCACAGGCCTCGGTGGTGCATTGCAGGTAGGCGACCCGAAGAAATATATGGCGCCCCTCACTGGTACGTATGCGCATACGGCTGTTGCAATGCGGGCAGACCAGCTTATACGTACTCACGGCAGGCACCTGCAGGCATTAAACACGCCGCCGATCTGTGAGAATGATCGTTTAGTTTTGTCAGTATTTACTGCGGAAGTGAATGTATTCTTCAGTTTGATGCTTCTCATTGCAGAAATGCTCCTTAAAACGCAGGGCTGTATTCATAACGAGTAGTTTAAGCCCATGGAATATCATTAAACCAGACATGGATAATTGTTATGAGTACTCACTTGCTATCGCCTGTACTTGCGCGCCTGAAGCTTTTGATGGGCTGCGAGACGGATGCTGAGCTATCCAGAGCGCTGGCCATCAGCCCACAGACGTTGAGCAGCTGGAAGGTTCGCGACAGCATCCCATACTCAATATGCATAGAAATCGCCAGGCAGCATGCGTGCTCCCTCGACTGGCTGCTGCTGGGTGAACCCGTACAAAATCGCAACGCTGACAAGGATGACTGGGAGTGGGACATGCTCGAGCGGCTACGCACGCTGTCTGCAGACGACCGCCAGGCGGTGCTCCTGCTCATCCAGGACAAACAACGTATCCAACAACTGCAACAACAGCTGAGCGAGCTTGCCAAATACATGCCTGACACCATCAGCAATTAACCTCTGCGGCGCCAACGCTGGATGATTTCCTTCGGGTCCAGCGCATCCAGCGAAGCCATGACCTTTAGGCTGATCGGGATTACCACCACTGATGCCACGAAGGCGGCCATGCCTCGGGTAAGCATGGGTGCCAGGGACGTCACCAAGGGCTCGAACAGGTGGCCCACACCTACGGTCACGAACACCAACAGCCCTTTCTTGCAGATCGTAAGCCGCCTGGATGTATTGGTGATCAAGCGGTCTCGGGCCGCGCTGACCAACAGGGCCCCCAGCAACGCGCTGAACAGGACTGTGCCATCCATGCCCACTAGCTCCAGAGCGGCCACGAACAGGCCCTCGAACAATGTGCATTCACGCATAAGCACCCCCCCTGCGCGACGCCTTCCGGTGGGGAACTGCGCGCAGATCTCGCAAGATCGAGGCCTCTACAAAGCGCGTGTAACAAACCAGCAGTGCCCGCCCATGATCGTGCCCGGACACATCCTCCAGGCGTTTATAGCCCCGCTCACGCAGTGCCGCGCGCCAACGTGCGAACTCTCGCGCTGCATCGATAGCGGCGCATTGTACTGCAACCTCGAAATGCGCCTGGCTGGTATCCGGCTGAAGCTGCAAGCGCTCACGCAATGCTGCCAGCTCCAGGCGCGGCCAGAACGGGTCATGGCAGTCCGGGAACCGGGGCCCTACGGCAGTAGGTTCAAGATGAGTTGCTGTTCGCTGATTCATGTTCATCCCCCCTCACTGCTCGGCCAGCATGCCGTAGCGAATCGCCCTGATGACGGCCGCCACGCGTGTAGGCACATCGAACTTGCGCAAGATATTGGCAACGTGAAAGTTCACCGTTGACTCCTTGCACTCCAAGATCTGGCCAATTTCCCACGAGCTCTTGCCGTAGGCACACCACAGCAATACCTGCCGCTCACGCGGCGTCAGGTGGATGGGTGAATCCGAGAGGGATTCGGGCGAGTGTCGTGCGTTGTCATTCATCGTTGAACTCCACGAGTGTTTGAGAGAGGCATCACTGCCGATCTGCAAACACCTTACGAAGCCCCCCGCACCCTCTCCAGCCAAGCAACTTGTAAAGAACTTGCCTACAAAACCGTCTGACGAAGGTTGCGCAAGATTTACTGCAGTTCTTCGTGCTCCAAGCGCCGTTTCGCTCGTCTCAACGCCGTTGTCCATTCGCCTTTCGCCTGGAGTCGTACGATGCGTTCCGTTTTACCCCTCTCGTCTTGCCTTGGCCTGCTGGCTGCCATCACCGCCACGCCACCGGCCCTGGCCGCACAATCGGTCGAGTTGGGCCAGGTGCTGATCACCGACGAGGAGCAAAGCGAACTGACGGCCGCCAGCGAGCGTTTGCGCGAAATCCCAGGCGCCAGCAACCTGGTGGACATGCAGCGTGTGGGGCAAGGCCGGGTCGCCAGTAACCAGGATGTACTCGCCTACCAGCCTGGCGTGTTCGCCCAGTCGGCGGGCAATGACGGTATCAAGCTGTCGATCCGTGGGTCGGGCATCAACCGGGCACCTGGGGCGCACGGTTCCGGTGTCTACACGATGTTCGACGGTTTGCCGCTCACCGGCCCAGGCGGTACCCCATACGAGCTGTTCGAGCCGCTGTGGCTGAGCCGTGCCGAGGTTTTGCGCGGGGCCAATGGCTTCGATCAAGGCGCCCTGGCCCTGGGTGGCGCCATCAACTACGTGACCCATACCGGCTACGATGCTGCGCCCTTGCAGGTGCGATACGAGGTCGGCAGCCGCGGCTACCAGCATCGGCACATCAGCTCGGGCCAGGTGCTGGGCAACCTCGATTACTACGTGGCGCTGACCGACTCGGAATACGACGGCTATCAGGCGCACAGCAGTGGCAGTGCCAAAGGTATTGCCGCGAACGTCGGCTACCGTTTCAACCCGAACCTGGAAACGCGTTTCTACCTGCGTTACCGGGAAACCGAGAACGACCTGGCCGGGCGCCTGACCAAAGACCAGATCAAGCATGACCCGCGTGCCGCCAACGCGGCGTACCTGGCGCGCGACGACAGCCGCCCGCAACCGGGCAGCACCTGGGTGGCCAACAAGACCACCTTCTACCTCGAGGACGATGCCCGGGTGGAAGCCGGGCTGGTCTATCACGACTTCCCAATGGACCTGCGCGAAGGCCCGATGCGCCTGAAAGTGGCTTACACCGATGTCAGCGGCACCCTGAACTACTTCCGCCGCGACACCCTGCTGGGCCGCGAGAGCAAGACCACCCTAGGCTGGCGAACCACCAAACACCTGCCCAACAGTGGCGCCTCGCAATTTGCCCGTACCAGCGGCGATAACTTCGGCGCACGCAGCCGCGACTTCAGCTACCAGGGCTCGGACACCGTGTTGCATGCAGGCAACGATCTGGAGCTAATCCCGGACCTGTGGCTGACCACCGGCCTGGCGATGATCTACACCCGCCGCGAAAGCGACGTCAGCTACCCGCTCACGGGTGGCAAGGTCAGCCAGCATGACTGGGACTACGCGCCGCGCCTGGGCCTGCGCTACGACATCAGCCCGCAACTGCAGGTTTACGGCAACCTGAGCCGCTCGGTCGAGCCGCCACACCCCTGGTCGCTGATCTGGAGCTCACCGGTAGCGACGCAGCCGATCGACCTGCAAAATCAGACAGCCACCACGCTGGAGCTCGGCGCGCGCGGCGACTCGGCGTTGGGGCGTTGGGACCTGGCCTGGTATTACTCGCAAGTGCGCCACGAACTGTTGGCCGTGGAAATCGTGCCAGGCCTGCCGGCCAAAGAGTTCAATGCCAGCGCCACCGTGCACCAGGGTGTCGAGGCAGGCCTGGACACTACGCTGTGGGAGCAAGCAGGTACAGGCAAGCTGAGCCTGCGCCAGGCCTACACCTTCAGTGACTTCCACTACCGTGACGACGAGCAGTTCGGCGACAACCGCCTGCCGGGCATCCCCATGCACTACTACCAGGGTGAGCTGCGCTATGACTGGCCCAGCGGCTTCTATGCCGGGGTCAACACGCAGATGGCGTCGAAGGTGCAGGTGGATTATGCCAACAGCTATCACGCCGACGCCTATGCCTTGCTGGGCGCGCGCCTGGGCTGGGACTCACCGAAACAGGACTGGCAGACCTGGCTGGACCTGCGCAACCTGACCAACAAACGTTACGCCGCGACAGTAACGCCAGGCTACAACGACGCCGGGCAGGACATTGCCCGCTCGACGCCGGGTGAAGGGTTTGGGGTTTATGCGGGGGTTTCCTACAGCTTCCGATAAACGCCGAGGCCGCCCTGCGCCCCCGCACCTGAACAGGGCTTCAGACCGCCCTGTTCAATTTGACCCACGCAGCGAACTTGTCGACAAACCCCTGCAGAAACGGCCGCGTCTTATCGTTGAGTTTGCCGGATTCCTCGAACAGGTTCGCCGCGCCCCCTAGGTACGCCTCAGGCATCTGCATGCAAGGCATGTCGAGAAACACCAGCGACTGGCGCACGGCATGGTTGGCACCAAAGCCGCCAATGGCCCCCGGCGACACACTCACCACTGCCGTCGGCTTGCCGCTCCAAGCGCTTTCGCCATAAGGCCGTGAGCCAACATCAATTGCGTTCTTCAGGCAACCCGGCACCGAACGGTTGTACTCCGGCGTGACGAACAGCACTGCGTCACTGCGGCGAATCTCGTCACGAAAGCGCTTCCAGGACTCCGGCGCGGTGGCCTCGACGTCTTCGTTGTACAGGGGCAGATCGCCAATCTCGACAATCTTCAAGGCAAGGCTGGACGGCGCCAGCTCCGAAAGTGCGCGGGCTACCTTGCGGTTGTAGGAATCCTTGCGCAAGCTGCCGACGACGACCGCTACCGAATACACCTGGCTCATGGCGATTTCCAACCTTTGCTGGCTAAGAGGACGTTGTAGTTATAGATGACCGTTTCTCGGCGCTTTGGTTTTTTTTCCACCCGGCGAAAACTTCCGGGTATCTTGTACGGTCTATGTTTCCAGACATTTCTTACGTAATTCAGAGGTTTTCACCCAAATGGCAGCAGTAATGGTCGGCCAATTCCACGCCCGTGACGCCGAAGGCCGCATCTACCCCGTCCACGAGTTCCAAGAGTCGACCCTCCAAGTCGACGGCAGCACATTGGGCGCGCCAATCACCACCTATCGCCTGGCCATCGGCGATCGGGTCAACCACCTGGGCGAAAACCGTTTCGAGCTGGCACAGACCGGCGTCGAGATCATTCGTATTCCTTGATGCAATCCACGGTGTAGCGACCGTTTTCGTTCTGCAGGCCATGCACGTCGGCGACGAATCCGGGGAAGCCATCGTTGAACGCCCGGGCAAATGCCAGGTAGTCGAGTATCGAGCGGGTCGCTTCGGTGAACCGCTCTCCCGGCATGATCAACGGAATGCCCGGCGGATACGGCACCAGCATCACGGCCGCCACCCGTCCCAGCAGGGCCTCGATCGGCACGGCCTCCACTTCGCCGCGCACCATCTGGTCATACGCCCGGGCCGGGCTGACAGCCACCTCCGGCAAACGCGTGAACAGCCGCTTGAGCTGCTTGGCCGTGGCATTGGCGCGGTAGCATTCGTGCAACTGGTCACACAGGTCGCGCAGCCCTATCCCCTGATAACGTGAGGCATCGGCTGCCACCACACTGGGCAGGCAGGCGCTCAACCGCGTGTTGCCATCGTAGTGGCGCTTGAACTCCAGCAACTCGGTCAGCAAGGTGCTCCATTTGCCCTTGGTGATGCCCATGGAGAACAGCACCAGGAAGCTGTACAGGCCGGTCTTTTCCACCACCAGCCCACGCTCCCAGAGAAATTTGCTGACCACCGCTGCCGGAATACCCTGCTCGCCCAGCACACCGCCTGCGCTCAAACCGGGCATGACCAAGGTCACCTTCAGCGGGTCGAGCAGCACGTAGTTGCCCGCCACCTCCCCAAAACCATGCCACTCTGCCCCTGGCTGCAGCAGCCAGTCCTGCGCGGCCAGGTGCTGGATGCCTTCTGCCGTCGGCGGCTGCCAGATGCTGAACCACCAGTCGGTGGCAGCGATGTGCGTGCGCAGATTGGCCAGCGCGCGGCGAAAGCTCAGTGCCTCGTCGAACATTTCTTGCAACAGCGAGCGCCCGGCCGGCCCTTCCATCATGGTCGAGGCCACGTCCAGCGACGCCAGGATGCTGTACTGCGGCGAGGTCGAGATGTGCATCATGAACGCTTCATTGAAGCGGTCCCGGTCCAGCTGGCGCCTGGCGCCGTCCTGCACATGAATCATCGACGCCTGGCTGAACGCTGCCAGCAACTTGTGTGTGGAATGGGTGCTGAACACCAACGGGCTGTCGGCCGCGCAGGCCGTGCCCATGGCGTAGCGCCCCTCGAAGAACTCATGAAACGCTGCGTAAGCGAACCAGGCCTCGTCAAAGTGCAGCACCTCGACGCTGGCACCGAGCGTCTGCTTGATCAGCCCGGCGTGATAGCACAGGCCGTCGTAGGTGGAATTGGTCACCACCGCCAGCTTGATGCGCTGCCCGCGGTCACGGGCCAGGGGGTTGGCCTGGATCTTTGCCTGGATCGAAGCTGGGCTGAATTCACTGAGCGGGATCGGGCCGATGATGCCCAGCTCATTGCGTTCCGGGCAAAGATAGATCGGGATGGCCCCGGTCATGATGATCGCGTGGACCACCGACTTGTGGCAGTTGCGGTCCACCAGCACCAGGTCATCACGGCCGACCATGGCGTGCCAGACGATCTTGTTGGCGGTGGAGGTGCCGTTGATCACGAAGAAGGTGTGGTCGGCACCAAAATTACGCGCGGCCCTGGCCTCTGCCTGAGCCAGCGGGCCGGTGTGATCCAGCAACGAACCCAGCTCCGGCACCGAAACTGACAAGTCTGAGCGCAGGGTGTTTTCCCCAAAAAACTGGTGGAAGGCCTGGCCTACAGGGCTCTTGTGATAGGCCACGCCGCCGCCGTGGCCCGGTGTATGCCAGGAGTAATTGGATTGCGCGGTGTGCTGCACCAGGGCTTTGAAAAAGGGCGGCAGCAGGCCGTCGAGGTAGCTGTGGGCAGCGCGGGCCACCTGGCGTGCGAGAAACGGCACGGTGTCTTCGAACAGATACAGAATGCCGCGCAGCTGGTTCAGCTCGCTCATGACCTCGGCGGGGGCGTTTTCCAACGTGACCTGTTCGCCCAGGGCGAAAATCGGCAGGTCTGGCGCGCGCAAGCGGGCCAGGCGAATCAGCTCGGCCATGTTCTGCAGCAGGTGGGTGTTTTCGCCCACGCCTTCGGCTGCTATCAGCATGCAGGCAAGGCCGTGGTGGGTGGCGGCGACCAGTCGCGCTTCGGCGTGGTCCGCTGCGGCCAAAATGGCAAAGCCATCCTGGCTCAACTCTTCGGCAATCCCCCGTATGCGGTCACCGGCGACGCTGTCGGCCTTGATCGCACGGTGGACGATGAGGATGGGGAACTTGAGGTCCTTGTACATCAGGCAACTACCTCTGAAGGACGGGGTGTCCTTTTCAGGGTAGTTGCAGGTGCGGCCTTGTGTGGTGGGGTTTAGCCCGCAGAGGCCTCGGTCAACGCCTGCCACATCGAAGGCGCCCCGGCCGACTTGGCGATTGCCGCCAGCCGCTCGGCATGCGCCTCGAGCTCTTCGGCACTGGCCATGATCACCCGCCCGGGCGCACGGCCGGCAATGCGGCGAATCTCGCTGCCGCCACTGCCCTGCCCTTCGTTATCACCTTCAGCGCCATTGCCAGCCAGCGACAGGCTGGTCTGGCCACCGGTCATCGCCAGGTAGACGTCGGCCAGCAGTTCCGAGTCGAGCAAAGCGCCGTGCAGCTCACGGCCCGAGTTGTCGATGTCGTAGCGTTTGCACAGGGCGTCGAGGCTGTTGCGCTGCCCCGGGTGCCGGGAACGCGCCAGCAGCAGGGTATCGAGAATGGTGCAATGCTGCGAAAGGTCGGCGCGGTCGTGCTGGCCCAGCAGGGCGAACTCGTTGTTGATGAAGCCAACGTCGAACGCCGCGTTGTGAATGACCAGCGTGGCGCCCTGGATGAAGTCGAAGAACTCCTCGGCGACCTCGGCGAACCGTGGCTTGCCGATCAGGAAGGTGTCGGTGATGCCGTGAACACCAATGGCGCCTTCGTCACTCTCGCGATCGGGTTGCAGGTAGACGTGGAAATGCCGCCCGGTCAGGCGACGGCCAATGACCTCGACACAACCGATCTCGATGATGCGATGGCCTTCACTGACCGGCATACCGGTGGTTTCGGTATCGAGAATGACCAGGCGTTTATCTTGCTGCTCCACGCGGGGGCTCCCACTTGCTTCAGTGACAAAAGTGACAAAGCCGGGGATTGTACCCCAGCTCAGCGCGCGGCGCGCACCTCATCCACCCCACGGTTGGCCAGCTGGTCGGCGCGTTCGTTGCCCGGGTGGCCGATGTGGCCACGCACCCACTTCCAGCTCACCTTGTGCCGGTTGACCTGTTCGTCGAGCAACTGCCAAAGGTCGGCGTTTTTCACCGGCTCCTTGGCGGCGGTCTTCCAGCCGCGCTTCTTCCAGTTGACCATCCATTCGTTGATGCCCTTCATCACGTACTGCGAGTCGGTGGTCAGCACCACCTCGCATTCACGCTTGAGCGACATCAGGCCCTGGATCGCGGCCATCAGCTCCATGCGGTTGTTGGTGGTCTCGCGTTCGCCGCCCCACAGTTCCTTCTCGACGCCCTTGTAGATCATCAGCACGCCCCAGCCGCCAGGGCCCGGGTTGCCCTTGCAGGCGCCATCGGTAAACATTTCGACGCTATCGCTCATGTACCACTCTTGTTCAGTGCTTTTCAGAATCAGGATTGGCCGCCGTACGGTTGACCTTGGCCAGCGGCAGCGGCAGCAGTTTGCCCATGGGTTCGCGGCGCTCCAGGCGCAACGGCCGCAGGCCGACCACCATCTTGCGCGCCACCAGCAGGTAGACGCCGCCGCCCGAGGTTTGCCAGTTGCCTGCCGCGCGTTCCCAGCCCGCCAGGCGTTGCTGCCAGGCCGGCGAGGCAAGCGGCGGACGATAGCACCCGAAGCGGCGTTTCTCCAGCGCGAAGCCCAGCAGGTTGAGCCAGTCGCCCACCCGCGAAGCCGAGATACAGCGCGCCTTGCGCAGGGCGCCATGGCTGAACAGGTGGCGCATGCCCCAACCGCTCCAGGGGTTGATACCGACGATCAGCAGATGCCCACCCGGGCGAACGGCGCTGGCGGCCTCGCGCAACAGGCCATGGGGTGACAGGCTGAAGTCCAGGCCATGCTGCAGCACCACCACGTCGGCGGCGTGCTCGCTCAACGGCCAGGCTTGCTCCTCACAGACGATCTCCACCCCCGGCAGCGGTGCCCCGAGGCGCACGTTGCGTTGCACCTGAGGGGCGCTGGGCGGTGCTTCGGCGCAGGGCCCATAGTGCACAAGGTAACCGCCGAAGAAGCGCCCGAGCTCTTCTTCCAGCAGTTTTTCTTCTTCCTTGAGCATCAGTTGCCCGAGCGGGCCGTTGAACCACTCACGGGCCAGGCTGATCAGCTCGACCCAGTCGGGGTCGGCCTGGGCAAAGGCTTGGTCGGTCATTGCGTTCTCCCTCGAAGGTTCTCGCGCCACGCCATCGCGGCTAAGATGCCCTCATGTCCCACGCTTGGCGATACGGATCCGCACCATGATACAGATCGATGCTCTCCCCGCTTTCTCCGACAACTACATCTGGTTGTTACAGGATACTGCCAAACGCCGCTGTGCGGTGGTCGACCCTGGCGATGCCGGCCCAGTGGAAGGATGGCTGGCGGCCCACCCCGACTGGGTGTTGACCGATATTCTGGTCACCCACCACCACAACGACCATGTCGGCGGTGTCGAACGGCTCAAGCAACTGACCGATGCCAAGGTCTACGGCCCGGCCAACGAGCGCATCCCCGCCCGCGATGTAGCGCTGGCGGACGGCGATGTAATCACGGTACTCGGTCTGCCCTTCCAGGTCATCGGCGTGCCCGGGCACACCCTTGGCCATATCGCCTTCTATTCGGCGCAACCGGCAACGCCCCTGCTGTTCAGTGGCGACACCCTGTTCGCGGCCGGCTGTGGGCGCATGTTCGAGGGCACCGCCGAACAGATGCACCCGTCGCTGCAGCGCCTGGCCGCCCTGCCCGAGCACACCGAGGTGTATTGCGCCCACGAATACACGCTGAGCAACCTGCGTTTTGCCAAAGCCGTCGAACCGCAAAACCTGCACGTTCTGCAACGCTTCGACGAGGTTACCCAGCTGCGCGCCGAAAATCGCATCACATTGCCATCAACGATCGGCTTGGAACGCCTGACGAACCCCTTTATTCGCACGACTGAAACATCCGTTAAACAAAAAGCAGACGAATGGAAGGGACATTCAAACACCACGCATGTCGCTGTTTTTGCTGCCTTGAGGTCTTGGAAGGACACCTTCTGATAACCTCAAGATATATCGCATGTGCGGCACAACGGTTGACCCGGCGGGTAGCGGTTTCTAGAATCGCCGAAATTTTTCGCCCGGAAACCTGTCCCAGCCGATGCCTTCCCGTAGCCGCAGAACCTCTCATTCCGTCGCCCTGACGCGCCTGGCCCAGGTCAGTGCGCTGGCCCTGGCCGCCACCTTGGTGGGCTGCCAGAGCACCCGTCAGCTCGACGAATCCGATAGCGTTCGCGCGCACAACTACCAGGCGCGGATCAAGCACAAACCGGCACCGCTGCTGGTCAAACCAGCCGAGCAGGCGCCGCAGGACGTGTGGGAACGCATGCGCCAAGGCTTCGCCCTGCAGGACAGCATCGACGTCAACCCGCGCATCGAACAGCAGCGCCTGTGGTTTGCCAGCAACCCACGCTTCATCGAAAGCGCGGGCGAGCGTGGCAGCCTCTACCTGCACTACATCGTCGAACGCCTCGAAGAGCGCGACATGCCGCTGGAACTGGCCCTGCTGCCAGCCATCGAAAGCGCCTACAACCCGATGGCCTACTCGCGTGCCCATGCAGCGGGCATGTGGCAGTTCATCCCGTCCACCGGGCGCCACTTCAACCTGCGCCAGACCAATTTCTACGACGGCCGCCGCGACGTGACCGCGTCGACCAACGCCGCACTGGACTACCTGAGCCGCCTGCACGACATGTTCAACGGTGACTGGCTGCTGGCCCTGGCGGCCTACAATGCCGGTGAAGGCACCGTCAGCCGTGCGATCGAACGCAACGAACGGCTCGGCCTGCCGACCGACTACTGGAACCTGCCACTGCCGCAGGAAACCCGCGACTACGTGCCCAAGCTTTTGGCCCTGTCGCAGGTGGTGTCCACGCCTGACGCCTATGGCGTCAACCTGAACCCGATCGCCAACGAACCCTACTTCGAGGCGGTGGCCATCAATGATCGCCTCGACCTGTCGCGCGTTGCCGCCTTTGCCGACATCGACGAAGACGAACTGATCCAGCTCAACCCGGCCTTCAAGAAGCGCATGACCGTGGACGGCCCCCAGCAGTTGCTGGTACCGACTGCCAAGGCGCAATTGCTGTCCGCCAGCCTGTCCAACCTCAAGCCTGAGCAGTTAGTCAGCCTGCAACCGAACAAGGCCGTGTTCGCCCGCGCCGTGGCCGAAGCCAAGGCACCCGCGACGGCCGCGCGCAGCTACCGGGTAAAACGGGGCGACAACCTGGGCAGCATCGCCAAGGCCAACCGCGTGTCGGTCCGGGACATCAAGCGCTGGAACCGCATGTCGGGCAACAGCCTGAAGGCAGGCCAGGTATTGGCACTGCGCGGTGGTAATGCGCCGAGCGCCGCGGGCAACCGGGTAGCGGCGTCTTCGCAGCGTTCAACCCAATACAAGGTGCGCAAGGGCGACTCGCTGTACCTCGTGGCCAAGCGCTTTAATGTCGAGATGAAGCACCTCAAGCGCTGGAACCCGCGCAGCGGGCATGCGCTCAAACCCGGTCAGACGCTGACTGTTTACCTGTCGCATTGATGTAACGCCAGGGGCCGCGCTGCGGCCCTTTCGCCTCGCAAGGCCGCTCCTACAGGTACAGCGTTACCTGCACTGGGCTTTCCCGCCAATACCGCCTTCAAAACCTCTCTTTTTCCAACCCCACCAAGCTGTTACTGTACTCGATCAAAGCCCAACGCCTCTGGATCGGATGCCGACTTGATACGTCCCCTCCTGCTGTCAATCAGCCTGGCCTTGAGCTTTCCCGCCGTCGCGATGGTGAGCGAAAGCCACGGATACGCGCAGTTCGGCACGCTCAAGTACCCAGCCACATTCACCCACTTCGACTGGGTCAACCCGCAAGCGCCTAAAGGCGGCACCTTGCGGGCCATGGCATTCGGTACCTTCGACACGCTCAACCCCTACACTTTCAAGGGATCGAGCCCGATTACCACGCCAAACTTCCAGCAATATGGCATCAGCGAGCTGAACGAGCCGTTGATGATCGGCACCGGGCAGTACGACCCCTCGGGCGACGAACCGACCTCAAGCTACGGCCTGATCGCACGCTCGGTGGAGTACAGCGAGGACCGCAGCTGGGTCGTGTTCAACCTGCGCCCGCAGGCACGGTTCCATGACGGCCACCCGATCACCTCGGCGGACGTCGCGTTCTCCTATCGCACGCTGCTCAAGGATGGCCACCCCCTCTACCGCACCAACCTGCAGGAAGTGCAGCGGGTAGACATACTTGGCCCCTTGCGCATCCGCTTCGTCTTCAAGCGCGCCGGCAACCCGCTGCTGATCCTGCGCCTGGGCGAAATGCCGGTGCTGCCCAAGCATTACTGGCAGGGCCGCGATTTCAAGGCGACCACCTTCGAGCCGCCGCTGGGCAGCGGCCCCTACCGCATTACCCAGGTTGAGCCTGGCCGGCGGCTGGTGTTCGAACGGGTGAAGAACTACTGGGGCAAGGACCTCGCCGTCAACCGTGGCAAGTACAACTTCAAGCGGGTCGAATACGAGTTCTACCGTGACGCCACCGTGGCGTTCGAAGCGTTCAAGGCCGGCGAGTTCGATATCTATATCGAACACCAGGCCAAGAACTGGGCCAATGGCTACAACTTCCCGGCGGTGCGCCGCGGTGATGTGATCAAGGCACAGATCCCGCACCGTATTCCGACCCAGACCCAAGGCCTGTTCATGAACAGCCGCAGGGCCACGTTCAGCGACCCGCGCGTGCGCCAGGCACTGGGCCTGATGCTCGACTTCGAGTGGACCAACCGCGCCCTGTTCAGCAGCGCCTACCGCCGTTCGACCAGCTACTACCCCAACAGCGAATTCGCCGCCAGCGGCCTACCCACCGGCAAAGAATGGCTGCTGCTGGCACCGTTCCGCGACCAACTGCCCGAAAAGCTGTTCAGCGAGCCCTACAAGGTCAGCCAGACCGATGGCCGCGGCATCAACCGCCAAACCCTGCGCCAAGCCCTGGCCCTGCTCGGCGAAGCGGGCTGGAAGCTCAACGGCCAGCGCCTGGTGGACAGCAAAGGCCAGCAGTTGCGCCTGGAGCTGCTGCTGGTAAACCCGAACCTCGAACGTATCCTGCAACCTTATGTCGAAAATCTGTCCAGCATCGGTATCGACGCACGCTTGCGCACCGTGGACCGCGCCCAGTACAAACAACGCCTGGACCAGTTCGATTTCGACATGATTCTGATGACCCTGAACCAGACCTTGAGCCCAGGCCTAGAACAGTGGCTGTACTTTCATTCAAGCCAAGCCGCGACCAAGGGCAGCAAGAACTATGCTGGGGTCAAGGACCCGGTGGTCGACCACCTGCTCGACACCTTGCTCGCCGCGCGCACCCGCGACGACCAGGTCGCCGCCGCCCGCGCCTTGGACCGCGTGCTTTCATGGCAGTACTACATGATCCCCAACTGGTATCTCGACAATCACCGCCTGGCCTACCGCAACCGGTTCGCCTTTGTCACCACGCCGCCCTACACCCTCGGGCTGAACAGCTGGTGGATCAAGCCTTCGGAGAAAGCCAAATGATGCCAACGCACCGCCTGCGCCAGCTGGCCGGCAGCCTGCTGCTCGCGTGCCTGAGCCTGCCCACGCTGGCCGCCCCGCAACACGCGCTGACGCTCTACGACGAGGCGCCGAAATACCCCGCCGACTTCAAGCATTTCGACTATGTGAACCCCGATGCGCCCAAGGGCGGCACGTTCCGCCAGTCCAGCTTCGGCGGCTTCGACAGCCTCAACCCCTTCATCAACAAGGGTGTGTCCGCCGAAAACATCAGCGTCATCTACGACACCCTGATGCGCCAGAGCCAGGACGAGCCGTTCACCGAATACGGCCTGGTTGCCGGCAAGATCGAAAAAGCCCCGGACAACAGCTGGGTACGCTTCTACCTGCGCCCCGAAGCCCGCTTCCATGACGGCCACCCGATGCGTGCCGACGACGTGGTCTTCACCTTCAATGCCCTGATCAAGGACGGCGCGCCGCTGTACCGCCAGTACTACGCCGACGTTGCCGAAGTGGTCGCCGAAGACCCGCTGCGGGTGCTGTTCAAATTCAAGCACCAGAACAACCGCGAACTGCCGCTGATTCTCGGCCAGCTGCCTGTGCTACCCAAACACTGGTACGAAAACCGCGACTTCAACCGCGGCAACCTGGAAATCCCCCTGGGCAGCGGCCCGTACAAGGTCGCCGAGGTCAAGGCCGGGCGTACCATCCGCTACGAGCGGGTCAAGGACTACTGGGCCAAGGACCTGCCTATCAACCGTGGTCAGTTCAACTTCGATGCCATGACCTTCGACGCTTACCGCGACACGGCCGTAGCGCTGGAGGCATTGAAGGCTGGGGCGTTCGACTATGCGCTCGAGGTAAGCGCAAAAAACTGGGCCACCGCCTACAACGTCCCGGCGGTCCGCGATGGCCGCTTGATCAAGGAAGAACTGCCCAACGGCAACCCCACCGGCATGCAGGGCTTCATCTTCAACCTGCGCAAACCGGTCTTCCAGGACATCCGCGTGCGCCAGGCGCTGAGCCTGCTGCTGGACTTCGAGTGGACCAACAAGCAGCTGTTCAACGGCGCCTACACCCGCACCGGCAGCTACTTCGAAAACTCCGACATGGCAGCCAGGGGCGTGCCCTCCCCTGACGAGCTGAAAATACTCGAACCGCTGCGCGGCAAGGTGCCCGAGCAGGTCTATAGCGAGGCGTTCCACAACCCGGTCACCGACGCCAGCGGCATGATCCGTGAACAGCAGCGCCAGGCCTACAAGCTTCTGCAGGAAGCCGGCTGGAAAATCGTCGACGACAAGATGGTCGACAAGGACGGCAAGCCGGTGTCCATCGAGTTTCTGCTGGCCCAGACCGAATTCGAGCGCATTCTGCTGCCGTTCAAACGCAACCTCGCCGACTTGGGCATTGACCTGAACATCCGCCGGGTCGACGTTTCGCAATACATCAACCGCCTGCGCTCACGCGACTACGACATGATCGTCGGCGGTTACCCGCAATCCAATTCGCCGGGCAACGAACAACGCGAGTTCTGGTCCAGCGCCGCCGCCGACAACCCCGGCAGCCGCAACTTCATCGGCCTGCGTGACCCGGCCATCGACCAACTGGTGGAACAGTTGATCAACGCTGACTCACGCCAGAGCCTGATCAACCACGCACGGGCGCTCGACCGCGTACTGCTGTGGGGCTACTACGTGATCCCCAACTGGCACATCAAGACCTGGCGCGTGGCCTACTGGAACCACATCGGCCACCCGAGCGTCTCGCCCAAGTACGACATCGGCATCGACACCTGGTGGATCAAGCCTGGCGTGACCCCAGCCGTCACCGATGCCTCCGCGGGCGAGGCCAACTGAGATGCTGGCCTATATCCTGCGCCGCCTGCTGCTGATCATCCCGACCCTGTTCGGCATCCTGATCATCAACTTCATCATCGTCCAGGCCGCACCCGGCGGCCCGGTCGAGCAAATGATCGCCAAGCTCGAAGGCTTCGAAGGCGCCACCAGCCGCATCGCCGGCGGCGGCGCCGAAGTCTCGGTGGCCGGCTCCAGCTACCGCGGCGCGCAGGGCCTGGACCCGGCGCTGATTGCCGAAATCGAGCGTATGTACGGCTTCGACAAGTCGCCGCCCGAACGCCTGTGGATCATGATCAAGAACTACGCCCAGCTGGATTTTGGCGACAGCTTCTTCCGCGATGCCAAGGTCATCGACCTGATCATCGAGAAGATGCCGGTGTCGATCTCGCTAGGGTTATGGAGCACCCTGATCATGTACCTGGTGTCCATCCCCCTGGGCATCGCCAAGGCCGTGCGCCACGGCAGCCACTTCGACGTCTGGACCAGCTCGGCGATCATCGTCGGCTACGCCATCCCGGCGTTCCTGTTCGCCATCCTGCTGATCGTATTGTTCGCCGGCGGCAGTTACTTCGACTGGTTCCCGCTGCGGGGGCTGACCTCGAACAACTTCGATGAACTGTCCACCACCGGCAAGGTGCTGGACTACTTCTGGCACCTGGTGCTGCCGATCACCGCACTGGTCATCGGCAACTTCGCCACCATGACCCTGCTGACCAAAAACAGCTTCCTCGACGAGATCAACAAGCAATACGTGGTCACCGCCAAGGCCAAGGGCCTGAGCCGCTCGCGGGTGCTGTACGGGCATGTGTTCCGTAACGCCATGCTGCTGGTGATTGCCGGTTTCCCTTCGGCCTTCATCGGCATCTTCTTTACAGGCTCGCTGCTGATCGAGGTGATTTTCTCGCTCGACGGCCTGGGCCTGATGAGCTTCGAGGCGGCCATCAACCGCGACTACCCGGTGGTCTTCGGCACCCTGTTCATCTTCACCCTGCTGGGGCTGGTGGTGAAACTGATCGGCGACCTGACCTACACCCTGGTCGATCCACGCATCGACTTCGCCAGCCGGGAGCACTGACATGGCACTGTCCCCTCTCAACCGCCGGCGCTTCGAGCGCTTCAAGGCCAACCGCCGCGGCTGGTGGTCGTTGTGGCTGTTCCTCATCCTCTTCGGCCTGAGCCTGGGCGCCGAGCTGATCGCCAACGACAAACCGATTGCCGTGCGTTACGACGGCGAGTGGTACTTCCCCGCGTTCAAGCGCTACCCGGAGACCACCTTTGGCGGCGAGTTCCCGCTGGAGGCCAACTACAAGAGCCCGTACATCCGCGAATTGCTGGCCAAGAAAGACAGCTTCGTGCTGTGGGCGCCAATCCCCTTCAGTTACCAAAGCATCAACTACGACCTCAAGGTCCCGGCCCCCGCCCCGCCTTCGGCGGACAACTGGCTGGGCACCGATGACCAGGGCCGTGATGTGATGGCGCGGGTGATCTACGGCTTCCGCGTGTCGGTGCTGTTCGCCCTGACCCTGACCATCCTCAGTTCCATCGTCGGCGTCATCGCCGGTGCCTTGCAGGGCTTTTATGGCGGCTGGGTCGACCTGGCCGGCCAGCGCTTTCTGGAGATCTGGTCGGGCTTGCCGGTGCTGTACCTGCTGATCATCCTCGCAAGCTTCGTGCAGCCCAACTTCTGGTGGCTGCTGGGGATCATGCTGTTGTTCTCGTGGATGAGCCTGGTGGACGTGGTGCGCGCCGAGTTCCTGCGTGGCCGCAACCTTGAATACGTGCGCGCCGCCCGCGCCCTGGGCATGCGCAATGGCGCGATCATGTACCGGCACATTCTGCCCAACGCGATGATCTCGACCATGACCTTCATGCCGTTCATCCTCACCGGCGCCATCGGCACGCTGACCGCCCTGGACTTCCTCGGCTTCGGCCTCCCGGCCGGCTCGCCGTCGCTAGGCGAGCTGGTCGCCCAAGGCAAATCCAACCTGCAGGCGCCATGGCTGGGCATCAGCGCATTCGCCGTGCTGGCGGTGATGCTGAGCTTGCTGGTGTTCATCGGCGAATCCGCCCGCGACGCCTTCGACCCAAGGAAATGACATGAGCGAACATAACCTGATCGAAGTGCGTGATCTCGCGGTGGAGTTCGTCACCGGCGAGCAGGTCAACCGGGTGGTCGACGGCATCAGTTTCGACATCCGCAAGGGCGAGACCCTGGCCCTGGTCGGCGAGAGCGGCTCGGGCAAATCGGTGACCGCCCACTCGATCCTGCGCCTGCTGCCCTACCCCCTCGCCCGCCACCCCAGCGGCAGCATCCGCTACGAGGGCAAAGACCTGCTGCAGCAGAGCGAGAAAGCCTTGCGGCATATCCGTGGCAACCGCATTGCCATGATCTTCCAGGAGCCGATGACCTCGCTGAACCCGCTGCACTGCATCGAGAAGCAGATCAACGAAATCCTGCTGCTGCACAAAGGCCTGACCGGCAAGGAAGCCACCGCACGCACGCTGGAGCTGTTGGAACTGGTTGGGATTCCCGAACCGCGCAAGCGCCTAAAGGCCCTGCCCCACGAGCTGTCGGGTGGGCAGCGGCAGCGGGTAATGATCGCCATGGCGCTGGCCAACGAGCCAGAACTGCTCATTGCCGACGAACCCACCACCGCGCTGGACGTGACCGTGCAGTTGAAGATTCTCGACCTGCTCAAGGAGCTGCAGGCACGCTTGGGCATGGCGCTGCTGTTGATCAGCCATGACCTGAACCTGGTGCGGCGCATTGCCCACCGCGTGTGCGTGATGCAGCGCGGGCAGATTGTCGAGCAGGCGGATTGCGCGACGCTGTTCAGTGCACCGCAGCATCACTACACGCAGATGCTGATCAATGCCGAACCCAGCGGCCAACCTGCCCACAACCCAGTCGGCGCGCCGTTGCTGGAGGTGGATGACCTCAAGGTCTGGTTCCCGATCAAGAAAGGCTTCTTGCGGCGTACAGTCGACCATGTAAAGGCGGTAGACGGCATCAACTTCAGCTTGCCCCAAGGGCAGACGCTGGGGATTGTCGGCGAGAGTGGCTCGGGTAAGTCGACGCTCGGGCTGGCCATCTTGCGCTTGATTTCAAGCCAGGGCGGCATTCGCTTTAACGGCCAGGACCTCGCAGGGTTGAACCAGAAGGCAGTACGCCCGCTGCGGCGAGAAATGCAGGTGGTGTTCCAAGACCCGTTTGGCAGCCTCAGCCCACGCATGTGCGTGGCAGACATCGTGGGTGAAGGGTTGCGGATTCACCGCATCGGCACCGCTGAAGAGCAGGAAGCGGCGATCATTGCTGCGCTGGAAGAAGTGGGGCTCGACCCGCGGACACGCCACCGCTACCCGCACGAGTTCTCGGGCGGGCAGCGCCAGCGCATTGCGATTGCCCGGGCGTTGGTGTTGAAACCGGCGTTGATCCTGCTGGATGAACCCACCTCGGCGCTGGACCGCACGGTGCAGCGGCAGGTGGTGGAGTTGCTACGCAGCCTGCAGCAGAAGTACAACCTGACCTACCTGTTCATCAGCCATGACCTGGCAGTGGTCAAGGCGCTGAGCCATCAGTTGATGGTGATCAAACAGGGGCAGGTGGTGGAGCAAGGGGATGCGCAGGCGATCTTCCACGCGCCGCAGCATGCGTATACGCGGCAGTTGTTGGAGGCGGCGTTTTTGGAAGTTGAGACGGCGGGCTAGGGTGCAGAGCGTTGCTTGATCCTCAAGGCATACGCCTTCCACTGTAGGAGCAGCCTTGTGCTGCGAAGAGGCCCGTGACCCCACCGGGAATCTTCAGCGCTGCCACCGGCCTCTTCGCAGCACAAGGCTGCTCCTACACAGATCGCGCATGACCGGAGGGG
This sequence comes from Pseudomonas sp. Y3 TE3536, assembly GCF_053629175.1. Lineage (NCBI taxonomy): Bacteria > Pseudomonadati > Pseudomonadota > Gammaproteobacteria > Pseudomonadales > Pseudomonadaceae > Pseudomonas > Pseudomonas sp. Y3 TE3536. Next base: position 3,889,393 of record NZ_JBRJHU010000001.1, on the reverse strand, counting down.
CACCATTGCGACCTCCCTCCCTACCGATCTCGGCACACGCTATATATTTTTATATACATCGTTGTAACCCCCCGTAAACAACGCTAGGATTCCCCGCGGTTGGCCATCTGCCATCTTGCTATCCCTTTTCGCGATCGCTGACTGATCACGCCCTGGGGAGGTCGTGGTCAGTTAGATTCGCCTATCGCTATATACAATAATATATAACGTCGCCAGGCCCGCCATTGCCATGGCCGACCCAGGAGCAGTAATGAAGCCGCTAACACCGCGCACCGTGATGGTTGCCGTCGCAGCCCTCGGTGCTCAACCCGCTGTCGCCGAACAGAACAACACCTTCAACCTCGGCGAAATCCAGATTTCCGCACCACGGGACGAAACGCTGTCCACGGGTGGTAGCGTCATCGACTTGAAAGACATTCGGCTGCACGACCGCGAGACCGTCGGCAGCGCGCTCACATTAGCCCCTGGGGTCAACCTCGGTTACATCGGCGGTCGCGCCGAGCAGGTGGTATTCGTGCGCGGTTTCGATCGCTTGCAGGTGCCGGTGTTCATCGACGGCATTCCCACCTACGTGCCTTACGACGGCAACATCGACCTGGGGCGTTTCACCACCTACGACCTGTCACGCATCCAGGTGGACAAGGGCTTCGCCTCGCTGCTGTACGGCCCCAACACCCTGGGCGGGGCGATCAACCTGGTGACCCGCCGCCCCACGCAAGCGTTCGAGGGCGAAGTGGGTGGGGGGCTGGAGCTGACCGATCACGGTAACGTGAATGCCTACCGCAGTTACGCCAACGTGGGTTCCAACCAGGGCCTGTGGTGGGTTCAGGGCGGCGTGTCGTATGTCGATTACGACTACACCCTGCTGCCCGACGACTTCAAGCCGACCAACAACCAGCAGGGCACGGGGCGGCGCGAGAACAGCAACCACCGCGACAGCAAATTCAGCTTCAAAGTCGGCTTCACCCCCAGTGAAACCGATGAGTACGTGCTCGGCTACGTTCAGCAGGAAGGCAGCAAGGGCCAACCGCCGTATGCCGGCGACCTGCCGACCACCGGCCAACGTGCGCGCTGGTGGGAGTGGCCGCGGTCGGACAATACCAGTGTCTTCATCGCCACCAATACCGGCTTTGGCGAGCACGCCCTGAAAACGCGCGTGTACCACGACACCTTCAAAAACTCGCTGGAAAGCTTCACCTATCGCAATGGCGTGGTCGGCGCTTTGCAGCCGGGCTTCCCCAGCAAATACGATGACGAGAGCAGCGGCTTTTCGGTGGAAGGCGACTTGGCCTTGAGCGAGGCCAACCGCCTGGGCATTGCCTATCACTTCAAAGACGATGTGCATCGCTCGCGTGATGGCGCCAACCCCCAGACCCACTTCCGCGACCAGACTCAATCGATTGCCCTGGAAGACACCCTGCGGCTGAACGACATCTTCAGCGTGGTGGGCGGCGTCTCGTACAACTACCGCAAGAGCCTGGACGCACAGAACTACGGCACCAACGCCAGCTCGCCATCGCAGGCCACGCTCTACGACGAACCTACCGGTAGCAACGACGCCGTCAACGCGCAACTGGGCCTGTTCGCCAATACCAACCCGCTGCTGGGCACCCACGACGACGGCCAACTGCGCCTGACCGTGGCACGCAAAAGCCGCTTCGCGACCATCAAGGACCGCTACTCGACGCGCTTCGGTACGGTGATCCCCAGCCCCGACTTGAAGTCTGAGCGGGCGACACATTATGAGCTCGGCTACAGCGGCCAGATCGCCCCGCAATGGAAGCTGGACGCCGCGCTGTTCGTGGCCAACATCGAGGACTCCATTCAAAACGTCACGGTGCCCGCGCACCCTAACTGCGCCGCGCCCTGTGGCCAGTACCAGAACATTGCCAAAGCGCGAAACCAGGGTGTGGAGCTTGGCATCAACGGCGACCTGGGCAACTGGGAATTGGCGGCAAACTACACCTGGCTCGACCGCGAAAACCTCAGCGACCACGACCTGCACCCTACCGACACCCCACGCCACAGCGCGTTCGGCTCGGCCTCGTGGCATCTGGGTGACTGGCAACACACTGCCAGCGTGGAGGCCGCATCGCGTCGCTACAACACCTCGGACGGCAACCAGATGGCGCCCGGCTACGCGGTATACAACCTTAAGAGCGGCTACCGCTTCAGCAACGATGTGCTGATCGAGGGCGGCATTCGCAACCTGTTCGACCGGCTCTATGAGTACAGCGAGGGCTACCCTGAAATGGGCCGTCAATACTTCGTGCAGTTCAATGTGCCGCTGTAACCGCTGGCTGGCGGGCCTGCTGCTGACGGTCAGCACGCTGCTGAACGCTGCCCCGCAAACCGTGGTGGTCATGACCAGCTACCCCGAAGAGGTGATGACGCGGATCGAGGATGGCTTTGCCCAAGCCCACCCGGGCTATCGCCTGCACATCCTCTGGCGCCAGGGCTTCGATGCCCTGCCCTATCTGCTGCAAGCACAGCAGGGCGGTGTCGATGTCTATTGGGCACCGTCGCCGGGCAACTTCGCCCGGCTGGCGAAAGCCGGTAGCTGGCAACCCCTGGGGATCAGCCTGAAGGGCCTGCCGGCACAGATCGGTGGTTTGTCATTGCGTGACCAACGGCATCTCTACCAGGCAACCGAGCTCGCGGGCTATGGCTTTGCCATCAACGCCACGTCACTGGGCGAACTGGGGGTTCCGGTACCAAGGGATTGGCCAGACTTGCTCGACCCACGACTGCGCGGGCGCATTGCGCTGCCAGACCCAGGCCGGGTCGGCTTTGCACCGGTCCTGCTGGATATCGTCTTGCGCGCTTATGGCTGGGAACGTGGCTGGGCCCTCTGGAGTGAACTGGCCGGCCAGGCGCGCCTGGTAACGCGGGGTGGCACCCTGGTCAGTGATGAAGTGACCAGCGGGCGTGCAGCAGTCGGGTTGTCGATCGATTTCTTTGTCGCCTCGGCCAAAGCCAATGGCGAGCCGGTGGATTTCATCTATCCGGCCCATGGCGGCCTTAACCCAGCCTTCATCGCTATTACCGCCCACAGCCAGGCATTGGCCGGTGCCCGAGCGTTTGCGCAGTTCGTGCTGTCGGAAGCAGGCCAAGGGCTGCTGGCCGATGCCGATATCCGCAAACTGCCCGTGCGCCCCAGTGTCTATCGGCAGTTGCCGGCGGACTACCATGACCCGTTCGTTGCTGCCGGCCTGGGCGCCTATGACTACGGCAACGGCAGCTCACGCGAACGCCTGGCCTTGATCAGCTCATTGTTCACCCACTGGCTCGGCATGCCCCATGAAGCCTTGGGCGAGCTCTGGGCTCGGCTGCACGCGGCCGAAGACGCTGGGCTGGACGTCACCGCCATACGCCAACAGTTGACCGCACCGCCCCTGGATGCCGAACACGCCGAGGCTAAGCCCTTACTGGCACTGTTCGCGGCGCGCCAGGACCAGGGCATGACGCAAGCGCCGGCCACCGACGGGGACGAACTCGGCCGCCGGGAAATCAGCTGGCAGTTCCAGGCCGCGCTTCAACGGGCAGAGGCCGCCCGTTTGCTCGATGGTTTGGGGCAATGACTGCCGTGCGCGCCGCTTGGTTAACGATGGGTGTGCTGACGAGCCTGCTCGCCAGCGCCGAGACCACGCACACGGCGGCCAACCGTGAAGCCTACGCCCAACCGTTCAGCGGGCTGGACGAAGGCCAACTGGAACGCTTCTTCCGCGGGCGCAGCCTGTTCCGCCAGGCCTGGGTGGTTGCACCGTCGCGAGACGAGGCGGTGGATGGCCTTGGGCCGCTGTACAACCGGGTGTCATGCATCGCCTGCCACCCCAAGAACGGCCGTGGCCAGGCGCCTGAACACGGGCAGCCGATGCGCAGCATGTTGCTGCGCTTGTCCCTGCCGGGGCACGATGACCATGGCGGGCCAAAGCCGCACCCCATATACGGCGATCAGCTGAACGACCAGGGTGTGCCTGGCGTGCCGGGTGAAGGGCGCGCCCATGTGCACTGGGAGGAGCAGGCGGTGCCGCTGGGCGATGGCGAAACCGTCATGCTGCGCAAGCCGCGTGTCGAGCTGCGTGAGCTGGCTTATGGGCCATTGGACGCGGTGTTAACGTCGGCACGCGTGGGTTCGCCGGTCATTGGCCTTGGTTTGCTGGAGGCTATCGATGAGCGCACCCTGCACGCCATGGCCTCTGAAGCCAAACCAGATGGCGTGACGGGGCAGGTCAATCAGGTGTGGAGTGTCGAGCGACAACGCACCGAGGCAGGCCGCTTTGGCCTCAAGGCCAACCAGCCGGACCTGCGCCAACAGATCGCCCACGCCATGCTGGGTGATCTTGGCATCACGTCCCCGCTCGCCCCCGTGCAGAACTGCACACCCATTCAACTGGCCTGTTCCCAAGCAGCGCATGGCGGCGAGCCGGAGCTGGACGCCCTGCAACTCGGCGACCTGCATTTCTACCTCGCTCACCTGGCCGTGCCGGCCCGTCGACAACAGGCCGAACCTGCGGTCATTGAGGGCGAAAAACTGTTCGCTGCCAGTGGCTGCACCGCCTGTCACCGCCCCGAGTTGATCACCGGCACACACCCGCTTTATCCCGCCCTGACACAGCAACGCATCGCGCCGTATACCGACCTGTTACTGCACGACATGGGCCCCGGCCTGGCCGATGGCCGTGAAGACTATCTCGCCAACGCCCGGCAGTGGCGCACGGCGGCGCTGTGGGGGCTTGGCCTGAGCGAGCGGATTACCCCCGGCAGCGGCTATCTACACGACGGCCGAGCGCGCACCCTGGAAGAAGCGATTGTCTGGCATGGCGGTGAAGCAGAAGTGGCCCGGCAGCGCTATGCGGCGCTGGGCAAGGGCGAGCGGCAGGCGATACGTGCGTTTCTTGAATCTTTGTAGCGCTTGCAAAAAAACCACAGCCCGCACGACAATAAGATTCATTACCACTCGCGAACCATTCCATCACCATGCCCGCCAACGATCTATCCCTGCGTAGCGCCGTCAATGATCTGTACTGCGAACATCACGGCTGGCTCAAAGGCTGGCTGCGCAAACGCCTGGGCAATGCGTTCGATGCCGCCGACCTGACGCAGGACACCTTCGTGCGGGTGATAAAGGCACGCAGTGCGCTGGACATTCGCGAGCCACGCCCCTATCTGTCGCGAATTGCCAAGGGCCTGCTGATCGACCTGATTCGTCGACGCTCACTGGAGCAGGCCTACCTGGAGGCCTTGGCTAGCCTGCCGGAGGCGTTGCAGCCTTCGCTGGAGGAACAGGCGATCCTGTTGCAGGCAGTGGTAGAAATCGACCGCCTGCTGCAAGGGCTTGGCCCGAAGGTGAAGCAGGTGTTCATGCTGTCGCAGTTCGATGGCCTGACCTACCCGCAGATTGCCGAGCACATGAACATCAGCGTGCGCAGCGTCAACAACTACATGGCCAAAGCCATGGAACATTGCTGTTTGATGCAGTTGCAACTGGCATGAGCCTGTCGCCCGCCGAGTTGAACGCCATCAGTGTCGCCGCGCGCTGGTACGCGCGGCTGCACTCCGGCATCGCCACCGACGCCGACCGCAGCGCCTGGAACGACTGGCTGGTTGCCGACCCGGCCCACCGTCAGGCCTGGCAACGCATGGCCGCCGTGGGCGAGCAGATGACCCGCGTGCCCGGCGCCCTGGCGGCCCCTGCCTTGCGCGGCGCCGAGCGCTCTCGGCGCCAGCTGTTGCGCAGTGTCGTGATACTGGTGCCGGCCACTTCGCTGGGCTGGCTGGGTTGGCGCAGCGACACCTCGCAGCAGCTGCTGGCCGACTACCGCACCGCTGTGGGTGAACGCCGCGCGTTTCGCTTGCCCGATGGCGGCTCGCTGCTGCTGAACACCGACACGTCGGTGAACCTCAAGTACGACGGCCAGCAACGGGTGCTGGAACTGTTGCGCGGCGAAATTCTGGTCACCACGGCGGCCGACCCCGCGCAACGGCCGTTCATTGTGCGCACCCGGCATGGCCAGGTACGGGCGCTGGGCACGCGTTTTCTGGTTCGCTCCCAAGCCTTGGAGGGTGACGTGGCCGTGCTCGAGAAGGCGGTGGAAGTGAGGGCATCCAGCGGTGCTTTGGCTGTGCGTGTGGAAGCTGGGCAATCCATTGCGTTTTCTGACCGTTCGGTGGGGGCAATACGGCGCAATGACGCCTCTGTAGGGGCCTGGCAACAAGGCAGCATCATCGCCCTGGATCGCCCTTTGGGCGAACTGCTGGCGGACCTCTCACGCTATCGCACCGGGGTGCTGCGCTGTGATCCCCGCATTGCCCAGTTGAAGGTTTCTGGCGCGTTCCCCGTCGATGACACCGACCGGGCATTGGCGGCACTGGAAACCGGGTTTGCGCTGCGCGTCACGCGCTACAGCCGTTTTTGGGTCACCGTATCGCCGCCCCCTTCCCCAGCGGGCTGAAAAAACTTTCGCGGGTTTTGCACTTTTCTTACACGACGTTCGGCTCATCCCCCAAAGGGTTCTATTGATCGTTTTCAGGGGGAGGATAGGTATGTCTGCTGTGTTCAAGCGTGGTCGTCTGGCGACTGCAATAAATGTCGGACTGTTGGCGGCAACCACCGCTGGTGCCTGGCCCATGACGACGTATGCAGCGCCGCAGCCGACGCAGCAAAATGCCGTCCGGTCGTACACTATTGCGGGGGGCAGCCTGGCTGAAGTCCTCAGCCGCTTCGCCAGTGCGGCGGGCGCTGCGATTTCGTTTGATGCCCGGCAAACAGACGGTTTGCAGAGCCCCGGCCTGAAAGGTGCGTTCGGTGTCAGCGAGGGCTTTACCCAGATTCTGGCAGGCAGCGGCCTGCAGGCCGAGCCGCGGTCAAACGGCACTTATGTGCTGCAGGCGGTGCCGTCGTCGGGCTCGGCGCTGGAGCTGGGGGCCACCAACATCACCAGCCAGGTGCTGGGTGCAACCACTGAGAACAGCGGCTCGTACACCACGGGCGCGGTGACCATCGGCAAGGGCGAGCACTCGCTCAAGGAGACGCCGCAATCGGTCACGGTGATGACGCGCAAGATGATGGACGACCAGAACCTGTACACCATCGATCAGGTCATGGAAAAGACGCCCGGCATCACCGTGTACGACTCGACCATGGGCGGCAAATACTTCTATTCGCGCGGGTTCCGCATGTCGGGCCAGTATCAGTACGATGGTGTGCCGCTGGACATGGGCAACCTCTATGTCCAGGCCGACAGCTTCAGCAGTGACATGGCCTACTACGACCGGGTCGAGGTGTTACGCGGCGCAGCCGGCATGATGAAAGGGTCGGGCGGTACCGCTGGCGGGGTGAACTTCGTGCGCAAGCGTGGCCTGGCGGCGGCGCATACCGACATCACCCTGTCCGGGGGCAGTTGGGACAACTACCGCGGGCAGCTCGACACCGGTGGGCCGCTGAACGCAGCCGGCACCTTGCGTGGCCGGGCAGTCGTGGCGGAGCAGAGCCGGCATTACTCGGTCGACGATGCCAACCGCAAGGACCAGGTGTACTACGGCGCCCTCGACTTCGATGTCAGCCCCGACACGACTTTGGGCCTAGGCGTTGCCTACGAGGACGTGGATGCCAACCCCTGCTGGGGCGGCCTGCCGCGCTACCGGGACCGCAGCGATCTGAACCTCAGCCGCTCGACCTGCCTCGACCCTTCGTGGAATACCTGGCGCAGCCAGCGCACCACGGTGTTCACCGACCTCACCCACCAGCTCGACGAAGACTGGAAGCTCAAGGTGGCGAGTGTTTATACAAAGAACACCCAGGACATCAAGTACGCCTTCGCCTCCGGTGCGGTGACGCCTGGCATTGATACCACTGGCATGCTGGGCAGTATGTATGACTATGACCAGGTCGATTACGGCCTGGATGCCTATGTGGATGGCAAGTTTGATGCCTTCGGCCAGCAACATGAACTGGTGCTGGGCATGAACGCCAGCCGCTCGAAGAAAGATGACTTCTACTCGGTGGCGTTCCTTGCGCAACGGCAGAACGTGTTCAACCCCGACAAGTTCATCCCTGAGCCGGATGACAGCTACTTCATCGAGCACTCGTCGCGCGGTGGCCCGGTCAAGTCCGTGACCACACAAAAAGGCCTCTACTCGACCCTGCGCCTGAAACTGGCCGACCCGTTGACCCTGGTGATGGGGGGCCGGGTGAGTTGGTATAACGCCGAGACCGATACCGTCTTCATCGACACCGCCACGCCGCCGCAGCACTCCAACGCTCGCGAGACCGGGCAGGTCACGCCCTTTGCCGGCGTGCTGCTGGACCTGAACGAAAACCTGACGGCCTACGCCAGCTACTCGGACATCTTCACCCCGCAAGGCAGCTACCGGGACGAACAAGGTTCGGCGCTCAAACCGCTGGTGGGCCAGAGCTATGAACTGGGGATCAAGGGGGCCTGGTTCGACGGGCGTTTGAACGGCGCCTTCAACCTGTTCCGCACCATTCAGAAGGACCAGGCGCAGACCGACTACAACTCGTCGTGCCCCTCCTCGGATGGCTACTGCTATGTCAACGCTGGCAAGGTCCGCGCCCAGGGTTTCGAGGCTGAGATCAGTGGTGAAGTCATCGAGCGCCTGCAATTGCTGGCGGGCTACACCTACACCCAGACCAAGACCCTCGACGATATCGACACCAGCCTGAACGGCGCGGCGTTCAACAGCTATGTGCCTCGGCACGTGCTGCGCCTGTGGGGCGAATACGCACTCGGTGGCGCTTTTGAGCGGTTCAGCCTGGGTGCCGGGGTGAATGCGCAGAGCGATAACTTCCGGGTTTCGCCTGCCAGTGGCGAGAAGATCAGCCAGGCGGGGTATGCGGTGTGGAATGGCCGGATCGGTTACCGGATCGACGATACCTGGTCGGTGGCGGTTAACGGCAACAACCTGTTCGACAAGCGTTATTACGCCAGTATCGGGACGGAGACGTTTGGTAATTATTATGGGGAGCCGCGTAATTTCATGGTGTCGGTCAAGGCCAGTTTTTGATGTGAGGGTGGGTGGCGGTAGATTGAGATAGGGCCGCCAGGTGCATGGCGATGGATTTGCAGCGCCTATCAGATCGAGCGCCGCCCGTGCGGCGCTTCGCAGCACAAGGCTGCTCCTACATTTTTGGGGCCAATTATTCCTGAGGCGGTCGCGCGCAGATATCACAGGCCTCACTGGCCTGAAACAGATGTGGGAGCAGCCTTGTGCTGCGAAGCGCCGCGCGGGCGGCGCTCGATCTCACAGGCGCCGCAAAACTCAAGACATGCACCCACACCCAATCATCAAAAATTCTGACAACAATCGTCTTCCATCATCAGCCAAAACGGGCATAAATTCCCTACCGTCAACCCCCAGCACCAACGGTAGAGCCCAATGCCCAGCCACCACCAAACGCCCGCCTCCCCTGCCCTGGACATCCTGATCCAGCGCTCCGCCCTGCCCAGCCCTGCGCTCAGCGAGGCCCAAGCTCACGCCTTGCTGCAGGCGCACTACGGCCTGGCGGGCAGCCTGTCATCGCTGGGCAGCCAGCAAGACTTGAACTTCCGCGTGGATGCCGCCCAGGGCCGTTTCGTGCTCAAGGCCTGCCACGGCAGCTATGCCCAGGTCGAACTGGAGGCCCAGCATGCCGCGCTGGCGTACCTGCGCGAACAGGGCTTGCCGGTACCCGCAGTGCGCCCGGCGCAAAACGGGCAGGCATTGCTGGCCCTGGACATCGACGGGCAACCGCTGCGGGTGCGCCTGCTCGACTACATCGACGGCCAACCGCTGACCCGCCTCAAGCACATGGCGCCGCGCCTGATTGCCGAGCTGGGCGGGCTGTGCGCGAAAGTGGATCAAGCCTTGGCCGAGTTTGACCACCCCGGCTTGAACCGCACCCTGCAATGGGACCCGCAGCACGCGCAGGCGTTGATCCAGCACCTGCTGCCGGTGTTGCACGACGCCGGGCAACGCGCCCGTGTCGAGCAAACCACTCAACTGGCTGCCGAGCGCCTGGCGCCGCTGGTGGAGCAGCTGCCAAGCCAAGCCGTGCACCTTGACATCACCGATGACAACGCCGTGTGGGCCCGCGATGACGAGCGTCAGTGGCAGGTGCAGGGCGTCATCGATTTTGGCGACCTGCTGCGTACCTGGCGCATTGCCGACCTCTCGGTGACCTGCGCGGCACTGCTGCACCATGCCGAAGGCGACCCGCTGCGCATTCTGCCGGCAGTGCGGGCCTACCAGGCCCTCAACCCGCTGAGCGAAGCCGAACTGCGTGCCCTGTGGCCGCTGGTGCTCAACCGCGCTGCGGTGCTGGTGCTGAGCAGCGAGCAACAGCTGGCTGTAGACCCGGGCAACCAGTACATCCGCAACAACATCGCGCACGAATGGGAGATTTTCGACACCGCGACTGCCGTGCCTTTCGCGCTGATGGAGGCGGCTATTCTGCAGGCGGCCGGTGTTCAACCCAGCCGGCCCGACCTGGCCAGTTGCGCGCCCCTGCTGCCTGAACGGGTCGGCCAGCCGGTGGCTCGCCTCGACCTGGGCGTGCTCAGCCCGCACTGCGAAGCAGGCAACTGGGAACAGCCAGGCTTCGACCAGCGCCTGCTGGCTGCACAACCGGCCCCGGCGTGCACGCTGCATGGCCAGTATCGCCTGTCACAAACCCATATCGACCGCGCTGAAGAACCTGCCACCTGCGCGCTGGGTGTCGAATTGCATGTGCCTAACGCCAGCACCGTGCAGGCGCCGCAGGCCGGTACCTGGCAGCGCCATGGCGATGGCCACGGCTGCCTGCGCACACCCCACTGGAGCTTGTGGCTAGGTGGCCTGGAGGATGCTCCGGCAGATGGGCAGGCCCTGGCAAAAGGTCAGAAATTGGGCAGCAGCGGTGGCTTGCTCAGCATTCAGCTGTGCCTGGATAACGACGCCCGCCCGCCGTTTTTCGCCACCCCCTCCCAGGCCGCTGCCTGGCTGGCGCTGTGCCCGTCGCCTGCCGCGCTGCTGGGCTTTGATTGCGACGCCGAACCGCTGCCCGATGCACAGGCGCTGCTGGCACGTCGTGATGCCAGCTTCGCCCGTTCGCAAAAGCACTACTACGCGCAACCGCCCCATATCGAACGCGGCTGGCGCAATTACTTGATCGACATGCAGGGCCGGTCTTACCTGGACATGCTCAACAACGTGGCCGTGCTTGGCCATGGGCACCCACGCATGGTGGCGGAATCGGCGCGGCAATGGTCGCTGCTGAACACCAACTCGCGCTTCCACTACGCGGCCATCGCCGAGTTCTCCGAACGCCTGCTGAAGCTGGCGCCAGCAGGCTTCGACCGGGTGTTCCTGGTCAATAGCGGCACCGAGGCCAACGACCTGGCCATTCGCCTGGCCTGGGCCTACAGCGGCGGGCGCGACCTGCTCAGCGTGCTGGAGGCCTACCACGGCTGGTCGGTGGCTACAGACGCCATCTCCACCTCTATCGCCGACAACCCGCAAGCCCTGGAAACCCGGCCAGACTGGGTGCACCCGGTCGAGGCACCGAACACCTTCCGTGGGCGCTTCCGTGGTGCCGACAGCGCCGCCGACTACCTGCGCGACGTCGACGCCAAGCTGGCAGACCTCGATGCCCGTGGCCGCCAACTGGCCGGCTTCATCTGCGAGCCGGTGTACGGCAACGCCGGGGGCATCTCGCTGCCAGCGGGTTACCTGCAGGACGCCTACGCCAAGGTGCGCGCCCGCGGTGGCGTGTGCATCGCCGACGAGGTGCAGGTGGGTTATGGCCGACTGGGCGAGTACTTCTGGGGCTTCGAAGAGCAAGGGGTGGTGCCCGACATCATCACCATGGCCAAGGGCATGGGCAACGGCCAGCCGCTGGGGGTAGTGATCACCCGCCGCGAAATCGCCGAGGCGCTGGAGGCGCAGGGTTACTTCTTCTCATCGGCGGGGGGCAGCCCGGTCAGTTGCCGCATCGGCATGGCGGTGCTGGACGTGATGCAAGAGGAAGGGCTGTGGGACAACGCCCGCGACACCGGCCGCTACTTCAAGGCGCGCTTGCAGGCGCTGGTCGACAAGCACCCGCTCGCAGGTGCGGCGCATGGCTCGGGCTTCTACCTGGGGCTTGAGCTGGTGCGCGACCGGCAGACGCTGGAGCCGGCGACCGAGGAGACCTTGCTGCTGTGCGACCGCTTGCGTGACCTGGGCATCTTCATGCAGCCGACCGGCGACTACTTGAACATCCTCAAGATCAAACCACCGATGTGCACCACACGGGCGAGCGTGGACTACTTTGTCGACAGCGTGGACCGTATCCTGTCGGAAGATCTGTAACCTGCCCGAGAGGGATTGTTATAGGCTGTGAGGCCAGTGCCTTCGCACTATCCCGATCCCCTGTAGGAGCAGCCTTGTGCTGCGAAGAGGCCATAGGACCGCACAGTGAATCTTGCTGCTGTCACCGGCCTCTTCGCAGCACAAGGCTGCTCCCACACGCTACGCGGCTCAACCGATCAATCAGGTTTTCTGACAATGGCCTTCACCAGCGACTCACTTGCCGTTTTTCTGGCCGTACTGGAGGCAGGGTCGTTTTCCGCAGCAGCGCGCAAGCTGGGCCGCGTGCCTTCGGCCGTGAGCATGGCCATCGCCCAGCTGGAAGCCGAGCTGGACCTGGCCCTGTTCGACCGGGCCACGCGCAAAGCCTTGCCAACCAGCGCCGCCTTGGCCCTCGAACCCCAGGCCCGGCAGGTGATCTGCCAGCTCAACCTGCTCGACGCCCAGGCCCTGCAGCTGCACAAGGGGCTGGAAAAGCGCTTGACCATCGCCATGGCCCCAGAGCTGCAAACCGGCCGCTGGAGCCAGCCGCTGGAAACCCTCGCGCAAGAATTCCCAAGCCTTGAGATCGAAGTGCGTTCGGCCACGCAAGCCGAAGCGATTCGTTTGCTGCATGACGGCAGCGTGCAGCTGGCGCTGGTTTTCGAACGGCCCGGCATCGATGAACGTGAGTCGTTTCTTGAAGCCGGCAGCCAGTTGCTGGTCGCCGTCGCGTCCCCCCGCCATCCCGCCGGGCGCAACAGCGGCACGCCACTGCCCGAAGAAGCCTTCGCCGAGCAACGGCAAATCATCGTGGCCTCCGGCAAAGCCACCGGCTCCGACCCGCGCATGGTGTTGTCGCGGCGCATCTGGCTGACCGACAGTTATCTGGCTACGCTGGATCTGGTGCAATCCGGCCTGGGGTGGGCCTACCTGCCGCAGCCGCTGGTCGAACCGTTGATTGCCTCGGGCGCCTTGGCCGAGGTGCGCTTCGACAACATGGCCAGCCGCTTACGGCTGTGGGTCGACATCATCTGGGTCAAACCGCGGCCCCTGGGCCTGGGCGCGCGGCGCTACCTGGAAGTCGTACGGCAACTGTTCGAAAAGGAGCCGCCAAGGGCCTGACCACGCGCAATGGCCGTCCGGCCGACAACCCGCGGGCACGCCCGCAAGCGAGGCAAACATGCGTCCTTTGATTAGAGCGTTCTACCTGCTGTCGCTGTTCACCTTCGCCAGCCTCGCCCAGGCGGCCGAAACCCCCAGGCAGATCGTCGACGCCTACATGGCAGCCTGGAACGCCCATGACGCCGAAAAGGCCGCCAGCTACCTGGCCAAGGACGCCGAGTACTTCGATGTCACCGTCGGCACCCCGCAAAAGGGCCGCGAAGCCGCACGCGACAACGTGATCAAGGTGTTCGTGGGCGCCGTGCCAGACCTCAAATGGAAGATCAACGGCACGCCGATCGTCGACAAGGACGGCATCGCCTTCCAGTGGACCTTCAGCGGCACCAACACTGGCGCCTGGGACGCGCAAACGCCCGCCACCCACAAAGCACTGTCGTTCGATGGGGTGAGCTATGTGAAGGTCAAAGACGGCAAGATCATCTACCAAGGGGACTACTACGACGCCCTGGGCTTGCACAAGCAGTTAGGGTGGTAACAGCGGCCGGCATCATCAGGCGGGCGCGACCAACCGGTAGCCGACGCCCGCCTCGGTGATGATGAAACGCGGCGCCATGGGGTCATCCCCGAGTTTTTGCCGCAGGTGCCCGACCACGATCCGCAGGTAGTGGGTATCGTCCACATGGGTCGGCCCCCAAATGTCCTTGAGCAACTGCTGCTGGGTAATCACCCGGCCCGGGTGCCCGGCCAGCTGGGCCAGCAACGCATACTCCTTGCGGGTCAGCGCCACCTCGACGCCTTCCAGGGTCACGCGGCGGAAGGCAAAGTCCACGGTCAACGGCCCGAAACTGGCCGCCACCTCGCCCCCGCCGGCCTGCGGCACCTGGCGCAGCAAGGCGCGCACCCGCGCCAGAAACTCCTGAATACCAAACGGCTTGGTCACGTAGTCATTCGCGCCGCCGTCCAGCGCATCGACCTTCTGCACCTCACTGGCACGCACCGACAGCACCAGCACCGGCACTGCGCTCCATTCACGCAGTTCGCGCAGCACTTGCTGGCCGTCCATGTCCGGCAGGCCGAGGTCGAGCACCACCAGGTCGGGCTTGCCCAAGGCGGCCTGCGCCAGGCCCTCGCTGCCGGTGGCGGCCTCGATCACCTTGTAGCCCTGGGACGTCAGGCTGATGCGCAAAAACTTGCGGATCTGCGGTTCGTCGTCGATGACCAGGAGGGTGGCGGACTGGCTCATGGGGCTTCGCTTTCGGCTTCAGGTTGAGGGGGCAGCGGCAAGCATAAAGTGATGCCGGTGCCCTGGCCATCGATCCCTTCACCCACCAGGATCTGCCCGCCATGGGCGCCGATCATGCCCTGGCAGATCGCCAGGCCCAGCCCAGTGCCCTGCCCGCCCCGGTCACCGCGGGCGGCGGTGTAGAACATGTCGAAAATCTTCTCCCGCTCGGCCACGGGAATGCCAGGGCCCTGATCGCTGACGGCAATGCGCAGTTGTTCGCCCTGCACCGACACCTGCAGTTCCAGCCGACCCTGGGCCGGCGAGAAGCGTGCAGCGTTCTCCAGCACGTTGACCAGGGCCTGCTCGATCAGCGCCGCATGCACGAACAGCAACGGCAGCTCGGCCGGCACATCGGTGTGCACGCGCAGGGGCGCAAGCACCACCCGCAGGCGGTTCAGCGCACTGCCGACGATGTCTGCGGGGGCCACCCAGTCGCGGGCCAGCTTGAGGCCGCCATGGCCCAAGCGGGTCATGTCGAGCAGGTTCTGGATGTAGCGGTCCAGGCGCTCGGCCTCATTGCGCGTGCCTTCCAGCAGCTCGCGGCGGTCGTCCTCGGGGATCGCCTCGCCCAGCGCCAGCAAGCTGTCGATGCTGCCGCGCATGGCGGTCAAGGGCGTGCGCAGGTCGTGGGAGACCGAGGCTAACAAGGCGCTGCGCAGTTGCTCGGTTTCGCCATGCAGGCGCGCCGCTTCCAATTGTTCGGCCAGGCGGGCGCGGGCCAGGGCTTGGGCCAGGGGTTGGCCGAGGGCCATGAGCAGGCGCCGGCGCTGGGCGCTGAGCGGGTCGCCAGAGCTCGGGCGCACGCCGAGCAAGGCCAGCGGGTGGTCATCGACCGCCAGAGGCCACCACCACCAGCGGCCATTGGGCAAGGTGTCGCTGCCATGGCCCGCCGCCTGCCCGTGCTGCCAGGCCCACTCGGCGGCGGCGCGCTCGTTGTCGCTGAGGCCGTGGGCCTCGCCGCTGGCCAGGTGCAGCTGGCCTTCGGGGTTACGTTCGAGCAGGCAGACTTGCACATCCTGCCAGCCGTCAAGGTGTTGGCCGGCGGCGTTGAACACCGCTTGGCGGTCGGCGGCAACGGTCAGGCGGCGGGATAAATCTAGCAACTGGTTGGTCTGCGCCTGCGTCTCGCGCAGCGCCTGCAACTGGCGGCGCTGGCGGGCCGCAAGGTTGCCGGTGAGGGCCGCCATCAGCAGGAAGAACACCAAGGTCAGCACGTCTTCCTCGCGCTGGATGCTGAACGAGAAATTGGGCGGGATGAACAGGAAGTCGTAGGTCAGAAACGACAGCGCGGCGCAGGCCAAGGCCGGCCCCAGGCTGCTGCGCACCGCAACCAGCAGCACGGCGGCAAGGAACACCAGGGAGATATTGGGCAGCGCCAGCACGCTGGACACGGCCCACGACAAACCGGCCGCCAGCAGTGTGGCAAGCAGGGCCAGCAGGTAGTGCCGCCACACCCATACCCGTTGCACCGCCGCACTGGCCGGGGCCGGTTGGGCATCGCGGTCGAGCACGTTGATCTCCAGGCCGTGGCTTTCGCGCAGCAGCCGCGCCGCTACACCGGCGCCGAAGAAGCGACGGCGCAGGCGATCACGCGACTGCCCCACCAGCACCAGGCTGGCACGCCGCTCGCCGGCATGCTGGATCAGCGTGCGCGCCACTTCACCGGCGCGCAGCAGCACCACTTCGCCGCCCAGGCGCTCAGCCAGTTGCTGCGCGGCTTGCAGGCGTTGGCGTGCGGCTTCGTCGCGCAGCTTACCGTTGTCGACGTGCACCAGGCTCCAGGGCAGGTGCCGGCGTTGCGCTACGCGGCTGGCGTGGCGCACCAGGCGTTCGGCCTGGTCGTCGCCATCGATGCCCACCAGCAGGCGCCCGCGCAGGGCCGGAGCTTCCTGCCCGCGCTGGCGGTAGCCGTGGGCCAGGTCGGCGTCGACCTGGGCGGCGGCGGTCTGCATGGCCAGCTCGCGCAATGCGGTGAGGTTGGTCTGGGAGAAATAGGCATCGATCGCAGCCCGCGCCTGCTCGGGCACGTACACCTTGCCTTCGCGCAAGCGCTCCAGCAATTCGCGCGGTGGCAGGTCGATCAAGACCAATTCGAACGCTTCCTGCAGCACCCAGTCCGGCAGGGTTTCGCGCACCTGCACGCCGGTGATGTCGCGGACCTTGTCGTTGAGGCTTTCCAGGTGCTGGACGTTGACCGTGGTGTACACGTCGATGCCGGCGGCGAGCAGTTCCTGAACGTCCTGCCAGCGCTTGGCGTGGCGGCTGCCGGGGGCGTTGGTGTGGGCCAGTTCGTCGACCAGGGCCAACGCAGGTGCGGCCTTGAGCAGGCCGTCGAGGTCCATTTCCTCAAGGGTGACGCCGCGGTACTCGCTGCGCAGCAGGGGCTGCTGGGGCAAGCCGCCAAGCAGCGACTCGGTTTCGGCGCGGCCATGGGTTTCGACGACCCCGGCCAGCAGGTGTACGCCCTGGCGTTGCTGGCTGTGGGCGGCTTGCAGCATGGCGTAGGTCTTGCCCACACCCGGTGCGGCGCCGAGGAATACCTTGAGCCTGCCGCGGCCTTCGCGCGGGAGGTTGGCCAACAGCGCGTCTGCGCGGGCGGAATCACTCATGTTTCATCCTTCGATTGTGCGGCGGTCGGTGAATCTGGGCCTGCTCTGCAGGCCTTCGCGGGCAAGCCCGCTCCTACAGGGACCGCGCCACATTCTGCAGCTGCGCTATTACTGTGGGAGCGGGTTTACCCGCGAAGGGCCGCAACGCCGCCCAACTGTCAGCGGCCCAATATCTCCAGGGCCTGGTTCAGCGCCAGGACATTGACCACAGGCGGCCCGAACAATGGGTGGAGGGTGGCCTCTTCCACCAGGGCTTGCAAGCGCTCAACAGGCACCTTGCGAGCCGCTGCCACCCGCGCTACCTGATAAGCCACCGCCTCCGGCGGCAAATGCGGGTCCAGGCCACTGCCTGAGGTGGTCAGCAAGGCTTGCGGCACAGGCCCTTGCTCAGCCCGGTACAGCTTCGCGGCCTCGCTGCCTACCCGCTCGGCCAGCGCCGGGTTGCTCGGCGACAGGTTGCTGGCACTGCTGGCAACCGTGGCATAAGCCCCAGCCGAGGGCCGCGAATGGAACCAGCCATCGCCTTGGAAATCCTGGGCGATCAGTGCCGAGCCGCGCACCTCGCCGCGCGCGTCACGCACCAGGCTGCCATTGGCCTGTTCAGGGAAGGCGACCTGGGCAATACCGGTCACCGCCAATGGGTACAACGCGCCGGTGACCAGCGTCATCAGCAAGGCCAGGCTCAAGGCCGGGCGTACATAAGTGTTCATGGCGGCCTCCTCAGACCAGGTGCAAGGCATTGAGCAGCATGTCGATCAGCTTGATCCCGGCGAACGGCACGATGATCCCGCCCAGCCCGTAGATCAGCAGGTTGCGCCGCAGCAGGTGGGCCGCGCTCGCCGCGTGCACCCGCACACCGCGCAGCGCCAGCGGGATCAACACGATGATGATCAGCGCGTTGAACACGATCGCCGACAAGATCGCGCTCTGCGGGCTGGCCAGGTGCATCAGGTTGAGCACGCCCAGCTGCGGGTAGATGGCCGCGAACAACGCCGGCAGGATGGCGAAGTACTTGGCCACGTCGTTGGCAATCGAGAAGGTGGTCAAGGCGCCACGGGTCACCAGCAGTTCCTTGCCCACCTGGACCACGTCCAGCAGCTTGGTCGGGTCGCTGTCCAGGTCGACCATGTTGGCCGCCTCACGGGCTGCCTGGGTGCCGTCGTTCATGGCCATGCCCACATCGGCCTGGGCCAGCGCCGGGGCGTCGTTAGCACCGTCGCCGCACATGGCGACCAGGCGGCCGTCGTTTTGCTCCTGACGGATGCGCGCCAGCTTCTTCTCTGGGGTGGCCTCGGCCAGCACGTCATCGACCCCGGCCTCGGCGGCAATGGCAGCGGCCGTCAGCGGGTTGTCACCGGTCACCATCACGGTGCGGATGCCCAGCTTGCGCAGCTCGGCAAAGCGCTCGCGAATACCGGGCTTGACCACGTCCTTGAGGTGGATCACCCCAAGCAAGCGCTGGTCGACACACACCAGCAGCGGCGTGCCGCCACTCTGGGCAATGCGCTCGACCTCGCGGGCCAATGCCGGCGGCATTTCCAGCCGTTGCAGGCCAACGAATGCCAGCACCGCATCGACAGCACCCTTGCGGTAGCGGTGCTGCTGGAAGTCGACACCCGACAACCGCGTCTCGGCGCTGAAGGCAATCGGTTCGAGCTGCTGCCCAGAGGGTTCGACGAAGTCGTGCAACTGGCGCAGGTACTCGACGATCGATTTGCCCTCGGCCGTGTCATCGGCCAGCGAGGCGAACAAGGCACCCTCCCCCAGCTCCTTGGCGGTGACGCCCGGCGCGGCATGCAGCGCGCTGCAGCGGCGGTTGCCGAAGGTGATGGTGCCGGTCTTGTCGAGCATCAGGGTGTGCACGTCGCCCGCAGCTTCCACCGCGCGGCCGGAACGGGCAATGACGTTGAGCCGGACCAGGCGGTCCATGCCGGCAATGCCAATGGCCGACAGCAAGCCGCCGATGGTGGTGGGGATCAACGTCACCAGCAGTGCGGCCAGGAAGATCAACGGCAGGCTACCGCCGACAAAGTGGGCGAACGGCTGTAGGGTCACGACCACGATCAGGAAGATCAGGGTCAGGCCAATCAGCAGGATATCCAGGGCAATCTCATTGGGCGTTTTCTGCCGTTTGGCCCCTTCGACCAAGGCGATCATGCGGTCCAGGGTCGATTCGCCAGGGTTGCTGGTGATGCGGATCAGCAACCAGTCAGACACCAGCCGCGTGTTGCCGGTGACCGCCGAACGGTCGCCGCCGGACTCGCGGATCACCGGGGCCGACTCACCGGTGATGGCCGCCTCGTTGACCGCCGCGATGCCTTCGATTACCTCACCATCACCCGGGATCAGTTCACCCGCGATCACCTTGACCACATCGCCCTTGCGCAGCGCGGTCGCGGCAACCGTTTCGAAAGCGCCAGCGCTGTCGCGACGCTGGGCACTCAACCCCTGGCTCCCAGCCTTGAGGCTGTCGGCGCGGGCCTTGCCACGGCCTTCGGCGAGGGCTTCGGCGAAGTTGGCGAACAGCACGGTAAACCACAGCCACAAGGCAATTTGCACCGCCACTGTTGTGCTCACGCCACTGCCGGGGGCAAAACACAACACAGTGGTCAGCGCGGCAGTCAGCGCCACCACCAGCATCACCGGCGAGCGCTTGAGCTGCCGAGGGTCCAGTTTAACGAAGGCCTGGATCAGGGCCGGGCGCCAGAGCGCGGCGAAGCGGGTCTGGTCCTTGGCGCTGTGGGGGGCTTTTACTTCAGGAATGGGCATGTTCATGGTGGTTCCTCAGAAGCCCAGGCTCAGGTGTTCGGCAATTGGCCCGAGGGCCAAGGTCGGCAGGAAGGTCAGGCCACCCACCAACAGGATGGTCACCAGCAACAGGCCGGTGAACAGCGGGCCGTGGGTGGGGAAGCTGTTCAGCCCCTGGGGTGCGCTCTTTTTCGCCGCCAGGCTGCCGGCCAGGGCCAATATCGGCAGGATGTAGCCGAAGCGGCCGACCAGCATGGCCAGGCCGATCATCAGGTTGTGGTACACCGTGTTGGCGCCAAAACCAGCAAAGGCCGAACCGTTGTTGGCGGTGCCGGAGGTGTAGGCGTACAGCAGTTGGCTAAAGCCATGGGCACCGGGGTTGCTCACCGCCGCCGCCGGGCCCGGCAGGCTGGCGGCGATGGCGCCCAGCACCAGCACGCCGACCGGCATCACCAGCAAGGTCGCCACCAACAGTTGCACCTCACGCGCTTGCAGCTTCTTGCCCAGATATTCCGGGGTACGGCCAATCATCAGGCCGGCCAGGAACACGGCGATCAGCACGAATAACAGCATGCCGTAGAGCCCCGCACCGACGCCGCCGAAGATCACCTCGCCGACCATCATGTTGACCATCGCAACCATGCCGGTCAGCGGGTTGAGGCTGTCGTGCATGGCATTGACCGAGCCATTGGAGGCTGCCGTAGTGGTCACTGTCCACAGCACCGATCCGGTGGTGCCGAAGCGGCTTTCCTTGCCTTCCAGCGGCGCGCTTTGCTGCACCTGCGCGCTCTGCAAGGCCGGGTTGGGCTGGTATTCGGACCACAGCGCTGTAGCCCCACCGATAAGGAACAGGCTCAGCATGCAGGCAAGAATCGCCCGGCTCTGGCGCAGGTCTTTCACGTAATGGCCGAAGGTGAACACCAGCGCCGCCGGGATGAGAATGATCGACGCCACCTCGAACAGGTTGCTCCAGGCCGTGGGGTTTTCGAACGGGTGTGCCGCGTTGACGCCGAAGAAGCCGCCGCCGTTGGTGCCTAACTGCTTGATGGCGATCTGGCTAGCCGCCGGGCCGAGGGGGATGGTCTGGTCAGTGCCTTGCAGGGTCAGTGCGTGCGCATAGTCGGCAAAGGTCTGCGGTACACCCTGCCACACCAGCAGCAGGGCCAGCACCAGGCACAGGGGCAACAACCCATAGAGCGTGGCCCGGGTCATGTCGACCCAGAAGTTGCCCAGGGTGGCGGCCGAACGGCGGGCAATGCCGCGGCACAGGGCCACAAGTACTGCCAGGCCAGTGGCAGCACTGACGAAGTTCTGCACCGTCAGGCCCAGCATCTGGCTCAGGTAGCTGACCGATGACTCGCCGCTGTAAGCCTGCCAGTTGGTGTTGGTGACGAAGCTTACGGCGGTGTTGAACGCCAGCGACCATTCCTGCCCGGGCAGTTGCTGTGGGTTGAGCGGCAAGTAGCCCTGCAACAACAGCACGGCAAACAACAACAGGAACCCGGCCAGGTTGAAGGCCAGCAACGCCAGAGTGTATTGCTTCCAGTTCTGCTCCTGGTCGGCGCGTACGCCTGCCAGTCGATAACAGGCCTGCTCAACCGGGCCCACCACCGGTGACAGCCAGGTGCGCTGGCCTTCCATCACCTTGTAGTAGAACCGCCCAAGCCAAGGTGCCGGTAGCAGCACGATGGCGAAAAACGCCAGTAACAAGGCAAAGTCGTAACTGTGCATGGCCACTCCCTAGCTGCGATCGGCGCGCAGCAGCGCCATCAGCAGGTAAATCGCCAATGCCACTGCCAGCAGCAGTGACAGCCCGTCGAGCATGTTCATGTGTAGAGCTCCCCGTGGTGCGGCGCTTGGGCCGCTTTGGGGAAATTGTCCGAGGGAGGGGCGTAAAGGGGCGAGATCGAGGGATGGATCAACGCATAAAGAATGTGTAAAAACGCAGCCCCTTGTAGGAGCGGCCTTGCGTCGCGAAAGGGCTGCATAGCAGCCCCAGCGATTATCGTGGTAACGCTGAAATCTGGGGCTGCTTTGCAGCCCTTTCGCGACGCAAGGCCGCTCCTACAGGGGCTGCTGCCCGGCGTTGCGGCTCCAGTCCAGCAGCAGGCTATACCCCACCGCCAGCAAAGTCGGCCCGATGAACAGGCCAATGAAGCCAAAGGCGATCAACCCGCCGAACACACCGAGCAGCACGATGACCAGCGGCAGGTTGCCGCCACGGCTGATCAGGTAGGGCTTGAGCACGTTGTCCACGCCGCTGATGACGAAGGTGCCCCAGATACCCAGGAACACCGCCATGCCGTACTCCCCTTTCCACGCCAACCAGGCCGTCGCGGGGATCCACGCCAGGGGTGGCCCCATGGGGATCAGGCTGAGCATGAAGGTCACCAGGCCCAGCACGATAGCCCCGGGGACGCCGGCGATCAGGAAGCCGATCAGCGCAAGCAAGGCCTGGGCCGCTGCCGTGCCGATGACACCGTTGACCACGCGTTGCACGGTGCCCGCCACCAGGTCCAGGTAGTACTCGGCGCGGTCACCGGTCAAGCGCTGCAACAGGCGCAGCACGAACGCCGACAGGCGCGGGCCGTCACGGTAGAAGAAGAACACGAAGACCAGGCTCAAGCTCAGTTCGAGCATGCCGCTGCCAATCTGCGCACTGCGCGCCAGCAACCAGTTGCCCACCTGGCCCAGGTAAGGCTTGATCGAAGCGATCAAGGCCGCACCTTGCTGGTCGAGCGATTGCCACCAATTGACCATGCGCTCACCCACCAGGGGAATGCTGCCCAGCCAGGCCGGCGCCTCGGGCAGGCCATCCACCTGCACATCACGGACAAACGCCGTGGCATCACGGATGTGGTCCGCCAGGTTGAAACCCAGCCATACCAGCGGCAACGCCACGATAAGGATCCAGGCCGCCGTCAGCAGGCTGGCGGCCAACGTTTCGCGCCCGCCCAGCGCACGCGTCAGCAAGCGCATCAGCGGCCAGCTGGCAAAGGCCAGAATGGCGCCCCACAGCAGCGCCGAAATGAACGGTGCCATGACCCACAACGCAGCGCCGAGCAGCGTCAACAGAACGATCTGGATCAGCAGGCGGTCATTATTGGCCATGGCGGTGCTCGTTCAACGGATCAGTTCCAGGTGCAGGCCATCGGTGGGGGCGTTGCCGACCTCGAGCCGGTTGCTGCGCACGCCCGCCTTGACCAGTTGCTCACGCCACGCTTCGGCCTCTTTGCCGCTGAGGCTGGCGCGCAAGGTGCTGTCCAGGTTGAGGCTACGCCCCAACAACGCCACCCAGGCAGGTTGCGGCGTTCTCAGGTCAGGGTAGTCGAGCTTGCCGGTGTCGCGCATTTCGCGCAGCACCGTGGCGGCCGTGGGCAGCAGTTCACCCAGCGGGCTGGCGGCGACGAACTCTTCCACGTGCAGGTAGGCGCGGCGGTTGCCGCGGGTGACGCTGTACAACGCCACCAGTGTGTCGGCCTCTTCTGCAGAACGGCGCAGGAGGATGAACGCCTGCTGCTCGTCACCGCCATTGAGCCGTGCACTGCCGAATACATCATTGGCCCAAAGGCTGGCTTCGCCGCAGTCGCGGCCCTGGCACCAGAACAACGGGTAACCCCCGTCGTGTTGCAGTGCTTCGCGGGCGCTGGTGAACGCTTCGCGGGCCGTGCGCTCCACCGGCAGTTCATAGGTGACCGAGCTGACCTGGCCACGGCTTTCGACCTTGTCGTCGAGCCGCAGGCGGCCGCTGATCTTGCGCAAAGGCCCCATGGGGTACACGCGCTCCTGCTCCACCGCAGGGCGTTGGTCGACCACTTTGGCATCCACGGGAACGGGCAGGCTACCTGCCCACAGCAAGGGGCTGGCGAGCACGAAGCAGGCAGCGAGGGTAGTACGGAGGGTTACGGGCGCGCTCATCGGCAGCCCAGTCGGCGCGGGGCGCCGAAGCTAAGGTCCAGCGTGTCTGGCATGTGCATGGTTGTCTCCCTGTTCAACCCGCCAAGCCTCGGCACTTGTCCGGTGCAAGTCAAGCAAAGCCAAAGAAGCGATTGAAACAGTCTGCGACAAGGGCCGCGCCCTGCTCATCGTTCAGGTGCAGGTGATGCCCCCCAGGCAGCGTCACCTGCTCAAAGCGTAGCTGCTCCAGCAACTCAGTGTGGCGCGCCAGCATGCCGTCGGCGGCCACCACCAGGCAGGCCGGGCAACTCACCCGCCTGACAAAGGCCATGGCTTGCGCGTGGCTCAGGCGAACAGGGGACGGCAAGGTCAGTCGGCTGTCGCTGCGCCAGCTGTACCCTCCCGCTACCGGCATCAGCCCACGCTGGGCCAACAGTTCGGCTGCCTCGCGGCTGACGGCGACCATACCCTTCATGCGCGCCTGCACGCCCTGCTCCAACGCCGGGTAGACGGATTTACGTTTGCCATCCAGGCGCAGCTGCGCCTGCAATGCCATGCCCAGGCGTTCACCGGCGTCCTGCTCGGCCCCGGTGGGCGGAATGACGCCATCGATCAGCGCCAGGTGGCTGACCCGCTCCGGCAAGGCGCCCGCCAGTTGCACCGAGATGATCGCCCCCAGTGAGTGGCCCAGCAAGGCAAAGCGCTGCCAACCCAACTGCTCGGCCACCCGCAACACATCGTGGGCGTAGTCGGCCAGGGCATAACTGGCGCCAGGCGGGCGATGCTCCGAGTAACCATGGCCCGCCAGGTCCAGGGCGACGATGCGCAGGCCCTGCAGCCGCGGCGCCAGCCGGGCGAAGCTGTTGGCGTTGTCCAGCCAGCCGTGCAGGGCAATCACCGGCAGCCCATCCTCAGGGCCGAACAGGTGCGCAGCCAGTTCGATATGGCCCAGGCTCAGGCGGATTTCCTCCATGTGCGCGCTCATTCGTGGCTCCAACGGTCGAACAGGCCTTTGATCAGGCTGGCGGTGTCGGTCGGGCGTTCCAGGGGGAACATGTGCCCGCCCGGCACGCTGTGGTACTCGCCTTTGGCCATGCCGCGTACGGCCAGCGTGTGGTGCCGGCGAATCACGTTGCTGCGCTCGCCGCGCACCATCGCCAGTGGTACCTGCAGTTGCCGGGCAGGTGCTGGGCTGGCGTGGGGGATGCTGCGGTAGATACTGATCTCGGTAGCCGGGTCGAAACGCAGGCGAAGCCCTTCTTGCGCGGGCTCCAAGCCATGCTCCAGGTAGGCTTCCAGGCAGTCGGGGTCAAAGTGGCGGAACAAGCGTTTGCTGGCGAAATAGTCCCGTGCGCTGTCGCGGTCGGCAAACGCCTCGCGCCGGCCCAAAGTGCGGCCGGCCGGGGTGATGCGGTCGATAAAGCCAAAACGCTTGGCAGTGCGCAGCAGCCATTGATCGGCGCGGGTCAGCACCGGCGAGTCCAGCATCACCACCCCGCGGTAATACTCGGGGCAACGCAAGGCGGCATGCAAGTGCAGTACCCCGCCCAACGAATGGCCAACCCCCCAGACCGGCGCATCCTGCTGCGCCAGGTGGTGCAGCAATTCATCGACCAGGTTCTGCCAGTTTTCATTCACCGGGAAGCGCGGGTCGTGGGCATGCTGGGGCAGGTGGTGAACGTGATAGTCCGGCGCCAGGGCAGCGAACAGCTTGCCGTAGGTGGCAGACGGGAAACCATTGGCGTGGGCAAAGAAGATGTGCTGCGACATGGCGCCTGGTCCGGACGGTGGGAGGATGGCCCATTGTCGGCATCGCGGGGCCGCTCGGCAATGTCCGGAAAGGTCATCGGCGAGGGCTATCAGGTCATCGGGTACGCACAAAACTGGCCAGCGAACGCTGCAGGCAGGCCTGCATATAGGCCAGCTGGCTCTCGAGCACTTCACGCGCCAGGCACTGGTCCTCATAGTCGAGCTGCAATCGGCGCAGCGCCAGGCAACTGGTCTGCAGCAAGCGGGACACCCGCAGGCAGGCTTCCTGCAGCTCGCCCAGGTCGTCTTTAGCATCGCCCACCTTGCCCATCAGGTGGTAAAGCTTGGCGTCGGCCGAGTCGCGCAACACGCTGTACTGGGCAAAGTCCAGCACCACGCCTTCCTGCACTTTGTCTACTGTGGGTTGCAAGTCCAGTGAACGTAACAGCGCTTGCATATCACCCTTCATCAACTGCTCCCTGCCTGGCCACTCATTCGATGTGGCGCCACGCTAGCAAGCGGTCGAGTGAAGCGGCAACTGGCAGAAATGCCAGTTGCCAAGAGGCGTCAGGCTGGCGAACTGATTGCGCGCAAGGTCATCAGGCCTGCCAACGGCCACTCCCCTTCCAGCTCCGCCAGGCTGGCGGTGCTCATGGGCGCCGGTTGCTGTACATGACCATGCTCCAGGGCACAGACCAAGGCCCCCACCAGTGGTTGGTGGCTAACCAACAGCACGTGCTCCAGGCCGAGCTTTTCGATTTCACCGATCACCTGCTGCACATTGCTGTCCGGCGTCAGCCAGGCCGCGGTGCGCACTGGCGCGGGGAAATCCAACGTGTCATGCACCAGCGCTGCCGTTTGCTGGGCACGGACATAAGGGCTGGCGATGATGGCCTGCAACGGCTGCCCAAGCAGGCGCGCGGCACTGTGCAGCACCTGCTCGCGGCCATGGCTGGTCAGGCGGCGTTCGGCGTCGCTGTTGGCCCGAGGCTCTGCCTCACCGTGGCGCAGCACCCACAGCTTCACAGCTTGGGCTCTTCGTCACGCACCGGGTGCGGCGCGGGTGCCACAGCATGGGGCGCCTCACCTTCTGGGGCGCGCGGGGCTGGCCAGTCGGCGAATGGCCAAGGCTTCTGGTCGCTGTGAAAGCTGCCGAAGCGGCCGATCTGCGCCAGGTACTGGCTGAGGCTATCGCCGAAGTTCATCAGGCTGGCGCTGGGGGCGCCGTAGACCAAGCGGTAGATCAGCTGTACCAGCACCAGGCCGCCCAACAGCAGCTCGGCCAATTGCCAGACCACCAGGAACACCAACATCCACAGCACCCGCAGGATGATCGACTCGCGCTGGGCGCGTTCGGGCGTATCGTTCATGTGTCGCTCCTTGTTCCGGTCGAAGCCGCTGACGGCTTAATTAAAACCACTGATGGAAATGAAATCGACGTCGGTCTTGGGTTCGGCGCGCATCAGGTGCTCGATCACCTGGTTCAAGGTACGGCCCTCGAACAGGATGGCGTGCAGGCCCGCCACCAGCGGCATGTACACCTGAACTTCCTGCGCCTTGGCCTTGAGCACCTTGAGGGTGTTCACCCCTTCGGCCACTTCGCCCAGCCGATTGACGGCCTGCTCCAGGCTCAGGCCTTGGCCCAGGGCGTGGCCGACCTGATAGTTGCGGCTCTTGGGCGAGGAACACGTAACGATCAGGTCACCGACACCGGCCAGGCCCAGGAAGGTCATGGGGTTGGCACCCTGGCTCACGGCGAAGCGGGTCATCTCGGCCAGGGCACGGGTAATTAGCATGCTCTTGGTGTTCTCGCCCATGCCCAGGGCCACGGCCATGCCGGCAATAATGGCGTAGACGTTTTTCAGTGCCCCGCCCAGTTCGACCCCGAAGCGGTCGGCACTTGCGTAGACGCGGAAGGTACGCCCGTGCAATACGGCCTGCACCTGTTGGCAGAGTTGTTCATCTTCGCTGGCGACCACGGTGGCGGTCAGCGCATGTTCGGCGATTTCGCGGGCCAGGTTTGGCCCCGACAGGACGCCGATACGGGCTTGAGGTGCGATTTCTTCGATGATCTGGCTCATCAGCTTGAAGCTCTGCGCCTCGATACCCTTGGTCAGGCTGACCAGGCCCTTGCCGCGCAACAACTCGGCATGGGGTGCCAGCACGCTGCGCAAGGCGCTCGACGGCAAGGCGACGAACACCAGGTCGCAGGCCTGCAAGGTACCCAGCAGGTCGTTGACCGGCTCTACGCCGTCGTGCAGGCGAATGCCTTTGAGGTAGCGTGGGTTCTCGCGGTTGACACGCATGGCCTCGGCCTGCTCGGGGTCGCGCATCCATTGGCGCACCGGCACACCGTTTTCCGCCAGCAGGTTCGCCACGGCGGTGCCGAAGCTGCCGCCTCCCAGAACTGCAACAGGCTGCTGTTCAGTCATATCTAATCCGTTAAAGCCAAAAGTTAAGTGGCGACGCTGCATTATACGGTGCGTATTCGACAGGGCCAGTGCCAGCGCCTACGAAAGGGCTGGCAAGGAAGCCCTGATCACTGGCAAAAGCCCTGCGGTCGGTTAACATGCCTGTTTCATCCCTGAAACAAGGTCGTACCGTGTTCCCAGGCACGCCTCCTTACCCGCGTCTTCTGCTTCTGACTGCCCTGCTCGGCGGCCCGGCCATGGCCGACGATCTGTTCATCGACAACACCGACCTGCCGCAGGTTCTGACCGCCACCCGGCTCAAACAATCCCCGGCGGCGGTCCCTGGCAGCATGACCGTGCTCGACAGTGAGCTGATCCGCGCCAGCGGCGCCCGCGATATCCCCGAACTGCTGCGCCTGGTGCCGGGCATGATGATCGGCTACGGCGCCGGCAACCAGCCGACGGTCAACTACCATGGCAGCAACGTCAACGACGCGCGGCGCATGCAGGTGCTGATCGATGGCCGCTCGGTGTACCGCGCGGGCCTGGCGACGGTGGACTGGAGCGACATCCCCCTGGCCATGGAAGACATCGACCGCATCGAGGTGTTCCGCGGCCCCAACACGGTCAGCTATGGCGCCAACGCCTTGATGGCCGTGGTCAACATCCTCACCCGCAACCCGGCCGACAGCCATGGCACGCGCCTCAAGGTCACCCGCGGCGAAGATGGCATCAACGATTTCTACGCCAGCCATGGTTTTGGCTGGGACGGCGGCGACATGCGCCTGTCGGTGTCCGGCCAGCAAGACGATGGTTTCGATCAGGACCAGTACGGCCAGGACTACCGTGACAGCCGCCGCCTCACCCGCTTCAACCTCAGCGCCAGCCACACCCTGGCCCCCGACCAGACCCTGGAATGGCAACTGGCGGCCAAGGAAGGCAGCAACCAGCGCCCCTATACCTACCAGCCGGTGTTCCCCTACGTCACCGAGCGCGGTGACAACACCGACGCCAACGCCAAGGATTACGCGGGTTCGGTACGCTGGAACATCGACTTCAACCCCGAGCACAGCCTGTACGTCCAGGGTTCGGCCCAGCACTTCGACCGCCAGCAAGTCTGGCGCGCCTGCGATGCGGCGCTGTCGTTCAGCCCAGAGCTGACCCGCCTGTGGCGGTTGAACCCGAATTTTGCCGAGCTGGTGGCGCGCGGCGCAAACGATCCACCGCGCAGCAGCAACCCCGAAGAACAGGCGCTGGTCGATGCCATCAAGGACCAGTGGAACAACCAAGGTGGCCGCGATGTGGTCTGCGGCGATGTCGACCAGAGCACCCGCGAAACCCGCTACGACCTGGAAATCCAGGACACCCTGAGCCTGACCGACAGCCTGCGCCTGCTCAGCGGCATGAACTACCGCTATGATCGTGCCGACTCGCAGACGTACTTCAATGGCAGCCTCGTCGACCAGACCTGGCGCCTGTTCGGCCAGCTGGAATGGCGGGCCGACGAACACTGGATCATCCAGGGCGGGGCGATGTTCGAAGACGCGCGCCTGTCTGGCAGTTCGCTGACCCCACGGGTGGCGGTCAACTACC
This sequence comes from Pseudomonas sp. Y3 TE3536, assembly GCF_053629175.1. Lineage (NCBI taxonomy): Bacteria > Pseudomonadati > Pseudomonadota > Gammaproteobacteria > Pseudomonadales > Pseudomonadaceae > Pseudomonas > Pseudomonas sp. Y3 TE3536. The sequence continues at coordinate 3,859,670 of NZ_JBRJHU010000001.1, read as the reverse complement.
TGATCACCCCGCGCCATGGCCTGCGTGCGGTCTATTCCGAAGCGGTTCGCTCCCCCGATATGTTCGAGAACAACGTCAACTGGAGCTACACGGTCAAAAACCTCAACCCCAGTGCGTTTGGCCAGCCGCACGGTGAGTATTTCGTCAAGACCCGCGGCCCGGGCGACCTCGAGCAAGAGCGCATGCGCTCGCGCGAGCTGGGCTACAACGGCTATTTCAGCGACATCGACCTGAGCATGGATGTGAAGCTGTTCTACGACGAGATCACCGGGATGATCAGCGAGCCTTTGAAGAACAACCAGTACATCGCCAGCAACAGCAACAAGGCGCGCTTCACCGGCAGCGAGGCGCAACTGGACTGGCGCCCCACCCTGCGTGACCGCCTGCGCGTGACCTACGCCTACGTCGACGCCTGGGCCAGCAACCCCGACGACCGCCGCCTCAGCGCCCGCAACAGCGGCTCGGCGGGCTGGATGCGCGAGTGGGGCGACGGCTGGTCGAGTGCGCTGTTCTATTACGGTGACGATGCCCTCAACCAGTACCGCTACGAGCGCCTGGACCTGCGCCTGGCCAAGCGCTTTCGGGTGCAGGGCAGCAACCTTGAGCTGGCGGCGCTGTGGCAACAACGCCTGGACGATGAGCCCACGACTGCGCTGCAAAACCGCTACGACAGCCGCCACCGCCTGAGTGTCAGCGCGGAGCTGGAGTTCTGATGGCCCGCTTGCTGCGCGTGCTGCTGCTTTGCCTGTGGCCCCTGGGGCCGCTGTCCGCCGGTGAAATCTTGCTGGTCGGTGGCGAGGATCAGCCCGGCATTCGCAGTTTCGTCGCCGCATTCGAAAGCCATCGCCCGCAAGATCGGGTGCGCTTCCAAACCACTGCCGACTTGCCCCGCCCAAGCCAGCTCAAGGGCGATCAACGCCTGGTGCTGCTTGACAGTGCCGCGCTGGACTGGCGCCTGAGTGAAAACGCCGGGCCACCAGCATTGGCCATGCGGGTCAGCCGAGTACAGGCTGAACAGCGCCTGGGAAAGTCGCGCCCCCCCTTCCTTACACTGCTGTGGAGCGACCCGCCCCTGGCCCGGCAACTGCGCCTGGCGCGCTACCTGCTGCCACAGGCGCAACGCATCGGTGTGCTTTACGGTAGGCAAAGTGCCTTTTTGCTGGATGAACTGCGCCATGCCGCCCGCCCGCTGGGCCTGGAGATCATTGCCCAGGACTGGCCCGACCAACGTGACAGCCGGCCCCTGCAACAGCTGTTAGGCAACAGCGATGTCCTGCTGGGCCTCGACGACCCCGCCCTGTACAACCCCAAGACGGCGAAAAACCTGCTGCTCAGCAGCTACGGCCGGCAAATGGCGTTGATTGGCCCAAATGCCGGCTTCGTTCGCGCAGGCGCCCTGGCCAGCACCTACAGCGACCAGGACGACTGGCTGGCCGTGCTCGACCATTTGCTCGACCAGCCACCCACGCGCTGGCCACGAAGCCTTTACCCGACGCGCTACGGCGTCAGTGGCAACCAGCAAGTGGCACGCGCCCTGGGCCTTGAACCGATCGACCCGAACGCCGCTGCCAAGGCCCTGGCCGAAGGAGAATCCAACCCATGAGCAGACGCCTGAGCTGGGACATCCACACCCGCACCCAGATCATCAGCCTTGGCCCGGCCCTACTGCTGACCCTGCTGCTGATCAGCTTCTTTACCTTCGTGCGTATCCAGGACTTGCGCCAGGAACTCAACCACACCGGCCAACTGATCGCCAACCAGCTGGCGCCCGCCTCCGAATACGGGGTTATCTCGGGCAACAACGAGGTGCTCGAAGGGCTGATGCGCGCCACCCTGAGCATTCCGCACGTGCGCTTTCTCGAGGTGCAGGACAGCCGCAACCACATCCTGGTCTACGTCGAGCAGTCCGACGAAAGCGCCAACCGGGCGCAGCAAGTGGAAGTGTTCCAAGCGCCCATCCGCCTTCAGCAAATCCGCCTGGACACCGACTTCCTGCAGCCCGGCAACACCTCCACGCCGGCCATTGGCGACGACTACCTGGGGCGGGTGATCGTCGGCATGTCCGATGACGCCTTCAGCCAGCGCCAGCAGGAAATCGTCATCAAGGCGGGCATCCTGGCCTTGTTCGCCCTGCTGTTCACCTTCCTGCTGGCCCGCCGCCTGGCCATGAGCCTGGCCAAGCCGATCAGCGACATGGGCCACGCGGTCAAGGCCATTCAGCAAGGCGAGTACAACACGCCGCTGCCCGTGGTGGATGACAGTGAACTGGGCCATCTGGCGCACCACATCAACAACCTGGCCAATGCCCTGGAGCAAGCCAGTGACGAGCAGAAGCGCGCCATCGCCCAGTTGACCCAGGCGCGTGAGGAAGCCGAACAGGCCAACCGGGCCAAGTCGGACTTCCTGGCGATGATGAGCCATGAATTGCGCACCCCCATGAATGGCGTGCTGGGCATGCTGCAATTGCTCGAAACCACACCGCTGACCAGCGAGCAGGCCGAGTACACCGCCGTTGCCAGCGAGTCCACCGGGCACCTGCTCAAGGTCATCAACGACATTCTCGATTTCTCGCGCATCGAACGCACCGCACTGGAGCTGGAGCGCATCGACTTCAACCTCGGCGAGCTGATCGCCAGCAGTGTCCAGTCGTTCCAGCACAGTGCCCAGCAACGTGGCCTTGGCTTGCACCTGAACATGCCGACGGGCATCGAGCACCTGAACGTGAACGGCGACCCCACGCGTATTCGGCAGATCCTGCTGAACCTTGTCGGCAATGCCCTGAAATTCACCGAGCAGGGCCAGGTGCAGGTCGAAGCGCGCTGCCAGGTGCTGGACCGCCAACTGCTGTGGTTCACCTGCAGCGTGCGCGATACCGGTATCGGCATCGACAGCGACCGCCTGGAAATGATGTTCGTGGCCTTCCAGCAGGCCGACAGCTCGATTTCCCGGCGCTATGGCGGCACGGGCCTGGGCCTGTCGATCGCACGTACGCTGGCCGAACGCATGGGCGGCAAGCTGCGCGGTGAGAGCCGCGAAGGCCTGGGCTCGACCTTTACCCTGGAAATGCCCTTGGCCCTGGCCGCACCGGCCCAGGCGCCACTGCCCGGGGCGGTGCGTGAACAGCGCCCACTTACCGGCAGCGAGCGGGTGCTGCTGGTGGAGGACAACCCGGTCAACCAGAACGTCATCGAAGCCATGCTGCGCAGCCTGGGGCTTGAGGTGAGCGTGGCGGCAGACGGTATCCAGGCGGTCGAACAGGTCAGCCAGCAACCGTTCGCCGCCATTCTGATGGACTGCCGGTTGCCGAACCTGGATGGCTATGAAGCCACCCAGCGCATCCGCCTGCTGCCAAACGGCATCCACGTGCCGATCATCGCCTTGACCGCTAACGCCTTGCAGGGCGACCGTGAGCGTTGCATGGCCGCGGGCATGGACGACTACCTGAGCAAACCCTTGCGCCGCACCGAGCTGCAGCGGGCGCTGCAACGCTGGTTACCCGGTCAGACAACCGCGACTGGCGATAAATGCTAAAGTGCGGCAGTCTTAAGGACTGGACAGGACGTTCTTCGGACCTGAAAATAGACGTTTCAGTGAACACCTGTACTTCTTTCGCCAGGTGCACTGTGACTTTCACCACAACGCAATAGTCTACCTGTAGGCTGCCGCCCCGGAGTCATCGCTTTTCGGGCCGGCCGGGAAGATTCATCCCCTGCCGCAGGGGGTTATTGAGGAGCTCGCATGACCAAACAACACGCCTTTACTCGGGAAGACCTGCTGCGCTGCAGTCGCGGTGAGCTGTTCGGCCCAGGTAATGCGCAACTGCCCGCGCCGAACATGCTGATGGTCGATCGCATCACCCATATCAGCGAAGAAGGCGGCAAGTACGGCAAAGGTGAATTGGTCGCCGAGCTGGATATCAATCCGGACCTGTGGTTCTTCGCCTGCCACTTCGAAGGCGACCCGGTGATGCCGGGCTGCCTGGGCCTTGACGCCATGTGGCAGCTGGTCGGTTTCTTCCTCGGCTGGCAAGGCCTGCCGGGCCGCGGCCGTGCGCTGGGTTCGGGTGAAGTGAAGTTCTTCGGCCAGGTATTGCCTACCGCCAAGAAAGTCACTTACAACATTCATATCAAGCGCGTCCTGAAGGGCAAGCTGAACATGGCCATCGCCGATGGCTCGGTCAGCGTCGACGGCCGCGAGATCTACACCGCCGAAGCCCTGCGGGTCGGCGTGTTCACCTCCACTGACAATTTCTAAGGGTTATTCGCATGCGCCGCGTCGTTATCACTGGTCTGGGCATCGTATCGTGCCTGGGCAATGACAAAGAGACCGTCACCGAAAACCTGCGTAACAGCCGTCCGGGTATCCGTTTCAACCCGGAATACAAGGAAATGGGGCTGCGCAGCCAGGTTTCCGGGTCGATCGACCTCAACCTCGAAGAACTGATCGACCGCAAGGTCTACCGCTTCGTCGGCCACGCCGCGGCCTACGCCTACCTGGCGATGCAGGACGCGATCAAGGACGCCGGCCTGACTGAAGAGCAGGTTTCCAACCCGCGTACCGGCCTGGTTGCCGGCTCCGGCGGCGCCTCGACCCTGAACCAGATGGAAGCGCTGGACACCCTGCGCGAGAAAGGCGTCAAGCGCGTCGGCCCATACCGTGTTACCCGCACCATGGGCAGCACCGTTTCGGCTTGCCTGGCCACGCCGTTCAAGATCAAGGGCCTGAACTACTCGATCTCCTCCGCCTGCGCCACCAGTGCACACTGCATCGGCACCGCGCTGGAGCAAATCCAGTGGGGCAAGCAAGACATCGTCTTCGCCGGTGGTGGTGAAGAAGAGCATTGGAGCCAGTCGTTCCTGTTCGATGCCATGGGCGCCCTGTCGACCAAGCGCAACGAAACCCCGGAACTGGCCTCGCGCGCCTACGACAACGACCGTGATGGCTTCGTCATCGCGGGCGGTGGCGGCATGGTGGTGGTCGAGGAGCTGGAGCACGCTCTGGCCCGTGGCGCCAAGATCTACGCCGAAATCGTCGGCTACGGCGCGACCTCCGACGGCTACGACATGGTTGCCCCAAGCGGCGAAGGCGCCATCCGCTGCATGCAGCAGGCGCTGTCCACCGTCGACACCCCGATCGACTACCTGAACACCCACGGCACCTCGACCCCGGTCGGTGACGTTGCCGAGATCAAAGGTGTTCGCGCCGTGTTCGGCGACAAGGCACCGAAGATCAGCTCGACCAAGAGCCTGTCGGGCCACTCGCTGGGCGCCGCTGGCGTGCACGAGGCGATCTACTGCCTGCTGATGATGGAAAACAACTTCATCGCCGGCTCCGCCAACATTGACGAGCTGGACCCGGAGGTCGCCGACCTGCCGATCCTGCGTCAAACCGAAGAAAACGCCAAGATCGATACGGTCATGAGCAACAGCTTCGGCTTCGGCGGCACCAACGCTACCCTGGTGCTCAAGCGCTGGGAAGGCAAGTAAGGCCTTGAAGCAGTAATGAAAACGCCCCGACTGGTTCGGGGCGTTTTCTTTTGTGTTACCTAGCCTTGGGCAACACAGCCAGAAAATTATCCTTGGCCACCTTGTGCGCCACCGCCTCCGGCAACGCATCCAGAAACGGCTTGAACCCGTACATCTGCTCGCCAAGGCTCCCAAACTTGCCCACCACATCCGACCCGAGCATGAACCGCTCCGGGTAACGTTCTACCAACGCCACCCAAGCCTTGCGCGGCACACCCTTGTCATCCAGCAGATAAGGCTCGAGCACGCTCCACGACAGGTCGACATACAGGTTCGGGTAATCCTCCAGCAAGCGCGTCAGCACCGGCAGCAGAAAGTCCATCTGCGTCTGATGCCGATGAATTTCCATGCTGCTGCCAGCATGCGCCCAAATGAAACGCGTGTGCGGGTGATTGCGCAGCGGCTCTTCGATTTCGGCCAGGTACAGTGGGTTGCGCTCACGCTTGGAGGTGATGTTGGAGTGCAGCAGCACTGGCAAGTCCCGCTCGGCCGCCAGGTGATAGATGCGGGTCATGGCCTCGTTGTTGGCGCGCGGGGTGTCACCGCTGGTCAACGCCGTCAGGTCGTCGTGGCGGGTGAACACCTCGCCAATGCCCTGCCAGAGCCCAGGGTAGAGATCGAGCATGCGCTCGATATGGCTGACCGCGTTCTTGTCCACCGGGTTGAAGCCGGTCAGAAACGGATGAAAGCGCTTGCGCTGCGCTGCGGACAGTTCTTGCACCGCTGCCGCCACGTAGGTATCGGTCGCGCTGTACCAATAGGCATCGGCGTCGTCCCCGGCGTAGTAGCGCGGGCGCTTGGGTTCGTCCTCATGCCATTTCTTGGCCACCGGAATACCAGAAATCATCGACTGCTCGATGCCGGCTTCATCCATGGCCTTGATCAAGGCCGGCATGCCCTCCGTCTCCTGGAAAAAGTCGACGTAGTGCAGGTGGGCGTCACTGTAGCGGTAATCACGCGCCTGCGCCGTCAGGCACACCCCTGCGCACAACAACGCGCCAGCCAACATTCTGGCGATCATGGGCAGCTTCCTTCTCCTGGTTCGAACAGGGTAGACCGACCGCCAAGCGCAGCAGTTCAGCCATGCCCGGCAAACCGCTATGCTTGGAGCACTTGCAACCTGCCTGGAGCCCCTCATGAGCAGCCCCCTGGTCATCCGCCCACGTGCCGAGTCGGTCGAGGGGCAGCCGATTTTGCGCCCGCTGCCCTCGGCCCAATGCCGCAGCGTCGGCCCGTTCGTGTTCTTCGACCATATGCTCGAAACGGACTACGCCCCAGGCCATGGCATGGACATACGCCAGCACCCGCATATCGGCCTGTCGACGCTGACGTACCTGTTCGAAGGCGAGATCCTGCACAAGGACAGCCTTGGCTCCGAACAGCACGTGAAGCCGGGCGATGTCAGCTGGATGACGGCAGGCAGTGGCGTGGCGCATGTCGAGCGCACCCCTGCCAGTGCGCTTGCCCGCGGCTCGCGCCTGCATGGCCTGCAGGTGTGGTTGGCATCACCCCGCGCGCTCGAACAAGGCACGCCCCATTACAGCCACCACCCGGCGGCTAGCCTGCCGGTGAGCGATAGCCTTGGTGTGCGCATCTGCATGATTGCGGGCAGTGGCTTCTGCCTGGAATCGCCGGTGCCCGTGCTCTCCCCCACCCTTTACGCGCATGTGCAGATGCAGCCCGCCACTGCACTGCGGGTACCTGATGAGCCAGTGCAACGGGCGCTCTACTTACTGGATGGCGAGTTGATGCTCAATGATGAGGAGGTTGAACCATGCAGCCTGGTGGTGCTGCCCGAGGGTGAGCAGATGACGTTGTATGCAGAGGGTGAATGCCAGCTGGTGTTGATCGGCGGCGAGCCACTGGATGGGCCGCGGCGGATGAACTGGAATTTCGTGGCGAGCGATCCGGACTTGATCGAGCAGGCCAGGGTGAGGTGGGCTGCGGGGGATTGGCCTACGGTACCGGGGGAGACCTCGCGTATCGCGTTACCCAGATAAATGGGGGGCCGCTTTGCGGCCCAATCGCTGGCAAGCCAGCTCCCACAGGGTCCTCACAGGGTCTGAGCCTGCGCAGATACCTGTGGGAGCGGGCTTGCCCGCGAAGAGGCCGGGACAAGCACCACAAGACACTTGCTCCCACAGGTGCGGCGCTAGACTTGGAGGCTACACAGTTCGGGTGGGAGCCGGCTTGCCGGCGAAAGGGCCGCGCAGCGGCCCCCATGCACTGTCAGCGCTGGAACACTTCAGTCAGCAGATTGTGCATCGAGCGGAACGCCCGCTCCGATGTCTTGCGGTCGTACTGCATCTTGCCCGGTACATTGGCATTCGGGTCAGTGAACGAGTGCACCGCACCACCATAGCTAAGCAGCTGCCAATCGACCTTGGCCGCGTTCATCTCCTCCTCGAACGCCGGCAGTTGCGCCTTCGGCACCAGCGGGTCCGCTGCGCCGTGCAACACCAGCACCGAGCCCTTGATACGCTTGGCATCTTCGGGGTTCGGGGTGTCGAGCGTGCCATGGAACGACACCGCCGCCTTCAGGTCGGCGCCCGCACGCGCCAGCTCCAACGCACAGCAACCGCCGAAGCAGAAGCCGAAGGTGGCCACCTTGCCAGGGTCCAGCAGTGCCTTCGACTGCGCCAGCAACTGCGACAGCGCTTCATTCATGCGCTTGCGCAGCTCGGTGCGGTCGTTCTTCAGTGGCATCATCGCCACACCTGCCTCATCGGCATTGGTCGGCCGCACCGACTGCCCATAGAGATCGGCAATCAGCACCACATAGCCCTTCTCGGCCACTTCCTTGGCAATGCGCTCGGCACCTTCGCCAATCCCCATCCAGTTCGGTGCCATCACCAGGCCAGGCTTAGGTAGCGCACCGGGCTCATGGACCAGACGGCTTTCATACGTTTTGCCGGACAGGTGATAAACCAGCGATTCGACGATTACCTTGCTCATCAAGCACTCCTTAAGGCTTCACCATGAAAAAAGCCCGCCGAAGCGGGCTTTCCTTTGCATCAACTCAAGCAGATAGCTCGACCAGCAGCTTGTTCAGGCGACGAACGTAGGCCGCCGGGTCTTTCAAGCTGTCACCGGCCGCCAGGGCAGCCTGATCGAACAGGATGTGCGACAGCTCGGCGAAGCGGTCTTCGCTCTGCTCGTTATCCAGCTTCTCGATCAGCGGGTGGGTCGGGTTGAACTCGAAGATCGGCTTGGAATCCGGCACCTTCTGCCCGCTGGCTTCGAGGATCTGACGCATCTGCAGGCCCAGGTCCTGTTCGCCGATGGCGAGGATAGCCGGCGAGTCGGTCAGGCGGTGGGAAACACGCACCTCGGCAACGCTTTCACCCAGCGCGCCTTTCAGGCGCTCGACCAGGCCTTCCTTGTCTTTAGCAACTTCTTCCTGAGCCTTCTTGTCTTCCTCGGAGTCCAGCTTGCCCAGGTCCAGGTCGCCGCGGGCAACGTCGACGAAGCTCTTGCCGTCGAACTCGTTGAGGTAGCTCATCAGCCACTCATCGATACGGTCGGTCAGCAGCAGGACCTCGATGCCTTTCTTGCGGAAGACTTCCAGGTGCGGGCTGTTCTTGACCTGCGCGTAGGTCTCGCCGGTGAGGAAGTAGATCTTGTCCTGGCCTTCCTTGGCACGGGCCAGGTAGTCGGCCAGGGCGACGCTCTGCTCACCGCTGTCGTCATGGGTGGAGGCGAAGCGCAGCAGGCCTGCGATCTTCTCTTTGTTGGCGAAGTCCTCGGCCGGGCCTTCCTTCAGCACCTGGCCGAAGTTTTTCCAGAAGCCCTTGTACTGCTCAGGCTCGTTCTTCGCCAGCTTCTCCAGCATGTCCAGCACGCGTTTGGTCAGCGCAGTCTTCATCGAATCGATGATCGGGTCTTTCTGCAGGATCTCGCGCGACACGTTCAGCGACAGGTCGTTGGAGTCGACCACGCCCTTGATGAAGCGCAGGTACAGCGGCAGGAACGACTCAGCCTGGTCCATGATGAACACGCGCTGCACATACAGCTTCAGGCCACGCGGTGCTTCACGCTGGTACAGGTCGAACGGCGCGCGGGCCGGCACGTACAGCAGCGAGTTGTATTCGAGCTTGCCCTCAACCTTGTTGTGGCTCCAGGCCAGCGGGTTTTCGAAGTCATGGCCGATATGCTTGTAGAACTCCTGGTACTCCTCGTCCTTGATCTCGGTACGCGGACGGGTCCACAGGGCGCTGGCGCGGTTGACGGTTTCCCATTCCTCGGCGGGCTGTTCTTCGCCTTCGGCAGCGGCTTGCTCCTTTGGCAACTGGATCGGCAGGGCAATGTGGTCGGAGTACTTCTTGACCAGGTTGCGCAGGCGCCAGCCATCAGCAAACTCCTGCTCGTCCTTCTTCAGGTGCAGGACGATGCGGGTACCGCGCTCTGGCTTGTCGACGGTTGCGACTTCGAACTCGCCCTCGCCTTTCGACGACCAGTGCACACCCTCGGAGGCTGGCTGGCCAGCACGACGGCTGTAGACGTCGACCTTGTCAGCCACGATGAAGGCCGAATAGAAGCCCACACCGAACTGACCGATCAGGTGCGAGTCCTTCTTCTGGTCACCGGTGAGGTTCTTCATGAAGTCGGCGGTGCCGGACTTGGCGATGGTACCCAAGTGGGTGATGACGTCTTCGCGGCTCATGCCGATGCCGTTGTCGTCGAGCGTGATCGTACCGGCGTCCTTGTCGAAGCTCAGCCGAATGCGCAGATCCGCGCCGCCTTCGAGCAGTTCCGGCTTGGCCAAGGCCTCGAAGCGCAGCTTGTCAGCGGCGTCGGAGGCGTTGGAAACCAGCTCACGCAGGAAGATTTCCTTGTTGGAATACAGCGAGTGAATCATGAGGTGCAGCAGCTGCTTTACCTCGGTCTGGAAGCCCAGGGTTTCCTTTTGTGTTTCCACACTCATGGTCTTCAAAACTCCGATCAGATGACAGTGGGCGCCTGGCAGCCGGTTCGGCCTGCGTTAATGGCGGATGTCATGCAGATGGGGGCTGCCCAGACGATTTCAAGGGCTTTTCCGGTTCGATCTTGAAATGCGCCCGCGCAGTGGCAATTGGCGACTGCCGATCACCCTGCCAGGCGGTGATGGCGACATTGGTCACCCGCCGCCCCTGGCGCCACAGCTGGCACTGGGCATACGTGTCGCGAAAATGCCCGGCGCGCAGGTAGTCGATGGAGAAGTCGATGACCTTGGGAATGCTCGCACTCTCGCTGAAGATCAGCAGATACAGCGCTGCGGAAAGCTCCATGAAGCCTGCGATCACCCCGCCGTGGATCGCGGGCAGTAAAGGGTTACCAATGTTGTCTGCACTGGCGGGCAGGCGAAACAACAGGTCCTCGCCCTCGCGCTCGCATTCGATGCCGATCAAGCCAGCATAGGGAATCAACGCCAGCAGGGGCCGGTAGTCACCGACCGCATGGGCCGCATTGAGCTGTTGACGGATTTCGAGCGGGATCATGCATCACCTTCCTTGAGCCGGTTGCCAAAGCCGAGGCCGCCCTTGACTTGCGGCCCCAGGCGCATGAACGTGCCTACCACCTGGCAGATCGGCCGGTCGGGGTCGTCCTGGTAGGCGCTGCCACGGGTGAAGATCACATCCCGGGTAACCCGATAACACTGAGCGTGGCCAAAGATGTCCTTGCCGGCTTCGGCCGCGTGCATGTAGTCGATGCGCAGGTCCAAGGTCGGGCACACCTCGAATCGCGGCAGTGCACACAGGGTGGCCATGCCGCAGGTGGTGTCCAGCAACGTGGTCAGCGCCCCGCCGTGGACCGCCCCGGTTTGCGGGTTGCCGACGATCGCAGGCGACCACGGCAGGATCAACGTCATGCCGTCGGCGTCGGCATGTGCCACGCGCATGTGCAACAACTGACAATGCTTCAAGACCGACAGAAAACGTTCGGCCATGGCCATCAAGCTTGAATCGCTCATCGCAAGTTCCCGGGCCGTTGATGCAACGGCATAAAAACGTTAAAAAGTCTATATAGAACGGGGGGTTATATATCTGTAACCTTCGCGGAACTTCTTCCGCGTAGTTGCACTCGAAGGAACAAGTCACTTATTCCACCAAGGAGATACACCCCCATGCGTAAACCTTTTGCTTTTGCTCTCATGCTGGCTGCTACCATGGGCCTGGCCGCTTGCGATAAAGCGAGCGAAGATAAAGCCCAGGACGCGCAGCAACACGCTGAGCAAGCCCAGGAAAAGATGGGCGAAGCTCAGGATAAGATGAACGAAGCCGCCAAGGAAAACGCTGAAGCCGCCAAAGATCAGGCCGAAGCGCAGCAGAAGGCAGCTGAAGAAGCCGCTCCGTCGACGGAAGCAGCACCTGCTACTCCGGCCGAACCTGCCAAGCAGTAATCGGCGCGTACAAAAAAACCCGACAATGTCGGGTTTTTTTGTACCTGCAGTTTAAAGATTAAACGTTTCAGGCACCGGAAACGGAACTTTCTTTAGCGGTATCAATCGGCGCACTTTCCGTGGGCGTGTACACCATCACATCCAGCACATCGGAATGGAACTCGCGGCGGTACAGAATCAGCACTACGCCGACACTCATGCCCATAAATAACCACGGGCTGATAAACCAGCTCAACATGGCCATGCCAAAGTAATAAGCGCGCAACCCGAAGTTGAACTGGTTGGCCGCCAGCGACAGCACCCTCGCCGCCCGTGAGGCAAATGCCTTGCGCTCCAGTTCATTGACCAGGCGCTCACCAATCATTGGCGCAGAGCCGACCAGCACGGCTGCAAAGTTGTACTGGCGCATGCACCAACTGAAGGTGAAAAAGGCATAGACGAACACGGTCGCCAGGCACAGCAGCTTGATTTCCGACATGCCCTGGGACGCCTGCTGCACCAAGGGCAGGTCAGCCAGCAGCGACAACGCCCGGTCCGAAGCGCCGAGCACAGTCAGAATGCCAGCAAGGATAATCAGCGTGCTGGAGGCAAAAAACGAGGCATTGCGCTCCAGGTTGCCGATCACGCTGGCGTCAGCAATGCGGTTGTCGCGCAGCAGCATGCGGCGCATCCAGTCTTCACGGTACAAGTGCAGCACGCTGGCCAGGCAGGCGGTGTCGCGGCCTTTCCAGATGGCATAGCGGGTATAGCCGCCCCAGCAGGCGACAAACCAGGCGATTGCCAGCAGGTTGCTGAGATTGCTTTGAATGAAGTTCATGCAGGTTTCCCGAAAGCCAGGTGCACAAGAGTAGAGACCGCATTTCGACGCCCGCAAGCCCGGAAAGACACACCGCTGTCACAAATTGTTTTTGCCTGCCCAGCCCATCGCCGGTGCACACAAACAAAAACCCCGCGCCCTTTCGGACGCGGGGTTTTCAGGTGAGAACCGCTGGCAGGCACCCTACGGCTTGTGGCCGGTGCCGCCCTCAGGCTTCAACCTATCAAGCCAGCGCTTCGCGCGGCTTGCCCAGCATGCGGTCGCAGACCACGGCAGCGGCCAGGGTGACCACCGACGGCACCAGCCAGGCCAGGCCTTGATCGCTCAGCGGCAGGTGTGCAGCGGCGTCCGGCAGGACATGCGCCAGGCTGCTGCCTTTGATCGCGTCGACAATACCGAACACCAGCGACACCAGCATGACCGGTGCAAGAATGCGCGTTGGCGAGTTCCACAGGTCCTTCACGAAGCTCAGGCCCACCACCACGATGCACGGCGGGTAGATTGCCGTAAGCACCGGGATCGAGAACATGATCAGCTTGGTCAGGCCCAGGTTGGAAATCAGCAGCGAGAAGCCCGCCAGGATCACCACCAGTGCGCGGTACGACAGCGGCAGAATCTGGCTGAAGTACTCGGCGCACGCGCAGGTCAGGCCAACCGCGGTCACCAGGCACGCCAGGGCGATCAGCACGGCCAGGAAGCCGCTGCCCAGCGAACCGAAGGTGTGCTGCACGTAGGCATGCAGTACGGCTGCGCCGTTAGTAGCGTCAGCCGCGATTTCGTGGCTGCCAGCACCCAGGCGGAACAGGCTGATGTACACCAGTGCCAGGCCCACACCCGCAATCAGGCCGGCGATGATGGCATAGCGGGTGATCAGCTTCGGCGATTCGACACCGCGCGAGCGGATGGCATTGACGATGACGATACCGAAGACCAGCGCGCCCAGGGTGTCCATGGTCAGGTAACCATCGGAGAAGCCCTTGGAAAACGCCGCGGCGGCATAGGCCGGTTGCGCTTCACCAATGGTGCCGGCAGGCAGCGCGAACGCGGCGATGCCCAGCACGGCCAAGGCGATGATCTTCAGCGGTGCAAGGAAACGCCCCACGGTATCGAGCAGTTTGCCCGGATACATGGACACCGCGAGCACCACGATGAAATACACCAGGCTGTAGATGAACAATGCCAACGGGCTTTCACCGGTCAAAGGCGCCACACCGACCTCGAACGACACGGTCGCGGTACGCGGCGTCGCGAACAGCGGGCCAACCGACAGGTAGCACACGGCGGCCAGCAGGCCACCGAAGAACTTGCCGATCGGGCTGCTCAGGGCATCCATGCCGCCACCGACCTTGGCCAGCGCGACCACGGTGATGACGGGTAGGCCCACGGCGGTCACCAGGAAGCCAAGGGCCGCCATCCACACGTGCGGGCCAGACTGCAGACCGACGATAGGCGGGAAGATGATATTGCCGGCGCCCACGAAAAGCGCAAACGTCATAAAGCCAAGCGCCAGGATATCCTGGCCTTTTAGAACTTTCATTTAAGGTAGTACCACACTGCTGAAATCGGGATTCGAGAGGGGATTTCCCTATGGATGAGGGAAATGCTGCCCGGCTTGGTGAGCCAGACCCGTTTAGCGTGTCGTTCCCTTTTGGGGGACGGGCACAGAGTGAACGCGTAGATTAACTGTTTTAGCAGTTAAACGCACTGGCACAGTGCTGCTTGTCCGATGTGCGTATGTGTTTGTCGTCTGTGCGACCGGGGACGGGGTAATTATCGCAGCGCGGCGGAAAGTGTCTGTGTGAAAATCCCTATCAAACCCATCGAAAAACCCACTTCATGCCTCTCCCCTTGTAGGAGCAGCCTTGTGCTGCGAAGAGGCCAGTGCAGCTATCACTAATCTTTATTGCCCACACCGGCCTCTTCGCAGCACAAGGCTGCTCCTACAGAATCGGCTAGCTGTGGATTGCCGCAACCCGTAAACGACAAAGGCCACCCGAAGGTGGCCTCTGTGCGCGTGGGGGGTGAAGCGTATTACTTCTTGGCTTCCCAGCCAGTCAGCTCGGCCAGGGCCTTGCCGATGTCGGCCAGCGAACGCACGGTTTTAACACCTGCGTCCTGCAGCGCAGCGAACTTCTCGTCCGCAGTGCCTTTGCCGCCAGAGATGATGGCGCCAGCGTGGCCCATGCGCTTGCCCGCAGGTGCGGTAACACCAGCGATGTAGGAAACGACAGGCTTGGTGACGTGGGCCTTGATGTAGGCCGCGGCTTCTTCTTCAGCCGAACCGCCGATCTCACCGATCATGACGATCGCTTCGGTCTTCGGGTCTTCCTGGAACAGCTTCAGGATGTCGATGAAGTTGGAGCCTGGGATCGGGTCACCGCCGATGCCGACGCAGGTCGACTGGCCGAAGCCGGCGTCGGTGGTCTGCTTAACGGCTTCATAGGTCAGGGTGCCGGAACGCGAAACGATACCGACCTTGCCTGGCAAGTGAATGTGACCTGGCATGATGCCGATCTTGCACTCGCCTGGGGTGATGACGCCTGGGCAGTTAGGGCCGATCAGGGTAACGCCCAGCTCGTCGCACTTGACCTTGGCATCCAGCATGTCCAGGGTAGGAATGCCTTCGGTGATGCAGACGATCAGCTTGATGCCGCCGAAGGCCGCTTCCAGGATCGAGTCTTTGCAGAACGGAGCCGGAACGTAGATGACCGAAGCATCAGCGCCAGTCGCTTCCACAGCTTCCTTGACGGTGTTGAACACCGGCAGGCCCAGGTGGGTGGTGCCACCCTTGCCTGGGGTAACGCCGCCGACCATCTTGGTGCCGTAGGCGATGGCTTGTTCGGAGTGGAAAGTACCCTGCGAGCCGGTGAAGCCCTGGCAGATGACTTTGGTGTCTTTATTGATCAGGACGCTCATTACTTGCCCTCCGCAGCTTTGACAACTTGTTGAGCAGCGTCGGTCAGGCTGGTTGCCGCAATGATGTTCAAACCGCTTTCTGCCAGTACTTTAGCGCCCAGTTCGGCGTTGTTGCCTTCGAGGCGAACGACGACCGGAACTTTAACGCCGACTTCTTTCACTGCACCGATGATGCCTTCGGCAATCATGTCGCAGCGAACGATGCCGCCGAAGATGTTGACCAGAACGGCCGCGACATTGCTGTCGGACAGAATGATCTTGAAGGCTTCGGTAACGCGCTCTTTGGTAGCACCACCACCTACGTCGAGGAAGTTGGCTGGCTTGCCGCCGTGCAGGTTGACGATGTCCATGGTACCCATGGCCAGGCCGGCACCGTTGACCATGCAGCCGATGTTGCCTTCCAGGGCCACGTAGTTCAGCTCGAAGCTGGCAGCGTGGGCTTCACGAGGATCGTCCTGCGACGGGTCGTGGAAGGTTTTCAGCTTAGGCTGACGGTACATGGCGTTTGCGTCGATGTTGATCTTCGCATCCAGGCAGTGCAGGTCGCCGTCGGCCTTGATGACCAGCGGGTTGACTTCCAGCAGGGCCAGGTCGTGTTCTTTGAACAGCTTGGCCAGGCCTACGAAAATCTTGGCGAACTGTGCAACTTGCTTGCCTTCCAGACCCAGCTGGAATGCCAGTTCACGACCCTGGAACGGCTGAGCGCCGACCAGCGGATCGATAGTAGCCTTGATGATCTTCTCAGGAGTTTCGTGAGCGACTTTCTCGATGTCCACGCCACCTTCGGTGGAGGCCATGAACACGATGCGGCGGCTCGAGCGATCGACTACAGCGCCCAGGTACAGCTCTTTGGCGATGTCAGTGCAGGATTCGACCAGGATCTTGGTCACTGGCTGACCGTTGGCGTCGGTCTGGTAGGTTACCAGGCGCTTGCCCAACCATTGCGCAGCGAACGCCTTGGCGTCTTCCTTGCTGCGAACCAGCTTGACGCCGCCCGCTTTACCGCGACCACCTGCGTGAACCTGGGCTTTAACAACCCACTCGGAACCGCCGATCTTGTCGCAAGCTTCTGCTGCAGCTTCAGGGGTATCGACAGCGAAACCCTTGGAAACTGGCAGGCCGTATTCAGCGAACAGCTGCTTACCCTGATACTCGTGAAGATTCATGCTTTTTACCGTCTTCGTTAGGTACTGCGCTTCGGCGCTGCGCCATTGCTGGCGCCGCACCACCTGTGACCGTTAACCCCGGGTTATCCCGTGTAGTCCGATCCGGCGGACTTTCCGCGGTGAGTCATGCACGCAAGACTCACGACGGGCAGCCCGCCGTGGTTTCTTATAATTAACGCTTCTTACGGTTGGCCACGTGAATGGCGCCGCCATTCACTGCCAGCGCTGCTTCATGCAACGCTTCGGACAGGGTTGGATGGCTGAAGACCATCATGCCCAGATCCTCGGCACTGGTGCCGAATTCCATTGCGATTGCGCCCTGCTGTACCAGTTCGGCAGCCGATGGGCCAATCACGTGCACACCCAGTACGCGGTCGGTCTTGGCGTCAGCGATAACCTTGACGAAACCACCGGTGTCGTTGGCTGCCATCGCACGGCCGCTGGCCGCGAACGGGAAGGTGCCTACGTTAACCTCAACACCCTCGGCCTTCAAGGATTGTTCGGTCTTGCCGACCCACGCGATTTCCGGGTGGGTGTAGATAACCGATGGGATCAGGTCGTAGTTCATCTGGGCCTTGTGACCTTTGATGCGCTCGACAACCATGATGCCCTCTTCCGAGGCCTTGTGCGCCAGCATCATGCCACGTACCACGTCACCGATGGCGAACACGCCCGGCACGCTGGTAGCGCAGTGATCGTCGACGAAGATGTAGCCACGTTCGTCGATGGTGACGCCGCTGTCGGAAGCCAGCAGATCAGTGGTCACTGGACGACGGCCGACCGCAACGATCAGCTTGTCGAAGGTGATCTTCTGTTCGCCTTCGGCATTGGTGTAAGTCACTTCGACTTCGTTGCCGTTGACTTTCGAGCCGGTGACGCGAGCGCCCAGCTTGATGTCCAGGCCTTGCTTGGTCAGGGTCTTCTGGGCTTCTTTCGACACGGCGGTGTCGGCAGCCATCAGGAAGGTGTCCAGGGCTTCCAGGACGGTGACTTCAGCGCCCAGGCGAGCCCATACAGAGCCCAGCTCCAGGCCGATCACGCCAGCACCGATCACACCCAGACGCTTGGGAACCGATTGGAATTCCAGGGCGCCGGTGGAGTCGACGATGACGTTCTGGTCGACCGGAGCCGGCGGAATGTCGATCGGACGCGAGCCGGAGGCCAGGATCACGTTGTCGGCTTCGATGATTTCGGTGGTGCCGTCAGCTTTGGTGACTTCGACTTTCTTGCCGGCCAGCAGTTTGCCGTGGCCCTGGATCGAAGTAACGCCGTTAGCCTTGAACAGGGTAGCAACGCCACCGGTCAGGTTCTTGACGATGCCAGCCTTGCGGCCAACCATCGCGGCGACGTCCATCTTCACTTCGCCAGTGGAGATACCGTGGACGTTGAAGCTCTCTTTGGCTTCCTTGTACTTCCAGGAGCTGTCCAGCAGCGCCTTGGACGGAATGCAACCTACGTTCAGGCAGGTGCCGCCCAGGGCCAGTTTGCCCTCGGCGTCGGTGTATTTCTCGATACAGGCAGTCTTCAGACCAAGTTGGGCAGCCTTGATGGCAGCCACATAGCCGCCAGGACCTGCACCAATCACCACTACGTCGAATTTCTGGGTCATAAAAGATTCCTTATCAGCTACAAGCTACAAGCCGCGAACCGCGCGGCCCCGCCTCTTTCGAAGCCAGGGGCCGAACGGTACGCAGCCAGAGGGTTAGATGTCCAGCAGCAGGCGAGACGGATCTTCCAGCAGGTTCTTGATGGTGACCAGGAAGGTTACCGCTTCCTTGCCGTCGATCAGGCGGTGATCGTACGACAGCGCCAGGTACATCATCGGGCGGATGACCACTTGACCATTGATGGCCATCGGGCGCTGGATGATGTTGTGCATGCCGAGAATGGCAGCCTGCGGCGGGTTGACGATCGGGGTCGACATCATCGAACCGAAGGTACCACCGTTGGTGATGGTGAAGGTGCCGCCGGTCATTTCTTCGATCGACAGTTTGCCATCACGGGCCTTCTTGCCGAAGGTGGCGATGCCGTTCTCGATTTCTGCCAGGCTCATCGACTCGGCGTTACGCAGCACCGGTACTACCAGGCCACGGTCGCTGGAGACGGCAACGCCGACGTCGGCGAAACCGTGGTAGACGATGTCGTTGCCGTCGATCGAGGCGTTCACAGCCGGGAAGCGCTTCAGGGCTTCGGTGGCAGCCTTGACGAAGAACGACATGAAGCCCAGGCGTACGCCGTTGTGGGTCTTCTCGAACAGGTCCTTGTACTTCGAACGCAGGGCCATGACTTCGGTCATGTCGACTTCGTTGAAGGTGGTCAGCATCGCCATGTTGGACTGGGCTTCAACCAGACGCTCAGCGATCTTGGCACGCAGACGGGTCATCGGCACGCGCTTCTCGGTGCGATCGCCAGCGGCGGTCACAACCGGGGCAGCAGCGGCAGCGGCAGGCTTGGCAGCCGGGGCAGCAGCAGGTGCAGACTTCTTGTTGGCGACTGCAGCGACAACGTCTTCCTTGGTGACGCGACCGCCTTTGCCGGTGCCGGCAACGGTAGCCAGGTCGATGCCGTTCTCTTCAGCCAGCTTGCGTGCGGCAGGCGCGGCAACCGGGTCGTCTTCGCCAGCATCGGCGGCAGCGGCAGCCGGGGCAGCAGCGGCCGGAGCAGCAGCAGGCGCAGCGGCAGCGCCACCTTCAACGATCGAACCCAGCAGCTCGTCGGACAGGACGGTATCGCCCTCGCCCTTGACGATGTCACCCAGCACGCCATCGGCGGTGGCCAGGACTTCCAGGACGACTTTGTCAGTCTCGATGTCGACGATCAGCTCGTCACGCTTGACGGCGTCGCCCGGCTTCTTGTGCCAGGTGGCAACGGTGCCGTCGGCGACCGATTCCGGGAAGGTTGGGGCTTTGATCTCGATAGCCATTATCAGTGTTTCCTTAAATTCGGTTTCAGGTGCGCGAAGGCGTTAAACAGTGAAGGCGTCTTGCAGCAGTTTTTCCTGCTGTTCGGCGTGCTTCGAAGCGTAACCACAGGCTGGCGCGGCAGATGCGTCGCGGCCGGCGTATTCCAGGACCAGTGCCTTGTTGTGGCGGCCCAGGATACGGCGCATGTGGTGCTGGCTGCTGTACCAGGCGCCCTGGTTCATCGGCTCTTCCTGACACCAGACTGCATGCTTGAGGTTGGTGTACGGCGCCAGGATTTCGACCAGGTCGTCTTCCGGGAACGGGTACAGCTGCTCGATACGCACGATGGCGATGTCTTCGCGGCCTTCGGCACGGCGTTTTTCCAGCAGGTCGTAGTAGACCTTGCCGCCACACAGCACCAGGCGCTCGACCTTGGCTGGATCCTGGGTGTCGATTTCCGGGATCACGGTCTGGAACGAGCCTTCTGCCAGGTCTTCCAAGGTCGAGACGGCCAACTTGTGGCGCAGCAGCGACTTCGGCGTCAGGACGATCAGCGGCTTGCGCAGCGGACGGATGACCTGGCGACGCAGCAGGTGGTAGATCTGAGCTGGGGTGGTCGGTACGCAGACCTGAATGTTGTGCTCGGCGCACAGCTGCAGGTAACGCTCCAGACGCGCGGAGGAGTGCTCCGGGCCCTGCCCTTCATAGCCGTGCGGCAGCAGCATGGTCAGACCGCACAGACGGCCCCACTTGTGCTCGCCGCTGGTGATGAACTGGTCGATCACCACTTGCGCGCCGTTGGCGAAGTCGCCGAACTGGGCTTCCCAGATCACCAGCGCGTTCGGCGTGGTGGTCGAGTAGCCGTATTCGAACGCCAGTACCGCTTCTTCCGACAGGAAGGAGTCGTACAGGTCGAAGCGCGGCTGGCCTGGGAACAGGTTCTGCAGCGGCACGTAGGTGCTGGCGTCCTTCTGGTTGTGCAACACCGCGTGGCGGTGCGAGAAGGTGCCACGGCCGATGTCCTGGCCGGTCATGCGGATCGGGTGACCTTCGAACTGCAGGGTGGCGTACGCCATGGTCTCTGCATAACCCCAGTTGATCGGCAAGCCACCGGCCTGCATCTTCTGGCGATCTTCGTAGATCTTCGAGACCTGACGCTGAACCACGAAACCTTCTGGCAGCTCGAGCAGCTTGGCCGACAGATCTTGCAGGGTCTTGAGGTCGAAGCGGGTGTCGTGACGCGCAGTCCAGGCATGGCCCAGGTACGGACGCCAGTCGACGAACAGCTCGCGGTTCGGCTCCTTGACCAGGCTCTTGACCACGTGCAGGCCGTTGTCCAGGGCGTTGCGGTACTCGTCGATCTTGGCCTGAGCACGCTCGGCATCGATGCGACCGGCCTGGATCAGCGCTTCGGCATACAGCTCACGGGTGGTGCGCTGCTTGCTGATCTGCTGATACATCAGCGGCTGGGTACCGTTCGGCTCGTCGGCCTCGTTGTGGCCGCGACGGCGGTAGCAAACCAGGTCGATGACCACGTCACGCTTGAACTGCATGCGGTAATCGATGGCCAGCTGGGTCACGAACAGCACGGCTTCCGGGTCATCACCGTTGACGTGCAGGATCGGCGCCTGAATCATCTTGGCAACGTCGGTGGCGTACTCGGTGGAACGCGAGTCCAGCGGGTTGCTGATGGTGAAACCAACCTGGTTGTTGATCACGATGTGCACGGTACCGCCGGTCTTGAAACCGCGGGTCTGCGACATCTGGAAGGTTTCCATCACCACGCCCTGGCCTGCGAACGCAGCATCGCCGTGGATCGAGATCGGCAGCACTTTGTCGCCAACGGTATCGTTGCGGCGGTCCTGACGGGCGCGCACCGAACCCTCGACCACTGGCGAAACGATCTCCAGGTGGGACGGGTTGAACGCCATGGCCAGGTGAACTTCGCCACCGGTGGTCATCACGTTGGAGGAGAAGCCCTGGTGATATTTCACGTCACCGGAGCCCAACTCGTTCATCTTCTTGCCTTCGAACTCGTCGAACAGCTCGCGCGGGTTCTTGCCGAAGGTGTTGACCAGCACGTTCAGACGGCCACGGTGGGCCATGCCGATCACGACTTCCTTGGTACCGTAGGAGCCGGAGCGCTGGATCATCTCGTCCAGCATCGGAATCAGGCTTTCGCCGCCTTCCAGGCCGAAACGCTTGGTGCCTGGGTATTTGGTGCCCAGGTACTTCTCAAGGCCCTCACCGGCCGTGACGCGCTCGAGCAGGTGAGCCTGCACGTCAGCGGAAAATTCCGGACGGCCGCGCACGCTTTCAAGGCGCTGCTGGAACCAGCTGCGCTGCTCGGAATCGACGATGTGGGTGAACTCGGCGCCAATGGTGCGACAATATGTCTTCTGGAGCGCCTCGGAGATCTCGCGTAGGCTCGCTTCCTCTTTGCCGATGAACAGGTCGCCGGCACGGAAGGTCGTATCAAGATCGGCATTGGTCAAGCCGTAGTGATTGATCGACAGGTCTACGGGCGCAGGGCGCTGCCACAACCCCAACGGGTCGAGCTTGGCAGCCTGATGGCCGCGCATACGATAGGCCTGGATCAGTCGCAGAACTTCAACCTGCTTCTTCTCGTGTTCACTGCTCACGCTCCCGGCGGATACCGGTTGGGCGCGGCGCTGGTTCTTTGCCAGCAGTACGAAATGGTCGCGGATTGTCGAGTGCGATACATCGGTAGCGGTGCTGCCGTCGGCTGGCAACTTCTGGAAGTAAGTGCGCCACTCTTCTGGCACAGCGTTAGGGTCGTGCAGGTAAAGCTCGTAGAGCTCTTCCACATATGCAGCGTTACCACCTGAAAGGTGGGCGCTTTCCCACATGCGCTGCATCACGCTTTCTTGCATGCTTGGTCACCCTCGGTTAGGGGACGATCGGCGAGAGCCACAGCAAACCTGGAAAAGTCCGAACACAGCGACTGAACCACGCCACTTGGATCTTGCTGATTTTCCGGGTACCAGCCCGGAAAGCCCCTGCTGGTCTCATATCTTCATAGGTAATGAGCGCGGGCTTTGTGGGCCCTTGCTCGAGTTTTACCTCAGTGCGGGCTCACCACCCGCACCTCGGCTTACTGCAGGTACAACGCTTTGAATCAGGTACCGCTTTGCAGCAGCATGTTACGTACGTGACCGATTGCCTTGGTTGGGTTCAGACCCTTAGGGCAAACGTTTACGCAGTTCATGATCCCGCGGCAGCGGAAGACGCTGAACGGGTCATCCAGGGACGCCAGGCGCTCCTGGGTCTTGGTGTCACGGCTGTCGGCCAGGAAGCGATAGGCCTGCAGCAAAGCAGCGGGGCCCAGGAACTTGTCTGGGTTCCACCAGAACGACGGGCAAGAAGTCGAGCAGCAAGCGCACAGGATGCACTCGTACAGACCGTCCAGCTTGTCACGCTCTTCTGGCGACTGCAGACGCTCGATGGCCGGAGCCGGGGTGTCGTTCTGCAGGAACGGCTTCACCTTCTCGTACTGCTTGTAGAAGATGCTCATGTCGACGACCAGGTCACGAATGACTGGCAGGCCCGGCAGCGGGCGCAGCACCAGCTTGTTGCCCTTGACCACACCCGACAGCGGGGTGATGCAGGCCAGGCCGTTCTTGCCGTTCATGTTCATGCCATCGGAACCGCACACGCCTTCACGGCAGGAGCGACGGTACGAGAAGCCCTCGTCCTTTTCCTTGATCAGTGCCAGTACGTCCAGGACCATCAGGTCCTTGCCGCCGGTATCGACGTCGAACGACTCCATCTTGGGCGCCGAGTCGGTGTCGGGGTTGTAACGATAAACTTCGACTTTCAACATAGCAGCCA
This sequence comes from Pseudomonas sp. Y3 TE3536, assembly GCF_053629175.1. Taxonomy (NCBI): domain Bacteria; kingdom Pseudomonadati; phylum Pseudomonadota; class Gammaproteobacteria; order Pseudomonadales; family Pseudomonadaceae; genus Pseudomonas; species Pseudomonas sp. Y3 TE3536. Next base: position 3,836,112 of record NZ_JBRJHU010000001.1, on the reverse strand, counting down.
CCCTTAGTAAGTCCGGATTTTAGGCTCGAAGGCCGGCACGGTCTTCGGCGCAAAGTTGACGCCGCGCTTGGCAACGCGCTTCTCACCCGGGTAGTACAGGGTGTGGCACAGCCAGTTTTCGTCGTCACGGTCTTCGAAGTCTTCACGGGCGTGAGCACCGCGCGACTCTTTACGGGCTTCGGCCGCAATGGCGGTAGCTTCGGCAACTTCCAGCAGGTTCTGCAGCTCCAGCGCTTCGATACGCGCGGTGTTGAAGGCCTGGGACTTGTCGTTGATCTTCACGTTGGCGATGCGGTCACGCAGGCCAGCCAGCTGCTCGATACCCTTCTGCATGTATTCGCCAGTACGGAATACACCGAAGTAGTTCTGCATGCAGCTTTGCAGCTCGCGCTTCAGGCTTGCCACGTCTTCGCCAGTGGTGCGCTCGTTGAGCTTGTTCAGGCGGTTCAGGGCAACATCGACGTCGGTGTCGCTGGCATCGCGGTACTCGACGCCTTCGGTCAGCGCCTTCTCCAGGTGCAGGCCGGCAGCACGGCCGAACACGACCAGGTCGAGCAGCGAGTTACCGCCCAGGCGGTTAGCGCCGTGGACCGATACGCATGCCACTTCACCTACGGCGAACAGGCCCGGAATGATGTGGTCCTTGCCTTCGGCGTCCATGGTGATGGCCTGGCCATGAATGTTGGTGGCAACACCACCCATCATGTAGTGGCAGGTCGGCACGACCGGCACCGGCGCGACCACTGGGTCGACGTGGGCGAAGGTCTTGGACAGTTCGCAGATACCTGGCAGGCGGCTGTGCAGCACTTCCTCGCCCAGGTGGTCCAGCTTCAGCAGTACGTGGTCCTTGTTCGGGCCCACGCCGTTGCCGGCGATGATTTCCTTGACCATGGAACGGGCAACGACGTCGCGGCCGGCCAGGTCTTTCGCGTTCGGCGCGTAACGCTCCATGAAGCGCTCGCCGTGGGCGTTGATCAGGTAGCCACCCTCACCGCGGCAACCCTCGGTGACCAGTACACCGGCGCCGGCGATGCCGGTTGGGTGGAACTGCCACATTTCGATGTCCTGCACCGGCACACCGGCACGCAGGGCCATGCCGACACCGTCACCGGTGTTGATCAGGGCGTTGGTGGTCGAGGCGTAGATACGGCCCGCACCGCCAGTAGCCAGAACGGTGGCCTTGGACTTGATGTACAGGGTTTCGCCGGTTTCGATGCAGATGGCGATCACACCAACGAACGCACCGTCCTGGTTCTTCACCAGGTCAACGGCGTAGTACTCGTTGAGGAAGGTGGTGCCGGCTTTCAGGTTGCCCTGGTACAGGGTGTGCAGCAGCGCGTGACCGGTACGGTCGGAAGCGGCGCAGGTACGGGCAGCCTGGCCACCCTTGCCGAAGTCCTTGGACTGGCCACCGAACGGACGCTGGTAGATACGGCCGGTTTCGGTACGCGAGAACGGCAGGCCCATGTGGTCCAGCTCGAAGACCGCAGCCGGGCCTTCCTGACACATGTATTCGATAGCGTCCTGGTCACCGATGTAGTCGGAACCTTTGACGGTATCGTACATGTGCCAGCGCCAGTCATCGTTCGGGTCGGCCGAAGCGATGGCGCAGGTGATGCCGCCCTGGGCGGATACAGTGTGCGAACGGGTCGGGAAGACCTTGGTCACTACGGCAGTCTTGTGACCACCTTGAGCCAGCTGCAGCGCTGCGCGCATGCCGGCGCCGCCGCCACCAATAATGATGGCGTCGAAGGAAATAGTTGGAATGCTAGCCATGGATCAGATACCCCAGAGAATCTGCACACCCCAGACGAAGTAAGCGAACATCGCAACGCCGCATACCGCCTGGAACAGGAAACGAATCGCAGTTGCCGACTTGCCGAACGCCATTGGCGTCAGGTAGTCGGTGGCAATGGTCCACATGCCGACCCAGGCGTGAGCGCCCAGGGCAACGAGGGCCAGCAGACTGAAGATCCGCATCGCGTTGTTGGAGAACAGACCGTGCCACTGGGCATAGTCGATACCTGGGTGGGCTACGACGTAACCGATCAGGAAGAGGAAGTAAGCCGCGAGAACGACCGCAGAGACGCGCTGTGCCATCCAGTCATAGAGGCCCGAACGCGACAGGTTCGTGACATTGGTTACCATACCCAAACTCCCACCAGAACGATCACCACCACGGAGATGACAATCACGATTTTCGAGCCCAGTTTGCCGCCTTCCAGCGTCTCACCGATGCCCATGTCCATGATCAGGTGGCGAACACCTGCCACCAGGTGATACAGCAGGGCGGACAGCAGGGCCCAGGTCACCAGTTTGGCCAGCGGACTGGTCAGACACGCCTTCACCTCACCGAAGCCTTCCTCGGAACCCAGGGACTTGCCCAATGCATAAAGCATGATGGCCAGGCCGAGGAACAGGATGACGCCGGAGATACGGTGCAGAATGGACGTGTACGCGGTGATCGGGAGCTTGATGGTCCTTAGGTCTAGGTTTACAGGTCGTTGGCTTTTCACGGCTTTTTTCACACTGAAGAGCCCCTAGCGAACAGGGCAAAGTTGTTGGTAAGTGTACTGGTCAGGTACCCACCACCCAGGGAACGGCGACCCCCAGCAGTTCGGGCTTGCAAGCCCCTGGCGGTCGGGTGCCGAGTATAGACAGTTAGGCTGCTTATGACAACGTGATGGGGTAGCCCAAATAGCGCATTGCCTTTAGCGAGCAAAAGGCGTAAATGGGCGACAATTTCGAGAAAAATCAGGCCTCAGGCCCCGTTTCAACCAGCCTTTAGGCAAATTGACATCTGAATTTATCCCTCTATAGTGGTGCGGGCCCTGCGTGGGGGGTCTGTCTGATGATTTCAAGCATTAATAGGAGGCCACATGGCTGACAAAAAAGCGCAGTTGGTCATCGAGGGCGCTGCCCCCGTCGAGCTGCCCATTTTAACCGGCACCGTTGGTCCTGATGTAATCGACGTCCGCGGGTTGGGGGCCACTGGTCACTTCACCTTCGACCCTGGTTTCATGGCGACTGCCTCGTGCGAGTCGAAGATCACCTACATCGACGGCGACAAGGGTATTCTGCTGCACCGCGGCTACCCGATCGAACAGCTCGCCGAACAATCGGACTACCTCGAAACCTGCTACCTGCTGCTCAACGGCGAACTGCCGAATGCCGAGCAGAAGGCCCAGTTCGTCAGCACCGTGAAAAACCACACCATGGTTCACGAGCAGCTGAAGTCCTTCTTCAACGGTTTCCGCCGCGACGCTCACCCAATGGCGGTGATGTGCGGTGTGGTCGGCGCCCTGTCGGCGTTCTACCACGACTCCCTGGACATCAATAACCCGCAACACCGCGAAATTTCCGCGGTGCGCCTGGTCGCCAAGATGCCGACCCTGGCCGCGATGGTTTACAAGTACTCCATGGGTCAGCCGATGATGTACCCGCGCAACGACCTGTCGTACGCGGAAAACTTCCTGCACATGATGTTCAACACCCCGTGCGAGATCAAACCGATCAGCCCGGTGCTGGCCAAGGCAATGGACCGGATCTTCATCCTCCACGCCGACCACGAGCAGAACGCCTCCACCTCCACCGTACGCCTGGCAGGCTCCTCGGGTGCCAACCCGTTCGCCTGTATCGCCGCCGGTATCGCCGCACTGTGGGGCCCTGCCCACGGCGGTGCGAACGAAGCCGTACTGACCATGCTCGATGAAATCGGCGATGTCTCGAACATCGACACCTTCATCGCCAAGGCCAAGGACAAGAACGATCCGTTCAAGCTCATGGGCTTCGGTCACCGCGTTTATAAAAACCGCGACCCACGCGCCACCGTGATGAAGCAGACCTGCGACGAAGTCCTGCGCGAGCTGGGCATCAAGAACGACCCGCAGCTGGAACTGGCCATGCGCCTGGAAGAGATCGCCCTCACCGATCCTTACTTCATCGAGCGCTCGCTGTACCCGAACGTCGACTTCTACTCGGGGATCATCCTCAAGGCGATCGGCATTCCGACCAGCATGTTCACCGTGATCTTCGCCCTGGCGCGTACCGTCGGCTGGATCTCGCACTGGAAAGAAATGCTCTCCAGCCCGTACAAGATTGGCCGCCCGCGCCAGCTGTACACCGGCGAGCAGAAGCGCGACATCGTCGCCCTGACCGACCGCAAGTAAGCTCCTCGAGCCGAACGCAAAAAGGCTGCCCTCGGGCAGCCTTTTTTATTGCCTTTGTCCTGTACCAGAACAGGCAGCGTGAACCCTCAGTTTTTCTCAGCCCGCTCACGCAACCCTTTCAGGGTATTGAACGGCGCATCGACCACGAACTTGTTAGCCACCATCGCCGGTACACTGCCGCCCGGCTCGGTGTGCACCTGGTAGGTCACTTCTGTCGTGTCACCCTTGGGCACCAACTTCCAGAAGCCCTCGACTTTCGCCACCCGCACGAACCCCTTCTCCTCCGGGAGATAGGTCGGCTCTTCCTTCAGGTTACGCGTTAGGCTACCGTCCGCCTCCTTGACCGTGGTGATGTGCAGCACCGAGTCCCGCGGGGTGACCGGCCATGGCGTGTTGAACTGGGTGTAGGTCCAGCTCTGGTCACCTTCGTGCTTGAGCAGCTTCTGCGACTTGCACTCATGAATCCAGGCACACGCCCCGGCTACGTCCTCTTGCAGCGCCTCGACCTTGGCCAGCGGCGCCTTGATCACGGTAACGCCGCGGTAGGCCTTGTACTTGGAGCCCGCCACTTCACTGGTGGAAACCTTGATCCCCTCCTCGTCCTTGGCCACCTGCCAGTTCTCGGCCCAGGCAGCGGGCGCCAACAACACACCCATGCCACACAGCAGTGCAATACGCTTGAACGATCTCATCATCTTTATCCTTATTGTCGAAGATCCAGCCTGTCACGCCGCCGTCATCTGCTCCCACCAACCGAGAATCCTGATTGCCTCATCGCGATCACTGCCGCACACCTCGATGTCTGCCTTGAACCCACCGCACACCGCCGGCCGCTCGGGCTTGCCGAACAGGTCGCAGAGGTTGTCGACGGTCAGGTGCAGGCAGCGCTCGCCGGCCGGCTTGCCTTGGGGCATGCGCGGCATTGCAGAGCTGATGGACGGGGCGATGCAGCAGGCACCGCAACCCTCACGGCAATTCATGGTTATTCACCAAAATCAGGTCTCCCTGGAGCAAAACGGGACGAACGTCCCCGGATAGTAACCGCTCAAACATGCGTTTGAAATTGCTGGCCCGATGAAATATGCCGTGACCCAGCAGTCAGTTGCCTGGCTATTGGCGGTACTCGAACTCGATTGCCGCCCCTTCCACATCGCGGCGGCTTTCATTGCGCAGTTGCAGCTGCATTTCGTTGCTGATCAAGCGGCCGTTGAGCTGGAACGGGCTTTCATCGCTCTGTGGCTTTTCAGTGAACATGGCCGGCAGCAAAGGTTTGCGTCGCGTGGCCGAACTGCCCACATTCGGTTCAAGGTCGTTGACCATGTCGACAGGCAAACTCAGATCCAGCGCGGGCTTGGGCAACGGTGTAGCCACCGCCTTGCTGACCGGTTTATGCGGCGTACGCTTTTTGGCAGGCTTGGCAGCTTTGTTAGCGGCCTGCTTCGACGCAGGCTTGGCCACGGGCTTTTGCACGGGCTTGGCTTGGGAGGCCTGCGCCTGGCCGGCAGGCTGCGCAGCCTGGGCGACGCCGCTGAAACAGCAGATCGGCACCAGGCAAAAACTCAGAGCGATACAGCGCAACAGTTTCATGGACATCGGCAGTCAGGCTGGAAAATGCATATGCTCCCTGTTCCGCCTGCGCCTGACAAGCCTACAAAAGTGAACCTGTAGTCTCTCTGCACAATTGCTGGGCCAAAAGCCCCAGGGTAATCACCGCCCGCTCGGCCTCTTTGTTCCACGGGATGCCGCAGTTAAGCCGGATGCAGTGGTTGAATTGCTCGGTGTTACTGAAGATCAACCCCGGCGCGATACTGATGCCCTGCTCCAGCGCCCGCACATGCAGGTCCTGGGTATTGACCCGCCCCGGCAGGCTCACCCAGAGAATGAAACCGCCGGTAGGCCGGGTCATCTGCGTGCCTTCGGGGAAGTGCTGCTGCACCGCCAACTGGTAAGCACTGAGGTTCTTGCGGTACTCCTGGCGGATGTAGCGCAGGTGCCGGTCATAGCCGCCGTTTTCCAGGTAAGCGGCCACCCCCATCTGCGTCACGCTGCAGGCCGAATGGGTGGTGAAGGTCTGCAGGCGCTGGATTTCGTCCTGGTACCGCCCCGCCACCATCCAGCCGACACGCACCCCCGGCGACAAGGTCTTGGAAAAGCTCGAGCAGTAGATCACCCGGTCTAGCCGGTCGAACGCCTTCAGCGCCTTGGTCTTGCCTTGTTCGAACATCAGTTCGCCATAGATGTCGTCTTCGACGATCTGGATATCGAAGTCCGAAGCCAGGCGCAGCAGCTGTTTTTGCCGCTCCTCAGGGATGGTGCCGCCCAGCGGGTTGCTCAGGCGCGACGTCAGCACCAACGCCTTGATCGACCACTGGTTGGCGGCCAACTGCAAGGCTTCCAGGCTGATCCCGGTGGACGGGTCGCTTGGAATTTCGATCACTTTCAGGCCCAGCAGGTCAGCCAACTGCAGCAAACCGTAGTAAGTCGGCGACTCGGCGGCGATCAAGTCCCCCGGGCGGGTCAGCACGCGCAGCGACATCTGCAAGGCATCGACGCAGCCATGGGTGACGATGATTTCACGCGGGTCGACCAGCACACCGGCATCGCGCATGCGGATGGCGATCTGCCGGCGCAGCGGCTCGAAGCCTGGGCTGAACATGTAACTGAACGCACGTGGGCTATGGAAGCGGGTCACCTTGGCAATCTGCTGGTGCAGGGCGCGCACCGGCAGGTAATCCACATGAGGCACCGCAGCACCGAACGGAAACACGCCGTCGCGGCGCGCTTCGGTCAACACCTGCTGAATGATGCTGGCCCGAGTCACCAGGCCAGGGCGCTCTACCCGGGCGATATCCGGTGTTTGCGCGGTCAAGGCTGGGGTCTGGTGAACGTAGTAGCCCGACTGCGGGCGCGCGCGGATCAGCCCCTGGTCTTCAAGATTGGCATAGGCCTGCAGCACCGTGGCGTGGCTGACATTGAGCTGGGCGCTCATCTTGCGCACGGAGGGCACGCGCTCGCCCGGCTGGTAGACACCGCGGCGGATGTCCTCGGCCAGTTGCTGGGCGATACGCTGGTAAAGCAGCAGGTTGGTCATGGCGATATCTCGACGCGCGGACGGGCTCGTTATTGTTGTGCGACTCACTGACGGCAGAGAATACCGTAACAGTTGCGAAGTGTACTGGGACAGATTGCAGAATAGCCAACACTACAGTCGCGTGACAGTACCCCAGCGCAGGAACTCACCCACTCACCGATAATCGGTGTAGGAGCAGCCTTGTGCTGCGAAGAGGCCGGTAATAACAGCACAATTCTCTAGGGCTGCTACCGGCCTCTTCGCAGCACAAGGCTGCTCCTACAAGGGTCGGGGATCAACGCGCGGGGGCGAGCTTGCCTTTGTCGTCAGAAAAGACGATTTCTACCCGGCGATTCTGCGCCCTGCCCCGCTCCGAGGCATTGGCTTCGATCGGGTACTGGTCACCATAGCCTTCAACCTGCAGACGCTTTTCGTCGATGCCCAGGTCCACCAGCATGTCAGCCACCGCCTGCGCACGATCACGCGAGAGCTTCAGGTTGTCTTCCGGGGCGCCGGTGCTGTCGGTGTAACCCTCGATACGCACCACACGGCGCGGGTTGAGCTGGAGGAACTGCACCAGTTTGAGCACCGTACGGCTGGCCGAATTCTTCAGGTCGGCACGCCCGGTATCGAACAGCACATCGCCCAAGGTCATCACCAGGCCACGGTCCGTCTGCTCCGAAGCCAATGCGGCAATCTGCGACTCGACCCACTTGCCTTGCTGCTGCACGCTGGCAAGCTTCGCTTCACGCAGCGCCAATTGCAGGCGTTGGCGCTCCAGGTCGAGCTTGGCCAGGCGCTCCTGGTTCAATGCAAGCTTGGCATGTTCGCTGGCAATTTCGCTGTAGCGCTGGCTCAGGTAGGCGTAGTGGCGCACATCGGTACCGGTGCCGATATAACTGGACAGGCGCTCGGCCCGCGCCAGCGACTCACCGGCACGAATTACATCGCGCGGCGCACTGCGCAGCACGTCGGAGTCGTCTTTTACCTTCTGGAAGGTGGCACTGGCTTCATCCAGCGCCGCCTCGCTGCGATGGCTGGCGCACCCGTGCAAGCCTGCCGTCAACGCCAGCAACACCAGCGCCGTCATAGGTGTATGGCGCATCATGGCTGCACCTCCAGCTGTTTGCGCAGGCGCGTAACCCGCGATTGCAGCACTTGCAGCTGCTCTTCACTCTTCTGGTTCAGCACCTGGGCCTCGGCCAGGCGTGCATCCAGCTCGGCCTGCTCGGCACGCATGCGCGCATCGCGAAAATCTTCGGTAAGCATGTTGGTCTTGGCCCGGGCCAGCTTGTCTTCGGCCAGCTTGAGCGCCTCGACCTGCTCGGTGGCGCCAACGGCCTTGGCCTGTTCCAGCGCCTGCTCGGAAATGCGCAGTTGCTCGTTCGGCGCCGGGTCGTTGGCGCAACCCGCCAGGCCGAGCATGGCCAGAGCAAGGAATAGTGGTTGGATTCTCACGCAATCTTCCTAATGTTTGGGGGCGTCCAGCGGCACCTGCATCTGCGCCTTCCAGCGCTCGACATTTCGTTGCAGCACAGCCTCGGACGCACCGGAGATCGGCAATTCTGTCAGTTTTTTCGCCAATTGCCCACGCAACCAGCTGTCATTGCACGCCGAGTTGTGCGACACGGCCAGGTACAGCCCTGGGCGATCGACTGGCAGGCCGCGGGCAATCAGGTCGTTGCTCATGCCCAGGCTCTGGGTCATGGCCATGCCGGAATAGCGCCCGGCGAGCACATAGTCCACCTGCCCCAGCACCAGTTTCTGGAATGCCTGGGTCAGGTTTTGCGCAGGCTGCAACTTCAGATGGGCTTTGGCGAACGCTTCAAAGGCCGGCGTGAGACGCGCGCGCTCAGACAAACTGCCCTGGTACTTGGCCAGGTCTGCCGGGCCATCGAAGGCCAGCTCGGCGTCATGCCGCGTCCAGACCAGGTATTCGTTCAACTGCAACGGCGGGTGGATGTAGTCCAGTGCGGTCAGCTGGCCGACCTGCAGGGGCGTATCGAGCAGCAGGTCCATTCGCCCACTGCGCACTTCTTCCAGCGCCTGGTCGCGTCGCCCTGCACTCAGCACGTCCACTTTCACACCCAGCTCACTGGCCACCTGCTGCAACAGGTCGACATTGGCGCCGATCAGGTGCTTGGGGTCTTTCGGGTCCTGCCAGGAATACGGGGGCGCATCGGGGCTGCCGGTCGCGACCAAACGTTCGCACTTGCCTGCCGCCATCGCGCCGGGCGCCAGCAACGCCGCCATGCATGCCAGCACCCCGCCTGCTTTACGCAGCACCATTGCTCACTCCTTGTATTGCTTGGCCCGGACCATCAGGTACACGCCGCACCTGTAGGAGCAGCCTTGTGCTGCGAAAGGGCCGGCATGACCAACAAATTTTTGTGGCTGTGACTGCCTCTTCGCAGCACAAGGCTGCTCCGACAGGAACCGCGACAAGCACTGCATCGGAAAAGGCCATAAAAAAACCCGGCCCTCAGTACGAGGGCCGGGCTTCTTTATAAGTGAAGCAGGCGGATCAGACCAGCTTTTCCAGCTCCGGAACCGCTTCGAACAGGTCAGCGACCAGGCCGTAGTCGGCCACCTGGAAGATCGGCGCTTCTTCGTCCTTGTTGATCGCAACGATCACTTTGGAGTCTTTCATGCCGGCCAGGTGTTGAATCGCGCCGGAGATACCGACGGCGATGTACAGCTGCGGTGCGACGATCTTGCCGGTCTGGCCGACCTGCATGTCGTTCGGCACAAAGCCTGCGTCGACTGCGGCGCGCGAGGCACCGACGGCGGCGCCGAGCTTGTCGGCCAGGCTGTACAGGTGCTTGAAGTTGTCACCGTTGCCCATGCCACGGCCGCCGGAAACGACGATCTTGGCAGCGGTCAGTTCTGGGCGGTCGGACTTGGCCAGCTCTTCACCGACGAAGGTGGAGATACCGGCGTTGTGCGCAGCGCCAACAGTTTCGACAGCAGCGGAACCGCCTTCTGCAGCAACGGCGTCAAAACCGGTGGTACGCACGGTGATGACCTTGACCGCAGCGCTCGATTGCACGGTGGCAATGGCGTTACCGGCATAGATCGGGCGCTTGAAGGTGTCGGCCGATTCAACCGAGATGATCTCGGAGATCTGGTCGACGTCCAGCAGTGCGGCGACGCGCGGCAGGATGTTCTTGCCGTTGGTGGTGGCCGGGGCCAGCACGTGGCTGTAACCCTTTGCCAGCTCGACGATCAGCGGCGCGACGTTTTCTGGCAGGACGTGGGCGTAGGCTGCGTTGTCAGCAACCAGTACCTTGGCAACACCCGCGATCTTGGCAGCAGATTCGGCAACGCCGCCGACGTTCTGGCCAGCGACCAGCACGTGCACATCACCACCGATCTTGGCGGCTGCGGCGACAGTGTTCAGGGTGGACGGGGCTACAGCACCGTTTTCGTATTCAGCGACAACCAGGATAGTCATTTAGATTACCTTCGCTTCGTTCTTCAGCTTCTCGACCAGTTCGGCCACCGACTTGACCTTGATACCTGCGCTGCGTGCAGCCGGCGCTTCGACTTTCAGGGTCTTGTTGGTGGAAGCGAGCGATACGCCCAGCGCGTCTGGCGTAACGGTCTCCAGCGGCTTCTTCTTGGCCTTCATGATGTTCGGCAGCGACGCGTAGCGCGGCTCGTTCAGGCGCAGGTCGGTGGTGACGATCGCTGGCAGGCTCAGCGATACGGTCTGCAAGCCGCCATCGATTTCACGGGTGACGTTCAGCTTGTCGCCAGCGACTTCAACCTTGGAGGCGAAGGTGCCTTGGGCGTAGCCGGTCAGCGCAGCCAGCATCTGGCCGGTCTGGTTGTTGTCGCTGTCGATGGCCTGCTTGCCGAGAATGACCAGCTGTGGCTGCTCTTTGTCGACAACGGCTTTCAGCGCCTTGGCCACGGCCAGCGAATTCAGCTCATCAGCGGCTTCGACCAGAATGGCACGATCGGCACCCAGTGCCAGCGCAGTACGCAGCTGCTCCTGGGCAGTGGTCGGGCCGACGGAAACGACGACGATCTCGGTCGCAACGCCCTTCTCTTTCAGGCGTACGGCTTCCTCAACGGCGATTTCGCAGAAGGGGTTCATGGACATCTTGACGTTTGCAAGGTCGACGCCGGAGTTGTCCGCTTTGACGCGAACCTTGACGTTGTAGTCGACCACTCGTTTGACAGCTACAAGAACCTTCATGGATTCCTCGTTACTCTCCGGTGAATAGAAAGTCGCCTGGGGACATGCCCGGCGATGCGCGTGGGTACAAGGGCACCTCTAAAAACGTACCGGGAGAAGCAAACTTCAAGGTGACCGAGCAGTCTTGTCGCGACGCTTGCGGCAAATACCCGCGGGTCATTTTCTGTGGTGGCGTGTAAACTCCACTACATACCGTGAATTGGCCCGAAAGCCTTACTCCACACCTGGTCTTTAGAGGTGTACCTGCGCCCGGCGGTAAGCCTACGGCGAACGTAAAACCGCTCGTATCTTGACCGCAACACCCAATCCGGTCAATACGGCAAATCGGTCACCCTCCAGCCGTACGCCTGTGATTTTACTGGCCTGCGGCAAATTCAAACAAACGTTTGTATTGGACCCGCCAAGTGGTGTAGATATAATGCGCGGCCAAGACAAAACGGTGTAGTCCATCCTCTGCGCTGCTACAGCTCCGCTCCCGTGAAGCGCGGTGCGCATGATCACCCCACACCCATAAGACAAAGCAACAGCACGAGCCTTGATGAGTAGGAGAGAACCAGTGGAACGCGAATACATGGAATTCGACGTGGTCATCGTCGGCGCCGGCCCGGCGGGGCTGTCCGCCGCCTGCCGCCTGAAGCAGAAGGCCGCCGAAGCCGGTAGCGAGATCAGCGTCTGCGTGGTCGAAAAAGGCTCCGAAGTCGGTGCGCACATCCTCTCCGGCGCGGTGTTCGAGCCGCGCGCACTGAACGAACTGTTCCCTGACTGGAAGGCACTCGGCGCGCCGCTGAACACCGAGGTCAAGCGCGACGATATCTATGTGCTGAAGGATGCAGGCAGCTCGACCAAGGTCCCCGACCTGTTCGTGCCCAAGACCATGCACAACCACGGCAACTACATCATCTCCCTGGGCAACCTGTGCCGCTGGCTGGCCCAGCAGGCCGAAAACCTGGGCGTTGAAATCTACCCAGGCTTCGCTGCCCAGGAAGCGCTGTTCGATGAAAACGGCGTGGTGCGTGGCATCGTCACCGGCGACCTGGGTGTCGACCGCGAAGGCAACCCGAAAGACGGCCTGTACACCCCTGGCATGGAACTGCGCGCCAAGTACACGCTGTTCGCCGAAGGTTGCCGCGGCCATATCGGCAAGCAGCTGATCAAGCGCTTCAACCTCGACAGCGAGTCCGACGTCCAGCACTACGGCATCGGCCTCAAGGAAATCTGGGAAATCGACCCAAGCAAGCACGAGCAGGGCCTGGTGGTGCACACCGCAGGCTGGCCGCTGGACGTGATGAGCACCGAAAACACCGGTGGTTCGTTCCTCTATCACCTGGAAAACAACCAGGTGGTGGTGGGCCTGATCGTCGACCTGTCCTACAGCAATGCCTACCTGTCGCCGTTCGATGAGTTCCAGCGCCTCAAGCACCACCCGGTGATCAGCCAGTACCTTGAAGGCGGCAAGCGCATCAGCTACGGCGCCCGCGCCTTGGCCAAAGGCGGCATTAACTCACTGCCGAAGATGGTCTTCAACGGCGGTGCGCTGATCGGTTGCGATTTGGGCACCATGAACGTGGCCAAGATCAAGGGCAGCCACACGGCGATGAAGTCCGGCATGCTTGCCGCTGAAGCCGTTGCCGACGCCTTGATCGCCGGTAGCGAGGGCGGCGACCAGCTCAATGGCTACGTCACCGCGTTCAAGGCCAGCTGGCTCCACGAAGAATTGTTCGCCAGCCGTAACTTTGGCCCGGCCATGCACAAGTTCGGCCCACTGCTCGGTGCGGCATTCAACTATGTTGACCAGAACTGGTTCGGCGGCAAGCTGCCCTTCACGCTGCACGACACCAAGCCGGACTACGCCTGCCTCAAGCTCGCAGCCGACTCGAAAAAGATCGACTACCCGAAACCGGACGGCAAGCTCAGCTTCGACAAGCTCAGTTCGGTATTCCTCTCCAGCACCAACCATGAAGAGGAACAACCCTGCCACCTGAAGCTGACCGACCCGAACATCCCGATCGCCAGCAACCTGCCGCTGTACGACGAGCCGGCCCAGCGTTACTGCCCTGCCGGCGTGTACGAAGTGGTCAGCCAGGATGACGGCAGCAAGCGCTTCCAGATCAACGCGCAAAACTGCGTGCACTGCAAGACCTGCGACATCAAGGACCCCGCCCAGAACATCACCTGGGTAACCCCTGAAGGCGCCGGCGGGCCGAACTACCCGAACATGTAAGGCCCCCTGCCCTTGCGGCACTAAAAAGCCCCCGCCTCGTCAGAGCCGGGGGCTTTTTGCTGCCTACCTGCATCAGGCAGTGCGTACTTCTTCGAACAGTTCCGGGTGGCGATCCAGCAGTTTGAACAGCTTGACCAACGCCACGGGTGGCCTGGTTTTACCGTTTTCGTAACGGGAGAACGCATTGACGCCACCCCCGAAGATCTCCCCTGCTTCACGCTGGTCGAGATCGAATTTCTTGCGCACTGAGACGATGAAACCCGGGTCGACCGCCGCAGCGTTGACCTGGCGATTGAACGCCGACATCAGGTCACTGATGCGCTGAGCTTCATCCATACTCAGCACACTCTCGCCGCATGCAGCGCAGTAATCGCCGAAGACATCGGGAATTACAGTTGCCTCACCTTTATACCGGTATGGCATGTCATGCGCCTGTGCGACTAGCTCCGCTCCTCCACACATCGGGCATTTCATATCAAAGCTCCTTGAATGACACGATCAGCAGATCATCAATCACCATTAACTTGAGATAGACCCTACCAACAGTAGTTTGGGGGCGATAGACATCTTGCCAAAGGCGGTGATCATGGTAGGTCGTCATGCTTTTATAGAAATCCTTGACGGACAAGCCACGAACGATGTCGACGATGTCAAAGGGCCCTAAACCCAACGCCAGCGCTCCCTGCGTCGCCGATTGTGTTGTATTGACCTTGCCCTGGTTCAACAGCACTCGCACCCGATCGAGTGGGCAATGAGGCGTTCTCTTTTCCATGAGAAATTAACCTTCCAGGTTAAATTTGGCTAATAGGTTATTCCAATAGCCCCCACCCGGAAGTCTGCCTCACCACTTGCCAGTCGCTAGTGGGTCATTTGTCACCGCACATGATTGGCATGGGCTCCGCCGCAAACGCCAAGGGCTCGCGACGCCCGAAGTACAGGGCAGTGAGCAGCCCCACCATGCCCATGATCAGACAAAACCCGACACATACCCATGGGCTCCACGGCATCAAGGCGATCAGCGCCAGCGGCGTGGTGCTGGCCCACAGGGCATAGGCGACGTTATACGTGAAGGAAATGCCCGACACCCGAATCTGCGCAGGGAACAGCCCGACCATCACCGACGGCACCACGCCCACCACGCCACAGCACAGCCCTGCCACGGCATAAGCCAGCCAGGTTGCGCCCCACTGGCCCACCAGGCTTGCATACAACACACCGATGCCCAGCGGCAGCAGCAGGCTGTAGATCATCAGGGCACGCCAGGCGCCCAGGCGATCGACCAGCAGGCCGGCCAGCACACAACCGATATTAAGGAAAACAATGCCCGCACTGCTGAGGGCAAAGGTGTGCCCGGCAGTCATGCCAAAACGCTGTTGCATCACCGTCGGCGTAATCACCACCAGCACCACCACCGCCGACGTCAGCACACAGGTCAGCAGCGCCGCTGGGATCAGCGCCCGGCGATGCTCGCCCAACACGCGCCGCAGCGGGAACGCCACCGGCTGCTCCTGGCGCTCGCGCAAGGCCAGGAACACGGGCGTTTCGCTGAGCCACCGGCGCAGCCACACCCCTATCACGCCAAACACCCCACCCAGCAGGAAGGGGTAGCGCCAGGCATGGTCGAGAATTTCTTCGGGGGTAAACACCTGTGCCAGCAGCGTGGCCGTCAGTGCGCCCAGCAAGTAACCGAAGGTAAGCCCAGCCTGCAAGAAGCCCAGGGCATAGCCCCGTCGCCCAGGTGGCGCATGCTCGGCAACGAACGTCCAGGCACTGGGCACTTCGCCGCCGACAGCCGCCCCCTGCAGAATGCGCAGCGCCAGCAGGATTAACGGCGCCGCGTAGCCGATGTCGGCGTACGTCGGCATCACACCGATCAGCAGGCACGGCAGGGCCATCATCAGGATACTCAGGCTGAACACCCGCTTGCGCCCCAGATGATCGGCGAAATGCGCCATCAGGATACCGCCCAGTGGCCGCGCCAGGTAACCAGTGACGAAGATCCCGAAGCTTTGCAGCAAGCGCAGCCATTCAGGCATTTCTGGCGGGAAAAATAGCTTGCTGAGGGTCAGGGCGAAGAACACGAAGATGATGAAATCGTAGATTTCCAGCGCGCCACCCAGTGCCGCCAGGCCCAAGGTCCGGTGGTCGCCACGGCTGAACCGTGGCGGGCGAGCGGTATCGATGGCAGTCATGGCAGAGTCCGCAGATCGGCAAAGGGCAAGAGGATAGCAAATAGCTGCCCCCTTGCCCCGCCCACATCGGCGCTAGCGGCTGAAGACCGTGTGCGCGAAGTTCACCCGCGGGCGCGGGTGCAGCGCGCTGGCGGGCACGGCAGCTGGCAGGGGCAGCTTGCCGACCAAAAGCGGCGCATCGATGATCGCCATGAACGATTCCAATGCCTCGTTATCGGGCGCTTGCGGCAGGCTCACGCTCACGGATTGGCGCTCGGTTTGCGGCACCGAAGGCACTTGCAACTGCTGGGAGTGGTAAAGCAGGGCGTGCTGGATTTGCGTACTCACCCGGCAGAAACGCGCCAGGTCGACGCCGACGTGGCTGGCCAGTTCAATATTGCCAAGCAACAGATGAAAAGGCTGCAAAGCAGATTGCACCAGGCGTTGCAGCTCCTCGAAGCTGTCCACGGGCGCAATCCGGTAATAGCCCAGGCCATTGAGCAACTTTTCCAGCTGCAAGCGCTGGCTGGGGTGCTCGTCGGCGATGAGGATGCGCAGGGTCTTGTTTGCCATTTTCGGACCTGGGCAGTTAGGTAAAAAGGGACACTCCCTGACCATACTGCGCCAGTAACGGCAATCGCCAAAGCTTTGCCTGGCTGGGGTCTACCTAGATAGTTGTCGGGAAACCTGCATAAATCAAGTCGATGCTTGACGGAATTTTCATTTCTCTTTCACCAGACTTTCAGGATTCCCACTCGCGCATGCGCACACGGCAGTGCTTCATGGCATTGACGATGTGCTTTTCCACCACACTGCGTGACACCCCCAGGTGCTCGGCAATCTGCTGATGCGACAGGCCATCAAGCTTGCGCAACAGGAAGCAGTCGCGGCAGACCTTGCCCAGTTCATCCAGGGCGCGCTGCATCAGCGCCAGGCGCTGATCGAGCTGCATGTCATGGGTGGGCGCTGGGCTATGCCAACGCTCGTCGCTGTCGAGCACCTCCAGTGGCTCGGCCTGGCGAACCTGATGCCGTCGGTGACGGTCGACCACCAGGTTGAGCGCGGTACGGTACAGAAAGGCACGCGGGTGCTCGATCCGTTCCGCATCGGTGCGCTCCAGCACCCGCAGATAAGCATCGTGCGCAACGTCTTCGGCCGCCTGACGACTGCCCAGGCGCGCGGAAAGGAAGCCCACCAGTTCGCGATAGTAATGTTCCACGACGTTACCTGAGAGGGCCCTGCTGCTTTTTCTGAAAGCCTTTTCACAAAGCTGTGCAGGACCGAAGTGATGTCAACGTGCGATCTTACAAATTATAATTATTCTCAGCAACACGACATCCTCCTGCCCTGTACGCTAAATCCCGCCCGCTAGCCTTCGTCTATCTGGGACCTCAGTGCGCGCCGCTTTTGCGCTGCGCGTGGCCTTCACTCCTGGCTGGAAGTCTGCATGCGACGTTTACCCCACACCCGCCGTCGGCTACTGCTCAGTGGCTTGGCCCTGCTGAGCCTGGGCAGTTTGCTGGCCTGGAAGACCCTGCCCTTTGGCGCGCAGCCGATCAGCACAGTCGCCGTCACCCGTGCCGACATCGAAAGCAGCGTGACTGCCCTGGGCACCCTGCAGCCGCGGCGCTACGTCGACGTGGGCGCCCAGGCTTCCGGGCAGATCCACAAGCTGCACGTTGAAGCCGGTGACCAGGTACGCAAAGGCCAACTGCTGGTCGAGATCGACCCGTCCACCCAGCAAGCCAGGCTAGACGCCGGGCGTTACTCGATCGACAACCTCAAGGCACAACTGGCCGAGCAACGTGCACAGTTTCAACTGGCCCAGCAGCAGCTCAAGCGCCAGCGTGACCTGGCGGCCGCCGGTGCGACCCGTGACGAAGACGTGCAGACGGCCGATGCCCAGCTCAAGGTGACTCAGGCCCGCATCGACATGTTCCAGGCGCAGATTCGTCAGGCCCAGGCCAACCTGCGCAGCGACGAGGCGGAACTGGGCTACACGCGCATTTATGCCCCCATGGACGGCACCGTGGTAGCGGTCGATGCCCGAGAAGGCCAGACCCTCAATGCCCAACAGCAGACCCCTCTGATCCTGCGCATCGCCAGGCTTTCGCCAATGACCGTCTGGGCCCAGGTGTCGGAAGCCGACATCGGCAAGGTCAAGCCCGGCATGACCGCCTACTTCACCACCCTGGCCGGCGGCAAGCGCCGCTGGACCAGCACGGTCCGGCAGATCCTGCCGATCCCGCCCAAACCGCTGGACCAGAGCAGCCAGGGCGGCGGCAGCCCGACCAGCGCCACCAATGGCACCACCGGCAGCCAGGTGGTGCAGTACACCGTGCTGCTGGATGTCGACAACCCGGATGGCGCCCTGATGGCCGAGATGACCACGCAGGTGTTCTTTGTCGCCGGCCAGGCCAGCCAAGTGCTGACCGTGCCGCTTGCCGCACTGGACGACAACAATGGCTTGCGCCTCGCCCGGGTACTCAACAGCAAAGGCGAAGTGGAACAACGCCAGGTCCAGACCGGCCTGAGCGACCGGCTGCGGGTGCAGGTCCTTGACGGCCTCAGCGAAGGCGAGCGCCTGGTGATCGGCGCCCCCAGCGTCAGCGGAGGTTGAATGACTACGCCCCTGATCGAACTGATCGACATCCGTAAATCCTACGGCGGCGTCGATACCCCCAAGGTCGACATCCTCCAGGGCATCAGCCTGCGCATCCACCCCGGCGAGTTCGTCGCCATCGTCGGCGCCTCCGGCTCCGGCAAATCGACGCTGATGAACATCCTCGGCTGCCTCGACCGGCCAACCGCTGGCAGCTACCACTTTGCGGGCAAGGACGTGGCCGAGCTGGACAGCGACGAACTGGCCTGGTTACGCCGTGAAGCCTTTGGCTTCGTCTTCCAGGGCTACCACCTGATCCCCTCGGGTTCGGCCCAGGAGAACGTCGAGATGCCGGCCATCTATGCCGGTATCGCCGCCAGCGAGCGGCACGCGCGCGCCACCGCCCTGCTCACCCGCCTGGGCCTGGCCAGCCGCACGGGCAACCGCCCGCACCAGTTGTCCGGCGGCCAGCAACAACGCGTATCGATTGCCCGGGCACTGATGAACGGTGGCCACATCATCCTCGCCGACGAACCCACCGGCGCGCTCGACAGCCACAGCGGCACCGAAGTCATGGCGCTACTCGACGAACTGGCCAGCCAGGGCCATGTGATCATCCTGATTACCCACGACCGCGACGTGGCGGCGCGGGCGCAGCGGGTCATTGAAATCCGCGATGGCCTGATCATCAGCGATTCGGCCGCCGAGCAGCCACCGCCCCCCACACGCCAAGGGCTGCAGGCCGACGACCTGCGCCAGCGCCTGGGCCGCGGCGCCACCCTGCGCGGGGCCTGGAAAGGTGAACTGGTCGAAGCCCTGCAGGCCGCCTGGCGAGTGATGTGGGTCAACCGTTTTCGCACCGCCCTGACCCTGCTCGGCATCGTCATCGGGGTAGCCTCGGTGGTGGTCATGCTGGCCGTCGGCGAAGGCAGCAAGCGCCAGGTCATGGCGCAAATGGCGGCGTTTGGCTCGAACGTGCTCTACCTCAATGGCAAGCCGGCAACGCTGGGTGAACAGGCCGGCACCATCACCCTCGACGACGTCGCGGCCATCGGCGAGCTGCCACAGGTCAAGCACGTCATGCCGGTGATCGGCGACAAACTGATGGTGCGCCACGGCAACAACAGCCAGCAGTTTTATGTCGGCGGCAACAACATCTGGTTCCCGGAGATCTTCAACTGGCCGGCGGTCGAGGGCACCTTTTACACCGAGGCCGACGAAGCCAGTGCCGCGCCTGTGGCGGTGATCGGCCAGAAGGTGCGGGAAAAGATGCTGGACCTTGGGCGCGACCCGCTGGGGCAATACATCCTGATCGGCAATGTGCCTTTCCAAGTCGTCGGCATTCTGGCCGGTAAAGGCGCCAGTTCCGGCGACCAGGACAGCGACGGGCGCATCGCGGTGCCCTACTCCGCCGCGGCTATCCGCCTGTTCGGCCAGCGCGACCCAGACTACATCGCCGTCGCCGCGCACGACTCCACCCGGGTCAACGAAGCCGAAGTGGCCATCGATCACTTGCTGCGCCAGCGTCACCAGGGCCGTCAGGATTTCGAGCTGACCAACGACGCAGCACTGATCCAGGCCGAAGCACGCACGCAGAATAGCCTGTCGCTGATGCTGGGGGCGATTGCCGCGATTTCGTTGTTGGTGGGCGGCATCGGGGTGATGAACATCATGCTCATGACCGTGCGCGAGCGTACTCGTGAGATTGGCATCCGCATGGCCACCGGCGCGCGCCAGCGCGACATCCTGCGGCAGTTTCTCAGCGAGGCCGTGATGCTGTCGATGGTCGGCGGCGTGGCCGGCATCGTCCTGGCCCTGGCCATCGGCGGCGGCCTGATGCTGGCCGAGGTTGCCGTAGCCTTCGCCCTGCCTGCCATATTCGGCGCGTTCGCCTGCGCTGTCGTCACCGGCATCGTGTTCGGCTTCATGCCGGCCCGCAAAGCCGCCCGACTCGACCCGGTCAAAGCCCTTACCAGCGAATAATCCATGACCTTGCCAAGCCGTATCAGCCTGTTGACCTTGTGCCTGAGCCTTGCCGCCTGCAGCACGCCGCCCACGCCTGACAGCGGGATTGCCGCGCCGCACGCCTGGCAAGGCGAGGCCGCGCCGTCATCCACCGAGCTGCCATCAGCACAGTGGTGGCGCGCGTTTGCCAGCAGCGAGCTGGACCGCCTGGTCGAGCGTGCCCGGCTCAACGCCTATGACCTCGCGGCCGCCACGGCGCGTGTGCGCCAGGCCCAGGCCCAGGCCGTCATCGCTGGCGCGCCATTGCTGCCCGAACTGAACCTGGGCCTGGATGGCAGCCGCCAGCGGCTGTTGAAGGGTGAAGGCAACGACCAGCTGGACGTCAGCAGCAGCGAACGCACCAGCACCGCGTTCGACCTGAAACTCAGCGCCAGCTACGAGATCGACTTCTGGGGCGGCCTGCGCGCAGCACGGGCCAGCGCCTTGCGCAGCCTCGATGCCAGCCGCTTCGACCGGCAGACGGTCGAGCTAACCTTGGTCAGCGCCGTGGCCGACAGCTACCTGCAAGGCCTGGCCCTGGAAGCGCAACTGAACATCGCCCGGCTCAACCTGCGCAATGCACGTGACGTGCTGGGCCTGGTCGAAGCCCGCCAGCGCACCGGCTCGGCCACACGCCTGGAACTGGCCCAGCAGCGCAGCCTGGTGGCCGCCCAGGAACGGCAAGTGCCGTTGCTCGAACAGCAGTGGCAAGACAGCCGGGTCACCTTGGCGACGCTGCTCGGCGACCCGGTGCAGGCCCTGCCGCCCAGCCGTGAAGCGTTCGATGCGCTGCAGTGGCCGTCCATTGGCAGCGGCGTCCCTAGCGAACTGCTGGCCCGTCGCCCCGACATCGCCGCCGCCGAAGCGCGGCTGGCAGCGGCCAGCGCCAACGTACAGGTGGCCAGGGCGGCGATGCTGCCCAAGCTGACCCTAGGGGCCAACCTGGGCAGTGGCGCCAATACCTTTGCTCATGTGCTCGACAGCTCTTTTTATACCCTCAGCGCCGGGCTGGTCGCGCCGATCTTCAACAACGGCCGGCTGCGCGCTTCTCGCGACCTGGCCGAGGCCGAGCAAGCTGAGTTGCTGGAGACGTACCGGGGCAGCATCCTGGCCGGTTTCGCCGATGTCGAGAAAGCGCTCAATGCGATTCACGGCGTGGACCGCCAACGCCGGTGGCAGGACGAGGAAGTGCAGGAGGCGCGCCTGGCTTTCGAGCTGGCCCAGCAGCGCTATGGCGCGGGCGCCGAGACCCTGCTCAGCGTGCTTGAAACCCAGCGCACCCTGTACCTGGCCCAGGATCAGCAGGCGCAGCTGCGCTTGGCACGGCTGCAAGGGAGTGTGGCGCTGTACAAGGCGTTGGGGGGTGGGTGGAAGGTTGAGCGGTAGTGTAGGGCGATGGATTTGCTGCGGGTTTAAGATCGAGCGCCGCCCGCGCGGCGCATCGCGAGCAACGCTCGCTCCTACGTTTGTTTCGGGCCAGTTATTCCTGGGACAAATGCGCGCGACCGCCTTGGCGCATGGCGCGATATCGCGTCGAACAAACAAGGCGGTCGCGTGCGCCTGTCACAGGCGTTATTGGCCAAAAACAAACGTAGGAGCGAGCGTTGCTCGCGATGCGCCGCGCGGGCGGCGCTCGATCTAAAACCCACCGAAAATCCCTCCCCCTAAACCCCAGGCCTCCACACCATCACGATCAAAGCGACCGCTGCGCCACCTTCAGATTGCGCGCATACCAAGGCCGCTGGGGCACCTTCGGCCGTAACTTACCGAACAGGTCTTCATCGCTGTAGATGATGCGCAAAGCCAGCTTCATCGTCTCCGGGTCCATCTCGACGCTGCGCCCCGGCCGCAAGCCCGGCACCGTCGAGCAACCATGGGTGTCAGGCCCTAGCCAAGGGTCCGACACTTCGACCCAGCGCCCTGGCGCAAACCAAGGCACGCCATTGACTTCCAGGCGCCGCAACTCGCCGGGGTGAACCCGCTCATGGGCGCGGAACCAGTCCTCGATGCGGTCATCGATCCAGCCATGAAAGTGCCAGAACACCGGGTTTACATGGGATGAAAACGGGTCACCCAGAAAGTCGTTTTCGGCCGCAAACCAACGCGCTGCAAAGTCGTCAGGCGTGCGCGCCGTCGGCACCGGCATGCCGTTGGCCGGGTCACGCGGCACCGAAGCCCAGCGCATGTGCAGCCAGTCATGCAGGCCCAGCTCCACCTCTGAACCGAACTGGCCCAGGGTCAGTGTGCTCAGGTAGTCCGGGTCGCTGTAACGCGACTCCCAGACCTGGAAGTTGCCATGGTAGGTATCCGGGTTCTTGATGTCGCGCACCCACTGGGTGTATTCCGCATCACCACTCGCCAACCAGGTGGGCGGCAAGGCGTTGCCGTCATGGTTGTCCCAATAGCGGGCGAACCCGGCACGGTCGCGCTCAAGCTCCGGTTGTGGCTGCGGAAACCGCGTCCATGAAGGCAGGTCCTGCAAGGCACGGGCACTGCCAAGCATGTGCCGGTGCATGAAAAAGAAATCCTCACCCGAACCGTTGCGATCCTTGTGACGGCCGCGCGCGTCACGCTCCCGATCACGCGGCCCCGGCTGCCAGCCCAAGCCGCGCAGGGCGGCTTGCTTGTCTTTGTCCAGCTTGTGCCATTTGTCACGCGAGGAATGCCACAACTGGTGGAACAGTCGGTGCTCCGGGGTGATCAACCAGGCCAGCAGTTGCGGGCTTAACGGCGTGCGCTCGCGCGCCTCGGGGAAGGTGTGTTTCAGCGCCAGAAAGTGGTTGTCTTGCACCGGCAGCGACAACGCTCGGTCCAGTGGCGCAATGCGCCCGTTGAGGGTCGCAGGCCCGGCATTGCCGAAGCGGCCCCAGACCTCGTCGATGACGATATGGCATTCGTAGCGGGCCTGCACCTCACCTGGCCGGCTCGAGAACAAGCGCCAGCGTAAAGTGCCCGGTTTGTCTGCCAGCAGGTCGCCCACCACACGGTAACGCGGCTGTTCATCGCTGCGTAGGCGCTCGGGGGTATCCAAGTAGCCGCGCAACGCCCGCCCACTGGGCGCAACATCCAGGAACAGCTCCAGCTCGCCCTCAGGCAACCCTTGCAGGCCCGCGTCCTTGCCATGCAAGGTCCAGCGCCAGATCCCGCGCAAGGTGTCACCCAACTGCTGCAGGTGCGTATCAGCCCGTTCGACGACCGCCTCGCCAGGGGTTTCCGGAAACGCCTCGGCGGCCCGCTGGCGCTGTACATACAACGCACCGGGCACCACCACGCCCGTCAATGCCACACCGGCGATGAACCCGCGTCGAGAAATCGTCATTGCAACTACCTGTGCATTTATTGCGGCCGTGGAGCACAGCCCGTCCAAGGCTAGAACGTTGTCCACACCGCGAAATTTACCGCTGCCGACGCAGGGGCGCCGCCACGGCTGGCTAAATTTCCACGGGGTGGGCTCGTTCACTCCAGGTAGCGGCGGCCTCTGTGCCCATCCCTCGACGGTGAACCTACTGAGACCAAGATGACGACTCCACGCTGGAAAAAAGCCCTGTTTATCAGCCTGGCCGCGGCCGTGACCGCAGGTGCCGGATTTGCCGCCTGGCACTACTTCACCACGCCGGCCGGCTACTCCAGAGAGGTGGTGCGCCAGGCCAACGACCTGCAGGAACGCATCATCTCGTTCGACAGCCATGTCACCCTGCCGCTGACTTTCGGCACTGAGGGCAGCGAGGCCGACAAGGATGGCAATGGCCGCTTCGACCTGGCCAAGGCCGCGCGCGGGCGGCTGTCTGGCGCCGCGCTGACGATCTTCGCCTGGCCCGAATCGTGGACCGGCGACGATGGCCCGCACCGGCCGACCGCAGGCTTCGTCGAAGCCGCACGCCACACCCAGGACGTGCGCTACAACGCCATCGACGCCATGGTCCGCGACTTCCCCGAACAGGTCGGTATCGCCTACACCCCGCAAGACATGCGACGCCTGCACGGCGAAGGCAAGTTCGCGGTGTTCCTCAGCATGCTCAATGCCTATGCCCTGGGCGACGATATCGACCAGCTCGACCGCTGGGCCGCCCGCGGCGTGCGCATGTTCGGCTTCAGCTACGTGGGCAACAACAGCTGGGCCGACTCTTCGCGCCCGTTGCCGTTTTTCAATGACACCGCCGATGCTTTGGACGGCCTTTCGCCAGTCGGCAAACGCGCCGTACAGCGCCTTAACGACCTGGGTGTGATCATCGATGTGTCGCAGATGTCGAGCAAGGCACTGAGCCAGGCGGTCAGCCTCAGCCGCGCGCCGGTGGTGGCGTCGCACTCTGCGCCACGCGCCATGGTCGACATTGCCCGCAACCTGTCCGACAAGGAAATGCAACTGATCAAGGACAGCGGCGGCGTGATTCAACTGGTGGCCTTCTCCACCTACCTCAAGCCACTGAGCGCGAAAACCCAGGACAAACTCAACGCCCTGCGCGCCCGCTACGACTTGCCGCCGCTGGCCAACCTCAACTACGCGCTGATGCCGGGTGACCCGGTCATCGCCGGCTGGCCCGAGCAGAAGGTGGGCCAGTACGCCAACGCGTTGTACGGCATCCTCGACGAAGAGCCACCGGCCACGCTCAAGGACTTCGGCGACGCCATCGACTACACGGTGCGCAAGGTCGGCATCGACCATGTGGGGCTGAGCTCGGACTTCAATGAAGGCGGCGGCATCGACGGTTGGCACGACGCAAGCGAAGCGCGCAACGTCACTGCCGAACTGATCACCCGGGGCTATTCCGAGGCCGATATCGCCAAGCTCTGGGGCGGCAACTTCCTGCGGGTGTGGGAGCAGGTGCAGCACGCCGCGCAACCCGCCACCACTTCGTCCCGATAACCCTGCGAGCGCCTTCATGAACGACCGCCGTACCTTCCTCAAGCAGGCAGGCCTGCTGGCCGCGGCCCTGCCCTTGGCCAGCCAGTTGCTGCCGGGCGCTCAGGCCGCGCCATTACCACCCGCTGGCAGCGACGCCTGGGCCGCCTTTCGCGGCCTGTTCGACCTGGACCCCGCCTACGCGCACTTCGCCAACTTTCTGATCACGTCACACCCAAAGCCGGTGCGCGAGGCCATCGAGGCCTTGCGTGCGAGCTTCGACCGCCACCCGGCGCGCAGGGTTGACTGGGACAGCCAGGCGGAGTGGAAGCAAGAGGCCGCAGTGCGTGAATGGGCCGGTCGCTACCTTGAGGTAAACCCCCGACAGATCGCCCTGACCGGCAGCACCACGGAAGGCCTGGGCCTGATCTATGGCGGCCTGAAGCTTGCACCTGGGCAGGAAATTCTCACCACCGTGCACGAGCATTCGGCGGCGCGCCAGACGATGAGTTTCCGCACTGCCCGCGATGGCACGCCGGTGCGCCGCTTGCGCCTGTTCGAGAACCCGTCACAGGTCAGCACCGACCAGGTACTCGGCACCCTGGCTGCGGCCATCAGCGCCAAGACGCGGGTACTGGGCATGACCTGGGTCCATTCGGGTAGTGGTGTGAAGCTGCCGGTGGGTGAGATTGGCGCACTGGTACGCGAGGTCAATCGCCAGCGCGACGAGAACGACCACATTATTTACGTGATCGACGGGGTACATGGCTTTGGCGTCGAGGACATGCGCTTTGCCGACCTGAACTGCGACTACTTCATCGCCGGCACCCACAAGTGGATGTTCGGGCCACGTGGCACCGGGATCATCTGCGCGGCCTCCACCGAGCTCAAGCAGCTGAACCCGACCATTGCCACGTTTTCCGAGAATGAAGACTTCGCCACCGTCATGACCCCAGGCGGCTACCATGCCTTTGAGCACCGCTGGGCGCTGGGCAAGGCATTCGAGCTGCACCTGCAGCAGGGCAAGGCGAATATCCAGGCGCGTATTCATGGGCTCAATGACTACCTCAAGCAGCGTCTTGAGGCGGTTGAAGCGGTCGAACTGGTGACGCCGCGCAGTGCCCAGTACTCGGCTGGGTTTACCTTTTTCAGGGTCAAGGGCCAGGATGCGGATGACGTGGCCGGGTATCTCAACAGCCAGCGCATTGTCGTCGATGCCGTGTCACGTGATGCTGGGCCGGTGGTGCGTACCGCGCCTGGGCTGCTGAACACCGAGGCCGAGATCGACCGCTTGGTCGATGTGCTGGGGCGGCGGGTGAGTTGATCTTGAAGAATGCGGGGGGCGCTTCGCACCCCTTTCGCGACGCAAGGCCGCTCCTACACGTCCAGCGCTATCCTCAGGTGAAGCGCTGCCCTGTAGGAGCGGCCTTGCGTCGCGAAAGGGCCGCAAAGCGGCCCCAGTGCCCCCAAACTAACCCCCAACCTTCCTGAGCCAGCCCCCCACATCCTGATAAATCTCCCCCACCTGCCCCACAATCCCGGACATTCGCAAGAAGTCATGGGTCAGCCCCTCGACCCGAGCAAACGTCACCTCGGTCCCCCCCGCCACCAGCCAGTCTCGGTAGGCAAGCCCTTCGTCATGCAACGGATCGTACTCGGCCACGAACAGGTACGCCGGCGCCAACGGCTCGCGTACCGTCGACAGCAAGGGCGACACACGCCAGTCCAGACGCTGCTCCGGCTGCGGCGCATAGTGCTGGTAGAACCATTCCAGGGTAGGCGTTTCCAGCAGGTACCCCTCGGCATGCTCGCGGTGAGAGTCGCGCTGGCAGGAAATGTCTGTCACCGGGTAGAACAGCAACTGCGCCAGCGGCTTGAACGCCAGCGCTTCGGGCTGCTCGACGACCGTGATGGCCAGCACGGCGGCCAGGCTGGCACCGACGCTGTCCCCGGCCACCACCACCCGGCGGTTGTCCAAGCCCAACGCCCCAGCCTGCTCGGCCAGCCAGTTGGCGGCATCCAGCACATCGTGCAGCGCTATCGGAAACTGCTGCTCCGGCGCCAATCGGTAGTCCGGCGCCAGCACCGCGAACTCGCCCATGGCTGCCAGGCGGCGGCACACCGAATCATGCGAGTCGAGGCTGCCCACCACATAGCCACCACCGTGCAGGTAGAAGATCACCGGCTGCAAGGCATCGCCTGCGCCGCCCTCGCGGTACAGCCGTGCTGGCAGGCTGGCGCCATCGCGCGCCGGGACCTGCAGCTCGCTCACCGCCACGCTGCCGGGCGGGCTTGGGTCGAGCACTTGCGAACTGCCCTCGAACTCGGCCCGGGCCTGGGCCACGTCCATCGCGTGCATGGGCAGGCTTCTGCCCGTCAACCGGCCAAATTCGACCAGCTCCAGAAATCCCGCCAGATCAGGGTGCAATGCCATGTCGGATCCTTGCTTGAACAATATGACTGCTGTCCCTACGGGACGTAGAAGGCCCACCGAAAATTAGCCGTAAGCGCCGCTAAATCGATGGCCGACACACTCGTTATCCCTGCACAACGAAATCCCGTCAGAGGCTAACCGTGGACCTTCAGAGCATCCTCAGCAAACTGTTCGCCAACGCCCATGCCGTCGGCATCGAAGGCGTGTTCCAGTTCGTCTTCGGCCCGGACCGTGCCTTCTGGTCGGAAGTGCGCGACACCAGCCGCACCGGTGCAGGCCGGCACAGCACCCCGGATGTCACCATCGAGGTGGCCGAGCGCGACTTCCTCGGCATCATGGGCGGCACGGCCAACGTCGAGGAGCTGTTCGCCAGCGCACGCCTGAAGATCACCGGCAACATGGGCCTGGCCACCTTGCTACCGCAAATCATCAACAACGCCCGCAAAGGCGCCGCAGCGACCAAGGTGGCGATGAACCAGCGCTACCCAACGCCGGCACGCCTCAGCGAGCGGGTCTCGGCCGCGCTGCCGGTGCAGCGCGAGGTGCAGCGCATTGCCCGGGCAGACATGCCCCTGCAACGGTTTCAAAGCGACTACCTGGCGCACGGCATACCGGTGGTGCTCAGCGATGCCCTGCAGGACTGGCCACTGTTCACCATGGGCCGCGAAGCGTCGCTTGAGCATTTCGCCGAACTGCAAGGCATTACCCGGCACGGTGACTACGTCAAGAAAACCTTCTCTACCGACCGCGACTTCCGCTCGACCTCCATGGCCGATTTCATCGCCTCGCTGGACACCCCGGCCAAGCCTGGCGAAACGCCGGCTTACATGGGCAACAACATCGTCCCGGAAAAGCTCCTGACCCTGATCCGCTTTCCGGACTACTTCGAGCGCCAGCGCTTCATCTCGCCACGCATCTGGATCGGCCCAAAGGGCACCCTGACGCCCCTGCACCGCGACGACACCGACAACCTGTTCGCCCAGGTGTGGGGGCAGAAGTCGTTCATCCTGGCTGCGCCCCACCACCGTGCGGCGCTGGGCACCTGGTCGACCAGCCCCAAGGGCGGCCTGGACGGCTGCGATTTCAACCCCGACGCACCGGACTACCAGCGCTTCCCAGCCGCGCGTGACGTGCCGTTCCTGCGCGTGGTGCTGCAGGCCGGTGACCTGTTGTTCCTGCCTGAAGGGTGGTTCCACCAGGTGCAGTCGGTGTCGACGTCGTTGTCGGTGAACTTCTGGGTGAATTCCGGGCGCGGCTGGTAGCCGCACCTGCGGGGTTAATTTGCAGTGGCGTCGGCTCGTTCCTAGAGAAACCGCTTGCAAGAGGACTCCCGCATGGCCAACCCCACCCGCCTGTCCCAGGCGCTGCAGCAAGGCTTGCGCCGGCTGGTCAAGGGCCGCTCGCCGAGCACCAGCGCCTACCGCGTGTTCGACCTGGTGCTGGCCCGGCGCATCAGCCTCAGCCCGTCGCTGACGCGCCTGGTCTTCACCGGCCCCGATGTTGCGCAAATGTGCACCTTGGCCCCTGACCAGCGCGTGAAGCTGTTCTTCCCGGCCCCCGATGGCTCGCTGCCGAGCCTGCCGAACGAGCTGCACTGGAAGGCCGCGCACAGCGCCCTGCCGCCAGCCCAACGCCCGCCGATGCGTACCTACACCATTCGAGACTTGCGCCGGGAAGCCCTGGAGGTCGATGTCGATTTCGTGTTGCACGGCGTCAACGGGCCTGCCTCGGCCTGGGCCACCCACGCCCAGGTGGGCGATGGCCTGCAAATGGTTGCCCCCAATCTGGCCTATGCCGGTGACCCGGGCGGTTATGAATGGAAGCCGCCGCAAGGCGTACGCAATGTTTTGCTGATAGGCGATGAAACGGCGCTACCGGCCATCGCCGGCATTCTTGAGCAATTGGCCGACATGCAACCCGAGCTTGCGGTGCAAGCCTTTATCGAGGTGCCCCTGGAGGCCGACTGCCTGGCGCTGCGCCACAGCGCCGCCGCCCACGTGCACTGGCTGCCCCGCGAGCTGTTGCACTGCGCGCATGGCCAGGCCATGCAGCATGCCGTGCGCGAACTGGCCAGCCTGCC
This sequence comes from Pseudomonas sp. Y3 TE3536, assembly GCF_053629175.1. NCBI lineage: Bacteria > Pseudomonadati > Pseudomonadota > Gammaproteobacteria > Pseudomonadales > Pseudomonadaceae > Pseudomonas > Pseudomonas sp. Y3 TE3536. The sequence goes on along the minus strand of NZ_JBRJHU010000001.1, from coordinate 3,806,317 downwards.
CAATGGCAGCGCCGCACCCCGGCTGAAACTGGAAGAGGTGGACATCGACACGCGCATCTTGTGGGAACAGGCCAGCACACGCCACAGCGCATTCCATGCCTGGGTGGCGGGCGAGTCGGCGACCGTGATGGATATCCGCCGGTACTTGATCAAGGAACGCGGATTGCCGCGAGACTGCCTGACGCTGATGGGGTATTGGCGAGCCGGGCGCACATTCGACTGATGCAGTAATGCCGGGGGCGCTGTGCGCCCCAATCGCCGGCAAGCCGGCTCCCACAGGGTTCCTCACAAGGTCTGAGCCTGCGCAGTTACCTGTGTGGGCTTGCCCGCGAAGAGGCCGGAACAAGCACCACAAGACAGTTGCTACCAAAGCTCGCGCCGAACCCGGTGGGAGCCGGCTTGCCGGCGATTGGGCCGCAAGGCGGCCCCGGTAATGATCAGACAGCTGCCCTGAGGGCTTCGGCAAACCGCTGCGCCACGTCGTCGATCTGCTCGCCGCTGATGATCAACGGCGGCAGGAAGCGCACTACTGCGCCATGGCGACCACCCAGCTCCAGGATCAGGCCACGCTTGAGGCACTCACGCTGCACCTTCGGCGCAAGCTCACGGTTGGCCACAGGGTGGCCCAGGGCATCGCGCTGGCCCTGCGGGTCGACCAACTCCACCCCAAGCATCAGCCCACGCCCACGGATATCACCCAGTTGCGGGTAATCCCGCTGCAGGTGAAGCAAATGCTGGCGCAGGCGCTGGCCCATGGCCTCGGCATGCTCGGCCAGGCGATGTTCGACCAGGTAATTAATCACTGCGGAACCTGCTGCCATGGCCATCTGGTTACCACGGAAGGTGCCGGCATGGGCGCCCGGCTTCCAGGTGTCCAGCCAGTCGCGGTACACCACCACTGCCAGCGGCAGGCTGCCGCCAATTGCCTTGGACAAGGTCACCACGTCCGGCACGATACCGGCATGCTCGAAGGCGAACATCCGCCCGGTGCGGGCGAAGCCGCTCTGGATCTCGTCGACGATCAGCGCCACCCCCGCTTGCTCGGTGATCCGCCGCACGCCCTTGAGCCACTCGATATCGGCCGGGATCACCCCGCCCTCGCCCTGCACCACTTCAAGAATCACTGCCGCCGGCAGCGGCACACCGCTTTCTGGGTCGAGCAGCAGGTTTTCCAGGTAATGCAGGTTAGCCTTCACCCCCGCTTCGCCACCCAGGCCGAACGGGCAACGGTAGTCGTACGGGTACGGCATGAACTGCACACCGTTGCCCAACAAGGCACCCAACGGCTGCTTGGGCCCGTGGCTGCCCATCAGGCTCAGCGCACCTTGGCTCATGCCATGGTAGGCACCTTGGAAGGCCAGCACGGTGCTGCGCCCCGTGGCGCCGCGCACCAGTTTCAACGCCGCCTCAACGGCATCGGTCCCGGTCGGGCCGCAGAACTGCACCTTGGCTTCCCGGCGCAGCGCCTCGGGCAGCACGCCGAACAGGTCCTGAACAAAGCGGTCCTTGACCGGCGTGGTCAGGTCGAGGGTGTGCAGCGGCAGTTCGTCGGCCAGTACACGCTGGATCGCCTCGATCACCACCGGGTGGTTATGGCCCAGGGCCAAGGTGCCGGCCCCGGCCAGGCAGTCGATGAACTGACGGCCTTCGACATCTTCGACATGGATGCCACGGGCGCGCTTGAGGGCCAGCGGGATGCGCCGCGGGTAGCTGCGGGCGTTGGATTCCTGTTGCTGCTGGCGTTGCAGCAAGGGCGAATCGGTGAACGCGTACAGGGGTTGCGGCGCACTGGCCGGCAAGACCTGGGCAAAGCTGGAAGCGGTCGACATGGGTAGATCCTCGCAAGCAAGCGAAAGTGCCCCGCCACGCCCCTGTAAGCAGATGTGTGCGGGTAGTTGTCGCTTGGAGAACGCTTCAGCGCAAGGAGGATTTAGCGGTTGTTGTGGGATTTTTACAGCCTGGGCCGGCCAATAGGCCGGCCCAGGCCGCATATCAACGCCCCGAACGCGCCGGTACCTGCAACAGCACCCGCAAGCCATCGCCACGGCTGTCGAAGCGCAGGCTGCCGGCACAGCGTTGCACGATTGCCTGGACGATCGCCAAGCCCAACCCACACCCGCCACTCTGGCCGTTGCGCCAGAAACGCTCGGTCAGGTGCTGCAGGTCTGCTTCGGCAATGCCCGGCCCGTGGTCGCGCACCATGAACCCCACCTGGCCGTCAGTCATCTGCACCTCCAGCTCCACCGCGCTATCGCCACCATGGCGCAGGGCGTTGTCCAGCAGGTTGCGCAAGGCCGCAACTGCCAGCGGCGCGGGCATGCCCAAGTAGATTTGCGTGGCCTCCTCGGGCAGGCGCAATACGATGCGACGGTTATCGCCACCGCCGGCATCCTGCACCGCCTGGCGGGCGACCTGCTCGGCGCTGCACTGCACGCCATCCTCGAACGACAGGCTGCCTTCCACACGCGCCAGCATCAGCAGTTGCTCAAGCGTGCGGTGCATGCGGTCGGTACCTTGCTCGGCATGCTCCAGTGCCTGTTCACGCACCGCGCCGTCGGTCATCCGCGCCACCTGCAGGTGAGTCTTGATCGCCGTCAGCGGGCTGCGCAACTCGTGGGCGGCGTCATCGGTCAGGCGCCGTTCGCGCTCGATGGTTTGGGCGATCCGCAGGAACAACTGGTTCTGCGTGTCCAACAGCGGCTGCAGCTCGCTGGGCAGGCCCGCCACCTGCAGGGGCTCGACGCTGTCGGCGCGCCTTCGACGCAAGGCGTCGCGCATCCGGTTGAGCGGCTCCAGGCCCTTGCCCAAGCCGATCCACAACAGGCCGAGGCTGCCGAGCAATGCCATCAGCACCGGCGCCGAGGCGGCCAGCAGGATCGACTGGTTGAGGGCCTCGCGCTCCATGTGGCGGTCGGCGGTGGTGATGCGCACATCGCCGTGGTTGTAGGTGAACGTACGCCACAATGCGCCGTCGATGGTCTGGTCACGGAAGCCGCTGCGCTGGTCATCCATGGCGCCATCATGCTTGTGGTTGCTGGCCAGGATCTCGCCGCGCAGCGAGCTTACCTGGCACGCCATGCCATCCGGCACGCTGAACTGGTCGGCGGAAAAGTGCGCGTCCTCGCCCTTGGCCGCCAGCGGCTGCGGCAACTGGTCGATCAACCCGGCCACCATGCGTGCCGAGGCCACCAGGCGCTGGTCGAGGGAGAACATCATCTGCTGGCGCAGGTCGCGCAGCATCCACGCGGCAGCCAGTACCCAGATAATCACGAAGGCGCTGCCCAGGATCAGGCTCAGGCGTACCCGCAGGCTCATGAAGCAGCCTCTTCCGGTGCTTGCGCCGGGCCAAGCCGGTAGCCCAGGCCGCGCACGGTCTCGACGATACCGTTGCCAAGTTTGCGGCGCAGGTGGTGGATATGCACGTTGAGGGCGTTGCTTTCGACCTCGTCGCTGAAACCGTACACGCAGTCCTTCAACTGCTCGCTGGACAGCACCCGCCCAGGGTTCTGCAGCAATGCCTGGAGCAGCGCCTGCTCACGTCGGGACAGATCGACCGGCTGCCCGGCCAGGAAGGCTTCGCAGCTGCTAGGGTCGTAACGCAGCGGCCCATGCTCGATGACATTCACCGCGCGCCCGGCCACCCGGCGCAGCAGGGTGTGCAGGCGCGCTGCCAGCTCGCGCAGGTCGAACGGCTTGAGCAGGTAGTCGTCGGCACCGGCTTGCAAGCCATCGACCCGGTCGGTGACCGCATCGCGGGCGGTGAGCACCAGCACAGGCAGGGTCTCGCCCTGCTGACGCAAGCGCCGCAACAGCTTCAGGCCATCTTCGTCGGGCAGGCCGAGGTCGAGGATCATCACATCGAACTGCGCGGCCTGGAGCATCGCCCGCGCACCTGCGGCATTGGCTACCCGGTCCACGGTCAGGCCCTGGGCGGTGAGGCCGGCGCAGATGCCGCTGGCGATCAGGTCATCGTCCTCGCAGAGCAGAACGTGCATGGTGGGGGCTCCGGGGTAAGTGAGGCAGATACTGCACCACGGGTGGATTAAGAGGGGATTATGGACCTTGAGCGTGCGTTTAGGCGGATGTAGGACCGGGTTAACCTTGGGTTAATCGACCCAGGCCAGCATGGCCCACTTCATCGTATAGCCAAGGCGAAGACATGCGCGCCCTCTTTCTGTTCCTGGCCCTCCTGCTGGCCGGCCCCCTGCAAGCCAACCCGTTCGAGGTCAAATCCGACTTCCTGCCGGTCGACCAGGCCTTTGTCCTGAGCCACGACCGCCAACCCGACGGCCAGATGCGCCTGTTCTTCCAGATCAAGCAAGGCTACTACCTGTACCAGAAGCGCCTGAAGTTCGACGGCCTGAGCCCCGAGCAGCAGCCACAGCTGCCCCCCGCGCTCAACCACCATGACGAATTCTTCGGCGACAGCGCGGTGTACCGCGACCAGCTCGAACTGCTGATCCCGGCCAGTGCGCAAGGCCAACTGCGCCTGGGCTGGCAAGGCTGTGCCGACGCCGGCCTGTGCTACCCACCGCAGACCACCGCCATCGACTTGGGCGGCAGCGTGGCCCCCGCCGCCGATCAGGCCAGCGACCAGGCCTTGGCCAGCAACCTGCGACAGGGCAACCTGGCCTGGGGCCTGCTGGCCTTCTTCGGCCTCGGCTTGCTGCTGGCCTTTACCCCCTGCTCGCTGCCGATGCTGCCGATCCTTGCCGGGCTGGTGCTCGGCAATGGCGCCAGCGCCCGGCGCGGCTGGCTGCTGGCCGGGGTCTACGTGCTGAGCATGGCGTTGGTGTACGCCGCCCTGGGGGTAGTGGCCGCGCTGCTCGGCGCCAGCCTGCAGGCCTGGTTGCAGCAACCCTGGCTGCTGGGCAGCCTGGCGGTGCTGTTCGTGTTGCTGGCGCTGCCGATGTTCGGCGCTTTCGAGCTGCAGTTGCCCGCTGCCCTGCGCGATCGCCTCGATCGCGCCGGCCAAGGCACTCGTGGCGGCAACCTGTACGGCGCAGCATTGCTCGGGGCGCTTTCTGGCTTGCTGCTCGGCCCGTGCATGACCGCACCGCTGGCCGGCGCGCTGTTGTATATCGCCCAGAGCGGCGACGTGCTGCAGGGTGCGCTGGTGCTGTTCAGCCTGGGCCTGGGCATGGGCGTGCCGCTGCTGTTGCTGGTGACCCTGGGCAATCGCTACCTGCCACGCCCCGGCGCATGGATGAATCGGGTCAAGGGCGTGTTCGGCTTCGTGTTCCTGGCCATGGCCCTGTATACCGTGCGCAGCCTGCTGCCAGAAAGCCTGCTGCTGGCCCTGAGCGGCGCCTGGCTGATCGCCTTGGCCTGGGCCGCCTGGCCGGCCCTGCAACGGTTGCCGGCACTGCGCGCGGTGCCGTTGCTGGGCGCGCTCTGGGGTGCCCTGTTGCTGGTCGGCGCGGCCGCCGGGGGGGATGACCTCTGGCAACCCCTGCGCCCGTTCGCGGGGGGTGCCGCGCCTGCGGGCGGGCAGCACGCCGAGGATGCCTTTGTCACCGTCAACCGCCCCGAGGACTTGCAACGCGAACTGGAGGCCGCCAAAGCCCGTGGCCAGTGGGTGATGGTCGACTACTATGCCGACTGGTGCGTGTCGTGCAAGGTCATGGAAAAAAACGTCTTCACCCGCGCCGACGTGCAAGCCAGCCTGGCCGGCGTGCACCTGCTGCGCCTGGACGTGACCGCCGACACCCCGGCGAGCAAGGCATTGTTGCAACGCTACCAGGTACCCGGCCCGCCCAGCATCATCTGGGTCGGCCCGGAAGGCGACGAACGCCGCGCACGGCGCATCACCGGTGAAGTGGATGCCGCCGCGTTCCTGCAACACTGGACCCAGACCAGGAGCCAAGGCTGATGCTGACCGTAACCCTCGGGCCACTGACCATGGCCCTCAACCACCTGCTGATGCTCACCGCCCTGGTGATCGCCAGCGTGGTCGGCTGGTGGGTCGCCCGACGCGGTGGCGAAAGCCCGGAGTCGGCCCTGTTCAACCTGTTTCTGATCGGTGTGCTGTGCGCGCGCCTGGGCTTCGTCGTGGCCTACTGGCCGATGTACCAGGATGACCTGGTGCAGGTCATCGACATCCGCGACGGCGGCTTCCTGTTCTGGTCTGGCCTTGCCGGCATCGTGCTGGCCGCGCTCTGGCAAGGCTGGCGTCAACCAGGCCTGCGCCGCCCGCTGGGCTGGGCATTGTTCAGCGGCGCGTTGTTCTGGGGCCTGAGCAGCCTGGGCAGCCACCTGTACAGCAAAGGCACCGAGCTGCCTGAGCTGAGCCTGCGCAACGCCGGCGGGCAGACCGTGGCGTTGCACAGTTACCGCGGCAAGCCACTGGTCATCAACATCTGGGCCACCTGGTGCCCGCCGTGCCGGCGTGAAATGCCGGTGCTGCAACAGGCCCAGGGCGACTATCCCCACGTGACTTTCCTGTTCGTCAACCAAGGTGAAACACCCGAGAACGTCAGCACCTTCCTCGCCACCACTGGCTTGAGCCTGACCCACGTGCTGTTCGACGGCGCCGGGCAATTGGCCCAGCGCGTCGGCTCGATGGCCCTGCCCACCACGCTGTTCTACGACAGTAATGGCCGGCTGATCGGCAGCCACCTTGGCGAGCTGTCCCGGGCCAGCCTGCGCCATGCCTTGGAACCTTTCGACCGGGCCACCGCGCCCACCCCTGCCGCACAAGGAAACTAACATGCGATTGACTGCACTACTGCCCCTGTCCCTGGCCCTGCTGGCCGCCCCGCCCTTGCACGCCGAAGACGCGCTGCCCAAGGCGATCCAGCAACTACAAGCCAAGGGCGCCGTGATCAAGGGCAGCTTCGACGCCCCCGACGGCCTGCGCGGCTACGCCGCCGAATACCAGAACAACGGCATCGCCCTGTACCTGACGCCTGATGGCAAGCATGTGTTGGTCGGCAGCTTGTTCGACGAACAAGGCCAAGACCTCAGCGCCGCACCGCTGGACAAGCTGGTGTATGGGCCGATGAGCAAGGAAATCTGGGCGAAGATGGAGAAAACCGCCTGGATCGCCGACGGCAAGGCCGACGCCCCGCGCAAGGTGTACCTGTTCAGCGACCCCAACTGCCCGTACTGCAACATGTTCTGGGAACAGGCGCGGCCGTGGGTCGAGTCGGGCAAGGTGCAGCTGCGCCACATCATGGTTGGCATCATTCGCGAGGACAGCCCCGCCAAGTCGGCGGCATTGCTGGCGGCAAAAGACCCGGCCAAAGCATTGGCAGAGCACGAGAAGGCCGGCAAGGCCAGTACGCTCAAGCCGCTGGAGAAGGTGCCAGAGGCCGTGCAGCAGAAGCTGGCGGCGAACATGGCGTTGATGGAAGAAATGGGGCTGCAGGCGACCCCGGCGATTTTCTATCAGGATGAGCAGGGTAACTTGCAGAGCCAACAAGGGGCGCCGCGGCCGGAGCTGCTTGGGAAGATTTTGGGTAAGCGCTAGCGCATGTGTTGAGTTTTGCAGTGGGGCAGAAATCGAGCGCCGCCCGCGCGGCGCTTCGCAGCACAAGGCTGCTCCTACAGTTGTTCAGGGGCAGTTATTTCTGGGGCAAACGCGCGCGGCCCCCTTTAGTGCCCGCCTCAATATAGAGTCGAATCAACAAGGCGGTCGCGCGCGGAAGGCACAGGCGAAACTGGCCCGAAACAACTGTAGGAGCAGCCTTGTGCTGCGAAGCGCCGCGCGGGCGGCGCTCGATGTCCGCCGCCCCGCAAAACTCAAGGCGAAACCCTAACCCTACAGCCCCTCAAGCTCCGCCATCAGGTCACTCAGCCGGTCAACCTTGTCGTCATCCAGCACACGCCCCTGCAACCCCTCCACATACACCGCCAGTTCCTCCACCGTGCTGCACTCGAACATCGCCCGCAGCGGCACATCCAACTGCAACTGCTTCTGCACCCGCGAAGCGATCTGCGTGGCCAGCAGCGAATGCCCGCCCAACTCGAAGAAGTTGTCGTGTACACCCACCCGTTCGGCCTTGAGCACATCGGCCCAGATACCGGCCAACACCGCTTCCAGCTCGTTGCGCGGCGCCAGGTAGGCCTGGCTGTGCTGGCTGCCGATGTCGATGGCCGGCAGTGCCTTGCGGTCGAGCTTGCCGTTGGCGTTGTGCGGCAGGCTGTCGAACCACCCCCAATGCAGCGGCACCATGTACTCCGGCAATGCCGCGCGCAGGCGCTGCTTGATCTGTTCGAGCAACGCCGCATCAGGGGTTACGCCCTGATGGGCCACCAGGTAGCCGACCAGGTGCTTGCCGTTGGCGCCTTCCTGCACGCCCACCGCGGCATCACGGATTTCGGCCTGTTCATGCAGGCGCGCTTCAATTTCACCCAGTTCGATGCGATACCCGCGAATCTTCACCTGGTGGTCGATGCGGCCCACATACTCCAGCACCCCGTCCAGGCGCTGGCGCGCCAGGTCGCCGGTGCGGTACAGGCGTTCACCCGGCGCGCCATGGGGGTGCGGGATAAAGGCCAGGGCGGTACGCACGGGGTCGCCAACATAGCCACGGCCAACGCCGGTACCGGCAACGCACAGCTCGCCAACCGCGCCCAACGGCACCAGTGCCTGGTCCTCGCCGAACAGGTACAGGCGGTTGTTGTCGGTCGGGGTGCCAATCGGCAGGTAACTGCCGCGCGTGGACTCGACATCGACACGGAAGAACGCCACATCGTCCGAGCACTCCGCCGGGCCGTAGGCATTGACCAGGCCAATGCCTGGGTAACGCTGCAGCCATTGCGCGGCCAGTTCTGGCGGCATCGCCTCGCCGGTCGGCAGCATCCAGCGCAGGCCGTTGAGGGCCTGGTGATCGTTGGCCAGCATGCCCTGGATCAGCGACGGCACGCTTTCCAGCACGGTGATGCCGGTAGCCTGCACATGCGCCAGCAGGCCTTGCGGATCATGGGCGATGGCATTGGGCACGATCTCCAGCCTGGCGCCGAACAACGGCGCGGCCAGGAACTGCCAGACCGAGATATCGAAGCTCTGCGAAGCGGTCTGGGCAATTACGTCCTGCTCGTTCAGGGCCAGGTAAGGCACCTTGCTGAGCTGGTTGTTGAGCATGCCGCGCTGCTCGACCATCACCCCTTTGGGCAAACCGGTGGAGCCCGAGGTGTAGATGACATACGCGAGGTTGTCGGGCCCGCTATGAATACCCGGGTTGTGGCTGGCGATGTTGCTGGCCTGGATGTCTTCCCACACCAACAATTGCGGCCGCGCCACACCCTCCAGTGCGTCCAGCATCTGCCGCCCCTGCTCGGCACAGGCCGCGCTGCATACCAGCACCGGTGTGCGGCTGAGCGCGACGATGCGCTGCAGGCGCGCGCCTGGCAGGCCGGGGTCCAGCGGCAGGTAGCCGGCACCGGCCTTGAAGCTGCCGACGATCATCCCCAGCAATGGCAAACCGCGCTCGGCCAACAGCGCAACCGGCTGATCGACGGTTACGCCTGCGCCGATCAGGGCATGGCCCAGGCGGTTGGCCGCAAGGTTCAGGCCCGCGTAGTCAAAGGACGCGTCCAGGCAACGCGCCACCGTGCGCTCTGGGTGCGCGGCGACCTGCGCCTCGAACTGCTCGACATAGCTCTGTTGCAGCGCGTAGGCGTGCTCGGTGCGGTTGCAGTCTTCGATCAGGAAGCGTTGCTCTTCGGCACCCAGCAGCGGCAAATCGCTTACCTCGCCCTCGAAGCCCTGCACCAGCGCCAACAGCAGGCGCTTGAACTCGGCCAGCAGGCGTTCGACGGTCGAAGTGTCGAAGTAACGTTGGTCGAACGACAGGTGCAGGCCCAGGTCATCCCCCGGGTAGCACACCGCCGTCAACGGGAAGTTGGTGTGGGTGCGGCCCGAGTCGGAGCTGGCGTTGAGGTGCTGAGCGTGGTCCAGCACCGCGGTTTCCACCGGCGCGTTCTCGAACACGAACAGGCTGTTGAACAGCGGCTGGCCCTTGGGCAGTTCGCTGCATTCCTGGATCGCCACCAGCGGCAGGTACTCGTACTCGCGCACTTCCATATTGTGCTCGAGCACGCCTTGCAGCCACTGGCGCACGCTGCAGCGCTCGCCGGCGGCGGGCAGTTGCACGCGCAAGGCGATGCTGTTGATGAACAGGCCAACGGTGCGCTGCATCTGCGGCATGCTCACCGGGCGCCCGGCCACGGTGACGCCGAAGGCCACGTCGCGCTCGCCGCTGTAGCGCGCCAGCACCAGGGCCCAGGCCGCCTGGGCAAAGGTGTTGATGGTCAGCTGATGGGCCTGGGCCAGTTCGCGCAAGCGAACACCGTCAGTGACGTCCAGGCGGGTGTAGCAGTCGCCGACGATCATGCCGTCACCGGCGTGGTCGTGGCGCAACGGGCGGTCGCTGGGGATCGCCGTGGCCCGTTCGAACCCGGCCAGGTTGGCTTGCCACCACTGGCGCGCTTCGTTCAGGTCCTGGCGTTGCAGCCAGCCGATGTAGTCACGGTAGCGTGGCGGCACCGGCAACTGGGCCGGGCGGCCTTCGCCAAGGGCCTGGTAGACCTCGAAGAAGTCGTTCATCAGCAACGAGCGGCACCAGGCATCGATCAAGATGTGGTGGTTGCTCATCATGAACCAGTAGCGTTCATCGGCGACGCGCACCAGGCGCAGGTGGAACGGCGCTTCACGCAGCAGGTCGAAACCGGCCTCGCGCTCCTGTTTGTGCAGGGCTTGCAGGCGGGCTTCCTGGGCACCGTCGTCGAGGCCGCGCCAGTCTTGATAATCCACTGCCGTCTTGCCGGGCTTGTGGATGATCTGCAGCATCGCCTCGCCGGCGTTCCAACTGAACGACGCCCGCAGGGCCTCATGGCGCGCCACCACCGCCTGCCAAGCTTGGGCGAAGCGTTCGGCGTCGAGCGCGCTGTTGATGCGGTAGCGGTCCTGCATGTAGTAAATGCCGGTGCCTGGCTCCAGCAGGGTGTGCAGCAGCATGCCTTCCTGCATCGGCGTCAGCGGGTAGACATCGTCGATCTCGGCGGCAGCGACCGGCAAGTTGTCGATCTGCTCCTGCGTCAGGTGCGCCAAGGGGAAGTCGGACGGCGTGAAGCTGCCGTTGCCGTCGGCCAGGCAGTGGCCGACCAGTGCCAGCAGCTCCTGGCGGTAGCCTTCGGCCAGGGTGGCGATGGTCTGCTCGTCATAGCGCTCGGTGCTGTAGGTCCAGCGCAATTGCAGGGCACCGGCATAGACCTGGCCGTCGACACTCAGCCAATTGGGCAGCGGGGCCTCCAGGTCATGGGCCAGGCCCGCCGGTGCGTCCAGCGGCTGGAACAGCGCATCAGTGTCAAACTGCTGGTCGAACTGCCCCAGGTAGTTGAAGGTGATGCGGGCCTGCGGCAGTGCGGCCATGCACTCGCGCCCGGCCGCGTCGGCCAGGTAGCGCAGCACGCCATAGCCCTGCCCTTTGTGCGGCACCTGACGCAGTTGCTCCTTGACCCGTTTGATCGAGCGGGCGCGGGCGGCATCGTCATCACCCAGCACCGGGCAAAGGCTCAGCGGGTAGGCGTTGGTGAACCAGCCGACGCTGCGGGTCAGGTCCATGTCTTCGAACAACCCGTCGCGGCCGTGGCCTTCGAGCTGTACCAGCACCTCACTGTCACCGCTCCACCGGCACAAGGCCCGGGCCAGGGCTGTCAGCAGCAGGTCGTTGACCTGGGTGTGGTAGGCCGCGGGTGCCTGTTGCAGCAACTGGCGGGTCTGCTCGGCATCGAGGCCGATGGCCAGGGTGCGGGCGTGGCGGTGCAGGTTACCACCCTGCGGGTGATCACACGGCAGTTCGTGGCGCACAGTGCCGAGCTGGGCGTGCCACCAGTCCAGCTCGTCGCGCAGCGAGTCGCTGCCGGCGTAGCTGGCCAGGCGTGCGGCCCAGTCGCCCAGGGTGTGGGTCTTGGCCGCCAACGGCTGGCCACGGTACAGCGCCTGCAAGTCTTCGAGCAGCACACGCCAGGACACGCCATCAACCACCAGGTGGTGAATCGCCAGGAGCAGGCGTTGGCTGCCCTGCCCGTCCGTCACCAGCAAGGCGCGAAGCAGCGGGCCTTGCTCCAGGTCGAGGCTGCGCTGCAGGTCGGTGTACAGCGCCTGGCACTCATCGAAGTCTGCAACCGTGGCCGCCCACAGCAGTTGCTGAGGCGCAGGCTGGGCATACTCGGCCTGCCAGCGGCCATTGGCCTGGCGGAAACGCAGGCGCAGGCTGTCGTGGTGCTGCACCAGTGCAGCCAGGGCCTGCTCCAGTGCCGCGCTGTCCAGAGGCTGGCGCGCCGCCAACAGTACGGCCTGGTTCCAGTGCTGTGGCTGGGCCACTTCGCTGTCGAAGAACCAGTGCTGGATTGGCGTCAGCCCGGTTTGCCCCTCGCGCAAGCCCTGCTCGATACCGCTTGGCGCGGCGCTCAGGCTGACCACCGTGGCCAGGGTCTGGATGGTCTGGTGCTGGAACAGGTCACGCGGGGTGAACTGCAGGCCCACCTGACGGGCCCGGCTGACCACCTGGATCGACAAAATCGAGTCGCCACCGAGTTCGAAGAAGTTGTCCTGCACGCCAACGCGGGCAACGTTGAGCACGTCGCGCCAGATCTGCGCCAGCTGCGCTTCCACTTCGTTGCCTGGGGCCTGGTAATGCTGGTGCGCCTGCTCCAGGTCCGGCAGCGGCAGCGCCTTGCGGTCGAGCTTGCCGTTGCCCATCAGCGGCAGGCTGTCGAGCAGCACCAGGTGCGCGGGCACCATGTAGTCCGGCAGTTGCTGGCGGGCATCGGCCTTGACCGCGTCGCGCAGCGCGGCCTGGGCCTCGCCGTTGGCACCGGCCTGCTTGCACACCAGGTAACCCACCAGTTGTTTGCCGCCCGGCAGGTCGAGGGCCAGGACCACCGCCTCGTCGACATCGGCATGCGCCTGCAGGCGGCTTTCGATTTCGCCCAATTCGATACGGAAGCCGCGAATTTTCACCTGCTGGTCGGCACGGCCAACGTACTCGACCAAACCATCGGCGCCCAGGCGCACCAGGTCGCCGGTGCGGTACAGGCGCCCGCCCTGTGTGCTGAACGGGTCGGCCACGAAGCGCTCGGCGCTCAGCCCCGGGCGGTCGTGATACCCCTGGGCCAGGCCGGCACCGCCGATGTACAGCTCGCCGATGCCGCCTTGTGGCAGCAAGGCCAGGTCCTCATCGAGGATGTACCCATTGCGGGCGCCAATCACGCGGCCGATCGGCACGCTACCCAGGTCGGCCGGCAGCGTGGGTGGCGCCAGGCAGGCCAGGGGCATGACCACGGTTTCGGTCGGGCCGTAGGCGTTGAAGAACTGTTGCGGCGTGAACGCCTGGCGAATGCGCTGCAGGTGCTCGCCGGTCAGCGCCTCGCCGCCGGTGATCACCAGGCGCACCGGCAACTGCTCGCCCTGCCCGGCCAGGTACTGGGCCAACTGGCTGCCATAGCTTGGGGTGAAGCCAAGAATGCTCACCTGTTGCTCGCGCACCAGTTGGCAGATCTCTTCAGCGCCCCACTGGCCTTGGGCACGGATCACCACGCGGGCACCACACAGCAGCGGGGTCAGCAGGCGTTCGCTGGCCGCATCGAAGTTGATCGAGTAGAAGTGCAGTTCGCAGTCGTCGCTGCGCATGCCGAAGGCCTCGATCACGGCCTGGCAATGCATGGCGATTTCACCATGGCTGACCACCACGCCCTTGGGCTTGCCAGTGGAGCCAGAGGTGTAGATCAGGTAAGCCTGGTGCTGCGGCAGGTTGAGATTATCCAGCGGGGCATCGCTGAAGGCGGACAAGCCTGCGGCATCGTCTTCCAGGCTCCAGCGGGCCACGCCGTCTGGCAGTTCGCCAAGGGTTTCCAGCAGCGCGCGCTGGCTGAGCAGCAGGCCGATGCGGCTGTCTTCGATCATGTAGCGCAAGCGGTCGAGGGGGTACTCGGGGTCGAGCGGCACATAGGCACCGCCCGCCTTGAGGATGGCCAGCAGGCCGACGACCATTTCCAGCGAACGCTCCAGGGCCAGGCCGACGCGTACCTGCGGGCCGACACCGCGCTCGCGCAGGGCGCGGGCCAGGCGGTTGGCCTGCTGGTCCAGTTCGGCGTAGCTCAGGTGCTGGCCCGCGAAGGTCAGCGCAGGGGCCTGTGGTGTGCGCGAAGCTTGGGCGGCAAACAGGCCGTGCAAGGTCTGGTCGAGGGCAAAATCCTGCTCGCCTTGTAATTGCCCAACCAGCACTTGCTGCTCGCCCGGGCTCAACATCGGCAGCTCGCACAGGCGCTGTTGTGGGTCGTCCAGCAGGCCGATCAGCAACTGCTGCCAGTGCTCGGCCATGCGCGCAATGCGCGGCGCGTCGAACAGGTCGCGGCTGTAGGTCAGGCAGCAGCCCAGGCGGCCATCGAGGTCAGTGACTTCGAGGTACAGGTCGAACTTGGTGGCGCTGGCGTCGTTGACCAGGTAGTCGACCTGCATGCCCACCAGTTCACGGCTTTGCTGGAACGCCCAGCGCTGGACGTTGCACATCACTTGGAACAGCGGGTTATAGGCGCTGCTGCGCGGTGGCTGCAGGGCTTCGACCAACTGGTCGAATGGCAGGTCCTGGTGCGACTGGCCTTCGATGGCGGCCTGGCGCATCTGCTCCAGCAGCTCGGCGGCGGTCATCTGGCCGTCCAGTTCGCAGCGCAGTACCTGGGTGTTGAGGAAGGCGCCAATCAGCCCCTCGCTTTCCGGGCGGATGCGGTTGGCCACCGGTGCGCCGATGCGCAGGTCACGCTGGCCGCTGTAGCGGTGCAGCAAGGCCGCCAGGGTTGCCGTCATGGTCATGAACAGGGTCAGCCCGCGCTGGCTGTTGAACGCATGCACGCGCGCCACCAACGCCGGGTCGAGCTCGAACCGGTGCAACTCGCCACGGTGGCTCTGCACCGCTGGGCGCGGGCGATCGGACGGCAATGCCAAGACCGGGTGCTCATCGCCCAGGCGGGCTTTCCAGTAGGCCAGCTGCCGCGCGCCTTCGCCGCTTTCCAGCCAGTGCCGCTGCCACACGCTGTAGTCCAGGTATTGCACTGGCAGCGGCGTCAGTGGCGACTCACGGTCATCGACAAAGGCTTCGTACAGCTCGCCCAACTCGCGGGCGAAGATGTCCATGGCCCAGCCTTCGGTGACGATGTGGTGCAAGGTCAGGACAAAGTAATGCTCACGCTCCTCGGCCTTGACCAGGCAGGCGCGCAGCAGTGGGCCACGCTCGAGGTCGAACGGCTGGTGCGCCTGGTCGTCGGCGAGCTGTTGCAGGCGTTGCTGGCGGGCCTCGGCGGGCAAGGTGCTGAAGTCTTGCCAGTCGAGGTGCACGCCGCTGTCTTCGGCCACGCACTGGTACGCCACGCCGTCGATGCTGGGGAACGTGGTGCGCAGGGTTTCATGACGCACGATCAGCGCCTGCAGCGCCCGCTCGAATGCGTCCACGTGCAGCGCGCCACGCAAGCGGGCCATGCCGCCGACGTTGTAGGCGGGGCTGTCGGGCTCCATCTGCCAGAGGAACCACATGCGCTGTTGCGAGTACGACAACGGCACGGCCTGGCGGCGGTCGACGCGGGCGATTTCGCCTTGCAGGTTATGCGCGCCGGCCTCCCGCAGGCGCGTGATCTCGGCGCAGAACGCGCCCAGCTCGCTGGCGTCGAACAGCACTTTCAGCGGCAGCTCGACATCGCACGCCTGACGGGTCCGCGAGACGATCTGGGTGGCGAGCAGCGAGTGGCCACCCAGGGCAAAGAAGTCGTCCTGCAGGCCCACACGCGGCAAGTTGAGCACTTCACGCCAGATCGCCGCGACCTGCTGCTGCACGGCACTTTGCGGCTCGACATGCTCGCGCTGTTGCCACACCGGGGCGGGCAGCGCCTTGCGATCGACCTTGCCACTCGGGCCCAACGGCAGGTGTGCCAGCGGGATCAACTGCGCCGGCACCATGTACGCCGGCAGTTGCTCGGCCAAGGCGGCCAGCAGTGCAGCCGGCTCGGCCGCACCGCTGTAGTAGCCGACCAATTGCGCGCCCACAGCGTCCTTGTGGATCAGCACCAGTGCCTGCTCGACACCCGCTTGCGCCAACAGGCAGGCCTGCACTTCTTCGGGTTCGACGCGGAAGCCGCGCACCTTCACCTGCTGGTCGAGGCGCCCCAGGTATTCCAGCGCTTCCAGCTGGACTTGCCAGCGGGCACGGTCGCCACTGCGGTACAGGCGCTGGCCGTCGCCGTCGGCCTGGGGCACGAAACGCTCGGCCGTCAGGCCCGGACGGCCCAGGTAACCTCGGGCAAGCCCCGCGCCGCCGAGGTACAGCTCACCCGGCACACCGGGCGCGGTGAGTTCCAGTTCATCGTCCAGCACGCGGCACAGCACGTTGCCCAACGGGCGGCCGATCGGCGAGCGCTCGCCGTCTTCGGCCTGGCAGTGCCAGTGGGTGACGTTGATCGCGGTTTCGGTCGGGCCATAACGGTTGTGCAGTTGCACCTGGGGCAACAGCTGCAGCACACGGTCACGCAGGTTGGCCGACAACGCTTCGCCGCCGGAGAACAACCGGCGCAGGCTGGTGCAGGCGGCGGCCTGCGGCTCTTGCACGAACACCTGCAACAGCGGCGGCACGAAGTGCAGCGTGGTCACGCCATGCGCTTGCACCAGCGCAGCGATGCGCTGCGGGTCACGATGCTCGCCAGGGCCAGCCAGCACCAACTTGCAGCCGGTGACCAGCGGCCAGAAGCACTCCCACACCGAGACGTCGAAACTGATGGGTGCTTTTTGCATCAGCACGTCGCTGTCGTTCAGCGCATAGGTGGCCTGCATCCACTGCAGGCGTTCGGCCAGGGCCGCATGGGTGTTGCCCACGCCCTTGGGCTGGCCAGTGGAGCCCGAGGTGTAGATCACATAGGCCAGGTTGTCGCCGTGCAGGTGCAGGCCGGGGGCATGGCTGGGCCAGCTGTCCAGGTGCAACTGGTCGAGGGCGATGGCGCTGACGCCTTCGACCTGCGGCAGCTTGCCCAGCAGGCCGCTGTGGCTCAGCAGCAGGCTGGCATTGCAGTCGCCGAGCATGTAGGCCAGGCGCTCGGCCGGGTAGTCCACGTCCAGCGGCACGTAGGCGCCGCCGGCCTTGAGGATGGCCAGCAGGCCAACCAACAACTGTGGCGAACGCTCGACGGCGATGGCCACGCAGGTATCGGGGCCAACGCCTTTGTCACGCAGGTAATGGGCCAGGCGGTTGGCCTGCTGGTGCAACTCGGCATAGTCCAGGCTGCCGCCCTGCCAGGCCAGCGCGGTTCGCTGCGGGGTCAGCCGGGCCTGCTCGTTGAGCTGTTCGACCAGCAGGCGCTGGGGCGCCGCCGCCGGTGCCTGGCCCCAGCCGAGCAGCTGTGCGCGGTGCTGTTCATCGAGCAACTGCACCTCGCCCAGCGCCAGCTGCGGCCGGGCGCAAACCTGCTCGAGCAAGGCCAACAGGTGGGCGGCCAGGCGTTTTACCGTGCTGGCCTCGAACAGTTCGGCGGCATAGTCGAAGGCCAAGGTCAGGCGGCCTTGATGGTCCTCTTCACTGTGCAGTTGCAGGTCGAACTTGGCTTCGCGGCTGTGCCACGGCAACTCTTCGGCAAGCAAACCTGGCAAGCGGCGCAGCGCCGAAAGGTCACGCTGCTGGTGGTTGAACATGACCTGGAACAGGCCTTGCTCGCGCGCGTCGGGCAGGGCTTCGAGCAGCTGTTCGAACGGCAGGTCCTGGTGGGCCTGGGCTTCAAGGGTGGCCTGGCGAGCCTGGGCCAGCAGGTGCTCGAAGGGCAAGCGGCCATGCAACTGCGCACGCAGCACCTGGCTGTTGATGAAGAAGCCGACCAGGCCCTGGGTTTCCAGGCGCGGGCGGTTGGCATTGGGCACGCCGATGCGCAGGTCTGCCTGGCCGCTGTAGCGGTGCAGCACCGCTTGCCAGCCGGCCAGCAGCACCATGAACAGGCTCGCCTGCTGCTCGCGGGCCAGGGCGTTGAGCGCTTCGGTCAGCTTGGCCGGCACCTTCAGGGTGTAGCGCGCCGCGCGTTTGTCACGCTGGCTGGCGCGCGGCTGGTCGGTGCACAGGTCGAGCACCGGCAGTTCATCACCCAGCTTGGCTTTCCAGTACTGCAACTGGCGTTCGGCCTCGCCGTCGGCCAGCCATTGCCGTTGCCAGGTGCCGTAGTCGGCGTAACCCAGGGGCAGCGGCGCCAGCGTGGCTGTTTGGCCCTGGCAGTGCGCGGCGTACAGTTTGGCGAACTCGTCGAGCAAAATGTTCAGCGACCAGCCATCGGCGACGATGTGGTGCAACGTCACCCACAGCTGGTGGTCTTCATCGTCCAGGCGCGCCAGGGTCACGCGCAGCAGTGGGCCTTGGCACAAGTCGAACGGCTGCTGGGCCTCTGCCTCGCGGCACGCGGCAACCTGCTCGGGGGCCTGGCCTTCGAGGTCCAGGCGACGCAGGCCAAACGGCTGCTGGGCCTGAATTCGCTGCAGGGCTTGGCCATCCACTTCGCTGAACACCGTGCGCAGCGATTCATGGCGCGCCACCAGGGCCTGGAACGCAGCCTCCAGTGCGGCGACGTCCAGCTCACCGCGCAGGCGCAGGCCGGCCGGAATGTTGTAGGCCGCCGATTGTGGCTCCAGTTGCCACAGCAGCCACAGGCGGTTCTGTGCCAGCGATTGCGGCAGCGACTGGTCGCGCGCCAGGGTGGTGATGGCCTGGGCTTGGGCGCCACCCTCAGCGAGGATCGCGGCCACCGCAGCGCTGTACTCGCCCAACAGCGGGGCTTCGAACAGGGTGCGCAGGCTCAGGTTGATGCCCAGCTCATCCGCCAGGCGCGCGGTGGCCTGGGTGGCTGCAATGGAGTTGCCGCCCAGCAGCAGGAAGTGGTCGTCCGCCGCCACGGCTTCGACCTTGAGCACATCGCGCCACACGGCGGCGATACGGGCCTGCAGATCATCTGCCACCGCGCCGCTTGCGGGTTGCTCGCTGGCCTGCGGGAAGCGCGCGTAACAGTCGAGGCTGCCATCGTCCATGCGCTGGCGGCAAGCCGAGCGTTGCAGCTTACCGCTGGAAGTCTTGGGCAGCGCGCCCGGGTTGAGCAACAAGACCACGGCCGGCGCCTGGCGGCAGGCGTCGGCGATGACCTGGCGTAGGGTTTTGATCAATGCCTGGGGCTCGAGGGCTTTTTGCACGTTGCGGCTGATCTCCACCGCCACGCCGATGCCCTCCTCTCCCTGGTGGTCCACGGCAAATACCGCCACGCGGCCTTTGCGCAGCACGTCGACTTCGCGCTCCAGGGTCTTTTCCAGGTCTTGCGGGTAAAGGTTTTGGCCGCGGACGATGAGCATGTCTTTCAAGCGCCCGGTGACAAAGACTTCACCCTCGCGCATGAAGCCCAGGTCGCCGGTGCGCAGCCAGGTCTGGCCATCGCGCTCGACGAACGTGCGCGCGCTGGCCTCGGGGTTGCGCCAGTAGCCCAGGGCGATGCTCGGGCCACCGGCCCAGATTTCACCCACCTGGTTGTCGCCCAGCGCTTCGAGGCGCTGCGGCTCGACGATGCGCACCGCATGCCCGGGCTGCGGGTAGCCACAGCTCATCAGCACGCTGCCGCTGCCGTTTTCGGCGCGGTTGGCGGCAAAGGCTTCGGCGTCCAGCGCCAGGGCGCCGATGCCCTGGCCACGGCGGCTGCCGCTGACGAACAGGGTCGCTTCGGCCAGGCCATAGCTGGCGAAGAAGCTCTGCGGGTCGAAGCCACAGGCCTGGAACTTGTCGGCGAAGGTTGCCAGGCTGTCCTGGCGAATTGGTTCGGAGCCGGAATAGGCCACGCGCCAGCGGCTCAGGTCGAGCCCGGCCAAGGACGCTTCGCTGACCCGTTCGCTGCACAAACGGTAGGCGAAGTCGGGGCCACCGCTGATGGTGCCGCCGTATTCGCTGATCGCCTGCAACCAGCGCAGCGGCCGGGCGAGGAAGTAGCCCGGCGACATCAGCACGCACGGCACGCCGCTGAAGATCGGCTGCAGCAAGCCGCCGATCAGCCCCATGTCGTGGTACAGCGGCAGCCAGCTGACGATGACATCGTCGGGGTTCACATCGATGCCGAAACCGTGACGGATCAACTGCTCGTTGGCCACCAGGTTGCCGTGGCTGACCTGCACGCCCTTGGGCAGCGCGGTGGAGCCCGAGGTGTACTGCAGGAAGGCGATGTCATCGCTGGCCAGGGCAGGTGCCTGCCAGGCATCGGCCAGGCCCGGGTCAAGGCCATCCACGGCCAGCAGTTCAGGGGCGTTGTCCGCCGCCAGCGCGTCCAGGCCCTGCAAGCTGTCGTGCAGGGCCGCGACGGTCAGCAGCAGGCGCGGTTCGGCATCGTCGATGATCGACAGCAGGCGCTCCTGGTGATGGTGACGGGTGGATTCCGGCGGGTACGCTGGCACGGCGATGACGCCAGCGTAGAGGCAACCAAAGAACGCCGCGACATAGTCCGGGCCACTGGGGAACAGCAGCACCGCACGGTCACCGAACCCGGCCCGGGCCTGCAGGGCGGCGGCGATGGTGCGCGCGCGGCGGTCCAGGTCCCGGTAGCTGAGCACGGCCTGCTCGCCAGGAGCGTCGGCGAGAAAGCGCAGGGCTATCTTGTCCGGGGTCTGCGCGGCGCGTTGCGCCAGGGCCTGGACCAGCGAGAGCGGGAGTTCGAAGGCGTCCGTCATGGGGTGTTCCTGCCAGTGTCTGGTGAAGTCGGGCCGGCTGCGCCGCGCACGTAGGCGGGCAGCACTCGGCGGCCGGATGTACACAGGGGAACGGATGGGCGGGGGAAGAAATTAGCGGGGTTTGCCTTGAGAGGTGTGGCGCGTGGGAGACCGTGCGCCGCGCGGGCGGCGCGCAATCCCCCACGCGACACACGTCTCAATCCTTGCTTAGAACCGAAACTTACAGATACTAATTACGTTTCGTATTTGACAATCATTATCATTCTGAATAGCTTGTCGCACGTCTCGGGAAGCTTCCCAACCTTGGGTGCCTCCTCTCCCCTCTGTGACAAGGTGATTTCCATGGCGGAACAACTATCCACAAGTAAGTGCGATTCACCATTACTCCAGGCCTTCGTCGACAATCGCAGCATTCTGGTCAAGATCGCTGCGCGCATCACCGGCTGCCGCTCACGCGCGGAAGACGTGGTGCAGGATGCATTCTTCCGGCTCAGCGCCGCCCCGCAGATCACCTCGTCCTTCAAGGCGCAGCTCAGCTACCTGTTCCAGATCGTGCGCAACCTGGCCATCGACCACTACCGCAAGCAGGCGATGGAGCTGAAGTATTCCGGCAGCGAAGAGGAAGGCCTGAACGTGGTCATCCAGAACGCTTCGCCCGAAGCCACGCACATCAACCTCGCCGCCCTCGATGACATCGCCGAGGCATTGAGCGAGTTGCCCCAGCGCACCCGTTATGCGTTCGAGATGTACCGTTTGCACGGCGTGCCGCAAAAGGACATCGCCAAGGAATTGGGCGTGTCGCCGACCTTGGTCAACTTCATGATTCGCGATGCCTTGGTGCATTGCCGCAAGACGGCCAACCGTCAGGTTTGAATAGCTGAAATGGCTGGGGGGCGCTTCGCACCCCCTTTCGCGACGCAAGGCCGCTCCTACAACGGCGCGATCTCTTGTAGGAGCGGCCTTGCGTCGCGAAAGGGGTGCGAAGCGCCCCCAGCAATCTCAGACCAAGGTACACTGATCGAAAAACCGCTCCCGCCCCAAAATCATCAGCGCCGCGCGCTTGTGCGGGAAGTCGAATTCTTTGTCGCAATGGAAACACTGATCGTGCATGTAGCCGATCATCTTGCCGTTGTCCGCCCGCGGCTCGGCCACCACCCGTTGGGTGCGCGGGTCATCG
This sequence comes from Pseudomonas sp. Y3 TE3536, assembly GCF_053629175.1. Taxonomy (NCBI): domain Bacteria; kingdom Pseudomonadati; phylum Pseudomonadota; class Gammaproteobacteria; order Pseudomonadales; family Pseudomonadaceae; genus Pseudomonas; species Pseudomonas sp. Y3 TE3536. Next base: position 3,784,424 of record NZ_JBRJHU010000001.1, on the reverse strand, counting down.
AGGAACAGGTAGTGCACCAGCGCCGATAACCAGCTGGCCACTTTGTGCGGCCCACGGTGCGCCTCCTCCCCTACCAACATGTGAATGCCGCGGTCGTAATCATCGGCCAAGTAGAACGGCGCAATCCGGTCTTCCTTTGCCCAATACGCCTCGAAGTAGGCGAACGGCTCATCGTCGAAGCAGCCGATGAGCGTGAGGGTATGCGGGTCGGCTTCCAGCTTTTCCAGGTATTCACGGTGCTGCTGTAAAGAGCCGCTTTCCTGCCAGAACGCGTCGACCCGGGGGTTGTTCTGCCAGCGGCTGAAGCGCTCCAAGTCCTGATCGATTTCCAGTGCGCGCAGCGACACCCAACTGCCCAGGCGCGCATCGAAGCGCCGGTACACTTCGCCACGGGGCTTGGGTGCCCGGCGCGGATGGCGCTTGCCGTTGCTGATCTGCATCTGCTGCGGGTAAACACTCGCAGCCGTGTCGCCGAGCCAAGGCTGGGGCAACTGCCAGAACAGCGCACGCTCGCACAGGTACACGCCCGGCTGCTCGCCGGGCAGCAACAGGCCGCTGGCGAGCGCCTGTGGCACGCCCTCGGGCAGGTGCCAAGCCAGGCGCTGGCAAGCAACATCACGCGATAGCAGCCAATAGCAGGCGGCCCACAGGGCCTGATAAGGGCGCTCTGGGCAAAGGCTTTGCAGGTGCACTTCCAGGCACGCACCCGGCACCAGCCGCAATTGGATCAGCGGGCGCCCTTCCAGGGTCAGGCTCAGCCAGCTATCGCCCTCATCGGCGCTGAGGGTGCGCCAGCGTGGCGGTGACAGTGGCTGCGAAGCGGCATCGAACGGCATGGTCTTGGCTCACGAAGATGAAAAGAAGGCTCACCGTGGAAAACGTTGCCGCTGCAGCGGAATTTAGTCGCGCGGCGCCTGCACCGTGATCCGGTAGGGCTGGAAGATACGCGTCAGTTCCCCGTTGTCGCGCAGGGCACGCATCAGGGCCGCGAACGACTGCTCGCCGATGGGTGCGCCCGGGCGTAGCAAGGCGTAGTGGTGATAGACCTGGTCGATACGCTGCGATGCCACCAGTTGCGCCTGGCTGTCGGGGTTGCGCTGCAGAAAGTCGCTTAGGTACGAACGGGTGACCAGGGCGATGTCGGCACGGCCAGCCTGCACCATCAGCAGGTTGCTGTCGTGGGAGTAGGTCAGGGTCGCGTTGAAGGCTTTACGCAAGTAGTCAGGGTCGGCATTGAAGCGGGCGAAGGCGTAGTGATAGCCGTTGAACAGCGCCAGGCGCTTGCCGCGCAGCTCATCGAAGTACCGCGGGTCACGGCCGTTGGCCTGGCTGGCAACGAACACCTCGGCATCCTCCAGGCCCATGTCCACGGTCTGGTGAGCAATGCCCTGCCAGCCCCATTGCGGGTTCTCGAAGATCGCCATGTCGGTGCGGCCCTGCTGCAAATCGCCAAAGCGCCGCTGGATGGAGGTGGGCACCAGCACAAAATGGTAGCCCTGCTGCGCACGGTTCAGGGCTGCGACCAACTGCGGCAACAGACCGGTGTCGGCCCCCTGCTCGGGGCGTACGGTGTAAGGCGGGAAGTGCGCGGCGCCGATCTTCACTTCGATCGCGTCGGCAGCCCAGCCCGGTATCGCCAGCCAGAGCGCGGCCAGCATCAGCAGAATGGGCAAGGCCTTTAAGCCGGGCGCTGGAGTCAAGACGCACACTCATCACGGTTCGTACCTGGTTGCGCCTAAGCTAGGCGTTTTCAGGACAGGGCACAACTGCTGGTCGCCCGCCTTAGTGCCAAAGCAGGCGGCAAATTGCCAGGGGGTGCCGTAAGGCCAGACATTGGCTACGCTCTAGCAGGATCTGCAAGGGAGCCTGGTATGGGCCATTGGTTGGTGATCGACCTGGAAGCCACCACCGACGATGGTGGGTGGCCGGTCACAGAGATGGAAATCATTGAAATCGGTGCAAGCCTGGTAACCCGCGAAGGCCGCGAAGTCGACCACTTCCAGCGTTTCGTACGGCCCCGGCGGCGGCCACAGCTGACGCCGTTTTGCCGCGAGCTCACGCACATCAGCCAGGCCAGCGTCGACAGCGCCGCGCCCTTCCCTGAGGTGTGGGCGCGCTTCGAGCGCTGGCTGGGGCACCACCGCGGGCAGTTGCAGGCCTGGGTCAGCTGGGGCGACTACGATCGCCAGCAGTTGCTGCAGGAATGGCAACAGCATGGGCTCGACAGCCTGCTGCGCAACGTGCCGCACATCAACCTCAAGCAGCGCTTCGCCAAAGCCCGTCACCTGCAGCGGCCGACCGGCCTCAATGGCGCCTTGCAACTGGCCGGCATGCACTTTTGCGGGCAGCAGCACCGGGCCTTGGAAGATGCGCGCAATACCGCGCGGCTACTGCCCTTGAGCCTGCCGGCCAATGGCACCTGAAAGCAGATGACGACGGGGATGGCCTTGGGCATACTGGCCAGCCCTTTTTCATCCCCCTGTTCAGGAGTCGCCCATGTTCCAGGTCAACGAGTACTTCAACGGCACCGTCAAGTCGATCGCATTCGCAAGCGAAGAAGGTCCGGCCACCGTGGGTGTGATGGCACCGGGCGAATACGAGTTCGGCACAGCCAAGCGCGAAATCATGCATGTGATTTCCGGTGCTTTGACCGTCAAGCTGCCGGGTAGCGACAACTGGGAAACCTTCAAGGCTGGCGACAAGTTCAATGTGGCCGCGGACAGCAAGTTCCAGCTGCAAGTGAAAGTGGATACCGCCTACCTGTGCGAGTACCGCGACTAAACGCTGGCCTGCACCGGCCTCTTCGCGGGCAAGCCCGCTCCCACAGGGACATCACAATGCTTGAGTCCTGTGCCACACCTGTGGGAGCGGGCTTGCCCGCGAAGAATCCAGCACTATTTCGACAAAAAGCCCGCCACCTTCTCAGCCGCCGCCTGCAAATGCTGCGCATGGCTGAACCCCGAAGCCTTCAACGGCTTCAGGTCATGATCGCCCGCCACCAGCCAGCTCACCTCGATCGCCGGTGACAGTGCATACCCCGCCACAGCCTCACGGTTACCCAGCGCATCCCGCTCGCCCTGCACGATCAACGTCGGTGTCTTGAGCCCCGCCAGGTGTTCGACCCTGGGCTTCTCCGGCTTGCCCACCGCATAGAACGGATACCCCAGGCACACCAGTGCATCCGCTTCGAGCTCGTCAGCCAACAAGCTGGCCATGCGCCCGCCCATGGACTTGCCACCGATGGCCAGCTTACCTGTGACCAAAGGTCGCACCTGCCGGTACACCTCGCGCCAGCATTCCAGCAGCACCTTCTGCGGATTGGGCGGCCGCTTGCCGCCGTTCACCCTGCGCTCGGCCATGTACGGGAACTCGAAGCGAATCACCCCGACCCCAAGCGCCGCGAGCCTTTGCGCCATCTCGTCCATGAACCCGCTGTCCATCGGCGCACCGGCACCATGGGCCAGGATCAGACAGCCTTTGTAGCCGTCATCCCCTTGAATTTGCGGAAGATCGCAGCGCAAGCCTGGGACATTTCCGACCTTCGCCCATTGATCCCCGTCAATACCGGCACTTTGCCCATTAATCATGCTTGCCTCGCTCTATAGCCTGCCAATAACCGTGGATGGGAACCCATACATGAACACAACCAGCAGTACCGCCTACAACTACAAGGTGGTCCGCCAATTCGCCATCATGACGGTGGTGTGGGGAATCGTCGGGATGGGGCTCGGCGTCTTCATCGCCGCCCAGCTCGCCTGGCCGTCCCTCAACTTCGACCTCCCCTGGACCAGCTTCGGCCGCCTGCGCCCCCTGCATACCAATGCGGTGATCTTCGCCTTCGGCGGCTGTGCACTGTTCGCCACCTCGTATTATTCGGTGCAACGTACCTGCCAGACCACCCTGTTTTCACCCAAACTGGCCGCGTTCACCTTCTGGGGCTGGCAACTGGTGATCTTGCTCGCGGCCATCAGCCTGCCGCTGGGCTACACCAGCTCCAAGGAATACGCCGAGCTGGAATGGCCGATCGACATCCTGATCACCATTGTCTGGGTCTGCTACGCCATCGTGTTCTTCGGCACGCTGATGAAGCGCAATACCAAGCATATCTACGTGGGTAACTGGTTCTTCGGGGCCTTCATCCTGACCGTGGCGATGCTGCACATCATCAACAACCTGGAGCTGCCGGTCAGCCTGACCAAGTCTTACTCGGTCTACGCGGGCGCCACCGACGCCATGGTCCAGTGGTGGTACGGCCACAACGCGGTGGGCTTCTTCCTGACCGCAGGCTTCCTGGGGATGATGTACTACTACGTGCCCAAGCAGGCCGAGCGGCCGGTGTATTCCTATCGCCTGTCGATCGTGCACTTCTGGGCACTGATCACCCTGTACATTTGGGCCGGCCCGCACCACCTGCACTACACCGCGCTGCCCGACTGGGCCCAGTCGCTGGGCATGGTGATGTCGCTGATCCTCCTGGCACCGAGCTGGGGCGGCATGATCAACGGCATGATGACCCTCTCTGGCGCTTGGCATAAATTGCGCAGCGACCCGATCCTGCGCTTCCTCGTGGTATCGCTGGCGTTCTACGGCATGTCCACCTTCGAAGGCCCGATGATGGCCATCAAGACGGTCAACGCCCTGTCGCACTACACCGACTGGACCATCGGCCACGTCCACGCCGGCGCCCTTGGTTGGGTGGCGATGATCTCGATCGGCGCGCTGTACCACACCATCCCCAAAGTGTTCGGCAAAGAGCAGATGCACAGCATCGGCCTGATCAACGCGCACTTCTGGCTGGCGACCATCGGCACCGTGCTGTACATCGCCTCGATGTGGGTCAACGGCATCGCCCAGGGCCTGATGTGGCGCGCGGTCAACAGCGACGGCACGCTCACCTACTCGTTCGTCGAAACCCTGGTGGCCAGCCACCCTGGCTTCATCGTGCGCTTCGTCGGCGGTGCGATCTTCCTCAGTGGCATGTTCCTGATGGCCTGGAACACCTGGCGCACGGTGCGTGCGCCAGCCACTGACGCCGCCCCTGCGAACGCCCAGCTGGCCTGAGGAGACACGCCTGATGAAACATGAAGTCATCGAGAAAAACATCGGCCTGATGGCGCTGCTGATGGTGTTTGCCGTCAGCATCGGCGGCCTGACCCAGATCGTCCCGCTGTTCTTCCAGGACGTCACCAACAAGCCGGTCGAAGGCATGAAGCCCTACACCGCGCTGCAACTGGAAGGCCGCGACATCTACATCCGCGAAGGCTGCGTCGGCTGCCACTCGCAGATGATTCGCCCATTCCGCGCCGAGACCGAGCGCTACGGCCATTACTCGGTCGCTGGCGAGAGCGTGTGGGACCACCCGTTCCTGTGGGGCTCCAAGCGCACCGGCCCGGACCTGGCCCGCGTGGGCGGCCGCTACTCGGACGACTGGCACCGCGCGCACCTGTATAACCCGCGCAACGTGGTGCCCGAGTCGAAGATGCCGTCCTACCCGTGGCTGGTCGCCGAGCAGGTCGACAACAGCCACACCGAATCCAAGATGCGCACCCTGCGAACCCTCGGTGTGCCGTACACCGACGCGGACATCGCCGGTGCCCGCGACGCGGTCAAGGGCAAGACCGAGATGGACGCGCTGGTCGCTTACCTGCAGGTGCTCGGCACCGCGATCAAGAACAAGAGGTGAGTGCGATGGATATAGACATCGGCATGATCCGCGGGCTGGGCACCCTGGTGGTGATGATCGCCTTCATCGGCCTCTCGCTCTGGGTATTCAACCGCCGCCGCGACCGTGATTTCGCCGAAGCGCGCCTGCTGCCCTTCGTCGACGACCGCCTGCCCCCTGCCGGGCAGGAACCTGCTGCCAAGAGGAGTTCCGGGCAATGACCACCTTCTGGAGTACGTACATCAGCGTACTGACCATCGGCAGTTTGATCGGCCTTACCTGGCTGCTGCTGTCGACCCGCAAGGGCCAGAGTACCGACACCACCGACCAGACCATGGGCCACAGCTTCGATGGCATCGAGGAATACGACAACCCGCTGCCCAAGTGGTGGTTCTGGTTGTTCGTGGGCACCCTGGTGTTCTCGGTCGGCTACCTGATCCTCTATCCAGGCCTGGGTAACTGGAAAGGCATCCTGCCGGGCTACGACAACGGCTGGACCGGGGTAAACGAATGGCAGAAGGAAATGGACAAGGCCGATGCCAAGTTCGGGCCGATCTTCGCCAAGTACGCGGCCATGCCGGTCGAGGAAGTGGCCAAGGACCCGCAAGCCCTGAAGATGGGCAGCCGCCTGTTCGCCTCCAACTGCTCGGTGTGCCACGGCTCGGACGCCAAAGGCGCCTATGGCTTCCCCAACCTGACCGACAAGGACTGGCGCTGGGGCGGCGAGCCGGAGACCATCAAGGCCTCGATCATGAACGGTCGCCACGGCGTGATGCCGGCTTGGGCCGAGGTCATTGGCGAGCAGGGCGTGGCCGATGTGGCGGCGTTCGTGCTGACCAACCTGGATGGCCGCAGCTTGCCGGAAGGGGTCAAGGCCGACCCGGCCAAGGGCAAGGAAATCTTCGCCGGCAACTGCGTGGCCTGCCACGGGCCTGAAGCCAAAGGCACCCCAGCCATGGGCGCGCCTGACCTGACTCACCCGCAGGCGTTCATCTACGGCTCGAGCTTCGCCCAGTTGCAACAGACCATTCGTTATGGTCGCCAGGGGCAGATGCCGGCACAGGCCGAGATCCAGGGCAATGACAAGGTGCACTTGCTGGCGGCTTATGTGTATAGCCTGTCGCACGGTGACGCGCCTGAAGCAGTGACTGTTAAGTAATACCAGGGGGCCGCTTTGCGGCCCATTCGCAGCGCAAGGCTGCTCCTACAGGCGATCGCATGCTTCTTGTAGGCGCAGCCTTGTGCTGCGAATGGGCTGCAAAGCAGCCCCCGCGCCCTTCCCCGCCATACCCCTCCCCTTGCACCCCCCCCTAACCGAACTAAGCTTGTTGCCTCAGTGGGCTTCGCTGCCAATCCAGCGAAGCAGACGCGGCGCATAGCCTGGTGCCGTCCGACAAAAAAGCCTGACCGATCGATCAGAAAAAGATGAAAAACGGTACACATTACAAATATTTATTTGTGTACAATCGTTCGAACCCAACACCGCTGGACACAGGTGGACGGGCTTGGACACGGGTCGGCGTACCAAAGTTGCGTTGCGGTAACCCGAGGGGTTATCGATACTGGCGCCGATTTTTCGACCAACAAGAACATCAAAACCGTGGAACCTTAGAATGAGCACAGCAATCAGTCCGACTGCTTATAACTATAAGGTCGTCCGCCAGTTCGCCATCATGACGGTGGTCTGGGGGATCCTTGGCATGGGCCTCGGCGTTTTCATCGCCTCGCAACTGGTATGGCCGCAACTGAACCTGGACCTGCCCTGGACCAGCTTCGGCCGCCTGCGCCCGTTGCACACCAACCTGGTGATCTTCGCCTTCGGCGGCTGTGCGTTGTTCGGCACCAGCTACTACGTAGTGCAGCGCACCTGCCAGACCCGGCTGATCTCCGACAGCATGGCGGCCTTCACCTTCTGGGGTTGGCAAGCGGTGATCGTCGGCGCACTGATCACCCTGCCGATGGGCTACACCACCACCAAGGAATACGCCGAGCTGGAATGGCCACTGGCGATCCTGCTGGCCATTGTCTGGGTGACCTACGGGCTGGTGTTCTTCGGCACCATCGTCAAGCGCAAGACCAAGCACATCTACGTCGGCAACTGGTTCTACGGCGCATTCATCGTGGTCACCGCGATGCTGCACATCGTCAACCACATCTCGCTGCCGGTCAGTCTGTTCAAGTCGTACTCGGCCTACTCCGGCGCCACTGACGCCATGATCCAGTGGTGGTACGGCCACAACGCCGTGGGCTTCTTCCTCACCACCGGCTTCCTGGGGATGATGTACTACTTCGTGCCCAAACAGGCCGAGCGGCCGATCTACTCGTATCGCCTGTCGATCGTGCACTTCTGGGCGCTGATCACCCTGTACATCTGGGCCGGCCCGCACCACCTGCACTACACCGCCCTGCCCGACTGGGCACAGTCGCTGGGCATGGTGATGTCGATCATCCTGCTGGCGCCAAGCTGGGGTGGCATGATCAACGGCATGATGACCCTGTCCGGTGCCTGGCATAAATTGCGCACCGACCCGATCCTGCGCTTCCTCGTGGTATCGCTGGCGTTCTACGGCATGTCCACCTTCGAAGGCCCGATGATGGCCATCAAGACCGTGAACTCGCTGTCGCACTACACCGACTGGACCATCGGCCACGTCCACGCCGGCGCCCTTGGTTGGGTAGCGATGATCTCGATCGGCGCGGTGTACCACATGATTCCCAAGCTGTATGGCCGGGCACAGATGCACAGCGTCGGCTTGATCAACGCGCACTTCTGGCTGGCGACCATCGGCACCGTGCTGTACATCGCCTCGATGTGGGTCAACGGCATCACCCAGGGCCTGATGTGGCGCGCCATCAACGATGACGGCACGCTCACCTACTCCTTCGTCGAAGCCTTGCAGGCCAGCCACCCGGGCTACATCGTCCGCGCGCTGGGCGGTGCATTCTTCGCCTCGGGCATGTTGCTGATGGCTTACAACGTGTTCCGCACCGTACGCGCGGCCAACCCGGTTGAAGCAGATGAAGCCGCCAAGATCGTCGTCGTGGGAGCGCACTGATGAAGCATGAAGCCGTCGAGAAGAACATAGGCCTGCTGGCCTTCTTCATGGTCATCGCCGTCAGCGTCGGTGGCCTGACCCAGATCGTCCCGCTGTTTTTCCAGGACGTCACCAACAAACCCGTTGAAGGCATGAAGCCGCGCACCGCGCTGGAGCTTGAAGGCCGCGACATCTACATCCGCGAAGGCTGCGTGGGCTGCCACTCGCAGATGATCCGCCCGTTCCGCGCCGAGACCGAGCGCTACGGCCATTACTCGGTGGCCGGTGAAAGCGTGTGGGACCACCCCTTCCTGTGGGGCTCCAAGCGCACCGGCCCGGACCTGGCCCGGGTGGGCGGCCGCTACTCTGACGACTGGCACCGCGCGCACCTGTACAACCCGCGCAACGTGGTGCCCGAATCGAAGATGCCGTCCTACCCATGGCTGGTCGAGAACAAACTCGACGGCAAGGACACCGCGAAGAAGATGGAAGTCCTGCGGACCCTCGGCACGCCGTACACCGACGCCGACATTGCCGGCGCGCGGGACGCGGTCAAGGGCAAGACCGAGATGGACGCCATCGTCGCGTACCTGCAGGGTCTTGGCACCATCATCAAAAGCAAACGGTGACGCTGATGGATATCGGGATGATTCGCGGCCTGGGCACCGTCGTGGTGATGGTGGCCTTCGTAGGCCTGGCGCTGTGGGTGTTCAACCCACGGCGCAAGCAGGAGTTCGACGAGGCGACCCGGTTGCCCTTCGCGGATGATCCCGAAGCCACCCGGCACGTCGAGCAAGCGCAAGCAAAAGCTTCTGGGAGCAAAAAACAATGACAACCTTCTGGAGTCTGTACGTCACCGTCCTGACCCTGGGCACCATCTTCTCACTGACCTGGCTGCTGCTGTCGACCCGCAAGGGCCAGCGCGAAGAGGTCACCGACGAGACCGTCGGGCATGCCTTCGATGGCATCGAGGAATATGACAACCCGCTGCCCAAATGGTGGTTCTGGCTGTTCGTCGGCACCATCATCTTCGCCCTCGGCTACCTGGTGCTGTACCCAGGCCTGGGTAACTGGAAAGGTATGCTGCCGGGCTATTCGTACCTGGACACCGACAAGCAGACCGAGTTTGCCAACGGCCAGCCGGGCTGGACCGGTGTGCACGAGTGGGAAAAGGAAATGGCCAAGGCCGATGCCCGCTTCGGGCCGATCTTCGCCAAGTTCGCCGCGATGCCCATCGAGGAAGTCGCCAAAGACCCACAGGCCCTGAAAATGGGCGCACGGCTGTTCGCTTCCAACTGCTCGGTGTGCCACGGCTCCGACGCCAAGGGCGCCTACGGTTTCCCCAACCTGACCGACAACGACTGGCGTTGGGGCGGTGAGCCGGAAACCATCAAGACCACCATCATGGGCGGTCGCCACGGCGTGATGCCGGCCTGGTCCGAGGTGATCGGCGAGCAAGGCGTTGCCGATGTGGCAGCCTTTGTGGTCAGCAAGCTCGATGGCCGCACCCTGCCGGAAGGCGCCAAGGCCGATGCCGAAAACGGGCAGAAGATCTTCGCCGCCAACTGCGTCGCCTGCCACGGGCCAGAGGGCAAGGGTACGCCGGCCATGGGTGCGCCAAACCTGACCCATCCGCAGGCGTTTATCTACGGCTCGAGCTTTGCCCAACTTCAGCAGACCATTCGCTACGGCCGCCAAGGGCAGATGCCGGCGCAGGAACAACTGCAGGGCAACGACAAGGTGCATTTGCTGGCGGCGTATGTGTATAGCCTGTCGCATCAGGAGCAGGAGCCTCAAAAGGCTGAGTAAGCAGGTCCGGCCTCTTCGCGGGTAAACCCGCTCCCACAGGTATCTCGCCGAGCCTGAGGGCAGCGGGGTCCCTGTGGGAGCGGGTTTACCCGCGAAGAATCCAGCACAAGCTGACCTGGATCAATTGACACCCGCCATATCACGATTCATACCACGAACCCAACGCGACTAAAGGTCGCAGTGCAACCCCTGGGTGCCATCACAGGCGTATCATGGGTCGCAGAGCGCTAGCAGATTGCGCGAGACTGCGGCCGGCATGCACTGGCCGCGGCATTTCTCCACTGCCGTGGGACTTGATGATGAGCAAGCAAATTCCGGTACATGACGTCACCCCGCCTGCCAACAAAGGGAAGGATTCCGTCGACCTCTACGCCTCCCGCGAGAAAATCTACACCCGCGCCTTCACAGGCGTGTTCCGCCGCCTGCGCATGGTCGGCGGTGCAGTACTGTTCCTGCTCTACTTCGGCACCGTGTGGCTGAACTGGGGCGGTCACCAGGCCGTCTGGTGGAACCTGCCCGAGCGCAAGTTCTACATCTTCGGCGCCACCATCTGGCCCCAGGACTTCATCCTCCTGTCAGGCATCCTTATCGTCGCCGCGTTTGGCCTGTTCTTCGTCACCGTGTATGCCGGCCGGGTGTGGTGCGGCTATACCTGCCCGCAAAGCGTGTGGACGTGGATTTTCATGTGGTGCGAAAAAGTCACCGAGGGTGACCGCAACCAGCGCATGAAGCTCGACCGCGCCCCCATGAGCGGCAACAAGTTCCTGCGCAAATTCGCCAAGCACAGCCTGTGGCTGCTGATCGGTTTCGTCACCGGCATGACCTTTGTCGGATACTTCTCGCCGATCCGTGAGCTGGCCATCGAGTTCTTCACCGGCCAAGCCGATGGCTGGGCCTACTTCTGGGTCGGTTTCTTCACCCTCGCCACCTACGGCAACGCCGGTTGGCTGCGCGAGCAGGTGTGCGTGTACATGTGCCCCTATGCACGCTTCCAGAGCGTGATGTTCGACAAGGACACGCTGATCGTGTCCTACGACCCGCGCCGTGGCGAAACCCGTGGCCCGCGTAAAAAAGACATCGACTACAAGGCCCAAGGCCTGGGCGACTGCATCGACTGCACGATGTGCGTGCAGGTCTGCCCCACCGGCATCGACATCCGCGACGGCCTGCAGATCGAGTGTATCGGCTGCGCCGCGTGCATCGACGCCTGCGACACCATCATGGACAAGATGAACTACCCCAAAGGGCTGATCAGCTACACCACCGAGCACAACCTGTCGGGGCAGAAAACCCACATGCTGCGCCCTCGGCTGATCGGCTATGCGCTGGTGCTGCTGGTCATGATCGGCGCCCTGGCCACCGCCTTCGCCACCCGCTCGCTGGTCGGCTTCGACGTCAGCAAGGACCGCGTGCTGTACCGCGAAAACGCCCAGGGCCGGATCGAGAACGTCTACAGCCTCAAGGTCATGAACAAAGACCAACGCGACCACGTCTACGTGCTCGATGCCGCCGGCCTGCCAGACCTCAAGCTCGAAGGCCAGCGCGAGATCCGCGTGGCGGCCGGTGACATCGTCAGCCTGCCCGTGCAGCTGTCGATAGCGCCCGAGAAACTGCCATCGACCACCAACGAAATCACCTTCATCCTCAAGAGCGCCGATGACAGCGACGCCCAGGTTGAAGCCAAGAGCCGCTTCATCGGCCCACAGATCCGCTGAGAGAGATTATCGACAATGCCTGCCGCCACCGCCGCCAGCCCCTGGTACAAGCACCTCTGGCCCTGGATCATCATCGGCATCCTCACCACCTCGGTGTGCCTGAGCCTGACCATGGTCAGCATTGCCGTGCGCAACCCGGACAACCTGGTCAACGACAACTACTACGAGGCCGGCAAAGGCATCAACCGCTCGCTGGACCGTGAGCTGCTGGCCCAGACCTTGAACCTCAAGGCCAGCGTGCATTTGGATGAGCTGACCGGCGAAGTCGACCTGCGCCTGACGGGCGACAGCGACCCGCAAACGCTGGAACTGAACCTGATCTCGCCCACCCAGCCGGACAAGGACCGCAAGGTGGCGCTAACCCGTGCCGAGGCTGGGCGCTATGTCGGGCAACTGGACGACAAGGTCGAAGGGCGGCGCTTCGTCGAGTTGCTGGGCAGCCAGCAAGGGCAGGTGTGGCGGTTGTTCGAGGAAGAAAAGGTGGAGCATGGTGTGACCCTGCAGCTGGGCGATGAAGCGTTGCTAGGCGCAGAACACAAATAATCGCGACACCACTGCCCCTGTGGGAGCGGGTTTACCCGCGAATGCGTCAGACCTGTAATCACCACTGCCTGATCTATCGCATTCGCGGGTAAACCCGCTCCCACAGGGTTCGATGCAAACCAGCTGATTTGTGTAAGGCAACAGCCCAATGACCCAACCCACCCCCTGCTACCACTGCGCCCTGCCCGTCCCCGCCGGCAACCGCTTCACCGCCGTGGTCCTCGGCGAGCCCCGGCAGTTCTGCTGCCCAGGCTGCCAGGCAGTGGCCGAGTCCATCGTCGCTGGGGGCCTGGAGCACTACTACCAGCACCGCAGTGACACCAGCGCCAACCCCGAAGCCTTGCCCAGGCAACTGCAGGATGAACTGGCGCTCTACGACCGCAGCGACGTGCAACAAACCTTCGTCCGCCACGCCGGCGAACTGGCCGAAGCCACCTTGCTGGTCGAGGGCATCAGTTGCGCCGCCTGCGGCTGGCTGATCGAAAAGCACCTGCGCAACCTGCCCGGGGTCGCCGAAGCACGCCTGAACCTGTCCAATCACCGCCTGCTGCTGGCCTGGGACGACCACCAGTTGCCCCTCTCGCGCCTGCTCGCCGAGCTGCGCCAGATCGGCTACGCCGCCCACCCCTACCAACCGGACCAGGCCGCCGAGCAGCTGGCCCGGGAGAACCGCAGCGCCTTGCGGCGCCTGGGTGTCGCCGGGCTGCTGTGGTTCCAGGCGATGATGGCAACCATGGCCACCTGGCCCGAATTCAACATCGACCTGTCGCCCGAGCTGCACACCATCCTGCGCTGGGTCGCGCTGTTTCTGACCATCCCGATCGTGTTCTACAGCTGCGCGCCGTTCTTCAAAGGCGCAGCGCGCGACCTGCGCACCCGTCACCTGACAATGGACGTCTCGGTATCGCTGGCCATCGCCCTGGCGTTCGGCGCCGGGATCTGGACCGCGATCAGCGGCAGCGGCGAGCTGTATTTCGATACCGTCGGCATGTTCGCCCTGTTCCTGCTGACCGGTCGCTACCTTGAACGACGCGCCCGCGAACGCACCGCGGCGGCCACCGCGCAACTGGTCAACCTGCTGCCCGCCTCGTGCCTGCGCCTGGACCTCATCGGCCGTGCCGAGCGCATCCTGCTCAGCGAACTGCAGCGCGGCGACACGGTGCAAGTGCTGCCCGGCGCGGTAATCCCCGCCGATGGGCGCATCGTCGAAGGCCGCTCCAGCGTCGACGAGTCACTGCTGACCGGCGAATACCTGCCGCAACCGCGTCGCGTCGGCGATCGGGTCACCGGTGGCACCCTGAACGTCGAGAGCACCCTGAACGTGGAAGTCGAAGCCCTCGGCCACGACTCGCGGCTGTCGGCCATCGTCCGCCTGCTGGAACGCGCGCAGACCGAAAAACCGCGCCTGGCCGAGATCGCCGACCGCGCTTCGCAGTGGTTCTTGCTGTTTACCTTGATAGCCGCCGTGGCCATCGGCCTGTGGTGGTGGCACTTGGCCCCGGACCGCGCCTTCTGGATCGTGCTGGCCATGCTGGTGGCGACCTGCCCTTGCGCCTTGTCCCTGGCCACGCCCACGGCCCTTACCGCCGCCACCGGCACCCTGCACAAACTCGGCCTGCTGGTGACCCGCGGCCACGTACTCGAAGGGCTCAACCAGATCGACACGGTCATCTTCGACAAGACCGGCACGCTCACCGAAGGCCGCCTTACCTTGCGCAACATTCGCCCGCTGGGCGACCTGGCCGCCGACCGTTGCCTGGCCCTGGCCGCCGCCCTGGAAAACCGCTCCGAACACCCCATCGCACGCGCTTTCGGCCGCACCGCCGCGCCTGCGGACGATGTGCAGACCGTGCCAGGCCTGGGCCTGGAGGGGCTGGTTGACGGCCAACGCCTGCGTATCGGCCAGGCCACGTTCGTGTGCGCCCTGAGTGGCGCAGAAATCCCCGGCGTGCCCGAGCCACGCGGCCAATGGCTGCTGCTGGGTGATCGCCAAGGGCCGCTGGCCTGGTTCGGCCTCGATGACCGCCTGCGCGATGACGCCCCGGCCTTGCTCGCTGCCTGCAAGGCGCGGGGCTGGCGGACGCTGCTGCTGTCGGGTGACAGCTCGCCGATGGTCGCCGAAGTGGCGGCGCAACTGGGCATCGACCAGGCCATCGGCGGCCTGCGCCCGGACGACAAGCTGGACCGGCTCAAGGCGCTGCAAGCCGCTGGCCGCAAGGTGCTGATGCTGGGTGATGGGGTCAACGACGTGCCGGTGCTGGCTGCCGCCGACATCAGCATCGCCATGGGCAGCGCCACTGACCTGGCCAAGACCAGCGCCGATGCGGTGCTGCTGTCCAACCGCCTGCAGGCGCTGGTACAGGCCTTCGACCTGGCCCGCCGCACGCGCCGCAACATCCTCGAGAACCTGCTGTGGGCGACCCTGTATAATGGCCTCATGTTGCCGTTTGCCGCGCTCGGCTGGATCACCCCCGTGTGGGCGGCCATCGGCATGTCGGTGAGCTCGCTGATCGTGGTCCTCAACGCCCTGCGCCTGACCCGGCTGCCAGGCGTGGCGGCCACCAGCAGCCACCCGCAACCCGCCACCGCCTGATCAGGAGCCGCCCATGCCAGCCCTCTATGTCATGATCCCGGCCGCCCTGCTGCTTGTCGGCGTCGCCGTGTACATCTTCTTCTGGGCCGTGGACAGCGGCCAGTACGACGACCTCGAAGGCCCTGCCCACAGCATCCTGTTCGACGACCAGGACCCGCGCCACCAGGCTGCGGTCAAGCCGGACGACAGCCTGGCCGAAGACGACAAGGAACCCCCACCCCGTGCCTGACCTGCTGCCCCTGCTCGGCTCGGCGCTGATCCTTGGCCTGCTCGGTGGCGGCCACTGCCTGGGCATGTGCGGCGGCCTGATGGGCGCGCTGACCCTGGCCATCCCGCCCGAGCAACGCGGCCGACGCTTGCAACTGCTGTTGGCGTACAACGTCGGGCGCATTCTCAGCTATGCCTGCGCCGGCCTGCTGGTGGGCCTGGCTGGCTGGGCCGTGGCCAGCAGCCCGGCCGCCCTGGCGCTGCGGGTGGTAGCCGCATTGCTATTGATTGCCATGGGGCTGTACCTGGCCGGCTGGTGGAGCGGGTTGACCCGTATCGAGGCCCTGGGCCGAGGGCTGTGGCGGCATATCCAGCCAGTCGCCTCGCGCTTGCTGCCCGTGTCGAGCCTGCCGCGCGCCCTGTTGCTAGGGGCCTTGTGGGGCTGGTTGCCGTGCGGGCTGGTGTACAGCACGTTGCTGTGGGCTGCGAGCCAAGGGAATGCGGGGTACAGCGCGGCGTTGATGCTGGCCTTCGGGCTGGGCACCTGGCCGGTATTGCTGGCCACGGGCTTGGCGGCGGAGCGGGTCAGCAGCCTGTTGCGACGGCGCAGCGTGCGCATGGCGGGTGGGTTGCTGGTCATCCTGTTTGGCCTGTGGACGCTGCCTGGGCCACACCAGCATTGGTTGATGGGGCACTGAAGCGGGCTGCTGTGCAGCCCATCGCCGGCAAGCCAGCTCCCACTGCTACAGCACAAGCCTTGAGGCAGTGAGGCCCCTGTGGGAGCTGGCTTGCCGGCGATGGGCCGCTAAGCGGCCCTAAAGGCTCTTGATACAAATCAACACAGATTCCTACAGACGGCCATAGACTCCGGACACTGCTCGCTCTATCCGGGGACCGCCCACATGCTCGACGACCTACGTTGGGACACCGACCTGATCCGCCGCTACGACCTGGCCGGACCACGCTACACCTCCTACCCGACCGCCGTGCAACTGCACAGCGAAGTGGGCTCGTTCGACCTGCTCCACGCCCTGCGCGAGAGCCGCCGGGCGGTGCGCCCGTTGTCGCTGTACGTGCACGTGCCGTTCTGCGCCAACATCTGCTACTACTGCGCCTGCAACAAAGTCATCACCAAGGACCGTGGCCGCGCCGCGCCCTACCTGCAACGCCTGGAGCAGGAAATCCAGCTGATCGCCTGCCACCTGGACCCCAAACAACGGGTCGAGCAACTGCACTTCGGCGGCGGCACGCCCACCTTCCTAAGCCCCGTGGAATTGCGCCAGCTGATGGCCACCCTGCGCCAGCACTTCAACCTGCTGGACGATGATTCCGGCGACTACGGCATCGAAATCGACCCACGCGAAGCCGACTGGTCGACCATGGGCCTGCTCCGCGAGTTGGGCTTCAACCGTGTCAGCCTGGGCGTGCAGGACCTGGACCCGGCCGTGCAGCGGGCGGTTAACCGCCTGCAGAGCCTGGAGCAGACCCGCACCCTGATCGAGGCAGCGCGTACCCTGCAATTCCGCTCAATCAACCTGGACTTGATCTACGGCCTGCCCAAGCAGACCCCGGAAGGCTTTGCCCGCACGGTCGAAGAGGTGATCCGCCTGCAACCCGACCGTTTATCGGTGTTCAACTACGCCCACTTGCCCGAGCGTTTCATGCCTCAGCGACGCATCGACAACAATGACCTGCCGAGCCCGTCAGCCAAGCTCGAAATGCTGCATGCCACCATCGACCAGCTGACCGCCGCCGGTTACCGCTACATCGGCATGGACCACTTCGCCCTGCCCGACGATGAGCTGGCCATGGCCCAGGAAGAAGGCACCCTGCAACGCAACTTCCAGGGCTACACCACCCACGGCCATTGCGACCTGGTCGGCCTGGGGGTGTCTGCCATCAGCCAGATCGGCGACCTCTATTGCCAGAACAGCAGCGACCTCAACACCTACCAGGACAGCCTCTCCAACGCCCAACTGGCCACGCAGCGCGGCCTGCTGTGCAACCACGACGATCGCCTGCGCCGGGCAGTGATCCAGCAGTTGATCTGCCATTTCGAACTGGACTACGAGCCGATCGAACAGGCCTTCACCATCGATTTCCGCGGCTACTTCAACGACCTCTGGCCAGAACTGCTGACCTTGCAGAGTGATGGCCTGATCAGCCTGGACGACAAGGGCATCCGCATCCTGCCCGCCGGCCGCCTGTTGGCGCGCTCGGTGTGCATGGTGTTCGACGCCTACCTGGCGATGCAAAACCGCCAGCGCTTCTCACGGGTCATCTGAAAAGCGAGACGTTCAACCGCATGGACAAGTGGGCTTGTGCGGCACACTATGGGTACACGAAAGGCCTCGGCGCGCACCCGCCGAGGCTTCGCCAGCACGCACCACAATAGCGCACGCTGGCCTACAACCTACGCCGTGAGTTACCCTTACGTCTTATGTGTGCTTTCCCACAAGGATCGATTGAAAATGTCCGAGCCAGTTAAACTGCGCCCACATACCCAGGCCCATTGCAAGGATTGCAGCCTGGCCCCCCTGTGCCTGCCTCTTTCGCTGAACCTGGAAGACATGGAAGCACTGGATGAAATCGTCAAACGTGGACGGCCGCTGAAAAAAGGCGAGTTCCTGTTCCGTCAGGGTGACAATTTCGGCTCGGTCTACGCAGTACGTTCCGGCGCCCTCAAAACCTTCAGCCTCAGCGACAGCGGCGAAGAGCAGATCACCGGCTTCCACCTGCCCAGCGAACTGGTCGGCCTGTCCGGCATGGACACCGAAGCCTACCCGGTGTCGGCCCAGGCCCAAGAGACCACGTCGGTGTGCGAAATCCCCTTCGAACGCCTCGACGAACTCTCGGTGCAATTGCCGCAATTGCGTCGTCAGCTGATGCGTGTGATGAGCCGCGAGATCCGCGACGACCAGCAAATGATGCTGCTGTTATCGAAGAAAACCGCCGACGAACGCATTGCCACCTTCCTGGTCAACCTGTCCGCACGCTTCCGCGCACGTGGCTACTCGGCCAACCAGTTCCGCCTGAGCATGTCGCGCAACGAAATCGGCAATTACCTGGGCCTGGCGGTGGAAACCGTGTCGCGGGTCTTCACCCGCTTCCAGCAAAACGGCCTGATTCGCGCCGAAGGCAAGGAAGTGCATATCCTCGACCCGATTCAGTTGTGCGCGCTAGCCGGCGGTGCAATAGAGGCCTGAGCTTTTGTTAACGGGTATACTGGCGCCATCGTTTTTCCAGGATACCCGCAACAATGCATAGCGAAGCCTTCGACCTCAAAGCCCTGATCCGCCCGGTAGTGGACTTCCCCAAACCGGGTGTGATCTTTCGCGACATCACCCCGCTGTTCCAATCCCCACGCGGGCTGCGCTATGTCGCCGACCAGTTCATCGAGCGTTATGTCGAGGCTGAGTTCAGCCACATCGGCGCCATGGACGCGCGCGGCTTCCTGATCGGCTCGATCATCGCCCACCAGCTGAACAAGCCGCTGATCCTGTTCCGCAAACAAGGCAAGCTGCCGGCTGACGTGCTGAGCGAGGGTTATCAGACCGAGTACGGCGAGGCCTTCCTCGAAGTGCATGCCGACAGCCTGTGCGAAGGCGACTCGGTGTTGATTTTCGATGACCTGATTGCCACTGGCGGCACCCTGCTGGCGGCAGCCAACCTGGTGCGTCGTACCGGGGCTCAGGTATTTGAAGCGGCAGCGATCATTGACCTGCCGGAGCTGGACGGTTCGCGCCGGCTGCAGGCTGCGGGTGTGCCGACCTTCTGCCTGACCGAGTTTTCGCTGAACGAATACTGAGTGCATTGCAGCCATCGCTTTTTGTAGGAGCAGCCTTGCGCTGCGAAGAGGCCAATGACAACGAGGCTATTTTCGTTGCCATTACCGGCCTCTTCGCAGCACAAGGCTGCTCCTACAGACCGCGAGTAAGGTCTTTAGAGCGAAATCGGCCTGCGCCCCGCAAAGGCATGCGCCAATGTCCCGCCATCTACCAGCTCCAGCTCGCCACCCAGCGGCACACCGTGGGCAATGCGCGACGCCACCAGGCCTTTCTCGTTCAGCAACTGCGCGATGTAATGCGCCGTCGCCTCCCCTTCCACCGTCGGGTTGGTCGCCAGGATAACCTCGGTAAAGGTGCCCTGCTCCTCGATTCGCGCCATCAGCTGCGGCACGCCGATCGCCTCAGGCCCCAGGCCATCGAGCGGCGACAGATGCCCCTTGAGCACGAAATAGCGGCCGCGGTAACCGGTCTGCTCCACCGCATACACATCCACCGGCCCCTCGACCACACACAACTGCGTGTCGTCACGGCGCGGGTCGGCGCACTGCGGGCACAGTTCCTGCTCGGTCAGGGTGCGGCACTGACGGCAATGGCCAACCCCTTCCATGGCCTGGGTCAACGCCTGAGCCAACCGCAGGCCGCCGCTGCGGTCACGCTCAAGCAGCTGCAGGGCCATGCGCTGGGCGGTTTTCTGGCCGACACCCGGCAGGGTGCGCAAGGCATCGATCAGTTGGCGGATCAGGGGGCTGAAGCTCATGTAGGCAGGCCTGCAAGTCGGGGGAACAGAATGAACAAGGGAGCAACGGCCCCAAGGCCGTTGCTCCCCATTTGACGCAAAAGGTGAATCAGAACGGCATTTTGAAGCCTGGCGGCAACTGCATGCCAGCGGTCATGCCGCCCATTTTTTCCTGGCTGCTCTGCTCGACCTTACGGACCGCATCGTTCAGTGCGGCAGCGATCAGGTCTTCAAGCACTTCCTTGTCGTCTTCATCGGTCGACATCAGGCTTTGGTCGATGCTGACGCGCTTAACGTCGTGACGACCGGTCATCACCACGCTCACCAGGCCGCCACCGGATTGGCCGGTCACTTCGGCGTTGGCCAGTTCTTCTTGCATCTTGGCCATTTTTTCCTGCATCTGCTGGGCCTGCTTCATCAGGCCGGCCATGCCACCTTTCATCATGGGGGTATACCTCGATTGGGTCATGTGATGCGGCCCGGCACCGGGCCAGCCGCATGGTTATCCGTTACTGGCCCTGATTGGCCAGGGCCTCTACAGGCTCAATAGTATCCTGTCGCACCTTGGCACCGAACTGCTTGATCATCTGCTGGATCAACGGATCCTGCTCGATCGACACCACGGCGTCTTGCTGACGCTCGGCACGCTTGCGCGAAGCGGCCTGGGCTGGCGTTTCCTGCTCAGGGCGTATCAGCTCGATACGCAGGTTCAGGGTGCGCCCCAAGTGCTGATTGAGCGCGTCGTTCAAGCGCCGCTGCTGGGTGGCGTTGAACAGTGCGCCCTGGCCTGGGTCCAGGTGCAACAGCCAGTCGTCGCCGTCGGCGGCAATCAGCGTACAGTTTGCGGCGATGTTGCCTGTCATACCGGAGACAGGCAACTGTGGGAATAATTCCAGCCATTGCAGGGCCAGGCCGGTAGCCGGCAGGGCGGCCGGCAGCGGTTCGGCAGCAGGTTTGGGCTGCTCTTCCTGGACGTGCTCGGCCAGTTCATCGAGGTAACTGAAGCCGACGGGGTCGCTGTCACCTACGTAGTAATCTTCGTCCGCTGGCGGTTCATCGTCTCGGTCCATGCCCGCTGCCGCATAGGCCGACGGGTCGAACGGCGGCTCGTCGTAGGCCGGCTGTTCGCGCTGCGGCTCGGCCATGGCTGGCTGGGGCGCGGGTGTTGGCTCAGGCGCAGGCTCAGCCACAGGCACCGGCGAGGCGGCAACCGGCACGGGGGGCGCTACAGGCTCTTCCCAGGGCAGGTCGATGACGTCCTCGACAGGTGCGGGTGCTGGCGCAGCAGGTTCAACTGGCGCTGGCTGGGTAACGGCAGGCGTCGGCTCTACGGCCGGTGCTGCAGGGGGCGGCACCTCCACCGCTTGCGCGACAACCGGCGCCACGGGCGCTGCGGCTGGCTGATGGGCCACTCCCGCAGCTGCCACCGGTGTTGCAGGATCAGCTGTGGCTTGGCTGATCCCCACCGGCTTTAGCACCGGCTTCGGCGCGTCATCGGTGTCGGCCGGGCGGAACGCCAGCATGCGCAACAGGACCATCTCGAAGCCACCCCGCGGGTCCGGCGCCAAGGGCAGGTCGCGGCGGCCAATCAGGCCCATCTGGTAATAGAACTGCACGTCCTCGGCCGGCAATGCCGAGGCCAGCGCCAACACGCGGTCGCGGTCGCCCTGGCCGTTGTCCACCGCCTCCGGCAGAGCCTGGGCAATGGCGACACGGTGCAGCACGTTGAGCATTTCGGCCAGCACACCACTCCAGTCCGGCCCTTGCTCGGCAAGGTTACGCACCGCCTCCAGCAGCGCCCGGGCATCGCCTTCTAACAGCGCCTGCAGCACGCCATAGACCTGGCCATGGTCGAGGCTGCCGAGCATGGCCCGCACATCGGCTGCCAGCACCTTACCTTCACCAAATGCGATGGCCTGGTCAGTCAGGCTCATGGCATCGCGCATCGAACCGTCGGCGGCGCGGCCCAGCAGCCATAGGGCATCTGGCTCGAACGGCACGTTTTCGGCGGTCAGCACATGGCTGAGGTGCTCGACTACCCGCTCCGGGCTCATGTTCTTCAGCGAGAACTGCAGGCAGCGCGACAGGATGGTCGCTGGCAGCTTCTGCGGGTCGGTGGTGGCGAGGATGAACTTGACGTAGGGCGGCGGCTCTTCCAGCGTCTTGAGCAAGGCGTTGAACGAATGGGTCGAGAGCATGTGCACTTCGTCGATCAAATAGACCTTGAAGCGCCCACGGCTCGGGGCATATTGCACGTTATCCAACAGCTCGCGAGTGTCTTCGACCTTGGTGCGGCTGGCGGCGTCGATCTCGATCAGGTCGACGAAGCGGCCCTCGTCGATTTCCCGGCACACTGAACAGGTGCCGCAGGGCGTCGAGGTGATGCCGGTTTCGCAGTTCAGGCATTTGGCGATAATGCGGGCGATGGTAGTCTTGCCCACACCGCGGGTGCCGGTAAACAGGTAGGCATGGTGCAGGCGCTGGTTGTCCAAGGCATTGATCAAGGCCTTGAGCACATGGGCCTGGCCGACCATTTCGCGGAACGAGCGCGGACGCCATTTTCGTGCAAGAACCTGATAACTCATCGAAAAACCATCGTAGCCTGATCGAGCGGAAGATCGCTAATGCTAGCGGAGCGGGGCCGAAATTGCACCCTGCGCGACTGGTCTAAGCTATGAAACTGGCGCGCTATCCAGGGAGGATGTGCCTTGCGAAGACTGTTGCCCCTGCTATTGCTGTGGACCACCCACAGCCTGGCCGACCCACCCGTGCTGCGTTTTTCCGTCGCCGAGAGCTGGAGCATGCCGCTGATGCGCGTCGAAGGCGATCAACCGGTGGAAGGTTTGCTGTTCGACCTGATGCAGGCCATTGCCCGGGAAGTGGGTGTACGACCGGAGTATCACGTACTGGCACGCCTGCGCCTGCAGGAGGCCATGGAAAGCGGCGATATCGACGTGCGCTGCTATGTCAGCACCCAGTGGTTTCAGGATCGGCCGGGCAATTTTGTCTGGAGCATCCCCGTGATCCACCAGCGCGACGTATTGGTTGGCGGCGCTGATGCAAGCAACCCTACCCGCCCAGAGCAACTGGCGCCGCAAGCCATTGGCACTGTGCTGGGTTATGCCTACGGCACCCTGCAACCCTTGTTCGAGCAGGGCCGATTGCACCGCGAAGACAGCCGCAGCCAGCTGCTGGCCCTGCAGAAGCTGCACGCGGGGCGGTATCTGCATGCGGTGAGCAACGAGCAGTCGTTGCAGTGGTTCAACCAAGGCTTGCCGGCGGGGCAACAGCTGCAAACGCTGGCAGTGCTGGAAGAGCAGGACTTGGGATGCATGGTGCGCACTGACCCTGGGGGTACCGACGCAAGGGGTGCTCAGGGCACTGGTGCGCATGAAGCAGTCCGGGGAGATTGAGCGGATCAGCCAGCGGTATGGGGGTGCGGGGTATGCTGGGAATGCCGCAGCGCGGACGCCCTAAATAGAGACGTTTCGCACAATTTGGGGAGCAGGCGTGTGCTGCGAAGAGGGCGTGCACTGCGCTATTCCGTCAAGCCTCTGCCCCTCATGATCCGCTGCAGGTTGTGGGCGTTGACGAAGATCAAGATGCCCAGCAAGACGAAGCCAATCGCAATCGCTTTGGCAATGCTCATCTGCTCGCCAAAAAACAGGTAGGAAGCAACCAGCCCCGATACAGGCACGAGCAGCGAGAGCGGTGCGACCTGGGCAGCCGGGTATTTCTTCATCAAGTTGTTCCATACCAGATAGCCCAGGATGGTTGTGATGTAGCTCTGGAACAGCACAGAGAACAAGGCTTCCCACGCTATACCACCGGCAAGCACTGCGAATGAGGCCCAGCCATTGGCTGCCACTGTCAAAACGAATATCGCCGGGACCGAAAAAAGGCTCGACCAGATAATGAACGCGACCATGTCGGCCGGGCGTTTGAGCTTGACCACCAGGTTGCACAGCGACCAGGCCAGGGCAGCGATAAGTACGAGTAGAACACCGGTAACCGTCGACGACTCACCGCCTAATGCCAAGATCATTATCAGACCGCAGGCGGCTGAGGCCATGCCGCACAGATGGACTCCACTGACTCGCTCGCCCAGAAGGAGGCTGCTGAGGAGGATAGTGAAAAAGGCACTGAACTGCAGAAACACCGAAGACATGCCGGGGGACAAGCCTTGGTACATTGCGAAGTTGACCACCCACCACAAGCCGGCGCCGAACATCACACCGTATAGGGCCAGCACCCCATATGAAATGCCTGCCGGGCGCTTGACGAAGAACACCAGAGGCATAGCGCAGAACACGAAACGCAACAGCGTCAGAAGGTAAGGATCCAGGCTTCTCAAGCCTAGTTCGATGACAGAGAAGTTACAGCCCCATAGGACTGTCACCAGAACACCGGCGACCAAATCCCGCTTGCTCATTTTCATGCCTGCTCTCCCTTGTTGCGGCATGCATTACTGTAATGACATTGATTGCGCCTGGATGCAGGAGGCGTCCTACCGACACGTGGGGCTGCTCTGAGAAATTTCGCCTGCATTAAACATCGCTGTTTAAAGCAGCCCGCTGACTGTGGGCAGACCCCGCTACTTCTGGCGTTCGACAGCCAACGTCACGGCATCCGCCTGGCCCCAGGCGATTTGCATGGCGCGCAGGCCATGCTCCAGAAGCTGTCGCGTTTCTTCGTCCTGAATGCGCTCAAGTACTCGGCGACTATCGCTGTAGGCGAACATCAGGTAGTGGGAGACATTCATCAGCGCGAACTCTATTGGCACGATGCCTTCGCTGATGGCGCGGGAAAGGGATTTGCCAGGTGGCAGGTCGAAGGTATGGGGTGGGTCGGGGACGATTTTTTCATGCAAGCTCCATGTGACCTGAGCTGCACCCTTTTGCTTCCACGCATTAGGGTGACAACTGTACGCGGGGTGGAAGACCAGGCACATGGAAAACCCGGCAGGTACGAGTACCTCCCGCGCACAGCTGCCATAACAGACAACTGCTCCAAGTCATTCCCGGGCTTCCACACCCGATCGCTGAACCGACAGCGACCGCAAAAGCCTATTGGGTGGGGTTTCCAAGGACAATCAGACGGGAGTCGACGGGATGTGTAGGATATTTCTGCAAGCCTTACAAATGCAGCAGGAAACCGCCTATACGAGAGTAGGATCCTTCCTTGTTGGCAATTGGACTACGAAATCTGGTGTATAGAGCGATTCCGACCTCTCGCCTGATGGCGCATAATTTTCGCCACCCCTCAAAAAGACAACTCCCGATGCTCCAAGATGATCGAGACAATCTCGAACTCGACAGACTACAGATCGAGAATCGCAAGCTAGCTGCAGAAGCACTCAAATTCATGGCTGAAGAGCGCAAGCTTAGACAAGAGGCGTTCTGGCACCCCTTCGCAACCGGCTCGGTCATACTGACTGCCATTGCGGGTATCATGGCCCTGCTGGTTAAACTCTAAGCACGCTCGTTTATGGCAAGAGGAAAGATCATGCCCCGTTCCACTCAAGATAGGGTTGAACAATCCCATCGCGAAGTTGAGGCCCTGGCCGAAGAAATGCGTAAGGCAAGAGCCTTTTCTCCTTGGTCAGCGCTTTTGCCGTTCAGCCTAGGTGCGGGCTTTGCTTTGGCGTTACTTCTCGCCGGTCTCTTGATCTTGAGACTGCTGTAATCCCGAGCGCTGTCTTCAACCTGACGCAATCAAACCGGCACTCAAGAACATCCCAACCCCAAACACCGTATGGGTCACCAGACTCTTCAGGCAGTTACGCCCAGGTGTCGGCGTCCGCGAGGCAAAGAACCCCGCCCCCATCACCGGCTGCATGAAGCACAGCGGCGCCACCACCGTCGCCACACCCCAAACCAGCGCAGGCCACAGCGTCGGGGCACTCAGCCAGCCCTCCCCGACCATCCCCACCAGCATCACGGCAAACCACACACCGATTCCGTAGTGGATAACCCACCCCAAGGCCAGTTCGTTCGCAACCGGTTCGGCCTTGGCGATAGCGTCGTGGCGCACCCGCCCCTTCATCAGATGGCCCGCCCAGCGCCCCACCATGGCGAAATTCAAGGTAGGGATACCCAAGCGCCGCAGCAACATCCCCCACAGGTCCATGATCACGGTGGCCCCAACCCCGATCAGCAAAGCGGCTTTTAGCATGGCAAGCGTCATCGATTCAGCCCTCTAAGATTGACGTTCAGCAACATGCCGCGCAGCATAGAAGTTGAAGTCAACTTCAAGTCAAGGCCCAGAATGGACATTGCCGATGTCGCCAAGCGCACAGGCGTACCCGCATCAACGCTGCGCTATTACGAAAAGAAAGGCTTGCTCAAGTCCCTCGCCGGCCGCGGCCAGCGGCGGCAGTTTGCTGCCGACGTGGCGGACCGGCTGGCACTGATTGCCCTAGGCCAGGCCGCAGGCTTTTCCCTGGATGAAGTGGGCGCGATGCTGGTGGACCTGCAGGTCGATCGGCAAATGCTGATAGCTAAAGCGGACGAAATCGATGCACGGGTCAAGCGCTTGCAAGCAATGAGCAAGGGGCTGCGGCATGCAGCGCAGTGCCCGGAGGACGATCACCTGGCCTGTCCGAAATTTCAGCGCTTGATGAAGCTTTCAGCCGCCGGGGTGTTGGGGGAAAAGCACCTACACCAGGGCGGGCCTGGAAAAACGCGAAGCCAGCCACCTCGCCGTACTTAGCCCTACAACCAAAAGCGCAACGCCCTCAATGCTCATCATCATCGCACTGATGCCTAGTTGCGTGATCAATTGACTGGCTACGAAGGGGAACCCGAACACACCGATGAAATACGACAGGCTGAACAGCAGCAGTGCTTGCGCGGTAAGGCCCGCTGGCGCCTCATTGGCAGCCAGCCCGTTGATTACCGAGTAGTTCAAGCCATAACCCACGCCCAACAGCATGGCCATCGCCAGATAGCGTTCGGCGCTGTGCACCCATTGATCAAAGCCCACTACGGCAGTGGCCATGATCAAGGTTAAAACCCACGAAGTCGCCAGCGGCGGTTGCTTCACAACCCAGCCGGCCAGCAAGAGCCTGCAGGCGATCGCAGCGCCCATGAAGCCAATGAAGAAGATCGAGTAATCAAGCCCGAGGCGGTCGGCATAGCTGGTCTGGAAACTGCCCATCGTGCCGAAAATCGCCCCACCCAGCCCTACCATCAAAATCGACAAGCCCGAACGCGAACGCATCACCTTGAGCGCGGACACCAAACCGATCTGCACCTTCTCAGCCGGTCGTTGCCCCAGCGAAGTCGAACCAAGCCAAGCAAAGTACAACCCCGCCAAACCTGCAGCACACGCCGCCACCCAAAAAGCGAGCTGGGTAGGCAGCGCCACGAAGGCCGCGAACTTACCCAGTAATGGCCCGGTACCTATGCCAGTCAACATGCTGCCGGAGAGCAATGCAAAACAGTGCGTGCGGCGTGATGGCTCGACCATTTGAGCAACCATGATCGGCCCTACCGTGTAGAAGAGCCCCCAACCAACCCCAAGCATCAAGCCACACGCCAACAACGCGCCGCCCAGGCCGGGCACCACGGCAAAACCCACTGACGCCACGACCAGGCAGAACGCCCCGACAGCGATAGCGCGAGCAGCGCCAACGCGCTGCAACAGATGCCCCGAGCCCACCACAGACAGCAGCGTACTGAGCATCGCGACTGCAAATACCCGCCCTGCATCGCTCGCAGTGCCGCCCAACGCCTGCACCAGCATAGAGAGCAGAAACGTCGTGCCATAGCTGATGGACAGTAGGAAACAGGCGATGCAGAACACGGTAAAGTGCTGAAACCGTGGCGGGGGTACAGACGACTTCATGTAAGCAGTCCTTGCTGAAAGGTACTGCTTTCTATCACGGCAAGGCACTGGCAAAGGCATGCATTTGCTGACGTTGAGATCGTCACTTCAGTACCTAAACGACCGCCACCCTTTGACGCCACTGATCGCGGCTCAACTCCCAGATCTCTTTGAGCACGGCGCCACAGACGAAATGCCCCGGCTCAGTCCCGACCAGGCGCATGCCTTCGTGCAGGGAAACACTGCGCGACCTGCCATTGCTCGCCGCCTTGGGCACCTGCATGACGCAACGCCCAAGCGTCTCGAACCAATAGTCGTTGATGACCACACAGGCCTCGCGGATGTAGCCGTTTTTTTGCCATGCAGGGGCGAGCCAGAAGCCACGGTTGTTACCCGGCTGGTCATAGAGGCTGATGCTGCCGATGACCTGCGTTGGCGCGGTTTTCAGGCGGATCATCCAGTGCCATTCGCAGCCAGCGTTCATGGCAGGCAATGCGATGTCTCGCACGTATACGAGTGCGCCGTCTTCGGGATAGGGCCATGGCACGCGGCTGTCCAGATAGCGGACAATGTCCCAGTGCGGGAACAGCTGCTGAATAGCGGGGGCGTCGCCAAGCTGCAGCGGCGTGAGTATCAGGCGCGAGGTTTCGAGGGTAGGAAGGCTGTCCATGGCGCAGCGTCCGTTCTGGAGGCGGTATGGCCTTCTGGCATTCTCACAGAGCAGAGGTAGAAACGTCGAGACGTCATGCGCTTTCGCACATTGGCTAAGAGGTATTTTTGAACGAGAGATCCTTGAGAGCTCAAGGATTTAAAGAATGGAGGCAGCCCCACCAGCCACACCCCGGCACTCGATGTTCCCGCTATGGCTGCTCCCTTCCGGGCCTGACCAGGTTAACGGGTAATCAATGCGGGGGGACCGATGGGGCCACCACTGACGCAACTCGCTAAGCAGCGAGCCGCGCCATTGTACCGGTCTGAGGCGAAGTTACAACCTCTGCAGGGAGAAAAAGTCATCATTTCTCAATGAACTTGTTTAAAGGTGGGTCAGATTGCGATGCCCTGCTCCGCCAGGAAGGCGATGAACGCGTCTTCGTCCAGCACCTTCACACCCAGCTCACTGGCCTTGGCCAGCTTGGAGCCCGCGCCAGGGCCGGCGACCACGCAGTGGGTCTTGCCGGAAACGGAACCTGCCACCTTGGCGCCTAGGCTTTCCAGTTTGTCTTTGGCAATGTCGCGGCTCATGCGCTCCAGGGTGCCGGTCAACACCCAGGTCTGCCCGGCCAAAGGCAGGCCTTCGGCGACTTTCTTCTCGCTGTTCCAGTGCATGCCGAACGCCAGTAACTGGGCTTCGATGTCCCGCGCCAGCTTCTGGTTCGCTTCGTCCTTGAAGAACTCGCGCACGGCCTCGGCCTGCTTGGCGGCCAGGGCCTGGCGCAGGTCGATACCGTCGGCGGCGATGATCTTTTCCAGGCTGTCGAGCTTGGCCACCAGCTTCTCAGCGCCGGTCGGGCCGACCGAGGCGATGTCGAGCTTGGCAATCATGCCGGCCAGGGTGGTGCTGGCGGCGAACTCGGCGGCCAAGTCGCCTTCGTCCTGCAACTGCATGCCGCAGGCGAGCAGTTGCTCGATGACTTTGCGGTTGTGCTCGTCTTCGAAGAAGTTGTGGATTTCGTATGCCACTTCAAGCCCGATGTCTGGCAGGTAGGTCAGCACCTGTGGCAGCGCCTGCTGCACCCGCGCCAAGCTGCCCAGCGAGCGCGCCAGGACCTTGGCGGTTTCCTCACCCACATCCGGAATGCCCAGGGCGTAGATGAAGCGCGCCAGGCTCGGGCGCTTGCTGGCTTCGATGGCATCAAGCAGCTTCTTGCTGGAAACTTCGGCAAACCCTTCCAGCCCGACGATCTGGTCGAACTGAAGCTTGTACAGGTCTGCTGGCGAGCCGATCAGCCCTTCGTCCACCAACTGCTCGACGCTCTTTTCGCCCAGGCCGTCGATATCCATCGCGCGGCGCGAAACGTAGTGGATGATCGCCTGTTTGAGTTGGGCGCCACAGGCCAGGCGACCGACGCACCGGTACACCGCGCCTTCACTGGTGGTTTCCTTGCCTTTGCTGCGTTTGACCAGCTGCGTGCGCTCGACCTGCGAGCCACACACCGGGCATGCGCTCGGCACTTCAACCGGGCGGGCATCTTCGGGGCGGCGCTCGAGCACCACTTGCATGACTTGCGGGATCACGTCGCCGGCACGGCGGATGATCACCGTGTCGCCAATGCGCAGGCCCAGGCGGGCGATTTCGTCCATGTTGTGCAGGGTGGCGTTGGACACGGTCACGCCGGCCACTTTGACAGGCTTCAGGCGTGCCACAGGCGTCACCGCCCCGGTACGCCCCACCTGGAATTCCACATCCAGCACCTCGGTCAGCTCTTCCATGGCCGGGAACTTGTGGGCAATCGCCCAGCGCGGCTCGCGCGCGCGGAAGCCCAGTTCACGCTGGGATGCCAGGCTGTTGACCTTGAACACCACGCCGTCGATCTCGTACGGCAGGCTGTTACGGCGCTCGCCGATGTCGCGGTAATACGCCAGGCACTCTTCGATGCCGGCGGCATGCCGTAGCTCACGGCTGATCGGCAGGCCCCAGGCCTTGAGCTGCTCGAGGATGCCAATGTGGCTGTCGCCGATGCTTGCGGACACCTGGCCTACGCCATAGCAGCAGAACTCCAGCGGGCGGCTGGCGGTGATTTTCGAATCCAATTGGCGCAGGCTGCCGGCGGCGGCGTTGCGCGGGTTGGCGAAGGTTTTGCCACCCGCTTCTGCCTGGGCGGCATTGAGCCGATCAAAACCGGCCTTGCTCATGTACACCTCGCCACGCACCTCCAGCACCGCGGGCCAACCTTCGCCCTGCAGCTTGAGCGGGATGTTGCGCACGGTGCGCACGTTGGCACTGATGTCTTCGCCGGTGGTGCCATCGC
This sequence comes from Pseudomonas sp. Y3 TE3536, assembly GCF_053629175.1. Classification (NCBI taxonomy): domain Bacteria; kingdom Pseudomonadati; phylum Pseudomonadota; class Gammaproteobacteria; order Pseudomonadales; family Pseudomonadaceae; genus Pseudomonas; species Pseudomonas sp. Y3 TE3536. Next base: position 3,753,540 of record NZ_JBRJHU010000001.1, on the reverse strand, counting down.
CACGGGTGGCGCCTTGCACCAATTGGCCGTCGCGGTACAGCAGGCTTACCGCCAGGCCATCGAGTTTGGGTTCGCAGCTGTAGTCGACCGCACCCGGCTGATCGAGGCCATCTACCACACGGCGGCCGAATTCACGCAGATCAGCTTCTTCGAAGGCGTTACCCAGGCTGAGCATGGGCACTTCGTGGCGCACCTGGCTGAATGCAGCCAGGGCCTGGCCGCCGACGCGCTGGGTTGGCGAGTCAGGCGTTACCAAGTGCGGGTGTTCGGCTTCCAGCGCCTTGAGCTCGTTGAACAGGCGGTCGTATTCAGCATCGGGCACGCTGGGCTCATCGAGCACGTAGTAGCGGTAGTTATGCTGGTCGAGCTCGGCGCGCAGGGCGTGGATTCGGGATTCGGCGGTCATTCGTTTGTCTTCTCTTGCAAAGCAAAAGAGCAGCCTGGGGGACGTTGCCTGGGGCCCTGGATCCTTTATCCCTGGTCTGGCCCCTTCGCGGGTAAACCCGCTCCCACAGGTACGCCACTGGGTTCAAAAACAGTGGGGTACCTGTGGGAGCGGGTTTACCCGCGAAGGGGCCAGATCAGACAACCTAGGAGCCCGAACCGGCCAGCACGCCCCGCAGGCTGCTCTTTCGTCTGGATCTATCAGCGTTTCTGGGTCAGCGCGCGGCGCTCGAACTCGACGATGCGCTGGCGGTAGTGCTCGATGGTCTGGGCGGTCAGCACGCTGCGCTGGTCGTCCTTGAGTTCGCCATTGAGCTCATGGGCCAATTTGCGCGCCGCCGCGACCATCACGTCGAAGGCCTGCTTAGGATGACGCGGGCCTGGCAGCCCCAGGAAGAAGCTCACCGCACGGGTGCTGAAGTGGTCGATGTCGTCCAGGTCGAAAATACCGGGCTTCACGGCGTTGGCCATGGAGAACAGCACTTCGCCGTGGCCGGCCATGCTCTCGTGGCGGTGGAAGATGTCCATCTCGCCAAAACGCAGGCCGCTCTCGAGAATGTTCTGCAGCAGTGCCGGGCCCTTGAAACCACCCTCGTCGCGGGAGATGACGCTGATCACCAGCACCTCTTCAGCGGGAGGCAGTTCCTTGACCGTGTTGTTGCTGGACGACGCACCGCTGTTGCGGTTGTTGTCGGCGGCAAAATCATCATCGGCATCGGCGAACAGATCAGGCTCGCGCGCCTCTGCGACCAGGTTCAGGTCACCTTGCGGCACTTCTGCGGCGCGCTTGCCACGCTTGCTGGCCTTGACTGGCTTGGGCTCGCGTTCGCGATCGCGCGACGACGCACTGAGCGAGGGCAGGTCGCTCTCGTCCAGTTCTGGCTCCTTGTGGTTATCCAATACCCGCGATGGGCCGAGCACTTCGGCGCCGCCCTCTTCGTCGGGGACATTGGAATAACTGCGGTCCAGACGGAATTTCAACTTGCCTTTCCCGCCGCGCATGCGGCGCCAGCCGTCGAAAAGAATACCGGCAATGACAATGATGCCGATGAGGATCAGCCACTCGCGCAGACCGATTTCCATGTAATCCCGTGCCTCTATAAAAATATGCTTGAAAACAAAGGGTTCAAAGCCCTTTAACACGTGGCGCCAACTCTATGTTCTGACAGGCGTTTTACCCACGCAAAAAACGAGTGACATTAAGCTAGCACGACCAAAGACAACTTTACACCGTCTGTCGCACATGGCGGGGCCATTTCGCTACAGAATGTGCCCTATCTTCGCGCATCAGGCGTCGACCATGGCCATCGCCTCCTCCACATCCACTGCAACGAGGCGTGAGCAGCCCGGCTCATGCATCGTCACCCCCATCAATTGATCCGCCATCTCCATGGCAATCTTGTTATGGGTGATGTAGATGAACTGCACGCTTTCACTCATTTCCTTCACCAGCCGGGCGTAACGCCCGACGTTGGCATCGTCCAGCGGCGCATCGACTTCGTCGAGCATGCAGAACGGTGCGGGGTTCAACTTGAAAATGGCGAACACCAGCGCCAGGGCGGTCAGTGCCTTCTCGCCACCGGACAGCAGATGGATGGTGCTGTTCTTCTTGCCCGGGGGTCGCGCCATGATCGTTACCCCTGTATCGAGTAGATCTTCGCCCGTCAGTTCCAGATAAGCGCTGCCACCACCGAAAACTTTTGGAAAAAGTGCCTGTAATCCGGCATTTATCTGATCAAAGGTATCTTTGAAGCGGTTGCGCGTTTCCTTGTCGATCTTGCGGATGACGTTTTCCAGCGTCTCCAAGGCCTCGACCAGGTCGGCGTTCTGGGCGTCCAGGTAGCGCTTGCGTTCGGACTGCTGCTCGTACTCTTCGATGGCCGCCAGGTTGATCGCGCCCAGGCGCTGGATACGCGCCTCGGTCTGCTCCAGCGCCTGTTCGGTGCTCTGTTCGGTGGCGTCCGCTTCAAGGGTGGCAAGCACGCCTTGCAGGTCGTAGCCGTCGGCCAGCAGTTGTTCCTGCAGGGTCTTGCGCCGCACATCCAGGCCCTGGCACTCCAGGCGTAGCTGCTCCAGCTGGCCACGCAGCAGTTGGGCTTGCTGCTCGGCTTGGGTGCGGCGTTTTTCCGCGTCGCGCAGGGCGCGGTCGGCTTCGTCCATGTGCAGGCGCGCCTGGCGCATTTCTTCGTCGACGCTCATGCGCCGCTCCAGCAGCTCTTCGAGCTTGAGGCGCAGCTCTTCGAGGGGCGCTGCGCCCTCCTCCAGGTTCAGGCTCAGTTGCTCCTGGCGCTCGGTCAGGCGTGCTGCCTGCTGCTCCAGGCGCTCCAGGGCCTGATGGGTGGAGTCGTGCTGGGCACGCAGCGAGCCTAGGCGCACGGCCAACTGGTGGGCGTGGTCCTTGTGCTGACGGGCCTCCTGACGGATGCGGTCAAGGCCTTCGCGCAGGGTATCGCGGCGAGCCATCAACTGTTCGCGCTGCTCGGTGTCCTGGGCCATCAGGTCCAGGGCTTCTTGCAGCACCAACCGCGCCTCGCCCAGTTGCTCGTGCTCCAGGGCGCGCTGTTCTTGCAGCTCGGTCAGCTCTTCGTGCAGGCGGCGGCGACGCAATTCGACTTGCTCGGCACGGGCCCGGCTGGCCGACAGGCTGGCCTTGAGCTCGCCGTGCTGGCGGCTTTCTTCCTGGGTGCGGCGGCGCAGTTGCTCGCGCTGTTCTTCCAGGCCCAATTGCTGCTCGCGCAAATCTTGTAGCTGTTGCTCAAGGTGCTCCAGGGCGGCTTCCTGCTCCAGCTGTTGCTGGCCCAGGCGCTCGATCTCCTGGCCACGGGCCAACACCCCACCTTCGGCCTCGCCGCCTCGGCTGACCCGCAAAAAATGCCGGCCAACCCAATAACCATCGCGGCTAACCAGGCTTTGCCCTTCAGCCAGGGTCGCACGCAGTGCCAGCGCTTGGGCCAGGTCATCGACCGGTTTGACCTGCCCCAGCCAGGGGGTCAGGTCGGTACGCCCGTCGACTTTGTCCAGCAGGCTGCCCGCCAGCCGCGCACCCTCGCCGCTTGCCAGCAGCAAGCGCAACTCGCCTTGCTCCAGGTCGGCAAAAGCGAGGTTGTTGAAATCATCAACCAGCACGGCCTGCAGATCAGCGCCAAGCACCGTCTCCACGGCCAGCTCCCAGCCCGGCTCGACCCGCAGCCCTTCGGCCAGGCGCGGGCGCTGTGCCAGGCCTTGCTCGCGCAACCAGTCTGCGGCACCCACGCCCGGCTCCAGCGCGGCCTGCTGCAAGGCCTCCAGCGATGCCAACCGCCCGCCCAGGCGCTGCAGGTCACCCTGCGCCTGTTGTTGCGCCTGGGTGGCGTGCTGCAATTGCTCGCGCGTGCCTTCGAGTTGCTCGACCACTTGCTCTTCGGACAGTTGCAACGTTTCGAGCAGCATCTCGCTGCTGGCCAACTGCTCGGACAGCTCGACCAGGGCCGCGTCCTGCGGCTCGGCACCTAACAGGTCGCGCTCTTCCCCCAGCTTGCGCTGGCGCTCCGACAAGCGTTCCAGGCTGGCTTCAAGCTGCTGCAGGCGGGACTGTTGCACTTCTGCCTGACGGCGGGGCTCGGCGGAGCGGGTGTTGAAGGTGTCCCATTGTTCTTGCCAGCCGTGCATGCCCAGCTCGGCTTCTTCGAGGGTGGCAGCGGCTTCTTCGGCGGCCGCCAGGGTCATTTCCTGTTCGGGCTCGAGCATGGCCAGCTCTTCGCCGAGGGTGGCCAGCAAAGTGCGGTCATGACCCAGGTGGGACTCGGTCTCCAAGCGCGTGCGCTCAGCTTCCTTGAAGTCGTCCTGCAACTGGCGAAGGCGCTGCTGGCCGTGCTGGATGCTCTGCTCGACCCGGGCAATATCGCCCGCTACTGAATAGAAGCGGCCCTGCACCTGGTTGAAGCGCTCGGACAATTCGTGGTGGCCATCGCGCAGGCGCTCGATACTCGCGTCGGCGTTGCGCTGCTCGGCCACCAAGGCCTCGTGGGACACGTCCTGATCACCGATCACCGCCTCGCGCTGGCGTACGCGTTCGTCCAGGTCGCGCCAGCGCAGGGCCGACAAGCGGGCTTTCAGCTGGCGTTCCTGGGCCTTGTACTCACGGTACTTTTCGGCTGCCTGGGCCTGACGGTGCAAGCGTTCGAGCTGGCGTTCGAGCTCGTCACGCAAGTCGGTCAGGCGCGCCAGGTTTTCCTGGGTGCGGCGGATGCGGTTCTCGGTCTCGCGGCGGCGCTCCTTGTACTTGGAGATGCCCGCCGCTTCTTCAATGAAGTTGCGCAGCTCTTCGGGCTTGGCTTCGATCAGCTTGGAGATCATGCCCTGCTCGATGATCGAATAGCTGCGCGGCCCAAGGCCGGTGCCGAGGAAAATATCGGTGATGTCCCGGCGACGGCATTTTGCGCCGTTGAGGTAATAGCTGTTCTGCGCGTCGCGGGTCACCTTGCGGCGGATGGAAATTTCAGCGTAAGCCGCGTACTCCCCGACCAAGGTGTTGTCGCTGTTGTCGAACACCAGCTCGATACTGGCCTGGCTGACCGGTTTGCGGCTGGTAGAGCCGTTGAAGATGACGTCGGTCATCGACTCGCCACGCAGGTTCTTCGCCGAACTCTCGCCCATCACCCAGCGTACCGCGTCGATGATGTTGGATTTGCCGCAACCGTTGGGGCCTACCACGGCCGCCATGTTGCTGGGGAAGTTGACCGTGGTGGGGTCGACGAACGACTTGAACCCCGCCAGGCGAATGCACTTGAGGCGCATCGTCAGGCCCGGGCCAACGCCGCCAGCACCAGCTCACAGCTGCGCTGGCAATAGGCGGTGAGCACCTCGCGAATGCGCGGCAGGTCGCGGGCGACCACGGCCTCGAGCAGGCGCGCGAACAGCTCCAGGTAGTCGTCCGTGCTGGCCTGGCGTTGGTCCAGGGCCAGGTAGTAGGCGCGGCTCATGGCCGGCTGCAGGTTTTCGACGGTTTCCTGCAGGTACGGGTTGTCGGCGAACGGGTAGGCAGCCCGCATGACGGCGAAGCTTTCGGCGACGAAGGCCTTGATGTCTTGCTGGTCGCGGGCATGCTGCAAGCGCTGCTGGATCTCCAGAAACGGGCGCAAGTCGGCCTCCAGGCGCCATTTTTGTGCAACGGCGTTGCCCAGCAGGATGTAGAACTCACCCATCAAGTTGCACAGGCTGCGCACACTGCGCTCGTCCAGCTTGGTCACATGCGCACCGCGACGCGGCAAGATCGCTACCAAGTGGCGACGTTCGAGGATCAACAGCGCTTCACGCACCGAGCCGCGGCTGACATTCAGCGCCTGGGTAACCTTCTGCTCCTGAATGCGCTCGCCCGGCGCCAGCTCGCCGCGAATAATGCGTTCGGCCAGGTAATCGGCAATCTGCTCGGAGAGGCTGTCCGGGGCCTTGAACGTCATGGTTTTCCTTCAAAATCATTGAACTGGGCACAAGGGGCGGATTGTAGCGTACTTGACCCGCACTCGCGCAGAGGGACCTTGCGCTTTATTTGGCCTGCCAGGCAGCTGCCTGCACGGCGCGATCTATGCTTGTGATATGGGCAATGTGTTCGGCCGGGTGTAGACATACGCATTTTCCTGACCTTTGAGTCAGAAAAATATTGACCAGTTCGTCAGGTCTGCTTATTGTCCGCCCAACAACAATAAAACCATTGCGAGGCCATCCCCGTGATCCAGTTTCTCGTCAACCAGGAGCTGCGTAATGAGCACGCCCTGGACCCGAACATGACGGTGCTGCAATACCTGCGCGAGCACCTGGGCAAACCCGGCACCAAGGAAGGCTGCGCCAGCGGTGACTGCGGTGCGTGTACCGTGGTGGTCGGTGAATTGACCCAGGACGACCAAGGCCAGGATACCCTGCGCTACCGTAGCCTCAACTCATGCCTGACGTTCGTTTCGTCACTGCACGGCAAGCAGTTGATCAGCGTCGAAGGCCTCAAGCACCAGGGTGAACTGCACAGCGTGCAAAAAGCCATGGCCGACTGCCATGGCTCGCAATGCGGCTTCTGCACCCCAGGCTTTGTCATGTCGCTGTTCGCCCTGCAGAAAAACAGCCAAGGCGCCGACGTGCATCAGGCCCAGGAAGCCTTGGCCGGCAACCTGTGCCGCTGCACCGGCTACCGGCCGATCCTCGATGCCGCCGAGCAGAGCTGCCGCCAGCCTTGCCGCGATCAGTTCGACGCCCAGCAAGCCCAAACCATCAGCCGCCTCAAGGCCATTGCGCCAACCCAGACCGGCGAGCTCAACAGCGGCGACAAACGCTGCCTGGTGCCGCTGACCGTGGCCGACCTGGCCGACCTGTACAGCTCGCACCCCGAAGCACGTCTGCTGGCCGGTGGTACCGACCTGGCGCTGGAAGTGACCCAGTTCCACAAGACCCTGCCGGTGATGATCTATGTCGGCCATGTGGCCGAGCTCAAGCGCATCGACAAAACCGCCAGCCACCTGGAAATCGGCGCAGCCACCCCGCTCACTGACTGCTACGCGGCGCTCAACGCCGAGTACCCTGATTTCGGCGACCTGCTGCACCGCTTCGCCTCGCTGCAGATCCGCAACCAGGGCACCCTGGGCGGCAATATCGGCAACGCGTCGCCGATTGGTGACTCGCCGCCCCTGCTGATCGCCCTGGATGCCCAGGTGGTGCTGCGCCAAGGCGAACGTCAGCGCACCCTGGCGCTGGAGGATTACTTCATCGACTACCGCATCACCGCGCGCCAGGACAGCGAGTTCATCGAGAAGATCATCGTGCCGCGCGCCAGTGAGGATTGGGCGTTCCGCGCCTATAAAGTGTCCAAGCGCCTGGATGACGACATCTCTGCCGTGTGCGCAGCGTTCAACCTGAGCATCGAGAACGGCGTGGTCAGCGGCGTGCGTATCGCCTTCGGTGGCATGGCCGCGATACCCAAACGCGCCCGCGCCTGCGAAGCAGCCCTGCGCGGCAAGCCATGGAACCAGGCCAGCATCGAGCGCGCCTGCCAGGCCCTGGCCGAAGACTTCACCCCGCTCAGCGACTTCCGCGCCAGCAAGGAATATCGCCTGCTGACCGCGCAGAACCTGCTGCGCAAGTACTTCATCGAACAGCAAACGCCGCACATCGAAACCCGGGTGACCGCTTATGTCTAACCATCACGTAGCCAAGAGCCAGGCCGAGATGGCCGAACTGTTCAGCCAGGACCTGACCACCGGGGTCGGCCGCAGCGTCAAGCACGACAGCGCCGACAAGCACGTGGCCGGCGAGGCGGTGTACATCGATGACCGCCTCGAATTCCCTAACCAGTTGCACGTCTATGCGCGCACTGCCGACCGTGCCCATGCGCGCATCCTGCGCATCGACACCACGCCGTGCTATGCCTTCGAAGGCGTGCGCATCGCCATCACCCATGAAGACATCCCGGGCCTCAAGGACATCGGCCCAGTCGTAGCCGGTGACCCGCTGCTGGCCATCGACAAGGTCGAGTTCTTTGGTCAACCGGTGCTCGCCGTGGCCGCCCGTGACCTGGAAACCGCCCGACGCGCCGCCATGGCGGCCATCGTCGAGTACGAAGACCTGGAGCCGGTACTGGATGTGGTCGAAGCGTTGCGCAAGAAGCACTTCGTGCTCGACAGCCACACCCACCAACGCGGCGACTCGGCCGCGGCCTTGGCCAGTGCTCCGCACCGCCTGCAAGGTACCTTGCACATCGGTGGCCAAGAGCACTTCTACCTGGAGACGCAGATTTCTTCGGTGATGCCCACCGAGGACGGCGGCATGATCGTCTACTGCTCCACGCAAAACCCCACCGAAGTGCAGAAGCTGGTGGCCGAGGTGCTGGACGTGCCGATGAACAAGGTCGTCCTCGACATGCGCCGCATGGGTGGTGGTTTTGGGGGCAAGGAAACCCAGGCCGCCAGCCCGGCCTGCCTGTGCGCGGTCATTGCGCGCCTGACCGGCCAGCCGACCAAGATGCGCCTGCCGCGCGTCGAAGACATGACCATGACCGGCAAGCGTCACCCGTTTTATGTCGAGTACGACGTCGGCTTCGATGACAACGGCCGCCTGCACGGCATCAACTTCGACCTGGCCGGCAACTGCGGCTACTCGCCCGACCTGTCCGGCTCGATCGTCGACCGCGCCATGTTCCACTCCGACAACGCCTATTACCTGGGCGATGCCACCGTGCATGGCCACCGCTGCAAGACCAACACCGCCTCCAACACCGCCTACCGCGGCTTCGGCGGCCCACAGGGCATGGTCGCCATCGAACAGGTGATGGACCACATCGCCCGCCACCTGGGCCGTGACCCGCTGGCCGTGCGCAAAGCCAACTATTACGGCAAGACCGAGCGCAACGTCACCCACTACTACCAGACCGTCGAGCACAACATGCTCGACGAGATGACCGCCGACCTGGAAGCCAGCAGCGATTACGCCGAACGCCGTGAGTCGATCCGCCGGTTCAATGCCAACAGCCCGATCCTCAAGAAGGGCCTGGCGCTGACCCCGGTCAAGTTCGGCATTTCGTTCACCGCCACCTTCCTCAACCAGGCGGGGGCGCTGATCCACATCTACACCGACGGCAGCATCCACCTGAACCACGGCGGCACCGAGATGGGCCAGGGCCTGAATACCAAAGTCGCCCAGGTGGTCGCGCAGATCTTCCAGGTCGATTTCGACCGTATCCAGATCACCGCCACCAACACTGACAAGGTGCCCAACACCTCGCCTACCGCGGCCTCCAGCGGCGCCGACCTGAACGGCAAGGCAGCGCAAAACGCCGCCGAGATCCTCAAGAAGCGCCTGACCGAATTCGCCGCGCGGCACTATCAGGTGACCGAGGAGGACGTCGAGTTCCGCAATGGCCATGTGCGCGTGCGCGACCAGATCGTCAGCTTCGAGCAACTGGTGCAGCAGGCGTACTTCGCCCAGGTGTCGCTGTCGAGCACCGGCTTCTACCGCACGCCGAAAATCTTCTACGACCGCAGCCAGGCCCGCGGCCGGCCGTTCTACTACTTCGCCTTTGGCGCGGCCTGCGTGGAAGTGATCGTCGACACCCTGACCGGCGAGTACAAGATGCTGCGCGCCGACATCCTGCATGACGTGGGCGACTCGCTAAACCCGGCCATCGACATCGGCCAGGTCGAAGGCGGCTTCATCCAGGGCATGGGGTGGCTGACCACCGAGGAACTGGTGTGGAATGCCAAGGGCAAACTGATGACCAACGGCCCGGCCAGCTACAAGATCCCGGCAGTAGCCGACATGCCGCTGGACATGCGCGTGAAGCTGGTGGAAAACCGCAAGAACCCGGAGGACACGGTGTTCCATTCCAAGGCCGTGGGCGAGCCGCCGTTCATGCTCGGCATCGCCGCCTGGTGTGCGATCAAGGACGCCGTGGCGAGCCTGGCCGACTACCGCGTGCAGCCGAACATCGACGCACCGGCGACCCCGGAGCGCGTGTTGTGGGGCTGTGAGCAGATGCGCCAGGCCGTGGCTGCGGCGCAGCCTGCTACGCAGGAACTGGAAACCGTGACCCACTAACACCGAGCCCCTTGTAGGAGCGGCCTTGTGTCGCGAAAGGGGCGCGAAGCGGCCCCAAAATTTCAGCTTCGACTGAAGCATTGCCGGGGCCGCTGCGCGGCCCTTTCGCGACACAAGGCCGCTCCTACAAAAAGCGGACCGCGTTGTCCTGAAGAGGAATTGAATCATGCACCAATGGATCAACGCCCTCGCCGATCACCAGTCCCGTGGCGAACCCTGCGTACTGGTCACCATCATCGAGGAACGCGGCTCTACCCCGCGCAACGCCGGCTCGAAAATGGTCGTCAGTGCCACCGCGCTGTTCGACACCATCGGCGGCGGCCACCTGGAATACAAGGCCCTGCACATCGCCCGGCAGATGCTCGAAGCACAACGCACCACCCCGCACCTGGAGCGCTTCAGCCTCGGTGCCAGCCTCGGCCAGTGCTGCGGCGGCGTCACCGTGCTGCTGTTCGAACCGATGGCCGCAGTGCAGGCGCAGATCGCGGTGTTCGGTGCGGGCCATGTCGGCCGCGCTCTGGTACCCTTGCTCGCCGCGCTGCCCTGCCGGGTGCGCTGGATCGATTCGCGCGAACAGGAATTCCCCGAGCTCATCCCCCCTGGGGTGACCAAGGTGGTCAACGAGGAGCCGGTCGATGAAGTGGCCGAGCTGCCAGCCGGTTGCTATTGCATCGTCATGACCCATAACCACCAGCTCGACCTGGAACTGACCGCCGCCATTCTCAAGCGCAACGATTTCACCTGGTTCGGCCTGATCGGCTCGAAGACCAAACGGGCCAAGTTCGAGCACCGCCTGCGCGAGCGCGGCTACGACGCTGCCGTCATGGCCCGCATGCGCTGCCCGATGGGCATTGCCGAGGTCAAGGGCAAGCTGCCGATCGAGATCGCCGTGTCCATCGCCGCGGAAATCATTGCCACCTACAACGCCTGCTTCGGCCAGCATGACGCTGCCGCCAACGCCGGCCCCATTGCCCAGTTGCTGCCGCCCTCCCGGCGCAGCCAAGCCATTTGACGAGCGCTTTATGACCGCAACCCGCAAAGCCTACCGTGCCGCCATCCTGCACAGCATCGCCGACCCGGCCGAGGTCGGCCTGGAGGCCTCCCATGAATACTACGAAGACGGCCTGCTGGTGGTCGACGATGGCCGCATCAGCGCCATCGGCCACGCCAGCGAGCTGCTGCCGACCCTGGATGCCGGTATCGACGTGGTGCATTACCAGGATGCGCTGATCACCCCGGGCTTCATTGATACCCATATTCACTTCCCACAGACCGGCATGATCGGCTCCTACGGCGAACAGCTGCTGGACTGGCTCAACACCTACACCTTCCCGTGCGAGAAACAGTTCGCCGACAAAGGCCACGCCGACCAGGTCGCGAAAATCTTCCTCAAGGAACTGCTGCGCAACGGCACCACCACGGCCCTGGTATTCGGCAGCGTGCACCCGGAGTCAGTCAACGCCCTGTTCGAAGAAGCCGAACGCCTCGACCTGCGGATGATCGCCGGCAAGGTGATGATGGACCGCAATGCCCCTGATTACCTGACCGACACGGCCGAGTCTGGTTACACCGAAAGCAAGGCACTGATAGAGCGCTGGCACGGCAAGGGCCGCCTGCACTATGCGGTCACCCCGCGCTTCGCACCGACCAGTACCCCAGCGCAACTGACCCTGGCCGGCCAACTGCTCAAGGAGCACCCAGGTGTGTACCTGCACACGCACCTGTCGGAGAACCTCAAGGAAATCGACTGGGTCAAGTCGCTGTTCCCCGAGCAGAAAGGCTACCTGGACGTCTATGACCACTTCGAGCTGCTGGGCGAGCGCTCGGTGTTCGCCCACGGCGTGCACCTGTGCGACGACGAGTGCCAACGCCTGGCCGAAACCGGCTCGGCCGTGGCCTTCTGCCCGACCTCCAACCTGTTCCTGGGCAGCGGTTTGTTCAACCTGCCGCAGGCCGAGCGCTTCAAGGTCAACGTTGGCCTGGGCACCGACGTGGGCGCCGGCACCAGCTTCTCGCTGCTCAACACGCTGAACGAGGCGTACAAGGTCATGCAACTGCAGGGCGCACGCCTGCACCCGTACAAGTCGCTGTACCTGGCCACCCTCGGCGGCGCCCGCGCACTGCGCTTGGACGACCGCATTGGTAGCCTGCGCGCCGGCAACGATGCCGACTTCGTGGTGCTCGACTACAAGGCCACGCCGCTGTTGGACTACCGTATTCAGCAGTCCAACAGCATCGAAGAGACCTTGTTCGTGCTCACCACCCTGGGCGATGACCGCACCGTGCGCGAAACCTACGCCGCTGGGCGTTGCGTGCACCAGCGCTAAGGCTCTTTCGCCAGCCCCCGGTACAACGCGCCGCCGATCGCTGCCCCGATCAGCGGCGCCAGCCAGAACAGCCACAGCTGCTGCAGGGCCCAACCACCGACGAACAGTGCCGGCCCCGTGCTACGCGCGGGGTTGACCGAGGTATTGGTCACCGGGATCGAGATCAGGTGGATCAGGGTCAGGGCCAGGCCGATGGCAATCGGCGCAAAGCCTGCCGGGGCGCGGGCATCGGTGGCCCCCATGATCACCACCAGGAACATCGCCGTCATCACCACCTCACTGACAAACCCCGCCCCCAGCGAATAGCCGCCGGGCGAATGATCGGCGTAGCCGTTCGACGCCAACCCCGACGACAGCTCGAAACCGGCCTTGCCGCTGGCGATGAAATAGATCACCGCTGCCGCAAGGATGGCGCCAATCACCTGGGCGATGACGTAGGGCAGCAGTTCTTTGGCGGGGAAGCGCCCGCCCACCACCAGCCCGAACGACACGGCGGGGTTGAGATGACAGCCAGAGATGTGACCGATGGCGAACGCCATGGTCAGGACAGTGAGGCCAAACGCGAAGGCGACACCGAGAACGCCGATGCCAAGCGGGGAACTGGCTGCGATTACCGCACTGCCGCAGCCACCGAGGACCAGCCAGAAGGTGCCGATCAGTTCGGCCCCCATGCGTGTACCGAGGGACATGCTCATGAACCCTTTCCTCAAGAAGTTGAACGCAACGAATGCGCAAGCCCAACTGCTTGATGAAGGTTTGCTCACAAGAATTTAGCAGACGTTTGGTTTATGGCCAGTAACGACCAAGGGCCGCTTCGCGCCCCATTCGCAGCACAAGGCTGCTCCTACAAAGGATTGCGTAACCCCTGTAGGAGCAGCCTTGTGCTGCGAATGGGGCGCGAAGCGGCCCCCTAGTTCATACAAGCAAACGATCAACCCTTGGCAGCAACCTTGGGCTTTTTCAACAGATGCGAAAACACCGCATGCAGATCGTCCGAGGCACTTTCTTCGTCCAGGTTCAGCTTGCTGTCGATGTGGTCCATGTGATGCATCATCAGGCTTACCGCCTGCTCGGCGTCACGCGCCTCGATGGCATCGATCAGCTGCATATGCTCGTCGTACGAGCAATGCGAGCGGTTGCCGCTTTCGTACTGGGCAATGATCAGCGAGGTCTGCGACACCAGGCTGCGCTGGAAACTGACCAGCGGCGCATTACCCGCCGCCTCGGCCAGCTTCAGGTGGAATTCGCCCGACAGGCGGATGCCCGCGCCGCGATCACCACGGGAGAAGCTGTCGCGTTCCTCACGCACCATCTGACGCAGCTCGTTGAGCTGCTCAAGGGTAGCGTGCTGCACCGCCAGTTCGGTGATGGCGCGTTCAACCATGCGCCGAGAGAAGAACACTTGGCGTGCCTCTTCCACCGTCGGGCTGGCCACCACCGCACCGCGGTTGGGCCGCAGCAGCACCACGCTTTCGTGGGCCAGGCGCGACAGAGCGCGACGGATGATGGTGCGGCTGACGCCAAAGATCTCGCCCAGCGCTTCCTCGCTCAACTTGGTGCCCGGCGCCAGACGCTGTTCGAGGATCGCCTCGAAAATATGCGCGTAGACGATGTCGTCCTGGGTACCGCTGCGGCCGGCCTTGCCAGCGCGCACAGGTTTTTTCAGAGGTTGCAGCTGTTCGTTCATGGGCTCTCGAGGCACGAAGGAAAGTATGGCGCCATTGTACACAGGCTGAGCCGTTTCTGCAGGTGGCCTTTTACCTATATAGCCGTTGTACGACGCATTGCGCACACAAAAGATAAAACATTATTTGCTTTCTTTGTACACAAAAGCATAATCCACCGTGCAACTTCCTGACCCACAAGTCAACAAAACGGTCAGGCGTCTGCCTTCCCTCGCGGAGCCGCCAAGTGCAAGCGCAGGACAATGGCTCCAAAACAACAAGAAAGACTTGAGGAGTACCCGCTGTGGAAAGCCGCAAATCCGAAGCCCCTACGCTGGATCTCGCCCCACCGCTCGAAACGAGCTGGCTGGAGCGGATTTTCAAACTCAAGCAACATGGCAGCACTGTCAAAACCGAAATGATCGCCGGGGTGACCACCTTCATCACCATGGCGTACATCATCTTCGTCAACCCCAACATCATGGCTGACGCCGGCATCGACCACGGCGCGGCGTTCGTCGCCACCTGCATCGCCGCCGCGCTGGGCTGCCTGCTGATGGGCCTGTACGCCAACTGGCCGGTGGGCCTGGCGCCTGGCATGGGCCTGAATGCCTTCTTCACCTACACCGTGGTCGGCACCATGGGCTACAACTGGGAAACGGCACTGGGCGCGGTGTTCGTCTCGGGTGTGCTGTTCATGTTCCTGACCTTGTCAAAAGTGCGCGAGTGGCTGCTCAACAGCATCCCGCTGAGCCTGCGCCATGCAATGGGGGCCGGCGTCGGATTGTTTCTCGGGCTGATCGGCCTCAAGACTGCAGGCATCATCGTCGACAGCCCGGCCACGCTGATCAAACTGGGCTCGCTGCATGAACCCGGCCCACTGCTGGCGGCGCTGTGCTTCCTGTCGATTGCCATCCTCAGCTACAAGCGGGTGTTCGGCGCGATCCTGATCAGCATCATCGGCGTCACCCTGGCCGGCTGGGGCCTGGGCTTGGTGAAATTTGGCGGGGTGATGTCGATGCCGCCAAGCCTGGCACCGACCTGGATGGCGATGGACGTGGCCGGCGTGTTCAACGTCAGCATGATCAGCGTGGTGCTGGCGTTCCTGTTCGTGCACATGTTCGACACCGCCGGCACCCTGATGGGCGTGGCGCAACGTGCCAACCTGGTGGCGGCGGATGGCCGCATCGAAAACCTGTCGCGGGCGTTGAAGGCCGACAGTGCATCGAGCGTGTTCGGTGCCGTGGTCGGCGTACCGCCAGTGACCAGCTATGTGGAAAGTGCTGCGGGGGTTGCGGCGGGTGGCCGTACGGGCCTGACTGCCGTCGTGGTCGGCCTGCTGTTCGTCGCCGCGATGTTCTTCGCGCCGCTGGCGGGGATGATTCCTGCCTATGCCACTGCCGGTGCGCTGATCTATGTAGCGATGCTGATGATGGGCAGCATGGCCCACATCCACTGGGACGAAGCCACCGACAGCATTCCCGCGATCGTCACGGTGATCATGATGCCGCTGACCTTCTCGGTCGCGGACGGTATTGCCATGGGGTTCATTACCTATGTGGCGCTGAAGGCTGGGACTGGCAAGTACAAGGAAATCTCGGCCAGCCTGTGGGTGCTGTGTGCGATTTTCATTGCCAAGTTTGTGTTCCTCTGACTCTCACTGCACCAGCCATGGGCGCCTCGGCGCCCATTCCATTTTATGCGGCGGGCGCTGGTTTCTTTTTCAGCTCATAGGACGCCTCACGAAGCTCCACTACCTTTCCGTCAAGCGGAGACAACTCACGCACCTGAAGATGAGGGAATACCGTTGGCTTGAACACTATTCGACCTGCTATGTCCTTTCCATATCCAGTAGTTTGAACCAAGCTAATACCATCTTCCAAAAACACCCCCAAGACCACACCAGGTCCATCGGCCTTTTCAGCGTATGCCTTGGCTTGGTGAATGTCATCCGTGCCATAGAGCCCCTCACCTTGAAGCCGCCTGTTGGGCAATGAATGTCCTCGCGAAACACCCCGCTTGAACGACGCTATATTTGAAATCTTCGTACCATGGTACGCCACCAAGCGAGTAAATTTCTTTGGAATAAAAGGTTCTGCTGCGGCCAGCACTACCTTAGCGTTGGTCCCGCCTATATTAAGAAACTTATCCCATAGCCCATGACCACTTGGATCACGAAAATTCACTGGGTCTCCCTGACAGTAGGCATATGCGTTTAGACCACCTAGCGCGAACGGGCTCAAGCTATCCGGGCCATTGAAACGCATTAATACTGAATTGTACGCCCTGTAACCATTGCCCAAATGATAATGACCAGTGACCAAATCCGGTCGCTCACCATTGAAGCCGAGCCTCCCCTGATGAGACAGATGGTAGCCATAGGGCGAATACGCATTCTGAACGCTCATCAAACGACCCCCTCTGACGCGATTGGAGCACCGATTGTCTCAAACCCGACCTAAAGGGACGACTGGCAAAAATGTCAGTCGCGCAGTGCAATCCACCTGTAGATACAAAAACACCAGACGAAAAAAAGCCCGCCAGTGTGAGAGCGGGCCAAAGGACCTACGAAGATTCTTCTAGCGACCAACTAGCTTCCGCGATAGGTCGAATAGCTGTACGGCGAGATCAGCAGCGGCACGTGGTAATGCTCCTGTTTCTCATCGATGCCAAAGCGCAGCACGACAACATCCAAAAACGCCTGGGCCGGCAGTTGCACACCGCGAGCGCGGTAGTAATCGCCAGCGCTGAACTGCAACTGGTAAACGCCCGTGCGGTAATCGTCACCCTGCAGCAACGGCGCATCAACACGGCCATCGCTGTTGGTCAGGGCGGTGTTCACCAGCTCCAGCTGTTGGCCTTCGACACGGTACAACTCGACCTTGATCGAGCTGCCCGGGCAGCCATGCGCGGCATCCAGTACGTGTGTGGTCAAACGTCCCATTGCTTGTCGCCTCTTGTTCAATCTGTGGGCAAAAAATACACGGCCATCATCACGCCAACCGGCCTGCGATGTGCGGGAATGACGTTATTAAGACATTCCATCGCCAAATTGTACACAATTTTTTGAACCCGTCTGTCGCGGCGCTGGCAAACCCGCCAACAGTCGCAAATACAGGCACCGTGCCGAGGCCAACGTCATTAGCTGACCAATCAGGCAGGTTTATTGCAAGGGATTCTCAGGCGACAAAAGGGAAGAAATGCGGAAAAACAGGCTTACAAAAGATTTCAGAAGTTGTATACAATCAGCCCATCCGGTGGTGCGACATACCGACGCGGCCCGCCCACCCCGCACTAACACACAAGAAGGAAGACTGCAGTGAGCGCTGACTATCCTCGCGACCTGATCGGTTACGGCAACAACCCACCTCACCCGCAATGGCCGGGCAACGCCCGCATTGCCCTGTCTTTCGTCCTCAATTACGAAGAAGGTGGCGAGCGCAACATCCTGCACGGTGACAAAGAGTCCGAAGCCTTCCTGTCCGAGATGGTCGCCGCCCAGCCGTTGCAGGGCCAACGCAACATGAGCATGGAGTCGCTGTACGAATACGGCAGCCGTGCCGGCGTGTGGCGCCTGCTCAAGCTGTTCAAGGACAGCGGCGTACCGCTGACCGTGTTCGCCGTGGCCATGGCCGCCCAGCGCCACCCGGATGTGATCCGCGCCATGGTCGAAGCCGGCCACGAGATCTGCAGCCACGGCTACCGCTGGATCGACTACCAGAACATGGACGAGGCCCAAGAGCGCGAGCACATGCTCGAAGCCATCCGCATCCTCACCGAACTGACCGGCGAGCGCCCTGTGGGCTGGTACACCGGCCGCACCGGCCCGAATACCCGCCGCCTGGTGATGGAGGAAGGTGGTTTCCTCTATGACAGCGACACCTACGACGACGACCTGCCCTACTGGGAGCCGAACAACCCCACCGGCAAGCCGCACCTGGTGATCCCCTACACCCTGGACACCAACGACATGCGCTTCACCCAGGTACAAGGCTTCAACTGCGGCGAGCAGTTCTTCCAGTACCTCAAGGACGCCTTCGATGTGCTGTACGCCGAAGGCGCCGAAGCGCCGAAGATGCTCTCCATCGGCCTGCACTGCCGGCTGGTCGGCCGCCCGGCGCGCCTGGCCGCGCTCAAGCGCTTCGTCGACTACGCCAAGAGCCATGACCAGGTCTGGTTCGCCCGTCGCGCGGACATCGCCCGCCACTGGCACACCACCCACCCGTACAAGAAAGAGAACGCCTGATGACCGCTTTCAAGACCCTCACGCCATCGACCCTGGGCCGCGACGCCTTCGTCGCCGCCTTCGCCGACATCTACGAGCACTCGCCGTGGGTCGCTGAAAAAGCCTATGGCCTGGGCAACCTGAGCGAGCTGGACGAGATCGAAGTGCTGCACCAGCGCATGAGCGACATCCTGCTCAGCGCCAACCACGCCGACCAGCTGGCGCTGATCAACGCTCACCCGGACCTGGCCGGCAAAGCCGCCATCCAGGGCGAGCTGACCGAATCGAGCACCAACGAGCAGGCTGGCGCCGGTATCCACCAGTGCACCGCCGAAGAGTTCGCCCGTTTCACGGAGCTCAACGACGCCTACAAGGCCAAGTTCCAGTTCCCCTTCATCATGGCCGTGAAGGGCAGCAACCGGCACCAGATCCTCGCCGCTTTCGAAAAGCGCATCCACAACGACGCGGATGCCGAATTCAAGGAAGCCCTGGCGCAGATCAACCTGATCGCCCTGTTCCGTCTGCTGCAGCTGTAAGCAACAGCCGAACCTCATTCAGAAAACGAACAATAGAAGAGATAACCGCATGCGCACCCTGATGATCGAGCCCCTGACCAAAGAAGCCTTCGCCCCCTTCGGTGACGTGATCGAAACCGATGGCAGCGACCACTTCATGATCAACAACGGCTCGACCATGCGCTTTCACAAGCTCGCCACGGTCGAAACCGCCGAGCCTGAAGACAAAGCGATCATCAGCATCTTCCGCGCCGACGCGCTGGACATGCCGCTGACCGTACGCATGCTGGAACGCCATCCGCTGGGCAGCCAGGCTTTCATCCCGCTGCTCGGCAACCCCTTTCTGATCGTGGTCGCGCCCGTTGGCGATGCACCTGTATCAGGCTTGGTCCGCGCCTTCCGCAGTAACGGCAGGCAGGGCATCAATTACCATCGCGGCGTTTGGCACCACCCGGTGCTTACGATCGAAAAGCGGGATGATTTCCTGGTGGTTGATCGCAGTGGTTCTGGCAACAACTGCGATGAGCATTACTTCACCGAGGAACAGATGCTGATCCTCAATCCCCACCAATAAGAAAAGGTCGATCATCGTAAGGTGATCGGCAGAGGTACATACTGTGGAAGCACACCTTCACGAATGGCTGAACCTGAGCATTCGCTGGGTTCACATGATCACCGGTGTCGCCTGGATCGGTGCATCGTTCTACTTCGTCTGGCTGGAAAACAACCTGAACCGGAGCAATCCGCGTGACGGGCTGTCGGGTGACCTTTGGGCCATCCACGGCGGTGGTATCTACCACCTTGAAAAGTACAAGCTGGCACCCCCGAAAATGCCCGAGAACCTGCACTGGTTCAAATGGGAAGCCTACTTCACCTGGATGTCCGGTATCGCCTTGCTGTGCGTGGTGTTCTACTGGAACCCGACCCTGTACCTGCTGGCCCCTGGCAGCACCCTGAGCGGTGCCGAGGGCGTGGCCATTGGTATCGGTTCGCTGGTGGCCGGCTGGTTCATCTACGACCTGCTTTGCGACTCGCCGCTGGGCAAGCGCCCGGCATTGCTGGGTGGCGTGCTGTTCGTGCTGATCATCGCTGCGTGCTGGGGCTTCAGCCTGGTATTCAGCGGCCGTGGCGCATACCTGCACACCGGCGCGATCATCGGCACCATCATGGTCGGCAACGTGTTCCGCATCATCATGCCGGCCCAGCGCCAGCTGGTGGCAGCGATCGAGAACAACACCACGCCTGACCCACGCCTGCCGGCCAAAGGCCTGCTGCGTTCGCGTCACAACAACTACTTCACCCTGCCGGTGCTGTTCATCATGATCAGCAACCACTTCCCGAGCACCTACGGTAGCCAGTACAACTGGCTGATCCTGGCCGGCATTGCAGTGGCGGCGGTATTGATCCGTCACTACTTCAACACCCGCCATGACAGCAGCAAGTACGCCTGGACCCTGCCCGTCGGCGCTCTGGCGATGATCTGCCTGGCCTACGTCACCGGCCCCAAGCCGATGGCCGTCAGCCCTGAGCAAGCAGCCGCGAAGATCGAGTACCAGCCGCTGCCCGCCACCGCCGTCGGCGGCAAGACGGCTGCCGAGCTGCGCGCCGAGGAGGCCAGCAAGCCCGCCGAAGCCCCTGCGGCACCGGCGCAAGCCACTGCCCAGGCAAGCGGCGACAGCTTCGACAAGATCCACAATGTCATCCAGGAACGCTGCACCGTGTGCCACTCGTCCAAGCCGACCAGCCCACTGTTCAGCGCCGCCCCTGCCGGCGTGATGTTCGACACCCCGCAGCAGATCCAGGCCCAAGCCGCGCGCATCCAGGCGCAAGCGGTCGCCAGCCAGATCATGCCGCTGGGCAACATCACCCAGATGACCACCGAAGAGCGCAAGCTCGTCGGTGACTGGATCGCCAAAGGCGCCCCGGTCAACTGACCCATCGGGCACACACCGCTCCCGGTGGGAGCGGGTTTACCCGCGAAGAGGCCGGCCTGTCCGGCCTCTGTTTCAAGGCAATACGCAACCAGCAAGCATCGAGCGCCCAGGCCTGCAGCCTGGCGTTTGGATCCGAGAATAAAAACAAAACTCGAGGTGCTGCATGTCCGAGTCACGCAAGGCGTACATTCCCGTTGCGCCGCCGCGTCAGCCTCTGCCCCTGTTCCAACTGATCCTGGTAGGCCTGCAACATGTGCTGTTGATGTACGGAGGCGCGATTGCCGTGCCTTTGATCATTGGCCAAGCCGCCGGATTGTCCCGTGAAGAAGTCGCCTTCCTGATCAACGCCGACCTGCTGGTCGCAGGCGTCGCCACCATCATCCAGTCGTTCGGTATCGGCCCGGTGGGCATCCGCATGCCCGTGATGATGGGCGCCAGCTTCGCTGCCGTCGGCAGCATGGTGGCCATGGCCGGCATGCCCGGCGTCGGCCTGCAGGGGATCTTCGGCGCGACCATCGCCGCCGGGTTCTTCGGCATGCTGATCGCGCCGTTCATGTCCAAGGTCGTACGCTTCTTCCCGCCCCTGGTTACCGGTACCGTCATCACCTCGATCGGCCTGTCGCTGTTCCCGGTCGCGGTCAACTGGGCCGGTGGCGGCCATGAGGCAGAAGCCTTCGGCTCGCCCATCTACCTGATGGTCGCAGGCCTGGTACTGGCCGTGATCCTGCTCATCAACCGCTTCATGCGTGGCTTTTGGGTCAACGTTTCGGTGTTGGTGGGCATGGGCCTGGGTTACATCCTGGCCGGCTCCATCGGCATGGTCGACCTGACCGGCCTGAAAGACGCACCGTGGCTGCAAGTGGTCACCCCACTGCACTTCGGCATGCCGACCTTCAGCCTGGCACCGATCCTGTCGATGTGCCTGGTGGTGGTGATCATCTTCGTCGAGTCCACGGGCATGTTCCTCGCCCTGGGCAAGGTGACCGATCGTGAAGTCACGCCTGGCATGCTGCGTCGCGGCCTGCTGTGCGATGCCGGCGCGTCGTTTGTCGCGGGCTTCTTCAACACCTTCACCCACTCCTCGTTCGCCCAGAACATCGGCCTGGTGCAGATGACCGGGGTACGCTGCCGCTACGTCACCGTGGTGGCCGGCGCGCTGTTGATCCTGCTCAGCCTGCTGCCCAAAGCGGCCTTCCTGATTGCTTCGATCCCGCCTGCGGTACTGGGCGGCGCGTCCATCGCCATGTTCGGCATGGTCACCGCCACCGGGATCAAGATCCTTCAAGAAGCAGACATCGGCGACCGCCGCAACCAGCTGCTGGTTGCGGTGAGTGTCGGTTTCGGGCTGATCCCCGTGGTACGCCCGGAGTTCTTCGCACAGATGCCCCAGTGGATGGAACCGATCACCCACAGTGGCATCGCCATGGCCACGGTCAGCGCCCTGGTGTTGAACGTGCTGTTCAACATCCTCGGGGGTGCCGACCGCGCGGCGCATAACGACGCCTGTCACCAGCACTGAGCCAGACGGGGCGGCGCAATGGCCGCCCCTGACTCACACCCGCAGTAACCGCTACACCGTCGGCCCGCCGGAATGGGCCGCTCGGGGCGCCCCTGCGCGCTAAAAAAACCGCCAACAAAAACAATAAGTCCGGGAATCACGACATGAAGCGCATCACCACGTCCCTGTTATTGGGCAGCAGCCTGCTGGCCACCCTCCCCTCGCATGCAGGCGAATGGCTGCAATGGCACGGCGAAAGCCTGAGCTACCTGTACGGCAAGGACTTCAAGGTCAACCCTGATATTCAGCAGACCATCACGTTCGAGCACGCCAACAAATGGAAGTACGGCGACACCTTCATGTTCGTCGACAAGATTTTCTACAACGGCAAGGCCGACCGCAGCAAAGGCGTGACCACCTACTACGGTGAGTTCAGCCCACGCCTGTCGCTTGGCAAGATGACCGGCCATAAATTCGAATTCGGCCCGATCAAAGACGTGCTCATCGCCATGACCTACGAGCGTGGCGAAGGCGACAACGAGGCTTACCTGATCGGCCCCGGCTTCGACCTGGCCGTCCCCGGCTTCAACTACTTCACCTTGAACTTCTACGTGCGCAACACCGAGGGCAGCCGCCCTGGCGACAACGTCTGGCAGATCACCCCGGCCTGGTCGTACACCATTCCCGTGGGCAGGTCCGACATCCTCATCGACGGCTACATGGACTGGGTCGTGGACAACGACCAGACCCGCCGTGGCACCTACCACGCCAACCTGCAGTTCAACCCGCAGGTCAAATACGACCTGGGCAAGGCCCTGAACCTGGGTGCCAAGCAGTTGTACGTAGGCTTTGAATACAGCTACTGGAAGGACAAATACGGCATTGACAGCCGCGGCAATGTGGACAGCAACCAGAGCGTTGCAAGCGCCCTGATCAAAGTCCATTTCTAATAACCTGACCAAACGCACAAGTTTGATTCACACCGCTCCAGGACGGAGCACTTGAGGACCGGCGCGCAAGCCAGTAATCTGCGCGCCCCCTCGATCAGGGCAGAACGGATTCTGCCTGCGTTTACTGACCGCTCAGTCAATGAATACGGGCGGTTGGCCAACGTGTTGCCAGCCTGAAAGACCCTTTTCATCCGTTCAGAACGAAGTCGAGCAGGAAGGTTGTGCCAGCCCGGAAAAGTTGGCTCAGCTCTTGCCAAACAGCTGTGGCCTATCGAAAAAAGCTGACTCAAAAGACAAAAACAGCGCCAACACCGAGCGCTGACAACAGATCAATCAAGGGAGCGACACTCGCAATGCGTACCATCAACAGCCTGATCCTCGCCGGCGGCCTGCTGGCCTGCGGCACCACCTTCGGCGGCGACCTGCTGCAGTGGCAGAACAACAGCCTCACCTACCTGTGGGGCAAGAACTTCAAGGTCAACCCCGAGATCCAGCAAACCGTGACCTTCGAGCACGCCGATGGCTGGAAGTACGGCGACAACTTCATTTTCGTCGACAAGATCTTCTACCAAGGCAAGAAAGACGCGGGTAACGGCCCCAACACCTACTACGGTGAAATCAGCCCACGCCTGTCGTTTGGCAAGATCTTCGACCAGAAGCTGGCGTTTGGCCCGGTCAAGGACGTGCTGCTCGCGATGACCTACGAGTTCGGCGAGGGTGATACCGAGTCCTACCTGATCGGCCCAGGCTTCGACCTGAACATCCCAGGCTTCGACTACTTCCAGCTGAACTTCTACCAGCGCACCACCGACGGCAGCCGCGCGGGTGACAACGTTTGGCAGATTACCCCGGTCTGGTCCTACACCATTCCTGTGGGCTCGTCCGACATCCTCATCGACGGCTTCATGGACTGGGTGGTGGACAACGACGAGAACCGTCGCGGCACCTACCAAGCCAACCTGCACTTCAACCCACAGGTCAAATATGACCTGGGCAAGGCGTTGCACCTGGGTGAGAAGCAACTGTATGTAGGTTTTGAGTACGATTACTGGAAGAACAAATACGGCATCAAGGACTCCGATGCCTTTACCACTGACCAAAACACAGCGAGCTTCTTGGTAAAAGTACACTTCTAAGCCGCTGAAACGTGACAGCGTTGCTAACCGGTGACGCTGTCACGCACTAAGTTGCAAGAAAGTTCTTACAAGCTTTTAGGAGAAAACCTACCTAACAAATAACTTGCCTTGTAGGTCAGAACAACCCCAGCCGGCAGAACAATGCCTACTATCACCAATGCCATCTCCACCTGATGGTGCTCAAGCATCTGCATGATATCCACCACCAGCATCACCACACTGATGGTCAGCGCCACGCCGAACATCGCGCAGCCCTTGTAGAGCGCCTGAACGTCTATCCCACGCAGCAGGAAGCCAAAGCCCAGACTCACCCAGGCAATCGCCGTGATCAGATACAACGCCAAGTGATAGGCGTCGTAGGTCAATACATTGCCGAACATGTGCACACCTCCCATCAAGTCTGTTAGCGACAGTGCCTAACTATAATTCTGACATTCCATGTGCGCACCGCAAAATTTTGACATTTTTTTTGCAAACGCTGATCTAACCTGCCGCCCTCTGCACAACTAAAAAAGACAACAGGGCTATTTGATGCGCACTACCCTCGCCGCCCCTTGGCGCTACTTGGTACTACTTTGCTCACTCTGGTTCGGCATTTTCCTACTGACGCGGTTGGTATTGCTGGTAACCCACCTGGATGAAGTCAGTGGTAATTACTTCTCATTGTTTTTTGACGGGGCAATCTACGACCTGAGTTTTCTTGTCTATGCTGCCCTGCCGATCGGCGTATGCCTGGCGCTTTGCCCGACCTCGCTGTGGCGTACGCGCGCCCATCGTGGGCTGCTGAACGGGCTGCTGGTGGTCAGCCTGTTCGTGATGCTGTTCGTCGCAGTGTCGGAATGGCTGTTCTGGGACGAATTCGGTGTGCGCTTCAACTTCATCGCCGTCGACTACCTGGTCTACTCCAAGGAAGTATTGGACAACATTCGCGAATCCTACCCCTTGCCCACGCTGCTCAGCGCCATCGCGTTGGTCGCAGTGGTGCTGGCAGTGCTGCTGCGCAAACCACTGGCCCAGGCCCTGGCCGCCCCCGCCGCGAGCATGCGTCAACGCGTGCTGGGCATTGCCCTGCTGGCCGCGCTGGCTGGCCTGAATGGCGTGGTAATCGATCAGCAGTTTCCGCGCGGCCAAGGCGGCAACGCCTACCAGCGCGAGCTGGCCAGCAACGGCCCGTATCAGTTCTTCGCCGCCTTCCGTAACAATGAACTGGACTACACGCAGTTCTATGCCAGCCTCGACGCAGCTGACGTCGGCGCGCACATGCATCAGGAGCTGGCCGAACCCGACGTCCGCTTCCAGGGCCAGGAGCCACAGGACATTCGCCGCCACATCAGCGCCCATGGCCCACAGCGCACCCCGAACATCATCCTGGTGACCCTCGAAAGCTTCAGCGCCAAATACATGGGCAGCAACGGCGACGCGCGCAACCTCACGCCCAACCTCGACGCCTTGCGCCGCGAGAGCCTGTACTTCAACAATTTCTACGCCACCGGCACCCGCACCGACCGCGGCCTGGAAGCCATCACCCTGTCGATTCCGCCAACCCCGGGGCGCTCGATCGTCAAGCGCATCGGTCGCGAAAGCGGCTATGCCAGCCTCGGCCAGCAGTTGACGGCCAGGGGCTACGATGCCGTGTTCGTCTACGGTGGGCGCGGCTACTTCGACAACATGAACGCGTTCTTCAGTGGCAATGGCTATCGAATCGTCGACCAGAGCAGCATCGATGAAAGCGAAATCAGCTTCAAGAACGCCTGGGGCATGGCTGATGAAGACCTGTATCGGCAAACCCTGAAGCTGGCCGACGCTGACCATGCCAAGCAGCAGCCGTTCTTCCTGCAACTGATGACCACGTCCAACCATCGCCCCTACACCTACCCGGAAGGCCGCATCGACATTCCATCCGGTGATGGCCGTGAAGGTGCGGTGAAGTACACCGACCATGCCATCGCGCAGTTCCTGCAGGCGGCCAAGCACAAGCCGTGGTTCGACAACACGCTGTTCATCTTCGTCGCCGACCACACCGCTGGCAGCGCTGGCGTGGAAGACCTGCCGGTGAGCAATTACCAGATCCCGTTGTGGATCTATGCACCCAAGCTCATCGCGCCCCAAGAGGACGCCAAGCTGGCCAGCCAGATCGACCTGGCGCCGACCGTGCTCGGCCTGCTCAACCTTGACTACACCTCGACCTTTTTCGGCCGCGACCTGCTAAAGGCAGATGCACTGCCACCTCGCGTACTGATCGGCAACTACCAGCACCTGGGCCTGTTCGACGGCAAAAACCTGGCCATCCTCAGCCCACGCGGTGGCATGCGCGTGCATGAAAACGCCTTGGGCAACAGCCATGAAAGCACGGTGGGCAACGACAACCCGCTGGTACGCCGGGCCATTGCCTACTACCAGAGCGCCGCCTACGGCTTCAGCAAGGGCCTGCTGGCCTGGAAGCCGGAGGAAAACGGCGTGGTCGTCAGCCCCTGACGGCGCGCCACACCTTCGTTACGCCGCTGACCACCGCCAGCACCACGGCCCCGGCCACGACACCGGACACGCCGTTGAGCAAGGCCACGGTCAGCCCACCACCGCGCCCCACGCTGAAGGCCTCGATGGCATGATGCAGGGGCGCGATGCCATGCACCAGAATCCCGCCGCCGACCAAAAACATCGCCGCCGTCCCGATCACCGACAGGCTCTTCATCATGTAGGGCGCGGCGCGCAGGATGCCGTTGCCGACCGCCTGGGATAATTTGGATGCTTTCTGGGTCATCCACAGGCCCAGGTCATCGAGCTTGACGATGCCGCCCACCAGCCCGTAAACGCCAACCGTCATGACGACGGCGATGCCCGACAGCACGATGATCTGCTGGGGCAGCGGCGAATCCGCCACGATCCCCAAGGTGATGGCAATGATCTCGGCCGACAGGATGAAGTCGGTGCGCACCGCACCCTTGATCTTGGCCTTCTCGTAGGCGACCAGGTCGACACTGGCGTCGGCCACGGCCTCCTTGCGGGCCTCATGCTGGGCGCTGTCCTCTTCCTTGCTGTGCAAGAACTTGTGCGCCAGCTTCTCGAACCCCTCGTAGCACAGGTACGCGCCACCGACCATCAGCAACGGCGTCACCGCCCACGGGATGAAGGCGCTGATCAGCAACGCCGCCGGCACAAGGATCGCCTTGTTGACGAACGAGCCTTTGGCCACCGCCCAGACCACCGGGATTTCGCGTTCGGCGCGCACGCCGGTTACCTGCTGGGCATTGAGCGCCAAATCGTCCCCCAGCACGCCGGCCGTCTTTTTCGCCGCGACCTTGGTCATCAACGACACGTCGTCGAGTACCGTGGCGATATCGTCGATCAGTACCAGTAGACTGCTTCCTGCCATGTGCCTGTTTCCCGTGAAATGAATGTGCCGGAGTCTAGCCGAAAGTCGCTGCCTTGAGCGCCCTTCAGCCGCGGTGCTAACATGCCCGATCCCTCTTAGAGGTGGCCAGACACGAGGAAGATCCCTGACAATGAGCACCATTCGCGAGCGCAACAAGGAACTGATCCTGCGCGCGGCCAGCGAGGAATTCGCCGACAAGGGCTTCGCCGCCACCAAGACCAGCGATATCGCGGCCAAGGCCGGCCTGCCCAAGCCGAACGTGTATTACTACTTCAAATCCAAGGACAACCTCTACCGCGAGGTCCTGGAGAGCATCATCGCGCCGATCATGCAGGCCTCGACGCCGTTCAATGCTGACGGTGACCCTAAAGAAGTGCTGAGTGCCTACATTCGCTCGAAAATTCGCATTTCCCGCGATTTGCCGCATGCCTCCAAGGTGTTTGCCAGCGAGATCATGCACGGTGCGCCGCATTTGTCGCCCAACCAGGTCGAGCAGCTCAACGAGCAGGCACGGCACAATATCGAGTGCATCCAGGGCTGGATCGAGCGCGGGCAGATCGCCAATGTGGATGCGCATCACCTGATGTTCAGCATCTGGGCGGCGACCCAGACCTATGCCGATTTCGATTGGCAGATTTCGGCGGTGACGGGCAAGGCCAAGCTGGCCGAGAGTGATTATGACGCGGCGGCCGAGACCATCATTCGGCTGGTGCTCAAGGGCTGTGAGCCTGAAGCGGCCTGATAGGGCCAGTGGGGCTGCCTTGCAGCCCATCGCGACACAAGGCCGCTCCTACAGGGGTTACGCGGTCCCTTGTAGGAGCGGCCTTGCGTCGCGATGGGGCCGCAAAGCGGCCCCAGCAATCTAAAGCCTTACGCGGCCACCCCCGCATCCGCCTTCAACCCAACTTCCTCGATCGCACTGATTGCGCATTGCTCGTCGATATCCGACGTATCCCCGCTGATCCCCACCGCACCCAGCACCTTGCCGTCCTGATCACGAATCAGCACACCACCCGGTGCCGGCACCACCGGCCGCTCCCCCAGCCCATTCAATGCGGCAAAAAACGCCGGACGTTGCTGCGCATCCAGCGCCAACAAGCGTGAGCCCTTGCCCAGGGCAATCGCCCCCCAGGCCTTACCGGTGGCCACTTCCGGCCGAATCAGGCTAGCGCCATCCTCGCGCTGCAGCGCCAGCAAGTGCCCGCCCGCATCCAGCACCGCCACAGTCAACGGCGCAGCGTTGATCTGGCGGCCTGCCGCCAGCGCAGCATTGACCAGGCTTACCGCGACTTTCAGGTTCAGAACGTTCATGAAAAGGTCCTCTTCTTGTTGTGAGAAGCCCTAAGGGCAGTTGAAAACCAATAGCGCAAATAGAACACAACAGAAGATATTTTTGTATACAATATTTTAAAACGATCGTACTCGATCCGACAGAACGCCGTTTTCACGGGCGCTCCGACGAAAGCCATTCTCCCCGATGAAAATCCATTGACCTAAGCAGGCAGGCGTGAATACACTCTGCCGCACAGCAAGTTGTATACAATTACAAAATCGATGAGGCACAACCCATGAGCAAAATGAGAGCAATCGATGCAGCCGTTCTGGTCATGCGCCGTGAAGGTGTAGATACCGCGTTCGGCATCCCAGGGGCTGCCATCAACCCGCTGTACTCGGCCCTGAAAAAAGTCGGTGGCATCGATCACGTCCTCGCTCGCCACGTTGAAGGTGCCTCGCACATGGCCGAGGGCTACACCCGTGCCAACCCAGGCAACATCGGCGTGTGCATCGGCACTTCCGGCCCTGCCGGCACCGACATGGTCACCGGCCTGTACAGTGCGTCGGCCGACTCCATCCCAATTCTCTGCATCACTGGCCAGGCCCCGCGTGCACGCCTGCACAAAGAAGACTTCCAGGCCGTCGACATCACCAGCATCGTCAAGCCGGTGACCAAGTGGGCGACCACCGTGCTGGAGCCAGGCCAAGTGCCTTACGCGTTCCAGAAGGCCTTCTATGAAATGCGCACCGGCCGCCCAGGCCCTGTGCTGATCGACCTGCCGTTCGACGTGCAGATGGCTGAAATCGAATTCGACATCGACGCCTACGAGCCGCTGGCCGTCAACAAGCCATCCGCCACCCGTGTCCAGGCCGAAAAAGCCCTGGCAATGCTCAATGACGCCGAGCGCCCACTGCTGGTTGCAGGCGGCGGCATCATCAACGCCGACGCCAGCGACAAGCTGGTCGAGTTCGCTGAATTGACCGGTGTACCGGTCATCCCGACCCTGATGGGCTGGGGCACCATCCCGGACGACCACGCCCTGATGGTCGGCATGGTCGGCCTGCAGACGTCGCACCGCTACGGCAACGCCACCCTGCTCAAATCCGACCTGGTGTTCGGCATCGGTAACCGTTGGGCCAACCGCCACACCGGCTCCGTAGACGTCTACACCGAAGGCCGCAAGTTCGTGCATGTGGACATCGAACCGACCCAGATCGGCCGCGTATTCACCCCAGACCTGGGTATCGTGTCGGACGCTGGCAAGGCGCTGGATGTGTTCCTCGAAGTGGCCCGCGAGTGGAAAGCCGCTGGCAAGCTCAAGTGCCGCAAGGCCTGGCTGGAAGACTGCCAGGAGCGCAAGGCCACCCTGCAGCGCAAGACCCACTTCGACAACGTGCCGGTCAAGCCGCAGCGCGTGTACGAAGAGATGAACCAGGTGTTCGGCAAGGACACCACCTACGTCAGCACCATCGGCCTGTCGCAGATCGCCGGCGCGCAGTTCCTGCACGTGTACAAGCCACGTCACTGGATCAACTGCGGCCAGGCTGGCCCGCTGGGCTGGACCATCCCTGCCGCACTGGGCGTGGTCAAGGCCGACCCATCGCGCAAAGTGGTCGCCCTGTCGGGTGACTATGACTTCCAGTTCATGATCGAAGAGCTGGCAGTCGGCGCGCAGTTCAACCTGCCGTACGTCCACGTGCTGGTGAACAACGCCTACCTCGGCCTGATCCGCCAGGCGCAGCGTGGCTTCGACATGGATTACTGTGTACAACTGGCGTTCGAGAACATCAACTCCAGCGACGCCGCCAGCTACGGTGTCGATCACGTCGCCGTGGTCGAAGGCCTGGGCTGCAAGGCCATCCGCGTATTCGAGCCAGGCGAAATCGCCCCTGCCCTGCTCAAGGCGCAGAAGATGGCCGAAGAGTTCCGCGTGCCGGTGGTGGTTGAAGTGATTCTCGAGCGTGTGACCAACATTTCCATGGGCACCGAGATCAACGCGGTCAACGAGTTCGAAGACCTGGCCCTGGTCGGTAACGACGCGCCAACCGCCATCTCGATGCTGGACTGATCGCCTGACGCCCCCAGGCATGCCCTGGGGGCCTTCATCGCAAGGAGACAACTCATGCCTCGCTTCGCTGCCAACCTGTCCATGCTGTTCACCGAACAGGACTTCCTGGCCCGCTTCAAGGCCGCCGCCGATGCTGGTTTCAGCGGCGTCGAATACCTCTTCCCGTACGATTTCAGCGCCGCCGAAATCAAGCAGCAGCTCGATGCGCACGGCCTGACCCAGGTGCTGTTCAACCTGCCGGCCGGCGACTGGGCCAAAGGCGAGCGTGGCATCACCTGCCACCCCGACCGCGTTGAAGAGTTCCGCGCCGGTGTCGACAAGGCCATCGAATACGCCAAGGTCCTGGGCAATACCCAGGTCAACGCCCTGGCCGGCATCCGCCCGCAAGGCCTGCAATGCGCCGAGGTGCGCAAGACCTTCGTCGACAACCTGAAGTTTGCCGCCGAAAAACTGAAAGCCGCCGGGATCCGCCTGGTCATGGAAATGATCAACACCCGCGACATCCCAGGCTTCTACCTGAATACCACGAAGCAAGCCCTGGAAATCCAGGCCGAAGTCGGCAGCGACAACCTGTTCCTGCAGTACGACATCTACCACATGCAGATCATGGAAGGTGACTTGGCTCGCACCATGGAAGCCAACCTGAAACTGATCAACCACATCCAGCTGGCCGACAACCCAGGCCGCAACGAGCCAGGCACCGGCGAGATCAACTACCGCTTCCTGTTCGAGCACCTGGACCGCATCGGCTACCAGGGTTGGGTGGGCGCAGAGTACAAGCCGCTGACCACCACTGAAGCGGGCCTGGGCTGGCTGAAGACCCACAACGCAATTTAAGGGCGCATACGCACTGTGTAGGAGCAGCCTTGTGCTGCGAAGAGGCCATCGCTGCGCTAGAAGATCTGCCTGTCATACCGGCCTCTTCGCAGCACAAGGCTGCTCCTACAAGGGCCTGCATTGCCTGCTCCATCGAGATTCAACAAATACAACGAGGTAATCTCTCATGGCTAAAATCGGCTTTATCGGCACCGGCATCATGGGCAAGCCCATGGCTCAGAACCTGCAAAAAGCAGGTCACAGCCTGTTCGTTTCCACCCACCACGATGCCGCCCCGGCCGACCTGATCGCCGCTGGCGCGGTGGCCCTGGCCAACCCGAAAGAAGTGGCCCAGGAAGCTGAATTCATCATCGTCATGGTCCCCGACACCCCACAGGTAGAAGCCGTCCTGTTCGGTGAGAACGGCGTGGCCGAAGGTGTCGGCCCGAACAAGGTCGTGATCGACATGAGCTCGATCTCGCCGACCGCTACCAAAGCCTTCGCCGAGAAGATCAAGGCCACCGGCGCCGCCTACCTGGACGCCCCGGTGTCCGGCGGTGAAGTCGGCGCCAAGGCCGCGACCCTGAGCATCATGGTCGGTGGCTGCCCGAAAGCCTTCGAGCGCGCCCTGCCGCTGTTCGAAGCCATGGGCAAGAACATCACCCGCGTGGGTGGCAACGGCGACGGCCAGACCGCCAAGGTGGCCAACCAGATCATCGTTGCGCTGAACATCCAGGCGGTTGCCGAAGCCCTGCTGTTCGCCGCCAAGAACGGCGCCGACCCAGCCAAGGTGCGTGAAGCACTGATGGGCGGCTTCGCTTCGTCGAAAATCCTCGAAGTGCACGCCGAGCGCATGATCAAAGGCACTTTCGACCCAGGCTTCCGCATCAACCTGCACCAGAAGGACCTGAACCTGGCCCTGCAAGGCGCCAAGGAACTGGGCATCAACCTGCCCAACACCTCCAACGCCCAGCAAGTGTTCAACACCTGCCAGGCCCTGGGTGGCGGCAACTGGGACCACTCGGCGCTGATCAAAGGCCTGGAGCACATGGCCAACTTCTCGATCCGCGACGAAGGCAAGTAAGCTGAATTTGGGGGCTGCTTTGCAGCCCTTTCGCGACGCAAGGCCGCTCCTACAGGGATCGCGGTCTCCTGTAGGAGCGGCCTTGTGTCGCGAAAGGGGCGCAAAGCGCCCCCAGGGTCTCTGACCCAACACCGAGCAACACCCGCCCCTGGTTCGGCCTGCACGGAGGCAGTTCCAGGGGCGTTTTCGATTCTGCAGAACAACAATAATTTGGGAGCCTGCCATGTCGGTCGATCCGCAAAAAATTCTTCGCGAGCTGTTCGACACAGCCATCGCCGCCGCCCACCCGCGCCAAGTCCTCGAACCCTACCTGCCCGCCGACCGTAGCGGCCGGGTCATCGTCATCGGCGCCGGCAAGGCCGCAGCCGCCATGGCCGAAGTGGTCGAGAAAAGCTGGCAGGGCGAAGTGTCCGGCCTCGTCGTCACCCGTTACGGCCACGGCGCCAACTGCCAGAAAATCGAGGTGGTCGAGGCCGCTCACCCGGTCCCCGATGCCGCCGGCCTGGCCGTGGCCAAGCGCGTGCTGGAGCTGGTCAGCAACCTGAACGAAGACGACCGTGTCATCTTCCTGCTCTCTGGCGGTGGTTCGGCATTGCTGGCACTGCCCGCCGAGGGCCTGACCCTGGCCGACAAGCAACACATCAACAAGGCGCTGCTCAAGTCCGGCGCCACCATCGGCGAGATGAACTGCGTGCGCAAGCACCTCTCGG
Source organism: Pseudomonas sp. Y3 TE3536 (assembly GCF_053629175.1). NCBI lineage: Bacteria > Pseudomonadati > Pseudomonadota > Gammaproteobacteria > Pseudomonadales > Pseudomonadaceae > Pseudomonas > Pseudomonas sp. Y3 TE3536. The sequence goes on along the minus strand of NZ_JBRJHU010000001.1, from coordinate 3,719,968 downwards.
CGATCAAGGGTGGCCGCCTGGCCAAGGCCTGCTGGCCGGCCACGGTCTACACCTATGCCATTTCCGATGTACCGGGCGACCTGGCCACGGTCATCGCCTCCGGCCCCACCGTCGCCGACCCAAGCACCAGCGCCGACGCCTTGGCCATCCTCAAGCGGTACAACATCGAAGCGCCCAAGGCCGTCATCGACTGGCTCAACAACCCGGCCTCGGAAACCGTCAAGGCCGATGACCCGGCTCTGGCCCGCAGCCATTTCCAACTGATCGCCAAGCCCCAGCAGTCGCTGGAAGCCGCCGCCGTCAAAGCGCGCCAGGCTGGCTTCAGCCCGCTGATTCTGGGCGACCTGGAGGGCGAGTCGCGTGAAGTGGCGAAGGTGCATGCTGGCATTGCCCGGCAGATCGTTTTGCACGGCCAGCCGCTCAAGGCACCCTGCGTGATCCTGTCGGGTGGCGAAACCACCGTCACCGTACGCGGCAACGGCCGCGGCGGGCGCAACGCCGAGTTCCTGCTCAGCCTCACCGAAAACCTCAAGGGCCTGCCGGGCGTGTACGCGCTGGCCGGTGACACCGACGGCATTGATGGCTCCGAAGAAAACGCCGGCGCCTTCATGACCCCTTGCAGTTATGCCCGCGCCGAAGCCTTGGGCCTGTCGGCCAGTGACGAGCTGGACAACAACAACGGCTACGGCTACTTCGCCGCGCTCGATGCGTTGATCGTCACCGAACCGACACGCACCAACGTCAACGACTTCCGCGCCATTCTGATCCTCGAGACTCCGCAATCATGACGCCTGATAAAAAAGTCAAAATCCTCGCCACCCTTGGCCCTGCGATCAACGGCATCGACGACATCCGTCAACTGGTCGAAGCCGGGGTGAACATCTTCCGCCTCAACTTCAGCCACGGCGAGCACGCCGACCATGCCCTGCGCTATCAGTGGATCCGCGAAGTCGAGCAGCAACTGAACTACCCGCTGGGCATCCTCATGGACTTGCAGGGGCCAAAGCTGCGCGTGGGCCGTTTTGCTGAAGGCAAGGTGCAACTGCAACGTGGCCAGGCACTGCGCCTGGACTTGGACAAGGCACCGGGCGATAGCCGCCGGGTCAACCTGCCGCACCCAGAGATCATCGCTGCGCTGGAACCCGGCATGGACCTGCTGCTCGATGACGGCAAGTTGCGCCTGCGCGTGACCGCCAAGCACAGTGACGCCATCGACACCGAAGTGCTGAACGGTGGCGAACTGTCCGACCGCAAGGGCGTCAACGTGCCGCAAGCGGTGCTCGACCTCTCCCCGCTCACCGAGAAGGACCGGCGCGACCTGGCCTTCGGCCTGGAGCTGGGTGTTGACTGGGTGGCCCTGTCGTTTGTGCAGCGCCCTGAAGACATTGTCGAAGCACGCCAGCTGATCGGTGACCGCGCCTACCTGATGGCCAAGATCGAGAAACCCTCGGCGGTCGACCAGTTGCAAGCGATTGCCGAACTGTCCGACGCGATCATGGTGGCCCGCGGTGACCTGGGCGTGGAAGTACCCGCCGAAAGCGTGCCGCAGATCCAGAAGCGCATCATCGGCACCTGCCGCCAGCTGGGTAAACCGGTGGTGGTGGCCACGCAGATGCTCGAATCCATGCGCTTCTCGCCTGCGCCCACCCGCGCCGAAGTCACCGACGTGGCCAACGCCGTGGCCGAGGGTGCTGATGCGGTGATGCTGTCAGCCGAGACCGCGTCAGGCGACTACCCGTTGGAAGCCGTGCAGATGATGAGCAAGATCATCCGCCAAGTGGAAAACGGCCCCGACTACCAGGCCCAGCTCGACGTTGGCCGGCCGAAAGCCGAAGCCACCGTGTCGGACGCCATCAGCTGCGCGATCCGCCGTATCAGCGGCATTCTGCCGGTGGCGGTGCTGGTCAACTACAGCGAGTCGGGCGCCTCGACGCTACGTGCCGCGCGCGAGCGGCCACGGGCGCCGATCCTCAACCTGACGCCGAACCTGAACACGGCGCGCCGCCTGAGCGTGGCCTGGGGTGTGCATTCGGTGGTCAACGACCGCCTGCGTCAGGTTGACGAAATCTGCTCGACCGCGTTGGAAATTGCCCAGGCGCAAGGCATGGCCAGCCGTGGGGACACGCTGTTGATCACCGCCGGTGTGCCTTTCGGCAAGCCGGGTTCGACTAATACGCTGCGGATCGAGACCTTGGTCTGAAATCCGGGGGGCGCTCTGCGCCCCTTTCGCCGGCAAGCCGGCTCCCACAGGCCGTACGCGGTCCCTGTAGGAGCTGGCTTGCCTGCGATGGAGGGCAAAGCCCTCCCCTTGCTCAGCGTCAAAAACCCTGCGGAAAACCGAGGCCCAAAGAGGCCCACCGCTTTTCAATCAACCTTACCGACTGCCCATGTACACCAAAAATTTCGTCAACCCGTGCCCCGACTGGGCCACGGCGCTGCTCAACGGCTTCAGCCAGGTGCTGCTGCTGCGCAACCCCCTGTGCGGCCTGTGCTGCCTGCTGGCCATCCTGCTGACCGCCCCCAACCTGGTCGGCGGCGCCCTGCTCGGCGCCCTTGCAGGCCTGCTCACCGCCCAGCGCCGCGGCTACGACCGCGCCGACCGCCAGGCCGGGTTGTACTGTTACAACGGCGTGCTGATCGGCATCCTGATCAGTGCGGTACTGCCGTGGTCAGCGATCATGCCGCCGCTGATCCTCGCAGCCGGTGGGCTATCGAGCATCATCACCCACCAATGGCGCAAGCGCGGTGGCAAGTTGCTGATCGCTTATACGGCGCCGTTCGTGCTGTTGGGCTGGGGCGCTTTGCTGATCGCTGAACCCTCGACGGCTGTCTTTGCCGAGCCAGACCCGCTGTACGCCCTGGCGCGCGGTGTCGGCCAGATCTTCCTGCTTGATAACCCATTCGCCGGGCTGCTGATCATCGTCGGCATGTTCATCGCCAGCCCCTACGCGGCTATGTGGGCCGTGATCGGCTCTGCCATCGGGGGCGGCGTCGCGCTGCTCATCGACCAGGCGCAGGTGGCCTGGATGGGACTATACGGCTTCAACGCAGCGCTGGCGGCACTGGCCTTCAGCCGCCAGAGTGAAAAACCCTGGGTGACGTTGTTGGCAATTGCCCTGGCCCTGTTGCTGCAAGCGCTGTTGAACTTGATGCCGATTTCAGGACTGACAGCCCCCTTTGTACTGGCCTGCTGGCTAATGCATTCAGGTAACCAGTTCTGGCAACTTTTACTGCGGCGATACTCCTGGCGTCTACCCAATTGATGACTGAAGCACATCGGACGTGCCGGTCTCTCACAGACAAGCAGTCATATTTAAGAAACGTCGCCGAAAACGAACACCCGATTCACAACTTCCTCCCGCTCCTGCTGCTCCCTGACTAAAACCATCCTACGCTCAATATTGCCAATTTCACTGCTCTGGGCACGCTGGTGATTGGGTACCATCTGGTCCACGCTCATCGGCTCAGTAGCTGGTCTGTGCTCCCAATACCGTACCTCCTTCCAAAAGGATTCACGCTCATAAAAAGAAGGCCCGCCTATGATCAAGTCCGGCACCCCGTACGAGCGTCTCTGCGCGCCCTGCAAGAGCTCACTAGACCCGGAACCGACCACTTCAACAAATTCCATCGAAGTAATTCGCGCTTGCACATACCTTCCCGGACCTGTTTTTAACTCCGGGGGCGCTGGATTGGCTTTAAGTGGCCTTGCTCGCCCCAGGAAGAGACTGAAAAACCCGTATCCCCCAGTGGGGTCTAAGCGATTGACTGGATCGCATTGGCAATAGGCATAAGAGTTGACTCCGCCCTTACCAAACGGGCTCAAAGCATCCGGGCTTAAAAAGCGCATCAACGCGGGGCGATAGAACCGATGTCCATTGCCCAATCCATAGCCATGCAGAACCCCGCTTCTCCGCTCGCCGTTGAAACCCAGCGAAGTACCCGACCCTTCCACCGAATGGCCATAAGCGCTATACGATAGCGTCTGTAATACCAAGCCAGGCTGGTCAGCTGCCCTATTCATGACCGACTCACACGCTCGCCCATACCTGATGCCATTCTGCGGCCAACATTCGCGTCTCACAACTGGCATTATTGCCAGCTCGCCCTGTTGCAGGCCCAAGCGCTGACCTTCTAGGCTTAATGCTTACGCACCCGGAACAAAAACCATGCAAACCCCGCAATCAATACGTGAGCGGCTCTACGTCATCGTCTTCCAGACCGACACCGTCGCCGGGCGCCGCTTCGACAAGACCCTTCTGCTGATCATCCTTGCCAGCCTGGTCACGGTGATCCTCGACAGCATCGACGAAATACACCAAGGCTACGCCGGCCTGCTCGCTGCCATCGAATGGGGCTTCACCGCGATCTTCCTGGCCGAATACCTCACGCGCCTGTACTGCTCGCCCAAGCCCCTGCGGTACGCCTTCAGCTTCTACGGCCTGGTCGACCTGCTGGCGATCGTCCCCGGGGTCATCGCCCTCTATTACAGCGACGCGCAATACCTGCTGATCATCCGGGTCATCCGCATGCTGCGGATCTTCCGCGTGCTCAAGCTTGGCCAGTACCTCAAGCAGGCCAACTACCTGATGGCCGCGCTGCGGGGCAGCAAGCAGAAGATCATCGTGTTCCTGGTCACTGTCTCGACCCTAGTGACGGTGTTCGGCACCTTGATGTACGTGATCGAAGGGCCGGAGCACGGCTTTACCAGCATTCCCAAAGGCATCTATTGGGCCATTGTCACCCTGACCACGGTGGGCTTTGGCGATATCGTGCCGAAGACGCCGCTGGGGCAGGTGCTGTCGTCACTGGTGATGATCACCGGTTATTCGATCATCGCCGTGCCTACCGGCATCTTTACCGCAGAATTGGCCAATGCCATGCGTGGGGAGCAGTTGCAGCATGACTGCCCAACCTGCCGCAAGAGCAGCCACGAACACGATGCGTCATTCTGTTCGCGCTGCGGCAATGGGCTATTTCCCAAGCAGTGATGCTGCCTGTGCCGGCCCTTTCGCGGGTAAACCCGCTGCCACAGGGAACGCGCACTGCTCAGGCCTGTGGTGATCCTGTGGGAGCGGGTTTACCCGCGAAAAGGCCGGCACAGGCAGAAGCATAACCAAAGTCGTTTTTGTTCTTTAACCCGCACAAACCCAGCCGCTATAGTCGCTGGCAATCTGCCCCAATCACCTTCAAGAACAAGGAAGCAACGTGAAAAAACTCTTCACCGCCTCGCTGCTCGCCGCAGGCCTGGCCCTCGGCAACCTCGCCCAGGCCGCCCCGACCCTGCTCAACGTGTCCTACGACGTGATGCGCGACTTCTACAAGGACTACAACCCGGCCTTCCAGAAACACTGGGAAGCCGAGCACAACGAGAAGGTCAATGTGCAGATGTCCTTCGGCGGCTCGAGCAAGCAAGCGCGCGCGGTGATCGACGGCCTGCCGGCCGATGTCATCACCATGAACATGGCCACCGACATCAACGCCCTGGTCGACAACGGCAAGTTGGTGCCAGACAACTGGGTCACCCGCCTGCCGAACAACAGCGCGCCGTTCACCTCGGCCACCGTGTTCATCGTGCGCAAAGGCAACCCCAAGGCACTCAAAGACTGGCCAGACCTGCTCAAGGACGGCGTACAAGTGATCGTGCCCAACCCGAAAACCTCGGGTAACGGCCGTTACACCTACCTCTCGGCGTGGGGCTATGTGCTCAAGCAAGGCGGTGACGAGACCAAGGCCCGCGATTTCGTCGGCAAACTGTTCAAACAGGCGCCAGTGCTGGATACCGGTGGCCGCGCCGCGACCACCACCTTCATGACCAACCAGATCGGCGACGTACTGGTGACCTTCGAAAACGAAGCCGAAATGATCGCCCGCGAGTTCGGCCGCGACCAGTTCGAAGTGGTCTACCCAAGTGTTTCGGCCGAAGCCGAGCCACCGGTGAGCGTGGTCGACAAGGTGGTGGCGAAAAAAGGTACCCAGGCCGTGGCCGAGGAATACCTGAAGTACCTGTGGTCGCCAGCGGCACAAGAAATCGCTGCAAACAACTACCTGCGCCCACGTGATCCGGCGGTGCTGGCCAAGTACACCGACCGCTTCCCGAAAGTGGACTTCCTGTCGGTAGAAAAAACCTTTGGTGACTGGCGTACCGTGCAGAAGACCCACTTCAACGACGGTGGTGTGTTCGACCAGATTTACAGCGGGCAGTAACTTACAAACACAGTCCTCGCCGTACGGCTACTGATAGTTCTAGCAGTAGCCGTACTTCAGAAACTTGGCAGCATGGGCCTCATGACTCAATGAGGCACTAACCATGCGTATATTCCTTTTAATCTCCGCCCTCACCCTTGCAGGCCTCAGTACGGCCATTTCTGCAGACTCCCAAAGCCTTTCGCCGACTGTCGGTCTGCCACTGAACCACCCTGGCATCCTGGTTGACACTGCACTTTTGAATTTCGTCAAAGCCCGATTAGACACGCAGCCTTGGAAGGATGCCTTTGCGCAAGCCAAAGACAGTAAATGGGCCGCTGAGGACTACAAGGCCACCCCCTTCGCCACGGTTGAATGCGGCTCAGGCTCCACTAATCCGCGCGTTGGCTGCTTTGAAGAAATGGATGACGCAGCGACGACGTACACACAGGCGTTGCTGTGGTCGTATACCGGTAATCCTCAATATGCCGCGAATGTTAGAAGCGTTCTGCTGGCGTGGGCAACGACGCTCACGGGCGGACATCAGGCAAGTAATGGTCCATTGCAAGCTGCCTGGACCGCCGCACTCTTTAGCCGGGGCCTTGAAATCGTCGATGAAGGCTACACCGGTTGGTTGTCGGATGAACGGGCGAAGGTTAAGAAAATGCTCACAGAGCAGCACCTCCCTAATATCAAGCAGATGTTCATCTCTGGCTCGCTGTGCCATAACAAGAACTGGCATGCCACCGCGATTGAGGCAATGACCAATATCGGTATCGTCACGGATGACCGCGCATTATTCGACGAAGCCATCGGGCGTTGGCATCAACTCGTACCTGCTTATATATATGACGAGCAAGACGATAACAGGCCGCCCAATGCGCCGTGGTGCAGGCTCGATGACGACCGGATCAAGGCGCACTGGCACTTTCCCACTCACTACGTGAAGGGCCTTAGCCAAGAAACCTGCCGTGACCTCGCCCACACTTCGATGGGCTTGGCAGCCATCATCAACGTCGCAGAAACCGCCAGGCTGCAGGGCGTCGATTTGTATAGCAAAGAGCAGCAACGCATCGTCGCAGCGCTGGAACTGCATAGCGCGCAGATGAATGGCAACAACCCGCAGCCGCTCTGCGAAGGGCCTATCCGCGAGAACATCAGCGGCACCTTCGAAATTGCCTACAACCATTACGCACTGCGCAAAGGGGTGAACCTGCCCGAGACGCAAACATTTCTGGCAAAAAAACGCCCACTAGTGGGCGCGTTCCACCTGCGCTGGGAAACGCTCACCCATGGGCTGACGGGCTCACTGCAAGGCAATCGCTGACCCCAGCACACGCACATCGAACTTTCGCGCCGCTGAACGGCTCAGTTTCTGGAGTAACCCTGCCCCGCTCATCCCGGCCCAAGGAGTACTCCAGTGCTGCGCTACCTCACCACCCTGCTGCTCGGCTGCCTGCTGAGCACCCACCTGCTGGCGGCCGACCCCGCCCCCAACGACGCACAACCTGCCGAACCGAAGCCGGTACTTCAGGGCGGCCTGCTCGGTGCCTTGGCCGACGGCCTGGACAGTGCCGCCCAGGAGCTTGACCTAGATGCCCACTTGGTCGACGCCTGGCGCCTACGCACCGACCGTGCAGCCAAGGAAGTGGAACGCCTGGTCGATCGCCATTCGGCCAGTGACTCGCTCACCTTGGCAGGTAACTTCATCCTGCTGACATTCACTTGGGCTGCGGCCTTCGCAGTGCTCACCACCCTTGGCCGCTGGGGCGCCACGCGCAGCGCCCGCACGACATGGCTGCGCGACCGCCCGCGCGCCAGCAGCCTGCTCGGCTACCTGCTGCCCTATACGCTTCCCGCCCTGGCCAGCTTGCCGCTGACCTTGTATGTCAGCCGCTTCCTTGACCCATCGATCGCCCGCGCCCTGGGCCTGAGCCTGGCGTACGCCACCAGCAGCGGCCTATTCTCTACCTCGATCATCCTGTGCCTGGTCACCTTGTTCGATGCCGGCCACAAACGCTCGGCCGTGGCAGTGATCAAACGCCTGGCACCGCGCCCGCTGTTCCTGATCGGCTTCCTGGCTGCCTGGAGCGATGCGCTGACCAGCCCGCAGATCGCCCGCCAGTTAGGCGGCAACATCACCGCCAGCATCGCGGTATTCACCGGCCTCACCGCCACAGTCATCTTTGCCAGCCTGGTGATTCGCCTGCGCCGCCCGGTTGCCCACCTGATCCGCAATCGCGCCTTCAAGGACCGCCTGCAACACCGGGCGGTGCAGGAAACCCTGCGCATCTTCTCGGTGGTGTGGTATTTGCCGATCCTGCTGATGATCCTGGTCTCGGCCATTCACCTGATCGGCGCTGGCGAAGAAAGCCAGAAGGCGCTGCAAAAAGCCTTGCTGACCACGGTGCTGCTGGTGTCCACGGTGTTTCTCAGTACTTTGCTGCAACACCTGTTGGCGCCCCGCGAAGCCGATGCTGGGCAACGGGTACGGCCTTACAAGGAACTGCTGCGCAGCCTGGCCCACGCGCTGCTGCGCATTGCCATGGCGGTGGCCTTCATCGAACTGCTGGGGCGTATCTGGGGCGTCTCGGTGATCGGCTTCGCCCTGAGCAACCGCCTGGGCCAGGCCATCAGCAATTCGCTGTCGAGCATCGGCCTGATCCTGCTGGTCACCTGGCTGCTCTGGGTGGTGCTCGACACCGCTATCCAGGAAGCGCTCAAACCAGCGCCCGGGCGCCGTACCGCGCGCCAGCCGAGCACGCGGGTGCGGACCATCCTGCCCATGCTGCGCAATGCCATCAAAGTGGTGCTGATCGTCATCTGCACCATCACCACCATGGCCAACCTGGGCATCAACGTCGCGCCGCTGCTGGCCGGTGCCGGGGTGATCGGCCTGGCCATCGGCTTTGGCTCGCAGCAACTGGTGCAGGACGTGATCACCGGGCTGTTCATCTTGATCGAAGACACCATTTCGATCGGCGACTGGGTGGTGCTCGACTCCGGCCACGCCGGCACTGTCGAAAGCCTGACCATCCGTACCCTGCGCCTGCGCGACGGCAAGGGGTTTGTGCACTCGGTGCCGTTTGGCCAGATCAAGGCGGTTACCAACCAGTCGCGGCAGTTCGCCTATGCGTTTTTCTCGGTGCAATTCACCTACGACAGCGATGTGGACCAGTCGCTGGCGCTGATCCATGAGGTGGGGCAGTCGATCAGCGACGATCCACTGCTGCGCATCAACCTGCAGGGGCCATTGCAGGTATTCGGGGTGGACCGCATGGACTTGAACGGGTTTGTGCTGACGGCGCAGTTCCGCACCATTTCCGGTGGGCAGTATGCGGTGAGCCGCGCGTTCAACGAGCGGCTGAAGAAGCGGGTGGACCAGACGGAGCAGGTGAACTTTGCCCAGGTGTATCCGCTGCCTATGCGTGGAGTTTCAGCGTGATGCAGGCTTCACCGGCCCTTTCGCGGGCAAGCCCGCTCCCACAGCGCTCTACTGCGCTCGAATGTTGAGCTGATCCTGTGGGAGCGGGCTTGCCCGCGAAGGGGCCGGCAAAGCAAGCCTCAACCCTGCCGGAATACCAAGGCTTTAAGGCCCCCAGCCGGATCCGCATCAGGAAACTCCGGCGGGTTCTCCAGCCGCTCGACAAAAGCCAACGCCGGCGCCTGCTCGGCCATGCCTTCGATCAAAAACGCTGGCCCGATCGCCGGGTCGTTCACACAGGCCAGCACGGTCCCGCCCTCACTCAGCAGCTCCGGCAACCGCCGCAGAATCTTCGCGTAATCCTGGGTCAGCACAAAGCTGCCCTTCTGGAAGGTGGGCGGGTCGATGATGATCAGGTCATAGGGCCCGTACTTACGCACCTTGCCCCAGGACTTGAACAGCTCATGCCCCAGGTACGCCACCCGTGACGCATCGTGGCCATTGAGCCGGTGGTTGTCTCGCCCGCGGGACAACGCCGACTTGGCCATGTCCAGGTTCACTACCTGCTCCGCCCCACCCGCAATGGCCGCTACCGAGAAACCGCAGGTATAGGCAAACAGGTTGAGCACCCGCTTGCCTGCTGCCTGTTCGCGTACCCAGCGTCGGCCATAGCGCATGTCCAGGAACAGCCCATTGTTCTGACGTACGCCCAGGTCCAGCAGGTAAGTCAGGCCGTCCTCGACGACCTCCCGCTGCTGGCACGGCTCGCCCCACAGCCATTGGCCGGGGCTGTCCGGCAGGTAGCGGTGCTGGATGAGGATGGCCTGGCCATTCCACTGCGGGCGCTGGGCGAGGGTACGCAGCATGGCCTCCAGCTCTTCCAGTTGGCCTTCAGGCGGCTCACGGAACAGCGCCACCGACAGCACACCTTGCAGCCAGTCCACCGTCACCTGCTCAAGGCCCGGCCAGCAGCGGCCACGGCCGTGGAACAGGCGACGGGTTTCCTGTGGGGCGGGGTCGAGGGCGGCGAGCAGGTGTTGCTCAAGGGTCTGGATCGGCGAGGTCATGGCGGGTCGCAAGCTGGAAAAAGCGGCATTCTACCCTTGCGGGCCTCTTCGCGGGTAAACCCGCTCCCACCCGTACTCCACCGCTTCTAAAGACGGCACGATACCTGTGGGAGCGGGTTTACCCGCGAAGAGGCCCGCAAGGTCACCTCAATGTTTGGCTGCAACCCGCGCAGAACTAAACCACCATCCCTGCTGCATCCCCGCCGCTGCCAGCAGAATCAGTGCCACACCCAGCCATTGCAACGGTGCCAGCCGGTGCCCAAAGGCCACCCAGTCGACAAGAATTGCCGCAATCGGGTAAACGAACGACAGCGCGCCAGTCAGTGCGGTAGGCAAGCGCTGGATAGCGCTGTACAGCAACACATACATCACCCCGGTATGAACGATGCCGAGGGTCACCAGGCTGGCCAGCGCCGAAGTCTCACCCGGCAACCCACTCAGCTTGACCCACGGCGCCAGCAGCAGCACGCCGGTGGCAACCTGGATCAATGCAATCAGGTGCGGTGGCGTACCTTTAAGGCGCTTGATGATCAACGCAGCGATTGCATACAAAAACGCCGCGCCCAGCGCCAGGCCAATGCCCAGCAGGTAATCCTCGCCACTGCCCTGCCCCACGCCGTGGGCGCTGACGATAGCCAGCATGCCCAGGAAGGCAACGCTCAACCAGGTGACCTTGGGCAAGGTGATCTTCTCGCCCAGAAACACAGCCGCCAGGCCCACCAGCATGAACGGTTGGACGTTGTAAACGGCGGTGCCGATGGCGATCGAAGCGCGTGAATAAGAGGCGAACAGCAACACCCAATTGCCGACGATGGCCACACCGCTGGCAATCGCCAGCACAAACGCCGTGCGGCCGATCACACCCGGCTTGAGAAAGCCCAAGGCCGCGCAGATCACCAGCAACGTGCCGGTACCGAACACGCACCGCCAGAACACCACGTCGAGTACTGGCTGGCCCGACACCAGCACGAACCAGCCGATGGTCCCGGAAATCAGCATGGCAGCGACCATTTCCAGCGAGCCACGGCGCAATGAACTGTCCATCTCACACCTCCGTTGATAATGGCAACAGTATGCAAAGGGTGACGTGGGACCTTCCAGCGGATATCAAAGGCGCATCCGCCGGCTTGCCTTTACTATCAAGGCAAATCACCCGAATAGCCTGATGAGGTTACGCATGACCGATGCTATCGACCAACTGCTGATCAACGCGTTGATGGAAGACTCGCGGCGCTCACTCAAGGCCCTGGCGCAGATCAGTGGCTTGTCTGCCCCCAGCGTCAGCGAGCGCTTGCGCCGCCTGGAAGAGCGCGGTGTCTTGCGCGGTTACACCGTGGATGTCGACCCACGCAGTTTTGGTTACCAGTTGCAGGCGATCGTGCGTATCCGCCCGCTGCCGGGGCAGTTGCAGGAAGTGGAGCGGCAGATCATCGCGATCCCTGAGTTCACCGAATGCGACAAGGTGACCGGCGAGGACTGCTTCATTGCGCGTTTGCATGTGCGCTCGATGGAACAGCTCGACACCCTGCTCGACCGGATCAATGTGCTGGCCGAAACCAACACCGCGATCATCAAGAAGAGCCCGGTGAAGCGACGCCTGCCGCCGATGGGCTGAACCTGCCTCGAGGTGGTCGGCACAGGCAAAAGCTGACTATTTTTTGTACACACAAATGTCACCATAGGTGCCATTTTTGTGTGCACTTTTCTCAACCGCGCCCCAATACGTTACACCCTTCACGCCACTAATTTTGACCAACTGATCAACTAACAAAACGATAAAAAAATAAAAGCTGTTTAGTTGGTCAATTTTTATTTCCTTAATTTCATTTAGTTAGCGTTAAACAAGACGAAATCAAAACAATGGCAACTTGAACGTCGCTTTTCGGCTGGCATGGAACTCGCTTTTGTGTGTTCGTGTTTTGTATACAAGTTAGGCAAAACATAAATACACAAGAACCCGCGACGCCGCCCTACCCGTCGGCCGCCGCGCCCAGAACCCAGTGATGCCAACGCTGCACCGACGAGATGGCGAGCCCGTGCGCATTGCCCGCTCATCGCAGTCCACGTGCATCAGGAGCCTGCCGGAATGCGTACAAGCCTCGACCTTGCCCCTGAACTTTCCGTCGCCAGCAGCAACCCCATCTCCACACTTGCCGGCCCTGCGCCAGCACTTGAACTGAGCCCACGCCTGCACAACCGCGACCTCGCCCCAACACGCGCCGAAGGTCGGCGCTGGGGCGGTTACAGCATCTTTGCGTTATGGACCAACGATGTGCACAACATCGCCAACTACTCGTTCGCCATGGGGCTGTTCGCCCTCGGGCTGGGCGGCTGGCAGATACTGGTGTCGCTGGCCATTGGTGCGGCGCTGGTGTACTTCTTCATGAACCTGTCGGGTTACATGGGGCAAAAGACCGGTGTACCGTTTCCGGTCATCAGCCGCATTGCCTTCGGTATCCATGGTGCGCAAATACCGGCGTTGATCCGCGCGGTCATTGCCATTGCCTGGTTCGGCATCCAAACCTACCTGGCCTCGGTGGTGCTGCGCGTGCTGCTGACTGCCGTGTGGCCGCAACTGGCCGTCCACGACCAGGACAGCATCCTTGGCCTGTCGAGCCTGGGCTGGGTCTGCTTCGTGGCGATCTGGTTGGTGCAGTTGGTGATCCTCGCCTACGGCATGGAGATGGTGCGCCGCTACGAGGCCTTCGCCGGCCCGGTGATCCTGCTCACCGTCGCCAGCCTGGCGGTGTTCATGTACTTCAAGGCCGACGCGCGTATCGCCTGGTCGGTGGCGGCGCCGCTGACCGGTTACGAGATGTGGCGCAACATCTTCGCGGGCGGTGCCCTGTGGTTGGCGATCTACGGCACCCTGGTGCTCAACTTCTGCGACTTCGCCCGCTCTTCGCCCTGCCGCAAGACCATCCGCGTCGGTAACTTCTGGGGCTTGCCGGTGAATATCCTGGTGTTCGCGATGATCACCGTGGTGCTGTGCGGCGCGCAGTTCCAGATCAACGGCCAGATCATCGACAGCCCGACGCAGATCGTCGCCAGCATCCCCAACACCCTCTTCCTGGTCCTGGGTTGCCTGGCCTTCCTGATCGTCACGGTGGCCGTGAATATCATGGCCAACTTCGTCGCCCCAGCCTTCGTGCTCAGCAACCTGGCGCCACGCCACCTGAACTTCCGTCGCGCGGGGCTGATCAGCGCCACCCTCGCGGTGTTGATCCTGCCCTGGAACCTGTACAACAGCCCGCTGGTGATCGTGTACTTCCTGTCGGGCCTGGGCGCCCTGCTCGGCCCGCTGTACGGGGTGATCATGGCCGACTACTGGTTGCTGCGCAAAGGCTGCATCAACGTGCCGCAGCTGTACAGTGAAGACCCGGCCGGCGCCTATCACTACACCAAGGGCATCAACCTGCGCGCCGTGGCCGCGTTTGTGCCGGCCGCGCTGCTGGCCATCGTGCTCGCCCTGGTACCCAACTTCCATAGCGTGGCGCCGTTCTCCTGGCTGATCGGTGCCGGCATCGCCGCGGCCCTTTACCTGCTGATCGCGCCACGCAACCGCCACTACCTGGATGTCAGCGGTGAGTGCATCGCCGTTGACCACAGCAGCCACTGATCAGGGAGAACTGTCCATGCGTATTCTGATTGCCAACGTCAACACCACCGAAGCCATCACCGAGGCCATCGCCGAGCAGGCGCGCGCCGTTGCCGCACCAGGTACCGAAATCATCGGCCTGACCCCGTGGTTTGGCGCCGAGTCGGTGGAAGGCAACTTTGAAAGCTACCTGGCGGCCATTGCGGTGATGGACCGGGTGCTGGCCTACGATGGGCCCTACGATGCAGTGATTCAGGCCGGCTACGGCGAGCACGGCCGCGAAGGCCTGCAAGAGCTGTTGAACGTCCCCGTGGTGGACATCACTGATGCCGCCGCCAGCACGGCCATGTACCTGGGCCATGCCTACTCGGTGGTGACCACCCTGGACCGCACCGTGCCCTTGATCGAAGACCGCTTGCGGCTTTCCGGCCTGTACGACCGCTGCGCGTCGGTGCGCGCCAGTGGCCTGGCCGTGCTCGAGCTGGAAGCCGACCCGCAGCGTGCCGTGGAAGCTATCGTCGAGCAGGCCGAGCGCGCAGTGCGCGACGACAAGGCCGAGGTGATCTGCCTGGGTTGTGGTGGCATGGCGGGGCTGGATGAGCAGATCCGTCAACGTACCGGCGTGCCGGTGGTGGACGGTGTAAGTGCGGCGGTGACCATTGCCGAGTCGCTGGTGCGGATGGGGTTGAGTACGTCCAAAGTGCGGACCTATGCCACGCCGAGGGTGAAGAAAGTGGTGGGCTGGCCGATGCGCTTCGGGCGTTAACGCTACTTCGTTCTTACCGACCTCTTCGCGGCTAAAGCCGCACAGGCTCAGCGCTGCTTTCGGGCACTGCGCGGTCCCTGTGGGAGCGGGTTCACCCGCGAAGAGGCCGGCACATTCAGCGCAATATCCTGGCCAACCGCTCCCCACTGCCACAAGCCAACGTAAAACCCAGTGCCCCATGCCCCACGTTCAGCCACAGGTTCCGATACGCCGTCGCCCCAATGATCGGCACCCCGGTGGGCGTCGCTGGCCGCATCCCAGCCCATTCCACCGCCTGCCCGTAGTCGGCGGCGTTGGGCAGCGTATCCAGCGCCAGCCAGCGCATGCTGTCGAGTCGGCGCGCATCCACCGATTCATCGTAACCGACGATATCCACCATCGCCGCAACCCGCAGTTGGCGGTCCAGCCGCGCATAGACGATCTTGCGCTCGTAGTCGGTAACACTGACCTCCGGCGCCCGATGCTCAGGGGCAATCGGCGCAGTCAGGCTGTAGCCCTTCAGCGGATAGACCGGCAACTTCAACCCCGGTAGCGCCAACCCCGCACTGCGATGACCCGCACACAACACCAGGCGCTGCACATCGACCCGCTCGCTGCCCAACTGCAACGCAACCACCCGATCGTGATGTGTGACCAGCTGAGTCACAGGCTTACCGAGCAAAAACTGGCACTGCCCGGATGCGCGCAAGCGCTCGGCCAGGCGTACACAGAAGCGGTGACAGTCGGCGACTTCCTCATCAGGTGTGAGCACGCCCCCCACGAACGGCGCCCCGGCCAAGGCCGGCTCCAGGGCCTTGAGCTCGGTGGCATCGAGCACGCGTTGGCTGATTGGATCGAGCAGGCGCCTGCGCCCTTGGGCGAACGGCTGCTCACTGCGAAAGGCGACCAGCTTGCCGTTACGCCGCCAGGCAAAATCCGTCAGCCCATCCTCCTCGCGCCAACGCGCCAGGGCGGCTTGGCTTTCCAGCGCCAACGCCAGCAGTTGTGCGCCATTGCGAGCATTGACACGGCTGCGACAGGCCATCATGAACGCCAGTAACCAACGCCACTGCGCCGGGTCGAATCGCAACCGCAAACGCAGCGGCGAATCCCCCTGCAGCATCCAGCCCAGTGCCTGCCACGGCACACCGGCATCGGCCAATGGCGCCACATAGCGGTACGACAACTGCCCGCCATTGGCGAAACTGGTGGCAGACGCCAGGCTGTCCCGCGCCTCGATCAGTGCTACCGACAACCCTTCGCGCACCAGCGCATAGGCCGTCGCCAGGCCAATGACCCCCCCTCCAATGACCGTCACCTCGTGCTTCATGCATGGCCCCTGTTTCGGCTTCCTTGCCCAAACAGTAGCAGCGCATCAGCTCGGACAGCTATGGGCACCGTCATTGAGGCCCTGCCGAACATTGCGGCTGAGCAGGCTGGCCTTGCCGTCGTGCCAGGTCAGCGTGAGCACATACAGGGTGTCGAAATCGTCACCGCTCCAGTCCTCGGTGATCACCCGCTCTTCACCCAGGGCCTTGCCGGCCACGGTATTGATGAGTTCTGGCAGGTAACCATGGGACCAGGCGGTGTAGACCGTCGCGTTGCGGTATTTGTCGCTCAGCAACTCTTCGGCCAGCGCGTCGGTGTCGTTGGCACCGTAGTCGATGTTCACCGGCAGGCCCAAGCGGATGGCGCTGGGGGTGATGGTCATCAGCGGGCGGATATAGCTGTAGCTCTCGTCCTTGCTGCCTTCCTCGACATGCCGCGACGGGTTGGCAGCAAACACGTAGTCGGCATTGCCAAAACGCTCTGGCAGCAACGTGGCCAGGTCCAATGCCCGGTTGAGGCCTTGGCAGTTCAGTTGCCCGAGCCCCTCGCCCGGTTTCTCGGCGTGGCGCAGGAAGACCAGGGTCTGGGTGCCATCGACCGGCTGCGCACGGCTTTCGACAGCATCCAACGCCAGCGGTATGGCCACGGCCGTGAGCGCGAGGCTCAACAGCAAGTGGCGACGACGGCGGAGAAAGGTTGGCAACTTCATCAAGGCAGGCTCTTGTGGCAGAGAAAATCGGGTTGACCCGCCACGTTGCCCTGCGTCGCAGCCGCAGGGCGTCCTTGTAGTGAGTGCCATCCCTGGCAACGAGTGAGGGTCAGAGTGCCGTCAACCCGTTTGGTTCCTCCCTGAGCGTGATTGCCGTTCCCTAGGCAAGGCCAACGTTAGAGGATGTGTGTTGCTGAATTATGTCCTGATCAGGCCAATACGCGCGCAAGCAGCGGCTAAGGTAGATTGCCTGCGTTGATCGCAGAGGTTGGAACGATAATGGTTACACCAAACACCTGCTCGATTACCTGCCTAGGGCCTTGATTCAGGCTCCAGGTAAAGAAAACAAGAAAACCGAGCAAAAAAACGAAGAGGACCGACCCCACGAGACTCTGCGCCACCCCCAGCCAAAACCCTGGTTTGGTATTTCTGATTTCGCTGCTGGCTTTGTCGGAATAATACTGCTCGAGCTCTACAGCCTGCGCGGCTATCGAAGCATCAAGAAACCCCTGAGCAAGCTGGCTGGCCTGGTTGCGATAGCTTTCAAGCTGGGTGGGGCTATTGCTGACATCGTGGAAAGGCGCCAGGTCTTCGTCTTTTGGTTCCCTGTCATGCTTGACCTTGAAGGCCTGGATGAATTCGATCTTCTGCCTCTTGTACAACGAATAGGCAATGATACCCAGTGTATCTTGCTCATTCTCTACAAGGACCGAGTAGATGTGGTTGTAACAGCCATCGGCCATCTGGCTGTTACTCCTTGCGCAACCGTGAATACGCCGCTTTGAATGCTGCTTTCAATTCCGAGTGTGATTTTTGGGTACAGGTCAGGACGCCTGCCAATTCGCGCGGTAGCGAAATCTCCATTCGGGCGCCGGACGCCACCAACAAGGCATTTGCCTCTCGCACCACTCGCGAGGAAAAATGCGATTTCATAGCCATGCCCTCTTCACTCAAGTCATGTTGAAGAGTAACCATCCTTGAATGACCGCTCAATCAGACGGGGGCCGACAAGGCGTGTAATCCTTTTCCTATCTGGCGTAGGACTGGATTATTCAATCATCCCGCGTCAGCACTTCCAGCAGCTCGATCTCAAACGTCAAATCCGAATTCGGCGGTATCGCCCCCACACTGCGCTCGCCATACCCCAGGTGCGCCGGCACCTGCAGTTTGCGTTTGCCGCCGACGCGCATGCCCATCAAGCCTTGGTCCCACCCTTTAATCACGCGCCCCGTGCCGATCACGCACTGGAAGGGTTTGCCGCGCGACCTGGATGAATCGAACGTGCTGCCGTCGGCCAGCCAGCCGGTGTACTGGGTGGTGATCAGGGCGCCTTTGACGGCGGCTTTACCGTCGCCTTCGACGAGGTCGATGATCTGCAGTTCGCTGCTCATGGGCATGCTCCAACGCTGGAAAAATCAAAGCCGCCCTTTTCTCAGGTATGCACCGGTTTGGCAAGTTCTCGCGGCGTTCCGTGCTGGCGCATGGACCACAGCACGCCGCCAATCACCAGAATGATCGCTGCCGCCTCTAGCACGCTCGGCCCGGTCTGCCGCCAAAGGAAAGCGTAAAGCAGGGCGAACAAGGTTTCGAAGACGATCAGTTGGCCGCTCAGGGTGAGTGGCAGACGCTTGGAGGCAGCGTTCCACAGCGCCATGGCCAACCACGAACCCAGCACCGCGCAGCCCAGGCTGGCCGCCCAGAACAACCACCAGCGCGCCATCGGCGCGTCCACCTGCAACTGTTGCGGCTGCCACAGGGCCAGGGCTGCAACCATCACCAGGCTGGCCAGCCCGGTCATCACCCCGCACAGCACCGACCACTGATGGCTGTCGAAATGCCCGCATTGTTTGAGGTAACGGCTGTTCTGTACCGCGTACCAGGTCCAGCAGGCCAGAGCGGCCAAAGCGTAGAACAGGCCCAGGAGCTTGTCGCCGATGTCGCCGGGGGCGAAGGCGAACGTCTGCAGGTTGATGCACAGCATGCCCCCCCAGAATCAGCGCCAATGGGCCGATCAGCCGCGCCAGCGGTACCGCGCCACTGTCGTTGCGACCGTACAGGGTGATGGTCAGCGGCAGAACGCCGACAATCAGCGAAGCCGGCGCCACGCCCAGACGCTGGATGGCGGCCACCAGGAAAACGAAATAGACCAGGTTGCCGATGACGGCCAGGCGTAACAGCATCCACGCGTCGTGCAGGGTCAGCTGACGCAGCTGACGGGCCATGGGCAGTGCCAGCAGCAGCGAGATGACCCCGACCATGACATAGCGCACGCTGCTCAGCAGCATCGGGTTGAACTCAGGCAGCAGCTCAGGGACCATCAACACCATGCCCCACAACGCACCGGCCATGCCGGCGTACATCACACCGCGTCTCACGTCTGCGATCCTCGTTTGAATTGGGCGCAGGCTACTGGTTGTGCGGGGGGGAGGCAATGATTTGGGGGATGCGGGTGGGGTTGCGGGGGCATGTCTTGGGGTTTGCAGCGCCTGGGAGATCGAGCGCCGCCCGCGCGGCGCTTCGCAGCACAAGGCTGCTCCCACATCTGTTTCGGGCCAATTAGTCCTGGGGCATTGGCGCGCGGCCCCTTGGCGCACACCATGATATCGCGTCGGACCAACAAGGCGGTCGCGCGCCGCCCCCACAGGCGTGACTGGCCCGAAACAGATGTGGGAGCAGCCTTGTGCTGCGAAGCGCCGCGCGGGCGGCGCTCGATCTCCCAGGCGCTGAAAACCCCAAGGCATGCACCTCAGGCACCAAAAACATCCCTCAGATAAACACCTGCCCCCGCAGATACAACGCCGCCCGCCCGCTAATGATCACCCGCCCATTGCCCGGCACCTCGCACAGCAGCTGCCCCTTGCGCACCCCACCCTGCTCGCAACTCAGCACATTCTTGCCCAGCCGCTCGGCCCACAACGGCGCCAGCGAGGTGTGCGCCGAGCCCGTTACCGGGTCCTCGTTCACGCCCACCCGCGGGCCGAACCAGCGGGTGACAACATCAAACCCACGCCCCGCCGCAGTCACGGCGACCCCGCGCACATCAAAGGCCGACAGGGCGACAAAATCGGGTTTCAACGGGTCCAGCAACGACGCGTCATCGATCACCACCACCAAGTCATCGCTGCGGTACACCGCACGCGCACTGCTCAGGCCCAGCGCCTCCAACAGGCCCGCTGGGGCCTGCACCGCTTCCGGCTGCTTGGCCGGGAAATCCATCGCCAACAGCCCGTCGGCGCCACGGCTGACGCGCAACTCGCCGCTGCGGGTATTGAACCGCAACACGGGCGCCTGCACACCCAACTGCTCGAACAACACATAGGCCGAGGCCAAGGTGGCATGGCCGCACAGGTCGACCTCGACCGTCGGGGTGAACCAACGCAGGTCGTATGCCTCACCGTTACGCACGAAATAGGCGGTTTCGGACAGGTTGTTCTCTTCGGCGATGCGTTGCAGCACATCGTCCGGCAGCCAACTGTCCAGCGGGATGACTGCCGCCGGGTTGCCACCGAAAGGCTCAGCGGAAAACGCATCGACCTGGAAGATCTCGAGTTGCATGCACACACTCCTTGTTGGCCGGGACGCTGCCGGGCTCATGGGTGAAAAGAGTCAGTTTCGTACCGGGGTCAGCACCGGCTCACCGGCAAAGAACGCCTGCAGATTGCGCACCACCAACGTCACCGTGTCGAGCGCGGCCTCCGGCGACTGGCCCGCCACATGGGGCGTCAGCACCGTGTTGCCGAGCGCCTTGAGGGCATCGGGCACTGCCGGCTCGTCGTCGAATACGTCCAGGCCGGCACCGGCAAGCTGGCCGCCCGCCAGCGCTGCCACCAGGGCCTGGGTGTCCACCACGCTGGCACGGGCGATGTTGACCAAGTAGCCCTCGGCGCCGAGGGCTTTGAGCACCGGTGCATCGACCAAGTGATGGGTAGCGGCGCCGCCTGGCGTGGCCACGACCAGAATGTCGACGGCATCGGCCAGGTGCAGCGGGCTGTCGTACCAGGTGTACGGCACATCCGGGCGCGGCGTGCGGCTGTGGTAGCTGATGCTCATGTCGAAGCCGAGGTTGGCACGCTTGGCGATCGCCAGCCCCACCGCGCCCAGGCCGAGAATGCCCAGGCGCTTGCCGCTCACCGACGGGCTGATCACACGGTTCCACTCGCCACGGCGGGTACTGGCATCGGCACGGGGAATGTCGCGCAGCAGCGCCAGTACCATTGCCAGGGTATGGTCGGCGACCGCGGCGGCATTGGCCCCGGCACCGTTGGTCACCGTGATACCGCGCGCGGCGGCGGCGGCCAGGTCGACCTGCTCGTAGCCGGCACCGATCACGCAGATGATCTGCAAGTGGGGCAGCGCCTCGATTTCCGCGGCAGTCAGGCCCAATGGGCCCCGGGTGAGCACGGCATCGATTTCGCGGGCGTGGCGCTGGATGGCTTCGGTGCGCAGTTGCGGCGACGGAGCGCGAATCAGCCGATAACCCGCCTGTTCCAGCAGAGGCAGGTAATCGTCGACGGTTTCCACCAACACCAGGACTGTCTTGCTCATGCCACCTCCGCGTCTGATCGAAGGGGCATTATGCGTAATCAGCGGGCGGTACAGTCAATCGATAAATCAGCAGAAAACTGTACTGTACCGGGCAACTTACTGGGCGAACGCCCGCCCAAGGCCACCGGGTACACCGCTGCTGTCGGTGTCCTGCCATGGGCCATCGGGGCTCAGCGACCAGCTCCAGCCCCCGTCGTAGCGGTAGTAGGTGCGCTGGCGGTAGAAGGTGTTGGGTTTTTTCTCCAGCACGTACACGCCCAGCTTAGGGTCCCAATGGCTAGAACCGCCCGGTGGCGGTGCAAAGCTGGCGGACGTGCGGGGCATCGGCTTGGGCGTCGCTGCGGGTTTGCTCGGCTGGGTCGAAGGCTGCCCGCCCGGCAACGGCTTGACCACCGGCCCCTGGTGCGGCGGTAGCCGCTCGATCGGTGGCGCGGGCTGCTCGTAAGGTTCATGCACCGTACACGCGGACAAACCCAGGGCCAGGGTGATCAGGGTCAGGCGGACGGTGCTGTGCATGGCAATGCTCTCTTACGGGTCTGGGCTGTCGATGGTCAGGTGTTGCGTGGCCTGGGTGGCAGTGGCCAGTGGCGAACCCTGGCCGATCCACTCGCCATGAGTGGGCTGGCCGGCACGCGACACACGAGCAACCAGTTGGACTTCAGTAAAGTCCGACAGTTTCATCTGCGGCATCATCGCGTCGGCATCAGACAACTCCACCTCGATCGGCAACTGCGCCACGGTCACCCGCTTCGCGGCCACGGGCATGGGCGGGCCATTACTGGCACGGGCAAAAATGAACACCGTGTCGTCGGGCTTGACCTTGTCTTTGAGCGCTGCGGCCAGCTCCACACGCACCTTCAGCCGGGCAGCCACGGGTGTGACGGTTTGGCCAGGCTCACCGCCCAGGCGCTCGGCAGCCCGGTCGATGCCGCCTTGCAAGGCGGCGCGCGAGGCATCGCCTTCAGGCAGTTGCGCCAGCAGGCGCTTCCAGTAGTCGATGGCTTCCTGGTAACGCTCACCCTCGAACGCAGCAATGCCGCGCAGGCCCAGGCTGGTCACTTCGTTCGGGTCAGCCTTGAGGGCTTCATCGGTCAACGCCTGCAGTTGCGGGTTCCACTGTTTGTCGGCGGCAAAGTACTGCGCTTGGGCCCATTGCCCGAGCAACTCGGGCTGGCGGCCCGCCAGGGCCACGGCACGTTCGAAGGTGCGTGCCGCATCGCCCGGGCGCTGTTCGGCCATGTAGGCACGCCCAAGGAAATACAGGGCTTCGGCGGAATCCGGCTGGGCCTTCACCACACGCTCAAGGCGGGTAGTCATCTCTTCCATGGTCTTGGGCGCTTGGGCAAATTCCTGGGTCAGCTCGACTTTGTCCGCCGCACCAAAGTGCAGGTACAGCCCCAACGCCATCAGCGGCACCAGCACCGCCGCCAACAGCGGCAGCGCTTTGCCCAGATGGCCTTGGCGCGCGGCCTCGCCACCTTCGGTGTCAGCCAGCAGTTCACGGGCCGCTTCGTCACGGCCTTTGGCCAATTGCACGTCATCGAGCACACCGGCGGCTTGCTGCGCAGCCAATTCGGCCACGCGCTCCTGGTACAGGGCGACGTTCAGGGCGGTGCGGTCTTCCTCTTGCTGACGGCGACGGCCACGCAGGATCGGGATCAGCAGAAAGCTGAGGGCAGCGAGCAGCAGCAGGCCCGCGCTAAGCCAGAATTCAATCATGGGTCTGTTCTTTTTCCAGCAGTTTGGCGAGACGCTCGCGTTCGTCGACGGACAACTCATGCGCACCTTGGGCCGCTGCACCGCGGCGGCGGCGAACGATCACCAGCAGCACCACGAAGCCACCGGCCAGCAGGATCCCCGGGCCGAACCACAGCAGCCAGGTGCGCCCGCTGAGCGCGGGCTTGTAACGCACGAAGTCGCCATAGCGGTCGACCATGAAGTCGACGATCTGCTCGTTGTTCTTGCCTTCGCCCAGCATGCGGAAGATTTCGCGGCGCAGGTCGGCGGCAATCGGTGCGTTGGAGTCGGCGATGTCCTGGTTCTGGCACTTCGGGCAGCGCAGCTCTTTCGTCAGTTGCTGATACCGCTCACGCTCGGCGTCATCGCGGAACTGGTAGGTATCGATGGCCGCCCTGGCCACGCCCAGGCCCAGGGCCAACCCCAGTACGGCTGCTGCCAGCCCGCGCTTCATGGCTTGGCCTCATCGACCAGGCCCTGGTACAGCGGCGCCAGCTGTTCACGCCAGACGCTGGCATCGACAATGCCCACGTGCTTGTAGCGGATGATGCCCTTGGCGTCGATCAGGAAGGTTTCCGGTGCACCGTACACGCCCAGGTCCAGGCCCAGCGTGCCCTGCTCGTCGCGGATATCCAGTTGGTAAGGGTTATGGAACTCGGCCAGCCACTTCAGCGCCGCGCCATTGTCGTCCTTGTAGTTGACCCCGTGGATCACCACGCCCTGCTCGGCCAGCTGGTTCAGGTACGGGTGCTCGACCTTGCACGACGGGCACCAGGTCCCCCACACGTTGACCAGCGCCGGGCGGCCCAACAGGTCGGCCTGGGTCAAATTGCGATCACCTTGCACCGAGGCCAGGGAAAACGCCGGGAAGGGCTTGCCGATCATCGCCGAAGGCAGTTCGTCGGGCTTGAGGAACAAGCCTTTGTAGAGGAAAACCGCCACCAGCAGAAACACCGCCAGTGGCACCACCATGATCCAACGCTTCATGCAGCTGCTCCAGACACGCCCAGGACATCACGCACCCGGGTCTTGACCTTGACGCGGTAACGCCGGTCGAGGGCCGCCAGCAACCCGCCCAGGCCGGTCAGCAGACCGCCCAGCCAGATCCAGCGGACATAAGGCTTGATATGCACACGCACCGCCCAGGCGCCGTTTTCCAACGGCTCGCCCAGGGCCACGTACAGGTCGCGGGTGAAGCCGGCGTCGATGCCGGCTTCGGTCATCATCGACTGCTGCACGGTGTACAGCCGCTTCTCGGGGTGCAGCGTGGTCACTTCGCGACCGTCGCGAGACACCACCACGGTGCCCTTGTCGGAAATGAAGTTCGGCCCCTCGAAGTGCTTGGCACCCTGGAACAGGAAGTGATAGCCGCCAAGCTCGACGCTTTCGCCCGGCGCCATGCGCAGGTCGCGCTCGGCACTGTTGTTGCTCGACAACACCACGCCCAGTGCGCACACCGCCAGGCCCAGGTGCGCCAGCTGCATGCCCCAGTAGCTGCGGGTAAGGCCACCCATGCCTTTGGCCAGGCCCTTGTGGCGGGTCTTGTCGAGCACATCACGCAACCCGCTGAGTACGACCCAGGCCGCCAGGGCAAAGGCCGTCAGCGTTGGCCAGTCGAAGTCGTCGACGATGAAGCCCGCGACCGGGGCGAGCACTGCGCTGCCGATCAGCACCGGGGTCATCATGCTTGCCAGCCATTTGCCGGGCGTGTCCTTCCAGCGCACCACCACGCCCACCCCAAGCACCACCATCAGCAGTGCCATCAGCGGCAGGAACAACGCATCGAAGTATGGCGGGCCGACCGACAGCTTGGCCCCGGTCAGGGCATCGAGCACCAAGGGGTACAGGGTGCCCAAAAGGATCATCGAAGCCGCCACCACCAGCACCAGGTTATTGGCCAACAGCAGCGTCTCGCGCGACCACAGGGCAAAGCCGACCTGGCTCTTGACCACCGGCGCACGCAGGGCGAACAGGGTGAGCGAGCCACCCACCACGAACAGCAGGAAGATCAGGATGAACACGCCGCGTGACGGGTCAGCGGCAAAGGCATGCACCGAGGTCAGCACCCCGGAACGGACCAGGAAGGTGCCCAACAGGCTCAACGAGAAGGCTGCGATCGCCAACAGCACGGTCCAGCTCTTGAACACGCCACGCTTCTCGGTCACCGCCAGCGAGTGGATCAAGGCTGTGCCCACCAGCCAAGGCATGAACGAGGCGTTTTCCACCGGGTCCCAGAACCACCAGCCGCCCCAACCCAGCTCGTAGTAAGCCCACCACGAGCCCAGGGTGATGCCCACGCCAAGGAAGGCCCAGGCGACGATGGTCCACGGCCGCGACCAGCGTGCCCAGGCGGCATCAAGCCGCCCGCCAAGCAAGGCGGCGATGGCGAACGCAAAGGCCACCGAGAAGCCCACGTAGCCCATGTACAGCATCGGCGGGTGGACGATCAGGCCGATGTCCTGCAGCAACGGGTTGAGGTCACGGCCATCGGTCGGCACTTGCGGCAGCAGGCGCTGGAACGGGTTGGAGGTGATGATCAAAAAGCTCAGGAAGCCCACGCTGATCATGCCCATTACCGCCAGCACACGGGCCAGCATCACTTGCGGCAGCTGGCGCGAGAACACCGACACGGCGAAGGTCCAGCCGCCCAGGATCAACGCCCACAGCAGCAACGAACCCTCGTGCGCGCCCCACACGGCACTGAACTTGAAGTACCAAGGCAAAGCGCTGTTGGAGTTGCTGGCGACGTAGGCGACCGAGAAGTTGTCGGTCATGAAGGCATGGGTGAGGCAGGCAAAAGCAAAGGTCAGGAAGGCGAATTGCCCCCAGGCCGCCGGGCGTGCCAGGCTCATCCACAGGCTGTCGCCGCGCCAGGCGCCGAGCAGCGGCACACTGGCCTGCACGGCGGCGAAGCAGATGGCCAGGATCATCGCCAACTGGCCGAGTTCGGGTATCACCAGTGCCGCGTTCATGGTTTGGCCTCCGCGCCGGCGGCGGCTTGGCCGCTTTCTTTCAGGGCCTTGGTGACCTCGGGCGGCATGTATTTTTCGTCGTGCTTGGCCAGCACTTCATCGGCCACTACTACACCCTCGGCATTGAGTTTGCCCAGGGCAACGATGCCCTGCCCTTCGCGGAACAGGTCGGGGAGGATGCCGCGGTAGGTGATCGGCACCGACTTGTTGAAGTCCGTGACAACGAAACGCACGTCGAGCGAGTCGGCCGAACGCTGCACCGAGCCTTTTTCGACCATGCCACCGGCACGGATACGGGTATCCTGCGGCGCCTCGCCGTTGGCGATCTGGGTCGGCGTGTAGAACAGGTTGATGTTCTGCTGCAAGGCGCTCAGGGCAAAGCCGACGGCAATCCCGACACCGACCAACAGGCCGACGATGAGCAACAGGCGTTTCTTGCGCTGCGGATTCACTGGTTGTTCTCCCGGCGCAAACGGCGCGCCTCTTCTTGCAGGTAGCGACGGCGGGCCAGCAGCGGCGCGGCGACATTCAGCGCCAGCACCGCCAGGCAGATGCCATAAGCCGTCCACACGTACAGGCCATGGTGGCCCATGGCGAGAAAATCACCGAACGAGGCAAAACTCATCGTGTGGCCCTCCGCCCCAGGCTGTTCAATACTTCCTCCTTGACCCAACTGGCGCGTGCCTCGCGCTTGAGCACTTCAAGGCGCATGCGCATCAACAGCACCACGCCGAAGAAGCAGTAGAAACCCAGCGCCGTGCACAGCAGCGGCAACCACATTTCGGCAGGCATCGCCGGCTTTTCGGTCAGGGTGAACGTGGCGCCCTGGTGCAGGGTGTTCCACCACTCCACTGAGTACTTGATGATCGGGATGTTGATCACACCGACAATCGCCAACACCGCACAGGCCTTGGCCGCGCTGTCACGATTACTGATTGCCTGGCCCAGCGCAATGATGCCGAAGTACAGGAACAGCAGAATCAACATCGACGTAAGGCGGGCATCCCACACCCACCAGCTGCCCCAGGTCGGCTTGCCCCAGATGGCACCGGTGACCAGCGCCACGGCGGTCATCCAGGCGCCGATCGGTGCTGCGCACTGCAGGGCGACGTCGGCCAGTTTCATCTTCCACACCAGCCCCACCACCCCGGCCACCGCCAGCAGCACGTAGCAGGACTGCGCCAGCATCGCCGCCGGCACATGGATGTAGATGATGCGGAAACTGTTGCCCTGCTGGTAGTCCTGGGGCGCGAATGCCAGGCCCCAGGTGATGCCCACCAGCAGCAGCGCAAGGGAGGCAATGGCCAGCCACGGCAACATACGGCCGCTGATGGCATAGAACCATTTGGGGGAACCGAGCTTGTGGAACCACGTCCAACTCATTTTCATCAGGGTACATCCAGGGTATTAGCCAGGCTTGAGAGCCCAGGACTCGTTATTCGCCGACGCTGATCTTCAGGCCAGCCGCTATCGCAAAGGGTGCCAGTGTCACCGCCAGGGCCGTGAGGCTGGCAAGCCAGAGCAGATGGCCGGTGGCTGGCATATTCTGCAACGCCGCCTGCAACGCACCACTGCCCAGGATCAATACAGGGATATACAACGGCAGAATCAGCAATGCCAGCAGCAGACCACCGCGTTTAAGACCGACTGTCAGCGCCGCCCCCACCGCGCCCAACAGGCTCAGCACGGGCGTCCCCAGCAGCAACGAGGCGAGCAGCACCGGCAGGCAATGGCTCGGCAGCCCTAGCATCAGAGCCAGCAGTGGCGCCAACAATACCAGCGCCAGGCCGGAAAAGATCCAGTGCGCCAGCACCTTGGCCAATACCAGGAGCGCCAGCGGATGCGGCGACAGCACCCACTGCTCCAGCGAGCCATCCTCGAAATCGCTGCGGAACAGGCCGTCCAGCGACAGCAGCACGGCCAGCAAGGCCGCCACCCACACCAGGCCCGGCGACAAGGTTTGCAACAATTGGCTCTCAGGGCCGACCGCCAGCGGGAAAAGGGCCACGACGATGGCGAAGAACACCAGCGGGTTGGCCAGCTCGGCCGGGCGGCGGAACAACAGGCGCGCTTCGCGGCGCAACAACAGGATGAATACGCTCATGCCGCCCATTGCCCCAGGTTCAGTTCACGGTAGCCCGACGGTTTGCGTTCGAGGCTGTGGTGGGTGGTCAGCACCACCGTGCCGCCCTGCTCGCAATGCGCCGCCAGGTGCGCTTCGAGCTGCGCCACGCCTTGTTTGTCGAGGGCGGTGAACGGCTCGTCGAGAATCCACAAGGGGGGGCTTTCGAGGTACAAGCGGGCCAGGGCCACACGGCGCTGCTGGCCGGCGGACAAGGTATGGCAAGGCACGTCTTCGAAACCGCGCAGGCCGACCGCCGCCAGCGCCGCCCAGATTGCCTCGGCGCTGGCCGGCTGGTGCAAAGCACAGAGCCAGGTGAGGTTCTCCTCGGCGGTGAGCAGGTCCTTGATCCCCGCAGCATGGCCAATCCACAGCAGGATGCTGGCCAGGGCATGGCGCTGATCGGCCAACGGCTGGCCACCGAGCAGAATCTGCCCGGCAGTCGGCTGCATCAACCCGGCCAGCAGGCGCAACAAGCTAGTCTTGCCGCTGCCGTTGGGGCCACTGATCTGCAGCATGTCGCCGGGCCGCAGCTCGAAATCCAGGTGCTCGAACAGCAGGCGCCAGTCGCGCTCGCAGGCCAGGCCCGCGGCTTGGAGGTGAAGGGTCACGGTTTCGCCTTATCTGTGTAGGGTTCAAGACCAGTCGCCGATCTTGAACCCAGTGTCTCAAGTCGCCCCCCTCCCTGCCGTTACAGTGGCAGTGGCGGACGGGCGGCATTATTACATGCACGGCCTCGCTGCCAAGAGGGCGGGTTCGACAGGTTGTATACAATCATGACTGAAATCAATAGTCTCGGCGCACAAACCGCAATCAGCGCCCAGGCCATCAAGGCGGGCATGACCGGCGAACTGCTGCGCCTCACGCAAGCGCAACCCGGCTTGCTGGCCCCGGGCGAAACGGCGCAGGCCGAGGTGTTGTCGATGCGCCAGCTGGGCCGGGAATTCCAGCTCGTGCTGCGGCTGATGCAGGCCAACGGCGCCCAGACCCAGCTGCAAGCCAGCGCCAGCCAGCCCCTGCCCCCGGGCAGCCAGGTCACGGTCAGTCAAACCGAAGGCAATCGCCTGGCCATCCTGTTGCAACAGGCCAGCACCAGCAACATCGCCACCCTCACCCGCCTGGACACGGCCAAGGTACCGGTCGGCACCCTGCTGCAAGGCAAGGTCCTGACCAACCAGCCCATCCTTCAAGCGCAGGGCCAGGCCGCCGGTTACCGTTCGCTGGTCAGCCTGCTCAACAGTGCCCAGGCCGGCGCCACCCTGACCATCGACAGCCCACGCCCGCTGCCAGTGGGCAGCCTGCTCAGCGCGCGGGTGCAAGGCGACCAGTCGCTGCAATTCGTGCCACTCAGTGGCCGGCAAGACCAGCTGAGCATCGCCCAGCAACTGCTCACCCAGCAAAACCGTCAGGCCTCGTTACCGGGCCTGCTCAGCGCATTGCAACGGCTCGCCCGCGACCCCGGCGCCGACGGCGATTTGCGCGCGACCGCCGACCGCGTGCTCGCCGGCCTGCCGGACGCGCGCCAGCTCGGCGATGCCAAGGCCGTCGCCCAGGCCCTGAACAACAGCGGCGCCTTCCTCGAGGCAAAGCTGCTGGGCGGCCTGCCAGCAAGCGTCGCGACCGACCTCAAGGCGCACCTGCTCAGGTTGGTAACCCAGGCCTCGGTCACCACACCCGGCGCACCAGCCCTAGCCCCCAGCACCTTGGCCCTGACAATGCCGGCCTTGGCGCGCGGGGCGCTGGGCATGCTGGACCGAGTCAGCCCGAAACCCCAGCCTGGGGCGTTTCCGCTGCCCTCACGGCTGCTCAAGGCCATGGAAGACGAAGGTGACCTGCAACAACTGCTGCGCCTGGCCGCGGCGGCTGTCTCGCGCCTGCAAAGCCACGCCATGAGCAGCCTGCAACAAACTGGCACGCTTGAAAACGGCAACCTGCAAACCACCTGGCAGACCGAAGTCCCCATTCGCCATGGCCAGGAGTTCATCCCGCTGCAGGTCAAGCTGCAACGCGAGGAAACGCCGCAGCAGCAAGCCGACCGCCAGCAGGAATCGCAAGACCCGCTGCAGGCCCTGTGGCGCATCGAGCTGGCCTTTGACCTCGCGCCGCTTGGCCCGCTGCAAGTCCAGGCCCAGTTGAGCCAGGGCCGCTTGAATGGCCAGCTGTGGGCAGAACGTGAACCCACCGCACGGCTGATCGACAGCCAGCTCGGCACCCTGCGCGAGCGCCTGCTGGCCCGCGGCCTGGACGTCGGCGACCTGGAATGCCACCCCGGCATCCCCCCTCAAGGCCCCCGCACGCGGGTCGAACAACGCTGGGTGGACGAAAACGCATGAGCCTCAACCCACCCCGCCAGGCCATTGCCTTGAGCTACGACGGCCAACAGGCACCCACCCTCAGCGCCAAGGGCGACGATGCCTTGGCCGAAGCCATCCTCGCCCTGGCCCGCCAACACGAGGTGCCGATCTACGAAAACGCCGAGCTGGTGCGCCTGCTGGCCCGGCTGGAGCTGGGCGATCAGATACCCGAGGCGCTGTACCTGACCATCGCCGAGATCATTGCCTTTGCCTGGCAACTGCGCGGCAAGGTGCCGCCAGGCTTTGACGATTCCGCCAAACCCGAGCGTGACGTCACCGAGCTGTTGCCGCGCCTGCCCGGCAAGTCGGGCTGAACCGCCCGGCAAGCATTATCTACCGTCGCACCCTGGCCCTGTCGGTCGATCCTGTGGTTTTTCCCGAGCCACGGAGACCGACATGCCGACCACCCACATCAACGCGGCTGGCGTGCAGTACGTACGCAACCACCTAGCCACCCTGCCCCGACCCGACCGCGACGCCAAGCAGGCCATCCAGGACTGGCTGGCGACACAAGGCGTGCACCTGGACCCCGACCAGGTCGAGGTGGTGACGCTGCACATACACCCGGCCGGAGCCACCCAGTACCAGGCACAGGTAGTGCAGCGTGTGAGCCTGACGCAAGCCGTGCTGATGAACTGGCAAGGTGAATCCAACAACGACTTTTTCGGCGGCCTGTTCAAAGCCCCCTGGGCCGGCAGGCTGCCCGAAGACGGCCCAATCACCTGTGTCGAGCACCTCCCAGCACAACCGCACGTCGACAACGGGGCCTGGTATGAGGTGTTCAACGGCCTGTTCAAGCGTACCGAACCTGCCCGCTACGACCACTCGACGCTGCTGAACGTGCGCGCCGAAGCCCTGCAGCGTCACATCGAGGCACTGGACTTCCACACCCGCTACAAGGCGTCACTTGACGCCTATTGGCACGACCAACTGCCCAGCTACCGCCTGTGCTGCAAACTCAACTTCCTTGCTGCCTGCAACAAGCAGATCGGCGACGGCAGCCTCAGCGACGCCGCGCGCCAGCTGGCCTGGCGCGCGGCCGATGTCATCCCACGCGGCAAGGGCCTGCGCCTGAGCACCCTGAGCATTTACGGCTACGCATCCACGGACCTGCTGTACATCAACGACAGCCACAGCGACCTGACTTTGCTCTATGTACCCGGCAACAGCTCGCCCCTGCTGGAATTCGCCAGCGAAGCCCTGTTGAAGGATTGGGTCGGCCAACAGTGCAAGGACGCCACCCGGCGCCAGGCGCTCAAGCAACACTTTCGCTTGGCCGATGGCCCCCAAGGTATCGACTTCAGCGGCCTGGACACCGCCCTTGAAGGCTTGGGCGAATATCCACGCAGCCATCGCCTGCCACCGGAACATGGCTTTTTCAACGACGACGGCACCTGGCCCCCGCGCACCTATGTCAACTACCGCCCCGGCAAGTACAACCCGCGGATCACCGGCGATTTGTTCCATGCCATGGCCTTGCGTCAGCGGCAGCGCTGCTACGACGATGCCGATTTCATCATCACCAGCAACAGCGAGATCAGCAAACGCAAATGGCGCAGCTACCTCAACAGCACGCTCAACCTGCTGGCGCCGCTGACCTTCGTGGTGCCTGGCCTGGCGCCCTTGCTGGCGCTGGGCGGTATCGTGCAACTGGGCCTGGGCCTGGACCAAGCCATCAATGGCAAGACCCTGCACGACAAGCTCGACGGCATCGGCAACATCACCTATGGCCTGCTCAATGCAACGCCGCTGGCACTGGAAGCAGTGGCCAAAGGCAAGGGCCTGCTGCGTTTCGAGCAGGACGGCTTCGTCGCCCCGCGCCGGGTGAACGAGCAGTGGGGTTACCCGCTGAGCCCTTCCGACCCACCGCATTTGCCCCCGGTGGATGTCGCGCCCTACTTCCACCGCCCTGCTCCCATCGCGCCACTACCGGACGGCGATGCCGCAGTGGCCAACTCTATACGGCGCTACCCGCGGTACACCGGCGACACCGATCGTATGATCAGCTATTGGGAGGAGACGCCGGATTACCCGCAAGAGCTTGAATTGGTTTATGACATGAAGGCCGACCTGTTCATCACCGAGGAAGGCACCAATGAGGTAGACCCGACCTACTTCGAAGCCGAACCGCTCACCGGCAACATGCGCCCCGCCAACCCCGAAGGCCGGGCCGTCACCGACCCGATGCGCATGGCATCACTGCGTGGCCTGGGTATCGACCTGCAACTGCCCGTGCAGCTTCCCAGCCCGTTCCCAGCGGGGGCCCGCCCCATCCCGCAACGGATTACATCGCTGTGGGTAGGCGACAAGACGCTTGGCCCCAAGTTGCTTGAGACGTTGGCTGGCAATGCTCGGCGCCTGCAAGAAGGCCCGTACCAGTACCGGCTGTACTTGTCCAAGGCAAACCCGCAGGCCTATGCGCACAACGTCGGCAAACTGGCCAGCAAGGTGCCGGGGCTGCAGGTACTGCCATTGGAGGACCAGGCGTTTTTCAAAGCCTTCGAGCGAAGTCAGTATTTCAGCCATTACCAGGCAGCGATCGAGGGCAATAATGGCGTGGCCACCAACTTCTCTTCCGCGTCGGACGTGTTGCGCTACCCGATGCTGCACGCCGAAGGTGGGCTGTACATGGACGTCGATGACGAACTACTGGGTCAAGGCGCACACGCGGTGATCGATGATGTGGTGCTGGCGACCACCGATGACGGGTTGCTCCTGCATCCGCCCATGTCCAATCAGAAACTGGGCATGAACACTCTGTATAACACCAGCATGATTGGCAGCCATGCCGGCAACCCGACCTTGCTGGCGATATCGGAAGAGATGCAGGCGCGTTTTCTCGCCGACCCGGACTTCTACCGGGCGCGGCCGACCTTGGCCAGCGACCCGCGAGGGTTCTATGCGTACGCCAAACGCCTCAGCCACATCACCGGCCCGGCGATGCTCAGCGCCGTGACCGACCGCTTGCTGCCCGACCTGTACCTGATTCGTCAGCTGTACAACCTGTACGCGATGCCACGCATCAACAGTTTTCTGTATGTCGACATGGAGGCCTTGCGCCTGGTCTGGCATGACCGCTTGCCGCTCAATCGCCTGGCCAAGGTGGGTGGCATGCATTCCTGGGCTACCACCTAAGGTGTGAGCCATTGGGGCTGCTGTGCAGCCCTTCGCAGCACAAGGCTGCTCCTACAAAATGGCGCTGTACCTGTAGGAGCAGCCTTGCGCTGCGAAGGGCCGCAAAGCGGCCCCAAGGACCACCGCACATTCTGTAGGAGCAGCCTTGTGCTGCGAAGGGCCGCACAGCGGCCCCAAGGATTCAGCTCACTCGGTACGGTGCAGCTTGCTCATCAACTCCGCCTCGGCCTGGGTCAGGCCGCAGGTCTCGGTCAGCTCGGACACGCTCGCCCCCATGCCGACCAGCTTGGCCGCCTGGCTGAAGGTGACGCTGCTGGGGTCACGCTGCTCCAGCCGCTCCAGCCGATCCGGCAAGGTGGCCAACGTCTCGCGCACGTCTTGGATAGCCTCACCCATGCGCACGGTACCGTTCTGGTAGTCGTCCAGGCGCTTGGCCAGGTCCTTGATACGCTGATCACGCAGCGCATCGCCCGCAGCCTGTTGCGCCGCCAGCTCGCGCTGGCGCTTGGTGTGGTTGAGGAACATCCACACACCCAGCGCCCAAAGCAGCGCCAGGAAGATGACAGCAACCTCAAGGATCAACTCAGATGTTCTCAAGCTCGGACCACTCTTCCTCGGTCATCATCTTGTCCAGTTCCACCAGGATCAGCAGTTCGCCGTTCTTGTTGCACACGCCCTGGATGAACTTGGCCGATTCTTCGTTACCCACATTTGGCGCCGTCTCGATCTCGGACTGACGCAGGTAGACCACCTCGGCAACACTGTCGACCAGGATACCGACCACTTGCTTGTCCGCCTCGATGATGACGATACGGGTGTTGTCGGTCACCTCGGTCGGCATCAGGCCAAAACGCTGGCGCGTGTCGATCACCGTCACCACGTTGCCACGCAGGTTGATGATGCCCAGCACGTAGCTCGGCGCGCCCGGTACCGGGGCGATCTCGGTGTAGCGCAGCACTTCCTGCACCTGCATGACATTGATCCCGTAGGACTCGTTGTCCAGACGGAAGGTTACCCATTGCAGGATCGGATCTTCGGAACCTTGTGCGGACGACTTTTTCATTCCCCTACCCCTCAAAATCCGCGCTAGGCGGTGTGTTCGGTGTCATTTGTGTTTGGCGTGCATCTGCTTGACTGCGCCGCTGGCGATCAGCTCGGCCAGTTCGGCGACGTCAAGCAAGGCACACATGTGTTCGATCACCGTGCCGGCCAACCAGGGGCGCTGGCCACGCTGGCTGCGCCACTTGATCTCGGACGGGTCCAGGCGCAGGGAACGGCTGACCTGGTGCACGGCCAGCCCCCATTCATAGCCCTGGACCGAAATCACATACTGCAGGCCCTGGCGAAAATCGTCGCGGTAGCGGTCGGGCATTACCCAACGCGCGGTGTCGAGGACCTTCAGGTTGCCGGCCTGGCAGGTCAGGATGCCAAGAAACCAGTCCGGTTGGCCGAACAGCGGCGTCAGCTCCTGGCCGGCCAGGTTGTAGATCGAGCCCAGGCACACCAAGGGCACCGCCAGGGTCAGCCCGGCGACGTCGAACAGCAGGCACTCGAACGGCTCCGCTGCCCAGGCCGGGCGGCCATCGATGCTTGCCGGCGGCACCGGCAAGTTCGGCGCAGGCAGGTGCACATCCACCACCGGCACCGCCGGTTCTACCGCGGGCGCTTCGATCAGCACCGGGATGCTGGCCTCGGCCACTACCTGCTGCTCGACCACCGCCACCACCGGTTCTTCCACCGGCAGCACGCTGGGCAGTACTTGTAACCGCGGCTCGGCAAAGGGCCGGGGCGCCGCGAGGGTGGCCTGGGCAGGCTGGCGTGCATCACGCGCCTGCTCCTCGCGCACCGCGTCGGCGAAGTCCTCCGGTGCTGTCGGCAGCTCGATCAGGTCGTCGGCCTCGGTGGCCTCTTGCAACAAGCCATCGAGGTAGGATTGCAGGGCCATCTGCGGCCGCGTGCTGGTTTGCCGTGTCTGCGTCATCAGGCCACCTGCACTGCGGTTTGGTAGGTCAGTAAATGCTTGAGCAGCGCCCGGTAGGCAATCAGCCCACGGCTCTTACCATCGAACTGCGAAGGCGTCACGCCCTTGCGGCTGGCATCGCGCAAGCGCGTGTCGACCGGGATGTAACCCTGCCAGACATGCTGCCCATAGGTGTCGCGCAGCAGTTTGAGCGTGCCCAGGGAGGCCTGGGTACGGCGGTCGAACAGGGTCGGTACGATCTGGTAAGGCAAGGCCTGTTTACGCGAACGGTTGACCATGGCCAGGGTCCCGACCATGCGTTCCAGGCCCTTGACCGCGAGAAACTCGGTCTGCACCGGGATCACCAGTTGCTGGCTCGCGGCCAGGGCGTTGACCATCAGCACGCCGAGCAAGGGCGGGCTGTCGATCAAGGCAAAGTCGAAGTCTTGCCACAGCTGCGCCAGACTCTTGGCGATCACCAGCCCCAGGCCATTCTTGCCCGGCGACTGGCGCTCCAGCACCGCCAGCGCAGTGCTCGATGGCAACAGCGAAATACGCTCGTCGCTCGTCGGCAGCAGCAATTGCCCCGGCAAGCCCTCGGGCACGCTGCCTTGGTGCAGGAACAGGTCATAGCAGCTGTGTTCCAGCGCATCGGGGTTGTGCCCGAAATAACTGGTCATCGACCCGTGCGGGTCGAGGTCGACGACGACCACGCGCTTGCCCGCCTCAGCCAGCAGGCCAGCCAGGGCGATGGTCGTGGTGGTCTTGCCGACGCCACCTTTTTGATTGGCTACTGCCCAGACTCTCATAGGACAACTCTTGACTCATAAATTTAGCGCCCACCCTTGTGGGAGCGGGCTTGTCCCGCGAACACGGGCATAGCCCGTGCCATCCACCACGTCGCCTGCTTCGCGGGGCAAGCCCGCTCCCACAGGTACCGCGCTCAGCAAGCAAGACAACACGCAGTGACGGAGAATTGACGAGTTACTGACTCGCTGTTGGCGGTGCACTTTGTGTGCCAGCACGGCGCAACGCCGCATCCGGCGTGGCATTGGCGCTACCTGTGCCAGTCAGGCTGCGGCGCACTTCGAGGTTGCGCGAAATCACCAGCACCACGCGGCGGTTGCGCGCACGGCCTTCGGCACTGTCGTTGCTGGCGACCGGCTGATACTCGCCATAGCCCACCGAGGCCATGCGCGCCGGGTTGACCCCTTCCATGGCCAGCAGGCGGACGATGCTGGCCGCCCGCGCCGACGACAGTTCCCAGTTGGTCGGGTACTGCGCAGTGCGAATCGGCAGGTTGTCGGTAAAGCCTTCGACATGCACCGGGTTGGCGAACGGCTTGAGGATGTTCGCCACCTTTTCGATGATATCGAAGGCCTTGTCGCTGGGCATGGCATCACCGCTGCCGAACAGCAGCGAGGAACTGAGCTCGATCTCTATCCACAGCTCATTGCCGCGCACGGTCATCTGGTCGGTCTTGATCAGGTCGCCAAAGGCGTCGCGCACGTCGTCGCTGATGGTCTTCAGCGGGTCGACGTTGGTCTGCGCCAGGCCCGCTTCGGTCTGCTCGCTGTCCCTGACCAAAGGCTCAGCCGGGCGCACGCTCAGCGGCTGCTCATCA
This sequence comes from Pseudomonas sp. Y3 TE3536, assembly GCF_053629175.1. Lineage (NCBI taxonomy): Bacteria > Pseudomonadati > Pseudomonadota > Gammaproteobacteria > Pseudomonadales > Pseudomonadaceae > Pseudomonas > Pseudomonas sp. Y3 TE3536. Next base: position 3,682,464 of record NZ_JBRJHU010000001.1, on the reverse strand, counting down.
CCGATGGGGATCGGCTTCATGCTCCGCTCGGGGTCGTTGAACACCCCGAGCAAGGCCTGCGAAATGACCTTGTACTTGCCCTCGTTGATCGAGGAAATCGAGTACATGACCACGAAAAACGCGAACAGCAAGGTGATGAAGTCGGCGTACGACACCAGCCAGCGCTCGTGATTCTCGTGTTCCTCGGTATGACGACGGCGGCGCATGGTTACTCCATGAAGCCTTGCAGCTTCAGCTCAATCGAGCGCGGGTTTTCACCCTCGGCAATCGACAGCAGGCCCTCAAGCAGCATCTCGCGGTAGCGCGACTGGCGCATGACGATAGCCTTGAGCTTGTTGGCGATCGGCAACAGGATCAGGTTGGCGCTGGCCACGCCGTAGATGGTGGCGACGAACGCCACGGCGATGCCGTTACCCAGCTGCGACGGGTCGGCCAGGTTGCCCATCACATGGATCAGGCCCATGACCGCGCCGATGATGCCTATGGTCGGGGCGTAGCCACCCATGCTCTCGAACACCTTGGCGGCCTGGATGTCACGGCCCTCCTGGGTCAGGAAGTCGACTTCAAGAATGCTGCGGATGGCTTCAGGCTCGGCACCGTCGACCAGCAACTGCAGGCCCTTGCGCGCATAAGGGTCGGGCTCGGCATCGGCCACCCCTTCCAGGCCCAGCAGGCCCTCTTTGCGCGCCGTCAGGCTCCAGTTCACCACCCGGTCGATACCGCCCGCCAGGTCGACCCGGGGCGGGAACAGGATCCAGCGCAAAATCTGCAAGGCACGCTTGAAGGCCGACAGCGGCGACTGCAACAGCGCCGCCGCCAAGGTGCCGCCTAGCACGATCAAGCCCGCCGGGCCATTGATCAGCGCGCCGACATGCCCGCCTTCGAGGAAGTTGCCGCCGACAATCGCGACAAACGCCAGGATCAGGCCGATCAGGCTTAGCACGTCCATCAGACGCAGGCCTCGACCAGGTGCTTGCCGATCTCGTCCAGGCTGTACACCGCGTCGGCCAGGTTGGCCTTGACGATGGCCATGGGCATGCCATAGATCACGCAGCTGGCCTCATCCTGGGCCCACACGGTACTGCCGCCCTGCTTGAGCAGGCGCGCGCCTTCACGGCCGTCGGCGCCCATGCCGGTGAGCACCACCGACAGCACCTTGTCGCCGTACGACTTGGCCGCCGAGCCGAAGGTGATGTCCACGCATGGCTTGTAGTTCAGGCGCTCGTCACCCGGCAGGATCTTCACCGTGCCACGGCCGTCGATCATCATCTGCTTGCCACCCGGGGCCAGCAGCGCCAAGCCTGGGCGCAACAGGTCACCGTCCTCGGCTTCCTTCACGCTGATCTTGCACAGCTTGTCCAGGCGTTCGGCAAACGCCTTGGTGAAGGCCGCTGGCATGTGCTGGATCAGCACGATCGGCGCCGGGAAGTTGGCGGGCAGTTGCGTCAGCACCCGCTGCAGCGCCACCGGGCCGCCCGTGGACGTACCGATGGCCACCAGCTTGTAAGGTTTGCGCTTGGGTGCCGGGGCATGTGCCGCGGGCGCTGCGGCCGGGGTGCGTACCGGCGGTGCCGTGCGCGCCGGGGCCGAGGCCGGGCTTGCGAAGCTGCTGGTCGGCGCATGGCTGCTGATGGTAGTGACCGGCGCAGCGGCAGGCGCTGGGTTGTAGCTGCCGAAACGACGGTTGCTGCGCGACAGGGTATGCACCTTTTCGCACAGCATCTGCTTGACCTTCTCGGGGTTGCGCGAGATGTCTTCGAAGTTCTTCGGCAGGTAATCCACTGCACCGGCATCCAGCGCGTCGAGGGTCACCCGGGCGCCTTCATGGGTCAGCGAAGAGAACATCAACACCGGCGTCGGGCAGCGCTGCATGATGTGCCGCACTGCGGTGATGCCGTCCATCATGGGCATTTCGTAGTCCATGGTGATGACATCGGGCTTGAGCGCCAGCGCCTGGTCGATTGCTTCCTTGCCATTGGTCGCGGTACCCACTACCTGGATCGTCGGGTCCGCCGAGAGGATTTCCGAGACACGGCGGCGGAAGAAACCGGAATCATCCACCACCAGGACCTTGACTGCCATAAACACTCCATTAGGCGGCGCAACCCGCCAGGGCGCGCCACCGAAATCAAATACGCCGCGCGGCGTAACGCTTGAGCATGCTCGGAACGTCGAGGATCAACGCGATACGACCGTCGCCGGTGATCGTGGCCCCGGACATGCCCGGCGTGCCCTGCAGCATCTTGCCCAGCGGCTTGATTACCACTTCTTCCTGGCCCACCAGTTGATCGACGACAAAGCCGATGCGTTGGGTGCCGACCGACAGGATCACCACATGGCCCTCGTGCTGCTCTTCGTGCACCTGGCCCTGGACCAGCCAGCGCTTGAGGTAGAACAGCGGCAATGCCTTGTCGCGCACGATCACCACTTCCTGGCCATCGACCACGTTGGTACGCGAGAGGTCAAGGTGGAAGATCTCGTTGACGTTGACCAGCGGGAAGGCGAAGGCCTGGTTGCCCAGCATCACCATCAAGGTCGGCATGATCGCCAGGGTCAGCGGCACCTTGATGACGATCTTCGAACCCTGGCCCTTGGCCGAGTAGATGTTGATCGAGCCATTGAGCTGGGAAATCTTGGTCTTCACCACGTCCATGCCGACACCACGGCCAGACACGTCAGAGATCTCGGTCTTGGTCGAGAAGCCCGGGGCGAAGATCAGGTTGTAGCAGTCCGACTCGCTCAGACGCTCGGCGGCGTCCTTGTCCATCAGGCCCTTTTCCACGGCCTTGGCGCGCAGGATGTTGGGGTCCATGCCCTTGCCGTCATCAGAGATCGACAACAGGATATGGTCGCCTTCCTGTTCAGCCGACAGCACCACCCGGCCCGTACGCGCCTTGCCGGTGGCTTCACGCTCGTCGGGCATCTCGACGCCATGGTCGACGGCGTTGCGCACCAAGTGCACCAACGGGTCGGCCAGGGCCTCGACCAGGTTCTTGTCGAGGTCGGTTTCTTCACCGACCAGCTCCAGGTTGATCTCTTTCTTGAGCTGGCGGGCCAGGTCGCGAACCAGGCGCGGGAAGCGGCCGAAGACTTTCTTGATCGGCTGCATGCGGGTCTTCATGACCGCGGTCTGCAGGTCGGCGGTGACCACGTCGAGGTTCGACACGGCCTTGGACATGGCCTCGTCACCGCTGTTCAAGCCCAGGCGCACCAGGCGGTTACGCACCAGCACCAGTTCGCCGACCATGTTCATGATCTCGTCCAGGCGCGCAGTGTCGACGCGCACGGTGGTTTCCGCCTCGCTGACCGCATGTTTTTCTGCCGCTGGGGCCGGCGCGCGAGGCGCAGGTGCGGGCTTGCTGGCAGCTGCTGGGGCGGCGGCTGGAGCAGGTGCCGGTTTGGCCACCGGCTTGCTCTCGACCTTGGCGGCGACAGGCGCTTCGACCGCGACCGCGTCACCCGAGAACTTGCCCTTGCCGTGCAACTCATCAAGCAAGGCTTCGAACTCGTGCTCGCTGATCTCGTCACTCGTTGGGCTGGCCGCTGCAACGCTTTGCGGCGCTGCCGCTGCTGGCGCATTGGCGGCCGGCAAGGCATCGGCCTGGAAGGTGCCCTTGCCGTGCAACTGATCGAGCAGCGACTCGAACTCTTCATCGGTGATTTCATCGCTGACCGGGGCCGCAGCGCTGGCCACAGGCTCAGCGGCGACTTCCGCGCTGAACTGGCCTTTGCCATGCAACTGGTCGAGCAACGATTCGAATTCGGCGTCGGTGATTTCGTCACCGGCGCTGCTGACGGTTTCGCCTTGCATCTGCTCATCGGCAGCGGCCTGGGCCTTGACCGCGTCGAGCGAGTCGAGCAGCTGCTCGAATTCGCTGTCGGTGATGTCTGGCTCTTCGGCAGGCGCCGCGGCGACCGGCTCGGCTGCAGCCGCAGGCGCTGCGACTGCGTCGGCAGCAGCAGGCTCGGCCAGGCGCGACAACGCCGCCAGCAGTTCTGGGGTAGCGGGGATGACCTCGCTGCGCTCGCGGACCTGGCCAAACATGCTGTTGACCGTGTCCAGCGCCTCCAGCACCACGTCCATCAATTCGGCGTCGACCCGGCGCTCACCTTTGCGCAGGATGTCGAACACGTTCTCGGCGATATGGCAGCACTCCACCAGCTCGTTGAGCTGGAGGAAGCCGGCGCCCCCTTTTACAGTGTGGAAACCGCGAAAAATGGCATTGAGCAGGTCGGCATCATCCGGTCGGCTTTCCAGCTCGACCAGTTGCTCGGACAGTTGCTCAAGAATTTCGCCGGCTTCTACCAGGAAATCCTGAAGGATTTCTTCATCGGCGCCGAAGCTCATTAAACGTGCTCCTTAAAAACCCAGACTGGACAGCAGATCATCGACATCGTCCTGACCGGACACGACGTCTTCACGCTTATCGGCATGAATCTGCGGACCTTCACCCCGAGTCGGATGTTTTTCTTGATCTTTTTCAGCACGCAGCTGCTGGTGGTCATGTTCGATACCGGCAAAACGGTCGACTTGACTGGCCATCAGCACGAGCTTGAGCAGGTTGCTTTCCACCTCGGTGACCAGCGCGGTGACCCGCTTGATCACCTGCCCGGTCAGGTCTTGATAGTCCTGAGCCAGCAGAATGTCGTTGAGGTGGCCTGAGACCTTGCGGTTACCTTCAGCGCTGTGCGTCAGGAAACTGTCGACGCGTTTGACCAGGTCACGGAATTCCGGCGCGGCCACTTCGCGGCGCATGAAGCGCTGCCAGTCCACGCTCAGGGCCTTGGCCTCACCCGCCAGGTCGTTGAGCACCGGCGTGCTTTCCTCGACCAGGTCCATGGTGCGGTTAGCGGCACCCTCGGTCAGCTTGACCACATAGGACAGGCGCTCGGTGGCGTCGGTGATCTGCGAGACCTCCTCGGCCTGCGGCATGTGCGGGTCGATCTGGAAACTGACGATCGCACTGTGCAGCTCACGGGTCAGCTTGCCGACTTCCTGATACAGGCCGCGGTCGCGGGTCTGGTTCAGCTGATGAATCAGCTGCACCGCCTCGCCGAAGCGCCCGCGCTCCAGGCTCTCGACCAGCTCCTGGGCATGCTTCTTCAGGGTCGATTCGAACTCCCCCAAAGACGTTTGTGATGAATCCATGGCGCGCCCCCTGACGTGACTCAGCCGTTGACGCGTTCGAAGATCTTCTCGATCTTTTCTTTGAGCACCTGAGCGGTGAACGGCTTGACCACGTAACCATTGACGCCGGCCTGGGCCGCTTCGATGATCTGGTCGCGCTTGGCTTCGGCCGTCACCATCAGTACCGGCATGGTTTTAAGCTTTTCGCTGGCGCGGACTTTGCGCAGCAGGTCGATACCGGACATGCCCGGCATGTTCCAGTCGGTCACCAGGAAGTCGTAGTGGCCGTTTTCCAGCATCGGCAACGCAGTGGTGCCGTCGTCAGCTTCGTCGGTGTTGGTGAAGCCCAGATCACGCAGCAGGTTCTTGATGATCCGCCGCATCGTCGAAAAGTCGTCAACGATGAGGATTTTCATGTTCTTGTCCAATTAGACCTCCAAGCAGTCTCAAACGCGCTCGGCCCCCGAGCACGCATTCATTCAATTCGGCACAACGTGAAACGGCTGCAGCGTCTTCAGTGCAACGGCTGGCGCTCAGCGCGCCCGCCACTCACCCAGACGGCTGCGCAAACGTGCGGCGCACTGGCTGTGCAACTGGCTTACCCGCGACTCGCTGACGCCCAGCACCTCACCGATTTCCTTGAGGTTCAGCTCTTCGTCGTAGTACAGCGCCAGCACCAGCCGCTCGCGCTCTGGCAGGTTGGCGATCGCATCGGTCAGGGCAGCCTGGAAGCGCTCGTCTTCAAGGCCCCGCGCCGGTTCGACCTGGCCACTGGCGCCGTCTTCGTGCAGGCCTTCATGCTCGCCGTCCTGCAACAGGTCGTCGAAGCTGAACAGCCGGCTGCCCAGGGTATCGTTCAAAATCCCGTAGTAATCATCGAGACTCAATTGGAGTTCGGCAGCAACCTCGTGATCTTTAGCGTCGCGACCGGTTCTTGCTTCAACGGCGCGCATTGCATCACTGACCATGCGGGTATTGCGGTGCACCGAACGCGGTGCCCAATCGCCCTTGCGCACCTCGTCGAGCATGGCGCCGCGGATGCGGATGCCAGCGTAGGTCTCGAAGCTGGCGCCCTTGCTGGCGTCATACTTGTTGGCCACTTCCAGCAGGCCGATCATGCCGGCCTGGATCAGGTCTTCGACCTGGACGTTGGCCGGCAGCCGCGCCAACAGGTGATAGGCGATGCGCTTGACCAGCGGGGCGTAGCGTTCGATCAGCTCGTACTGGGCGTCTTTCGACGCCCTGCTGTACATCTTGAAGCCGCTCGCATTCATAGTACCGGTCCTGCGCTGGTGGGCTGCACCAGACGCTCGACGAAGAATTCCAGATGCCCGCGCGGGTTGGCCGGCAACGGCCAGCTGTCGACCTTCTGCGCAATGGCCTTGAAGGCCAACGCACACTTGGAACGCGGGAACGCTTCGTACACGGCGCGCTGCTTCTGCACCGCCTTGCGCACGCACTCGTCGTACGGCACCGCGCCCACATACTGCAGGGCAACGTCTAGGAAGCGATCGGTGACCTTGGTCAACTTGGCGAACAGGTTGCGCCCTTCTTGCGGGCTCTGCGCCATGTTGGCCAGCACCCGGAAGCGGTTCATGCCGTAGTCACGGTTGAGCAGTTTGATCAGTGCGTAGGCGTCGGTGATCGAGGTGGGTTCGTCGCACACCACCAGCAGCACTTCCTGGGCCGCGCGAACGAAGCTGACCACCGAGTCACCGATACCCGCAGCGGTGTCGATCACCAGCACGTCGAGGTTGTCGCCGACGTCGCTGAACGCCTGGATCAGGCCAGCGTGCTGGGCCGGCGCCAGGTGCACCATGCTCTGGGTGCCGGAGGCCGCCGGTACGATGCGCACACCGCCGGGGCCTTGCAGCATCACATCGCGCAGCTCACAGCGCCCTTCAATAACGTCGGCCAGGGTGCGTTTGGGGGTCAGGCCTAGCAATACGTCGACATTGGCCAGGCCCAGGTCGGCGTCCAGCAACATGACCCTGCGGCCAAGCTCGGCCAGCGCCAGAGACAGGTTCACTGAAACGTTAGTCTTGCCGACGCCACCTTTGCCACCGGTCACGGCGATCACCTGTACGGGATGCATGCTACCCATGTCTGTTCTTTACCTTGTCTCGCTGGGACTCAGGCCACACGTGAGGCAATTCTGCGTGCCCCTTGGCATAGCTACGTTGCACACACTTCATCATCAACCCGCTCGCCGTGGGTTGTGATAGAGATCAGCGAACATATCGGCCATGGCCTCTTCGCTGGGCTCGTCCTGCTGCTGCACATTGACCGCACGGGTGACCAGCTGGTGCGCCCGGGGCAAGTGCAAATCATCGGGAATGCGCGGCCCATCGGTCAGGTAGGCCACCGGCAATTCATGACTGATGGCAAGGCTCAGCACGTCGCCGAGGCTTGCCGTTTCGTCGAGTTTGGTCAGGATACAGCCGGCCAGGCCACAGCGCTTGTAGCTGTGGTAGGCGGCGGTCAGCACCTGCTTCTGGCTGGTGGTTGCCAGCACCAGGTAATTCTTCGCGGCGATGCCACGGCTGGCCAGGGTTTCCAGCTGCATGCGCAGGGCCGGGTCGCTGGCCTGCAGGCCAGCGGTATCGATCAGCACCACGCGTTTACGCAGCAGCGGTTCCAGCGCCTGGGCCAGGGACTGGCCCGGGTCGACGTAGGTCACCGGCACATTGAGGATGCGCCCCAGGGTCTTGAGCTGCTCCTGGGCACCGATGCGGAAGCTGTCCATGCTCACCAGCGCCAACTGCGGGGCGCCGTACTTGAGCACGTAGCGCGCAGCCAGCTTGGCCAGGGTGGTGGTCTTGCCCATGCCGGCCGGGCCGACCATGGCGATCACACCGCCCTCTTCAATCGGCTCTACCTCGGGGATTTCGATCATCCGCGCCAGGTGCGCCAGCAGCATGCGCCAGGCCTGGCGTGGCTCTTCGATCTCAGTCGTGAGGTCGAGCAGTTCACGGGCAATCGGGCCGGACAGGCCGATGCGTTGCAGGCGGCGCCAGAGGTTGGCCTGCTGCGGCTTGCTGCCTTGCAGCTGGCTCCAGGCCAGCGAGCCGAGCTGCACTTCCAGCAGCTCGCGCAGCCCCGACAGCTCCGAGCGCATGGCATCGAACAGGCGCGGGTCAACCGGCGCCGGGGTCGGCGCGGCGGCAGGTGCCGGGGCGTCCACGTGGGGCTCGACCAGCGGCTCGGAGGCCGTCAGCGACTGGCCGGCGAACAATTGGCGGTTGTTGTCGCTGGTGTCGCTGCGCTGGTCCAGCTCGGCCTGGGCCGTGGCAATGCGCGTGTGGGTCTTGCGCAGCTCTTCTTCAAGCTCGGCGTTGGGTACGCGCGGGGCCAGGGCGGACAATTTGTAGTCCAGCGCGGCCGTCAATTCGACACCACCGGCGATGCGGCGGTTACCGATGATGGCGGCATCGGAGCCAAGCTCATCCCGGACCAGCTTCATGGCCTGACGCATATCGGCGGCGAAAAATCGCTTAACTTGCATTATCCACTACCTCAGCCGTTAGGGCCCACGGTGGCAACGATGGTGACTTGCTTGTTGTCAGGTATTTCCTGATACGCCAGAACATGCAAATTCGGTACAGCCAGGCGACCGAAGCGCGACAGCATGGCGCGGATCGGGCCGGCGACCAGGAGAATGGCCGGCTGGCCTTGCATCTCTTGGCGCTGGGCCGCGTCAATCAGCGAACGCTGCAGCTTTTCGGCCATGCTCGGTTCCAGAAGAACACCGTCTTCCTGACCCTGCCCGGCCCTTTGCAGACTATTGAGCAAAATCTGTTCCAACCTCGGTTCAAGGGTGATCACCGGCAGCTCAGACTCAACGCCGACAATGCTTTGCACGATGGCGCGACACAATCCGACGCGCACCACGGCCACCAGCGCGGCGGTATCTTGACTCTTGCCCGCGTTGTTGGCGATGGCCTCGGCGATGCTGCGGATATCGCGCACCGGCACTTGCTCGGACAGCAATGCCTGCAGGACCTTCAGCAGCCCCGACAAGGAAATGACACCCGGCACCAATTCTTCTGCCAGTTTAGGCGAAGCCTTGGACAACACTTGCAGCAATTGCTGCACTTCCTCATGGCCGATCAGCTCGTGACAGTGCTTTTGCAGGATCTGGTTGAGGTGCGTGGCCACCACCGTACTGGCATCGACCACGGTATAGCCCAGCGACTGCGCCTGGGAGCGCTGGCCAACGTCAATCCACACCGCCTCCAGGCCAAAGGCCGGGTCGCGTGCGGCAATGCCGTTGAGGGTGCCAAATACCTGGCCTGGGTTGATCGCCAGTTCGCGGTCCGGGTAAATCTCCGCTTCAGCCAGGATCACCCCCATCAACGTGAGGCGGTAGGCGCTGGGCTGCAGGTCGAGGTTGTCGCGAATGTGCACGGTGGGCATAAGGAAACCCAGGTCTTGGGACAGCTTCTTGCGCACGCCCTTGATCCGCGCCAGCAACTGGCCGCCCTGGTTGCGGTCGACCAGCGGGATCAAGCGGTAACCGACCTCAAGGCCGATCATGTCGATCGGGGTGACATCGTCCCAGCCCAGCTCCTTGGTTTCCAGCGCACGCTGTGGCGAGGGCAGCAGGTCCTGCTGGCGCTGCGCCTCTTCCTGGGCCTTGACCTTCACCTGCTGCTGTTTCTTCCACACCAGATAAGCGCCGCCACCGGCCATCAGGCCAAGGCTGAGGAAGGCCACATGCGGCATGCCCGGCACCAGGCCCATGATGATCATCAGCGCACCAGAGACCGCCAAGGCCTTGGGAGAGTCGAACATCTGCCGGTTGATCAACTTGCCCATGTCTTCCGAGCCCGAAGCCCGGGTGACCATGATGGCCGCAGCAGTGGACAGCAGCAGTGATGGCAATTGCGCCACCAAACCGTCACCGATGGTCAACAAGGCGTACACCTTGCCGGCTTCGCTGAACGGCATGCCGTGCTGGAGCATGCCGATGAGCATGCCGCCGATGAGGTTGATGAACAGGATCAGCAGGCCGGCGATGGCGTCGCCGCGCACGAACTTGCTGGCACCGTCCATCGAGCCATAGAACTCGGCCTCCTGCGCGACCTCGGAGCGGCGGGCCTTGGCCTGGGCCTGGTCGATCAGGCCGGCGTTGAGGTCGGCGTCGATGGCCATCTGTTTGCCGGGCATGGCATCGAGGGTGAAGCGCGCGCTTACCTCGGAAATACGCCCGGCACCCTTGGTCACCACGACGAAGTTGATGATCATGAGGATGGCGAACACCACCGCACCGACCACGTAGTTGCCGCCGATGACCACTTCACCGAAGGCCTGGATCACCTTGCCCGCAGCGCCATGGCCCTCCTGGCCGTGGAGCATGACCACGCGGGTGGAGGCGACGTTCAGGGCCAGGCGCAGCAGCGTCGCCACCAGCAGGATGGTGGGGAACGCGGCGAAGTCGAGTGGGCGCAGGGCGTAGACGCAGACCAGCAGCACCACGATCGACAGCGCGATGTTGAAGGTGAAGAACACGTCGAGCAGGAACGGCGGTATCGGCAACATCATCATTGCCAACATCACCAGCAGCAACAGCGGCACACCCAGGTTGCCCCGGCCGAGACCGGCCAGGTTGTGGCGTGCGTTGTTGATTAACTGAGTGCGATCCACCGCGAGTCCTCTTGATGCAAAACTTTGACGCCCAGGGGGCGCCTGGGCGTGGCTCTGCAAGAAGCCTTCCAACTTTGCTATTTGGGTGTTCGCCTTGGGGTTTTTGGTGGGTTTGACATCGAGCGCCGCCCGCGCGGCGCTTCGCAGCACAAGGCTGCTCCTACATTTTTCTCGGGCCAATTATTCCTGAGGCGATCGCGCGCAAATATCACAGGCTTCACTGGCCCGAAACAGATGTAGGAGCAGCCTTGTGCTGCGAAGCGCCGCGCGGGCGGCGCTCGATCTCACAGGCGCTGAACGACCATCGCCAAGCACCTATCAGCCATCACGCCGCAAATCCGGCGGAATCGGCAAATCATCCTTCAACGGCTCCGGCCGCTTGCCCTTGCCCGACCGATACTGACGAATCTGGAACACATACGCCAACACCTGCGCCACCGCCAGGTACAACCCCGCCGGGATCTCGTGCTCAAGCTCAGTGGAGTAATAGATCGCCCGCGCCAGGGCCGGCGATTCAAGGATCTGGATCTTGTGCTCGACACCAATCTCGCGAATCTTCAACGCCATGAAATCAGTACCCTTGGCCAGCAGCAAGGGCGCTGCCCCGCCCTTCTCCGGGTCGTACTGCAGGGCCACGGCATAGTGCGTGGGGTTGGTGATGATCACGTCCGCCTGCGGCACCGCCGCCATCATGCGCCGCTGCGACACCTCGCGCTGCAACTGGCGAATACGCTGCTTGACCTCAGGCTTGCCCTCCGAGTCCTTGTACTCGTCACGCACTTCCTGCTTGGTCATCTTCATTTTCTTGTGCGTCTGCCACAGCTGGAACGGCACGTCCGCCGCCGCGATCAGCAGCAGCCCCGCCGACATCCACAGCGCACTCCACCCCACCACCTGGACACTGTGAATAATCGCCTGTTCCAACGGCTCATTGGCAATCGACAGCAACGCCTGGCGGTCGCTGACCAGCACCACCACCGCCACGATCAGGATCGCGAAAAACTTGGCCAGGGCCTTCAGCAACTCGGTCAGGGCATGCATCGAGAACATGCGCTTGATCCCTGACAGCGGGTTCATGCGGCTGAATTTGGGCTGCAGCAGGCTGCCGGAAAACAGGAAACCGCCCAACGCGATCGGGGCAACGAACGAGATCACGAACAGCAGAATCAGTACGGGCTGCACCGCCCAGATCGCCATCTTGCCCGAGGCCAGCAAAAACGCGCCCATGGCGCGCTCGTCGACGATCATGTCGCGGGTCAGGCTGAAGTTCATGCGCATCACGCTCAGCAGCGTCTCGGCCAAGTGGCCGCCGAACATTAGCAGGCCGCCGGCGCCTGCCAGGGTCACCGCCACCGTGTTCAGCTCCTTGGAGCGGGCAATCTCACCTTTCTCACGCGAATCGCGCTTGCGCTTGTCGGTGGGGTCTTCTGTCTTGTCCTGACCACTCTCGCTTTCAGCCATACTCAGCGCGCCCTTGCCAGATCACGCAGCCATTGCAGCGCGTCGCTGGCCAATGCCTGGTAGTGGGAAAGCATATCGGCCAGGCCGACCCAGAAAATCCCCATGCCCATGACCAGCGTCAGCGGGAAGCCAATGGAGAAGATGTTCAGCTGTGGCGCCGCCCGCGTCATCACGCCAAAGGCGATGTTCACCACCAGCAACGCGGCAATCACCGGCAAGATCAGCAACAGCCCGGCACCGAACACCCAACCCAGGCGTCCGGCCATTTCCCAGAACTGGCTGACCATCAGCGCATTGCCCACCGGCAAGGTGGTGAAGCTTTCGGTCAGCACTTCGAAGACCACCAGGTGCCCGTTCATCAGCAGGAACAGCACACTGACCAGCATGGTCATGAACTGGCTGATCACCGTGACGTTGACGCCGTTAGCCGGGTCGACCATCGAGGCGAAGGCCATGCCCATCTGCACCGCGACAATCTGGCCAGCGATGACGAAAGCCTGGAACAGCAGCTGCAGCGAGAACCCGAACAACGCCCCGACGATGATCTGCTCGCCACACAGCAGCAGGCCCTGCAAGCTCAACGGCTCGAACTCGGGCAACGGCGGCAGCGCCGGGACGATCACCACGGTGATGGCCACCGCCACGTACAGGCGCACCCGCGCCGGCAGCATGCGCGTACCGAAGATCGGCATCGTCATCAGCACTGCCGTCACCCGGAACAACGGCAGGATGAAGGTGGCGACCCAGGTGCCGATCTGTGCGTTGGTCAGCTCCAGCATGGCCGTGTCAACCGATCAGCTGCGGGATGCTGGTGTAGAGCGTGGTGATGTATTCCATGAACTTCTGCACCAGCCAAGGCCCCGCGACGATCAGCGTGACCAGCATTACCAGCAGACGCGGCAGGAAGCTCAGGGTCTGTTCGTTGATCTGCGTGGCGGCCTGGAACATCGCCACCATCAGGCCCACCAGCAGGCTCGGCACCACCAGGATGCCGACCATCAGCGTGGTCAGCCAAAGTGCATCGCGGAACAGGTCGACAGCAACTTCAGGGGTCATGCGTGGCTCTCCTTGACGGCGTCAGACGCCGCCGAAACTACTGGCCAATGTGCCCATGATCAGCGCCCAGCCATCGACCAGGACGAACAGCATGATCTTGAACGGCAGCGAAATGATCAGCGGCGACAGCATCATCATACCCATGGCCATCAGCACGCTGGCGACCACCATGTCGATGATCAGGAACGGGATGAAGATCATGAAGCCGATCTGGAACGCGGTCTTCAACTCGGACGTGACGAAGGCCGGCACCAGGATGGTCAGTGGCACCTGGTCAGGGCCTTCGATGTCGGTGCGCTTGGACAGGCGCATGAACAAGTCCAGGTCGCTCTGCCGGGTCTGCGCCAGCATGAAGTCCTTGAGCGGCCCCTGGGCCTTGTCGATGGCCTGTTGGGCAGTCATCTGCTCTTTCAGGTAGGGCTGCAGCGCATCCTGGTTCACCCGGTCGAACACCGGCGCCATGATGAACATGGTCAAAAACAGCGCCATGCCGGTCAGAATCTGGTTCGAAGGCGTCTGCTGCAGGCCCAGGGCCTGACGCAAAATCGAGAAGACAATGATGATGCGGGTGAAGCTGGTCATCAGGATGACGAACGCCGGGATAAAGCTCAGCGCCGTCATGATCAGCAGGATCTGCAGGCTGACCGAATACTCCTGCTGCCCATCTGCCCCATTGGACAGGGTGATGGCCGGGATCGACAGCGGGTCGGCGGCCAGGGCCAATGGCGCGGCCAGCAGCAGCGCCAGGGTCAACATCATGCGCAGCACGCCGGTCATCACTTCTTGTCCTTCTGGTCCTTGCCCATCAGCTCCATCAGCCGCTGGGCAAACTCCGGCGCTGCCTGACGGGCAGCTGCGGGCACTTCGACGGGTTCGGCCAGCACATGCAGGGCCTCGATACTGCCTGGGGTGTGGCCGATCAGGATCTGCTCCTTGCCGACCTGCACCAGCAACAGGCGGTCACGCGGGCCAATGGCCCGGCTGCCGACGATCTCGATCACCTGGCCACCTTTGACCGCCGCGCCTTGCATGCGGCGCAACATCCAGGCCAGGAAGAAGATCAGGCCCACCACCAACAGCAGGCCAAAGACCATCTGCGCCAGCTGCCCACCCAGGCTGCCAGGCGCGGCAGCGGTGGTTGCCGCAGGGCTGGCCGCCGCGCAGGCCCACTGGCTGGCGAGCAGCCCGGCAAAAGCAGCGCCCGCGCGCATCGTGCCCTTCACTCAGCGCAGCTTCTTGATACGTTCGCTGGGGCTGATCACGTCGGTCAGGCGGATGCCGAACTTCTCGTTGACCACCACCACTTCGCCATGGGCGATCAGCGTGCCATTGACCAGCACGTCGAGCGGCTCGCCGGCCAGGCGGTCGAGTTCGATCACCGACCCCTGGTTGAGCTGCAGCAGGTTGCGGATGTTGATCTCGGTGCTGCCCACTTCCATGGAAATGTTCACCGGAATGTCCAGGATCACGTCCAGGTTAGGGCCTTCGAGGCTGACGTTCTCGTTCGGCCGCGGCGAGCTGGCGAACTCTTCCATCGGCAGGCGGCCCGCGCCGCTGTTGCCGGTGTCGCCGCCCAGCAGCGCGTCGATATCGGCCTGGCCGGCATCACCGGTTTCTTCCAGCGCCGCCGCCCATTCGTCGGCCAGGGCCTGGTCTTCCGGGGACGTGATCTCGTTTTCGTTAGCCATGATTTCCTCGACAGGCATTCAATTCGTAGTGAGCGACCGGCACGCCGTCAGCGGCGTTCGATCGGGTCGATGATCTGCAGGGCCAGGTTGCCCTTGTGCGAACCCAGCCGCGCTTTGAACGACGGCACGCCGTTGGCGCGCAGCACCAGGTGCTCGGGCAGCTCCACCGGAATCACATCGCCAGGCTGCATGTGCAGGATGTCGCGCAGCTTCAGCTGGCGGCGGGCAACCGTGGCGGTCAGTGGCACGGTCACGTCCAGCACGTCTTCGCGCAGGGCCTTGACCCAGCGCTCGTCCTGGTCGTCCAGGTCGGACTGGAAGCCCGCATCGAGCATCTCGCGCACCGGCTCGATCATCGAGTACGGCATGGTCACGTGCAGGTCGCCGCCACCGCCGTCCAGCTCGATGTGGAAGGTCGACACCACCACCGCCTCGCTGGGGCCGACGATGTTGGCCATGGCCGGGTTGACCTCGGAGTTCATGTACTCGAAGTTGACCGGCATGATGGCTTGCCAGGCTTCCTTGAGGTCGACGAAGCACTGGTCGAGGACCATGCGCACCACGCGCAACTCGGTCGGGGTGAACTCGCGGCCTTCGATCTTGGCGTGACGGCCGTCACCGCCAAAGAAGTTGTCCACCAGCTTGAACACCAGCTTGGCGTCGAGGATGAACAGCGAGGTGCCGCGCAGTGGCTTGATCTTGACCAGGTTGAGGCTGGTCGGCACATACAGCGAATGCACGTACTCGCCGAACTTCATCACCTGCACGCCGCCCACCGCCACGTCCGCCGAGCGGCGCAGCAGGTTGAACATGCTGATACGGGTGTAGCGGGCAAAGCGTTCGTTGATCATTTCCAGGGTCGGCATGCGACCGCGGACGATACGATCCTGGCTGGTCAGGTCGTAGCTTTTGATACTGCCTGGCTCGGAAGCGCTCTCGGTCTGCACCAGACCATCGTCGACACCGTGCAACAGCGCATCGATTTCATCCTGGGACAGCAGGTCCTGTACGGCCATTGCGGACTCCTACTGCAATACGAAATTGGTGAACAGCAACTGGTCGATGACCGGCTTGCCGACTTCCTTCTGGGCGACTTCCTGCACCACGGCGGTGGCTTTCTGGCGCAGCATCTCTTGCCCTACCGGGCTGCCGGCCAGGGTGTCGAAGCCCTGCCCAGAGAACATCATCACCAGGTTGTTGCGAATCACCGGCATGTGCACCTTGAGGGCATCCAGGTCAGCCTGGTTACGCGCTTGCAGGGTGATGCTCAGTTGCATGTAGCGCTGGCGGCCGTTCTGGTTGAAGTTGACCACGAAGGCCGGGGTGAGGGCTTCGTAGATGGCCACAGGCTTGACGTTGGCGGCGGCCGGGTCGGTGGCCGGCGCGGACTCGCTCTTGTGCATGATGAACCAGGTAGCGCCCACCGAAAGGCCGATCGCCAGCACCAGGCCCAGCACCAACAGCAGGATCAGCTTGAGTTTGCCTTTTGTGGCGGGGTCTTTTACTGCTTCGGTTTTCGCCATGCCAATAATCCGTCGTCCATCGGGGGTTCAAAGGAGGATGACGTGGCTTGAGCAAGTGTTATGCCAGGTTTTGGGTGGGGGATGGAATGAGGTTTGGGTGGGTTTGGCGTTAGGGGGCAGCGCCTGGGAGATCGAGCGCCGCCCGCGCGGCGCTTCGCAGCACAAGGCTGCTCCTACATTTATTTCGGGCCAGTAAAGCCTGTGATAGAGGTGCGCGCCCCCACCACAGGAATAATTGGCCCGAAACAGATGTAGGAGCAGCCTTGTGCTGCGAAGCGCCGCGCGGGCGGCGCTCGATCTCAAAAGCGCCAACAACCTAAAGACAGGCACCCCGCCCTCACGCGTAATAATCAACCGCACTGTCGCCAATCACCACCTGCTGCTCAACCGGCCTGCTGCTATCGACCTGTTCGGAGCCGCCCTGCCCAGCCTGTTGCCGCGCCGCGACGCCCGACAGATTGCTGCCCTGTTCCTGCGCCTGCTGATGCTGTTGACCGCGTGACTGGTCAGCAACGTTGACGTCTGGCTGCGCCAGGCCCTGCTGGGTAAACAGCTCGCGCAAGCGGTGCACCTGGCTGTCGAGGGCATCACGCACACCGGCGTGGCCGCTGATGAAGGTCACCTGGGTCGACTGATCCGCCGCTACATTGACGCGAATGTCCAGCCGCCCCAACTCGGCGGGCTCCAGCTGGATGTCTGCCGACTTGAGGTTCTGACTGGACAGGTACATGACCCGATTCACCAGGCCTTCGGTCCAGGCGTTCTGGTTCATCGGCAAGGGTTGGTGCAAAGGGCTGGCGTTCGCCGGCACGGCATTGGCGGTTTTCGCTGTGGCCGCCTGGGTCAGGCTGGCCAAGCGATCGGCGAAATCGTCGACGCGCGTGTCGCTGCTGGCGCTCTTGGTGTCCTTCAGGCCCTCTTCAAGCAGTGCACCGAAGGCCTTGTCGCCTGGCTCGCCCGCCTCACCCTCAGCGGTATCGACCAGATTCGCCAAGGTATTGACGGCTCCTCGGCCTTCATCACCCTGAGCCTGCGAGGGGTCCACGGCGTGTGCCGAGGTGGTGCCTTTGGCCTGGGCGCTCTGTTCCAGCGCCAGGCGCAAGGTTGGCAGGTTGGCCAAGGGGTCGGCGTCGGGGTCGAACGCCTCTTCGGCGGCAGGCTCCTCCGTCAGCGCTGCGCTGGCCTGCGACTGTGCAGTGGCAGCCTGAAGCACGGGCGCCACGGCCTCAGCCTGGGCTTGAATCAGTTGCGCGCCGGGCTGCGCATCGGTGACCTGGCCGGCCACCAGGCTGGCGTCGCGCAACCCTGTGTCAGCGGGGTCTGAGGCCTGATCGTCGGCTGGCAATTTGTTGCCGTCATCGGCAACCGATGGCTTGTCGGCAGCCTCTTTCTTGCCGCCGTGTGCCACTTCTGGCTTGTCCTTGGGTTTCGCTTGGGCGACCTTGTCGTCCTGCCCAAACGCTTTCTGCTTGGCCATGACCTGGTCGAAGCCACCGCCCGCGTCACCCAGCGCCTGCGAGGGCTTGTCCACCATCGAGCTGGTCGCTCGCGACGACTTGCCAACAGCGTTTGCTTGCAACAAAGGATTGGGTGCGACAGGCATTGAGCGGTCTCCGCGCCAGAAACTGAAAAGTCATCCGGGCAAAGAAAAGCAAGACTCGCGCCAAGTCGCGCATCAGCCCGCCGAGATACGGTGCTCCTCACCGCGGTAGAAGCGCCGAACCTCTACATATTCCAGGTCGATACGGTTGATCAGGTCCTCGATGCCATACAGCGGTGGCTGGCGCACGCGGTCTTCCAGTTGCTGGCACAGGCCAGCCAGCGCGACAGCCCCCATGTTGCTGCTGCTGCCCTTGAAGCTATGGGCCGCCGAGCCCAGCTCATCGGCGTTCTTGGCAGCGTGCAACTCGCTCAAGCGCCGCTCGGAGTCATCCAGGAATGTCTGCACCAGATGCAGGTAGCCATCCTCCATGACCTCACGCAGGTCGTTGAGCACCTTGTGGTCGATATGAATCTCAGTCACTTGTTCACTCCTTGATCAAGCCAGATTATGCCCGAGCCAGCCCCAGGGTCACAGGCGGGCTCACCATACAAACTCTACCCGGGCGCAGCGGCCGCCTTCGCACCATTGCGCGTTACTGCCCAGCCGCGTTACCAGCTGCAGGCCACGGCCACTCAACCCCTGCTCCGAGGGCGGCTGCGACAGCACCCGCTGCACATCAAACCCTGCGCCGCTGTCACGCACCTCGATCATCAGACGCCCGCCATCGGCGAGGGGTTCAACCTTCAAGTCGATGCGCACAAAACCGTCAGCCAATGCCGCCAAGCGCCGGGCACGCTCCCGGTAGTAATCGGCAAAGCCCTGCACATCGCGCTTGAGCCGCGAATCCAGGCCCAACACCCCATGCTCCAAGGCATTGGAGAACAGCTCGCTGAGCACACTGTGCAGGTTGCCGGTGCGCGCGCGCAGCGGGTGAATTTCCTGCAACAGCTGCACCAGGTACGGCACCGGGTTGGACTGCTTCAGGCTTTCGCCGCGCAGTTCGAACCCAAGCGACCAATCCAGCGGGCTGGGGCGACCGCGTTCAGCGTAGATCATCGGCGCCGGCACCCGCTCATCGGCCGCGAACATGCGGATATCGCACAGGCTGATGTCGTCCCGAGGCTGCCCGCCGAAATGTTCCAAGGCCTGCATCACCTCATCAAACAAGTGGGCCGGGTCTCGGTTGCCAGCCAGCACCCCTTGCAGGCGCTCGACGCCAAACAAGCGTTCCTGGTCATCGGCCGTGTCCAGCACGCCGTCTGACAACAGCAGCAAGCGCTCCCCCGCCGCCAGCGGCAGCACTTGCGTGCTGTCGTCGAAGCGCTCAGGGGCAAGAATACCCAGCGGCAAATGGCGCGAAGCCAGCGTCGACAGCACCTCGCCGCCTGCAGACAAGCGATAGCCGTCCGGCATGCCGCCGTTCCACACCTCCACCGAGCCACGCTGCACGCTCAGGTTGAGCATCACAGCACAGCAAAACATGTCCACCGGCAGGATGCGTTTGAGCTTGGCGTTCATTTCGCGCAGGGTTTGCGCCAGACCATACCCCTTGGCTGTCATGCCGTAGAACACTTCTGCCAGGGGCATGGCGCCGACCGCGGCGGGCAGGCCGTGGCCGGTGAAATCCCCCAGCAGCACCTGCATGTCCCCCGAGGGCGTGAACGCGGCCAGCAGCAGGTCACCGTTGAACAGCGCATAGGGCGATTGCAGGTAGCGAATGTTGGGGGCAGCCAGGCAGCCCGCATGGGCCACCTTGTCGAATACCGCCTTGGCCACCCGCTGCTCGTTGAGCAGGTGGTGATGGTGGCGGGTGATCTCGTCGCGCTGGGCCAGCACGGTGGCCTGCAGCCTGCGCAGGCGGCCCATGGCGCGTATCTTGGCGGCAAGGATCACCGCGCTGTAGGGCTTGGCCATGAAGTCGTCGCCGCCGGCCTCCAGGCAGCGCACCAGGGCATCCTCCTCATTCAGCGAGGTGAGGAAGATGATCGGCACCAGCGTTTCGCCGGCCAGGGCCTTGATCTGCCGGGCCGCTTCGAAACCGTCCATCACCGGCATCAGCGCATCGAGCAGCACCAGGTGCGGGCGCTGCTCGACGAACAGCGCCACCGCCTGCTCGCCGTTTTCTGCCGTGAACACCTGATGGCCCTGGCGCCGGACGATCTGCGCCAGCAACAAGCGGTCGGCGGCCCCGTCTTCGGCCACCAGCACGGTCAACGCCTGTTCGGCAGCCATCACGCGGTTCAACTGATGTCGAACAGTTTTTCGAAATTGGAAATGGCGAGGATCTTGCGCACATCGGAGCTGGCATGCACCACGCGCACGTCCGAATCGTCGCCGCCCGCGTGATCGCGCAGCAGCAACAACATGCCGAGCGCAGAGCTATCGAGGTAGGTGGTGTCTTTCAGGTCCACGACCACCGAGTCCGGCCGATCAGGCTGGCGCTCGTAGGCTTCGCGAAACTCCTGATGCTTGCCGAAATCGAAACGACCCTTGACCGTGATCGTCAGCTTTTTCCCGTCCTGCGAAAAATCAGTCTCGACTGCCATGCTAGCGATTCCTTCGATGATGGCGGATGCAACCCTTTAAGGTTTAGCAGCCTGGGGTGGGAGTGCAAGCGAGACGGCCAACAGATCCCCCTCAGCGACGCCCCCCCTGTAGGAGCAGCCTTGTGCTGCGAAGAGGCCGTGAGGGCAAGCTGGGGCTACTGGCCTCTTCGCAGCGCAAGGCTGCTCCTACAAGGAATTGCGGGCCGCTGCTCAGAAGCAAGCGAGACGGCCTGGGAGATCGCTCTGCCTGTAGGAGCAGCCTTGTGCTGCGAAGGGGCCGTGAGGGCAAGCTGGGGCTACTGGCCTCTTCGCAGCGCAAGGCTGCTCCTACAAGGAATTGTGCGCCGACGATTAGAAACAAGGAATTGTGCGCCGGCGATAAGAAATCAGGGGTGATTCTGCCTGGGCAAGCGCTGCGACAGCTCATCCAACAGGCGCTGCTCGCGCTTGTCTTCGGCGCGCCGCGCTTCATCCAGGTAACGCTGTACCAACTTGCGCAACCCCTCGACCCGGGCATAGGCCTGCTGCCAGGTGCCGCGGGCGTTGTTCAGGTTGTTCTGGTGCCAGGTCAGGCTCTGGCGCTGCTGGGTCATGGCTGTTTCCAGCTGCCCGAGAAAGCGCTGGTAATTGACCAGCCAGCTGCCATTGACGCCCTGCCCGCCGCGGTTGATCCACTGCAGCTGGTAGTCCTCGCGAAAACGCTCCAGCTCAGCCAACTTGACCTGCGCCTGGGTCACCAGTTGCTGAAAATGCCCAAGGCGCTGGGCGGCCTTGCGCTCGGCCTCTTCGGCCATGTCCACCACCGGCGCCAGGCGCGCGGCTCGTCCGGGCAGTGCCATGGCCTATCAACCGCCCGCCGGAGGCGTGAAAATCGCCCCCAACTGATCGCGGCTCTGCGCCATGCCGACGTTCTCGTCCAGGCCTTGACGCAGAAAGTCCACCAAACGGGACTGCAAGGCGATCGCCAGGTCGGTCTCCGGGTCACCACCGGCCACATAGGCACCGACGCTGATCAGGTCGCGGCTCTGCGACAGGCGCGACCACAACTGCTTGAATTTTTGCGCCTGGCGCAGATGATCAGCATCGACCACTTGGGGCATTACCCGGCTGATCGACGCTTCGATGTCGATCGCGGGGTAGTGGCCTTCTTCGGCCAAGCGCCGGGACAACACGAAGTGGCCGTCGAGCACCCCCCGCGCCGAGTCGGCGATCGGGTCCTGCTGGTCGTCGCCCTCCGACAATACCGTGTAGAACGCAGTGATCGAGCCGCCACCAGGCTCGCCATTGCCCGCCCGCTCCACCAGCTTCGGCAGCTTGGCGAACACCGACGGCGGGTAACCCCGGGTGGCCGGCGGCTCGCCGATCGCCAACGCGATCTCACGCTGGGCCTGGGCAAAACGGGTCAGCGAATCCATCAGCAACAGGACATTCTTGCCCTTGTCGCGGAAGTATTCGGCAATGCGCGTGCAATACATGGCCGCGCGCAGGCGCATCAACGGCGCGTCATCGGCGGGCGAGGCGACCACCACCGAGCGCTTGAGGCCTTCTTCACCAAGGATGTGCTCGATGAATTCCTTCACCTCGCGGCCCCGCTCGCCGATCAGCCCAACGACGATGATCTCGGCTTCGGTGAAGCGCGTCATCATGCCCAGCAACACCGACTTACCCACACCGGTACCGGCGAACAGGCCCAGGCGCTGGCCACGGCCGACGGTGAGCAGGCCATTGATGCTGCGGATGCCCACGTCCAGCGGCACGCTGATGGGGTCGCGGTTGAGCGGGTTGATCACCGGCCCATCCATCGGCACCCAGTCTTCAGCCTTCATGCCGCCTTTGCCATCGAGGGCGCGCCCGGCGCCATCCAGCACTCGCCCGAGCATGCTCATGCCCATGGGCAGGCGGCCGCCGTCGTCCAGCGGTACCACCCGCGCACCGGGGGCGATGCCGACGATGCTGCCAACCGGCATGAGAAACACCTTGGACCCGGCAAAGCCCATGACTTCGGCCTCGACCTGCACCGGGTGGTAGCTGTCGTCATTGATCACCAGGCAGCGGCTACCCACTGCCGCGCGCAGGCCTTCGGCTTCGAGGGTGAGGCCAACCATGCGCAGCAGGCGGCCTTCGACGATTGGCTGCACCGGCAGCTCGATCGCCTCGGCGTAACTGCCCAGGCGCTTGCCGAAACTGGTGCGGTCAAGGCGCATCGGGGCGGTCCAGGTCGATCGACACATCGGCCGGTGCGGGGTGCAGGGAATGGTCGTGAAGCTGGTCGAACAGCTGCGCCACGGCCTTCTCGATGCGTGTTTCCATGCTGGCGTCGATACGGCTGTGGGCGGTCTCGATGCGGCAGCCACCCGGCAGCAAAGCTTCGTCTTCGAGCAGCCGCCAGTTTTCTTCGTGGCGATCGCGCAAGGCCTTGGCCAGTTCGAAGTCCTGGGGGTTGAGGTGAATGCGGATGTTGTCGGCGCCCATTGGCAGCAGCTTGAGAGCTTCGCGCAGCACGTGGGTAATCTGGCTGGAATCGCTGCGCAGCTCGCGGCCGATCACCTGGCGGGTCATGTGCGCGACCAGGTGCACCAGGGTTTTCTCGATCTGCGTGTCTTGCTCGGCGATGGGCGCCATCAGGTTGACCATCAGCCGCTCGAGGCTGCCGACCTTGGCCGCCAGGGCCTGCTCAGCCTCTTGGCGCACCTTCAGCTGGGTGCTGTGAAAGCCCTCGCGCTCGCCGGTGGCAAAGCCTTCGTTGTAGGCGTCCTGGCGAATGGCTTCGAGTTCTTCGAGGGTCAGCGGCTGGACTTCTTCCAGCGGCACTTCCTCGACTTCTTCCTCGATGACTTCGGGTTCCGGCTCGGGCTCGGGTTGCGGCTCGGGTTCCGGGTCGAAGCTAGGCAGCGCCCAAACATCGACGCCCTCAAGGTCGCGGGCGCGGATCAGGTCGCTGGGGTGATGTTCTTTGCTGGACATGCTGTGATGTTCTCAAACCACGTTCAGCCAACGCGATCCCTGTGGGAGCGGGCTTGCCCGCGAATGCGTCGGCAGGGACAACCTCATCACCCGATCTGGCGCCTTCGCGGGCAAGCCCGCTCCCACAGTGGGCTGCGCCAGTCGGCAGAATCCGGCAACGTTAGATCATTTCCTCGGCACCCTTGCCGCCGAGCACGATCTCGCCGGCCTCGGCCATGCGTCGGGCGATGGTGAGGATTTCTTTCTGCGCCGTTTCCACGTCGCTGACCCGTACCGGCCCTTTGGCCTCCAGGTCGTCGCGCAGCAGTTCCGACGCACGTTTGGACATGTTCTTGAAGATCTTGTCCTTGACCCGCTCGTCGGCGCCTTTGAGCGACACCACCAGCACGTCCGAAGACACCTCGCGCAGCAGCGCCTGGATGCCACGGTCGTCGACATCGGCCAGGTTGTTGAAGACGAACATGAGGTCTTCGATCTGCTCCGAGAGGTCGTTGTCGACTTCGCGGATCGAGTCCATCAGCGCACCTTCCACCGAACTGTCGAGGAAGTTCATGATGTCGGCAGCCCGCTTGATACCGCCCAAGGTGGTCCGCGCAGCATTGGAGTTGCCCGAGAACTGCTTCTCGAGGATCTGGTTCAGCTCTTTCAGCGCCGCCGGTTGCACAGTGTTCAGCGACGACACGCGCAGGATGATGTCCAGGCGCACCTTGTGGTCGAAGTTGCTCAGCACTTCACCGGCCTGGTCAGGGTCCAGGTAGGCGACCACAATGGCTTGGATCTGCGGGTGCTCGTAGCGGATCACATCGGCCACGGCACGCGGCTCCATCCACTTGAGGCTGTCCAGGCCGCTGGTGTTGCCCCCCAGCAGGATGCGGTCGATCAGGCCGTTGGCCTTGTCCTCGCCCAGGGCCTGGTTGAGCATCTTGCGGATGTAACCGTCAGAGCCCACGCCCAGGCTGGTCTGGTCGCCGACGATGTCGACGAACTCACTCATCACCTGCTCGACCTGGTCGCGGTGCACGTTGCCCATCTGCGCCATGGCCACGCCCACACGTTGCACTTCCTTGGGGCCCATGTGCCGCAGTACCTGGGCAGCATCGGTTTCACCCAGCGAGAGCAAGAGGATCGCCGCTTTGTCGACGCGGCTCAGCTTGGCGGTAACGGCTCGGTTATCACTCATCGGCGTTGATCCAGTCTTTCACGACCTGGGCCACGCGGCCCGGGTCTTCGGCCACCAGGCCTTTGATTGCGTTGAGCTGTGCCTCGTAGCCCTCGCTCGGGCTTGGCAACAGAATGCTTGTCGGGCCACCCAGACTGACGCGGTCGTTGGCCAGTTCGCCATCCAGACCGATCATGCCGCCCAGCTCCATGTCGCTGTCCGAGGCAGCCTGCTTGCCGCCCCCTGTGATGTTGTTGAGCACCGGGCGCAGCACGCCGAACACCAGCACCAGGATGAACACCACGCCCAGCACTTGCTTGACGATGTCCCAGAACCACGGCTGCTGATAGAAGGCGATGTCGGCGATTTCTTCGCCGCGGTCGGCGGCAAACGGCACGTTGATCACCGTCACGCTGTCGCCACGGCTGGCATCGAAGCCGACCGCGTCCTGCACCAGGCGGGTAAAGCGCGCCAGGTCCTCGGTACCCCAAGGGGCACGCGTGGTCTCACCACTGGTGGGGTCGATCTTGAGCTGGTCGTCGACCACCACCGCCACCGACAGGCGGGTCATGCGGCCCTGCTGCTGACGGGTGTGGCTGATGGAGCGGTCCAGCTCGAAGTTCTTGGTGCTTTGCTGGCGTTTGTCTGCCGGGTACGGCGCAAGCATCGGCTGGCCGGTGGCCGGGTCCATGATCTGCTGGCCGTTGGCATCCACCAGCGGCTGGCCGGGCTGGATCGCGGCGGCCGGGGTGGCGGCTGCACCCGTGGTTTGCGGCGCAGACGCCGCACCCGGTGGCTGGTTGCTCAGCGCGCCGGGCACGCCTTGCGGGCCCTGGCTGCTGGCGCGCTGTTCGTCCACCGACTGTTCGCTGCGCAGCGCCGGCTGGTCGGGGTTGAACTGCTCGGAGGTCGACTCGACCGCACTGAAATCCAGGTCGGCGGAGACTTCGGCCTTGTAGCGATCGTTACCCAACACCGGCTGCAAGATATTGTGCACGCGCTGGGTGAGCATGCTTTCCATGCGGCGGCTGTAGTCGAACTGCTTGCCCGCCATGGTCAGGGCGGTGTCCTGCAGCTGTTCGGAGAGCAAGTTGCCCTTCTGGTCGACGACAGTGACTTGCGACTTGTCCAGCTCTGGCACGCTGGTGGCGACCAGGTTGACGATCGCCATCACCTGCCCGGCTTCCAGGCCACGGCCTGGGTACAGTTCGACCAGTACCGAGGCGCTGGGCTTGCGTTCGTCACGCACGAACACCGAACTTTTCGGGATGGCCAGGTGCACGCGTGCAGCCTTGACGTTGTTCAGGCTGGAAACGGTACGGGCCAGTTCGCCTTCCAGGCTGCGGCGATAACGGGTGGCCTCCATGAACTGGCTGGTGCCCAGGCCCTGCTCCTTGTCGAGCAGCTCGAAACCGACGTTGCCATCGCTCGGCGCCACGCCTGCGGCCGCCAGCTTCAGGCGCGCACGGGAGAGGTCGTCGGCCTTGACCAGCAGGGCGCCGGAATTGGGCTCGACGTTGTAGGGAATGTCTGCGGCGGCCAGGGTTTCCATGACCTGCTTGGTGTCCATGCCCGACAGGCTGCCATACAGCGGCCGATAGTCAGGCTGTTGCGACCACAGCACCACGGCGAAGCCGATCGCCACGCTCGCCGCCAACCCGACCATGAGGCCGACCTGACGCAGCATGGGCATCTGCGAAATGTTTTCCAGAAACGCCATGCCGAACAGCGGCGGCTTGGCCGCTGGCTGGCCGCTCTTGGCGGGGGCGTTATCGATGACTGCTTCAGCCATGGGTTACGTCCGTCCTCAAACCGGCATCTGCATGATGTCTTGATACGCCTGGACCAGCTTGTTGCGTACCTGGGTGAGTGCCTGCATGGAGACGCTGGCTTTTTGCGAGGCGACCATGACATCGGTCAGGTCGACGCCGGTCTTGCCAATTTCGAAGGCGTTGGCCAGCTGGGTGGAAGCCTGCTGCGTCTCATGCACCTTGCCGATGGCCTGGCCGAGCATGTCGGCAAAGCTGCTCTGGCCCGGGGCCAGTTCGGGGGCAGCGGACACCTTGGGCAGCGACATGGCATCAGCCTGCATCGCGCGCATGTCCAGCATCAGACGATTGAATTCAACACCTTGGCTCATGACCTTCTCTCTCCGGCGGCCGCATTTTTTTGACACTCATGCGGCGGATAGCTCGTGTAAAGCAACAAAGGTGCCAGCCTTGCTACCCCTTCTGATTTGACGCGCCGTTGTAGGAGCGGCCTTGTGTCGCGAAAGGGCCGCAGCGCGGCCCCCGCGATCTTTGATGCGAAGCTGAAAACCTGGGGCCGCGCTGCGGCCCTTTCGCGACACAAGGCCGCTCCTACAAGGGCCGCAGCCGACATAACCCGCACCAGCGGCTTATCAGCCGAAGAGGCTGGCCTCGACGTCGAACCCGGCATCGCGCATCTGCGCCAGCTTGTAACGCAGGGTGCGTGGGCTGATGCCCAGGCGCTCGGCGGCTTCCTTGCGGCGGCCGCGCTCGGCGCGCAAGGTGTCGATGATGGTCTGGTACTCATGGCGGCGCAGGTCATCGCCCAGGCCACTGGCTTCGGCAACCACGGCTGCCACTGACGGCGCCGCGCCGGCCGACAATGGAATGGCGCCCGCCAGACAGAAATCCGCCGCTTCGATCACCCCACCCTGCTGCAGGATCAAGGCGCGCTGCAAGGCGTTGTCCAGTTCGCGCACGTTGCCGGGCCAGGCATGCGCCTGCAGGCAGGCCCGCGCATCGGCAGACAGGCGCACGGGTGCGTGCTTCATCTTGCTGACATGGCGTGCCAGCAAACGCTCGGCCAGCGGCAGGATATCGCCCTTGCGCTCGCGCAGCGCACACCAGGCCAGGGGGAACACCGACAGCCGGTAATACAGGTCTTCACGGAAGCGGCCAGCCGCCACTTCGCCTGCCAGGTCGCGGTTGGTGGTGGCCAGCACGCGGATGTCCAGGCTGATCGGCTTACGCCCACCTACCCGCTCCACCTCGCGCTCCTGCAGCACCCGCAACAGCTTGGCCTGCAAGGCCAGCGGCATCTCGGAAATCTCGTCGAGCAGCAAGCTGCCGCCCTCCGCCTGCTCGAACTTGCCGGCCTGGGCCGCGATGGCGCCGGTGAAGGCGCCTTTCTCGTGGCCGAACAGCGTGGCCTCGAGCATGTTGTCAGGGATGGCCGCGCAGTTGATCGCCACAAAGGGCTCGGCCGCCCGCGGGGACTGCTGGTGAATGTAGCGCGCCAGCACTTCCTTGCCGGTACCCGACTCGCCAGAGATCAACACGGTCGAGTCACTGCGCGCTACCCGCGCAGCCAGTTCGAGCAACTGCCGGCTGGCAGGCTCGCAGGCCACTGGCCCTTCTTCTTCCGCTGCACTGACACGGCCTGCGGCGTGGCGCTCCACCAGGCTCAACAGCGCCTTGGGTTCGAAGGGCTTGACCAGGTAATCGGCAGCGCCTTGGCGCATCGCCTCCACGGCACGCTCGACTGCGGCATGCGCCGTCATCAGCAGCACCGGCAGTTGTGGCTGCTGGCGACGCAATTGCGCCAGCAGCTGATGCCCATCCATGCCGGGCATGTTCACGTCGCTGACCACCAGGCTGAACGCCTCGGCCAGCACCGCCTCCAGCGCCTCTTCGGCACTGCCCACGGCCCGGTAATCGAAGCCGCCGATTTCCAGGGTATCGCCAAGCGCCTGGCGCAATACGCGGTCATCCTCGACCAGCAGCACCTTGATCGCCATCAGCCCGCCTCCGCCAGTTGCCCATCGATCAGCGGCAGCTCGACCCGCACGCAGGTGCCGCGCCCAACCTTCGAACGCAGGCTAAGGGTGCCCTGATGCGCCCGCACCACGGCCTTGACCACGGCCAGGCCCAGCCCGGTGCCGGTGGCCTTGGTGGTCAAGAACGGCTCGCCCAGGCGGCCCAGCAAATCGGCGTCGATACCGCTGCCGGCATCACTCACGCACAGGCACAACACCTGCTCACGACGGAACACGTGCACCTTGAGCCGGGCCGGTTCTTCGCTGGCTTGCAGGGCGTTCTCGATCAGGTTGAGCAAGGCGCCAACCAGGGTATCGCGGTTGCACAGCAGCTCGCCCAGGTGGCTGTCGCACTGCCAACGCACGGCATGCCCTTGCACGTGCGACTGCGCCGCCTGCTGCAGGGCCTGGAACAGTGCTTTCGGGGTCACACGATCACCCAGCGGCAGCTCGCCGCGGGCGAACACCAGCATGTCGCGCACCTGGTGCTCCAGCTCGTGCAGGCGTTCCTTCAAGGTACCGGCGAAGCGCTGGCGGGTTTCGGCGCTCAGGTCTTGCTCGCTGTCGGCCAGGTGGCTGGCGTAGAGCATGGCCGCCGACAGTGGCGTGCGAATCTGATGGGCCAACGAGGCGACCATGCGCCCCAGCGACGACAAGCGCTCATGGCGCGCCAGCTGGTCTTGCAGGCGACGGGTTTCAGTCAGGTCGTTGAGCAGCACCAGTTGGCCGGGTTCGGCATCCAGCGAGCGGGTGGCGATGGACAGGCGGCGGCCGTCGCGCAGCGACACTTCATGGCCGTCATCCTTGCGCGGGGCAAAGCTGCGGGCAATGACCTGGCGCCACAGCTCACCGATCAGCGGCTCGCCGAGCAGTTCGCAGGCGGCGGGGTTGGCTTCACGCACCCTGCCCTGGCCGTCGATCACGATCACCCCACCCGGCAACAAGTCCAGTAGGTTCTGCAGGCGGTTGGCCAGGCGTTCCTTTTCATTCAGTTCGTCCATGCGCTGGGCGCTGACCACGGCCAGTTCGCCCTTGAGCTCACTGACGCGGGCTTCGAGCAGGCTGTAGGATTGGCTTAGCTGGCTGGAGACCTGATTGAACAAGGCGAAAGCCTGCTCGACACCCTGTCGGCTTTCCTGCTCGACCGGGGTATGCCCCTGCAGATCGGGGGCTCGGGAAACGTGGGCTGCCTGGGGCATCGTGCTCTCTCGCGTGGCTGACCGTCATAAAAACGGTGTGGTGCCAGCGGTGTAGCAATAGCCGTGCCGAAGATGGGGTTTTACCAAACTGCGATGCGTATTGTGCAACCTGTGTAGGAGCAGCCTTGTGCTGCGAAGAGGCCGGCGCATGCACAGAGCCTTTCTGTGCTGCCACCGGCCTCTTCGCAGCACAAGGCTGCTCCTACACGGGTTTACCGACTGCCTGAAACAGGCGCAACGGGGGTCAATCCTCCGCCTGCTCCTCGCCACCCTGACGGCTCATACCGTACTTGCGCATCTTCTCGACCAGCGTGGTACGGCGGATACGCAAACGTTCAGCCGCGCGCGCAACGATACCGTTGGCATCGTCCAGCGCCTGCTGGATCAGGCCCTGCTCCAGGCTGCCCAGGTAGTCCTTGAGGTCAAGGCCTTCGGGCGGCAGCATCGCGGGGTTGGCGAAGTTCGGTGCATGGCCGTTGATGGCCACGCGCTCTTCGAGATCACTGCGCAGGTGGTCGACCATCTGCTCGTCTTCATCATCGACGTAGCGGAATTTTTTCGGCAGTTCGGACACGCCGATCACCCCGTACGGGTGCATGATCGCCATGCGCTCGACCAGGTTGGCCAGCTCGCGCACGTTGCCCGGCCAGCCATGCCGGCACAGCGACATGATCGAGGCAGAGTTGAACCGAATCGAGCCGCGCTTCTCGTGCTCCATGCGCGAGATCAGCTCGTTCATCAGCAACGGGATGTCTTCCACCCGCTCACGCAGGGGTGCCATCTCGATGGGGAAGACGTTCAGGCGGTAGTACAGGTCTTCGCGGAACGTCCCATCCTCGATCATGCTTTCGAGGTTTTTGTGGGTCGCGGCGATGATGCGCACGTCGATGCTCTGGGTCTTGTTGCTGCCCACGCGCTCGAAGGTGCGCTCCTGCAACACGCGCAGCAGCTTGACCTGCATCGGCAGCGGCATGTCGCCGATCTCGTCGAGGAACAGGGTGCCGCCATTGGCCAGCTCGAAACGCCCGGCACGGCTGGTGATGGCACCGGTAAAGGCGCCCTTCTCGTGGCCGAACAGTTCGCTTTCCAGCAGCTCGGCCGGGATCGCGCCGCAGTTGACCGGCACGAACGGCGCATCGCGGCGCTTGGAGTGGTAGTGCAGGTTGCGCGCCACCACCTCTTTGCCGGTGCCCGACTCGCCGAGGATCAACACGCTGGCATCGGTGTCCGCCACTTGCTGCATCATCTGCCGCACATGCTGGATGGCGCGGCTGGTGCCGACCAGGCTGCGGAACAGGTTCGGCTCGCGCTGGCGCCCGCGCTCGCGTGCCTGGTCGTACATCTCGCGATAGACCTGGGCACGGTGCAGCGAATCGAGCAACTGGCTGTAGCTCGGCGGCATTTCGAGGTTGGAGAGGACCCGACGGCGAAGCTCTTCCGGCAACTCTGCAGAAGAAATTTCACCTAAAAGCAGCACCGGAAGGAACTCATCCCACCCGGCCACTGTCTTAACGAGCCCAAGGAGATTGCCCGGAGCATTCACGGCACCGACAAGCACGCACAGCACTTCCCGACTCGAAGACAACGATTCCACCGCCTGCTGCCAGTCCTGGCTCGAGCATGCGAGGTTTTCTTCGCCTAGAAAATTCAGGACCACCGCCAGATCGCGGCGGCGGGCGCTGTCGTCATCGATCAGAAGAATCTTGGTTTCACGCCACATGCAATAGCAACTTCCCTAGTCATATCGGCGCCCTGTGGGGCGTGCTCGACATCATTCCGACTGAATGGTCAGTGTTCGGACGTCTGAAATTCGAAAACAGCCACTAGTAAAGTCAAAAACTTAGAAGCAGTCAAATTTATGGCGCCGAGCTTTGCGTTCTGCTCAGCGTCAGCTGAACAGATGGTATACCTTTGTGGCCTGTTTCGCTTGATTGATATTGGTCATTTGCTGGACTAAAGATTGACGTTCGTCACTTGCAACGTCGATTAGTTGGCGATAAACGTCCATCAGCGCTTCGAGGTTCACCCGAACCGCCGCCTCATCCTCCACCGCCCCTTGCAGCAATTCGTCCATCTGCGCCCTGCAGGCCAGGTCTAGCTCGCCGATGGCGGCCCAGTCGCGCGCTTGCAGTGCCTCGTTCAGGGCCTGACGGGTGTCTTCGATTCGCTGCAACGCGTTCATGTGGCCTCCTGGCGTGTCACTGCTCGGCTGTGGCGATGGCATCCCAACCGCTTTTGACGGTGATCATCAGCTGGGCGACTTCGTCGATGATGGCGGGGTCGCTGTCCAGGTTGGCCTGGATCAGACGGGTGGCCATGTAGGCATACAGGCTGTCGAGACGGTCCAGCTCATCTGGGTTGTCGGTCTTGTCCTTGTCCAGCCCTTCACGCAGGCCACCGATGATGTCGATCGCCTTGCCCAGCATCACACCCTTCTGCGCCACGTCGCCGCGGCTGATCGCGCCCTTGGCCTGGGCCATACGGTCGAGCGAACCTTCCATCAGCATCTGCACCAGGCGGTGCGGGGTTGCTTCGGAGATCTGGGCGTGGGAATTGACCTTCTGGTACTGGCGAAGGGCTCTCATCGGGTGCATGGGGGATCCTCAGTGAACGGGGCAGAACAGTGGCCGTATACCTAGGTAATCGGCCCTGAGCTGGATTTCTTTAGGCGATCAATCGTCGCTGTTGGACTTGTTCAGCGCGTTTAGCGTGGTCATTACGCTGTCGCTGGTCGCCTTGAGCTTGGCCACCAGGGTGTCCATGGCGTTGTACTTCTTGGTCAGGGTGTCGGTCAGCGACTCGATACGGCGATCAAGCGCGGTCTGCGACTCTTCCAACTGCTTGAGCTGGGTGGTCAGGCTCGCCTGGCGCGACGCGAGGATACCCCCTGTCTTGGCGTATTCTTCAGTGGCCGCGGTCATGCGACTGAGCAGGCCTTCCTTACCGATGAACAGGCCACTGATGTCTGCGCCCATCGTTTTGACTGCGGCATCCCACTTGTCGTTGTTGAGCTCAAGCAACCCCGTCTTCTGTACGGTATTGATGCCTAGCTGCGACAGCGTACGCAGACCACCGGTACCCACACTGCGGGTGAGCTCGCTACGGATCGAGCTGACCAGCGAACGCATGGTCGCATCGCCTGTCAGCGATGCACCCGAGGCGCTGCTGTCGTCGGCGCCCGTGGTGACCTTGGTCTGCGCATTGATGGTCGTCATCAAGGCGTTATAAGCGGTCACGAAGGACTGCACCGAGGTTTTCAGGGTGTCGTTGTTGCTCGCCACCACAAGGCTCGACTTGCCTTCCTTGACCAGGGTGATGTCCACACCACTGACCGCACCGGTCACGGTGTTGGAAGCCGATTCCAGCTCGAGGCCGTCGAGCTTGTACTTGGCATTCTGCGGCTCTGCAATGGTCGTCACACCGGTGGCCATGTCGGCGGTGCCACCCAAGGTCAGCTCGGTGCCATCACCCATTTTGGTCGACGAGAAGATCAGCCGCGAACCACTGGCGTCAGTGACGATGTTGGCTGTGATGCCCTTGGATTGCAGTTGATCGTTGATCGAGTCGCGCGCCTGCTGCAGCGTTGCACCCGAGGCGATGGACACGTTGTGCGTGGCATTGCCCTGGCTAATGGTCAGGGTTTGCGACTCGCCCGAATCGTTGATGATGGTCGAGGTGTTCTTGTAAACCTGAGTCGAAATCTTGGATGCCGTTGCCAGCTGGGTCACTTCAAGCGAGTACGTGCCCGACGACGCGCCATCACCCAACTTGATCTTGGCGATAGCTTCGTCAGACGACGACCCAGACAAACCATTGAAGCTCGCTGCGGTATTAAGCTTGACCAGCGCCGCGCGGTACGTTTCCAGCGCACTTTTGATCGTACCGATGGCCGACAAGGTAGTGGTGGCGGTGGCGGTCTGATTATTGATCTGGGTTTGCTTGGGTGCTTTCTCTGCACCCGCCAACGCCGCAACAAGCTCGTCGATCTTTAGACCTGAACCCAGTCCGGTAATAGTAGAACTCGCCATCTTCACACTCCTTATCGGTGACCGTCGGAAATCCGACGAAAACGCGTCCGTGCGGCTTTACAACAAAAGCCGTGCCAACTCAGGCCTGGGTATCGAACAACAGGCTGTTGGCATCCTTCAGGTTTTCCGCCAGTTTCAGTGCCACTTCGGAGGGCAACTGACGGATGACTTCGCCGCTCTGGCGGGCGATGACCTTGACGACCACCTGGCCGGTGGAGTCATCGATCGAAAAATCGAGTTGTCGCTCTGAAGCCTTGACGAAGTCCTGGATGGCATTGACTGCGGTCTCCAGGGTTTCTCGGGCTACAGGCTGGGATTCTTGCTTGGCAGGCTCGTTAGCCGCCAGCTCGTTCTCTTGCCGCTTGCTCGCTGTTGCTTCGGGAGCAGCGGAGGCGGGATAGGACAGGCCCAGTTTCACGCTCATATCCATTTCTGGCACCTCTTGTTCTCGGAAAGACGAAAGGGTACGTCACCGTACCCTTCGTCAAACTACTTAGCGATCAGGATCAGCCCAGCAGTTTCAGTACCGACGACGGCAGCTGGTTAGCCTGGGACAGGATCGCGGTGGAAGCCTGTTGCAGGGTTTGCTGCTTGGTCAGCTCGGCGGTTTCCGAAGCGAAGTCGGCGTCCTGCACACGGCTGCGGGCAGCGGTGGAGTTTTCCGAGATGCTGTTCAGGTTGGCAACGGTGCTGTCGAAGCGGTTTTGCACAGCACCCAGCTGAGCGCGCTGGCTGTCGATCTGGGCGATAGCGGCATCCAGAGCCTGGATGGCTTTCTGCGAATCGGCAGCAGTGGTGATGCTCAGGTTGGAAACGGTGGTTTCCTGGGTGATGGCTTTGGTGCTGTTGGTGGTAGCCAGGCCCAGAGCGGCCAGACCGGTACCTTGGCTGCCGTCGGCAACGGTGATGTTTTCTTTCGAGAACAGCTTCAGGGTGTTGTCGGCGTTCTTGCTGGCGGTGACGCCGGTGCTCGCGGTGTTGATCGCCGAGATGATGCCGTCCAGGGTATCGCCCTTGGTGAACTTGACTTCAGTGCCGTTCAGGGAGATCGAGGTATCAGCGGTCAGCTTGGCCTCGGTGGTGCCAGCAGCCAGGCCGATTTTAGCCAGGGCGCCTTGGCCAGCGGCACCAGTGCCGTTGGTCAGGTTGATGGCTTTGCCATCAATGGAGCTAAGCTGCAGACGGCCTTCGGAGCTCAGGGTTGCGCTGACGCCGGTAGTAGCGGTTTCGTCATTGATGGCCTGGAGCACATCGCTCATAGCGTCACCAGCGGCGGCGCCAATGGCAGTGCCGTTGATGTTGAAGGAAATCGCTGCTGGGAAGCCAGTGGATGGAGTAACTGTCGCTGCCGCCGCAAAGCCACCAGTATCAGCCGGATCACTACCTACCGCAGTGGCGGTGAAGGTAGAGGCAGAGCTCATTACGATCTTGCCGGTACCATCATCAGCAGCGCTTACGCCAGTGGTCGCAGTTTGACCATTGATTTTGCTGATTACACTTGCAGTGTCATCGTTCTCGTCCAGGGTGATCGGGGTAGCAGCGCCGTTAAGGGTCAGGGCTACAGTTTCACCAGCTGCTGGCGCGGTGAAGGTTACAGCTGCTGCAGAGTACGTGGTAGCACCAGCTGGCGCTACAGCGCCAGTAACGACTGCAGACAAGTCAGTAGCCTGGCCATCAGTCTTAGCTTCGCTGAACGAACCTTTCAGGCCAGTCGAGCTGATGTCGGTCATGCCGAACGAGATGGTTTCGTTAGCGCTGGAACCGATCTGGAAGCTGACGTTCTGGAAGGAACCGTCGAGGATTTTACGACCACCGAAGGTGGTGGTGTTGGCGATACGGGTCAGTTCGCCCGACAGCGCGGTGAATTCTTGTTGCAGGGAAGTACGGTCGTCATCGCTGTTCGAGCCGTTCGCCGACTGCAGGGACAGTTCGCGCATACGCTGCAGGATGCTGGTCGATTCTTGCATCGCGCCTTCAGCGGTCTGGGCGATGGAGATGCCGTCGTTGGCGTTTTTCACGGCAACGCTCAGGCCTTTGATTTGGCTGGTCAGACGGTTGCCGATCTGCAGGCCGGCGGCGTCGTCTTTGGCGCTGTTGATTTTCAGGCCGGAAGACAGGCGGGACATCGAAGTACCCAGCGCGTCGGAAGCACGGTTCAGGTTCTTCTGAACGCCCAAGGAGGTGATGTTAGTGTTAACGGTCAAAGCCATGACGAATTCCTCGTTGAATGGATACAGCGGCTTCCGGCCCTGGCAACCGCCGGGTGTGGCCTAGAGAACCTTCGTAATGGTTATCGTCGGGTGCGCGGGTTGCTTGAGGGGTTTTTCAAAAAAAAAATGGTGGCACGCTGCCAGCCCAGTGAAATCAGGGGGTTAAGGGCGAATTTTTGACGTCAAAATCTGTGCAGAAAAACCTAATGGCACTGCCAACCTGTGGGAGCGGGCTTGCCCCGCGAAACAGGCAACGCGGTGGATGGCACCGGCTTTGCCGGTGTTCGCGGGGCAAGCCCGCTCCCACAAAGATGGCACAGGCTTCAAAAATTGGTTCCTACAGCTGGATCTACAAGGATCTTGAATCATCCATGGACCCACACCCGGCAGGCACAAAAAAAGCGCCGGGCGGTGGCCGCCGGGCGCTTTTTTTAGGCTGCTGAAGGTCAGTCGCGATAGAGAATCGCCGAGCCCCACGACAGGCCCACACCGAACCCGCTGATCGCCACACGCTTCCAGTTACCGTCGAGCATGTGCTTCTGCAGCAGCAGCGGCACGCTGGACGACACGGTATTGCCGGTCTCCAGCATGTCCTTGACGAACTTCTCCGGGTTTTCTTCCTCGAAGCGGCGCGCCACAGCATCGACAATCGCCGCACTGCCCTGGTGGATGCAGAAGGCGTCGATATCCTTCGAGGTCAGCCCGCTGGCGTCGAGCAGCTCATGCAGGTGCGCCGGCACTTTGATCAGGGCAAAGTTGAACACCTGGCGGCCGTTCATGAAGAACTTGCCGTCGTTGACCTTCAGGTGCTCCGCGCCGGAACCGTCGGTGCCAAAACGCGCCTGGCCCAGGTTCCACACCGCATTTTCGCCCATCCAGGTGGCCGTGGCGGCATCACCGAACAGCATGGTGGTGTTGCGGTCTTCCGGGTCGACGATTTTCGAATACGGGTCGGCAGTGATCAGCAGGCCATTCTTCAGCCCTGCCGCTTCCATGAAGCCCTTGATCGCATACAGGCCATACACATAACCCGAGCAGCCCAACGACACGTCGAACGCCGCCACGCGGGTCGACAGGCCGAGCTTGCTCTGGACGATGGCGGCCGTGTGCGGCAGGCCTTCTTCGTCACCGTTCTGGGTGACCACGATCAACGCATCGATCGATTGCGGATCAAGGTCAGGGTTGGCGGCGAACAGGGCCTTGGCCGCTTCGACGCACAGGTCCGAGGTTTCTTGGTCTTCGGCCTTGCGCGGCAGGAAGGACGCGCCGATCTTGCCGAACATGAACTCTTCGTCCTTGCCGAACTTCGCACCCTGGACGTAGTTGTCCAGGCCAGCGGTGGGCACGTAACTCGCGATGCTTTTGATGCCAATCATTCTGGCTTCCCAATGAAAACAGCCAAAGACCACCACTCGATGAATTGAGGGCGCCAAATACCGGAGCGTCACCCCACAGGGGGCAAGCAAGGCCTGGCAGCCTCGCTCGAATGCAAACCGGTAACAAAATGCTGCAACAGCTGCTGCATAGAATACAGGGAAGATGACCGTTTTGACTCATTGGTCACATTGAAATGCTACGAAAGCCTGGCGGGGGGTGTGGAGACTGGAGGGTTTTGCGGGGGGATTGAGGGATTTGGGGGCGCTTTGCGCCCCCAAAATCTCACAGCAAGATCAAAGCTTGTTGAACAGGCTCAACTGCGAAATCCGCGCAAACGCCAGCTGCGAGGCCTCGAGCATCGCCTGTTGCAGGGTCAGCTGGATGGTCGCCGACGCCATGTCGGTGTCGCCAATGGCGCTCTGGGTGGTCTTGTTGGCCAGGCCCAGGCTGATGTTCTCCTGCTCCTGGATCTCCAGCGAGTTACCGCGCGCACCAATCGAACCGCGGGTAATGTCGATACGCTCGCGGGCACTGGCCAGGTTGGAGATCGCCGAGTCGGTCGCCGTCTTGAGCGCTGCCTGCGCCTCTGGGCTGTCGACTGGCTTGCCCAGCGCCGTGCGCAATTGGCCGAGGCTGTCGAGCACGTTCTGCGTGCGGTGCGTGTTGGCCGTCACCGCGAACTGGTCACCTTCGCCAGGCGCACTGTCGAGCTGGAAGGTCACGCCCGCCACCGTAACCGCATTACCCGCCCCGACCGTGCCCGAGGCCACCGGCTTGCTGTCGGCACTGTACGGCTGCGCATACAGCGAATACTCGGTCGCACTGGTGAACTTGATCACCGCGCCATTGCTGGGGAACGTGCTGCGATAAGCATCGGCATCGGTGATGCTGCTGCCGGTAACCTGCGCGGTCGATGGGTTACCCGCACTGCGCGTGGCATTCAGGGTGTCGGGCTTGGCTTCGAGGGTGAACACATGGCCCGCCACCGCCGCGTCGGCATCGTCACCTTCCTGCAGGTTCAGGTTGATCTCGAAGTCGACACCGCGCAGCGAAATCATCTTGCCGCCTTCGGTGTTGACGTCGAACTTGCCGTTGCTCGCGGTTTCGCTGGTGATGTCCTTGCCGGTGGCATCCTTGACGCTGTACTCGGTGGCACTGGTGAAGGTGATAGTGTACGGCTGGCCGCCGGCGAACTGGTTGTTGTAGGTGTTCGCCGAGGTCATCAGACCACCGGACAACAGCACCTTGCCATCATCCGGGGTCGGCGCCTGCAGGCTCGACTGCGTACGGCTGTTGTTGGTCGCCTGGTCGAAGATGCTAAAACCGCTGTCATTGGTCGCCAGGCTCAAGGTATCGGAGACCTGCAGGCTAAGCTGGGTCTGGTCACCCTGGTAGCTGTAGGTACCGTCGCTATTGCGCACGTAGGGCGGCGTTGACGACTTGGAGCCACCGAACATGTAGTCGCCATTGGCGTCGCGGGAATTGAGCAGGCCGAAGACGTTCGCCTCGATCTCTTTGATCTCGCTGGCGATCGATGCGCGGTCGGCATCGCTCTTGCCACCGTTACCCGCCTCCAGCGCCAGCTCGCTGGCACGCTGCAGAGCATCGTTGATGGTCGAGAGCACGCTCTCTTCCTGCAGCAGGGCATTCTTGACCGTGGTCATGTTGCCGTTGTACTGGTCCAGCAGCGCGCTCTGCTGCTGCAGCAACAGCAGGCGTGCGGCACCGACCGGGTCATCGCCCGCCGTCTGGATACGCGACTTGGAAGTGATCTGCTCGGTGGTCTTGGCCGTGTCCGAGAAGTTCTTCGAGTAGGTGTTGGCGCTGGTCTCATAAAACTGAGCAGTAGAAATACGCACGGCCAGCACTCCTTAAAGGGCGTTGATCAAGGTCGAAAAGGTTTCTTGCGCCGCCTTGATGATCTGCGACGACGCGGTGTAGTAATGCTGGAACTTCACCAGGCTGGCCGCCTCGTCATCGAGGTTGACCCCCGACACCGCACTGCGGCTTTCGGCGGCGGACTTGAACACGGCCTGGGTCGCGGTGGTGTCGATGGCGGCCTGGCTGGCCTTGGCCCCCACGCGCTCGACCAGCGAGGCATAGGCCGAAGTGAAACTGGTGCCACCGCCAGAGCCGGTGGCCACGGTCGATTTGGTCTGCAGCTCCAGCAGCGAGGTAGCGTTGCGGTTATCGGCCTTGCCGTCGGCATTGAACGACAGGGTAAAGCTGTCGTTGGCAGACGGGCTGCCGCCGATGGTGGTCTCGACATTGAAACTGCGCGGCTTGCCGTCGCCATCAAGGATCGGCTGGCCAGCGGCATCGAGCATTGGCACGGCGACGGACAATTTGTTGTCCTGCCCAGGCACCACGCTGCCGGTGCCGATCTGCGTGCCCTTGGCATCGAACAGCTTGTAGCCCTGGGAACCGCCGTTGGCGGCGTCGAACACCACGCGCACCGGCATCGAGTCGCGAATCGCCTGCTGCACCAGCGCTGTATCGGCACCGCCGTAGATGTCCAACGAGTCGCCCAGCACCGGCTGGCTGATGGTGCCGGTGCCCCCGTTGCCGCTGCCCGCCGTGGCGCTGATCGGCCCGGCAAAGGCCAGTTTGTTGGCATCGGTCATGATGGTCGAGATGTTGCCCGCCGCGGAACGGGTCGGGATCACCTTGAAGCTGTCCCCCGCGGCCAGGCCACCGCCCTTGAGCGCCAGGCTGAAGCCGTCGATCACCGGGGCCGGGTCGGCGTTCAGGTCGAAGCTGCCCATGTCGGTGCCATCGGAGCGGCGCACGCTGTACTGGTTGGCGCTGGTGAACTTCACTTCGTAGTCGTACGTGGTCAGCGCGCCGCTGTCGGCAATGGTCACATCGAGGTTGCCGGACCCGGCACTGTTGCTCGACGAAGCCAGGCTGCGCTGGGCCAATGCACTGGCGCTGTTGATGCTGGAGAACAGCGCGCTGCCGAATTGGGCGTTAGCATCCAGGCCTTGGCCCAGCTGGCTGTTGATGCTGTCAGCAACCACCAGGGCCACGCGGCCGAGCTCGTTCATCGACGGCATCAGCACGTCCTGGCGGTAGCGCAGCAGGCCGCCGATCGTGCCACCGGTCACCACCGAGGTCACGTCAGAGCTGAACGACTCGTAGTTGATGCGCAGGCTGGCTTGGCTTTTGTCAGCCACGCCCGGCTGCACCGACAAGGTGTTGGCCTTGACCCCGGTGACCAATGACTGGCCACTGCCCAGGTAGACGTCATAGTTGCCGTCGCGCTCCTGCACCGTGACCCCGACCAGCTCGTTGAGCTGGCGCACGGCTTCGCTGCGCGCATCCAGCAGGCTGTTAGGGGTATTGCCGGTGGCGGTGGCCGCGACGATCTGCTTGTTGTACTCGGCGATGTTGCTGGTGAGCTTGTTCACCTGGCCTGCAAGCGTGCCGAGCTGAGAGTTGATCGTTTCGTTCTGCTGGGTCAGCTGAGTGCCCACCGCATTGAAGCGGTTGCTCAGGGTTTGCGCCTGGGTCAGCAGCAACTGCCGCGAAGCGACATCACCCGGCGTGGCCGAAGCGGTCTGCAACGCCGAGAAGAACGCGGTCAGCACCGAGCTGATGCCGGTATCACGGTCGGCCAGCAATTTGTCGACGCTGGTGATCTGGTCCTGGAACGCCAGCGAGTCAGCCTGCAGCGAGGTCGCGGTCTGCAACTGATTGTCCAGGTAGGCGCTGTAGATCCGGCGCACATCCGAAAGCGTGGTGCCCGTACCCAAAAAGCCCGCGCCCATATTGTGCGAAGGGCCCGCAACCTGAACCGCTTGCTGGCGCGAATAGCCACTGGTGGCGGCGTTGGCAATGTTGTTACTGGTAACCGACAGTGCCGCCTGGCTGGCACCAAGGCCACTCAGACCGATCGAAATCAGACTCGACATGTTTTAGTCCTTATA
This sequence comes from Pseudomonas sp. Y3 TE3536, assembly GCF_053629175.1. Classification (NCBI taxonomy): domain Bacteria; kingdom Pseudomonadati; phylum Pseudomonadota; class Gammaproteobacteria; order Pseudomonadales; family Pseudomonadaceae; genus Pseudomonas; species Pseudomonas sp. Y3 TE3536. The sequence continues at coordinate 3,641,223 of NZ_JBRJHU010000001.1, read as the reverse complement.
GATTCGTAGTTCTGCCAGCCATGGCGTATTGCGGGGTTGCTTGCATTTGCTGGGCGATGCTGATGATCTTCTTCGCATAGCCCGGGTCGGTCGCATAACCTGCTTTTTGCAGCTCTCTTGCAAACTGCTCAGGGTTATCGGCCGCGTCCAGCGCACCTTGATAGCGGGAATTGCCCTGTAACAGGTTCACCAGGTCATGGAAGCTGTCCTGGTAGGAATCGTACGAACGGAACGCTGCGGTTTCCTTGACGAACTGGCCATCGCGGAACTCGCTGGTGATCGCCCTCGCCTGCTCGCCCTGCCAGTTGCCACTGGCCTTGATGCCGAACAAGTTGTGGCTGCTGCTGCCGTCGGTGTTGCGCATGACCGACTTGCCCCAGCCCGTTTCCAGGGCCGCCTGGGCGACCAGGTAACGCGGGTCGATACCGATGCGCTTGGCGGCCTGCTCAGCCATCGGCAGCATGGTGGCGACAAAGGCGTCGCTGTCGGCGAAGGCCTTGTTCGGCGCCAGCGGCGGCTGGGCGACGGCACGCCCGACAATGCGCAGGCCGTTTTCTGGCACGGCGAAGGCCTTGGCCACTTGCTGGCCGTCACGGGCCGGCACGCTGGCGGTGTTGGTGGTCGCAGCCGACGGCACGATGCCTGCCAGCAGGCGGTCGGTGAGCTTGCTCGGCAAGGCCAGGCGCCGCGCATTGAGCGCCGCGACGTCATTGCGCGCTGCGCCGGTCTCTGCGGCATGCGCAGGCTCAGCCACCTTGTTGCCCCACAGCGCCGGGCCACTGCCCTCGCTGCGCGGAAACGGGCTGGTGGCGCCAGCCGTGCTCTTGCTCTTGGTCAACTGGCGCACCAGTACGTCCTGCAGGCCGATACCACCCCCCTCGCGGGACATGCTCACGGCCAACTGCTGGTCATACATGTCGCGGTATTGCTTGACCGTCTCGGTGTTCATCGGGTTGTCGTCGGCCAGCACATCGCTGGCCTTGCGCGAGGCCTTGAGCATTTCGCTGATGAACAGCGACTCGAATTCCTGGGCCACCTTGCGCACGTTGGCTTCGCTGTCGCGGTCGCCGTGCTTGAGCGAACTCAGGCGGTTGAGGTCGGTGTAGGCGCCGCTGTCGGCACTGCCAGACACCAAGCTTTTGCTGTTCATGCGCGGCGTCCTCAGATCACGATCAGGTCGGCCTGCAAGGCGCCGGCCTGTTTCAGGGCTTCAAGGATCGCCATCAGGTCGCCGGGTGCCGCGCCGACCTGGTTCACCGCGCGGACGATTTCATCCAGCGTGGTGCCCGGGCCGAACTTGAACATCGGCTTGGCTTCCTGCTCGGCGTTGACTCGCGAACGCGGCACCACGGCGGTCTGGCCGTTGGAGAACGCGCCCGGCTGGCTGACGATCGGGTCTTCGGTAATGGTCACGGTCAGGCTGCCGTGGGTGACCGCCGCCGGCGACACCTTGACGTTCTGGCCGATGACGATGGTGCCGGTACGCGAGTTGATGATGACTTTCGCCACGGCCTGGCCTGGGTCGATATCGAGGTTTTCCAGAATCGACAGGTAGTCCACGCGCTGGCTCGGGTCCATCGGCGCACTGACGCGCACCGACCCGCCATCCACAGCCTGGGCAACGCCGGGGCCGAGCAGTTCGTTGACCTTGTCGACGATACGCTTGGCCGTGGTGAAGTCCGGGCGGTTAAGGTTCAGGGTCAGGCTGTTGCCCTGGTTGAACCCGCTCGGTACCGACCGCTCGACGCTGGCGCCGCCAGGAATTCGCCCGGCCGACGGAACGTTGACGGTGATCTTCGAGCCGTCACGGCCTTCGGCATCGAAGCCGCCCACCACCAGGTTGCCCTGGGCGATGGCGTAGACGTTGCCATCGATACCTTTGAGCGGGGTCATCAGCAAGCTACCGCCGCGCAGGCTCTTGGAATTACCGATCGAGGAGACGGTGATGTCCACCACCTGGCCCGGCTTGGCGAACGCCGGCAGGTCGGCATGCACCGACACCGCCGCGACGTTCTTCAGCTGCACGTTGCCGGAACCGGCCGGCACCTTGATGCCGAACTGCGACAGCATGTTGTTGAAGGTCTGCAGGGTGAACGGCGTCTGGGTGGTCTGGTCACCCGTGCCGTTGAGCCCCACCACCAGGCCATAGCCGATCAGCTGGTTGGAACGCACGCCAGAGATGCTGGCGATGTCCTTCAAGCGCTCGGCCTGGGCCGCGAAGGCGCAGGACATTAGCAGGGTTGCGGCAATCAGCTGCCTCACGTTGAACATGGTCATCTGTACTCAGAAAGGCCAAAGCGGGCTGATGAAGAAGCGGTCCAGCCACCCGGGCTGGCTGGCATCGGCAAACGAGCCGGTGCCCGAATAGGTGATGCGCGCATCGGCCACGCGGGTGGACGGCACGGTGTTGTCGGTGGCGATGTCATCGGCGCGGATCATGCCGGCAATGCGCACCAGCTCTTCGCCAGTGTTCAGGGTCAGCCACTTCTCGCCGCGCACGGCGATGATGCCGTTGGGCAGCACTTCGGCCACGGTCACGGTGATCGAGCCGGTCAGGGTGTTGCCCTGGGTGGCCTTGCTGTCGCCCTTGGTGGCGCGCTCGCCGTTGTAACCGGCCTCCAGCGACAGGTCACCGCCGCCGAACGGGTTGTTGGTGTTGGGCGTGCTGCCGAACAGCGAGGTCAGGCCGATGTCGGCCTTGCTGTTCTTCTGGATCTGCGAACCTGCGTTCTTGCTGGCCGAGGTCTTCTCGTTAAGGGTGATGGTGATGATGTCACCGACCCGGAAGGCCTTGCGGTCGCTGTACAGGTTCTGTTCGAAACCGGCCTGGTAGATCGAACCGTTGTTGGCCGCCGCCGGCAACGGGGTGCGCGGCAACACCGGCGCATAGTACGGGTCGTTGGGCTTGGGCGTCGGCCCGACGCAACCTGCCAACAACACCGCTCCCCCCAGGGCGAAGACGGACAACAGACGATTCATGACGCTTACCTCACGGTGTATCTGGGTTACGGGGCCGGGATCAGGGGCTTACAGCTGCTGGGTGACGAACGACAGCATCTGGTCGGCGGTGGAGATGACTTTCGAGTTCATCTCGTAGGCACGCTGGGTGGTGATCATGTTCACCAGCTCTTCCACGGTGCTGACGTTGGAGTTTTCCAAGGTCTGCTGCAGGGTGGTGCCAAAGCCGTTCAGGCCTGGGGTGCCGACTTGCGGCGCGCCGCTGGCGGCGGTTTCCAGGAACAGGTTGTTGCCGATTGCCTGAAGGCCGGCAGGGTTGATGAAGTCGGCAGTCTGGAGATTGCCAATGACCTGAGCAGCCGGGTTACCGGCAGTGGTGATCGACACGGTACCGTCCTGGCCAACGGTGAACGTCTGTGCGTCATTCGGCACGACGATCGCAGGCTCCAACGCCAACCCATCGGCATTGACGATCTGGCCATCGGAATTCAGGTGGAAGGTGCCGTCACGGGTGTAGGAAACGGTGCCATCCGGCTGCAGAATCTGGAAGAAGCCACGCCCATTGACCGCCATGTCCAGCGGGTTTTCGGTGGTCTGCAGGCTGCCGGCGGTGAAGTTTTTCTGGGTGCCGACAATGCGCACACCGGTACCCACCTGCAGGCCCGAAGGCAGCTCGCTGTCTTGGGTCGACTGGGCGCCGGGTTGACGCTTGATCTGGTAGAGCAGGTCCTGGAATTCGGCGCGATCACGTTTGAAGCCGGTGGTCGAGACGTTGGCCAGGTTGTTGGAAATGACCGTCAGGTTGGTATCCTGGGCGGACAGGCCGGTTTTAGCGACCCAAAGAGCCGGAAGCATGCTGTTCTCCTCGTGCGCCTGTTTTACGGCACCCGTTCAAATGTGATTAGCCGATTTGCAAAACCCGAGCCATGGCTTCGTCGCCTTCCTTGGCCGTGTTCATCATCTTGACGTGCAGTTCGAACTGACGGGACAACGCCAGCACCGAGGTCATTTCCTCGACGGCGTTGACGTTGCTGCCTTCCAGGAAGCCCGATACCACGCGCACGTTGACGTCGGCATCCGCCGGTTGGCCATTGGTGGTGTGGATCATGCCGTCCAGGCCCTTGGTCAGGCTTTTGATGTCGGGATTGACCAGCTTGATGCGGTCGACCTCGGCCATCATGCGCGGGTCTTCGCCCATGGCGCGGATGCTGATGGTGCCGTCTTCACCCACTTCCACTTTTTGCTCGGGTGGAATGGCAATCGGGCCGCCGTTGCCGATCACCGGCATGCCGTTGCCAGCACGCAGCACGCCCAGGGCGTCGATGTTCAGGCTGCCGGTGCGCACGTAGGCTTCGCTGCCATCCGGTGCCTGTACAGCGATGAAACCTTTGCCGGTCACAGTCACGTCCAGCTCGCGGCCGGTCTCGACCATCGGGCCTTCGCTGAAGTCGGTGGCCGGGCGCTCGGTCATGGCAAAGGCGCGCGCCGGAAAGCTGTCGCCAAACACCGGCATCGAGCGCGCCTGCTCCAGGTCGCGCTGGAAGCCGTTGGTGGAAATGTTCGCCAGGTTGTTGGCATGGGCCTTCTGCGCCAGCGCGTTCTGGCTAGCGCCGGTCATGGCCACGTAAAGCATCTTGTCCACAGCATCTCCTATGCGCGTACCTGCCGCGCTGTCACTGAGCAGGGATAAGCAATAATCGAACCAGGTCCGCAAACCAATGAATTCAGGGGTTGCAGCGCGCCGAGAGGCAAAAACCGTCAGTTTGTCGGCGGATGTTTGCCGCGAGCGGCAAGGCAGTGCTCAGTACACCCGGCAACCGGCGTTGTTGTAGGGGCCGGAAAAGCGCATCCAGCCTTCGCCTGGGTTGGTGGCCGAGCACATGAAACGGCCGGTGGCCAGGCTTTGCCATTGGTAGAAGGGGGCGGGGGCGGCGGCGAGCAAGGGGGCCATGGCGAGGATGGGGAGAATCGCTAGTAGCAGCAGCCTTTTCATCGGGTAAACCTTTGGGATTTTGGGCCGCTTTGCGGCCCTTTCGCGACGCAAGGCCGCTCCCACAAGGATCGCGTCGACCTGTAGGAGCGGCCTTGCGTCGCGAAAGGGGCGCGAAGCGCCCCCTATTGCAGACAACACTCCACCAAACCAACCACCATCAGCTCATCTGGATGATGGTCTGCATGATGGTGCTTTCAGTGGAAATGGTCTTGGCGTTTGCCTGGTAGTTGCTCTGCGCCTTGATCAGGTTGACCAGCTCGCCGGTCAGGTCGACGTTCGAGTCTTCCAGCGCGCCGCCGGTGATCTGCCCCAGCGTCCCGGTATCCGGTTGGCCGACAACAGGCACGCCCGATGTGTAGGACTCTTTCCAGGCAGTGCCGCCCACCGGCGTCAGGCCTTGGAGGTTGGCGAAGTTGACCAGTGCGACCTGGCCGATGACCTTGTTCTCACCGTTGGTGAAGTTGGCGAACATGTTGCCGCTGGCATCGATGCTCAGGCCAGACAACTCACCCGTCGCAAAGCCATCACCGCTCTTGGCGGTCGTGGCGGACGCGGCGTTGTATTGCGTGGTGGCGATCATGTCCAGCTTGACCCCAGAGGCATGCGCGTTGGCGCCGTTGGCGGCCCACACACCTGCAACCGTCTTCTGCGCCGGCACCCAGCCGTCCAGGTTGAAGGTCTTGTCGGCGTTGATGGTGAGCCCACCTGCCACTGCACCCTCGTTCATGAGCGCCGTGTCCAAGGTGCCGTCACTCTTGAATGGCAGTGTGTTTGCCAGCGGGGTAGTCGACGTCGGGTCGGCTGGGTTGCGGCCGTCGATGGTGGTGTACATGGTCCAGGAGTTAGTACCCGCATCCTTCATGAAGTACTGGTTCATCTGGTGCAGGTTGCCCTGGCTGTCATACACATCGGTGTTGAAGGTGTAGTTGTAGGTCTTGACGTTACCCGGGTCGAACGGCGACTCGGCCGGGGCGGTATCGCTGGACTTGAGGTTGAGCGTCTCAGTGATGCGCCCGGTAGGGTTGGGCGTCAGGTTGGACGTGTCGATCTTCAAGTCGGTCAGCGCGCCCGGGACGACATTGCCATTGCCATCAACCCCATAACCTTGCAGCTTGGCGCCCGACGAGTTGATGACATTGCCTTCCTTGTCGCTGTAGAACATGCCGGCACGGGTGTAGATCTTCGAGCCATTGTCATTCAAGGCGAAGAAGCCGTTGCCGTCGATCGCCATGTCCAGGGCTTGGCCGGTACCGTTGATGTTACCCGGCGTGAACATCTGCGACACCGAAGCGGTTCTCACGCCAGTGCCGACGACCGTCTTGCCGCCGCTGGTGCCGCGAATGGAGTTGGAGTACTGATCCGCGAACTCGGCGCGCGAGGCTTTGAAGCCGGTAGTGGCGACGTTGGCAATGTTGTTGCCAGTGACGTTCAGGGCCTTGTTTGCTGCATTGAGGCCGCTAAGGCCGGTATTGAAAGACATGTGCTACTCCTGTCGTTAACTTAGGCCCTAGATGCCAATGGTTTGAACTTTGGACAGCGCGACGCTGCCCAGCCCGGCGAGGTTGAGCGTCATTTCAGCGCCGTTGGTACCCATGGTCACGCTGGTGACCGTGGCCGGCAGGTTGGTGGTCATGGCCGTAGAAGTGCCATCGATGCTGGCGGTGGCCTTGAAGGTGTAGGTACCCGCCTCCAACGCCTCGCCGTCGTCGTCCAGGCCATCCCAGGTGAAGTCGGCCTTGCCGGCGGCCTTGGAGCCCAGGTCCAGGGTGCGCACCAGCTTGTCGTCTTTGTCATAAATGCCGACAGACGTGGCGGTACTCGACGAGGTCAGGTTGACCGACCCTTTCATCTCTTTGCTGGTGTCGACCAAGGCCTTGTCGGTCTGGACGATCACATTGCGCCCAACCAGCGACGAGGCCTGCAACGCCTGCGAAGACTGGAACGAACCGGCGATGTAGTTCACCGTGTCGTTCAGCGTCTGCATGCTTTCAAGGCTGCTGAACTGCGCCAGCTGCGCAACGAACTCGCCGTTTTCCTGCGGGTCGAGCGGGTTCTGGTTTTTCATCTGCGTTACCAGCAACTGCAGGAACGCATCCTTGCCCAGCGCACTGCCGGCAGCGCCGGTGCTGCTGTCGGTCTTGCTGGTCTGCTTTTGCAGCGAGGTCAGGTACGCGCTGCCGACGTCACTGGTGGAATTGGTCGTGGTCATGTCGGCTTCCTATCACTGACCCAAGGTCAAGACTTTCTGCATCATGCTTTTGGCGGTGTTCATCAGTTCGGCGTTGGTCTGGAACGCACGGCTGGCAGAGATCATGTCAGCCATCTCTTCAACCACGTTGACGTTCGGGTAGTAGACGTAGCCGTCCTTGTTCGCCGCTGGGTGGTTAGGCTCGTAGCGCGCCTCCAGATTGCTCTGGTCTTCGACGATGCCTTTGACCTGCACGCCCTGCCCCGCTTCGCCTTGGTCCTCGAACAGCGACTGGCTGGCGCCGCCCTGTGCGTTCTGGAAGGTGGTGGCGAACACCGGGTGGCGGGCACGGTAGGTCTGGTCGATGCTCGACGACACGGTCTCGGCGTTGGCGATGTTCGAGGCCACGGTGTTGAGGCGGGTGTTCTGCGCGCTCATGCCGCTGCCGGCAATGTTGAAAACACTGGAAAGGGACATGGTTACTCTCCGCGCAGGGCCGAAACCAGCCCTTTGAATTTACTGTTGAGCAAGGTGAAGCTGGCCTGGAAACCGATGGCGTTTTCCGCGTAGTTCGATTGCTCGATCTGGGCATCCACGGTGTTCTGGTCGATCGACGGCTGCAACGGCGTGCGGTACTTGAGCGCCTCGTCGCTGAGGGCCAGGCCGTCGGCCTCGATGTGCCGGCTGTTGGTCCGGTCCAGGGCGAAGCGGCCGCTTTGCTGTTTTTCACTCTCGGCGGCGAGCACCGAAGAGAAGTCCATGTCACGCGCCTTGTAGTTGGGCGTGTCGGCGTTGGCGATGTTGTTGGCCAGCACTTCAGCGCGCTGGGCGCGGAAGCCCAGGGCCTTTTCGTGAATGCCAAGCGCCTTGTCGAAACTGATGCTCATGTCGGGGAAACCTTCGGAGGTTGACCGGAGTGTCGTTGGTCAAGGTATAGCAAGGGCTGTGCCAACCGGCTTAAAGGCCGGAAACACGGGGTTGCAAGGGGGATGCTGGCAGGCGGAATGCCAGAAAAGCGGCAAAGTGCTTCCGCTTGGGGAGGGAAAAGCGGCAATCGCCGGGCGGCAAAAGCGGCAAAACAAAATATTGACGTCAGACCATCACGGCCGAATCCAGGCCCGTGTAGGAGCAGCCTTGTGCTGCGAAGAGGCCGGTGAAGCCACAGTAGATTTACTGCACTTGCACCGGCCTCTTCGCAGCACAAGGCTGCTCCTACACCGACCTCTTCGCAGCACAAGGCTGCTCCTACACCGGCCTCTTCGCAGCACAAGGCTGCTCCTACACCGGCCTCTTCGCAGCGCAAGGCTGCTCCTACAGGAATCGCGTCTGGCTTTACTTGGCCTGGTAGATGATCCCGGGGCTGCACTGCACCATCTGGTAATGGTCCGGCAACCCGTTCAGCGCCTCCGAGGCGCCCAGGAACAGGTACCCGCCAGGCTTGAGCGTGCTGTGGATGCGCAGCAAGATGTCCTTCTTCACCTGGGCCGAAAAGTAGATCAGCACGTTGCGGCAGAACACGATGTCGAACTTGCCCAGGCTCGCGTAGCTGTCGAGCAGGTTGAACGAGCGGAACTCGACGCGGCTGCGAATGGCCGGCTTGACCGCCCAGCGCCCCGGCCCTTTGGGGTCGAAGTAGCGCTGCAGGCGCTCTTGCGACAGGCCGCGGGCGATGGCCAGGCTGTCGTATTCACCGGTCTTGCAGTTGTTCAGCATGGTCCCGGACAGGTCGGTGGCGACAATCTGCGCGCCCATCTTCAATTGGCCCAGGTTGCTGCGCTCGAACTCGTCGATGGCCATCGAGATCGAGTAAGGCTCCTGCCCCGACGAGCACGCCGCCGACCACATGCGCAGGCGCTGGCCTGGGTTGTTCTTGATGAACTCGGGGATAACCTTGTTCTTCAACACCTCGAAGGGATAGCTATCGCGGAACCACAGGGTTTCGTTGGTCGTCATCGCGTCGACCACCTGTTCGCGCAAACCGCTGCGCGGTTGGGCCTGGATGCGCTGCACCAGCTCGCCCAGGCTCTTGATGCCCTGTTGCTCCATCAGCTTGTTGAGACGGCTGGAGACCAGGTACTGCTTATTCTCGCCCAGCAGGATGCCACAGGCTTTCTCCAGGAAGACCCGGAACTGTTCGAAATCCAAATTACCCGTAGACACTCTTGCCGCCTCTTTTCAATCGCTGGTGCCGGGAGCGGGCTCCCGGCTGCTTCAATGCGTTGCCTTGATCCGGTCGACCACGCGCTGGGCCAGGTCGTCCGGCTTGAACTTGGCCAGGAAATCATCGGCGCCGACTTTTTTGACCATCGCCTGGTTGAATACCCCGGAGAGCGAAGTATGCAGGACGATGTGCAATTTTTGCATGCGCGGATCGCTGCGGATCTCTGCGGTGAGCGTATAGCCGTCCATTTCTGGCATTTCAATGTCCGAGATCATCATCAGGAACTCTTCTTCCGGCCGCTTGCCCTCCTCCACCAGCTGGCGCAGGTAATTGAGCGCCTGGCGGCCGTCGTTGAGCGCCACCACCTCGACACCGACGGTTTGCAGGCAGCGGCTGACCTGCTTGCGCGCCACCGACGAATCGTCGACGGTCAGCACCCGCAGCAGTACGGCCTTGTCCTGCACCTCGGCATCGACCACCCCCGCAGACACCTGTTCGGACGACGGCGCCACTTCGGCCAACACCTTCTCCACGTCGATGATCTCGACCATGCGGTTGTCCACACGGGTGACAGCTGTCAGGTAATGGTCGCGGCCGGTGCCCTTGGGTGGCGGGTGGATTTCTTCCCAGTTCATGTTGACGATGCGCTCGACCGAGTGCACCAGGAAGCCCTGGGTCTTGGTGTTGTATTCGGTGATGATCACAAAACTGTTGCGCGTGTCTTCCTGCAGCGGCGCCAACCCGGTGGCCATCGACAGGTCGAGGATCGGGATGGTCGCCCCACGAATGTTGGCCACGCCGCGCACCACCGGGTGTGACTTGGGCAGCAAGGTCAGCGCCGGGCACTGCAGCACCTCTCTGACCTTGAACACGTTGATGCCATAGAGCTGACCGCCATTGAGGCGGAACAGCAACAATTCCAGGCGATTCTGCCCCACCAGCTGAGTGCGCTGGTTGACCGAATCCATAACACCCGCCATGCCAGACTCCTTAACGTTTCAGCCTTTCGTTGCAATTCAGGTACCGAGTCGGCACGGGCTTTGCTTTTTTGAGCGCCATGTACACGAAAACGACATTTTTCCGACGATTGACGCACCTGCTGACTGGCTCGCTGGCCACGCTGTGCCTGCTGGCGCCCGGCGTTCGCACGCTGGCGGACGCTTTTACCTTGCCTGAACAGCTTATCGGTGTCACCCAAGGGTTTCTTGAATTCACCGTAGAAGATTATCTGGCCAGCACCCAGACCGCCGGCCGTTACGAGATCCAGGTCAGCACCCTTGACCCGCGCTTGCGCATGCCGTTGTGCAGCCAGCCGCTGGACGCGTCGCTGGAAAGCCCCGCGCAGCCACTGGGCCGGGTCACGGTGCGGGTCCGCTGCGACAGCGCCGCACCGTGGACCGTGTTCGTGCCGGCAACGGTGCGGCTGTTCCGCGACGTGGTGGTGGTCACCCGCCCGCTCAAGCGGGACAACGTGGTAGGCGAAGGCGACGTGGCGCTGCGCGAGCGCGATGTCGGCACCCTCGGCCAAGGTTTTCTCAGCGAGCTGGACCAGGCGGTGGGCATGAAGATGCTACGCCCCACGGTCATCGACCAGGTCCTTACCCCACAGCACCTTGAGCAAGCGGAGGTGGTGCGCAAGGGCGACCAGGTGGTGATCATTGCCCGCAGCGGCAGCCTGAGCGTGCGCATGCCCGGCGAAGCGTTGAGCAAGGGCGGCCTGAGCGAACAGATCCGGGTGCGCAACCTGAATTCCAAACGGGTGATCAAGGCCAGGGTGACCGGCCCCGGCCAGGTCGAGGTGACAATGTAGCGGCATTGTACTGGCGGTGTGGAACCGCTTTTCCTAAACTGTGTCAGAAAACGGGTTCGCGGGCTTGCTGACAGGCGGCTACGCAATTGGGCCTAAAGTTTCTTTCGGGTTGGCCGAAAACAAGGCAAGCGTCCAAATACCCAGGGGTTTCTGATCATGGTCATCGACTTCAGTCGTTTGAATAACTCTCCGTCCGTCACGGGCGGCGTTCGCGGCAATGCTGCGGCTGGCAGCGCCGAAAAGGCCGCTGCCAGCCCGGAAGCGCCAAAAGGCACCAGCGCCAGCGGAGAGGCAGTACACCTCAGCCAAGAGGCACAGCAGTTGCAGAAGGTCAGCGATACGCTGCGCGACCAGCCCGTCGTCAACAGCGCCCGCGTGGCCCAGTTGAAACAGGCCATCGCCGATGGCAGCTACCAGGTCGATGCCGGCCGGGTTGCCAGCAAACTGCTCGATTTCGAAGCCCAGCGCTGACCGTTCGGCGCGCTGACTTCACGGACGCTTACTAAAGCCAAGAGTTAGCCATGCACGACACCACCTTGCTGCAACTGATCGAAGATGACATCGCCCCGATGCAGGAACTGCTCGACCTTCTTCAAAAAGAAGCGATTGCCCTGCATGGCCGCGACATGGCGCTGCTGGAACAGATCCTGGCCCGCAAGCAGTCATTGATCATCTTGCTCGAGCAGCATGGGCAGCGGCGCAGCCACTTGCTCACCAGCCTCGGCCTCAGCGCCGACCGCGCCGGTGTGCAGGCAGTGGCCGCGCAGTCACAGCATGGCGACGCGATGCTGCAACGGCTGGACATGCTCTCGCAACTGATGGACACCTGCCAGCAGGTCAACGAGACCAACGGCCGGATCATCCAGGTGCAGCAACACATCACCAACAATCAGGTCAGAATCCTCATGGGTGGCGATTCTCCGTCGCTCTACGACAGCCGCGGCAGCACCTCGCTGCTGGCCAAGCCGCGCGCCCTCAGCCAAGTGTGATACTTCTATCAAGCCACGTCACATACTGGCAAAATGCCGTTACTTGCGTGTGTCGTTTTTGCCTGGAGAGTGATTAGCCGTGTTCAATGAAGCCGATGCCCCGCAGCCGCCAAAGGTGCTCAGTACGCCTTTGGAGATCGCGGCCAACCTGCGACAGCTGCAGGAAAGCCATGACCCCCTGATCATCACCTTCCCTGATCGCAGCCAGCGCTTCCAGAGCTACGTGGTGCATGTCGATCGCGACAGCAATACCCTGGCACTGGACGAGATGATCCCCCGCGACGGGGAAAAATTCATCGAGAACGGCGAACCGTTCCGCGTCGAGGGCTTCCACGATGGCGTGCGCATCGCCTGGGAATGCAATGCCCCGCTCACCATCAGTGAAGTCGATGGCCACCGCTGCTACCGCGGCGCGATGCCTGAAGAAATGACCTACCACCAGCGCCGCAGTGCATTCCGGGCTGCGCTGAAGCTGTCGCAACTGGTCGACATCATCCTCGACGGCACCCACCTCAAAGGCAACGGCGCCCTGCGCGGCAAGCTGCTGGACATCTCCGCCACCGGCTGCAAATTGCGTTTCGACGGCAACGTCGAGGATCGCCTGCAACTGGGTCAGGTGTACGAGCGCTTCAAGGCTGGCAACCCGCTGGGCCTGGTCGACACCATGGTCGAACTGCGCCACCTGCACTTCGAGGAACGTATCAACACCACCTTCGCGGGCGTGCGCTTCCATAACCTCAACGGCCAGGCGCAGCGCAAGATCGAGAGTTTCGTCTACCAGCTACAGCGCGAAGCGCGACGGTTCGATAAAGACGATTACTGATCCGCCTGCCTGGCTTTCAGCGAAAGCCGAAGGGGCTGCTGCGCGGCCCCATCGCTGTAGCCAGAAGGGATTCCCTGTTACCGTTATTTGACCGACTGCATAGTGTGGCTTGCGCCGCGCCGACTTCAGGCGCCTCCAGGAGCCGGACACTATGATTCGTTCAACATTCACAGCCGCGTTGCATTGCCAATACGGCCAGGTCGGGGTGGTCGATACGCCTTTATGGGCCCATCCGTTTTTTTCCGCCGACCAGGACGGCTGGCTGTGCACCGATGACAAGCGAGGCGACTCCGTCAGCTTCAAGCCGATCGAATTCACCTTCACGTTCATCGAGGCAACGAAGGACCGTCTCTATTACAGGATCAACTGCGCGACTGGCCCGAAGTTTCTCAGCGGCCGGCTTGAGCAGAACTCAAACGGCTGGCTGGGCTTGTATGGGTATGCGTGGGGGGATGATCTTTCCAACTGCATCTTCCCACCCAGCCTACTGGCCCGGCTGCCGGCCCTGCAGGACATGTGGAAAATGGAGCTGCTCGGCGCATGGGATGGCGACCTGGAGAGCGCCGAGAACGTCGAGTTCTACCTGCGCAACAACGATGGCTACAGAGTCGCGCAAATTGAATCCAGGTATTCGAGAAATAGGCCACCCCTACGCCACTGGTTCCTGCACGCTGGCAACAAAGCGGGCGACATACTGAGATTCCACCTGCACGACATCAAAGTTGAATAACCACCGCGTGGCCCACCGATGAAGCGAGCAGCGCCCCTTCATCGGTGCCCACACCGCATCACACCGACCTGTCGACCTCGACCTCAGGCTTGACCCCTCGCTCACTCGCCGCCTGCTCTTCTTCGGTATCCTCGGCCGCCACCGGCGTCTGCATCACATCCTGCACAGTCTGCTCATCGACCCGCGGGTCGAGCGCCGCCGACAACGGCGAACCAGCCGCCGGCATCGCCACGTGGCCCAAGGGAGCGTCCTGCACCTGGTGCAGCCCGGTGACCGCTTTCGGCCGAATGCGCCACACCAGCACCAGCGCGAAGAACACGAAGAAGGCATAGAGCATCTGCGCGCCCAATACCTTCATCAGTACCCCAGCAGCCAGCGGCCCAATACAGGCGCCGACACCATAGGTGACCAATAGCATGGCCGTCAGCGAGACGCGGCGCTCGCTCTCCACATGGTCATTGGAAAACGCCACCGCCAACGGATACAGGCAAAACTGCAGCAACGAGATGACAAAGCCGATGCCGAACAGCAGCTCCAACGGCACGCTGGGCAAGATCGCCAAGGGCGCAGAGGCCAGCGCCAGCCCCACCGCGGCACTGCGGATCAGCACCGCGCGGTCGTAGCGGTCAGACAGCCAGCCCAATGGCCACTGCACTACCAGCCCGGCAAAGATGCAGCTACCCATGAACAGACCGATCTGCTCCGTGCTCAACCCCTGGCTGGAGGCGTACAGCGGCGCCAGGCCGTAGAACGAGCCGACGATCAAGCCCGAGCCCAGCACCGTACTGAGTGACTGCGGCACGCGCTTGATGAAAAATTTCGGCTCCATCGGCGCCGGCCGCAAAGGCGCCGGGTGGATGCGCCGGGTCATTGCCACCGGCACCAGGCACAGGGCAAAGCACATGGCAACCAGCATCAGCAGCTCAGGGCCGAGTTCAGGGTGCACCACCAGGATCAGTTGGCCGAGTACCAACCCGAGGTACGAGGCGATCATGTAGCCACTGAACACTGCACCCCGGTGCTTGGCGTCGGCTTGTTCGTTGAGCCAGCTCTCGATGACCATGTACTGGCACATCATCCCCAAGCCGACCACCATCCGCAGCCCGACCCAGGCCGGTAGCCAGTTGGTCATGCCATGGCCCAGCACCGCCGCACAGACGATGCCGGCGCAGGTCGCATACGCGCGGATGTGCCCTACCCGGCCGATCAGCCGGTGGCCGACCTTGCCGCCCACGGCCAGGCCAAAGTAGTTGGCGGCCATCAACGCACCGACCCATAAGCTGTCGACATGATCGGCTGCCAGGCGCAGTGCCAGGTAGGTACTGAGCAAGCCCGAGCCGATAAGCATCATCAAGGCAGCGAAATACAGCGACTGAAACGGCTTCCAGATGTTTCGCATACGTCCCGTCGGGCTCCCTGGTCAGGTGGCGTTGGCTTGCTGGCTAGCATAAAAGCAATTTTGCCGCGGCGCAGTCCCCTGCCGGCGAAATAGCCAACGGGGGACGCGTCCAGTAGTGGTTGTGTCGCGATCAGGCCTGTGCTGCCAGCACACGCCGCTCCCAGGGTGTGATCTCGTCGAAGAAATCGCTCAGCTCCAGGGTCTTGGTGGCGACGTAGCCTTCGATGAACTCAGCCCCGAACAGTTCCCGCGCCAGTGCACTGCGCTTGAGCCGTTCGAGTGCCGCGTGCAGCGTGCATGGCAGGCTCAGGTGCTCTGGCACAGCGAACTCACCCTGAATCGCCGGGGTCGGCTGCAGGCGTTGCTCGATGCCATGCAGCCCGGCCGCCAGGCTGGCGGCGATGGCCAGGTAGGGGTTGGCGTCGGCGCCCGGTAGGCGGTTCTCGACACGCCGGGCCACCGGCGCACTGGCCGGGATGCGCAGCCCTGCGGCACGGTTGTCCTCGGACCAACAGGCATTGTTGGGCGAGGCGTAGGGGTGACAAAGCCGCTGATACGAATTGACGTTGGGCGCGAACAGCGCGGTGAAGTCGGCCATGCACGCCTGCTGGCCGCCGATGAAGTGGTAGAAGGTCTCGGTCGGCTGCCCCTGGTCATCGCTGAACACATTTCGGCCGCTGTCGATGTCCACCAGGCTCTGGTGGATGTGCATGGAACTGCCCGGCGTATGCGCCAATGGCTTGGCCATGCACACCACAGTCAGCCCATGCTTGAGCGCCACTTCCTTGAGCAGGTGTTTGAACAGGAACGTCTGGTCGGCCAGCAGCAGCGGGTCACCGTGCAAGAGGTTGATCTCGAACTGGCTGATGCCCATCTCGTGCATGAAGGTGTCACGCGGCAGGCCAAGCGCCGCCATGCAGCGGTAGACCTCATTGAAGAACGGCCGCAGGCCGTTGTTGGAGCTGACACTGAACGCCGAATGGCCCAGCTCACGGCGGCCATCCTTGCCCAGTGGCGGCAAGAACGGCTGCAGGGGGTCGGTGTTAGGGGCGAAAACAAAAAACTCGAGCTCTGTCGCCACCACCGGCGCCAGGCCCAACGCCGCATAGCGGGCGATGACCGCCTTGAGCTGACCGCGGGTGGACAATGCCGAAGACCTGCCATCCAGTTCGTTGGCATCGCAGATCGCCAACGCCCGGCCGTCTTCGCTCCAGGGCAGGCGGTGAATGTGAGCAGGCTCGGCCACCAGCGCCAGGTCGCCATCATCACTGCCATAGAACCGTGCCGGCGGGTACCCCCCCATGATGCATTGCAACAGTACACCGCGGGCCATCTGCAGGCGCCGGCCTTCGAGGAAGCCCTCGGCGGTCATCACCTTGCCGCGCGGCACTCCGTTGAGGTCGGGGGTGACGCATTCGATTTCATCGATGCCCTGGAGGTGCTCGGCGAGGGTGCTCGGGCCTGGGGTGGTCATGACGCTTGTCCTTGTTGTTATAGGCTGGCAACAACATAGGCTGGGGGTGTTTAAAATATCAAGCACCTGATTCTGGATGGCCCCCATTCTGTAGGAGCAGCCTTGTGCTGCGAAGAGGCCGGTGATCGCGCTGCACATCTTTGCAGCCATTACCGGCCTCTTCGCAGCACAAGGCTGCTCCTACAGGTGTGTGTAATTCCGCTTCCCTTATTCGCGCAGGGTCATCCCATTCGCGGGCAATGGCAGCGCCGTTTTATAGCGCACCTGCTTCAAGGCAAAACTCGACCGGATATTCGCCACGCCCGGCAACCGCGTCAGGTAATCGAGAAACCGCTCCAGCGCTTGAATACTGGGCAGCAATACCCGCAGCAGGTAATCCGGGTCGCCCGTCATCAGGTAGCACTCCATCACCTCGGGGCGCTCGGCGATCTCTTCCTCAAAGCGGTGCAGCGACTGCTCGACCTGTTTTTCCAGGCTCACATGGATGAACACATTCACGTCCAGCCCCAACGCCTCCGGCGACAACAAGGTCACCTGCTGGCGGATCACCCCCAGCTCTTCCATCGCCTTGACCCGATTAAAACAGGGGGTGGGCGACAGGTTCACCGAGCGCGCCAGCTCCGCGTTGGTGATGCGGGCGTTTTCCTGAAGGCTGTTGAGAATACCGATATCGGTACGATCGAGTTTGCGCATGAGACAAATTCACCGGTTTTTTGTGTTTATGCGGAATGTTTATCTGCGCCCGTCAGCAAAGGCAACCAACTTGAGAGAAAAATTCTCCCGCCGTGCCACTAAGATGTAGGTGACGCTGACTTACCAGTCACAAGCCGGTACTCAGCGGCGGCCGCTTCAGAGCTCACAAAAACAACATTCGAGCGAGCGTAAAAAGCATGAACGAGTACGCCCCCCTGCGTTTGCATGTGCCCGAGCCCACCGGCCGGCCAGGCTGCCAGACCGATTTTTCCTACCTGCGTCTGAACGATGCAGGTGTTGTCCGCAAACCGTCCATCGACGTCGACGCTGCCGACACCGCAGAGCTGTCCAACAGCCTGATCCGCGTGTTGGACGCGCACGGTGACGCCCTCGGCCCATGGGCCGAAGACATCGACCCGCAGGTGCTGCGCCAAGGCATGCGCGCCATGCTCAAGACGCGCATCTTCGACAGCCGCATGGTGGTTGCCCAGCGCCAGAAAAAGATGTCCTTCTACATGCAGAGCCTGGGCGAGGAAGCCATCGGCAGCGCCCAGGCCCTGGCCCTGAACCGCACCGACATGTGCTTCCCCACCTACCGCCAGCAGAGCATCCTGATGGCCCGCGACGTGTCGCTGGTGGAGATGATCTGCCAGTTGCTGTCCAACGAGCGCGACCCGCTCAAAGGGCGCCAGCTGCCGATCATGTATTCGGTACGCGAGGCCGGCTTCTTCACCATCAGCGGCAACCTGGCGACCCAATTCGTGCAGGCGGTCGGCTGGGCCATGGCCTCGGCGATCAAGGGCGATACCAAGATCGCCTCGGCCTGGATCGGCGACGGCGCTACCGCCGAGTCGGACTTCCACACCGCCCTGACCTTTGCCCACGTGTACCGCGCGCCGGTGATCCTCAACGTGGTCAACAACCAGTGGGCGATCTCCACCTTCCAAGCCATTGCTGGCGGTGAATCGACCACCTTCGCCGGCCGTGGCGTGGGCTGCGGTATCGCCTCCCTGCGCGTCGACGGCAACGACTTCGTCGCTGTGTACGCCGCCTCGCGCTGGGCCGCCGAACGCGCCCGCCGTGGCCTGGGCCCGTGCCTGATCGAATGGGTCACCTACCGTGCCGGCCCGCACTCCACCTCCGACGACCCGTCCAAGTACCGCCCTGCCGATGACTGGAGCCACTTCCCGCTGGGCGACCCGATCGCCCGCCTGAAGCAGCACCTGATCAAGATCGGTCATTGGTCCGAAGAAGAACACCAGGCGGTCACCGCCGAGTTCGAGGCTGCGGTCATCGCCGCGCAGAAGGAAGCTGAACAGTACGGCACCCTGGCCAACGGCCATATCCCGAGCGCGGCCTCGATGTTCGAGGACGTGTACAAGGAAATGCCCGAACACCTGCGCCGTCAACGCCAGGAACTGGGGGTTTGAGATGAACGACCATAACAACAGCATCAACCCGGAAACCGCCATGGCCACCACTACCATGACCATGATCCAGGCCCTGCGCTCGGCCATGGATATCATGCTCGAGCGTGACGACAATGTCGTGATCTACGGCCAGGACGTCGGCTACTTCGGTGGCGTGTTCCGCTGCACCGAAGGCTTGCAGACCAAGTACGGCAAGTCGCGCGTGTTCGACGCCCCGATCTCGGAAAGCGGCATCGTCGGCACTGCCGTGGGCATGGGCGCCTACGGCCTGCGCCCGGTGGTGGAAATCCAGTTTGCCGACTACTTCTACCCGGCCTCCGACCAGATCGTGTCGGAAATGGCCCGCCTGCGCTATCGCTCGGCCGGCGAGTTCATCTCCCCGCTGACCCTGCGCATGCCCTGCGGTGGCGGCATCTATGGCGGCCAAACGCACAGCCAGAGCCCCGAAGCGATGTTCACCCAGGTGTGCGGGCTACGTACCGTCATGCCGTCCAACCCCTATGACGCCAAGGGCCTGCTGATCGCCTCGATCGAATGCGACGACCCGGTCATCTTCCTTGAGCCAAAACGCCTCTACAACGGCCCGTTCGACGGCCACCACGACCGCCCTGTGACGCCGTGGTCCAAGCACCCGCACAGCGCCGTACCGGATGGCTATTACACCGTGCCGTTGGACAAGGCGGCAATCACCCGCCCCGGCAGCGACGTTACCGTGCTGACGTATGGCACCACGGTCTACGTGGCCCAAGTGGCTGCCGAAGAAACCGGCGTCGATGCCGAAGTCATCGACCTGCGCAGCCTGTGGCCGCTAGACCTGGAGACCATCGTCGAGTCGGTGAAAAAGACCGGCCGTTGCGTGGTGGTGCACGAGGCTACCCGTACCTGCGGTTTCGGTGCCGAGCTGGTGGCGCTGGTTCAGGAGCACTGCTTCCATCACCTCGAAGCGCCGATCGAGCGCGTCACCGGTTGGGACACCCCCTACCCTCATGCACAGGAATGGGCTTACTTCCCAGGGCCTTCGCGGGTAGGTGCGGCATTGAAACGGGTCATGGAGGTCTGAATGGGCACGCACGTCATCAAGATGCCGGACATTGGCGAAGGCATCGCGCAAGTCGAGTTGGTCGAGTGGTTCGTCAAGGTCGGTGATGTGATCGCCGAAGACCAGGTGGTGGCCGATGTCATGACCGACAAGGCGACCGTGGAAATCCCTTCGCCGGTCAGCGGCAAGGTATTGGCCCTGGGAGGCCAGCCGGGTGAAGTGATGGCGGTCGGCAGCGAGCTGATCCGCATCGAAGTGGAAGGTAGCGGCAACCATGTCGACGCGCCGCAGGGCAAGCCCGCTGAAGCCAAGCCCGTCGAGCCAGTGGCCGCACCAGTAGCCAACACACCGCCAGCGCGTGCCGCAGTCGCAGCGCCGGCCTGCCAGGCTGCAGCCACCGCCACAGCCGCGCCCATCGTGCCGCGCCAGGCGGGCGACAAGCCGCTGGCCTCCCCGGCTGTGCGTAAGCGTGCACTGGATACCGGCATCGAGCTGCGCTACGTGCATGGCAGCGGCCCAGCCGGGCGCATCCTGCACGAAGACCTCGATGCGTTCATGAGCAAGCCACAGACCGCCGCCGGGCAAGCGCCCAGTGGCTACGCCAAGCGTACCGACAGCGAGCAGGTGCAAGTCATCGGCCTGCGCCGCAAAATCGCCCAGCGCATGCAGGACGCCAAGCGCCGGGTCGCGCATTTCAGCTACGTCGAAGAGATCGACGTCACGGCCCTGGAAGCCCTGCGCCAGCAGCTCAACCAGAAGCACGGCGACAGCCGCGGCAAGCTGACCCTGCTGCCGTTTTTGGTCCGCGCGTTGGTCGTGGCCCTGCGCGACTTCCCGCAGATCAACGCCACCTATGACGACGAAGCGCAAGTTATCACCCGCCATGGCGCGGTGCATGTGGGCATCGCCACCCAAGGCGACAATGGCCTGATGGTACCGGTACTGCGCCATGCCGAAGCCGGCAGCCTGTGGGGCAATGCCAGCGAGATCGGCCGTTTGGCGACCGCTGCGCGCAACAACAAGGCCAGCCGCGAGGAACTGTCCGGCTCGACCATCACCCTGACCAGCCTCGGCGCGTTGGGCGGCATCGTCAGTACCCCGGTGGTCAACACCCCGGAAGTGGCGATCGTCGGCGTCAACCGCATGGTCGAGCGGCCGATGGTGATCGACGGCCAGATCGTCATACGCAAGATGATGAACCTGTCCAGCTCGTTCGACCACCGGGTGGTCGACGGCATGGATGCTGCGCTGTTCATCCAGGCCGTGCGTGGCCTGCTTGAGCAACCCGCCTGCCTGTTCGTGGAGTGAGCATGCAACAGACTATCGAAACCACCCTGCTGATCATCGGCGGCGGCCCTGGCGGCTATGTAGCCGCCATCCGCGCCGGGCAACTGGGTATTCCCACCGTGCTGGTGGAAGGCCAGGCGTTGGGCGGCACTTGCCTCAACGTTGGCTGTATTCCGTCCAAGGCGCTGATTCATGTCGCCGAGCAGTTCCACCAGACCTCGCGCTACACCGAGCCATCGGCACTGGGCATCAGTGTCAGCTCACCGCGCCTGGACATCACCCGCAGCGTGGCCTGGAAAGACGGCATCGTCGACCGCCTGACCACCGGGGTGGCTGCCTTGCTGAAGAAGCACGGGGTCAAGGTGATCCATGGCTGGGCGAAGGTCCTCGACGGCAAGCATGTCGACGTCGACGGCCAACGCATCCAGTGCGAGCACCTGTTGCTGGCCACAGGTTCCAACAGCGTCGAACTGCCGATGCTGCCGCTGGGCGGGCCGATCATTTCTTCGACCGAAGCGCTGGCACCCGAGGCCTTGCCGCAGCATCTGGTTGTGGTGGGCGGTGGTTATATCGGCCTGGAGCTGGGTATCGCCTACCGTAAGCTGGGCGCGCAGGTGAGCGTGGTGGAAGCGCGCGAGCGCATCCTGCCGACCTACGACAGCGAACTAACCGCCCCAGTGGCCGAGGCGCTGAAGAAGCTGGGTATCGCCGTGCACCTGGGCCATAGCGTCGAGGGTTACGAAAACGGTTGCCTGCTGGCCCGTGACGGCCAGGGCCAGCCACTGCGCCTGGAGGCCGACCGGGTGCTGGTGGCTGTGGGCCGGCGACCGCGTACTCAAGGCTTCAACCTTGAATCACTGGAACTGAAGATGAACGGCGCCGCCATCGCCATCGACGAACGCTGCCAGACCAGCATGCGCAATGTCTGGGCCATCGGCGACGTGGCGGGTGAACCGATGCTCGCACACCGGGCCATGGCCCAGGGCGAGATGGTCGCCGAGATCATTGCCGGCAAGGCACGGCGCTTCGAGCCGAATGCGATCGCCGCGGTGTGCTTCACCGACCCGGAAATCGTGGTGGTCGGCAAGACGCCGGAGCAAGCCAGCCAACAAGGCCTGGACTGCATCGTTGCGCAGTTCCCGTTCGCGGCCAATGGGCGGGCCATGAGCCTTGAGTCGAAAGCCGGCTTCGTTCGCGTGGTGGCGCGGCGCGACAATCACCTGATCTTGGGTTGGCAGGCGGTTGGCGTGGCGGTCTCGGAACTGTCCACGGCGTTTGCCCAATCGCTGGAAATGGGCGCTTGCCTTGAGGACATCGCCGGTACCATCCACGCCCACCCGACGCTGGGTGAAGCGGTACAGGAAGCTGCGTTGCGAGCACTGGGCCACGCCTTGCATATCTGACACTGAAGCGGCTGAGGCCGATTTGGCCCGCTGCGCCGCAAGGCGCTGCGGGTCTTTTTTCTTTCGCTCAGCGGGGACCTGTGGCGGCCAAAGGGGCCGCTGTGCGACCCATTCACCCATCGTTAGCTCATTCAGCTATCGCGTTCTTACCCACGCCTTTGGCGCGATACAGGGCCTTGTCAGCGCGGGCCAACAAATCATCCGGGTCTTCACCCTCCTGCCACTGCACCACCCCATAGCTCATGGTCAGGCGACACTCGCCAACCGGCTCCACCTGCTCCATTACCTGACGCAACCGTGCGGCCACTTCAAGCGCATCGTCCAGCGCCGTCTGCGGCAGCACGATCACGAACTCGTCACCGCCCCAGCGCGCCAGCAGGTCATGCTCGCGCAGGCAGGTGCGCAGGTTTTCGGCCACCTGCACCAACGCCGCATCGCCACGGGCATGGCCGTAGTGGTCGTTGATCGGCTTGAAGTCATCCACGTCCATGGCAATCAGCGACAAGGGGTGGCGGAAGCGCTGGGCGCGCTCGCACTCTTGCTGCAACACCTTTTCCAGCCGGTACCGATTGGCGATGCGGGTCAGCGCATCGCGCTCGGCCAGCTCGCGGTTTTCATCCAGCTGACGCTGCAATTGCTGGTTGACCCAGGACAGCTCGCGGGTGCGCTCGGCCACCAAGGTTTCCAGCGACAGGTTCTGCTGCTCAAGCTGGGCCACCCGCCGCTTGCCGGCATCGATATTGCGGTGGGCGCCAAGCATGCGGGCCACCGAGCCGTCGTCGTTGCGGGCGATGATGTAGCCGCTGTCTTCGATCCACAGGTAGCTGCCATCCTGGCAGCGGCAGCGGTACTCGATCAGGTAGCGCTCGTTGCGGTAATTGATGTAGGCCTCGAAATGCGCCATGACCCGCGGGTAGTCCTCCGGGTGAATCACGCTTTCCCAGGTGAGCACCGAGTTGGCCATGGAATGGCTGGCATAACCGAGCATGGCGTACCAGCCTGGGTTGCGGTAGACGTAGCCGGTGTTGGCATTCCAGTCCCAGATGCCGTCACTGACCAACGCGAACAAGGTCTGCAGCTGCTGCTCACTGAAGCCGGCGGGTGCCGGCATGGTTTCCTGACTCATGGACGCTCTCCCTGATGCCCAGCAACTGCGCTCCGTTCAAGGGGCTGCCGACAGTATTGATGGTTGCCGCATGCGGCAAGGCAATGCCTCTGACGGGCAAGCATATGCCCAGCGGGAAGTAACCGGAATAGGCCCAAAGCCCTATTTTGCGCCTGTTCAGTGCTGGCATGGCTTTTGCGCGTAATGCCTGCCAATGAGATTTCCAAGGAGGAAACATGATAATCGCCCACAACGGCGTCAGCTGGCAGCCCACCGCTCACCAACCCCAGCGCGTCCCTGATGAACAGGCCGTTGCCCAGGCCGCGCAACTGCGCGCGCCAGTGGCTACCGGCAACGCCGCAGCGCAACAGCACAATCAAAGCAATACCTCACAGCAAAACGCCGAGGATGCACGCGAAGAAGCCTTTGCCAAACTCAAGGTAGCGCTGCAAAACCCTGAGGTCCCTGCGCGCCAGCAAGCCAGCGCTGAAATAGAGGCGACCAGCAGCGCCTTGCAGGACTTTCGCGATTTCATGGCCAAGTCGCCTGGCGAGTTGATCAAGGAAAAGCTGCTGCTCGAAATGGGCCTGACCGAGGAGGAGTACAACGCCTTGCCGCCTGAGGCGAGGGCGAAGGTCGACGAACTGATCGCCCAGCGTATGAAGGAAGACATCGAGCGCAAGCTCCATGCGAAGGTCGAGGAGCAACTCACCCAGCAGCAAGCCACTGCGAGTGACGAGGAACAGGCAGCCAGCTAAGCGTGAAACAACGCAGGCGGTTGGTTTGGATAACCCTGCATTTCGTATAACATATCCGCCAAGCCCGCCTGCTGGAAAATCCTGTGCCGCTGCCGTCGTTCAAAGCCACCAACCTGGGGGCAACCCCTTCAATGTCCGAAATCATCGCCAAGCACCTGCGTGAGGCGATCATTTCAGGCCAGCTCGCCGAAGGCGAACCCGTGCGCCAGGACGAGGTGGCGCAAGCCTTCAATGTCAGCAAGATTCCCGTGCGTGAAGCCTTGAAACGCCTTGAAGCGGAAGGCCTGGTGGACTTTCATCGTAACCGCGGCGCACTGGTCACGCGCATCTCGGAGCCCGAACTGGCGCAGATGTTCGAGGTAAGGGTGCTGCTGGAAGTGAAGGCGATCCGCCTGGCGATCCCCAACATGACCGAAGAACACTTTACCCGTGCCGAAGCCATCTGCGCAGAGTTTATCGGCGAGGATGACATCGGCCGTTGGGCCGACCTCAACTGGGCGTTGCACGCTTGTTTATACGAGCCGGCGAAACGCCCCTATTTGATCGGCCTGATTCGCTCCATCCATGACAAGGTCGAACGGTATTTGCGTATGCAGATGAGTTTGTCGGCGGGCAAGGACCGGGCCGATCACGAGCATCGCGATATCGTCGCCGCATGCCGTGCGCGGGATGTGGAGCTGGCCGCTCGGCTGATCGAAGCGCACATCAATGGTGTGTGCCAAAGCCTTTACGATCACCTGCCCCATAACTAACTCACTCACCCACCGCGCGCCCTTTGTAGGAGCAGCCTTGTGCTGCGAAGAGGCCCGTAATAGCCCCGTAAATCTCCGCCGACAGCACCGGCCTCTTCGCAGCACAAAGCTGCTCCTACACGCCATACCGAGACCGGCCTGTTTGGCTTCGTTTTTGCTTATCTAGATATCGTATACGAAATACCATATAAGGAATGCACGGCACCCAATCGATGCCGAACTGCCTACTCCTTCTTCCAATAATACGTATCGGAGTGCAAAACGATGGCCACACCCTCAACGGCGGCATCAGTGAATGCCGTGAACACAGCAGACAAGGCGCCTGCGGGCATCAAACGTGTGGTGGCAGCCGCGATGGCGGGCGCTGTTGCCGAGTGGTACGAGTTCTTTCTCTATGGCACAGCATCGGCCTTGGTGTTCGGCCAGCTGTTCTTCCGCCAGACCGGCAGTGCGATGGACGGCATCATCGCGGCTTTCGCCCTTTACGCCGTGGGCTTTCTCGCACGCCCCATCGGCGGCTTGGTGTTTGGCCACTACGGCGACAAGGTCGGCCGCAAGCACTTGCTACAGATCAGCCTGATCGTCGTCGGGGTGACCACCTTCCTGATGGGCTGCTTGCCCACCTTCGAACGCATCGGTTACGCCGCCCCCATCTTGCTGGTGGTACTGAGGTTGATCCAGGGCTTTGCCTTTGGCGGTGAATGGGGAGGCGCGGTATTGCTGGTGTCCGAACACAGCCCGGATAACCGCCGCGGCTTCTGGGCCAGCTGGCCGCAAGCCGGCGTGCCAGCAGGCAACCTGATTGCCACGGTCATCCTCCTGCTGCTCTCCACCAACCTGACCGAAGCGCAGTTCCTGGACTGGGGTTGGCGCGTTGCGTTCTGGTTCTCGGCGGTGGTCGTGCTGATTGGCTACTGGATCCGTACCCGGGTCGACGATGCGCCCATCTTCAAAGAAGCCCAGGCCCGCCAGCAGTTGATGGAAAGCCAGCAGCTGGGCGTGGTCGAGGTGGTCACCAAATACTGGCGCGAGGTGCTGATCGGCATTGGTGCGCGGTTTGCCGAAAACATTCTGTACTACATCGTCGTCACCTTCTCCATCACCTACCTCAAACTGGTGGTGCACAAGGACACGTCACAGATCCTGCTGCTGATGTTTGGCGCTCACCTGCTGCACTTCTTCATGATCCCGTTCATGGGCTACCTCTCGGACATCATCGGGCGCAAGCCTGTGTACTTGATCGGCGCCGTGCTCACCGCGTTCTGGGGGTTCATCGGCTTCCCGATGATGGACACCGGCAACAACTGGCTGATCATGGCCGCCATCACCCTGGGGCTGGCCATCGAGTCGATGACCTACGCGCCCTACTCCGCCCTGATGGCCGAGCTGTTCCCCACCCATGTGCGCTACACCGCCCTGTCGCTGTGCTACCAGGTCGCGCCAATCCTCGCCGGTTCGCTGGCCCCGCTGATCGCGGTGACCCTGCTCAAGGAATACAACAGTTCCACACCGATCGCCTGGTACCTGGTGGCCTCCGCCGTGATCTCGATCATTGCCGTGGCCGGTGCCAGGGAGACGCGCGGCAAATCGCTGCGGGCGGTGGACGAAGAATCCGTGGCGCGCACTGCCAAGCGCTGACAGACCAACAAGAACGACAACTCTCGAGGTAATGACCATGAGCAACATCTTCACCGGCACCATCCCCGCACTGATGACCCCTTGCACCCCGGACCGCAAACCGGACTTCGACGCGCTGGTACGCAAAGGCCGCGAGCTGATAGACGCCGGCATGAGCGCCGTGGTGTATTGCGGCTCCATGGGCGACTGGCCGCTGCTGACCGAGGCCGAGCGCCAGGAAGGCGTGGCCCGCCTGGTCGCCGCCGGCATCCCGACCATCGTTGGCACCGGCGCGGTCAATTCCCGCGAAGCCGTGGCCCATGCCGCCCATGCGGCCAAAGTCGGCGCCCAAGGCTTGATGGTGATCCCTCGCGTGCTGTCCCGCGGCGCCTCGGCAGTAGCCCAAAAGGCCCACTTCAAGGCTATTCTCGACGCTGCCCCTCAGCTGCCGGCGGTGATCTACAACAGCCCATACTATGGTTTCGCGACCCGCGCCGACCTGTTTTTCGAACTGCGCCGCGAGCACCCGAACCTGATCGGCTTCAAGGAATTCGGCGGCGGTGCCGACCTGCGCTATGCCGCAGAATTCATCACCTCCAAAGATGACGACGTGACCTTGATGGTGGGCGTCGATACCCAGGTGGTGCACGGTTTCGTCAACTGCAATGCCACCGGCGCCATCACCGGCATCGGCAATGCCCTGCCGCGCGAAGTGCTGCACCTGGTCGCGCTGGCCAAACGCGCAGCCAAAGGCGATGCAAAAGCGCGCCGGCTGGCCGGCGAGCTGGAAGCGGCCCTGGCCGTGCTGTCGTCGTTCGATGAAGGCTGCGACCTGGTCCTGTACTACAAGCACCTGATGGTGCTCAATGGTGACCAGGAATACACCCTGCACTTCAACGAAAGCGATGCATTGAGCGACGCCCAACGCCGCTATGCCGAACAGCAGTACGCGTTGTTCCGCACCTGGTACGCCGATTGGTCCGCGGCCAACAACATAGATTGACCGCGCTGATCCATCGTTGAGCAATGCCCCCTTCCTCTGGCAGGGGGCGACACCTTGAACACGCAGCCATTGCGGGCAACTTTCACGCGCATTACCTTGGGAGCGAGCATCCCCCTCCCGTACACCGTCAAGGAATTCAAATGCCGTACCCCAGCGCGACCCAAGCGTTCAGACAGGGCGCCCACAGCGTCCTGCCATTGACCTCCGGGGTCGTACCCTTTGGTTTGATCACGGGGGTCACGGCCATCGGCATGGGCCTGTCGCCCGCCGATGCCATCGGCATGACGCTGCTGTTCTATTCCGGCTCCGCGCAGATGGTGGTGATGCAATTGATGCAAAGCGGCGCCCTGCCGGTGACGATGGTGGTCACGGCGCTGGTGATCAACCTTCGCTTCCTGATGTACAGCGCCAGCCTCGCCCCGCACCTGAGCCACCTGCCACGGCGCCATAAATGGCCGATGGCCTACCTGCTTTCCGACCAATCCTTTGCCTTGTGCTCATTGAAGATGTCTTCAGGCGAGCTCGGGCGCTTCGCCTTTCACTACTACGCTGGCACGGCAATTACCATGTGGTTTGGCTGGAACCTTTCGGTGCTGGCCGGCATGTACCTGGGCGCGGGCATCCCCGAAGACTGGTCGCTGGGCTTTGCCATCCCTTTGTCGTTCCTGGCGCTGCTGATCCCCAGCATCCGCAACCGGGCGACGCTCGGCGCCGCGCTGACCGGTGGCGTGCTCGCGGTGCTGGCGGTCGACCTGCCTTATAACCTGGGCCTGTTGGCGGGTGCATTGGGTGGGATCATCGCCGGCCTGACCCTCGAGAACCTGCAGAAAACAAAACCCGTACAGCCCGTAGCGGATGAACACATCGAGCAGGACGCATGATGAGCGAAATGAGCCAATGGATTACCTTCCTGCTGATCGGCCTGGGCACCTTCGCGGTCCGCTTGTCGTTCATCGAGTTCTACACCGTGCTGCGCATCCCGCCGCTGTTTCGCCGCGCGTTGGCCTACGTGCCAGCCAGCGTGCTGGCCGCACTGGTGCTGCCGGCCGTGGTGTTCCCTGACCGGCACGCCGACTTCGATTGGATGAACCCGCAAATTCCCGCCGCGATACTGGCGGGCCTGGTGGCCTGGCGTACGCGCAGCACGCTGTTGACGCTGGGCGTGGGCATGGGCGCGCTGTGGGCATTGAAGCACTGGGGGCTGTAGGCAAAGCGCGCGCACGTCTGCCGACAAAAGCGTCGGAGGGCGATGAAGGTGTGGGATCGTTTTGAAGAATGGCGTCCCAGGCAGGAATTGAACCTGCAACCTTCCCCTTAGGAGGGGGATGCTCTATCCAATTGAGCTACTGAGACGCTAGAACCGGGCAGTGAACACTGCACGGTTGGACGGCCAGCATGTTAACCAGCATGCTGCCGTTTGTCATGCTGCAACAGGCCTTTTTCACGTAATCCTTTTCTGCGGTTCCGTGGCTGGTTGGGCCAGGTACGGGATCACGCCTTCATCATGAAGCAGTTTGAACAACCCGGTCACCGCTGCCTCGAGCGTAGTGGAATTGTCCAGCACATGCACAGCAGGGTCGTCGAAGGCTTGCAGCCCCGCATTACGCGCCAGCCGCTGTTCGATCTCGTCCGGGGTTTCCCTGCCTCTGGCCAGCAAGCGCTGGCGCAATACCTGGGGCTTCACATCAATGAGCACTGCCAGAAGATCTGGGTAGCGCCGCCGCGCTTCAGCCAGATAGGCACGAGAGCCGTTCACCAGCACCGCGCTGCCCGCTTCCAGCCATTGATCAACGTGCTGCGCGATCCCGTAGCTCAGCCCATTGGCTTGCCAATGCATGGCAAAGGCACCCTGCGCACGCATCGCTTCGAACTGTTGGGCAGTGACGCCTTGGGCTGCTTCGCCCTTGGCTTCGGCCGAGCGCGTGATGATGCGGCGAGCAATTTTTACCCCGGCAGCAGTGAGTTGCTCGCGCGCGGCATCGATCAGGGAATCTTTCCCTGAACCCGACGGTCCTATCAGAAATATCAGGCGGCCTGTCGCTGATCGCCGTGCGCTTGCGTCATGTTGCATAGCCACTATGCTCTATGGAAGGAAACCCGCGCATTCTAGGAGTTTTCTTGGCCTTTTGCTGCGTTTTACCCGTTTTTGACGGCAGAAGACTGACGGCGGGACAAGTCGGAGCATGTAAAACTTTTCAAACCAGTGCTCATTTCTGATAATTGGTACTGGCAGAAAGCCTTTACCGGGCTCACTATTTGTCACAGAATTGACGCCAAGGAAACGGCGACCATGAGGCAAGATGAGCATCCAATTTTCCACGAGGGTTGAACATTTTGTTGTCGCCACGGTCGTATTTCCACCCCGTGCGGCCAATTTGAGAACCGCGTCCCCTGAACCAGTAAATCCGGTCAATTTATATGCGCCCAATGAAACAGGCTATTTACTCCAGCCGCACCGCTGACAAGTTTGTCGTCCGCCTGCCAGATGGGATGCGTGAGCGCATTGCCGAGGTAGCGCGCAACCATCACCGCAGCATGAACTCCGAGATCATCGCGCGCCTGGAACAGAGCCTTATCCAGGAAGGCGCGTTGGGTGAGGAGCTGAGCATGCGCCTGGACAGCCCTGAACTGTCCCTGCATGAGCGCGAGTTGCTGCAACGCTTCCGCCAACTGTCCCACCGCCAGCAGAACGCTCTGGTCGCCCTCATCGCTCACGATGTAGAAATGGCCGCCGACGCTTCCTGAAGGTTGCCAGCGAACACAAAAAAGCCAGCGTAAGCTGGCTTTTTTATTGTTCGTCACATCATCAGCAATCGCCTGTAGGAGCAGCCTTGCGCTGCGAAGAGGCCAGTGACAACACTATGAATGTTGGCTGCTATCAGGGCCTCTTCGCAGCACAAGGCTGCTCCTACAGGCCATGGGCTGGCCCCTCCACGAATTAGAGCAGGAACAGCGTCGCCAAGCCCAGGAAGATGAAGAACCCGCCGCTGTCGGTCACCGCCGTGATCATCACGCTGGAGCCCATCGCCGGATCGCGCCCCAGGCGTGTCAGGGTCATCGGGATCAACACCCCCATCAACGCTGCCAACAGCAGGTTCAAGGTCATAGCCGCGGTCATCACCAGGCCCAACGACCAACTGCCATACAGCCAGAACGCCACCGCACCGATCACGCCACCCCAGATCAAGCCGTTGAGCAACGATACGGCCAGCTCCTTGCGCATCAGGCGGCTGGTATTGCCCGGCGACACCTGGTCCAGCGCCATCGCGCGCACGATCATGGTGATGGTCTGGTTGCCGGAGTTACCACCGATACCCGCCACGATCGGCATCAAGGCGGCCAGTGCTACCAGCTTCTCGATCGACCCCTCGAACAGGCCGATCACCCGCGAAGCCAGGAATGCAGTAATCAGGTTGATGGCCAGCCACGCCCAACGGTTGCGCAGCGAACGCCAGACCGAGGCGAAGATGTCTTCTTCTTCGCGCAGGCCGGCCATGTTCAGCACTTCGCTCTCGCTCTCTTCACGGATCAGGTCGACCATTTCGTCAATGGTCAGACGGCCGATCAGGCGATCGCTCTTGTCCACCACCGGGGCGGATACCAGGTCGTAACGTTCAAAGGCTTGAGCCGCGTCGTAGGCATCTTCCTCGGGGTGGAAGGACACAGGGTCGGTCGCCATGACCTCTGCCACCTTCTTGTCCGGGTCGTTGACCAGCAAGCGCTTGATGGGCAGCACGCCCTTGAGAATGCCGTCATAGTCGACCACGAACAGTTTGTCGGTGTGGTTCGGCAGCTCTTTCAGGCGGCGCAGGTAACGCAATACAACTTCGAGGCTGACGTCTTCGCGGATGGTGACCATCTCGAAGTCCATCAACGCACCGACCTGCTCCTCGTCGTAGCTCAGCGCCGAACGCACACGCTCGCGTTGCTGGGCATCGAGGGTTTCCATCAACTCGTGAACGACGTCGCGCGGCAGCTCGGGTGCCAGGTCGGCCAGCTCGTCGGCGTCCATTTCCTTGGCAGCGGCGAGCAGCTCGTGATCGTCCATGTCGGCGATCAGCGATTGGCGAACCGAATCGGATACTTCAAGCAGGATGTCGCCGTCGCGGTCCGAGCGCACCAGCTGCCAGACCGTCAGGCGGTCTTCCAGGGGCAATGCTTCGAGGATGTAGGCGACGTCGGCGGGGTGCAGGTCATCGAGCTTGCGCTGCAGCTCAACGAGGTTCTGGCGGTGGACGAGGTTTTCGACCAGGTCGTGATGAGCACCCTCCTGGCGGTGGGTGAGGTCTTCGACGACGCGCTGGCGCTGCAGCAGTTCAACCACCTGAGCCAGGCGATCCTGCAGGCTCTCTTGCGCTTTCTTTACTTCTACTTCAGTCATAGGCGAACTCCACTCCCAGCAGCGGAGCACGCCGGGGGAATCAATCGGTCAGATCTTTCTGTATGAATCTTGTTAAGGAGTAACTACTGGGTAAGTCCATGGTGGTATTCCACAAGCCCCGGCGGGGCTGACGGGCGCAATCATACACTGCCTAAGCTGTCAGATCGCTTAAATTTTTGGCCAGAACAATCGTTTGCGAGATAAAGCTAGGACAACGCTCGAAGCTATGTGTGCGACGGCGCAAGCAAAAGAAAAAACACAGATGCCGCGCAAAAGATTATCGGGCCGGTTTATGTGCAGTCTAGCGGGCATCACTGAGAAACAGTGAACGGGAGAAAACAAAAAGCCCGCTCATTTGAGCGGGCTTCTTGATTGTATGGCGGACTCAGCAGGATTCGAACCTGCGACCGCTCGGTTCGTAGCCGAGTACTCTATCCAGCTGAGCTATGAGTCCGTGGTCGGTATTTTTAGGCCAGATTACCACTGGCTTGTTGAAGCGTCTTTG
Organism: Pseudomonas sp. Y3 TE3536; assembly: GCF_053629175.1. Taxonomy (NCBI): domain Bacteria; kingdom Pseudomonadati; phylum Pseudomonadota; class Gammaproteobacteria; order Pseudomonadales; family Pseudomonadaceae; genus Pseudomonas; species Pseudomonas sp. Y3 TE3536. The sequence goes on along the minus strand of NZ_JBRJHU010000001.1, from coordinate 3,608,725 downwards.
CAAGCAGAGCCACTTCAAAAGTGGCGGACTCAGCAGGATTCGAACCTGCGACCGCTCGGTTCGTAGCCGAGTACTCTATCCAGCTGAGCTATGAGTCCGTGGTTGGTAGTTTTAGACCAGATTACCACTGGTTGTTTGAAGTAGCCTTGTAAGCAAAGCCACTTCAAAAGTGGCGGACTCAGCAGGATTCGAACCTGCGACCGCTCGGTTCGTAGCCGAGTACTCTATCCAGCTGAGCTATGAGTCCGTGTCTTGCCGCGCATTATAGGTCGCTGAAACATTTTTGCAAGAACTTTTTTCGTTTAATTTCAACTACTTAGCGTTCTTACTGTTTACAGCGGCCTAAGCGAATAATGGCGGTGAAGGGGGGATTCGAACCCCCGATACCCTTATGAGGTATACTCCCTTAGCAGGGGAGCGCCTTCGGCCACTCGGCCACCTCACCGCAACACGAGGCGAATATTAAAGAACCTCTTTCACCTTTGCAACCCTTTTTTTGAAAAAAACTTCAAAAGAATTAAAGGCTTGGCTCCTCGTCCTTCTCTTTCTTGATCCGCAGGTAGATTTCCTCGCGGTGAACAGCCACTTCTTTCGGGGCGCTGACGCCAATACGCACCTGGTTGCCTTTGACGCCAAGCACCGTCACGGTGATCTCGCCGTCTCCAATGATCAGGCTCTCGGCGCACCGGCGAGTCAGAATCAACATAGCTTTCTCCTTACGCAAAACATTCAGGGATAACAGTCTTTGGTATCGGGGCCTGGTCGCGGACGACGACCCAGCCCTGGTTGCCCACCCCGCAGCAGCGCGTGCGTGGCGAGCAGAAACGCGAAGGGCGCGGCAAGCCGCGCCCTTCCAGGCAGCGCCTTACTCGCCCTGTCGGGCAGGAGCGTCCAGTTCGAACGCGGTGTGCAGCGCGCGTACGGCCAGCTCCAGGTACTTCTCTTCGATCACGACCGACACCTTGATCTCGGAGGTGGAGATCATCTGGATGTTGATGCTCTCCTTGGCCAGGGCTTCGAACATGCGGCTGGCAACACCTGCGTGGGAGCGCATGCCAACGCCAACGATCGAGACCTTGGCGATCTTGGTGTCGCCGATCACTTCACGGGCACCGATTTCGCGGGCGGTGTTTTCCAGCACGTTCTGCGCCTTCTCGTACTCGTTGCGGTGTACGGTGAAGGTGAAGTCGGTGGTGTTATCGTGCGCCACGTTCTGCACGATCATGTCGACCTCGATGTTCGAGGCGCTGATCGGGCCGAGGATCTTGAAGGCCACGCCCGGGGTGTCCGGCACGCCGCGAATGGTCAGCTTGGCTTCATCACGGTTGAAGGCGATACCGGAAATGATCGGCTGTTCCATGGATTCCTCTTCATCAATGGTAATGAGGGTACCCGGACCCTCCTTGAAGCTGTGCAGCACGCGCAGCGGGACGTTGTACTTGCCGGCGAACTCCACCGAACGGATCTGCAGCACCTTGGAACCGAGGCTGGCCATTTCCAGCATCTCTTCGAAGGTGATCTTCTCCAGGCGCTGTGCCTGCGGCACCACGCGCGGGTCAGTGGTGTAGACACCATCGACGTCGGTGTAGATCTGGCACTCGTCAGCCTTGAGCGCCGCCGCCAGGGCTACGCCGGTGGTGTCGGAGCCGCCACGGCCGAGGGTGGTGATGCTGCCGTGCTCGTCGACCCCCTGGAAACCTGCAACCACGACCACACGCCCTTCCTTGAGGTCGGCGCGAATCTTCTGGTCGTCGATCTGCAGGATGCGGGCTTTGTTGTGCGAGCTGTCGGTCAGAATGCGCACCTGGTTACCGGTGTAGGACACCGCTGGCACACCACGCTTGATCAAGGCCATGGTCAGCAGGGCAATAGTGACCTGCTCACCGGTCGACACGATCACATCCAGTTCACGCGGAACCGGCTGATCGGTGATCTGCTTGGCCAGATCGATCAGGCGATTGGTTTCACCGCTCATGGCCGACAGCACGACCACCAGGTCGTCGCCCGCCTCACGGTGTTTCTTGACCTTTTCGGCTACCTGCTCGATCCGCTCGATGGAACCGACAGAGGTGCCGCCAAATTTCTGTACGATCAACGCCATTTCAATGGTGCCTCAGCCCATACAGGGCCCCAAAAAACAATCCAACATGAAGGAGCCGGCGACTAGACCGCCGGCCCCCTCATCTCAAAGTCCCTGCTCTGCGAACGGCACGGCCAGCGCCAGGGCCTGGTCCAGCGCAGCGACGTCGACGCCGCCACCCTGGGCCATGTCCGGACGGCCACCGCCCTTGCCACCCACTGCCGCAGCGGCTTGTTTCATCAGATCGCCAGCCTTGAGTTGGCTGGAGAGGTCCTTGGTCACGCCGGCCACCAGCACGACCTTGCCCTCATGCTCACTGCCCAGCAGGATCACTGCGTGGCCAAGCTTGTTCTTCAGCTGATCGACCAGGGCCAGCAAGGCCTTGCCATCTTGCCCATCCAGGCGAGCGGCAAGCACCTTGGCACCCTTGACCTCAACGGCCGCGTTGGAGAGATCATCCCCGGCGGCGCTGGCGGCCTTGGCCTGCAGCTGTTCCAGCTGCTTCTCCAACTGACGGTTGCGCTCGAGCACCGCCGACAGCTTGTCGATCAGGTTGTCACGGTTACCCTTGACCAGTTGCGCGGCTTCCTTCACCTGCTCTTCAGCAGCGTTCAGGTAGGCCAGCGCAGCCGCGCCGGTAACCGCTTCGATACGACGTACCCCAGAGGCCACGCCGCCTTCGCTGATGATCTTGAACAGGCTGATATCGCCAGTGCGCTTGGCATGGATACCCCCGCACAGCTCCACCGAGAAGTCGCCACCCATGCTCAGCACGCGCACGGTATCGCCGTACTTCTCGCCGAACAAGGCCATGGCGCCTTTGCGCTTGGCGGTCTCGATGTCGGTCACCTCGGTCAGCACTTCGGTGTTGCGGCGCACTTCACGGTTGACGATGTCTTCCAGGGCCTTGATCTGCTCTGGCTTGACCGCCTCGAAGTGGCTGAAGTCGAAACGCAGGCGCTGGCTGTCGACCAGCGAGCCCTTCTGCTGTACGTGATCGCCCAGCACCTGGCGCAGCGCTTCGTGCAGCAGGTGAGTGGCCGAGTGGTTCAGCGAGGTGGCGTGCTGCACGTCGGCGTCGACCTTGGCCTCGACCTCGGCACCCACGCTCAATGCACCGCTGGCAACCACACCGTGGTGCAGGAAGGCACCGCCGGTCTTGGTGGTGTCGCGCACGTCAAAGCGCACGGCGCCAGCCTGCAGGAAGCCGCTGTCACCCACCTGGCCGCCGGACTCGGCGTAGAACGGCGTGCGGTCGAGGATCACCACGCCCTGCTCGCCTTCGCCCAACTGCTCGACGGCCTGGCCGTCCTTGTACAGAGCAATGACCTTGGCCTGGCCTTCGGTGGTGGTGTAGCCCAGGAAGTCTGTGGCGGTGTCGACCTTGACCAGGCTGTTGTAGTCCATGCCGAAGGCGCTGGCAGAGCGCGCACGCTCACGCTGAGCGTCCATTTCACGCTCAAAACCGGCTTCGTCGATGGTCAGCTCGCGCTCGCGGGCGATGTCGGCGGTCAGGTCCATGGGGAAGCCGTAGGTGTCGTACAGCTTGAACACCACGTCACCCGGCACCACGTCACCCTGCAGTTGCGCCAGGTCCTGCTCGAGGATGCGCAGGCCTTGCTCCAGGGTCTTGGCGAATTGCTCTTCTTCAGCCTTGAGCACGCGCTCGATATGCGCCTGCTGGCTCTTCAGCTCTGGGAAGGCTTCGCCCATCTCGGCCACCAGTGCGGCAACGATCTGGTAGAAGAAGCTGCCCTTGGCGCCCAGCTTGTTGCCGTGGCGGCAAGCGCGGCGAATGATGCGGCGCAGCACGTAGCCACGGCCTTCGTTGGACGGCAGCACGCCGTCTGCGATCAGGAAGCCGCACGAACGGATATGGTCGGCGACCACTTTCAGCGACGCCTGGCTGTCATTGCTGCAACCGATGGCCTTGGCCGCGGCGCTGAGCAGGTTCTGGAACAGGTCGATCTCGTAGTTCGAGTGAACATGCTGCAGTACCGCACTGACACGCTCCAGCCCCATGCCGGTGTCTACCGAGGGGGCTGGCAGCGGGTGCAGGACGCCATCGGCGGTGCGGTTGAACTGCATGAAGACGTTGTTCCAGATCTCGATGTAGCGGTCGCCGTCTTCTTCCGGCGAGCCGGGTGGGCCGCCCCAGATGTCGGCGCCGTGGTCGTAGAAGATCTCGGTGCAAGGGCCGCACGGACCGGTATCGCCCATGGTCCAGAAGTTGTCGGACGCGTACGGGGCGCCTTTGTTGTCACCGATGCGCACCATGCGCTCGGCCGGCACGCCGATTTCCTTGGTCCAGATGTCGTACGCTTCGTCATCGGTGGCGTAGACGGTGACCCAGAGCTTTTCCTTCGGCAGGTTCAGCCACTTGTCCGAGGTCAGGAAGGTCCAGGCGTAGGTGATCGCGTCGCGCTTGAAATAGTCGCCGAAGCTGAAGTTGCCCAGCATCTCGAAGAACGTATGGTGACGCGCGGTGTAGCCGACGTTTTCCAGGTCGTTGTGCTTGCCACCGGCGCGTACGCATTTCTGGCTGCTGACGGCGCGGGTGTAGGCGCGCTTTTCCTGGCCGAGGAAGCAGTCCTTGAACTGGTTCATACCGGCGTTGGTAAACAGCAGGGTCGGGTCATTGCCCGGGATCAGGGAGCTGGAGGCAACTCGGGTGTGTCCCTGCTCTTCGAAGAAGCGAAGGAAGGCTTCACGGATTTCTGCGCTTTTCATAGGTTCTTCCACGGAAACGGCGGCCCTGGTGGGCAAACGCGTCGACGAAACGACGGCAAAGGGCCGCATTATATCGGTCCTGCAAACTCGGTGCAGTGTGTTTATGCGATGGAAAACGTCGAATAGACGGTTTTCAGGCGGTTGCAAACGAAAATGACATGATCGGATGCTAATTGCAGCCTTTCGCCACTGGCAAGCCCATTACGGCCGAAGGGAAGGGAAAATGGAATAGACGGTGAATTAAAAGGTTTTCATGGTGAAACAGGATCCAATAATCCTGCATTTCCGGTAGGCGCAGCCTTGTGCTGCGAAGCGGCCAGTGCAAGCAGCGAGCATTCATTGTGCTTGCACTGGCCGCTTCGCAGCACAAGGCTGCTCCTACAAGGGCGGTATTCAGCCAAGGCGCTGGCCCGAATCCGGTACCACCAGAATTCCCGCGCGCAGCCCGTTTTTTACCTTGGGGTTGGGGAAGATGATCCGCGCGCCCTCCTCCTCGACCACCCAGCGCATTTCGGCCAGGTCTTCGGCCAGCAGGTAACCCTTGCTCAGCTCGGAGAAGTTTTCGATATCCGCCGGCAAGTGCAGGCGGAAGCCCTCGCTGTGCTTGATGATCTCGCGGGCGACGCTGAACAGTTTCAAGCCCTCGAGCGAGTCTTCAGTCTCAGGCTCGGTGCCTTCGATGATCTGGATCAGGCGCTCTTCCAGCTTGTCGAGGTTGACCTGCTCGTTCTGCCCGAACGGCCGCGCCTTGCCAAGCTCCAGGGTGAACGCCTCGGCGTCGAGCTGCTCGTAGGTGAAGGCGCTGAAGGTAATGGACGACTTGCTCTGCAACAGCACGGCCTCCATACCCGCTGCGGCCAGGCGCGCCAGCTCCCGGCGGGAATGCTTGCGCCCTTCCTTGTAGGGGTACAGGGCAAACTGCTCGATCTTCGAGCCACGGATGGCGGTATGCAGGTCGTAATGCAGGCGGGGGCGGCCCGGCTTGCTGAAGAACACCCGGGCAAACTGTTCAAGCTCGGCGGCGCGCAGCGCCTCGAAACCACTGGACAGCTCGTGGCGACCATTGAACAGGCGGTTGATGTCCTGCTCGACGAAGCGCTCGCCCTTGCGGATGGCCGCCGGGTTGCCGAACAGGAACAACACCCGCGAACGCGGCTTGATCTTGCCATTGGCCACGCCATGCAACAGGCGCTCGAGCAACTCGATCGGCGCCGTTTCGTTACCATGGATACCGGCCGACAGCAGCAGGTCGAGCCCACTGTCCTCATGCTCGGGCGGGCGCACCTCAAGGGCGCCCTCCCCCAGCCAGCGCAAACGCACGCCCTTGGGTGTAACTTGGGTCTTCTCGGCCGGTTCGTGATCGGTCAAGGTCAGCTCAAGCAATTTGCCGAGGGCGAGCATAGGCACTTCCTTAGTGGTGGTGGCCGCAATCAGGGCCATGGACGTGATCGTCGCCATCAGCGGCTTCAGCCAGCTCCATTTCCAGCTGCAGGCTGACCAGGTTGGTGGCCATCGGGCGCAGCAGCAGGTTGGCATACTCGGTGTCGTTTTCATCGACATCCACGCCAATCAGCAACTGGCCGCGGCCGTCCTGCTGAATCCACACTTCCTTGCCTTGCCAGACCACAGCAAAACGGGTGCAGGAGGTTTCCAGCTGGGTGCCGTCTTCGTCTTCGAGGATCAGGCGCAGGGCATCGGTCATTACTTAGTCTCTCTTCAAGGTTGGCGTTGGAACGGATAGACCGAACCCAATTTCAGAATCTGGGTCAACTCATCCAGTGCCGTACGGCATTCGACCAGCAGTTGCGGATCGGCCAGCTCCGCTTCGCCAAGGCGATCGCGGTAATGCTTGTCGACCCATTGCAGCAGGGTGTCGTACAGCGGCGCGGTCATGATAACGCCTGGATTCACCGCCGCCAGTTCCGATTCCTTCAATGCCACGCGCAGACGCAGGCAAGCAGGGCCTCCGCCGTTCTGCATGCTCTGCTTGAGGTCGAACACTTTGACCTCTTTGACCGGGCCGCCCTGCTGGGTCAGTTGTTCCAGGTAGGCCCAGACGCGCTCGTTACTGCGGCACTCTTCCGGCACTACCAGCAGCATGGAGCCGTCGTCACGGCTGAGCAGCTGGCTGTTGAACAGGTACGAACGCACGGCGTCGTCTACTGCCACCGCCGCACGCGGCACACGGATGGCCTGGAAGTTGCCGCCCTTGTTGGCCAGTTTAGCTTGCAGTTGGCCAAGCACCGCATCGGTCTCGAGGAAGGCGTCCTCGTGGTAGAACAGCACCTCGCCGTTGCCCACCGAAATCACGTCGTTGTGGAACACGCCCTGGTCGATCACTGCCGGGTTCTGTTGAGCGTAGACCACGCCGTCGTCGCGCAGGCCGTGCAGCCGCACCACGGCCTGGGACGCCTCCAGGGTTTGCCGCGCCGGGTACTTCTGCGGCGCAGGGTAGCGGCTGTCGAAGGCGCTGCGGCCGTAGACGAAGAATTCGACGCCCGCCTCGCCATAGCTGCGGCAGAAGCGGGTGTGGTTGGCCGCGCCCTCGTCACCGAACTGCGCCACCGCCGGCAATGCCTCGTGGTGGGCGAAGTGCTTGGCATCGGCGAACATCGCCCCCAGCACACGGCTGGTGGTCGGGTGCTCGATGCTGCGGTGGTATTTGCAGTTGAGGTTCGCAGCAGTGAAGTGCACGCGGCCATCGGCGGTGTCGGCACTGGGGCTGACCGTGGCAGCGTTGGCCACCCACATGCTTGAGGCCGAGCAACTGGCCACCAGCAACGGCATGGCCTGCTTGGCGGCGCGCTGGATCACTTCGGCATCGCTGCCAGAGAAGCCCAGGCGGCGCAGCGCAGCCACGTCCGGGCGCTCCTGCGGGGCCAGCACGCCCTGCTTGAAGCCCATGTCGGCCAAGGCCTTCATTTTTGCCAGGCCCTGGCGCGCCGCTTCACGCGGGTTGGACGCCTGCTGGCTGTTGCTTTGCGAAGCCACATTGCCGTAAGACAAGCCGCCATAGTTGTGGGTAGGCCCCACCAGGCCATCAAAATTCACTTCATAGGATTTCATCGGCTAGGCTCCGAGACCGTTTGTTATAGGGTGACGCCCGGCGTCAAGGTTGCCGGCAAGGCAAGGCTGGCGGTCTCCAGCGAAGCCACGGGGTAAGCGCAGTAGTCGGCCGCGTAATAGGCGCTGGCGCGGTGGTTGCCGCTGTTGCCGACACCCCCGAACGGCGCGCTGCTGGCGGCGCCGGTCAACTGTTTGTTCCAGTTGACGATGCCCGCCCGGCTGCGCAGCCAGAAGTACTGGTAACGGGCGCGGGAGTCGGACAGCAGCCCGGCGGCCAGGCCGTACTGGGTGTTGTTGGCCTCATCGATGGCGGCCTCGAAATCGGCGTAGCGAATCACCTGCAGCAACGGGCCGAAGAACTCTTCGTCCGGGCGGTCGGCAACGGCGCTGACATCGAGAATGCCCGGTGTCAGCAACGCGGCATCAGCCTCGGGCTGGGTCATTTCCAGCAACTTCACAGCGCCCTTGCCCACCAGCTCTGCCTGGGCTGCGATCAGCGCCTGCGCTGCCTGCAGCGAAATCACCGAACCCATGAACGGCGCTGGCTGCTGGTCGAAAGCGCCAACGGTGATGCTTTTACACACCTCGACCAGCCGCGTGATCAACGAATCGCCCCACGCCCCTTGCGGCACCAGCAGGCGTCGTGCACAGGTGCAGCGCTGGCCAGCAGAAATGAAGGCCGACTGGATGATGGTGTACACCGCAGCGTCCAGGTCCTTGACCTCGTCCACCAGCAACGGGTTGTTGCCGCCCATCTCCAGCGCGAGGATCTTGTCCGGGCGCCCGGCGAACTGCTGGTGCAACAGGTTGCCAGTGCGGCTGGAGCCGGTGAAGAACAACCCGTCGATTCCCGGGCTGGCCGCCAGCGCCACGCCCGTTTCACGCGCGCCCTGGACCAGGTTGAGCACTCCAGCAGGCAAGCCGGCGGCGATCCAGCAGTTGACCGTCAGTTCGGCCACCTTGGGCGTCAGCTCGCTGGGCTTGAAGACCACGCAGTTGCCCGCCAGCAGTGCCGGCACAATGTGCCCATTGGGCAAGTGGCCGGGGAAGTTGTAGGGCCCGAACACCGCCACCACACCGTGGGGCTTGTGCCGCAGCACGGCCGTGGCATCGGCCAGTGGGCCGCTTTTTTCACCGGTGCGCTCACGGTAGCTCTGTACCGAAATCGCCACCTTGTTGATCATGCTGGTGACTTCGGTCGCCGATTCCCACAGCGGCTTGCCGGTTTCTTCGCCGATGCAATGCGCCAGCGCTTCAGCATGCTGCTTCAGCTGTTCGGCAAACTTTTCCAGCACATCGATACGTGCCTCCAGGCTCAACTGCGCCCAGGCCGGAAAGGTCTGGCGCGCAGCCTTCACGGCAGCGTCAACCTGGCTGGCGTCGGCGCCCTGCCCGTCCCAGACAACGGCCTGGGTCACGGGATTGAGCGATTGCAGGGGTGCTCCCTGGCCGGCCTGCCAGTGGCCGGCGATGTAATGCGTAGTCATTTACTGGGCCTCCCGGCTTGCCGACAGCGGCACGGCACGCACGTTGTCGCCAGCCCCCATGCGCAGGCGCTTGGCGGTCAGCGGGTCGACCACCAGGGTGCCAGCCGCCAGGCGTGCAGGCGCGGCCGTGATGCGGCAGTCGTCGCGTTTGCGGTTGTGGATGATGTAAGGGGTGGCGTCATCGCCCGGGGTACCGACCGCCAGCACCAGGGTCTGGCTTTCGCGCACGGCGCGAATCTTGGCGGTCTCGCACTCGATGGCGGGGCCTGCGTCGAAGATGTCGACATAGCCCTGGTAGTTGAAACCTTCCTGCTTGAGCATGGCCAGCGCAGGCTCGGTGTCGGTGTGGACACGCCCGATCACGTTGCGCGCGGCTTCGGAGAGGAAGCAGGTGTACAGCGGGAACTTGGGCATCAGCTCGGCGATGAACGACTTGTTGCCCACCCCGGTCAGGTAGTCGGCCTGGCTGAACTCCATCTTGAAGAAGTGCCGGCCCAGGCTTTCCCAGAACGGCGAGCGGCCCTGCTCGTCGGACATGCCGCGCATCTCGGCAATGATCTTCTTGCCGAACAGCTCCGGGAACTCGGCGATGAACAACATCCGCGCCCGCGACAGCAAGCGGCCATTGAGGCCGGAACGGTAGTCACTGCGCAAAAACAACGAGCACAGCTCGGAGTTGCCGGTCAGGTCGTTGGCCAGGAACAGGGTGGGGATCTCGCGGTAGATGTTCAGCTCCTGCGAGGCGCTGACGGTGAGCCCGACCCGGTAGTTGTACCAAGGCTCACGCAGGCCGACGGCCCCGGCGATGGCGCTGATGCCCACCACCAGGCCCTCGTCGTTTTCCAGCACGAACAGGTAGTCGGTATCGCCCCGCTCGGCTTCGCCACGGAAGCTCTTCTCGGCCCAGCCCACGCGATGCCCAAGGCGCTCTTCGTTGGCTGGCAGCGTGGTCAGCCCGGTGGTACCGGTGCTGCGAGCCAATTCGATCAGCGCGGGTAAATCGCTGCTGCGTACGGGACGAACGATCATGCTATCTCCTTGAGCGGCGACCTCTGCCACCGCGAAACGCTTCGTTTCGAGCTTGCTGTTTCGAGCTGCCTGCGCAGGCTCACGCCTTAGACGGCAACCAGCCGCACGCTTGCACCCTCACCGACACCCAGGGCCTCGGCTGCGTCGCGCCCCAGGCTGACCGGCTTGCCGGGCACCCAGTCGAGTTCCAGCAACACCGCGCGGTAGTCCTGCAACTGGCCGTTGCACACCAGGTACGGGCGCCCCCCCTTGGCCGGGGCCTCCTCCAGCTTGACCGGTACTACACGGCTCTGGGCAATCGAGCGGATGCCCGAAGCCCGTGCGTGCAAGGTCGGCCCGCCGTCGAAGATGTCGATGTAGTGCTCGGTCTCAAAGCCTTCACGCATCAGGATGTCGAAGGTGATCTGCGCCCGCGGATGCACTTGGCCCATGGCCTCCTGGGCTTCGTCGGGCAGCAGCGGCACGTAGATCGGGTAGTGGGGCATCAGTTCGGCCAGGAAGGTACGGCTCTTCAGCCCGCACAGGCGCTCGGCATGGGCGTAGTTGAGGTCGAAGAAATTGCGGCCTATGGCATCCCAGAAAGGCGACTCGCCCTGATCGTCGCTGTAGCCCACGATCTCGGTCACCACCGAATCGGCAAAACGCTCCGGGTGCGAGGCCATGAACAGCAGGCGGCCACGCGAGTTGAGCTCGGCCCAGCCGCTGCCGACCAATTCGGGCAGCACGTAGAAGCTGGTCAGCAAGCTGTTGCCAGTCAGGTCGTGGCACAGCGAGAGGACGTGGATCTTGTTGTGGATCTTCAGCTCGCGCGAGGCGTGCACGAAGGTCTCGTTACGGAAACTGTAGAACGGCTCGGAGTAACCGGCCGAGGCGACGATGGCCGAGCAGCCGGCAAGCTTGCCGGTGTCGCTGTCTTCGAGCACGAAGAAGTAGCTTTCTTCGCCATTGAAGCTGACCTCGGCGGCGAAGGAGGTTTCCGACGCGGCGATCTTGTCGCCCAGACGGGCAGTATCGTCCGGCAGCGAGGTGACACCAATGGGGCTGTCGGCAGCCATGCGCTGCACTTCGTTCAGGTCAGCCATTTGCGCGGGGCGCATCACCAGCATGGTGTCACTCCTTTGGTAAAGCGGGCCGTTCGTGACGGCACGAAAAAACGGCGGGCGCGTGATTGAAACGGCAAGCACGCGCCCGCACTGGAATTCAGCTATCGCCGGCCCGCTAAGGGCCGGCGAAGGGACCGCAGGCGAATCAGCCTTGGGTCAGTTTGGCCACGGCGCGCTCGAAGCGGTCCAGGCCTTCTTCGATGTCGGCGTCTTCAACCACCAGGCTAGGCGCGAAACGCACCACGTCCGGGCCGGCCTGCAGCACCATCACACCTTCTTTCTCGGCGGCGTTGAGCACGTCCTTGGCCTTGCCTTGCCAGGCGTCGGTCAGCACGCAACCGATCAGCAGGCCGACGCCACGCACCTGGGAGAACAGGCCGTACTGCTGGCCGATCTGCTCCAGGCGGGTTTTGAAACGCGTGTGCTTGGCCTTGATGCCGGCCAGGGTTTCAGGAGTGTTGATCACGTCCAGCACGGCGCAGGCAACGGCGCAGCCCAGCGGGTTACCGCCATAGGTGGTGCCGTGGGTGCCGACGGCCAGGTGTTTTGCCAGCTCGGTGGTGGTCAGCATGGCGCCAATCGGGAAGCCGCCGCCCAGGCTCTTGGCGCTGGTCAGGATGTCCGGGGTTACACCGTAGTGCTGGTAGGCGTACAGCGAACCGGTACGGCCAACGCCGGTCTGCACTTCGTCGAAGATCAGCAGGGCATTGTGCTCATCGCACAGCTTGCGTGCGCCTTCCAGGTACGCCTTGTCGGCAGGCACCACACCACTTTCGCCCTGGATCGGTTCGATTACCACCGCGCAGGTCTTGTCGGAAATCTGTGCTTTCAGTGCTTCCAGGTCGTTGTACGGCACATGGCTGATGCCGGTGATCTTCGGCCCGAAGCCATCGGAGTACTTCGGCTGGCCACCGACGCTGACGGTGAACAGGGTACGCCCGTGGAAGCTGTTCACGGTGGCGATGATTTCGTGCTTTTCAGGGCCGAAGCGGTCATGGGCCACGCGACGGGCCAGCTTGAAGGCGGCCTCGTTGGCCTCGGCACCGGAGTTACAGAAGAAGGCACGGTCGGCAAACGTCGCGTCTACCAGCTTGTGCGCCAGGCGCAGGGCCGGCTCGTTGGTGAAGACGTTGGACACGTGCCAGAGGGTGTTGGCCTGCTCGGTCAGCGCCTTGACCAGTGCCGGATGGCAGTGACCCAGGGCATTGACGGCGATACCGCCAGCAAAGTCGATCAGCTCGCGACCCGACTGGTCCCAAACCCGGGAACCCTCGCCTCGGACAGGAATGAAGGCCGCCGGCGAATAGTTGGGAACCATGACCTGGTCGAAATCGGCACGTTGCACCGGGGCTTGCTCAACGGACATCTGAGTCTCCTGAAGAGGAACGCTGGCCTGGAAGTGGCGAGCGATGGGGGGATTGTAAGGACTGATCAGCGCCTGTCCTTGCGGCCAAGCGACAACTTGTTACAGCGCAAAACCCTGTTTAACCCAGGCTTTCGGCAATGCGACAAACACTGTCGCAATCGCGCAGTGTAACGGGAGTGGGTGGCTGGGTGAACGGGTGTTCACACGGAATTGGGCGGGGGGGGGCGCGGGTGTAGGGCGATGATGTGGCGGTGGCGCGGAAATCGAGCGCCGCCCGCGCGGCGCTTCGCAGCACAAGGCTGCTCCCACATCTGTTTCGGGCCAGTTACGCCTGTACCTACGCGCGCGACCGCCTTGTTTGTTCCACACGATATCGAGGTGGACGCCAAAGGGCCGCGCGCCTCTGCCTCAGGACTCATTGGCCCGAAACAGATGTGGGAGCAGCCTTGTGCTGCGAAGCGCCGCGCGGGCGGCGCTCGATTTCGGCGCCACCCTCACCCCCAAGGCATTCGCCCGAACCCAACCAGAATCTCAGCCCTTTTCCGCCGGCGCCGAGCTCAACTCGAACGGGCTGCTGTTACGCCGCTGGTTGCGATCTTCCCGCGGCGTCGCGCCAAAGAAATTGCGGTAGGCACTGGAAAAATGCGGCCCCGAAGAAAACCCGCACGACAAGCCGATCTGGATGATCGACTTGCTGGTCTGCATCAGCATCTGCCGCGCCTTGTTCAGTCGCAGCTCGAGGTAATACTGGCTGGGCACGCGGTTCAGGTACTGCTTGAAGATCCGCTCCAGCTGCCGACGCGACACGCACACATGCTGGGCGATCTCGTCGGTGGTCAGCGGCTCTTCGATGTTGGCTTCCATCAGCAGCACAGCCTGGGTCAGTTTGGGGTGGCTGGAGCCCAAGCGGTTTTGCAACGGAATGCGCTGACGCTCGCCGCCCTCGCGAATGCGCTCGACCACCAGCTCCTCGGACACCGCCCCCGCCAGCTCCGCGCCATGATCACGCGCCAGCACGGCCAGCAACAGGTCGGTCACCGCCATACCACCACAGGCAGTCAGGCGGTCGCGGTCCCAGTCGAACAGGTGGCTGGTGGCGATGACCTTGGGGAAGCGCTCGGCAAAATCATCCTGCCAGCGCCAGTGCACCGCCGCGCGGTAACCGTCGAGCAGGCCAAGCTGCGCCAGCGGATACACACCGGCAGACAAGCCACCGATCATGCAACCACTGCGCGCCAGTTGCTTGAGTGCGGTCGACAGCACCGAACCCACGGCCTGCGGCGGCTCGTCGGCCAGTAACAAGAGCTTCTGGCACCCTTCGAGGCGGCCATTCCACGGCTCGCCCGGCAGGCGCCAAGCGCCCTCCACCGCCGGCTCGGCCTGCAGAAACGCCAAGTCGTAGACCACATCCGGATGCACCCGCTGGGCCACCTGCAACACTTCCTCGGCCAGCGCCAGGGTCAAGGGCTTGGTGCTGGGCCAGATGAGAAAACCGATTCGCTGGGTGGTCATAGGGTGCGGTCCGAAACCTTGGGGGGCGTTCACGTCAGTGGCACAGGGTCAGGCTGCGCTCGCTGCGCAGCATGCCCTATTCTGGTGCAAAGATGCAGCCTACTTTTACTTGAGGCTGCCGGAGAGGAATTGCTTGAGCCGCTCCGATTGCGGGTTGGCCAGCACCTCGCGCGGGCAGCCGGTCTCTTCGACCAGGCCCTTGTGCAGGAACACCAACTGGTTCGACACCTCGCGGGCAAAGCCCATCTCGTGGGTCACCACCACCATGGTCCGGCCTTCCTGGGCCAGCGCCTGCATGACCTTGAGCACATCGCCCACCAGCTCGGGGTCGAGGGCCGAGGTCGGTTCGTCGAACAGCATCACCTCAGGCTCGACGGCCAGGGCACGGGCAATCGCCACGCGCTGCTGCTCACCACCGGACATGTGCCCCGGGAAGGCATCCTTGCGGTGGGCCACACCCACCTTGGCCAGGTAGTACTCGGCCTTTTCCAGGGCCTCTTTCTTGCTCACCCCGAGCACGTGCACGGGGGCTTCGATGACGTTCTCCAACGCGGTCATGTGCGACCACAGGTTGAAATGCTGGAACACCATCGACAGGCGCGAGCGCATGCGCTGCAACTGACGAGCGTCGGCCGCCTTGAGCGCGCCATCCTTGCCGGCGACCAGTTTCAGCTCTTCGTTATTGAGCAGAATCTTGCCGGCGTGGGGCTGTTCCAGCAGGTTGATGCAGCGCAGGAAGGTCGACTTGCCCGAACCGCTGGAGCCGATGATGCTGATCACATCGCCTGCCTTGGCCGCCAGGGACACGCCCTTGAGCACTTCATGGCTGCCATAGCGCTTGTGCAGGTCTTGGACTTCGAGTTTGTACATGCTGTCGATTCTCACAAAGCGGTCAGTGCTTGCGCGGCGCCAGGTAGCCGAGCCAGCGGCGTTCGGCCATCTTGAACAGGCGCACCAGGATGAAGGTCAGGCACAGGTAGAACACGCCCGCCGTGATGTAGGCCTCGAAAGGCAGGTAGTACTGGGCATTGACCGTGCGCGCCGCACCCGTGATGTCGATCAGGGTGACGATCGACGCCAGGCTGGTGGTCTGCAGCATCATGATCACTTCGTTGCTGTACTGCGGCAATGCCCGGCGCAAGGCCGAGGGCAGCAGGATGCGGCGGTACATCTTGAAGCGCGACATGCCCATGGCCTTGGCCGCTTCGATCTCGCCATGGGGCGTGGCCTTGAGGCTGCCGGCGATGATTTCTGCGGTGTAGGCGCTGGTGTTGACGGCAAAGGCCAGGCAAGCGCAGAAGGTCGCACTGGACAGCAGCGGCCAGAAGATGCTCTCGCGCACCGCTTCGAACTGGGCCAGGCCGTAGTAGATCAGGAACAACTGCACCAGCATCGGCGTACCGCGGATCACATAGGTGTACAGCCAAGCGGTGAGGTTCACCAGCGGCTGCTTGGACACCCGCATCAGCCCCAGCGGAATCGCCGCGAGCAAACCGAACAACAGCGACAGCGCCAGCAGCTTCAGGGTGGTCAGCAACCCGCCCAAGTACAGCGGCATGGCCTCCCACACCACGTTGTAGTCGAAGATCATAGTTCAACCACCTTGACGCCTACCGAGTAGCGTTTTTCAAGATACTTCAGCGCCAGCAGCGAGACACTGGTCAGCACCAGGTACAGGGCCGCCACCGCCAGGAAGAAGGTGAAGGGTTCACGGGTAGCGTCCGCCGCCTGCTTGGCCTTGAACATCATGTCCTGCAGGCCGACCACCGAAATCAGCGCCGTGGCCTTGGTCAGCACCAGCCAGTTGTTGGTGAAGCCCGGGATGGCCAGGCGGATCATCTGCGGCACCTGGATGCGGAAGAACACCTGACGGTTGCTCATACCATAGGCCACGCCGGCTTCGGCCTGGCCCTTGGGGATGCCGAGGAAGGCGCCGCGGAAGGTTTCCGACAGGTAGGCGCCAAAAATGAAGCCCAAGGTCCCGATACCCGCCGCCAGCGGATTCAGGTCGATGTAGTCTTCGTAGCCGAGCAGCGGCGCTACCCGGTTGATGATGTCTTGCCCGCCGTAGAAGATCAGCAGGATCAGTACCAAGTCCGGAATACCACGGATGACCGTGGCATACATATCGCCCAGCCAAGCCAGCCAGCGCACCGGCGACAAGCGCAGCGCCACACCGATCAGGCCGAGCACGATGGCCAGGGCCATCGACGACAGGGCGAGCTGCAGCGTCAGCCACGCCCCGTCGAGGATGACTGCCCCGTAGCCTTTCAACATGATGAGGTCCTCGACCTAGAGAATGAAAAATGGTGCAAACCTCAGAGCCTCTGCTGTTTGCACCATTGCACAGGTTTAACCCGACGTCTTACTTCGAGTCTGGACCGTAGATATCGAAATTGAAGTACTTGGCTTCGATTTGTTTGTACTTGCCGTTGGCACGGATGGCGTCGATGGCCGCGTTGATGCGGTCGACGTTGGCCTTGTCGCCCTTGCGCACGGCAATGCCGATGCCGTCACCGAAGTACTTGGCGTCGGTGAATGCGGGGCCTACGAACGCGAAGCCTTTGCCAGCATCGGTCTTCAGGAAGCCATCTTCCAGCAGGGTGGCGTCAGCCACGGTGCCATCGAGGCGACCGGCCGCGACATCCAGGTAGATTTCGTTCTGGGTGCCGTAAGGGACCACGGTGGCACCTTTGGCGCCCAGTACTTCCTTGGCGAAGCGGTCATGGATCGAGCCACGCTGCACGCCGATCTTCTTGCCCTGCAGTTCGTTGAGGCTGTCGCTGACGGTGGTGCCTTCCTTCATGACCAGGCGCGCTGGGGTCAGGTAGTAGCGCTTGGTGAAGTCGACCGATTTCTTGCGGTCTTCGGTGATCGACATCGACGACAGGATAGCGTCGATCTTGCGCACCTTCAGTGCCGGGATCAGGCCGTCGAACTCTTGCTCGACCCAGGTGCACTTGGCTTTCATCTCTTCACACAGGGCATTGCCGATGTCGTAGTCGAAACCGGCGATGCTGCCGTCGGGCTGCTTGAAGGCGAAGGGTGGGTAAGCGGCTTCGATGCCGATTTTCAACGGTTTTTCATCGGCCTGCGACACCAGGGAAAACACGGACAGCGCCAGGGCGCCAAGCAGTGCGAGCTTCTTCATCAGGTAACTCCATCGGTACGGGGCAATACAAGGCAGGGTAACAACTGCCCGATATGCGAATGGGTACAACGCGAGCCGCGCAGGGTTCGACCAAGGCCGCAGACCACGAGCGAGTGAGTGGCATTTTAACGACAGCCCGGTAGTCGATATTTCTTCAAAGCGACAACTACTTACAGAAGCGCTTGAAACCACTGCGGGCGATGTTGACAGCCATTGCAAAACATGCAAAGGCGCAAGGAAAATAACCTATAGACCTAGCAATTACTGGGCCTATTATTCGCAAAGCCTTGTACGACGGCAAGTGTAGCGTGCTGTGTTGCAGAAAATGGCTCGGCGAACGCACCGAAACAGGTCATGACTGTTTCCGCTCGCCCCGCGCCTGTGCGTAATCGGTGACAGAAGAGTTACCGATGAATGTCGGGTAACAGTAAAGCAAAAAACCCCGCCGGTTGCCCGTGCGGGGTTTTCTGACACAGACACACCCCTGTAGGAGCGGCCTTGTGTCGCGATGGGGCGCGAAGCGGCCCCACCATTTCAGCTTCGCCACTGGCAATGCCGGGGCCGCTTTGCGGCCCTTTCGCGACACAAGGCCGCTCCTACAAGGGCTCGCGCTCTGCCCCAATATCAGGCCGTAGCCAGGTTCATGGCCTTGTGCGTGTCGATCAGATGCTGCACCACACCCGGGTCGGCCAGGGTCGAGATATCACCCAGCGAGCCGTATTCTGCCGTGGCGATCTTGCGCAGGATACGCCGCATGATCTTGCCCGAGCGTGTCTTCGGCAACCCTGGCGCCCACTGGATCACATCCGGCGAGGCAATCGGGCCGATCTCCTTGCGCACCCAGTTCTTCAGCTCCAGGCGCAATTGCTCGCTAGGCTCCACGCCGGCATTGAGGGTGACATAGACATAGATGCCCTGGCCCTTGATGTCGTGCGGCACGCCCACCACTGCCGCTTCGGCAACCTTGGAATGGGCAACCATGGCGCTTTCGATCTCGGCAGTCCCCATGCGGTGGCCAGACACGTTGAGCACGTCGTCCACGCGCCCGGTGATCCAGTAGTAGCCATCCTCGTCGCGGCGCGCGCCGTCGCCGGTGAAGTACATGCCCCGGAAGGTTTTGAAGTAGGTGTCGACGAAGCGGTCGTGGTCGCCATACAGCGAGCGCGACTGGCCCGGCCAGGAATCGAGAATCACCAGGTTGCCTTCGGCAGCGCCGTCGATCAGGTTGCCCAGGTTATCCACCAGCGCCGGCACCACGCCGAAGAACGGACGGGTCGCCGAACCCGGCTTGAGGCCAGTGGCGCCCGGCAGCGGGCTGATCAGGATGCCGCCGGTCTCGGTCTGCCACCAGGTGTCGACGATCGGGCAACGCTCCTTGCCGACGGTCTTGTAGTACCAGTTCCACGCTTCGGGGTTGATCGGCTCGCCGACCGAACCCAACAGGCGCAGGCTGGAACCATCAGCACCCTCTACCGCAGCCTGCCCTTCGGCCATCATGGCGCGGATTGCGGTCGGTGCGGTGTAAAGGATATTGACCTTGTGCTTGTCGACGATCTTCGACACACGGGTGATGTCCGGGTAGTTCGGCACGCCTTCGAACAGCAAGGTGGTGGCGCCGTTGGCCAGCGGGCCGTAGACGATGTAGCTGTGGCCGGTGACCCAGCCAACGTCGGCGGTGCACCAGTAGACTTCACCTGGGCGGTAGTCGAACACGCGCTCGTGGGTCAGCGCGGCGTAAACCAGGTAACCCCCGGTGGTGTGCAGCACGCCCTTGGGCTTGCCGGTGGAGCCGGAGGTGTAAAGGATGAACAGCGCTTCTTCAGCGCCCATCTCTTTCGGCGCGCAGTGGCTGGAGGCCACTTTCATCAGGTCTTCGTACCAGATGTCGCGGTGTTGGTGCCAGGCGATATCGCCACCGGTGCGCTTGCACACGATGATCTTCTGCACGCTGCTGGTCTCAGGGTTGGTCAGCGCCAGGTCGACGTTGCCTTTGAGCGGCGTACGGCGCCCGCCACGCACACCTTCGTCGGCGGTGATCACCACCTTGGACTTGCAGTCGATGATTCGGCCAGCCAACGCCTCAGGGGAGAAGCCGCCGAATACCACCGAGTGGATTGCACCGATGCGGGCACAGGCCAGCATGGCGACCACGGCCTCGGGGATCATCGGCATATAGATAGTCACCACATCGCCACGGTGCACGTCTTGGCCGCGCAGGGCGTTGGCGAACTTGCAGACCTGCTCGTGGAGCTCGCGGTAGGTGATGTTGCGGTGCTCGGAAGGGTCGTCGCCCTCCCAGATAATCGCCAGTTGGTCGCCACGCTCTTCGAGGTGACGGTCCAGGCAGTTGGAGGAAACGTTCAGAGTGCCGTCGGCAAACCACTTGATATCGACATGGTGGTCATCGAACGAGGTCTGCTTGACCTTGGTGAACGGCTTGATCCAGTCGAGACGCTGGGCCTGCTCGCGCCAGAAGCCGTCCGGGTTGATCACCGATTGCTGGTACATGGCCTTGTAGGTGGCCTCGTCGGTCAGGGTAGTGGCCGCAACCTCGGGACGAACGGGATACAGTGGAGCCGCACTCATCTGTGTTACCTCGGTGTAATAGTTGTTTTTGTATGGAACCGTTTGTAACTGTACCAGAGCGGCAAAAGCCATTCGACGTTGGTAGTAAAGCAGCGGATTTTGGTACTGACGTACGAGCAAAGCGCTCTAGCACGAGGCTCGCAGCCCTTGGCAGAAAGAATCGCGGTTTTTTTCGCGCGATTGTTACAGATTCTGTCAAAACACTTTATCAAAAGTCCCACTGTTTCAGCGGTTGCCACCTGCCTAGAATTCATCTCGCCAACAACGGCAAGGCGATTAACTTCTGGCAACAGCCCCCACGAAGGCAAGCGTTAATCACCCGCTAAATCCCGATCGTTAAAACTAGCAGTACTCGCGGCGCCACAAGCGCCGCGCACCCCCTCACGACCTTAGACAGGTAAATAGAAAATGAAAGCGTTACTGGTATTGGTACTTGGCAGTCTTTGCGGCGCGGCAATGGCCGGCGAAGCAAACGATGCCGAGCAGATTCCGGTTGAACAGTACAGTTACTCGCAGCACTTGGACATTGCCCGCGTCATCTCCATGAGCGAAGTGCCCAACGTCTGTGAAGTCGTGCCCGCCCGCATGACCTACGAGGACTCCCAGGGCCAGAAGCACATTCTTGAATACCGCGTGATGGGGAACGGTTGCTCTAACGGCTAACCCTTGAGATCGGGGCCCCGCTGGGGCCCTTCGCGGGTTTCCCCGCGAACAAATAAACCCAGTCGGCTGGCATTATTCAGTTGACTTGCCCAATGCATAATCCCGCAACTTATTGGCAATCGTGGTGTGCGAAACACCCAGTCTTTTGCCCAGTGCGCGACTACTTGTAAATTCCCCCATCAAACTTTCCAGCACGGCTTTTTCAAAACGGCCGACAATCTGTGAAAGGTCCCCTTCCAATGAAAACTCCCCCAACGGCTGCCGCACACCGTAGTCCGGCAACCGTATATGTTCGCTTTTAACTACACCGCCTTCACATAACGAAACCGCCTGGAACAATACGTTTTCCAGTTGCCGTACGTTGCCTGGCCAGTGGTACTGGCTTAGTTTATCCATCGCGGCCGGTAATAACCGTGGCAAGGCGCAGCCGATCTGCCGGCTGGCCTGGTCGAGAAAGTGCTGCACCAAGCCTTCCAGCCCGTCCATGCACTCACGCAATGGCGGAATGTGCAGCGACAGCACGTTGAGGCGGTGGTACAGGTCCTGGCGGAACTCACCGCGCGCGCACAGTTCGGACAAATCCACCTGGGTGGCGCAGATCACTCGCACATCCAGGTACACCTCTTCATCACTGCCTACGCGGCGAAAGCAACCGTCCTGCAGAAAGCGCAGCAGTTTCACCTGCAAACGCGGGCTCATCTCCCCTACCCCGTCAAGGAACAGCGTACCGCCGGCCGTCAGCTCCAGCAGGCCCAGCTTGCCCTCGGCCCGCGCACCCTCGAAAGCACCCGGCCCGTAGCCGAACAGCTCGGTCTCGGCCATGGATTCTGGCAACCCCGCACAATTGAGCGCCATGAGCGGCGACTGCCCGCGCGGGCTGGCCAGGTGGCAGGCACGTGCCAGCAACTCCTTGCCGGTGCCGGTCTCCCCTTCGATCAGCAACGGGGCATCCAAGGGCGCCATGCGCCGTGCCTCGCGCACCACCGCCGCCATCACCCGCGAGCTTTGGAAGATACTGTCAAAACCGCGCAGCTCCTGCTTGCGCACGTTGTAGATGCGCTCACCGATACGATCCGCGCGGTGCAGGGTCAGCACCGCGCCGGCCAGCGCCTCGCTGTCGTCATGCTCGGATTGCAAGGGGGCGATGTCGGCGAGAAACACATCCCCTTTCACCTTGACCCGCAGGCCATTGATGCGCGACTTGTTGGCACGCACCAACTCGGGCAGGTCGAAGTCTTCCACATAACGCGCCAGCGGCATGCCCGGCACCTCGTCGACGCGCACCCCGAGCAACTGCGCCGCAGTGCGGTTGGCGGCGACGATGCTGCCGCCCATGTCGATCGACAGCACCGGAAAGTCCAACGCACCCAGTAACGCGTTCAGCTCCATGTGCCGGCGCTCGCTGGGCATCAAGCCGACGCGTTTGACGCCGAACACCCCGGCAATGGCTTCGAACTTGGGCCGCAGTGCCTGAAACTGCAAGTTGATCAGGTTCGGGCAGTGCAGGTAGATGGCGTTGCCATGGTCGCCGCCCACCTCACCACGCAGCACGTTGATGCCGTACTCCACCAACAGGTTGAGGATGTCGCGAAGGATGCCGATGCGGTTCTGGCAATGCACTTTGATACGCATGAACGCTCTCGAAGCGCCGAAGTTTTTCAACCCGACGCAGAAAATTCGTAAAGATAAGCTGACAAAAACCCGTAAACCATCAGCCCTTTGCCCCGGATTTTCCGACACCTACGCCTTTTTGTAAAATTATCGTTACGAACCAGGGCCGATCCTGGACTGGGGTGGCCACCCTACCCCCGTGCAAATCGGGCAATGAGGGGATATTCCTTAGGTATGTCGTGGACATAACAAGAAAAGCCCTCACCAGGAGAGCCACATGAAACAGACGCAATACGTGGCACGCGAGCCCGATGCGCATGGTTTTATCGACTACCCGCAGCAAGAGCATGCGGTGTGGAACACGCTGATCACGCGTCAGCTGAAAGTCATCGAAGGCCGTGCCTGCCAGGAATACCTGGACGGCATCGATCAGTTGAAGCTGCCCCACGACCGTATCCCGCAATTGGGCGAGGTCAACAAGGTCTTGGGCGCCACCACCGGCTGGCAGGTTGCCAGGGTGCCAGCGCTGATCCCCTTCCAGACGTTCTTCGAACTGCTGGCCAGCAAGCGCTTCCCGGTCGCGACGTTCATCCGCACGCCGGAAGAACTGGACTACCTGCAGGAGCCCGACATCTTCCACGAGATCTTCGGCCACTGCCCGCTGCTGACCAACCCGTATTTCGCCGAATTCACCCACACCTACGGCAAGCTCGGCTTGGCTGCGACCAAGGAACAGCGCGTTTACCTGGCGCGCCTGTACTGGATGACCATCGAGTTCGGCCTGATGGAGACCCCGCAAGGTCGCAAGATCTATGGCGGCGGCATCCTCTCTTCGCCGAAAGAAACGGTCTACAGTCTGTCGAACGAACCGGAACATCAGGCGTTCGACCCGATCGAAGCGATGCGCACGCCGTACCGTATCGACATTCTGCAGCCGCTGTACTTCGTGCTGCCGAACCTCAAGCGCCTATTCGACCTGGCCCATGAAGACATCATGGGCATGGTGCAGCAGGCCATGCAGTTGGGCCTGCACACCCCCAAGTTTCCACCCAAGGTTGCTGCCTGAAGCCACCCTGATAACAACTCGAACTGGAAAAAGACACCATGAATGCCTTGAACCAAGCCCACTGCGAAGCCTGCCGCGCCGACGCCCCGAAAGTCAGTGACGAAGAGTTGGCCGAGCTGATTCGCGAAATCCCGGATTGGAACATCGAAGTGCGTGACGGCCACATGGAGCTGGAGCGCGTGTTCAAGTTCAAGAACTTCAAGCACGCCCTGGACTTCACCAACGCCGTAGGTGAAATCGCTGAAGCCGAAGGCCACCACCCCGGCCTGCTGACCGAGTGGGGCAAGGTCACCGTGACCTGGTGGAGCCACTCGATCAAAGGCCTGCACCGCAACGACTTCATCATGTGCGCGCGCACCGACAAGGTCGCCGAGACGGCCGAAGGCCGTAAGTAACAAGCGAAAACGGGGCCGCAATGGCCCCGTTTTTTGTAAGGCAAATGTCCGCTATTCGCCCGTAAAACCGACAAACGAACGGGAAAAATTTCAAACTGTCATCCAGACTGCTGTATCCTGCCCCAGCTTTTTAAAGCCCCACACGCGCCTGGCGCAGCCTTTTCACTCACACTTGCGAGGAACGACGAGATGCATGAAATCCCGAATCTTCCCTTCCCAAGCCTGAACCCAGAAGAGCAAACCGTTACCGTCCATGCCGAGCCGACGCCTGCCGTCGATCAGGATGGTGACGATCAATCCAGCGCTGACCAGGAATAACTGCGCATCCCCCGACTGTGTGAAAACGGCTGACCTGCGGGCCACCCCCGTCATCACGTTTTCACACCGTCCAGAACTCTGCCACGAAGGCCCCCATGCCCCACTCACCGCGCCCTCTTGCGGTCACCCTGCAAGTCGTCTCCATCGTCCTCTTCACCTTTATTGGCTACCTGAACATCGGCATCCCCCTGGCCGTATTGCCCAGCTATGTGCACAACGACCTGGGCTTCAGTGCC
The DNA here is from genome assembly GCF_053629175.1 of Pseudomonas sp. Y3 TE3536. Taxonomy (NCBI): domain Bacteria; kingdom Pseudomonadati; phylum Pseudomonadota; class Gammaproteobacteria; order Pseudomonadales; family Pseudomonadaceae; genus Pseudomonas; species Pseudomonas sp. Y3 TE3536. The sequence goes on along the minus strand of NZ_JBRJHU010000001.1, from coordinate 3,584,326 downwards.
GTGGTCGCTGGCCTGGTGATCAGTGTGCAATACCTCGCCACGTTGCTTAGCCGCCCGACGGCCAGCCGCATCATCGACAACCTCGGCAGCAAGAAGGCGGTGATGTATGGCCTGGCCGGTTGTGGGCTCAGCGGCGTATTCATGTTGGCTTGCGCCTTTCTCACCCACCTGCCCTGGCTGAGCCTGACCTGCTTGCTGATCGGCCGCCTGGTGCTGGGCAGCGCCGAAAGCCTGGTGGGCTCTGGTGCGATCGGCTGGGGCATCGGCCGGGTAGGCGCTGAGAATACCGCCAAGGTCATCTCCTGGAACGGCATTGCCAGCTATGGCGCTCTGGCCATTGGCGCGCCGCTGGGAGTGCTGATGGTCAAGACACTGGGGCTATGGAGCATGGGCGTGAGCATCATGCTGCTGTGCGCGGCCGGCCTTCTGCTGGCCTGGCCCAAGCGCGCGGCGCCCATCGTCAGCGGCGTGCGCCTGCCATTCCTGAGCGTATTGGGCAAGGTGTTCCCGCATGGCTCAGGCCTGGCCTTGGGCTCGATCGGCTTTGGCACCATCGCCACGTTCATCACCTTGTACTACGCCAACCGCGACTGGCCGAATGCCGCACTGACCTTGAGCCTGTTCGGCGCCAGCTTCATCAGTGCCCGCTTGTTGTTCGGCAACCTGATCAACCGCATCGGTGGTTTTCGCGTGGCGATCGCCTGCCTTTCGGTGGAGACCGTGGGGTTGTTGATGCTGTGGCTGGCCCCCAGTGCCGAGCTGGCATTGGCAGGTGCGGCACTGAGTGGCTTTGGTTTTTCGCTGGTGTTCCCGGCGTTGGGCGTAGAAGCGGTGAACCAGGTGTCGGCGGCCAACCGCGGCGCTGCGGTTGGGGCGTATTCGCTGTTCATCGATTTGTCGCTGGGGATTACCGGCCCACTGGTGGGCGCAGTGGCAGCGGGGTTCGGGTTTGCTTCGATGTTCTTATTTGCGGCGGGGGCTGCGGCGTGCGGGCTGGTGTTGAGCCTTTACCTGTACAGGCAGGCGCGCCGGGCTCGGGATACCCTGCAGCAGTCCTGATGATGCAGTGGCTGTACCGGCCTCTTCGCGGGCAAGCCCGCACACAGGAATCACCACAACCGTCAAGTCAACGGTCTCCCTGTGGGAGCGGGCTTGCCCGCGAAGAGGCCGGTGCAGGTTTAACGCTGCGCGTACTGCAACACCACTTCCAGCGGATGGCGCATCTGCCGTTCGGTCATGCGCTTGACCTGGCTACGGCACGAATACCCCGTCGCCAGCGGCTCGTCTTGCTTGTCCAGCTTGGTCGCCCAGGACTGCTCGAAGATGGTCCGCGAGGTCTCCTGGTTTCGCGCTTCATGCCCATAAGTACCGGACATGCCACAGCAACCCGTAGCCTCCGTCACCAGCTTCAAGCCCAGGCGGGCAAACACTTGCTCCCATTGCCGGGTGCTGGCCGGTACGTTGGTCTTCTCGGTGCAGTGCGCCATCAGGCGGAAGCTGCCAACATTGGCAGCCGCTTGCTCGGGCAATGCATCCATCAACCATTCCTGCGGCAACAGCACCTTCGGGCAGTCTTCCAGGCCTGGCACCTTCTGGTACTCCTGGCGATAGACCAAGGTCATCGCCGGGTCCAACCCCACCAGCGGTACACCACAATCGGCCAGGGCCTTGAGCTGGGTGCCATTACGGATCGCCGCCTTGGCGAACGCGCCAAGGAAGCCCTGAACATGCAGCGGTTTGCCGTTGGCACTGTACGGCGCCAGGAACACCCGGTGGCCAAGGCGGTGCGCCAGGTCGATGAACGCGGCCAGCAGCGGCGTCTCGAAGTAACGGGTGAAGGCATCCTGCACCAGCACGATGCTGCGCTCACGCTGGGCCGGGGTCAGCTCGCGCAGCGCTGGCACGCTGGCCACGCCAACGCGGCAGCGGGTCAGGGTCGCCTGGAAGTTGAAACGGCTGATCAGCGGGCTGTCGACCATGCCGACCTTGTCGGCCAGCAGCTTGCTCACCCACTTCGAGCCCATCACCGCGTTATAAAGCCCCGGCGCATGCGCCAGGTACGGGATGGTGAACTCCAGCGAACCGATCAGGTAATCCCGCAATGGGCGCTGGTAGCGGCCGTGGTACAGCTCGAGGAAACGCGAGCGGAAGTCCGGCACGTTGACCTTGATCGGGCACTGCCCCGCGCAGGACTTGCACGCCAGGCAACCGGCCATGGCGTCGTAGACCTCGTGAGAGAAGTCCCCCTGCCCCTGGTCACGCCCGCGGTTGTTGCGCAGCCGTGCCGGCAGGCCCTTGAGCCAGGACACCTTGTTACGCGCCGCCGCCAGCACGTCGATATCCGCCGCGCCTTGCAAACGCAGCCACTCACGCATCAACGAGGCACGGCCCTTGGGCGAATGCTGACGCTCTCGGGTGGCTTTCCACGACGGGCACATGGCGTCGTTGGGGTCGTAGTTGTAGCAGGCGCCATTGCCGTTACAGTGCACAGCGCTGCTGAAGTCCTGCCAGACACGCTCGTCGATGGTGCGGTCGAGGTCGCCGCGCAAGGTCACGCCATCGACCCGGGTCAGGCCTTCGGCGCTGTCGGGTGGGGTGCAGATCTTGCCTGGGTTGAGCTGGTTGCGCGGGTCGAAAGCGCCTTTCAGGCGCTGCAGCGCCGGGTACAGCTCGCCAAAATATTCGGGCACGTATTCTGAACGCAGGCCCTTGCCGTGCTCACCCCACAGCAGGCCGCCGTAGCTTTTGGTCAGCGCCGCCACGGCATCGGAGATCGGCTTGACCAGCGCGGCCTGGGCCGGGTCTTTCATGTCCAGCGCCGGGCGCACGTGCAGTACACCGGCATCGACGTGGCCAAACATGCCATAGGCCAGGCCGTAGCCATCCAGCAGTGCGCGGAAGTCGGCGATGTAGTCAGCCAACTGCTCCGGCGGTACTGCGGTGTCTTCCACGAACGGCTGCGGGCGCACCTCGCCCTCGACGTTGCCCAGCAGGCCCACCGAGCGTTTGCGCATGGTGTAAACGCGGGTGACCGCCTCGGCGCCCTCGGCCAGGGTGTGCCCCAGGCGCTCGACGCTGGTGTCGTTTTGCAGGTGCTGGATGAACGCCTGCACCCGTGCATTGACCTCGTCCGGCTGATCGCCGCAGAACTCCACCAGGTTGATGCCCAGGGTCGGGCGCTCGGGGTCAGCCGGGAAATACTCGGCCACGCTGTGCCAGACGATGTCCTTCATGGCCAGCATCAGCACCTTGGAGTCGACCGTTTCGATCGACAGCGGCTTGTGCGCCATCAGCGCATTGGCGTCACGCAGCGCGTCCATGAAGCTGGTGTAGCGGACGTTGACCAGTACCGCGTATTTCGGGATCGGCAGCACATTGAGCTTGGCTTCGACCACGTAGCCCAGCGAGCCTTCCGCGCCGCACAGCACGCTGTTGAGGTTGAAGCGCCCCTGTTCATCGCGCAGGTGTGCCAGGTCGTAGCCCGTCAGGCAGCGGTTGAGCTTGGGGAAGGTGCTTTCGATCAGCTCGGCCTGGGTTTCCTGGATCTCGCGGGCCACACGGTAGACCTCGCCAACCCGGCCAGGCGCGGCGCAGGCCTGCGCCAGCGCAGCGTCATCGATGGGCAGGCTGTGCAGGCGCTCACCACCGAGCAGCAGGCTGTGCAGTTCGAGCACGTGATCGCGGGTCTTGCCGTAGGTGCAACTGCCCTGGCCGCTGGCATCGGTGTTGATCATGCCGCCAACAGTGGCGCGGTTGGAGGTGGACAGCTCAGGGGCAAAGAACAACCCATGAGGCTTGAGCGCAGCGTTGAGCTGATCTTTGACCACACCGGCCTGGACCCGCACCCAACGCTCCTCGACGTTGATTTCGAGGATGGTGTTCATGTGCCGCGACAAGTCGACGACGATGCCATCGGTCAGCGACTGGCCGTTGGTGCCGGTGCCGCCGCCACGCGGGGTCAGTTTGACCTGGGCAAAGCGCGCCTCGGCCATCAGCGTGGCGACCCGCGCCACGTCATCGGCGTCACGCGGGAACACCGCTGCCTGGGGCAGGCGCTGGTAAATCGAGTTGTCGGTGGCCAGCACGGTACGGGTGGCGTAATCGGCACTGATCTGGCCACGGAAGCCGCTGTTACGCAGGGCCTCGAGGAATTCGGGGTAGTTGGCGGTCGGTGCACTGGTCGGCAGCTGGGCGATCATCGACGGATGGCCTCTTGATATGGGCTAATTCACGGAAAACCTGTCATGCCGGCATGGGTTGTTTCACACCAGATGACGAATAGGCCAATGTTCCTGTAGTTTCGCGCCAAGGGCAAACGGATAATCCTGCCGCTATCGATGACTTTTATGAATGAATTACCGCCACCTGACACCGTCCATGTCGCTGCTGCTGGCGTTCGAGGCTGCCGCCCGGCATGAAAGCTATACCCGCGCCGCCGCCGAACTGTCGTTGACCCAAAGCGCTGTCAGCCGCCAGGTGCAGGCATTGGAGCAGCAATTGGGGTTAACGCTGTTCCGCCGCGAGGGGCGCCAGGTGCAGCTGACCGACGTCGGCCGGCTGTACCAGCGCGAGCTGAGCGAAGCCTTGGGGCGCATCCGCAGCGCCACCTTGCAGGCGCTGGCCTACCAGTCGGGTGTCGGCACGTTGCGCCTGGCCACCCTGCCCACCTTCGGCTCGAAATGGCTGCTGCCGCGGCTGCATGCGTTCTACAGCGCCCACCCGGGCATGCTGGTGCATATCCATTCACGGATCGAAGCGATCAACTTCGACACCAGCGAGATCGATGCGGCAATCGGTGTGGCGAGCCACGACCTGCCGGGGCTGATCTGCCACCGCCTGCACGCCGAAGAGCTGTTGGTGATTCTGCCGCCAGAGGCCGGCGCCGACGCGCATGGCTGGAGCCCTGCCCGGGTCAGCGAAGAAGTGCTGCTGAACGTCGCCAACAACCCGCATGCCTGGGGCGAGTGGTTCTCGCACCACAGCCTGCCGCACCGGGCGATGCGCCTGGGGCCGAGCTTCGAGCTGACGTCGCATTTGATCCAAGCGGTACGGGCCGGCATCGGCATCGGCTTGGTGCCGCGGATACTGGTGGAAGAGGAACTGGCCAAGGGCGAGCTGTTCAGCCCCGGCGAGGCGTTTGCCAGCCAACGCAGCTATTACCTGATCTATCCGCCACGCAACGAAGCGCTGCCGTCGTTGCGGGCGTTTCGCAGTTGGTTGCTGGAGCAGATCTGAGTTTTGTGCTGGTTGCACTGGCCTCTTCGCAGCACAAGGCTGCTCCTACAAGGGGCGCGTAACAAAAAAAACCCGATGCCAGTCACCTGGCATCGGGTTTTTCGTGCCGCCTATGGCGATTACTTGGCCACAGTACCGGCAGCCCCGTTAGCCTGTGCGTCACGCTTAGGCTTGATGAGGTAGAAGAGGAACATCACCACCACCCACACCGGGATCGCATACACCGAGATCTGGATACCCGGGATCTGCAGCATGATGCCCAGGATCAGCACCACGAAAGCCAGGCAGATGTAGTTGCCGTAGGGGTACCACAGCGCCTTGAACAGCGGCTTCTGGCCGGTGCGGTTCAGGTGCTGGCGGAACTTCAGGTGCGAGTAGCTGATCATCGCCCAGTTGATCACCAGGGTCGCCACGACCAGCGACATCAGCAACTCCAGCGCGTTCTGCGGGATGAAGTAGTTGAGCAGCACGGCAATCAGGGTCACCGCCGCCGAGACCAGGATCGAACGCACCGGCACACCGCGTTTGTCGACCTTGGCCAGGGCCGCCGGGGCATCACCCTGCTCGGCCATGCCCAGCAGCATGCGGGCGTTGCAGTAGGTGCCGCTGTTGTACACCGACAATGCTGCGGTCAGGACCACGAAGTTCAGCAGGTGGGCGGCCACATCGCTGCCCAGCAGGGAGAACACCTGCACGAACGGGCTGCTGCCGTAGCTGCCGCCGGACGCGTCGATGCTGGCGACCAGGTTGTCCCATGGGGTCAGCGACAACAGCACGACCAACGCGCCGATGTAGAAGATCAGGATGCGGTAGATGACCTGGTTGATAGCCTTGGGGATCACGGTTTTCGGTTTGTCGGCCTCGGCTGCGGTAAAACCGAGCATCTCCAGGCCACCGAAGGAGAACATGATGAACGCCAGGGCCATGACCAGGCCGCTGACACCATGCGGGAAGAACCCACCGTGTGCCCACAGGTTGGTCACCGACGCGTCCGGGCCACCGCTGCCGCTGGTCAGCAGGTAGGCACCCAGGCCGATCATGCCGACGATGGCCACGACCTTGATGATCGCGAACCAAAACTCGGCCTCACCGAATACTTTCACGTTCATCAGGTTGATGAAGTTGATCAGCAGGAAGAAGCCCGCCGCCGTGACCCAGGTCGGGATCTCTGGCCACCAGTAGTGGATGTACTTGCCGACCGCCGTCAGTTCCGACATGCCCACCAGGATGTACAGCACCCAGCAGTTCCAGCCCGACATGAAGCCTGCGAAACCGCCCCAGTATTTGTGGGCAAAGTGGCTGAACGAACCGGCCACCGGCTCTTCGACGATCATCTCGCCCAACTGGCGCATGATCATGAAGGCGATGAAGCCGCAGATGGCGTAGCCAAGGATCATCGACGGGCCGGCGGATTTCATCACGCCTGCCGAGCCGAGGAACAGACCCGTACCAATCGCACCACCGAGAGCGATCAACTGGATGTGGCGGTTCTTCAGGCCCCGCTTTAGCTCGCCTGAATGCATGTTTTGTCCACTCATGAACGAAGTCACCTGCATTGTTTTTATCTGTGACGAAATCGGACCCACCGCGCTCGTGGCGCAGCGGAATGGGCAAGGTGGTTACCTTGGGTTTCTTGAACGCGGGCGCCGCCGAGGCGGTTCAGCCGGGTGTGATCAAGAGTGCGCGGTACGCAAGAGGGTCACAGGTAAAACGCGGCGCACTGTATACCCCTGCAAGCGCGCAGGCGTCAACGCGTTGCGTCATTTCCTTGGGAAAAAACGCAGCGATCCTGTGGTGTGAGCCTTGAAAGGCGGAGTGATCGGCGTACATGGCGCCTCCATTTGTTGTTTTGTCAGCACGCCTCTGTGGGCGAGCTCTTGCACACGGCAATGCCTGCTATATCAGCGTGCGGCGGGGGTTTGGGCAATAGGTAGGCAGGGTAGACGGGGTGTGCTGGCGACGTGGGCGCGGCAAGTTCTGTTTACAGGTCTAGGAAAATACGCATTCGACGGCCAGAAAGGGATGATTTTGTATAAAAAACGTTACACGGTGGTTTGCCAGCTTTCCACTCGTCAGAAAAAGGGTGATTGATCAATGAGTTGGGGCCGCTTCACGCCCCAGGTCCGCGCTTCATTCGGGTTGGGGGGAGGCGAAAAAAAACCAGCCCGAAGGCTGGTTTTTTATCTCACGCTGCGGATCAACCGCGCGGCTTGCCGCGGCCACGGCCTGCCGGCTTGTCGCCCTCTGGCTTGCCGGTACGCTTGCGCATCTCGCTCGGGCGCTCGGCCACCGTGCTGCCACGGTTGCCTTTGCGTGGCGCTTCATCACGCGACGGGCGCGCTGGGCGCTCGGCGGCGGTGTCACGCGGCTGACGCGCTGGGCGCTCGCCAGCCGTCGCATCGCTGGCCGGGCGCAGGTTACGCACGCGCTCGCCACGCCCCATCGGACGGCTCGACTTGCGCTGCATGCGCTCCATCTTGTCCTTGGCCTTGAGGTTCAAGGTCGGCAGCGCCACCGGCTGCAGGCCCACTTCGGCGGCCAGGATGTCGATTTCGCCCTGGGTCATTTCGCGCCAGCGGCCCATCGGCAGGTCGGAGTTGAGGAACACCGGGCCGAAACGCACGCGCTTCAGGCGGCTGACCACCATGCCCTGGGACTCCCACAGGCGACGCACTTCGCGGTTACGGCCTTCCATCACCACGCAGTGGTACCAATGGTTGAAGCCTTCGCCGCCCGGGGCCTTCTGGATGTCGGTGAACTTGGCCGGGCCGTCTTCGAGCATCACGCCCGCCTTCAGGCGCTCGATCATCTCGTCGTCGACCTCACCCCGTACACGCACCGCGTATTCACGGTCCATCTCGTAGGACGGGTGCATCAGGCGGTTGGCCAATTCACCGTCGGTGGTGAACAGCAACAGGCCGGTGGTGTTGATGTCCAGGCGGCCGATGTTGATCCAGCGCCCTTCTTTCGGGCGTGGCAGGCGGTCGAACACCGTCGGGCGGCCTTCCGGGTCGTCACGGGTGCAGATCTCGCCGTCGGGCTTGTTGTACATGATCACGCGGCGGGTGGCCTCGGCGGCTTCCTCGCGCTTGATCAGCTTGCCGTCGACAGCGATGGCATCGTGCAGGTCGACGCGCTGGCCGAGGGTGGCGGCAACGCCATTGACCTTGATCCGACCCTGGCTGATCCAGGCCTCGACGTCACGGCGCGAACCGACGCCGATGCGCGCCAATACTTTCTGCAGCTTTTCGCCGGATGGAGGGGTAATTTCGGTATTTTGCAGGTCTTGCTCACTCATCTGGGCACCTCCCGGTGTAGGAATGAAAAAGGGGTCTTGGCGACGAACGCGCCAAAGGGCCGCGCATCATACGCGGTTCGTGTCGGGAACGCACTGGAGCGTAGTGGGTTTTGTGGGGGCTGGATGGGTTTTCTGCCCAATGGTTTGGCGTTGGCAGTGCCGGCCTCTTCGCGGGGCAAGCCCGCTCCCACAGGTAAGTAGCAAGCTTCAGGCATTCTGTGTGGGAGCGGGCTTGCCCCGCGAAGAGGCCGGCACTGGTTGTAGAGGGCTCAGGGCTGTACCGGGTCTTCACCCTCAACCGAAGGCTCTGGCTCAACCACGTCCTGCTCACGCAAATCATCGAAGTCGGTCTTCAACCCTTCTTCCATCGCATCCAGCTCCACCAGCAAGCTGCGGAAGCTGGTCTCATCCTTCGGCGCCTCGGCTTCAGCCTCATCCCCCAGGCTTGCATCGGCCAACGCCTGAAGGTGCGCAGGCACCGGCGCGTCGTCGGGGTCGAGCAAGGGTTCGGGCTCCATCTCGCGCAACTCGGCCAACGCCGGCAGTTCCTCGAGGCTCTTGAGGTTGAAGTGGTCGAGAAAGGCCTTGGTGGTGGCGAACATCGCCGGCCGGCCCGGCACTTCGCGGTAGCCGACGATGCGGATCCACTCGCGCTCCATCAGGGTCTTGATGATGTTGCTGTTCACCGCCACACCGCGCACGTCTTCGATTTCGCCACGGGTGATGGGCTGGCGGTAGGCAATCAGCGCCATGGTCTCGAGCAGCGCACGGGAATAGCGCTGCGGCCGCTCCTCCCACAGGCGCCCGACCCAAGGGGCAAAGTCTTCGCGGATCTGCAGGCGATAACCGGTGGCCACTTCCTTGAGTTCGAAAGCGCGGCCGTTGCATGACTTGCCAAGTACTTCCAGGGCCTTCTTGAACACCTTGGGCTCAGGGCGCTCCGCCTCTTCGAACAACTCGTACAGGCGCTCAAGGGACTGCGGTTTGCCCGAGGCAAGCAGAAAGGCTTCGATCAGCGACGCCAGGTCGCGGGGTTCATTCAGGTTCATCAGGTTCTTCAACAAACTCGGCGCGAAGCCGCACGTGGATCGCGGCGAAAGCCTCATTCTGCACCAGTTCGATCAGCGATTCCTTCACCAGCTCAAGAATCGCCATGAACGTCACCACCACCCCCAGCTTGCCCTCTTCTGCCGTAAACAGTTCGACAAAGGGCACGAAAGCGCCGCCCTTGAGGCGGTCGAGCACCTGGCTCATGCGCTCGCGGGTCGACAGCGTCTCGCGGGTGATCTGGTGGCTTTCGAACAGGTCATTGCGGCGCATGACGTCGGCCATCGAGACCAGCAGCTCCTCCAGGCTGACCTGTGGCAGCAGCTTGCGCACCTTGGCCTGGGGGGCCTCCAGGCGTGGCACGACAATGTCGCGGCCCACCCGTGGCAACGCGTCGATACCTTCAGCCGCCGCCTTGAAGCGCTCGTATTCCTGCAAGCGGCGGATCAGCTCGGCGCGCGGGTCGCCCTCTTCTTCCTCGACCTCGATGGAACGCGGCAACAGCATGCGCGATTTGATCTCGGCCAGCATGGCAGCCATGACCAGGTATTCGGCAGCCAGCTCCAGGCGCACGCTTTTCATCAGCTCGACATACCCCATGTACTGGCGGGTGATCTCTGCCACGGGGATGTCGAGGATGTCGATGTTCTGTTTGCGGATCAGGTACAGCAGCAGGTCCAACGGGCCTTCGAACGCTTCAAGAATGACTTCCAGTGCGTCCGGTGGGATGTACAAGTCCACCGGCATCTCGGTCAGGGCTTCGCCGTAGACCAGGGCCAGTTGCAACTGTTGAGGCGACTCGACCTCCTCGGCCGGCGCCTCGGGCGCTTCCACCTGGCTCACGCGTTGACCAGGAACGGGGTCGGGTCGCCGCAGCCTTCGCGGATCAATGCAGGCTCATCGCCCGTCAGGTCGATCACCGTGGACGCCTTGAGGTCGCCGAAGCCGCCATCGATGATCAGGTCGACATGGTGCTCCAGGCGTTGGCGGATCTCGTAGGGGTCCGTCATGGGTTCTTCATCGCCCGGCAAGATCAGGCTCACACTCATCAACGGCTCGCCCAGCTCCTCCAGCAGCGCCAGGACGATGGGGTTGGAGGGCACGCGCAGGCCGATGGTGCGGCGCTTCTCGTGCATCAAGAGCCGCGGCACTTCCCGGGTGGCATTGAGGATAAAGGTATAGGGCCCCGGAATGTGCGCTTTGAGCAGACGGAACGTGGAGGTATCGATCTTGGCAAACAGGCCCATTTGCGACAGGTCGCAGCACAACAGGGTGAAATTGTGTTGCTTGTCCAACTGGCGCAGGCGGCGGACCCGTTCGATGGCGTTCTTGTCACCGATCTGGCAGCCCAGCGCATAGGCCGAGTCGGTGGGATAGACCACCACACCGCCCTTGCGAATGATTTCGACGGCCTGTTTGATCAGGCGCGCTTGCGGGTTCTCCGCATGTATCTGGAAAAATTGGCTCACATAGTCGTCCTGTTCATACCGCCATAGGCTGTTCATGGCTGAATCGGCGCCACAGAGGTGGCAGGTCCTCGGGCAAAGGCCGGTAGGCACCGATCTCTCCCCAGGTGCCGGGGCCGTGGAAGTCACTGCCAGCGCTTGCCAGCAGGCCGAACTCACGGGTGAGGATGGACATCGTGCCCACCTGCTCGGCGGGCATCATCCCGTTGACCACCTCAAGCGCTTGCCCGCCTGCCTGAATATAGTCGGCAATCAGCCGTCTGCGCTTGCTGCGGGTCAGATCGTAATGCATCGGATGGGCCAGGCTCACCCAAGCGTTGGACTGGCGAAGGGTCGCAACGGTTTCGTCCAGGGTCGGCCAATGCTGCTTGACGTCGCCGAGCTTGCCGGCGCCCAGCCACTTGCGGAAGGCCTCGCCGCGGTCCTTGACGTGCCCTGCGCGGACCAGAAACTCGGCAAAGTGCGGGCGCGCTGGGGCGTTGCCGCTGTCGCCGAGTTCTTGTTGCACAGCCCTGGCACCGTCGAGCGCACCCGGCATGCCCTTGGCCGCCAGCCGTTTGTCGATTTCCTCGGCGCGCAGCCAGCGGCCACGGTGCAACGCCTCGATGGCGTCGAGCAAGGGCGGTGCGTCGAGCGGGAAGTCATAGCCCAGCACATGGATGGTTGCCCCGCCCCAGGTGCACGACAGCTCTACCCCGCTGACCCAGTGCATGCCGTGCGCGTGGCAGGCCTGGCGTGCTTCGACGAGCCCTTCGAGGGTGTCATGGTCGGTCAGTGCCAGCGTTTGCACCCCGTGCTCATGGGCCCGGGCGACCAGGACCGTGGGCGACAGGGCGCCGTCGGAGGCCGTGCTGTGACAGTGCAGATCAACATTCATGGAGGAGCGCTACCGCTGGAATCGATGTTTGTTATTATGCCGTCACATCCCGATTCTGGCTGCCATTGTGAAACAATTCATCGATTTCATCCCGTTGCTGCTGTTCTTCATCGTCTACAAGCTCGACCCGCGGCCCATGGAGGTCGCCGGCCACAGCTTCGAATTCGGCGGTATCTACAGTGCCACGGCCATGCTCATCGCCAGTTCCCTGGTGGTGTACGGTGCCCTGTTCCTGCGCCAGCGCAAGCTGGAAAAAGGCCAATGGCTGACCCTGGTCGCCTGCCTGGTGTTCGGCGGCCTGACCCTGACCTTCCACAGCGAAACCTTCCTCAAATGGAAAGCGCCAGTGGTCAACTGGTTGTTCGCCCTGGCGTTCGCCGGCAGCCACTTCATCGGTGACCGGGTGCTGATCAAGCGCATCATGGGCCACGCCCTGACCCTGCCCGATGCCATCTGGACCCGCCTGAACCTGGCCTGGATCTGCTTCTTCCTGGTCTGCGGCGCGGCCAACCTGTTCGTCGCCTTCACCTTCCAGGCCTTCTGGGTCGATTTCAAGGTGTTCGGCAGCCTGGGCATGACTGTGATCTTCCTGGTTGCCCAAGGTGTCTACCTGTCGCGTCACCTGCACGACGACCCTTCTACCTCCAAACCCAAGGATTGACATGCTCTACGCCATCATCGCCAGCGACGTCGCGAACTCCCTGGAAAAGCGCCTGGCTGCCCGCCCTGCGCACATCGAGCGCCTGCAGCAACTCAAGGCCGAAGGCCGCGTGGTGCTGGCCGGCCCACACCCTGCCATCGACAGCAACGACCCAGGTGAAGCCGGTTTCAGCGGTAGCCTGATCGTGGCTGAGTTTGATTCCCTGGCCGCTGCACAGGCCTGGGCCGATGCCGATCCGTACATTGCCGCGGGCGTGTACGACAGCGTCATCGTCAAGCCATTCAAGCAAGTTCTGCCTTGATTCAAGGCCGTGTCGCCTGCTTTCGCGGGCAAGCCCGCTCCCACAGGGACAGCGCAAGCTTCGCGCTTTGCGCAAACCTGCAGGTGCGAGCTTGGCCGCGAAAGCAGGCGACGCGGTGCTGCTGGTTACACACTTGCCATCAGTCTGCGGTATCTTTGCCACTGGCGGACCAATATGACGCCGTCGATGGTTGAGTTGAGTGAGTCATGAGTGAGCTGTTACTGATTGATGATGACCAGGAGCTGTGCGAGCTGCTCGGCAGCTGGCTGACCCAGGAAGGTTTTTCTGTACGTGCCTGCCACGATGGCCTGAGCGCACGTCAGGCCCTGGCCGCGCATGCGCCAGCGGCGGTGGTGCTGGATGTGATGCTGCCTGACGGCAGCGGCCTGGAGCTGCTCAAACAACTGCGCAATGACCATGCCGAGCTGCCGGTGCTGATGCTGTCGGCGCGCGGCGAGCCGCTGGACCGCATCCTTGGCCTCGAACTGGGCGCCGACGATTACCTGGCCAAACCCTGCGACCCCCGCGAGCTCACTGCCCGCCTGCGCGCCGTGTTGCGCCGCAGCCACCCGGCAGCCACCACCACCCAGGTAGAGATCGGCGACCTGATCTACAGCCCGGCACGTGGGGTGGCCAGCATCGATGGCCGCGAGATGACCCTGACCCTGTCCGAAAGCCGCATCCTCGAAGCCCTGCTGCGCCAGCCCGGTGAACCGCTGGACAAGCAGGAACTGGCGCAGATTGGTCTTGGCCGCAAGCTGACCCTGTATGACCGCAGCCTGGACATGCACGTCAGCAACCTGCGCAAGAAAATCGGGCCCCATGCCGATGGCCGCCCGCGCATCGTTGCGTTGCGTAGCCGGGGCTATTACTACAGCTTGTGAGATCGCTGGGGCTGCGCAGCGGCCCCAAAATCTCAGCCACCATCTTTACCCAGCCTTTACCCTCCCCTGACCGCCCTTGACGGTGAGCTGCGTAGACTGTGCTCATCCGGTAACCACCGGCCTTTGAAAGGAGAGACACCATGCGCAAGACCCTTATCGCCCTGATGTTCGCCGCCGCCCTGCCGACCGTGGCCATGGCCATGCCTGAAGGCGGCCCGCGTCACGACGGCCCGCATCATCGCGGTGATGCGCCTTTCGCCCAACTGGACCTGAGCCGCGACCAGCGTCAGCAGATCGGCAAGCTGATGGGCGAGCAGATGAAGCAACGCCGCGACATCACCGAGCGCTACCTGTCCAAGCTGCCAGCCGCCGACCAGAAGGCCATGCAGGATGAACTCAAGGCCAGCCACGACAAGACCGACAGCCAGGTCCGCGCCCTGCTCAAGCCTGAGCAACAAAAGCAGTTCGACGAACTGCAGAAAGAGCGGGCTGCGAAGAAAGCCGAATGGCAAGCGTTCCAGGCCTGGAAAGCTGAAAAAGCCGCCAAGGCCCAGTAAGCTAACCGCCCGACGCCCGGCCCGCACCCCTGCGGGCCGGGCTTTTCCCGTTTGCAGGAGGTGCACTTGCGTTCACTGTTCTGGCGCATCCTGGCCAGTTTCTGGCTGGCCATTACCCTGGTTGCCGGGCTGTCGATCCTGTTGGGCCACATGCTCAACCAGGACGCCTGGATCCTCAGCCGCCACCCGGGCCTCAACACCCTCGCCAGCCACTGGGCCAAGCACTACGAACAGGAAGGCACGGCCTCGGCGCAGCAGTTCCTCGAACGCCGCAAGCAGCGCTTCAAGATCGATGTACAAGTGCTCGACGACAGCGGCGAGGCGGTGGTGCCCGGCACCTTCCCGCGCCGCGCGGCGGCCTTCGAGGCGCGCCAGCACAATGACGAGCGGCGCTTACCATGGCGGCGCCTGACCGAGGAATACACCAGCCCCTACAGCGGTGAGACGTACCTGCTGATTTACCGGATCCCGCACCCCGAGTTGGACGCGTGGCACCGCGAGAACCTGCTCTGGCCACTCAGTGCATTGGGCATCGCCCTGGTGGTCCTGACCTTGTTCAGCCTGTTGGTGACCCTGTCCATCACCCGCCCCTTGAGCCGCCTGCGCAGCGCAGTGCACGACCTCGGCCAGACCAGCTACCAACAGAACAGCCTGGCGCGCCTGGCCGCCCGGCGCGACGAGTTCGGGGTCTTGGCCAACGACTTCAACAAGATGGGTGCCCGCCTGCAGAGCACCATCGGCAGCCAGCGCCAGTTGCTGCGCGACGTCTCCCATGAACTGCGCTCACCGCTGGCGAGGCTGCGTATCGCCCTGGCCTTGGCCGAACGCGCCGAGCCCGAGCAGCGCCAGGCGCTGTGGCCGCGCCTGACCCGCGAATGCGACCGGCTGGAAGACCTGATCAGCGAAATCCTTGCCCTGGCCCGTGTCGATGCCGAGCAGGCGCATGCCGAGCCGGTCGACCTCAACGCCTTGCTGGGCGGTGTGCGCAAGGATGCGTTGCTCAGCGCGCCGGAGCAGGAGGTCCGCCTGCAGGCGCAACCTGGGCTGACCTTGCAGGGTTGGCCAACCTTGATCGAGCGCGCCGTCGACAACCTGCTGCGCAATGCCTTGCGCTTCAACCCGGGCGGGCAGCCGATCGAAGTCAGCGCCGAGCGTGAGCAGGGCCGCATTGTGTTGAGCGTGCGTGACCATGGGCCAGGGGTGGCGCCAGAGCACCTGGCGCAGCTGGGTGAGCCGTTCTTCCGAGCCCCGGGGCAGCAAGCCGCTGGGCATGGATT
Organism: Pseudomonas sp. Y3 TE3536; assembly: GCF_053629175.1. Classification (NCBI taxonomy): domain Bacteria; kingdom Pseudomonadati; phylum Pseudomonadota; class Gammaproteobacteria; order Pseudomonadales; family Pseudomonadaceae; genus Pseudomonas; species Pseudomonas sp. Y3 TE3536. The sequence continues at coordinate 3,568,723 of NZ_JBRJHU010000001.1, read as the reverse complement.
GGGGCTGGCGATTGCGCGCAAGGCGGCCGAGCGCCATGGCGGTAGCCTGGTGCTGGCGAACCATCCGCAAGGGGGATTTGTGGCACGGCTGGAGTTGCCTGTGGCACAGGTTGTGGGTTGAGCCTGGGGCGGGGCCGCTTTGCGCCCCATTCGCAGCACAAGGCTGCTCCTACACGGGTTACGCGATAGCGGCCCCAACAATCTCAGCGTTTACTCGCCCCAGGCACTGACAAAATCAGCAGTGTCCAGCACCGGCGCGGTACGCGGCTCGTTCACCGGCGTGCCGACATACAGGTAACCGATCAACTCCTCATGCTCGGCCAACCCCAGCCCTTTGTGCACATGCGCATCGAACGCCATGTCACCGGTACGCCACACCGCACCGACACCTTGGGCATGCGCCGCGATCAGAATACCGTGGGCCGCACACCCGGCCGCCAGGCGCTGCTCGGACTTGGGCACCTTGAAATGATCCTGCAGCTTGGCGATCACCACAATCAGCAACGGCGCACGCAGCGGCATGGCACGTGCCTTGTCCAGCGCTGCCTGGCTGGCATCGCCCTTGTGCTGCACCGCTTCGGCGAACAGCTCGCCCAGCTTCTCACGGCCCTGGCCTTCGATGGTCAGGAACCGCCACGGGCGCAGCTGGCCGTGGTCCGGTGCACGCAATGCAGCCTGGAACAACGCCTCACGCTGGGCATCATTTGGCGCGGGGTCGGTCAGACGTGGCACGGAAACACGGTTGAGCAATGCGTCGAGAGCCTCCATCGGCTACCCTCCTGGCAGGTGAATGTGCGGCCATTCTAGCGTTTACATCACCAGACCCATAGGTAGAATGGCGCCCTTCCGTTCAGAGTCAGAGCAGATCACATGGCGTTGCCGACCTTAAGGATCATTGGTTTCATCATCGGCATCTTCCTGATCACCCTGGCCGTCAGCATGGTCGTGCCCATGGCGACCCTGGTGATCTTCGAGCGCACTGGCGACATGCCGTCGTTCCTCTGGTCCAGCCTGATCACCTTCATCGCCGGCCTGCTCATGGTCGTGCAGGGCCGGCCCGAGCACGTGCACCTGCGCCCGCGCGACATGTACCTGTTGACCGTCAGCAGCTGGCTGGTGGTGTGCGTGTTCGCGGCCTTGCCGTTCCTGTTGACGCAACACATCAGTTACACCGACGCCTTCTTCGAGAGCATGTCCGGCATCACCGCGACCGGCGCCACGGTGCTCAGCGGCCTGGACAGCATGTCGCCGGGGATCTTGATGTGGCGCTCGATGCTGCACTGGCTCGGCGGCATCGGCTTTATCGCCATGGCCGTGGCGATCCTGCCGCTGCTGCGCATTGGTGGCATGCGCCTGTTCCAGACCGAGTCTTCAGACCGCTCGGAAAAGGTCATGCCGCGTTCACACATGGTCGCCAAGTCGATCGTCGGCGTGTACGTCGGTTTCTCCGTGCTCGGCGCGCTGGCCTTCTGGTGGGCCGGCATGCGGCCGTTCGATGCCATCAACCACGCCATGTCGGCGATTTCCACCGGGGGCTTCTCGACCTCCGACCAGTCGTTGGCGAAATGGGATATCCCTGCTGTGCATTGGGTCGCGGTAGTGGTGATGATCCTCGGCAGCCTGCCCTTCACCTTGTATGTGGCCACCCTGCGCGGCAACCGCCGGGCGTTGATCCGTGACCAGCAGGTTCAGGGGTTGCTCGGCATGCTGGTGGTCACCTGGCTCGTGCTGGGCACCTGGTATTGGGCCACCACCAACCTGCACTGGCTGGATGCCTTGCGCCACGTGGCGCTGAACGTGACCTCGGTGGTCACCACAACCGGCTTCGCCCTGGGCGACTACAGCCTGTGGGGCAATTTCTCGCTGATGCTGTTCTTCTACCTGGGCTTCGTCGGCGGCTGCTCCGGCTCGACCGCAGGCGGTATCAAGATCTTCCGCTTCCAGGTCGCCTACATCCTGCTCAAGGCCAGCCTTAACCAGTTGATCCACCCGCGCGCGGTGATCAAGCAGAAGTACAACGGGCACCGCCTCGACGAAGAAATCGTGCGCTCGATCCTGACGTTCTCGTTCTTTTTCGCGATCACCATCTGCGTGATGGCGTTGCTGCTGTCGCTGCTGGGCGTGGACTGGATGACCGCGCTGACCGGTGCGGCCGGCACCGTGTCGGGCGTAGGCCCAGGGCTGGGCGAAGTGATCGGCCCAGCCGGCAACTATGCGACGCTGCCGGACGCCGCCAAGTGGATCCTCGCCGGCGGCATGCTGCTCGGCCGGCTGGAGATCATCACGGTGCTAGTGTTGTGCATGCCGGCGTTCTGGCGTCACTGACCCCTTCAGGCTCCGCGCCCAGGCGGGCGCGGTATTCGCTGGGCGTGGCATCGAACCAGCGGCGGAACGCCCGGTAGAAATTGCTCGGGTCGGCGAAACCCAGCAGGTAGGCGGTTTCCAGCAGGGTCATGCCGGGCTGGGCCAGGTACTGCTCGGCCAGCTCACGGCGGGTATCGTCGAGCAAGGTCTGGAAGCTGGTGCCCTCCTCTTGCAGGCGCCGCTGCAAGGTCCGCTGAGACAGGTGCAGGGCCTGGGCCAGGGTTTCACGCTTGGGCTCGCCCTGGGGCAGGATGCGGCACAGCACCTGGCGCACCCGGTGGGTGACCCGGCTTTCCGAAAAGCGCGCCAGGTACTCACCGGCAAAACGGTCGTGCAATATGGCCATGGCCTCGTTGGCCGTCGGCAGTGGCGCTTCCATGTCGGCACGCTCGAACACCAGCGCATCGTGCGGTGCATCGAACACCAACGGTGAATGGAAGGCGACCTTGTAGGGTTCGATATTCTTCGGCTGCGGCCCCTGCACCAGTACCCGGCGCGGCTGGATGACGCGCCCGCTGAGCCAGGTGCACAACGACAGCGCGCACGCCAACGACGCTTCGGCGCTGTGCCGGGTCGGCGGCAGGTGGTCGCCATGCACGGTCAGAATCAGCGAATAGCCCTCAGGGCCGAGGCGGAAGCTCAAGTCGGAGCTTTCGGCAATGATGCGCTGGTAACGCACCAGCCGCTCGAAGCCTTCGGCCAAAGTGCGGCTGGACATCAACGCATAGCCCACCACATGGAACGAAGCCGGGCGCACTACCCGCGCCATGTTCAGGCCGATGGCTTCGTTGCCCGACAGTTCCACCGCCAGCTGCCAGAGCCGGGTCATGGAATCCTGAGGGAAACGCGCGTCGGGGTCGTCGAGGGCGGCGAAGTCGAGCCCGAGTTGCTTGAACATGGCTGGGCAATCGAGCCCTTCCAGCTCGAGTGCCTTGACGATCCCTGATGCCCAGCTGGCTGACGTGGTTCTTTCACTCATGACAGGCTTCTTATGCTGACCGCTCCTGCGGTGAACCCCAAGGATACTCAATTGGCGCCTATTGTCACTGGTAGGCCCCGCCAATGACTCTAGACTCGATTCAGGCTCCACGCCGTGCATCTTATCCAGAAGTATTAATCCCGGAGCAGTGCCATGAACAGCACAGCGCAGTTTCGCAGTTTTGCCGAGTTCTACCCCTACTACCTGGGCGAGCACAGCAACCCCACCTGCCGCCGCCTGCATTTTGTCGGGACAAGCCTGGTGATTGCCTTGTTGGCGTACACCATCGGCAGCGGTAAATGGTTGCTGCTGCTGGCCGTGCCGCTGTTTGGCTATGGCTTTGCGTGGGTCGGGCATTTCTTCTTCGAGAAGAACCGGCCGGCGACGTTTACCTATCCGCTTTACAGCCTGATCGGTGATTTCGCCATGTTCCGTGACATCTTGCTGGGCAAGATCAGCCTTTAACTGGCCTGGGCCGCCTTGCGGCCTTCCGCGTGTCGCGCCTGCGCATCCGCCAGGCGATACAGCTCGATGCTGCCATCCCAGTGCTCGATCAAGGCCGTGCACGACTCCACCCAATCCCCGCAATTGAGGTACTCCACCTCCCCCACCTTGCGGATCTCGGCATGATGGATGTGCCCGCACACCACCCCCTGAAACCCGCGGCGGGTGCACTCGTGGGCAATGGCATCCTCGAAGTCGCTGATGAAGCTCACAGCGCCCTTCACCTTGTGCTTGAGGTAAGCCGACAGCGACCAGTAGCCATAGCCGTAACGGGCACGCCAGTGGTTGAGCCAACGGTTGAGCACCAGGGTGAACTCATACGCGCGGTCACCTAGAAACGCCAGCCAGCGGTGGTAGCGGGTAATTACATCGAACTGGTCGCCATGGATCACCAGCAGGCGGCGGCCATCGGCCGTCAGGTGCTCGGCCTCATCCACCAACTGGATGTTGCCCAGCATCAGCTTCGAATAACGGCGCAGGAATTCGTCATGGTTGCCGGTGACATAAATGACCTCGGTGCCTCGCTTGCTCATGGTCAACAGGCGCCGGATGACGTTGGTGTGCGCTTGCGGCCAATAGATGCCGCCACGCAGCTTCCAGCCATCGATGATATCGCCGACCAGGTAGATGCGGTCGGCCTGGTAGCCCTTGAGAAACCGCGACAGGTGCTCGGCCTGGCAGTCACGGGTGCCCAGGTGCACATCGGAAATCCACACGGTGCGCACACGTTGCTTGCGCGAGGGACGGGAGAGTTCGGCGTGGGTCATGGGCGGGCTCCGGCGCAGTTTGCTGGAGACTGGCAGGCGCGGATGACAGCGCTGTGGCAAAACCATGACGGGTGATGGCCTGCAGTGAATGAGGCACAATACGCGTCTGCCCTGCGAGGACGCCCCCATGACCACAGGCCCGATCCTCTCGCTGCGCCACTACCGTGACAGCCTGATCGCCCACAGCCACGAACACCCGCAACTGGTGTTCGGCCTCAGCGGCCGCCTGGAATTCGAGGTCCAGGGCCACGGTGCACGGGTAGATCGTCAGGCACTGATGGTGGTGCCGGCGGGTGCGCACCACACCTGCTCCAGCGGTGCTGGCAGCGACTGCCTGGTGCTGGATGTGCCTGGGGAGCACTGGTTGCGCGAGCAACTGGGCGAGCATGCCGATGCCAGCCGCCGGCTGCTCGATCGCCCCGCGGCCTTGGGCCTGGACGCTCGCCAGCAGCAGTTGGTGGACTGGCTGGCGGCCAGCCCCATGGGCGACCCGCTGATCGCCCGCCAAGGCGCGGCACTGCTGTTGGCCAGCCTTACCCCGCCGGCAGCCGCCAGCATCAGGGCCAGCCAGCGCCTGCCTTATGCAGCGTTCGATGCGCATATCGAGCAACATGCTGCCTACCCGTTGCAGGTCGCCGACCTGGCGCGCCTGGCCGGGCTGTCCACTGCTCGCCTGCATGCACGCTTTATTGCTGAATGCGCGATGACGCCGATGGACTACATGCGCCAGCGGCGCTTGCTAAAGGCACGGCTGTTGGTGGAGCAGACGGTGCTGCCAATGGGGGAGATTGCGGCGCGGGTGGGGTACAGCTCGCAAAGTGCGTTTTCGGCGGCGATGTTGCGGGCCTTTGGCTGTACGCCTTTGGCGTTGCGGCGAGAGTCTGGCGATAACGGACGCTAGTTGGGCGACAGAACGGGTTTGCCTGAAGACCTACACTGTGCCTGCACTGGCCCTTTCGCGGGGCAAGCCCGCTCCCACATGCTTCGGGGGTTGTGCCGTACCTGTGGGAGCGGGCTTGCCCCGCGAAAGGGCCAGTACTGACATACTCTTGCTCAAGGACCACCATGAACCACCGCACAGCCCTAGGCGCCCTGCACATTGGCGCGCTGTTCTTCGGCCTTACCGGCGTCTTCGGCAAGCTGGCCGCCAGCGCCAGCCCGGCCATCATCGTTTTCGGCCGCGCCGTTTTTGCAGTCCTGGCCCTGGCCCTGTTCGCCAGTTTTGCCCGCCAAGGCTGGCACCGGCTCAGTGGCCAGGATGTGCGCCGCCTGCTGCTCGGCGGCGTGCTGCTGGCGGGGCACTGGGTCAGCTTCTTCATCGCCGTCAAGGTGGGCGGCGTGGCCATCGCCACCCTGGGCTTCGCCAGCTTCCCAGCCTTTACCGTGATCCTCGAAGGCCTGCTGTTCCGCGAACGCATCCGCCGCAACGAAGCCGTGCTGGTGCTGCTGGTGAGCATCGGCCTGGTGCTGGTCACACCGGCCTTCGACCTGGCCAGCGAGGCCACTGGCGGCCTGCTCTGGGCGCTGCTGTCGGGGCTGTTGTTCTCGTTGCTGTCGCTGACCAACCGCGCCGGCTCCGGCCGCTTGCCCGCCGTGCAGGCAGCACTGTGGCAAAACCTGGTGGTCAGCCTGTGCCTGTTGCCGTTCGCAGCACCCGGGCTGGGCGCGGTGACGCCGATGGACTGGTTGTGGATCGCCCTGCTCGGCGTCTTCTGCACGGGCGTGGCCCACAGCCTGTTTGTCGCCAGCCTGGCTGTGATCAAGGCGCGCACGGCTGCCGTGGTGTTCGGCATGGAGCCGGTCTACGGCATCGCGGTGGCCTGGGCCGTGTTCGCCGAAACGCCCACCGTGCGCATGCTGCTGGGTGGCGCGCTGATCATTTTCGCCATCGTGCTGTCCAGCCGCCTGGCCGCCGAACAACCCGTAAAGCCACGGCCGCTGGCCGAAGGGGCCTGATCAGCGATCGTTGTGGCCCAGGTCGCGCTGCGGGTCGATCTGGTCACGCACCCGCTGCTTGAGCACCTTGGCCTCCGGGAACCCACCGTCGGCCTTGCGCTCCCAAATCTGCACGCCATCACAGGTGATGCGGAAGATGCCACCGGTACCCGGCTCCAGCGCCACCCGGCCAAGGTCGTCAGCAAAGGTGCTGAGCAGTTCCTGGGCCAGCCAGGCGGCGCGCAGCAGCCATTGGCACTGCGTGCAATACGTGATGACGATTTCAGGCTTGCTGATGGCCATTGCGAAGCATCTCCAGGTAAGGGGCCGCTTATACTAGCGGTCTTTTGCCCACGGTTTGAGACTCACGATGCGCCGTTTGCTGTTCTGTTTTTTGCTGATGCTGGTTGCTGCCACGGTCAATGCCGCCGAGCAGGTACGGCCCAAGGTTGGCCTGGTGCTCTCTGGCGGCGCTGCCCGGGGCCTTGCCCATATCGGCGTGCTCAAGGCCCTGGAGGAACAAGGCGTGCACATCGACGCCATCGCGGGCACCAGCATGGGGGCGGTGATCGGCGGGCTGTACGCCTCGGGTTACAGCGTCGAAGAACTGGAGAAGCTGGCCACTACCCTGGACTGGCAACAGGCCTTGTCGGATGCGCCACCGCGCAAGGACGTGCCGTTCCGGCGCAAGCAGGACGACCGTGATTTTCTGGTCAAGCAGAAGCTAAGCTTTCGCGACGACGGCAGCCTGGGCCTGCCGCTGGGCGTGATCCAGGGCCAAAACCTGGCGCTGCTGCTGGAAAGCAAGCTGGCCCATACCGCCGACACCCGCGATTTCGACAAACTGCCCATCCCCTTCCGGGCGGTGGCCACCGATATCGCCAGCGGCGAAAAGGTGGTATTCCGCCGCGGCCACCTGCCCCAGGTGATCCGCGCCAGCATGTCGATCCCCGCAGTGTTCGCCCCGGTCGAGCTGGATGGCCGCTTGCTGGTAGATGGCGGCATGGTCGACAACATCCCGCTGGATGTGGCCCGAGACATGGGTGTGGACCTGGCCATCGTGGTCGACATCGGTACGCCGCTGCGTGACCGCAAGCAACTGGCCACGGTGGTCGATGTGCTGAACCAGTCGATCACTCTGATGACCCGGCGCAACTCTGAAGAACAATTGGCCAGCCTGCACCGCGACGACATCCTGATCCAGCCGACGCTGGCCGCGTTTGGCGTGACCGACTTCGGCCGCGCCCGCGAGATGATCGAAGCCGGCTACCGCGCCACCCGCCTGCTCGACCCGCGCCTGGCCGCGTTGCGCCAGCCCGAGGGCGACAGCAGCCTGGCCGTTGCCCGCTCGCCGCGTCAACGCACGCCGGTGATCACTGCGATCCGGGTGGAAAACGACTCCAAGGTCAGCGATGACGTGATCCGCTCCTATATCCGCCAGCCGATCGATGCGCCGCTGGAGCTCGACCGCCTGCAGACCGACATGGGCACGCTGTATGGCCTGGACTACTTCGACCGGGTGCAGTACCGCGTGGTGCACAAAGGCGCTGACAACACCTTGGTGATCAATGCCCGCGGCAGGCGCGGTGGCACCGACTACCTGCGCCTCGGCCTGAACCTGTCGGATGACCTGCGCGGCGACAGCGCCTTCAACCTCGGCGCCAGCTACCGGGTCAACGGCATCAACAGCCTGGGCGCCGAATGGCTGACCCGCGCCCAGATCGGCGACCAGCAAGAGCTTTACAGCGAGTTCTATCAGCCGCTGGATGTGGGCTCGCGCTACTTCGTCGCGCCCTACCTGGACATAGGCTCGCGCAACATCGAGGCGACCCTGGACAATGATCCGATCGCCGAGTACCGCCTGGAACGCTATGGTTTTGGCCTCAACCTCGGCCGGCAGATCGGCACCTATGGCGAAGTGCGCCTTGGCGCGGGCAAGGCCTGGGGGGAAGCCGAAGTGCGTATCGGTGACCAGGACCTGCCCAAGGTCAGCTTCAATGAAGGGTTCTACGAGCTCAAGTACTCGTTCGATACCCTCGACAACGTGTACTTCCCGCACAGCGGCGAAGACATCGGCCTGACCTTGCGCAAGTATGACAAATCGCTCGACTCCGACCAGGACTACCGCCAGTGGCTGTTCAACCTGGACAAGGCCATCAGCAGTGGCCCGAATACCTGGGTGCTGGGCGGGCGCTACGGGCGCACGCTGGATGATGCCGAGGTGGTGACCTCAAGCTTCGTGATGGGCGGCGCGCGGGAGCTGTCAGGGTTCCGCCAGGACTCGGTGTCGGGGCAGAACATCAGCTTGCTGCGCATGGTCTATTACCGCCGCCTGACGCCACGGGCCTACGTGCCGCTGGACTTCCCGTTGTACATCGGCGGCTCACTGGAGCGTGGGCGGGCGTGGAACAACGACAATGAATTCGACAGTGGCTACATCAATGCGGCGAGTATCTTCCTGGGGCTGGAGACACCGTTGGGGCCGTTGAACCTGAGCTATGGGGCCAACAGTGCGCATGAGCAGGCGGTGTACCTGAACTTGGGGCATACCTTCTGAATCAATGGGGCCGTATCCGGCCCCCGAAATCAGGATTTTTCGAGGTTACCCAGAATCTTCGCATGCACCCGCATGCACACTTCCAGGTCCGCCTCATCCACCCCGGTGAACAGCTCTACCCGCAGCGCGTTGGCAATGGTCTCGATCTGTTCGATCAGCGGCTTGGCCGGTGGGCACAGCAAAATCTTCTTCGCCCGCCGGTCTTCAAGCACTGCCTGCCTGCGCACCAAGCCCTGCGCCTCCAGGCTGTCGAGCAAGCGCGCCAGGGTCGGGCCTTCGACACCCACACTCTGGGCCAGCTCACGCTGGGTCGGTGCTTCTTCGAAACGGGCCAGGTGCAGCAACACCAGCCAGCGCGCCTGGGACAGGTTTAACCCGGCCAGGCGGCGGTCCAACTCGGCACGCCAGCCCCGGGACATCTGGGCCAGCTGCATGCCGAAGCGGTGTTGGTTGTCGGTCAGGGGCATAAGCAACTCATTGAATAGATCTAATTATTAGGCAGCTAACCATGCCCCGGACCACGTGGCAAGGCTCGGGCGCTTGCCAGTGTTCGATAATCGTCAAAAAGCATGACAAAGGTCAGCAGTTGGCGGTTCTGGCCTCGAACCTGCTGGCTGTTAAACGTCGAACTCCGCGGCCAATGCTGCGCGTATGCAATACAGCACCCCCTCCGGTACCCGTGGCCCGAACAAGGGCGCGATAGTCGACACCGGCGGCAGCTCGCCTTCGCCGTCGAGGAAGGCGTCCTGCACCTCCATCATCAGGTCTTCCGGCAGGTCGAGGGCCTGATCGAGGCTCAGTTCCTGGCGGCCGATGGCCTCGGCCAGCAGGCTGTACACGTTCTTTTCGCTGCAATTGAGCTGGCCGGCGATCTGCGCGGGGGTCATGCCCGCGCGCGCCAGGCTGACCAGCTCGTGGCGCAGGTCGAGCACCACCTTGGGCGCCTCATCGGTGCCACCGCTGTTGTTGAGCACCTCCAGGAAGGCCTGACCGTAGCGCTCCAGCTTGCGCGCACCCACGCCGCTGACCTGGGCCATGTCGCTGAGGCTGGCGGGCTGGCTGCGCAGCATTTCGAGCAGCGTCGAATCGGGGAAGATGACGTAAGGCGGCACGCTGTGCTCCTCGGCCAGCTTGCGCCGCAGGGTACGCAGCGCCTCCCACAGCTCGCGTTCTTCGGCACGCACCAACTGGCTGGCCGGGCTGCCGCCGCTGCCAGCGCTTTTTGCCACCGTCTGCGGCTTGAGGTCGCGGCGCAGTTGCAAGGTCACCTCGCCGCGCAACAGCGGCCGGCAGCTGTCGGAAAGGCGCAGCCCCCCGTAGCCTTCAAGGTCGATATCTACCAGGCCGCGCGCGACCAGCTGGCGGAACAACGAACGCCACTCGACCTCGGCCAGCGACTTGCCGACACCGAACACCGAAAGCTTTTCGTGGCCGAAATTGCGCACTTTCTCGGTGTCCTTGCCCAGCAGCACGTCCACCAGGTGCCCGACACCATAGCGCTGGCCGGTACGGAATACGGCCGACAGCGCCTGGCGGGCAGGTTCGGTGGCGTCCCAGGTCTGCACTTGGTCGATGCAGTTGTCGCAATGCCCGCAGGGCTGCTCCAAGGTTTCGTCGAAGTAGGCCAGCAACGACTGGCGGCGGCAGCGGGTTTCTTCACACAGGGCCAGCATGGCATCGAGCTTGTGCTGCTCGACGCGCTTGTGGCGCTCGTCGCCCTCGGAGTTTTGCAGCATCTGCTTGAGCATCACCATGTCCTGCAGGCCGTAGGCCATCCAGGCATCGGACGGCAAGCCATCACGGCCGGCACGGCCGGTCTCCTGGTAATAGGCCTCAAGCGACTTGGGCAGGTCGAGGTGGGCGACAAAGCGCACGTTGGGCTTGTCGATGCCCATGCCGAAGGCAATGGTGGCGACCATGATCAAGCCTTCCTCGTTTAGGAAGCGGTGCTGGTTGGCGGATCGCGTTTCGGCAGCCAGGCCGGCGTGATACGGCAGCGCCGGGAAGCCCTGGTCGCAGAGGAAGGCAGCGGTCTCGTCGACCTTCTTGCGCGATAGGCAGTAGACGATGCCTGCGTTGCCGCGACGCTCGCCGAGGAAGGCCATCAGCTGCTTGCGCGGCGCCTCCTTGGGCACGATGCGGTAGAAGATGTTGGGCCGGTCGAAACTGGAAAGAAAACGCTCGGCGCCCTGCAGGTGCAGGCGCTGGACGATCTCTTCGCGGGTGCGCATGTCGGCGGTGGCGGTCAGGGCGATGCGCGGCACATGCGGGAACAGCTCGGCCAGTTGGCCCAACTGCAGGTATTCCGGACGGAAGTCGTGGCCCCATTGCGACACGCAGTGGGCCTCGTCGATGGCGAACAACGAGATGTCCAGGTCGCGCAGGAAGTCGAGCATGCGCGGCTGAACCAGACGTTCAGGCGCCAGGTACAGCATCTTCAGCTCACCGCGGCGCATGCGCCCGGCCAGCTCACGTTGCTGCTCGGCGCTCAGCGTCGAGTTGAGTGCGGCCGCGGCCACGCCAAGCTCGTCGAGCGTGGCGACCTGGTCGTCCATCAACGCAATCAGCGGCGAAACCACCACGGTCAGGCCTGGGCGCAGCAGCCCCGGCACCTGGAAGCACAGCGACTTGCCGCCGCCGGTGGGCATCAGTACCAGCGCATCGCCGCCGTTGGCCACGCATTCGATGATTGCTGCCTGGCGCCCACGGAAACTGTCGTAGCCGAAGATATCCTTGAGAACGCGCTGAGCCTGTTCGAGCATGTGCAACTCCACAAATCGCCGTACCATCCTGGAGACAGGCTGGACGAAAAACCCGCCCCGCACACGCCGAATGCGTAAGCGGTTTTTACCAGACGGCCGACAAAGACCGCCCCTGGATGAAAAATCGCGGATTATACCCCAGTGCTAACCCACGCAGGGTGCCGCTGTGACAGACGTTCCCTTTGCCCCGCCAACGCTGCAAGGTGCTAGAATTCGGTATCGTTTATTCCCCAAGGTAGCCCTGTAATGTCCTTCGCCGAGCAACTCACCCGCCTGCAAGCCTTCCTCGACGCCGACGAGCTGCACGAAGAAGCGCTGGACTACGTCGCCGCTCACGGCTACCTCACGGCCCTGTCGATCAATGCCGAGGACGTACCTGAGCGCGAGTGGATCGACGCCCTGTTCGCCGAAGAACCCCACTACGCCAGCGATGCCCAGCGCACCGAGATCGAAGCGACCCTGGTGGCACTGAAGGCGCACATCGCGCGTCAACTGGCCAGCGACGAAGAATTCGACCTGCCATGCGACCTGGACCTGACCGACGAGCCGGACGATTCCGACCTGCGCGGCTGGTGCATCGGCTTCATGGAGGGCGTGTTCCTGCGTGAAGAGGCCTGGTTCGAGAACGCTGAAGAAGAAGTCAGCGAGATGCTGCTGCCGATCATGGTCGGTTCGGGCCTGTTCGACGAGCAACCAGAGTTCGCCGACATCGCCAGCAATGCCAACCTGCAGGACGACATGATCGTGCAGATCCCGGAAGCACTCAGCGCGCTGTTCCTGCTGCTGCACGCTCCTGATGAGAAGCCGGCGCTGCTCAAGCCACGCCATCACTGAGTCGGCTGTGCGCTACCTGCTGCTGGCCGTTGGCTGGCTCAGCGTTGCGCTGGGGGTGCTGGGGATATTCCTGCCGGTGTTGCCCACCACCCCTTTTCTGCTACTGGCGGCGGCGTGTTTCGCGCGCAGCTCGCCCCGCTTTCACTACTGGCTGGTCCATCACCCGAAGCTCGGGCCGTGGATCCGTGATTACCTCAGTGGCGAAGGCATACCGCTAAAAGGCAAGGTCTACGCCATCAGCCTGATGTGGGCCAGCATTGGCCTGTCGTGCTACTTGGTACCGCTGTTCTGGGCTAGAGCGTTCATGCTCACCAGCGCGGTGCTGGTCAGTCTATATATCCTCAAGCAAAAGACGCTGCGCAAGCAGTGATCAATGCTGCGTGCGCCAGTAATAGCACCCTCTTGGTGACCACATAGCGGGCCTAAATCCTTACGCGTCATTTTTTTGTCGCCAAATATCTATTTCGCCTATCCAGCCTTTTTTTTAGCTGCAAAAGTTCTGGAACTCGCTGTAAACCTTGAAAAACGAGACTTTCGGCCGCTTTGATTTCGGTGGTCCTTAAGCGTCGCCCGCGCCCTCTTAGACCGGATAAGTCAATTATCAATATCTGTTATGAGAAAATCTTCTTATCACTTTGATTGAATGTTCTTAGCTCTGTTGTTAAAAACCTGAAACGATTTGCATGATAACTATATCGTCATTTTTTTGGCGACCAGCAGGACTTATTTTAGGATCAGGGAGAGGTACCCATGCGCGTTTTGACCCCCATCACCAGTGCATTACTGTTGGCAATGGCGTGTGCCAACGTACAGGCGATGTCGATTACCGAGGCTGTTCAGAGCGCCGTGGACTACCATCCGCAGATCAGCTCCAACCGCAACAGCAAGCTGTCTGCCGATGAAGACGTGAAATTCGCGCGTGGCGGCTACTACCCTTCCGTTGACCTGGTCGCAGGCTATGGCCGCCAGCGTTCGGACAACCTCAATACCCGCGGCACCAACCCCGACGGTACGCGCAACCATGACAAGGCCACCCTCAGCTACACCCAGTCTGAGCTGCGCCTGCGGCAGATGCTGTTCGATGGCTTCAACACCTCGAACGAAGTAGGCCGCACCGAAGCGGTCGCCACCTCCCGCGCCTACTACACCCAGGCGGTCGCCCAGGATGTTGCCCTGCGCGCAGTGGAGGTTTACCTCGAAGTGCTCAAGCGCCGTGAGCTGGTGACGCTGGCCAAGAACAACCTGCAAGCCCACCTGCGGGTAAACGACCAGATCGGCCTGCGCACTGAGCGCGGTGTCGGCAGCACCGCCGACCTCGATCAGTCCCGCGCCCGCCGTGCCTTGGCGGAAAACAACCTGGACACCGCCGAAGTCGACCTGGCCGATGCCGAGGCCAACTTCTTCAGCGTCATCGGCAAACACCCCGATGAACTGGAAGGGCCGCAATCGATCAAGGTTGAAATTCCTGGCACCCTCGACGATGCCCGGGAAGGCATGCGCCAGAACAACCCTTACATCAAGTCCGCCCAGGCCGACGTCAATGCGGCCGAGCGGCAGTACGAAGTGGCCAAGTCGACCTTCTACCCACGCCTGGACGCTGTGCTGGCCACGGGTGCCAACAACAACCTTGGCGGTGAGAAGGGCCACAGCAACAACGATTGGCAGGCTGGTGTCGAGCTGAACTACAACGTGTTCCGCGGCGGCAGCGACAAGGCCCGCCTGCAGTCCGATGCCCACAAGATCAACCAGGCCCTGGACATCCGCAACAACGCGCTGCGCGAGCTGACCGAGAACCTGAGCCTGGCCTGGAACGCCATGAACAACGCGCGCAAGCAGACCCCGACTGCGCGTGAATACGCCGAAACCACCAAGCGCGTGCGCGCGGCTTACCAGGATCAGTTCGGCCTTGGCCAACGTACCCTGCTCGACGTGCTCGACAGTGAGAACGAGCTCTACAACGCCGACCGTCGTTACACCGAAGTGCGTTACACCGAGGAGTTCTCGATGTACCGCGTGTTGGCAACCATGGGTGAGCTGTTGAGCAAGCAGCGTATTTCGCTGCCGCCAGAAGCCATCGCCAGCAATGAGGTGAAGACCGACGCACAGCTGCCTGAGATGCGTTGATCAACAGTCGGGGCAACCTGACTGTTGGCTGATACGCGTGTAGGAGCAGCCTTGCGCTGCGAAGAGGCCGGTGAAAACAACCAGGATTAACTGCGTTTTCACCGGCCTCTTCGCAGCGCAAGGCTGCTCCTACACGTTTATGGGGTGCCGTGATTGCGCTGGAACGTCTCGGCCCCCATGGCCTTGATCTGCCCCTCGATCAGCGCCTCGAACGGTTTGAGCAGTGCATCGAACCGGGCTGGCTGCTCCAGCACGTTCAGCGCCTCGACCACCGCCTCGAGGGTCGACAATGCCCCCGGCTCCGGCGCCTTGCGCAACCGATAGCGCGAAGGCGCGACCGCCCCCAGCGTCACACGCGGCAAGGCCTCCAGCAACGGATTCAGGTACAGCAGCTTGCGTGCCTTGCGCCAGGTACCGTCGGGCACGATCAACAGCAAGGGCCTGTCATCCCCCTCACCATAAGCCGTCAGCACCTGGGCATGCTCACCCGGGAACAGCAGCGCCGGCCGGTAGCCTGGTGTCTGCAGCAATTCAACGAGGTCTTCGAACACCTCGCCAACGCGCAATTCGGCATTGACCAGGCCAAGGGCGGCCAGGCGGGCGGTATTCAGGGCGTGCGCGCTTTCACTGGGGTGCTGCAGCAGAACCACGCGGGTGCGGCTGTCGAGCGAGGGTATCAGTGGGCAAAGGCAGTGGTCGAGCGGGCGCTGGCAGCGCTCGCAGCGGGGTCTGGGCATCGGCTTCTCCTTACCGGGCGCAGTGTGCCATAGCCCTGCAGAAAAGCCCCACTTCCTTGTGGGATACGCTGAACGTCAGCGGTTGAAACGCTCCGCCAAGCTATGCAGATACTCCGCCATACGCTCCAGGTCCTGGCTGATTTCCGCCCCTTGCCTGGCCTGCCCGGCGCTCTGATCACACAGCTGTGCAATCCTCACGATCTGCTGGTTGATATCCTCGGCAACATGGCTTTGCTGCTCAGAAGCCGTCGCCATCTGCTGGCTCATGCCGGTAATCCGGCTGACCGCCTGGGCGATACCGGTCAACGCCGCTTGCACCGCTTCGACACTGTGTACGCTGTCGCGCGAAATCTGCTCGCCGCGGCTGGCCGTGCTCACTGCCCGCTCTGCCCCTGCCCGCAACGAGGCGATGATCTGATGGATCTCCTCGGTCGAGGCACGGGTGCGCTGGGCCAAAGAGCGGACCTCATCGGCCACCACGGCAAAGCCGCGCCCCTGCTCCCCGGCGCGCGCTGCTTCGATGGCGGCATTGAGCGCCAGCAGGTTGGTTTGCTCGGCAATCGAGGTGATCGTATCGACTACGCTACCGATCGACTGGGTTTGCTCGGCCAACGCGTTGACCGCCTGGCCGATGTCGTTGACCGCATCGCTCATGCTGCCCATGGCCTTGAGACTCTGCTGGGCCAACTCACTGCCTTGCTGCGCCAGCTGGTCGGCATCGCCTGCTGCATGGGCGGTGCTTTGCACGTTGTGAGTAACCTCTTGGATAGTCGCCGCCATCTGCGCGATGGCCGTGGCGGACTGGTCGGTTTCGTTGCGCTGGCGGTCAAGCATCTGCGCCTGGGCGTCGGACAGGTCAGCCGACTGCGCCGCCCGCGACTTCACCCCAACGCCGGCGTCCACCAGGCGGGTCAAGGCGGTTTGCAAGCGGGCCTCTTCGCTGATGATGGCCATGTCCAATTGGCCCTGCAGGCCCAGGTTGTCGCTGTAGGTCAACGCCACCAACGGGCTGGTGAAGGCTTTCGGGTGCTCGCCAAGTGTGCGCCGAATGGCCTGGCTGTGGTGATGCTCGACCAGGTACCAGGCCAGCAACAGGCTGCTCATCAGCACCCCCAGGGCAGCGTAGGGCGGCAGCCACAGGTAGCTTGCCGCCGACAGCAGGCCCGCGCCGATCAGTGGCCAGCCGTGCCCCAATTCATGCCCTAGCCGCGCCGCCCACGACACCGGCGAACGGCCGGCACGCAAGCGCGCGTAAAGCGCTTCGGCACGGCGAATCTGCTCACGTGTCGGCACTGAACGCACCGACTCATAGCCACTGACCCTGCCCTGCTCATACACCGGGGTGACGTAAGCGCTGACCCAATAGTAATCGCCGTTTTTGGCGCGGTTCTTGACCACGCCCATCCAGGGTTTGCCTTGCTTGATGGTGTCCCACATGTGCCCGAACACCGCTGGGGGCATGTCGGGGTGACGCACCAGGTTGTGGGTCTGGCCGACCAGTTCGTCGTAGGTAAAACCGCTGATCGCCACGAAGGCGTCATTGCAGTAGGTGATGCGGCTGTTGAGGTCCGTCGTGGAGATCAGGCGTTGATCGCTGGAGAAGGTTCTTTCGTGCTCAGTGACGGGCAAATTCATGCGCATCTTGGGCGATCCTTGCAGGATGAAATAGGGAGGAATCATCAGCGCAAGTTGATGTTTAGCAGAGCGCTATCAGGTTAGCGGTCATGTTCTGTAGGAATTGAGCCCGTCCCGACGGAATGCATGGACAGGCTGTGTATCAGCCCACGTTGAGCTGGCTTTTAAGCAGGTCGCGGAACGTCTGAATCAACGGCTCGCGGCTGCGGCCACGACGAATGATCAACGAAAAGGGCGCCTGATAGCCGAAGGTAGAGGGCGACAACACCCGTAGATCGCCCTTCTCCACCCAAGCCTGGGCGTAATGCTCTGGCAGGTAGCCAATGTAGGCACCGGAGAGAATCAGGATCAGCTGCGCCTCCATGCTTTCCACCGTCGCCGCACTGTGCTTGAAGCCATGCCGGGCCAGCTCTGCCTGGCTCCAGTAGCCGCGCCCGACCATACGCTGCTGGGTCACCACCTGCTCAGGGATGCGCCGCTCGTTGAACAACGGATGGCGGCTGCTGCAGTACAGCCAGTGCTGCTCACGGTACAGCGGCTGGTAAACCAGGCCGCTCATGCGCGAAGAAAACGCCCCGATGGCCAGGTCGAGGCGGTTGTCCTGTACACCCAATTGCAGTTCGTACGGGCTGGACACCGACAGGTGCAAGTGCACCGCCGGGTGCTCCTGGCTGTAGGCGCCGATGGCTTCGGCCAGGGGCAGCGCACGGTCACCCACGGTGGAGTCGATCACGCCCAGGTTGAGCGTGCCGCGCAGTTCACCCTTGAGGGCTGCGGCATATTGCTCAAAGCCATCCAGCTCGGCCAGCAGGCGCAGGCTCTCCTGATGAAACAGCTCGCCCTTGCTGGTGAGGCTGAAACCGCCGCGACCACGGTGACACAGCACAATCCCCAACCCGCCCTCCAGCTGGCTCATGTAGGTGCTGATGGCTGACGTCGACAGGTTCAAATCACGCTGGGCGTTGGCGAAGCCCTGGTGACGCACCACGCTGACGAAGATGCGTAGCAGTTTCAGATCGGGCAGGGTCGAGGTCATGGTGCAACGGTTCCGCAACAGTAAATGCGTGAAGTCTAACCGGTTGCGCGGGCATTAGTTCAGAAATTCCTGAAGTAAGTATTTGCCGGTAGCGATTCTTCCTACGCACTACCTTGCGCAAACTCGGCCGAAATGTCCTGCCCGCCGGCACAACCAGACTACACAGGCGCGCCGCGGCACAGGTTCGAACAAACACAACAATCGACCGACTGATGAGGCCCACCGTGGACAAGACTCTCCACCAACCACTGGGCGGCAACGAAATGCCGCGTTTCGGCGGCATCGCCACCATGCTCCGCCTCCCCCACCTGCAAAGCGCCGCCGGCCTGGATGCCGCATTCATCGGCGTGCCCCTGGACATCGGCACTTCGCTGCGCTCCGGCACCCGCTTCGGCCCGCGTCAGATCCGCGCCGAGTCGGTGATGATCCGCCCGTACAACATGGCTACCGGGGCTGCGCCATTCGACTCGCTGTCGGTCGCCGACATCGGTGACGTGGCCATCAACACCTTCAACCTGCTCGATGCCGTGCGCATCATCGAAGAAGCCTACGACGAAATCGTCGAGCACAACGTTATCCCGATGACCCTGGGCGGCGACCACACCATCACCCTGCCGATCCTGCGCGCCCTGCATAAAAAGCACGGCAAGATCGGCCTGGTGCACATCGATGCCCACGCTGACGTCAACGACCACATGTTCGGCGAGAAGATCGCCCACGGCACCACCTTCCGCCGCGCCGTGGAAGAAGGCCTTCTCGACTGTGACCGCGTGGTGCAGATTGGCCTGCGCGCCCAGGGCTACACCGCCGACGACTTCAACTGGAGCCGTCGCCAGGGCTTCCGCGTGGTGCAGGCCGAGGAATGCTGGCACAAATCGCTGGAACCGCTGATGGCCGAAGTCCGTGAAAAAGTCGGCGGCGGCCCGGTTTACCTGTCGTTCGACATCGACGGTATCGACCCCGCTTGGGCCCCTGGCACCGGCACGCCTGAAATTGGAGGCTTGACCACGATCCAAGCGATGGAGATCATTCGCGGCTGCCACGGCCTGGACCTGATCGGCTGTGACCTCGTCGAAGTCTCCCCGCCTTACGACACCACCGGCAACACCTCGCTGCTCGGCGCCAACCTGCTGTTCGAGATGCTCTGCGTGCTGCCGGGCGTCGTGCGTCGCTGATCCTGGCGATAGCACGGCACCGCTTGACTGCAATACCCCGGCAGGAGCCATGAGGGAGGGCCACTGAGGCCCGCCAACACAAGACTAGACCGCCGGGTGGCGCTAAGCCCGTGCGGTCGATCTCGCCATAATAAAGATAATCGGGAGACCCCCAATGGCCTTGGACATCATCGTTGTAATGATCTATACCGCCGGCATGCTCGGGCTTGGCTGGTATGGCATGCGTCGGGCAAAAACCCAGGAAGACTACCTGGTGGCCGGACGCAACCTCGGCCCGACCCTGTACATGGGCACCATGGCCACTACCGTACTCGGCGGCGCCTCCACCGTCGGCACTGTGCGCCTGGGCTATGTCCACGGCATTTCTGGCTTCTGGCTGTGCGCAGCCCTGGGCCTGGGCATCATCGCCCTCAACCTGTTCCTCGCCAAACCGCTGCTGCGCCTGCGCATCTATACCGTGACCCAGGTTCTGGAGCGGCGCTACAACCCGATGGCACGCCAGGCCAGTGCGGCGATCATGCTGGCATACGCGCTGATGATCGGCGTGACCTCGACTCTGGCCATGGCGACCGTGCTGCAAGTGCTGCTCGAGTTGCCGTTCTGGATGTCGCTGATGCTCGGCGGCGGCGTGGTGGTGCTGTACTCGACCATCGGTGGCATGTGGTCGCTGACCCTGACCGACATCGTCCAGTTCGTCATCAAGACCGTCGGCCTGATGTTCATCCTGTTGCCGGTGTGCCTGTACAAGGCCGGCGGCTGGGACACACTGGTGGCCAAACTGCCTGCGGCCAGCTTCCAGCTGACCACTATCGGTTGGGACACCATCATCACCTACTTCCTGATCTACTTCTTCGGCATCCTCATCGGCCAAGACATCTGGCAGCGCGTATTCACTGCCCGTGACGAGAAGGTCTGCCAACGTGCCGGTACCACCGCAGGCGTTTACTGCGTGGTGTACGGCCTGGCCTGCGCCCTGATCGGCATGGCCGCGCACGTACTGATGCCCGACCTGGCCAACCCAAACAATGCCTTTGCGGAGATGATCAAGAGCACCCTGCCCGATGGCATTCGTGGCCTGCTGATGGCGGCGGCCCTGGCGGCCATGATGTCGACTGCCAGCGCCGGCCTGCTGGCCGCGTCCACCACCCTGACTGAAGACCTGCTGCCCAAGCTGCGTGGCGGCAAGCAGTCGAGCCTGGCCATCAGCCGTCTGTTCACCCTGCTGACCGGCCTGGTGGTACTGGGTATCGCCTTGGTGGTGAACGATGTGATCAACGCCCTGACCCTGGCCTACAACCTGCTGGTCGGCGGCATGCTGATCCCGCTGATCGGTGCGATCTTCTGGAAACGCGCAACCACCGCAGGCGCCATCGCCAGCATGTCGCTGGGCTTCGCTACTGCGCTGCTGTTCATGTTCAAGGACGGGCTGGAAGCCAACACGCCGATCTACTACAGCCTGACAGTTGGCCTGGTGAGCTTTGTCGCCGTCAGCCTGATGTCGCGTAAATCGATGGCAGCAGTCAAGCTGGCCTGATACGCGCTAGGCCATACAGACGATTCACCGCAACAAAAAGGCCGCCGCATCAGCAATGATGCGGCGGCCTTTGTCATTTCAGCGACGACGCGGTTGGCGCTTGCGCTGCTCTTCATCAGTCGGGATCGGCACCGGCTGCAGGGGGGGTGGAATCAACCCCAGTGCGACAGCCAAGTCGTGGAGCCAGTTGAACAGTGGTTTCTTCATAGTGCCCCCTTGACGGGTCAGCCTCACGGTCAATCAATCCAGTGATGTTTCATACAGATCATAGCCCGATGTCCTGTATTGCGCATGCATCTGGTCCTAGAGATAAGGGCCATTTTGACGCGGATCAAGCCTGAACGGCGCATTCCGACGATTGGTTAATCGTTTCGCTTTGTTGCAGATCGATCCAGGCCTGCAAATTTGCCCCGCGCATGCCCTGGCGCCACATCAACCAGGTCACCGCCTGATCGAAGGGTGCCTGCAGCCGGTGGACCCGCACCCGGTCGCGCCCAGGCAGGCTGTCGAGCATGGACTGCGCCATCATGGCCACACCTGCGCCGGCAATCACACAGGCCAGCATGCTCTGGTACGACTCGATCTCCATCA
The DNA here is from genome assembly GCF_053629175.1 of Pseudomonas sp. Y3 TE3536. Taxonomy (NCBI): domain Bacteria; kingdom Pseudomonadati; phylum Pseudomonadota; class Gammaproteobacteria; order Pseudomonadales; family Pseudomonadaceae; genus Pseudomonas; species Pseudomonas sp. Y3 TE3536. The sequence continues at coordinate 3,547,189 of NZ_JBRJHU010000001.1, read as the reverse complement.
CCCGCCCCATCGGCGTATGAGCGTGGGCGTACCAGGCCTCCAGGCGCATTCGGTACGAGCAGCCTTGGCGGAAAGTGAACACCGCCTTGCCTGCCACGTCTTTTGCCGTGTGCACGGGCGGGTGTTCGGGGCTGGTGATCAACACCAGCTGTTCGTCGCACAGCGGCACACCGTCCAGCCCTGCCAGGCTCGGCGGGCCATCCACCAAGGCCGCGTCCAGGCCATGGCTGAGCAAGCCCTCGAACAGCTCACCGCTGGGCGCTGCACGCACCTGCAGGTTCACCGCCGGGTACGCCTGGTGATAACGCGCCAACAACGCCGGCAGGTGGGTGGCTGCGGTGCTGTACATGGTGCCCAGCACAAACTCCCCCGCCGGCTGGCCACCTTGCACGGCCGCCATCGCCTCGTCACGTAGCGCCGACAAGCGATTGGCGTAGTCCAGCAGCACCTTGCCCGCGGGCGACAATTGCAGGCGCTGGCGCTCGCGCAGAAACAGCTCCACGCCCAATTGCTCTTCGAGCTGGCGCAGGCGCGTCGACAGGTTCGACGGCACCCGATGCAGGCGCTCGGCGGCGCGTGTGACTGAACCTTCCTCGGCCACCGCCTGGAAGATGCGCAGTTGGCTGAACTCCATACCTTTCTCCAAAACAGAACAACTTCATCATCATTATTCAATTTTAATGAAAATGAAACCGGCCTAACCTGCCATACATCGCTTACCAACGTGCAGGAGCCCTTCCATGTCGCCCCGTATACAACTGCTGGCCAGCGCCGTGGCGCTGATGATGGCCATGGGCATCGGCCGCTTCGCCCTGACCCCACAACTGCCGCAACTGATCGCCGAAGGCCAGTTCGACCTCACGGCCGCCGGGCTGGTCGCGGCGGCCAATTACCTGGGTTACTTCATCGGTGCGGTGGATGGCATGTTCGCCCGCAAGCCTGACCAGGTACGCCTGCGCCTGCAGGGTGGCCTGTGGCTGTGCGTGCTGTTGACCTTGGCCTCGTGGGCCGCCGATGGCTTCTGGAGCCACCTGCTGTTGCGCTTCGGCACCGGCGTGGCCAGCGCCTGGGTATTGGTGATGATCACCAGCCTCAGCCAGCAGGTTGCCAACGCACACCATCAACCCCGCTTGGGCGCTTTGGTGTTTGCCGGGCCGGGCCTGGGGATCGCCGTTACCGGGCTGCTGGCACTGGTTGCGCATGGGCTGGGGCTGGGTTCGGCAGCGCTGTGGCTGATCTACGCGGTGGCGGCGCTGATGATGCTATTGGCCGTACGGCCCTGGTTGCCCCAGGCGCAAGCGCAAACGGTGCACCCGGCCACTGCGCAGCCCCGCAAGGCAGGTAATGCCGGGATTGCGCGCCTTGGGCTGGTCTATGCCTTGTACGGCGTGGGTTACATCCTGCCGGCCACCTTCTTGTCACAGATGGCCAACCAGCAGTTTCGCGGCCAGTGGATGGCCGACCTGTTCTGGCCGGCCTTTGGCCTGGCAGCCGCGCTGGGCGTGCTGCTGGTGAGCGTGCGCCGGGCCGGCCGGACCTCTGCCTGGCTGACCGCCACCCTGTGGTTGCAAGGGCTCGGTGTGCTGGCATGCCTGATGGGCGGTGGCCTTGGCCTGGGGTTGGGTGTGGTGCTGTGCGGCGCGCCGTTCCTGGCCTGCATGCAGCTGGTGATGCAGCGTTCGCGGGAGCTGGCGCCACACGCGACGCAGCGTAATGCCGGGCTGCTCACTGCGTGCTTTGCGCTCGGGCAACTCAGCGGGCCGTTGTTGGCGGCAGTCAGCAACCACTACTCGGGGAGCCTGGAGTTGGCATTGCTGCTGGCTGCGAGCGGGTTGGCAGTGGCCGGGGTGTTGGTGCTGACTGCAGCCCATGCCAACCCCAGCTGCCTGGCGGCCCCTTCAACCACCGCGCAATCCGTGTAGGAGCAGCCTTGCGCTGCGAAGAGGCCAGTCGCAACAACGTAGATGCTCGCTGCTGCCACTGGCCTCTTCGCAGCGCAAGGCTGCTCCTACAGGGGCTTCGGTTGACGGTCAGTGAAGCCTAGGGCAGTGGCTATCACCCCACCCATTTGCGCAATTGCTGCTTCACCCAAGGCTCAGCGCTCACCAGCACTACGCCAAGCAACACCATCACCGCGCCAAGTACGAAGTTCACACTCAGCGGCTCATCCAGCAGCAGCACGCCGAACGTGACGCCGAACAGCGGCGTGATGAACGAAAACACCGCGAGGTTCGACGCCAGGTACTTGCGCAATAACCAGAACCAGGTCAGGTAACTGACAAACGACACCACGATCCCTTGGAACAGCACACTGCCCACCGCCAAAGGCGTCAGCGACACCGCGCCGATCTGGCCGCTGAGCAAGGCAATCAGCAGCAGCCCGGCAAAGCCCACTGCCAACTGATAGAACAGGGTCAAGGTCGCCGGTGCTTCCGAAAGCCGGGAACAGCGCACCACCACCGTCGTCGCACCCCAGGCCAGGCCCGCCACAACGCCAAAGGCATCGCCCAGCAACGTGCGGCTGTCCATTTGTTCAAACGACATGCCACCGGCAAACGCGGTGGCGATCCCACCGAAGGCCAGCAAGATCCCCAACCACTGCAGCAGCCGCAGCCGCTCACTGGGCAGCATGAAGTGCAGGCCCAACGCCGTGAAAACGGGTGCCGTGTAGAGGAAGACCGACATGTGCGCTGCCGACGTCAGCTTCAACCCTTCAGCGATGAACAGGAATTCGACACCAAACAACCCGCCCGCCAACAACCCGGCGCGCCAAGTGCTGCCCACCTGCTCCCAACCACCGCGCCAGCAGATCATCAGGCCCACCAGCACGGCGGCGATGCAGTTGCGCAAGGCGGCCTGCATGACCGGAGCGATGTCGACGGCAGCCGTCTTGATCAGCACTTGCTGGCAGCCCCAGATCAGGCATAACCCAAGCATGACCTGGAAAGCGAAGGCGTCGGGGTTCTTCCGGGCCGCGCTCATCGGCGGGCCTTTGGGGTAATCATTGGCATGGGATCAGCTCGGCAGTCTTCAAAGACTGCCGATTATCGGGTTTACAGGCCCACCCGTGCCACCCTCAAAACGACCTCAAGCAATCTGTGCCTTCGATGACACCTGCTCAAAGGTCGCTTCATCCAGCGCATCGGCTTGTTCATCCAAGACCTGACGCGGGTGCTCGAAGCCCGGGATGCTGCTGTCGATCAGGCTCAACAGGCGCGAACCGCGTTCGCTGAGGACAAAGTTTTCGCCGTTGCCCCCCTCTTCATCAGGCCGACTTTCGATGAAGCCACGCTCGAACAGCAGTTTTTCGTATTCGCAGGCCCGGGTCTTCAAGTGGTCCAGATCGCCTATCGGCTGGCCTTTGGCGGCCAGCGCCGCGGCGTGCTGCTCGGCGTAGGGGCGTGGCGTAAAGCTGTGACCGGCGCTGTTCTGCACTTCATGCAGCAAGCGTTCGATCAAGTCCCAGTCGTAGGTGGTGCTCATGGCGGCAGGCTCCTGCTGTGGACGGAAGGGGTACACAGGTTGGGACCTGCCTGCGGCGGGTCGTGTTCAGAAAAAAACAGAAACCATTTGATGCGCTAGCCCAGTGTGATTTATAAACTACATTCACCCAATGAAGAAGATCGAATCCAGCAGTTTCAGAGGGATGCACAATGACTGAAACATTTTTTGAGTTCGATGCGGCCGATTACCTGACCACTCCGCAAGCCATTGCTCAATTCATGTCCGATGCGCTGGAGACGGGTGATGCCAGCTACGTGGCCAAAGCCGTTGGCGTAGTGGCTCGTGCAAAAGGGATGAGCGATCTGGCGAAAGAAACCGGCTTGTCTCGTGAGCAACTTTACCGGTCGTTCAGCGAACACGGCAATCCGACCCTTAAATCGTTCCTCGCAGTCATGAAGGCGTTGGGTATAGACATGACGGCAAAACCTCACCTTGCACACTAACTGTTGGTTATCTTGCACCTGCGGGTTATCGAGCCCGCCGGTCGTCCAGGCTGAACTTCAAGGCATGTACCGCCCTCCACCGCGCATAGCCAACGCAAGAGGTAGAAAGGATGAAATCGCTGCTGCGCATCACCTGTGCAACCGCCTTGCTCTGCGCCCTGCCCGCTTGGGCCTGCACGCCGGAGGAGGCCACCCAGAAGCGCGAAGAACTGGCCGGGCTGGTCAGCCAGCTGACCGAACAGAACCCGCAGAAAGCCAAGGAGATCAACGATGAGCTCCAGGGTATGGAGCTGGGGACGGCGAGCAAGGACCTGCCGGACAAGTGCCAGCTGATCGATACGCGAATCAAGGAATTGAAGACAGCGGAGAAAAAAGCGGAGTGACGCAGAGGCGGTAAAGGCCCTATCGCCGGCAAGGCGGCGATAGGGCTGCAGACGGCTTACTCAGCCGCTGGCGTGCGCTTTTTCAGCGGCGCCATGCCGTCGGAGCTGGCCAGTGGCGCGTTGGCCTTTGGCTTGGCGGTCGGCTTGCGCTTAGCGCCAGCCTTCTTGTCACCCGACTTCTTCTCGACCTTTTTCTTCTTGGTACCGGCAGCCTTGCCCGAAGCCTTGACCTTTTTAGGCCCGTTGTAGGTGCCTTTGACTTCCTTGATCACCCGGCGCTCGAACTGCTGCTTGAGGTAGCGTTCGACGCTCGACATCAAGTTCCAGTCGTTGTGGGTGATCAACGAGATCGCCAGGCCTTCGCCCCCCGCTCGGCCGGTACGGCCAATACGGTGCACGTACTCGTCACCGCTGCGTGGCATGTCGAAGTTGATCACCAGGTCCAGGCCGTCGATGTCCAGGCCACGGGCGGCAACGTCGGTTGCCACCAGCACGTTGGAGCTGCCCTGCTTGAAGCGTTCAATGGCCAGCTTGCGGTCTTTCTGGTCCTTCTCACCGTGCAGGACGAAGGCCTTCACGTCCTTGGCCACCAGGTGGCCGTAGATACGGTCGGCCAGGGCACGGGTGTTGGTGAAGATGATCGCCTTCTGGTAGGTCTCGTTTTCCAGCAACCACTGGACGATCTTCTCTTTGTGCTGGTCGTGGTCAGCCATGATGATCTGCTGACGGGTGCCTTCGGCCAGCTGCGAGACGCTGTTGAGCATCAGGTGCTCAGGGTCTTTCAACACCTTGCCGATGATGTCGCGCAGGGCCGCGCCGCCTGTGGTGGCGGAGAACAGCAGGGTCTGCTCACGGTTCTCACACTCCTTGCACAGGCGCTCCATGTCTTCGGCAAAGCCCATGTCGAGCATGCGGTCGGCTTCATCGAGGATCATGACCTTGACGTGGGACAGGTCCAGGTTGCCGGCGTTGAGTTGCTCGAGCAGGCGGCCCGGGGTGCCGATCAGCACGTCCGGCACCTTGCGCAGCATGGCGGCCTGTTCCTTGAAGTCCTCACCGCCGGTAACCAGGCCAGCCTTGATGTAGGTGAACTGGGAGAACAGTTGCACCTGCTTGAGGGTCTGTTGTGCCAGCTCACGGGTGGGCAGCAGGATCAGCGCACGGATTTCCACGCGCGGGCCGCTCAGGTCAACCAGGCGATTGAGCATTGGCAGGACGAATGCCGCGGTCTTGCCGCTGCCGGTCTGCGCGGTCACACGCAGGTCACGCCCTTGCAGGGCCAGGGGGATGGCCGCTGCCTGCACCGGGGTCGGCTCGACAAATTTAAGCTCGGCCACGGCTTTAAGCAGGCGTTCGTGCAGGGCGAATTGGGAAAACACGGAGGTAACCTCAGGCAAGTGCGGGAAATTCAGTTGCATAGGGTAACGTTTTCTGCCGCCATAGCCGAATTTCTTTTGGCAACTTTATCGGCATCCGCGCTCTAATGGCGCTTCGTTTGGCAATACAGACTGTTCAAAACCCCATGGATATCCAACGAATCTGGCGTGACTCCCTCGACCTCTGGGGCACCCTCGATCAACACCCCATGCTCCACGCCGCCATCGGCCTGGCCGTCCTGCTGCTGATTTCTCTGGTCGTCGGCCGCCTTTCGCGCTTCCTGATGCTGCACGGCACCCGCCTGCTGGCGCGCCAACAGGCGCTGAAATGGCTGGATGACCTGCGCCACAACAAAGTGTTGCACCGGCTGGCCCAGACCACACCGTCGCTGGTGCTGCAGTTTGGCCTGAAGTTGGTGCCGGAGCTGTCCGACACGGCGCAGCACTTCCTCGGCAACGTTGCCCTGGCCTTTACCCTGCTGTTCATGACCATGGCCCTGTCGTGCCTGCTGGATGCCTTGCTCGACATCTACGCGCGCACCGAGCATGCCCGCACCCGCTCGATCAAGGGCTATGTGCAACTGGCCAAGATGATGCTGTGGATCTTCGCCTCCATCGTCATCGTCGCCACGCTTATCGACCGCTCGCCGTTGCTGCTGCTGTCGGGCCTGGGTGCCATGTCGGCGGTGCTGCTGTTGGTCTACAAGGACACCCTGCTGTCGTTCGTGGCCAGCGTGCAATTGACCAGTAACGACATGCTGCATGTGGGTGACTGGATCGAAATGCCCCAGGTCGGTGCCGATGGCGATGTGGTGGACATCACCTTGCACACGGTGAAGGTGCAGAACTTCGACAAGACCATCGTCTCGATCCCGACCTGGCGCTTGATGAGCGAATCGTTCCGCAACTACCGCGGCATGCAGCAGTCAGGCGGCCGGCGCATCAAGCGCAGCCTGTTCATCGACGCGGCAGGTGTGCGTTTTCTGACCCGCGAAGAGGAACAGCGCCTGACCCAGGTGCGCCTGCTGGGCGACTACCTGGCAGGCAAGCGCCAGGAGCTGCAAACCTGGAACGAAGCGCTGGGGCCGGTGGCCGAGCTGTCCGCCAACCGCCGCAAGCTGACCAATATCGGCACCTTCCGCGCGTTTGCGCTGGCTTACCTGAAGAACCACCCCAATGTGCATCAGGGCATGACCTGCATGGTCCGGCAGATGCAGACCACTGCCGAAGGGGTACCGTTGGAGATCTACTGCTTCACCACCACCACGGTGTGGGCGGAGTACGAGCGGATTCAGGGGGATATCTTCGATTACCTGCTGGCGGTGTTGCCGGAGTTTGGCTTGAGTTTGTATCAGCAGCCGAGTGGCAATGACATGCGGGTGGGGTTGAGCGGGCGAGTGCCGCACCGGTTGGAAGAGATGAGCGAGGCTTGAGATCGCCGGGGCTGCTTTGCAGCCCATTCGCAGCACAAGGCTGCTCCTACAGGAGGTACGCGCTCACTGTAGGAGCAGCCTTGTGCTGCGAATGGGGCGCAAAGCGCCCCCGAATCACCCCGCATACCCCAGCAGATACAACAATCCGGTCAGGGTCACCAACGAAGCCACGGTCGACAACAGGATCGTCCGCGAAATCAACCCCGCCTCGCGGTTGTAGTACTCCGCCAGCATGTACGGCCCGGTCCCGGTCGGCAGCGCCGCCAGCAGCACCGCCGAAGCCGCCCACATGCTCGGCAGGCTGAACACCTTGTACGCCAGCACCCAGGTCAGGGCCGGCTGCCCAATCAGTTTCAATCCCACCAACGGCCACGGGCTGGCTTGCGCACCCGCGCGCTTTTCTGCCAGGAATGCGCCCAGCGATATCAAGGCGCACGGCGTGGTGGCCAACGCCAACATGTCGAGAAAATGCATCACCGGCTCGGCCAGCCCCAACCCGCTCATGGCCCACCCCGCCCCCACCACCGGCGAAATCACCAGCGGGTTCTTCGCCAGCGCCTTGCTCACCACCAGCACCGCCCGGCCGACCTGCCGCTCTTCCTGCAGCCCGACCTCAATAAAGGTCAGCGAAATGGCGAACACCAGGCACACCACGATCAACGACGAGATCAGCGCCGGCTGCAAGCCCGCCTGGCCGAACAGCAACAGGCACAGGGGGATGCCGATGTAGCCGGTGTTGGCATACCCCGCACTGAGCCCGTCGATGCTCGCCGCGACCAGGCTATGGCCGCTGTACAGCCGCCACGCCAGCGTGATCACGAACATGGCCAGGGCGCCCGTGCCAAACGCCACGATGAAGCCTGGGTGCCAGATCTCGCTCCAGGTCGCAGTGGCGGTCACCTTGAACAGCAAGGCCGGCAAGCAGAGCCAGACCACCATCTTGTTGATTTCGGCTGCGGCCTTGTCGCCGAGCTTGTTGGCGCGACGACACAGGTAGCCGACCAGGATGAGGGCAAAGATCGGCGCGACGATGACAAAGAGGGTATGCATATCAGGCCTTGCGGGTCAGCGCGGCGTCAGTGCGGCTACCCAACCGGCTCATCCACACCGACGCCAGAATCACCGCGCCGCCAATAAGCAACCGCCCCAGTGGCTCGTGCTGGTTCCAGATCAACAGGTTGAGCAACAGCCCCACCGGCACATGCAGGTTGTTCATCACGGCCAGCGTCGCCCCGGAAACCAGGCACGCGCCCTTGTTCCACCAGTACAGGCCCAACGCGGTCGGGCACAACCCGAGGAACAACAGCACCAGCCATTGCACATCGGTGCTTGGCAGGTGCTGGGCATTGCCGAACAGCAAAAACGCCGGCAGCACGACGATCAAGGCCCCGAGGTAGAAGTAGCCGAAGCGCTTGTAGTGCGGCAGGTCGCTGGGGTTTCGGGCGATCAGGTGACGGTACAGCACCTGGCCGGCGGCATAGGTGAAGTTGGCCAGTTGCAGCAGCAGGAAGCCGATGAAGAACTCACCACTGATGCTGTCGAAACGAATCACTGCAGCCCCCGCCACGGCCACCAGCGCGGCCAGCAACGCCCATGGGTTGAAACGCCGGTTCAAGGCATCTTCGATCAGGGTCACGTGCAACGGCGTGAGGATGGTGAACAGCAGCACTTCCGGCACGGTGAGCACGCGAAAGCTCAGGTACAGGCAGACATAGGTAATGCCATATTGCAGCGCACCGATCAGCAGCATCGAACGCATGAAGCGCGGCTCGACCTGGCGCCAGCGGGTCAGCGGCAAGAACACCAGGCCCGCCAGCAGCACCCGCGCGAGCACGGCAAAGTAGCTGTCGACGTGCCCGGCCAGGTACTCGCCGATCAGGCTGAAGGAAAACGCCTGAATCAGCGCGACGATAATCAGGTAGCCCATGGTTGCCTCTCGTGGATCAAGGCGGCGACCTTAGCGGGTTGCGCCGCGTGAGTTCAACCATGAGAAGTGTGGGGGCTGTGCCGGCCCTTTCGCGTTCAAGCCCGCTCCCACAGGTACACCACGGGCCTTGAGAACAGTGAATTCCCTGTAGGAGCGGGCTTGCCCGCGAAAGGGCCGGCACAAGCAACCGAGAAATCCCAGGCAAAAAAAACCCGGCCATTAGGCCGGGCAGGTACACCCAAAGGAGCAAAAACAGGTGTCAGGGTTGGGAATTCGTTGACGCTCAGGCCACCGCAGCCAGCTTGGCCTTGGCCTGGTTGATGCCCTTCTCGTGGAAGTCGCCGCTCATGTTCAGGCCTTCGGCATGGATGAAATTCACATCGTGAATGCCGATGAACGCCATCACCTGGCGCAGGTAGGGTTCCTGGTGGTCGCTGGTGGCGCCGGCATGAATGCCACCGCGGGCGGTCAGGACGATGGCGCGCTTGCCAGTCAGCAGGCCCTGCGGGCCGGTCGGGGTGTACTTGAAGGTGATGCCGGCGCGCAGCACGTGGTCCAGCCAGGCCTTGAGGGTGCTGGGGATGGTGAAGTTGTACATCGGCGCAGCCATCACCAGCACGTCGGCCGCCAGCAGTTCATCCGTCAGCTCATTGGAGCGGGCCAGCGCTTCGAGCTCGGCGGCATTGCGCTGCTCTTCGGGCTTCATCCAGCCACCGAGCAGGTTGGCATCCAGGTGCGGCACCGAGGTCACAGCCAGGTCACGTACGGTGATCTCATCGCTCGGGTGGGCGGCCTGCCATTGCTGGATGAAGTCGCGGGTCAGTTGACGGGAAACGGAATCCTGCTGGCGGGCGCTGCTTTCGATGATCAGTACGCGGGACATGGGGTGCCTCCATCGGCAAAAAGGGTGCGATTCGATGGAGGTGAGATTAAGGCTTGACCTATCGATAAAAAAGCGTAAAAAGTGGGTTCAATCAATCGATTAATCCGTTTATTCCGCTGTACAGTTCACGCTGATCCGCAATTTGATGATCTGGCGATTGAACTTGGCGGTGACGTCGACGCTTTTACCTGCCGGCACGTTCACCCGACGCACCCGCGGCGCTTCCGGGCCGTTGCGGAACATCACCTTGCAGGCTGCAGGCACCTGCCCATAGTTGTTGAGGGTGATGGCGCCAATGTCGTAGGCGGTATCGTAGGCCGTGTAGTCGAGCTTGACCCCGTCCTCCAATTGCTTCTCCACATCGATGGGGTAAGCCATGGCACCGAGGGGCAGGCACATCAGTATTGCCGCACAACATTTCTTCATGGGGCGCTCTCCTTGGAAGAGCGCAGCTTAGGACAACAGGAGCGAAACATGAAAGCGCCGCGCGTAACCCTTGATCAGTGGCGAACACTGCAAGCAGTGGTCGATCACGGCGGGTTTGCCCAGGCCGCCGAGGCGCTGCACCGTTCGCAGTCGTCGGTCAGCTACACCGTGGCCCGCATGCAAGAGCAGCTCGGTGTTCCGCTGCTGCGCATCGATGGGCGCAAGGCGGTGCTCACCGAAGCTGGCAACGTGCTGCTGCGCCGTTCACGCCACTTGGTCAAACAGGCCAGCCAGCTCGAAGACCTTGCCCATCACATGGAGCAAGGCTGGGAAGCCGAGGTGCGCGTGGTGGTCGACGCCGCCTACCCCAGCGCCCGGCTGGTCCGTGCGCTGAGTGCGTTCATGCCGCAAAGCCGCGGTTGCCGGGTACGCCTGCGTGAAGAAGTGTTGTCGGGCGTCGAGGAAGTGCTACGCGAAGGCATCGCCGACCTGGCCATCAGCAGCTACAGCATCGGCGGCTACCTGGGCGCCGAACTGAGCGCGGTAGAGTTCATCGCCGTTGCCCACCCCGAACACAGCCTGCACCGCCTGGGCCGTGAAATTACCTTCCAGGACCTGGAAAGCCAGCTGCAGGTGGTGATCCGCGACTCTGGCCGCGCTCAACCGCTGGATGTCGGCTGGCTGGGCGCAGAACAGCGCTGGACCGTCGGCAGCTTGGGCACCGCCACCACCTTCGTCAGCAGCGGCCTGGGCTTTGCCTGGCTGCCGCGGCACATGATCGAGCGCGAACTGCGTGAAGGTGTGCTCAAGCCGTTGCCGCTGGATCAGGGTGGCAGCCGTCACCCACTGTTCTACCTTTATTCGAGCAAAGAGAAGACCCTGGGCCCGGCTACGCAGATTCTCATCGACCTGCTGCGCAACTTCGACACCGCGCCTCTGGACGTGCCCTTCGCAGCCCCCCCACAAGCCTGAGAGGACCGCGCCCTTGGCCTATTTCGAACACGAAGGATGCTTACTGCATTACGAGGAATACGGCCAGGGCGAACCCTTGGTGCTGCTGCATGGCCTGGGCTCCAGCTGCCAGGACTGGGAGCTGCAGATACCGCTGTTGAGCCTCCACTACCGGGTCATCGTCATGGACATCCGCGGCCACGGCCGCTCCGACAAGCCCCGTGACGGCTACCAGATCGCCACCTTCAGCGAAGACCTGCTGGCCCTGCTCGAACACCTGCAGACCGGCCCGGTACACTTCGTGGGCCTGTCGATGGGTGGGATGGTCGGCTTCCAGTTTGCCGTCGATCACCCGCGCTGGCTGCGCAGCCTGTGCATTGTCAACAGCGCCCCAGAGGTGAAGCGCCGCACCCGCAGCGACTGGGCCTGGTGGGCCAAGCGTTGGGGCCTGGCACGCCTGCTCAGCGTCGAGACAGTGGGCAAAGGCCTGGCCCAGCGCCTGTTCCCCAAGCCCGGCCAAGCTGACCTGCGCCAGAAGATGGCGCAGCGCTGGGCACGCAACGACAAACGTGCCTACCTCAAGAGCTTCGACGCCATCGTTGACTGGGGCGTGCAGGAACGCATTGGGCAAATTCGCTGTCCCACGCTGGTGATTGCCGCCGACCACGATTACACGCCGATACATCTCAAAGAGCGCTACGTAGCCCTGATGCCGCAGGCCAGGCTGGTAGTCATCGACGATTCCCGGCACGCTACGCCCCTCGATCAACCCGAGGTCTTCAACCAGACCCTGCTGCAGTTTCTTGCAGCTGCTTCCACCTCTCAAGGATCTTTGAGCCCATGCTGAAAAAACTCCTGCTCACCGCCTGCTCGGTCGCCTTCGCCACCAGCGTCATGGCGTCCGACAAGACCCCTCACGTGTTGCTGGACACCAGCTTCGGTCAGGTCGAAATCGAGTTGAATGCCGAGAAGGCGCCGATCAGTACCAAGAACTTCCTCCAGTACGTCGAGAGCGGCTTTTACAACAACACCATCTTCCACCGCGTGATCCCGGGCTTCATGGTCCAGGGCGGCGGCTTCACCGACCAGATGGTGCAGAAGAACACCCAGGACCCGATCCGCAACGAAGCCAGCAATGGCTTGCTGAACACCCGTGGCACACTGTCCATGGCCCGCACCTCGGACCCGAATTCGGCCACCAGCCAGTTCTTCATCAACGTGGCTGACAACGACTTCCTCAACCCAGGCCGTGACCGTGGTTATGCCGTGTTCGGCAAGGTGACCAAAGGCATGGAAGTGGTCGACCAGATCGTCAACTCACCGACCACTGTGAAAAAGGGCATGCGCGACGTGCCGGCCGATCCGGTCTATATCAAGTCCGCCAAACGTATCGACTGAATGCAGGTTTCACAGGGACGTGAACCCGCCTGAAGGCCGGACCAACAGGAGTGTTGTCACCCATGCTGTACCGCCGTTTCGAACGACTCATCGACATTTTTCGCGAGGCACCGAGCGAAGCACCGCCGAGCACGGTGTGGCCGTTCTACCTGTATTACCTGCGCCAGGTCTGGCCAAGCTTCGCCGCCCTGCTGGTGGTCGGCCTGGTCGCTTCGTTGATCGAAGTGGCGATGTTCAGCTACCTGAGTCGTATCATCGACCTGGCCCAAGGCACGCCCAATGCCAACTTCTTCAGCGAACACAGCGGTGAGCTGATCTGGATGCTGGTGGTGATCCTGCTGCTGCGCCCGCTGTTCTTCGGCCTGCACGACCTGCTGGTGCACCAGACCATCAACCCGGGCATGACCAGCCTGATTCGCTGGCAAAACCACTCCTATGTGCTCAAACAGAGCCTGAACTTCTTCCAAAGCGACTTCGCCGGGCGTATTGCCCAGCGCATCATGCAAACCGGCAACTCGCTGCGCGATTCGGCGGTACAGGCAGTGGATGCCCTGTGGCACGTGCTGATCTATGCCGTCAGCTCGCTGGTCCTGTTCGCCGAGGCCGACTGGCGCCTGATGCTGCCACTGTTGGCGTGGATCGCCTGTTACATCGCCGCGCTGTTCTACTTCGTGCCGCGGGTTAAGGCGCGTTCGGTGATTTCGTCAGACGCACGCTCCAAACTGATGGGGCGCATCGTCGACGGCTACACCAACATCGCCACCCTCAAGCTGTTTGCCCATACCGACTACGAACAGCAGTACGCCCGTGAGGCGATCCGCGAGCAGACCGAAAAGACCCAACTGGCCTCGCGGGTGATCACCAGCATGGACGTGGTCATCACCACCCTCAACGGCTTGCTGGTGGTCGGCACCACCGGCCTGGCACTGTGGCTGTGGAGCCAGTCGCTGATCACCGTGGGGGCAATTGCCCTGACCACCGGGTTGGTGATCCGCATCGTCAACATGTCGGGCTGGATCATGTGGGTGGTCAACGGCATCTTCGAGAACATCGGCATGGTCCAGGACGGCCTGCAGACCATCGCCCAGCCGGTCACCGTCACCGACAAGCCCAATGCGCCGGCATTGAAGGTGAGCCGTGGCGCGGTGCATTTCGACGATGTGGACTTCCACTACGGCAAAGCCAGCAACGTGATCGAAGGGCTCAATCTGAACATCCGCCCGGGCGAGAAGATTGGCCTGATCGGCCCTTCTGGCGCGGGCAAATCGACCCTGGTGAACCTGCTGCTGCGGCTGTATGACGTGCAGGGTGGGCGCATCCTCATCGATGGCCAGGACATTGCCGAAGTGAGCCAGGCCAGCCTGCGTGCGCAGATTGGCATGATCACCCAGGACACCTCGCTGTTGCACCGCTCGATCCGTGACAACCTGCTGTACGGCCGCCCAGAGGCCAGCGAAGCGGCACTGCTTGAAGCCGTACGCCGCGCCCGCGCCGACGAGTTCATTCCGCAGTTGACCGACGCACAGGGGCGTACCGGCTTCGATGCGCATGTGGGTGAGCGTGGGGTCAAGTTGTCTGGCGGCCAGCGTCAACGTATCGCGATTGCCAGGGTGTTGTTGAAGAACGCACCGATCCTGATCATGGACGAGGCCACTTCAGCGCTGGACTCTGAGGTTGAAGCCGCGATCCAGGAGAGCCTTGAGACGCTGATGCAGGGCAAGACCGTGATCGCCATCGCCCACCGGCTTTCGACCATTGCCCGGATGGACCGGCTGGTGGTGCTGGACAAAGGGCATATCGTCGAGAGTGGCAGCCACAGTGAGTTGCTGGCGCAGCAAGGGTTGTATGCGCGGTTGTGGCATCACCAGACCGGCGGGTTTGTTGGGGTGGATTGAGATGAGCGGTTGCCTGCGCCGGCCTCTTCGCGGGCAAGCCCGCTCCCACAGGTTCATCACTGGTTTTGAGTGCAGTGATCTACCAGTGCAGCCCACAGATCCATCACTGGTTTTGAGGGCAGTGATATACCTGTGGGAGCGGGCTTGCCCGCGAAGAGGCCGGCGCAGGCGACGCATTATTCAATCCCTGCGGTAAGGCAACATCCCCCGCGCCTCTTCGGCATACCCCTGCACCCCTTCCCGCTCCTGCAACAAAAACCCTTCCACCGCCCGCCGCAACCCGGGATGCAGCAGGTAATGCCACGACCGCGTCAGCACCGGCTCGAACCCACGGATCAACTTGTGCTCACCCTGGGCCCCCGCATCGAACCGCTGCAGGCCTTCAGCAATGGCAAAGTCCATGCCCTGGTAGAAGCACGTTTCAAAGTGCAGCCGGTCGAACTCATCCAGGCATCCCCAGTAACGGCCATACAGGCTGTCACCGCCCACCAGGCTCAGGGCCATGGCCACGTCACGCCCGCCTTGCCTGGCCATCACCACCCGCAGCGCCTCGGGCATGCGCTCGGCCAGCAGGCTGAAGAACTCACGGGTCAGGTACGGCGCGCGTCGGCGCACTGCATACGTGTTGGCGTAGCACAGGTAGACGAAGTCCCACTGCGCCTCATCCAGTTCATCACCCCGGTACCACTGAAAGTCGATGCCCTGCCCGGCCACTTGCTCGCGCTCTTTGCGCATCTGTTTGCGCTTGCGCGAGCTGAGCGTGTCGAGAAAGTCCTGGAAGTCCCGATAACCTCGGTTGCGCCAGTGGAACTGGCAACCCAGCCGCTCCATCCAGCCTGGCAAGCCGGCCATCTGCTGGTCCAATGCCGGGTCGGTGAAGTTGATGTGCGCCCCAGAGAGCCCGCCCTTGCCCAGGTACTCGGGCAATGCTTGCAACACCAGCAGGCCATCGGCGGGGTCGGCGGCCAGCAGGCGCGGGCCGCTGACCGGGCTGAACGGCACGGCGCCCAGTAGCTTGGGGTAATAGGCAATGCCTGCCCGCTCACAGGCATCGGCCCAGCCGTGGTCGAACACGTATTCGCCAAACGAATGCCACTTGCGGTAGGCCGGCAGCACGGCGCGTACCTGCCCTTCACGCTCCAGCACCAGGTGCTCGGCAGCCCAGCCGGTGGAGCGTGCAACGCTGCCACTGTCCTCCAGGGCGCTGAGAAAGGCGTGGCGCAGAAACGGTTGGCCCGCAGGCACCAGGGCATCCCAGGTGGCCGCCGGAAGATCACGCAGATGAGCAAGGCTGTACAAGCTGGTCACGGTTTCGACTCGCTGTCTTGAGGCCCTCAGTATCCCGGAAGAATGGCCCATCACTCAAATGACGATCACCTGGCCAATCCGTTCATTGTCGATTACTTAACAACAGTGCCACTAATTAGACATTAATCTGTCATTCCCCCCCGCAATACTTGCGCCTGTTTTCCGGAACCCCAGAACCTGTCTATTCAGGCCCTTTCCGAAGACATGCCAACACAGGGGCGGGCGCTGAGCCTCCCCCATTTTTTTCTAGTAGGGAGAACCTTATGCGTCTTGTTTCCACACTTACCGGAGTGAGCCTCACCGGCATGATGCTGGCTCTGAGTACTCCGGCCAGTGCTGCTGTCGACGCCAAGCTGCTCGAAATGCTCCGCGCCAATGGCTCGATCAACCAGGCGCAGTACAACGAACTGCAAGGCGATCTGGCAAAAGAGACCAAGGAAAAGGCCGACCAGAAAGCGCAGTCCGAGCGTATGAGTTCCTTTGAACAAAAAGTGGCATGGGCCGCCAAGACCCAGATCAAGGGTGATGTGCGCCTGCGTTACGAAGACGTCAACGTTGACGACCCGAACAGCAGCAGCGGCAACCAGGACCGCCAGCGCGTCCGTGCCCGTGTCGGCTTCTACAGCGAAATCAACCCGCAAGTCGATGCTGGCGTGCGTATCGCCACCGGTAGCAGCGCCGACCGCCGCTCGACCAACCAGAGCTTCGACAACTATTTCGACAAGAAATCGCTGTGGGTCGACCTGGCCTACCTCGACTGGCACCCGACCGCAGTGCCAAACCTGCACCTGATCGGCGGCAAGATGCCACAGCCGTGGGTGAGCATGGGCGATATCATCTGGGACAGCGACATCAACCCGGAAGGCGTGGCCGCGACCTACAAGGCTGACCTGGGCGGCGCCGAAGTGTTCGCCAGTGCCGGTCAGTACACCCTCAAGGACAACGTCGATGGCGACGGCGTGCAGTACAAGCACGATGCGCAGGTCTACCACGGCCAGCTGGGCGCCAAGTTCGCCCCTGCCGACGTGCTGAAAGTCACTGTGGGTGCGAGCATCTATGGCTATGACAACGACAAGGAAGCGGCCATTCTGCAGTCGTTCGGCAACACCACCAATGAGTTCAACCTGGTGGAAGGCTTCGGTCAGCTCGACTTCACTGGCTTCGCCATCCCGCTGTCGGCCTACGGCCAATACGTGAAAAACACCGAGAGCACCGACGGTGAAGACCAGGCCTGGCTGGCCGGTCTGAAAACCAAGGTCGGCGCTTGGAGCCTGGACTACAACTACCGCGATGTTCAACGTAACGCCGTGGTCAGCCTGTTCACCGACTCCGACTTCGGCAACGGCTTCACCGGCTCTCGCGGCCACAAGTTCAAAGTCGGTTACGAGATCGACAAGAACTTCTCGCTGGGCGCGGCGTACCTGATGGCCAAGACCGACCTGTCGCAGCTGCCGAACAGCAATGCTGACGTAGACACGCTGCAGGTAGACCTGGAAGCCAAGTTCTAAGCAACCGCTTCACTGCTTCACTCAAGGCGGGAAATGCCGACCCCATCCGGTATTTCCTGCCTTTTTTGTGTGTGACATTGTAGGGGCTGCTTTGCAGCCCATTCGCAGCGCAAGGCTGCTCCGGTGCGGTTCGCGTTCCCCTGTAGGAGCAGCCTTGTGCTGCGAAAGGGCCGCAAAGCGGCCCCGGCAATCAGCGTTTGCGCAAAATCACGCTACCCACCGAATACCCCGCACCAAACGAACTCAGCACGCCCACCGCACCCGCGGCCAGGTCATCCTGGTACAGGTGGAATGCAATCACCGACCCCGCCGAACTGGTGTTGGCATAACGGTCCAGAATCACCGGTGCCTCTTCCTCGGTGGCTTCACGCCCCAGCAGCTTCTTGACGATCAAGTGGTTCATGCTCAGGTTGGCCTGGTGCAACCAGAAGCGCTTGACGTCGCTCGGCTGCAGGTCATTCGCTTCAAGGTGCTCACCAATCAGCTCAGCCACCTTCGGGCACACTTCACGGAACACCTTGCGGCCTTCCTGGATGAACAACTTGTCCGCAGCACCTTCCCCCTCCTCCGCCGCGCGGTTGAGGAAGCCGAAGTTGTTACGGATGTTGTTGGAAAACCCGGTCCACAACTTGCTGCTGACAATCTCGAACTGGTGCTTCGAGGTGGCCTGGTCGGCACGCTCGATCAGCACGGCGGTGGCGGCATCACCGAAGATGAAGTGGCTGTCGCGGTCGCGGAAGTTCAGGTGGCCGGTGCAGACCTCGGGGTTGACCATCAGTACCGAACGCGCCTGGCCCAGCTGCACGCTGTTGGCGGCGGTCTGGATGCCGAAGGTGGCTGACGAGCAGGCCACGTTCATGTCGAAGGCAAAGCCCTCGATGCCCAATGCATTTTGCACTTCGATGGCAATGGCCGGGTATGGGCGCTGCAGGTTGGAGCACGCGACGATCACCCCATCGACGTCGGCGGCGGTACGGCCCGCGCGTTCAAGTGCTTGGCGAGCAGCGGCCACCGCCATTTCACACAGAATCGACGGCTCGTCATTGGAGCGCTCTGGCAGGCGTGGCTTCATGCGTTGCGGGTCGAGGATGCCGGCCTTGTCCAGCACGAAGCGGCTCTTGATGCCCGAGGCCTTCTCGATGAAAGCGGCGTCGGACAGCGGCGCTGCCTCGACCTCGCCGCGCTCGATGGCGGCGGCGTTGTCGTGGTTGAACTGCTGCGCCCACGTGTTGAAGGACTCCACCAGTTCTTCGTTGGAAATGCTCTGGGCCGGGGTATACAGGCCGGTGCCGCTGATCACGACGTTATGCACGGTCGTTCCTCTGGTCAAAGGCCATCGCCACGGGGCGCTGGCTGGAAAATGCGTAATAGCACTTTAGTGCCAACTCGAAGGCGAGGGCGTTGCCCTCGTTCGCGGGTAAACCCGCTCCCACAGAGGCCGCTAGGCGGCCCCAAATTGCATCAATATTGCCACATCTTCTGCGGTTTAGGCTTCCACCTGAGCCCACTGTTTGCTGAGACGCTTGTCAGAAATCGGCACTTTGGTACCCAGCTGCTGAGCGAACAACGACACCCGGTATTCCTCCAGCAACCAACGGTACAGCGTCAGTTGCTCATCACGCTTGCCCTCCTGGGCGTGCTTGTCGGCACGTGTCTTGTACTGGGCCCAGAGGTTTGCCAGCTCGCCACTCCAGACGCGGTCCTTCTGCACCTGCGAGCCGAGCTTCTCCAAGCGTAACTCCACGGCCTTGAGGTAACGCGGCAACTCCTTGAACCAGGCGCCCGGGGTTTCGCGAACAAAGCCCGGGTACACCAGGTTGGCCAGCTGTTGCTTGATGTCGTTCAGCGCCACCGCCTGGCTCAGGTCGATCTTGCCTTTGAAGCGCTTCTGCAGCCCGTGCCACAACTTGAGCACTTCCAAGGTCTGGCGCGCCAGGCGTTCAGCGTGCTCGGCCCAACTGCCACGTTTGCGCTCGGCCAAGCCGGCCAAGGCGGCACCGTCGCGCGGCAGCGGGTGTTCACCCTCGAGGATGCAGCTGTCCAGGCTGGCCAGCAGAATGTCTTCGACCAGTGCCTCGACACGGCCCAGCTCGCGGTACAGCAAGCCCAGTTCGGTCAGCCCGGGCAGCTTGCCACGCAAAAACTTGGCAGGCTCCGCCAACTGCTGCAGCAACAGGCGCTGCAAGGCGCGACGGTGCTGAAACTCGGCTTCGGCCTGGGTCGAAAAACGCCCTTCGCGCACGGTGCCGTTTTCGTCCACCAGCGCCGGGTAGACGGTCATCGACAGGCCGGCGATCTTCTGCTGGGTGCTCTGCGCCACTTCACTGAAGGCCTTGGCCTGCACCGGGCGTTCGGCGTTTTCGCTGCGTGGCACGGCCAATGCGGCCTGGCTGGCGGCGACAAAGCGTGCGGTCAGCTCGGCCAGGTCGCGGCCTTCGCCGAGGAACTTGCCCTGGCCATCGACCACTTCGATGTTCATCCGCAGGTGGCCTTCGACCAAGTTGACCGATTCTGCCCAGGCCTCGTCGGACACACGCGCACCGGTCATGCGCAGCAGCTCCTGGCCCAAGGCCTGGGGCAACGCGCCCTGGCCGAAGGTCATGCGCGCCAGCGCGGCCTTGACGAAGTCCGGTACCGGCACGAAATTCTTGCGCAGGGCCTTGGGCAGGTTGCGCACCAGCGCCACGCACTTGGCTTCGATCAGGCCCGGCACCAGCCATTCCAGGCGCTCGCCCGGCAAGCTTGGCAACAGCGGCGCCGGTACGCGCACGGTCACACCGTCGCGGGGGTGGCCCGGTTCGAAGTGGTAGGTCAACGACAGGCGCAAGTCCCCTACCTGCAGGCTGTCCGGGTACTGCGCCGCGGTGACCTCACTGGCTTCACGCGCCAGCACGTCTTCTTCGCGCATGATCAGCAGGTTGGCGTCCTTCTGGCTGGTCATGCGGTACCAGGCATCGAAGGTCGCGGTCTGGTGGATTTCCTCGGGCAGGCGCGCTTCGTAGAACGCGTAGAGGGTCTCTTCATCGGCGAGAATATCGCGCCGACGGGCCTTGGCCTCCAGTTCGTCGAGCTGTTCAAGCAAGCGTTTGTTGGCCGCCAGGCACTTGGCCCGCGACTGGATCTCGCCGCCCACCAGCCCCTCGCGGATGAACAGCTCGCGGGAGGTCACCGGGTCGATCGGGCCAAAGTGCACCGGCCGGCGCCCCACTAGAATCAGCCCATACAAGGTGATCTGTTCAAAGGCCACCACTTGCCCGCGCTTTTTCTCCCAGTGCGGTTCGAAGTGGTTCTTCTTGACCAGGTGGGTGGCCAGCGGCTCGATCCAGTCGGGCTCGATCTTGGCGACCACCCGCGCATACAGTTTGGTGGTCTCTACCAGTTCGGCAGCCATGACCCACTGCGGGCGCTTGCGGCCCAAGCCCGAGGACGGGTGGACCCAGAAGCGCCGCTGACGGGCACCTTGGTAATCGCCCTCTTCCGTCTTCTGGCCGATCTGGCTGAGCAGGCCGCTGAGGATGGCCTTGTGCATGCGCTGGTAATCGGACGGTTCCTTGTTGACCGTCAATTGCAGGTCACGGCAAATCAGCGCCAGTTGGCGGTGGGCATCGCGCCATTCGCGCAGGCGCAGGTAATTGAGGAAATTCTTCCGGCACCAGTTACGCAACGGGTTGGCCGTCAACGCCTGGCGCTGTTCTTCGAAGCCACGCCACAGGTTGACCAGTGCGGCGAAGTCGGAATCGACGTCCTTCCACTGAGCATGCGCCTGGTCGGCCGCCTGCTGGCGCTCCGGCGGCCGCTCGCGCGGGTCTTGCACCGACAGGGCGCTGGTGACGATCAACACTTCCTGCAGGCTGCCCTGGCGGGCGCCTTCAAGCAGCATGCGGCCCAGCCGTGGGTCGATCGGCAAGCGCGCCAGCTGTCGCCCAAGCGGGGTCAACTGGTTCTCGCGGTTGACCGCCGAAAGCTCCTGCAACAGGTTGAAACCGTCGCTGATGGCCTTGCCATCCGGCGGCTCGATGAACGGGAACGCGTCGATCGCACCCAGGCGCAGGTGCAGCATCTGCAGGATCACCGCCGCGAGGTTGGTGCGCAGGATCTCTGGGTCGGTGAACGCCGGCCGGCCGTTGAAATCCTCTTCGCTGTACAAGCGTACGCAGATCCCCGGTTCCACCCGGCCGCAGCGGCCCTTACGCTGGTTGGCGCTGGCCTGCGACACCGCCTCGATCGGCAGGCGCTGAACCTTGGCGCGGTAACTGTAGCGGCTGATGCGGGCGGTGCCGGTGTCGATCACATAACGAATGCCCGGCACGGTCAGCGAAGTCTCGGCGACGTTGGTGGCCAGGATCACGCGGCGCCCGGTGTGCGACTGGAAAATGCGCTGCTGCTCGGCGGGCGACAGGCGCGCATACAGCGGCAGAATCTCGGTATGGCGCAGTTGCGCCTTGCGCAAGATCTCGGCGGCGTCGCGGATTTCCCGCTCGCCCGGCAAGAAAATCAGCACATCCCCAGGGCCCTTGCCCTCGCTGCGCTCATGCTGCGCCAGTTCGTCCAGGGTGGCGAGGATCGCCTGGTCGACGGTGAGGTCTTCCTCGATCTGGTTGCCTTCCTCGTCCTGCTCGCTGGTCAGCGGGCGGTACCAGGTTTCGACCGGGAAGGTGCGCCCCGACACCTCGATGATCGGCGCGCCATCGAAGTGCTGGGAGAAGCGCTCAAGGTCGATGGTCGCCGAGGTGATGATCAGCTTCAGTTCCGGGCGGCGGTGCAGCAGGGTCTTGAGGTAGCCGAGCAGGAAGTCGATGTTGAGGCTGCGTTCGTGAGCTTCGTCGACGATGATCGTGTCGTAGCGTTCGAGGAAGCGGTCGTGCTGGGTTTCGGCCAGCAGGATGCCGTCGGTCATCAGTTTGACCAGGGTATTGGCATCACTCTGGTCTTCGAAACGCACTTGGTAGCCGACCAGCCCGCCCAGCGGCGTGCCGAGTTCTTCGGCGACACGGGTAGCGACGCTGCGCGCGGCGATACGGCGTGGCTGGGTGTGGGCGATCAGGCCATGGCTACCGCGCCCCAACTCGAGGCAGATTTTCGGCAACTGAGTGGTCTTGCCCGAGCCGGTCTCACCGGCAATCACCAGCACCTGATGCTCGGCCAGCGCCTTTTTGATCTCGTCACGCTTGGCAGCAATCGGCAGGCTGTCGTCGTAGCGCACAGTTGGCACGCTTTGCTGGCGTGCGGTGACCTGCGCGCAGGAGGCCTGGACCTTTTCCACCCACTGGGCGAGCTTCGCTTCGTCCGGGCGTTTGCGCAGCTCGTGCAGTTGCCGACGCAGACGGTGGCGGTCGGCGATCATGGCGTGGTCGAGGTTTTTCAGGAGCTGGTCGATGGCTTGGTCTGTCATGGGGCTTTTTAGTGATGCAGGTGAGCCTGCTTTTTCATGATCGGCATTTGAAGAGGCGCAATTGTCGCAGATTTGAGGGTTCTTTGCTGTCCGCGCTGGCCGCACCTTTGTGTGTAGGAGCAGCCTTGTGCTGCGAAGAGGCCGGTGACAACAAAGGTGATGTCGGTTGCTATCACCGGCCTCTTCGCAGCACAAGGCTGCTCCTACAACGATCAGGCAGGCGCGCTATGTTTAGTGAAGGCTGATGTAAAGGTTGCCATTCACTGCTTTAATCAACCTTACGCCGCATGTGAGTATCAAAGGCATGACTCCCGCCCAGCCTATCGCCCCACCGTCGTCCCGCCCTTCGCTGCCGAAGGCCAGGAGCCGTGCTGGGGAAAATCCGCTGGTCCACATCATCCTCGCCTTCTGGGCTTTGTGGCACTGCCGTCACGCGCGCCCACCGGACACTTCGCTCACGCCATTGTGACCCCACCCGGCCACCGTCTGGCCGTTTGAATCAACTGGGCCGCCAGCATGCGCGGTGGCCCTGTGCGCCCGTGAGCGAATTCATCATGCACTTTGCACCCGTAGAGCACGCCAGCCAATTCCTGGCCGACAACCCCGATATCGAGCTGTTCGAGCTGTTCATCCTCGACGCCAATGGCGTCCCCCGCGGCAAGCTGCTGCACCGCGAGGAACTGCTGGCGGTCTACCAGACCGGCCGCCCGCTGCCCAGCACCATCCTGGGCCTGACCCTCAATGGCGATGACGTCGAAAACTCTGGCCTGGTCTGGGACGTTGGCGACATCGACTGCCGCGCCTACCCGCTGGAAGGCAGCTTGGTGCGCCTGCCCTGGCGGCGCGTACCCACCGCCGCAGTGCAGGTCAGCATGCACCCCAGCGAAGGCCTGCCGGCGAGCATTGCCGACCCACGCCATGTGCTGTTGCGCACGATCGAAGCGCTCAAGGCCGATGGCTACCACCCGGTGATGGCGTGTGAGCTGGAGTTCTACCTGCTCGACCAAAAACGCGATGCCCAGGGCCGCCCGCAGCCGGCCCTGGACAACGACGGTGGGCGCCCGCGCAGTACGCAGGTGTATGGCCTGCGTGAACTGGAACAGATCGAGCCCTTCCTCGCCGACCTTTACGCCGCGTGCAAAGCCCAGGGTATCCCCGCCCGCACGGCGATCTCCGAGTACGCACCTGGCCAGGTGGAAATCACCCTTGAGCACGGCGATGCGCTGCTGGCCATGGACCAGGCCGTGCGCTACAAGCGCCTGGTCAAAGGCGTGGCCCATGCGCATGGCATGCAGGCTTGTTTCATGGCCAAACCCTTTGCACAACTGGCCGGCACCGGCATGCACATGCACCTGAGCCTGGCCGACAGCGCCGGCAACAACCTGTTCGCCAGCGAGGACAAGGCCGGTACGCCGTTGCTGCGCCAAGCGGTGGCCGGCATGCTGCGCCACCTGCGCGATTCGCTGCTGCTGTTTTGCCCCAATGCCAACTCGTTCCGCCGCTTCCAGGCCAACAGCTACGCGCCACTGGCGCCCACCTGGGGCGTCGACAACCGCACGGTCAGCCTGCGCGTACCGGGCGGACCGGCCAACAGCCGACACGTGGAGCACCGCATCTGCGGTGCCGATGCCAACCCGTACCTGGCCGCAGCGGCCATCCTCGCCGCCAGCCACCGCGGCATCCGTGAACAGCTGGACCCCGGCGCCCCCGTTGAAGGCAACGGCTATGCCCAGGCCACCGAGCACTTGCCCACCGACTGGCTGACCGCCCTGGATGCCCTGCAGCATTCGGACTGGGCCCGGGAGGCACTGGGCGATGAATTTCTTGGGGTGTACCTGAAGGTCAAGCGCGCTGAGTACCGCCAGTTCATGGCCGAAGTCAGCGAACAGGACTGGCGTTGGTACCTGCACCAGGCCTGAGCCCCATTCATAACAAGGAACACCCATGAACGCAGCATTGAACAAGGGACCGGCCCAACGCGCGCCGTCCTATTACAGCGCCACCCTCAATGACCACACGCAGTACCCGACCCTCAAGGGCACCGTGCACGTCGACGTGGCCATCATCGGCGGTGGGTTCACCGGCGTGGCCACCGCCGTGGAATTGGCCGAGCGCGGCCTGAAGGTGGCCATTGTCGAAACCAACCGCATCGGCTGGGGCGCCAGTGGGCGCAATGGCGGCCAGGTGACCGGCAGCTTGTCGGGCGACGAAGCCATGCGCACGCAAATGCGCGATCGCCTGGGCAGCGAGGTGGATGATTTCATCTGGCACCTGCGCTGGCGCGGGCACCAGGTCATCGAGCAACGGGTGGCACGCTACGGCATCGACTGCGACCTCAAGCGCGGCCACCTGCATGCCGCGATGAAGCCGTCGCACTTGAACGAACTGCGCGGTTTCGCGGCCGAGGCAGAGCGTCGCGGCA
This sequence comes from Pseudomonas sp. Y3 TE3536, assembly GCF_053629175.1. Classification (NCBI taxonomy): domain Bacteria; kingdom Pseudomonadati; phylum Pseudomonadota; class Gammaproteobacteria; order Pseudomonadales; family Pseudomonadaceae; genus Pseudomonas; species Pseudomonas sp. Y3 TE3536. The sequence goes on along the minus strand of NZ_JBRJHU010000001.1, from coordinate 3,521,940 downwards.
TGGGCGATCAGGTCGAGATGCTCGACCGCAGCGCCATGGCCCAGCACCTGCAGAGCCCGCTGTACCTGGGCGCCTTGAAAAACCGCCGCAACCTGCACCTGCACCCGCTCAACCTGTGCCTGGGCGAGGCCCGCGCCGCCCACAGCCTGGGCGCGTTGATCTTCGAGCATTCAGAGGTGCTGGACATCGTCCACGGCCCGCGCCCGGCAGTGGTGACCGCCGAGGGGCGCATCGAAGCCCGCCAGGTGATGCTGGCCGGCGATGTCTACCACAAGCTGGAGCAACGCAAGCTCAAGGGCAAGATTTTCCCGGCCATGGGCGGCATCGTTACCACTGCGCCGCTGGGTGAACTGGCCGAGCAGATCAACCCGCAGGACCTGGCGGTGTATGACTGCCGCTTTGTCCTCGACTATTACCGCCTGACCGCCGACAAGCGCTTGCTGTTTGGCGGCGGCGCCAACTACTCCGGGCGTGATTCACGCGACATCGAAGGTGAACTGCGGCCCTGCATCGAACGCACCTTCCCGGCGCTCAAAGGGGTGCCGATCGAGTTCCAGTGGAGTTGCGCCATGGGCATCGTGGTCAACCGCATCCCGCAACTGGGCAAGCTCTCGGACAATGTCTGGTACTGCCAGGGTTACTCCGGGCATGGCATTGCCACCAGCCACATCATGGGCGAGATCATGGCCGAAGCGCTGACCGGGACACTGGAGAAGTTCGACACTTTCGCGCAGTGCAAGCACGTGCGGGTGCCGATGGGGGACTTGCTGGGGAATCCGCTATTGGCGGCAGGGATGTGGTACTACCAGATGCTCGAGAAATTGCGCTGATTTCACCGGCCCTTTCGCGGGCAAGCCCGCTCCTACAGTGAGATACCTGTAGGAGCGGGCTTGCCCGCGAAAGGGCCAGCAAAGCCAGCCCAGAATACAGGCTCAAGCGATCTTCTTGAGCCCTTGCTTCTTCAGCTCTTCATCGCGCAACTCACGGCGCAGGATCTTGCCCACGTTGGTGGTCGGCAACGTATCGCGGAACTCGATGTAGCGCGGCACCTTGTAGCCGGTGACATTGGCGCGCATATGCTCCATCACCTGCTCCTTGGTCACGGTCATGCCCGGCTTGACCACGATGAACATCTTGATCACTTCGCCCGACTTTTCGTCCGGCACGCCGATGGCCGCACACTGCAGCACACCTGGCAAGCCGGCCAGCACGTCTTCCAGCTCGTTGGGGTACACGTTGAAACCGGAGACCAGGATCATGTCCTTCTTGCGGTCGACGATACGCATGTAGCCGTCCGGCTGGATCAACGCGATGTCGCCGGTCTTGAGCCAACCCGCGCTGTCGAGGATCTCGGCAGTGGCGTCCTCGCGCTGCCAGTAGCCCTTCATCACTTGCGGGCCCTTGATGCACAGCTCACCCACCTCGCCCAGCGGCAGTTCATTGCCACTGTCGTCGATGATCTTGCACAGCGTCGAAGGTACCGGAATACCGATGGTGCCAACCTGGTTGGCCTCGGACGGGTTGACGGCGGCCACCGGGCTGGTTTCGGTCATGCCGTAACCTTCGCAGATGGCGCAACCGGTAACGGCCTTCCAGCGCTCGGCCACGCTCAATTGCAGGGCCATGCCGCCAGACAAGGTGATTTTCAGCGCAGAGAAGTCCAGCGCGCGGAACCCCTCGTTGTTGCACAGGGCGACGAACAAGGTGTTGAGGCCAACGAAGCCGCTGAATTTCCACTTGCTCAGCTCTTTGACCATCGCCGGCAAATCACGCGGGTTGCTGATCAGCACGTTGTGGTTGCCGATCAGCATCATCGCCATGCAATGGAAGGTAAAGGCATAGATATGGTAAAGCGGCAGCGGTGTGATCAGGATTTCGCAGCCTTCATGCAGGTTCGAGCCCATCAGCGCCCGGCATTGCAGCATGTTGGCCACCAGGTTGCGGTGGGTCAGCATCGCGCCCTTGGCCACGCCCGTGGTACCGCCGGTGTATTGCAGCACGGCGACATCATTGGGTTGCGGGTTGGCCTCGGTGACCGGCTGGCCCTTGCCCAGCGCCAGGGTGTCGTTGAAGCGCACAGCACGCGGCAGGTCATAGGCCGGCACCATCTTCTTCACGTACTTGATCACACTGTTGATCAGCAGGCGCTTGAGCGGCGGCAGCAGGTCGGCCACTTCGGTGACGATGACATGCTTGACCTGGGTCTTGGGCACTACTTTTTCGGCCAGGTGGGCCATGTTGGCCAGGCACACCAGCGCCTTGGCACCGGAATCGTTGAACTGGTGCTCCATCTCCCGCGTGGTATACAGCGGGTTGGTATTGACCACGATCAGCCCTGCACGCATGGCGCCGAATACCGCTACCGGGTATTGCAGGACGTTTGGCAGTTGCACGGCAATGCGATCACCCGGTTTCAGGTCGGTGTGTTGCTGCAGCCAGGCGGCAAACGCCCCCGACAGCGCATACAGCTCGCCATAGGTGATAGTCTTGCCCAGGTTGCTAAAGGCCGGTTTGTCGGCAAAGCGTTGGCAGGATTGCTTGAGTACCGCCTGGATATTGGGGAATTCGTCAGGATTGATTTCCGCCGTAATCCCGGCTGGGTATTTATCCTTCCAAAAATGTTCGATCATGGAAGCCCACTCCTTCAGCAACAGCGAAGTTCGATTCACGCGTCGATGCGCTTATTATTGATATGTGATGGCGGCTCATTGCAAACCGGATCATCTGAAAGCGGCCCGAGAGTAACAGCTTTGCCAGGGGTCGCCTAGAGGCCAAAACAGGCCTCACGGTCACAAAAATGACTCAATGAACGATACAAGTCATTTTTAGAGTATTTATCCAAAATGTCGCAAAACGGGCCAAAAGGCCCGTTCCAGAGGTATCCTGCACCGCTATCAAGCGATGTCACGTAACTCGCGCCGCAAGATCTTGCCCACTGGTGTCATCGGCAACGACTCGCGCAGCACGATGTGCTTGGGCACTTTGTAGCCGGTGAAATTGGCTTTGCAGTACGCCTTCAGTTCATCGATGCTCAAGCCGCCCTCGCGCGGCACCACGAACAGTTTCACCGCCTCGCCAGAACGCTCGTCCGGCACGCCGATGGCCGCGCAGTTGGCTACCTGCGGATGGCCCATGATCACATCCTCGATTTCGTTGGGGTACACGTTGAAACCCGAGACGATGATCATGTCCTTCTTGCGGTCGACGATGCGGGTAAAGCCATCCGGGTCGATCACCGCGATATCACCCGTCTTCAGCCAGCCTTGTGCGTCCAGGGTCTGCGCGGTGGCCTCGGGTTGCTGCCAATAGCCCTTCATCACCTGCGGGCCCTTGATGCACAGTTCACCCCGCTCGCCTAGCGGCAGCTCGTTGCCGTCGTCGTCGATTACCTTGAACGCCGTGCCTGCCACCGGGATACCCACCGTGCCCAGCCGCGCCAACTGGCCATAAGGGTTGGTACTGGCGACCGGCGAGGTTTCGGTTAGGCCATAACCTTCGACGATGCGGCAGCCCGTGAGGCTCTCCCAGCGCTCGGCGGTGGCCTTGACCAGCGCGGTGCCACCGGAGTTGGTGACCTTCAGCGCAGAAAAATCCAGTTGCCGGAAGCCGGGGTGGTCCATCAGCGCGACGAACAGCGTGTTGAGCCCCAGCAGGCCGGAAAAACGCCACTTGCCCAACTCCTTGATGAAGCCGGCAATGTCCCGCGGGTTGGTGATCAACACATTGTGGTTGCCGGTGACCATCATGCACATGCAGTTCGCGGTAAAGGCATAGATGTGATAAAGCGGCAGGGGCGCGATCATTACCTCCTGGCCTTCTTTGATCATCTTCTGCCCGTCTGGCCCATGCTGCGAGAAACACGCCAGCACTTGGAGCATGTTGGCCACCAGGTTGGCATGGGTGAGCATCGCGCCCTTGGCCAGGCCGGTGGTGCCGCCGGTGTATTGCAGCACGGCGATATCGTCCAGGCTAAGCGGCACCGGGTTGTGGCTGAGCGAGCGGCCCTCGCGCAGCACCTGCTTGAATGACACCGCCTGGGGCAATTGATAGGCCGGCACCATCTTCTTCAGTTTGTCGACCACGGTGTTGATCAGCCAGCCCTTGGCGGCGGGCAGCAGGTCGCCCATCTTCGCCTCGATCAAATACTCGATACCGGTATCGGGCAGCACCTCCTGCACGCGCTTGCCGAACATGTTCAGGTAGACCAGCGCGCGGGCGCCGGAGTCCTTGAACTGGTGGCGCATTTCACGCTCGGTGTAGAGCGGGTTGGTGTTGACCACGATCAGCCCCGCACGCAACGCGCCGAAGACCGCGATCGGGTACTGCAGGACGTTGGGCATCTGCACGGCGATGCGGTCGCCCGGTACCAGGTCCGTGTGTTGCTGCAGCCAGGCGGCGAAGGCTGCCGAATGGCGCTCCAGCTCGGCGTAGGTCAGGGTCACGCCCAGGTTGCTGAACGCCGGGCGGTCGGCGAAGCGCTTGCAAGAGCGCTCGAACACCTCGACGACGGAGGTGTAGGCATGGATGTCGATGGTGGAAGGCACGCCCGCCGGGCGCTTGTCATTCCAGAAGTCGGCTTGCATTTATTATTGTTCCTCTGCCTGGACCTGCTGCGGGGGGTGTAGCGGGTCGTTTAGTCCTTTGACCTGATCGCCAATGGCAAACAGGCGTTTAACCGACGTTAGCAGGTAAGCCCAAGGCGGCATATACGCCAAGCTCCGCCATTAACATTGTGAATCTTATTTGTGCCCTTCCTGCAATCCAGCCGGTTGCGCATACACTGTGCTCGTACCCCCCGCGCAAAGGACCGGCCATGCCCCACGACGCCTTCTGGCTGCCCGCCAGCGAGCATTGCAGCCTGTACGTACACCAATGGCTGCCGGCCACGCCGGTCAAGGCCGTGGTGCTGCTGGCCCATGGCATGGCCGAGCACGCCGGGCGCTACCAGCGCCTGGGCCATGCGCTGAGCGAGGCCGGCTTCGCCCTGTTCGCCCCCGACCTGCGCGGCCACGGTCGCACCGCCGAACTGGGCAGCCTCGGCCTGTTCGCCCGCCATCATGGCTGGAATGCCGTGGTCAATGACCTCGGCTTGCTCGCCCAGCACATCGGCCAGCAATACCCCTGCACGCCGCTGTTCCTGTTCGGCCACAGCATGGGCAGCTACATTGCCCAGGCGTACCTGCTGCACCACAGCGCCAGCCTGCACGGGGCGATCCTCAGCGGCTCGAACTTCCAGCCCGCGGCGCTGTACCGCGTGGCGCGGCTGATTGCCCGGGTCGAGGCCTGGCGCCAAGGGCCGCTGGGCAAGAGCGCGCTGATCGAGTGGCTGTCGTTCGGCTCGTTCAACAAAGCCTTCAAGCCCAACCGCACCGCCTTCGACTGGCTAAGTCGCGACCCTGGCGAGGTGGACCTGTACGTGAATGACCCCCTGTGTGGCTTTCGCTGCAGCAACCAGTTGTGGCTCGACCTGCTGCAAGGCTTGGCGCAGATCAGCCAGGCAAGTAACCTCGCGCAGATCGATCCGAACCTGCCCCTGCTGGTGATTGGCGGTGAATGTGATCCGGTCAGTACCGGCAAGCGTCTCACCCATCTGGCCGACGCGTTACGCGCGACCGGCAACCAGCATGTACAGCTGCGCATCTACCCAGAGGCACGGCACGAAGTGCTCAACGAAACCAACCGTGACGAGGTCACCGCCGATATTCTCGGCTGGCTCGAACAGGCGCTGGCCCTTGGCCGCCCTGCGCGCAGTGAATGATAGCCGCCCTCGCCCACCGCTTAAGGAAGCCCCGATGTCCCAGGTCACCAACACGCCTTACGAAGCCCTTGAAGTCGGCCAGACAGCCACCTATGAAAAGTCTGTGGAAGAACGTGACATCCAGCTGTTCGCCGCGATGTCCGGTGACCACAACCCGGTGCACCTGGATGCCGAGTTCGCGGCCAAGAGCATGTTCCGTGAGCGCATTGCCCATGGCATGTTCAGCGGCGCGCTGATCAGTGCGGCGGTGGCGTGCACGCTGCCTGGCCCTGGCACCATCTACCTGGGCCAGAAGATGAGCTTCCAGAAGCCGGTGAAGATTGGCGACACCCTGACCGTGCGCCTGGAAATCCTCGAGAAGCTGCCCAAGTTCAAGGTGCGGATCGCCACCAATGTGTACAACCAGAACGATGAGCTGGTGGTCGAGGGCGAGGCCGAGATCCTGGCGCCGCGCAAGCAGCAGACGGTCGAGCTGGTATCGCCACCGAATTTCGTGGCCAGCTGATTTCAACGTGGGTTTCTTCGCAAGGACAGCCCCTTGATTGAGTGGGAGCGGGCTTGCCCCGCGAACACCGGCGAAGCCGGTGCCCTGCACCGCGTGAACCCTTCGCGGGGCAAGCCCGCTCCCACAGGGGCAGTACTGCCCGCTCATTTCAGTGCCTGGAGCCGCCGCTCGATATGCCGCCGCTCCGGCGCCTGCCGGGTCAATGCCAACGCCTGCTGCCATGCCGCACGGGCCTCTTCGACATGGCCCAGTTGAGCATGCAGCTCCGCCCTTGCCGCATGCGCCAGGTGATAGTCGTGCAGCTCACCCGCCGCCAGGATCGCCTCAAACTCCGCTAGCCCCACCTGCGGCCCATCCCGTTTCGCCAGCGCCACTGCCCGGTTGAGCGCCACCACCGCCGACGGCCAATGCCGTTGCAACACGTCATACAGCCCGACGATCTCGTCCCAGTCCGTGTCATCCGCCGTGGCCGCCTCGGCATGCACCGCGGCTATCGCCGCCTGCACGGTATAGGCGCCATAGCTGCGGCTTCGCAGGGCATGGCGCACCAGCTCACAGCCTTCTTCGATGCGCTCACGGTCCCACACGCTGCGGTCCTGCTGTTCAAGCACCACCAGGTTGCCCTGCGCGTCGATGCGCGCACGCTGCCGCGATGCCTGCAACAGCATCAGCGCCAGCAAGCCGATCACCTCCGGGTCTGGCAGCAATTGCCCCAGCAGGCGGCCGAGCCGGATCGCTTCGTCTGTCAGGTCCTGCTGCAGCAAGGCGTCGCCGGACGAGGCCGAATAGCCTTCGTTGAACACCAGGTAAATCACCCGCAACACGCTCTCGAGGCGCTCGGGCAACTCATCGAGCGCCGGCACCTGGTAGGGGATGCCCGCGTCGCGGATCTTGGCCTTGGCGCGCACGATGCGTTGGGCGATGGTTGCCGGGCTTTGCAAAAACGCCCGGGCAATCTGCTCGGTGGTCAGGTCGCAGACCTCGCGCAGGGTCAGCGGCACCTGCGCGTCGGCGGCCAAGGCCGGGTGGCAGCAGGTAAAAATCAGCCGCAGGCGATCATCGCTGAGCAACGCTTCTTCGCTGGGGTCTTGCACCTGGCCTTCCAGCAGCATGATCAGGTCCGCCTGAGAGCGGTCGAAGCGGGCACGTCGGCGCAACGCATCAATGGCCTTGAAGCGGCCGGTCGACACCAGCCATGCCCGAGGGTTAGCGGGGATACCATCGCGCTGCCAGCGCTCAACAGCGATGAAGAACGCATCGTGCATGGCCTCCTCGGCCAGGTCGAAGTCGCCCAACAAGCGGATCAAGGTCGCCAGGATGCGCCGCGAATCGCGACGGTACACCGCCTCGACTTCGGCGCGCACCTGCGCCAGCCCTGCCATCAGTCCGGCATCCGCTGGGTCACCACCTCCACCAGGCGGTCCAGGCTTTCTCCCCAGCCTTGGTGGAAGCCCATTTCTTCATGGGCACGGCTGTCGGCGGCGCTCCAATGCCAGGCGCGGGCGGTGTAACGGGTCTTGCCGTGCTCCTCGTCGAAGGTCACCACAGCGGTCATGAACGCTTTGTCAGAAGGTACCCAGCCCGGCCCGAAGGCGTCGGTAAACACCAGGCGCCTCGGCGCGGCAATCTCCAGGAACACGCCCTGGGTCGGGTACTCGGTGCCATCCGCGGCCCGCATCAGGGTGCGGAACAGGCCACCGACCCACAGTTGCATTTCGCATTCCGGGGTGGTCATGCCGTGCGGCCCCCACCATTGCATCAGCCACTGGGGCTCGGTCCAGGCGCGGAACACCTTGGCCGGGGGCGCGTCGATCAATCGGCTGATGGACAACTCGTGCTGCGCTTGCGCAGGGTGTGCAAGGCTCATGCTGGTGGTTCTCCGTGAGTGTCAGGGTTGCAGTTCGCGCACAGGTCGCACTTCAACGCTGCCGACCCTTGCGGCGGGGATGCCTTTGGCGATGTTCAGCGCCTCGTTCAGGTCTCGGGCATCTACCAGATAAAAGCCGGCCAGTTGTTCCTTGGTTTCGGCGAACGGGCCATCGGTGAGGCTCATGTGCCCACTGCGCACACGCACCGTGGTGGCGGTTTGCACCGGCTTGAGCGCCTCGGCCGCGAGCATGCGCCCAGCGCCCTGCAACGCCTCGGCATAGGCCATGCATTCGGCGTCTTCCGGGCTGTCGGGCAGGCTGTGCAGCAGCCCTTCGTCACAATAGACCAGGCACAGGTATTTCATGGTCGCCTCCAGGGCATTGGCAAAGTGCGTTTGGCGATATCAGATCAGGGCTTCAGATCGAACAGGGCTTTTTGCGTTTCCATGTCGAACGGTGCCGACCAGTGTTCATGGATGACTTGCCATTGCCCGCCCTGGCGACGATAGCCGACTGTGGCGCGCATGAAGCCGCATTGGCTCTCGTCGTCCGACGGGCCGCAGCGGTTCAACCAGTGCGCCAGGCCCAGGTCGCCGTCGGCGTATACGGTGAGCTCGGCCAGCTCGAAGATCATCGGGCCGGTGCACAGGCCCATGCACATTTCCCAGTGGGCCTGGTAAACAGCCTTGCCTTTGAATTGCAGGGTTTTGATGGCATCGAAGGCGACGATGTCGTCGGCATAGGGCGCAGTGATGCCGGGGATGTCACGGTCGCGCACGGCCTGCATCCAGCGGTCGATCAATTGGCGGAGTTCGTTTTCGGATGCGGTGCTCATGGGGGGCCTCCGATCGTTCGTCAGGTTTGGGCACAGGTGGGGCCTGTGCTTTCAACTGTTAGTCGAACGGTAGCGGGGGAAATCGACAGGTCGGTGAAAATAAATGGGCTTGAGATTAGGTGAGGGCTACAAGGTGCTTGCCTCGGGTTATTTAGCGCCTGGGAGATCGAGCGCCGCCCGCGCGGCGCTTCGCAGCACAAGGCTGCTCCTACATCTGTTTCCGGCCAGTAAAGCCTGTGAGAGAGGCGCGCGACCGCCTTGTTTGTCCGTCTCGATATCGTGTCAGGCGCCTAGGGACCGCGCGCTAATGCCTCAGGAATAATTGGCCCGAAACAGATGTGGGAGCAGCCTTGTGCTGCGAAGCGCCGCGCGGGCGGCGCTCGATCTCCCAGGCGCTGAAAGACCCAAGGCAAGCACCCTGCCTTACACCCCAGGGCTGGCGAGAATGAACTCGCGATACCCCGAAACAATCACGTAAACCGCGAAATAGCAGAAAATCGCCGCCGACAGCAGGTACGACCAGGTCAGCAATCGATCCCCCAGCAATCGCCCTCCGTGGCTGGCAATGCCGCACAGGCTCAGGCACCAGACCAACCCCGCCGCAAAAAAGCCGCTGAGGAACAACCCAGCCTCCAGCAAGCTGCCACCACCGGAACGGGAAATCAGCACCCCACCCACCGCCGCGAACCACAAAATCGCGGTGGGTGAGGACATGGCCAAAAAGATCCCACGCAAGAACTCGCGCCAGCCCGACTCCACCACCACGTCTGCCCGCGTGTCCATGTGCCCGCCGCGCCACGCCGCCAGCAGCATCTTCACTGCGAACCACACCAGCAGCGCAGAACCGCCCAGCCACAAGGTCCAGCGCACGCTTTCAAACTGCAGCAGCACGGTCATCCCGGCCAGTGCGGCAACGGCATAGATCAAATCCCCCACACAGGTCCCCAGCCCCAGCCAGAAACCCTTGAGAAAACCACGCTGCATGGCCAAGGTGATCATGGCGATGTTGGCGATGCCGATGTCCAGACACAGGGACAGGCTGAGGAGAAAACCATTGGAGAAAGGCATTGAGCACTCGATGACCGGCCAATTAAGCGCCGTAGAGCCTGCCACGAGTGATCAGGGGATGGGAAGAAGAAGTGTTCGATCAGGCAAAGGCCGCCTGCTCGAATACTCAGGATTTTTCATCACCCGCCAGCACCCGCGCATAACGCGCGCGATCCACGTTCGCCCCGCTCAGCACCACGGCCACCCGCCGGCCCACTTGCCGCTCGCGCTCCTGCATCAACGCCGCCAGCGCCGCAGCGCCCGCACCTTCGGCGGTGTTATGCGTGGCCTCGTGGTACACGCGCATGGCTTCGGCGACTTCACTGTCACTCACCCGCACGATGCGCGCGGCATGCTCGCACACCAAGGCGAACGCCTCCGGGTGCGGTACCCGGCAGGCCATGCCATCGGCGAAGGTGTCGGCAGTGGCAGTGGTGACGATGCGCCCGCGCTCGAAGCTTTGCGCATAGGCATCGGCCGCGCTAGACACCACCCCCACGATCTCGGTCTTCAACCCCAGCAGGTTGCGTGCCTGGATCAGCCCGCAGATGCCCGACCCCATGCCGATAGGCACGTATACACAGTCCAGCTCAGACACGGCCTCGAACAGTTCCAAGGCATAGGTGGCTACCCCGCGCACCAGCTCCGGGTGAAACGATGGCACCATCATGTAGCCCAATTCGTCAGCCAGCCGGGCCGCCTCTTCACGGGCCACATCAAAATCGACACCGTGCTCTACCAGCTCGGCACCCAGGGCGCGCATGGCGGCGTTCTTCTCGGTGGAGTTGCCTTCGGGCACCACGATCACCAAGGGTATGCCCGCCTGGCGTGCGGCCAGTGCCATGCTCTGGCCATGGTTGCCGCGCGTGGCGGTGACCAGGCCACGGGGCGGCGCGCCATCCGCCAGCAGCGAACGCACGTAGACCAACCCGCCCCGCACTTTGAACGCCCCGGTGGGCGCGTGGTTTTCATGTTTCACCCACACTTGGCAACCCAGTCGCTCGGCCAGCAAAGGCCAGGCGTGCTGGGGCGTTGCGGGCACATGCTGGTGAACGAAGTCGGCGGCTTCGCGCAGGGCTTTCAAGTCGAACATGGCGATCATCCCTCATCGGTAGGTGGTTGATCCGATCCTAAGCGCCGGGCATTGTATGGGTACAACCTTATATTGCATGGGTAGCAATTTCGTGTGGATCCCAACGCTTGTGGATGATGACCAACCCCGCTACCTGGCCTTGGTCGATGCGATTGCCGACGCCATTGAGCGCGGCGAGCTCAAGGTCGGCGACCGCCTGCCACCCCAGCGGCGCCTGGCCTGGAAGCTCGACCTCAACCCCAGCACCACCCAGCAGGCCTACCGTGAAGCTGCCGCGCGCCACCTGGTGGCAGGTGAAGTCGGCCGCGGCACCTACGTGCTGGCGGGCAGCAAGGAAGCGACGCTGTTTCGGCTCAAGCACCACGATGGGCAACAGCCGTTGATCGACCTGTCGACCAACGTCCCGGTGGCCGATCCGCACAATCAGGACCTGCAAAGCAGCCTGCGTAACCTGCTGGAACGGCACGAGAGTGGCCTGCTGGATCATTACCTGGGGCCCGAGCAGTTACTGCTGGGCCGCATTCATGGCGCGCAATGGCTGGCCAATCGCGGCTTGGCCCTGCCCCCGGACGCACTGCTGCTCAGTAGCGGTGCGCAACAGGCACTGACCCTGGTACTGCAGTCGTTCTGCCAGGCCGGTGAGCCGGTCATGCTCGAAGCCTTGACCGCACCCGGTATCAAGGCGGCCTGCCGGCAGTTGCGCATGCCCGTGCATGGTGTGGCGTTGGACAGCCAAGGCCTGCGCCCCGACGACCTTGACCGCGTCGCCCGCGCCAGCGGTGCCCGTGTGCTGGTGACCACACCCACCCTGCACAACCCTACCGGCGCCTGCATGGATGACGCTCGCCGCGAAGCGCTCGCTGCGGTCGTCAAACGCCTGGGGCTGCTGGTGATCGAGGACGATGTCTATGGCGCACTCAGCGACAGGCCGCCGCTCTATCCCCTGTTGGGCGAGCAAGGGATTTTCATCAGTAGCTTGTCCAAGACCGTGGCTGCCGGGTTGCGCCTGGGGTGGATCGTGGCCAGCCCACAGTTGCTGGCACAGGTCGACCCGCATGCCCAAGCCAGCCACTGGCCTGTATCGCCGTTGAACCTGCACATCGCCTGCCAGTGGATCGAAGACGGTACGGCTGCGCGGCGGCTGGCCTGGCAGCGGGCGGAAATTACCGAGCGTTGGCGCCTTGCGCGAAGGCTGCTGGGCGATGGCCTGCACAACACAGCGCAGCCTTCACCCCACGCATGGTTGGCCACACCGCAGGGTGCGGAGGGGGTGGTAAGACGGTGTCGCGAGCAGGGTGTGGAAATCGTCCCGGCCAGTGTCTTCGCCATTGGTGCGACCGAGGTGCAGGCGGTGCGTATCAGCCTGTCGGCGGCGGCTAGCCGGGCCGAGCTGAAACGCGGGCTGGAGGTGGTGCGCCAGGTACTGTCCAGCCCATGACACCGAGGCCGGCCTGGCCACCTCTTCGCGACGGCTCGGCGCGAAGAGGCGGTTGGCGTTGCAGTATCAACCCTGCTGGCAACCCTCGCCCATGGCGCGGTACTGAATAGTGTGCACCTGGCCTTGGTGGTCTTCGTAGGTCATGGTCGCAGGCACTACTTCGCAGACATTGGGGATGGTCGACAGGTTGATGACCCGCTTGATATCCAGGTTCATGGAGTAGTCGTATTGCTGGGCCACGGGCTCGTTGGAGACAGGTTTGACCTCATCGGCGAGGGCGAACGAGGACATACCGACCAATGCAAGAATCAGTAATGGTTTCATGTGGGTTTGCCTATAACGCAATCAAGCTGATCGATTGACTTCTAATGCCGTCACTGGCGCGGAGAAGTTGTCATCGACTGCAAAGATGACACGAAGTACCGATCCCGCTTCGTCGTACTGCTGGTGGGATGAGTAAAAGTCTACTCCCGGTTTGCAATAGTTGAACCCCGAAGTCGGATATTCACCCTTGCCGGTTTTGCAACAATCTGCGACATAATGGGTTAGGAATAGTGGGCTAGAGCCTCTGGCACGTACCTGCCCAACTTGGCTGTTTAAACACGGGATACACGCCATTTCTGATTATCTGCATTGCTCCGAGTTGTCGGACACGGAGCGTCGCCTGCTCGATCACTTCTACCGCCAGCACGGCTCCCCCATGCGCGCAGCACGTGATGCTGCACTGTGGGTGGCGCGGGCCAGCGGCATCATTGCAGGCATGAGCCTGACCGCTGTCGGCGATGGCTTCTGGCTGACCGGGCTGTTCGTCGCCCCGCCACAGCGTGGCCAGGGTGTCGCCGGGCGGCTGATCGACAGTGCGTTGGTGCAAGCGGCTGGGCCGACCTGGCTGTTTTGCCACCCCGACCTTGTGCCCTTTTACCAGCGCCTGGGCTTCGACGAGGCGCAAACGCTACCCGAGCCCCTGGCCGCGCGCCTGCAGCGCTACCAACGCAGCAAGCGCCTGGTGGCCTTGGTGCGCGGTCAGTCGTCGCTGGCGTCCAGCCCGGGGAACAGCACCTCGGTGTAACCGAATTTGGCGAAATCCTGGATGCGCGAGGGGTACAGCCGGCCGATCAGGTGGTCGCACTCGTGCTGCACCACACGTGCATGGAAGCCATCGGCAAAGCGGTTGATCGGGTTGCCCTGAGGGTCGAGGCCTTCGTAGCGAATGTGCTGGTAACGCGGTACTACACCGCGCAGGCCGGGCACCGACAGGCAGCCCTCCCAACCGTCCTCGACCTCGCTCGACATCGGCGTGATCAGCGGGTTGAGCAGGATGGTCTGCGGCACTGGTTCGGCATCCGGGTAACGCTCGCTGCGTTCGAAGCCGAAGATGACCAGTTGCAGGTCGATGCCGATCTGCGGCGCAGCCAAACCCACTCCCCCGACATGGCGCATGGTCTCGAACATGTCATCGATCAGTTGCTGCAGTTCAGCGCTGCCGATCATCTGCGGGGGCACGGGCGGGGCGATGCGCAGCAAGCGTTCGTCGCCCATCTTGAGAATGTCACGGATCATCGGGGATTCGGCTCGGTGGTTTGCGGCTCGACGGGGTGTTCATGGCCGAGCACAGTGATGGTTTCCTTGGGCTTATCGCCGTCGAAATCCTTTTCGCCAGGGTTCTTGCCCTCGGCCGACATGTGTTCGATCACGGCGTTCATTTCCGCGCCAAGCAACAGCACGGCGGCAGAAATGTAGAAATACAGCAACAGCACGATGATTGCACCGATGCTGCCATACATGGCGTTGTAATCGGCAAAGGTTTTCACGTAGTAGGCAAAGCCCAGGGAGGCGACGATCCACACCACCACGGCCAGCACCGAGCCTGGGGTGATGAAGCGAAACTTCTGCTTAACATCGGGCATCACGTAATAGATCAACGCCACCGCCACCATCATCAGGATGATGATCGCCGGCCAGCGCAGGATGGTCCACACCGTGACGATGACTTCCTGCATGCCGACCTGGGCGGCAATCCACTCCATCACCTGCGGCCCCAGCACCATCAGCGCGGCGGCGGCCAGCAGCATGACGGCGATGCCCACGGTGTAGAAGATGGACAGCGGTATGCGCTTCCATACCGGGCGGCCTTCGGGTACGTCATAGGCGGCGTTCATGGCGCTCATCATCAGCCGCACACCTGCCGAGGCAGTCCACAGGGCAATCACGATACCCACCGACAACAGCCCACCCTTGGACTGTTGCAACTGGTCGATCACCGGGTTCACCTGTTCAAGGGCCTGCGGCGGCAGCACCAATTCTGATTGCAGGCGTAGCCAGGAAAAGAAATCTGGCAAATGCAGGAAGCCGATCAGGGCAATCAGAAACAACAGGAAGGGGAACAGCGAAAACAGCATCTGGTAGGCCAGCGCGGACGCATAGGTGGACATCTCGTCGTCAAGAAACTCTTTGACGGTGCGCACCAGCACGCGGTGCAAGGGCAAACCTTGCAGGGCGGAAAAAATCATAGCGTCTCCTTTCGCCGCTCGATCGATACAACAGACAAGTCTAATAGACCACGCCGTTGCTGTGCTGCTCCCGAGGGTTTAAAAGAAAATGCCTACGTTAAACACAATCCTTGTAGGAGCAGCCTTGCGCTGCGAAGAGGCCCGTAGCAACTTACATAATAGTCATTGCTATCACTGGCCTCTTCGCAGCACAAGGCTGCTCCTACAGGGCGACGCCTACACCCTGGTGAACAGGGCAGGATGCATCAAGGCTTTTTCACAGCGTCCTTCACATCGCCTTTGATCTGCTGGGCTTCACCCTTCAGTTCCTGCGCCTTGCCTTCGGCCTTGAGCTTTTCATTGTCGGTCACTTTGCCGATGCCTTGTTTCACGTTACCGATTGCTTCGTTGGCCAAGCCTTTCGCTTTGTCTTTAGTACCGCTCATGGCAAAACTCCTGCAAATGGAGACACGTGAACCGTGTCGACAGTCTGTGGACCTGAGGCCCTTCGCAAGAGTTTCAACCAATTTGCCACGATCAAGCCGAGCGGCAAATCTGCGGGCGAATACCGCACCAATTCCCGCCAACCACCTGCGCAGGGTCGGCTGCCTGCCCTAGAATCCCCGCATACGACCGCCTGCAATAAAAACAACGACTTATCGGAAAACCCGCCCCATGCGTTTGATGCCTGTGCTCGTGGCCATGCTGCCACTGCTCCCCCTGCCTGCCCTCGCCGCCTCGCCGGCCGTCACCGAAGCCCTGCGCGTCGAGCGCTATGCCGATGACGGCAAACCCGGCAGCCTGCGCTGGGCGATCGAGACCAGCAACCAGAACCCCGGCCACTACCGCATCGAGATTGCCGCAGTGGGCCAGGCGCCCTATGTGATTAAACCCACGCGCGCGCTGCCTGAAATCAAAGGTCCGGTGAGCATTACCGGCCTGGCTTGGGCCCGCGACGGCCAGTACATCGCCATCGACGGCTCGGGCTATATCAAAGACCAGGGCGTGCACACCTGCCCCGGCGCCCTGCCCGGCCAGTTCGGCACCAACGTACGCACCACAACCCACCCGGGCCTGGTGCTGCGCGACACCCAGGGCGTGCACCTGAGCGGCCTGGAAGTGCGCAACTTCTGCATCGGCATCCTGGTCAACCGCGCCAGCGGCAACGTCATCGAAGACAACCGCGTCATCGCCAACAAAGGCGGCGCCGGCATCATGCTCACCGGTGACGACGGCGCCGGTAACCCCACCGCCACCAGCACGGTCAACAACAAGGTGCTGCGCAACCAGTTGATCGACAACGGCGACGGCCTGGAGCTGACGCGTGGTGCGGCCTTCAACCTGGTGGCGGACAACCTGTTCCGCTCCACACCGGCCAACCCCGAGCCGTCCCAGGGCATCGAGATTCTGCTGGGCAATGACAACACGGTGGTGCGCAACCGTTTCGAGCACTACTCGGACGGCCTGCAGATCAACTGGGGCAACCGCAACTACCTGGGCGCCAACACCTTCACCGGTAACTCGATCGGCGTCAGCGTCACCGGCGAGGGCAACATCCTCGATGGCAACCTGATCCACGGCAACCGCATCGGCGTGGCCTTGCGCCCAGAGCCGAGCGTCACCGCCACACGCCTGAGCGCCAACCGCATTTGGAATAACAGCCAGGACATCCGCCGCTGCGAGGCCGGTGGCTCCTGTGTGCCGAACCAGCGCACCGGCGCCATCGTCTTCGGCGTGCCGGCGCAGGCGCATGCGTTGTATGAAGGGTCGCGCGGGGTGGGTGCGGAGCTGGCGAAGAAGGACCAAGCGATCATCTGCGATGCCAAGGGCGAACCCAAGCCTTGCCAACCGTTGCCTAACCACAACCAGCAGCCACCTCGGCTGATTGCGCTTGAGGGAAATGTGATTCGCGGCGAAGTGCAGGGGCCGGCGTCGAGCCTGTTGCGCGTCGAGTTGTTCGGCAATGCGCAGGCTGCGGGCAGCGAAGCGGAGCAGTATCTTGGGGAAGTGATGGTGAACAGCGATGCCCAGGGGCAGGCGCGGTTTGCACATCCGCTGGAGAATATCGGCGGGTTGCGCAGCTTTACCGCGACGGTGACCACTGCCGATGGGGCCACTTCCGAGTTGAGCCGGCCGGTGAGTCGCTGAAGCAAATGGCCTCTTCGCGGGGCAAGCCCGCTCCCACAGGTATACGATCACCACTGAGAACAGTGGTGTAACCTGTGGGAGCGGGCTTGCCCCGCGAAGAGGCCGGCCCAGGCAAAGCAACTGGCAAACCTTGCTCAGCTAACCGCCACCCCTCACAATGCAGGCCTTATCACGCGTCAACCCGCAGGAACCTGCATGAAACTCGACAAACCCGCCGCCATCGCCCGGCGCAACGAAGCACTGGCCCGGCCCGTGCTGACCAGCAGCAACACCCTGTTCGCCATCCTCGACCCCAAACGCAACCTGTGGTGGTTCGAAGTGCCGGTAGCGCTGTTGGGCAAAGGCCAACCCGATTGGGTCAACCTGCTGCTGCACACCCCGGACAGCGATGAGCTGCAGCACCTGAAAGTACCGACCAACTTCCTCAAGGCTCACCTGGAGCAGATGGAAGTGCGCAAGCCGGGCAAACGCCGTTCGACCATCAGCCTGGCCCTGAGCGCCGACCGCGACTCGCTGCTGCGCGACACCCGCCCGGGTGGCGAGCAGCTGGACTTCCGTACGTTCGTGCAGGCCTGATCAGACCCGCTCGATGCGATCGTCATGGATGACGATGCGGCCTTGCTTGAACAATGCACCAATGGCCTTCTTGAAGTTGCCCTTGCTGACGTTGAACAACTTGGTGATCACTGCCGGGTCGCTCTTGTCGCACACCGGCAGCACACCGCCTTCGGCGTCCAGCCGCGCCATGATCTGCTCCTGCAGGCTGTCAGCCAGGGCCGCGCCCACCGGTTGCAGGCTGAGGGCGATTTTGCCGTCGTGGCGGATTTCCTTGATGAAGCCCTTCTCGTGCATCCCCGAACGCAGGAACTTGAACACCTCGTTCTTGTGGATCAGGCCCCAGTGGCGGTTGTTGATGATCGCCTTGAAGCCCATCGGCGTCTCGCCGGCCACCAGTAGCTCGACCGGCTGGCCGACCTGGTAATCGGCCGGGGTACGGTCCAGGTAGCGGTCCAGGCGCGCGGTCGCGGTGATGCGGCGGGTACGCTTGTCGAGGTACGCGTGCACCACGCAGTAGTCGCCGATCTTCAGTGGCCGCAACTCTTCCGAGTAAGGCATCAGCAGGTCCTTGGACAGGCCCCAATCCAGGAAGATACCGGCACCATTGATGTCCTTGACCTTGAGGCTGGCGAACTCACCGACCTGCACCTTCGGCTTCTCGGTGGTAGCAATCAGCTGGTCTTCGCTGTCCAGGTAGATGAACACGTTCAACCAATCGTCTACCTCGGTCTCGGCGTTCTTCGGGATGTAACGCCCCGGCAGCAGGATCTCGCCATCGGCGCCGCCGTCCAGGTAGAGGCCGAATTCCACGTGTTTAACGATTTGCAAACTGTTGTAACGCCCAAGCAGAGCCATTTCCGATGTTCCTCAAGACAAGACGGCTATTCTACACCTGAAGCCACCGTACTGCCCGACCGCTGATTCGGTGGAACCGTCATCTTCCCCCTTGCGTCTACCGACTGGCCAGCCACTGCAAGGATCAGCACATGCCTCGACGCCTGCTCAAGCCCCTGCTCATCACCGTCGCGCTCGCCCTGGCCCTGGTCGCGTGCAGCCGCATCGACCTGGCCTACCGCAACCTGGACCGCCTGGTGCCGTGGTCGCTCGGTGACTACCTGGACATGAACCGCGACCAGAAGGTGCTGCTCGACGAGCGGCTCAGGCAGCACCTGGCCTGGCATTGCAAAACCCAACTGCCCAGTTACCTCGACTGGCTGGACCGGGTGCGGGCCATGGTCGCCGAAGACCAGGTGACCGACCAGGCGTTGCAGCAGCGCACCCGCGAAGCGCGCGAGGCGATTGGCCGGGTTGCCGAAGAAATCACCCCCTCCGCCACCGAACTGCTGCGTGGCATGAGCGACGCGCAGGTGGCGGAAATGCGCGAGGCGTTCCGCGACGACATCAGCGAACGGCAAAAGCAGTATGTCGATACGCCTTTGCCCAAGCAGATTGCCCGCCGTGCCGAGCGCATGGAAAAACGCCTGACGCCGTGGCTGGGTGAACTCAACGCAGCGCAACGGCTACGCGTGCTGACCTGGTCACAGGCGCTGGGCGATCAGAACCGCCAGTGGATCGCCAACCGTGCCCACTGGCAGCAACAGCTGGTGCTGGCGATGGACAAACGCAGCGATGCCAGCTTCGAACCGCGCCTGGCGCAGTTGCTGCAGCGTAAAGAGAGCCTGTGGACCCCGGAATACCGCATCGCCTACCAGAACACCGAGCTGCAAGCACGCAGGTTGCTGGTCGACCTGATGCAATTGAGTACGCCGGAGCAGCGGCAGCTGCTGCAGGCGCGATTGAGCAAGGTGCGCACCGATTTCAGCGAGTTGAAGTGCCTGAAGGGCTGAAACCCCAGACGTGCGTGGCGCTGATACTTTGCGGCCGCAGCGCAGCCCCAGGGGTTACCGCACCTTACGCCGATACGGGAATACATCGATCACCTTCCCGTCGCGAATCGTTGCCTGCAAACCCTTCCAGTAATCCGCGTCATACAACTCACCATGCAAGCGGCTGAACAAACGCCGCTGGCCCATATCGGCAAACAGAAACGGCGGGAACTCTTCGGGGAACACGTCATGCGGCCCGATCGAGTACCACGGCTCGCCTGACATTTCGTCTTCCGGGTAGCGCGGTGGCGGTATATGACGGAAGTTCACCTCGGTCAGAAAACAGATTTCGTCATAGTCGTAAAACACCACCCGGCCATGGCGGGTGACGCCAAAGTTTTTCAGCAACATGTCACCGGGAAAGATGTTCGCCGCCGCCAGTTGCTTGATGGCCAAGCCGTAATCCTCCAGCGCTTCGAGCACTTGGCCTTCGCTGGCGTGCTCCAGGTAAAGGTTGAGGGGCGTCATGCGCCGCTCGGTCCAGCAGTGGCGGATCAGCACCGAGTCGCCTTCCAGGGCGACCGTGGACGGCGCCACTTCCAGCAGCTCGGCCAGGCATTCTGGTTCGAACTTGCTACGCGGAAAGCGAAAATCGGCGAACTCCTGGGTATCGGCCATGCGCCCTACCCGATCGACGCTTTTCACCAGGCGGTATTTGTCGATCACGGTGGCACGGTCAACGGTTTTCGACGGTGAAAAGCGGTCCTTGATGATCTTGAACACGGTATTGAAGCCCGGCAGCGTGAACACGCTCATGACCATCCCCCGCACCCCAGGCGCCATGATGAAGCGGTCGTCACTGTTGGCCAGGTGGTTGATCAGTGCCCGGTAGAACTCCGACTTGCCATGCTTGTAGAAACCGATCGAGGTGTACAACTCGGCAATGTGCTTGCCGGGCAAGATGCGCTTGAGGAAGTTGACGAACTCCGCCGGCACCGGCACATCGACCATGAAGTAAGAGCGGGTGAAGGAGAAGATGATCGACACCTCCGCCTCGTCGGTGATCAGCGCATCGGCCTCGATGCCATGGCCTTCGCGGTGCAACAAAGGGATCACCAGCGGCCACTGCTCGTCGCGGGTGTACAGGCGGCCGACCAGGTAGGCGCCCTTGTTGCGGTACAACACCGGCGAAAACAGCTCGACCGCCAGGGCCGGGTCCTTGCACACCCAGTCCGGCAGGCATTCGCGCAGTTGTTCTTCCAGCCGTGTCAGGTCGCCCTCAAGGTCACCATAGGGCACATCGAACGGGTAATCGGCGAAGATCGCCCGCAGCAGGCCCTTGAGCCCGTCCTCAAGCTGATAGGTGCGGGTTTGCGCCGCGCGCTCGTGGCTGCGCAGGGAAGGCCGGGTGGTGTGGATGAACATGCAGCCGTCGCTGATCTGGTCATGGCTGAACAGACTGCAGAACAGCGAGTTGTACCAGGTCTCGGACAACTCGTCGTCGAGCCGTGGGTCGATCAGGTGGATGTAGGCGCTCTTGACCAGCGGCCACTGCTCCACATCCAGCAGCACCTCATCGGCAACGCTCTGCCGTAGCCGGCCGTTGGCCTCGGCCACCTTTTCTTCATAGAGGTTGATACGCGCCGCCGCTGCGCGCTGGATGTCTTGCCAGCGCGCCTGCTCGAAGCGCTCACGGGCGCCGAGGGTGATGCGCCGAAAGTGTTCGCGGTAGTCATCGAAGCCATCGAGGATCATCCGGGCGATTTCGCTGGCAGGCCAGTGCTGGGACATGCAGGGCATCTCGGTGCAGGGTGAGAGATACAGCTTAGCCGGTCCACAGCCCGCCTAGATTCACAGCGCAAGAAAGCACAAGAATCCCACTCCCCCCTGGCGTAAACTCGCGCCCTGCCCAAAACCCGGAGACCGTTGTGACCCCCATTGCCCTAGCCCGCCTGCTGACCCTTGCCGCTGTCTGGGGGGCGAGTTTTTTGTTCATGCGCATCATCGCCCCCGAACTCGGCACCGTGCCGACCGCGTTCTTCCGCGTGTCGATCGCCTGCCTGGGCCTGGTCGCCATCGTCGCCGCCGCGCGGGTACGCTGGGACTTCCAAGGCAAGCTCGGCGCCTGCCTGGTGCTGGGCATGATCAACTCGGGCATCCCCGCGACGTTCTACTCCGTGGCCGCGCAAGTACTGCCAGCTGGCTACTCGGCGATTTTCAACGCCACCACACCGCTGATGGGCGTACTGATCGGCGTGCTGTTCTTCCGTGAACCGATGACCCTGCCCAAGCTCTGCGGCATCTTCCTGGGCCTGTTCGGCGTCGGCATAGTCAGCGGCGCTGGCCCCGTCGCGCTGGACCTGGCCTTGCTGCAAGGCGCCCTCGCCTGCCTGGCGGCCACCACCTGTTATGGCTTCGCCGGCTTTCTCGCCCGCCGCTGGGTCAGCGGCCTGGACAGCCGCCTCTCGGCCCTGGGCAGCATGCTCGGCGCCACGCTACTGCTGAGCCCGCTGTTCGCCTGGAGCGCCTTGGCTCAGCCGCCTGCCAGCTGGGGCGGCTGGCAGGTGTGGCTGTCGCTGCTCGGGTTGGGCCTGCTGTGCACCGCATTCGCTTATATCCTGTACTTCCGCCTGCTCGAAGAAATTGGCCCGGTCAAGGCCAGCACCGTGACCTTCCTGATCCCGGTATTCGGCGTATTGTGGGGGGCATGGTTGCTGGATGAACCGCTGTCGATGGCGCACCTGTACGGCGGTGTGTTGATTGGCGCGGCCTTGTGGCTGGTGCTGCGGCCGACGCGCAATTGAAGCGGGGCACACGATGAACAGTGCATACAAGAAGGTGTTGTTCCGCCTGGTACAGGACGCAGACGGTTACCCGCCGGCCTCGGTCGAGGGCCTGTGGGCCAAGGCAGTCGAGGGCGGCTACCAAGTCGATGGCATCCCGTTCTATGTCTACGGCATTGCGCCGGGCGACATCATCGACACGCGGGAGGACAGCGGTGAAACCTGGTTCGACAGCTTGCGCATCAGCAGCGGCCGCTCGGTGTTCCGGGTGATCGTCAAGCCACCGGAAACCCTCGACCAGGTGCGCGCAGCCCTGCAAGACTTTGGCTGCAACTGCGAAGCAGAACAGGCGGTGAGGATGCTTGCCGTCGAAGTCCCCTCGCAGCGCGCGCTCGACACCTTGCTCTACTACCTGCTGACCCAGCGCGAAGCCGACCTGCTGGACTTCGAGGAAGGCGTGCTGCGGCACACCATCCCCGAAGAGTTTCGCTAGCGCGCTACGCTTACGCCTCCGCCAACCGCGCAGCCGGCTTGCGGAACACGAACAGCAAGCCCACCACGATCAGCCCCATCCCCAGCAGGCTCAGCGCTGCCAAACGGTTACCGAAGATCAGGAAGTCCATCACCGCAGTCACCGCAGGCACCAGGTAGAACAGGCTGGTGACATTGACCAGATTGCCCTTGGCGATCAGGCGATACAACAGCAGGGTCGCCAGCAACGACACCACCAGCCCCATCCACAGCAATGCACCGACGAAGCCGCCGGTCCACTGCACGTGCAACGGCTGCAAGGGGGCGAACAACGCGCACAGGGCAAACCCTGCCAGGTACTGCAACGGCAAGGTGCCCATAGGGTTGTCGGTGATGCGTTTCTGCAGGATCGAACCCAAGGTCATGCTGCCCAGCGCCAGCAGCGCGAACAGCATGCCGGCCAGGGACACCCCACCCAGGTTGATGCTTTGATAGACCACCATCACCAGGCCAGCAAGGCCTAGCCCCAGGCCAAACAGCCGGCTCCAGGAACGCTGACGCTCCATCAGTACTACAGTGAGGATCGGTTGCACCCCCATCACCGTGGCCATCACGCCAGGGGTGACATGGGTATTGAGCGCCAACAGATAGAAGATCTGGTAGGCCCCCAACAACACGCAGCCAGTGCCCAGGGCGCGCAGCACCGCCCCACGACTGCGCGGCCAACGCAGGCCCAACAAGGGGCCGATCATCAACAGGCCCGCAAGGGCCAGCGCCGAGCGCAATAACAGGAAAGCGAACGGGCTGGCGTGCGCCAGGCCCAGCTTGGAGACGATTGCCCCGCTGCTCCACAGCAAGACGAACAGGCTGGTGGTGGCCGCCGAGGCCACGGATGCTTTGGAAATGACAGACATGTATTGCCACCTTTCGGGCGAATGAGCCGAACGGAGGGCGTACGCTTCAGCGAGGGAGGTAGCCGACCGTGTTCAGTAGGTTGCGAGTGCGGTGGGCAGCGGCCAGAAGCCGATCAGCCCAGCACGACCACGCAAGGAGGCGGAGCTACGCCGCCTACAACGCCACTGACAGGTGGTGGGTAGTGACTGATCATGGCCGGCTGCTGGCTACCACGCACGACCTCGCCCGCGACTGGCGCGATGGCAAAGCATGAGGTGGAAGGGATGGCTGGCATGAACAGGTCTTCAGGATGAGATCAATGGCCTGGACTATAGCCCGGCGTTTTCTGGCTGGCAACTGGCTAAACCGACCTTTGTAGGCGCGGCCGTTGGTTAATTTTTCACCGCCTTGGCTCGTCTGAATGCGAAACGCCGCACGCATTCACCCGCTCCGAGGACCACTCATGAACGCAAAAGCCTGGCTCTACCGGCCAGCCCAGATCACCTGCCTGCTGCTGGTCAGCGCCTACGCCCACGCGGCCCAGCCAGGTGATGTTTTCCAGGACTGCAAGGACTGCCCAGAGATGGTGGTACTGCCCGCCGGCAGCTACGTGATGGGCGCACCCGATGACGAAGCCGGCCGCCAGCCCGACGAAGGCCCGCTGCACACCGTGACCTTCGCCAAGCCTTTCGCGATGAGCCGCTACCAGGTCACCGCCGGCGAGTTGGACGCCTACATCAAGGCCACCGGCACCGTCATCAAGAGCGGCGACGACCGCCCCGGCCGCTGGTGCGAAGCCAGCAAGCCCACCTACAAACAAACGGCCCGCCAACCTGCGGTGTGCGTCGACTATGACGAAGTCCAGGCCTACACCGTATGGCTGGCAAAAAAAACCGGCAAGCCCTACCGCATGGTCAGCGAGGCTGAACGTGAATACGCCGCCCGCGGCGGCTCTACCGGCCCGTTCCCCTTCCCGTTCGACGAGCCGGGCAAGTACGAGATCAGCAAGCACGCCAACACCTACGGCCCCCGTGACGGCTACACCTTCACCGCCCCCGTGGGCAGCTACCCGGCCAATGCCTTCGGCATGTACGACATGCACGGCAACGTCTACGAGTGGGTCGCCGACTGCTACCACGAAAGCTACGAAGGCGCCCCCAGCGACGGCAGCGCCTGGATCCAGGACCCCAAGTGCATCCGCGCGCACATGCGCGGCAACGACTGGGGCGAGCCACCGATCTTCTCGCGCTCGGCCAACCGCAACGACCGCCTCAAGACCACCCGTGGCGACTTCCTCGGCTTTCGCGTAGCCCGCGAACTCTGAACGTTGTGACGCGGTTAACAGCACCTGCGGAAAAACAGTCAATAAGAATCGTTCCGGTTTTTCACAGGTGCTGCGTCACATACAGCACATAGAAAAAAACCCCTCTGCCAACGAGAACGCAACAGATGTCCATGCCATTGCCCAGTGCGCTCAACCCGCTTGCCAAAGCCTTACTGATTCGTCATTCCCTTCGCCCCCAGCGTGCGCTGTCACGCATTGGCCTGGGCCTGGCGCTGTCCTCTGCGCTGGTTGCACAGGTGCAGGCACAGGAATGGACCCTGGATATTCCGGCGCAGTCGATGAACTCGGCGCTGCAGGCGCTGGCCAAGCAGACGGATACTCAACTGCTGTACAGCCCACAAGATATCAGTGGGCTGCGTTCTTCGGCACTGAAGGGGCGCCATGACCTGGCGTCATCGCTGCGCATCCTGTTGCAAGGGACGGGGTTGAGGTACCAGATTGATGGCAACTCGGCGACGGTGACAGCGAGTTCGGCCGCAAAGGAAGGCCAGGTCGAGCTTTCGGCGACCAACGTCAATAGCGTGGGCCTCGGCGCTACTACCGAAGGCACCGGTTCGTACACCACAGGTATCACCAGTACAGCCACGAAGATGAACCTGTCGCTTCGTGAAACGCCTCAATCGGTCACCGTGATGACGCGTCAACGCATGGATGATCAACACCTCAGCGCCATCACCGATGTGCTCAAAGAGACCCCAGGGATCACCATGTCCCAGGATGGCGGGGAGCGCTTCAACATCTACTCTCGCGGGAGTGCCATCGATACCTACCAGTTCGACGGCGTCAATACCAGCCAGGAAAACCAGACGCGCAACATGCCCAGCACGCTGCTGGACATGGCCTTGTATGACCGGGTCGAGATCGTCCGTGGCGCCACGGGCCTGATGACCGGTGCCGGCGAGCCTGGCGGCGTGATCAACTTGATCCGCAAGAAGCCGACCCGCGAGTTCAAATCCTATGTCAAGGGCAGTGTTGGATCCTGGGATAACTACCGCAGCGAAGTCGATGTCTCCGGCCCACTGACAGAAACAGGTAACGTCCGAGGGCGCATGGTTGCGGCCAAGCAAGACAACCACACGTTCATGGACTGGTATGACCAGAAGCGGGAAATCCTCTACGGCGTCGTTGAAGCCGACCTGACCGACACAACCCTCGTGCGTTTTGGTGTCGACTACCAGAAGTACAAATCGACGGGCGCGCCGGGTGTCCCACTGCTGTTCACCAATGGCAAGCAAACCGATTTCTCGCGATCCACCAGCTCTGGCGCTCGGTGGATGTACGATGATTTCGAGACCATGAACTACACGGCGACCTTGGAGCAGCAGTTGGTCAACGACTGGAAGCTCAGGGTGGTGGCCAATTACATGGACGTCGATCGCGATGCTGACCTGGGCTGGTACCGCAGCACGTCCGGGGTCACGTACTTGAACGAGGAAACCGGCGCTGCAAGCGCCGAACGGGCAAAGATTTCCGCCGATCAAACCCAGAAGGGCTTGGACGTCAACCTCGCCGGCACTTACGAGCTGTTCGGCCGTTCCCACGACTTGGTCGTGGGGTACAACTATTCCGAATATGAAAACGACCACCACTCGCAGACCGGTGGTATCGCCACGTTCAATTTCTACACCTGGGATAACTACCTGGCCCGCGACGGCTACCGGCCCTCTCTGATTTTCAACATCAAGACACGACAAAGCGGTTACTTCGTGGCCAACCGTTTCAACATTACCGATGACCTGCACCTGCTGCTGGGTGCACGGGTTTCGCAATACACTTACGACTCCGACCTGACCTCGCTGATTGCCAACACCAACACGGTCAGCAAGATGCGTGAAACCGGCCAGGTAACCCCCTATGCCGGTGTGGTCTACGACCTGACCCCTGAACAGTCTGTCTATGTCAGCTATACCGACATCTTCAAGCCGCAGACGTCGATGGACAAAGACGGCAAGGTACTCGAGCCTGTGGTCGGCAAGAACTACGAATTGGGTTGGAAAGGCGAGTTCTTCGATGGCCGCCTGAATACCAGCGCCGCCGTGTTCATGGTAGAGCGGGACAACTTCGCCGAAATTGATCCGGGCCAACTCACACCGACCAATGGCCAGGCGTATCGGGCCGTAGACGGCGCGAAAACCAAGGGCTTCGAGTTTGAAATCGCGGGTGAGATCGCGCCTGGCTGGAATGTCCAAACCGGCTACAGCCATGCCCGTACCGAGAACGCCGACGGCGACCGTCTGACGACCCAATTGCCCATGGACACGTTCCGCCTGTGGAGCACTTATCGCCTCCAGGGCAACTGGGACAAGCTGACCGTAGGCGGCGGCGTCAACTGGGATTCCAGCAAAGCGTTGACGTTCACCAACTTCAACAATGCCAAGGTCAAGGATGACGACTATGCCGTGGCCAGCCTGATGGCGCGTTACCAGGTCACCGACCACTTGGCGGCAACGCTGAATGTGAACAACCTGTTCGACGAAAAGTACTACTCCGGCATGGCCGGCAGTTATGGTCACTATGGTGCACCGCGTAATGCCACGCTCGACCTGCGCTACGACTTCTGATGGCGTTCATCTAGCCAGGCGGGTCTAGCCGGCCACGGTCCACACGACAGGCCTGTTGATAACGGCGCTTCCCTAACCGGAGCGCCGTTTTTTCATGCCCAGCCTTTGCGAAGGCGAGCGCCATTTACGCCTGCATACAAAAAGGGGCTATCCCGTACGGATAGCCCCTCTTGGTACTTCTACAAGGCCGTTGTTACGCGACCGTATCCACCTCCCTCAACTTAGCCACCAGGCTCTCGATCACCTCTGCATGCTTGAGGATGTCATAGTGGCCAGCTAAGACAGCGTTGCTTTCAGCATAGGCATGGGTCCAGGCAGGGCTCACGCTGCCGCCTGCCCACCAGCACGATGCCAATGCCTGGGTGGCCGGAAGCGGCTCGACCCCTTGCGACAACACCTTCAGCCGCATGGCAACGATGAATGTATGAGCCAATTCAGCGCTGCCGACTTCGGCAAACGCTGACTGCCCACCCTGCATCGCGCAGACCTCGTCGATCACCTGCTCCAGCATTGCAGTTGCAGTACCGGCTGGCACTGAGCCAATAGCCAGTTGTTCCTTGGGTACCCCCAACACGACACCCAGGAAGCCGCGTAGGTCATCGCTCCAGTCACCTTGCACGTCATTTGGCTCGGTCCCCGGCATGAAGCTGTCGACCAGCCCGAGCAACGATACCTGCTGGCCCTGGCTTTCCAGTTCCTGGGCCACCAGCACGGCCAGCGTCCCCCCCAACGACCAACCCAGCAGGCGGTAAGGCCCTTCGGGCTGCTTCTGGCGGATGTACTGGGCGTAATCGATGGCCATCGACTGAAGCGAATCGTCCACCCAGTCACGGTCGAGCAGCATTCGGCATTGCACACCGTAAACGCTGCAGCGCCCCTCCAGGCGTCGGGCCAGTGGTTCATAATCGAACACCGTACCAAAGCCCGCGTGCAGGCAGAACAGGGGGGCCACATCGGGCACCCGGCTGTTGAGCAGCAACAAGGGATCGAGGCTTTCATCAGCGGCGGCATAGCCACTGAGTTCACCGATGGTCGGTTTAGCCATGACGTCCCGCAGTTTCAGCTCTATCGGAATATCATCGCTGGCGCGGACCTTCGACAACATCTTGAGCACCCGCAGCGAGTCACCGCCAAGCTCGAAGAAGTTGTCGTCCACACCCACACTTTGCACGCCCAGCACCTCTTGCCAGATGTTCACCAAGGCCTGCTCCACGGCATTGCGCGGTGCAATCCGCTGCCGCTGTGCTGCAAACTCAGGGGCAGGCAATGCATTGCGATCAATTTTGCCATTAGGGGTGAGCGGCAGCGTCGGCAACAGCACCAACTGCGCAGGCACCATGTAGTCAGGCAGCTCGGCACGAAGCGCCTCACGCAGCTGCGTCGCATCGGTTGCGGCCGTACCGGTGACCACATACCCGACCAGCTGTTTGCCGGCAGCGCCCTCACGCGCCACGACTACGGCATCCCTGACATCGGCCAGGTTACGCAAGCGCGCTTCGATCTCGCCCGGTTCGATACGGAAGCCGCGCACCTTCAGCTGGCTGTCCAGGCGCCCAATGAAATCGATCACCCCGTCGGCACGGCGGCGCACGCGGTCCCCCGTCCGATACAGGCGCGAACCTTCGGCGAAGGGGTCGGCCACGAAACGCTCGGCCGTCAGGGCACTGCGCTGGTGGTAACCCCGCGCCACACCCTCGCCCCCGATGTACAACTCACCCGCGACACCCTCTGGCAGCGGGTTGAGGTCATCATCGAGTACATGCAACGTGCGCTGGCCGACCCGATCACCGATCGGCGCATACACCGCCTCGCAACGCTGCTGTGCCGATACCTTCCACAGCATCGGCGTCACTACCGTTTCTGTAGGCCCATAACCATTGGTCAAGTACTGCGGTTGCAAGGTGCGCTTGACCAATTCGAACAAGGCATCGGGTACCGCATCCCCGCCGAAGCAATAGATGCGTACCGCAGGTGGCGCCTCTGGCTGACTCTCGGCGAACTCGGCCAACTGCTGCAGGTAGGCTGGCGGGAAGCACGCAATATCGATGCTTTGTGCCTGCAGCACCTGCCAGGTTTCTTCCGCGGTCCACAAGCGGTTCTCGCGAACCACCAGGCAACCACCGGAGGACAGGGTTGAAAGCCACCGTTCCTGGGCTCCGTCGAAGGCAAACGACATGAACAACAACTCGCGCGTGGCCTCGTCCATCTCATACAACTGGGCGATGGCCTGGCAGTGCATGCGGATTTGCCCATGGCTTACCGCCACACCTTTCGGCTTGCCGGTAGAGCCAGAGGTGTAGATCAGGTAAGCGAGGTTGTCTTCCTGTACCTGAAGCTGAGGTGCAGTCGACGGCAACTGCGACAGCGACAACTGGTCCAGAGCCACCACGTGTTGTACGTCGCCCAAACGCTCACGCAGGCTGCTGCTGGTCAGCAGCAGGTGCATGTGCGAATCCTCCACGATCCACTGCAGACGTTCCTGCGGGTAGTCAATGTCCAGTGGTACATAGGCCGCGCCGGTTTTCATCACTGCCAGGAAGGCCACGATCGTCTCGACCGAACGCTCCAGCGCAACCCCCACCGTCGCTTCAGGCTGCGCGCCCAGGCCGATCAAATGGTGCGCAAGGCGGTTGGCGCGTTCGTCCAGTTGCGCATACGTCAGTTGCTGCCCAGCACAGATGACAGCCACAGCTTGCGGCCTGGCTACCGCGTGTTGGGCAATGCGCTCAGCCAGCAACGGCAGGCCCTGTTGCTTAGGTTGCAGTTGGTTGCGCTCGCGTGCCTTGAGCGACTGCATCGGCGTGAGCATGTCCAGGCTGCCTATCGCTGCGTTCGGGTTATCCAGTATGCCGGTGAGCAAGCGCTCAAAGCTGCCCCGGATCATGTCCGTTGCCGCATAAGTCAAGCGGTTTCGCAGGTACAGGAACTCGACGGACAAGGTCTCGCCCAGGTGCACGGCGAGGTCCATGGCATAGTTGGTCACGTCACGGCT
The DNA here is from genome assembly GCF_053629175.1 of Pseudomonas sp. Y3 TE3536. Classification (NCBI taxonomy): domain Bacteria; kingdom Pseudomonadati; phylum Pseudomonadota; class Gammaproteobacteria; order Pseudomonadales; family Pseudomonadaceae; genus Pseudomonas; species Pseudomonas sp. Y3 TE3536. The sequence goes on along the minus strand of NZ_JBRJHU010000001.1, from coordinate 3,491,329 downwards.
ACTGACTTCACCGAACCGCAGTGTGCCAGCCCCTTCCTCGCGCAGACGCTCATCGACTGGATAGTTCTCGAAGACCACGATGCTGTCGAACAGCGGTTGCCCCGCGCGCCCTGCCCAACGCTGGACGTCAGACAAGGCAGCATGTTCATGGTCTCGCAGTTCCAGGTTGTAGGCCTGAAGCTGACGTACCCACTCACCGACAACGTGATGAGGTTGTGCTGACTGCACCACTGGCAAGGTATTGATGAACAGCCCGAGCATCTCATCGGCGCCGGCCAAACCTGCTGGCCGCCCAGCTACCGTGGCCCCGAAGCACACCGTGGATTGACCGGTATAGCGCTGCAAGAGCAACAGCCAAGTGGCCTGAATCAAGGTGTTCGGGGTGACGCGCAGACGCTGTGCCTGTTCGCGTAAACGGGAAGTCTGCTGGCGGTCCCATTTCAGATACAGGGCATCATGGCCAACCTGCTTGGCATCAGGCTGTGGCGCTATGCTGCCCGCCAGCAGCGTCGGGCTTTCCAGCCCTTGCAACTTACTGCTCCAGAACGTCTCCAGCGCGCTTTGCGGCTGCTCGCCCAGCCAACGGATGTAGTCAGCGAAGCGGCCGAGCGGCGCCTTGGCAGCATGACCGTGGTAATGCTGCAGCACCTCGCCCAGCAGGCGTGAGTTGCTCCAGCCATCCATCAGGATGTGATGGCGTGTCCAGATCAGGTGCAAGCGTGCGTCTTCGAGCTTGACCAATGTCAACCTCATCAGCGGTGCAGCCATCAGGTCAAAGCCTTCTGCCGCCTCCCTTGCAGCCAGGTCTTGCAATGCCTGAGCGGTATCATCACGGCCGCGCCAGTCAAGCACTTGCACAGGCAGGGTGGCGTGGCGATGGACCACTTGCAGCGGCTGGTCTGCTTTGGCAGACAACCAGAAGCCGGTACGCAGGATGTCATGGCGCGCAATCACATGGTTCCAGGCCGCGATGAAACGCTCGACTTCAAGGCCTTCGACTTCTACTGCGGTCTGGTTGATGTAGAGCGCGGCTTCCGAGCCCTGCAGCGTGTGGAAGAGCATGCCCTGCTGCATCGGGGATAGCGGGTAGAGATCGGCAATGTCCGCAGCTGCAACCGGCAAGCTGTCCAGCTGAGCCTGGGTAAGGCCCGCCAATGGGAAGTCCGATGGTGTGACACCACGATGGGACGGTTCGCAGCAGTGGGCCACCAACGCTCTCAACTCGTCGGCATACGCGTCCGCCAGCTGCTTGAGTGTCGCCTCGTCGAACCGCTCGCGGCTGAAACTCCAGCTCACCTTCAATTCGCCGCCATACACCTGGCTGTTCACTGTCAGCAAGCTGGGCAATGGCGCGTCTGCGTCCTGGTTAGCACCCGCGTACTCCTTGGCAGGCACGAACAGGCTCGACTCGCCGTCAAAGCTACCGTCGAACTGCCCCAGGTAGTTGAACACGATTTCCCCCTGGGGCAGCGCCGCGAGCACATCACGCGCGTTGTCCCCGCCCAGGTATCGCAGCAGACCATACCCGACCCCTTTATTGGGTACTGCGCGCAATTGCTCCTTGATGGCCTTGATCGAGTCGGCCAGGCCAGCGTGAGGGCGCAAGGTGATCGGATACATGCTGGTAAACCAGCCTACCGTGCGGCTCAGGTCGATGCCATCGAACAGGTCTTCCCGACCATGGCCTTCCAAGCGCACCAACACTTCCGGGCGCCCCGTCCAACGGCCCACTACCCTGGCCAGCGCAGTCAGCAGCAAGTCGTTGATCTGTGTACGATAGGCCACCGGGGCTTGCTGAAGCAGTTGCCGCGTGGTCTCGCGGTCCAATTTGGTGCTGACCGACGCCGCATGTTTGAGCAGGTTTTCGCCTTGCGGGTAGTCACACGGCAGCACGTCATTGGCGCCCTGCAGTTGTGTTTGCCAGAAGCCCAGCTCGGCCTGCAACTCAGGGCTGGTGGCATGACGCTGTACATGCTCCGCCCAGACTTTGAACGCGCAGGTCTTGGCCGGCAAGCGCAGCGCATTACCGGCCCGCAGTGCTTGGTATGCCTGTTGCAAATCCTCCAACAGCACCCGCCACGACACACCATCCACAACCAGGTGGTGGATCACCAGCAGCACGCGTTGGCTGCCATCGGCGAGGTTAGCCAGCACCGCCCGCACCAGTGGGCCCTGCTCCAGGCTCAAGCTGCGCTGGGCTTCTTCGACAAGAGGCTGAAGGTCGTCTGCATTAACGGCTGAGCGCGTCCACAGTTGATGGGGTAGCGCTTCGCGGAACTCGGCTTGCCAGGCGCCCCCCTTCGACTCGAAGCACAAGCGCAGTACATCATGGTGCTCGACCAGTGCGAGCAAAGCTGCGTCCAGCGTATCCGAGTCCAGTCGTTCACTCGGTGTCAGCAGTACCGACTGGTTCCAGTGGTGTCGTTGAGGAATATCCGCCTCGAAGAACCAGTGCTGAATCGGTATCAGCGGCGTGACGCCGGTTACCGGCCCTTGATCGATGACAGCACTCGCCGCGCGGCGGGCCACGGCTGCCAGGCCTTGAACTGTTTGAGCCTGGAACAATTCCTTGGGCGTGAACTGGATGTTTTGCAGGCGTGCGCGACTGACCACCTGCAGCGACACGATAGAGTCGCCCCCCAACTCGAAGAAGTTGTCACTCAAGCCGACGCGTTCCAACCTGAGTACATCTGCCCAGATCGCCGCGATCTGCTGCTCCATTTCGGTCTGGGGTTCGATGTATTCGCCTTGCAGCAGGCTGGCATCCGGTTGCGGCAGGGCTTTGCGGTCCAGCTTGCCGTTCGGTGTTACCGGCAGCTTGCCCAGCAGCAGCAGGTGCGCGGGCACCATGTAATCCGGCAGCCCGGCCTTGAGGGCCTCACGCAGGCTGTCGCGCAACTCTACCTCGTCTTGCGTGCTGTCGGCCGGTACCACATAGCCCACCAACTGCTTGCCACTCGGCCCGTCCTGGGCCAGCACCACCGCTTCCTGCACCGCTGGCAATTCCAGCAGGCGCGCTTCGATTTCACCCAGTTCAATCCGCAACCCGCGGATCTTCACCTGATGGTCGATACGCCCGGCGTAGTCGATCACGCCATCGGCGTTGTAACGCGCCAGGTCACCGGTGCGGTACAGGCGCCCGCCGTTGTCGCTGAACGGGTCCGGCACAAAACGCTCGGCCGTCAGCGCCGGGCGCTGGTGATAACCACGTGCCAAACCTACGCCGCCCAGGTACAGCTCGCCGGCACTGCCGCGTACCGCCGGTTGCAGGCTGCCTTCGAGGATGTGGGTCTTGAGGTTGTCGATCGGCTGGCCGATCGGCACGCTGATGCTTTCGTCCGCGCGGCAGGTCCAGTGGGTGACGTCGATGGCCGCTTCGGTCGGGCCGTACAGGTTGTACAGGCCGGCCCCTGGCAGGCGCTGCAGGGTCTGGCGCGCGAGCTCGGCCGGCAGTGCCTCGCCACTGCACACCACGCGCTTGAGGCTGCGGCAGCTTTCCACCGCTTCGTGGATCATGAACGCCTGCAGCATCGACGGCACGAAGTGCAGCGTGCTGATGGCGTACTGGTTGATGGTGTCGACCAGCAGCTGCGGGTCGCGGTGGGCGCCCGGCTGAGCCATGACCAGGCGCGCGCCGGTCATCAGCGGCCAGAAGAACTCCCACACCGACACGTCGAAGCTGAACGGGGTTTTCTGCAGCACGCTGTCACTGGCGTCCAGGCCGTAGGCCTTCTGCATCCACCACAGGCGGTTGACCAGTGCCTGATGGCTGTTGCCGGCGCCTTTCGGGCGGCCGGTGGAGCCGGAGGTGTAGATCACGTAGGCGAGGTTCAGCGGGGCTACGTCGATACCAGGATTGGCATCGCTGTAGCCGGTCAAATCCTCGACATCCAGATCCAGGCTGTGTAGGCCAGCCGGAATCGGCAGGGCATCACGCAGGTGCGACTGGGTCAGCAGCAAGGCAATGCCGCTGTCTTCGAACATGTAGCTGAGGCGGTCCTGCGGGTACTCCGGGTCCAGCGGCACATAGGCGCCACCTGCTTTGACGATACCCAGCAAGCCGATGACCATCTCCAGGCTGCGCTCCATGGCGATGCCCACCAGCACGTCCGGGCCCACGCCCAGTTCACGCAGCTTGTGCGCCAGCTGGTTGGCTTTGCCGTTGAGTTCGGCGTAGCTCAGGGTCTGCTCGCCGAACACCAACGCCGGGGCGTCCGGGGTGGCGAACACCTGGGCTTCGATCAATGAGTGGATGCTGCGCTCATTCGGGTACGCCGCGACGGTGTCGTTCCAGCCTTCGACCATCATCTGCTGCTCTTGCAGGCTCAACATCGGCAGCTCGCCGACTACTGCATCCGCATCCGCGACCAGTGCCTGCAGTAAATCCGCAAAGTTGGCCGCCAGGCGGCCAATGGTCTCGTCGCTCCACTGCGTACGGTCGTGGTTGTAGTGCATCGCCAGGCTGCTACCCAGCTCAACCACCAGGGTCAGTGGGTAGTTGGTTTGCTCCTGCACGGCCACGTTGCCAAAGCGCAAGCGGCCGGGCGCGCCTTGTTGCAGCGCCTCGGACACCGGGTAGTTCTCGAACACCAGAATGCTGTCGAACAGCGCGTCACCGCCCTGCCCGGCCCAGCGCTGCACATCGTACAGCGGGGTGTGCTCGAACTCGCGCAACGCCAGGTTGCAGCCTTGAACCTGGGCGATCCACTCGGCCACGGTCTGCTCGGCACGGGGCGCGCCAATCACCGGCAGGGTGTTGATGAACAGGCCGATCTGCTCCTCAACGCCTGGCAAATCTGCCGGGCGGCCGGCCACGGTGGCGCCAAAGCAGACACTGGCCTGGCCGGTATAGCGCTGCAACAGCAGCAGCCAGGCCGATTGCACCAGGGTGTTGACGGTGACGCGGTTAGCCCGGGCGAAGGCTTCGATGCGTGCGGTCTGCTCGGCATCGAGGGCCAGGCGATGATCACCGTAGCCGCTGCCCGCATCGCCTGCGCTACCGGCAATGGCCTGGGCCAGGCGCGTCGGCTCGTCGAGCGCGGCCAGCTGGGCCTGCCAGAAGGCTTGGGCAACTGCCGTATCCTGACGTTGCAGCCAGGCGATGTAATCCCGATAGTGCGTGGCCTGGAACCCGGTCGTCGGGCCAGCATAACGCTGCAGGACTTCGCCCAGCAGGCGCGAGGTGCTCCAGCCATCCATCAAAATATGGTGGTTGGTATAGATCAGGTGGTAACGGTCATCGTCGATACGGACCAGCACCAGGCGCAGCAGCGCTGGCTCATCAAGCGCAAAACCACGCTGACGCTCGTCTTCGGCCAATGCTTGCAGCGCCGCTTCGAGCGCTGGTGCTCCACGCCAGTCGTGCTCACTGAACGGCAGCGTCACCTGCTTTCGGACCACCTGCATCGCCTGGTCCAGGTCCCCTTCCCAGACAAACCCGGTGCGCAGAATGTCGTGCGCATCCAACGCCGCCTGCCAGGCCTGCTTGAAGCGCAGTACCTCCAGCCCCTCGACATCGACCCGCAACTGGTTGATGTAGTTACCGGCCTGTTGGTCGTAGAGCGTGTGGAACAGCATGCCCTGCTGCATCGGCGACAACGGATAGACATCGGCGATCGAAGCCGCCGCCACGGGCAGGTGGTCCAGTTGTACCTGGCTCAAACGTGCCAGCGGGAAGTCCGACGGGGTGAACCCGCGATGCCCGGGTACGCAGCAATGGGCAATCAACGCCTTGAGCTCTTCAGCGTACTCGTCGGCCAGGCGCTGCACCGTCGACGCATCGAACAACGCGCTGCTGAAGGTCCAGCCAAGTTTCAGCTCACCGGCATACACCTGACCGTTGATTGCCAGCAGATTGCTCAGTGGCGCGGCTTGGTCATGGGGGTCACCGCTGTACTCTTTAGCGGGAACGAACAGGCCTGCCTCATCGCCGAAGCTGCCGTCGAACTGGCCCAAGTAGTTGAAGACAATTTCACCCTGTGGCAACTGCGCCAGTGCCTGACGCTGTTCATCACTCCCCAGGAAGCGCAGCACACCATAACCAATGCCTTTTTCAGGCACCGCGCGCAGTTGCTCTTTGATCGCTTTGACCGAATCGGCCATGCCAGCGCTCGGGGTCAATTTCACCGGATAAACACTGGTGAACCATCCAACGGTGCGGGTCAGATCGAGGTCATCGAACACATCCTCCCGTCCATGCCCTTCCAAACGAACTACTACGTCCGGCTGCCCTATCCAGCGGCTAAGCACCCGCGCCAGCGCGGTCAGCAACAAGTCGTTGATCTGCGTGCGATAGGCCGCTGGCGCATCCTGCAAGAGCTGACGGGTGCAGGTTTTATCCAGGCGGGTCGTCACCGAGGTGGCATGCCTGACCAGGTTTTCGCCACCCGGATGGTCCACAGGCAACGACGCGCCTCGTGCCGTTTGCAGGCTACCTTGCCAATAGCTGACCTCATGCTCCAGCTCGACGCTGCTGGCATAGGCCTGCAAGCGTTGGGCCCAGGCCTGGAACGAACTGGTCTTGGCCGGCAAGCTCGGCGCTTGACCGGAACCCAGCGAGGCATAGGCCTGTTGCAAGTCTTCCAGCAATACCCGCCATGAAACACCGTCCACGACCAGGTGGTGGATCACCAGCAGCAACCGCTGGCTACCATCAGGCAGCAACGCGAGCACCGCACGCATTAAGGGCCCTTGTTCCAGGTCGAGGCTGCGTTGCGCCTCGTCGACAAGCCCGCGCAGCGCTTCGTCGTCGCGCAGCGTACGGGTCCACAACACCGCTGACGGCGCTGCTGTGCCGAAGCTGGCCGACCAATTGCCACCTGACGCTGCGAACTGCAAACGCAGCGCATCGTGATGCGCAAGCAACGCGTGCAACGCCGCATTCAGTCGATCCGCTTCCAGTGCGGTATTCGGCGTGAGCAGCAACGACTGGTTCCAGTGATGGCGCTCGGGGATATCCGCATCGAAGAAGCGACGCTGGATCGGGGTCAGTTGCATGTCGCCCACGACCAGGCCTTGGTCGATGCTCAAGCCTGCCGACAACCGGGCAACCGATGCCAGCCCCTGTACCGTCTGGTGCTCGAACAACTCCTTGGGCGTGAATTGAATGCCGGCCTGACGTGCCCGGCTGACCACTTGCAAGGAAATGATCGAGTCGCCGCCCAACTCGAAGAAGTTGTCGGCCAGCCCCACCTTGTCCAGTTTCAATACGTCCGCCCAGATCACTGCAATCGTACGCTGCAGGTCCGTTTGCGGTTCGAGGTAGGCCTGCTGTAACAGGCTGGCATCCGCGTGTGGCAGGGCTTTGCGGTCCAGCTTGCCATTCGGCGACAGCGGCAGCTGATCCAGGAACAGCAAGTGTGCAGGCACCATGTATTCAGGCAGTGCGGCCTTGAGATCGACCCGCAGGGCATCACGCAGCGTCGACTGAGTATCAGGGCCGCCTTGCATCACCGATGGCTCGGTCGGCACCACATAACCCACCAACTGGTGTCCCTGCGGCCCTGGCTGAGCCAATACCACGGCTTGACGCACACCTGGTAACGCCTGTAGGCGCGCTTCGATTTCACCGAGTTCGATACGGAAACCGCGAATTTTCACCTGATGGTCAATACGCCCGACGTACTCGACAACCCCATCGATGCGGTAGCGCGCCAGGTCACCGGTGCGGTACAGGCGCTCACCCTCCGGGGCTCCAAACGGATCGGGGATGAACCGTTCTGCAGAGAGCTGGGCCTTGCGGTGATAACCGCGTGCCAGGGCTTTACCACCGATGTACAGCTCTCCACAGACGCCAACCGGCACCGGATTGAGGCCCGAGTCGAGAATATGGATCCGCGTATCAGGCAGCGCCTTGCCGATCTCGACGTCGCCCTGCCGAACGCTCAAACGCTCACTGTGAGTCGCATTGATCGTCGCCTCGACCGGGCCGTAACGGTTGTAGATTGCCACATGCGGCAAGCACTCCAGGGCCCTGTTGAGCAGGTCATGGGTGATGGCTTCGCCACCCGAGAACAAACGCTTCAGGCTATGGCAGTGGGCAACGTGCTCCGCGTCGAGGAAACTCTTGAGCATGGACGGAATGAAGTGCAGGGTCGTGACGCCATGGGCACGAATCAGATCGATCAGAAGCGCCGGGTCACGCTGATCACCCTGCCGTGCCAGCAGCACCTTGGCACCACAGGTCAATGGCCAGAGCAGCTCCCACACGGACACGTCAAAGCTGAACGATGTTTTTTGCAGGACCACATCGTGCTCGTTGAGGCCATAGGCGTTCTGCATCCAGCGCAGGCGGCCACAGAGTGCTTGCTGATCAACGCCTGCACCTTTCGGTTTGCCGGTCGAGCCAGAGGTGTAAATGACGTAGGCCAGGTTCTGCGCGACGCTGGTTTGCGTCAGGTTCTCGCCCGGGTAACCTGCAAATTCATTGTGTTGGTCGACGACAACGCAGTGCATCCGTGCCGGCACCGGTACGTGCGCAACCGATGATGCCTGCGTCAGCAACAGCTGAATATCACTGTCCTCGAGCATATAGGCCAAGCGGTCCTGCGGGTAGTCCGGGTCCAGCGGCACATAGGCGCCGCCCGCCTTGAGCACAGCCAGCAACCCCACCACCATCTCCAGGCTGCGCGCCATGGCGATACCGACCAGCACATCAGGGCCTACACCCAGCTCACGCAACCGGCCTGCCAGTTGGTTAGCCCTGTGGTTCAGCTCGGCATAGCTCAACGACTGCCCCTCGAAAAGCACCGCCACGGCATCAGGCGTCCGTGCTACCTGCGCTTCGATCAACTGGCTGACACTCAGCTCATCGGTGCTGACGGCGGCCTGGTAGTTCCAGTCCGAGACCATCAGGCGAGCTGCTTGCGGATCCAGCAGAGGCAGGTCGCCCAGTGCCGTGGTGGCATTGTCGACGAGCGCCTCGAGCAGATTGGCGAAGTGGCTGGCGACCCCTTGGATCGCTTGCGTACTCCACAGCGTTCGATCATGGGTGTAGCGGACAGACAGCACATTGCCGAGCCCGATTGCCACGCTGAGGGGGTAGTTGGTCTGCTCCCGGTTAGCCACTTCGCCAAACTGCAAGCCGGCAGGCGCGCCTTGCTGGAGGGCTTCGGACACCGGATAGCTCTCGAACACCAGGAGGTTGTCGAACAGTGCCTCCCCGCCCAGGCCTGCCCAGCGCTGTACCTCGTACAACGGCGTGTGCTCGAACTCACGCAGGGCAAGGTTGCTCGCTTGCACTTGGCTGATCCACTCAGCCACCGTCTGCTCCACGCGAGGGGAACCGATCACAGGCAAGGTGTTGATGAACAAGCCGATCTGTTCCTCCACACCCGGCAGGTCAGCCGGTCGCCCTGCTACCGTAGCGCCGAAGCACACGGTCGATTGCCCCGTATAGCGGTGCAGAAGCAGCATCCACGCAGATTGCATCAGCGTATTGACCGTGACCCGGTTAGCCCGGGCGAACGCTTCGACACGTGCGGTCTGCTCGCGGTCGAAAACCTGGTGGAAGGCTGCGTGACCAGAAGCCTGCTCACCCGGTGCCATGCGTATGGCATGCACCAGACGCGTCGGTTGTTCCAGCGCCGTCAATTGCTCCTTCCAGAAGGTTTCAGCGGCAACCGCATCCTGGCGCTGCAACCACGCGATGTATTCGCGGTAATGCGCGCTCTGGGTCGGCAGTGCCTGACCGGCATAGCGCTGCAGCACTTCCCCCAACAAACGCGACGTACTCCAGCCATCCATCAGGATGTGATGATGCGTGCATATCAGATGATGACGTTGCTCACCGGTACGCACCAACACCAGGCGCAACAAGGGGGCTGCATCCAGCACGAAGCCGCGTTGTCGCTCACGCTCGGCCAACGCGTCCAGCGCTTGATCTGCCGTTGGCTGATTGCGCCAATCCTGTTCAGTGAACGGCAGCTCGACGTGCTTGCGTACGATCTGCACCGCGTGGTCCAGGTCTCCCTGCCAGACGAAACCGGTTCGCAGAATATCGTACGCCCCCAGCGCGCCCTGCCAGGCATGCTTGAAGCGCTCCACGTCCAGCCCGTCCACGTCTACACGGAGCTGGTTGATGTAGTTGCCGGCCGACTGCTCGTACAGCGTATGGAACAACATGCCCTGCTGCATGGGTGCCAGCGGGTAGATATCGGCGATTTCGGCGGCGGGTACCGGCAGGCTGTCCAGTTCGGCCTGGCTCAAGCGGGCCAGCGGGAAATCCGAAGGCGTGACCCCGCGATTGGCCGCCTGGCAGCAGTGGGTGATCAGCGCCTTGAGTTCCTGGGCATACTCATCAGCCAAGCGCTGAATGGTCGACGCGTCGAACAGTTCCCGGCTGAAGGTCCACCCCATTTTCAGCTCGCCCGCATAGACCTGCCCGTTCAGTGCCAACAGGCTGCCCAAGGGCGCCTCTTCGCTTTGATTGGCCCCGCCATCCTCCTTGGCTGGCGTGAAGACGCTGTCTTGCTCCTGGAAACTGCCGTCGAATTGCCCCAGGTAGTTGAAGACAATTTCACCCTGCGGCAGGCTCTCCAGCACCTGCCGGCTGTCATCGCTGCCAAGATAGCGCAGCAGCCCGTATCCAATACCCTTGTTGGGGACTGCCCGCAGTTGCTCCTTGATGACCTTGATCGAGCTGTCGAGTTGCGCCTGAGCGGTCAAGGTCACCGGATAGATGCTGGTGAACCAACCCACGGTGCGCGTCAGGTCCAGGTCGTCGAACACGTCCTCACGGCCATGCCCTTCCAGGCGCACCAGTACGTTAGTCCGCCCGGTCCAACGGGCCACCACACGCGCCAGCGCTGCGAGCAGCAGGTCATTGATCTGGGTGCGGTAGGCCATGGGCGCTTCATGCAAAAGCTTGCGCGTCCACTGTGCATCCAGATGGGTGCTTGCGTAGGCGGCGTGCCTGACCTGGTTGCCGCCTTGCAGATGATCACGGGGCAAATCGTCGTCAGCATGCTGCAACTGTGCGTGCCAGTAGCTCAGCTCCTGAGCCAGATCGGCGCTTTTGCCGTACGCCTGCAGCCGTTCGGCCCAAGCCTTGTAGGCGCTGGTCTTGGCAGGCAATTCGACAGGCTGGCCGGCCGAGACTGACAGATAGGCCTGCTGCAGATCCTCAAGCAGTACGCGCCATGACACACCGTCAACGACCAGGTGATGGACCACCAACAGCAGCCGTTGGTCACCATCAGGCAACGTGCCCAGCAATACCCGCATCAAGGGGCCACCGAGCGTGAAACTGCGCTGCGCATCACTGGCCGCGCGCAAAAGCGCGTCCATGTCGCTGAACGAGCGATGCCACAGTACGTCCTGGGCTTCGACATCGTTGAACGTGCCTTGCCAACTTCCGCCTGCCTGATCAAAACCCAGGCGCAGCGCGTCGTGGTGCTGCAGCACGTGTTGCAGTGCGGCACCCAGATGCTGCGGGTCGATGCTTACGCTGGGTGCCAGCAGTACCGACTGGTTCCAGTGCTCAGGCTGGGGCATCGCCTGATCGAAGAACCAGTGCTGAACAGGTGTCAGCGGCGAGGTGCCGGTGACTGCGCCTTGGTCGATGACAACGTTATCGGCACACCGCGCAACCGATGCCAAGCCTTGTACGGTCTGGAATTGGAACAATTGCTTGGGCGTGAACTGGATGCCTGCCTGGCGCGCACGGCTGACCACCTGCAAGGAAATGATCGAGTCGCCACCCAGCTCGAAGAAGTTATCGGTCAGCCCGACCTTTTCCAGTTTCAACACACCCGCCCAGACCGCAGCAATACTGCGTTCCAGTTCGGTACGAGGCTCAAGGTACTGGGCTTGGAACACGCTGGTATCGGGCTGTGGAAGCGCCTTGCGATCCAGCTTGCCATTGGGCGTCAGCGGCAACGCGTTGAGGAACACAAGCTGCGCCGGGACCATGTACTCCGGCAGGCTTTGCTTGAGCTGGCCACGCAACGCATCACGCAGCGCTGACTGCTGCTCGAGTGTGTCCATCACGGCATCATCGGCCGGTACCACATAGCCCACCAATTGCTTGCCACTTGGGCCATCCTGAGCCAACAGGACCGCTTCATGGACAGCCTCCTGGGCCTGCAGCCGCGCCTCGATCTCACCCAGCTCGATACGGAAGCCACGAATCTTCACCTGGTGATCGATGCGACCGGCATACTCGATCAGCCCGTTTTCCTGGTAGCGGGCGAGGTCGCCGGTACGGTACATCCTGCCGCCGCCCTGCTCATCGAACGGGTCGGGAATGAAGCGTTCGGCTGTCAGGCCTGGGCGGCCGAGATAACCCCGTGCCAACCCCGCACCGGCCATGTACAGCTCGCCGTTTACACCTACCGGTACCGGCATTACCGCTTCACTCAGCAGATAAACCGCACTGTTGGCGATCGGCCGGCCAATGTTGGCTTTGCCATTGGCGCAACGCAGGGTAAAGGTGGAGTAGGTCGTGTCCTCGGAAGGGCCGTACAGGTCATAAACCTGTTGCACATGCCCGGTCGCGTACAAGTCGTCGACCAGCGACTGCTTCAGCGCTTCCCCGGCAAGGTTGATGGTGCGAACGGTTGCCGGCAAGGCATCGGTCTCAAGCAGCATCTTGATTGCCGAAGGTACGGTGTTGACCAGGCGTACGCGGTCTTTGGCCGCCAGGTGTGGCAGCTCCAGCGCGTTGGCAGCAAGCACCGCGTAGCCTCCGGCCGACAGCGTGACGAACAGCTCCCACACCGACAGGTCGAAACAGATCGAGGTCGAGGCCAGCACACCGCACAGGTCCTCTTGGCTGTAAACCGTCAGTGCCCAACCAATCAGCGCCGTTACGTTGCGGTGCTCGATCAGAACACCCTTGGGTTTGCCTGTGGACCCAGAGGTATAGATGCTGTAGGCCAAATTGCCCGGTTCGGTCAGGCAGACCGGATCGGTTACCGGGTATGCCTGCAGCGACAACTGATCCAGCAACAAAGTCCTGGCATGGAACTCCTCAGGCATGCGCGCAAGCAGGTGCGACTGGGACAACAGCAAGACCGACTGGCTGTCCTCGAGCATGTACTCGATACGGTCCTGCGGGTATTCAGGATCGAGCGGCACATAGGCGCCACCCGCCTTGAGTATCGCCAGTAGGCCAACCACCATTTCAGGGCTGCGCTCCATAGCGATGCCCACCAGCACATCCGGGCCTACCCCCTGCTCACGAAGCCTGTGCGCCAACTGGTTGGCCCGTTCGTTCAGCGTTGCATAACTCAACACCTGTTCGCCAAACAACAAAGCCGGGGCGTCGGGTGACACACGCACCTGAGCTTCGAACAATTGGTGCATGGCTTTATCGGCAGGGTAATCCGCTTGCGTGCTGTTCCAGTCGCTGATGACGCGTTGCTGCTCTTGCGGGCTCAGCATCGACAAGCCTGCAACAGGCTGGTGCGGCTGCCCTGCGATGCTGACGAGCACGTTGACCCAGTGCCCTGCCATGCGCTCGATGGTGGCCGCGTCGAACAGATCGGTCGCATACGTCAACGCCGCGCTGATACCCGCTTCGTGCTCGAACGTGTCCAGTGCCAGGTCGAACTTGGCCACATGGCTTTGCGCCGCCAACTCCTCCATCAGCAGGCCTGGCAGGTTGCGCCCTTCGCTTTTTTTGGTCTCGGCCTGGTGGTTGTACATCACCTGGAACAACGGGCTGTGGCTGAGGCTGCGCTCCGGCTGCAAAGCTTCGACCAGTTGTTCGAAAGGCAAATCCTGATGCGCCTGCGCGCCCAAAGCACGTTGCCTGACTTGCTCCAGCAGCTCGGTAAAGGTGATGCCCAGGTCGAACTCGGCACGCAGCACCTGGGTATTGACGAAGAAGCCCGCCAGGCGCTCCGTCTCGGCACGGTTGCGGTTGGCGATCGGAACGCCCACGCGGATATCCGCCTGCCCTGAGTAGCGGTGCAGCAGCGTTTGAAAGCTGGCGAGCAACAGCATGAACAGTGTCACGCCCTGCTGCTGCGCCAATTGCTTGAGCGAACCGACCAGTTCCCCGTCCAAAGGGATTTCCAACCGTGCACCCTGTTGGCTGTGGACCGCCGGGCGAGGACGATCGGTCGGCAACTCCAGCACCGGTTGCTCATCACCCAACTGTGCTTTCCAGTAGGTAAGTTGCCGGTCCTGTTCACCCGCCTGCATCCAGGCCCGCTGCCAAATGGCGTAGTCGGCGTACTGGATCGGCAACGCCGGCAACTGCACGTCGCGGCCTTGGCTGAACCCTTCATAAAGCTTGACCAGGTCTTGCACCATCACCGGCAAGGACCACCCGTCAGCCACGATGTGGTGCAACGTCAGTGTGAGCACGTGCTCTTGCGCCCCCAACTGCAACAGCCTGGCCCGCATCAGTGGCCCATGTTCCAGGTCGAAGGGCAGCTGGGCCTCAGCTTCAAGGCAGGCACGAACAGAAGGCGCAGTGGCCTCGACAGGCTCCACGACCAGCGTGAACGGCATGTGCGGATGAAGGACCTGTACCGCCTGTTCGCCCTCCAGCCGGAAGGTGGTACGCAGCGTTTCGTGGCGGGCGATCAACGACTCGAAACTGCGCTGCAAAGCGCTGATGTCCAGTGCACCGGTGAACTTCAAGGCAGCAGGAATGTTATAGGCAGAACTTTGCGGCTCCAGCTGCCAAAGGAACCATTGCCTTTGCTGAGCAAAGGAAAGCGGTATCGGGTCGACATCGCCACGGCTCTGCGGGATCGGTAACTGCGCAAGGCTCATGCCCTTCGATGCGAGCTTTTCAAGAAAGAGCTTGCGCTGCGGCAGGGGCAGGCCAATGAAGCGTTTTACCAGTTCCAAATTTCTGTTATCCGTTTGCATCTCAAACTGCCTCAAGCTCGCTCATGAAGTCCTGGAGGTCGTCCAGGTCTGCATCGGTATTGGAATTCAAGCCACTGATCATGGCTGCGTATGCCTGTAGGTTTTGGGCCTGGAACAGCAAGGCGAGCGGCAAGTTGATGCCCAGCTCAACCTGCAGGCGAGCCATCACCTGGGTCGCCAGCAAGGAGTGGCCACCCAGTTCAAAGAAGTTGTCGTAAAGGCCCACCTTGTCCAGCTTCAGCACATCGGCCCAGACCGCTGCGATCCGTTGCTCCAATGCACTTTGTGGCGCCGTGAACTGGCCCTGCAGCAGGCTGGCATCCGGTTGCGGCAGCGCCTTGCGGTCCAGCTTGCCGTTGCCGGTCAGCGGCAAGCTGGCGAGGAACAGCACCTGAGTCGGCACCATGTATTCTGGCAGGCTTGCCTTGAGCGCTTCGCGCAGGGAAGCCCGCAGCACAACCTGGCCTTCGAGGCTGTCCAGGACCGCGCTGTCGACAGGTACCACATACCCCACCAACTGTTTGCCATGCGGGCCATCCTGGGCAACCACCACCCCCTGGCGCACTGCGCCCTGCTCCTGAAGGCGTGCTTCGATCTCACCCAACTCGATACGGAAACCACGAATCTTCACCTGGTGATCGATGCGCCCCAGGTACTCAATCACGCCATCACCGCCATAGCGGGCCAAGTCTCCCGAGCGGTACAGGCGGCCACCGTGGCTATCGAAAGGGTTCGGTACGAAACGCTCTGCAGTCAACGCCGGGCGACCGTGATAGCCACGTGCCAGGCCCTCCTGGCCAATCATCAGCTCACCCTGGCTACCGGGCACGATCGTGTTCAAGGCGCCGTCCAGCAGGTACCAACTCAGGTCAGGAATCACCTCGCCAATCGGGCTGCTGCCAACCTGCTTGAGGTCATCCCGACGGATTGGCCGATAGGTCACATGCACCGTGGTCTCGGTGATGCCATACATGTTGATCAGGCGCGGCAGGTGGTCACCGAAAACGTCGAACCAGGGCTTGAGGCTGCTCACATCCAACGCCTCACCGCCAAACACCACATGCCGCAGTGCCAGCTGGTTGCCAGCCTGCGCTGCGTTGCAGGCCAGCGGGATCAGTTGCTGAAACGCCGAGGGCGTCTGGTTCAGGACTGTGACCTGCTCGCTGACCAACAACGCATGGAAATCTTGCGGTGAACGCGCCACATCCCTCGGCACAATGACCGCCTTGCCGCCATACAGCAGCGCGCCGTACAGCTCCCACACTGAAAAATCGAACGCGTAGGAGTGGAATACCGTCCATACGTCGCTGGCATCGAACCGGAACCAGTCCTGGGTCGCCGCGAACAAGCGCACCACGTTATGGTGCGCCAGCAGCGCACCCTTGGGTTTGCCCGTGGAACCCGAGGTGTAGATCACATACGCCAGGTTCTGCGGTGATACCACGCGATCCAGGTTCGCCTCGCTGTAGTCGGCCAGCGCCCTATCGTCCAGGTTCACGGTCTGCATGCCTGGCGTAATCGGCAAGGCATCGCGCACGTGGCTTTGGGTCACCAACAAGCCGATGGCACTGTCCTCGAACAGGTAGGCAAGGCGATCCTGGGGGTATTCCGGGTCTAGCGGCACATAAGCGCCGCCCGCCTTGAGGATGCCGAGCAGGCCGACGACCATGTCCAGGCTGCGCTCCACGGCAAGCCCCACCAGTACGTCGGGCCCGACACCCAGTTCGCACAGTTTGTGCGCCAAGCGGTTGGCGCGGCGGTTCAATTCGCCGTAGCTCAGTGTCTGGCCGGCAAAACTCAAGGCGGGTGAATCCGGCGACAACGCGGCCTGGGCTTCGATCAACTGATGAAGCGTGTGCTCGCTGGGGAACTTCGCCGGGTTGCGGTTCCAGTCCTGAATGATTCGGGCCTGCTCCTGTTCTGCCAGCAGAGGCAGATCGGCAACGCGCTGCTGTGGTTCGTGAACAATCCCCTGCAGCAGGTTCAGCCAGTGCCGGGCCATGTGTTCGATAGTCTTAGCCTCGAACAGGTCAGTGGCATAGGTCAGCGCAGCACTGATGCCTTGCTCATGCTCGAAGGTGTCCAAGGTCAGGTCGAACTTGGCCGTGTGGCTGTCCCAGGCCAGTTCTTCCATCTCCAGCCCCTGCAGACGGCGGCGCTCGCCTTTGGCCTGGGTCTGGTGGTTGTACATCACCTGGAACAAAGGGCTGTGACTGAGGTTGCGCTCGGTCTGCAGGGCCTCCACCAGTTGTTCGAACGGCAGGTCCTGGTGCGCCTGAGCACCCAGCACACGTTGCTTGACCTGTTGCAGCAGCGCAGTGAAGGTCATCTGCAGGTCGAATTCTGCGCGCAGCACTTGAGTGTTGACGAAGAAGCCGATCAGCCGCTCGGTCTCGACCCGATTACGGTTGGCGACGGGCACACCGACACGGATATCGCACTGCCCGCTGTAGCGGTGCAGCAATGCCTGGAAGCTGGCCAGCAACACCATGAAGGGCGTCGCGCCCTGTTGCTGGGCCAACTGCTTCAGCGCGCCAGCCAGCGTGCTGTCGATTGCCACAGTAACGCGGGCGCCGTGGTAGCTGCTGGTCGTGGGCCGCGGCCGGTCGGTGGGCAGCGCCAGCACGGGCTGTTCGTCACCCAGTTGTTCGGTCCAGTAGGCGAGCTGTCGCGCCTGCTCGCCGGCCTCCATCCAGTTTCGCTGCCAGATGGCGTAGTCGGCGTACTGCACCGGCAGCACAGGCAGGTCCACTGCCTGCCCTTGGCTGTAGCCTTGGTAGAGCTGCACCAGTTCATTGATCATCAGCGGCATCGACCAGCCGTCAGATACGATGTGGTGCAGGGTCAGCACCAGCACCTGTTCGCCCGGCATCAGCCCCAGCAACTTCACCCGCAACAGCGGGCCCGTTTGCAGGTCGAAGGGCAGATGGGCTTCGCGCTCGACGTGACGACGCACGCTGGCGTCATCGGCCTGCTCCAGCTGTTCGAACATCAATTCGAAGGGGGTGTGCGCATGGACCACTTGTATGGCCTGCTCGCCTTCCAGGCGGAAGGTGGTGCGCAATGTCTCGTGACGGGCGATCAACGCCTCGAAGCTGCGCTGCAGGGCAGCAGTGTCCAACTGCCCTTTGAAGCGCAAGACGGACGAGAGGTTGTACGCGGTACTCACCTCCCCCAGTTGTGACAGTATCCACAGCCGCTGCTGGGCATAGGACAGCAGTACCGGCTCTTCTGGATCCCTCGGGAAGATCGGCGTGACCCCATACAGGTTGACGCCTTGTTTCTTGAGCAAGGCTGCCAACGCCTTACGTTTTTGGGTGGACAACGATACGACCGTATCGAGCAGCTCTTGCACAGGGAATCTCCTAAGAAATCAGCTCTTCAATTTCCTCCGTAGGTAGACGATTGAGCACTGGCAAGGATTTAGATGGAAATTCGCGCCGCTTACCGTGTGGGCGCCGGTTGGCCGGCTCCCACACGGTCCCTGCTAAGTCAAAAAGCTAGGAAACCAGCTCATCGAGCTCTTCCGTGCTCAAGCTGTCGAGCAACGCCAGGGACTTGGCCAACTGGTCCTGGGTAGCGTCGATGACGGGCGCCTTGCCTTCAAGCTGGCGGCTGAAGTCAGCCAGGACAGGGAACTCGAAGAGCTCTTTCAGCTCGGCCGAGACACCGGCTTGCTCCTGGATGCGCACGATCACCGAAGTCGCCAACAGGGAATGGCCACCTAGCGCGAAGAAGTTGTCAGTGAGGCCGACCTTCTCCAGCTTCAGTACATCGGCCCAGATCGCCGCTATCTGCTGCTCCATCTCGGTCTGGGGTTCGATGTATTCGCCTTGCAGCAGGCTGGCATCCGGTTGCGGCAGGGCCTTGCGATCCAGCTTGCCGTTCGGTGTTACCGGCAATTTGCCCAGCAGCAGCAGGTGCGCGGGCACCATGTAATCCGGCAGCCCGGCCTTGAGGGCCTCACGCAGGCTGTCGCGCAATGCGGCCTCGTCTTGCGTGTTGTCGGCCGGTACCACATAGCCCACCAACTGCTTGCCACTCGGCCCGTCCTGGGCCAGCACCACCGCTTCCTGCACCGCTGGCAATTCCAACAGGCGCGCTTCGATTTCACCCAGTTCAATCCGCAACCCGCGGATCTTCACCTGGTGGTCGAGACGCCCGGCGTAGTCGATCACACCGTCGGCGTTGTAACGCGCCAGGTCACCGGTGCGGTACAGGCGCCCGCCGTTGTCGCTGAACGGGTCCGGCACGAAGCGCTCGGCCGTCAGCGCCGGGCGCTGGTGATAACCACGGGCCAAACCTACGCCGCCCAGGTACAGCTCGCCGGCGCTGCCGCGTACTGCAGGTTGCAGGCTGCCTTCGAGGATGTGGGTCTTGAGGTTGTCGATCGGCTGGCCGATCGGCACGCTGATGCTTTCGTCCGGGCGGCAGGTCCAGTGGGTGACGTCGATGGCCGCTTCGGTCGGGCCGTACAGGTTGTACAGGCCGGCGGCTGGCAGGCGTTGCGGGGTCTGGCGCGCCAGCTCGGCCGGCAATGCCTCGCCACTGCACACCACGCGCTTGAGGCTGCGGCAGCTTTCCACCGCTTCGTGGGTCATGAACGCCTGCAGCATCGACGGCACGAAGTGCAAGGTGCTGATGGCGTACTGGTTGATGGTGTCGACCAGCACCTGCGGGTCGCGGTGGGCGCCCGGCTGGGCCATGACCAGGCGCGCGCCGGTCATCAGCGGCCAGAAGAACTCCCACACCGACACGTCGAAGCTGAACGGGGTTTTCTGCAGCACGCTGTCGCTGGCGTCCAGGCCATAGGCCTTCTGCATCCACCACAGGCGGTTGACCAGTGCCTGGTGGCTGTTGCCGGCGCCTTTCGGGCGGCCGGTGGAGCCGGAGGTGTAGATCACATAGGCAAGGTTCAGCGGGGCCACGTCGATACCAGGATTGGCATCGCTGTAGCCATCGAGGTTTTCGCTGTCCAGGTCCAGGCTGCGCAGGCCAGCCGGGATCGGCAAGGCAGCGCGCAGGTGCGACTGGGTCAGCAGCAAGGCAATGCCGCTGTCCTCGAACATGTAGCTGAGGCGGTCCTGCGGGTATTCCGGGTCCAGCGGCACATAGGCGCCACCGGCTTTGACGATACCCAGCAGGCCGATGACCATCTCCAGGCTGCGCTCCATGGCGATGCCCACCAGCACGTCCGGGCCCACGCCCAGTTCACGCAGCTTGTGCGCCAGCTGGTTGGCTTTGCCATTGAGTTCGGCGTAGCTCAGGGTCTGCTCACCAAACACCAACGCCGGGGCGTCCGGAGTGGCGAACACCTGGGCTTCGATCAGTGAGTGGATACTGCGCTCATTCGGGTACGCCGCGAGGGTGTCGTTCCAACCCTCGACCATCATCTGCTGCTCTTGCAGGCTCAGCATCGGCAGCTCGCCGACTACTGCATCCGCATCGGCGACCAATGCCTGCAGCAGGCGGGTGAAATAACCCGCCAACCGGCCAATGCTCTCGTCGCTCCACAGGGCACGGTCATGGCTGTATTGCATCGACAGAGTCGCGCCCAGTTCTACTACCAGCGTCAGCGGGTAGTTGGTCTGCTCTTGCACAGCCACGTCGCCAAAGCGCAACCCGCCCGGCGCGCCTTGTTGCAGCGCCTCGGACACCGGGTAGTTTTCGAACACCAGAATGCTGTCGAACAGCGCGTCACCGCCCTGCCCGGCCCAGCGCTGTACGTCGTACAGCGGGGTGTGCTCGAACTCGCGCACGGCCAGGTTGCAAGCCTGCACCTGGCTGATCCACTCGGCTACCGTCTGCTCGGCACGGGGCGCGCCAATCACCGGCAGGGTGTTGATGAACAGGCCGATCTGCTCTTCCACCCCGGCGAGGTCCGCGGGGCGGCCGGCCACGGTGGCGCCGAAGCACACGCTGGCCTGACCGGTGCAGCGCTGCAACAGCAGCAGCCAGGCCGATTGCACCAGGGTGTTGACGGTAACGCGGTTAGCCCGGGCGAAGGCTTCGATGCGGGCGGTCTGCTCGGTATCGAGGGCCAGGCGATGATCACCGTAGCCGCTGCCCGCAACGCCCGCACTACCGGCAATGGCCTGGGCCAGGCGCGTCGGCTCGTCGAGCGCGGCCAGCTGGGCCTGCCAGAAGGCTTCGGCGACCGCCGCGTCCTGGCCTTGCAGCCAGGCGATATAGTCGCGGTAGTGCGTGGCCTGGGCCTTTGGCGCCATGCCTACGTAACGTTGCAGCACTTCACCCAGCAGGCGTGAGGTGCTCCAGCCATCCATCAAGATGTGGTGGTTGGTGTAGATCAGGTGGTGGCGGGCTTCGCCCGTTTGCACCAGCACCAGGCGCAGCAGCGGCGCTTCGGTCAGGTCGAACCCTTGTTGGCGCTCGCCTTCGGCCAGCGCCTGCAGGGCCTGCTCAAGCGCCGGCTGGCCACGCCAGTCATGCTCGCTGCACGGCAACGCCACCGATTTGCGCACCACCTGCACGGCCTGCTCCAGCTCGCCCTGCAGGACGAAACCGCTGCGCAGGATGTCATGGGCATCGAGCGCGGCCTGCCAGGCCTGCTTGAAGCGCTGCACATCCAGCCCCTCGACATCGACCCGCAACTGGTTGATGTAGTTGCCGGCCTGTTGGTCGTAGAGCGTGTGGAACAGCATGCCCTGCTGCATCGGCGACAGCGGATACACATCGGCGATTTGCGCTGCAGGTAGAGGCAAGCTGTCCAACTGGCCCTGGGTGAGCGCGGCCAATGGGAAGTCCGAAGGCGTCACGCCGTGGTGCTGCGCCTGGCAGCAATGCTCGACCAACTCGGCCAGTGCCTGCTCGTAGGCCTGGGCCAGCTGCTGGATGGTTTCCGGGTGGTAGACGTCTTCGCTGTAGGTCCACTCCAGGAACAGCTCGCCGCCATACACCTGGCCGGTGATGCTCAGCCAGTTGCCCAGTTGCGCACCGGCGCATTGGGTACGCCCGGCGCTTTCGCCGCTCGGGCTGAACACGGCGGTATCGTCGGTCGTGAAACTGCTGTCGAACTGGCCCAGGTAGTTGAAGGTGACGCGTGGCTGCGCAGTGCCGCTGAGCCGCTCGCGGACCGGGGTATCGCCCAGGTAACGCAGCAGGCCGTAACCGATGCCCTTGTCCGGCACCGCGCGCAATTGCTCTTTGATTGCCTTGATCGACGGGCCCATCGCCTGGCCAGGGGCAAGGCGTACCGGGAACACGCTGGTGAACCAACCCACCGTGCGGCTGAGGTCAAGGTCGTCGAACAGGTCTTCGCGGCCATGGCCTTCCAGTTGCACCAGCACCTCGTCCTGCGCGCTCCACTGGCACAGGGTACGCGCCAGCGCGGTCAGCAGCAGGTCGTTGACCTGGGTGCGGTAGGCGGCGGGTGCCTGCTTCAGCAACTGGGCGGTACGCGCGGCATCCAGGCGCGATGCAGCGGTACGGGCATGCTGGTTGCCCAGGCTGCCCTGCGGGTTGTCACGCGGCAGTTCTGCCGGGCTGCCTTGCAGCACCTGCTGCCAGTAGTCAGCCTGGGCGTGCAGCGCTGGGCTGCTGGCGTGAGTGACCAGGCGCTCTGCCCAGGTTTTCACGCCGCAGGTTTTGGCCGGCAGGCTAACGACTTGCCCGTTCAGGCGTTGCTGGTAAGCCTCTTGCAGGTCCTCCAGCAGTACCCGCCAGGACACGCCGTCTACCACCAGGTGGTGAATGACCAACAGCAAACGCTGCTGGCCATCGGCGACGTCGAACAGTTCGGCACGCAGCAGCGGCCCGTGCTCCAGGTCGAGGCTGGCTTGCACCTCAGTGCCCGCAGCGTCCAGTTCGCTCAACGCCGCGAGGCTGCGCTGGCGCAGCACCGGCGAAGCGTCCACGGCCTGGAAGCGGGCCTGCCACGGGCCGTTCTGGCGGCTGAAGCGCAGGCGCAAGGCATCGTGCTGTTCCAGCACCGCACGCAGGGCCGCTTCCAGGTGCTCCACTTGCACACGCTGGGCCGGTTTCAGCAGCACCGACTGGTTCCAATGCGCAGGCTGGGCGATGTCCATCTCGAAGAAACGCACCTGGGCCGGCAGCAGCGCCACCTCACCGCGGGTCGCGGTATCCACGGGGGCTGCAAGCGGTTGCTTGGCTTCGATGCGCTTGGCGACCTGGGCCAGTTGGCCAACGGTCTGCTGTTCGAACAGCTGCTTGGGGGTGATCTTGATGCCTTGGCGCTTGGCCCGGGCGATGATCTGCAGGCTGAGGATGGAGTCGCCACCCAACTCGAAGAAGTTGTCGCTGCTGCCCACGCGTTCCAGCTTGAGCACATCGGCCCACACGGCGGCGAGCTTCTCTTCGACCTCGCCTTCTGGGGCCACATAGCCGCGGCTTACCGCGCCCGGTGTGGGCAAGGCACGCTTGTCGAGCTTGCCGTTGGCGGTCAGTGGCAGGCGCTCGAGCAACAGGATGTGTGCGGGCACCATGTAGTCAGGCAGGCGCGTCTGCAGGTGCGCCTGCAACTGCTGCGTGCTCATGCCCCCTTCAGCCACCACGTAGGCCACCAACTGCAGGCGCTCGGCATCGCCTTCCAGCGGCACGGCCAGGACCACGGCGTCGCTGACACCGGGCAACCCGGCGATGACTCGGCCGATTTCACCCGGCTCGACGCGATAGCCACGGATTTTCACCTGGTCATCGGCACGCCCGATGAATTCGATCAGGCCTTCAGCGCTCATTCGCGCTCGGTCGCCCGTGCGGTACAGGCGGGCGCCACCCGCAGCCGGTACAAAGCGCTCGGCCGTCAGCCCCGGCTGGCCCAGGTAGCCCTGGGCAACGCCCTGCCCACCCAGGTACAGCTCGCCGACCACGTGCGGCGCCAGCGGGTTGAGGTAACCATCGAGCACCTGGGCGCAGGCATTGCCCAGCGGGCGACCGACCGGCACTGTGCGGCAGCCTTGCAGACGCTGGCTTGGCTCAAAGGTCAGCACGCCGACCGTGGTCTCGGTCGGGCCGTAGTGGTTGATCACCCGGCACCCCGGGCGCAACTCGCGGACTTTTTCCAGCAGGCTCCAAGGGCACGCTTCGCCGCCCAGAATCAACGCTTCGGCAGGCAGCACCTCGGCGGCGCGGGACGCTTGCAGCAGGCCTTGCAGGTGGCTTGGCACCAGCTTCACCACGCCCACCTGGTGCTGCGCCATGTAGCTGGCGAAACCGTCGGGGTCGAAGGCCAGTTCCTGCGGCAACAAATGCAGCAGGCGGCCCGAGGCCAGGGCGCCGAACAGCACGGTGTGGCCCAGGTCGGCGGCGGTGGTGGACACCATGGCCATGCTCACGCCGGCGGGCAGTTGCAGGCGCTCCAGCACGGCTTGGATGTAGCTGGCCAGCGACCCGTGGCTGACCACCACGCCTTTCGGCTGGCCGGTCGAGCCCGAGGTGTAGATGAGGTAGGCCGGCTGTTCAGGGCTGACTGCAACCGCTACTCGGCTGTCGCTGCAGCCTGCCCAGGTGGCGGGCTCACAGGCAACCGCCTGCACCCCGTCGAGGCCCGCGAAGCGTGTATCGCCCGGCTCATGCAGCAGCACGGCAGCGCCACTGTCGACGATCAACTGCTGCAAGCGCTCCTGCGGCTGCTGGGTGTCCAGCGGCAGGTAGGCGGCCCCGGTCTTGAGGACTGCCAGCAAGGCCGTGACCCACTCGATGGAGCGCGGCAGGCACAGGGCTACGATGCTGCCATCACCGACGCCGCGCTGGCGCAGGTAGTCGGCCACGCGGTTGGACGCAGCGTCCAGCCCGGCCTGGGTCATGAAGCGGTCACCTGCGCGCACGCCACCTTGGGCCTGCCCTTGGGCCATCGCCTGGTGCCACAGGGCGAGGACGTCGCGGTGCGGGTAGGCTGCTGGCGCGGCCTGCTGCTGCGCCGCCACTTCAAGGTGCTCGACGATCGGCGTGTGCGGGGCGTGGCTGAGCACGTCCAGCACGCGCCGCAGCGAATCCGCCAGGCGCTGAATGGTGGCCTGCTCGAACAGGTCGGTGGCGTAGGTGAAGTACCCCTCGATGCCTTCGGGTTTGTCCGAGAAGTCAAAGGCCAAGTCAAAGCGCGCATCGCCTCCTTCGCGGGCAAAGCCTTCTACCTCCAGCTCGCCCAGGCGCTTGCGCGAGGGGTCGCCGGCCGCCACGTGCTGGTTGATCTTAAACTGGAACAGCGGGTTGTGGGCCAGGTTGCGCTCTGGCAGCAAGGCATCCACCAGGTGCTCGAACGGCAGCTCCTGATGCGACTGGGCGCCGCCGATCACGTCCTTGACCTGCTCCAGCAGCGCAGCGAAGGTCGCGCGCTCGTCCACTTGCACACGCAGCACTTGGGTATTGATGAAGAAGCCGATCAGGCCTTCCAGCTCTTTGCGGTTACGCCCGGCATTCGGTGCGCCGATGCGGATGTCCGACTGCCCGCTGTAGCGCGACAGCACCACCGCCATGGCCGCCAGCATCAGCACGAATACGGTGTGGCCGCCCTTGCGTGCCTGGGTGCGCAGAGCCTCGGCCTGCTCGGCGCCGATGTTCAGTTTGAGCACCGCGCCGCGATAGCTCGGCGTGGCCGGCCGCTCGAAGTCCAGCGGCAGGCTCAGCAACGGCTGCTCGTCACCCAGTTGCGCCTGCCAGTACGCCAGCTGGCGCTGGGCCTCACCGGCCTCCAGCCAGGCGCGCTGCCAGATCGCATAATCGGCGTACTGGATCGGCAGGGCCGGCAATTCGGCCTGACGGCCTTCAGCCAACGCGGTGTACAGCTGGATGAATTCCTGCACCAGCAGGTCGCTCGACCAACCGTCGGAGATGATGTGGTGCATGCTCAGGGCCAGCACATGGTGCTCAGCGTCCACGCGCAGCAGCGTAACCCGCATCAACGGCCCGGCCAGCAGGTCGAACGGCTGCTTCAGCGCGGCATCGACAGCCACGCTCAAGGCGGCTTCATCGTCCTGGCACTCGACCACGTCCAGCACCAGCGGGCAGGCGTCGAGAATGTCCTGATGGAACTCGCCTTCATCCGAGACGAAGCGGGTACGCAGCGACTCGTGACGGCTGACCAGCGCATCCAGCGCCTGCTGCAATACCGCCAGGTCGAGTGCGCCCTTGAGGCGCACGGCCATCGGCACGTTATAGGCCGGGCTATCGGGCTCCAACTGCCACAGGAACAGCAAGCGCTGCTGGGCAAACGACAACGGAATGCGCGCCAGGCCCTGGCGTGCGGGCACGATGGGCAACAGGCGGAAGCTTTGCCCAGTGGCCTGCATTTTCTCCAGGATCTGCTGACGCTGCTCCACAGGGAGGCCGACGAAGCGTTGGGCAATGCGTTGTGCTGCAGTGAGTTCCATGTCAGGCCTCTGTGAATTCATTCATCATTTTTTCGATATCGCTCAGGCCGTCGTCGCTCAGCGACAGGCCCTGCTCGTCCAGTGCCTGGGCGAACGCACGCAGCTCGGGGTGGGCGAAGATCAGCCGCAGGGGCAGGTCCAGGCCCAGCTCCACGTTGATGCGCGAAACTGCCTGTGCGGCCAGCAGGGAGTGGCCGCCGAGCTCGAAGAAGTTGTCGTTCAGGCCAACCTGGCCGAGGTTCAGCAATTGCGCCCAGATCTGCGCCAGTTGCTGTTGCAGTTCGGTCTGCGGCGCTTCGTAGTCGTGCTGCGGCTGGCTGGGGTCGGGCAGCGGCAGCGCCTTGCGGTCGAGCTTGCCGCTGGGGGTCAGCGGCATGTTCGGCAGGGTCACCAGGTAGGACGGGATCATGTAGTCCGGCAGGCTTGCCTTGAGGTACTGCTTGAGCGCCTGGCGCAGGTCGCCAGTGCTGCCTTCGACAGGCACGGCATAGGCGCACAGCTGCTTGCCGCTGGGCAGGTCGATGGCCAGTACCGTTGCCTCGCGCACATCCGGGTGCGCGCGCAGGTACTGCTCGATCTCGCCCAGTTCAATGCGGAAGCCGCGCACTTTCACCTGGTGGTCAGCTCGCCCGCGATAGGCCAGTTGCCCCTGCTCGTCGTAGTAACCGAGGTCGCCGGTGCGGTACAACCGGCCTCCACCCACGGGGTCGAACGGGTCGGGAATGAAGCGTTCGGCTGTCAGCGATGGGCGTTGGTGGTAACCCCGCGCCAGGCACCCTGCCCCGCCGATGAACAGTTCGCCCGACACGCCGACCGGGGTCGGCGCAAGGCCGTCGTCCAGGGCGTGCAAGGTCCGGCCTGGCAACGCTCGGCCAATCGGCACGCCGCCTGCGCTGATCTGCTCGGGCGTCATTGGCGAGCAGTCGAACGTGGTGGCGACCACGGTCGCCTCGGTCGGGCCGTAGGTGTTGAGCAGGCGCACCGCCGGCGGCCCGTCGGCCAGCCAGGCGCGCAGGGCATCTTCCGGCACCGCTTCACCGCCCACGTGGATCTGCTTGAGCCGGCCATAGGCCTCGGGTGCGCGACGCTCCAGGGCCAGTAGCCTCCAGTAGGCCGCCGGCAGGTCGGCCACGGTAACCCCGTGGCGGTTGATCTCGTCCACCAGGGTGTTGGTGTCCCACAGCCGCAGGTCGCGCAGCACCACGCAAGCGCCTTGCGCCAGCGGCGGGAAAAACTGCTCGATGAAGCCGTCGAAGCTGAAGGTAGCGAACTGCAGCACACGGTCTTCCGGGCTCAGGCGCGAGTAGTCGCCAGCCACCTGGCAGAACACCGACAAGGCATGGTGATCGATGGCCACGCCCTTGGGCATGCCGGTGGAACCGGAGGTGTAGATGACATAGGCGAGGTTGTGCGGCGCGGCCAGGTTCGGCAGCGGCTCGGCTGGCCAGGCGTGCAGCCACTGGGTGCCGGGTTCGAGCACCACGCAAGGCAGCTGCTTATCCAACTGCAAGCGCGCCAGCGACGGCGCATCGGCCAGCAGCAGGCCGATGCCGCTGTCCTCGACCATGTACGCCAGGCGCTCTTGCGGGTAGTCCGGGTCCAGCGGCACATAGGCACCGCCAGCCTTGTGAATGGCGATCAGCGCCAGCGCCATGCCCAGGCCGCGCTCGACGGCTACACCTACCAGGCGGTCTGGGCCTACGCCCAGGGCACGCAGGCGGTGGGCCAACTGATTACTGCAGCGGTCCAGCTCGGCGTAGCTCAGTTGCTGGTCGTCGAAAATAAGCGCCACGGCGTCGGGCCGCGCACTTGCCTGACGCGCCAGCAACTGGTGCGCACACAGGCCGCTGCTGGCCTGCGGTGCCGGGTTCCAGCCATGAGTCAGCTGACGGCGCTCAGCGTCGGCCAAGAAGTCCAGCTCGGCGATGCAGCGCTGCGGCTCGGCACAGATGGCTTCGAGCAGCGCTTGCCAGTGCCCGGCCATGCGCTCAATACGCGGGGCATCGAACAGGTCGGTGGAGTAGTTGAACGAGGCCGTTACACCGTCGGAGCGTTCCAGGGTGTTAAGCGAGATGTCGTACTGCGCGCCCGGCTCCAGCAGGTCCACTTCCCGGACCTTGAGACCGTGCAGGGCATCGCTGGACACCTGCTCGCCCAAGTCGCGCAAATGGTTGTACAGCACCTGGAAGAACGGGTTCACGCCCTGGTCGCGCTCGGGGTACAGGGCTTCGGCCACCTCAAGGAACGGCACGTCCTTGTTGGCCTGGGCCTGCAACGTGGTCTCCTTGATCGCGGCCAGCAGCTGCGGGAACGGCAGGCTGCCATCGACGCCCACCCGCGCCACCACCACGTTGATGAAGAAGCCGATCAGCCCTTCGAGCTCCAGGCGGTTGCGGTTGGTGACGGGCACGCCGATGTTGATCGTGTCCTTGCGGCTGTAGCGCGACAGCACGATGGCATAGGCCGCCAAAAAGACATGGAACAGCGTGGCATTGGACGCCACCGCCAATGCCCGCAGACGCTCGGTCAGGGCCAGCGGCAGGCGCACATCGAAGCGGCTGCCCTGGTAGCTTTTGACCTGCGGGCGAATACGGTCGGCGGGCAGTTCGAGGACCTCGAAGTCGTCTTCAAGGCGCGCTTTCCAATAGTCGATCTGTGCCTGCATCTGCCCCTCGTCCAGCCATTTGCGCTGCCAGGCGGCGAAGTCGGCGTACTGCACCGGCAGCGGTTCGATGGCCCGCACCTGGCCGCTGGCCGCCGCGTTGTAGGCCGTTGCGAACTCGCGTACCAGCAGGCTCATCGACCAACCGTCGGAGACGATGTGGTGCAGGGTCAGCGACAGCAGGTGCTCCTGCGCATGCACCTTGAACAGGCGGGCACGCAGCAGTGGGCCGTGCTCCAGGTCGAACGGGGCGAAGGCTTCGGCCTCCAGCTTGCGCATCTGCGCGGCGTCGTCCTGGCCACTGAGGTCGTCGAAACCGATCGGCACCGAGGCGGCGGGCAGGATGCGTTGCCACGGCAAACCGTTGGCTTCGACAAACACCGTGCGCAGTGACTCGTGGCGCGCCACCAGCGCATCCAGCGCGGCCTGCATCGCAGCACGGTCGAGGGGGCCTTGCATGCGCACGGCCATTGGCGTGTTGTAGGCCAGGCTTTCGGGGTTGAGCTTCCAGAACAGCCACTGGCGGTTTTGCGAGCGGGACACTGGCAGTGGCTGCTCGCGGTCGAGGATCTCGATCTCAAGCCCAGCGCCCTGCTCGCCCTCGGCCACTGCCTGGGCGAAGGCCTGCAGGTCGACCGTGTCGAACAGGGTACGCAGCGGGATGTCCAGGCCCAGGTGCTTGCGCACCCGCGATACGGCCTGGGTTGCCAGCAGCGAGTGCCCGCCCAAGGCAAAGAAGTTGTCGCTCAGGCCCACCTGCGGCACCTGCAGCACTTCAGCCCAGATCTGCGCCAGTTGCACCTGCAGCGGGGTCACCGGTGCCTGGTAGGCCGCCTGGGTGGCCACCGGCTCAGGCAGCGCCTTGACGTCGACCTTGCCGTTGACCGTGACCGGCAGTTGTGCCAGCACCATCAGGTGGGTCGGCACCATGTGCTCGGGCAGCAGGCCTTTGAGCGTGGCGCGAATCGTGTCCTGCCAAGCTTGGCTGTCTGCCGGCATTTGGCTGGGCACCAGCCAGGCCGCCAGCACCGCTTCCGGTGCCTGGCCCTTGACCCGGACCACGGCGTTGGCGACGCCCTCCAGGCTAAGCAACTGCTGCTCGATCTCGGCCAGTTCCACGCGGTAACCGCGGATTTTCACCTGGCCGTCCATGCGCCCGGCAAACTGCAGCTCGCCAGCGGCGTTGTGCCGTACCCAGTCGCCACTGCGGTACAGGCGTTCGCCGTGGGCACCACTTGGGTCGGGCACGAAGCGCTCGGCGGTGAGCGCCGGGCGGCCGAGGTAGCCACGGGCAAGGCCGGCGCCGCCGATGTACAGCTCGCCCTTGGCCTTGGCCGGCAGTGGCTGCAGGCAGCTGTCGAGCACGCTGACGGTTGCGTTGGCCAGCGGTTGGCCGAGCGACGCCTGATCGTCCAGTTCAGCCACCAGCACGCCGACCGTGGTCTCGGTCGGGCCGTAGTGGTTGAACACCTTGAGCGCCGGCGCCAGGGCGCGGATTTTGCCGAGCAGGCCCGGGCTGATGGCTTCGCCGCCCAGCACCAGGCACTGGCCAGGCAGTGCCGCGCGACCGGCGACCAACATGGCCTCCAGGTGCGAGGGCACGATCTTAACGGCGTCCACCTGGTGCTGTGCCAGGTAGGCCGCAAAGCCCTCGGCATCCAACACTTGCTCGCGCAGCATCAGGTGCAAGGTCTGGCCGCCACACAGGGCGCCGAACAGCATGGTGTGGCCAAGGTCCGCTGCCGGGGTCGAGACTTGCGCCATGCTGTGGATCTGCCCCACCGGCAGGCGTGCGGCGATGCCCTCAACGTAGTTACCCAAGGCGCCATGGCTGATCGCGACGCCCTTGGGCTGGCCGGTGGTGCCGGAGGTGTAGATCACGTAGGCGAGGTTGGCTGCGGCAGCACTAGGGCGTGGCATTTTTTGGCTTAGGGCTTGGGTATGTTCCCACGCCAGGCGGGAAACGCCTTCAGGCAGTTCCGCCTGCCAGTTGCCAGGCGCCAGCACCCGCTGGGTGCCGCTGTCGGTGAGCAAGTAGGCCAGGCGTTCGGCCGGTTGTTCAGGCTCCAGGGGCAGGTACGCGCCGCCCGCCTTGAGCACGCCGAGGATGCTGGCGAGCATGCCGACACTGCGGTCAGCCAGCACGCCGACCAGGGTGTCTGGCTGCACGCCGGCTTCGACCAGCCTGTCGGCGATGGCCTCGGCGCGGGCGTCGAGTTCGGCGTAGCTGGCTGCCTCGCCGGCGGCCATCACTGCGGTGCGCGCGGGGTGGCGGCGGGCGGCGTCGGCAAAGCGCTGGTGAACCAGCAGCGGCTCGACCAAATGACCTGGCACACCCCGAGTGGCTGCCAGGCCCGGCAACGGCAACTCGCCCACCGCGCCAGCGGTGTCATCGGCCAGCGCCTGCACCAGGGCCAGCCATTGCTCGCCCAGGGCCTCGATCGTGGCCGCATCGAACACGTCCAGGGCATAGGTGAAGGCCGCATGCAGCTGCCCGGCACGCTCGTGGGTATCCAGCGCCAGGTCGAAACGGGCGCTGTGCTTTTCCAGGGTGATCGGCGCCAGGCTCAGCCCGGAGCGGGTCTTGATGGCTTCGACATCCGCCACCTGGGCCTGATGGTTGAACAGCACGCGGAAAAGCGGGCTGTCGGTGCTACGGGGCAGGTCCAAGGCTTCGACCAGTTGCTCGAACGGCAGGTCCTGGTGGCTCTGCGCGCCCACGGCGGTTTCGCGCACGCGCTGCAACAGGCCGGTGATATCCAGCAGCGGGTCGAGCTCGGTGTGCAGCACTTGGGTATTGATGAAGCAGCCGATCAAACCCTGGCTTTCGGCGCGGTTGCGGTTGGCGATGGGCACGCCGACGCGGATTGCGCCCTGCCCGCTGTAGCGCTGCAGCAGCAGCTTGAAGGCCGCCAGCAAAACCATGAACAAGGTAACGTTGTGCCGACGCGCCAGGCCGCGCAGGCGCTCGGCGACATCGGCAGCAATCGGGAATGCGTGGCGAGCGCCGCGGTAGCTTGGCCGGCCTTTGCGGGTGCGGTCCAGCGGCAGCTCCAGTGGGGCGTGATCATCGCCCAGGCGCGCCTGCCAGTACGCCAGCTGGCGGTCCTGCTCACCGGCCTCGAGCCAACTGCGCTGCCACAGGGCGTAGTCACGGTACTGGATCGGCAGGGGCTCGAGTGTGGCCTGGGTGCCGGCCACGGCGGCGTCGTAGAGGTGCAGGAATTCGTCGATCAGCACGTTCATCGACCAGCCGTCGGCGACGATATGGTGCAGGGTCAGCAGCAGGACATGTTCCTGCGCTGCCAGTTGCAGCAGGCGCACGCGCAGCAGCGGGCCGGTGGCCAGGTCAAAAGGCGCCAGGGCCTCTGCTTCGGCAATCGATTCGAGGGTGTGTTGGCGGGCCGCTTCGGCCAGCTCGCTCAGGCAGTCCTGGCGCAATTGCAGCGGGGCCGCGACGGCATCCACGTGCTGACGCACGTCATCGCCGTCGGCGACAAAGCGGGTGCGCAGGGTTTCGTGGCGGGCGACCAAGGCGTCGAATGCGTGTTGCAGGGCGCTCAGGTCCAATGGGCCATTCAGGCGCACGGCCATCGGCAGGTTGTAGGCTGCGCCTTGGGGGTCGAGCTGCCAGAGGAACCACATGCGCCGCTGGGCGTAGGACAACCGGTCACGCTCGTCGACCTCGACACCTGGCGCAATCGGCAGCACGGAGAAGTCCATGCCCTCGCCCTGCAACGCCTTGAGGAACAGGCGGCGCTTGTCGGGGCTGAGTTCGATGAAACGGCGGGCGAGTTTGAGCGTCTGTTCAGCATTCATGTCGAGCGGTGTCCTGGCAGTCGAGCGTTAACTGTCAGACGAAGGCATGGGGGGCTGATTTAGGGGTTGGGGCTGATAGGTGCATGCCTTGGGTTTTGCAGCGCCGGTGAGATCGAGCGCCGCCCGCGCGGCGCTTCGCAGCACAAGGCTGCTCCTACATCTGTTTCCGGCCAGTAAAGCCTGTGAGAGAGGCGCGCGACCGCCTTGTTTGTTCGACTCGATATCGTGTCAGGCGCCAAGGGGCCGCGCGCTAATGCCTCAGGAATAATTGGCCCGAAACAGATGTAGGAGCAGCCTTGTGCTGCGAAGCGCCGCGCGGGCGGCGCTCGATCTCACAGGCGACAAAACCCCCAAGGCATGCACCTCCTCACCGCCCCACCTGCGAATGCCCCTCCGCCATCGCCACCACCACCTTACGCTTCCCCGTAAACGGCGAACGCGCATGCGCCGCGAGCATGTTATCGAGCATCAGCACATCATTCTCCAGCCAAGGGAAACTGATAGTGCACTCATCCAACACCCCGCGTACCTCATCAAGTAACGCGTCCTCAATGGTCGAGCCATCGCCGTAATACACATTGCGCGGCAGGTCTTCTTCCTCGACGATGTCCATCAACGCCTCCCGCACCTCCGGCTGCAGGTTAGACACATGGAACAGGTGCGCCTGGTTGAACCACACGTCCTCCCCCGTCACCGGATGACGCGCTACCACCTGGCAGCGTTGGCGTGTGCGCAACTCGCCATCCTCCTTCCAGATGCATTCAATGGCATGCGCACGGCAGTAGGCCTCGACCTGCCGCGGGTCTTCGGTGTTGAACACCTGCGACCATTCCACGTCCAGGCCGTTGCCGTAGTTGCGCACATACATCAGGCCCTTCTCGACCAATCGCTCACGAATGCGCGCTGGCATCCGCCGATACACCTCGCGGCTGTCGGCAATCGGCGTCTCGCCGCCGGTCTCGGCGGGGATCACGCTGTAGAACCAGATCTTCATCGGCCACTCGAGGGTGTAGGCCTGCTCGTTGTGCAGCGGGATGCTCTGGTGCGCCGGGTACTCGGTCGAGGTGTAAACGCCTTGGGTCACGTTGCTGCGCGGCGTGGAGCCGAACTCGTAGTTGAGCAGCGGGTGGCCGAACGCGGCGGCGAACTGGCGAAAAGCCTCAGCCCCGCCCACCTGGAAGCCCCTGAACAGGATGCCGCCTGCGTCCAGCAGGTGGCGGTCAACCAGCGGTTTCAGCTCGTCGAACGCGTCGAGCAGGTCGATGCCAGGCTCCGGCGCGCGCACCAACAACGGCAGGTCGCCGCGGGCAGCGTCCAGGGGTTCGATCGCAAAGCTCAGCAATTCACTCATGTACCGTCACCTCAAGCCAGGGCCGCCGTGGCGGCGAAAGGGATGCTGCGCCATCAGGGCGCCTGACTAGATGAACGAGCATGCCCGGCAGAAATTCACCCGCGCGAACACACAGGTAAAGCGAACGCGCGCCGGTTCGTCTGAACGATGTGCACCCTTTTATCGTCCAGGAACCCTACATGACTCGCCAGCTTCTGCTCCTCGCCTTGCTTGCCGCGGCCCCTGCCGTCGCCTGGTCGGCCGAGCACTGCGCCGTGGAAATACACGGCACCGACCAGATGACCTTCGACAAGGCCGAAATCACCATCCCCAAGGCCTGCACGTCGTTCACCGTCACCCTCGCCCACCCTGGCGAAATGCCGAAGAACGTCATGGGTCATAACTGGGTCCTGAGCACCCAGGCAGATATGCAAGGCGTGCTGGACGACGGCCTGAAGGCAGGCGAGGCACAGGACTACGTGAAGCCAGGCGATACCCGGGTCATCGCCCATACCCGCCTGATTGGCGGTGGCGAAAAAGACAGCGTCACCCTCGACACCCGTTCGTTGAAGGCCGGCACTGCCTACAGCTTCTACTGCTCGTTCCCGTTCCACAGCACCTTGATGAAGGGCACCCTGGCCCTCGGGAGCTGACCCCGCCGCGCCGCCCACCTCCACTCCCTCACCGAGATCGCGCTTCATGAAAACGTCTTCCCCCGGGGCCATCCGCGAATTGCTGGGCCTGCTCAAACCCTACCGCCCGGCGGTCATTGTCTCGGTGCTGCTGGGCATGGTCGGCGGCCTGGCCGTGACCGCGCTGCTGGCCACCGTCAACCAGGGCCTGCATGCCCCCGATGGCATGAGCCAGGGCGTGATCCTGGCCTTCGCCGGCCTGTGCGTGCTGGCGCTGGTGAGCAGCGTGGCCGCCGACAGTGGCACCAACTACGTAGGCCAGAAGGTCATCGCCCGGCTGCGCAAAGACCTCGGCGCCAAGGTGCTGTCGGCGCCGATCGAGCAGATCGAGCGCTACCGCACCCACCGCCTGATCCCGGTGCTGACCCGTGACGTCGACACCATCAGCGACTTCGCCTTCGCCTTCGCCCCGCTGGCCATCTCGCTGACCACCGTGACTGGCTGCCTGGCCTACCTGGCCTGGCTGTCGTGGCCGATCTTCCTCATCACCCTGGTGGCGATCGGCATCGGCAGCGCCGTGCAGTACGTGGCCCGGCAAAAAGGCGTGGCCGGTTTCAACGCCGCCCGCGATGCCGAGGACAACCTGCAAAAGCACTACTCGGCGATTGCCGAAGGCGCCAAAGAGCTGCGCATCGACCGCCGCCGCCGCCATGCCATGCTGACCCGCAACATCCAGGGCACCGCCGACTTCATCGCCAACACCCACATCCGCGCCATCAACATTTTCGTGGCCGCCAAGAGCCTCGGCTCGATGCTGTTCTTCGTGGTCATCGGCCTGACCCTGGCCCTGCAGTCGCTGTGGCCGAGCAACGACCCGGCCGTAATGAGCGGGTTCGTGCTGGTGCTGCTGTACATGAAAGGCCCGCTGGAGACACTGATCGGCAACCTGCCGATTCTCGGCCGCGCGCAAGTGGCGTTCCGCCGCATCGCCGACCTGTCCGAGCGCTTTTCCTCGCCCGAACCGCACCTGCTGCTGGACCAGCCGATCAAGCACACCGCCCCCGGCAGCGCGCACCTGGAGCTGCACAATGTCGAATACGCCTACCCACCGGTGGACGGCAACGAACCCTTCCGCGTCGGGCCGGTGAACCTGAGCATCGCGCCGGGCGAGATCCTGTTCATCGTCGGCGAAAACGGCTGCGGCAAGACCTCGCTGATCAAGCTGCTGCTGGGCCTGTATACCCCGCAACGCGGCGAAGTGCGCCTGAACGGCAAGGCCGTTGACCCGCAGGGGCTGGACGACTATCGCCAGCTGTTCACCACCGTGTTCGCCGACTACTACCTGTTCGAAGACCTGCCCGAGCACGAGCACAGCCTGCCCAGCGATGCCACGCGCTACCTGGAGCGGCTGGAAATCGCCCATAAGGTGAGCGTGCGCGATGGTGCGTTTACCACCACCGACCTTTCCACCGGCCAACGCAAACGCCTGGCGCTGGTCAACGCCTGGCTGGATGGGCGGCCGGTATTGGTGTTTGACGAATGGGCGGCGGACCAGGACCCGACCTTCCGCCGGGTGTTCTACACCGAGCTGCTGCCGGACCTGAAGCGGTTGGGCAAGACCATCATCGTGATCTCGCATGATGACCGCTACTTCGATACGGCGGACAAGGTGGTGCACCTGAGCCGCGGGAAGGTGGTCGAGGCGCTGGAGCCGGCGTGAGGTAGCGCAGCGCGGGCTTGGCTAGGGGCGGTCACGGCAATGACCGCCTTTTTTGTGCGCCCTGATAATGCAGGGGGATAGCCAGGTGGTTGTGATGGTATTTTGCCTTCGATGCTGTGATTTCTGTAATTCCCTCTGTCCCTGGCCTCGCAAGCGTCGCGATAGACGCGATACGGGGTGGGAAAATATAGCAAGCTTCGGAAAAACGCTGACGACTGCCGAAACGCGCCTTGGACGCCTGTCAGTTCCCCCTCAAAATTCACAAAAAACAGTTCAAACCAAATTCAAGCAGACCGCACGCCCGAGGCAGCAATCGACGCTAAATCTAATGGCTACAAACACAGCACCTCGAAAGACGGATCCGTCCTAACTCACCAATAGCCAGAAAACCTATAGATTCTATGAAAAATCCACGAGCACCGGCGGCCCGTCAGCTGCGATGCGCATGACAGGTGACAAAAAAGACCTGACAAAAATACGATTTGGATCAACACCATGATGCTAAAGTTAAACTTTCAAGACACCGTTGATATTACAACCAAAATCTCTGAGCATTTAGCGTTTGACAAGGAGCTCCCACAGAACGTATTCAAATATCGTGATTGTGTTTTCTATTTTATAGAAAGGCCCATGCTGGACAATGACACGGTAATGGCGTCACTTATCGACTCCAGCACCCATCAATTTTGCGCGCCGGTGATCGTCAAATATCTGGGTGAGGCCACTCAAGAGGGTAGCTGCCTTTCCTTCAGTGGAAAGAATACCCTCAATGACCTTGAAGAATTTGAGCATGGCAACAGGACTTTTTTTGACGGCACGCTCGATTACCCGATAGTTCTATGTAGCCGCAACATGGAATGGCTAGCCATTGAAAGCGCATGCGACGAATTGGCGGTAATAGCGGTCAAGCGAGAATTCTTTAATGGCGAGTTCAAAGAGGTGATCCATGATCACTTCATTTCCATTGGCGAACTTGCAGCCATTTCAAAAAAACCTGGGCCCGATGGGACGCTCGCGCAAACCTATCTGAAAAATTTTGGCATCACGCAACAATAAAGACTCCAGCAACACCAAGTGCGAGGGCGCTGCCCCCGCTCCTCTTGTGCCAATCGTTGCGACGGGAGCTGATTAACTGATCGCTAAGGTCCGGGCTGTGCTATCACGCCCGGCCCGGACCTTCCACACACAGCATTACTCAACGCAACACGGCGGGATAATCAGTTAATCAGTGGCTCACCCCTCACTCAATCCAGGCCGTATGAGCTGCAACTGTTGCCGATACTCACCCGTCACCTGGCGGGCCGTGCTGGCATCACTCACCACCTTCGGCGTGATCAGCACGATCAACTCGGTACGGCCATGGCTACGCTGCGTATCGCTGAACAGCCAGCACACCCCAGGTACCCTGCCCAACCAAGGCACACGGCTCTGACTGTCGGCCTCGTTCTGTTTGATCAAGCCCCCCAGCAACACCGTCTGGCCGCTTTGCACCGCTACCTGGGTAGAGACTGCTCGCGTCGAGATACTTGGGTAACCCGTGCAAATATGTGGACCCTGATGGCAAGCAAGCATTGAGTCAGACGCTTAGTAGTTTCTTTGCTCGGTTGCTTAGCGCGCTGACCGGTCGCACCATCACGACAAACTCCAACAACGGCTCAAACCAGGACCTTGGTGGGTTTGAATCTTCATTCAAGCTTGACAATACGCCTTCGTGGGCAGATCAAGACAACACCTCTAGCTGGAAAAACCGCCTGAGCTTCAACGAGGAGCACAATGAGGCATCGGATGATGATTTCGAAATCCCTGATGCGCCGGTTGGAAAGCTGACGGCTCGGGATGATAAATGGTGGAAAAACCAAGGTGTTGATGCACACGAGGAAAAAGCTAACTATGGGGACTCACGGCGAAACCTCGCCATCGACTCCCGCTCTAATGTTTGGACTGTAGATCGGTTCAAATCAACAAACCCCGAATTCCTCGGCCGCTTGAAAGACATGCGAAGGAAATGATAATGCACAACCTCTCATGGGAAAAAGACCTGACCCAAACGCCTGCTGGTCATCAATCCCGCATGCAAGCTTATATCTCCCCTCCAGGGGCACGCCAGCTGGTGAGCGCCTTGATGCACGAGGCCACAACAATCAGCGCAACCTTCTCGGATGAAGCGCTGCTTGTTTTCAAATTAACACTCGGCATTTCAGTATTTGAGAAGAAGACTGGGACGTTCTACGGCCTCTATGCGTCTGACACGGACAGTGATGCCTTGCCCAATTTCTGTATCCGCAAGGCCACATGGAGGATGGCTTTTGGCAATGTAGACAAAGTTCTGGAAAGCCTCGAATCAACGAGTAGCTTCTTCAGAAACTCACAACTGCCACTCGCTCATTCAGCGTTCGTCACAGAGGCCTGCAACGGAATAATTAGAAACATTGAAGTAACCCCCAGAACACCGCCAAGCGAGGACCCTCGAATACTGCGATATTATGCCCTAGAAGGTGACTATTCCCTCAGGGGGGAATACCGTGCATTCGACATGCATTCCGCTTACGTAGAGCAACTTTTTATGCACCTTGAAGCCTTGCATCAATCCACTGAAACACAGGGCAGCATACTTCCTGTACCCGGAACTTTTCGTATTTCCTATACGTTCGACGGGTTCGACTTCTTGAGATAGCACACCCCTAATACACAAGCACTTGCATCCGATTACAGATTTTGGGCCAGAGAGGGCTGCAAAGCAGCCCCAGTGGGTAGAAATCAGATCAACCAGCGATACAACAGATACGCCACCACCACCGCCAACACCGGCCGCAGAATGCGGTAGGCCTTGGGGTTGGCGCGCTTGAACTGCTTCACGTGGCTACTGATCTTGTTGCTGAAACGCTTGCTCCAGGCATACGCCTGGTTGATCCCGCCGACGCGCTCGTCGTCGGTGTTCTGCGGCGCGGTGGCGCGGCCGAGGAAGGCACTGACTTGGCGGTTGATGCGGGTCATCAGCGGGCTGCTCAGCGGGCGTTCGATGTCGCAGAACAGGATCACGCGGGTGACGTCGGTCTCGTTCTTGACCCAGTGCACGTAGGTTTCGTCGAACATCACGTCCTCGCCGTCACGCCAGGCATACACCTGGCCATCGACGTAGATGCGGCAGTCGTCGGAATTGGGCGTGGACAAGCCCAGGTGATAGCGCAACGAGCCGGCGAACGGGTCTCGGTGCGGGTTCAGGTGGCTGCCACCGGGCAGCAAGGCGAACATCGCGCCCTTGACGTTGGGGATGCTGCTGACCAGCTCGACGGTGCGCGGGCACAAGGCCTCGGCCGACGGCAGCGGTTTGTCATACCACTTCAGGTAGAAGCGCTTCCAGCCCTTCTTGAAGAACGAACCGAAGCCGGCGTCGTTGTCTTTTTCAGCTGCGCGAATATAGCCCTCATCGAACAGGCGCATGGCCTCTTCGCGGATTTCCTGCCAGTTGTCCTTCAGCACATCCAGTTCAGGGAAGCGCTGACGGTCCAGGTACGGCTTGGACGGCACGCCAGAAAACAGGTACATCAAGGCGTTATAGGGAGCGAACAGCGCCGAATGGTTGACGAACTGGCGCAACACCGGCAGGCGCGCCTTGCCGCGCAGGTGCACGAACAGCACGCTGCCGAAAAACACCAGCAGGACACCCGCCTTGGCTGCAAAGGAAAAGGTCATGCAACACTCCTTGGAAAGGAAGCAGGCCTGCGCCGCCTGCTGCCGAAAAAATCATCCGGCCATCATAAACCCATCCCGCCCCGGTAAAAACAACCTGGGCGGGATCTCATTCATGAAGATTCTGCAATAAACCGGATTACCGAGTGTTGCGCCTGATCAGAGGACGAGGCGATTACTGCTGGTTTTCCTGCTCGCTGAACATATCGCTGAACAGCATGCTCGACAGGTAACGCTCGCCAGAGTCGGGCAGGATTACGACGATGGTCTTACCCTGCATCTCTGGTTTTTCCGCCAGGCGCACTGCCGCCGCCATCGCTGCGCCACAGGAAATACCGCACAAAATACCCTCTTCCTGCATCAGCCGAATGGCCATGGCCTTGGACTCTTCGTCGGTCACCGTCTCGACCTGGTCGACCATGGAGAGGTCGAGGTTCTTCGGCACAAAGCCCGCGCCAATGCCCTGGATCTTGTGCGGGCTGGGCTTGAGTTCTTCACCGGCCAGGGTCTGGCTGATCAACGGCGAGGCCACCGGCTCCACCGCCACCGAGAGGATCGACTTGCCCTGGGTCTGCTTGATGTAGCGCGAAACGCCGGTGATGGTACCGCCAGTGCCCACACCGGCCACCAGCACATCGACGGCGCCGTCGGTGTCGTTCCAGATCTCCGGGCCGGTGGTCTTTTCATGGATTGCCGGGTTGGCCGGGTTTTCGAACTGGCCTGGCTGGAAGTACTGGGCCGGGTCGGAGTTGACGATTTCGTTGGCCTTCTCGATGGCGCCCTTCATGCCCTTGGCCGGCTCGGTCAGCACCAATTCGGCACCCAAGGCCTTGAGCACTTTGCGCCGCTCCAAGCTCATCGAGGCCGGCATGGTCAGGATCAGCTTGTAGCCACGGGCGGCGGCAACGAACGCCAGGCCAATGCCGGTGTTGCCCGAGGTGGGCTCGACGATGGTCATGCCGGGCTTGAGCTTGCCGCTGCTTTCGGCGTCCCAGACCATGTTCGCGCCGATCCGGCATTTGACCGAGTAGCCCGGGTTGCGCCCTTCGATCTTGGCCAGGATGGTCACCCCACGCGGGGCGATGCGGTTGATCTGCACCAGCGGCGTGTTACCGATGGAATGGGCGTTGTCTGCGTAGATACGGCTCATGGCAGGGGTCCTTGAACATGAAGATGCAGGGAAAGACTTCAAGGGTAAGCCTGCCCCGTTGGCCCGTAAAGCCTGTTCGAACTCCCAGGCGGCGGCTGCGGTCAACCGCACATCCAGCCTAGGAGAACCTTCGATGAAAGGTCGCTACCGCTGGCCGCTGGTCGGCCTGGCCAGCCTGGTCGTGCTGCTGGTGGCCCTGCACCTGGCCCTGCCCTACCTGGTGCGCGACTACCTCAACGACAAGCTGGCCGACATGGGTGACTACCGCGGCCAGGTCGTCGACGTCGACCTGGCCTGGTGGCGCGGCGCTTACCAGATCAACGGCCTGAAGATCGTCAAGACCAGCGGCAAGGTCCCGGTGCCGCTGCTCGATGCGCCCTTGATCGACCTGTCGGTGAGCTGGCACGCGTTGTGGCACGACCGCGCCGTAGTGGCCGAGGTGACCTTCGTGCGGCCAGCGCTGAACTTTGTCGATGGCGGCAGCAAGCAGGCGTCACAGACCGGCCGCGGCACCGATTGGCGCCAACAACTGGAAAAACTGCTGCCGATCACCCTCAACGAAGTGCGCATTGAAGACGGCGTGCTGACCTTTCGCAACTTCACCTCCAAGCCCCCCGTCAACCTCAAGGCGACCCGGCTCGACGCCAGCATTCGTAACCTGACCAACGTGCGCAACGAAAAAGGCCGGCGCGACGCCAGTTTCGACGCCAATGCCGTGTTGTTCGGGGATGCCAAGGTCGAGAGCCGCGCTACCTTCGACCCGTTCAGCGACTTCGACGACTTCGAATTCCGCCTGCGCGCCACCGACTTTCAGTTGCGCAAGCTCAATGACTTTGCCAGCGCTTATGGCAAGTTCGACTTCAATGCCGGGCATGGCGACCTGGTGATCGAAGCCCAGGCTGAGAAGGGCCGGCTTACGGGCTATATCAAGCCGTTGCTGCGCGATGTCGATGTGTTCAACTGGCAGCAGGACGTGCAGAACAAGGACAAGGGCTTTTTCCGCTCGGTGTGGGAGGCGCTGGTGGGGGGCACCGAATCGGTGTTGAAAAACCAGCCGAAAAACCAGTTCGCCACCCGGGTGGAGCTTAGTGGCAGTGTGCACAAGCAGGATGTCAGTGCCTTCGAGGCGTTTTTGCAGATCCTGCGTAATGGCTTTGTCCAGGCGTTCAATGCGCGGTATGAGCAGCCTGCGCCAAAGTCCGACTGAAAGCGCGTGACGGGGCATTCAGGGACTGAATACCCAGTCTGCGTTTGCAGGCGCCGAGCCCCGCGTTATAGTCGGTAACAAATCAAAAATAGGTACTGGCTGTCATGGCCCTATCGCCGGCAAGCCGGCTCCCACAGGGATACCACAGTTCTCAAGGCTTGTGGTGCTCCTGTGGGAGCGGGCTTGCCCCGCGAAAAGGCCGGCACAGCCACCCGCAGAGGACACTCCCATGAAGTTCGAAGGCACCCGCGACTACGTCGCCACAGACGACCTGAAACTGGCGGTAAACGCGGCCATCACCCTCGAACGCCCGCTGCTGGTCAAAGGCGAACCGGGCACTGGCAAGACCATGCTCGCCGAGCAGCTCGCGGCCTCCTTCGGCGCCCGCCTGATCACCTGGCACATCAAGTCCACCACCAAGGCCCACCAGG
Organism: Pseudomonas sp. Y3 TE3536; assembly: GCF_053629175.1. Classification (NCBI taxonomy): domain Bacteria; kingdom Pseudomonadati; phylum Pseudomonadota; class Gammaproteobacteria; order Pseudomonadales; family Pseudomonadaceae; genus Pseudomonas; species Pseudomonas sp. Y3 TE3536. The sequence goes on along the minus strand of NZ_JBRJHU010000001.1, from coordinate 3,448,517 downwards.
GCCTCTACGAGTACGATGCGGTCAGCCGCCTGCGCGACTCGCAGTTGGGCACCGAAAAAGTCCACGATGTGCGCAATTACCTGAAAAAGGGCAAGCTCTGGGAAGCCTTCGAGGCTGAGGAGCGGGTCATCCTGCTGATCGACGAAATCGACAAGGCCGACATCGAGTTCCCCAACGACCTGCTGCAAGAACTCGACAAGATGGAGTTCTATGTCTACGAAACCGACGAGACCATCAAGGCCAAGCAGCGCCCGATCATCATCATTACCTCGAACAACGAAAAAGAACTGCCCGACGCCTTCCTGCGCCGCTGCTTCTTCCACTACATCGCCTTCCCCGACCGCGCCACGCTGCAACAGATCGTCGACGTGCACTACCCGAACATCAAGCAATCGCTGGTCAGCGAGGCGTTGGACGTGTTCTTCGACGTGCGCAAGGTGCCGGGCCTGAAGAAAAAGCCCTCCACCTCCGAGCTGGTCGACTGGCTCAAGCTGTTGATGGCCGACAACATCGGCGAAGGGGTGCTGCGTGAGCGTGACCCGACCAAGGCCATCCCGCCCCTGGCGGGCGCCCTGGTGAAGAACGAGCAGGACGTTCAATTGCTCGAGCGCCTGGCGTTCATGAGCCGACGCGGCAACCGCTGAGGGGCCGGCCATGCTGCTCAACCTGTTCAACGAAATGCGCGCGGCCAAGGTGCCGGTGTCGGTACGCGAACTGCTCGACCTGCTCAATGCCCTGCAAAAACGCGTGGTGTTCGCCGACATGGACGAGTTCTACTACCTGGCACGGGCGATCCTGGTGAAGGACGAGCGCCATTTCGACAAATTCGACCGAGCATTCTCGGCCTACTTCAAGGGCCTGGAAAACCTCGACCGCCACCTTGAAGCGCTGATCCCCGAAGACTGGCTGCGCAAGGAATTCGAGCGCTCGCTCACCGATGAAGAACGCGCGCAAATCCAGTCGCTGGGCGGCCTGGACAAGCTGATCGAGGAATTCAAGAAACGCCTCGAAGAGCAAAAGGAACGCCACGCCGGCGGCAACAAGTGGATCGGCACCGGCGGCACCAGCCCATTCGGTTCAGGCGGTTTCAACCCCGAAGGCATCCGCGTGGGCGAGGCTGGCCAGCGCCAGGGCAAGGCGGTGAAGGTGTGGGACCAGCGCGAATACAAGAACCTCGACGACCAGGTCGAGCTGGGCACGCGCAACATCAAGCTGGCCTTGCGCCGGCTGCGCAAGTTTGCCCGTGAAGGCGCTGCCGAAGAGCTGGATATCGACGGCACCATCGACCACACCGCACGCGACGCCGGGTTGCTGAACATCCAGATGCGCCCGGAGCGGCGCAACACCGTCAAGCTGCTGTTGCTGTTCGACATCGGTGGCTCGATGGATGCCCACGTCAAAGTCTGCGAAGAGCTGTTTTCCGCCTGCAAGACCGAGTTCAAGCACCTGGAGTACTACTACTTCCACAACTTCGTGTACGAGTCGGTGTGGAAGAACAACCTACGGCGCACCTCGGAGCGGTTCTCCACCTTCGACCTGCTGCACAAGTACGGCGATGACTACAAAGTGGTGTTCGTCGGCGACGCGGCCATGGCGCCCTATGAGATCACCCAGCCCGGTGGCAGCGTCGAGCACTGGAACGAAGAGGCCGGGTATGTCTGGATGCAGCGCTTCATGGAGAAATTCAAGAAGATCATCTGGATCAACCCGTATCCGAAGCAGGCGTGGGACTACACGGCATCTACGCACCTGGTGCGGGATTTGATCGAGGACAAGATGTACCCACTGACCTTGCAGGGGTTGGAGGATGGGATGCGGTACCTGTCTAAGTGATATCGCTTGCACCGGCCTCTTCGCGGGACAAGCCCGCTCCCACAGGTTCAAGTGCAGTCCAGGTAGGGTGCTGTTCTTAGGGACAGCACCTTACCTGTGGGAGCGGGCTTGTCCCGCGAAGAGGCCGGTAGCTTCACCGCCAACGGTTCAGATAACCCTGCTGTTCCCGCCAAGCCTCCTCCTGCACCACCGCCCTGAACCGCACCCCCGCCCCCGGCATGCACTGCGCCAATTGCGCCAGCGCCAACGGCGTCAACGCCCCCAGCCGCGGATACCCGCCAATGGTCTGCCGATCATTGAGCAGCACGATCGGCTGCCCATCTGGCGGCACCTGCACCGCGCCCAGCGGAATCCCTTCGGAGATCATCGGCGCACCCTGGTAAACCAGCTGTGGCCCAAGCAATCGGATCCCCATGCGGTCTGCTCGGCTGTCCAAAGTCCAGTCACTGTTGAACGCTTCAAACAGGCTCATGCCGCTGAAGTCACCGATCTGCGCGCCCATCACCAGGTCGAGCACAGGCTTCGCCGAATACACGGGCCGCAACGCCCCAGGCACCTCGCGCAAGGCCGGGGATGAACCGGCAAATGTCAGCCCCTGACCTTTGCCAAGCGCGCCCCCTCGCCCATCGATGCCGCCAAGTTCTTCACGTACAACGGTGGCGCAACTGCCCAGCACTGACTCGGCCTGGAACCCGCCAGGCGCAGCAAGATAAGCGCGTACGCCCTGCTTGGGCTGCCTCAACGTCAGCTGCTGGCCCTTGGCCAGGGTAAAGCTGCGCCAAGGCGCCAGGGGCTGATCCTCAACCCGCGCATCCAGGTCGGCGCCCGCCAAGGCCAGGACGCAATCCTGCTCCGCCACCACGCTGAATCCGCCCAACGCCACCTCGATCACTGGCGCCCCCAGCGGGTTGCCCAGCAACCAGTTGGCCCAATTCATCGCCACCCAGTCCAGGGCCCCGCCCTGGGTCACGCCCAAGTGGCGCACGCCAAACCGCCCGGCATCCTGCAATTGGCACAGCGCGGTGCTGGCCTCGATCTTCAACTGCGTCATGCCTGCGCCTCCAGTGGGCTGTCATCCCCCCCCAACGCCCTGAACTCGGCGTGGGAAACCGCCACGAAACGCACCCGGTCACCCGGTTGCAACAAGCTGTAGCCTTCGCGTTCACGGTCGAACAGGCGCACCGGGGTACGCCCGATCAGGTTCCAGCCGCCTGGCGATACCGCCGGGTAAGCGGCGGTCTGGCGCTCGGCGATACCCACGCTGCCCGCCGCCACACGCTTGCGCGGGGTGCTCAGGCGCGGCGATGCCAGCCGCTCGTCCACCAGCCCCATGAAGCCGAAGCCTGGGGCGAAGCCGAGGGCGAATACCGGGTACTCGCGCTCGCTGTGCAGGCGGATCACCGCTTGCTCACTCAGGCCGGTGCGCGCCGCCAATACGGGCAATTCAGGGCCAACACTGGCGTCGTACCACACCGGAATCTCATGCCGACGGCCACCGCTGCCGGTGTCCGGCTGCAGCCCCTCCAGCGCTTGGGTGATCAGCGCCCTCGCCTGCCCAGGCGGCAGATCGAACTGCACCATCAGCGTGGTGTAGGAAGGCACCAAGTCCACCAGGTGCTTCCCGAACGCGGTACTCAAGCGCTGGCTGGCCGCGAGCATCCACGGCATGTTGGCTTCATCGATGGTGTCGAACAGGCGCACCATCAGGCTATCGAAGGCGACCACTTCAATGCGCAATTTCATGCGTGCTCCAGCGCATCGAGGGCCTGGCGGATCTGCCGCACCGCGGCCACTGAACTGTCGTTATCGCCGTGCACGCACAGGGTGCTGGCGCGCAGGCGCAACGCGCTGCCATCGTCCGCAACAAGGGTTTCACCACGGGCCAGGCGCACGGCCTGTTCGACCACAAGCGCCGGGTCATGGTGCACGGCGCCGGGCAGGCGCCGCGAGACCAGGTGGCCACTGGCGGTGTAGGCGCGGTCGGCGAAGGCCTCGAACCACAGCGGCACGCCAATCTTCTCCCCCAGGGCCTGTGCCGCACTGTCGTCGGCAGTGGCCATGAGCATCAACGGCAAGCCGCTGTCATAGGCCGCCACGGCTTCGAGCACCGCGCGCAACTTGAGCGGGTCGGCCATCATGTCGTTGTACAGCGCGCCATGGGGTTTGACGTAGGCCACCCGGCTGCCAAGCACCTTGCAGATGCCGTCCAGCGCACCGATCTGGTAGTGCAGCAGGTCGCGGATTTCCTCAGGGCTGCAGGCCATGGAGCGGCGGCCGAAGCCGACCAGGTCTGGGTAGGCCGGGTGCGCGCCGATGGTCACGCCATGGGCCAGTGCCAACTCCACAGTACGGCGCATGATGCTGGGGTCGCCGGCGTGGTAGCCGCAGGCGATGTTGGCGCAATCGATAAACGGCATCACTTCGGCATCCAGGCCCATGCGCCAGCTGCCAAAACTCTCGCCCATGTCACAATTGAGAAGCAGGCGTTCCACCACACAGACTCCCTTGTCGCTGTTCATAGGCCTACCTTACCGCGCCTGAAGGTGTTTGCCGCGTGTTTCCGGCAGGCTGAGCGCTGCCAGGATTACCACGCCGTACGAGACAGCCGAGAAAACACCAATCCCCAACCCCAGTGGCACCTGTTGGCTGAGCACGCCGATCAGCAAGGGGAACAGTGCGGCGATGACCTTGCCGATGTTGTAGCAAAAGCCCTGCCCCGAGCCACGAATGCGGGTGGGGAACAGTTCGGTCAGGAACGCGCCCATGCCACTGAAGATGCCCGAGGCGAAGAACCCCAGCGGGAAGCCCAGCCACAGCATCACGCCATCGCTGACCGGCACCTGCGTGTACAGCAGCACGATGATGAACGAGCCCACGGCGAACAGGATGAAGTTCTTCTTGCGGCCCAGCAGGTCGGACAGGTACGCGCTGACCACATAGCCGATGTAGGAACCGACGATCACCATCGCCAAATAGCCACCGGTACCCAGCACGCTGAGGCCGCGCTCGTTTTTGAGGAAGGTTGGCAACCACGAGGTGATCGCGTAGTAACCGCCCAGCGCTCCGGTGGTCAGCAAGGATGCACGCACGGTCGTCCAGAGCATGCCGGGGGCGAAGATTTCGTAGAAGTGCGACGGTGCTTCGACCGCCTCAGCCGCCTTGGCCTGGCGGTACACCTCCGGGTCCTTGACCAGGCGGCGCACGAAGATCACGAACACGGCCGGCACCAGCCCCAACAAGAACAGCGCGCGCCAGGCCTGCTCGGCCGGCAGCCAGGAGAACAGCAGCGCGTACAGAATTGCGGTCAAGCCCCAGCCGATGGCCCAACCAGACTGCACCATGCCCACCGCCTTGCCACGGTCCTGGGCGCGGATCACTTCGCCGATCAGCACCGCGCCGGCGGTCCATTCACCGCCAAAACCGAAGCCCATCAGGGTACGGGCAATCAGCAGCTGTTCGTAGTTTTGCGCGAAGCCGCAGAGGAAGGTGAAGAACGCGAACCACAGCACCGTGAGCTGCAAGGTGCGGACCCGGCCAATACGGTCGGAAAGGATGCCGGCGACCCAGCCGCCGATGGCAGACGCGATCAACGTACTGGTATGGATCAGCCCGGCCTCGGCGGTGCTGATGCCCCACAGCATGATCAGCGTGGGGATGACGAAGCTGAGCATCTGCGTGTCCATGCCGTCCAGGCCATAGCCGATCTTGCAGCTCCAGAAGGTGCGTCGTTGCTGCTTGTCGATGTCGCGGTACCAGGCGAAAGGCCCGGTCGAAGAAGGTGAAGCGACCTGCTGCTGCACGCCGGTGGGGTTCATGCTTGCCTCGGCTTGTTGGTATTGTTTTATGGGGCGACCTATTGCGTCGCGGCCTGGGCATCATTGTTCAGAGACCGCGCCGGGTGCGTCCAACGAGAAAAACCGCCGGTCTGGAACAAGAAAAACTGATCATGAACCTACGTTTCCTCGAAACTTTCGTCTGGGTCGCCCGGCTCAAGAGCTTCCGCCTGACCGCAGAAAAGCTGTTCACCACCCAGGCCTCGGTCTCTAGCCGCATCGCCGCGCTGGAAGCCGACCTGGGCGTCAAACTGCTGCTGCGCGACTCGCGCGGCGTCAGCCTGACCCCGGAGGGCAGCAAGGTGCTGGAATACGCCGAGCGCATGCTCGACACCGCCAAGGCCATGAAGCAATCGCTGGACAGCGACCGGGCCAAGATCGGGCGCATTCGCATCGGGGTGATGGACACGGTGATCCATACCTGGATGAGCGCGTTGGTGGCGGCGTTGACCGAGCGCTACCCGCAGGTAGAGATCGAGCTGGTGGCCGATACCGCGCTGAACCTGCGCGAGCAGCTGCAGAAGGGCTTTCTGGATGTGATCCTGCAGACCGACCTGCTGCGTGAACAGTCGATCCGCAGCCTGGACCTGGCGCGTTACCCGATGGGCTGGATCGTGGCCGCAGGCTCGCTCCAGCACCGTGATTACGCCTCGCTGGCGGAACTGGGCCGCGAGCGCATCGTGACCTTTTCGAAAAACTCGAGGCCGCACCAGGAGGTGCTCAGCCTGTTGCAAGGTGCCGGGGTGCAAACACCGCGCTTGAACTGCGTGAACTCGGTGGCAGCGATTACCCGGCTACTGCGCGACGGCTTTGCGGTGGGTGCGCTGCCACCGGCCTTGGTGGATGCGGAGCTAGGCTTGGGGGAATTGGTGCTGCTGGAAGGGCTGCAACCGCCGCCTAGCCTGGAGCTGGTGGTGGCCTGGCAGACTGGGGTGGCATTGGTGGATGAGGTGGTCGAGGTGTGCCGGCAGGTGCTGGAGCGGTATGCGCAGGATGTGGGTGGGAAACGGATTGTGCTGGTCTAGGGATTATCGCTGCCTTTACCGGCCCTTTCGCGGGGCAAGCCCGCTCCCACAGTGATAGTGCAAAGCTTAAATACTGCAAAACTCTTGTGGGAGCGGGCTTGCCCCGCGAAGAGGCCCGCACAGGCACTACATGACTCAGCGCCAGCTTTCCTTCACCACCCGGCGCCGCCCGCCCATGATCACCCAGCCAAGCGCCAGCAACAGGCTCTCGACCACAAAGGCCAGCACAAACCCGGCACCAATGCCCCAGCCAACCGCCTCTGGCACCAGCAGAATCTGGTAGCTGTAGCCCTTGAGCGTTTCTTCACGCATTTGCGGGTCCGGCTGTACCAATACATGCCAGGTACGGCTTACCCACGACCCTTGCAGCGCCTGCCATTCGTTTTCCAGCAGTTCGTTGCGGATCATCAGGCTTTCGATGCTGTTGGCATCACTGTTGAACACCGGGTCATCACTGCTGCGGTAATGCCGCAGCAGCGCCTGGAGGTCGCCATTGAAGAAGCGTTCGGCCGTCTGCTTGAAGCCATCCAGCGCCTGACGCGATTCGAACAGGTGCGCCTCGACCCGCTGGGTGTAGTCATTGACCAGCCCCGGAACCTGGATACCGGCCAGTAGGCCGAAGGTGAACAGCAACAACCGCAGGTAACTTCTGAACATGCAGCGTCCTTAGCTCTGGCCTTGCGAAACGCACTCTCCGTGCCGCCACAGTGCCCACTCGCCCGGCGCGTAACGCGCCCAGGTCTCGTTCTCGGTCAGGGCCTCGGTGGCAATCACCGTGACCACGTCATTGGGGGTCGTTTCGGTGTGAAAATCGACGATCAGGTCGACATCTTTCAACCGTGCCGCACCAAAAGGTGCGCGCCGGGTTATGTGCACCAACTTGGTCGAGCAGAAGCAGAACAACCAGTCGCCGTCACTGAGCATGCAGTTGAACACGCCCTTGCCACGGTAGCCGGCACAGGCTTCGACCAGCACTGGCAGCAGCTGTTCCACGGCTACCGGCTCTGGGAAGGCCGCGCGGATGCGGTTGAGCAGGTCGCAGAAGGCCGCTTCGCTGTCGGTATCGCCCACGGGCCGATAGAAGGTCGCTTCACCCTTGAAATCGCCCAACTGGCCGTTGTGCGCGAAGCACCAGTTGCGGCCCCACATTTCGCGGACGAACGGGTGGGTGTTGGACAGGCACACCTTGCCGACGTTGGCCTGGCGGATGTGGCCAATAACCACTTCGCTTTTGATCGGGTAACGCTGCACCAGGTTGGCGACTTCCGACTCGCTGCTCGCGGCGGGGTCCTGGAACAGGCGCAAGCCGCGCCCTTCGTAGAAGCCGATACCCCAGCCATCACGGTGCGGGCCGGTGCGGCCGCCGCGTTGCATCAGGCCGGTGAAGCTGAAAACGATATCGGTGGGGACGTTGGCACTCATGCCCAGCAGTTCGCACATGCGCGTGTCTCCGATTACAGGCGAGGCTCGACCCGACCGCCGCCCGCAGGCGCGGCAGGGGGTGGATCGTTGCGGTAACGGTCGCGGCGCTCGGCCGCCAGCGGGGCGTCGACCCGGACCTCGTCATCTTCGGCGGCCTGGCGCTTGGCCGCGGCTTCGGCTTGCTCGCGGCGCTCACGGGCACGTTTTTCCAGCGGCCAGCGCACCAGCACGAAGAGCAAGTACAGGCCAAAGGCGATCATGCCGTACATGGCAAAATCGGACACCGCGCGCCAGGCGTTGTTGCCGACCTTGAAGGCCACATCCAGGGCGGTAATGGCGATGGCCGGGGCAAAGCTGTCCTTGACCGGGTCGACGATGGTCGGGGTCAGCAGCAGTACCGCCAGGATCACCCGCAGCGGTTCGCGCAGCCAGCGCCACATCCAACCCGTGAGCTTGAAGCCCACCAACAGGCAGCCCAGGGCGGCAAGGGCGTACAGGCCCCAGGCGAGGGTATAGTCGTTCTCGGTCATGGTGTTCGTGCAAGCCAGGCAAAGAGTTGCCTATGATAAACACTTTTCAGGGCGCAGACAGCGCTTCCCTGTTCAGGCTTGCCCGCGAAGCGGCCTGAACAGGCACCGCAAGCCCTCAGCCAAGGACCCCCGATGCCCACCAAGCCCCAGCCCCCCATCGCCCGTGCAGACCAAGCCGCCGACCCATACGCCTGGCTGCAACAGCGCGACGCGCCCGAGGTGCTCGAATACCTGCAGGCCGAGAACAGCTACCAGGAGGCCTGCCTGGCCGACCAGGCCCCCCTGCGCGAACAGCTGTTCGAGGAAATCAAAGGCCGCATCCAGGAAACCGACCTGTCGCTGCCTTCTCCTTGGGGCCCGTACCTGTACTACACCCGCACCACCGCCGGCGACGAATACCCGCGCCATTACCGCTGCCCGCGCCCGGCTGACGACTCCAACACGGTGGATGAAAGCCGCGAACAGCTGCTGCTCGACCCCAACGCACTGGCCAACGGCGGCTTCCTGTCACTGGGGGCGTTCAACGTCAGCCCCGACCATCGCCTGCTGGCCTACAGCCTCGACACCAGCGGCGACGAGATCTACACCCTGTACGTCAAGGACCTGGGCGACGGCAGCATCACCACCCTGCCCTTCGAGGACTGCGACGGCAGCCTGACTTGGGCCAATGACAGCCAGACACTGTTCTTCGCCGAACTGGATGACACCCACCGCCCTTGGCGCCTGCGTCGTCACACCCTGGGTAGCAGCGGCGCGCCAACCGTGTTCGAAGAGCCCGACGGCCGCTTCTTCCTGCATTGTTACCGCACCAGCTCCGAACGCCAGTTGGTACTGCTGCTGAACAGCAAGACCACCAGCGAGGCCTGGGTACTTGATGCCGAAACGCCGCAGCTGCCGTTCACCTGCCTGGCGCCACGGGTTGAAGACCATGAGTACTTCCCGGACCACGGCCAGCTCGATGGCGAGTGGCGCTGGTTCATCCGCACCAACCAGGACGGCATCAACTTCGCCCTGTACCACGCCCCAGCCAATGACGTACCGACCCGTGATCGCTGGCAGTTGCTGGTAGCGCACAGCGACGAGGTGATGCTGGAAGGCCTAAGCCTCAACGCAGGGGCATTGACCCTGAGCCTGCGCGAAGGTGGCCTGCCGATCATCGAAGTACGCCCCCAGGGCCTGGCGGCTTACCGTGTCGAATTGCCGGATGCTGCCTACAGCCTTTACGTGCAGGACAGCCTTGAGTTCGTCAGCACCCGCGTACGCCTGCGCTACGAAGCGCTCAACCGCCCGGCCCAGGTGCGGCAGCTGGAGCTGGCCACCGGTGCACAGGCGGTGCTCAAGCAAACCCCGGTGCTGGGTGCGTTCGATGCCGACGACTATGTCAGCCAGCGCCTGTGGGCCACCGCCCAGGACGGCACACAGGTGCCGATCAGCCTGGTGCGCCGCCGCGAAGACCTGGGCAAGACCGTGCCGCTGTACCTGTATGGCTACGGCGCCTATGGCGAAAGCCTCGACCCGTGGTTCTCGCATGCCCGCCTGAGCCTGCTGCAGCGCGGCGTGGCCTTTGCCATTGCCCACGTGCGCGGTGGTGGCGAGTTGGGTGAAGCCTGGTACCGGGCCGGCAAGCAGGCACACAAGCTAAACAGTTTCACCGACTTCATCGCCTGTGCCGAGCACCTGATCGCCGAAGGCGTGACCTCGCCCGAGCGCCTGGCCATCAGCGGCGGCAGCGCGGGTGGGTTGTTGATGGGCGCTGTGCTCAACCTGCGCCCCGAGTTGTTCCGCTGCGCGATTGCCGAAGTACCTTTCGTCGACGTGCTCAACACCATGCTCGACCCCGACCTGCCGCTGACCGTCACCGAGTACGACGAATGGGGCAACCCGCAAGAGCCCGAGGTGTATGAGCGCATCAAGGCCTATGCACCGTACGAGAACGTAACAGCCCAGGCCTACCCCGCCATGCTGGTGGTGGCCGGGTACAACGACAGCCGCGTGCAGTATTGGGAGGCTGCCAAGTGGGTCGCGCGCCTGCGCACGCGCAAGACCGATGACAACTTGCTGCTGCTCAAGACTGAAATGGGGGCTGGGCATGGCGGCATGAGTGGGCGGTACCAGGGGCTCAAGGATGTGGCGCTGGAGTATGCCTTTGTGTTTGGCGAGTTGGGGGTGGTGTAGCCTTCAGGCGTATGGCGCTGGGGACATAGAGCCTTTGAGATCGAGCGCCGCCCGCGCGGCGCTTCGCAGCACAAGGCTGCTCCCACATCTGTTTCGGGCCAGTGAGGCCTGTGATATAGGCGCGCGGGCGGCGCCCGATCTTCGCAACACCGCACATTTCACGACAATCGCCTCCCACCCAAAACCATCACTTCAATCCTCCTCCACCTGCACCTTCGGCGGCTCTGGCCGCAAGCCTGGCAATGGCTGGTCCTTCGGCGGCCCAGGCACCGGCATTGGCGGCAACAACGGTGCGCCAGGCTGGCTGTCATAAGCCTTCGGCGGCGTACTCGGGGTGATCTGCGGATAGGGCGTGGGCGTGGGCGTGCCGGGGGCGCCGGGCACGGGTGTATTGAGCCGGGGTGGCGCGCTGGCGGCTTCGGCCATGGGCAGGCCAGCCAGGAGCAACGCGGTGAGGATCGCATGCAACATCAGCAACCTCCTGTCGGGAACCTTCCTACAGGCTACGCCTAAATGGAAGCTTTCGCCTGTCCGCCTGGCCTGCAAGCGCGCTAGACTCAGTGGCATAACCGTCATTTGCCTGATCAGAACAAAGGAAACACCATGAGCTCGGCCTCTACCTCCGCCGCCACCGCACGCCTCGACCGCATCCTTGCCGACGCCAAGCGCGACAAAGAGATGGGCTACCGCGACAAGGCCCTGAAAATGTACCCGCACGTGTGCGGCCGCTGCGCCCGCGAGTTTGCCGGCAAGCGCCTGAGCGAGCTGACCGTGCACCACCGTGACCACAACCACGACAACAACCCGCAGGACGGATCGAACTGGGAGTTGCTGTGCCTGTACTGCCACGACAACGAACACTCGCGCTACACCGACCAGCAGTATTTCAGCGAAGGCTCGACCAGCACCCCGAGCATCGCCAAGGCTACCCATAACCCGTTTGCCGGGCTGGCTGGCCTGCTGAAAAAAGACTGACCATCGACACAGCCCCCGCTGCGGCCGGCGAGCCCGTATAATCGCGCTTTTTTTGCGAAGGGCCCCGGCACGTGGCAAACAAACGATACAGCTGCATCGGCCTGTTCAACCCCAAGTCGGCGGAAAACGTCGGCTCGGTGATGCGCGCAGCGGGTTGCTACGGCGTCAACTCGGTGTTCTACACCGGCAAACGGTATGAGCGCGCCCGCGACTTCGTCACCGACACCAAACGTGTGCACTACGACATCCCGCTGATCGGCATCGACGACCTGCAGCGCATCATTCCGCTGGGCTGCACGCCGGTGGCGGTAGAGCTGGTCGACGGCGCACGGCCGCTGCCCGAGTACACCCACCCGGATCGCGCCATCTACATTTTCGGGCCAGAAGACGGCAGCCTCGATGCGGATGTGCGGGGGTGGTGTGAAGAGACCATCTACATCCCGACCCAGGGCTGCATGAACCTGGCGGCGACAGTGAATGTGGTGCTGTATGACCGGATGGCCAAAGGGCTGAATACCCGGTCGGGGCCCAAGTTCAAGTAAAAAAGCCGCCTCTAAGGGTGCCTGTACCGGCCTCTTCGCAGCACAAGGCTGCTCCTACAGGTCGGTACAGGCATCACCAGAGGCGGCCAGGTGCTGAGCTCCGTCAGAACAGCACCGTCCTGCAGTCAGCTCACGAAGCGTTGATCCAGATGGTCTTCAACTCCGTGTACTGATCGTGCGCCCAGATGGACTTGTCGCGCCCACCAAAGCCGGACTCTTTGTAGCCGCCGAACGGCGTCGAAGCATCGCCTTCGCCGAAGCAGTTGACCGTGACCACACCCGCGCGGATTTCCCGCGACAAGCGCAGGGCATTGCGCAGGCTGCCGGTGTAGGCCGAAGCCGCCAGGCCGTAGATGGTGTCGTTAGCCAGCTCGATCGCTTGGTCAATGGTTTCGAAGCTGGTCACGCTCAGCACCGGCCCGAAGATTTCCTCGACGAACAACCGATTGTCAGGCGTCACCCCGTCAACGATGGTCGGTTGCACGAACACGCCCTGCTCGGTTTCACCGCCCTGCACCACGTTGAGATTCTGCTCGGCGGCATATTCCAGGTAAGACTTCACCTTCTCGAAGTGCGCTTTGCTGACCATCGCCCCCAAGCGGTTTTCCGGGTCCAGCGGGTCGCCCAGCTTCCAGTCCTTCAAGTGCTTGCCGATCAGCGTCAGCAGCTCGTCCTTGACGTCCTTGTGCACGATCAGGCGCGAGGACGCGGAGCAGTTTTCGCCCATGTTCCAGAACGCACCGGCGGTAACGAACTGGGCCACTTCGTCCAGGTCTTCACAGTCGTTCATCACCACGGCCGGGTTCTTGCCACCCAGCTCCAGCACGATGCGCTTGAGGTTCGACTCGGCGGCGTATTTCAGGAACAGGCGGCCGGTGTCGGTGGAACCGGTGAAGCTGACCATCGGGATGTCCATGTGGCGGCCGATGGCTTCGCCCACTTCACGGCCACCGCCTGGCACCAGGTTGAACACACCCGCCGGTACGCCGGCCTGATGCGCCAGCTCGGCCACGCGCAGGGCGCTGAGGGTGGTTTCCTTGGCCGGCTTGACCACGATCGAGCAACCGGCCGCCAGCGACGGGGCAATCTTCCAGGCCAGCATCAGCAGCGGGAAGTTCCACGGCAGCACCAGGCCGACTACACCGATGGCTTCACGCACCACCATGGTCACGGCCGCATTGCCGGTGGGGGCGGTGTTGTCGTAGATCTTGTCGATCAGCTCGGCGTGCCAGCGAAGGGTGTGGATGGTTTCCGGCACGTCGACGTTCTGGCATTCGCTGACCGGCTTGCCGCTGTCCAGTGCCTCCAAAACCGCCAGTTCGTGGCTGTTGTCTTCCAGCAGCTGGGCGAACTTCAGCAAGATGTGCTTGCGCTCAGCGGGTTGCAGTTTCGACCACGAGCCGTCTTCGAAGACACGCTTGGCCGCCGCCACGGCAACGTCGACATCCTGCACGTCGCAGGCGGCGACTTCGGCCAGCTGTTTGCCAGTGGCCGGGTTGGTGGTGACGAAGGTGCGGCCCGAGACGGCATCGCGGAACTCACCGTCGATGAACGCCTGGGTGCGCAGTTGCAGGTCGGCGGCGATGGCCGCGTACTGTTCCTTGCTCAGCAATTCAGCCATGGTCAGGCACCTCCGGTGATCTGGGCGATGTTGCGCTTGAGTTCAGTGACCACGCGCTCGAGTGCCTGCTTCTCGGCGGCATCCAGGTCGTACAGCGGCTTGCGCACGCCACCGGTACTCAGGCCGTTCAGCGCGCAGCCGTACTTGATCGACTGGACGAACTTGCCACCTTCGAGGAAGTCCATCAGCGGCATCATGGCGGCCATGATGCGGCGGCCTTTGGCGAAGTCCTTCTCGATCACGCAGGCCTCGAACAGGGCCACGTGCTCACGCGGGATGAAGTTGGAACCGGCGCAAACCCAGCTCTGCGCGCCCCAGGCGAAGAACTCCAGGGCCTGGTCGTCCCAGCCGCACGACAGCTGGATGTTCGGGCGCTGGATGGCCAGGCGGTGCAACTGGGCCACGTCGCCCGAGCTCTCCTTGATGGCGACGATGTTTTTCACATCGGCGACCGCATCGAAGAATTCCTCGCCCATGCCCACACTCATGCGGCCTGGGTAGTTGTAGAGCATGATCGGCAGGCCGGCAGCCGCGTCGACCGCTTTGACGTGCAGGGCGATTTCCTGTTGGGTCGGCAGCGCGTACGGCGGCGTGCCCACCAACAGCGCGTCGGCCTTGATTTCCTTGGCGTGCTTGGCGAAGGCCACGGAGTCTTCGGTGCGGATCGCGCCGGTGCCGATGATCAGCGGCAGGCGGCCATTGAGCACGTCCTTGGCCTGGGCGGCCAGTTCGATGCGCTCTTGCGCGGTATGGGCGTAGTACTCGCCGGTGGAGCCACCGATGATCACGCCGTGGATTTTCGATTCGACCAGGTAGTCGAGTACTTCGGCGAACGCCGCCTTGTCGATCGAGCCGTCCGCAGCCAGCGGAGTGATTGCCGGGGTGTAGATGCCTTCGAATTTCACGGTAGGTTCTCCAGTGCGTTGTTCAGGGGTGTAGAAGCCACAGCGGTTCTACGCTGCGGCGGCTTTTCGAATAGCTCAGCTCAGCGATGCCGCTTGCTGCAGGTTCAATGAACGGGTTTCCGGGGCCAGGGCGACAGAGACGGCCAGGCCGACAAACGTGACGGCGGCGGCGGCATACATGGTTGCGCCGATGCCATAGTTGTCGAGGGCGATGGGTACCAGCCAGGTACCGACAGCAGCACCGACCCGCGACATGGAGGTGCCCACGCCCACGGCGCCGGCACGGATTTCGGTGGGGAACAGCTCGTTGGGATAGACCAGTTGCAATACCTGGGCACCGCCGATGAACAGTGCATAAGCACCGAACAGCACCAGGATCAGCAGCTCGCTGCCATGGCTGAACGCCGCCAGGCCCAGCAGCGCCAGCCCCGACCAGAAGAAGCTGTGCAGCAGCGTGGTGCGCCGACCGAGGGTGTTGAGCAGGCGGGTGCCGATGATGCAACCGACCACGAACAGGAAGGTGATGGCGACCGAACCGATCGATGCCCAGTCACCCTTGAGGTTGAGCGCGCCCAGCACTTTCGGGGCGAAGGCGTACACGGCGAACACCGGGATCACCGAACAGGTCCAGAACAGGGTGACGAACAGCATGCGCTTGCCATAACCGGAGTGCAGCAGGCTGAGAAACGACAGCTTGCGGGCCTTGGGTTCTTCCGGCAGGTTGCGCAGCGAGAAGCCATTGCCATAGACCCGCTTGATCACCTGTTCGGCCTCGGCCGAGCGGCCCTTGCTGATCAGCCAGCGTGGCGATTCCGGGGTGCCCAGGCGAATGGCGAACAGCAGCGCGCCAATGACCGCCGCACTGGCCAATACCAGGCGCCAGGCATCATCGCCACCGTGGCGCAGGATCGCCTCACCGACCATGTAGGCGGTCGCGGCACCGGCGAACCACAGCACCGTCAGGGTGGCCAGGCGCGGGCCGCGGTTCTTCTTGGGCAGGAATTCCACCAGCAGCGAGGTGGCCACCGGGTACTCGATGCCCACCGCGATGCCGATGGCAAAACGCAACAGGAACAAGGCCAGCGCCGACTCCACCCAGAACTGCGCAAGTGACGACAGGATGAACAGGGTCGGGCCGACGAAAAACACACGCTTGCGGCCAAAGCGGTCGGTCAGCCAACCGCCGAAAAAGCCGCCGAAGAAAATGCCGATCAGCGCCGAGGCGGCGATCATGCCCTGCCAGAAGCTGGTCAGGCTCAGGCCCGCGGACATTTGCACCATTGCCACGCCGATGATGCTCAACACATACCCATCGACGAAAGAGCCCCCGCCGGAGCGCAGGGTTAAAAACTGGTGAAAACGGTTGATCGGTACATCTTCAATCGAAATATTCGGACTTGTCATTGTTGTTCCTACCACTTCTTCTGCATGCACGTTTTCAAGGCGAGCGCGTCCGCGAAACTGAAAACAGCCTTCAGCCCCGGGTCATCGGACATGACATCTCGATCATCAATTTCGGGCAAAGCGCGCCCGTGCCGGGCAAAGCCGCCCGACGTCAAATATTCAATGGTCTAACTTACAAAACGATCAGCTTTCTTTGCCCGCGCGCAGTTGCCCCCACATCAAGTTGGCGTTCAAGCCCAGGGATACCAAGGGCTGCGGTGGATTCGCGCAAGGCCCGGGGGCATTGAGCAAAAACTCGATAAGTTCGTTTTTGTCACCGGCCAGCCAGTCGGCCAGCAACTTCCCGGTGACCGTGCCGCGGGTAACACCCAGGCCGTTACAACACAGCGCGCCGACCACATTGGGCGCCAACTGGCCAAAGAACCCCATGTGATTACGCGACAACGCCAGGGCGCCGCCCCAGGTGTATTCAAAGTTCACGTCGGGCAACATCGGGAAGCGACGGGCAAAGGATTCGCGGTGGCGTTGAACGAAACGGTCCAGGTACTTGCGGTTGCTGCGCCCGTCCGGGTTGAAGCTGAAGCTGTTGCGCACCAGCAGGCGGTTGTCGACGGTACGCCGCAGGGTGGTGCCGAATGGGTCGGCGGGGATCACGCCCCAGTAGGGTTTGCCACCCAGGCGGGCCTGCTCGTCTTCGGTCAGCGGGCGGGTGATGCTGCCATAGGTGAACACGGGCAACATGCGGCCCTTGAGGAAGCCGAAGCTCATGCCAAAGGCATTGGTGGTGAGCACCAGCTTGTCAGCAGTGATCGAGCCCTTGGCGTGGCGCAGTACCACTTTGTCGCCGTACTCGACGTCAGTGATCGGCGTGTGCTCGTACAGCGAAACGTTGCTCGGCAAGCTGTCGGCCAGGCCTTTGACCAGCGCCGAAGGCTGCAGCAACGCGGTACCCGGCGTGAACAAACCCTTACGGTAGAAGTGCGTGCCGATGTGTTCGGGCAGATCGCGACCTTCGATCACTTCATAGGGCTGGCCGAGTTTGTCCAGGCCTCGACGGTAGGCATCGAGCACGGCAATGCCACGATCCTCGACAGCGGCCTGGTATTTGCCACAGTGCCGAAACTGGCATTCGATGCCATGGCGCTCAATCAGTTCCTTGAGGTACGACTGCCCACCCAGGTTGAGTTTGAGCACGGTCTTGGCAGTATCGATGTCGCCGATGTAGTCCTCGGCGCCGATGTCATGGGGCAGGTCGATGGCAAAACCGGCGTTGCGCCCGGAGGTGCCAAAACCGACTTCCTGGGCCTCGACCAGCACAACCTCGTCATGCGGAAAGTTCGTTGCCAGCTGGCGCGCAGCGGCCAGCCCGGTGAAGCCGGCACCGACCACCACCCAGCGCGCCTGGCTATGGCCACTGTGGGCCGGCCGTGGTGTGCGGGGTGTGCTCAGGTGATACCAACCACAGGTGGCATCATCGGCAGGTAACGAGCTTATTCTTGTCATGTCACTAACCTGGATCTTGTTGTTGACGAGCGATCAGCGCCAGTGGCGACGACCTGGAAACCTCATATCTGAATCGGTACATCCAGCCCTTGCGGTGCGGCGTATTCAGCCATACGCCGGCGCGACAGCTCGAAGTGCTCACGCACCAGTTGCCCGGCGCGCGCGGGGTCGCGGCGTTCGATGGCATCGATCATCTGGTCATGCTGGTCGCAGGCGGTTTCAAGGTCCTGTTGCATGTCATCAGTGGTCGGGTGGCGATAAAAAATCTTGCCCAGGCGGGCATGGTCGATAAGCAGGCGGCGCAGGCTCGGCATCAGGTAGTCGTTGTGCGCCATCCTGCCGATTTCCAGGTGGAAGGCGTCGTTGTAGACCACCCGGTTTTCTACATCACGCGCTTCGATGGCCTGGCGAAACTGCGCCTGGATAGCCTTGAGCGCCTCGATTTCCGCTTCGCTGGCGTAGGTAGCGGCCAACTGGGTGGTGGCGATATAGATGAGCGGCGCCGCGACGAAAAAGCTGTGCAGCGAATCGTGGTTCATCGCGGCAACCCGTGGCGCGCGGTTGGCCTCGAGCTCGATATAGCCTTCGGCGGCAATCTGGCGCAGCAGCTCACGCACCGGTGGGCGCGACAGGCCAAACTCGTCACACAGGGCCAACTCGTCCACCACAGCGCCGGGGGCCAGTTCCATGCTGAGGATCCGGCGGCGCAGCGCTTCGGCGAGGACGGCCTTGCGGTCCTGCGGCGCTTCTTCGCTGATGGCTTGAACGGTGGCTTTCATGGCGGCCTTCTTTGTTGTCATAGCGCTGTGTCTACTATTTGTATAACGACTATAGGGCACTGTTAGACAATGTGTCTACAGCATTTTCGATGAGCGGTTGAATCTCTGGACCGCCCGTATTTAAAGGGCTTCGCGGTTTTAAAGGGTGAGATTAAACACCTGGCCCGCTGCATTGCCAAACCGGACAAATAACTGCCCAGACAAGACATTTTTCAGGTGCTGGCGCTGAATGGCAATGCACAGGCCGTGCGCCTGGCAACCATTCGGCACAGCGAATGAACGGCTGCGACCCCCCTGCGGTCAGCTGCTTACACTTCATACGGAGGGCTTGCCATGCTCGATATCCATTCCGCTGCGGCGTCGCCGGAGCACAATGTCCAGGGCCTGGAAAGGGTCGGTTCGCTGGCCGGCGGGGCGCTGATGTTCAGCAAGGGGCTGCGCCATGGCGGCCTGGTCGGGTTGCTGCAGATGGTGGTGGGCGGTATGGCCGTGGCGCGCGGGGTCAGCGGGCATTGCTCGACCAAGGCCTGGTGGCAGCGGCATCGTCAGGAATACAACCGGTTGCGCGCGGACATCGAAGACAGTGCAGCGCAGTTGCAGGCGTTGAAGGCGAGTGCCAAGGCAGCTACCCGCGGGGTGACGGTGACAGGAAAGGACCCGTTGACTGGCCTTTGATTTTGTTTTTGCCTGTGCCGGCCTCTTCGCGGGGCAAGCCCGCTCCCACAATTACCTCACTGATCCTGAGAGCAGTGCATTGCTCCATTGGTCCTAAGAGCAGTGCATTGCTCCAGTGGCCCTCAGAGCACTGCATTGCTCCATTGGTCCTAAGAGCAGTGCATTGCTCCATTGGTCCTCAGAGCAGTGCATTGCTCCATTGGTCCTAAGAGCAGTGCATTGCTCCATTGGTCCTCAGAGCAGTGCATTGCTCCATTGGTCCTCAGAGCAGTGCATTGCTCCATTGGCCCTCAGAGCAGTGCATTGCTCCATTGGTCCTCAGAGCAGTGCATTGCTCCATTGGTCCTCAGAGCAGTGCATTGCTCCATTGGTCCTCAGAGCAGTGCATTGCTCCATTGGCCCATTGGTCCATTGGTCCATTGGTCCTCAGAGCAGCGCAATCCTGTGGGAGCGGGCTTGCCCCGCGAAGAGGGCGGCAGAGGTGACACAAATCGCTAGCGCAACACCTTGCTCTGCAACACCTCAGACCGCCGCCCCAGCACACGCTCGCTGATCTGCACGAACTCCTCGGTGCTGACACTCGGCAAGCGCATCAGCGCCCGCGCCACGTCATCCAACGAACGCTTGGCCTGGGTGTGGATGCGGATCTCCTTGTCCAGGGCCTGCAGCAACAGCACCCCTCGGGCAACCTGCGCCGGGTTGGCCTGCTCTCCCTTGAGCTGGGTAACCTTGGCAGCCTGCTTGCTCAAACGCGCCTGCCAGGCCTCGTAGCGGTCATCGCTGACCCCGCCTGCCCGGCGCAACAACTCACTGGCGTAGTAATCAGTCAGGCTCTCGATCAGCCAGTCACTGCCTTCACGGCCATGAATCTGCGCAAACAGTTGCACCAATTCGCGCAACAACGGGCTGCTGCCATTTTCGCTGATCATCGGCCGGGCACTGTGCATGTACAGCGACCCCTGCGCCGCCATCGCACCGCGCCACATGCCATCCCGGGCGCCGACCAACAGCAGTTTGGGTGGGTTACGCGGGAACACGGCCTGCAATTGCGGCCAGACGAACGTCAGCAGGGTCAGGCTGTCCATGCGCCGCATGCCCTGCCCGACTGGCGCGGCAACGGTAACTTCAGTCTCGCCCAGCCGCGCCCGGCGGCTGCCCAGGTCTCCCGCCAGCATCCAGCCCGTGGGGCGGTCGAACAGGCGCGAGACGTTGTCGATGCGGAACTTGTCCTTGCCAATGCGCGGCCAGGAGGTTTCGATGCTTTTCCAGCCTTCTGGCAGGTCGAACCACAGGCGTGCCACCAATTCGGTACCGTCCTGCTGATCGAGGCGCGCGGGCGGTACCAGTTGGTCGCCGAGGAACAAGGCCCAATGGGGCGTGATACGCGACGAATAAGCGCCACTGCGCAGCTTTTGGTCCAGTTGCACGCGGTAGCTGAGGCTGGTCTTGCCGGGCGCCGGGTGCCACACACCGCGCTCGCCCTTGTCTGCGACTTGCCATTGGCCGTCAGCCTGGAAGCCACTGTAAGTACCGGCCTTGCCCAGCTCGAAGTCGAGGCTGCGCACGCTGCTGCCTTCGGCCAGGGTCAGGCGCACTTCGGCCTGGCCATTGGCTGGCAACAGGCGCACGTGATAATCCAGGTCGACTTTCTTCGCCCAGGCCGGCGAACAGGCCATCAGGCTCAGCAGCAACAACAGCTGGCAACGCATACAGAAACTCCTTGTTTCCCAGAGGCGACGGGGCGCGCCGGTCAGCTGGCGCGAAAAATCAGGTGGTCTTCCCAGTCGTCTTCATCGACATCATGCTCACTGAGCATACGCCCTGACTGGGAAATACGCTGTTCATGGACCTGCTGGCGATCGCCGCAGATCAAGTGGTGCCAGTCAGGCAGGTCCTTGCCTTCGCTGACCAGGCGGTAACCGCAGGTGCTTGGCAGCCACTTGAACTGGTCGGCCTTGCCTGGGGTCAGCTGGATGCAGTCGGGCACGTGGGCGAAGCGGTTGGGGTAGTCGCTGCACTGGCAGGTGTCGAGGTCCAGCAGTTTGCAGGCAATGCGCGTGTAATAGATGCTGTTGTCGTCCTCGTCCTCGAGCTTTTGCAGGCAGCACAAACCGCAGCCGTCACAGAGCGATTCCCACTCTTGCGGGCTGAGTTGTTCGAGGGTTTTGCGCCGCCAGAACGGCGCGCTGTCAGCGATCATCACACGGGTTTCCTGCATTCATCATCAGTGCGCGGCGCGCGGCGGCGCCAGTCTAGAGCCTGGCCTTCGGCAAAGCCAGACCGCTTGTCAGTCATGACGGGACGCAGTAGCGTGCGGTTTTCCCATCCGCTTGCAGGAACAGCCATGAGCGCCACCCCCCGTATTGCCGATTACGCCATCAACGAGCAGTTCATCAACCGCTGGTCGCCACGGGCCTTCACCGCCGAGCCGATCAGTGAGGAGACCCTGCTGAGCTTTCTGGAAGCCGCGCGCTGGGCGCCTTCGGCGTACAACTCGCAGCCTTGGCGCTTCCTCTATGCCCGTCGCGACACAGCGAACTGGGAGCGTTACCTGAGCCTGCTGGTGCCGTTCAACCGCAGCTGGGCGCAACAGGCGTCGGCGCTGGTGCTGATCATTTCCAAAACCACCTTCGCAGCGCCTGGCGCCGCTGAAGAAAGCCCTGCCCTGTGGCACACCTTCGACACCGGCTCCGCCTGGGGGCACTTGGCCCTGCAGGCCAGCATCAGCGGCTGGCACACCCACGGCATGGCTGGCTTTGACAAGGAGCTGGCACGTAGCGAGCTGAAGGTACCGGAAGGCTACGAGCTGCATGCCATGGTGGCGATCGGCAAGCTGGGCGACAAGGCGACCTTGGCTGAGGCGCTGCAGGCGCGTGAAGTGCCAAGCTCGCGCCGGCCGCTGAGCGAGCTGGCGGCTGAGGGGGATTTTAGCCTCTAAGCATTTTTGTGGGCTGTACCGGCCTCTTCGCGGGGCAAGCCCGCTCCCACAGGTATTGCGCCATCCCTGTGGGAGCGGGCTTGCCCCGCGAAGAGGCCGGTACAGGCCACTAGCAATCAGTAACCCCGGGCGAAATCCACTTCCCCGCGCAACCCCTGCCCCGCCTCATACGCCCGCACATTCTCGACAAACAGCCGCACCATCGCCGCCGGCGAGGTGGGCGCCGAGCTGTGCCCGGTCAGCAGTAACCCCCAGGCGGTCCAGAACGGGTGACGCTGGGGCAGTGGCTCCTGGCGGCACACATCGATCACCGCGCCTGCCAGATGCCCCTGCTTCAGTGCTTCCACCAGGTCGGCATCGACCACCGCCACTCCACGCCCGGCATTGATGAACAAGGCACTGGGCTTGAAGCGCTGGAACAGCGCCGCATCGTACAAATCGTGGGTGGCAGGCGTGTCCGGCAGCAGGTTGATCACGTAGTCGACCTGCTCGACCATGCGCGGCAGGTCCGCCAGGGCCGCCACTTCGACGAACGGCAGCTGCTCGCGGGCGCTGCTCGCGACCCCGTACAGGGTCACGCCGAATGGCAGCAGAAACTCCGCCACACGTTGGCCGATATCACCGGTGCCGACGATCAGCACCTTGCGCCCCTCAAGGGTGCGCCCTGGGCGGTCGTCCCAGCGCCGCTCGACCTGGCTCACCAGGCGCGACAGCACCTCGCGTTCATGGCCGAGCAGGTAGGTGAGCATGTACTCCGCCATGACCTGGCCAAAAATGCCGACTGCGCGCGTCAGGCGATAGTCCCGTGGCAAACCCTCGGCCAGCAACGGGGTGATGCCAGCCCAGGTCGACTGCATCCAGGCCGGCTTGTGGCCCTGGCGCAGCAGGCTCGCCAACAAGTCGGGCTGGCCCAGCCACACCGGGCACTGCGGCGCCTGCAGCGCCAGCTCGGCAGAGTCGCTGCTGGTCAGGATTTGCAGGTCAGGGGCCGCTTCGCCCAGCAGCTGGGTGTACTTGGCATGATCCTGTTCGGCGATCAGAACGCGCATCGTGAAAACAACCTTGGCAGACAACGAAAGCGGCCCGACAGGCGGGCCACTTGGCGAATGAGAGGAACCGGGCCTGAGTCAGACCGGGTCGTTACGGCGCAGCAGCTCTTCGGGCAGGTGCTCGATGTACTCATCCTCGGCCGGCGGCATCTGCAGGTGATAGCCCTGGTTGTCGAGGTTTTCCAGCACTTTGGTGATGTCCTCGCGCGCCAGCTTGCGCTCGGGGCTCAGCACCAGGTCGAAAGCATGCACGGGGGTGCCGAAGAACGGCAGCAAGGCCTCGGGCACGCGCTCCAGGCCTTCGGCCTTGAGCACATACAGGTACATTTCGTTCTTGCGGGGGCTCTTGTAGATCGAGCAAATACGTTTCATCGGGTCTCTCCGGCGCCTGCCAGGTTGTCCAGCAGGGCCTGGCCCATGCGCTCGCGACGCCAGCCGCGCAGCGAATCGGGCAGTTGATAGGGGCCATTGGGGTAGCCGCTCTTGAGCAGCGCTTCCAGGGTTTTCTTGCGCAGCATCAGCTCGGGGGCAATGCCTAAGCGCTCGCCTTCGGCCTGGCCGATGGCGCGCAGTTGCTTGAGGATGCCGGCCGCTTCGATCGGCAATGGCTCAGGCAAAACCTGCGGCCACTGATCGGCGGGCAGGCTGGCAGCACGCTTGATCAGCTGGACGAGAAACTCCCCGTCCTGGCGGATGGTGCGCGGGTGCATCTCGTCGATCTTGGCCAAGGCCGACAAGTTAGAGGGCTGGGACTTGGCCATCGGCCACAGCGAGTGCTCTTTGAGGATGCGGTTGCGCGGCACGTCGCGGTTGCGCGCTTCGCGCTCACGCCAGGCGCACAGCTCGCGCAACACGGCCAGCTGCTGGGGCGCCAGCTTCCAGGCCAGCTTGACGTCGCGGTACAGGCTCTCGGGCTCGACTTCCCGGCGCAGCTGGGCCACCAGCTCGGCGCCGTCTTCCAGCACCCAGGCGTACTTGTCATCGGACAGGCGCGGGCGCAGCGCGATGAACAGCTCGGCCAGGTGCACGGCATCTTCGGCGGCGTAGCTGACCTGGGTGTCGGACAGCGGGCGTTGCAGCCAGTCAGACCGGGTTTCGCCCTTGGGCAGCTCGAGCCCCAGCACGTCCTGGACCAGGCGCGAGTAACCCATGGAGAAACCCAGGTTCAGGTAACCGGCGGCCAACTGCGTGTCGAACAGTGGCTGTGGCAGCTTGCCGGTCAGGCGCAGCAGCACTTCGAGGTCTTCGCTGCAGGCGTGCAGCACCTTGACCACGCCGCTGTCTTCAAGCAGCTCGCCCAGCGGCTGCCAGTCCTTGATCAGCAGTGGGTCGATCAGAAAGGCACGTTGACCGTCGCCAATCTGGATCAGCCCCGCCTTGGGGTAGAACGTGTCTACCCGCATGAATTCGGTGTCGAGCGCTACGAAGGGCAGTTGGCGCCACTTTCGGCAGAGGTCGGCCAGGGTCTGGTCGTCACGGATCCAGTGAATTTCGATGGCCACGAGGCTCTCCCACTAACATTGGCGCGCAGTATATACGGCGCGGGCACTGCGGGTGAAACCTGCGCCATCCCTGGAATAGATAAACGGTGGTGTAAAAGCCATGCGCGATCAGCGCTTGGCGGCCAGCCACGGCCTGCAGCTGGCGAACATGTCCAACGATTGCTGGTAGACCTCGGTGCGCACCTGCAACAGGCCGAGCATCGAGTGGAACAGGTTGTCCTGGGACAGCGGCGCATCGCTGAGCTTGGCCAGGCAGTCGGTGTCCAGGCCAAAGTCCTCTTTGTAGCTGTCGGAGAACCAGGTCAGCAGTGGCACGTGCTTCTGCTGCTCCGGGGCGATGGGGTAAGGGGTGCCGTGCAGGAACAGGTTGTACTCACCCAGCGACTCACCGTGGTCGGAGAGGTAGATCATCGCTGTGTCGACCTTGTCCTGTTTACTGCGCAGCGTGTCGATCAGCGACGCCAGCACCTTGTCGGTGTAGGCCAGGGTGTTGTCGTAGCCGTTGATGATTTCCTGCTCGCTGCACTGGTTCAGCGCATTGCTCTGGCACACCGGGGCGAAGCGCTCGCCGGCGTTGGGGTAGCGCTTGAAGTACTCGGGGCCGTGGCTGCCCATCTGGTGCAGCACCAGCACGGTGTCCTTGTCGAGGTTGTCGATCAGCTCGCCCAGGCCCTGCAACAGGATCTCGTCATGGCATTCGCCGTTGGCGCACAGCGCCGGGTCGGTGAGGTTGCTGACATCGATGAACTGCACCCGATCACAGGTGCCCTTGCAGCCCGACTGGTTGTCGCGCCACTGCACGGCCAGGCCTGCCCGCTGCAGGATATCCAGCAGCCCTTCGCGGTTTTTCGCCACGCGCGCGTCGTAGTCTTTGCGCGGCATGCCCGAGAACATGCAGGGCACCGACACGGCGGTTTCAGTCCCGCACGAATGCACATCGGAGAAGGCCAGCAGGCCCTGCTCCTTGGCCAGGTTAGGAGTAGTGTCGCGGTCATAACCGAGCACGCCGAAATGGTCGGCCCGCGCACTTTCGCCGACGACCAGCACCGTCAACGACTTGCGTTCATGGTGCTGCCAGGCGGCATCGCGTTTCGCATCCGTACCATAATTCTGGAAGGGCCTGGCCGCAGTACCGACGCGTTCGCTGACATAACCAATGGAGGCACCCACGATATTGCTCGGGGTGAGCATCAGGCGCAGTTCGTGGTGATTGCGAAACAGTGACGACAAGCCCTGGTAGTTGACCAACGCCACCGACCCGAGGGCGACCACACAGGCGCCGCTGACCACCAGCTTGCCCAACAGCTCACGGTGCCAGGCGCGGTAGGCGATCGGTGTTTTCCACAGCACGACCGAGGGCAATACGCCCAGCAACAGTATATAAGCGGCAAACTTAAACGACATCAGGTCGCGCACTTCCGCAACATTGGTCTCTGCCATGTTACGGAACATGCCAGAATCAATAAGCACCCCGTACTGATTCATGAAGTAAGCAACACCCGCGCCACTCATGAACAGCACAATAAGTACCGGCTTCAATACATACCGGAAGGCAAACAAGGTCAAAATCAGGTTGAATGCGAACAGCATCAGCACGGCAAACGCCAGGCTCAGCCAAAGCCCCGCCAACCCTGGCGGAACCACGTGCTCCAGATGCTGCCAGAGAAAGAAATTGAAGCCGATCAGCAGGTACAGGCTGGCCAGCAGCGTGACCCATTCAGTCCGCAGGGATTTAAAGTTGAGCATCAGTGTTCGCAATCAAGAGTGATTATCAGCCCACGGGCCTGTGCGGCACCGCGAAAAGTTGGCTGAACTCTAGAAAGGCCACCATCAATTTTTCGTGAAAAAGACGCCAACAAAACCGTGAGATGGCGTTTTTCCAACATTAAATGAAGTTTATTCAGCCGCCATTCAGCCTGGCAGGCCAAGTTTGCTGCCCGGTTGCGAGAAGGCTGCGCCGGCCTCCCCCAGCTCCCCACCTGCGCAAAGGCGACTATCCTCAAAGGTCAGGACCGTTCGCCAACCCCCACGAGAGGTGAAGAAATGCCCGTTCCGCATGATCTGCTCGCTGACCTGAACATCACTGCCGAGGATTTCCAGAAGCGCATCGACAAAGACCATGACCTGCACAAACTGCACAAGGAGTACAACGCCAAAGACAAGGAAGTGCTGGCCGCTGAAGGTAACGCCAGCACCGATGACACCGTCACCCGACTGCGCAAGGAGCGGCTGCTGATCAAGGACAAGATCGAACGGATCATTCATCCGCCGAAATCTTGAGGGGTTTCTGCTGAATCAACCGGCCCTATCGCCAGCAAGCCGGCGATAGGGCCAGCCGCTTTTATACGCTAGCCGACGCCTTCAACGCCGTATCCAGATCTTCGATCAGGTCCCGATAGTCCTCGATCCCCACCGACAGCCGCAGCAAGTTCTCACTGATGCCCATCACGCCCTTCTGTTCCGGGCTCAGGGAGTTGTGCGACATGCTCCAGGAGTGGTTGATCATGCTCTCCACGCCGCCCAGCGAATCGGCAAGTACGAAGATCTGCAGCGACTCGACCAGGCGATTGAGCGCCGCCCGGTCGCCACCCTTGACCTTCATGGCCACCACAGCCCCGCCCGCACGCATCTGGCGCTTGCACAGCGCATGCTGGGGGTGGCTTTCAAGCCCTGGATAAAACACCTGCTCGATCTGCGGATGGCTTTCGAGAAAACGCGCCACCTGCAGGGCATTGGCGCACTGGCGCTCCATGCGTACATCCAAGGTTTTCAGGCCACGCAGGGCCAGGTAGCAGTCGAACGGGCCCTGAATCGCCCCGACGGCCATGCTGATCTTGCGCAGCCGCGCCAGCAGCGCGTCATTGGCGGCCACCACCACACCGCCGGTGAGGTCGGAATGGCCGCCGATGTACTTGCTTGCCGAGTGCATCACCAGGTCCACGCCCAGGGTGATCGGGCGCTGGTTCCAGGGCGAGCAGAAGGTGTTGTCGATGCAGGTGAGGATACCGCGCGACCGCGCCAGGTCGCAGACCGCCTTGATGTCGACCAGGTGCAGCAAGGGGTTGGTCGGGGACTCGATCCAGATCAGCTGGGTTTCCGGGCGAATCGCCGCGGCCACAGCCTGCACGTCGTTGAGGTCGACGTAAGTGGTGGTCAGCCCCGATGTGTGGCTGCGGTAGTCCTCCAGAATACGGAACGTGCCGCCGTAGACGCCGTTCATCACCACCACGTGGGCATCCTTGGGCAACAGCTCCAGCACCGTTGCCGTGGCGTTCACGCCGGAGGCGCAAGCCACCGCGCCGACGCCTTCTTCCAGCGCCGCGACGCAGCTCTCGTAAGCATGCCGGGTCGGGTTGCCGACGCGGCTGTAGGCATACTCGGGGTTGTCGTCCAAGCTGCGCTTGATGTACGAACTGGCGGTGTAGATGGGCGGGAAGATCGCGTTGTCGGCAACGCTATCCTGCTCGCCGGCGTGGATGGTACGGGTGGCGAAATTACGCGGCTTGTCGGACATGATCCGGTCCATTAACTGAGGTAAGCCTGCAACTATCGCACAACCATTGCCGGCGGCAAGGACGCGCAACGGGGGTCACGCATTTTTCCGGTTTTGCAGTAATCTGGAGAAAATCATTCTCTGGCCAGCCTGTAATCGACATGGACAATTTCGACCAACACATCCTTACCTTGCTGCAGCGCGACGCGTCCATTTCTCTCAAGGACCTGGCCGAGGCGGTAAACCTGTCCACCACGCCCTGCTGGAAGCGGGTCAAACGGCTGGAAGAAGAGGGTTACATCCTTGGCCGCGTCGCCCTGCTCGACCCCACGCGCCTGGGGCTGGGCCTGACCGTGTTCGTCCAGCTCAAGACCCAGCGCCACGACAGCGCCTGGCTGGAGCAGTTTGCCGCGACGGTGACCGGTTTCGAGGAGGTGATGGAGTTTTACCGCATGTCGGGGGATTGGGATTACATGCTGCGGGTGGTGGTGGGTGACATTGCCGCCTATGACCGGTTCTACAAGAAGCTGATCACCCGCACGGACGGGCTTTCCAACATTACGTCGAGTTTTGCCATGGAACAGATGAAGTACACCACCGCTTACCCGGTGCACCGGCCCTAGCGCGATCGTCTGTAGGAGCGGCCTTGCGTCGCGAAAGGGCCGCGAAGCGGCCCCAACAATTTATGCCGCGAAGCTGAAAACCTGGGGCCGCTGCGCGGCCCTTTCGCGACGCAAGGCCGCTCCTACAGAGACCGCGCCTCGATCCGGATCCCCGCCTTGGCTTTCTCTACCCTGATCGCGACGAACTTCGAGGTCGGCGTATACGTCCCCTCGCCATAACTCTCCAGCGGCACCAGCGGGTTGGTCTCCGGGTAATACGCCGCGGCCTGCCCCTGCGGCACGTCATACGCCACCAGGCGGAACCCGGACACCCGCCGTTCGCGCCCGTCCTCCCACAGCGACACCAGGTCCACGTGCTCGCCAGGCTCGAACCCCAGGCGACGGATGTCGGCCTCATTGACGAACACCACCTCACGCAGGCCAAACACCCCACGGTAGCGGTCATCCAGGCCATACAGCGTGGTGTTGTACTGGTCGTGCGAACGCAAGGTCTGCAGGATCAGGTCCGGTTTGTCGCCACGGGCCAGCACCTGGGCATTGACCAGTTGCTCCGGCAACTGGCTGGCACTGAAACGCGCCTTGCCGGTGGCGGTACGCCACGTGCGATCCGCCGCGTTGTTGCCCAGGTGGAAGCCACCCGGGTGCTGCAAGCGCTCGTTGAAGTCGGTAAAGCCGGGGATCACATCGGCGATCATGCTGCGGATGCGGCTGTAGTCGGCAATGGCATATTCCCAATCGATCGGCTGCTTGCCCAAGGTCGCCTGGGCCATGCCGGCCACGATGGCCGGCTCCGAACGCAAGTGTGGCGAGCGCGGGCGCAATTGGCCGTGGGAGATGTGCACCATGCTGAAGGTGTCCTCCACGGTCACGCCCTGCGGCCCGTCGGCCTGCAGGTCGATCTCGGTTCGCCCCAGGCACGGCAGGATGAGCGCATCACGGCCGGTGACCAAGTGCGAACGGTTGAGCTTGGTGGAAATCTGCACGGTCAATGCGCAGTTGCGCAGGGCCGCGTGGGTTCGAGGGGTGTCTGGGGTAGCCTGGGCGAAGTTACCGCCCAGGGCGATGAAGACCTTGGCCTGCCCTTCTTCCATGGCCTTGATCGCCAGCACCGCGTTATGCCCGTGGGCACGGGGCACACGGAACTGGAAGCGTTTTTCCAGGGCATCGAGCAGCCCGGCCTTGGGCTTCTCGTCGATGCCCATGGTGCGGTCGCCCTGCACGTTGCTGTGGCCACGCACCGGCGACAAGCCGGCACCGGGTTTGCCAACGTTGCCGCGCAGCAGTTGCAGGTTGACGATTTCCTGCACGGTGGGCACCGAGTGGCGGTGCTGGGTGACGCCCATGGCCCAGCACATGATGACCCGCTCGGCCTTGCGGTACATGCGCGCTGCCAGCTCGATCTCGGCCTGGGTCAGGCCCGACTGCTCGACGATATGCGCCCAGGAGGTGGCATCCACCGCCGCCAGGTAGGCGTCGACGCCGCTGGTGTGGTCGGCGATGAAGGCATGGTCGAACACCGCCGGTTCACCCTTGGCCTGGGCCTCACGTTCCCATTGCAGCAAATACTTGGCGATGCCACGCATGGCCGCCATGTCGCCGCCCAAGGCCGGGCGGAAGTACGCGGTGTTGGTCGGTTCGGAGCCGTTGCTGAGCATTTCGAACGGGTGTTGCGGGTGCTGGAAGCGCTCCAGGCCACGCTCCTTCAGCGGGTTGAAGCACACCACCTGGGCCCCACGCTTGACCGCCTCGCGCAGCGGTTCGAGCATGCGCGGGTGGTTGGTGCCGGGGTTCTGGCCGATGACGAAGATGGCGTCGGCCAGTTCCAGGTCATGGAACACCACGGTGCCCTTGCCCACGCCGAGGGTTTCCGACATGCCCACACCGCTGGCCTCGTGGCACATGTTCGAGCAATCGGGGAAGTTGTTGGTGCCGTAGGCGCGGACGAACAGCTGGTACAAAAACGCCGCTTCGTTGCTGGCCCGCCCCGAGGTGTAGAACTCGGCCTGGTCGGGCGAATCGAGCGCCTGCAGGTGTTTGGCAACCAGGGCGAAGGCCTCTTCCCAGGAGGTTTCGACGTAGTGGTCGGTGGCCGCGTCGTAGCGCATCGGGTGGGTCAGCCGGCCTTGGAATTCGAGCCAGTAATCGGTCTGTTCGGCCAACGCACTGACGCTGTACTTGGCGAAGAATGCGGGGTCTACCGAGCGACCGGTGGCTTCCCAGTTGACCGCCTTGGCGCCGTTCTCGCAGAACTTGACCATGTCGTTTTCCGGCGATTCGCCCCAGGCGCAGCCGGGGCAGTCGAAGCCGCCGTTCTGGTTGGTCTTGAGCATGGCCCGCAGGTTCTTGAAGGCGTTTTCGCTGCCCAGCCAGCTTTTGGTCACGCTCTTGAGCGCCCCCCAGCCGGCGGCCGCGCCTTTGTAGTCCCTGATATGTTCGTCCTGGCTCATGCGGTGAATCCTCACGCTCGGTGTTTTTTCCAGACTATTGAGCGTGGGGCACAAGCGTCCAATCGAAAGATCTTACGGGCTGATAAGCCGTTTCGATCACGGGCCAGCACTGACAATCCAGATCGCGTCCTGCAGGAGCAGCCTTGTGCTGCGAAGAGGCCGGTTTGGCTAGCCGAGAAGCTGTGGCTGCAATGGCCTCTTCGCAGCACAAGGCTGCTCCTACAGGGGAAATCTCCCATACATGCCAGGGCCTGAAGCCGTGATAGAGCAGATTGATCAACCAGTCGGGGAAAGCAATTTGACGGGGGTGCGGCCAGGTTATAGCTTGGAGCTGAGTCCATCCCATTCGAGCGCAATCGTGGAACAGAACAGCCGGGCCCTGATCGACGGCTTCAACCGGAAAATCGACTACCTGCGGATGTCGGTCACCGACCGCTGCGACTTCCGGTGCGTGTACTGCATGGCTGAAGACATGCAGTTCCTGCCGCGCCAGCAGATCCTCAGCCTCGAAGAACTGTTCCAGGTGGCTGAGCGCTTCGTCGCATTGGGCACCCGCAAAATCCGCCTGACCGGTGGCGAACCGCTGGTGCGCCAGGGCATCGTCGAGCTGTGCGGGCGTATCGCCGCCCTGCCCGGCCTGCGCGAACTGTGCGTGACCAGCAACGGCTCGCAACTCGGGCGCCTGGCCCAGCCGCTGTTCGACGCCGGCGTCTCGCGCCTGAACATCAGCCTCGACAGCCTGGACCCCGGGCGCTTCAAGCAACTGACCCGCACCGGCGACCTCAACCAGGTGATCGCCGGCATCGACGCCTCGCGCCAGGCAGGCTTTCGCAAGACCAAGCTCAACTGCGTAGTGCTCAAGGGCCGCAACGATGACGAACTGGTCGACCTGGTGCGCTTTGCCATCGACCGCGAGCTGGACATCACCTTCATCGAAGAAATGCCCCTGGGTAACATCAGCGAACACCAGCGTGGTGAGTCGTTCTACTCCAGTGACGAGGTGCGCGACCGGCTGGCCGAGCAGTTCACCCTGATCGAGTCCACCGAGTCGTCCCAAGGCCCGGCACGCTACTGGCGCCTGGCCGAAGCGGCGCACACCCGGGTCGGCTTCATTTCGCCGCACAGCCATAACTTCTGCGCCACCTGCAACCGCGTGCGCCTGACCGTCGAAGGCCGCCTGCTGCTGTGCCTGGGCAACGAGCATTCGGTGGACCTCAAGCAGGTCCTGCGTGCCCACCCAGGCAACGCCGAACGCCTGGAAAACGCCATCCGCGACTCCTTGCACCTCAAGCCTTACCGCCATCATTTCGAGGTGGGGGGTGACGTGCAGATCCTGCGTTTCATGAACATGACCGGCGGCTGAACAGCCACCTCTGGATTTCCATGATCGTCCACCCCCGCCCCGATGTGCTGCGCGTGCTGTTCACCCTCAAGGGCTCGATCATCAAGCGCATCGCCCTGCGCTGCCTGATGGTCACCCTGCTGGCCGCACTGATCGTGCTGGTCGAGCGCCACTATCCGGCATTTTTCTACCCGGTCAGCGCCACACCGTTCACCTTGCTGGGCCTGTCGCTGTCGATCTTCATGAGCTTTCGCAACAACGCCTGCTACGACCGCTGGTGGGAAGGCCGCAAGGCCTGGGGCAAGCTGATCATCGAGACCCGTTCGTTCGTGCGCGAAAGCGTGGTGATCGCCGACCCGGCACTGCGTGCCGAACTGTTGCGCAGCCTGTGCGGCTTTGCCCATGCGCTCAACGCCCGCGCTGCGCAACGAGGATGACCTGGCGGCCGCCCGGCCTTGGCTGGCCAACCCCAATGCGATCAGCCCGCACAATGTGTGCGACACGATCTTGCGCGAAGTCGGCGGGCACTGCTCACGGCTGGCCCAACAGGGGCAGATCAGCGATTGGCGCTACAGCGTGCTGGAACAGCGGCTGGTGGGGCTGACCGAAGTGCAGGCCACCTGCGAGCGGATCAAAGGCACGCCGTTGCCGTTCCCCTATACCTTGTTGCTGCACCGCACCATCTACATCTTCTGCCTGCTGCTGCCGTTCGCCCTGGCTGAACCGCTAGGCTGGTTGGCGCCGCTGTTCACCACCATCGTCGGCTATACGTTTTTTGGGCTGGATGCGATTGGCAACGAACTGGAAGACCCTTTTGGGCGCGATGAGAACGACCTGCCTACCGATGCGCTGGTGCGCACCGTGGAGCGCGATGTGCTGGCCGGGTTGGGGGTTGAACCGCTGCCACCGGCATTGGAGCCGGTGGGGTATGTGTTGAGCTGATTCTTTTGCTGCCTGTGCTGGCCTCTTCGCGGGCAAGCCCGCGAAGAGGCCAGCACAGCCAGGGCATTAACCGCGGCTTGCGCAAGCCTCGACAGGCTTCAGGTGCGGCACGAAGTTGCACGGCCGGTGGCGCGCATCCAGTTGCTCGGCCAGGATCCCTTCCCACGCCGTGCGGCAAGCCCCGGTCGAGCCTGGCAGGCAGCACACCAAGGTACCGTTGGCGAGCCCGGCCAATGCCCGGCTCTGAATAGTCGATGTGCCGATATCGAGAATGGACAACGCCCGGAACAGCTCACCAAAGCCATCGATACGTTTGTCCAACAGGCATTCAACGGCTTCAGGCGTACTGTCACGCCCAGTGAAGCCGGTACCGCCGGTGATCAGCACCACTTGCACCTGCTCGTCGGCGATCCAGGTGGCGACCTGGGCGCGGATCTTGTACAGGTCGTCCTTGAGCAGCGCTCGCGCCACCAGACGATGGCCAATTTCCACCGAGCGGCTGGCCAGCAGCTCACCGGAGGTGTCGTTGTCGTAGGTGCGGGTGTCACTGACGGTCAGTACGGCGATGTTGAGCGGTACGAAGACCGCATCGGGTTTGACGCTCACGGTGGGCTACTCCTGAAAGGGCATTGTCACCACGCTAGAGGCACGGCCGGGGGGCGTCCAATCGATATGGCGTACCGGGTGATCAATGACATCTATCGCTGACTTGGTTAAGGTCAGCATAACCAGACGCCAGGCACTCCCATGGACATCAAGCAACTCAAGTTCCTCATCGCGCTCGACCAGACTCGCCATTTTGGCCAGGCCGCAGCGCTGTGCCACATCACCCAGCCGACGCTGTCGATGCGCCTGCGCAACCTGGAAGACGAACTGGACCTGGTGCTGGTCAAACGCGGCCAGCGCTTCGAAGGGTTCACCGAAGCCGGCGAACGTATTCTGGCCTGGGCCCGCACGCTGCTGGCGGCCCACGACGGCCTGCAAGCCGAAGCCGCCAGTTGCCGCGGCCAGGTGGTCGGCAGCCTGCGCCTGGGCACCGTGCCGCTGGCCAGCTTCAACCCGATGCAATTGCTGTTGCCGCTGCGCGAAAAATACCCCGAGCTGCACTTCCAGATCAGCTCGCACAGCACCGAGCAGATCATGGATGGCCTGAGCCGCAACCAGCTCGACCTGGGCATCTGCTACCTGGACCAAGTCAATGCCAGCTTCTTCGAAGTGATCGAGTTGGGCACCACCACCATGGGCCTGCTGCACGATACCCGGCACTTCCAGTTCCAGGCCGACACCCTGCGTTGGGAAGACCTCGGCGATATTCCACTGGGTTTGCTGAGCAAAGGCATGCACTACCGTCAATCGCTGGACCTGAGCTTTCGCAGCCGCAGCCTGGAACCCAACGCCGTGCTGGAAAGCGACTCGAGCTTCCAGTTGATCCAGGCCATCAGCACCGGCGTGTGCTGCGCGATCATGCCACTGGATTGCGGGCTGGAAGACTTGAGCGACCACATGCGCATCCTGCCTATCGTCGACGCCAGCATCCACAGCCCGGTGGGCCTGCTGCTGCGCCGCAGCGAGCCGCGTTCGGCGATTGCCGAGCAGTGCTTTGACGAGGCGCGCGCGCTGTTTCAACCCTCCTGAGCGGCCGTCGCCTGGCGGTACTGGCGCGGGGTGAAGCCGGTCAATTGCTTGAACTGGCGGCTGAAGGCGCTGTGGTCGGTGTAGCCGCACTGCATCGCCACCTCGGTGATTGGCAAGTCGCTGTGCAGCAAGCGATGGGCATGCTCCAGCCGCGCCTTGTGGATCATCTGCCGTGGCGTGAGGTGGAACACCCGCTTGCAATAGCGCTCCAGCTGCGCCACGGAAATACCCGCGATGCGGGTCAGTTCGCCCATGCTGATGGGTTGGTGAAAATGCCGCCGAATGTGCTCATCCACAGCTGCCAGGCGCTGGTAAGCGGGGTGGGTGTCGGCGGCTGACTGCAGGTCGACCGAGATGCCCACCAGGCCGATTATTGCGCCGTCGGGGTTGAGTAAAGGCCGCTTGTGGGTCAGGCACCAACCCGGTTCGCGGCTGCCGTACAGGTGCAGTTCGAGCTGGTCTTGCAGCACCAAGCCATCCTTGAGTACGCGACGGTCCTGCTCGGTGTAGCCGGGGCCCAGTTGTGCCGGGAAGACCTCGGCGCTGGTCTTGCCCAGCAAGGGTTGCAAACGCTTGAGGCCGCAGCGCTGGACCAGGGTGTTGTTAGCCAGCACGTAGCGGGCGTCGGCGTCCTTGATGAAGATCGCGGCGTTGGGGATCGCGTCGAGGATCGGCAGCAGCAGGGAGACCCCGGCGAGTAGGGCCTCCAGGGTGGCGGGGCGGTGCTGGTCCAAGGACTGGTACAGGGTTGCCAGGGAAAGGGCGCTCATCGGGTTGATCTCTAATGGCTTTACTGGCCTCTTCGCAGCACAAGGCTGCTCCTACAGGGACCGCACTGCCTTGTAGGAGCAGCCTTGTGCTGCGAAGAGGCCGGCACTGGCACTGCATCTCCCAAGCCCTTATGCGGTATGGCTTTCAGCCTATCCACGAGCCCACCACCCCGCCACTACTTTTCTGCAACTGTGCCGATTTCGTCACCCACCCTGCAGAAAACCATCAAGAACCGATGCCCAGATCGGTCCACTCTATGCCCCACGCAAGCCGCCCAAGACCTAAAAGAGCGCGGCCCAAAAAGCCGCACCTCGTGACATCAGACCTGCCTATCCAAAACCTACAAAAAGGCGCACCCATGTCAGGCAAATTCAAAAAACAGCTCTCATTGCTCGACCTCACCTTCATCGGCCTAGGCGCCATTTTCGGCTCCGGCTGGCTGTTCGCCGCCAGCCACGTCTCGGCCATCGCTGGCCCCGCCGGTATTCTGTCCTGGTTCCTCGGCGGTTTCGCCGTGCTGTTGCTGGGCATCGTCTACTGCGAGCTCGGCGCCGCCCTGCCCCGCGCCGGTGGCGTGGTGCGCTACCCGGTGTACTCCCACGGCCCGCTGCTTGGCTACCTGATGGGCTTCATCACGCTGATCGCGTTTTCCAGCCTGATCGCCATCGAAGTGGTCGCGTCACGGCAATACGCCGCGGCCTGGTTCCCCGAGTTGACCAAGGCCGGGTCCAGTGACCCGAGCGTGCTCGGCTGGCTGGTGCAGTTCGCGCTGCTGGGGCTGTTCTTTCTGCTCAACTACCGTAGCGTCAAGACCTTCGCCAAAGCCAACAACCTGGTCAGCGTGTTCAAGTTCATCGTGCCGTTGCTGGTGATCGGCGTGCTGTTCACCTTCTTCAAACCGGCAAACTTCGAGGTCCAGGGCTTTGCGCCGTTCGGCCTGTCGGGTGTGGAAATGGCCGTCTCGGCGGGTGGCATCATCTTCGCTTACCTGGGGCTGACACCGATCATTTCGGTAGCCAGTGAAGTGAAGAACCCGCAGCGCACCATTCCCATCGCGCTGATCCTGTCGGTGCTGTTGTCCACCGCGATCTACGCCCTGCTGCAACTGGCCTTCCTCGGCAGCGTGCCAACCGAAATGCTGGCCAACGGCTGGGCCGGTGTGACCAAGGAACTCGCCCTGCCCTACCGCGACATCGCCCTTGCCTTGGGCGTGGGCTGGCTGGCCTACCTGGTGGTGGCCGACGCGGTCATCTCGCCAAGCGGTTGCGGCAACATCTACATGAACGCCACCCCGCGGGTGATCTATGGCTGGGCGCAGACCGGGACCTTTTTCAAAGTCTTCACCCGCATCGACGAGCAGTCCGGCATCCCCCGCCCGGCGCTGTGGCTGACCTTTGCCCTGTCGGTGTTCTGGACCCTGCCGTTCCCGTCCTGGGAAGCGCTGATCAACGTGGTCTCGGCGGCACTGGTACTGAGCTATGCCGTGGCCCCGGTCACCGTCGCCGCGCTGCGCCGCAACGCACCCGACATGCCGCGCCCGTTCCGCGTCAAGGGCATGAGCGTGCTCGGCCCGCTGTCGTTCATCATCGCCGCGCTGATCGTCTACTGGTCTGGCTGGAACACCGTGTCGTGGCTGTTGGCCCTGCAAATCGTGATGTTCGTGCTTTATCTGCTGTGCGCCCGCTTCGTGCCAACCCAGCACCTGTCCATCGGCCAGCAAGTGCGCTCGTCAGCCTGGCTGATCGGTTTCTACGCGGTGACCATCCTGCTGTCCTGGCTCGGCAGCTTCGGCGGCCTGGGCGTGATCGGCCACCCGTTCGACACCGTGGTCGTGGCCGCCTGTGCTCTGGGCATCTACTACTGGGGCGCCGCGACCGGCGTGCCGGCGCACCTGGTGCGCCTGGATGGCGAAGACGAGAGCGAAGCCACCGCCGACACACACCTGGGCCACCGCCCTGCCGCTGTCGCCTCCTGACCTCGGCCACCATTCAAGGGACCTGCCCATGAAACACATTCACGTCATCGACTCGCATACCGGCGGCGAACCGACCCGCCTGGTGATGAAAGGCTTCCCACCGCTCAATGGCCGCACCATGGCCGAACAGCGCGACGAACTGCGCGAACTGCACGACCCATGGCGCCGCGCCTGCCTGCTGGAGCCTCGCGGCAACGATGTGCTGGTCGGTGCGCTGTATTGCCCACCGGTCTCGGAAGACGCCACGTGTGGGGTGATTTTCTTCAACAACGCCGGCTACCTGAACATGTGCGGCCACGGCACCATCGGCCTGATCGCCTCGCTGCAGCACCTGGGGCTGATCGCGCCAGGCGTGCACAAGGTCGACACGCCGGTCGGCCAGGTGAGCGCCACCTTGCATGAAGACGGCGCGGTCACCGTAGGCAACGTGCCTGCCTACCGCTATCGCCAACAGGTGCCGGTCGAGGTACCGGGCCATGGCGTGGTGCACGGCGATATCGCCTGGGGCGGCAACTGGTTCTTCCTGGTGTCCGAGCATGGCCAGCGCGTCGAGCTGGACAACGTCGAAGCGCTCACCGACTACACCTGGGCGATGCTCAAGGCCCTGGAGGCCCAGGGCATCACCGGCGAAAACGGCGAGCCGATCGACCATGTCGAGCTGTTTGCCGACGACCCCGACGCCGACAGCCGCAACTTCGTCATGTGCCCCGGCAAGGCCTACGACCGCTCCCCTTGCGGCACGGGCACCAGCGCCAAGCTGGCCTGCCTGGCCGCCGACGGCAAGCTCGACGAGGGCCAGACCTGGGTCCAGGCGAGCATCACCGGCAGCCAGTTCCAGGGCCGCTACCAGCGCGAGGGCGAGCGCATTCGCCCGTTCATCACCGGCCGCGCCTACATGACCGCCGACAGCACCCTGCTGATCGACGAACAGGATCCTTTCGCCTGGGGCATCTGACCTGCCCAGGCCTTTTTATTCGCAACCCAGACTGAATACTGCAAGGAGTGACACCCATGAGCGACAACATCTTCACCGGCTGCATGCCTGCCCTGATGACCCCCTGCACCGCCGCGCGCAAACCGGACGTCGACGCCCTGGTACGCAAAGGCCGCGAGCTGATCGAAGCCGGCATGAGCGCCGTGGTGTACTGCGGCTCGATGGGCGACTGGCCGCTGCTGACCGAGGCCGAACGCCAGGAAGGCGTGGCGCGCCTGGTGGCTGCCGGCATCCCGACCATTGTCGGTACTGGCGCGGTGAATACCCGTGAAGCAGTTTCCCACGCGGCCCATGCCGCCGAAGTTGGCGCGGCCGGCCTGATGGTGATCCCGCGTGTACTGTCCCGCGGCGCTTCGTTGATCGCCCAGAAGCACCACTTCTCGGCCATCCTGGCCGCCGCGCCGAAACTGCCGGCAGTCATCTACAACAGCCCGTACTACGGCTTTGCCACCCGTGCCGACCTGTTCTTCGAACTGCGCCGCGAATACCCGAACCTGATCGGCTTCAAGGAATTTGGCGGTGGCGCCGACCTGCGCTACGCCGCCGAGCACATCACCTCCAAGGACGATGACGTGACCCTGATGGTCGGCGTCGACACCCAAGTGGTGCATGGCTTCGTCAACTGCAATGCCACCGGTGCCATCACCGGCATCGGCAACGCACTGCCCCGTGAAGTGCTGCAACTGGTGAGCCTGAGCAAGCAGGCTGCCAAAGGTGATGCCAAGGCCCGGCGCCTGGCCCGTGAACTGGAAGCGGCGCTGGCGGTGTTGTCCTCGTTCGATGAAGGCTGCGACCTGGTGCTGTATTACAAGCACCTGATGGTGCTCAACGGCGACCGCGAGTACAGCCTGCACTTCAACGAGACCGACGCCCTGACCGATGCCCAGCGCAACTACGCCGAACAGCAATACGCGCTGTTCCGCCAGTGGTACGCCAACTGGTCGGCCGAGCAAAACGTCGCCTGATCACTGTGGGCGTAACCGTGGGAGCGGGCTTGCCCCGCGAACACCGGCAAAGCCGGTGCCATGCACCGCGGCCCCTTCGCGGGGCAAGCCCGCTCCCACAATGCCGCTGGGGGATCTCCCACAGGGTATGCGCTACACCCTTGCACCTGAATCCGACTCCAAAGGAGGCTCTATGCCCCTGACAGGCAACCTGCTGATTGGCCAAACGCCGGTAACCGGCAGCCGCGACGCCATCCGCGCCATCGACCCGGCCACCGGCCAAGCGCTCGAACCCGCCTACCTCGGCGGCACCGGCGAACACGTGGCCCAGGCCTGCGCACTGGCCTGGGCGGCGTTCGATGAATACCGCGAGACCTCGCTCGAACAACGGGCACACTTTCTTGAAACCATCGCCGAACAGATCGAGGCCCTGGGCGATGCACTGATCGACCGCGCTGTCGCCGAGACGGGCCTGCCCAAGGCACGCATCCAAGGCGAACGCGGCCGCACCTGCACGCAACTGCGCACGTTCGCCCGTGTGGTACGTGCCGGAGAATGGCTGGACGTGCGGGTCGACAATGCCCTGCCCGAGCGCCAGCCCCTGCCGCGCCCCGACCTGCGCCAGCGCCAGGTGGCCCTGGGGCCGGTAGCGGTGTTTGGCGCCAGCAACTTCCCCCTGGCCTTCTCGGTGGCCGGCGGCGACACGGCTTCGGCACTGGCCGCGGGTTGCCCGGTGGTGGTCAAGGCCCACGGCGCCCACCCTGGCACCAGCGAGCTGGTGGGCCAGGCAGTGGCGCACGCCGTGAAGCACTGCGGCCTGCCTGAAGGCGTGTTTTCGTTGTTGTACGGCGCGGGCCGTGAAGTGGGCATCGCCCTGGTCAGCGACCCGCGCATCAAAGCCGTCGGTTTTACCGGCTCGCGCAGCGGCGGCATCGCCCTGTGCCACGCGGCGCAGGCCCGCCCAGAGCCTATCCCGGTGTACGCCGAGATGAGTTCGATCAACCCGGTGTTCCTGTTTGACGCCGCCCTGCAGCGTCGCGGCGAAGCACTGGCGCAAGGGTTCGTCGCTTCGCTGACCCAA
The DNA here is from genome assembly GCF_053629175.1 of Pseudomonas sp. Y3 TE3536. Lineage (NCBI taxonomy): Bacteria > Pseudomonadati > Pseudomonadota > Gammaproteobacteria > Pseudomonadales > Pseudomonadaceae > Pseudomonas > Pseudomonas sp. Y3 TE3536. The sequence goes on along the minus strand of NZ_JBRJHU010000001.1, from coordinate 3,407,559 downwards.
GGCGCCGGGCAGTTCTGCACCAACCCTGGCCTGGTGATCGCCCGGCAAGGGCCGGCGCTGCAACGCTTCGTCGACGCTGCCAGCGAGCAGGTGCAACGTGCAGCCGCACAAACCATGCTCACCCCCGGTATTTTCAGCGCTTATGAAACGGGCGTTGGCGCATTGGCCGAGAACAACAACGCCCACGTCGCCGCCAGCGGTCAACCGGCGCATGGCCCTAACCAGTGCCAGGCCCAGTTGTTCGTGACCCAGGCCAGCGCGTTTCTGACCGACCCGGCGCTGCAAGCCGAGGTCTTCGGCGCTGCCTCACTGGTGGTGGCGTGCGACAGCGACGCGCAGGTGCGCCAGGTGGCCGAGCACCTGGAAGGCCAACTGACCGCGACGCTACAACTGGACGAGGCCGACATCGACAGTGCCCGCGCGCTGTTGCCGACCTTGGAACGCAAGGCCGGGCGCATCCTGGTCAACAGTTGGCCGACCGGGGTCGAGGTGTGCGATGCAATGGTCCATGGCGGGCCATTCCCGGCTACTTCCGATGCCCGCACCACGTCGGTGGGCACGGCGGCGATCCTGCGCTTCCTGCGCCCGGTGTGCTACCAGGACTTCCCAGACGGGCTGCTGCCAGAGGCCTTGCGCCACGGCAACCCGCTGCAACTGCGCCGGTCGCTCGACGGCAAGCGGGAAGGCTGAACCATGGTCGAGCCGCTCAACGCTGCTGAAACTGATATCGCTGTGGTCGGCGCCGGCATCGTCGGCGTCGCCTGTGCCCTGCAGTTGGCAAGGCAAGGCCGTCGGGTGCTGCTGATCGACCGCCAGCCACCTGGCCACGGCGCCTCGTTCGGCAACGCCGGGCACCTGGCCACCGAGCAGGTGTTCCCGATTGCCGACTTGTCGATTCTCAAGCGCCTGCCCAGCATGCTGATGGACCCGATGGGCCCGCTGCGCCTGGACTGGAAGTACCTGCCCAAGGCCATGCCCTGGTTCACCCGCTTGCTGCTCAACCTGCGGCCCGCGCCATTTCAGCGCAGCGTGGCTGGCATCCGTGCGCTGAACGAAGGCAGCCTGGCGGCCTGGCAGCGGTTGCTCGGCTCGATTGGGCGCAGCGACCTGTTCAAGGAAGCGGGGTCGTTGCTGGTGTTCGAACGCAACGAATCGCGCCAGGCACTGGCGGCCTTGCAGGCGCGCATGCAGCAGCAGGCAGTGCCGGCAGAGTACTGGTCGGCCGACAGCGTGCGGGCAACGGCGCCTCAGTTGAGCCGCTCGATCCTGGGCGGGCTGTTTTTCCCCCGTACCGGGCATTTCATCGACCCGTACCGCGTGGTCTGTGAGCTTTTCGAAGCGGCCAAGGCCAGTGGGGTTCGCTTCGTCCAGGCGCACGTCGACGGTGGGCACCTGCACGGCAGCGGCGTCAGCCTGGCCAGCGACCAAGGCACGTTCACTGCACGCCAGGTGCTGATCAGTTGCGGCGCGCATTCGGCCAAACTCACTGCGGCCCTTACCGGCAAGCGGGTGCCGCTGGACACCGAACGTGGCTACCACCTGATGTTGCCGGGTGAACATCAACGGCTGCCCTTTGCCGTCACCTCGCTGGAGCGCAAGTTCATCATGACGCCGATGGCCGACGGGTTACGGCTGGCCGGCACGGTGGAATTCGCCGGGCTCGATGCGCCGCCAAGCATGCAGCGGGCATGGCAGCTACATCGGCTGAGCAAGGGCTTGTTCCAGCAAGATCTCGATGCCGAAGGGGCAACGCCGTGGATGGGCTTCAGGCCATCGTTGCCGGATTCATTGCCGGTGATCGACCAGGTGTGCGAGGGACGGGTGATGCTTGCGTTCGGGCATCAGCACCTGGGGTTGACCCAGGCGGCGGTGACGGCCGAATGGGTGGGGCGGCTTGCCGACCAGGAAAGAGGGCTGCAGATGGAGGCCTATCGGTTGGATCGGTTTTGATCAGGGCCGGCCTCTTCGCGGGGCAAGCCCGCTCCCACAGGTACTCCGCTGGCCTTGAGGTTGGCGGTTACCTGTGGGAGCGGGCTTGCCCCGCGAAGAGGCCGGCCCAGGCTACTGAATAATCAGCAACTCAGCGATAACGCTCAAGCCAGTGCGCATAAGGCGCCGGCAAGGTCCACGACGCTTTATCCACCCCCAACTCCTTGGCCGCGAAGTACGCCCAGTGCGGGTCCGCCAGGTGCGCACGCCCTACCGACACCAGGTCGAGCTGATTGGCTTTCAGCGCGCCTTCAGCCAGCTGCGGCGTACCAAAGCCCCACGCCGACGTCACCGGCAGGCCGGCCTCGCGGCGTACGCGCTCGGCAATCGGCCCCATGAACGCCGGGCCCCACGGGATGTTCGTCTCAGGGATGGTGAAGCCGACGCTGACACTCAGCAGGTCCAGGCCACCGGCTTTGAACATCCGGGCCAACTCGATGGACTCGTCCAAGGTCTGCTCATCGCGACCGTCATATTCCAGCACACCAAAGCGGGCGGTCAGCGGCAGGTTCTCCGGCCACACCTCACGCACGGCTGCCAGGGTTTCCAGCAAGAAGCGGCTACGGTTCTCGAAGCTGCCACCGTAGGCGTCGGTACGCTGGTTGGAATGCTCGGAGAAGAAGCTTTGGCCCAGGTAACCGTGGGCAAAGTGCAGCTCGATCCACTCAAAGCCCGCCTCGTGCGCACGGCGGGCGGCATCGACGAAGTCCTGCTTGACCCGGGCAATGTCGTCCAAGGTCATTTCGCGCGGTACTTTCGGCAAATGAGCGCCGAAGGCGATGGCCGACGGGGCGATGGTCTGCCAGCCGCGGGCGTCGTCGGCGGCGATGTGGTCGTCCCCTTCCCACGGGCGGTTGGCGCTGGCCTTGCGCCCGGCATGGGCAATCTGGATGCCCGGCACTGAGCCTGCTGCTTTGATCGCCTGCACCATCGGCACGAACGCCTGGGCATGGGCGTCGCTCCAGATACCGGCGCAGCCGGGGGTGATGCGCCCTTCCGGCGCGACTGCAGTGGCTTCGACCACCACCAGGCCGGCACCACCCCGGGCCAAGCCGGCCAGGTGGACGTGGTGCCAATCATTGACCATGCCGTCCTCGGCCATGTACTGGCACATGGGCGGAATCGCGATGCGGTTGCGCAGGGTGACGTCTTTGAGGGTATAGGGTTCGAACAATGCGGACATGAGGGACTCCGGGTTCATCTGAATACGATAGTTCGATCATAATCGAACTATGGCAATAATTGAAAGGCCCGTTATCATGTCGACCATGCGAGCCTACAAACATCCCAACCCTGAAGACCTGATCCTCGAGCGCCTGCTTTACGCCTTGAGCGACCCCGTGCGCATGGAGATCGTGCGCCACTTGGCGGGCGTGGCGGAGGCCAGCTGCGGCGAGCTGGACGGCGGCCGGCCGAAGTCGAGCATGTCGCACCATTTTCGCGTGTTGCGCGATGCGGGGTTGGTACATACGCGTAATGTCGGCACGACCCACATGAACTCGTTGCGCAGCGAAATGCTCGACGAACGGTTCCCTGGGTTACTGGCGTGCATTCTGCGGCAGCAGTGATTGCTGTGCGGGCCTCTTCGCGGGCAAGCCCGCTCCTACAGGTACATCGCCAGACTTGAAGTTGGCGCAGATCCTGTGGGAGCGGGTTTACCCGCGAAGAGGCCCGCACTATCAGCATCAAGTCTGTTCCTTACGCAGTGCAAACCTGCACACCTGCCCTCCCCTCAGCATGCATTCTTCATGGCTGACCTCGGCGCCCCCCAACGCCCCGATCAGCGCCAGATCCAGCTCACACACCACGGGGTGCGCCTTGGCCAGGTGATGGAACACGCAATTGTGCGCCACGATCTGCGGCTCCCCGGCTGAGCGAAAGAACACCTCGGCCTCATACCCGGCCGTGTTCATGTGCTGAACGATGCGCGCTTCATCCACCACCTGCCGCTCCAGGTCTGCCGCCAGCTTGCGCCCCAACTGGCGCATCAGCACCTGCAAGGCGTCATGGCCGATGATGCCGGCCACTTCATCGATCAACAGATTGGCCAACAGCGGATACTGCCGCGGGAACAGCTCGCGGGCATGCTCGGTGAGCTGGTGCAGTTGCTCCGGGCGGCGCCCGGTAGGCCGGGTGGCACCGCGCATCACCAAGCCGTCACGCTCCAGTGCGGCCAGGTGCTGACGCACCGCGGTGCGGGTGATGGCCAGGGCCTGCGCCAGGTCGTCGATGCTCATGCCAGCCGGCTGATGCAGCAATGCATGGAGCAGGTCCTGTTGGGTACGGCCAAGCCCTTCGAGCATCAGAACTTGTCCGGGAACTGCTTGACCAGCGCCGCCGTCAAGGCGTCCGCCAGTGCCAGGATATGCTCGCGCATCATCCCCCAGGTGCGTGCCTCACCGGCATAGTCGCCAGCGGCAAGCTGGTCGATCTGCGCAATATGATGGCCGCCATGGGCGCCGAGCATCGTGATCAGGGTCTGCTCGGGCAGGTTGGGGTTGGCCTTGGCCAGGAACGCTGCAAGCGCCTTGGCGTTGCTGGTCAGTTCATCGACAGCGGCCTGCTGGCCTCTTTTTTCCTTGCCCACGGTGGCGTCACTGTAATGCTTGATGGCGCCCCAGTGGCCGGCAAGCAGTTTGAGCAACTGGTCGGCTGCCGTCTGGCCGTACAACGGCGCAATGCTGTTGGCGATGCGGGTGGCATCGGCGACCACTTCGTTGGCGGCGACTGCGGCTTGCTTGGCATTGCCGGCCTGGTTGGCCACGGCGTAGTTGCGGACCCAGAAAATGTGCTCGACCCACAGGTCGCGCAGGGCCAGGCGCGTGGTCAGTGCACCGGCTTGGGCGGGTTTGGCGGCGGGGGTAGCGGTTGAGTAACTCTGGCTCCATGCCGGCTGTGCGCACAGCGCTAGCAGCAGTAAGGCAGCAATCTTGAGGTTCATGACGGCACCCTCCTGGAGGGGATCGACTGACAAGATTAATTTAAGCATCAATATATGTTTTTATTGGCTCCCGCCAGGGTTTCCGATCAGCGGTTTTCGGTGCCGGCCCTTTCGCGGGTGAACCCGCCCCCACAGGTATTGTGCTTAAACCTGTGGGAGCGGGTTCACCCGCGAAGAGGCCGGTACAGGCAATAAAAAAGCCACGAGGTCACCCCCGTGGCTTTCGTTCACAACAGTGTCGCTTACAGCGCCATGTCGTTCTCAGGCTTGCTTTCAACCGCTTTGCCTGGCGCAGCACCGAAATCGACGCTGGCGTCGATCACGGGCGGCTTCTCCAACTGCAGCACTTCAGCGGTGTAGTTCCACTCTTTCTGCGTGGCGGCTGCCGAATCATTCAACTTGGTACCGTAGCTCGGCACGATCTCTTTGATCTTGGCTTGCCACTCAGGCGTCGCCACCTTCTCTTTGAACACGGTTTCGAGCACGTTCAGCATGATCGGCGCAGCAGTCGAAGCACCTGGCGAGGCACCCAGCAGGCCGGCAATGGTGCGGTCCTCGGAGGCCACGACTTCGGTGCCCAGCTTCAGCACGCCGCCTTTTTCGGCATCACGCTTGATGATCTGCACGCGCTGGCCGGCCTGCCACAGGCGCCAATCTTCTTTCTTGGCGTTCGGGAAGTAGGTGCGCAGGGCTTCGAAGCGGTCGTCGTCAGACAGCATCAGCTGGCCCGCGAGGTACTCCACCAGCGGGTACTGTTCGATACCAACCTTGGTCATCGGCCACACGTTGTGCAGCGTGGTGCTGCCCAGCAGGTCGAGGTACGAGCCGTTCTTCAGGAACTTGGTCGAGAAGGTCGCGAATGGCCCAAACAGGATTACGCGCTTGCCGTCCAGCACGCGGGTGTCCAGGTGCGGTACCGACATGGGTGGCGCGCCAGTCGAGGCGATGCCGTAGGCCTTGGCCATGTGCTGCATGGCAACGGTTGGGTTCTCGGTCACCAGGAACGAGCCGCCCACCGGGAAGCCGGCGTATTCCTTGGCCTCAGGGATGCCCGACTTCTGCAGCAGCTTCAGCGCGCCGCCGCCGGCACCGATGAACAGGAACTTGGCGTCGGTGGCCGATTCGGTACCGTCCTTCAGGTTCTTGTACTCGACGTGCCAGGAGCCGTCCTTGTTGCGGGTGATGTCCTGCACTTCGCTGGACAGTTTCAGGTCGAACTTGTCCTGGGTCTTCAGGTGGCCAACGAACTGGCGGGTGATCTCGCCGAAGTTGACGTCGGTACCGATCGGCGTCCAGGTCACGGCCAGCTTCTGGTTAGGGTCGCGGCCTTCCATCATCAGCGGGACCCACTTGGCGATCTGCGCGTGGTCTTCGGAATATTGCATCGGGCGGAACAGCGGGCTGGCCTGCAGCGCGTCATAACGCTTCTTGAGGAACTTGATGTTGTCATCGCCCCAGACCAAGCTCATGTGCGGGGTGCTGTTGATGAACGAATGCGGGTTCTTCAGCACGCCCTGACGCACCTGCCACGACCAGAACTGGCGGGAGATCTGGAAGGCTTCGTTGATTTCGATGGCCTTGGTGATGTTGACGTTGCCGTCTTTGTCTTCCGGGGTGTAGTTCAGCTCGGCCAGCGCGGAGTGGCCGGTACCGGCGTTGTTCCAGCCGTTGGAGCTTTCTTCGGCGACACCGTCCAGGCGTTCGACCATTTCCATCGACCAGCTCGGCTCCAGCTCGTGCAGCCAGACCGCCAGGGTGGAACTCATGATGCCGCCGCCGACCAGCAGCACGTCGACTTTCTTGGTTTCTACCGCGTGCGCTTGCATGACGCTCGCCGCGACAGCCAGACCCAGCAAGGTCTTGCCAGCTTTCTTGAACATTGATCAATCCCAATGGTTAGCACGTAAGGGAGGCCTAGGCGGGGCCTCGTGTCGTTCTGTCCTTCAGCGCGCGCTTGTTATTGATCATTGGAGTCAGCAGCCAAGAGAAACAGTGAACGCCCAGCCGATGGTCGAATTGACCCGCCATCGCTGAAACGTTTTTCCGATTGTATCTGAATTGCCAGCACAAACAAATTGAGGGGCTGCGCGTCAAGGCGACAGGTTGTCCCAGCCACGCGGGAATATTCGACAGCGATTGCAGTATTCTTCCGCCGCCCCTACTATTGCGATCATTTCTCATTCGCACCAGTACGCGCTCGCGCCGGATGCCGCCGTGGTTTCGATACCTGAGTTGAACACCTCGATCCATACCCTGTACCACAGCCATTCGCGCTGGTTGCTTGGCTTTTTGTACCGGCGCCTGGGCAGCCGTTGCGATGCTGCCGACCTGGTTCAGGACACGTTCCTGCGCATCCTCAACCGCCCGCGCCAATTCGACGGGGAGCGCGCTGAACGCTCCTACCTGGCCACCATCGCCCGTGGCCTGTGCGTGGACCACTGGCGGCGCCAGCGGCTGGAGCATGCCTGGCTGCAACAGCTGGCGTTGCAGCCCGAAGCCGTGCAGCCTTCCCCCGAGCAGCGAGCGATCATCGTCGAAACCCTGCACGAGGTGGACGCGATGCTGTTGCGCTTGCCCGGCAAGGTGCGCCAGGCGTTTTTGCTGGCACAACTCGATGGCCTGGCCTACCGCGACATCGCCGCGCACATTGGCGTCAGCGAACGCATGATCAAGAAGTACCTGGCGCAGGCCTTTTTGCACTGCGCCATCCTTGAAGCCGAACTCGACGGCGTGCTGGTGGAATGACGCCATGAGCACACCCACACAGAAACTCAGCCACGCCAGTTTGCAAGAAGCCGCGCACTGGTACGTGCAACTGCAGGACGAGGACGCCGGCCCGCAGGTGCACCACCAGTGGCAACACTGGCTCGACCAGCACGGCGACCACCGCGCAGCCTGGCACTACGTGCAACGTGTCGGCCAGCGCTTCGCGCCTTTGCAGGCCGAAGGCGCTGCCGCGGGCCGGGCCCTGCGCGAGCAAGACTCGCGCCGCTTCAGCCGGCGCACCGGGCTCAAGACGTTGCTGGTGCTCGGCGCCAGCTCGCTGCTCGGCTGGCAGGCCTGGCGGGGTGCGCCACTGCCGGGCTGGGGTGCCGACCTTGCCACCGGCATTGGTGAAACCCGGCAAACCCGCCTGGCCGACGGCAGCCAGCTGTGGCTGGGCGCCCAGAGTGCAGTGGACCTGGAGTTCTCTGCGCTGAGCCGCGTGCTCACGTTGCGTTTTGGCGAAATCCTGGTGGAAACCGCCGCCGACTCGCGCCGGCCATTTTTTGTCGACACCGCGCAAGGTCGCATGCAAGCCCTGGGTACCCGTTTTGCGGTGTGCCAGCAGGGCGAGACCACGCGGCTGGACGTGTACGCCGGTGCGGTCGAAGTGTGCACTGCGCAGCGGGCCAAGCGCCTTATTGTCCAGGCCGGGCAGCAGGTGGTCTTCACCGCCCAGGGCATCAGCGCGCCGCGCCCGGCGCAGAGCGCGGGCGAGTCGTGGATTCATCAGCGCCTGAATGCCGAGGACATGCCCCTGGCGCAGCTGTTGCAGACGCTGGGCCGCTATCGCCATGGCCACCTGGGCTGGCACCCGTCGGTGGCACAGCTGTCAGTGATGGGGGCTTTTCCGCTCAACGATACCGACCGCGCACTCGACCTGCTGCAGGCGGCGCTGCCGGTTCGTGTGCAAAGGCTGACGCCCTGGTGGGTGAGCGTCGAGCCGGCGTGAGGAGTGGGGCTGGTGGTTGCCGATAGGTTTGTAGCGCCATACCCCCCACAATCCTCATGCAAAAAAACCGCACCAACCGGTTCCCTTTTCCCAATCTCGTTCGGTTAACCCCTCACAACCTCCCTCAACTGACCGTATCGACCTCAGGGACCAGCATGCCGACGCCCCTCCACCCCGCCTTTCGCCTGGCGCTTGCCGCCCCGCTTTCCCTTTGTGCCGCTGCACCGCTGATGCTGCCGGCGACTTTGGCGCACGCCGAACAAGCGATCAATGCCGAGACTGCCTTCAATATCGCCCCGGGCTCACTGACCAGCGCCCTCAACCAGTTCAGCAGCCAGGCCGGCATCTACCTGGCCGGCAGCAACGCATTGGCCGCCGGTAAAACCAGCCAGGGCCTGCAAGGCCGCTACAGCGTCACCCAAGGGCTGGCCCGACTGCTGCAAGGCAGCGGTCTGCAGGCTGTACCGCAAGGCAGCAGCGGCTATGTGCTGCAACCGGTCGAAGACGGCAATGCTTTGCAACTGGATGCCACCGCCATCAACGCCGCCACCCTGGCTGCCAGCAATGGCCAGGGCGACACGGGCTACCGTGCCGTCTCCAGCGCCACGGCCAGCAAGACCAGCAGCGCCCTCGCCGACACTCCGCGCTCGGTCTCGGTGGTGACGCGCCAGCGCATGGACGACCAGCAATCGCAAACCCTCACCGAAGTGCTCGGCTATGTACCGGGCATCTTCTCCCCACCCTTTGCCGGCGGTGACGGCCAGGCGGGCGACCTGTTCTTCATCCGTGGTTTCAACGCCACCGACTATGGCTACGGCCTGCTGCGCGATGGCCTGCGGGTGCAAGGCAACCGTTACGACACCAGCAGCGAACCCTATGGCCTCGAGCGCGTGGAAGTGTTCCGCGGCCCGACCTCGATCCTGTACGGCGAGAACGCCCCAGGTGGCGTGGTCAACCTGGTCAGCAAACGGCCGACCGCCGAGGCCCGCGGCGAAGTGCAACTGAGCTATGGCTCGCACAACCGCCGCCAACTGGGTGTCGACGTCTCCGGCCCGTTGAACGATGAAGGCAATGTGCTTGGCCGCCTGGTAATGATGGGCCGCAACGCCGATACCCAGGTCGATCACCAGCCTGATGACCGCCTCTACATCGCCCCGTCGCTGACCCTGAACTTCGACGAGTTCAACAGCCTGACCGTGCTGGCCACCTACCAGCGCGACCGCACCTTGATGGAGTTGGGCTACCCCGCAGCCGGCACCTTGCTGCACAACCCCAACGGCAAGATCGACAAGGACCAGCTGTCCGGCAACCCGGACTGGGACAACTTCGAACGCGAAACCTGGAGCCTGGGCTATGAGTTCAGCCACCGCTTCAACGACACCTGGCAGTTCCGCCAGAACTCGCGCTATATGCAGTCGCGCATCGACCGCCAGGAAATGTGGCCAGGCAGCCTGAACAACGGCGGCTTCGGCACCACCTTGGGCAACACTGCCTACGACCGATACAACAAGTCCATCGCCTACTCGCTGGACAACCAGTTCGAAGGCCACTTCGACAGCGGTGCGTTCGAACACACCCTGCTGCTGGGGGCGAGCCTTGACCGCACTTCGTTCAACCAGGACTGGGATGCCGGCAACGGCGGCACCATCAACGTGTTCAATCCGGTCTGGAACGGCAAACCAAGCACGCCCCTGCATGTGCAGAACGCCTTGCTCGATCAAACCATGTACGGCCTCTACAGCCAGCTGCAAACCAAGGTCGACAACTGGGTGTTGCTGCTCGGCGGGCGCCTGGACCGGGTCAACAGCCAGTTCCGCAACAAGGTCGGCAACCCGCCAGTCGACATGGACAGCTGGGACAGCAAGTTCACCTGGCAGACCGGGGTGATGTACCAGTTCGAAAACGGCCTGTCGCCGTACTTCAGCTATTCCACCGCCTTTGCCCCCACCCAGCAGACCGAGAGCAAAAGTGGCCCGCTGGACCCGACCACCAGCGAGCAGTACGAAGTGGGTATCAAGTACGAGCCCAAGGGCTGGAACACTGCCTTTACCGCGTCGGTGTACGACCTGCGCAAGAAGGACGATGTGCTGTTCGACTCAAGCGTCGGCGACTACCGCCAGATCGGCGCCAGCCGCGCCAAGGGTGTGGAACTGGAGCTCAACAGCGACCTGAGCGAAAACCTCAACCTCACCGCGGCCTACACCTACACCGATTCGCGCATAACCAAGGACGTGGCGGGCTCGCTGTATGAAGACCACCAGATGACCGGCGTGCCGCGCAACCAGGCATCGGTGTGGAGCACCTACCGTTTTCGTGACGGGCTGTTGAAGGGGCTGCAGATCGGCGGTGGCGTGCGTCACTTCGACAGCACCTTCGCTTATACCCCGGCGAGCCTGTACGGCAAGCTCGATACCGGTGATGTCACGCTGGTGGATGCCAAGGTGGGCTATACCCTCGACGAACATTGGTCAGTCGAGGTCAATGCCCGCAACCTGTTCGACAAAGAGTATGTAGCAGGCTGCAACAACGCCGGGCGTTGCTACTGGGGTGAAGAGCGGACCTTGCTCGGTACCGTTTCGTTGCGCTGGTGACCCCTTAAACAAAAGACCCCGGCCATCTGCATGACCGGGGTCCTTGGATCACGCCGCAAGCGTCGCGATCAGGGTATCGCCAAGATTACTGCGGCTGAGGCAGTTTATCGATCGGGCCGCAGCCACCGATGACCTTGGAGATGGAAACCGAAGGGTGGAACAGGTAGTCGTACGAGCAGTTCTTCTGCTGGTTGTAGACTTGACCAGTGCAGCCGGACAGCAGGGCAACGCCCGAAACGACAGCAACGGCAACAGTGGCTTTCAACAGCTTTTTCATACTAAGTCCTTTAAATGAATCGTCGGCCATCGTACTGATGGCGCCCGGATCATACAGAACCAAGGCATTGGATCCAAGTCGCACGGGCTGCGATGTAACAATACGTCGCGTTATCGCAGCATTAACCGACAGTTGAAAAGTAAGCCGCCGGGGAAGATAGTCTGTAGTTCTGCCTTGTACCTGCACTATTACAGGAGTTCCCCCCATGCTGGGTGTTACCGACTACGGCGCCTTCGTCATCGCCTTCATCATCGTCCTGGCCATCCCTGGCCCGGGCAACTTTGCCTTGATCACGGCCACGGGCAAGGGTGGCATCAAGGCCGGTTTGGCGGCAACCTTCGGGGTCATCCTGGGTGACCAGGTGCTGCTGTGGCTGGCCGTGGCCGGCGTTGCCACCTTACTTGCCGCCTACCCTGCCGCCTTCCACGTGGTGCAATGGGCGGGGGCTGCGTACCTGGCCTACCTGGGCCTGCGCATGGTGCTGAGCAAACCCGGCGGCGCCCCGCGTGCAAGCCGCATGGACAACGGCCACTACTTGCGCCAGACGATGATGATCACCTTGCTCAACCCCAAGGCGATCATGTTCTACATGGCGTTTTTCCCGCTGTTCGTCGACCCGGTGAAGCACCAGGGGTTGCTGACCTTTGGCTTTCTGGCGGCGACCGTGGCGGTGGTGACGTTCCTGTATGGGCTGATTGCGGTGGTGTTGACCCACAAGCTGGCCGAACGTATGCGCGCAAACCCACGGATTGCCAACCTGTTCGAGCGGTTGGCGGGGGTTTGCCTGGTTGGGTTCGGGATCAAGCTGGCGGCGATGCGCTGAGGGTTGTCATTTGGATTCGAGATAGCCGGGGCTGCTGCGCAGCTCACGGCTAATCGAACTGTGCACTTGCCACCGTTCAACCCTGACGCCGCATGTACTCCGCAAAAAGTGGCACGGTGAAATCCAGGAAACCATGATCGGTACTGTAGGCCATGCCTTTGGAGATTACCTTAGCTCTGGTCGGCCCCAAGGATGATTGGGTTCGACCCAGTGCCTTCGCGATATCACTCACGGCATAGGGCCCATTACCAAGCTCCGACATGGCTTTGACGAATAGCACTTCCCCTGGGGTCAACTGATCTATCCGGACCCTGAAAAAACCTGCATCGAGCAAAGCCAACGTTTCAGAGTATGAATGGACTACATCTTCTAGTGAAATTTCTGGGCCTTCAGCACAGTTCCACGCAGTAGAGGCCCATTCCTGTAAAAAGAACGGATACCCCTTGGTACGGACGACAATCTCCTGTAATGCGGCTTCTGCAATTGATGCCTCCTCGTCCACGATTGGCTTTAATACTGCTTGTGCGGCAGCTTCTGCATCCAGTGCATTGATTTCGGGATAGAGAAACAGCCGCTCGGCATAAGACTTTGCCTCGCCAGCAAGGCGCGCCACCTGAGGCAGGCCGGCTCCGACCAGTAGCACGGGCAGGCCTTCTTGAGACATACGATGCATCGAAACAATCAATGCGCGCAGGTCCGCCTCTGACAGGTACTGCACCTCATCGATCAGCAATATCCAGCCTTTGCCTGCAGCCTTTGCAGCCCGCCCGATAACGTTGAAGAGGTCTGGCAAATCGTATTGAAGGTTGCCACTGTCGGCCAACCCCGGTTCTGGCTCCACCCCAACCTCCACACCGGCAATATCGATTTTGAAGATAGAGGCAAAACCCCGAAGACCTTTCAGACCTCGATGGGCGATCTGCTTGGCGGCTTCTACAGTCGAGAGTGACCTCATGACCTTACGCATTTCTGGATAAAGCAGACGAGCCAGGCTCTCTTCTTCCGGAGACTCGACTTTGGATACCAGTAAGCCCTCGTCCTCTGCGATTTTCCCGACTTCGTTCAGCAGTACGGTCTTGCCGGTGCCTCTCAAGCCGAGAAGCATCATGGACCTTGCACTGCGGCCATTGACTGCTCGACCACAGGCTATTCGGGCATGCTCCAGCACTACATCCCGCCCAGCCAACTCGGGGGGCCGGCTGCCTGCGCCAGGTGCGAAAGGGTTGCGGTACGGGTCCATGGGCCACCTCTCAGATGGAGCTATAGCAATAGATAGCTAAGTCTAGCTAAAATTACTATCTATCAGTAGATTTTGCTATCAGAACCACCTGATCGGGCGAATCCTATCGGCCTCAGCTTTCCGCCCTACAGCCAACCTTCAGTTTTTTCCCCTATCTTGTAGTCCATTTCCCAAACATACTCCCGAGCCGCTCAAACTGTTGCTAGTGCTTGGGTCGCGCTCTAGTCTCGCCGTGTCGTTGCCAAATCAACGACTGGCTTTGACAGGCCGACAACCCAAGTTTCCGCTGCAGCGCTTCATGGCGGCTGTACATAGGGCACATTCGTGTGCGCCGGGTTGCTTGGGTACCGGTCTGTCAACCTGTGTATAGCTGCCTCCATTCGTTTGACAGCGTTGCCAGGCAGCTCCACTTACCCAAGGAGCTTTCATGCGCAAGATAGTCCCCGATCCGCCCTACTCCCTCGATTCCTCGCAGATATTGCAGGACACCCTGATTCAATCCACAGAGTACGTCCTCTGTGCCCTGTCTGTAGCCCGCCAATCAGTGCAACTCAAGCCCACCTCCCCCAACTCGATCGTGATGCAGGCAGTCATCCACGAGATGGAGGCAGTACAAAGCCTGGTTGAGTCCGCATTGATGCAATTGCAGATGCAGCCGCACATCCCCGCAGCGCCGGGCACGGTCCATTGAGCGTTCGAATAGCTGCGTAGCCAGGCCCGGCCCCTTCGCGGGCAAGCCCGCTCCCACAGGGCTCTTCTCCATACCTGTGGGAGCGGGTTCACCCGCGAAGAGGCCAGGCCCGGCACTAAAGATTCCAGGGAGTTAAATGACGACTACAGCCACCCGAAAGCCGCCCACCACTGTCGGCGTGACGACGTTCTACCAAGGCGAAAACCAAACCCACCCACTCTTTCGCATCGAGCCCGGCATCTGCTGCCAAAGCGCCCGCGAACAGGCATCCGAGCTGATGGGCTATGTACGCGACATGACCCTGACGGGGTTGATGGAGGGCGATCAGAAGTTGATCTGGGCTTCGCATTACCTGAGCGCGATGGCCAAAGCGCTGCTTGATGATGCGGAACTGGGGATGATGAAGCATTAGGGACAGGCAACGAAGGCATCGAACCTCTCCGCCAAGGCGCCATCATCAAGATGGCTATCTCACTACTACGTGCGTACAGGCACAACCCGCTACCTGATGCTCTACGGCAGTGATAAGACGGCTCAATCCAGAAGCATTAAACGAGCGAAGGAAATTCTTGACGCTCTGCGAGGTAAAAATCATGAGTAACACAGCCCATCACGACGAGATGCCAATCCTCGATCTAGATTTGAGCAATACCAAGCCTTTCGAAGCCTCTCGGTTCCTTGATAACCCTGAAACCATTGCCGCGTTTCTAGCTGAAGCGATGAAGGCTAACGACGCTCAGGTCTTGATGCACGCCATGGGAGAAGTGGCGAAAGCAAGGGGCGTGAACCAGTTCGCTCAGGATGCCGGGGTAAACCGAGAATCTCTTTATAAAACACTCAAAGGCGGCGACAAGACTCGTTTCGCTACAGTTCAGAAGCTCATGCTTGCCCTGGGAGTGGAGTTAACGGTTAGACCGCTTGATAAGCATCTAGCGTAAAAGATGCCGCCTAGACCAAGGTGACATCTTTTATGACGCCGACCAGGCGACCGATGAGGGCGTATTAGAGACCAACGAAAAAGCCCCTGAAAACTCATCGTTTTCAGGGGCTTCATCTACCACATGTATGGCGGAGAGATAGGGATTTGAACCCTAGGTACTGTTGCCAGTACAACGGATTTCGAATCCGTCCCGTTCGACCACTCCGGCATCTCTCCAATGGCGCGCATCATACCAGCGAATTTCTGAAACGCAAACCTTTATTTCAAAAAAATTCGCGTGGTATCAGGCGCTTGCGTGAACGGGCCGCTTACAGCGGCACGCCCAGGCGCTTGGCAACTTCTTCGTAGGCTTCGATGACGTCGCCCAGGCCCTGACGGAAGCGGTCCTTGTCCATCTTCTTGCGGGTTTCTTTGTCCCACAGGCGGCAGCCGTCTGGGCTGAATTCGTCGCCCAGGACGATCTGGCCGTGGAAGACGCCGAACTCCAGCTTGAAGTCGACCAGCAGCAGGCCGGCGTCATCGAACAGCTTGTTCAGCACTTCGTTGACTTTCAGCGACAGCTTTTTCATTTCGACCAGCTGCTCGGCGGTGCCCCAGCCGAACGCGACAACGTGGGATTCGTTGATGAAGGGGTCGCCCTTCTCGTCGTTCTTCAGGAACAGTTCGAAGGTGGACGGCTCCAGCTTGATGCCCTCCTCCACGCCCAGGCGCTTGACCAGGCTGCCCGCGGCGTAGTTACGCACCACGCACTCGACTGGGATCATGTCGAGCTTCTTCACCAGGCACTCGTTGTCGCCCAGCAGCTTGTCGAACTGGGTCGGCACGCCGGCTTCTTCGAGCTTTTGCATGATGAAGGCGTTGAACTTGTTGTTCACCATGCCTTTGCGGTCGAGCTGTTCGATGCGCTTGCCGTCGAACGCCGAGGTGTCGTTGCGGAACAGCAGGATCAAGCGGTCGGCGTCGTCGGTCTTGTAAACCGATTTGGCCTTGCCGCGGTAAAGTTCTTCGCGTTTTTCCATGATGGGCTCCGCTTGCTTGAGTAGTTGGGCTAGGCGATTTCGCGCCAGTCGAGCCCGTGTTCCTGATTCGCCACCTGAAGCCAGTCCGGGTCGCACCCAAGGGTGTCGACGAAACACTGGCGGGCCAGTTGTGGCAGGTTGTTCTTGCTGCTGAGGTGGGCCAGCACCAGGTGTTGCAGGTTGCTCCAGCCCAACTCGTCCACCAGGCGCGCAGCCTGGTGATTGTTCAAATGCCCTTGCGCGCCACCCACCCGCAGCTTCAAGAAGGCCGGGTAGTGCCCGCGCGCCAGCAGGTCACGGCAGTGGTTAGCCTCGATCAACAAGGCATCCAGGCCTTGGTAGCGCTCCAGCAACAACGCATCGTACGAGCCCAGGTCGGTGAGCATGCCGAAACGCCGTCGGCCGTCGCTGAACACGTACTGCAACGGCTCGTAGGCGTCGTGTTCGACGCGCGCCGCCGTCACCTCCAGGCCACCGATGCGCAGGCTGTCGCCACACGCGAGAAAACCGGCCACCTCCACCGGCTTGCGCAGGCCGCGCAAGGTCCCTTGGCTGAGGTAGACCGGTACATTGTAGCGCCGCGACAGCAACCCCACCCCATGCACGTGGTCGGCATGTTCGTGGGTGACCAGCACGGCGCTAAGCTGTGCTGCGCTGACCCCGAGCAGCGCCAGGCGCCGCTCGGTTTCACGCAGGGAAAACCCGCAATCGACCAGGATGAGCGTGTCACCACTGGCGATCAGCGTGCCGTTTCCCTGGCTGCCGCTTCCGAGTACCGCGAAGCGCACTTAACCCAGGTGGTCCTGAATGGCGCTCAGCACGCGGCGGGCGACATCGGCCGGAGCCACGGTGTTGATGTTTTTCTCGACCGTCACCTGCACGCTTTCACCGACCTTGCTCAGGCGCACCTGGTAGCGTTCGGCACGGGCTTCACGCTCTTCCTTGGACGGCGCACTGCCGAACAGGCGGCTGAAGAAGCCCGGCTCGTTCTGCTTGTCGTCAGGCTTTTCGGACAGGTTGATGTAGTACAGGCCCAGGCTGCGGTTGATGTCTTCGACACGCCATTCGCCACCTTGCTCCAAGGCGCGGCCTACGCTGGACCAGGCACGATCCAGGTCGGCGCCCAGGTACAGCACCGGGTTGCCGCTGCCGTCTTCGCTCAGGCTGACGCGGCTCGGGGCATCGAAATCGCGTGCGGCCAGCAGCGAGACCGACCCGCCCTTCTCGGCGCTGCGGTTCATGCTGGCAAGCATTTCGTCAACCAGCAGGGCATCGGCCCCGGTGTTGCTGGACGAGGACGGGAAACCAGGCTCGGCAGTGCTGCCGGCCGGGCGCTCGACGCTGACGATGTACACCTCGGAGGTGTTGCGTTGCACGCCGGGCTCCATGCGTACACGCACGCGCACTTCGCTGTCTGCGCTGCTGGCGGTGCTCGCCAGGCGCTGACCGAGTGACGCGGAGAGTTCGTCTAAACGCTGCCAGGTGGTGTTGAATTCGCCAGTCTGTGGGCGCTCTTCAGCAATGCGGAAGCCATTGTCTTCAAAGAACTGACGGGCTGCCGGCCAAACTTCGGCGGGCGAGCGCTGGGCCAGGACCCAACGGCTGTTGCCGCTGCGCTGCAGGCTGAAATCGCTGACTTCAGCACCCGCAGTCAGGGGCTGCGGGCGCGGTACTTCGAACTCGCCGGTGGCACGGTCATCAGCAACGTTACGCGGAATAGGCAACAGCGGGTCGAGGCGCTTGACGTTGCTGGCGTCCGGCGGCAGTTGCATCGGCGCAGTCGGGTGCGCCTGCAGGTAATCGCTGCCGCGGTCGCGGAAATAACCCTCGTCGCCCCACAGCCAGCCGCAACCGCTGGTGCTGGAAATGATCAGGGCAAGGGCGGAAAGACCAGCCAGTCGCTTCATGCGGTGTACTTCCTCGATTAAACCAGTACGCCGGACTGGCGCAAGGCAGTACGGACTTTTTCGTGACAGCCTTCGCTCAGCCAGGTCAGCGGCAGGCGAATGCCCTTGTGCATCAGGCCCATTTCAACGAGCGCCCACTTCACCGGAATCGGGTTGGCTTCGCAGAACAGGTCTTTGTGCAGCGGCATGAGTTTTTCGTTGATCGCGCGGGCCTTCTCGGCATTGCCCTCAAGGGCGGCCTCGCACAGATCGGCCATTTCGCGCGGGGCGACGTTGGCGGTCACGGAGATGTTGCCCTTGCCGCCCAGCAGGATCAGCTCGACAGCGGTCGGGTCGTCGCCGGACATGACGATGAAGTCCTTGCTGACGCCATCGAGGATGGCTTTGGCGCGGGCCAGGTCGCCGGTGGCTTCCTTGATGCCGATGATGTTCGGCACGGTCGACAGGCGGATCACGGTCTCGGCCTGCATGTCGCACGAAGTGCGGCCGGGCACGTTGTAGAGGATCTGCGGGATGTCGACGGCTTCAGCGATGTGCTTGAAGTGCTGGTACAAGCCTTCCTGGGTCGGCTTGTTGTAGTACGGCACGACCAGCAGGCAGGCATCGGCGCCAGCGTTCTTGGCGTTCTGGGTCAGGTGCACGGCTTCCGACGTGGAGTTGGCGCCGGTGCCCGCGATGACCGGGATGCGGCCATTGACACGTTTGACAACAAATTCGATGACCTCGATGTGTTCTTCAACAGTCAGGGTGGCCGACTCGCCGGTGGTGCCGACGGCGACGATCGCATGAGTGCCGTTTTCCAGGTGGAAGTCTACAAGTTTGCCGAGGCTGTCCCAGTCAAGACGCCCTTGTGCATCCATGGGAGTGACCAATGCCACCATACTGCCCGCAATCATGTAACTGCTCCTGCCGGAAAAAGAGAGCGGTAATGGTACTGGGGGCATCGGCCTTGCACAAGCGAAGCAGGCGGGCGGAGCATTCCCCTCGGCGGCTTATTTCGCTACCCTTGGCCCTTTGATCGGTGCAGCGCGGCCCGCCGGGCCGTCGACCTTGCTCCCCGCCGGCGTCCACGACCTCGCATGCGAGCCCCGGGCCCTGCCGACTGGAGGCTTTTGCCTGTCCTGCACCGACCGCTCATCGCTTTAGGAATGCTGCATGTCCACCCCCACCGTCCGCGAACAATTCCTTGTCATCAGTGCCCTGGGCCCAAACCCCATGGAACTGGCCAACGTCCTCAGCCGCGCTGCCTTCGAAAACCGCTGCGCGGTCGTCACTTCGCGCCTGAGCCGCCATGGCGAGACCAGCGCCCTGGTGCTGCAGGTCGGTGGCAGCTGGGACGCCCTGGCGCGTCTTGAAGCTTCCCTGCCGGGCCTGGGCAAAAAGCACGGCCTGACCCTCGATGTGGTGCGCAGCGCCGACCAGGAGGTGCGCCCGCAGGCGCTGCCTTATGTGGCCTATGTCAGTGCGGCCTACCGCCCGGACATCATCAATGAGCTGTGCCAGTTCTTCCTCGACCACCGCGTCGAGCTCGAAGCCATGACCTGCGACACCTACCTGGCGCCACAAACCGGCAGCAGCATGCTCAACGCCCAGTTCACCGTGATCCTGCCCGCCGGCACCCAGATCAGCTGGCTGCGTGACCAGTTCCTGGACTTTGCCGATGCCTTGAACCTGGATGCGCTGATCGAGCCTTGGCGCCCACAGAACCCCGTGTAAGGAAGCCCCTATGGCCGTAGCACTCGACCAACCCGTTGCCGATTTCCAGGCCCAGGCCACCAGCGGCCAGACGGTCAGCCTCGCCGAGCTTAAGGGTCGCCAGGTGGTGGTGTACTTCTACCCGAAGGACAGCACCCCGGGCTGCACCACCGAAGGCCAGGGTTTCCGCGACCAGCATGACGCCTTTGCCGCAGCCAACACCGTGGTGTTCGGCGTGTCGCGCGATGGCATCAAGTCGCATGAGAACTTCAAGGCCAAGCAAGGCTTCCCGTTCGAGCTGATCAGCGACAAGGACGAGGCCCTGTGCCAGCTGTTCGACGTGATCAAGCTGAAGAAGCTGTATGGCAAGGAATACATGGGCGTGGACCGCAGTACCTTCCTGATCGACAAGGACGGTGTGCTGCGCCAGGAATGGCGTGGGGTGAAGGTACCAGGGCATGTGGAGGCCGTTTTGGCGGCGGCCCAGGCTTTGAACAAGGCTTGAGATAGGTTGGGGCCGCTTCGCGCCCCATTCGCAGCACAAGGCTGCTCCTACAACGGCAACCTTGTGCTGCGAATGGGCCGCAAAGCGGCCCCAATGTCATTCAAAGCAGTGGCGAAACACTCGGCTCCTGCCGCGGCCAGGCATCCAGCACGGCCTTGAACAGCGTCGCCAGCGGGATCGCGAAGAAGATCCCCCAAAAGCCCCACAGCCCACCAAACAACAACACCGCGCAGATGATCGCCACCGGGTGCAGGCTGACCGCCTCGGAAAACAGCAGCGGCACCAGCACGTTGCCATCCAGTGCCTGAATGATCGCGTACACCGTCATCAGGTAGATGAACTGGTCCCCCCAGCCCCACTGGAACAAGGCAATCAGCGTCACCGGCACGGTGACCACCACCGCGCCCACATAAGGCACCACCACCGACAAGCCCACCAGCAGCGCCAGCAGCGCGGCATAGTTGAGCCCCAGGCTGATGAAGGCGATGTAGGTGGCAATCCCGCAGATCAGGATCTCGATACCCTTGCCACGGATGTAGTTGGCAATCTGCCGATTCATCTCGCTGCCCACCCGGTTCAACAGTGTGCGCTGGCGCGGCAGATAACCACTGACCCAGCGGGCGATCATTTCCCGGTCCTTGAGGAAGAAGAACACCAGGATCGGCACCAGCACCAGGTAGATCATGGCGTTGACCAGCAGCGGCAGGCTCGACAGCGAGAAGGTCAGCGCCCATTGGCCAAACTTGCCGATTTCACCGCGCACCGACTCGATAGCTCGCAACACCTGCTCATCCGACACCAGGTGTGGGTAGCGCTCAGGCAGCAGCAACAACAGCGACTGCCATTTGCCGAGCATGCCGGGCAACTCGTTGAACAGGGTGATCAGCTGGTGCCAGAGCAACGGCACCAGCACCAGCAGGATGACCGCCAGCGCCCCCATGAACAGCGCGAACACCACCGCCACCGCCAGCCGAGTAGGCACGCGCAGGCGCTCCAGGGCGTTGACCAGGCCTTGCATCAGGAACGCCAGGACCATCCCCGCCAACACCGGCGCGAGCATGCCGCCCAGGGTCAGTACCGCGGTAAACGCCAGAAACAGCAGGACCGCCAGCACCACCGCTTCTTCATCGGAGAAGTAGCGCTGCATCCAGTCGCGAAGCACTTTGAACATTGACGATCCTTGGTTAAGACTCAGGCCTTGCGCAGCCAGTAGGTGTAGGTACCGGCCTCGGCCGTTTCGTGCAGCAGGGTATGACCGGCCAGCTTGGCAAAAGTGCGGAAGTCACGCTGCGAGCCGGCATCGGTGGCAATCACCTTGAGCACCGCGCCACTGGCCAGGCGGTTGAGTTCCATCTTCGCCTTCAGCAGTGGCAGCGGGCAGTTCAGCCCGCTGGCGTCGAGTTCGGCGTCGCAGGTCAGGGTGTCACTCATCAGGGGTTCTCCACACGCGGGTAGACGTCTTTGGTAACAGGCCCGCTAGGATACCGCCACTGGTCGCCAACGTGTGAGCGGGCTACAGTAGAGGCCTTTGACCCGACGCGAGCTTCGTGCATGAATCTACTGCGCCCTACCCTGTTGACGCTGGCCTGCCTGATGGCCCTTCCCGGCCATGCTGACGACCTGCCATCACTGGGTGATGCCAGCTCTGCGATCGTCTCGCCGCAGCAGGAACACCAGCTCGGCCGCGCCTGGCTCAGCCTGTTGCGTGGCCAGGTCAACCAGCTGAACGACCCGCAGCTCAAGGACTACGTCGAAACCAGCGTGTACCGCCTGGCAGAAACCAGCCAGCTGCAGGACCGACGCCTGGAATTCATCCTGATCGACAGCCGCGAGCTCAACGCATTCGCCGCCCCTGGGGGCATCGTCGGGGTCAACGGCGGCCTGTTCCTCAATGCCCAGACCGAGGGCGAATACGCCTCGGTACTGGCGCACGAACTGGCGCACTTGTCGCAGCGCCACTTTGCCCGTGGCGTCGAAGCCCAGCAACGCATGCAACTGCCCATGATGGCAGCGCTGCTGGCTGGCATCGTGCTGGCGGCCGGGGGCGCTGGCGACGCTGGCATCGGCATGATTGCCGGCACCCAGGCGGCGGCGATCCAAGAGCAGCGGCGCTTCTCGCGGCAAAACGAGCAGGAAGCCGACCGCGTCGGTATCCAGAACCTGGAAAAGGCCGGCTACGACCCGCGCAACATGCCGAGCATGTTCGAGCGCCTGGCGCGCCAGTACCGCTACGATGCCAAGCCGCCAGAATTCCTGCTGACTCACCCGGTTACCGAGTCGCGCGTTGCCGACACGCGCAACCGCGCCGAGCAGGCGCCCAAGGGCGGCATCGAAGACACCCAGCGCTACCAGCTGATCCGCGCCCGCGTGGCCCTTACCTACGAAGGTACACCAGGCCTTGCCGCCAAGCGCTTCCGCGCCCAGCTGGATGAAGACCCCAAACTGGACGCCGCACGCTATGGCCTGGCCCTGGCGCAGATCAAGGGCGGCCAGCTCAACGAAGCCCGCGAACTGCTCAAGCCGTTGCTGGCCAAAGCGCCCAACGACATTACCTATAACCTCGCGCAGATCGACCTGGACATCACCAACAACCGCCTCGCTGACGCCCAGCAGCGTGCCGAGCGCATGCAGGGGCTGTACCCGGGCAACTACCCGCTGAAACAGGTGCGGGCCGACCTGCTGGTGAAGCAGAACAAGCCAGCTGAAGCGGAAAAAGTACTGAACGACCTGCTCAAGAGCCGGCCGGATGATCCGGATGTGTGGTACGACGTTGCCGAAGTGCGGGGGTTGTCGGGTAATACCATCGGCTTGCACCGGGCGCGTGCCGAGTACTTCACCTTGGTCGGTGACTTCGACCAGGCTATCCAGCAGCTGGATTACGCCAAGCGTCGTGCGGGGAGCAACTTCCCGCTGGCGTCACAGATCGATCAGCGCCAGCGCGAGGTCATGGAGCAGCAGCGGATGGTTCGGGAGATGATGGGGCGCTGAGTTTTTCGGGAGCGCTTTGCGCTCCATTCGCAGCACAAGGCTGCTGCTACAGGAGATCGCATTCCCCTGTAGTAGCAGCCTTGTGCTGCGAATGGGCCGCAGAGCGGCCCCAGCATTTTCAGGCGTTACCCGAAAGCTTCAAGCGCGCCGCCTGGGTGAAATCCAGCATGCGGTTAAGCGGTTTGATCGCCTTAGGCACCAACGCCGGGTCAACAAAAATCTCGTTGCTGCCCGTGCGCAAGCATTCCAACACCCGCTCCAGCGTGTTCATCGCCATCCACGGGCAGTGCGCGCAACTGCGGCACGCAGCACCGTTACCGGCAGTCGGGGCCTCGACGAATTCCTTGTCCGGACACAGCTGCTGCATCTTGTAGAAGATGCCACGGTCGGTCGCGACGATGAAGGTCTTGTTCGGCAGGGTCTGCGCGGCTTTGATCAACTGGCTGGTGGAGCCAACCGCGTCAGCCAGGTCGATCACCGATTCTGGCGATTCGGGGTGGACCAGAATTGCGGCGTCCGGGTAAAGCGCCTTCATGTCGGCCAACTGACGCGACTTGAATTCTTCGTGGACGATGCACGCACCGTCCCACAGCAGCATGTCGGCACCGGTCTGCTTCTGGATGTAACGGCCCAGGTGCTGGTCCGGGCCCCAGATGATGGTCTCGCCGTTGTCCATCAGGCTTTCGACAATCTCCAGTGCGCAGCTCGAGGTCACCACCCAATCGGCACGGGCCTTCACGGCCGCCGAGGTATTGGCATACACCACCACGGTGCGTTCCGGGTGCTGGTCGCAGAAGGCCGAAAACGCTTCGACCGGGCAACCCAGGTCGAGGGAGCAGGTGGCTTCCAGGGTGGGCATCAGCACGCGCTTTTCGGGGGTGAGAATTTTTGCCGTCTCACCCATGAAGCGCACGCCGGCGACGATCACGGTTTCGGCGGGGTGGTTCTTGCCGAAGCGGGCCATTTCCAGCGAGTCGGATACGCAGCCGCCGGTTTCTTCGGCCAGCGCCTGGATGACCGGGTCGCAGTAGTAATGGGCGACCAGCACGGCGTTCTGGGCCTTGAGCTCGGCAGCGATGGCCGCACGGTATTCGGCCTCCTGCTCGGCTGTCAGCGGGTTGAGCTGTTTGGCGTCGAGGTGGGCCTGAACCAACAGGCGTTCGGAAATCTGGGTCATGATCGCTGGACCTGCAAGCGCGTGCGCGCATCAAATCAAGTGTATCACCCGGCCCTGGCAGATCGGCTAAGGGCGCCGGACGGCGCGCAGGCCATCACGGCCCTCTGCGGGCGCGGATTATTATCGGACGCCGAAGGCTACAGACAATCGAGGGAATTCAAAAGGGGTTTTTATGCAGCCTGCCCCGGCGAACGAGCCGGGGCAGGCTTAGCGAATCAACCTTGCGGCTGCAAGGCGGCAAGACGCATGGACATCAGCATGGCGAACTCTTCTACGGTCATCTTCTGGCCATTGAAGTCGACCATGCCATCGGCATAGTGCAGGCGGGTCACCACGTCGTTGCCCTGCACCGTGGCCATGCCGCTCTGCAGCGCCATCATGCCAACCATTTCACCTGCCTGGCTCGACTGCATGGCGATGGCCTGGGCATCGGTCTGCCCTTCCAAAAGAGCCTGCAAAGTTGCCAGGTCACCGATCATCGGCTTGGACAGCGACAGCGACGTCTTGACCTCGGTGATCAGTTGTTTGCTCAGCTGGTCGGGCGGCAGGTCGAAGGAGGCCGGGCTGGCGAAGTCCATTGCCAGGTTGAAGCGGCTCTCGCCGCTGGCGGTCTTGAACGACAGGTTTTCTACCGCGAGCTTGGGCTTGGAGGCCAGCAGCTGCTGCAGGTCAGCCTGGAACTTGGCCTTCTCGGCTTCGCCCATCTGGATCTGTGGCACTGCCTGGCCCGCTGCGGCCGCAGCCTCGAACTCCGGCAAGTGCGCCTGGTACCAGTGCGACAGCGCTTGCAGCGCCGGTGCATTGACCGACTTGATGCTCACGGCCATCTGCGCATTGCCGACGGCGCGGCCGTCCCAGGTGATATCCGCCAGCGTGTAATCCGCGCGCCCACCGACGGTGTCCGGGCCGTCGAGGGCTTGCTGGGCTTTCTGCTCAAAGCCTTTGATCGACAGCACCTGCTGCTTGGGCCCCAAGGTCACCTTGGTTTCCGCCAGCGACAGGTCGACCTTGCCGACATAGATCGCATCGTGCTGGGTGGCGGCCAGGTCGCCGTCGACCTTCAAGCCCTTCAGCTCGAAGGTGGCAGGCGGCTGATCGTCGTGCACCCACTTCATTTCGAAGCGCTCGGCGCTGCCCTGGAATTTCGTCGCCTTGCCTTCGCGGTCGCCGCTGAGCTGCAACTGCATGCCCGAGAACGCGAGGCTGTTGCCGTCGGTTTCGTTGACCTTGAGCGGGGCCAGCAGGACCGTACTGTCGACGTTGCCGCCGTAGCCCAGGCTGGTCTGCGCGCTGACCGGCGCCTGTTCGCCCGCTGCCGCGAACCAGGGGGCGGTGAAATCGTCCTTCTGCAGGGTGCTGTTGCTGACAGCCAGCACGGGCATCAGCTTCAGTGCCTTGACCCGCGACCACGGGAATGGGCCATGCTCGATCTGGTCGGTCATGCCTACATCGAAACTGACCACTTCGTCGTCGCCCAGGTTGATGTCCTTGGCCTTGAGCCGGTACTGGGCGGTACTGCTGAAGAAGTGCCGATCCAGCGAGACCAGTTCGACGGTCAGGCTGCCACCGACGCCCACCAGGGCTTTTTTCAGTTCGGCGTTGCTGCGGTTGACGGAATATTCCAGCTCCGCAGGCAAGCGCTCGCCGGTGTACCAGGCGCCAGCGGTGGTTGCGACGGCAATGGCGATAGCCAGGCCGGTAAGGATGCCTACTGATTTCTTCATGAATAGAACCGAATGCTGTCCATAAGGGCTTACACGTGGCCAAGGTGCCACGCAAGGCCTGAAGAATATCACCGCAGCCTCTGGCAGGTGGTGGCCGAAGCCGAGAAATCCCGCTTTTAGGATCCGTCTGATAGGCCCATAGGAAACATCCTATTCGTTCAATTTTACGAACATCTAAATCGATCAAAACCGCAAAAATTCGCGCAAAAACTGAACAAAACCCCATTGAAATCGATAAATATTTCAGTTTGGCAACATCTTGTCATGTTTAACTTGACACCAACCTACCCATCGTTTTTTATTTTCACCACTTGCACCGCGCCCACCCCACAAAGAACAACCGGCGCCTCGCACGCGCCTCCCTCTGCTCCGAACAATAAAGGTGAACAACATGGAGCCCACCCGCTCGCCCTTGCCGCATGCGCAACTCACTGTGCCCGCCGTTCACGTCCAGCCGCAGGAGCCACGCCAGCATGCAGCCTGACCAAAGCGCTTCCGGCGGCGACCAATTCCGCAAATCCCTGCGCCTCTGGCACGTGGTGATCATCGGCCTGGCCTACCTGACGCCGATGACCGTGTTCGACACCTTCGGCATTGTCTCCGGCATCACCGCCGGGCACGTGCCGAGCGCCTACATCCTGGCGCTGGCCGGCATCCTGTTCACGGCGGTGAGCTACGGCACCCTGGTACGACGCTTCCCGCAATCGGGTTCGGCCTACACCTACACCCAGCGCGCCATCAACCCGCACGTGGGCTTCCTGGTGGGCTGGTCATCGCTGCTGGACTACCTGCTGCTGCCCATGGTCAATGCCTTGCTGGCCAAGCTCTACCTGTCGGCCATGTTCCCCGAAGTGCCGGCGTGGGTCTGGGTGGCCGGGTTCGTCAGCCTGATCAGCCTGATCAACATGCGCAGTATCAACCTGGTGGCGCACTTCAACCTGTTGTTCGTGGCGGTGCAGGTCGCGATCATTGCGGTGTTCATCTACCTCTGCGTGCGCGGCCTGGGCCACGGCGAAGGGCTGGGCACCACCTGGAGCCTGCTGCCGTTCGCCGACAACCAGACCCACCTCAGCGCCTTGGCCGCTGGTGCCACCATCCTGTGCTTCTCGTTCCTGGGCTTCGACGCAGTGACGTGCCTGTCGGAAGAAACCCGCGACCCAGGCAAGACCATCCCACGGGCCATCTTCCTGACCGCGCTGATCGGCGGGATGGTGTTCATCCTGGTGTCGTACTTCATCCAGGCCTACTTCCCGACCATGGCGCGCTTCCATGACCAGGAAGCCGCCCTGCCGGAGATCGCCCTGTACGTGGGCGGCAAGCTGTTCCAGTCGGTGTTCATCGCCTGCACCGTGATCAATACCATCGCCTCGGGCCTGGCCTCGCAGACCAGCGTCTCGCGCCTGCTGTACGTGATGGGCCGCGACAATGTAATCCCGGCCAGCATCTTTGCCCGCCTGCACTCGCGCTACAAGACACCGGTGATGAACATCGCCGTGGTCGGGCTGATCTCGCTGTCGGCGATCTTCTTCGACCTGGTCACCGCCACGTCGATCATCAACTTCGGCGCCCTGGTCGCGTTCAGCTTCGTCAACCTGTCGGTGATCAACCACTGCTACCTGCGCGAAGGCAACCGCAAAGGCTTGGCCAACAAGCTGAAGTACCTGGTACTGCCGACCATCGGCTTCTGCATCATCGTTTCGCTGTGGCTGGACCTGAACGCGCACTCGTTGATGTTCGGCGGGCTTTGGGCACTGCTCGGGGTGATCTACCTGGCCTGGCTGACCAAGGCCTTCAGGGTTGCGCCACCGAACTGCATCGCTGAATGACCCACGCTGCCGACAACGCCCGCGCCTGACCGCGGGCGTTGTCCTTGATCGAAAAGGAAAGCCCTCATGTCGCTGCGTCGCCTCTCCATCCAGTGGAAGATCACCCTGCTTGCCGGCTTGTGCCTGCTGGCCATCGTCGCACTGCTGGTCACCACCTCGCTGACCCAGGCCCGGCGCAGCGCGGCATTGGTCAGCCAGGCCAACTCGGAAATGCTCGACCACAGCGCGCGCCTGCGCCTGCAGGCGCACGCCGAAACCCAGGCGCTGCGTATCCAGCGCTACTTCATGGACGCCTATCAGCACGGTAATGGCTTCCGACGCCTGGTACAGGTGCTGAAGGCCCGCGGCGGCAACGACTTGCGTGGCGAGCTGACCCGCGAGGCGCGCGCCAGCCTGGCCAGTAACCCGGACGTGATCGGCCTGTACCTGGTGTTCCAGCCCGACGCGCTGGACCACCAGGACAGCCAGTTCGTCGCCCAGGAGACCGTGGGCAGCAACGACAGCGGGCGCTTCTCGCTGTACTGGTCGCAGCCACGCCCAGGCACGCTGGAGCAAGAAGCCATGCCTGAGGCGATGCTCGCCGACACCCGCACCAGCACCAGCGGCAGCCCGCAGAACCGCTGGTTGACCTGCCCGCAAGAAACCGCCCGGACCTGCATGCTCGAGCCGTACCTCGACGAGGTCAACGGCCGCCAGGTGCTGATGACCAGCATTGCCCTGCCCCTGCTGGAAAACGGCAAGGTCGTCGGCGTGGTCGGCCTGGACATAGGCCTGGACAACCTGCAGCAGTTGAGCCTGAACGGCCGTCAGGAGCTTTTCGATGGCCAGGGCCAGGTCAGTATCGTCAGCCCCGCCGGCCTGCTGGCGGGCCACAGCCGCGACAGCAGCCAGCTCGGCAAAGCGCTGGACGCGGCGGTACCAAACGGCTTGCTGCGCGTTGCTCACCCGTTCAGCCCCATCCCCGACGCAGCGCCCTGGCAAGTGCTGCTGGAGTTGCCTGAAAGCGTGCTGCAAGCACCGGCCATGGCGCTCAATCAACGCCTGGATGCGCACAACCAAACTGCCAACCTCACCAGCCTGCTGATCGGCCTTGGCGCCGCTGTGCTGGGCCTGGTACTGGTGTGGCTGACCGCGCGCGGCGTGACGCGGCCGATTCTCGCCGTCGCCGCACGCCTGAAAGACATCGCCAGCGGCGAAGGTGACCTCACGCGCCGCCTGGACTATGCCCGCGAGGACGAACTGGGCCAACTGACCGGCTGGTTCAACCGCTTTCTCGACAAACTCCAGCCGGTGATCGCCCAGGTCAAAGGCTCGCTGCAGGAAGCCCGTGGCACTGCCGACCAGTCCGCCGCCATCGCCAGCCAGACCAGTAGCGGCATGCAGCAACAGCACCGGGAAATCGAGCAGGTCGCCACCGCCGCCAACGAAATGAGCGCCACCGCGCTGGATGTAGCCCACAACGCCTCCCAGGCCGCCCAGGCGGCCCGTGGCGCCGACCAGGCAAGCCGCGAAGGCCTGCAACTGATTGCCAGCACCCGCCAGGCCATCGACCGCCTGGCAGCCGACATGAACACCGCGATGGACGAAGCGCGCACCCTGGAAAGCCGCAGCGATCAGATCGGCTCGGTGCTAGAGGTGATCCGTGCGATTGCCGAGCAGACCAACCTGCTGGCGCTCAATGCCGCCATCGAAGCGGCCCGCGCCGGCGAGGCTGGCCGTGGCTTCGCCGTGGTCGCCGATGAAGTGCGCAGCCTGGCCCAACGCACTCAGGTGTCGGTCGAGGAAATCCGCCAGGTCATCGAGGGCCTGCAGCAAGGCACCCAGGATGTGGTGGGCGCCATGCATGAGGGCCAGCGCCAAGCCCAGGCCAGCGCAACGCGCATGGAACAGGCGCTGCCGGCCCTTCAGCGTATCGGCGAGGCGGTGGCGGTGATCAGCGACATGAACCTGCAGATCGCCTCGGCGGCCGAGGAACAAAGTGCGGTGGCCGAGGAAGTGAACCGTAACGTGGCAGGTATTCGTGATGTGACAGAATCGCTGGCTGGCCAGGCCGATGAATCGGCGCGGATAAGCCAGGCGCTGAACCGGCTGGCCAATCAACAACAGGCGCTGATGGAACAATTTCGCGTGTAGGAGCGGCCTTGTGTCGCGAAAGGGCTGCACAGCAGCCCCAGCACTATCGGCGACGCCTCTGAAATCTTGGGGCTGCTCTGCAGCCCGATCGCGACACAAGGCCGCTCCTACAATAATTGCGCAACACTGAAGATAGTTACTTCGTTACGACTGAGCTCATTTCATGGATCCCCAAAACAAACAACCGTTCTTCGACATCACCAGCGAACAAGGCCTGCTACGCACCTCGATCGCCGTTACCCTGTTCATCGCCACCATCGGCATTGCCTTCGGCCTGGCCTCGGGCTCGTTCTCGATCATCTTCGACGGCGTTTACTCGCTGGTCGACGCCAGCATGAGCGGCCTGTCGCTGGTGGTGGTCAAGCTGATCACCTCTCACGCCACCAGCCTGCAGATGTCACGCAAGCTGCGTGAGCGCTTCACCATGGGCTTCTGGCACCTGGAACCCATGGTGCTGGCGCTCAATGGCATCCTGCTCAGCGGCGTAGCCATCTATGCGTTGATCAACGCCGTCAGCAGCGTGCTGCAAGGCGGGCGGCACTTGGAGTTCGGTATCGCCATGGTCTACGCGGTACTGACCGTGATCGCCTGCGTGACCATCGCAGTCGTCGAAGCCCGGGCAAACCGCAAGCTGGGGTCGGACTTCGTACGCATGGACGTCAAGGGTTGGGTGATGTCAGCGAGCATCACCGCCGCGTTGCTGATCGCTTTCTGCTTTGGCTATGCGGTGCAGGGCACGCAGTGGGAATGGATGTCCCCGTACATCGACCCGGCGGTGCTGGCACTGGTCTGCCTGGTGATCATTCCATTGCCGCTGTCGGTGGTACGCCAGGCGTTTTCGGAGATATTCCTGGTGACGCCGGGGGACCTCAAACTGCATGTCGACGAAGTCGCCAAGGCCTTCGTTGCGCGCCATGGGCTGCAGTCGTACCGCGCCTATGTGGCCAAGGTAGGGCGCTCGCGGGAGATCGAGCTGTACTTCATCGTGCCTACCGGCATGGGCGCAAAAACCATCGATGAATGGGATGCGTTGCGCAATGAGATCGGCGATGCCGTGGGCGGCGAAGGGCCGGACCGTTGGTTGACCGTGGTGTTTACCGGGGATCCGGAGTGGGCTGAGTAATCGGCAGTACACGCCAGAAACGACAAAGCCCGCTACCGTTGCCGGTAGCGGGCTTTGACTTACTGCGTATGGTGGGTCGTGTAGGATTCGAACCTACGACCAATTGGTTAAAAGCCAACTGCTCTACCAACTGAGCTAACGACCCGTTGGATGGCGCGTATAATACTGATTTCTAACGGGAAATCAACACCTCGCCATAAAAAAAATCAAAAATAACGCGTCGGGTCGGTCACCCCGGCAGCCTTGAAGCCATCAGCACGCAGGCGGCAGCTGTCGCACTTGCCGCAGGCACGGCCTTGACCGTCGGCTTGGTAGCAGGAAACCGTCAGGCTGTAATCCACACCCCGGGCGATGCCCGCTTGAACGATCTGCGCCTTGCTCAAGTTCTGCAACGGTGCCTGGATGCGGAAGCCCTGCCCTTCGACACCCGCCTTGGTCGCCAGGTTGGCCATGCGCTCGAAGGCTTCGACGAATTCGGGGCGGCAGTCCGGGTAACCGGAGTAATCCACGGCATTGACGCCGATGAAGATGTCACGCGCTTCGAGCACCTCCGCCCAGCCCAGGGCCAAGGACAGGAAAACGGTGTTGCGCGCCGGTACGTAGGTGACCGGGATGCCTTCGCCTGGGGTTTCCGGTACGTCGATGCTGCTGTCGGTCAGGGCCGAGCCACCGATACCGTCCAGGCTCAGGCCAATGACCTTGTGCTCGACCACACCCAGGTCACGCGCCACACGGGCGGCAGCATCGAGCTCGGCCCGATGACGCTGGCCGTAGTCGAAACTCATGGTGTAGCAGCTGTAGCCTTCGGCTTTGGCCATGGCCACCACCGTGGCCGAGTCCAGGCCACCGGACAGCAAGATTACCGCGCGTTTCTCTGTCATGTACTGCAACTCCTCAATCAACGTCCGGGTTCGTCGTTCCACAGCAGCTTGTGCAGCTGCAACTGGAAACGTACGGGCAAGTTGTCGGCAACGATCCAGTCGGCCAGGTCACTCGCGCTCACCTGATGGTGGCTGGGCGAGAACAACACCTCACCGGCACGCTCGGCCAGGTTGAACTGGATCAGCTTGGACACGGCCCAGTCATAATCCTCACGGGAGCAGATCACGAACTTGACCTGGTCGTTGCGGGTCAGGTGCTCAATGTTCTCGTAGCGATTGCGGTGCGACTCCTCGGAGCCTGGGGTCTTCAGGTCGACCACACGGCTGACGCGGGTGTCGGTACCGGAAATATCCAAGGCGCCACTGGTCTCGAGCGATACCTCGTAGCCGGCATCGCACAGCTGCTGGAGCAAAGGCAAGGCATTGGGCTGGGCCAGCGGTTCGCCACCGGTGACACAGACGTAGCGCGGCTTGAAGCCGGCCACTTGCTCCATGATCGAATCGAGGGTGCGAATAGTGCCGCCGGTGAAGGCGTAGGCACTGTCGCAGTACTGACAGCGCAGGGGGCAACCGGTCAGGCGCACGAATACCGTGGGCAGCCCAGCCGTTCGTGTTTCACCCTGCAACGAGTAAAAGACTTCGGTGATGCGTAATGTGTCTTGCATGATCGCCACGGGCGTGACAGCTAAACAGGCTGTCCGCCTCCGTCAGGCACTGTCGCGGACTCGACATGGCGTTATCCGCAGCAGCGTGTTTAGGAAAAAGGGCACTGATTCTAACGAAAAAACCCGCGACTCGCGCGGGTTTCTTTTGAAAGGTGCTGCTTAGAGCTTCTGCAGGTCGCGCTGCGCCAGCTGTGCGGCAGAGGTGCCGGGGTACTGGGTGATGACCTGTTGCAGAATGCCTTTGACCTTGTCGGTGTGGCCCATGCGGCGCTCGACGTCGGCCAGCTTGTACAGCGAATCAGGCACCTTGCTGTGCTTGGGGTACTTCTGGCTCACCTGAGCGAAGGCCTGGCTGGCACCTGGCAGGTCGCCCTTGGCCAGGTTCACCTCACCCAGCCAGTACTGGGCGTTGCCGGCGTACTGGCTGTTGGGGTACTTGCGCAGGAAGGCGTTGAACGCCTGGCTGGCCTTGTCGAAGTCCTTCTGCTTGATCAGGTCGAAAGCAGCATCGTAGTAGAGCTTTTCTTTCGCCGGATCACCGGGCTCGCTGTTGGCGGCCGGTTGTTGTGCAGCAGCGCCAGCGGCGCCTGCTGCTGCACCGGCGGCGGCATTGGATGCGCCACCGGTAGCGGAATTGTCAGGGGTCGCGGCAGGCGCGGCACCACTGTTGATGCGACGGTCCAGATCCTGGTATCGCTCCAGGTTTTCCTGCTTCATGCGCGACACATCGTTTTGCAGCTCTTCGATGATGCCTTGCTGGCGGGAAAGCTGATCCTGCATCTGTTGCAGCTGCATGAACAGCTGGCCCTGTGCTGAGGCAGGGGTCGAAGCCCCTGCCCCGGCATAGGCGCCGCTCGTGCCATAACCCGCAGGTGGATACCCACCCGCGTTGTCATCTACTACAGGGACCTCAGCCCAGGCCGCGAGCGGCAGGCTGAGTGCGAGGACGGTTACAACACGGCGGCACATTCGCATAGGAACTTACTTACGCAGTTCTACGCGACGGTTCTGAGCCCAGGATTGCTCGTCGTTGCCAGTGGCAACCGGACGCTCTTCACCGTAGGAGACCAGTTCCAGCTGAGCAGGGGAAACGCCCTGCAGAACCAGGTAACGCTGAACGGCCTTGGCACGACGCTCACCCAGAGCCATGTTGTACTCGCGGGTGCCGCGCTCGTCGGTGTTGCCTTCCAGAACAACGCGGTTGCCGTTGGACTTCAGGTCCTTGGCGTGAACGTCCAGAGCGCGCATGGCTTCTGGCTTCAGGTCCGAGCTGTCGTATTCGAAGTAGAAGGTGGTGATTGCGCGCAGGGCGGCTTCTTCGCTCAGGGAGCCGTCAACAGCGCCAGTGTTGGCACCGTAGCCAGCGTTCGGGTCAACAGCGCCTTCACCAGCGTTGTCACCGCCTTTCGAGGAGCAACCTACAGCTACAGCCATGGCCAGAGCCAGCGCAGCGAATTTACCAAACTTCAGCATTTCCATCGTGAAACTCCTAATGAAACCCCAGTGTGTTAAGCAAAACGTATTACGCCGCAATCAGTTCAGGAAAGGGGACCAGGACGGTTCTCTGACTTCGCCTTGAGCGGTAGGAAGTGGGAGCCTCACGCGGCCATTAAGCGACACGAGCATCAAGACTCCCCGGCCCTGCTGGCGGGTGGCGTAGATTAGCATGGTGCCGTTTGGCGCAACAGTGGGAGACTCATCAAGACTTGTTTCCGAGAGAATCTTTACACTTCCGCGTTGCAAGTCCTGTGCCGCCACTTTGAAGTTGGTGAAGCCCTGCTGACGGTGAATCATCACCAGCGTCTTTTCGTCCGCCGAAAGTTTCGGGTTGGCGTTGTAGTTACCCACGAAAGTTACGCGCTCGGCACCACCACCACTGACCGACTGCTTGTAGATCTGCGGCTTGCCGCCACGGTCGGAGGTGAAGTACAGGGTGTTGCCATCTTTGCCCCAGAACGGCTCGGTATTGATACCCGGGCCGGCAGTGACACGGCTGATCTGACGCGACGCCACGTTCATCACGTAGATGTCCGGGTTGCCATCTTTGGACAGCACGAACGCCAGGCGCGAACCATCCGGCGACCAGGCAGGCGCGCCGTTGAGGCCTTCGAAGTTGGTGACCTGCTCACGGCGACCGGTGTCGATGTGCTGAACGAAGATGCGCGGGCGCTTCTGCTCGAACGACACATAGGCAATGCGCTTGCCATCCGGTGCAAAGCGTGGCGACAGGATCGGCTCACGCGATTGCAGCAGGGTCACTGCCCGGGCACCGTCGTAGTCCGAACGCTGCAGGGTGTAACGGGTGTTGTTGGTAGAGAAACGCTCGGCCGTCACGTAGAGCATGCGGGTCGAGAACGCACCCTTGATGCCGGTGAGCTTTTCGAACGACTGGTCGGCGATGTAGTGCGACATGTCGCGCAACTGGTCGACGCTGCCCGCCACGCTACCGGTCAGCACTTGCTGCTCGGTGGCGACGTTGAACAGGGCGTACTGCACCTGCAGGCGGCCGCCGGACGGCACAATGCTGCCGACCATGACGTACTGCGCGCCCAACGCTTTCCAGTCACGGAAGATGACTTCGCTGGCCTGGGAAGGCTGGCTGATCATGTTCTGACGCGGAATCGGCGAGTAGTAGCCGGAGTTGCGCAGGTCGTTGCCGATGATCTCGGCCATGTCTTCGGGCAGCACGCTGCCGCCCTGCAGACCGAACGGCACTACCGCGATGGGAGTGGCCCGGTCACTGCCACTGGTGACCAGGATGTTCTTTTCATCTGCCACCGCCATGCCTGCTACGCAGCAGAGCATGACCAGCAGTCCTCTCAGACGTTTAATCACAACGCTAGATCCTCAGGTGTAAATGTCATCTTGAACGAACGATACTGATTGAAATCGCTCGGCTTCATACCCTGCATTTCGGTCAGACGACCGATGTTCTTCACTGCTGCCACCGCCGAACTGTCGAACGGACCGTCGCCACTGGAGCGCAGAACGCTGGCATTGGTGATGGTGCCATCTGGCAACATGTTGATCTGCAGGACCACCGTCATGCCCTTACGCGCGGAAGGCGGACGCGCCCAGCCTTCGGCCGCTCGCAAACGGATCAGGTCGTCGAAACTGCCGGCCACCTGGTCGCCTTGCTCGTCAGCCAGTGCCTGCTGCCGCTCTGTGGTGTCGGACAACAGCTCGGCCAGGGCCTGAGCTTTCTTGTCTTCCGCCGACTTGCGGGCCGCTTCCTGTGCCTTTTTCTTCTGGGCGTCTGCAGCGGCCTTTTTCTTGGCCTCTTCAGCTGCCTTCTTCTTCGCGTCCTCGGCCGCCGCTTTCTTCTTGGCGTCCTCGGCTGCTTTCTTCTTGGCCTCTTCGGCTGCCTTTTTCTTGGCGTCCTCGGCGGCTTGCTTTTTCGCTTCTTCGGCGGCCTCTTTCTTGGCCTCCTCGTCGGCTTTCTTCTTGGCCTCTTCCTCAGCCTTCTTCTTGGCGATGTCGGCCTGCTGTTTCTCGGCGGCCTTCTTCGCCTCCTCGGCTTTCTTGGCTTCGGCGGCTTTCTTGGCCTCGGTGGCCTTGGCAGCCTCCTCAGCCTTCTTGGCTTCAGCGGCTTCAGCCTTCTTGGCCTCGGCGGCTTCGCGAGCCTCTTCGGCCTTTTGAGCGGCGTCGGCTTTCTTTTGTTCCGCGGCCTTCACGGCCTCTTGCTCGACCTTCTTCTGTTCCAACTGCTCGACTTCGGTCTGGCGCGAGGCGGTTTTCTTCGCTTCCCCGGCAATCTTCTGATTGGTCTGGGTAGTCGCCTGGCTCTTGGACTTCAGCTGATACAGGGTAGCCTGGACGATCGGCTTGGAAGGCGGCAGTTCAGGCGTCATGGCAAAACTGACGAACAGCATGCCGAACACCAGCACGTGCAGACCGATGGCCCAGACACTGGGCCAGAAGTAGCTTTCCGAGGCGGATGGCTCTCGCTGTTGCATCAGGGCGCCTCGGTAATCAGGCCAACGTTACCGACACCGGCCTTCTGCAACCCGCCCATGGCACCCATGACCGCGCCGTAGTCGACAGCCTTGTCGCCACGAATGAAGACCTGTGTCTGCTTGCCCTGGTCACGGCCGGCGGCAATGATCTTGGTCACTGCGTTGGTCATGTCGGGCAAGGTCATGGCCTTGTCCATCTGCTTGTCGGTATCGACTTCGCTGCCGAGGTTCCAGTAGTAGGTCTTGTCGGCCTTGATGGAAATGGTGAGGATCTGGACGTTGTTGTCCTGCGGCAAGGCTTCACTGGAAACCTTGGGCAAGTCGACCTTCACGCCTTGGTTGAGCATTGGGGCCGTCACCATGAAGATGACCAGCAGCACCAGCATCACGTCGATGTAGGGCACCACGTTCATCTCGGCGACCGGCTTGCGTTTGTGGCGAACTCGGGCCATGGGCTTCTACCTGATTACTCTTCGCTGGTGTGCACTTTGCGGTGCAGGATCGCCTGGAACTCGTCGGCGAAGGTGTAGTAACGACCGATCAGCACTTCGCTGCGCGCGGCGAAACGGTTGTACGCGATAACGGCTGGGATTGCTGCGAACAGGCCGATCGCAGTGGCGATCAACGCTTCGGCAATACCGGGGGCAACCGTGGCCAGGGTGGCTTGCTGGGCGCTGGCCAGGCCGCGGAAGGAGTTCATGATGCCCCATACGGTACCGAACAGGCCGATGTACGGGCTGGTCGAACCGACGGTGGCGAGGAACGGCAGGCTCTGCTCGAGCTTTTCTTCTTCACGCGAGATGGCCACGCGCATGGCTCGGCCAACGCCTTCCATGACCGCGTCCGGGTCTACACCCGGCTGCTGACGCAGGCGCGAGAACTCTTTGAAGCCTGCACGGAAGACCTGCTCCACACCCGAATCCGGGTCTGGGTTGCTGCCGGCCTGACGGTACAGCTTGGACAGGTCGATACCCGACCAGAAACGCTCCTCGAAGGCATCCAGCGCTCGACGACCGGCGCGCAGCATGGTGCTGCGCTGGAAGATCATGATCCATGAGGTGACCGAGGCGGCCACAAGGATCAGCATTACCAGCTGTACCACCACGCTGGCATTGCTGACCAGACTCCACATGGAGGTATGGTCGACGACGTTAGCTTCCACGCTTATTCTCCTGCATTCGATTGAGTACCCGAGCCGTCCGCCATAAAGGCGTCGCGCAGCTTGGGGGGTATGGCTCGGGGTTTGAAAGTGTCGGCGCGCACGGCGGCCACCAGGAACTGCCCCTCGCAGAGCAGCGTTTCATCCTTTTCCCGCCAGACCTGCTGCACGAAGCGCAGGCTGGCACGATTGAGTTCAAGTACTTGCGCGGTCACCCGCAGTTCATCGTCCAACCGCGCCGGCGCGTGGTAGCGTGCCTCGCTGGAATGGACCACGAACAGCAGGTTCTCCCCGGCCAACTGCAACTGGGAAAAGCCCAGGTGCCGCAGCCGCTCGGTACGCGCGCGCTCCATGAATTTCAGGTAGTTGACGTAATACACCACGCCGCCCGCATCGGTGTCTTCGTAGTAGACGCGACAACGGTGGGCGAACGGTTCGAGCTGATTTTGCGCGCGCATACTCTAGTGCTTACTCCTCAGCTTGCCAATCCGCTGCGGCAACTGTTTTTTCTCATTAATGTCTTATTGCCAGCGCGCCGAGGGCATGCCAGCGGTAGGACCACAAAAAGCCGGTTTTGATCTGTCATTCATCGCCTGGCTCGGAAAAATCACCACCCTCCCCCAAACGCCCAGGAACATTCAGGCCAAAGTGCAGGTAGGCATGCCGGGTGACCACACGGCCGCGCGGCGTACGCATGATGTAACCCTGCTGGATCAGGTAGGGTTCAAGCACGTCTTCGATGGTATGACGCTCTTCACTGATGGCGGCGGCGAGGTTGTCTACCCCCACCGGGCCACCGTCGAACTTCTCGATCATGGTCAACAGCAGGCGGCGGTCGGAATGGTCGAAACCACGCTCGTCGACGTCCAGCAGGTTCAGCGCCAAGTCGGCCACAGCCTTGGTGATCTGGCCCTTGCCGCGCACTTCGGCATAGTCGCGCACACGGCGCAGCAGGCGGTTGGCGATACGCGGCGTGCCACGGGCACGGCGGGCAATCTCGAAGGCGCCCTGGTCTTCGATGACCAGGCCCAGGATGCCAGCGGAGCGGCTGACGATGGTTGCCAGGTCCTTGTCGCTGTAAAACTCCAGGCGCTGGACGATGCCGAAGCGGTCACGCAAAGGGTTGGTCAGCATGCCGGCGCGGGTGGTGGCACCCACCAAGGTGAACGGCGGCAAGTCGAGCTTGATCGAGCGGGCGGCGGGCCCTTCGCCGATCATGATGTCGAGCTGGAAGTCTTCCATCGCGGGGTAGAGCACTTCTTCGACCACCGGTGAAAGCCGGTGAATTTCGTCGATGAACAGCACATCATGGGGTTCGAGGTTGGTCAGCATCGCCGCCAGGTCACCCGGGCGCTCGAGGATCGGCCCCGAGGTGCTCTTGACCGAAACGCCCATCTCGTGGGCGATGATGTTGGCCAAGGTGGTCTTGCCCAACCCGGGCGGGCCAAAGATCAAGGTATGGTCGAGTGATTCGCAGCGACCACGAGCCGCCTGAATGAACAGCGACATCTGCTCACGCACCACCGGCTGCCCGATGTATTCGTCCAGGCGCAGGGGGCGGATCGCGCGGTCCTGGACCTCTTCGCGGTCACGCCCACTGGCGGCGATCAGACGGTCGGCTTCGATCACTTGGTAATCATCCCTTTGAGGCTGGCGCGGATCAGCTCTTCACTGCTCAGGCCTGCCTTGTCCTTGATGGCGGACACTGCCTTGCTGGCTTCCTGCGGCTTGTAGCCCAGGGAAACCAGCGCACTGACGGCATCGGCCTCGGCCGTGGAGGCACCGCTGACCGGCACCGGCCCGTCAGACACCAGGGTGAACATGGCCGGTGAGGTTTCCCAGGCCTTGAAGCGGTCCTTGAGTTCGACCAGCAAACGCTCGGCGGTCTTCTTGCCGACACCGGGTACGCGCACCAGGGCCGAGGTGTCCTGGGCCTGCACGCAGCGCACCAGCTCGTCGGCTTCCAGGCCCGACATCAAGGCCAGCGCCAGCTTCGGCCCAACGCCATTGAGGCGAATGAGCTCGCGGAACAGTTCGCGCTCGCGCTTTTCGTGGAACCCGTAGAGCAGGTGCGCGTCTTCGCGCACCACCAGGTGGGTATGCACGGTAACCGTTTCGCCGACCTTGGGCAGGCGATACAGGGTGGTCATGGGCACTTCCAGCTCATAGCCCACGCCATTGACGTCGATAATCAGGTGTGGCGGTTGCTTTTCCGCCAGGGTGCCGCGCAAACGTCCAATCACGTTCCGATCCTTCCTCTTGGGGAGCCGATCAAAGACCGCTCAACCCTATCAGCAAATGCCTCAGGTGAACGCTTCACCTGAACAAAATGTGTATCACCGCATGAAGCGACTACAGACGCAAGCGCCCGCCGCGACGCCGTGCCGTGGCCAGGCCGTGCGGTACTAGGCTGGAACGGGTGTGGGCATGGCACAGGGCGATGGCCAGGGCGTCGGAGGCGTCGATCTGCGGCTTCTTCGTAAGCTTGAGCAGGTGCATGACCATCATCATCACTTGCTCCTTGTTGGCCCCACCCGTACCCGCCACGGCCTGCTTGACCTGGGTGGCACTGTACTCGGCGATTTCCAGGCCGGCCTCGGCGGCGGCGACGATTGCCGCACCGCGGGCCTGGCCGAGTTTGAGCGCCGAGTCGGGGTTGCGGGCCATGAACACCCGCTCGATGCCCATGGTCACCGGTTCGTGCAGCTTGATGATCTCACTGACACCGCGAAAGACAATCTGCAGACGTTCGTGCAACTCACCACTGCCCGTGCGGATACAACCCGACGCCACGTACTCGCAACCACGGGCAGTCTGGCGCACAACGCCATACCCGGTGATGCGCGAGCCGGGGTCGATACCAAGAATCAGAGTCATAAAGCCTGTCGTATAGGGAGATGCTTGGAAGCCTGAGCTTGCTTCAAGGCCATTGGGGCCGCTGCGCGCCCCATCGCAGCGGTTCGTCGCCACGACAAGCCAGCTC
The DNA here is from genome assembly GCF_053629175.1 of Pseudomonas sp. Y3 TE3536. Taxonomy (NCBI): domain Bacteria; kingdom Pseudomonadati; phylum Pseudomonadota; class Gammaproteobacteria; order Pseudomonadales; family Pseudomonadaceae; genus Pseudomonas; species Pseudomonas sp. Y3 TE3536. The sequence continues at coordinate 3,366,611 of NZ_JBRJHU010000001.1, read as the reverse complement.
CTACAGGTAGCGCGCTGATCTAGGAAGATGCGCTGTACCTGTAGGAGCTGGCTTGTCGTGGCGACGAACCGCTGCGATGGGCTGCGCAGCGGCCCCAATTACAGCCTTGTAGGCGACACCTTAGCCGAGTTTTTCCATGATCTCGTCGGAAATCTGCGCATTGGAATAGACGTTCTGCACATCATCCAGGTCTTCAAGCATGTCGATCAGCTTGATCACCTTCTCCGCACCTTCCTGATCCAGTTCCGCACTGGTGGTCGGCTGCATGACGATTTCGGCGTCATCGGCCTTGAAGCCAGCCTCTTCCAAGGCATTACGCACGGCATAGAAGCTGTTGAACGAGGTGAAGACGTCGAACGAACCATCGTCATTGGCGACGACGTCGTCGGCATCGGCCTCCATCGCGGCTTCCATCAAGGCGTCTTCATCAACGCCCGGCGCGAAGCTGATCTGGCCCTTGCGCTCGAACAGGTAGGCCACCGAACCGTCGGTACCGAGGTTGCCGCCACACTTGGTGAAGGCATGACGCACGGCTGCCGCGGTACGGTTGCGGTTGTCGGTCATGGCCTCGACCATGATCGCCACGCCACCTGGGCCGTAGCCCTCGTAGCTGAGCTCTTCGACGTTGTCGCTTTCGTTGGTGCCAGCACCACGGGCCACGGCACGGTCGATGATATCGCGGCTCATGTTGGCGCCGAGCGCCTTGTCCAGGGCCAGACGCAGACGCGGGTTGGACGCCGGGTCACCACCGCCTTGCTTGGCAGCTACGGTCAGCTCGCGAATCCACTTGGTGAAGATCTTGCCTCTCTTGGCATCCTGGCGCTCTTTGCGGTGCTTGATGTTCGCCCACTTGGAATGACCAGCCATAACGACTCCAAATTCTTTGAAACACAAACAATTGCGCCCCTGACGGGGCGCAACGACAAAAATACCTGCGCCGTAACGCAAAGGCGCATCCATCTGGATGCGCCCTGGGCCCGCTTACTCGACCTTGGTCTGTTCGCGCAGGCGGATGTGCAGCTCGCGCAAGGCCTTGGCGTCGACCATGCCAGGGGCTTGGGTCATGACGCAGGCAGCGCTCTGGGTTTTCGGGAAGGCGATCACTTCGCGGATCGACTGGGCGCCGGTCATCAGCATGACCAGGCGGTCCAGGCCGAAGGCCAGGCCACCGTGCGGCGGTGCACCGAACTTCAGGGCGTCGAGCAGGAAGCCGAACTTCTCTTCCTGTTCCGCCGCTTCGATACCCAGCAGACGGAACACCGCCTGTTGCATCTCTTTGCGGTGGATACGGATCGAACCGCCACCCAGCTCAGTACCGTTCAGGACCATGTCGTAGGCACGGGACAGGGCTGTGGCCGGGTTGGCCTCCAGCTCTTCTGGCGAGCACTTCGGCGCGGTGAACGGGTGGTGCAGCGCGGTGAAGCTGCCGTCTTCGTTCTCTTCGAACATCGGGAAGTCGACGACCCACATCGGTGCCCACTCGCAGGTGTGCAGGTTGAAGTCGTTGCCGACCTTGATGCGCAGTGCGCCCAGGGCCTCGCTGACGATCTTGAACTTGTCGGCACCGAAGAAGACGATGTCGCCATCGACCGCGCCAACGCGATCGAGGATCACGTTAAGGTTGGCTTCAGGGATGTTCTTGACGATCGGCGACTGCAGGCCTTCAACACCTTTGGCGCGCTCGTTGACCTTGATGTACGCCAGGCCCTTGGCACCGTAGATGCCGACGAACTTGGTGTACTCGTCGATCTTGCTGCGCGGCATGCTGGCGGCGCCTGGCACGCGCAGGGCGGTAACGCGGCACTTCGGATCGTTGGCCGGGCCGGCGAATACCTTGAAGTCGACATCCTTCAGCTGGTCGGCAACGTCGACCAGCTCCAGCGGGTTACGCAGGTCTGGCTTGTCGGAACCGTAACGGCGCATGGCTTCTTCGAAAGTCATGTGCGGGAATTCACCGAACTCCAGGTCCAGGACTTCCTTGAACAGCTTGCGGATCATGCTCTCGGTGAGACCCATGATCTCGGACTCATCGAGGAAGCTGGTCTCGATGTCGATCTGGGTGAATTCCGGCTGGCGGTCAGCACGCAGGTCTTCGTCACGGAAGCACTTGGCGATCTGGTAGTAGCGGTCGAAACCGGCCACCATGAGCAGCTGCTTGAACAGCTGAGGCGACTGCGGCAGGGCGAAGAAGCTGCCTGCGTGGGTACGGCTCGGTACCAGGTAGTCGCGCGCGCCTTCTGGCGTGGCACGGGTGAGGATCGGCGTCTCGACGTCGAGGAAGCCGTTCTCGTCGAGGAAGCGACGGATGCTGCTGGTGATGCGCGAACGCAGGCGCAGCTTGTCGGCCATTTCCGGGCGACGCAGGTCGATGAAGCGGTAGCGCAGGCGGGTTTCCTCGCCAACGTCGGAGTATTCGTTGAGCGGGAACGGCGGGGTTTCCGCTTCGTTGAGCACGGTCAGCTGGTAGCCAAGGATCTCGATGGCACCGGAGGCCATGTTGGCATTCACCGCACCGTCAGGGCGCTTGCGAACCTTGCCGGTGACTTGCACGACGTATTCGCTGCGCACACGGTCGGCGGCGGCGAAGGTTTCGGCGCGATCGGGGTCGAATACGACCTGGGCCATGCCCTCGCGGTCACGGATGTCGAGGAAGATCACCCCGCCGTGGTCGCGGCGACGATGGACCCAGCCGCAAAGGGTGACTTCCTGGCCGTCCAGGCTCTCGTTCAGTTGGCCGCAATAATGGCTGCGCATCATGATGGTGGTTTCGCTTCTCGTGATTCGTGTATTCGGTGGAGGCCTTGGCCGCCCAGAGGGCTAATACTGCAAGACCCGGTCACAGCATTCAACTCAGTCGGCTTTGTCGCCGCCTGCAAGGTTCTTTTTTGCCCCGGTCTTGAAGTCGGTTTCGTACCAGCCGGTGCCGCTCAGGCGAAAGCCGGGTACCGACAGCAGCTTCTTCAGTGCCGGCGCCTGACAGGCCGGGCAATCGGTCAGCGGCGCAGCGCTGATCTTCTGCAGCACTTCCATGCGGTGCTCGCAGGACGCACATTGATAGTCATAAAGGGGCATGGGTGTCTCTCGTCAACCATAACACTGGCTGCCGGGGCAGCAAAAAGCGGGATTATATATGGTTAGCAAGCACTGCGCAGCCCGCCTGGCGATCAGCGTGCACTCGGCGGATCGAGCAACCAGGCGACGCAGATGACGCGGATCAGGCCACTGAAGTTGCGCACCCCGCCCTGGCGCAGATGCACCTCGCGGTCCACGTAGGACAACACCGCGCTGACCGAGCAGCGGTTGGCCTCGGCGATACGCTCCAGGATCCCCCAGTAGACCGCTTCCAGGCGCAGGCAGGTGGAAAACCCGTTGAGCCGGACCGAACGCGACACCGGTCTGATCTGCAGCATGTCAAAGTCGGCCTTGAAGGGGTCGACGCATTGCTTGCCCGGCCAACGCCCCTGACCACCGCCTCGCTTGTCTTGTTGCATCATGCCTACCATCCGGCCACTCCATCGCGACTGCCATTGCCCCTGTACCCGGGGCCCTAGGGCAACCATGAAGCGCCAGCCTGCGCCTTCGAAGCAGCGGCAAAACCTTCCCGCAGAAACGCAAAAAGCCCGGCTGCACTGCCGGCAGCCGGGCTTTTCAGACGTTTCTGACGCTACGCGGCGACTATTGGCCGTCCAGCAAGACGCGCAGCATCCAGGCGGTCTTCTCGTGCACCTGCATACGCTGAGTCAACAGGTCGGCGGTCGGTTCATCGCTGACCTTGTCCACCACCGGGAAGATGCTGCGCGCGGTGCGCACGACCGCCTCCTGGCCCTGCACCAGCTGACGGATCATCTCCTCCGCGGCCGGCACGCCCTCCTCTTCCTTGATCGAAGAATGCCGCGCATAAAAAGCATAGGACCCCGGTGCCGGGAAGCCCAAGGCACGGATCCGCTCGGCAATCGAGTCCACCGCCAGCGCCAGCTCGTTGTATTGCTCTTCGAACATCAGGTGCAGGGTACGGAACGACGGACCGGTGACGTTCCAGTGAAAGTTATGGGTTTTCAGATACAGCACGTAGGTATCCGACAACAGGCGGGACAGCCCATCGACGATGGACTTGCGATCTTCTTCACTGATACCGATATCAATTGCCATGAAGTTCCCCTTTCCATAAGGCTTGATGATCAAGCGGGCCCTTCCAACTGTATCAACACTTGGCGCAACCCGCCTGTGACATGGCGCAACACATCGGCTGTGGCGGCCTGCGGTTTGAGTAGCCTGCGCCTTTGCTGTTAAATAGGCAGGGTGCCACCCGTGCGGACTGTTATTGCCGGGTGCATAGGCTGGCCCACCACGTGTTCGCGCTTTACACCTCATGCGCACCGTGTCGCCAGCTCTTCCTGTGATCAGCTTGTCAACTGTGAGCCAACCCATGTTCAAGATCGTCCATCTGGTGACGGGCGTAGCGGCTTTGCTGCTATCGCTCATACCCAGCCTGAAAACCGACGCAACACCCTTCCTGCAGCAACCCGACGCGGTCTACCTGGCACTGCTCGGCCTGCTTAACCTGGTATTGGCCCCGGTCGTGCCGCTGTATTACCGAGGTGCCCGGCAACAATTGCAGCACCTGGCTTGCGCCTTGCTGGTGGTGGCCGTGGTATTGCAGACCCTGACGCTGCTGGCTCGCCCCGAGATGGGCAACCTGGCCGCCCTGGTCTGCGCGGCCTTGGCCGTGGTGCTGCACCTGGCTGCGGGCTTCGCCCGAGCCAACCGAAAAGCCCGCACCAGCCAAAGCGCCCCCTTGGAGGCCGGCAACCGCGATACGGGCACCGTCAAGTGGTTCAACACGTCCAAAGGCTTTGGCTTCATTTCCCGCGATTCGGGCGATGACATCTTTGTGCACTTCCGCGCCATCCGCGGCGAAGGCCACCGCATTCTGGTCGAAGGCCAGCGCGTCGAGTTTTCGGTCATGCACCGTGACAAAGGCCTGCAGGCCGAAGATGTGGTCGCGGTAACCCGTCGCTGACCGTGTGCAGCCCTGGTGCAAGGCCAGGGCTGCCTCAACTCAATAATGAGGGGGCGGCGCCTCTTCACCTTCGCTGCCGTATTGCCCCACCATTTCTTCGTAACGCTTGAGCAGCTCGGCCATCTGCAGTTGCAGGCGCTCGATCACACGCCCTTGCTCAACCACTACATCATTGAGCGCCTGAAGCGTGTCGTCCTGGAAGGCCTGGCGGGTTTCCAGCTCGATGATTCGCGATTCAGAGGACACTTCAGGCCACCTGCTGGTAGTCATCGTTGAGCAGCGCGCGCAGGCGCTGACCAATGGCATCGACTTGCCCCGGCGCATACTCGACGGCGGGCACTTTGCCCCATACCGGCGCTGGCCAAGCGGCGTCATGCGTGTGACGGACAATGACGTGCATGTGCATCTGGCTGACAACGTTACCCAGGGTGGCAACGTTCATCTTGTCAGCGTTGAATTCGCCCTTCAGCGCTTCAGCCAGGTACGTGGTTTCTTTCCACAGTTGCGCCTGGTCTTCCTGGCTCAAGTCGAACAATTCGCTCACTCCAGGGCGACGCGGCACCAGGATGAACCAAGGGTAATTGGCGTCTTTGCTGAGCAACACACGGCACAACGGAAAGTCTCCAAGTACATAGGTGTCTTGCTGCAAACGCGAATCCATCTCAACCACCACCAACCTCCAATACTCGATAACGGGCCCGCGAGACACGGGAACATTGCGCAAGGATACCTTGCTTCGCGCACGCCGGCATGCAACAGCAGCCCGACACTGCACACTTTAAGTTCATGAAAACCTGCTGCCTGCACAGTCGCGGTAACACACCGCTACTTTTCGCACCAAAATGAGGCCGCAAACGAGCACACCACTACGCTTTTACCCACACGAATGACTCCGCATGAACAGTTGCCGGTAACACATTGACTTTTATGGCAGGTTTTGAATTTGAAAACCGCCAGAGTTGTGGCACACCATCAGACAAGCCCCGCCCCGTGTTTACGGTACTTTCCGACCTTCGGCAGCCTCATTTGTGAAAATTTCATGAACCGGTGGTAATTTTGAGCACGCTTGTTGCATTCCTCTCCCGCCAAGTCGGCACGACATCTGCATCAAGCGATGTACGCAACAAATAACAACAGCCGCTTTGGATACACCAGGGAGTTTCCCTAACCGGAACCTGTAGTTACAGATTCGTTACGGTGACAGGAACAGCGCTGGCGTTGTACGACCCGGGAATCCGGGACGTGATTTGCGACATGGAAATACCTGAAAGCGACATGGCCATAAAGTTCCCGAAAGCTTGGATATGCCCATATCGCCAACAACAGTCAGCGTGTTATACATTTCCGCCGACATAACAAGAAAGAGCTGCCCCATATAACTAAAAGACTTGGGCGCAGCGGTACTCTTCCTAAAAAACCAAAGGAGCAAATCACGATGCGCGTGATGAAGTGGAGCATGATCGCCCTGGCCGTTTCGGCAGGGACCTCGCAATTGGCCTTCGCCTCTGCACAAGACGAGTCCAAGGGTTTCATCGAAGACAGCCAGCTGAACGTCAAAACTCGCATGCTGTACTTCAGCCGTGACTTCCGTAACAACCCAGCCGGCACTCAAAGCCGCGTGGAAGAAACCGGCCTTGGTTTCCTCGGCACTTACGAATCGGGCTTCACCCAGGGCACCGTAGGCTTCGGCGTCGACGCCATCGGCATGCTCGGCCTGAAACTGGACAGCGGCAAAGGTCGCGCCGGCACCGGCCTGTTCCCACAAGGCTCCGACGGCCGCTCGCAGGATGATTACTCCGAAGGCGGCGGCGCTGTAAAAATGCGCATCTCCAATACCGTGCTGAAGTTCGGTGACCAGTTCACCGCCATGCCAGTATTCGCCACTGACGACAGCCGCCTGCTGCCGGAAGTTGCCGAAGGCGGCTTGATCACCAGCAACGAGATCAATGGCCTGACCCTGAACGCCGGTCACTTCACCGCCATGAACGCCCAGGCTCAGACCTACCATGACAGCCTGAACCTGACCGAAGCCAACATCTTCGGCGGTACCTACGCGTTCACTGATAGCCTCAGCACCAGCGTTTACTACTCGCACATCGAAGATCACTTCCGTAAGTGGTACGGCAACATCAACTGGGCGCTGCCGATCAGCGACAAGCAAGGCCTGGTGTTCGACTTCAACATCTATGACACCAAGTCGATCGGCGCCAACCGTACCGGTGCATTCGTCACCAAGTCCGACGGCACCAACGAGCTCGACAACATCGCAGCCAGCTTGTCGGCTGCCTACAACATCGGCGCCCACACCTTCACCCTGGCCTACCAGAAAGTCAGCGGCGACGGTGACTACGCCTACGGCGTGGACGGCGGCGGTACCGTGTTCCTGGCCAACTCCATCGCTCGTTCCGACTTCAACGCCGAAGACGAGAAATCCTGGCAGGCTCGCTACGACCTGAACTTCGCCGAGTTCGGCGTACCAGGCCTGACCTTCATGACCCGTTACGCACGCGGTACCGGTGCAACCACCCGCACCACCGACGACGGTAAGGAATGGGAACGCGACGTAGACGTCAAGTACGTCATGCAGAGCGGCCCAGCGAAAGACCTGAGCTTCCGTGTGCGCCAGGCCACCTACCGCTCCAGCGACGGTGTGTACTACGGTTCGAGCTCGATCGACGAACTGCGTCTGATCGTCGAGTACCCGCTGAGCATCCTGTAAGCCTGGCTTGCAGTGCCCCGCACTTGAAAAAGCCCGGCGATCACGCCGGGCTTTTTCTTGGCTGACAAGTGTCACGCCCTGGGGCATCCTGTACGCCTTCGTTTCGCCCCCGTACAATGCGGGGTCATTTCAACGTCTTAGGCAATCGACACGGCCCACCATGCGCACCAGTCAATATTTGCTCGCCACCCAGAAAGAAACCCCTGCCGACGCAGTGGTCATCAGCCACCAGCTCATGCTGCGCGCCGGCATGATCCGCAAACTGGCCTCTGGCCTGTACACCTGGCTGCCGATGGGCTTGCGAGTGATGCGCAAGGTCGAAGCCGTTGTGCGCGAGGAAATGAACGCCGCCGGCGCCCTGGAAGTGCTGATGCCCAGCATCCAGCCCGCCGAACTGTGGCAGGAATCCGGCCGTTGGGAGCAGTACGGCCCAGAGCTGCTGCGCCTGAAAGACCGCCACAACCGCGACTTCTGCGTCGGCCCGACCCACGAAGAAGTCATTACCGACCTGGCCCGTAACGAGCTGTCCAGCTACAAACAGCTGCCGCTCAACATGTACCAGATCCAGACCAAATTCCGTGATGAGATCCGCCCACGCTTCGGCCTGATGCGCGGCCGCGAGTTCATCATGAAGGACGCCTACTCCTTCCATGCCGACCAGGCTTCCCTGCAGGAAACCTACGACCGCATGCACCAGGCGTACAGCAACGTCTTTACCCGCCTGGGCCTGGACTTCCGCCCTGTGCAAGCCGACACCGGCTCCATCGGTGGCAGCTACTCGCACGAATTCCACGTGCTGGCCGAATCCGGTGAAGACGATGTGATCTTCAGCGACAGCTCCGATTACGCTGCCAACATCGAGAAGGCCGAGGCCATCCCGCGTGAAACCGTGCGCCCTGCCCCTTCCGAGGAGCTGCGCCTGGTCGACACGCCGGACGCCAAGACCATCGCCCAACTGGTCGAAAACTTCGGCCTGCCGATCGAGAAGACCGTCAAGACCCTGATCGTGCGCGGCGCCGAAGAAGGCAAGCTGATCGCCCTGATCGTCCGTGGCGACCACGAGCTCAACGAAATCAAGGCCACCAAGCTGGAACAGGTTGCCGACCCGCTGGTCATGGCGACCGAAGCTGAACTGCGCGACGCCATCGGCGCCGGTGCAGGCTCGCTCGGCCCGCTGAACCTGCCACTGGAATGCATCATCGACCGTTCGGTTGCCCTGATGAGCGACTTCGGCATCGGCGCCAACATCGATGACAAGCACTACTTCGGCGTCAACTGGGAGCGCGACCTGCCGGTTCCGCAAGTCGCCGACCTGCGCAACGTCGTCGAAGGCGACCCAAGCCCAGACGGCCAGGGCACCCTGGTGATCAAGCGCGGCATCGAAGTGGGCCACATCTTCCAGCTCGGCACCAAGTACAGCGAGGCACTCAAGTGCCAGGTACTGGGCGAGAACGGCAAGCCTGTCGTGTTGTCCATGGGTTGCTATGGCATTGGCGTGTCCCGCGTGGTCGCCGCCGCCATCGAACAGAGCTACGACGACAAAGGCATCATCTGGAACGACGCCCTGGCGCCTTTCCAGATCGCCCTGGTGCCGCTGCGCTATGAAACCGACGTGGTTCGCGAAGCGACCGACAAGCTGTACGCCGAACTGACTGCCGCCGGCTTCGAAGTGCTGCTGGATGACCGCGACAAGAAGACCAGCCCAGGCATCAAGTTTGCCGACATGGAGCTGATCGGCATTCCGCACCGCATCGTCGTTAGTGACCGCGGCCTGGCCGAAGGCAACCTGGAATACAAGCACCGCACCGAACAGGATGCTCAAGCGCTGCCACTCAATGAAGTGCTGTCGTTCCTGCAGGCCCGCGTTCGCCGCTGATAATCAATGCACGAGTGATCATGTCCAAGCGAAGTACCTTTCCCCTGGGGGGCGCCGCACTGTGCGGCGCCCTGCTCATCAGCGGCTGCGCCAACCAGATGTCCCAGCGCAGCGAGCACGAGGAGCGCGTCGAGCGAAAACTGCTCGAACACAGTCTGCAGATCGATGTCGGCGAGCCGAAGGTGATGGAGCTGCCGCAACGACGTGTGCGCGTGCATGAGCTGAAGCGCTTCGAAGTCACCGAGTTCGAAGTTACCCGGCGCTACGACCGCTACACGCCTTACCAGCCCTGGCGGGAGATCTATGAGATCCCACTGGGTGCGGTGGCTGTCGTAGCGGGCGTGGGTGCCAACGTGGTCAACGTGTTCGCCTTGGGCAACCTGCCTGAAAGTGTGACCCACGACTGGCTCAGTTACGGCGTGGCGGGGCTTAACCCGTTCATGAACGTGCAGTCCAACGGTCGCGCCCAGCAGAACCTTGCCGGGATCAGCGAAGTGCAGAAGGACCAGCGCGAGGAGTCCACCAGCCTGCCCTGGAGCGAGCGCCTGGTCGAAGTCAAGGCCGGCAAACTCACCCACGAGCTGACCACCGACAGAAACGGCGTGCTGCGCCTGAACCTGCTCGACAGCCCGTTCTCCGAGCAGAACCTCAACCACATCGGCACCCTGCACCTGCAGGTGGTCGATGAGGACAATGCGGTGCGCGGTGACGCCAGCCTGCTGGTCAGCGCCACGCTGCGCAACAAGCTGCTTGAAGCGCATGAGCTGATCTTCGACGACCTGGAAGACGATGATGTCAGCCAGTGGGTGCACCGGGTCAAACGCCTGTCCGAACTGGGCCTGGAAGAGGAAGCCAGTGAAATGGAGCAGAGCCTGATCGAGCTGACGCGCAACGATCCGGAACTGCAGCAGGAATTCCTGCAATCCCTGACTAAGGCCACCGGGCGGCTGGTAGCTGACCCAGGCGTGCAATAAATGAAAGGGGCCGCTTAGCGGCCCTTGTTCATTTAGGTGGGAACAGCTCCAGTTGCTCATGCGCACCGCGCAAATCCCGCAACCTTACCCCGACCCCCAGCAAGCGCACCGGCTTGTCACCCCGCGCGAAGGCCTTCTTCATTAATTGCCGGTAACTTTCCAGGTCCCTGCCTGCCCCCGCCTGCTCCATCGTCGTCTGGCTGAAGTCATGGAACTTGACCTTGACGAAAGGCTTGTCCGGCCGGTAGCTGCTGTCCATGCGGGCAATGCGTTCATTAAGGCTGTCGAGCAACGCGGGAAGACGCTCCAGGCAACTGGCCAGGTCCGGCAGATCGGTATCGTAGGTATTTTCCACGCTGACCGATTGCCTGCGGCTGTCATTGTGCACAGCACGCTCATCAACCCCCCGCGCCAGCCCCCAAAGCCGCTCACCAAAACTGCCGAACTCACGCACCAGGGCCAGGCGGGACCACGCGCGCAGGTCCAGGCAGGTATCGATACCCAAGCGCGCCAGCTTGTCCGCCGTGACCTTGCCCACCCCGTGCAACCGGGCGACGGGCAAGGCCGCGACAAACGCCTCGACGTCCCCCGGGGTGATGACGAACAGGCCATTGGGCTTACGCCAGTCACTGGCGATCTTGGCCAGGAACTTGTTGGGGGCGACACCCGCCGACACCGTGATATGCAGGGTACGGGCGACGCGCCGGCGAATGTCCTCGGCAATCCGTGTCGCGCTCCCGGCGTACCACTGGCTGTCGCTGACATCCAGGTAGGCTTCATCCAGCGACAAGGGTTCGATCAGCTCGGTGTAATCGCGAAAAATGGCGTGAATCTCACGCGATGCCTCGCGATAGGCTTCAAAACGGGGTTTGACGATCAACAAGTCAGGGCACAGCTTGAGCGCATGGCGCGAGGACATGGCCGAGCGCACGCCATAGGCACGGGCTTCATAGTTGCAGGTGGCGATGACCCCGCGATGGTCGGCCGACCCGCCGACCGCCATGGGCCGACCGGCCAGGCGCGGGTCATCACGCATCTCGATCGCGGCGTAGAAGCAATCGCAGTCGACATGGATGATCTTGCGCAAGGACATGGATGACCGTCAGTACTGTAGATTCATACAGATAGTATCGCATGGTCCCTCTGGCGCAACAGCCTGCACGGCGCATCCCTCGACAATTGGCCTGCAAGGCCCGCCGCGCCTGCCCCGCGCGCCTTGCTCAAACGCTAAGGGTTTGAAGGAAAAAGGGTTTTCTTGGAATAATGCTTGACATAGGGCGGGAAATCCGTAGAATTCGATCTCACAGGCGCGGGATGGAGCAGCCTGGTAGCTCGTCGGGCTCATAACCCGAAGGTCGTCGGTTCAAATCCGGCTCCCGCAACCAGATTCGAGAAAAGGCCACTGTTAACGCAGTGGCCTTTTTCTTTGGCCTCGAAAAAGTCATTGTGGAAAATTGACGATAAATCAAGAGCTAACGCTTGACACACCGTCAATAAACTGTAGAATCCGCCCCACAGACGCGGGATGGAGCAGTCTGGTAGCTCGTCGGGCTCATAACCCGAAGGTCGTCGGTTCAAATCCGGCTCCCGCAACCAAACAAAGAGAAGGCCACTGTTAACGCAGTGGCCTTTTTCTTTGCATCGAAAATGATGCAGAAGAAAAAAGGTTGAGAAATCAACAATTAACGCTTTACACAGATTCAACAAGCTGTAGAATGCGCACCTCTGACGCGGGATGGAGCAGTCTGGTAGCTCGTCGGGCTCATAACCCGAAGGTCGTCGGTTCAAATCCGGCTCCCGCAACCATATTCGTCAGAACAAACCCCGCCTGTGTAACAGCAGCGCGGGGTTTGTTGTTTTATGGCCCCACGGTTTCCATCGCCAAAGCACTAACCTGCCACTCGCCTGCCCCTCAGGCTTGAGATGCCCCTCTCAGGATGAACTATCTTTAACCCGGCCAGAACGCTGAAAGCGCCTGTGCACGGAGTACTATTGGATACGTTTTCCTAAGGGACTTTCACTTGGCCGCACCTCTCCCCTACCTCGCGCTGCCGGCTCGGGGTACCAATCGATGACTTCCCACAACCCTGAACCTCCGGTGCCCCTCGCATCGGCGCTACCGACTGCTGCGCAACGCCTGCCCATGATCGAGCGCTTGAGCCGCTATCGTCAGCCCATTGGCCTGGCGGTGACGCTGGTGCTGTTCGCCATGGCGCTGGTTGCCTGCCGCCACCTGCTGAGCGAGCTGGACATCTATGCACTGCACGATGCCATGCTCAGCGTGCCGACGCAGTCGTTGCTCGGTGCGTTGCTGGCGACGGTCGTCGGGTTCGTGATCCTGCTGGGGTACGAATGGTCGGCCAGCCGCTATGCCGGCGTGAAACTGCCCGCGAGCAGCCTGGTCCTGGGCGGCTTCAGCGCCTTCGCCATCGGTAACGCCATTGGCCTGTCGATGCTGTCGGGTGGCTCGGTACGCTACCGCCTGTATGCGCGCCAGGGCCTTGGGGCTGCCGAAGTTGCGCGGATGACCGTTTTTGCCAGCCTGTCGCTGGGGTGTGCGTTGCCGCCCCTGGCTGCCTTGGCGACCTTGAGCGATCTGCCCGCCGCCTCCACGGCGCTGGGCCTTTCGCCGGGCCTGTTGGCGGGTATCGCCGCTGCTGTACTGGTGCTGTTTGCAGTGTTGGTGATCGGGCTCTATCGCAGGCGCCTGGCCGAACAACCCGTGGCCGATAACCTGTTGGTGCAACTGGGCCGCCGCACGCTGCGCCTGCCGGGTGCCCGCCTGGCTGCACTGCAATTGCTGATCACTGCCTTGGACGTGGCCGCCGCAGCCACCGTGCTGTACCTGCTGCTGCCCGAAGCACCGCCCTTTGGCGCGTTCATCCTGGTGTACCTGCTGGCCTTGGCCGCTGGCGTGCTCAGCCATGTACCCGGCGGTGTCGGGGTGTTCGAGGCGATCTTGCTGGCAGCCTTTGCCGACCAGTTGGGCGCCGCGCCACTGGCAGCAGCCTTGTTGCTGTATCGCCTGATCTACGTGGTATTACCGCTGCTGCTGGCCTGCGTGCTGTTGTTGGCCAACGAGGCACGGCGCCTGCTGTTCGCGCAACAGGCGATCAAGGTGGCTTCAGGGCTGGCCGCGCCGGTGCTGTCGATCCTGGTGTTCCTGTCCGGCGTCGTGCTGCTGTTCTCCGGTGCCACGCCGGAGATCGACACGCGCCTGGAGCACATGGGTTTTCTGGTGCCCCATCGCCTGATCGATGCCTCGCACTTCGGCGCCAGCCTGATCGGCGTGCTCTGCCTGCTGTTGGCCCAAGGGCTGCGCCGGCGCCTGTCTGCGGCCTGGCTGCTGACCACCACATTGCTGCTGGTCGGTGCCTTGCTGTCGCTGCTCAAAGGCTTTGACTGGGAAGAAGCGTGCCTGCTCACGTTCACGGCCGCCCTGCTTGCCCTGTTCCGCCGCTCCTTCTACCGCCCCAGCCGCTTGCTGGAGCTACCCTTCTCGCCGGTATTCCTGGTGGCCAGCGCCTGCGTGGTGGGTGCTTCGGTGTGGCTGCTGCTGTTTGCCTACCAGGATGTGCCCTACAGCCACCAGCTGTGGTGGCAGTTCACCTTGGATGCCGATGCCCCGCGCGGCCTGCGGGCAGCCATGGGCAGCGCCGTGTTGCTGGTGGCCGTGGCCCTGACCTGGCTGCTGCGCACCGCACCGCCGGTCATCCACCTGCCCGATGACGAAGAGCTGCAACGCGCCAACCGCATTCTGCTGGCGTCCGACCAGCCCGATGGCGGCCTGGCGCTGACGGGGGACAAGGCCTTGCTGTTCCACCCACGCGACAACGCCTTCCTGATGTATGCCCGTCGCGGTCGCAGCCTGGTGGCCCTGTATGACCCGATCGGCCCCGCACAGGAGCGCGCCGAGATGATCTGGCAGTTCCGTGACCTGTGCGACCTGCACCACGCCCGGCCGGTGTTCTATCAGGTACGCGCAGAGAACCTGCCCTTCTATATGGACATTGGCCTGACCGCCCTCAAGCTGGGTGAGGAAGCCCGGGTCGACCTGCGCCGTTTCGACCTCGACGCCAAGGGCAAGGAGATGAAGGACCTGCGCTACACCTGGAACCGTGGCGGCCGTGACGGCCTTAGCCTGGAGATCCATGAGCCCGGTCACGCCCCACTGGCAGAGCTCAAGGAAATCTCCGATGCCTGGCTCAGCGGCAAGAACGTGCGCGAGAAAGGCTTCTCGCTCGGGCGCTTCAGCCCCGAGTACCTGCAGCATTTCCGGATTGCCCTGATTCGCTTCCAGGGCCGGCCCGTGGCGTTTGCCAACCTGCTGGAAACCCACAGCAACGAGCTGGCCAGCCTCGACCTGATGCGCGCCCACCCAGAAGCGCCGAAGCTGACCATGGAATTCATGATGATCGGCCTGATCCTGCACTACAAAAGCCATGACTACGGCCGTTTCAGCCTGGGTATGGTCCCGCTTTCCGGGTTGCAGCCAAGGCGTGGCGCGCCGTTGACCCAACGCCTGGGCTCAATGGTGTTCCGCCGCGGCGAACAGCTCTACAACTTCCAGGGGCTTCGACGCTTCAAGGACAAGTTCCAACCGGACTGGGAACCCCGTTACATGGCTGTGCCAGCAGGGCTCGACCCGCTGGTGGCACTGGCCGACACTGCCGCCCTGATTGCTGGCGGCCTGACTGGATTGGTGAAACGCTGATGATCCGACGCTATTGGCTGTACCTGGTGATTGCGCTGCTGCTGGCCGCCCTTGGCGGGGCCGCGGCCTTCTGGCTATGGACGCGCCCGGCCCCCGAGGCGCGCCTGGAGCAATTGACCCTGAATGACACCCACATCACCCGTGTCACCCCTGGCGTGCACGCCAAAGCCCGGGTCGCCATCGGCGTCCCCCAGGACCAGGCCCTGACCGACAAGCAGTTGCTGGACCTGAGCCAGGCCGGGGAAGCCCAGCTGGTGCAGGTGATCCTGCCGCCTAGCGACTGCAGCAAGCAGCAGCAAGCGCTGGACCTGGCAGTGACCCAGCTCGCCGAGAAACCGACCCTGGTAGCCGGCATCGGCCCGGGTGCGGCACAAGCCTGGCGCTGGCTGGCCGCACAGACTGACGACAAGGCGCGGGCCATTTCCGTCGACTTCACCCTGGAGCAACCCGGCTGCCAGGCCACGCTGCCCAAGTCGGCGGCCCACGGCCACTGGAACGTCGCCTGGAACGACAACCCGGATGACGCCAGCGCCGCCTTCGTGCGCGACCAGGCCAACGCTGAAACCAGCATCAGCGATTACGACATCCACTTGCCCCAGGTACTCAAATCGCAGCTGACCCAAGCCTTGGTCGGGCATGACGGCAACGCCCTGGCCATCCCGGTGGTCGAGGTGCCGGCTGGGCAAACCACCGACACCGTCACCCTGTTCCTGTCCGGGGACGGTGGCTGGCGCGACCTGGACCGGGACGTCGCCGGGGAAATGGCCAAGCTGGGCTACCCGGTGGTCGGTATCGACACCCTGCGCTATTACTGGCAACACAAGACCCCGGAACAGAGCGCCGCTGACCTGTCGGAACTGATGCAGCACTATCGTCAGAAATGGGGTACCAAGCGCTTTGTATTGACCGGCTATTCGTTTGGCGCCGACGTGCTGCCCGCCATCTACAACCGCCTGCCGGCCGAAGACCAGCAACGCATCGACGCGGTGATGCTGCTGGCCTTCGCCCGCAGCGGCAGCTTCGAGATCGAGGTCGAGGGCTGGCTGGGCAAAGAAGGCCAGGAGGCGCCAACCGGGCCGGAAATGGCCAGGCTGCCAGCGTCCAAAGTGGTGTGCGTCTACGGCGTGGAAGAGACCGACGAAAGCGGCTGCACCGACAAGACGGCCGTCGGTGAGCGACTGAAGCTACCGGGGGGGCACCACTTCGATGAGAACTACCCCGCGCTGGCCAAGCGCCTGATCGGCGAGATCGAGACGCGCCAGGGCAAGTCGAGCGTGGCGGAGCAGAACTGATAGAAAGGGGCCGCCATGCGGCCCAATCGCCGGCAAGCCGGCTCCCACCCGAACTCTGTAGCCTCCAAGGCTAGCGCCGCACCTGTGGGAGCGGGCTTGCCCGCGAAGAGGCCGGAACAAGCACCACAAGACAGTTGCTCCCACAGGAAGTGTGCAGCGCTTGAGGGCGCTGTTGAACCTGTGGGAGCCGGCTTGCCGGCAATGAGGGCAGAACGGGCTGCGCAATTCCAGCAGCCCGACCTGGCTCAGATCTCGACCTGGGTCCCCAGCTCGATCACCCGGTTCAACGGTAGATTGAAGAAGCGCAGATTGCCGTTGGCGTTCTTCAGCAGAAACGCAAACAGGTTCCCGCGCCAGCGCGACATGCCCTCCAGCCGCGACGCAATGACGGTTTCGCGGCTGAGGAAGTACGTCGTGCGCATCGGGCTGAAATCCAGGTCCTCCAGGTGGCACAGCTTCAACGCCGCCGGCACGTCCGGCTCGTCCATGAAGCCAAAGTGCAACAGCACGCGGAAGAACCCGTCGCCATAGGCCTCCACCTCGAAACGCTCCTGCTCCGGTACCCGTGGCTGGTCCTCGCTGACCACCGTCAGCAGCACCACCTGGCTGTGCAGCACCTGGTTGTGCAACATGTTGTGCAGCAGCGCATGGGGCACGGCGTCGGGGCGCGCCGTCAGGAACACCGCCGTCCCTTCAACCCGGTGCGGCGGCTGGATGCGGATGCTGCTGATGAACACCGGCAGCGGCAGCGCGCCTTCATCGATGCGCTCGACAAGAATCTGCTTGCCGCGCTTCCAGGTGCTCATCAACAGGAACAACACGCCGCCCGCCAACACCGGGAAGGCCCCGCCCTGCAAGATCTTCGGCACGTTGGCGGCGAAGAACAGCCCGTCCACGAACAAAAAGCCCAGCAGAATCGGCACTGCCAGCACCGGCGGCCATTTCCACAACAGCAGCATCACCGACGACACCAAGATGGTGGTCATCAGCATGGTGCCGGTGACCGCCACACCATAGGCCGCGGCCAGGGCGCCGGACGATTCAAAACCGATGACCAGCAACACCACACCGACCATCAACGTCCAGTTCACCGCACCGATGTAGATCTGCCCCTGTTCATCGCTGGACGTGTGCTGGATCTGCATGCGCGGTATGTAGCCCAGCTGGATGGCTTGGCGCGTCAGGGAGAAGGCCCCGGAAATCACGGCTTGCGAGGCGATCACCGTGGCCATGGTTGCCAACCCCACCAGCGGCAGCAACGCCCAGGACGGTGCCAGCAGGTAGAAGGGGTTGCGCGCCGCCTCCGGGTTCTGCAGCAGTATTGCACCCTGGCCAAAGTAGTTGAGCACCAGCGCCGGCAGCACCAGGGCGAACCAGGCGCGGGCAATCGGCTTGCGGCCAAAGTGGCCCATGTCGGCGTACAGCGCCTCGGCACCGGTCAGCGCCAGCACCACGGCACCAAGAATGGCCACGCCCATGCCGGGGTGAACAATGAAGAAGTTCACCGCCCAACCGGGGTTGAATGCCCTGAGCACTTCAGGGCTTTGCGAGATGCCATGCACCCCCAAGGCCCCCAGCACCACGAACCAGGCCACCATGATCGGGCCAAACAGCTTGCCGATCTTGTCGGTGCCATGCTTTTGCACCAGGAACAGCGCTACCAGCACCACCAGCGAAATGGGCACCACCCAGTGATCGATGCCGTCGAAAGCCAGGCCCATGCCCTCGACCGCCGACAGGACCGACACCGCCGGGGTGATCATGCTGTCGCCATAGAACAGCGAAGCGCCGATCAGCCCGCAGATGACCATCAGCGTACGCAGCCGCGGATGGGCCGCCGTGGCCCGCCGCGCCAGCGCGGTAAGCGCCATGGTGCCGCCCTCGCCCTGGTTGTCGGCACGCAGGATGAACATCACGTATTTGAACGACACCACCCACAGCAGCGACCAGAGGATCAACGACAGGATCCCCAGCACACCGTCATGGTTGACCGGCACGCCGTAGCCACCGGTAAAGACTTCTTTGAGCGTATACAGCGGGCTGGTGCCGATATCGCCATAGACCACCCCGACCGCTGCCACGAGCAGGCCCAGCGACCGCGTCGCACCCTGCTTTCCCTCGTGCCCGCCTTCGGCATGACTGCTTGCCTGAACCATCGACCACTCCCGCAGACGGCCCTCTCGGCCGATAGAATTCACCCCCACGCCAGGGCATGGCAGATACCCGGACGCAACGGCGCGAAGCATAGCGCAGCGTTCGTCGTATTTCTGCTAGTCAAGCGACCTTGCGCTCGCTAGAATTGCGCACTTTTTGATCAGAGGCGCCAAAAAGCGCCCGTCAAGATCGCCCCCGTTTCTGGTCGGGCGACCTGTATTCAATACCGAGGTTAGTCATGTCCACCACTCCCGCCACTCCTAAGGTAGGTTTCGTAAGCCTGGGTTGCCCAAAAGCCCTGGTCGATTCCGAGCGCATTCTGACCCAGCTGCGCATGGAAGGTTATGAAGTCGTGCCCACCTACGAGGACGCCGACGTGGTGGTGGTCAACACCTGCGGCTTCATCGACAGCGCCAAGGCCGAGTCGCTGGAAGTGATCGGCGAAGCGATCAAGGAAAACGGCAAGGTCATCGTCACCGGTTGCATGGGTGTCGAGGAAGGCAGCATCCGTGATGTGCACCCGAGTGTGTTGTCGGTCACCGGCCCGCAGCAGTACGAGCAAGTGGTCAACGCCGTGCACGAAGTGGTGCCGCCACGCCAGGACCACAACCCGCTGATCGACCTGGTGCCGCCTCAAGGCGTCAAGCTGACCCCGCGTCACTACGCCTACCTGAAGATTTCCGAAGGCTGCAACCACAGCTGCAGCTTCTGCATCATCCCGTCGATGCGCGGCAAACTGGTCAGCCGCCCGGTGGGTGAAGTGTTGAGCGAGGCCGAGCGCCTGGTCAAGGCGGGCGTCAAGGAGATCCTGGTGATTTCCCAGGACACCAGCGCCTACGGCGTCGACGTCAAGTACAAGACCGACTTCTGGAACGGCCGCCCGGTCAAGACCCGCATGCTCGAGCTGTGCGAAGCGCTGAGCAGCCTGGGCGCCTGGGTCCGCCTGCATTATGTGTACCCGTACCCGAACGTCGACGACGTGATCCCACTGATGGCCGCCGGCAAGATCCTGCCGTATCTGGATATCCCGTTCCAGCACGCCAGCCCGAAAGTGCTCAAGTCGATGAAGCGCCCGGCCTTCGAAGACCGTACCCTGGCGCGCATCAAGAACTGGCGCGAGCAGTGCCCTGAGCTGGTGATCCGTTCGACCTTCATCGTCGGCTTCCCTGGCGAAACCGAAGAAGACTTCCAGTACCTGCTCGACTGGCTGACCGAAGCCCAGCTCGACCGCGTCGGCTGCTTCCAGTATTCACCTGTCGAAGGCGCCCCGGCCAACGACCTGGGCCTGGACGAAGTGCCGGATGACGTCAAGCAGGACCGCTGGGACCGCTTCATGGCACATCAGCAAGCCATCAGCAGCGCCCGCCTGCAGCTGCGCATCGGCAAAGAGATCGAAGTGCTGATCGACGAAGTCGAGGAGCAAGGTTCGGTAGGCCGCAGCTTCTTCGATGCACCAGAGATCGACGGCAGCGTGTTCATCGATGGCGACCATGGCTTCAAACCCGGCGACAAAGTGCGTTGCCGGGTAGTGGATGCCGACGAGTACGACATGTGGGCAGAGCCTGTCTGATCAACGCAAAGCGCTGAAATACCGGGGGCGCATTGCGCCCCTTGTGTTGCCACGTCCGCCCACACCCTCCGGTCATGCGCACTCCCGGTAGGAGCAGCCTTGTGCTGCGAAGAGGCCGGTGCTAGCAGCGAAGATTGACGGAATTGCCACTGGCCTCTTCGCAGCACAAGGCTGCTCCTACAATGGAATGGTTAGGCTGATCTGACGCCGACCTTTGCATTTGCATCTATCGTTTTCCTCAGTGCCCAGGAGGATTACACGGATGCGCCAGGTTTCGACGCTGCATACCCCCCATCTGCGCGACTACCCCGAGCTGACCCAGGTTTGGGAAGACTCGGTGCGCGCGACCCACGATTTCCTGCCTGATGCCTATATCCTGCTGCTGCGCGAACATGTGCTGCACCGCTACCTCGATGCGGTGATGCTGATTTGCTGCAAGGACTCACAGCAACGCATCCAGGGCTTTGCCGGCGTGGCCAATGGCCGAGTGGACATGCTGTTCGTCGCGCCCTCATGCCGTGGCAAGGGCATTGGTAAGCGGCTGCTGCATTACGCCATCGATGAACTGAATGCCGAACGCCTGGATGTCAACGAGCAGAACCCGCAGGCGCTGGGGTTCTACCTGCACGAAGGTTTTGAGGTAGTTGGCCGCTCGCAGACCGATGGTCTGGGGCAGCCCTACCCTTTGCTGCACCTGCGGCTGATCCGCGCAGGGGCCTGACGCTTCTGCCGTGTTGTCTCGCCAAAACGGCGTAAATGACACAGATTCCCAGCCCCTCGACCGCCCAGGCAGGTACAATGGCGGCCTTTCCCTGCCTTTGCGAATCACCGTCATGTCTGAGCCCGTCCGCCTGTCCAAACGCCTTATCGAGCAATTCGGCTGTTCCCGCCGCGAAGCCGAGCTGTACATCGAAGGCGGCTGGGTCACGGTCGATGGCGTGGTGGTCGAGCAGCCGCAGTTCAAGGTCGACGGCCAACAGGTCGAGCTGCTGCCCGGTGCGCGCGCCGAAAACCTCGAACCCGTGACCCTCCTGCTCAACCAGCCTGCCGGCCTGGACACCGAGTCGGCCCGTATCAGCATGACCATGGACACCCTCAGTGAGGCGCACCGTGAAGGTGTTCGGCCGCTGCATGGGCACTTCACCAAGCTGTCCTGCATTGCCCCCCTCGAGCGTGGCGCCAGCGGCCTGCAGATTTTCACCCAGGATTGGCGCGTAGCGCGCAAGATCGACGCCGACCTGCGTCGCCTGGAGCAGGAATACATCATCGAAGTCAGCGGCGAAGCCACCCCGCAGGCGCTGGAGCGCCTGGCCCGTGGTGTGATGCGCAATGACCGGGAGTTACCCAAGGCCAAAGCCAGCTGGCAGAACGAAACCCACCTGCGCCTGGCCTTGAAAAACCCGCAGCCGGGGCAGATTTCCGAACTGTGCGCCAGCCTGCGCCTGCAGATAATCAGCATGCGCCGCATTCGCCTGGGCGGTGTGTCCATGGGCAAGCTGCCACTGGGACAGTGGCGCTACATGGCTACCAGCGAACGTTTCTAAGCAATACCGCCGCGCCGGATGGCACGGCTCAGAACAGGATTTCAGTCAAATGAACCACAACGATGTACTGCGCAGCCTGCGCTACATGCTCAAGATCAACGATGCCAAAATGGTCGGCATCATCAAGCTGTCGGGCCTGGAGGTCAGCGCCGAGACCCTGGCCAGCTACCTCAAGAAAGAGGAAGAGCCCGGCTTCGTGCGCTGCCCCGACCCGGTCATGGCGCACTTTCTGGATGGCCTGGTGATTCATCGCCGCGGCAAGGACGACAGCCGCCCGCAACAGCCGGTCGAGCTGCCGGTGACCAACAACACCATTCTGAAAAAGCTGCGCGTGGCGTTCGAGCTCAAGGAAGAAGACCTGCACGCGATACTCAAGTCGGTCAACTTCCCGGTCTCCAAACCCGAACTCAGCGCGCTGTTCCGCAAGGTCGGCCATGACAACTACCGGCCCTGCGGCGACCAGCTGCTGCGCAACTTCCTTAAGGGCCTGACCTTGCGCGTGCGCGGCTAAGTGGCCATGCAGCATACGGTTTCACCGGTCGGCATCGTCCGCTCCTGTTTCAAGGAAAAGTTCGCCATCCCGCGCCAGCCCCACCTGGCACCCGCGGCGCGTGGCGTGCTGGAGCTGCTGCCGCCGTTCGACCAGGGTGATGCCGTGGCGGGCCTGGAGCAGGTCAGCCATGTCTGGCTGTTGTTTCTGTTCCACCAGGCCCTGGAAGACAAGCCACGCCTGAAAGTGCGCCCACCGCGCCTGGGCGGCAACAAGAGCATGGGCGTGTTCGCCACCCGTGCCACCCACAGGCCCAATGGTATTGGCCAGTCGGTGGTACGCCTGGAAGGCGTGGAGCCTGGGCGCCTGCTGCTGTCCGGGATCGACCTGCTCGATGGCACCCCGGTGCTGGATATCAAGCCTTACGTACCCTATGCCGACAGCATTGCCGGTGCCAGTAACCAGATGGCCAGCGAAGCGCCCGCCGCCATTGCCGTGCAATGGCACGACGATGCCCTGCCCCAGGCCCACGCGCATGCGCTGCGCCTGGGCGAGCCACTGGTGGAGCTGATCGAGCAGTGCCTCGGGCAAGACCCGCGGCCAGCGTATCAGGTGCCACCCCCGGAGCGGGTGTATGGGGTCAAGTTCTGGGATGTGCAGGTGCGCTGGCATTATCCGCAGCCGGCGCTGATCCGCGTGCTGGAAGTCGTGCTGGATCATTGACCCGAGCGTGCACAAAAAAGGCGACCCGAAGGTCGCCTTTTTCATTGCCTAACCGCGATCAGCGCGCCGGGCCTTCAGCCACGCCCAGGTCGTCGGTTGGACGGGTGTCTTCCAGCGGTGCGCCGCCAGATGCCAGCTCCGAAGCCAGCTTGTCGTTGTCCATTTCGTTGACCCACTTGGCCACGACCACGGTGGCAACGGCGTTACCGACCAGGTTGGTCAAGGCACGGGCTTCGGACATGAAGCGGTCGATGCCCAGGATCAGCGCCAGGCCGGCAACCGGCAGGTGGCCAACCGCCGACAGGGTGGCTGCCAGCACGATGAAGCCCGAACCGGTCACGCCAGCAGCGCCTTTGGACGCCACCAACAGTACCAGCAGCAGGGTGATCTGGTGGGTGATGTCCATGGTGGTGTCAGTCGCCTGGGCGATGAACACGGCGGCCATGGTCAGGTAGATCGAGGTGCCGTCCAGGTTGAACGAGTAGCCCGTCGGGATGACCAGGCCAACCACCGATTTCTTCGCACCCAGGCGCTCCATCTTCGCCAGCATGCGTGGCAGCGCGGACTCAGAAGAAGACGTGCCCAGCACGATCATCAGCTCTTCGCGGATGTAGCGGATCAGCTTGAGGACGCTGAAGCCGTGGGCGCGGCAGATACCGCCGAGGACCACCAGGACGAACAGCAGGCAGGTCACGTAGAAGCAGGCCATCAGGTAGCCCAGCTGCACCAGCGAACCCACGCCGTACTGGCCGATGGTGAAGGCCATGGCACCGAAAGCACCGACCGGGGCCAGCTTCATGATCATGTTGATGATGTTGAACATGACATGGGCGAAGCGATCGATCAGGTCGAGCACCGGCTTGCCGTAGCTGCCCAGGCGGTGCAGGGCGAAGCCGAAGATCACCGAGAACATCAGCACTTGCAGGATATCGCCGTTGGCGAAGGCACCGACCACAGTGTTGGGGATGATGTTGAGCAGGAAGCCAACGGTGGTCTGCTGTGCGCCGGCGGCGGCATAAGCGGCCACGCTGCTGGCGTTCAGGGTGGTGACGTCGATGTGCATGCCAGCGCCTGGCTTGACCACGTTGACGACGACGAGGCCGATGATCAGGGCGATGGTGGAGACGATTTCAAAGTACAGGAGCGCGTAGCCGCCGGTCTTGCCTACCGACTTCATGCTCTGCATGCCAGCGATGCCGCTGACCACGGTGCAGAAGATGATCGGGGCGATGACCATTTTGATCAGTTTGACGAACCCGTCACCCAGGGGTTTGAGGGCAACGCCGGTTTCGGGATAGAAGTGGCCGAGCAGGATGCCGATGGTGATGGCGACCAACACCTGGACATACAGGGATTTGTACAGCGGCTGACGTGTCGTCATGGCTAATTTCCTCAAGTGTGCCGGTTCACCCTTCCCAGGGTGATGGGGCACCTGAATCGCTAACCCTCCTGCACATGGAGGGATTTGTCGTTGTGTTCGAGCTGCCTGGGCAGGCCTCTGCCAGGATCAATAGCAAGGGCAATGCCAAAATGCCCATGAAGGGTGCAAAGGCCGAGATTGCTAGGGGTAAGTGCCCAACGACAGGGCGAAAAAGCTGAGGAAGGCTGGCGGATTTCCGCCCGGTGGCGGAATTTGTACAAGGGGTGATGGCGGGAATCCGCCCATAGTGTATGGCGGTACGGCCCTTTCGCGGGTGAACCCGCTCCCACAGAGGGGGCACTGCACTCAAGCATGTGCATGCCTGTGAAAGGGCGGGTACTGCCGATCAATCCAGCGTGAAGGTGATCCGGAACGCCGCGCCACCCAGCGGCGAATCACCCAGGCTCAAGCCGGCGTCATAGCTGTCGACGATGTCTTTGACCACCGCCAGCCCGATGCCCTGCCCCGGGTGCTGGCTGTCCAGCCGCTCGCCGCGCTCCAGAATGCGCTCGCGCTGATCGGCCGGCACCCCTGGCCCATCGTCTTCGATGCACAGCGTCAGTTGGCCTGGCGCCTCTTCCAGGCTCACCCGTACGTGCCCCAGGCTCAACCGGTAGGCGTTTTCCAGCAGGTTGCCGAGCAGTTCCAGCAGCGCGCCCTGCTCCATCGGCAGCTGCGCGGCCTCGGGTATGTCCAGCGCGACGCTGACCTGCTTGTCGCGGTATACCTTGGCCAAGGTGCTGCACAAGCTGTCGAGCAAGGGCTTGAGTTGCACGCTGTGACGCACCAGGCCGCTCTTGCGCAGGCTGGCGCGCTGCAGTTGGTAGTCGATCTGCTGGCTCATGCGCTCGATCTGGCTTTGCAGCACCCGCGCCTGCTCGCGCTCACCGCTGCGCTGGCGCAGGCTCTCGCCCACCCCTTGCAACACCGCCAGCGGTGTCTTCAGGCTGTGCGCCAAGTCATCCAGCGAGTCGCGGTAGCGCTGGCGCTGTTCGCGCTCGCTGTGCAGCAGGCGGTTCAACGACCCGGTCAGGCGCAGCAGCTCACGGGGGTGCTCGCGGCTCAACCCGTCACGCGCGCCGGCCTCGACCTCGTCCAGCTCGCGGCTCAGCCGCCGCAGCGAACGCAGGCCCCAGGTCAGGCCGGCCCACAACAGCACCAGCAGCGCCAGCAAGGCTGCGCCAAACCCCAGGTAGAGCTTTTCGCGCAGGCCATCGAGGGTGTGCTGGTACTCGCGCACCGGTTGCAGCGCAACGATGCTGTAGGCCGCGCTCTGGCCGCCAAGCAGCTTGATCTCGACGTCATAGACAAAGAACTCTTCGCCATCGCCTTGATGGATGCGGGCGAACTCGTTGCCACGGCCGTCATAGCGGGGCCGGTAGTTGATGTTCTGGTCTGCAGTGGCCCGCGACTGCCACACCAGGTTGCCGTCGCGGTCAAAGATATAGCCGAGCAGGCCGGTGTAGGGCAGGTTGTAGCGTTCGTCCGGCAGCAGCGTCGGCATCTGCAACTGGCCGCGCTCGATGCGGGCGGCGGAGATCAGCGTGGTCACGTCCGAGGCCAGGCGTTGCTCGATGGATTCCTGCAGGGCAAGGCTGAACGCCTTCTGCAAGGCAGGCAGCAGCGCCAGCATGAACAGCAGCGCCAGCACTGCGGCCGCCAACATCAGGCGCACCCGCAGGGAACGGATCATCGGCAGCGCTCGGTAAACAGGTAACCCAGGCCGCGCACCGTGTCGATCGGTTTGAAGCCGTTATCACCTTCCAGCTTGCGGCGCAGGCGCCCGACCAGCACCTCGATCACATTGGGGTCACGTTCTTCATCGCCTGGGTAGAGTTGCTCCATCAGACGGTCCTTGGCCACCACCTGCTGGTGGTGGCGCATGAGGTATTCGAGGATGCGGTATTCGTAGGCGGTCAGGGCCAGGGGCTGATCGTCCAGGGTCGCCTGCTTGCGGTTGAGGTCGAGCAGCAGCGGGCCTGCGGCGATGGTCGACTGGGTGAACCCGCTGGAGCGGCGCAGCAGCGCGTTGAGGCGCGCTTCGAGTTCTTCGAACTGGAAGGGTTTGACCAGGTAATCGTCGGCACCGGCGGCCAGGCCTTCGACCTTGTCCTGCCAGTTGCCACGGGCGGTGAGGATGAGAATGGGGAAGGTCTTGTTCTGGCTACGCAGGCGGCCGATCAGTTCCAGGCCGCTCATGCCCGGTAGCCCAAGGTCGATCACGGCCAGGTCGAAGTGGTACTGCTCGGCCTGGTAAAGGGCCTCTTCGGCATCGGCGACAGCCTGGACCACGTGGCCGCTTTCGCCCAGGCGGGTGTAGAGGTGATGGCGAAGCAGCGCTTCGTCCTCGACCACCAGCAGTTTCATGTGCAGCTCCTTGTTTATATGGCCTGTGCCGGCCTCTTCGCAGCACAAGGCTGCTCCTACATCGGGCAACCACTGTGCCTGTAGGAGCAGCCTTGTGCTGCGAAGAGGCCAGAGCAGGATAACAACTACCTCAGAACTTGTAGTTCGCCGACAGGTAAGTTTGTGCACTGCTGGTCAGGCGCAGGGTGCCGTCTTTCGGCCCGCCGCTGGCGCC
Organism: Pseudomonas sp. Y3 TE3536; assembly: GCF_053629175.1. NCBI lineage: Bacteria > Pseudomonadati > Pseudomonadota > Gammaproteobacteria > Pseudomonadales > Pseudomonadaceae > Pseudomonas > Pseudomonas sp. Y3 TE3536. Next base: position 3,339,534 of record NZ_JBRJHU010000001.1, on the reverse strand, counting down.
CACCTCGGTTGCTGCATTGGTGCGCAGGTAACGGTAGCCCATCTCCACCGATGCCTTGTCGGTGATCTCCTGGATCACACCTGCCTGCAGGCCCACCGCGTAGCCATAATCGGTATCACGGCTGGCACCTGGGGAATCCTGGGTCAGCTTGGTCATGCCCAGGCTGCCGCCGCCGAACAGTTTGGTGGTATCGCCCACCGGCAGGAACAGGTCATAGCTGCCCAGCAGGTTTTCCTGGCGCAACTTGAGGCCGCTGTGGTCGCCCGAGACGTTATCGTAGGTCATGTAGTAGCGACCCTGGTCGTTGATCTTACCCACGCGCACGCCCCAGGTGTCGTCCTTGCCGATGATGCCGTCGGCGTTCAGGTTGTCGGTGTTGCGTTGCAACAGGCCCGATTTGCGGACTTTATCGCTGGTCTGGCCGTAGGTCAGGCTGGCGAAGTTTTCGTCGGCGGCCTGGGCGGTTGTGATGCCTGCGGCGCAGACGGCCATGGCGGCGAGCAAGGTGTTGAAGGTTTTCATGGCTTCGTACTCCAGTTGGATGCGCTGTTTCTGTCTGGAAGCTAGAGTAAGGAGGGCACCCTGAACCGTGACTGAACCCTGGCTGAACCAGGGCTGAACGAACTGTCTGCAAGACAAGGAGTAGTAAACATGCGCGCCCTGCTGGCCCTGACCTTGATGTGCAGCGCCGCCCTCGCCCAGGCGGCGGTAGTGACCCGCGAGATCCCCTACCAGGACGACGATGGCAAGCGCTATGTCGGCTACTACGCCTATGACGATGCGCTGGACGACAAACGCCCGGGCATCGTCGTGGTGCATGAGTGGTGGGGCCTGAACGACTACGCCAAGCGCCGCGCCCGTGACCTGGCAGCCTTGGGCTACAAAGCGCTGGCGATCGACATGTATGGCGATGGCAAGCACACCGAGCATCCACAGGATGCTCAGGCGTTCATGGCCGAAGCGATGAAAGACCCGGCTGCGGCGGCCGCGCGCTTCGACGCTGGCCTGGAGTTGCTGAAAAAACAGCCGAACGTCAACAAGCACCAACTGGGCGCCGTGGGTTACTGCTTCGGTGGCAAGGTGGTGCTCGATGCGGCGCGCCGGGGAGAAAAACTCGATGGCGTGGTGAGTTTCCATGGCGCGCTGGCCACCCAGACGCCAGCCAAGCCGGGCGTGGTCAGGGCCGACATACTGGTCGAGCACGGCGCGGCGGACAGCATGGTCACCGAACAACAGGTCGAAGCGTTCAAGGCGGAAATGGACGCGGCCAAGGTCAACTACAAATTCGTCAGCATCCCCGGGGCCAAGCATGGCTTCACCAACCCGGACGCCGACCGTTTGAGCCATGGCGAGCATGGTGGGCCGGACATTGGTTACAACAAGGCAGCCGATGAAAGCTCATGGGCGGATATGCAGGCATTTTTCAAGAAGGTGTTCAAGTAACGATCGCCGGGGCCGCTTTGCGGCCCATCGCGACGCAAGGCCGCTCCCACACAGGCGTCGCGGCTGGCACAATAGCCCCCATGAACACACTTCCCACCTGCTGCTCCCCACTTCAGCACCACTGGCCCCTGCCCCGCCCGTTGCCGGGTGCAGTGTTGGTCAGCTGTGCCTTCGACCCGGCCCACCTGGCTGCCGACGACTTCCAGCGTGCCAGCATTGCACAAAGCGCCAGCCTGCAACGCTCGGTGGCCAAGCGCCAGGCCGAGTACCTGGCCGGCCGTGTCTGCGCCCGCGCCGCCTTGCAACGCCTGGATGGCCGCGACTTTGTGCCGGGCACCCATGAAGACCGCTCGCCCATCTGGCCGGCCGGTATCCACGGCTCGATCACCCATGGCAAAGGCTGGGCCGCCGCCGTTGTCGCGGGCCAAGGCAGCTGCCGCGGCCTGGGCCTGGATCAGGAGTCGCTGCTGGATGACGAACGTGCCGAGCGCCTGATGGCGGAAATCCTCACCCCCGCCGAACTTGAGCGCCTGGACCGCCGCCAGCTCGGCCTGACAGTGACGCTGACCTTTTCGCTCAAAGAAAGCCTGTTCAAGACCCTCTACCCGCTGACTCGCCAGCGTTTCTATTTCGAGCACGCCGAAGTGCTGGAGTGGGCCGCCGAGGGCTTTGCCCGCCTGCGCCTGCTCACCGACCTGTCACCCGAATGGCAACGCGGCAGTGAACTGCAGGGCCAGTTCTGCCTTCAGGACGGCCACCTGCTGAGCTTGATCAGCGTCTGAGATTTACTGGGGCGCCTGTGCCCGCGGCCAGCTGAGGCTGAAGCAGGCGCCGCCCAGCGCCTCGCTGCGCCCTACCGTGGCCCTGCCAGCGTGCCAGTAGATGATCCGCCGAACGATCGACAGGCCCAACCCATGCCCGCCGGATGCCCGGGTGCGGCTGTCGTCGAGCCGGGTGAAGGGCGTGAAGATGCGGTCCCAAACGCCCTCCGGGATGCCTGGCCCGTCATCTTCCACATCGACCCTGCAGCGTTGCTGCCCCAGTTGGTAACTGAGCCGAACTTCGCCTTCGGCATGGCGCATGGCGTTGCTCACCAGGTTTTGCAGCGCCCGGTGCAGGTAGCGTGGCTCGGCCTCGACCCAGGCCCCATCGGTTTCAGCCCCTTGGCAAGCACCGCGTACCACCTTGATGCCGGCCCTCAGCGGCGCCAGTTCCTCGATCACCCGGTCAAACAAGGCATCAAGGTCGACCCGCTGGAATTTCAGCGCCGGCGCACCTTGCTCAAGGCGCGCGTAAGTCAGCATCTCGTCGACCAGCTTGTCCAGGTCCTGGATGTCGCCATCCATGCCGGCCAGGTGCTTGGCGCGGGCTTGGTCGGTACTCGCGGTCTCGATCATCTCCAGGCCAAAGCGCAGGCGCGCCACCGGCGTGCGCAGCTCGTGGGACACCGCCCGCACCAGCTCGCGCTGCATGGTCAACGAGCGCTGCAGGTGCTCGGCCATGCCATTGAATGCTGCAGCCAGGCGCCCGACCGAATCGGCGTCACCGGCCGGCACACGGGTGTCCAGGCTGCCCTGGGCAATACGCGTGGCCGCAATCTCCAGGCCCGACACACGCCGCTCCAGCTGGCGCACCAGCAAATACACCACCAGCCCGATCAGGCACAGCCCGAGAAAGGCAATCAGGATCAGCAACTGCGGCGGGTACGGGTTGAGCTGATGCAACGGGCCGATTTCCAGCACCCAGGGTGACCCCGAGAGCCCGGAGAACACCCGGATCGAATCGCCATCCTTGCCCAGGGCCATGACGGTATCGCCCTCCTCTACACGCCGCCGCTGGTCGTCATCCAAGCCGACCCGCTCCAGCCGTTGCAGGGCGATGTCGAAACCAAACCCCTTGCTCTGCTTGAGTTGCGCAAGGCGCTGCTGCTGCTCGGTCACCGGGTAACGCACCAGCTCGTCCGCCAACAGGTAAAGCGTGGCCCGGGCCAGCTGCTCGCTGACCTGCTTGATCTGGGCCACCAGCAGTACATCCTCGCGGCCAACCTTGCGCAGCACCTGGGCGGCGTGCGGGCCGGTCTTTTCGACCACCACCAGGCCGCGATACAACCGGGCCCGCTGGCCACCGTCAAGGGTGCGCGCCGACATCGGCTGCAGCGCCAACGGCACCCCAAGCAGGCGCTCCCACATCAGCAATGAGCGCTTGCGTTCGGTTTCGTTCTGCACGGCCAGGTTGTCGGCCATCAGGCTGAAGGTTCCTTGGGCCAGGCCCTCGCGGTGCTGGGCGGCGCGCACTTCGTTGACCAGGTGCAGGCTGAGTACCCCGAGCAGCGCCACCAGCACCAGCACGGCGAGCATGCCGCCATAGATGCGCAGAAAGATCGAGTTGTTCATGGCGCCTCGCCGACGAACAGGTAACCCTTGCTGCGCAGGGTCTTGATCAGGCGTGGGTGGATCGGGTCGTCACCGATCTTGGGGCGGATCTTGGAAATGCGCACATCGATGGAGCGGTCCTGGCCGTCGTAACCAACACCGCGCAGGGCGGTGAAGATCTGCTCGCGCGACAAAACCCGGCCGGCGTTGCTGGCCAGCAGCCAGAGCAGGTCGAATTCGGCGCCGGTCAGGTCTATCAGTTGCTCGCCCAGCCGCGCCTCGCGCAGGCGGTTGTCGATGCGCAGCGGGCCGAAGGCCAGGTCCAGGCGCTTGCTTTCGGGCGCTTCGCTGCGCCGCAGCAGGGCCTGGATACGCGCCAGCAACACGCGCGGGCGCACGGGCTTGCACACATAGTCGTCGGCGCCCAGGTCCAGCCCCTGCACTTGGTCGAGTTCGTCACTGCGGGCGGTGAGCATGAGGATCGGGCCAGTATATTGGCCGCGCACCCGGCGGCAGATGCTCAGGCCGTCTTCACCGGGGAGCATGAGGTCGAGAATCACCAGGTCAGGCTGGCTGTCGACAATGCGTCGCACCGCGCGGCCGCCATCGCCCTCGACGGCCACCTCGAAGCCGTTGGCCTGGAGGTATTCGGCCGTGAGCTCGGCCAGGCGCTGGTCGTCTTCGACGATGAGGATGCGGGGGGTGGGTTGGTCCATGGCCTTTGCCTTTCAATTGTTGTTTTTCTATCGTCGATACTACGTTCCGCCCCGAGCACTGCCAACCGACCTGCAGTGCCACACTCGCCACTGGACTGAACCGTTTTTTGTGGTAGGGTTCGCGCCCTCAAAATTCTGCCTTGGGGCAGCGCGCTGAAGAAAAATACTGCAAACCACTTGGCACAAGGCCTACAGGCTATACCCACAAAGTACGCACAACTTATCCACAGGCGCTCGCCTTGCAAAGACCCTGATACCGCATTATCTTGTATCCCGATCGCAGCGAACCACTACATGTTGGGGTTCGTGCAAAATCACACACAAAAGTCAACCCGGCAAATTATTCGATTTTCCGGTTGAACTTCAGGTGATTTGACCAGCCATACCGCTCCAGCGGACTACTGAACTGCAACAGCTTTTGGGTACTGCCCAAAACCTTTGACTTCGGCCAGGGAGCGGCAAGCTATTGCCCCTTATTCCTGAGTCTGTCCCGAAGTCGGTACGCCCGAGCGGGCGGATGCGCGCGCATGACGCATCCCCGCACGGGTGATCGAGCAAGTGGACGGAACGGTGGGCGCCCAAAAGGCGCCTGTACAATATAGAAACTGTGGAGACACCCACCCATGCAAACCGACACAACTCGCGAGAACCCGCAGGCCCAGGTGCCGCAGGCCGCCGATTCCAACCAGGATCTGGCTGCCACCGCCCCCGGCCAACTGCGCGTGATCAAGCGCAACGGCACTGTCGTCCCCTACACCGACGACAAGATCACCGTGGCCATCACCAAGGCGTTCCTCGCAGTTGAAGGCGGCACCGCCGCCGCCTCGTCGCGTATCCACGACACCGTCGCGCGCCTGACCGAGCAGGTCACTGCCACGTTCAAGCGTCGCATGCCATCGGGTGGCACCATCCACATCGAAGAAATCCAGGACCAGGTCGAACTGGCCCTGATGCGTGCCGGTGAGCAGAAAGTCGCCCGCGACTACGTGATCTACCGCGACCAGCGTGCAAAAGAGCGCGCCACCCGCGCCAACACCGACGCCGTGGTCGAGCCGCACCCAAGCATCCGCATCACCTTGGCCGACGGCAGCCTGGCGCCGCTGGACATGGCGCGCCTGAACACCATCATCAGCGAAGCCTGCGAAGGCCTGGCCGAAGTCGATGGCGACCTGATCCAGCGCGAAACCCTGAAGAACCTGTACGACGGCGTGGCCATCAAGGACGTCAACACTGCCCTGGTGATGACCGCCCGTACCTTGGTCGAGCGCGAGCCGAACTACTCGTTCGTCACCGCCCGCCTGCTGATGGACACCCTGCGTGCCGAAGGCCTGGGCTTCCTCAGCGTTGCCGACAGCGCTACCCACCACGAGATGGCCGAGCTGTACGCCAAGGCGCTGCCAGCCTACGTCGCCAAAGGTATCGAGTTCGAGCTGCTGAACCCGGCCCTGGCCGACTTCGACCTGGAAAAACTGGGCAAGGCGATCAACCACGAGCGCGACCAGCAGTTCACCTACCTGGGCCTGCAGACCCTGTACGACCGCTACTTCATCCACAAGGATGGCGTGCGCTTCGAGCTGCCACAGGTATTCTTCATGCGTGTGGCCATGGGCCTGGCGCTGGAAGAGAAAGAAAAAGAAGCCCGTGCGATCGAGTTCTACAACCTGTTGTCGTCCTTCGACTACATGGCCTCGACCCCGACCCTGTTCAACGCCGGTACCCTGCGCCCGCAGCTGTCCAGCTGCTACCTGACCACCGTGCCGGACGACCTGTCGGGCATCTACCACGCGATCCACGACAACGCCATGCTGTCGAAATTCGCCGGTGGCCTGGGCAACGACTGGACCCCTGTGCGTGCACTGGGCTCCTACATCAAGGGCACCAACGGTAAATCCCAGGGCGTCGTACCCTTCCTGAAAGTGGTCAACGACACCGCCGTTGCGGTCAACCAGGGCGGCAAGCGCAAGGGCGCTGTCTGTGCCTACCTGGAAACCTGGCACCTGGACATCGAAGAATTCATCGAGCTGCGCAAGAACACCGGTGATGATCGTCGTCGTACCCACGACATGAACACCGCCAACTGGATCCCTGACCTGTTCATGAAGCGCGTCTTCGATGACGGCAAGTGGACCCTGTTCTCGCCCTCGGAAGTGCCTGATCTGCACGACCTGACCGGCAAGGCCTTCGAAGAGCGCTACGAGTACTACGAAGCCCTGACCGAGTACAACAAGATCAAGGTGTTCAAGACCATCCAGGCCAAAGACCTGTGGCGCAAGATGCTGTCGATGCTGTTCGAGACCGGCCACCCATGGCTGACCTTCAAGGACCCGTGCAACCTGCGTTCGCCGCAGCAGCACGTGGGCGTGGTCCACAGCTCGAACCTGTGCACCGAGATCACCCTGAACACCAACAAGGACGAGATCGCGGTCTGCAACCTGGGCTCGATCAACCTGCCGAACCACATCGTCGATGGCAAGCTGGACACCGCCAAACTGCAACGTACCGTGAACACCGCCGTGCGCATGCTCGACAACGTGATCGACATCAACTACTACTCGGTGCCGCAAGCGCGTAACTCGAACCTCAAGCACCGCCCTGTTGGCCTGGGCATCATGGGCTTCCAGGACGCACTGTACCTGCAGCACATCGCCTACGGTTCCGACGCTGCTGTCGAGTTCGCCGACAAGTCGATGGAAGCGGTCAGCTACTTCGCGATCCAGGCGTCCTGCGACCTGGCCGACGAGCGTGGCGCCTACGAGACCTTCCAGGGTTCGCTGTGGTCCAAAGGCATCCTGCCGCTGGATTCGCAACAGATCCTGATCGAGGCCCGCGGCCAGAAGTACATCGACGTCGACCTGAACGAGACCCTGGACTGGGCGCCGGTGCGTGCTCGCGTACAAAAAGGTATTCGTAACTCGAACATCATGGCCATCGCGCCGACCGCGACCATCGCCAACATCACTGGCGTGTCGCAGTCCATCGAGCCGACCTACCAGAACCTGTATGTGAAATCGAACCTGTCGGGCGAGTTCACCGTGATCAACCCGTACCTGGTTCGCGACCTGAAAGCCCGCGGCCTGTGGGACTCGGTAATGATCAACGACCTGAAGTACTACGACGGTTCGGTGCAGCAGATCGAGCGTATCCCGCAAGAGCTGAAAGACCTGTACGCCACCGCGTTCGAAGTCGAGACCAAGTGGATCGTCGATGCTGCATCGCGTCGCCAGAAGTGGATCGACCAGGCTCAGTCGCTGAACCTGTACATCGCTGGCGCTTCGGGCAAGAAGCTGGACGTGACCTACCGCATGGCCTGGTACCGTGGTCTGAAAACCACCTACTACCTCCGTGCCCTGGCTGCGACCAGCACCGAGAAGTCGACCATCAACACCGGCAAGCTCAACGCCGTTTCCAGCGGCGGCGACAGCGCCCCGGTTCAGGCCGCCGGCCCTGCACCTGTGCCAAAGGCGTGTGCGATCGACGAGCCTGACTGCGAAGCCTGCCAGTAAGGCCTGATGCCGCAAGGGGTGCCCACGGGTGCCCCTTGCGGCATTTTTGTATCCGCGTTCCAGAGAAGCCTTGCCCTTTGCCCACCGCTCGCGCGGCTCGGTAAAAGAGCAGGACCTCTCAAAAAAGGACGTACCCCATGGCGCGGAAAAAAGTGGCAACTCGCAAAATTGGTCGCAATGCTGAAACCGGCCGCTTCACCTCGGTCGAAGAAGCACGCAAGCACCCCAAGACACACGTGGTCGAGACCCTGCGCAAGCAGTGCAGCTAACACGCTCTGTGTAGGAGCAGCCTTGTGCTGCGAAGAGGCCGGTTATGCCAGCGAAATGTGCTGTGCATGCGCCGGCCTCTTCGCAGCACAAGGCTGCTCCTACATGACGCGCAAACCCCATATACAGTGCTTAACAAACAAAAAACCACAACATATAGTGCCAAACCTTCGTTTAGCGGCTACACTCTTGCCCGAACGAACGGCACACCCTTGGTGAACGGATGCGCGTTAAACCGGTCGAAAAAGTTACCCTCGCCCGCCAGACTCGCACCCCGATCGAAGGCGAATTCCGGTATACTGCGCCCCCTCTGAAAAGGGCACCTTTCAAGTCCCTGGCCCCTCTGTGAGGCCTGGCCAGGCACAAGCACATCCAGATGTAACGAGAGTCAGCCTCTCGAGCTGTCCATTCGCCGTAACGGCCTTGCGTCAGGCATCACATTCTTAAAATCCAACCGGTTGCCTGAGGGCGACCCTCAAGCAGGAGCCAAACCATGCTGAGCTGGGACGAATTCGACAAGGAAGACGGCGAAGTAGCCGCCAAAGGCAACACCCCTGCGCAGGCCAACGCCGCTGCCACCCTCGACAAGCTCGACAGCGCCGGCGGTGCCGCCGCCCTGGAAGCCCGTGCCGCTACCGCTTCTGACTCCGAAGCCGTAAAACGCGCCAAGGCTGCCCTTGACGCCCTCGACGTTGCCGAAGGCCTGGCCGAGCTGGAAGGCTCTGCTGCCCGCGTTGCGGTCGATGAAAAGCGCATGATCAACTGCCGCGCCGACCTCAACCAGCTGGTGCCATTCAAGTACGACTGGGCCTGGCAGAAGTACCTCGACGGCTGCGCCAACCACTGGATGCCGCAAGAGGTCAACATGACCGCCGACATCGCCCTGTGGAAGAGCCAGGACGGCCTGACCGAAGACGAGCGCCGCATCGTCATGCGCAACCTCGGCTTCTTCTCCACCGCCGACTCCCTGGTTGCCAACAACCTGGCCCTGGCCGTGTACCGCCTGATCACCAACCCGGAGTGCCGCCAGTACATCCTGCGCCAGGCCTTCGAAGAGGCGATCCACACCCACGCCTACCAGTACTGCATCGAGTCGCTGGGCATGGATGAAGGCGAGATCTTCAACATGTACCACGAGATCCCGTCGGTCGCGAAGAAAGCCGCCTGGGGCCTGAAGTACACCCGCGCCATCTCCGACCCGGAATTCAACACCGGCACCCCGGAAACCGACAAAGAGCTGCTGCGCAACCTGATCGCCTACTACTGCGTGCTGGAAGGCATCTTCTTCTACTGCGGCTTCACCCAGATCCTGTCGATGGGCCGCCGCAACAAGATGACCGGCGTTGCCGAGCAGTTCCAGTACATCCTGCGTGACGAGTCGATGCACCTGAACTTCGGTATCGACGTGATCAACCAGATCAAGATCGAGAACCCGCACCTGTGGGATGCCTCGATGAAAGAAGAAGCGACCCAGATGATCCTGCAAGGGACCCAGCTGGAGATCGAATACGCCCGCGATACCATGCCGCGCGGTGTACTGGGCATGAACGCAGCGATGATGGAGGACTACCTCAAGTTCATCGCCAACCGTCGCCTGACCCAGATTGGCCTGAAGGAAGAGTACCCAGGCACCACCAACCCGTTCCCGTGGATGAGCGAGATCATGGACTTGAAGAAGGAGAAGAACTTCTTTGAGACGCGTGTGATTGAGTATCAGACTGGTGGGGCGTTGAGCTGGGACTGATTGTCCGGGCTGAGCATCGAAAAGGCTGCCGAATGGCAGCCTTTTTTTTGCGTGCTAACAAGCCATCCGGTACTCGATCACCCCCGGCTTTTCAGCAATCCAGTCGTACAGCCGCTGTGCAGTCTGGTTGGTTTCTTGGGTATGCCAGTACAGCCGGTCGCACTGTTTCTCCCGTGCCTGACCCTGAACGAACTCGATCAGCTGCTTGCCAACCTGCCTCCCTCGCGCGCTTGGGCAAACGTACAGGTCTTCCAGATAGCAGAAGTCGTTACGCCCCCAAGTCGAGCGATGGAACACAAAATGGACGAAACCGAGGATGCGCTCACCGTCCGTGGCGACGGCGCAGTGCACGGGCTCTGCTGGGTCGAAAAACCGGGCCCAGGTCAGCTCGGTGGTGGCCTGGCTCAGCGCTACTTTGTAGAACGCCTGGTACTGGTCCCAATAGGCGGACCATTGATGGAAATCGCTCTGCTTCAACTCGCGGACTGAAATCAATGCTGGTGCAACTGTCATCGGGGACCCCTTTCAATGTGGGAATGGTCTGAAAACAGGTGCATTTATAGCGATAGAATGGCCTGAATAGCCCCGCCACTTTCTGCACGTGAACCAGACCAATGTTCAAACACGCACAACTGCAATCGGTCAAAGCCTGGATGAGCGACCCGGCCCATGGCGCGTTGTCGTTACATGTGCGGATCCAGCGGGCGATTCGCCAATTGATCCTTGATGGCGCGCTGCCGGTCGGTAAGTCGCTGCCAGCTTCACGCCCATTGGCCCAGTCGCTGGGCGTCTCGCGGGATACCGTGGAGGCGGCTTACAGCCAGTTGCATGCCGAGGGTTTCATCGAGCGTCGGGTGGGCAGCGGAAGCTTCGTCTCGCAACGCGCACGGCATCTGCCACGGCGACAGCAAAAACGCGAAACGCGCTGCGATGAGCCACCTCAACTGAGCCGCCGGGCGATGGCCGTGCTGCAGAGCGGGGGCGTGAATAATTTCCAAGGGCCGCGCCCGTTTGCACCGGGGGTAGCCGAGACCCGGCACTTCCCCCTGGCGATCTGGGAAAGGCTGGAGCGCCAGGTGTACAAGGAATTTGGCACCCAGGCATTGGAGCACAGTGCGCCACAGGGCATGGCCTGCCTGCGCAACGCGATCGCTGACTACCTTAACCTCGAACGGGGCGCGCAGGCGTCTGCCGACCGGGTGCTGATCCTCACCAGCTCGCAGCAGGCGCTTAGCCTATGCGCGCAGGTGCTCATGGATGCAGGCGATCAGGTACTGGTCGAAGACCCGCTCTACCAAGGCACGCGCAAAGCCGTCGCGGCAGCAGGCCTCGAAGGCGTGCCCGTGCCAGTGGATGAAAACGGCTTGCAGGTGGAACGCATGGCGCGGTTGGCCGCCAATGCCAGGGCGGTGTTTCTAACACCGTCCCATCAATACCCCACCGGCGCGACGTTGTCGCTGGACAGGCGCCTGCAGGCCATCGAGTGGGCAAGGCAGCAGCGCGCCTGGATCATCGAAGATGACTACGACAGCGAGTTCCACTACGAGGGCCGGCCGACCGCCTGCGTGCAGGGCCTGGACCCGCATGACCGCACGCTGTACATCGGCACGTTCACCAAATCGCTGTTCGCCGGGCTGCGCATCGGCTACTTGCTGTTGCCACCTGCTCTCGTCGCGCCGATGACCAATGCACGCACGCTGCAGGATGGGCATACGGCCTCCATTGCCCAGCTGACCCTGGCGCGGTTCATGGAGGGCGGGCACTACACGGCGCATGTGCGGAGCATGCGGGCGCTGTATGCCGCGCGCCGGGACATGCTGGCAGAGCTTGTGCACAAGCACTTGGGGGCGTTTCTGGCGCCAAGCATTCCGGCCGGGGGGCTGCAGATGCCCTGCCACTTCGTGCAGGACATGCCGGAAGATGCGGTAGTGAGGGCGGCGCATGCGGCGGGGATCGACCTGTTGGGGCTCGGCAGTTTGTATGCATCGCCGAGGAATGATGCGGGCCTGTTGATGGGGTTTGCGGCGCTGACGCCTGGCGAGATGCGTGTAGCGGTGGGGAAGCTGGCGAAGGTGTTTGCGGGGCTCAAGTAGAGGCCTCGCCCCCGCCACAAAGGCATCGATGTGCCGTACTGGGGCGCCCAGAGACGTGGTCGAGGGTGAGACCGTTGCTAAGTCTAGAAGCAATTGCGGCTGCTTCAACTCACCGACTGGAGCAGCGCACTGTTTTCGTCGATACGGCCTTGCACGGTTTGCAGCGTTTCCTGGGTGATCATCTGCGGATACATACGCTCGGCCATGTACCTAAACTGGCTCGCTGCAGCGCATATGCGATCGATGATGGCGGCGGCGGACGCCGGCGTAATGTCTGCTTCGCTTGCCAGGCGCAGTATCGCTTTCCGGTCGATCGCCAAGGCCTCCCCCATCACATCCATCTGATGATAGCCGCCAGGGCCTTCGCAAAAGGTCACGTCATACGCGGGTGCCAGTTTCCACTCGCCTGCTCGCGACATCACGTAGGAAAAATTCTTGGGATGGTCATCGCGGTTATTGAATACCACGTTAAAAACAACTCGCTCAAAGGCGCGCGCTTTCTCTCGCAGGTCGTTGGTGCACAGATGAGTCGCCCGCAAGAAGTTGACGTAATCCAGGGCACCGGGTGACCTGAAGTCGGCGCCGGTATAGGCCGCCAAGCTCTGCATCGGCACACGCAGATCCCCCTGGCGATCAAAACGTCGGCTGGCGAAAGCGGCCAGCCCATTTGGCAAACTGAAATGCTGGGTATCAGGCGTCGCAATGCCGCACTGACGTAGGCACTCGGCATAGACCATTTCGATAGCGCAGACTTCAGGGTGCTCTTCTCTCGCCGGGAACTTGATCAGCCAAGCTTCCAGGCCTGCCCTGGCAACGGTGGTAAATGCTCACCCCAACCTTCGTAATAGATGCGCACTTGCTCAAGCATTGTCGTGTTTACTCCTGATACGCTGCCGCTTGGCACTCTGCTCGTAGCGATGCAGGTCAGCGAGGCTGTCCAGCTTGGGCAAGAAAAGGCCTTCTAGCTCCTTGCCGCGCCCCAGCACCATGGCCACCTTGACCAGGTTCTCAAAGCCGACATTTCGCCCAGCCTCTAGATTGGACACGGTATTGGTAGCGATACCCGCCCTGCCAGCCACATCGGCCTGCGTCATCTGCTGCGCTAGCCGCTCGGTGCGCAAACGTTCGCAAAGGCGCTTCACGACTTCGCTCGGCTTACTGAGGCTTAAATCCAGCATAGCGAGTAATAACTCCATGAAATCCACTTAACACACAAGATAGTAGTAGTAGGCCCTGCCAGCGATCAATTTCAATAATCACAATATTTTGTGTCTTATTGATAAAATAATCAGTTTAGCAACAAAATAATGGAATTAAATTAACATACGCATACACGATCTTGATCGTCATGGAGGTTAGAGAAAATCAAAGCCCCTACCTACCCTACACAGACTCAGTCATCGTATCTCCACACGAACCCCTGGCCCCCGGTATAGAGCCCACCACCCAGAATGCCGCGACAACATCTCACCCTCATCACACCACAAAGCGTTGACATCCCCACCACCACTTGATAAAAATCGCCACAGTTGTACGACAACGCATAACAAAAACAACAATCAGTGGACGATCGCCATGTCGACTTCAATCGCGCTATACCCCCGCGTTGCACCTTTCCCGATTTCGTCACCCGCGGCCACCTAGGGCCGTAAGCCCGTTTCACCCTCCCTGGCCGTGACCGGCCCGTTACCTACCCGCCCCTACCGCTGGCCGCTTGCGCGTGCACGGTGGACGGGCCGCCACACCCTTTTGTGGAGCACAACAATAATGAGAATCTGCCAAACCCTTCCCTTTGCCCTGCTCGGCGTCGGCATGCTCGGCAGCCTGCCGGGCACCACGCTGGCGGCGGGCTTTGTCGAGGATGCCAAGGCCACGCTCGGCCTGCGCAACTTCTACATCAACCGCAACTTCACCAACCCCAGCAACCCGCAAAGCAAGGCCGAGGAATGGACGCAGAGCTTCATTCTCGATGCCCGCTCGGGCTTTACCGAGGGGCCGGTGGGGTTCGGTGTGGATGTGCTGGGCATGTGGTCGGTGAAGCTTGATGGCGGTGGCGGCACCTACGGCACCGGGCTGCTGCCGCGCCACGACGATGGGCGCCCAGCCGATGACTTTGGGCGCCTGGCGGTGGCGGGCAAGGCGCGGATCTCGAAGACCGAGCTTAAGATCGGCGAATGGATGCCGGTGCTGCCGATCCTGCGCTCCGACGACGGCCGTTCGCTGCCGCAGACGTTCCGCGGGGGGCAGGTCACCTCCAACGAGATCGCCGGGCTGACGCTGTATGGCGGGCAGTTCCGTGGCAACAGCCCGCGCAATGACGCGAGCATGGAAGACATGAGCTATGGCGGGGCGCTTTCGGACCGCTTCAACTTCGTCGGCGGCGAATACAAGTTCAACCAGGACCGCACACTGGTCGGGCTGTGGAATGCGGTGCTCAAGGACGTCTACCAACAGCAATACCTGCAACTGAGCCACAGCCAGCCAGTGGGTGACTGGACCCTGGGCGCCAACCTGGGCTACTTCCATGGCGATGAAGACGGCTCCGAGCGTGCCGGGCAGCTGGACAACAAGACCTACTCGGGGATGTTCTCGGCCAAGTATGGCGGCAACACCTTCTGGGTTGGGCTGCAAAAAGTCGATGGCGATACCTGGATGCGGGTCAATGGCACCAGCGGCGGGACGCTGGCCAACGATAGCTACAACTCCAGTTTCGACAATGCCAACGAACGCTCGTGGCAGGTGCGGCATGACTTCAACTTCGTCACCGTCGGGGTGCCGGGTTTGACGCTGATGAACCGTTATATCAGCGGGCAGGATGTGCACACCGGTGCGATTACCGATGGCAAGGAGTGGGTGCGGGAAACCGAGCTTGCGTATGTGATCCAGAGCGGGGCGTTCAAGGATTTGAGTGTGAAGTGGCGGAACTCGAGCATTCGCCGGGATTACAGCAACAACGAGTTTGATGAGAACCGGTTGATCTTCAACTATCCGTTGTCGCTGTTGTAACAAGAGGCTAGCGCGCTCCGTGTAGGAGCGGCCTTGTGTCGCGAAAGGGGCGCGCAGCGGCCCCAGCAATGGTAAGGGCTGCGCAGGTTTGGGGCCGCTGCGCAGCCCTTTCGCGACACAAGGCCGCTCCTACAGTGGATTGCGTTAGCCGGTAAAACCCACTCACGGCTCATTGACAACAGCCAACCCCACTGCCAATAATTCACTTAGTCATACGACAACCTACAACAACTAACAACGAGCCGGCCATGACCCCAACTCCCCTCAATCGCCTGCTGCTCACCGGAGCCGCAGGCGGCCTGGGCAAGGTCCTTCGCGAACGCCTGCAAGGCTACGCCGAGGTCCTGCGCCTTTCCGATATCAGCCCGATGGCACCTGCCGCGGGCCCGCATGAAGAGGTGGTGGCCTGCGACCTCGCCGACAAGGCAGCGGTCCACGCCCTGGTCGAAAGCGTAGACGCCATCATCCACTTCGGTGGCGTGTCCACCGAGCATTCCTTCGAAGACATCCTCGGCCCGAATATCTGCGGCGTGTTCCACGTCTACGAGGCGGCGCGCAAGCATGGCGTCAAGCGCATCATCTTCGCCAGCTCCAACCACACCATCGGTTTCTACCGCCAGGACGAGCGCATCGACGCCCACTCCCCGCGCCGCCCCGACAGCTACTACGGGCTGTCCAAATGCTACGGCGAAGATGTCGCCAGCTTCTACTTCGATCGCTATGGCATCGAGACCGTGAGCATTCGTATTGGCTCGTCGTTCCCGCAACCGCAGAACCCGCGGATGCTCTGCACCTGGCTGAGCTACGACGACCTGGTTCAGCTGATCGAGCGCGGGCTGTTCACGCCCGATGTCGGCCACACCATCGTCTATGGCGCCTCTGACAACCGCACCGTGTGGTGGGACAACCGCCATGCCGCGCACCTGGGCTATGCGCCTAAAGACACCTCCGAGGTGTTCCGCGAGGCCGTCGAAGCCCAACCGGCGCCCGCCGCCGATGACCCGAGCATGGTCTATCAGGGCGGCGCTTTCGCCGTGGCCGGACCGTTCAACTGACCCCCGCGCGCCAGGAGGCACGGCCATGAACTGCGAACTGATCGTCGACGCCCGCAACGGTACCGGCGAAAGCCCTGTGTGGCACCCTACCGAACAGGCCCTGTACTGGGTCGACATCCCTGCCCGCACACTGCACCGCTGGCAGCCCAATGGGGCCCAGCAGGCGTGGCAAGGTGACGAAATGCTCGCCTGCATCGCCCGCACCGAACAGGGGTGGGTCGCGGGGATGGAAAGCGGCATCTTCCACCTCGAACCCAAGGCCGACGGCAGCCTCGACAGCCGCCTGCTCAGCACCGTCGAACATGCCCAGGGCGGCATGCGCTTCAACGATGGGCGCTGCGACCGCCAGGGCCGCTTCTGGGCCGGCACCATGTTGATGGACATGCCGCAGGGCGCCCATGTCGGGGCGCTGTACCGGCATGACGGCGAAGGGCACCTGCACCTGCAGCAGGACGGCATGATCGTGCCCAATGGCCTGGCCTTCAGCCCCGACGGCACGCGCATGTACCTGTCGGACTCGCACCCCAACGTGCAGAAAATCTGGGTGTTCGACTACGACATCGACAGCGGTACGCCCCACAACAAGCGGTTGTTCGTCGACATGCATGCCTACCCTGGCCGCCCCGACGGCGCCGCCATCGACCAGGACGGCTGCTACTGGATCTGCGGCAACGACGCCGGCCAGGTCCACCGCTTCACCCCCGATGGCCGCCTGGACCGCTCGCTCAATGTGCCGGTGAAAAAACCGGCCATGTGCGCCTTTGGTGGCGCCAACCTGGACACCCTGTTCGTCACGTCGATCCGCCCTGCGGGCATTGACCTCTCCGACCAGCCGCTGGCCGGTGGGGTATTTGCCTTCGAGCTCGGCGTCAAAGGCCTGGAGGAGCCTGCCTACCGGGGCTGAACACCCGCTCTGCCACACACTTGCACACACGAAACCGGATAATAAAAACCACGGAGTTTCACCATGACCTTCAAACGCAAGCTGCTCCTTGCCGTACTCCCCTTCGCCTTCAGCCTGTCGATGCCGGCCTCCGCGCTAGACATCAAGTTCGCCGAGATTCACCCGGCCGGCTACCCGACCGTGGTCGCCGAACAGAACATGGGCAAAAAGCTCGAAGCCGCCAGCAATGGCGAGATCACCTTCAAGATGTTCGCCGGTGGGGTGCTCGGCTCCGAGAAGGAAGTGATCGAGCAGGCACAGATTGGTGCCGTGCAAATGACCCGCGTCAGCCTGGGGATCGTCGGCCCGGTGGTGCCGGACGTGAACGTGTTCAACATGCCGTTCGTGTTCCGTGACCATGAACACATGCGCAAGATCATCGACGGCGATATCGGCCAGGAGATCCTCGACAAAATCACCAACTCCGAATTCAACCTGGTGGCCCTGGCCTGGATGGATGGCGGCTCGCGCAGCATCTACACGAAAAAACCGGTGCGCAGCCTTGAAGACCTCAAGGGCATGAAGATCCGCGTGCAGGGCAACCCACTGTTCATCGACATGATGAACGCCATGGGCGGCAACGGCATCGCCATGGACACCGGCGAGATCTTCAGCGCACTGCAGACCGGCGTGATCGACGGCGCCGAGAACAACCCGCCGACGCTGCTCGAGCACAACCACTTCCAGAGCGCCAAGTACTACACCCTCACTGGCCACCTGATCCTGCCGGAGCCGGTGGTGATGTCCAAGACCACCTGGAACAAGCTCACCGCAGACCAACAGGCACTGGTGAAGAAGGTCGCGCGTGAAGCGCAGATGGAAGAGCGTGCGCTGTGGGACGCCAAGTCCGCAGCCAGCGAAGAGAAGCTGAAGGCGGCCGGTGTCGAGTTCATCACCGTCGACAAGAAGCCGTTCTTTGACGCCACCGCATCGGTCCGCGAGAAGTACGGCGCACCGTACGCCGACCTGATGAAGCGTATCGACGCCGTCCAGTAATACCGGCCCCTTCCAAGACGACCTCGACAGTGCGGCGGCCGCCGCCCTGTCGCTTTGGTGATGCCTATGAAATCGCTTTTCCTGAGCGTGAACGACACGCTGTACCGCGGCTGCATCTGGATTGCGGGCCTGTCGATCCTGACCATGACGCTGATCATTCCGTGGGGCATCTTCGCCCGCTACGTGCTGGGCACCGGCTCCAGCTGGCCTGAGCCGGTCGCGATCTTGCTGATGGTTGTGTTCACTTTCGTCGGCGCCGCCGCCAGCTACCGGGCGGGCGCGCACATGGCGGTGGCGATGATCACCGACCGCCTGCCCGCCCTGCAGCGCCAGCTGGTTTCACTGCTGGTGCAACTGCTGATGATCGTGGTGTGCGTGTTCATGACCTATTACGGCACCAAGCTGTGCATCACCACCTGGAACCAGTCGCTGGCCTCGCTGCCAGGCATACGCGTGGGCATGACTTACGCACCGATCCCGGTGGGGGGCGTGCTGACGCTGATCTTTGTCGTGGAAAAACTCCTGCTGGGCGACCAAAGCAACCGCAAGGTGGTGCGTTTCGACCTGGCTGAAGAAAGCGAAGGAGCTGCGTAAATGGATGCGTTCATTCTGTTGGGCAGTTTCATCGCGTTGATCCTGATCGGCATGCCAGTGGCTTACGCCTTGGGCCTGTCTGCGCTGATCGGCGCCTGGTGGATCGATATCCCGCTGCAGGCGATGATGATCCAGGTGGCCAGTGGGGTTAACAAGTTTTCGCTGCTGGCGATTCCGTTTTTCGTACTGGCTGGCGCGATCATGGCCGAGGGCGGCATGTCCCGGCGGCTGGTGGCGTTCGCTGGGGTACTGGTGGGCTTCGTGCGGGGCGGGTTGTCGCTGGTCAACATCATGGCCTCGACGTTCTTTGGCGCGATTTCCGGCTCGTCGGTGGCCGACACCGCGTCGGTCGGCTCGGTGCTGATCCCGGAGATGGAGCGCAAAGGCTACCCGCGTGAATTCTCCACCGCCGTGACCGTCAGTGGCTCGGTACAGGCGCTGCTGACCCCGCCCAGCCACAACTCGGTGCTGTACTCGCTGGCCGCGGGGGGCACGGTGTCGATTGCCTCGCTGTTCATGGCCGGGGTGATGCCTGGGCTGTTGCTGAGCGCGGTGATGATGGGCCTGTGCCTGATCTTCGCGAAAAAGCGCAACTACCCCAAAGGCGAAGTGATCCCGCTGCGCCAAGCGCTGAAAATCGCGGGCGAGGCGCTGTGGGGGCTGATGGCGATGGTCATCATCCTCGGCGGTATCCTGTCGGGCGTATTCACCGCGACCGAGTCGGCCGCCGTGGCCGTGGTCTGGTCGTTCTTCGTGACCATGTTCATCTACCGCGACTACAAGTGGCGTGACCTGCCCAAGTTGATGCACCGCACGGTACGCACCATCTCGATCGTGATGATCCTGATCGGCTTTGCCGCAAGCTTCGGCTACGTGATGACGCTGATGCAGATCCCGTCGAAGATCACCACGGCGTTCCTGACCCTGTCGGATAACCGCTACGTGATCCTCATGTGCATCAACTTCATGCTGCTGCTGTTGGGCACGGTGATGGACATGGCGCCGCTGATCCTGATCCTGACGCCGATCCTGCTGCCGGTGATCACGGGCATCGGTGTAGACCCGGTGCACTTCGGCATGATCATGTTGGTGAACCTGGGTATCGGCCTGATCACACCGCCGGTGGGCGCGGTGCTGTTCGTCGGTTCGGCCGTCGGCAAGGTGAGCATCGAGTCGACGGTGAAGGCGCTGCTGCCCTTCTACCTGGCGTTGTTCCTGGTACTGATGGCCGTGACCTACATCCCTGCCATCTCGCTCTGGCTGCCCAGCGTGGTGCTGTAAAGCCAAATGGGGCCGCTTGCGGCCCCATCCTCTTTTGCAAATGGATCCTGCACATGGCTGTTCCCTCCTCTGCCACTCCCCTCTTTCCTCGCAAGCTGGCGCTGGCGCTACTGGCGCTGCTGGCCTGCTCGTTCGCCGCCAACCACGTTGCCGCACGCATCGCCTTCGATGACGGCACCGGCGTGCTGCTGGCGATTCTCTGCCGCTCCGGCATCACCTTTCTGGTCCTGGCCTGCCTGCTGCTGTGGCAACGCCAGGCAGTGGGCCTGCCGACCGGCACACGGCGCTGGCAATTGCTGCTTGGCCTGCTGATCGCCACACAGAGCCTGTGCCTGTATTCGGCGGTGGCGCGCATCCCGGTGGCACTCGCGCTGCTGGTGGGCAATACCTTCCCGATGTTGCTGGCGCTGCTCACGTGGGCGTTGGGCGGCGCGCGCCCGACTGGCCGCACCGTGCTGTTCATGGGCCTGATCCTCTGCGGCCTGGTGCTGGCGCTGGATGTACCGGCGCGGCTGGCCGACAGCGCCGACGCCAACCCGCACTGGGCCCTGGGCGTCAGCCTGGCCTTCTGCGCCGCGTGCGCCTTCGCCTGCGCGCTGTGGATCACCGATCACAAGCTGGCCGCCGTGCGCGGCCCGGTACGCAGCCTGCTGACCTTGCTGATCGTGTTCTCCAGCATGCTGGTGGCAGGCGCAAGCGGCGTGATGCCCTCCGGGCTGTCGCTGCCTGCCAGCAGCAGCGGCTGGGCGGCCTTGGCCAGCCTGGTGGTGCTGTATGGCGTGGCCTTCACCCTGCTGTTTGTCTGTGTGCCCCGGCTGAACATGGCGCAGAACGCGCCGGTGATGAACATCGAACCGATCGCCACTTTGCTGCTGGGCTGGGCGTTGCTGGATCAGCGCCTGAGTACCTTGCAACTGATCGGCGGTGCCGTGGTGGTGTGCGGCATCGTGCTGCTGACCTATCGCCGGGCGAGCTGAGCAAACATTCTGAAAGGAGCCGCTGATGGCTGTCACCGAACTGCACCTGCAAGACCACCTGACCCGCCTGAGCCTGGCGCCGGACCTGGGCGCCAGCCTGATCAACTGGGAAGTGAAAGCGACCGGGCAGGCGCTGCTGCGCCACTCTGACCAAGACGCGCTGGCCAGCGGCACGCCGCGGCAACTGGCGTGCTACCCACTGGCGCCTTGGTCCAACCGGATTGCCCAAGGGGGTTTCGAGCGGCCCGAGGGTTGGCTGGCGCTGGCGCCCAACACCGCACACGACCCCTACCCGATTCATGGCACCGCCTGGCAGCAGGCCTGGCAGGTGGACCACCACAGTGAACGCCGTGCCCGGCTAACGCTCGACAGCCAGTTGCCCTTTGCCTACCGGGCGACGCTGGATGTGCACCTGCTCGACGGGTGCCTGAACCTCGACTTGCATGTGACCCACCTGGATCAAACGGCCACCTGGTATGGGCTGGGGCTGCATCCTTATTTCCCGCGGTATTCGGACACCCGGCTAAGCGCTGCGGCGCAGCATGTGTGGCTGGCAGAAGAGGGGCGGCTGCCGTCGTACCCGGCTGAGCTGCCTGATGACTGGTGCTTCGACAGCCCGGGCGCGTTGCCGACCAGGGTGGTCGACCATGCGTTCGGTGGTTGGCCTGGCAACTGCGTGATCGAACAGCCCAGCGCGGGCTATGCCCTGGAATGCACGGCCAGTGGGTGCGAGCACTTTCTGTTGTTCTGCCCACCGGGCAAGGCGTTTTTCTGCTTCGAGCCGGTCAGCCACCCGATCAACGCGCATCACCTGCCTGGGCGGCCAGGGTTGCGGTTGTTGCAGCAGGGTGAGGCGATGAGCTTGGGGTTCAAGATGCAGTATCGGGCGCTGTAAGGGGGTTGCCTGTATAGGGGTCGCTTTGCGACCCATCGCCGGCAAGCCAGCTCCCACAGGTGTGGCGCTTAACTTGGAGGCTACACAGTTCGGGTGGGAGCTGGCTTGCCGGCGATGGGCTGCAGAGCAGCCCCGCGATCTCAAGCTTTAAACCAGCACTTCGCCGGTGGCCACGCCCTGCCGCGCGACCGGCTCACCCCGTACCTCACGCGCAACCTTCCACACCAGCACCGCCGCAACGATATCGAACGCTGCCAGCACCACGAACAGCGGGCTGTAGCCGATCTGCGTCACCAGGATGCCAAACACCAGGGTAAACACCGCCGCGCCCAGGTACCCGCACATCCCGCCCATACCTGTCGCGGTGGCCACCTGGTCCTTGCTGAACGAGTCCGACGTAATCGAATACAGCGCCCCCGACAGCGTCTGGTGCGCAAAGCCACCCATGCACAGCAGCAAAATCGCGGTATACGGGCTTTCAACCAAGCCAATGCACGCCGGGCCGATCATGCAGCTGGCACCGAACACCAGCACCATCTTGCGCGAGGTGAACAGCGACACCTTCAAGTGACGGTGGAACAGCGGGCTCAGGTAACCACCGAGCACACAGCCGATGTCGGCCGCGAGAAACGGCAGCCAGGCGAACATCGCCACTTCCTTGATGTTCATGTGCCGCTCGGTCATCAGGTACAGCGGGATCCAGGCATTGAAGGTTTGCCAGGCCGGCTCCGAGAGGATGCGCGCGGAGGCGATGGCGTAGAAGTTTCGAGTCTTGAAGATGCGTTTCCAGGCGCCCTTCTCGCGCTTCTCTTCCTTGAAGTGCGCTTCCTGGCCAGACAGGATGTAGTCACGCTCTTCGCTGCTCAAACGCTTCTGATCGCGAGGGTGTTTGTAGAACAGCATCCACAAAACCGTCCAGACGATGCCGGACACCCCGACCATCACAAAGGCCAGTTGCCAGCCGCTGTGCAGGATGGCCCACACCACCAGAGGCGGCGCCAGCAACGCACCCAGCGAGGAGCCGATGTTGAACCAGCCGATCGCCACCGACCGCTCTTTGGCCGGAAACCATTCAGTGGTGGCCTTGACCCCGGCAGGCAAGCCGGCTGCTTCGGTCATGCCCAGCAGCCCGCGCATGAAGGCCATGCTTTGCCAGCCCGTGGCCAAAGCTGCGCCAGCACACGCCACCGACCAGGCCATGGCGAACACGGCAAAACCGAGCTTGGTCCCGATGAAGTCGATAAACCAGCCGGCGATCGGCTGCATAAGGGCGTAGCACACCTGCCAGGCGGCGACGATCTTGGCGTATTGCTCGGTCGTGATGGAGAGGTCGGTCATCAAGGTGGGGGCAGCCACCGAGAGGGTATTGCGGGCGAGGTAGTTGACGACGAGCCCAGCCGTGACGAGGCTGACCATCCACCAACGGATGCCTTTCATCTTCATGGTTCACCTGAATCTTATTTTTAGAGGTGCGGGTGAGTGCCTCAACGCTGGCAGCGCTAATTGAGACAATTTGTTTCAGGCGCAAGATTGCCATGTCGTAGGTCGTCGTACAACATAAATTGTTAACGAATGTGTATATTCAGGGGTGCTATTGCAGTGGGTTGTACGACCTCAATCCAGCCCTTGGGCTCGAAGCGCCTGGGCTAGCATGTCGATGAAGGTCCTGACTTTGGCGGACCCGTACTTGCTCTCCCGGTGCAGCACATGAATCGGCCAGGGGGCTTCTTCGTACTCGGCCAAAATGACCTGCAACTGCCCGTTCGCTATCTCGTCCGCCACTTGGTACGACAGCAACCGTGCGATCCCCAGCCCGCCACTGGCTGCGGCAATCGCCCCATCATTGCTGGTCACGGTCAGCCGCGGCTTCATGCGGACCAGGGTCGGCTCATCCGTCACGCCGAAGCGCCAACCGGCCCGGGGCGACAAGTTGGTGGTGCCGATCACCGCATGGCCTGGCAAGTCCGATGGGTGTTGCGGCACGCCGTGGCGCGCCAGGTAGTCCGGCGAGGCGCAGAGCATGCGCCGCACCCTGCCCACCCGCAGCGCCTTCAGGCCGGAGTCTGGCAGCGGGCCGATGCGCACGGCCACGTCCATGCCCTCCTCGACCATGTTCACCACCCGGTCGAGGAAGTACGCAGACACGTCGACCTCGGGGTATTGCTGCAGGTAACGAACGATGCACGGCATGACGAATTTCTTGCCGAACAGGATCGGCGCGGTAACGGCCAAGTCACCCTTGGGCGTGGCGTTGATGCCGGCCGCGGCTTCATTGGCCTCGTGGATGCTGGCGAGAATATGCCGGGTATCTTCCAGGTAGCGGCCACCCGCTTCGGTCAGGCGTACGCTGCGGGTGGTGCGCAGCAGCAGTTTGACCCCCAACTGGTCCTCCAGGGCACTGACAGCACGGGTTACCGCGGCGGGCGAGATGTCCAACCGGCGGGCGGCAGCGGCGAAGCTTTCCAGCTCGCCGACTGCTACGAACACCTTCATCAGGTGAATCTGATCCATGCCGGCTCCTGGGATGTCGGGGGGTGTGGATTATCGATTATCTGCGGTTTTTTCGCTGCCCTGTGCGCAGGCCACAACAGTCAGCACTACAGTTCCAGCACCAAGGCCTGCGCGCCCTCCTCCACTTTAGCCGGCACGGCACAGCAGATCAGCGCCGTACCGCTTTCCGGCATCTCGGCAGGCGGGTTCGGGTAATGCACCTGCCCACTCACCACCTTGGTCTTGCAGGTGCCGCATGAACCACCCCGACAGCTGAAATCCGGCGACAACCCACGCGCCTCGGCAAGCTCCAGCAAAGTGCCGCTACCCGGTGCCCAGCGCGCCTCCTTGGCCGAGCTGGCGAAGTACACCGGCACCGCTTCGCTGGCAGCCGGGGGCTGCTGCAGCACCGGCTGGTCGTCGTCGGTGTGCCGCCTGAGCGTCGATGGCCCAAAGGCTTCGGCATGGATACGTGCGTCGGGTACATGCACGGCACGCAGCCCTTCGTACAGGTCCTGGGTAAAACTCGCTGGGCCACACACATAGAAATCGTAGTCATCCAGCGCCAGCTGGGCTTTCACCTGCTCAATGCCCAGCCGGCCAGCATGCTCGTAGTCGCGCCCCCTGACGGCCTCGGCCTCAG
The DNA here is from genome assembly GCF_053629175.1 of Pseudomonas sp. Y3 TE3536. Lineage (NCBI taxonomy): Bacteria > Pseudomonadati > Pseudomonadota > Gammaproteobacteria > Pseudomonadales > Pseudomonadaceae > Pseudomonas > Pseudomonas sp. Y3 TE3536. Next base: position 3,314,516 of record NZ_JBRJHU010000001.1, on the reverse strand, counting down.
GCTGGCTCAGGCAACGGTGCACACGCAACCATTCGCCCGCTTGCTGGCGCAGCGCCGCCAGTTCTTGCTGGAAGGGCAAGTCCGCCAGGCTTCGCGCACCGTGAAACAGGTGAATAGGCCGCGCCTGACGCCGGGCCAATTGTGCTCGTAGCATGGCGATCAATGGCGTGATACCCACGCCCGCGCCAATCAGTACAATCGGCCGTGCGCTTTGCTCATCCAGGGTAAAACTGCCCATGGGCAGGCGCACATCGAGCAGGTCCCCCACCGCAATGCGCTCATGCAGATAGCGCGATACCGGGCCCTGGGCCTTGACGCTGATGCGCAGGTAACCGTCCGACGGGGCGCTGGAAACGCTGTAGGTGCGAATCAGCGGGGCATCGCTGCCCAGCGCGATACGCACAGGAATATGCTGCCCTGGCGCAAACTGCACGGGTGCATCTGCCGCCAGGTAGAACGAGCGAATATCACGGCTCTCCTGCTCTAGGCGCACCACCCGCCACGCCTGCCATTGACGCTGACGTTCACGCTGTTGCAGGCGTTCGCCGGCCTCGGCCCAGGTGCCGGTCATCAGGCTGGTCGGTGCGTATTCTTTAAAGGCCCAGCGCAGCGACACGGCTGCCGGGCGCCATACCACGTGCTCGACGTCCAGCGTCCACAGCCGCTCGGCGCCCTCGAACGCGTTGATGGCAGGGCTCTCCAGTACCACTTCGGCATGCCCGCAAAGCTGCAGTACATTGCCGGTGGCGAAGTCGATGAACAGCAACCCTGCCACCGGGTTCACCAACAGGTTGCCCAGCGTATTGAAGTGCAAATTACCGGCGTAGTCGGGAATGGTCAGGCGGTTGCCCTCGACCTTGACGAACCCAGGCCGACCGCCGCGGTGGGACACGTCGACCGAACGCTGGCCATCGTCTTGCGCGACGTAGCTTGCGACAAAAAAGGTATCGGCCGCTTCGATCATGGCAACCGCGCGGGCATCCAGTGCAGTGGAATCGACGCGCCCTTTTGCCGGCTCATCGCTACGCGTGTACTCGCGCAGCTGGATGTACTGAGGGCAGTTGCCGAACGACTGCTCCACCGTCACTTCCAGTTGCCCGTTACGTGCCTGGCCGATCAGGCCGTTGATTCGGTTGCGCCGGCGCGTATGCAACTCGATGCCCAGCAGCCCGATTGCCTGCCCGCTCGCCAGCCCTGGTGTGGCGGGGTCATCCGCTTTCAGGTCCACGTTGATCAGCAACTGGCGTGGGTCGGGCGAGCTGACGAAGCCTTGCGGGCCTTCCAGGAGGGTCGCCCACGGCCTGCCGTGGGCATCCACACTGCCCGCCACCATGAACGGCAACTGCTGATAGAACGCGCGATGCTGGTCTGGCATGAAGTCGCGAATAACCTTCTGCCCGAACACCTCCATGCGCTCCGACACACCGACCTTTTCCTGCAGGATCTTCTCACCGCTGTGCCAAGGTGACGCGCGATGGCCTGGAAGCTGGTGCATGGTGGCATTCCTCGAAGGGGGGTTGAGCTCAATCGCCGGCTTGCAGGCCCGTGGCGGTACGCGGCATCGGCACGAAACCTGGCAGCGCCTCGATCCGTGCCAGCCAGCTGCGCACGTTGGCGTACGGCTCCAGCGAGACATTGCCCTCTGGTGCGTGGGCGATGTAGGAGTAGTTGGCAACGTCGGCGATGGTGGGCTCACTGCCTGTCAGGAAGGGGGCCTTGGCCAGTTCGGCGTCGATCACCTTGAGCAGGGTGTGGGCACGGCCGATGACTTCATCGGTGTTGAACGCGGCGCCGAACACGGTCACCAGGCGAGCGGCAGCCGGGCCAAAGGCCAATGGGCCTGCGGCGACCGACAGCCAGCGTTGCACGCGCGCTGCGGCTTCGGGCTCCTCGGGCAACCAGGTGCCGTTGTCGTATTTCTTGGCCAGGTAGACCAGGATGGCGTTGGAGTCGGCGATGACGGTGCCGTTGTCGTCGATGACCGGCACCTGCCCGAACGGGTTGAGGGCAAGGAAGGCAGGCTGCTTGTGCTCACCTTTGGCCAGGTCGACGAAAACCAGCTCGGTCGGCAGCTTCAGCAACGAGAGCATCAGCTCGATACGGTGCGCGTGGCCAGACTTGGGGAAGTTGTAGAGTTTGATCGCGGTCGACATGGGCTTGGCTCCTGGTCAGCGCCGGAATGGGCTGGTGGAGGCCATGTTGGACCGATTCGACTGGCAGCAGAATCAGTGCTGGGGGGAAACCATAATTTCGCGTGGCGGAATAATGCTTGTAGAAGCGGCGCTAGGCCGCTTTTACAGTGGAGTGCATAGGCTGCATCTTCGGCTCAGTGCCGCTGATTATGGAACTTGAACAACTGGCGTGCCGCCTCGATCACCTGAGGCACACAGGCTTGAATGTCCTCTTCACGCATTTGATCGAGCAACTCGAAGTTGTCCTCCAGCCCATGCAGGGAAATGGCCTTGAGCAGTTGATCCTGCTCCGGCGGCAACGCATCCCAGCTGGCGACCTGGGTACCGCGCATATAGCCGAAGCACCACTCTTCCATGATGATCACAGCGCCATCGTCGGTTTCATTTTCCTCGAACAGCGGTTCGAACTGATCGATGTTGTCACCCAGTTCGTCCGCCACTTGGCTGGCGTAACGCAACATCAACGCCGTGTACGCCTCTTCATGCGCGGGCTTCTTGAATTTCGGCACTTTGCCACCCGCCACGGCTGGCAACCATTGTTCGGGGTGGACGATGATCGGGGAACTGGCCAGGGCGGTAAAAAAGCCATTGAGCTCGGCCAGGTTGAGTACCGAATAATCGTTGCCGTAAGTGATCAGCAGGTCTTCGAGGCGGTCGAGTTCTTTTTCGCTGAGCGCGGGGAGCATGGGGGTTGTCCTGAAAAGCAAAAGTGCACGCACCCTAGCACAGCACGCACCAGAAGGCTGCCCGCAGCGACGAGGCTACGGGCAGTTTCGCTAGCGTGGCAACCACATGGGCAGCAGGGCCTGCCTGCCTGACCCGATCAGCAGCCAGAGCAGGACTCGGCACTTGCGCGGGCAAAGTTGCCCAGCCATGTGCAGCCCTTTTTTCTGCAGGTCGATCTCGCCGCCGACAAACCCATAGGTCGCCAGCGCCGTAGGCCCCCTGCCTGTGCGGGTAGCCATGATCACTGGCAAGCCGGGCGTGAGTTGGCCCAGCATCTCGGACCAGGCGCCCGAGACGTGCCCGGCACCAAACCCCGCAATCACCAGCCCCTCGTAACCCAGCGCCGGCAAGGCCTGCAATAAGGCAGTGTCCGCATCCAGGCAGGCCTCCAACAGGGCAACGCGATGATCCAGACGATGCGGCAGTGGCAGTACCTCCCGTGGTGAAGGCTGGTGGTGATAGCGCGCAACACCTTCGACCACTTCGCCCACGGGGCCACTGCCTGGTGACTCGAAAGCGGACATCGCCAGGCTGGCGACCTTACGAACCTTCGCGGCGCTGTGGATCTGGTCGTTGATCACAACCAGCACGCCACGCCCCTGACTGGCCTGGGCTAACGCCACTTGCGCGGCCGCCAGTAGATTGGCCGGCCCGTCACAGCCCGGTTGGCTGGCCGAACGCATGGCACCGGTCAGCACCAAGGGGGCATCGAATGGCCAGAGCAGGTCGAAGAAGTAAGCCGTCTCCTCTAGCGTATCGGTCCCTTGGGTGAGCATCACGGCCTGCGCACCGCGCGCTATCTGACCACGCGCCCACGCCAGTACTTCAAGCAGCGTCACAAACCCGAGCGAGGCGCTGGGCAGCATGCCCAGCGTCGCCACTTCGAGGTGCGCCATTTGCCTGAGCGCTGGCAGCAAGGACAGTTGCTTCTCACAATCGAGCGTTGGCGTTACACCACCGTCAACCGTATCGACCTGCATGCTGACGGTGCCGCCCAGGCTGGCGATCGACAGCCGAGGCAACTGTGGAGACTCAGTCATGCCCCACCTCCTATCAGCCCCACCAGCGGCACGATCGCCAATGTACTGAAGGCCATGGACAAGACATTGCCGATGTAGCCATGCATATAGCTTGGCAACCGGCCACTGATGGCCACCGCCAATGGCGGCGCTACCAGCGCACCCAGTACCGCGCTGGCTACCACAACCTGCCAGTCACCACCGTGAATCAGCACGGCAGCCGGAACGATCGACACAATGGGAATGTAAGTGGGGTACCAGCCACGCGCCTGCCATTGACGACGCCACACCAGCACCCCCACCAATGACGCCAGCGCCTGGCCTGCCACCATCTGCACGACCAGTTGCGAACCGTAGGCTGGTGCGGCAGGCGCAATCACGTAGGCCAACAGCAGGCCCAGCAACAACCCGAGGCTGGCCAGCTCATTGCCGAAAAATGGCGCTTCACTGAAGTCAGCCAACACACGTCGAAAAGTCCAGACCACACCGTAATCAGGTTGACGGGTGACGGGCTGCAACCCCGCGGGCCTTTTGCCTTGGTGCACCCATGACGGGAAACGCTTGCACAGCAGGAAAGCCACTACGCTCGCCACGGCCATGCCGCCAACGTTGCCGATGACCACCGGCAACTGCAAAGGAATGCACAGGTAATTGACCAGGAGCAGGCTGCCAGGCGTTACCAGCAGCGCACCGAGTAGCGCCCCGGTAATCGTCACCTGCCAGCCTCCGCCAAACAGCAATACCATGGCAGCCGGCAGCGACACGAAAGCAACGAAGGTCGGTTGCCACCCTCCCCCAGCCAGCGTCCACCCCCACAAGACGTGGCTGAGCAACAGGCCGAGCAGCGAGCTTGTGAACACCCACGGCCACAGCCCAGTGCCATAACAAATGGCAAAGCCTTGCCAGCGGTAGCCACGAAGACCGGCCCAATGCGCCAGACAGGCCCCCAGCAGCAGGCCTAAAGCCGGCAACTCGTGCTTGTAGAAAGCGACTTCGCTGATGTCGCCGACTATCCAGCGCAAACGGCTCAAGGGTTGATCAAGGGTGGCGGTGAGCTGTGCGTAGTCCGGCCATTGGCCGAAAACCAGGCTAACTATCAGCAGTACGGTCAGGCAGGCCAATATCACCAGCGGTGGCCTTTGCCTATTCGGGATGCTTATCTCGTTCATGTTCTGCCTCCTCAGCGCGGCATCGGGGCATGCAGGCGATAACCGAGGGTGTGGTCATAAAGATCGGTACGCCGATCTCGCGGCAGATCATTGAGGCTGTTCCAGATCGGCGCAGACCGAGCCGCACTGAGGTCCACATCGGCATAGAGAATGCTTTCCTCTTCCGCGCTTGCCACTTCTCCGATCGGCCAGCCGTTGGTGCCGGCAATCAGCGAACAGCCCAGAAAACGACCGCCACGCTCGCTGCCAATTCGGTTGGCAGCGGCGATATAGACGTTGTTGACGTGCGCTGCGGTCATGGTCAGGTAAGAAGCCATGCAGCGCCCGGCCTCATCGAACAGCGGCGGAGGCGTCCACACCCAGTTGTTGAGGCTGCAGAGGATGTCGGCGCCTTGTGCAGCCATCAGGCGGGGGACTTCGGGGAACCAGATATCCCAGCAGATCAACAGGCCGATACGCCCAATGGGGGTTTCGAACACCGGGAAGCCGAGGTTACCGGGCGTGAACCACAGCTTCTCCTGGTTCCATAAGTGCGCTTTGCGGTAGTGCCCAAGCATTCCTTCGGGGCCGAAAAGTACGGCGCTGTCATACAGCTTCATCCCATCCCGTTCGGCGAACCCCGCCGCCAGATAGATGTGATGATCCCGCGCAAAGTCCGCCCAGGCTTGGACACTGCGCCCGTCGTGCAGGGTCTGCGCATGGGCATAGGCTTCTGCCCGCGAGTGGAACGTATAACCGGAGTTGGCAAGCTCTGGCAGGACAATCAGGTTGGCACCTTCGCGCACGGCGCGCCGGGCCAATGCCAGGCCCCTGCTCACATTGCTATCACCGTGCTCGACCCCCACTTGAGGGTCATACTGGATGACTGCGATGCGCACGGGGCTGACAGGGGTGCAGTGTTCAGACATGGCGGCTTCCTTTTATGTTTGTTGTGGAAGGGCGCCAGTAAAGCGGGGTTGAGCCTGGGAGCGACAGTCAGGACGCTCCCACAAGATCGTAGGGAAAAGGAAGAATTATTGAGGGAAGGGTCCTACATATTGATTGCCGACGCCCTGATTACCGCACTTGATAATGCGGGTAATGATCCAAGGTGAAGCCACCATTGAACGTGGCTTTCGTGCGATTGCAGAGGTTGATCACGGTATCGATTGCAGTGCGCAGGCACGGCTCGGTCCAACCCGCGTCAACAGAGAAGGACTCTCCCGCCAGATAGAGTCCGGAGGCAGCGCTGAGGTCGCGGTTGTATTTCATCAGGCTGACTGCGTCGTAATAGGTACCTGCCCTGTACAGCTTTGCGCAGCCGAGAGCATTTCTATCTGTCATCCAACGCTGTATGCGGATGTTTCGAGTATCGATGTAAGGCGATATGGCTTCCCCCATATTGGTACAGCGCATCAGAATCCGGTCGAGTTCCTGGATGCATTTGTTGCCCAACGCCTGATCTGATATCGCCCCCAATTTAGTGGCGTCATCTTCCCAGGTATAACTGAGCAGGATGCAGTCATCGGAGTAGCTGTCGTTGTAGCGGTAGGCATAAACATCGTGCACGAAGCTGTCAGTGACGAGGATTTGAGGGATGGCCACTTTGCGGTCGAGAAAGCTTTTTTTGAGTGGTGCATAGACCTTGCAACTGGTTTCCCAGTGGGCATGCTTCCAGGCATCGATGATCCGTTGCGGCAGAATCTCTCGATTGAAGCCATTGATCTGTATGTGGGTTTCAATCAGCCATGAAGGCGTGGTGAGGATTACGCTGTCGAAATCCTCGTGCAAAACCTGGCTATGTGCCGGATCACTGTGCTGCCAGCGATACTCCACCCGGACACGCCCATCAGACTGCTTGTGCAATGCGCAGACTGAACTGTCGGTCAGCAGACCGTCGTCTCGTTGAATGAAGTGATCATAAAGCGATGTGCCTTGCATCCCAACGTCCATGAACAGCAGACAATCATCCATCGCCGCAAGGCCCAAATAGGCAGGCGCCTGAAACATGAGCCCTCTGCTATCGGGTAACTGGCCCGCTCCCAAATACGGTGCGACGTAGGGTATGCCGCCCTCATCAACACGCCCATGCACCAACTGCAAATGGCTGCTGAAGCCAAAGATCGCAGTACGCAGCGGGTACAAGCAGCAGACGTCATAGAATGCGCCCCAGCTGCCATCTCCAATGCCGATTGCATAGAAAATTGCCGACTCATCGCTGTTCATCCCCAACCCGCCGAAGTCTCCGGGGTTTTCAGCGCTCCAGGCGTCAAGGGCAGGCAACTGCACCAGGTCCCGGAACGACAAGCGGTGATAACGTTCGACGATTGCCGACCACATCGCCTCCCAATCTCCCGTCCCATAATGAGCAGCGACCCGCTCGGCGAAATGCTCCGCAAAGCGCCGCCATTTGTTGTAGACATTCTGCAGCGTAAGGGTGGGAGGTGGTGTGTCTCCCTCCGGGTTAAGCCAAATCAGCAGCGTTGGATCCCCCTTCCCATCCAGCTGACCCTCTCGCAGATAAATACCGGTGGCATTCACCCAGGGCGTTCCGGGATTGGGAAAGTCAGTCAGGCGCAGCTCGAACACATTGGCGTAATAGGCCATAAGCGAGCGACCGTCCTTGGGTGGCTCTCCTGTCCTATTGAACAACGGCATGCGCATAGCCCCCATTTCGAATGGGGTGGTGGGGTGCTTGTGATCCCCAAGCGTGTTCACCACAGTCAAATGACGCCCGCCCACACGCTTCGATTGCTCGATCAGGGTGATATGGGTAAAACCGCAACGCAACAGCTCCCGTGCGGCGGTCAAACCCGTTACACCAGCACCGATAATGCATATTCGGTGATGCGGCTGAGTAGCACGGGCTATACCTCCCGCTTGCTCGAGCAACCGGCGGTAATCAAAACAGAGATCGGGTGGATTGGGGTAACGTGCAGCCCATGGCTGGGCTGGGGATGACGGCTCAACGGCCAAGTGTGCGGGGTGGTTGTGAGTCGATCCGATCGTCATGTTCTCGTGTTCGCCAAGGGTTGGGGAACCTGAGAATGGAGAATCGTAGAGTGACAGGCGCGGTGTTTATTTAATACCACTTGGTGTCTGGCGCAAAGCATTCGCGGGGGCGTGCCTACTCCCAAGGTAAGCACAGTCCTCAGGAACTGTGCAGTACTTGTGGGAGCGGGCTTGCCCCGCGAATAGGCCGTTAAGCCTTACACCGCCAGCGCGCGCTCACGCAGCTCGCTGTTGAGGATGCGGTCGTTCTCGCTGTAGTCGACCGGGCAGTCGATCACGTGTACGCCAGGGGTCTTGATGCAATGCTCGAGCAGCGGCAGCAAGCCTTCGGCGCTTTCCACGCGGTGGCCATTGGCACCGTAGGCTTCGGCGTATTTGACGAAGTCCGGGTTGCCGTAGTCCAGGCCGAAATCGGTGAAGCCCATGTTGGCCTGCTTCCAGCGGATCATACCGTAGCCGTCATCACGCAAGATCACCACGGTGACGTGCATGCCCAGACGGACTGCGGTTTCCAGCTCTTGGCTGTTCATCATGAAGCCGCCGTCGCCACATACCGAGATTACCGGGCGGTCCGGGTACACCAGGTGCGCTGCCATCGCCGACGGCAGGCCGGCGCCCATGGTCGCCAGGGCGTTGTCGAGCAGCACGGTGTTCGGCTTGTGGGCCTTGTAGTTACGGGCGAACCAGATCTTGTAGATGCCGTTGTCGAGGGCAACGATGCCTTCGGACGGCAGCACACGACGGATGTCGGCGACCAGGCGCTGCGGGTAGACCGGGAAGCGGTCGTCGTCGGCACCTTCGGCGATTTGCGCTTCGTTGGCTTCACGGATGGCCATGAGGCGGGTGAAGTCCCAGTGCGAAGTGTCGCCCAGGCCTTCAGCGATCTGCCAGACGGCGTTGGCGATGTCGCCGATCACTTCGACCTGTGGGAAGTACACGGCATCGACTTCGGCGGAGCGGAAGCTGATGTGGATGACTTCGGTGCCGCCACGGACCATGAAGAACGGCGGCTTCTCGATCACATCGTGGCCGATGTTGATGATCAGGTCGGCCGCTTCGATTGCGCGGTGGACGAAGTCACCGGACGACAGCGCGGCGTTGCCCAGGAAGCGCGGGCTGCGCTCGTCGACCACACCCTTGCCCAACTGGGTGGTGACAAACGGAATGCCGGTCTTGTCGATCAGCTGCTTGAGGACCTTGGCGGTCATCTTGCGGTTGGCGCCGGCACCGATCACCAGGATCGGGCTGCGTGCGGTGCGCAGTTTTTCGATGGCGGCTTCGATGGCCACGTGCTCGGCCAGCGGGCGGCGGTGCAGGCTGCGCGGGATCGGCATGGCATCGGTCTGCTCGGCAGCGATGTCTTCCGGCAGTTCCAGGTGCACGGCGCCTGGTTTTTCTTCTTCAGCCAGACGGAACGCTTCACGCATGCGCGAAGGAATGTTGTCGGCCGAGGCGAACTGATGGGTGTACTTGGTGATGGGGGCCATCATGCCGCACACATCGATGATCTGGAAGCGGCCCTGTTTGGACTTCTTGATCGGCTTTTGGCCGGTGATCATCATCATCGGCATACCGCCGAGGTAGGCGTATGCACTGGCGGTGACCAGGTTGGTCGCGCCAGGGCCGAGGGTCGACAGGCTGACGCCGGTCTTGCCGGTCAGGCGGCCATAGGTGGCGGCCATGAAGCCCGCAGATTGTTCGTGGCGGGTCAGGACCAGTTTGATCTTCGACTTGCGCAGGGATTCCAGCAGGTCGAGGTTTTCCTCACCAGGGATGCCGAACACATACTCGACACCTTCGTTTTCCAGGCATTGCACAACGACATCGGCGGCCTTAGCCATCTTGCTCTCTACCTCAAGTGATAGGACGGTGAAAGTCCATAAATGCGCAGCACGGCACGCTGGCATCGCTCTATTCGGGCGCGAGGGTGCCCCGAACCTAAGTCTTGACGCAGGTTAGGCAGGGCAAAGTCACGTGCGCGAACAGGATTAATTGTCGCACCCTTGAGCGCGTTTGAAGAGGTACAGGACGGACAAAACATCTTTGCCTGGAGACAGCGGATCTGCGGTTATAAACGGCAGAAAGACAAAACCCCTACCTGCTTGCGCAGATAGGGGTTTTGCGAAATGAATCTTGACGATGACCTACTCTCACATGGGGAAACCCCACACTACCATCGGCGATGCATCGTTTCACTACTGAGTTCGGGATGGGATCAGGTGGTTCCAATGCTCTATGGTCGTCAAGAAATTCTGTAGCCAGAATGTCCAGATGGACAGCCCAGCGAATTCGGATATGCGATATGTGTGGTTACGAACTTTCGGGTCTTTCGTCTTCACCACCGCAATCTGCGCTAGCAAATTGCTTGGGTGTTATATGGTCAAGCCTCACGGGCAATTAGTATTGGTTAGCTCAACGCCTCACAGCGCTTACACACCCAACCTATCAACGTCGTAGTCTTCGACGGCCCTTTAGGGGATTCAAGATCCCAGTGAGATCTCATCTTGAGGCAAGTTTCCCGCTTAGATGCTTTCAGCGGTTATCTCTTCCGAACATAGCTACCCGGCAATGCCACTGGCGTGACAACCGGAACACCAGAGGTTCGTCCACTCCGGTCCTCTCGTACTAGGAGCAGCCCCTCTCAAATCTCAAACGTCCACGGCAGATAGGGACCGAACTGTCTCACGACGTTCTAAACCCAGCTCGCGTACCACTTTAAATGGCGAACAGCCATACCCTTGGGACCGGCTTCAGCCCCAGGATGTGATGAGCCGACATCGAGGTGCCAAACACCGCCGTCGATATGAACTCTTGGGCGGTATCAGCCTGTTATCCCCGGAGTACCTTTTATCCGTTGAGCGATGGCCCTTCCATACAGAACCACCGGATCACTAAGACCTACTTTCGTACCTGCTCGACGTGTTTGTCTCGCAGTCAAGCGCGCTTTTGCCTTTATACTCTACGACCGATTTCCGACCGGTCTGAGCGCACCTTCGTACTCCTCCGTTACTCTTTGGGAGGAGACCGCCCCAGTCAAACTACCCACCATACACTGTCCTCGATCCGGATAACGGACCTGAGTTAGAACCTCAAAGTTGCCAGGGTGGTATTTCAAGGATGGCTCCATGAGAACTGGCGTCCCCACTTCAAAGCCTCCCACCTATCCTACACAAGCAAATTCAAAGTCCAGTGCAAAGCTATAGTAAAGGTTCACGGGGTCTTTCCGTCTAGCCGCGGATACACTGCATCTTCACAGCGATTTCAATTTCACTGAGTCTCGGGTGGAGACAGCGCCGCCATCGTTACGCCATTCGTGCAGGTCGGAACTTACCCGACAAGGAATTTCGCTACCTTAGGACCGTTATAGTTACGGCCGCCGTTTACCGGGGCTTCGATCAAGAGCTTCGCTTGCGCTAACCCCATCAATTAACCTTCCGGCACCGGGCAGGCGTCACACCCTATACGTCCACTTTCGTGTTTGCAGAGTGCTGTGTTTTTAATAAACAGTCGCAGCGGCCTGGTATCTTCGACCGGCATGGGCTTACGGAGCAAGTCCTTAACCCTCGCCGGCGCACCTTCTCCCGAAGTTACGGTGCCATTTTGCCTAGTTCCTTCACCCGAGTTCTCTCAAGCGCCTTGGTATTCTCTACCTAACCACCTGTGTCGGTTTGGGGTACGGTTCCCAGTTATCTGAAGCTTAGGAGCTTTTCTTGGAAGCATGGCATCAACCACTTCGTCGCCTAAAGGCAACTCGTCATCAGCTCTCGGCCTTGAGATCCCGGATTTGCCTAAGATCTCAGCCTACCACCTTAAACTTGGACAACCAACGCCAAGCTGGCCTAGCCTTCTCCGTCCCTCCATCGCAATAACTGGAAGTACAGGAATATTAACCTGTTTTCCATCGACTACGCTTTTCAGCCTCGCCTTAGGGACCGACTAACCCTGCGTCGATTAACGTTGCGCAGGAAACCTTGGTCTTTCGGCGTGGGAGTTTTTCACTCCCATTGTCGTTACTCATGTCAGCATTCGCACTTCTGATACCTCCAGCAAGCTTCTCAACTCACCTTCACAGGCTTACAGAACGCTCCTCTACCGCATCACCAGAAGGTGATACCCGTAGCTTCGGTGCATGGTTTGAGCCCCGTTACATCTTCCGCGCAGGCCGACTCGACTAGTGAGCTATTACGCTTTCTTTAAAGGGTGGCTGCTTCTAAGCCAACCTCCTAGCTGTCTAAGCCTTCCCACATCGTTTCCCACTTAACCATGACTTTGGGACCTTAGCTGACGGTCTGGGTTGTTTCCCTTTTCACGACGGACGTTAGCACCCGCCGTGTGTCTCCCATGCTCGGCACTTGTAGGTATTCGGAGTTTGCATCGGTTTGGTAAGTCGGGATGACCCCCTAGCCGAAACAGTGCTCTACCCCCTACAGTGATACATGAGGCGCTACCTAAATAGCTTTCGAGGAGAACCAGCTATCTCCGAGCTTGATTAGCCTTTCACTCCGATCCACAGGTCATCCGCTAACTTTTCAACGGTAGTCGGTTCGGTCCTCCAGTCAGTGTTACCTAACCTTCAACCTGCCCATGGATAGATCGCCCGGTTTCGGGTCTATACCCAGCGACTAAACGCCCTATTAAGACTCGCTTTCGCTACGCCTCCCCTATTCGGTTAAGCTCGCCACTGAATATAAGTCGCTGACCCATTATACAAAAGGTACGCAGTCACCTAACAAAGTAGGCTCCCACTGCTTGTACGCATACGGTTTCAGGATCTATTTCACTCCCCTCTCCGGGGTTCTTTTCGCCTTTCCCTCACGGTACTAGTTCACTATCGGTCAGTCAGTAGTATTTAGCCTTGGAGGATGGTCCCCCCATATTCAGACAAAGTTTCTCGTGCTCCGTCCTACTCGATTTCATTGATAAGAGATTTTCGTGTACGGGGCTATCACCCACTATGGCCGCACTTTCCAGAGCGTTCCACTAATCTCAAACCAACTTAAGGGCTGGTCCCCGTTCGCTCGCCACTACTAAGGGAATCTCGGTTGATTTCTTTTCCTCAGGGTACTTAGATGTTTCAGTTCCCCTGGTTCGCCTCTTGCACCTATGTATTCAGTACAAGATACTCAGCTTATGCTGAGTGGGTTCCCCCATTCAGAGATCTCTGGATCACAGTCTGTTTGCCGACTCCCCAAAGCTTATCGCAGGCTACCACGTCTTTCATCGCCTCTGACTGCCAAGGCATCCACCGTATGCGCTTCTTCACTTGACCATATAACCCCAAGCAATCTGGTTATACTGTGAAGACGACATTCGCCGAAAATTCGTTTTGCTCTTTCGAGCCCACAAATTTTACCTTAGCCTGATCCACTACCAGTGAAAGTAGTGTTCAGTCTATTTCTATCACATATCCGAATTTTTAAAGAACGATCTGACAAAAGTCAGAAATCAACATTCGAAGCGAATGCTCATTTCTGAGTTTGATCACGTACTGCAAGAGTGGTGGAGCCAAGCGGGATCGAACCGCTGACCTCCTGCGTGCAAGGCAGGCGCTCTCCCAGCTGAGCTATGGCCCCAAATACTGGTAGGTCTGGGCAGATTTGAACTGCCGACCTCACCCTTATCAGGGGTGCGCTCTAACCAACTGAGCTACAGACCTATATAGGGTCTTGATCGTCTTCGACAATGAATCAAGCAATTCGTGTGGGAGCTCATCAGCAGGCTGATGTCGTCGATTAAGGAGGTGATCCAGCCGCAGGTTCCCCTACGGCTACCTTGTTACGACTTCACCCCAGTCATGAATCACACCGTGGTAACCGTCCTCCCGAAGGTTAGACTAGCTACTTCTGGTGCAACCCACTCCCATGGTGTGACGGGCGGTGTGTACAAGGCCCGGGAACGTATTCACCGCGACATTCTGATTCGCGATTACTAGCGATTCCGACTTCACGCAGTCGAGTTGCAGACTGCGATCCGGACTACGATCGGTTTTGTGAGATTAGCTCCACCTCGCGGCTTGGCAACCCTCTGTACCGACCATTGTAGCACGTGTGTAGCCCAGGCCGTAAGGGCCATGATGACTTGACGTCATCCCCACCTTCCTCCGGTTTGTCACCGGCAGTCTCCTTAGAGTGCCCACCATAACGTGCTGGTAACTAAGGACAAGGGTTGCGCTCGTTACGGGACTTAACCCAACATCTCACGACACGAGCTGACGACAGCCATGCAGCACCTGTGTCAGAGTTCCCGAAGGCACCAATCCATCTCTGGAAAGTTCTCTGCATGTCAAGGCCTGGTAAGGTTCTTCGCGTTGCTTCGAATTAAACCACATGCTCCACCGCTTGTGCGGGCCCCCGTCAATTCATTTGAGTTTTAACCTTGCGGCCGTACTCCCCAGGCGGTCAACTTAATGCGTTAGCTGCGCCACTAAAATCTCAAGGATTCCAACGGCTAGTTGACATCGTTTACGGCGTGGACTACCAGGGTATCTAATCCTGTTTGCTCCCCACGCTTTCGCACCTCAGTGTCAGTATCAGTCCAGGTGGTCGCCTTCGCCACTGGTGTTCCTTCCTATATCTACGCATTTCACCGCTACACAGGAAATTCCACCACCCTCTACCGTACTCTAGCTTGCCAGTTTTGGATGCAGTTCCCAGGTTGAGCCCGGGGCTTTCACATCCAACTTAACAAACCACCTACGCGCGCTTTACGCCCAGTAATTCCGATTAACGCTTGCACCCTCTGTATTACCGCGGCTGCTGGCACAGAGTTAGCCGGTGCTTATTCTGTCGGTAACGTCAAAACAGCAAGGTATTCGCTTACTGCCCTTCCTCCCAACTTAAAGTGCTTTACAATCCGAAGACCTTCTTCACACACGCGGCATGGCTGGATCAGGCTTTCGCCCATTGTCCAATATTCCCCACTGCTGCCTCCCGTAGGAGTCTGGACCGTGTCTCAGTTCCAGTGTGACTGATCATCCTCTCAGACCAGTTACGGATCGTCGCCTTGGTGAGCCATTACCTCACCAACTAGCTAATCCGACCTAGGCTCATCTGATAGCGCAAGGCCCGAAGGTCCCCTGCTTTCTCCCGTAGGACGTATGCGGTATTAGCGTTCCTTTCGAAACGTTGTCCCCCACTACCAGGCAGATTCCTAGGCATTACTCACCCGTCCGCCGCTAAATCGAAGAGCAAGCTCTTCTCATCCGCTCGACTTGCATGTGTTAGGCCTGCCGCCAGCGTTCAATCTGAGCCATGATCAAACTCTTCAGTTCAATACTGCTTGGGTTTTTAAGAAACCCTAAACTTGGCTCAGCAATCTCAAATGACTATGTGATTTCTCGCATGGTCACTTGTGATGCTGATAATCTTTGTGACTATCAGTCCGTACTCACAAGCACCCACACGAATTGCTTGATTCGATTTGTTAAAGAGCGTTTGGTTAAGAGCTTTTCGTCTCAACCGAGGCGCGCATTCTACGCTTTCCTCATTTGCTGTCAAGCGTTTATTTTGAAGTTTTTTAACTTCGCTTTCTTTCGAAAGCTTTCAACTTCAACAACTTGCCGCTTGCCCCGAAGCGTTCATCGCTGCGAGGAGGCGAATAATACGCGCTTTGAAATCAGAGTCAACACCCTGATCTAAAAAAACTTTCCAGTAGTGTTTGCCCGCCCTTCGCAACTAATGAACACGCAACCGATCTGTAGATAAACACCCCACGGAGCGTGGCAACCATGAGCGAGACGCAAAGCGAGAAAACGCCAGGCCTGTCGGCGGACGAAGAGCAGGAGGTCAGCCATAACCAGCCGCCAAGGGCAGCGGTGCTGCATGAGATCATTCGCTACCAGGGCGACCAAGAGCTTGAGCGCACGATCGCAGCCCTGTGGTGGTCAGCGCTGGCCGCCGGGTTGTCGATGGGGCTCTCGCTCATGGCCATGGGGTTGTTCTATGCCCGCCTCCCCGAGGGCGACAGCGCCCAGGTGATTGCAAGCATTGGCTACAGTGCAGGTTTCCTGGCGGTGATCCTCGCTCGCCAGCAACTGTTTACAGAGAACACACTCACCGCCGTGCTGCCGGTGATGACCTCGCCTACCCTGGCCAACCTGGGTCGCCTGCTGCGCCTATGGAGCGTGGTATTGCTCGGCAACCTGGCCGGCACCCTGCTGGTGGCCTGGGTCATGCTGGAACTGCCGATCTTCGACGGCAAGACCGACGTGGCCTTCCTAGAGGTCGGGCGCAAGGTAATGAAGAACGACATCGGCCAGATGTTCGCCAAAGGCATCGTGTCGGGCTGGATGATCGCCACCATGGTCTGGATGATCCCGTCGATGGAGCACGCCAAGATCTGGATCATCCTGATGATCACTTACTTCATGGCGCTGGGTGACTTTACCCATATTGTCGTCGGTTCGGTGGAAGTGTCCTACCTGGTCTGGGCCGGAGAAGAGACCTGGCGCAGCTTCTTGCTGGCATTCGCCCTGCCGACCCTCGCCGGCAACATCATCGGTGGCAGCTTCATCTTCGCGCTGATAAGCCATGCGCAGGTGCGAAGTGACAGCGGCAAACCGCCTTCGCGTTTACTGGAGGACCAGAAGCCGCCCTCACCTCGCCAGCGAGACGCTGAAAAATGACCCTCAGCGCACCGCCACGGCGCGCTCTGTCGACCGCTCTCGCTGATGCGCAGGCTTGGGCTGCCACCAGTTCTGCCCGGCATGCGGCGAGTCCAGGCTGACCCGCTCGCCCATCTGCGGGGTGCATAGCCGCACCTGCGCTTGCTCAGTGAGGGCCAGGATGCGCTCGAATGGCTCTTGCCAGGCATGGGTGGACAAGTCGAAGGTGCCGTTATGAATCGGCAGCATCCAGCGCCCCTGCAGGTCGAGGTGTGCCTGCAGGCTCTGCTCCGGCTGCATGTGCACGATCGGCCAGGCGACGTTATAGGCCCCGGTCTCGATCAGGGTCAGGTCGAAAGGCCCGAAACGCTCACCGATCTGCTTGAAGCCCTCGAAGTAGCCTGTATCGCCGCTGAAAAACAACCGCAGCTGTTCATCGATCACCACCCAGGACGCCCACAAGGTCCGGTTACTGTCGAACAGGCCACGCCCTGAAAAGTGCTGTGCTGGGGTCGCGACAAAGCGTACCCCTTCAACTTCAGTGTCCTGCCACCAATCCAGTTGGCGCACCTTGTCTGCTGCAACCCCCCATTCGATCAGCAGGTCACCCACCCCAAGCGGTGCCAGAAACACCCCCGTACGCGGGGCAAGCCGTCGAATCGCCTGCTCATCCAGATGATCGAAGTGATCATGGGACAGGATCACCGCGGCCAATGGCGGCAGTTCGTCCAGGCCAAGCGGTGGCGCATGGAAACGTTGCGGCCCTGCCCACTGCACCGGTGAGGCGCGCTCGGCGAATACCGGGTCGGTAATAAAGAAGCGCCCACGCAACTTCAGCAATATCGTGGAATGGCCAAGGCGCCACAGGCTGTGATCAGGTGCATCAAGCACCTGCTGCCGGGTCATGGGCTGCACATGGAGGGGGGTGGAGGGCCGAGTGTCGGGCGGCTTGCGCAAAAACAGGTACTTGAGGCCGATGCGCAGCTTTTTCATCACGCCGTCTTGAGGCAGGCGGGCCTGATTATGGAAACGACCGTCCCGTTGAGGCGCCGACTCGCCGGCAGCGTTAGCCATGGGAACCATGAGCATGAGCACTCCAAGCAACAGGAAAGCCTTCATATTACCCCACAGTGATCAGATCAACCGTGAATTGGCTTGTAAGGTCATTTTTCATAGATGAAACACTGTTCAACAATATTCACACGCGTTATGCGATAAACGGCGCCTTAGCAGAAGAACGATGACCATGATGGACAACCGCAGCGGCAAGGGCCTTTCTTTCGTCAAGCGCATCTACCTGCCGCGCATCATCGGCATGGGCATCGGCCTGTTCAGTGTAATGGCTGCCATGGCGCCGCTATCGCCGCCTACCTGGGTCTGGCTGCTGGTGCTCTTCAACGGGATTGTCTGGCCGCATTTGGCCTACCTGTGGGCGATGCGCTCGGCAGCGCCTTATCAGGCAGAACAGCGCAACCTGCTGCTGGACTCGCTGATGGGCGGCTTCTGGACCGCCGCCATGCACTTCAACCCACTGCCCAGCGTGACCGTGCTGTCGATGATGACCATGAACAACGTGGCCGCAGGCGGCAAGCGCCTGGTCGTTCGCGGCGTGCTGGCCCAGCTTGCCGGCATGCTCCTGGCCACGCTCGTGCTCGGCCCTGGCTTGCAACTCACTGCCACGCCCTTGCAGGTTTACGCGTGCTTGCCCATGCTGACGCTCTACCCGCTGGCCCTGGGCTGGGTCTGCTACCGCCTGGCAATCAAACTGGCAGAGCACAAGCGCCGCCTCAGTGCGCTAAGCCTTACCGACAGCCTGACCGGGTTGCTCAACCACGGTGCCTGGAAAGACCTGCTGCTGCTCAAGTTCCAGACCTGCCAGCAACAGCAGCAACAGGCGGTCATCGCCCTGATCGACATCGACCACTTCAAGACCATCAACGACACGTTTGGCCACGTAGTCGGCGATTGCATCCTGCGCCAGATGAGCGAAGAGCTCAAACGCAACCTGCGTGAGGTCGACCAGGCCGGGCGCTACGGTGGCGACGAGTTCTGCGTGATCCTGCCGGACACCAACGAGGCCCAGGCCTGCCTGGCCATGGAGCGCTTGCGCGAGCGGGTGGCGAGCTACCGCAACCCGCAATTACCACACTTGCGGATCAGCCTCAGCATCGGCCTGTCTGCCTTCGACGCCGACCTTGAATCCCCCGAACACTGGCTCGAACAGGCCGACAAGGCGCTCTACACCGCCAAGCACGCTGGCCGCGACCAGGTCAATTTCGCGCAACGCGAGGCCACCGGCCTCAGGCTGGCCTATCCTGACTGAACCTCCTTCCTGATTGCCTTGCGGGAGGCTGCTGTTCTTGAAGGAGTCACCCGCACATGGCCAGGACCGCCAACCTTCCACCCACCCTACCCACACCCCGATTTCAAGTTCGCCGCTTGATTGCAGGCTTTTGCGTGGTCTTTGGCCTGGCCTGCCTGGTCACCTTGGGCGCATTGCTCAACATCGCCGCCACCCTCGATCACCAAGAGCAACAGCGCAGCGCCTTCCATGCCTCGCAAGCCCTCGAGCAACGGCTGCTTGCCTCACGCCAGTTCCTGTCCAGCTATGCCGTGTGGGATGCCGCCTTTGAACACTTGGCCGGCAAGGCGGACTGGCAGTGGGCCTATGAAGAGAAGAACGTCGGGGAATCGCTATACAGCGCCAGTGGCTACGAAGGTGTGTTCGTGGTGGACGACCAGCGCACCACCTACGCCCTGTTCAAAGGCAAGCCCAGTGAAGCGAGCGCCAGCTCTTATATAGAAGCGCCGCTGCAACCCATCATCAATGAAGCGCGGGGGGCTGCCAGCGCCCGCGAACAAATCACCCGGTTCGTGCTGTTCAACGGATGGCCCGCCGTGCTTAGCGCCGCGGCCGTACGCCCAGACAAGGACGTGTCGGAAAGCGAAGTGCGCCAGGCACCCGTCATGCTGTTCGTCGATCAGCTGACCGACGACAAACTCACACGGTTGGGTACCGGCGCCGGCCTGGCAGGCATGCACCTCGAGAAAGACGCTACCGGCGAGCATGGCCAGCAGCGTATCGCGCTGGGCGATACCGGCTTCCACCTGGCCTGGACCAGCCCGCTGCCGGGCCAGCAATTACTGTGGGCGATGCTGCCGCCGCTGCTGTGCGCGCTGCTGATACTCGGCTTGGTGATGCTTTACCTGTTCCGCCACGCCTTGCGCAGCTCCCGCGCCATCGACCTTAGCCTGGCGCGCCTGCAGCAGAGCAACCAGGCCCTGGAGGCCAGCGAGCAGCGTTTTCGGGCCGTCGCCGAAGCCGCATCCGACTGGATCTGGGAAACCGACCGACAACAACGCCTGACCTATCTTTCACAGCGTTTCGTCAGCGTCACCGGCTACCCGGTGGACGACTGGCTGGGCCAGCCGGTAAACCAGCTGCTGGCCTGCGACACCACGCCCCTCTCACCCTGGCTGGACGCGTTGGCCGCCGCCGACCCACAGCAGTTGGCAAACCTGCGCTGTACCTACCGTGACCACAATGGGCAAAACCGCTATTGCCGCATCTCGGCGCGGGCGATCTGGTACGACGGCAAGCCGACGGGTTTTCGCGGCACCGCCAGCGACATCACTGACGAGGTCGACGCCCATGCACGCATCCAGCACCTGTCACTGCATGACCCGCTGACCGGGCTTGCCAACCGCAACAAACTCGCCCGGCACCTTGAGCAGTTGTTATTGCGCGGCAGCGACTCGCCCCCACTCACGTTGCTGCTGCTGGACCTGGACAACTTCAAGCCGATCAACGATTCCCTCGGCCATGCCGCCGGTGACGCTGTGCTGCAAGAGGTGGCGACACGCCTGCGCGACACCACCCGCGATGTCGACCTGGTCGCGCGCCTGGGTGGCGACGAGTTCATCCTGGTACTCAATGGCATGGATAACCGCACTGAAGTCGACCGCTTCTGCGCCCGCCTGATTAGCCTGCTGCAGCAACCTATCGTCTTCGACAACCAGCCCCTGCATATCGGCGCCAGCATCGGCGTCGCCCAGAGCCGCACCCTGGGCTTCGATGCCGGCGAACTGATCCGCTGCGCCGACATCGCGCTGTACCAGGCCAAAGCGGAGGGCAAGAACACCTGGCGCTACTTCGCCGCCGAAATGAACAAACAGATCCAGTACCGCCGACAACTGGAGAATGATCTGCGCCGGGCCCTGCAAAACCAGGAATTCGCGTTGCATTACCAGCCACGCTATCGCCTGGGCGACCTGCGCATCGTCGCGGTCGAAGCCCTGCTGCGCTGGCAGCACCCGCAGGAGGGGTTGCTCGGGCCAGACACCTTCATCCCGCTGGCCGAGCAGAGCGACATCATTGTCGCGCTGGGCCGCTGGGTGCTGCGCGAAGCCTGCCGCACGGCCCACGACTGGCCGGAGGGCCTGCTGATATCGGTAAACCTGTCACCTGCGCAGTTCTTGCGCAGCGACGTGGTGGCCGATGTGCGCGAGATCCTGTTGGAAACCGCGTTCCCCGCCCAGCGCCTTGAACTGGAAATCACCGAAAACGTGATGCTCAACGACATCGAAGGCGCGCTAAGCACCATGCTTTCGCTAAAGGAGCTGGGCGTTCGCCTGAACATGGATGACTTTGGCACCGGTTACTCATCGTTGGGCTATCTGCGCACGTACCCGTTCGACAGCATCAAGATCGACAAACGCTTCATTGCTGGGCTGAACAACACCAGTGGCAATGATCGCGCCGTGGTGCAAGCCATCATCAACCTGGGTGAAGCCATGGGGCTGACCGTGACGGCCGAGGGCGTAGAAAGTGAACAGCAGCTCAAAACACTAGAAAAGGACGGCTGCCATGAGGTGCAGGGTTATTTCCTGAGCCGGCCTTTACCTAAAGAAGCGCTCGAAGCCTTGCTGCAACAGGCGCCCACAGGCTCGGCCGGGCGCCTGCCGTAAAGGCAGCCTTCGCAGAACAAGGCTGCCCCCCTGAACAGCAGGGCGTCAGCGCTTGTTGCGCTCGGCCACGATCTCGGGCAAATCACTGCGCCGCAGGTAAGTACGCAAGGGCTCGCCAATGTTCAAGCGGTCATCCACATGCTGGTCCAGCAACAGTGCCAGGCGTTGTCGGCACAACGCCATGCGCGGGCCTTGCTCGGGCCGCCAGACGAATTCGCTGCAGGGGGTGATACTGTCGTCGGCCACGTCCATGCCGAACGAGTCCTCGGAAAAACGCACGATATGAACGCCGCGCTTGCCATGAAAGCCAACGAAACCGTTGAGCTGCTCCGCCGCGTTGCAGATGTCCTGGGAAGTGATGGCCATGCCGTAACCTCGCAATCAAGTCGAAAGTGACGCACGCCGGGCTGCAATCGGTCGCCTCTGCCGGGCAACTCGCAGCGGCCAGCCTAACGCAAGTCACCGCGCATTCGCCAAGGTTTTCCGCGTGCCGCCGACAGCCCCGTAAGAGGGTTCGGCATTCCCTTCATTGCGTAACCCGGTCCTCATGCACCTGCACGCTGGCAGTCATGCCGGCACTCAGGTTCATGCCCTGCGGGATCTCGTCCAGGCGGATCCGCACAGGTATCCGCTGCGCCAGGCGCACCCAGTTGAAGGTCGGCTCCACCTCCGGCAACAGTTGGCTGTCCGGGTTACTGTTGCGGTCGGTGATGCCCCGGCTGATGCTCTCCACATGCCCCTGCATTGCCTCGCCCGCCCCCATCAACCAGACCTTGACCGTGTCACCGACGCGGATGCGCGGCAGTTTGGTTTCTTCGAAATAGGCCTGGATATAGAAGGTCGAATCGTCCACCAGGGCCATCACCGACTCCCCGGTGTTCACGTAGTTGCCCTGGGCCAGGCGCAGGTTGGTGATATGGCCACTGCGCGGCGCCCGCACTTCGCTGCGCGCCAGGTTGATCTTGGCCACTTGCAGTTGCGCCTCGGCCTCATGCAGTTCACCGCGGGCGATGGCGGCGTTGATCTGGGCATTTTCACGCAGCTCGGCACTGATTGCCTCCGGCCCCAGGGCAGTACGCCGCGCCGCTTCGCGCTCGCGCAAGCGCAGTTGCTGGGCGCGGGTCTCGGTCACGGCGCTGGCCTGGTCGAAGGCTGCCTGGAAGCGTTCACGGTCGATGCTCATGAGCAAATCGCCCGCCTTGACCTGCTGGTTGTCATGCACCTTGAGCTCACGCACCCAACCGGAAACGTCCGGTGCGATCACCACCACGTCGGCACGCACCCGGGCATCGCGGGTCCAGGGTGTCAGCATGTAGTACTGCCACAGCTGGTAGCCTGCCAACAGGGCAAGGGCCACCACACACAGGGTTACCAGGGTACGTACGGCGGCACGCATTGAATCACTCCTTACAAAAATCGTTACAAGAGCCTTTATGCAGCCCCCAGTACTCGCACCACCAGGAACAACACACACACGAACAACGCCGCGTCGAACAGCGCTTCATGCCAGATCCAGCGACCCAACGGCGTGGCCTGTACCAACAAGCGCAACACCCCGGTGAGCACCAACGCCAGCAGCACATAAATCAGAAACGGGCTCAGCAGCACGCCGCCCAGCGCCCATTCACGCAACCCCATGCACGTCCTCCTGCCAGCGGCACCATTTGCCCCAGCTCTTCTGCAACTGCAGCACTGCACCTTCAGCCAGGCGCAAGGGGTCGCTTGCCGGCAGCCGACGCAAGGCGGCGATGAATTGTTCACTGGCGCTGTCCAGCCGTTGCCCGCGGCCCGGCGCCGGCCCCTTGGCCAGCACCGCCTCCACCTGCTGCAGGTACTCGCGTTCAGCGCGGCCCAACGGCGCCTGGGCGACCGCCAGGCACATGCGCAGGTGCACCAGTTCGTCGCCGATGTCCAGGCCGTGCAAGCCGTCATCCCAACGCTTGCGCTCGCTTTCGGGCAATTCGCCGGCATGCCGCGCCAGTTGCAAGAGGCGATCGGCCATACGCCCGCCAAACCAGCTGTCGGCGCCACGCAGGTCGCGCCGGGTCAGGCGCACCAGGTCGCTTTGGGTCGCCGCCCGCAAGCGCCGGCCCAGCCAGGCCGGGTGACGGAACACCAACAAACGAAAGGCCATCACCGCAGCAGACACGCCCACCAGCATCGCCAGCGCGCTGTTGAGCATGCTGGCCACGCCAAACTGCATGGCATTGAGCGGCGATACCAACACGATGAAGTGCAGGCAATACGAAGTCGCGGTCGCGCCGGTACGCGGGTGGGCCATGCCCAGCGCCCCCAGAAACAGCGGTACACCCATGCCCAGGCAGAGCATGGCGAAGCTGCTCCACTGCGGCAAAAGAATCTGCCCGACCAGAAACGCCGCGGGGATCGCCAGAAAGATGCCGCGCAAGAAACTAAGGCCGATCTGAGCACCGTTTTCGCGGCTGGCAAACAGGCTGCAGACCACACAGGTCAGCACCAGGCCGCCCGGCGCAGAGGGCCAGGCGGTCGCCAGCCAGAAACCACTCATCACCAGAAACGCCAGCGCGCTGCGTGAACCGAACAACAGTGCCAGCGACCAGTCGCGGTGTGCGGCCAGGCCCTGGGACACATCCTTGGGCGCCCTGCCCGCTTCGACGTCGTCCAGCGCCTGGGTCGCGGCCATCGCGTAGTCCAGCAGCAGCGTCATACGCGCCAGGCAGTAATGTTCGGCAGCGCTT
This sequence comes from Pseudomonas sp. Y3 TE3536, assembly GCF_053629175.1. NCBI lineage: Bacteria > Pseudomonadati > Pseudomonadota > Gammaproteobacteria > Pseudomonadales > Pseudomonadaceae > Pseudomonas > Pseudomonas sp. Y3 TE3536. Next base: position 3,290,132 of record NZ_JBRJHU010000001.1, on the reverse strand, counting down.
ATCCGCTCATCATGGGCGGCATCCCAGATGCGTTGGCGCAACAGCAACAGGCCGGGTTGGTCGGGTGCACCCAACTGCGCGCGCACCGCCTCCAGCCAGGGCGCCAGGTGCCGAGCTTCTCCTTGATCGAGCTGGCGCCACTGCCGGCGCACCGAACGGGAGATACGCAGCAGCACCATCAGCTTCTGGCTCAGGCCGCGAATGGCGCGCGCCCGCTGACGCCCGCGATTGCCTTCGAACCAGGCATGTTCGCGCTGGCTGTCGATGGCGACGATGCGCCCAAGGCTTTCCAGCAGCCCTTTGCGCGCCTCATCCTCTCCCCCCAGCATGGCACTGGCCGCCTGCAGGCCATTTTGCCAAGCCTGCCGGGCTTGCCCGCCCAGTTGCTGTTCCACGCGCAGCGGCCAGATCAGGGCGCTGGTGGCGGTAGCGCAGAAAATCCCCAGGCAGATCTCGGTGCAGCGCGCCACGGCCTGGTCGAACACCTGCAACGGGTGGTCGATCGCCGGCAGGGCGATGATCGCGGCGGTGTAACCGGCCAGCACAAAGGCGTAAGCCCAGGCACTGCGCAGTTGGGTCGACGCGGCCGTGCACAGTGCCAGCCACAGCGCGAGGGTGATCAGGAACAGGCCTGGCGTCTGGGCGAACAAGCCGATAAAGACTACCGACATGAATGTGCCGACCAGGGTGCCGGCCAGGCGCGCAAGGCCCTTCTGCACCACCATGCCGGACAACGGCTGAGCCACGATGAACGCCGTCATCAATGCCCATGACGGCTGCTCCAACCCCCAGCGCATCGCCAGCCAAAGCGCTAGGCCGCCACCGAGCACGGTCTTGATGGCGAACTTGAGGGCGAGGCTGCTGGGTGCGAACAGGGCCTGGAGAGTGATGGGCACGAGGCGGACCTTGCGGGGATGATCAGGTAAACGATAGACAATGAAGCGAAGGATAATGCGGAAACGATTAATTAGCTAGCTAATCATCTTTATTGAGATGCCCTGCCCAACTTTTAGCAGGCAAAAAAATGGGCGACCGAAGTCGCCCTAAATGCCTTGCGTGCTCGTAAACCCGGAAGGTCAGCGCGGCTTGCGCTTGTTCGAGTCCTTCCAGATGAAAATGCCCAGACCGGCAAAGAATGCGACCATCAACCCGACCGTTACCACACCTGCGATAACCACGTTGTCGAAGAACATGTCGGCCTCCCTCTTCGTTTGCCGTTGTCCGATGGATGCAAGGTAACGAATGTGGGGGCGGGGAAAATTGACCGGGGTCAATGGTGCCCGGGACCGGGCACGCGAGGCGGGCGCAGGGTTGACCTGCGTCAAGTTTCAGCGCTTCTTGGGCTTGCCCTTGGGCTTCTTTTTCTTTGCCGTGCTCAGGGGCATGGCTTGCTCGAAGGCCTGGCGCACTTCGTTCAGGCGCTTTTCCTTGACGTCGTGGACGCGCTTGGCACGTTCGGCATCGAAATCGATGAGGTTGTCTTGGCTCATGGGTGGGCTCGACGATCAACAGAGACTTGCATGATGAAGCCAGCCAGTGACGCTGACCAGCCCCGCGTCAGACTTCGATGTCGACCAGCAGCCCCTGGCGTGGGCTCTCGCCCATCAAGGGGGCGACCGGCACGGTGTTGTCGGCGTTGACTTCATCGCCCGGTAACGCGCTGTAAAGCTCGCTGTCGCTTTTTTGCCGACGTTGCTGTTGACGACGCTGTTCATCACGCAGGATCAAGGCCTGCTCCTGCGGGTCGCGCTGCTGCTTGAGGTTGATGGCGCTTTCACCGGAGGTCGGCTGCGCGGGGACCACCGGCTTGATGTCGGGAGTGGGTTTGACCGGGTCCTGTTGCGAGGTTACCGGGGCTGCACTGAGCGGAATAATCGGCGGCAACATGGAAAGTCTCCTATTACCCCTGTATCGGCGGGCGTTGTCCTACCTTGAATAGAGACAACGCTTATTCGACTTCGTCATCGGGGTCGTCATCGCTCGGCGGGCTCGCCTCGCTCCAGGGCCGCTTGTAGACCTGCTGCCAGACTGCGTCCATGTGCTCGCGCAGTACCTGCGGCGCGCTTTTGAGCGAGGCGCTGTCTTCGCGCTCGCCGCCGATCGGCTCCTCGCCCGCCGGGGTGATCAGCGATTGGCCGGTAATGGTGTAGATGGCCTGGCTTTCGCGCATTTCGATGGCGATATCGTGAGGGTCGATGCCGCCGCCGCAGAAGGCATGGCTGGCAACCGTCAGTTCGGCGATACCGTCCTTGTTCAGGTCACTGACATCGCTGACATCGGAATAGAAGTCGACATCCAGGTCCAGCCCCGGGCAGGTGGTTTCCTGCTCGATCTGCCAGCGTGCCTTGAACGCATCGCTTTCGGCCGTGCGCCCATACAGCGTGGCCTTGAGCACTACCTTGTCCACTTCCTGCTGGTTTTCCGCGTCGGTGGCCTGGCCGTCGGTGCGGCTCAGCACCAGCAGGCCTTCGCCGTCGCGGTCACGAAAGTGCACGCTCTTGATCGGCGTCTGCACGCCCAGTGCCTCAAGCTGCCCGGGCGTAATCGCCGGCAAGGTCTCGAAGCTTTTTTGCTCGCAGCCGGCCAGCAGCACAAGGCTGCTCACGGCCAGGGATACGTTCAACCAGCGGTGCTTGGCGGACATGTTGGTGCGCGGCCCTCGTCTACAAGACGGTGTTGGTCGATGAAACGGCTAGACTGTTGGTCTTCGGCACCCTTCGGTGCACTTCAACACTTTGGTCTGACCGGCCGATCCGTTAACATAGCCGGCTTTTCATCGCGGGAGTTCAGGCAGTATGGCGCAGCAGTATCAACCGGGGCAACGCTGGATCAGCGACAGCGAAGCAGAGCTCGGCCTGGGTACCATCCTGGCGCAGGATGGCCGCCTGTTGACCGTGCTCTACCCGGCCACTGGCGACACCCGCCAGTATTCCCTGCGCAATGCGCCGCTGACCCGCGTGCGCTTCTCGCCAGGTGACCAGATCACCCACTTCGACGGTTGGAAGCTGACCGTGCGCGAGGTCGACGATGTCGATGGCCTGTTGGTGTACCACGGCCTGGACGGGCAAAACCAGCCGCGTACCCTGCCGGAAACCCAACTGTCGAACTTCATTCAGTTCCGCCTGGCCAGCGACCGCCTGTTCGCCGGCCAGATCGACCCGCTGTCGTGGTTCAGCCTGCGTTACAACACCTTGCAGCACACCAGCAAGCAGATGCAGTCGTCGCTCTGGGGCCTGGGTGGCTGCCGCGCACAACCGATCGCCCACCAGTTGCACATCGCCCGTGAAGTCGCTGACCGCAGCGCACCCCGGGTGCTGCTGGCGGACGAAGTCGGCCTGGGCAAAACCATCGAGGCAGGCCTGATCATCCATCGCCAGCTGCTCTCAGGGCGCGCCAGCCGCGTACTGATCCTGGTCCCGGAAAACCTCCAGCACCAATGGCTGGTGGAAATGCGCCGGCGCTTCAACCTGCAAGTGGCGTTGTTCGACGCCGAGCGCTTCATCGAGAGCGATGCCAGCAACCCGTTCGAAGACGCCCAGCTCGCGCTGGTGGCCCTGGAATGGCTGGTTGACGACGAAAAAGCCCAGGACGCGCTGTTTGCCGCAGGCTGGGACCTGATGGTGGTCGACGAAGCCCACCACCTGGTCTGGCATGAAGACCAGGTCAGCGCCGAGTACGGCCTGGTCGAGCAACTGGCCCAGGTGATCCCTGGCGTGCTGCTGCTCACCGCCACCCCCGAACAGCTCGGCCAGGACAGCCACTTCGCCCGGCTGCGCCTGCTCGACCCCAACCGTTTCCACGACCTTGTGGCGTTCCGTGCCGAGAGCGAAAACTATCGCCCGGTCGCCGAGGCGGTACAGGAGCTGCTCGACGAAGGTCGCCTGTCGCCGGAGGCCCACGCCACTATCCATGGTTTCCTCGGGGCCGAAGGCGAAGCCTTGCTGGCAGCCGTCAGCGATGGCGATACCCAAGCCAGCGCGCGCCTGATCCGCGAGCTGCTCGACCGCCACGGCACTGGCCGCGTGCTGTTCCGTAACACCCGCGCAGCCGTTCAGGGCTTCCCCGAGCGCGAGTTGCATGCCTACCCGGTAGCGATGCCGGAGCAGTACCGCGATCTGCCGCCTGGCGAAAAAGCCGAGCTGTATCCGGAAGTCGCCTTCCAGGCGCAGGGCGACATCACTGACGACGAGCGCTGGTGGCGTTTCGACCCTCGGGTCGACTGGCTGATCGATACCCTGAAGATGCTCAAGCGCACCAAAGTACTGGTGATCTGCGCCCATGCCGAAACCGCCATGGACCTGGAAGACGCCCTGCGCGTGCGCTCCGGCATTCCTGCCTCGGTCTTCCACGAAGGCATGAGCATTCTCGAGCGTGACCGCGCCGCCGCCTACTTCGCAGACGAAGAGTTCGGCGCCCAGGTGCTGATCTGCTCCGAGATCGGTAGCGAAGGCCGCAACTTCCAGTTCTCTCATCACCTGGTGATGTTCGACCTGCCGGCCCACCCGGACCTGCTCGAGCAGCGTATCGGCCGTCTCGACCGGATCGGCCAGAAGCACACCATCCAGTTGCACGTGCCCTACCTGCAGGACAGCCCGCAAGAGCGCCTGTTCCAGTGGTACCACGAAGCGCTCAACGCCTTCCTCAACACCTGCCCGACCGGCAATGCCCTGCAGCATCAGTTCGGCCCTCGCCTGCTGCCGCTGCTTGAAAGCGGTGACAGCAAAGCCTGGGATGCACTGGTGGCCGATGCCCGCGGCGAACGCGAGCGCCTGGAAGCCGAACTGCACAGCGGCCGCGACCGCCTGCTGGAGCTCAATTCTGGCGGGGCCGGTGAAGGCCAGGCACTGGTCGAGGCAATTCTCGAACAGGATGACCAGTTCGCCCTGCCGATCTACATGGAAACCCTGTTCGACGCGTTCGGCATCGACAGCGAAGACCATTCGGAAAACGCCCTGATCCTCAAGCCGAGCGAGAAAATGCTCGACGCCAGCTTCCCGCTGGGAGACGACGAAGGCGTGACCATCACCTACGACCGCGCCCAGGCGTTGTCCCGCGAGGACATGCAGTTCCTGACCTGGGAGCACCCGATGGTTCAGGGTGGCATGGACCTGGTGCTGTCCGGCTCGATGGGCAACACCGCCGTTGCGCTGATCAAGAACAAGGCGCTGAAGCCGGGTACCGTGCTGCTCGAACTGCTGTTCGTCAGCGAGGTGGTGGCACCGCGCGCCCTGCAGTTGGGCCGTTACCTGCCGCCGGCAGCCCTGCGCTGCCTGCTCGACACCAACGGCAACGACCTGGCGTCGCGCGTGGCATTCGAAACGCTCAACGACCAGCTCGAAAGCGTGCCGCGCGCCAGCGCCAACAAGTTCGTCCAGGCGCAGCGGGATGTATTGGCCCAGCGCATCAGTGGTGGTGAAGCCAAGATCATGCCGACCCACGTCGAGCGTGTGGCCGAAGCGCAGCGTCGCTTGCAGGCCGAGGCCGACGAAGAGCTGGCGCGCATGGTTGCCCTGCAAGCCGTCAACCCAAGCGTGCGCGACAGCGAAATTGACGCCCTGCGCAAGCAGCGTGAAGAAGGCCTGGCGATGCTTGAGAAAGCTGCCTTGCGCCTCGAAGCCATTCGCGTGCTGGTAGCCGGCTGATACACCCCGCCCCTGTAGGAGCAGCCTTGCGCTGCGAAGAGGCCGGTAGAGCCACAGCATTGGCTGTGTCTGAACTGGCCTCTTCGCAGCGCAAGGCTGCTCCTACAGGTGGCGCGGCACCAGTAGCCATATTCCTGGCTGCTATTGAACGCATAACCAAATCGTAGAAATCAAAGTGCCATTAGTCAGGAAGGCCTAACCACCTCTTCCTATACTGCCTCTGGACAGTCTCCCAAGGCGTTGTACCGGAGACGCGTGAAAACTCGGCCAAGAGGCACGCAATGGACTGGTTGGGACTGCAACTGTTCGCCGATCTGCCGGCAACCGGACGCATCGTCATCGATTGTCGCCACGAGCCTTTCCTTGTTCTGCTCGCCTTTACCGTGGCCTGCGCGGCTTGTTTCGCGACCCTGGACATGGCCGAGCGGCAATCCCACAACGAACACCCCACCGCGCAACGCCAGTGGCGCGTGCTTGGCGCCTGTTGCCTGGCTGGCGGTGTCTGGGCCATGCACTTCATCAGCATGCTGGCCTTCCAGGCGCCGGTGGAAGTCCACTACGACGTCTCGCTGACCGTCCTCTCGTTGCTCATTGCATTGATCGTTGCCTGGCTGGGCATGAACAGCCTCAACCGCAGCCAAATGCGAGTGCAGCACTACCTGCAAAGTGCCGTGCTGATTGGTGCCGGTATTATCCTGATGCACTTTGTCGGCATGGCCGCCCTCGAGACCGGCGCCCGGCAGTACTACCAGACCGGGCTGTTACTCGCCTGCGTGGTCATCGCTATGCTCACCAGCCTCGCGGCGTTGCTGTTGGCGCGGTATTTCCGCAATGGCAGCGGCACCTTGCACCAAGCCCTGAAGTACGGCGCCAGCCTGGTGATGGCCGGTGGCATCGTCGCGACTCACTTCACTGCGATGTCAGCCATGACCCTGGTCATTCCCGCCGATACCGCCCTGCGCCTGCCCTCGGCAGACAACAGCCTGCAACTGGGGCTGACCATTGCCTTCATTACCCTGCTGATCAGCGGCGCCAGCATCAGTGCGGCACTGGCCGACAAGAAGCTGCAAAGCAAGGAGCACGACCTGCGCCGGGTCAGCATCCTGCTTAGCCAGCTCGACCAGGCACGGGCCTCGCTGCAACAGGCCGCGCATTACGACGCCCTGACCAACCTGATCAACCGCCGCGGTTTCAATCAGGTATTCGCCGAACGCCTCGCCGAACAGACCACCAGTCAAAACCGCCTGGCGGTGATGTTCCTCGACATCGACCATTTCAAGCGGATCAACGACAGCCTTGGCCATGCCGCCGGCGACGAACTGCTCAAGGTGATTGCCAACCACATCAAGGCAGCCACCCGCAGCCACGACCTGGTGGCGCGTTTCGGGGGCGACGAGTTTTGCGTGGTCACCAGCCTCAACAACCGTGACGAGGCACGCCACCTGGCGCAGCGCATCATGCAACGGATGAAGGAGCCCATCGACCTGGGTGGCCGACGCATGGTCATGACCACCAGTATCGGTATCAGCATTTTCCCCGACGATGGCCACACCGCTGAAGAGCTGCTCAAGCACGCCGACCTTGCCCTGTACCAGTCCAAGGGCAACGGCCGCAACAGCCTCAACTTCTTCAACGACAGCCTGAAAACCCGCGCCACCCTCGCCCTGCAGCTGGAAGAAGAACTGCGCATCGCGCTGCTGGAGGAACGCGGGCTGTGCGTGCACTACCAGCCCATCTTCGACCTGCGCAATGGCCAGGTGGCCAAGCTCGAAGCCTTGGTCCGCTGGCAGCACCCGCAACACGGCTTGCTCGGGCCCGACCGGTTCATCGGTATCGCCGAAGCGAATGGTTTGATCATCGACCTCGACCTGTGGGTGCTGCGCCACGCCTGCGCCGACCTGGCGCAACTGCACCGTCATGGCTTTGCTGACCTGAAGGTCACCGTCAACTGCTCGGCGGTAACCCTCAGCCACGATGAGCTACCCAGCGAAGTGGAGAAAGCGCTGTATCACTCGGCGCTGGCGCCCCGCCACCTGGAGCTTGAAGTCACCGAGAATGCCTTGATGGGCGATATTCATCGCACGGTCAACCTGCTCAAGCGCGTGCGCGCCCTCGGCGTGGCCTTGTCGATCGATGACTTTGGCACCGGTTATTCGTCACTGGCCTACCTCAAGCGCCTGCCGCTGGACGTGCTGAAAATCGACAGGACCTTCCTGCAGGAGGTACCCGGCAGCCAGAAAGACCGCGAGATCGTCCAAGCCATCATCGTCATGGCCCACACCCTGCACTTGCAGGTAGTCAGTGAGGGGGTGGAAACCGTCGAGCAACTTGAATTCCTCGAAACCCACGGCTGCGACTACCTGCAAGGCTACCTGCTCGGCCGCCCGGTGGCGTTGGGCGAATTGCGGCCCATCCTGGAGCGGCTGGAGCGCCACAAAGGCGTGCTCAGCCCTTGCTGCGATACAGCGATACCAGGGTCGCCGGATCTTTTTGCAAGTAGCCCTGGCTACCGTGCAAGCGCATCAATTGCGCGGCGAGGCCACTGAGCGGTGTCGCCGAGCCCTGCTCGCGGGCGAATTTGACCGCGCTGTCGAGGTCTTTGAGCAGCGTACGCACATGCCACTTGATCGGCTCGAAGCGGCTTTCGGCCATTTGCGGAGCGAGGATCTGCAAGGGTTTCGAATCGGCAAAACCTCCCGCCAACGCCTCAGCGATCAGTGTCGCATCAACCCCCGATTGCTCGGCCAACGCCACCACTTCGGCGATCACCAACGCATTGCAGGCCACGATCATCTGGTTGCAAGCCTTGGTCACCTGGCCTGCACCCACGGCGCCCATGTGCGTTACACGTTGGCCCAGGGTCAGCAGCACCGGCTGCGCGCGTTGCAAGTCAGCCGCTTCGCCACCGACCATGATTGCCAGGGTGCCGGCCTCGGCCCCCGGCGTGCCACCGGACACCGGCGCATCCAGCCAGGCCATGCCACACAGCGCAGCGAGCTCGGCAGCCATCTCACGGGTGGCGGTCGGTTCGAGGCTGGAGAAGTCGATCAGCAGTTGGCCACTGCGCCCGCCCTGGGCAATGCCCTGTTCACCAAACACCACCTCGCGCACCACCGGCGTGTCGGCCAGGCACAGCAGCACCATGTCGCTGTCACTGCACAACGCGGCCGGGCTTGCTGCCAGGCGCGCGCCAGCCGCCACCAGTTCGGCGCATTTGTCCGGGCTGCGGTTCCACACCGTCAAGGGGTAGCCGGCAGCCAGCAGGCGCCGACACATCGGCAGGCCCATCAGGCCAATGCCGGCGAATCCTAGCGAAGGTAGTTGTGAACTCATGAACGACTCCTGGCACATTTGTTATTTTTTGAGGCCGCAGTCAGGGCCTAAGGCGCGGGTGTACCCGCGAAGGGGCGAGCAGCGGCCACATTACGCATCCCGTAAACTGTTACCGCCACGCCGAATTGTTACTTACCTCTACCCGGCTGATCGCCTTCAAGCACCAAATTAAGGCGGGCTGCGCATTTTCACGCACCAAAAACGATCACGCCGATTCCGAACGCTTCGCTTGAATCACGATAAACGGTGAAACCACCACCGCCCAGATATCTGGGTCGCGGTTTTGCAGGTCCAATGCCTGCTCAGCAGTGACCGGCCCCACAGTGCCATCACTGCGCCACTTGGCGAAGATCTCGCTGCGATTCTCGGCCATTGCTTCAGCAACGGCGATCAGGTCCAGGCTGGGGTCGACCCAAATCAGGTCACCCTTCGCCCAGAAGCGCTCCAGTGCTTTCCACTCGATGATTGCCGTCTCGCCAAGCAATTTGGCATAGAGGGTGCTTGTTTGATCAGTCATGGGTTTGTACCCGCAAAAATCGGCCAATAAAAAAGGCCGGTATTTTTGCAGAAAAACCCGGTTTCAAATACGTAATTTGGTCGATCGGCCCCGAACTTAGGGGGTGGGGCCGCAGATACAGGCAAATTGATGGCGCCTTTTTGTATCTTTGTGTCGATCAAGCGACAACCCAGGAAACAGGCTCTTTTTGACCGCTTTTCAAGCGCTCGGACAGCGCTCTACACTGTACCGGTACAGTTCCGGGACATGTTCCGGGGGAAGGTGGGCATGCAGTATGGCGTGGCCATACCGCAAATCCCGCCCGGTCTGTAGCCCTGGCCGCCAGGACTATAAGAATTACAACAGAATGAGTGGAGCACTATGATCAAGATTTCCAAGCTGTTCGCCGCAATGGTTCTGGCCGGGGTAGCCAGCCATTCGTTTGCCGCCGATACCATCAAGATCGGGATCGCAGGGCCTAAGACCGGCCCTGTCACCCAGTACGGCGACATGCAGTTCATCGGCGCCAAGCAAGCCATCAAAGACATCAACGCCAAGGGCGGCGTCGATGGCAAGATGCTCGAAGCCAAGGAATACGACGACGCCTGCGACCCTAAACAGGCCGTGGCAGTCGCCAACAAAGTGGTCAACGACGGCGTCAAGTTCGTCATCGGCCACCTGTGCTCCAGCTCCACCCAGCCTGCGTCCGACATCTACGAAGACGAAGGCGTGATCATGATCACCCCCGCCGCCACCAGCCCAGAAATCACCGCCCGTGGTTACAAGCTGATCTTCCGCACCATCGGCCTGGACAGCGCCCAGGGCCCGGCAGCCGGCAACTACATCGCCGACCACGTCAAGCCCAAGGTCGTTGCGGTACTGCACGACAAGCAGCAGTACGGTGAAGGCATCGCCACCGCGGTCAAGCAGACCCTGGAAGGCAAAGGCACCAAGGTAGCCGTCTTCGAAGGCCTGAACGCCGGTGACAAAGACTTCTCCTCGATCATCCAGAAGCTCAAGCAGAACAACGTCGACTTCGTCTACTACGGCGGCTACCACCCAGAGCTGGGCCTGATCCTGCGTCAAGCTCAGGAAAAAGGCCTGAAAGCCAAGTTCATGGGGCCGGAAGGTGTCGGCAACGACTCCATTTCGCAGATCGCCCAGGGCGCTTCCGAAGGCCTGCTGGTTACCCTGCCGAAGTCGTTTGACGCAGACCCTGCGAACAAGGCCATCGTCGACGCCATCAAGGCTGACGGCAAAGACCCAAGTGGCCCGTTCGTGTTCCCGGCCTACTCGGCTGTCGAGCTGATCGCTGAAGGCATCAAGGCCGCCAAGTCGGAAGACACCGCCAAGGTTGCCGAAGCCATCCACAACGGCACCTTCAAGACCCCTACCGGCGACCTGTCGTACGACGCCAAGGGCGACCTGAAAGACTTCAAATTCGTGGTCTACGAATGGCACTTCGGCAAGCCGAAGACTGAAGTTTCCCCTCAGTAACTGCGTGACTAAATAGCTGACCGTAGAAGCCCACTGTGCGAGCAGTGGGCTTTGTTTTACGAGGTTCATGGGCCTGATCCCCGCGATCCGGGGGCCGGTCCACCTGAAAATCTTAAAACCGTCACCCGCGGTTTCCTGGCCGTACCCCTGCCAGTGAAATGCAAATCAGGTTTTTAGGAGCGCTGTAATGCCTGAGATCTACCATTTCTTCCAACAACTGGTTAATGGATTGACCATCGGCAGCACCTATGCCTTGATCGCCATCGGTTACACGATGGTGTACGGCATCATTGGCATGATCAACTTCGCCCACGGCGAGGTGTACATGATCGGTTCCTACGTGGCCTTCATCGCCCTGGCGGGCCTGGCCATGATGGGTATCCATTCGCTGCCGATCCTGATGACCGTCGCCTTCGTCGCAACGATCTTCGTCACCAGTGCCTATGGTTACAGCATCGAACGGGTTGCCTACCGCCCTCTGCGCAACAGCAACCGTCTGATCCCGCTAATTTCCGCCATCGGCATGTCGATTTTCCTGCAGAACACCGTCTTGCTTTCGCAGGACTCCAAGGACAAATCCATCCCCAACCTGATCCCTGGGAGCTTCTCCTTCGGGCCAGGCGGTGCTGAAGAAGTACTGATCAGCTACATGCAGATCCTGGTGTTCGTCGTCACCCTGGTGGCCATGACCCTGCTCACCCTGTTCATCTCCCGTTCCCGCCTGGGCCGCGCCTGCCGTGCCTGCGCCGAGGACATCAAGATGGCCAACCTGCTGGGCATCAACACCAACAACATCATCGCCCTCACCTTCGTCATCGGTGCCGCACTGGCGGCGGTGGCGGCCGTGCTGCTGAGCATGCAGTACGGGGTGATCAACCCCAACGCCGGCTTCCTGGTGGGCCTCAAAGCCTTCACCGCCGCTGTGCTGGGTGGCATCGGCAGCATTCCGGGCGCCATGCTCGGTGGGCTGGTGCTGGGTGTGGCCGAAGCCTTCGGCGCCGACATTTTCGGCGACCAGTACAAGGATGTGGTGGCATTCGGTCTCTTGGTACTTGTCCTGCTGTTCCGGCCGACCGGCATCCTGGGCCGCCCGGAGGTTGAAAAAGTATGAACAAAAATCTCAAACAGGCGTTCTTCAGCGCCTTGCTGGTATGGGCCGTGGCCTTCCCGGTACTGGGCCTGAAACTGAGCATCGACGGCATCAGCCTGGTGGTGCACAGCCAAGGGTCGTTCACCATCAGCATCATCGCCGTCTGCTCGGTGCTGATGTTCCTGCGCGTGCTGTTCGACAAGCAGTGGAGTTCGGTGATGGGCCGCCGCTCGGATCGCAAGCTGGTCCCGCCTGCGGTGAGCAACTACCTGACCCTGCCCAAGACCCAGCGCTGGATCATCATGGGGCTGATCGTGGCTGCGCTGGTCTGGCCGTTCTTCGGCTCGCGCGGTGCAGTCGACATCGCCACGCTGATTCTGATCTACGTGTTGCTGGGCCTGGGCCTGAACATCGTGGTCGGCCTCGCGGGCCTGCTCGACCTGGGTTATGTGGGCTTCTACGCCGTAGGTGCCTACAGCTATGCCATGCTGTCGCATTACCTGGGCTGGAGCTTCTGGGTCTGCCTGCCGATCGCCGGCCTGATGGCCGCCACCTTTGGCTTCCTGCTCGGCTTCCCGGTGCTGCGCTTGCGCGGCGACTACCTGGCGATCGTGACCCTGGGCTTCGGCGAGATCATCCGCCTGTTCCTGCGTAACCTCACCGACTGGACCGGCGGCCCTAACGGCATCAGCAACATCCCCAAACCAGAGTTCTTCGGCCTGACCTTCGAACGCCGTGCCGCCGAGGGCATGCAGACCTTCCACGAGTTCTTCGGGCTGGAATACAACTCGATCAACAAGGTCATCTTCCTCTACCTGGTAGCGCTGCTGCTGGCCTTGCTGGCGCTGTTCGTCATCAACCGCCTGCTGCGCATGCCGATCGGTCGTGCCTGGGAAGCCTTGCGTGAAGACGAGATCGCCTGCCGCGCACTGGGCCTGAACCCTACCGTGATCAAGCTCTCGGCATTCACCCTGGGTGCCTGCTTCGCCGGTTTCGCCGGCAGCTTCTTCGCGGCTCGCCAAGGCCTGGTGACCCCCGAGTCGTTCACCTTCATCGAATCGGCGATCATCCTCGCCATCGTCGTGCTCGGCGGCATGGGCTCACAACTGGGCGTGATCCTCGCGGCCATCGTGATGATCCTGCTGCCTGAGCTGATGCGTGAGTTCAGCGAATACCGGATGCTGATGTTCGGTGCGCTGATGGTGTTGATGATGATCTGGCGTCCGCAAGGCCTGCTGCCTATGCAACGTCCACACATGGAGCTGCGTCGATGAGCCGCGAAATTCTGCAAGTCAGCGGCCTGAGCATGCGCTTCGGCGGCTTGTTGGCGGTCAACGGCGTGGCCCTGACCGTCAAAGAAAAACAGGTGGTGGCGCTGATCGGCCCGAACGGCGCTGGCAAGACCACCGTGTTCAACTGCCTGACTGGCTTCTACAAGCCCAGCGGCGGCACCATCCTGCTCGATGGCCAGCCGATCCAGGGCCTGGCCGGCCACCAGATCGCCCGCAAGGGCGTGGTACGGACCTTCCAGAACGTCCGCCTGTTCAAGGAAATGACCGCGCTGGAGAACCTGCTGATCGCCCAGCACCGGCACTTGAACACCAACTTCTTCGCAGGCCTGTTCAAGACCCCGAGCTTCCGCCGCAGCGAGAAGGAAGCCATGGAACGCGCGCAGTACTGGCTGGAGAAGGTCAACCTGACCGAATTCGCCAACCGCACCGCCGGCACCCTCGCCTACGGCCAGCAACGCCGCCTGGAAATCGCCCGCTGCATGATGACCCAGCCACGGATCATCATGCTCGACGAACCGGCAGCAGGCCTGAACCCGAAAGAGACCGAAGACCTCAAAGCCCTGATCGCCTACCTGCGCGAATCACACAACGTCACCGTGCTGCTGATCGAGCACGACATGAAGCTGGTGATGAGCATCTCCGACCATATCGTGGTGATCAACCAGGGTACCCCCCTGGCCGACGGCACGCCGGAGCAGATTCGCGACAATCCTGATGTGATCAAGGCTTACCTGGGGGAAGCGTAAATGCTGAAGTTCGAGAACGTTTCCACCTTCTACGGCAAGATCCAGGCACTGCACAGCGTCAACGTGGAAATCAACCAGGGCGAGATCGTCACCTTGATCGGCGCCAACGGCGCAGGCAAGTCGACCCTGCTGATGACCTTGTGCGGCTCGCCGCAGGCGCACAGTGGCAGCATCAAGTACCTGGGTGAAGAACTGGTCGGCCAGACCTCCTCGCATATCATGCGCAAGAGCATCGCCGTAGTCCCCGAAGGGCGCCGCGTGTTCGCCCGTCTGACGGTCGAAGAGAACCTCGCCATGGGCGGTTTCTTCACCGACAAGGGCGATTACCAGGAGCAGCTGGACAAGGTCCTGCAGCTGTTCCCGCGCCTGAAGGAGCGCTATATCCAGCGCGGCGGCACCATGTCCGGTGGCGAGCAGCAGATGCTCGCCATTGGCCGGGCGCTGATGAGCAAGCCCAAGCTGTTGCTGCTCGACGAACCTTCGCTGGGCCTGGCGCCGATTATTATCCAGCAGATCTTCGACATCATCGAACAGCTGCGCCGTGACGGCGTGACGGTGTTCCTGGTGGAGCAGAACGCCAACCAGGCGCTGAAGATCGCCGACCGTGCCTATGTACTGGAAAACGGACGGGTGGTGATGCAGGGCACGGGTGAAGCACTGCTGAGTGACCCGAAGGTGCGTGACGCCTACCTGGGTGGTTGATGAGCAAAGGGCCTTCGGGCCCTTTGTTCTTCCTGCTGCATTTATATGGCCTGTGCCGGCCTCTTCGCGGGTAAACCCGCTCCCACAGACCAGCAGATACTTTGAAAGCTGTGCAGTACCTGTGGGAGCGGGTTTACCCGCGAAGAGGCCGGCACAGGCTATCAACAAAGCTTGTGATCGCCGCGCACCCTGAGTAACGTGGCCAGCTCTTTTGCAACGATCGCCGGAGCCCGCCCCATGCGCCTCACCCCCTCCCTGCTGCTCGCCGCCATGCTGCCCCTGTTCGCCGGCTGCCAGCTCATGGCTGCCACGCCGACCGACCCGAACATCGGCACCACGCGCATGCAGGGCGAACTGAGCGCCGCCGGGGGCCAGTTGCTGTTCAAACCCTGTAATGAAAGCCGCCGTTTCGTGATCAACGACGCCGCCAGCACTGGCATCCTGCAGGAAGCCGCCAACCTCGCCAAGGATGCTGGCGACAAGCTGTTCGCCGACGTGCGCGGCCGCCTGACTGGCAGCAAGCAGGCCAATACCGACGGCCAGCTCGACGTCCGCCGCCTGTACCGCCTGGAGCCCTCGACCCGGGCCTGTGAAGACCCCAACTTCAAACAACTGACCCTGCGTGCCAACGGCCACGAACCCGACTGGGACATCAAAGCCAGCGGCAAAGGCATGGTCGTCAGCCGCGTAGGCCAGGCGCCGCTGCCCCTGCCGTTCCTGGAAGAAGAAGTACCCGGTGGCGGCCTGACCCTGACCAGCGAAGCCAACGGCCAGCACGTGGAGCTTTGGGTCGCACCGCAACGCTGCGTGGACAGCGCGACCGGGGCAGTTCGTCACTTGCGCGCCGAGCTGCGCATCGATGGCAAGACCCTGCAAGGCTGCGGTTACTACGGTGGTGCACGCGACAACTGATCGCCGGGCGCTTTTATCCTGCCAGTCAGGGCGGCGAACAGCTTATACTTGGCGGTTTGTGTAAAGCCGCCGGCCGCCCATGGCCGGGATACTGGACCCTGCCATGCTACGAATCACCGAACTGAAGCTGCCCCTGGACCACCCTGACGAAGCCCTGCGCGAAGCCATCGTCCAGCGCCTGGGCATCCGCGATGAGCAATTGCTCAGCTTCAACCTGTTCAAGCGCAGCTACGACGCACGCAAGAAAAACAGCGAACTGCTGTTCATCTACACCATCGACCTCGAAGCCAGCAACGAAGCCGAGCTGCTTCGCACATTCGAAGACGATCGCAACATCGGCGTCGCGCCTGACGTTACCTACAAGTACGTCGGCCACGCCCCTGCCGAGGTCGAGCAACGCCCGATCGTGGTCGGCTTCGGCCCCTGCGGCATCTTTGCCGGCCTGTTGCTGGCGCAGATGGGCTTCAAGCCGATCATCCTCGAGCGCGGCAAAGAAGTGCGCCAGCGCACCAAGGACACCTGGGGCCTGTGGCGCAAAAGCGTGCTCAACCCGGAGTCCAACGTGCAGTTCGGCGAAGGCGGCGCCGGGACGTTCTCCGACGGCAAGCTGTACAGCCAGATCAAGGACCCGCTGCACCACGGCCGCAAGGTGCTGGAAGAGTTCGTCAAGGCCGGTGCGCCCGATGAGATTCTCTACATCAACAAGCCGCACATCGGTACCTTCCGCCTGACCGGTATGGTCGAGCAGATGCGTCAGGACATCATCGCCCTGGGCGGCGAAGTGCGCTTCCAGGAGAAAGTCACCGACCTGCTGACCGATGATGGGCAGCTGACCGGCGTGGTATTGGAAAGCGGCGAGCAGCTGCATTCGCGCCATGTGGTCCTGGCCCTGGGCCACAGTGCCCGCGACACGTTCCGCATGCTGCACGCCAAGGGCGTGTTCATGGAGGCCAAGCCCTTCTCGGTCGGCTTCCGTATCGAGCACCCGCAAACGCTGATCGACAAGGCGCGCCTGGGCAAGTACGCCGGCCACCCGAAGCTCGGCGCCGCCGACTACAAACTGGTGTACCACGCCAAGAACGGCCGTTCGGTGTACAGCTTCTGCATGTGCCCAGGCGGCACCGTGGTCGCGGCCACCAGCGAGCCTGGCCGCGTCGTTACCAACGGCATGAGCCAGTACTCGCGTAACGAACGTAATGCCAACTCCGGCATCGTCGTCGGCATCGACCCGGAACGCGACTACCCGGGTGGCCCGTTGGCCGGTATCGAGCTGCAGGAGCGCCTGGAAGCCCACGCCTACGTGATGGGTGGCAGCAACTACCAGGCACCGGCGCAGTTGGTTGGCGACTTCGTGGCCGGCAGGCCGTCCACGGCCCTGGGCAGTGTCGAACCGTCTTATAAACCGGGCGTGACCCTGGGCGACCTGGCGCCGAGCTTGCCGGACTTCGCCATCGAGGCGATCCGCGAAGCACTGCCGGCATTCGATCGGCAGATCAAGGGCTATAACCTGCACGATGCTGTACTGACCGGCATCGAGACGCGCACGTCTTCGCCGCTGCGCATCACCCGGGGTGAAGACTTCCAGAGCCTGAACCTGAAGGGGCTGTTCCCAGCGGGCGAAGGTGCGGGTTATGCGGGCGGTATTCTGTCCGCTGGCGTCGATGGCATTCGCATTGCCGAGGCGGTGGCGCGGGATATGCTCGGGCTGAACGCATAAGGCCCGCCTCTGGTAGGAGCAGCCTTGCGCTGCGAAGAGGCCGGTGGCAGCACATAGAGCTTCGCTGCTTTCACCGGCCTCTTCGCAGCGCAAGGCTGCTCCTACACGGAATCGAGTCTGCGGGGCCCTGCAGTGCCAGAAAAGCCTGCAGAGATAATCGGATTTACCCTACCCACGCATTCCGCAACACCGTCTAGGCTTGCCACAGCCCAGGCAGCAATAACATATAACAAAAACGAATATAGTTTTTGTTTTAAAGCATATCGCCACAGGCTAGGGTGTACGCCCGTTCCATCCTTAATCTCTCAGGGAGAGCCCATAGCCCGTGCGTAGCCTCTTCACCCGATTCTTTCAGCTCGAAGCTGCCAGCGGTCTGCTGCTGATCGCCGCGGCCGTTCTTGCGCTGGTCATCAACAACTCACCTTTGTCCTACCTGTACAACGGCCTGCTCGACGTCCCGGTGGCGGTCAAAGTTGGCGCGCTGGAAATCGCCAAGCCCTTGCTGCTGTGGATCAACGACGGCCTGATGGCGCTGTTCTTCCTGCTCATCGGCCTGGAGGTCAAGCGCGAGGTGGTCGACGGCCACCTCTCCAAGCCCTCGCAGATAGTCCTGCCCGCTACCGCTGCGGTGGGTGGCATGGTGATACCAGCACTGATCTACTGGTTCATCAACCGCGACGACCCGGCTGCGGTCGCCGGCTGGGCCATCCCCACCGCCACCGACATTGCCTTCGCCCTGGGCGTGCTGGCACTGCTGGGCAAGCGGGTACCGGTCTCGCTGAAGCTGTTCCTGATGACCCTGGCGATCATCGATGACCTGGGCGCGATCATTGTCATTGCCCTGTTCTATTCGGGCACCTTGTCGAGCGTCTCGCTGTTGCTGGCCGGCGCCTGCCTGGTAGCGCTGCTGGCCATGAACCGGCTTGGCGTGGTCAAACTCGGGCCCTACCTGATCATCGGCCTGGTGCTTTGGGTGTGCGTGCTCAAGAGCGGTGTTCACGCCACGCTGGCGGGTGTCGCCCTGGCGCTGTGCATCCCACTGCGCACCCGCAACGCCGAAACGTCGCCGCTGCTGTCCCTGGAGCATGCCCTGCACCCTTGGGTTGCCTACGCCATTCTGCCGCTGTTCGCCTTCGCCAACGCCGGTGTTTCGCTGGCAGGCATGAACCTGGACAGCTTCACTCATCCAGTACCGCTGGGTATCACTGTCGGCTTGCTGCTGGGTAAGACGGTAGGGGTCTTCGGCCTGACCTGGGTGGCGATCAAACTTGGCCTGGCCGCGTTGCCGGCAGGCGCAAACTGGGGGCAATTGCTGGGGGTGGCGATCCTCTGTGGCATCGGCTTCACCATGAGCTTGTTCGTGGGCTCGCTGGCATTCGTGCCAGGCAGTAGCGATTACGCGGGCATGGACCGCATGGGCATCCTTACGGGCTCGTTCTTCGCCGCGGTCATCGGCTATGCCGTCACTGCCATGGCCAGCCGAAAACCCCTCGCAAGCTAAAAACAGTGGCATTAAAAAACCCCGACTGGCGTGGCCATGTCGGGGTTTTTTATTGTTGCGCTACAACCGGGTCAAGGCTCAGTGCGAGACGCGGCTGGTACCGTCGACGGTCATGATGCGAACACGGTCGCCAACCCGGAAAATCTCGTTTTCCTGAACGGCCTGCACATAGGCACGCATGCTGCCGTCATCTTCACGCACGGTGATTTCAACACCCTGGGTGCGAGTGATGCCTTCCTCGGCGGCAGAACCTGCCAGGCCACCGGCCACTGCACCAATTACGGCAGCAACGATGCTGCCGCGGCCACCACCGACTGCACTGCCGGCAACGCCACCGACAATGGCGCCAGCGCCACCGCCGATTGGGGTCTTGGTGCCTTCGATCTTGACCGGACGGAGGGATTCGATGGTACCCATACGCACTGTCTGCACGCGACGGGCCTCATCACGGGAGTAGCTATCGCCGGTCAGGCTCGAGGCACAGCCCCCCAGCAACAGCGACATGGTGGTAAAGGTCGCCACCAGCAAAGCGGATTTACGCATAGGTAAAATCTCCAAAAGTCATCGGTGTTCATTAGACGCTGCGCGTTGACGGCTGTCACGACGCAGACGCAATAAAATTGTTTTCATTCAGCCTGGGTACAGCCTGCATGGACTGTATCGAGGGGCCTTTCAAGTGAGACCAAGGATAGCCATGGATTACTTCATCGTCGTGGTGACAACTGTCGCAGGGCTGTACTTCCATGGGTGGCTGTATGTGCGCATGCGCCGCTGGATGGACCGCGACCTGGCGCTATCGATGGCCGGGAAGGATGCGCAGAAGCGTGACTACATGTTGCAGCGGCTGGAGCAGGCACGCAAAGAGAAGGTCAAGCGCAAGGCGCTGGCGAGTTGGTTGGAGCGGGAGGCGGCGGCTTATACGAGGTAACCTGATCGATCGCTGGGGCCGCGTTGCGGCCCATCGCGACACAAGGCCGCTCCTACAGGGGAACGCGCCAGTTGCTGGATACACGATCTCCTGTAGGAGCGGCCTTGTGTCGCGATGGGCTGCAAAGCAGCCCCAGGATCTCAGGGTGCCAGCCGCTCTCGCAGCCATTGCCCATCGACCAGGCGGTAATTCAACCGGTCATGCAGGCGGCTCGCCCGCCCCTGCCAGAACTCGATACGCTCAGGCAACAGACGGTACCCTCCCCAATGCTCGGGGCAATGCGGCTGAGTGTCACAGAACCGCGCCTCGGTCGCCTTTACCAGCGCTTCCAACGCTTCGCGGCCGGTTATTACCTGGCTTTGCGGCGAGGCCCAAGCCCCCAGGCGGCTGCCCAGCGGTCGCACCTGGTAGTAATCGTCCGACTCCTTGGCCGTGACCTTCTCCACACGCCCTTCGATACGTACCTGGCGCTCCAGCGCCGGCCAGAAGAACGTCATGGCGGCGAAAGGGTTGGCCTGCAGTTGCTGGCCCTTGGCACTTTCGTAGTTGGTGAAGAAGGTAAAACCACGGTCATCGAGCCCCTTGAGCAGCAAGACGCGGCAATGGGGCCGGCCCTCGCCATCGACCGTGGCGAGGGTCAAGGCGTTGGCCTCGACCGGGGGTTGTTCAGTCTTCACCGCATCGGCGAACCACTGGTGGAACAAAGCGAACGGCTCCCCCGGGGCCTGGGCTTCTGCCAGGCCATCACGGGTGTAGTCGCGGCGCATATCGGCCAGGGTTTGAGTCATGGCTGCGTTTCCTTGACGATCAGTTGGTCTTCGCAGGGCTGTTGGCGGCTACTTTCTTGTCGGTGGTCGCCTTCTTGGCAGCGGGCTTGGCCGGCGCGGCTTTGCTTTTTGCAGCCGTCTTGGCGGGTGCCTTGGCCTTGGCGACAGGCTTTTTCGCGGCCGGTTTGGCAGCGGCCTTGGCAGCCGGTTTGGTGCTGACGGCCTTGGCGGCAGGTGCCTTGGCATCCTGAACCGCGACCATCGACGCTGGGGTCGGTGCCGGCGCGGCCTGTTGGTACTTGGCCAGCAGCGCGAGCATGGTGTTCTGTGGCGTCAGCAGCAATTCCACACGGCGGTTCAGTGCACGGCCTTCGGCGCTGTCGTTGGCGGCGCGCGGCATTACCGACCCCATCCCCTTCAGGCTCAGGCGATCACGTTGCAGGCCGCTGAGGCGGAAAATCGCCGACACCGAGGCGGCGCGCTCCAGGCTGAGCTTCTGGTTAGCCGCTGCAACACCGCTGCTGTCGGCATGGCCCAGCACCAACACGGCGGTCTTGGAATCGCCCTCGACGGTCTTGGCCACACGGGTGATCGGGCCCAGGGTCATCGGCAGCAGCATGTTCGGGCGATCAGGGTTGTACGAGCTGTCCACCGGAATGGTCACCGCCAGCACGTTGTCACGGCGCTCCAGTTCCAGCTTGCTGTCCTTGATGGCTTCACGCAGCTTGGGCTCGTATTCGTCCAACCAGGCTTGGGTGGCTTTCTGGTCGATCTTCGGTACAACAGGCCCTTTGGCCGTGTCGTCGCCGCCAAACGGCCACCACCAGCGGCTTGCGCTTTCAGACTTGGCATCGGCCTTGGCGACCTTTTCGGTGACGGCTTGCTTCACTTCCTGCTCGGCAACCTGGTCCGACCCAAAAGGCCACCAGTTGAAACCACTGTCCTTCGCGGCGTCCGGGGAGTGGCTGGCGCAGCCGGTAACGGCGGTCAGGCACAGGGCGAGTGCTAAGGTTTTATGTGAAGACATCAGCGATACACCATGAAATAGAAGGAAATTTTGCCAACGCACTTAACGCGTAGACATTGAGGATAGTCAAAGGGGTCAGCCAATACCCGCATTACCCGATCAAAGGCAACTGGCAAGAACGCGGACCAACTTCTGGGCTCTTGGGTCCATGAGCACATACGGGCCAAGGGTATTGACCACAAAACCGAATGCCACATCGTGCTCTGGGTCGGCGAAACCTACTGAGCCGCCCGCGCCGGGATGCCCGAACGCACGGGCACCGAGGCCAAAGGTGGCATTGGCCACCTCGGGCTGGTCAAGCATGCAGCCCAGGCCGAAACGGGTCTGGGTCAGCAAGGTGCGATCCTGGCCGATACTGTGCTCACGGGTGAGTTCGTCGAGCAGCTCGGACTCGAGCAGGCTGCCATCGAGCAGCCCGGCATAGAAGCCTGCCAGGCTGCGGGCATTGCCGTGGCCATTGGCCGCCGGTTGCTGCATGCGCCGCCACTCGGGCTTGTTGGTACTGGTGAGAATCGCTGGCGGGTTGGTGAACGCACGGGTCGACAGCGCC
Source organism: Pseudomonas sp. Y3 TE3536 (assembly GCF_053629175.1). Classification (NCBI taxonomy): domain Bacteria; kingdom Pseudomonadati; phylum Pseudomonadota; class Gammaproteobacteria; order Pseudomonadales; family Pseudomonadaceae; genus Pseudomonas; species Pseudomonas sp. Y3 TE3536. The sequence continues at coordinate 3,267,932 of NZ_JBRJHU010000001.1, read as the reverse complement.
TCGGGCTCACGCATGGTCACCTGCAGCAAGCGCTGGGCCGCGGCATCGCCGGGGTTACCTTTGCCGCGTGCGATATGCGCCACACGGTAAAACTCGTCATCCGCCAGGCCGACATGGAAGTCCAGCCCCAACTGCCGGGCCGTACGGGCCACGATCGAATCGCCTGGGCCACGGCCGTCTGCACGGCGGATCAGCTCCCCGATCAGCCAGCCATAAGTGATGGCGGCGTAGCCGTGTTCGGTGCCAGGCGCCCACCACGGGGTTTCGGCGGCCAAGGCATCGACCATCGCCTGCCAGTCATACAACGCCTCGGCAGGCAGCAACTCACGGATGGCCGGCAGGCCAGCGCGATGGCTGAGCAACTGGCGCAGGGTGATGGACTGCTTGCCGGCCTGAGCGAATTCGGGCCAGTAATGCGCGACCGGAACATCCAGCGCCAATTTGCCCTCGCCTACCAGTTGCAAGGCGGTGACGGCGGTGAAAGTCTTGGTGCAGGAGAACAGGTTGGCGATGGTGTCGCTGTGCCAGGCCTGCTGCCCGTCCTTGTCGCTGGTGCCCGCCCACAGGTCGATCACGGTCTCGCCGCCCACCTGGATGCACAGCGCCGCGCCACGCTCCTGGGGATCATCGAACAACTCGGCGAAGGCTTCACGCACCGCCTCGAACTTCAGCTCATAGTGACCCTGGATCTGCACCCACTGTTCTCCGTACGACCTTCTGAAAATGGCGTGCATTGTTTCAGTAGTTGGCGGTTTTGCAAACTGGCTTAGGCTGGGTGGTCGCAGGTAAAGGGGCCGTTTGACGGCCCCGATGGCTCACGGCTGCGGCTTGGCCAACTGCGCGCGCAACTGACCAATGGCCTGCTGGTTGTTTTTACGCACCGCCTCGACGAACCCTGGGTAGGGCACATCAGTGATGGCCACCAGCCCCAGGTGCCCGTTCTCACCATCGAGCAGCCGCCCACTGGCCGGTTGGTCCAGGTACTGGAACCAATGCGCCCCGACGATCATCGGCTGCGCCAACGCGGCCTTGAGGAAGTTGCCATAGGCCGGCCCACGGTCTTCTTCACGCGCCACCTCCAACGGCCCCGGCCAGAACGGCCCACGGTCGCGGGAGCCGAACTGGAACTCGGACACCAGCACCGGCTTGTCCAGCTCGGCAAGGCGGGCGAAGTCGTAACCGTCCTCAGGCTTGAGGGTATAGAAGTTGAAACTCAGCACGTCGCAGAACTCCGCACAGGCCTTGACCGCTTCTGGCGTGCTCACCGCATAGCGGCCGCCGAGCAGCAGGTGATTGGGCGCGTGCCACTTCAACGAATCGGCGATGGTCTTGAAATAGGTCTCGGCGAACACCTGTTGGAAGTACTGGTAATCCCGCTCGATTTCCGGGTGCTCCGGGTTGGGCAAGGGGGCCTCGAAACCGGGGTCTTCCATCAGCTCCCAGGCGGACAGTTCAATCCCCCAAGCCTTGGACAGGCCCTCCTGGTTGCGGTATTTGTCCCGCAGTTGCTTGAGGAAGGCACGCTTGGCGGGCACGTCGGTGGTCAGGCGCAGTGTGCCGTAGGCCAGCCCGTAGCGGGCCTTGGGGTCATTGCCCGGGGCGGCCCAGGCCAGCTCGTTGTCAGCGAAGTAGCCGATCAGCCACGGGTCATCACGGTGGTCCCGGGCGGCAATGGCGACCGCGCGCTCGGTGGCCATGGCGAACCGAGGGTCGAAGGGGTCGGGCATGCTGCCCCACCAGTCCATGCCCGTACTGATGCTGGCGTAGTCACCGACAATCGACAGCGGCAAGGTGTAGGGCATGCGCTTGGCCTGGCCCAACGCCGAATCGCTCCAGTTACCCAGGGTATTGAAACCCCAGGCTTGCAGGCGATCGAGCGCGTGCGTCTGCCAGCGCGAGGCATCCAGCACCAATGGCGGGCACTCTACTGCAGGCTGCCCCTCAACGCTGGGCGTGCAAGGTTTGCCATAGGTGCGCTGGATATTGGCGGCATAGAAGTCGAACCAACGCCCCTGCTTGAAGTTGCGCCCTTGCGACGAGGCATTGCCGTCGTCGTTGTTACCCTTGCCATAGAACGCCGCCAGCGGATCATTATCGCCGGGCAGCGCCTTGAACATGCCGTCACGGCCTTCGACGTAGGTGCGCCCGCCATCCGCGGCCACGGCGTTGACACCCAGCGAGTAGAACGGGTGGCCATCCGGCGTTACCAGGTACCAGCGCCCATCACGCTTCTCGGTTCGGAAAAAGCCCTTGGCCTCGAACGCCGCCCCGTCCAGCAGCCCGCCATAGGTGTCCAGGGGCTGCTTGCCAAGCTCTGCCAGCCAGCCCTTGAGTTGCTGCTGTTCGCGCACATCGGCAGCCTTGAGCTGCTCGTCGCTGCCGATTTTTTCAGGCCATTGGCCACGCGTGGACTGGCCATAAGCGTCAATCAGCTCGTGGTAGGCCGCTTTATAGGCCTGGTCGTCATCCTGAATACCCACTTTCTCGATCAGCAGGCTCTGCGCCACCTTGGGGTTGGGGATCGTCAGGCTGACAGAGGCCACTTGCTTAAGGTCTACAGCGCCCGCGCTACTGGTCAGCAGCAGGCGCTGGCCGGCATACGTCCACGGCATTGGCGGGCCAGCGCGCATGCCCTGGCTCAACGGCGAGGTGGCCGTGAGCGGCACCATCACCGTCTGGGCCGGCCCGGCTGGCAGGTCGATGCGGCTGGTCAGCTTGCGGCCATCAGTGCCCAGCACGGTGACATCCACAGTCAGCGCCCAATCCATGGCGCTTTGCAGGCGCAAGGTCAGGAACTGCCCGGCCGACCAGTCCCAGGCACCGCTTTGCGGGCTCAGGCGCAGGGTCGGCCGCTCGACCGGGTTGAACACCACACGCCGCAGCACCTCCCCCCCGGCCGTTTGCTCTGCGTTGTACTGCGGCATGCCGGCATCTTCGGTCACCACGTTGACCACCGAGGCCGGGCGCACGAAGCTGAACAGCGTCTGCTGCCCGGCCAGCAAGGGCGAGCTGAACAACAGGGCGAATACGACAGGCAGGGTACGGCGGACCATAGGGCTGGGGCTCTCCTTCAGGGCCCTCGTGAGCCCAAGACTGAGTGATGGACAACAAGCCGGAGCAGTGTGCTCCGGCCGTCAGGAAATCTCCCGCCGGAAGGGCGGCAGCGCATTGAGAATAGCCTTGCCGTAGCGCTGGGTGACCAGGCGCCGATCGAGCAAGGTGATGACGCCGCGATCCTGCTCGGTCCGCAGCAACCGGCCACAGGCCTGGATCAACCGCAACGAGGCATCCGGCACGGCAATTTCCATGAACGGGTTACCGCCGCGGGCTTCGATCCACTCGGCCAGGGCCGCCTCGACCGGGTCGTCGGGCACGGCGAAGGGGATCTTGGCGATCACCACATGCTCGCAATAGGCACCGGGCAAATCGACACCTTCGGCAAAGCTGGCCAGGCCGAACAACACGCTGTGCTGGCCGTCATCGACCCGCGCCTTGTGCTTGTTCAAGGTCTCCTGCTTGGACAGGTTGCCCTGGATCAGCACCAGCTTGCGCCAGTCCCGGTCCAGGCCGTCGAACACATCCTGCATCTGCTTGCGCGACGAGAACAGCACCAGCGCACCGCGGGCATCGTCGAGCATGTTGGGCAGCTCGCGGATGATGGCGGCGGTGTGCGCCGCCGCATCACGTGGGTCGGCGCCCAGGTCGGGCACCCGCAGCAGGCCGGCATCACCATGCACGAACGGGCTGGGGACCACGCAGGTAACGGCATCACGCGGCAGGCCCGAACGCATGCGGTAGCGGTCGAACTTGCCCAGGGCGGTGAGCGTGGCCGAGGTCACCAGCGCGCCGTGGGCGACACTCCACAGGCTGCGACGGAGCATTTCGGCGGCGAGAATGGGGCTGGCGTTGACTTCGATGTCGAACAACGCTCCACTTTCGGCCAGGGTCAGCCAACGCGCCATGGGCGGGCTGTCTTCGGGGTCTTCGGCGGTGAAGGCCGTCCACAGCTCCCAGTTGCCCTGTGCGCGGGTCACCAGGCTGCCGAACAGCGGGTACCATTCTTCGGCCTGGTGGCTGGCGATACCGATATTGACTTCACCGTCCATGCCTTCCTTCAGCAGGTCGGCCAGGCGAGTGAACAGGTCGTTGAGACGGGCGAAGCCCTTTTTCAGTTCGATGCCCACCTCGCGGATCTGCTCCGGCACCACGCCCCCTTCGAAGCGATAGCGCGGGCGTTCACGGCCCTCGGTGTCTTCACTGGGGCGGAAGTCCGCGACCTGTTCGCACAGGGTGAACATGAACTGCTGCTGGGTGCGGATCTCACGTGCCAGCTCCGGCACCTGTTCGATCAGTTTGCCCAGGTCACCCGGCAACGGGTGCTGGGCCAGCAGCTTGGTGAGGTTCTTGGCGGTCTGCTCCAGCCAGTCGGCCGTGGAGCGCAGGCGCGAGTAATGCGCGAAGTGGCCAATGGCTTTGTCTGGCAGGTGGTGGCCTTCGTCGAACACGTACATGGTGTCGCGTGGGTCGGGCAACACCGCGCCGCCCCCCAGGGCCAGGTCAGCCAGGACCATGTCATGGTTGGTGACGATCACGTCGACCTTGCCCATGCCCTCGCGCGCTTTATAGAACACGCACTGCTGGAAGTTAGGGCAGTGGCGGCCGGTGCATTGACTGTGATCGGTCGTCAGGCGTGCCCAGTCCTGGTCTTCCAGGGCTTCGGACCAGCTGTCGCGGTCGCCGTCCCAGCGGTTGCCCGCCAGTTTCTCGATCATGCTGTTGAACAGTTTCTGGCTGCGCTCGTCGACTTCGATGTGGAAGCCTTCTTCCTCGAACAACTGCGCAGTGGCCGATTGTGCGTGGCCTTCTTGCAGCAGCACATCGAGCTTGGACAGGCACAGGTAGCGGCCGCGTCCCTTGGCCAGGGCGAAGCTGAAATTCAGCCCGCTGCTGCGCATCAGGTCGGGCAGGTCCTTGAAGACGATCTGCTCTTGCAGGGCGACAGTCGCGGTGGCGATGACCAGGCGCTTGCCGGCAGCCTTGGCGGCCGGGATCGCGGCCAGCGCATAGGCGACCGTCTTGCCGGTACCGGTACCCGCCTCGACGGCGACAACGGCAGGCTCGCCGGCACGGCGGCCTTCATCGTCGCAGGCGATGTCGCCGAGCACCTTGGCCACTTCGGCGATCATCAGGCGCTGGCCGTAGCGCGGCTTGAGGCTCTTGGCTTCGAGAAAACGCGAGTAGGCGCCCTGGATGGTGGCTTTGAGTTCGTTGCTGATCATGGTCTGCAGGCGCCCGAAGGGCTGGATATATTTTCAGTGTTTCGCATGGGCGGCTATCATACCCCGCTATTGCCCTTTATGCCGCATGGAGATCCGGATGCTTGCCTTTGCCCTCCCCTACACACTGCATGTCCTGGCCGCGCTGGTCTGGGTCGGCGGCATGTTCTTCGCCTGGCTGGTGCTGCGGCCGGCAACGGTTGCAGCCCTCGACGGGCCTGCGCGCCTGCGGTTGTGGGTGGAAGTTTTCCGACGCTTCTTCAGATGGGTCTGGTTGGCGGTCGCGATTTTGGCGATCAGTGGTATCGGCATGTTGCACATGCGCTTCACAGGCTTCGAGACCGCGCCCAAGTACGTGCATGTGATGATCGGTGGCGGCATTGCCATGTTCGCCCTGTTCATGCGCATCCAGGCCTTGCTGCTGCCAGAGCTGAAAACAGCCGTGCAGGCCGAGGACTGGGCGGCGGGGGCCGCGGTACTGGGCAGGATTCGACGGATGGTCGGCATCAACCTGCTGCTGGGCATCGCGGTGGTGGCAGTGGCCAGCTCGCGGTGGGTGCTGTAGGCGACGCAACCCTGGGCCGCGCCGCCCGCGCGGGTCAAAGGCGCTGCAGGATCAACTCACCCGAGGCACCGGCCAGGCCTGGCTGGCCCGGTTGCCCCGGCCGCCCGCTGGCACCGGCATCGGTGCGATAGACCAAACACCCTTTACTCGCCCCGCCTTTGCCTGCCTTGCCCGCTGTGCCGGCCTGGCCTGGGGCACCGCCATCCAGGCGCACCACAATGCGCGATTGAGCAAAGCCCTGCGGCACACTCAGGCGAATTCGCCCACCCGCCGCACCGTCATGCCCGTTGCCGCCATCATCGCCATTGGCGCCGCGGCTGGCTTGGCCCCAGGTGCAGCCCCCGGCTTGGCCGTTGGCACCATCAAGCCCTGCATAACCCGGCGCGCCGGCACCGCCTCGGGCATCGATCGACAGTTGCTCGGCCTCTAACTCATCCAGCTTCAAGTCCAGGCTTCGCCCGGAACGGGCCGCACGCTGGTAGGTGCCTGGCGCACCCGGGGCACTGATCTGGCTGCCCTCACCCAGCCGGGCACTGCGTGCTTCGATGCGCAGCGGGTAGTCAGCGGGGGCAATGGCGATACGCGCCTCGCGCCCCAGTTGCAGGTGATCGACCTTCAACTCGGTGAGCGTGGCAGGCAAAAGCAGCGTCGCCGAGTCGGCCACGCGCAGGGACTCAAGGTGCACGCTGGCCGACTTGTCGGGCAAGCGCAGCATGGAATTGGAAGCCACTTCAAGGCTTTCGGCCTGGGCCAAGGGCGCGGCCAACACCGCCAGCAACATCAGATTACGCATTGCGCGGCGCCTCCTGCGCACGAGGAATGGACATGACATGGAAGATCCCCGTCAGCAGGATCTGCAAGCGGTCGAACCAACGGTGGCTGCGCCCACGCAGGCTGGCGTTGAAGAACAACACCTCGAGCACATGCAGGCTCAGCAAGACAATGCCTGCCGCGTTGATCAGAAGATTGAATGGCAAGGGTTGCGGCATCAACAGATTGAACAGCGCCACGCCCCAGAAGATAACGGTCAGGACCTTGCCCAGGCCCAGGATGAACTTCATAGCCCCGCCCCTCTACATTTATTGTTATGTCGAAGCGGCCCGTTCGAGCGAGCCGTGCGACCAACAGTACCTGTAATGCCAAGGCGTGCGCCAGAGGCCCTGCAGTGACGCTTGTCGGATCGAACTGCCCAGCAGCCTGCGCCCGCGCCACTGCTCCAGGCGCGGACGCTGGTGCTGGCCGTCACCGCTGGATCTTGATCTCGGTGCGACGGTTCATGGCGCGCCCATCGGCCGTGGCGTTGTCAGCCACTGGCTGGGTTTCACCGGCACCCACTATCGAGACGAAGCTGCTGCGCGGCACACCGCTCTCGACCAGGTAATCGGTCACCGAGTGGGCACGGCGCTCGGACAGTTTCTGGTTATAGGTGTCAGAGCCCACGCTGTCGGTATGGCCGCTGACACTAAGGCGGGCACTCGGTGCTTCCTGTTTGAGGCGGGTGGCGATGGTGTTCAGCCGCTCTTTATCCTTGGCGGTCAGACGCGCAGAGTCGAACTCGAAGTGCACATCGCGGATGACGATGACTTCTTCCTTCTGCACCACGACTTCCTCGACCACCGCGACCGGTTCTGGCGGGCAGCCATTGGCATCGACCTGCACACCGCGTGGGGTGCCGGGGCACTTGTCACGGCTGTCCGGCACGCCGTCACCATCCTCGTCGCCATCGCCATGGGCCCAGCAATAGCCCGCCGCCAGGCCACCGCCCAGCAACGCGCCCCAGCCAGCCCAGCTGGAACTCTCGATGGCACCCAAGGCGGCGCCGCCTACGCCCCCGACGGCAGCACACTTCGGCCAGTCGGTTTTTTGCAAACCTGCACAACCAGTCAACACACTGGTGAGCAGTACCAGGGGTATCGCTGTGCGTACTATGCTCATTTTCGTTGCTTCTCCTAGGGGAATCGGCATAAGGCCGATCTCTGGGAGTAAAGACCGCGCAATCCATCCCTGCCAGCAATAAGCCACGACGCGGTCACATGCCGCTTTGCCCAGGCGCTGCGGCCCGTTAGTCTTGGATGACTTGAACGAGGATTGGCAATGACCGACGGTTTTTCCCAGCGCACGCCCCAGCAGGCCTTGGCGGCCCTGCTCGAGCGTTTTACCCCTCAACGCCTGTTGCTGGTAGGCACGCGCTTCCCCGCACTGGACGCCTTTGCCGAGGCACACCCGCAGGTGGCCATCGCAACGACTGCACCCGGCCCGTTGCCGGCAGACCTTGCCGGTCAACGCTTCGACTTGGCGGTGCTGGTGGACTGCCTGGAGCACCTGCCCAAGCGTACCGGCCTGGAACTGCTGGGCGGCATTCGTAACCTTAATGCCAGCCGGGTTGCGGTGCTGGCCGACCTCTCGGCCTGCGGTTGGCAAGACACCGACTTTTTCGCCCTGGCCTTGTCTGCCAGCGAAAAATTCCGTCGTGAAGGGCAGGTGTTGAGCCTCTTCACCTATGATCTACATGACTACAAGCAAGTCCCGGACTGGCTCAATGCGCGATTCTGGGCCAACCCTGAAAATTTTGGAAAGTACTGGTGGTGATGATGAGTGTCTCGGTCTGCCCTTGCGGCAGTGGCAACCTGCTCGACGCCTGCTGCGGGCACTACCATGCCGGAACCCCGGCGCCGGATGCCCAGACGCTGATGCGCTCGCGCTACAGCGCTTACGTGCTGGGCCTGATCGACTACCTGGTGAGCACCACCCTGCCGGCTCAACAAGCGGCGCTGGACCGCGCCGCCATGGCCAGCTGGAGCGCCCAGAGCACCTGGTTGGGGCTGGAGGTGGAAAGCGCCGAGGTGCTGGGCGGCCAACCCGAGCACGGTTTTGTCACCTTCACCGCGCGCTGGCACGATGAGGACGGCGATCACCAGCACCGCGAGCGCTCGGCGTTCGTCCAGCATGAGGGGCGCTGGTACTTCATCGACCCCACGGTCGGGCTGAAGGCCGGGCGCAACGACCCTTGCCCCTGCGCCAGCGGTCAGAAGTTCAAGAAATGCTGTGCCAGTTACGTGGCCAGCTGAGCATGATCGCCCAGGCCCGCGTACTGCTGCTCGGCGCCCTGCTGGCACTGCTGGCGGGCTGCGTCAGCTGGGGCGGCGACGACTGGCGCAAACCTGAGGTGCACCTGGTCAGGGTCGAAACGGTCAAGGCCAGGCTGCTTGAGCAGGAGTTCGTGCTGCACCTGCGCGTCGACAACCCGAATGACAGCCGCTTGTTCATCCGCAGCCTGGCGTATTCGATACGGCTCAACGACCTGCTGCTGGTGCAGGATGAGACCAGTGTGTGGCGCAGCGTCGGCGGCCATGCCCGGCGCACCTTTAAGATCACAGCGCGGACCAACCTGTGGCAGCACCTCAAGCCGCTGGCCAAGCTGCTTAAAAGTGACCAACCGCTGCATTACACCTTGCAGGGCGAGCTGGCCACCGGGTTGCTGTTCCACCGGGACCTGCACTTGTCGCGCAGTGGTGAGATAATCCCCGGTGATTTCATACCGGAGTAACTTTGCAATGACCCAGCAACCTCATGTTCATGGCCCTGACTGCAACCACGATCATGATCACCACCACGATCACGACCATGGCCATGTGCACGGCCCGCACTGCAACCACGGCCATCAGGAACCTGTTCGTAACGCCCTGAAGGACGTTGGCCGCAACGATCCTTGCCCTTGCGGCAGCGAGAAGAAGTTCAAGAAGTGCCACGGCGCTTGATCGGCACGTTGTACTGAGGGCCTGGGTGTAGGGCTTGAGTGATGTGCTGTTCTCGAGATCGAGCGCCGCCCGCGCGGCGCTTCGCAGCACAAGGCTGCTCCTACATCTGTTTCGGGCCAATTATTCCTGTCGCATGAGCGCGCGGCCCCTTATTGCCTGACACGATATCGAGTCGAACAAACAAGGCGGTCGCGCGCCTCTCTCTCAGGCATGACTGGCCCGAAACAGATGTAGGAGCAGCCTTGTGCTGCGAAGCGCCGCGCGGGCGGCGCTCGATCTTGAGAACACCACATCACTCAAGCCCTACACCTGCCGCCCCTCGCCCATCGCCCCTCCCACATACCATTCGTAAATAAACCGCCTCAGCACCTTGCACCGCGCCTGCGTGCTCACTACCTTAGCGCCTTCCAAACCCCCGCCACGCCTTGCAGGAGCCTTGTCATGGCCGCCCCCGCCTTTCCTCCCTTCCGCCCGCGGTTCACGACCGCTGCCACGCTGCTCGGCATGCTCGGACTCGCCGGTTGCCAGATGGGCGGCTACCAGGACAGCGTGCCACCGACCACCGGCGTACAGCCGCTCAAAGGCCTGGCACAAAACGTCTCGGTACGGCGCAATGCCATGGGCGCGCCGTTGATCGAGAGCGGCAACTTCCATGACGCGCTGTTCAGCCTCGGTTACGTACACGCCGGGGATCGCATCGAGCAGATGGTCGCCATGCGCCTGCTCGCCCAAGGCCGCCTCGCCGAACTTGCCGGCAGCGATGCCCTCGACATCGACCGCCTGATGCGCGCCGCCAACCTCAAGCAAAGCGCCGCCCAGCAATACGCCGACGCCTCGCCACGGCTCAAGCGCTTCTTCGAGGTCTACGCCCGCGGCGTCAACGCCTATCTGTTCCGCTACCGCGACAAGCTGCCCGCCAGCCTGGCCAGCAGCGGCCATCGCCCTGAGTACTGGAAGCCAGAAGACTCGGCGCTGATCTTCAGCCTGTACGCCTTCAGCCAATCGGTGAACCTGCAAGAAGAACTTAGCGCCCTGACCCTGGCGCAGAAGGTCGGCAGCGACAAGCTGGCCTGGCTGCTGCCCGGCGCACCGGACGAACCGTTGGCCGACAGCGAAGTGGACAAGCTCAAGGGCCTCAACCTCGCCAGCCAGCTACCTGGCTTGCCCGCCCTGGCGGCAGCCAGCCAAAAGCTCGCCGACCTCGACCTGCTCGGTAGCCCAGGCTCGGCCAACCTGGCCTTGGCAGGCCAACGCAGCCGCAGCGGCAAGAGCCTGCTGGCCAGCGACAGCCAGGCCGCCTGCGCGCTAAGCCCGGTGCAGATCCACACTGGCAAGTACCAGGTCGCCGGCCTGTCGCTGCCGGGCCTGCCGATCGTGCTGGCCGGCTACAACGGTAAGATCGCCTGGAGCAGCAGCGCCGTGATGGCCGACAACCAGGACCTGTACCTGGAGCAACTGCGCCGCCAAGGCAACCAGCTGAGCTACCTGGCCGACGGCAAATGGCTGCCAGCACGAGCACGCAGCGAAACCTTCTTCGTGCGTGGCCAACGCCCGCTGCGCGAGGTCATGTACGACACGCGCCACGGCACCCTGCTTGCCCAGCCGGCAAGCGCCAGCCTGGGCCTGGCGCTGAACCTGCCTCAATTCAAGGGCGACCGCAGCCTCGACGCGCTGTTCGACCTGACCCGCGCCAAGACCGTCGAACGGGCATTCGACAGCACCCGCGAAGTCGCCGCCGCGGCGCTGAACTTCGTCTTCGCCGAGCCAGAGCACATCGGCTGGCAAGTCAGCGGGCGCTACCCTAACCGCCGAGAAGGCCAGGGCCTGCTGCCTTCGCCCGGCTGGGACGGCCGTTACGACTGGGACGGTTACGCTGACCCGATGCTGCACCCATACGATCAGGACCCGCCGGCTGGCTGGATCGGCCACGCCAACCAGCGCAGCCTGCCGCGCGGCTACGGCATGCAGTTGTCCAACACCTGGTACTACCCCGAGCGCGCCGAGCGCCTGGCTCAGTTGGCAGGCAACGGCCGTCACGACAGCCGCAGCCTGATGGCCCTGCAAAACGATCAAGTCACCCTGCTGGCCGACAAGCTCAAGCAGATGTTCGACGCACCGGGCATGGCTCAACCGCTCAAGCAAGCCATCGATGCCCTGCCACCTACTCAGCGTGACAAGGCCCGCGACGCCTTGGCCCGGCTCAAGGCATTCGATGGCCGGCTGAGCCCGGTGTCGGCAGATGCCGCGCTGTACGAGCTGTTCCTTCATGCCTTCGCCCGCGAAACCTTCCTCGACGACCTCGGGCCAGAATCCAGCCCTGCCTGGCAGGCGTTCGTCAGCAACGCACGGCTCTCCTACTCGGCACAGGCCGACCACCTGCTGGGCCGCGAGGACAGCCCGTTTTGGGATGACCGCAGCACCCCGCAGAAAGAAGACAAGCCGGTGATTCTCGCCCGCAGCCTGGCCGCTGCGGTGGATGCCGGCACTGCGCAACTCGGCGCCGACCGCCGCGCTTGGCAGTGGGGCAAGCTGCACCAGTACCGCTGGCCGGCACCGGCCTACCATGGCCTGGGTGATGCCCTCAGCCGTTCACCGCTGGCTGCCGGCGGCGACTTCAGTACCCTGGCCCTCACCCCCTACGCCTGGGGCAGTGACTTCGACACCCGCCTGCCAGCATCGGCACGCATGATCGTCGATTTCGGCCAGGCCGAACCGTTGCAGGTGCTGACCAGCAGCGGCCAGTCCGGCAACGCGGCAAGCCCGCACTACAGCGACGGGTTGGATGCCTGGTTCAAGGGGCGCTTCATGAGCCTGCCGCTGCAACAGCAGAACTTTGGGCGGGCGTATGGGAGCCAGCGGCTGACCTTGGTGCCGGGTCGGTGAAGGGGATGGTGTGATGCCGTGAGTGCATGACGCCTCTCTTGTAGCGCCTGTGAGATCGAGCGCCGCCCGCGCGGCGCTTCGCAGCACAAGGCTGCTCCTACATCTGTTTCGGGCCAATTATTCCTGAGACGAGGGCACGCGACCTTCTTGGCGTAACCGTAAAAATGTAGGAGCAGCCTTGTGCTGCGAAGCGCCGCACGAGCGGCGCTCGATCTCACAGGCGCCACAACCCCCACGACGAACTCACTCGAACTTCCCATCGCCCACCGCGCTCCTAACTGGTAACCCACCACCGGCGCCCGTGCCATGGACCTCGTTATCGCCCGCCCCGAAGGCCTGTACTGCCCGCCCGGTGATTTCTACATCGACCCCTGGCGGCCGGTGGACCGTGCCATCATCACCCACGGCCACGGCGACCACGCCCGCACTGGCAATAACCATTACCTGACCGCCGCACCCGGCGCAGGCATCCTGCGCAGCCGACTGGGCCAGAACATCAACCTGCAAACCTTGGCCTACGGCGAGCGCATCCTCCACCACGGTGTAACCCTGAGCTTGCACCCCGCCGGCCATGTGCTGGGATCGGCGCAAGTACGCCTGGAATACCAGGGCCAGGTTTGGGTCGCTTCGGGCGACTACAAAGTCGAACCCGACGGCACCTGCGCCCCCTTCGAGCCAGTGCGTTGCCACACCTTCATCACCGAGTCGACCTTCGGCCTGCCTATCTACCGCTGGCCCCGCCAGCCTCAGGTGTTCGCCGGTATCAACGCCTGGTGGCGCGCCAATTGCGCGCAGGGCAAGGCCAGCGTGCTGTTCTGCTACGCCTTCGGCAAAGCGCAGCGCATTCTCCACGGGCTGGACGCGAGCATCGGGCCGATTCTGGTACACGGCGCGGTCGAGCCGTTGAACCGGGTGTACCGCGAAGCGGGCGTGCACCTGCCGGAAACCCGCTATGCCGGCGACATCCCGCGCAACGACCCATTAATGCGCCAAGCCTTGGTCCTGGCTCCGCCCTCTGCCGGGGGCAGTAGCTGGATGCGGCGCTTCGGCGATTACAGCGATGCCTTCGCCAGCGGCTGGATGCTGTTGCGCGGCACACGCCGGCGGCGTGGCGTCGACCGCGGCTTCGTGCTGTCGGACCACGCCGACTGGCCGGGCCTGCTGTGGGCCATTGGCCAGACCGGCGCGGAGCGCGTGATGGTCACCCATGGCTCGGTTAACGTGCTGGTGCGCTACTTGAACGAACAGGGCCTGGATGCTCGCGCCTTCGCCACCGAATACGGCGACGAAGACGAGCCCGCGACCTCGGAGCCCGAGGCATGAAAGCCTTCGCCGCACTGTACCTGCGCCTGGACGCGACCACCTCCAGCAACGCCAAGCTCGACGCCTTGCGCGACTACTTTGCCCAGGCGCCTGCCGAGGATGCGGCCTGGGCCGTGTACTTCCTCGCCGGCGGCCGCCCGCGGCAACTGGTGCCAACCCGTGTGCTGCGCGAACTGGCGACTGAGCTGGCAGAACTGCCTGAATGGCTGTTCGAAGAGAGCTATCAAGCCGTGGGCGATCTGGCCGAAACGATCTCGTTGCTGCTGCCCGAGAGCAGCCATGGCAGCGACGAGGGGTTGGCCCACTGGGTCGAGACACACCTGCTGCCCCTTCGTGGCCTGCCGCCCGACGTGATCCGCCAGCGCCTGCCCCCGCTCTGGGCGCAGCTCGACCGGCCAAGCCTGATGCTGTGCCTGAAGCTGATCACCGGCAGCTTTCGCGTCGGCGTGTCCAAGCTATTGGTCACCCGCGCCCTGGCGCAACTGGCCGGCCAGGACGCCAAGCGCGTGGCCCAGCGCCTTGTCGGCTACACCGACATCAGCCACCGCCCTACCGCCGCCGGTTACCAGCAGTTGATCGCTGCCGAGTCGGCAGATGAACACCGCCAGCGTGGCGGTCAGCCCTATCCTTTTTTTCTGGCCCACCCGCTGCAGGCGCCCGTCGAGCAATTTGATGCGCAACTCGGCCCGCCGAGCGACTGGCAGATCGAATGGAAGTGGGATGGCATCCGCGCACAGGTGGTCAAGCGCGACGGCCAGCTGTGGGTCTGGTCGCGTGGCGAAGAGCTCGTCACCGATCGCTTCCCCGAGCTGCACAGCCTGGCGCAAACACTGCCGGACGGTGTTGTGCTCGATGGCGAGATCCTGGTGTGGAAACCAGGGGCCACGGACGATGCCCTGGCCGTGCAACCCTTCGCCCTGTTGCAACAACGCCTGGGCCGCAAGACCCTGGGCAAGAAGCTGCTGGCCGACGCGCCCGTGGTGCTGCAGGCCTATGACCTGCTGGAATGGCAGGGCGAGGATTGGCGCAACCAGGCGCAGCACGTACGTCGTCAGCAGTTACAACGCCTGGTGGCAGATTACCCGCTGGCGCCTGTGCTGCTTTCGCCCTTGCTCGAAGGGCAAACCTGGGCCGAGCTGGCCGAACAGCGCGAGCAGTCACGCAGCCTCGGCGTGGAAGGCCTGATGCTCAAGCAGCGCGAGGCCTTGTATGGCGTCGGTCGCACCAAAGACATGGGCACCTGGTGGAAGTGGAAAATCGACCCGTTCAGCGTCGATGCCGTGTTGATCTACGCCCAGCGTGGCCACGGCCGCCGCGCCAGCCTCTACAGCGACTACACCTTCGCCGTCTGGGACGCGCCGCCCGGCACGGCCGGGCGAGCATTGGTGCCCTTCGCCAAGGCGTATTCAGGGCTGAGCGACGAAGAGATGCGCAAGGTTGACGCGATCATCCGCAAAACCACAGTGGAAACGTTCGGCCCGGTGCGCAGCGTGACCCCGACCTTGGTGTTTGAACTGGGTTTCGAAGGCATTGCCCTGTCCAAACGCCATAAAAGCGGCATCGCCGTGCGCTTTCCACGCATGCTGCGCTGGCGCCTGGACAAACCGGTCGAAGAAGCCGACGACCTCGCGACACTGCAGGCGCTGCTGATCTGACAGAGCCTAATTCGCACAGGCGCAGACGCAAAAATTATGCTTCTATCTGTGTGCCGACCCGTGTCGCAGACCGTATTCGCCACGTAGCCAGGACTACCATGCACCATTCGACCCACGACCTGCTTTCTCCCGTACCGGGCATTTCACGCCAACTGCACAGCTTTCACTTTGGCCCACGCGGTGGCGGCAAGGTGTACATCCAGGCCTCGCTGCATGCCGACGAACTGCCCGGCATGCTGGTGGCCTGGCACCTCAAGCGCAGGCTGGCCGAGCTGGAACTACAGGGCCGTCTGCAGCGGGAAATCATCCTGGTGCCGGTGGCCAACCCGGTCGGTCTCGAACAGGTACTGCTGGACGCCCCGCTGGGGCGCTTCGAACTGCAAAGTGGCGAGAATTTCAATCGCAACTTCGTCGATCTGTCCGATTCCATCGGCGATCAGATCGAAGAACACCTGACCCAGGACGCCGCACACAACGTCGCCTTGATCCGCGAATACCTGCGCCGCGGGCTAGACGCCCACCCCGCACGCACCCCACTCCAGGCCCAGCGCCTGATCTTGCAACGCCTGGCTTGCGACGCCGACCTGATACTCGACCTGCACTGCGACTTCGAAGCCGTCGAGCACCTGTACACGACGCCCGATGCCTGGCCACAGATCGAGCCACTGGCCCGCTACCTGGGCGCCCAGGCGAGCCTGCTGGCCACCGATTCAGGCGGGCAATCGTTCGATGAATGCTTCAGCCTGGTCTGGTGGCAGTTGCAGCAACGCTTTGGCAAGCGCTTCCCAATTCCGCTGGGCTGTTGCTCGGTCACTGTCGAATTGCGCGGCCAGGCGGACGTGAGCCATGACCTGGCCGGCAAGGACTGCCAGGCGATCCTCGACTTCCTGACCCACAACGGCGTCATCGAAGGCACCTGCGCCCCCCTTCCTCCACTGCCCCGCGCGGCCACGCCCCTGGCGGCCGTAGAGCCCGTGTCGACGCCGCTTGGCGGTTTGCTGGTGTACCACGCGCGCCCAGGCCAGCACCTGCAAGCCGACCAGTTGATCGCCGAAGTCATCGACCCGCTCAACGACCGGGTGACTGCGGTGCGCAACAGCCAACCCGGCCTGCTGTACGCCCGTAGCGTGCGCCGCATGGCGACGGCAGGCATGGTCATCGCCCATGTGGCGGGCGAGCAGGTGTGCCGCAGCGGCTACCTGCTGGGGAATTGATCCGGTAAAACCAATGCCCCTGGCGGGCGGTCAGTAGAAGCACAGCCTTCGAAGGATCACCCGCCCCATGGCCGCCTCCACCGACCTCGCCAACGCCTGGTTCGCCCTGCGCGGCTGGAAACCCTTCGCCTTTCAGCGCCGTGTCTGGGCGGCCGTCGAACGCGGCGAGTCCGGGCTGTTACACGCCAGTACCGGCGCCGGCAAAACCTACGCCGTCTGGCTGGCGGCCCTGCGCGCGTTCGCCGTTGCCAGCTCAGCCCGCCAGCCGGCCCCCTTGCAGGTGCTGTGGGTGACGCCCATGCGCGCCTTGGCCGCCGACACCGCGCGTGCCTTGCAAGCGCCGCTCGATGAGCTGGGCCTGAACTGGAGCGTGGGCGTGCGCAGTGGCGACACTGCCAGCGCCGAACGCGCGCGACAGGCCCGGCGCCTGCCCAGCGTGTTGATTACTACCCCCGAGAGCCTGACCCTGCTGCTGACCCGGGCACAGGCCCATGACGACTTCGCCAACCTGCGCCTGGTGGTGGTGGATGAATGGCATGAGTTGCTGGGCAACAAGCGTGGCGTGCAATTGCAACTGGCCCTGGCACGCCTGCGCCACTGGCACCCGCCGCTGCTTACCTGGGGCCTCTCGGCCACCCTCGGCAACCTGCAGCACGCACGCGACGTGCTGTTGCCAGGCGATGGGTTGCTGGTGCAAGGCCGGCAAGACAAGCAACTGCAGGTCGATACCCTGCTGCCCGACGCGATCGAGCGTTTCCCCTGGGCAGGGCACATGGGCTTGAAGATGCTCAATCAAGTCAGCCGGGAGCTCGACAGCAGCGACAGCAGCCTGGTCTTCACCAACACCCGCGCCCAGGCCGAACTGTGGTACCAGGCGCTGCTCGAGGCACGCCCCGACTGGGCCGGCCTGATCGCCCTGCACCACGCTTCGTTGTCCCGCGACACCCGCGACTGGGTTGAGCGAAACTTGAAGCAAGGGACGCTGAAAGCCGTCATCTGCACCTCCAGCCTGGACCTGGGCGTGGATTTCCTGCCCGTGGAGCGGGTGCTGCAGATCGGCTCGGCCAAAGGCATCGCCCGCCTGATGCAGCGCGCCGGTCGCTCCGGGCACGCACCGGGGCGCCCCTCGCGGGTTACCTTGGTGCCCACCCACAGCCTGGAACTGGTGGAGGCCGCTGCGGCCCGGCATGCCCTGCTCGCCGGGCAGATCGAGGCCCGGCGCTCACCACAGCTGTGCATGGATGTGCTGGTGCAACACCTGGTCAGCATGGCCTTGGGCAGTGGCTTTCGCCCCGAGCAGTTGCTGGCCGAGGTACGCAGCACCTGGGCCTTCCGCGCATTGCGCGACAGCCAGTGGCAGTGGGCGCTAGACTTCGTCTGCCACGGCGGCAACTCGCTCAGCGCCTACCCTGACTACCAACGTGTCGAACCCCACGCCGACGGGGTCTGGCGGGTTGCCAGCGAGCGCCTTGCACGGCGCCACCGCATGGGCATCGGCACCATCGTCAGCGAGGCCAGCCTGCAGCTCAAGTACTGGAGCAAAGGCGGCGGTGGCAAGTCGCTGGGCAGTGTCGAGGAAGCGTTCATCGCCCGCCTGCGGCCCGGTGATAGCCTGGTCTTCGCAGGGCGCGTGCTGGAACTGGTGCGCGTCGAGAACATGACCGCTTACGTCCGCCGCAGCACCTCGCGCAAGGCCGCTGTGGCCCGCTGGAATGGCGGGCGCATGCCGCTGTCCAGCGAACTGGCCGATGCCCTGGTCGAACAACTCGATGCCGCCGCCCACCAGCGTTACGAAGGCCCGGAAATGCGCGCCGTGCGCCCATTGCTGGCCTTGCAGGCAAGCTGGTCTGCACTGCCGACTACCCGCACGCTGTTGGCCGAAACGTTAAAATCACGCCAAGGCTCGCACCTTTTTCTGTACCCGTTCGCCGGGCGCATGGCCAACCTCGGCTTGGCCAACCTGATTGCCTGGCGGGTCAGCCAGGTGCAACCGCTTTCGGTCTCAATTGCGGTCAGTGACTATGGCTTTGAGTTGCTCAGCCCAAGCGCCGTGGACTGGCCGAGGCATTTGCCCAGCGCGCTCTCGACCGAGCACCTGCTGGAGGATGTACTGGCCAGCCTGAACGCAGGCGAGATGGCGCTAAGGCGCTTTCGCGAGATCGCCCAGATCGCCGGCCTGGTGTTTGGCGGCTACCCGGCGGCGCAAAAGAGCACCCGGCAGATCCAGGCTTCGAGTGGGCTGTTCTACGAGGTGTTTCGCAAGCACGATGCCGACAACCTGCTGCTGGGCCAGGCACGGGACGAAGTATTGCGCGAAGAACTGGAAATCGAGCGGTTGCACCGGCAGTTGGCGAAGCTGGGCCAACTGCAGCTGGACCTGCGTGAATTAAGCCGCCCAGGGCCGCTGGCCTTTACCTTGCTGGTGGAAGGCATGCGCGAAACCTTGAGCACGGAAAAACTCGCAGATCGCATTGCGCGGATGGTGGCAGACCTGGAAAAAGTGGCGGGCAACAACGCATGAATGATCACCTGGCCATCGAGCACTGCGGCGAAACCCTGTGGTTACTGCCGGACAAAGCGCTGTACTGGCCTGCCCGCCGGGCCCTGCTGGTAGCGGATGTGCATATTGGCAAAGCCGCCAGCTATCGCGCGCTGCATCAGCCCGTGCCGCGGGGCACCACCGAAGCCACTTTGGCGCGCCTGGACCAACTGCTGACAAGCCATGAGTGCCAGATGCTGATCATTTTGGGCGATTTCCTGCATGCCCGCACCGCGCGCGCACCGGCAACGCTGGCCAAGCTGCAAACATGGCGGGAACGGCACGCCGGACTGCGCATCGTGCTGGTGCGTGGCAACCATGATCGCCACGCGGGCGACCCACCGCCTGCGCTGGGTATCGAGGTGGTCGAAGAACCCTGGCTGCTGGCACCTTTCGCCTTACAGCACGAACCCGTCGCTCACCCCCAGCACCCTGTGCTGGCGGGGCACGTCCACCCGGTGTTCGTGTTGCAGGGGCGGGCCAGACAACGTCTGCGCCTGCCCTGCTTCCTGATGGGTGACGCGATCAGCTTGCTACCGGCCTTCGGTGAATTCACCGGTGGCTGGCGCGTGCACCCCGACGCCGAAAACCGCGTGTTTCTGGCCGGCGCCGGGCGGGTATGGGCGCTCTAAAGCAGCGCCCACTCAGGCGACGGGCGCGGGAGGTGGTTCGTCGGGCAGGGTTGGCTCACCGGGCTCCATGGGCTGCGTTTCGCCCGGTTCCGGTGGTTGAGGGGTATCGGGATCAGGCTGGTGGGGCACGCCGCCCGCCTGCATCGGCAGCGGGTGCGCCAGCAGTGACCATGGCAACATACCGACCTGGTTAGGCTGCAGGCCAGCCAGCTTGGCACTGATTGCGGGATGGAGTTTCATAGGCAGCTCCTGACGAGAGCCGACACGCATCATGCACATCGGCAGGTTACCCGTTGGAGTACCAAATGCGCGGGGAATTCCCCGCGCTCGTCGGCTCAGGTGCGTGGCAGGGTGACGCCGCGCTGGCCCTGGTACTTGCCGCCGCGGTCCTTGTAGGACACTTCGCACTCTTCGTCGGACTCGAGGAAGAGCATCTGCGCCACACCCTCGTTGGCATAGATTTTTGCCGGCAAGGTGGTGGTGTTGGAGAATTCCAGGGTCACGTGGCCTTCCCACTCGGGTTCAAGCGGGGTGACGTTGACGATGATGCCGCAGCGCGCATAGGTGCTTTTGCCCAGGCAGATGGTCAGCACGTTGCGTGGGATGCGGAAGTACTCCACCGTGCGGGCCAAGGCGAAGGAGTTTGGCGGGATGATGCAGACGTCGCTCTTGACGTCGACGAAGCTGCCGGCGTCGAAGTTTTTCGGGTCGACGGTGGCCGAATTGATGTTGGTGAACACCTTGAATTCGTCGGCGCAGCGTACGTCGTAGCCGTAGCTGGAGACGCCGAAAGAGATGACTCGGCTGTCGTGCTCGCCGCGCACCTGGCGCTCGACGAACGGTTCGATCATGCCGTGTTCCTGCGCCATGCGGCGAATCCACTTGTCCGATTTGATGCTCATGGCGGGGGTGTCCTGAAGAGTTGCGAGGTGAAAATCGTGAGGCGCATCTTACCGGTCCCAGCGCCCTCTTCAAAGTTCCATCCTGCATTCTTGCTACAATCCCCGCCAGGCGGGGGCTACAGCTGCCACCGATCTGAATTTCAGTAAAGCGGCTTCTGGCCATTGGCAGGTTGCGGAAAGTGGGTTAAGGTGACGCCACTGTGCTGCACGTGACACCGAGAATCTCTAGTTTGACGCACGATCCTGATCGGCCCATATCTGAATTTTCTGCTCTCTTTGCACTCAGTCCCGGGCAGGGTTTTTCCTGACCGTAATCAACTTTGTCCAAGGAGACAGAAACATGTCCAATCGCCAAAACGGTGTTGTTAAGTGGTTCAATGACGAGAAAGGCTACGGCTTCATCACCCCTCAGTCGGGTGACGACCTGTTCGTGCACTTCAAAGCCATCCAAGCTGACGGCTTCAAGACCCTGAAAGAAGGCCAGGCTGTTACTTTCGTCGCTACCCGCGGCCAGAAAGGCATGCAGGCTGAAGAAGTTCAGATCGCCTAAGTCGATCTCAGCTTTCTAGCTTTCAAAAAAACCCGCCTTCTGGCGGGTTTTTTATGCCTGGCTGAAACCGGTGCTGGCTTCTTCGCGGGTAAACCCGCTCCTACAGGCCTGTGGTGTACCTGTAGGAGGGGGTTTCTCAGGTTAATCCTCGCTGATGGTGATGCTCGGCATCGCCGGCGCTGCGGCTTCCTGCAGCACGATCCGCGCCCCAACCTGGCGGGCCAGCTCCTGGTACACCATGGCGATCTGGCTTTCCGGCTCGGCAATTGCCGTCGGCTTGCCACTGTCGGCCTGTTCGCGGATGAGCATCGACAGCGGCAGCGAGGCCAGCAGGTCGACACCGTACTGGGCTGCCAGCTTCTCACCGCCGCCTTCGCCGAACAGGTGCTCGGCATGGCCGCAGTTGGAGCAGATGTGCACGGCCATGTTCTCGACCACGCCCAGCACCGGGATATTGACCTTGCGGAACATCTCCACGCCCTTCTTGGCGTCCAGCAGGGCGAGGTCCTGCGGGGTGGTGACGATCACCGAGCCCGCCACCGGCACTTTCTGCGCCAGGGTCAGCTGAATGTCGCCGGTGCCTGGCGGCATGTCGATGACCAGGTAATCGAGGTCATCCCAGGCGGTCTGGGTCACCAACTGCAACAGCGCACCCGACACCATCGGGCCACGCCACACCATCGGCGTGTTGTCGTCGGTGAGAAACGCCATGGACATGACTTCTACACCGTGTGCCTTGATCGGCACAAACCACTTCTGCTCGCGAATCTGAGGGCGGGTGCCTTCTGCGATGCCGAACATCACGCCCTGGCTGGGGCCATAGATATCCGCGTCGAGAATACCGACCCGGGCGCCTTCACGGGCCAGGGCCAAAGCCAGGTTGGCAGCAGTGGTCGACTTGCCGACGCCACCCTTGCCCGAGGCCACGGCGATGATGTTCTTGACGTTGGCCATGGCCGGCACCTGGGCCTGGGCCTTGTGCGCGGCGACCACGCAGTCGATCGACACCTGGGCGCTGCTGACGCCGTCAAGGTTGCCGATGGCGGTCTGCAGCACCTGGGCCCAACCGTTCTTGAACAACCCAGCGGCATACCCCAGTTGCAACTGCACACTGACCTGCCCGCCCTGGATATCCACGGCGCGCACGCAGCCGGCGCTGACCGGATCCTGGTTCAGGTAGGGGTCGGTGTACTGGCGAAGCACGCCTTCGACGGCGGCACGGGTGACGGCACTCATGGAGACTCCCATTGGCAAACTGAATGTAAAACAGGCGCCTATCCTAACCCGTCAATCGTCAGCAGGTGCGTCTGTGGGGTGAAATATCTTCGCCAGCCCTTTATAGTGGCCGATCACCCTCATTTTTACCCCGTAGCCAGATAAGTAGCCGAGCCACCATGTCCGAGCCACGTCAGATTCTCGTCACCAGCGCCCTGCCCTATGCCAATGGATCAATCCACCTTGGCCATATGCTCGAGTACATCCAGACAGACATGTGGGTCCGCTTCCAGAAACTACGCGGCAACCAGTGCATCTATGTCTGCGCCGATGACGCCCACGGTTCGGCCATCATGCTGCGCGCCGAGAAGGAAGGCATCACCCCCGAGCAGTTGATCGCCAATGTCCAGGCCGAGCACAGCGGCGACTTTGCCGACTTCCTGGTGGATTTCGACAACTTCCACTCGACCCACAGCGAAGAAAACCGCGAGCTGTCCAGCCTGATCTACACGCGCCTGCGTGACGCCGGCCACATTGCCACCCGTTCGGTGACCCAGTACTTCGACCCCGAAAAGGGCATGTTCCTGGCCGACCGTTTCATCAAGGGCACCTGCCCCAAGTGCGCGGCCGAAGACCAATACGGCGACAACTGCGAGAAGTGCGGCGCAACCTACGCCCCGACCGAGCTGAAGAACCCCAAGTCGGCCATCTCCGGTGCCACCCCGGTACTGCGTGATTCCCAGCACTTCTTCTTCAAGCTGCCTGATTTCCAGGCCATGCTGCAGCAGTGGACCCGTAGCGGCACCTTGCAGGAGGCCGTCGCCAACAAGCTCGCCGAATGGCTGGACTCGGGCCTGCAAGAGTGGGACATCTCCCGCGATGCGCCGTATTTCGGCTTCGAGATCCCGGGCGAGCCGGGCAAATATTTCTACGTCTGGCTGGACGCGCCAATCGGCTACATGGCCAGCTTCAAGAACCTCTGCGCGCGCCGTCCAGAGCTGGATTTCGATGCTTTCTGGAAGGAAGACTCCAGCGCCGAGCTGTACCACTTCATCGGCAAGGACATCGTCAACTTCCACGCCCTGTTCTGGCCAGCGATGCTCGAAGGCGCGGGCTTCCGTAAGCCAACTGCGGTCAACGTGCACGGCTACCTGACCGTCAATGGCGCCAAGATGTCCAAGTCGCGCGGCACCTTCATCAAGGCCCGTACCTACCTGGATCACCTGCAGCCGGAATACCTGCGTTACTACTACGCGGCCAAGCTGGGCCGTGGCGTCGATGACCTGGACCTGAACCTGGAAGACTTCGTGCAGAAGGTCAACTCCGACCTGGTCGGCAAGGTGGTCAACATCGCCAGCCGTTGCGCAGGCTTCATTCACAAAGGCAACGACGGCGTGATGGTGGCCGGTGATGCCGCACCCGAGCTGACCGAAGCCTTCCTGGCAGCCGCGCCGTCGATTGCCGAGGCCTATGAGAGCCGTGACTTCGCCCGTGCGATGCGCGAAATCATGGCGCTGGCCGACCGCGCCAACGCCTGGATCGCCGACAAGGCGCCCTGGTCGCTGGCCAAGCAGGAAGGCAAGCAGGACGAAGTCCAGGCCATCTGCGCCCAAGGCATCAACCTGTTCCGTCAGTTGGTGATCTTCCTCAAGCCGGTACTGCCGGTGCTGGCTGCCGACGCCGAGGCCTTCCTCAATGTCGCACCGCTGACCTGGAACGACCACCAGTCGCGCTTGGAAAACCACAGCCTGAATGCCTTCAAGGCACTGATGAGCCGTATCGAACCCGCCAAGGTCGAAGCCATGGTCGCTGCCAGCAAAGAAGACCTGCTGGCCGCCGAAGCCAAGGCGCCGGCCGGCAATGGCGAACTGGCCAAGGACCCGCTGTCGGCGGAAATCGAATTCGATACCTTTGCCGCTGTCGACCTGCGCGTGGCCCTGATCGTCAAGGCCGAGGCCGTACCCGGTGCCGACAAGCTGCTGCAGCTGACGCTGGACATCGGTGACGAGCGCCGCAACGTGTTCTCCGGCATCAAGTCGGCCTACCCCGACCCGTCCAAGCTGGAAGGCCGCCTGACCATGATGGTCGCCAACCTCAAGCCTCGGAAAATGCGCTTTGGCGTGTCGGAAGGCATGGTCATGGCTGCCGGCCCTGGCGGTGAAGAAATCTACCTGCTCAGCCCGGACAGCGGCGCCAAGCCAGGCCAACGCATCAAGTAAGCCCCCAGCCCCGGCCTCTGTGCCGGGGCTGTTCTATCACCCGCTGAATGCCGGACAATCGATACGAATCCCGGCTATCGTCATGTCATGAGTGACTACGTTCTGGTCCTGATCAGCGCCACCCTGATCAATCACCTGTGCCTGCAGCAACAGCCAATATCGTGGCTGCGCGTGCATGTGCTCGGCTTGGCCTGCGCCTTGTCCGTGGCACTCGCCATGATCGGCGCTCACCTGTTCAAGTGGCTGGTGCTCGACCCTTGGCAGCTCCACGACCTGAGCCTGTTCCTGTTGCTGCCCTGGTTGGCATTGCTGGCCTACGGCGTGCCATGGGCGCTGGCCAGGCTACGCGCCGACTGGCCCGTGGCTGACCTGCCTGCAGTGCTGCTGAGCAACGTCGCCGTGCTGGGGTTGGCCCTGGAGGAGGCAGGCGCTGGCACGGCCTGGCTTGCGACGCTGAGCAAAGGCCTGCTGGCCGGCGTGGGCTTGTGGCTTGCACTGGCCCTGTTCGCGGACCTGCGCCAGCGCAGCGCCCATGCCGACATACCTGTTGCCCTGCGTGGCCTGCCAATCGAATTGCTCGGTGTGGGCATCATGGCCTTGGCATTTTCCGGTTTCAACGGACTTTTTGCGCAATGACCCCGACCAAGGCAAAGCCTGACCCACGCCTGCGTACCAGCATGGGCCTGGTGCTACTGGCCTGTGCCCCCGGTTTGCTAGCACTGCTGTGGGTGCAGGGCTGGGGGCTGCTGTGCAACCTGCTGCTGTGTGCCAGTGCAGCATTGCTCTGCGAAGCGCTGCTATTGGCCCTGCGCGGCCAACCTGTAGGAGTGACGCTGAGCGATGGCAGTGCGCTGGTCACCGCGGTGCTGCTGGCGGCCGCCCTTCCTGCGCTGGCCCCTTGGTGGCTGCCCATGGTCGCCGCTGGGGTGGCGATCGGGGTTGGCAAACAGGCCTTCGGCGGTGTCGGCCGCAACCTGTTCAACCCAGCCATGGTGGGCTACGCCTTCGTACTGCTGAGTTTCCCGTTGCAGATGAACCATTGGCCAGGGCACGCGCCGGGGTTGCTCGAGAGCCTGCAGCAGGTAGTGGGCGGCGGCGAGCACATCGATGCCTGGGCACAACCGACAATACTCGACGGCCTGCGCCACAACCGCAGCCTGACCATCGATGAACTGTTCGCCAGCCACCCCGGGTTCGGCAGCATCGGTGGGCGCGGCGGCGAATGGGTCAACTTGGCGTTTCTGCTGGGCGGGTTGTTTCTGCTTCAGCGCAGAGTGTTCAGCTGGCATGCGCCCGTGGGTTTGCTGGCTGGCCTGATGTTGTTCAGCCTGCTGGGCTGGAACGGCTCAGGCTCCGATTCCAACGGTTCTCCCCTGCTGCACCTGTTCTCTGGGTCGACCATGCTGGCGGCTTTTTTCATTGCCACCGAACCTGTCTCCAGCCCCAAAAGCGAGTGGGCCAAGCTGCTGTTCGGTTTTGGCACAGGCCTGCTGATCTACCTGATCCGCACCTGGGGCAGCTACCCAGATGGCACCGCGTTCGCCATCCTGCTGATGAACCTCATGGTCCCCAGCCTTGAACGGCTGGCCTTGCGCCGCCAAGAGGCTGCCCGATGAAGCGCCTCGCGCAGGCGGCAGTGTTGCTGGCGACAGCGGCGTTGGCCTTGTCGACGACGCTGATCTGGCGCTCGTGGACCACGCCCACCATTGGCCAAGCTGAACAACAGCTGCAGAGCCGCCAGCGGCTGGCAGTGCTCCCCGAGGCCAGTTACGACAATCACCCATTGGATACCCCCCTGCCAACGCCCGACGCACAACTTGCGCACAGCCGCATCGTGTCGGCCTACCGGGCAACGCTGGTGGGCACGCCTGCGGCGGTCGTCCTGATCACCCAGGCCCAGGGCTATGCTGGGCCGATCGTCTTGACCATCGCCATCACGCCCGACGGGCGCCTGCTGGGCAGCCAGGTGGTCGAGCAGCAGGAAAGCCCCGGGCTCGGCGGGCGCCTTGCCGACCCGCAGGTGCACTGGCTGACGCAGTTTGCCAATCGCAGCCTGGGTGATCACTGGGCACTGAAGCGTGACCAGGGCGACTTCGACCAATTGGCAGGCGCAACAGTCACCTCGCGGGCAGTGATCGAGGCGCTGCAAGATGCCCTGCGCTATTTCGATGAGCATCGTCACGTACTCATTGAGGGCCTCCCACATGAATAGGGACTACGTGCTGGTCGCCGCCCTCGCCCCGCTGTTAGGGACGACGCAAACGCTGCCCATGGCGGCTGTCATGGGCGGGTGCGCAGTGTTGATGGTTGGCCTGCATCAAGCCTTGCTGATGTCATTGCGCAACCGCCTGCATGGGGCGGCCTACGTACTGGCAAGCCTGCTCATACTCGCTGGCCTGGCCAGTTGCCTGCAATTGGCCCTGCGTGCCTGGCTGCTGCCCATGGCGCTGCTCCTGGGCCCGTACCCCGCACTGTTGTGCCTGACGTGCCTGGCAATGGGGCGGCTGCTGCCGGAAGCAGGCCGTTGGCGATCATTGCTGCTGCACCTGGGTGGCCTGCTGGCTGCATACCTTGTGCTCGGCGCCTGTCGCCAAGGGCTGGGCGAAGTGCTGGGCGTGCACCTTGCCAGCCTGGCCCCGGGTGCACTGCTACTGCTCGGAGTGCTGTTGGCCCTGTACAATCACCTGCGTCCGGGCCCTGCCCACCCACGTCGTCAAGGAAAGCCCTGAGTCCATGAATGCCGCAAAACGCCTGGAGATCTTTCGCAGGCTGCACGAAGACAACCCTGACCCGAAAACGGAACTGGCCTACACCACCCCGTTTGAGTTGCTTGTCGCCGTGACCCTTTCAGCGCAATCCACCGACGTAGGCGTCAACAAGGCCACCGCCCGGCTGTTCCCGGTCGCCAATACCCCGGAGGCCATCTACGCCCTGGGCGTCGAAGGGCTGAGCGAATACATCAAGACCATCGGGCTCTACAACAGCAAAGCCAAGAACGTGATCGAAGCCTGCCGGCTTTTGATCGAGCGCCATGGCAGCCAGGTGCCTGAAACCCGCGAAGCGCTGGAAGCGCTGCCTGGTGTGGGGCGCAAAACGGCCAACGTGGTCCTCAACACGGCGTTCCGGCAGCCGACCATGGCGGTGGACACGCATATTTTCCGGGTCAGTAACCGCACCGGCATCGCACCCGGTAAAACCGTGCTGGAAGTCGAGAAGAAGCTGATCAAGTTCGTACCCAAGCCCTACCTGCTCGATGCCCACCACTGGCTCATCCTTCATGGGCGCTATGTATGCCAGGCGCGAAAGCCCCGCTGTGGGAGCTGCCGAATCGAAGACCTGTGCGAATACAAGCACAAGACGTCTGACGATTGAGCCGATAGTTAAAAACCACCTTGCTCGATTGAAAAAATCTTTTTTACCAGCGTCTGCTTTCTGGTTATAAGGACGGCCAATGGCCCCTTGGCTTGGAGCGACTCATGAGTGCTGATAAAGACGACCTGTCAATCGAAGATGATTTTGTTGCCGCGGATGATGAAGCGGAGCCCCAGGTAGAGACTGCAAAGACCAACCTCAGTAAACGTCGCACCATCGACAACCTGCTGGAAGAGCGACGCCTGCAGAAGCAACTGGCCGATTTCGACTACGACTTATAGACCCTTGCAAAGCCTCCCACCGGGAGGCTTTGTAGCGCAGCGGTCAGTTCAACCCGTGGCGCTGTGCCAGCTCGATCAGGTCTACCAGCGACCGGGCGTTGAGCTTGAGCAGCAAACGGGACTTGTAGGTGCTGACAGTCTTGTTGCTGAGGAACATGCTGTCGGCAATTTCCTTGTTCGAGCGCCCGCGCGACAGCTGTTGCAAAACGGTCATCTCCCGGGCCGAGAGACGGTTGACCATGTCCGTCTCGCTGCCACCGCTGCCCCTGCCTCGCGAGGCATGCAAGGCCTGATTAGGGAAATAGCTGTAGCCTGACAACACCGCCTTGATGGCGCTAAGCAACTCGGTCAGCTCCTGCTGTTTGCACACATAACCCGCCGCCCCCGCCTGCATGCACCGCATCGAGAAGTTTCCAGGTACCTGGGAGGTCAGCACCAGCACCTTGCTGCCTGGGCTGAATGCCGCCATGCGGGCGATGACCTCAAGGCCATCGAGCTTGGGAATCCCGATATCCAGCACCACGATATCCGGTAGGTGCTCACGCGTCAGTTGCAAGGCGGCCACGCCGTTATCGGTTTCCGCAACGACGTCATACCCATGCCGCTCCATCAGCATGCGCACGGCCAGGCGTATGACCGGATGGTCATCCACGATAAGGACTTTATTCATGTGATATCCATTCATTCATTATTTTTGCTGTGGCACGCCACGATAACTGACAGAACGCTTAATGGCGCGACGATTTGTCAATGAAACTCATGAATAGACGAGCCCTACAACACTTACAGAAATTTCCTACACAAAACCTTGCAGCACGCTAATCGTGAGTGTTCATGTCTCGCAAGAAACGTAGCACTGACCCGATCGAGTGAACCAGTTGAAAACAAACTTCCGCGCGAAGAATAGGCCACTTTAAATGCGCGAAAAAAATCAGGCACCCGCCGTTGTGCCGACAATGCGCAGTCGGGAAACACTACAGCCTTTAGTTGAGCATAACAGTACGGTAATGATGAGCAAAACCGCAGGAGACAGCCATCATGCCCGACGTACAACCTGTCGCCCCGCTGACGATCATTGCTATCTTCGCGGGGATCATCGAAGCATCCGCCCTTGCAACACTGCCGTTTCTCAGCGAATCCAGCCAGAGTCTCTATACTTGGTTTCTGGTCGGCTTTCCGTTTTTCCTTACAGCCTTGTTCTTTCTAACGTTGAACTTCAATTACAAGTCGTTCTACAACCCTGCCCTAAAAAAAGTAACAACCGACAACCCAGAGGCTGAATCGCCTGAACCTGTGACCGTTATCTTTACTGGCCCCGATGCACAACAAAGGCTGGAACAGCATATCCTCGTGGCACTCGCACACGCGCCTGAATCAACACGCACGTGGCACTTCCTTAATCTGGACAAGCGTCAATGCGCACGCCTGTCTATCAGTGCGCTCCAGGAGGACGTCGTCAATCACAAGGCTTAAAGGCCATTGGCATAACGCACCAAAAAAAACCCCGGCCTGAGCCGGGGTTCGTGCAACGCTTGCCAGTACTTAGAGCAGCGAACGGCCCTTGTTGGCGGCAATGCGCATGCGCAGTGCATTGAGCTTGATGAAGCCCGCAGCGTCGGCCTGGTTGTAAGCGCCGCCGTCTTCTTCGAAGGTCGCGATGTTGGCATCGAACAGCGAGTCGTCCGACTTGCGGCCGACAACGGTGACATTGCCCTTGTACAGCTTCAGGCGTACCACGCCATTCACGTTGACCTGCGAAGCGTCGATCATCTGCTGCAGCATCACGCGCTCCGGGCTCCACCAGTAACCGGTGTAGATCAGGCTGGCATACTTCGGCATCAGCTCATCTTTCAGGTGAGCAACTTCGCGGTCCAGGGTGATCGACTCGATCGCACGGTGGGCGCGCAGCATGATGGTGCCGCCAGGGGTCTCGTAGCAGCCACGCGACTTCATGCCGACGTAACGGTTCTCGACGATGTCCAGACGGCCGATGCCGTTGGCACCACCGATGCGGTTCAGGTCAGCCAGGACGGTAGCCGGGGACTTCTCGACACCATCGATGGCAACGATGTCACCGTTGCGGTAGGTCAGCTCGATGTAGGTAGCCTGGTCCGGGGCGTTCTCCGGGGAGACGCTCCAGCGCCACATGTCTTCCTCGTGCTCGGTCCAGGTATCTTCCAGGACACCGCCTTCGTAGGAAATGTGCAGCAGGTTGGCGTCCATCGAGTACGGCGACTTCTTCTTGCCATGACGCTCGATCGGGATGCCGTGCTTCTCGGCGTAGTCCATCAGCTTCTCGCGGGACAGCAGGTCCCACTCACGCCATGGGGCGATGACCTTGACGCCCGGCTTGAGCGCGTAGGCACCCAGCTCGAAACGTACCTGGTCGTTGCCTTTGCCGGTCGCGCCGTGGGAAATGGCGTCGGCGCCGGTTTCGTTGGCGATTTCGATCAGGCGCTTGGCGATCAGCGGACGGGCGATGGAGGTACCCAGCAGGTACTCGCCTTCGTAGACGGTGTTGGCGCGGAACATCGGGAACACGAAGTCACGCACGAATTCTTCGCGCAGGTCGTCGATGTAGATCTCTTTCACACCCATTGCCTGTGCCTTGGCACGGGCCGGCTCGACCTCCTCGCCCTGACCCAGGTCAGCGGTGAAGGTCACCACTTCGCAGTTGTAGGTATCCTGCAGCCACTTGAGAATCACCGAAGTATCAAGGCCGCCGGAATACGCCAGTACGACCTTATTTACGTCCGCCATGCCATCACTCCACGGGGTTGTACGGAAAGGGGTCGATTCTAACGGCGTTATGGAAAAATTTACAGTGGGGCGACAGCTTCTGACGACAAAGCGACAGTAATTGTCGAGGGCGCGACGTTGCCTGAATGGATGCTTGGGAGGTATTGCGGTCTGGGCATGCGGGGGCATGGTTTGAGAGGTGTAGCGCCTGTCAGATCGAGCGCCGCCCGCGCGGCGCTTCGCAGCACAAGGCTGCTCCTACAGTTGTTTCGGGCCAATTTTTCCTGTGGCATGGGCGCGCGGCCCTCTTTGCGCCTACCTCATTATCGAGTCGGACCAACAAGGCGGTCGCGCGCCGCCTTCACAGGCGTGACTGGCCCGAAACAACTGTAGGAGCAGCCTTGTGCTGCGAAGCGCCGCGCGGGCGGCGCTCGATCTCACAGGCGCTGAAAATGTTGTGGCGAACCCCCAATGGCCCCGAAGCAATCACCTGCCATGCCCCCACGACCTCAGGGTAGCTTCGCCCCCGGCGCCACGGCAGCCGGGCTAGCTGGCGCCGGAGCAGCAGCTGGCACTGTTTGCTCAACCGGCTTCTCCACCGGTTTCTCAACCTCCGCAACCCGGTCCAGCTCTATACTCACCCGCCGATTGCGGGCCCGGTTAGCGGCATTGTTGTTCTTCGCCAATGGGTAGCGCTCGCCATGGAAGCGCACGGTGATTTGCGCTTCGGGCACGCCATGGGCCTTGAAGTAGTCCGCCACTGCCACTGCCCTGCGGCGCGACAGGTCACGGTTGGTCAGGCGGTTTCCGCTGTTGTCGGAGTGCCCGTCGAGCTCGATGTGGTTAACCGTCGGGTCGGCCTTCATGTAATCCAGCACAACGTCCAGCCGGGCTCGAGCCGAATCGTCCAGATCGATGCCGCCCCCCGGGAAGCCCACCTGCGTCTGCCTCACCTGGTCGTAATTCATCGGCAGCAACTTGCTGGCACAGGCCTGGTAGTCGCTATAGGCCTTGGCGAAACTCACCGGCAGTACCCGCACCTCCATTGCCCGCCCCGCCTCGCCGGTGTAGTTGCGCACCACCGTGCTGCGGCCATCGAGCAAACCATTGATCAGTCGGCCGGCCTGCCCCTGGGACGAGCTGAACAGCACGCCGCTACGCGCCATCCGCACCACACCCAGGTTGATATCACCACGCCCCGGCTGCCAAGGCGCCGCTGCGGCCAGCAACGTGGCAGACCCAGCCCCCAGCGCGTTAGTGTGCGAACGCAGCTGGAACACCGGCAGCTCACCGGCCCGGCGCACGAATTCGCCACTGCCAAAACCGTCGATCGGCTGGATCAGGCGGCACTCGAACTGGTCGCCCTCGACTTGCC
Organism: Pseudomonas sp. Y3 TE3536; assembly: GCF_053629175.1. Lineage (NCBI taxonomy): Bacteria > Pseudomonadati > Pseudomonadota > Gammaproteobacteria > Pseudomonadales > Pseudomonadaceae > Pseudomonas > Pseudomonas sp. Y3 TE3536. The sequence continues at coordinate 3,235,434 of NZ_JBRJHU010000001.1, read as the reverse complement.
AGGCAATGTTCTCCATGCGCGTCTGGAAAGTCAGTGCACCGGCCGGCAGGCTGGCGAACAGGGTCAACAGGGCTAGGTAACGCTGGCGCACGGGCGGCTCCACAAATTCTGACGGCTTACCTGCAGGGTATCGGACGCCACCCGAAAAACTTGATAGCCGTGCTCGGCCCAGGGTTTTCCGGTAGCATTGGGCCTTGAGTTCGACCCGCCTGGAATCCCCAATGTCCGATCGCCTGACCCTCCTGCGTCCCGACGACTGGCACATCCATCTGCGCGATGGTGCCGTCCTGCCCCATACCGTTGGCGATGTGGCGCGTACCTTCGCCCGTGCCATCATCATGCCCAACCTCGTACCGCCGGTGCGCAATGCCGTCGAAGCTGGCGCCTACCGTGAGCGCATCCTTGCCGCGCGCCCGGCCGGCAGCCGCTTCGAACCGCTGATGGTGCTTTACCTCACCGACCGCACCAGCCCCGAGGACATCCGCGCGGCCAAGGCCAGCGGTATCGTGTACGCCGCCAAACTGTACCCGGCCGGCGCCACGACTAACTCCGATTCAGGCGTGACCAGCATCGACAACATCTTCCCCGCTATCGAAGCGCTGGCCGACGTTGGTATGCCGCTGCTGGTGCACGGTGAAGTGACCCGCAGCGAGATCGACGTGTTCGATCGCGAGAAGCGCTTCATCGACGAGCACATGCGCCGTGTGGTCGAACGCTTCCCAACGCTCAAAGTGGTGTTCGAACACATCACCACCAGCGATGCCGCGCAGTTCGTCACCGAGGCCTCGGCCAACGTCGGTGCCACCATTACTGCCCAGCACCTGCTGTACAACCGCAACCACATGCTGGTTGGCGGCATCCGCCCGCACTTCTATTGCCTGCCGATCCTCAAGCGCAACACCCACCAGGTGGCGCTGCTGGATGCTGCCACCAGTGGCAGCCCGAAGTTCTTCCTCGGCACCGACTCGGCCCCTCACGCCCGTCACGCCAAGGAAGCGGCCTGCGGTTGCGCCGGCTGCTACACCGCGTACGCGGCCATCGAGATGTACGCCGAAGCGTTCGAGCAGCGTAACGCGCTGGACAAACTCGAAGGCTTTGCAAGCTTGCACGGCCCGGCCTTCTATGGCCTGCCGGCGAACACCGACACCATCACCCTGGTCCGCGAAGAGTGGACTGCCCCTGAAAGCCTGCCGTTTGGCGAGCAGACCGTGGTACCGCTGCGTGCCGGCGAGAAGCTGCGCTGGCGCCTGCTGGAGGAAAACGCGTGAGCGAAGACCTCTACGAAGACGATCAGGACGGCCAGGCCGGCAGCGGCTCGCGCCACCCGATGGCTGAGCGCTTCCGTGGCTACCTGCCAGTGGTGGTGGATGTCGAGACCGGCGGTTTCAACAGCGCCACCGATGCCTTGCTGGAAATTGCCGCCGTCACCATCGGCATGGACGAGAAAGGCTTCCTGTTCCCCGAACACACCTACTTCCACCGGGTAGAGCCGTTCGAGGGGGCTAATATCGAGGCTGCCGCACTGGAGTTCACCGGCATCAAGCTGGACCACCCGCTGCGCATGGCAGTGAGTGAAGAAAGCGCGCTGACCGATATCTTCCGCGGCGTGCGCAAGGCGCTCAAGGCCAACGGCTGCAAGCGCGCAATCCTGGTCGGCCACAACAGCAGCTTCGACCTGGGCTTCCTCAATGCCGCGGTCAACCGCAACGACCTCAAGCGCAACCCCTTCCACCCGTTCTCCAGCTTCGACACCGCCACCCTGGCGGGCCTGGCGTATGGCCAGACCGTGCTGGCGCGGGCCTGCCAGAGTGCTGACATCGACTTTGACGGGCGTGAGGCGCATTCGGCGCGTTACGACACCGAGAAGACGGCCGAGCTGTTCTGCGGCATCGTCAACCGCTGGAAAGAAATGGGCGGCTGGCGCGATTTCAACGACTGAGTGGAGATATTGGGGCCGCTTTGCGGCCCATCGCGACACAAGGCCGCTCCTACAGACAGATGCTGTACCTGTAGGAGCGGCCTCGCGTCGCGATAGGAGCGCGAAGCGGTCCCAAATGCAGGCACAAAAAAACCGGCCACCAGGGCCGGTTTTTTTATGCGCTTGGCAATTACAGCTTGCCAGCGTTCTCGCTCAGGTATGCAGCAACGCCTTCTGGCGAAGCGTTCATGCCTTTGTCGCCTTTCTTCCAGTTGGCAGGGCAGACTTCGCCGTGCTCTTCGTGGAATTGCAGGGCGTCAACCAGACGCAGCAGCTCGTCCATGTTACGGCCCAGTGGCAGGTCGTTGATGATCTGCGAACGGACAACACCGTTGGTGTCGATCAGGAAGGCACCACGGAAGGCCACGCCACCTTCGGACTCGACGTCGTAGGCTTTGCAGATTTCGTGGGTCATGTCGGCAGCCAGGGTGTACTTCACCTGGCCGATACCGCCGTTGTTGACCGGGGTGTTACGCCAGGCGTTGTGGGTGAAGTGCGAGTCGATCGAAACGCCGATCACTTCAACGTTGCGAGCCTGGAAGTCTGGGATGCGGTTGTCCAGGGCGATCAGCTCGGACGGGCAGACGAAGGTGAAGTCCAGCGGGTAGAAGAACACCAGGCCGTACTTGCCCTTGATGGCCGAGGCCAGGTTGAAGCTGTCGACGATTTCGCCAGTGCCCAGTACAGCGGGAACGGTGAAGTCGGGGGCTTGTTTACCAACGAGTACGCTCATTGTTATCTCCTGATGAGGGTGAAAAACCGTTTGCCGGGCCAGACGGGCTTGCCCGACATCCAACAAAGGCCGACCATCATACACGGCTTCTCATGACAGACCGAATCCAACCGCCGGTCGCTCAAGCACGCCCCTCTCAGAAAGTCTTTTGACAAGCATTCTCATTACCATTAAGCTCCAGACCATCTCAACCAGCGATGGTCCGACTTTATGTATGTGTGTCTTTGTGTCGGCGTGACCGACGGACAGATCCGCGATGCGATCTATGACGGATGCTGCAGCTACAAGGAAGTTCGAGCCGCGACCAACGTCGCCAGCCAATGCGGTAAATGTGCCTGCCTTGCCAAGCAAGTGGTCCGCGAGACCTTGACCGATCTTCAGGTCAGCCAGGCTGCCCTGCCCTATCCGGTAGAATTTACTGCCGCTTGAAACCCCCTATTTTGAAGAACCGGACCTAGCGTCCGGTTTTTTTATGCCCGCAATTCAATAACTTAGCACTCCAACGCGCTTCACAAACATTCTTATTCCTATTCATTTTCACTTATTATTCAATAACTTAGGTTTGACAGCCCTAAGTATCAGGCTCAAACTTCTCTGTATTGGCACACTTCTACAGGGCAGGAACCCGTCATGAAAGGCGACGTAAGCGTCATCCAGCATCTCAACAAGATCCTCGGAAACGAGCTGGTCGCGATCAACCAGTACTTCCTGCACGCACGCATGTATGAAGATTGGGGCCTGAACAAACTCGGCAAGCACGAGTACAAGGAATCCATCGACGAGATGAAGCACGCTGACAAATTGATCAAGCGTATTCTCTTCCTCGAAGGCATCCCGAACGTCCAGGACCTGGGCAAGCTGCTGATCGGCGAGCACACCAAAGAAATGCTCGAGTGCGACCTGAAGATCGAACAGAAAGGCCTGATCGACCTGAAAGCCGCCATCGCTCACTGCGAAACCGTTGGTGACTTCGGCTCCCGTGAAATGCTCGAAGACATCCTCGAGTCCGAGGAAGAGCACATCGATTGGCTGGAAACCCAGCTGAGCCTGATCGACAAGATCAGCATCGAGAACTACCTGCAGTCGCAGATGGGCGAAGAGTAAAATCCCGCCCATAAAAAAACCCGCCATGAGCGGGTTTTTTTATGGGCGTTCGAGGATCAGGCTTCAGAAGCCTTCGCCTTGGCAGCAGCATCCTTGATCAGGGTTTGCAGCTCACCGTTTTCAAACATTTCCAGCATGATGTCGCTACCGCCGACCAGCTCGCCTGCTACCCACAGTTGCGGGAAGGTTGGCCAGTTGGCGTACTTGGGCAGGTTGGCGCGGATTTCCGGGTTCTGCAGGATGTCGACGTAGGCGAACTTCTCGCCACAACCCATCACAGCTTGCGATGCCTTGGCCGAGAACCCGCACTGCGGGGCATTCGGCGAGCCTTTCATGTAAAGCAGAATGGTGTTGTTGGCAATCTGCTCTTTGATCGTTTCGATGATATCCATGGAACACCTCGTCTGAACTTTCCGACTCGATGGTCGGCACGGTGACGCATTGTATCGGAAAGCCGAGCGGTATGCTCGGCCTTGCCGTTGCTCAGGCGGCCTCGACGTGCACAGGCACGCCATTGAGGGCGGCATTGCCCGACACCTGATCGCGCAAGCGCTCATCGGTGAGGTCATTGGCACTGACCCCGGGTTGCCCCTGGGCGACCTTCAGGTGCACGCCCTGGCGACCATGGCCGTAGCCGTGTGGCAGGCTGACCACGCCCGGCATCATGTCGGTACACGCCTGCACTTCAACCTCAAGGGTGCCGGTACGCGAACGTATGCGCACGCGCTGGCCATCCTGCAGTTGCCGTTGCAGCAGGTCATCAGGGTGCATCAACAGCTGATGGCGCGGCTTGCCTTTGACCAGCCGGTGGAAGTTGTGCATCCATGAGTTGTTGCTGCGCACATGGCGGCGGCCAATCAACAACAGCGCCCCAGCGGCCAACGGTGCCTGCCGGGCAAGCCTGGCCAAGTCGTCGAGCAGCACCTGAGGGGCCGCCTCGATGGCCTGGCTGGCGGTGCGCAGGCGTGCTTGCAGATTGGCGCCTAGCGGCCCCAGGTCGAGCCCGTGGGGGTGTCGATCCAGTGTTTCGATCGAGAGCTTCCAGGCCGATTCATCACCATAGCGCCCCTTGCGCAAAGCCCAGTCGATCATCTGCGCCGGGGGTAGGGTCGGCTTGAGCTCCATTGCCGCACGCTCGGCAAAGGCCTTGGCCAGGCCGACAAAGATCTCCCAGTCGTGCAACGCGCCTTCTGGCTTGGCGAGTATCGCGCGGTTGAAGCGCGTCACGTTGCGTACCGCCAGCAAGTTGAAGGTGCTGTCGTAGTGGTCGTTCTCCAGCGCCGACGTGGAAGGGAGGATCAAATCGGCATGGCGGGTGCTCTCGTTGATGTAAAGGTCGATGCTGAGCATGAACTCGAGCCCCTCCAGCGCCTCGTCCAGCTGTCGACCATTGGGCGTGGACAGCACCGGGTTGCCCGCCACGGTCACCAGCGCCCGCACCTGGCCGTCACCGGGCGTGAGCATTTCTTCGGCGAGTGCAGCCACCGGCAGCTCGCCGGCGTACTCCGGCAGCCCCGAAACCCGGCTTTGCCAGGCATTGAAATGCCCACCCGAGGTACTCGCCACCAAGTCGACTGCAGGCTCGGTACACAGGGCGCCGCCCACGCGATCCAGGTTGCCGGTGACCAGGTTGATCAGTTGCACGAGCCAGTGGCACACGGTGCCGAAGGCCTGGGTCGATACGCCCATGCGGCCATAGCAGACGGCCTTGTCGGCAGCCGCAAAATCACGCGCCAGCTGGCGAATATCGGTAGCGGCAATGCCGCACAGCGGGCTCATGGCTTCAGCGGTCAGCGGGGCAATTGCGTTGCGCACCTGATCAACACCCTTGACCGGCACGTGCGACGTGCGGGTCAGGCCTTCGTCGAACAGGGTATTGAGCAGGCCACTGAGCAATGCGGCATCGCCGCCGGGGCGGATGAACACGTGGCGGTCAGCCATGGCCGCCGTTTCGCTGCGCCGCGGGTCCACTACCACCAGTTGACCGCCCCGGGCACGCAGGGCCTTCAGGCGCTTCTCCACATCTGGCACGGTCATGATGCTGCCATTGGATGCCAACGGGTTGCCGCCCAGAATCAACATGAAGTCGGTGTGGTCGATGTCCGGGATCGGCAACAGCAGACCGTGGCCGTACATCAGGTGGCTGGTCAGGTGCTGGGGCAACTGATCCACCGAGGTGGCCGAGAACCGGTTGCGGGTCTTCAACAGGCCGAGGAAATAGTTGCTGTGGGTCATCAGCCCGTAGTTGTGCACGCTGGGGTTGCCTTGATACACCGCCACCGCGTTGCGACCATGCGCCTGCTGGATGGCCCACAGCTTGTCGGCCGCTAGGGCGAAGGCCTCGTCCCAGCCGATCGCCTGCCAGCGTTCGCCAACCCGACGGTGGGGCTGACGGAGGCGGTCAGGGTCGTTCTGGATGTCTTGCAAGGCCACCGCCTTGGGGCAGATATGGCCACGGCTGAACGGGTCATCGGGGTCGCCCTTGATCGAGGTGATCAGCGCCCGGCCATCGTCTTCATGGCTGACTTCGATGTTCAGCCCGCAAATGGCTTCGCACAGGTGACAGGCACGGTGATGCAGGGTCTTGGTCATGGCCGGCTCTGCGTTGTGATGGGTCCGATCACGACTATGCGCCCGGCCCACGACCCTCGCCAGCGCGCTTTGCGCTGTGAATTCCCCGACATCAGGCAAACGATTCGCGACACGCATTTGCCAAATTGCGGGCAAGCCGTGTACAACCTCTGTAGCAAATAAAAAACAGCGCACGCTCAAGGGGTAACGACACCCTTTGCAACAGAGCTGCTGTTTCCCCTCTTGGTTTCAGGCGACATTTAATTATAGTATTGCGCCTTTCCCTATTTCGTCCGCCCCGTGCGGCTTACGCCGCAGGTCACTCCCGTTGTCAAAAAAAACCATACGGTCGACCTGCATACCGTTGCAGATAAGGTAGTCAAACATGAGCGCTAGGCACTTTCTCTCCCTGCTGGACTTCACCACCGACGAATTGCTCGGGGTGATCCGCCGCGGCATCGAGCTGAAGGACCTGCGCAAGCGAAGCGTACTGTTCGAGCCGCTGAAAAACCGCGTGCTGGGCATGATCTTCGAAAAGTCCTCGACCCGGACCCGCGTGTCGTTCGAGGCCGGCATGATCCAGCTCGGCGGCCAGGCCATCTTCCTGTCACCTCGCGATACCCAGCTGGGCCGTGGCGAGCCGATCAGCGACAGCGCCATCGTGCTGTCGAGCATGGTCGACGTGGTGATGATCCGCACCCACGCCCACAGCACCCTCACCGAATTCGCCGCCAACTCGCGCGTGCCGGTGATCAACGGCCTGTCCGATGAGTCGCACCCGTGCCAGCTGCTGGCCGACATGCAGACATTCGTCGAACACCGTGGCTCGATCCAGGGCAAGACCGTGGCGTGGATCGGTGATGGCTTCAACATGTGCAACTCTTATATCGAAGCCGCCCAGCAGTTCGATTTCCAACTGCGCATCGCCTGCCCCGAAGGCTACGACCCGGATCCACGCTTCATGGCGCTGGGCGGTGATCGCGTGCAGATCATCCGCGACCCGAAGGAAGCCGTGCGCGGCGCGCACCTGGTGACCACCGATGTCTGGACTTCCATGGGCCAGGAGGAGGAAACTGCACGCCGCCTGGCGCATTTCGCGCCTTACCAGGTCACCCGCGAACTGCTCGACCTGGCGGCACCCGACGCCCTGTTCATGCACTGCCTGCCCGCCCACCGTGGTGAGGAAATCAGCCATGACCTGCTCGACGACCCTCGTTCGGTCGCCTGGGACCAGGCTGAAAACCGCCTGCATGCACAGAAGGCCCTTCTCGAATTCCTTGTAGAACCGGCTTACCACCACGCATGAGTCAACCCCTACTGCTCAACCTGCGCAACCTCGCCTGCGGCTACGGCGACCAGCGCATCGTCCAGAACCTCAACCTGCACCTGAACGCAGGCGACATTGGTTGCCTGCTGGGTTCATCCGGTTGTGGCAAGACCACCACCCTGCGCGCCATCGCCGGTTTCGAGCCTATTCATGAAGGCGAGATCCAACTGGCGGGCGAGGTCATTTCCCGTGCCGGCTTCACCCTGGCCCCGGAAAAACGCCGCATCGGCATGGTGTTTCAGGACTACGCCCTGTTCCCGCACCTGACCGTGGCCCAGAACATCGCCTTCGGCATCGCCAAGCACCCGCGCCAGGGTGAGGTGGTCGAAGAGATGCTCGAGCTGGTCAAGCTGGGCGGCTTGGGCGGTCGCTATCCGCACGAGCTGTCCGGTGGGCAGCAGCAACGGGTCGCCCTGGCCCGCGCGCTGGCGCCAGAGCCTCAGTTACTGCTGCTCGACGAGCCGTTCTCCAACCTCGACGTGGAACTGCGCCGCCGCTTGAGCCATGAGGTGCGCGACATCCTCAAGAGCCGGGGTACCAGCGCCATTCTGGTGACCCACGACCAGGAGGAAGCGTTTGCCGTCAGCGACCAGGTGGGTGTGTTCAAGGAAGGTCGCCTGGAGCAGTGGGATACGCCTTACAACCTCTACCACGAGCCGCAGACGCCGTTCGTGGCCAGCTTCATTGGCCAGGGCTACTTCATCCGTGGCCAGATGAGCAGCCACGAGGCAGTCAATACCGAACTCGGCGAACTGCGCGGCAACCGCGCCTACATCATGGCGCCAGGCAGCTCGGTGGATGTGCTGCTGCGCCCTGACGATATCGTGTATGCGCCAGACAGCCTGCTGCGGGCCAGTATCGTGGGCAAGAGCTTCCTGGGGGCATCGACCCTGTATCGCCTGCAACTGCCTACCGGCAGCCAGCTGGAGGCGATCTTCCCAAGCCATATCGATCATCAGGTCGGTGAGGATGTAGGGATTGCCGTGGCGGCCGATCACCTGGTGCTGTTCCCGGTGCCGGGCAGTGTCGCGGCGCAGTTGCCACGGCAGGAAAATGGCGTTCGCCGCTACAGCTCGGCGACCTGACCGAAAACTGGGGCCGCGTTAGCGGCCCCAGCGATTTCAACCCCTGCCAATACCGGCAAACGTGCCCTGGGTATGTTCAGCCAGCACCGCCGCCGCCAACTCCACCTCCAGCCCACGCCGCCCGGCGCTGACATGGATGGTTGCAAAGTTCTGCGCCGAGTCATCAATAAAGGTGCGCAAGCGCTTCTTCTGGCCTAACGGGCTGATGCCACCGACCAGATACCCCGTAGCCCGCTGGGCCGCCGCCGGGTCGGCCATCTCGCACTTCTTCACCCCCGCCGCATGGGCCAGTGCCTTGAGGTCCAAGGTGCCCACCACCGGCACCACGGCCACCAGTAACTCACCTTTCTCACTGCTCGCCAGCAAGGTCTTGAACACTTGCTGCGGATCGAGCCCGAGCTTTTCCGCTGCCTCCAAACCATAGGAGGCCGATTTAGGATCGTGCTCATAACTGTGCACACGATGCTCAGCGCGGGCTTTTTTCAACAGGTCTAGGGCGGGGGTCATGCGCAGGCTCCGGTCAGGGACAAGTCGGCGGCTACTTTAGGACATATCCCACATCCCAGCCAGTTCGGAGGCTACGCACCTGTCTAGCGTGCGGTTTCGCGACCCCATACTACGTCCAAAACGTGACTGACCGTTCACTTTCGACCTTTGACATAAGCGTTTCTTGTCTATATTTTTTCGTTTCTGAAGAAATGGTGCACATTTAAGGTGCATTTCCTGTATCTGCCTGGGGTCAATGGGGATCGACTCCGGGCTTTGCTGTCGAGCGCCACGCGCCTCACAACAAAAAAAACGAGGTCATACATGACGACTGCTCTACGCGAACCCACCTTGTCCAGCCAATGCCTGGCAGAATTTCTTGGCACCGCCCTGCTCATTTTTTTCGGCACCGGTTGCGTCGCCGCGCTCAAAGTCGCGGGTGCCAGCTTCGGCCTGTGGGAAATCAGCATTATCTGGGGCGTCGGCGTGAGCATGGCGATCTACTTCACCGCGGGTGTTTCCGGCGCGCACCTGAACCCGGCCGTGAGTATCGCCCTCACCCTGTTCGCCGGCTTCGACAAGCGCAAACTGCCGTTCTACATGCTGGCCCAGGTATGCGGCGCCTTCTGCGGCGCAGCCTTGGTCTACACCTTGTACAGCAACCTGTTCTTCGATTTCGAACAAGCCCACGCCATGCTACGAGGCAGCAGCGAAAGCCTGGAGCTGGCGTCGGTGTTCTCCACCTATCCGCACCCCTCGCTGTCCACTGGCCAGGCGTTCCTGGTGGAAGTGGTCATCACCGCCATCCTCATGGCCGTGATCATGGCCCTGACCGACGACAACAATGGCCTGCCCCGTGGCGCCGTGGCGCCGCTGCTCATCGGCCTGCTGATTGCCGTGATCGGCAGCGCCATGGGGCCGCTGACCGGCTTTGCGATGAACCCGGCCCGCGATTTCGGGCCAAAATTGATGACCTTCCTGGCCGGTTGGGGCGAAATCGCCTTCACTGGCGGACGGGACATTCCTTATTTCCTGGTACCGGTGTTCGCACCGATCCTTGGCGCATGCCTGGGCGCCGCAGCGTATCGCGGCCTGATCGCCCGCAACCTGCCAGTAGCGCCAACCGCAAGCGCTGAGACAAACGACAATCGCCAGGGCGATACTCAAGTCAACTGATGTGGCCTCACGCCCAAGCCCTGACTTCCCATTTTTGCAAGGCCTACGACCATGACAGACACCCTGGATAAGAACTACATCATCGCCCTGGACCAGGGCACCACCAGTTCGCGGGCCATCATTTTCGACCGCGACGCCAATGTGGTCGGCACCTCCCAGCGCGAATTCGCCCAGCATTATCCGCAGGCGGGCTGGGTCGAACACGACCCGATGGAGATTTTCGCTACCCAGAGCGCCACCTTGGTCGAGGCCCTCGCCCAGGCGGGCATCAGCCACGCCCAGGTCGCTGCGCTCGGCATTACCAACCAGCGTGAAACCACGGTGGTGTGGGACAAGGAAACCGGCCGCCCGGTGTACAACGCCATCGTCTGGCAGTGCCGCCGCAGCACCGAAATCTGCGCGCAGCTCAAGCGGGATGGCCATGAAGACTACATCCGCGAGTCCACCGGACTGGTCACCGACCCGTACTTCTCCGGCACCAAGCTCAAGTGGATCCTCGACAATGTCGAAGGCGCCCGTGAGCGCGCCGAACGTGGCGAGCTGCTGTTCGGTACCGTCGACACTTGGCTGATCTGGAAATTCTCCGGCGGCAAGGTCCATGTCACCGACTACACCAACGCGTCGCGCACGCTGATGTTCAATATTCACACACTGGAATGGGACGAAAAGCTGCTGGAAATCCTCGGCATCCCACGCCAGATGCTGCCCGAGGTTCGCCCCTCCTCCGAAGTCTACGGCCACACCAAGAGCGGCATTGCCATCGCCGGTATCGCTGGCGACCAGCAGTCTGCGCTGTTCGGCCAGATGTGCGTCGAGCCCGGCCAGGCCAAGAACACCTACGGCACCGGCTGCTTCCTGCTGATGAACACCGGCGACAAGGCCGTCAACTCGTCCCATGGCCTGCTCACCACCATCGCCTGCGGCCCGCGGGGTGAAGTGGCCTATGCACTGGAGGGCGCCGTGTTCAATGGTGGCTCTACCGTGCAGTGGCTGCGTGACGAGCTGAAGATCGTCAACGACGCACTCGATACCGAGTACTTCGCCAGCAAGGTCAAGGACAGCAATGGCGTGTACCTGGTGCCCGCCTTCACAGGCCTGGGCGCACCCTATTGGGACCCTTATGCCCGTGGCGCCCTGTTCGGCCTGACGCGCGGGGTTAAGGTCGACCACATCATTCGTGCAGCGCTGGAATCGATCGCCTACCAGACCCGTGACGTACTGGACGCCATGCAACAGGATTGCGGTTATCGCCTGTCCGAATTGCGCGTGGATGGCGGTGCGGTGGCCAACAACTTCCTCATGCAGTTCCAGGCCGACATCCTCGGCACCTGCGTGGAGCGCCCGAAAATGCGCGAGACCACAGCCCTCGGCGCCGCCTACCTGGCAGGCCTGGCCTGCGGCTTCTGGAGCAGCCTGGATGAGTTGCGCGACAAGGCGATCATCGAGCGCGAGTTCAGCCCGCAGCTGGACGAGACGCAGAAAGAGAAGCTTTACGCCGGGTGGCTGAAGGCCGTCGACCGTACCCGCGACTGGGAAGATCACGAAGCCTGACACCCTCCTGGAGGTGCAGCCTTGTGCTGCGAAGAAGCCAGTGATCAGACAGTGAATATTCGCTGCTAACACCGGCCTCTTCGCAGCACAAGGCTGCTCCTACACGCGTCCTGCACATTCGTCTACTGGCCGTCATCCGCTTCCTACGGCATCATTGCAGAATTTGTCCGGCAGCCCATAAGGACCGCCCATGAATCTGCCCCCCCGCCAACAACAAATCCTCGAGCTGGTCCGCGACCGCGGCTACGTCAGCATCGAAGAAATGGCGCAGCTGTTCGTCGTCACCCCGCAAACCATCCGCCGCGACATCAACCAGCTCGCCGAGCTCAACCTGCTGCGCCGCTACCACGGGGGTGCCGCGTATGACTCGAGCATCGAGAACACCGCCTACGCCATGCGCGCCGACCAGATGCGCGACGAGAAGCAGCGCATCGCCGAAGCCGTGGCCTCGCAGATTCCCGACCATGCCTCGCTGTTCATCAACATCGGCACAACGACCGAATCGATCGCCCGCGCACTGCTCAACCATAACCACCTGAAGGTGATTACCAACAACCTCCACGTGGCCTCGATCCTGGCGGCCAAGGACGATTTCGAAGTACTGGTGGCAGGTGGCACGGTGCGCCGCGATGGCGGTGTGGTCGGCCAGGCCAGCGTCGATTTCATCAACCAGTTCAAGGTTGACTTCGCCTTGGTTGGCATCAGCGGCATCGACGAAGATGGCAGCCTGCTGGACTTCGATTACCAGGAGGTACGGGTTTCCCAGGCCCTGATCGCCAATGCACGCCAGGTTATCCTGGCCGCCGACTCCAGCAAGTTCGGGCGCAATGCCATGGTTCGCCTGGGCTCGATCAGCCTGGTGGACTGTTTGGTGACCGACCAGACGCCGACGCCTGCCCTCGCCCACTTGCTTAACCAGTACAAGATTCGCCTCGACGTGGTGTGAAGCAGATTGTGGGACTGAAGCGTATGGATTGAGATTTTTATCGCTCTCGAGATCGAGCGCCGCCCGCGCGGCGCATCGCGAGCAACGCTCGCTCCTACGTTTGTTTCCGGCCAATTATTCCTGTGGCATTGGCGCACGGCCCTTGGCGCCCGCCTCAATGTCGCGTCGGACCAACCAGGCGGTCGCGTGCGCTGGCACAGGCGTGACTGGCCCGAAACAAACGTAGGAGCGAGCGTTGCTCGCGATGCGCCGCGCGGGCGGCGCTCGATCTCGACAACGCCAAATGAATCAAGCCCTACACCCGAATTTTCGTAAATGTTCACTTTATTGTCATCCGATCAGTATTTTCTATAAAGACTGACTGGATACCCGCCTTCTGTTGCGCTAGTATTTTCGGAAACGAACATCAATGTTCATATTCGATGTGAACAGCCCCAGGAGGCCTTGCCCGTGTCCCAGCCCGTTTCGTCCCAGCCCCCCCTCACCGACTGCTATGACCTCGCCGTGATCGGCGGTGGCATCAATGGTGTGGGCATTGCTGCCGACGCCGCCGGGCGCGGCCTGAAGGTGTTCCTTTGCGAAAAGGACGACCTGGCGCAGCACACGTCGTCGGCGAGCAGCAAGCTCATCCATGGTGGCCTGCGCTACCTGGAGCACTACGAGTTCCGCCTGGTGCGCGAAGCCCTGGCCGAGCGCGAAGTCCTGCTGGCCAAGGCGCCGCACATCGTCAAGCCAATGCGTTTCGTGCTGCCCCACCGCCCGCACCTGCGCCCGGCCTGGATGATCCGTGCCGGCCTGTTCCTCTACGACCACTTGGGCAAGCGCAAGCGCCTGGGCGCTTCGCGCAGCCTGCGCTTCGGCCCGGGCTACCCGCTCAAGCCGGCCATCACCCGCGGTTTCGAATACGCTGACTGCGCCGTGGACGACGCCCGCCTGGTCGTGCTCAATGCCATGGCAGCCCGCGAAAAAGGTGCGCACATCGTCACCCGCACCCGCTGCCTGCGTGCCGAGCGTGTCGATGGCGTGTGGCAGGTCGAGTTACAGCATGCCGACGGCAGCCTGCAGAGCATTCGTGCCCGCGCCCTGGTCAACGCTGCTGGCCCGTGGGTGGCCAGCTTCATCAAGGATGACCTCAAGCTGGATGCGCCTTACGGCATCCGCCTGATTCAGGGCAGCCACCTGATCGTCCCGCGCCTGTACGAAGGCGAGCACGCTTACATCCTGCAGAACGAAGACCAGCGCATCGTGTTCTGCATCCCTTACCTGGACCGCTTCACCCTGATCGGCACCACCGACCGTGAGTACAGCGGCGACCCGGCCCAGGTGAAAATCACCGAGGCCGAGACCGACTACCTGCTCAAGGTGGTCAACGCGCACTTCAACCATCAGCTCAGCCGTGCCGACATCCTGCACACCTACTCCGGCGTACGCCCGCTGTGCAACGACGAGTCGGACAACCCGTCGGCCGTGACCCGCGACTACACCCTGGCGCTGTCGGCAGGTGAAGGCCAGGCGCCGTTGCTGTCGGTGTTCGGCGGCAAGCTCACCACGTACCGCAAGCTGGCCGAATCGGCCATGGCCGAGCTCAAACCGTTCTTCACCCAGATGCGCGCCAGCTGGACCGCTACAGCGCCGCTGCCCGGCGGGGAAGACATGACCACCGCGCAGGCACTGACCGACGCCATTCTGGCGCAGTACGGGTGGCTGCCGGTGGACATCGCCAAACGCTGGGCAGTGACTTACGGCAGCCGCGTATGGCGCCTGCTCGAGGGTATTCAGGGCCCGGAAGGTTTGGGCCAGGCCATTGGCGGCGGCCTCTTCAGCCGCGAAGTCGACTACCTGCGCAGCGAAGAGTGGGCTGTAGATGCTGCCGACATTCTGTGGCGCCGTACCAAACTGGGCCTGTTCACATCGCCTGCGGAACAGCAGGCGCTGCACGACTACCTAGTGACAGCGCCGCTGAGCCAAACTTCGTTCAAGGCTGCCTGAAGGCGACGTTGAAGCCGGTGCCGCCTGCGCGGCACCCGCTCACGGCAACACCCCATCAATCCCGAACCAACGGTCAAACGCTTCGCGGGCCAGCGTGACAATCAAGTCGCGCTCGCCGTCGTGTATGGCTTGCACGATGCCTTCGCAGTACTTCAAGTATTGCTCCTCACTGACCTCTCCCGCTTCTGCACGCTCCCGGTAGGCCTCTTCAGGTGCCCGGAACGCGTCCACCAGCGCCGTGAAGCGGCGCTCGTAACGGTCCCGCACGTAATGTTCCCAAAACGCCTGATCAGCCAGTGCCTGAGTCAAACGCTCTGGGGTTTCCGCGCGTAAAACTTCGACCCTGGCGTTGTTCAGGTCGGCGGGGGTCAACCCGGCATAGGCTTCAAAATGCAGGGCAGCAGGTTGGGCAGGCAGGCGCAGCGGGCCCGCCAAGCGAACACGGTAGGTGAGGTAGACTTCGATATCGTCCACATCGTGCCCAGCATCGCGAATCCTCTGGATACGCCGCGTCGCGATCTCATCCAGCGCATCCAGGCGAAACAGTGAGCGGCTCAGGCGCATCAGCTCAACCTCGCTCTGGGCAATGGACATCCCCGAGGTGTGCCGGTGGATCAACGCACTCACCTCCATCTGGCTGAACAGCCACAACAGGCGGTCCTCGCAGGAAGCGTTGCCGCCCGACATGATGAACAACTGTTCACGCAGTTCAGTGTTCTGCTCGCAGGCCTCGATGATGTTCCAGACCCTGGCCCGATAGTAGGTTGGTCGCTGCACAAAGTCGGACGATCGAGCGAAGTCGCGGAGGAAGTTGAAGAAAGGCCGGGACGTCGTTTCCAACTGCAGGTTACGCCACTGCATCTCGCGCTCGCTACGTTGTGCGCCCGTCGAGCCGAGCAACCAGTGCTCGCGCTCGTTTACCTGCACCAGCTGATGACGGAACGACGAAGTGCCCGACAGTTGATTCAGGTACTCCTCGCTCGCTTCATCCAAGGGATTGTCGTGCAGGGCCATGCGCTGCAGACGCTGGCGCAGGCCGTGGAGGTCCTGATTGACCTGACGGATCTGGTTGTTGCGCAGGTCGGCGACGCCGCGCAGTGGCAACTGCTGCAGGCGCGAGGGGAATGAGGTGATACCTGTCGAGCGCAGCCCCACCGGCCTGAGGTGGATCAACCCACGTATATCGGGGGCAAAGCCGAGCGGGTTGTAATTGAGCTCAAGCGTTTGCAAGTGGGTCAAGGCACTGAGCCGGCGGTTGCCGGCGACGTCCATGATGATCCGATTGTGATCCAACTGCAGCCCCCGCAGCGCTGTCAGCCGCTCTACGCCCGGCGGGATGGCGGCAAGATGATTCGCACGTAGGTCAAGCTCGCGCAGGTTAGGGAAGCGCGCGAGGAAATCAGGATCGATTTCCGACAAGTCCATGTCGCGCAGGGTCAGCCGCGTGACATGCGGGAAGCTCACCCCCTCTTCCAGCGTGGGCAAGCTGCCGACACGTTCGCCGCGAATGTCTAGCGCGTAGGTGCCATCGCTGCGCAGGCCCGTCTTGCATCGCCAGCAACGGCGGATGCTGTTCGCGACCCGACCACGCCGCAGCAGGTCCAGCACGCCAGCGTGTTCCATACGCCACCGCCGCAAGACCTGGCGCAGGCTCGCCAGTTGCTGGCTGAGCTCGCTGTAGTGCTGCCACGGGTCGACCCCGCGTGCAATCAGGTCCAGCAGATAGCGTTGCAACTGGCTGTCGCCAAGGGTCGGGAAGATTTGCCGCAGCCCTCGCCGGCTGGCCTGCCCACGGCTTTCGCCGCGCCCACTGAGTGGGTAACCCAGGCGCCCGTCTCCCCACCGCACGGGCGGCCGCACGCCACCGCCTATCGGCGCCTGGCCGATCAACTGCGCGGCCAGGTCACGATGCGTGCGGGCGTGCTCGGCCAGCAGGTCGCTCAGCGCTCGCGTGTCCAGCGTGCGGGTCCCCAGTGCGTCTGTTTGCGCGTCACTCAAGGTCAACGAAAGTGCCTGCAGCAGGCTGTCGGTTGGAACAGTGCCTGCCAACAGCTCACCCGTCGCAGCGTAGGCGGTATATCCAGTCGGCGTTTTGACGATACTGAACCGCTGAGCAGCAGCATCCGCGCCGGCATGTGCCAATACCGCCCCTGTGCGGCTCTCGGCTCGCACTTCGACGGCATAGGGTTCAAGCCACGGCGCCAAGTGTTCGATAAGGCCAACGGCCAGCTTCGCGGTATCGGCATTGGCTGCCGAAGCCTGACGTAAACCTGCGCAGGCACGGTCAAGGCGGCTGTCGCGCAAAAACCAGCGCGCGCGTTCAGCCAAGGCCAAGGGGACGCGATCACTGGCCAGCATCTGCTCGACCTGCTGGCTGTCGACCTGCTGGATAATTTCATGGGCCCCGCGCTGCGACAGGCCAGGGAAGTCCCGGCGCAGCGCGACACTGGCCAACTCTTCATTGCCTTGCGCTGTGCTGACCAGAAACTCGAACGCCTCGCCCTGTACGGTGGGGAATTGCTCATGCAAGCGGTAGCGCTCCAAGGCATCGAGCAACCGTGCGGGAGGCGGCGCGTTTTCCAGGTGCAGACGCCTTAGCTGTGCGTCATCGAAGCCCGTGCTGTCGAGCACCCTGCGTACGTCTTCATCGCTGACGTCGGCCAGTTCAGCGCTCAACCGCCGCATCAAGCGCGCAGGCTCTGCCCACTCCTCTGCACGCTCCAGCGCATGCCGCCAGCCCCCAGTGCCGTTGTGCTCGAGCATTGGCTGAAAGGCCTCGCTGCGCTGAGGATGACGGATGAACAGGTGCTCGCCATCCTTGTAGCCCGCCAACTGAAAACTGGCTTCGTGCAACTTCAATTGCCACTGGTCATCCTCCGGGATCAGTTCGCCAACCGTCACGCCCTGCTCCTTTACCCGGTAAGCAGACAGGTCATGGGCACACAGCTTGACGTGACCGGCATCGGTGCGAATCGGCGACAGCTCATCGACGAACACGATGCGCTTGAGCACGTGCCCCGCCACTGCTGTGCCAGCGCCTATCGCAGCGCCCAGTGCAACACTTTCAGCCACACTGAACACGTGCTCCAGCGCCCCTTGGCGATCGCCCAACTGCCAATCCTGGTAACCCTCGTAGACCTCATCGGCAATCTGCACGGCAGCGACCGCGAGCATCAATTCGCCCACCACCGGCACGAACAGCCCAGCCAGGTTCAACAAGGTCAGTCCCGCTTGCTGATACCCCCTCAGCCGCTCATCCCGCGTCTTGCTGTCCTCGTCGGCAGTGGGTACGGCCAGCACACGGGCATCATCGAGCATCTTGTCGATGCGCGAAGCACGCAGGAAGGCAAACACTGGTTGGTTGATGGCAAAGTCACGACCATCGAGCTGCAGCACAGCCCCCTCAGCGCTCGACGACAGCAAACGCTTCAAGGTGCCGAAAAAGGCAACCCGATCACGCTCGGCGATGAACCGCGCCATGAACGCCGCATAGTGTGGGTCGCGCAGGCGCAGGCCCATGGCCTGGTAGAACGCCCACCAGGATTCGAACACCTGCACGGGCTGCTGAGGGTCACCCGGTATCCAGAGCAGGATCCCGCGCAAATAAGCCTGATCGCGGTCTTGAATCTCGATGGCCACCACCCCGTGCAGGCACTTGCCCAGCAGGTAGACCTGGCGAGCCGTCAACACAACAGGGTAAGCAGGCACCACAGCAGGCTTTGCAAAGATCGGCAGTGTCTGCAGGTAGTTGTCGTGGCTGATCTGGCCTTTGAGGGCTGCCAGGCGTACAGCCGCTTCCATCGACGAGCGCAGGGCCTCCTCCAGCAATGCCTCGACCTCACGACGGGCCTGACCGGGTTCGTCGCCTGGCCGATCTGCTGGCAGCAGATGCGCGCGCAACAGGGCCTGATAGCGGCCGCCCAGGTCGAGCGTGCGGCACAACTTGGCGAAGCGCTCGAACGATACCGACAGCGTGACACCGGCCACATCGCGCAGCGCGACCTGGGTGAAAGGCCCTGGCTTGGTTTCTGCCTGGGTGAAGTTGTGCAGCGCGGTCGTCAACAGAGGCTGAGTCGAGATGCGGACAATGTTCGGCGACGGCGTTGGCGGAATGGGCGTTGCCAGAATGATTTGAACCACCTTGCGCAGTGTCGCTTTGCGCACGTCAGTGCTTACCTTGAAACGCCGACGCAACGCGTCCTCCAGCAGTGCGGCGGCAAAGTCGTCCAGGGCCGGAATGTGGCTGAACAACTGCCGCACACGCTCAGCACTGTGCTGCTGCTGACGCAGCGCCTGGTGAAGCGCACGCTGCTGGTCGATCGTGGCCGAGGTAAGCCAGGCCGGTAAACGTTGGGAAATCAGGGCATCTATCGAAGCAGGCGCTTCATCGGCAGAAAGGGTCATGGCAGTGCGGTCCGTAAAAGCCGTTAACAGACCACGCTGCAAACCGTCACCTGCGGTAACTAAATCTAGGCCCCATTCATTCGGGTTTCCGAACAGCAAAAGCCAACCCATTCGGAATCACGGACAACACATGCTGTCGATTTACTGTCAAAAAAGATCGATACCCCGTAATTTCGGGGCGTTATGATCAAGAAGGAAGCTTGGCACGACTCATGCTCTACACTCTTTAGCCGAATGCACCCGCTTCATGTTGTATTCGTTGAACGAAAGAGTCCGCCAACGGCTCCATAAAAAAAACAAACATGTCGAGGAAAATTTGATGCGTATCGTTCGTCAATTGCTGGGCGCCGCTATCGCGGCTGCAGTCATCGCTTCGCCGGCCATGGCCGAGGAGCTGACCGGCACCCTGAAGAAGATCAAGGACTCGGGCACCATCACATTGGGCCACCGCGACTCCTCCATTCCATTTTCCTACCTGGCAGGCAAGCCGGAACCCGTGGGCTACTCCCACGACATCCAGCTGGCCGTGGTCGAGGCCCTGAAAAAACAACTGGGCACCGACATCAAGGTCAAATACAACCTCGTCACCTCCCAGACCCGCATCCCGCTGGTGCAAAACGGCACCGTCGACCTGGAGTGCGGCTCCACCACCAACAACGTCGAGCGCCAGCAGCAAGTCGGTTTCTCGGTCGGCATCTTCGAAGTCGGCACCCGCCTGCTGACCAAGGTCAAGGACGGTCAGCCTTCCTATAAAGACTTCCCGGACCTGGCTGGCAAAAACGTGGTGACCACCGCCGGCACCACCTCCGAGCGCATCCTCAAGGCGATGAACGCCGACAAGCAAATGAAGATGAACGTGATTTCCGCCAAGGACCACGGTGAAGCCTTCAACATGCTCGAAGGCGGCCGCGCCGTGGCCTTCATGATGGACGACGCCCTGCTGGCCGGTGAAATGGCCAAGGCTCGCAAACCGGCCGACTGGGTTATCACCGGTACCCCTCAGTCGTACGAAATCTACGGCTGCATGGTGCGCAAGGAAGACGCTGCGTTCAAGAAAGCGGTCGACGAGGCCATCGTGGCTTACTTCAAGTCGGGCGAAGTCAACAAGAGCTACGACAAGTGGTTCATGCAGCCAATCCCGCCAAAGGGCCTGAACCTGCAGTTCCAGATGAGCGACGAGCTGAAAAAACTGATCGCCGAGCCGACCGACAAAGCGGCGGACGAGAAGAAGTCCTGATCCTCAGATAGTGGCCTGGTGCGCATGCGCACGAATCAATTCTGCAGGCCACTCATTAGTGTCTAACCTTTCATCCGAGGGCGCCATGCGCCCCCGGATGTTCGAAGGTGCCCGTGAAACAACCGTCTGAGGGGAAATCCCGATGAATTACAACTGGGACTGGGGCGTGTTCTTCAAGTCCACCGGCGTGGGCAGCGAAACCTATCTGGACTGGTACATCACCGGCCTGGGCTGGACCATCGCCATCGCCATCACCGCCTGGATCATCGCGCTGCTGCTGGGGTCTGTCCTTGGCGTCATGCGTACTGTGCCGAACCGCCTGGTATCGGGCATCGCCACTGCCTATGTGGAACTGTTCCGCAACGTGCCGCTGCTGGTGCAGCTGTTCATCTGGTACTTCCTGATACCGGACCTGCTGCCCGAAGGCCTGCAGGAATGGTTCAAGCAGGACCTCAACCCGACCACCTCGGCGCTGATCAGCGTGGTTGTGTGCCTGGGCCTGTTCACTGCGGCCCGTGTTTGCGAACAAGTGCGCACCGGCATCCAGGCGCTCCCCCGCGGCCAGGAATCCGCAGCCCGCGCCATGGGCTTCAGCCTGCCGCAGATCTACACCAACGTGCTGCTGCCGCAAGCCTACCGGATCATCATTCCGCCGCTCACGTCAGAGTTCCTCAACGTGTTCAAGAACTCCTCGGTGGCCTCGCTGATCGGCCTGATGGAGCTGCTGGCACAAACCAAGCAGACCGCAGAGTTCTCCGCCAACCTGTTCGAGGCGTTCACCCTGGCCACGCTGATTTACTTCACCCTGAACATGGGCCTGATGCTGCTCATGCGCCTGGTCGAGAAAAAAGTCGCAGTACCTGGCCTGATTTCCGTGGGAGGCAAGTAAATGGACATGGATTTCAGCGAAATCATCCCCGCCCTGCCCGCCCTCTGGGAAGGCATGATCATGACCCTGCAACTGATGGTCATGGGCGTGGTCGGCGGTATCGCACTCGGCACCCTCCTGGCGCTGATGCGCCTGTCGTCGAGCAAACTGCTGTCGCGGCTGGCGGGCGCTTACGTCAACTACTTCCGCTCGATCCCGCTGCTGCTGGTGATCACCTGGTTCTACCTGGCGGTGCCGTTCGTGCTGCGTTGGATCACCGGCGAAGACACCCCCGTCGGTGCGTTTACCTCCTGCGTGGTCGCGTTCATGATGTTCGAGGCGGCCTACTTCTGCGAAATCGTCCGTGCCGGTGTGCAGTCGATCTCCAAGGGCCAGATGGGCGCCGCGCAAGCGCTGGGCATGAACTACGCCCAGACCATGCGCCTGATCATCCTGCCCCAGGCCTTCCGCAAGATGACCCCTTTGCTGCTGCAGCAAAGTATCATCCTGTTCCAGGACACCTCGCTGGTGTATACCGTGGGCCTGGTCGACTTCCTCAACTCGGCACGCTCCAACGGCGACATCATCGGGCGCTCGCATGAGTTTCTGATCTTCGCCGGGGTCGTCTATTTCATCATCAGCTTCTCCGCTTCGTGGCTGGTCAAGCGCCTGCAAAAAAGGATCACCGTATGATTTCCATCAAGAACGTCAACAAGTGGTACGGCGACTTCCAGGTACTGACCGACTGCAGCACCGACGTCAAGAAGGGTGAAGTGGTAGTGGTGTGCGGGCCGTCGGGCTCGGGCAAGTCCACCCTGATCAAGTGCGTCAACGCGCTGGAGCCGTTCCAGAAGGGCGACATCGTGGTCGATGGCACCTCGATTGCCGACCCGAAGACCAACCTGCCGAAACTGCGCTCGCGGGTGGGCATGGTGTTCCAGCACTTCGAGCTGTTCCCGCACCTGACCATCACCGAAAACCTGACCATTGCCCAGCGCAAGGTGCTCGGCCGCAGCGAGGCAGAAGCCTCCAAAAAAGGCCTGGCCCTGCTCGATCGCGTCGGCCTCAGCGCGCATGCCAAGAAACACCCCGGCCAGCTTTCCGGCGGCCAGCAGCAACGGGTGGCGATCGCCCGCGCCCTGGCCATGGACCCAATCGTCATGCTGTTCGACGAACCCACCTCGGCACTGGACCCTGAAATGGTCAGTGAAGTGCTCGATGTGATGGTTCAGCTGGCCAACGAGGGCATGACCATGATGTGCGTGACCCACGAGATGGGCTTTGCCCGCAAGGTCGCCAACCGGGTCATCTTCATGGACAAAGGCAGCATCATCGAAGACTGCACCAAAGAAGAGTTCTTCGGCGACCAGAACGCCCGCGACCAACGCACCCAGCACTTCCTCAGCAAGATCCTGCAACACTAAGCCGGCCTCAGCGTCCGCTGCCCGCCCCCATCGGGCAGCGGACGCTGGTCGTGACAAGGCCACTGTGATGAAATGCGATCCTTCGCTTCTTCTCCCTGCCAGACCTGCCGTGAATTCCCGCCTGATTCGTCAATTGCTGTTACCCCCCCTGGTCATCCTGCTGATGGTCGGCCTCGGCATGGCCGGTTACTTGGTCAGCGAGAGCAATGGCAT
The DNA here is from genome assembly GCF_053629175.1 of Pseudomonas sp. Y3 TE3536. NCBI lineage: Bacteria > Pseudomonadati > Pseudomonadota > Gammaproteobacteria > Pseudomonadales > Pseudomonadaceae > Pseudomonas > Pseudomonas sp. Y3 TE3536. The sequence continues at coordinate 3,212,342 of NZ_JBRJHU010000001.1, read as the reverse complement.
CCGCAGCCTGAGCGAAAACGGCGAGCGTCAGCTGGAGCTGCACGCGCGCACGGTCGAGAGCGAGATCAGCAAATACACCTACCTGCCCAGCCTGCTGGAGCTTGAAGACAGCGTCTCGCACCTGCTCACCGAGCCCGATGGCGGCTCCCGCCAGGCGGTCAACGAATACCTCGAAGGCCTGAACCGGCGCAGCCGCAGCCGGGCAATCTTCGTGCTCGACACCAACGGCCGGGTGCAGGCCACCAGCAACTGGCGCGATGCCGATTCGTTTCTGGGTGAAGACCTGTCGTTCAGGGCCTACTTCCAGACTGCCGTACGCGGCGAGCCCGGGCGCTTCTATGGCATCGGCAGCACCACCGGCGAGGCCGGCTACTACCTGGCCCATGGCCTGGAAGAACACGGCAAGATCATAGGCGTTGCGGTGATCAAGGTACGCCTGGACACCCTCGAGGAACGTTGGCAGCGCGCCCGCCTGGAAGCGTTCGTCAGCGATGAGAACGGCATCATCATTCTGTCCAGTGACCCGGCCCGGCGCTTGAAGTCGGTGCGCCCGCTGACCCCGCAAATCAAGGAACGCCTGGCGCGCAGCCTGCAGTATTACTGGTGGCCGCTGAACGAGCTGCAACCTCTGGCGCGGGAAACCCTCGCCGATGGTGTTGAAAAGCTGACCTTCCCGGCCAACAGCGAAACAGCACAAGGCAAGGCCCATGAAGTGGCCTACCTGGCCCAGACCCGTCGCCTGGTCGACACCCCGTGGCATTTCACCCTGCTGACCCCGCTGCAAGACCTGCGCCGAGAATCGATGGTGCAAGGCATCCTGGTCGGGGTGGCATTCGCCCTGCTGGCCATCCTGGGCATCGCCTGGAACGAACGCCGCAAGGTCATCGCCACCCGCCTGGCCGCCCGTGAGGCGCTGCAGGAAGCCAACAGCCAACTCGAACGCCGCATCACCGAACGCACCGCCGACTTGCGTGCCAGCAATGAGCGGCTGAAGGGGCAGATCCGCGAGCGCCGGCATGCTGAGCAAACCCTGCGCCATGCCCAGGATGAGCTGGTGCAGGCGGGCAAGCTGGCTGCCATCGGGCAGATGTCGACCAGCATCGCCCACGAACTCAACCAGCCCTTGGCCGCGCTGCGCACGTTGTCCGGCAACACCGTACGCTTCCTCGAACGCGGCGCGCTGGAAACGGCCAGCACCAACCTGCGTACCATGAACGACCTGATCGACCGCATGGGCCGAATCACCGCCAGCCTGCGTTCGTTCGCCCGCCGTGGCGACGACGGTGGCCAGGCCTCGCTGGCCAAGGCGGTGGACGCCACCCTGCAGGTACTGGCCAACCGCATCAGTGGCTGCCACTTGCAATTGCACAACCAGTTCGAAGACCATCAATTGGCCATCGACCAGACCCGCCTGGAGCAGATCCTGGTCAACCTGATCGGCAACGCCATCGACGCCATGGCCACCCAGCCCCTGCCAGAGCTGTGGCTCGAAGGCGAACTGCAGGGTGACAAGTATCGCCTGCGGGTGCGCGACAACGGCCATGGCATCGACGCCGAGGCACGCAAGCATCTGTTCGAACCCTTCTTCACCACCAAACCGGGCGAACATGGCCTGGGCCTGGGCCTGACCTTGTCGGCGAGCCTTGCCGCCGCCGCCAAAGGCAGCCTGAACGTCGAGCATCCTGTCAGTGGCGGGACGGCCTTCGTGCTTGTCCTGCCCCTGGTATCCCCCCCTAGCGAATCGGCAGAGCACCCATGAACCAAGCGCCTCTCACCGTCCTGATTGTCGAAGACGACCCGCATGTGCTGCTCGGCTGCCAGCAGGCATTGGCCCTGGAAGACATCGCCTGCGAAGGGGTCGGCAGCGCCGAACAGGCCCTGGAACGCATCGGCGACGACTTTGCCGGCATCGTCGTCAGCGACATTCGCCTGCCCGGCATCGATGGCCTTGAGCTGCTCAACCGCCTCAAGGCCCGCGACCGCAGCCTGCCGGTGGTGCTGATCACCGGCCACGGCGATATCGACATGGCGGTCGGCGCCATGCGCAACGGCGCCTACGATTTCATGGAAAAGCCCTTCTCGCCCGAGCGCCTGGTCGACGTGGTGCGCCGCGCCCTCGAACAGCGCGGCCTGTCCCGCGAGGTGGTTGCCTTGCGCCGCCAACTGGCCGAACAGAGCAGCCTGGAGGGCCGCATCATTGGCCGCTCGCCGGCCATGGAACACCTGCGTGAACTGATCGCCAACGTCGCCGACACCTCGGCCAACGTGCTGATCGAAGGCGAGACCGGCACCGGCAAAGAACTGGTCGCCCGCTGCCTGCACGATTTCAGCCGCCGCCAGGGCCAACCTTTCGTGGCGCTGAACTGCGGCGGCCTGCCCGAAAACCTCTTCGAGAGCGAAATTTTCGGCCACGAAGCCAACGCCTTTACCGGCGCAGGTAAACGCCGAATCGGCAAAATCGAACACGCCAATGGCGGCACGCTGTTCCTCGACGAGGTCGAGAGCATGCCGATCAACCTGCAGATCAAACTGCTGCGGGTGTTGCAGGAGCGCACACTGGAGCGGCTGGGCTCGAACCAGAGCATCGCGGTGGATTGCCGGGTAATCGCCGCGACCAAGTCCGACCTCGATGCCATGGGGCAGAACGGGCAGTTTCGCAGTGACCTGTACTACCGGCTGAACGTGGTGACGCTGGAGCTCCCCCCCCTGCGTGAGCGCCGCGAAGACATCCTGCAATTGTTCGAACACTTCCTGCAGCAATCGGCCCTGCGCTTCGACCGTGAAGCACCGACACTGGACAGCCAGACCTTGTCGCGGTTGATGGCCCATGACTGGCCGGGCAACGTGCGAGAACTGCGCAACGTTGCCGAGCGTCATGCCTTGGGCTTACCGGCCTTCAAGAAGGGCCCGAGTGGCGGCGCCAGCCAGGGCCTGGGTTTTTCCGAGGCTGTCGAGGCCTTTGAACGCAACCTGCTCAGCGATGCCTTGCAACGCACCGGCGGCAACCTCAGCCAGGCCAGCCAGGAGCTGGGCATGGCCAAGACCACGCTGTTCGACAAAGTGAAAAAGTACGGGCTGGGCTGAAAATCGGCGGCGCTTGCCCGCGAAGCAGCCAATGCCAATCTCACAGCCCCGCAATATGCGTCACATCCTGCCGATGCGATTGCAGGTAAGGCAGCACCGCCCCCAGCAACGGCGCCTTGAACGGCTCCTGAAAACGGTGCGCCAGCCCCGGTATCAAGCGCAGCTGGCTGCCCTGGATATGCGCCGCCAAGTGCACCCCATGCATCACCGGCAACAACGGGTCGGCCGTGCCATGCACCACCAGCGTCGGCACGCGCAGCTGGTTGAGCAACGCCACGCGGCTCGGTTCGGCCAGGATCGCCATGATCTGGCGCTTGGCGCCATCCGGGTTGAATGCCCGGTCATAGGCCACCGCTGCCTGCTGCAACAAGGCGGCCCGATCATCACGCACCTGCGGGCTGCCCAGTGCCGCCAGCAAGTCAGCCTGCTGCTCGATCGCTACCTCACGGTTGGGCGCACTGCGCCGGGCCAACAGCTGCACCAGGGCAGGGGCAGGCGCCGGCAGCCCTGCGGCGCCTGAGCTGGACATCACCAGCGTCAGGCTACGGACCCGCTCCGGCGCCATTGCCGCCAGGTGCTGGGCAATCATCCCGCCCATGCTGACACCCAGCACATGAAACTGGCGTATGCCCAATGAATCCATCAAGCGCAGCCCATCCCCCGCCATGTCGGTGAGCGTATAGGGGGCGGAAACCGGCAGGCCGAGCTTGTAGCGCAGCAGCTCGACCGTCAGGTTGGCCGAGGGTGGCAGTTGGTTCCAGCGCGACAGGCCGACATCGCGGTTGTCGTAGCGTATGACCCGAAAACCCTGGCGGCACAGAGCCTCGACCACGTCGTCCGGCCAATGGATCAGTTGCCCGCCCAGGCCCATGACCAGCAGCAATGCAGGGTCTCGCGGCGCACCGACGCTTTGGTAAACCAGGCTCAAATCACCGAGTTCGGCCCGTTGTACCGCTACCTGCGTGTCACAGCGTTGGTCGGCGAAGCTCGCCGGCACGCTGAAAAGAAAGAAGAGAAACAGCAACAAAGCCCGCATGAAAGAAACACCAGAATGCAGATCCCCAGTAGAGCGCGAGTTTGATGAATTTCTGTCGGGCGCGCTGCCACAGTTCAGTGACAGTTTGATGACCCCCGCTGAGTGGTGTGGCCAACGGTCCAGTCGACAGCCTGGGCAACATGAGCGAAACTCAACTCAATTCCTTCCCCTTAGCCTTCACCCCTCGGAGTCAGCAGTGCTGGAGATCCGCCACCTGAAAACCCTTCATGCCCTGCGCGAGGCCGACAGCCTGGTAGAGGCCGCCGAACGCCTGCACCTGACGCAGTCGGCGCTGTCGCACCAGTTCAAAGAGCTGGAAGAGCGCCTGGGCTTGCCGCTGTTCGTGCGCAAGAGCAAACCGATCCGCTTCACCAGTGCCGGCCTGCGCTTGCTGCAACTGGCAGATGCCACGCTGCCGCTGCTGCGCGGCGCCGAGCGTGACATCGCGCGCTTGGCCGGTGGCACCGCCGGGCGCTTGCACATGGCCATCGAATGCCACAGCTGCTTCCAATGGCTGATGCCGACCATCGACCAGTTCCGCGATGCCTGGCCGGAAGTCGAGCTGGACCTGGCCTCGGGTTTTGCCTTCGCTCCCCTGCCCGCGCTGGCCCGTGGCGACCTGGACCTGGTGGTCACCTCCGACCCGCTGGACCTGGCCGGTATCACCTACGTGCCGCTGTTCACCTATGAAGCCATGCTCGCCGTGGCCAACCAGCACCCGCTGGCCAGCAAGCCTTACATGGTGCCGCAAGACCTGCTCGACCAGACCCTGATCACCTACCCGGTGGAACGCGATCGCCTGGATATCTTCACCCGCTTCCTGGAGCCAGCCGACATCGAGCCAGCCGCCGTGCGTACCTCGGAGCTGACGGTGATGATGATGCAATTGGTCGCCAGCGGCCGTGGCGTGTGCGGCATGCCGCACTGGGCACTGCACGAGTACAGCTCGCGGGGCTACGTGAAAGGCAAGCGCCTGGGCGAAAAGGGCCTGTTCGCCACGCTTTATGCGGCGGTACGCACCGACATGCTCGATGCGCCGTACATGCGCGATTTTCTGCTGACCGCCAAGGACACTTCGTTCGCCACCCTCGATGGGGTCAGCGCGGTACGCTGACGGCCTGGCGGTACAACGGCAGGATCAGGTCGCGGGTTAGCGGCGCCAGCTCAAACGCAGGCGCCTGGTCCGCCGCCAGCCACACCACTTCTTCGATTTCCGCCGCCGGGGTCACGGCTTCGGCGCTGTCGACGCGAAACAGTTCGGCTTGCACCTGGTAGCCTGGCTCGTTGGCAGCCGGCGCGCTGAACTGGCCGAGGTGGACGGCCTGGGCGGGGTCGATGCGCAGGCCCAGCTCCTCATGCAGCTCACGCACCAGCGCCTCTACCGGCGACTCACCCGCATCGATCTTGCCGCCGGGCTGCATGAAGGCCACGGTGCCGCGCTTGCGCACCAGCAAGGTGCGGCCCTGGGGGTCGATCAGCAGGGCGGCGGCAATGCGAAGGGTGTTGGGCATGGGATGGGCTCGCTGGAAAAGCCTGAGAGGATCCCATGGGGTTCATCGCCTGACAAGGTCGGTGCAGCCTGCACTCACAGACGAACGGCCCCTTGCCAACCGGCCGCCCACCCGCCATAACCAACACATGAACCTACCCGCCCAACAGCACCCGGTGCTGGCGCTGTTCCACCCCGCCGTCGGCACCTGGTTCCGTCGCCATTTCGCCACGGTCACCGACGCCCAGGCGCGTGCCTGGCCATTGATTCACGGCGGCCAGTCGATGCTGCTGGCCGCACCGACCGGCTCCGGCAAGACCTTGAGCGCCTTTCTGGCCGTGCTCGACGAACTGTTCTGCCAAGGCCTCGAACACGGCGGCGAACTGCCCGCGTGCACCCAAGTGGTGTATGTCTCGCCGCTCAAGGCGCTGTCCAACGATATTCGCCTGAACCTGCAAGCGCCGCTCGAAGGCATCAGCCAGGCGCTGGAAGACCAGAGCCTCAAGCCGCCCCGCATCAGCACCGCAGTGCGCACCGGCGATACACCGCAAAAAGAACGTGCAGCCATGCGCAAGCTGGCCCCGCATATCCTGGTGACCACGCCGGAATCACTCTATGTGCTGATGGGTTCGGCCTCGGGCCGCGCGGGCCTGGCCAGCGTGCACACGGTGATCGTCGATGAGATCCATGCCCTGGCCGGCAACAAACGGGGGGCCCACCTGGCACTGACCCTGGAGCGCCTGCAGGCGCTGAGCGGGCGGCCGTTGCGTCGCATTGGCCTGTCGGCCACCCAGCGGCCGGTCGAGCGCGTGGCGCAATTTCTGGTCGGCCATCAGCGCCCTTGCGCGATTGTCGACATTGGCCACGCCCGCCAGCGCGACCTGGCCCTCGAGGTGCCGCCCGTGCCCTTGGGCGCGGTAATGGCCACGGACGTGTGGAACCTGGTTTATGACCGCCTGGCAGCCCTAGCCCGCGAGCACCGCACCACGCTGGTGTTCGTCAACACCCGGCGCCTGGCCGAACGCCTGACCCGCCACCTCAGCGACCGCCTGGGCAAGGACGCGGTGGCCGCCCACCACGGCAGCCTGGCCAAGGAACTGCGCCTGGATGCGGAACAGCGCCTGAAAACCGGCCAGTTGCAGGTGCTGGTGGCCACGGCGTCACTGGAGTTGGGCATCGACATCGGCGATGTCGACCTGGTCTGCCAGATCGCTTCACCCGGCTCGATCGCGGCCTTCTTGCAACGCGTCGGGCGCTCTGGGCACCAGGTCGAGGGCATCCCCAAAGGGCGCCTGTTCCCCACTTCACGCGACGACTTGATCGAATGCATCGCCCTGCTGGACTGCGTGCGCCACGGGGAGCTCGACCAACTGCACATTCCCACTGCGCCCCTCGACGTGCTGGCCCAGCAGATTGTCGCCGAAACCAGTAATCAGCCCTGGCAGGAACAAGCGCTGTTCGACTGCCTGCGCCAGGCAACGCCTTACGCCGAACTCGACGTCAACCATTACCAGGCGCTACTGCGCATGCTCGCCGAAGGCTATAACGGCCGCCAGGGCGTCCGTAGCGCCTACCTGCACCGCGACGCGGTCAGCGGCACCTTGCGCGGCCGCCGCGGCAGCCAACTGACTGCGCTGACCAGTGGCGGGACTATCCCCGAAACCGCCGACTACGCCGTGCTACTCGAGCCGCAGGCGCTGAACATTGGCAGCGTCAATGAAGACTTCGCTGTGGAAAGCATTGCCGGCGATATTTTCCAGTTGGGCAACGCCTCCTACCGGATTTTGCGCGTCGAATCGGGCCGGGTGCGGGTAGAAGACGCCCATGGCCTGCCGCCGACCATCCCCTTCTGGCTGGGCGAAGCACCGGGGCGCAGTGACGAATTGTCCGCCGCGGTCGCTCGGCTGCAGGCACGCATTGATGAGCGACTGGGGTTGCCCGGCGCCGACAGTACCGCCGTGCTGGCCTGGCTGCAGCGCACCTTCGAACTGGGCGAAGACAGCGCCAGCCAGGTGCTCGATTACCTGGGGCGCACCCGCGACGTGCTGGGCGCCCTGCCCTCGCAACAGACGCTGATCATGGAGCGCTTCTTCGATGAGTCCGGCGGTACCCAGCTGATCATCCACTCGCCCTATGGCAGCCGCATCAACCGTGCCTGGGGCCTGGCCCTGCGCAAGCGCTTTTGCCGCACCTTCAATTTCGAGCTGCAGGCAGCGGCCAGCGAAGATGCCATCGTCCTGTCGCTGTCCACCAGCCACAGTTTTGCGCTGGATGAGGTGTGGCGCTACCTGTCCAGCCGCAGCGCCGAACAGCTCCTCATCCAGGCCCTGCTCGATGCGCCCTTGTTCGGCGTGCGCTGGCGCTGGAACGCTGCCGTGGCCATGGCCTTGCCGCGCTTCATCGGTGGGCGCAAGGTGGCCCCGCAGCTCCAGCGGATGAAAAGCGAGGACCTGATCGCTTCGGTGTTCCCCGACCAGATCGCCTGCCTGGAAAACATCGCCGGCGAACGGCAGATTCCGGATCATCCGCTGGTCGAGCAGACCCTCGACGACTGCCTGCACGAAGCCATGGACAGCGAAGGCTGGCTGGCCTTGCTGCGCCGCATCGAAGGCGGTGAGGTGCGCTTGCTCAGCCGTGACCTGCCGGCCCCGTCGCCACTGGCCTCGGCCATCCTCAACGCCAGGCCCTACGCCTTTCTTGACGATGCGCCCCTGGAAGAGCGACGCACCCAGGCCGTGCTCAACCGGCGCTGGAACGAACTGCACAGCGCGGATGACCTGGGCGCCCTGGACACCGATGCCATCGCCGCCGTAGAGAGCGAGGCCTGGCCGCAAGCGGCTAACGCCGACGAGATGCACGAAGCGTTGATGAGCCTGGGGGCCATCACTGCCCATGAAGTGCAGGCCAACGCCCATTGGGATTTACTGCTTCGGCAACTGGCCAAAGCAGGGCGCGCCTTGCGCCTGCCGGGTCAACAGCTGTGGCTGGCGCGTGAACGCCTGAGCCTACTGCAACGTGTGTATCCAGGTTCAGCCACCGAACCTGCGCTAAACGTGCTGCCAGGCTTCGAGCAAACCATCGAGGCGGACAATGCGCTAAGCGAACTGCTGCGTGCCCGCTTAAGTGGCCACGGCCCGCAAACCGTCGCGCAGATCGCTACCCCGCTAGGCAAGCCGCAGCCAGACATCGAACAGGCCCTGGCCCGCCTGGAAGCCGAAGGCTACGTGTTGCGCGGCTATTTCAGGCCTGCGGAACAACAGCTGCAGTGGTGCGAACGGCACTTGCTGGCGCGCATCCACCGCTACACGGTCAAACGCCTGCGCCGGGAGATCGAACCGGTCAGCCTGCAAGACTTCATGCGTTTTCTGTTCGACTGGCAGCACCTGGCCGCAGACGAGCGCCTGCGCGGGCCACAGTCCGTGGCTGAAGTGCTGACACAGTTGCAGGGCTTCCCCGCTGCGGCCGGCGCCTGGGAGGCGGAGCTGCTGCCGGCACGCATCCAGGACTACAGCCCGCACTGGCTCGACGACACCTGCCGCAGCGGGCAGTTTGCCTGGAGCCGGCTAGCAACCACGGTGGCCAGCACGACCTTGGCCAGTACACCGCTGGTGCTGTTGCCGCGCGAACACCTGGGCCTCTGGCGCAGCCTGGCGCCCGTACCGGCAGTAGACGAGCTCGGCCCGCGGGCGCAACGCGTGCATGACGTGTTGCAGGCGCATGGGGCGTTGTTCTTCGATGAACTGACGCAGGAAGCCCACCTGCTGCCCAGCGAACTGGAAACCGCATTGCAGGCGCTGGTGGGCTTCGGCCTGGTGGGTGCCGACAGCTTTACCGGGCTGCGCAGCCTGATCACGCCAGCGGCAAAACGCACCTCGCGCACCAGCAGGCGCGGCCATGCCCCCCTCTCCACCAGCATGGCCCACGCCGGCCGCTGGGCGCTGTTGCGCAGGGGCACTGCTGCAATAGGCGAAAGCCAGCGTCTGGAGCACATCGCCCGCGCCCTCTTGCGCCGCTATGGGGTGATCTGCTGGCGGCTGCTGGAGCGGGAAAGTGATGTATTGCCGCCCTGGCGCGAATTGCTGCGTTGCTATCACCGCCTGGAGGCCCGCGGCGAAATCCGGGGTGGGCGCTTCATTGCTGGGCTGGCCGGTGAGCAGTTCGCCTTGCCAGAGGCTGTGGGCCTGTTGCGGCAAGTGCGCCGGCGTGAGCCGGAGGGCGCACTGGTGATGGTCAGCGCCAGCGACCCGCTCAATGTGGTCGGGTCATTGCTGCCAGGGGCGAAACTACCCGCGGTGAGCGGTAACCGCTTGCTGTACCGCGATGGCGTGCCGGTGGCGGTGCGAGTCGCCGGGCGTTACCAGTTCCTCATCGAGGCCTCGGTGGAGGAACAGGACACCTGGCGCCGCAGGTTGTTGAGCGATGCACGCTGAAGCGAATGATTTTCGATACCCCGATTTTCATTTTCAGCATCGCCCAACCGGGCTATGGTCGGGGTTTGCCCCAGGCCCTGAGCCTGACCGCGCCATCGCAAGGACCCCGTATGAGCCTGTCACTTCTCAGCCGCTACGCCTTCTTCGCCGCCTGTGTATTGTTCACCCTGGCGAGCCTGCCGTTCACCCACCATGAGTGGTTGTGGCCGTTCACCCTGACCACTGCCGTGCTCAGCCTGATCGGTGTGTTCGACTTGCTGCAGCAACGCCACGCCGTACGCCGCAACTACCCGATCCTCGGCAACATCCGTTACCTGGTCGAGGGCATTCGCCCAGAGATTCGCCAGTACCTGCTCGAAGCCGACAGCGACGCCCTGCCCTTCTCCCGCGCGCAACGCTCGCTGGTCTATGCCCGGGCCAAGAACGAAGCCTCGGACAAACCCTTCGGTACCCTGATCGACGTGTATGAGTCCGGCTTCGAATTCATCGGCCACTCCATGCGCCCGGCACCGCTGACCGACCCGGCGAGCTTCCGCGTCATCGTCGGCGGGCCGCAGTGCCGGCAGCCGTATTCGGCGTCGATCTTCAACATTTCCGCCATGAGCTTCGGCTCACTCAGCGCCAACGCCATCCGCGCCCTTAACCAGGGCGCCAAGCTGGGCAACTTCCACCACGATACCGGCGAAGGCAGCATCAGCCCTTACCACCGGGAACACGGTGGCGACCTGGTCTGGGAGCTGGGCAGCGGCTATTTTGGCTGCCGCACGCCTGACGGGCGCTTCGACCCCGAGCGCTTCGCCGCCCAGGCACGCAGCCCGCAGGTACGCATGATCGAGATCAAGATGAGCCAGGGCGCCAAGCCAGGCCACGGCGGCATCCTGCCCAAGCACAAAGTGACCCAGGAGATTGCCGAAACCCGCGGCGTGCTCATGGGCGAGGACTGCATTTCGCCGTCACGCCACAGCGCCTTCTCCACCCCGATAGAAATGATGCAGTTCATCGCCCAACTGCGTGAGCTGTCGGACGGCAAGCCGGTCGGCTTCAAGTTCTGCCTGGGCCACCCGTGGGAGTTCATGGGCATCGCCAAGGCCATGCTGGAAACCGGCATCCTGCCCGACTTCATCGTCGTCGACGGCAAGGAAGGCGGCACCGGTGCTGCGCCGGTAGAGTTCACCGACCACATCGGCGTCCCCCTGCGCGAAGGCCTGCTGTTCGTGCATAACACCCTGGTGGGCCTGAACCTGCGCGACAAGATCAAGCTTGGCGCCAGTGGCAAGATCGTCAGCGCGTTCGATATCGCCAGCGTGCTGGCCATCGGCGCCGACTGGGCCAACTCGGCGCGCGGCTTCATGTTCGCCATTGGCTGCATCCAGTCGCAAAGCTGCCACACCAACAAGTGCCCGACTGGCGTGGCCACGCAAGACCCGTTGCGCCAGCGTGCGCTGGTGGTGCCGGACAAAGCCCAACGGGTGCTGAACTTCCACCACAACACCCTGCGCGCCCTGGCCGAAATGCTGGCAGCGGCCGGCCTGGACCACCCCGCGCAACTGGAGGCCAAGCACCTGGTACGGCGCGTATCGGCCACGGAGATCAAGCTGTTCTCGCAGATGCACGTATTCCTCAAGCCGGGCGAGTTGCTGACCGGCGAGGTGAATGGGCAGTTTTATTCGCGGATGTGGCAGCTGGCCAGGGCGGACAGCTTCGAGCCGAACAGTGAGGTGGCAGCCTGACATGGCTGGGGCCGCTCTGCGGCCCCAGCCAGTTCACATCACGATGCGGTGCTCGCTACCCCTTGCGCTTCCTTCGGCGCCAGGCGGAAGGTGTAGTACAAGGCGGTCAGCAAGACCAGGAACGCCGGCCCGATGTACAGCGCCACGCGGGTATCCTCGAAATACGCCATCAGCCCCACCACCAGCACCAGAAAAGCCAGTGCCAGGTAGGAGCTGAGCGGCCACAGCCACATGCGGTATTTCAACGCCTTGCGCTCGGCAGTCGACAGCCCGGCGCGGAATTTGAGCTGCGCCAGCAGGATCATCACCCAGGTCCAGATCGCGCCGAAGGTGGCGATCGAGGTCACCCAGACGAAGACTTTCTCCGGCACCAGGTAGTTGGCCAGCACGCCCAGCAGCAGTGCGCCAATCGACAGCAGCAACGCATTGCGCGGCACACCGTTTTTCGAGGTGCGGGCAAAGGTCGCCGGGGCCTGGCCATTTTGCGCCAGGCTGTAGAGCATGCGCCCAGTGCTGAAGATGCCGCCGTTGCACGACGACAGCGCCGCCGTGATGACCACGAAGTTGATGATGCCGGCCGCAGTCTTGATACCGAGGCGCTCGAAGGTCATCACGAACGGGCTGCCCTGGCTGCCGATCTCGTTCCATGGGTAGATCGACAGGATCACGAACAGCGCGCCCACATAGAACAGCAGGATGCGCCAGAACACCGAGCCGATGGCCTGGGGGATGGTTTTTTGCGGGTTGCGCGCTTCGCCGGCGGTCAGGCCGATCATTTCCACGCCCAGGTAGGCAAACATCACCATCTGCAGCGACATCAGCACACCGGTCACGCCGTTGGGCATGAAGCCGCCATTGCTCCACAGGTTGGAAATGCCCACCGCCACGCCGTCGTTGCCCAGGCCGAAGGCAATGATGCCGATGCCCCCGAGGACCATGGCAATGATGGTGACGATCTTGATCAGGGCGAACCAGAACTCGAACTCACCGAACGCCTTGACCGCAATCAGGTTGACCGCACCCATGCTGCCCAGCGCCGCCAAGGCCCAGATCCAGCGGGGTACGTCGGGGAACCAGATGCCCATGTAGATGGCCACCGCGGTGATTTCCGCCACGCAGGTCACCAGCCACAAGAACCAGTAGTTCCAGCCGGTGAGAAAACCGGCCAATGGCCCAAGGTAGTCCTGGGCGTAGCGGCTGAACGAGCCGGCAACGGGGTTGTGCACGGCCATCTCACCGAGGGCGCGCATGATGACCAGGATGGCCAGGCCACCGATGATGTAGGAAAGCATGATGGCAGGGCCGGCCATTTCGATGGCTTTGGCCGAACCGAGGAAGAGACCGACACCGATACAGGCGCCCAGCGCCATAAGACGGATGTGCCGTTCGCCCAGTTCACGCTTGAGAGGGCCGCCTTGTGCGGTCTCGGCATGGGCAGGGTGGTTGCCGACTGGCATAGCAATACAACCTCATTTTGTTATTGGATTTGACCTTCGTGCCGCAACTGCCGCGCCGATAGGCGGGGCGTTGATTGGCCGGGTTGGCCTTGTGGGCCGGCCCGTGTGCCGGAGTAGAGCGTCCGGCAGGTCGAAGGGGCGAGCAGTATAGGAAGCTACCTGTAGGGATTTTCACTGTATAAACGGGGAAATTTGGCGAGAAATCTCGGGTCTATTCCACTGCTGATAGGGTTCTGAGGCTGTTACACGCCGCAGATTCAGGGCGACACCTTATCAACATCACCTGGCCCCGAAACCCACACCAAAGCCGCATATCCCTACGCCACTTTTCTCGCCTTCCTACAAATTTTTCACCCAACCCGGTCAACGTCTAAGCTTCAGACAAGCAAGACGAAAATACCTGGCCGGATTGAAGACTATGGGCGCACTGTGGCAATCGGAACCAACCAGAACGGAAGCACCCGCAACCCCTCCGGCCGAGACGCCACCTGCAAAGTCCCCACGTCAGCGTCGGCTCTGGTGGCGGCTGATCATTCTGATCCTGCTGGTGGCCCTCATCGCCCTGGGCTTTGCCGCCTATGACGAATTCCGCACCTCCAACCTGCAATCGCGGGAGTTCAGCAAGCTCGCCACCACCCTGACCTACTCGCTGCAGCCAGGCCCCAGCGATGCCATCGTCTACCCCGGTGAAGGCCCGTTCGACAAACGCCTGGGCTACAGCGCGCTGGGCGAATTCCTGCCGCGGCTCCTCAAACGTGACTACCTGATCAGTGAACAGGTGCAGTTCTCGCCCGCGTTGATGGACTACGTCGATCACGGCCTGTTCGCCCCTTATATCGAGAAGATCCAGGCTGGCCTGTCGATTACCGACTGCCGTGGCGACACGCTGTACCAGTACAACTACCCGCAACACCTGTACCCGGACTTCGCAGCGATCCCGCCGGTGATGGTCAACAGCTTGTTGTTCATCGAAAACCGCGACCTGCTCGACACCACCGACCCGCGCAACAACCCGGCCGTCGACTGGCCGCGCTTCGCCAAGGCCGCCTACAGCCAGGTGGCCAAGTACTTTGCCTTGCCCGGCCAGTCGGCCGGTGGCAGTACCCTGGCGACGCAGCTGGAGAAGTACCGCCACTCGCCGGATGGCCTGACCGTGTCCGGCGCTGAGAAGATCCGCCAGATGGTGTCCGCCAGCGTGCGTGCCTACCAGGGCGGCCCGGACACCACCGAGGCCCGGCAGCGCATCGTGCGCGACTACCTCAACAGCGTGCCGCTCTCGGCGGTGCCCGGCCATGGTGAAGTGCATGGCATGGCTGAGGGCTTGCGGGTCTGGTACGGCGCCGATTTCGACCAGGTCAACCAGGCCCTGCTGTCGACCGCCAGCGACCCCGAAAGCCTCGCGGCGCGTGGCCTTGCGCTGCGCCAGGTGCTGTCGCTGATGATCGCCCAGCGTCGCCCCTCGCATTACCTGTCCAAAGGCCGGGTCGAACTGGCCGAGCTCACCGATTCCCATGTCCGCGTGCTCGCCGCCAACAAAGTCATCGACCAGCCGCTGGCCGATGCGGCGCTGGCCAGCAAGGCGGTATATCGCGATTGGGTGGCACAACCGACCATCGTGCCGATCATCACCAACAAGGGCATCAGCCTCGCCCGCAATCGCCTAGCGGCCATGCTCAACCGCCCGCTGTACGACCTCGACCGCCTCGACCTGTCGGCCACCAGCACACTGCAGGCTGACCTGCAGATGCAGGTAAGCCAGTACCTGAAGAACCTCTCGGACCCTGAGTTCGCAGCGCAGATCGGGCTGATCGGCGAGCGCCTGCTGACCACCAAGACCACCGACCAGGTGCGCTACAGCTTCACGCTGTTCGAGCGCACCGCCGATGGATCCAGGGTGCGGGTGCAGACCGACAGCACCGACCAGCCGTTCGACATCAACGAAGGCAGCAAGCTGGAATTGGGCTCGACAGCCAAGCTGCGGGTGCTCACCACCTACCTGGAAATCATCGCCGAGCTGCACGACAAGTATGCCGGCAAGCCCGCCGCCGAACTGAAGAAGGTCGAGGTGGCCGAACTGGACCGCATCACCCAGTGGTCACTGGAATGGCTGATGCAAAACAGCAAGGACCAGAACCTCGATGCCATGCTCGACGCCGCCCTGGAACGCAAGTACTCGGCCAACACCGGCGAAGCCTTCTTCACCGGGGGTGGCATGCACGTGTTCAACAACTTCCGCAAGGAAGACAACAGCCGCAACCCAACGCTGAAGATCGCCCTGCGCGAATCGATCAACCTGCCGTTCATCCGCCTGATGCGCGACCTGGTGCGCTACGTCACCTATCAACAGCCGTTCAATCGGGTACCGCTGCTCAAGGATGACGCCGACCCCCGCCGCCAGGAATACCTGGCCCGTTTCGCCGACAAGGAGGGTACCAACTACCTGATGCGCTTCTGGAAGAAGTACCAGCGCAAAACCTCGCAACAACGCCTGGACACCTTCCTCGACAGCATGCGCGTGACCCCGCAGCGCCTGGCGGCGGTGCACCGCTACCTGTTCCCCGAAGCCGGCCAGGAAACCTTCAACGCCTTCGTGCGCGCGCACAGCAAGGACGACAAGATTGCCCTGGGCAAACTCACCGACGGTCGCCTGTCGGAAATGTACGACGCCTACGGCCCGGGCAAGTACGACTTGCCCGACCAGGGCTACATCGCCAAGGTCCACCCGCTGGACCTGTGGCTGCTCGGTTACCTGCTCAAGCACCCAAGCTCGACGCTGACCGAAATGGTCAATGCCAGCCGCTTCGAACGCCAGGAGGTGTATGGCTGGCTGTTCAAGAGCCGCCATCAGGGTGCACGCGACAGCCGTATCCGCACCATGGTCGAGATCGAAGCGTTCCTCGACATCCACCAGCGCTGGAAGCGCGTGGGCTATCCGTTCGACCACCTGGTACCGTCGCTGGCCACCGCCATCGGCAGCTCGGGTGACCGCCCGGCCGCCCTTTCCGAACTGGTCGGCATCATTCAGAACGACGGCGTGCGCCTGCCGACCTTGCGCATCGACACCCTGCACTTCGCCGCCAACACCCCCTACGAGACCAAGTTGGTGAGTGACCCCGACCGCGGCCAGCGGATCCTCCCGGTGGAGGTTGCGCGGGCCCTCAAAGGCGCCATGTCGCAAGTGGTCGACGCGGGGACGGCACGGCGTATTTCCGGCAGCTTCAAGCTGCAGGACGGTACACCGCTGGTGATGGGCGGCAAGACCGGTACCGGCGACAACCGCATCGAAAGCTTCGGTGCCGGGGGCCGCTTGATCGGCTCGCGTTCGCTGAACCGCACCGCCACCTTCGTGTTCTTCCTGGGCGATAACCACTTCGGCACATTGACCGCATTCGTGCCAGGGCGCTCGGCTGAAGCGTTCAAGTTCACCTCGGCATTGCCCGTGCAAGTGCTAAAGGGCATGGCGCCGATCCTCATGCCGTACCTGCAGCCGGGCAACCCGAATGAATGCAAAGCGCCGCAGGTTGCGATGCACGGGAGCGACTCATCTAACATTTAGATGATAATCATTGGCATTCAGGGCTTGTCTTTAGATATATCTTGAGTAATATCTTAAGATATATCGCACAAGACGGAGCCCATGTTGATGCGCGACCCTGCACCCCACGATCCTTTCGAGCGCCGCCCCGGCCGCGGCGAACGCGGCCCTCGCGTCTTCGCCCCCGGCGACCTCAAGCTGCTGATGCTGGCCCTGCTGGCTGAGCAACCTGGCCACGGTTATGACTTGATCCGCCAGATCGAGAACCTGTTCGACGGCAGCTACAGCCCAAGCCCCGGCGTCATCTACCCGACCCTCAACTTCCTTGAAGAGGCCGAGCTGATCAGCGGCCAGGTCCAGGGCAGCAAACGCCTGTACGCCATCACCGATGCCGGCCGCACCGCCCTGGCCGAGCAGGCGGTTGCCCTCGACGGCGTGCGTATGCGCATCGAAGTCAGCAAACGCGCCCTGCGCGGGCACGACCGCCCACCTGAGATCCACGAAGCGGTCGGCAACCTGCGCCATGCGCTGCACATGCACAGCGGGCGCTGGACACCGGAAGAAATCGAACGGGTCCGCGACCTGCTTAACAACACGGCCAAGGCCATTGCCTCCGGGCCGGACGATGCCGTTACGGAGAACACCCATGAGTGACACCATTCACCGCGTCAACCACGAAATCCGCCAGCGCCGCCTTGACGTGCTGCGCGTCACCGACCTGACCCCACGCATGCGCCGTATCACCCTGGGCGGCGCGGAACTGGCGGGCTTTACCAGCGTCGGTACCGACGATCATGTAAAGCTGCTGTTTGCCGAAACGCCGGCGCAACAGCAAGCCATCGACGCCCGTAACCTGGGCCGCGACGGCGGCGCACGGCCCACCATGCGCGAATACACGCCACGGCGCATCGACCTGGAGGCCAACGAACTGGACATCGACTTCGTCCTTCACGGTGATGGCCCTGCCTCCACCTGGGCCGCCCAGGCTGCGCCAGGCCAACACCTGAACATCGCCGGCCCACGGGCCTCGTTGGTGGTACCGGATATCTTCGACAGCTACCTGCTGATCGGTGACGAGACGGCAATCCCCGCTATCGGCCGCCGCCTTGAAGAACTGCCCGCGGGCCGGCACGTGCTGGCGGTAATCCAGATCGAAGACGAACAGGAACGCCAGCCGCTGCCAAGCAAGGCACAGGTGGATGTGATCTGGGTCCGGCGCCAGGAAGAGGACCTGCTCGCCCTGCTGAAGAACCTGACCTTGCCACAAGGCAGGCTGTACGGTTGGGTGGCGCTGGAGAAAGCCCTGACCCGCCAGGCCAAGGCGTTGCTGCTGGAAAAAGGCGTGCCGGAGGATGCCTTGAAGGCAGCGGCCTACTGGCGGGCGGACGGTACTGCGGACGACGAGTAAGCGCCGCTCTCGCCTAACGCGCTTGAGCTTCGCACCAGATAATGGACGGGTGCCCAACATCTGGGGCGCAGCTCAGCTTTGTGTAGGAGCAGCCTTGTGCTGCGAAGAGGCCAGTAGCATCACCCAGTTCTTCAGTGATGCCACTGGCCTCTTCGCAGCACAAGGCTGCTCTTACACGCTGACGGCCAACTGCCGGCCGCGCCAGCGGTCCAACCCCAGCAACACCAGCCCGATCCCCCAGAACCCCGCCAACACCCCGAGGGCATTGAGCATCACCCGCCCATACCCGAGGCTCGCCACATCGATGAAGGGGTAGGCATACACGCCAATCTCACTGCCCCGCCACAGCGCATAGGCAAAGTACCCCGCCGGGTACAGCGCCCAGCCCGCCAGGTGCCACAGCCGCAAATGGCCCTTGGGCACCGCGAACCACCAGTACAGAACGAACAACGCCGGCATCACATCATGCAGCAACTCGTCTGCCAGCCATTGCCAGCCCTCGGGTTGCCACAAGTGGCGCAGCAGCACGCTGTAAGCCAATGCCACCAGCACGATGCTGGCCGCCACGGCGGAGCTGACCGACGGCAACAGAAAGAAGCGCCTGGCGCTGCCCTCCCGGCCAAACGCGGCATAACTCAGCACCGTCGCCACCAGGGTGTTGGTCAGCACGGTGAAATAACCAAACACGTTGACCAGGCCGCCAATCAGGCTGGCCTGTTCCTGCCAGCGCGCCAACAGCACCAGATAAACCTGCACCGCAAGGCCGAACCAACCGAGTACGGCGGCCAGGCTCAGCCACGGATGGCGCCGCACCTCAGGCCTTGCGCTGCAGCTTTACGTACAGCTGTTCGACCTTCTCCCGCGCCCAGGGCGTCTTGCGCAAGAAGGTCAGGCTCGACTTGATGGTCGGGTTGCTCTTGAAGCAACGCACATCGACGCGCTCGGCAAGGCCCTGCCATTCGTAGTGAGCCACCAGTTCGGTGAGGATCTGCTCCAGGGTCTTGCCGTGCAGCGCGTTGTGTTGGGCCGTGCTCATGCCAGTGCTCCAGCGTGGGAAAGGTGCGCACCTTACACGAGTGTAGTGGCCAGGGGACTCAGGTCGCTTGAAAAACCGCTGGCCAGAGGCGAAAGCCTTATGCTGAAATAGCAACGTTATACAGTAACAATACAAAAGCCTCTGCCAAGGAACGCCCCATCCCCATGCTGTACATCCCGCTCCGCCTCTCCCCCCTTGCCGTCGCGCTGTGGCTGGCCTCATCACCCAGCCAGGCCGTTGAACTCGAACCCCAGGTCATCACCGCCAACCCGCTGGGCAATCGCCAACTGGCCGCCCCGAGCACGGTCCTCGAAGGCGACAACCTGCTGCAACAGCAACACGGCAGCCTCGGTGAAACCCTGAACAAACAGCCAGGCGTCGCCTCTACCTGGTTCGGCCCTGGCGCCAGCCGCCCGGTAATCCGCGGCCTGGACGGCGACCGCATCCGCATCCTGCGCAACGGCGTCGGTGCACTGGATGCCTCGTCGCTGTCCTACGATCACGCCGTACCGCTCGACCCGGTGACCGTGGAGCGGGTCGAAATCGTCCGCGGGCCCGCTGCCCTGCTCTATGGCGGCAATGCCATTGGCGGTGTGGTCAATACCTTCGATAACCGCATCCCCGATGCGCCGATCGAAGGCATCCACGGGGCGGGCGAACTGCGTTATGGCGGCGCCGACACCACCCGCAGCAGCGCCGGTAAACTGGAAGCCGGCAACGGCGCCTTCGCCCTGCACCTGGACGCCAACAGCCGCCAGTTCAACGATTTGCGCATCCCTGGTTACGCGCGCAGCTCAAAGGTGCGTGACGCCGACGAGCCGGGCAGCAAACACCGCCTGGAGAACAGCGACGGGCGTCAGGACGGGGGCGCCGTCGGCGGCTCTTACCAGTGGGACCATGGCTATGCCGGCCTGTCCTACAGCCGCTACGACAGCAACTACGGCTCGGTGGCCGAACCCGGGGTACGCCTGGACATGCAGCAAGACCACTACGCATTCGCCTCTGAACTGCGTGACCTCGAAGGCCCGTTCAGCTCGGTCAAGGTCGATGCCGGCTATACCGACTACGAGCACAGCGAAATCGAAGAAGGCGAGGTGCACACCACCTTCAAGAACAAGGGCTACGAGGCACGCATCGAGGCGCGTCATCAGCCACTCGGGCCGGTTGAAGGGGTGATCGGTGCCCAGGTCAGCCGTAACGAGTTCTCGGCACTGGGGGAGGAAGCGTTCGTCCCGCATACCGATACCGACAGCCTGGCGCTGTTCATGCTTGAGCAATGGCAGGCCACCGAGCGCCTGAACTTGAGCCTGGGCGCGCGTTTGGAGCACACCCGCGTCGACCCGGATGCCAAGGGCAACGAGACGTTTGCCGCGGCCGACAGCGCCAGCACCTTCAATGCCTTCAGCCTGTCCTCCGGGGCGGTGTACCAGCTCGACCCGGTCTGGACACTGGCCGCCAACCTTGGCTACACCGAGCGCGCCCCAACCTTCTATGAGCTGTATGCCAACGGTGCGCATGTGGCCACCGGGGCTTACGAGGTGGGCGATGCCAGCCTGAACAAGGAAAAGGCCATTTCCGGCGACTTGGCCCTGCGCTTCGACAACGGCACTCACAAAGGCAGCGTCGGGGTCTTCTACAGCCACTTTCGCAACTACATTGGCCTGATCGGCACAGGCAACCTGCGTGAGGGCCATGACCACGACCATGGCGAGGATGAGCATGACCACGATCATGATCACGACCATGACGGCTTCCCGGAATACCAGTATCAGGGCGTGCGGGCGCGCTTCTATGGCATCGAGGCGCAAGACCGCTGGCAACTGGTCGAGAACCGCTATGGCAGCTTCGCGCTGGAGCTGTCCGGCGACTACACCCGTGCCAAGAACCTCGACAGTGGCGAGCCATTGCCACGAATCGCACCGCTGCGGTTGAACAGCGGCCTGGTCTGGGCACTGGACCGCTGGCAGGCGCGGGTCGATGTGCAGCATGCCGCGTCGCAACATCGCACACCGGCCAACGAAACCAGCACCGATGGCTACACCACGCTGGGCGCGAGTGTGGGCTATCGCTTCGACATCGGGCAAAGCGAGTGGCTGGCCTTCGTGCGGGGTGAAAACCTGACGGATCAGACGGTGCGCTATGCCAGCTCGATTCTGCGGGATATTGCGCCAGCGCCGGGGCGCAGTGTGGAAGTGGGGCTGCGTACGACGTTTTGAGCTGCCATCGGGGCGCCCTGCGCCCCAATTCGCGTGTAGGAGCAGCCTTGTGCTGCGAAGAGGCCTGAGCTAACACAGCAAATCTTCACTGATTTCACCGGCCTCTTCGCAGCACAAGGCTGCTCCTACAAACGGCACTGTTACCGGATCGACAACAATCAACTGCGACAATTTGTCTTTTTTTCTTACAACTTCCCCTATATCCTCCCCGCCGCAAGCTGAATCGCTTCATCGACTCCACCTTGTTGTCATTTCCATTGAAGGGCCCGCCCTTCGATGCCCTTGTCGTTTGTTCAATAATCAAAAGATAGCGCTATCTCATGTTCCAGCTGCCCAAAACCTGTTTCATCGGCCTTGCCCTCACCGCCTGTGCAACCCCTGCCAGCGCCAGCGAAATGTTCGCCAGCGATTCCCCGTGGATGCTGGGCGATTGGGGCGGCACCCGCAGTGAATTACTGGCAAAAGGTTACGACTTCACCCTCGGCTATACCGGCGAGATGGGCAGCAACCTGCACGGCGGCTTCGACCACGACCGTACCGCGCGCTACAGCGACCAGTTCACCTTCGGTAGCCACCTGGACCTGGAAAAAATCTTTGGCTGGAACGACACCGAATTCCAGCTGACCCTCACCGAGCGCCACGGCGACAACATCAGCAACGACCGCATCAACGACCCGCGTGTCGGCGGCTTCACCTCTGCCCAGGAAGTCTGGGGCCGCGGTGAAACCTGGCGGCTCACGCAACTGTGGGTCAAACAGAAGTACTTTGACGGCGCACTGGACGTCAAATTCGGCCGTTTCGGTGAAGGCGAAGACTTCAACAGCTTCCCCTGCGACTTCCAGAACCTGGCCTTCTGCGGCTCGCAGGTAGGCAACTGGGTTGGCAGCATCTGGTACAACTGGCCCGTCAGCCAATGGGCCCTGCGCGTGCGCTACAACCTCACCGACGCACTCTATGCCCAAGTCGGCGTGTACGAGCAAAACCCTTCCAACCTGGAATCGGGCAACGGTTTCAAGCTCAGTGGCAGCGGCACCCAGGGCGCCATCCTGCCGGTCGAACTGGTGTGGAGCCCACAGGTCAATGGCCTGAAAGGGGAATATCGCGCCGGCTACTACTACAGTAATGCCAAGGCACACGATGTGCTCGACGACAGCAACGGCCAGCCGGCTGCGCTCAGTGGCGCCGCCTACCGCAGCCGTTCGAGCAAGCACGGCATGTGGCTCGGCGCCCAGCAGCAGGTCACCTCGCTGGCGTCCGACCAGTCGCGTGGCCTGAGCCTGTTCGCCAACGCCACTTTGCACGACAAGAAGACCAATGCCATCGACAACTATGTTCAGGCAGGACTGGTATACAAAGGGCCCTTCGATGCCCGCGCCAAGGACGACATCGGCTTCGCCCTCGCCCGCGTGCACGTCAACCCGGCCTACCGCAAGAACGCCCGCCTGGCCAACCAGGCCGCCGGCCTCGACGACTACGACAACCCTGGCTTCCTGCCCGTGCAGGACACGGAGTACAGCGCCGAGCTGTACTACGGCATTCACTTGGCCGACTGGCTCACAGTGCGCCCCAACCTGCAGTACATCCGCCACCCGGGCGGGGTGTCGCAGGTTGACGATGCGCTGATCGGCGGCCTGAAGATCCAAAGCACTTTCTGAATCAACCTTTTGACATAACGGAGAACCTACGATGAGCACTGACGGTGCCAAGAATGGAACCCGCTGGCTACCGCGCCTTCTGGGCGTGCTGCTGTTGCTGATGGGCCTGGCCCTGCTGGCTGGCGGCATCAAGCTGAGCCAGCTGGGGGGGTCGCTGTATTACCTGATCGCCGGCATCGGCTTTGCCCTGTCCGGTATCCTGCTGCTGGCCCAGCGCCGCATCGCCCTCGGGCTGTACGGCCTGGTGCTGCTCGGCAGCACCGCCTGGGCATTGCTGGAAGTGGGCCTGGACTGGTGGCAACTGGTGCCGCGCCTGGCCATCTGGTTCGCCATTGGCGTGGTCCTGCTGCTGCCTTGGGCACGTCGCCCACTGATCGGCCCGGCCGCCAAGGCCAACACCGCGCTGCTCAGCGTCGCCGTGGTCGCCTCCGGTGCCTGCGCCCTGGGCAGCCAGTTCACCCACCCGGGTGAAGTGTTCGGCGAACTGGGCCGCGAGAGCAGCGAGATGGCCAGCGCCGCGCCGGCCATGCCCGACGGCGAATGGCAGGCCTACGGCCGCACCGAGCATGGTGACCGCTATTCGCCGCTGCGCCAGATCACCCCGCAGAACGCCTACCGCCTGGAAGAAGCCTGGCGCATCCGTACCGGCGACCTGCCGACCGACAACGACCCGGTGGAGCTGACCAACCAGAACACCCCGCTGAAGGTCAACGGCATGCTCTACGCCTGCACCGCGCACAGCAAGCTGCTGGCCCTGGACCCGGACACCGGCGCCGAAATCTGGCGCTACGACCCGCAGGTCAAGAGCCCGGTCGGTACCTTCAAGGGCTTCGCCCACATGACCTGCCGCGGCGTCTCGTACTATGACGAGAACAACTACGTCAGCCGTGATGGCAGCCCAGCACCGAAAATCACCGATGCCGGCAAGACTGTCGCCCAGGCCTGCCCACGCCGCCTGTACCTGCCCACCGCCGACGCCCGCCTGATCGCCATCAACGCCGACAACGGCAAGGTCTGCGAAGGCTTCGCCAACCAGGGCGTGATCGACCTGACCACCGGCATCGGCCCATTCACCGCCGGCGGCTACTACTCCACTTC
This sequence comes from Pseudomonas sp. Y3 TE3536, assembly GCF_053629175.1. Taxonomy (NCBI): domain Bacteria; kingdom Pseudomonadati; phylum Pseudomonadota; class Gammaproteobacteria; order Pseudomonadales; family Pseudomonadaceae; genus Pseudomonas; species Pseudomonas sp. Y3 TE3536. Next base: position 3,188,168 of record NZ_JBRJHU010000001.1, on the reverse strand, counting down.
GCCGGCGGCGATCACCCGTGATCTGGTGATCATCGGCGGCCATGTCACCGACAACGAGTCGACCAACGAGCCCTCCGGCGTCATCCGCGCCTACGACGTGCACGACGGCCACCTGGTGTGGAACTGGGACAGCAACAACCCGGACGACACCAAGCCTCTGGCACCCGGCAAGACCTACAGCCGCAACTCGGCAAACATGTGGTCGATCGCCAGCGTCGATGAAGACCTCGGCATGATCTACCTGCCGCTGGGCAACCAGACCCCCGACCAATGGGGCGCCGACCGCACCCCCGGCGCGGAAAAGTACAGCGCAGGTGTTGTCGCCCTCGACCTGACCACCGGCAAGGCCCGCTGGAACTACCAGTTCACCCACCACGACCTGTGGGACATGGACGTCGGCAGCCAGCCAACCTTGGTCCACCTGAAGACCGCCGATGGCGTGAAGCCGGCGATCATCGTGCCGACCAAGCAGGGCAGCCTGTATGTGCTGGACCGCCGCGACGGCACGCCAATCGTGCCGATCCGTGAGATCCCGACCCCGCAAGGCGCCGTGAAAGGCGACCACACCTCGCCGACCCAGGCCCGCTCCGACCTCAACCTGCTCGGCCCTGAGCTGACCGAACAGGCCATGTGGGGCGCCACACCGTTCGACCAGATGCTGTGCCGCATCCAGTTCCGCGAACTGCGTTACGAAGGCCAGTACACCCCGCCGTCCGAGCAGGGTTCGCTGATCTACCCAGGTAACGTCGGCGTGTTCAACTGGGGCAGCGTGTCGGTCGACCCGGTACGCCAGTTGCTGTTCACCTCGCCCAACTACATGGCCTTCGTGTCGAAGATGGTGCCGCGCGAGCAAGTGGCCGCCGGCAGCAAGCGCGAAAGCGAGACCAGCGGCGTGCAGCCCAACACCGGCGCACCGTACGCGGTGACCATGCACCCGTTCATGTCGCCGCTGGGCGTACCATGCCAGGCGCCTGCCTGGGGCTATGTGGCGGCCATCGACCTGTTCACCAACAAGGTCGTGTGGAAGCACAAGAACGGCACCACCCGCGACAGCACACCTGTGCCAATCGGCCTGCCGGTAGGCGTGCCGAGCATGGGCGGTTCGATCGTTACCGCAGGCGGCGTCGGCTTCCTCAGCGGCACCCTGGACCAGTACCTGCGTGCCTACGACACCAACAACGGTAAAGAGCTGTGGAAAGCCCGCCTGCCGGCCGGTGGCCAGGCCACGCCGATGACCTACAGCGGCAAGGACGGCAAGCAGTACGTGCTGGTGACCGCTGGCGGCCACGGCTCGCTGGGCACCAAGATGGGTGATTACATCATCGCTTACAAACTCGCCGACTAAGCTTCTAGCGGCAAGCTACAAGCCACAAGAGAAAGCGGGGCCTGCAGGGCCCCGTTTTTTTTTGCAGCTTGCACCTTCTAACGCAAAGCTTGAAACCCATCCCCCCGCGCCCCATCTAAGCACCATAGTCATTCACGCAGGTGCCCCATGAGCAACCAGCAGGATTTCCCCGAACACCCCGACGAACACAGCGAAGTCGAGCACGCCGATACCCAGGCCACACCCGGCCACGCCCTCGCCCTGCCCGGCCAGCAATTGCCGGACAAGGTCTATGTGATCCCGATTCACAACCGCCCGTTCTTCCCGGCACAAGTGCTGCCCGTAATCGTCAATGAAGAGCCCTGGGCAGAAACCCTCGACCTGGTCGCCAAGTCACCCGACCACTGCCTGGCGCTGTTCTTCATGGACACCCCGCCCGAAGACCACCGCCATTTCGACACCTCTGCCCTGCCGGAGTACGGCACCCTGGTCAAGGTGCACCACGCCAGCCGTGAGAACGGCAAGCTGCAGTTCGTGGCCCAGGGCCTGACCCGGGTGCGCATCCGGACCTGGCTCAAGCACCATCGCCCGCCCTACCTGGTCGAGGTGGAATACCCGCGCCAACCCACCGAGCCTACCGACGAGGTCAAGGCCTACGGCATGGCGCTGATCAATGCGATCAAAGAGCTGCTGCCGCTCAACCCGCTGTACAGCGAAGAGCTGAAAAACTACCTCAACCGCTTCAGCCCCAACGACCCGTCACCGCTGACCGATTTTGCCGCAGCCCTTACCTCGGCCACCGGCAGCCAGTTGCAGGAAGTGCTCGACTGCGTGCCCATGCTCAAACGCATGGAAAAGGTCCTGCCGATGCTGCGCAAAGAGGTCGAGGTGGCGCGCCTGCAGAACGAGATCTCGGCCGAGGTCAACCGCCAGATCGGCGAGCACCAGCGCGAGTTCTTCCTCAAGGAGCAGCTCAAGGTCATCCAGCAGGAGCTGGGCCTGACCAAGGACGACCGCAGCGCCGACCTCGAACAGTTCGAGCAGCGCCTTGAGGGCAAGACCTTGCCCGCCCAGGCGCAGAAGCGCATCGACGAAGAAATGGGCAAGCTGGCGATCCTCGAGACCGGCTCGCCGGAATACGCCGTGACCCGCAACTACCTCGACTGGGCCACCGCCCTGCCGTGGGGCGTTTACGGCAAAGACAAGCTCGACCTCAAGCACGCGCGCAAGGTGCTCGACCAGCACCACGCCGGCCTTGATGACATCAAGGAACGCATCCTCGAATTCCTCGCCGTGGGCGCCTGGAAAGGCGAGATCAGCGGCTCGATCGTGCTGCTGGTGGGCCCACCGGGTGTGGGCAAGACCAGCATTGGCAAGTCCATTGCCGAATCGCTCGGCAGGCCGTTCTACCGCTTCAGCGTCGGCGGCATGCGCGACGAAGCCGAAATCAAGGGCCACCGCCGCACCTACATCGGCGCCCAACCGGGCAAGCTGGTGCAGGCGCTGAAAGACGTCGAAGTGATGAACCCGGTGATCATGCTCGACGAGATCGACAAGATGGGCCAGAGCTACCAGGGTGACCCGGCTTCCGCGCTGCTGGAAACCCTCGACCCCGAGCAGAACGTCGACTTCCTCGACCACTACCTGGACCTGCGCCTGGACCTGTCCAAGGTGCTGTTCGTCTGCACCGCCAACACGCTCGACTCGATCCCCGGGCCGTTGCTTGACCGCATGGAAGTGATCCGCCTCTCCGGCTACATCACCGAAGAAAAGCTGGCCATCGCCAAGCGCCACCTGTGGCCCAAGCAGCTGGACAAGGCCGGCGTGGCCAAGACCAGCCTGAGCATCACTGACAGCGCGCTGCGCACCGTGATCGAGGGCTATGCCCGTGAGGCAGGGGTGCGGCAGCTGGAGAAGCAACTGGGCAAACTGGTGCGCAAAGCCGTGGTCAAGTTGCTTGAGGACCCGGATGCCAAGCTCAAGATTGGCAGCAAAGACCTGGAGGCCGCGCTCGGCATGCCGGTATTCCGCAGCGAGCAGGTGCTGGCCGGCAAAGGCGTGATAACGGGTTTGGCCTGGACCAGCATGGGCGGCGCTACGCTGCCGATCGAGGCCACCCGCATTCATACCCTCAGCCGCGGCTTCAAGCTGACCGGCAAACTGGGGGATGTGATGAAAGAGTCCGCCGAAATCGCCTACAGCTACGTCAGCTCCAACCTCAAACAATTTGGCGGTGACCCAGGCTACTTCAACGAGGCGTTCATCCACCTGCACGTGCCCGAGGGTGCAACGCCTAAGGATGGCCCAAGCGCGGGGGTGACCATGGCCAGCGCGCTGCTGTCACTGGCGCGGGACCAGGCGCCGAAAAAGGGCGTGGCCATGACCGGTGAACTGACCCTGACCGGCCAGGTGCTGCCCATTGGCGGGGTGCGTGAGAAGGTGATTGCCGCCAAGCGGCAGAAGATCTTCGAGCTGATCCTGCCCGAGGCCAACCGCGGCGACTTCGAAGAATTGCCAGACTACCTGCGTGAAGGGCTGACGGTGCATTTTGCCAAGCGCTTTGCCGACGTGGCCAAAGTGCTGTTCTGATCAGTCCTGGCCTGTTTGCGGCATTCGCCGTGAACAGGCCTGTACCGGTGGCACAAATTTGCACGTGCTTCGGTTATCCTCAGGTCATCGCCAGCCTACGGAGCCAACATGACCGCCCCTCGTCTGCTCGTTCCTCTGAGCCTTACCCTGCTTGCAGCCTGCGCCCAGCACCCCCTGCAAACCGTCGAACTGGACGCCGAAAGCGAATGCCCCCAGCGTCTGAAGGTGGGCCAGGCACTGACCCTGACCCTTCCAGGAAACCCCTCAACCGGCTACCGCTGGCGCATTGAGAACCCTGCCGCGAGCATCCTGCAAAGCCTCGGCCCCGAGGTCTACAGTGCCCCCGATGACACCGACGTGGTCGGCAGTGCCGGCTCGTCCACCTGGCGCTACCTTGCCAGCAGTGCCGGAGAAGCCCAACTGGTGCTGGTGTATCAACGCCCCTGGGAGGCTGAAGTAGCACCGGTGCAGAGCTTCGAGTGCAAGGTCATCGTCCGCTGACCGCGCTTAACGCCTGTCGCTGGCAACCTTGACTGCCTGCTGGTACGTGCAATGGCCCCGAAGCCCTGCCATGGCAAGATGCTCCGCCTTTGGCTAAAATGCGTCTCCGTTTCACCCCGTATCGAGCCCGCAGTGAGCAAACAACCCGACCGCCTCTTCGCCCAACCTCTGGAGCAGGTACCCGACTTCGCCTTCAACGAAGACGTGGTGCGCGTGTTCCCGGACATGATCAAGCGTTCGGTGCCAGGCTACCCGACCATCGTCGAAAACCTCGGCGTGCTGGCCGCACGCTTCGCCCAGCCGAACAGTACGCTGTACGACCTGGGTGCCTCACTGGGCGCTGTCACCCAGTCGTTGCGCCGTCATGTACGCAGCGACGGTTGCCGCGTCATCGCCGTGGACAACTCCGCTGCGATGGTCGAGCGCTGCCGCCAGTACCTCACCGCGCAGGACTCGATGTTCCAGGAGCTGCTGCCGGTCAACGTGCTGGAAGCCGACATCCTCGCCCTGCCCTTCGAGCCGGCCTCGGTAGTGGCGATGAACTTCACCCTGCAATTCATCGCACCCGACCAACGCCTTGAGTTGCTCGGCCGTATCCGCCAGGCCCTGCTGCCGGGCGGCGCGCTGATCCTCTCGGAAAAACTGCGTTTCGCCGACGATGACGAGCAAAACCTGCTGAATGAACTGCACCTGGACTTCAAACGGGCCAACGGCTACAGCGAACTGGAAATTGCCCAGAAGCGCAGTGCCATCGAGAACGTGATGAAGCCCGACACCCTGGATGCGCACAAGGCGCGCCTGCGCGCTGCGGGTTTCTCCAAGGTCGTGCCGTGGTTCCAATGCCTTAACTTCGCCTCGCTGATAGCCCTGCCATGATCGATCTGTCCCCTCTGGTCCGCCGCCTGGCGGGCACCCCCCTGGCTTCCTGGTCGCAAGGCCTGCAAGCGCAACTGGAGGCCAAGCTGGAAAAAGGCCACGGCGACCTCGATCGCTGGCGCGGCGCGCTGGATGCGCTTCCCGCCCTGCAACCTAGCGAAATCGACCTGGTCAACGGGCTGCGCCTGGATTGCGACTGCGACGACGCCACCCGCGCGCAAATGCGTGAGGCGCTGATGGGCTTGTCGCCCTGGCGCAAAGGGCCGTTCGACCTGTTCGGCGTGCACGTGGACACCGAATGGCGCTCGGACTGGAAGTGGTCGCGGGTCAGCCCGCACCTGGACCTCAAGGGCAAGCGCGTGCTCGATGTCGGCTGCGGCAACGGTTATTACCAATGGCGCATGCTCGGCGCCGGTGCCGATATGGTGGTCGGGGTGGACCCCAACTGGCTGTTCTTCTGCCAGTTCCAGGCCGTGCAGCAGTACTTGCCCGAGCTGCCAGCCTGGCACTTGCCGTTCGCCCTGGAAGATTTGCCGGCCAACCTTGAAGGCTTCGACACGGTGTTCTCCATGGGCGTGTTCTACCACCGCCGCTCCCCCATAGAGCACCTGCTGGCGCTCAAGGATTGCCTGGTCAAAGGCGGCGAACTGGTGCTGGAGACGTTGGTGGTCGAAGGCGACGAGCAACAGGTGCTGGTCCCTGAAGACCGCTACGCACAAATGCGCAACGTCTGGTACCTGCCCTCGGTACCCGCTCTGGAGCGCTGGTTGCGCCGCGCCGGCTTCAGCGATGTACGCTGCGTCGATGTCAGCGTCACCAGCATCGAAGAACAGCGCAGCACCGATTGGATGCGCTACCAGTCACTGAGCGACTTCCTCGACCCCAATGACCAAAGCCTGACCATCGAAGGCCTGCCCGCGCCGCGGCGCGCAACGATCGTGGCGCGCAAGTAGCGCCTAGTTGAAGACCTTCGCCATCTCCCGGGAATGTTCGCGTATCCCTGCCCACTGGGCGAGAAACTGCCTGAAGTAGTAAATGAACACCGCCAGTTGCTGGCGGGTGTTCATCTTCCCCAAGTGGCCTGCCGCGCTTTCCAGGTAGGCCTCGATGGTTTGCCAGGCCGTGTGCAGGTGACCCGCCGCAAGCACCACATCCCACAGGTCGAGCTCCAGCTGGCCCATGTTGGAGTACAGCTTCTGTACGCGCCCCTCCACCCGACGAAACTCGCTCAACTGCTGGCTGACGGCGCTGCGCCGATGCTCCAGGCGGCGGAGTTCGGCGCGCGCTGACTTGGCTTTGGAGCCATAGATCGAATTGCCGATCAACGCGCCGAAGGGGCCGCCGACCCAGCCCAGCGAGGACTGCCTGGAGTATCGCTCATACTCACTGCGCACCGCCTTGATGTCCTCATCCAGGCTGGCCAGCTCCCAGGCCAGGTTTTCGCCATCCGGCGCCTGTGAAAAGCGCGCTGCCGCTCGGCACTTCTCCACCACTTCCGGGCGTAGCTTGAAACGCGCCTCGTCGCGAAAGCGCTCGAAGCCTATCCGCACTTGATCGAGCTGCAGGTCGAAATCGTCGATCAGCGCATGCAAGCTCATCAGCCGGTCAGCCATCGAACTGATCAACGCGCGGTCATGCTCATCGAGCGTTACATCGGACGCCTCGCGCAGACTGTCCCACGAAGGTCGATTGGGCCCCAGCGCACGTGTGCGCGCGACCAGTTGCACGACCTCGGCCCCGCAATCCTCGACCTGGCTGGCGTGCGCATCGAGCTGAAGGGTGACCGCCTGAGTGTTGCGCTCCAGATGGCTCCAGCTTTGCCCGTGCGCGCGCAACCGCTTGAACATGGCGAGCATACGCTCAGGCGTCAACTCTGGCTCGACAATGCTGGTGTAGCCAAGCCAGCGCAAGGTCTGCGTGCAATCGCCCGGCAGCGTCAGCATGCGCAGGCTGTAGTCGCTGAGGGTCTGGCGTGATTCACGGGTCAGGATCAGGCCCGCCCGGCCCTGTCCGTCACGGTCGTCCATGGCGCCAATCAAGGCGCCAGGCAGGACAATCGCCTTTTGTTGCTGCTCTTGGAAACTCAATGTCCGGGGATTCATTGTTCGACTCTCATCCACTTGGATATGGCGCAGCCGACCGCGCCCGAGGAGCACGGTCGGCCTGAGCCGTTACAGCCCGCGACGGTGCTGCTCGAGCAGTTGTCGCTGATAGGCCAGCAGTTGCTTGAAGGTGTCGTCCAGGGCCTGCACCTGCGCAACGTTGCTCGGAGCCGCAGTGCCTATTCGCGGCACGAAATTGGCCAGGGTCTGGCGCACGACATTGATGCCGGCGTCCCACTCGGAGCGTTGCTCGTGCAAACGCGGCATCGTTAGCAGTGCCGCCAGTTGCGCGCTCACCACCTGCTGACGCTGATCGAGTTCGCGCACTTGCCGCGCCAGGTTCGCCACCCGCTCGCGCGCAGCCCGCCGCTCCTGCTGCAACTGGGCGTAGCGCATGCCTTCGACGACATCGCCGAGCAGGGTTTGCAGCTGCTCCACCGCCGTGTTCACGGCGTCGGCCATCGCCGCGGCTTCGGCGCCAGGTACGGCCAGTTTGGCCAGGTCTTGCGCAGAAGGTACGACACCGCCGAAGCGGGTCTGCAAGCCCTGGGCCTCCAGGGTGGCAATGGCCTGCTCGATCGCCGACTGGTTGTGCTTCTCGCGATCATGCTCGGCGCTTACCTGGGTGTGCAGGTTGGCCTGATCCTGCTGTTGCTTGAGCAGCCGCTGTTCGTCGCGGGCCCACGCCAGCGCTGCCAGGGTGGCCAGCGCCTGCTGTTCCTTGCCCAGGTGGGCCACCTGGGTGTCCAGCAGAGACTTCACCGTGTTGGCGACTTCTCCAGCAATTGCCAGCACCTCCTCATCGTCGCCATCCTCCAGGGCGTCGAGGATATCGCGCAGTGGATCGTTGGAGATCTCCGCGACAACGCGCTGGGCGTTGCGCGCCATCACCTCGGCGCAGTTGATGAACAGCTTCATGTGGCGCTCCAGCGACTCGTGGATCACCGGCTGAAATTTCAACTCGCCGCGCTGCCAGGCTTCGGTGAAGCCTCGCGTTGCAGCAAATACATTGCCCAATTCAGGCGGATTGGCGCGGGTATGCAGCACACTGATCTTGTCGTTCATGGTCATTCACCTGTTAGTGGGCCGAAGCGGCGTCGTCGAAAATCCGGGTCAGTTGCAGGGAGGTCTTTTCGATCTGGATCCACTGCGCCAGGAACTGTCGGAAATAAATGACAAACCTGGCCAAGGCGCGGTTGTCGGAGATCTGTTCGAGCTTGCCGATCGACGCGTCGATGTACGCACCGACGATTTCCCAGGCGGTCTGCAGGTGGGACGCCGCTGTCACTACGTCCTGCAAGCGGGTATCGAGCTCGTCAACGAAGGTCGCCATCTCTTCCATGCGGCCTTCCAGATTCACCCGTACGCGCAGTTGCTCGCTGGTAGCACGCCGCTCTGCCTGGCGACGCTTGCGCTCCTTGCGAACCTTCTCGGCCTTGCTCCCGTAGATGCCGCCGGTGATCACCGCGCCGATCGGCCCTGCGGCCAGGCCGCTGAGCGCCTGCTTGACGTACTGGTCATACTCTTTGCTCAAGGCACCGATCTCGTCGTCCAGCTCCTTGAGCTTCACGCGCAGGCGCTCCACCTCACCATCACCCTTGGTGCGCTCGACCGCTTGCCCCTTCTGTTTCACCGCCGGGATCAGCTTGAAGCGCGCGGCATCGCGGAACGTCTCGGTTTCGCCGCGCACGGTGGCGACCCGCACCGCGTAGCGCTGCACATCCTCCTGAAGGATCTGCAGGTAATCGACCAGCGACGAAACCGCCCGCTGGTCGGCACGGTCCAGTTTCACCGGGGTACCCAGCACGACCTTGTCCCACGCCTTGATGTCGGAGCCCAACGCGCGAATCTGCCGGCACTCATCGACGATAGTTTCCCCGGCAGCGTTGATCGACGCGGCCGTGGAGGCCAGTTCGCTGGCGAGCTTCTTGTTGCTGTCGGAAAGCGGCCCCCAACTGCGCGCATGGCCACGCAACGCATCGAATAGCGTGGTCATGCCGGCGGGGGCCAGCTCGGGTTCGTCGATCTGCGTGTAGCCCAGCCAGCGCTGCAGGTTGTCGGGGGTCGACGGCAGGCCGAAGACAAAATTGACATACCGATTGAGGGTGATGATGTGCTCGCGGCTGAGGGTCAGCCCGCCTTCATCCTCACCATCGCGCTCGGCCATGGCCTGGATCAGCTTGGCAGGTGTCTTTGCCGCATCCGCCTGTAGCTGATCGTACTCAGCCGTTTGTGTACTCATGGTCGTGTCTCCTCGAGTCAAGCCCTGGGAAGGCTTGGTCCGACCACGCTAAGGCAGCGACAGGAGGCACAGCAGCGGGCAGTTTTTCCGCCATTTGCAGCGGTGCACCGGGCGTTGCGCCTGGCACACGCAAAACAGGCGCCCACCTGGGGCGCCAAACGAACCGTCGTTGCGGGAGCACGCAAAGGCGGAGGTCGAAGTCAGTCCCTGGCCTAATGCCAGTCAGTTAGGGCTTAGGGGACCGCTGCGCGGTCCATCGCAGGCAAGCCAGCTCCTACAGGAATAGCGTATTTATTGTGAATCTCGCTCACCTGTAGGAGCTGGCTTGCCTGCGATGGGCTGCACAGCAGCCCCAATTACAGCCGATGACGCTTAACTGACTGGTATTAGTCTTTGACCAGTTTTTCGGTGGCTTGCTGGGTTTTGCGCTGGCGTTCCGCCAGCGCCTGGTCCGGCTGGCCATGCAGGCGTTGCTGGTCTTCGCGGAACGCCTCCCAGAACTGCCGCGAGCGTTCTGCGCCGCCCTCCGCCAGCGCGCTGGTGCTGCCCAGCGGCCAGTAGCACCCACAACACATACCGAGTCAGGTTCATCAGGGTTACCTCATCGAGTGGTTCAGATGAGGCCATCCTGGGGCACGCCAGCTAACACCAAGGTGAGGCGGACATTACAGTCCTGCAAGCTGGGCGGCAGCTGTCCGGCACATGGCGACATGATTACAAATCTGTTATCCAGCGATGTCCGGGGCCCGCATGGCGTAACATTCCGGCGCTTGACCCTGTTCCCACTACAGGGCCGAGAATCGCCGTCTTTCATTCAACCGAGCCCTACCATGCGTCTACTGATCATCGAGGACGAACTGCGCACCGCCGATTACCTGCAGCAGGGGCTGCGTGAGAACGGCTACGTGGTCGACTGCGCCCACACCGGCATCGACGGCCTGCACCTGGCCCGTCAACAGGCCTACGACCTGGTGATCCTCGACGTCAATTTGCCCGAGCTGGACGGCTGGAGCGTGCTCCAGCGGCTGCGCGCTGAATCCGCCACGCGGATCATGATGCTCACCGCCCACGGTCGCCTGGCAGACCGGGTCAAGGGCCTCGACTTGGGCGCCGATGACTACCTGCTCAAGCCGTTCGAATTCCCCGAGCTGCTGGCGCGCATCCGCAGCCTGCTGCGGCGCAATGAGCAGCCGCTGCAACCCACCACCCTGCGCGTCGCCGACCTCGAACTCGACCCAGGCCGGCATCGGGCCTGGCGCGGCGCCAAGCGCATAGACCTGACCGCCAAGGAGTTTTCCCTGCTGCACCTGCTGATGCGCCAGAGCGGTGAAGTGCTGTCGCGCACGCAAATCATCTCGCTGGTCTGGGACATGAATTTCGACTGTGACACCAATGTGGTCGAGGTTTCCATCCGGCGCCTGCGGGCGAAGATCGACGACCCCTTCGAAGACAAGCTGATCCATACCCTACGCGGCGTCGGCTATGTGCTCGAGGCGCGCCATTGAAGACTGCCAGCCTGTCGTTGCGCCTAGGCCTGAGCGTGACCCTGATGGGCGCCCTGCTGGTGCTACTGCTGGCCTGCCTGGCGGTGTTGGCGCTCGACCACGAGCTCGACAGCCGCGCGCGCAAGGACCTCGCGCGCAAGATGTTGCAGGTGGAACATAACCTGCGTGTCGACCTGCGCAGCGAGGACCTGGGCAGCCGCGCCCACCCCCTGCTCGACCTGGTCATGGGGCACGACAACCTCAGCCTCAGCGTGCTCGCGCTCGAGGGCCGCCACCCGCACCTGCTCAGCCTGGGCCCAGCCCTGGAGTCGAGCGTGGGCGCGCTGGCGACCGGCGCCCGGCTGACGTTTCACGAATGGCGCGACAGCCGCGGTAACCAAATGCTGACTGCGACACGCCAGATGCGCTTGCGCGACGAGACACCAGTGCGGGTGATGATGACGCTCGACCGCGCCGACGACAACGCCCTGCTCCAGGCCTACCTGCACTCGACCCTGATCGCCCTGCCCTTGCTGTTGATACTGATCGGCATCGGCGCCTGGAAGCTGGTGCAACGCAGCCTGAAACCCTTGCGCCATTTTCGCCGGGTGGCCGGCCAGGTTTCGGCCCAGGACCTCAGCCACCGCCTGCCCGACAGTGGCCTGCCACAAGAGCTGGGCGAGCTGGCCAGGGCCATCAACGTGATGCTCGACCGGCTCGACCAAGGCGTGCAACAGTTGTCGCAGTTTTCCGACGACCTTGCCCATGAGTTGCGCACGCCGCTAAGCAACCTGATGGGCAAGGCTCAAGTCACCCTCAGCCGTGAGCGCGACAACGCCAACTACCGGGAAGTGCTGGAGGACAGCATCGAAGAGCTGACCCGGCTCAACCGCATCATCAACGACATGCTGTTTCTTGCCCACGTTAGCCAGCCGCAGGCGCAGGTGGCGCTCAAGCCCCTGGCGCTGGCCGATGAGGCTGCACAGGTGGTGGAGCTGTTTGCCATCAGCGCGGAGCTCAAGGACATCGAGCTTCACCTTCAGGGCTGGGGCACGGCCTTGGGTGATCGGCTGATGTTCCAGCGTGCGTTGTCGAACCTGTTGAGCAATGCCATTCGGCATGCGCCGGCAGGCAAGCGCATAGACCTCGGTATCGAGCGCCACGCAAGCGATGTCAGGGTCTGGGTGGAAAATGAGGGCGTAGGGATTGCCGCAGAGCATCAGCCGCAGTTGTTCGAGCGTTTCTATCGCGTGGGCGCTGGGCGCTCACGGCTTGAGGGGGGCACCGGGCTGGGGCTGGCGATCGTGAAGTCGATCATGCAGTTGCATGGTGGGCGGGTCGAGGTGATGAGCAGCCCGGCAGGGCCGACCCGGTTTACCCTGGTGTTCAGAGCCGAGTGACCGGCTGCTGGTAACGGCCTTATCGCCGGCAAGCCGGCTCCCACATGAACTGCGTAGGCTTCAAGGCTAGCGCTGTACCTGTGGGAGCCGGCTTGCCGGCGATGAGGCCAGTTCCGTCAACCTGCGATCAGCGCGAAGCCGCCACGATCAACGCCTTCATCTCCGCCACCGCAGCCTTGAAGCCGACGAACAGCGCATGGGCCACCAACGCGTGGCCGATGTTCAGCTCATTGATACCCTTGATCGCCGCGACTGCCTCGACGTTGTGGTAATGCAGGCCGTGGCCGGCATTGACGATCAGCCCTTTGCCCACCCCGAACGCAACACCGTCCGCGATGCGCTTGAGCTCTTCAGCGACTTCAGTCGGCGTCTGTGCATCGGCGTAACGGCCGGTGTGCAGCTCGATGGCCGGCGCGCCTACGCGATGCGACGCTTCGATCTGCCGCTCGTCGGCGTCAATGAACAGCGACACTTCGGCACCGGTGCGGGCCAGGCGCTCGACTGCTGCCTTGATCCGTGCCTCTTGCCCAGCCACGTCCAGGCCGCCTTCGGTGGTCAGTTCCTGACGGGTCTCGGGTACCAGGCAGATGTGCGCCGGGCGGATCTTCTCAGCGAAGGCCATCATCTCTTCGGTGACGCCCATTTCGAAATTCATGCGGGTCTGCAGCACATCCTTGAGCACCACCACATCGCGCTCCTGAATGTGCCGGCGGTCTTCGCGCAGGTGCACGGTGATGCCGTCGGCACCCGCTTCTTCGGCGTCCAGGGCAGCCTTGACCGGATCAGGGTAACGCGTGCCCCGGGCCTGGCGCAGCGTCGCCACGTGGTCGATATTTACGCCGAGAAGCATGCGGTTGCTGTGAGTCACGAAAGGCTCTCCTGAAGATTGAGCCCCACAGCATACGACGTGATCAACGCTTGCGAAACAGTTCCCGGCTGACCAGGGGTTTGGCACCCAGATGAACGGCCAGTGCCTGACGCATCAACCGCTTGGCTGCGAGCAGCGCCCCCGGGGCTTCCCAGTCGGCTTGCGCCAGGGCCAACAGCTCGCCCCCCAGGAACAACCCGGGCTGCAGCAACTCGACCCGCTCAAGCCCGGCATCCACGCGCAAGCGGTAGCGGCCATCGGCGGCGATCGGCAAGTCGTTCACGTCATGCTGCAACGAAAAAGCATAACCGAGCTCGTCCAGCAGGCGCCATTCGAAAGAACGCAGCAACGGCTCCAGGGGGCGCCCGGCGGCCAGCGCCTGCAATGTCAGGGTGTAGTGTTCGAACAGCGCAGGGTGAGGGGCTTCGGCGGGCAGCAAACGCATGAGCAGCTCGTTGAGGTACAACCCGCTGAACAGCGCATCGCCGTGCAACCAGGCGGCGATGCCAAGTGTCTCCAGACGGCCGACATTCTTCAGCTCGCCGCGCCCGCGCAGCTCCACTTCCAGCGGCACGAACGGCCGCACCAGGCTGCCACCTTTGCCCCGCGCACGGCGCAACACGGCCCGCACACGGCCTTGCGGCGTGAGGAAGTCCACCAGTGCGCTGGTTTCCTTGTAGGCACGACTGTGCAGCACATAGGCCGGCTGGCCGACAGGTTGTTCCATGGCAATCACTTGTCCCAAGGCCAATCGGGCCGCTATGCGGCCCATCGCCGGCAAGCCGGCTCCTACAGGGCTCGGTAGCGCTGCGGTTGTGTGGGAGCCGGCTTGCCGGCGATGGGCTGCAAGGCAGCCCCAAGCCCATACAGCAGGGGTTACAGGTCGCCGTAGCCCAGCGAGCGCAGGGCGCGCTCATCGTCGGACCAACCGCCTTTGACCTTGACCCAGAGGTTGAGCATGACCTTGGCGTCGAACAGCACTTCCATGTCCTTGCGCGCGTCGGAGCCAATGCGTTTGATACGCTCGCCCTTGTCACCGATGATGATCTTCTTCTGGCCATCGCGTTCGACCAGGATCAGCGCATGGATGTGCAACACGTGCCCTTGCTGCTTGAACTCTTCGATCTCTACGGTGATCTGGTACGGCAGCTCCGCACCCAACTGGCGCATGATCTTCTCGCGCACCAGTTCAGCGGCCAGGAAACGGCTGCTGCGGTCGGTGATCTGATCTTCCGGGAAGAAGTGCTCGTTTTCCGGCAGGTGCTTGGCGATCAGGCCTTCCAGCGCTTCGAGGTTATGCCCCTGTTGCGCGGAGATCGGTACCACTTCCGCGTTCGGCAGTTGCTCCTGCAGCCATTGCAGGTGCGGAATCAGGTCGGCTTTTTCTTCCAGGCGGTCGGTCTTGTTGACCGCCAGGATGACCGGGCCGCTGACGTACTGGACGCGCTCGAGCACCAACTGGTCCTCGTCGGTCCAGCGGGTACGGTCAACCACGAAGATCACCACGTCGACGTCTTTCAGGGCTGCCGAAGCGTTACGGTTCATGTAACGGTTCAGGGCCTTGTCGTTGGCCTTGTGCATACCCGGCGTGTCGACGTAGATCGCCTGCACATCACCCTCGGTCTTGATGCCGAGCATGTTGTGGCGGGTGGTCTGCGGCTTGCGCGAGGTGATCGCCAGCTTCTGCCCGAGGATGTGGTTGAGCAAGGTCGACTTGCCCACGTTGGGGCGGCCGACAATGGCCACGTAGCCGCAGCGAGTCGGGTTGTTATCAGTCATTGCCATTCTCCACGCCCAGGGCGATCAATGCAGCCGCAGCGGCGACTTGCTCAGCGATACGCCGGCTCACACCCTGACCACGGCTCTTGTTGTTCAGCAGCACCACTTCGCATTCGACGAAGAAGGTACGGCAGTGCGGTTCGCCCTGGATATCCACCACCTCGTAGCGCGGCAGCTCACAGCTGCGCGACTGCAAGAACTCTTGCAGGCGGGTCTTGGGGTCCTTGTTGGTGTCGACCAGGGTCAGGCTTTCGAATTCATCGGCCAGCCAGGCCAGGATACGCTCCCGGGCGGTCTGCATGTCCGCGTCCAGGTAGATGGCGCCAATCAGCGCCTCCAGGGCATCGGCCAGGATCGATTCGCGGCGGAAACCGCCGCTTTTCAGCTCACCCGAACCCAGGCGCAGGTATTCGCCCAGATCAAAGCCTCGCGCCAGGCGGGCCAGGGTCTCACCCTTGACCAGACGCGCACGCAAGCGCGACAACTGGCCTTCACGGGCCTGCGGGAAGCGCTCGAACAGCGCCTCACCGGCCACGAAGTTGAGAATGGCGTCGCCCAGAAACTCCAGGCGTTCGTTATTGCGCCCGGCGTAGCTGCGATGGGTCAGGGCCAGAAGCATCTGGTCCTGGTTCTTGAAGGTGTAACCGAGCTTTCGCTCCAGTGCGGCGAGGGAAGCACTCATGCGGCCACCCGTTCGTTGTTCAACGCGTTGTTCAAATCAACATCCTGAAAGACTGTTTGGCTGTGGTCCGCCGCTGTACGCGGCGAAACTCTCGATCCCTGAGAACACAGCCTATGTCAGAAATGCATTCGGCGCTGTCTGCTGGACAGCGCCGAAGGGTATCAATGGATCAGGCCGACCCGCGACAGGTTGGGCATATGGCTGAGCTTGGGCTCTGGCCAGCTCATCCAGACCGCGAAGGCCTTGCCGACAATGTTCCGGTCCGGAACCATGCCGTGCAGCTCCTTGGGAATGTTCGGGTCATCCCAGTAACGGCTATCGTTGGAGTTGTCGCGGTTGTCGCCCATCATGAAGTAATGGCCAGCCGGTACGGTCCATTGCTGGTCCGGCGGCATGCGGTAACGGCTCATCTCCTTGCGGATCAGGTGTTCGGCCTCGCCCAGCTTCTCTTTGTACAGCTCGGCGCTGCCCAAGGTGCCCGGTTCGGTGCCCACCAGTTGTTCGGCAATGGGTTGGCCATTGACGTACAGCCGCTTGTCGTTGGTGTAGCGGATCTGGTCGCCCGGCAGGCCAACGACACGCTTGATGTAGTTGACGTTCGGGTCGCTCGGATAGCGGAACACCATCACATCGCCGCGTTGCGGGTCACCCACCTCGATGACCTTCTTGTCGATCACCGGCAGGCGAATGCCATAGGAGAACTTGTTCACCAGGATGAAGTCGCCCACTTCCAGGGTCGGTTTCATCGACCCCGAAGGGATCTGGAACGGCTCGACCAAAAACGAGCGCAGTACCAGCACGATGAACAGCACCGGGAAGAACGACTTGCCGTATTCGACCAGCAGCGGCTCCTTGTTCAGGCGCTCGACCACCGCCATCTCGGGCGGATTGACGCGCCCCTGATAGTTGGCGATTGCCGCTCGCCGGCGCGGGGCCAGGAACAGCAGGTCGATCAAGCCCAACAGGCCGCAGACAGCTACGGCGATGACTAGCAACAGCGGGAAATTTAGCGACATAGGACCTAGCTATCCAACCTGAGCACAGCAAGGAAGGCCTCTTGTGGAATCTCCACGTTGCCCACTTGCTTCATGCGTTTCTTACCGGCCTTCTGCTTCTCCAGCAGTTTCTTCTTACGGCTGACGTCACCACCGTAGCACTTGGCCAGTACGTTCTTTCTGAGCGCCTTGACGGTTGTCCGCGCGATGATCTGGCCGCCGATGGCTGCCTGGATCGCCACATCGAACATCTGCCGAGGGATCAGTTCCTTCATCTTCTCGGTCAACGCACGGCCTTTGTAGGCCGCGTTGTCGCGGTGCACGATCAACGCCAGGGCATCGACCTTGTCGCCGTTGATCAGTACATCCAGTTTGACCAGGTTGGCCGACTGGTAGCGATCGAAATGATAGTCCAGCGAGGCGTAACCGCGACTGGTCGACTTAAGGCGGTCGAAGAAGTCCAGTACCACCTCGTTCATCGGCATGTCGTAACGCACCTGAACCTGGCTGCCGAGGAACTGCATGTCGCGCTGAACGCCACGTTTCTCGATGCACAGGGTGATGACGTTACCCAGGTGCTCCTGCGGCACCAGGATGGTCGCGGTGACGATCGGCTCGCGGAAGTCGGTGACGGCCGAAACATCCGGCAGCTTCGACGGGTTGTCGACGATGATGGTTTCGCCGGTTTTCAGTTCGAGCTCGTAGATCACGCTAGGCGCAGTGGTGATCAGGTCCAGGTCGTACTCACGCTCCAGGCGCTCCTGGATGATCTCCATGTGCAGCATGCCCAGGAAGCCGCAGCGGAAACCGAAGCCCAGGGCGTCGGAGCTTTCCGGCATGTACTGGAGCGAGGAGTCGTTGAGGGTCAGCTTCTGCAGCGCGTCGCGGAAGTCCTCGAAATCGTCCGAGCTGACCGGGAACAGGCCGGCGTAGACCTGTGGCTGGATCTTCTTGAAGCCCGCCAGTACTTCGACTTCCGGGGTCGAGGACAGGGTCAGGGTGTCACCAACCGGTGCACCGTGAATGTCTTTGATGCTGGCGATGATGAAGCCCACTTCACCGGCCTTGAGGTCGGCGGTCTGGGTGTGTTTCGGGGTGAAGACGCCGACGCTGTCGACCAGGTGCACCTTGCCGGTGGACTTGACCAGGATCTTGTCGCCTTTCTTGACGCGGCCCTGGCGCACGCGCACCAGCGAGACAACGCCCAGGTAGTTGTCGAACCAGGAGTCGATGATCAGCGCCTGCAGCGGCGCGTCGATTTCGCCTACCGGCGCGGGGATGGTGTGCACCAGGCGCTCGAGCACCTCGTCGACGCCCATGCCGCTCTTGGCACTGCACGCCACGGCGTCGGTAGCGTCAATGCCGATGATCTTCTCGATCTCGTCCTTGACGCGGTCCGGGTCAGCCTGGGGCAGGTCCATCTTGTTCAACACCGGCATGACCTCAAGGCCCTGCTCGATGGCGGTGTAGCAGTTGGCCACGGACTGGGCTTCGACGCCTTGACCGGCGTCCACCACCAACAGTGCGCCTTCACAGGCGGCCAGCGAGCGCGAGACTTCATAGGTGAAGTCGACGTGGCCGGGGGTGTCGATGAAGTTCAGCTGGTAGGTCTTGCCGTCTTGCGCCTTGTAATGAAGCGTGACGCTGTGGGCCTTGATGGTGATCCCGCGTTCGCGCTCCAGGTCCATGGAGTCGAGGACCTGGGCTTCCATTTCGCGCGCAGACAGGCCACCGCACATCTGGATGAAACGGTCGGCCAGCGTCGACTTGCCATGGTCGATGTGGGCGATGATGGAGAAATTGCGGATATGACTCAAATCACTCACGGGTCAACACTCGAAAAGGCTGCGAGCCGGGACGCCCGCCGAAAAATAGCCGGGAATTGTACCTCAAGCAGCAGGGATATGGGAGATTCCTGATCGGCTGTCTGTGCCGACAGTGTCGCTGGCAAGCCGCTTCGTAACGCCGCAGCGCCTTACCTGAAACCTCCACCCCACCTGTGGGAGCCGGCTTGCCGGCGATCGGACCAACCCATTTCTCCGTAGATTCCACGAAAAAGGGCAGCCAACGCTGCCCCTTTTCCTACCTGAAGACCCGCTTATTCAGCCAGCTTGAAGGTGATAAAGCTCGCACGCCCCTGGCGCAGCACGCGCATGGACACCGAGCGGTTCTTCGGCAGGCCCTTGGCGATCTCGGTGAATTCCTTCGCCGAGCCAATGGCCTGGTTGTTCAGGTGGCTGATGACGTCACCTGGACGCAGACCGATCAATGCGGCCGGGCCATCCTGGACTTCCTTGATGACCACGCCACCCTTGAGTTCGAGGGCTTTCTTCTGCTCGGCGCTGAGATCAGCGACCGAAACACCCAGACGGTTGCTGCTGCGCTCGGCACTGCCATCTGCACCGGTACCCGTACCGATGTCAGCGTCATCGTCCGGCAGCGCACCGACGCTGACGTCCAGGTTCTGGCGCTTGCCGTTGCGGATGATCTCGAGCTTGGCCTTGTCGCCGTCCTTGAGGCTGCCGACCAGGTGCGGCAAGTCGGCCGACATGACGATCGGCTGGCCGTTCATGCTCAGGATCACGTCACCCACCTGCAGGCCACCTTTGGCGGCTGGGCCATCTTCCAGCACCTGGGCCACCAGGGCACCGGCCGGTTTGTCCAGGCCAAAGGACTCAGCCAGGTCCTTGTTGACCTCCTGAATCACCACGCCCAGCCAGCCACGGCTGACCTTGCCGTCTTTTTTCAGCTGATTGGATACGT
Organism: Pseudomonas sp. Y3 TE3536; assembly: GCF_053629175.1. Lineage (NCBI taxonomy): Bacteria > Pseudomonadati > Pseudomonadota > Gammaproteobacteria > Pseudomonadales > Pseudomonadaceae > Pseudomonas > Pseudomonas sp. Y3 TE3536. The sequence continues at coordinate 3,168,563 of NZ_JBRJHU010000001.1, read as the reverse complement.
CGATCGCCACATCGATCGGGATCGCGAAGGACAGGCCCATGAAGCCGCCCGAGCGGGTGAAGATCTGCGAGTTGATACCCACGACCTCGCCCTGCATGTTGAACAGCGGGCCGCCGGAGTTACCCGGGTTGATGGCAACGTCAGTCTGGATGAACGGCACGTAGGTGTCGTTAGGCAGGGTACGGCCCTTGGCACTGACGATACCTTTGGTCACCGAGTGGTCGAAACCGAACGGCGAACCGATGGCCAGCACCCACTCACCCACTTTGAGCTTCTCGGAGTCGCCCAGCTTGACGGTCGGCAGGTTCTTGCCTTCGACCTTGAGCAGCGCGACGTCGGTGCGTGGGTCGGTGCCGACCAGCTTGGCTTGCAGCTCGCTGCGGTCCGACAGGCGGACGATGATCTCGTCGGCGTCGGCCACCACATGGTTGTTGGTCAGTACGTAGCCATCGCTGGAAATGATGAAACCCGAACCCAGCGACTGGGCTTCACGCTGACGATCGCCGCGCGGTGAGCGGGGCTGTTGCGGCATGTTGCGCTCGAAGAATTCGCGGAACATCGGCGGCAGGCCTTCGAGGTCCGGCATCTGCCCTGCGGCGATGCGGCGGTCCGGCAGCTTCTGCTTGGTACTGATGTTGACCACGGCCGGCGAGGCTTGCTCGACCAACGTGGTGAAGTCTGGCAGGGCTTCCTCGGCCTGGGCGGTGAGCACCTGGCCGAGCATGAGCACGGCGGCGAACATCGATAGGTAGGATTTCAAGCGTGGTATAGACATACGGCTCCCGTCACAACGAGCGTGGTTAGCGTAAGGCCCCTGCACAAGCAGGAAAGGCCAGGCTCCAAGAAGCCTGACCTATAGAAAATTTACGGAAAGATTGCAAATGACAATGCTTTAATTTCATTTCAGGAGCATGTCTCTCACGCCGGAAACCACCTGAAAAGCGCACGCCATCATTGCCGCGCCTGGGCATCCTGAGGCCGCATCGACAGCGCAATGCGCTCTGCAGTACCCAGGGGTATTTCACCTACCACAGTAACCAGGACCTTGCCCTTCGGCGTGTTCAGACGGCGCGATACCGCCACGGTTGGGCCGAGTTGCACGCGTGTGTCGGTGCCTGAGTTGTCGTTGACTGGCTCGAGGAATACCGAAACGCGCGCCAGGCCATCGTCATACATCAGGCTGCTGACCGTGCTGTTGCGGGACGGGTCGCGGCGCACCGAGCTGTTGACCAGCTCAAAACCCGGCGGCAGCCAGTCCGAGCGCCAGCCGGCGACGGTTTCCTGGCCGGTACTGGTGCCCCGCTCCACCGGTTTGCAAGCGGCACTGGGGCGCAAGTCATCCGCGGTAGGCAGGTCATCGGTATCGAGGCGGGTCATCTGGAAGCGCTCAAGCAATTGCCCCTTGTCGTTGAGCATCAACGAGCGCAGCGGCAAGCCGGTGCTGCGGTCAAGGTGCAACTCGAACGCATAACGGTGCTGGTCGCGCGGTGTGAGGGTGACGATCACCGCATCGCGCCCGGCGACACGTGACTTGCCCGCCACAGCCAGATCGTACCAGCCCATCAACTTGAGGGGGTCCAGCGCACGCGGCGCCGCATCGGGCGGCGTCGTAACGCCGTTAACCAAGGCACCACTGACGCACGCAACCTTGCCATCCACGCGCACGATTTCCTGGGCAGTGCCATCGAGCTGCAGCAGCCGCTCGCTGACCTTGCCGTCCTCAACCCTGTGCCAGATATCGTGGGAAGAAAAGCTGCCGTTACGCTCGTAGACGAAAGAGCCTTGGTAGCTTTGCTTTTGCTCGGCCTGTGCCAGCTTGTTCAGCCACTCATTCGCCTCGGGCGAAGAGTTGGCCGCCAACGCTGGCACCGTCATGCAGCTGCCTATCAGCAGCGACAGGAGAGGTAGCGCGCGCATGATCCTCCTTACTTAGCGGGGTTATCCAGGCTGGCGGCGCGGGCATACGGCAACGCGGTTTCGCTGCCCTTGAGCGCAGATTCCTGGGCGTGCTGGCGCAGGTAGCCTGGCAGACGCTGATCCCAGCCGGCCTGGTTCTGCAGCACACCGTTGGCCATCGGCCCGGTCGGTTGCTCACTGCTTTCACTATAGCCTGCCAATACCGCCGGGCCTTGAGTTTGTGGCACGCTCAGCCCCTGCTGCGCAGGTTGCTGGGAGGCAAGCTCTGCACCGGTGATTTCGTCCTGGTTGTACATGCGCACACCCGCCAGCACGGCAACCGTCACCGAGGCAGCGACTGCCAGGCGAGCGACGCTGCGCCATGGGCCTTTATTGACCTTGGCCGGTACCGCTTCGTCAGCCAACGCTGCCGACACCGCCGAGGCGATATCGAGGTTGGGCAGCAGCAGTTCCTTGTGCATCGCTGCGCGAGCGACCTGGTAACGCGACCAGGTGGCACGGGTTTCGGCATCGTCGACGGCACTCAGTACCCGACGTAATTCCAGTTCGTCCGCTTCGTTATCCATTACCGCGGACAGCGATTCCTGCAACGCTTCACGACTCATGGCGGTTCCTCTCTTGGCTGTAGCCGCTGTCTCAGGTTTCCTGCAACAACGGCTGCAGGGCTTTATCTATGGCCTCCCGAGCGCGGAAGATTCGAGAGCGCACGGTACCCACCGGACATTGCATGACACTGGCAATGTCTTCATAACTCAATCCGTCGAACTCGCGCAGGGTCAATGCCGTGCGCAGGTCCTCGGGCAGTTGCTGGATGGTGCGATGGACCGTGCCTTCGATTTCATCCCGCAACAACGAGCGCTCTGGGGACTCGAGATCCTTGAGACCATGATCGCCGTCGTAAAACTCCGCATCCTCGGAGCTCACATCACTGTCTGGTGGCCGTCTTCCACGGGACACCAGGTAGTTCTTCGCCGTGTTGATGGCGATGCGGTACAGCCAGGTATAAAACGCACTGTCTCCGCGAAAATTGCCAAGCGCACGGTAGGCCTTGATAAAGGCTTCCTGTGCTACATCCTGGGCCTCGTGGGTGTCGTGAACGAACCGCACGATCAACCCGAGAATCTTGTGCTGATACTTCAGCACCAACAGATCGAAAGCTCGCCTGTCACCGCGCTGCACGCGCTCGACAAGCTGCTGATCCTCTTCCTGGGTTAGCATGAACACTCCTCGGTAGACTCGAAGGAGCGTTGCAACAGCCATCGTTCAGGCTTGCAAACATAGACTCGGGCTTTGCGCAAAAGTTCTCCCCTCCAAGCAAGTTTCCTGCAGCCCTTGGTCGGCTCGCACGGAAGACGCGGCGCGGTCACGGCCGGCAACGTCAATAATCAGGTTTCGAATACGCAGGTGTCAGCCCGAATAGAGCTGCCGCCGTGCGTCGCCGCGACATTTGTGGCGTGCGGGCAGCCTTCATAGGATTTCCGTAGCTGTCGGAAAGTTCCCACAAGGTCGCTGCTTCCTGGCAAGTGGCATGGAAATTGGCCACCCGGGGCTGCTATAAAGGCAACCCGGCCTGGTTTAACGATAGTTTCACAATGCCATCGGCGCGTGACTATTGTGCCGTGCCCCTTCCGTAGATTACTAGTGTCCCGACATGAGCCAACAATTCCAACATGATGTCCTGGTGATCGGCAGCGGCGCCGCCGGTCTCAGCCTGGCACTGAACCTCCCCAGCCACCTGCGTATCGCCGTGCTCAGCAAAGGCGACCTGGCCAATGGCTCGACCTATTGGGCCCAGGGCGGTGTTGCCGCCGTGCTGGACGACACCGACACTGTACAGTCGCATGTCGAGGACACCCTCAATGCCGGCGGCGGCCTGTGCCATGAAGATGCCGTGCGCTTCACCGTCGAGCACAGCCGCGAAGCCATCCAGTGGTTGATCGAGCAAGGCGTGCCCTTTACCCGGGATGAACAGCACGGGGTCGACGATGGGGGCTTCGAGTTCCACCTGACCCGCGAAGGTGGCCACAGCCACCGGCGCATCATCCACGCCGCCGATGCCACAGGCGCCGCGATCTTCACCACCTTGCTGGCCCAGGCCCGCCTACGCCCGAACATCCAGCTGCTGGAGCAGCGCGTGGCGGTCGACCTGATCACCGAGCGCCGCCTGGGCCTGCCCGGCGAGCGCTGCCTGGGTGCCTACGTGCTAAACCGCAATAGCGGCGAAGTGGACACCTACGGGGCGCGCTTCACCGTGCTCGCCACCGGTGGCGCGGCCAAGGTCTACCTGTATACCAGTAACCCGGACGGTGCCTGCGGCGACGGTATCGCCATGGCCTGGCGCGCGGGCTGCCGGGTGGCCAACCTTGAGTTCAACCAGTTCCACCCGACCTGCCTGTACCACCCCCAAGCCAAGAGCTTCCTGATTACCGAGGCCCTGCGCGGTGAAGGCGCCCTGTTGCGCCTGCCCAACGGCGAGCGCTTCATGCCGCGCTTCGACCCCCGCGAAGAACTGGCCCCGCGTGACATCGTGGCCCGCGCCATCGACCACGAGATGAAGCGCCTGGGTGTGGACTGCGTGTACCTGGACATCACCCACAAGCCGGCCGATTTCATCAAAGGCCACTTCCCCACCGTTTACGAACGCTGCCTGGCCTTCGGCATCGACATCACCCGCCAGCCGATCCCGGTAGTTCCCGCAGCCCACTACACCTGCGGCGGTGTAGTGGTGGACGACCGCGGGCATACCGACGTGCCCGGGCTGTATGCCATCGGTGAGACCAGCTTTACCGGCCTGCATGGCGCCAACCGCATGGCCAGCAACTCGCTGCTCGAATGCTTCGTCTATGGCCGCGCCGCTGCCGCCGACATCCAGGCGCACCTGGAACAGGTCGACATGCCCAAAGCCCTGCCCGGCTGGGATGCCAGCCAGGTAACGGACTCGGACGAGGATGTGATCATCGCGCACAACTGGGACGAGCTGCGGCGCTTCATGTGGGACTATGTCGGCATCGTGCGCACCAGCAAGCGCTTGCAGCGCGCCGAACACCGCATCCGCCTGCTGCTCGACGAAATCGACGAGTTCTACAGCAACTACAAGGTCAGCCGCGACCTGATCGAGCTGCGCAACCTCGCTCAGGTGGCGGAACTGATGATTCGTTCGGCGATGCAGCGCAAGGAAAGCCGCGGGTTGCATTACACGCTGGATTATCCGGGGATGCTGGACGAGGCTAAAGACACCATCCTCAGGCCGGCCTGAATCGGCGCTGTCTTCTTCGCGGGTAAACCCGCTCCCACAGGGACGGTGTAGGCCTCGAGCCGGGCGCGGTACCTGCGGGAGACACCATCCTCAGCCCGGCCTGAATCGGCGCTGTCTTCTTCGCGGGTAAACCCGCTCCCACAGGGACGGCGTAGGCCTCGAGCCGGGCGCGGTACCTGTGGGAGCGGGTTTACCCGCGAAGAAGCCCACCCGGTTCTGACCTATACCCGAGATACCTCAGCCCACCTGCGCCGGCTGAACTTCAACCTTACCCGCAACCGCCGATGCTCATCAGCCCCGAGGGCATCCCTGGGAACGCACTGCCCCTCCCCCAGCCAACGCCCCTCCCGCACAAACCGCACGACCACCATCCCCGGCAACGCAACGCTGTCCCGGCACAAACGCACCGGCTGCCAACCCTGGGCGCGGCTGAATACCCGCCAACCAAGCAGGTCTCGGCGCAGCCCGGTAACCGCATGCGGATGCGTGAGCAAAATGCGTCGGGGGATGGCCCAGCAGGCGTGGGCGACAGACGCGGCAGTGGCCGCCAGGGACAGCCACCAGGGCAACGCGCTCACCCACACGGTGAACAGCGCCAGCACCTGGCAACTCAGGTAGGCCGTCAGCAGCAGGCGCGAGCCTTGCCAACGGCTTTCGAAAAACTCACTTGGGCTGGACACGGTCCAGGATGATGCGGACCATGCGCTGCAGCTCCGGGTCTTCAGACTCGGTGCGCTCCATGAACCAGCCGAACATGTCCTGATCTTCGCAGCTCAACAGGCGTACATAGAGTTCGCGGTCGGCTTCGTTGAGGGTGGCGTAGACTTCCTGGGTAAAAGGCACCAACAGTACGTCCAGTTCCAGCATGCCGCGGCGGCTGTGCCAGAAAAGCCGGTTGAGTTCAGTTTGTTCGACCATGGGGCCCTCCTCGAATGGCCCGCCAGTATACAGCCAGGCGAGCGAAGCGGCACAGGGCGTTGGTCTAGTCACCTACCTATTTTGTTACTGGCGTTCTATGATGGCCGCCAGTCTTTAGCCACCGCGATGACCCATGGCCGATTCCGCTTTCTTCAGCCCCCTGTCCCACGAGGGCATCCTCGCCGTCCGCGGCTCCGACGCAGGCAAGTTCCTGCAGGGCCAGCTGACCTGCAACATCAACTACCTCAGCCAGGAACATGCCAGCCTCGGTGCCCGCTGCATGGTCAAAGGGCGCATGCAGTCGAGTTTCCGTATCGTGCCCGAAGGCAACGGCTACCTGCTGGCCATGGCCAGTGAGCTGCTCGATGCCCAATTGGCCGACCTCAAGAAGTACGCCGTGTTCTCCAAGGCCACCCTCAGCGACGAGAGCGCCGCCTGGGCGCGCTTTGGCCTGCAGGGCGGCGAGGCGGCACTGCAAGCCTTGGGCTTGACGCCGCCGGTCGAAGCGGGCGCCACCGTGCGCCACGAGGGCCTGATCGCCATCGCCGTGTCCGCAGGCCGTGTCGAGCTGTGGGTACCTGCCGAGCAGGCCGCCCACGTAGGCGCGGCACTCGCCGCCAGCCTGCCTGAAGGCAGCCTCAACGACTGGCTGTTGGGCCAGATCCGCGCAGGTATTGGCCAGGTCATGGGCCCTACCCGCGAGCTGTTCATCCCGCAGATGATCAACCTGCAGGCCGTGGATGGCGTCAGCTTCAAGAAGGGCTGCTACACCGGCCAGGAAATCGTTGCCCGCATGCAGTACCTGGGCAAGCTCAAGCGCCGTCAGTATCGCCTGGCGCTCGATCAACAGGACATCCCCGCGCCAGGTGCCGAGATTTTCTCGCCCACCCATGGCTCGTCGGTCGGTGAAGTGGTGATAGCGGCCAATACCGGTACCGGTTGCGAGTTGCTCGCGGTGCTCAGCGCCGATGCGGTGGCCGATGACAACCTGCACCTGGGCAGCCTGGAAGGGCCACGTCTGCACGTGCTGAGCCTGCCCTACGAACTGGACCGCGACCGGGAAATCCAGCGCTGACCAGCCTGCCCCGTCCGCGTGACGGGGCCGCACCACCACTGCGGTAGAGAAGTCCATGAACAAGCTGGCCGAGATGGTTCAAGCACAGTTGCTCGATGCCATCGAAAAGGATGACCTGGTCCTGCCGACCCTGCCCGAGGTTGCCTTGAGCATCCGCGAGGCCGCCGAGGATAGCGAGATCAGCGTGTCGGCCCTGAGCAAGGTGATCGGTCGCGACGCGGCCCTCTCGGCGCGCCTGATCAAAGTCGTCAACAGCCCACTGTTGCGCGCTGCGGTCGAGGTCACCGACCTGCATACCGCAATCACTCGCCTAGGCATCAACTACAGCTGCAACCTGGCCATCGGCCTGGTGATCGAACAGATCTTTCATGCCCGCTCGCCGGCTGTTGAGCAAAAACTGCGCGATATCTGGGTCAACAGCCTGGAAGTGGCAGGCATCAGCTACGAAATCTGCCGCCGCTTCACCCACCTCAAACCCGACCAGGCGACCCTCGGTGGGCTGGTCAACCAGATCGGTGCCCTGCCGGTGCTGATTTACGCCGAAGAACATAACGAGCTGCTGTCCGACCCGGTCTGCCTGCACTACGTGATCGAGCAGATCCAGCCCGTGCTGGGTGACAAGATCCTCAAGGCGTGGGAGTTTCCCGAGCAATTGGTCAACTTGCCGAGCCAGGTTCAGGACCTCGACCGGCAGACTGACAAGGTCGACTATATCGACGTCGTGCAGATCGCCCGCTGCATCAGCCAACGTGGGCGTAGCCGGCCACTGGCCGCGTTGCCGGCGTACCGACACCTGGGGCTGCCGTTCGGCACCGAACTGGAAGTCGTAGAGCTGCTCGAGGCGCGGAGCTTGTTGCGCTAGGCCGCCAAAAGCCCGCTACACCTACCCTCCTGCGCGATTCAGGTAGGAGCAGCCTTGTGCTGCGAAGAGGCCGGTAACAGCACAGCAAATCTTCGCTGCAGTCACTGGCCCTTTCGCAGCACAAGGCTGCTCCTACAGTGCCGACGGGCCAATGGAAATGAAACCCTAGTCAGCGATGAAACTCACCCGCACCCGCAAGCCGCCCTTCTCGCCATCGTGCAGGCTGATCTGCGCCAGGTGCGCGCGGCAGATCTCGCCGACAATCGCCAACCCCAGCCCACTGCCTTGGGCACTGCGGCGGTAGAAGCGCTCGAACACCCGTTCGCGCTCCTCCTCGGGAATACCCGGGCCGTCATCCTCGACCTCCAGCACCGCCGGCGCCAGCACCCGCAAAATCACGTTGCCACCGGCCGGGGTATGCGCCAAGGCGTTATCCACCAGGTTGCTCAGCAGTTCGTTGAGCAAGGTCGGCTCACCCTTGAGCCACACGGGCGCCTCGGCCTCCAGGGCCAATGCCACGCCACGGTTATGCGCCAAGGGCGCCATGGCCATGCCCAGTTCGCGGGCCAACTGGCTGAGGTCCAGGCGCTGCGCGCCACCTTCGGCGATTGCCCGGGCGCCATTCTCGACCCGTGCCAATGACAACAGCTGATTGGCCAGGTGGGTCAAGCGGTCGGTGCCTTGAGCGGCTGATTCCAACGTCTGCCGCCACTCCTGCGGCTCGGATGAACGCAAGCCCAACTCGACCCGCGCCTTGAGCGCCGCCAAGGGCGTGCGCAACTCGTGGGCGGCGTCGGCGATGAACTGGGCTTGGCGCTCGAACTGCCCGCGCAAGCGCTCGGTAAAGTGGTTCAAGGCCCGCACCAGTGGGCCCAGTTCGCGCTGCACCTGCACCACCGGCAAAGCCCGCAGGTCATCGGGTTGGCGCTCTTCCACGGCGGTGCGCAGGCGCTCCAGCGGGCGTAGCGCGGCACTGACCGCAAACCACACCATCACCAAAGCGCCCAGTGCCAGCATTCCAAGGCGCAGCAGGGTATCGGCCATCAGCCCGCGCGCCATGCGCACCCGCGCTTCTTCGGTCTCGGCCACGCGAATTTCCGCCATGCCGTTCATGTTCGGCTCGCTGACCGGCTTGAGCAGGCTGACCACGCGCACGTCCTGGCCGAGGTACGTCGCGTTGTAGAACCGCGCCAGCGCCGGGTAGTCGTCGGTGCGCGGCGTGCCAGGCGGCGGCGCTGGCAGGTTCTCGTAGCCCGAAATCAAGCGCTGCTTGATGTCCAGCACCTGGTAGTAGATACGCCCGGCACTGTCGTAGGCGAAGGTATCCAGGGCCACATAGGGCACGTCCGCGCTCAACGAGCCGTCGCGTTGCGACAAGCCCGCGGCGATGGTCCGTGCCGAGGCCAGCAAAGTCCGGTCGTACGCCGTGTCGGCGGCTTCACGGCCGTTCCAGTAGGCGCTCAGGCCGCTGGCCAGCATCAACACCACCAGCAACAGTGCCAGGTTGCCCAGCAGCCGCCCGCGCAAGCTGCCGTTGTCACGCATCGCGATGCTCGAGCAGATACCCCAGGCCACGGAAGGTGACAATCGCCACCGGGTGGCCGTCGAGCTTCTTGCGCAGGCGGTGGATGTAGATTTCGATGGCGTCGGGGCTGGCTTCTTCGTCCAGGCCAAACACCTGGGCGGCCAGTTGCTCCTTGCTCATCACCCGGCCCGGGCGGGCGATCAGCGCTTCAAGCACGCTCTGTTCACGCGAGGTCAGGGTCAGGTTGTCCTCGCCCAGGCTGAAGCGCCGGGTATCCAGGTCGTACACCAACGGCCCGCAACGCTGCTGGCGTTCGCCACCTAGCACGCTGCGGCGCAGCAAGGCCTTGACCCGGGCTTCCAGCTCAGTCAGTTCGAACGGCTTGGCCAGGTAATCGTCAGCCCCCAGGTTCAGCCCGTGGACCCGGTCCTTGACGTCACTGCGCGCGGTCAGCATCAGCACCGGCAGGGTTTTGCCGCGGCCACGCAAACGCGCCAGCACTTCGAAGCCATCCATGCGCGGCAAGCCGACATCGAGCACGGCAACGGCATATTCCTCACTGGCCAGGGCCAGGTCGGCAGCCACGCCGTCATGCAGTACATCCACGGTCAGGCCGTGACTTTTCAAGGCCTGGGCCACGCTTTCGGCCAGTTGCAGGTGGTCTTCGACCAGCAGCACACGCATCGGATTCTCCCTGCTCGGGTGGGGCGGTGGCGCGGAGTGTACCGCTGTCGACCGGCCTGTGAAGCCCCTTCTGACAAACCTTTCACGCTGAAAGGTTAGCGAAAGGTTCGTTACCTAGCATCGCACCACGGTCGCCCCACGCGCCGAAAAAAGCACCAGCAAGGTGCAACGAATAAGAACAATAAACGGAGTCATCGACGATGCTGTCATCGCAGCCGCAGGCATTCGTGCCTACCCGTTCCTTTGCCGCACGCCCTTCTGCCATCGCCAGCGCCCTTGCGCTCGCCGGTGTCGCGCCCATGAGCCAGGCCGCCTTCTTCGAAGACAGCACGGCGACCTTCGAAACCCGCAACATGTACTTCAACCGCGACTTTCGCGACGGCACCAGCGCGCAGCAATCCAAGCGCGACGAATGGGCCCAGGGTTTCATGCTCAACTTCGAGTCTGGCTACACCGACGGCACCGTGGGCTTTGGCCTGGATGCGCTGGGCATGCTGGGCATCAAGCTCGACTCCAGCCCCGACCGCACCGACACCGGCCTGCTGCCGACCCATGACGACGGCAAGGCCGCCGACGAATACTCCAAGCTCGGCCTGACCGGCAAGGTCAAAGTCTCCAAGACCGAATTGAAGATCGGCACGCTGATCCCCGAGCTGCCGACCCTGCAGCCCAACGACGGGCGCATCCTGCCGCAAACCTTCGAAGGCGGCCTGCTCACCTCGAAAGAAATCAGCCACCTGACCTTCACCGGCGGGCGCCTGGAAAAGGCCAAGGACCGCAACGACACCAACTGGGAAGACCTGGCCCTCAACAACAAGAACGGCCGCTTCGGTGGCACCTTCACCGCCGACAACCTCGACCTCGCGGGCCTGGACTACCAGTTCACCGATCGCATCACCGGCAGCTACCACTTCGCCCAACTCGACGACATCTACCGCCAGCACTTCCTCGGCATGGTCGCCACCCAGCCGTGGGGGCCGGGCACCTTGGGCGCTGACCTGCGCCTTGCCGTGAGTGACGATGCCGGCGCCGCCAAGGCCGGCAACATCGACAACACCACCGTCAACGGCATGCTCAGCTACGCCCTGGGCGGGCACAAGGTCAGTGCCGCCTACCAGCACCTGTCCGGCGACAGCGCCTTCCCCTACATCGATGGCGCCGACCCGTACCTGGTCAACTTCGTGCAGATCAACGACTTCGCCGGTGCCGACGAACACTCCTGGCAGATGCGCTACGACTACAACTTCGCGGCCCTGGGCATCCCCGGCCTGACCTTCATGACCCGTTACATCAGCGGCGACAACGTCAGCCGCGCCGATGGCAGCGAGGGCAAGGAGTGGGAACGCAACACCGAGTTCAAGTACGTGGTACAAAGCGGCCCGTTGAAAAACGTCGCCGTGCGCTTGCGCAACGCCACCTTCCGCTCGAATTTTGCCCGCGACGCCGACGAAGTGCGGCTGCTGGTGAGCTACAGCGTGGCCCTGTGGTAACCCAATAACAACAACGCTCACGGAGATTGACGATGACCTTTTCACTGCGCCGCCTCGTCCTCGCTACCGGTTGCCTGCTGCTGGCCGGCAACGCCCTCGCTGCCGAACCGAAACGCCCTGAATGCATCGCCCCTGCCTCGCCCGGCGGTGGCTTCGACCTGACCTGCAAACTGGTGCAGAGCGCCCTGGTGCAGGAGAAAATCCTCAGCAAGCCCATGCGTGTCACCTACATGCCCGGCGGCGTCGGCGCGGTGGCCTACAACGCCGTGGTGGCCCAGCGCCCAGGGGATGCCGGCACTCTGGTGGCGTGGTCCAGTGGCTCGCTGCTGAACCTGGCCCAAGGCAAGTTCGGCCGCTTCGACGAGAACGCGGTCAAGTGGTTGGCCGCGGTCGGCACCAGCTACGGTGCCATCGCCGTGAAGAGCGATTCGCCCTACAAAACCCTCGACGACCTGGTCGCCGCCCTGAAAAAAGACCCGAGCAAGGTCGTGATCGGCTCCGGTGGCACGGTCGGCAGCCAGGACTGGATGCAAACCGCGCTGATCGCCAAGGCCGCCGGCATCAACCCGCGTGACCTGCGTTACGTGGCCCTGGAAGGCGGCGGTGAAATTGCCACTGCATTGCTGGGCGGACACATCCAGGTCGGCTCCACCGACATCTCCGACTCCATGCCGCACATTCAGAGCGGCAACATGCGCATCCTCGCGGTGTTCTCCGAAAACCGCCTGGACGAGCCAGAGATGAAAGACATCCCTACCGCCAAGGAGCAGGGCTACGACATCGTCTGGCCGGTGGTACGCGGCTTCTACCTGGGGCCGAAGGTGAGCGACGAGGACTACGCCTGGTGGAAGGCCTCGTTCGACAAGATGCTGGCCTCGGAAGACTTCGCCAAGCTGCGTGACCAGCGCGAGCTGTTCCCGTTCGCCATGACCGGCGAAGAGCTGGACGGCTATGTGAAGAAGCAGGTGGCTGACTACAAGGCACTGGCCAGGGAATTCGGCCTGATTCAGTAACTCGCCGACTACCTGAACAGATCCCTGTGGGAGCGGGCTTGCCCCGCGAAGCTGGCACCTCGGTGCATGGCACCGGCTTTGCCGGTGTTCGCGGGGCAAGCCCGCTCCCACAGAGTCCGCGTCCAACGAGGATTCCCCGATGATCCTGCAACGCCTCTTCGCCCTGGTCCTGCTGGCGGTATGCGCCGCCCTGGCCGTGATGGCCTGGCCGTACCAGGCTGCGTTTTCCTACGAACCGGTTGGCCCGCGGGCCTATCCGCTGCTGATGCTCGGCCTGATGGGCCTGGGCCTGCTTTACCTGGCCATCCGCCCAACGCCCATCGTGCGCAAAGACGACGAGCCAGAACTGGACCGCGAAACCCTGATCAAGATCGCCGCCTGTGTCGGCCTGCTGATCGTCTTCGCTGCCACCTTCGAACCTCTGGGTTTCATCCTCAGCGCCATCCTGGTCGGCCTGCCCATGGCCCGGCTGTACGGCGGCCGCTGGCTGCACAGCGCCATCGTCGTGGTCGGCATGAGCCTGTTCCTCTACTGGCTGTTCGACCGCGTGATGGACGTGCCCCTGCCCCTTGGCCTGCTGAGCGTACTGGAGAACTGACACATGGATACCTTGAGCTACCTGGGCCAGGGCTTCGGCGTCGCCCTGAGCCCGTACAACCTGGTCACCGCCCTCAGTGGCACCCTGATCGGCACCGTGGTCGGCCTGCTGCCGGGCCTGGGCCCGATCAACGGCGTGGCCCTGCTGATCCCCATCGCCTTTGCCTTGGGCCTGCCGCCTGAGTCGGCGCTGATTCTGCTGGCTGCGGTGTACCTGGGCTGCGAATACGGCGGGCGCATCAGTTCGATCCTGCTGAACATCCCGGGCGAAGCTTCGACCGTGATGACCACCCTCGACGGCTACCCGATGGCCCGCCAGGGCCTGGCAGGCGTTGCCCTGTCGCTGTCTGCCTGGAGTTCGTTCATCGGCGCCTTCATCGCCACCTGCGGCATGGTGCTGTTCGCCCCGCTGCTGGCGAAATGGGCGATCGCCTTCGGCCCGGCGGAATACTTCGTGCTGATGGTGTTCGCCATTGTCGCCTTGGGCGGCATGGCCGGCGACAAACCGTTGAAGACCTTCATCGCTGCGCTGATCGGCCTGTTCCTGTCGGCGGTCGGCATCGACGCCAACAGCGGCGTCTACCGCTTCACCGGTGACAGCGTGCACCTGGCCGACGGCATCCAGTTCGTGGTGCTGGTGCTGGGGCTGTTCTCGATCAGCGAAATCCTCCTGCTGCTGGAAAAGACCCACCATGGCCACCAGGCGGTCAAGGCCACTGGGCGCATGCTGTTCAACGTCAAGGAAGCAGCTTCGGTGTTCGCAGTGAACATCCGCTGCGGCCTGCTCGGCTTCATCATGGGCGTGCTGCCAGGTGCCGGCGCGACCCTGGCCAGTGCCGTGGCCTACATGACCGAGAAGCGTATCGCTGGCGAAAGCGGCAAGTTCGGCAAGGGTGATGCCCGTGGCCTGGCCGCGCCAGAAACCGCTATCGGCGCCTCCTGCTGCGGCGCCTTGGTCCCCATGCTGACCCTCGGCGTGCCAGGTTCGGGCACCACCGCGGTGATGATCGGCGCACTGACCCTGTACAACATCACCCCCGGCCCGCTGTTGTTCGAACAGCAGCCAGACATCGTCTGGGGCCTGATCGCCTCGTTGTTCATCGCCAACATCATGCTGGTGATCCTCAACATCCCGATGATCCGCATCTTCACCCGCATCCTCGCCGTGCCGAACTGGGCGCTGGTGCCGGTGATCGCAATCATCACCGGGATCGGCGTGTATGCCGTGCACGCCACCACCTTCGACCTGTTCCTGATGGTCGGCATTGGCATCATGGGCTACATCCTGCGCAAGCTGGACTTCCCGCTGTCGCCGATCCTGCTCGGCTTCATCCTCGGCGGGCTGATGGAGCAGAACCTGCGCCGTGCGCTGTCGATCTCCAACGGTGAGCTGGGCATCCTCTGGTCCAGCCCAATCAGCATGGGCGTGTGGGTCCTGGTGGTGTGCATGCTGTGCCTGCCGCTGCTGCGTATCTGGCGCAAGCGCAGCCTGCAGCGCCGGGCCATGGCTGATGCCTGATCGGTCGTTGCCCCTGTATTGGGCTACCGGGCTGGTCGGCCTTGCTGGTGGGTATCTCGCCAGCACGGTCGGCTGGCCTTTGCCCTGGATGGTCGGCGCGTTGTTGGCGATCATCCTGGTGCGCTGCCTGACCCCCTGGCAGCTGTCGGAAATCCCCAATGGGCGCAAATGCGGGCAATGCATCATCGGCCTGGGCATCGGCCTGCACTTCACCCCCGCCGTGATCGAACAGGTGGGCAGCCACTTTCTGCTGATCTTCTTTGGCGCGCTGTTCACCACTCTGTCGAGCGTGATCAGTGTGTGGTTGCTGCGACGTACCGGCGAAGACCGCGCAACCGCCTTCTTCGCCAGCATGCCGGGCGGTTCGGGAGAGATGGTCAACCTGGGCGCGCGCAATGGCGCGGTGCTCAGCCAGGTGGCGGCGGCGCAAAGCCTGCGTGTGTTGGCAGTGGTGCTGTGCGTGCCGGCGCTGTTCAAGTTCTTGATGGGTGACGGTGTACCGCTCAATCATGCCGGCACTGTGAGCTGGGGCTGGCTAGCGTTGATCGCCCCGCTGGGTATTGCCGCGGGCTTCATCTGGCAACGGTTGCGCCAGCCCAACCCCTGGCTGTTCGGGCCGCTGCTGGTGGCGGCGACGGTTAGCCTGGCGGGCAACCTGCAGATCGGCCTGCCTGATGGCGCGAGTCAAATCGGCCAGTGGCTGATTGGCAGCGGCCTGGCCTGCCACTTCAACCGCGCGTTTTTCCGCCGCGCACCTTCGTTTCTGGGCCGTACGCTGCTGGCCACGGCGCTGTGCATGTTGATTGCCGGCAGCGCAGCGTGGGGGTTGAGCGTGATGACGGCGCTAGACCTGCGTTCGCTGACCCTGGGGATGATGCCCGGCGGGATTGCGGAGATGAGCCTGACGGCGGAAACCCTGCAGCTGTCGGTGCCGTTGGTGACAGCGCTGCAAGTGATGCGGTTGTTGTTCGTGTTGTTTTTGGCAGAGCCGCTGTTCCGGCTCTGGAACGCAGAAAAAGCCTGAAACACCGCGTCGCCTGCTTCGCGGTGTTTCATGCCATCAAAGCGGCGGCAAGGCCCAGTTGATCGGTGCCAACCCACGCTGTTCGAGGAAGCCATTGGCGCGGCTGAAGTGCCCGCAACCGAGGAAGCCCCGATACGCCGACAAGGGCGACGGATGCACCGACTTCAGCACCAGGTGCTTGGTGCCATCGATCAGCTTCTGCTTGCCCTGGGCATGCGCGCCCCACAGCAGAAACACCACGTTCGGGCACTGCTCGCTGACTACCTGGATGACCCGGTCGGTAAAGAACTCCCAGCCCTTCTTGGCATGTGAAGCCGCGTTGGCGCGTTCCACGGTCATGGTCGTATTGAGCAGCAGCACGCCTTGCTCGGCCCAGCTCTGCAGGTAGCCGTGGCTGGCGATCGGAATGTTCAGGTCGCGCTGCAGCTCTTTGTAGATATTGACCAGCGACGGCGGCGTGGCAATGCCCGGCTGCACCGAGAAGCACAGGCCATGGGCCTGGCCTGGGCCGTGATACGGGTCCTGGCCGAGGATCACCACCTTGACCTGCTGCAACGGCGTCGAGTTAAGGGCATTGAAGATCAGCGGGCCCGGGGGGTAGATCTCTTTGCCGGCCGCGTGCTCCTGGCGCAGGAATTCGCGCAGCTGATGCATGTAGGGCTGGTCGAATTCGTCGCGCAATGCGGCTTTCCAGCTGGGTTCGAGTTTGATGCGATCGTCGTCAGTCATGGGGCCATCCGTAAACAATGGCGCGACACTAGGTAAGCCTCCTCCGCTTGTCAAACGATCCGACCGACGACCGGCATGATCCCGCAGGCAGGCCATACTTGTGCGATGACCTGCGAGAGGTAGTCCATGTCTATTCATTGCGAGGTACTCACCGGTGCCGATGGCGCCTGCATCGGCATCGCCACCCTGGATGCACCCAAGGCGCTCAATGCGCTGAACCTGAGGATGATCGAAGTGCTCGGCGAGCAGTTGCACGCCTGGGCCCGCGACCCTGGCGTGGTCTGCGTGCTGCTGCGGGGCAATGGCGCCAAGGCGTTCTGTGCCGGGGGCGACGTCAGGGCGCTGGCCCAGGCTTGCCGCGATCACCCCGGCAGCGTGCCGCCGCTGGCCGCCACCTTCTTCGCTGCCGAGTATCGCCTCGATTACCTGCTGCACACCTACCCCAAGCCGCTGCTGTGCTGGGGGCACGGGCATGTGCTGGGTGGCGGCATGGGGCTGCTGCAAGGCGCCAATGTGCGCATCGTCACGCCCAGCAGCCGGCTGGCGATGCCAGAGATCAGCATCGGCCTCTACCCCGACGTCGGCGCCAGCTGGTTCCTCGCCCGTCTGCCGGGCAAGCTGGGGCTGTTCCTCGGGCTGACCGGCGCCCCGATCAATGCCCGCGATGCCCTCGACCTGGGTCTCGCCGATCGTTTCTTCGGCGAGCACCAGCAGGAGGAGTTGATCGAAGAGTTGTTGCAACTGAACTGGCAGGAGCAGACCGAGTTGCAGCTCAACAGCCTGCTCAAGGCCGAGCAGCATCGTGCCTGCGAGGAGCTACCCGAGGCGCAATGGCTGCCCCGCCGCCAAGTGATCGATGAGCTGCTGGATGTCGCCGACCCCGCCGGCGCATGGCATGCGCTGCAACGCCTGAAACATCACAACGACCCTCTGCTGGCCGAAGCGGGTGAACGCCTGCATGAGGGGTGCCCGTTGACCGCGCACTTGGTGTGGGAACAGATCCGCCGGGCCCGGCACCTGTCATTGGCGCAGGTATTCCAGATGGAGTTCGGCATGAGCCTGAATTGCTGCCGTCATCCGGAATTCAGCGAAGGGGTGCGCGCGCGCCTGCTGGACAAAGACAATCAGCCGCGCTGGCACTGGCCGGATGTGGCGCAGGTGCCAGCGGCGGTGGTCGAGGCGCATTTTACCAAGGTCTGGGAGGGGCGCCATCCACTGGCGGATTTGGATTGATTATCTGCAACCGGGCCGCTGCGCACCCCAATCGCCGGCAAGCCGGCTCCCACAGGTGCGGCGCTAGCCTTGGAGGCTATACAGTACGGGTGGGAGTCGGCTTGCCGGCGATTGGGCCGCACAGCGGCCCCAATTCATCACCGCTGCCAGTTGCGGCCCTGCCCCCGGCCGCCATCTGGCCTGCGGTCACGGTCCCCTCGCCCATTGGAATGCCAACGATCATTCTGATACCGCTGGCTGCCATCGCGATAGTCATGGCGGTCACGGTCACGCCCATAGTCATAGCGCTGGCGATTGCCGTAGTCATACCGCGGGTTGCCATGCCACTGGTTCATGCCTGGCTGCGGGTGGGGCCTGTACTGCGGCACCGGCGCCGGGCGGTAATAACGAGGTGCGGGCTGGTAGTAGTAACGCGGCTGCGGCGTTACATAGTAGCGGTCGTATCGGTAATACCCCGGTGACACATAACGGTCGGTGGCGTAGTAATCCGATCGGTAGTAGCCCCCGCCGCCGTAGTAAGGGGCGCAGGCAGACGTCATCAGACCCAACAGGGCGATCAACAGCATTCGATAGGACATGGCGGCCTCCTGGACCGCTGGAGTGCCCGAACAGCGGCGCTGGCGAGCGTCGATGCAAAACGCGTTCATCGACACTGAATAAGACCGCCATACCGAGGTGCAGTGCCATTTTTGCAATAATTTGAAACAGGTGCGATAACCCTGAAAAACTTGCAGTCATTTACCGGTCATCTCACTAGAATGACCGCCTTGGCACACATCACGGGAAGATCATGCCTGCACGTTCCGCTCTGTTTTCGCAGCGTTCGCTGATCGTCACCCTGCTGATGCTGCTGGCCAGCGGCTTTCTCGCCACTTCCCTGCTCAGCTACTTCGCCTCACGCAGTGCCATTCGCGATGGCATCGTCAACACTGAACTGCCACTGACCTCCGACACGGTCTATTCGGAAATCCAGAAAGACCTGATCCGCCCTGTGCTGATCGCCTCGATGATGGCCCAGGACACCTTCTTGCGGGACTGGGTATTGTCCGGTGAGCAGGACACCCAGCGCATCACCCGCTACCTGGGCGAGATCATGGGCAAGCAGGACATCTTCACCTCGTTCTTCGTCTCCGACCGCAGCCTCACCTACTACCAGGCCAAGGGCGTACTCAAGCAGATCAAGCCCGGCAGCTGGCGCGATGCCTGGTACTTTCGCCTGCGCGACCTCAAGGCACCCTATGAGATCAACGTCGACCTGGACATGGCCAACCAGGACAGCCTGACAGTGTTCATCAACTACCAGGTGCTGGACTACCAACACCGCTTCATCGGCGCGGCCGGGGTGGGCTTGAGTGTGTCGTCGGTGGTCAAGCTGATCGACGAGTACCAGCGCCGCTACCAACGCTCGGTGCTGTTCACCGATGCCAAGGGCAAGGTCCTGCTGACCGGCTCCGAAGGTGGCCCCCACGGCTTGCGCGTCGGCCAGCCGCTTAGCGACAACCCCGAGCTGAGCGACCTGCTGGCACAGCAACCGGTACCTGGCGAAGGCAGCCACGAATACCGCGACAGCGACAACCACAGCCACTTTCTCAATGTGCGGCACCTGCCCGAGCTGGACTGGTACCTGCTGGTCGACAAGCGCGAAACCGGTACCCTGGACCGCATCCGCCACTCGCTGTACCTGAACCTGGCAATCTGCGCGATGATCACCCTGGTGGTGCTGTTACTGGTGCATGCGATGGTCAAGCGCCACCAGGCCAGCACCGAGGCGCTGGCCACCCTCGACAGCCTCACCGGCCTGCCCAACCGGCGCAGCTTCGACCTGCTGGCCGCCCAGGCCCTGCATGAGGCCCAGCGCGACAGCGGCCCGCTGGTGGCCCTATTGATCGACCTTGACCACTTCAAGGTGCTCAATGACACCCATGGCCACCTGGCCGGCGACGAAGTGCTGCGCCAGTTCGCCAATGTGCTGCAGGGCAGCCTGCGCCAGTCGGATATACTCTGCCGCTGGGGCGGTGAGGAATTCATCGTGCTGCTGCGAGAGGCAGAAGGCCGGCAAGCGGTGGAAGTGGCGGAAAAAATCCGCCGCCGCACCGAACAGCTGACCTTCAGCTACGACGACCGACCGTTGCGCCTGACCACCAGCATCGGCCTGAGCAGCCTGCAACCGGGCGACACCTTGCATGCCCTGCTGACCCGCGCCGACCGTGCGCTCTATCGTGCCAAGCAGGCCGGCCGCAACCGCGTCTGCAGTGAAGTTTCCGGACCTGACCATGAATGACAGCCAGCACTGCCCCGCCTGCGGCGCCCTCAACCAGTGCAGCCTGGCCGACCCCCGCAGCGCCACGCAGGCCTGTTGGTGCTACAGCGTGACCATCGACCCCGCCGTGCTCCAGGCCCTGCCCGCCGAGTTGCGTGACAAGGCCTGCCTGTGCCCGCGCTGCGCAGCGGTCGAAGCGCAACTGCAGGCAGCGCCGCCCGGCACAAAGCGCTAGACTGCGCGGCCTTCGACTTCAGCCCTGTTCCCCATGCGCCTCGATCGTTTTCTTGCCAACCTGCCCTGCTACAACCGCCAGCACGTTCGCCTGCTGCTGGTGCAGCGCCGCGTGCGGGTCGATGGCCAAGTGGCGGTCGACCCGTTGACGGACGTGCGTGAGTTCAGCCGCGTCGAGGTGGATGAGCAACTGCTGCAGGCCGGGCGGCCGGCGCGCTACCTGATGCTCAACAAGCCGACCGGGTGCGTCAGCGCCACCCAGGACCCACAACACCGCACGGTGCTCGAGTTGCTGCCCGCTGAACTGCGCGACGACCTGCACATTGCCGGGCGCCTGGACTTCAACACCACCGGCCTGCTGATCCTGACCAACGACGGCCAATGGTCGCGTCGCCTGACCCAGCCAACGACCAAACTGCCGAAGCATTACCTGGTAGAGACCGAGGACGAGATTGGCGAGCATTATGCTGCCAAGTTCCACGAAGGCCTGTATTTCGCCTTCGAAAACCTTACCACCCTGCCCGCCCAACTCGACATCCTTGGCCCCCGCCAGGCCCGGTTGGCAATCGTCGAGGGGCGGTATCACCAGGTCAAACGCATGTTTGGCCATTTCGACAACAAGGTGGTGGGGCTGCACCGCGAGAGCATGGGCGCGATTCGCCTGGATCCGGCGTTGGCACCGGGGGCATTCAGGGCGTTGACGACTGAGGAAATCGCCTCGGTCTAGGTTGTTTGCACCGGCCTCTTCGCGGGCAAGCCCGCTCCCACAGGATCTCCACAGTGCTGGAAGCCTGTGCAGTACCTGTGGCCCCCACAGGACTCCACAGCGTTGGAGGCTTGTGCAGTACCTGTGGGAGCGGGCTTGCCCGCGAAGAGGCCAGAAAAGGCAACACTGGCAGTGTCACACGACCGCCCGGCGGCCCAAGTCACATTTTTCCCCGAACGGCACTTGCAGGATCCCCAGCCCACTGCTTGAATCCAAATCGTCAGTCTGCATGTGACTCATGAGTCACGCCCGCAGTCGAAGACACCTTTTTGCCGGCCACCCAAGGCCTAGATGCCTTGGGGCACGGCAAATTGCCCGCCAAAAACAATACCGTCGACATGTGTGCCAAGGATCGACACAGGGCCCCCGGTTACTCTTCAAGGCAAATGCCTACCTGTCATAAAGAACGTGCACCCTAGGTGACGCGAATACCCTTTTTGCGCCAGGAGTCGATGACATGAGGCCAGAAATCGCTGTACTTGATATCCAAGGTCAGTATCGGGTTTACACGGAGTTCCATCGCGCGGATGCAGCCGAGAAGACGATCATTTTGATCAACGGTTCGCTGGCCACCACGGCCTCGTTCGCCCAGACAGTGCGGAACCTGCACCCACAATTCAACGTCGTGCTGTTCGACCAGCCGTACGCCGGCAAGTCCAAACCGCACAACCGCCAGGAACGGCTGATCACCAAGGAGACCGAAGCGCATATCCTCCTTGAGCTGATCGAGCACTTCCAGGCCGATCACGTGATGTCGTTTTCGTGGGGCGGTGCGAGCACGCTGCTGGCGCTGGCGCACCAGCCGCGGCGAGTGAAGAAGGCCGTGGTCAGCTCGTTCTCGCCGGTGATCAACGAACCGATGCGCGACTACCTGGACCGTGGCTGCCAGTACCTGGCCGCCTGTGATCGCTACCAGGTCGGCAACCTGGTCAACGACACCATCGGCAAGCACCTGCCGTCGCTGTTCAAGCGCTTCAACTATCGCCACGTGAGCAGCTTGGACAGCCACGAGTACGCGCAGATGCACTTCCACATCAACGAAGTGCTGCAACATGACTTGGAACGGGCATTGAGTGGTGCGCGCAACATCGATATCCCGGTGCTGTTCATCAACGGCGACCGCGATGAGTACACCACGGCTGAAGATGCGCGCGAGTTTGGTCGCCATGTGGGCAAGAGCCACTTCAGCGTGATTCGCGATGCTGGGCACTTCCTCGACATGGAGACCAAGACGGCCTGCGAAGACACCCGCAGTGCGCTGCTCGGCTTCCTCAAGCCGACCGTGCGTGAGCCACGTCAACGCTACCAGCACGTACAGGGGCAGCATGCACTGGCCATCTGAGCGCCTCGGCGTCCTGTAGCCCTTTACCCGCAGGCTATGGGTCGCCGACAAGCTTTTTTATAACCCTTTTTATAACTTGGGCTTCTAATTCGATGAGGGTTCTGGTAAAAAGTCGAACGCAGACGCGGGTATAGTTTAGTGGCAAAACGAAAGCTTCCCAAGCTTTAGTTGAGGGTTCGATTCCCTCTACCCGCTCCACCTCGCATTCCCGCATGGCGTTCCAGCAACGTCATCGCTGTCAAAAGGAGCCTCGGCTCCTTTTTTCGTTTCTGCCTATTCGTTTTCATGCCCCTTTTGTTGATCTGGCCCATGGCCACTTCCCAGCCGTTGCGCTTGAATGCGCGGCCGGCGAATCCGCTTGCAAGCGAAACGGCTTGAAGCGCATATGCTTGATGGATTCGTGAAACATTTCGAAAGGACCGCGCATGTTTCTGTCCCGCTGGCTACCTGGCCTCGCCAACCTGTTGCACTACCGCCGTGAGTGGTTTCATGCCGACCTGCAGGCTGGGCTTTCGGTGGCGGCTATCCAGATCCCCATCGCCATCGCTTACGCACAAATCGTCGGCCTGCCGCCGCAATATGGCCTGTATGCCTGCGTGCTACCGATGATGGTGTATGCGCTGATCGGCAGCTCGCGTCAGCTGATGGTCGGCCCGGACGCCGCCACCTGCGCGATGATCGCCGGGGCCGTGGCACCGTTGGCGCTGGGCGACCCGCAGCGTATTGCCGAGCTGTCGGTAATTGTCACCGTGCTGGTGGGCGTGATGCTGATCGGGGCGGGCCTGGCCAGGGCCGGGTTCATCGCCAGCTTCTTCTCACGGCCGATCCTGATCGGCTACCTCAATGGCATTGGCCTGAGCCTGATCGCCGGGCAGTTGTCCAAGGTGGTCGGGTTCAAGATCGAGGGCGATGGGTTCATCCTGAGCCTGGTCAACTTCCTCCAGCGCCTGGGCGAGATTCATGGGGTGACCCTGGCCATCGGCCTGTCCGCGCTGGCGCTGCTGATCTGGCTACCGCAGCGCTACCCACGGCTACCGGCGGCGCTGGTGGCGGTGGCGCTGTTCACGGTTGTGGTAGGCCTGTTCGGCCTGGACCGCTTCGGTGTCGCCATCCTCGGCCCGGTACCGGCCGGCATGCCGCAACTGGCTTGGCCACAAAGCAACCTGGCAGAAATGAAAAGCCTGCTGCGCGACGCCCTGGGTATTGCCACCGTCAGTTTCTGCAGCGCCATGCTCACAGCGCGCAGTTTTGCCGCACGCCATGGCTACGCCATCAACGCCAACCATGAGTTCGTGGCGCTCGGGGTGAGCAACCTGGCGGCCGGGATGTCCCAAGGCTTTGCCATCAGTGGCGCCGACTCGCGTACCGCAGTCAACGACATGGTCGGCGGCAAGAGCCAGCTGGTCGGCATCATCGCTGCGCTGGTGATCGCCCTGATCCTGCTGTTCTTCACCGCCCCCATGGCATGGATCCCCCAGGCGGCGCTGGGGGCCGTGTTGCTGATGGCGGGCTGGGGGCTGATCGACATCAAGTCGCTGAAGAGCATCCGGCGCCTGAGCCGCTTCGAGTTCTGGCTCTGCCTGCTGACCACGGTCGGCGTGCTGGGCCTGGGCGTGCTGCCGGGTATCGTGTTTGCCGTGACCCTGGCGATCCTGCGCCTGCTGTACAGCATCTACCAGCCCACCGACGCAGTGCTGGGCTGGCTGCCGGGCACCGAGGGCCAAGTCGACATTCGCAAGTTCAAGGACGCCCGCACCGTGCCGGGGTTGGTGGTGTACCGCTTCGACGATGCGATCCTGTTCTTCAATGCCGACTACTTCAAGATGCGCCTGCTGGAAGCCGTGCAGAGCCAGGCCCAGCCCAAGGTTGTGCTGTTCGATGCCGAAGCGGTGACCAGCATCGACGTCAGCGGCATTGCCGCGCTGCGCGAAGTCCGCGACACCCTGGCTGCCCAAGGCATCTTCTTCGCCATCGCCCGCGCCCGCGGCACCTTCCTGCGCATGCTGGTGCGCTCAGGGATGGCACGGGAGATGGAGGACAAACTGCTGTTCGGCTCGGTACGCGCCGGGATCCGCGCCTATCGGGTGTGGCGGAACAGGAGTCGTGCCGAAGGCACTTAATAAGGAACAAGACTACATGCATGAGGGAAAGAGACGATCCGTCAGTTGGAGCATCATGCGTTAGCCTCGCTAACCCACGCTTGATTGATGCGACGGGATCCCTTTCCCCTGTAGAGCTGGGCGACCAGCGACTACGCCAATGGCGTATATCCTGCTATGCTTTTTACTGAAACCCCTCTGTTCACAAAGCGTGTGAAAGATCTGCTTGAGGATGACGAATATCGTCTTCTCCAGATCAGGCTGATGGCCCAACCTGAGGCTGGAGACCTGATTGAAGGAACAGGTGGGCTACGCAAGGTGCGCATCGCTGCCAAGGGGCATGGAAAACGCGGCGGAGCCAGAGTCATCTATTACCATTTCATCAGCAAATCACACATTGCCATGCTCTACATCTACCCAAAGAACGAGCAGCCTGACTTGTCCGCTGAACAGCGAAAAGCCCTGAAAAACATCATCGAAAACTGGAGGCATGCATGAGCCGATTCTTTGAAGAGCTGATGGAAAGCGTCCAGCAAATGGATGAAATTGTCCAAGGACGGCAGGTGCCCTCCCGAGTATTTGACATTGATGCGCTGCAGGTCAGAAGCATCCGTCAGTCAACGGGGCTCTCTCAGGTTCGGTTTGCCGAGATGATCGATGTTCAGGTTGCGACCCTGCGAAACTGGGAGCAAGGTCGCAGAGAGCCTACGGGCCCCGCCAAAGCACTGCTGCGGGCGATTCGCAACGACCCTGAGCATGTGCTCAAGGCCTTGGCGTATTGAGCAGGCCCTTGGGCTACTGGGGCCCGCACGCCTGGAAACTGACCTCACCCGGCCTGCCGATCAGGCTCACCAGGCCACACGGCAGTGACCCGCGCCATTGCAGGTAATCATGCCCCGCGGGGTACTCCACCGCTTCCACCGCATAGCCCTTGGCACGCAACACATCGCGCAGGTGGCGGTTGGTATCCAGAATCGTCGGGCCTTCGAACAGCCCCGATTGCAGGTAGAAACGCAGCGGCTTGGGGGTTGCCTGGACGTACTCACGGGTCAGCCAACCTGGCTCTTCCCCGTCCTTGGCCCACCAGTACGACCCCGACAGGCTCAGCACATTGCCGAACAACTCAGGGTGCATCAGGCCCAGGTAGGACGCGGCCAGCCCCCCGTAGCTGGAGCCGGCGATTACCGTACTGGCCGCGGGTGCACTCAAGCCTTGTTGTCGCGCCCAGGGCATTAGTTGTTCGGCCATGAAGCGGGCGAACCGTGGGTTGGGTGGCAGCTCCTGCTGGCGGCTGAGGTCGCTGGGGTTGGCGATGATGATGGCTGCCGTGGGCGGGATCAGGCCATCGGCGATCAGGTTGTCGAGAAGGGTCGGCGTAGGCACTTGGCGGGTATAGGCGTGGGCGTCGAACAGCACCAGCAAGGCCTGTCCTGCAGCACCCGGGCGCCAGCCAGCCGGTCGGTACAGGTAGACATCGCGCGTGTTGCCCAGCACGTCGCTGGCCAGGCGCTTGCGTTCGAGCGTGCCACGGGCGATACCCGGCCGCTCGGCTACCCAGGGTTGCGGTGGCGCATCCGGCAATTCCAGGCGTGAACGCGACAGCCAGGCATCACCGCTGCTGTCGGCGAAGGTGGCAGGGTTGAGCGGGTCGCGGCGCGTGGTGGCAAGAATCACCCGGCGGTCATCCGACGCTGGCACATCAGGCGCCATTTGGTAGCTGAGCCGGGTGCTGGCCGGGACCTCGAAACTGGCGTACCAGACATCGCTGGTGCCAAGCCGTTGCAGCGCTTCGTGACGGCCCGAAGGCGCGCCGAACATCCGCACATTGTGCTGGGCGCCGCGCCACAGAAACGTCACCAGGCGCTGCTGCGGCTGGCCCGGTAGCCGCTCGACCAGCGGCGTGCCCTGGGCCTTTCGCGCGTTCCAGAACGCCTCGGTATCACCGCCCTGGGCAAGCTGCCCGGCCAACTCGGCCAGGGCCGGGCTGGCCAGCCGTGGTGGGCTTTGCTGCTGCTCGGCACGCGCCAGTACCTGCTCCAGGCGCAGGCTGAAAGGGGCGCCCGGGCGCCCGTCCAGTGGCTCTGCACGCAAGCCATATGCACCCGGGCTGTCGGCGACAAAGATGAACGCGCGCGGCTGGTCCTGGCCGTCGATCAACAGGCGCAAGGGCCTGCCCTGCGGGTCCAGCAGGCGCAGGCTGACGTCGCCGTCGACCCGGCCGCGCACCAGGTCGCCTGCCTTGAGCCCAACGTGCCAGACCGTGCTGCCTGCGGACATGGCCTGGCCGTTGACAGCCTGACCGGGCTGCAGCGTGGCTTCGCTTGCAGCCTGCGCCTTGCTGCTGGCCAAGGCCAGCAGCAAGGCGCAACGGATGAGAGAGTTGCGGTTCATGCGCACCTCAGAAGTCGACGCTGGCGGACAGCTTCAAGGTGCGCGGTTCGCTGACGGTGGCATACCCCGGGTTGAACACCCCCGCCCAGTAGGCACGATTCTCGACGTTCTCCAGGCTGGCGCGCAGGGTCACGTCCTTGCTCAGCACGCGGGTGGCGTAGCGCGCGCCCAGGTCGTAGCGCGTCCATTGTGGGATTTTCAGCGTGTTCTCGTCGTCTAGGTACTGCGAGCTGCTGTGAATGCCCAGTGCCGTCAGGGTCAGGCCATCGACCCAGGGCAGGTCCCACTCGGCGCCGAGGTTGGCCGACCAGGCCGGTACACCGCGGGCGGTGTTGCCATCCAGGGTACCGTTGGCCGTCTTGCTCAGTTCGGCGCGGGTGTAGGTCACCCCGCCCAGCAGGCGTACGCCAGGGGCGGCTTCACCGAACATGTTCCATTCCACGCCACGGTTACGCTGCTCGCCATCATCGGTGTACCAGAAGGTGTCGCCGCGGGTGTTCTTGACCATGCTGGGTTTCTCGATCTGGAACACCGCCAGGGTATGGCTGAACGTGCCCAGGTCCCACTTCACGCCCGCTTCCATCTGCTTGGCCACGTACGGCGCAAATTGCTCGTCCTTGTTCAGGGCCCCCACCTCGGTCACCGTGCCACCTTGGGTCAGGCCTTCGATGTAGTTGGCGTACAGCGACACCGGCGCATCCCAAGGCTTGACCACGATGCCAAAGGCCGGGGTCAGTTTGCGTTCGTCATAGGCCGTTGGTTTGCTCATCTTCTGCCGAACCCGCTGGGCACGCGCACCCAGGGTCAGCAACACACGCTCGTCGAAGAAACCGAGGGTGTCGGCCAGGGCGAAGCTGGACAAGGTATTGTCGCCGGTCTTGTCGTTCGAGCCGTGATCACCGGCAATCACCCCTTTGACCGGGCGATAGAGGTTGGTGTCGTAGGTGGCGCCGGTGACCGTGGGCGCTCGGCCGATGTCCTGGTGCAGCAGCGACGTCGTCAACACCAGCTGGTGGGTGACCGGCCCCGTCATGAAGTTGCCGCGCAGGCCGGCCTCGCTGGACAGGCTGTGGGTGTAGCCGGCCTGGTTGTAAGTCTGCCCCTTGGCGCTGCCATCGGCCGCCTGCACCCGGATGCGGGTGCCGTTCAGGAAGCCGTCGTAGTACGTGCGCGCCCCACCCACACTGGCAAATGCCGTCCAGTCGTCGTTGAGCTGGTACTCGCCGCGCAGCACCACTGCCTTGCTGACTTGTTTGGCATAGATGCCTTCGAGCACGTTGGTATCGGGCTTGGGCGCCTTGGTCACGTAGCCCAGCTCGCTGAAGCCCGCCATCATCGGGCTGCCGTTGTCGAGTTTTTCATGGGTCTCGTAGGCATCCAGTTCGAGCTTGAAGTCGTCACCTCGGTAATCCAGCGCCAGGGCGGCCAGCGTGCGGTCCTTCGACTGTTCGTCGACGCCCATGTCGCCACTGCCATACACCCCATTGAAGCGGACACCAAAGCGCCCATCCGCAAAGCGTCGGGCCACGTCGATGTGCTGGGCAAAGTAGCCGTCGGAAACGTAGCTTGTGGTCAGCCGGGTCAGTGGGGCATCGCCGGCACGCTTGGGTACCAGGTTGACATTGCCGCCCACCCCGCCATTGGGCGCCATGCCGCTGAGCAATGCGCTTGGGCCTTTGAGCACTTCGACCCGTTCGAGGAATTCGGTCGGCACATGGCCATCTGGCGCCAGGCCGTACAGGCCATTTACCGCCAGCTCCGAGGATTCCAGGCCATAGCCACGGATCATGAAGTTCTCGTAGGCATGGCCTTCGCCGGTGCTGAAGCGGATCGACGGGTCATTGCGCAGCACGGCGCCAACCGTGCCGCTCTGCTGGTCGGCGATGGTCTTGGCGGTGTAGGCGGTGATGTTGAATGGCGTGTCCATGATGTCGCGATTGCCCAGCATGCCAAGCCGTGCACCGCGCGCCACCTGGCCGCCGCTGTAGGCCTCGGGCAGTTCACTGTTGAAACCGGCGGCGTTGACGTTGGTGGCGCCGAGGGTCAAGGCGCCGTCCTCGGCGGTGCTGCGCAGGGTCACCACGCCGTTGTGCTCCTCGGCCACCAGGTCGGTGCCGATCAGCAACTGCTGCAAGGCTTGCAGCACGCTGAAGCGCCCGTGCAGGGCTGGCGCAGTGCGGCCCGCGAGTACCCGGCTGTCAGCGGCAATGGCCACACCGGACTGGCGGGCAAGGGCGTGCACCGTGGTTTCCAGCGATTGGCTCGGAAAATCCAGGGCCAGTGGCTGGCTGTCAGCCAGGGCCATGCCCGGCGACAACAGGCTGCCCAAGGCACAGGCCAGGGCCAGGTGGCGCAGGGGCACGGATAAACGGGTGGAGGCGAACGACATGAAGGGTCCTTGCTCTTGGAGGGGTTCACCGTTGATGACGCCGCTCCAGCGGCTTACCCCTCAAAACTTTTTTCAGCGCGCCAACAGTTCCACCCTGCCCTGCCGTTCGCTCAGGCGTACCGGCAGAATGCGTGGCAACGCTTCCAGCAGTTTCTGCGGCTGATCGATAGGGAAGCTGCCGGTCAGCTTCAGTTCGGCGACTTCCGGCGCCAGCAGCACGGGCCGCGGCAGATAGGCATTGAGCTCGCCGATCACTTCGCGCAGCGACTGGTCGGTGTAAGACCACCAACCGCGTTGCCAATGGTCGACGTCCGGGCCGAGTCGCCCCTGCGCATGCAGGTTGCTCAGGTGCCCCTGAGCATCGATGCAGACACGTTCGCCAGCGCCAAGGGTACGTTCGCCACCGTGCAGGTCACGCACCTGTACACGGCCGCGGGCCACCGCCACGAACACCCGGTCACCCCGGTCGCTGACCGTGAAGGCCGTGCCCAGCACCTGGACACTGCCCACACGGGTGCTGATATGGAAAGGCCGCCAGCGCTCATGGGCGACGTCGAAGAAGACATTGCCGTGCAACAGCATCACCTGGCGCTGGCCATGGTCGAAGCGGATACGCAGGTTGCTCTCGGCCGCCACCAGCAGTTGGCTGCCATCGGGCAAGGCCAGGCTGCGGGGCTGTTCGCCGTGCGCGGTCTGCAGGTCTTGCTGGAATGCAGCGGTGCGCTGCCACATCCAGCCCAGCCAGCCACCTGCCGCCAGCAGTACCGCCAACGCGCCGCCCTGGCGCAACAGGCGCCGACGGCCCGGATCATGCGGCTGCGGCTGCAGGGCGCCGCGCAATTGCGGCGCCAGGCGATGCACCAGTTGCCAGCGCTGCTCGGCCTCATGCCAGGCGCGCTCATGTTCGTCGCTCTTACCCCGCCAGCGCAGCGCCTGGCCGCTGGCTTCGCGCACACGCGTGGGGTCGTCGCCATGCATCGCCGCGAGGTAGACCAAGGCCTGTTGCACCTTGCGTGCGGCAACCGGGTCAGCCATGGCGGCTGGCCAGGCGCAGTTCGGAGAGGTCGAACACCGCGCGGGCGATGTGCAGTTCCACCGACTTGGCCGACAGCGCCAGCGCCTCACACACCTCGCGATGGCTCTGGCCATACAGCCGCACCCGCACGAACACTTCGCGGCGCAGGCGCGGCATGCGCTCGATCAGTGCAATCAGTTGCTGCAACTGCTCGCGCGCGATCAGGATGTCCTCGACGCTGGGGCTCAAGCCGTCGACGCGCACCAGCCAATCCTCCAGCGCCGCCAACTCGGTGCTGCGCCGCCGGTACTGATCGATGCACAAGTTACGCGCCGCCTGGAACAACAACGCGCGCGCATTGAGCACCGGCGCATTCAGCGCGTGGGCATAGGCCTGGGCAAAGCTGGACTGAGCGATGTCAGCGGCGTCGTCGGGGTTGCGCAGGCGCCCGCTGAGGTAGCGACGCAGGTCACTGTAGTTGGCCAGCAGATCATCGACGACCGCCTGCAAGGCCGGCGCAGGGCCGCTCCAGGGTGTGGAAAAGGATGTCATTGAAGGTGAGCGTCGCTAATAGGAATCCGTATCATTCTCACACATGACTTCTTGTCCTCGCCAGCCTCAATCACCTAGCGCTTGAATGACATGCTACAGTCGCCCCGTTTTCCGCTCCGCCCAACGGACCCCGCATGCCCGCACTTGACGCTTACCTCACCCCCTGGCCAGAACTCGACCAACGCCACCCTTGCGACGCCCTGCTGCTGGGCAACGGCGCCAGCCGTGCACTGTGGAAGCCGTTTGGCTATTTCTCGCTGTTCGAGGAAGCGCAGCGCGCGGGCCGCAAAAAAGGCCTGGCGATCAGCGACCAAGCCTTGTTCAAGTCACTCGCCACCGAATTGTTCGAGCCCGTGCTCAGCGCCCTCAACAGCACGGTGCGGGTCAACGCGGCCCTGGCCATCAACTCCACTGCACCGCTGAACCGCTACTACTCGATCAAGGAAGCGCTGATTCATGCCGTGCGCACGGTGCACCTGCCATGGCCTTTGATGCCAGCCGCCACGCTGGCCATGCTGAACCAGGCCTTGCGCGGATATCGCAACATCTACACCAGTAATTACGACCTGATCGTGCCTTGGGCCGTGCAGCACGCCCCCCAAGGTTTTGCCGAGCTGTTCGATGAGCAAGGCTTTTTCGACGTACGCCGCACCCGCAGTGAAGGCACCCGCGTGCTGCACCTGCATGGCGGCCTGCACCTGCTGAAACTGCCGGATGGCACCACCCGCCAACGCAGCGCAGAGAGCGCCGAGTTGCTCGATGGCTTTGCCGTGAACATTCCGGGGGAAGTGCCCTTGTTCATCAATGAAGACCGCAGCGACGAAAAGCTGCGCGCCATTCGTCACTCGGACTACCTCAGCTGGGGCTTGGCGCAATTGGCGCAGGAGAGCCAGGGGCTATGCCTGTTCGGGCAGCATCTGGACAGCAGTGACCAGCACCTGGTCGAGGCGGTTCGACAGGCACAACCTCGCCATTTGTCGATTGCCATTCGGCCGTTGGGGGAGGCGTCGGTGATCAATCAGAAGCAGCACTTCATCGACCGGTTCGGGGATTTACCGGCGACTGCGCTGCACTTTTTCGATGCGAGTACGCACCCGTTGGGGTTGGCTGACTTGGCGATCGAGGTGCCGGCTGCTCGGCGTTGAGGTGAGCTCGGGATTAGGTTCAACAGGCCAGGTTCGTTGAATGGCCAAAAACCCGCTCATAGGCACTCGATACATTGACCGTCATCGCTACGCGAGCCAGATCAAGTGTTTGCTGGCCGATAGCATAGCTTCCGCGTGCCTGTAACCAGACCAGAACCTCAGCCAGGTGCCAAAGCGAAGTACTGCCCTCGTGAATAGGTGCCGGAAAACTATGGCTGTGCGCGAGCATTAATTTACGCATGTTCTGGCGCGATACGCCTACCATTTCGGCTACATCGGTAAGCCCGACGAGGTCTGGGGTTGCCTCGATCAGGCGCGCGGCAGGCACTGCTTCACGAACACCGTCAAGGGCGCTATGTATGGCTTCTCTGGCCGTTGAAGCCTCGCGCACAAACGCCAGCGCCAAACGACCGGGCTGCCCTACCCCAACCAAGGCGTCGTCACAACCCGCCTTGGCCAGACGCTCCAACAGCGCATCGGTATCTTCGTTTTCGTTCAGTTGATACTTCAGGGTGAACTCATATTCCATCGCTACTGCTCCTCGGCAGCATGTGCTGCGCCCTTCGTCATCCTGCCGCCAGAACAGTTATCCACCACACGCCGTAGCTGGCGTGCAAAGTTGCCTGGGCTCTTTGGGGTACTCCAGACGCTGGTAATGCAAAATTCCCCACAACGGCAATCTGCGTCGTTGAGGGGGCAATACAGCTTCCCCCAGCAATGCCCACCGCCACCTCGACTCTCCATCCCTGTGACTCCGCGTGCCTCAAGGCCTGTTCGACCTCCTTCTTGGCATGACTGGGGCGTGACATCAGCTTGTCTCCAGTGTGGGCTCGCAATGACAAGGTTGTCAAACGACAACCAGGAATACCTTGCAGGTGCACGCCACACTACAGACTTCTTCACGTCAAACACCGTCTCGAGGTGCTCTGGAGAAATTTCCTACCCACATTCAGGATCAGCGCTCAGCGAGCATTCAGATCAACCCGTCCCCCCGCAACAACGTCTCCAGGCAATGCTCCTGCACCCCATAAAACCCCTTGAGTTGCGCAATCTTCTCCAGCAGCGCCGCGTTATCCACCGGCTGTTTGCGCTTCACCGCGAGAATCATCTTGTTCTTGTTGGTGTGTTCCAACGAAATGAACTCGAACACCTTGGTTTCATAACCACAGGCTTCCAGGTACAGCGCTCGCAGGCTGTCGGTGAGCATCTCGGCCTGCTGCCCCAGGTGCAACCCATACTGCAGCATCGGCTGTAGCAAGCCTGGGCTGTGCAGTTGCGGGCGGATCTGTTTGTGGCAGCACGGCGAGCACATGATGATCGCGGCGTTGCAGCGGATGCCGGTGTGGATGGCGTAGTCGGTGGCGATGTCGCACGCGTGCAGGGCGATCATCACCTCGATGGCTTCGGGCACCACGCTGCGTACATCGCCGCACTGGAATTCAAGGCCCGGGTGGTCCAGGCGCGAGGCCGCGGCGTTGCACAGGTCGACCATTTCCTGGCGCAGCTCCACGCCGGTCACTTGGGCGTCGCGGCCCAGCGTGTTGCGCAGGTAGTCGTGCATGGCGAAGGTCAGGTAACCCTTGCCCGAGCCAAAGTCGGCTACGCGCAGGGCCTGTTCGGAAGGCAGCGGCGCGCTGGCCAGGGCGTGCTCGAACACCTCGATGAACTTGTTGATCTGCTTCCACTTGCGCGACATCGACGGGATCAGCGCACCTTGCGCATCGGTCACGCCCAGGTCACGCAAAAAGGGCCGCGACAGCTCCAGGTAACGCTTTTTCTCCCGGTCATGGCCACTGCTCGCAGCCGCATCACGCGGCGCCTGGGCGCCGTGGCGCTGGAGCATGGGCTTGCCTTTCTTGCTGAAGGTCAGTTGCACTTCGCCGTCCGCATCGAACAGGTGCGCATTGCGAAAGCTGTCAGGCAGCAGCTCGGCAACCAGCGCTTCGGCCTGCTCCAGTGGCAAGTTGCGGGTGATGTCACGGGTCTGGTGGCGATACACCAGTGACAGGCAGGGCTGGCCCTTGACCTGCAGTGGCTTGGCGATGATCCGCTGCAGGGACTGATCGGCACCCACATGGCGCGCCAGCACCAGTTTGACCAAGGTATTGCCGTGCAGGGCAGCGCTCAGCAGCTCAAGGAACTGGGTGCGCGCCTCTGGCGCGGTGGAAGCGGAAGGACTGGCGGACATGAAAAACGGTGCCTCGAGTTGCGGGGAGCGCGTTGCGCAATGCCACGCATTCTACAGGTGTGAGGCTGGCCCCCCAATCCATACGCCCGCTTTTGTCAGTCCAGAATCACCAAACGGTTGGGCAGTTCGTTGCGGGCATGGGTGCGCGGCACGTGCTCACTGAGCAACTCACCGCAGGCGTCGATGCAATCGACAAAGCCTTGCAAGGTCCGGCCCTGACGCACCTGTTCGGCAAAGCGCCCTACGATGGCCGCGCGGGCGCTGGCATCGAGGTATTGCTCCACCCCTTGGTCGACCAGGATTTCCACATGCCGCTCCGCTTCGCTGACGAAAATCAGCACCCCCGTGGCACCGCGGGTGCGCTGCAGGTTCTGCTCGCGAAACTGCTGGCGGGCCAGGCTCGACGCCCGCCAGCGGCGCCAGGCACGCGGAATCAGCCAGCCGGCCAGGCGCGGGTGGCGCAGCAGCAGGCACAAGCCGATGAACAGCACGACGTTGGCCACCAGCAAGCCACGGATACCGGGCCAGCCCAGCAGCATCTGCAGCAAGCCCGGTACGGCCAGCGCCAGCACCGCGGCCCAGAACAGTGGCAGGTAGGCGTAATCGTCGGCACGGCGGGCCAGCACCGTTACCAGTTCGGCATCGGTACGCCGTTCGGCACGGGCAATGGCTTCGGCGATCTGACGTTGATCGTATTCGTTGAGGGGGGTCATGCCAGCGGTCTCTCGATCGTTCTTATTGTTGTTGTCCAGGCATTCAGGGTGCCATCGGCCGCCGACATATTCAGGCATAATCCGCCGCTGGAAGAATCGCCCCCGAACTGTACAACAATAGCCGCCTGAAAACTTCGGCCGCGCGCGTATCACGGTGGATACGGCAGAGGCCCCACAACGGAATTGATGATGAAACTGTCTTTGCTGGGCCTGGCCATGGGCCTTGTCAGTCAGGCGGCCCTCGCCGCCCCTACCGCTCCGCCCCTGCAGGACAAGCAGGCGTTCATCGATCACCTGATCAGCCAGATGACCGAGGCCGAAAAAATCGGCCAGCTGCGCCTGATCAGCATCGGCCCGGAGATGACCCACGAGCAAATCCGCGAAGAAATCGCCGCAGGCCGCATCGGTGGCACTTTCAACTCGCGCACCGCGCCCGAGAACCGGCCGATGCAGGACGCCGCCATGCGCAGCCGCCTGAAGATTCCGATGTTCTTCGCCTACGACACCATTCACGGCGAGCGCACCATTTTCCCGATCGGCCTGGGCATGGCCGCGACCTGGGACATGGACGCGATTGCCAAGGTCGGCCGCACTGCCGCCATCGAGGCCGCTGCCGACGCCCTGGACATGACCTTCGCGCCGATGGTCGACATCGCCCGCGACCCGCGCTGGGGCCGCACCAGTGAAGGCTTTGGTGAAGACACCTACCTGACCTCGCGAATCGGCCAGGTGATGGTCCGCTCGTTCCAGGGCAGCAGCCCGGCCAACCCCGACAGCATCATGGCCATCGTCAAGCACTTTGCCCTGTATGGCGCGGTGGAAGGCGGCCGCGACTACAACACGGTCGATATGAGCCTGACGAAAATGTACAACGACTACCTGCCGCCCTACCGCGCCGCGCTTGATGCCGGTGCTGGCGGGGTCATGGTGGCGTTGAACTCGATCAACGGCGTGCCGGCCACCTCCAACACCTGGTTGATGAACGACCTGCTGCGCAAGGAGTGGGGCTTCAAAGGTGTGACCATCAGTGACCACGGCGCCATCCAGGAACTGATCCGCCACGGGGTTGCCCGTGATGGCCGTGAAGCGGCCAAACTGGCGATCAAGGCCGGTATCGACATGAGCATGAACGACACCCTGTATGGCGAAGAGCTGCCAGGGCTGCTCAAGGACGGTGAAGTGACCCATGGCGAACTGGACCAGGCGGTGCGCGAAGTGCTTGGCGCCAAGTACGACATGGGCCTGTTCAAAGACCCGTACGTGCGGATCGGCAAAGCCGAAACCGACCTCAAGGACTACTACGGCAACGACCGCCTGCACCGCGACGCCGCGCGTGACGTGGCCCGCCGCAGCCTGGTCCTGCTGGAAAACCGCAACCAGACCCTGCCACTGAAGAAGGCCGGCACCATTGCCCTGGTCGGCCCATTGGCCGATGCGCCGATCGACATGATGGGCAGCTGGGCGGCCGACGGCAAACCGGTGCATTCGGTGACCGTTCGCGAAGGCCTGCGCCGCGCCGTGGAAGGCAAGGCCAAGCTGGTCTACGCCAAGGGTTCCAACGTCACCGGCGACAAGGCGATGTTCGACTACCTGAACTTCCTCAACTTCGACGCCCCGGAAATCGTCAACGACCTGCGCCCTGCCGCGGTATTGATCGATGAAGCGGTCAAGGCCGCGCAGCAGTCCGACGTGGTGGTCGCGGTGGTCGGCGAGTCGCGTGGCATGTCTCACGAGTCGTCGAGCCGTACCACCCTGGAAATTCCGGCCAGCCAGCGCGAACTGATCAAGGCCCTGAAAGCCACCGGCAAGCCGCTGGTCCTGGTGCTGATGAATGGCCGCCCGCTGTCGATCGCCTGGGAACGCGAGCAGGCCGACGCCCTGCTGGAAACCTGGTTCAGCGGCACCGAAGGCGGCAATGCCATCGCTGACGTGCTGTTCGGCGACTACAACCCGTCCGGCAAGCTGGCCATCACCTTCCCGCGTTCGGTCGGGCAGATTCCGATGTACTACAACCACACGCGCATTGGCCGGCCGTTCACACCCGGCAAGCCCGGCAACTACACCTCGCAGTACTTCGAAGAGCCCAACGGGCCGCTGTATCCGTTTGGTTATGGTTTGAGCTACAGCAGCTTCGAATTGTCGGGCCTGGCCCTGTCGAGCAAGGACCTCAAGCGTGGCGCTACGCTGGAGGCCAAGGTCACGGTGAAGAACACCGGCAAGCGTGACGGCGAGACCGTGGTGCAGCTGTATCTGCAGGATGTCTCGGCCTCCATGAGCCGCCCGGTCAAAGAGCTGAAGAACTTCCAGAAACTGATGCTCAAGGCTGGCGAGTCGCGAACCTTGACCTTCAGCATCAATGAGGAAGACCTGAAGTTCTACAATGGCCAACTGCAGCGGGTTGCAGAGCCTGGGGAGTTCAATGTCCAGGTAGGGCTGGATTCCGAGGCGGTGCAGCAGAAAAGTTTCGAGTTGTTGTAAGCAGTACCAGCCTTTTGCTGGATAAACCCGCTCCCCAGGCTACATGCCATCGCTGTGGGAGCGGGTTTACCCGCGAATGGGCCGGCCCTGATCCCCCTCATCTTTCGGATCCGCCCCATGCCGTTTTCCTTTCGCGCCCTGCGTCTGGGGCTGATCGTCCTGTTCATCCTGCTCGGCACCGCGCTCAGCGCCGGCTGGGCCATGCACCAGGCCAAGCGCCAGGCCATGGCAGACGACGCCCAACGCGCCAGCCAGCAACTGGGCCTGTACGCCAACGCCCTGCATACCCTGATCGAACGCTACCGCGCCCTGCCCGCCGTGCTGGCACTCGACCCGGAACTGATCGCAGCCCTGCGCGGCCCGGTCAGCGAGCCGGTACAAGACGCCCTGAACCGCAAGCTCGAACGCATCAACGGTGCCGCCAACTCGTCTACCCTCGAACTGCTCGACCGCACCGGGCTGGCCATCGCGGCCAGTAACTGGCGGCTGCCGAGCAGCTACGTGGGCTCCAACTACGGCTTTCGCCCCTATTTCAAACAGACCCGCAGCCAAGGCAGCGGCCGCTTCTACGCGGTGGGTGTGACCAGTGGCGTGCCAGGCTACTTCCTGGCCAGCGCGGTGAATGATGAGCATGGCCGCTTCCTCGGTGCCATGGTGGTCAAGCTCGAATTCCCCGAGCTGGAACGTGAATGGCGCCAGGGCAACGATATCCTGCTGGTCAGCGATGCCCGTGGCATTACCTTCATCGCCAACCAGGACGGCTGGCGCTACCGCGAGCTGCAGCCGCTGAGTGGCGCTGACCGTGCAGAACTGGCTGAAACCCGCCAGTACGACAAACAACCCCTGGTGCCCCTGCAGCATCAGGTTCTGACCCGTTTTGCCGACAATAGCCACCTGGCCCGCGTGCAAGGGCCGGAGGGCGTCGCCGAATACCTGTGGGAACGCCTGCCGCTGCAAGGTGAAGACTGGACCTTGCACCTGTTGCGCAAACCGCAGGTCGCCGCCGACGGCCGCAACGCCGCCCTTGGCGCTGCGGCCGTGTGGCTGAGCCTGGTCTTCGCGGCGCTGTTCGTCAGCCAGCGCCTGCGCCTGGCGCGCTTGCGCCAGCGCAGCCGCGAAGCACTCAAGCGCCAGGTCGAAGAGCGCACCCGTGAACTGCGCACCGCGCAAGAAGGCCTGGTGCAATCGGCCAAGCTGGCCGCCCTCGGGCAGATGTCGGCAGCCATGGCCCACGAGATCAACCAGCCGCTGACCACCCAGCGCATGCAGTTGGAAACCCTGCGCCTGCTGCTCGACCATGGCCGCTACGACGAAGCGCGCAAGGCCCTTGAACCCCTGGAACAGATGCTCACGCGCATGGCCGCGCTCACCAGCCACCTGAAGACCTTTGCCCGCAACAGCCCGGTCGGGCTGCGCGAGCGCCTGGACCTGGCCGGCGTGGTCGACCAGGCCCTGCACCTGCTGGATACCCGTATTCGCAGCGAGGGCGTCGAGGTCGCGCTGTACCTGGCACGCCCAGCCTGGGTGCGCGGGGACGCCATCCGCCTGGAGCAAGTGCTGATCAACCTGTTGCGCAATGCCCTCGACGCCATGGCCGACAAACGCTACAAACGCCTGGAGATCCGCATCGAGCTGGATCACGACCAGTGGCGCCTGAGCGTGCTCGATTCGGGGGGCGGTATTGCCGAAGAACACCTGGCCAAGGTCTTCGACCCCTTCTTCACCACCAAACCCGTGGGCGAAGGGCTGGGCCTTGGCCTGGCCATTTCCTATGGCATCGTCCACGAAGCCGGCGGCCAACTGCAGGCCGAGAACCTGCCGGGCGGCGCCCGCCTGAGCCTCACCCTGCCCCGCGACCTGGAGCCTGTATGTTGAATTCAGTGATCGTCGTCGATGATGAAGCCAGTATCCGCACGGCGGTCGAGCAATGGCTGAGCCTGTCCGGCTTCAGCGTGCAACTGTTCGCCCGCGCGGAGGATTGCCTGGCGCAATTGCCACAGCATTTTGCCGGCGTGATCATCAGCGATGTACGCATGCCGGGCATGGATGGCCTGCAACTGCTCGAGCGCTTGCAGGCAGAGGACCCCGACCTGCCGGTAATCCTGCTGACTGGCCATGGCGATGTGCCGATGGCGGTGGATGCCATGCGCAAGGGGGCCTACGACTTCCTCGAAAAACCCTTCACCCCGCAGCACCTGCTGGGCAGCCTGCGACGCGCCCTGGAAAAGCGCCAACTGGTGCTGGAGAACCGCCGGCTGCACGAGCAGGCCGACCTCAAGTCACGCCTCGAAAACACCCTGCTGGGCATGTCCCAGGGCCTGCAACAGCTGCGCCGGCAGGTGCTAGAGCTGGCCGGCCTGCCGGTCAATGTGCTGATCCGCGGCGAAACCGGCAGTGGCAAGGAGCGCGTGGCCCGCTGCCTGCACGACTTCGGCCCGCGTGCGGGCAAACCCTTCGTGGCCCTCAACTGCGCGGCAATCCCTGAATCACTGTTCGAAGCCGAGCTGTTCGGCCATGAGAGCGGCGCCTTCACCGGCGCCCAGGGCAAGCGGATCGGCAAGCTTGAGTATGCCAACGGGGGCACGGTGTTTCTTGACGAGATCGAGAGCATGCCCCTGGCCCAGCAGGCAAAACTGCTGCGGGTGATCCAGGAACAGAAGCTCGAACGCCTGGGCGCCAACCAGAGCATCAGCGTCGACTTGCGCATCATCGCCGCGACCAAACCGGACCTGCTGGAAGAAGCCCGCGCCGGGCGCTTTCGCGAAGACCTCGCCTATCGCTTGAACGTTGCCGAGCTGCGCTTGGCCCCCTTGCGAGAGCGACGTGAGGACATCCCCTTGCTGTTCGAACACTTTGCCCGTGCTGGCGCTGAAAAACTGGGCAGAACAGCGCCGCCGCTCAGCGGTAGCCAGTTGGCGCAGCTGCTTTCCCACGACTGGCCGGGCAACGTGCGCGAGTTGGCCAACGCGGCGGAGCGGCATGCGCTGGGGCTGGGTTCGCCGAACATAGAAGTGGCACCGGCCGGGCAGTCGCTGGGCGAGCAGATGGAGGCGTTTGAAGCGCAGTGCTTGCGGGCGGCGTTGCGTCAGAGCAAAGGGGAGATCAAGGGGGTGATGGAGGCTTTGCAGCTGCCGCGGCGTACGCTGAACGAGAAAATGCAGCGGCACGGGTTGGTGCGCGAAGACTTCCTGTAATAGGCGAATTTCTGCTTACCATCCGCGCTGGATGAGCGGAAATCCGCTCATCCATGACGCCAACGCTTTACCTGCAAGGGGCTGCCTTGCAGCCTTTCGCGGGCAAGCCCGCCTGCACCAAGCCCGCATGCGCAGTGGGCTTGGTGCAGGCGGGCTTGCGTGCGAACGGGGTGCAGCGCCCTCAAATGAATCACCTCGCACCCATTTGGCACACCTTCTGCAATCACCGTGGTAAGCAGCGCTCCGGCGCGCTCCACAAAAACAACGAGAAGGTATCCCTGATGGATAACGCCACCTCCCTGCCAACCGGGGCGGCCATCGCGCCGGCCGCAGAAAAAACCACCGCCAGCCGTTTGAAGTCGATCTTCAGCGGGTCCATCGGCAACATGGTCGAATGGTACGACTGGTACGTCTACGCCGCATTCTCGCTGTACTTCGCCAAAGCCTTCTTCCCCGCTGGCGACACCACCGCACAACTGCTCAACACCGCCGCGATCTTCGCCGTGGGCTTCCTCATGCGCCCGATCGGTGGCTGGCTGATGGGCCTGTATGCCGACCGCAAAGGCCGCAAGGCCGCGCTGATGGCCTCGGTCCTGCTGATGTGCGGGGGCTCGCTGCTCATCGCCCTGACGCCCGGCTATGAAACCATCGGCGTCGCCGCGCCGATCCTGCTGGTCTTCGCACGCTTGCTGCAGGGCCTGTCGGTGGGCGGTGAATACGGCACCTCGGCCACCTACCTCAGCGAGATGGCCAGCAAGGAGCGCCGTGGGTTCTTCTCTAGCTTCCAGTACGTGACCCTGATTTCTGGCCAGCTCATTGCCCTGGCGGTGCTGATCATCCTGCAACAGACCCTCACCACCGAGCAGCTGTATGCCTGGGGCTGGCGTGTTCCCTTCGTGATCGGCGCGCTGTGCGCGGTGGTTGCGCTGTACCTGCGTCGCGGCATGGAAGAGACCGCCTCCTTCACCAAGAAGGAAAAGTCCAAAGAAAGCCTGATGCGCACCCTGATGCGTCATCCCAAAGAGCTGATGACCGTGGTCGGCCTGACCATGGGCGGCACCCTGGCCTTCTACACCTACACCACCTACATGCAAAAGTACCTGGTCAACACCGTAGGCATGAGCATCAGCGACTCGACCACCATCTCGGCCGCCACGCTGTTCCTGTTCATGTGCCTGCAGCCGGTGATCGGCGGCCTGTCCGACAAGATCGGCCGGCGCCCGATTCTGATCGCCTTCGGTGTACTCGGCACGCTGTTCACTGTGCCGATCCTCAGCACCTTGCACACCGTGCAAACCTGGTGGGGCGCGTTCTTCCTGATCATGGCGGCGCTGATCATCGTCAGTGGCTACACCTCGATCAACGCGGTGGTCAAAGCCGAACTGTTCCCGACTGAGATCCGCGCCCTGGGCGTTGGCCTGCCATACGCCCTGACCGTGTCGATCTTCGGCGGCACCGCCGAATACGTCGCCCTGTGGTTCAAGAGCAATGGCATGGAAACCGGCTTCTACTGGTACGTCACCGGCTGCATCGCCTGCTCGCTGCTGGTGTACGCGACCATGAAAGACACCAAGCATCATTCGCGCATCACCACCGACTGATACTGATCCGGCAGATATGAAAAAGGGGCGCTCCGTTGCACGGGGCGCCCTTTTTTTTGGGGGTGCTTGTCGCTGGATCTTATGCGCCTTTGAGATCGAGCGCCGCCCGCGCGGCGCTTCGCAGCACAAGGCTGCTCCTACATCGGTTCGGGCCAATGAGCCCTGAGACAAAGGCGCGCGGCCCTTTGGCGGCCACCTCGATATCGTGCGGAACAAACAAGGCGGTCGCGCGCGCAGGTACAGGCGTAACTGGCCCGAAACAGATGTAGGAGCAGCCTTGTGCTGCGAAGCGCCGCGCGGGCGGCGCTCGATTTGCGCACCACCTCAAAACCCAAGACAAGCACTTGGCAGCTTTCACCCTATCTCTCAGCAAGCAAATCGCAGCCACACTTCCCCAACATTACGTGAAGAACCTTTTTATGGCGTGAGCCGAATAACGGCCCTATTCGGCTCACATAATGAGCCGAATAGCAGTATTATTCGGCTCCCCGATAAGTTGGAGCGATCATGAACAGCCCACTATGGATATGGCAGCAATCCGACTGGCCCCATTTCCAGTGGCAAAGCGACGCCCTTGCCCCATTGCTACGCAGTTGCGTCGAGATGCAAGGACGCCTGCTGGGCAAGATCGGCTCCATCGATGCGATCAGCGAGTGCGAGAACATCCTCGACACACTGCTGCAGAACATTGTCACGTCGTCGGCGATCGAGGGTGAACAGCTGAACGTGGGTTCGGTGCGCTCGTCCCTCGCTCGACGGCTGGGCATCCATGAGCAAGGCGCGACTACTGCGCGGAGCGAAGGGCTGGCTGAATTGATGCTGGATGCGACACGCGGGTACGACCAACCGCTGACCTTGCAGCGCCTGTTCACCTGGCATCACTGGTTGTTCCCAGCGGCGGAAGATGGCCTGAGCAAAGCAGTTCTGGTGGGCCAACTGCGTGACGAGACAACCCTGCAGGTGATCTCCGGTCGCCTCGACAAGCCCACGGTGCACTTTCAGGCACCGCCCCGTGATGGCCTTGAAGAGCAGGTTGCAGCTTTTCTCGATTGGTTTGCCAGCAGCCGCCATGCCACTCACCTGGACCCCCTGCTACGCGCAGGTGTCGCCCATTTCTGGTTCGTCACCTTGCACCCGTTCGACGATGGCAATGGCCGCCTGACCCGCGCCATCACCGACTTGGCGCTGGCCCAGGCCGAGCAGCAGGCAATCCGCTTCTACGCCATGTCTGCCAGCATCCTGGAAGACCGGGCTGGCTACTACCAGATACTGGAAAACAGCCAGAAGGACGGCCTCGACATTACCCGGTGGCTGACCTGGTTCCTTGAAACCCTGCTGCGCAGCCTCGAGCAGGCGTTGCTGAACATCGACCGGATACTCACCAAAGCCAGGTTCTGGCATGTGCATCGGGCGGACGGCCTTTTACCCGAACAGGTCAAGGTGCTCAACCGGCTGCTCGACGGGGGCCCACGCGGCTTCGAAGAAGGTATCAATGCCGCGCAGTACCAGGCCGTTGCGAAAGTCTCCAAGGCCACTGCAACCCGCCACCTCACCGACCTGCTCGAC
Organism: Pseudomonas sp. Y3 TE3536; assembly: GCF_053629175.1. Taxonomy (NCBI): domain Bacteria; kingdom Pseudomonadati; phylum Pseudomonadota; class Gammaproteobacteria; order Pseudomonadales; family Pseudomonadaceae; genus Pseudomonas; species Pseudomonas sp. Y3 TE3536. The sequence goes on along the minus strand of NZ_JBRJHU010000001.1, from coordinate 3,124,788 downwards.
AAGGCGTGCCTAGCCCGCCTGCCGGGCGGGGGCCGCAGTACCCGTTATCGCCTCAATACTCAGGACATCTCCAGCACCTGACGCGGCTCCCGCCGCTGGTAATAGGTCGCCATCAGCACCAGTACCAGCAGCACACCGGCCAGCACTGCCGATGAGCCGACCGTGCCGAAGTCCAGCCCACCCTTCTCGTGTGGCTTGGTCAGGACGTCGCCCAGGGTGGCGCCGAACGGGCGGGTCAGGACGAACGCGACCCAGAACAGCACCACGCCAGGGATGCGTGTCCAGTAACGCGCCACAACCACCAGCGCGATGGCACTGCCCACCAGCAAGGCACCACCGGCAAAGCCAAGCCCCGAATCATCTGCCAGGTAATCGCCCAAGGCGGTGCCCAAGGTGTTCGAGAACAGAATCGCCACCCAATAGAACAACTCGCCCGCGCGGTTCTTGATACGGGTAACGTCCAAGGGGTTACCACTCAGGCGCCACACCAGGAAGGTCAGCAGCAAGATGCCGATCAGAATCGACGAGCCTGCGGCGTAGCCCAAGCCAAGCGTGCGGTCCATGAAGTCGGACATGGTGGTGCCGGCCGTACTGGTGGAAAGAATCACCAGCCAATAGAGCATCGGGTGGTAGCGCCGTGAGTAGAGCTGGCCGAGCAGGGTCAGCAGAAACACGCTGATCAACATCAGCGAGCTCAGCGCGTAGCCGATATTCAGGGTCATCGACAGCAAATCGCCCGCCGTCTCGCCCAGGGTCGTTGCGCAGATCTTCATGACCCAGAAGGCCAAGGTGATTTGCGGGAGTTTATTCATTGTTTGCCGCTCCGGTTTTGAGTGCGGCGATGGTGCTGAGCAAAGCCTGAAAAATCGGTTTATGGCGTATGAAAAAAGCGTTCATTACCGCCTGCAGGCTTATTTTCGTCCTTAACGCCGCATTAATTCGACGTCGTCATCCTGCAATGGCTGGCGAAACGCTGATCCATACCCTGCAACGTTCCCCTCAGCCCACTGGAGGGCTCATCGCTGACGCGGGCATAAACATCGATATAATCGATGACTAGACGCTATTTTTTGCGCTTTTTTATCAATTTTATCGGCGTAGGATTAAACCCATAGAAACAAACAACCTCTCGCACCCCTGGAGCAACGACCATGAAAAACAAACTGATCCTCACCCTGGCCCTCTCGGTAATCGCCACTGGCGCCTTCGCTGAAGATGGCTTCGACCGCACCAGCGCCCACACCTTCGCAGCGGTGCAGAGCCAATCCGCCGCGTACGCTGAAGACGGTTTCGACCGCACAGGCGGCCAACGCTTCGCTGAAGATGGTTACGACCGCACCGGTGCACAGCGCTTCGCCGAAGACGGCTACGACCGCACTGGCGCTCAACGTTTTGCAGAAGATGGCTTCGACCGCACCGGCGGCCAACGTTTTGCCGAAGACGGCTTTGACCGCACCAACGCCCACCGCATCAGCTAACCCCTGATGCGTGCAACCAGCCCGGCTTCGGCCGGGCTTGATCATTTCCAGCCGGGCAAAGGCTTGGCACACTAGCGCCTCGTCCCCCAAGAGGTAGGGCCAGCAAGCCCAGCACCGATGTATTACTACGAACCCGCCAAAGGCCACGGCCTGCCCCACGACCCCTTCAACGCCATCGTCGGCCCCCGCCCAATCGGCTGGATCTCGTCCCACGACCGCGAAGGCCGCCTGAACCTGGCGCCCTACAGCTTCTTCAACGCCTTCAACTACATCCCACCGATCATCGGTTTCTGCAGCGTCGGGCGCAAAGACAGCCTGAACAACATCGAGCAGACCGGCGAGTTCGTCTGGAACCTGGCGACCCGGCCATTGGCCGAGGCGATGAACCAGAGCTGCGCGGCGGTAGCGGCAGACGTCAATGAGTTCGAACTCAGCGGTTTGACAGCAGCGCCGTCGCGCGTCGTCAAAGTGCCACGGGTGGGCGAAACCCCGGTGGCGTTCGAGTGCAAGGTGAGCCAGATCGTCCAGCTGAAACGGGCAGACCAGGAGTCGGTGCCCAGCTGGCTGATCCTCGGCGAAGTGGTGGCGGTGCACATTGCCGAGCACCTGCTGAAAAACGGTATCTACGACACCGCCGCCGCCGAACCGATCCTGCGTGGCGGCGGCCCGGCGGACTATTTCGAACTGGGCAATCTGTTCAAGATGGCCAGGCCGCAAGTGGGCAACTGATCACCAGATCAGCTCGCCCTCTTCACTGACGCCCTGCAGGCGTTCCAGCTCGGCGCAGGCGGCTTCATCGGCCGCCATGGCGCCCTTGAACACCTGGCCGTCCAGTACCTTGTGAAAGCGCGGCGCCCCGCCCATGCCCAGCCCCTTCACCGCGATGGCGGCGTTGTAGCCACCACCTTCCACCGGGACCATCGCCGAAACGGCTTCGAACTGCGGGAATTCTCTACGTGCCATGCTGCGCTCTGGGTAGTTGATCGAAGGGCGACATTTTAACCTGTGCCCATCAGCAATCAATCGAAGGTATGCAGGTCCAGGCTGCTGACCACTTGCGCCTGCACCAGCTCACCGAATACCTCCAGGGTTGGTGAAGCGAAGTAGCCGCTCATCGCCTGCTGATCACGCCAGCTGCCGCTGAGCAGCCAAAGGTCGGCGTCGGCCTGCGAGCGCTGGACCGTGAAGCTCAGGCATCCCGGTGTACGCAATGAGGGTTCGAGCAGATCGCGCAGGCGCGCGCCCAGCTCCGCCGAACGACCGCTGCTGGCACGGATGAAAGCCAAGTGGGTGACCGGTTGTCGTAGGGTCATTGCACGATCTCCTTGAGCAGGCGGACGAAAAACCAGGCTGCCAAGGTTAGAGGCTGGCCCGCGCGACGCGTTAGGCTATTACTGCCGGGCGATTGCCTGATCCTGCACCGCGGCAGGATCAGGCAATCGCCGTGCAGCTTTCGACTAGCGCCCGCCATTGCCCAAACCTATGCTGCGTCAGTCAGTAGAGGAAGCCACCATGACCACCCCCACGTCCATCGAACCGACCCTGGAAGTGCAACGCCAGGAGCTGGCCGAGCTGATCCGCCGGCATGCCGGCGACCCACCCGGCAGCGCGTCGGCCATCGACGACCTGTACCTGGTCAGCTATCGGGAGAGTGTCCGCTCGGTGCCCACCTTGGCGCAGCCGGCCTTGTGCGTCCTTGCCCATGGCAGCAAGAGCCTGTTCCTGGGTGACGAACAGTACGTCTACGACCCGCTGCACTACATGGTGGTGTCGGTGACCTTGCCACTGAGCGGCGTGAAGCTTGATGCCAGCCCGGAAAACCCAAGCCTGGGCCTGCGGCTGGACCTGGACCCGGCCGAGATCAGCCAGCTGATTGCTGAAAGCGGGCCGATGTTGGTACCCAGCCTGCCTTCCGGCCGTGGTTTGTATGTGGAGAAGACCGATGCCGCGTTGCTGGATGCGCTGCTGCGCTTGATCCGCCTGCTGGATTCGCCGCGGGACATTGCCATGCTGGCGCCGCTGATCCGCCGCGAAATCCTTTACCGCCTGCTGCGTGGGCCGCAGGGTTATCGGCTGTATGAAATCGCCTTGGCCAACAGCCAGACCCATCGGGTATGCCAGGCCATCACCTGGCTCAACCAGAACTTCCAGCAGCCGTTGCGCATCGAGGACCTGGCCCGTGAGGTCAACCTCAGCACCTCGACCTTGCACCATCGGTTCAAGGCCGTGACGTCGATGAGCCCGCTGCAGTACCAGAAGCAATTACGCCTGCAGGAGGCCCGGCGGCTGATGCTCAATGACGGGCTTGAGGCAGCGGTGGCGGGCTATCGCGTGGGGTATGAAAGCCCTTCGCAATTCAGCCGCGAGTACAGCCGGCTGTATGGCGCACCACCGATCCGCGATGTGGCGCGGTTGCGCGCCACAGCGGGGTAAGGGTTACCGGCCGTTTCAGTTAACCTGCAACGGCCGCCTGCCACTGATTCTGATCAACCTGAATCAACGTCGGCCCTTTGCGCTCCACCGCACGCCCCAGTGCCGCCTGCAACTGCGCGACATCACTCACATGCTCCGCGTCAGCGCCCAACGCCCGGGCCACGCCGATGAAGTCAGGGGTATGGATATCCACCCCGACCGGCTCGATGGCGCGGTTGACCATGTACTTCTTGATTTCTTCGTAACCCTGGTTGTTCCACAGCAGCACGATCAGCGGCACCTGCGCCTCGACTGCACTGGCCAGCTCCGGCAGGGTGAACTGCATGCCACCATCGCCAATCAGGCAAACCGACGGCGCGCGCTCGGCGATCTGCGCGGCGCTGCCCAGCCAGGCGCCCATCGCCGCCGGCAGTGCATAGCCCAAGGTACCGTAGCCGGTCGAGGCATTGAACCAGCGGCGAGGCTCGTCCATGTCCAGCGTGAGGTTGCCGGAGTACACCGGCTGGGTCGAATCCCCGACCAGAATGGCGTTGGGCAGTGTCTGGAGGATACTGGTCAGCAGGCGGGTCTGGCTCAGGGTCGGCTGGTCCCAGCCGTCCGCCAGCGATTGGCGCAGCTGCGTGACGCGTGCTGGCCCCCAGGTACTTTCACGCGCCGGCAGCGGCTGCTGTTGCAAGGCAACGCACAGTGCTTCGGCGGCCAGGTCGGCGTCGGCGACCAGCGCCAGCTCAGGCAGATAGTTGCGCACCGTCTGGTCCGGGTCGATGTCGATCCGCAGCAAGCTGCCTGGGATCTCGAAGCCGCCCTTGAAGGTCACGTCATAGTCGGTTTCGGCCAGCTCGGTACCGATGGCCAACACCACATCCGCTTCGGCCACCAGCGCACGGGTAGCCGGCAGCGACTGAGTCGAGCCGATTTGCAAAGGATGATTGGAAGCCAGCAAGCCCTTGGCGTTGATGGTCAATGCCACCGGAGCCTGAAGCTGCTCTGCCAAGCGTGCCAGCGAAGCGCCAGCGTTCAATGCACCGCCGCCGGCCAGGATCAACGGGCGCTTCGCCTGGGCCAGGCGCTCGGCCATCTGCGCCACGGCCTGCGGCGCGGCACCTGCCCGGCTGCTGCGGACCGGGCGGGCCGGCAACAGGTGATCGGCCGGCTCGACCAGTACGTCCAGCGGAATCTCGATATGCACCGGGCGCGGTCGAGCACCGTCGAACACGGCGAAGGCCCGGGCCAGTACCTGGGGCAGGTCGTCTGCGCTCATCAGGGTTTGGGAGAAGGCTGCCACACCCGACACCAGTGCAGATTGGTTGGGCAGTTCGTGCAGCTTACCGCGGCCGCCGCCCAGCTGATCGCGCGATTGCACGCTGGAAATCACCAGCATCGGGATCGAATCGGCATAGGCCTGGCCCATGGCGGTGGTGATATTGGTCATCCCTGGGCCGGTGATGATGAAGCACACACCGGGTTTGCCGCGCGTGCGTGCGTAGCCGTCGGCCATGAAGCCGGCACCTTGCTCGTGGCGCGGGGTGATATGACGAATGGAGGACGTTGCCAAGCCGCGATAGAGCTCAACGGTATGCACGCCTGGAATGCCGAAGACATGGTCCACACCATAGCCTTCAAGGAGTTTGACCAGTACTTCGCCGCAGGTTGCCATGTGTGTTTACCTTGAGTCTTGTTGAAATCTGCGCTTATTGGACCCAAGGCAGCGCTATCGCCACAATGCAAAAAAACACATACTAGCCATGTCTTCAAATCATGGCTCAGTGCAATGAAACGCCTTCCTCCCCTGCCCGCCCTGCACACCTTTCTGGTGACTGCCCAGCACTGCAATTTCACCCGAGCGGGGCAGCAGTTGCACATCACCCAAGGTGCCGTGAGCCGGCAGATCGCCGCGCTTGAAGCGCACCTCGGTTACGCCCTGTTCCAGCGCCAGGCCCGTGGCCTGAGCCTGACCCGTGAAGGCCAGGACTGGCTGCCCAGGGTGCAACAGGTATTTGCCCTGATCGAACAAGGCGTGCGGGAAGTCGGCGGGCATAGCGCCACATTGCAACTCAAGGCGCCAACCTGCGTGATGCGCTGGCTGCTGCCGCGCCTGATGGAATGGCAGGCGCTGCGCCCGGATGTGCCAGTAGAGCTGACCACCACCGTGCAGCATGGGGTGGATTTTGCCCGCGAAGGCTTTGATGCGGCGGTGGTGTATGGCAGCGCGCCGAACCAGGGCTTGCAGGTGCGCAAGCTGTTCGACGAACAACTGACGCCAGTGTGCGCCCCTTCGCTGCTGCAAGGCCCGTTGCCGTTGGCCAACATCGACGACTTGATGCGCCACATGCTCCTGCACCCCTCGCGTGACGAGCATGACTGGCGTTTATGGCTGCAGGCGGCCGGTGCCACGTTCGATGTACAGGGGCCAAAGCAGCACTTCGAAACACTGGACATGGCGATGGCCATGGCATCCCAGGGCACCGGAGTGGCCATCGGCGATTGGTCGCTGATCGGCGATGACCTGCGCAGCAAGCGGCTGTGCATGCCGTTTGCCCTGAAGGTGACGACCGGAAAAGGCTATTACCTGGTCAGCCAGGCCAGGCAACAGCCAGCCGGGCTGGTCGAGTTGCTGGACTGGCTGCAGGCAGTGGCTCAATAACCGACGGTGAACCGCGCCCGCGAATGCGCGGGTTTCTCCAGCTCATCGAGCATGGCAATCGCGTAGTCGGCAAAGGTGATCCAGCTTTTGCCATCGGCACCGATCAGCAGATGATCCTTGCCTAGCGTGTAGTGCCCGCTGCGTTCGCCTTCGACGAACTCCGCCGACGGCGACAGGAAGGTCCAGTCCAGGTTCGGCTCTTGGCGCAGTACCTCTAGAAAACGCACACCCGCGCTCGCTTCGGCCTTGTAGGCCTCGGGGAAGTCCGGGCTGTCGATCACCCGGTGCCCCGAAGGCAACAGCAGGCTACCCGCCCCGCCCACCACCAGCAGGCGCTTGACCCCGGCACGCTTGACCGGCTCGATGATGGCGTGCGCTTCGATCGTCGAGAAATGCGCAGCACTCAACACCGCGTCCACACCGGCGACAGCCGCTTGCAGCGCTGCGCTGTCCTTGGCATCGAGTGCCTTCACGGTCACCCCCTCACGTCCCTGCAACTGCGACGGGTCGCGGGCAATGGCCACCACACTGTGGCCACGGCGCAGGGCTTCTTCCAGCAACTGGCTGCCGGCACGGCCGGTGGCGCCAATGATTGCGATCTTGCTCATGGGAAACACTCCATCAGTTGAACGGAATTACCACTTCATCTCACCCTTGGCGACCTTGGCGCCGAGCTCCAGCGAGCTCTCGTCGGCCAGGTCCGGGTAGCGTTTTTTCATCGCAGCCACCAACGCAGCGGCGTCTTTTGCCTTGGCGGTTTCGGCATCGAATGCCTGAATGTAGCCCGCCGTGAAGCGCACGGCGGCGAGCGAACGGCTGCTTTGGCCGAGGTAATGGCCGGGGATCACGGTGCGCGGTGCCAGCTGCTCGATCCGCTTGAGCGTGCCCAGCCAGTCGGTATGCGACTTGGCCGACTGGGTATCGGCCATCCACACATGGATGTGTTCCGATACCACCACCCCACCGACCACCGCCTTGATCGACGGAATCCAGACAAAGCTGCGATCAGGCTGTGGGCCGTCCAGGCCGACCACGTCGAGCGCCTGGCCCTCCAGGGTCAGGCGATGGCCTTCGAGCACCGCAGGCACGACCAGGCGGGCCGGTTTGTCCGCGCCCATTTGCGGGCCCCAGTAGGCCAGCTTCGCGTCCATGGTCTGGCGAATATGCGCGACGGTAGCCGCAGAGGCGACGACCTTGGCCTGTGGGAAAGCTTGGGTCAGTGTGTCGAGGCCGAAGTAGTAGTCCGGGTCGCCATGGCTGATGTAGATGGTTGTCAGCCGCTTGCCTCCGGCACGCAGGCGCTCAACCACCTGTTCGGCCTGGGCCTTGCCGAACTGGGCATCGACCAGCACGGCGTCCTTTTCGCCACTGACAATCACCGAACTGACCGGGAAAATCGCCTCGTGGCCAGGGTTGTAGACGTCCAGCTGCAAAGGTTCGGCAGCCAGCGCCTGGCCGGTCAGCGCAACACAGGCCAGCATCAGGCCACGCAAGGGAGTGAATAGCGACATCGCAACGTTCCGTCTTGAAGAAGAATGCTCAACAGCTTAGTTGCCCGATCCATGCCAAAAAATGCGATGCTCCAACATAGTTTGTTTCTAAAATCGGGCAAATCATGGACCGTCTCAACGCGATGCGCGTTTTTGTCACCGTCATCGACCTGGGCAGCCAATCGGCGGCAGCGGACCACCTGCAACTGTCCAGGCCGGTGGTTTCACGCTACCTGGCGGAACTGGAGGATTGGGTCGGTGCGCGGCTGATGCAGCGCACCACGCGCAAGTTGAGCCTGACCGCCGCCGGCCAGGAAACACTGCCACGCTGCCGCCAACTGCTGGAACTCGCCGGTGACCTGCAGGTGGCCGTGCGCCAACCGGACGACGCCCCCCGCGGCGCGCTGCGCATCAGCGTCAGTACGTCGTTCGGGCAGGCTCAACTGGTGGATGCCGTGGCCGCGTATGTACGGCGCTACCCCGGGGTGAAGGTCGAGTTGCAGATGCTCGATCGCACGGTCAACCTGGTGGACGAGCGCATCGACCTGGCCATCCGCACCAGCAACGACCTGGACCCGAACCTGATCGCCCGGCGTCTGACCGTGTGCCGTTCGGTGGTGTGCGCGGCACCGGCCTACCTGCGTGAGCACGGCACGCCGCAGCGGATCGAGGAATTGAGCGGGCACAACTGCCTGACCCATGCCTACTTCGGCCATCACCTCTGGCATTTCGAGGTGCAGGGCCAAGCTATTGCCGTCCCGGTCGAGGGCAACATCAGTGCGAATGAGGCGATGACCCTGCAAAAGGCGGCACTGGCCGGAGCCGGCATCGCCATGTTGCCGACCTACCAGGCTGCTGCCGCCCTGCGCACGGGCGAACTGGTGCGCCTGCTGCCCGAAGCACGGCCACGCGAACTCAACCTGAATGCGGTCTATACCTCGCGCAAGCACATGCCGGCGACCTTGCGCAGCATGCTGGATTTTCTCGCGCAGCGGTTCAAGGACGAGCCGGAATGGGATCAGGACGTGTAGGAGCAGCCTTGTGCTGCGAAAGGGCCTGCGCCGCAATGGGCCTCTTCGCAGCGCAAGGTTGCGCCTACTGGCCTACGCTTAGAGGTATCACCTGGCGTTGTAACAGGAGGTGAGTACCATGGGCATCAAAACAAGAAGGTTCGCGCTGGTCATGGCGCTGTTTGCCATCGCCGGGCTGTACGGGTCGGCTTGCTGGCGGGTCGAACTGCTGCGCAACCAACCCAGCTCGGCCGCCCATTGTCAGCACGAACACTGCGTGCCACAAAGCGCCACCTTGAGCGCCGTGCGTTGAGCGACGGCGCCCTGCCGGTCACTCCTCGACGCTCATGTACTCCTTGGCCCAGCGGATGTAATCCTCGGGTTGGGTGTAGGTGTGCGAGAGTTCGGTGGCGCTGAGGTTCTCGGACTTGTTCTGCTGGCCGCGCTGCAGGCGCAGGCAGTCATAAGTAGCCTTTATGGCGGCGAAGTACGCGGCGTGGCCATCGACCACGATGCGCACGCCCAGGCGCGCCAGGCGCTCGTCATCGCGCAGGTTGGGGTTGGCGTAGGTCACCAGCATCAAGGGCACGGTCAGGTGCTCGGCGATTTGCTCGAGCTGCTCGAAATCCTTCACCCCCACCATGCAGATACCGTCGGCCCCGGCCTTCTGGTAGCTCTGGGTACGCACGATGATTTCTTCGGTGGTCAGTACACCGGCGTTGGTGCGGGCGATGATAGACAGCGACGAATCGACCCGTGCTTCAAGCGCAGCGCGAATCTTGCCGACGCCTTCCTCAACCGGAATCAAGTCGGTGGACTTGCGCCCGAACTGGGCCGGCAGCAGGGTATCTTCGATGGTCAGCGCCGCCACACCGGCACGCTCCAGTTCAATGACCGTGCGCATGACATTCAACGCGTTACCGTAGCCGTGGTCGGCATCGGCGAGCACCGGCAGTTGCGCCACACGGCCAATGCGCGTGGCCTGCTCGACGAACTCGCTCAAGGTGATCAGGGCAAAATCCGGCGCAGCCAGTACCTGCAGCGAAGCCACCGAACCGCCAAGAATGCCGACTTCAAAGCCCAGGTCGGCGGCAATGCGCGCCGACATCGGGTCGAACACCGACGCTGTGTGGTAGCAGGAACCTGAAGCGAGCAGCTCGCGGAAGGCAAAACGCAAATCTTGGTGGGAAGCCCTGGGCATGATCACTCCGCAATAACGTGAAATTGAACGGTTGCTACCGACCCCTGAATCGGGTCTACCTGACCTGTTCCAACCGTCGCCATCTGGGCGGTCATGCTCGACATGCAGGCAGAGGAATAAAAGGTGTGGGATACAGCGGCACGAAAACCCTGCGGCAAATAGCTGCACCAAGCTGGTGCAGGCCACGGATTACAGCCCCTGCGGTCTAGCCACGATATCACGCAGCCATGCCTCACTGGATGAATGCGCCAATGCCGATCTTGCATAGGGGATGCAGATAGTACATAGGAAGCTACCTAAGTCAGGTTACAATTCATCGGCCTCAAGCCCATTGCCAAGGTAACCCCGTGACTGCCGCCCTGCCCCCGACCGTGCTGCGCAACGTGCTCACCGCCCTGATGCTGGCCATCTTCCTCGGTGCGCTGGACCAAACCATCGTCGCCGTCTCGTTGCCGGCCATCTCGGCCCAGTTCAACGATGTCGGCCTGCTCGCCTGGGTGATCTCTGGCTACATGGTGGCGATGACCGTGGCAGTGCCGATCTACGGCAAGCTGGGCGACCTGTACGGCCGGCGGCGGATGATCCTGACCGGCATCTCGCTGTTCACCCTGGCGTCGATTGCCTGCGCCCTGGCCCAGGACATGCAGCAACTGGTGCTGGCGCGCGTGCTGCAAGGGGTTGGCGCGGGCGGCATGGTGTCGGTCAGCCAGGCGATCATCGGTGACTTCGTGCCGCCCCGCGAACGCGGGCGTTACCAGGGCTACTTCAGCAGTATGTACGCCGTGGCCAGCGTCGCCGGGCCGGTGCTCGGTGGCTGGCTGACCGAGTACCTGTCGTGGCGCTGGGTGTTCTGGATCAACCTGCCGCTGGGGCTGGTCGCGTTGTGGGCGATCCACCGGGCGCTCGGCGACATGCCGGTGAAGCGTCGCGAGGCCCAGGTGGACTACCTGGGCGCGGTGCTACTGATTCTTGGCCTGGGCAGCCTGCTGCTGGGCATTACCCTGGTCGGCCAAGGGCACGCCTGGACAGCGCCGCCGGTGCTGGCGCTGTTCGCCTGCGCGGTGCTTGGCCTGATGCTGTTCATTGCCCACGAGCGGCGCTGCCAGGAGCCCCTGCTGCCCCTCGGCCTGTTCGGCAACCGCGTCGCGGTGCTGTGCTGGGGCGTGATCTTTTTCGCCAGTTTCCAGTCGATTTCCCTGACCATGCTGATGCCCTTGCGCTACCAAGGCATCACCGGGGCGGGCGCCGACAGCGCGGCATTGCACCTGCTGCCACTGGCAATGGGCCTGCCGATGGGCGCCTTTACCGGGGGCCGCATGACCAGCCTCACTGGGCGCTACAAGCCGCAAATTCTCGCCGGTGCACTGTTGATGCCGGTGGCCATCTTCGCCATGGCGATCACACCGCCGCAGTCGGCCCTGCTCAGTGCCGTGTTCATGCTGCTGACCGGCATAGCCTGCGGGCTGCAGTTTCCGACTTCGCTGGTGGGCACGCAGAGCGCCGTGGACATCAAGGACATCGGCGTGGCTACCAGTACCACCAACCTGTTCCGCTCACTCGGGGGAGCCATGGGCGTGGCGTGCATGTCCAGCCTGCTGCTGGCGTTGCTGCACCAAGGTGGGTTCGAGTTGCTGGGCAATCCATTGCTGGGGAGCCTGAAGGCTGGCGAGGCAGACCCGCAGACCCAAGCGCGGTTGCTGGAGACGTTCAGGCATTTGCTGATGGGCAGTGGCGTGATCGCCCTGCTGGGGCTGGTGGTGGCGTTGGCGTTGCCGGACCGGCAATTGCGTGGGCGTTGAGCCTGCAGGGGCCGCTTGTCGCTGGATCTTCTGCGCCCTTGAGATCGAGCGCCGCCCGCGCGGCGCTTCGCAGCACAAGGCTGCTCCTACATCTGTTTCGGGCCAATCAATCCTGAAACAGAGGCGCGCGGCCTTTTGGCGTCCACCTCGATATCGTGCGGAACAAACAAGGCGGTCGCGCGCGCTGGCAGAGGCGATACTGGCCCGAAACAGATGTAGGAGCAGCCTTGTGCTGCGAAGCGCCGCGCGGGCGGCGCTCGATTTGCGCCCCCCCTCAAAATCCGAGACAAGCGCCTGGCAGCCACGCACTCCCACCATTACGTGAAGCACCTTAATGCCCCGTTAATACAATGAGGAAACACTCCCTCACAATCCTTAACAAAGAGTCATTTGCGCAGAGCCGGGCTCAAGCGCAGCATATCCAGCCCAGTGTCGACCCATTTTTCGACGTCACGCAGCAGATCGAAACTGTCTGGCAGCAGTAACCAGCGCCCGATCAGGCCATCGACATAGGCAAACATGGCCACCGCCGCGCGCTCGGCATCCAGCTCGGCAGGCAACTGGCCCCGGCGCACTGCATTGGCAAGCGCCAGGGTAATGCCCTTGTGGCAATCCAGCACCGTGCTCTGGCGCTGCTGGCGAATTTCACACATGTCATCGGTGAACTCGCACTTGTGATGCAGAATCTCATTGATACGCCGGGTTCGGGCATCGAGCACCAGCTCGTTGAACACCTGCAACAGCAGCTTGCGCATGCAACCAAGCGGGTCCAGCTCATCCTCGCTTTCGCTCGCACGCGCAAGGTGGTCATGGGTTTCGTGCAGGCTGTCGAGCAACGCCTGCACCAGTTCAGCTTTGTTATTGAAGTGCCAGTAGATCGCACCTCGGGTCACGCCCGCCAATTCGGCGATGTCAGCCAAGGTGGTTCGCGCAACCCCGCGCTTGTAGAAGGCCTTTTCCGCCGCCTCGATAATCTGGGCGCGGGTTTCCTGGGCTTCCTCTTTGGTTCTACGGACCATGGCAGTACAACCTCATCTGGGCCCGAGCGCGCGGCGCACACGGGGAAACCGCCGGGGTCGCCTCTGCAGGGCGTCTCCCGGATGGGCTAATCAAGGGCTGCGGCAGTAGCCAAGTACTACCCAGCGGTATTTACAAACAACCATGAATGTAAGTATATTCCTTAGCAAGCTATTTATCCACCCGATAGCATTTTTCTGACAAGACTCTTCCATTACTCTTGAGCGTCTCCTGCTCCAGCGCCCCGAGGATCCTCATGCAATTCAAGCCAGCCGTTACCGCTCTGGTTTCCGCCGTCGCCCTGGCAACACTGCTCAGTGGCTGCAAGAAAGAAGAAGCAGCGCCTGCCGCGCAGGCTCCTCAGGTCGGCGTCGTGACCCTCCAACCACAAGCCTTCACCCTGACCTCGGAATTGCCGGGGCGTACCACGTCCTATCGCGTCGCCGAAGTGCGCCCACAGGTCAATGGCATCATCCTCAAGCGCCTCTTCAAAGAAGGCAGCGACGTCAAGGAAGGCCAGCAGCTCTACCAGATCGACCCTGCCGTCTATGAAGCCAACCTGGCCAATGCCCAGGCCAACCTGCAGGCGACCCGCTCGCTGGCCGAGCGGTACAAGCAGCTGATCGATGAACAAGCCGTCTCCAAACAGGAATACGACGACGCCAATGCCAAACGATTGCAGGCCGAGGCAGCACTGAAGAGCGCCCAGATCGACCTGCGCTACACCAAGGTCCTGGCACCGATCAGCGGCCGCATCGGCCGTTCCACGTTCACCGAAGGTGCACTGGTGAGCAATGGCCAGACCAACGCCATGGCGACCATCCAGCAACTCGACCCGGTCTACGTCGACGTCACCCAGTCCACCGCCGAGCTGCTCAAGCTGCGCCGTGACCTGGAAAGCGGCCAGCTGCAAAAGGCCGGCGACAACGCCGCCTCGGTGCAACTGGTGCTCGAAGACGGCAGCCTGTTCAAGCAGCAGGGCCGCCTGGAGTTCTCCGAAGTCGCGGTCGACGAGACCACCGGCTCGGTGACCCTGCGCGCGATCTTCCCGAACCCCGACCACACCCTGCTGCCTGGCATGTTCGTGCATGCCCGCCTGCGCGCCGGGGTCAACGCCAACGCCATCCTGGCCCCACAACAGGGCGTGACCCGCGACCTCAAGGGCGCGCCGACCGCACTGGTGGTCAACCAGGAGAACAAGGTCGAACTGCGCCAGCTCAAGGCCAGCCGTACCCTGGGCAGCGACTGGCTGATCGAGGAAGGCTTGAACCCAGGCGACCGCCTGATCACCGAAGGCCTGCAATACGTGCGCCCAGGCGTCGAGGTCAAGGTCAGCGAAGCCACCAACGTCAACAAGCCGGCCAGCCCTGATCAGGCCAACGCGGCGAAAGCAGACGCCAAAGCGGAGTAAACCATGTCGAAGTTCTTTATCGATCGCCCGATCTTCGCCTGGGTGATCGCCTTGGTGATCATGCTGGTCGGGGCACTGTCGATCCTGAAGTTGCCGATCAACCAGTACCCGAGCATCGCGCCACCGGCCATCGCCATCGCCGTGACCTACCCGGGCGCCTCGGCGCAGACGGTGCAGGACACCGTGGTGCAGGTCATCGAACAGCAGCTCAACGGTATCGACAACCTGCGTTATGTGTCTTCGGAAAGTAACTCCGACGGCAGCATGACCATCACCGCTACCTTCGAGCAAGGCACCAACGCCGACACCGCGCAGGTTCAGGTTCAGAACAAGCTGAACCTGGCTACGCCGCTGTTGCCGCAAGAAGTGCAGCAACAAGGTATCCGCGTCACCAAGGCGGTTAAAAACTTCCTGCTGGTGATCGGCCTGGTGTCCGAAGACGGCAGCATGACCAAGGACGACTTGGCCAACTACATCGTCTCGAACATGCAGGACCCGGTCTCGCGGACGGCCGGTGTGGGTGACTTCCAGGTGTTCGGTGCGCAGTACGCCATGCGTATCTGGCTCGATCCGGCCAAGCTGAACAAGTTCCAGCTGACCCCAGTCGACGTCAAGACCGCAGTCGCCGCGCAGAACGTGCAGGTGTCCTCCGGCCAACTCGGCGGCCTGCCGGCCTTGCCGGGTACCCAGCTTAACGCCACCATCATCGGCAAGACCCGCCTGCAAACCGCCGAGCAGTTCGAGAAGATTCTGCTCAAGGTCAACAGCGACGGTTCCCAAGTACGCCTGGGCGATGTCGCCGAAGTAGGCCTGGGTGGCGAGAACTACGCCGTCAGCGCCCAGTTCAACGGCAAGCCGGCGTCGGGCCTGGCGGTCAAGCTGGCCACCGGTGCCAACGCCCTGGACACCGCCAAGGCCCTGCGCCAGACCATCAGCGACCTCGAGCCGTTCTTTCCGCCTGGCGTAAAGGCCGTGTTCCCGTATGACACCACGCCGGTGGTCACCGAATCGATCAGCGGGGTAATCCACACCCTGATCGAAGCCGTGGTCCTGGTGTTCCTGGTGATGTACCTGTTCCTGCAGAACTTCCGCGCCACCATCATCACCACCATGACCGTACCGGTGGTGTTGCTGGGTACCTTCGGCATCCTTGCCGCCGCGGGCTTCAGCATCAACACGCTGACCATGTTCGCCATGGTCCTGGCCATCGGCTTGCTGGTGGACGACGCCATCGTCGTGGTGGAAAACGTCGAGCGGGTGATGTCCGAAGAGGGGCTGCCACCCAAGGAGGCGACCAAGCGCTCCATGGAGCAGATCCAGGGTGCCCTGGTGGGTATCGCCCTGGTGCTTTCGGCGGTACTGCTGCCAATGGCCTTCTTCGGTGGCTCCACCGGTGTGATCTATCGGCAGTTCTCCATCACCATCGTCTCGGCCATGGGCCTGTCGGTGCTGGTGGCGCTGATCTTCACCCCGGCACTGTGCGCCACCATGCTCAAGCCGCTGAAAAAGGGCGAGCACCATGTGGCCAAAGGTGGGTTCTTCGGCTGGTTCAACCGTAACTTCGACCGCAGCGTAAACGGCTACGAGCGCAGCGTCGGTACCATCCTGCGCAACAAGGTGCCGTTCCTGCTGGCCTACGCGCTGATCGTGGTCGGCATGATCTGGCTGTTCGCCCGCATCCCGACGGCGTTCCTGCCTGAAGAAGACCAGGGCGTGCTGTTTGCCCAGGTGCAGACCCCGGCAGGCTCCAGTGCCGAACGCACCCAGGCGGTGGTCGACCAGATGCGTGAGTACCTGCTCAAGGACGAAGCCGATACCGTGTCGTCGGTGTTCACCGTGAACGGCTTCAACTTCGCCGGTCGCGGCCAGAGCTCCGGTATGGCATTCATCATGCTCAAACCGTGGGGCGAGCGCTCAGCGGAAAACAGCGTGTTCGCCCTGGCCCAGCGTGCCCAGCAGCACTTCTTTACCTTCCGCGATGCGATGGTGTTCGCCTTCGCCCCGCCGGCAGTGCTCGAGCTGGGTAACGCCACCGGCTTCGACGTGTTCCTTCAGGACCGCGGCGGTGTCGGCCATGCCAAACTCATGGAAGCCCGCAACCAGTTCCTCGCAAAAGCCGCGCAGAGCAAGGTACTCAGTGCCGTACGCCCGAACGGCCTGAACGATGAGCCGCAGTACCAGTTGACCATCGATGACGAACGTGCCAGCGCCTTGGGCGTGACCATTGCCGACATCAACAACACCCTGTCGATTGCCCTGGGTGCCAGCTACGTCAACGACTTCATCGACCGTGGCCGGGTCAAGAAGGTGTACATCCAAGGCGAACCGAACGCCCGGATGAGCCCGGAAGACCTGCAGAAGTGGTACGTGCGCAACGGCAAGGGCGAGATGGTGCCGTTCTCCTCCTTCGCCAAAGGTGAATGGACCTACGGTTCGCCGAAGCTGTCCCGCTACAACGGCGTCGAGGCGATGGAAATTCTCGGTGCGCCAGCGCCTGGCTACAGTACCGGTGAGGCCATGGCCGAAGTCGAGCGTATCGCCGGCGAACTGCCAAGCGGTATCGGCTTCTCCTGGACCGGCATGTCCTACGAGGAAAAACTCTCCGGCTCGCAGATGCCGGCACTGTTTGCCCTCTCGGTCCTGTTCGTGTTCCTGTGCCTGGCAGCGCTGTACGAAAGCTGGTCGATCCCGATCGCCGTCGTGCTGGTCGTACCGCTGGGGATCATCGGTGCACTGATCGCCACAAGCCTGCGCGGGTTGTCCAACGACGTGTACTTCCTGGTTGGCCTGTTGACCACCATCGGCCTGGCGGCGAAGAACGCGATCCTGATCGTCGAGTTCGCCAAAGAACTGCACGAGCAGGGCCGCAGCCTGTACGACGCCGCGATCGAGGCGTGCCGTATGCGTCTGCGCCCGATCATCATGACCTCGCTGGCGTTCATCCTTGGCGTGGTACCGTTGACCATCGCCAGCGGCGCGGGCGCCGGCAGCCAGCACGCCATCGGCACCGGCGTGATCGGCGGCATGATCAGCGCCACCGTGTTGGCAATCTTCTGGGTACCGCTATTCTTCGTCGCAGTGTCGTCGCTGTTCGGCAGCAAACAGCCGGAAAAAGACGTCACCCCTGAAACTCCACGTTATGAGGCTGGGCAATGACCAAGTCTTTGTTGTCCCTGGCGGTAACCGCTTTGATTCTTGGCGGCTGCTCGCTGATCCCTGACTACCAGACCCCGGAAGCGCCGGTGGCAGCGCAGTGGCCGCAAGGCCCTGCGTACTCGCCGACCGAAGCGGCAGACGTTGCCGCCGCCGAACAAGGCTGGCGCCAGTTCTTCCACGACCCAGCCCTGCAGCAGCTGATCCAGACCTCGCTGGTCAACAACCGCGACCTGCGTGTCGCGGCGTTGAACATCGACGCCTACCGTGCGCAGTACCGCATTCAGCGGGCCGACCTGTTCCCGGCGGTTTCGGCCACCGGCAGCGGCAGCCGCCAGCGGGTACCGGCAGACATGTCGCAAACTGGCCAAGCTGATATCACCAGCCAGTACTCGGCCACCCTTGGCGTCAGCGCCTATGAGCTGGACCTGTTCGGCCGGGTGCGCAGCCTGAGCGAGCAGGCCCTGGAAACCTACCTGTCCAGCGAGCAGGCGCGGCGCTCCACGCAGATCGCCCTGGTGGCCAGCGTGGCCAACGCCTACTACACCTGGCAGGCGGATCAGGCGCTGTTCAAGCTGACCGAAGAAACGCTGAAGACCTACCAGGAAAGCTACAACCTGACCCGTCGCAGCAATGAAGTCGGCGTGGCCTCTGCCCTCGACCTCAGCCAGGCACGCACCGCCGTGGAAGGCGCGCGGGTCAAGTACTCACAGTACCAGCGCCTGGTGGCACAGGACCTCAACAGCCTGACCGTGCTGCTGGGTACCGGCGTACCGGCCGACCTGCCTGCGCCTCTGGAGCTCAATGCCGACCAGTTGGCCGAAGTACCGGCCGGCCTGCCGTCGGACATCCTCCAGCGTCGCCCGGACATCCAGGAAGCCGAGCACCTGCTCAAGGCCGCCAACGCCAACATCGGCGCGGCCCGCGCAGCGTTCTTCCCGAGCATCAGCCTGACCGCCAATGCCGGTACCCTGAGCCCGGACATGGGCGGCCTGTTCAAGGGGGGGTCGGGCACCTGGCTGTTCCAGCCGCAGATCAACCTGCCGATCTTCAACGCCGGCAGCCTGAAGGCCAGCCTGGACTACTCGAAGATCCAGAAGGACATCAACGTCGCCAAGTACGAAAAGACCATCCAGACCGCCTTCCAGGAAGTCTCCGATGGCCTGGCGGCGCGCAAGACCTTCGAAGAGCAGTTGCAGGCACAACGTGACCTGGTGCAAGCCAACCAGGATTACTACCGCCTGGCGGAGCGTCGCTACCGTATCGGTATCGACAGCAACCTGACCTTCCTCGACGCCCAACGCAACCTGTTCAGCGCCCAGCAGGCACTGATCGGTGATCGCCTGTCGCAGCTGACCAGCGAGGTCAACCTGTACAAGGCGCTCGGCGGTGGCTGGTACGAGAAAACCGGTCAGGCCAATCAGCAAGCTTCGGTGGAAACACCGAAAGGCTGAATGATCCGCTAGCAGCATCAAGCCCACCTTCGCGGTGGGCTTTTTGTTTTCGGTTGTCGTCGCCGGCCTCTTCGCGGGCAAGCCCGCTCCCACAGGTACTTAACTGCCCTCAGGCTTGACACAGCCCTGTGGGAGCGAGCTTGCCCGCGAAGAGGCCGGCACATGAAAACAATTAACCAACTGGAACATTCCGTTCGATAATCGCCCCATACCGTCTGCGACGAATTGCCTCGCCCCTTCCCTACCCCGCACCATCCGCTCACGCAACGTTGCCCACGTTCATCAAAAGACCCGTGCTTGCAGGCCGCATCCTGCAATGCAACGGCTCGCCAATAAAAACAAGAGATCCACGACAGATGAGCATTTCGTACCCCGCACGCCAGCTGCTGCCAGGCCTGTTGGCCATGTCCTGCACCCTCCCCGTGTTCGCCGCCGACGGTGGTTTCATCGAGGACGGCAAGGCCACCCTCAACCTGCGCAACTTCTACATCAACCGCAATTTCGTCGACCCGGCTCACCCGCAGGCCAAGGCCGAAGAGTGGACCCAAAGCTTCATCCTCGACGCCCGCTCCGGCTTTACCCAAGGCACCGTCGGTTTCGGCATGGACGTACTGGGCCTGTACTCGGTCAAGCTCGATGGCGGTAAAGGCACCACCAACACGCACCTGCTGCCGGTGCACGACGATGGCCGCCCCGCCGATGATTTCGGCCGCCTGGGCGTGGCCTTGAAAGCCAAACTCTCGCAGACCGAGTTGAAGGTCGGCGAATGGATGCCGGTGCTGCCGATCCTGCGCTCCGACGATGGTCGCTCGCTGCCACAAACCTTCCGCGGCGGCCAGCTGACCTCCAAGGAGATCGACGGCCTGACCTTGTACGCCGGCCAGTTCCGTGCCAACAGCCCGCGCAACGACGCCAGCATGGAAGACATGTCGCTCAATGGCCGCGGTGCTTTCACATCCGACCGCTTCAACTTCGGCGGCGGTGAATACACCTTCAACGACAAGCGCACGACGATTGCCCTGTGGGATGCCCAGCTCAAGGACATCTACCGCCAGCAGTACCTCAACCTGGTCCACAGCCAGCCACTGGGCGACTGGACCCTGGGCGCCAACCTCGGTTACTTCACCGGCAAGGAAGACGGTGCCGAGCACGCCGGCGACCTGGACAACCGCACCGCCTCGGCGCTGCTCTCGGCTCGCTACCAGGGCCATACCTTCTACGTCGGCCTGCAGAAGGTCAGCGGCGATGACGCCTGGATGCGCGTCAACGGCACCAGCGGCGGCACCTTGGCCAACGACAGCTACAACTCAAGCTTCGACAACGCTAAGGAACGCTCCTGGCAGGTGCGCCATGACTTCAACTTCGCCACTGTCGGGGTACCGGGGCTGACCCTGATGAACCGCTATATCAAGGGTGACAACGTGACTGCAGGTGGCGTTGACGACGGCAAGGAGTGGGCGCGGGAAACGGAACTGGCTTATGTGGTGCAGTCGGGCAGTTTCAAGGACCTTTCGTTGAAGTGGCGCAACTCGACCATGCGCCGGGACTTCAGCACCAACGCGTTCGATGAGAACCGCTTGATCGTGAGCTACCCGTTGAACCTGCTGTAATTTCACAGGCCTCTTCGCGGGTAAACCCGCTCCCACAGGTCCGCGCCGGTTTGAAGAACCACGCGGTCCCTGTGGGAGCGGGTTTACCCGCGAAGAGGCCGGATGAGTTGATGCATAAATAACTTTATCGCATAACAACCTAAAAAAACCTTCGTTGACGACATAAGCTGTAACAGCTTAAATCGAGCCCTGATCCCCGCCCCAGAGCCGCGACATGGACCTCCGTCAACTGCGCTACTTCATCGCCCTCAACGAATACCGCAGTTTTGTCCGCGCCGCTGAAGCCATGGGTATCACCCAGCCTGCATTCAGCCGGGCCATCCAGGGCCTGGAGCAGACATTCGGCTGCGCCCTGGTAGACCGCGCCAGCAAGGCACTGCCACCCACCCCCGAAGGCTTGGTGGTGCTGCAGCACGCACGCCGCCTCGTGCAAGGTGCCGCGCAGTTGAGCAACGAAGTGCTACAGATGACCAAGCTCGACGCTGGCGAGTTGCACTTCGGCAGCGGTCCGGCCTTGGCTGTTCGCCTGGTCCCCGATGCCTTGCGCCACTTCATCGACAGCCACCCGGGTATTCGTACCTCGCTGCTGGTGGACAATGCCGAGCGCCTCGGCCAGGCACTGCGCCGTGAGCAGATCGAATTCTTCGTCGACGACATCCGCCCGTTCGAGGCCGATCCCAACTTCCATACCGAGCCGCTTTCGCCACGCCCCGGCCTGTTCTTCTGCCGCCCCGGCCACCCGCTGCTGGCCAAGGACAGCTTGTCGACCAACGACCTGTTCACCTACCCGCTGGCCAGCGCCCTGCTAGCGCCTGGTGTGCGCAAGCGCCTGGCCAACCTGAGCGGGCGCAGCGACTTCACCCCGCACCTGCAGACCGAGCACCTGGCGGTGCTGCGCAGTGTCGTGCAGGCCAGTAATGCAATCGGTACTGCCAGCGAAGAAGCCGTTGCCGAAGACCTGGCGGCCGGCCGCCTGGTGCGCCTGCACTGGCGCAACCTGCCGCCCGCACTGGAGGTGCTCAGCGTGCGCTGCGGCGTGGTCAGCCGCAGCGGCTACCGATTGTCGCCGGCGGCGCGGGCGATGATCGAGACGCTGGTGGGGCTGGATGCGCCCCTGCGGAGTGCTGCCATTCGCTGAAGTGATGATGCTGGTGGGCTGCAGGCTATCCTGAGCAATATAGGTTGCCCGCGAAGAGGCCGGCACAGGCAGTAAACCCGATCAGGCAAACCAGGGAGGCACAACAATGAAAAACCTTGAAGAGCACCTGAGCCAGTACGCCCATTACCACCGCGACCCGCGCAACATCGCCACCCATTTCGTCGGCATTCCACTGATCGTGCTGGCCGTGACCATCCTGCTGTCGCGCCCAGGCTGGGACATTGCAGGCATCTGGCTGTCACCTGCCCTGCTGGCGGCCGCCGCCTCGGTGTGGTTCTACCTGCGCCTGGACCTGCGCTTCGGGCTGGTCATGGGCCTGCTGCTGGGGCTGTGCCTGTGGCTTGGCCAGGTACTGGCAGTGCAAAGCACCGGGCTGTGGCTGGGGGCTGGGCTGGGGGCATTTGTGCTGGGCTGGATCATCCAGTTCGTCGGCCACTACTACGAGGGCCGCAAGCCGGCGTTCGTCGACGACATCAGCGGGCTGATCATCGGGCCGCTGTTCGTGGTGGCCGAAGCTGCATTCATGCTGGGGTTGTGCCCGGCGCTGAAGCGGGCCGTGGAAGCCAACGCCGGGCCGGTCGCCATCAGGCAGAAAAACGCGGCGGTGTGACAACAGTTGCCGCCACTGGCCCCATCGACGGCAAGCCGGCGATAGGGCCAGTGAAAACAGCGAAGGTCACGGCTGGCGCGACTCAACCCCCAGCTCATCCCACACCGACTCCGCCAGGTGGAAGGTGGCATTGGCTGCCGGAATACCGCAATAGATCGCGCTCTGCATCAGCACTTCCTTGATCTCGTCACGGGTCACGCCATTGTTGGCAGCGGCGCGCAGGTGCAGCTTGAGCTCGTCGTTGCGGTTCATGCCAATCAGCATGGCGATGGTGATCAGGCTGCGGGTATGGCGCGGCAGGCCGGGGCGGGTCCAGATATCACCCCAGGCATGGCGAGTGATCATTTCCTGGAACTCGCCATTGAAGTCGTTGAGCTTCTCCAGGCTGCGGTCCACGTGGGCATCGCCCAGCACCGCGCGGCGCACTTGCATGCCCGCGTCGTAGCGTTGTTTCTCATCCATGGCGTTGTCCTCAGTGGGCCAGCAGGAAGTCGAGTACACGGCGGCTGAAGCGCTCGCCAATTTCGACGTTGGACAGGTGCGCCGCCGGGAAATCGACATACTCGGCCCCCTTGATAGCCGCCTGCATGAAGCGGCCATGTTCCGGCGTGGTCACCACGTCTTCAGTACCGGCAACGATCAGCGTCGGCACTTGGATACGCTGCACCTGCTCGCGGTAGTCGGCGTCGCGTACCGCAGCGCAGTTGGCCGCATAGCCCTCAGGCTGGGTCTGCGCGAGCATCTGGCAGATACGCTGGGCCTGTTCGGGCTGCGCCTGGGCGAAGGCTGGGGTGAACCAGCGGGCGATGGACGCGTCGCGCAGCGCGACCATGGCCTGTTGGCCGCCTTTGAGCACGGTGTCGATACGCGGGTTCCAGACCTCATCGCTGCCAATTTTGGCGGCGGTGTTGCACAGGGTCAGGCTGGCCAGGCGCTCGCCCGCGTTGATGCCCAGCCATTGGCCGATCAGGCCGCCCATCGACAGGCCGACGAAGTGCGCCTTGTTGATGTCCAGGGCGTCGAGCAAGGCCACGACGTCGCGGCCCAGTTGCTCGATGCTGTACGGGCCGGCGGTCACCAGCGAATCGCCGTGGCCGCGGGTGTCATAGCGCAGCACACGGAAGTGCTCGCTCCACACGGGGATCTGCGTGTCCCACATGCCAAGGTCGGTGCCGAGGGAGTTGGACAAGACCAGCACCGGAGCATCCGCCGGGCCATCGATTTGATAGTTCAGTACGCCATCGGCCAGTTGCAAATGCGCCACAGCAGTCTCCTTCAGGCAGTGAAACGTTGATGTTCAGCCACGGCGCGCGCCACCCAGACGCGGGCCTGGCCAAGGTAATGGGCAGGGTCGAGCAAGCGATCGAGTTCTTCTGCCGACAATTCGGCACTGACCTGCGGCTCGTCACCCAGCACGGTACGCAGGTGGCGCTGTTCGGCGACGGCGCGCTGGCAGCACTGTTCGAGCAAATGGTGGGCGCGATCACGGCCCAAGCGCTGGGCCAGGACGATGCTGACCGCCTCGGCCAGCACCAGCCCCTGGGTCAGGTCGAGGTTGCGGCGCATACGTTCGGCATCGACCTGCATGCCTTCGGCAATCACCTGGGCCTGGCGCAGGGCGCCGGAAACCAGGCAGCAGATATCCGGCAGGGTTTCCCACTCGGCATGCCACAGGCCAAGGCTGCGTTCATGTTCTTGAGGCATGGCGGCGAACAAGGTCGACAACAGGCCCGGCACGCGGGTAGCGGCACCGATCAGCACGGCGGCACCCACCGGGTTGCGTTTGTGCGGCATGGTCGACGAACCACCCTTGCCTGGCGCGGAAGGCTCGAACACCTCCCCCGCCTCGGTCTGCATCAGCAGGCTGACATCGCGGCCAAACTTGCCGAGGCTACCGGCGATCAGGCCCAGCACCGAGGCAAACTCCACCAGCCGGTCGCGCTGGGTGTGCCAGGGTTGCTCGGGCAAGTGCAGCTTGAGCTGCTCGGCCAGGCCCTCGGCCACCGGCATGGCTTTGCTGCCCAACGCAGCCAGGCTGCCGGACGCACCACCGAACTGCAGGCACAGCAGGCGCGGGCGCAGCTCCTGAAGCCGCTGGCGATGACGGGTCAGCGCGCCCAGCACACCGGCCAGCTTCATGCCCAAGGTGACCGGCGTGGCGTGTTGCAGCCAGGTACGCCCCACCATCGGGGTGTCGGCATGGTGCAAGGCCTGGCGCGCCAGGGTATCGGCCAGTTGAGCGAGGTCTGCCTCGATCAGGTCGAGGGCATCGCGCAGTTGCAGCACCAGCCCGGTGTCCATGGCGTCCTGGCTGGTGGCGCCCAGGTGCACGTAGCGCTCGGCCTCGGGCACGCCGCTGGCGATCACTTTGCCCAGCGCCTTCACCAACGGGATCGCCGAGTTGCCGGCACTGGCAATGGCATCGGCCAGGGCGCCAGCGTCGTAACGCTCTGCCTTGCAGGCCGCCTCGATGGCCGCCACCGCACTGTGCGGCACCAGCCCGGCGGCCGCTTCGGCGCGGGCCAGGGCGGCTTCGAAATCGAGCATGCCCTGCAGGCGGCCACGGTCGGAGAAAATCTCGCGCATGGCCGGCGCGGTGAAGTAGGCATCGAACAGCTGGTTGTCCGCACGGTACGTCATTGCAGGTCCTTAATCGTCATGGTGCAGGTACGCCGCCTGCTTCGGCAGGCGCAGGCTGAACAAGAAGGCCACCGCCATCATGGCCGTCACGTACCAGTAGAAGGTGTTTTCCATGCCCAGGGTCTTCAGGCCCAAGGCCACGTATTCAGCCGACCCGCCGAACATGGCGTTGGCCACCGCATACGCAAGGCCCACACCCAGTGCGCGCACCTGCGGCGGGAACATCTCCGCTTTTACCAGGCCGCTGATCGAGGTGTAGAAACTGACGATACACAAGGCCAGGCTGATCAGCACGAACGCCAGGAACGGGCTGGTCACGGTCTTCAGCGCCATCAACAGGGGCACGGTGAACAGCGTGCCCAAGGCGCCGAACAGCAGCATCGAGTTACGCCGGCCGATACGGTCGGACAGCATGCCGAAGAACGGCTGCAGGATCATGAACAGGAACAGCGCCCCCGTCATCACATAGCTGGCGCTCTTGGCGTTCATCCCGGCCGTGTTGACCAGGTACTTCTGCATGTAGGTGGTGAAGGTGTAGAAAATCAGCGAACCGCCGGCGGTGTACCCCAGCACGGTGATGAACGCCGCAGCGTGATTGCGGAACAAGCCGCTGATCGAGCCGGCGTCTTTGTCATTGCGGGTTTCGGCGTTGCTGGTTTCGTGCAGCGAGCGACGCAGCATCAGCGAGATCAGCGCGGCCACGGCACCGACCACGAACGGAATACGCCAGCCCCAGGCACGCAGTTCGTCCTCGGTCAGCAACTGCTGCAGGATGACCACCACCAGCACCGCCAGTAACTGGCCGCCGATCAGGGTCACGTATTGGAACGAGGCGAAGAAACCGCGCTGGCCGCGCAATGCCACTTCACTCATGTAGGTCGCCGTGGTGCCGTACTCGCCACCTACCGACAGGCCTTGGATCAAGCGGGCGAGCAATAGCAGCGCCGGCGCCCAGGTACCAATGCTGCCGT
Source organism: Pseudomonas sp. Y3 TE3536 (assembly GCF_053629175.1). Lineage (NCBI taxonomy): Bacteria > Pseudomonadati > Pseudomonadota > Gammaproteobacteria > Pseudomonadales > Pseudomonadaceae > Pseudomonas > Pseudomonas sp. Y3 TE3536. The sequence continues at coordinate 3,098,708 of NZ_JBRJHU010000001.1, read as the reverse complement.
AGGTCGGCAGGCAGGCAATCATCAAGGACCCGGCGCACATCATCAGCACCGAGATCATCAGGGAATTCTTGCGGCCATGGCGGTCGGCCAGGCGGCCAAAGATCCAGCCACCAATGGGGCGCATCAGGAAGCCCGCTGCGAACACACCGGCGGTGTTGAGCAACTGCACAGTGGGGTCGTCGGAGGGGAAGAAGGCCGGGGCGAAGTAGATCGCGCAGAAGGCGTAGACGTAGAAGTCGAACCATTCCACCAGGTTGCCTGAAGAGGCACCGACGATCGCGAAGATACGCTTGCTGCGTTCTTCGCCGGTGTAATAGGTTGAGGTCATGAGGTTTTACTCCTGGAGGGTCCTAGGTAAGTCTAGACATACCTAGTAACACACTCGTTCCGCTGCGCGGCTGGCCATTAGCCTTGTGTCTCATAGATCCGGCCTCTTCGCGGGTAAACCCGCTCCCACAGAGGATTGCGTGGATCCCTGTGGGAGCGGGTTTACCCGCGAAGAGGCCGAGCCTGATCAAACCCGCTCGATAGCCAACGCCAAACCTTGGCCTACCCCCACACACATGGTCGCCAGGCCTTTACGCCCGCCACTCTTCTCCAACTGATGCAACGCTGTCAGCACCAGGCGCGCGCCACTCATGCCCAGCGGGTGGCCCAGGGCAATCGCGCCACCATTGGGGTTCACCTGCGGCGCATCATCGGCCACACCCAGCTCACGCAGCACGGCCAGGCCTTGGCTGGCGAACGCTTCGTTCAGCTCGATCACGTCGAAGTCGCTCATCGCCACACCCAGGCGCTCGGTCAGCTTGCGCACGGCAGGCACCGGGCCAATGCCCATGACCCGAGGAGCCACGCCGCCGCTGGCCATGCCCAGTACCCGGGCACGTGGGGTCAGGCCGTGTTTCTTCACCGCTTCCGCCGAGGCCAGGATCAGTGCCGCGGCACCGTCGTTGACACCCGAAGCGTTGCCTGCGGTGACCGTCTTGTCCGGGCCATTGACCGGCTTGAGCTTGGTCAATGCTTCCAGGGTGGTTTCCGGGCGCAGGTGTTCATCACGCTCGACGATAGTTTCGCCCTTCTTGTGGGCAATGCGCACTGGCACGATCTCTTCTGCGAAGAAGCCGGCTGCCTGGGCCGCGGCGGCCTTTTGCTGGCTGCGCAGGGCGAATGCATCCTGGTCGGCGCGGGACACCTGGTAATCGTCAGCGACGTTATCAGCGGTTTCCGGCATCGAATCGACGCCGTACTGGCTCTTCATCAGCGGGTTGATGAAACGCCAGCCGATGGTGGTGTCTTCAAGCTTCATGTTGCGCGAGTAGCCGCTTTCGGCCTTGCCCATCACGAAGGGTGCACGCGACATCGACTCGACGCCACCGGCGATGGCCAATTCCATTTCGCCACTGGCGATCGCGCGGAACGCCGTGCCGATGGCATCCATGCCCGATGCGCACAGGCGGTTCAGGGTCACGCCAGGAATGCTCTCAGGCAGGCCCGCCAGCAGCAGCGCCATGCGCGCCACGTTGCGGTTGTCTTCACCGGCCTGGTTGGCACAGCCGAAGAACACTTCGTCGACCTGATCCCACTGCACCGAAGGGTTACGCTCGATCAGCGCCTTCAGCGGCACTGCCGCCAGGTCATCGGCGCGCACGCCGGCCAGGGCGCCGCCGAAGCGGCCGATCGGGGTGCGGATGGCGTCACAGATGAATACGTCGCGCATTTGGCTTCTCCTGCCATCTGGCCATGGGCCGCGGCGGTATGGGCTTCGAGGTCGCGTAAGGCGGACATCTCGATTCGGGTGGATTCGGTGGTGGTCTGCACGTCGCCGGCAAAGCGGATCGCCCAGCGGATGGCCGCAACGATCTGCTCGCGGATTGGCCCCCGAATGAACCGCAGCGACAGCGAATTCATGGGGTGCCGGCTCGCTTTGGAGACTCCCGGTCAGGGTTCATCAGTGCGTTCAGATTAAGGAGACTGGTAGGTCCCTTACAATCCGATAATCGACCTTATGTGCGATTATCGAACCATTTATGTATTTCTACTGTAGGAGCAGCCTTGTGCTGCGAATGGGCCGCAAAGCGGCCCCCTTCGGCACTCAGGTCGCGTCCGCGTGGCTGACCAGCCCTTTCACGACCACACCCACCGTCGCCAATGCCGCCGGCACCAGCAGCGCTGTCAGCACCTGTTCGAAATTCCAGCCCAGGCCCAGCAGCGTCGCACCACTCCAGGCGCCGAGAATCGCGCCAAAGCGGCCAATGCCCAGCATCCACGAAACGCCCGTGGCACGCCCTTGGGTTGGGTAGAAGCGGGCAGCCAGCGACGGCATGGCCGACTGCGCCCCGTTGACGCACATACCAGCGACCAGTACCAGAGTGGCGAGCAGGGTGATGTTGCCCAGGCTCTGCCCCACCGCGTAGGCAAACACCCCGGCCAGCAGGTAGAAAATGCCGATGACCTTGTGCGGGTTGAAGCGATCCATGGCCCAGCCCACCCCGACTGCGCTCAGCACGCCGCCAAACTGGAACAGTGCGCCAATGAACGCCGCCTGCTCCATGCTGGCCCCGCTGTCACGCATCAGGGTCGGCAGCCAGCTGGTCAACAGATAGACAATCACCAAGCCCATGAAGTAAGTCAGCCACAGCAACATCGTGCCCAGGCCGTAGGTGCCCGAGAAGATGACCGCGAATACGTTGCGCGCCGCCACCGCCTTTTGCTCCGGCACGCTGAAGCTGGCCGCCTGGGCCACTACCTGCGGCGCAATCGGCGCCAGGGTTTTGCGGACTTTATCCGTACCGCGATTACGCACTACCAGGAAGCGTGCCGACTCCGGCAACCAGACCAGCAGCACCACCGCCAGCAACAGCGGCAGCACGCCACCGATCACCAGCAGGCTATGCCAGCCATACGCCGGGATCATCTTCGCGGAGATAAACCCACCGCCCGCCATGCCCAGGTTGAAGCCGCAGAACATGCTGGTCACCAGCAGCGATTTGAGCCGCTCAGGGGTGTACTCGGACAGCAGCGTCGTCGCATTCGGCATACCCGCACCCAGGCCAAGCCCGGTGAGGAAGCGCAGGACCAGCAACTGGTCGACATTGGTCGCGTAGGCCGAGGCCAGGCTGAAGCCGCCGAACACCAGCACGGCAGCCACCAGCACGCCTTTACGCCCGAAACGGTCGGCCAGCGGGCCCGAGCCCAGTGCGCCGAACACCATGCCGATCAACGCGGCACTCATGACCGGGCCGAGGCTGGCGCGGTCGATGCCCCACTCCTGCGACAAGGCCGGGGCGATGAAGCCCATGGCGGCAGTGTCCAGGCCATCGAGGAAAACGATCAGAAAACACAGCAGCACGACGCGCCATTGATAGCGGGACAGCGGCTGGTCGTTGATGAACGACTGGACGTCGAGGCATTTGCCGACGTTGGTTTGCGGTTGGTTCATTGTTGTTATCCAGAATTAGGGCACGGCCATGCCACTGCACTCAGCGCGCAAGTACAGGGGTTGATAATAGGAGGATGGCGGGCTGCGTCAGCCTGGATACAACAGTGCTGCGAGCGGGTGCGGCCGCGGCAGCGATGGGACAGTAGTCATGGTATGTGCCTCACATGTTTTTCTTGTTCGGTCGGCAAAGCCGACCGTTGCGAGAGACATTAATCAGCCTACCGGGACGACGCAATTCACTGAGCACGACATTGTGCGTTTATCGAACAGGAAAGGCGTCCGTGCTCGATAATGGGGCAGGAAGGGCGCTCAGCGGCCCTGCCTTGCGTGGCATCACCCGAACAATTGATGGCAAAGGTCCCGACTGGCCGCCAGCAGGATCGGCAAGAAGCGCTGCTCCAGTTCGCTGCGCGTCACACGCCCGACGTGGGTGCTGACGTTCAAGGCAGCCAGCACCTGCCCCGAAGCGTCATAAATCGGCACGGCGATAGAACGCAGCCCTTGCTCCAGTTCCTGGTCCACCACGCACCAGCCCTGGGCTCGCACCTGCTGAATGCAGGCAAACAACGATTCGGCATCGTGCAAGGTGCGGCTGGTACGCGGCTTGAGGTCAGCCCGGTCGAGGTACTCGCGCAGGCTGGTGTCGTCCATCGCCGCCAGCAGAATGCGCCCCATCGACGTGCAGTAGGCCGGCAAGCGCCCGCCTACCGACAGGTCGACCGAGATCAACCGCTCCACGGTCGCCGATCGGGCTATATAAAGGATGTCGTCACCTTCGAGGGTGGCCATGTTGGCCGCCTCGTGCAGTTGGTCACTGATGCGGTCCAGGTACGGCTGCGCAGAAATCGCCAACGGCGTCGACGACAGGTAGGCATGGCCCAGGGTCAGCACCTTGGGCAACAGCGAATACGTGCGCCCGTCAGTCGTCGCATAGCCCAGCTTGATCAAGGTATGCAGGCAACGGCGCACGGCTGCGCGAGGGATTTCGGTGCGGTGGCTGATCTGGGCGATGGTCAGGTGGCGCTTGCGCTCCTGAAACGCCTGGATAACCGCCAGCCCACGCGCGAGGGAGGTCATGAAATCCGGGTCGCCAGTAAACGCCTGAATACGCTTGGCCGGCGATGCCACGATCGGCGGCGCCAGGGCGGGTGCGGCAGGGCGTGCCGACTCTGGGTTGGCAGATTCGTTGGCCGCTGTTTCGTCGCTCATCGCTCACCTCAAAAAAAACGCTGGTTCGTGCGATTATCGAACGAACGGCCGATAATCGCAATTGACCGCTGACACTTTTGCTTATACCTTTCTCATGCCACTTTGTGGCTTCTTTGGAGAGACTGGTCAGGTACCCACCGTAGAAGTCCCAGGCAACGGCCTCGCCTTGTGCGAGGCCGTTTTACTTTCTGCGTTCGCCACGGCTGGCCGACGAACTTTTACCGCTCGCGCCTTTCAAAGTTATACGCACGGTGTGACGCGTTACCCATTGATCCCAACTACTTCGACGGGCATGTCAGGCTTTGGTAAATATCCCTGTTCGAAGAATTATCGGTTGCTATAATCGATTGGGTTGTACGCCTTGTTGCTGTGGTAATGGAACACACCGCTGTCTCCAGCACTTACGGGCAACCCACGCATGTGCAGGTCCTGTATGGCACCCCCTCTGCTTTCCCTGTGGCATCCTTTGTATGCGCAGGGGCATGCTGTACAGCTAAAACAACAGTCTTAATTCAACTTACTCAGGTACTACTGTGACGAAAGATGAACTGCGCGCAGAACTCGAGCGCCAGGCTGAACGTTACAAGGATGTTTACGGTGGTGAAGTGACCACTTACGCCGCTCAACCGGACCCCGAACGCAAACCGTGGCGCAAGCGCGCCAGCGTGCGTGACCAGGCGTTCAACCAGGAACTGGAAAAAATGGAAAAGGAACTGCGCAGCGACAAGCCGTAAGCGCAACGTTCCGCCTTCCGCGTCGTCGCCCGGCCTGCCCGGGCGCGGTCGATCTTTACCCAGAGGTCGATGATGAAATGGAATTACACAAATTTCATACGGCCGTTTGAATCAGTCAAGCGTCGACTATTTCCCAGACATTTGCCGATTTTTTGAATATTTCACGCTTTTTTGCGGACGCTACTGTTCATGCAAGCGTTGGCAAGCACGTGGAGGCTGCGTCACAGTGCGTGCTATTGGTCTGTAGCAGGTGCATCGATTGCCAATATTTTCTGGCATAATCCCGCCCCCCTAAGACCGCCAGACAACCTTCATGATCGATTTATTCAGCGGACTGGATGCCTGGGTGTTGGTGAGCCTCCTGCTCGCCTTGACCTTCGTACTCGCCTTCGAGTTCATCAATGGCTTTCATGACACCGCCAACGCGGTAGCTACCGTCATCTATACCAAAGCCATGCCGCCGCACCTCGCCGTGTTCTTCTCCGGCGTGTTCAACTTCCTCGGCGTTCTGCTCGGTGGTGTCGGGGTGGCCTATGCCATCGTTCACCTGCTGCCGGTAGAGCTGCTGATCAATGTGAACACCGGACACGGCCTGGCCATGGTCTTCTCGCTGTTGGCTGCGGCCATCACCTGGAACCTGGGCACCTGGTACTTCGGTATCCCGGCTTCCAGCTCGCACACGCTGATCGGCTCGATCCTCGGTGTTGGCCTGGCCAACGCCCTGATCAACGACATCCCGCTGGGCGATGGCGTCAACTGGCAGAAGGCGATCGACATCGCCATGTCGCTGGTGGTCTCGCCCATGGCCGGCTTCGCGGTCGCTGCGCTGGTGCTGATCGGCCTTAAATGGTGGCGCCCGCTGTCGAAGATGCACAAGACGCCTGAACAGCGCCGCAAGCTCGACGACAAGAAGCACCCGCCGTTCTGGAACCGCCTGGTACTGGTGATTTCGGCCATGGGCGTAAGCTTCGTGCACGGCTCCAACGATGGCCAGAAAGGCATTGGCCTGATCATGCTGGTGCTGATCGGTATCGTACCGGCCAAGTTCGTGCTCGACCTGAACAGCACCACCTATCAGATCGAACGCACCCGCGACGCCACCTTGCACATGAGCCAGTTCTACGAGCGCAATGCCGCCACCCTGGGTGAGTTCCTGGCATTGGGCAAGGCCAAGGCGAGCGACCTGCCGGAGCAGTTCAGCTGCAACCCGCAGCAGACCGAGCCGACCATCGCCGCACTGCAGGCCTCGCTCAAGGGCGTGACCGACTACCACACCCTGGATGCCGAGAAGCGCGTGGAAGTTCGCCGCTACCTGCTCTGCCTGGATGACACGGCGAAAAAGGTCGGCAAGCTGCCAGGCCTGGATGCCCGTGAAAAGGCAGACCTGGAGAAGCTGCGCAAAGACCTCACCGCCACCACCGAATACGCACCGTTCTGGGTGATCGTGGCCGTTGCCCTGGCCTTGGGCCTGGGTACCATGGTCGGCTGGAAGCGCGTGGTTCTGACCGTTGGCGAGAAGATCGGCAAGCAGGGCATGACCTACGCCCAGGGCATGTCGGCGCAGATCACCGCGGCCTGTGCCATCGGCATGGCCAACGTGTTCAGCCTGCCGGTATCGACCACCCACGTGTTGTCGTCCGGCGTGGCCGGTACCATGGTCGCCAACAAGAGCGGCCTGCAAGGCGGCACCGTGAAGACCATCCTGCTGGCGTGGATCCTGACCCTGCCTGCCTCGATGGGCTTGGCAGCTGGCCTGTTCTGGCTGGCGTCCAAGGCAATCGGCTGAGCGACACCGCTGTAGAAAAAGGCGCCTTCGGGCGCCTTTTTCATATTACCGCGCCCCTGTAGGAGCAGCCTTGCGCTGCGAATACATCGGCAAAGGCACTACAGCTTCATGGGCTGTACCGGCCTCTTCGCAGCACAAGGCTGCTCCTGCAGTGCGTGGCGCTGCTAGCGCTTCTTGCCCCCCAATAACGACCCCATCAGCCCGCGCACCAATTGCCGCCCCAACTGATTGGCCGCCTGCCGCACGGCGGACTTGATCGCCTGCCCCGCTGCACTCTGCAAAAAATCGCCAGCTTTGTCGGCAAAGCTCTCTTCATCGGCCTTCGGCACTGGCGCTGGCTCGACAGGCTCACCTTTGCGCTGAGTGAGCATTTCATAAGCCGATTCACGGTCCACCGGCTTGTCATAACGCCCGGCCAGCGGTGACAAGGTAATCAATGCAGTGCGCTCAGCCGCACTCAATGGCCCGATACGCGACTGCGGCGGCGCGATCAGCACCCGCTGCACCATGGCGGGGGTGCCCTTCTCTTCCAGCGTACCGACCAACGCTTCACCAATACCCAGCTCGGTCAGCACCGCCAGGCTGTCGAATGCGGGGTTGGGGCGGAAACCATCGGCCACGGCCCGCAGCGACTTCTGCTCTTTTGCGGTAAACGCACGCAAACCATGCTGGATGCGCAAACCCAATTGGGCCAGCACCGCATCGGGTAGATCACCTGGCGACTGGGTCACGAAGTAGACCCCCACGCCCTTGGAGCGAATCAGCCGAACCACCTGCTCCAGGCGGTCCTGCAACGCCTTGGGTGTGCCATTGAACAGCAAGTGCGCTTCATCGAAGAACAGCGCCAGTACTGGCTTGTCGGCATCGCCGCGCTCTGGCAACTGTTCGAACAACTCCGCCAACAGCCACAGCAGGAAGGTTGCATACACCTTCGGCGCTTCATGCACCAGCCGGCTGGCATCGAGCAGGTGGATGCGCCCACGGCCGTCACTGCCGGGCCGCAGCAAGTCTTCGAGTTGCAACGCGGGCTCACCGAACAGCGCCTCGGCACCTTGCTGCTCCAGTGTCGCCAGGCGACGCAGCAAGGCCTGGGTGGAGGCACTGGTCATCAGCGCGCTGTCTTCACCCAGCATCTGCGGGTTGTCCTTCAGGTGCGCCAGCAGCGCCTTGAGGTCCTTGAGGTCGAGCAACAGCAGGCCTTCACGGTCGGCCACCTTGAATGCCGCATACAAGGCTGCCTGCTGGCTGTCGGTCAGTTCCAGCAGGTTACCCAGCAGCAGCGGCCCCATTTCGCTGAGGGTCGTGCGCAAGGGGTGGCCGGACTGCCCGGCGATATCCCACAGACTTACCGGATAAGCCTGCGGCGTATGCCCCAACCACGGCATGCCGGCAATGCGTTCGGCCACCTTGCCCTGCGGTGCGCCCGCCGCACCCAGGCCGCACAGGTCGCCTTTTACATCGGCCGCGAACACTGCCACGCCCGCATCACTGAACACCTCGGCCAGGTGCTGCAAGGTGACCGTCTTGCCGGTGCCCGTGGCGCCGGCCACCAGGCCGTGACGGTTGGCGAGGCGCATGGCTTGATTGACAGGCTGACCATCAAGGCCCGCCCCTACAACTATTTGCGAAGAATCCGACATCTTCTTTCATCCTCTTCTCAAGCTTTGCCGCGTATCGGCCGATACCTCGGGGTGATATTCGCCTAGAACACAGTAACAACCCAACTAGGACTTCCCGGGATGTTGCACTGTCTTGCAGATGTATTCGTGCGAACGCCCGATAAAACCTTAGCGGAACCGATTACTCCATGAGCAAAAGCCTTCGTTTCAGCCACAAGATTCTCTTGGCAGCCTCACTGATCGTGATACTCGCCTTCAGCCTGTTCACCCTCTATAACGATTATCTCCAGCGTAATGCCATCAGAGAGGATCTGGAGAATTATCTGACTGAAATGGGCGAGTCGACTTCGACCAATATCCGCAACCTGTTCGAAGGCCGTATAAAGCTGGTGGAGAACCTGGCACAGAACATTGCCCAGGCCCCCAGCGACGCTGAAACCCCTGATGGGGCAGAATGCGCTGATCACAAGCTTCCTCACGGTGTACCTGGGCAAGGTCGATGGCGGTTTCAGCGTGCGCCCGGACGCCAAGATGCCTGAGGGTTATGACCCGCGTACCCGCCCCTGGTACAAGGACGGCATGAACGCCTCTGGCGCGACCCTGACCGAGCCGTACATCGACATGACCACCAACAAGATGGTCATCGGCATCCTCAGCAAGGTCTCCAACAGCGTGGGCGTGGTCGGCGGCGACCTGGCCCTCGACGGCTTGGTGCAGATCATCAACTCGCTGAACTTCGGCGGCATGGGCTACGCCTTCCTGGTCAACGACCAAGGTAAAATCCTGGTACACCCGGACCAGAGCCTGGTGATGAAATCGCTGTCAGACCTGTTCCCTCAGCACACGCCGAAACTGTCCGGTGAGCTGACGGAAGTCCAGGCCCAGGGCGAGACCCGCCTGCTCACCTTCACCCCGATCAAAGGCCTGCCTTCGGCCAACTGGTACATCGGCCTGTCGGTGGACAAGGACAAAGCCTTCTCCATGCTCAGCACCTTCCGCACCTCGGCGGTGATCGCCACGCTGGTCGCGGTGGTCATCATCATCGGCCTGCTCGGCCTGCTGATTCGCGTGCTGATGCAACCGTTGCTGACCATGACCCGCGCCATGGAAGACATCGCCGAAGGCGAAGGCGACCTGACCAAGCGTCTGCGCATCCATAACCACGACGAATTCGGCCTGCTCGGCAGCGCCTTCAACCGCTTCGTCGAGCGTATCCACGGTTCCATCCGCGAAGTGTCCTCGGCCACCGAGCAGGTCAATGAAGTGGCCCTGCGCGTGATCAGCGCCTCGAACTCGTCGATGACCAACTCGGACGAGCAATCCAACCGCACCAACAGCGTCGCCGCCGCCATCAACGAACTGGGCGCCGCCGCACAGGAAATCGCCGGCAATGCCGCCCAGGCCTCGCAACACGCCAGCTCCGCACGGCTGCTGGCCGAAGAAGGCCAGCAGGTGGTCGAGCGCAACATCGCCGCGATGAACCGCCTGTCCGACTTGATCGTCACCTCCAGTGCGCACATCGAGACGCTCAACAGCAAGACCGTCAACATTGGCCAGATTCTCGAAGTCATCACCAGCATCTCCCAGCAGACCAACCTGCTGGCCTTGAACGCGGCGATCGAAGCCGCCCGCGCCGGTGAAGCCGGGCGTGGCTTTGCCGTGGTCGCCGACGAGGTGCGCAACCTGGCACACCGCACCCAAGAGTCGGCACAACAGGTGCAGACCATGATCGAAGAGCTGCAGGTCGGTGCCCGCGAGTCGGTCGACACCATGGGCCAGAGCCAGCGCCACAGCCAGGACAGCGTGCAGATCGCCAACCAGGCCGGCGAGCGGCTGGACAGCGTGACGGTGCGTATCGGCGAGATCGACGGCATGAACCAGTCGGTGGCCACCGCCACCGAAGAGCAGACAGCCGTGGTCGAGGCGATCAACATGGACATCAACGAGATCAACATGCTCAACCAGGAAGGTGTCGAAAACCTGCAGGCCACCCTGCGCGCGTGTTCGGACCTGGAGCAACAGGCTTCGCGCCTGAAACACCTGGTGGGCAGCTTCCGCATCTAATGACGGTTCAATAGCCCCCTGTAGGCGCAGCCCTGCGCTGCGAAGAGGCCAGCTCAGCCCACAAAGCTGTAGCGTCCGTGCCGACCTCTTCGCAGCAAAAGGCTGCGCCTACAAGCCCGCAGCAACCAGCCCAACCTCGATCGAACAAACTATCCTTCTGGTAGGTCAACCTTTAGGCGCGTCATCGCCGGCCCATTACGGCCGGATGACAGACCCGAAGACGATCCCGGAGGGATGCTGATCGTGCACATTGCCGACATCACCATGTTCTACGCCCCCGCCAGTGGTGGCGTACGTACCTATCTTGATGCCAAACACCGCCGCCTCGATGCCATCCAAGGCGTGCGCCACAGCTTGTTGATCCCCGGCGCCAGCGCGCAACACACCGATGGCATCTACCAGGTGCCGGCCCCTCCCCTGCCCTTTGGCAATGGCTACCGCTTCCCGGTGCGCCTGGCGCCTTGGTGCAATGTACTGCGCAGCCTCAAACCCGACCTGATCGAAGTCGGCGACCCGTACCTGACCGCTTGGGCTGCCCTGGAGGCACGCCGCCAGCTCGATGTGCCGGTGATTGGCTTCTACCATTCCGACCTGCCGCTGCTGGTCAGCAACCGCATGGGCAATTGGTTCACGCCCAATGTCGAAGCCTACGTCAGCAAACTGTACGGCAACTTCGACCGGGTGCTGGCCCCCAGCCAGGTGATGGCCGACAAACTGCGCCGGCTGGGCATCCGCGATGTGCATGTGCAGCGCCTGGGTGTGGACCTGGCCACCTTCAACCCCGACCACCGCGACCCGCACCTGCGCGCGGAACTTGGGATTGCCGACACCAGCCGCCTGCTGATCTACGCCGGCCGTGGCTCGCGGGAAAAGAACCTGCCGGTTCTGCTCGACTGCATGCAGCGCCTGGGGCGGCCCTACCACCTGTTGCTGGTGGGCTCCAACATGCCTGTGAATGTGCCGCAGAACGTCAGCGTGATCGACCACTTCTGCCCGCCGCAGGAGGTCGCCAGGCTGATGGCCAGTGCCGACCTGCTGGTGCATGCCGGCGACCAGGAAACCTTTGGCCTGGTCATTCTCGAAGCCATGGCCAGCGCGACGCCAGTGGTGGCGGTGCGTGCCGGTGCCTTTGGCGAGATCGTCAACGAACAATGCGGGCGGCTGTGCCAGGCCAATGACGGGGCGGCGATGGCGCAGGCGGTGCGCCAGGTGTTCGAAGAGGGTGTGCGTACCCTCGGCACCCAAGCCCGCCGCCATGTCGAGCAACACTACTCATGGGACAACGTGGTCGCCGGCCTGCTGCAGCATTACCAGGCCGTGCTCGGCCACCAACCGCGGGCGCGGGCCCATGGCTGAAACCGGCAGCGCAGCACGCAGCCTGATGCTGGTGCTGCACGACATCGCGCCCGAGACCTGGCCCGACTACCAACCCTTCGTCGAAGCCGTCGACAAGATTGGCGGTGTACCCATGACCTGGCTGGTGGTGCCAGACTTTCACCACCGCAACCCCCTGCACCGCTCGCCCACGTTCTGCCGCCTACTCGACCGGCGCCTGGCACTGGGTGATGAGCTGGCGCTGCATGGCTACTACCACGCCGACGACGGCGCGCCACCGCGCAGCCCCGGCGCATTCTTCATGCGCCGCATCTATACCCATGAAGGCGAATTCTACGGGCTGGATCAACGTCAGGCGCTAGCACGCCTGGAACAAGGCCTGGCAGTGTTCGAGCGGCAAGCCTGGCCGGTTGCCGGCTTCGTCGCCCCCGCCTGGCTGATGAGCGAAGGCACGCGCCAGGCCTTGCGCCAATTGCCGCTGCGCTACACCAGCACACCGCAGCACCTGTACCGCCTGCCTGAGTTCACCGCCATCGAGGCCCCCGGCCTGGTGTGGAGCGCACGTAGCGCCTGGCGCCGAAGGGTGTCGAAGGTGCTTTGCGACTGGCAATGCCAACGCTGGCGTGGCGCGCAGACCCTGCGTCTCGGCCTGCACCCGGTGGACATGCGCCACCGCGTATCACGCGACTACTGGCTACACACCCTGCAGGCGCTGCTGGCAGAGGGCCGCGAGCCGTTGACCAAGTCTGCCTGGCTGGACCGCCAGGCCAGCGCATGAATCGCCTGGGCTGGCTAGGCCTGGCCCTGCTGGGCGCGGTGTTGGTACCGACGCTGCTGGGCGGCAGCGAACTGCTGCCCAGGCTGCAACGCTTCGACCCCGGCCTGCTACTGATGCTGCTGGGTATGATCGTGCTGTGCTGGGTGATCAACGCCATTCGCCTGCGCCTGCTGCTCGGCCAGCAAGGCGCACAGCTGCGTTACCTGCGCAGCCTCGGCGTGGTCATGGCCACCGAGTTCGCCATCTGTACCACCCCTGGCGGCAGCGGCGGCCCGCTGACCCTCATGGCCTTGCTGGCGCGCGACCGCATTGGTCCGGCGCGCAGCGGCGCGGTATTCGCCATGGACCAGTTGAACGACTTGCTGTTTTTCTTCTGCGCGATGCTGGCGATCGCCGGCTATGCGTTGTTCCACCGCCTGGGGCACAGCCAGCAAAGCATGTTGCTGGGCAGCGCACTGTTGCTGTGTGCGGCATTGGTCGTAGTACTGGGGCTGCTGCGCTACCGGCGCGGGCTGATGCGCTTGAACGGTCGCCTGTTACAGCGCCTGGGGATGTCTGCGGGGCGTAAACGCCGCTGGGCGCGCAAGCTGCTGCACTTCATCGACGCCCTGGCACAAACCTGGCGCCTGCCCAAGCGCACGCTGGCACTGGTCTTCACCCTGACCTGCGCGCATTGGGGCCTGCGTTACAGCGTGCTGTACCTGGTGCTGAAGGGGTTGGGCGTGGAGCTGTCGTGGATCCCCAGCTTCCTGGTGCAGATGCTCTCGCTCAGCGCCGGCCAGTTCAGCCTGTTGCCGGGGGGCGCAGGTGCCGCCGAATTGACCTCGGCAAGCCTGCTCACACCCTTGGTGGGCAGTTCGACAGCGGCCGCAGCGATCGTTATCTGGCGCGCGGTCACTTACTACTTTTATCTGCTCGCGGGTGGGCCGGTGTTCGCTTGTTTGCTGGCACGCCCGCTGCTGGAACGTTGGCGCCGTCAGGCGGGTTGAGTTGCTGCCAGAGTTCGGCTGCTCCGGGGAAGTCGGTGCCGTCGGCGTCACTCAAGGCCTCGGGGTCATAGCGGGCCAGGCAGCCCTCGCCGAGGGTTGGCGGTGGTGAGGCGCCAGCTTTGTCACGTGGATCTGGCATGAGCGTTTCCTCGCGATTGAGGGGGCGCTTTGCGCCCCATCGCCGGCAAGCCGGCTCCCACAGGTGCGGCGCTAGCCTTGGAGGCTACACAGTTCGGGTGAGAGCTGGCTTGCCAGCGATGGGCTGCGAAGCAGACCGGCTCGGTATCAGTCGAACACCACGGTCTTGTTGCCGTGCACCAGCACGCGGTCTTCCAAGTGATAACGCAGGCCGCGGGCCAGCACCATCTTCTCGACATCACGGCCGAAGCGGACCATGTCTTCGATACTGTCGGCATGGCTGACACGTACCACGTCCTGCTCGATGATCGGGCCGGCATCCAGCTCTTCGGTCACGTAGTGGCACGTCGCACCGATCAGCTTCACGCCGCGCAGGGCCGCTTGATGGTAAGGCTTGGCGCCGACGAACGACGGCAGGAAGCTGTGGTGGATGTTGATCACTTTTTCAGCGTAGTCCTGGCACAGCTGCGGCGGCAGGATTTGCATGTAGCGAGCCAGCACGACCACGTCGGCCGCGTGCTCCTGGACCAGGCGCGACACTTCGGCGAAGGCTGGCGCCTTGTCCTTGGGGTCGACCGGTACATGGAAGAACGGAATGCCGTGCCACTCGACCATGCTGCGCAGGTCGTTGTGGTTGGAGATAACGCAGGGGATATCGCAATCCAGCTCATCGGTGTGCCAGCGGTGCAGCAGGTCGGCCAGGCAGTGGGATTCGCGGCTGGCCATCAACACCACGCGCTTCTTTTGCGCCGAGTCGGTCACACGCCAGGTCATGGAGAACTCTTCGGCGATGGGCGCGAACGCCTCGCGGAATGCCTCGATACCGAATGGCAGGGATTCGGCACGGATTTCATGACGCATGAAGAACCAACCACTCTGTTCATCGGAGTGGTGGCTGGCTTCGTTGATCCAGCCATTGTACAAGGCCAGGAAATTACTGACTTTCGCCACGATGCCAACACGGTCGGGGCAGGCGATCACCAGACGATAGGTGCGCATGAATGAGACTCCAGAACTTCGCAAAGGCGCTCATTCTAGCGGCCCGCCAGGAAAAACGCAGTATGGATCGCACCGCGTGCGTTGTGCACACCGCCAGGCACACAAGACGTGGCCCTGTTCAGCGGCATGACAAAACGCAGGGCTAATGTAAATTTTTGTTCACGCAGAGAAATGTTGTCACAGCTTAATTAACAGTTAATGGCCCATTTGTATGTTTACTTGCGAGTATCGCCTGTCTATTATTGGCCCACACATTTCTGAACACGCATTAAAGGAACTCTCCATGTCCCTGATTAACGAGTACCGCGCCACCGAAGAAGCCATCAAGGAACTTCAAGCCCGCCTGGCCAACCTGTCGCAAGACGACAAGCTGAAGCAAGAGCTGGAGTTCGAAGGCAAACTGCGCACGCTGATGGGCGAGTACTCCAAGTCGCTGCGTGATGTGATTGCCCTGCTCGACCCAGAGTCGAAACTGAGCAAAGCGCCTCGCGGCGCGGTCAAGCCTACCGCCACTAAGCGTGCGCGCAAGGTCAAGCAATACAAGAACCCGCACAATGGTGAAGTGATCGAAACCAAAGGCGGCAACCACAAAACCCTGAAAGAATGGAAAGCCAAGTGGGGTGGTGACGTGGTTGAAAGCTGGGCGACCCTGCTGGACTGATTGTCCGCACGCTCAACGTTGCTTAGCGCAACAAAAAAAACGCCGGCTCAATGCCGGCGTTTTTGTTTTTCCATTCACTGCGCAATTGCAAATTGTGCCTGCAGTTTTCGGGCGTGTTCCTGCCACGCATCCAGTACCCGCCGGCCCGCCTCGTCGGCGCCTTCCCAGGCACGCTGCCGCGCCTGCTCGAAATCACCCAGGGTATTCGGCGCGCCCCACTGCGGGTCGCTCAGGCGTTGCTGACAGAAGCCATACCAACGCTGACGCTCTTCACTGTTCAAGGTCTCAGGGAAGTTGCGAGCCCGATAACGGAACAACAGTTCAGGCATGCGCGGGTCATCGAACATCCAGTGCCCCTGGCCCAATTGCGCGGGTTCCAGCGTGCGAACTTGCTCACACAAACGCCGATCACGGTCGCCCAGAAAACCGTCATACAACTGTTGTTCAGGATCTTCACTCGGCGTGAAATCATCCTTGCCGTAGATGTGTTCCAGCTTGTCTTGCCAGTGTGCTTGTTGATTGGCCAGCTGTTCGCCACGCGATTGTAACAACGTCAAGTCGATGCCCAACCGTTGTTGATCGGCCGGGCGCAATACCGAGAGTGGCGCCAGCACTGGGCAACGATTGATCTGCACCAATTTAAGCGGAACGGGTAATTCGCCCTCGGCCAATTCTTCGTGGCGGGTATACAAGCGCTGACGAAGAACTTCAGGACTTTCCCGCAATAACGGTAGGGTTTCCTGATGCAGGTCGCAGACAATCAGGGCATTGCGATTGCGCGGGTGCCACGCCAGCGGCAGGACCACACCCAGGTAATTACGGGCCGCCGAAAAACGCCCCGAAATATGTACCAGCGGCTGCAACAAACGGACCTGTTCCATCACTTTTTGTTTACTGCGTAGCTGAAACAGCCACTCATACAATTTCGGCTGTTTCTGCCGGATCAAGCGCGCCAGGGCAATCGTGGCCCGCACGTCGGAAAGTGCCTCGTGGGCGTGGCCATGGTCGATGCCATTGGCTTTGCTGAGCAGCTCCAGACGTAGGCTGGTACGGCCATCCTGCTGCGGCCACTCGATGCCTTCAGGGCGCAAGGCGTAGGCCGTGCGCACGATGTCGATCAGGTCCCAGCGGCTGTTGCCGCCCTGCCACTCACGGGCATAAGGGTCGAAAAAGTTGCGGTAAAGACTGTAGCGCGTCACTTCATCGTCAAAGCGCAGGGTGTTGTAGCCGGCGCCACAGGTGCCTGGGCGCGCCAGTTGCGCGTGCACCCGGGTCATGAATTCGGCTTCGCACAGCCCTTGGGTTTCCAACTGTTGCGGGGTGATGCCGGTGACCAGGCAAGCAGCCGGGTGCGGCAGGATGTCGTCCGAGGGGCGGCAATAGAGGCTGATCGGTTCTTCGATTTCGTTGAGGTCGAAGTCGGTGCGCACACCGGCCACCTGCAGCGGCCGGTCGCAGCGCGGGTTGATGCCAGTGGTTTCGTAGTCGTGCCAGAAAATGCTGGAGCTCACGGGGTCGTCCTGTATCGAGGTCGACCCGATTCTAGCCTACTCGGCTCTAGCGGAAGCGTTGGCGGGGCGGAAACTGAAATAGTCGTGCAGAGAGCGAACGAACTCGTCGTACTCGCGGGGCGCCTGCAGCAACATGAAGCCGGAGTCGTAATGGCCGGGCGTCTGGTCTTCGCGGCACCACAGGCAACTGGCGGTGAGGTTGATGAACTGATGCCCGCCACCGGCCAGCGGCAAACGCAGTTGCAGCTCGTAATCCGGCCCGACCAGCACCGGCAGTTGGCTGATGAGCATCAACCCGTCTTCTGAGGCATTACCCAGCTGGCCGATCGGCTGATCGGTAAAACGGTTGAAGACCTTGAGAACGCAGGGCAACTGATGGCGTTCGATATGCCGCTTGTTGAAGATGATCACAAGTGCAGTCCGTACCCGGTGCCAGGAATGCGCGGTACTGGCGGTTGTTGTAACAACTGAGTTACAGATTAGCGCAGCGCGCGCGGTTAATCCCGTGAAATAAATCACACCTTGGTGTTAACGCCAAGGGGTGGTCTGCACCGGGTTGGCCACGGCAGCCTCGGCGCCACGGTAATGGCCAAGCTTCTCGAGGGTCTGCAGCCGGGCCTGGGCGCGGTACGCGTATTCGTTGCCCGGGTAGGCATGGATCATGTACTCGTAGGTCTGTGCAGCGTCCACGAACAATTTCTGGCGTTCCAGGCACTGGCCACGCAGCAGCGACACCTCGGGGTGGACGAACGGTCGCGCGCGGCTGGTGCGGTCGACCTGCGAAAGCTCCAGCATCACCCGCTGGCAATCACCGCGGTCGTAGGCACGGTAGGCATTGTTCAAGTGGTGGTCCATCGACCAGCGGGTGCAGCCGACGGCGCTGGCCGCCAAGGCTAAAACGATCAGGGCTCGCATGAGGGGTCTCCTTTGATGCCAGTGTATCGGCCTTTGCCCATAAATCTTCACACCCTTTTGCAAGGATGCCCTGACCGTTCAAACGCTACCCTGCCTTGGTCGCAGGTAGTGCAACGGAACAATGACTACAGCGAGATTCAGGAGTAGCCTTTCGCTGCGCTTCACTATAGGAGTCTGTGCATGACCATCCGCCGTACCAAAATCGTCGCCACCCTTGGCCCCGCCAGCAACTCGCCGGAAGTGATCGAACAACTGATCCTTGCCGGCCTGGACGTGGCACGTCTGAACTTCTCCCACGGCACGCCGGACGAGCACAAGGCGCGCGCTCGCCTGATCCGTGAAATCGCGGCCAAGAACGGCCGCCACGTCGCATTGCTGGGCGACCTGCAAGGTCCGAAGATCCGCATCGCCAAGTTCAGCAACAAGCGCATCGAACTGAAGATCGGTGACAAGTTCACCTTCTCCACCGCCCACCCGCTGACCGAAGGCAACCAGGACATCGTCGGTATCGACTATCCCGACCTGGTCAAGGACTGCGGCGTCGGTGACGAACTGCTGCTCGACGACGGCCGTGTGGTCATGCGCGTCGAGACCGCCACTGCTGATGCACTGCACTGCGTAGTGATCATCGGTGGCCCGCTGTCGGACCACAAAGGCATCAACCGCAAAGGTGGCGGCCTGACCGCACCGGCCCTGACCGAAAAAGACAAGGCCGACATCAAGCTGGCCGCGGAAATGGACCTGGACTACCTGGCCGTATCGTTCCCACGTGACGCCAGCGACATGGAATACGCCCGCAAGCTGCGTGACGAGGCCGGCGGCAGCGCCTGGCTGGTGGCCAAGATCGAGCGTGCCGAAGCCGTTGCCGACGACGAAACCCTCGACAAGCTGATCGCCGCCTCCGACGCCGTCATGGTTGCCCGTGGCGACCTGGGCGTGGAAATCGGCGACGCCGAGCTGATCGGCATCCAGAAGAAGATCATCCAGCACGCCCGCCGCAACAACAAAGCGGTGATCGTGGCGACCCAGATGATGGAGTCGATGATCCAGAACCCGATGCCGACCCGCGCCGAAGTGTCCGACGTGGCCAACGCCGTGCTGGACAACACCGATGCGGTGATGCTGTCGGCCGAAAGTGCCGCCGGCGCTTACCCGATCGAAGCCGTCCAGGCCATGGCGCGCATCTGCCAGGGTGCCGAGAAGCACCCGACCAACCAGAAGTCCAGCCACCGCCTGCACACCACCTTCGAGCGTTGCGACGAAAGCATCGCCCTGGCGGCCATGTACACCGCCAACCACTTCCCGGGTGTCAAGGCGATCATCGCCCTCACCGAGAGTGGCTACACCCCGCTGATCATGTCGCGCCTGCGTTCGCACGTGCCGATCTTCGCCCTGTCGCCGCACCGCGCTACCCAGGCTCGCGTCTCGATGTTCCGCGGTGTCTACCCGATCGCCTTCGACCCGGCTTCGCTGCCGGCCGACAAGGTGAGCCAGGCGGCGGTCGACGAACTGCTCAAGCGTGGTTTGGTGCAACAAGGTGACTGGGTGATCCTGACCAAGGGCGAC
This sequence comes from Pseudomonas sp. Y3 TE3536, assembly GCF_053629175.1. Taxonomy (NCBI): domain Bacteria; kingdom Pseudomonadati; phylum Pseudomonadota; class Gammaproteobacteria; order Pseudomonadales; family Pseudomonadaceae; genus Pseudomonas; species Pseudomonas sp. Y3 TE3536. The sequence continues at coordinate 3,078,965 of NZ_JBRJHU010000001.1, read as the reverse complement.
AGCTACCACACCATCGGTGGCACCAACGGCATGAAGATCCTGCATGTCGGTGATCCACTGGTCTGATTGCCTTACACGCCCGTAGTCAAGAAGCCCCGTGAGCCCTACTCACGGGGCTTTTTCATGTCCGCTACCTAGCATTTTTGCCAGTTTCGTCTTGGCGCCCAGCCTGCGATCGTTGAGTGACGCAACGGCTTCACACTGTTCAACACGAAAGGTGAAAAGCGATGAGCACAACCCGCAAACAGAACGTGCTGGACCCTGACTACGGCACCTACGGCGTCGCTCGCCCACACCGGTCGATTCAGCGAATCGCGTCTTCAATCCCAGACGGGGACGGCAGAATTTGCGTTGGCACGGGTATGGACGGCGATTACGTCCTTTTCCGTGTGGATAACAAAGGCAAACTCGATAAACAATTTGGTCAGACAGACGGGCTGACCAAAGGCAAGTTTGCCCCCCCGTTATCCGCCGCTGGCAGCAGCGTTCACCTGCTCTCAGACGGCAAAATCCTCATGATCGGAATGCATAATGGGCTACAACCCGCTCTGGCTCGATTCAGCAGCAGCGGTTTTCTAGACAAGTCATTCGGCAAGGATGGCCATGTTTTGATCAAAGCGCCCACAGACCTTGAGGTGCACGAGCAAAAACACGTCTCATCCACACCCCGCGTTATTGAAGTCGCTGAGGGACCACCGCAGGTGCAGACACTCGCGGCGAACGACAAGGTTTACCTCACATTTCAGTTCAACAATAGCCACTCCACGATCATGCGGTTCAACGCCGACGGCGCTTTGGATACGAGCTTCAACGGCACCGGTTACAAGCAGCTTACACCGCCCAGGGGATACCTTACTTACACGACCGCGATGCTTCTGGACGGTGAATTCATTCTGCTGGGCGGTTCGGTCATGACTGCTGATCGCGACTTAGCCTGTGTCATCCGGCTGCACAGTAGCGGTGACTATGACTCGACATTCGGTAACGAAGGCTTTGCCTTCGCCGAGCTGACTTCTGATGCCAACTTTTTCTCGATTGCCAAACTCGCTTCTAACGCCATTGTCTGTGCCGGCGGCGAAGTACCTCAAAAAAGTGTGATCGCCGCTTTCGATAATCAGGGCCAACCGTTGTCGGGCTTCATCACTACCTCACTGGGTACCCGTGGTTACTGGAAAACGGTCGCCGTCTTCCACGACCAGGCCATCATCACCGTAGGCGACACCAGCGGGAGTCAAGCTGATCTTTTGGTCGGCAGGTTCTCGCCCGACGGCCTACCGGACAGTGGTTTTCAGGAGAATGGCTGGCTGTCGTTTTCTCTAGGGAAGAGCATGGATATGGTCTCAAGCAGCGAACTGCAGCCAGACGGCAGCACATTGGTTACCGGCGAGGACGATGAGGAAGAGGAGCAAGGCTGGACCCGCAAAGGTTTCCTGCTACGTTGCCTCACAGCGCCCTGACAATCAGCACCGGCACATGGCAAACGGTCAATCGCGAACTGCCCGCGATTGACCAAGGTGCTTCGTTCAAGGTTCAAACGTGTTCAACAAAGGCATCCGCATACACCTGGCCTCTCGGCACCCCAGCAATGAACAGGCGCCGGGCGAAACGCTCGACACTCGCGGGCGCCCCGCATACGAGTGCCACCGTCTGTCGTGACACCATCCGCAACCCCGCCAGCGCTTCCTCCATCTGCTCCGCCAGCACCAGCTCGACGGTCACACCTACCCGGCCGTGCAACGCTTCAGCCAGGTAATGCCCGGCACTGTCCCGCGCTACATGCAGCACCCGAATCTCGCCGCGATGCCCCTGCCGCACAGCCTCACGCAAGATGCCCCACAATGGCGCAAGCCCGGTACCCGCCGCCAACATCCAGAGCGGCCGCTCCTGCCAGTCCGGGTCGTAGTGCAACGCCCCGCCCCTGAGCTCGCCCAGGCGCAGCTCATCACCAACCCGCAAGCCCCGAGCGCTGTCACAAAACGCCCCTGGCCGCCGGCAGTCGATATGAAACTCGAGAAAATCATCCTCACCCGGCAGGCTTGCCAACGAATATGGCCGCGCGACCGCACCGTTCCACAGCACCAGATGCTGGCCGGCCTGGTAGCGCAGCGCCCGCTCGGGCCGCAGGCGCAAGCGCAACACATCGCCAAACCAGTCCAGTGCACATACCGTCGCGGGCATGCCTTCGAGCAGCGGGTCGAACACCGCCACGCGCAGGTCATCCACCACCCGGCACTGGCACGCCAGGCGCCAGCCCTGTGCGTGCTTGTCCAGCGCCAAGGCCTCGGGCAAGGCATCCGCCGGTTGCCCGTCCAGGCAATGCACCAGGCAGGCGTGGCAACTGCCTGCGCGGCAGCTGTAGGGCACATTCAAGCCCGCCGCGTTCAAGGCATCGAGCAGGTTGCTGCCGGTGGGCACCGTCCAGCGGCGCTCGCCCACACAGAGTTCAGGCATGGTCATCATTCTCCGGGTACACATCGTCACTCTAAGGCAAGCCGCTATTGGCAGCAAAAAGGATGCCCGCCACCCTGCCGACCATGGTCCAGACCACACGCAGGTGTTTCGCACGGTGAGGCGCGCTATACTGCCGCGCCTTTTTACGTCGGCCTGACCTGCCGACGCCTTGCCAGGCGTTTCGACACACAGGTGTGCAGTGTCGAAGGGCCTTTACGAATGTTCCCGTCTTTAAGAGGAGCGCGCTGCATGACCGTGATCAAGCAAGACGACCTGATTCAGAGCGTTGCCGACGCCCTGCAATTCATCTCGTACTACCACCCCGTCGATTTCATCCAGGCGATGCACGAGGCCTACCTGCGTGAAGAGTCGCCTGCCGCGCGCGACTCCATCGCCCAGATCCTGATCAACTCGCGCATGTGCGCCACCGGCCACCGCCCGATCTGCCAGGACACCGGTATCGTTACTGTGTTCGTGCGCGTCGGTATGGACGTGCGCTGGGACGGCGCCACCCTGAGCGTCGACGACATGATCAACGAAGGTGTGCGTCGCGCCTACAACCTGCCTGAGAACGTCCTGCGCGCCTCGATCCTGGCCGACCCGGCCGGTGCCCGCAAGAACACCAAGGACAACACCCCGGCCGTCATCCACTACTCGATCGTCCCTGGCGACAAGGTCGAAGTCGATGTCGCAGCCAAAGGCGGCGGCTCGGAAAACAAGTCGAAGATGGCCATGCTCAACCCGTCCGACTCGATCGTCGACTGGGTGCTGAAGACCGTTCCGACCATGGGCGCTGGCTGGTGCCCACCTGGCATGCTCGGCATCGGCATCGGCGGTACCGCCGAAAAAGCTGCGGTCATGGCCAAGGAAGTGTTGATGGAGTCCATCGACATCCATGAGCTGAAAGCCCGCGGCCCGCAAAACCGCATCGAAGAGATCCGCCTGGAGCTGTTCGAGAAGGTCAACCAGCTGGGCATCGGTGCCCAGGGCCTGGGCGGCCTGACCACTGTGCTCGACGTCAAGATCATGGACTACCCGACCCACGCGGCCTCGCTGCCGGTGTGCATGATCCCGAACTGCGCCGCCACCCGTCACGCGCACTTCGTGCTCGATGGCTCCGGCCCAGCCGAGCTGGAAGCGCCGTCGCTGGACGCCTACCCGGAAATCGTCTGGGAAGCCGGCCCAAGCGCCCGCCGCGTCAACCTCGACGACATCACCCCGGAAGAAGTCGCCAGCTGGAAGCCAGGCGAGACCATCCTGCTCAACGGCAAGATGCTCACCGGCCGCGACGCTGCGCACAAGCGCATGGTCGAGATGCTCAACCGTGGCGAAGAACTGCCAGTGGACCTCAAAGGCCGCTTCATCTACTACGTCGGCCCAGTCGACCCGGTCGGTGACGAAGTGGTTGGCCCAGCCGGCCCGACCACCGCTACCCGCATGGACAAGTTCACCCGCCAGATCCTCGAGCAAACTGGCCTGCTGGGCATGATCGGCAAGTCCGAGCGTGGCCCGACCGCCATCGAAGCGATCAAGGACAACAAGGCCGTGTACCTGATGGCCGTTGGCGGCGCCGCTTACCTGGTAGCCCAGGCGATCCGCAAGTCGAAGGTCCTGGCCTTCGCCGAGCTGGGTATGGAAGCGATCTACGAGTTCGACGTGAAAGACATGCCAGTCACCGTCGCGGTGGACAGCAACGGTGAGTCGGTGCACATCACCGGCCCTGCGCTGTGGCAGAGCAAGATTGCCGAAAGCCTGGCTGTTGAAGTGAAGTAATTCACCTCTGGCCTGATCGAAAACGCCCGGCATCCGCCGGGCGTTTTCATTTACAGCATCCGCCCGAACTGCTCTGGCCAGTCGCGCCGGGTAAACACCTGCCCCTCCTGCCTCACCCGCCGTACGGCCTCAAGGTCCATCTCACACATCAGCCACTGGCTGCCGGCCGGGTTGAGCTGATCACTCAGCGCCACCACGCCATCCGCGGGCATCCCATGGTCCGGCGGTACGAACAACCCCGCACGCCCAATGTTCTCATCCAGCGCTGGCGACCACGGCGCCAGCCCTACCGTCGGGCTCTGCAGCACGGCAATCTGGTTTTCCAGCGCCCTTGCCTGGGCGCCGATACGCACCCGGTTGTAACCGGCCTCAGTGTCGGTGCAACTGGGGGCCAGAATCAGGTCGGCGCCTGCTTCGGCCAAGTGCCGGGCCAGCATCGGAAACTCATTGTCGTAGCAGATCAGAATGCCCAGCTTGCCAAGCTTGGTCTCGAATACCTTCAGCCCCTCGCCCGGCGCGATATCCCATTGCTCGCGCTCGAAACGGGTCATGATCAGTTTGTCCTGATAACCCAGCACACCGTCGGGGCCAAACAGCCAGGCGCGGTTGCGATAGCGGCCATCGCCGTCCTGCACCGGCAGGCTGCCAGGTTGCAGATAGATACCCCAGCGCCGGGCGATGCGCTCACACAAGGCCTTCCAGGGTTCGATCAACGGCTGGATACCGGCGATGGAACCCTTCAGATCACCCCGCTGCTCCTCGCGTAGCAGCCCGCTGAGCACCAGGCCCGCGTACTCCGGCAACAGCAGCAACTGGGCGCCGTCTTGCACGGCTTCGGCGCACAAGCGCTGCAGATGGTCGACGTAAGCATCCCAGGCCTTGTGCAGCTCGATGGCGTACTGGCAGGCCGCCAGACGGATCATATCGGCAGTTCCTTGAGCCAGAACGACATGATCTTTTCGGATGTTTCCTGCTCATCCAGGTCGCGCCAGCCATAGGTGGTGCGCAAAGAGGGGTCGTGCAGAAAGCCTCGATTGCGCCAAAACCCTTGCAAGGGCTTGTAATCGGCCGGCCGCCGGGGGTGCACGCCTGGGCGCTCGACGGCACAGAAGGCGCAATAGTCGAATTCGGCAAGCTTGTGGGCATAGGACTCGCGTTCGATAAAGAAGCGCACGCCCAGGCCTTGGCCCCGGTACTCCGGCAACACGACCGATTCACCGAAGTAGTACACGCTGGCAGGGTCACGCCCTTGGGCCAGGAACGGTTGCTGGAACTCGGCGGCAACGTCCACCAGCGGCAGGCCGGTGGCGGCACCCACCACCCGGCCGGCGTCCAGCGCCAGCACCACCAGGCTGCGCCCAGAGCGGGCGTAAGTAGACAGGTAGTCGGCCTCATACTCCGGCGTGCCGTCGTAAAGGTAGGGAAACTCGCGGAACACGGTCAGGCGCAGGCGAGCGAGGTCATCGATGTAAGGCGCGATAGCGGCGCCGTGCAACAGGCGTATTTCCATGCTTGGCGGTCGTTTTGTCGATGTGGATGACGCGCTCGGCTAAGCCGGGCTTGAGGGGAAACCCTATCATCCGAACCCACGCTCCGCCTTTTCCCTACACGACAGGTATTGTTCCATGACCGCTACCGAACTGGTAAATGCATACTACGCAGCCTTCAATGCCGGTGACATGCCAGGCTTTCTCGCCCTGCTCAGCGAAGACGTGATCCACGACATCAACCAGGGCGAGCGGCAGATGGGCAAGGCCAGGTTTGCCGCGTTCATGGACAAGATGAACCGCTGCTACCGTGAGCGCCTGGCCGATATCGTGGTGATGCAGAATGCCGACGGCAGCCGGGCAGCGGCGGAGTTCACGGTGCATGGCGAATACCTCGCCGATGACGAAGGGCTACCTGCGGCCAATGGGCAGACGTATGTGCTGTCAGCGGGGGCGTTCTTCTATATTCACTGCGGCAAGATTGCCCGGGTGACCAACTACTACAACCTCAATGACTGGGTTGAGCAGGTCGGCTAAAACTGTTCGAGCTGTGCTTCCTGTACGGGCCCTTTCGCGGGCAAGCCCGCTCCCACAGGTGCTCTACTGAACTGAAGGGCAGCAGCTACCCTGCGGGAGCGGGCTTGCCCGCGAATGGGCCGGTTCAGGAAATGCGAGTCCCCAGCACCTTCAAAAATGCCGCCAGCCAGGCCGGGTGCGCAGGCCATGCCGGCGCAGTCACCAGGTTGCCATCTACGTGCGCCTGGTCCACCGCGATATCGATGAACGTGCCGCCCGCCAAGCGCACCTCGGGTGCACACGCCGGGTAGGCACTGCACTCGCGCCCTTCCAACACGCCAGCCGCTGCCAACAACTGAGCCCCATGGCACACTGCGGCAATCGGCTTGCCCGCATCGTTGAACGCCCTGACCAGGTCCAGCACTTTGTCATCCAAGCGCAGGTATTCAGGGGCACGGCCACCGGGGATCAGCAGGGCGTCATAGCTTTCGGCACGCACGCGCACAAAGTCGTAGTTCAGGGCAAAATTATGCCCCGGTTTCTCGCTGTAAGTCTGTTCACCCTCGAAGTCATGGATGGCAGTGCGCACGGTCTGGCCCGCGAGCTTCTCGGGGCACACGGCATGTACCGTATGGCCCACCATGCTCAGGGCCTGGAACGGCACCATCGCCTCGTAATCTTCGACGTAATCACCCACCAGCATGAGAATCTTCTTCGCCGTCATCACATCCATTCCTTCCATTGCCTGTGAACAGTCACTGCACGATAGTCGCTCTTAGTCACGGCGGTCGAGTACGTTGACCACCAACCGGTCGAGCCACCCCCACACCCGCTGTTTCACCCGTCGCCACAGTGGCCGGGCATGCCAGTGAGCGAGGTCGACTTCTTCGCTCAAGGCGAAATCACGCTCGAAACTGGCCACCACGGCAGCGGTCAGCGGCGGGTCAAGGGCCTCGATGTTGGCCTCAAGGTTGAAGCGCAGGTTCCAGTGGTCAAAGTTGCACGAGCCGACGCTGACCCAGTCGTCCACCACGGCCATTTTCAGGTGCAGGAAACACGGCTGGTACTCGAATATCTTCACCCCGGCGCGCAACAGACGTGGGTAATAGCGATGCCCGGCATAGCGCACCGACGGGTGGTCGGTACGCGGCCCGGTCAGCAACAGGCGCACGTCCAGGCCCTTGCTGGCTGCGCGGCGCAACGAGCGGCGCACGCTCCAGGTCGGCAGAAAATACGGCGTGGCCAGCCATACCCGCTGCTTGCCGCTGTTCAGCGCACGCACCAGCGCATGCAGGATGTCCTGATGCTGACGGGCGTCGGCATAGGCTACCCGGCCCATGCCCTGCCCTTGTGCCGGCACCTTGGGCAGGCGTGGCAGGCCAAAGCCTTCAGCCGGCCGCCAGGCGGTGCGGCGGTTGTTGGCGTGCCATTGGCGGTCGAACAGCAGTTGCCAGTCGGTGACCACAGGGCCTTCTATTTGCACCATCACCTCATGCCATTCGCTGGTAGCGGTGCCCGGCGTCCAGAATTCATCGGTGACACCCGTGCCGCCCACCGCCGCCCAGCGCTCGTCCACCAGCAGCAGCTTGCGGTGATCGCGGTAGAGGTTACGCAGGCCACGCTTCCAGCGCAGGCGGTTGTACCAGCGCAGGTACACGCCGGCCTCAAGCAGCCGCTGGCGCAAGGCGCTGTTGAAGGCCAGCGAACCATAGTCATCGAACAGGCAGCGCACCCGCACACCGCGCCGGGCAGCGTGTGCCAGCGCGTCGACCACCGCATCGGCGCACGCGCCCGCTTCGACCAGATACAGTTCGAGGTCGACCTGGAACTCGGCACGCGTGATCGCCTGGAGCATGCGTGGAAAGAACTCGGGGCCGTCGATCAGCAGTTCGAACTGGTTGCCATCCCGCCAGGGGAAGACCGGCCCCGGCATGTCAGCGGGCGGTAAAGATCAGCACCGCATTAACCGGTACCGATGGGTTGATGGACTTGAGCCCAGCGAACTTGCGCAAGCTCTCCAGCCCCGGCACCAGGCCAAAATCCTCGGCGCGCAGTACCAAGGGCTCCAGGGTCACCACCTGAAAGCGCCGCTCGTCCAGCCGTGTGGCCAGCAGCAAGGCATTGTAGCTGTGGGACTGGCCATGCAGCGTTACCGTCAGTGGCAGGCGCAGCTCGATCTGCGCACCGTTGGCCAGGTCGTTGATCGGCCGCAGGTCCAGCTGTGCCTTCACCGTGGCCTCGGCGAACTGCTCGACCTCGAACAGGCCGTCACGCATGCGCTCGTCGCGCAGCGGGATACCACTGCTGACCGAATCCATTTCGATACGCAGGCCAGCCGCACCCTTGCGGTCTACCGTGCCATGCAGCACCAGAAAGCGATGAACTTCGGCCGTATCACCGTTTTTGCCGGTAATGAACGACAGGCGTGATGACTCGCCATCGAGGTGCCAGTTGGCGTGGGCAGGAAGGCATAGGGCCAGCAATAATGCGGGCAGGAGACGGGGCAACTTGAACATGACAGATCTCGTGAAACAAGACCGCAACCTTACCCGCCCGCCATCATGGCAGCAAGCGGCAGCCCTCGCGCACGCCCTGCCAGGCAGCCTGGTTACGCCGGCCCAGGCCTTCGGCGGTAACGCGCCGTTGCTCGCTGCTTTCTTCAAGCAGGCTCAGCGGCAGCCACTGTTTCACGTAGGCGTTGCAGTAGGCCGGGTCGAACCCCATGACGAAGCGGCACGAGCAATACTCCTTGGCCGAATAGGCCGAGAGAATGCTCGGGAAATCCGCCAGCGCCTGGCGCGCCTGCCACGCGCTCCAGCCCAGCGACACGGCAAGCAGCGCCACAAGCACCCGCAGCGCCCGCCTCATGCGCCCTCCCCGGCCAGCGCCGCCAGCACACGCTTGAGCAGTTGGTCATGCTGGTAGGTGCCGTCGCGGTCATCGGCATAGCGGACAATCACCAGTTTTTGCCTAGGCAACACGTACAGCGCCTGGCCCCAATGGCCCAGCGCGGCGTAGGTGTCCGCGGGGGCATCCGGCCAGGCCTGCGCATCGTTGAGCCACCAGTGGCCACCCGGGTTGGCTTCGCCCGGCACTGGCTCGGCCTGTGCAAAGGGTGTGCGATTGAAGGCCACCCAGGTTGCAGGCAGCAGTTGCCGATCACCCCAGCGCCCCTCGCGCTGCATCAACAGGCCAATGCGCGCCAGGTCCCGGGCAGTGAGGTAGAGGTACGAAGAGCCGACATAGGTACCAGCAGCATCGCGCTCCCACACCGCGCTGTGGATGCCCAGCGGCGTGAACAGCGCCTGCCAGGGGTAGTCGGGGTACTGCCCGGCATCGAGCATGCCGCGTAACGCTGCAGCCAGCAGGTTGCTGTCACCGCTGGAATACAAAAAATGCTGCCCTGGTGTGCGGGCCGCTGGCCGCGCCGCTGTGTAGGCCGCCATGTCCCCACGGCCGCGGGTGTAGAGCATGGCCACCACGGAGGAGTTTAACGGGGCGTACTCGTAGTCTTCCTGCCAGCCCAGGCCGCTGGCCCAGTGCAGCAGGTCGGCCAGGCGCACGTCCGGGTGGGTTTGCATGGGTGGATAGAAGCGGGCGACCGGGTCCTGCAGTTGGAAGCGGCCCTCGCCTTGGGCAACACCCAGCACCGTGGCCAGCACGCTCTTGCTCACGGACCAGGTGAGGTGCGCGGTATGGGCGGTTGTGGGGTGGGTGTAGCGTTCATAGAGAATGCGGCCGTCGCGGATGATCAGCAGGGCGTTGGTGTGGATGCTGCGGTCAGCGGGGAAGGCGTAGGCGTCAACGGCTTGCCAGTCGAGTGGGGCAGTGTCGGTTTGCCAGTCGGGGGCTGGCCAGTGTTCGGCGCGGGCCGAGGACATGACAAGCCACAGCAGGGCCAGCAGAACCTTTTCCATCTTGAGCTCACATAATATGGGGCTGCGTTGCAGCCCCAACATTCAAATGTTCACCCAAGTCTGCCGGCCTTTCATGACAATCCTGCAGCCGCCCAGGCCTTGGCCAGGCGCTTCTCCCGCGCTGCTGCAGCCAGCGCCATCACCCCTTGATCACGCTGCCACAATTGCGCCCACTGCTTGGGCCCAGCTAGCAACGCCTCATCAATATCAGCGCGCAGCGCCTGAAACTGCGCAAACAACCCCGCCAGCAACAAATGGCAACCCACACTGTCCGCACACTGACGGCTGCCTTCCGCACACCCGGCCAACACGCTCAGCAGGCGCAAGCGCAACGCCTGCGGCCACGCACACTCCTGGCCGACGCCATACAGCCAGGCCGTCAAACCAGTAAGTACGTACAAGTCTTCGAGCGAACGAAACGGTTTGACGTAGGCATCCCAACCATCTCCGGCCAGCAATTCGCACGCCGCCTGCTCCAGGTGCAACCGGCCATGGCCGACTTCGGGCATCAGCGGCAAGGTCGGCAACGCCTCCAACGTCACCCCCGGTTCGCCCGGGTACACCACCGCCAGGTTCAAGCGTGGTGCCTCGCCTGCCGCTTCACTGCGCGCCGCCACCAGCAACCATTCCGCCTCAAGCCCGGCGGTGACGAAATCCTTGCTGCCGGTCAGGCGCAACCCGTCGACACGCGTACGCATGTCCGCCGGTCGCACGCTGCGCCGCTCGGTGGCGCACAGGGCGCCGAGGCTGGCCGGCGCGCTGGGCCAGAGCACGCGCAAGGCGGCTTGGTAACCGACGAGAAAGGCCAGGCCCGGCGTGGCCATCGAGCGCCCGCCGAGCACCGCCAGTTCGAACGGGGCGACCTGGCCCAGGCGCTCAAGCAGCGCGGCGTAGGTTTCGCCCAGGGTGCCGGCCACAGGTTGGCGCAGCGGGTCGTTGAGTCGTTGTAGCCAGGCCATCGGACGCAGCTCCTTGCGGGGGTTGAGGGCGGGTGTCACGCAAGCATCACCAAAGATTCACAGGGGTGACACCCCGTCTACCTAGGCTGACTTTGCACAACAAAGCCGACCGGCCGCAACCCTTCATGGCTGGCTTATGGAGACTCGTAATGACTCGGATCGCTCACACCGGCGACAACAGCACTGAACGCCGTCTGCAAGCTGAACGCCTGGTCGGCGCCACGGCCCTGCAGGAAGCCCAGGCCTTGCGCTACAAAGTGTTCAGCGCAGAATTCAAGGCCAAGCTCAAGGGTGCCGAACACGGTCTGGACATGGATGACTATGACCCGCACTGCCGCCACATCGGCGTGCGCGACCTGAGCACCGGCGAACTGGTCGCCACCACCCGGCTGCTCGACCACCAGGCTGCCAGCAGCCTTGGCCGTTTCTACAGCGAAGAAGAGTTCAGCCTGCACGGCCTGTTGCAGTTGCAAGGGCCGATTCTTGAACTGGGCCGCACCTGCGTGGCCGCCGAATACCGCAACGGCGGCACCATCGCCGTGCTCTGGGGCGAGTTGGCCGAAGTGCTCAACGAAGGGCGCTACAGCTACCTGATGGGGTGCGCCAGCATCCCCATGCAGGACGGTGGCGTGCAGGCCCATGCGGTCATGCAGCGCCTGCGCGAACGCTACCTGTGCAACGAGCACCTGCGCGCCGAGCCTAAAAACCCGCTGCCGAAGCTGGCCCTGCCAAACAATGTCATCGCCGAAATGCCACCGCTGCTCAAGGCCTACATGCGCCTGGGTGCGAAGATTTGCGGCGAACCCTGCTGGGATGAGGACTTCCAGGTCGCCGACGTGTTCATCCTGCTCAAGCGCGACGACCTCTGCCCACGCTACGCCCGCCACTTCAAGGCGGCGGTCTGATGCCGAAGCTGCGGGTACTCGCCCGCCTGACACGGCTGATGCTGGTGCTGCTGCTCGGTCTGCTGATGGCCAGCGTGATCGCCCTTGGCGAACGCGTTGGCTTGACGGCTTCGATCGAGCGCCGGCAACGCTGGAGCTGCTGGTTCATGAAACGCCTGGTCGCAGCCTTGCCCTTCGAGGTCAGGGTGTTAGGCAAGCTGCCCAAACAGCCGATGCTGTGGGTCAGCAACCACGTCTCCTGGGCCGACATCCCGCTGCTCGGCATGCTGCTTCCGCTGTCGTTCCTGTCCAAAGCCGAGGTGCGCCACTGGCCTGTGGCCGGGTGGCTGGCAGAAAAGGCCGGCACGCTGTTCATCCGGCGCGGCGGTGGCGACAGCCAACGGCTGCGGGAGCAGATCAGCGCGCAACTGAGCGACGCCCGGCCGCTGTTGATCTTCCCCGAAGGCACCACCACCGATGGGCGCCACGTGCGCACGTTCCACGGTCGTTTGCTGGCAGGTGCCATCGACCAGGCGGTGCCGGTGCAGCCGGTGGCCATCCAGTATCTGCGCAATGGCGAGGCTGACCCGATTGCGCCGTTCATTGGCGATGATGATTTGGTGTCGCACCTGATGCGGCTGTTTGCCCAGCCGCGTGGCGAGGTGTGCATTCATCTGCTGCAGCCGATTGCCAGTGTTGGCAAGGAGCGTGCGGTGCTGGCATTGCAGGCGCAACAGGCCATTCATGGGGCGCTGTTTGGGGTTGAAGAGGCAACAGTGGTGCCACGGCGGCAGGCTCGCGCTGCCTGAGCTTTGGTTCTGCCTGCTCTGGCCTCTTCGCGGGCAAGTCGGACCGCCGCACCGCCGCTCCCACAGGTACTGCACAGTGCTCAAAATCTGTGCGGTACCTGTGGGAGCGGCGGTGCGGCGGTCCGACTTGCCCGCGAAGAGGCCAGAGCAGGCAGCACAAGATTAACCAGACACCCGCTCGGCCGCCGCAAACGCCTGCAACTGCGGATAAAACTCGCGAAAGTCCGCCATCAGCGGCTCATACAACCGCTCCAACTCAGGCATCACGCCAGCCATCCCCTCCGGCCGCGACAACCGCCGCGCAATGCCGTTGAACACTTGCTCCAGCGTCGCAAAATCGCCATACGCCCCCAGCCAGTCATCGGCCGCCATGAACGGTGCAATGCGCGCCAGGCGCCCGGGCAACTCAGGCTCCGCCAGCAACACCCGATAGAAATCACAGGTGAACTGCGCCAACGGCTGCTGGGCATAGTCAGCCCAATGCCGCGCCAGGCAATGATCGAAAAACACATCCAGGACAATGCCGGCAAACCGCCGCCGCTGCACAGGGAACCGCTCCAGCGCGGCCAGCACCAGCGGATGACGGTCGGTGTAGCTGTCGATATGCCGGTGCAGCCGGATAGCGGCTTCCAGCGCCGGAGGAAAGCGCCCTTCCAGCGAGCCCTTGACGAAATCGCCATACAGGCTGCCGAGCAGTTGCTGCGGCGCGGGGCCGCCGAGGTGCAAGTGTGCGAGATAGTTCATGGCGTCAGTCTAGCACCGCCACCGCCTATATCGTCATAACGCGATATAGCGATTGGTGCTCAGCTCAGAACCTCTTCATATTTGTATATCGCGAAATACCGATTTACAGTCCCCCTATCGCAATCGACCGCTTCACCATGAGCCACACCCCATGCCCCTCGATCTAGACGACATAATAAAAGCCCTGGCCCACCCGGTCCGGCGAGAAATCCTCGACTGGCTGAAGGACCCGGCAACGCAGTTTCCTGACCAGCACCACAGCACCGAACACGGTGTCTGTGCCGGGCAGATCGACCAACGCTGCGGCCTGTCGCAGTCGACCGTTTCTGCTCACCTGGCCATCTTGCAGCGCGCCGGCCTGATCAGCAGCCAGAAGATCGGCCAATGGCACTTCTTCAAACGCAATGAGGAGACCATTCAGGCCTTCCTCGAACAGTTGAGCCAAGCGCTCTGAAAAGGAAACCGCATGACTACGCTCTTCGACCCGATCACGCTGGGCGACCTGCAACTGCCCAACCGCATCATCATGGCCCCGCTGACCCGCTGCCGCGCCGATGAAGGCCGGGTGCCCAACGCGCTGATGGCCGAGTACTACGTGCAACGCGCCAGCGCCGGGCTGATCCTCAGCGAGGCGACGTCGGTCACGGCGATGGGGGTCGGCTACCCAGACACCCCAGGCATCTGGAACGACGAACAGGTGCGTGGCTGGAACAATGTCACCAAGGCCGTGCATGGCGCCGGCGGGCGCATCTTCCTGCAACTGTGGCATGTGGGCCGCATTTCTCACCCCAGCTACCTGAACGGCGAACTGCCGGTGGCCCCCAGCGCGATCCAGCCCAAGGGCCATGTCAGCCTGGTGCGCCCGCTCAGCGACTACCCGACCCCGCGGGCGCTGGAAACCGAAGAGATCGTCGACATCGTCGAGGCCTACCGCAGCGGCGCCGAAAACGCCAAGGCCGCAGGTTTCGATGGTGTGGAAATCCACGGTGCCAATGGCTACCTGCTCGACCAGTTCCTGCAAAGCAGCACCAACCAGCGCACCGACCGTTACGGTGGCTCGCTGGAAAACCGCGCACGCTTGCTGCTGGAAGTCACTGACGCCGCCATTGAAGTGTGGGGGGCCAACCGCGTAGGCGTGCACCTGGCGCCGCGTGCCGATTCACACGACATGGGCGACGCTGACCGTGCCGAAACCTTCACCTACGTGGCACGCGAACTGGGCAAGCGCGGCATCGCCTTCATCTGCTCACGCGAGAAGGAAGCCGACGACAGCATCGGCACGCTGATCAAAGAGGCCTTTGGTGGCCCGTACATCGTCAACGAGCGCTTCAACAAGGCCACTGCCAATGCCGCGCTGGCCACTGGCAAGGCGGATGCCGTGGCGTTCGGTGTGCCGTTCATTGCCAACCCGGACCTGCCAGCGCGCCTGGCAGCGGATGCGCCCTTGAACCAGGCACACCCGGAAACCTTCTATAGCAAGGGGCCGGTGGGGTATATCGACTACCCACGGATGTGATCGGGTAGGCGCGGCCTTGTGCTTTAAGAGGCCGGTGCAGGCTTGCACGTAACGGTCATGCCTACACTGGCCTCTTTGCAGCACAAGGCTGCGCCTACAGGGCACGCGGGGTCTTCAGGGGCGCGCTTTGATCTGCTGCTGCAGGTTCTGGATCTGGCCCTGCAGCGTGTTGATGCTGCGGGTGGTCTGCCCGCGGAACGCATCGAACTCCTGCACCGAGGCACCGCCCGGCGCCGCCGCGGGGCGATTGTCGACCTGGCTCTTCAACACCAGCATGTCTTGCTCCAGGCTCTGGATCGCCGCACTCGGGTTACCCTGCTTTTTCAGCGCTGCCACTTCGTCGCTCAGGTTCTTGAGCTGCCCGTCGAGCTTGCCGCCATCGACCTGGCCTGACTTCAGCGCCGCCAGCTCGCCATTCACGGCCTTCAATTGCGCCTGCAACTGGGTCTGCAGTTCGTTCACGGCTTTCTGCTGTTCGCGGGTATCGGCCAGCACCTGCTCCAGGCGCTTGCCCAGGTCACCGGTCTGCCCCGCTACACCCTGCTGCTGCTTGCCCTGCTCGGCCAGGCTGGCCTGCAGTTGGCGGATCTGCAGCTTCAGCGCCTCACTGCCGGTGCTGGTCGTCGACTCGCTGGCATCGACCTTGCCGCTGATGGCCTGCAGGCGCCCCGCCGCTTCTTCGCTGATGCGCGCAAAGCTTTCCTGGGTGGCCACCAGTTGCTGCTCCATCAGCGAGATCTGCTGAAAGCTCCACCAGCCAAGCCCGGCCAAGGCAATGAACGAGGCCACCAGCAGCGCCCACAGCGGGCCTGTGCTGGCCGGCCTTGCGGCCTTCTGGCGGCTGCGCGAAACGTGCGCTGGCAACAGCTCGTCATCATCAGGGGTACCGGCACGCAGGGCTGGCACATCATCGAAATCGTCGTGGGCATCGTTGCGCATGGATTAATTCAACCGCGGTAGTAGCAAAGAGACATGAGTATAAGCCGCTCGTGCGGCGCACTGATGACCATCATCCCTGCGCCAGGTTCACTGGCCAAGTGGCTGATGCTTCCACCAACCGCAGAATTCATCCAGGGCCGTCCACAGGCTGACCTTGGGCTGGTAGTCCAGGTACTGCCGTGCGCGGCTGATGTCCAGGGTGAAATCGCGGCTCATCACCTGCATGCCCATGCGCGACAAGGTGGGCTGCGGCCGCCCCGGCCAGAGCATGCACGCCGCTTCGTTGAGCGCCGCCAGGCTGTAGGCCAGGCCGTAGGAGCGGTACCGGGTCACTTGCGGCAATTGCATCTGGCGCATCACGTAGTTGACCACATCCCACAGTGGCAACGGGTGGCCATTGCTGATGTTGTAGGCTTGGCCCAGGGCGCGGTCGTCGGCGAACAGGGCACTGAGCAACGCCTCGTTGAGGTTGTGCACGCTGGTGAAGTCGACCTTGTTCAGGCCGTTGCCGATGATCGCCACGCGGCCCTTGCGTTGCATCTGCATCAGCCGCGGGAAAATACTGGCATCCCCAGCCCCAGTGACGAAGCGCGGGCGCAGCGCCAGCACTTCCAGGCCGAACTCCTGGGCACCGAACACCTTCTGCTCGGCCAGGTGCTTGGTCAGCGCATAGTGATCGTGGAAGCGGCGCGGCACCTGGTCCTCACGGATGTCCAGGCGCGAACGGCCATTGAAGTAGATCGACGGCGACGACAGATGCACCAGGCGTCGCACATGCTCCTTCAGGCAACCCTCGACCACGTTTTCGGTGACCACCACGTTGCCCTGGTGAAAATCCTGGTAGCGCCCCCAGTTGCCCACCGCGCCTGCGCAGTGCACCACCGCTTCGACGCCCTGGCACAGGCGCCGGGCCAGCTCGGCATCGCCCAGGTCGCCGGGGATGAACTGCGCGCCGCGCTTGACCAGGTGCTCGACACCTTCGGCACGTCGGCCGCTGACCCGCACGTCCAGGCCCTGCTCCAGGGCAACGCGCGCAAAGCGCCCGCCGATGAAGCCGCTCGCGCCGGTGACCAGAATTCGCATGTAAGACTCCGCCTTGCCAGATTTCAGATGCAACTGACGCCGGCCGTGGCTACAAGGGCACCAGCCATTGCCGTGCCGTGTGCCGCAGGTGATCGGTCAGTTGCGCGAGCAGTTGCCCGCCATTGCGCCAATGATGCCAGTACAGCGGCACATCGATGGGAGTATCGGCGCATATTTCCACCAATTGCCCGCTGGACAGCTGCTCGCGCGCCTGCAATTCAGGCACCAGCCCCCAGCCCAACCCCGCCTCGGTCATGCGCAGGAACCCTTCGGACGAAGGGCACAAGTGGTGCAGGAAACCGTCCTCGATGCCCAGCGATGCCAGGTAGCGGTGTTGCAGGAAGTCGTCCGGGCCGTACACGATCGCGGGCGTGCGTGCCAAGCGCTTGACCTCGAACCCACGGGGGAAATGCCGCGCCATGAACACCGGGCTGGCCAGTGCACGGTAGCGCATCGCGCCCAGCGGCAGGCTGCGCGCGCCAGCCACTGGCCGCTCGCTGCCACACAGGCAGGCCGCCACTTCACCGGCACGCATGCGTTTAAGGCCAACTTCCTGGTCCTCCACCACCAGGTCGGTAAGCACGTTCTGTTCGGCACAGAACCGGCCGACCGCGCCCGCCCACCAAGTGGCCAGGCTGTCGGCGTTAAGGGCAATCCGCAAACGCTCCGGCATGCCCTCCTCGTCCAGCGCAGGCACCTGGCGTTGCAGGTCGCGCTCTAGCAGACGCACCTGCTGCACATGGTTGAGCAGCTGGCGCCCGACCTCGGTGGGGCTCGGTGGCGTGGCCCGCACCAACACCGGCTGGCCAACCCGTGCTTCGAGCAGCTTGATGCGCTGGGAAATGGCCGATTGCGACAGCCCCAGCACCTGCGCCGCACGCTCGAAGCCGCCTTGTTCGATCACCGCCGCAAGGGCGGCCAGCAGCTTGTAGTCGAACATCGATATTCCTAATGCCTGATCAGCTTTATTTGTTTTTCTTATACAGCGCCAATCACCACAATAGCCAGCATCGTTTATGGCTCATTTTCTGGAGTACACCGCCATGTGGCAAAGCTATTTGAACGGCATGCTGGTGGCCTTCGGCCTGATCATGGCCATCGGCGCGCAGAACGCCTTCGTCCTCGCGCAAAGCCTGCGCCGCGAGCACCACCTGCCGGTGGCGGCCCTGTGCATCGTCTGCGACGCCCTGCTGGTCGCTGCCGGGGTGTTCGGCCTGGCCACGGTACTGGCGCACAACCCGACGCTGCTGGCCATCGCCCGTTGGGGCGGCGCGGTGTTCCTGCTCTGGTACGGCGCCAAGGCGCTGCGCAGCGCCTGCTCCAAGCAGAGCCTGCAGCACCAGCAAGGCCAGGGCATGCGTTCGCGCCGCGCGGTGTTGCTCAGTGCGCTGGCGGTGACCCTGCTCAACCCCCATGTGTACCTCGACACCGTGCTGCTGATCGGCTCGCTCGGTGCCCAGCAGACAGTGCCCGGGGCCTATGTGGCGGGGGCGGCCAGTGCTTCGCTGCTGTGGTTCTCGACCTTGGCGATCGGTGCGGCCTGGCTGGCACCGTGGCTGGCGCGGCCAGCGACCTGGCGGATGCTCGACCTGATGGTGGCGGTGATGATGTTCGCGGTGGCGGCGCAGCTGATTTTTAGCTGAATGCGCAAGTGCTTGGCACGGCAGTTTCAGCGCCTGGGAGATCGAGCGCCGCTCGCGCGGCGCTTCGCAGCACAAGGCTGCTCCTACATTTTTTCGGGCCAATTATTCCTGGGGCAAACGCGCACAAATGCCACAGGCCTCACTGGACCGAAACAAATGTGGGAGCAGCCTTGTGCTGCGAAGCGCCGCGCGGGCGGCGCTCGATCTCACAGGCGATACAAACGCCGCGGCAAACACCACTGGTCGGCACCGGCCAACCGCTCTGGAACCTCTATTCCCTATCTTTGTTGCGTGGTTATGCGCCGGGCCCGGTGCTATGATCCAGCCCTCGCGTCGCAAAGAGTACAAACTCGCCGACGTTGATCGGGCCGCCCGTGATCGGCCTTGCGCAAACCGCAAATAGACCTGAATCAGGAGATCCACCATGGCTTTTGAATTGCCGCCGCTGCCGTACGCCCACGATGCCCTGCAGCCGCACATCTCCAAGGAAACCCTGGAGTATCACCACGACAAGCACCACAACACCTATGTCGTGAACCTGAACAACCTGGTCCCAGGCACCGAATTCGAAGGCAAGACCCTGGAAGAGATCGTCAAGACCTCTTCGGGCGGTATCTTCAACAACGCCGCTCAAGTCTGGAACCACACCTTCTACTGGAACTGCCTGGCACCTAACGCCGGTGGTCAACCGACCGGTGCCCTGGCCGAAGCCATCAACGCCGCTTTCGGTTCCTTCGACAAGTTCAAGGAAGAGTTCACCAAGACTTCCGTCGGCACCTTCGGCTCCGGCTGGGGCTGGCTGGTGAAGAAAGCTGACGGTTCCCTGGCCCTGGCCAGCACCATCGGCGCCGGCAACCCGCTGACCAATGGCGACACCCCGCTGCTGACCTGCGACGTCTGGGAACACGCCTACTACATCGACTACCGCAACGTGCGTCCGAAGTATGTCGAGGCGTTCTGGAACCTGGTCAACTGGGCTTTCGTTGCCGAACAGTTCGAAGGCAAGACCTTCAAGGCCTGATGCATATCCAGCCTTGAACGAAGAACCCGGCCTTGGTGCCGGGTTTTTTTATGGGCCTGTAACAGCCTCTTGCTCAGCACGGATTGCACGCTAACATCAAACCTCTGGAAACTTGATACAGCGCACTCAAGTTGCAGGGCCAGGCGACCGATATACTGCCCAGGACAACCCCGCTTCTCGCGCTGTGTCCGTGGCACACCGGCCGATAGTGTATTGGTTTCATTGATGGCAAAATGATGCCATGCGCATGGATTAAGGAAACCCCATTGAAGCTGGAATTGCGGAACAGCTTGTCGGTCAAGTTGCTCAGGGTCGTGCTGCTGTCGGCGCTCGCAGTGGGCGTCGTGCTCAGTTGTGCGCAAATCGTCTACGACACCTACAAGACCCGCCAGGCTGTCGACAACGATGCCCAGCGCATCCTCGACATGTTCCGTGACCCCTCTACCCAGGCGGTGTACAGCCTTGACCGGGAGATGGGCATGCAGGTGATGGAAGGCCTGTTCCAGGACGAATCGGTGCGCATGGCATCCATCGGCCACCCCAATGAAACCATGCTGGCCGAAAAGTCCCGCCCGCTGCAGGATATGTCCATGCGCTGGCTGACCGACCTGATCCTCGGCCAGGAACGCACCTACACCACCCAACTGGTCGGTCGCGGCCCCTACAGCGAATACTACGGCGACCTGAGCATCACCCTCGACACCTCGTCTTACGGCGAAGATTTTTTGATCAACGCCGTGATCATCTTCATCTCCGGCGTGCTGCGCGCCCTGGCCATGGGCCTGGTGTTGTACCTGGTCTACCACTGGCTGCTGACCAAGCCACTGTCGAAAATCATCGAGCACCTTACCCAGATCAACCCCGATCGCCCCAGCCAGCACCAGATCCCGCTGCTCAAGGGCCACGAGAAAAACGAACTGGGCCTGTGGGTGAACACAGCCAACCAGCTGCTCGCCTCCATCGAGCGCAATACCCACCTGCGCCACGAGGCCGAGAACAGCCTGCAACGCATGGCCCAGTACGACTTCCTCACCGGCCTGCCCAACCGCCAGCAGCTGCAGCAACAGCTGGACAAGATCCTTGTCGATGGCGGCCGCCTGCAGCATCGCGTCGCAGTGCTGTGCGTAGGCCTGGACGATTTCAAAGGCATCAACGAGCAGTTCAGCTACCAGGTCGGTGACCAGTTGCTGCTGGCCCTGGCCGACCGCCTGCGCGCCCACAGTGGCCGCCTGGGGGCGCTGGCGCGGTTGGGTGGCGACCAGTTCGCCCTGGTTCAGGCCAACATCGAGCAGCCGTATGAGGCTGCCGAGCTGGCCCAGAGCATCCTCGATGACCTGGAGGTGCCCTTCGACCTCGACCATCAGCAGATCCGCCTGCGTGCCACCATCGGCATCACCCTGTTCCCAGAAGACGGCGACAGCACCGAGAAGCTGCTGCAAAAAGCCGAACAGACCATGACCCTGGCCAAGGCCCGCTCACGCAACCGTTACCAGTTCTACATCGCCAGCGTCGACAGTGAGATGCGCCGCCGCCGCGAGCTGGAAAAAGACCTGCGCGAAGCCCTGCCGCGCAATCAGCTGTACCTGGTGTATCAGCCGCAGATCAGCTACCGCGACCACCGCGTGGTTGGCGTCGAGGCCCTGCTGCGCTGGCAACACCCGGAGCTGGGCATGGTCCCGCCCGACCAGTTCATCCCGTTGGCCGAGCAGAACGGCAACATCATCACCATCGGCGAATGGGTACTCGACCAGGCCTGCCGGCAGCTGCGCGAATGGCACGACCTGGGCTTCAGCGACCTGCGCATGGCGGTCAACCTGTCGACCGTGCAGTTGCACCACAGCGAACTGCCACGCGTGGTCAACAACCTGCTGCAGGCCTACCGCCTGCCGCCGCGCAGCCTGGAGCTGGAAGTGACCGAGACCGGCCTGATGGAAGACATCAGCACCGCCGCCCAGCACCTGCTCAGCCTGCGCCGCTCCGGGGCACTGATCGCCATTGACGACTTCGGTACCGGCTACTCGTCGCTCAGCTACCTGAAGTCGTTGCCGCTGGACAAGATCAAGATCGACAAGAGCTTCGTCCAGGACCTGCTCGACGACGATGACGACGCCACCATCGTGCGCGCCATCATCCAGCTGGGCAAAAGCCTGGGCATGCAGGTTATCGCTGAAGGCGTGGAAACCGCCGAGCAGGAGACCTACATCATCGCCCAGGGTTGCCACGAGGGTCAGGGCTACCACTACAGCAAGCCACTGTCGGCCCGCGAGCTGACCAGTTACCTCAAGCAGGCACAGCGCAATCAGGTGTCCATGCTGTAGCCCTGGCGCCCCCGGTTACAGGCCGTGACGGGCATTTACATGAATTGCGCGCTCGCCTCTTTACAGCAAATGCAAATCTTTCGCATGATGTTGCGGTTTCGCGTGCCACGGCGCACGGTCCAACCACACGACGCAGGGAAACCAACAATGATTCGAATGCCTCTGGCCTCCGCCAGTCTGCTGGCCATCGCCATCGCGCTCGCCGGATGTGGCGAAAAGGATGACAAGGCCGCTGCTCCGCAAGCGCAAGCGCCTGCTGCCGCCAGCACCACCGCCGCCGCGCCTGGGGCTGTCGATGAAGCGGCCGGCAAGGCCGTGGTCAAGCATTACGCCGACATGGTCTACGCCGTGTACAGCGACTCGCTGAGCACCGCCAAGGCCCTGCAGACGGCAGTCGACGCGTTCCTGGCCAAGCCCAACGACGAAACCCTGAAAGCCGCCAAGGACGCCTGGGCCGCCTCGCGCGTTCCTTACCTGCAGAGCGAAGCCTTCCGCTTTGGCAACACCATCATCGACGACTGGGAAGGCCAAGTTAACGCCTGGCCCCTGGACGAAGGCCTGATCGACTACGTCGACAAGAGCTACGAGCACGCCCTGGGCAACCCGGCGGCCAGCGCCAACATCATCGCCAACACCGAGATCCAGGTCGGCGAAGAGAAGGTCGACGTCAAGGACATCACCCCAGAGAAGCTGGCCAGCCTGAACGAGCTGGGCGGTTCCGAAGCCAACGTCGCCACCGGCTACCACGCCATCGAATTCCTGCTCTGGGGCCAGGACCTGAACGGCACCGGCCCAGGCGCTGGCAACCGCCCTGCCTCCGACTACCTGGAAGGCAACGGTGCCACTGGCGGCCACAACGACCGCCGTCGTGCCTACCTGAAGGCGGCCACCGACCTGCTGGTCAAGGACCTCGAAGAGATGGTCGGCAACTGGGCACCGAACGTTGCCGACAACTACCGCGCCACCCTGGAAGCCGAGCCGGTCAACGACGGCCTGCGCAAGATGCTGTTCGGCATGGGCAGCCTGTCGCTGGGCGAACTGGCGGGCGAGCGCATGAAGGTCTCGCTGGAAGCCAATTCGCCTGAAGACGAGCAAGACTGCTTCAGCGACAACACCCACTACTCGCACTACTACGACGCCAAGGGTATCCGTAACGTCTACCTGGGCGAGTACACCCGCCCGGATGGCACCAAGCTGACCGGCCCGAGCCTGTCGTCGCTGGTGGCCAAGGTCGACCCGGCTACCGACGCCACCCTGAAGGCCGACCTGGAAGCCACCGAAGCGAAGATCCAGGTGATCGTCGACCACGCCCTGAAAGGCGAGCACTACGACCAACTGATCGCTGCCGACAACGCCGCTGGCAACCAAGTCGTGCGTGACGCCATCGCCTCGCTGGTCAAGCAGACCGGCGCGATCGAACAGGCTGCTGGCAAGCTGGGCATTGCCAACCTGAACCCGGATACTGCGGATCACGAGTTCTGATTCGGCTGTAGCGGTTCTGATAAAGGCGACCTTTGGGTCGCCTTTTTTGCTTCTGGCCTCTTCGCGGGTAAACCCACTCCCACCAGGACGGCATGATTCCTGAGATCTGTGTGGGAGCGGGTTTACCCGCGAAGAGGCCAGCACAGGCAACAGATGTACCTGACACTGATTTCATCCAGCAATTGCAAATTGCTCTTATTCAAACATCCCCACTTTGCTAAGCTTGCACGCCGGTTTTTCGCTCACGCCCAGGATCCTTGATGTCCTCGTCGCTGTTCAGACTCTCTCCCCTGCTGCTGGCCTTTGCCCTCGCCGCCTGTGACGACGCCCCGCGTTTCACCCAGGCAGAGCCCGGCGAAGCGCTGTCGGGTGGCAAGGCGACGGTGCAGCGCAGCGATCGCAATGCCTATTCCCTGCCCTCGGCCAACCTTTCGCCCGAGCGGCGCCTGGACTTCGCCGTCGGCAACAGTTTTTTCCGCAACCCCTGGGTGATCGCCCCGTCCACCACCACCGCGCGTGATGGCCTCGGCCCGCTGTTCAACACCAATGCCTGCCAGAACTGCCACGTGCGCGATGGCCGCGGTCACCCACCCGAGCTCAATGACAGCAACGCGGTGTCGATGCTGGTGCGCCTGTCGATCCCCGACCAGCCTTACCTGGCCAAGGTGGTCGAGCGCCTGGGCGTGGTCCCCGAGCCCGTGTACGGCACCCAGTTGCAGGACATGGCTATCCCCGGCGTGGCGCCGGAGGGCAAGGTCCGCGTGACCTACGCCAACCAGGCCGTCACGTTCAAGGACGGCCACCAGGTCGAGTTGCGTCGTCCCAGCTTGCAGATCACCCAGCTGGGCTACGGGGCAATGCACCCTGACACCCGCTTCTCGGCCCGCGTTGCGCCGCCGATGATCGGCCTCGGCCTGCTCGAAGCCATCCCCGAAGCCGACATCCTGGCCAACGAAGACCCGGACGACCGCAACCGCGACGGCATCCGCGGCCGAGCCAACCGGGTTTGGGATGACGCCCAGGGCAAGACCGTGGTGGGCCGCTTCGGCTGGAAAGCCGGGCAACCCAACGTCAACCAGCAGAACGTCCATGCGTTTGCCGGCGACATGGGCCTGACCTCCACCCTGCAACCCAAGGACGACTGCACCGCAGCGCAAGTCGACTGCCTGGCCGCGCCCAATGGCGATGGCATGGGGGGCGAAAAGGAAGTCAGCGACAACATCCTGCGCCTGGTCACCTTCTATACCCGCAACCTGGGCGTGCCTGCCCGTCGTGACGTGGGTGCGCCGCAGGTGCTGGCAGGCAAGAACCTGTTCTTCCAGGCCGGTTGCCAGGGCTGTCACACCCCGCAGTTCACCACCGCCGCAAATGCGGCCGAACCTGAGCTGGCCGGCCAGGTGATCCGCCCCTACAGCGACCTGCTGTTGCATGACATGGGGCCGGGCCTGGCCGATGAACGCACCGAATTCGCGGCCAATGGCCAGGACTGGCGCACCCCGCCGCTGTGGGGCATCGGCCTGAGTGAAACGGTCAGTGGCCACAGCCAGTTCCTGCACGACGGCCGCGCCCGCAACCTGCTCGAAGCCGTGCTCTGGCACGGTGGCGAAGCCGAAGCGGCACGTAATTTCGTCCTCACCTTCAATGCCGAGCAGCGTGCCGCGCTGCTGGCTTTCCTGAACTCACTTTAAAACGCGCAAGGAGCCGGGCATGTTCCGACCCAAACTGTTGTTCACCAGCCTCGCCGCACTCGCCCTCGGTGCCTGCTCGCCGCAGGACCCGCAAGCCGTGACCTCCGCCGCCATCGCCAAGCAGGTGATCCTGCCGACCTACAGCCGCTGGGTCGAAGCCGATCGCCAGCTGGCCGTCAGCGCCCTGGCCTATTGCGAAGGCAAGGCGAACCTGGACACCGCCCGCGCCGACTTCCTCACTGCGCAAAAAGCCTGGGCCGAGCTGCAACCGTTGCTGGTCGGCCCGTTGGCCGAAGGCAACCGCGCCTGGCAGGTGCAGTTCTGGCCCGACAAGAAGAACCTGGTCGGCCGCCAGGTCGAGCAGTTGGTCAACGGTGACAAACCCGTCGACGCCGCTGCCCTGGGCAAGGCCAGCGTCGTGGTGCGCGGCCTGTCGGCTTACGAGTACATCCTCTTCGACAGCAAGCCAGACGTTGCCACGGCAGAGCAGAAAGCCCGCTACTGCCCACTGCTGGTGGCCATCGCCGAGCACCAGAAGGCCTTGGCCGAAGAGATCCTCAAGGGCTGGAACAGCACCGACGGCATGCTCTCGCAGATGACCAAGTTCCCCAACCAGCGCTACGCCGATTCCCACGAGGCCATCGCCGACCTGCTGCGCGCCCAGGTCACCGCCCTGGACACCCTGAAGAAGAAGCTTGGCGCCCCCATGGGCCGCCAGAGCAAGGGCATTGCCCAGCCGCTGCAGGCCGAGGCCTGGCGCAGCCACGCTTCGCTCAAAAGCCTGGAGGCCAGCCTCAAGGCCGCCCAGGCGGTCTGGGTCGGGGTCGACAACAAGGGCCTGCGTGGCCTGTTGGGCAGCGACCAGAAAGCCTTGGCAGACAAGATCGACGACGCCTACGCTACTGCGCTCAAACAGCTGGCCGACAATCAGAAAACCCTCGGCGAGTTGCTGGCCGACGACGCCGGCAAGCAGACCCTCAACCAGATCTACGACAGCCTCAACGTTGTCCACCGCCTGCACGAAGGCGAGCTGGCCAAGGCGTTGAACATCCAGCTGGGCTTCAATGCCAACGACGGTGACTGATCATGCTGCGACGCCAGGCCCTCAAACTCGGTAGCGTACTGCTCAGCGCCCTCACCCTGGGCGGCTGGAGCCTGTTCCGCAACAAAGGCAGCGAACCCCTGCTGCTCTCGGCGCGCGACGACGGCGATGGCAAGCATTACGCCGTCGGGTTCCGCCTGGACGGCACCCAGGTGTTCAGCACCCCGGTTGCCCAGCGTTGCCATGCCATCATCAACCACCCAACGCTGCCGATCGCCCTGTTCGTCGCCCGCCGCCCAGGTACCGAAAGCTACCTGGTCGACCTGCGCGATGGGCGGCTGCTGCAAACCGTGGTCTCGCAGCCCAACCGCCACTTCTACGGCCATGCGGTCATCCACAAGGGCGGGGAATGGCTGTACACCACCGAGAACGACACTACCGACCCGGGTCGCGGCGTGCTCGGTGTGTACCGTTTCGAAGGCGAACGCCTGGTGCACAGCGGCGAGCTGTCGACCCACGGCATCGGCCCGCATGAAGTGGCCTGGCTGCCGGACGGGGAAACCCTGGTGGTGGCCAACGGTGGCATCCGCACCGAGGCCGAAAGCCGCGTGGAGATGAACCTCGACGCCATGCAACCAAGCCTGGTCCTGATGCACCGCGACGGCACCCTGCTGAGCAAGGAAACCCTCGCCCAGCAGATGAACAGCGTGCGTCACCTGGCAATTGGCGACGACGGCACCATTGCCGCCTGCCAGCAATTCATGGGCGACGCCGACGAAACCGCCGAGCTGCTGGCGATCAAGCGCCCGGGCGAGCCGTTCAAGGCCTTTCCGGTGCCGGAGCGGCAGTTGCAGGCCATGGCCCAGTACACCGCCAGCGTGGCGATTCACAGCGACCTGCGGCTGGTGGCGCTGACGGCGCCGCGGGCCAACCGGTTGTTTGTCTGGGACCTGGACAGCGGCGCGGTGAAGCTGGATGCGCCGATGCCAGATTGCGCCGGGGTTGGCGCGGTGAAGGATGGCTTTGTCGTCACCTCCGGGCAGGGGCGTTGCCGGTTCTACGATTGCCGCAAGGCTGAGCTGATCGGGCAACCGATGGACCTGCCTTCCGGGTTCTGGGACAACCACCTGCACCTGGCCTGATTATCACCGGCCTTGTAGGAGCGGCCTTGCGTCGCGAAAGGGCTGCGTAGCGGCCCCAGCAATTTCTGCATTAACGCTGAGATCCTGGGGCCGCTACGCAGCCCTTTCGCGACGCAAGGCCGCTCCTACAGGGACCGCGTAAAATTAGCGGTTCAATTCCTTTCCCCCACTTACAAAAAACAGTCAATACTTCCCCCATCCACACGTGGGCAGGATCGCCCGTTGTCGTGTCAAAACGAATAACAACCACGCTTCCAAGGAACCGGACCTATGCTTCGCCGCCGCATGCTCATCATGTTGGCCGTCGTTCTGCTGATCGTGTTGGCCCTCGGGGGCTACAAGGCCTTCTCGATCTACCAGCAGATCCAGGTGTTCACAGCCCCCAAGCCGCCGATCACCGTGGCGGCAGCGCTGGCCGAAGAACGCCAGTGGCAAGAACGCCTGCCCGCCGTCGGCAGCCTCAAGGCCCTGCAAGGCGTCGAGCTGAGCCTTGAGGTGGAAGGCATCGTCAAAAGCCTGCACTTCGACTCCGGGCAGAAGGTCAAGGCCGGGCAACTGTTGCTGCAACTCAATGACGAACAGGAAACCGCCCTGCTCGGCACCGCCCAGGCCGACCTGGGGCTGGCCAAGGTCGATTTCGGCCGCGGCAGCCAGCTGGTCGGCGACTCGGCCATCTCCCGGGGCGAGTACGACCGCCTCACCGCCCAGTACCGGCGCAACCAGGCCGTGGTCGATCAGCTCAAGGCCTCGAAGACCAAAAAAAGCATCAGTGCGCCCTTCAGCGGCACCATCGGCATTCGCCAGGTGGATGTCGGCGACTACCTCGCCGCTGGCACGGTGATCGCCACCCTGCAAGACCTGTCCAGTCTCTACGTCGACTTCAACGTGCCCGAGCAGGCCCTGCCGCACCTGAGCCTGGGCCAAGCGGTGCTGGTGCAGGTCGCCGCCTACCCGGGCCAGACCTTCACCGCCAGCCTCAGCGCCATCAACCCCAAGGTCGAGGAAAGCACCCGCAACCTGCTGGTCCGCGCAACCTTGGCCAACCCTGACGGCAAGCTGCTGCCTGGCATGTTCGCCAACCTGCTGATCTTGCTGCCCGCGCCACAGCCGCGGGTGGTGGTGCCGGAAAGCGCCATCACCTACACCCTGTATGGCAACTCGGTGTATGTCGCCACCCCGAAAAAGGACAAGGACGGCAACCCGGAAAAAACCGACGACGGCCAACCCCCGCTCATCGCCGAGCAGCGCACCGTGCAGACCGGCGAGCGCCGCGACGGCGTGGTGGTGGTCAGCAAGGGCCTGCAGGCCGGCGAGCAGGTGGTTACCGCAGGGCAACTCAAGCTCACACCCGGCGCGGCGATCCGCATCGGCCAGGACAAGGCGCTCACACCTGAGCAAAACGCTCCTGATCCAGGCAAGGCTGATCAAGGCACCCCGCACAACGACTGACAGGAGGCAGGCATGGCGTTCACCGACCCGTTCATCCGTCGCCCGGTCCTGGCCAGCGTCGTCAGCCTGCTGATTCTGCTGCTGGGCTTTCAGGCCTGGAGCAAACTGCAGATTCGCCAGTACCCGCAGATGGAAAACGCCCTGATCACGGTGACCACCGCGTACCCCGGCGCCAACGCCGAGACCATCCAGGGCTACATCACCCAGCCGCTGCAACAGAGCCTGGCCAGCGCCGAAGGCATCGACTACATGACCTCGGTGAGTCGGCAGAACTTCTCGATCATCTCCATCTATGCGCGCGTCGGCGCCGACAGTGACCGTTTGTTCACCGAACTGCTGGCCAAGGCCAACGAGGTGCGCAACAAGCTGCCGCAAGACGCCGAAGACCCGGTGCTGAGCAAAGAGGCCGCCGACGCCTCGGCGCTGATGTACATCAGCTTCTACAGCAAGGAAATGAGCAACCCGCAGATCACCGACTACCTGTCCCGAGTGATCCAACCCAAACTGGCCACCCTGCCGGGCATGGCCGAAGCGGAGATCCTCGGCAACCAGGTGTTCGCCATGCGCATCTGGATCGACCCGGTGAAACTGGCCGGCTACGGCCTCTCGGCCACCGACGTGACCAACGCCGTGCGCCGTTACAACTTCCTCTCGGCCGCCGGTGAGGTAAAAGGCGAGTACGTGGTCACCAGCATCAATGCCAGCACCGAGCTCAAGTCTGCCGAAGCGTTCGCTGCCCTGCCGGTCAAGACCAGCGGCGACAGCCGGGTGCTGCTGGGGGATGTGGCACGGGTCGAAATGGGTGCAGAAAACTACGACACGGTCAGTTCGTTCGACGGCATCCCTTCGGTCTACATCGGCATCAAGGCCACACCGGCCGCCAACCCGCTGGAGGTGATCAAGGAAGTCCGGCGCATCATGCCGGAACTCGAAAGCCAGTTGCCCTCGGCGCTGAAAGTGTCGATTGCCTACGACGCCACGTTGTTCATCCAGGCCTCCATCGACGAGGTGATCAAGACCCTCGGCGAAGCGGTGCTGATCGTCATCGTCGTGGTGTTCCTGTTCCTCGGCGCGTTGCGCTCGGTGCTGATCCCGGTGGTGACCATCCCGCTGTCGATGATCGGCGTGCTGTTCTTCATGCAGATGATGGGCTACTCGCTCAACCTGCTGACCCTGTTGGCGATGGTGCTGGCCATCGGCCTGGTGGTGGACGATGCCATTGTCGTGGTGGAGAACATCCACCGGCACATGGAAGAAGGCAAGACGCCGTTCGACGCGGCGCTGGAAGGTGCACGGGAAATCGCCATGCCGGTGGTGTCGATGACCATCACCCTGGCCGCGGTGTATGCCCCCATCGGCTTCCTGACCGGGCTAACAGGCGCGTTATTCAAAGAATTCGCCCTGACCTTGGCCGGTGCAGTGATCATCTCCGGCGTCGTCGCCCTGACCCTGTCACCGATGATGTGCGCGCTGTTGCTGCGCCAGGAACAGAACCCCTCGGGCCTTGCCCATCGCCTCGACCTGCTGTTCGAGCGCCTCAAGGTGCGCTACCAGCGCCTGCTGCACGCCACCCTGGACAGCCGGCCGGTGGTGCTGGTGTTCGCCGTGATTGTCCTGTGCCTGATCCCGGTACTGCTCAAATTCACCCAGAACGAGCTGGCGCCCAACGAGGACCAAGGGGTGATCTTCATGATCAGCAGTTCGCCGCAGCCGGCCAACCTCGACTACCTCAACGCCTACACCGACCAGTTCACGCCGTTGTTCAAAGCCTTCCCCGAGTATTACTCGTCGTTTCAGATCAACGGTTTCAACGGTGTGCAGAGCGGCATTGGCGGCTTCCTGTTAAAGCCTTGGAACGAGCGCGAGCGCACACAGATGGAGCTGCTGCCGCTGGTGCAGGCCAAACTTGAAGAAATCGGCGGCCTGCAGATCTTCGGCTTCAACCTGCCGTCGCTGCCCGGTACCGGTGAGGGCCTGCCGTTCCAGTTCGTGATCAACACCGCGGGGGACTACCCGGCCCTGCTGGACGTGGCCCAACGTATCAAGGCACGCGCCCAGGCATCGGGCAAGTTCGCCTTCCTCGACATCGACCTGGCCTTCGACAAACCGGAAGTGGTGGTCGACATCGACCGGGCCAAAGCGGCGCAGATGGGCGTCTCGATGGACGCCCTGGGCGGCACCTTGGCCACCCTGCTGGGCGAGGGGGAAATCAACCGTTTCACCCTGGAGGGCCGCAGCTACAAGGTGATTGCCCAGGTCGAGCGGCCGTACCGCAACAACCCTGGCTGGCTCAACAACTACTACGTGAAGAACGACCAGGGCCAGTTGCTGCCACTGTCGACCCTCATCACCCTCAGCGACCGCGCCCGCCCGCGCCAGCTCAACCAGTTCCAGCAGTTGAACTCGGCCATCATCCAAGGCGTGCCCATGGTCAGCCTGGGCGAAGCATTGCAGACCGTGCAGGCCATCGCCCGCGAAGAAGCCCCGGAAGGCTTCGCCTTCGACTATGCCGGGGTGGCGCGCCAGTATGTTCAGGAAGGCAGCGCGTTGTGGGTAACCTTCGGCCTGGCGCTGGCGATCATCTTCCTGGTGCTGGCGGCGCAGTTCGAAAGCTTCCGCGATCCGCTGGTGATTCTGGTGACTGTGCCGTTGTCGATCTGCGGGGCGCTGTTGCCGCTGTTCCTGGGTATTTCCAGCATGAACATCTATACCCAGGTCGGGCTGGTGACACTGATCGGGCTGATTACCAAGCACGGTATTCTGATCGTCGAATTTGCCAACCAGTTGCGCGAAGAAAAAGGCCTGAGCGTGCGTGAGGCAATCGAGGAAGCGGCCGCCATCCGCCTGCGGCCGGTACTGATGACCACGGCGGCGATGGTGTTTGGCATGGTGCCGTTGATTCTGGCGACCGGCGCAGGGGCAGTGAGCCGGTTCGATATCGGCACGGTGATTGCGACCGGGATGTCGATCGGGACGTTGTTTACCTTGTTTGTGCTGCCTTGCATCTACACCTTGCTGGCGCACAAGACGGTGGCCAAGGCACCTGTGCCAGCTGACATTTCCCGGTAGGAGCAGCCTTGTGCTGCGAAGAGGCCGGTGGCAGCAGCGAAGATTCAGGGTGCTTTCACCGGCCTCTTCGCAGCACAAGGCTGCTCCTACCGCGGTTGTGGTTGGCCGACGGTACTCACGAACAAAAAAACCAGAGGCCCCGCTATGCAGGGCCTCTGGTTTTCAAGCACCACCCAGGTTCAGCCGAACGGCCGCAATCCCTGACGCATACCGAACAGGAACAGCAACAGGTCTTGGTCCGGCTTGGCCTGTTCCTGCGGCTTTGCCACACGTGGCAAAGCGCACTGGTCAGCCATCTCGGCCTTGCTGAACACCGTCGGCTTCGGCTCTTCCCAGGCAGCCACCGCCACAGTGGTCACGGCCAATCCAGCCACCAGGAACAAAGCTCGAGCGATTTCTAGTTTCATTGCCCTAACCCTTTGACAACGCTGCCAAACGCCATTTGGTAAAAATAGAGCAATGTCTGCCATTCCGCATCAGTGAACGACGAGTGGCGGCGCAACTGACGCAGGTCATTCGCCGCCGCACGTTGGCAGCTGATGCGCCGCCGGCACTTCTCAAGGTCCAGCAAAGCGACTTCGACCCGGGCCTGTTCGCCCTCACCGATCACCTTGACGAACACATGCTTGCCGTACAGGCAGCCGTGCTGCCAGTGCCCCAGGTGCATACGCGCCAGGTTATCCGCCAGGTCCTTGAGCATGCGCTCATGCACCGCCTGAGGATAACGCTCGCGGGCACCTTCGGCATGCCAGGTGTCGAGCTCGACAAAGCCATCCAGCGCTTCGCTGACCAGCAGCGCGCGCCATTGATGATCGGCATCGCGCTCGGCACCACAAAAGACGATGTGCGGAACACGTACACCCAATTGCTCGAAGCTGTTGATGGCATCGAGTTCACGCAAAACGGTCGGCCGGCCAAAGGGGTGCAGCAGGCTGCGGTAGATGTGCCCGACCTGGCGCTTGGCATACAGCAGTTTGCCGTTGGCATCGTTGAGGCGTTGCACGCCACTTTCGCCACCACGCCGCTGGTTGGGTTCCTCGACCCATTCGCCCTGCTGGCGCCAGTAAAAATCGAACCGCGACTCCCCACTCTGGGCTACAGCCATCAAACACTACCCCTTACGCAATACATAGACTCGCCACATGGCATAGAACGGCAGGAAGTCCAAGCGTTCCTGGATTCTGAAACCGGCGGCCTCAAATTCTTCTTCGACCGTGTCCGCTGGTAACACGAAACGATTCTGGTAATTGTCCTGCTCGGCCTTGGCGCTGCGACGCTGCTCGAGCTTTTTCCGGCGCCAGGCTTTGAAGTTGCCGTCCACCCACAGCGACAGAATCACACTATCACGGCTAACTCGTTGAAATTCCGAAAGAATTGTCTTTCTGTGGGCCGCTTCGCCGATGTGATGGAACAGCCGCATGCAGAAAATGCTGTCGACCGAATTGTCAGGAAGGTCAATGGCGAACGCAGAAGTCTGCAAGGGGCGTACCCGGGCGACCACCTCTGGCGGTTGCGCGGCACAGGCTGTCTCGATCATCGCCTCGGAGTTGTCGGCGCCGATGATGACTCGGTTGGGTTTTTCCGCCAGCAACGGCCAGAAGCGCCCAGCACCGCAGGGCAGGTCAAGTACCAGGCCCGGCTCACCGGCCAACGCCAAGGCGCGACGTGCCAACTGCTCGTCACGCTTGTGGGAAAGGCGACGGGCCAGACCATCCTGATGCTTGAGGAAATACTCGCGCGCGTGGTCTTTGTCGTATTTCTCGGAAAATTCAAGCTTGATGGGGCTACGCATTGGGCATCTCCTGACTCCAGTGCGCTCACCTTAGGTAAGCAAGCGTTGGAATCAGGTTATGCCAATGTGAAAAAAGTGTTAGTTCTTTGGAGAGGTATTACCAAAAATTACCCGACCAACCCCGAAGGGCTGCCCTTCTCCACGCTTTGGCTCAGGTCCACCTGAAAACGGCAGCCGTGCGGCAAGGTCGAGGTCAAGGTGACGCGCCACCCCTGGTCGTCACAGATGCGCTGCACCAGCGACAGGCCCAAGCCCAGCCCTTCGCCACGCCGCTCAGCGCCGCGCACGAAGGGTTTGAACATCGCCTCGCGCTGCTCCTCGGGGATGCCCACGCCACTGTCCTCGACGCTGAACCCATTCGCTTCCAGGCTCAGGCGAATGTAACCGCTGTCGGTGTAGTGCGCGGCGTTGCGCAGCAGGTTGCCCATCACCGATTGCAGGAAGGTGGCGTTGTACAGCACCGGGCTTGCGCTGACGCGGCCGTCGAAGTACAGCGTGAGCCCCTTCTGCTCGATCGTTTCGCGCCAAACCCCAGTGAGTTCATCCGCAACCTCGCGCAAGGTCGCTTGGGAGGCCACGGCACCCTCATCGCGTTGGGCGCGGGCAAGCATCAGGAAGGTCTTGACCAGTTCGCGCATTTCTTCGGTCGCCCGCGCCACCCGCTCGACCTGGCTACGTGCACGCGGGTCCAGTGCCTGGTTTTCCAGCAGCAGCTCACACGACGTGGCCAGCACCATCAGCGGGGTTCGCAGCTCGTGGCTGACGTCGCTGGTGAACAGCCGCTCGCGGGTCAAGGCGTCGCGCAAGCGGCCCAGCGTGTCGTCGAAGGCCACAGCCAGCTGGCCCACTTCGTCGGCCGCGTAATCGGGTGCCAGCGGCGGTGCCAGGCCGAGTAGCTGGTCGCGGTGGCGCACTTGACGCGCCAG
Source organism: Pseudomonas sp. Y3 TE3536 (assembly GCF_053629175.1). Classification (NCBI taxonomy): domain Bacteria; kingdom Pseudomonadati; phylum Pseudomonadota; class Gammaproteobacteria; order Pseudomonadales; family Pseudomonadaceae; genus Pseudomonas; species Pseudomonas sp. Y3 TE3536. Next base: position 3,044,315 of record NZ_JBRJHU010000001.1, on the reverse strand, counting down.
GCGGATCACCGGTGCCATCACCCGGCGCGCCACCAGCCAGCCCAGGATCACGGCCAGCACCAAGCTGAGCACGAAGCCGACGACCACAACAGCGAACAGCACACGCTCGCGCTCTTCGAAGTCGCTCTGGTCTTGCAGCAATACGTAGCGACGGCCATCGACGATCTCGACCATCGCGTGGTACGACAGCTGGTCACGAAACACTTCGTGGAAGCCGCTGTCGAGGTGGCGCAAGTCTTTGGGCAACTCGAAATCGTCACGCCCGCCACTGAAGTAGAACAGTTGGTCCGGACGCGGCCGATGGCTCCAGTCACTGACGCTGTCCATGCGCAACAGGCGTTGCAGGTCGCCGCCCAGCACGGTGGAAATCAGCCGCTCTTCAACCAGGTGCACCGTCGCGACGATGCCGAAGGCGAAGGCCCCGGCCACCAGCGCGCTCATCAACGCAAAGGCGATGATGATGCGCTGGGCAAGGCTTTGCTTAAACTCCATCGCGGCCCTCGGCGAGGCGATAGCCGACGCCATGGACGGTATGCAGCAGCGGTTTTTCGAACGGTTTGTCGATCACCTGGCGCAACTGGTGCACATGGCTGCGCAGGCTGTCGCTGTCAGGGCAGTCGTCGCCCCACAGGGCTTCTTCCAGCACTTCGCGTCGCAGCACGTGGGGGCTTTTCTGCATCAACACGGCAAGCAGCTTGAGGCCGACCGGGTTGAGTTTGAGCAGGCGGCCTTGGCGCGTGACTTCCAAGGTGTCGAGGTCGTAGCTCAGGTCGGCGACCTGCAAGGTGCGACGCCCACCTCCCTGGGCACGGCGCAGCACCGCTTCGATGCGCGCGGCCAGCTCCGACAGCGCAAACGGCTTGAGCAGGTAATCGTCGGCACCCGAGCGGAAGCCTTGCAGGCGGTCGTCCAACTGATCGCGGGCGGTGAGCATGATCACCGGGGTGTCACGCCGGGCGTCTTCGCGCAGGCGTTTGCACAGGGTGTAGCCATCGATGCCGGGCAGCATGATGTCGAGGACGATCAGGTCGTAGTGCTCGGTGGCCGCCAGGTGCAAGCCCGACAAGCCGTCCTGGGCGCAATCGACGGTGTAGCCTTTCATGCCGAGGTAATCGGCCAGGTTGGCAAGAATATCGCGGTTGTCTTCAACCAATAGAATGCGCATCGGGTTCTCCTGTGCGGCGCTTCGCTGTGGTGCGCGGCAGGCGCAGCTTAAGGCCAATGCCTGCACTGTGCCACCCCTGGGGAGAATTCACCGGAGTTGACAGTTTTTTCACCGATCCTTCACGGACACAGGATAGCGCCCACTCGATAATGCCCGATCTTTTTTGCGCCCTGGAGTCGTCATGCACGAACGTACCCGCCCTCGCCCGATCAATCTCTGGCTGTACCTGGGCATTCCTCTGGTGACGGCAGTGGCCTTGATCCTGCTTGAGCTGACCTCGGTCGACATGGACGTGGCCAACCTGTTCTTCGACCCGGCTGCCGGGCAATTCATCGGCCGGCACAGCTATTTGCTGGAGAACGTACTGCATGATGGGGTCAAGCAGGTGGTGATCCTGCTGGGGCTGCTGGCCTTGCTGACCTTTGCCGTGAGTTTCTTCTGGAAGCGTTTGTTCGGTTGGCGCCGGGAGCTGGGTTGCCTGGTGTTGGCGCTGGGCTTGTCCACGGCGTTTGTGACACCACTGAAGAAGGTCACCCAGGTGCAGTGCCCCTGGAGCCTGAGCCAGTTCGGCGGCAAGGAAACCTACAGCAAGCTGCTGGAGACACGCCCCGCCACGGACAAGCCGGGGCTGTGCTGGCCGGGCGGGCATGCTGCGACCGGCTTCTGCTTGTTCGCGTTGTTCTTTGCACTGCGTGACCGACGCCCGCGCCTGGCACGGGTGGCGTTGGGGGTGGCGCTGGTCGCCGGTTCGGTGCTGTCGGTCGGGCGGATGATGCAAGGGGCGCACTTCTTGTCGCATAACGTGTGGACGGCGGTGTTCTGCTGGTTGATCGGGTTGGGGTCGTATTACCTGGTTTTGTACCGGCGCGGGCGGGTTGAGGCGCCTGCTGTGGAGGCCAGTGTTGCCTGAGTGAGGGGCCGCTGCGCGGCCCATTCGCAGCACAAGGCTGCTCCCACAAAAAGCAACCTGCAGGAGCAGCCTTGCGCTGCGAATGGGCTGCAAAGCAGCCCAAATGCTCACACAAGGCTGTGTGGCACCTGTAGGAGCAGCCTTGCGCTGCGAATGGGCTGCAAAGCAGCCCCAATGCTCACACAAGGCTGCGTGGCACCTGTAGGAGCAGCCTTGTGCTGCGAATGGGCTGCAAAGCAGCCCCAATGCTCACACAAGGCTGTGTGGCACCTGTAGGAGCAGCCTTGCGCTGCGAATGGGCTGCAAAGCAGCCCCAATGCTCACACAAGGCTGTGTGGCACCTGTAGGAGCAGCCTTGCGCTGCGAATGGGCTGCAAAGCAGCCCCAATGCTCACACAAGGCTGCGTGGCACCTGTAGGAGCAGCCTTGCGCTGCGAATGGGCTGCAAAGCAGCCCCAATGCTCACACAAGGCTGCGTGGCACCTGTAGGAGCAGCCTTGCGCTGCGAATGGGCTGCAAAGCAGCCCCAATGCTCACACAAGGCTGTGTGGCACCTGTAGGAGCAGCCTTGCGCTGCGAATGGGCTGCAAAGCAGCCCCAATGCTCACACAAGGCTGTGTGGCACCTGTAGGAGCAGCCTTGCGCTGCGAATGGGCTGCAAAGCAGCCCCAATGTTCACCACCGAAGCACAAAAAAAGCCCCGGCTCTCGCGAGCCGGGGCTTTTTTATGAGGCTAGGGGTAAGGCTGGCTTACATCATGCCGCCCATGCCACCCATGCCGCCCATGTCTGGCATGCCGCCGCCAGCTGGAGCGTCGCTCGGAGCATCAGCAATCATGGCTTCGGTGGTGATCATCAGACCGCCAATCGAAGCAGCAGCTTGCAGTGCCGAACGGGTCACTTTAGCTGGGTCCAGGATGCCCATCTCGATCATGTCGCCGTATTCGCCGGTAGCAGCGTTGTAACCGAAGTTACCCGAACCCTGCTTGACCTTGTCGGCCACAACGCTTGGCTCGTCGCCGGCGTTGGCAGTGATCTGACGCAGCGGGGCTTCAACAGCGCGACGCAGCAGTGCGATACCGACGTTCTGGTCTTCGTTGTCGCCTTTCAGGTCAACGATCGCGTTCAGGGCGCGAACCAGGGCAACACCACCGCCAGGCACCACGCCTTCTTCAACGGCTGCACGGGTAGCGTGCAGGGCGTCTTCAACGCGGGCTTTCTTCTCTTTCATTTCGACTTCGGTGCCAGCACCGACCTTGATCACGGCAACACCGCCAGCCAGTTTGGCCAGACGCTCTTGCAGCTTCTCACGGTCGTAGTCCGAGGAAGTCTCTTCGATCTGGGCACGGATCTGCTTGACGCGTGCTTCGATGTCACCGTCGACGCCAGCGCCGTCGATGATGGTGGTGTTTTCCTTGGACAGGATGACGCGCTTGGCGTTACCCAGGTGCTCAATGGTAGCGGTTTCCAGGGACAGGCCGATCTCTTCGGAGATAACGGTACCGCCGGTCAGGACCGCGATGTCCTGCAGCATGGCCTTGCGGCGGTCGCCGAAGCCAGGTGCCTTGACCGCAGCAACCTTGACGATGCCGCGCATGTTGTTGACGACCAAGGTAGCCAGCGCTTCGCCTTCAACGTCTTCAGCAACGATCAGCAGTGGGCGGCCGGCCTTGGCAACGGCTTCCAGCACTGGCAGCAGCTCACGGATGTTGGAGATCTTCTTGTCGACCAGCAGCAGCAGCGCGCCTTCCAGCTCGGCAACCATGGTGTCCGGCTTGTTGACGAAGTACGGCGACAGGTAGCCACGGTCGAACTGCATGCCTTCTACGACAGACAGTTCGTTTTCCAGGCCCGAGCCTTCTTCAACGGTGATCACGCCTTCTTTACCGACTTTTTCCATGGCTTCGGCGATGATTTCACCGATGGAGTTGTCGGAGTTGGCGGAGATGGTGCCTACCTGAGCGATGGCCTTGGAGTCGGCGCATGGCTTGGACAGGTTTTTCAGCTCGGCGACGACAGCGGCGGTGGCCTTGTCGATACCGCGCTTCAGGTCCATCGGGTTCATGCCGGCAGCGACGGCTTTCAGGCCTTCGTTGACGATGGCTTGAGCCAGAACGGTAGCGGTGGTGGTGCCGTCACCGGCTGCATCGTTGGCCTTGGAAGCGACTTCCTTGACCAGCTGGGCGCCCATGTTTTCGAAGGCGTCTTTCAGCTCGATTTCTTTGGCAACGGAAACGCCGTCCTTGGTGATGGTCGGTGCGCCGAAGCTCTTGGCCAGGACCACGTTGCGGCCTTTCGGGCCCAGGGTCGCTTTTACTGCGTCAGCCAGAACGTTGACACCAACCAGCATTTTTTTACGGGCGGAATCGCCGAATTTTACGTCTTTAGCAGCCATGATCGTTTAATCCTTGGAATTCTTTGGAATAACGGGAAATCGGGGAAATCAGCCTTCGATAACGGCGAGGATTTCGTTCTCGGCCATTACCAGCAGGTCTTCGCCGTCGACTTTCACGGTGTTGCTGCCCGAGTAAGGGCCGAAAACCACTTTGTCACCCACTTTCACGGCCAGCGCGCGTACTTCGCCATTATCCAGGATGCGACCGGTGCCAACGGCGACAACTTCGCCGCGGTTTGGTTTTTCAGCGGCCGAACCCGGCAGGACGATACCGCCAGCGGTTTTCGATTCTTCTTCGCTGCGACGGATGACTACGCGGTCATGCAGAGGACGAAGCTTCATTGTCGATCTCTCCCAAATTGTGGTTTTCATCGGCCGGTATCGACACCGGCGGGTTGATGCGGTCCGGCGTTGCCGGGGGTGGCCCGCGCGGGGCGAACCACCTGAGTTATGTCTGGTGTCGCCACCAGAAACCTTGCGGTGACCCATACATGAGGCCGCCATAGGCAATTACAAGGCTTGATACGGAAAATTTTTAATCAGCGCTGAACGGAAAAAGAACAGGGGCCGCGATGCGGCCCCTGAATGTCACTTGTCGCGGCGCTCGTACTCGCCCTCGATCACGTTGGGGCGGTGGCCGGCATCACGCGGCGGCTGCGCCTGGAACGGATCATCCTGAAACGCACGCTGGCGCATGGCCTGCTCTTCGGCCCGCTGGCGCATCTTGCGCGCAGCCAGGTGACGGGTGAACGGCAGCAGGCAGATCAGGCCCAGCACGTCGCTGATAAAACCTGGCAGCAGCAGCAAGCCGCCCCCCACCGCCAGCATCATCCCCTGGAACATGTCCTCAGCGGGCAGTTCGCCGCGCTGCAGGCTTTCACGGGCACGCAGTGCGGTGGCCAGCCCGGCCACGCGCATCACCAGCACACCCAGTGCCGAACCGGTGATGATCAGCAGCAGCGCTGGGAAAAACCCGATGGCCGCACTGACCTTGACGAAGACGAACAGCTCCAGCACAGGAAACAGCAGAAGCAACAGTAGAAAAGCACGCATCAAAGATTCCTCGACGGAAGAGACCTTCCAATAAGACCTCAGATGGATGCGACCGCTCCCAATTTCAACCCTCGACTTCAGCAGCAACCGGCCACTGGTCGGCGCGTGCCAGTAAAACCAACGCTTCGCGAACTTGTGTCGGCGTATTGCAAAGGCTTGGGAACGGCAGCCAGTAGATGCCCTGACCAATACGCAGGTGCATGCCTTCGCTGTCGACACCGACCATCAGCGCAGGGGCTGTGCGTGGCAGGTCGGTCAGTTCGACGTAATGGGCGATGGCATTGGCGTGATCGCTGTTCATGTGTTCGATCATGCTCGCCTCGGCCTTGCCCGCGAACGGGTTGGCCAGGGTTACATGGTCAAGCCAGTGAATGGCGCCAAAGCCGCCGATGTAGCGGTGGCGCACGGGCTGCAGCACCCAGAAGTCGAAATCGTGGGCCTTGTGGTAATTGGCCGCGTCTGGGAAGTATCGATAGTAGCGCTCGGCAGCGGCCTCGATGGCGGCTTCATCCACCAGCTTGTGCGCTTCGGCCATCACCGTCAGGCGGCCGACCGCCTGCACATCCTCGGCTTCACGCTCACCGACCAGCAGCGAGCATTTAGGGTCTTTTTGCAGGTTGTGGGTGTGCTGGGCGATGCGGCTGATGAGGATCAGCGGGTTGCCCTGTGCATCCAGGCAATACGGCACGACGGAACCAAACGGGAAGCCGGGCATGGACTTGGAATGGGTCGAGAGCACGCCGCGGTATTCCTTGAGCAGCAGTTCCCGGGCGGGGCGGATGGCTTTGTTACTCACGAAGGGCGCTCCTGGCGACGGACTGGATGGGTGACAAGATAAGCATTATCACCCGCCGCTGCCACTGTAGGCGCGTTACCAGGTCACGCCAAAGCCTGCCGTGTAGCGGGTCTTGTCCAGGTCGCTGTCACGCGTGCCACTGATGATGTCCTTCTCGGCCTTGAGGTTGAGCGAGGCCCATTCGGTGACTTTGTAGCGCAGGCCAACCTCGGCATCCAGCGAGTAGTCGGCCACGTTGCCCAGCGGCTTGGCGACTTCGCCATTGGTGAACAGCTGCACGTTCTTGCCGATCAGGTAGCGGGTGTAGTCCCACTTGACTGCCGCTGCATAGAAGTTGTCCTTGGCGCCGTCCTGGTACTCGAAATCGGTACGGTTGATCAGCGAGCCCAGCGAGAACGCACCCAGCTCGTCGTCCCAGAACTGGTAGCCCGGGCCTGTACCCACGGTGCGCTGGCGAGCCAGGTCCTCGATGTGGTCGCGCTTGTATTCCATGCGCCCCTGCCAGAACCACTTCTCGGTAATGAAGCGGTCGAGGGCGTACTCGGCACTCCAGTTATCGGTGGTGGTGACGTCGTCCTTGCTCTCGCGGTTGTATTCGCCCTCGGCGTTGTGCCGCCAGCGGCCATGCCGTGCTGTGGTCTTGAAGCCCACGTCATAGTCGTCGGTGTCGTTCTCGGCACGCTTGTAGTCCAGGGCAACATCGACGTTGCCTTTCCAGACCAGGTCTTCGACCACCGGCTTGGGCTTCATGATCTGTTCGATGCTGGCCAGGTCGACGGTCTTGGGCGCCTCGCCATTGGCCAGGGTGACCTTGCCGTCTTCGGCGGCCTTCAGCGATTTGGCCCGCTCACCACTGTAGGCGTCCTGCTTGACCAGCAGTTCCTGGTCGCTTTCCAGGGTCTTGACGGCTTTCCAGTCCAGCGCGATAGACCCGCCATAGGGGGTCTCCAGCAGCAGCTTGCCACCGTCGAAGACTTTGATCTTGCCACTGAGACGGTCACCGTTTTTCATCCACACGGTGTCGGCAACCGCAGGCGCGGCGCACAGGGAAGCAGCTAGCAGGCACAACAAGGATCTAGAATACATAAGCGGACTACGGGTTCGATTCGACGAAAAAAGCCGGGGATTATCCAGATACCGACAACCAGAGCAAGGACAGACCGGGAGCCTGCGATTGAGTTCAACACTCATTTACCGTCACCATTGGTCCGGTTTCATCCACAGGCCACGGGGGCACTGATGTCCGAGGCATACGCGCACACATTGGAAACGCCAGAGGCCCGACGAACGGCCCTGTATTCGGTACTCGGGCAAGTGCCCGAAGGCAAGGTGGTCAGCTACGGCCAGCTTGCCGAGCTGGCGGGCCTTGGCCGCGCGGCACGTTGGGTTGGGCGTACCCTCGGGCAGCTACCACCCGACACTCGCCTGCCCTGGCATCGGGTACTGGGCGCTGGCGGGCGGCTGAGCCTGGCTTTAGGCACGCCCTCTGGCGACGAACAACGGGCGCGGCTGCGCGCAGAAGGCGTAAATGTGACCAATAATCGTGTGGATATGACGCGCCATGGCTGGCGCCCGATGGAGCACAGCGGTTAGAGTGCGCGCTTTGTATTCGCAAACTTGAGGCAGATGTTGGCCCATGCCCCGTAAAACCTGGCGCGCTGCGCTCGCTGCCTATGCCAGCCCGTCAACCCTGGTACTTCTGCTGCTCGGCTTTGCCGCCGGCCTGCCCTACATGCTGGTGTTCTCGACCCTTTCGGTATGGCTGCGCGAAGCTGGCGTGGCCCGCGAGACCATTGGTTACGCGAGCCTGATCGGCCTGGCCTATGCCTTCAAATGGGTCTGGTCGCCGCTGCTCGACCAATGGCGCCTGCCCCTGCTCGGCGGCCTGGGGCGCCGCCGTTCGTGGCTGTTGCTGTCGCAGGCACTGGTGGTGATCGGGCTGGTCGGCATGAGCCTGTGCGACCCACAGCAGCACCTGTCGTGGCTGATCGCCCTGGCGGTTCTGGTTGCCTTCGCCTCGGCCACCCAAGACATCGCCGTCGATGCCTATCGCCTGGAGATTGCCGATGACCAGCGCCAGGCCGCCCTGGCTGCCAGCTACATGGCGGGTTACCGGGTGGCGGCCCTGCTGGCCACGGCCGGTGCGCTGTTCTTCGCCGAATGGTTTGGCTCCACCGGTTTCAGCTACCTGCACAAGGCCTGGGCCGGCACCTACATCATGTTCGCCCTGTTGATGCTGCCGGCGCTGTTCACCACTTTGGTCATGCGTGAACCGTCAGTGCCGCTGCGTACTCAGCTGTCGGCGGCGCGTTACGGCCTGGTGCACCAACTGGCGTCGGTGTTCGTGTTGATCGTGCTGCTGGTGTCGGTGCCTGCCAGCTTCACCCAGCTGTTCAATACCGACTGGGCCAGCGTGTTCTTCGGTGATGCGACGCCCCTCGACCTGCTGCTCGAAGACCGCGCCTTCCTGCGCCTGATCCTGTACGCGATGCTGACTTGGGCGTGCCTGTCGACCATGGGCCGGCGTGGCCTTGCCCCGGTGCTTACCCCGGTCAACGACTTCATTGCCCGCTACCGCTGGCAAGCGCTGCTGCTGCTTGGGCTGATTGCCACCTACCGCATGTCGGACACGGTGATGGGCGTGATGGCCAACGTGTTCTACATCGACATGGGCTTCACCAAGGACCAGATCGCCAGCGTCAGCAAGATCTTCGGCCTGATCATGACCTTGGTCGGTGCCGGCGTCGGCGGCCTGTTGATCGTGCGCTTCGGCATCATGCCGATCCTGTTCATCGGTGGCGCGGCATCGGCGGCGACCAACATTCTGTTCCTGATGCTGGCCGACATGGGCCCGAACCTGGACATGCTGGTGGTCACTATCTCGCTGGACAACTTCAGCTCTGGCATGGCCACCTCGGCGTTCGTCGCCTACCTGTCGAGCCTGACCAACCTGAAGTTCTCGGCCACCCAGTACGCGCTGCTGAGCTCGATCATGCTGTTGCTGCCACGGCTGATTGGCGGCTATTCGGGGGTTATGGTGGAGAAGTTCGGTTACCACGACTTCTTCCTGATCACCGCCCTGCTGGGCGTGCCGACGTTGATTCTGATCGCCCTGCAGTGGCGTCAGGAGGCCGGGCGCGGCAAGCCCGTGCCCGAGGAGAACCCAGCGGCCGAACGGCCCTGAGCGTACTGCGGTGGTTTGTGCGGGCCTCTTCGCGGGTAAACCCGCTCCCACAGGTTCAGCACGGGCCCTGAGCCTTGCGCTATCCCTGTGGGAGCGGGTTTACCCGCGAAGAGGCCAGTACAGGTAGCTAAAACTACTGAGCCACCGCCCCTTCCCCAGGGCGGCCACCCACCACGAACCACAACGGCCAGAGCGCCAGCGCACCCGCCACACTCCCACAGGTTCAGCACGGGCCCTGAGCCTTGCGCTATCCCTGTGGGAGCGGGTTTACCCGCGAAGAGGCCAGTACAGGTAACTAAAACTACTGAGCCACCGCCCCTTCCCCAGGCCGGCCACCCACCACGAACCACAACGGCCAGCGCACCCGCCACACTCCCACAGGTTCAGCACGGGCCCTGAGCCTTGCGCTATCCCTGTGGGAGCGGGTTTACCCGCGAAGAGGCCAGTACAGGTAGCTAAAACTACTGAGCCACCGCCCCTTCCCCAGGCCGGCCACCCACCACGAACCACAACGGCCAGAGCGCCAGCGCACCCGCCACGCTGGCTGCCAAGGCAAAGTGCAGCAGGCTAGCACCTGCCCCGATCATCGCCAACAGTGCCCCACCTAGGCCCAGCAAGGCGATGGTGATCATCCCCAGCATGGCCGAGACCAGCCCCTTGCTTTGCTCGCTGGAGAACAGTGTCATGCGGTACAGCACGGCGTTGGCCACACCCAACCCCAGCGCGTACAGCGACATGCCAGCGACCACGCTGGTCACCGTCGGCCAGTACCAAGTCGCCAGCACCATCAACGACAGGCCAGCCAGGTAGGGCCACAGTGCGCCACGCACCAGGGCTGGCAGCGGGTAACGGTCGGCAATGCGGTTGATGATCAGGTTGCCCATGATCAGCCCGCCGAACACCGGCAATTGCCACAAGGCATATTCCATCGTACTCAGCCCCTCATCATGGATGAGCAGCACCGGCGACAGGCCAATCCAGCCAATCAAAGGCAAGCCGACCAGGCCAAGGGCTGCGCTGCCGGCGACAAAGCGGCGGTTGGCCAGCAACTGACCGTAGCCAGACAACAGTGGCAGCAGGTGAATTGGGGTGAACGGCAGCCGCGAACCATCGCGCCGCTCCACACCGAGCGTTTCCGGCATCAAGCGGTACAGCAGCACCCAGGCCAGCACCGCGCCGATGGCAAAGGCCACGAACAGCCAACGCCAGTCCAGCCATTGCAGCAATAAGGTCCCCACCAGCGGGCCGAGCAGCGGCGACAGCAGGGCAATGTTGGCCAGCAGGGCCATCATGCGCACCGCGTCCGCTTCGCTGAACGCCTCGTTCAGGGCCGGGTAGCTGACCGTGACCACAAAGCCCAGGCCGATGCCCTGCAACAGGCGCAGCAGGTTGAACAAGCCGATGTCATGGACCCAGAAGGTCGCCAGGCACGCCACGCCGAAGAACACACACCCCCCCAACAGCAGCGGGCGACGGCCATAGCGGTCGGCCAGGGGACCGATCAGCCACTGCAGGACCACGCCACCGAGCAGGTACAGGTTCAGGGCATGGGGGATGTATTCGGGGCTGGCGTTCAGGTCGTCGACCACCACGGGCATGGCCGGCATGACCGCGTCGCTGGCCAGGTAAGTGAGCAACTCGAACAGGGCCAGGGTGAGGCCAAACAGCAAGGCTCGGAGGGGGGTGATGTACAGCAGTGGTTTCATGGTGAGCTTCGGGTAGAGGCAGGTGGGGTCAGGCTATATGCCAGAAGTGGCGGGGTTTAGCTGTGAACAAGTGTAATGAGGTGGAAAAAACCGGGGCCGCTGCACGCCCCATCGCCGGCAAGCCGGCTACCACACAGTTAGATGACAACCTGAACCTGTGGGAGCCGGCTTGCCGGCGATGGGGCGCACAGCGGCCCCGGCTTATTTGAACAGCGGTGTTACTGGGTAGCCGTCTCCTGCACCACACGAATCACTCGCTGCGGAAACGGAATATCGATGCCCTCGGCCTTCAACCGGTCACGGGCATGCTCGTTGAGCATGAACATCACATCCCAATAGTCGGACGTCTTGGTCCAGATACGCAGCGACACGGTGATCGAACTGTCGCCCAGCGTCGAAATCACCGCCTGCGGTGCCGGGTCGGCCAGCACACGCGGGTCCTGCGCCAGTTCCAGCAGCACGTTGCGCGCCTTTTGCAGGTCGGCCTCGTAATCCACGCCCACGTCGAACACCACTTTGCGGGTCGGCTGGCGGTTGGTGTTGGTGATGATGCCGTTGGACAGGCTGCCGTTAGGCATGATCACCGTCTTGTTGTCACCGGTGCGCAGCACGGTGTGGAAGATCTGGATGCTGTCCACGGTGCCGCTGACACCCTGCGCTTCGATCCAGTCACCGATGCGGAACGGGCGGAACATCAAGATCAGCACACCGCCGGCAAAGTTCGCCAGGCTACCCTGCAACGCCAGGCCAATGGCCAGGCCGGCAGCACCGATAGCCGCAACGAAGGAGGTGGTCTCGATGCCGATCATCGACGCCACGCTGACGAACAGCAGGATCTTCAGGATGATATTGGCCAGGGTGCTGATGAACCCCTGCAATGCCAGGTCGGCATTGCGCAGGCCGACCAGCTTGCCCAGGCGCGCGCTGACCTTGTTGATGACCCACCAGCCGATGGCCAGGGTCAGCAACGCCAGGCACACGCGGCTGCCGTACTCCATGATCAACGGGACCCAGGCTTGGGATTGGCGGACCAGCTGATCGACTTCAGCGTTCAAATCCATGTTCATCTCCTGATGCCGAACGGCATGTGCACGGTAAAACTGGCCGCGGGCATTTCCGCGGCCACGGCCCCCATGGACATCATTACGCCATCGAGGTTCCTGGTGACGCTTCGATCAATCGCGGAAGTTGTTGAACTGCAGCGGCATGTCGAATTCCTTGGCGCGCAGGGCAGCGATCGCTTCTTGCAGGTCGTCACGCTTCTTGCCGGTGACACGCACCTGCTCACCCTGGATGGAAGCCTGGACCTTGAGCTTGGCATCCTTGATGTGGGCGACGATCTTCTTCGCCAGCTCTTTGTCGATGCCTTCGCGGAACTTGGCCTCCTGTTTCATTTCTTTGCCGGACGCATAGGCATCCTTGGTTTCCAAGCATTTGACATCGATCTTGCGCTTGACCAGCGCACCGCGCAGGATCTCGATCATCGCCTCGAGCTGGAATTCGGCCTCGGCGGTCAGCAGCACGGTCTGTTCCTTGTCCTTGAACTCGAAGCTGCCCTTGCCCTTGAGGTCAAAACGGCGATCGAGTTCCTTGACGGCGTTGTCTACAGCGTTCTGCACTTCGTGCTTGTCCAGTTCCGATACCACGTCGAACGAAGGCATGGGTATTCTCCAAAAATAAAAGCGCGCTCGGCCTGAAGATGGAGCACGCTGAGTTAGATGGTTAAAATGCGGGCTCATTATAACGGGTTGCGAAACGCATATGAGCAGCACCTGGCATATTCTCGGCGCGGGTAGCCTGGGCAGCCTGTGGGCTTGCCGCCTGGCGCGCGTCGGCAAGGCGGTACGTTTGATCCTGCGCGACGAGCAGCGGCTGCAGGCCTATCAACGTGTGGGCGGCCTGACCTTATTCGAGCAGGACACCTCCAGGCATTACGCGATCCCCGCCGAAACGGCCGACGCCCATGGCCCTATTCACCGCCTGCTGGTGGCCTGCAAGGCGTACGACGCGGCGCCGGCCATCAAGCGCCTGGCACCGCGGCTGGCCGAAGGCGCAGAGCTGGTGCTGCTGCAGAACGGCCTGGGCAGCCAGGACGAGGTCGCCGACCAGGTGCCCCATGCCCGTTGCATCTTCGCCTCCAGCACCGAAGGGGCGTTCCGCGAAGGCGATTGGCAGGTGCGCTTCGCCGGCCACGGCTTCAATTGGCTGGGTGACCCACTCAAACCCGGGATCCCGGCGTGGTTCGATGACCTGCACGATGCCGGCATCCCGGCCGAATGGACCGTGGATATCCTCACCCGGCTGTGGCGCAAGCTGGCGCTCAATTGCGCGATCAACCCGCTGACCGTGCTGCATGAGTGTCGCAATGGCGGCCTGCTGGAGCACCTGGCCGAAGTGACCGCCCTGTGCGACGAGCTGGCTGAGCTGCTGCGCCGTTGTGGCCAACCCCAGGCTGCCGAGGACCTGGACGAAGAAGTGCAACGGGTGATCCTCGCCACCGCCGCCAACTACTCTTCCATGTACCAGGACGTGCGCGCGGGCCGACGTACCGAGGTCCATTACCTGCTCGGCCATGTGTGCCGCGCCGCCGAGCGGCATGGCGTAGCGTTGCCGGAACTGGAACGCCTGCACCAGCGACTGGTCGATAACCTGCAGGCACGCGGCTTGCCCAGCGCCTGACGCTGGCCCTTTCAACCGGATACGGACACTGCCTTGCCCATGACCCTGCGCCAACGCCTGGAAAACCTCCCGGTCGGGCAAAAGCTGCTGGCGGCCCTGCTGGTGCTGCTGGTGACCATTCTGCTGGTGGCCAACCTGACCTTCATCAGCGCCGCCTACTGGATCACCCAGGAGAGCATGGCGCCCCAGGCGCTGCAGACCATCGGCCGGCTGATCGCCAACCCGCAGCTGTCGGCACGTGCCGGCGACAGCGCAGACAGTGCCAATGCCCTGCTCAAGGAGCTGGACAGCTACATGCCACTGCGCGCCGCCGCCGTCTACGGCGGTGACGGCCGCATGCTGGCGCAGCTGCAGCACGGCGAACCGCTGGCGTTGCCCAAGCGCTTTCGCAACATCGACGGCTGGCGCCTGATGGAATTTCGCAGCACGCAGTTGATTCGCATCCCCCGCGAAGCCGACCCACCTGCCCACCTGCTGCTGGTGGCCAGCAGCGAACTGCCGACCGCCTTCTACACCGGCACGCTCAGTGCCAGCCTCGGTATCCTGGTGTTCAGCATCCTGCTGTGGATTGTCGTTGCGCGGCAGATCAAGCGCCTGATCACCCAGCCGATCAACCAGCTCGAAGAGCTCAGCCGCCAGGTCACCCGCGAAGAAAGCTACGCCCTGCGTGCCCGCCGCGGCAACGATGACGAAATCGGCAGCCTGGCCGAGGCCTTCAACACCATGCTCTCGCGCATCGAGGCCCGCGAGCAGCAGCTCAAGCGCACCCGCGACGAATTCCAGACCGCCTATGACCAGGCCCAGGGCCTGGCCGAGGAAACCCGCCACACCAACCGCAAGCTGGAGCTGGAAGTCCAGGTGCGTAGCAAGATCGAGAAAAAACTCACAGGCTTCCAGAACTACCTCAACAGCATCATCGACTCCATGCCCTCGGCGCTGATCGCCCTCGACGAGCAGCTCTACGTCACCCAGTGGAACCACGAGGCCACGGTGCTCTCCGGAACACCCTTGGACGAGGCGCTGAACCAGCCGATCTTCATCGCTTTCGAGCCGCTCAAACCGTTTTTGCCGCAGCTCAAGGAAACCGTAGAGAAACACCGGGTGGCGAAAATCGAGCGGGTGACCTGGCCCAAGGGCGAGGACCTGCGCCACTACGCCCTGACGTTCTATCCGCTAATGGGCGGCGGCGGCCGCGGCGTGGTGATCCGCATCGACGACATTACCCAGCGCCTGTCACTGGAAGAAATGATGGTGCAATCGGAAAAGATGCTCTCAGTGGGCGGCCTGGCCGCGGGCATGGCGCACGAGATCAACAACCCGCTGGGGGCGATCCTGCATAACGTGCAGAATATCCGTCGGCGCCTGTCCCCGGAGTTGCCGCGCAACCAGGAGCAGGCCGAAGAGCTGGGCATCGACCTGCCCACCGTCAACCGTTACCTCGAAAGCCGCGAAGTGCCGCAACTGCTCGACGGCATTCAACAGGCCGGCGCCCGGGCGGCCAAAATCGTCACCCACATGCTCAGTTTCAGCCGCCGCAGCAACCGCCAGTTGGCACCTTGCGACCTGCCAGCGCTGATCGACCAGGCTGTGGAAATCGCCAGCAACGACTTCGACCTCACCATTGGCTTTGACTTCAAGGGCCAGGCCATTGTCCGCCAGTTCGACCCAAACCTTGGGCCAGTGCCTTGCACCGCCAACGAGCTGGAACAAGTGCTGCTCAACCTGCTGAAAAATGCCGCCCAGGCCATCCACCTGCGCCCGCAACCCAGCGAGCCCGGGCGCATCACCCTGCGCACCCGGCTCAACCCACCCTGGGCCGAGATCCAGGTCGAAGACAACGGCGTGGGCATGCCTGAAGCGGTGCGCAAGCGCACCTTCGAGCCGTTCTTCACCACCAAAGAGATCGGCCAGGGCACAGGCCTTGGCCTTTCGGTTTCGTACTTCATCATCACCAACAACCACAAGGGGCAGATGGAGGTGCAGTCCACGCCCGGCCAGGGCACCTGCTTCACCTTGCGCCTGCCCCTCGGCCAGCCGGCAGCGACGGCACCAAACACCACGGAGGCATGACATGGGCTACCGCCTGTCGAAGATCTACACCCGCACTGGCGACAAAGGCGAAACCGGCCTGGGCGACGGCCGCCGGGTGCCCAAGGACCACCCGCGTATCGAGGCCATCGGCGAGGTGGATAGCCTCAACAGCCAGTTAGGGGTGCTGCTCGCCGGCCTGGCTGAGCAGGGGCTGGACGAAGTGAGCGAAGTGCTTGCGCCCTGTCAGCACCGCTTGTTCGACCTCGGTGGCGAGCTGGCAATGCCCAGTTACCAGGCGTTGAACCTGGCCGAGGTAGAGCGGCTGGAAGCGGCAATCGACGTGTGGAACGAAGAGCTGGGCCCGTTGAAGAATTTCATCCTGCCCAGTGGTTCGGCGTTGGTGGCGCAGGCGCATGTGTGCCGGTGCCTGGCGCGCAGTGCGGAGCGGCGGTGTCAGCAACTGAATGCGCTGGAGCCACTGGAGGGTGCTGGGTTGGCGTATATCAACCGGCTGTCGGATCTGTTGTTTGTGGCAGCGCGGATCATTGGGCGGCGGCAGGGGGTTGCCGAGGTGTTGTGGCAGCCTGCGCCGAAGCCTGAAAGCTGAGAGTGCTGGGGCTGCTACGCAGCCCATTCGCGGGCAAGCTCCTACCGGGCCCTCACAAGGTCTGAGCCTGCGCAGTTACCTGTGGGAGCGGGCTTGCCCGCGAATGGGCCGCACTGCGGCCCCAATCACAAGCGACTCAGAGCTCAGGCCAGAACGCCCGGATCCCGGCCACACCCTGCGCGCCCGCCTCCCAGGCCCGCTCACGATCACCCGGCCCTACCCCACCCAGCAAGAACACTGGCCGGCTGAAACCTGCAATCGCCCGCTGCGCCGCTTCCCACCCCAAAGGCACCGCTTCAGGATGCGTCTGGGTCGCCTGCACCGGCGACAAGGTGACAAAATCGACCCCCATCTGCTCGGCCAATGCCAGCTCTTCGGCACTGTGGCAGGACGCCGCCAACCAGCGGTGCTCAGGGAACGGCCGCCCCTTGGCGGCATACTTGCGCAACTGCGCAGCCGTCAGGTGCCAACCGGCCGACGGGAAGTCGCCCAGCCACTCCAGCGGCCCTTTGAGCATCAATTGGGCCTTGCCACCGCACAGGCCGACCGCATCCACCGCCACATCGCGATACTTGGGGTCGTACATGTCCGGCGCTCGCAGCTGGATCAGCCGGGTACCGTTGGCCACGGCCTTCTGGATGCCCTTGAGCATCTGCGGCACTTCCAGGCCCTCCGGCGTGATCAGGTACTGATCCGGCAGCCGTGCAGCGGCAACAATCGGCCTGTTGGCGGCAGGGAAGTCGTACTGCGCGAGGTCGCGCGGTGCTACCCACTCCAAAGGCTGGCCCTCGGCGCCATGGGGTTCACCGGTGAACGCTTCGACAACGCGAACGTCCAGCAGCACCTGTTTGTCCGGGTAGTCATGGCTGACCTTGATCAGCGCCCGCGACCGGGTCACGTCGATACCCAGTTCCTCGCGCAGCTCACGGGCCAGCGCCGCTTCGACGCTTTCGCCCTCTTCCACCTTGCCACCTGGGAACTCCCAAAGGCCGCCCTGGTGCTGGGTATCTGCCCGCCGCGCAATCAGAATGCGGCCATCGGCACCGCGGATCACCGCTGCTGCTACATGAATGCGTTTCACCCTTCGCGCTCCGCCAGGCCAGCCTGCTGCCAGGCTTTGAACGCCGGCCACTGGTAAATAGTCTCGATGTAAGCCGCCGCCTCTGCCGGGACTTCGACGCGGTAGCTGCGCAAGCGCACGGCCACCGGGGCGAAGTAGGCATCGACCAGGGTCGGCTTGCCGAACAGGAACGGGCCCGTGTCCTTGGCGACCAGGCGGCATTCGGACCACAGCGCGACGATACGGTCGATGTCGATCTGCACCTCCAGCGGCACAGACTCAAGGGCCTGGTCACGGGACAGGTCGAACGGCATCGCCCCGCGCAGGGCGAAGAAGCCGCTGTGCATCTGCGCGCAGGCCGAACGGGCTTGGGCACGGGCGGCCACGTCGGCAGGCCAGAGCTGCGCTTCGGGGTGGCGTTCGTTGAGGTATTCGGCGATGGCCAGGGAGTCGGCGATCACGCCATGCTCGGTCTTGAGCAGCGGCACTTTGCCGGTGGCGGAGTAGGCGAGCAGGCGCTGACGGGTGTCGGGCTGGTTGAGTTTGATCAGGGTTTCTTTGTAGGGGACGCCGGCCAGTTCGAGGGCCAGGGCGCCGCGTAGCGACCAGGAAGAATACAGCTTGTCGCCGATGATCAGGTGATAGCTCATGGTTCGGCTCCATTTGTCGGGGTTTTGGGGCTGCTTCGCAGCCCTTCGCGACGCAAGGCCGCTCCTACAGGTACAGCGCAGACCGGTGTAGGAGCGGCCTTGTGCCGCGAAGGGCCGCAAAGCGGCCCCAATTGAATCACGTGCGGTATTCGGCGTTGATCTTCACGTACTCGTGGGACAGGTCGGTGGTCCAGATGGTTTCGCTGCAGGCACCACGGCCCAGTTCGATGCGGATGGTGATCTCTTCCTGGGCCATGACCGCAGAGCCTTGCGCTTCGGTGTAGCTCGGGCTGCGCCCGCCTTGGCTGGCAATGCAGACGTTGTCCAGGTACACATCGATCAGGCTGACATCCAGCTCCGGCACGCCCGCACGGCCGACGGCGGCCAGGATGCGGCCCCAGTTGGGGTCAGAGGCGAACAGTGCGGTCTTGATCAGCGGCGAGTGAGCGACGGCGTAACCGACGTCCAGGCATTCCTGGTGGTTACCACCTCCGTTGACCTGCACCGTGACGAACTTGGTGGCGCCTTCGCCATCACGGACGATGGCCTGGGCCACCTCCATGCACACGTCGAACACCGCCTTTTTCAGGGCTTCGAACAGCGCACCGCTGGCTTCGGTGACTTCAGGCAGGTTGGCCTTGCCGGTGGCGATCAGCATGCAGCAGTCGTTGGTCGAGGTGTCGCCATCGATGGTGATGCGGTTGAACGACTTGTTGGCGCCGTCGAGCATCAGGTCCTTGAGCACCTTGGGTGCGACCTTGGCGTCAGTGGCGATGTAGCCGAGCATGGTGGCCATGTTCGGGCGGATCATGCCGGCGCCTTTGCTGATGCCGGTCACGGTCACGGTCACGCCATCGTGCTGGAACTGGCGGCTGGCACCCTTGGGCAGGGTGTCGGTGGTCATGATGCCCGTGGCGGCTTCAGCCCAGTTGTTTTCCGACAGGTTGTCCAGGGCGGCCTGCAGGGCGCCTTCGATCTTCTCGACCGGCAGCGGCTCGCCGATTACGCCAGTGGAGAACGGCAATACCGACTCGGCCGGCACGCCGGTCAGCTCGGCGAGTTTGGCGCAGGTGCGCTCGGCAGCGGCCAGGCCCGGTGCACCGGTACCGGCGTTGGCGTTGCCGGTGTTGGTCAGCAGGTAACGCACAGTGCCCTGAACACGCTGCTTGGAGAGGATCACCGGTGCGGCGCAGAAGGCGTTGAGGGTGAACACGCCAGCAACGCTG
Source organism: Pseudomonas sp. Y3 TE3536 (assembly GCF_053629175.1). Classification (NCBI taxonomy): domain Bacteria; kingdom Pseudomonadati; phylum Pseudomonadota; class Gammaproteobacteria; order Pseudomonadales; family Pseudomonadaceae; genus Pseudomonas; species Pseudomonas sp. Y3 TE3536. Next base: position 3,024,854 of record NZ_JBRJHU010000001.1, on the reverse strand, counting down.
GAGCCTTCGGCACAGCGCATGACCACCACATCCTTGCGCCCAGGGCGCTTGATGCCGGCAGAAGCGATGCCGAGTTCAAAACCCGGAACCGGGTGCAGGGTGGGCAAAGGACCAAGACCAACAGCCATTAGAGCGCTCCTAGAAAATTCGGTTGATTGCAAAAAGCGGGGCCGCTTCGCGCCCCATCGCGACACAAGGCCGCTCCTACAGGGGCGTCGTGATGCCTGTAGGAGCGGCCTTGTGTCGCGAAAGGGCCGCAAAGCGGCCCCCGGTTGTGTCACGTTACTGCGAGTGGATCAGATCATTCAATCTGACCATGGCAATGCTTGAACTTCTTGCCCGAACCGCACCAGCATGGCTCGTTACGGCCCAGCTTCTGGTCGTTGCGCACCGGCGCTGCGGCCACGGCCACTTCGGCGCCCTCCTCGTTCAGCGCTTCGCTTTCAAGGCCTGGCGCGGCAGCATGCTGGAACTGCATGCGGCTGGCCAGCTCTTCGGCCTCGCGGCGCAGGCGGGCTTCTTCTTCGATCGGGTCTTCGCGGCGCACCTGAACGTGCGACAACACGCGGATGGTGTCGCGCTTGATCGACTCGAGCAGCTCCTGGAACAAGGTGAACGACTCGCGCTTGTACTCCTGCTTCGGGTTCTTCTGCGCATAACCGCGCAGGTGAATGCCGTGGCGCAGGTGGTCCATGGTCGACAGGTGGTCTTTCCACAGGTCGTCCAGCACGCGCAGCAGAATCTGCTTCTCGAAGGTACGCAGGGCGTCGATGCCGGCCTGGTCTTCCTTCTCGGTGTAGGCGCTGGTGATCTCGCTCAGCAGCTTCTCGCGCAGGGTCTCTTCGTAGAGGTGGTCGTCCTCGTCGAGCCATTGCTGGATCGGCAGCTTCATGGCGAAATCGCTCGACAGCGAGGCTTCCAGGCCGGCCACGTCCCACTGCTCGGGCAGCGATTGCGGCGGGATGTGCTGGCTGATGGTAGCGTCCAGCACTTCCTTGCGGAATTCGGCGATGGTATCGCCAATGTTCTCGGCCGCCAGCAGGCTGTTGCGCATGTGGTAGATCACCTTGCGCTGCTCGTTGGCCACGTCATCGTATTCGAGCAACTGCTTGCGGATGTCGAAGTTGCGGCCCTCGACCTTGCGCTGGGCTTTTTCGATGGCGTTGGTGACCATGCGATGCTCGATCGCCTCGCCAGACTGCATGCCCAGCGCCTTCATGAAGTTCTTCACCCGGTCAGAGGCGAAGATGCGCATCAGGCTGTCTTCGAGCGACAGGTAGAAGCGGCTGGAGCCCGGGTCACCCTGACGGCCGGAACGACCACGCAGCTGGTTGTCGATACGGCGCGATTCGTGACGCTCGGAAGCGATCACGTGCAGGCCACCCGACTCGATCACCTGCTGGTGACGCTTCTGCCAGTCGGCCTTGATCTGGGCGATCTGCTCAGGGGTCGGGTTGTCCAGGACGGCCACTTCGGCCTCCCAGTTACCGCCCAGCAGAATGTCGGTACCACGGCCGGCCATGTTGGTGGCGATGGTCAACGCGCCTGGCGCACCGGCCTGGGCGATGATCTCGGCTTCCTTCTCGTGGTACTTGGCGTTGAGGACCTTGTGCTCGATGCCTTCCTTCAGCAGAAGGTTGGACATGTGCTCGGAGGTCTCGATGGTGGCGGTACCCACCAGCACCGGACGGCCCTGGGTCATGCTCTCTTTGATGTCGGCAATGATCGCGGCGTATTTCTCGTCGGCGGTCAGGTACACCAGGTCGTTGAAGTCCTTACGCGCCAGCGGCTTGTTCGGCGGGATCACCATCACGTTCAGGCCGTAGATCGACTGGAACTCGAACGCTTCGGTGTCGGCGGTACCGGTCATGCCGGACAGCTTGGTGTAAAGACGGAAGTAGTTCTGGAAGGTGGTCGACGCCAGGGTCTGGCTCTCGGCCTGAATGTTCAGGTTTTCTTTGGCCTCGATGGCCTGGTGCAGGCCTTCGGACAGGCGACGGCCAGGCATGGTACGGCCGGTGTGCTCGTCGATCAGCAGGACTTGGCCGTCCTGGACGATGTACTCGACGTTGCGGTGGAACAGTTTGTGCGCGCGCAGGCCGGCGTAGACGTGGGTCAGCAGGCCCAGGTTGTGCGCCGAGTAGAGGCTCTCGCCTTCGGCCAGCAGGCCAGCCTGGGTGAGCATCTCTTCGATGAACTGGTGACCGGCTTCGTTGAGTTCGACCTGGCGGCTCTTCTCATCGATGGTGAAGTGGCCTTCCTGAGTGACCTGGCCTTCGACTTCTTCGATGTGCTGGGTCAGGCGCGGGATCAGGCGGTTGATCTCGATGTACAGCTTGGAGCTGTCCTCGGCCTGGCCAGAGATGATCAGCGGGGTACGGGCTTCGTCGATGAGGATCGAGTCGACTTCGTCGATCACCGAGAAGTTGAGTTCACGCTGGAACTTCTCTTCCTGGCTGAACGCCATGTTGTCGCGCAGGTAGTCGAAACCGAATTCGTTGTTGGTGCCGTAGGTGATGTCGGAGGCGTAGGCAGCGCGCTTTTCTTCCGGCGGCTGGAAGGCCGAGACGATGCCCACGGACAGGCCGAGGAACTCGTACAGCGGGCGCATCCAGTTGGCGTCACGGCGGGCCAGGTAGTCGTTGACGGTGACCACGTGCACGCCTTTGCCGGACAATGCGTTGAGGTAGACGGCCAGGGTACCGACCAAGGTCTTGCCTTCACCGGTGCGCATTTCTGCGATCATGCCCTCGTGCAGGGTCATGCCGCCGATCAGCTGCACGTCGAAGTGGCGCATGCCCATGACGCGCTTTCCGGCCTCACGGGCGACGGCGAAGGCTTCGGGCAGCAATTGGTCCAGTGTCTCGCCTTTGGCCAAGCGCTCCTTGAACTCTGCGGTCTTGCCCCGCAGTTGCTCATCGGAGAGGGCCACCATCTTCTCTTCGAAGGCATTGACGATAGTCACCGTCTTGAGCATGCGTTTGACTTCACGCTCATTCTTGCTTCCAAAAAGTTTCTTTAACAAAGGCGCAAACATATCGGCAGGATCTTCCACACGTAGGGATGGAGGGCGGCCCCATGAGTCGCCCGTGCAGCCCTGAGGCCGCATGCGAACGAGCATTCTACCCGGAAACGATGGTGAGGAAAGTGGTGGATTTCCACGATGCTGATACAGCGTTTTGGCAGGGGCGTTTCTTAGATAGGGTCATTTTCCCTGAGTTCAAGGCTCAGCAAGATGAAACGTATCGAGAATGAGTCTTACCTTGTGTGGTCTGTACCGGCGAAGAGGCCGGTGCAGGCAACAGAGGTGTTAAACTGCCGCTCTTGTAACCTCCTGCGACCACCATGGCCTACAAACCCTCCCCTGCCCAGCTACCGTCCGCCCTGCTGCGCCAGGTGCGCCCGCTGCGCCTGCTGCTGAACCAGGCCGAACGCCTGGAACACCTGCAGCGCCTGCTGGAAAGCCAGCTGCAACCGGCTGCCCGCGAGCACTGCCACGTGGCATCGTGGCGTGATGGCGTATTGTTGCTGGTGGTTACCGACGGCCATTGGGCTACCCGCTTGCGGTATCAGCAAAAGCGCCTCATGCGCGAATTGCAGGCCATGGAAGCGTTCGGCAACCTGCGGCGCATCTTGTACAAGGTGCAACCGCCATTGGTGCCTGCCAAGCGTGGCGGGCATGCTGCGGCGCTGTCGAGCAATGCCGCCGAAAGCCTTCGCGATACCGCCGAGGGGATTGCCGACCCGAAATTGCGCGCTGCCCTGGAACGCCTTGCCAGCCACGCCCGGGATAAAGGCTGAAATAAAAAAGGCCACCCGAAGGTGGCCTTAATGAACTAGAGAGTGTTCGAACTTACACGGCCGCAACAGGGCGCATGTACGAGATCGGTGCCGTGCTGGCATCTTCGAAAGTGACCACTTCCCAGGCATCGGTTTCAGCAATGAGCTTGCGCAACAGTTGGTTGTTCAGCGCGTGCCCGGACTTGTAGCCCTTGAACTCGCCGATCAGGCTGTTGCCCAGCAGGTAGAGGTCACCGATGGCGTCGAGAATCTTGTGCTTCACGAATTCGTCTTCATAGCGAAGGCCGTCTTCGTTCAACACGCCTGTCTCGTCTACCACGATGGCGTTTTCCACACTGCCGCCCAACGCAAGGTTATGCTTGCGCAGGTACTCGATGTCCCGCATGAAACCGAAGGTGCGGGCACGGCTGACTTCTTTCACGAACGACGTGCTGGAAAAATCGACACTGGCGCTCTGGGTCCGGCCGCTGACGACCGGGTGATCGAAGTCGATCTCGAAGCTCACCTTGAACCCGTCGAAAGGCAGGAAGGTAGCGCGCTTGTCGCCCTCCTCCACTGTCACTTCGCGCAGGATGCGGATGAACTTCTTGGCTGCGTCCTGTTCTTCCAGGCCGGCAGACTGAATCAGGAATACAAAGGGTCCGGCGCTGCCATCCATGATCGGCACTTCCGAGGCGGAGAGCTCGACGTAGGCGTTATCGATGCCCAGGCCCGCCATGGCGGAGAGCAGGTGCTCGACCGTATCGACCTTGACGTCACCGTTGACCAACGTCGTCGACATGGTTGTCTCGCCAACGTTGGCCGCACGCGCTGCGATTTCGACCACAGGGTCGAGATCAGCGCGGCGGAAGACGATGCCGGTGTCAACAGGTGCAGGCTTGAGGGTCAGGTATACCTTCTCCCCGGAGTGCAGACCGACACCTGTGGCACGGATGGTATTCTTCAGGGTGCGTTGTTTAATCATGGCATTGGCCGCTTCAGCGCAAATTGCGAACAGGTATCAACAAAGGCTGGGGATGATAACAGACCCGACCTTTGCTGAATACCAATCACCTTTATACCCCTGATAAATTCCACTAATCAGCCTGACGACGCAGGAAAGCCGGGATATCAAGGTAGTCCAGGTCATCCTGAGGGTTGAGTTTAGCTGCCGCGGCGGCACCTGCATGGGCCTGGTTGCGCATTACAGTCGGGCGCTCCAGGTCACGGTAGTTGACCGCAGGCTGCTCCTGGCGAACCGGTGCCGGGTTGGAAGCCTCGTATGCCTGTTGAGCGGTCTGCAGGGTGTTGTCCACCACTTTGACCGGCTTCTCGATGCGTGCGCCCAGGCCAGTGGCGACCACGGTGACGTGCAGCTCATCGCGCATGTCTGGGTCGATCACGGTGCCGACCTTGACCATCGCGTGGTCAGAGGCGAAGGCTTCGATGATGCTACCTACGTCGGAGTACTCACCCAGCGACAGGTCAGGGCCGGCGGTGATGTTCACCAGGATGCCGCGGGCGCCCTGCAGGTTGACGTCTTCGAGCAACGGGTTGCGGATCGCCGCCTCGGTGGCTTCACGCGCACGGTTCGGGCCGCTGGCGCAGCCAGTACCCATCATCGCCATGCCCATCTCACCCATCACGGTACGCACGTCGGCGAAGTCGACGTTGATCATGCCAGGGCGCTTGATGATGTCGGAGATACCGCGCACGGCACCGGCCAGCACGTCGTCAGCCTTGGCAAAGGCGGACAGCAGGCTGGCATCCTTGCCCAGGATGGTCAGCAGCTTCTCGTTGGGGATGGTGATCAGCGAGTCGACGCTCTCGGCCAGCATGCGGATGCCTTCATCGGCGATCTGCATACGTTTGCGACCTTCGAACGGGAACGGACGGGTCACCACGGCGACGGTGAGGATGCCCATTTCCTTCGCCACTTCGGCGATGATCGGGGCTGCACCGGTACCGGTACCGCCACCCATGCCGGTGGTGATGAACACCATGTTGGTGCCCTGCAGCACCTCGGCGATGCGCTCACGGTCTTCCAGCGCGGCCTGACGGCCGACTTCTGGATTGGCACCTGCACCCAGGCCTTTGGTCACGCCAGTGCCCAATTGCAGGATGGTACGCGCGCCGATGTTTTTCAGCGCCTGGGCATCGGTGTTGGCGCAGATGAATTCCACGCCTTCGATGCTGCTTTTGACCATGTGGTTGACGGCGTTGCCGCCACCACCGCCAACGCCGATCACTTTAATGACCGGACTTTGCGGGACGTTGTCTACGAGCTCGAACATTTTCCCTCTCCTTACAGTTCTCTAGTTGTTGCGCCTACCACTACTGCTTTGAAACTTAGAAATTGCCCTGGACCCACCGCTTGAAGCGCTCAAGCACTGGGGCCTTCGGTTCATCGCCATAGCTGTTGCTGCTGCTGTTGCTGTTACCGGTCAGGACCATGTCCTCGGACTGCTTCAGCAGGCCGTAGGTGAGCAGGCCCACGCCGGTGGAATAGATCGGGTTGCGCACCACGTCGCTCAGCCCCCGAACGCTGTGCGGTACGCCCAGGCGTACCGGCATGTGGAAGATTTCCTCGGCCAGTTCAACGGCGCCTTCCATCTTCGCGGTGCCGCCGGTCAGGACGATGCCGGCCGGCACCAGGTCTTCGTAGCCGCTACGGCGCAGTTCGGCCTGGATCAGGGTGAACAGCTCGTCGTAACGCGGCTCCACCACCTCGGCCAGGGCCTGGCGCGACAGCTCGCGCGGTGGGCGATCACCCACGCTCGGCACCTTGATGGTTTCGCCGGCGCCGGCCAGCTTGGCCAGTGCGCAGGCGTAGCGGATCTTGATTTCTTCGGCGTACTGGGTCGGAGTGCGCAGGGCCATGGCGATGTCGTTGGTCACCTGGTCGCCGGCAATCGGGATGACCGCGGTGTGGCGGATCGCGCCTTCGGTGAAGATGGCGATGTCGGTGGTACCGCCACCGATGTCCACCAGGCACACGCCGAGCTCTTTTTCGTCGTCGGTCAGCACCGAGTAAGCCGAAGCCAGCTGCTCAAGGATGATGTCGTCGATTTCCAGGCCGCAGCGGCGTACGCACTTCTCGATGTTCTGCGCCGCGTTGACCGCACAGGTGACCACGTGGACCTTGGCTTCCAGGCGCACGCCGGACATGCCCAGCGGCTCGCGCACGCCTTCCTGGTTGTCGATCACGTAGTCCTGCGGCAGGGTGTGCAGCACGCGCTGATCGGCCGGGATGGCCACGGCCTGGGCGGCGTCGAGCACGCGCTCAAGGTCGGCAACGCTGACCTCACGGTCGCGAATGGCGACAATGCCGTGGGAGTTCAGGCTGCGGATATGGTTGCCGGCCACGCCGACGAACGCCGAGTGGATGCGGCAGCCCGCCATCAGCTGCGCTTCTTCCACCGCGCGCTGGATCGACTGCACGGTCGACTCGATGTTCACCACCACGCCCTTCTTCAGGCCGCGGGACGGATGGGTACCGATCCCGACGATCTCCAGGGTGCCGTCTTCGCCCACTTCGCCGACCAGCGCCACCACCTTGGAGGTGCCAATGTCCAGCCCGACGATCATTTTGCCGCTATGCGCGTTTGCCATGGTCCTGCCTCTCTCTAATTCTTCGCAACGGCGGGTTGGGCCGTCGTCGGTGCAATCGGTTCCCGCCAACCAACGGCAAGTCCGTTGGCGTATCGCAGATCGATGCGGGCGATGTTGGTGATCTGCTCTTTAAGCGTCTTGTCGTAAATGGCAATGAAACGGCGCATCTTCTCCACCAGATGGTCGCGCCCCAACAGCAGTTCGATGCCTGGCCCGGTGCTGCCCGCACCGGTGGTCAGGAACCAGCTGCCTCGCTCGCGCAGTTCCAGGCGAGCGATGGAAAAGCCCATGGGGCGCAGCATCTGGCTCAATACCTGATACTGCTGCATGACTTGTTGCTGAGCACGCTGCGGCCCGAACAGCTGCGGCAGGTGCTCATAGTTGGCCAGCTCACGCGGGGTAAAGGCCTGGCCCTGGTTATTGAGCAAGGCTTCGTCACCCCAGCGTGCCACTGGCAGCTGTTCTTCCAGGCGGATCACCACCTCGTCCGGCCACACGCGCCGCACCTCGGCGTGGGCGATCCACGGCATCTGCTCGAGCTCTGCGCGCATCGCTGGCAGGTCGACACTGAAGAAGCTCGCCGCCATGAACGGGGCGATCCGCTGCTGCACCGCCTGCTGGCTGATGTAGCTGAGGTCGCCCTGCACCGCGATCTTGGTGATCGGCCGGTCGGCGTAGGGCATCAGGCGAATGGCGCCCTCATAGGCGCCGAAGCCTGCTGCCACCAGCAGCACCGGCCAGAGCAGGCGCTTGAGTCCACTGAAGTTGGCCTTGGGCAGGCGCGCCGACATGGGCTCTTTGGCCACCATTCGACTGGCACCGCGCGGCACCGGCTTGTTACGGCCGGTGGCGGGTTGCTGATGACGTAACATCGCGCCTTGCATGGCTGTTAACCTCGCGTCTCGACGCTGGCGGCCAGGATTGCCAGCACCAGTTGCTGGAAGTCCAAGCCGGCCGCGCGGGCCGCCATGGGCACCAGGCTATGATCAGTCATGCCAGGTGCGGTGTTGACTTCGAGCAGCCAGAACCGGCCCTGCTCGTCCTGCATCACATCCAACCGCCCCCAGCCTTCGATGCCGATGGCATCGCAGGCGCGCGCGGTCAGGTCGATGAGTTCCTGTTCCTTGACGCTGTCCAGGCCGCACGGAATGCGGTACTGGGTATCGTTGGCGATGTACTTGGCGTCGTAGTCGTAGAACACGTGCGGCGTACCCAGGGCGATCGGCGGCAGCACCTGGCCGCGCAGTACCGCGATGGTGAACTCCGGCCCGTGGATCCACTGCTCCACCAGTACCTGGGAATCGTATTTGGCGGCGTCCTGCCAGGCGGCGACCAGTTCCTGCTCGCTGTTCACCTTGGCCATGCCGATGCTAGAGCCTTCATGGGCGGGTTTGACGATAAGCGGGAAGCCCAGTTCCATACTGGCCTTCAAACAATCGCTTTCGCTGGCCAATACCGCGTGGCGCGGGGTCGGAATGCCCAGGCTCTGCCACACCTGCTTGGTGCGCAGTTTGTCCATGGCCAGGGCCGACGCGAGGATGCCGCTGCCGGTGTAAGGGATGCCCAGGCACTCGAGCAGGCCTTGCATGCTGCCGTCTTCACCGCCACGGCCGTGGAGAATGATGAAGGCGCGGTCGATCTTCTCGCTTTGCAAGCGGTCGAGCAGGTCGTCGCCCACATCGATGGCAACCACGTCGACACCGGCGCGGGTCAAGGCGTCGATCACGGCGGCGCCGGACTTGAGCGAGACTTCACGCTCGGCACTCTTGCCGCCGTACAGCACGGCGACGCGGCCGAACGCCTTGACGTCCAGGGTCGAGTGCAGCTTGTCGTAGGCGCTGGTCATTTCGACTTCTCCTGCTTGGCGCCAGCGAACAGCGGGCTTTTCATCAATTGCGGGGCCAGGCCACCGACATCACCGGCACCCTGGCACAGCAGGATGTCGCCGGCACGCAGCAGCGGCTGGACCAGGGGCGCAAGCTCGGCGCCACGTTCGATGTAGATCGGGTCGAGCTTGCCGCGCTGGCGGATGCTGTGGCACAGCTGACGGCTGTCCGCACCCGGGATCGGCTCTTCACCGGCCGGGTAGACTTCCATCAGCAGCAGCACGTTGGCGTCGCCCAGCACTTGTACGAAGTCGTCGTACAGGTCGCGGGTGCGGCTGTAACGGTGCGGCTGGTAGACAATCACCAGGCGACGGCTTGGCCAGCCCCCGCGCACGGCCTTGATCACAGCAGCGACTTCAGTCGGGTGGTGGCCGTAGTCGTCGACCAGCATCACGCTGCCGCCGTCGACCGGCAGCTCACCGTAGACCTGGAAGCGTCGGCCAACGCCCTGGAAGCCGGACAGCCCCTGGACGATGGCCTCGTCGCTGATGCCTTCGTCAGAGGCGATGGCAATGGTTGCCAGGGCATTGAGCACGTTGTGGTTGCCGGGCATGTTCACCGACACCTCCAGCGGCTCGCAGTCGCGGCGCAGCACGGTGAAGTGCGTCTGCATGCCCTGCTGGCGCACATTGATGGCGCGGATGTCGGCCTCTTCGCTGAAGCCGTAGGTGACCGTCGGGCGTTTGACCTGCGGCAGGATCTCGCGCACCACCGGGTCGTCCAGGCACATCACTGCCAACCCATAGAACGGCAGGTTGTGCAGGAACTCGACGAAGGTTTTCTTCAGTTTGTTGAAGTCACCCTCGTAGGTGGCCATGTGGTCGGCGTCGATGTTGGTGACCACGGCGACCATCGGTTGCAGGTGCAGGAAGCTGGCGTCGCTCTCGTCCGCTTCGGCGATCAGGTAGCGGCTGGTGCCCAGCTGGGCATTGGTGCCCGCTGCGGTCAGGCGCCCGCCGATGACGAACGTCGGGTCCAGGCCGCCAGCGGCGAACACCGAGGCCAGCAGGCTGGTGGTGGTGGTCTTGCCGTGCGTGCCGGCAACGGCCACGCCATGGCGGTAGCGCATCAGCTCGGCGAGCATCTCGGCACGCGGCACCACGGGAATACGACGTTCCAGGGCAGTGGCGACTTCCGGGTTGGCCGGGTTGATGGCGCTGGACACCACCAGTACATCGGCGTTGGCAGCGTTTTCGGCACGGTGGCCAACGAAGATCTCTGCGCCGAACGACTCCAGCCGCTCGGTAACCGGCGAGGCCTTGAGGTCGGAACCGGACACTTCATAGCCCAGGTTCAGCAGTACTTCGGCGATGCCGCACATGCCCACGCCGCCGATACCGACGAAGTGGATGCGACGGATGCGGCCCATTTTTGGCTGCGGCATGGCTTTCTGGCTTTCAACCATGGGCCACCTCCAGGCAGATATCGACCACGGTGCTGGTTGCGGCAGGTTTGGCCAGGCGCCGTGCGGTGCCAGCCATGGTGTTGAGTTTCTCGGGTTGCATCAGCACCTCGTTCAGGCGTTCAGCGAGCTGCGCTGCGCCAGTTGTCGCTTGTGGCATCAGGAAGGCAGCGCCTTCCCGAGCCAGATAGTGGGCGTTGTGGGTCTGGTGATCGTCGATCGCATGGGGCAACGGCACCAGCATCGAAGGCAGGCCCGCCGCCGCGAGTTCGCTGACGGTCAGGGCACCGGCCCGGCACACCACGATGTCGGCCCAGCCATAGGCTTGGGCCATGTCCTTGATGAAAGGCTCTACCTGAGCCTCGACGCCCGCCTCGTGATAACGCTCGGCGGTGATCGGCGCGTGTTGCTTGCCAGCCTGGTGGAACACCTCTGGCCGCAGTGTTGCAGGCACTTCAGACAGGGCCTTAGGCAACAATTTGTTCAATGGTTCCGCACCCAGGCTGCCCCCGAGCACAAGCAGGCGTGCACGGCGTTCGGCCAAGGGTGCGCGTTGCGCGTCCATGAACAGCTCCGGGCGCACCGGGTTGCCGGTGGTGCGGCGTTTGCCGCTGGCCGCGAAGGTGTTCGGGAAAGCTTCGCAGACGCGTGCCGAGAGTGGCACCAGCAACCGATTGGCGGTACCCGCGCGCGCATTCTGTTCGTGAATGACCAGCGGCACACCGCACAGCCGCGCGGCCACACCGCCCGGCCCGGTCACGTAGCCGCCGAAGCCCAGCACGCACACAGGCTTGAGCTGACGAATGATGCGCCGTGCCTGCAGTACCGCCTTGACCAGGGTGAACGGCGCCTTGAGCAGCGACAGCTTGCCCTTGCCGCGCAGGCCGCTGACCTGGATGAGGTGCAACGGCAGACCGGCCTGGGGCACCAGTTCGTTCTCGATGCCTTTCGGCGTGCCCAGCCAGTGCACGCTGTAACCCCGTGCCTGGAATTCACGGGCGCAGGCCAGGGCCGGGAACACGTGGCCCCCGGTACCGCCTGCCATGATCAGTACGTTTTTGCCGTCAGCGGCCATGACTGGTCTCCTCGGCAAAATCGCTTTCGTTGAATTCGTGTTCCTCGCTGCCCAGGTGCGTGCGGCTCTCCCACTCGATACGCAGCAGCAAGCCCACACAAGCGCAACAGATCACCAGCGAGCTGCCCCCGTAACTGAGGAACGGCAAGGTCAGGCCCTTGGTCGGCAGCAGGCCGACGTTCACGCCGATATTGATCAGGAACTGGCCGATCCACAGGAAAGCCAGGCCGAACGCCATGTAGGCGGCGAAGAACTGCTTGGCCTTTTCGGCCCACAGGCCGATGTACAAGGCGCGCACGGTGACGAAAACGAACAGCGCGATGGTGACCAGCGAGCCGACCACGCCAAGCTCTTCAGCCAGCACCGAGAACACGAAGTCGGTGTGCGCCTCAGGCAGGTAGAACTGCTTCTGTACGCTGTTGCCCAGGCCAACGCCCAGCCACTCACCGCGGCCGAAAGCGATCAAGGCCTGGGTCAACTGGTAGCCCGAGCCGAACTGGTCGGACCAGGGGTCGGTAAAGGTGATCAAACGTGCCATCCGGTACGGCTGGGCCTGTACCAGGACAAACACCGCGACCACCGCCAGCACCACCATCAAACTGAAGCGGAACAACCCCACCCCGCCGAGGAACAACATGGCCGCCGCAGCGCCCATCATCACCACGGTGGCACCGAAGTCCGGCTCCATCAGCAGCAGGCCAGCCATTGGCAGCAGCACGATGAACGGCTTGAAAAAGCCCATCCAGCTTTCGCGCACCTCGGTCTGCCGGCGCACCAGGTAGCCGGCCAGGTAGATGACCACGAAGACCTTGGCGATCTCCGACGGCTGCACGTTGAAGAAGCTGAAACCGATCCAGCGCATGGAACCGTTCACTTCCCGGCCGATACCCGGCACCAGCACCAGCACCAGCAGGCCGAAAGCGCCCAGCAGCATCATGAAGCCCATGCGCTGCCAGGTGGCGATCGGCACCAGCATGGTGGCGCCGCAGGCGACCAGGCCGATGACCACGTACACCAGGTGACGGAACATGTGGTAAAGCGGGTTTCCCGACTGCACCGCGGCCACTTCCGAGGACGCCGAGGTGATCATCACCAGGCCCAGGCCCAGCAATGCCAGGCAGCCGGCTAGCATGGCGAAGTCGAGGTCGATGCCACGGCCGCTGATCAGCGGCGACGGGTACGGCTTGAAGATGCCGAAGATCATGCCAGCCCTCCCGCCGCTTGGGCGAACAGGCGCCCGCGTTCTTCAAAGTTCTTGAACATGTCGAGGCTGGCGCAGGCCGGCGACAACAGCACGGCATCACCCGGCTGAGCCAGGGCGGCGCACTGCTCGACGGCGTCTTCCAGGGTCTTGACCCGCACGTGCGGTACACCTTCGCCTAACGCTTCGGCGAGGCGCTCGGCATCACGGCCCAACAGCACCACCGCACGGCAGAAGCGCGCCACTGGCTCACGCAGCGCGGCAAAGTCGGCACCTTTGCCGTCACCGCCGGCGATCAACACCAGCTTGCCGGCGATATCCGCGCCCAGGCCTTCGATGGCCGCCAGCGCAGCACCGACGTTGGTGGCCTTGGAGTCGTCGTACCAATTGACACCGTTGCGCTCGCGCACCCACTGGCAACGATGGGCCAGGCCGCCAAACTCGCGCAGGGCGTCGAGCATCGGTGCAAACGGCAAGCCTGCGGCATGGCCGAGGGCCAGGGCTGCGAGGGCGTTGCTGTGGTTGTGCGAACCGCGAATTTTCAGTTCGCGCACGGGCATCAGGTTCTGGAATTCGAACGCCAGGTACTTCTCGCCGTCGACCTCACGCAGGCCGAAGGCCTTGAAGTCCGGTTGGTTCAGGCCAAAGCTCCAGCACGGCCGGCCTTCCACCGGCAATGGCCGGCTCAGCGCGTCCTGGCGGTTTACCACCACCTGATGAGCGCCCCGGAAGATGCGGTGCTTGGCCAGGTGATAAGCCGGCAGGCCGCTGTAGCGGTCCATGTGGTCTTCGCTGATGTTCAGCACGGTGGCGACTTCGGCGTTGAGCTGGTCTGTGGTTTCCAGCTGGAAGCTGGACAGCTCCAGCACATACAGTTCCACCTCATCGCTCAGCAGGTCCAGGGCTGGCGTGCCGAGGTTACCGCCCACGGCCACGCGCTTGCCCGCCTTAGCGGCCATTTCACCGACCAGGGTGGTTACTGTGCTTTTTGCGTTGGAACCGCTGATGGCGATGATTGGCGCTTTGGCATGGCGGGCGAACAGCTCGATGTCGCCCGACAGGGCCACACCCCGTGCCGCAGCCTGTTGCAGCGCCGGGGTGGACAAGGCCAGGCCCGGGCTCACGTACAGTTCATTGGCGCGGCACAGGAAGTCCACGTCCAGCTCGCCACAGCGCACTTCCACCTGCGGGTAATCACGGCGCAGGGTGTCCAGTTCCGGCGGTTGCTCGCGGGTGTCGGCGACCGCAAAGGCAATGCCCCGGCTCGCCAGGAAGCGAACCAGGGACATGCCGCTCTTGCCGAGGCCGACAACGATGCGGAATTGGTCGGAAGCGATCAGTGACACGCTCATCTACCTCAGTTTCAGGGTTGCAAGGCCGACCAGCACCAGAATCACGGTGATGATCCAGAAACGGACGATCACCCGTGGCTCAGGCCAGCCCTTGAGTTCAAAGTGGTGGTGGATCGGCGCCATGCGGAACACACGCTTGCCGGTCAACTTGAAGGAGGCGACCTGGATCACCACCGACAGGGTCTCCACCACGAAGATGCCGCCCATGATGAACAGGACGATTTCCTGGCGAACGATCACCGCGATGGTGCCCAGCGCGGCGCCCAGCGCCAGCGCGCCAACGTCACCCATGAAGACTTGCGCCGGGTAAGTGTTGAACCACAGGAAGCCCAGGCCAGCGCCGATCAATGCGCCGCAGAACACGATCAGTTCCCCTGAACCCGGCACATACGGGATCAGCAGGTACTCAGCGAATTTCACGTTACCCGACAGGTAGCAGAAGATGCCCAATGCACCGCCCACCATGACCGTTGGCATGATGGCCAGGCCGTCAAGGCCATCGGTGAGGTTGACCGCGTTGCTGGAGCCGACGATGACGAAGTAGGTCAGAACGATGAAGCCAACGCCCAGCGGGATGGTGACATCCTTGATGAACGGCAGGATCAGTGTGGTTTCGACGCTGGTCGGGGCGGTCTTGTAAAGGAAGACCGCAGCAGCCAGGCCAAACACCGACTGCCAGAAGTACTTCCAGCGGCTTGGCAAGCCACGGGAGTTCTTTTCTATCACCTTGCGGTAGTCGTCGACCCAGCCAATGGCGCCAAACGCCAGGGTGACGATCAGCACGACCCACACGTAGCGGTTGGACAGGTCAGCCCACAGCAGGGTGCTGACGGCGATAGCGGACAGGATCAGCGCGCCGCCCATGGTGGGGGTGCCGGATTTGGACAAGTGCGATTGCGGGCCGTCGTTACGGACAGCCTGACCGATCTGGCGGATCTGCAGGGTACGGATCATCCAAGGGCCCAGCCACAGCGCCAGTGACAACGCGGTCAGTACACCGAGGATCCCGCGCAGGGACAGGTACTGGAAGACCGCGAAGCCTTTATGGAACTGTTGCAGATACTCAGCCAACAGCAGCAGCATTAATGTTTCTCCCCGCTTGAACCACACAAAGCCGCCACGACGTTTTCCATCGCAGCGCTACGCGAGCCCTTGATCAAGATTGTGGTGTCGCTGGCATTTTCGGCGCTAACCGCGTCGATCAGCTCAGCTTGAGTAGCGAAATGACGGCCATTGGCGCCGAACGCCTTGACCGCATGTGTCATGTTGGTACCCACTGCGTACAGGGCGTCGACCTTGCCACGCGCGTAGTCACCCACCTGACGGTGGCCTTCTTCCGCCCATTGGCCCAATTCGCCGATATCCCCGAGCACCAGGACGGTGCGGCCGGAAAAGCCGGCGAGTATATCAATGGCCGCGCACATGGAGGTGGGATTTGCGTTGTAACTGTCGTCGATCACGCGCACACCATTTGGCGCGATCTGCGCCACGGTGCGGCCCTTGACCGGTTGCACGGCGTTCAGCCCGGCGGCGATGCCGCTCAGGCTCAGACCGACGGCATGGGCAGCGGCGGCGGCGGCCAGCGCGTTGCTGACGTTGTGCTCGCCCAGCACGTTGAGTTGCACGTCTACGGTTTCACCGGCGCCATGCAGCTTGAACGACGGGCAACCACGCGCATCACGACCAATGTCGGTGGCATGGAAATCGGCGCTAACGTTAGTGCGGGCGAAGCTGATGACCGTGTGCGCCCCTGCACGTGCCTTCCAGATGCCAAAGGCCTTGTCGTCCAGGTTGAGGATGGCCGTGCCGCCCTCGCCCAGGCCTTCGAGGATCTCGCCCTTGGCTTCGACAATTTTCTCAGGGCCGCCGAACTCACCCACGTGGGCGGTGCCGGCGTTATTGATGATGACCACCTGGGGCTGGGTCAGGCCGACGGTGTAGCGGATCTCACCGATGCGCGAAGCGCCGAGTTCGATCACCGCCGCGCTGTGCTCCGGGGCAATTTCCAGCAGGGTCAGCGGGGCACCGAGGTCGTTGTTCAGGTTGCCGCGCGTGGCATGCACCAGGCCACGGGTGCGCAGGATGCTGGCCAGCATTTCCTTGACCGTGGTCTTGCCGCTGGAGCCGGTGATGGCTACGACAGGCTTGTCGAACGCAGCACGGTTCAGCGCCCCGAGCTGGCCCAGGGCCAGACGGCAGTCGGCGACCAGCAACTGCGGCAGGTCGACATCGGCAACTTCGCGCTCGACCAGTGCGGCAACGGCGCCCTTGGCTTTTACATCGGCCAGGTAATCATGGCCATCGAAGCGTGGCCCCGTCAGCGCGACGAACAACTGCCCGGCGGTAACGCTGCGGCTGTCGATGCTGACGCCGTTAAAGCTGGCGTCGGCGTTGACCAGGCGAGCACTCAGTGCTGTGGTCAGCTGGCTGAGTGTCATGGCTTTAAGCATGTGGAGCCTCCCAGGCTGCAAGTGCCTTCTCGGCTTCGACCAGATCGGAGAAATCGTGGCGCTCGCCGTGAATCTCCTGGTAATCCTCGTGCCCCTTGCCGGCCAGGACGATAACGTCATCGGCTGCGGCAGTGGCGATCAGGTGGGCGATGGCTTCGCCGCGGCCAGCGACGAACTCGACGCTGTCTGGCTTGGCAAAACCAGGGCGGATATCGTCGAAGATCCGCAGTGGGTCTTCACTGCGCGGGTTGTCATCGGTAACCAGCACGCGGTCGGCCAGGCGCTCGGCCACGCCGGCCATCAGCGGGCGCTTGCCACGGTCACGGTCGCCACCGCAGCCGAACAGGCACAGCAGCTTGCCGTGCGCATGTGGGCGCAGGGCCTCGAGTACTTTTTCCAGGGCATCCGGGGTGTGGGCGTAATCGACCACCACCAGCGGTTTGTCGCCGCCACCCAAGCGCTGCATGCGGCCAACCGGCCCTTGCAACTGCGGGGTGACCTTGAGAATTTCGTCCAGCGAATAATCCAGTGCCAGCAGCGTGGCTACGGCCGCGAGCATGTTGCTCAGGTTGAAGCGGCCAAGCAGCTGGCTGCGCAACGTACGCTCACCCTGGGCGGTCACGAGGATTGCGCGCACGCCATCGTCATCGAAGGTGGCTTCACGGCAATACAACGACGCTTCCGGGTTTTCCAGGCTGTAGCTGAGCAGCCGGGTCTCGATATGATCGGCACTCGGACGGCGGGCATACGCCAGCGCCAGGCGGCGGCCAAAATCGTCGTCCAGGTTGACCACCTGGCAGCGCAGGCTGCGCCAGGCGAACAGCTTGGCCTTGGCGGCCTCATAGGCCTCCATGCTGCCGTGGTAATCCAGATGATCACGGGACAGGTTGGTCATGACCGCGATATCGAATTCCAGCGCGGCGACGCGCCCCTGCTCCAGGGCATGCGAGGACACCTCCATCGCCACGGCCTTGGCACCGCCCTTTTTCAGGTCGTAGAGCGTCGACTGCACCGCGATCGGGTCTGGCGTGGTCAGGCGGCCGCTCTGCAGCTCACCGTAGAAGCCGGTACCCAGGGTGCCGATCAGGCCGCAACGCTGGCCCAGCACGTCAAGCGCTTGGGCCACCAGTTGCGTGACACTAGTCTTGCCGTTGGTGCCGGTAACCCCGACCAGGTTCAACTGGCGGCTCGGTTCGCCATAGAAGCGACCGGCGATATCCGACAGCTGGGCGATCAGGCCCTTGACCGGAATCAGCGGCACGTCGGTGATCGGCAGCACGGTAGCGCCCTGCTCTTCGTAGGCAACGGCGGCAGCACGACGGGCCAAGGCATCGGCGATATGGTCGCGGCCATCGACCTTGGCACCCGGGACGGCCAGGAACAGGTCACCCGGACGCACGGCGCGGCTGTCCAGGGTCAGCTCGCGGATCAGCGGATCGCGACTGGCGTGGGCGAAAAGCTTGCTCAATGGCATTGTCATCATCCACGCCCTCCCTTGGCGGCAGCTGCAGTGACTTGTGGTTGTGCGGTGGGTGGCGGCGGCAGGTTGTCTGGCGGCACGTTCATCAAACGCAGGGTGCCCGACATGACCTTGCTGAACACAGGCGCCGAAACCAGACCACCGAAGTAGCCGCCCTTGCTCGGTTCATCAATGACCACGACGATGGCGTAACGCGGATCGCTCATCGGGCCGAAGCCTGCGAACAGCGAGCGGTAGGCGTTTTCGGTGTAGCCCTTGGAACCAACGGTCGCCTTACGCGCCGTACCGGACTTGCCACCCACGTGATAGAACGGCACCTGCGCACGGAATACCCCGCGCGGCGCCTCGATCACCTGCTGCAGCATGCCTTGGACGGTTTCGGCGGTTTCTTTCGGAATCGCCTGAACAGCCTCGGGCGCCTTGTCCACCTTGAGGATCGACAGCGGCACCATCTTGCCGTCGTTGGCCAGCGCCGCGTAGGCATGCACCAGCTGCAGAGCAGTCACCGATACGCCATAGCCATAGGACAGGGTCGCGGTCTCGGCCTTGCGCCACTCACGGTGGTTAGGCAGGTTGCCCACCCGCTCGCCCGGGAAGCCCAGGCCGGTGTATTGCCCCAGGCCAACCTGGGACATGACCCGGTAGATGGCCTCGCCACCGATGTCGAAAGCGATCTTGCTCATGCCGACGTTGGAGGAGTTGATCAGGATGCCGGTCAGGTCGAGGATCGGGCCCTCGCTGCGGGAAACGTCCTTGATGGTGTAGCGGCCGATCTGCAGGCTGCCCGGGTAAACCTCGACCTTGTCGGTGGTTTTCCAGCGCCCGCTCTGCAGCGCCGCACTCATGGAGATCGGCTTCACGGTCGAACCTGGCTCGAACACGTCGATGATCGCCCGGTTACGCATTGCGGCAGGGAACATGCTGCGGCGGTTGTTCGGGTTGTAGGTCGGCTGGTTGACCATGGCCAGGACTTCACCGGTCTTGACGTCCATGATCACCAGGCTGCCGGCCTTGGCTTCCTGTTCGGCAATGGCGTTGCGCAGTTCGCGAGTGGCCAGGTATTGCAGGCGCAGGTCTATCGACAACGCCAAGGTCTTACCGGCCTTGGCGTTTTTGGTGACCTGAATGTCCTTGATCAGCCGGCCACGCCGGTCCTTGATCACCTGTCGCTTGCCCGGCACGCCGGCCAGCCATTCGTCGTAGGCCAGCTCTACCCCTTCACGCCCGTGGTCATCGAGGTCGGTAAAGCCGACCATGTGCGCGGTGACATCACCGGCCGGGTAGAACCGGCGGAACTCTTCCAGGCCATACACGCCCGGCACTTTCAGGTCGAGCACCTGCTGGCCCTGCTCCGGGGTCAGCCCGCGGACCAGGTAGATGAATTCCTTGTTGGCCTGTTGAGTCAGGCGCTCGGTCAACTGCTGGGCGTTTTGCCCCAATGCAGCCGCCAGCTGCGGCCAACGGTCCTTGGCGGCCTGCATTTCCTTGGGGTTGGCCCACAGGGTGGTGACCGGCGTACTGACCGCCAACGGCTCGCCGTTGCGGTCGGTGATCAGGCCACGGTGCGCAGGAATCGGAATATGCCGCAGGCTGCGGGCGTCACCCTGGCCCTTGAGGAAGTCACGGTCGACGACCTGCAGGTCGATGATGCGCCAGCAGATGGCACCCACCATCAGTGCCAGCAAACCGATCACTACCCGGAAGCGCCAGGGGTAGAGTGCGCCTTCGAGCTTCATCATGGCGCCACCATCCGCACTTCGTCAGCCGCAGGGACGCGCATTTTCAATTGCTCGGAAGCGAGGCTCTCGATACGGCTGTGGGCGGTCCAGGTGCTTTGCTCAAGGATCAAGCGCCCCCATTCGGCCTGGGCCTTGTCACGCTCGCTCAATTCGCCGTACAGGGTATTGAGCAACTGACGGTTCCAGTGGGCGCTGTAGGACACGGCGATGGCCGAAACCAGGACACCGACGAACAGCAGAAGCATCAGGAAGCTTCCGCCTGGCAATGGCTTGGCAAACAGCCTGCTCACCGCAGCTTCTCCGCCACCCGCATCACGGCGCTGCGCGACCGCGGGTTGGCCTTGAGCTCAGCCTCGGACGCGAACTGCGCCTTGCCGATGAGCTTGATTTTCGGTTCGAAGACCTTGTGCTGTACCGGCAGGTTGCGCGGCAGGTTGTCTGCCTCGCCCTTGACCAGCTTGCGCATGAACAATTTGACGATGCGGTCTTCGAGCGAGTGGAAGCTGATGACCGCCAGGCGACCACCGATTTCCAGCGCATCAAGCGCGGCCTCAAGCCCAGCCTCAAGGTCACCCAACTCGTTGTTGACGTGGATGCGCAGGCCTTGGAAGGCACGGGTGGCCGGGTTCTTGCCCTTTTCCCACGCCGGGTTGGCGACCTTGAGCACTTCGGCCAGGTCGGCAGTACGGGTGAAGGGCTGCTTTTCGCGGCGTTCCACGACGGCGCGCGCCATGCGCCCGGCAAAACGCTCCTCGCCGTACTCTTTGAATACGCGGGCAATTTCTTCCACGGATGCGGTAGCGATGAACTCGGCAGCGCTGATGCCCTGGTCAGGGTTCATGCGCATGTCCAGCGGGCCATCATTGAGGAAACTGAAGCCGCGCTCAGGATCATCCAGCTGCGGCGAGGAAACGCCCAGGTCAAGCAGGATACCGCTGACCTTGCCAGCCAGGCCGCGTTCGGCCACTTCCGCGCCCAACTCGGCAAAGCTGCGCTGCACAATGACAAAGCGGCCGTCTTCGGCCGCCAGCGCTTGCCCTGTGGCAATCGCCTGTGGATCTTTGTCGAAGCCCAGCAGCCGCCCTTGCGGCCCGAGCTTGCTGAGGATCAGACGGCTGTGTCCGCCACGGCCAAAGGTGCCGTCCAGATAGCAACCGTCGGCGCGCAGGGCCAATGCCTCGACAGCTTCGTCGAGCAGGACGGTAATGTGGTTGAAGCCGCTATCTATGGTCACAGGATCAGGTCACGCAATTCGTCGGGCATGGCGCCCGGTTGTTGAATAGCTGCAAGGTCGGCTGCCGAAACCGCGTTCCAGGCATCCTCATCCCACAGCTGGAATTTGTTCAGTTGCCCCACCAGCATCGCCTTCTTGTCGAGCTTGGCGTACTCACGCAGGCGGGGCGGTACCAGGAAACGCCCACTGCCATCGAGCTCCAGGTCAACCGCATTACCGATCAGCAAACGCTGCAGGCGGCGGTTTTCCTCACGCAACGACGGCAAGGCACGCAACTTGGCTTCTATCTGTTCCCACTCATCGAGGGGGTAGACACACAAGCAGGGGTCTACAGC
Organism: Pseudomonas sp. Y3 TE3536; assembly: GCF_053629175.1. NCBI lineage: Bacteria > Pseudomonadati > Pseudomonadota > Gammaproteobacteria > Pseudomonadales > Pseudomonadaceae > Pseudomonas > Pseudomonas sp. Y3 TE3536. The sequence goes on along the minus strand of NZ_JBRJHU010000001.1, from coordinate 3,003,308 downwards.
ATCGATGGTCACGATCAGCTGACCATTGCAACGCGAATCGAGCTCGTCGCGGTACCGGCTCGGCATGGCGAGACGGCCTTTGGCATCGAGGCTGACGGCGTTGGCTCCGCGGAACACGGCTGCGATTCCCCACAATGGTAGCTTTTTTGTGCCAGAAAACCCACTTCATCCCACTTTCTGCCACTTGCGCACACTATAGGAATCCGCCCGCTGCACCGTCAAGGCACGTTCATAAGGAAAAGCCTTACAGGACCGAGATTTAGCGCGATAAAGGAATGTGGAAAGAGTTCAGGCGGGAAAAAAACACGAGAAAAATCAAACCCACGCAAGCGTATGGAGTTCGAAGTTAAAGTGATTTATTAAGAGTAAGATTTTTTCGGTATTACCAGCGCGCGCCTGCTATCGATTCAAGCAGGGAGGGAGAGGTGGAGAGTCGATCTGTAAGCCGGGTTTTGTCGAGGACAGTCATTCCTCTACGACGGCCATCACTGGACGCCTCTAGCAACCTACCCGGTTCCGACGCGGGCCACGCCTAATGGAACCCTATTTGGTCTTGCTCCGAGTGGGGTTTACCTAGCCACGAACTGTTGCCAGTCGCGCGGTGCGCTCTTACCGCACCTTTTCACCCTTACCGGCACCGAAGTGCTTAGGCGGTTATTTTCTGTGGCACTTTCCGTAGGCTCACGCCTCCCAGGCATTACCTGGCACTCTGCCCTATGGAGCCCGGACTTTCCTCCCCCTGCCGTTTCGCAACAAAAGCTGCGGAACAAAAGCAGGCAGCGACTGTCCAATCGACTCTCCGCTGACAAGGTTAACGGCAGCCGCGCTCAAGAACAAGCGATACCGTAAACTATATCAAATTGCCACTACTGTGCTTTCTGCTTTTCCAAGGCAAGTTGATACAACAGGTTCTTACGTACGCCGGTAATTTCCGCCGCAAGTGCCGCCGCCCGTTTGAGCGGCAACTCCGCTAACAGCAAGTCCAGCACACGCTGCGCCTCGACACTGATGGCCTGCTCGCCCTCAGGCGCACTCCAGCCGCCCACCAATACAACGCACTCTCCGCGCTGCTGATTGCTATCGGCCGCGACAAAAGCACGCAACTCGGCCAAGGGCAGCCCTTTGAGGGTTTCGAAGGTTTTGGTCAGCTCGCGCGCCAACAGCGCCGGGCGCTCAGCACCGAACACCGCCTCCATGTCTTCGAGGCACTCGAGGATGCGGTGAGGGGCCTCATAGAAGATCAACGTACGTGGCTCTTCCTTCACCTGCTCCAGGCGTGCCCGGCGCCCCGCCGTCTTCGCCGGCAAAAAGCCTTCGAAGATGAAACGGTCGGAGGGCAGACCCGCCGCAGAAAGCGCGGCGATCAACGCGCACGCACCGGGCACCGGCACCACATTCACACCCGCCGCCCGCGCCTGGCGCACCAGGTGGTAGCCAGGGTCGGAAATCAACGGCGTACCGGCGTCGGACACCAGCGCCACGTTGTCGCCGGCCAACAGCTTGGTCAGGAAACGCCCACCTTCGTCACGTTCATTGTGCTCATGGCAGGCCGCCAGCGGTGTGTCGATACCGAAATGCTGCAGCAGGCGGATCGAGTGGCGCGTGTCCTCGGCCGCGATCAGGGCGACATCCGCCAGCACCTTCAGCGCCCTGGCGCTCATGTCGTCGAGGTTGCCGATGGGCGTTGCGACCACATACAGCGTACCCACGGTGGATTTCGAAGCCCCTGCCACATCAGTCACTGCGCACACCTGTCTTTCGGATCAAAGGCGCCATTGTAGCCCGAGCGCCCGCAACAGGGCGCAAAGAACTTCGCAGGCGTTCACCGGCCAGCCGCCTATAGTGAAGGATCAGCATCAGCAACATCGCGCCCCGGCCAGTGCTTGGGTACAATTGCCGGCCAACTTGATCGAGTAACAGGACCTTTACATGATCGCTTGCCTGCGGCTGCTCTCAGCCCTCTGCCTCGCTACCCTGCTGGCAGCCTGCGCCAGCTCGCCCTCATCCAGCCTGGGCGAGCTGCCGCGCACTCCGGACGCCAGTATCGAGCAACTGCTCGAAAAGGCCGCCTCCAGCAAGTCCGCGGAAGATGCCGCCCTGCTGCGCCTGAGCGCCGCAGACCTTGCGTACAAGCAGAAGGACTACCCGCGCGCCGCACGCATTCTCGAGCAGGTCCCGATGGACACGCTCAAGCCCGCCCAGCAAGTGTTCGCCAGCACCCTTGGCGCCGAGCTGGCGATGAGCCGCAACCAGCCCAAAGCGGCGCTGAGCGCGCTGTCGCACCCCAGCCTGCAGCGCGTTGGCGAACTGCCGGTAGAACAGCAAGCACGCACCTACAGCGTCCACGCGGCCGCCCTTGAAGCCGATGGCCAGTCGCTAGCAGCGGCACAACAGCGCATCCTGCTCGCCCCGCTGCTCAGCGGCCAGGCCGCCAGCGCCAACAATGACGCCATCTGGGCACTGGTTGCCGCATTGCCGGCAGAGCAGTTGCAGCAGCCCGCCACCGACCCGGTCCTGGCCGGCTGGACCAGCCTGGCCCTGGCGGTGAAAACCGCCGGCACCCTGGAGCAACAGCAAGCCGCCATCGATGCCTGGCGCAAACAGCACCCGGACCACCCAGCCGCCCAGCAACTGCCGGTGGCGCTGGTCAAGCTCAAGGAGCTGGCCAGCCAACCATTGACCAAGATCGCCCTGCTGCTGCCCCAGGAAGGGCCTTTGGCGGGTGTCGCCCGCGCGCTGCGCGATGGTTTCATGGCCGCTCACTTCCAGGCCCAGCAGTCGGGCCAACCGGCGCCAGCCGTGCAGGTATTCGACAGCTCGCGCATCACCTCGCTGGACGACTTCTACCGCCAGGCCCAGGCCGCTGGTGTGCAACTTGTAGTCGGCCCGCTGGAAAAACCCCTGGTGAAGAAGCTCGCTGCTAATCAGCAGTTGCCAATCACCACGCTGGCACTGAACTATGCAGACGCCGGCCAGACAGCCCCGCCGCAACTCTTCCAGTTCGGCCTCGCCGCTGAAGACGAAGCCCGCGAAGTCTCGCGCCGCGCCCGCGCCGACGGCAAGGTACGTGCCGTTGCCCTGGTGCCAAGCGGTGAATGGGGCGACCGCGTGCTCGCCGCTTTCCGCAAAGACTGGGAAAGCAACGGCGGCACCCTGCTCGCCGCCGAGCGCATCGCTCAGCCGGTCGCCCTGGCCCAGCAAATTGCCGACCTGTTCCAACTGCGCCAAAGCGAAGGCCGCGCCAAGAGCCTGCAAAGCACGGTAGGCGGCAACATCGCCGCGCAGCCATCGCGCCGCCAGGACATCGACTTCATCTTCCTCGCCTCGACGCCGCAGCAGGCCCAGCAGATCAAGCCGACGCTGAACTTCCAGTACGCGGGCGACGTGCCGGTCTACGCCACCTCGAACCTGTACAGCGCCAGCGGTGACGTCAACCAGTACAACGACATGAACGGCATTCGCTTCTGCGAAACACCGTGGCTGCTCGACACCAGCAACAGCCTGCGCCAGCAAGTGGTCCAGCAATGGCCACAAGCAGCCGGCAGCCTCGGCCGCCTGTACGCCATGGGTGTGGATGCCTACAGCCTGGCGCCGCGCTTGGGCCAGCTGAAAGCCCTGCCGGATAACCGCATCCAGGGCCTGTCCGGCAGCCTGAGCATGAACGCCAACCAGCGCATCGAACGTCAACTGCCGTGGGCCGAGTTCGCCGGTGGCCAGGTCAAGCGCCTGCCAGACACCGCCCGCTGATGCCCGACGCATCGCCTACCCAGGCCGGCCATGCAGCCGAAAACCTTGCCCTTGAGTACCTCCAAGGGCAAGGTTTGCAGCTGCTGACACGCAATTGGCGATGCAAAGGCGGTGAGCTTGATCTGGTCATGCTCGACGCCGATACAGTAGTATTCGTCGAAGTCCGCTACCGGCTGCACGCGAGCTTCGGTGGCGCCCTCGGCAGTATCGACGGGCGCAAGCAGAAACGGCTGGTGCTGGCTGCCAGCCTTTTCCTGCAGAAGGAGTGCCGCTGGGCCACACACCCCTGCCGCTTCGACGTTGTCGCCCTGCAGGGCAGCCACCACGCAGGCAGACCGCTTCAATGGCTGAAAAACGCCTTCGAATGCTGAACCCACTTCATATTTTTTGCTCTATGTTTCGCGGGCTGGTCGTTGATGCGCGCAGCAAAGGCCACCGCCCCACTTAAGGTCACCAGATGGACATGCAATCCCGAATTCGCCGGCTGTTCCAGGCCAGCATCGATACCAAGCAACAGGCAATGGACATCCTGGCACCGCACATCGAGCAGGCCAGCCTGGTCATGGTCAATGCGCTTCTCAACGAGGGCAAGATGCTCGCCTGCGGCAACGGCGGCTCGGCCGGCGATGCCCAGCACTTCTCGTCAGAGCTGCTCAACCGCTTCGAGCGCGAGCGCCCGAGCCTGCCGGCCATCGCATTGACAACCGACAGCTCGACACTGACCTCGATTGCCAATGACTACAGCTACAACGAAGTCTTTTCCAAACAGATTCGCGCCTTGGGCCAGCCCGGCGATGTGTTGCTGGCGATTTCCACCAGCGGCAACTCGGCCAACGTGATTCAAGCGATCCAGGCCGCACATGATCGCGAAATGATTGTCGTAGCATTGACTGGACGTGACGGTGGCGGCATGGCTTCGCTGCTGCTGCCCGAGGACGTGGAAATCCGCGTGCCCTCGACAGTCACCGCGCGTATCCAGGAAGTCCACCTGCTGGCGATCCACTGCCTGTGCGACCTGATCGACAGCCAACTGTTCGGGAGTGAAGAATGACCCCTATGCGCCTCGGCCTGATGGCCCTGACCCTGTGCCTGAGCGTTACCGGCTGCAGCTCGGTGCTGACCTCCACCCGCAATTCGCCAATCGAGGACGATCGCGGCACGCGCACCATTGGCAGCAAGATCGATGACTCGCTGATCGAAACCAAGGCTGCGGTGAATATTTCCAAGGCCAGCCCAGACCTGGACAAGGGCTCGCACATCGTTGTCAGCAGCTACAACGGTATTGTCCTGCTCGCCGGCCAAACCCCGCGCGCCGACCTCAAGAGCCTGGCCGAGCAGACTGCAGGCCAAGTGCAGCGCGTGAAGAAGGTGCACAACGAACTGCAGGTGATGCAGCCGTCCTCCATCCTCGCGCGCAACAACGACGCCTGGCTGACCACCAAGATCAAGACCCAGATGCTGACCGACAACGCCGTGCCAAGCTCGCGGATCAAGGTGATTACCGAAAACGGTATCGTCTACCTGCTCGGCCTGGTGACCCAGCAAGAGGCCAACGCCGCCACCGGCGTGGTTCAGAGCGTGTCGGGCGTGCAGAAGATCGTCAAGCTGTTCGAGTACATCGACTGATTCATTGGCCTGTTCCGATCTCATCGCCGGCAAGCCGGCTCTCGCAGGGTTCGTGGTTTACCTGTGGGAGCCGGCTTGCCGGCGATGAGGCGCATACAGGCCACCACAAAGCTTTACCCTTCAGAAATTCAGGAAACACCGCATGAAGAAGCTCCTGCTGCCTGCCCTGCTGATTGGCACCTTCGCCACCCTGGCCGGCTGCTCCACCCCTAGCCTGATCACCCTGAACGACGGCCGCGAGTTCCAGGCCGTCGACGCGCCGCGCTACGAGAAAGCCACCGGCTTCTACGAGTTCCAGCAACTCGACGGCAAACGCACCCGCATCAACAAAGACCAGGTGCGCACCATCAGCGACCTGTAATCGCAGGTGCAAATAAAAAGGCGATCCGGTTGGATCGCCTTTTTTGTTACTTGACCACTTTGAGGCTCGGCCGGCCTGTCGGACGCGGCGGCTGGCCACCCCCTTCAGGTGGGCCGTCATCATCCGGCTCGACGTCGTCGTCTTCCAGCTCATCGCCTTCCAGCAACGACGGCTCCAGCTCGAAGACCATGCCCTGCCCGTTCTCACGGGCGTAGATACCGAGGATCGCACCAATCGGCACGAACAACGTGTGGGCGACGCCGCCGAAGCGGCCCTCGAAGCTCACCGCATCGTTATCCATGTGCAGGCTGCGCACGGCGCTCGGCGAGATATTCAGGACAATCTGACCATCACTGGCAAAACCTTGCGGCACCTGGACTGCCGGGAACTCGGCATTGACCAGCATATGAGGCGTGCAATCGTTGTCGACGATCCACTCGTACAGTGCTCGAACCAGATAGGGGCGACTGGAGTTCATCAACAGCTCCTTAAAGCTTGCGCATTTCACGTTCTACGGAGGACAGGCTCGCCATGAAAGGCTCGCGGGCGAACTGTCGCTCCATGTAATCTAGCAGCGGCTTGGCTTGCCGCGGCAATTCGATACCCATGACCGGCAAACGCCAGAGTATGGGCAATAGACAACAATCGACCAGGCTTTGCTCATCACTCATGAAGCAGGCGAACTCACCGAACAGCGGCGAGACACCGGTCAAGCTCTCACGCAGCGCCTTGCGCGCCTCGGCCCGGGCAGCGTCAGTGCTGCGCGCGTCGAGCACGGTGTCCGCCAGGGCACACCAGTCACGCTGGATGCGGTGCATGAGCAGGCGGCTGTTGCCGCGCGCCACAGGGTACACCGGCATCAAGGGTGGATGCGGGTAACGCTCTTCGAGGTATTCCATCACCACGGTCGACTCATACAACGCCAGGTCGCGGTCGACCAAGGTCGGCACGCTCCCATAGGGGTTCACCTCAACCAGCTTGGGCGGCAGACGGCCAGGATCGACGTCGACGATCTGCACGCTGATGCCTTTTTCGGCAAGAACGAGGCGTACCCGATGAGAATAGTGATCAGCGGGATCGGAATAGCAGGCTAACCTGTTGGTTGCGCCCATGTAGCGCCTCCTCGCACGAGATGCTCGTAAAACTCTAAATGAAAACGCGCCCGGGGTACCCTGGCAAATCTGCTAGGGCCCCCCGGGCGCGTTCAACTACCAGAAATTACTGCGTGATCAGTGCACGTCCTTCCAGTATTCACGCTTGAGCAAATAGGCGAATACGAAGAAGAAAGCCAGGTACAGCAACACATAGGTACCAATGCGCTGGCTTTCCAGTTTGACCGGGTTGGCCGAATAGGCCAGGAAGGTCACCAGGTTCTTGACCTTCTCGTCGAACTGCTCGGTCGTCAGGGTACCGGAATTCGGCGTGATGGTCAGCTGGTCGCACGCTTCATGGGTCAATGGGCTGCCCGTCAGCGGGTCAAACTGCTTCTTGCCATCGACCACACTCTGCACCTGCTTGCAGCCAACCACCTGGTTGCCCTGCAGGCCGACCAGTACGTTGGGCATGCCGACGTTAGGGAACACCTTGTTGTTCACCCCATAAGGACGCGACTTGTCCTCATAGAAGCTGCGCAGGTAGGTGTACAGCCAATCGGTACCCCGCACCCGGGCGACCAGGGTCAGGTCGGGTGGCGCGGCGCCGAACCAGGTCTTGGCATCGCTTGGCTTCATGCCGATGTTCATGTGGTCACCAATCTTGGCACCGGTGAACACCAGCTTTTCAAGCATCAGCTCGTGGGGGATACCCAGGTCATCGGCGACCCGCTCGTAGCGCTGGAACTTGGCGCTGTGGCAACCCATGCAATAGTTGGCAAAGGTACGCGCACCATCCTGCATGGCAGCTTTGTCGGTCAGGTCGATGTCGACCTTGTCCAGCTCCAGGCCGTGTTCCGCAGCAAAGGAAAAGGCAGGCATCACTGCCAGCAAAAATACTGCAATCAACTTTTTCATCAGCCAGTCACCCTTTCCGGAACCGGTTTGGTCTTCTCGAGCCTTGTGTAGAACGGCATCAGCAGGAAGTAGGCGAAGTACAACACCGTGCACACCTGCGACAGCAAGGTGCGCCCTGGTGTCGGTGCCAGCACGCCCAATATGCCGAGGATGACGAAGGCCACGCAGAACACCAGCAGGAAGAGCTTGCTGATCCAGCCTTTGTAACGCATGGAGCGCACAGGGCTGCGGTCGAGCCAAGGCAACACGAACAGCACGGCGATGGCGGCCCCCATGGCGATCACACCCATGAGTTTGTCAGGCACCGCACGCAAGATCGCGTAGAACGGCGTGAAGTACCACACCGGCGCAATGTGCTCAGGCGTCTTGAAGGCGTTCGCCTGCTCGAAGTTCGGTTTCTCCAGGAAGTAACCGCCCATTTCCGGGAAGAAGAACACCACGGCGCAGAACACGAAGAGGAACACGACCACGCCGACAATGTCCTTGACGGTGTAGTACGGGTGGAACGGAATGCCGTCCAGCGGGATACCGTTTTCGTCCTTTTTCTTCTTGATGTCGACGCCATCGGGGTTGTTCGAACCCACTTCATGCAAGGCCAGGATGTGCAGCACCACCAGGCCCAGGATGACGATCGGCAGGGCTACCACATGCAGGGCGAAGAAGCGGTTCAGGGTAATACCGGAAATCAGGTAGTCACCACGAATCCACTGGGTGAGGTCGTCGCCGATCACCGGAATCGCACCGAACAGCGAGATGATCACCTGGGCACCCCAGTACGACATCTGCCCCCAAGGCAGCAGGTAGCCCATGAAGGCTTCTGCCATCAGCGCCAGGTAGATCAGCATGCCGAACAGCCAGACCAGCTCACGTGGCTTCTGGTAGGAGCCGTAGAGCAGCCCGCGGAACATGTGCAGGTAGACCACGATGAAGAACGCCGACGCGCCGGTGGAGTGCAGGTAGCGCAGGATCCAGCCGTATTCCACGTCACGCATGATGTACTCGACCGAGGCGAAGGCCTCTTCCGCCGAGGGCGTGAAGCTCATGGTCAGCCACACACCGGTGACGATCTGGTTGACCAGCACCAGCAACGCCAGGGAGCCGAAGAAATACAGGAAGTTGAAGTTCTTGGGCGCGTAATACTTGCTCAGGTGGTCTTCCCACATCTTGGTGGCGGGGAAGCGCGCATCAATCCAGTCCATGAACTTGCTCATCATGCGTTCTCCTGATCGACGCCGATGACAATGATGTCGTCCGACTCATACGAGTGCGGCGGCACTGGCAGGTTGAGAGGCGCCGGCTGCGACTTGTAGACACGGCCAGCCAGGTCGTAGTGGGAACCGTGGCACGGGCAGAAATAGCCCCCTACCCACTTTGGCCCCAGGTCGGCGGGCGCCACTTCAGGGCGGAACGTTGGTGAGCAGCCCAGGTGGGTGCACAGGCCTACAAGAATGAGTATTTCCGGCTTGATCGAGCGCACCTGCGGGTCGACGTAGGTGGGTTGCACAGAGGCCTTCGACTCGGGGTCGGACAGGTCTGCGGTAATCTTCTTGAGGTTCCCGAGGATCTCCTCCGTTCGCCGTACGATGAACACAGGCTGGCCACGCCACTCGGCCACCATCTGCTGCCCGGCCTCGACCTTGGCGATATTCACCTTCACCGGTGCACCCGCGGCTTTCGCCTTGGCACTGGGAAACCATGACCCCACGAACGGTACCGCAGCCCCCACTGCCCCCGCCGCCCCGACCACAGAGGTCGCGGCTACGAGGAAGCGGCGCCGGCCTGCGTTGACGCCGTCATTGCTCATTCAGTCCTCTCCCATCAGCTTGCTTGGCCTGTTGGATCAGGCCTGTACTTAGGTAATGTCTGTGGCACTAAAAATTGGCCGCCATGGTAAGAAACAAATCCACACACTGACAAGGTGATTACCCGGTTACGGGCTACAACCCTCGCTTTGCTTGATCTGCGTCTATGCGGTAAGCCGTCACGGACATGCTGACAGGTTAGTTCAAGACATAAAAAAAGCCCGGTTCCAAAGGAACCGGGCTTTTTCGACTGCCGAAGCGAAATTAACGCTTGGAGTACTGAGGACGCTTACGCGCTTTACGCAGACCCACTTTCTTACGCTCAACTTCACGAGCGTCGCGGGTGACGTAGCCAGCACGACGCAGAGCGCCACGCAGGGTTTCGTCGTATTCCATCAGAGCGCGGGTGATACCGTGACGGATCGCACCGGCTTGACCGCTGACACCACCACCAGCAACGGTGACGTAGATGTCGAACTTCTCAACGGTCTCGGTCAGTTCCAGCGGCTGGCGAACAACCATGCGAGCGGTTTCGCGGCCGAAGAACACGTCCAGAGAACGGTTGTTGATGGAAATGTTACCAGTACCCGGACGCAGGAAAACGCGAGCGGTTGCGGTCTTGCGACGGCCAGTGCCGTAATTTTGAGTCGCCGACATAATGAACTATCCCGTTAGATCTTCAGTTCTTGAGGCTGCTGAGCAGTGTGTGGGTGAGCAGCACCCGCGTACACTTTCAGCTTACGGTACATGTCGCGACCCAGCGGGTTCTTCGGCAGCATGCCTTTGACCGCGGTTTCGATAACACGCTCAGGGGCCTTGGCGATCAACTTCTCGAAGTTGATTTCCTTGATACCGCCTGGGAAGCCGGAGTGGGAGTAGTACATTTTGTCGGAAGACTTGGCGCCAGTTACACGGATTTGCTCGGCGTTGATGACGACGATGTAGTCGCCGGTGTCAACGTGAGGGGTGTATTCTGGTTTGTGTTTGCCACGCAGACGGCTAGCGATTTCGGTAGCCAGACGACCCAGGGTCTGGCCAGCGGCGTCGACTACGAACCACTCGCGCTTTACTGTTTCCGGTTTAGCAGTAAAAGTTTTCATTCTCTAAAGCCTCAGAGGCCGCCCAGCGAAAAATAGACGGCGAATCTTACTGGATAGTGCACAGCTTGCCAAGGGCAAGCGCGCAGCCGAACACAGACGCTTTTGGGGGCTCGGGTCGGGCACGCCAATGTTCGACGGGGTTCTTCCTGCGTGGTGGTGCATCACTTCCGCCACACGGAGAGGTGCCGAATTATCCAGATTGCGCGAAAAATTTCAACCTGCTTTTATGGGCTTCTTTACCAAGGAGAGTTTTCCCGATGGAATACCGCCAGCTCGGCCGTACCGATCTCAACGTCAGCGCCCTGTGCCTGGGCACCATGACCTGGGGCGAACAGAACGTTCAGGACGAGGCCTTCAAGCAGATTGCGATGGCCAAGGCCGCCGGGGTCAACTTCATCGACACCGCCGAAATGTACCCGGTGCCACCGCGCCCAGAGACCTATGCCGCCACCGAGCGCATCATCGGCAACTGGTTCCGCGAAAAGCGTGATCGCGACGACTGGATCCTGGCCAGCAAGGTCGCAGGCCCCGGCAACGGCATCAGCCACATCCGTGATGGCCAGCTCAAGCACAACCGCCAGCACATCGTCGCGGCGCTGGACGAAAGCCTGAAACGCCTGCAAACCGACCGCATCGACCTGTACCAACTGCACTGGCCGGAGCGCAGCACCAACTTCTTCGGCAAGCTGGGCTATCAGCACCTGCCACAGGACCACTTCACCCCACTGGAAGAAACCCTCGAAGTGCTCGACGAGCAGGTGCGCGCGGGCAAGATCCGCCACATTGGCCTGTCCAACGAAACGCCGTGGGGCACCATGAAGTTCCTGCAACTGGCAGAAGCCCGCGGCTGGCCGCGCGCGGTGTCGATCCAGAACCCGTACAACCTGCTCAACCGCAGTTTCGAGGTGGGCCTGGCGGAAATCGCCATCCGTGAGCAATGCGGGCTGCTGGCTTATTCGCCGCTGGCCTTTGGCATGCTGTCGGGCAAATACGAGAACGGCGCCCGGCCAGAAAAAGGCCGCCTGACGCTGTTCAGCCGCTTCGCCCGCTACTCCAACCCGCAGACCGTGGCGGCCTGCAGCCGCTATGTGCAACTGGCCCAGGCACATGGGCTGGACCCGGCGCAGATGGCCTTGGCGTTCGTCACACGCCAGCCGTTCGTGACCAGCAACATTATCGGTGCGACTAGCGTCGAACAGCTCGAGAGCAACCTGGCGAGCCTGGACCTGAAGCTGAGCGATGAGCTGCTGGCGGCGATCGAGGCGATCCATCAGGACCAGCCCAACCCGGCGCCCTGAACCCAGTGCAACGCTGTCCCTTTCGCGGGTGAACTCGCGAAAGGGACCGTGCAATTCTGCGGGGTAGACACAATCGCCAAAAAATAAGACGATCCAGCCGGTGATTGACCACTCTACCCTATAAGAACAATGACAATGATGTTTACCCAACCCTCCGCGTCGCTGCGGCGCGTCAGCATCCTGGCCATTGACAAGGTGTTCGCTTCGACCTTGATGCAAGCCAAGGATTTCTTCCACCTCGCCAGCCTGCGGTACAGCAAGCAATTGGGCCTGGGCCTGCAGCCCATGTTCGAAATTGGCCTGGTGAGCCCAGACGGCCAGCCCGTGGACAGCTTCAGTAATGTCCAGCTGCCGGTAGACGGCGGCCTGAACGATGCCGATATCATCATCCTCCCAGCGTTCTGGGACGACTTCGACAACCTCATGCAGCGTTATCCACAGGTGTTGCCGTGGCTGCGCGAGCAACATGCCCGTGGCGCCGTGCTGTGCGCTGAAGCCTCTGGCGTGTTCTGGCTGGCCGAGTCCGGCCTGCTCGACGGCAAGGAGGCGACGACCTACTGGCGTTTCTTCGCCAATTTTGCCGAGCGTTTTCCGAAAATCCGCTTGAATCAGGACAAGCACCTGACCGATGCCGACAATATCTATTGCGCGGGCGGCGCGACGTCGGCCTGTGACCTGTATATCTACCTGATCGAGCGCTTCTGCGGTGCCAACGTGGCCCGCGCCGTGGCCCGCGACATCCTTTACGAAGTGCAGCGCAACTACACCCCGGGGCGCATGGGTTTTGGTGGGCAGAAACTGCACCAGGACCTGATCATTCTGCAGATCCAGCATTGGCTGGAAGAGCACTTCGCCGACAAGTTCCGCTTTGAGGACGTGGCCCGCAACCACGGCATGAGCATTCGCAACTTCATGCGCCGCTTCCAGGGCGCAACGGGCGACAAGCCGCTGCATTACCTGCAACGGCTAAGGATCGAGACCGCCAAGGGCTTGTTGTCGAGCACGCGCAAGAGCATCAAGACCATCAGCTACGAAGTGGGCTACGACGACGCCAGCTTCTTTGCCCGGTTGTTCCGCCAGCACACGGAGTTGTCGCCGAACCAGTATCGGCAGCAGTTCATGCAAGAGGCTTGAGGCCTAGGGGCCGCTACGCGCCCCATCGCGACACAAGGCCGCTCCTACAAAAGAACGCGATCTCTTGTAGGAGCGGCCTTGTGTCGCGAAAGGGCTGCGCAGCAGCCCCCATGCCTTACGGCTTGTGCGCGCGCGACAGGAACTCGTGCGACTGCATCTCCAGCAACCGGCTCAAGGTCCGCTGGAATTCAAAGCTCAGCCGGCCACCGGTGTACAGGTCCTTCAACTCCACCTCAGCCGAAATGATCAGCTTGACGTTACGGTCATAGAATTCGTCGACCATGTTGATGAACCGGCGGGCGATATCATCGGTGGCAACGCCCATCTGCTCGACATTGCTCAGCAATACCGCATGGAAGATCTTGCCCAGCTCGATGTAGTCGTTCTGGCTACGCGGCCCGTCGCACAGGGCGCGGAAGTCGAACCAGGCGACGTCATCGCAGGTGCGCAGGGCGTTGATCGGGCGGTTCTCGATCATCAGCACGTCGTTCTCGACAGCCTGGGTGCACTCAGGGGTCAGCGCCTTGAAGCTGGCACGCATGCTCTGGTGTGCGGCGTCATTGAGCGGGAAGTGGAACAGTTCGGCCTGCTCCAGATGGCGCAAGCGATAGTCGACGCCACTGTCGACGTTCACCACGTCGGTGTACTGCTTGATCATGGCGATGGCGGGCAGGAAGCGCGCACGCTGCAGGCCGTCCTTGTACAGGCCGTCCGGCACGATGTTGGACGTCGCCACCAAGGACACGCCGTTCTTGAACAGCTCCTCCATCAAGGTGCCGAGGATCATCGCATCGGTAATGTCGGAGACGAAGAACTCGTCGAAGCAGATGACTTTGGCTTCATCGCTGAAACGCTTGGCGATGAGGGTCAGCGGGTTTTTCTCGCCCTTGAGGGTTTTCATTTCCTCGTGCACGCGCTTCATGAAGCGGTGGAAGTGCGTCCGCATCTTCTGCTTGAACGGCAGCGCCTCGTAGAAGGTGTCGACCAGGTAGGTCTTGCCACGCCCTACCCCACCCCAGAAGTACAGGCCCTTGACCGGCGTCTGCTCTTTCTTGCCGAACAGCTTGCCGAACACGCCCGGCTTGTTGTTCTGCGCGTGTACCAGGTCGTCGTACAGGCGCTGCAAGTGACGCACCGCAGTCTCCTGCGCCGCATCATGGAAGAAGTCGGGACGTTTCAGATCTGCTTGGTATCGTTCTAGGGGCGTCATGATTTCGTTAGCGAGGCAACAAAAAACGGGCCGTCACTGTAGCGACAGGCCCGCTTAATGGCAATCAGACTTGCGTCAAACTGTCTCAGTCCTGCTGTGGCACCAGGGCCTCGTGCAGGCTTTGAACAGCCGCATCACGGGCTTCGGCCGTGTCGAACTGCGGCCCTTCAGCCACCTGCTCGCCATTCAGCCACAGGCTGAAGCTCAGCCCTTCAGCACGCACATCGGCTTCGCCACCTTGCTGCAGCTGCTTGCTTACAGCGCCAGCACTCTTGCCGTCGGCGAAGCTGCGCGACAGCAACAGTTGCTCGCCGTCGGCGGCCAGCAGGCGGAAGCGGAAGCTGCCATCCTCGTCACGGAAGCTGACGAACCGCGCGCTCTTGGCGGCCTTTTTCTTCACTTCGGTGTTGGCCTGCACGCTGCTGCGGAACGAACGCAGGCCAACGGCTTCGCGCAGTTGCTCAAGAAACGGCGTGGCGATCTTGCGGGCCTTGGCGGCACCGGCCAACAGGATGTCTTCCAGGTCCGATGGACGCGAGATCAGTTGATGGTAGTGGTCGCGCTTCTCGGCCAGTTGCCCATCCAGCAGCTGGAACAGACGCTGCTTGGCGTCGCCCCAGCCCAGGCCCTGCAGCAGCTCTTCGCGGAACCCGGCGCATTGCTCCGGCGTCGAGAAGGCCTGGTACAGGGTGAACAAGTGCGAAGTGTCCGGGTCTTTCGCTTCGCCCGGCGCGCGCGAGTCGGTCACAATGCGCGAAATAGCGTCTTTCATGTCCTTCGCGCTGGTGAACAGCGGGATGGTGTTGTCGTAACTCTTGGACATCTTGCGCCCGTCCAGGCCCGGCAACGTCGCCACGCTCTCTTCGATCACCGCCTCCGGCAGGGCGAAGAAGTCCTTGCCCTGGCCGAACAGGTGGTTGAAGCGCTGGCCAATGTCACGGGCCATTTCCACGTGCTGGATCTGGTCACGGCCGACCGGCACCTTGTGGGCGTTGAACATCAGGATGTCGGCGGCCATCAGCACCGGGTAGCTGAACAGCCCCATGGTCACGCCGGCGTCCGGGTCTTCACCGTTCTCGACGTTCTTGTCCACCGAGGCCTTGTAGGCATGGGCACGGTTAAGCAGGCCCTTTGCAGCAACGCAGGTCAGCAACCAGGTCAGCTCGGGGATTTCCGGGATGTCGGACTGGCGGTAGAAGGTCACCTTGTCCGGATCGAGGCCACCGGCCAGCCAAGTGGCAGCGATTTCCAGGCGCGAGCGCTGGATGCGCAGCGGGTCGTCGCACTTGATCAGGGCGTGGTAGTCGGCCAGGAAGTAGAACGAATCGGCACCGGGTTGCTGGCTGGCGCGGATCGCCGGGCGAATGGCGCCGGCGTAGTTGCCCAGGTGCGGGGTGCCGGTGGTGGTGATACCGGTAAGGATGCGCGTGGTCATGGGTGTTCGCTTATTCAGGCTTGGCTCAATTCGAAAGGCGCGGCAGCAGCAGATCCTTCAGATCGGTCAGCTTGCCATGGAAGAAGTGTCCGCATTCTGCCACTTTCAGCAGCTCATGGGGGCGCGACAGGGTGTCAGACCATTCGTAGACCAACTGCGGATCGACGACCTCGTCGCTGTCGGGCTGCACCAGGGTGATCGGGCAGCGCTGCGGCAACGGGAATTCGTCTGTCAGGCGCATCACCGCCGGGGCGATCATGAACAGGTGTTGCAACTCAACGCCAGCGCTTTCCAGGCGCCCTGCCAGGCTGGTCGCGACGAAACCACCGAACGAGAAGCCCATCAGCACCACCGGCAGCTCAGGGTGCTTCGCGCGCAACCAGGCAGCCGCTGCCTCGGCATCGGCCACCTCGCCCGCGCCCATGTCATGGCTGCCGGCGCTTTGGCCGACACCCCGGTAGTTGAAGCGCAGGGTCACGTAACCGGCGTCACGCGCGGTGCGTTGCAACGTCGAAACTACCTTGTTGAGCATGGTGCCGCCCTGGACCGGGTTGGGGTGGCAGATCAGCACCACGCCGCGGGCATCGGCCACGTCCAGGTACAAGGCTTCCAACTGGCCACAAGGGCCATCGATGAACAAGGGGGTTTCGCGGACAAGCAAGGCACTACTCCGTGACCTCGGGAAGGGTCGATTCGTCTAGGTGAGGAATTCTGTTCTGATTTGCGATCGCTCGCGGTATACAGCGCAGGTCTGAGCCGTTAACGTAAAGCAAAGCCGTTTATAGAGGAAGGACTCGTGGAACTCTCGCTCCTTGTTTGGTTGTTGCCGACCCTGGCCCTGGTCATCGGCGTGGTGGTTGGTTTCGTCGTAGCCCGCCTGCTACCCAATGCCGCGCCGAGCAGCACGCAACGTCAACTGGATGACATCCAGCAGCGTTTCGACAGCTACCAGAACGAAGTGGTCACCCACTTCAACAGCACCGCCGTACTGGTCAAGAAACTCACCCAGAGCTACCAGGATGTCCAGGATCACCTCGCCGATGGCGCCAACACCCTGGCCCTCGACGACGTCACCCGCCAACGCCTGCTGGCCGCCCTGCACTCCGAAGCGGCCCAAGGCCCACGCGACCGTCTGACCCCGCCGAAGGACACCGCCGAAGTGCCACGCGACTACGCGCCAAAAACGCCGAACTCGCCGGGTATGCTCGATGAGAGCTACGGGCTCAAGCGTTGAGCTGATGCATTGAAAAAGGCCTCGAAAGAGGCCTTTTGTTTTTCTGAGGGGCAGCATTGCCTAGCAATCGGCACCGAGCCTGCAACAGGTTCACGCAACTTACTCAGCACACATTTCCGAGTGCCTCTCGGCCACGTATTACCTGAACCTGCATAAGTCTATCCAACCCAGGAGAACTCTTATGCTGACTCACCGACAACGCTCATTCATTGCCACTGTTGAGGCTGTGGACGGTAGCTTGAACTTTCTCGACGAACTGCTGGGCAAGCCAGCCGAATTCATGACCCCTTCAACCTACCTCCCTGCCAGAAGAGCCAACATCTCACTACCACGATTTGCACCGCATTATGTAGATCTGCCAGCCGAGGTAATACCCGGCAAGAAAAAAATCAAGTCGAATTACTGGGGACATTCACCTGACACAATCGACGTCGCCCCCTTGCAACTCTACTTTCGCTGCGTGGATGAGGGTTATCGGCTGTTTGTTCGCTCTTCCGTGCGCTACAAGCACGCACTTTACCTTCACGACGAGAACTGTGTGTGTGCTTTAACCTCACCGTTCAATGGCGTCTACCCAACACCGTTCGACTTGTTGGATACCAACAACGCACCTCTGGCATTCGGCGACCTTGATGACCAAGCCACCGTGCGCCTGACCCCAGCTGGCGAACGTGCGCCACTCATGCTGCAAACATTCAAAGATAATCCTTTCACCTATGTTTCCACGCAGGGCCAGCAACCTCTGGAACTGCGCCTGAATATTCTGGAAAGAAACGCCGCCTACTTGAACGACCCTGACGAAGTTTGATCGCCAGGCGTTGGCCTCTGGCGCTGGCAAGCCAGCGTCAGGACCAGCACAACCGAATCAATTGCAAACCGTCAACGCCTGTCGTACATCCTCGATAAGATCCTCCACATCCTCAAGCCCCACCGATAAACGAACCAAACCTTCTGATATCCCGTGATGTGCCCGCTCCTTCGGCGTATAGCTGGAATGGGTCATGCTCGCCGGATGCTGCGCCAGCGACTCGGCATCGCCCAGGCTCACCGCCCGCGCGAACAGCTGCAGGGCATTCATGAAGCGCCGCCCGGCTTCGATGCCGCCCTTGAGCTCGAATGCGATCATGCCGCCCGGCAGGCGCATCTGCCGTTGAGCGAGTGCGTACTGGGCAAACGAGGGCAGCCCTGGGTAGTGGATAAACTCGACCTGCGGCTGGCGCGCGATAAACTCCGCCACCTGCTGGGCGTTGGCGCAATGGCGGTCCATGCGCAGGGCCAGAGTCTTGATACCGCGCATCAACAGCGAAGCGTCATGCGGCGACAGCACCGCGCCCGTCATGTCTTTGAGGCCTTCCAGGCGTATCCGGTCGATCAGCGCCTTGCGCCCCACCACCAGCCCTGCGGTGAGATCACCATGGCCGCTCAAGTACTTGGTGGCCGAATGCACCACCAGGTCGGCTCCCATTTCCAGGGGCCGCTGCAAATAAGGCGTGCAGTAGGTGTTGTCGACCACGATATGCAAATCATGCCCACGCGCGGCATCCGCCACGGCCGCGATATCGACCAGTTGCATGTTGGGGTTGGCGGGTGTTTCGAAGTAGATCATCCGTGTTTTGCTGGTGATCGCCGCTTTGAGTGCCTTAGTGTCGTTAAGGTCGACGTGACGGATTTTCACCCCGAACTCGCCAATGCCATGGTGCAGGAAGGCGAAGGTGCAGCCATACAACGTGCGCCCGACAATTAGCTCATCACCCGGCCGTAGTAGGGTCCAGATCGTCGAGGTGATGGCCCCCATCCCAGAAGCCAGCGCCAGCCCGGCCTCGCCCCCTTCCAACGACGCCATGCGCTGTTCCAGCAAGGCCAGCGTCGGGTTGGAAATACGGCTGTAGAAGTGCCCCGCTTCCTCCCCTGCAAAGCAGGCAGCGCCATATTCAACGGTGGGGAAGGCATAGGTCGCTGTTTGATACACCGGCGGCACGAGGGCGCCCCCGTGGGAAAGCGGGTCATAACCATGGTGGATGGCCCGTGTGGAAAAACCGGTGTTGTTATGGGAGTCGCGCATGGCAACAGCCTCTGGTGGTTTGTTATAAGCTTATGCCACCGAGCTGCCTGAGTTTTTCCAAAATAGCCCACGCAATCGAGCACTTTTTGGAACAAAAACAACAATTATTCGATCAGGAGGGCAAAACATGCCTTCGACCCTCGACCGCACCGACCGCGCCCTGCTCGCCGCCCTGCAGGACAACGCCCGCCTTACCGTCTCCGAGCTTGCCGACCAGGTAGCGCTGACCACCTCGCCTTGCTGGCGGCGGGTCAAATTGCTGGAAGATAACGGCTATATCACCGGGTACCAGGCCATTCTTTCCCCTAAATCATTGGGGTTTGGCGTAACCGCTTTTGTCAGCATCATGATGGATTCGCATACCAAAGACATGGCCTTGGCCTTTGAGAAGCGGTTGATGGAAATACCCGAAATCGTTGCCTGCCATAATATTTCCGGGCGCTATGACTTCTTGCTGGAAATACTGGCGCGGGACCTTGAATCGTTTGGGGAATTCACCCGGGAAGTACTGCAGCGGTTGCCAGGAGTTAAAGAAATTTATTCGAGTTTTTCGTACAAGGCAGTGAAAGAGAGGCGCGTGATTCCTGTGTCGGAAAAGCATATCTGATTCAGACCTTTCCGAACGGCAGGAAGGGTCCTACCGATGGATAGGCCGCAACTGACATACTGCACATTCAATACACGAAAAGCTTTGCCATGTAGTGATCAGGAGAACCTACATGGCACAGGACAAAACGTATTATCTCACCGAAGGGCTTTGGATTAGCGCCGCTGCCCCCACGGGTGCTGAACTCAGGTTAATGGGTGGCGGTGGAGGCGGACCAGGCGGAGGGGGCTGGGGGCTGAGTGAAGGCTACCCTCGCGGTACCAGCCCAACCAAAAATGATATTGCGCGGGTCATTTCAACACGGAGAGTGTTGACAGAGGAATATCAGGTCATCGAGAAAGACCACGAAGAAAAATATACTCAAGAGATAAACCAGCTCCCAGAGCTCTGGTGCAGAGCAAACAATCGCAAATACCGCAGTACCCAGATCAAAATCCGCGGATCAGCAGCCCTCTGTCGAAACCCCAACTGGAAGGGCTGTTGCATCTTGTGGATGAGCAAAGATTGCGCCGAGCTGGTCAGCGCTGGAAGGAATATCACCAGGCCCTTGCATTGAGCGAATCGATCAGGTTCCTCGATACCTTCACAAGTGCTACGCAGAATCTTAACCAGCGCGCGGCCGAAGTTGAACACTTACAAGCTCAGTTTGCAGCGCAACAGGCGGCGGCTGAGGAAGCCGCTTGGCTACAGGCTGAGGCTGAGCGCCTGGCTGCCGAGGAAGTGGTGAGGCAGCAAGCCGAAGCTGAGCGATTGGCCGCAGAAGAAGCGGCACGCCAGCAAGCCGAAACTGAGCGTTTAGCTGCCGAGGCGGAACGGCAGCAGCTCGAGACGTTGCTCAAACGTATAAGTTACAACCACGAAGGCCGACTGGCGGCATCGGTCCCTGCAATCATCCCCATCGGTGCTGCAACGTTCGCAATCGCCGAGACCGCCTATACAGCGTTAGGGGCTGCAATATCTGCAGCTTTGACCAGGATTATTGCGGCTTCCACTCCCACCCTAGCGGTGGGCTCCCTGGCTATGGCCTGGCCGTCGACGTTGGCCAACAGCGAACGTCACTACCTCATCAGCACGCCCCTCGCTAACCTTTCACCTCCGAACGGTCCGGATCTAGTCGCCCTTGCCCTCTCATCAACCAGTATCGATTTACCTTACCTTCTTGCAGGGGCCGAAGACCAACATGGGCTGGATCTCTACGTGGTACCTGGCGCTAAGCCAGTACCCGTTCGCGCCGCGACTTTCGACAGCGAGCGCCAGCTTTACAGCCTGGCACTGGAGAACCCTCAGCGAATTCTGACCTGGACCCCAGCCAGCGCACCGGGGGATGAACAGGGAAGCTCTACCAGTCTTCCGCCGGCACCACCTGGGACTGTCGTTTACACCGGCAGCAGCCTTAATCCTGTAAGCACCGAGCAGGACGGTTATCCGGCTCTGGAGCTACTGGATCAAGAACGGCTGATAATCACCTTTCCGCTGGATTCGGGTTTGCCGCCTATTCTGGTGGTGTTCAAGAGCCCGCGATATGAGCCAGGGATTGCTACAGGGTTAGGCTCGCCAATCACTGGTATCTGGCTCGATGAAGCAGCCAGGCAGACCGGGGCAGAAATTCCAACGCAGATTGCGGATGTGCTGAGGGGACGGGAATTTCGAGATTTCGATGCTTTCCGAGCCGCATTCTGGAAGGCTGTAGCCGAACACCCCGAGCTGTCTAGTCAATTTAACACTGCAAATAGAAATCTCATGGCTAGAGGACACGCCCCCAAAGCACGTGACAAAGATCACTACAAGGGGCACGCTACTTTTATACTCCATCACGTGATTCCAATTTCCGAACATGGAGCTGTATACGATGCTGACAACTTGAAGATTGTCACGCCGGCAGCGCATCACAACATACATTACGGGGCATCAGAATGACTCCAAAAAACAGCATATCTGAATTCACAGAACTGGAATTCCTTGAATTTATAACCTCAATTACAAACCCACCCAACAATATAAGCGAACAGGATTTAGATTCACACATCATGAGATTTAAATCGCTAAGCGAACATCCGAATGGCTCGGACTTAATATACTGGCCTGAGGCAGACGGCCTTGATACGCCAGAGGAAATCGTACGCATCATAAAAGAGTGGCGCGCAGCTAACGGCAAGCCAGGATTTAAAGCAGAGTAAATCCAACACCCCGCTCATACGGGGTGTTACTCCTTAAAAAATAGTGCGTTCCAGACCTGTGAGATTTGCACGTCCGGACACAAACAAAAAACCCCGCCGAAGCGGGGTTTTTCATGCAGCCTCAGCGCTTAGATCGCGCCACGCTGGCGCAGCACATCCAGCACCTGCTTCACGCCTTCGTCGACACTGGTGTTCTGGGTATCGATCACCAGGTCAGCGTCCAGCGGCACATCGAACGGGAAGCTTTCACCCGGGATGTTGTCGCCACCGGCAGCATACAGGCCCTGCGGGTCGCGCTCGCGGCAGGCGATTGGCGAGGCCTGGACGTAAACGGTCACCAGACGCTCCTTGCCGATCAGCGCCTTGGCCTGTTCGCGGCCTTCGGCATCCGGGGCGACGAAGGCGGCCAGGGTCAGCATGCCGGCTTCGTTGAACTGGCGCGCCACATGGGCGGCGCGGCGCCAGTTCTCGGTGCGGCCGGCGCGGTCCTGTGGCAGGCCCTTGTTCAGGTCGTGGCGCAGGTTCTGGCCATCGAGCACGTACACCGCACGGCCCATGTCGAACAGCTTGCGCTCCACGGCGTAGGCCAGGGTGCTCTTGCCAGCACCGGACAGGCCGCTGAACAGCACGGTGGCCGGCTGCTGGCCGAAGCGCAGGGCGCGCTCTTCGGTGGACACGTGAGCCTGCTTGCCATGCTGGCCGGTGCTGCCGTGCGGCAGCACTGGCTGCGCGATGATCATGCCGGCGCCAACGGTGCCGTTGGTCAGGCGGTCGATGACGATGAACGCACCGGTGGTGCGGTTGCTGTCATAGCCGTCCAGTGCGATGGCGCTGTCCAGGGACACCTTGACGCGACCGATCTCGTTCAGCTGCAGCGCGCTGGCCGCATCCTTTTCGAGGGTGTTCACATCGACCTTGTGGGTGATGCTGGCGATCGAACCCGGCACATAGCTGGTGGCACGCTTGATGTCGTATTTCTTGCCGGGGAGCATGGGCTCTTCGGCCATCCACACCAGCATCGCGTCGAACTGGTCGGTCACCGGCGGGACGTTGTCGGCATGCACCAGCAGGTCGCCACGGGAGATGTCGATTTCGTCTTCCATGGTCAGGGTCACGGCCTGGCCTGGGCCGGCGTTTTCCAGCTCACCTTCGTAGGTGACGATGGACTTGACCCGGCTGCTCTTGCCCGAAGGCAGCACGACGATTTCGTCGCCCTTGTGCACCACACCACTGGCGAGGGTGCCGGCAAAGCCGCGGAAGTTCAGGTTCGGACGGTTGACGTACTGCACCGGGAAGCGCAGGTCGGTGAAGTTGCGGTCGGCCGCGACTTCCACGGTCTCGAGGATTTCCATCAGCGCAGGGCCGGTGTACCACGGCGAACGCTCGCTGCGGTTGACCACGTTGTCGCCCTTGAGCGCCGACATCGGCACGAAGTGCAGGCTGCTCGGCGTCAGGTTGATGGCATCGGCGAACTTCAGGTAGTCGGCCTTGATTTCTTCGAACACGCCTTCGTCGAACCCTTTGAGGTCCATCTTGTTGACGGCGACGACGATGTGCTTGATGCCCAGCAACGAGGCGATGTAGCTGTGACGACGGGTCTGGGTCTGCACGCCGTAGCGGGCATCGACCAGGATGATCGCCAGGTCACAGGTGGATGCACCGGTGGCCATGTTACGGGTGTACTGCTCGTGGCCCGGGGTGTCGGCAATGATGAACTTGCGCTTGGCGGTGGAGAAGTAGCGGTAGGCGACATCAATGGTGATGCCCTGCTCACGCTCGGCCTGCAGGCCGTCGACCAGCAGCGCCAGGTCGACTTCTTCGCCGGTGGTGCCGGACTTCTTCGAATCACGGGTGATGGCTTCGAGGTGGTCCTCGTAGATCATCTTCGAGTCGTGCAGCAGGCGCCCGATCAGGGTGCTCTTGCCGTCGTCGACGTTGCCGCAGGTCAGGAAACGCAGCAGTTCCTTGCGCTCGTGCTGGGCCAGGTAGGCGAGGATGTCCTCGCTGATCAGATCAGATTGGTGCGACATGGAGTAACCCTGAAATTAGAAGTAGCCTTGGCGTTTCTTGTCTTCCATGGAGCCGGCGCCATCGTGGTCGATGACACGGCCCTGGCGTTCGGACGTACGGGTCAGGAGCATTTCCTGAATGATGTCCGTCAGGGTCTCGGCTTCGGACTCGACAGCACCCGTCAACGGGTAGCAACCGAGGGTACGGAAACGCACCTTCTTCTTGACGATGCGGGCCTTTTCTTCCTCGGAGAGGTGCTCAAGGATGCGCTCGTCGTCGATCATGATCAGGGTGCCGTTCTTCTCGATGACTTCACGCTCGGCGGCGAAGTACAGCGGCACGATCGGGATGCCTTCGAGGTAGATGTACTGCCAGATGTCCAGCTCGGTCCAGTTCGACAGCGGGAAGACGCGGATCGACTCGCCCTTGTTGACCTTGCCGTTGTACACGTTCCACAGCTCGGGGCGCTGGTTCTTCGGGTCCCAACGGTGCTTGCTGTCGCGGAACGAGTAGACGCGTTCCTTGGCGCGCGACTTCTCTTCGTCACGGCGGGCACCACCGAAGGCGGCGTCGAAACCATGCTTGTCCAGCGCCTGCTTGAGGCCCTGAGTCTTCATGATGTCGGTGTGCTTGGAGCTGCCATGGGTGAAGGGGTTGATGCCCTGCGCCACACCCTCAGGGTTGACGTGGGTGATCAGCTCCAGGCCCATTTCCTCGACCATCTTGTCGCGGAAGCTGTACATCTCCTGGAATTTCCACTGGGTGTCGACGTGCATCACCGGGAACGGCAGCTTGCCCGGGAAGAAGGCCTTGCGCGCCAGGTGCAGCATCACGGCGGAATCCTTGCCGATCGAGTACAGCATCACCGGGTTGTCGAACTCGGCGGCCACCTCGCGGATGATGTGGATGCTCTCCGCCTCCAGCTGTTTCAAGTGCGTCAGTTTGTCGACCATGGCTACTCACGAAAAACGATCTTATGGACGGCCTGCGGGCCGTGTTCGAGCGAGCCACTTTATCACAGCGGCTGATTCTATTTAGGAGGCGGGCTAGATCGAAACAATCTAACGATATGACTGGGGGTTTGGGCTCTGGCTACTCACCACCAGCCGTTGTAGGAGCAGCCTTGGGCTGCGAAGAGGCCAGTGGTGGCACTTTACCTGTACCGGCCTCTTCGCAGCGCAAGGCTGCTCCTACAGGGGTTGTGGGAGATCCGGAAGGGTTAGATCGGGTTGGGGCAATCGATGAACAGATGTTCCACGGCGAAGCGCCGGGCCAGGTAGTCGCCCAGGGCCTGCACGCCATAGCGCTCGGTGGCATGGTGCCCGGCGGCGATGAAGCTGACGCCGTTTTCGCGAGCACTGTGGAAGGTCTGTTCCGACGCCTCGCCACTGATGAACAGGTCGACCCCTGCGGCAATCGCGGTATCGATATACCCCTGCCCGCCCCCGGTGCACCAGCCCACACGGCGGATCATCTGCTCGCCTTCAACCAGCAACGGCTCACGCCCCATCACCTCTTGCACCCGCCGGGCAAAATCCCGTGCAGTCATCGGCTCAGCCAGCGACCCGACCAAGCCAACCACTTTCGGGTTTTCCGGGTCCAGCGGCCCCTCGACGGTGATATCCAACTGGCGCGCCAGCTGCACGTTGTTGCCCACCTCCGGGTGTACATCCAGCGGCAGGTGGAACGCCAGCAGGCTGATGTCGTGCTTGAGCAGGGTTTTCAAACGGCGCTGTTTGATCCCCGTGATGCACGGGTTCTCGCCCTTCCAGAAGTAGCCATGGTGCACCAGCACCAGGTCGGCCTCAGCCTCGACCGCGGCATCCAGCAACGCTTGGCTGGCCGTGACACCGCTGACAATGCGGCTGACCTGCGGGCGGCCCTCGACCTGCAGCCCATTGGGGCAATAATCCTGGATCTTCGCACTGCCCAGGTAGCGCTCGGCTTCCTCGACCAAGGTGTTCAGAGCGACGGCCATGAAAATCTCCTCGAAATCTGCGTTTTTGCCGGGTTCAACACCCGTATACTGGCCGCCATTATGAGCCGTCGCCGGCCTTGGGGAAACCGGCGTCAGCCGCCTGGGTGCAGGCCAGACAAGCCTTCGCCGATCAGCGGTTTCAGGTGTATGATCGCGCGCGCTCGCGCCCCGTGGCGCTGCTATCTGGCTCCCGCCCTACTCCCAGGATTCGTTCATGTTCAAGGCTCTGCGTTACTTTGGCTGGCCCCTGCTCACCGGTGTGTTGATCGCCATGCTGATCATCCAGCGCTTCCCGCAATGGGTCGGCCTGCCCAGCCAGGACGTCAACCTGCAGCAGGCCCCGCAAACCACTCGGATCATGCAGGGCCCGGTGTCGTATGCCGACGCCGTGACCCTGGCCGCACCGGCGGTGGTCAACCTGTACACCACCAAGGTGGTCAACAAGAGCGCCCATCCGCTGTTCGAAGACCCGCAGTTCCGCCGCTTCTTTGGCGACAACCTGCCCAAGCAGAAGCGCTGGGAGTCGAGCCTGGGCTCGGCGGTAATCATGAGCCCCGAGGGCTACCTGCTGACCAACAACCACGTCACCAGTGGCGCCGACCAGATCGTGGTAGCGCTCAAGGATGGCCGCGAGACCTTGGCGCGGGTGATCGGCAGCGACCCGGAAACCGACCTGGCGGTGCTGAAGATCGACTTGAAGAGCCTGCCGGCCATCACCATCGGCCGCTCCGACAACATCCACATTGGTGATGTCTCGCTGGCCATCGGCAACCCCTTTGGCGTCGGCCAGACCGTGACCATGGGCATCATCAGTGCCACCGGCCGTAACCAGCTGGGCTTGAACAACTACGAAGACTTCATCCAGACCGACGCGGCGATCAACCCGGGCAACTCCGGCGGTGCACTGGTCGATGCCAACGGCAACCTGATCGGCATCAACACGGCCATTTTCTCCAAGTCCGGCGGCTCTCAGGGCATTGGTTTCGCCATCCCGGTGAAGCTGGCGCTGGAGGTGATGAAGTCGATCGTCGAACATGGCCAGGTGATCCGTGGCTGGCTGGGCATCGAAGTGCAGCCGCTGAGCCAGGAACTGGCTGAGTCGTTCGGTATGCAGAATCGCCCAGGCATCGTCGTGGCGGGGATCTTCCGCGAAGGGCCGGCGCAAAAAGCCGGGCTGCAGCTGGGTGACGTGATCATGAGCATCAACGGCGAGCCGGCGGGTGACGGGCGCAAGTCGATGAACCAGGTGGCGCGGATCAAACCCAACGAGAAGATCACCATCGAGGTGATGCGCAATGGGCAGCAGCTGAAGCTGGTTGCCGAGGTGGGGCTGCGGCCGCCGCCTGCTCCGGCGACGACGCAGGAAGAGAAGTAACACTGGGGCTGCTTTGCAGCCCATTCGCAGCACAAGGCTGCTCCTGCAGGGCAATGCGATCCCCCTGTAGGAGCAGCCTTGCGCTGCGAATGGGCCGCAAAGCGGCCCCAACAGCATCAATGCAGAATCTGGCTCAAGAACAACTTGGTCCGATCACTGCGCGGCCGGTCGAAGAAATCATCCGGCGCCGCCTGCTCCACAATCTCCCCCTTGTCCATGAAGATCACCCGGTTCGCCACGGTGCGGGCAAAGCCCATCTCGTGGGTGACACAGAGCATGGTCATGCCGTCCTCGGCCAGGCCCACCATGGTATCGAGCACTTCCTTGACCATCTCTGGGTCGAGCGCCGACGTCGGCTCGTCGAACAGCATGATCTTCGGTTTCATGCACAGCGCCCGGGCAATCGCCACACGCTGCTGTTGGCCGCCCGACAACTGCCCCGGGTACTTGTGCGCCTGCTCAGGGATACGCACCCGCTCCAGATAATGCATGGCGATTTCCTCGGCCTTGCGCCGCGGCATCTTGCGCACCCACATCGGCGCCAGTGTGCAGTTTTCCAGAATGCTCAGGTGCGGGAACAGGTTGAAGTGCTGGAACACCATGCCCACCTCACGGCGGATCGCCTCGATCTGCTTGAGGTCGTTGGTCAGCTCGACGCCATCGACGACGATGCGCCCCTGCTGGTGCTCTTCAAGCCGGTTAAGGCAGCGGATGGTAGTCGACTTGCCCGACCCGGATGGCCCGCACAGCACGATGCGTTCGCCCTGGCGCACATTCAGGTTGATGTCCTTGAGCACATGGAACTGGCCGTACCATTTGTTCACACCCTGCATCTGGATGATGCCTTCGGGGCCAGCAGGCTGCTTGATCGCTTCACTCATTTCGAAACTCCTAACGCTTGTGGCCAGTGTCCAGCTTGCGCTCCAGGTGCATGGAGTAGCGGGACATACCGAAACAGAAAATCCAGAAAACCAGCGCAGCGAACACGTAGCCCTCGGTGGCCATGCCCAGCCAGGCCGGGTCGGCCGCCGCTTGCTTGACGCTGTTGAGCAGGTCGAACAGGCCGATGATGATGACCAGGCTGGTGTCCTTGAACAGGGCAATGAAGGTGTTGACGATGCCGGGGATCACCAGCTTCAGCGCCTGGGGCAGGATCACCAGGCCCATCGACCGCCAGTAGCCCAGGCCCATGGCCGCAGCCGCTTCGTATTGCCCCTTGGGGATCGCCTGCAGGCCACCGCGCACCACCTCGGCGATGTACGCCGACTGGAACAGGATCACGCCGATCATCGCCCGCAGCAGCTTGTCGAAGCTCATGCCTTCGGGCAGGAACAGCGGCAGCATCACCGAGGACATGAACAGCACGGTGATCAACGGTACGCCGCGCCAGAACTCGATGAAGGTCACGCAGACCACCTTCACCGCCGGCATCCGCGAACGCCGCCCCAATGCCAGCAGGATGCCCAGCGGTAACGCACCGACGATACCCACGGTGGCGATCACCAGGGTCAGCATCAGCCCGCCCCACTGGCTAGTCGGCACGCTTTCCAGGCCCAGGTAGCCGCCATGCAGCAGCGTGTAGGCGAGGACCGGGTACAGCACCAGGAAGCCCAGGCCATACACGGCCTTGCGCGGGAAGCGCTTGATGAACAGCGGCGCGGCGCCGAGCACGGCCAGCCACACGGTCAGGTCCACGCGCCAGCGCAGTTCCGTCGGGTAGTAGCCGTACATGAACTGGCCAAAGCGCTGCTGCACGAACACCCAGCAGGCGCCCTCCTTGGTGCAGTCTGCGCGGGTGGTGCCGACCCAGTTGGCATCGATCAGCGCCCATTGCAGCAAAGGCGGTACGATCAGCCACACCAAATAAAGGGCGAACAGGGTCAGCAGGGTATTGAGCCAGCTGGAGAACAGGTTGGCACGCATCCATGCGAGCACGCCGACGGTCTTCACCGGTGGCGGCATGTCAGGTTTGAAAACGTGAGCATTCACGGGCGTATCCTCACCGCTCGATCAGCGCAATGCGCTTGTTGTACCAGTTCATCAGCAGCGAAATGCTGATGCTGATGGCGAGATAGACACTCATGGTGATGGCAATCACCTCGATGGCCTGGCCGGTCTGGTTGAGCACCGTACCGGCGAACAGCGAGACCATCTCTGGGTAGCCGATACCGGCCGCCAGCGACGAGTTCTTCGCCAGGTTCAGGTACTGGCTGGTCAGCGGCGGAATGATCACCCGCAGTGCCTGGGGGATGATCACCTTGCGCAGGGTCGGGCCCTCGCGCAGGCCCAGCGAACGCGCAGCTTCAGTTTGGCCATGGCTGACCGAACGGATGCCGGAGCGCACGATTTCGGCAATGAACGCCGCGGTATAGATCGTCAGCGCCAGGGTCAATGCCAGCAGTTCCGGGATCAGCACCCAGCCACCGACGAAGTTGAAGCCCTTCAACTGCGGCACTTCCCAGTGCACGGGGCTGCCGAACAGCAGCACGCAGAGGCCAGGGATGGCAATGAACAGCGCCAGCCCCACCCAAAACTTGTGAAACGGCTCACCGGTCTCGTTGAAGCGTTTGTTGGCAACACGCACCATCACCACGATGGCCGCGATCGCCAGCGCCAGGGCAATGACAAACGGCCAGAAGCCATCGGCCATCGAGGCGCCGGGCATGTTCAGGCCCCGGTTGCTGATGAAGAACAGGTCGTTGATGTTGATGCTGCCCCGCGGCCCTGGCAGGGTCAGGAACACCGCGAAATACCAGAACAGAATCTGCAGCAAAGGTGGAATGTTGCGGAAGGTCTCCACATACACGGTCGCCAGTTTGTTGATCATCCAGTTCGGTGACAGCCGTGCCACACCGATGATGAACCCCAAGACGGTCGCCAGGATGACGCCGATGATCGTCACCAGCAGCGTGTTGAGCAGGCCGATGACGAACACCCGCGCGTAGCTGTCGGATTCCACATAAGGGATCAAGTGCTGGGCGATGCCGAAGCCGGCACTGCGGTCGAGGAAGTCGAAGCCCGAGGTGATGCCCCGGTGTTGCAGGTTGGTTTGCGTGTTGTGGAACAGGTACCAGCCCAGGCCCACCACGAAGACGATCGTGAGAACCTGGAACAACCACGCGCGCACACGCGGATCGTTCAGGGATAGCCCCTTTTGTGCGCCGATTCGATTTTGCATGAAGTGCCCCGGACAGTAGGGATTCGAACAGCCTGCGGCGGCGGGATGCCGCCGCAGGGTGCAGCCATCAGCGCACAGGTGGCGCGTACTGGATGCCGCCGTTGTTCCACAGGGCGTTCATGCCACGGTCGATCTTCAAGTCAGTGCTCTGGCCCAGGTTCTTCTCGAACACTTCGCCATAGTTGCCCACTTGCTTGACGATCTGGACTACCCAGTCTTTGGGCAGCTTGAGGTCTTTGCCGTACTCGCCGTCAGCGCCAAGCAGGCGGGCGTTGTCCGGGTTCTTGGTGGATTTGGCCTCAGCCTCGACGTTCTTCGACGTGATGCCGGCCTCTTCGGCGTTGAGCATGGCGAACAGGGTCCACTTGACGATGCTGAACCATTCTTCGTCGCCCTTGCGCACCACGGGGCCCAGGGGTTCCTTGGAGATGGTTTCCGGCAGCACCACGTAGTCGGTCGGCGCGGCCAGCTTGGAACGCTGGGCGAACAGCTGCGACTTGTCCGAGGTCAGCACGTCGCAACGGCCGGATTCCAGCGACTTGGCGCTTTCGTCGGAGGTGTCGAAGGTGATCGGGGTGTACTTCAGGTTATTGGCGCGGAAGTAGTCGGAAACGTTCAGCTCGGTGGTGGTACCGGCCTGGATGCAGATGGTCGCGCCATCGAGCTCTTTGGCACTGGAAACCCCCAGCTTCTTGTTGACCAGGAAGCCGACGCCGTCATAGTAGGTGACACCGGCGAACACCAGGCCCATGCCGGCATCGCGCGAGCTGGTCCAGGTGGTGTTGCGCGACAGCACGTCGACTTCGCCAGACTGCAGCGCAGTGAAGCGTTCCTTGGCGTTGAGCTGGCTGAACTTGACCTTGGTCGCATCGCCGAACACGGCGGCAGCGACGGCGCGGCAGACATCGGCGTCGATACCGACGATCTTGCCTTGCGCATCAGGTACCGAGAAGCCTGGAAGACCGTCGCTCACGCCACACTGGACGAAGCCCTTCTTCTTTACCGCATCAAGCGTGGCGCCGGCCTGGGCGGTTGTCACAGCGCCCAGCGCAGCGGCAGCGGTCAGGACTGCCAGGGTGGTTTTCAACATCTTCATTCACAACCTCCAAATCGCTCTTGTTGTACCGAGCCGGAATTGCACCGCACCCTTTTGAGGCGTATCCGACCCGTGTTGGCTTGTTATTGGGTCAATGGCGCAATGGGCTGTTCTATGACAGCCTTCACGTGCAAAGGGTGTTACCGTCACGGCCTGACCCTTGCATCGAATGATTCATAGCAAAGGGCGTACCACAGTTGACGGCTAAAGCGTTTAAGCGCTCGTCAAGTAGGGAAAGTTGTATCGTTGCGACATTCTTTTTCCGACAATCATTTGCAGCGCCTTCTTTTTACGCACACGAAAACAAGACACGCACACTTTCGGAGCAGTCATGACCAACCCGCTGATTCTCGAACCGCAGAAAACCGCCGACGCCTGTGTGATCTGGTTGCACGGCCTGGGCGCCGACCGTTACGACTTCCTACCGGTTGCCGAATTCATGCAGGAACGACTGCTCAGTACCCGGTTCATCATGCCCCAGGCCCCTACCCGCCCAGTCACCATCAATGGCGGCTATGCCATGCCCAGCTGGTATGACATCAAGGCCATGACCCCGGCGCGCGCCATCGACGAGGCGCAACTGGAGGAATCGGCCGATCAGGTGATCGCCCTGATCAAGGCCGAACAGGCCAAGGGCATCAATCTGTCGCGGATTTTCCTGGCCGGGTTCTCCCAGGGAGGCGCGGTGGTGCTGCACACGGCGTATATAAAGTGGCAAGAAGCCCTGGGCGGGGTGATCGCGCTGTCCACCTACGCGCCAACCTTCAACGATGCCCACGAACTCAGCGCCTGCCAGCAACGCACCCCGGCCCTGTGCCTGCATGGCGTGCACGACCCGGTGGTGATCCCTTCGATGGGGCGCACGGCCTTCGAATACCTGAATACTTGGGGTGTTGCCGCCCAATGGCACGAGTACCCAATGGAGCATGAAGTGGCCATCGAGGAACTGAGCGATATCCACGACTGGTTGAGCCAGCAATTGCAATAAGCCAGGCTCGCCCGTCGTTGTAGGTGTATTCCGCTACGCCGTGTCCAGTTCTTGCTTTACACTGCCCGGCGTACATTCCTTAACCAGTTGATGAGACGATCGTGCTCAAGGCACTCAAAAAAATATTCGGCAAAGGAGACGCCGCGCCTCAGGCCGTCGATCCCGCTGCCAGCGTGAAAACGCCCGCGCCTGCTCCCGCTGCTGTGGCTCAGCCCCAGTCTCAGCCAGCGCCTCAGCCGGCCCCAACACTCGCCGACGCCAGCCCTGAGGCCCAAGCGCCTGCCGCCACCGACAAACCGGCCAAGGACAAACCGCGCCGCGAACGCAAGCCAAAGCCGCAGGCCAGCCTGTGGAAGCTGGAAGATTTCGTGGTAGAGCCGCAGGAAGGTAAAACCCGCTTCCACGACTTCAAGCTGTCCAGTGAAGTGATGCACGCGATCCACGACCTGGGCTTCCCCTACTGCACGCCGATCCAGGCGCAGGTATTGGGTTACACCCTGCGCGGCCAGGACGCGATCGGCCGAGCCCAGACCGGCACCGGCAAGACCGCCGCGTTCCTGATCTCGATCATTTCCCAGCTGCAGCAGACGCCGCCGCCCAAAGAACGCTTCATGGGCGAACCGCGCGCGCTGATCATCGCGCCAACCCGCGAACTGGTGGTGCAGATCGCCAAGGACGCCGCCGCCCTGACCAAGTACACCGGCCTGAACGTCATGAGCTTTGTCGGTGGCATGGACTTCGACAAGCAGCTCAAGGCCCTGGAAGCGCGTCATTGCGACATCCTGGTCGCCACGCCGGGCCGCCTGCTGGACTTCAACCAGCGCGGTGAAGTGCACCTGGACATGGTCGAAGTGATGGTGCTGGACGAAGCCGACCGCATGCTCGACATGGGCTTTATCCCACAGGTACGTCAGATCATTCGCCAGACCCCGCCGAAAAGCGAGCGCCAGACGCTGCTGTTCTCCGCCACCTTCACCGAAGACGTGATGAACCTGGCCAAGCAGTGGACCACCAACCCCGCCATCGTCGAGATCGAGCCAGAAAACGTCGCCAGCGAGACGGTCGAGCAGCACGTCTACGCGGTGGCCGGCAGCGACAAGTACAAGCTGCTGTACAACCTGGTGACCCAGAACAAGTGGGAACGGGTGATGGTGTTCGCCAACCGCAAGGATGAAGTGCGGCGTATCGAAGAGAAGCTGGTGCGCGACGGTATCAACGCCGCCCAACTGTCGGGTGACGTGCCGCAGCACAAGCGCATTCGTACGCTGGAGAGCTTCCGTGAAGGCCGGATTACCGTGCTGGTGGCCACTGACGTGGCGGGCCGCGGTATCCACATCGATGGTATCAGCCACGTGATCAACTTCACCCTGCCCGAAGATGCCGATGACTATGTTCACCGCATCGGCCGTACCGGCCGCGCGGGGACCAGTGGCGTGTCGATCAGCTTTGCCGGCGAGGACGATTCCTACCAGCTGCCGGCGATCGAAGAGCTGCTGGGGCGCAAGATCAAATGCGAGATGCCGCCGGATGAGCTGCTCAAGCCGGTGCCGCGCAAGCATCATTGAGGCACGCAGAGCCCAGGTAATTCGCGATCTCTGTAGGAGCAGCCTTGTGCTGCGAAGAGGCCGGTGACAACACAGTCATCGTTGGTGTTAGCACTGGCCCTTTCGCAGCACAAGGCTGCTCCTACAGAGGCCGTGCTGCTTCCGAAGTACACCGATCGGCTTACCAGCGCCCCGCCGCATCCTGGTCACTCTGCTTCCCTTCCACCCAGCGCGGCCCGTCCTGGGTGTTTTCCTTCTTCCAGAACGGCGCCCGGGTCTTCAGGTAATCCATGATGAAGTTGCAGGCATCGAACGCCGCCTGCCGATGGGCACTGGCCACACCGACGAAAACGATCGGTTCGCCCGGCTCCAACGCGCCAATCCGGTGCAACACCTCGACCTTGAGCAAGGGCCAGCGCTGCTCAGCCTCGACCACGATCTTGGCCAACGCCTTCTCGGTCATCCCCGGGTAGTGCTCAAGGAACATCCCGGCCACCTCGCGGCCATCATTGAAATCACGCACGTAGCCGACAAACCCGACCACCGCGCCCACGCCGACATTCGCGGCATGCATGGCATTGACCTCGACACCCGGGTCAAACGCCCCGTGCTGCACTCGCACCGTCATGCTTAGCCTCCGGTCACCGGCGGGAAGAACGCCACTTCGTCGCCCTCTTGCAGCGGCTCGTCGAGCCGGCAGAGCTCTTCGTTGCGCGCGCACATCAGGTTCTGCTCCGCCAGCAATTCATATTGCCCGCCCTTGGCCACCAGCGCCTTGCGCACATCGTCGATCACCGCGAAGTCACCTTCCACGCGTTCGGCATCGAGCCCGAGCAATTCCCGGTAACGGGCGAAATACATCACCTTGACCTTCATCACGCGTCCACCTTGTAGTGGCCGCTCTTGCCGCCGAGTTTTTCCAGCAGGCGCACCTGCTCGATCACCATGCCCTTGTCCACGGCCTTGCACATGTCGTAGATGGTCAGTGCGGCAACGCTGGCAGCGGTCAGTGCCTCCATCTCGACGCCGGTCTGGCCGGCCAGCTTGCAGCGGGCGACGATGCGCACTGCGTCCTGCCCTTCGGCGCTGAGTTCGACCTTGACGCTGGTCAGCATCAGCGGATGGCACAGCGGGATCAGGTCGCTGGTTTTTTTCGCCGCCTGGATACCGGCAATGCGCGCCACGGCGAACACATCGCCCTTGGGGTGCTCACCGTCGACGATCATCTGCAAGGTCTGCGGCAACATGCGCACCCGCGCCTCGGCAATCGCCTCGCGCTCGGTCACGGCCTTTTCAGTGACGTCGACCATGTTGGCCCGCCCCTGGGAATCAAGATGTGTCAGCACTGCTCTGCTCCTGTGAAGGGAACACAGAGTGTAAACCTGTGGGTCAGGTTTGAGCAGTGGCATGTACTGTCGGTGCTAGCCTCTTCGCGGGGCAAGCCCGCTCCCACAGGATCTCCACTGGCCTTGAATCGAGTGGATCTACTGTGGGAGCGGGCTTGCCCCGCGAAGAGGCCGGGCGGCGTACCGCCCGGCTGGGTGGGTTACAGATGCGACTCGGCGTACTCGGCCAGTACCGACCGTGGCACACCCTGCAGGGTGATGTGCACGCCATGGGGGAAGTCCTTGAAGCGCTCGGTCAGGTAGGTCAGGCCCGAGCTGGTCGCGGACAGGTAAGGGGTATCGATCTGCGCCAGGTTGCCCAGGCAGACCACCTTGGAACCGGAACCGGCACGGGTGATGATGGTTTTCATCTGGTGCGGCGTGAGGTTCTGGCACTCGTCGATCAGGATCAGGCTCTGCTGGAAGCTGCGACCGCGAATGTAGTTCAGCGACTTGAACTGCAGCGGCACCCGCTCAAGGATGTACTCGACGCTGCCGTGGGTGCTCTCGTCATCCATGTGCAAGGCTTCGAGGTTGTCGGTGATGGCACCCAGCCAGGGTTCCATCTTCTCCGCTTCGGTGCCCGGCAGGAAGCCGATCTCCTGGTCCAGCCCCTGCACGCTGCGGGTAGCGATGATGCGCCGGTAACGCTTGCTGACCATGGTCTGCTCGATGGCCGCGGCCAGGGCCAGGATGGTCTTGCCCGAGCCAGCGGCGCCGGTCAGGTTGACCAGGTGGATATCCGGGTCGAGCAAGGCGAACAGGGCCAGGCTCTGATGGATGTCTCGCGGTTTCAGGCCCCAGGCTTCCTGGTGCAACAGGGGTTCCTGGTGAAGGTCGAGCAGCAGCAGTTCATCATCGCGGATGCCCTTGATCCAGCCGACGAAGCCTTGTTCATCGATGATGAACTCGTTGATGTGCACTGCCGGCAAGTTGTCGATCATTTGCACACGATGCCAGGTGCGGCCCCGTTCCTGGCGGGTGTCGACCTTGCTGACCCGGTCCCAGAACGAGCCGGTGACCGAATGGTAGCCCTTGGACAACAGCGACACGTCATCGACCAACTGGTCGGTGCTGTAGTCCTCGGCCGCGATACCGCAAGCACGCGCCTTCAGGCGCATGTTGATGTCTTTGGTGACCAGCACCACGTCAAGGTCGGTGCGCCGGGCCCGTACTTCGAGCAACTGGTTGATGATGATGTTGTCGTTGAGGTTTTCCGGCAGCAGCTTGTTCGGCTCGTTGCGCGGGGTCATCAGGATGGACAGGAAGCCCTTGGGCCCACTCTTGTTGCGCTGGATCGGCACGCCCTGCTCGACATCGCTGGGCGAGGCGTTACCTAAGGTCTGGTCGATCAGGCGAATGGCCTGGCGGCATTCGGCGGCGATGCTTTGTTTACCGGTCTTGAGCTTGTCGAGTTCCTCCAGCACCGTCATCGGAATGGCGACGTGGTGCTCCTCGAAGTTGAGCAATGCGTTGGGGTCGTGAATCAGGACGTTGGTATCGAGCACATACAGGATTGGCTTGCTGGAGGAAGGGTTGCGTCCTTGGTCATCCATACTCGGTCACCTTATGTCGAAGCCACACGGCGCGGTCTGCTGCGCCGCAGAGTGACTGCCGGTCTTCCCGTATCCGCGTTGCTACGGGCGGGAAGCGAACCTGACACGGTGGATGACGCCACCTGTGCTGCAGGGCTCGGCTGTCTGGTTTCTTCATACCGCATAAACGATGACTAAAAAAAGCATTTTTACGCGCAGGTGAAGTTTATTTTTCCGATTGACGAACAGGGGTTGGCGAGGGGGCGAGTGAGGTCTACAGTCAGATATTAGTCCCCCTGCTCACGATGCCCATAAGCCTGGCAGCCCTCCCAGCCAATGCCGCTCTGCGCGGTGTTGCGCAACAACCATTCCACCGCCGGCTGTGCCTTGGGCAGGCTGTCGTGGAATTGGATCACCCCCTTGCGCCACAGCAGCATCAAGGTCAGCACCCGCTGCGCCGAGGCCTCTGCGCTCAACGGGCCCTCATCCTGGGCATCGATATCCCACAACGACACCTGCAACCGCTGGCTGGCCATGAACGCTTCGCCATCGGCCCGACGCTGGCCATAAGGCGGGCGGAACAGCGGCACGTACTGCGCCGGCAGGTCAGCCTGCACCCGCGCCTGGCTGCGCCGCAACGAATCCTGCCAGCCCTGCCACTGGGCATGTGAGCGGTACTCCCAGCCCTGAATACCCACGCATTGCCCGCGATAGACCTGTCGCAGAGCCTCCACGGTGGCAGCGTCACGGCGTTGCTGCAGGCGATTGCCCAGCACGAAGAACGTGCCTTCAAGCTTTTGCCGACGCAGGTAATGGGTGAGGGTATCGGTATAGCCCCCGTCTGGCCCTGGGCCCCCCACGAAGGTCAGCAGGAACATGCGATCGTTGAGCTCATCGCCATTGCGTTCCCGGTTGGAAAGGCGCTCGACCTCGCTGCTGGTGTTCGGCAACAGGGCTGCCTTGCGCAGTTGCTCATCCAGGTAACGGACATGGAACTGATGGCTCGGCTCGACCCAGCCGGTATAAAACGTGCCGACATCTGCAGCGAAAATCGCTGCCTGCGTACGCAATTCCGCCATCGACGTGACCGGGTAGCAGAACGAAGCATCCTGTTCGCAACTGCGCTGGGCCTGTTGATAACCCTGCCACAAACGCTGCCACAGGCGTGCCCGCACCAAGCGGACCTTTTGCAGGTTGATCTGCCGCAACCCTAGCCGGGCCGCCAGTGCGCCATCGTCCAGCAGTTCGCTCTCGTGCAGCACCTGGGCGAACGAGAGGATCTCGGCCCGCGAGGCCACGTCAAACAGTGCCGGGCTGTCCAACTGCTCGGGCCATAGGCTGCGGTCCAGGCTTGCCTGGGGTGATGGGGCGGCCTGCACGGCCAGGCTCAACAACGTGGCCAGCAAGGCCGATGCAATGCGCACGGTGGGAAGCTCCGCAACAGCAAAACGCGCACTATAGCGCCTGGCTTGGCGATGGTCTGTGACTATCGTCGGCATAGTTTGGACTTGCCAGGCCCAGCCCGTAGAATCCCCGGCAACGATTCCAGGAGCCGACCCGATGCTGACGGTGATTTCCCCCGCCAAGACCCTCGACTACGACACCCCGCCGGTGACCGAGCGTTTCACCCTGCCCCAGTACCTGGACGACTCCCAGGCACTGATCGTGCAACTGCGCGAGCTGTCGCCCGCCCAGATCAGTGAACTGATGCACCTGTCCGACAAACTCGCCGGCCTCAACGCCGCCCGTTTCGGCAGCTGGACCCCAGACTTCACCCCGGCCAACGCCAAGCAAGCGTTGCTGGCGTTCAAAGGTGACGTGTACACCGGCCTCGATGCCGAGAGCCTTGGCGAAGACGACTTCAGCTACGCCCAGGACCACCTGCGCATGCTCTCTGGCCTGTACGGCCTGCTGCGCCCGCTCGACCTGATGCAGCCGTACCGCCTGGAAATGGGCACCAAGCTGGCCAATGCCCGCGGCAAGGACCTGTATGCCTTCTGGGGCACGCGCATCAGCGAATGGCTGAACCAGGCCCTGGCCGACCAAGGTGACGACGTGTTGTTGAACCTGGCCAGCAATGAGTACTTCAGCGCGGTAAAACGCAGCGCCTTGAAGGCCCGCGTGATCAACGTCGACTTCAAGGACTTCAAGAACGGCCAGTACAAGATCATCAGCTTCTACGCCAAGAAAGCCCGCGGGATGATGAGCCGCTTCGTGATCGAGCAGCGCATCAGCGACCCAGAGCAGTTGAAGCAGTTCGACGTGCAGGGGTACTACTACAGTGCCGAGCAGTCGAAGGCGGATCATCTGGTTTTCCTGCGCGACCACCCTGGCGAGTGAGTTATTCACGAAGACGGGAGCTGTTCGTAAGAGAACATGCTCCCTTCGTTACAACTTCAAACATTTTCTCATTTGACTATACAGCGGTTATTACTAACCTACTCGCAACCATTTCAAAAAAATTAGAGATCAATGTATGGCATTTGACGATACTTTTCGCCTGAGTTCCCACGCAGTAATACTTAACGAAAAAAATGAAGTACTCCTATTAAAAGCAACCTATGGGAATTTTGCATGGGGTCTCCCCGGCGGGGCCCTAGAGGTTGGAGAAACAATTCATGAAGCACTCATCAGAGAATGCTTTGAAGAACTCAATCAGCCAATCACCGATGCAGCCCTGACTGGCGTTTATTATCATAAACAGTACAACTCACAGGCCTTCATATTCCGCTGCACGCTAAATGACATCTCTAAAATAACATTAAGCAACGAACACTCAGAATACAAATTCGCTCCTGTATCATCTTTAAGCGAAATTCAAGGTATTCGAGTAAGTGACTGCCTGAACTTTTCCGGAATCGTTACCAGTAGAAAATTCTGACCATCACCTCTAATCATTCTCACCTGCAATAATTTTCACGCGGTAAACCCTCCCCACTCAGATCTCCCTTATATCTCACTCGATAGATATCGGGGATAAGCGTTTGCATTTTTGACGCTACTGCCTCTACGACCTAAATTTGCGGGCCTGCCACACACGCCGAAAGTTCTGCTGCTTGACGCACATGGCGTGCAAGGATCCTCTCGCTCTTGTACACGCTTTATCTTCCCGTCTCTAACAAATACGTAAACCTTCCGAAACTACGACTTCTCACATGCCTCCCTGCGAACACGCTAGAAACAAATACCGCGGAAGCAACAACCTATTGATAACACTTCGAAAATACAGCCCATAGGATACTCGTACTGCTGAACCTGGCCAGCAATGAGTACTTCAGCGCGGTAAAACGCAGCGCCTTGAAGGCCCGCGTGATCAACGTCGATTTCAAGGACTTCAAGAACGGCCAGTACAAGATCATCAGCTTCTACGCCAAGAAAGCCCGCGGGATGATGAGCCGCTTCGTGATCGAGCAGCGCATCAGCGACCCAGAGCAGTTGAAGCAGTTCGATGTGCAGGGGTACTACTACAGTGCCGAGCAGTCGAAGGCGGACCATCTGGTGTTTTTGCGGGATCAGCCGGACGTCTAGAGACACATTTGATGCAAGGAGCAGAACCCCTAGCTGCTCCTTTCGTCACAATCTCGGACATTTCTGTTAATACGCCCACTCTGTTCCATTACCACGAAACCTACGCACACTCACCCCAACCTCTAATAACTACGTACCGCTGTAGCTATTCGCTGAAGCTCTGCAGCACCGATATTCCAGCCTCTCTTATCTAGCAGCTTCTTATGCAGTGCTTCTTCAGTGTGATCCGCGTATCGGGCCTTCGCCTTTTTATACCTATAGTGTTTTTCTTGCTCTTGATAGTAGTCCAGCTCTCCCTGAGCCTTATCACGCTTATCTTCTGTTTTCGTTAACCTTTTATGGTTTTCCGTAGTCGACTCTTTGTCGAAACGCTTCAATCGCTTGTCATAAGTTTCATTTTCAACATCCAGCCTCCGCCTTACCATTTTCAGATGACTACGTATACTCGCCAGCTTCTTCCTGTAAAGCAAAAATGCGACCCAATCTCTCATGCGCCCGCTAGGGTCACTATAATTAACAGGGTCGCCTGTACAGTAACCATAGGCATTCAGCCCGCCTGCGCCAAAAGGGCTTATTCGGTCAGGCGAAAGAAATCGCATTAACCGTGAATCGTATTTCCGATAGCCCTGGCCTAACCAATAGCGATGGGTGCTCTGCTCCAGCTGCTCGCCATTGAACCCCAGGGCCAGGTGCGTTCTGGGCAGCGGGGCGTCCCCATATACTGAATAGGCACAATGTTCCCCGTCGCTTCTCTGCATGTGTTGAATTACAGACCCTGCCCTATCAACCGCCAGCAAACCTACGAGGCTACCGCTGGAGCGACGCTCTGCTAACGGCTGGTTCACGACGCGGAAAATTGTACAATCCTGTGCAGCCTTTTTTACACCAACCAACTTATTCCCTTGATAGAAATACCGTGCCGTACGTTTATCACGCTCCATCGTTAACTCCTTTCTTATAGTGCATACCCCCGAATTGCCTGCCAGTGTTTATAAGTTTTACCCGTGAAACTACTAACAGATCTGCTAGCTTGTAAGAGCCTTTAGCAAACGGCCTCAAGCATTTGGTGCTTTGGCGAGCA
Source organism: Pseudomonas sp. Y3 TE3536 (assembly GCF_053629175.1). NCBI lineage: Bacteria > Pseudomonadati > Pseudomonadota > Gammaproteobacteria > Pseudomonadales > Pseudomonadaceae > Pseudomonas > Pseudomonas sp. Y3 TE3536. The sequence continues at coordinate 2,961,808 of NZ_JBRJHU010000001.1, read as the reverse complement.
AGTATCGCCTTCGCGTAAAATTGGGGCAGAGGCAGCCAGTTGCCCGACATGACATCTGCGGCTTCAAGACCGAGCGCCGCTTCGCAGCACAAGGCTGCTCCTACAGTTGTTTCGGACCAATTAACCTTGTGGGAGGCGGTCGCGCGCCGCCTTCACAGGCGTGACTGGCCCGAAACAAACGTAGTAGCGAGCGTTGCTCGCGATGCGCCGCGCGGGCGGCGCTCGATCTCGAAACCCCAGAAAATCCCCCGCCATGCACCAACCCCCACACAATCCATCACGGCAAATAGCCACCAAACGCCCCCACACCGGCCCCGAATCAAACCGCCACCACGCCACAATCCCGACGCCAAAAAACCACCAGCCCACCCTTTATCGCCAAACGCCATAAGACCGTTCGTACCTTTTTTGACGTTTTTTGAAAAATATTTTTCGATACTGGCATTAAAACATCCCCCCTCAATCTCGCCCTTTATATACCGGGACGAAACGCCCCAGTGCTATCAGATTGAAACTATTTATCACTGAAGAATTATTTAGAAATCTTTCATCCGGGCAAAACCCAGCCAGGAACTTCTGTCATACCGGATCGCTCATAGTGCCGTAACGATTTTCCTGCCCCTGGGCTGTGAGAGATGACTTACAGATGACAACGGCAGGTATCCACTGCCTGCCACAGCAACTTCGACAGGTATAACGGGCACCCCCCAAGAGCCCTGTCCACGCAGGAGAGACGCGCCCTTACAAATCGTCCTAGTGGTTGATTTCAAAGGATTTATCCACTTGAAAAAACAAGCACAGCAGCGCGCCACGTAGCGCATTGCAATAAAGACGGCTGCACGCCAAGGCACGTTTTTTAATAATGGCTTTTTACTGCCAAGTTTGAGCGCATAACTTTTCGCGCTCCGGAATAATTTTGCCTGCGCTCGGCGAAGTGTGCATTCGCCATGGACCCGTGCGCCCGAAAACTGTTGTTAATCAACCTGGCCCGGCTCTTTCCGAAGGAGCCGGCGTGATAAACACACATGAGGTGATAGCGATGCGTATCAGCATCTTTGGTTTGGGTTATGTAGGGGCGGTCTGTGCAGGCTGCCTGACGGCGCGAGGCCATGAAGTGATTGGTGTGGACGTGTCCAGCACCAAGATCGACCTGATCAACCAGGGCAAGTCGCCCATCGTCGAACCTGGCCTGGAAGCACTGCTGCAACAGGGCATCGCCAATGGCCGCCTGCGCGGCACCACCGACTTCGCCGAGGCCATCCGCGCCAGCGATGTGTCGATGATCTGCGTCGGTACGCCCAGCAAGAAGAACGGCGACCTGGGCCTTGAGTACATCGAGTCGGTGTGCCGCGAAATCGGCTACGTGCTGCGTGACACCACCCGCCGCCACACCATCGTGGTCCGCAGCACCGTGCTGCCGGGCACCGTGAAGAACGTGGTGATCCCGATCCTCGAAGACTGCTCGGGCAAAAAGGCCGGGGTCGACTTCGGTGTTGCAGTCAACCCTGAGTTCCTGCGCGAAAGCACCGCGATCAAAGACTACGACCAGCCGCCGATGACGGTAATCGGTGAACTGGACAGCGCCAGCGGCGACGTGCTGCAAAGCCTGTACGAAGAACTCGACGCACCGATCATCCGCAAGCCGATCGAAGTGGCCGAGATGATCAAGTACACCTGCAACGTGTGGCACGCCACCAAGGTCACCTTCGCCAACGAGATCGGCAACATCGCCAAGGCAGTGGGTGTCGATGGTCGCGACGTGATGGACGTGGTCTGCCAGGACAAGGTACTGAACCTGTCGCAGTACTACATGCGCCCAGGCTTCGCCTTCGGCGGCTCGTGCCTGCCGAAGGACGTGCGCGCCCTCACCTACCGCGCCGCCAGCCTCGACGTGCGAGCGCCACTGCTCGATTCGCTGATGGCCAGCAACGAGTCGCAGGTGCAGAACGCCTTCGAGCTGATCGAAGCCCACGACAAGCGCAAGGTCGCCCTGCTCGGCCTGAGCTTCAAGGCCGGCACCGACGACCTGCGTGAAAGCCCGCTGGTGGAACTGGCCGAGCGCCTGATCGGCAAGGGCTACCAGCTGGGCATCTACGACGAGAACGTCCAGTACGCCCGTGTTCACGGCGCCAACAAGGACTACATCGAATCGAAGATCCCACACGTTTCCTCGCTGCTCAACGCCGACTTCCAGCAGGTCATCGACAACGCCGACATCATCGTCCTGGGCAACCGTGACGAGCAGTTCCGCGCCCTTGCCCAGCAAGCGCCGGAAGGCAAACAGGTGATCGACCTGGTGGGCTTCATGAGCAAAGCCACCTGCGGCACCAGCCGTACCGAAGGCATCTGCTGGTAACACCCTTGGCCGGGCAGCGCAGGTGCTCCTCAGGGAACACGCGCTGCCCTTCCTTCCCTGATTTCGCGACGGATGCTGAACATGCAAAGGCTCCAGACAGTGCTGTTGCAGTGCGCCGGGTGGCTGCTCTACATGAGCCTGCTCATGTTGATCGCCCTGGCCCTGCCGGCCGATATCTTCGACTCGCAGTCGAAGCACTTCATCTTCCTGGTCGGCGCAGTCGGCATCTGGCGCTACTCGATGGGCGCCACCCATTTCATCCGCGGCATGATCTTCCTGTACGCCGTTTACCCGTACCTGCGCCGCAAGGTGCAGAAGCTGGGCAAGGCTGCGGACCCGTCCCACGTGTACCTGATGGTCACCAGCTTTCGTATCGATGCGCTGACCACCGCGCAGGTGTACAGCTCGGTGATCCGCGAAGCCATCAACTGCGGCTTCCCCACCACCGTGGTCTGCTCGCTGGTGGAGATGTCGGACGAGCTGCTGGTGAAAAGCCTGTGGGCCAAATACAACCCGCCGGCACACGTCAAGCTGGACATCGTGCGCATCGCCGGCACCGGCAAGCGTGACGGCCTGGCCTATGGTTTTCGCGCCATCTCGCGGATGCTGCCAGACGAAAACGCCGTGGTGGCCGTGATCGACGGCGACACCGTGCTGGCCGATGGCGTGGTCTGCAAGACCGTGCCGTGGTTCAAGCTCTACCCCAATGTCGGTGGCCTGACCACCAACGAATTCTGCGAAGTGCGCGGCGGCTACATCATGAGCGAGTGGCACAAGCTGCGCTTCGCCCAGCGCCACATCAACATGTGTTCGATGGCCCTGTCCAAGCGCGTGCTGACCATGACCGGGCGCATGTCGATGTTCCGCGCCAGTGTGGTGACCAACCCCGAGTTCATCGCCGACGTCGAAAGCGACTCGCTGATGCACTGGCGCCTGGGCCGCTTCAAGTTCCTCACCGGTGACGACAAGTCCAGCTGGTTCAGCCTGATGCGCCTGGGCTACGACACCTTCTACGTGCCGGATGCCGCCATCAACACCGTCGAGCACCCGCCCGAAAAAAGCTTCCTCAAGGCCAGCCGCAAACTGATGTACCGCTGGTACGGCAACAACCTGCGGCAGAACTCCCGCGCGCTGGGCCTGGGCCTGCGGCGCCTGGGGCTGTTCACCAGCATCGTCCTGTTCGACCAGCGCGTGTCGATGTGGACCAGCCTGCTGGGCCTGACCGTGGCGGTGATCGCCAGCCTCAAGTTTGGCCTGGGTTTCCTACTGGTGTACCTGCTGTGGATCGGCATCACTCGCCTGATCCTGACCGTGATGCTGCTGTGCTCCGGGCACAAGGTCGGGCCGGCCTATCCGCTGATCCTTTATTACAACCAGATCGTCGGCGCGATGATGAAGATCTACGTGTTCTTCCGCCTCGACAAGCAGTCCTGGACCCGCCAGCCCACTGCCCTCAAACGTGACCTCGCCAGCTTTCAACAATGGTTCAACACCTGGTCCTCGCGGACCATGACCTTCTCGGCGGCCAGCATCTTCGTTGCTGTGCTGTTCATGGTCGTGTGAGCCCAACCGGATCGGATCTAACAGGAACAAACCACCATGAATACCGCCGTGAACGTCAACGTCGTGCATGAGTCCGAAGCCCAGCGCCAACACGCCCGGGTGCGCATTCCAGCCAAGCTGCGCTTTCTGGATAACCAGCGCCAAACCCACGAAGTGAAGGTCGATGACCTGTCCGCCGGTGGCCTGAGCTTCCACACCAAACAGCAACTGTCGGTGGGCGATGTGCTGCGCGGGCGGCTGCAGTTCGTGGTCGACAACCTGGGCCTGTCGATCGACATCGAGTTCCAGATGCGCTCTTTCAACCCCAGCAATGGCCGTACCGGCGCGCAGTTCCAGAACCTGGAGCCGCGCGACATCGCCACCCTGCGGCACATCATCACCAGCCACCTGTCGGGTGAGCTGATCAGCATCGGTGATGTGCTCAGCACGTTGCAGCGCGACAACTTCACCAAGGCGCGCAAGCAGAAGGATGGCGGTGCCGGCCTGACCGCCTTCGGCCGCCTCAAGGCGGTCAGCGTGACCCTCGGCGTGTTCGTGATCGGCGTGGCCGCCTTCGGTTTCGTTGCCAAGTCGCTGTACGGCATGTACTTCGTCAGCCACGCCGAAGCTGGCGTGGTCGCAGTGCCCACCACCAGCGTCACCATGCCCCGCGACGGCACCGTGAACAGCCTGGTCGAAAGCGGCGGCCAAGTGGTCAAGGGCGCGCCCCTGGCGAGTTTCAGCACCAGCATGCTGGACATGCTCAAAGGCCACCTGGACGACTCGCAACTGGAGCCGGCCAAGGTTGAGGAACTGTTCGGCAAGCAGCTTTCCGGCACCCTCACCAGCCCCTGCGATTGCGTGGTCGCCCGCCAGCTGGTGGATGACGGCCAGTATGCCGCCAAGGGCCAACCGATCTTCCAGCTGATCCCACGCACCACCAACCCGATGGTCGAAGCGCGCTTCAGCTACCGCCAGTTCGACGAGGTCACGCCCGGCACCCGAGTCAACTTCCAGGTGGCCGGCGAAGACGAAGTGCGCACCGGCCAGATCGTCAGCAGCGCCAGCCTCAACAGCGAAGACCTGGCCTCCGACATCCGTGTGCAGATCAAGCCTGACAGCGGCCTGCCAGCAGAACTTGCCGGGCGCCCTGCTTCGGTCAGCAGCGACCGCGGGCCGTCGTTCAACTGGCTGATCGACAAAGCCGTGGCCCGTGGGCTGTAAGAGGACAAGCCGATGACTGAGCCCGATCGCGTCATGCCTATTGCATTAATGTTGCCTGTTTTGCGAGCGCTGCGCGCTCGTTCGCGGCACAAGGCCGCTCCTACAGGGCCCGAGTCGCTCCCCCATCTGTCGCCTGGCGCAAAACCTGTAGGAGCGGCCTTGTGCCGCGAACGGGCGCGCAGCGCTCGCCCATTCACATGGGGCACGCTTGCCTTGGCCATCACGCTCGCCGGCTGTGCCGGCCTGCCTGACCAGCGCCTGGCCAACGAAGCCCTCAAGCGCGGCGACACCGCTTTGGCCGAGCGCAACTACAAGGCCCTGGCCGACCTCGGCTACAGCGATGCGCAAGTCGGCCTGGCCGACATCAAGGTCGCCACCCGCGACCCCGCGCAGATCAAGCAAGCCGAAGCCACCTACCGCGCCGCCGCCTCCACGTCGCCACGGGCCCAGGCTCGGCTCGGCCGCCTGCTGGTGGCCAAGCCCGACAGCACCCAGGCTGAACGTGAAGAGGCCGAAACGCTGCTCAAGCGCGCCGCCCAGCAAGGCGAAAGCAACACCTTGATCCCGCTGGCGATGCTCTACCTGCAATACCCGCAGAGCTTCCCCAACGTCAATGCGCAGCAACAGATCGACCAGTGGCGCGCCGCCGGCAACCCGGAGGCGGGCCTGGCCCAGGTGCTGCTGTATCGCACCCAGGGCACCTACGACCAGCACCTGGGCGAGGTCGAGAGCATCTGCAAAGCCGCGCTCAATACCACCGACATCTGCTACGTCGAACTGGCCACCGTGTACCAGAAGCGCGGCGAGCCCGACCAGCAAGCCGCCCTGCTCGGCCAGCTCAAGGCGGCCTATGCCCGCGGCGCCGTACCGGCCACCCGGGTCGACAGCGTCGCCCGTGTGCTGGCTGACCGCAGCCTCGGCCAGACCGACGAAAAAACCGCCAAGGACCTGCTCGAACAGGTGGCGCCGGCCAACCCGGCGTCGTGGGTCAGCCTTGCGCAACTGGTCTACGACTTCCCCGAGCTGGGCGACACCGACCAGCTACTGGCCTACATCGACAAAGGCCGCGCCGCCGAACAGCCACGCGCCGAACTGCTGCTGGGCCGCCTCTACTACGAAGGCAAGACGCTGCCCGCCGATGCGGCAAAAGCCGAACAGCACCTGCAGGCCGCCGCCGACGCTGGCGAGGTCAGCGCCCATTACTACCTGGGCCAGCTGTACCGCCGCGGTTACCTGGGCAACGTCGAGCCACAGAAGGCCGTCGACCACCTGCTCGCTGCCGCCCGTGGCGGCCAGAACAGCGCCGACTATGCCTTGGCCCAGCTGTTCAGCGAAGGCCATGGCATCCGCCCGCAACCTGGCAACGCCTGGGTGTTCGCGCAACTGTCGCAGGCCAACCCGACGCCACAGTCGGCCGAACTGCTGCAGCAACTCGATCAGCAACTCACGCCAGACCAGCGCAGCCAGGCGCAAACCCTGCTGACGCAGGAAAAACAGGCGCGCGGCAGCATGGCCCAAGGCGCCAACAGCACCCTGGCCCTCGAAGCCCTGCAAGACGACGAACAAGAAGTAGACGGTGAGGACTCGCTATGACGCTCAATCCCTTCGTGAAAGCCGGCATCGGCCTGAGCTTCGCCCTGCTGTGGTCCTGCCCGACCCTGGCCGACATGACCGCGCAGAAAAACGTCGGCCTGGACGTGAAAATCACCGGCCAGTCGGAAGACGATCGCGACCTCGGCACCCGGCCCGGCGGTGACGTCAACGGCCTCGGTCTCGACCTGCGCCCCTGGGTGTACGGCGAGCGCGGCAACTGGAGCGCCTACGCCATGGGCCAGGCCGTCGCGGCCACCGACACCATCGAAACCGACACCCTGCGCCAGAACGACGACGGCACCACCACCGACACCGGTGACGACAGCCGCAAGCCGGACAAAAGCTACCTGGCCATGCGCGAGTTCTGGGTCGGCTACAGCGGCCTCACCCAGTACCCTGGCGAGCAACTGCGCTTAGGCCGCCAGCGCCTGCGCAGCGACGACGGCATGTGGCGCGACACCAACATCGAAGCCCTCAACTGGACCTTCGACACCACCCTGCTCAAGGCCGACTTAGGCGTGGCTCAGCGCTTCAGCGAGTACCGCACCGACCTCACCGAACTGGCCCCGGAAGACAAAGACCGCACGCACCTCTATGGTAACGTCGCCACGCAATGGACCCCCGGCCACTGGGTCGGCCTGCGTGCCCACCACACCCATGACAGCGGCAGCCTGAAAAGCCCCGGCGAGACGATCGACGCGCTTGACAAGACCCGCACCGGCGACCTCACCTGGCTGGGCCTGGAAGCCAACAGTGACGCCTACAACTGGCGCAACGACCACACCGTCAACTACTGGGGCAGCCTGACCTGGCTGACCGGTGACCGCGACAAGCTCAGCAGCCAACAGGTGGGCGACGATCAAGTGGCCACCGGCAAGCAGAGCGGCGACGTCAACGCCTGGGCCACCGACCTCGGCATCCGCCTGCGCCTTGACCCCAACTGGCAAGTCGGTGCGGCCTACGCCCGTGGCAGCGGCGGCGGTGGCGATGACGGCTCGAACAACTTCGAGCAGACCGGCCTTGAGAGCAACCGCTCCAACTTCACCGGTACCCGCTCGCGCGTGCACCGCTTCGGCGAGGCCTTCCGTGGCGAGTTGGGCAACCTGCAGGCGGCCACCCTGTTTGCCTCGTGGCAACTGCGCGACGACTACGACGCCAGCCTGATCTACCACAAGTTCTGGCGCGTCGATGGCGAGCAGAACATTGGCTCCAGCGGCATCAACGCTGCGGTCAACGACAACGGCGTGAACCGCCCGCTGATCAATGGCGAAAAAGACCTCGGCCAGGAGATGGACGTGGTCGTCACCAAGTACTTCAAGCAGGGCCTGTTGCCCGCTTCGATGAGCCAGGCAATCGACGAACCGTCCGCGCTGGTGCGCCTGCGCGCCGGTGTGTTCAAGCCAGGTGACGCCTATGGCAAGGAAGCGGACTCGTACATGCACCGTGCCTTTGTCGACGTGATCTGGCGCTTCTGAGGCCGGTAGAGGATTTCTTGTCATGCCCCTTCACCCGCACCTACGTCACAGCCTCCTGGCCAGCGCCTTGCTGCTGGCCTCAGGCCTTGCCGTCGCCGCAGAACCCACGGTGATCGCCAAGGAACTGCAGCAGGCCAAGACCTACACCGTGTCCAGCGCGCCCACCGAGCCGCTGCACATGGACCCACCGAAACTGCCCGACCTCAGCGGCTTCACTGCCGAGGCCGTGCAGAACAAGATCGACCGCCGCCACAAAGGCAAAGTCAGCGTGCGCCGCATGCTGCAGGAAGAGTCGCTGAAGGAGTTCATCGGTGGCGACAACAAGGCCGCCGAATGGGTGCAACGCCAGCACGGCATCCCCCAGGCGATCTTCGTCGATGACGGCCATGTCGACTTGGTCGAGCTGAGCAAAAAGGTACCCAAGCAGTACCTCAGCGAAGTCGAGCCGGGGGTGTACCTGGCGCGCCTGCCAATCGTGGTCGGGCAGAAGGGCATCCTCGAAATCAACGGCAAGGTCAAGCAACTGCGCCTGTCCCAGGAGGGCGGCGCGTTTCTGGTCAACGACGGCAAGCTGTTCGTCAGCGACACCCAGGTCACCGGCTGGCGCGAGAAGGACAACGGCCCGGCGACCTTCCGCTCGCCCAAGGAATTCCGCCCGTTCCTGCTGTCGTGGGGCGGCACCGAGACCTACATCGTCAACACCAAGATGGCCAGCTTCGGCTACGCCAAGTCCAAGTCGTACGGTGTGAGCATCTCGCAGTACACGCCGAACATGGCCAAGCGCATGGGCCGCCCGGAGCCGACCGGCTGGATCATCGGCTCGGAGTTCAGCGACATGTGGTACGGCTTCTACTGCTACGAGACGCAGGACTTCGTGGTCAAGGACAACACTTACCGCGACAACATCGTCTACGGCATCGACCCGCACGACCGCTCGCACCGCCTGATCATCGCCGGCAACACGGTGTACGGCACCAAGAAAAAGCACGGGATCATCGTCTCGCGTGAAGTCAACGACAGCTGGATCATCAACAACAAGAGCTACGACAACAAGCTCTCGGGCGTGGTGATCGACCGTAACAGCGTCAACAACCTGATCGCCTACAACGAGATCTACCGCAACCACACCGACGGCATCACCTTGTATGAAAGCGGCGACAACCTGATCTGGGGCAACAAGCTGATCAACAACCGCCGCCACGGCATCCGCGTGCGCAACAGCGTGAACATCCGCCTGTACGAAAACGTCGCCATGGCCAATGGCCTGGTGGGTGTCTACGGGCACATCAAGGACTTGTCCGACACCGACCGCGACATCGCCCTCGACCCGTTCGACACCAAAGTCTCGCTGATCGTGGTGGGCGGTGAGCTGGCGGCCAACGGCTCCGGGCCGCTGTCGATCGACTCGCCGCTGTCGGTCGAGTTGTACAAGGTGTCGATGCTCGCGCCGCGCAAGGCCAACGGCATCAGCCTCAACGGCATCCTCGGCGAGCGCCAGGACGAAATCCTCGACCTGCTGGTGCGCCAGCAAAAGGCTGTGCTGATCGACCCGGTCGAACGCCAGACCGAAATGATCGATTAAGGAAGCCCAGACCATGACTCCACACCTGATGAAACTGCTGGGCCTGTCCGCCGCCCTTCTGGCGATCAGCCAGGGCGTGCGCGCCGACGAGGTGAAAGCCCCGACGTTCAGCGCCGAACCCTGCTGCCAACTGTGCCCCGAGGCGCACGACGCCAGCCGCTACACCACCCGCTACCAGCAGAACTTCACCACGCTGGTACAGGCCCAGGGCGACTGGCTATTCCGTACCCGCGAGGACCTGCGCACCGAGTTCAACACCACCCCCGCCGGCTACAAGCGCCTGCAGCAGGTGCACGACGCGTTCAAGAAGCGCGGCGTGGAACTGGTCGTGGTCTACCAGCCGACCCGTGGCCTGGTGAACCGCAACATGCTCAAGCCGGAAGAAAAAGCCGCCTTCGACTACCAGAAGGCCCTGGGCAACTACCAGGCCATGCTCCAGCGCTTCAGCAAGATGGGCTACAACGTGCCCGACCTGTCGCCGCTGACCAACGAGCAACTGGCCGCCGCCGACCAGGGCAAAGACTTCTACTTCCGCGGTGACCAGCACTGGACGCCGTATGGCGCCGAGCGCGCCGCCAAGATCGTGGCCGACACCGTGCACCACATGCCGGCCTTCGAAGGCATCCCACGCAAGGAATTCGAAACCAAGAAGTCCGGGCGCATGGGCAAGACCGGCACCCTGCACAACGTCGCCGGCCAGCTCTGCGGCACCAGTTACGCCGTGCAGTACATGGACCAGTTCGCCACCGAGCCAAAAGGCGCGAGCGGCGGCGACGACCTGTTCGGCGATGGCGGCAACGCGCAGATCACCTTGGTCGGTACCAGCCACAGCGGCAAGAACTACAACTTCTCGGGCTTCCTCGAACAGTACATCGGCGCCGACGTGCTCAACGTCGCCTTCCCTGGCGGTGGCCTGGAAGGCTCGATGATCCAGTACCTGGGCAGCGAAGAGTTCCAGAAAAACCCGCCGAAGATTCTGATCTGGGAGTTCTCCCCGCTGTATCGCCTGGACCAGGAAACCATCTGGCGGCAGATCCTCGGCCTGCTCGACGATGGCTGTGACGCACGCCCGGCGCTGATGAGCGCCAGCACCACGCTCAAGCCCGGCAAGAACGAGCTGATGGTCAACGGCAAGGGCGGTGTGATCAAAGACCTGATCAACCGCAACCTGCAGATGGACGTCAAGTTCGAAGACCCTTCGGTGAAGGTGCTGCAGGCCACCCTCTGGTACCTCAACGGCCGCCACGAGGACATCAAGCTGGAGAAACCGGAAACCTCCGACACCGACGGCCGCTTCGTCTTCCAGATGCGCGAAGACGAAGACTGGGCCAGCCAGAACCTGTTGGCCTTCGAGGTCCAGGGGCCGGAGAAAGGCACCCAGAAGGTCGAGGCCAAACTCTGCAAACGCAACAACTTCGCCGTGCCTGCGCAAACCGCGCAAGCCGGCCAGTGAGGCGACCATGACCCCATTCAAGCGACTCATCAGCCCCGCCCTGCTCAGCCTGGCCCTGTTCGGCGGCGCCGCGCACGCCGCGCTGGTACCGCCCCTGGGTTACTACGAGGGGATCGAAAAGCTCAAGACCAGCGATGGCAAGTTCCGCTGCGAACCTGCCCCCAAGCCGTACACCGGCGCGCTGCAGTTTCGCAGCAAGTACGAAGGCTCCGACAAGGCCCGGGCGACCCTCAATGTGGCCTCGGAAAAAGCCTTCCGCGACTCCACGGCCGACATCACCACGCTGGAGAAAGGCGTCAGCAAGATGGTCGGCCAGTACATGCGTGACGGCCGCCCGGCGCAGCTCGACTGCACGCTTGCCTGGCTCGAAACCTGGGCGCGGGCCGACGCCCTGCTGTCCACCGACTACAACCACACCGGCAAGTCGATGCGCAAATGGGCACTGGGCAGCATGAGCGGATCGTGGCTGCGCCTGAAGTTCTCCAACGCGCAGCCCCTGGCCGCGCACCAGGCCGAGGCCGAACAGATCGAGCGTTGGTTTGCCCGCCTGGCCGAGCAGACCGTGCGCGACTGGAGCGACCTGCCGCTGGAGAAGATCAATAACCACAGCTACTGGGCGGCCTGGTCGGTGATGGCCACCGCCGTCGCCACCGACCGTCGCGACCTGTTCGACTGGGCCGTGAAGGAATACAAGGTCGGCGCCAACCAGATCGACGACCAAGGCTTCCTGCCCAACGAAATCAAACGCAAGCAGCGCGCCCTGGCTTACCACAACTATGCCCTGCCACCGCTGGCGATGATCGCCAGCTTCGCCAAGGTCAATGGCGTGGACCTGCGCAGCGAGAACAACTTCGCCCTGCAGCGCCTGGGTGAAGGCGTGCTGGCCGGCGCCCGTGACCCGCGCCATTTCGCTGAACGCGCCGGTACAAAACAGGACATGAAAGACCTCAAGGTCGACAGCAAGTACGCCTGGCTCGAGCCCTGGTGCGCGCTGTACCAGTGCGTCGGCGACACCCTTGATCGCAAGCACGGTATGCAGCCGTTCGACAGCTTCAGGCTCGGCGGCAACCTGACCCGGGTCTATGACCCGAGCGCACAGAGCAAGAAGTAACAGCCCACTGTGGGCTGATCTCTGTGGGAGCGGGCTTGTCCCGCGAATGGGCCCGAAAGGGAAAAAGCGTCGCCTGTGCTGACGCCTTCGCGGGGCAAGCCCGCTCCCACAGGAAATGAATTGCTCTTCAGTCATGGACTGGGGGGTTTGGGGGGCGTTTTGCCCTGGATGCTGTGAACAAATTAGGAGAACCGGGATGGTCTTCTCGTCCAACGTGTTCCTGTTCCTGTTCTTGCCGATCTTTCTCGGCCTGTACTACCTGAGCGGGCAACGCTATCGCAACCTGCTGCTGCTGATCGCCAGCTACATCTTCTATGCCTGGTGGCGGGTGGACTTCCTCGCCCTGTTCGCAGGCGTCACCCTGTGGAACTACTGGATCGGCCTGAAAGTCGGCGCCGCCGGCGTGCGTACCAAACCGGCCCAGCGCTGGCTGCTGCTGGGCGTGGGCGTCGACCTGGCCATCCTTGGCTACTTCAAATATGCCAACTTCGGCGTCGACAGCCTCAATGCGATCATCACCTCGTTCGGCCTGGAGCCGTTCATCCTCACCCACGTGCTGCTGCCGATCGGTATCTCGTTCTACATCTTCGAGTCGATCAGCTACATCATCGACGTGTACCGCGGCGACACCCCGGCCACCCGCAACCTGATCGACTTCGCGGCATTCGTGGCGATCTTCCCGCACCTGATCGCCGGCCCCGTGCTGCGCTTCAAAGACCTGGTCGACCAGTTCAACAACCGCACCCACACCCTGGACAAGTTCTCCGAAGGCTGCACCCGCTTCATGCAGGGCTTCATCAAGAAAGTGTTCATCGCCGACACCCTGGCGGTGGTGGCCGACCACTGTTTCGCCCTGCAGAACCCGACCACCGGCGATGCCTGGCTGGGCGCCCTGGCCTACACCGCGCAGCTGTACTTCGACTTCAGCGGCTACAGCGACATGGCCATCGGCCTGGGCCTGATGATGGGCTTCCGCTTCATGGAGAACTTCAAGCAGCCCTACATCAGCCAGTCGATCACCGAGTTCTGGCGCCGCTGGCACATCAGCCTGTCGACCTGGCTGCGTGACTACCTGTACATCACCCTGGGCGGCAACCGCAAAGGCACCTTCAACACCTACCGCAACCTGTTCCTGACCATGCTGCTGGGCGGGCTGTGGCACGGCGCCAACTTCACCTACATCCTCTGGGGCGCCTGGCACGGCATGTGGCTGGCGATCGAGCGGGCGCTGGGCATCGACACCAACCCGCAGCGTTTCAACCCGGTCAAGTGGGCCTTCACCTTCCTGCTGGTCGTGGTCGGCTGGGTGATTTTCCGCGCCGAGAACCTGCACGTGGCCGGGCGCATGTACGCCGCCATGTTCAGCTTTGGTGAATGGCAGCTGTCGGAGCTCAACCGCGCCCAGCTGACCGGCTTGCAAGTGGCCACCCTGGTCATCGCCTACCTCACCCTGGCGTTCTTCGGCCTGCGCGACTTCTACCGCAATGCCCAGCCGACACCCAAGGCAACCCCGGTGCAGGTCAACGCCGACGGCTCGATCGGCCTGGACTGGACCCGGGTGATGACCCGCGCCCTGGTCCTGCTGCTGTTCGTGGCCTCGATCCTCAAGCTTTCGGCGCAGAGCTATTCGCCGTTCCTTTACTTCCAGTTCTGAGGTTGATGACCATGACCCGGACATTACGCATTACCTATTCGCTGTCGTTCCTCGGCCTGCTGGTCGGCATGGGCGCCTGGTCCACCGGCGGCCTGGAAAGCTTCCAGCGCACCGCGCAGATGACCCTGCTCAACGGCAAGCTGGCCAAGGCTGCCGAGACCCACTACGACGAACAGTTCCCGATCAAGCGCCTGGGCACCAACCTCTGGGCGGCGCTGGACTTCAAGCTGTTCAACGAAGGCCGCCCGGGCGTGGTGCTGGGCCGCGACCAGTGGTTGTTCAGCGACGAAGAGTTCAAACCCACCGCCGGTGCCGAGCAACTGATGCAAGAAAACCTGGCGCTGATCCGTGGCGTCCGCGACACCCTGCAACAACACGGCAGCCAGCTGGTGCTGGCGATCGTGCCGGCCAAGGCGCGGGTCTATTCCGAATACGTCGGCAAGGAGCTGCCCGCCAGCCTGCACGACGACCTGTACAACCGCTTCCATGCCCAAGCCCGCCAGGCCAACGTGTTCGCCCCAGACCTGATGGCGCCCATGGAACAGGCCAAGGCCCGCGGCCAGGTGTTCCTGCGCACCGACACGCACTGGACGCCGATGGGCGCCGAAGTCGCCGCACAAGCCCTGGCCGAAGCGGTCAGCCGCCAGAGCCTGCTCAATGGCGACCCGCAAACCTTCATCACCGAAGCCGGCAACACGGCGCCCTACAAAGGCGACCTGACCAACTTCCTGCCACTGGACCCGCTGTTCAGCAACCTGCTGCCGAGCCCGGACAACCTGCAGCAACGCACCACGCGCCCAGCCCAAGCCGCTGGCGATGCGGGCGACGCGCTGTTCGCCGACAGCCAGATCCCGGTCGCACTGGTCGGCACCAGCTACAGCGCCAACCCGCACTGGAACTTCCTCGGCGCATTGCAGCAAGCCTTGCGCAGCGACGTCGCCAACTACGCCGAAGACGGCCACGGCCCACTGCTGCCGATGCTCAAGTACCTGCAAAGCGATGCCTTCAAAAATGCCGCCCCACAAGTCGTGGTGTGGGAATTCCCCGAACGTTATCTGCCCATGAAAAACGACCTCAGCAGCTTCGATCCGCAGTGGATCGCCCAGCTGAAGAACTCCCGTAAATCCGAAGAAAACCTGGCCCTGTCGTCCACCCGGACGAACCACTGATCGAAAGAGAGGAAATGCACATGACTACCAAGACTTCCATTGCCAAAGCCCTCACCCTCGCAGCAGGCCTGTCCCTTGCCTCGATGCAGGCCTTCGCCGGTGCCGACGCCGCGTTGTACGGCCCGACCGCACCGAAAGGTTCGACCTTCGTGCGCCTGTACAACGCCGCCAGCGCGCCTGCCGCCGCCTCGGTCGGCAACACCCAGATCAAGCAGGTCGGCGCCCAGGCCAGCAGCGATTTCAGCTTCCTCCCAGGCGGTGACTACACCGCCCAGGTGGGCGGCAAGAGCGTGCCGGTCAAGCTGGCCTCGGACAAGTACTACACCCTGGTCAACAGCGGCAGCGGCAACCCGCAACTGATCGAAGAACCGCCGTTCAAGAACAAGCAGAAAGCCCTGGTACGCGTACAGAACCTCAGCGACCAGTCGCTGACCCTGAAGACCGCCGACGGCAAGACCGAAGTGGTAACGCCGGTCGCCGCCAAAGGCCGTGGCGAGCGTGAGATCAACCCGGTCAAGGTCAACCTCGCCTTGTATGCCGGCGACAAGAAAGTCAGCGACGTCAAACCCGTCGCCCTGGAGCGCGGCGAAGCCGCCGTGCTGTACGTCACCGGTTCCGGCAGCAGCCTGTCGCCGGTCTGGGTTACCCGCCCAGTGTCCACTAACTGATCCCCTGCCTCATTAACGACCTTATTGGAGAAACATCATGATCCCGGTAATTCTTTCTGGTGGTAGCGGTTCGCGTCTGTGGCCTCTGTCGCGCAAGCAGTTCCCCAAGCAGTTCCTGGCCCTGACCGGTGAGCACACGCTGTTCCAACAAACTATCCAGCGCCTGGTGTTCGAAGGCATGGACGCGCCGATCGTGGTCTGCAACAAGGACCACACGTTCATCGTTCAGGAACAGCTCTCGGCACTGAAGCTGAAAACCCAGGGCATCCTGATGGAACCGTTCGGCCGCAACACCGCCCCAGCCGTGGCGATGACCGCGATGAAGCTGGTCAGCGAAGGCCGCGACGACCTGATGCTGGTGCTGCCCGCTGACCACGTGATCGACGATCAGAAAGCCCTGCAGCGCGCCCTGGCCCTGGCCACCGTGGCCGCCGAGCGTGGCGAGATGGTGCTGTTCGGCGTGCCGGCGACCAAACCCGAGACCGGCTATGGCTACATCCGCTCCAGCCAGGACGCACTGCTGCCTGAAGGTGTGGCGCGGGTGGCGCAGTTCGTTGAAAAGCCCGACGAGAAACGCGCCGCCGAGTTCGTCAAGGCCGGGGGCTACTTCTGGAACAGCGGCATGTTCCTGTTCCGCGCCAGCCGCTACCTCGAAGAGCTGAAAAAGCACGACGCCGACATCTACGACACCTGCGTACTGGCCCTGGAGCGCAGCCAGGCAGACGGCGATGTGCTGAACATCGACGAAGCCACCTTCGCCTGCTGCCCGGACAACTCCATCGACTACGCGGTGATGGAAAAGACCCAGCGCGCCTGCGTGGTGCCGATGTCGGCCGGCTGGAGCGACGTGGGCTGCTGGTCATCGCTGTGGGATGTGCACGAGAAGGACGACAACGGCAACGTCACCAAGGGCGATGTGGTGGTGCAAGACAGCCGCAACTGCATGATCCACGGCAACGGCAAGCTGGTGTCGGTGATCGGCCTTGAGAACATCGTCGTGGTCGAGACCAAGGACGCCATGATGATTGCCCACAAGGACAAGGTCCAAGGCGTCAAGCAGATGGTCAAGACCCTCGACGAGCAAGGCCGCAGCGAAACCCAGAACCACCTGGAAGTGTACCGCCCATGGGGCTCGTACGATTCGGTGGACATGGGCGGCCGCTTCCAGGTCAAGCACATCACCGTCAAGCCAGGCGCCAGCCTGTCGCTGCAGATGCACCACCACCGCGCCGAGCACTGGATCGTGGTGTCCGGCACCGCCGAGGTGACCTGCGACGAGAACGTGTTCCTGCTCACCGAGAACCAGTCGACCTACATCCCGATCGCTTCGGTGCACCGCCTGCGCAACCCGGGCAAGATCCCGCTGGAGATCATCGAAGTGCAGTCCGGTAGCTACCTGGGTGAAGATGACATCGAGCGCTTCGAAGATGTGTATGGGCGCACGTCGACGCCGGTCGAGCGTGGGGTTTCGGTGAAGACCATCGCGCAGTAATGCGAAGCCCGCCCCGCCTCCTGCAAAGAGGCGGGGCTTTTGGGTGACCGCTTTGCTGACTTACATCTTCAGGTCGACAAGGCCTGCCTGAAATGTGAAAGGCTGAGCGTTGTAGTGGAATGCAAGCGTGAAGGCGAAGGACAAGGCTTTACCTGGCTCCCACGCCAACTGGGTGATGGCGTAATTTTCAGCCGCGATCAAACCGTGATTGACGCTGGCAAAGGCGCGCTTGACCGAAGGTTGGTTGTTTTGATCGTACTCCAGAAGGAACACCGCCCCCAGGGCCAGCAGGCCACCCTCAAGGCCGATGGACTGCTTGACCGCGACAAACGTCGGGCGCTCACGGTCACCGTTATAACCCCGTTCATTAGCGTTGAACTCGGCATTATCTTTCAGTGCTGGAACGATCACCGCAGAGGCAGCACTTGCGGTGTTGCGCTGCAGTGCAGAGGCGGGCTTTTCATAGGCAATATCAAACACACCCTTTGAGACGTGAAAGTCACGCGCATATTCATCTTTGCCCTTGAATTCGAACTTACCCGCGACCCCACACTCCTCCCGGTTCCATACCAGGCTTTGAATTACGCCACTGTGCGCATGGCCTGATACGTCACTCCCCAAGTACGCCGATGTGCCACCCTCACCGAGGGTATGGTCGCCATCCGTGATGCCCAACGGGAAGCCAATGTAGATGAATTCTTCAACGTCCTGCGCGGGGTTGCGGATACCCAGCACACCGCCGAGCGGGTCGAACCAGACGTCTTGAGCAATGAATTGCTCGCCTGTTGGCAGGGTGGCCGTCATCGCACCAGATGCGCCGCCGGTCTTGGTATTAAGTACACTCATGATTGACTCCGAAAGCTGATGATTTTAATGGGTGGCAACAACCGGCCTGTCACACAGATGCCAACTAAAGCAGCCAGTATTAATGCGTTTCCAGATTAGGATGAGGGCGGCTACGGCGGTACTCGCAGAAGTGCTAGGATGGCCAAATCAATGCAATCAAGGCTCTCTCCATGATCATCGGCGCCCTGCTAATTCTCACTTGGCTGGTACTGCTGCTGCGTTACCCAGCGAAGGCGTTGCCGATATCACTGGCCGCCGTGTGTGGCATCGGCCTGGTCGCCCTGTTCGTGGCCTGGCAAGACAACCGCGAAGCCACACAACTGGCACGCCTGGACTTGCGCCTGAGCTATGCCCCGGACCAATGCCCCGCCGACCGCGCGCTGCAGGTTCACATGAAGAACGGCAACAAGGCCCCGCTGACCGAACTGCGTTGGCGGGTGGGTGCGTATGCGCCGGGCGATACCGTCAACCTGGCCGAGAACACCTACAGCGCGCCGCGTTACCGGGGGCCGGGTGAGCTGCAGCCGGGTGCCGAGTGGAAGGATTGCCTGCCTTTGCCGCCACTGCGCTCTGGCTATCGGCCGCAGACACTCGAGTTTCGCGCCGAGCACTTGCAGGGTACATTCGCCAATTGATCGACGTGCAATCCGGGAGCGCTAACTGGACGAGGACTATATCGGGCGCTGCGAGGGTGTGTATGCCTGCGTTTCGGCGCCGATTGAGCGTCAGGAAATCGGTGAAAGCTTCGCGCCGTCTAAGCCGGGGTTCGCTATTGCACGCCGCACATAGCGAACCTTCCATTCCTTATCCGGATATATTTTCAGAGGTCCGACTTGGCGAAATCAACCTCAAATTTATCCACCACCAACTTGTATTCAGTCTGGTTGATTTTAAAGTACACTGCAAAACTACAGGAAAAGCTATCCTTCCCCCCCGGCCCAATAACAGGGGGATCTATGAATCTACTGGGGTAGAACCCACTCCCCTTCAAAGCCAACACACTGAACCCTGCTAATTCTCCGCCTAGGTAATAGGGCAGGACGATAGCGCCCACTGTTCCGACACCCTCGACTCTGGCATCGCCCTTGAGGGAAGTAGGGGGTAGATAATTATTTCGCACCCCGATTTTGGGGCTACGGAACGGCCAAGGCCCTGCCGTGTTTTCATTTTCACCATTCACACTGAGTTCGCCCGCCACTGCGCCCGGATAATATTTATAGTTACTGTGTTCAACGGCACTGTCATCGGAATCTTCGACACCATTCACCAGCGCCCGCTTTTGGTAATCGTAAAAATTTAACATTTATCAGCTCTCATACAGATTTCCTAATAGCCAGGATTATTTAATAGACAAGCGCACGTTTAGCGTGTCGCCTGAAACTACGTTAACGCCACAGGAAGGATTGCGGTACTGGTACATATGCGAGGTATGCTCCGATCAACTTGCCGAGCATGTCGAACCCGACCAGTTTGCAAGCGTTGCATTGGGAAAAGGCGGACCTGACTGAAGATCTGCCCGATACTACGCAGCTCGAACCTACAGTCGCTCAGCATCGGCCAAGGTGCCCACCTAGTACTTATAAGAGTACCTACCTTTCAGCATCACGTTTAAATTGGCCACTCCAAACCCACAAAGAGGATATGTCATGAGCCATCCATCATTCAACCGAGCACTATTGCGCAGCAACCTTGTAGACGGCAAAGTCGAATTAACGATCACCAATACAAACACCCATAAAACCCGCGCCGTTGAAACCTATTCGCAATTCTCTTTGCACAGAGGACTTATTGGTGCAATTCTCATCGAATCGGGACACGTGACGCACGTGTTTTACATTTCGATGATTAATAATTTTAGGCTTGGCAAAACCGACCTTGTAGCGAATACAAGCGAGACTGTTGCTCACTACGACAACTGGACCGACGATTGGACTCCCATACCGACCACCGAGGGCACGGGCTGGCTGGATATAACAGAACTTAAATTCAATCCATTAGACCCTTTGGGAGCGCCGATCTACCTCAAAGGGAAAAGCGAGTTTAATTTCACCTCGAACGACTCACACTTTGAAGCCTCTGTAAATATTACAATGGGAAATCCCTCCCTCATCAAATAAACTTCGCTTTCTTTAGCGCCATTCCACTCAAACTAACTCGCTATTGCACAGCGTTTTGCTGCGCACTCCAGGGATGCTCCGATCAACTTGCCGGGCGGAGGCAGCGAGTTCAAATTTCCCCGTCATGCAGCGCTGTTTGCCGAACTGCGCCCGATGCGTAGTGTCTTCAGGCCTTATTCGCCCAGTTAAGAAATCCTGTTTGAAGACACGGTTGTCGACGTGCCCATCCTCACCTTATAAGCCCTGCTGCTGCGCTTCACGGCCAAGCCCTGCCCACCACCACCACTGCGCTTTGGGCCCAAGTCGCAGACGCTGATGTTTCGTGCAGCGCATCTGCAAGGTACATTCGCCCACTGATCTGCTGTTTTTACCGGCCCCTTCGCGCCGGTAAAGACGACAACTTTCCCCTGACCCAAGGCCTCCCTCATGCCCACCGTCCTGATCACCGGTTGTTCCAGCGGCATCGGCCGCGCCCTGGCCGACGCCTTCCGCGATGCTGGCCATGAAGTCTGGGCCACCGCCCGCAAACCTGAAGACGTCGCGCATTTAGCCGCCGCCGGTTTCACCGCCCGGCAACTGGACGTCAATGATGGCCAAGCCCTGACCCAACTGGCCGAGGAGCTGGAAGCAAGCCACGGCCGCCTCGACATGCTGATCAACAACGCTGGCTACGGTGCCATGGGCCCATTGCTCGACGGGGGTGTGGACGCCATGCGCCAGCAATTCGAAACCAACGTTTTCGCCGTGGTCGGCGTGACCCGCGCGTTGTTCCCGCTGCTGCGCCGCGCGCGTGGGCTGGTGGTGAATATCGGCAGCGTT
The DNA here is from genome assembly GCF_053629175.1 of Pseudomonas sp. Y3 TE3536. Classification (NCBI taxonomy): domain Bacteria; kingdom Pseudomonadati; phylum Pseudomonadota; class Gammaproteobacteria; order Pseudomonadales; family Pseudomonadaceae; genus Pseudomonas; species Pseudomonas sp. Y3 TE3536. The sequence continues at coordinate 2,940,707 of NZ_JBRJHU010000001.1, read as the reverse complement.
TCTGGGGTGCTGGTCACGCCGTTCGCTGGGGCCTACTGCGCGTCGAAGGCTGCCGTCAACGCCCTGAGCGATGCCCTGCGCCTGGAGTTGGCGCCGTTTGGCATTCGGCTGATGGAAGTGCAGCCGGGGGCGATCGCTTCGCAGTTCGCCAGCAATGCCCAGCGCCAGGCCGATCAGGTGTTGGCTGCGGACTCGCCGTGGTGGCCACTGCGCGAATATGTACAGGCACGGGCGCGGGCATCGCAGGACCGGCCGACGCCTGCGGCGGTGTTTGCCCAAGGGGTGTTGGCGGCTACGCGCAAAACGGCGGTGCCTGCGGTGGTCAGGCTGGGTAATGGCAGCACGGCGTTGCCGCTGATTGCCAGGCTGTTGCCGCGGCGGTTGCTGGACTGGGTGTTGCGCAAGCGGTTTGGGTTGCTGCGGCCGCTTTGATTGATGCTTGGCAGTACTGGCCTCTTCGCGGGTAAACCCGCTCCTACAGGTACTGCACAGTGCTCAAAATCTGTACGGTACCTGTGGGAGCGGGTTTACCCGCGAAGAGGCCGGTACAGCCACAACACCTATCAAACCTTGTTCGCAGGCTGTGTATCAAACGCCTGCCAACCCCCACCCAGCGCCTTGTACAGCCCCACTAACGCCTGGGAAACCGCCGCCGAGCTGTCGATCCACTGCTCTTCGCTGGCCAGCAACGCCCCTTGCACGGTCAGCACATTGAGAAAGTCCACCGCCCCTTCCACATACTGGCGCTGGGCAGTCTCCAAGGCGATGCGGTTCTGCCGCACCGCCTCGGCCAAATGGTCGCGACGCAATTGGCTGGCGTTATACAGGCGCAGCACATCGTCGATTTCATGCCAGGCACCGAGCACCACCTTGCGGTAGTTGAGCGCGGCTTCCTGCTGCTGCGCCTCACGCAGTTCCAGCGTGCCTTTGAGCCGCCCACCTTCAAAAATCGGCAGTGACAGTTGCGGGCCAAAGGCGAAGCGGCGCGAGTCCCAGCCGCCGAAGTCAGACAGCTGCATGGCCTGGAAGCCCAGGCTGCCCGACAGCCGAATGCTCGGGTAGAAGTCGGCCTTGGCCACGCCGATACTGGCGGTGGCCGCATGCAGGCGCGCCTCGGCCAGGCGAATGTCCGGCCGGCGCTCGGCCAACTCCGACGGCAGGCCAATGGCGAACTGCTGCTGGGGCGCGGGCAGTTCACCCCCTTCGAGCAACTGTGCCTGAAGGCTGCGGGGCGGCTCGGCCGCGAGCAGGCTGAGGGCGTTGATCAGGTCGTCGCGCTTGGCCTCAAGGCTGGGCAGGCGGGCTTCGATGGAGGCAACCTGGGCACTGGCCTGGGCTACGTCGAGGCGGGTGGCGACCCCTTCGGCCTGGCGATTCTCGGACAACTTCAGGCTGTGCTGCGCCACCTTCAGGTTGTCACGGGTGACATCCAGGGTGTGCTGCACCGCACGCAGCTGAATGTAGTTGCCGGCGGTTTCCGACAACAGCGCCAACAACACGCCACGGCGGTCGTTCTCGGCCACTTCGACCGTCGCATCGGCAGCCTCCACTTGCCGGCGTACTCGGCCCCAGAGGTCCAGCTCCCACCCCGCGACCAGGTCACCCTGCCACAGGTTGAATGCCGATTTGCCCGCGTGGCCCGAGGGGTCACTCAGCCCTTCGGCGCTGTTGCGAGCGCGGCTGTAGCCAGCGTTCACATCGACCGACGGCGCTTCATCCGCTGCTACCGTACTGCGCAAGGCACGGCTTTGCAGCAGCCGCGCACTGGCCATCTGCAAGTCCAGGTTGCGTTCGGCGACCCGCTGGATCAGCGCGCTGAGCCGGGCATCGTGGAAGCTCTCCCACCAGCGCAGTTCCAGGGGTTCGGCCTGCGGCTGACTGGCCGCAGCCTCGCCTTGCAAGCCTGCCCACTGTTGTGGGGCCTGGCTGTCCGGGCGTTTGAAATCTGGCCCGAGGGTACAGCCGGCCATCAGCAACGCCAGCAACACCGGGCTCAAGCGAAAGGCCGGTTTCATCGCGCGCTCACCTCTTTGCCTTCGAGTTTGTCGCCGCGGGTATCGATGGTGGCTTCCACCGACATGCCCACGCGCAGCCGTGCAAGCAGCGGCTGGCCGTCATCGAACACGATCTTCACGGGGATGCGCTGCACCACCTTGGTGAAGTTACCGGTGGCATTGTCCGGCTTGACCGCCGCGAACGTCACACCGGTGGCCGGCGCGATGCTCTCGACATGGCCATGCAGTTGCTCGCCCGAGAAGGTATCGACACTGATGCTGACCGGTTGGCCGGGCTGCACATGGGTCAGCTGGGTTTCCTGGAAGTTGCCAACCACATACGCCTGCTGCAACGGCACCACCGACAACAGCCGAGCCCCCGGATTGACATAGGCGCCGACACGCAAGGCGCGCTCGCCGACCATGCCGTCCACCGGTGCGATGATGCGCGTGTAGGACAGGTCGAGCTGGGCTTTCTCCAGACCCGCTTCGGCCCGTTTGAGCTGGCCATCGGCGCTGGCCACCTGGGCGCTGAGGATGTCCACCTGCTTGCGTGCGGCCACCAACGCGGCCTGGGTATTGGCCAGGCGCGCACGGGCCTGGTCGACCCCGCTGCGCGCCTGCTGGGCGTTCTGCACGGTGCCGGCACCTTGCTCGGCCAGCCGGCTGTAGCGGTTGACTTCATGATCGGCAAACGCCGCTTCGGCCTGGGCGGCTTTCACGGCGGCTTCGGCCTGGGCAATCAAGGCGGCCTGTCGCTCCAGCGTGGCGCGGGCATCGGCGCTCTGCGCCTTGGCCACCAGCAATTGCGCCTGGGCTGCGTCGAGCGCGGCTTGGTAGTCGCGGGCATCGAGGGTCGCGAGCAACTGGCCTGCCGTGACTTGCTGGTTGTCCTCGACCAGCACCTCTTTGATAAAGCCTGCGACTTTGGGCGCGACCACGGTGTAATCGGCGATCACATAGGCGTCGTTGGTGCGCTGGCGGTGATCGCTGCCCAGCATCCAAGGCCCGACGATGCCGGCCAGCACGGCCACGGCGAGCACCGAGCCGATGAAAAGTGTTTTGCGGTTGTTGGTCATTTCTAAGTCTCGAATTCAGTCACGGGCTCAAGCCACCGCACGCGGCGGGAAGATCCGGGTAGGCACAAAGGGAATCAGGCAGATCAACGCGACGGCGATGCACGCCATCACCAAGTACTGGTCGGCCGAGGTCAGTACCTGGGCCTGTTCATGAATGCGCCGGGCAAGGCCGGCGGCGCTGTCATCGATCAGCGGCGCATTGCCCAGGCTGTCGACCAGGTGGTTGGAATGGAAATGCCGGCGCACGGTGCCCAAGACATCCAGCAAGCCGCCGGCAATCACCGCCGACAGCCCCTTGACCGTGTTGAACCAGGCCGAGGCGAACGGGCCCTCCTGCGGGGTCATGCCGTTGGTGGAGAGCATCAGCAGCGGCAGCACGGCCATCGGCTGGCCAAACACCTGCAACAGATAAAACGGGTAGAAATCGCCGCGTATCCACTCGGAGGTCAACAGGCTGCTGCCCACGCACGACAGCGCCAGCATGCCGAGCCCCATCGCCAGTACCCAGCGGCAGTCCACCGCGCGGATGTTGCACAGCGCTGCGGTCAGCGGCAGGGCGATGAGTTGCGGCATGGCCACCAGCATCATCAGCGGGCTGGTCTGCGCCGGCCGGTAGCCCTGGATCTGCGCCAAGTACGCCGACGGAATGCTGCTCACCCCGGAGAGCACGATCAGCACACCGGCCAAGGTCACCAGGGCGAAGCTCAGGTTGCGCCGCGAGAGCATGCGCAACTGGAAGAACGGCAGCGGTTCGGACCACTCGTTGTACAGGAACAGCACCAGCAACAGCAGGCCGCCGCCCAGCAGCCAGCAGATCAGCGGCGAGTCGAACCAGCCCCAGCGGTCACCCAGCGACAGGCCGAGGACGATGCAACTGATGGCCGGCAGGCCCAGCAGCACGCCACGCCAGTCGAACTGTTTGAAGCGCTCCAGGCGCAACGGGTCCTGGGGCAGGCCCCAGCCGACACAGAACATCGCAAGCAGCGACGGCAGGATGATCTGCCAGAAGGCCCACTGCCAGCCGACATACTCGGTCCACAGGCCCGCCAGCGGTGTGCCGAGGTTCGGCCCGAAGGTGGCGGTCAGGGCATAGCAGGCCAGGCCATAGACCTTGATGCCCGGTGGCAGAAAACGTAGCGCGACACTCATCAGCATCGGCGGCAAGGCGCCCGAGGCAAAGCCTTGCAGCACCCGCAGCAGCATCAGGCTGTGCAGGTTGGGGGCGAACGGTTGCAGCAGGCCCAGCACGGCGAACACGCCAATGGCAGACAACGTGAAGCGGCGCAGGGAAAAGGTCGTGGCAAGCCAGGGTGCGAAGGCCATCGCCGACACCGAAGCCGCGCTGTACGCAGCCAGCAGCCAGGCGCCTTCGTCGGCACCGATGCCCATGGCGCCGCGGATATCGGCCAGCGAGATCTTGGTCACCGCCTCGTTGAGGCCGGCACAGAGTACGGCCAGCAACACCCCAAACAACCCCACCACCACCTGCAGGCCGAATGCCGTCTGCACGGGGGCGGCCGGCGCGGGGGCGGCAGCCAGCGCAGCAGAAGGCGCGGTCAGGGAACTCATGGGAATACATCTCCAGCAACAATTTCAGGGCTGGAGCAAGTCTAAGAAGGTCGAATGCTTACGAAAACTGACTTGTTGGCAGGTTTATATTGCGCCAAACGCAATCGGCCTCTGTTACGGGTCGAAGCTGCCACACGCCTTCAACGTCTGGCGCAGCCAGCGGTGTGCCGGGTCATTGTCGAACCGCGGGTGCCAGGCCTGCTTGACGTTGACCTTCTCCAACGGCACCGGGATCTCGAACGAGCGCAGGGGCAGTTTCAAGCGCTGCACACTGTTGAGGATGTTGGCCGGGATCGGCAGGATCAGGTCCGAATCCGGCAGCGAAAACATCGCCGAGTGGAAGCTCGTGGTGATCAGCGCCACCCGCCGTTCGACCTTGTGGTTGGCCAATGCCACATCGATCGGCCCATTGGCCCGGCCACGGCGCGACACGCTGATCTGCGGGTAGGCGGCGAACCGCTCAGGGGTAATCTCGGCATCGAAGATTGGGTGGCCCTCGCGCGCCAGCCCTACGAAGTAGGTGTTGAACAGGCTCTGCACCTTGATTTCCGGGCCCAGCTCGACGGCCGAGCTGATGATCAGGTCGATATGCCCGTTGCGCAGCACCGCATCATCGTCGCCACTGCCCTCGGGCACGAAACGCAGCACCGTACGCGGTGCCTGGGCCAGCATCATGCGCAACAGCTGGGCGCCGTACAGGGCGATGAACAGGTCGTTGGTGCGGATATTGAAGGCCCGGTCCAGGTTGACCAGGTCGACATCGTCACGGCTGCGGAACACCTGCCCGGCCTGCTCCACCAGCCCATGCACCTGCTCGCGCAGCGCCAGCGCACGGGGTGTCGGCACCAGGCCACGGCCAGCGCGCACCAGGATCGGGTCGCCCAAGGCATCGCGAATGCGCCCCAGGGTCCGGCTCATGGCGGCCGGGCTCAGGTTCATGCGCTGCGCGGCGCCCACCACACTGCCTTCGTCAAGCAAGGCGTCGAGGGCGACGAGCAGGTTCATGTCCGGGAGTTGCATGGCCGTTTTCCGTGGCGATTGTGGGAAAGGCGATGGTAGCAGGTTGGTGGATTGCGTCAGACGCAATAAGGTCGTGCGTGGTGGGGCATTTATTCTGGGCTTTGGATGGGCCATAAGTGATGCAGTGGCTGTACCGGCCTCTTCGCGGGGCAAGCCCGCTCCCACAGGTACCCCGCAATGCCCGAGGTTTGTGCGGCCAACCTGTGGGAGCGGGCTTGCCCCGCGAAGAGGCCGGTACAGCCAGCACATCATTTAGCTTCGACAAGGATTCCCATGCCCACCCCGGTCCTCATCGCCATCGACGCCTCCCCCGCATCCTTCGCCCTGCTCACCCTCGCCCGCCGCTACTGCCGCCCCGGCGAACACGAGCTGCATGTGCTGCTGGCCATCGACAGCACCTTCGCCGTGCACGAGCAACCCGCGCCCTACACCACCGAAGAACTGGAGGAATACCCCGCCGCCTGCGAGGAGCAGCAGCATGCCGACCACGCCGTAGCCAAGGCCGTGCGCGAGTTGCAGGACGCCGGCTTCACCAGCCAGGGCTGCATGGTGGCCGGGCAGCCGGTCGAGGCCATCGTCAGCAAGGCGCAAGATCTGCGTTGCGGACTGATCATCATGGGTCATCGCCACCTGTCACGATTGGGGCGGTTGCTGGATCCTTCGATCAGCGCGAAGGTGATTGACCGGGTAGACGTGCCGGTATTGGTGGGCGCGGCCTGAACCATTCATCAGCTCCCCAATGCACTGCATTGACCGCGCAATGCAATCGCATTACCTTGCATTCATTGTTGCAATGCAAAGGATATGGCCATGGCCGCCACCTTCGAAGTTGAATCCACCCTGACCGATCGTTACCAGACAACCGTACCCGAAACAGTGCGTCGCGCGCTGGGTTTGAAAAAGCGTGACAAGATCCATTACTCGATTCAACCCGACGGGGAGGTGATACTCACCCGCGCAGAGGCAACCGAAGACGACCCTGTGCTAGGCCAGTTCCTGAATTTTCTGGCCCACGATATCGCCACCCATCCGCAACGTCTGCAAGTTGTCGATGCTGACCTCATCGCTCGCCTCGACAGCCTCGTGGGCGACGCCGAGATCGACCTGGATCAACCTCTATCGGCGGAAGATGAATGAGTGATGCGAGGAAGCCTTTAACTATTCATGGATGGACTGTATTTGCTCACCCGCTGTTCTTAGCCGAACTGGACGCGCTCAGTGAGCAAGTCGCGGCACAGCTGCAGAAAGACCCGATCGGCTACACGAAAAAGAACGCGTACAAGCGGCTGGCCGCGATCAAACGATTGGCGTTTGACGTCATCCCGCAAGACCCGACCAAGCCTGAGTACCGTCAAGGTTCAGCGCTAGGAGGCGACCACAAGCACTGGTTTCGAGCGAAGTTCTTTCAGCAATACCGGCTGTTCTTTCGCTACCACACCCCCAGCAGGATAATCGTCCTGGCATGGGTAAATGACGAGACGAGCAAGCGGGCCTACGAGCGCACTGACGATGCCTACAAAGTCTTCCAGAAGATGCTGCTCACCGGCCACCCTCCTGATGATTGGGACGCGTTACTGCGAGAGGCAGGCGCGGCAACACACAGATTTAAATCTTCACTGAACACCTAGTGCGGCTCTCACTGGCATGTGACTGAAAGCCGCTACCGGGATTCATTCCTCGCTAGGCTTCACCACCACCGTACACGTCGTCCCCGCCGCCAGCAAAAACCCTTCCGGCACTTCATCGATGTGGATCCGCACCGGCACACGCTGCGCCAACCGCACCCAGTTGAAGGTCGGGTTCACATCGGCGATCAGCTCGCGGCTCTGGGGGTTGTCGCGGTCATAAATACCGCGGGCGATGCTCTCTACGTGGCCTTTGATGCGCTCGCCGCTCATCATCTGCAACTCGGCCTGGTCACCCACTTTCACGTGCGGCAGCTTGGTCTCTTCGAAGAAGCCATAAACCCAGAACGAGTTCTCGTCGACCACCGCCATCACCGGCTCACCGGTGCGCGCATAGTCGCCCTTGTGGATGTTCAGGTTGGTCACATAACCGTCCACCGTGGCCACGATATGCGTGCGCTTGAGGTTCAGCTCGGCGGCCGCCAGTTCGGCCAGGGCCTGTTGATAATCCGCCTGGGCCGAGTTGGCGATGTTGCTGGCGTCGTCGCGGTTTTCCTTGGAGATCACCAGGTTGTCCATGTCGGCGCGGCGCTTGGCGTTGACCTTGCGCATTTCCCAGGTGGCCTTGCGCGAGGCAACCAGCGCCTTGGCCTGGTCGACGGCCATTTGGTAGTGCTCAGGGTCGATCTGGATCAACAGGTCGCCCTTCTTCACCCGCTGGTTGTCCTTGACCGGCACGCCCACCACGTAGCCGGGCACGTCGGCAGCGACGTTGATGATGTCGGCACGCACACGCCCGTCGCGGGTCCATGGCGTGGTCATGTAGTGCAGCCACAACTGGCGGCCGATCGCCACGGCGGCCACCAGCACCAGCAGGGTGGCGATCAGGCTGAAGAACTTTTTCATCGAAGGTTTCTCACCAGTAGACAGACAGCGCGAGGGCGCCGAAAAGGCAGACGAACAGGCTCAGGCGCAGCAGCGCCGGGTGCCAGAAAAAGCGGTAGCCGTCATGGCTGGCGATGAAGCGGTCCAGGCCCCAGGCCAGGCCCAGGGCGAACAGGAACATCAAGGTCATGGTGGGCATGTACACGCCATGGAAGGCGATTTCACGGGGCATGATTTCACGGGGCATGGTGCAGTCCTTTCGCCGGTGCCAGCGGCGACTGTGGGTCCAGCAGGGAAGAACGGATGAAGTGCAAGTAGCTTTGCGCGCGGCGCAGCACCGAGGTGTCGAAGTGGCGGGCGAAGGGTTCGTCGGTGGCCTGCACGCGGCTGATGGCATGGTCCACCGCCACCAGTGCGCGCTCGTGGTTGCTGGCGCTGGGCTGCAGGAACAAACGCGCCAGGGCGCGGCCCATGACGCGGATGGCCTGGCGCCATGGCTGCGACTCGGCGTAGGCCGGGTGGATCGGGGCGCGGGCCTGTTCCTTGCGCAGCTCGATGATGGCGTGGCCGATTTCCAGCACAGTGAACATCCAGCCCATCAGCTCGCTCTGCACCTTCGGCTTGCCGGCAGCCAGGCCATAGGCTTGGTGCAACAGGTCGCGGGTGCGGCTCTCGAAGGCTGAACCCAGGCCGCGCAAGCGGCCACTGATGGCGAACAGCACCTGCTCACGCAGTTCCTGCTCCAGCCGGCTCCACAGCCAGCGGCTGTTGGGCGGCAGGATGATCGCCCCGGCCGCCGCGCAGACGAACATACCGATGACCATGCCGATGTAGTCGTTGATGAAGGTGTAAGGGTCGTAGACGGTCAGGTTGTTGGGCACCGAACCGATGGCGAAAAACACCAGCAAACCGATGCCGTAACCGGCGTAAGCCGGCCGCGAAGACAGGAACGCCCCCAGCACGAAGACCGGTGCCAGGACCATGCACAGCAGCGGGAATCCGTCGATCCAGGGGAACACGAAGAAGGTTTCGAAGAACCCGACGAAGGCCCCGATCGCCGTGCCACAGGCCATCTGGAATGACATGCGCTTAGGGTTGGGCGAGGCCGCCGACAGGCCCACGGTGACCGTGGCGATCAGCGTCATCATGGCGCCGCTGGGCCAGTCGCTGAGCAACCAGTAACTGCCCAGCAGCAACAGCACCGCCGAGGCGCGCACGCCAGCAGCCAACGACACCAGCCAGCTGGTCTGCGCCACATAGGGCTCGTCCCACTGCTCGCGCTCGTGCTTGTGCACGGCCAGCGAGGCATGGGTCTCGGCATAGCTGAACATTTCGTCGACAAAGCGATACAGCAGCTCGAAGGCAGTGTGGAAGTCGAGCAGGTCGGACTCGCTGGGGTTGGTTTGCTGGTACTCGGCGCGCAAGCCACGCACCTGGGCTTGCAGGCCCTCCTTGTAGGCGGCCAGCTCAAGCGTCAGGCGCAGCGCGTCGGAGTCGGTCAAGGCGCGGCCCACGTAGGGCTGAAGCAGTTCAACCAAGGTGTCCAGGCCCGGCTCGATGGCGCTGACGATCTGCAGCGGGCCACGGGCGCGCAGGCGTTCGAGCAGCCGGTGCAGGGCATTGAAGCGCGTGGTGATGGCCATGAACTCGCTGTTCATGCGCACCAACCGGCCACTGCGCCTGCGCATGTGCGGGTCTTCGAAGGCGGTGACGTTACGTAGGCTTTCAAGGCCCACAGCCTCGGCGATGAAGCGCACGTTGCTGCTTTCAAAACGGTCGCGCTGGCTATCACCGCGCAGGGCTTCGACCACCACGCCGGCGAACACACCAAAGCGCTGATAGAGGGCGTTACGCATGGCGGCGCTGGCCGACTGCGGCAGGATCGCGGCGCTGACGAACGTTGAAACCAAAATCCCCAGGGCGATTTCCAGCACCCGCCACACGGCCGCCATAAAGGCTTGGTCGGGGTGCTCCAGCACCGGCAAGCCGATCATCGCCGCGGTGTAACCGGCCAGCACGAAGCCATAGGCGCGGAAGGTGCGGTAGCGCATCGCGCCTGCCGAACACAAGCCGACCCACAGGGCCAGGCTGGGCAGGAACAGCTCGGTGTTCTGCGGGAAAATGGCGATCAGCGCGACCATCATCGCCGAGCCTGCCAGGGTGCCGAGCACCCGGTAGAAACTCTTGGCGAACACGTGGCCGCTTTGCGGCTGCATGACGATGAACACGGTGATCATTGCCGTGCGCGGCTGCGGCAGTTCCAGGCGCATGGCCAGCCACAGGGTGATGAAGGCGGCGGCCAGCACCTTGAAGATGTAGACCCAGGTCACGCCATCGGTGCGCGCCCAGGCAAAGAAGCCCCGGCGCCACTCCAGGCTCTGCAGCCAGCGCACGGGCAGGCTTGAGGTACTCATTCGGCGTTATCCGGCTGCTTGTCGAAAATGGCCAGGGTGGCCGGGGTTTTCGGTGCGGCCTGGCGCTCTTGCTCCGGCACGTCCTTGCCCGCTTGCAGGCCACCCCCAAGGGCGGTGACCAGCTCGGCATGGGCGATCAGGCGGGCGGCCTGCACCTGCTGCTGTACCTGCTGCTGACGGAACAGCAAGGTCTGCGCGTTGAGCACGTTGAGGTAGTCGGTCAGGCCACGCTGGAAGGCGACCATGGCGATGTCGTAGGTCTTCTGCGCGGCGGCGACCGATTCGGCGGCAAAGTGCGATTGCTCTTTCATCGACTCGCGGCGGATCAACTGGTCAGAGATGTTCTTCAACGCACCGACCACGGCCTGGTTGTAGCGCGCGACGGCCATGTCATAGCCCGCTGAAGCGACGCCCAGTTGCGAGCGCAGGCGGCCGCCGTCGAAGACCGGCAGGCTGATTGCCGGGCCGACGTTGTAGTTGAACTTGCGCCCGGTGAGAAACTCTAGCGGGCCGCCGCCGGTGGCCATGAAACCGAGGCTGCCGACCAGGTCGACATTGGGGAAGAAGCCGGCATGCGCGACGTCGATGCCACGGGCTTGCGCGGCCACCTGCCAACGGCTGGCAACCACGTCCGGGCGCTGGCCGACCAGCTCGGCGGGCAGCGCCGATGGCAGCGTGAGCGGGGCGCCGAGGGTCAGGGTCGGGCGCTGGATCTGCGCGCCCTCCCCTGGCCCCTTGCCGGCCAGCGCAGCAAGCTGGTTGCGGGTCAGGGCGATCTCTTCGTCAAGGCTGTCGAGCTGGCGATGGGTTTCGGGCAGCGGCGCTTCGGCCTGGCTGACTTCGAAATGGGTGCCGATGCCTGCGTCCAGCCGACGCTTGGCCAGGGCCAGGATCTGCTCCTGTTGCTCCAGTTCAGCCTTGACGATATCGCGCTGGGCGAAGTGCAGGCTTAGCTGGATATAGGCACGCACCACGTTGTTCTGCAGTTCGAGCTGCGCCTGGCGAGCCTCGGCCACACTCATGTGCGCCTGGTCCACGGCCTGCTCGCTGGCATTGCGCTCGCGGCCCCACAGGTCGAGGGCATAGCTGAAACCGATGGCGGCGTTGTTGTCCCAGGTATTGGCGCCCGACAGCGCACCAGGCCCGTAGAACTGATCCTCGGGCCAGTTGTGGCGCTTGAGTGTGGCCTGGCCGTTGGCTTGCAGCTTTTCTGCCGACTCGACCACACCGGCCATGGCCTTGGCCTCACGCACCCGCGCCAGGGCCATGGCCAGGTTCGGGCTGCCCTCGACTGCCAGTGCGATCCAACGGTTCAGCTGGGGGTCGCGATAGGCCTGCCACCACTGCTGGTCGGGCCAGTGCGCGTCGGTGGCCGCTTCGCGTATCGCCGCGTCGGTGGTCAGGGTATTGGCGTGTAATGTCTTGCTTTGCGGGGCAATGCCCCAGGTTCCGATACAGCCGCTCAAGGTGAGGGTAAGGGCACAGGCACTGAACACTTGAAGCGTTCTGATGATGCGACGCGGCACAGCTGCGATTTCCCGAGGAAGAGGTGGAGGGGCCGGGCAATTCTAGGGGGCGGCAGGACTGGCGATAAGCGCATATTCCTGCGAATCTTTGTTACCAAACGCGCGATAATCAGCCTTTGGTCGAAGGCATCTTTTAATAACTTCGTCGTTACTTCGTGACACAATTTTGTCCTCTACCTTGAGAGTGACCCATGGACACCCTGCAAAATATGCGTGCTTTCAGTTGCGTAGCCCAGCTTGGCAGCTTCACGGCTGCCGCGGCGCAACTGGATACGACCACCGCGAACGTGTCGCGGGCGGTCTCCAATCTGGAAGCCCATCTGCAAACTCGGCTGCTCAACCGTACTACCCGCCGCATCGCGCTGACCGAGGCCGGCAAGCGCTACCTGATGCGCTGCGAACAGATTCTTACCTACGTTGAAGAAGCCGAGGCCGAGGCCAGCGACGCCCATGCCCGCCCGGCCGGGCAATTGAAGGTTCACTCCATGACCGGGGTGGGCCAACACTTCGTGGTCGATGCCATTGCCCGCTACCGCGAATCGCACCCGGACGTGACCTTCGACCTGACCATGGCCAACCGCGTGCCGGACCTGCTCGACGAGGGCTACGACGTGTCCATCGTGCTGGCCACCGAGCTGCCGGACTCGGGCTTCGTGTCGCAGCGCTTGGGGATCACCTACAGCATCGTCTGCGCCTCGCCCGACTACATCGTGCGCAACGGCATCGCACACAAGCCTGCCGACCTGCTCAAGCACGCCTGCCTGCGCATGGTCAGCCCGGTGATCCCGCTGGAGAAGTGGCTGTTCGACGGCCCGGAAGGCCAGGAAATGGTCAACATCACCAGCTCGCCGTTCCAGGTGAACACCGCCGACGCCATGAAAACCGCGATCCGCAGTGGCATGGGCGTGGGCGTGCTGCCGATCTATTCGGCCATCGACGGGCTGCGCGACGGCAGCCTGGTGCGGGTGCTGCCCGAGTATCGGCTGCAAGAGCTGAACCTGTACGCCATCTACCCGTCGCGCCAGTACCTGGATGCCAAGATCAAGACCTGGGTCGAGTACCTGCGCAACTCGCTGCCGGAAATTCTGGCAGCGCATGAGGCAGACCTGAAAACCCATCAGGTGCAGATCGCCAACTGAGAAACATGCTGCATTGAGGGGAGGAGCAATGGTAGGTTGCTAACCATTGCTTCCAGCGCCAGGACCATGGGAGGGCGATGCCCTCCATTCGCAGCACAAGGCTGCTCCTACACCGACTTTTGTAGGAGCAGCCTTGTGCTGCGAATGACCGCAACGCGGTCAACTGCCTGGCAGTCCACCCTAGCCTTGCAGAGAGTTGCCGATGAAAAAGACCGTCCTGGCCTTCAGCCGCATCACCCCGGCCATGGCCGAGCGCCTGCAACAAGACTTCAACGTAATCCTGCCGAACCCCAAGCTCGGCGACATCAACGCCCAGTTCAACGAAGCCCTGCCCGAGGCCCACGGCCTGATCGGCGTCGGCCGCAAGCTTGGCCGTGCGCAACTCGAAGGCGCGGCCAAGCTTGAAGTGGTCTCCAGCGTCTCGGTCGGCTACGACAACTATGACGTCGACTACTTCAATGAACGCGGCATCGCCCTGACCAACACCCCTGACGTACTCACCGAAAGCACCGCAGACCTGGGCTTCTCGCTGATCATGGGCTGCGCCCGGCGCACGGCCGAGCTGGATGCCTGGACCAAGGCCGGCCAGTGGCAAGCCACCGTCGGCCCGGCGCACTTCGGCAGCGATGTGCACGGCAAGACTTTGGGCATCGTCGGCATGGGCAACATCGGCGCCGCCGTTGCCCGCCGCGGCCGGTTCGGGTTCAACATGCCGGTCATCTATACCGGTAACAGCCGCAAGGCCGCACTGGAGCAAGAGCTGGGGGCGCAGTTCCGCAGCCTGGAGCAACTGCTGGCCGAAGCCGATTTCGTCTGCATCGTGGTGCCGTTGTCGGACGCCACCCGTAAGCTGATCGGTGCACGGGAGCTGAAGCTGATGAAGCCAAGCGCCTTCCTGATCAACATCGCCCGCGGCCCGGTGGTCGATGAAGCAGCGCTGATCGAAGCCTTGCAGGCCGGCACTATTCGCGGTGCCGGCCTGGATGTGTACGAGAAGGAACCGCTGAGCGATTCTCCACTGTTCAAACTGCCCAACGCCCTGACCCTGCCGCACATCGGCTCGGCCACCGCAGAAACCCGCGAGGCCATGGCCAACCGGGCGATGGACAACCTGCGTGCGGCGCTGCTGGGCGAACGGCCGCAGGATTTGGTGAACCCGCAGGTGTGGAAGGGCTGACCGTTCGCCTTAGCGTGCCAACACCATTGCAGGCTTGACCCTAGGCTTGCGAAACACCAGCACATTCCCCGCCATGACCGCGACGAGCCCTAGCAACGCTGGGGCCGTCCATTGGTACCCCTCGGCAAACGCCGACACATTCAACGCCACCAACGGGAACAGCACCGTGCAATAAGCCGCGCGCTCCGGCCCCATGCGCCCAACCAGGGTCAGGTAGGCGGTGAAGCCAATCACCGAACCCGGGATCACCAGGTACATCAGCGAGCCGATGTAACGCGTGTTCCATTCCATGGCGAAGGGAATGCCGCTGAACAGGCAATAAACCGTCAGCATCGCCGCGCCATAGACCATGCCCCAGGCATTGGTGGTCATGGGCTTGAGCCCTGCTTTCTGCTGCATGCTCGACAGCATGTTGCCGGCCGAGAAGCACAGCGTGCCGAACAAGGCCAAGCCGAGGCCGTACAGGGTTTCGCGGCTGGCGGCATGGTGGGACAGTTCGGGCCAGAACAGCAGGCCCAGGCCCAGCAGCCCCAGTGCTCCGCCACCCAGCACGTTGGCAGCGATCTTCTGGCCAAAGAACACCCGGGCGTTGAGTGCGTTCCACAGGGTCGCGGTGGAGAACACCACGGCGATCAGGCCGCTGGCGATCCACTGGCTGGCGGTGAGGAAGCACATGAAGTTGACGCAGAACAGGCACAGGCCTTGGGCCAGGCAGATCACGTGGCCGCGGCGGTTCATGGGTTGCAGGCGGCGGGTGAGCAACAGGATGGCGAACAGGATCAGGCCGGCCAAAGCGAAGCGGTAGACGATGGACACCGGGATGGCGACCACACCCAGTTGCAGTTTCAGGGCGATCCAGGTGGTGCCCCAGATCAGGACGGTGAGCAGGTACAGGGACAGGTTCACAGGTGGGGCCTCCTCAGGCGTTCGACCATACAACCTGGGGCCGCCTTGCGGCCCATCGCAGGCAAGCCAGCGCCTACAGGAAAACGGCGCCGTACCTGTAGGAGCTGGCTTGCCTGCGAACGAGGGCGCAGCCCTCGCCAGGGCCCCCAGTGTTCCCCCTGGCCACTGCCCTGCGCTTGCACAAACTTGCGCTTTTCCAACCCAGGTAGCTGTCAGCGCAACGCAAGCGCAGTACGATGGCCTCAGAGGAATCGCCCATGACCCCACTCTCCCAGCTGCAAGTCTTCAACGCCATGCACGCCTCGCCCCACGCACGCCTGGAGCTGAGCGCGCACCTGGGCGACGGCTTGGCTGCGGCGCTGTGGCGCAACCGCGACGATGCCCGCGATTACCAGGCGCCCAGCCATCACACGCTGTCGTGCTACATCGCCGATGGCACCGGCACCTTCCGTCGCCAGCGACCGGCCGACAAGGGCGCACCGAACAAGCTGTGCATCATGCCGGCCGGCCATGAGTCGAACTGGGTGGTCAACGGCGCGATTCGCCTGGCGCACCTGTACGTCAGCGAGGCGCAGTTCGCCCTGGGTTGCGTGCGCCTGCTGGACCGTGAGCCGCGGGAATTGCAGCTGCAGGAGGCGACGTTCCTCGATGACCCGCTACAGTCGGCGCGCTTTCGCCAGTTGATCAACCTGGCCTGGGACGAGCCCGGCGAGCGCCTGTTGGCCAGCAGCCTGGCGCATGAAATCGTCGACCACGCAGTGCTCAGCCAGGTTGGGCTACGTCAGGGGCTGCGCCTGAAAGGCGGCTTGGCGCCGAACCTGCGTCGGCAGTTGGTGGAGTACATCGAGGCGCACCTGGACCAGCCCATCACCCTCGGTGAACTGGCCCTGCGCTGCAACCTTTCCGAGTACCACTTCGCGCGCATGTTCCGCACCAGTTTCGGCTTGCCGCCACACCAGTACCTGCTGGCACGACGGCTGCACCGTGCTTGCCAGTTGCTGCGCTTGGGTCACCTGCCGCTGGGAGAGGTGGCGTTGCTGTGCGGGTTTGCCAGTGCCAGCCATTTCAGCAACCGCTTCCGCCAGGCATTCGGAGCGACGCCTGGCGACTATCGCACAGCCTTCAGCCCTTAGAACTCGAAGGTGCTGGACAGGCTCACCTGCCGCGCATCGCCAACTGCGACAAAGTACTGGTTCACTGCCGAGCTGTAGTAAACCTTGTCGAACAGGTTCTTCACGTTCAACTGCAGGCGCACGTTGTGTTCGTCGAGCTGGGTCTCGTACGTGGCAAACGCATCAGCAACGGTATAGCTGGGCAGGTCGAAAGTGTTGGTCGAGTTGCCCGAACGCTCGCCCACATAACGGGCCCCAGCACCAAAGCGCAGCCGGTCGCCACCGAACACACGGCCAAAGTCATACACCGCCGAAAGCGAGCCACTGTGCTTGGCCACGTTCTGCAGGCGGTTGCCTTCAAGGTCCGGGTCTTTGGTGACCTTGGCATCGGTAAAAGCATAACTGCCGATCAGGCTCCAGCGCTCGCTGAGTTGCCCAGTCAGGTCAAGCTCAACACCGCGTGAATTGACCTCGCCAGCATTGCTGTAGACCGTCTCGCCGGTACCCGTGTCGAAGTTGGCGACCAGCACATTGCGCTTGGTGATGTCGAACAGCGCCAAGGTGCCGGTCAGGCTGCCAGGCATGTCGAGTTTGGCCCCCAGCTCCCACGATTTGCCCTCTTCGGGCGCTACCGACGCATCCAGCACCACCCCGCCGGTCAACGGCGCAATGCTGGAGTTGGGCTTGAACGACTCGCTGTAGCTGCCATAGAACGACAGCTGGTCATCGACCTTGTAGACGATGCCGGCATGCGGCACCCAGGCCTGGCCGCTAGTGTCGGTATTGGCTTTGAACGGGCGACCGCGGCCGGCGTATTGGTCGAACTGCTGGAAGCGCGCACCGGCCACCAGGATCCAGTGCTCGTCCAGGTGCAGGGCGTCCTGCACGAACAGCGCGTCGGTGCGCAGTTTGTCGGTCTGGTCGCTGTCGCTGGCGCGCACGCTGCTGCCCTCCACTTCCTGGCCGTAGACCGGGTTTTCATAGCTGAAGGTAGACTGCGCCGTCTGGCGGATCAGGTCGCCACGAAATACCTTGCGGTCTTCGTGATCGAGTCCGAACAACAGGTCATGCTGCAGGCCGCCCAGCTCGACGTTGCCCGCAAGGCTCAGGGTGGCGAACTGGTCGCGGCTCATGGCGTTGTGCGTGCCGTCGATGCTGCGCGTCAGCGTGCCCTTGGCTTCGTTGACGCCCGTCACGCGGACCTGGCTGGCGTCGTAGGTCTCGCGGTTGAAGCTGTAGCCGAAATGCAGCTTCCAATCGTCGGCCAACTGATGGTCGACCTCTAGGCGATACAGGTCAGAGCGCCCTTCCATGTCGTTGAATGGCTCATCCAGGCGACGCGTGGCCGGAATGTCCAAGGGGTGGCCGTTGCTGCCAAAGGCCGTGCCGCGGTCGAACGGGTAAAGAAACTCACGGTGCTCGTACGCCACCACCACCTGGGTGTCCTCGCCCAGCCAGGCCAGCGACGGCGCTACCAGCGATTCGCGGTGCACACCGAAGTTGCGCCAGTAGTCCTCATCTTCGTGGTCGACGATCAGGCGGTAGGCGAAGTTGCTGTCGCCGAGTGCGCCGGTGCTGTCGAAACCACCACCGCTGCCATTTTTGCCGCTGCCGTAGGTCGAGCCACGCACCGTCAGGGCGTTGTACTGCTGCAGTTGTGGGCGCTTGCTGACCACGTTGATGACCCCGCCTGGGTCCTGGATGCCATACAGCAGCGAGGCCGGGCCCTTGAGCACTTCGACCCGCTCGGTGCTGGCATTAAGGCTGCGGCCCTGCACGATGGGCATGCCGTCACGCATGATCGAACCGTCGCGGTTGTCGCCAAAGCCGCGCTTCATCACGGTGTCGGAGGTGCCGCCAAAGTTGTTGCCTTGGGTAATGCCGCTGACGTTGGTCAAGGCATCATCGAGGTTGCGCGGGGCCTGGTCGCGAATGACCTGGGCCGGGACCACGTTGATGGCCTGGGGGATGTCCTGGTTCGGGCCCTGGCCACGCATGATCGAGGCCGTGGCCGGGGGCTGATAGCTGTAGGCGTCCAACTGCGAGGTCACGGTGGTGGCCTGCAGGTTGAGTGCACCGTCGCTGCTCACGGCTTCGAGGGTGAAGGTGCGGGCATCGACGCGGCGCCAGGCCAGGCCGGAAGTGCCCAGCAATTGCTGCAGCGCCTGCTCTGCGCTGAAGGTCCCGTTGAGGGCAGGTGCCTGCAGGCCAGGAAGCTCGAGGGTGTACACCACGCTCTGGCCGGTGGCTCGGCTGAAGGCATTGAGCGCCTGGGCCAAAGGTTGGCTCGGCTGGGCAAACGTGTACGCCTGTACCTGCTCGGCCGCCCCGGCCAGCGGTGCGATGGCGATGACCGGGCACACCGAAAGGCCGAGCCAGAGGGGGACGCAACGCGGGGTGAACTTCATGGACGCTGACCTGTAAGTGGGTGTTGATTGCGAATGAATCGCACTTCCACTCATTACACGGATGCCACGTCCTGTTACCTCATCCGTTAATTGAATTTTTTTCCTGGGCCTGCCTCTTCGCGGGCAAGCCCGCAGGTTCTGGTACAGGTGCCTAACGGATAATCGTCAACCGCCCCAATACGGTCTGCCGGGAAAAGCCCATCACATGGCCAAGTGAATCGAGCGCTGCCAAAGGCGCTTGCACCGGGAAACTGCCACTGACCTTGCGCTGCCCCAACTCACCCTCGAGCAGCAGGATGCGCCCCGGGTAGTAGCGCCCGAGGTCTTCGACCACCTGCGCCAGCGGCACTTGGTAGTAATTCAGCCAGCCCTGTCGCCAAGCCAGGCGGCTCTCGCTGTCTACGCTCACGGTGCTGGCCGCATGGCCGTCAACGTAAGCCAGCTGCTGATTGGCCGTCAGTTCACGGGCGACCGCGCCTTGCCCTGGCGTCACCGCGACCCGCCCACTGCGCACCGTCACCTGCGCGCCATCCCCCTGCTCACGCACCTCGAACTGGGTGCCCAGCACCCGCACCTCACCGCCTGCGGCAGCGACCAGAAACGGCTCGCCGGTGTGGGTGACCTGGAAGAACGCCGCCCCGCGCAGCAGCCGCACACGGCGCTCGCCCTGGGCGAAGTCGACCGTGATTGCGCTGCCTGCATCTAGTGTCACCTGCGATTGATCGGCCAGGGTCACCTGGCGGACGTTGCCGGCGCTGCTGTAGTCGGCCTGCAGGTCCTGCAGCCAGTAGCCAGGGTGCCAACCCCCCACGGTGCCAACCGCCAGCACCAGGCAGGCTGCAACCGCCAAGGCGGCGACGCGTTGGCGCCAACGGCCTCGGGCAGGCGCCTTGGCCATGGCATCCAGGTACTTTTGCAGGCCCTCACGCTCTTCATCGGCCAACCGCGCCGCTGGCGCCGCGCTCATCTGCCACAGCGCCTGAGCCTGTGCGTACGCCTCTCGATGCCCCGGGTCGGCCAGCAACCAACGCTTGAACGCCGCACCTTGAGCTTGCTCAGGCTGTTCGTTGATGCGGCTCAGCCACTGCAGCGCGGCCTGTGACTGCGCGGCAGTGATCGGATTCGGACGGCTCATCGACGGGCGCTCCCTGGCCTGCGTAGGGTGGAAACGGGCTCGGCGACACTCGCCTTGCACGCTTCGAGGGCGCGCATCATATGCTTTTCAACGGCGCTCTGGGACAGTTGCATGGCCGTGGCGATCTCGCTGTACGTGCAGCCGTGGATACGATTGAGCAGGAAGATCTGCCGCGTGCGATCGGGCAAGGCACGCAACGCAGCCTCGATGCGTTGCAGGTCGTGATCGACCTCCAGGGCTTGCTCAGGTTCTGCAGCACTGGACTGCTCATCCACGGCTTGCGTGGCTTCGGCCACACGCTCGCGGCTGCCTTCGCTGCGCAAGTGGTCGATGGCAAGGTTGCCGGCGCAGCGCAAAAGGTAGGTGTCCAGTGCTTCCACCTTGACCTCGGGGCGGCGCCAGAAGCGCAGGAACAACTCCTGGACCAGGTCCGATGCCGTGGCCCGGCAACCGACCCGGCGGCTGACCAATGCCTCCATGCGCGCACGCTGCGCCAGAAACACCTGAACAAAGCGCGCACGCCCGCCGGTGTTGTCAGCGTCTGGCTCGATCATGTCACCCGGCTCGCTCAAGGCGTCACACAGCAAGCACGGCCAACAGCGGGCCGAGCACCACGCTGACGGCGGCCAGGCCCAGCAACAGGCGGGGCTGGTACGGCAGGGCGAACACCCACAGGGTCACCCCCGCCATCAACACCGCTATCCATTCCACCAGGCCATGCGCCCAGCCCCGCATGTGCACGCTGAGTACCAGCGACAGCACCAGCAGCAGCCAGCCACCGACGCGCAGCACACGCAGCTGTTGCGTCTGTGGTTTGCGCCCAAGCAGCTCATTGAAGTGTTTTTCCATGGCCAGGCACAGGGCGACGAAGCCCGCGAAGCCGATCAGCGCACTACCTAGCATCCGCTCACCTCGCCGCCCTCGACCGTCGGTTTTTGGGCCGCGCGTGAGGCGCGCTTGGTAACAGGCTTTGCCGGGCGCAGCATTTTGCTGGCCGTCCAGGCCAGGAACACGCCGGTGGCCAGCGCCGTGAGGTCGAACCCGGCCATGGCCCAGTCGCCAGACCGCAATGACTGATCGAGGCCCTGGCCTGTGGTGAGGCCATTGAGCAGCGGCAGCAAGGCGAAGGCCAGCGCCCCCAGCGCCAGTTGCTCGCCCCAGGCGCGGCGCCCGGAACGCAGCACGGCATGCACCAGCGACAGTGCCCAGACCAGGAAGAACGTGTTGACCTCCCAATCGGCGCGGCCCTCGACAGCCACAGGGATCAGCCGATTGGCCCAGAAGAACCCTGCCACCGCCAGCAGCAGGCCACTCATGCTGGCAATGTTGAGCACCTCGACCAAGCGCAATTCGCCGGGCATGTGCGCGCTCTTGGCATGCTTGAGCTGACGCTTGCCCAGCCACATCACCAACCCTGTGCCGATGACTGCTGTGCCGGCCACGCCGAAGACAAAGTACAACCAACGCAGCCAGGGCCCGGCGAAATTGCCCATGTGCAGGCCGGCAAAACTGAAGGCCGTCATCATCGCCCCGCTCTCCGGTGCACCTTGGGTCAGCAGCGCGCCGCTGGCGCCATCGAAGGTCCAGTGGGTGCTGCGCCGGTAGGCGACGTTATCAGCAGAGGACTGGGTGAAGGTGACCCGGGCATTGCGGTCACCGGGGTTTTGCAGCTGGATGAAACCGATGCGTGCACCCGGCGCCAGTTCCTCGACTTTGGCGTACAGCGTCGGCAACGGCACCAGGGGCGTCGCGACGTTGGCAGCCTTGGGCGCATCGTCGCGGCCGAACAGCTCGTTGAAGTACTCGCCGGTATTGCCGCCATAGCTGGCCAGAATGCCGGCAGGCATCACCATGTACATGAACAGCACCAGGCTGCTGTAGCTGATCATCAGGTGGAACGGCAGCACCAGCACGCCGATTGCGTTGTGCCCGTCCAGCCAGGAGCGCTGGCCTTTGCCAGGGCGGAAGGTGAAAAACTCTTTGAAGATCTTCTTGTGGGTGATGATCCCGGTAACCAAGCCCAGCAGCATGATGAAGGCACAGAACGTCGACAGCCAACGGCCGAACGGGTACGGCATCTCCAGCTGGAAGTGGAAGCGGTAGAAGAATTCGCCGCCACGGCTATCGCGCGCCTCGACTGGCTGGCCAGTCTGCGCATCGAGGCTTTTGCTGACAAAGCCGCGGCGCCCCGCCTCGGGGTCGCGCCAGCCCACGTTCAGCGCCGCCTCGCGCGCGTTGGGCAAGCGGATCATCCAGTTGCTGGCGTGCGCGGCGTTGGCCTCCAGGTAGCGCTGGGCCAAGCCCAAGCTGTTTACCGGGTCGAGCGCATGGCTGCGCACCTCGGGCTGGGTCCAGTGGTTGATCTCGTCCTTGAAGTACGAAAGCGTGCCGGTGAGGAAGATGGCGAACAGCAACCAGCCGAAGATCAGGCCGGTCCAGGTGTGCAACCAGGCCATGGCCTGGCGAAAGCCTTCTTTCATGGGTTTTTCATCCAGTAGGCAAAACCGCTGACCACGCCCAGCAGCACGCTTGGCAACAGCACGCCCCACCAGGCACGCCAGGCGCTACGGCAAGCGAAGCACCAGATGAACGCCAGCACGTAGAAGACGAACGACAACAGCAAGCCTGTGAGGGTCGCGTCGACCCGTGGCAAGGGCGCCAGCAGGGCGATGCTGACACTGGCCATGGATGCCAGCAGATAACCGCCCAGCGTTGCAGCCAGGCAGCGTGAGGCCACGGCCAGGCGGTAGCTGAGCGGGAGACCGGCGGCGTTGCGCTTCATGGCGGAGGTCCGGGCATTTTCGGGGCTGCAATAATAATGATTTCAATTCGCATAAGCAAAATATTGCCGCTGCTTAGCCGCCCATCGCTGACGGGCTGGCGATGCGGCCCTGGAGGATTGCCGAGCACAGGGTCGCCCACTACAATGCGAACAATTATTACTTCCAATCGCGCATCTTGGCGCCGGAGTATCCACGGTGTCCAGCGCCCTTTCCTCCACGGTCGAAGGCCTCTATCACGCCCATCACAACTGGCTGACCGGCTGGTTGCGCCGCCGCCTTGGCTGCCCGCAGAGTGCCGCCGACCTGGCGCAGGACACTTACGTACGCCTGCTTCAAGCACGCGAGACACCGCAATTGATCGAACCCCGGGCGTTCCTGGCCACGGTCGCCAAGCGGGTGCTGTGCAATCACTTTCGGCGCCAGGAACTGGAACGCGCCTACCTCCTAGCCTTGGCCCAAGTGCCGGAAGACGTGGCACCGAGCGAAGAACAGAAAGCGATCATCTTCGAGACGCTGCTGGAGCTAGACCGCCTGCTGGATGGCCTGCCAGCGCTGGTCAAGCGTGCCTTCCTGCTGGCGCAGGTCGACGGCCTGGGCCAAGGCGAAATCGCGCGTGAGCTGAACGTGTCACTGGCCACGGTCAAACGCTACCTGAACAAGGCGGCCATGCGCTGTTACTTCGCCCTGTGAATACCCAGTTTTCTCCGCAGGTAGCCGAGCAGGCCGTGCATTGGTTGATCGAGTCCCAGGGTGATGATTTTGATCGGGCCCAGCAGTTGGCGCTGGAGCACTGGCTACAAGCCGACCACGAACACCAGCGCGCCTGGGCGCATATTCAGCAGGTCAATCAGCGGCTACGTGGGGTGGCTTCGCCCGTGGTGCATGCGACGCTGCAAGCGCCGCCATCGGCCGCTCGACGGCGTGCGCTCAAGGCCCTGTTGTTGCTCGGTGTGGCCAGTGCCACAGGGTTGGGGCTGCAGCAGCACAACCCGTTGCCAGGGCTAATGGCCGACTACCGCAGCCCGGTCGGCCAGCGTCGGCGGCTGAACCTGGAAGACGGCAGCCTGCTGCAACTCAATACCCGTAGCGCCGCCGATGTGCGCTTTGATGGGCACCAGCGGGTGGTGCGCCTGCTCGAAGGCGAACTGGCGCTGGAGGTGGCCAAGGATGCCCGGCCCTTGCTGCTGCGCACCGGCGAAGCTGCGCTGCAGTTGGACAGCGGCCGTTTCAACGTGCGCCAGTACGACGGGTTCAGCCTGGTGTCGGTGTTCAGTGGCGTCGCCACTGTGTCGGGTGAGGCCTTGCTGGCAGGGCAACAGGCCCGATTGGGGGGCAACGGCTGGCGGGCGGTCACAGCGCTGGACCGCAATGCCGGGGCCTGGGTCGACGGCATGCTGGTAGCGTCGCAGATGCGCCTGGGGGATTTCCTGGCCGAGCTCGGCCGCTACCGGCAGGGGCAACTGGGGTGCAGCGAGCGGGTCGCCGACTTGCGGATTTCCGGGTCTTACCCGCTGGATGACAGTGAGCGAATTCTGCAGATGCTGGAGGTGGCATTGCCGGTACGGGTGCGACGGTTTACCCGGTACTGGGTGACGGTCGATAGCCTGACGTGAGGTTGCCGGGCCCCCACCTACAGCGCCACCCTCGCAATAACTACAGCCCCTATGGGAGCAACTGTCTTGCGCAATTTCTAAAAATTGACGCGTGGGAGCGGGCTTGCCCCGCGAACACCGGCGAAGCCGGTGCCATGCACCGCGTATCCCCATTCGCGGGACAAGCCCGCTCCCACAGGGTCCTCACAAGGTCTGAGCCTGCGCAGTTACCTGTGGACGCTGGCTTGCCGGCCATAGGCTGCACAGCAGCCGCAGATTTTTTGCATTCACCTGAGCCATTTCCCAACGTTCGCGTGACAGACAAGGCAAACCCCTTCTCTCAGGACCTCACCCATGCCGTTGCGCCCCAGCCCCCTCGTCCACGCCCTGCTGCTCGCCACCACCCTCGGCCTCGCCACCCCCGCGGCCCACGCCGAAGCGCGCACTTACCACATCGCCGCCGGCTCCCTTGAAGACGCCCTCAACCAGTTCGGTCGCGAGAGCGGCGCATTGATCTCGTTCGGCTCGCAATTGACCCAAGGCATGAACACCCCAGGCCTGGACGGCCAGTACGATGTGCGCCAGGGCCTCGACGCGCTGCTGCGCGGCAGTGGCCTGCAAGCCCGGCAAGAAACCGACAACGCCTTCAGCCTGCAGCCGCTGAGTGCCGCCAGTACCAGCGCCGCCGTCGAGCTGGGCGCCTCAACGGTGGTCGGTGACTGGTTGGCCGAAGCCCAGCAAGACAACGTCTTCGAACACCCCGGCGCCCGCGACGTCGTGCGCCGTGAAGCCTTCGAACGCAGCGGCGCCACCACCGCGCGCGAAGTGCTCAACCGCATCCCTGGGGTGAATGCGCCAGACAACAACGGCACCGGCAGCCATGACCTGGCGCTGAACTTTGGTATCCGTGGCCTCAACCCACGCCTGGCGTCGCGCTCCACCGTGCTGATGGACGGCATCCCGGTGCCGTTCGCGCCGTACGGCCAGCCTCAGTTGTCACTGGCGCCGATCAGCATGGGCAACATGGATGCCGTGGACGTGGTGCGCGGCGGCGGCGCGGTGCGCTATGGCCCGCAGAACGTCGGCGGCATCGTCAACTTCGTGACCCGTGCAATCCCTGAAGAGGCCACCTTCAAGGCCGCCATGCAAAACCAGATCAGCCCGTCCTCGAGCCACGACGGTTTCAAGAACAGCGCCAATCTGCTGGTCGGCGGCACCAATGCCAACGGCCTGGGCGGCGCCCTGCTCTACTCTGGCACCCGTGGCGGCGACTGGCGCGAGCACAGCGACACGCAGATCGATGACCTGATCCTCAAGGGCAAGCTGCAACTGGATGAGGCCAACAGCCTGCACGCCATGGCCCAATACTACGAAGGCGAAGCCGACATGCCCGGCGGCCTGAGCACCGCCGATTTCGATGCCGACCCTTACCAGTCGACGCGCCTGAAGGACAAATTCTGGGGCCGTCGCACGCTGGTCAACGTCGGCTACGACTACAAGCAAGACGACCGCCAGTTCAGCGTCAACAGCTTCTTCACCAAAACCCTGCGCAGTGGCTACCTCGACCAGGGCAGCTTCGTTTCGCTGTCGCCGCGCGAATACTGGGTGCGCGGTATCGAAACCCGGTTCTCCCAAGGCGTTGCGCTGGGTGACAGCTGGCACGAACTGGGCATCGGCTACCGCTATGTCAACGAAGCCGGCCACGAATTGCGCTTCCGCGAACCGGTCAACGGCGACCTGCCGACCACTGCCAGCCGCAACGACCGCGATACCCGCGGCAGCACCGAAGCCCACGCCATCTACCTGGACGACCGTATCGACATCGGCCGCTGGACCATCACCCCGGGCGTACGCTACGAGATGATCGACTCCGAACAGAGCAACACGCTCAATGGCCAGCGTTACCAGGGCAGCTACAAC
This sequence comes from Pseudomonas sp. Y3 TE3536, assembly GCF_053629175.1. Classification (NCBI taxonomy): domain Bacteria; kingdom Pseudomonadati; phylum Pseudomonadota; class Gammaproteobacteria; order Pseudomonadales; family Pseudomonadaceae; genus Pseudomonas; species Pseudomonas sp. Y3 TE3536. The sequence continues at coordinate 2,914,423 of NZ_JBRJHU010000001.1, read as the reverse complement.
ACCGCGTTGCCGGCGTTGAACGTGATGTACCACCTCACCGACCGCTGGAACCTGTATGCCAACACCGAGGGTTCGTTCGGCAGCGTGCAGTACAGCCAGATGCCCAACCGCGTCAGCAGCGGTGAAGTAAAACCCGAAAAAGCACGCACCTGGGAAGTCGGCACCCGCTACGACAATGGCGACGTGCAAGCGGAGATCGGCGCGTTTCTGATCAACTTCGACAACCAGTATGAAAGCAACCAGACCAACGATTCGGTGATTGCACGCGGTGAGACCCGTCACCAAGGCATCGAGACCAGCATCCGCTATGCCCTCGACGGCCTGAGCCCGGCACTGGCCGGCTTCGACGTGCATGCCAGCTACGCGTTCGTCGATGCCACCATTCGCGAAGACGGCCCGAACAAGGGTAATCAGGTGCCGTTCTCTTCACGGCACAAGGGCACCTTGGGCGTCGGCTACACCGAAGGCCCGTGGCAGTTGGACCTGGATAGCAGTTTCCAGAGCAGCCAGTATGCCGACAACGCCAATACCGGCGAGGAAAGTGCCGATGGCAGTACCGGGCGTATCCCCGGCTACATGCTGGTCAGCACCCGCGCCGGGTATGACTTTGGCCCGCAGCTGTCGAACCTGAAGGTGGCGGTAGGCGTGAAGAACCTGTTCAACCGCGAGTACTACACGCGTTCGTTCGACGACAACAACAAGGGTAAGTATGTGGGTGAACCACGGACCCTCTACGTGCAGACCTCGGTAGCCTTCTGACGAAACCCGGGGGTCGCTGCGCGGCCCTCGCCTTGCAGTTGCAACAAGAAATTTATTTTCAAAAAGGGCTTGAAATCATTCCGCCGTTGCCTGACCTTAGAGTCAAGAGGCGCAGAAATTCCAAGGGTCTCAAGGGCCTAGGCACGCCTCCATGCGAGCAAGCTGAATAAGGATTGAATCATGCAAATCCAGGTCAACAGCAGCAACCATATCGAAGGTAACGCCCGGCTCGACGAGTGGGTCCGCAGTACGCTGGAAAGCTCACTGGAACGTTACGAGGACGACCTCACCCGCATCGAGGTGCACCTGCGCGACGAGAACGGCGCCAAACCCGGACCGCATGACAAACGTTGCCAAATGGAGGCTCGCCCGAAAGGCCACCAACCGATTTCCGTGACCCACACCGCCACCTCGCTGGACCAGGCGGTCGATGGCGCCGCCACCAAGCTCAACCACGCGCTTGAACACTTCTACGGCAAGTTGCGCAGCAAGCGCGGCGTGCTGGAGCTAAGTGACCCCGACGCCTGAGGGTGGTAACAAAACGCCCGGCCTATTGCCGGGCGTTTTCGTTTCTGTCGATCAACGGCGCTGAACCAACGCGCGCTCATGCCGGTCAACCCCTGCACTCAATCGCTGCAGAACGCATGACCATGAACAACCCCTTCGCACAGATCAGCGCCGCCTTCGCCCCCGAGTACCGGGTCAACCTGAGCATCGTCGACCTGGATGGCAGCATCATGCTCACCCTTGCCGACGACGCTGGCGTGGTCGCCAAGCGCCTGATCAGCCAGGCTCAGCGTAACGACCCGGTGCGCTTGCAGCGGGTCATCGACAGCATCCGCCTGGGCCTGGCCATCGAACTGAGCCAGAACCCGATGCAAGTGCTCGCCGCGCTCACCCGCGATGCGCAGCATGCACCGCGTCACTTCGTGGCCAACTGAGGGCTACTTGCCCTCGTCCACTTCCTTGCCATTGGCATCCAGCACCTTGGTCGAGGGGTAGCGGTACGACGCGTAGCGCACCACCAGGATCGAGAACGCCAGCAACAGGATGCCACCGCACAGGTACAACAGCCCCTCGTCCGGCGCCTTGTGGTGCGAGACATCGCCGATCAACAGGCGCGTCAACGCGGTGATCGCCACGTACAGCAAAAAGCGGATGGGCATGTGGTTGGTCTTGAAGTAGATCCCAACCATGGCCCCCAGCTCCAGGTAGATGAACAGCAGCAGGATGTCATCGACACTGACCCCGCCCTTGCCGAGCATGTCCAGGAAGGTCATCACCGCCGCGTAGGCGGTGATGGCGCCAATGCCGAATAGCGCCAGATAATGGAATGCCTCGACGCACAGGTTGCCCAGCGAGTCGGCCGAGCCGTGCAGGCCCTTGCGCAGCTTTTCAGCCCATTTGATGTTCACGATTGTCCCATTCCCCGATACGCCATGAAGGATGATGCGTCACCTGTGTGACGCTTGTGCCATGCAGTTAAAGGGCCAGGCCCTCGCCTTGGAAGGCGACCGATTGCCGCAAGGCACCTGTGGGCTACGCTTTTGCGGGAAGATTCTGGTTGCGCAACGATGCCCAATGCCATTACTGTATAAAGATACAGTAAAACGCAACCCAACCAGCAAAAAGGCATAGAGGTGATGAATGGCCGTCGAAGTGGTGTACCGCAGCAGCCGCGACCCGGAGCGCTTGTTCATGGATAAGGCCGAAGCAGATCGTCACGACAAGATGCTCGAACTGGCCGAGCGCCTGGCAGAAGTGCTGCACAAGGCGGTGCCATCGCTGACCGAGCAACAGGTCGAGGAAGCCGGTATCTACATGGCCAAGAACCGCGACGTGTTCGCCCGGGCGTTCAAGAGCCAGCCAGATGCGTTGGCAGAGTTGCTCGAAGGCCAAGCCCAGTAAGAGTAGCCTTGGGCTGCGAAGAGGCCCTTGAAGTCGAACAATTAATGCTAGCTATACCGGCCCTTTCGCAGCACAAGGCTGCTCCTACAGGGGGAGCGTCAGGCTTAGCCGTAGAGCAGCCGCTCTGCCAGCATCTGCGCCACCCGCGCCGGCGAGCGCTTCTCTGCCTGGGCATGGCCAAACACTTCGGTGAGCCGCGTAGGAATGCGCGCCAGGTGCGCGGTGATGGTCCCCAGGTCTTCGCCCCGATGGGTCAACGCTACGTAGATCAGCCCACCGGCATTGATCACATAGTCGGGCGCATACAGTATCCCGCGCGATTCCAACTGGTCGGCAACCTGCAGGGTGGTCAGCTGGTTGTTCGCCGCCCCCGCCACCGCCGCACAGCGCAGCTGCATCACGCTCTGCCCGTTCAGCACAGGCCCTACGCCACACGGGGCGAAGATGTCGCAGGGGGTGCTGATCAAGGCATCGTTGGTCACCGGGTGGGCATTGAACTGCTCGACCGCCAACCGCACCCGCCCGGGGTCCAGGTCGCTCACCAACAGCTCTGCACCCGCCGCGTGCAGTTGCTCGGCCAAGGCATAGCCAACGTTGCCCAGCCCTTGTACGGCCACCCGCAAGCCTTCCAGGTTGTTACTGCCCAGCCGTGCTTTCGACGTGGCGCGGATGCCGGCGAACACGCCCATGGCGGCATGGGGCGAAGGGTCCCCCGAGGCTGTTGTGCTGGTCACATGCGGCGTGCTCTGCGCGATGCAGTCCATATCCACCGTGGAGGTACCGCTGTCCACAGCCGTGATGAAGCGCCCCTGCAAGGTATCGACGAAACGGCCGAATGCCTCGAACAGCGCAGCGCGGTTTTCCACATGGGGGTTGCGCATGATCACTGCCTTGCCGCCGCCCAAGGCCAAACCGGCCAGCGCGGCCTTGTAGCTCATGCCCTGGGCCAAGCGGATCGCGTCGACCATGGCGCTCTCGTCATCGGCGTATGGCAGGTAGCGACAACCGCCCATGGCGGGGCCCAGCTGCTCGCTGTGGATCGCCACCACCGCTTTCAGCCCCGTTGGCGGGTCGATGAACAGGTGCAGCGATTGGGTACGGGTGCTTTGCATTAGCGCGAACATCGACGGGCTCCCCAGCGAGGTGCTCCTATCAGTATAGGCAGGCCCAAGTGCGGGAAGCCTCGGTCAGACCACTGGACGAAACGGCGCGCCACAGCTAATAGTTAAACGTGTGTGGAGAAGCCCCATGAAGCCACGTCAAGCCTGCCTGGCCTGCCTGGAACGCGAGCCTGTCGCCCTGCTGGAAGCCGCATTGTGGATGGCCGCCGAGCACGACCGAAGTGTCGAGCCCGCGAGCAGCCTTGCCCTGCTGCACGACCTGCACCGCGAGATCAGCGCCAACCTGCCGATGCTGCCCCTGTGCGAACTGGCCCAGCCGCTGCTGCGCCAACTCAATGCACTGGGCTTTCAACAAGATGAATACCACCCGTTGCGGCCGCACGCGGCGATGATGGACAAAGTGCTGCAGCGCCGCCGTGGCCAGCCATTGACCCTGGCCATCCTGGCCCTGGAGCTGGCTGGGCGGCTGTCGATCCCGCTGGAAGGCGTTGCATTTCCCGGCCACTTCCTGCTGCGCGTACCCGGTGCCGACCACCTGCTCGACCCTTGCGGCGGCAGGCGCTTGTACCCCAGCGATTGCCGCGACCTGCTCGCCCGCCAGTTCGGCCCACACGTGCCGCTGAGTGCAGAGCACATGCGCACGGCCAGCCCTCGGCAAATGCTGCAACGCCTGTCACGCAACCTGCGCCAATTGCACATCAGCAACGACAACCACCTGGCGGCGTTGATCGACGCCGAACGGGTAATGCAGCTGGGCCCGGTGCAAGTCAGCGACTACACCACCCGCGCATCGCTCTACCAGTTTCTGGATTGCCCGCAGGCCGAACGTTTCGACCTGGAGCATGCCCTGCTACTCACAGAAGACCCGGTCCAGCGCCTGAAGCTTTCCGAGCGGATCGGCAAACTCCCGACGGTGAACCGTTCGATTCACTGAGCCGGGGTATCCGGCTGCTGCGAAGGATGCGCCTGAATGAACGCCGGGTGCTGGGCCGCCAGGGCGGCGACCCGACGAATGCGCGGGTAACCGCCGAGGTCGATGTTGAACCGCTCGGCAGCGTACACCTGCGGCAGCAAGTAGACATCCGCCAAGCCCGGCGTGTCGCCAAAGCAGAAGCCCTGGTCGCCGATCAGTTGCTCGACCGCCGACAGCCCTTGGCCGATCCAGTGCGCGATCCACTGGTTGACCTGAGGCTCGTCCTGCCCTGCCTGGCGCAGCAGGTTGAGCACGCTGACGTTGTGCAACGGGTGGATGTCGCAGCCGATGATCGCCGCCACACCGCGCACCTTGGCCCGCGCCTCGGCCGTGTCCGGCAGCAGCGCAGGGTGTGGATAAACCTCTTCCAGGTACTCGATGATCGCCGGTGACTGCACCAACAGCGCACCGCTGTCGGTGCGCAGGGCCGGTACACGGCCCTGCGGGTTCACAGCGACATAGTCCGCACCGCGCTGCTCGCCCTTGAGCAGGTTGACCGGCAAGGACTGGTAACCCAGCCCCTTCAGCGCCAGCGCGATGCGCACCCGGTAGGACGAGGTGGAACGGTAGTAGGTGTACAGCTCCATACCCCTGCCCCCTCAGTTGGCTGCGATGACTTTGCCGCGGCATTCGCCGAAGCCGATGCTGGCCACACCATCACGCGTGCAACGGGCACGCAGGATGATTTCGTCGCCGTCTTCGAGGAACTTGCGCACCTCACCGCTGGCCAGTTCCACCGGCTGCTTGCCGCCCTCGGTGATCTCTAGCAGGCTGCCAAAAGAGCCCGGCGTTGCCCCCGACAGCGTGCCCGAACCGAACAGGTCGCCCGGTTGCAGCTGGCAACCGTTGACGCTGTGGTGGGCAACCATCTGCGCCACGGTCCAGTACATGCTGCGGGTGTTGCTCAGGGTCAGCCGGTGAGCCGCAATGCCTTGCTCGCGCATGCGCTCGGTCAGCAGCAGCACTTCCAGTTCGATATCGAACGCACCCTTGGCCTGGTCACGTGCATCCATCAGGTAGGACAGCGGCTGCGGATCGCCTTGCGGGCGCGCCGGCTGCGCAGCGCGGAACGGCTCCAGGGCCTCGGCGGTCACCACCCAGGGCGAAATGCTGGTAATGAAACTCTTGGACAAAAACGGCCCCAGTGGCTGGTATTCCCAGGCCTGGATATCACGCGCCGACCAGTCGTTGAGCAGGCAGAAGCCGGCGACGTGCTCGGCGGCATCACCCACCGGGATCGACTCGCCCATGTCGTTGCCCTGGCCAATCCAGATACCCAGCTCCAGCTCGTAGTCCAGGCGCGCGCAGGGCCCGAAGCTTGGCTCGGTGTGCCCGGCCGGCAGGGTTTGGCCTTTGGGGCGGCGCACATCGGTACCGGAGGGGCGAATGGTCGAAGCGCGACCGTGGTAACCGATCGGCACATGCTTGTAGTTGGGCAGCAGCGGGTTGTCCGGGCGGAACAGCTTGCCGACGTTCTTGGCGTGTTCGATGCCGACATAGAAGTCGGTGTAGTCCCCGATCTTCGCCGGCACATGCAGTTGGCAATCACTGGCTGGGTAAAGCGCGGTTTTCAGCGCCGACTGGTGTTCGCTGTGTTCGCCGAGCAGCGCCAGCAGGCGCTCACGCAGGGCGACACGGGCGCTACGGCCGAGGGCGAAGAAGGCGTTCAGCGCACCACCGCGGGTAGCCTCCACCGCAGCCTTGGCCTCGCCGTCGAACAAGCCCGCAGCGAGCACCGCTTCCAGGTCAAGGATGGCATCGCCGATGGCCACGCCGCAGCGCAGCGCTTCACCCGGCCGGCTGAAAATGCCCAACGGCAGGTTTTGCAGCGGGAAATCGCTGTGCCCGTTGGCATGCTCGACCCAGCTACGGGTAATGGCGGTCTGGTTCATGGGTTATCTCCGGTTCGGGTTGAAGGTGCTCGGCAAGGTGGCCCAGCAACTATCGTAGTCGGCCTGCAATTGCGGGCATTCGAGCGCATGGCGGCTCGGGCGCAGCACTTGGCTGGTCTCGAACATGAAGGCCATGGTGTTGTCGATCTTGTGCGGCGCGAGGTCGGCGGCGATGGCCTTGTCGCAAGTTTCGGCGTCCGGGCCATGGGCGCTCATCACCCCGTGCAGCGAAGCGCCGCCCGGCAGGAAACCCTCGGCCTTGGCATCGTAGGCACCCTGGATCAAGCCCATGAACTCGTTCATCAGGTTGCGGTGGAACCATGGCGGACGGAAGGTGTTCTCGGCCACCATCCAGCGCGGCGGGAAGATCACGAAGTCCATGTTGGCCAGCCCATGCACGCTGGTGGGCGACGTCAGCACGGTGAAGATGGACGGGTCTGGGTGGTCGAAGCTGACCGTGCCGATGGTGTTGAAGCGGCGCAGGTCGTATTTGTAGGGCACGTTGCTGCCATGCCAGGCGACCACGTCCAGCGGCGAATGCTGCAACTCGCAGGCCCAGTGTTCGCCGAGGAACTTCTGCACCAGTTGCACCGGGCCCTCGGCTTCTTCGTAATGCGCCACCGGCGTGAGGAAGTCACGCGGGTTGGCCAGGCCGTTGCTGCCGATGGGCCCGAGGTCCGGAATGCGCAGCGGCGCGCCGTGGTTTTCGGCCAGGTAGCCACGCGCCTGGCCATCGAGCAGCTCGACGCGAAACTTCATGCCCCGTGGGATCACTGCGATTTCCAGCGGCTCGACGTCCATGACCCCAAGCTCGGTAGCGATGCGCAGGCGGCCCTGTTCCGGCACCAGCAGCAGTTCACCGTCGGCATTGAAGAACACCCGCTCCATGGAGCGGTTGGCACTGTAGATGTAGATGCTCACGCCCGCCGGTTTATCTGCGGGCGCGTTGGCCACCATCGGCACCCAGCCTTCGATGAAATCGGTGGGCTCGGCAGGGATGGGTTGCGGGCTCCAGCGCAGGCGGTTTGGGGTGACGGCGCCCAGCGGCCCACTCAGCGGCTGACGTGCCAGGCGCTCGAAGCGTGGGTGCAGTGCAGACGGGCGGATGCGGTACAGCCAGGTGCGGCGCAACTCACTGCGGGTCATGGTGAACGCCGTGCCCGAAAGCAGTTCGGCATACAAGCCGTAGGGGGCTTTCTGCGGCGAATTCTGCCCGACCGGCAATGCACCTGGCAGTGCTTCGCTGGCGAACTCGTTGCCGAAGCCGCTCAGGTAGTGAAGGTCGGGGGACGTGTCGCGGTTCATCGATGCCTCCGGGCTCTGGCAGAGCCGTTGCTGGCAGCTGGCTGCTGGGGTGGCAGCACGTCTGCATTGTTTTTATCGTAATCAGATTACGAATAACGTAATTTGCTACGGGCAAGGCGTCAAGCTATAAAGGCGCGACTCGACGAATCCGGATACCTATGCCCATGGCCAAAGCCAGCTCACCCACCGATAACGGCAAGCAGAAGGTCCGCTCGGCGGAAGTCGGCACCGATATCCTCAAGGCACTCGCCGAACTCTCTCCTTCCACGTCCCTGTCACGCCTGGCGGAGCATGTGCAGATGCCGGCCAGCAAGGTGCACCGCTACCTGCAGGCGCTCATTGCCAGCGGCTTTGCCGAACAGGATGCGGCCACCAACCACTATGGCCTGGGGCGTGAGGCGTTGCGCGTGGGGTTGGCGGCATTGGGCAGCATCGATGTGCTGAAGATTGCGGCGCTGCCGTTGTCGCAGCTGCGCGATGAACTGAACGAGAGCTGCTTCATTGCCGTTTGGGGCAATCAGGGCGCGACCGTGGTCAGCATCGAGCCTGCGGTGCGTGCGGTTACGGTGGTGACCCAGATCGGGTCGGTGCTGCCGCTGCTCAGTTCGTCCACCGGCCTGGTGTTCGCCGCCTACCTGCCGGCGCGCGAAACTGACGAGTTGCGCGACCGGGAGCTGGCAGCGCTGCAGCACAGCGCCAGCGATTATGCGGCCGTGCTGGAGGGCATCCGTGAACGTGGCCTGCACCATGTGCATGGCCTGTTGATGCCGGGTGTGGATGCGCTGTCAGCACCGGTATTCAACGCCCTGGGGCAGATCGCTGCGGTGATGACTGTGGTCGGCCCGACGTCGATTTTCCATGCCGACGAGCACGGGCCTGCGGCGCAGCGGTTGCTGGCTGCAGCGCGCGATACAAGCTGGCGGATGGGGTACGCGGCTGAAGGTTGAGCGGGATGGGCACTGTTGCCCGAAACGTAAAGGTGAATGTCGTAAGCGGCTATTTTTCCTACAGGATCAAGCGCTTATTCTTAACTCACTGGCCGGCATGAAGGGCACTACCCCCCCCCGCCCTTCAGGCCTGCGAGGTTCACCGACGTAGATTTTGAAGCTCCTTGATCTAACGTCTCGATTGGCCGCTGCGATTGCAGCGGCCTTTTTTTTTGCCTGGTGTTTGTTAGGTGATAGCGTTAGGGCCGCCGGGGTATGGCGATAGATTTTTAGCGCCGATGAGATCGAGCGCCGCCCGCGCGGCGATTCGCAGCACAAGGCTGCTCCTACATCTGTTTCTGGCCAATTATTCCTGGGGTTTGGGCGCCGCCCATCTCCTGTAGGAGCAGCCTTGTGCTGCGAATCGCCGCGCAGGCGGCGCTCGATCTCACAGGCGCTGAAAACTCATGCCAGGCACTGCAAAAAACTCAGCGGCTGCTCACGAAAGGCCAGGTAATGCCGCAACACCTGCACCGGTGCTTCGGTATGCGGGTAATGGCCAATGCCCTGCAGTTGCACGGTATCGGGCTCCGGCACCAGTTGCCGGTAACGCTCGACCATGCGCGCACCGGAAACCGGGTCGACCACACCGTTGATGAAGCGCAAGGGCACCCCGTCACGTTGCAACGCCCCCACCCAACGCTCGCGGTGCAGGGTGCGCTCCGGCCAGTAGCCGGCCAGCTTGTGCAAAATGCGCGTGCCGCGGTTGGCGGCGATCAGGCTCCAGCAATCGTCCAGTGCGCTTTCACTGGGGTGGGTGCAGGGGCCATAAACCTGGGTCACGTTGCGCACCAGGTCGTCACGCCCGAACGAGCGCCCTACCAACCAGCCCAGGCGGCTGAGCAGCAGCTTCTGGATCAGCAGCATGCGGCAGCTCTCGGGGAACAGCCCACTGTTGAGAAACACGCAGCTGGCGATGTTCGCGCGCTGTTCGTGGTGCCGCGCCAGCAGCTCCTGGGCCACGCTGCCGCCATAGTCATGGGCCATCAGGTGCACAGGCTGGTTGACCTTGAGGTGGGCGAGCAACGCTTGCTGCAGGTCGGCCTGTTCCATCAGGCTGTATGCGTGATTGACCGGTTTGGCGGAGTCGCCAAAGCCCAGCATGTCGCAGGCGATCAGCCGAAAACGCTGGGCCAGCGGCGCCCACAGGTAGTGCCAGTCCCAACTGGCAGTGGGGAAGCCATGTAACAGAAGCAGGGGCTCTCCTTGCCCTGCGGTCCAGTAGCGGATGCTCTGGCCCCGGAAGGTAAAACTCTGTCCCCGGGTACGCCAGACGCACAATGGAATCTCGGCCAAAGGCATCAGATCGGTCCCGGTGGAGTTGTGTTGACGGAATAGGGCAAGGCTGCGCTCATTGCATGTCACCTCGGCACTTACATGTGCTCTCTATGTCGAGGCAGAGTCTAGCCAGCCGCCCATGGGCTGAAACTTGCGTTGCCAGCCAGCTTGATGACCTTGCGAGTCAGTGGCACGAACGGTCAGAGGAGCATGGCCAGCAGCGGTGCGGCGAACAGGTTCAACAGCCCGGTCAGGACCATGACCAAGCCGGCCACGGAGCCTTCTTCGCGGCCCACTTCCTGGGCCCTGCTGACCCCAGCACCATGCGCCCCGACCCCGAACAACGCACCCCGCGCCAAAGGTGTGCGCAAGGGCAACCAACGCAGCAGCACCCCGCCGAACATCGCGCCCAGTACCCCGGTGAACATCACGAATACCGCGGTCAGTTCCGGCACGCCGCCGAGGTCGTGGGCCAGCGGCATGGCGAAGGGCGTGGTGATCGAGCGCGGCACCAGCGACAGGCTGATCGCATTGTCCAGCGCCAACAGGTGAGCCAGCCCCCAGGAGCTGGCGATCGAGGCGGTGCTGCCGGCCAGCATGCCCATCAGCAATGCCGGCCAGTGGCGCGCCAGCATAGCCCGCTGCTGCCAGATGGGCACCGCGAATGCCACGGTCACCGGGCCCAGCACGCCCATCAGCCAATGCGTGTTGCGCGCGTACTCGGCATAAGCGGTGTGCAACGGCACGGCCACCGCCAGCAGCAGCGCAGGGACCAGGATCAGCGGCGACAGCAGGTAGCGCCCGCTGCGCCGGTACAGCCAGCGGCTGCCCAGATAGGCCAGCAGGGTCAGCGCCAACCAGAACAGCGGCATGGGTTCAAGGCTCATGGCGCAGCCTCCAGCGGCACACCAGTTCGACGGTGAGCGCAGTCACCACCATGACCATCAGCGTGCTCACGGCAATCACCAGCAGGATGCGCCAGCCTTCCTCGCGCACCAGGGTGCCGTAATCGAGCAGGCTCATCAGCGCAGGAATGAAGAACAGCAGCATTTCCGCCATCAGCCAGCCGGCGCCCAGCTGCAACGTGGCCGGCTTGACCACACCGCTGGCGAACAGCAGCAGAAGCAGCGCCAGCCCCATCACGCCACCGGGGATGGGCCAGCCGAGCCACACAGCCAGCTGGCCACCGAGCAGGAACAGGGCAAACAGGATCGCCAGCTCGACGAGCAGGCGCAGGGCTTTTTTCACTAACGCGGGTTTCATGGGGGTGCTTCCTCGACAGGCCCTCATTTTAAGATTTGCCTGCCTAGGCCAGAAGCGAATTGTTAGACTGATCAGCATTCCAAAACGGAATTGCGACCATGGAATTCAAACAACTGCGCAGCTTCATCGAAGTGGTGCACCGCGGGGGCTTCACCCAAGCGGCGCAAACCCTGCACATCAGCCAGTCGGCGGTGAGCAAGCAAGTGGCTCAGCTGGAGCAAGATGTAGGCCAGCCGCTGCTTGAGCGGCAGGCCTCGCAGCTGCACCTGACCGCCGCCGGGCGCATCGTGCTAGAGCGCGGCGAAGCGTTGTTGCGCCAGCGCCAGGCATTGCTCAGCGAACTGGATGACCTCGGCCAGATGGCACGCGGCGAATTGCGGCTGGGCTTGCCGATACTGGGCAGTGACGCCTTGTTCGCCGGCCTGTTCGCTGAATACCGGCGACGCTACCCCAACATCTCGATTCAATTGCTCGAAGGCGGCAGCCGCAGCGTCGAGCAGGCGGTGCGCAGCGGCGAGCTGGAGCTCGGTGGCAGCCTGACGCCCAGTGACGAAGCCTTCGCGTTCCAGCCATTTTGCAACGAGCCACTCGATGCCCTGCTGCCGGCCGGGCATGCGCTGGCTGGGGAGGCTGGCGTGCATTTGCGGCAACTGGCCGATACGCCTTTTCTGCTGTATCAGCGCAGCTTCGTGCTTAATGACCGGCTGCTCAAGGCCTGCCAACAGCAGGGTTTTACCCCGAAAGAAGGTGGGCGCAGTGGCCAGGCGGACTTCCTGGTGGCGTTGGTGGCAGCCGGCCAAGGCGTGGTGTTGCTGCCCCGTGTTGTGGCAAAGGCGCTGGAGCGCCCTGGGGTGGTGCGCTTGCCACTGCAGTCGCCGGAGGACCTGCGTTGGGATATCGCATTCATCTGGCGGCGGGGGGCGTACCTGTCACGGGCGGCGCAGGCTTGGCTGGCGTTGTTGCGTGAGCGTGAGGTGCAGCGCTGAAGCGGTAGGAGCGGCCTTGCGCCGCTCCTACAGGCGTCAGGCCTTCAGCGCCTGGGCAAATTCTGCCAACCACGGTTCGGCATCGGCTTCCGGGGTCACCGTTTCGCTGGCATCCAGGCGCAGCATCGGCTGCACTTCACGTACCCCCAACTCAGCGAACAACTCACGGATCTGCTCGCCGCCGCCGCAATAGGTATCGCCATAACTGGCGTCGCCCAACGCAATCACCGCGCCCGGCAGGCCACGCCAGGCGGCGGGCAAGGTATCGCGAAGGGTGCTGTACAGCGGCATGAGGTTGTCCGGCAGCTCGCCCATGCCGGTGGTCGACGTCACCGCCAGAAAAGCCTGCGGTGCAAAACCTTCAAGGTCCTGCAGGGTGGCACGTACAGCATGCCAGGCCTCAAAACCTGCGGCCTTGAGCAACGATTCGGCATGACGGGCGACTTCTTCGGCGGTGCCGTACACCGACCCGGAAATAATGGCGACTTTCATCGGGAAGAGGATTCCGAAACTGAGTGAAAACGTAGGATACTAGCATTCAACGCTGGCAAAAGGCCGCCTCTACCTAAGTACCAGCCCCCCTGCCTCTTCGCCCAATGGCCCGAACATGATCAACGCGCAACTGCTGCAATCCATGGTCGATGCGTCCAACGACGGGATCGTGGTCGCTGAACAGGAAGGCGAAGACACCATCCTGATCTACGTAAACGCTGCCTTCGAACGCCTGACCGGCTACACCCGTGACGACATTCTTTATCAAGATTGCCGCTTCCTGCAGGGCAGCGACCGCGACCAGCTCGGCCGTGCGCGCATTCGCAAAGCCTTGGCCGAAGGCCGGCCATGCCGAGAGGTGCTGCGCAACTACCGCAAAGACGGCAGCGCGTTCTGGAACGAGTTGTCGATCACACCGGTTAAGAGTGACGCCGACCAACGCACCTACTTCATCGGTATCCAGAAGGACGTCAGCCGCCAGGTCGAGCTGGAACGCGAACTGGCCGAAATGTGCGCACGTCCGAAAAACGACCTACGCTCCTGAACCAAACGCGCTACGCACGGTCAATCCCGTTGAAGAAATCGCCACCTCCGAGTTCGATCATGCAAGCAGATGCGCTCCTGACCCAGGACGAGCTGGATTTCATACAGAACATGCAGCATTCGCCACAGCTGAACCTGGCTGACTCGATGTCCAGCCTGCTGGTCAATGGCGACCGTCGGATCCAGACCTTGCTCACCCGGTTGGTGGCCAACGAGCAGGTCACCTTGCAGGCGCAGTTCAACAACCAGCAGATCAGCTTTCCGCTGCAACTGGTGGAAGACGAGTTCCATGCCCTGCACCTGCAGCTGGGCTCACCGGAAATCTACGAAGACGGCCCGATGCTGCGCCCATGGCGCTTGTCCATGGACCAGCCAAGCGCGTTACTGGATACACACGATCAACCGAGCGGCCTGTGGGTTCGCGAAATTTCGTTCAAGGGCGCGCTGGTCGAGATCCGCGACCTGGCGCAAGCACCTGCACGTTTCGAGTTGCATTTCGCACCGGCCGGCATTGCCCCCATCGAGCTGCACGGGGTGCTGCGCCGACGCATTGGCCCTGACCTTGCGGCCTACGATTTAAGCCGCAGCCCGGTCGAAGAAATCGAGCGCCTGCGCGGCTATATCCTGCAAGCCCATCGTCAGGCGCACCCAGAGCTGCACAGTCAGGTATCGAGCTGACCGGCCAGAAACTGCCGCAAACGCTGACGCATCACGCTGCTCTCTGCCCCCAGGCAGGCCACCGGGCTGCCTGCCAGGCTGTCCTGGGCCAGCTCGGCCACTTCACCGGCAAGCAATAACGGGCATTCCAGGCCAACCACCAAGCGCTCGAGGCGTTTGCTCAATTCCACGGTCGGCGCCTGGTTGGAGAACAACACCAAGGCATCAGGCTTGAGTCGCTCGCAGATCAGCGTCAGCTCCTGCAGGGGTTGCCCAGGCGCCAACACGCTCACCCCCACCTCGTCACTGCCCAGCAACAAGGCGGTTACCAGCAGCTCCAGTTCGTGACACGGCCCCGGCAATGGCGCCAGCAACACCATGCGGCTGCGGGCCATGCGCGCCAGTTGAATACGCACGAACACCCGTCCGCGCAAGAACTGGTCGAGAAACAGCCAGGCGCTGGCCTGCCCAAACGCCCGCGGACCGTAACCACCCTGGCCTGCTGCCAGGTCATGCCACACCGGCATGAAGATGTCGCTGAACACTTGATCCAGGGTATGGCCAGCGAACACCTGATCGAACAAACGGTGAAGGCTCGCGCTGTCGAAGCGCTGCACCGCCTCGAGAATCTGCTGCTGCCAGGCCAGGCGCACGTCCATCAGGTCGCTGCTCTGCTGCACCTGCGCCTGGCACCGCACCAGGATGCTGCCCACCTTGCTCACCGCCACGCCGCGCTCCAGCCAGCCCAGGATGCTGCGGATATCGTCGATATCAGCCTGAGAGTACAGACGATGGCCACTGTCGGTGCGGGTTGGCTGAATGAGGCCGTAGCGACGCTCCCAGGCGCGCAAGGTGACCGGGTTCACGCCTGTCAGTCGGGAGACTTCCCGAATCGGGAACAGCTCCTGGTGCTCCAGGCCCGCATCGACTGCCGAGCTACGTCCCTGTTTGTTCATCTGCACTTTGTACCCTGTGTGCCGAAGTTGAAGCTGCATGTTACTACGACAGCATAGGCCGCCGGTTAACAACCGTTTGCCAGCCAACACTTGCCGAACACTGCAATATCGCGATAATTCGCGCCCGATTCTTGCATGCACGCTGGCGTCGCCCACCACCCCGGGCGACGCAGCCAAGGGGCCAGCTACCCGCCAGCCCCGTCGCCAGGAGATACACGATGTCTACCCCACCCGTCACCTTGATGGTGTCGCGCCGCGCCGCCCATGGCCGCTACCAGGACCTGCTGACCTGGCTCCATGAAGGCGAGCAACTGGCCACCGACTTCCCCGGCTACCTCGGCTCCGGCATCCTGGCACCACCCCGTGACAGCGATGAATTCCAGATCATCTTCCGCTTCAGCGACGAACCTACCCTGCACGCCTGGGAGCATTCCGCTTCGCGCAAGGCCTGGCTGCAACGCGGCAACGGGCTGTTCGAGCGCCCCAAAGAGGCGCGTGTCAGTGGTATCGATGACTGGTTTGGCACCCATACAGTGCAAAAACCGCCGCGCTGGAAGCAGGCGGTGGCCATCTGGCTGGCCTTCTTCCCCGTGTCGTTGCTGTTCAACCTGTTGTTCGGCCATTGGCTGGCAGGCCTCGACCTGGTACCCCGCGTGATGCTCAGTACCTTGGCCCTGACGCCAGTGATGGTCTACCTGTTCATCCCCCTCTCCACCCGCTTGCTGGCCGGCTGGCTGAACCCTGCCGCGCCCACCCCTGCAGCGCTGCGCAGCCGCTGAGGGCTGGTCTACAAGAGGGAAACAGTTCGGGTATGCTGGGCGGCAACGAAAGGACAGACAAGTTGACCGCCCCGAACATGAACAGCCCAATTCTCGTTACCGGAGCCAGCCAGCGCGTCGGGCTGGCCCTTGCCTTCGACCTGGCCCAAGCCGGCCATACTGTGATCAGTGCCAGCCGCAGCCTCCAGCCGCAGCCCGCACACCCCAACATCGTGCAGTTCCAGGCTGACCTGTGCCTGGCCGCCGACCGCCAGGCGCTTATCGACTACCTGCAAGGCAACTATGACGGCTTGCGCGCGATCATTCACAACGCATCGCTGTGGCTCGACGATGGCCTGGCCAACCTCGACACCATGTTCCGCCTGCACGTCGAAGCGCCCTACCACCTCAACCTGGCCCTGGGCGAAATGCTCGGCAAGGCCGGCAGCGAGGGCAAAGCCGACATCATCCACATCTGCGACGAAACCTCTTCGCGGGGCAGCAAGAGCCACATCGGCTACGCCGCCACCAAAGCCGCGCTGCAGAACATGGTGCTGTCGTTCGCCGAAAAATATGCGCCCAAGGTTCACGTCAACGGTATCCTGCCTGGGCTGCTGATCCTCAAGGAAGGGGGCGATGAAGCCTACCGCCAGCAGACCTTGAAAAAGGCCCTGCTGGAATTCGAACCCGGCGCCGGCCCGCTGATCGAGACGGTCAAATACCTACTCGAAAGCCAGTACAGTACCGGTAGCCAGGTGGTCATCAACGGTGGCCGCCACCTGAAGAATCGCATGACCTGAGAGAAGCCCATGACCCCGCAACAACAGCTCGAACTCGAAGCCGCCGCGTTCCGGCGCCTGGTCGAACACCTGCAGAAACGCACCGACGTGCAGAACATCGACCTGATGAACCTGTCCGGCTTCTGCCGTAACTGCCTGTCCAAGTGGTACAAGGCCGCGGCCGACGAGCGTCAGGTCGACCTGAGCCTGGATGACGCCCGCGAAGCGGTGTACGGCATGCCCTACGCCGAGTGGAAAGCCCAACACCAGAAAGAAGCCAGCGCCGAACAACAAGCGGCGTTCGAAAAAGGAAAACCTCGTGACTGATCTGAACACCCTGCGCGCCAGCCTGGCCAGCGGCGAACACGTCTTTGCCGACACCTTGGCCTTTATCGCCGCCCACTACAGCTACCAGCCGCAGGCCTTCAACAACGGCGGTGTGGAAAACGCCGCAGGGCAGAACGAAGGCTCGTGCAAGACCCTGGGCCTGGCCCTGCTGGAAGGCTTGAGCGATGAAGAGGCCCTGCTGGCCTTTGGTGAGCATTATCGCGATGTCGTGGCCACGCCAGAGGGCAGTGACCATGGCAATATCCGGGCGCTGATCGAGCATGGTTTGGCGGGTGTGAAATTTACCGCGCAGCCGCTTTCGCGCAAGGCTTGAGATTGCTGGGGCCGCTGTGCGGCCCTTTCGCAGGCAAGCCAGCTCCTACAGGGGCAGCAAGGGCCTCAGGTATTGCGCAGGCCCTGTGAGGGCCAGTCAGCTGATGATCTGCCCCGGCCTGTTCGGCAGCAACTCACCACGCTGCAGCCACGCCAGCGCAATCGGCCACAAGCGCTCGCGGAAGCGGTCATGGAAAAACGCGAAATGGCCTATTTCCTCGACCGAGATATCCACAGGCGCAATGCGCAGGTGCTGACGCTCTGCCCCCTGCAAATACCCTAGCAACCGCTCTGTCGCCGCCACGGTGCCGAATGGGTCATCGGTGAGGCTGATCGCCAGCGTCGCCGCCCGGACGTGCGCAAACGGCACCCTCTCCAAGCTGCGCCCGCTTGGCCGGTGCTCGTAGCGTGGCGTACGGGTAGTCCAGTCGTGCACCACGCCCGCCGGGGTGTCTTCCATCCAGCCCAGGCGCTTGCCGGGGAAGTAGCCGAAGGCGTGGGTCAGCAAGGGCATCACCACATGCCATTTGCCGAACAGCCGCCAACGCTGATCGGCCGCATAATCGCGCCAGTAGGCGAACTGCGCGCCCACCATCACTACCCGCCTGACCCGGCCAGCAGACGGCGCCAACCCCACTGCACAACCGCCAAAGCTGTGCCCCACCACATCGATGGGCTGGCCGGGGAATGCCTGTTCGGCGTGCGTCAGCATGGCTTCGAAGTCCAACTGCCCCCAGTCGCTCCAGGACGCCTGAAAACCACGCAGTGTTGGCGGCCGAGATTCGCCGATGCCGCGGTAATCGTAGGTGAGCACATCGCAGCCCTGGGCGAACAGGTAGTCGGCAAAACGCGCGTAGTAGCGGCAACGCACCGAAGTGGCGGCGTTGATGATCACCAGCGGACGCTGGGGATTGGCCTGGGCGTGGCGCCAGCAGAAGCCGCCAAGGCTGTAGCCGTCGGCGGCGGTGTGGCGAAAGGCGGTGGCGGGTTGGGTGAGGCTGCTCATGGCGCACATCCTGTTGTTGTGCGCCAACGCTAGCAAAAAAATCGGGGGCTGTGCCGGCCTCTTCGCGGGGCAAGCCCGCTCCCACAGGTCTCCACGGCTCTTTGGCTCAGTGGATATCCTGTGGGAGCGGGCTTGCCCCGCGAAGAGGCCGGTACAGCCCCCGACTTTTTTCAGCCTTGCTTACAGCTCGATGCAGTCGAACTGTACGTCGGTCGCCACGTCTTCGTCGTAGTTGACGTCAGCGCGCTCGAAGCCGAACAGGTTGAGGAACTGCTTCTTGTAACCGGCATAGTCGGTCAGCTCGAACAGGTTCTCGGTGGTGACTTGCGGCCACAGCGCCTTGCAGGCGGTCTGTACGTCGTCACGCAGTTCCCAGTCGTCCAGGCGCAGGCGGCCTTTCTCGTCGACCTCAGCCGCAGCGCCATCGGCGCGGTACAGGCGATCACGGTACATGCGGTCCAGTTGGTCCTGGGTACCTTCGT
This sequence comes from Pseudomonas sp. Y3 TE3536, assembly GCF_053629175.1. Classification (NCBI taxonomy): domain Bacteria; kingdom Pseudomonadati; phylum Pseudomonadota; class Gammaproteobacteria; order Pseudomonadales; family Pseudomonadaceae; genus Pseudomonas; species Pseudomonas sp. Y3 TE3536. The sequence continues at coordinate 2,895,619 of NZ_JBRJHU010000001.1, read as the reverse complement.
GCACGCCCTTCTCCTGCATGATCTTGAAGACCATCGACAGGTACAGCGGCATCACCGGAATGGCCGAGCTGGCCTGGGTGACCACCGACTTCAGCACGGCCACGTTGGCGCCGCCTTTGACTTCGCCGGCCAGTTTCTGGTCCAGGCGCAGTGCGGTGTCGTCCAGGTCCTGCTTGGCCTGGCCCAGCGCGCCGTGCCAGTAGATCGGCCAGGTGATGTCGCTGCCGATGTAGCTGAAGGCCACGGTGCGGGCGCCTTCGGCCAGCACGTCGGCACCGGCGAGGGCATCGATCCACAGCTGCCAGTCCTGGCCACCCATGACGGTGACGGTGTCAACGATTTCCTGCTCGGTAGCGGGCTCGATGCTGGCCTCGATGATGGTGTCCTTGTTGGTGTCGATGGCGGTCGACTTGTACGGCTGGCCAATTGGCTTGAGCGCCGAACGGATCACTTCACCGGTCTGCGGCAGCTTGCGCACCGGGGACGCCAGGGAGTAGATGACCAGGTCGACCTTGCCGCCCATTTCGTTCTTGATCAGCTCGATGACCTTGGCACGGGCTTCATCGGAGAAGGCGTCACCGTTGATCGACTTGCTGTACAGGCCCTCGGCCTTGGCGAACTTGTCGAACGCGGCAGAGTTGTACCAGCCAGCGGTACCGGCCTTGGTCTCGGTACCTGGTTTTTCGAAGAACACGCCCAGGGTGTCGGCCTTGAAGCCGAACGCTGCGGTAATGCGCGCTGCCAGGCCGTAGCCGCTGGAAGCACCAATCACCAGGACCTTCTTCGGGCCATCCTCGCGCACGCCCAGCTTGCGGGTGGCTTCGATCTGGTCACGGACGTTGAGCTCGCAGCCCTTCGGGTGGGTCGTGGTGCAGATGAAACCGCGGACCTTAGGATGAATGATGGCCAATGTCTGTACCTCGTCAGGTTTATGCCAGGGAAGCGCCGCCACGGGCGATTCCGATTGATCAGAGGGTGAGACTACCCCCGCAGGTTATCGGACACATCTTACGGGGTGTTTGAGGGGATTCAAAACGGCGCTTGCTCCGTCAACTGGCCTTGCAACCACTGCAAAAACCGCTGCGCCAATGGATCATCCTGGCTGTCGCGGTGCACCAGGCAGGCCCACGCTGGCCCCCGCACCTGCTGTGGCGATAGCGCTTGCAAGCGCCCCTGTGCCACCGCCCGCCGGGCCAGCAGCTGGCTGACCAGCGCGATACCCAGCCCTTCACAGGCGGCATCCAACAGCAACCCCGGGTCGGAGAAGTTAAGCCCCTTGCCCTGCTGCCCCACGTCTTCACCGCCCTCCAGTTGCCAATGGCTCCAGTCCATTTCCCGCTCACCGTGCAAGGTAGTGCGTGCCGTCGAAGACACCAGAGAAGGGTGGCAGGCCGGGTACAACGTGTCCTGGTGCAACACGCTGAAACTGCATTCGGCCTGGGCGCTCAGGTCGTCGCGGATGGCAAGGTCGATGGTCTCGGTCGCCATGTCCGGCACCTCGAAACTGGTGAACAGCCACAGGTCGACCTCCGGGCAGCGCTGATGGAAGTCGGCCAGCCGCGGCAGCAGCCAATGCCGGGCAAAGGCCGGGCTGGTGTTGACCACCAACTGATTGGGCTTGCGGTACTGCTCGAGGCGACGGATGCCCACGGCCAGGTGCTGCAGCAGCGACTGGGTGGTACTGAGCAGATCGTGCCCGGCATCAGTCAGGCTCACGCTGCGCCCGCTGCGATGGAACAAGGGTTGTTCCAGGTAGGTTTCCAGGCTACGGATTTGTTGGCTGATCGCCGACTGAGTGAGGTTGAGGGCCTCGGCAGCCTTGTGGAAGCTGCCAAGCCGCGCAGCGGCCTCGAAGCCCCTGAGGGCATTGAGGGGTGGCCAGTGTTTGAGCATGATCGATAAGCCCCGCTAATCAGATGTGCGCTAAATCTATCGTTTGTCGCTGAACGTTCCTAGCCATAGCATGACAACCAACACCCGCGACGGCGGGCTTCGTTGATAAAAATCCTTAATAGATCGGAGTTCTCTATGGACCTGTCTCTCGACAGCGGCTGGCGCATGCCCGCCGAATGGGCCCGCCACGCAGCCACCTGGATGATCTGGCCGCACAACCAAGCGCTGTGGGAAAGCGGCTGGCACGTACGCCTGGCCGATGTGCAGCAGGATTACGCCCGTGTGGCCGCCGCCATCGCCCGCTTCGAACCGGTAAAAATGGTGGTCGACCCGTCTGCCGTTGAAAGCGCCCGTGCCCTGTGCGGCGCCAACATCGAGCTGATCGAGCTGACCGTCGACGACAGCTGGTGCCGTGACAGCGGCCCAAGCTTCATCTGCCATCCGCAGCACGGCCTGGCCGGCCTGAGCTGGCGCTTCAACGCCTGGGGCGGCAAGTCGCAACACGGCCGCGACCGCAGCCTGGGCCGGCGCATGCTCGATCACCTGGGGCTCGATGGCTTCAGCACTGCGCTGTGCAATGAGGGCGGTGCTATTCATGTGGACGGCGAAGGCACCCTGATCACCACCGAATCGGTGCTGCTCAACCCCAACCGCAACCCCGGCATCAGCAAGGCCGAATTCGAAGCCTGCTTTGCCCGCTACCTGGGCATTCGCAAAACCATCTGGCTGCCTGGCGACCCGCAGTACGTCACCGGTGACATGACCGACGGCCATGTCGACGGCGTGTGCGCCTTCGCTCGCCCCGGCGTGCTGCTGGTCGACGCCACCCATGAGCAAAGCTCGGTGTATGCCGAAGTGGCGCGGGAAAACCGCCGCGCCCTGGCGCTTGCCACCGACGCGCAAGGCCGGCCTTTCGAGCTGCTCGACCTTTACGAAGCCAGCGCTGCGGTCGACCAGGACGCTGAAGTGTTCTGCGCGTCCTACACCAATTTCTACATTGCCAACGGCGCAATCATCATGCCGGCCTACGGCATCCCTGCCGACCAGGAGGCTGCCGCGCAACTGGCCGTTGCCTTCCCCGGCCGCGAGATCGTACCGGTACGCATCGACCACATCGCCCACGGCGGCGGCGGCATCCACTGCATCACCCAGCAGCAACCCGAGGTGCGACCATGAGCCTGCTGCGCATCGCCACCACCCAGATGCCATGCACCTGGGACCTGCCCGCCAACCTCGACCGCGCCGAACAGCTGGTGCGCCAGGCCGCTGCCAAAGGCGCCCAGGTGATTCTGCTGCAAGAGCTGTTCGCCACCCCGTACTTCTGCATCGAGCAGGACCACCGGCACCTGGCATTGGCCCAGCCCTACCCCGACAGCCCGATCCTGCAGCGCTTCGCCGCGCTGGCCAGAGAGCTGGGCGTGGTGTTGCCATTGAGTTGGTACGAACGGGCCGGCAATGCCTTTTTCAACGCGCTGACCGTGGCCGATGCCGACGGCCACCTGCTCGGGGTTTACCGCAAGACGCATATTCCCAATGCCATCGGCTATCAGGAGAAAGAGTACTTCAGCCCTGGCGATACCGGTTTCAAGGTCTGGGATACGGCGTTCGGCCGGCTGGGCATCGGTATCTGCTGGGACCAGTGGTTCCCCGAAACGGCCCGCTGCCTGGCCCTGCTGGGCGCCGAAGTGCTGCTGTTCCCCACCGCCATCGGCTCCGAGCCCGGCGCCGCCGAGCTGGACTCGCGCGATCATTGGCAAATCGCCATGCGCGGGCATGCCGCCGCCAACCTGCTGCCGGTGGTCGCGGCCAACCGCGTGGGCCGCGAAGTGGCCGGCAGCGATGACACCCTGGCGATGCAGTTTTATGGCTCATCGTTCATCTGCGACCACAAGGGCGCATTGCTCGCCGAAGCCGACCGCGACAGCAGCGGTATCTGGCTGCACGACCTGGACCTTGGGCGCATGCGCGAAGACCGCCTGACCTGGGGCATCTACCGCGACCGCCGCCCGGACATGTACGCGCCGTTGCTGACCCTGGACGGCCACCACCCCCATGTTACGAGGGCCTGAACATGAAGCTGCTACCGCTGGCTGTACTTGCCCTGGCGCTTTGCGCCAACCACGCCCAGGCTGAACAACCGACCCTGCGCCTGTACAACTGGGCCGATTATTTTGCCGAGGACACCCTCAAGCAATTCACCGCCGAAACGGGCATCCAGGTGATCTACGACGTCATGGACGGCAGCGAGGTGCTCGAAGCCAAGCTGATGTCAGGGCGCAGCGGTTATGATCTGGTGTTCCCCGGCGACACCGTGGCCGAGCGGCTGATGCGCGCCGGCAGCCTGCAGCCGCTCGACCCCAGCCGCCTCGAGGCCCTGGATGACATCGAGCCCGGCCTGCGCACGCTGCATGCCCGCTACCCCAAGGCCAGCCAGGCGACAGTGCCCTACACCTGGGGCACCATCGGCCTGACGGTGAATGCCGACAAGGTCCGCCAACGCCTGCCGAACGCGCCGCTGGACGACCTCGACCTGTTGCTGAAACCGGAGCTGGCGGCCAAGTTCGCCGACTGCGGCATCTCGATCATCGACTCGCCAGACGAAGTGCTTGCCGTGGTCCTCAACTACCTGGGCCGGGAGCCGCGCAGCGCCAAACGCGAAGACCTGGCCGCCGCCAGCGAGCTGCTCAAGGCCATCCGCCCCTATGTGCGCAAGTTCCAGTCGCAACCGGTGACCGAGCTGGTCAACGAAAACCTGTGCCTGTCACTGGGCTACAGCGGCGATGTGATCCAGGCCCAGCGCACGGCCGAGGCTGCGGGCAAGGCGATCGACTTCCAATACCGCGTGCCGCGCCAAGGCACCACGGTGTGGATGGACACCATGGCCATCCCCGCCGATGCCAAACACCCGGAATACGCCTATCGTTTCATCAACTTCGTCATGCGCCCGGCGAACATGGCGGCCATCAGCAACTTCACCGGCTACCCCACGGCCAGTGCCAAGGCGCGCCAGGCCGTCGAGCCACGCATGCGCGACAACCCCGACATCTACCTCGACGAAGCCACCTATGCCCGGCTGATACCCGGCCGGGACATTCCCCAGGCCGACATGCGTGCGCGCATGCGGGTGTGGACACGCTTCAAGACTGCACAGGACTGAACCATGCCACGTGGTGCCATGCCAAACCGTAGAACCTTCCTGCAACTGTCGCTGGCCGCAGGGCTGGGGGCTAGCCTCGGCCTCCCGCTGGGCCTGGCCCGCGGCGAGGCGCCGGAGCGCTGGTTCATGCCTGATGAGGGCGAGCCGCAGCAACGCGCCTTTATCGCCTTCGGTGCCCAGCCGGCGATCTGGGAAGACTTCACCTCCGACGTCCAGGCCGCTCTGGGCCGCATCGCCCAGGCCATTACACGCTACCAGCCGCTGACAGTGTTTTGCCGCCCCAGCGAACTGGCGCTGGCCAAGCAACACTGCGCCAGCCCCCACACCCAATTCGTGACCTGCGAGCTGGATGACATCTGGATGCGCGACATCGGCGCCAACTTCGTTGTCGACGATGACGGTGCTTTGGCCGCGGTCGATTTCAACTTCAACGGCTGGGGCAGCAAGCAGCGCCACCGCAACGATGCCCTGCTGGCCAAACGCGTCGCCACGCTAGCCAAGGCCCACTACCAGCGCAGTGAACTGGTGGGTGAAGGTGGCGCCATCGAGGTCGATGGCCATGGCACCGGGATCATGACCAAAAGCAGCTGGGTAAACGCCAACCGCAACCCCGGCTGGAGCAAAGCCGAGGTGGAAGCCGAGCTCAAGGCGCGCCTGGGGTTGAGCACGATCATCTGGTTGCCAGGTATCGCCGGTGAGGACATCACCGATGGGCATGTGGATTTTTATGCGCGCTTCGTACGGCCAGGCGTGGTGATCGCCAACCTCGACAACGACCCTGAGTCTTACGACCATGTCGTGACCCGCAAGCACCTGGAGATTCTCAAACAGGCCACTGATGCCGAGGGCCGCCGACTGCAAGTCCACGTGGTCTCACCGCCGATGCGCGGCCGGCGCAACAGGTTCAGCAAGGGCAACCCGGACTTTGCGGCAGGCTATATCAACTACTTCGTCATCAACGGCGCGGTCATTGCGCCGCAGTTCGGTGATGCCCAGGCCGACGAGAAAGCGCGGGCGCTGCTGGCGTCGCTCTACCCGGACCGGGACATTGTGCAGTTGGACATCGATGCCATCGCGGCAGGGGGTGGCGGCATCCATTGCGTGACCCACCAGTGCCCGGCGGTGTAAGTGCTCGCGCAGCGCCAAGCACTCACTGGTCGTCCGGCAATCGACGCCTGCCGGTCAGCATCGACAAGGGCAGGTTCTCGCGCAGGCGCAGGCTTTCGACGATCGCCGCCAGCACGTGCACGCAGACTAATGCCAGCACCGCGTCGGCCAGGAAGCTGTGCAGGCTCATCGGCCAGTCGGCGCCCCACAGGGCGTCGACCTCCTGCGACGCCCACCCGGTCAGGCCCAAGCCCGCGATCCCGGTCAGCATCAACAGCATCACCAGGGCGCCAATCGGCGAATGCCCCAGGCGATGGTAAGGCTGCCCACGTACCAGCGCCCGGGTGTGGGCGGCCAGGCGCGCCGGGGTCGGCCAAAAGTCGGCCCAACGCGCGCTTTGCGGCCCGACAAAGCCCCAGACCAGGCGCAACAACACGCACGCCAGCCCGTAGTAGCCCAGCCACTGGTGCCAGTCGTCGCCCTCTTCATTGAAAAAATAATCCGCGAAAAACACCGTGGCCAACGACAGGTGGCACAGCCGCAGGAGGGGGTCCCACAGCTGCACCGTGGCATCAGCCTTCAATCTTCGTACTCGGTCTTGACTGCCTTGCCGCTGACCGGGTCATGGTAGATCTCGACCTTACGGCCATCCTTGTCGAAACCGTAGATTTCGTAGCAGTTGCCTTTGGTGACCTTGAACTTATTGATCTTGTAGCCCTGTTCCTTGAGCTGGGCCTGGAATTTTTCCGGGTCTTGCCACGTGCTTTTATCTGCTGTGGTGCATTGGGTGGCGGCGAATGCTGTGCTGCTGCCGATCAGGAGGGTGAGAGCGATCAGGATGCGCATGGACATGAGCTCCGTTACGTTGAGTGAAACAGCACGACATCCAGCTTAGACCCAGGGCCAGCGGCTTGCATAAGCGCAAGCGTGTCCGCGTCATTCATTTGTTTTCCAGATCAATCCAAAAGAAAAACAAACTTAACAAATCAACCAAACCCGCCGATGCTGACGGCATCCTGCCCTCGCGGCGCTCACCCTTGCACGGAGAACAACAACATGAACGACGTGGTCATCGTCGCCGCCACCCGTACCGCCATCGGCAGCTTCCAGGGCGCCTTGGCAACAGTGCCCGCCGTCGACCTCGGCGCCGCCGTAATCAAGCGCCTGCTGGAACAGACACAACTGGACCCAGCCCAGGTCGACGAGGTCATCCTCGGCCAGGTGCTTACCGCCGGCGCTGGCCAGAACCCGGCCCGCCAGGCCGCGATCAAGGCCGGCCTGCCCTTCAGCGTGCCCGCGCTGACGCTCAACAAGGTTTGCGGCTCGGGCCTCAAGGCCCTGCACTTGGCGGCCCAGGCCATCCGCTGCGGCGACGCCGAGGTGGTGATTGCCGGCGGCCAGGAAAACATGAGCCTGGCCCCCTACGTCATGCCTTCGGCGCGCACGGGCCAGCGGATGGGCCACGGCCAGCTGATCGACAGTATGATTACCGACGGCCTGTGGGATGCCTTCAACGACTACCACATGGGCATTACCGCCGAGAACCTTGTGGATAAGTACGGCCTCAGCCGTGAGCAGCAAGATGCCTTCGCCGCCGAGTCCCAGCGCAAGGCCGTGGCCGCGATTGAGGCGGGCCGTTTCAAGGACGAGATCACCCCCATCGTGATGCCGCAGAAAAAGGGTGAGCCCAAGGTCTTCGAACGCGACGAACAGCCCCGCCCGGACACCACCGCCGAATCGCTGGGCAAGTTGCGCGCAGCCTTCAAAAAGGACGGCAGCGTCACGGCTGGCAATGCTTCCAGCCTCAATGACGGCGCCGCCGCCGTGCTGCTGATGAGCGCCACCAAGGCCAAGGCCCTGGGCCTGCCGGTGCTGGCCAAGATCGCGGCCTATGCCAGTGCTGGCGTAGACCCGGCGATCATGGGCATTGGCCCGGTTTCAGCCACCCAGCGCTGCCTGGACAAAGCCGGCTGGCAGCTGGCGGACCTGGACCTGATCGAAGCCAACGAGGCCTTTGCCGCGCAGGCGCTGGCGGTGGGCAAGGCGCTGGAATGGGATGCGGCACGGGTGAACGTGAATGGTGGGGCGATTGCGCTTGGCCACCCGATTGGGGCATCGGGGTGCCGGGTGCTGGTGACCTTGCTGCACGAGATGATCAAGCGTGATGCGAAGAAAGGGCTGGCCACGTTGTGCATTGGCGGTGGCCAGGGTGTGGCGTTGGCGATCGAGCGCTGATCAGTCATTGATGCCAGCAGGCCCGGCCCCTTCGCGGGGCAAGCCCGCTCCCACAGGTTAAGCACAGCTCTCAAGGTTTGTGCTTTTCCTGTGGCTCCCAAAGGTTAACCACAGCTCTCAAGGTTTGTGCTTTTCCTGTGGGAGCGGGCTTGCCCCGCGAAGAGGCCGGGCCTGCTTACTCAGAACCGCTCATCGGCAATGGCCGGCAAGGTCAACTCGCGCACATAACTTGCCGCCGACAGCTCTAACATCGTCCGCACCATCAGCACCACATCGTGCAGCGGAATCAACCCGCCCTCCCCCCGCGCCGCAGCGTCGGCAACTGGCACATTCAGGCCATCCTCGGTGTTCAGGTAACCCAAGTTCAGGCACGTCACACCCAGGCGCTGTTCGCGATACCCCTCACGCAAAGCCTCGGCAATCCCGCGCAGGGCGAACTTGGACGCAGCAAACGTCACTTCAGGGCGCCCGCTCTGCGGCAGGCCTGAAGTGGAACCGGTAAGGATGATCCGTGGTTTCTCGCTTTCCAGCAGCATCGGCAGCAAGCGCTTGATCAGCAGGACAGTGGCCGTGATGTTGCAGTCGACCATGCGTTGCAGCTCTGGGTCGTGATCGTCCAGGAAGCTGTAGTGTTCTGAAAACGCCTCGGCCTCCCACAGCCCGAGGTTGTAGATGAGGGTATCCACGCCTCCCTCGGCCAGCGCCTGGGCAACGGCCTCGACGGCGGCAGCCGGCTGACCGAGGTCGGCCGCAATCCACTGCACCTTGACCCCCTTGCTGACCACCACCCCTTCGGGGCGCGAGCGGGACACACCTATCAGCGTATCGCCCGGCTTGCCCAGCCCTTCCATGAAGGCCTTGCCCAGCCCCTTGCTGGCGCCGACTACCAGAACTCTCATCGCATCACTCCCTGTCGAGTACGTTTCGAGCCGGCATTATAAGCACCTCATCACACGGCAAGGAGGCGTTAGGCAGCCGCCACGTCAAAAGCCTCTGGCGCTTTGACGGCGTTGGCCAGCACGGCCACTTGCTGGCACTTCTGCACGGCCAGGCCCACCGAGCTGTGCAGCAGCGAGCAAGACGGCGCGACCCACAGGCGGTCACCCAGGCGTTCGGCGGCGTGCTGCAGGACGGTAACGGCTTTTTCCAGGTCGCCGGCCGTGTCGTCATAGCCGTTGACCAAGCCCAGCGACAGGACCTTGTAGGCGGGCAGGCGGTCGAGGATGGTGGGGTATTGGTCTGGGGCACGCACCAGGTCGATGTGCAGGCCATCGACTGGCAGGTTGGCCGCCAGGCCGAGGTTTTCTTCCAGGCCACCGAAGTAGGTGGTGATCAGTTTCTTCAGCGGTGCGCGCTGCAGGATGTTGTAGACGCGCTCGTAGGCGTTTTTCCATTCCTGCGGCAGGTCGAGCACCAGGATCGGCTCGTCGATCTGTACCCACTCGACGCCCTGCGCGGCCAGGCGATTGAAGATTTCGTCGTACAGCGGCAGCAGCCGATCGACCAGTTCCAGCTTGTCGAAGTCGGCGCCTTGGGTGGTGCCCAGCCACAGGTAGGTCAGCGGGCCGATCACCACGGGCTTGACCGCGTGGCCCAGGGCCTTGGCTTCTGCAACCTCTTCGAACAGCTGCTCCCAGCTCAGGGCGAACTGCTGGTCGGCGCTGAACTCAGGTGCCTGATAGTGATAGTGAGTGTCGAAGCACTGGGTCATTTCCTGGCCACGTGCCATGGCGAACAGGGTTTGCAGGGTTGGCTTGGCACCGTCGTGGCTGCGCAAACGCTCGGGCACAACGCCGAAGGTCAACGAGTGGGTGAGCACCTGGTCGCACCAGGCGAAGTCGCCCACGGGCAGCAGGTCGATACCTGCGTCTTTCTGTTCCTGCCAGTGGGTGGCACGCAGATCACGGCCTACCGCGCGCAGCCCGGCTTCGTCGAGCTCACCGTTGCAGAAGGCTTCCTGGGCGTTTTTCAGTTCGCGATCGTGGCCGATGCGCGCCAAACCCAGGTTGTGTGCCAGTGCCATGTCTTGCCCCTCTGAACGCAAAAGTGAATGCGGGAATTTTCGGGGCAACCGAGCCTTGAGACAAACTCATTTAATTTAAGATGAAATCAAGATTTCCTCATGTTTATGTGAGGTCTGTAGGAGCAGCCTTGTGCTGCGAAGAGGCCCTTACGGCTAATACATCTCTACCCGGCACACGGGCCTCTTCGCAGCGCAAGGCTGCTCCTACACAGAAGTGCGCATGACTGGATTTGGCAGTCACTGAGTTTTACGTGCGCGCCTGGAGGATCACGAACTTCGCATTGAACATCGGGCCTTGTAGGAGCAGCCTTGTGCTGCGAAGAGGCACTTATGGCTAATACGTCGCTACCCGGCATACGGGCCTCTTCGCAGCGCAAGGCTGCTCCTACACAGAAGCGCGTGAAAACACCGGTGCAGAGCACGGGGATGTCTTGTTCAGAGCAGCGCCCTACGCATGTGGACATGACCCTCTCGGCCATTTGCCGCACAATGCCACCCTGCCCCAATTCGGTGCCCGATCCATGAGCCTGCTGAAAACGGCGCTGCACGAAAAAACCTTCGTCTGCGTCATGGAGTTCGTCCCCAAGCCGTCGGCGGAACGCTTCGCCGCCATGCAAGCGATCATGGCCCGCGGGCACCTGTGTGGCTGGCCGATGACGGTGGCCATCGGTGATCGCGTCGGCAGCCCGCTGGACATGTCGCCCCTCGACGCCCTGGCCAGCTTCAGCTCGCCGGTGCCGGCCTTGCCGCACTTCTCGGGCAAGGACCGCGAACGCCACCACTTGCTCGCGCAACTGCAACGCATGGACGCCGATGGGCTGGACCAGTTACTGCTGCTCACCGGCGACCGCCTGCCCGGCCACCAACCTGGGCAGCGCCCGGTGCGCTACCTGGAATCGGTGGCCGCCCTGCAGATCGCACGCCAAGCCTGCCCGCACTGGCTGCTGGGTGCCGCGCTCAACCCGTTCAAGTACTGCGAGGAAGAAGGGGGGGCGCAGTACTTCAAAGCCGAGAAAAAACTCGCCGCAGGGGCCGATTTCCTGACCCTGCAACTGGGCTTCGATGCCAGCAAGCATCAGGAAGCCCAGGCGTGGATGAACCGTCAGCCCAACCCGAAACCTTTGCTGGCGTGCCTGATGAGCCTTACCCACGGGCGCGCCGCCATGCTCGATCACGTGGCCGGGGTGACGGTCAGCCCGTCCATGCGCGACATGCTCGAAGCCGAGGCCGCCGTGTCCAAGGCGTACGCACAGGCGCGCAGCGTCGACCGCCTGGCCCTGCAGGTCATCGGTGTGAAGTTGATGGGTTACGCCGGTGTGCACCTGTCGGGCATTCACGAACTCAAGCAGTTGCTGGCCCTGGAAGAACGCCTCGAACATTGGCAAGCGCAGCTCCATTCGCTGGAACAGTGGGCGCCCGCCTGGGCTGCCAGCTGGCAGGTGCACGGCCTGCCCGCCGTGGTCTTCCACCCCCCAGCAGCCAGCTGGCGCCAGGGCGAGTCGAAGGTCAGCGCGTCGAGCACAGAAAAAGCGCGCTACCACCTGCTGCACGCCTTCCATGCCCTGCTGTTCAGCCGCAACAACTGGCTGAGCAAGGCATTCGGCTGGGCCGTTCGCCAACCGCTGTGGGCCTCGGCCCCAGGCGCCCGCGTGCTGCACGGGGTGGAACGTGCGGTGAAACGCCCGTTGCTGGGCTGCGACACCTGCGGCCGCTGCCGCCTCGAAGACACCCTCTACATCTGCCCGGAAACCTGCCCCAAAGGCCTGGCCAACGGCCCCTGCGGCGGTACCTCGCTGAACCGCTGCGAATTCGGCGACCGCGAGTGCATCCACAGTGTCAAATACCGCACCGCCAAGGCCGTGCGGCAGACTGCCGTGCTGACTGAGCGCCTGATCCCGTGCATCGAGGTGCAAACCCGCCACCGCAGTTCATGGCCGGCCTGGTTCGCGGCTCAGGCGCCCCAGCGGCTCAAGGCTTGCTCAAAGCCTCGAACCCAGCCCGAATCGTAGCCTCGGGCAGTTCGTCGGCAATGAACACCATCACGCTTTCGCGTGCCTCGCCTGCTGCCCACTCGGCATCCCAGTCGAAGCCGTACAGTTTCAGCACGCCCTGAAACACCAGGCGACGGTCTTCGCCGGCAATGTTCAGCACGCCCTTGTAACGCAGCAACTGCTTACCATGGGTTTCCAGCAGTTCGTTCATGAAGTCGCTGAGCCGGTCGATGTCCAGCGGCGTGTCGGTACGCAGCACCAGGGTGGAGATGCGGTCCGGGGTGGCCGGTTTGAGCACCGGGCGCAGGGTGGGTTTAAGGCTGGCGCCCAAGTCGATATTGAGGTTGAAACCGCGCACATCGAGCAGCTCGGCCAAATCGATGCGCCCGTGCTCGACCACACGCACAGCGGCACGGCCGTTGATGCGCGACAGCCGCTCACGCAGGGCCTCCACCGCCGCCGGCTCGACCAGGTCAGTCTTGCTCAGCAACAGCCGGTCGGCAAAACCGACCTGGGCCTGGGCGATGGCCTGGGTCAGGTGCAGCTCGGCATGGGCGGCATCGACCAAGGTGATGATGCCGTCGAGGATGTAGCGGTCACGCAGGTCCTCGTCGATGAAAAAGGTCTGCGCCACCGGTGCCGGGTCGGCAAGGCCGGTGCACTCGATCACCAGGCGGTCGAAGGCGATCTCGCCAGCGTCCAGGCGTTCCAGCAGCAGGTACAAGGCACGGGTCAGGTCGCCATGAATGCTGCAACACACGCAGCCGTTGGCCAGGGTCATGACTTGCACCGGCTCGTCACCCAGCAGTTGGCTGTCGATGCCGGCCTCGCTGAACTCGTTTTCGATCACGGCGATCTTCAGGCCGTGCTCGGCCTTGAGCATGTGCTTGAGCAAGGTGGTCTTGCCGGCACCCAGAAAGCCGGTCAGTACAGTGACGGGGATAGGCGTTTGCACGCGAAGTACTCCTGAAGCTGAAAATGACTGTGGGAGCCCGGTTGCCCGGGCTCCCACAGGTTCACAGGTGTTGCAGGCTCAACAGCACTTGGGCCCGGACTTGCCACCGTAGCGCGCTTCCTGGCGTTCGCGGAAGAACGCCTCGTAGCTCATCACCGGTTTGTCCGGGTGCTTGTTCTGCATGTGTTCGACATAGTTGTCGTAGTCGGGCATGCCGACCATCAGGCGGGCTGCCTGCCCCAGGTACTTACCCAGTCGACCCAGGTCGTTGAACATAGCTGCAGTCCTCTCGTTTACGCGTCAGGCAGCGCCTGGAACGGGGTTTCCTTGTCGGTGCGTTCCTTGCGGCCGAGGGCGGCGTAGCCGACCTTGATGGCGAAGAACAGGATGCTGAAGACCACCAGCAGGAACAGAATCGTCAGGCCCGCGTTGGTGTAGGCGTTGAAGATCACGTGCTGCATCTGGCCGATGTCCTTGGCCGGGGCCAGTACTTGGCCAGCGTCCAGGGCGGTGCTGTACTTCTTGGCCAGGGCCAGGAAGCCCACGGCCGGGTTCGGGTCGAACAGCTTGATCAGGCCCGCAGCGGTGGTGCAAATCAGCAGCCACACAGCCGGCAGCAGGGTCACCCAGATGTAGCGCTGGCGCTTCATCTTGATCAGCACCACGGTACCCAGCATCAAGGCGATACCGGCCAGCATCTGGTTGGAGATACCGAACAGCGGCCACAAGGTGTTGATGCCACCCAGCGGGTCGATCACGCCTTGGTACAGCAAGTAGCCCCAGAGTGCCACGCAACCGGCGGTGGCGAGCAGGTTGGCGCCCCACGATTCGGTGCGTTTCAGGGCCGGTACGAAGCTGCCCAGCAGGTCTTGCAGCATGAAGCGGCCGGCACGGGTACCGGCGTCCACGGCGGTCAGGATGAACAACGCTTCGAACAGGATCGCGAAGTGGTACCAGAAGGCCATGGTGTTTTCACCCGGCAGCACCTGGTGAAGGATCTGTGCGATACCCACCGCCAAGGTTGGCGCACCACCGGCACGGGCCAGGATGGTGTGCTCGCCGATGTCGCGGGCGACCGCTTCGAGCTGCTCAGGGGTGATCAGGAAGCCCCAACTGCTGACCGTCTGCGCCACCGACGCCACGTCGGCACCGACCACGGCGGCCGGGCTGTTCATGGCGAAGTACACGCCCGGCTCGATCACCGAGGCGGCAACCATGGCCATGATGGCAACGAACGATTCCATCAGCATGCCGCCGTAGCCGATGTAACGGGCGTTGGTTTCGTTGTCCAGCAGCTTGGGCGTGGTGCCCGAAGAGATCAGCGCATGGAAGCCCGATACCGCACCACACGCAATGGTGATGAACAGGAACGGGAACAGGGTGCCCTTCCAGACCGGGCCGGTACCGTCGGTGAACTGGGTCAGGGCCGGCATTTTCAGCTCAGGCGCGATGATCAGGATACCGATGGCCAGGCCCACGATGGTGCCGATCTTGAGGAAGGTCGACAGGTAGTCACGCGGTGCCAATACCAGCCAGACCGGCAGTACGGCAGCGACGAAGCCATAACCCACCAGCATCCAGGTGATCTGCACGCCGGTGAAGGTGAACGCCGGGCCCCAGACCGGGTCTGCAGCGATCACGCCGCCGAGCCAGATCGATGCCAGCAGCAGCACCACGCCGACCACCGAGATCTCGCCAATGCGGCCCGGGCGGATGTAGCGCATGTAGATGCCCATGAACATCGCGATCGGGATGGTCGCCATCACCGTGAACATGCCCCATGGGCTCTCGGCCAGGGCCTTGACCACGATCAGCGCCAGCACCGCGAGGATGATGATCATGATCAGGAAGCAGCCGAACAAGGCGATGGTGCCGGGGATGCGGCCCATTTCCTCGCGCACCATGTCGCCCAGCGAGCGGCCATTGCGGCGGGTGGACATGAACAGGACCATGAAGTCCTGCACCGCACCGGCCAGCACCACACCGGCGATCAGCCAGAGTGTGCCGGGCAGGTAGCCCATCTGCGCGGCGAGTACCGGGCCGACCAGCGGGCCGGCGCCAGCGATGGCGGCGAAGTGGTGGCCGAACAGGATGTGTTTGTTGGTCGGGACGTAGTCCAGGCCATCGTTGTTGAGCACCGCCGGCGTAGCGCGGCGAGGGTCGAGTTGCATCACCTTGGTGGCGATGAACAGGCTGTAGTAGCGATAGGCGACCAAGTAGATGGCCACTGCCGCGACCACGATCCACAAGGCGTTGATCGCCTCACCGCGACGCAGGGCAACCACACCCAGCGCGCAGGCCCCTATGACTGCCAGCGCCAGCCACGGAATATGGCGTAGCAGGCTATTATTGTTGTTCATGGTTTGCTTCCAGCTGGTGGATTGGAAAGACCGCCTATCGAGTCTAGGGCGAGTCATCGCGCATTGCCACACTTGCTTTGGTCTAGAGCCTCTGCGGCCAGATTGCGGTACCTGATGTACCTACCATACTCACTATAGTCAGGTTGTCACCCGGAGAGTCCCCCATGAGCGATCACGACGAACGCCGCCGTTTTCAACGCATCGAGTTCGATGCAACGACCGAATTGCGCCAAGGCCTGCAGCGCTGGCCGACGAAGTTGCTGGACGTTTCACTCAAAGGCCTGCTGGTGGAACGGCCGGCGAACTGGGAAGCGGACTTGACGCAGGACTTCGAGGCAATTATCCACCTCGACCCTTCCACCCGGGTAGAGATGCAAGTGGAACTGCGCCACGAAGAACCCTCCCGCCTGGGCTTCGTTTGCCTCTACATCGACATCGATTCGATGACCCATTTGCACCGTCTTGTGGAATTGAACGTGGCCGACAGCACCGAAATGATGCGTGAGCTGCGTGAACTCATCGAATAATGGGATCTTTTAGCTAGCTAACATCCTCCCCACCCCGTGTTTCCTGTCTACCCAGACAGCTTTAAGCCTGGGTAGCAGTGCTTTGTACACACCCCTCTAGTACAGCCTCTGTCGACTTGGTACGCGTTCTGCATTGGGCTCTAGCACACCTTGCGAGCCTGCTTGTTCGCGCTCCGATCAAAATATTGTATACAATTGTTGTGGCAATCATTTGTAGGAAGTGTCTACAGTAGCGGCACAACAATAAACGCAGAGAGCCTGCTCCATGACTACGTCCCCTAGCACGTCTCCCGCCAAGCGCCCCGAGGATGAAAACCTCGGCCTTGGGGCCAACTTGGCCTATGGTCTGCAGCATGTGTTGACCATGTATGGAGGGATTGTCGCGGTACCCCTGATTCTGGGGCAGGCCGCAGGCCTGAACGGTGCCGAGATCGGCATGCTGATCGCCGCCTCGTTGTTTGCCGGTGGCCTGGCCACCTTGCTGCAGACGCTGGGCCTGCCGTTCTTCGGTTGTCAGCTGCCGCTGGTGCAGGGCGTGTCGTTCGCTGGCGTGGCAACCATGGGCGCGATCCTCAGCAGCGAGGGCGGCGGTGGCCTGCCAGGTGTGCTGGGCGCGGTCATGGCGGCCTCGTTCATCGGCTTCCTGATTACCCCCGTGTTTTCGCGCATTACCAAGTTCTTCCCGCCGCTGGTGACCGGTATCGTCATCACCACCATCGGCCTGACCCTGATGCCGGTGGCCGCACGCTGGGTGATGGGCGGCAACAGCGCCTCGCCGGAGTTCGGCAGCATGGCCAACATCGGCCTGGCGGCGCTGACCTTCGCCATCGTCCTGCTGCTGAGCAAGCTGGGCAGCGCGACCATCTCTCGTCTGTCGATTCTGCTGGCCATGGTGGTGGGTACCCTGATCGCCTGGGCGCTGGGCATGACCGATTTCAGCAAGGTCACCCAAGGCCCGATGTTCGCCTTCCCCACGCCGTTCCATTTCGGCATGCCGGAATTCCACATCGCCGCGATCCTGTCGATGTGCATCGTGATCATGGTGACCCTGGTGGAAACCTCGGCCGACATCCTTGCGGTGGGCGACATCATTGAAACCAAGGTCGACTCCAAGCGCCTGGGCAATGGCCTGCGTGCCGACATGGCGTCGAGCATCCTGGCGCCGATCTTCGGCTCGTTCACCCAAAGTGCCTTCGCCCAGAACGTCGGCCTGGTGGCCGTGACCGGGGTCAAGAGCCGTTATGTGGTGGCCACTGGTGGCGTGATCCTGGTGGTGCTCGGCCTGCTGCCGATCATGGGCCGGGTGATTGCCGCGGTACCCACCCCGGTACTGGGTGGCGCGGGCATCGTGCTGTTCGGCACCGTGGCGGCCAGCGGCATCCGGACCCTGTCCAAGGTCAGCTACAAGAACAACGTCAACCTGATCATCGTCGCCGCGTCGCTGGGCTTCGGCATGATCCCGATTGCCGCACCGACCTTCTACCACCACTTCCCGAACTGGTTCGAGACCATCTTCCACTCCGGCATCAGCTCGGCGGCGATCATGGCCATCCTGCTGAACCTGATCTTCAACCACTTCACAGCCGGTAATTCGGACCAGCAGTCGGTGTTCGCTGCGGCCTACGAGCGCACCATCCAGTATTCCGACATCTCCGCACTGCGCGATGGCGACTACTTCAAGGATGGCAAGCTGTTCGATGCGGAGGGTAATGAAGTGCCGATGATGGAGCTGGACGAGCATGGCAACGAGGCGCCCAGGCGCAGTGCGGTTGCCGAGCATTGACCGCTGATTGAGCGGTTACGCGGGGGGAGCCGATGCGCATCGTCGGCTCCCTTTTTTGTTTGCCTGTGCCGGCCTCTTCGCGGGTAAACCCGCTCCCACAGAGACCCCGCTGCCTCTGTGGGCTGCGCAAGACCTGTGGGAGCGGCGGTGCGGCGGTCCGACTTGCCCCGCGAAGAGGCCGGTGCAGGGCTACTCGAACAGGGCGTCCAAAGCCTGCTCCAGCCGGGTCACGGCAATCACCTGCAACCCCGCAGGCGGCTCCTTCGGCGCATTGCCCTTGGGCACGATGGCCCGCTTGAAGCCGTGCTTGGCCGCCTCTTTCAACCGCTCCTGGCCGCTGGGCACCGGCCGCACCTCACCCGACAGGCCAATTTCGCCAAACACCAGCAGCCCATGGGCCAACGGCCGGTTGCGCAAGCTGGACATCACCGCAGCCAGCAACGCCAGGTCAGACGCGGTTTCGAGTACCTTCACCCCGCCCACCACGTTAAGGAACACGTCCTGGTCGTGGGTGGGAATGCCGCCGTGGCGGTGCAGCACCGCCAGCAACATGGCCAACCGGTTCTGATCCAGGCCCAGGGTCACCCGGCGCGGGTTGGCCAGGTGGCTGTCATCGACCAGCGCCTGCACCTCAACCAGCATCGGCCGCGTGCCCTCCCAGGTGGCCATCACCACACTGCCCGGCACTTCTTCCTGGGTGCGGTTGAGGAAGATCGCCGACGGGTTCGAGACCTCCTTGAGGCCGCGGTCGGTCATGCCGAACACGCCCAGTTCGTTGACCGCGCCAAAACGGTTCTTAACCGCCCGCAGAAGCCGCAGGCGGCCATCGGACTCACCTTCGAAATACAGCACCGTATCGACCATGTGCTCGAGCACGCGCGGCCCGGCCAGCGAGCCTTCCTTGGTGACGTGGCCGACCAGAAAAATCGCCGTGCCGCTCTGCTTGGCGTAGCGCACCAGCAATGCCGTGCTCTCGCGCACCTGGGCCACGCCGCCGGGCGCCGATTGCAGTTGTTCGGTGAAAATGGTCTGGATCGAGTCGATGACCATGACCCGGGGTTTTTCCACACGGGCCGTGGCGATGATGGTCTCGATGCAGGTTTCGGTCATCACCTTGAGCTGGTCCTGGGGCAGGCCCAGGCGGCGTGAGCGCATGGCCACCTGCTGTTGCGACTCTTCGCCGGTGACGTACAGCGCGGGCATCTGCACCGCGATGTTGCACAACGTCTGCAGCAGGATGGTCGACTTGCCGATGCCTGGGTCACCCCCGATCAGCACCACCGAGCCGTCGACCAAGCCGCCGCCCAGTACGCGGTCCAGTTCGGTGCTGCTGGTGGTAAAACGCGGGATTTCTTCCACACTGACTTCGGCCAGTGTCTTGATCTGCGCCTGCTGCCCGGTCCAGCCGGCGCGGCCGCTGCTGGGCGCGGCCGCGCCGCCGCTTTCGATCATGGTTTCGACCAGGGTGTTCCAGGCCCCGCATTCACCGCACTGGCCGGCCCATTTGGGAAAGGTCGCGCCGCACTCGGTGCAGCCATACAAGCGCTTGGCCTTGGCCATGGGCGGATTCTCCTGGAAAAACCGCCATGATAGCCGAGCGAGACGTGTCTCGAACGCTTCGAGATGCGACAAAACTATTCGTTCTAACCACAGTCATTAGGGCTGTACCTAACGCATGAAGCGTTTAAGTGGCTTACACTGCGTTTACCTCACCATTTGTTACAAAGGAATCGAACATGGGCATGATCAGTGAGTTCAAGGCCTTCGCGGTCAAAGGCAATGTCGTCGACATGGCGGTCGGTATCATCATCGGCGCGGCCTTCGGCAAGATCGTCTCGTCCTTCGTGGGTGACGTGGTCATGCCGCCACTGGGGTTGTTGATCGGTGGCGTGGACTTCAGTGACCTGGCGATTACCTTGAAGGCTGCAGAAGGTGACATTCCGGCGGTGGTGCTGGCCTACGGCAAGTTCATCCAGACCGTGATCGACTTCGTGATCGTTGCGTTTGCCATCTTCATGGGTGTGAAGGCGATCAACCGCCTGAAGCGCGAAGAAGCGGTGGCACCGAGCGCGCCGCCCGTGCCAAGCGCTGAAGAAACGCTGCTGACCGAGATTCGTGACCTGCTCAAGACGCAGAACCAGAACCGCTTGCCCTGAAACGTACTGGGGCCGCATTGCGGCCCCGTGCATTACCAGTAGTTTTCCACCGCCACCTGCCCCGGCCGCTTGCTCAGGCTCAACTGCAGGTCACGCGCCTTGAGCACCTTTCGGGTTTCATCGATCATCTCCGGGTTACCGCAGAGCATGATGCGCGAATGCTCGGGCGACAGTTCCAGCCCCGCCGCCTTCTCCAGCTCACCATTCTCGATCAGCGTGGTAATACGTGCATTCAACGCACCGGGGTGCTGCTCGCGCGTGACCACCGGAATGAACTGCAACTTGCCGGCAAACTCGGCCAGGTAATCACGTTGCTCCAACCCGGCAATGTCGTCCACGTAGGCCAGCTCCTTCGCCTCGCGTACCGAGTACACCAGTTTGATGCTGTCAAACCGCTCCCAGGCCTCGAAGTCCTGCAGGATGGACATGAACGGTGCGATGCCGGTGCCGGTGGCCAGCAGCCACAGGTCGCGGCCGCCGATGAAGCGGTCAAGGGTCAGAAAACCAAAGGCCTGCCGGTCGATCAGCAAGCTGTCACCTTCGCCCAACCGGCTCAGTTCACTTGTGAACTCCCCGCCGGGCACCACGATCGAGAAGAAGTCGAGGTACTCGTCATGGGGAGCGCTGACCATGGAATAGGCGCGCCAGACTACACTGCCATCGGCCTTGGTCACGCCAAGGCGAGCGAACTGGCCGGCACGGAAGCGAAAACCCGAATCGCGCGTGACCCGCAGGCTGAAGAGGTTCGGCGTCAATGGCTGAACATCGAGCAGTGTCTGGCGGGTGAACTTTTCGGCGCTGGCGGTCATATCGGGCTCCAAGGTTGACGTGCGCACAGTGTCGCGCAAAGCGGCCTGGATAAAAACCACCGGTTTGTAAGGCCTCACCACGCCGATGCTGCCGATGACGCAGATAATCCTGATCGCTATAACAAAAAATCCCAACGCTACACTAGGTCTTTTCCTACAATGATGCGGGTATGCAAACGGATTGGATCCTGTTGCCCCTTCGGAGTGTCACAGATGCATCACTGGAAGCCTGAGCATCTTCACCATTTTGTCAGCGAGCGATCCCCACGGAAGTTGTTCGATATCGCTGTGCACCTGGTGCAGGACCTGGGCATGCAACACCTCGGGCTGAACATCCGCATCCAAATCGCCACCCAGACGCCCCGGGTGTACCTCTACAGCAACTACCCCGCCGAGTGGATCGAGCGCTATCAGCGCGATGAGCTCTACATGCAGGACCCTGCCGCACGCGTAAGCCATTGCCAAACCATGCCCGTACTCTGGACCGACGAGCTGTACCGTGAAGCCCCGCACTTTCGCGAAGTAGCCTGCGAACATGGCCTGCGTCATGGCTGGACGCAGTCGCTGCACGACGTGCAACACAACGAGAGCCAGGTGAGCGTCGCCAGGCCGGCGGGCAGAATAGCGATCAACGAACTCTATGAAAAAGGCGGCAGCGTGCAGTGGCTGTGCCACACCCTGCACGCCGTGCTGTGCGAGCACCACCTGAACGCCCTCTGCCCACCCCAGCCGAAAATGAGCGAGCGGGAACTGGAAGTGCTGAAATGGTCGGCCGCCGGCAAGACTGCCGCCGACGTCGCCTGCATCCTGTCGCTGTCGCAAAGCACGGTAAACTTCCACATCCGCAGCGTGATCACCAAGACCAACGCCGCCAACAAGGCCGGCGCCATCGCCATTGCCGCCCTGCGTGGGTGGATCTGACAGCCATTTCTGCGACCATCGGCAAAGCCCTGTAGAATTGCGCGGCAAAGCCCGTGGCGATCCGCAACGGGCAGATTCGTACCCGAGCCAGACGCCATGCCCTTGTTGACCACCCCCTACGCCGAACTCGACCTGATCCGCCAGCCGGACCAGGCCAACGACCCGCTGCAGGCCTTCGATGCCGCCGACGAGTACCTGCTCGCGCAACTGCATGAGCAGGCGCCTGACGCGAACTGCCGGGTACTGGTGCTCAATGACAGCTTTGGCGCCTTGGCTGCCAGCTTGGCTGGGCAACTTGCGGTGGTCAGCAGCGGCGACTCGCACCTGGCGCACCTGGCCCTGGAAAAAAACCTCGCCCGCAACGGCAAGCCGTTCGACAGCGTGCCGTTCGTGCCGGCCAGTGAGCGGTGGCAGGGCCCGTTCGACCGCGTACTGGTGCGTGTGCCCAAGACCCTGGCCTTGCTCGAAGAGCAACTCATCCGCCTGCAGGGCCACCTGGCGCCCGGCGCGCAGGTGATCGCCGGGGCGATGATCAAGCACCTGCCACGCGCGGCGGGTGACCTGATGGAGAAGTACATCGGCCCGGTACAGGCCTCGCTGGCGCAAAAAAAGGCCCGCCTGCTGACGGCCACCGTTGCCGAGCGCCCGACTGCGCGCTCGCCCTACCCTAGCCGCTATCAGCTCGAATCGCCGGCGCTGGAACTGGTCAACCACGCCAATGTGTTCTGCCGCGATGGCCTGGATATCGGCACCCGCGCGTTTCTCCCCCACCTGCCGCGCAACCTGGGCGCCGCCCGTGTCGCGGACCTGGGCTGTGGCAACGGCGTGTTGGCGATCGCCAGTGCCCTGGATAACCCTGAGGCGCATTACACGCTGGTCGACGAGTCGTACATGGCGGTGCAATCGGCGCGCGAAAACTGGCAGGCAGCGCTGGGCGAGCGCCCGGCAGTGATGCTGGCGGCCGATGGCTTGGCAGGGGTGGAAAAACAATCGCTGGACGTGGTGCTGTGCAACCCGCCGTTCCACCAACAGCAAGTGGTCGGCGACTTCTTGGCCTGGCGCATGTTCCAGCAGGCCCGCGAGGCATTGGTGGTGGGGGGTGCGCTGTACATCGTCGGTAACCGCCACCTGGGTTACCACAGCAAACTGGCGCGGCTGTTCCGCGGGGTTGAACAAGTAGCGGCGACGCCGAAGTTCGTGATCCTCAAGGCCCGCAAGTAACAATCTGCGACTGCCAAACTCCAGCCATGCGCAACCCAGGTAGGAGCAGCCTTGCGCTGCGAAGAGGCCGGTGACAGCAGCGAAAATCTACGTGCTGCCACTGGCCTCTTCGCAGCACAAGGCTGCTCCTACAAGGAAGGGCTAAACCCTTTTGATCAATGGGTGGTGAGGCCAGCTGCCCCCATGAACAGGCGCATCACATAGGCCGCCACACCCAGGGCCGCCACACTCATTGCCCAGATCAGCACCAGCCAACCCAGGCGCTGCCACAGTGGCTTCTTCTCTTCCAAGCCATGCTTGCCGGTCATCATGCGCGCCTCCTAGTGATAGCCGTCTTCATGGGTCACCTTGCCGCGGAACACGTAGTAGCTCCAGAAGGTGTACCCCAGGATGAACGGCAGGATGAACAACGTACCCACCAGCATGAACCCTTGGCTCTGCGGCGGCGCCGCGGCATCCCAGATCGAGATCGACGGCGGGATGATGTTCGGCCATACGCTGATGCCCAGGCCGCTGTAACCGAGGAAGATCAGCACCAAGGTCAGCAGGAACGGCGTGTAGTTGGCATTGCGCGCGACCGCCTTGAGCAACCCGTAGAAGGTCACCAGCACCAGGATCGGCACCGGCATGAACCAGATCAGGTTAGGCATGCTGAACCAGCGGTCGGCGATTTGCGGGTAGGCGATCGGCGTCCACAGGCTGACGATACCGATCACCACCAGCAGCACCAGCGCCAGCGGCTTGGCCAGGTCATGCATCTGCAATTGCAGCGGCCCTTCGGTCTTCATGATCAGCCACGTGCAGCCCAGCAGGGTGTAGGCGACAATCAGGCCCAACCCGCTGAACACACTGAACGGGGTCAGCCAGTCGAGGGTGCCACCGGCATAGTGGCGGTCAACCACCTTGAAGCCCTCGATGAACGCGCCCAGCGCAACGCCCTGGAAGAAGGTCGCGATCAACGAACCCCAAATGAACGCCTTGTCCCAGATGTGCCGCTTGTCATCCTTGGCCTTGAAACGGAACTCGAAGGCCACGCCGCGGAAGATCAAGCCGATCAGCATGAGGATCAGCGGCAGGTACAAGGCTTCGAGCACCACCGAATAGGCCATCGGGAAGGCCCCGAACAGCCCGGCGCCGCCCAGCACCAGCCAGGTCTCGTTGCCGTCCCACACGGGGGCGACGGTGTTCATCATCACATCACGGTCACGCTCGCCCTTGACGAAGGGGAAGAGCATGCCGATGCCCAGGTCGAAACCATCCATCACCACGTACATCATGACGCCGAAGATGATGATCACGGCCCAGATCAGCGGAAGGTCGATACCCATGGCTCAGTTCCCCTTGCTCAGGCTGACGGTGTTGGCCTCATGGCCATCATCGGCGGCGGACAGCGGCCGCGCCGGCGTGCGTTTCTGGCCTGGGCCACCTGGGTTGGGTTCATCCCCCTCGCCCGTCTTCGGCCCTTTGCGCACCAGGCGCATCATGTAGCCGAGGCCGGTGCCGAACAGGGCGAAGTACACCACCACGAACGCCACCAGGGTAAAGCCGAGCTGAACGTAGCTGTGGTTGGAGACCCCTTCGGAGGTGCGCATCAGGCCATACACCACCCACGGCTGGCGGCCGATTTCGGTAGTGAACCAGCCGGCCAGGATGGCGATCAGGCCGGAAGGCCCCATCCACAGGGTCAGGTACAGGAACGGCCTGGAGCTGTAGAGCGTGCCGCGCTTGCGCAGCCACAGGCTCCACAGGCCCACGAAGATCATCAGGAAGCCAAGCCCGACCATGACCCGGAACGACCAGAACACGATGGTCGAGTTGGGCCGGTCCGCTGCCGGGAATTCCTTCATCGCGGGCACTTGCTTGTCCAGGCTGTGGGTCAGGATCAGGCTGCCGAGGGCTGGGATCTCGACCTTGAAGCGCGTGGTCTCGGCTTTCATGTCGGGGATGCCGAACAGGATCAACGGGGTCGGTTCGCCCGGCACGTTCTCCCAATGGCCCTCGATGGCGGCAATTTTGACCGGCTGGTGCTTGAGCGTGTTGAGCCCGTGGAAGTCACCGATCACCGCTTGGATCGGCGCAACGATCAGCGCCATCCACATGGCCATCGACAGCATCTTGCGCACGGCCGGGTTGTCACGCCCGCGCAGCAAGTGCCAGGCCGCCGAGGCGCCGACGAAGAAGGCTGTGGCAACGAACGCGGCCGTGGCCATGTGCATCAGCCGGTAGGGGAACGAGGGGTTGAAGATCACCGCCAGCCAGTCCACCGGTACCACGCGGCCATCGATGATCTCGTGGCCTTGCGGGGTCTGCATCCAGCTGTTGGAGGCCAGGATCCAGAAGGTCGAGACCAGCGTGCCGAGCGCCACCATGACTGTGGCGAAGAAGTGCAGGCCGCGGCCGACACGGTTCCAGCCAAACAGCATGACGCCCAGGAAGCCTGCCTCGAGGAAGAACGCCGTCAGCACCTCATAGGTGAGCAAGGGGCCAGTGACGGCGCCGGCGAAATCGGAGAAGCGGCTCCAGTTGGTGCCGAACTGATAGGCCATGACCAGGCCAGAAACCACGCCCATGCCGAAGTTGACGGCGAAGATTTTCGACCAGAAGTGGTAGAGGTCACGGTAGACCTGGTTGTGGGTCCGCAGCCAAAGGCCTTCGAGGACCGCCAGATAGCTCGCCAAGCCAATGGTGATGGCCGGGAACAAGATGTGAAAGGACACGGTAAATGCAAACTGGATTCGGGCGAGATCTAGGGCCTCTAAACCGAACATAGTGCTTCCTCTTCAGATAATCCGGCGTTCGGGCTCGTGGCCCTGGCGCCTACTGCCCCCACGGTATCGAGTGCGGCGAGTTGGAATTGTTCTGTGCAATCGCAGGGATTCCGGCCCAAAGGCCACATCGTCGGCTGATCGTTGCATTTACAACGATTGATCCAGGTCAACGACTGACTGGAAGCATAGTCCTGAATGGCCAGGCGGGCCGTGTGGTTGATTGCCGCGTGACCCGTTGCCCCACCCTCTTACATAAACCGTGAAAAAGTGCCGATTACGGCAAACAGTAACTGCTTGTTACAAACAGATGATAATCTGCCGCCCCCTCTACTGCGCCGAGGCCACAGGTTTCCGATGTCCGATTCCGCACCGCAGTTGTTGCGTCATCATCGCCCCTTCATCGCCTTCTGGCTGGCCCGTGTGTTTACCGCCAGCGGCTTCCAGATGCTCACCGTGGCCATCGGTTGGCACCTCTACCAGCTCACCGGCAATGTGCTCGACCTGGGCCTGGTCGGCCTGGTCGAATTCGCCCCGCGCGTGCTGTTCATGCTGCACACCGGGCATGTTGCCGACCGCTATGACCGGCGCAAGGTCGCCGCCCTGTGCCAGAGCCTGCAGGGGTTGATTGCCCTGGCGCTGGCGGTGGGCAGCGCCACCGACAACGTCAGCCGCGAGCTGATTTTCGCCCTGGCCTTCCTGCTGGGCGCGACACGTTCGTTCGAGATGCCGGCGACCCAGGCCCTGCTGCCCAACGTCGTGCCGCCGGGGTTGTTCCCCCGGGCAGTGGCAGCCTCGGCCTCGGCGACCCAGGCCGCCACCATCGTCGCCCCGGCGGTGGGCGGCTTGCTGTACGCCTTTGGCAGCATCTGGGTGTATGGGCCGACCGTAGGGCTGTACGCCATCGCTTGCGTGCTGACCTTGAGCCTGGACGCGCGCCAGCAAGTGGCCCAACGCGGCCGTGCCAGCCTGGAGTCGCTATTGGCCGGTATTCGCTTTATCCGCAGCCGGCCAGACATTCTCGGGGCCATTTCGCTCGACCTGTTCGCCGTGCTGCTGGGCGGCGCGACCGCGCTGTTGCCGGTGTTCGCCAAGGACATCCTGCTCACCGGCCCCTGGGGCCTGGGCCTGCTGCGCTCGGCACCGGCGGTGGGCGCGTTGCTGATGTCGCTGTGGCTGGCGCGCTTCCCGTTCGAGCGCAAGGTCGGGCGCACCATGTTCACAGCGGTGGGCGTATTTGGCGTGGCGACCATCGCGTTTGGCCTGTCGACGTCGTTCTGGTTCTCGCTGGCGGTGCTGGTGGTGCTAGGTGCGGCGGACATGATCAGCATGGTCATTCGCAGTTCATTCGTGCAGTTGGAGACGCCAGATGAAATGCGCGGGCGGGTGAGCGCCGTCAACGGCTTGTTCATCGGTGCCTCGAACCAGCTCGGCGAGTTCGAATCCGGGGTCACGGCGCACTGGTTTGGCACAGTGCCGGCGGTGGTGCTCGGTGGCGTGGGCACGCTGGTGGTGACCGGGGTGTGGATAAAACTGTTCCCAACGTTGGCCAAACGCGATCGGTTGCACAGCGGCTGATCACCGGCCTCAGGCCCTGCGCGGAGCCTTGTAGGAGCAGCCTTGTGCTGCGAAGAGGCCCTAACTGCCATAACGCATCGTCTGTCAGACCGGCCTCTTCGCAGCACAAGGCTGCTCCTACACGGTTTTCAGCACAGGCGTTGAGGGTGGCGTGGGTTTGCAAAATCCCATTCCCCAATGGCCATAGGCCCCCGCCATGCATGCTGGTATGATGCGCGGCTTTTTTCCGCCCCAGATAAAACCACGGCAACCGGTACGGTCTGTGCTTTGCTGATGGGGTCGATACAAATCACGGCGCCGGGGGCGCCTTGGGGAGCGGGCATGCTGGAAAGGCTGTTTCAACTAAAAGCACACAACACCAATGTGCGCACCGAGATTCTTGCGGGCGTCACCACCTTCCTGGCCATGGCCTACATCCTGTTCGTCAACCCGAGCATCCTCGGCGAGACCGGCATGGACAAAGGTGCGATCTTCGTCGCCACCTGCCTGGCCGCGGCCATCGGCTCGACGACCATGGGCCTGATCGCCAACTACCCGATCGCCCTGGCGCCGGGCATGGGCCTGAACGCCTTCTTCACCTACACCGTGGTCCTGCACATGGGCCACACCTGGCAGGTCGCGCTGGGCGCGGTGTTCCTGTCGGCGGTGATGTTCTTCCTGCTGTCGATCTTCCGCATTCGCGAATGGATCGTGAACAGCATCCCACTGCCGCTGCGCTCGGCCATTGCCGCCGGTATCGGCTTGTTCCTGGCGCTGATCGCCCTGCATAACGCAGGCATCGTCGTCGATAACCCGGCCACCCTGGTTGGCCTGGGCGACCTCAAGCAACCGGCGCCGATCCTCGCCACCCTGGGCTTCTTCCTGATCGTCGGCCTCGAATCGCTGAAGGTTCGCGGCGCGGTGCTGATCGGCATTCTGGCCGTGACCATCGCCGCGATCGCGATGGGCGTGACGCCGTTCGCCGGCGTCGTGTCCATGCCGCCATCGCTGGCACCGACCTTCCTCCAGCTGGACATCGCCGGTGCCTTGGATGTGGGCCTGGTCAGCGTCATCTTCGCCTTCCTGTTCGTCGACCTGTTCGACAACTCCGGCACCCTGATCGGCGTGGCCAAACGCGCCGGCCTGATGGGCAAGGACGGCCACATGCCGAAGATGGGCCGCGCCCTGATCGCCGACAGCACCGCCGCCATGGCCGGCTCGCTGCTGGGCACCTCGACCACCACCAGCTACATCGAATCGGCTGCCGGCGTGAGCGCGGGCGGGCGCACCGGCCTGACCGCCATCGTGGTGGCCGTGCTGTTCCTGCTGGCGCTGTTCTTCGCACCGCTGGCCGGTAGCGTACCGGCCTTCGCCACGGCGCCAGCGCTGCTGTTCGTCGCCGTGCTGATGGCCTCGGGCCTGGCGGAAATAAACTGGGACGACGTCACCGAAGCCGCACCTGTGGTGGTGACCGCCCTGGCCATGCCGCTGACCTACTCGATCGCTAACGGCATCGCCTTCGGCTTCATTTCCTGGACCGCCGTCAAGCTGATCTCCGGTCGCCACCGCGACCTGAACCCGGCCCTGGTGATCCTTTCCATCCTGTTCGTCATCAAGCTGGGCTGGTTCAACGCATGAGTGCTGCTTTCGACCCCTCCTCCTACGCCACCCAGCTGGACGCCAAGGTTGCCCGGCTGCGCGCGCTGCTGGCGCCGTTCGGCGCGCCGGAACCGGCTGTTTTCGATTCGCCGCGCGAGCACTATCGCCTGCGCGCCGAGTTCCGCCTGTGGCGCGAGGACGGCCAGCGCCACTACGCGATGTTCGCCCCGGGCGAGAAGCACAAGGCGATCCTGATTGACGACTTCCCCATCGCCAGCGAGCGCATCAATGACTTGATGCCGCGCCTGAAGGCGGCCTGGCAGGCCAGCGAGGCACTGAGCAATCGCCTGTTCCAGGTGGAGTTCCTCACCACACTGGCCGGCGATGCGATGGTCACGATGTGCTACCACCGCCCGCTGGACGAGGCCTGGGAAGTGGCGGCGCGGCAGTTGGCCGAAGAACTGGGGGTAAGCCTGATAGGCCGCTCCAAGGGCAAGCGCCTGGTGATTGGCCGTGATTACGCGGTAGAGAAACTGGACGTGGCGGGCCGTGTGTTCAGCTATCGCCAGCCGGAAGGCGCGTTCACCCAGCCTAACGGCGCGGTGAACCAGAAGATGCTGAGCTGGGCGTTCGACGCCATGGGCGAGCGCGAGGATGACCTGCTGGAGCTGTATTGCGGCAACGGCAACTTCACCCTGCCACTGGCCACCCGTGCGCGCCAAGTGCTGGCAACCGAGATCAGCAAGACCTCGGTCAATGCTGCGCTGAGCAACCTTGATGAGAACGGTGTGGATAACGTGCGCTTGGTGCGGCTGTCGGCTGAAGAGCTGACCCAGGCGCTGAATGACGTGCGCCCGTTCCGTCGGCTGGAAGGGATCGACCTGAAAAGTTACGCGTTCGGTACCGTGTTCGTCGACCCGCCGCGTGCGGGGATGGACCCGGATACCTGCGAGCTGACCCGGCGCTTCGAGCGGATTTTGTACATCTCGTGCAATCCGGAAACGCTGGCGGCGAACATTGAGCAGTTGCAGGACACACACCGCATCGAGCGTTGTGCGTTGTTTGACCAGTTCCCGTATACCCATCACATGGAAAGTGGGGTTTTGCTGGTTCGGCGTTGATTGGTAGAAATTGGGGCTGCTTTGCAGCCCATCGCAGGCAAGCCAGCTCCTACAGGTACAGCGTCAACCTCTTGACTGGCGCTGTACCTGTAGGAGCTGGCTTGCCTGCGATGGGCCGCGAAGCGGCCCCCAATAACTCAGAAGTCGAAGAACACCGTCTCCCCTTCCCCCTGAATACGGATATCGAAACGGTACGCCGTCTTCCCATCCACTTCGCAACGCTTGGCAATCAACGTCTCACGGCGCTGCGGCTGCTCGATCAGGTTGAGCACCGGGCACTTGGCGTTGGCTTCGGCTTCATCATCAAAATACAAGCGCGTGTGCAGGTGGATGTTGATGCCACGGGCAAACAGGCTGATGTTGATGTGCGGCGCCATCGGCACGCCGGCCGCGTTCTTCACCACACCCGGCTTCACCGTTTGCACGGTCCACTCACCGGCATCGAAAGTGGTAGCGGTGCGGCCGAAGCTGTTGAAGGCGTTTTCCAGGTTGTATGCATCCTGGTACTGGCCGGCGGCATCGGCCTGCCACAGCTCCAGGAACGAATCGCGCACCAGGTGCCCGTTACCGTCATAGACCTGGCCGATCAACAGGATGTGTTCACCCGGCGCCTCTGGCTTGGCCAGGCGGTTCCAGATTTCCTGGTCGCGGGTCGGGTTGCCGGCCGCTTCCAGGGCCAGGCCGATATGCACGTAGGGGCCGGCAGTCTGCGAAGGGGTTTCCGGCAGCAGTTCGATTGGCATGGCGGGGTCCTCAGCAGTTTTCGAAGTGGGTCTTGCGCTGGCCGCGCAGCACGATATCAAAGCGGTATGCCAGGCAGTCCATCGGGTTGGCGTTGCTCA
This sequence comes from Pseudomonas sp. Y3 TE3536, assembly GCF_053629175.1. Classification (NCBI taxonomy): domain Bacteria; kingdom Pseudomonadati; phylum Pseudomonadota; class Gammaproteobacteria; order Pseudomonadales; family Pseudomonadaceae; genus Pseudomonas; species Pseudomonas sp. Y3 TE3536. Next base: position 2,864,597 of record NZ_JBRJHU010000001.1, on the reverse strand, counting down.
TGTCGAGCTTGGCGATCAACTGCTGCACGGCTTCTGGGTTGGCGATCGACTTGACGATCGGGCACATCGGGATCAGCGGGTCACCCTCGAAGTACAGCTGGGTGATCAGCTTGGTCGCAATCGATGGGCCGCTGATGCCGAAGTGGATGTGCGCCGGGCGCCAGTCGTTCGGGCCGTTGCGCCATGGGTATGGGCCCGGCTTGATGGTGCGGAAGCTGTAGTAGCCGTCGCGGTCGGTCAGGCAACGGCCGACGCCACCGAAGTTAGGGTCCAGCGGTGCCAGGTAGCGGTCGTTCTTGTGGCGGTAGCGGCCGCCAGCGTTGGCCTGCCACATTTCCACCAGGGTATTGGGCACAGGCTTGCCGTATTGATCGACCACGCGGCCGGCAACGATGATGCGCTCACCAATCGGCAGGCCACCGTTGTTGAAGTTCAGCAGCAGGTCATGGTCGTGGGCGCCGAAACCCAGGTGGGTGAAGTCCGGGCCGGTGGTTTCGCTGATCGACTGCGGGATGCTGACCAATGCCTGGCGCGGCGAGCGGGCAATGGAGGTCTTGTAGTCGGGGGTCAGGGCTTTAGGGTGCCAATTGCGATCACGGATCACGAAGCGGCTGGTGTCCTGGGCGGGCATGCCGTTTTCCTCTCTTGGAATTATCTGGACGCCTTGCAGGGCAGGCGGACTTACAGTTTCAGATAAGCCGCGCGGGATGAATACTGAAATCAGCCCTCACATACATAACCATATGGTTATGGGTTAACACCTTTGTCTGACACCCTCCCCGTTGGTGAACTAATCTTTGTCTTCTTGTTTCACGCTCCGGAGAGCATTCATGGAATGGCGAAAAGGCCGACGCAGCGACAACGTGGTCGATGCCCGAGGTGAAGGTGGCGGTGGTGGCGGCATGCGCTTCGGCGGCGGCAAGGGCCTCGGGCTGGGGGCCATCCTGCTGATCGTGGGCATTGGCTGGCTGACCGGGCAAGACCCGCTGCAGATACTCGGCCAGCTCACCGGGCAGATGACCCAGCAGCAGCAACAGGCGCCCAGTGGCGCAGGCGGCAAGGCGCCGCCAGCCAATGACCAGCAGGCCGACTTCGTCGCCTCGGTGCTGGGTGACACGGAAGACACCTGGAAAGCGCTGTTCTCCCAGGCGGGCAAGCAGTACCGCGACCCCAAACTGGTGCTGTTCAGCGGCCAGGTCAACTCGGCCTGCGGCTTCGCTTCGGCGGCCGTCGGCCCGTTCTATTGCCCGGCCGACCAGCGGGTGTACCTGGACATGTCGTTCTTCCGCGAGATGGAAACCCGTTTCGCGGCTGCGGGTGACTTTGCCCAGGCCTACGTCATCGCCCACGAGATCGGCCACCACGTGCAGACCCTGCTCGGCGTGTCGGCCAAGGTCGATGCCGCCCGCCGCAATGGCCAGCGCATGGAAGGCGACAACGGCTTGCTGGTGCGCCAGGAGCTGCAGGCCGACTGCCTGGCAGGGGTGTGGGCCTACCAAGCGCAAAAACGCCTGAACTGGCTGGAGCCGGGTGACGTCGAGGAAGCGCTGAACGCGGCCAATGCCATCGGTGATGACCGCCTGCAGCAAAAAGGCCAGGGCCGCGTGGTGCCCGACTCCTTTACCCACGGCACCTCGGCGCAGCGTGTGCGCTGGTTCAAGGCGGGGTTTGCCGAGGGCGAAGTGAACAGCTGCGATACCTTCAGTGCCCGTAACCTCTGACACGCCCGGGGCTGCCTGGCAGCCCCAGCCTCACCCTAACGACAAGTTACAAATCTGCTGAAAAAGCGTTTCAGCTTCCCTGATCATTGCCGATAACCCCTGCACGAATCAGCGGGCATCCAGAACAACAACGCCTTGCGATCGACGATCAAGAGAGCGAAAACAACTTCTGGAGTGCGTGCATGAACAGCTGGTTTGCCAACATCAGCGTCAACCTCAAACTCGGCCTGGGCTTCGGCCTGGTGCTGATCCTCACCGGCCTGCTGGCCCTGACCGGCTGGACCAGCCTGGGCAGCCTGATCGACCGCAGCAACTGGATGAGCGATATCAGCCAGCTCAACAAGGACCTGACTGACCTGCGCATCGCCCGCCTGCAGTACATGATTGCCAACGGCGATGATGCGGCGGCAGCCAACACGCTGAACAAGCTCGATGCCTTCAGCAACCAGCAACAACGCCTGGTCAGCACGTTCAAGAGCCCGGACAACGTCAAGCTGCTGCACGAACTGGGGCAGACCATCAGCCAGTACAAGGTCTCGCTGGCCACCATGCGCACGGGCTACAACGCCACCCGGGCCGCGCGTGATGCCATGAATGCGTCGGGCGCCAAGGCCGACCAGGCCATGGACGCCCTTAGCCAGGAAGTCATGGCACGCCCCGAAACCGACAGCGTGCGCCTGGCCCAGTACCAGCTGATCAGCAAGGCCCGCCAGCAACTGCTGCAGGTACGCATCGACGTGCGCGGCTACATGGCCGATAACAGCGCGACCAATGAACAGGCCGCCCTGCGCCAGCTCGAAGCGGCGCTGGCCGAGGCCGACAACCTCAAGCGCCGGCTGCCGGCCGCCGACGCGCGTCTGCAGCAGTTCGAACAGTCAGTGCTGGCCTACCGTGACGCCGTGCGCCAGTTCCGTGATGCGCTGGCCAGCATTACCAGCGCGCGCGCTGAAATGACTGTCCAAGGCGCCGACATCGTCAAGACCAGCGACGCGCTGTACAAAATCCAGCTGGAGCGCCGCGACATCGAGAGTGCGCAGGCCCGTAGCCTGCAGGCCATCGCGACCTTGCTGGCGTTGCTGGTCGGCGTACTGGCCGCGGTACTCATCACCCGGCAGATCACCCGCCCGCTGCAGGAAACCTTGCAAGCGGTGGAGCGCATCGCGGGCGGCGACCTGACGCACGACCTGCGCGTCACCCGCCGTGATGAACTGGGCGTATTGCAACAGGGCATCGCCCGCATGGGCACCACCCTGCGCGAGCTGATCAGCGGCATCCGCGACGGCGTCACCCAGATCGCCAGCGCTGCCGAAGAGCTGTCGGCGGTCACCGAGCAAACCAGCGCGGGGGCCAACAGCCAGAAAGTCGAGACCGACCAAGTCGCCACTGCAATGCACGAAATGGCGGCCACGGTTCAGGAAGTCGCGCGCAACGCCGAGCAGGCCTCGCATGCCGCCACCGGTGCCGATGACGAAGCCCGCGCGGGTGATCAGGTGGTCGGTGAGGCTATCAGCCAAATCGAACGCCTGGCCGAAGAAATGCACCGCTCCACCGAGGCCATGAACCTGCTGCAACAAGAAAGCCAGAAGATCGGCAGCGTGATGGACGTGATCAAGTCGGTAGCCGACCAGACCAACCTGCTGGCACTCAACGCCGCGATCGAAGCGGCCCGTGCCGGCGAGGCGGGCCGTGGCTTTGCCGTGGTCGCTGACGAGGTGCGTGGGTTGGCCCAGCGCACGCAGAAGTCCACCGAAGAGATCGAAGAGCTGATTGCCAGCCTGCAGCACGGCACCCAGCAAGTGGCGACGGCCATGCAGGGTAGCCGGACCCTGACCGACAGCAGTGTCGAACTGGCGCGCAAGGCCGGCGCCTCGCTGGAAAGCATCACCGGCACGGTGTCGAGCATTCAGTCGATGAACCAGCAGATTGCGGCGGCGGCGGAAGAGCAGAGCGCGGTGGCCGAAGAAATCAGCCGGAGCATTCTGAATGTGCGGGATGTGTCCGAGCAGACGGCAGCGGCCAATAACGAGACGGCGGCGTCCAGCGTTGAGCTGGCGCGGTTGGGCGGGCAGTTGCAGATGCTGGTGAGCCAGTTCCGCGTTTGATTCAACCACGGCGGGCGCACACTCCGTGCGCCAAACCCAGGTAGGAGCAGCCTTGTGCTGCGAAGAGGCCAGTGGCAGCACCGCAGATTTACTGGGCTGCCACTGGCCTCTTCGCAGCACAAGGCTGCTCCTACACAGGTGCGATCGTTATTTGACGATAATCCCCACCCCACGCCCACGCGGATCGGACGCCGTTTCCAGCTTGTCCCCGTTCACCCGGATCGCCTGGATATCGCCCATCTCCCAGCCCTGGTCCTCCAGCACATACCCCATTTTCTTCAAGTCATCCGCCACCGCGCCGGTCAGCGGTGCATAGCTGTCGAAGTAGATAGTGTCTTTAGGCAGCAACTGATGGTGCACACGCTGCGCCGCTACCGCCTTTTCCAGCGGCATGTCGTAGTCGTACAGGTTGTTCATCACCTGGAAGATCGAGGTGAAGATGCGCGAGCCACCTGGCGTACCGATCACCAGCTCAACCTTGCCATCGCGGGTCATCAGGCTCGGGCTCATGGATGACAGCATGCGCTTGCCCGGCTCGATGGCGTTGGCATCCCCGCCCACCACACCAAAGGCATTGGCCGCACCCGGCTTGGCGCTGAAGTCGTCCATCTCGTCGTTGAGCAGGAAGCCGGCGCCCTTGACCACCACGCCACTGCCGTAGTCGAGGTTGAGGGTGTAGGTGTTGCTGACCGCGTTGCCCTGTTTGTCGACGATGGAGAAGTGCGTGGTCTGGTGCGGCTCCAGCCCCGGCTTGACGTCATCGGTGACCGAAATGGCCTTGGGGTTGACCTGCGCGGCGCGCTTGGCCAGGTACTCCTTGGCAATCAACTGATCGACCGGCACCTTGGTGAAGGCCGGGTCGCCCAGGTAGTCGGCACGGTCGGCAAACACGCGCTTCTCGATCTCGGCAAGCAGGTGAATGTACTGCGCCGAGTTGTGCGCCACGCCCTTGAAGTCTGCCGCGCGGTCTTCCTTGATGCCCAGCAACTGGGCCAGGGCGACGCCGCCGGAGCTTGGCGGCGGCGCGGTGTAGACCACGTTACCGCGCCAGCTCAAGGCCATCGGCTCACGCCAGACCGCCTTGTAGTCCTTGAGGTCTTGCTTGGTGATCAGGCCTTTGTCAGCCTGCATCTGCGCCACCAGCAGGTCGGCGGTCTTGCCCTGGTAGAACTCGCTTACGCCCTTGTCGGCAATGCGCTCGAGGGTCTGGGCCATTTCTGGCTGTTTGAACAGTTCGCCGACCTTCATGTTGCCGAAGTAGTCGTTGAAGTTGGTCGCCGTCTTGAACAGGCCTTGGGCATCGTTGCGGTACTGGTACTGCTTTTCGGCAATCTTGAAACCGTTTTTGGCATAGCCGATGGCCGGCGTCAGCAGCTCGCTCCACGGCAACTTGCCGAACTTCTGGTGCGCCTCCCACAGGCCCATCACCGTGCCGGGTACACCTGCTGCCCGCACACCGACCAGGCTGAGGTTCTCGATCACCTCGCCTTTGTCGTCCAGGTACATGTTGCGGCTGGCTGCCTTGGGCGCCACTTCGCGGTAGTCGAGGAAGTAGGGCTTGCCGTCGACGAACAGGGTCATGAAGCCACCGCCGCCGATGTTGCCGGCTTCTGGGTAGGTCACCGCCAGGGTGAATGCCGTTGCCACGGCGGCGTCCACGGCGTTGCCGCCTTTTTTCAGGATATCGGCGGCAACCTGTGCACCATATTGATCGGGCGCAGCCACCGCGCCACCTTCCAGGGCAGCTGCATAGGCCGAGGAACAGGTCAGGATCGCGGCTCCGAGGGCCATGGTCGGGAACAGGACAATACGCATGACACTTCCTTGGTGTTGTTTTTGTTGATCACTCAGTAAGGCCGAAGCGTGTCGACTGTGCAATCCAACGTAGGAAGTTTCGCCGCCTTTGGGCAGGATGTGTCGCGTTCAGGCAACTCAGCAGGCGTACATCGCCAGCTTGCGCTGGATAAAATCGAGGAAGCACTGGATGCGCAGCGCCAACTGAGTGTTGCGGTAGTACACCGCATGGATTGGCTGGCGATAGCCGTTGTTGGCGTCGCCCAGCAGCACCTGCAGGCGGCCGCTGCGGATGTCTTCGTGGGTCATGAAATGCGACAGGCTGACGATGCCCTCCCCGGCCAGCGCCAGCTGGCGCAGGGTTTCGCCGCTGGAGGCGATCAGCGCGGGGCGGATCGCCCAGCGGTCGCCCTGGGCATGGCGCAAGGGCCAGTGGTTGAGCGACTCGGGCTGGCTGAAGCCGAGCAAGCAGTGGTTGGCCAAGTCTTCGACGCGCTGCGGGGTGCCGTGGCGCTCCAGGTAGGCGGGGCTGGCCAGCACCTGAACCGGGCTGCACCCCAGGTTGCGGGCGTGCAGGCTGGAGTCGGCCAGCTCGCCGATACGGATCGCCACATCGGTGCTCTGTTCGAGCAGGTCGATGATCAGGTCGTCGGTGTTGAGCTCCAGCTCGATGCCGGGGTACTGGCGGCGGAACTCGCCGATCCAGGGCAGGATGGCGTGCAGCATGAACGGCGCGGCGGCGTTGATGCGCAGGCGCCCGGTGGCGGTCTGGTGGTTCATCGACAGGCGCTCTTCCATCGCGTCCATCTGTTCCAGGATCAGCCGCGAGCGCTCAAGAAAGAAGCGGCCTTCTTCGGTCAGGTCCATGCGCCGGGTGGTGCGGTTGACCAGGGTGGTGCCAAGCTTGGCCTCCAGGCGCGACAAGGTGCGGCTGACGGCTGACGGGGTCTGGCCCACCTGCTCGGCAGCAGCAGAGATCGAACCGCAGTCGATCACAGCGACGAATACCTGGAGTTCTTCGGATCGGGTTTTCACGCGCTTGGCCTTGGCTGGAGTGTGCCGTGATTCATAGCGGGTCGGTGGGGTCTGTGCAAGGGGGGCCGCTGCGCGGCCCAATCGCTGGCAAGCCAGCTCCCACAGGGTTTGGGTTGTCGTCGAACGCACTGTGGGAGCCGGCTTGCCGGCGATTGGGCTGCGCAGCAGCCCCCGTCACAGGCACTTACACAGCTTTGCCAAATACCTTGTCCAGGTGCGCTTCATACGCTGCCAATGCCGCTGGCACATCCGGGCGCTTCATCACATCCACCGCCAGGAAGGTCGGCAAGCCGGTCATGCCAAGGAACTGGTTGGCCTTGTGGAACGGGAAATACACGGCGTCCACACCCTTGCCCTCGAAGAAATCGCTGGGGTCGTCAAACGCCTGCTGCGGGGCGTTCCAGGTCAGTGACAACATGTACTGCTTGCCTTGAATCAAGCCACCGCTGCCGTACTTCTGCGAGGCATCCGAACGGGTCCGGCCGTCGTTGGCGTACAGGCTGCCATGGCCTTCGGTGAAGACGTCATCGATGTACTTCTTCACCGTCCACGGTGCGCCCATCCACCAACCGGGCATCTGGTAGATCACCACGTCGGCCCAAAGAAATTTCTCGACCTCTTCCCGCACATCGTAACCGCCATCGATGAAGGTCTGGCGCACGTCGAAACCGGCACGGTCCAGGTGAGCGAGGGCCGCTTCGTGCAGGGTCGCGTTAAGGCGGCCATCGGAGTGAGCGAACTGTTTACCACCGTTGAGCAGAAGGATGTTTTTCATGCTGGCCTCGATTTGGCGATGTCGATCCGAGGGCGTGCTGCCTGGATCGAGTCAAATTGGATGACCGGCAGATTAGAGACTCAGCGGCAGGGGAAACAGCGGCCATCAGTCAAAATACAATTGCCTTCAAATCACGAATGGCCAGCTAATTATTGCCTTAGAATCCGTTCATCATTCACCAGCGAGTAGCGATCCATGAGCGAGCAGTACGCATTTATCCTCAAAGCCAAGACCCGCCCGGAAATGGCCGAAGCCTTCGAAACCCTGTTCCGCGCCTATGTCGAACCCAGCCGCCTGGAACCGGGGTGCATCGAGTACCACATGCTGCGCGACAAGGCTGACCCGAGCCTGTTCGTGTTCTACGAAGTGTGGGCGGACAAAGCTGCACTGGATGTGCACTCGGCCCTGCCGCACATGGTCGCGTTCTTCGAAAAGCGCATGGACTACCTGGAGCGCGAGTTCGATATCCAGTTGATCGACATGCTCAGCGCCTCGTCTGCTAACCGTTGATCAGCAGATGGCCGCCGAGCACGGCCAAGCCAATGAAGAAGCAGCGTTTGAACAGCGCGGCACTGATGCGCTGACGCAACCACTGCCCCGCCAGCATGCCCACCAGTGCTGGCGCCAGCATCAGCAATGAAGCACCTAGCGCCTGGCCGCCCAAGGCATCTTGCCCAGCCAGGCCCAAGGCCAGCGCCAGGGTCGAGACCGTAAACGACAGGCCCAAGGCCTGGATCATCTCGTCGCGGTTCAGGCCAAGGCTTTGCAGGTACGGCACTGCCGGCATCACGAATACCCCGGTAGCGGCCGTGACGACGCCCGTCACCAAGCCGCACAGCGGCCCCAGCCACCCTTCCCGCGCTTGCGCCACGCGCAACCCTGGGCCCATCAGCCCATACACCGCATACACCAGCAACGCGGCGCCCAGCGCATGCGCGGCCCACGCGCCACTGTTGATGCCCAGCCATGCACTGCCAACCAGGGTGCCGACAAAGATCATCACCAGCATCGGCCCCAGGCGACGCAGCAGCACCCGCAGATGACCACCGGCAGCCAGCTGCCAGAGGTTGGTGAGTGTCGACGGCACGATGAGTAAAGCGGCAGCCTGCGCAGGCGGCATAGCCAGGCCCAGCAGGCCCATGGCGATGGTCGGCAAGCCGAGGCCGATGACGCCTTTGACGGTGCCGGCCAGCAGAAAGGTGATGACCACCAGCAGTGTCAGTGCCGGGCCAATGTGTTGATAGAACGCGATCAAGGTATTCATAGGGCCATGATGGCGTGCGCCAGGCTGGCTGAAAATCTGCCATATACTCAGCCTGACTATTGCCAGGACAGAGGCACATGCATTTCGACCTGATCGACCTCGCGCTTTTCCGGCACACCCTGGAATGCGGCAATATCACTGCCGGCGCCCGGCGCAGCCATCTGTCGCTGCCGGCTGCCAGTGCGCGCATCCGCGCGATGGAAGCGTCCCTGGGCACGCAATTGCTAGCGCGCAATCGCCGCGGCGTACAAGCGACGCCTGCCGGGCAGGCGCTGTTGCAGCATGCCCGCCTGATCGCGCAGCAAGTGGAGCGCCTGCAATTCGACCTGAGCCAGTACGCCCAGGGGCTGCAGGGCCAGGTGCGGCTGTTGTGCAACACTGCGGCGCTGACCGAGTACCTGCCCGAATTGCTGGCCAGTTATCTGGCACAGAACCCCGGGGTCAGTGTCGATGTCCAAGAGCTGCCAAGCTTGCGCATCGTGCAGTCGATTACCCAAGGCATCGCCGACCTGGGGATCATTTCGACTGCGGCGCCCAGCGAGCATTTGCAGACCCTGCCCTTTCGCGATGACCCACTGGTGTTGGTGACCCCCCTTGCGCATCCGCTGGCGGCACACCCTGCGCCGAGCTTCATCGACAGCCTGGCCCATGGTCATGTCGGGCTGGGAGCAGACAGCGCATTGGCCTTGTACCTGGAGGAACAGGCCCTGCGTGAAGGCTTGCGGATGCGCGTACGGGTACGAGCCGATGGCTTCGATGGGGTGCTGCGCATGGTCGCGGGGGGCGCCGGGGTCGGCGTTGTGCCCTTGGCTTCGGTGCAACGCTGGCAAGGGCTGTTGCCGCTGCACTGGGTGGCGCTTCGCGAGGACTGGGCCAACCGCCAATTGATGGTGTGCGCGCGGGACTTTGCAGCGTTGCCCGGCTATGCGGCGGGCTTGGTCAAGCGCTTGGCAGGCTGAGGCTACCTTCGCCCAATGCACGTTTTTTGTAGGAGCGGCCTTGCGTCGCGAAAGGGCTGCGAAGCGGCCCCAGCAATATCTGCGAGGACCCTGAAATCTGGGGCCGCTGCGCGCCCCGTTCGCGACGCAAGGCCGCTCCTACACGAATAGGCGTAAATCTGCTCCGGCGCTTGCGGCCACTGGGGCTCTTTGCCCACAATCACGCTGCACCACGAAAAGGAGTTCCAAGTGCCCTCGATCTACCAGCTCAAACCCCGCTTCCAGGCCTTGCTCCGGCCCGGCGTCAAGCGCCTCTACGACCGTGGCGTCACCGCCAACCAGGTCACCGTCGCCGCCGCCTTGGTCTCGGTCCTGCTGGGCCTGCTGCTGGCCGGGTTCAGCCACATCACCTGGCTGTTCATCCTCATCCCGCTGTGGATGTTGCTGCGCATGGCGCTCAACGCCGTGGACGGCATGCTCGCGCGGGAATTCGGCCAGCAATCCAGGCTCGGTGCCTACCTCAACGAACTGTGCGACGTGATCGCCGACGCCGCGCTGTACTTGCCATTCGCCCTGCTGGCTGGCGTGTGGCCCAGCCTGGTGGTGCTGGTGGTGCTGAGTGCGACGTTTAGCGAATACGCCGGCGTCATGGGCCCGCTGGCAGGCGCCTCGCGCCGCTACGACGGGCCGATGGGCAAGAGCGACCGGGCATTCGCTTTTGGCGTACTGGGCACCGGCGTTGCGTTCGGCCTGCTCAACGCCACCTGGCTCAACGGCCTCTTGCTGGTCATCTTCGCGCTCTCGCTCTATACCCTCTACAACCGGGTTCGCCAAGGGCTGGTCGAAGCCCGCTGAGCCCATCGCCGCCGGACAAGGATTCTCGCCATGCGCCAAGCGCAATCGCTGCATTTCTCTACCCATGACGGTGTCGAGTTGCACTACCGTCATTGGCCCGCGACACGCAATGAACACCAGCCGCGCCGCGCCGTGGTGATGTTCCACCGTGGCCACGAACACGGCGGGCGCATGGCCCACCTGGCCGACGAACTGGACATGCCGGGCTACGATTTCTTCGCCTGGGATGCCCGCGGCCACGGCCAGTCGCCGGGCGCCCGCGGCGACAGCCCAGGGTTTGCCACCAGCGTGCGCGACGTGCAGACCTTCATCGAGCATCTGCAGACCGTGCACGGCATCGCCGAGCACGACATGGTGGTGCTGGCGCAAAGCGTCGGCGCCGTGCTGATCGCCACCTGGGCCCACGACTACGCGCCCAAGGTACGCTGCCTGGTGCTGGCCTCGCCGGCGTTCAAGGTCAAGCTGTATGTGCCCTTCGCGCGGCCCGGCCTGAAGCTGCTCAAGGCCGTGCGCGGCAACTTCTTCGTCAACAGTTACGTCAAGCCGCGCCTGCTTACCCATGACCCCGAGCGGGTCATGTCGTACGTGGCCGACCCGCTGATCAGCCGGCCGATTTCGGTGACCATGCTGCTGGGCCTGTACGAAGCCGCCGACCGTGTGGTGGCTGACGCCCAGGCTATTCAGGTACCGACGCAGTTGCTGGTCTCTGGCGCGGACCTTGTGGTCGAGCGCAAACCGCAGGAGCGCTTTTTCGAGCGCCTGGGCAGTGCACGTAAAGAAATGCACATCCTCCCGGGCTTTTTCCATGACACCCTCGGTGAACGCGACCGCGCCCATGCGCTGAAGCGCATCGAGCGCTTCGTCGCACATTGCTTCGACAGCCCTGTTACCGCGCCTTCGCTGCTCGATGCCGACAAGGTCGGCGCCAGCTGCGCCGAAGCCGAAAGCCTGGCCGCGCCCTTGCCACGCAACTCGCCCCGCGACCTCTACTGGCGCGCCACCCGTGCAAGCCTGCGCCTGGGCAAAGGGCTGGCCGAAGGCGTGAAGCTTGGGTTCGACACCGGCTTCGACTCTGGCAGCACCCTCGACTACGTCTACCGCAACCAGCCGACGGGCAAAGGCAATCTGGGCCGCGTGGTCGACCAGAACTACCTCAACGCCATCGGCTGGCGCGGCATTCGCCAGCGCAAACTGCACGTCGAAGAACTGCTGCGCGAGGCCATTGCCCGCCTGCGCGCCGAGCAGCGGCCGGTGCATATCGTCGACATCGCCGCCGGCCACGGCCGTTACATCCTCGAAGCCTTGGAGGAACTCGAACAACGGCCCGACTCCATCCTGCTGCGCGACTACAGCGAACTGAACGTGCAACAAGGCAGCGCATTGATCGCGGAAAAAGGCCTGGCCGAGGTTGCTCGCTTCGTCCAGGGCGATGCCTTCGACCGCGCCAGCCTCGCGGCGCTGCAACCTGGGCCTACGCTGGCCGTGGTGTCTGGCCTGTACGAACTCTTCCCTAGCAACGCGTTGGTAAGCAATTCCCTGGCCGGCCTTGCCGATGCCGTCGAAGCAGGCGGTTACCTGGTCTACACAGGCCAACCTTGGCACCCTCAACTGGAGATGATCGCGCGTGCCCTGACCAGCCATCGCGGCGGCGAGGCGTGGGTGATGCGCCGGCGCAGCCAGGCAGAGATGGACCAACTGGTAGAGGCGGCGGGCTTCCGCAAGCTGGCCCAGCGCATCGACGAATGGGGCATCTTCAGCGTCAGCCTGGCGCAACGGGTGCGTGAATGAACCCAACGCGTGAGCCCGGGCTGATTCGGCGTGGCGTGTTCTGGCTGTTGCTGCTGGGGCCGTTTTTCTTCCTCAGCTATGGGCTGGTGAACACCCACACCGCCAGCCGCAGTGATGTCGGCAGCCTGGTGTTCGGCTGGGAGCACGGCATGCCGCTGTGGCCCTGGACGATCATCCCGTACTGGTCGATCGACCTGCTGTACGGGTTGTCCTTCCTGCTGCCACGCACGCGCCAGGAGATGGACCGGCATGCCTTGGCGCTGCTCACGGCGCAGGTGATCAGCGTCAGTTGCTTCCTGCTCTGGCCGCTGCGGTTCACCTTCGAACGGCCAGAAATGGCTGGGCTGTTCGGCTGGCTGTTCGATGTGCTGATGGGCTTCGACAAGCCTTACAACCAGGCGCCTTCGCTGCACATCGCGTTGCTGGTGATCATCTGGACGATGTTCGCCCGGCACGTGCACCGCCAGCCCTGGCGCTGGGTGATGCATGGCTGGATGGCGTTGATCGGCGTGTCGGTGCTGACCACCTGGCAGCATCACTTCATCGACGTGCCCACCGGGGCATTGGCAGGGTTTGTGTGCTTATGGCTATGGCCGTGGCAAGGTCGCCTGCCATGGCAGCAGGCCCGCCTTGCGCACGATGGCAAATGCCAGCGGCTGGCGCTGTGTTATGGCGTTGGGGCCTTGCTGTGCGCGGGGCTGGCGTACGCGGTGGGCGGTGCCGGGTTGTGGCTGTCATGGCCAGCCGTGGCGCTGTTGTGGGTGGCACTGAACTACGGTTTGTTCGGCGCGGGTGGTTTTCAGAAGGGCGCGGATGGGCGCTTGTCCAGCGCCGCGACCTGGCTGCTGCTGCCCTATCTGATCGGGGCGTGGATCAATTCCAGGGTCTGGACACGGCGCCATCCGCAGGCGGATGAGGTGTGTGATGGGGTATTCCTGGGGCGGATTCCTGGCCGTGGTGAGGGCGCGCAGTTCGTTGCCATCGTCGACCTTTGCGCCGAGCTGCCGTGCCGCACTGGGGCCGCTCTCACCGCTCAGAACTACCGCTCGCTTCCCACCCTGGACTTGATCGTGCCAGACAGCAACCTGTTGCACGAAGCTGCAAACGCTATCGAGCAGTTGCGCCAGCAAGGCCCTCTGCTGGTCTGTTGCGCCCTGGGATATTCGCGCAGCGCCAGCGCCGTGGCGGCCTGGCTGGTACTCACGGGGCGCTGCACAAATGCCGACCAAGCTGAACAGCGGATACGCAGCGCACGCGCTGGCGTGGTCTTGCACGCGGCCCATCGACAGGCCCTGCAACAACTTGGCGCACAGCGATGAACCTGCAACTGACTGCCAGCCTACTGGCCCGGGGCCGCCAGCTGGAGCGCCTGTCGGACGGCATCACGCTGCTCGCCCTGGGCGTTGGCCTGGCGCCCTTGTTGGGCGCCTCGCTGCCGCCACTGGGCAGCCTGCTGTGCGCGCTGCTGCTGGCGCTCGGCGTGCTGCACAAGTATTGGGCCATCCGCGTGGCCCTGGACGCCGAACTGTTCGCCCACCTTGGCGCCAGCCAAGACCTGCCGGCAGACACGCAAGCGCTGGACCGTGCCTTGTTCGACCTCAACCTGAAACCGCATGCCAAGGATAGCCGCGACTGGCCCGCTCGCAGCCAAGCCGCACTGGCCCTGCTGCGCCGCCAAGCCATGTGCCTGGGCCTGCAACTGTTGCTGGCCTTGGCTACCCTGCTGACACTGCCCTTTACCGGATGACCACCGCCCCATGCTTGCGACCTTGACCGCCTTCGTCATCACCTCGGCCGCCCGGCTGATCACTGGCGCCCGTGCGTTATGGCTCGGCTGCACACCGCAGCCGGTGCAACGCCTGTACTTCGCCAACCACAGCAGCCACGGCGACTTCGTGCTGCTCTGGGCCTCGCTGCCAGAACCTTTGCGCAGGCGCACCCGCCCGGTGGCCGGGGCCGACTACTGGGCGAAGCCCGGTATTCGCGACTTTCTCATCCGCAAGGTGTTCAACGGCGTCTTGATCGACCGCCAGCGCGCAGAAGGCCAAGGCAGCCCCCTGCAGCCGATTCTTGAGGCCGTGGCCCAGGGCGATTCGTTGATCTTCTTCCCGGAAGGCACCCGCAACCTGGGCGACGAGCCGCTCATGCCATTCAGAAGCGGCCTGTACCATTTGGCTGCGGCCAACCCCGACGTCGAGCTGGTGCCGGTGTGGATCGCCAACCTCAACCGGGTCATGCCCAAGGGCCGCGCCCTGCCATTGCCGCTGCTATGCACGCTGAGCTTTGGCGAACCTCTCCACCTGCTGGCTGATGAAAACAAGCAGGCCTTTCTCGAGCGGGCCAGCCAGGCCCTGCTGAACCTGGCGCCGAAGGATGCCTGACATGGACGACAATACCCTTTCGCTGTTCGCCGGCATCGGCGCCCTGCTGCTGCTCGCCAGCGTGATCGGCCGCCTGCTCAAGTGGCGTGCCGGCCCCGCGCCGCATGCGGTGATCGACAACCTCAACGCCCGCATCAACGCCTGGTGGGTGATGGTGCTGGTGATCGGCATCGCCTTCCTGTTCGGCAAGTACGGCGTGATCGTGCTGTTCTACGGCGTGTCGTTCTATGCGCTGCGCGAGTTCATGACCCTCACCCCGACCCGGCGCAGCGACTACCCGGCGTTGGTGGCGGCGTTCTATGTGGCGCTGCCGGTGCAGTACGTGCTGATCGCCATGGACTGGTATGGCTTGTTCAGTATTTTCATCCCGGTGTATCTGTTTTTGCTGCTGCCGATCCTTGCCAGTTTCGGCGGCGACACCACGCGCTTTCTCGAGCGCGCGTCAAAGGTGCAATGGGGGCTGATGATCGCGGTGTATTGCGTGTCTTCGGTGCCCGCGCTGATGACCCTCGACATCCCCGGGTTCGAGGGCCGCAACCTGCTGCTGATCGCCTGGCTGATCCTCGTGGTGCAAATCAGCGACGTGCTGCAATACGTGTGCGGCAAGCTGTTCGGCAAACGCAAGGTGGCGCCCAACCTGTCGCCCTCGAAAACCCTCGAAGGCCTCGTCGGTGGCGTGGCACTGGCCACACTGATCGGCGCCCTGCTGTGCTGGATCACCCCGTTCAACTTCTGGCAGGCGGCACTGATGGCCCTGACCGTGAACGCCATGGGTTTCTTCGGCGGGCTGGTCATGTCGGCGATCAAGCGTGACCGCGGGGTGAAAGACTGGGGGCACATGATCGAAGGCCACGGCGGCATGCTCGACCGGATGGACTCGGTGTGCTTTGCGGCGCCGGTGTTTTTCCACTTTGTGCGGTATTGGTGGGCTTGAGAAAGATGCGCCTCTTCGCGGGTAAACCTGCCCCCACAGGTGCAACGCCAATCCCTGTAGGAGCGGGTTTACCCGCGAAGAGGCCGGCCCAGCCGACCCATAGCTCAGCCTTCTAACCCCTGCGCCGCATCATCCAGCAATGCTTTGGCCATACCACTCAGGTAGTGCGCCGCCCACATCAAGTTGCCCCCGCCCTGCTCCGCCAGGGCCGACTCCAGTGTCAGAGCTGCCGCTGATCCACATAGCGCAGTCAGGCACCTGGACGTCGAGCCCAGGCAACTGCGGCGCGGCCAATGGCCCTATGGTGTCGAGTCATTCAGCCAGTCACCAGGAGTTGTGCCATGTCCGATTTCATCACCGTCCTGCGCGAAACCTGCCCGACGCCGGTCGTGGACGCCACCAAGTGGAAGCGCATCGGCGGCGATCCGCACACCGTCAACCTGAACGCCTACCTGTCGGCCGACGGCAGCAAGATCATGGGTACCTGGATCTGCACCCCGGGCAAGTTCGAGGTCAACTATGACAAGTGGGAGTTCTGCCACTTCCTCGACGGCTACTGCATCATCACCCCGGAAGGCGAAGAGCCGAAGCACCTGAAAGCCGGTGATGTATTCGTGATCGAACCTGGTATGAAAGGCACCTGGGAAGTGGTCGAAACCGTGCGCAAGTACTTCGTGTTCGCCTGATTCCTTAGGCTGCAAATCCCCCTGTAGGAGCAGCCTTGCGCTGCGAAAGGGCCAAACCAGGCATAGCAATTGTGTTGCCTTGGTTGGCCTCTTCGCAGCACAAGGCTGCTCCTACAAGAGGCATTCAAGCCTGCACGTTCAGGGCAAAAAAAATCGCGGAGCAGGTGCCCCTCCCTCTGGTGCGCAGTTACAGAGGGAAGGCCGCCTGGCCCGCGATGAAATACACCTCGCTCGTCAATCCTGCTTGCGGTATCCCTCGACGATGGCCGAGAAGTCTTTACCACCCTCCCCGCGCAGGCTCATTGCCTGATACAGCTGCTGTGCCACGGCACCCAAAATCACCGGTTGGTGCGCCTGGCGTGCAGCTTCGGTAGCCAGCCCCAAGTCTTTGAGCATCAATTCGGCACCAAAGCCGCCGGTGTAACCGCGTGAAGCCGGTGCGGTCTCGATGATGCCAGGCCACGGGTTGTATGTGTCCGAACTCCAGCAACGCCCGGTCGAGCTGTTGATGATGCCGGCCAGCACCTTGGTGTCGATGCCCAGCGCGTTACCCAGGGCCATGGCCTCTGACACGCCGATCATCGAGATGCCCAGCAGCAGGTTGTTGCAGATCTTGGCGATCTGCCCTGTGCCGACCTCACCACAGTGCACGATGTTGCGGCCCATCTGCTCCAGCACCGGTTTGAGCGTGGCAAACAGCTCGGCACTGGCACCGACCATGAAGGTCAGGGTGCCGGCCGCCGCGCCGCCCGTACCTCCGGACACCGGAGCATCGCCCATGTCGACGCCCTTGGCCGCTGCGGCCTTGGACACCTCGCGGGCGGTCTGCGGGTCGATGGTGCTGCAGTCCACGGTCGGCGTGCCGGGGCGTATGCCCGCCAGCACGCCATCATCGTTCAGGTAGACGCTGCGCACATGGGCTGCGGCCGGCAGCATGGTGATCACCAGCTCACTGTTGGCCGCCGCTTCCTTGGGTGACGGGCTGACCTGCCCGCCCAGTTCGGCGAGCTCGGCCAGCACGGTCTTGTTCAGGTCAAACAGGTTCAGCTGATGCCCGGCCTTGATCAGGTTGCGGGCCATGGGCGCGCCCATGTTGCCCAGGCCGATGAATGCAATACGCATGGCGAACTCCTTAGCGCAGGCTGATGGTGGTGTTCACACCGTCATTGACGCTGTCATCATCGAACCAGCGGGCGGTGACGGTCTTGGTCTGAGTGTAGAACTGCACCACTTGCTTGCCGTAAGGGCCGAGATCACCCAGCTTGGAGCCGCGCGAGCCGGTGAAGCTGAAGAACGGTACCGGTACCGGGATCGGGATGTTGATGCCGACCTGGCCGATGTCGATCTCGCTCTGGAACTTGCGTGCAGCAGCACCGCTCTGGGTGAACAGGCCGGTGCCGTTGCCGAACGGGTTGCTGTTGACCAGGGCGATGGCTTCATCGAGGGTGTCGACTTCCAAGGTCACCAACATCGGGCCGAAGATTTCCTGGGTGTAGACCTGCATGTGGGTTTTCACCCCAGAGAACAGGGTCGGGCCAACGAAGTTGCCTTGCTCATAGCCCGGCACCGTGACGCCGCGGCCATCGAGTTCGAGCTTGGCGCCTTCCTTGATGCCGCTTTCGATCAAGCCCAGTACCCGCTCCTTGGCCCGCTTGGACACCACCGGCCCGACATCGGTGCCCGGCTCGGAGCCGGCATTGACCTTGAGCTTGCTCGCGGCCTCTTTGATGTCCGGCAGCCACTCGCGGGCCTTGCCCACCAGCACCGCCACGGAGGTTGCCATGCAGCGCTGGCCGGCAGCGCCAAAAGCCGCGCCGACCAGGGCGTTGACGGTTTGGGTGCGGTTAGCGTCAGGCAGCACCACGGCGTGGTTCTTCGCGCCCATCATCGACTGCACGCGCTTGCCGTGCTGGCTGCCCAGGTTGTAGACGTGGGTGCCGACTTCGGTAGAGCCGACGAACGAGATCGCCTTGATGTCTTGATGGGTGCAGATCGCATCCACTACCTGCTTGCCGCCGTGCACCACGTTGAGCACACCGGCCGGCACGCCGGCTTCCAGCGCCAGCTCAACCAGCATCATGGTCGACAGTGGGTCCTGCTCGGAAGGCTTGAGCACGAAGGTATTGCCGCAGACGATGGCCATGGGGAACATCCACAGCGGGATCATGGCCGGGAAGTTGAACGGGGTGATGCCCGCGCACACGCCGATCGGCTGGCGCAGGGTGTAGGTGTCGACGCCACCGGCAACGTTCTCGGCGAACTCGCCCATCTGCAGGGTGCCGATCGAAGCGGCGTGCTCGACCACTTCCAGGCCGCGGAAGATGTCGCCTTCGGCATCGGCGAGGGTTTTGCCCTGCTCGGCGCTGAGGGTTTGGGCGATGCGTTTGGTGTGTTCGCGGATCAGCGCCTGCAGCTTGAGCATGATGCGCATGCGCGCGCCGATTGGGGTGTCACGCCAGGTCTTGAAGGCGCGATGGGCAGCGGCCACGGCAGCGTCGACTTCCTCGACGGTGGCGAACGGCACCCGCGCCAACACTTCTTGGGTGGCCGGGTTGACGATGTCGCGCCATTCGGTGGTCTTGGATTCGACCCATTGGCCATCGATCAGCAGCTTGACCTGCGCGACCTTGGTCTGGTCGGGGGATTGAGGTGCGTTCATCTGGGTTCTCCTTGGAATTATTGTCGGGTCGAGATCGCCAGCGCCGTGCAAACGCGAGGTGGCGTCCTGGGGCTTTTTTCGAGTATAGATGTGCAAACATCCAACAAGAACGCACAAAAAAACCGGATCATCATGCAAAAAGACCTCACATCCCTGAGCGCGCTCAACTGGGACGACCTGAAGTTCTTCCTCGAAGTGGCCCGCACCCGCAAAGCCAGTAGCGCCGCCAAGCGCCTGAGCGTCGACTACACCACGGTGTCACGGCGCATCACCTCGCTGGAGGGTGCGCTGGGCACGTTGTTGTTCGAAAAATCCCGGACCAACGGCTTCGTCCTGACCGCCGAAGGTCAGCGCCTGCTGGGTTATGCCGAGTCGATCGAAAGCACTTTGCACATGGCGTGCGAGCAGGTTTCGGGGTCGGGCGTGGCGTTGTCGGGGCATGTGCGCATGGGCTGCACCGAAGGCTTTGGCAGCTTCTTCGTCACGCCGCAACTCAGCCACTTCGTCGATGCGTATCCGGCCATTTCGGTGGACATCTTGCCGTTGCCGCACTTCATCAGCCTGTCCAAGCGCGAGGCGGATATCGTCATCGCCCTGGAACGCCCTGAACACGGCCCCTATGTGTGCTGCAAGCTGTGCGACTACCGGCTGCGGCTGTACGCCACCCAGACATACCTGGATAACCACGCGCCGATTCGGCAGGTCGGGGACTTGGCGAAGCACCCGTTCATTAGTTATGTGGATGACCTGGCGTTCAGTTCGGAGCTGTTGTACCTGGCCAACCTGATTCCCAATGCCAACGCGCATTTGCGCAGTACCAGCGTGATTGCCCAGTACACCGCAGCATTGCAGGGGCGTGGGCTGGCAATCTTGCCGTGTTTTCTGGCGGCGCAGGACCCGCGGCTGGTAACGGTGTTACCGGAGGAGATCGAGGTGACGCGGCAGTTTTGGATGTATTGCCGGGAGGACTTGAGGAAGCTGAAGCGGATAACCCTGTTGTGGGATTACATTCGCGAGGTGACCGAGGCGAATGCGCCGTTGTTGATGGGCGAGACCCGCGAAATGCAGTTTGCTCAAGGGTAGATCGACAAGGAGTCAGGGAGCCCCATCCTAACCAGTATTAGGCTCTGTACGAAAGTTCTTGTGGGAGCGGGCTTGCCCCGCGATGGAGTGCGAAGCGCTCCTATACCCGATATCAAATAGTGCAAAGACGCCGAGAATTCAGGCTTTGCTGCCGCGTTGCGGCAGATCGCGGGGCAAGCCCGCTCCCACAACGACGGATGACCATACTTTTCGTACAAAGCCTAACAGGGGGGGTTGTAACTAAAGCCGATACACAACTTGGAACAATCGCCACCGGGGCCCACATCAAGGCCCCATGGTTTGCGACATTTCTCTCTTTGCCTAGTCGACAGTGGCGAATGCGCCGCGAAATGCGGTTTGCTCAGGGATGACGCCGCCCTCAGCCACAGCCCCGTACAGGGTGGGTCTGTTCAGTAGGACGCCACGATAATCGATACGCGTCGATTTTCGGTGCGTCCGGCGCTGCTGCGGTTGTCCGCCACCGGCTGGGTGCTGCCCAGGCCGCGGGTCTGGATGTTCTGCGCGGGCATGCCGACGCCGATCAGCGTTCTGGCCACGCTCTGTGCGCGGCGCTCGGACAATTGCTGGTTATAGGTGGCCCTGCCCGACGCATCCGCGTGGCCATCCACCCGCACGCGTTGGAGACCTACGCCCAGCAACGCTTTGCCAATTCGCTCGACGATCGCCTGGCTCTGGCCATTGAGGCTGTCCAGGTCACTGCCAAACAGTACCTTGCCGGACAGGTCAAACGCCCAACCTTCATCAGTCGGGGCAAAACCTTCACGCTTGAGCACAGCGATTTGCTCAGCAGTTAGCCCCTTGGGTGTGGTCTGGCAACCGGTAAGTGCCAGCATGGCGAGCAGCAACGCCCAAAGGGGAAAACGCAAACGATGAATCACGGGTTCAACTCCTGTTCTTGATTTCGGTGGCGGACCGTTCCGTCTGCGCCACTTGCCAATGGCCACGGTGCTTACGCTTGGCCTGGTACATTGCCGCATCGGCGGCGTCGAGAAGGCTGGCAGGGTCAGTGCCATCCTGGGGGTAAAAGGCAATTCCGACACTCAGCGAGGTGGCAATGCTGCTGCCACTGTCCAGCTGTACCGGCAGTTTCATGCTGGCGACGATTTTCTCGGCGATGAGTTCGGCGTCTGAGCGCGACTGCAGCGGTGTCAGCAACACCGCGAACTCGTCGCCGCCCAGGCGCGCCACCAGGTCATGCTCACGCAGTTGGGCGCGAATGCGGTCGGCCACGCTGATCAGCACTTCATCACCCACGGCATGGCCGAGGCTGTCGTTGATCTGCTTGAAGTGGTCACTGTCGAGGAACAGCAGCGCCAGATGATCCTGCTGCCGCGCAGCGTTGCGCAGGCTGCGGCTAAGGCGGCCTTCGAAAAAGGCGCGGTTGGGCAGGCCGGTCAGGCTGTCGTGGCTGGCCTGGTGAGCGAGGGTCTGGTTTTCGCTCTGCAGGTGGCTGTGCCACACCTCCAGTTCATCGAGCAAGGCGTTGAAGTCGTTACTCAGCTCGTTAAGCTCGGCAATCGGGGCTTCTGGCACGCGGCGGTCGAAACGACGTTCACGGCGGGCAGCATGGGCAACGCTGGCCAGGGCGCGCAATGGGCGAACGATGTCGCCGAGCAGGCGCCGCGACAAATACAGGGCGATGACGGCGCTGAGTACCATGCACAACAGGATCCCGCCCAACCCGCCGAGCAGGAACAACAACAGGCTACGGCCTTGGCCAATCAGTTCGATATGCCCGACCTTTTGCTGCTGGTGAATGATCGGCAGGTTGACCGGCTCGTCCAGCAGCGCGGTGGCGACCTGGGTTTCCAAGTGCGCGAGCATGCCGCTGTCGTTGCGTTGCCAGTGGGCCAGTTGCTCGCCTTCATTGTTGAAGACCTTGGCGTCGGCCACCTCTTCGGTACTGGCAATCAGTGCCAGCGCCTCACTGGCCGCAACGCTGTCGTCGAACACCACGGCGGCTTCGACGGTGTAGGTGATCGAGCGGGCGATAAGGTGCAGGTTGTGGTTGGCATAGACCTGCAGGGCAAGCACGCCCAGCACGGTCAGCGAAATACCGACCAGGCCCACGGCGAGCAGGGCGACGCTTAGGTGCCCACGGCCGAGCACTGAACGCAGGGTCGGGCGAATACGCCTGTTGGTCGTTTTCATGGCTGCGCACCTCGGCGCCGCGACAATTGCAGCACACTGGGGTGGATGCGTACGCCGGAACGGGCCACGGAATCGAGGTTCACTTCAAAGGCCACCTGCTGATCGCTGACCCGCAGGCAGAACAGGCTGCCGACCGTACACGGGTCGTCGGCCTCACTGATGCTCAGCACCGGGTGGCCGCTGACACGCTGGAACAAGCGGTCGCGCTGGCCCTGATCGAGTTTACCGATGTAGATGGCATCACAGGCCTGGGCAACCTGCGCATCGTCCGCCAGCAGCCGACGCACCTGCAGCGGCCGCCCGGACTCTTGCACATGGCCCTTGATCAAATCGTCTGCGTATTCGGTGGGGCCGATCAGGCACAGGCGCAGGGGCGTAGGCTCGACGGGCCAGCGGGCGTAACTGAAGATCCCCAACACCACCTGGGTGACAGCCTTGGCACGTTGCTGTGCCTGCACAGCGGTTGCTGAGGTTTCCGCCCAGGCAGGGCCTGCCAGTAGTAACAGGACCGCCAGCAACAGCGAAAGCGTACAGCGTGTCACTCGCCTTCCGGCCACGGTCATGTGGGAAATCTCTCGAAGTCCTTTCAGATGTTGGCGCAACGATAGCACATGGCCGCCAATCGTACCTGGCGGCCAGTGTCAGACCTGTTCGAGCATCAGGCCGGAAATGCGCCGCACCTTGCGCGACACCGCCTCCTCGAAGATGCCCTGCCGTGGTTCGATCAGGCTGAAGCAATGCTTGGCGCGGGTGATGCCGGTGTACACAAGCTCCTTGGTCAGCACCGGGTTAAGGGCGTCCGGCAGCACCAGGGCGGTATGGCTGAACTCCGAGCCCTGGGACTTGTGCACCGTCATGGCGAACACGGTTTCCACTTCGTTGAGCCGGCTTGGCAAGACGAAACGTACCCCACCGTTGCCGTCGTTACGCGGGAAGGCAACCCGTAGCAGGGGCTCGCCCCGCTCGTCGGGCAGGCGCAAGGCAATGCCGATGTCGCCGTTCATCAGGCCCAGGCCATAGTCGTTGCGGGTCACCAGCACCGGCCGGCCCTCGTACCAAGGCTGCTGAGCGTCGATCAGCCCGGCGTTGTGCAGCACCCGCGCCACCCGTTCGTTAAGGCCTTCGACACCCCATGCGCCCCTGCGTACCGCGCACAGCAGCTGGAAGTCCTCGAAACTGTGCAGCACCTTGCTTGCCCATTGTTCCCAGAGCGGGTCATCGAACGCGGTGGCCGGAGCCGGCCGATAGCGCCCCAAGGTCCGCAGGTAGCTGCGATAGCCTTGAGGCCCTTCTGCGCCGCGGTTGAGGCCGTCGAGCAGTAGACGGTCGAAGGCCCGATCGTGTTCGTTCTTCAGCGCCAGGCCGTTGACATCCGGCGGTGGCATCGCGAGCAGATTACGCGCGGCATGGGATTCCTGACGGTTGACCAGCCGCGCCAACTGCCCAATCCCGCTGCCTTCGCCGAAGCGCCGGGAGAAACGCAGCATCACTACCTGCTGGGCCAGCGGATTGCGCTGCGCATCACCGGCTTTGAGACCGCTGCCTTCCAGCGACTGGCCACCAATCTGCTCCAGCCACGCCTGGGTCGCGGGTGAGTAACAGCCCTCTTCGGCATCCCGGCACAGGTCGCCCAATACCGCCCCCGCCTCGACCGAGGCCAACTGGTCTTTGTCACCCAGCAGGATCAGCCGTGCGCGGGGTGGCAGGGCATCGAGGAGGTTGGCCATCATCTCCAGGTCGATCATCGAGGCTTCGTCGACCACCAGCACGTCCAATGGCAACGGGTTGCCCGCGTGATGACGGAAATGCCGCGACCCGGGGCGGCTGCCCAGCAGCCGGTGCACGGTGCTGACCTCGGTGGGGATCTGCCCGCGCACGGCTGCGCTGACTTGCAGGCGCTCGACCTGCTGGCCAATGGATTCGGTCAAGCGCGCAGCGGCCTTGCCGGTCGGCGCGGCCAGGCGAATACGCAGAGGCCTGCCCTGCTCCACCGCCGGGGCCTGCAGCAAGGCCAGCAGGCGCACCACCGTGGTGGTCTTGCCGGTGCCAGGGCCGCCGGTGATGATGCTGAAGCCGGCGCGGGTCGCCAGGGCGCACGCAAGCTTTTGCCAATCAACCTGACCGGCCAGGGCACCCGCGTCGAACAGCTGTGCCAGGCGCGCCGGCAAGTCAGCCGGTGCGGCTTCATCCTGGCTCAGGCGCTGGCGCAAGTTCTGGTCGATGCGCCGTTCGTAGTTCCAGTAGCGGCGCAGGTACAGGCGCTCGCCGCTGAGCACCAGCGGCCGTGCCTGCTGGCCTGGCGTGTCGCCAGCGGCCACCAGTGGGCTGGCAGCGATGCGCTGGCGCCAGGCCTGAAGGTCCAGGTCTGCAAGCAGTTGCGAAGGCAGCAGCAAGGGGCCGATCAAGGCGTCGCCTTCTGGCGGCAGCGACAGCGCAAAGTCCGGTTCGGCCAGGGTTTGCTGCAAGTCCAGGCAGACATGGCCGTGGCCCAGCTGATGGCTCGCCAGGGCAGCCGCCAGCAACAGCAAGGGGTCGCTGCCCGGGGCACGCTCTTCGAGAAACGACACGAACGCGCGGTCGAGGGCTCGCAGCCAGCCACGCTCGACCCAACGGTCCAGCAGTTGCAGCAGGTCAGCGCTGACACGCTGCGGCGCCAGGGCCAGCAGGTGTTCGGCGTGCAGCGGCGTGGGCAGCAGGTCGGTGAGGGTTCGGCTCATGGCGCGGCTCCGGCAAACAGGTCCTGCTGCGTGGGTGCATGCTCGCCACGGAACAGCGCATCGAGGGCTTCTATCAGTGCCCGCGGCGGCTTGACGAAGTACACGCCATGACCGCTGCTGTTGGCACCGCGCAGGAAGATGAACAGGGCGCCGCCGACATGGCGGTCGTAATCGTAGTCAGGCAAGCGGGCGCGCAGTTGGCGGTGCAGGGCCAGCAGGTAGAGCACGTACTGCAAGTCGTAACGATGCTCGAGGATGGCCTTTTCCATGGCCTGGCTGTCGTAGGACTGGATGTCCGGGCCCAGCCAGTTGGATTTGTAATCGGCCACGTAATAGCGCCCGTCCAGCTCGAAGGCCAGGTCGATGAAGCCCTTGAACATGCCGTTGAGCAGCGTCGGCTGTGCCGCCGGCCGCGCCTGGCCTGGGTGCGTATAACGCGCCACCAGTTGATCGAGCTGTTCGGCGTCGACCTGATGGCTGGCGAACCAGAATTCCATTTCGATCTGGTAGTGACGCAGGTGCGCCAGGGTGAGGCTTGCGTCGTGGGCCAGGACAGGCAGCGGTTCGTTCAGCAACTGGCGCAGCCACGGCGTCAGCGTCGGGATCCAGCCAGTCCAGTCACGGCGATTGCAGCGCTGCCCGACCGTGCGCTCGATCAGCTCGGGGTTGCCGCTGACTTCGGCGAAACCTTCTCGGCCGGCCCATTCCAGCAGGCCATGCAGGAAGGTGCCGGGGTTTGGCCCGCGTGGGAAGCGGTGGATATCCCCCCCTTCAGCCGGCACCTCGCGCAGCAGTTGCGCATCGAGGACTTCGTCATCCAGAAGTTGCTGGGCCTGTGAGCTGTCGGCACCGAGGGTCTGGTCCCCGACGCGCAAGGCACTATAGGACGCAATCCACCAGTGCTCGGCGGCCGCTCGCCGGGGCTTGCGCGCGGGCAGCAGCTCACGCTCGGCGTGCGGCGTGCGATACAGCTGAACGTCGGCCAGCGGCAGCGGCGGGCACTCAATGTACGGGCAGCTTGATGCCAACGCCTGCAGCCAGTCCGCCAATTGCCCGGACCCGGTCAACGCAAGGCCACCGCCAAGCAGGTAACCGAGGGCTGAGCGGTGCAGTTGCGAGCTCTTCTGGTTGCCGCGCTTGAGGTCGGCGACGCCAAGCCAGCAGGCATGCTGGGCGCGGGTCAGGGCCACGTAGAGCAGACGCAGGTCTTCGGCCAGGCGCTCGTCGTCGGCGCGGGCGATCTGTTCCTGGTCAGGGGTTAACGTCAGGTGCGCGTTGCCTTGGCTGTCATGCCAGGCCAAGGGCAGGCGGGTACCGTCCACGGGCTTGCTGGTGCAGATGAACGGCAAGTAGACCAAGGGGTATTCGAGGCCCTTGGACTTGTGGATGGTCACCACTTTGACCAGTTGCTCATCGCTCTCCAGCCGCAGGATCTGTTCTTCACCGGCCTGACCGGAGCTGGCCAGGTGTTCGGCCAGGTGACGAATCAACGCTTGCTCGCCATCAAGCTCGCCCGCCGCCTGTTGCAGCAGCTCGGCCAGGTGCAGCAGGTTGGTTAGCACACGCTCGCCGTCACTGCGGGCGATGAGCGTGCGCGGCAACTGGAAGTCGTGCAGCAGGTGGCGCAGCATCGGCAACACACCTTGGCGCTGCCAGGTATCGCGATAGCGCCGAAAACGCATGACCCAGTCTTCCCACACCCGTTCGTCCTGGTTCAGCTTGTCCAGCGCCGCCAGTGACAGGTCGAGCGTAAGGCTGGCCAGCGCGGCCTTGAGCAGGCGCTCCGAATCCGGCTCGGCGCAGGCCTTGAGCCAGGCCAGCAGGTCATGCGCCTCTTGGGCGGCGAACACCGAGTCCTTGTCGGACAGGTACACGCTGCGCACCTCACGCGCGGCCAGTTCGGCACGGATCATCTGTGCCTCGTGGCCGTCGCGCACGAGAATGGCGATATCCGAAGGCAGGCAGGGACGCAGTTCACCTTCGCCGTTGCGGAAACCCGCCGTACCCTGCTGCCCGCCGTTGAGCAAGGCGACGATATGGCTGGCGCAGCTGGCAGCCAGGTGCTGGCGGTAAACGCTGCTCGATATCGGCTCTTCGCTCTGCAGGTGCCAGCATTGCAGGGCTGCGCTTGGCTGGCCGTCCACCAGCAGGTGCTCGCTACGGCCTTTGGCGCGGACCTCGATGAAGGGCAACGGGTTGTCTTGCGCTTCACGGAACAGAAACGCCCCTCGCCCCTCGCCTCTGGCCTCGGCCTGGAGAAACACCTGGTTGACCGCCGCGACCATGGCCTGGCTCGAACGGTAGTTGGTGTCCAGGCTGTGCAGACGCCCGGTGGTGGCGCGCCGGGCGGCGAGGTAGGTATAGATGTCGGCACCGCGGAAGGCGTAGATCGCCTGCTTGGGGTCGCCAATCATGAACAGCCCGGTTTCAGAGCGGTTCTCGCTGATCTGGTAGATCCGCTCGAAAATCCCGTACTGGACCGGGTCGGTGTCCTGAAATTCGTCGATCAGCGCTACCGGGAACTGCTCACGAATCAACCCGGCCAGGCGCTCGCCGGCCTCACTGGCCAAGGCATGTTGCAGCCGCAGCAGCATGTCGTCGAAGCCCATCTCGGCGCGCCGGCGCTTTTCCACTTCGAAGCGCGCCGACACCCAGCCAGCAGCGTGTTCAAGCAACTGCGCATCCGGGCTGGCGAGGGCCTGCAACTGTTGCTGCAGCGTTTGCATGGCGTGCAGCCCGGGGTGATCGGGTGGCTCCCCAGACTTCCACGCCTCGGCCATGCCCGCTGGCGTCAGGCGGGTGAAGCCGGTGCCAAGATCGAGCTCGACGGCCTGCTCCTCGCCGGCCCAGGCGCACAGCTTGTCGAACCAAGGTTCAAAATAGCGTGCCTGCATCTTGCGCCCGTCGGCCTGCTTGGCGGCCACGGCATCGCGGCAGATCTGCCGCAGCTCATCGGCCCATTGTGCCCAGGGCGCCTTGAGCGCAACCAACTGCTCGGTGCGTTGCCCAAGCGCGGTTTGAATCAACGCTTCGGGCGCTTGCTCGTCCTGCTGTGCCCGTACCCGGCCGAACAGCGGGCGAATCCGCGGCAACAGCGCGTCGGGGCTGCCCCAATGCCCACGCACCCAAGCCAGGGCCTCACCTTGCATGCCATAGCAGAACCGGCGCCAGTAATCGCGCATGACCTGGCCCAGCAAATCGCTGTGATCGGTCTCGAGTGTTTGAGTGAACAGGCTGCCGCTGTCGAACGCGTGCTCGCGAAGCATGCGCTGGCACCAACCGTGGATGGTCGACACCGCGGCTTCGTCCATCCATTGCACGGCGATTTCCAGGCGGCTGGCACAACGTGGCCAAGCCTCCTGCGGGTAATCGTCGCGCAACTGGTGCAGCAGTGGGTCGGCAGCGTCAAGCTCGCCACGGAAGAACCGCGCCGCCTCGGCCAAGCGGGCGCGGATACGTTCGCGCAGCTCTTTGGTGGCGGCGTCGGTAAAGGTCACCACCAGAATCTGCGGGGGCAGCAGTTCACGGCCGAAGGCCTGTTCGCCCCCGTGCCCGAGGATAAGCCGCAGGTACAGCGCCGAAATGGTAAACGTCTTGCCGGTACCGGCACTTGCTTCAATCAGCTGGCTGCCGTGCAAGGGGAAACTCAGTGCCAGGGGACGGTCCTGGGTCATGCGCCACTCTCCGGGTTGCCCAGGGCCTGCCAGGGTGCGTTGAACAAGGGGCGGTACAGGGTTTCGCACCAACCTTCAAAGGTTTCGTCGGCGGTGAGCGCGGCGAAGTCACGGAACTGCCGCGCCAGGGCGATGCTCTCGCTGCGCTCGCCAAAACTGTTGCGCTCATCGCCTTCATAGGCGCGAGCAGCCGCGGCCAGCGCTTTGTCGGCATCGTCCTGGGCCAGCCAGGCGAAGGCCGTTTTGGCCGCCACCGGCAGCGGCGCATTCATGGCGGCCTGGCGGGCAACCAACAGGTCGCCGAGCAATTGCGCCGCCTGGTCTTGCGGTAAAGGTGCCAGGAGCAAGGTCAGGTCACTGGCCACCAGCGCACTGTTCAGCGGATAACCCGCAGCGCAGGCAGCCAGGTGCATGACCCAGGGTGCGATCAACCGGTGCCATTTATAGTTGTTGCGCCCGGCACTGATGGTGTTCGGGACGGTGGTGATGCTTAGCAGGCTTTGATCATCAGCCTGGTAAACCCGGCCTAGCCAGCCTTCCAGCCGGTGCGTGCCCTGTGCGTAATGCACAGGCAATGCGCCTTCGACCAGGTGTGGCCAACGCTGCAACAACTGACGATGGCGTTGCAGCAGGTCAGGCAGCGGCTGAATCAGATCGGCCTGCAACAGTGCGCCAAAACCGGCAAGCGGCAACACGCCACACGCTTGCAGGCGGCGTGCCTGCACCTGCAAGGCCTGCTCGGCATTCGCCGGGTCGGCCAGCGCGGCATTCAACAGGGTTTCACTGGCGCTGTAGCGTTGCAGCGTATCGAGGACGAACGGCTCTTCATCCGGGGTCGGCGCCTCCAGGGCCTCGAAGAACACCTTCAGGCGCTGGCTGAAGAAGTGCCGCACCGGGTGGCGAAGAAAATCGTTCAGCTGCGTCAGGCTCAGTGCTTCGTCGTCGACATAAGGAGGCAAAGCCGGCTCGACCTGCGTGGCGTCCTGCCCTTGCCGATGCAGCAGCTGCCATTCATGGGCGAAGCTGAACAACGGGCTGCCCTTCTGGAAGTAGCGCGGGCTGAACGGCTGCAGCGGGTGCTCCTGGGTCAAGGCGTGCAGCAAGCGTTCATCCGGCCCTTGGCCTGGCCCGTCCTCTGCACCGGCCAAACGCCAGCCGGCAGCCACATGATCACGCAACTGGCCGATCAGCACCGAGGCGGGGCGCTCGCTGTTGTCGCGGATGCTGCGCCCGACCCAACTGACATAAAGCTGATCCCGTGCCGACAGCAGCGCTTCGAGCAACAGGTAACGGTCATCTTCACGGCGCGAGCGATCACCGGGGCGGTAGTCGCTGGCCATCAGGTCGAAGTCCAGCGGCTGCTGGGCGCGTGGGTAGTCACCATCGTTCATGCCCAGCAGGCAGACCACGCGGAACGGGATGGCGCGCATGGGCATGAGGGTGCAGAAGTTCACCGACCCCGCCAAGAAGCGCTGGGACAGCTTGCCTTGGTCAAGACCCGACAACCACGCTTCGCGGACCACCGTCAGCGGTAGCGCGTCTTGCAGGCCGACGGTTTCGCACACTTCCAGCCAGGCGTCGCGCAGGTCCTGCAACTGCATCAGCAGAAACTCGTCGTGCTCACCTTCGGCCAGGAAAAACACCTGCAGCAAGGCATTCAAGCGCTCGCCCCACTCGGTGACGGTCGCCGGCTGTGCCAGTGCCTGGCAGGCCACCTCAAGGGCGTCCAGCAGGGCTACCAAGGGGCCGATCAGTGCCGCATCGAGGCCGCCGATTTCGTCATAGGGTTCAATGCCATCACACCCCTCACCCACACCTACGGCATAACCCAACAACATGCGCCGCAGGCCGAAACGCCAGCTGTTCTGTTCCAGGCCTTCAGGCAAGCCGAGGCTGGCCCGTTGCTCGGCGTTCAGGCCCCAGCGGATACCGGCACCTTCGATCCAGCGATGAAGCGTGGGCAAATCGCTTTCACGGATACCGAAGCGGGCCCGTACTGCCGGCACGTCCAGCAGGTCGAGCACTTCACTGACCGCAAAGCGGCTGTCTGGCAGCTTGAGCAGGTGCTCCAGGGCAATCAGCAAGGGCTCTCGACCGCGCTGGCCTTGGTCGGTGAGGGTGAACGGGATGTAGCGTGGGTCGTTGCGCTGCAATTGGCCGAACACGGCGCGGATATGGGGTGCATAAGTGTCGATTGCCGGCAGCATCACGATCACATCGCGCGGGCGCAGCGTAGGATCGGCGCTGAAGCGGGCCAGTAACTGGTCGTGGAGAATTTCCACCTCGCGTTGCGGGCTGTGCGCGACATGGAAGCGCATCGAACGGTCCTGCGCGAGGTCGACTTGCGGCCAGCGTTCGCGGGTTTCGGCAAGTGGACGCAGTTCGAGGATGTCATCCTGCAGTTGGTTAAGCAGCGTGGTCGGCGAAGCTTCGCTGAACAGGTCGATGCGCCCTTCGCTGAATACGCCGCGGTAGCTGCCGGGGTCGTCATAGCTGTCGAGCAGGTTGATGTAATCACGGCCCTGCTTGCCCCAGGCGGCCAGCAGCGGATGAGCATGCTGGTGTAGCGATTGGTCATCCAGCAGGAGCGGCATGCCTTGCTTGCGTTGTTGGCGTTTGTACTGATGCCGCAGCAGGTCTTTGTCGGCGACGATATCAGCCCAGTGATGGCGACACGGGTTGTGGACGCAAAGCAGTACCTGGCTGAACCGGGCAAGCCCCGCCAAAGCCTCCAATGCTTGCGCTGGCAGGGAGGAGATACCGAACACGATCACGCGCGATGGCAGGCCGACAGGTGCCTGCTCCAGGCTGTTGATACGCTCGATGAACCGTTGATGCACACCTGCACGGCTTTGCGCCATGCCCTGCTCGCCGACATCGTCCAGCAGCGCCCGCCACAATTCGGCCTGCCAGCGATTGCCAGGGGGCAAGGGTTTACGCTCGCCACGGGCGGTATTGAGGATGTGCTCGCCGGCAGCCCAGTCCTTGAGCCAGTCGGCTCGGTAGACTTGGTACTGGTCGAACAGGTCGGCCAGGCGCTCGGCAAGCTGGTAACGCTTGCGCAGGTCGCTATCGTCGGTGAGAAAACGGCGCAGGGGCTCGAAATGCGGGCGCTCGATCAACGCCGGAAGCAGGCGCATGAGGCGCCAGGTCAGCGGTGCTTTGTCGAGCAGGGAAACTTCGGGGATCTCATCGCGGCCCAGCACTCGTCGGTAAAGCTGCCACATGAAGCTACCGGGCAGTTGCACATCGATCGCGGCGGCAATACCACAGCCGCCTAGGTCACCTTCTTCAGGGTCTTCAGCCAGCGCCAGTTTTAGCCACTGGGCGATGCCGTTGCTCTGCACCAGGGCGATTTCATTTTCCAGTGGCGCTAACGGGTAACGCCGCATCCAGCTCACCACCAAGCTGCGCAAATCGTCGAGGCGGTTGCCATGTACGATCATGAAGCCGGGATGGAGGGCGGTGGTGTTGACCATTGAGCATTCCCTGGAAGCGGTGGGTTCTGATGCGGAACCATATCACGGGGCATGCCCGGGGTTATGGCGGGCATGGCGACAAATCTTTTCCAGCCCAAAAGACAAAACCCCTACCTGCTTGCGCAGATAGGGGTTTTGCGAAATGAATCTTGACGATGACCTACTCTCACATGGGGAAACCCCACACTACCATCGGCGATGCATCGTTTCACTACTGAGTTCGGGATGGGATCAGGTGGTTCCAATGCTCTATGGTCGTCAAGAAATTCTGTAGCCAGAATGTCCAGATGGACAGCCCAGCGAATTCGGATATGCGATATGTGTGGTTACGAACTTTCGGGTCTTTCGTCTTCACCACCGCAATCTGCGTTAGCAAATTGCTTGGGTGTTATATGGTCAAGCCTCACGGGCAATTAGTATTGGTTAGCTCAACGCCTCACAGCGCTTACACACCCAACCTATCAACGTCGTAGTCTTCGACGGCCCTTTAGGGGATTCAAGATCCCAGTGAGATCTCATCTTGAGGCAAGTTTCCCGCTTAGATGCTTTCAGCGGTTATCTCTTCCGAACATAGCTACCCGGCAATGCCACTGGCGTGACAACCGGAACACCAGAGGTTCGTCCACTCCGGTCCTCTCGTACTAGGAGCAGCCCCTCTCAAATCTCAAACGTCCACGGCAGATAGGGACCGAACTGTCTCACGACGTTCTAAACCCAGCTCGCGTACCACTTTAAATGGCGAACAGCCATACCCTTGGGACCGGCTTCAGCCCCAGGATGTGATGAGCCGACATCGAGGTGCCAAACACCGCCGTCGATATGAACTCTTGGGCGGTATCAGCCTGTTATCCCCGGAGTACCTTTTATCCGTTGAGCGATGGCCCTTCCATACAGAACCACCGGATCACTAAGACCTACTTTCGTACCTGCTCGACGTGTTTGTCTCGCAGTCAAGCGCGCTTTTGCCTTTATACTCTACGACCGATTTCCGACCGGTCTGAGCGCACCTTCGTACTCCTCCGTTACTCTTTGGGAGGAGACCGCCCCAGTCAAACTACCCACCATACACTGTCCTCGATCCGGATAACGGACCTGAGTTAGAACCTCAAAGTTGCCAGGGTGGTATTTCAAGGATGGCTCCATGAGAACTGGCGTCCCCACTTCAAAGCCTCCCACCTATCCTACACAAGCAAATTCAAAGTCCAGTGCAAAGCTATAGTAAAGGTTCACGGGGTCTTTCCGTCTAGCCGCGGATACACTGCATCTTCACAGCGATTTCAATTTCACTGAGTCTCGGGTGGAGACAGCGCCGCCATCGTTACGCCATTCGTGCAGGTCGGAACTTACCCGACAAGGAATTTCGCTACCTTAGGACCGTTATAGTTACGGCCGCCGTTTACCGGGGCTTCGATCAAGAGCTTCGCTTGCGCTAACCCCATCAATTAACCTTCCGGCACCGGGCAGGCGTCACACCCTATACGTCCACTTTCGTGTTTGCAGAGTGCTGTGTTTTTAATAAACAGTCGCAGCGGCCTGGTATCTTCGACCGGCATGGGCTTACGGAGCAAGTCCTTAACCCTCGCCGGCGCACCTTCTCCCGAAGTTACGGTGCCATTTTGCCTAGTTCCTTCACCCGAGTTCTCTCAAGCGCCTTGGTATTCTCTACCTAACCACCTGTGTCGGTTTGGGGTACGGTTCCCAGTTATCTGAAGCTTAGGAGCTTTTCTTGGAAGCATGGCATCAACCACTTCGTCGCCTAAAGGCAACTCGTCATCAGCTCTCGGCCTTGAGATCCCGGATTTGCCTAAGATCTCAGCCTACCACCTTAAACTTGGACAACCAACGCCAAGCTGGCCTAGCCTTCTCCGTCCCTCCATCGCAATAACTGGAAGTACAGGAATATTAACCTGTTTTCCATCGACTACGCTTTTCAGCCTCGCCTTAGGGACCGACTAACCCTGCGTCGATTAACGTTGCGCAGGAAACCTTGGTCTTTCGGCGTGGGAGTTTTTCACTCCCATTGTCGTTACTCATGTCAGCATTCGCACTTCTGATACCTCCAGCAAGCTTCTCAACTCACCTTCACAGGCTTACAGAACGCTCCTCTACCGCATCACCAAAAGGTGATACCCGTAGCTTCGGTGCATGGTTTGAGCCCCGTTACATCTTCCGCGCAGGCCGACTCGACTAGTGAGCTATTACGCTTTCTTTAAAGGGTGGCTGCTTCTAAGCCAACCTCCTAGCTGTCTAAGCCTTCCCACATCGTTTCCCACTTAACCATGACTTTGGGACCTTAGCTGACGGTCTGGGTTGTTTCCCTTTTCACGACGGACGTTAGCACCCGCCGTGTGTCTCCCATGCTCGGCACTTGTAGGTATTCGGAGTTTGCATCGGTTTGGTAAGTCGGGATGACCCCCTAGCCGAAACAGTGCTCTACCCCCTACAGTGATACATGAGGCGCTACCTAAATAGCTTTCGAGGAGAACCAGCTATCTCCGAGCTTGATTAGCCTTTCACTCCGATCCACAGGTCATCCGCTAACTTTTCAACGGTAGTCGGTTCGGTCCTCCAGTCAGTGTTACCTAACCTTCAACCTGCCCATGGATAGATCGCCCGGTTTCGGGTCTATACCCAGCGACTAAACGCCCTATTAAGACTCGCTTTCGCTACGCCTCCCCTATTCGGTTAAGCTCGCCACTGAATATAAGTCGCTGACCCATTATACAAAAGGTACGCAGTCACCTAACAAGTAGGCTCCCACTGCTTGTACGCATACGGTTTCAGGATCTATTTCACTCCCCTCTCCGGGGTTCTTTTCGCCTTTCCCTCACGGTACTAGTTCACTATCGGTCAGTCAGTAGTATTTAGCCTTGGAGGATGGTCCCCCCATATTCAGACAAAGTTTCTCGTGCTCCGTCCTACTCGATTTCATTGATAAGAGATTTTCGTGTACGGGGCTATCACCCACTATGGCCGCACTTTCCAGAGCGTTCCACTAATCTCAAACCAACTTAAGGGCTGGTCCCCGTTCGCTCGCCACTACTAAGGGAATCTCGGTTGATTTCTTTTCCTCAGGGTACTTAGATGTTTCAGTTCCCCTGGTTCGCCTCTTGCACCTATGTATTCAGTACAAGATACTCAGCTTATGCTGAGTGGGTTCCCCCATTCAGAGATCTCTGGATCACAGTCTGTTTGCCGACTCCCCAAAGCTTATCGCAGGCTACCACGTCTTTCATCGCCTCTGACTGCCAAGGCATCCACCGTATGCGCTTCTTCACTTGACCATATAACCCCAAGCAATCTGGTTATACTGTGAAGACGACATTCGCCGAAAATTCGTTTTGCTCTTTCGAGCCCACAAATTTTACCTTAGCCTGATCCACTACCAGTGAAAGTAGTGTTCAGTCTATTTCTATCACATATCCGAATTTTTAAAGAACGATCTGACAAAAGCCAGAAATCAACATTCGAAGCGAATGCTCATTTCTGAGTTTGATCAAGTACTGCAAGAGTGGTGGAGCCAAGCGGGATCGAACCGCTGACCTCCTGCGTGCAAGGCAGGCGCTCTCCCAGCTGAGCTATGGCCCCAAATACTGGTAGGTCTGGGCAGATTTGAACTGCCGACCTCACCCTTATCAGGGGTGCGCTCTAACCAACTGAGCTACAGACCTATATAGGGTCTTGATCGTCTTCGACAATGAATCAAGCAATTCGTGTGGGAGCTCATCAGCAGGCTGATGTCGTCGATTAAGGAGGTGATCCAGCCGCAGGTTCCCCTACGGCTACCTTGTTACGACTTCACCCCAGTCATGAATCACACCGTGGTAACCGTCCTCCCGAAGGTTAGACTAGCTACTTCTGGTGCAACCCACTCCCATGGTGTGACGGGCGGTGTGTACAAGGCCCGGGAACGTATTCACCGCGACATTCTGATTCGCGATTACTAGCGATTCCGACTTCACGCAGTCGAGTTGCAGACTGCGATCCGGACTACGATCGGTTTTGTGAGATTAGCTCCACCTCGCGGCTTGGCAACCCTCTGTACCGACCATTGTAGCACGTGTGTAGCCCAGGCCGTAAGGGCCATGATGACTTGACGTCATCCCCACCTTCCTCCGGTTTGTCACCGGCAGTCTCCTTAGAGTGCCCACCATAACGTGCTGGTAACTAAGGACAAGGGTTGCGCTCGTTACGGGACTTAACCCAACATCTCACGACACGAGCTGACGACAGCCATGCAGCACCTGTGTCAGAGTTCCCGAAGGCACCAATCCATCTCTGGAAAGTTCTCTGCATGTCAAGGCCTGGTAAGGTTCTTCGCGTTGCTTCGAATTAAACCACATGCTCCACCGCTTGTGCGGGCCCCCGTCAATTCATTTGAGTTTTAACCTTGCGGCCGTACTCCCCAGGCGGTCAACTTAATGCGTTAGCTGCGCCACTAAAATCTCAAGGATTCCAACGGCTAGTTGACATCGTTTACGGCGTGGACTACCAGGGTATCTAATCCTGTTTGCTCCCCACGCTTTCGCACCTCAGTGTCAGTATCAGTCCAGGTGGTCGCCTTCGCCACTGGTGTTCCTTCCTATATCTACGCATTTCACCGCTACACAGGAAATTCCACCACCCTCTACCGTACTCTAGCTTGCCAGTTTTGGATGCAGTTCCCAGGTTGAGCCCGGGGCTTTCACATTCAACTTAACAAACCACCTACGCGCGCTTTACGCCCAGTAATTCCGATTAACGCTTGCACCCTCTGTATTACCGCGGCTGCTGGCACAGAGTTAGCCGGTGCTTATTCTGTCGGTAACGTCAAAACAGCAAGGTATTCGCTTACTGCCCTTCCTCCCAACTTAAAGTGCTTTACAATCCGAAGACCTTCTTCACACACGCGGCATGGCTGGATCAGGCTTTCGCCCATTGTCCAATATTCCCCACTGCTGCCTCCCGTAGGAGTCTGGACCGTGTCTCAGTTCCAGTGTGACTGATCATCCTCTCAGACCAGTTACGGATCGTCGCCTTGGTGAGCCATTACCCCACCAACTAGCTAATCCGACCTAGGCTCATCTGATAGCGCAAGGCCCGAAGGTCCCCTGCTTTCTCCCGTAGGACGTATGCGGTATTAGCGTTCCTTTCGAAACGTTGTCCCCCACTACCAGGCAGATTCCTAGGCATTACTCACCCGTCCGCCGCTGAATCGAAGAGCAAGCTCTTCTCACCCGCTCGACTTGCATGTGTTAGGCCTGCCGCCAGCGTTCAATCTGAGCCATGATCAAACTCTTCAGTTCAATACTGCTTGGGTTTTTAAGAAACCCTAAACTTGGCTCAGCAATCTCAAATGACTATGTGATTTCTCGCATGGTCACTTGTGATGCTGATAATCTTTTTGACTATCAGTCCGTACTCACAAGCACCCACACGAATTGCTTGATTCAATTTGTTAAAGAGCGTTTGGTTAAGAACTTTTCGTCTCAACCGAGGCGCGCATTCTACGCTTTCCTCAGAGCCTGTCAAGCGTTTATTTTGAAGTTTTTCGCGAGAAACTCGTTTAGCTTCAAACACTTGGCTCGCTGCGATCTCTCGTAGCGGGAGGCGAATCATACAGCGTTTAGAAGCGCTGTCAACCACCATTTCAACCGCTGACGATCTTTCGATCGAAGCCCTTTCAACACTACCTGAATCGATTAACTCGTTGATACTCAAGGAGTTTCTCGTTCCAATCACGCTGGAAGTGGGGCGCATTATAAGGGGATTCGAAACCCCGTCAACCCTTTATTTCAAGAATGTTTCAAACCACCCTCCCCCGCCCGCTGATCACCCGAGGAACACGCCGTGCGACTGCAGGAATACGCAGCGCCATCAACACGGCACCAATGCCGGCATAGATCGCCCACTCACGCAGATCCGAACGCACGATCCACAGGAAATGCAGCAGCCCCAAGCCGAGAATCACATACACCAGCTTATGCAGCTTCTTCCACCGCGCACCCAGCCGGCGCTGACTATACCGATTGGAGGTTACCGCCAGCGCCAACAACCCGAGGAAGCCAAGCGCCCCCACAATAATGTAGGGCCGCTTACGCAGCTCGACAGCGAACTGCCCCCAGTCCAGCCCCAGAATAAAGAAGAGGTAACAAAGGATGTGCAGCACGATGTAGGCAAAACACCACAACCCCAGTTGGCGGCGCACGACGATCCAGCCCGACCACCCTGTCAGCCGCTGCAGCGGCGTCATGCTCAAGGTCACCAGCAGGTACGTCAGCGCGCCCAACCCCAGCCGGTCCATCAGGATCTTCCCTGGGTCCGGCCCCAGCAGGTTCATCGCAGCCTCATACAACCACCAGAGTGGCAGCACACACCCCACTATAAAGATGGCCAGGCGCAACCAGGGATAGCGCATCAATAGTTCTTCCGCAGGTCGAGGCCGGCATACAGCGAAGCCACCTCGTCGGCGTAGCCGTTGAACATTTGCGTTGGCCGTACGTTGGGGCTGAACAGGCCACTTGGCAGGCGCCGCTCACGCGCTTGGGTCCAGCGCGGGTGATCGACCTCGGGGTTCACGTTGGCATAGAAGCCATACTCATCTGGCGCCAGCCCCTCCCAGGTCGTTTGCGGGCGCTCGGCCACCAGGCTGATCCGCACGATCGACTTGATGCTCTTGAACCCGTACTTCCATGGCACCACCAAGCGCAACGGCGCGCCATTCTGGTTGGCCAGCTCGCGGCCATACATACCCACCGCCAGAATCGCCAACGGGTGCATGGCCTCATCCAGGCGCAGCCCTTCTCTATAGGGCCAGTCGATTAAGGCGAAGCCTGAGCGTTGCCCTGGCATATGCTGTGGGTCTTTCAATGTTTCGAAGCGCACGTAGCGCGCGTTGGATGTCGGTTCCACTTGCTTGAGTACTTGCGCCAGCGGGAAGCCAAGCCAGGGGATGACCATCGACCACGCCTCGACACAGCGCAACCGGTAGATGCGCTCTTCGAGCTGATAAGGTTTGACGAAGTCTTCCAGGGCATAGCGCCCGGGCTTGCCGACCTCACCATCGATCACCACAGACCAAGGCTCGGTCTGCAAGCTGCCGCCATTGGCAGCCGGGTCACCCTTGTCGGGCCCGAACTCATAGAAGTTGTTGTAGTGGGTCGCGTCCTTGAAGGGGGTAATCGCCTCATCCTTGACCGTTACCGCCTGCCACCGCGTCGCCGCAAGCTTGTCACTGAACCAGGCGGGTGCAGCGCCCGCCTCGACATCGGCGTAGCGACTGACCTCGGCGGCATGCCCCAGGCTCGGTAGCGCGCCCAGGGCAAGGCCCGCCAGCGAGCCACCGAGCACGGTGCGACGAGAAAGATAGAGACCTTCGGGCGTGATCTCCGACGCCTTGCACTCGGATGACCTGGGAAGCTTGATGAGCATGGACGGCTCCATAGCACTGGATAACGGATGTACCAGTAAGACTATGGAGCCGGAGGGTTATTCCATCATTAAATCATTGTCACGACTTGCGACGGCGAGACCGCAGCAAGAACTGGATCGGCCCCGAAGCCGCGTAGGCAAGGAAGATCAGCAGCAGGATGCGGGGCGGGTCGCTGAATACCACCGCGAACACCAGGACCACCGCCAGGATGGCCACGAACGGCACACGCCCTTTGAGGTCGAGTTCCTTGAAGCTGTTGTACTTGATGTTGCTGACCATCAACATGCCAGCCGCCGCTACCAGCAGCGCCACCAGGAACGACAGCTTGGAGCCCTGGATACCGTAGTCACTGAAGGCCCATACGGTGCCTGCGACCACACCTGCAGCCGCCGGGCTTGCCAGGCCGATGAAGTAACGCTTGTCGGCGGTGCCCACCTGGGTATTGAAACGCGCCAGGCGCAAAGCAGCGCCAGCCACATAGATGAAGGCAACCATCCAGCCGACCTTGCCCATGTCACCCAACGCCCAGCCAAAGGCCAGCAACGCCGGGGCAACACCAAAGGCGACCATGTCCGACAGCGAGTCGTACTCGGCCCCGAAGGCGCTTTGGGTATTGGTCATGCGAGCCACTCGGCCATCCAGGCCATCGAGCACCATGGCGACGAAGATGGCGATGGCGGCAAAGGCGAAGTACTTGCTTGCCTCGCGCGGGTCGCCAGCACTCAACGCGCTCTGCGCGCTCATCGAGTTGATGATGGAGTAGAAGCCGGCGAACAGGTTGGCGGTGGTGAACAGGTTAGGAAGCAGATAGATGCCGCGATGCCGGACCTTGCGCCCTTCGGCGTCATGGCCCTCTTCAATGTGCTCATCGACAGGTAGCAGGCTTTCGGCGTCGGAGGGCTTGTTCGGCTCTTCGGGACGTTCGCTCATGTAGGGTACCTTGCAACAGGGTGGAATATGTTCGACACGGGCCTGCGAAACAGGTTCTGACGGCAGGCCACTGGTCTGCTTTATACCAGATGCCGGCTGCCTAAACGAAAAAACGCGGCCGAAGCCGCGTTTTTCATGTTGCAAGAAACTTAGTTCTTGGCTTTGTCGACGATCTTGTTCGCCGAGATCCAAGGCATCATCGAACGCAGTTGCTCGCCGATGATTTCGATGCCGTGGGCAGCGTTGTTACGACGCTTGGCGGTCATCGATGGGTAGTTGGTAGCACCTTCGGAGATGAACATCTTCGCGTACTCGCCGTCCTGGATGCGCTTCAGAGCGTTGCGCATGGCCTTGCGGGATTCTTCGTTGATGACCTCTGGGCCGGTGACGTACTCACCGTACTCGGCGTTGTTGGAGATCGAGTAGTTCATGTTGGCGATACCGCCTTCGTACATGAGGTCAACGATCAACTTCAGCTCGTGCAGGCACTCGAAGTAGGCCATTTCTGGCGCGTAGCCCGCTTCAACCAGGGTTTCGAAACCGGCTTTGACCAGCTCGACGGTACCGCCGCACAGAACAGCCTGCTCGCCGAACAGGTCGGTTTCAGTCTCGTCCTTGAAGGTGGTTTCGATGATGCCGGTACGGCCGCCACCCACGCCTGCGGCGTAGGACAGCGCAACGTTCTTGGCGTTGCCCGAAGCATCCTGGTAGATAGCGATCAGGTCAGGGATGCCGCCGCCTTTGACGAACTCGGAGCGCACGGTGTGGCCCGGGGCTTTCGGCGCGATCATGATCACGTCGAGGTCGGCACGTGGCACGACTTGGTTGTAGTGGATCGAGAAGCCGTGGGAGAAGGCCAGGGTTGCGCCTTTCTTGATGTTCGGCTCGATCTCGTTCTTGTACAGAGCGCCTTGGAACTCGTCCGGAGTCAGGATCATGACCAGGTCGGCAGCAGCGACAGCGGTAGCCACGTCGGCCACTTTCAGGCCGTGGGCTTCTGCCTTGGCAACGGTGGCCGAGCCTTTACGCAGACCGACGGTAACGTCTACACCGGAGTCTTTCAGGTTGCACGCCTGGGCGTGGCCTTGGGAACCGTAACCGATGATGGCGACTTTCTTACCCTGGATGATGGAAAGGTCGCAGTCTTTATCGTAGAAAACTTTCATGAAAATACCCCTGGTTATATCTCGGCCCCTGC
Source organism: Pseudomonas sp. Y3 TE3536 (assembly GCF_053629175.1). NCBI lineage: Bacteria > Pseudomonadati > Pseudomonadota > Gammaproteobacteria > Pseudomonadales > Pseudomonadaceae > Pseudomonas > Pseudomonas sp. Y3 TE3536. The sequence goes on along the minus strand of NZ_JBRJHU010000001.1, from coordinate 2,823,001 downwards.
GGAGCCATCGCTAATTTTTGAATTTAGATGCTGAGCACTTTGTCGCCACGGGCAATGCCGGTGACGCCACTGCGCACGGTTTCGAGAATCGATGCGGTGCCGATGGCCTGGATGAAGCTGTCCAGTTTGTCGCTGGTGCCGCTCAGTTGCACGGTGTACACACTGGCGGTCACATCGACGATCTGGCCACGGAAAATGTCCGTGGTGCGCTTGATCTCGGCCCGCTGGGCTCCGGTGGCCTTGACCTTGACCAGCATCAGTTCACGCTCGATGTGAGCACTTTCCGACAGGTCGACAAGCTTTACCACTTCGACAAGCTTGTTCAGGTTCTTGGTGATCTGTTCGATCACTTCGTCATGGCCAACGGTGGTCAGCGTCAGACGCGACAAGGTCGGGTCTTCGGTCGGCGCCACGGTCAGGCTTTCAATGTTGTAGTTACGCTGGGAGAACAGGCCAACGACGCGAGACAAGGCACCGGGTTCGTTTTCCAGCAGCAAGGAAATGATGTGCCGCATATCAGGTACGCTCCGTCTTGCTCAGCCACATGTCACGCATCGAGCCATCCTTGATCTGCATCGGATAGACGTGCTCGGTACGGTCAACCGCGATGTCGATGAACACCAGACGGTCTTTCATCGCGAATGCCTCTTCCAGCTTCGGCTTGAGGTCTTTCAGGCTGGTGATGCGGATACCCACATGACCATAGGCCTCGGCCAGCTTGATGAAGTCAGGCAGCGACTCGACATAGGAGTGCGAGTGACGGCCGTTGTACGCCATGTCCTGCCACTGGCGGACCATGCCCAGCACGCCGTTGTTCAGGTTGACGATTTTCACCGGCAGGCCGTACTGCATGCAGGTGGACAGTTCCTGGATGTTCATCTGGATACTGCCTTCGCCGGTCACGCATGCCACGTCCTGGTCCGGGAAGTTGAGCTTGACGCCCATCGCCGCCGGGAAACCGAAGCCCATGGTGCCCAGGCCACCGGAGTTGATCCAGCGGTTCGGCTTGTTGAAGCGGTAGTACTGCGCCGCGAACATCTGGTGCTGGCCCACGTCGGAGGTAACAAAGGCATCGCCTTTGGTCACTTCGCACAGGGTTTCGATCACGGTCTGCGGCTTGATGACGCTGCCATCACCTTTGTTGTAAGGGAACAGGTCGCCGTCGCCACGCCATTCATCGATCTGCTTCCACCAGGCTTCTGCGGCGGCCTTGTCAGGCTGCTCGCCGATTTCCTTGAGGATGCCGAGCATCTCGGTCAAGACGCTGTCGACTGGGCCAACGATAGGCACGTCGGCCTTGATCATCTTGGAAATCGACGCAGGGTCGATGTCGATGTGGATGATCTTGGCATTCGGGCAGAACTTGGCCGGGCCGTTGACCACACGGTCATCGAAACGCGCACCGACGGCAAAGATGACGTCAGCATTGTGCATGGCCATGTTGGCCGTGAAGCTGCCGTGCATGCCGAGCATGCCGAGGAACTGACGGTCAGTACCCGGGAAGCCACCCAGACCCATGAGGGTATTGGTAACCGGCAGGTTCAGCGATTTGGCGATTTCGGTCAGGGCTTCGGAGCCGCCACCCAGAATCACGCCGCCGCCGGCGTAAACGATCGGGCGCTTGGCCGCCAGCAGCATCTCGGCGGCCTTGCGGATCTGGCCGGAGTGGCCACGGACCGCCGGGCTGTAGGAGCGCAGCTTGACCTTCTTCGGGTAGACGTATTCGAACTTCTCGGCCGGGTTGGTCATATCTTTTGGAATGTCGACCACGACCGGGCCAGGACGGCCGGATTGCGCCAGGTAGAAGGCTTTTTTCAGAACTTCTGGGATCTCGGTGGCGTTTTTGATCATGAAGCTGTGCTTCACGATCGGCCGCGAGATGCCAATCATGTCGGTTTCCTGGAAGGCATCGGTACCCACCATGGTGCTAGGCACCTGGCCGGACAGAATGACCATCGGAATCGAATCCATGTAGGCGGTGGCAATGCCGGTAATGGCATTGGTCGCACCCGGGCCGGAGGTTACCAGCACCACACCGGCCTTGCCGGTAGCACGGGCGTAGCCGTCCGCCATATGGGTTGCAGCCTGTTCGTGACGAACCAGGATGTGTTCGACTTCCGGTTCCTTGAACAGGGCATCGTAAACATGAAGGAGAGCACCGCCAGGGTACCCGTAGATGTGCTTAACGCCTTCGTCACGCAAGAAGCGGACGACCATCTCAGCGCCAGATAAAAGCTCCACGTTGTTCACCTCTAAAACGCCAGAATACCGTCCCTAGTGGACGGGTCTTAATAGGTTTACTGCCAAGCAGAGCATGAGCGAACGTCAGCACTGACTGAGCAAGTATTGGGAGCGCCCCAGAGTGTTGCGGGGTTTTCCCACCCAGCGCGAGGTAACGCGTTGCGGGGTGTAACAGGTCGGCGCGGGTGTGCGCCTCATGATCTGCTTAGCGGGTCTGCTTCTGGCAGTCCCTCTACAGCGGAAGTTGGATTCTTGTGATTTGGCGGCTACAAGTCAAGAAAAATTATTGCCAATTTTTCCTCAAGATGAATTCCTGCCACCACTAAAAAGGATAGCAGCAGCAGAATTAAGAAGATTTCCATAAAAAAGGGCCACAATCTGCGGCCCTTGAAGGAAAAAGAGAAGAAATCAGGCTCCAGAAGCGATCAATTGATCGAACTCTGCTAGCAGGCGCCGTAGCTCGCGACTCTGCTCCGGGCGATCGGTGAACACCGTTTCAGCCATCACCAGGATGCCCGAGGCACTGGGCAGCGGGTGGCCGAGCTCGATGATGATCTTCATGCGGGGCAGGAAGATCCATTGCAGCCACTGCTCCAGGGTCATCGTATCGACCGCAAAGGGCACGGTGCTCTCCAGCGCTTCATCGCTGGGCGGCTCATCGTCCCACCAGCCTTGCACCTTCAACTCGCGCTCGATCAGCAGCAGGTGGTCGGCGATGTCCAGAATGCGTTGCTCGATCATCAGGAATTCACTCGGGCCTTCTGCCGCGCCAGCGCCGCACCGGCACTGTCACCTTGTTTTTCACGGCACTGGGCAATGGTGTTCCACAGTTCGGCCTGCAGGTCGGGGCGGCCATTGGCGTAGGTCAGGGCGCGGCGAGCCAACTGCTCGGCCTGCGCTGCATCGCCCTGGGACAAACGCACCTGGGCCAGCCGGAACAGCACCTGCGGCTCGCGCGGGGCGATACGCTGGGCACGCTCCAGGCTAGACGAGGCACCGTTGAAATCACCACTGACCTGCTGTTGCTGGGCAGTGGTCAACAGCGCCAGTACAGGCCCATCAAGCTGCTCGTCGGCCGACAGGCCGCCAGATGCGCCACCGCTGCGCGGGATGCCGGTCGGCGCACTGCTGGCTTTTGGCGTGCTGTTCATCGAGGCGATATCGAACGGCTCGTCGGCGATCGGGTTCGGGTTGGTGGTCATCGGCCCGGTCGAGATCGGGCCCGGGGTAATCGGCGCGGAGCTGATCGGAGCCGCCCCATTACCGGCCGGGAACGTCTGGATGCTCGAGGCACCGGCGCCCTGCGGGATCATCACCGTCACGCCCGAATCCTCAGGCAGCGATTGCGCTTGTGAGGTGCCGCTGTTCATGCCAGCCGCCGAGCGGTTGGCCGTTACGCGTTCACTGTTGGACACGCGGGTGCTCGAGTCGACCACCGGGATATTGCCACGCTGGACGCTGGAGCAACCCTGGAGCACAACCAACGCCGTCAAGGCAGGAAACAGCCACTTATTCACTTCACACCTCATCAATGCAGCTCGTGCTTAATTCATCCAGCCTTTGACCCAGTCCATGACCGATTCTGCCGGATTCTGCTCACCGCCACAGGCTGCGCCGGCGGGCGGTTCGCTTCCGCGAATATACGGCATCTGCACGGCTCCCGGACAGCTACCGTCAGAGCCTTGGCCGCTGTACGGGTCGATCCAGGCTTGCACGACGTTGTCCGGTTGCGGCATGTCCAGCGGCAGCGGGTCGGCCTTCTTCATGAAGCTGGTCCACACCTGCAGGGCGCCGGTGGCACCGGTGAACGGCGTCTTGCCGTTATCGTCGCGGCCCATCCACACCACGGCCAGCAGGTCCTGGCTAAAGCCGGAGAACCAGCTGTCGCGCGAGTCGTTACTGGTACCGGTCTTGCCGGCCAGGGTCAGCGAACGCGGCAGCACGTTGTACACCGAACGGCCGGTACCTTCGCGCATCACTCGCTGCATGGCGTTCTGCACCAGGTAGATGGACCCTGGGTCGAAGGTCTGCTGGATCTGGAACGGGTAGCGCTTGAGCGGCTCACCCTCGGCCGTCAACACGCTGCGGATACCGCGCATCGGCGTGTTGAAGCCACCATTGGCAATGGTCTGGTACATGGTCGCGACCTGCATCGGCGACATGCCACCTGCCCCCAGCAGCATCGCTGGGAAGGCTGGCCAGTCGACATTCACCCCCAGCCGACCGATGGTCTTGATCACGTTGGGCACACCCACTTCCAGGCCGAGCTTGGCGGTCGACAGGTTGTAGGAGTTGGCCAGGCCTTGATACAGGTAAATGGTGCCATGCGGACGACGGTCGTAGTTCTGCGGGCGCCAGATCTGGCCGTTGGCGCCTTTGACCGAGAACGGCTCGTCCTGCACCCAGCTGGTCAGGGTGTACTTGCTCGGCTGTTCCAGCGCGGTCAGGTACACCGCCGGCTTGACCAGCGAGCCAATCGGCCGCACCGCGTCGATGGCGCGGTTGAAGCCGGCAAAGCCCGACTGGCGGCTGCCGATCAGCGCTTGCACCTCGCCGGTTTCCGGGTTGGTCACGACCATCGCCGACTCGACCTCGTCAGCGCCCTTGCGCCCGGCCAGGCGCTTGAACGTCTCGTTCATGGAGGTTTCGGCCTTCATCTGCAGGATCGGGTCGAAACTGGTGAAGATGCGCAGGCCTTCTTCGGTCAAGTCTTCGTCGCGGTAGTCTTGGCGCAACTGGCGTTTGACCAAGTCGAGGAAGGCTGGGAACGAGCTGTCCGCCAGGCTGCCGCGCTTGGTCACACCCAATGGCATCTTCTTAGCCGCCTCGATCACGTCCTTGCTCGCCACGCCCTGCTCGGCCAGCAGGTCGAGCACCAGGTTACGGCGGGCCAGGGCGCGGTCAGGATAACGCCGCGGGTTGTAGTAGGACGGCCCCTTGACCATGCCCACCAGCAAGGCGATCTGGTGCAGCTTGAGCTCCGACAGCGGCTGGCTGAAGAAGAACTGGCTGGCCAGGCCGAAGCCATGCACCGCGCGTTGGCCGTCCTGGCCGACGAACACCTCGTTGAGGTAGGCCTCGAGGATTTCACGCTTGTCGTAATGCAGCTCCAGCAGCACAGCCATCATGGCCTCGGTCAGCTTGCGGCTGAGGCTGCGTTCGCTGGTGAGGTAGAAGTTCTTCACCAACTGCTGGGTCAGGGTACTGCCGCCTTGGCGCATGGAGCCGGCCGAGGTGTTGACCCATACGGCACGGGCGATGGACTTGGGCGACACGCCAAAGTGGCTGTAGAAGTCGCGGTCTTCGGTCGCGACCAAGGTTTCGAGCAGGTACGGTGGCACCTGATCGATTTTGATCAGGATCCGGTCCTCGAGGTTTTTCGGGTAGATACCGCCGATCATCAGCGGCTCCAGGCGCACCACGTCGAGCTTGCCGCCATTGGCACCGGCCAGCCCCGCCACGTAATCGCCAGAGAAGCGCACGCGGACGAACTGCGCGGGTTCCATCCCCTCGTAGAACTGGAAGCCACGGGTGTTGAGGTCGACGGTATTACCGTTGACCGCGGCCGCACCTGGGCCGTTGGCCGCGCTTTCACGGCGATAGCCCAGGGCATCGAGTTCGGTGAGGAAGTCGTTCTTGCTCAGCTTCTGGCCGACGAACAGCTCCAGTGGCCGGGCGTATACCTTGGCCGGGATGGTCCAACGCTTGCCAGAGAACTTCTCTTGGACGACAGCATCGAGGTAAACCGCGAAGCCGGCGAGGATCACCAGGCCGACCAGGCTGAGCTTCAAAGCCCAGCCCAGCCAGGCGCGAGAGCGGCCGGTCGGGCGTTTCTGAGGGGTACGAGCGTTTCGAGTTCGAGTCATGGCGGCGGATTATACGCACTTTGTAAAGGCTGGGCAGGCGCCCTCGGCGGTATGCAGGGACGGCACCATTGACCATAATGGCGCATTCGAATTCCCTGCCCCCGGAAGGATTTCCCGTGAGCCAAGCTCTTATCACTGCGTTGCAGAACCCGGCCCTCTACCCTCACCCCGTGGATGGGTTCCAACTCATCGAGACGCATATCTCCTGGGTCCTGCTCACTGGCGAGTACGCCTACAAGGTCAAGAAACCGATGAACTTCGGCTTCCTCGACTTCACCCAGCTGGATCAGCGCGAGCATTTCTGTAACGAAGAATTGCGCCTGAACCAGCGCCTGACCGACGGCCTGTACCTCGACGTGTTGCCGATCACCGGTAGCGCCGAAGCGCCACAAATCGGCGGTGAGGGTGTAGCAATCGAATACGCCCTGAAAATGCGCCAGTTCCCCCAGGGGCAGATGCTCAGCACCCTGCAAGCCAACGGCGAGCTCAACGCCGAGCACATCGACCAGATGGCCCGGCAGATCGCCGAATTCCATCTGCAGACCCCCAAGGTCCCGGCAGCGCAACCTTATGGCTCGCCTGAAAGCGTGATGGCCCCGGTCGAGCAGAACTTCGAGCAGATCCGTCCGTTCCTCAGCGACAAGGCCGACCTGCTGCAACTGGATAACCTCCAGGCATGGGCGCGCAGCAGTTTCGAGCGCCTCAAAGGCCTGTTCGAAGCGCGCAAAGCCAACGGATTCACCCGCGAATGCCACGGTGACATTCACCTGGGTAACGCCACCCTGATCGACGGCAAAGTGGTGATCTTCGACTGCATCGAGTTCAACGAGCCGTTCCGCATGACCGATGTCTGGGCCGATACCGGCTTCCTGGCCATGGACCTGGAAGACCGCGGCCTCAAGTGCCTGGCGCACCGCTTCGTCAGCCAGTACTTGGAGCTGACCGGCGACTACGAGGGCCTGGAAGTGCTCAACTTCTACAAGGCCTACCGCGCCCTGGTGCGCGCCAAGGTCGCCCTGTTCAGCATGCCCGCCAATGCCGATGGCGTGCAGCGCGCCACCACCCTGCGCACCTACCGCAACTATGCCAACCTGGCGGAAAGCTACAGCGCCATCCCTTCGCGCCTGCTGGCCATCACCCACGGCGTCTCGGCGGTGGGCAAGAGCCACGTGGCGATGCGCCTGGTCGAAGCCCTGGGCGCCGTGCGTGTGCGTTCGGACGTAGAGCGCAAGCGCCTGTTCGGCGAGCAGCAGGCAACGCTATCTGGGCAGCAAGATGCCGGCATCTATGACCAGGATGCCAGCGCCGCGACCTATCAGCGCCTGCACGATCTGGCCGGCACCATCCTGCGCGCCGGTTTCCCGGTGGTGCTCGATGCCACCTACCTGAAACATGCTCAACGCCAAGCGGCGGCAGAGGTCGCCAGCGCGACCGGCGTGCCGTTCCTGGTCCTCGACTGCCAAGCCCCGGAGGCGGTGATCGCCAGTTGGCTGGCGCAGCGCCAGGCGGAAAAAACCGACCCATCGGACGCTACCCTAGAGGTGGTCAAGGCTCAGCAGGCCAGCCGTGAGCCGCTGGATGCCACAGAACTGCAGCACGCCACCCGTGTCGATACGCAGGAAAGCGCCAGCATGAACCAGGTGATCGACCAGATCCGCCAGCGCTTGCCGGGCCTGTAAGGTCAGCATTGCAGCTTATCGCCGGCAAGCCGGCTCCCACAGGAGTTCCACAGGCCTCAAGGGCAGTGGTGTCCCTGTGGGAGCTGGCTTGCCGGCGATAGGGCCGTAAAAGGCGGCTCCTCTCCCCAATCGTCGCACCCGATGGCAAAAGGCCGCGCATTTTCCAACCCCCGCTACACTCCTCTCTGACCTGCTCGCGATTTATCCCCCAACACCCGTTCAGCCATCGCAAGGAGGCTCGATGAACGATGAATTGCAGCATCTGAAGAATCTTGGCAAGACTTCTGCGCAGTGGTTGCATGCGGCCGGCATCCACAGCGCGTCGGATTTGCGCCGGCTCGGTGCGGTGGGTGCGTACCAAGCTGTGAAAACGCGAGGGTTCCGGGCCTCCAAAGTGCTGTTGTACGCCATTGAAGGCGCCTTGCTCGACATGCATTGGAACGATTTGCCGACCGAACGCAAGGAAGCGCTCAATCAACAGTTGGACGCGAAGAACCCTGTGCAAAAAAACGCGAAATAAACCGACGAAGGGGATTGACTCCGAAATGAGAATCGTTATGATTATCACAACTGGTCGCGAGACTGGTTGGATAAACTGAAAGCCCCTGGTTCGGACTCTCAGATTATCTCCTCATCAGGCTAATCACGGTTATTGACCCGGCTCTTTGCCGGGTCTTTTTTTGCCTGACGGTTTTGCACCGCGTGCGCGGTGACAACGCCGATACCCGTAACGTTACTTGCGCAGTTGAGCGCAGTAGTCCTGCTCCGGCATCGCCGCCGTGTACCACACATAATCGGCCATGCCCGCCTCGGCTTCCTCGCCGACCTCGGCCAACAACACGACCACGCTACGGCCCTGCGCGCCCAGGTCAGCCAAGTGCAACGGCACACCCAGGTCCTTGCGTACGTGGTATGCGCCAGCCAATAGCAGGGCTGGCTGCGGCGCCTTCAGCAACTGCTCTGCCATTTGCCGGTCGCGCTGCTGTTGAACGGCAAGCATGGCCGGCAATTGGCTTTCCGGCAGCAAGCCGCAGTGCCCGGCACGCACCTGTTCAAGCAACGCGGCCTTGACCCTAGGCGCATTGGACTGTGCGCCCGGTAACGAAGCCGGGTGCCGGTAGGCGTGGCGCATCTGCCCAGGTGAAAGGTTGGCGGCCAGCAGCGGGATGCCGTGCTGCAAGGCCTGCGTCACCAGCGGGCCGTACATCTGCCAGTCCCAGCCTTCTTCCCACGCTAACGCCTTGGGCAAGTCCGCGGGCAACGGTGGCTGTGCTTCAAGTTTGTCGACCAGCGGCTGCTGCTCAGGCTGCAGCATCTCCATCAACAGGCTGCCCTGAGCGCGCCGGCCCTGCAGGGCCTGCAACAACCACAACTGCAGTGCGTGGTGGTCAGGGTTGTCGTGCTTCTCCCCTACCAACACACGCGGGGCAGCGGCCAGCTGCGTGACCAGTTGTTCCGGGCTGATGAGCTGGCCGCTGGCCAGATCCTTGATGTGCCCCAACTGCGCATGCTCGCGCCCTTCAGTACTCTGCCAGCCAGGCAACGGTGGCAGGCTGGCCTGGCATCCGCCCAGCGCCAGCACCAGGCACAGCGATAAACCGGACAGCAGTGGATGGCGCATCGGCAATGCCTCCTAGCGGGTGATGATCAGCGGGTGGCCACGCTCCGGGTGAGCCTGTACCAGCACATCGATACCGAACACCGCCTTCAATGCCCCAGGCGTCAGCACTTCGTCGGGGGAGGCCAAGGCATGGCAGCGGCCCTGCTCAAGCAACAGGATACGGTCACAGTAGCGTGCCGCCAGGTTCAGGTCATGCAGGATCACCAGCACCGCAGCGCCTCGGTCGGCAAAGCGGCGCACCGCTTGCAGGGTCGTGTGCTGATGCAGTGGGTCGAGCATCGACGTCGGCTCATCAAGCAACAGCGTAGTCCCCTGCTCACCTGGCCACAGCTGGGCCAGCACGCGCGCCAGGTGCACCCGCTGCCGCTCACCGCCCGACAGCGCCAGGTAGCTGCGCCCCTGCAGGTGCCAGGCATCCGCGGCACGCAAGGCTGCTTCGACGATCTCGGCGTCGCGCACCTGGCCACTGCCATGCGGCATCCGCCCCATGCCCACCACTTCCTCGACCCTGAACGAGAAGCCCAGGCTGGACACTTGCGGCAACACCGCCAGGCGCCTGGCCCGCTCCTGACCAGCCCAATCGGCCAACGGCCGGCCCTGCAAGGTCACATGCCCCTGGCCGGGCGCCAGCTCGCCACACAGCACCCCCAGCAAGCTGCTCTTGCCCGCGCCGTTGGGGCCGAGCACGCCCACCACCTGCCCTGGGGCCAATTGCAGGTGGATGTCGTGGAGTACCTCGTTGCTTCCCCGCCGCAGGTGCAGGCCCTCGACTTGCAACATCAGCTGCGCCCTCGCATCAGCAGAAACAGGAAAAACGGCGCACCGATAAACGCAGTGACAATGCCGATCGGCAGTTCGGCTGGCGCCAGCACCAGCCGTGCCGCCAGGTCGGCAAACAGCATCAGTACGCCGCCCGCCAACAGCGAGGCCGGCAACACCACGCGGTGATCGGGCCCTGCCAGCAAGCGCACCAAGTGCGGCACCACCAGCCCGATGAAGCCGATCAGCCCCGCCGCCGCCACCGCCGCGCCGACACCCAGCGCGGTACAGAACACCAATTCGCGCTTGAGCCGCTCCACCTCGATACCCAGGTGCCGCGCCTCCGACTCCCCCAGCAGCAAGGCATTCAGCGCCCGGGCGCGCCGCGGCAACCACAGCGCCACGCCGGTAGCCACCATCAACAGCGGCCACAGCCGATCGTAACTGGCACCGTTGAGGCTGCCCAGGTTCCAGAACGTCAGGGTGCGCAAGGTGGCGTCATCGGCCAGGTAGGAGAACAGCCCCACCGCCGCGCCGCCCAGCGCGGTCATGGCCACGCCGGCCAGCAGCATCGTGGCGACATTGGTCTGGCCGTCGCGCCGCCCCAGGCGATAGACCAGCGCGGTCACCCCAAGCCCGCCAATGAAGGCGCACAGCGACAGCAGATAAGGCGCCAGCACCTCCGGCATTCCGCCAAACCAGCTGCCGCCGACAATGGCCACTGCAGCGCCCATTGCGGCCCCGGCGGCGACGCCTACCAGCCCTGGGTCGGCCAACGGGTTGCGGAACAGCCCCTGCATGGCCACGCCGGACAGCGCCAGCACCGCCCCCACCGCCAGCCCCAGCAAGGTGCGCGGCAGGCGAATCTGGCCGAGGATCATTTCCGCCTGCTGCAGGCCATCACCGGCGATCGGTAGCCCCAACAAGCGCAGCCCAGCGCGCAAGGTATCGAACAGCGGCAGGCTGACCGGCCCCAGGGCCAGGGACAGCCACACCGCCAACAGGCACAGCAAGCTCAGGCAGATGATCAATGTGCGTGGCTGAACGCGTTGTCTCATTGAGCGAACTGCCCTTGGCTGCCGGGTAGAAGGTGGCAGCCAACGAGCGCAGGGTCGCTGGCAGGCGTGGCCCAAGGCCGCCAACCAGCAGCGTCGGGTCAAGCGACACCAGGCGCTGTTCACGCACGGCGCGGGAGGCCGCCAGCGCTGGGTTTTCCTTCAGCAGCGCTTGCAGCGCCTGCTCGTCGGCCAACGCACGGTCGGAGAACACCACTACATCCGGGTCCAGCGCCGCCAGTGCCTCATTGGAGAAGTTCTTGTAACCCTGATGCTCGGCCAGGTTGTGCGCCCCGGCCTGGCGTAGCAGCCAATCGCCAGCAGTGCCTTGCCCAGCAATCAGCGGCTTGGCACCGGCATGGCCCACCAGCAGCAACACCCCGGGCGCCTTCTGGCCTGCCTGGGCGTGTTTGACCTGAACCTGCAACGCATCCAACTGCTGGCGATAGCCCGCCGCCAACGCGGTGGCTTGTGGCTCGGCACCCAGCAACTGGCCCAGGTGCTTGAGGTTCTGATCGACCGCATCCAGTTCGGCCTTGCTCGAGAACAACTCCACCCGCACACCCGCCTTGCGAATCTGCGCCAACACCGGCGGCGGGCCCATTTCTTCGGTGCCCACCAACACGTCTGGGCGCAGGCTGAGAATACCTTCGGCAGACAACTGGCGCTGATAGCCGACGCTCGGCAGCGCCTTCAGCGATGCGGGGTGCTGGCTGGTGGTATCGACGCCGACCAGGCGTGATTCGCCGCCCAGCGCAGTGACCCACTCGCTCAGCGCACCACCGGCACTGACCCATCGCTGCGGCAGTTCGGCAGCCAGGGCTTGGGTGGACAGCACAAGGCCTGCGCACAGGGCGATCAGGGCAGCGGGACGGCGCATCATCGGATTTCCTTCTGAAGGCGGGCCGCGCGCCTTGTGGCGGGCGGCGGAACTGCGCACCATAGACAGCCGGGCGCATCGAATGCGGGCAATTTGATAATTATTCGCATTGAAGCGTCAAGCCATCACGTGTTTCACGAGTCGTCCTTGCCATGCACTTCCTTTGTACCTCCAGCTCATTGGCCGAGGGCCACAGCCGCGCCTTCAGCGTAGACGGCGTCGACCTGTTCGGCGTGCGCCGCCAGGGCCAGGTGTACCTCTATCGCAACCGCTGCCCACACCGCAGCATCCCACTGAACTGGGCTGCAGATGCCTTTCTCGATGACAGCGCCAGCCTGATTCACTGCGCCCATCATGGCGCTTTGTTCCTGATAGAAAGCGGCGAATGCGTGGCCGGGCCGTGCGAGGGCGACAGCCTGCAGGCCCTGGGCTGCCATGAAGACAGCCAGGGCATCTGGCTCAAGGGTTGAGCAATACAGGCAAGGGGCGGTCGATGACGATACGCTCGGCATCCAGGTAGGTGCCGTACGCCAGCACCTCCACGCCTTCAGCCACGGCGGCGCGCAAGGCCTGGGCGTAGCCCGCGTCGATTTCCTCGGCCGGGCGCACGGCGTCAACGCCGGTCAGGTTCACGCAGTACAACTGCACCGCACGCACACCTTGGCGAGCCAGCGTCGCCAGTTCACGCAGGTGCTTGGCACCGCGCTGGGTAACAGCGTCGGGGAAGGCCGCGACGGCGGTGTCGGGGTAGCCCAGGGTCACGCTCTTGACTTCGACATAGGCCGGGCCGGCGTCGAACTCCAGGCGAAAGTCGATGCGGCTGCCCTCTTCGCCATACGCCACTTCACGCCTGAGTGCGGTGAAACCGGCCAGCTCACTGATAACCCCGGCACGCAGCGCCTCTTCAACCAACGCGTTGGCGCGCCCGGTGTTCACGCAGGCCAGGCGGCCCTGGGGCGTTTCACTGATCTCCCAGGTGCCTGGCAGCTTGCGCTTGGGGTCGTTGGAGCGGCTGAACCACACCTGCCCGCCTTCGCGCATGCAATTGAGCATGGACCCAGTGTTCGGGCAATGGATGGTCATGTGCTCGCCATTGGCCAGCTCGATGTCCGCCAAAAACCGTTTGTAGCGCCGCAGTAGGCGCCCCTGCTCGAGTGGAGGAAAAAACGCCATCAGCCTTGCCAGCTCCGTAGGCCGCGGGCAATACGCTGCACGGCTTGTTCTAGGCGCGGCAGGCTCTGGGTGTAGGCAAAACGCACATGATGCCCCGCCAGGTGGCGACCAAAATCCAGGCCGGGGGTAAAGGCCACGTGCTCGGTTTCGAGGAAGTGCCGGCAGAACGCAAAGGCATCGCCGCCGAAGGCGCTGATGTCGGCGTACAAGTAGAAAGCCCCCTCGGGCTCGACGGCGATGCCAAAGCCCAGCTCGCGCAGGGCTGGCAACAGGTAGTCGCGGCGACGGGCGAATTCGGCGCGGCGCTCTTCCAGAATCGCCAGGGTTTGCGGCTGGAAGCACGCCAGCGCAGCATGCTGGGCCATGCTGGGGGCGCTGATGTACAGGTTCTGTGCAAGCTTTTCCAGGTCTGCCACCGCGCCGGGCGGCGCCACCAGCCATCCCAGGCGCCAGCCGGTCATGCCGAAATACTTCGAAAAACTATTCAGGACAAACGCCCCATCGTCCACTTCCAGCACGCTGGGCGCGTCCATGCCGTAGGTCAGCCCGTGGTAAATCTCGTCCACCACCAGGTGGCCATGGCGTTCACGGGTAGCGCGCGACAGGCTGGCAAGCTCGTCACGGTTCAGCACCGTCCCGGTCGGGTTGGCTGGCGAGGCGACCAGGGCCCCGACCGTGTCTTTGTCCCAATAGCGGTCAACCAGGTCGGCGGTGAGTTGGTAGTTGACCTCCGGCCCCACCGGCACCAGCTGCGCGCCGCCTTCGACCAGGCGCAGGAAGTGGCGATTGCAGGGGTAGCCCGGGTCAGCCAGCAACCAGTGCTTGCCTGGGTCTACCAACAGGCTGCTGGCCAGCAACAGTGCGCCAGATCCGCCCGGCGTAATCAGAATGCGCTCAGGATCAACACTGACGCCATACTGCTGCCCATAGAAGCCGGCGATCGCCTCGCGCAGCGCCGGCAGGCCACGGGCGGCGGTATAGCGGGTGTGGCCCGCGGCCAATGCGGCCTGGCCGGCCTCGACGATCGGCGCGGCCGTGGTGAAGTCCGGTTCGCCGATTTCCAGGTGGATCACATCATGGCCGGCCGCCTGCAGCTCGTTGGCCCGCGCCAGCAACGCCATGACGTGAAAGGGTTCGATGGCGCGGCTGCGCGCACTGTAAGGGTGGGCCATGACCTTCTCTCAATTGGGTCTAAACTGGAGATTCTACCTCTGCACGCTAACGAACGTGTGGCTCGCGCCGCTGTCAATTAGCAGGATCGGGCGGGGTAGCGCACCCCCGATCTATCTGGTAAGTTCGGCGGCTCGCAGTCGCAGGGCCGGCGGGTGCCGGAGATGGAGCATCCTGCGCATTGGATCAGATGAGTGAGAGGCGGTCTATTCATGTCCACCGTAGAAAAGCAAAAAACCAGTCAGTCCATGTACGGTGTAGAGCCCTATAAAGAAAGCAAGGGCGAGGAGTACATGGGGGAGCCCATGCGCAAGCATTTCACCAAACTTCTGGGTGCCTGGAAGCTTGAGTTGATGACGAGCGTGGATCAGACCGTGACCCACATGAAGGACGAAGCGGCCAACTTCCCAGACCCGGCCGACCGTGCCAGCCAGGAAGAAGAGTTCGCCCTGGAGCTGCGTAACCGCGATCGCGAGCGCAAGCTGATCAAGAAGATCGACAAGACCCTGCAGAAGATCCAGGACGAAGAGTACGGCTGGTGTGAGTCCTGCGGCATCGAGATCGGCCTGCGTCGCCTTGAAGCCCGCCCAACCGCCGACCTGTGCTTCGACTGCAAGGAAATCGCGGAGAAAAAGGAAAAAACAGTCGGCAAAGGCTGATCCTTTTCCCACCCAAACGGGGCGCATCTTGCGCCCCGTTTCATTTTCAGACGCACGACCGCCATGAACGACTCGAGCTACATCGGGCGCTTCGCCCCTACCCCCAGCGGCTTTCTGCATTTCGGCTCGCTGGTCGCCGCACTCGCCTCCTGGCTCGACGCCCGCGCCGTCAACGGCCGCTGGCTGCTGCGCATGGAAGACACCGACCCGCCGCGGGAAATGCCCGGGGCCCGCGACGCTATCTTGCAGACCCTGGAGCGTTACGGCCTGGAGTGGGATGGCGAGGTGGTGTTCCAGAGCCAGCGCCATGAGGCTTATGCAGCAGTGGTCGACCGCCTGTTCAGCATGGGCCTGGCCTACGCCTGCACCTGCTCGCGCAAACAGCTGGAAGGGCACAACGGCATTTACCCAGGCTTGTGCCGCAACGCCGGGCATGCACGCGAGGGCGCGGCGATCCGTCTGCGGGTGCCAGAGTTGATCTACCGGTTCACCGACCGGGTCCAGGGTGAGTTCCAGCAACACCTGGGGCGCGAGGTGGGTGATTTCGTCATCCAGCGCCGTGACGGGCTGTATGCCTATCAACTGGCAGTGGTGCTGGATGATGCCTGGCAGGGTGTTACCGACATCGTGCGCGGGGCCGACCTGCTCGACAATACGCCGCGCCAGTTGTACCTGCAGGAACTGCTGGGCTTCTCGCAGCCGCGTTACCTGCATATTCCGCTGATCGTGCAGCCAGATGGGCACAAGCTGGGCAAGTCGTACCGCTCGCCGCCCTTACAGGCGGAGCATGCTACCCCCCTGCTGTTGCGGGCATTGCGGGCGCTGGGGCAAGAAGCAAACCCCGAGTTGCTGCTGGCAACGCCGGCTGAAGTGTTGGCGGTAGCCCGCAAGCAGTGGCGGCCAGAGGCGATTGCCCGGCAGGCCTCTGTTCCAGAGGCTGATTTGCACTGACGCAGGTCCGGCCTCTTCGCGGGCAAGCCCGCTCCCACAGGATCCGCACCGCTTCTGTGAGCGGGCTTGCCCGCGAAGAGGCCGGAACAGGCAACTTCCCTTCAAAAACAAAAGCCCAATAATTTCAAACCCTTGGCTAACCCTACCGATTCCCGCTAGCATCCGCCCACTCTTTTGCGCCAATAATAAGTCCAAGCCCGCAGCGCCCAACCATCGAGGCCAGCATGTACATCTATCGTTTGGTCCTGCTTCTGGTCGTGGGGATCTACCTGTTCTCCCCGGCCATCATGGACTGGTGGATCGAACCGACCGGAGCCTGGTACCGCCCCTACCTGCTCTGGCTGATCCTGATCGTCGTCACCTTCATCCTGCAGAGCCAACGAGATGCCGATGAGCTTTAGCCTGACCCAGATGATCCTGATCAGCGCCGCGTACCTCATGGTGCTGTTCGGCGTGGCCTGGATCAGCGAGCGTGGGCTGATACCCCGCTCAATTATTCGCCACCCGCTGACCTACACCCTGTCGCTGGGCGTCTATGCCAGTGCCTGGGCCTTCTATGGCTCGGTCGGCCTGGCCTACCAGTACGGCTATGGCTTCCTGGCCTGCTACCTGGGGGTCTCCGGGGCCTTCCTGCTGGCGCCGGTGCTGCTTTACCCGATCCTCAAGATCACCCGCACCTATCAGCTGTCGTCGCTGGCCGACCTGCTGGCGTTTCGTTTCCGCAGCACCTGGGCCGGCGCGCTGACCACCCTGATCATGCTGATCGGGGTACTGCCGTTGCTGGCCCTGCAGATCCAGGCGGTGGCCGACTCGATCAGCATCCTGACCGGCGAGCCGGTCAAGGCCAGGGTGGCATTCGCCTTCTGTGCACTGATCATTCTGTTCACCATCTTCTTCGGCTCGCGGCACATCGCCACGCGCGAGAAGCATGAAGGGCTGGTGTTCGCCATTGCCTTTGAATCGGTGATCAAGCTGCTGGCGCTGGGCGGCATCGGCCTGTACGCCTTGTACGGTGTGTTTGGCGGCCCGCATGGGCTGGAAGTGTGGCTGCTGCAGAACCAGACCGCCCTGGCCGCGCTGCACACACCGCTGCAGGAAGGGCCATGGCGCACCCTGCTGCTGGTGTTCTTCGCCTCGGCCATCGTCATGCCGCACATGTACCACATGGCCTTCACCGAAAACCTCAACCCACGCTCGCTGGTCAGCGCCAGCTGGGGCCTGCCGCTGTTCCTGCTGCTGATGAGCCTGGCCGTACCGCTGGTGCTGTGGGCCGGCCTGCGCCTGGGCGCCAGCACCAACCCCGAATACTTCACGCTGGGGCTGGGCATCGCCGCCAACAACAAAGCGCTGGCGCTGCTGGCCTATATCGGCGGGTTGTCTGCGGCCAGCGGGTTGATCATCGTCACCACCCTGGCGCTGTCGGGCATGGCCCTCAACCACCTGGTGCTGCCGCTGTACCAGCCGCCGGCCGAAGGCAACA
The DNA here is from genome assembly GCF_053629175.1 of Pseudomonas sp. Y3 TE3536. NCBI lineage: Bacteria > Pseudomonadati > Pseudomonadota > Gammaproteobacteria > Pseudomonadales > Pseudomonadaceae > Pseudomonas > Pseudomonas sp. Y3 TE3536. The sequence goes on along the minus strand of NZ_JBRJHU010000001.1, from coordinate 2,805,467 downwards.
TCTACCGCTGGCTGAAATGGACCCGCCGCGCGCTGATCGTCGCCATCATCACCGCCGGCTTCATGTTCTACCTGACCCAGAACAACCACCAGAGCCTGGCCAACCTGGGCATCGTCGCCTTCGTCGCCACCTTGCAGTTCCTGCCGGGCGTGTTGTCGGTGCTGTACTGGCCTACCGCCAATCGCCGCGGCTTCATCGCGGGCCTGCTGGCCGGCACCCTGGTGTGGCTGGTGACCATGCTGCTGCCGCTGCTGGGCAACCTGCAGGGCTTCTACATTCCGCTGCTGGACATGATCTACGTCCTCGACGACACCAGCTGGCACATGGCGGCCATCGCCTCGCTGGCGGCAAACGTCTTGCTGTTCACCCTGATTTCGCTGTTCACCAATGCCAGCAGTGAAGAAGCCAGCGCCGCCGAAGCGTGCGCGGTGGACAACGTGCGCCGCCCGCAGCGCCGCGAGCTGCACGCGGCCTCGCCACAGGAATTTGCCACCCAGTTGGCCAAGCCGCTGGGCGCCAAGGCTGCGCAGAAAGAAGTCGAACAAGCCCTGCGTGACCTCTACCTGCCCTTCGACGAGCGCCGCCCCTATGCGTTGCGCCGCCTGCGCGACCGCATCGAGGCCAACCTGTCGGGCCTGATGGGGCCGAGCGTGGCCCAGGACATGGTCGAGACCTTCCTGCCCTACAAATCCGGCAACGAAAACTATGTCACTGAAGACATCCACTTCATTGAAAGCCGCCTGGAAGACTATCACTCGCGCCTGACCGGCCTTGCCGCCGAACTCGACGCCCTGCGCCGCTACCACCGCCAGACCCTGCAGGAACTGCCCATGGGCGTCTGCTCCCTGGCCAAGGACCAAGAGATCCTGATGTGGAACAAGGCCATGGAAGAGCTGACCGGCATCGCCGCCAAGCACGTGGTCGGCTCGCGCCTGGTGACCATCGGCGAACCTTGGCGCGGCCTGCTGCAGGGCTTCATCGACGTGCCCGACGAACACCTGCACAAACAACGCCTGGCCCTCGACGGGCAGCCTCGCTGGCTGAACCTGCACAAGGCCGCCATCGACGAGCCCTTGGCGCCGGGTAACAGTGGCCTGGTGCTGCTGGTCGAGGACCTGACCGAAACCCAGGCCCTGGAAGACAAGCTGGTGCACTCCGAGCGCCTGGCCAGCATTGGCCGCCTGGCGGCCGGCGTGGCCCACGAAATCGGCAACCCGATCACCGGCATCGCCTGCCTGGCGCAGAACCTGCGCGAGGAACGCGAGGGCGATGGCGAGATCACCGAGCTGTCGAGCCAGATTCTTGAACAGACCAAACGGGTGTCGCGCATCGTCCAGTCGTTGATGAGCTTCGCCCATGCCGGTGGCAGCCACCAGAACAGCGAAGAGCCGGTGTGCCTGGCCGAAGTGGCGCAGGATGCCATTGGGCTGCTGGCACTGAACCGGCGCAATTTCGAAGTCCAGTTCTTCAACCTCTGCGACCCGGAACACTGGGCCGAAGGGGACCCGCAGCGCCTGGCCCAGGTGCTGATCAACCTGCTCTCCAACGCCCGCGACGCCTCACCGCCCGGCAGTGCCGTGCGTGTGCGCAGCTCCGTCTTCGAGCACACCGTCGACTTGATTGTCGAAGACGAAGGCAGCGGGATCCCGAAGAGCATCATGGACCGCCTGTTCGAGCCCTTCTTCACCACCAAAGACCCGGGCGAAGGAACCGGACTGGGGCTCGCTCTGGTCTATTCCATCGTGGAAGAGCATTATGGGCAAATCACCATCGACAGCCCTGCCGACATCGAACGGCAACGTGGCACCCGGATCCGCGTGACCCTGCCCCGGCATGTCGTAGCGACGTCCCCTGAAATTCGAGACCGTCGAGAGAATTGAATCAATGCCGCATATTCTGATCGTCGAAGACGAAACCATCATCCGCTCGGCCCTGCGTCGCCTGCTCGAGCGGAACCAGTACCAGGTCAGCGAAGCCGGCTCGGTGCAGGAAGCCCAGGAACGCTTCAGCATTGCCACCTTCGACCTGATCGTCAGCGACCTGCGCCTGCCCGGCGCGCCTGGCACCGAGCTGATCAAGCTCGGCCAGGGCACCCCAGTGCTGATCATGACCAGCTACGCCAGCCTGCGCTCGGCGGTGGACTCGATGAAAATGGGCGCGGTGGACTACATCGCCAAGCCCTTCGACCACGACGAGATGCTCCAGGCCGTGGCGCGCATCCTGCGCGACCGGCAAAACGCGCCTGCTGCCGCACCGGCGGCAGAACCGCGGGGCAACGGCAAGGCGGCAGCGGCCGACAAAGGCAATAGCGCGTCTGCCAACGGCGAGATCGGCATCATCGGCTCGTGCCCGCCCATGCAGGACATGTACAGCAAGATCCGCAAGGTCGCACCGACCGATTCCAATGTCCTGATCCAGGGCGAATCGGGTACCGGTAAAGAGCTGGTCGCCCGTGCCCTGCACAACCTGTCACGCCGGGCCAAGGCACCGATGATCTCAGTGAACTGCGCGGCCATCCCGGAGACGCTGATCGAGTCCGAGCTGTTCGGCCACGAAAAAGGCGCCTTCACCGGCGCCAGCGCAGGGCGCGCCGGGCTGGTCGAAGCGGCGGACGGCGGCACCTTGTTCCTCGACGAAATCGGCGAATTGCCCCTCGAAGCCCAGGCGCGCCTGTTGCGCGTGTTGCAGGAAGGCGAAATCCGCCGGGTGGGCTCGGTGCAATCGCAGAAGGTCGATGTGCGCCTGATTGCGGCCACCCACCGCGACCTGAAGAACCTGGCCAAGGCCGGCCAGTTCCGTGAAGACCTTTATTACCGCCTGCACGTGATCGCCCTGAAGTTACCTGCCCTGCGCGAGCGCGGCAGCGACGTCAACGAGATCGCCAGTGCCTTCCTGGCCCGCCAGAGCGCACGGATTGGCCGGGATGACCTGCATTTTTCCGCCGATGCCGAGCAAGCGATTCGTCATTACAGCTGGCCGGGTAACGTGCGCGAGCTGGAAAACGCCGTGGAGCGTGCGGTGATTCTGAGCGAGAGCGCAGAAATTTCCGCCGACCTGCTGGGTATCGACATCGAGCTGAGCGACCTGGAAGACGACGACATCCTCGACAACGCCCTGGCCGTGGCCAGTGCGGGCAATGCCAGCCATGAGCCTACCGAGGACTTGTCGCTGGAGGATTACTTCCAGCACTTCGTGCTCGAACACCAGGACCACATGACCGAGACCGAGCTTGCCCGCAAGCTTGGCGTCAGCCGCAAATGCCTGTGGGAACGCCGCCAGCGCCTGGGTATCCCGCGGCGCAAGAGCAACGCCACCAGCGAGTAAAAGATCGCGTGGGCAGGCGGGCCTTTCCTGCCTTGATATTTCTTTTTCGGGCTGCCGGCCTCTTCGCGGGTGAACCCGCTCCCACAAGGATCTCACTGCCCGCAAGGGCAATGCGGTACCTGTGGGAGCGGGTTCACCCGCGAAAGGGCCGACAAAAACCACTACGCACACCCCAGGTAACACATCAGTACCCGCGAAAATCTGTTACCCAAGCTTTCAGGCGTAACAGTTCCCGAGGTGTACGGTAACGAAACCCCGCCATTTTCGGCCTGCCAAAAACCTGCGAAAACCTCCAAACCCTTGATTTCATTGGGTTTCGAAAAGTTGGCACGACACCTGCTATATGCTTAGTACAAAAACAATAACAAGCACTGCAACTCAGAATAAGAACAAGACGAAACGGCTCACGCACAATAAAAACAAGACGGCGGAGGCGCAGCTAACTGATTCTTTTGGAGAGGATGCGTGTTTGGGGCTTGCCCCACGACCAGGCAGAGAACAACAAAAACTGCACTAAAAAGCAGCGCCTGAACTGGTTGGATCGACAGATCAACGTGACATCAGCGGCCAAAGCAATCCGTTTGCTCTTTACCCCTGGATTAGGGGTCGTCCACAAGCTTTGCGATTTGTGGACAGGGCACTCAACAAAAACAAGAAGCCCAGCAAAAAAATAATAAGAGCACGCAACGACTTCTTGGGGAGCTTAGGCTCCCCTTGTCGTTTCTCCCTTCTGGCAGGCATCCTGCTACCCGCCTACACCATTCCTTGAGTAAATGCTAGAATCCCCGCCCATCATGCGGCCATTCTCCTATTCTTGGCCGAACATTCCTTCAAACAGTGCATCCCATGCTGAAGAAGCTGTTCCAGTCGTTCCGCCCTCCCGTACCGGGCCAGCACCACAGGCGCACCACGCCTGAGGTGATCAACAAGAGCCAACACTCGCTGCAACGCCACCAGTTCAGCCGCCACGCGGTGAACATCGTAGAGCGCCTGCAGAGTGCGGGCTACCAGGCTTACCTGGTCGGTGGCTGTGTCCGCGACCTGATGCTTGGCATCACCCCAAAAGACTTCGACGTCGCCACCAGCGCCACCCCTGAACAGGTCCGTGCCGAGTTCCGCAACGCGCGTATCATTGGTCGCCGCTTCAAGTTGGTCCACGTGCATTTCGGCCGTGAGATCATCGAAGTCGCCACCTTCCGCGCCCACCACTCGGAAGACGATCAAGGTGATACCCACCGTTCGTCGCACAATGCCAGTGGTCGCATCCTGCGTGACAACGTGTACGGCACCTTGGAAGAAGACGCGCAACGCCGCGACTTCACCATCAATGCCCTCTACTACGATCCGGTCAGCGAACGCATCCTCGATTACGCCAACGGCGTGCACGACGTGCGTAACCGCCTGCTGCGCCTGATCGGTGACCCGACCCATCGCTACCAGGAAGACCCGGTGCGCATGCTGCGGGCCGTGCGTTTCGCCGCCAAGCTCGACTTCGGCATCGAAAAGCACACGGTCCAGCCGATCCGCGAACTGGCCCCGATGCTGCGCGAAATCCCCCCGGCACGCCTGTTCGAGGAAAGCCTCAAGCTGTTCCTCTCCGGCCAAGGTGCGATGGCCTTCGAAATGCTGGTCGACCTGCAGCTGTTCGAGCCGTTGTTCCCGGCCAGCGCGCACGCCCTGGACGAGCGCCCTACCTACACTCACACCTTGATCAGCCAGGCGCTGAACAACACCGATCTGCGTGTGAAGCAGGGCAAACCGGTCACCCCGGCCTTCCTCTTCGCTGCGCTGCTCTGGCCCGCCCTGCCGGCCCGTGTGCTGCACCTGCAAAACCAAGGTGTGCCACCGATCCCGGCCATGAACGGCGCGGCTCACGACCTGATCGCCGAACAGTGTGCACGCATTGCCATCCCGAAGCGTTTCACCCTGCCGATCCGCGAAATCTGGGACATGCAGGAACGCCTGCCACGTCGCAGCGGCAAACGTGCCGACCAGTTGCTCGACAACCCGCGCTTCCGTGCCGGTTACGACTTCCTGCTGCTGCGTGAAAGCGCGGGTGAAGAAACCGACGACCTCGGCCAATGGTGGACTGACTACCAGGATGCCAATGACAGCGAGCGCCGCGAGATGATTCGCGAGCTGGGCAGCCGTGACGAAGGCACCGGCGCTGGCCCACGCAAGCGCAAACGTAGCGCCAGCAAGCGTAAGCGTGGTGGCGAAGAGGCGTTCGAGTGACCACGCGCGCTTACATCGGCCTGGGCAGCAACCTGGACGAGCCTGCAGAACAACTGCAGAACGCCTTCCAGGCGCTCGACCAGGCCACCGGCACCTGCCTGGTGGCCACTTCGAGCCTGTTCACCAGTGACTCGCTGCTGCCTGGCCAGCCGCGCTACACCAATGCCGTGGCTGCGCTCGACACCTCGCTCGAGCCGCTGGCGCTGCTGGATGCCCTGCAGGCCATCGAAAATGACCAGGGCCGTGTGCGCAAAGAGCGTTGGGGCCCGCGCACGCTCGACCTGGATATCCTGCTGTTCGGCGACCACCTGATCGACGTGCCGCGCCTGCAAGTGCCGCACTACCATATGCACGCCCGCGCCTTCGTGCTCTACCCATTGGCCGAACTGGTGCCCGCAGGCTTCTGCCTGCCCGATGGCCGCGACCTCGCCCAACTCATCAGCGCCTGCCCGTTCGTCGGCCTCGAGCGCCTGTAATTCGGGCGCTGCAGACGGCGGTAACGCCAGTAACACCCTGATCGTAACAATGCGGTAACAGGGTGATTGACTTCCCCCACCTCGCTCACGACTATAGGCGTCCCGTGTGGCACCCAAGTGCCGCATACCCGTATTTAGGCCCGGACGGACCTGTGCCCGAACATCACGCGCGATGATGTGCCGCTCCGGAAGATGACTACACGCGTTGTATGCAGTCGTTTTAACAGCGCCTGAACGAGGATTTTCCTACATGCCTGAAGTAACCCTGACCACCCTGCATGGCCTGAAGGCCAAGGGTGAAAAAATCACCATGCTGACCTGCTACGACGCGACCTTCGCCAAGGTTGCCAGCCAGGCCGGTGTCGAAGTGTTGCTGGTGGGCGACTCGCTGGGGATGGTCCTGCAGGGCCATGACAGCACGCTGCCTGTCACCACCCAGGAAATGGCCTACCACACTGCCTGCGTCAAACGTGGCAACGATGGCGCGCTGATTCTGGCCGACCTGCCGTTCATGGCCCACGCCACCCCCGAACTGGCCTTTGCCAACTGCGCCACGCTGATGCAGGCCGGTGCCCACATGATCAAGCTCGAAGGCGCTGCCTGGCTGGCCGAGACCATTCGCCTGCTGGCTGAACGTGGCGTGCCGGTGTGCGCGCACATGGGCCTGACCCCACAAACCGTCAATGTGCTGGGCGGTTACAAGGTGCAGGGCCGTCAGGAAGCCCAGGCGCGGCAGATGCGTGCCGACGCCATTGCCCTGGAACAGGCCGGCGCGGCCATGCTGCTGCTGGAGTGCGTACCGAGCGAACTGGCGGCAGAAATCACCCAGGCCGTGAACATTCCGGTCATCGGCATTGGCGCCGGTAGCGCCACCGACGGCCAGGTGCTGGTCCTGCACGACATGCTTGGCCTGTCGCTGAGCGGCCGGGTGCCGAAGTTCGTGAAAAACTTCATGGCCGGCCAGCCGGACATCGAAAGCGCCCTCGCCGCCTACGTGACGGCGGTCAAGGACGTAAGCTTCCCTGCCAGTGAACACGGGTTCAGCGCATGAACACAGTCAAGACTGTCCGTGAACTGCGCGCCGCCGTTGGCCGCGCGCGTGGCGAAGGCAAGCGCATCGCGTTCGTGCCGACCATGGGCAACCTGCACAGCGGCCATGCCGCGCTGGTGACCAAGGCCGCCCAGCGGGCCGACTTTGTCGTTGCCAGTATCTTCGTCAACCCGCTGCAGTTCGGCGCCAACGAAGACCTCGCCACCTACCCACGTACCCTTGCAGCCGACCAGGAGCGCTTGCTCCAGGCCGGCTGCAACCTGCTGTTCGCGCCAACCGTCGAAGAGATGTACCCCGACGGTATGAGCGTGCAAACCCGGGTCAGCGTCCCCCACCTCTCCGAAGGCCTGTGCGGCGCCAGCCGGCCAGGGCATTTCGAGGGTGTGGCGACAGTGGTCAGCAAGCTGTTCAACATGGTCCAGCCAGACTTGGCCGTGTTCGGCGAAAAAGACTTCCAGCAGCTGGCAGTGATCCGCGCCATGGTGCGCGACCTGAACATGCCCATCCAGATCATCGGTGAGCCGACCGTGCGCGCCGACGATGGCCTGGCGCTGTCGTCACGCAATGGTTACCTCACCCCCGAGCAGCGTGTTACCGCACCTGCGCTGTACCGCACCCTGCAGCACATCGGGGCGGCCATTGGCCGTGGCCAGCGTGATTTTGCCGCGCTGGTGGCCGACGGCCAGGCGCAACTGACCGCCGCCGGGTTCCGCCCGGACTACCTGGAAGTGCGCCATGCCGTGAGCCTGCGCCCGGCCATGATCGATGATCGCGACCTGGTGGTGATTGCCGCCGCTTACCTGGGTAACACCCGGTTGATCGACAACCTGTACCTGCACGTGGAAGACAAGACCGCGTAAACCTTCGGGGGCTGCCTCGCGGCCCCTTCATAACCCCTCACGCCCCCATTCCCCCCGCGCCGCCAATGCCTATAATGACTGCCTGCAACTGACAGCCGTGGCCAATGTCCAAGGCCTCACAACGCACCAAGGAACCCTGAGCAATGGCGTATTACCGTACTCCCCATGATGTGACGGCCCTGCCCGCCTGGCAGGCGCTTCAGCAACACCGCGACGCCATGCAAGACTTCAGCATGCGTGAAGCCTTCGCCGCCGATGCCAAGCGTTTTGATCAGTTCTCCCTGAGCAGCTGCGGCCTGTTCCTCGACTACTCGAAAAACCTGATCACCGAGCAAAGCCGTGACCTGCTGGTGAACCTGGCCAACGAAGTCGGCCTGCAGGATGCGATCAAGTCGATGTTCAGCGGCGAGATCATCAACGCCTCCGAAGGCCGCCCGGTGCTGCACACCGCCCTGCGCCGCCCAGTGGGCGACAAGCTCAGCGTCAACGGCGTTAACGTGATGCCGGAAGTGCACAAGGTGCTCAACCAGATCACCGAGCTGGTCGGGCGTATCCACGATGGCCTGTGGCGCGGTTACAGCGAAAAGCCGATCACCGACGTGGTCAACATCGGCATCGGCGGCTCGTTCCTCGGCCCGGAACTGGTCTCCGAAGCGCTGCTGCCCTACGCACAACGCGGCGTACGCTGCCATTACCTGGCGAACATCGACGGCAGTGAGTTCCACGAACTGTCGGCCAACCTGCGCGCCGAAACCACCCTGTTCATTGTTTCGTCGAAATCGTTCAACACCCTCGAAACACTGAAGAACGCCATGGCCGCGCGCACCTGGTACCTGGCCCAGGGCGGCTCGGAAGCAGAGCTGTATCGCCACTTCATCGCCGTTTCCAGCAACAAGGCCGCCGCCGTCGCCTTCGGTATCCGTGAAGAGAACATCTTCCCGATGTGGGACTGGGTGGGTGGGCGCTATTCGCTGTGGTCGGCCATCGGCCTGCCGATCGCCCTGGCCATCGGCACCGCCAACTTCAAGGAGCTGCTGTCGGGTGCCTACACCATGGACCAGCACTTCCAGACCGCGCCGTTCGACAAGAACATGCCGGTGCTGCTGGCCCTGCTGGGCGTCTGGTATGGCAACTTCTGGGGCGCCCGCAGCCACGCGATCCTGCCGTACGACCACTACCTGCGCAACATCACCAAGCACTTGCAACAGCTGGACATGGAGTCCAACGGCAAGAGCGTGCTGCAGGACGGCACGCCGGTGCATACCGAAACCGGCCCGGTGATCTGGGGTGGCGTGGGCTGTAACGGCCAGCACGCCTACCACCAGTTGCTGCACCAGGGTACCCACCTTATTCCTGCTGACTTCATCGTGCCGGTGGTGAGCTTCAACCCGGTGGCCGACCACCATCAGTGGCTGTACGCCAACTGCCTGTCGCAGAGCCAGGCGCTGATGCTCGGCAAAACCCGCGATGAAGCCGAGACCGAGCTGCGCGCCAAAGGCCTGAACGAAGCCGATATCGAAAAGCTGGCCCCGCACAAGGTGATCCCGGGCAACCGCCCGAGCAACACCCTGGTGGTCGAGCGCATCAGCCCACGCCGCTTGGGCGCACTGGTGGCGATGTATGAGCACAAGGTCTTCGTGCAGAGCGTGATCTGGGGCATCAACGCCTTTGACCAATGGGGCGTGGAGCTGGGCAAAGAGCTGGGCAAAGGTGTCTACCAGCGCCTTGTCGGCAGCCAGGAAGACAGCGCCGAAGATGGCTCTACCCAGGGCCTGATCAACTACTTCCGCGGCCGTCACCGCGGTTGACCCACCCGCCACACGGTCGCTCTTTGTAGGAGCGGCCTTGTGCCGCGATGGGCCGCAGAGCGGCCCCAAAAATGGATGCATCACCGCTGAATGATGCTTCATCGCTGAAATCCTGGGGCCGCTTTGCGGCCCATCGCGGCACAAGGCCGCTCCTACAAGGCCAGCGTCGACCTTAAGGAACACCACCTCTAGCTACACTGTCCAATCGAATAGCCGTTGCAGTCCATCGCCCCCGACAAGCGCAAGGACCACCCGCCATGTTCGATATCCGCGACTACCCCCAGGCCCTGGCCGTCAGCCAGTCCGCCGCCCTCACTGACGACGATTACCGCCGCCTCTACCGCCAATCGGTGGAAGACCCCGACACCTTCTGGGCCGAGCAGGCCAAACGCCTGGACTGGATCAAACCCTGGTCGAGCGTGCAACAGTGCGACCTGAAAACCGGCCAGGCACGCTGGTTCGACGGTGGCCAGTTGAACGTGAGCTACAACTGCATCGATCGCCATCTGGCCAAGCGTGGTGAACAGACTGCCCTGCTCTGGGAGGGCGACGACCCGCAAGACGCCAAAGCCATCACCTACCGCGAACTGCACCGCCAGGTCTGCCGCTTGGCCAACGCCCTGAAGGCACGCGGCGTGAAAAAAGGCGACCGGGTGTGTATCTACATGCCGATGATTCCCGAGGCCGCCTTCGCCATGCTCGCCTGCACCCGGCTGGGCGCCGTGCACTCGGTGGTGTTCGGCGGCTTCTCGCCCGATGCCCTGCGTGACCGCATCCTCGATGCCGACTGCCGTACCGTGATCACCGCCGATGAAGGCATCCGCGGTGGCAAGCGCATTCCACTGAAGCTGAACGTCGACAAGGCCCTGGCCAGTTGCCCGAATGTCAGCAGCGTATTCGTTGTCCGGCGGACGGGGGGTGATGTGGCCTGGAGCGAGGGCCGCGACCTTTGGTATCACCAGGTAACGGAACACGCTGGCGACGACTGCCCACCTGAACCGATGGCAGCCGAAGACCCACTGTTCATCCTCTACACCTCCGGCAGCACCGGCAAACCCAAGGGCGTCCTGCACACCACTGCCGGCTACCTGCTGCAGGCCACCATGACCTTCAAGGTGGTGTTCGATTACCGCGAGGGCGAAGTGTTCTGGTGCACCGCCGATGTAGGCTGGGTCACCGGCCACAGCTACATCGTCTATGGCCCGCTGGCCAATGGCGCGATTTCGCTGATGTTCGAAGGGGTGCCCAACTACCCCGACACCTCGCGCTTCTGGCAGGTGGTCGACAAGCATCAGGTCAACATCTTCTACACCGCGCCAACGGCCTTGCGCGCCCTGATGCGCGAAGGCTCCGGTCCACTCCAGAGCACCTCACGCAAAAGCCTGCGCCTGCTCGGCAGCGTCGGCGAGCCGATCAACCCGGAAGCGTGGGAATGGTACTTCGAAGAAGTCGGCCAGAAGCGCTGCCCGATCGTCGACACCTGGTGGCAGACCGAAACCGGCGGCATCATGCTCACGCCCCTGCCCAGCACGCAACGGCTCAAACCGGGCTGCGCGACCCAACCGATGTTCGGCGTACAGCCGGTGCTGCTGGATGAAAAAGGCACCCCCATTGAAGGCCCTGGCGCTGGCGTGCTGGCCATCAAGGCCAGCTGGCCCGGGCAGATTCGCAGCGTCTATGGTGACCATCAGCGCATGGTCGAAACCTATTTCAAACCCATGCCCGGCTACTACTTCACCGGCGACGGCGCACGCCGCGATGCCGACGGCGACTACTGGATCACCGGGCGCATCGACGACGTGATCAACGTCTCCGGCCACCGCATCGGCACCGCCGAAGTGGAAAGTGCACTGGTGTTGCACGACAGCGTCGCCGAGGCCGCAGTGGTCGGCTACCCCCATGACCTCAAGGGCCAGGGTGTGTATGCCTTTGTCACCCCCATGAACGGCGTCGACCCCAGCGACGCGCTCAAGGCCGAACTGCTGGCCTTGGTCAGCAAGGAAATCGGCAGCTTCGCCAAACCGGAACTGATCCAGTGGGCACCGGCGCTGCCCAAAACCCGCTCGGGCAAGATCATGCGGCGTATACTGCGCAAAATCGCCTGCAACGAACTGGAAAACCTGGGCGATACCTCGACCCTGGCCGACCCGAGTGTGGTTCAGGGCTTGATCGACACACGTCTCAACCACTAGCTGGCGGCCCCTTGCATGGCCGCCCTGAACGACAGGTCGCCATGGAAGCCCTTCGCCGCCGCATCGAAACCCAGGTCATGAGCCTTACCGGGCTGGCCCTCGGCCAGCTCGACCTGGAATCGCCCAAGGGCGACCCTGGGCTGTTTGGCCCGCAGAGCATCAGCTGGCAAGTGCACGGCGATTTCCCAAGCATGCTGGTCGGCGGTATCAGTGCCCTCATGCTGCAACTGCTGCACCCGCTGGCGTTGGCCGGCGTGTGGGACCATTCGAACTTTCGCCAAGACCTGCTCGGCCGCTTGCGTCGCACCAGCCAGTTCATCTCCGGCACCACCTTTGGCTCGACCCGCGACGCCGAGTGGCTGATCGAAAAAGTCCGCACCATCCACTTGCAAGTCACCGGCACTGCCGCCGATGGCCGCCCCTATGCCGCCAGCGACCCGGGGTTGCTGACCTGGGTGCATGTGGCCGAAGTCAGCAGCTTCCTCGCGGCCCACCTGCGTTACCGCAACCCGCACCTGCCCCGCGCCGAGCAGGATGCCTACTACAACGAGATTGCCCTGATCGCCGAACGCCTGGGCGCGCGCGATGTGCCGCGCTCCTGTCAGCAGGTCGAGGACTACCTCAGGCACATGCGCCCGCAGTTGCAGTGCGATGCCCGTAGCCATGAGGTGGTCGACATCCTGCTTGCCGCCCCGGCGCCCAGCCGCCTGGCACAACCTGTCGGCAAGCTCATGCTGAACGCCGGCATCGACCTGCTGCCCGACTGGGCCCAAGCCATGCTCGGGCTGCAGCACGGGCCATTGCAGCGGCGCCTGATCCGCCTCGGCCTGCAACGCACTGCACCGGTTTTGCGCTGGGCCATGCGCGATGGTTCGGCGCACCGAGCGAAACGGCGCATGGGTATCGAATGAGGCGAATCGGTCGCCTCAGCGGAACTGATTTAACCTGCCATACTCCAAGCACTCCTGCTTAGACAGACGAAGCGACACATGTACAAAGGATTGATTCGCGCCCTCGGCGCCATGGTGGCTCTCGTAGCCCTCTACAGCCTGCTCGGCTTCCTTATTCTCCCCGGTGTCGCACTGCGCATTGCCAATCAGCAATTGACGCAATATGCCACCGTGCCTGCTCACCTGCAGCGCATCGAGCTCAACCCCTTCAGCCTCGAACTGACGCTGTGGGGCCTGCAAATTGGCGAACCTGGCAAGGAACAGGTCGGCTTCGAGCGGCTCTATGCCAACCTTGCGCTCGACAGCGTGTGGAATGGCGCCTTGCACCTGACGGCGGTAGAGCTCGACAAACCGCGCAGCGAAGTGCTGTTCGCCAAGGGCGGGCAGCTCAACCTGACCCAGTTGTTCAAGCTGCCGCCCAGCGAGGCCAAGCCCGAGCAGCCGCCCAGCGACCCATTCCCGCTGCGCATCGGCAGCATCAAGCTCAAGGAAGGTTACCTGCACTTCCAGGACGAGCGCCCGAGCGAGCCGATCGAGTTTCTGTACGACAACATGAACCTAGAGCTGAAAAACCTCAGCACGCTCCCGGACGACAATGCCGACATGACCCTGGTAGCGAAGGGCCCGTACGGCGGGCAGATCGACTGGAGTGGCACCCTCAGCCTGTCGCCCATTGCTTTCGAAGGCACCCTGAAGGTCACCGACGGCAAGATGAAGGCGTTCTGGCCGTATGTGCGTGACGCCGTGCCTCTGGTGCTGGAAGAAGGCGTCATCAGCCTCGACACTCATTACACCTTCAACCTGTCCAAAGAGACCGAGCTGCTGCTGGACAACACCTCGGTAAAAGTGGCGCCGTTCGCCATCAAGGCTCCGGATGGCCGCCAACTGGTACGCCTGGCCAACCTGGAGGTCAGTGACACCTCTATCGACCTGGCCAAGCAAAAAGTCATCGTCGGCAAGATTCGCAGCGACAAGCTCGAAACCTGGGCCGCGTTGGAAAAAGACGGCCAGCTCGACTGGCAGAAGCTGTTCGCCAGCCAACCGGCCAAGGCCACGCCGAAACAAAAGGCCGAGCCCGCCGCCGCCGAACCTACGCCTGCAGAAAAAGCCGCCCAAGCGCCGAGCAAGCCGTGGCAAGTGCTGCTCAAGGACGTCCAGCTGCGCAACTACAACGTGCACCTGGCAGACCGTAGCCAGAAAGAACCGGTGGCACTGGATGTCGGCCCGCTCAATGTCGACCTGCAAGGCTTCGACAGCCTCAACCAGTCGCCTTTCACGCTCAAACTCGACACCGGTGTGGGCAAACAAGGCAAATTGCAGGCTGCCGGCCAAGTGAATCTGGCGCCTGTCTGGGCCAAGCTGGATGTCAGCACACGCGACATCGACCTGCGTGTGGCCCAGGCCTACATCAGCCCGTTCATTCTGCTGGAGCTGCGCAGCGGCATGCTTGCCAGCGACCTCAAGGTCGACCTGAAAAGCACCGAGCCACTGGCCTTCAACGTCACCGGCAAGGCCCAGGTCAACCAGTTGCATACCCTCGACACGATCAAGAGCCGCGACTTCGTGAAATGGCAGCAGGTAAACGTCGATGGCCTGTCCTATGTGCACGGTGATGCCCTGTCGATCGACAAGGTGACCTTGCTGCAGCCCTATGCCCGCTTCATCATCAACGAAGACCGCACCACCAACGTCAACGACCTGCTAATCCCGCAGCCGGCCGATGCGCCGGCAGCCAAGGCTGCGAAACCGGCCAGCAGCGACAAGCCGTTGGGCATCCATATTGGCCAGATCGACATCAATGACGGCTCGGCCAACTTCGCCGACCTGTCCCTTACGCCCAACTTCGCCACCGCCGTGCAGCAGCTCAACGGCCAGATCGGCACCATCGACAACCGCAAGCCGAACCCGGCCAAGGTGGACATCAAGGGCAAGGTCGACCGCTATGCGCCGGTCACCATCAAAGGCGCGCTCAACCCGTTCAACCCGCTGGCCAGCCTGGATATCGCCACCAGCTTCAAGCGGGTCGAACTGACCACGCTGACGCCCTACTCCGGCAAGTTCGCGGGCTTCCGTATCCGCAAGGGGCGGCTCAACCTCGACCTGCATTACTTGATCACCAACGGCCAGCTCAAGGCCGAGAACAAAGTGGTGGTTGAGCAACTGCAGTTGGGCGAGAAGGTCGACAGCCCAGATGCCGTGGACCTGCCGATCCGCCTGGCGGTCGCGCTGCTCAAGGACACCGAGGGCAAGATTTCCATCGAGTTGCCGGTGACCGGTGACCTCAACAACCCGCAGTTCAGCGTCATGCCGATCGTCTGGCAAACCCTGCGCAACCTGGTGCTGCGCGCGGCCCAGGCGCCGTTCAAGTTTATCGGCGGGCTGATTGCTGGCGGGGGTTCCGAAGACCTTGGCACTGTCGCGTTCGCCCCGGGCTCGAGTGAGCTCACGGGCGATGCCCAGTCCTCCCTGGACAAACTGGCCTCGGCGCTCAAAGAGCGCCCGGAACTGCGTCTGGAAATCGAAGGCACCAGTGCGCAGACCAGCGACGGCCCGCTGATCGCCCAGCAGCGCCTGGACCGCGAATACCAGGCCACCTGGTACAAGATCCTGCAACGTCGTGGCGACAAGGTGCCTGCCAATGCTTCGATGCTGGTGGTCGACGACAGCGACAAGCCGGCGATGCTCGAAGGCATCTACCGCACCCGCCTGAAGCAGCAACCACCGGCCGAGTGGGAACAGCTTGGCCGCGACGAGCGCACTGCCAAGTTGCGCGAGGCGGTGATCAAGTCCTGGGCCGAAAGTGCCGCGTTGCTACGCACGCTGGGCCAGGAGCGGGCCAGCAGCATCAAGGACTACCTGGTGGACAAAGGCAAGCTGGAAGATGACCGGGTGTACTTCATCGACACGACCTTGGGCAAGGCCGAGAGTGATGGCCGGGTAATTACACCGATGCACCTGGATGCCGAATGAGCCAGTGCTCGCCCCTTCGCGGGTAAACCCGCTCCCACAGGATCTGCGCTAGATTTGGAGGCTACACAGTTCGGGTGGGAGCGGGTTCACCCGCGAAGAGGCCAGTACAGTCACCGCAAGGCCATGCATTCAAACCAGCCGCTGCCCCGACACTGCCGGGTGATACAGCGGTTGCACCTTGTTCCCCGCCGGGTCCAGCAAATGGAAGCTGCGCGCCCCGTCACCGTGGTTGAACGGGCGGTCCAGCAGGGTCACCCCGTGCGCCTTGAAGTACTGGTACCAAGCCTCCAGCTCCTCCACGCTGTCGACGATGAAGCCGTAGTGATCGAGCGTCTGCAAGCCATTAGCGGCCCCGGCGCCGCGCCCCAATGACAGGTTGTCGTTACCGCAGGTCAGGTAGACCAGGTCTTCATTGGCGCGGTTGAGCACCTCCATGCCCAGCACGTCGACGTAAAAGCGCTCGCACTCCTCAAGGTTGGGTACCAATAAGGCAATGTGGCGCAAGCCGTTAAAGCGACCAGGGCGTTCAGGCAATTCAGACATTGGCGCGACTCCATTTTTGTATACAATTCACAGATGAATGTAAAACAAAAGGAGCGCCATGTGTATAGCCTGTTTATCAAGACACGCGTGAAGCCCGGTTGCGCCGAGGCTTTTCTGACGGCCATCAAGGTCAATGCCGCTGCATCAGTGGCCAACGAGCCAGGGTGCCTGGTGTTCGACGTCTCCCAGGACCGCCTAGACCCCGAGGTCATCTACCTCTACGAGATCTACCAGGACGACGCCGCCTATGAAGCACACACCCAGACGGCACACTTTCGCGACAGCCGCCCACTGGTTGAGCCGCTGATCGCCGAGCAGGACTGCTTCGAAAGCGATGTAATCGCCCGCAACCCAGGCTTTTGAAGCAGCCAAAGAAAAGCCCCGGCAGGTTGCCGGGGCTTTTTGTGTTGGTGGCCAAATCCTTTTGGCCGACGGGACGTCCCTTATTCGGACTTCAGGCCATCAGCCGAAACGGCCTGAACACCTTTGATCTTCTTGGCGATGGCAACTGCCATCTCTTTCTGCGAATCAGTCACTGCCACATCGGAAGACAGCGAAACGACACCCTTGTTGGTTTCAACCTTGATGTCGCTGCCAGGTACACCTTTCTCGGTCATCAGGTCAGCCTTCACCTTGGTGGTGATCCAAGTATCGGAAGTAGCTTCCTTGGCTTTGGTCACCTCACCGGCCGCCAGCGTCATAGGGGCCTGGGTGGACTGTTGGGCAAATGCCGCATTAGCCATGGTCAGGGTCAGAGCGGTAGCAGTAGCGGCAGCAATGGCGAACTTCTTCATGTGAGTCACTCCTGTTTTTCGAAAGGTCTGCGCCGTTGTTCCTGGCTGCAGGTATGAAGGTAGTTGCATGTGCTGTGCCAGCTTTTCCGCTTCGCTTAAACGCTTATAAATCAATGACTTAGCATTTTCATCCAGTTGCATGAGTCGTGCATTTTGCAACCTGCGAGGTAAACCTGCGTGCAAGATGCAACTGTACAAAAGGTTCCCGTCAGGCGAAAAAAAAGAGCCCCGAAGGGCTCTTTTTTCTATTGCGCGTCAGTCGCTTAGACGCCGGAGGCCTTGGCCGCGGCAACGTCTTTGATCGACAGCTTGATACGGCCGCGGTTGTCCACGTCCAGTACCAGCACTTCGACTTCCTGACCTTCTTTCAGAATGTCGGTGACTTTCTCGACGCGAGCATCGCTCAGCATGGAGATGTGCACCAGGCCATCTTTGCCAGGCAGGATGTTGACGAAGGCACCGAAGTCAACGATGCGCTCGACCTTACCCACATAGATCTTGCCGATTTCGGCCTCGGCAGTGATGCCCAGGATGCGCTGACGGGCTGCTTCAGCTGCTTCCTTGGTTTCGCCGAAGATCTTGATCGAGCCGTCGTCTTCGATGTCGATCGAAGCCTTGGTCTCTTCGCAGATGGCGCGAATGGTGGCGCCGCCTTTGCCGATGACGTCACGGATCTTGTCGGTGTCGATCTTCATCGCGATCATGGTCGGAGCGTTAGCCGACAGCTCGGTACGCGACTGGCCGATGATCTGGTTCATCTGACCGAGGATGTTCAGGCGCGCTTCCAGGGCTTGGCCCAGGGCGATTTCCATGATCTCTTCGGTGATGCCGTTGATCTTGATGTCCATCTGCAGTGCAGTAACGCCTTTGGCGGTACCGGCAACCTTGAAGTCCATGTCGCCCAGGTGGTCTTCGTCACCCAGGATGTCGGTCAGGACCGCGAATTTCTCGCCTTCCTTGACCAGGCCCATGGCGATACCGGCAACCGGCGCCTTCATCGGCACACCTGCGTCCATCAGTGCCAGGGAAGCACCGCAGACCGAAGCCATCGAGCTCGAACCGTTGGACTCGGTGATTTCCGAAACCACACGGATGGTGTACGGGAACACATCAGCGGCAGGCAGCATGGCCTGGACCGAGCGACGGGCCAGACGGCCGTGGCCGATTTCGCGACGGCCAGCACCGCCCATACGACCACACTCGCCAACCGAGAACGGCGGGAAGTTGTAGTGCAGCATGAAGGGGTCTTTCTTCTCGCCTTCGAGGGTGTCCAGCAGCTGGGCGTCACGGGCAGTACCCAGGGTCGCAACGACCAGGGCCTGGGTTTCGCCACGGGTGAACAGCGCCGAACCGTGAGTCTTCGGCAGGACGCCGACTTCGATGTTCAGCGGGCGAACGGTCTTGGTGTCACGGCCATCGATACGCGGCTTGCCGTTGACGATGTTTTCGCGAACGGTGCGGTACTCGATTTCGCCGAAGATTTCTTTGACTTCGGAAGCCGATGGCTGGCCTTCTTCACCGGAGAACTTGGCGATCGCCTGATCGCGCAGCTCGCCCAGGCGCGCGTAGCGGTCGGCCTTGACGGTGATGGTGTAGCCCTGCGAAACAGCCTCGCCGAAT
Organism: Pseudomonas sp. Y3 TE3536; assembly: GCF_053629175.1. Lineage (NCBI taxonomy): Bacteria > Pseudomonadati > Pseudomonadota > Gammaproteobacteria > Pseudomonadales > Pseudomonadaceae > Pseudomonas > Pseudomonas sp. Y3 TE3536. The sequence goes on along the minus strand of NZ_JBRJHU010000001.1, from coordinate 2,786,644 downwards.
TCAGCGCGGATGGCGTTGAACAGCTCGGTGTTGGCAACGGCAGGTTTCCAGTCCCAGGTCGGCTTGGCAGCTTCGGCGGCCAGCTCTTTGACAGCCTGGATAACAGCCTGGAATTCGTCGTGGGCGAACAGAACAGCGCCCAACATCTGGTCTTCGGTCAGCTCTTGGGCTTCCGATTCAACCATCAGAACGGCGTCGGAGGTACCGGCAACGACCATGTCCAGGCTCGAGGCAGCCAGTTGCTCGTAGGTCGGGTTCAGCAGGTAGCCGGTGCTTTCGTGGAAAGCAACGCGGGCGGCGCCGATCGGGCCTTCGAACGGAATGCCGGAGATTGCCAGGGCAGCCGAGGTACCGATCATCGCAGCGATGTCCGGATCGGTCTTCTTGCTGGTGGAAACCACGGTGCAGACGACCTGGACTTCGTTCATGAAGCCTTCAGGGAACAGCGGACGGATCGGACGGTCGATCAGGCGCGAGGTCAGGGTCTCTTTCTCGGAAGGACGGCCTTCACGCTTGAAGAAACCACCTGGGATCTTGCCGGCGGCGTAGGTCTTTTCCTGGTAGTGGACCGACAGAGGGAAGAAACCCTTGCCTGGATCGGCTTGCTTGGCACCGACCACGGTCACCAGCACGGTGACGTCGTTGTCTACAGTGACCAGCACTGCGCCGGTGGCCTGACGGGCAATACGGCCCGTTTCGAGAGTAACGGTCGATTGACCGAACTGGAATGTCTTGATTACCGGGTTCACGGTTTCCTACCTTTTCAGTGGCTCTTGGGGGAACTGGTTTCTTGCGAATTCTTGGGCAGAACGGGGAATCGGCCCCATTGACCGTCCAGATACAACACGAGGCTGGGAGCCTGGCCGAAGCGCGGAAAACCGCACAACGTAACCAGGCTGCCAGCCTCGGAGATACGCATGGCGCGCCCAAAGACAACGCTGCCAGGCAGCGTTGCCAATGCATGAGACGCCATGCACACCACTGACCAGGCCGCTATTAGCGACGCAGGCCCAGGCGACCGATCAGGGCGCTGTAACGAGTGGTGTCTTTGCCCTTCAGGTAGTCCAGCAGCTTACGACGCTGGTTAACCATACGGATCAGGCCACGACGCGAGTGGTGGTCTTTACCGTTGGCCTTGAAGTGGCCTTGCAGCTTGTTGATGTTCGCGGTCAGCAGAGCAACCTGAACTTCCGGGCTACCAGTGTCGCCAGCTGCTTGCTGGAAGTCGGTAACGATTTGAGCTTTTTCTTCAACGCTGAGGGCCATTTGGCTTCTCCTGATAACGGATCCCGCGAACGGGGTCCAATAGGCCAGGGACAAATCCCTGTATTAATAAGAAAGGTGTGACCGTGCCTACTGACAGCCACCCTTGATTCCGTAGGGTTCAGCCGAAGCCTCGCCCTGCGGTTTCGGTCATTCCGACCGAATCAACCGACGTGGCGCAATGCGCCCGTCTTCACTCACTTCACCGATACCGATGAAGCGCGCGTTGTGATCTTGTACCCGGACCATGCCAAACTGCGGCGCATCCGGCGCGCGTACTGCCTGCCCATGCAGCCAGTAGAACGCACTGTGTTCAGACAGGCTGACCATTGGCCAGTCCTGCAACCCGCTGTCGGAAGGCATCAGGAAGCGATCAAGCGCTTCGTTGCCGCCTTCGGCATGGGCCTGTTCGAGTGCTTCGAGGGTCACCGTCTGTGCCAGTGCGAAGGGCCCGGCCTGGGTCCTGCGCAACTCTGCGACATAGGCGCCACAGCCAAGGGCTTCGCCGATATCCTCCACCAGGGTGCGGATATAGGTGCCTTTGCTGCATCCTACACTGAGCCGTGCACGGGTGCCTTCGCACTCGAGCAACTCCAAGCGGTTAATAGTAACAGAACGCGCCTCGCGCTCCACTACCTCTCCAGCACGTGCCAGTTTGTACAGCGGCTGGCCATCGCGCTTGAGTGCCGAGTACATCGGCGGTATCTGGCTGATCGGGCCGCGAAAACGTGGCAGCAGGGCCTCGATGTCGGCACGACCAACGGTCACCTCACGGGTCTGCAAAACCTCGCCTTCAGCATCGGCAGTATTGGTAGTCTGCCCCATCTGCATGACGGTTTCGTAGCCCTTGTCGGAATCGAGCAAGTACTGCGAAAACTTGGTCGCTTCGCCGAAGCACAGTGGCAGCACGCCGGTGGCCAACGGATCGAGGCTGCCAGTGTGGCCAGCCTTCTCCGCATTGAGCAACCAGCGGACCTTCTGCAGTGCCGCGTTGGAGGTAAAGCCGAGCGGCTTGTCGAGCAGGATGATGCCGCTGACGTTGCGGCGAATACGTTTGACCTGGGCCACCGCTTACTCCTTGGTGTCCAGCTCGTCGGTATCCTTGTGCAGGCGGTCTTCGGCCACTGCACGCTCGATCAGCGCCGACAGGTGTACACCGCGGCTGACGCTTTCATCGAAGTGGAAATGCAGCTGGGGCACGCTGCGCAGTTGCATCGAACGCCCCAGGTGCAGACGCAGGAAGCTGGCAGCGCTGTTCAGCGCCTTCAGCGACTGCTTCACGGCGTCTGGCGTTTCCTCGCCCATGACGGTGATGTACACCTTGGCATGGCCCAGGTCGCGGCTGACGTCCACGGCAGTGATGGTCACCAGACCCACACGTGGGTCCTTGACTTCGCGGCGGATCAGTTCAGCCAGCTCGCGCTGCATCTGATCGCCGATACGTTGGGTACGGCTATATTCTTTGGCCATTCTTGCTACCTGTAACTTAAAGCGGCAAACGCCCGGTCAGGCTGATGCCTGACCGGGCGCTACCTATAAAGGCGCCGCCAACCGCCCTGTAGCGGGGGCTTGCGGCAAGCTCGCCCTTAGAGGGTACGAGCCACCTGGACTTTCTCGAAGACTTCGATCTTGTCGCCGACCTTGACGTCGTTGTAGCTCTTGACGCCAATACCGCACTCCATTCCCGAACGTACTTCGGCAGCGTCGTCCTTGAAGCGACGCAGCGATTCCAGCTCGCCTTCGAAGATCACAACGTCTTCGCGCAGTACGCGGATCGGACGGTTGCGGTACACGGTACCTTCGATGACCATACAGCCAGCGATGGCGCCGAACTTCGGCGAACGGAACACGTCACGTACTTCGGCGACACCCAGGATGTTCTCGCGAACATCGCTGCCGAGCATGCCGGTCAGGGCTTTCTTGACGTCTTCGATGATGTCGTAGATCACGTTGTAGTAACGCATATCCAGACCTTCCTGCTCGACGATCTTGCGCGCACCGGCATCGGCACGCACGTTGAAGCCGAACAGCACCGCGTTGGACGCCAGCGCCAGGTTGGCGTCGCTCTCGGTGATACCACCTACGCCGCCACCGATCACGCGAACCTGAACTTCGTCGTTGCCCAGGCCGCCGAGCGAACCCTGCAGTGCTTCCAGGGAACCACGTACGTCGGTCTTGAGGACGATGTTGAGGGTCTTCTTCTCTTCTTGACCCATGGTCTCGAAGATGTTTTCCAGCTTGCCAGCGTGAGCACGGGCCAGCTTGACCTCGCGGTACTTGCCTTGACGGAACAGGGCAACTTCGCGGGCTTTCTTCTCGTCAGCCACCACCGACAGCTCGTCACCGGCTTCCGGGGTACCGTCCAGGCCAAGGATCTCGACCGGGATCGACGGGCCAGCTTCCTTCACAGGCTTGCCGTTCTCGTCGAGCATGGCACGTACGCGGCCATAGTTGGAGCCGCACAGGACCATGTCGCCCTGACGCAGCGTACCGTCCTGAACCAGGATGGTCGCCACTGGGCCGCGGCCCTTGTCCAGGCGCGATTCGACGACGACACCACGACCTGGAGCGGTCGGGGTAGCGGTCAGTTCGAGGATCTCGGCCTGCAGCAGAACGGCTTCGAGCAGTTCGTCAACGCCGGTACCCATCTTGGCCGAAACCTTGACGAACGGCGTGTCACCACCCCAGTCCTCGGAGGTCACGCCTTCGACGGACAGCTCGTTGCGGATACGATCGAGGTCCGCACCTGGCTTGTCGATCTTGTTCACTGCGACAACCAGTGGGACGCCAGCAGCCTTGGCATGCTGAACGGCTTCACGGGTTTGCGGCATCACGCCGTCGTCCGCCGCCACCACCAGGATGACGATGTCGGTCGCCTTGGCACCACGAGCACGCATCTGAGTGAACGCAGCGTGGCCCGGGGTATCGAGGAAGGTGACCATGCCGCGGTCGGTTTCCACGTGGTAGGCGCCGATGTGCTGGGTGATACCGCCGGCTTCGCCAGCAGCAACCTTGGCACGACGGATATAGTCGAGCAGCGAGGTCTTACCGTGGTCAACGTGGCCCATGACGGTAACGACCGGGGCACGCGATTCGGTTTGGCCTTCGAACTTCAGCGATTCGGCCAGGGAGTCTTCCAGGGCAGTATCGCTGACCAGGGTCACCTTGTGGCCCAGCTCTTCTGCGATCAGCTGAGCGGTTTCCTGGTCGAGCACCTGGTTGATGGTAACCGGGGTGCCCATCTTGAACATGAACTTGACCACTTCAGCGCCCTTGACGGACATCTGGTTGGCCAGTTCCGAGACCGTGATGGTCTCGCCGATGGTCACGTCACGGATGACGGGGCCGGTCGGGTTCTGGAAGCCGTGAGCATTACGCTTCTTCAGCTTGCCCTTGCCACCACGACCACGACGAGCGCCATCGCTCTCTTCGTCGGTGGTACGCGGAGCAGCACGCGGAGTCGGCGCCTTTTCCTTTTCCTTGACCTTGACCTTGATCGACACACGAGGCGCTTCGCCACGACGACGGTCGTCATCGCGAGTGCGGCTTTCGTTGCGACGGGTCTCGTCTTTTTTGCGTTCGGCGGCACGTGCGGCGGCATCTTCCGATGCAGGCGCGTCAGCGACTACAGGTGCCGGGGCAGGTGCAGCAGCGCTAGCAGCGGCAGCCGGTTTGGCAGCTGGGGCCGCAGGGGCGGCATCAGCGTGACGACGGGCCTGCTCTTCGTTGCGCTGGCGAACTTCGGCGTCAACCTTGTCGCGCGCAGCGTTTTCGGCCGCACGGCGCTCGTCCTGCTCGCGTTTTTGCTCAGCCTGGATTTCTTCCGGGCTGCGCTGAACGAATACTTTCTTCTTGCGTACTTCTACGCTGATGCTTTTGCTACCGGCGACACGCAGCGTGCTGGTGGTCTTGCGCTGCAAGGTAATCTTGCGCGGCTCTTCCGCCTTGCTCTTGTGGCTGCTTTTCAAATGAGTCAGCAGGGTCTGCTTCTCATTGTCGGTCACTACCTGACCGGCGTCGGTGTGCGGCAGACCTGCCTCACGCATCTGCTGCAGCAGGCGCTCTACCGGTGCCTCGACCTCTTGGGCCAGTTCTTTCACCGTGACTTGCGTCATGCACTTCTCTCCTCAGGCCGCGCCTAATTACTCGAACCAGTGGGCTCGGGCGGCCATGATCAACTTGCCGGCACGCTCTTCGTCGATGCCGTCGATGTCGAGCAGGTCGTCAATCGACTGCTCGGCCAGGTCTTCGCGGTTAACCACGCCGCGCACCGCCAGTTCCGCCGCCAGGTCCTTGTCCATGCCCTCAAGGGAGAGCAGGTCTTCGGCCGGATGGGCGTCTGCCAGTTTTTCTTCGGTAGCGATGGCCTTGGTCAACAAACGGTCCTTGGCTCGAGCGCGGAGCTCATTGACGATATCTTCGTCAAAGCCATCGATGTTGAGCATTTCTTCCAACGGTACGTAGGCAATTTCTTCGAGGCTGGTAAAGCCTTCGTCGACCAGCACTTGGGCCAGCTCCTCGTCGACTTCCAGTTCATCGATGAAATTGCGCAGGATGTCACCGGTTTCTGCTTGCTGCTTGGCCTGGATGTCCTTTTCGGTCATCACGTTCAAGGTCCAGCCGGTCAACTGACTGGCCAAACGAACGTTCTGACCGCCACGACCAATGGCCTGGGCAAGGTTGTCTTCGGCGACGGCGATGTCCATGGCATGGGCATCCTCGTCAACGATAATCGCCGCGACTTCAGCCGGCGACATAGCGTTGATGACGAACTGCGCCGGGTTATCGTCCCAGAGGACGATATCCACACGCTCACCACCCAACTCTCCGGATACGGCTTGGACGCGCGAACCGCGCATGCCGATACAGGCACCTTGCGGGTCGATACGCTTGTCCTTGGAGCGGACGGCGATCTTGGCTCGCGACCCCGGATCACGGGATGCAGCCATGACTTCAATGAGACCCTCGGCAATTTCCGGCACTTCGATGCGGAACAGCTCGATCAGCATCTGTGGCGCAGTGCGCGACAGGATCAACTGAGGGCCACGGTTTTCAGTGCGGATTTCCTTGAGCAGTGCACGCAGGCGCACACCCACACGGAAAGTCTCGCGGGGAATGATGTCTTCGCGAGCCAACAAGGCCTCGGCGTTGTTACCCAGGTCAACGATGACGTTGTCGCGGGTAACTTTTTTGACGGTACCGGAGATGATCTCACCCACGCGTTCGCGGTAGGCATCGACCACCTGGGCGCGCTCGGCCTCACGGACCTTCTGCACGATGACCTGCTTGGCGGTCTGGGCGGCGATACGACCGAACTCGATAGACTCGATCTTCTCCTCGATCACGTCACCGACCTTGGCTTCAGGGTGGGTCTCGTGGATCTTGCTCAACCAGGTCTCGATCGCCGGATCATCAAGATCGGCTTCATCGACCACGGTCCAGCGACGGAAGGTCTCGTAGCTACCGGTGTGGCGGTTGATTTCCACACGCAGGTCGACTTCGTCCTCAAAACGTTTTTTGGTTGCAGTGGCCAGGGCCACTTCCAGCGCTTCGAAAATGACGCCGGGCGGTACACCTTTTTCGTTGGATACCGATTCAACAACCAGCAGTACTTCTTTGCTCATCGTACGCCTCGCCTTGCGCAAGCCATTGGGCCCGGATAGTCCGCCGGGCCCGGCACGTCTCAGTCAAAACTGGGAATAATATTGGCCTTGTCGATCGAGTCGATCGGCAACAGGAACTCTTGATTGTCCACCTGGACCACCACATCCTGCTCCTCCACACCGCGGAGAAGGCCCTGGAAGTTACGACGACCCTCGAAGGGTGAGCGCAGCTTGATCTTCACTTGTTCGCCGGCATGCGAGGCAAACTGTTCCAGAGTGAACAGCGGGCGATCCATGCCTGGAGACGACACTTCAAGGGTATATTCACTGCTGATCGGATCTTCCACATCAAGAATGGCGCTGGCCTGACGGCTGACCGCTTCGCAGTCGTCAACCAGGATCCCGTCTTCCTTATCGATGTAGATGCGCAGTACCGAATGCTTACCCTGGGAAACGTACTCGATCCCCCAGCACTGATAGCCCAGACCCTCGACAACCGGGGCCAACAAGGCCTGCAACTGTTCTAGCTTGCTCGACACCTGAACCCCCTCGTGCATGCTGTGCAAATAAAAAATGGGCGAAGCGCCCATCCCTGAAAGCGCCGTTGGACAACGACGCCGAAAACTGTTCGGCTAGCAAAAAGCCCCTGAAAAGGGGCTCCGCTGAAGCTGGTTGCGGGGGCTGGATTTGAACCAACGACCTTCGGGTTATGAGCCCGACGAGCTACCAAGCTGCTCCACCCCGCGACAAAGCTGGGGCGAAAGTATAAGACTGAACCCAGTGCTGGGTCAATCCGACCTCCACCTACAAGAAAGCCCGCATAAAGCGGGCTCTCTTGCTTCAATTGGTACCGAGAAGGGGACTCGAACCCCTACACCCTATGGGCACAACCACCTCAAGGTTGCGTGTCTACCAATTCCACCACCTCGGCAATACTACATTTGAAACCCGTTACTTCTGCTCTTCTGCCGGAGGAGGTACATCACCCGTTGTAGGGGCGGTTTCGCTCTTCTGCTGTTGGAGCACCGGTACATCATCATTTACTGCCGGCTTCTGCTCTTTCACTTCCAATACTGCTGGATCTGGAAGGCCCGCCTGGTTCAGCTTGTGAGCTTGTTCCTTGGCGAAGTATCCTAACCCAAGTGCTGTCAAAAAGAAAGTGGCAGCGAGTATTGCAGTGAATTTACTTAGGAAGGTTGCAGAACCTTGGCTTCCGAACACAGTGTTTGAGGCCCCTGCGCCGAAAGATGCACCTGCTTCCGCACCTTTACCCTGTTGTAACAGTACCAGCACTACTAGCGACAGCGCTGCCAACAGATGAAAAACAACGATGACTGTTTCCAGCATTTGTTCAGTTTCCTGCGGCGCGACAAATTGCACCGAATTCGTCTGCGTTCAGGGACGCTCCACCAATGAGCCCCCCATCGATATCCGGCATGCCGAACAGTTCGGCCGCATTGGCCGCCTTCACGCTGCCGCCGTAGAGCAGCTGCACCTTCGCAGCCACTTCAGCATCTTCTGCCGCCAGCTGACTACGGATGGCGGCGTGCACATCCTGAGCCTGCTGTGGCGTGGCCGTTAAGCCAGTGCCGATGGCCCATACAGGCTCATAAGCAATTACTGCATTGGCAAAAGCCTTAACACCGAACGCTTCGATGATACTGCTTAGTTGACGCCCGACAACTTCGAGTGTCTTGCCAGCCTCGCGCTCTTCAAGGGTTTCCCCTATGCACAGCACCGGCTTCAAACCTTTAGCCTGTGCGGCTGCAAACTTGCGGTTAAGCACTTCGTCGGTTTCACCAATGATCTGGCGACGCTCCGAATGCCCAACCAACACCAACTTGCAGCCCACTTCGGCCAGCTGTTCCGGACAAACTTCGCCGGTCAGCGCACCCTGTTCGGGTTGTACAGCAGAATTCTGTGCGCCGACAGTTATTTCTTTACCTGCCAGGCCATCAATCACTTGATTGATGAACAAGGCCGGCGGAAACACCGCGACTTCCACTCCGCTCGGCAGGGCGAGATTGCTCAAGCCCTCGGTCAGCTCAGCGACGCTGGCGCGGGTACCGTGCATCTTCCAGTTACCAGCTACCATAGGGCGACGCATGCTTTACCTCGTCGGTCAAAGTGGGCGCAGATCTTACCCAACCAGATCTGCGCTGGCAAGCGCCTTCAGACACAAACTTCGCCGACCAGTTTCGCCAGCGCTTCGGCATGGGCGCGAACCTGACTTTCGTCATCGCCTTCGACCATGACGCGCACCAACGGCTCGGTACCGGACTTGCGCAGCAACACACGCCCGCGACCGGCCATCGCCTCGGTCACCTTGGCACTGGCTTCCTTGACTGCAGGGTGCTCCAGCGGGTCGACCTTGCTTGCCCCGTAGCGCACGTTGATCAGCACCTGTGGGCACTTGCGCAGGGCCTGACGGGCCTGGGCCAGGGTCTCGCCGCGACGCTTGAGCGCCATCAGCACCTGCAGCGCGGCAATGATCGCATCACCGGTGGTGGTGTGGTTGCAGCACACGACATGCCCGGAGTTTTCGCCACCGATCAGCCACTCGCGCTCGAGCAGCTCGGCCATGACGTAACGGTCGCCGACCTTGGCCCGCACAAACGGGATATCCAGATCCTTGAGCGCGAGCTCAAGGCCCAGGTTGCTCATCAGCGTACCCACTACCCCGCCCTGCAGCTTGCCGCGGTCGTGCAGATCACGCGCGATGATGAACAGCAGTTCGTCACCGTCGATGATGGCACCGGTGTGGTCGACCATCAGCACCCGATCGCCGTCGCCGTCAAAGGCGATGCCCAGGTCAGCATGACCGACCAGCACGGCCGCCTGCAGCGACTCGATATGGGTCGAACCGCACCCTTCGTTGATGTTCAGGCCATCTGGCTGAGCATGTAGAATGGTGACGTCAGCACCCAACTCGCGGAACACGCTCGGCGCGACCTTGTAGGTGGCACCATGGGCACAATCGACCACCAGCTTGAGGCCTTCGAAGCTGGTGCTCGAGGGCACGCTGCTCTTGCAGAACTCGATGTAGCGGCCGGCGGCGTCGTTGATGCGCGAAACCTTGCCCAGCTTGCTCGACTCGACCACCGTCATGGGCTGATCGAGCAATTCCTCGATCATCAACTCGACTTCGTCAGGCAGCTTGGTGCCTTGCCCGGAGAAGAACTTGATGCCGTTGTCGTCGTGCGGGTTGTGCGAGGCACTGATGACGATACCGGCTTCGGCGTGGAACGTACGCGTGAGGTAGGCGATGGCCGGCGTCGGCATCGGCCCGAGCAGCATCACGTCGGCACCGGCTGCAGACAGCCCCGCCTCAAGTGCGGACTCGAACATGTAACCGGAAATACGCGTGTCCTTGCCCACCAGCACACGGCAATGACCCTGCTTGCGGAAGGCCATGCCGGCGGCCCAGCCGAGTTTCAGCATGAAGTCCGGCGTGATCGGGTATTCGCCGACGCGGCCACGAATGCCGTCGGTACCAAAGTATTTTCTGCTCATAGCGGCTCCAATGTTCTTATTCGGCGTTTTGTACCGCAGCGATCATGCGCACTACATCGACAGTTTCGGCCACATCATGGACGCGAAGGATGCTCGCGCCCTTGGTCATGGCCAACGCTGCCAGCGCCAGGCTGCCGTACAGACGCTCGCCGACCGGACGATCCAGCGTCAGGCCGATCATGCTCTTTCGTGAAACGCCCACCAGCAGTGGGCGCCCAAGGCGATAGAGCGCTTCCATGTGTTTGAACAGGCTTAGGTTATGCGCCAATGTCTTGGCGAAACCGAAGCCCGGGTCAAGAATGATTTTGTCTGCAGGGATGCCCGCCGCAGCACAGGCGGCCATCCGCTGTTCAAGATATCGCGTTACGTCGGCCGTCACATCATCGTAATGCGGGTCGTCCTGCATAGTGCCCGGCTCACCGCGCATATGCATCAGGCACACCGGCAGGCCGGTGTCCGCCGCCGCATCCAGGGCGCCATCGCGCTCCAGGGCACGAACGTCGTTGATCAGGCCAGCCCCCAGCCGTGCGGATTCACGAATGACCGCAGGCGTGGAGGTATCGACCGAAATGACCACGTCCAGACGACTGTTGATCGCCTCGACCATCGGTGCCACGCGTTCGATTTCTTCGATCACGGACACCGCACGCGCGCCAGGGCGCGTCGATTCGCCACCGATGTCGATCAGCGTGGCGCCCGCGGCAACCATGGCTTCGGCATGACGCAGCGCAGCATCGCGCTGGCTGAAGCGCCCGCCATCGGAGAATGAGTCGGGGGTGATATTGAGAATACCCATGACATGGGTACGCGACAAATCAAGAACCCGGTTGCCGCAAGGCAACCGGGTTGGGTACTGCACTGAACTCATAGATGCCCTTAGTGTTGAGCCGCTGGGCCGCCGATTGGCGATTCCGGGCGGTCACCCTGAGCTGCAGGGTTGCCCGAAGCCGAGTCACCATCCCAGTCCCGCGGTTCGCGAGGGGTGCGACCCGACATGATGTCGTCGATCTGGTCGGCGTCAATGGTCTCGTACTTCATCAGCGCTTCGGCCATGGCATCGAGCTTGTCGCGGTTGTCGGTGAGCAGTTGCTTGGCCGTGGCGTAGCACTGGTCGATGATGCTGCGCACTTCCGAGTCGATCAGCTTGGCGGTTTCACCCGAGACGCTGGCGTGCTGGCTGCCGGCGCTACGGCCGAGGAATACCTCGCCCTCTTCTTCGGCATACATCAGCGGGCCGAGTTTCTCGGAAAGGCCCCACTTGGTGACCATGTTCCGGGCAATCTGGCTGGCGCGCATGATGTCGTTGGAGGCACCGGTGGTGACGCCATCGAAGCCCAGGGTCATTTCTTCGGCGATACGGCCGCCGTACAACGAGCAGATCTGGCTGATCAGCGCGCGCTTGGACAGGCTGTAACGGTCTTCCTCAGGCAGGAACATGGTGACACCCAGGGCACGACCACGCGGGATGATCGACACCTTGTAGACCGGGTCATGCTCAGGCACCAGACGACCGACGATGGCGTGACCGGCTTCGTGGTAGGCGGTGTTCTGTTTTTCTTTCTCGGACATGACCATGGTCTTGCGCTCGGCGCCCATCATGATCTTGTCTTTGGCCAGCTCGAACTCTTTCATTTCGACCAGGCGCTTGTTGGAGCGCGCGGCAAACAGCGAAGCTTCGTTGACCAGGTTGGCCAGGTCTGCACCGGAGAAGCCTGGGGTACCACGGGCAATGACCGCCGGGTTGACGTTCTCGCCAATCGGCACCTTGCGCATGTGCACTTTAAGAATCTGCTCACGGCCACGGATGTCCGGCAGGCCCACAACGACCTGACGGTCGAAGCGACCAGGACGCAGCAGCGCAGGGTCCAGCACGTCCGGACGGTTGGTGGCGGCAATGACGATGATGCCATCGTTCATTTCGAAGCCGTCCATCTCTACCAGCAACTGGTTGAGGGTTTGCTCACGCTCATCGTGACCACCGCCCATGCCGGCGCCACGGTGGCGACCAACGGCGTCGATTTCGTCGATGAAGATGATGCACGGGGCGTGCTTCTTGGCCTGCTCGAACATGTCACGCACACGGCTGGCACCGACACCGACGAACATTTCGACGAAGTCCGAACCGGAAATGGTGAAGAACGGCACTTTCGCCTCACCTGCAATGGCCTTGGCCAACAGGGTCTTACCGGTACCGGGTGGGCCAACCATCAGCACGCCGCGCGGAATACGACCGCCGAGGCGCTGGAACTTGCCAGGGTCGCGCAGGAACTCGACCAGTTCACCGACTTCTTCCTTGGCTTCGTCGCAACCGGCGACGTCAGCGAGGGTGGTCTTGACTTGGTCTTCGGACAGCAGGCGCGCCTTGCTCTTGCCGAAACTCATCGGCCCGCCCTTGCCGCCCGCGCCACCTTGCATCTGGCGCATGAAGAACATGAACACGGCAATGATCACCAGGATCGGGAAGCTGGCGACCAGCAACTGCGTCCAGATGCTCTGCTGCTCAGGCTGCTTGCCTTCGACGACCACGTGGTTGTCGACCAGGTCGCCGATCAGGCCGTTGTCGGTAATGGCCGGGCGCACGGTCTTGAAGTTGTCGCCGTCGGCACGCTTGCCGGTAATGATGTAGCCGTCGACGGTCACGCGCTCGACTTTCCCGTCTTTAACCTGCTGGATGAAGTCGGAGTAGTTGAGGGTCTGCGGCTCGTTAGGGCTGGAGAAGTTGTTCATCACTGTCACCAGGACAGCTGCGATGATCAACCACAGGATCAGATTCTTTGCCATGTCGTTCAATTCGCTACCCTCTGAGGCCGGCGCACGACGCAGCCGTGCCTCGCATGATATTCATCGCCCTAACTTACTACATTACCTACGCATCCGCAGGCACCGTCTGTAACCCTTTGTGAAACCTAGACTACACGAAGTTCGGACGATACAGACGGGGCGGCCGATTGGAATTAACTATCGACCACCCCGTGGCACGCCTTTCACACGCCTTTGAAACCTTTACCCAGCAGGTACTGCTCACGCGAACGATCCCGCGAAGACGACGGCTTACGCATCTGTACCTTGTCGAACTTGGTGCGCACGTCCTTCAGGTACATGTCGAAGCCTTCGCCCTGGAAAATCTTGATGAGGAAGTCACCACCAGGCTTGAGCACGCGGGTTGCCAGGTCCAGTGCCAATTCGCACAGGAACATGGCGCGCGGCATATCCACTTCAGGCGTACCACTCATATTGGGGGCCATGTCGGAAATCACAAGGTCTACGTGAGAATCACCGACTGCGTCGAGGATCTGCTGCAGGACTGCATCCTGGGTGAAGTCGCCTTGAATGAAGGTAACGTCAGGGATCGAGTCCATTTCCAGGATGTCGGAGGCGATCAGGCGCCCTTGGCCACCAATCAGACGACTGGTCACCTGCGACCAGCCACCTGGGGCTGCGCCGAGGTCGATCACACTCATGCCAGGACGGATCAAACGGTCCTTTTCCTGGATCTCAAGCAGTTTGTAGCTCGCACGCGAGCGGTAGCCATCCTTCTGCGCTTGCTTCACAAAAGGGTCGTTAAAATGCTCTCGCAGCCAGTTAGCGCTGCTTTTGGAACGTTGTACCACGGGGCACCTCGATGATATGCGTCGTGATTGACTGGGCGGAGCCAGGGGCCCTCGGGTAAAATGCCTGTCAATTTTACAGAATCAGACGGAAAGGGTCAGATTATGCCGCTCAATAACGAGCAGAAGAAGCAATACAAGTCCATTGGTCATGACCTGAAGCCGGTCCTGATCGTTGCTGGCAACGGTGTTAACGAAGGCGTTGCCGCCGAACTGGAACGCGCACTCGCCGATCATGAACTGATCAAAGTCGAGATTCGCTCCGAAGATCGTGAAGAACGTGCCGCCGCCATTGCCGAATTGTGCAAGGTTGGCCGCGCCGAACTGGTGCAGACCATCGGCAAGAAAGCGCTGATCTACCGGAAGAACCCACAGCCGAACAAACAGCTGTCCAACATCCACCGCTTCAAATAATAGCGGCTCCGATCAGTGGCGCGCCTGGCGCGCCCTGACCGGTACGGGTTGGGCCACCAGCACGATGCCGGAAAAGCCCAGTACCAGGAAACAAAACATCTGCCAGCGCTCGCCCACTGAAATGCCGTAGCGCAAGGTGTAATACCCCACGCAAGCACCGAAGCCGAGCAACAGCATCTGGCCACGGAACTGCCGCCACCAGGCAGACAGCCCCTCTACCCTCGCCAATACCGCCAGCTGGGTCAACAAGCCTAGCAAGGCCACGCCAATCAACCAGCGGTCGATCTGCCCAGCGACATCCTGCACCAGCAGGGGCGCCAGGCCAGTGACCTTGAGCGCGGGCACCAGCCCCACATGAAACACCCACAAGCCGCCGACCCAGAACACCTGGGCCAGCTGCCAGAGGATCCCTTCAAGGGATGGCGCCCGCAGGCGCCGATCAGATGTGTTTGACTTCGACAATCTCGTACTCGACCGTGCCACTTGGCGTCTTGACGACGACGGTATCACCTTCTTCCTTGCCGATGATGGCACGGGCAATGGGTGCGCCGCTCGAAAGCTTGCCCTGTTTCACGTCGGCTTCATCCTCGCCGACGATCTGGTAGGTCACTTCATCATCGGTTTCGGTGTTGGCCAGCACCACGGTGGTGCCGAAAATCACCTTGCCGGTGTGAGGGATCGTGGTCACATCGATCACGACCGAGTTCTGCAGGCGGCCTTCGATGTCGCGGATACGCGCCTCGACCATGCCCTGCTCCTCACGGGCGGCATGGTATTCGGCGTTTTCCTTGAGATCGCCCAGCTCGCGTGCCTCACCAATCGCCTGGCTCAGGCGCGGGCGCTCGGTCTTGCTCAGGAACAGGTGCTCTTCTTCCAGGGCGCGAGCGCCCTGGACGGTCATCGGGTACTTGGTAATGCTCATGCTTTAAGTCCTGCATGCAGATCCTGCAAGCGACGAACGGTCTTCTCAGGACCAAACTTCAACGCTTCGCAGATGGCTTCACCGGCCGCAATGGTGGTGGTGCAGTAAATCTTGTGCTGCAGCGCATTGCGACGAATCGAGTAGGAATCAGCGATCGACTGACGGCCTTCGGTGGTGTTGATGATCAGCGACACTTCGTCGTTCTTGATCATGTCGACCACGTGCGGGCGACCTTCGGTCACTTTGTTCACACGGCGCACTTTCAGGCCAGCCGCCTCGATAACCTTGGCGGTGCCGGCAGTGGCAACCACTTCGAAGCCCAGGGCGATCAGGTCGCGGGCAACGCCAGCCACTTGTGGCTTGTCGTCGTCACGCACGCTGATGAACGCAGTACCGCCGGTCGGCAGCACTTCGCTGGCACCCATCTGGGCCTTGGCGAAGGCTTCACCGAAGCTGTCACCGACGCCCATGACTTCACCGGTCGATTTCATCTCAGGGCCGAGGATCGGGTCAACCCCTGGGAACTTGGCGAACGGGAAGACGGCTTCCTTGACGCTGTAGAAGTTCGGGATGATTTCTTTGGTGAAACCGATCTCTTTCAGGGTTTTGCCAGCCATGACGCGGGCCGCGATCATCGCCAGCGAAGTGCCGATGCACTTGGAGACGAACGGTACGGTACGCGAGGCGCGCGGGTTGACTTCGATCACGTAGATCTTGTCGCCCTGCAGGGCCAGCTGCACGTTCATCAGGCCGACCACGCCCAGCTCCAGGGCCATTTTCTTGACCTGTTCGCGGACTTCGTCCTGCACGTGAGCCGGCAGCGAGTACGGTGGCAGCGAGCACGCCGAGTCACCGGAGTGAACACCCGCCTGCTCAATGTGCTGCATGATCGCGCCGATCACCACGTCGGTGCCGTCGCAGACCGCATCCACGTCCATCTCGATGGCGCAGTTGAGGAAGTGGTCGAGCAGCACCGGGCTGTCGTTGGACACTTGTACCGCTTCACGCAGGTAGCGCTTGAGTTCGTCCAGTTCGTAGACGATTTCCATGGCGCGACCACCCAGTACGTACGACGGGCGCACGACCAGTGGGTAACCGATACCGCCCGCAGCGCGGATCGCTTCTTCTTCGCTGCGCACGGTAGCGTTTGGCGGCTGCAGCAGGTTCAGGCGCTGAACCATCTGCTGGAAACGCTCACGGTCTTCGGCACGGTCGATGGCGTCCGGGCTGGTACCGATGATCGGTACGCCGGCTTCTTCCAGGGCACGGGCCAGTTTCAGCGGGGTTTGGCCGCCGTAGTGCACGATGACGCCTTTCGGCTTCTCGACGCGGCAGACTTCCAGCACGTCTTCCAGGGTCAGCGGCTCGAAGTACAGGCGGTCGGAGGTATCGTAGTCGGTGGAGACGGTTTCTGGGTTGCAGTTGACCATGATGGTCTCGTAACCGTCTTCACGCAGGGCCAGCGCCGCGTGTACGCAGCAGTAGTCGAACTCGATACCTTGGCCGATACGGTTAGGGCCGCCACCCAGGATCATGATCTTGTCGCGGGTCGACGGGTTGGCCTCGCACTCTTCCTCGTAGGTCGAATACAGGTAGGCGGTGTCGGTGGCGAACTCGGCGGCGCAGGTGTCGACGCGCTTGTAGACCGGGAACACTTCCAGCTTGTGACGGTGGCGACGCAGGTTCTTGTCGGTGATACCGAGCAGTACGGCCAGGCGCTGGTCCGAGAAACCTTTGCGCTTGAGGCGCAGCATCAGGTTCTTGTCGATGGCCGACAGGGCCAGGGTCTTGACCTTCTCTTCTTCCTTGATCAGGTCTTCCATCTGAACCAGGAACCACATGTCGATGCCGGTCAGGGCAAAGATTTCTTCGCAGGTCATGCCCGAACGCATGGCGTCAGCGACATACCAGATACGCTCGGCACCCGGCACGGTCAGTTCGCGCTTGAGGATGCTGGCAGCTTCTGGGCTGGCCAGGTCGACTTTCGGGTCCAGGCCGCAGGCACCGACTTCCAGGCCACGCAGGGCTTTCTGCAGGGATTCCTGGAAGGTACGGCCGATGGCCATGACTTCACCCACAGATTTCATCTGGGTGGTCAGGCGGGCGTCGGCTTTCGGGAATTTCTCGAAGGCGAAGCGTGGCAGCTTGGTGACGACGTAGTCGATCGACGGCTCGAACGACGCCGGGGTGCGGCCGCCGGTGATGTCGTTTTGCAGCTCGTCGAGGGTGTAGCCGACGGCCAGCTTGGCGGCGATCTTGGCGATCGGGAAGCCGGTAGCCTTGGAAGCCAGGGCCGACGAACGCGATACGCGCGGGTTCATCTCGATCACGACCATGCGGCCGGTGTCCGGGCAGATACCGAACTGCACGTTGGAACCGCCGGTTTCGACACCGATTTCACGCAGCACCGCCAGCGAGGCGTTGCGCATGATCTGGTATTCCTTGTCGGTCAGGGTCTGCGCTGGGGCAACGGTGATCGAGTCACCGGTGTGCACGCCCATCGGGTCGAAGTTTTCGATCGAGCAGACGATGATGCAGTTGTCCTTCTTGTCACGGACCACCTCCATCTCGTATTCCTTCCAGCCGATCAGCGATTCGTCGATCAGCAGCTCTTTGGTCGGCGACAGGTCCAGACCACGGGCGCAGATTTCTTCGAATTCTTCACGGTTGTAGGCGATACCACCACCGGTGCCGCCCATGGTGAACGACGGGCGGATGATGCACGGGAAGCCGAGCTTCTCGAGGACCGCATTGGCCTCTTCCATGCTGTGGGCGATACCGGAGCGCGGGCACTCCAGGCCGATGTCCTTCATCGCCTTGTCAAAGCGCGAGCGGTCTTCTGCCTTGTCGATGGTGTCGGCGTTGGCACCGATCATCTCTACGCCGAACTTTTCCAGAACGCCATGGCGCTCCAGGTCCAGGGCGCAGTTCAGCGCGGTCTGGCCACCCATGGTCGGCAGCACCGCGTCTGGGCGCTCTTTTTCGATGATCTTGGCCACCGACTGCCATTTGATCGGCTCGATGTAGGTGGCATCGGCCATGTCCGGGTCGGTCATGATGGTGGCCGGGTTGGAGTTCACCAGGATGACGCGGAAACCTTCCTCGCGCAGGGCTTTGCAAGCCTGGGCGCCGGAGTAGTCGAATTCGCAGGCCTGGCCGATCACGATCGGGCCAGCGCCGAGAATCAGGATGCTTTTGATGTCTGTACGTTTTGGCATGGTTGTCACTCAAATCCGCGGGTCAGTCGGCAAGCCGTCTTGAACAATCTGGGTCAGGCGCTTCCGGGCGCGGCACAAGCCGGCCCGGGGCCTTGATGCAGGATGCTCAGCGGCGCTTGGCCATGGCATCGGTGAAACGATCGAACAGTGGCGCGACGTCAGTCGGGCCTGGGCTCGCTTCAGGGTGGCCCTGGAAGCTGAACGCGCTCTTGTCGGTGCGCTCGATGCCCTGCAGGGTACCGTCGAACAGCGACTTGTGGATGGCGCGGACGTTGCCCGGCAGGGTGGCTTCGTCGACGGCGAAACCGTGGTTCTGGCTGGTGATCATGACTACGCCGGTGTCCAGGTCCTGGACCGGGTGGTTGGCACCGTGGTGGCCGTGGCCCATCTTGACGGTCTTGGCGCCGGAGGCCAGGGCCAGCAGCTGGTGGCCGAGGCAGATGCCGAACACCGGGATCTCGGTTTCAAGGATTTCCTTGATTGCCTGGATCGCGTAGTCGCAAGGCTCCGGATCGCCAGGGCCGTTGGACAGGAACACGCCATCGGGGTTGAGCGCGAGCACTTCGCTGGCCGGGGTCTGGGCAGGCACCACGGTCACGCGGCAGCCACGGGCCACCAGCATGCGCAGGATGTTCAGCTTGACGCCGTAGTCGAAGGCGACCACGTGGTACGGCAGCTCGGAGGCTTCGATGGTTGGGTGGCTGTCGGTTTTCAGTTCCCACACGCTGGAGCGCCACTCGTAGCGCTCTTTGGTGGAGACGACCTTGGCCAAGTCCATGCCCTTGAGGCCTGGGAAGCCGCGGGCGGCGGCGATGGCGGCTTCTTCGCTGATGTTGTCACCGGCGAGGATGCAGCCGTTCTGAGCGCCCTTTTCACGCAGGATACGGGTCAGGCGACGGGTGTCGATGCCAGCGATGGCGACGACGTTGTTGGCCTTGAGGTAGTCCGGCAGCGACTGGGTGTTACGCCAGTTGCTGGCCAGCAGCGGCAGGTCACGGATGACCAGGCCGGCAGACCAGACACGGTTCGACTCGGCGTCTTCCGGGGTAGTGCCGGTGTTGCCGATGTGCGGATAGGTCAGGGTAACGATTTGCTGGGCGTAGGAAGGGTCTGTAAGGATTTCCTGGTAGCCGGTCATAGCGGTGTTGAACACCACCTCACCAACGGTCTGACCGTCGGCACCGATGGCTTCACCGCGAAAAATACTGCCGTCGGCAAGGGCGAGTATGGCTGGCTTTGTCAAGAAGACCTCCCGTAAATCAAGCATGAAAGGGCGATCGCAGGTTGCAAAAAAGCGGAGTGACGTATGGACACGTCACCCCGCTTTCATGTGCTGAATTCAATTCGCTGCGCGCTTTTAGTGGACACACTAAAGCTGTAGCTTACAGAAAAGTGCTTTTTGGGTCTACCGTATATGTGCCTCTAAAACACATGATTGCGACAGACTGACCTCGCTTGCACCGGAAATCCTGTAGGAGCGGCCTTGCGTCGCGAAAGGACTGCGCAGCAGTCCCCGGGTTTTCGCGGCGCCGCTAACAGCCCCGGGGCCGCTTTGCGGCCCTTTCGCGACACAAGGCCGCTCCCACACACGGATCAGTGCAGCTCCAGCACGTCCTGCATGTCGTACAGGCCCGGCTCGCGCCCGTCCAGCCACAGCGCGGCACGTACCGCACCCTTGGCGAACGTCATGCGGCTCGACGCTTTGTGGGTGATCTCCAGGCGCTCGCCTTCAGCGGCGAACAGCACGGTGTGGTCACCCACCACATCACCGGCACGCACGGTGGCGAAGCCGATGGTCTTGCGATCACGCGCGCCGGTCTGGCCTTCACGGCCATACACCGCCACTTCCTGCAGGTTACGGCCCAACGCATTGGCAACCACTTCGCCCATGCGCAGCGCAGTACCCGACGGCGCATCGACCTTGTGACGGTGGTGCGCTTCGATGATCTCGATGTCGACATCATCACCCAGCACCCGCGCCGCCATGTCCAGCAGCTTGAGGCTGAGGTTGACGCCCACACTGAAGTTGGCAGCGAACACGATCGGGATTTCCTTGCCCGCGTCAGCCAGCAATTGCTTCTCTTCGACGCTGAAACCGGTGGTGCCGATAATCATCGCCTTGCCATGCTTGCGGCAGAAGGCCAGGTTCTTCAGGGTTACCGAAGGGTGGGTGAAGTCGATCAGCACATCGAATTCGTCGGCAACCTTGGCCAGGTCATCGGACAGCAGCACGCCGATCCGACCGAGGGCCGCCAGCTCACCTGCATCAGCCCCGACCAGCGAGCTGTCAGGGCGATCGATCGCCGCCGTCAACCCGGCTCCTGGCGTTTGCTGCACGGCCTCGATGAGGGTTTTGCCCATCCGCCCTGCTGCACCCATCACTGCAATACGTCGCATCGCTATTTCCTTGTCAGAGATCGCCGAAGAAGCGCTTTACACCGTCGAACCAGCCACTGGCCTTGGGCGAATGGGAGCTGTCGCCTTCCAGCGAATCACGCAGCTCTTCGAGCAGCTCGCGCTGACGACGGCTGAGGTTGACCGGGGTTTCCACCGCCACACGGCACAGCAGGTCACCGGCACCACCACCGCGCACCGGCGCAACCCCCTTGCCACGCAAGCGGAACTGCTTGCCGGTCTGGGTACCTTCCGGAATCTTCAGCTTCACGCGGCCATCGAGGGTTGGCACTTCCAGCTCGCCACCCAGCGCTGCATCGGTATAGCTGATCGGCACTTCGCAGTACAGGTGCTTGCCATCACGCTGGAAGATCTCGTGCTCACGCACATTGATCACCACGTACAGGTCGCCAGTCGGGCCACCGTGGGTACCGGCCTCGCCTTCGCCCGACAGGCGAATGCGGTCGCCGGTGTCGACACCTGCCGGCACCTTGACCGACAGCGTCTTGTATTCCTCGACACGGCCTTCGCCATGGCACGAATTGCAAGGGTCGGTAATGATCTTGCCCTGACCATGGCAACGCGGGCAGGTCTGCTGCACCGAGAAGAAGCCTTGCTGCATACGCACTTGGCCAATACCGCCGCACGTCGGGCAGGTCGACGGGGTCGAGCCCTTCTTCGCGCCAGAACCGTCACAAGGCGTGCAATTGACCAGCGTCGGCACGCGGATACTGACCGTGGTGCCACGCACCGCTTCTTCCAGGTTCAGCTCCAGGGTGTAGCGCAGGTCGCTGCCACGCTGGGCACCACCACGACCACCGCCACGGCCGCCGCCGCCACCGAAGAAGTCACTGAACACATCACCAAAGATGTCGGAGAAGTTGGCGCCGCCGAAGCCTGCACCACCGCCGCCCATGCTTGGGTCGACGCCGGCGTGGCCGTACTGGTCGAACGCCGCGCGCTTGCTGGCGTCAGACAGCACTTCGTAGGCCTCGTTGGCCTCCTTGAACTTGTCTTCCGACTCTTTGTCGCCTGGGTTGCGGTCCGGGTGGAACTTCATCGCCAGGCGGCGATAGGCCTTTTTCAGGTCAGCTTCACTGGCGCCGCGCTCGACACCCAGGACCTCATAATAATCACGCTTGGACATAGGTCATTTGCACCTTGTTGGGCGTTCGGCATCTGCGCCGCGCCATCAGCACCCGCCCAAACACCACGAATGGCCCTGACAGATGCTGTAAAAATTCTCGAATTCCAGATACGCCAACGCGGGAGCAAGCCCCCGCGCGGCGACATCCTACCAGCTCACCGACAACCGCCGGTGAGCTGGCCGACAACATGCAACGATTACTTCTTGTCGTCGCCTTTTACTTCTTCGAACTCGGCGTCAACCACGTCATCGTGCTTGGCTTCCGGCTCGGCCTGCTGCGCGCCACCCTGAGGCTGTTCGGCCGACTGCTCGGCGTACATCTTCTGGGCAACCGGTGCCGACACCTTGGACAGCTCTTCGACCTTGGCGTCGATCGCGGCCTTGTCGTCGCCTTTTACAGCGGCTTCCAGGGCAACGACGGCAGCTTCGATGGCAGTTTTTTCTTCAGCGGTGACCTTGTCACCTGCATCTGCAACCATCTTGCGGGTCGAGTGAACCAGCGCGTCACCCTGGTTACGGGCACCGGCCAGCTCTTCGAACTTGCGGTCTTCCTCGGCGTTGGCCTCGGCGTCACGCACCATTTTCTCGATTTCTTCGTCGGACAGGCCGGAGTTGGCCTTGATCACGATCGACTGGGTCTTGCCGGTGGCCTTGTCTTTCGCGCCGACGTGCAGGATGCCGTTGGCGTCGATGTCGAAGGTCACTTCGATCTGCGGAACACCACGCGGTGCTGGCGGGATGTCAGCCAGGTCGAACTTGCCCAGCGACTTGTTCTGCGAAGCTTGCTTACGCTCGCCCTGCAGCACGTGAATGGTCACTGCGCCCTGGTTGTCGTCGGCAGTCGAGAACACCTGCGACTTCTTGGTCGGGATGGTGGTGTTTTTCTCGATCAGCGCGGTCATCACGCCACCCATGGTTTCGATACCCAGGGTCAGCGGGCTGACGTCCAGCAGCAGAACGTCTTTGACGTCACCGGCCAGAACGGCACCCTGGATAGCGGCGCCCATGGCGACGGCTTCGTCCGGGTTGACGTCCTTGCGTGCTTCCTTGCCGAAGAAATCAGCAACGGTTTTCTGTACCAGCGGCATACGGGTCTGGCCGCCGACCAGGATCACGTCGTCGATCTTGCTGGCGTCGATGCCAGCGTCTTTCAGCGCGATGCGGCAAGGCTCGATGGTGCGCTGCACCAGCTCTTCTACCAGCGACTCCAGCTTGGCGCGGGAGATCTTCACGTTCAGGTGCTTAGGACCGGTGGCGTCTGCAGTGATGTACGGCAGGTTGACGTCGGTCGACTGAGCGGAAGACAGCTCGATCTTAGCTTTTTCTGCGGCTTCTTTCAGACGCTGCATGGCCAGAGGGTCGCCCTTCAGGTTCATGCCGGACTCTTTCTTGAACTCTTCGACCAGGTAGTCGATCAGCAGCATGTCGAAGTCTTCGCCACCCAGGAAGGTGTCACCGTTGGTCGCCAGTACTTCGAACTGGTGCTCACCGTCGACTTCGGCGATTTCGATGACCGAAACGTCGAAGGTACCGCCACCCAGGTCATAAACGATGACAGTGTGGTCGCCCTTGGCCTTGTCCATGCCGTACGCCAGTGCAGCAGCGGTCGGCTCGTTGATGATGCGCTTGACGTCCAGACCGGCGATGCGGCCGGCGTCTTTGGTAGCCTGGCGCTGGCTGTCGTTGAAGTAGGCCGGAACGGTGATGACCGCTTCGGTGACAGGCTCGCCGAGGTAGTCTTCGGCGGTCTTCTTCATTTTCTTCAGCACTTCGGCGCTGATTTGCGGCGGTGCCATTTTCTGGCCGTTGACTTCAACCCAGGCGTCACCGTTGTCGGCCTTGGCGATCTTGTACGGAACCAGCTGAATGTCTTTTTGCACGACTTGCTCTTCGAAGCGGCGGCCAATCAGGCGCTTCACTGCGAACAGGGTGTTGTGCGGGTTGGTCACAGCCTGGCGCTTGGCCGACTGACCCACCAGGATTTCGCCATCGTTGGCGTATGCCACGATCGAAGGGGTAGTACGCGCACCCTCGGCGTTTTCGATGACTTTGACGTTACCGTTTTCCAGGATGGAGACGCACGAGTTGGTGGTCCCCAGGTCGATACCGATGATTTTACCCATGTTAACTCTCCCGAAACTTGAATTTGGTAGCAGCGACTACTTTGGCCAACTGCGGTAATACTTGAAGGCTTGACACCTAGATGGGGTTGCCCCGGCGGATTTCAAGCCTTTTCGTTGATCGAAGGCTGAGCTGCGCTCGGCGCCTTGCTGACCACCACCATGGCGGGGCGCAACAGGCGGCCGTTGAGCAGGTAGCCTTTCTGGAACACGTTCAACACGCTATTCGGCTCTACTTCGCCGTTTTCCTGCATGGCCATGGCCTGATGGTGCTCAGGGTTGAACGGCTGGCCGTGCGGGTCGACAGCTTCGAGGTTGTAGCGCTTGAGGGTGTCCTGGAACATCTTCAAGGTCAGCTCGACGCCTTCGCGGATCTGCTTGACGTGTTCGTCGTCGGCGCTGGAGTGGGCCAGTGCCAGTTCCAGGCTGTCGATCACCGGCAGCAGGTCGCTGGAGAACTTCTCCAGGGCGAACTTGTGGGCCTTCTCGACATCCTGCTCGGCGCGACGGCGCACGTTCTGCAAATCGGCAACAGCGCGCAGCGACTGATCCTTGGCGGCGGCCAGCTGTTCCTCGAGCTCCAGAACACGGGCGCCGACAGCATCTGCACCGGTTTCTTCGACGTTAAGGTCTTTCTCATTCAGCTGTTCGTCAGCCATTGGGTCTCTCCTGCGCAAATTTCTGGATTACGAGCCAGGCTCGCCTTTGTTGTCGGCTATATGGGGCCGGAAAAACCAGCTTCAAGGGGCAGCGTGGTTTTCCGGGCCACATGAGAATCTCTGAGCGGGCATTGTCAGGGTGGAAAAAAGTACTGTATAAATAACCAGACCTGAACCTTCGGGAGCCGCCCCCATGCTGGTGCACCTGTCCATTCACAACTACGCCATCGTCGAACACCTCGACCTTGAGCTTGCCCGCGGCATGTCCGTCATCACCGGCGAGACCGGCGCAGGCAAATCGATCATGCTCGACGCCCTCGGCCTGGCCCTCGGCGACCGCGCAGACAGCGGCGTGGTGCGCCCCGGTGCAGACAAGGCGGACATCCTCGCCACCTTCGACCTGGCAGACATCCCCGAAGCCCGCACCTGGCTGGCCGAGCGTGACCTGGACAACGACGGCCCGTGCATCCTGCGCCGGGTGATCACCGCCGAAGGCCGCAGCCGTGGCTACATCAACGGCACGCCTTGCCCGCTCAGCGACCTCAAATCGCTTGGCGAACTGCTGATCGACATCCACAGCCAGCACGAGCACCAGTCGCTGCTCAAAACCGACACCCATCGGCGCCTGCTGGACGAATACGCCGGCGCCATCGACCTGGCCCGCCAGGTGCAACTGGCCGCCAAGCGCTGGAACCAGACCCGCCTGGAGCTGGAGCGCCTGTCCAATTCCGGTGACGAGCAACGCGCCCGCCACCAGCTGTTGAGCTATCAGCTCGAGGAGCTGGACAACCTCGGCCTGGGCGAAAACGAGCTGGTACAGCTGGAGCAGGAACATAAGAACCTGACCAACGCCGAAGCCCTGTTCGGCATCTGCCGCCAGGTCATCGACCAGTGCAGCGAGAGCGACTCGGGCAACGTGCTCAGCGCCCTCACCTCCAGCCTCAATCGGCTGGGCGCCGCCACCAACTCACCCAAGGCGCTGGGCGAAGCCGCCAACCTGATTGCCAGCGCGCAGATTCAGGTCGAAGAAGCCGTGGGCGAGCTCAACCGCTTCCTCGATCACTTCGACGCCGACCCCATGCGCCTGCAGGCCCTGGAAGAGCGCCTCGACACTATCTACACCCTGGCCCGCAAACACCGCGTGCACCCCACCGAACTGCCGCATCTGCAGCAGCGCTTGATGGAAGAGCTGGAAGGCTTGAACGCCAGCGACGAATCGATCGAGCGCCTGGGCGAAGAGCTGGCCGCCTATGCCCAGCACTATAAAGAGCGGGCTCGCGAGCTGAGCGCCTTGCGCCAGCAGGCCGCGCAACAGTTGGCGGTCGCCGTCGAGCAAGAAGTCCAACGCCTGGGTATGCCGGGTGGTCGCTTCTGCATAGAGCTTACCCCAAACGAAGGCAACGACCTGTCGCCCCACGGCCTTGAGCAGATCGAACTGCTGGTGAGCGCCAACCCCGGCCAGCCACTCAAAGGCCTGGCCAAGGTCGCGTCGGGTGGCGAGCTGTCACGCATCAGCCTGGCGATCCAGGTGATCACTGCACAGACCTCGCGCATCCCCACCCTGGTGTTTGACGAGGTCGACGTCGGCATCGGCGGCCCTACGGCGGAGATCGTCGGCCAACTGCTGCGCCGGCTGGGTGACCGCGGCCAGGTACTGACCGTAACCCACCTGCCGCAGGTCGCGGCACAAGGGCATCACCACCTGTTCGTGCACAAGGTGCGCCACAGCGACACCACCCACACGGCGGTGGCCAGCCTGGGTAAACGCGAACGGGTCGAGGAAGTAGCGCGCATGCTGGGCGGCATCGACCTGACCAAGGAATCCCTGGCACATGCACGCAAGATGGTAGTCAGCGGCAAGGCTTAGTGACTGGCCTATGCATTAACTGCTTAATGGACTGGCCTACGCCTCACCTGCTTAATGACTGACCTACGCATTACCTGCTTAATGACCGGCCTACGCATTACCTGTAGGAGCAGCCTTGTGCTGCGAAGAGGCCGGTGGCAGCGGCACAGCCCTACTGTGTTTTCACCGGCCTCTTCGCAGCACAAGGCTGCTCCTACACAAAAAGCACAAAGGCGACCCGAAGGTCGCCTTTGCTATTTATAACGATCGAAATCGTTACTTTTTCTTACGCACATAGAGGACCAGGTTGTGGTCCACCAGCTCGTAGCCATGCTCGGCCACGATCTCGCGCTGACGCTTCTCGATTTCTGCGTCCATGAACTCGATGACTTCACTGGTCTCCACGTTGACCATGTGGTCGTGGTGACCGCCATCCGCCAGTTCGAAGACCGCATGACCGCCGTCGAAGTTGTGGCGAACCACCAGACCCGCCGCTTCGAACTGGGTCAGCACGCGGTAGACGGTGGCCAGGCCGACGTCCTCACCAGCTTCCATCAAGGCCTTGTAGACATCCTCGGCACTCATGTGACGCTGCTCGGTAGAATCGAGCATCTGAAGGATCTTTACTCGAGGCAGGGTAACCTTGAGACCGGCTTTGCGTAATTCGCTATTTTCAACCATGGTCAGCTTTCTCGCCGATGCTGCTTCGCAGCTTCTCTTAATACGGGTATGATCGGGGTTTACGTTGTCCAGCCAAGATAGTGGAAGTCGCCCACCGATGCAAAACACCAAGCTCTTGCTAACCAGCCTCACCCTAGTGGGACTGCTCGCACTCGCCGGTTGCTCGTTTCCCGGGGTTTACAAAATCGACATCCAGCAGGGCAATGTCGTCACGCAGGACATGATAGACCAATTACGCCCGGGAATGACCCGACGGCAAGTAAGGTTTATCATGGGCAACCCCCTGATTCAGGACACGTTCAACACCAACCGTTGGGACTACCTGTACAGCCTGCAGCCTGGTGGCGGAAAACGCCAGCAAGAGCGCATGAGCATTTTCTTCAACGAAAGCGACCAGTTGGTCAGCCTGTCTGGCGACTTCATGCCAGGTGTGAGCCGCGACCAGGAAATCCTCGGTGGCAGCAGCGACACCACGGTCAGCCCGGCGACCCAGCCAGAGCAGGCCACGCCGCAGCCTGAAGAGAAACCGGCCAAACCCGGTTCGGTGGAAGAATCCATCCAGCGCGAGATCGACACCATCGAGACCACCCCGGTCCCGACGCCGGCACCGCTGGAAACCTCCCCGCAGTAAGCGCGGCGGTCATAAAAAAGCCCAGGCCTTGGCCCGGGCTTTTTTGTGCGCCACTGCTCAGCTATTGAGCTGCTTGGCGCGCTGGCAGAAGGCATCTACCAAGGTGTTGGCGGCCTGATTGAACAGCGGCCCCAACGTGGCCCGCACCAGCGGCCCGGCATAATCGAAGGACAAGTCCAGGCTGATCTTGCAGGCCTTCTCGCCCAGTGGCTTGAACACCCACACACCGTGCAGCTGGGAGAACGGCCCCTCTTCCAGGTTCATTTCGATGGACTGCCCAGGCACCAGCACATTGCGCGTGACGAAATGCTGGCTCATGCCGCCTTTGGCAACCTCCAGCTTGGCGCGCATGTGCGTGTCACTGGCCTCGATGACCGTCGATGCCGAGCACCACGGCAGAAATTGCGGGTAGCTGGCCACGTCATTGACCAGATCGTAAAGCGCCTGGGCGGGATACGGCAGCAGGGCGGAGCGTTGAATATGGGTAGTCATCCAGGCGTCACTTCCAAGGCTGGGTGGCGGCGCTTCGCAGCGTGCCAAAAGCAGGTTCTGTACCTACGACAGGGCCTGTATTGTCCGGTATTCATTGCGGTGGCTCAAGCACACCGAAATCCCATAGCCGACCACGCATCGAGTTGCCTATAATGCCGCCCCTATGGCTAAACAAAAGAAACATCCGACCGGGACCATCGCGCAAAACAAGAAAGCGCGACACGATTACTTCATCGAACACAAGTTCGAGGCCGGGCTGGTCCTGTCCGGTTGGGAAGTAAAGAGCCTGCGGGCCGGCAAGGCGCACCTGACCGACAGCTACGTGCTGCTCAAGGATGGCGAAGCCTGGCTGTTCGGCAGCCACATCACCCCGCTGACCACGGCCAGCACCCACGTCATCGCCGACCCTATCCGCTCACGCAAGCTGCTGCTGAACAAGCGCGAGCTCGAGCGGGTGGAAGCGGCCGTGGCGCAGAAAGGCTACACCTGTGTGGCCTTGGCGCTGTACTGGAGCAAGCACCTGATCAAGTGCGAGATCGCGCTTGGCAAGGGCAAGAAGGAATTCGACAAGCGCGACACCGTGCGCGAACGCGATTCCAACCGCGAGCTGCAGCGTGCCGTGCGTAACAAGGGCAAGGAAGACTAGATCTTCTTTAGCCAGTGAGGGCCTCTTCGCGGGGCAAGCCCGCTCCCACAGTTAACCCACTGCCTTCAAATTCGGTGGGTTACCTGTGGGA
Organism: Pseudomonas sp. Y3 TE3536; assembly: GCF_053629175.1. NCBI lineage: Bacteria > Pseudomonadati > Pseudomonadota > Gammaproteobacteria > Pseudomonadales > Pseudomonadaceae > Pseudomonas > Pseudomonas sp. Y3 TE3536. Next base: position 2,757,396 of record NZ_JBRJHU010000001.1, on the reverse strand, counting down.
GCGGGCTTGCCCCGCGAAGAGGCCCGTGCAGCAAACGCAACCTCAGCGCCCGCTGCGCCGCTCCGCCCGCGCCACGCGCTGGGCTTCTTCGTGCGCCTCCTCCAGCACCTCCTGCACATACAAAATATGCCGGCTGGAAACCTCCCGCGCCTCCTCCGCCCTGCCCTCGACAATCGCCAGGTACAGCTCCCGGTGCTGACTGATCAGCATGTCCCGCGTTTCAGTCCGCTGCTGGTACATGCCACCGATATTGGTCACCACGTTCCGCTTTAGCAGGTCGAACAAACCGCGGATGGTATGCAGCAAGACCGCGTTATGGCTGGCCTCGGCTATCGCCAGGTGGAAGCGCGCGTCAGCGGCGCCCTCCTCTGCCCGGGTCACTTCGTCAACGCGGGTGTAGCAGTCCTGCAGCGTGTCAAAAGCCTCTTTCAGCCGTGCACGGTCAGGCTCGGTGGCGCGCTGGGCCGCGTAATACGCGCAGGACGCCTCAAGGGTATGGCGAAATTCGAGCAGGTCGCGCTGCGCTTCAGGGCTGTGCTCAAGCAGCTGCAACAGCGGATCGCTGAACGTCGACCCCAGCGATTCGGCAACAAAGTTGCCACCGCCCTGGCGGCTGATCAGCAGCCCCTTGGCCACCAGCTTCTGAATCGCCTCACGCAGTGACGGGCGCGACACACCGAACTGTTCGGCCAGAACGCGCTCAGCCGGCAAGCGCTGGCCCGAGGTCAGCGTGCCTTCGAGAATCATCCCTTCCAACCGATCGACGATGTCGTCGGACAGGCGCCGTTGGCGGACCTGATCAAAAACCATCACATGCTCTCCACAAACCCCCGGCAAATTTCAGGGGGCCCTATTCTCGCCGATCCGCGCCGCGCACACACCCATCACCCTGGGTTTTTCCAAGGCCATCAGACGCCCACTCATCGGCACGCGACCAAAGTTTTGTGTCGGACAAATTGACACACCCACGACAGCGCTTTTAACCTAGCGCCCAGACATTGTAAATTGGTCTTACCAATTATCCAATGCCAGTGCTGACCAACAACAATTAGGGGTCACCCCATATGCAAACCTGGCAACAACTCTATAGCCCGCTTGGTAGTCTTGGCCTGTCCGCACTGGCGGCGGTCATCCCTATCGTGTTCTTCTTCCTCGCCCTCGCCGTGTTCCGCCTCAAAGGCCACGTCGCCGGCAGCATCACCCTCGCGCTGTCGATCCTGGTGGCGATCTTCGCCTTCCAGATGCCTGTCGACATGGCCTTCGCCGCCGCGGGTTATGGCTTCCTCTACGGCCTCTGGCCGATTGCCTGGATCATCGTTGCCGCGGTGTTCCTGTACAAACTCACGGTCAAGAGCGGCCAGTTCGAAGTGATCCGCAGCTCGGTGCTGTCGATCACCGACGACCAGCGCCTGCAAGTGCTGCTGATCGGCTTCTGCTTCGGTGCCTTCCTCGAAGGCGCGGCCGGCTTCGGCGCCCCGGTGGCCATCACTGCCGCACTGCTGGTGGGCCTGGGCTTCAACCCGCTGTACGCCGCCGGCCTGTGCCTGATCGCCAACACCGCGCCGGTCGCCTTCGGCGCGCTGGGCATCCCGATCATCGTGGCCGGCCAGGTCACCGGCATCGACGCCTTCCACATTGGCGCCATGACCGGCCGCCAACTGCCGCTGCTGTCGCTGTTCGTGCCGTTCTGGCTGGTGTTCATGATGGACGGCCTGCGCGGCGTGAAAGAAACCTGGCCCGCCGCCCTGGTCGCCGGCCTGAGCTTCGCCGTTACCCAGTACTTCACCTCGAACTTCATCGGCCCAGAGCTGCCGGACATCACCTCGGCCCTGGCCAGCCTGATCTGCCTGACCCTGTTCCTCAAAGTCTGGCAGCCCAAGCGCTCGTTCGCACAAGCCAAGGGCAGCGTCGGCGCCGCCGTCGTGCAGTCCGGCGGCAGCCAGCCAAGCCCTTACAGCTTCGGCGAGATCTTCAAAGCCTGGTCGCCGTTCCTGATCCTCACCGTGCTGGTCACCATCTGGACCTTGAAGCCATTCAAGGCCGCATTCGCGCCAGGCGGTGCGATGTACAACTTCGTGTTCAACTTCGCCATCCCGCACCTTGACCAACTGGTGATCAAGACCGCGCCGATCGTGGCCGCGCCGACCGCCATGCCAGCGGTGTTCAAGCTCGACCCGATCTCCGCCACCGGCACCGCGATCTTCCTCTCGGCGCTGATCTCCATGGCGGTGCTCAAGATCAACTTTAAAACTGGTCTGACCACTTTCAAAGAGACGTTCTGGGAACTGCGCTGGCCAATCCTGTCGATCGGCATGGTGCTGGCCTTCGCCTTCGTCACCAACTACTCGGGCATGTCCTCGACCATGGCCCTGGTCCTGGCCGGCACCGGCGCCGCGTTCCCGTTCTTCTCGCCGTTCCTCGGCTGGCTGGGCGTATTCCTGACAGGCTCGGACACCTCGTCCAACGCCCTGTTCAGCTCGCTGCAAGCCACCACCGCACACCAGATCGGGGTCAACGACACCCTGCTGGTGGCCGCCAACACCAGCGGCGGCGTGACCGGCAAGATGATCTCGCCACAATCCATCGCCGTGGCCTGCGCCGCCACCGGCCTGGTGGGCAAGGAATCCGACCTGTTCCGCTTCACCGTCAAGCACAGCCTGTTCTTCGCCACCATCGTGGGCCTGATCACCCTGATCCAGGCTTACTGGCTGACCGGCATGCTGGTTCATCACTAAAGTGAAAGGGGCCGGGCGCCACGCTGCGCCCGGCAATCCCCTCAAGCAACGCTGCGAGAATCCATGATCATTTCCGCCTCTACCGACTATCGCGCCGCGGCCCAACGCAAGCTGCCCCCCTTCCTCTTCCACTACGCCGACGGCGGCGCCTACGCCGAGCACACGTTGCGCCACAACGTCTCGGACCTGGCCAGCATCGCCCTGCGCCAGCGCGTGTTGAAGAACATGTCCGAGCTCAGCCTGGAAACCCAGCTGTTCGACGAAACCCTGAGCATGCCCGTGGCCCTGGCCCCGGTCGGCCTGACCGGCATGTACGCCCGCCGTGGCGAAGTCCAGGCCGCGCGCGCCGCCGCGGCCCACGGCATTCCGTTCACCATGTCGACGGTGTCGGTGTGCCCGATCGAGGAAGTCGCACCGGCCATCAACCGGCCGATGTGGTTCCAGCTGTACGTGCTCAAGGACCGCGGCTTCATGCGCAATGCGCTGGAGCGGGCCAAGGCGGCCGGGGTCAAGACCCTGGTGTTCACCGTCGACATGCCCGTACCCGGCGCCCGCTACCGCGACGCCCACTCCGGCATGAGCGGTAAAAACGGGCCGATGCGCCGTGTGCTGCAAGCCATGACCCACCCTGAATGGGCGTGGGACGTCGGCGTGATGGGCCGCCCGCACGACCTCGGCAACATCTCCAAATACCGTGGCAACCCCACGGGCCTGGCCGACTACATCGGCTGGCTGGGCAACAACTTCGACCCGTCGATCTCCTGGAAAGACCTGGAGTGGATCCGCGACTTCTGGGAAGGCCCGATGATCATCAAGGGCATCCTGGATGCCGACGATGCCCGCGACGCGGTCAAGTTCGGTGCCGACGGCATCGTCGTGTCCAACCACGGCGGCCGCCAGCTCGACGGCGTGTTGTCCAGCGCCCGCGCCCTGCCGGCGATTGCCGACGCGGTGAAAGGCGACCTGAAGATCCTCGCCGACTCCGGCATCCGCAGCGGCCTCGACGTGGTGCGCATGATCGCCATGGGCGCCGACACCGTGCTGATCGGCCGCGCCTTCCTCTGGGCCCTCGCCGTGCATGGCGAAGCCGGGGTGAAGAACCTGCTCGAACTGTTCGAGAAAGAAATGCGCGTGGCCATGGTGCTGACCGGTGCCAAGTCGATCAGCGAAATCACCCGCGACTCGCTGGTCCGCGAACTGGGCGCCTGAACGCGCCCCCACGAAACACCGCCTGATTGACCGGGGCACGCGGCGCACCAGACGCCGTGGCCCCGCGAGGAGATTGCATGAGCCTGCCCGCTGCGTTCCTGCGTGATGTCGAGCGCCTGATACCTGCCGAACGCCGTTTCGATGACCCGACCTCCACCCTGGCCTTTGGCACCGATGCCAGCTTCTATCGGCTGATCCCCAAGCTGGTGGTACGCGTCGAGTCTGAAGACGAAGTGGTCGGCCTGCTGCAGCTGGCCCAGCGCGAGCGCGTGCCGGTGACCTTCCGCGCCGCCGGCACCAGCCTGTCTGGGCAGGCCATCAGCGACTCGGTACTGATTGTGCTCGGCGACAATTGGAACGGCCGCGAGATCCGCGGCCAGGGTGAGCAGATCCGCCTGCAGCCCGGCGTCATCGGCGCCCAGGCCAACGCCTGGCTGGCCCCCTATGGCCGTAAGATCGGCCCAGACCCCGCCTCGATCAACGCCTGCAAAATCGGCGGCATCGTCGCCAACAACGCCAGCGGCATGTGCTGCGGCACTGCGCAAAACACCTACCACACCCTCGCAGGCCTGCGCTTGGTACTGGCCGACGGCACCCGCCTGGACAGCGAAGACCCGGCCAGCGTCGCGGCCTTCGAGCACAGCCATGCCGACCTGCTGGAAGCCCTGGCCCGCCTGGGCCGCGAAACCCGCGCCAACACCGAGCTGGCAGACCGCATCCGCCACAAGTACCGGCTGAAGAACACCACCGGCCTTTCGCTCAATGCGCTGGTGGACTACGACCAGCCACTCGATATCCTGCAGCACTTGCTGGTTGGATCGGAAGGCACGCTGGGCTTCATCAGCGCCGTCACCTACGACACCGTGCCCGACCACCCACACAAGGCCAGCGCCTTGCTGGTATTCCCCAGCGTCGAGAGCTGCTGCCGCGCGGTACCCGTGCTCAAGCGCCAGCCCGTTTCCGCCGTCGAACTGCTCGACCGCCGCAGCCTGCGCTCGGTGCAAAACATGCCCGGCATGCCCCTGTGGGTAAAAGGCCTGTCAGACAATGCCTGCGCGCTGCTGATCGAATCCCGCGCCGCCAGCCAGACGCTGCTGCACGAACAACTGCACCACGTGATGGCGTCGATTGCCGACTACCCCCTGGAGCAGAAGGTCGAGTTCAGCGAAGACCCAGCGGTGTACAACCAGCTGTGGAAAATCCGCAAAGACACCTTCCCCGCCGTCGGTGCCGTGCGCCAGACCGGCACCACAGTGATCATCGAAGACGTCACCTTCCCCGTCGAGCAACTGGCCGAGGGCGTCAACCGCCTGATCCAGCTGTTCGACAAGCACCACTACGACGAGGCGATCATTTTCGGCCATGCCCTGGAGGGCAACCTGCACTTCGTCTTCACCCAGGGCTTCAACAGCGCCGAAGAAGTCGCGCGTTACCAAGCCTTCATGGACGACGTGGCACAGCTGGTGGCCGTGGAGTTCGGTGGCTCGCTGAAGGCCGAGCACGGCACCGGGCGTAACATGGCGCCGTTCGTGGAACTGGAGTGGGGCCATGACGCCTACCAGTTGATGTGGGCACTCAAACGCCTGCTCGACCCCAACGGCATCCTCAACCCCGACGTAGTGTTGAGCACCGATCCAGACATCCACCTGAAAAACCTCAAGCCGCTGCCGGCTGCCGACGAAATCGTCGACAAGTGCATCGAGTGCGGCTTCTGCGAACCCGTGTGCCCCTCCAAAGGCCTGACCCTCAGCCCACGCCAGCGCATCGTCATGTGGCGTGATATCCAGGCCAAGAAACGCGCCGGCCTCGATACCCGCGAACTGCTCAAGACTTACCAATACCAAGGCCTCGACACCTGCGCAGCCACCGGCCTGTGCGCCCAGCGCTGCCCGGTCGGCATCAACACCGGCGAGCTGGTGAAGAAGTTGCGCAGCCAGGCCGCCGAGCACGAAAAAACCGCCAACTGGCTGGCCGACCATTTCCACACGGCCCTGAGTGGCGCCCGCCTCACCCTCACCGCCGCCAACACCGCCCGCAAGCTGCTCGGCGCCCCACGCCTAAGCCGCCTGACCGCATCGCTAAGCAACGCCAGCAACGGCCGGCTGCCCCAATGGACGCCCGCCATGCCCCAGCCGCTGCGCGCCATCCACTTCGGCCCAGCGAGCAACGATGCCCGCCCCCGCGTCGTGTACCTGGCCGCCTGCGTCTCGCGCGTGATGGGCCCCGCCTATGCCGACCGCGAACAAAGCTCGCTGCTGGACAAGACCCGCGCCCTGCTGGAAAAAGCCGGTTACCAAGTCGTGTTCCCCGACAACGCCGACAGCCTCTGCTGCGGCCAACCGTTCGCCTCCAAAGGTTACCCAGAGCAGGCCGAGCACAAGCGCCAGGAACTGATCAACGCCCTGCTGCACGCCAGCCGCGGCGGCCTCGACCCGATCTACTGCGACACCAGCCCGTGCACCCTGCGCCTCGTGCAAGACTTGGGCGACACTCGCCTGGACTTGTACGACCCCGTGCGCTTCATCCGCACCCACCTGCTAGACAAACTGGAGTTCACCCCCCAGGACGAGCCGGTGGCCGTGCACGTGACCTGCAGCACCCAGCACCTGGGCGAAAGCCAAGCGCTGATCGACCTGGCGCGGCGTTGCAGCAACCAGGTGGTGATCCCGGAAGGTATTCACTGCTGCGGGTTTGCCGGTGATAAAGGCTTCACCACGCCGGAGCTCAATGCCCACGCGCTGCGCAGCCTGAAGGATGCGGTGCAGTATTGCAGCGAAGGCATTTCCACCAGCCGCACCTGCGAAATCGGGTTGTCGAGCCACAGCGGCATCGACTACCACGGCCTGGTGTACCTGGTAGACCGCGTCACCCGCCCGCGTGTTATCTGAGGCCTAGCATCGGCTAGGGGGGGTGTGTGGTGTGTTCGCCAAGGCGTTTTCAGCGCCTGTGAGATCGAGCGCCGCCCGCGCGGCGCATCGCGAGCAACGCTCGCTCCTACGTTTGTTTCGGGTCAATTATTCCTGGGGCATACGCGCGCGACCGCCTTTGGCGCATGGCGCGATATCGCGTCGAACAAACAAGGCGCTCGCGCGCAGCTTCCACAGGCGTGACTGGCCCGAAACAGACGTAGGAGCGAGCGTTGCTCGCGATGCGCCGCGCGGGCGGCGCTCGATCGCACAGGCGCCAAAAATGCCCTGCTCATCTACTCCTACCTCAGGGCTAACACTGCCCTCGAAAGCTGCACGCCCCCCTGTAGGAGCTGGCTTGCCTGCGATGGGTCGCACAGCGACCCCACTGGCCCCAACTAACTAACATCATGGCTCGCGCGCCAACACCAGCTCAGCCAACGCCCTACTCATCTGCACGTTATGCACCGAATTGACCAGCATGCCGATACCCGGCTCACCGGCATTCCCACAAATGTATTCGTCCAACGTGTCTTCAATCCCGCGCATCAGCTGAATGGCGTACAGCAACGCCTCCGGTGAAGGGACCTTGTTGTCGATGGTATAGAACGGACGTGGCGACGTTTGGCTGGGTGGATCTGGAACGAGTTTCTTCATGGTGATTTCTCCGAGCTCATAAACGGAGCCGTCACCCTCTTTCCTCTCACAGACAGAAGGCGGCAGCCGAACGCGGGGTGAGAGACCGGCGAACATCGGGATTCCGGCCAGGCCGAAGCCTGCCCACGAACGGCTGCCATAACAAAGGCACGATGTAATCGCCGGGCTCTCACACCCGGTCGCCAAACCTCAGCGACCCAGGGAAACTAGCCCCAACGCCCATCATCGACAACAGAGAAACCGCTGCAGCGCCAGTAGGATAATTCCCAAACCCATCCACCACGAAGCATTTAGTTTCAAGTTCAGAATCCCCCTACAGCCGCATCATATCGCCCTGCCAGCATCCCGATTGAACCCACGCCAAATCTGCGCAGTCCACTTAACAGGCCCACCTTCCAGAGGCCTTAGAAGGAGACACCCATGAAAGGTACCGCGCTATCGGCCCTGTTCGCGGCCGCCACCTTGTTGGCATCGCCGGTGTTTGCCGCCGACGACCTCTGCACCACCAACCTGCAAAAGATCGATGACAGCATGGTCACCGCCGGCGCCACCTCCGAAGGCCTGGACAAAGCCCTGACCGAGCACGTTGACAAAGCCAAGGCCGCGCAGGCCTCGGGCGACACCAAAGAATGCATCGCCATCACCAGCAAAGTGCTGGAGCGCCTGGAAAAAACCGAAAAAGGCAGCGGCGGCAGCGGTTCGTGACCCCTGGTGCGGGCGACCGGACCAGTTGTCGACGTCGCCCGCGCAATGGCGTATACTCGCCTCACGTGCCGTAAGGTGCGTTAGCTAGAGCTAGTGTGGGGCCGATTAGGATTCGACGCCGGTAGCGAAACTCTAGGTGCATGCCGAGTTGGTAACAGAACTCGTAAATCCACTGTTGCAACTTTCTATAGTTGCCAATGACGAAAACTACGAGGGTTACGCTCTCGCTGCGTAAGCAGCTGAGCCCGCTCTCCTGGTAGCTTCGGCTCCAGCAATCATCAGGGGATGCCTGTAAACCCGAAATGATTGTCATACAGAACAGGATCGTCGTGTAGCACGTTGGGGGCAAAGCGACTAAAACTTACCCAACTCATCCAAAGCACCCTGCCCGTCGGGCGGCTGCGGATTAAATCAGTAGACACGGCTAAGCATGTAGTACCGACAGCGGAGTACTGGCGGACGGGGGTTCAAATCCCCCCGGCTCCACCAAATAATCCTTACAAATCAGGCACTTAACGCATCGCGTTGGTGCCTTTTTTGTGCCTGAAAGGGCTGTTTTGGCTGGTTATGCCAGCTTAATGACAGCTTCGAGCCCTAAGAGGGGCGATGCATGGAAGAGCCAATACGTTCACGGAAAGCCTACCCAGCAGCGCCGAATGATACGCAAATGGAGTGGTAGGTTGCGCAATGCTTGAACTGAACAGCCGGTACGTCATTTTCTATGGTTTGTCACTGGCTCCGGTCCCGCTTACCGGGCCTAAGCCGGACATCGAGCAATGCGTTTTGGCGTTGAGGCGAAAATTCCAAAAGGGTGAGCTCTTCCTTATGCTTGACGGGGATACCGCGTGCATCCGTGTGGCCGACATGCGGGTAAACATTGAGAAAAAGCTCGCATCCATTTTGTTCCAGTACGCAGACAAAAACGTCGCAGATCCGGTTTTCAGCGACTTGTCCTCAGGAAAGCTCCGTCAGGAAACCAAGCTAAATGGGGAAGGCATAGCGATTTCGGCCCATTCATTGCTATCGCTCGAACCTACAAAACCAGGTGGTAGCGAGTTCAAGTTTTTGCTAGAGGACGTGCCTGGAATCGGTAAAACGAAAATCGACAGATTCTTGAAACACTTCCTCAAAAAACTTATTTCAGGCACATACAAAGAAGCTGGAACCAACAAAGTTATAAAGACACACCCCACTGCATCGCTCGAGGCATTTGCAAGCAAAAGCCTGAGAGACGATCTTGAATCCGGAACCCTTAACCATATAGAGCTGACAAGGGAAATCCCAATCAAAGCTCTTGACGAACTAACAGAGACTGGAAAGATCGTAAACACGGTAAAGGTAAAAACCAAAGACAAACCTCACGGAGAACAGGCTGTAAGCTTTATCAACAAGGTAAAAAACTATGGTAAAATTCATCGTTTCGATGATGTGAAAGTTGTTTTCAAAAGAGCTAATGGCAAGCAGAAAACAGTAAACTTTTCCTGTCTTCGCGAGGACGCAGGCGATCTGTGTTTTGGGAAAGTAGAGCAAGTACATGTGGGGCACAACCTGAGTCAGTGCACCAGCTCAATTGATGCTACTCTTTTGAATGAAATCAAAAAACTTCTATGAGGTTTGAAGATGAGTCACACATTTAAGCGAATCTTTGTACCGCTCTCATATCTGTGGGTGCGACGCCAAGGCAAGCTATTCGAGGAGTGTGGCCTCCCCCTCCTGATGACGCTGCTCACATTGACAGCAGTGGTGTTGGCTGGCGACAAATTTTCAGTATATGGAACGCCAGGCCTAATCGCCTCTATCGCCAGCTATCTACAGCTGTTGAGTGGATTCTTCATAACCGCTCTTGCTGCCATTGCGACATTCAACCGCGAAGGTATGGACGATGAGATGCTCGGTGATCCACCAACGCTTGAACGCGGCGAGCCAGAAAGATTATCTCGCCGTCGCTTCTTATGCTTCCTGTTTGGATACCTAGCGTTTGGATCGATAGTCCTCTACATAGCCGGCACGATCATAACTTTGTCTGCTCCTGCTCTGCTTGGACATTTATCGCAGAATGTTATCTTGGCTTTGCGCTGGTCGATTCTAGCTGTCTACATGTTCTGCACCTTTAACATTCTAATTACTAGCTTACTCGGGATGTACTACTTAACGGATAAACTTCACCGCCCGCTCCCAGCAAAATCCAGCGCTGAAATTTATCAGGAACAGCCCGAAGATGATATCTAACCAAACAAGCGGCGCAAGTTTGTCTGCACCGCTCCAATCTGGATCAGCAATTTCTTTTAATTGCTGACGTCTCGTTTAATGTTCTATGTTGCGGAAAGTAGTCAGCGGCACGCCTCCAACGCTGCTTGCCTCTGTTTCTCGTAATCTATCCGCTGCCGCCGCTCAGCCAGCAGCGCTCACATTTTCACCTCCAAGCTGTCGGTCTTGCTCAGGTCGGCGGCTGCCATACCTACAACCGCACTACTAATGACGGACATCCCAAGCGAACAATTACAGTAGACTGGCTCTCGCGCTAAAATAAATATCATACCTGCTCAGCCGCCATGCCAAGGAGGTTCAGGCTATGGAGCCTGAAATTTATTCACATTGAATCGTCCCTGGTTTCCTAGACACTCTCCAGGCTCAGAAAATAGCGTTTCTCATACTCTACTGGAGATAGCTGCATAGCACTGCTGTGTCGACGTTGAGGGTTATATAACATCTCGATGTAATCGAAAATATTACATCGGGCTTTGTCACGCGTTCCGTAGATCTTTCGTCGGATTCGCTCCCGTTTCAAAAGCTGGAAAAGCTGGAAAAGCTTTCGGCTACGGCGTTGTCGTGGCGGTTTCCTCCTCAATGACCTTGTACTGCCGGGCAAGGTGGTTGAGATGCCACTGTTGGCTTTCTGCCAAAAAAACCCAGGACGACGGCGATATCCCGTTTGCGAACGCAGCACCTCTGCCTGCATCAAGCGACCGACTCGATTTCTCCCGCAGGTCTCTCCCAGTTCACGCAGGTCATCGTGCATCATGCGATAGCCATACACACCTCCGCTTTCTAACCAGGCATGCTTGATCAAGCCAAGCAGGCGCTGATCTTCCTTGGCTCGGGCAGATTGAGGCTCGGCCAACCATGTGTAGTAGCTGCTGGGATGCACCTTGAGGGTTTGGCAAAGGCGACGCACTGGGTAATCTGTCGAGTGCATCTTGATGAAGGCGTACTTCAGCCGCACTCCTTGGCAAAGTACGCGGCGGCCTTCTTTAAGATATCTCGCTCTTCCGTCACCCGCTTGAGTTCAGCGCGCAGCTTGCGCAGTTCGGCCTGCTGATCATCGTCTTGCTGACGCTGCTCTAGGGGCATGCTGTAGACCTTGTCCACGCGTAAAGGCTATACACGGACATGCCCAGGCGCTGGGCGATATCAGTTACAGGCCTGCCTTTGTCGGTCACTTGCTTGACCGCTCCGATTTTGAATTCTTCGGGGTAACGCTGACGACTCATGGCACCTCTAAGCCTCATTATGAGGCTTGGAGGTGTCCAGGAAACCAGGGGCGATTCAATGCGAGCCTGCCGAGGAAGCATCAGGTGAGCCGGAAGCAACACGTATCACTTTAAGGACTCTCCAGGGAAGGCGTGATGGCAATCTGAATCCATTCGCGTCATTATCGCCATATTGCAGAGAGCTAGAGCTCGCGTGTGCCTATCCACCGGATCTGTCTCGCGCTCCACCCAGGGAATGGATAAGTGTCCTCATCTTCAGTCTCGCCATCGCTCAGTGACGTCATAGAGAAACTGTTGAATCAGTCGCCCCTAGACGAATTCGTGAAATGCGTCATGGACGCTGCTGTCCCGCTATCAGGCTCAGCTCCGAAACTTGGGCTATTGCATGTCCGGTTCCAAGAGGACATTCCTAATACTAGTTCTTTAGCCGACTTCCTTAGCAGTCAGGCGGTGAACTATGCTCTTAGCCGCCGACGTCGTGATGCTTACATCGCTCAGCTTAATGCGGGGAAAAACGGCGACTTATCAATTACTACCCAGATCCAAAGAGCGGTTAGGAGCGCATTTATAGAATTTCGGAAGGAATTTCCGTCCAGAGCAAGTGAAGTCGGTGAGATTCTCGCCTACTGCGTTGCCGTGCATAACTTGGGAGCAGCCCAACTGGTAGCAAAAATGTCATTGAAGACTTCTACCAATATGCCTGTTCATGGATTAGATGGTATTCATGCCTCTGTCACAGACGGCGTACTAAATGTGTTCTTTCTCGAATCAAAATTGGCCGGAAGTGCGGCAAGTGGTACCGCTGATTACGCGGAATCAATCGCCGGCTTTGGAGGCAATAAAAAGCAATACCTGCAAGAGTATGGCTTGGTACGGGATCTCGGCAACCTTGATGCCTTGGGCTCGGACGAGAAAGAAAAAATCATGGCTTACCTCGACGTTTTTAATAAGCCAAATGCCCCAAAAAGAGAAAGATCTGTTGGCGTGGTCTGTTATTCAGAAACCAAGCATTTTGGTAACAAGATTCCGGTTGACGATGGTGCGTGGGATAAACACGAGCTCCACTTTAGTGAGCTGTATGTAAAGGATCATATACGCCACCATAAAAATGTGAGCAATCAATTGGCGCAGCACGGCGTCGATCCTAATAAATGTATGATTTATTTGGTGGCAGTGCCTGATGTCGACGATTTGAGAGAGCAATTCTACGAATCACTGGGGATTGCACCGGCCCCCTCAGACACCGCACTAACCCAGCCCGTGCTGGATACAGGAGATGGCGATGAGTAGCTTTGCCTCAGAGTTATCGGCACGTATGATCGGAAGCCTGGAATTCAAAAAGTGCCTGGCGCACCTTCAATCGGCTGGCGCTGCAAATACTTTGCCTAAAAAAATAGTGCGAGCGCAAATAGATCCAGATATCGAGGCGCTAGGAAAGCTACTTTACTGCGCATCCGTGTTCGCACAGTCGAATATTGAGGCGCATGTGGGCATGGCTCAGGCCATCGCATTCAACGCAATGTTGATAAGCCGGGAACCAAGTATTCTGGAGCGGTGCTCAGCGATTCTGACCGAACTTGGGAATTTTCCAGGCCTCAAATATAGCGAGCTGAATTTCAAATCCAAGCTGACTAGCTTGCCTCGCATGATTCAGCGTCGAGTGGTAGAGTATCTCAACACCATTCACGTCCATGGGGAGAAAATCGCTCTTACTGACTATCAGAAGGGCGTCTGGGACTCTTTAGAGGGTGGGGCTTCACTCGCAATATCAGCACCAACTTCGGCTGGTAAGTCGTTCCTTGTGATCGAGCACCTTTGCCGCCGAGCTGTTTCATCTAGAAACTTTACTTTCGTCTACATCGCGCCTACACGTGCACTTCTCGCCGAAGTGCACATGAAAGTTAAAGCTAGGCTTGCGAGTGAATCCGAAATCCGGGTGACGGATATTCCTACTTTTGAGACTGCACCTAGGCAGATCTTTGTTCTTACCCAAGAGCGATTTCAAGTACTCCTATCTACTACATCTGCAAAAATCGATCTAGTAGTAGTCGACGAGGCTCAAAACCTCTCTGACGGTACTCGAGGGATGATTCTCCAGGACTGTATTGAGCAGTGTTTTGGACGCTACTCACGTACTCATGTCGTGATGCTGGCGCCCGGTGCCGAAGGTTTTAAAGAGGCTCTCGAAAGCATCGGGCTGCCAGAAATTGCGGAGGTCACCACAACTGTATCGCCCGTTCTTCAAAACCGAATTGTAGTGACGAAAGCCTCGGGGCTTAATCAACTGGACTTCAAGCTACTTTCTTCCCATCAAGCCACGTCCGTTGGCTCGATGACATGTGAGAGGGGGCTTTCTTCCCCAGAAAGCCTGCTGGCGGCAGTTGCTCTCGAACTAGGTAGTAGTGGAGGATCGTTGGTATACGCGAAGACTCCAACTGAAGCAGCGAAGCTAGCCGGCTCAATTACTCTCGGAGTCACAGATCCAGATGCACTGGGCAAGAATGATGACTTGGTTACGTTTATTAAAGAGCATATCCACCCCGAATATCATTTGATCGCCATGGTGGAAAGAGGCGTTGCCTTTCATTACGGACAGATGCCATCATTGCTTCGTGACGCTATTGAGACAGCGTTTAGAAATGGCAATATTAGGTTCTTGGTTTGCACTACGACCTTATTTCAAGGAATCAATTTACCGGCGAGGAACGTCTTTATCGATACGCCCGCTCGTGGTAAAGGTGATAAACAAATTCTCGACCCTGCGCTCCTTTGGAACTTTGCAGGCCGAGCAGGTCGTATGGGCAAGGATATCGTAGGGAATGTGTTCTTGGTTGATTACGACTCATGGAGCGACCAGCCCATGGATAAATTCACTAAATTCACTATAAAGTCAGCTCTTAGTGATGTCATCGCTCATAACACCCGAGAAATACTCAAGGTGCTGCGTGGTGAGGCACCTCAAGGAAAGCCCCGTGACGACGCGCATAGAAATGCAGTCGCTTCTGCCGGTATGCTGATAAGCAAGGCTCGACAAGGAAACGTGCAGAGTTTCCTTGACCGTGTTGCCCCTGACCTCGACTTTCTGGATTCACGATTGCTCTGCAGTGCTTCGCAAGAGGCTTCGGATGAATTAAGCCTCCCTGCGAACGTACTAAGCGCTAATTGGACACTTGACCTGTTTGCCCTTAATGGCTTGATGTCTTTCTTGGTGTCAGCCTTAGAAAATGAACAACTTGAAAAATTGATTCCGAAAAACCCCTCGGACCTTGGAAAGCACTCCATCGCCCATTACCGCGACATCTTTAACTTACTATTCAGACACATCAAAGGCTTCGGTGGTAATTATGGCGGCTACGTAGCTAAGATTGCCGTCAGATGGATGGAAGGGAAGCCATACCCGGTCATCCTTAAATACGAAATTAAATCAAAAAATGATGAAATTCAAAAAAAACGTGACATTGAGAACATGCATGCTCTTACTGTAAAAGGCTACAAGGCCAAGAGAATCGGAGATCTGAATCCAAGCAAGGTTATCAAGGACACTTTCGACACCATTGAAGACGTGATACGCTTCCAGCTAGTTCAAATGGGTAAGGCGTATATAGATATCCTTACTCATGTAATGGTGGAAAACCGATTGAGCCACAGAGTGCAGGAGATTTTTGACTTTTCTCTTGCGCTTGAGCTAGGCGTCAGCACTACCGCAGGGCGGGCATTTTTGGAACTTGGCTTGTCTCGAATCGCTGCTGCAGAGCTACAACGTATCGTGCCTGATAGTGACCTGGACGTGGCGGCGGCCCGGAGGCTGATCATTGGTTTTGATCACACTCCTTACTCGTTGAGCCAAGTCATTGTCGATGAAATCGCTAGAGTTCGGGACGCTATTACTACCGAGATGATCATTGTCAGCTAACGAAATCTACTCATCAAGGCCAGAGCTTCGAAATCGCCCATGAGTCTGCCCTGCTCCGTGGCCCACCGGCTATTCTTGGCCGTTTCTGCTTAAGCTGACCGGGTGCAATGGGTCGATAGCGTTCGGTCGCGAATCGCTGCTGACGACCCATTGCTACCCTTCCTAAGGGCGGCTAAGCACCGGGCGCGCTGCGGGATCGGCTGAAGCTAAAGAATCGCACAACAGCTTTGTAAAACAAGATCTCGGTCGATAACATCCATGAACGGCCTGGGGTGGCAATCAGTATTGGCTGCCAGTTCTTGTGACGATGCATCCTTTAAATCGACTCGTTGAGGAAATGCGTGGGAAACCTGGAAAAGTGCTGTTTCGCCTGCAAAGAAATTATTCATGTTCATGCGATTCGTTGTCGGCAGTGCGGCCAGTCCCAAGGCTGGCGAAGGTTCGTGAGCTCTCCAACCTCAGTAGTTGCTTTGGTCCTTAGCCTTTTATCAATCGCTGCCACAAAACCTGTGGAGCGATTGTTCGATGCCCAGCGAGCAGAGCTACAAATCTCCATCACAGGTGGTGATTACAAAACTGCCCAGCTTATGTTGACCAATAACGGGTCAAAGCCTGCAACTTTAGTTTCCTTCGAAATCACATCGAAAGCCACGACCAATACGAAAACTTGGTTTTTGGTAAGTAATACGGATGGCGAAATTCTGGAGCCAGGCAAAACTTACAAAATCAGAGCCTCAACCGATGAGTCTATCCCAAAAATTGTCGAAGCTGAGCGCCGGACGATTTTGAAGTCTCAGTACGCACTTGCAGATAATTGCGAGTTAACCGCTAAATATATAGAGGCCACGGGGCAGAAGGTTGTACGTGTGCAACCGTTCATGTGCGATACACCTCCTGAAAAGGGTGGTCTGCACCCTGGTAAACCTGGCATACCGATCTGGTACCTTGGTCAAGAATGATATTTTTATGGCGCCCTGGGCCTTGACGCCGATTAAGCAAAGCAGTGTTCGCTTATCCAATACGTCCCTCGCCCAGTTAAAGGACTGTTATGTATATGGGCGCTGCCGCTACGTAATACCTTGGCCCTACGCATACGAGGTTAATTCTGGAAGCGTTCAATGAGCAATATTCCTCCTATGCGTCGACTGCAGCGGTAAGGCGGTCTACTTTCGAAACACTGCGAGGGTAGGTCCTTTTTTGGCAGCGTCCATATACCGACCGTGGTATGGCTCAGATGCGCTGGTGCTGCATTTCATTAAATAAAGCTGTGCTATATCGCTCACGGCCGGTATTTCTATCGTCCAAGGCGACATATTGACGATTTCAAGGGTTACGTACCCGTCGAACCCCGGCTCTACCTGACCGTCATTACAGGTTACCTGAACGAACAATCGCGCAAGGGTTCCTTTGGTTTGCACCAGACCAAAATAATCTAACGGTATTTTGTATCGATGCTTGCTGCAGGTGATGACTTGCTCACCGGGCTTCAGCACCAAATTTTGCTGAATTTCTTTTGGTTCCGAAAAAAACGTCGATGGAGCTGGATGCGACCCATATACAATGCTTGCAGTGGCGGGCAAAGATTTTGGCTCGTAATACGTGTGACCCAATTGTATCTTGAGAGAAAACTCGTCAAATAAGGTTTTTTCACATATAGAGCATTGTGCAACAAGGTGTTCTAGATTTTTGTCAATGACAATCATTTTGGCTTAACTTCGTTCGGCGATGGCTGAGCGTTTTGTTGTGACTGAGGAGGCTGCGACAGGTGTTCCAGCACCACCTTGTAATAGACGGCGTACATTATAAGAGAAGATACTAAGGAACTTCCGATTAAATTGAGCGTCCACCCGACCCATATGGTGGGATTGAGCGAAAACCACTTCTTCAATCGCGCGCGCCGCGTGATGGGAAGCGTCGATATTTCACTGCCACGCTTGATGGGGTTTTGGGTGTGCGTCGATTCTGTGGAGAAAAAAATCACAGAGCCAAGCTTCTCGCCTTTGGTAAGGTAGACATTCTTGTTGGTGGTGTTGAATATCCTGAGCTTGAGCTTGCCATCAAATGCAGGTTCGACCTTCGCCGAAGCAACCAGCACGCCGCGTGAAAGAAAAAGACTCCCCGTAGGCAGGACGATGCCGTACCGATTGTGCGGCACCTTGATTTCTTCAGCGGCCTCCACCACAACAGAATCGTGACCCCTGATCGTCATACCATCGACGATGCGCCACAGGTTTTTGTCGTTGCCAGAATAGTTATCGCTCCACCCTTCACCCACGGACAATTCGAGGGAAAACTCTTCAATTCTCTCGTCCCCTGCATCAGTGAGTATAAGGCTGTTGCTGGAGTACGATGCCGCGTCAAAATCCGTGTGGGATTTCGTTGTACGTCCTTTGATCTGTAACAC
The DNA here is from genome assembly GCF_053629175.1 of Pseudomonas sp. Y3 TE3536. Classification (NCBI taxonomy): domain Bacteria; kingdom Pseudomonadati; phylum Pseudomonadota; class Gammaproteobacteria; order Pseudomonadales; family Pseudomonadaceae; genus Pseudomonas; species Pseudomonas sp. Y3 TE3536. Next base: position 2,739,376 of record NZ_JBRJHU010000001.1, on the reverse strand, counting down.
ACTCATCAGATTTGTCCTTCGTCCTTGGGCTGGGAGACGCGGCCACCCTGCCACTGTCCTTTATACCGGCCGATATCCCCGGATACCGCCTGAAAGATGACGTGCGCAAAGCGTGCACCAATCTGAATTTCAAACGCCTCGCTGTGATGGTTGGTGAGCGCGAACGTCATCGGCCCTACATAACCTGGAGGCAGCACACTAGAACTGAACGTTATCCCGCTTCTGAACAGCGTGCTTCTCGGAAAAAAAAGCGCCGCCAGATCTTCCGGCAGATCGAATTCTTCCATGGTGCTCGCCAGATAAGTCTTGCCCGGTTCCATGACGAAGCAGTCATCTGGATCTGCGATCACGACCTCGCTGGCAGGGGTGCGTCGCGTAGATTCTCGCAAGCTTCCCCCCCCTACTGTCAGGCGAGAGAGGCCTGCGAGTCTGAGGTCAAATCCAACGCCTTCCGGGGTGGTCAACTCACGGTGGGCAAGGTGCTTGATTAGTTTTCCATCCCGGACCAGTTTCAGGAGCGAGTGCGGTGAGTAAATCATCTGTTTTGCCTCGGGAAGGGCTCAGTCTATAGCACTGAGCAACCGCCTACGTTTGCAGGCAAAAAGTCGGACTCAGTCGTTGTGGCCGCATTTTGCGTGTCCTGCGGGCTTAGTAGCAAGGACAAAACCGTGCGACATGCTCAGCGCAGCGCACTTTCACTGCACAGACATTTCCATCGGCATAACAAGCCTTCAACACTACTCTGATTGGGCTCACGTCCGACAAGAGTCGGGCGGCTTTGCAGGATTTTCCACATCACCAAGAGCTAAAGAATCTTGCCAATGGCAGCTAATAGCCGTTAGCGGCCCTTCGCCAAGGGCTGCGGAGGGTCGATAGTATCCCTCTACCAACCAAGGTTCGGGGCGTTTCCTGCCGGTCAGCTTGATTGGCTCGTCCACCTGTATTACGAGCACGAATGGCCGCCTCGCCCGATGCGGATAGCGAACAATGGCTAGCGATCGGCTGACAGCCAACAGGCGAGAAAAAACACAAAAAACCTGCGAAAGCATCAAAAACTCTTACAATCTAAGGCCGGATTTCCTACACATTTCCCCAACGATACCCAAGAGATAGCCCCCGTGAGTGACTCAGACAGCTCATCCGCGCCCATGGTTGACGTAGTTGAGCTAGCCGCATCCCTTCAACGGTTCGCAGAAGATCGCGACTGGCAGCAGTTCCACTCCCCAAAAAATCTCATCCTGGCGCTCACTGGCGAGGTAGGCGAGCTGTGCGAGATTTTCCAATGGATGAGCGATGCCGATTCGCTGTCAGCCGCAACAGATCCCGAAACCGGCCAAGCCGTTAAGGACGAACTGGCGGACGTACTGATGTACCTGGTTCGCCTGAGCAGCGTACTCGGCATTGACCTCAACGAGGCGGTGACACAGAAACTCGCCTCAAATGGCCAGAAGTACCCCGTAGATAAAGCCAGAAGCAACAGCAAAAAGTACGACCGACTCTGACCAACACCCACCTAAGGACAACCCGTGATCGTTTACGCTGCGACCAAACAGCAATTTCTTAAAGACAACGATAACGATGACATCGAGGAGGTGATCCTCAGGCATTACAAGGAAGCTACCGGCAAGAACGTTGGCTCCTCGGAAATCAGGTCGTGGCAAGGGTCCCTGACGTACATGGCCAAGGTCCTTAGAGATGAGGGCCTCCCGAGCGATGCAGGCCTGGCCATTGAATTGCACATTCCGCAGTCGTCGAAGCGAATCGATTTTCTACTCACCGGTCGCGACGAAAACCAGGCAAAAAAGGCCGTACTGATCGAGCTGAAGCAATGGAGTAAGGCCAACGCAACAACCAAGGATGCCATCGTCAAAACGGCATTGGGTGGCGGCCTCATTGAGACCATTCACCCGTCCTATCAGGTATGGTCATATGCAGCGCTGTTGGAAGGCTTCAACGAGGCGGTGTATGACAAAAGCATTGAGATCCGTCCGTGCGCCTACCTCCATAACTACGTCAGTGACGGCGTCATAGATTCAGCTCACTACGAGCCCCACATCAGCAAGGCTCCGCTGTTTCTGAAAGGCCCGGAAGAGCTCAGTAAACTCAGAACCTTTCTGAAAAAGCATATAAGTCATGGCGACAACAAAGAGGTTCTTTACGAGCTGTCCGAAGGAAAAATTCGCCCGTCCAAGGCGCTAGCCGAAGCCGTCGGGGGGTTGATGAAAGGCAAACCCGAGTTCGTATTGATTGACGATCAGAAAGCAATTTTTGAGTCGGCTCTGGCGGCGGCAAGCGAGGCCTCGGACCAAGCACCCAAGGTGATGATCATCGAAGGTGGACCGGGCACCGGAAAAACTGTTCTGGCTATCAATCTGCTGGTGAAGCTCACCGAATTGAAGCTAATGAGCAAATACGTCTCCAAGAATGCTGCCCCACGCAAGGTCTACGAAAGCAAACTGGTTGGCACCATCAAGCGCAGCCATTTCTCGAATTTCTTTTCAGGCTCTGGGGCATTCATCGACACTGAGCCCAACACATTCGATGCGCTTATCGTGGACGAAGCTCACCGGCTGAATGAGAAAAGCGGGCTTTATGGAAACCTTGGGGAAAACCAGATCAAGGAGCTGATTGACTCAGCAAAATGCTCCATTTTCTTTATTGATGAGGACCAGCGTGTAACCTTGAGCGATATCGGCAGCAAGCAAGCGATACGCGCCTTTGCAAAAGCCAAGGGTGCTGTGGTTGAAGAGCACGTGCTGTCTTCGCAGTTTCGCTGCAGTGGTTCTGACGGTTACCTGGCATGGCTGGATGACACGCTAGGCATTCGCTCGACGGCAAATCCGACGCTTGAGACTGAGGAGTACGAATTTAAGGTATTCGACTCACCTCAGGCGATGCATGAAGCGATCAACGAGAAAAACCACGGAAACAAAGCTCGTGTGGTCGCGGGCTATTGCTGGCCTTGGTTGAGCAAGAAAGACCCCGCCGCTGCTGATATCGTAATTGGCGACTACAAACGCCAATGGAACCTGGATCAGGATGGCAGCCTATGGATCATCGCTGAGAACTCTATCGAGCAGGTTGGCTGCATTCATACCTGCCAAGGTTTGGAAGTCGACTACATCGGGGTGATCATCGGGCCAGACTTAGTCGTGCGTGACGGTAAGGTAATGACATCCCCGGATGAGCGCGACAAGCACGATAAATCGATTCGCGGCTGGAAAAAGATGATGAAAGAGCAACCTACCCACGCGAAAAGTCAAACAGACCTGATCATCAAAAATACGTACCGAACCCTGATGACACGCGGGATGAAGGGTTGCTATCTGTACTGCACCGACAAAGAGACGGCGCAATACTTCGAGACTCGGCTTAGCCAACACAGCAATCATTGACGGTATCGTTTGCTAGGAGCCCCTGAACCGGCGAGCGCAGCGGCTACGATCAACAGTGCGACCATTTGCTTGATAGATCCGGCCCCGATTCGTTTTTGGGGGTGATTCTCAAAAAGCACCGTCCATCGGAATCCAGGCCATACAGCATTCCAACTAATAGGGCCAATGGGGCCGCTGCGCGGCCCATCGCAGGCAAGCCAGCTCCTACAGGGGTAGCGTATTTCATGTGAATCTCGCTCACCTCTAGGAGCTGGCTTGCCTGCGATGGGCTGCACAGCAGCCCCAATTACAGCCGATGACGCCTAACCGACTGGCATTACGCCCTCGGGCGTCTTTTTTGCGCCTGGATCACCCCCGAACAATCCGTTCCAACCGAACCGCCACCCCCAACGCCTCCTCCGCACTAACAATATTAGTAAACCCAAGCACCAACCCCTGCCTACGCCCCCCCTCCATATACCACTGCGACAACGGCTCAACCGCAACCCCAACCGCCCGAGCACGTCGCGAAATTTCCCTATCGTCCCCTTCACAAAGCCCCGCGACCAAATGCATGCCCCCCGCCTGAGTGTCAATCAACAGCCGCTCCCCAAACTGCTCCTGCAGCGCCTCAACCAACCACCGCCGCCGAACCCCATAAAGCCCGCGCATCTTCTTCAAATGCCGCGCAAAGTGCCCCTCCTGCAAAAACGTGCTAACAGTCGCCTGCAACACCTGCGGGCAGTGGTTATGCAACCGGTCCGCCTGGCGGGCAAACGCTTCGCTCTGCTCCGCCGGCACCACCAGATAAGCCAAGCGCAACCCCGGAAACAGCACCTTGCTAAAGGTGCCGGTATAAAGCACGCGCCCCTGCTGGTCGAGGCTCTTGAGCGCGGGCAAGGGCTTGCCTTGGTAGCGGTACTCACTGTCGTAATCATCTTCGATCACCCAGCTACCGCGCTGGTTAGCCCAGTCCAACAGCGCCAACCGGCGCGGCAGTGACAGGGATACGCCCAGTGGGCTCTGGTGGGTCGGCGTAACCACGGCGAAGCGTGCGTCGGGGGCTCGGGCAATGCCTTGCGCGACGTCGAGCCCGTCTTCATCCACGGGAACCGGCACCAACTGTGCGCCGGCGTCCAGCAGGGCATTCCTGGCCATGAAATACCCTGGCTCTTCCATCCAGCACCCATCGCCTTGGCGCATTAACGTGTGGCTGATGAGGTCGAGGCACGCACGATAGCCTGCACACACGAACACCTGCTGCGGGTGGCAGGTAATGCCCCGTGAAATGCCCAGGTAGGTGGCGATGGCCGCGCGCAACGGGGCATGCCCTCGTGGGTCCGGGTAGACCAGCCCTTCAAGGCCAGCCTGGCGCAGCTGGCGGCCTGCCAGTCTTGTCCAGAGTTTGCGGGGGAAGGCGTCCAGCGCCGGTAGGCCCATCTGCAGGGCTAACGGCTGCGCCCCTGAATGGGTGGGCTGATACGCCGTCGAGGCCACCGGGGGGTGGTGCGTGGGTGAGGACATGGGTGGCAGTTGCGGTGTGACCACCGTGCCGGCGGCGCCGCGCGCGGTCAGGTAGCCCTCCCCCATCAGCAACTGATAAGCCGCTTCGACCGTACCGCGGGCCAGATTGAGCTCTGCCGCCAACGCGCGTACCGCCGGTACTCGGTCACCGGGGCGCAAGCGGCCATCGGCAATGGACTCACGAAAGCGCAGATACAGCTGACGGTAGATCGGCACTGACTGGCCGCGATCCAGCTTGATAGGAAGCATCATGGCCCAGTCATTTATGTATTTTATGGCCCTGCAGCTTAAGCCATTGCCGCATTAAGGTCAGCTATCACTCTACAGCGGACAATGGTCATGAATTACACACTGCAACACCTCGAAGACCTGGAAGCCTTTCAGGCCAGTTTTGACCTGATGCGGGTACTGCGGCCGCACCTCACTCACCTGGATGCCTATGTCGATCAATTGGCTCGGCAGACTGGGCAGGGTTACCGTTTGCTGGCCGCCTGGGACGGTGAACAGGTCGTCGGCTTGGCCGGTTATCGCGAGCTGGAAAACCTGCTCTACGGGCGCTTCCTCTACGTGGACGATTTGGTGGTACGGCCTGATGTTCAGCGCAGTAGCCTGGGTACCTGGCTGTTGAGCGCTGTTCGGGAAGAGGCCGTACGGCGCGGTTGCGCCCACTTTGTGCTGGACACTGGGCTGCATATGCCGTTGGCCCAACGCTTCTATTTCCGTCAGGGGCTGCTGGCTCACGGCATGCACTTCACGCAGAACCTTCAAACAGAGAACCCAGCATGAACAATGTGCTCTTGATCAATGCCAGCCCGCATGGCCACGTGTCCCATGCCAATCAGTTGGCAGTCGAGTTAGTGGCAACGCTACGCCATCGGTATCCGCGGCTTGAACTGGTCGAGCGCGACCTGGGCCGGTACCCGTTGCCGCCGCTCGACATGGACTATGCCCATGCCCTGGCGACCCCCACGCCGTTCGACTCTCCGGTGTTCGAGCACTCAGAAGCGCTGATCGGCGAGTTGGAGCGCTGCGATATCCTGTTCATTGCCACCCCGATGCACAACTTCACGCTGCCTGCCGCGCTCAAGCTCTGGGTCGATTACGTCCTACGTATTCACCGGACATTCCGCTCAACCCCTGAAGGCAAAATCGGCCTTCTGAAACAGCGTCCGGTGTACGTGTTGGTGGGCTCAGGTGGTTTTCACCAGGGTGAGTCAGCGCGGCAACCGGACTTTCTGACGCCTTACCTGCACCAGGTACTGAATACCCTCGGGCTGCTCAATCCGCACTTCACCTACCTGCAGGGCTTGGTATTCGGTGATGAAGCCGTGCGCTCAACGCTTGAAGCTAGCCGTGCTCGGCTGGCACAGGAGCCTCTGTTCAAAGAGCTGCTGGGTGCTTGATCCAGTCACTGATGAACGCCAGCGTGCCGGGCGCATAGGCGTGACGCCCAAGCGCCACGAACAGATACTGCTTCCATAAGGGCCATTGCGAGACCAACTGATAATTGAATAGCTCAGCCCTTAACAAGCTATGCGTGGCGTTGGGGACTAGGACAACTTGCCTTCCACTGGCACCAGAAAATAACGCCTTGTAGACGTTCGAGTCTTCGGCCGCATTGACATTCACATCCTGCGCGCCCCAAACGGCCAGCACCGGCCCTTTCATGGTTTTCAATGCTGGCGTCACGTCTTCGTTGTAATTTTTGAGGACGAAATTGAAGCGGTCACGGTCCATCTCGGCAAAACCATCAGGGGCGTTATGTTCATTGGGATGGCCGAATACTTTGTCGTTCTTTTCGTACTCCTCGCGCACCTTCACTTCAACTTCAGCTGGCGTGCGTCCCTCGCCCGCCAATCGCAACCCGGTGTAGTACATGCCTTGGCGTCGCCAGTTTACCGCCCCGCCGATAATTACCGAGAAGTCAGGGTCCCCTTCACTGGCGGCCCGCGGTATTACCCAGCCACCTTGGGAGAACCCGAGAAAACCAACACTACGCCCAGCTACACGAGGCTCTTTACGCACACGTGCAAGTGCGGCCAGCGCCTCAGCAGCGCGGTCTGACATCGACTGGTTGAGCCAATTGCCGCCGCTCTCCCCTATGCCCTGTTTGTCCCAGGTAAACACACCCACCCCCGCGTCGAGCAGGCTATTGATTAGCGGTAAATACCCACGGGATGCAAAGCGGTCCATAGGGCCGTCACCGTGAACGAGCAGCACGACAGATTGCACATCCATCGGCAGTACCAACGTTCCGACCACGTCCACTTCACCCGAGCGAAACTTCAACGTAGAGACTTGTGCATCGTTGAGTTCAAAGTCAGCTACGTTCTGAACAACAAAGACGGCCAGCCCCAGCAGCATCGACAGGCCACCTGCCAAAGCCAGCATCCCTAATTTTCTTCGCACGCCAATCTCTCCTTGTACCGGCGCAAGCAGCCCGGCTCATCCCATTGCGATTTATAGACTAAGCACTTAGTCTAGAATACGCTCGCACAGAGTGAAGCGTCCAGGGCGCCGCAGCGGCCTCGGCACAGGGAAATCGATACAAGGAACGCTCACCGAGGGTGAGCAACCATTCAGCGCCTACAGGGCCGGAACAAAAATGACTGAACATGGCACAGCAAAAGCCGACAGCTACCATGACCTTGCCGCCAAGCATGTCTCGGCAAGCCGGATCATCGCGCTGTTCGTTCCCTATAAGATGCAAATCGCGCGGGTCATCTGCCTGATCCTGGTGTGTTCCGCGATCGGCATGGCGTCCCCTTTCCTGCTGCGGGCGATCATTGACGAGGCGTTACCTAACGCCAACATGCGCCTGCTGGTGTACCTCGCGGGTGGGCTGATTGGCGTTGCCGCGCTAACGGCAGGGCTGAATACGTTGCAGATTGTCATGTCGACGAAAATCGGCCAGTCGATCATGCATGACCTGCGCGTGAGGCTTTACTCACACCTGCAATCGCTCTCGCTGTCGTTCTTCACAGCAACACGCTCTGGCGAAATCCAGTCACGCATCGCCAGCGATATCGGTGGCCTGCAAACGCTCGTTACCCACACAGCCAACGAGTTGGCGCGTAACTTCAGCATCGTGGTGATGACCACCATCGCCATGTTTCTACTGGACTGGCGGCTTGCGCTGTTTTCGATGATTGCGGTGCCGATCTCCATCCTGCTGAGCGACCGCGTCGGCAAGCTGCGGGAAAGCATTACCCACGAACAACAGGTCCGCCTTGGCGATATGTCTGCAGCGGTTCAAGAGTCGCTGTCGATTTCGGGTGTGATCCTGGCGCGTACCCTTGGGCGCGCAGCACATTTGACTCAACGCTTCACGCGTACCTCGAAAGAAGTCGCAAGCCTGGAGGTCCGCTCCCACACTGCAGGCGAGTGGCAATGGCAATTGATCCTGTTGATGTTGTCGATGTTCCCGGCCCTCACGCTGTTGCTGGGCGGCCTGCTGCTGAACGCCGGGGTTCCGGCAACTATCGGCACGCTGGTGGCGATGATCGCTTTGCAGGAGCAGTTGCTCTGGCCACTGGAAGGGCTGCTGGAGATAGGCCGCGAAATGCGGACTACCCGCGCCTTGTTCACCCGTGTTTTCCAGTACCTCGACCAGCCCGTGGAGATCACCGAAAAACCCGATGCCATCACGTTGGACCGGCTGCACATGCAAGGCGCAGTGCAACTGAAAAACGTCAGCTTCTCTTACCCTGCCAACCTGCAACCGACGCTGACTGATGTCTCAATCGATATTCCTGCCGGCTCCAGCGTCGCCATCGTAGGTTCGACAGGCTCGGGCAAGACCACGCTGGGTTATCTGCTGGCGCGTCTTTACGATGTCTCGGCCGGTGAAATCCGCTATGACGGCGTGGATGTGCGGACGCTGAGTTTTGAAACGGTGACCGATCTGCTGGGTGTCGTTACACAAGAACCGTATCTGCTGTACGCCTCCGTGGCGGAAAACCTTCGCTTCGCAAAACCAGGCGCCACTGATGAAGAGTTGATCGCCGCTGCCAAGATTGCGCAGATCCACGACAGCCTGTCGGCCTTGCCCCAAGGGTATGACACGCTGGTTGGCGATCGCGGATACCGGTTCTCAGGGGGTGAAAAACAGCGCCTTGCGCTCGCGCGCACCATCTTGCGCAACCCCCCGATCCTGCTGCTCGATGAAGCGACCAGTGCGTTGGACACAAAAACCGAACGCGCCATGGAAGTTGCCCTGGCGGCCCTGTCAAAAGGCCGAACCACCATCACCATTGCGCATCGCCTGTCCACCATTCGCCATGCTGACCAGATCGTCGTTCTGCAGCATGGCCGCGTTGTTGAATGCGGCACGCACACCGAGCTGGAGAGCCTCAACGGTGTTTATGCGGGGCTCATCGCCAACATGAATTCAAATGCCGCTTGACCTCAGCTTAACCTGAGGTTTTATAAGGGTGGTCGGTTTGCCTTCGCAAACCCTACTCGCAATGGCGGGTGAACTTACGAAGTGGAGCCGACATGAACAAGCATCACGCCTCACCTGATTCAGGTTCGCAACCCATGCCAGAACAGCGCACGCCTGTGGATAACCGCCCGGCCAGTGCAGGCTGGGCTGCCCTGCTGTCAGGCACCAATGGCGTGCGCTCGCTGGCGTTGGCTGGGGGCGTCGTGCTGCATGCGATCAACGTCTACATTGCCACCACGATCCTGCCTTCAGTGGTCAGGGACATCGGCGGCATCGACTATTACGCGTGGAATACCACGCTGTTCGTCGCTGCCTCAATCCTCGGTTCGGCATTGTCGGCGCGGTTGCTTGGCGGTGCGGGGCCGCGAGGCGCCTACATCATCGCCACACTGGTGTTTGCCAGCGGCGCGCTGCTGTGTGCGTTTGCCCCATCGATGCCGATCATGTTGGCCGGCCGCCTGGTTCAGGGGCTCGGCGGAGGGTTTTTGTTCGCCCTCTCCTACGCCATGATCCGGCTGGTTTTCGATGAAGCGTTATGGCCGCGGGCAATGGCGCTGGTTTCGGGCATGTGGGGGGTGGCGACGTTGGTTGGCCCGGCAGTCGGCGGTATTTTCGCCGAGCTCGGCGCCTGGCGCGCCGCGTTCTGGTCACTCATCCCCGTCGCCGTGTTGTTCGCACTGCTGGCGGCCGTTGTGCTGCCCAAGCGCACCGATGAACGCGTTGGCCGCGCGCCGCTGCCACTGGCCCAATTGCTGTTTTTGACGTTGGCAGTGTTGGCCGTTTCGGCTGGCAGTGTCTTGCCTGGCCTGCTCTGGAACATCGCCGGGCTGGGCGCCGCCGTTATCTTCACAGCGTTGCTGATGGGCACGGAAAGCCGCTCACGCCATAAGCTGCTGCCGACAGGTGCTTTCAACGTCACGTCTGCGCTTGGCGCACTGTATGCGACGATGTCGCTGCTGGCCGTCGCCGTGACCAGTGGCGAGATTTTCGTGCCGCTGTTCCTTCAGGTGCTTCACCATCAGTCCCCCCTCGCCGCCGGCTATCTTGCCGCGCTCATGGCCGCCGGGTGGACGCTCGGCTCCCTTGCCAGTGCTGGGGCGAGTGACAACGGCGTCAGGCGCGCCATCCTCGCCGGCCCGCTCCTTGGGTTGGCCGGCATGGTGACGCTTGCCGTGCTGATTCGAGCCGAGAGTGCAGGTGGCTGGCTGACGATCACGCCCATCTGCCTGGCCCTGGTTGCCATCGGGTTGGGGGTGGGCCTGGCTTGGCCGCATCTGCTGACCCGCGTGTTTCAGGTCGCGTCGGCTGGCGAGCAGGGCTTGGCTGCAGCGTCCATCACAACCGTGCAACTGTTTGCCACAGCACTCGGTGCGGCGCTGGCCGGCATGGTGGCAAACCTTGCCGGGCTGACGGACCCAGGCGGTATCGTGGGTACGGCCAGCGCTGCAGCTTGGCTGTTTGGTGTGTTCGCGTTGGCGCCCCTGTTGGCCTTGTTTGCGGCCCAACGCGTGGTCCGGCTGCACGCCCAATCCATGGGGCAACCGGCCTGCAATCGCTAGAACGGCGCGCGACGGTTTATTCGAGAAAGCGCCGGATCATGCGCATCAACGTTGGCGTATAGGCTTTGGGCTTGAAGTCCCGGTCCAGCACGGAGCGGGAGACTGCACCGTCAATGAGCGCAATGAGCCAGGTGGCAGCGATCTTCGGATCCAGGGATGCATCGATCTGACCTTGGGCGATCCCCCGCCGCAGAAGCGTTACCAGGTCGCCTTTGATCGAAGCCTCGCTGGCAGCGACCAAGGTGGCCATCTCGGGGTTGCGCATGCTCTCGGCAACGACCTCGACCCCGATCTTGGCGTAGACAGGGTCGGCGCACTGTTTGAGGAGGTCTTTGGCCAATCGCTCGATTGCCAGAATGGCATCGGGCTCTTCGGCAAGTTGGGCGAAGCGTTCGCTCATTTCGCGCCGGTCTTCCTCCACAATGGCCTCGATCACGGCCTGTTTGTTGGGGAAGTAGTGGAACAGGTTGCCTGGGCTCATGCCCGCAGCTGCACAGATTTCGTTGGTCGAAGTGCCGCGAAAACCTTTCTCGGCAAAGCACGCCACAGCGGCTTCGAGGATGTGCTGCAGCTTGGCCTGGTGTTTCTGAGGATCGACTTTTCTCATGCTTTCTCCGTGGATGCAGGTGCCGACCTGCAATCCCACTCGTTAGATCGACTACTTAGTCTCTCATTGGAAAAAGCGTCTACACAAGGATGTTGGCAATGCCCGCCATACGGCGTAATGCTGTTCACTTAAGAATGCCGGGGCCGCTCTGCGGCCCATCGCGGCACAAGGCCGCTCCTACACCGACCGCGTTATACCCCTATTTACAAGGCATGCGCGAACATTGTGGGAGCGGCCTTGTGCCGCGATGGGCCGCAAAGCGGCCCCAATACAGGCGATGGATAACTTAAGTGAACAGCATTACGCCATACGGCGGGCACTTCACAATCCAGAAATCGCCTTACCAGCTGTAACTCAACTTAGCCGTAACCTCCCGCCCCGGGTTGTAATAGTTCGCAGTCCCCGACCCCACCACATGCTGCTCATCAAACAGATTGCTCACATTCAGTGCAAGGTCGGTCCCCTTGGCAATCTTGTAATTCAAAGCCGCATCAAACAGCGTGGTCCCATCGCTTTTCTTGGTATTGGCCGCATCCATGTAATACCCGCCCACATACCGCGCCCCCAGCCCAACGCTCACGTCAGTATCAGGAATGCTGTAGTAGCTCCAAAGCGAAGCAGAATGCTTCGGCGCCGTGGTGAACTCTTTACCCTTCAGCGACGAGCCGTCATACAACGACCCACGCAGCACTTCAGACTCCATATACGAGTAAGCCCCGATCACGCTGATGTCTTGCGTCACCTGCGCCTTGGCTTCCAGGTCCAGGCCGCGCACGCGAGACTCACCCACCGTCTGCTGCTCGATAATGCCGCTCGGCAACACCACGGCAATGGTGACGTTCTCCTGCGTCAGGTCATAAATGGCTGCAGAGAACAACGCATCCATCCCCATGGGCGAATACTTCACGCCCACTTCGTACTGCCGGCCCGTTTGCGGGGTAACGCCAACCTGTGGCGGCGAAACGGATTCCACCATGCTCACATAGGTCGACACTTCATCGTTGACGATATAGGTCAACGCACCGCGGTAAGAGGTTTCGGAGAAGCTGTCGTTTTCACTCGAGGCGCCGCCGATGTACTCCTTGCTGGACAGGTCCATGGAGTCGTTACGCACACCTGCGGTAGCAATGACGCGGTCGTAGAACGACAAGTTCTGCTGCAGGAAAACAGCCTTGGTCGTGGCGTCGTTCTTTTTGCGAGTATACGGCGAGATATCGCCCGGCACGCCGGTGAAGATTGGGTTGGCGATATCGATGGAAGGTGCCAGGCCGTAGACGGAGCTTTGCTTGGTGGTGGAGTCGAGGTACTCCACACCCACCAGGGTGCTGCTGTCGATGTGCTCGAACTGGGCATCGTATTGCAGCATCAGGTTGCCGTTGAGTTGGTCGGCATCGCTGTCGGTACCAAACACGTAGCGTGGGATCGTGGTGCCAACACGCGTAGGGCTGTCGCTCAGGTAGGCGTAGCCGAAGTCATCGCTCAGCTCGCTGTAACGCAGGTTGCTGCGCAGCACGAAGCCGTTGTCGAAGTCGTGGGTGATGTTGCCGCTGAGGCTGGTGCGCTCGACGTTGTGGAAGTTGTAGCTGGGCTCACCGTAAAAATCGCTGCGGTCGTATTCCTTGTCCAGCGGGTAGCCACCGCTGTTGGGCGAGCTGTCGGTTTTCAGGTAGTCCAGGATCACGGTGGCCGAGGTGTAGTCGGTCGGCGCCCAGGTCAGGCCACCCATCACGAAGCGGTTGTCGTCTTGCGAGTGGTCGTACTCGCGGTCGCTGTTCTGCATCTTGGCGGTGAAGCGGCCGGCGACGGTTTTTTCGTCGTTCAGCGCATCGCCAACATCGATGCCGGTCTCGGCATGGTCGTAGGAGCCGTAAGTGACGTAGCCCTGGCCGAACTGCTCGAAGCGGGGCTGTTTGGTCACGAAGTTGACCGAACCACCGGGGTCGGCCGGGCCGAACAGGGTGGAGTTGGCACCGCGCAGAATCTCGATGCGCTCGTAGGCGTAGGGGTCTTCGCGCACACCGCGCATCGAGCTTAAGGTCAGGCCGTCGCGGTAGGTGGTGGCCTGGAAGCCGCGGATCTGGAAGTAGTCGTTGCGGTCGTCCGAGCCGTAGAAGTCGCTGATGACGCCTGGGGTGTAGAGCAGGGCCTCTTCGGTGGTGCTGACGCTGCGCTGCTCCATTTCCTTGCGGGTAACCACCGACACCGACGCGGGCGTGTTGAGGATGCTGGTCGCGACTTTGCCACCCACCCACAGCTCTTTGGCGACCACCGAATCGGCGTCGTCGTCAGCATTGGCTTTGACCTTGGCATTGATGATGACGGGCGCCAGGCGATAGTCCTCGGTCGCGCCAAGTTCGAGCGGGCCGGCAGGCTTGGTTTGCGGAATGATCAGGTAGGCATTCGGGCCTTGCTGCTCTGGCTGCAACTCGGTCCCCTGCAACAATGACGACAGTGCTGCCGGCGTCTCGAGCGTGCCTTGGACGCCTTGGGTCGTGCGGTTGCCGATGCTCTGCGCATCGTAAGACAGGCTGATGCCCGCCTGGCGCGCAAAGCGGTCGAGCGCCGGCGCCAGCGGGCCCCCCGGGATGTTCCACTGCTGCAGTTGGTTGTTGTGATCAGTGGCCAAGGGTTGCGCAAGCGACGGCAAGGCATAGCTGCTGACAACCAACCCCAAGAAGGCGCCGTGCAGGGCACGATTGAAGGGGTGGCGCTGTGGAACCGGGGTCGAACTCATTTTCTCGCTCCGTGGAGTGCTGGCAGACTGGCCTGTATTCCGGCCTTCTCTACAGGCCGAACGAGAATGAGAAAACACCTCATTTATTTTCAGGTTTCTGCGCAACACACGTCACACGCGCGCTATTGAGCCTCCCACACCGCCGTCCAGGCTTACCGTGCGCCCTATTCCTGCGTTGACTGTGCCCCGTCGTCGCGGTCATTCAACTTCAGAATGTGCGCTTTGATGGAAGTACCCGCCAAGCTGACGAACGTCATATAAAAGTCCTTACCCAGATGCAGCAATGGCGAGCCTTTCAAGGATTCGGCGGCAGCCTTTATTGCAAATACCCCGAACTGTTCCGAGATGATTTCGACGCTGCGCGCACGCTTGGAGGGCTCGTCATAGGGCTTCTGATACCAAGTGGCGATTTGGTAGTCGACATCTTCTCGTTCAAACACCGCATAGACATGGCTGACCAGGGCTATGCTGGTTTCGCGAATCAAGCCAGGGTCGACATTGTGTTGTTCAAGCAGCGCTTCGATGGGCTGGTTCATGACAAACAGCAGGTCTGCATTCGTATAACCGGGCATCGGAGGGAACACGCCGGGAGGCAGTTCGAGGGTTGGGGCAGTTACGTCGTCATTGTGCATGTGAAGCTCCTTCTTCAGCCTGAATTGGCGCGCAGTCAATGACATTTGCCAATTGAATTAGTTGCGCGTCAAGAAGAAACAATCGCATTGCGCCCGCGGCCTCATCACTAGCCTTCGGTTAAACGTGCATCCTGCAGGGCCGGCAGGGGTCGGCTCAGTAACACGCCGACCAGCACCGCGAACAGCAGCGCCGCCACGCCTGCCACGTGCAACACGGCTTCAAACCCTCCGATGAAGGCCTGGCGGGCCAAAGGCGCCACTGCCTCACGCAGGCCAGGGTCCAGCACGGCTAAAGCCGCCTGCAGGTCGCCCGCGGCAACGCGCGTGGCCATCGTGGCAACCTCGCCCAAATGCGCGGGGGCCACGGCAGCCATGGCCTCGTGCAGCAATTGGCCGCTGCGGGCCGCCAGCACGCCGCCGAGCACACCGATGGCCAACACGATCGCGCCGAAGCGCGTGGTGGTGCTCAGCCCCGAGGCCATGCCGGTACGCTCACGGGGCACGCAGGCCATGATGTTTTTCTGCGTGTCGCCATTGAGCAGCCCTGCCCCCGCGCCCAGCACCACGCTGGCCAGGGCAAAAGCGCTGTAGCCGCCGTAGCCAGCGGCCCAGGCACACAGCAAGTTGCCCGCGCCCACCAGCAGCAGGCCAAGGGCGAACACCTGGGCCGGGCTCAGGTAAGTGGCCAGGCGCATGCCCAGGCGGGGTGTCAGCAGCATGGCCACGGCGAACGGCAGCATCCCCGCCCCTGCCGCCAGGGCCGACAGTTGCAGGCCGTTTTGCAGGTAGAGCGGCAGCAGGGTCATCATCACCTGGGCACAGGCCGCGTAGCCAAACATACCCAACAGGGCACCCACGAAACGCCCGCTGCGCATCAGCCGCAGGTCGATCATCGGCCGTGTCTGGCTGCGTTCGACCATGATGAACAGGCCGAACAGGAATGCGCTAATCAGCAGCCGCGCCAGGGTCTGGGCGCTGCCCCAACCGACTTGGTTGGCGTCGATCATTGCCCAGATCAGGTAGCCCAGGCTGCCTGCGAAGGTCAGGCCACCCCAAGGGTCGAGGCGTGCTGCAGCGCTGTCGCGGGACGGCTCGACGCTGCGCAGTACCATCACGGCCAGCACCGCCACCAATGGCAGGTTGATGTAGAAGATCCAGCGCCAGCCCAGCGTGCTGGCGATCACCCCGCCGAGCAGCGGCGCGAAGGTGATGGTGGCGCCCATGCAGGCGCCCCAGAAGGCCCAGGCGCGCAGGCGTTCCTGGGGTTCGTGGAAGCGGTGGCCTATGGCGGCGAGTGCTGAGGTCAGCAGCATGGCGGCGCCGATGCCCTTGGCCGCTCTGGCCAGGTTGAGGAACATTAAGCTGGGGGCTGCGCCGCAGGCCAGCGAGGCGATGCCGAACACCGCAAGGCCGATCAGCAGCAGGCGACGTCGGCCAAAGCGGTCGGCCAGGCTGCCGGCTGGCAGCAGGCAGGCGGCGAAGGCCAGCAGGTAGGCGCTGACCACCCATTCGATATCGGCGAACGCGCCGGACAGGTCACGCGCGATGCTGGGCAGGCTGACGGCGACGATGTTGGTGTCGAGAATGATCAGGGCGCAGACCAGTGAGGCGGTGAGCAGGGTGAAGCGCGGGGAAGCGGGCGTGGGCATGGCAAGGCTCCGAAGGCGGGCTGGTTGTCATGGGGCCTGGTGTCATTCAGTGGCATTGCACGGACCTGTGGGAGCCGGTTTACCCGCGAACACCGGCAAAGCCGGTGCCATACACCGCGTCACCTTCTTCGCGGGTAAACCCGCTCCCACAGGGTCTATATCACGGGCACCAACGATACCTTTGCCGCCATGGCACCAGCCTTGTAGTGTTGTCTTCACCCTAACGCCATCAGCCCCACGGCTTGTTAGCCGCAGTGGCCCGCGTCATTAGCTTGCAGGTAACACCGCATGGAAATCCGCCATTTCCGCTACTTCCTCTGCGTCGCCCAGCACGGCCATTTCACCCGTGCCGCAGAACAGTTGGGCATCGCTCCGCCTACCCTCAGCCGGCAGATCCAGGACATGGAACGCGAGCTGGGCGTGCGCCTGTTCGAGCGCAGCCAACGCGAGGTGAACCTCACCGCTGCAGGCCAGGCATTGCTGATCGAAGCCGAACAGGCCGTACGCCAGTTCGATGCCGCACAACTGGGCGCGCAGCGTGCAGGGCGCGGCGAAAGCGGGCGTATCGAAATGGGCTATGTGGCCTCTGCCGCGTATTCGGGCATGCTGCAGCGGCAGGTGACCGGCTTTAGCGAAAGCCACCCAGACGTACGCCTGAACATCCGCGAGCTGCCAATGCTGGAGTTGCCTGGACAGGTGCGCGATGGCCTGCTCGACCTCGCCTACGTGCGCTCGCCGATGGAGCTGCCGGAAGAACTGGAAGCCATCGCCCTGCACCAGGAAGGTTTCGTTCTCGCCCTGCCGGCCAACTCGCGGATCAATGAGTTGCCACAGATCCCGGCATCCCGCCTGGCCAATGAGACCTTCATCCTCCCCGAGCAGATTTCCGGCACGCTCGAAGTCTCGGCACAAGGTGGTTTCGTGCCACGGCTCGGCCCGCAACCCGGCAGCCTGGTCGCAGTAATCACTTTGGTTTCGTTGGGCCAGGGCATCGCCGTGGTGCCGGAGTCGGTCGTGCAGCGCATCAGCCTGGCGCAGGTGAATTACCGACGTATCGCCGATTGCCAGGCCAGCTCATGGCTGAGCCTGATTCATCGGCGTTTCGAAAAGGCACCTGCGGTGATCAGGTACATCGAGATGATGCGCTGATCCCCCGCAGTAAACGTCTCACCCCATCGCCTGTATTGGGGCCGCTTTGCGGCCCATCGCGGCACAAGGCCGCTCCCACAATGTTCGCGCATGCCCTGTAAATAGGGCATAACGCGGTCGGTGTGGGAGCGGCCTTGTGCCGCGATGGGCCGCAGAGCGGCCCCGGCATTCTTAAGTGAACAGGGGTGAGACTTTTGGCGTGGACGATTAAGCCGATCCCCCCACCGACCGCGCCGCCACTGCCTGCGTATGCCCCCGCGATGTGACTATCCCCAGGAAGGAAATCACGATCGCCAAGCCCAGTGTCGAGCTCACTTCCACCCGGTGCTCAGGCGTATACATCATCACCGCCAGCGCCGCGGCGATGAAGATGATCACCGCCCAGGTCAGCCATGGGAACAGCCACATGCGGAACTTCAGTTCGGCGTTCTCGCGCTCCAGGCGGCGGCGCATGCGCAGCTGGGAGATGGCGATGACCATGTACACCAGCAGGGCGATGGCGCCAGAGCTGGCCAGCAGGAACTCGAACACGCCTTTGGGCGCGAAGTAGTTCAGGATGGCGATGGCCGCGCCGATCAGGGTGCTGCCAAATACCGCCGAACGCGGCACGCCGACCTTGGAGGTCTTGTTGAGGAAGGCCGGTGCGTCACCGCGCTTGGCCAGCGAATACATCATCCGCGAGGCGATGTAGATCGACGAGTTCATGCAACTGGTCACGGCCACCAGCACCACCAGGTCGACCATGAAGGCGGCGTTGGGAATGTTCATGATCTCCAGCGCACGCTGGTAAGAGCCCACCACTGCCAATTGCGGATCGTTCCACGGCACCACCGAGATGATCACGAAGATCGACAGGATGTAGAAGGTGCTGATCCGCCAGATCACCGAACGCGTGGCCTTGGCGATGTTGCGGGACGGGTCGCTGGACTCGGAGGCGGCGATGGTCACCGCCTCGGTACCGATGAAGCTGAACATCACGGTGATGAAGGCACCGATAACGGCAGACCAGCCCTTGGGCGCGAAACCGCCGTGCTCGGCGACCAACGCGCTCAAACCGCTGACTTCACGGTTTGGCAGCCAACCCATCAAGGCCGCGAAGCCCAGGCCGATGAAGCCAAGGATGGCGGTGACCTTGAGAATCGCGAACCAGAACTCGAACTCACCGTACTTGGCCACGCTGAACAGGTTGGTACCTGCCAACAGCAGCACCGAGGCCAGTGCGAAGATCCAGCTGTCCACCTGCGGGAACCAGGCGTTCAGTACATGCCCCGCCGCCAGTGCCTCGATGGGGATGACCAACACCCAGAACCACCAGTACAACCAGCCAATGGTGTAGCCAGCCCAGCGGCCAATGGCCTGGTCGGCGTAGGTGGAGAAGGACCCGGTATCAGGGTGCGCGACGGCCATTTCGCCGAGCATGCGCATGACCAGCACCACCAGGGTGCCGGCCACGAAGTAAGAAATTAGGGTGGCTGGCCCGGCCGCGGCAATCGCGTGCCCGGAGCCTACGAATAGTCCTGCACCGATGATGCCCGCGATGGACAGCATCGTTACATGACGTGGCTTGAAACCTTGTGCAAGGTTGCCATCAGATCCCACGGTGTTCATTGATCTTGTTCTCTTTTTGCTGACACAAGGAAGGACGGGGGCAGGCGTAGGCGAACATTATCTCCTAGAGAGTTCATCGGAATGACACATCACTCACGCGCTGTTGTTGGCCTTTTGCACGCATTCAGAGCAACGCACCAGCAGAATTCGAGGTCCATTTAAGCCCCGTAAGGCGTAGGAAAATTACACGAGAACGTCCCGCAGGTGTGCGATCACGACAACGCTTTTCCATTCCCGCCAGATGTCGCGATTGGCATGTCCAAACGCGCCATCGGGCCGTCTGAAGCTATCGTTTTTCATTTGGGTGTGCATCGCCCTGCAACGCTAGCTGCATCGTCAGGGCTCGGATTCTTGCACTGTAGGAGCAGCCTTGTGCTGCGAAGAGGCCGGTGAACACAGCAAAGATTCACTGTGTGTTCACCGGCCTCTTCGCAGCACAAGGCTGCTCCTACAGAGAGGGTGTGTTGGGCGCTTGGGCAGCGCTAGAAAGGGCTCAGCGCACCAGGCAAGGGCGCTTGTTGTCGAACTGCCAGCCCGGTATCAGAAACTGCATCGCCACGCTGTCATCCCGCGCCCCGAGGCCCATGTTGCGGTAGCACTCGTGCGCCTTGGCCAGCTGGTCTTCATCGATCTCCACACCCAACCCTGGGCGCGCCGGCACGCGCACATGGCCGTCGACGATACGCAGCGGCTCACGTGTCAGGCGCTGGCCGTCCTGCCAGATCCAGTGGGTGTCGATGGCGGTGATTTCACCCGGCGCGGCGGCAGCCACCTGGGTGAACATGGCCAGGGAGATGTCGAAGTGGTTGTTGGAATGCGAGCCCCAGGTCAGCCCCCAGTCATTGCACATCTGCGCCACCCGCACCGAGCCCTGCAAGGTCCAGAAGTGCGGGTCGGCCAAGGGGATGTCCACCGATTGCGACTGGATGGCATGGCCCATCTGCCGCCAGTCGGTGGCGATCATGTTGGTGGCAGTAGGCAGCCCCGTGGCCCGACGGAACTCGGCCATCACCTCGCGGCCCGAGTAGCCGTTTTCGGCACCGCAGGGGTCTTCGGCATAGGCCAGCACGTCGTGCTTGTCACGGCACAGGGCGATGGCCTCTTTAAGCGACCAGGCGCCGTTCGGGTCGAGGGTGATGCGCGCATCGGGGAAGCGTTCGGCCAGGGCGGTCACTGCCTCCATCTCTTCCTCACCGCGCAGTACGCCACCCTTGAGCTTGAAGTCACTGAAGCCATAGCGCTGCCTGGCGGCTTCGGCCAGGCGCACGACTGCGTCCGGGGTCAGGGCCTTCTCGTGGCGCAGGCGGAACCAGTCATCGTCCGCCTCCGCTTCGCTGCGATAAGCCAGGTCGGTCTGCTGGCGGTCGCCGATGTAGAACAGGTAACCGAGCATCTTTACCGCCTCGCGCTGCTGCCCTTCGCCGAGCAGTGCGGCCATGGGCACATTCAGGTGCTGGCCAAGCAGGTCGAGCAATGCAGATTCGATGGCTGTCACGGCGTGCACGGTGATGCGCAGGTCAAAAGTCTGCAGGCCGCGGCCGCCGGCATCGCGGTTGGCGAAGGCCTGGCGCATGGCGTTGAGCACGCGCTGGTAATGGCCGATAGGCTGGCCTACGACCAGGCTGCGGGCATCTTCCAAGGTCTGGCGAATGTTCTCGCCACCCGGCACCTCGCCCAGGCCGGTGTTGCCAGCGCTGTCGCGCAGCACTACCACGTTGCGGGTGAAGTACGGGCCATGCGCGCCACTGAGGTTGAGCAGCATGCTGTCGTGGCCAGCTACCGGGATCACGCGCAAATCGGTGACCACGGGGGTGGTGGTGTGAACGGCGGGAGTCGTCTGCATGTTCATGGTTTTATCTCGCAGTCATCAGTGGGTCTGGCCCAGGGCCGAAGGCGCCTTGAGCTCATCGGAAGGAGCGCCCTTTGGGCGAGTGCGTACGAAGAACACGGCGATGGCTGCCAGCACCGACGTCACCGCCAGGCCATACAAGCCGCCTTGGATCGAGCCGGTCTGCTGCTCGAGCAGGCCGAAGGTGGTGGGGGCCACGAAACCGCCGAGGTTGCCGACCGAGTTGATCAGGGCAATCACTGCCGCCGCGATGCGGGCGTCCAGGTAGCCCTGAGGGATCGGCCAGAACAGCGACGAGGCCGACTTGAAACCGATGGCGGCAAAACAGATGGCGACAAAGGCGAACACCGGCCCACCGGTGGTGGACATGAACATGCCGATGGCGGCGACCACCAGCGCGGCGGCTACCCAGGCCTGCTGGAACTTCCAGCGTGCCGAGCCGGACGCGAAGGCGTACATCGCCAGGATCGAGATCAGCCAGGGGATCGAGTTGAAGAAGCCAACCTGCAGGTCGCTTAGGTCGCCCATGCGCTTGATGATGCTCGGCAGCCAGAAGGTCGCGGCATAAATGGTCAGCTGGATGCAGAAGTAGATCAGGCAGAACAGCACGATCTGGCGGTCTTTGAGCAGGCTCCAGGCCGAGGTCTTGACGCTACCGACAGCCTCCCGCTCACGCTGCTCGCGGTCGATGGTGTGCACAAGTGCATCCTGCTCGGCCTGGCTCAGCCACTTGGCATCCTGCGGCTTGGAGTCGAGCCAGAAGAACACGAAGAAGCACAGCGTTACCGAGGCCATGCCTTCGATGAACAGCATCCACTGCCAGCCATGCAGGCCAAGGCCTTGGATGTGCATCAAGGCCCCGGCCAGCGGGCCGGAGATCAGCGACGCCAGTGCCGAACCGCTGATAAAAATCGCAATCGCCTTGCCGCGCTCGGCGCCGGGTAGCCAACGGGTGAAGTAGTAGATCACCCCAGGGAAGAACCCGGCCTCGGCGACGCCCAACAAAAACCGCAGCACATAGAACTGGGTTTCAGTCTGGACAAAGGCCATGGCCGTGGCTACCAGCCCCCAGGTGAACATGATGCGGGTCAGCCACAGCCGAGCGCCGACACGCTGTAGGAGCATGTTCGAGGGCACTTCGAACAATGCGTAGCCGATGAAGAACAGCCCGGCGCCAAACCCATAGGCAGCGGCGCTGATGCCCAGGTCGCTTTCCAGGTGCGGGCGGACGAAGCCGATGTTGACGCGGTCGAGGTAGTTGACGATGAACATGATGACGAACAGCGGCAGGACGTGGCGCTTGACCTTGGCCACGGCACTGGCCAGAGCGTCGCCATCCTTCCCGGCAGACGGAGCGAGGGTGTCGTTCACTTGCGGATCTCCCACTAGTTGTTTTTATGCGGGTTGTCTGACATGACAGTGGGGTGGAGCATATGCCTCGCGCAGTTGTACGACAAGATCGATAACGTCGACAAAAGTACAAAATACAAGCTGTAAAAATGAGTATTTGCTGTGAACGTTCAAAAACAACCGCGCACGAGGCAGCCTTCTCTATCAGAAAAATCAGCGGAAAATATTTTTATGTTTTAACTTGTCGTACAAGCTATCGATACCACGGAGCACACCATGGACTCAGCACACCCCCGCGTGCGCGGCCACAGCCGCGCCCACGACCTGGTCTCCAGCCTGACGCAGCAGATTTTGCTGGGCACCTTCAAGCCAGGCGACAAGTTGCCCTCGGAAAACACCCTGGTGCGTGAACATGGGGTCAGCCGCACCGTGGTGCGCGAAGCCTTGTCGAAGCTGCAGGCCTCAGGGCTGGTAGAGCCCCGCCACGGGATCGGTACCTTCGTGATAGAGCGCCAGCCCCAGGCGGGGCTGCGCGTTGGCGCCGAAAACGCCGCCAGCGTGCGCGACCTGCTGGAACTGCGCATCGGCCTGGAAGGCCAGGCCGCCGCCCTCGCCGCAGTGCGCCGCGACGACGGGCACGTGGCACGCATGCGCCAGGCGCTGGACGACTATCAAGACTTGGCGGCGGCTGGCGACAGCTGCATAGAGGCCGACCGGCGCTTTCACCTGCTGATCGCCGAGGCCACCGGCAACCTGTATTTCAGCGAAATGATGGCCCAGCTCGGCAGCGGCCTGATCCCCCGCAACCGCATGGCCCTGGCCGAACGCACCGGCGCCAAGCTGGCCAGGCATGCGTACCTGGCCAACCTGGAACATGAGGCGATACTCAATGCCATCCGCCGCCAGGACCCGGATGCGGCACGGGCGGCGATGTGCCTGCACCTGTCCAATAGCCGCGACAGATTACTGCCTGAGTGAGCCTGTAACGGCGATTACCAGGTCAGGCAGATCTTGCCGAAATGCCGATTGCTCTCCTGATAGCGGAACGCGTCGACGATCTGCTCCAGTTCGAAGTGCTTGTCCACCACCGGCCGCAGGCCATTGGCATCGATCGCCCGCACCATCGCCTGCTGCTGCGCACGGCTGCCGACCAGCACGCCCTGCAGGCGGATCTGCCGCACCAGGGCCTGGACCAACGGCAACTGCCCCGCTACCCCGGTGAGAATGCCGATCAACGACACATGCCCGCCGATGCGCGTGGCAATCATCGACTGCTCCAGCGTCGCCGGCCCGCCCACTTCGATCACATGGTCGACCCCGCGGTTGTGGGTCAGCTCACGCACCTTCTCACCCCAGGCCGGGGTGCTTTTGTAGTTGATCAGGTGGTCGGCGCCGAGGGCCTTGAGGCGCTCGAGTTTGGCATCGCTGGACGAGGTCGCGATCACCGTGGCACCCGCCAGCTTGGCGAACTGCAAGGCGAAGATCGACACCCCGCCCGTGCCCTGCACCAGCACGGTATCGCCGGGCTTGAGGTGGTCATCGCTCATCAAGGCACGCCAGGCCGTCAGCCCTGCGGTGGTCAGCGTGGCCGCCTCGGCGTGGCTGTAGCCCTTGGGCGCCAGGGTGAAGGCGGTGGCGCGGGCGGTGACCTGTTCACGGGCGTAGCCGTCGAGGCCATCACCGGGCACCCGGGCAAACCCTTCGACATTGGCCTGGCCGTCGAGCCAGTCCGGGAAGAAGGTACTGACGACGTTGTCGCCCACCTGGAACTCGCTGACACCCGGCCCCACTGCCGTGACTTCGCCGGCGCCGTCGGCCATGGGGATGCGCCGCTCGCTCGGCCCCCACATGCCGCTGACCACGGCGAAGTCGTGGTAGTTGAGGGAGCTGGCGTGCAGACGCACAGTGATTTCGCCGGCCTGTGGCGCAGGCGCCTCGCAGGTGCCGACCTGGACTTTGTCGTAGCCGCCGCCAGGTTGGACGTAGATGGCCTTGCTGCTCATGGCTGGGTCTCCATTCAGGGAAAAACTGCGGTTCAGCATAGCCACTGCAGGCTGCCTCCTCCCGTGTGGGAGCGGGTTTACCCGCGAAGAGGCCCGCGCGGCCAACAAAAAATCAGCCAAGCATCGCGCGCAACGCTCGGCAATCCGCCGCATGCCAATCCACCAGATGCGGCCACGGGTTATCCGGCAAGTTGACCAATACGGTACGCGCCCCGGCCGCACGCCCACAATCCAGGTCAAAGCGATAGTCACCCACCATCACCAGTTCGCTGGGCGCCACACCCCACGCCTCTGCAATCTTCAGCAGGCCATCCGGGCTAGGCTTGGGTTCGGCCTCATCACGGCCAAGCACATGCTCCACCGGGAAGCAGTCGGCCAGGCCGATGGCCTCCAGGGTGACATGCGCCAACTCCCGGGCATTGCGGGTCAGGATCGCCAGGCGGCAGCCACGCCCGGCCAGTTCGCGCACCAGCTCCACCGCCCCCGTCGCGGCCGTCGAAGCCAGCGCCAGGTCGCGCTCATGCTCCAGCAGCCAGGCGTGCTTGGCCGCCGCTTGCGCCGCCGGCAAGGCCGCCAGGTGGGTCAGGATGTCGTCTTCAGGCGGTATCTCCAGCGCTTCGCGAATCGCCGCAAAGTCATGCACCGCCACGGTCAGGGTGCCGTCCATGTCGAACACCCAGTTACGTACCTCGCCCAGGCTCATGCCCAGTCCTTGCGATGGCGAATCAGGCCTTCCTGGCTCGACGACGCCACCAGTTGCCCGGCCTGGTTGAAGATGCTGCCACGACAGAAGCCGCGGGCATTGCCGGCCCACGGGCTGTCGGTGGCGTACAGCAACCACTCGTCGGCGCGCAGGTTGCCATGGAACCACAGCGAATGATCGAGGCTGGCGATCTGCATGTCGCGCTGCCACACCGATTTGCCATGGGGCAGCAAGGCGGTGGTCAGCAGGCCGAAGTCCGAGGCGTAAGCCAGCAGGTACTTGTGCAGCGCAGGCACGTCCGGCAGGTTGCCGTCGGCACGGAACCAGGCGTACTTCACCGGGTCGCCGGGCTTGGGGTTGAACGGGTCACGCTCGGTCACCGGGCGGATCTCGATCGGCTTGGCGCACAGCACTTTGTCGCGGATGCGCTCTGGCAGGTGCTCGGCCATGGCACTGGCCAGTTCGACTTCGCTGGGCAGGTTTTCCGGGCCGACCACATCAGGCATCTGCGCCTGGTGCTCGAAGCCCTCTTCGTCGTACTGGAACGACGCGCTGCAGGTGAAGATGGTGTGGCCCTTCTGGATCGCCGTCACCCGCCGGGTGCTGAAGCTGCCGCCGTCACGCACGCGGTCCACCGAATAGACCACCGGCAAACTGGCGTCGCCAGGGCGCAGAAAGTAACCGTGCAGCGAATGCACATGGCGCGCATCTTCGACCGTCTGGCTCGCCGCCGACAATGACTGGCCCAGCACTTGCCCGCCGTACAACTGGCGGAAGCCCAGGTCCTGGCTGCGTCCACGGAACAGGTTCTCCTCGATGGACTCGAGGCTCAACAGGTCGACCAGGTCGTCCAACACATGACTCATCGGGGGTTCTCCTAGCAAGGCAACACGGCTCTACAGCGCTTTCATGAAGGCGAATGATACAGGGTTTGTCATTCGCACCGCGCATGCCCATCCATTCAGCCGCGCAGGGTCTGCTCCCAGTGTGCGCGGTCGATGCGGTACAGCACATGAGGGCGCAACGGGTGGCCGGCAGGCAGGCGCGGGTGTTCGAAACTGCCGCTCGGGTCCTGCTGCATGCCGATGGCCTGCATCACTTTCTGCGAGGGCAAGTTGCTCTCACTAGTGAACGACACCACCTCGTCCAGGCGCAATTGGGCGAAGGCACAACGCAGGCAGGTCCAGGCCGCTTCACTGGCAAACCCCAAGCCCCAGTGGCGACGCGCCAGGCGCCAGCCGATTTCTACCGCGGGCGCAAAATCGGCATCGAAGCTGACGTTCAGCAGCCCGGTCATGCCGATGAAGGCGCCGCTGTCTTTGCGCTCCAGCGCCCACAGGCCAAACCCATGCTCATTGAAATGGCCACGGATTCGACCAATCAGCGCAGCCGCCTCCAGGCGCGTCAGGGGTGCCGGAAAATACTGCATCACGTGCGGGTCGGCGCACAGCGCGGCGAACTCGCGCAGGTCGTCGTCGTGCCATTGCCGCAGCACCAGCCGTGCGCTTTCCAGGTGAAGAATCGGGGTCATCGGGCGTGCTCCGGTTTTGCTGTCTTGCAGTTTACAGCGTAGGCGCGGGCGACGGTTTCACTCAAGCGGCGGTGCCTGAATGCAATTTTCACAACGCCTTCACCGCCACCCGACAGGCCGCTCACCAGAATGTCGCCAGCCACGACCACACCCGGCGCGGCCATGCCATCGGAGTCACGCATGCTATCGAGCAATACCCTGGGCCACCCTGCCATCCACGCCCGGCGCAAGCGACGTTTGTCACGCAAGGCCCTCGGTGCCGCTCTGGGCCTGTGCATGGTCGTGGCGGCGTTGACCACCTGGCTGGCAACGAGGACGCACATCGTGGACCTTGGCAACGAGCAACAGTTGAGTGACAGCGGCCTGCTGCAGGATTGGGCCGAAGGCGCAGTGATCGTGATGATCCGCCATGCCGAACGCTGCGACAGCGCGCCCGGGCCGTGCCTGGATGACCCCACCGGCATCACCGTGGCCGGCACCCAGGCGGCCACCCGCGTCGGCCAGGGTTTGCACACGCTGGGCTTAAGCAATGCCGATGTGCTGAGCAGCCCCAAAGTACGTACTCGCCAGACCGCGCACTTCATTCTGGGCCAGGCCGTGCCGAGCGCTGCCTGGCTGGAGAGCTGCGACAACCAGTTCGCCGATGAAGCCCTGGCGCGAAAACGCCCGGGTCACAATCTGGTCTTGGTCACCCACAATGGTTGCATCGATCACTTCCAGCGCCAGCAGCGTGTAGTCGGCGGGGAACGGGAAAGCGGCTATGCCAGTGCGCTGTTCGTGTCGGTCGACGGCAACGGCAAGGCGCGGATTCTCGGGCGCTTGAACGAGCCGGATTGGCAGCGGGTACTGGCCAGCACCGGCAAATGACACGCTAATGCCACAAGCCGGTTGCGCGGCGCCCCACAACTGGCAAGATCAGCACTGGCCCCGATTGCGAACCGACCATGCCGTTGCCGCTGATCTACCACGATGACTACAGCCCGGAGTTCCCCGCCGAGCACCGCTTCCCGATGGACAAGTTTCGCTTGCTGCGCGACCACCTGGTCGACAGCGGCCTGACCCGTGACCAGGACCTGTTGCGCCCGCAAATCTGTCCCAACGACATCCTTGCCCTGGCCCACGACCGAAGCTACATAGAACGCTACATGAGCGGCGACCTGTCCCGCGAGGACCAGCGTCGCCTCGGCCTGCCCTGGAGCGAGGCCCTGGCCCGGCGCACCGTGCGCGCCGTGGGCGGTTCGCTGCTGAGCGCCGAGCTGGCCTTGCAGCATGGCATCGCCTGCCACTTGGCCGGCGGCACCCACCACGCCCATTACGACCACCCTGCAGGCTTTTGCATCTTCAACGACCTGGCCGTGATCAGCCGCTACCTGCTGGAAGCCGGGCGGGTGCACCGGGTGCTGATCTTCGACTGCGACGTGCACCAGGGCGACGGCACCGCGCGAATTCTGCACGACACCCCCGACGCAATCACCGTGTCCCTGCACTGTGAACAGAACTTCCCGGCCCGCAAGGCCCAGAGCGACTGGGACATCCCCCTGCCCCGTGGCATGGGCGACGCGGCCTACCTCAAGGTGGTGGATGACGCCCTCAACTACCTGTTGCCGCTCTACCAGCCAGACCTGGTGCTGTACGACGCCGGCGTCGATGTGCACAAGGACGATGCCCTGGGCTACCTGCAGCTGACCGATGAGGGCCTGGCGGCACGCGATGAGTTGGTGATGCGCCAGTGCCTGGGCCGCGACATCCCGGTGGTGGGCGTGATCGGTGGCGGTTACAGCAAGGACCGCGTAGCCCTGGCACGGCGCCACGGCATCCTGCACCACAGTGCGGCGCGAGTCATAGGTTGTTCACAATGACTGTGGAACCGCCTGTGGATAAGCTGCTGGAAAGCGGCTGCAGCCCTTTAGCTGCGCCACCCGCAGAGTATTGATCATTTTTTGATCAGTGCTTCCGCCTACCGGCCTGCGCTAGAATGTGCGCTCTTTTCCACAGCCTGCCGCCCCCATGCCCGATCTTCACCACTGCACCCCTCCCCTTGTCGCCGTCATCGGTGGCGGCCCGGCCGGCCTGATGGCTGCCGAAGCGCTGGCCCAGGCGGGCTTGGCGGTCGAGGTGTTCGATGCCATGCCCTCGGTTGGCCGCAAGTTCCTGCTGGCAGGTGTCGGCGGCATGAACATCACCCATTCTGAGCCCTACCCGGCCTTTGTCGCACGCTACGCCGAACGCCAAGGCGAGATTGACGGCCTGCTGCGCGGCTTCGATGCCGACGCGCTGCGCCAGTGGATTCACGGCCTGGGCATCGAAACCTTCGTCGGTACCTCGGGCCGGGTCTTCCCGCGCGACATGAAGGCCGCGCCCTTGCTGCGCGCCTGGCTCAAGCGCCTGCGCGACAGCGGTGTAGTTATCCACACCCGCCATCGCTGGCTGGGTTGGCATGACGATGGCAGCCTGCGGATCGCTTATCCACAGGGTGAACGCCAGGTACACGCGGCCGCCGTGGTGCTCGCACTGGGTGGGGGTAGCTGGGCGCGCTTGGGGTCTGACGGTGCGTGGCAGCCGCTGCTGGCTGAGCGGGCTGTGGATATCTCGCCCTTGCAGCCGAGCAACTGTGGGTTTGAAGTCGAAGGCTGGAGCACCTTGCTCAAAGACAAGTTTGCCGGCGCACCGCTGAAGAACATTGCCCTGAGCGTACCCGGCAGCCTGCCGCGCAAAGGTGAGTTCATCCTCACTGCGCAAGGTGTCGAAGGCAGCCTGGTGTATGCCTGGTCGGCGCCGGTGCGTGAGGCCATCAAGCGTGACGGCCGGGGTGTGCTGCTGCTCGACCTGCTGCCGGACAAGGCTGTGGATAACATCGCCCAGGCATTGGCCAAGCCACGCGGCTCGCGCTCCATGGCCAAGCACCTGCACAGCCAGTTGGGCATCGATGGGGTCAAGGCGGCGTTGTTACGGGAGCTGACCGATCAGGCCACGTTCGCCGATCCACAGGCGTTGGCGCGGGCCATCAAGGCGTTGCCGATCACCGTGGTGCGTACCCGGCCGCTGGATGAGGCCATCAGCAGTGCTGGCGGGGTGCGTTTCGAGGGGCTGAGCGAGGGGTTGATGGTCAAGGCATTGCCGGGGGTGTTCTGTGCCGGCGAGATGCTGGACTGGGAGGCGCCGACCGGGGGGTATTTGCTGACGGCGTGTTTTGCCAGCGGGCTGCGCGCCGGGCGGGCGGCGGCGCAATGGGTGGCGGCGGGGGCGGCCTGATAGATCGCCGGGACCGCTTTGCGGTCCTTTCGCGACGCAAGGCCGCTCCTACAAAGGCAACGCGATCTCCTGTAGGAGCGGCCTTGTGTCGCGAAAGGGCCGCAACGCGGCCCCAAAATCTCAAGGCTTACGCTTACGCGGCCCACCATTGAAGCTCGGCACCTTACGCACCGCTTTCACAGACGGCGCCGGGCTCGCCGCCTCGGCACTGTCCATCCAGCGCCCCAAACCGCGCTTCGCGCTGTTCTCTTTCGGCTTTTTAGGCTTTTTCGGTTTCTTGATCACCTGGCCACTGGCATCGGTCATCGGCACGCGGTGCTCTGGGATAAAGTCCGGCTCTTCATGCCGCGGCAAGGTCTGGCGGATCAATGTCTCGATCGACGCCAGCATCTGCACTTCGTCAGCACACACCAGCGAAATCGCCTCCCCTTTGTTGCCGGCGCGGCCAGTGCGGCCAATGCGGTGCACATAGTCTTCAGCAACGATCGGCAGGTCGAGGTTGACCACCAGCGGCAGGTCGTCGATATCCAGCCCGCGCGCGGCAACATCGGTCGCCACCAACACCTGGATCTCACGGGCCTTGAAGGTATCCAGCGCACGTTGGCGCGTGGCCTGTGGGCGATCGCCATGGATGCCGTCGGCGTTGATACCCTCGCTCAACAAGCGCTCCACCAACTGGTCGACACCGTTGCGGGTCTTGGCAAACACCAGCACCTGGCTCCAGCGCTGCTTGCGCAGCAAATGGCAGAACAGGTCGGCCTTGCGCTTTTTGTCCACAGGCACCAGCCACTGTTTGACCGTGTTGGCGGCGGCATTGCGGGGGCTCACTTCAATGCTAAGCGGGTCGTTCAGGGCCAGGCCGGCGAGGACCCGGATCTGGTCCGAGAAGGTCGCGGAAAACAGCAAGGTCTGGCGCTTGCGCGGCAGCGCGGCGTACACCGACTGCAGCTCTTCGGCAAAGCCCAGGTCGAGCATGCGGTCGGCTTCGTCGAGCACCAGGGTCTGCACCTGGTTGAACTTCACCGCGTTCTGCCGGAACAGGTCGAGCAAGCGGCCCGGGGTGGCCACCAGCAGGTCGACGCCACGGCGCAGGCGCATCATCTGTGGGTTGATGCTCACCCCGCCGTACACCGCATAGGTGCTCAGCGGCAGGTTCTCGGCATACTCGCGCACATTGTTGTGCACCTGCTCGGCCAGCTCGCGGGTCGGTACCAGCACCAGCGCGCGGATCGAGTTGCTGGCAACCTTCTCACCTTCCAGCGCCAGGCGCTGCAGCACCGGCAGGGCAAAGCCTGCGGTCTTGCCGGTGCCGGTCTGGGCCGCAGCCATCAGGTCGCGGCCGGCCAGCACGGCGGGGATGGCCTGGGCCTGGACCGGGGTCGGGGTGGTGTAGTCCAGCTGCTGCAGGGTACGCAGCAAGGGTTCGATCAGGCCGAGTTTGGCGAAATTCATGGCAATACCGTCAGGGGGTTCAGCGAAGGCGGCAAGTTTACCGCAACACCCCCGTCTACTTGCAGATTTCGCCCTTCAACGGTTGCGCAGGCGCTGGTGCCTTGCGCCACTGAGGCAGGCCGATCAGCACCACTGCGCCAATGATCACCGCCATGGCCACGCATTCTTCGGCGCCGATCTGTTCGCCGGCGAAGACGATCCCCAACAGCACCGCCACCGCCGGGTTGACGTAGGCATAGCTGGTCGCAGCCGCCGGGCGCACATGCTTGAGCAGGTACATGTAGGCACTGAACGCCAGGATCGAGCCGAAGAACACCAGGTAGGCCAGCGCGCCCCAACCGGCAGCGGTGGGCATCTGGGTCATGCGCTCGCCCGACAGCACACTGCCCAGCAGCAACACGGCACCGCCCACCAGCATTTCGGCGGCACTGGCCATCGGCCCCTGCGGCAGCGGCAAGCTTTTGCTCCATACCGAACCAAATGCCCACGACGCCGCCGCGAACAGAATCAGTGCCGCGCCAATCGGGCTTGCCTGCAAGTTGGAGCCGAGGTTGAGCAGTGCGATACCGGCCAGCCCGAGGCCGATCCCCGCCCATTCGAGCCGCGAGTTGCGGTGGCCGAACAGCAGGCCGAAGACCAGGGTGAACAGCGGCACCGTTGCTACCGCCAAGGCCGCCACGCCGGACGCCACACCGGCGTGTTCGGCCACGGTCACGCCGCCGTTACCGCAACTGAGCAACAGAAAGCCGATTGCCCCTGCGGCCCGCCATTGCGGCCAGGTCGGCGCCGGCACACCGCGCCAGCGCAGAAAGCCATACAACAAGCCCCCGGCGATCAGAAAGCGCACGCCTGCCATGAGCATCGGTGGCCACGATTCGACGCCGATGCGAATGAACAGGTAGGTGGACCCCCAGACCAGGTACAGGGCCATGAAGGCACCGATGAGCAGGAGTGGGAAGCGGCGGGAGGCAGGCATGGCTAAGTACTCGAAATCCGTTTACGGGTGACTTAGTTTAGAAAGGTCACTGCGTAAACTTAAGTTACAAAACCGGAATAAATGAGCGACACACTTGGTGGGGGGGCGTTGAGGTTGTGTGTTGGCCCGGGTGGTTGGTTTGAGATTTTTGGGGCGTTTGAGATCGAGCGCCGCCCGCGCGGCGCTTCGCAGCACAAGGCTGCTCCCACATCTGTTTCGGGCGAGTTACTCCTGGGGCATTGGCGCTCGGGCACTCGGGGCATGGCGCGATATCGAGTCGGGCAAACAAGGCGGTCGCGCGCAGATACCACAGGCCTGACTGGCCCGAAACAGATGTGGGAGCAGCCTTGTGCTGCGAAGCGCCGCGCGGGCGGCGCTCGATCTCCCAGGCGCTGAAAACCTAATGCCATGCCCCTCTTCGCCCTGACGCCATCAACACCCCTCCACCACGCGCCCCAACCCCGCGCTCAATGCCGCAACAACAACCGCCCCTCAATAGGCACATAACGGCTCGCGGCACGGATCAGTGACATCGCCGTAAGCCCAGGCACGCCATACACCACCGCTTCGGCACCATGGCGCTGGATAACCCGCTCCAGCAACAAATCGAAGTCGCCATCACCGGAGGCCAACACCACCTGGTCCACGCGGCTGGCGGCGTCGATCACATCCAGGGTAATGCCCACATCCCAGTCACCTTTGGCCGAGCCGTCGCTGCGCTGGATGTACGGTTTAAGCCGTACCTCGAACCCGAGGTTACGCAAGATCTGCTGGAACTGCTGTTGCTTGCTGTCACCGCGGTCGATGGCATAGGCCACGGCTTCGACGATCTGCCCTTCACGGCTGACCTCGGCCCACAACGCGGCGTAATTGAAATGGCAGCCATGCGCCTGGCGCACGGTGTAGTAGAGGTTCTGCACGTCGGCGAACAACGCGATCTTTTTCACGGGAACCTCATGGTCTGATGGAATCCGGGGCTGCCGTGCAGCCCCAAATGCCAGCAGTATGCCAGACCCGTCAGACGTAGGAGTCGTCGTCGGAGAAGAACCCGCCGTCACCACCGCCGTAATCGGTATCAGCGTAACCGCCCTGGTCATTGCCCCAACCGCCGTTGTCGGCCACCTGCTGCTGCCCGCCCTGGTCGTTCCAGCCGCCGCTGTCGCTGGCCGGTGTCGGCTCTTCCTTGATCACTTCCACCACTTCCTCTGGCTGCGAGTTGTGGTTGAACAGGCTGCTGATCCCTTGGGCCAGCAACACCCCGCCGGCCACGCCGGCAGCGGTCTGCATCGCACCGCCGAGGAAGCTGCTGGCGCCACCTCGCGCTGGCGCTGCGCCAAAGCCAGCTTGCTGCTGTTGCTGCGGTTGCTGCGGGCTGAAGCCCGGCGCCGACGGTTCACGCCAGCCACCCCCGCCAGCAACGGGCGCCGAGGGGCGCTGCGGTTGCACGGCCGGTGGCGTGTTACGCCCACCCGAACCAAAGATGCTCGACAGAAAACCACCGCCACCGTTGCTCGGGGTGCTGCTACCGGCGCGGCTGGCTTCTACCTGTGCGCGAGCTTGCTGGAGCTCCGCCTCCAGTTGCTTGTTCTGCTCGTCAAGGCGCTTGATCGCGGCTTCTTGCACGAGGATCGCCTGGGCCATGTAGTAAGGCGCTGCCGGCTGCTGGCGCACATGTGCCTCGATGCACGCCTGGGCCTGCGCGTCACGCGGCTGGCTCGGGTCTTCCGCTTGCTTGATGCGGCCGAACAGGCTATCGATCAGGGTTTGTTCTTCAGTGTTCATGAAGCTACCTCATGGGGAAGCGGGACAACGGACAGCGTCAAAGATGGGGCGTTCAGGCACTGGATTCAATCACCTCGGCGGTGAAACTTTTTTCAGCAAGTGACAGCTACACGCCTGCTTTGGGCTAAAGTACACCCCTGCTTTTACTGCCATGCGATGTTGACCGATGAATCCGCTGAGCGTTCTGCGCGACTCCCTGTACTTCTTCCGCCGCCACCTGCCGAACATCCTCCCGCTGTGCCTGCCGCTGGTGGTGCTCGAAGCCTTGCTCACCCAGCTGCTGTACCGGCAAATGGGCGACCAGGCGTCGCCGGCCTACGGCATGCTGGTCAGCTTGCTGTTGTACCCGCTGTACAGTGCGGCGCTGATCCTTTACCTCGACACCCGCAGCAATGGCCAGGAGATCGCCAAACGCGACCTGTTTGCCCGGGCCGTGCAACTGTGGCCGCAGCTGGCCCTGCTGATTCTCATCAGCTCCCTGCTGATCATGGCCGGCCTGGCGTTGTTCATCTTCCCGGGCGTGTGGATCATGATCAACCTGGTGTTCGCCGAGTACCTGCTGGTACTGCGGGGCCTGCCGGTGGTGCAGTCGATGCGCGAAAGTGCGCGGATGACCACCGGCAACTTCCTGCGCATCATGATTTGCGTGCTGGCGGTGCTGGCGCCGATCTGGCTGATCGACGGGCTGCTGCTGATGGCTTTCCCAGAGCCGTCCCCCGGCATGGAACTGGCCATGGACAGCCTCAGCGGCTTCTTGCAGCTGTTCAGCACCGTGGTGCTGTACCGCCTGTTCACGCTGCTGGAGGCTGATGCCGGCGCCTGATGCCAGGCCCCTCGCACAAAGCGGGCTCCGTGGAAAACCTGCAGGCTGCCAGCATTGTCGAACATCAGTGACCGTGGTGGCTCCCGACCTTCCAACACGGAGCCTCCATGTCCACTACCACGGCTAACACCCACTGGGCAGAACAGGCCGAGATTTTCCTCGGCACGTTCCAGGTACTCGACTCGGCAACCCCGCTCGAAAACGTTGCGCAAGAGACGTTAAAATCTGTCTACCTCAGCCTGTTCAAAGACGCCGACCAGAAGGTGATAAGCGGCCAAAGTGATTGGGTAATTGCTGGCCATCAGCAGCCTGCCAGCGTCTTTCGTTTTCTGCTTCACTCGAAAACGTCGAATCGCCTGCACTTCATGATCACCGGCAGTGGAGCGGACCACGACAAGACGATGGGGATCAGCCGCAACGGTTATCTGGGGCTGTACCAATACGCCAGCGTGTCCGACCCCTTCAAGCTTGAACCGCTGCATTGGAGCGACGACAGCTTGATATGCCGTTGGCGCGACCATCAAGGCCATTCGGTTAGGCTCCACCACAACCCCAAAGTGACCGCACCTAACTTTTCTTACCTGAGAGTGCTTGAAGGTAAAGAATCCATTTTCCGCCTCACGCGGGTTCGCACCTAAGCGACAGGCAGAACCTTTTCCGTCTCCATTTGCCGTCTGCAGTCCTTCGGAGGATTTCCACTTCCCTGTCGGAAAGGGCACAGCGTTCGACTGCCGACAGGTTACACCGCACCAATGCCTGGGCACTGGCATCGCTCAGGCAACACAGCGTCCCCCCAGCTTCAGCGACTCGATCTGCCTGACCCGGCCACGGCCTCGTGCAACAGAGATGCCGTGCGTATCACGGTTGGCCCTGCTACTCAAGCGGGTAGGCGTCGCGTTTACGAAGTAACGCCGCGATGGATCACCTACCAATTTTTGTAGTTTCTTGCATCTGGCCACTGCCCTAGCATTCCAGTTCCCGCCCGCTGCCAGAAGGCAATGCCATGCAATCCGCCGAGCGCTCGACTTGCCACACCGCGAAAATCGTATGGTCCGCCGAATCTTGCGGTCGTGGCTCGACCGGTAGAACGTGGCTTGCAATAGCCAATGGCCAACACTGCGATGCCCCCGACGGCTGCATCTCGATCGATGCGGACCAGATCGCAGGCAGCGCCCTTGCAGCGGGCGACACTGTGCTGGTGCCTGTAGCCGATGGCAGCTGGGGCAACCTGCTGCTGGACTCGTTGAGCGTGGGTGCGCTCCTCCTGAGCTGGGTAATCCTGGGTTCGGGAAGAGATCGAGATGAGTAGCGACGACGCCACCTTGATCATCAAGGACCTGACCTTGCGCCTACCAGACGGCAGGCCGCTGTTCTCGGGACTTAACGCAACGTTCTCCAGGCAGTTCACCGGTATCGTCGGGCCCAACGGCAGCGGCAAATCGATATTGGCGCAGATCATGGCGGGTCGCTTGGCCGCGAGCGAAGGCAGCGTCCAATGTGCTGGCAGTGTCGGTTATTTGCCGCAATGGCTCGGGCCAATCAGCGGCACCGTTGCCGATCTGCTGGGGGTACATAGCGCTTTGCAGGCCCTGGCCGAGGTCGAGGCGGGCGCCTACGACCCGGCGCTGTTCGACCTGATCGACGACCGCTGGAACCTGCCGGGCGATATCCACGCATGCCTGACGCGCCTGGGCCTGGCCCACCTTCCACTCGATCGCGCAAGCGAGGCCTTGAGCGGAGGCGAGACTGTACGCCTGATGCTCGCCGGTCTGCGCCTTGGCGGCGCACGGGTATTGATACTCGACGAACCCACCAACCATCTGGATCGCCAGGCACGCGAGCAGTTGAGCAAAGAACTGCGCCAGGGCAAGGAAACCCGCATTGTCATCTCCCACGACCGGGCGCTGCTGGAACATGCCGATCGTATCCTCGAGCTTCGCAGCGACGCTCTGGTTCAATACAGCGGCGGCTACATCAGCTATCGCGAGCAGCGCCAAGCCGAGCAGGACAACGCCCAGGCTGCCCTGGTCAGGGCACGCGCGGCACGCGACAGCGTCGAACAGCAGATCGCCATGGCCCGCCAGCGCGAGGTGCAAAGTGCCAGTCATGGCCGCAAGGTGGCGCGTGCCACCGGTACCCCAGCCATCGTCGCCAATGCGCAGGCAGAGCGCGCCGAACAGCACAGTGGCCATCAGCGCATCCAACAGGCGCGCCTAAGCCAGATTGCACGCGAGCGAGTCGACCAAGCCAATGCGAACGTCGAGCCGGTACGCCCAAGCCAACTGCTTGCACCGACCGGCTTGGTTGCCAATGCAACCCAGGTGGTCACCCTCGAACACTGCGAGCTCCCCTACGGTCCCCCCGAGAGCCGCTTCATCGACCTCACCTTGCACGGCCCGATGCGAGTCGCAGTGATCGGGCCGAACGGCTGCGGAAAATCAACCCTGTTGAAGGTAATAGCCGGACAGCAGGTACCCGCCAGCGGCATCGCCCGGCGTGTATTACGCACTCACCTGATCGACCAGCACGCTCAAACCTTCGACCCCGAGCATAGTATCGAGCAGGTGCTGCGTAATAAACTGGGCACTATCGAGGAGGGCCGCTTTCGCCAGGTCTTCGCCAACGCCGGGCTCGACGCTCGGCAGATGGCTACACCATTCGACCGGCTCAGTGGTGGCGAACGCCTGCGCGCAGCGCTTGCCTGGCTGGCAGGCGGCCCCGAACAGACGCAACTATTGCTGCTCGACGAAGTGAACAATCATCTCGACATCGCGGCCTTGGAAGCAGTCGAGCAGTTACTCGGACAATTCAAGGGCGCGCTTATCGTGAGTGCTCACGACCCTGATTTTCTGCACGCCTTGGAATTGACGCACCAGTTGATCTGGCAACCAACGGGTTGGCGCTACGAGCCGTGGGATGATAACGGGCGGTGAAGGCTTAATTACAATTCCCGAATTTGTAACCCGGAACTTCAAGGCATCGTGAGCAGGGAATTATCCTACACCCGTTCCAGACAGCTTCGCTGTTGCTGAATTTTGCAAGCAAGGCTAATTCCCCCGGATGACAGACTTGGGGCTAGGCCACGACACAAGATTCTGCAACTACTGATACTGGTAGTAGGACGATTACCTCCAGCATAAGTCGCCCAACAGAGGAACCGAACTTAGGAATCGCACTTATCCCTATATGGCATTGATAGCTGCCGCATAAGTAGCCGCCTGTAGCTTTGTATTACAATTCATCTTTTTTGATATCTGCTTCAAGTGATAATTTACGGTATTACCAGATATCCCCAAGATCACAGCCACATCATTTGTGCACTTCCCATCTGCCGTCCACCGGAGTATTTCAATCTCTCGTTCCGTCAACGCAGACGTACCACACTCAAAGAGATTTAGAGCCACGCAATATCGCCGGACCAAGTCATTTAAATATCTAAGCTTCCATGCGGCTGCCCCCTTCTCGCCCTCTGTCACCGCCGATCCATTCCGCGTGTAAGAGATGGAGTACAATGTACTATCAGCACCCATGGCCGCGTAAGTGATACCGTGCGCTTCTAGCTCGCTTTCCGGGCACCCCCAACGCAAGCTATCGTGAGGGTCTAAGGCTTGAGACCATATCATTACATTAGCTGAAGCAACGCTTCTACTCGCCACCCGCTCAAGCACAGAAAATCGTCCGGCGCCACCTTGATGGAGCGCTGGCTGACCTTCCCCTGTCATTAGGTAGAAACTGGGACGCGTAAACGGTACCGGTGACTTTATGAATAGAATGGCCTGCTGGAAGAGACTTCCAGCCGCTTCTAACACAAGGATACGCCCAATATCATTTAGCCCTTGAACTTTATGAAACGCAGCATCGATCTGAGCACACCATTTCACACACTCACATGTCATACGCACCTCGGAAATTCGCGCTGCTCTTCTAATCTTATTGTAAAAATATATGTCTTACGCTTCAGAACCAGCAGACTCACAGTATAGGTGCAAAAGTCCGAAAGTGCTCTTAATCTGATTCCTCCAAGCCCTGCGGTACGACTACCACCAATCAGCATGCTTCACAACTACCAAAATTAGTAGCTGGTCACCTAGAGTGATATTTAATGGCCACTGCCGCAACCCATGAAACATAAAGTATCATTTGGCATTTTCGACCCCAACTAAAATAAAATAGCGTAACAGACCAAAAGCCTACCTCCTGAATACCGAGCACAAATAAGCCACAAGAGCCATGGGGAAGCGCCGGATAAATTTAGAACATAGATGAAGGACTGAAGTATGGATAACGACAGCGATGTCCACTATGAGTTCATGGTCCGGGGGGGGGGGGGGGGGGGGGGGGGGGGGGGGGCTGTGTCGAAATGGCCAACCACGTGATTAAAAAAACGGAAAGGTGGAATTCAAAAAATTATTAATCAAGTTTAATAACTCACCAACACATGTGCTTCCCTGTTAGATCTTATTTGTCACATCCGAAACAAGATATTCGTACGAACATTGATTCGTGGATGACGGCTCAATCACTGCGAAGACAGATCCGCTACGCCCCCCCGCGACATCCTCATCCCCACATCAGGATTTTTGGGCTTCACTGGAGCTGTCGCCTCGGCCACTAGCGGGCAGGTGCAGCTTGACCTGCTGTCGCCCTTGGGCGATGCGTGGCGTGCCTGCCAGGCCAAACAGCTCCTGCAGGCGCACGGCGTGGATGCAACTGTGGCCGCAACTGGTCCTGCCGATCATAGCGGGCCTGGCGTTGTTCATCTTCCCGGGCGCGTAGGTCACGATCAACCTGGTGTTCGCCGAATACCTGCTGGTACTGCGGGGCCTGCCGGTAGTGCAGGCGATGCGCGAAAGTGCGCGGGTGACCACCAGCAACTTCCTGCGCATCATGATCTGCGTGCTGGCGGTGCTGGCGCCGATCTGGCTGATCGCCGGGTTTCTGCTGATGGCCTTCCCGGTACCGTCCCCCGGCATGGAACTGGCCATGGACAGCCTCAGCGGCTTTTTGCAGCTGTTCAGCACCGTAATGCTGTACCGCCTGTTCATGCTGCTAGAGTCTCCAGCCAGCAGCTGAGAGCAGTGCCGTGAAAAGGTTCACGCTGCCCCTGCCTGCCATGCCTGTCTAACGTGCGTGCTTCCTCAATTGAACACGAGAAAGCACCATGGACGAAGACATTCAAGCGAGCCACGCCAAGTCGTTCCGCGGCAAATTGTACATGCGGTCTGGCGGTCGCAATATTGCGCTGCGGTTGAGCCGCAACAGCGACAATCCCACCTGGGGCACGCCCGAAGAGGACTGGCTGCAAGTTGGAGGACGAGAAGATTCGCCAACTGTGGACTTCCATTTCGACTCCCAGACCGAGGATCGACTGCATTATCACCTCTGCATTCCATGGTATCCGCGCACCAAGAAACTGGGTGTTAGCCGCAACGGCTACCTCGGCTTCTACTGGAACGCCGAGGTGACCGACTTCTGGAAAATCGAACCCTTGCACATGACCGAGGAAGGCCTCGTTTGCTATCTACGTGACCACAGGGGCCACCGGGTTGGCGCCATGCACAATGATCAGCATTACAACGGGGACGGGATTGCATTTCTCAACGTAGATCAGGGCGTGGTCGCCCCTTTCCTGCTCAAGCAGATCGGTTGAGGCAGTAGCTCAGGTACCCCGCGGTTTGGCCCGCGCCGTGGCCTCGGCCACCAGCGGGTCATCCGGCCAATAGTGCTTGGGATAGCGGCCCTTGAGGTCCTTCTTCACCTCGGCATAGGTCGTGCGCCAGAAGTTGGCCAGGTCCTGGGTCACTTGAACGGGCCGGCGTGCTGGCGATAGCAGGTGCAACTTGACCTGCTGTCGCCCTTGGGCGATGCGTGGCGTGTCTGCCAGGCCAAACAGCTCCTGCAGGCGCACGGCGAGGATGGGCGGGTTTTCACTGTAGTCCAGCCGTATGTGCGAGCCGGACGGCACGGCCAGGTGCGCCGGCGCCCATTCGTCGAGGCGCTGTGGCAAGGGCCATGGCAACAGGTTGCGCAGCATCGACGACAGGTCCAACGCGGCAAAATGGCTCAAGCGGGAGACTTTGCCCAGGTAGGGTTGCAGCCAGCCTTCCAGGGTCGCCAGCAGGGCTTCGTCGCTTAAATCTGGCCATTCACTTTGCCCGGTCTTGTCCAGGTCCAGCTGACGTAACAACGCCACCCGCGCCTGCCACTGGCGCAACTCGGGTGTCCAGGTCAGCAGGTTCAAGCCTTTACGCCGTACCAGGCCGAGCAGGGCTCTGGCGCGGGCGTCGTCGTCCAGGCCAGGCAACGGCTCGCGGCTGAGCACCAGTTCGCCGACCTTGGTCTGGCGCTCGGCGCGCAGCACCTGCTCGCGGTCGTCCCAGTCGAGGATATCAATACGCTCGACCTGCTCGGCCAGCACGTCGTCCAGCAGTGCGGGGTCGAACTCGGCCGCCAGGTAAATGCGTTCTTCCCGCTGGCCTTGGCGGCTGCCCAGGTCGGCAATCACCAGCCAGGGGCATTTCATCAAGGCATCGACCTCGGCGAACAGGGCCGCGCGGCCATTGGCCAGGCGATACTCGGCACCGCCCTCGCGGCGCTGCTGGGCAACCCGGTCTGGGTAGGCCAGCGCCAACAGTGCGCCCAACCAGCGTGGATGATCAGGGTCGGCAACCCCGGCACCCGCCTTGCCACGCAGCAGCCCCCGGTACTGGCGGGCCAGCTGCCGCGCACGCTGCACGCCGCCCTGCCCGCCTCGGGCTGTTTTGCTTTCACCGCTGATCAGCGCCAGCCGGCTGTGCAGGTCGGCGCCACCCCCGCGCTGGATATCACGCTCACCCAACAAGGCCGCGACATCACAGGCCATGGCCGCCAAGCCCAGACCCTGCCCGCGCAGCAGCAAATGGGCGATACGTGGGTGGGCCGGCAGTTCGGCCATGGCCTGGCCGTGCTCGCTGAGGTTGTCGCGGCTGCCCGCCTTGAAGGCACTGAGCCGTGCCAGCAGGTCCTGGGCCTGGGAGAACGCCGCCGCGGGCGGCTGGTCCAGCCAGCGCAGTTGATCAGGCGTGACGCCCCACCGGGCCAGTTGCAAGGCCAGGCCGGCGAGGTCGGCCTGGAGGATTTCTGCGCTGCCATGCGCCGCCAACTGGTCATGCTGGGCCTCGGACCACAGCCGGTAGCACACCCCCGGCTCCAGGCGGCCAGCCCGGCCGGCGCGCTGGGTGGCGCTGGCGCGAGAGATACGCTGGGTGTCGAGCCGCGTCATGCCGCTGCCGGGGTCGAAGCGCGGCACCCGTGCCAAGCCGGCATCAACCACCACGCGCACGCCGTCGATGGTCAGGCTGGTTTCGGCGATGTTGGTGGCCAGCACCACTTTGCGCTTGCCGGCAGGGGCTGGGTCGATCGCCGCACGCTGGGCATTGAGGTCGAGCTCGCCGTGCAATGGGCAAAGCAGGATGTCGGAACGTTCGCCCAGCATGTCCTGAAGGCTCTGATGAACGCGGCGGATTTCGGCCTGGCCGGGCAGGAATACCAGCACACTGCCGGCCTGGTCCGCCAGCGCATGGAGCACGCACTCGACGACCCGCGGCTCGATGAACTCGCCCGGCTGGAACGGCCGACCCCAGCGGATATCCACCGGGTACATGCGGCCTTCGCTGCTGACCACCGGCGCATCGTCGAGCAGCCGCGACAGCCGCTCGCCCTCCAGCGTCGCCGACATCAGCAAGATTTTCAGGGGCGGCTCGTCACGTAGCAGTTCACGCCCATTGAGGCTCAAGGCCAGGGCCAGGTCAGCGTCCAGGCTGCGTTCGTGGAACTCGTCGAAGATCAACAGCCCCACGCCATCCAGCGCAGGGTCTGCCTGCAAGCGGCGGGTGAGAATACCCTCGGTGACCACCTCGATACGGGTCTTCGGCCCGACCTTACTGTCCAGGCGAATGCGGTAGCCCACGGTCTCCCCGACCTTTTCACCCAGCTCGCTGGCCAGCCTTTCGGCCGCCGCGCGGGCGGCCAAGCGGCGTGGTTCGAGCATCACGATGGTTTGCCCGGCCAGCCACGGCGCGTCCAGCAATGCCAAGGGCACACGGGTGGTCTTGCCGGCGCCGGGCGGTGCTTCGAGCACGGCTTCGTCGCGGTTTTCCAGGGCCTGGCGCAAGGCGGGCAAAACAGTATCGATCGGTAATGAAATCATGGTGGTCCTCGAACAGTCGGGCGAGTATAACGGCGAACCCAGCCTGCTCTATCATGGTCTTAGCATCAGGTGCTGGCGCTTCGCTTGCCCTGCTGAATACCTTTTCGGAGATTTACATGCGTATCCCATCCCGTGTCATCGGCGGCGCCCTCATCGTCACCTTGCTGACCCAGCTGACGGCCTGCGGCACGCTGTTCTACCCAGACCGCCGCGGCCAGATCGACGGCAAGATCGACCCCGTGGTCGCCGCCATGGATGCCATCGGCATTCTCTTCTACGTGATCCCCGGGCTGATCGCCTTCGGCATCGATTTTGCCACCGGCGCCATCTACTACCCAGGTGGCCGCACAGCCCAGGTCGCCCCAGAGAAACTGCGCGAAGCGGTAAGCCCGGACGGTAAGGTCGACAACCTCAAGCTGCAGGCCATTCTTGAAAGCGAACTGGGCCAGCGCCTGCCGCTGAACGACCCACGGCTGATCCAGCACCGTGGCAGCGTCGAGCAACTGGCCGCCTACCAGCTGGTACCGGCTGCCTGACCCAGACAAGGACATCGCCCCGGCATGATCACCCCGGCTGAACACCAGCGCCTGCTGCGCCTGGCCACCCGCGCGTCACTGGCGGTGGCCAGCATCCTGGTCGTGAGCAAGGCGCTGGC
Source organism: Pseudomonas sp. Y3 TE3536 (assembly GCF_053629175.1). Taxonomy (NCBI): domain Bacteria; kingdom Pseudomonadati; phylum Pseudomonadota; class Gammaproteobacteria; order Pseudomonadales; family Pseudomonadaceae; genus Pseudomonas; species Pseudomonas sp. Y3 TE3536. The sequence goes on along the minus strand of NZ_JBRJHU010000001.1, from coordinate 2,695,532 downwards.
CTGGTGGCTGAGCGGCTCGGTCAGCCTGTTGGCCGGGTTGACCGATTCGGCACTGGACGCCGTCGCCTCGTTTCTCAACTTGCTCGCCGTGCATTACGCCCTGCGCCCGGCCGATGACGACCATCGGTTTGGCCACGGCAAGGCCGAGGCCTTGGCGGGTATGGCCCAGGCGCTGTTCATCGCAGTCAGCGCGGTGCTGATCGGGGTACAGGCGGTCGAACGCCTGCAAACCCCGCTACCCTTGGGTGACACGGGCGTCGGCATCGCGGTCATGCTGCTTTCACTGGCCTTGACCGTTGCCTTGCTGGCGTTGCAGCACAAGGTCATACGCCTGACCGGCTCCACTGCGGTGCGGGCTGACTCCCTGCACTACCGCTCAGACCTGCTGCTGAACGGCAGCATCTTGCTGGCTTTGCTGCTGACCCAGTTTGGCTGGTCGCAACTGGATGCCCTGTTCGGCTTGGGCATTGCCTTCTACATTCTCTGGAGTGCGCTGCAGATCGCGCGGGAGAGCACCGCCATCCTGATGGACAAGGAGCTGCCGGGCGATGTGGGCGAGGCGATGTCCGCCCTGGTGCTGGCCATCCCTGGCGTGAAGGGGGTGCATGATGTGCGTACTCGGGTTTCGGGCAACCAGTGGTTCGTGCAGTTGCACCTGGAGTTGCCGGGCGAGCTGGCGCTGCATGAAGCGCACAGTCTGTGCGTGGCGGCATCGGAGGTGATTCGCCAGCGTTATCCACAGGCGGATGTGATGGTGCACGCCGACCCGGTGTAATCCTGTCCGGCCCTATCGCCGGCAAGCCGGCTCCCACCCGAACTGTGTAGCCTCAAAGCCTAGCGCCGCACCTGTGGGAGCTGGCTTGCCAGCGATAAGGCCGGCACAAGCCCCACAAGACAGTTGCTCCCACAGGAAAACGCAGGCCTTGAGCACTGCACAGTTCTGTGGGAGCCGGCTTGCCGGCGATAGGGCCGGATCATTCAGCGACAATTTCAGTTGATGCTGTAACCCCGCCCGCTGAAACAAGCGCCCAGCGCACGCCGGTAGGTATCGGTCACATTCAAAGGGGGTGCATAGGCCGCCGTCGCCGGGTCAAAGCCTGACTGGCTCACCGCCCAACGGTGGCACTGGTAGCGGTCCTGTTCCTGCTGCTCCTGCCCCTGGCCATACATTGGATAAGCCACCACGTCGTAGCCGCCAACTGCGGGTGGAACAGGCGCGGGTGCAGCCATCGGCGGGTTCACCACCACATACTCGCGGCTGTCCGCCAAGTACTGGTAATAGGTATCGGCTACCAGGAAGAACAGCGCCCCACCCAGCCACACCTCACGGGCATACGCCGGCAGGTACTCCACCCGCGCACCATAAGGCGGTGCCACGACGATGTAACTGCCGCCGTGCGGTCGATACCAATAGCCGCCCGAATAGAAGTAGTCGTGCCCGCGGTAAGGCACCTTCCAGTGGCGATCCGGGAAGCGGTCGATGGTCTGCCCTGGGCGATACTGCGGCCCTGGCCCCCAGCCATTGCCATGGCCGTCCGGGCGCCCCTGCCAGTCACCGCCCGGCCGCTGCCCCGGCCCACCGGCTTGCCAATAGCGGTTATCGCCATTGTGCCGGGGGATGTCCTGGTAATAACCCTGGCGCGGGGGCTGGGTCTGGCGTACTTCGTCGCGCGAGTTGAGCGGGGAGCGGCCCGCGGCGGCGCCGTTCGGGTCCTGTGGCCCGTTGCCGCCATGGCCCCCGCCATGCCCCTCATCAGGCCCCTGCGCCACAGCGCCAAGGCTGATGCTCAACGTAACCAAACCAACACCTGCCCACTGCCAGATGCGCGACTTCATGGTGCCCCTCTCGATCAAAATGACTGCAGCCGCTGCCAGTCTACCGCGCCGGCCACACCGGCAACTTAAAATCGCGGACATGAAAAAAGGGAGGCCGTTGGGCCTCCCTTTGGGAATTGTCGTCCGTGCTCGGCACTTGTGGCGCCGGCTCACCTCACGCCGTCTTCTGGACGGTGTGTAGCCCGGGGGCCTGGCGGATCCTGTTGGATGGCTGGGCCGCGACCGCTCGCCTAGAGCGCGTCGCCGTGGACTGATGTCCGGGCAGTGATTCTGTGGATAAAGATACCGGGCAGAGGGCGACAGAGGATTGCGAAGATTGCTCAGATAAATAGCACTTGCGCAATTTTTCACCTTAGATTGATAATTCATCGCAATCTGAACAGAAAAGGCATATTCCATGAGCAAACTTGACCGCTACGACCTGAGCATCCTCGCCGAACTGCAGCGCGATGCGCGCATTTCCAACCAGGAGCTGGCCGAACGCATCGGCTTGTCGCCTTCGCCGTGCTCGCGTCGGGTCAAACAACTCGAGGACGACGGCTACATCTCGCGCCAGGTTGCCCTGCTCGATCGCAAGAAGCTGGGGTTGAGCCTGACCGCCTATGTACTGATCGGCATGGACCGCCACACCCCAGAGCGCTTCGAGACCTTCGAGGCCGCCATTCGCAACTTGCCCCAGGTGCTTGAATGCAGCCTGGTCACCGGTATGGACGCCGACTACCAGCTCAAGGTGGTGGTACCGGACATGGACCACTATCAAAAATTGCTACTCGGCAGCCTGACCCGCATCGAAGGCGTCACCAGCGTGCGTTCGAGCTTCGTGCTGAACCAGGTACTGGCCAGTACCGAGCTTCCATTGACCCACCTGCGTTGAATACTTCATCGCCCGGCGTATGATCGAGCGCTCAGCCTGCCTGGAGAACACTGATGGATCCCGCCGTATTCGAAGAATGGATGATGATCATCCTCGTCACCGTGTTGATCGGTTTCATGGGCTTTATCGTCTGGGACCTGGCGAAAAAGTCCAAGGCCGGGCGGTTCGGCACCCTGATCCTGTTCTTCGTGCTGGGGCTTGGGGTACTGGCCTTTATCATCAAGAGCGTGGTGGTGGCTTTTCTGGAGGGTGTGTAGGCGCAGCCTTGTGCTGCGAAGGGGCCCCTGGCCGCTCGCCAAGATCTAGGTCGAACATACCGGCCCTTTCGCAGCACAAGGCTGCTCCTACCGAGTTAGTTTGGCTGGCACTTCGCGCCAACAGCCTTGGTCCAACCCGTCCAGCGTCCAGTCGCCAATCCGCACCCGCACCAGGCGCAAGGTAGGCAACCCCACCGCCGCCGTCATCCGCCGCACCTGGCGGTTGCGCCCTTCGCGAATCACCAACTCCAGCCAATGGGTCGGCACGCTCTTGCGAAAACGTACCGGCGGGTTGCGCGGCCACAGTTCAGGTTCATCCAGGCGGCGGGCCTCGGCCGGCAAGGTCGGGCCGTCATTGAGCATCACTCCATCGCGCAGGCGTTGCAACTGCTCGTCGCTCGGCTCACCCTCCACTTGTACCCAGTAAGTCTTGGCCAGCTTGTGCTTGGGGTCGGCGATGCGCGCCTGCAGGCCGCCATGGTTGGTCAGCAGCAGCAGGCCTTCACTGTCGCGGTCCAGGCGCCCGGCCGGGTAGACGCCCGGGATGTCGATGAAGTCCTTGAGGGTCGCGCGCCCCTTCACCATCGCTGAACTGGGTCAGCACGTCGAACGGCTTGTTGAACAGGATCAAACGCGGCTCGGCCGGCGGCGCCTTGGGCTGGCGACGCGGGTCGGCAGGCCGCGCCTGAGGGCGGCGCGGCTTGGAACGGGGTGGCAGGGGCATGGATCCTCAGCGGAACGGCGGCTCATCGAAGCTGCGCAGTTTACGCGAGTGCAACGAATTGAGCTCGGTACGTAGCAGGTCGAGGGCGGCAATGCCGATCTTCAAATGCTGGCTGACCGCCCGGTTGTAGAACGCGTTGGCCGAGCCTGGCAGCTTGATCTCGCTGTGCAGCGGCTTGTCGGAGACACACAGCAACGTGCCGTACGGCACCCGCAAGCGGTAGCCTTGGGCGGCTATGGTGCCACTCTCCATGTCCACCGCCACCGCACGTGACAGGTTGATCAATGGCCGCTCCTGGGCCCAGCGCAGTTCCCAGTTACGGTCGTCATAGGTCAACACGGTGCCGGTGCGCAGACGCTTTTTCAGCTGTTCGCCGCGCTCGCCGGTCACCTGTGCTGCCGCCTCCTGCAAGGCCATCTGCACCTCGGCCAGAGCCGGGATCGGAATGTTTGGCGGCACCACACGGTCAAGAATGCCGTCGCGCCGCATGTACGCATGCGCCAGCACATAGTCACCGATGGTCTGCGACTGACGCAGGCCGCCGCAGTGGCCGATCATCAGCCAGCAGTGCGGGCGAAGCACGGCCAGGTGGTCGGTGATGTTCTTGGCATTGGAAGGGCCGACGCCGATGTTGACCAAGGTCACGCCGTCGCCATCGGCGGCGATCAGGTGGTAGGCCGGCATCTGGTAACGGTGCCAGACCACGCTGGCCACCAGGGCCTGGGTTTCGCCATGGTCCATGCCTTTTTCGATCACCACGTTGCCCGGCAGCACCATGCGCACGAAACGCGGGTCGTCACGTAGTTGCTCAAGGCCATGGCTGATGAACTGGTCGACATAGCGGTGGTAGTTGGTCAGCAAAATCCACGGCTGTACATGCCGCCAGTCGCTGCCGGTGTAGTGCACCAGGCGACGCAGAGAGAAGTCGACACGCGCGGCATCGAACAGCGCCAGCGGCAGGGTTTCGGTGCTGTCCCAGTCGTACAGGCCATCGGCGATATTGTCGGTGGCTGCCGACAGGTCAGTGCTGGGGAACACCCGCGCCAGCTGGGCGGCGGTGATGCCGCTGCCGGCCAGCTCGTCGCCCTGGTCGACCACGTACGGGTACGGGATGTTCTGCTCGCTCACTCCCACTTCCACCGTCACGGTGTAGTCGTGCATGAGCGGGCGCAGTTGCTCGAGCAGATAGCCACGGAACGCGGCTGGCTGGGTGACGGTGACGCTGTAGGTGCCGGCGACCTGGACTTTGGCGTAGGCACGCGTGGTGGCCGCGACCTCACCCTGGCTGTAATAGGTCAGGCGCAGCGCGGGATAACGGAACAGCCCGCGCTCGTCGGCATCGGGCTCGGTTCGGTCCTTGAGGTAGCGCTTGAGGGCTTGGCTGAGGGCACCGGTGGCCTGTTCATGCAGGGCCGCCAGACGGTCGACGGCCTGTTCTGGGGTATCAACGACTACAAAAGCGTGGCTCACACTGTGCTTCCTGTCTGGACATGCATGTGGACCATCTTGCCTGCCTTCGTGGGTAAATACACCCCCATTGATCAGTCTTGCCAGACCGGCGTGGCCCTTGCCACCAGCGCCTGCACATCCACACCCCGCGGCAGCGCGCCATAGGCCCGACCACCACCGGCCAGGCGGCTGCCGATGAACGCATCGCTGACCACCGCATTACCCGCCTCCAGCAGCAGCTTGGCCTGCAGCGCCAGTGCAATGTCCTCGGTCAGCTGACGGGCGCGGTACTGGATGTCAGTGGTGTCGGCGAACGCCCCCTTGAGGTTGCCAATGTGCGCAGCCAGCCGTGGGTCGCCATGGCCATCACCCAGCTCGGTGAACAGCGCGTCCAGCACCCCCGGCTCCTTGGACAACGCCCGCAACACGTCCAGGCACTGCACATTGCCCGAGCCTTCCCAGGTCGAGTTGACCGGTGCTTCGCGGTACAACCGCGGCAGGATACTGTCTTCGACGTACCCGGCCCCGCCCAGGCATTCGGCGGCCTCGTTGATCATTGCCGGGGCACGCTTGCAGATCCAGTACTTGCCCACCGCTGTGACCAGCCGGGCAAAATGCGCCTGCTGCGGGTCATCGAGCTCCTCCAGGGCCTGCCCCATGCGCAGGCTCAGGGCCAGCGCCGCCTCGCTCTCCAGCGCCAGGTCGGCCAGCACGTTCTGCATCAGCGGCTGCTCGTTCAATACCCGGCCGCCGACCTTACGGAACGCGCAATGATGGGCGGCCTGGGTGAGGGCCTGGCGCATCAGGGCACTGGAGCCGACCATGCAGTCGAAACGGGTCATGGCGACCATCTCGATAATGGTCGGCACACCCCGCCCTTCTTCACCCACCATCCACGCCAGGGCGCCCCGAAACTCGACTTCACTGGACGCATTGGAGCTGTTGCCCAGCTTGTTTTTCAAGCGCTGGATATAGAACTGGTTGCGGTTGTCATCCGGGCGATGGCGGGGCAACAAGAAGCAGCTCAGGCCTCTTTCGGTCTGGGCCAGGGTAAGAAAGGCATCGCACATCGGCGCCGAGCAAAACCACTTGTGCCCGACCAGTTCATACGCCTGGCCAGGGCCCGGCGCACCGACCGGGTAGGCGCGCGTGGTATTGGCACGCACGTCGGTGCCGCCCTGCTTCTCGGTCATGGCCATGCCCAGGGTAACCCCGGCCTTGTGCCGGTCCCCGACGTTGCGCGGGTCATATTCGCAGGCCAGGATTTTCGGCAGCCAGTACTCGGCCAGTTCGGGCTGAAGGCGCAGCGCCGGCACGGCGGCGAAAGTCATGGTCAGCGGGCAGCCAGTGCCAGCTTCGGCCTGGCTGTGCAGGTAGGTCATCGACGCGCGCGCCACATGCGCACCGGCACGGGGTTCTGCCCATGGCAGAGAAGGCAGACCGTGCTCGACGGCAGTGCGCATCAGCTCGTGGTAGGCCGGGTGGAACTCGACCAAGTCAATACGATGGCCATAACGGTCGTGGCTGCTGAATTCGGGCTTGTGCGCGTTGGCCAAGAAGCCCGCAGCCATCAGCGGCCCACCGGCCAAGGCACCGTACGCATCGATCCGCGACTCGGCCCAGCCAGCGCCAAAACGCCGCGACCACTCCTGTAAGGGTTGGTCAAGGCGATACAGGTTGGCGCCGTCGAGGGACGGCGGCTGGTTGGTGACTTCGTGGGTTTCAGCGTACTGGTGCAGGTTCATTGGCAGCTCCTGGATCCGTGCAGGCCTGAAAGTCCCAGTGAAGCACTCCCTGGGGGTCAGTCAAAGTGACAAAAATGACTAATCGGAATGGCATTTGGCTGCGGCGGTGATTATCGGACGACATCCAAATCTGCATTTCGTGTAGGAGGTTTCCTAAACCATTCTTCCAGTGAAATGTGCCGTTTCCAGAGTGCTAGGTTCGGGCTTCCACCCTTTCAGGAAGCGTCGAACCATGAGCCAGCGTATGAACATCCTTGGCAAAGGCCAGGGACTCGACGGCGACCAGACCACCACAGGTGCCATCTGCATCGCCGGCCAGGCACGTGGGCGTGTACACGGGAGCGGCTGGCTGCTGGTGGGCGACAAAACAACACCCTGCCCACTCTGCGGTAACGAAGGGACCATCGTTGAAGGCGAACGTCGATGGAAGCAGGACGGGATACCGACCGCCGTGGATGGCGCACTGGTCCAGTGCGGTTGCCCCATAGGCAGCAATCGGGTAGTCGCGCCCATGCACCAGCGACCTCATCCCCGAAGTACATCAGTCACATTGCCCACACCTCAGGCTGCCTCTCAAACAAACAGCAGCACACCCACCCGTCATGCTAACCAGCCCGCAGCTGCCAGGCTGCCAGAGCTAGAGCCAGGCTTTTACATCATTCCACGCAGCATGTCGTACGACCAGGTGCTAACTAGGCTGAGTGATACACAATCGGTACTGCCGGATGCCATGTTGAAAAGGCTCAACCCGACTTATCAACAAGGCTTCAAAGCCGGCGAAATTTTCATTATCGGCGACCCACGGAACGGCCACGCCTGCACTCGCCAGGAAATGCACGCGATGAGTGCGGCGGAACTTGCACGTGAAGCCTTGGCAGAGCTGACACCCGAAGAAGCCAACTTCATGATGCGTCACCAGGCCGAGATTGCCGGTTTGCTTAGCGATGTAAGCCTGGCGATGGGGGTGAGCGAGGCGATGATGGCCAAATCGCTAGATGAACTAGGCACCACACTGCGCAATATCGAAAAGCTGCATCAGCAGCAGTTCTCGAAGCATGGACACCTGCGCAGCGCGGAGTTCTTCGCCGAGCGTAAAGAACTGTTCCGGCAACTGAATGCCAAGCTGAGGGTAAGTTATCTTAACAAGCGTATGGAGCTTGGTAGTTACGACACCCTGCGTCGAGGATTGGGGATATCCAGCCGGAGCCTTGTTCATCATTGGAGCAAAGCTGGAGCACCGGGGCAAATTCCGGGGTATTCAACCCACCTGGATAAGTTGGCAAGCATGTCGAAATACCTGAAAGCTGGGGGACATATAGGCATGGCGCTCGGCGGTGGTAGTTCACTGTTAAAAATCAAGGAGGCTTGCCGAGCAGGTGATACTGAGAGCTGCAAAAAAATCAGATTAAAAGAAACTGGAAATTTTTTGGGTGGGGTAGCAGGTGGCGTCATAACCGGAGCAATAGCCAGTAGGCTGGCTATCGTAGCTTGCGTGGGCTTTGGCCCCATTGGAGCAGCCGTTTGCAGTATTGCTATAACAGGTGCGGGATCAATGGCTGGTAGTGTGGGTGGAATGGCCGCCGGCGAAGAAGTCGGCGAGGTAGTCTTTGAAATCACAGAGCCAATGAGGCCTCGGGACGAGTAGAATGGATATAATTTTAAAAATAGTAAACCACCCCTTCGCCTGGAAAATAGTAGCGCTACTGGCTCCTTGGTTCATGATATTCCTAGGGATATTCATGATTGCTAGGCTGGCCTGGACCAAAAACCTTGAAACCATGCTCACTTCACTGTCGAGCAGCTATTATCTGAATTCCATTACCACTCCCTTCAAATCTCTTGGATTGAAAGGACGATTCTGGCTCGCCTGCGCAATTGGCTGCCTGCTGAGCTGGCCAACCTATGCCATTCACATCCGCTTGAACAAATTGGACAAGCGCGAGGTAGAAAACTTCCCTAAAAAACTAAAACGCCAACTAAAATCAGCCGAACTGTTGATGTTCGCTGGAGCAGCACTAGCATTTGCGAGCTATTTATACTTCAAGAAAGCGATGTAGCCCGATCAATGACGCTTTCGCATGCGGAATAGTGATTTCGTGCGCAGGAGCTTTGGCTAGTAGCGTTGCCGGCATGAAACATGGAGAATTAATCTTCGAGGACTCTGAAAATGATTGACCACCTTGACGTAAAACTAAGGCTATTGTTGTTAGGCACTCCTTTCTTCCTCGCCTTGGCCGGGCTTGTATCTGACCTTCACATCGCTTGCTCTAGTCAATATGCAAAAATGGCCAAAGCGCTCTCCCGGAGCAAATGCCTCTCCTATGCCGTCGCGCTTTGGGGTGAAAAAAATATACGTTCGAGGCTTTTGGTGATTTTTATGATCACTGGCGCCATTACATCCCCCAAGTCCAGCATCCGCAGAGGCATACTGGATGCACGAGACTACGATCAACTACCCAGCAATTTGAGAACAAAATTAGTTGTCGCTTCATGGACGAGCACCATCGGATTTATATGGCTTACTATCAACTACTTTTTAATATAGCCACTGCAGAGAAAATACAATGCAGACTCCCGATAAACGTCAAGCCGTACTGCCAACTTCCTCGCCTTCAACGCCAAAACACATTTAGCGCCTGTGAGATCGAGCGCCGTCCGCGCGGCGCTTCGCAGCACAATGCTGCACCTATACACGGAACTTTCAGCGAAAACAATGAAACTACTTATGGCGACAACATCATGCTTCATGATCATGACCGGACTGGCACTTCATATCCGCTTGGCGCAACCCAAAACGCTGGAGACAATGATTTCTGCATTACCAAGCAGTTACTGGCTGAAATTGAATGTTGCCATATGGGGCAAACAAAGCCTTCGCTCACGACTACAGCTAACAGGAGTCGTATCAGCCGTATTATTCTGGCCAATAAAAAATCTGCATACCCGCCACAACAAACTAGACCCAAAAGATATCGACAAATTCCCGAAAAACTTAAAAAAACAGCTACTGCTCTGCAATTATCTACTTTACCTAGGCGCAGCCTGCTTTGGTATAACTTACTTCATATACAGCTAGCACCACATAGGCAAAACTGCTTTGACTGGAAGCGTTGGCGGCATGAAACATGGCGAATCAATCTTCGAAGGCTCTGGGAATGATTGATCACCTTGACGTGAAACTAAGGCTATTTTTGTTAGGCACTCCTATCTGCCTCGCCTTGATCGGGCTTGCATCTGACCTTCACATCGCTTGCTCTCGCCAATATAAAGAAATGACCTCAGCACTCCAACGGAGCGCGTGTCTTCCATTTGCGACCGGCATGTGGGGAGAGAAAAAAATAGGTTCCAGAATTCTAGTTATTTCTGTAATCGCTGGCGCCATTGGATCCCCCGCTTCGAGCATTCGCAGCGGACTACTGAATGAGCAAGACCACTTACAATTCCCTAGGTATTTAAGAAGAAAAATACTCATTGCATCTTCGTTAAACACTATTGGAGTTGTCTGGGTAGCGGCATATTACCTAATGAAACTGATAAAATGAGAGACAAAACATATGATTTCAGTAAAAGGCACAATACCAAACCACAAACAAGCTTACGCGCCCAAAGACGCTAGTTGCGGATAAACCCACTCCCACACGGAGCGCGCATCTTTCAGTCTAAACATAACGCCTGTGGGAGCGGGTTCACCCGCGAAAGGGCCGGTACAGCCAGTACAAGAGTCAATGCATCAAGCCCAACTCGGCATCATCCAGCAACGCCTTGGCCATGGCTCCCGTGCAGATATCGCAGGGGCAAGTCTTGAGAATGCATCAGGGCTGACAGGTGCTCGCCACAACACATTTAGCGCCTATGAGACCGAGCGCCGCCCGCGCGGCGCTTCGCAGCACAAGGCTGCTCATCTGTTTCGGGCCAGTCACGCCTGTGAGGGCGGCGCGCGACCGCCTTGTTGGTCCGACACGATATCGCGCCATGCACCAAGGGATCGCGCGGAATAACTGGCCCGGAAGAAATGTAGGAGCAGCCTTGTGCTGCGAAGCGCCGCGCGGGCGGCGCTCGATTTCCCAGGCGCTATACCTCCCGTGGCGGGCGCCTGTCAGCCCCAAACGCGTCGTGCCCGCTATCGATACACCTAGAAGGAGCGACGCGTCTGCTGCGAGTGCGGAGGCAACTGCACCTGCGATATCGCGACTTTCATCGTCAACTCGAACCGGCTCCCCAACCCGCGCGTAGATTCATGCGACAGCGTGGCCCCCAGCAACTCGCCCATCTGCCTGCAAATCGACAAGCCGATCCCCAGCCCGCCATAACGCCGGGTCATAGAACCATCAACCTGGAAAAAACGCTGATAAAGCGTGGCCTGGTCGAGATCATCGAAGCCGATGCCACTGTCACTGACCGTAAAGGTAAGCGCCAGGTTGTCCGGCCCCAGGCGCTGGCCACGCACCTGCAGCATGACCCCGCCCTGATCGGTGAACTTCAGGCCGTTGTCCAGCAGGCAACCCAGGCAACGGGCCAGTTTTTGCGCATCGGACAGCAGCGCGTCTGGCAGATCGGCAGGTATGTCCAGGCTCAGGTACAACCCTTTACCCAGCGCCTGGCCAGCGTGCGCGGCTCGCAAGCCTTGCAGCATGTTACGCAGGCTGAAGGGCGCGGCCTGCACACGCAAGCGGCCGCCCTGTAGCTCGGAGAGGGTGAGGATGTCGTCGACCATGTCCATCATGCTCTGCGCCGACGTGACCGCTGTGCGATGGTACTGGGCCATTTCGGCCTCCATCGGCAGGGTGTGCATCAGCTCAAGCGAGCCGATCACACCATTCATCGGGGTGCGCAGTTCATGGGTGACCGTGGCCAGGAACTCATCCTTCATGCGGTTGCTCCTGGCCAGTTGCAGGTTCAACTGCTCGAGGGTTCGACCGGTTTCACGCAGGGTCTGCGCCTGTTGCTCGCGCAGGCTGTTGATACGGTCGGCCAGCGCCAGCGACAGCAGCGCCACCTCCAGCGCCGAGCCCAACTGGCTGGCATACATCGTGATAAACACGTTCGGCAGGTAACCCAGCACCATCAAGGTGTTGACCAGCCCGCCCAGCAAAAACGCCGACCAGGCGATGATGAACCAGCGCGCCACCCGCAAACCGCGCGACCAGGCATACACGCCAGCGGCAAAGATGCTGACGGTGAACAGCAACGCCAGCACCGTGGCCATGCGCAGGGCGATGCCATACGGCATGCTCACGGCCAGTACCATCACCAGCCCGCCGCCCAGCATCAACAGTTGCAACAACCGGTCGAAGCCACGGCTGATCCTGCCCAATTGCAGAAAATGCCGGGCGAACTGGCAGCCGAACAAACCGGCAGCGCCAATGAACAAGGGCGTCGAGGCATTCGCCCACCAGGGGCTGTCCGGCCAGAAGTAGGCGACCCCCGCACCGTTCACCGAAACCTGATAAAGACCGAACGAGGCAATGTAGAGGATGTAGTAGAGGTAGCTGACATCCCGCACGCTGAGGTAGATGAACAGGTTGTACACCAGCATCACCAGCAACACGCCGTAGATCATGCCCAATACGTACAGGCGCGTGGGCTGGTCCTCCATGTAGGCCTCGGCCGACCATAGCGCCAGCGGCGCCTGCACCGACCCCTGGCTGTGCAAGCGCAAGTAGACGGTGGTCGCCTGGCCTGGGGGCAGCGGCAACTCGAACAGGTAGTTGTTCTGCCGGATCTGCCGGCTGGCGTAAGGCAAGGCGTCGCCCGTGCGCTGGGCCAGGCGGTAAGTACCGGTGCTGTCGGGCAGGTACAACTCGAGGTGATCCAGAGGTGGGTAGGCCAGTTCCAGCAGCCATTGGCGGGGGGTGGCAGTGGCCGACGGCAGGTAACGCAGGTCGATCTTCAACCAGAACACCGACGTGGAATAACCAGCGTTCAACACCGGCTCGTGATGGGCCCGAAAGTGGTTGGCGAACGTGGGCTCACTGACTTGGGCAATGCTGGTATTGCCATCAGGGTCTTCGAAGACCTGAAGGGTTTCGCCCAGCGGAAGATGGCGGGTAGCGTCGTCGAAGTCGACCGCAACGGCCAGCACGGGCAACAAGCCCAGAAGCACAATCAGCAAATAGCGCATACAGCCCCAGCATGGCCTGTCCGGTCGCGTCGCGGTTGCCTCCCATCCGTTTGAGACGACGTAATCCGGCAGAACCCGTTTGTCGAGTTATCCGAGCACTCTAGCATAGCTTTCCTACCTGGCAATCGGCCATCTCGAATTGCGACCAAAAGGCTCTAAATCAATACTTTCAGCAGAACATCACACCTGAATCTGACCAGTCGATCAGCAAAACTCGTTTGTAGGACGATCCCCACAAATGGGTTTGGTGGTAAGCTCGCCGCCCATGAATACCTACAGCTCCCGCCCCGTTGTCCTCTGTCTCTCCGGCCACGACCCCAGTGGCGGCGCCGGCTTGCAGGCAGATATCGAAGCCCTGATCGCCCAAGGCTGTCACGCCGCACCCGCGGTGACCGCCCTGACCGTCCAGGATACCGTCAATGTTTCCGACTTCCGCGTGCTCGACCGCGAGTGGGTGCTGGCCCAGGCCAACGCTGTGCTGGCTGACTCCACGGTAGCGGCCGTCAAGCTGGGCATGCTCGGTTCGATCGACATGGTCGACACCGTCGCCGAGCTGCTTGCCGCCCACCCGCACCTGCCGCTGGTCTGCGACCCGGTCCTGCGTGCTGGTGGCGGTGGCCGCCTGGGCAAGGACGAAGTGGGTTACGCCGTGCGCGAACGCCTGCTGCCGCTGGCGACCATCGCCACGCCGAACCTGCCGGAAGCGCGCATTCTCGCCGAGCTGCCTGAAGGCACTGCCGACGAGTGTGCCGAGAAACTGTTGCCGTTCTGTAGACACCTGTTGATTACCGGGGGTCACGGCGACGAAGACGAAATACACAACCGCCTGTACAGCCGCGATGGCCAACGCCTGACCTGGACCTGCCAACGCCTGCCAGGCAGCTACCACGGTTCCGGTTGCACCCTGGCCAGCGCCCTGGCCGGTCGACTGGCCCTGGGCGAAGCACTGCAAAGCGCTGTGCGCAGTGCCCTGGATTACACCTGGCGCACCCTGCGTGACGCCGAGCAACTGGGCAAGGGCCAGTACGTGCCGCGCCGCCTGCCCCTGGATTTCTGCTCCTGATACGAGGCTTTCAGATGAAGCTACGCGGTCTGTACGCAATCACCGACAGCCAGCTGCTCGCCGGCCGTTTTCTGTCCCATGTCGAAGCGGCCCTGGACGGCGGGGTGCGACTGTTGCAGTACCGCGACAAGAGTGACGACGCCGCGCGTCGCCTGCGCGAAGCCGAAGCCTTGAAGCAACTGTGCGAGCGCTACGACACCCAGCTGATCATCAACGACGACGCCGAACTGGCCGCACGCCTGGGTGTCGGCGTGCACCTGGGCCAGACCGACGGCCCGCTGACCCCGGCCCGGGCGTTGCTGGGCCGCGAGGCCATCATCGGCTCGACCTGCCACGCGCAGCTCGACCTGGCCCGCCAGGCCGCCAGCGAAGGCGCCAGCTACGTGGCCTTCGGTCGCTTTTTCAACTCCGTGACCAAGCCGGGCGCACCGGCCGCCAGCCTCGACCTGCTGGAACAGGCCCGCGCCCAGGTCAAGCTGCCGATCGCCGTGATCGGCGGCGTCACCCTCGACAACGCTGCCCCGTTGGTCGCCCATGGCGCCGACCTGCTGGCGGTGATCCACGGCCTGTTTGGTACCGATAGCGCGCAGGAAGTCACCCGCCGCGCCCGTGCCTTCAACGCCCTGTTCGCTTCCTGATTTCGAGAGAAGATCCCATGTCCCGTTCCGAAACCCTGTTCGCCCAAGCCCAGAAGCACATCCCGGGCGGCGTCAACTCGCCCGTCCGCGCGTTCAAGAGCGTTGGCGGCACGCCGCTGTTCTTCAAGCACGCCGAAGGCGCCTATGTCGTTGACGAAGACGACAAGCGCTACGTCGACTACGTGGGTTCCTGGGGCCCGATGATCCTCGGCCACGGCCACCCTGAAGTGCTCGATGCGGTGCGCAACCAGCTGCAACACGGCCTGTCCTACGGCGCCCCGACCGCCATGGAAACCGAGATGGCCGACCTGGTCTGCTCGCTCGTGCCGTCGATGGAAATGGTCCGCATGGTCAGCTCGGGCACCGAAGCCACCATGAGCGCCATCCGCCTGGCCCGTGGCTACACCGGCCGCGACGCCATCATCAAGTTCGAAGGCTGCTACCACGGCCACTCCGACAGCCTGCTGGTGAAAGCCGGCTCGGGACTGCTGACCCAGGGCGTGCCAAGCTCGGCGGGCGTGCCGGCGGACTTCGCCAAACACACCCTGACCCTGCCGTTCAACGACATTGCCGCGGTCGAAAAAACCCTGGCTGACGTCGGCCAGACCGTGGCGTGCATCATTGTCGAGCCGGTGGCCGGCAACATGAACTGCGTACCGCCAGCCCCGGGCTTCCTCGAAGGCCTGCGCGAGCAGTGCGACAAGCACGGCGTGGTGTTGATCTTCGACGAAGTGATGACCGGCTTCCGCGTCTCGCTGGGCGGCGCCCAAGGCTACTATGGCATCAACCCCGACCTGTCGACCTTCGGCAAGATCGTCGGCGGCGGCATGCCGGTCGGCTGCTTCGGCGGCAAGCGCGAAATCATGGGCTGCATCGCCCCGCTGGGCCCGGTCTACCAGGCCGGTACCCTGTCGGGCAACCCGCTGGCCATGGCAGCCGGCCTGACCACGCTGAAACTGATCAGCCGCCCAGACTTCCACGCCGAACTGACCGATTTCACCAGCCGCATGCTCGACGGCCTGCAACAGCGTGCCGATGCCGCTGGCGTACCGTTCGTCACCACGCAGGCGGGTGCCATGTTCGGCCTGTACTTCAGCGGCGCCGATGACATCGTCACCTTCGACGACGTGATGGCCAGCGATGCGGATCGCTTCAAGCGCTTCTTCCACCTGATGCTCGACGGTGGCGTGTACCTGGCGCCAAGCGCGTTCGAGGCGGGCTTCACCTCCATCGCCCATGGCGACAAGGAGCTGCAGATCACCCTGGATGCGGCTGAAAAGGCCTTTGCTGCACTGAAGTAAACCGCCACATTTGCCCCTGTAGGAGCGCCCTTACAGCCCTTTCGCGACGTAAGGCCGCTCCTACACAATCAGCTGACTTCCCCAACCCGACAGAATTTCGCGTAAAACTTTGTAAGGTTGGCGCTGCTTATCCCATAATGTGCCACCAGAGACATTGGCCGCAGCTTTGCAGAGGTAAGTCGATCCCCATGAACCGCACCGGCCGCGCCCTGACCCTGGGCTGCCTGTTGCTTCTACAGCCCCTGCTGGCCCTGGCGGAGGGTGGTAACTCATTGCTGATTCCAGCGACGAGCCGCTGCACCCTGAATGTTCAGCCAGAAGACCTCGCCAATGCCCTCAAGGCCTGCGAGCAGACGGCGACGACGGGGGATGCCCAGGCGCAGTTCGAACTGGGCGAGTACTACTACACCCAGACGCCCAAAGACCTGAACAAGGCCCTGAACTGGTTTCAGCAGGCCTCGTTGCAAGGCCACGCCCAGGCCCAATACCGGCTTGGCGCCATGTTCTTCCGCGGCGAAGGGGTCAAGGCCAATAACGTGCAGGCCTACATTCTGCTGAAGATGGCCGCGGTCAACGGCGCTGAAGATGCGCTGGACATGGCCGACGAAGTGACCGAGCAGATGCCCCGCGACGAGCTAGAACACGCGACCCAGGTGCTCGGCCAGATCTTCCGCAAGTACCTGCTTGAACTGCAGAACGCCGAAGGGCGCTCGCCGTTCTCGCCACTTCCTTGAAACGCCCTACTTCTCTGGCATCGGCATGGGGAACGGCATCACATTGCCGCCGCCCTTGGCCTCGCTGATCTTCGCCGTGCCCAAGCGCTCGACCTCGTCGATGCGCACGATCGAATGCATCGGCACGAAGCTGCGGATCACGCCCTCGAACTGGCTCTTGAGCTTCTCTTCGCTGGGGTCGACCACCACCTGGGTGCGCTCGCCGAAGACGAACTCCTCGATTTCCAGGAAGCCCCACAGGTCGCTCTGGTAGATCTGCTTGGCATACATCTCGAAGACCTGCCCCTGGTTGAGGAAGATCACTTTATAGATGGCGGGTTCGCGTTTGCTCATGGTTGGCGGGATAACACATGCGTAAGAAAAGGTGCGCATCATAGCAGTGCCGGCCTCTTCGCGGGTAAACCCGCTCCCACAGGCTCTCCACCGGCCTTGAAACCTGTGCAGTACCTGTGGGAGCGGGTTCACCCGCGAATAGGCCAGAACAGGCCCTACATACCGTTGAACGTTTCAGTGCTTTCGCCACTGCCATTCAAGGGTTATTCTTGAGCTCACACCCATTGCCGTCGGGCGGCTAAAAACGACCTTGAACGCACCCATAGAACCTCATCGTTTCATCCTCGAACCTTTCGAGGCCCACCGTTTCGCCAACTTGTGCGGCCAGTTCGACGAGCACCTGCGCCTCATCGAGCAACGCCTGGCCATCGAGATCCGCAACCGCGGCAATCAGTTCGAACTGATCGGCGAACCCAAGACCACCTCCGCTGCCGAGCAACTGCTGCGCCGCCTCTACCGCGAGGCCAAGGCCACCGACTTGTCGCCAGAAACGGTCCACCTGTACCTGCAGGAATCGACCGTCGAGAACATCGACAACCCGGCGGTCAACGAGGTCAGCGTCTCGTTGCGCACGCGCAAGGGCAACATTCGCCCGCGCGGTGTCAACCAGCAGCGGTACGTCAAGGAAATCCTGGCCAACGACATCAACTTCGGCATCGGCCCGGCCGGTACCGGCAAGACGTACCTGGCCGTGGCCTGTGCCGTAGATGCCCTGGAGCGCGAGCAAGTGCGCCGCATCCTGCTGGTACGCCCGGCAGTCGAAGCGGGCGAAAAGCTCGGCTTCCTGCCCGGTGACCTGGCACAGAAGATCGACCCGTACCTGCGCCCGCTGTACGACGCCCTGTACGAAATGCTGGGCTTCGAACACGTGGCCAAGCTGATCGAGCGCCAGGTGATCGAGATCGCCCCGCTGGCCTACATGCGTGGCCGTACCCTGAACAACAGCTTCATCATCCTCGACGAAAGCCAGAACACCACGCTCGAGCAGATGAAGATGTTCCTCACCCGCATCGGCTTCGGCTCGACGGCGGTGATCACCGGTGACATCACCCAGGTCGACCTGCCGCGTGGCACGAAGTCGGGCCTGGCGCACGTGATCGAGGTGCTCCGGGACGTTCCGGGTATCAGCTTTACCCATTTCCAACCCAAAGATGTGGTTCGTCACCCACTGGTGCAACGCATCGTCGAGGCCTACGACCGCTTCGAAGGCCGTCAGGCCAAGCCAGAGGCACCCGGCAAAGATGCTTGAACTTGACTTGCAACGGGCCACGGACGCCGCCGCCCCTGACGATGCTGCCTTCCGCCGCTGGTGCGAGCTGGCCCTGCGCCAGCGCAGCGCCGACTCGGAGATGACCATCCGCCTGGTCGACGAAGCCGAAGGCCGCGAGCTGAACCACACCTACCGGCACAAGGACTACGCGACCAATGTGCTGTCGTTCCCGGCCGACGTGCCTGATGACCTGCTCGATATTCCCCTGCTGGGCGACCTGGTGATCTGCGTGGCGGTGGTCGAGCGCGAGGCCGCCGAACAGGGCAAAACCCTGGAAGCCCACTGGGCGCACCTGGTCATCCACGGCTGCCTGCACTTGCTCGGCTACGACCACATCGACGATGAAGAAGCCGAGGAAATGGAAGCCCTGGAACGAGAATTGCTGGCAGAACTGGGTCACCCTGACCCGTATGCCGACGATGAAGACGAAACCATCACACACTGATACTGCAAGGATCACGAGAACCGCCATGAGCGAAGATCGATCGAGCAACGGGCAAAAGTCCTGGCTGGGTAAACTGACCCAGGCTTTTGCCCATGAGCCGAAAAACCGCCAGGAGCTCCTTGAGCTGCTGCGCGAAGCCCATCAGAACAAGCTGCTCGACAGCGAAGCGCTGACCATTGTCGAAGGCGCTATCCAGGTTGCTGACCTGCAGGTGCGCGACATCATGGTGCCGCGCTCGCAAATGATCAGCATCAAGGCCAGCCAATCGCCTCGCGAGTTCCTGCCGGCGGTGATCGACGCCGCGCACTCGCGCTACCCGGTGATCGGCGAAAGCCACGATGATGTGCTGGGCATCCTGCTCGCCAAGGACCTGCTGCCGCTGATCCTCAAAGAGAACGGCGACAGCTTCAACATCAAGGACCTGCTGCGCCCGGCCACCTTCGTGCCGGAGTCCAAGCGCCTGAACGTGCTGCTGCGCGAGTTCCGCGCCAACCATAACCACATGGCCGTCGTCATCGACGAATACGGCGGTGTGGCAGGCCTGGTGACCATCGAGGACGTGCTTGAACAGATCGTCGGTGACATCGAGGACGAACACGACGTCGAGGAAGACAGCTACATCAAGCCGCTGCCCAGCGGCGACTTCCTGGTCAAGGCGCTGACCCCGATCGAGAACTTCAACGAGTTCTTCGACAGCACCTTCTCCGATGACGAATTCGACACCGTGGGCGGCCTGGTGATGAGCGCGTTCGGGCACCTGCCCAAGCGCAACGAAACCACCGAGATCGGTGCCTACAAGTTCCGCATTCTCAATGCCGACAGCCGGCGGATTCACCTGCTGCGCCTGACACCGATCACCCGCTAAGGACAATCATGCGTTGGATCACCCGCCCCGGCTGGCCCGGTAACCTGCTGGCCATGGCGGCCGGCGCTTCCACCCTCCTGGCCCTGGCGCCGTTCGACATCTGGCCGCTGGCCCTGTTGTCCATCGCCCTGCTTTACCTTGGCCTGCGCGAGCTCAGCCCGCGCCAGGCCATGGGCCGCGGCTGGTGTTTCGGCTTTGGCCTGTACGGCGCCGGCACCTGGTGGATCTACGTCAGCATGAACACCTACGGCGGCGCTTCGCCGCTGCTGGCGATCCTGCTGCTGCTGGCGTTCTTCGCCGCCCTTGCCTGGTTCTTCGCCCTGCCCACGTGGCTGTGGGCGCGCTGGCTGCGGCGCAACGAGGCGCCGCTGGCCGATGCCTTGTGCTTCGCTGCCCTGTGGCTGTTGCAAGAGGCCTTCCGAGGCTGGTTCCTGACCGGCTTCCCCTGGCTTTATGCGGGCTACAGCCAGCTCGATGGCCCCTTGGCGGGCTTGGCGCCGCTAGGCGGCGTGTGGCTGATTTCCTTCACCCTGGCGCTTAGCGCTGCCTTGCTGTGCAACCTGCATCGGCTACGCGCCCGGCCCTCGTTCCTGGCCGTCGCCGGCGTGCTGCTGCTCGCCCCCTGGGTTCTGGGCATGGCCCTCAAGGGGCACGCCTGGACCAAGCCTGCGGGTGATCCGCTCAAGGTGGCCGCCATCCAAGGCAACGTCGAGCAGGAGGTGAAATGGGACCCCGCGCACATCGACGCACAGCTGGCGCTGTACCGCGACATGACCTTCACCTCGAAGCCCGTAGACCTGCTGATCTGGCCCGAAACCGCGGTGCCGGTGCTCAAGGACCAGGCCCAGGGCTACATCGACGTGATGGGCCGCTTTGCCGCCGAGCGGCATTCGGCGCTGATCACCGGCGTCCCCGTACGTGAGGTGGTGCACCACCAACGCCGCTATTACAACGGCATTACCGTGACCGGCGAAGGCGACGGCACCTACCTCAAGCAGAAACTGGTGCCGTTTGGCGAGTATGTGCCGCTGCAAGACATGCTGCGTGGCGCGATCGAGTTCTTCAACCTGCCCATGTCGGACTTTGCCCGGGGCCCCGAAGACCAGCCGCTGTTGCAGGCCAAGGGTTACCAGATCGCGCCGTACATCTGCTACGAAGTGGTGTACCCCGAGTTCGCGGCGAGCCTGGCGGCGCGCAGCGACCTGCTGCTGACCATCAGCAACGACACCTGGTTCGGCACCTCCATCGGCCCCCTGCAACACCTGCAGATGGCGCAGATGCGGGCACTGGAAGCCGGCCGCTGGATGATCCGCGCCACCAACAACGGCATAACCGCGCTGATCGACCCGTTCGGGCGCATTACCACGCAAATTCCGCAGTTCCAGCAGGCGGTGCTGTATGGCGAGGTGGTGCCGATGCAGCAATTGACGCCTTACCTGCAGTGGCGCTCATGGCCGCTGGCGATCCTCTGTGTGCTGTTGCTGGGCTGGGCGTTGCTGGCCGGGCGCATCGCCAAGACCGTTTGAGTTCTCCTGCACCGGCCTCTTCGCGGGTAAACCCGCTCCCACAGGATCTCCACTGGCCTCGACGACAGTGGAGACCCTGTGGGAGCGGGTTTACCCGCGAAGAGGCCAGCACAAGCAATACAAGGCTCAATAGAACAACCGATACCCCAGCAACCCAACGGCTTCATTGAGCAACTGCCCGCTTTGCCACATGGCCCGGCTCTCCGGCAGCAACCCACCGAACGGCCGTGCATGATCACGCCCGAGGAATCCCACCGGCGCCGGCACCACCTCGAACCCGGCCTGCTCGAAGCTCCAGCGCGAGCGCTGCATGTGCCACGCCTGGGTCACCACCACCACCCGGCGGATACCCAACGGCTGCAACACCTTGGCGCTCATCTGGGCATTTTCCCAGGTCGTGCGGCTGTCCTCTTCCTTCCACTTCACCTGCACCGCGAAATCCTCATGCAGGCGGTCCGCCATCAACCGCGCCTCGCTCGGCGGCGTACCGTAGTGCAAGCCACCGCTGGTCAGCACCGGCAACCCCGACGCCTTGGCCAGCCGCGCAGCAAAGCGCATGCGCTCAAGGGCCGTTGCCGTAGGCTGGTCATCCCCACCCCAGGCCGGGTCACCGCGCTCACGCCCGGCACCTAGCACAACGATGGCATCCGCCCTACCGGCAAGGCCCGCCCACTCGCTGACCTGCAAAGGCGGTTCGGTTTCCAGCAACCGTGCCGCCTCCTGCACCACCAGGGGCAAACTCATCAGCCACAGGCCACCCAGCCCCACTGCAAAGCACAGCGCCGCCAGCCGCGGGCGGCGGGTACGCAGCCACCAGGCGGCCAGCAGCAGCAGGAACAGGACGCCCGGCGGCATCAGCCATTGCTTGATGAAGAATCGAATGGGCATCGGCTACACCTCCATGGAAGGCGTGCAGCCTAAGAGGATCGACGCCGGGCAACAAGTGTGCGGCCGGCGACGATCGTGAGAAGTGTATTGAAGAACCGGCGCGCGATGGCCTGCGCCTGGCGTCCTGAACGGCTAACGATGCGGCAGCGTCCTGGATCTCGCCGTGCTGGCGGGGCGTTTCTTGTCCTTGAGCCAGATGATCTTGGCCGATGTCGGCTCCGCTTGCGGGTAACTGCCGGCACAGGCATTTTGGCGCTCCGGAAGGGATTCCAGGTAGGCCTTGATCACTTCGAACTCTGCGTGGCTAAGGCCGCGCAACTCCAGCTCGGCTGGACTCTCGTCGCGCAATCGTACCGACGTCCGGGCAACTTCCAATGCCAGGCCAAGGCGGTCGATCAGGCGTTCGTAAAGCTCCGGTTTGATTGCGGGTAGCTGCGTCTCTCCCATCCGTTCACCTCATTGAAGATAAAAATATCTCCCCCCACACCTGAGCTTAGCGTCACTCTAAAAAGCAGCCGTTTGCCGCGACCAGCGGGCATTCGCAATCAAGGTTTCCCACGATGCGCAGCGCTGCTGTATGCTACGGCGTTCACTCTAAACGACACCGGAGTACCGGTTGCAGCGAGGTTCCGCTGCCTGGAACAAGGTCTCTTCTCTCTCAGCCAAAAGTAGCCATGCACGAACAATACACGCCCCGTGATATCGAAGCCGCCGCCCAGAACTTCTGGGACGAGCAACAATCGTTCGCTGTTACCGAACAGCCAGGCAAAGACACCTACTATTGCCTATCGATGTTCCCGTACCCGAGCGGCAAGCTACACATGGGCCACGTGCGCAACTACACCATCGGTGACGTGATTGCCCGCTACCAGCGCATGCTGGGCAAAAACGTCCTGCAGCCGATGGGCTGGGACGCTTTCGGCATGCCCGCGGAAAACGCGGCGATGAAAAACAACGTCGCCCCGGCCAAGTGGACGTACGAAAACATCGACTACATGAAGACCCAGCTCAAGAGCCTGGGCCTGGCCATCGATTGGGCACGTGAAGTCACCACCTGCAAGCCGGACTACTACCGCTGGGAACAGTGGCTGTTCACCCGCCTGTTCGAAAAGGGCGTCATCTACCGCAAGAACGGTACCGTGAACTGGGACCCGGCCGACCAGACCGTGCTCGCCAACGAGCAGGTCATCGACGGCCGCGGCTGGCGTTCGGGCGCGCTGATTGAGAAGCGCGAAATCCCGATGTACTACTTCCGCATCACCGACTACGCCGACGAGTTGCTCGAGAGCCTCGACGAGCTGCCGGGCTGGCCTGAACAGGTCAAGACCATGCAGCGCAACTGGATCGGCAAGTCGCGCGGCATGGAAGTCCAGTTCCCGTTCGACCAGGCCAGCATCGGCCACGAAGGCGCCCTCAAGGTCTTCACCACCCGTCCTGACACGCTGATGGGCGCCACCTACGTCGCCGTCGCCGCCGAACACCCGCTGGCCACCCAGGCTGCCCAAGGCAACCCGGCGCTGCAGGCGTTCATCGACGAGTGCAAGAGCGGCAGCGTCGCCGAGGCCGACATGGCCACCCAGGAGAAGAAGGGCATGCCCACTTCCCTGCTGGTCGAACACCCGCTGACCGGCGAGAAGCTGCCGGTCTGGGTCGCCAACTACGTGCTGATGCACTACGGCGATGGCGCCGTGATGGCCGTGCCGGCCCACGACGAGCGCGACTTCGAGTTCGCCCACAAGTACAACCTGCCGGTCAAGGCCGTGGTGCGCACCAGCGCTGGCGATGAAGTCGGCAACGAGTGGCAGGCTGCCTACGGCGAGCATGGCCAACTGATCAATTCCGGCGAGTTCGACGGCCTGGACTTCGCCGGCGGCTTCGACGCCATCGAAGCCGCCCTGATCCGCAAGGAACTCGGCAAGTCGCGCACCCAGTTCCGCCTGCGCGACTGGGGCATCAGCCGTCAGCGTTACTGGGGCTGCCCGATCCCGATCATCCACTGCCCGTCCTGCGGCGACGTGCCGGTGCCGGAAGACCAACTGCCGGTCACCCTGCCAGAAAACGTGGTACCGGACGGTGCCGGCTCGCCGCTGGCGCGCATGCCCGAGTTCTACGAATGCACCTGCCCGAAATGCGGCACGGCGGCCAAGCGCGAAACCGACACCATGGACACCTTCGTCGAGTCGTCCTGGTACTTCGCCCGCTACGCCTCGCCAAACTACGACCAAGGCCTGGTCGACCCTAAAGCCGCCAACCACTGGCTGCCGGTCGACCAGTACATCGGCGGTATTGAGCACGCGATCCTGCACCTGCTGTACGCGCGCTTCTTCCACAAGCTGATGCGTGACGAAGGCCTGGTCACCTCGAACGAGCCGTTCAAGAACCTGCTGACCCAGGGCATGGTGGTCGCCGAGACCTACTACCGCGTTGCCAGCAACGGCGGCAAGGACTGGTTCAACCCGGCCGACGTCGAGATCGAACGTGACGCCAAGGCCAAGATCATTGGCGCCCGCCTGAAGACCGACGGCCTGCCGGTGGAAATCGGCGGCACCGAGAAGATGTCGAAGTCGAAGAACAACGGCGTCGACCCGCAATCGATGATCGAAGCCTACGGCGCCGATACCTGCCGCCTGTTCATGATGTTCGCTTCGCCGCCCGACATGAGCCTGGAGTGGTCCGATTCCGGCGTCGAAGGTGCCAGCCGCTTCCTGCGCCGTGTCTGGCGTCTGGCCCAAGGCCACGTCAGCCAGGGCCTGCCGGGCAAGCTGGATGTCGCCACGCTGGACGACGCGCAAAAGGTCATCCGCCGCGCCATCCACGCCGCGATCAAGCAGGCCAGCACCGACGTGGGCCAGTACCACAAGTTCAACACCGCCATCGCCCAGGTGATGACCGTGATGAACGTCCTGGAAAAGGCCCCGCAAGCCACCGAACAGGACCGTGCCCTGCTGCAGGAAGGCCTTGAAGCCGTCACCCTGCTGCTGGCGCCGATCACCCCGCACATCTCCCACGAACTGTGGAAGGCGCTGGGCCACGACCAGGCGGTCATCGACGCTGGCTGGCCAGCCGTCGACGAGAGCGCACTGGTACAGGACAGCATCGTCCTGGTGGTGCAGGTCAACGGCAAGCTGCGTGGCCAGGTCGAAATGCCGGCCGCCGCCAGCCGCGAGGAAATCGAAGCCGCCGCCCGCAGCAACGAGAATGTCCTGCGCTTCATCGATGGCCTGACCATCCGCAAGGTCATCGTGGTACCGGGCAAGCTGGTCAACATCGTCGCCAATTGATGGCACGCCCGCCCGCAGGTTCTGCGGGCGGGCGGTACAGGCCCAAGAGGGAGCAACAACATGATCAAACGCAATCTGCTGGTAATCGGCCTGGCCGTCGTGCTCAGCGCCTGCGGTTTCCAGCTGCGTGGCACCGGCACCACCGAGCTGAGCGTCAAAGAGATGGACGTCAGCGCGCGCAATGCCTATGGCGAAACCGTGACCCAGCTGCGTCAGGTTCTGGAGCGTAACGGCGTCAACCTGCACGCGGGCGCACCTTACCGCCTGGTGCTGACCAACGAGCAGGAAAACGAACGCGCCGCGACCTACACCGGTGGCAGCCGCTCGGCAGAGTACGAGCTGACCACGGTACTGAACTACAGCATCCAGGGCCTGAACAACCTGGAACTGCTCAGCGACAAACTGGAAATGCGCAAGGTCTACGTGCGTGACGGTTCCAACATCACCGGTTCCGAGCAGGAAGCCAAACGGGCACGTGACGAAATGCGCCGCGACCTGGTCAACGCCATGGTCGTACGCCTGCAGATGCTGACCCCGACGCAACTCGACGAGCTGCAGCGTAAAGCCGACGAACGCGCCCAGGCTGAAGCCGCCGCGCTGGAAGCGGCACGCCGTCAGCAGGCGGAAACGCCTCAGCAGTCGCCACTGGAAGTTCCGGGCAACTGAGCCCGTGCGGGGCACCTTAGGTGCCCCGCCTGTTTCCGATGAAACTCGCCCCCGCCCAACTCAACAAGCACCTGCAAGGCGCCCTGGCACCGGTTTACGTGGTCAGCGGCGACGACCCATTGCTGTGCCAGGAAGCCGCTGATGCCATACGCGGCGCCGCACGCCAGCAAGGTTTCGACGAACGCCAGGTGTTCAGCGCCGACGCCAATTTCGACTGGGGCACCTTGCTCCAGGCGGGCGCCAGCCTGTCGCTGTTCGCCCAGCGCCGCCTGCTGGAACTGCGCTTGCCCTCCGGCAAGCCCGGTGACAAGGGTGCTGCCGCCTTGATGGAATACTGCGCCAGGCCGGCCGAAGACACGCTGCTGCTGATCAGCCTGCCCAAGCTCGACGGCAGCGCGCAGAAGACCAAGTGGGGCAAGGCCCTGATCGAAGGCGCCCATTGCCAGTTCATCCAGATCTGGCCGGTGGATGCGCACCAGCTGCCGCAGTGGATCAACCAGCGGCTGTCGCAGGCAGGCCTTTCGGCTCAACGCGATGCCGTGGACCTGATCGCCGCCCGGGTCGAAGGCAACCTGCTGGCTGCCGCCCAGGAAATCGAAAAACTCAAGCTGCTGGCCGACGGTAACCAGATCACCGTCGAGACCGTACAGGCGGCGGTCGCCGACAGCGCCCGCTTCGATGTCTTCGGCCTGGTCGATGCCATTCTCAATGGCGAAGCCGCGCACGCCCTGCGCATGCTTGAAGGCCTGCGCGGCGAAGGCGTGGAGCCGCCGGTGATTCTGTGGGCACTGGCGCGCGAACTGCGCCAACTGGCCGGGCTGGCCCAACAGTTCAGCCAGGGCGTGCCGCTGGACAAGGCCTTCAGCCAGGCGCGGCCACCGGTGTGGGATAAACGCCGCCCGCTGGTCAGCAAAGCCCTGCAGCGCCTCTCGGCGCAACGCTGGGCCCAGCTGTTGCAGGATGCCCAGCGGATCGATGCGCAGATCAAGGGGCAGGCCGAGGGCTCGCCCTGGACCGGGCTGGCACGGCTGTCGCTGCTGATGGCCGGGCAGCGGCTAGCGCTGCCTTCCGAATAGCCGGGGCCGCTTCGCGCCCCATCGCGACACAAGGCCGCTCCTACAGCAATCGCGTACCCCTGTAGGAGCGGCCTTGTGTCGCGATGGGCTGCATAGCAGCCCTAAGTCCCCAACCATATACACAATCAATTGGCCCTCCCCCACCCAGCGGCCTACAGTGCGCCCCGAAAGCCACCCATCGGGAATCCGCACCATGAGCAAAAAACCGAAGAAGCACGGCCCCAACAAGGCCAAGTCGATCGTCGCCCAGCCACTGTTCCGCTGCCGCCAGGAACAACCGGACAAGGGCAAAGGCAGCTACCGCCGCGAAGCCTTCCAATCGAGAGATTGGGAGGCTTCTTACTTTTTGGCGGCATGAAAGCATCGAAAGCGCAGGCATGGTATGGTCGTCACCTGACCTGAAATTCTGGATCTGTGCATGCTCCTCAGCCTTCTCCCCCGTTGGAAATCCCGCCAGCTGATCGCGGCCTCCAGCTTCATCCTGCTCGTCGCCTGCGCGGAAAAACCCACCGCCGCCGATGCCTTGCCGCTGGCACCTGCCCAGCCCGCCCCGGTGGTGAATGTGCCTGGTGCAACGCCCGACGCCAGCGCTACTGAGATCCAGCCCCTGCAAACCTTCGCGCAATGGCAGGCTGGCTTCCGCCAACAAGCCTTGCAGGCTGGCATTTCGCCAAACACCTTCGACCGTGCGTTCCTCGGTGTCACCCCCGACATGGACGTGATCAAGGCCGACCGCAGCCAGCCAGAATTCACCCGCCCGGTGTGGGAATACCTGGAAGGCGCACTGTCGCCACTGCGCGTGCGCAACGGCAAGAAGCTGATGGAGCAGAATGCAGAACTGTTGAACCGCATCGAGCAACGCTATGGCGTGGACCGCCAAGTGCTGGTTTCGGTCTGGGGCATGGAGAGCAACTTCGGCCAGTTCCAGGGCAGCAAGTCGGTCATTCGCTCACTGGCGACCCTGGCCTACGAAGGCCGCCGCCCCCAATTCGCCCAAGACCAGCTGATTGCCGCCCTGCAAATCCTGCAGAACGGTGATATCCAGCCAGAGGCCATGCGTGGCTCGTGGGCTGGCGCCATGGGCCAGACCCAGTTCATCCCGACCACTTACAACACCCATGCAGTGGATTTCGACGGTGATGGCCGCCGGGATATCTGGAACAGCACCCCCGATGCCCTGGCCTCCACAGCGCACTACCTGCAGAGCTCTGGCTGGAAACGCGGCCAGCCTTGGGGCTTTGAAGTGCAAGTACCGGCCGGGTTCGACTTCTGGCTGGCCGACGGGTCGCTGCGCAAGCCGGTGAGCGAGTGGCTGCAACTGGGCGTGAAGCTGCCAGCCGGTACTCAGCTGCCCGCCAACAGCAATCAGCTGTCTGCCGCCCTGCTGCTGCCTGCAGGTGCGCGCGGCCCGGCGTTCCTGGTACTGGACAACTTCCGCGCCATCCTCAAGTACAACAACTCGTCGTCCTACGCACTGGCCGTAAGCCTGCTGGGTGACCGGTTCTCGGGCTGGGGCTTCATTGCCGGCAGCTGGCCGAAAGAAGACCTGCCTTTGAGCCGCAGCGAGCGCATGGAGCTGCAACACCTGCTCAACGCCAGCGGGCATGACGCGGGCAATGCCGATGGCATCATTGGCGCCAACACCCGCAAGGCCATTCGCAATGCCCAGCAGGGGTTGGGATGGCCGGCGGATGGGTATCCAACCCATAAGCTGCTCGAGAGCCTGCGCCAGCAGTAAGAACGCTGGGGGCGCGTTGCGCCCCTTTCGCGACACAAGGCCGCTCCTACAAAAGTACGCGGTCCCCTGTAGGAGCGGCCTTGCGTCGCGAAAGGGGCGCAACGCGGCCCCACGATCTCAAGCCCTAAACAAATCCTGCTGCAACACCAGCCTCATCTCCCCACTGTCCAGCACCACCTCAGCCCCCAGCGGCAAGCACACGTTCGGATCACAATGCCCACTGCGCCACCCGGCCAGCACCGGTACGCCCAGGGGCCCGAAAATGTCCTGCAGCAGCGGCGTCAACGCCGCCACGGTGATCCCGGCAAAATCCCCCACCAGCACCCCCTTCACCCCCGCAAGTTTGCCCGCCAGGCGCAACTGGGTCAGCAAACGATCCACCCTGAACAACGGCTCGTTGACGTCTTCGATAAACAGAATGCAGCCCTGCGTATCGATCTCTGCCACCGTCCCCAGGGTCGCCCCCAGCATCGACAGGTTGCCCCCCAGCAAACGCCCGCGGGCAACCCCCGGCACCACGCAGCTCAACGCAAAGTCGGCCGGGTGCGCGATCGTATCCCCTGCACCCACCTGCCCGATCAATTGCGCCAGCAGCGACGACTCGGTCGGCTCTAGTTTGGCGCCCAACAGGTCGGCATTCAGCATCGCCCCATGGAAGGTCAGTAACCCGGCTTTGCGCTGGATAGCCGTGTGCAGCGCCGTGATGTCGCTGTAGCCGATCAGCGGCTTGGGGTTGCAACGGATCAGGTCAAAGTCGAGGCTGTCGAGCAGGCGCATGCTGCCATAGCCGCCGCGCATGCACAGGATGGCGTCGATGGCCGGGTCAGCAAAAGCATCGTGCAGGTCCTGCAGCCGCTGCTGATCGGACCCCGCCAGGTAGCCCTGCGCCTGTTCAACGCCCGGGTAGATACGGCAGCGGTAGCCACGCTCGGTGAACCACTGGCTGGCCTTTTGCGCATCCAGCCGCGCCGGCCCGGCCGGGGCGACGATGGCAAAGCAGGCGTTCTCCCCCAGGGCAGCGGGCAGTAGGGATTCAAAGGTTTCGGCGCAATTCATCGCAACTCCTTGCAGTGCAGGGCACACAAACAAAAATGCCGATGCCGCCTTTCGGCGCGCATCGGCACGGGTGCTTCAGACCAGGCTCAGAGCTTGATCTTGGCTTCGTGAGCCTGCTGGTCAGCATGGTACGAAGAACGCACCAGCGGGCCGGAAGCCACGTTCTTGAAGCCCATCTTGTAGCCTTCTTCGGCGAACCAGGCGAAGGTGTCGGGGTGCACGAAACGCTGTACCGGCAAGTGGCTGCGCGACGGCTGCAGGTACTGGCCGAGGGTCAGCATGTCGATGTCGTGCTCGCGCATGCGGTGCATCACTTCGATGACTTCTTCGTCGGTCTCGCCCAGGCCGAGCATCAGGCCCGATTTGGTCGGTACGTGCGGGACCATCTGCTTGAACTTCTGCAGCAGGTCCAGCGACCAGTCGTAGTCCGACCCGGGACGCGCGGCCTTGTACAGGCGCGGTACGGTTTCCAGGTTGTGGTTGAAGACATCCGGCGGCTCTTGCGCGGTGATCTCCAGGGCCACGTCCATACGGCCACGGTAGTCCGGGACCAGGGTTTCCAACTGCACGCCCGGCGACAAGGCGCGGATCTCGCGGATGCAGTCGGCAAAGTGCTGGGCACCGCCATCACGCAGGTCGTCGCGGTCCACCGAGGTGATCACCACGTACTTCAGGCGCAGGTCGGCGATGGCGACGGCGAGGTTCTTCGGCTCATCGAGGTCCAGTGGCTTCGGTCGGCCGTGGCCAACGTCGCAGAATGGGCAACGACGGGTGCAGATGTCACCCATGATCATGAAGGTCGCGGTACCGCCCGAGAAGCACTCGCCCAGGTTCGGGCAGGAAGCCTCTTCGCAGACGCTGTGCAGCTTGTGCTTGCGCAGCAGTTGCTTGATGCGGTCTACCTCGGGCGAGACCGGGATGCGCACGCGGATCCAGTCAGGCTTTTTCGGCAGTTCATCGGTAGGGATGATCTTTACCGGGATGCGCGCGACCTTGTCGGCACCACGCAGTTTGACCCCAGCTTCCACCTTCTTCGGCGCTGGGCGCGGGGTGGCATCCTGGGTAGGTATCAGGTTCGGCACGGCTTCTTGCACAGTTGTCATATTCAGTCGATTCCGCCCGTGAGGGTCGTCTGCTCAGCGTAGTCGAGGTGCTTGACCAGCTGTCCGCGCAGCCTTGTCCTGACCTCGTTGAGTTCGATCGGGCCTGCCAGATCGCGTAGCTGGGTCATGGCCAGCCCCGCATAACCGCAGGGGTTGATTCGGCGGAATGGCGCAAGGTCCATGTCCACGTTCAGGGCAAGGCCGTGGAACGAACGGCCGTTGCGGATTCGCAGGCCGAGGGAGGCGATTTTCGCTCCATCGACATAGACACCCGGGGCGTCGGGCTTGGCCGCCGCCTGGACATCGTAACTGGCAAGCAGGTCGATCAGGGTCTGCTCGATGCGGCTGACCAGCTCACGTACCCCAAACCCCAGCCGCCGCACATCCAGCAGCAGGTAGGCCACCAGTTGCCCGGGGCCATGGTAGGTCACCTGGCCACCGCGGTCGGTCTGCACCACCGGGATATCACCCGGAATCAGCAGGTGCTCGGCCTTGCCGGCCTGGCCCTGGGTAAAGACCGAAGGGTGTTCGACCAGCCAGATTTCATCCTGGCTGTCGGGCCCTCGCTGCTCGGTAAAGCGACGCATGGCTTCCAGCACCGGTTCATAGGGCTGCAGGCCAAGATCGCGAAAACCGAGACAGGCGGACATCAGAGCACCATTTTCACGATGCCGGTAGCGCGCAGGGCGCTGTTGATATCGTGCAGCTGGTTCTCGCTCTCGGCAACGATGTGCAGTTGCACCGTGGTGTACTTGCCTTCCTTGCTCTGGCGCTCGGCCAGCGTAGCGAGGTCGACCTTGGCGTGTTTGCTGAGGACTTCGATGACCATGTCCTTGAAACCGACAACGGTATCGCCGATGACCTTGATCGGGTAGTCGGCGCAGGGGAATTCGATTTTGTGCGACTTGACGTCAGGTTCGCTCATAGCGGAAACGGCCTCGTAAGCCGTGGCAACAACAACGCTCCCGCCTGAACAGCGGGAGCGTGGCAGGTCACGTTATCAGTTGAACAACCCGTAGAAGAATAGACGGATGCTATCCCACATACGGCGGAAGAAACCACCTTCCTCGACGCCATCGAGGGCGATCAGGTCGGCGCTGTGAACCACGTTCTCGTCCAGTTTGACTTCCACTTTGCCGATCACGTCACCTTTGGCGATCGGTGCGGTGAGCTGCGGGTTCATGGTCATCGAAGCCTGAAGGCGCTTCAATTGGCCTTTAGGCATAGTCATGGTCAGGTCGTTGGCCAGGCCAGCTTTAACCTGGCTGGTGGCGCCCTTCCAGACTGGAGCCTGGGTCAGCTCGGTGCCTTTCTGATAGAAGGTCTGAGTTTCGAAGAAGCGGAAGCCGTAGGTCAGCAGCTTCTGGGTCTCGGCAGCACGGGACTGCTCGCTGTTGGTGCCGAACACCACGGCGATCAGGCGCTGGCCGTCACGTACGGCCGAAGCCACCATGCAGTAACCGGCTTCGTCGGTGTGGCCAGTTTTCAGGCCGTCGACGGTCTTGTCACGCCACAGCAGCAGGTTGCGGTTCGGCTGCTTGATGTTGTTCCAGAAGAACTCTTTCTGCGAGTAAATCGCATAGTGGGCCGGGTCGACGTCGATGATCGCGCGCGCCAGCAGGGCCATGTCGTGCGCCGAGGAGTAGTGCTCGGGGTTCGGCAGGCCGGTCGGGTTCATGAAGTGGCTGTTGGACATGCCCAGGTCAGCGGCCGTCTTGTTCATCATGTCGGCGAAGGCGTCTTCGCTGCCGGCAATGTGCTCGGCCAGCGCAACAGACGCATCGTTACCCGACTGGATGATGATGCCGTGCAGCAGGTCGCTGACAGTCACCTGGCTGCCAACCTTGATGAACATGCGCGAACCACCGGTACGCCAGGCGTTTTCGCTGACGGTGACCGGGTCGTTTTCACCGATCTGGCCGCGGCGAATGTCCAGGGTGGCGATGTAGGCGGTCATCAGCTTGGTCAAGCTGGCTGGCGGCAGGCGCTCGTCACCGTTGTTCTCGACCAGCACGTTGCCGCTGGACGCGTCCATGAGTACGTAGGACTTGGCTGCCAGTTGCGGTGGTGCCGGCATCATCTGCTCTGCCGCGAAAGCAGCAGGCGTGATCATCAGCAGTACGGGCAGGCAAAGTCGTTTGGCAAGGTTGGTGATGTTCATCCGTCTCTCGAAAATCGCTAATGGTCTGAGATGTTGCCTGGGCCACATCGTGTGCCCAGCGCCAGTCAGTCTAGTTTTTAAGGCCTTGGGCCGAGCCCGCACACTGCGGCTTTATGTCGCTGCGGGCAAAAGCCGACATTGTACATGCCCGCGCCCGTCAATTCATGACAAAACCGACAGTTTGGCCGGTGCGGTCAGTCAGCTGTGACCAGCTTGGCCTGCCCCAAGTTCGCCAGGCGAATGCTGTTCTGCGCCTGCTGGATCTCGCCCTGGCTGCTGATCGGCCCCAAACGCACGCGGTGCAAGGTTTGCTGGTTACGCACGATGGAGCTGATGAACACCGGCGCGCTGACCATGGTGCTCAGTTTCGAACGCAGCAGTTCGGCGGCGTCCGGGTTGGCGAAGGCGCCCACCTGCAAGAAGCTCCCGCCGTTGCCTGCCGGCACATTGTTGCCGCCGACTTGAACGGGCACTACGGGTGCAGCGTGCTGCTGGGGTGGCGGGGTCCACTGCTCGACTCGGCCGGTGCTGGCCGGGATCGACTGGGTCTGGGCAACCTGAGGCTCCTTCAGCACCAACGGGGGCTGCTGGCCACGCTGGGCCCACCATTGTTGCGGGTCGATACCTTCGACGCGCACATGCGCGGTGCCGATTTCGGCGTAGCCGAGCTTCTTCGCCGCCGCATAGGACAGGTCGATGATACGGTCGGAGTAGAACGGCCCACGGTCGTTGACCCGCAGGACCACGCTGCGGCCGTTGGCCAGGTTGGTCACCCGCACATAGGCCGGCAGCGGCAAGGTCTTGTGCGCCGCGCTCATGCCGTACAGGTCATAAAGCTCGCCGTTGGCCGTGTTCTGCCCGTGAAACTTGGTGCCATACCACGACGCGGTACCCTCGGCGCGGTAGTTGCGCGAGTCCTGCATCGGGTAGTAGGTCTTGCCCAGTACCGTGTAAGGGTTG
This sequence comes from Pseudomonas sp. Y3 TE3536, assembly GCF_053629175.1. NCBI lineage: Bacteria > Pseudomonadati > Pseudomonadota > Gammaproteobacteria > Pseudomonadales > Pseudomonadaceae > Pseudomonas > Pseudomonas sp. Y3 TE3536. Next base: position 2,661,422 of record NZ_JBRJHU010000001.1, on the reverse strand, counting down.
GCCTTGTAGTTGCCGGTGTGCACGGTTGGCGTGGCGTCGGGGATCTTGTTCACATCCACGTCCCACCACGGCGCACCGTCCTTGTGGGCACGGTTGATGTCCAGGCCGGGCTGGGCGCGGACTGTATTACCGCTTTTCTGGGTGGTGGTCGGGCGGCTGGAAGAGCAGCTGACCAACAGCATGCCGACAGTCATGCAGGTCAGCAGCTTGAAGGTAGTGGCAGAGATGATTGCGCGCATTACTTGACGCCCCGTGCTTGGACCAGCTGTTCCGAAAGCTGATGCACCGCCATGGCGTACATCACGCTGCGGTTGTAGCGAGTGATCGCGTAGAAGTTCTTCAGGCCCATCCAGTACTCGGGGCCGTTTTCGCCCTCCAGGCGGAAGGCGGTGACCGGCAGATCATCGCGCAGCGCATCATGACTCGACCAGCCCAGCGCCCGCAACTCCCCGACAGTCTTCACCGGCTCGATACCCGTGGTCAGGCCTTCATCAACCCGCTCGCCCTGCACCCTGGCGCGGCTGACCACGCCTTCGCCGGCCACCCAGCCATGGCGCTTGAAGTAGCTGGCTACGCTGCCGATGGCATCGTCCGGGTTGTTCCAGATATTGATGTGGCCATCGCCGTCGAAGTCCACGGCATAGTTGCGGAAGCTGCTCGGCATGAACTGCGGCAAGCCCATGGCGCCTGCATAGGAGCCCTTGAGCGTAAGCGGGTCAAGCTGCTCGGCACGGGCCAGCAGCAGGAACTCGCGCAACTCCTTGCGGAAGAATTCGGCCCGCGGCGGGTAGTCGAAGCCCAGCGTCGAGAGGGCGTCGATGACCCGGTAATTGCCGGTATTGCGGCCGAAAAAGGTCTCTACGCCGATGATCGCGACGATAACTTGCGCCGGCACACCGTATTCCTGCTCGGCCCGCGCCAACACCGCTTCGTGCTGGCGCCAGAAGTCCACACCGCGGGCGATGCGCGCGTCGGTGATGAACATCGGACGGTAGTCCTTCCACGGCTTGACCCGTTCGGCCGGCCGCGAGATGGCATCGAGAATTGACTGTTTACGCTGGACCTCACGGAACACGCCCATCAGCTGCTCGCTGGCAAAGCCGTAGTCGCGGGTCATTTCGCCAACGAACTCGGCCACTTGGGGCGAGCCTTCGTAGTCGCCGGCATGGGCCAGCTGGACAGCGCCGAACAGGCCCACCGCGCCGATCCACGGCGCACAACGGGCAGCCCAGTTACGCACTGCTTGCATGAAATTCTTCACCTTATTCAAACCTGTGCGATCCATTTGCGGTGCGTATGGATCGACATCAGAACGCCAAACGCTGACAGCAGCGTCACCAACGAAGTTCCGCCATAGCTGATGAAGGGCAGCGGCACGCCCACCACGGGCAGAAGGCCGCTGACCATACCGATATTGACGAACACGTATACAAAGAAGGTCATCGTCAAGCTGCCCGCCAGCAGCTTGCCGAACAGGGTCTGCGCCTGGGCCGTGATCATCAGGCCGCGACCAATCAGCAGCAGGTAGACGATCAGCAGCAGGCAGATGCCGACCAGGCCGAACTCCTCACCGAGCACGGCGATGATGAAGTCGGTGTGGCTCTCGGGCAAAAAGTCCAGGTGCGACTGGGTGCCCAGCAGCCAGCCCTTACCGAATACCCCGCCCGAACCGATCGCAGCCTTGGACTGGATGATGTTCCAGCCGGTGCCCAAGGGGTCGCTTTCCGGGTCGAGGAAGGTCAGCACGCGCTGCTTCTGGTAGTCGTGCATGACGAAGAACCACATGGCCACTGCCACCGGCACCGCCGCCGCTACCACACTGACAATCCAGCGCCAGCGCAGCCCGCCCATGAACAGCACGAACGCACCGGAGGCCAGAATCAACAGCGCCGTGCCCAGGTCGGGCTGACGAACGATGAGGATGAACGGCACGCCGATCAACACCAGGCTGATCGCCACATGCTTGAGGTGTGGCGGCAAGGTGCGCTTGGACAGGTACCAGGCGATGGTCGCCGGCATGATGATCTTGAGAAATTCCGAGGGCTGGAAGCGAATCACCCCGGGGATGTTGATCCACCGGGTGGCGCCCATGGCGTTGTGGCCCATCACGTCCACCACCACCAGCAACAGCACCCCGGTGACGTAGGCCAATGGCACCCAGCGCGCCATGAACCGCGGCTCCAGCTGGGCGATGACGAACATCGACACCAGGCCGATGCCGAACGAAGTCGCCTGCTTGAGCAGCAGGTCCCAGTTCTTGCCACTGGCCGAATACAGCACGAACAGGCTGCCGGCCGCGAGGGTCAGGAGGATGACCAGCAACGGGCCATCGATATGGATGCGCTGCAGGAAGCTGGCGCGCCGACGCATCACATCCTCGCTGGAGAGCATGCGATCGAAATTGTTCATCACAGGGCCGATTCCTGGGTAACGGTGGCGGGAGCGAACTCGGACTTGAGCCGGCCGTGCTCGTCGAGCAACCAGGCGTCCATGATTTGGCGCACCACGGGTGCGGCGACGCCAGAGCCGGATTCGCCGTTCTCGACCATCACCGACACCACGATCTTCGGGTCGTCGGCCGGGGCGAAGGCGACGAACAGGGCGTGGTCGCGGTGGCGTTCCTGAAGTTTGTTGCGGTCGTATTTCTCGCCTTGCTTGATCGCCACCACCTGGGCAGTACCGCTCTTGCCGGCGATGCGGTACTGGGCGCCGGCAGCAGCCTTGCGCGCGGTACCACGGGCGTTGTGCATCACCTGCTCCATGCCGTGGGTCACCTTGGCCCAGTCCGACTTGTCACGCAGGATGATGTTTTCCATCGGGTTCTCGTCCACCGGCGGTTGGCCTTCGATGGTCTTGGCCAGGTGCGGGCGGTTCCACACGCCTTTGTTGGCGATCAATGCGGTGGCCTGGGCCAGCTGCAGCGGCGTGGCTTGCATGTAGCCCTGGCCGATCCCGAGAATCAGGGTTTCGCCGGGGAACCAGGCCTGGCGGCGGGTGGCACGCTTCCATTCGCGAGACGGCATCAGGCCGGCGGACTCTTCGAACATGTCGAGCGAAACCCGCTGGCCGATGCCGAACTTGTTCATGTAGCTGGACAAACGATCGATGCCCATCTTGTGGGCAAGGTCGTAAAAGTAGGTGTCGTTGGAGCGCATGATCGCGGTATCCAGGTCGACCCAGCCATCGCCAGAGCGGTTCCAGTTACGGTATTTGTGATCGTAGTTGGGCAGTTGGTAATAGCCTGGGTCGAACACCCGGCTGCCGGCATTGACCACGCCACTGTCCAAACCGGCGATGGCCACCGCAGGCTTGATGGTCGAGCCAGGGGGGTACAGCCCGCGCAGTACGCGGTTGAACAACGGCCGGTCGATCGAATCCCGCAGCTCGGCATAGGCCTTGAAGCTGATGCCGGTGACGAACAGGTTAGGGTCGAAGCTTGGCTGGCTGACCATTGCCAGCACTTCGCCGGTACGCGGGTCGAGCGCCACCACCGCGCCACGACGGCCACCCAAGGCGGCCTCGGCGGCTTCCTGCAGCTTGATGTCGAGGCTCAGGACGATGTCCTTGCCAGGCTTGGGGTCGGTACGCTTGAGCACCCGCAGCACGCGGCCGCGGGCGTTGGTCTCGACTTCCTCGTAACCGACCTGGCCGTGCAACGCATCTTCGTAGAAACGCTCGATACCGGTCTTGCCGATATGGTGCGTACCGCTGTAGTTCACAGGGTCGAGGGTTTTCAGCTCTTTCTCGTTGATACGCCCGACATACCCCACCGAGTGCGCAAAATGCGCACCTTGCGGGTAATGCCGCACCAACTGCGCGACCACTTCCACGCCGGGCAGGCGGAACTGGTTCACCGCCACCCGGGCGATCTGCTCTTCGCTCAGTTCGAACAGGATGGGCACCGGCTCGAACGGCCGACGGCCCTGGCGCATGCGCTTCTCGAAGAGGGCGCGGTCGTCGTCAGTCAGCTCCAGCACTTCGACGATATTGTCCAGCACTTCCTGCCAGTTACCCGCACGTTCACGGGTCATGGACAGGCTGAAGCTGGGCCGGTTATCGGCGATGATCACCCCATTGCGGTCGAAGATCAGCCCACGGGTCGGCGGAATCGGCTGCACATGCACCCGGTTGTTCTCCGACAGCGTCGAGTGATAGTCGTACTGGATGATCTGCAGGTAATACAGCCGCGCGATCAAAACGCAGATAAGCAGCATGATCGCCACCGCGCCGACCACGACGCGGTTACGCACCAGGCGGGCGTCTTTCTCGTGGTCCTTGAGACGGATCGGCTGCGACATCGGACTGCTTACAGGCTCATTTGTGGTAAGGGTGCCCGGACAACACGGTCCAGGCGCGATAGATCTGCTCGCCGATGAGTATCCTTACCAACGGGTGCGGCAACGTCAGCGGCGACAGCGACCAGCGTTGCTCAGCGCGTGCGCAAACCTCAGGCGCCAGCCCTTCCGGGCCGCCCACCATCAAATTCACCGTGCGCGCATCCAGGCGCCAGCGGTCCAGCTCGGTAGCAAGCTGCTCGGTACTCCAGGGCTTGCCATGGACCTCGAGGGTGACGATGCGTTCCCCAGGCTGAACCTTGCTCAGCATGGCTTCGCCCTCCTGACGGATCAGGCGAGCGACGTCGGCATTCTTGCCACGGGTATTCAGCGGGATTTCCACCAGCTCAAGCGACAGCTCCGGGGGCAGGCGCTTGGCATATTCATGCCAACCGTCCTCGACCCACTTGGGCATGCGCGAGCCGACCGCGATCAGGCGCAGACGCACGACGCTTCCTTATTCCCGGTCTTTGAGCTTGTCGGAGTACTCGTGGGCATGGTCCGGGCTGTGGTGCTTGCCATCGGCGGCACGGCTTTGCTCGGCACCCTGCCACAGACGCTCCAGGTCGTAGAACTGGCGGGCAGCGGCGGTCATCATGTGCACGATGACATCGTTCAGGTCCAGCAGCACCCAGTCGCTGTCGCCCTTGCCTTCTTCACCCAGGGGTTGAGCACCCTTGGCCTTGACGGCTTCACGGACCTTTTCGGCCATCGCGTTGATCTGGCGGTTGGACGTACCGGTGGCAATGATCATGTAGTCGGTCAGGCTGTGCTTTTCACGCACGTCGATGACCTGGATATCCTGGGCCTTGACGTCTTCCAGCGCTGCCTTGGTCACTTGGACCAGTTCTTCGCCGTAAATTTTCTGCTTGGTCATATAAAACTCGTTCAACTTGTTGGATGAGGTGCCGGAGCACCGTCAGTTAGGCACACGATACAGTTCGTGTGCCTCGATGTAGGCCAGTACGGCGTCCGGCACCAGGAACCTCACCGATTTGCCGCTGGCCAGCAGCTGTCGGATCTGTGTAGCCGACACCGCAAGCGGTGTCTGCCAGACGAACGAAATATTTCCCGCCGGGCCGGACATGGCGGTGGGATCGCTCTCGGAGCGCGCAGCCAACAGGTTGCGCAGCTCGTCAGGGGGTTCAACGTCGGCATCCGGGCGTTGCAGCACCAGGATGTGACAGTGTTGCAGCAGCTCTTCCCAGCGGTGCCAGGCGGGCAGGCCACAAAAGGCATCCCAACCCAACACCAGGAACAGCTGGTCGTCAGCGCCCAGTTCGGCGCGGATCGACTCCAGGGTGTCGATGGTGTACGACGGCTTGTCGCGGGCAAGCTCACGGGCATCCACGCTCAGGCAGGCGACGCCCTGCACGGCGCTGCGCACCATGGCCAGGCGATCTTGCGCGGCCACTTGCGGGGTGTCGCGGTGCGGCGGCCGGGCATTGGGCAACAGGCGCAACTCGTCCAACGCCATCAACTCGGCCACTTCCAGCGCGCTGCGCAGGTGGCCGATGTGAACGGGGTCGAAGGTGCCGCCTAGAATGCCGATGCGCCGGACTGCCTGGGCCTTGCTCAACTCAGCAGGACTCCTGGCCGCGTAGCTGGCCGTCGCCGATCACCACGTACTTCTCGCAGGTCAGGCCTTCCAGGCCAACCGGGCCGCGGGCATGCAACTTATCGGTGGAGATACCGATCTCCGCGCCCAAGCCGTACTCGAAACCGTCGGCGAAGCAGGTTGGGGTATTGAGCATCACCGACGCCGAGTCGACCTCTGCCATGAACTGGCGGGCCTGGCCCTGGTGCTCGGTGATGATCGAATCGGTGTGGTGCGAGCCATAGTGGTTGATGTGTTCGATGGCCTGGTCCAGGTCATCGACTACACGAATCGACAGGATCGCATCCAGGTATTCGGTGTGCCAGTCGTCTTCGCTGGCCGGCTTGGCCTCGATGAGCGCACGCGTGCGCTCGCAGCCACGCAGCTCGACGCCCTTTTCCTGGAAACGGTGGGCCATTTCCGGCAGGAAGCGCTCGGCTACACGCTGGTCGACCAGCAGGGTTTCCATGGCGCCACAGATGCCGTAGCGGTAGGTCTTGGCGTTGAAAGCGACGCGCCAGGCCTTGTCCAGGTCGGCATGTTCGCTGACGTAGACATGGCAGATGCCGTCCAGGTGCTTGATGACCGGCACCCGCGCATCGCGGCTGATACGTTCGATCAGGCCACGGCCACCGCGCGGCACGATCACATCGACGAACTCGGGCATGCTGATCAGCGCGCCCACGGCTTCGCGATCGGTGGTCTCGACCACTTGCACTACCGCCGCCGGCAGGCCGGCCTCGGCCAGGCCACGCTGGATGCAGGTGGCGATGGCACGGTTGGAGTGGATGGCCTCGGAGCCGCCACGCAAGATGGTCGCATTGCCGGACTTCAGGCACAGGCTGGCGGCATCGATGGTCACGTTCGGGCGCGATTCGTAGATGATCCCGATCACCCCCAGGGGTGCACGCATCTTGCCGACCTGAATACCCGATGGGCGGTAGCTCATGTCGCGGATGGCGCCGACCGGGTCCGGCAGGCTGGCCACCTGGCGCAAGCCTGTGATCATGCCGTCGATACGCGCCGGGGTCAGCGCCAGGCGGTCGAGCAGCGCGGGCTCCAGGCCATTGGCACGGCCTGCGGCGAGGTCCAGCGCGTTGGCGGCGGTCAACTCGGCGCGGGCAGCGTCCAGTGCATCGGCAGCCGCTTGCAGGGCGCGGTTCTTCTGCGCGGTGCTGGCACGGCCGATCACCCGGGAAGCCTGGCGAGCAGCGCGACCCAAACGGGTCATGTAGTCAAGAACGGACTCAGTCATGGGTTCGGTGTCTTGGCGAAGGGGAAATCGGCTGATTATAACTGTCGCGCAGGTATACGCCCAGCGGCGGGTGGCGGATGGTAGAAAATGGTGGGCTTGGGTTGGTTTTTAGCACCCGGCAGGTCGGGCGCCGCATGCGCGGCGCTTCGCAGCACAAGGCTGCTCCTACAGGAGATGGGCGGCCCCAGGAATAATTGGCCCGAAACAGATGTAGGAGCAGCCTTGTGCTGCGAAACGCCGCGCGGGCGGCGCTCGATCTCCCAGACACCAAATCCCCCAAGACGATCACCTCTCAGCCCGCCCAAGAAACATGCAGATACCATTCAACCACCCACCCGGTTCAGCCTCGATTAAGCCATTCATTGCTATCATCCAGGCCTTTGAAGCCACGAACTGCCAGCATGCCAGCCCTGCCCGACCGCTTTTTCGACCGTGACGCCCAGACCCTGGCCAAGGAGTTGCTGGGCAAGGTCATCCGCCATCGCCAGGGCGACCTGTGGCTGGCCGCGCGCATCATCGAGACCGAGGCCTACTACCTGACCGACAAAGGCAGCCATGCCTCGCTCGGGTATACGGAAAAGCGCAAGGCCCTGTTCCTCGACGGCGGGCACATCTACATGTATTACGCCCGCGGAGGCGACTCGTTGAACTTCAGCGCCCATGGCCCGGGCAATGCGGTGCTGATCAAGTCCGCCTACCCTTGGCAGGATGACCTCTCGAACGCCAACAGCCTGGCGCAGATGCAACTGAACAACCCCGACGCCAGCGGCAACCTGCGCCCCGCCGAGCGGCTGTGCGCAGGCCAGACCCTGCTATGCCGTGCACTGGGCCTGAAAGTGCCGCGCTGGGACGCGCAGCGGTTCGACCCTGAGCACTTGTACGTCGACGACTGCGGCATCGCCGTGCCGCGGGTGATCCAGGCTGCGCGCCTGGGCATCCCGCAGGGCCGCGACGAGCACCTGCCGTACCGCTTCGTCGACGCCGAATACGCCCGCTTCTGTACACGGAACCCGCTGCGACGCGGCCAAGTCGAAGGCCGAGACTTCTTCATTCATCAACAAGGAAACTGACACATGGGCCAATGGCTCGACAGCCTGACCGGCTGGCTTAGCGCCAACCCCCAGTGGCTTGGCCTGGCGATTTTCCTGGTGGCCTGCATCGAATGCCTGGCCATTGCCGGCATCATCGTGCCTGGCACCGTGCTGCTGTTCGCGGTCGCCGTGCTGGCCGGCAGCGGCACCTTCAGCCTGGGCGAAACGCTGTTGCTGGGCTTTCTCGGCGGCTTGCTGGGTGATGCACTGTCGTACACGGTCGGCAAGTATTTCCACCAGAACATCCGCCGCCTGCCACTGCTGCGCAATCACCCGGAATGGATCGGCAGCGCCGAATCCTACTTCCAACGTTATGGCATCGCCAGCCTGCTGGTCGGGCGCTTCATCGGGCCGCTGCGGCCCATGCTGCCGATGGTCGCCGGCATGTTCGACATGCCACTGCCACGCTTCATCGCCGTCAGCCTGGTGGCAGGCGCCGGCTGGTCGGTTGCCTACCTGCTGCCTGGCTGGGCCACGGGCGCCGCCATGCGCCTGCCTTTACCGGAAGGCTTCTGGCTGGATGCGGGCATCCTTGCCGGTGCGTTGGCGGTGCTCATCGGCCTGAGCCTGAACAGCAGCATCCGCGATCAACGCCACGGCACTCGGCTGATCGCCGGCTTGAGCTTCGCGGCCTTGGCCGGGGTATTCCTGGGCTGGCCGTACCTGCACGAATTCGATCAGGGCGTGATGACACTGGTGCAGGAACACCGCAGCCAAGTCATCGACGGTACCGTGGTACTCGTGACACGGCTGGGTGATTTTCGCACGCAGTTTTTCCTCGGTGGGCTGCTGACCGGCCTGCTGCTGCTCGCCCAACAATGGCGCCATGCACTGTTTGCGGGCGGCGCATTGATGGGTACGGCGATTGCCAATGGCACGCTCAAGTGGCTGTTCGCCCGCGCGCGGCCCGAGGTGCTGACCGACCCACTGACCAGCTACAGCATGCCCAGCGGCCACAGCTCGGCGTCGTTTGCGTTCTTCTTGGTAATGGCGGTGTTGGCAGGGCGTGGTCAGCCGCCGCGGATGCGCCTGACCTGGGTGTTGCTGGGGTGCATTCCTGCCTTGGCGATTGCGTTGTCGCGGGTTTACCTGGGGGCGCACTGGCCGACCGATATTCTGGCCGGGGCCTTGCTGGCGTGCTGCGTCTGCGCGGTTAGCCTGACCTTGGTGCAGCATCGCCAGCCGCTTCCAGCGCTGCCGCTACGGGTGTGGTGGTTGGTGCTGCCGGCGTGTGTCGCGCTGCTGGCGTTCTTTGCCATGCACGCGCTGCCGCAGGCTTTGGAACGGTATCAGTATTGATGTTGCCTGATGTGGCCTCTTCGCGGGGCAAGCCCGCTCCCACAGGCAGCCTGCAATGCACCACACCTGTGGGAGCGGGCTTGCCCCGCGAAGAGGCCACAACAAGCCACAGTGATCAGTCAGGCAAACAGCTCACCCTGAATCCGCTCCAACAGCCTTTGAATCTCCTCCAGCCGCAACTGCGGCGAGTCGATGCTCAGCAGGTCCAGCTTGTCCTCTTCCATGAACGGCAGCAGATACGCCAGCTGATTGGCCAACGCCTGCCGCCCATCCACCGGCCGCGGCATGTCCAGCGCCTCGACCATCGGGTGCTCACCCAGGGCAACCAGCAACGCCAGCAGGTCGTCGTCCGCCTCGCCCAGCTGGCTATCAGGAAGCTCCGGCAACCACTGCACCTGCCCGACCAGTAACTGGTCCTTCTGCACCTCGGTCTGCTCCAGGTTGAAACGCCGCACCCCTTCGACACGGATACCCAGCAAGCCGTTCTCCTGCTGCACGAAGTCGCGGATCATCGCCTCGCAACCGATCGAAGCAACCGTCGGTGGCGCTTTGCCAACCTGCTCCCCTTCCAGGATGCACACCACCCCAAAGCCCTCGCCCTGCTTCATGCAGCGGCCAATCATGTCCAGGTAGCGCGCCTCGAAAATCTGCAAATCGAGGAAGCACCCCGGAAACAGCACGGTATTGAGGGGAAACAGCGGTAGCGTCATCACAACTCCTCAAGCCACCAGGCTGACCGCCAGCGGTAGGAACACCGCCGTGGCCACCCCCATCAGGCTCATCGCCAGCGCGGCGAAAGCGCCGCATTCATCACTTTCCTGCAGGGCCACCGAAGTGCCCACCGCATGCGCGGTCACGCCCAGCGACATGCCGCGCGCCTCAGGGCTGTGCACACCGAGACGGGTCAGCAGTGCCGGGCCGAAGATCGCGCCGATGACCCCAGTGATCAGCACGAACACCGCAGCCAATGCCGCCACACCACCAATCTGCTCGGCCACCAGCATGGCGATCGGCGACGTCACCGACTTCGGCGCCATGGTCATCAGGATCATGTGTTCGGCGCCGAACCACCAGCCCAGCAGCAGGCAGCAGACCGTAGCGAACAGGCCTCCGATTACCAGCGTAGTAAATGTCGGCCAGAACAGTTGGCGAATACGCCGCAGGTTGAGGTAGAGCGGCACGGCCAGGGCCACGGTGGCGGGCCCCAGGAGCGTGTTCATGATCTCGGTGCGCTGGCGGTACTCGCTGTAGTCGATGCCGCACACCAGCAGCACGCCGATCACCAGTAGCATCGACACCAGTACCGGCTGCAGGAAGATCCAGCGGGTCTTCTCATAGCCCGCAAGCACAACCTGATAGGCCCCCAGGGTAATGCCGATGCCAAACAAGGGATGGTGGATGACCGCGTCGAGCGCGCCTTGCCAGTCGAGCATCATGGCTGCTCCTCGCGCTTGCCTTGGCGGTGGATGAGCTTCTGCATCAACACGCCGACGAACACCAGGGTCAGCAGGCACGAAATGAACAGTGCACCGGCAATCGCCCAGAAGTCGGCGGCGATGTCCTTGGCATACACCATTACCCCCACCGCCGGCGGCACCAGCAGCAGTGGCAGGTAGCGCAGCAAGCTGCTGGCGGCTTCATTGAGCGGCTTGCCGACCTCCCCCCTGGCCATCAGGAAGCACAGCAGCAGCAACAGGCCGATGATCGGCCCCGGCAAAAACGACACAAACAGGTGATTGATCGCCGTACCCAGCAGTTGAAACAACACCAGCCAGGTCAAACCACGCAACAGCATAAGCACCTCCCTTGGGCATGGCGGCCATTATAAGCACGCTAAGGGTATAAGCCGATAATCGCCGAAAAACGCGCAACTTGACTGAAACGGTGGGGCGTGCTGATCTTGCACCTTCGTACCAACTCACAACCTGGAGAGTCGCGATGCCCTATGTACCGGTTACAGAGCTTTCGCAGTACGTTGGCAAGGAACTGGGCCGTTCTGCCTGGCTGAAAATCGACCAGCAGCGCATCAACCTGTTTGCCGAAGCCACTGGCGATTTTCAGTTCATCCATGTCGACCCGGAGAAGGCGGCGAAAACACCGTTTGGCTGCACGATCGCCCATGGTTTCCTGACGTTGTCGCTGATCCCCACGCTGATGGAGGACATCCTGGTCCTGCCGCAAGGGTTGAAGATGGTCGTGAACTACGGGCTGGACAGCGTACGGTTCATTCAACCGGTCAAGGTCGACAGCCAGGTGCGGCTGAAGATCGATCTCGCCGAAGTGCTTGAGAAAAAACCCGGTCAGTGGCTGCTCAAGGCAATCGCCACGCTGGAAATTGAAGGGGAAGAGAAGCCTGCTTATATAGCGGAGTCCCTGTCGCTCTGTTTTGTCTGAGTGATCGCCGGGGCGCTGTGCGCCCCATTCGCGGCAGGCCCCCGATACAATCCACAAACCCCGCGCACTCGCGTAAACTGCGAGCCTTCGCGCAGCCTCGGGCTGCCCCTGTCGATTTACCAAAGGTGCCCGCCATGCCCTGGCTGCAAGTACGCCTGGCCATCAGCCCGGAACAAGCCGAAACCTACGAAGACGCCCTGCTTGAAGTCGGCGCCGTCTCGGTCACGTTCGTGGACGCAGAAGATCAGCCGATCTTCGAACCCGACCTCAACACCACCCCACTGTGGTCGCACACTCACCTGCTGGCCCTGTTCGAGGCCGATGCCGAGCCCGAGCAGGTGTTCGCCCACGTCCGCCTGCTGACCGGCGCCGAACTGCCCGAGCACCAGGCTGAAGTGATCGAAGACCAGGACTGGGAGCGCAGCTGGATGGACAACTTCCAGCCCATGCGCTTCGGCCGTCGCCTGTGGATCGTGCCAAGCTGGCACGAAGCGCCGGACAAGGACGCAGTAAACCTGCTGCTCGACCCAGGCTTGGCGTTCGGCACCGGTACCCACCCGACCACCGCCCTGTGCCTGGAATGGCTCGACGGCCAGCAACTCGAAGGCACCCAGGTGCTGGACTTTGGCTGCGGCTCGGGGATTCTGGCCATTGCCGCCCTGCTGCTGGGCGCGCGCGAAGCGGTCGGTACCGACATCGACGTGCAGGCCATTGAAGCCTCGCGCGACAATGCCCAGCGCAACGGCATCGCCGACGAGAAGCTGGCGCTGTACCTGCCCGAGCACATGCCGGCCATGCAGGCCGACGTACTGGTCGCCAACATCCTGGCCGGCCCGCTGGTCTCGCTGGCGCCACAGCTGTCTGGCCTGGTCCGCCCTGGTGGCCTGCTGGCACTGTCGGGCATCCTTGCCGAACAAGGCGATGAAGTGGCTGCTGCCTACGCCGCCGACTTCGAGCTGGACCCGATCGCCGTACGCGATGGTTGGGTGCGCATCAGTGGTCGCCGCCGTTAAGCGCGCTAGAATAACTTTTGTACAACCCCGGATCGCCGCATGACCGACAGTTTCGTCACCCAGTGCCCGCATTGCCAGACCAGCTTTCGCGTCACCCATCACCAGTTGAGTGTGGCGCGCGGCGTGGTGCGGTGCGGCCATTGCCTGCAGGTGTTCAACGCCGCAAAGCAACTGCTGGAGCAGAACCGCGCCGGTGATGCCAGCGTGCCTGTGGAACCTAGGGTGCCCGTGGCGCCAGTGGTATCCGCAGCACCTGCCGAGCCGATTGCCGAGCCTGCGGTCACGCCCGATCCCCCCGCCAGCGAACGCCCAGCGCCCCCTGAGGACGACTGGGCGCTCACGGCCCAGGCCCTGGATGAACTGGACCTGGACCAAGAGCTGGCCCGCCTTGAACGTCGTGGCGAGCCTGCCGCCGCTCGCCCGCCCAGCGCGGACAACGGTTTGCAGGCCCGCCGCGAAGAACATCAGCCAGACGCCCATACCGATGAGCTGTTTGGCAACGCCACCGACGACCGCTTCGAGCCTGAACAGGCGCCTGAACCTGCACCCACGCTACTGACACAGCACGCGCTGGAACAGGAAGCGTTCGAGCAAGAGTCACTGGACCTGGAGCCCGCCCCGGGCGATCGCACCGAGCCGACCCTGGGCGGCCACCTGGACCTGGACATCGACGACGAGCCCCCCGTACGGCGCGACATCGAGGCCGACGAGCACCATGCGTTCGTCAGCGAGCACTTCGCTGCCAGCCACGATCCAGCCCCGGAAAAGGGCCTCAGCGCGCGCGACGATGACGAACTGGACCTGCACTTGTCGGCCCACGACGACGACCCTGTAGAGCCGTTGCCCGGTGAACGCCTGGAGCCTGGCCTGTCCAGCAAACCCGAGCGTGCGCCGCGCAAGGAACCGCTGGTCGACGTGGTCGACGACCCGCTGCAACTGGGCTGGGAAAAGCCCCAGCCCAACTGGGGCAAGCGCTTGCTGTGGGGCTTCCTGACGCTGCTGGCTGCAGGCCTGCTGGCGTTCCAGTACGTGTGGTTCCATTTCGATGAAATGGCCCGCCAGGACCAGTACCGGCCGATCTTCCAGCAGGTATGCCCGCTGTTCGGCTGCGAAGTGCCGACCCGCGTCGACATCGCCCGCATCAAGAGCAGCAACCTGGTGGTGCGCAGCCACCCTGACTTCAAGGGTGCGCTGATCGTCGATGCGATCATCTACAACCGCGCCCCCTTCGCCCAGCCGTTCCCGCTGCTCGAGCTGCGTTTCGCCGACCTCAATGGCCAACTGATCGCCAGCCGGCGCTTCAAGCCCAGCGAGTACCTCTCTGGCGAACTGGCCGGGCGCGGCGAGATGCCCAGCCAGACCCCGATCCACATCGCCCTGGACATCCTCGACCCAGGCCCCAAGGCCGTGAACTACAGCCTGAGCTTCCGCTCGCCGGAGTAATCGGCTGATCCTGGGGGCACTTTGTGCCCCCAGCCTCGCCTACCCACACCAAAAGTCATAAGCCGACAACTGTTCAGATTTTATCCAAATCCATCTTTATCCGGTCACCGAGAGCGGGTATCATGCCCACCCTTTTTCGAACTCCAAGATTCGGCCCCACAACAGGGATCACCTATGTCGGCGGTACGCATCGGCCCATACACACTGCGAAACAACCTGATCCTCGCCCCCATGGCCGGGGTCACGGACCAGCCTTTCCGAACACTTTGCAAGCGCCTGGGCGCAGGCATGGTGGTGTCGGAGATGGTGTCCAGCGACATGAGCCTGTGGAACAGCCGCAAGTCGAGCCTGCGCCGCATTCACGAAGGCGATCCCGAGCCGCGCTCGGTGCAGATCGCCGGCGGGGATGCCCAGATGATGGCAGCGGCGGCAAAGGCCAACGTCGAAGCGGGTGCCCAGATCATCGACATCAACATGGGCTGCCCGGCAAAAAAAGTCTGCAACAAAGCTGCAGGCTCTGCTTTATTGAGAGATGAAGCCTTGGTCAGCGAGATTCTCCACGCCGTGGTAGGCGCCGTGGACGTCCCGGTGACGCTGAAGATCCGCACGGGGTGGGATCGGGCGAACAAGAACGGCCTGAATGTGGCGAAGATCGCTGAACAGGCCGGCATCCAGGCGCTAGCGGTGCATGGCCGCACACGCGCCGACCTGTACACAGGCGAAGCCGAATACGACACCATCGCTGCCATCAAGCAGGCGGTGTCTATCCCGGTATTTGCCAACGGCGATATCACCTCGCCAGAAAAGGCCCGGGCGGTACTGGACGCCACCGGGGTCGATGGCCTGTTGATCGGCCGCGCTGCCCAAGGGCGGCCCTGGATCTTTCGCGAGATCGAGCATTACCTGCGGACCGGCGAACAGTTGCCGGCCCCGCAGCTGGACGAAGTGGAACGCATCCTGCTAGAGCACCTGGCCGCGCTGCATGCCTTCTATGGCGATGTGATGGGCGTACGTATCGCCCGCAAGCACGTTGGCTGGTACCTGGCAACACGACCCGGCGGCAAGGAGTTTCGCTCCCGGTTCAATGCTTTGGAAGACACACAAGCGCAGTGCGCCAACGTTCGCGCGTTTTTCAGTGAACGTCGACAGAGCCTTGAGACAGAGGACGGACAAGGGGTGGCCGCATGACGATGATGACCGAGACATTTGTGAGTGGAACAACGCCCGTGAGCGACAACGCCAACCTGAAACAGCACCTCAACACGCCGAGCGAAGAGGGCCAGACCCTTCGCGACAGCGTCGAGAAGGCGCTGCACAACTACTTCGCCCACCTGGAAGGCGCGACCGTCACGGACGTGTACAACCTGGTGCTCTCCGAAGTCGAGGCGCCCCTGCTTGAAAGCGTGATGAATTACGTGAAGGGCAACCAGACCAAGGCCAGCGAGATGCTCGGGCTCAACCGAGGCACCCTGCGCAAGAAGCTCAAGCAGTACGACTTGTTGTAAGCCAGAATCCCAATCAGAAAAGGCGGCTCCCTGAACAGAGGCGCCTTTTTTGCTGACTCCACCGCGTTATGGAATCCGAAATGACCGACCAGACTACCCGCCTGCCGATCCGCCGCGCCCTGATCAGCGTCTCCGACAAGACCGGTATCCTCGAATTCGCCCGTGAGCTGCAGCAGCTCGGTGTCGAGATCCTGTCCACCGGCGGCACCTACAAGCTGCTCAAGGATAACGGCGTGAACGCGGTGGAAGTGGCCGACTACACCGGCTTCGCCGAAATGATGGATGGCCGGGTCAAGACCCTGCACCCGAAAATCCACGGTGGCATTCTGGGCCGTCGCGGCATCGACGACGCCATCATGAACGAGCACGGCATCAAGCCGATCGACCTGGTCGCCGTCAACCTGTACCCCTTCGAAGCCACCATCTCCAAGCCAGGCTGTGACCTGCCGACCGCCATCGAGAACATCGACATCGGTGGCCCGACCATGGTCCGCTCCGCTGCCAAAAACCACAAAGACGTTGCCATCGTGGTCAATGCCAGCGACTACGCCAGCGTCCTCGACGGCCTGAAAGCCGGCGGCCTGACCTACGCCCAGCGCTTCGACCTGATGCTCAAGGCGTTCGAACACACTGCCGCCTACGACGGCATGATCGCCAACTACATGGGCACCATCGACCAGGCCAAGGACACCCTGAGCACTGAAGCACGCAGCGAATTCCCGCGCACCTTCAACAGCCAGTTCGTCAAAGCCCAGGAAATGCGCTACGGCGAGAACCCGCACCAGAGCGCGGCGTTCTATGTCGAAGCCAAGAAGGGTGAAGCCAGCATCTCCACCGCCATCCAGCTGCAAGGCAAGGAGCTGTCGTTCAACAACGTGGCCGACACCGACGCTGCGCTGGAGTGCGTGAAGAGCTTCGTCAAACCTGCCTGCGTCATCGTCAAGCACGCCAACCCGTGCGGCGTGGCCGTGGTACCGGAAGACGAAGGCGGCATCCGCAAGGCCTACGACCTGGCCTACGCCACTGACACCGAGTCGGCCTTCGGCGGCATCATCGCCTTCAACCGCGAGCTCGATGGCGAAACCGCCAAGGCCATCGTCGAGCGCCAGTTCGTCGAAGTGATCATCGCCCCGAAAATCTCCCAGGCCGCACGCGACGTGGTCGCCGCCAAGCAGAACGTTCGCTTGCTGGAATGCGGCGAATGGCCAGCTGAGCGTGCTGCCGGCTGGGACTTCAAGCGCGTCAACGGTGGTTTGCTGGTGCAGAGCCGCGATATCGGCATGATCACCGCCGATGACCTGAAAATCGTCACCAAGCGTGCCCCGACCGAGCAAGAAATCCACGACCTGGTGTTTGCCTGGAAAGTGGCCAAGTTCGTCAAGTCCAACGCCATCGTCTACGCCAAGCAGCGCCAGACCATCGGCGTCGGCGCCGGCCAGATGAGCCGCGTCAACTCCGCTCGCATTGCTGCAATCAAGGCCGAGCATGCTGGCCTGCAGGTTCAAGGTGCGGTCATGGCGTCGGATGCGTTCTTCCCGTTCCGTGACGGCATCGACAATGCGGCTAAAGTGGGTATCAGCGCCGTAATTCAGCCAGGTGGTTCGATGCGTGATGCCGAAGTCATCGCCGCAGCCGACGAAGCCGGCATCGCGATGGTGTTCACCGGTATGCGCCACTTCCGCCACTAATCAAGATGGCCGGCCGTACCTCGGCCCCTGTGGGAGCGGGTTCACCCGCGAATGCGATGCTGGGCTTACCGCCGCATTCGCGGGTGAACCCGCTCCCACAGCGGGCGAAGTACGCCGCCAAACAGAGGTTTTGACATGAAAGTTTTGATCATCGGCAGCGGCGGCCGTGAGCACGCCCTGGCCTGGAAAGTCGCCCAGGACCCACGCGTCGAGAAAGTTTTCGTTGCCCCGGGCAACGCCGGCACCGCCACTGAAGCCAAGTGCGAAAACGTCGCCATCGACGTCAACGCCCTGGAGCAACTGGCCGACTTCGCCGAACAGAACGTGCAACTGACCATCGTCGGCCCTGAAGCGCCACTGGTCGCAGGTGTCGTCGACCTGTTCCGCAGCCGCAACCTGGACTGCTTCGGCCCCACCAAAGGCGCCGCACAGCTTGAAGGCTCCAAGGCCTTCACCAAGGATTTCCTGGCGCGTCACAAGATCCCGACCGCCGACTACCAGAACTTCACCGAAATCGAGCCAGCCCTGGCCTACCTGCAGGAAAAGGGTGCGCCGATCGTGATCAAGGCCGACGGCCTGGCGGCGGGCAAAGGCGTGATCGTCGCCATGACCCTGCAAGAAGCCGAAGACGCCGTGCGTGACATGCTGGCCGGCAACGCCTTTGGCGATGCGGGTTCGCGTGTGGTCATCGAAGAGTTCCTGGACGGCGAAGAAGCCAGCTTCATCGTCATGGTCGACGGCCACAACGTGCTGCCAATGGCCACCAGCCAGGACCACAAGCGCGTCGGCGACGCCGACACCGGCCCGAACACCGGTGGCATGGGCGCCTACTCGCCTGCCCCAGTCGTGACCGCCGACGTGCACCAGCGCGTGATGGACCAAGTCATCTGGCCGACCGTGCGCGGCATGGCCGAGGAAGGCAACGTCTACACCGGCTTCCTTTATGCCGGCCTGATGATCGACAAGGCGGGCAACCCCAAGGTCATCGAGTTCAACTGCCGCTTCGGCGACCCGGAAACCCAACCGGTCATGCTGCGCCTGGAGTCGAGCCTGGTGCTGCTGATCGAAGCCGCCTTCGCCAAGGCCCTGGACAAGGTTGAAGCCCAGTGGGACCCACGGCCGAGCCTGGGCGTCGTGCTGGCTGCCGGTGGCTACCCGGGCGACTACGCCAAAGGTGACGCGATCAGCGGCCTGGACGCTGCCGCCAAGCTCGAAGGCAAGGTGTTCCATGCCGGTACCACCCTGAAAGACGGCCAAGTGGTTACCGCCGGCGGCCGTGTGCTCTGCGCCACTGCCCTGGGCCAAACCGTCGAAGCCGCTCAGCAGCAGGCCTACCGCCTGGCAGAGCAGGTCAAGTGGGACGGCAGCTTCTACCGTACCGACATCGGCTACCGGGCCATTGCCCGCGAGCGCGGTGAACACCAGCAGTAACCTTTACCGAAGCGCCGTGACGCCTTGCGCCCACGGCCTTCGGCTCGTCGACAGGGCCCTTTCTGGGCCTTGCCTTCGACTTGGCGCGCCGCGCATAGTTAGTATCCGGCACATCGGCTAAGAAGGGATTTCGTAGTGCGTCGGCTTCGGATTGCCACAGCTCTGATCGTCAGCTTGCTGACCCTGCTCTGCCTGCTCCCGGCCTCGGCCGAAGAAGGCGGAGGCTGGTCTGTTCTGCTCGACGAACAGGCCAACCTGCAATTAAGCGACGTGCGCTCCGATCGCTACCGCAACCAGTTCAGCCCGCTGCTGCTCAGCGACCTGGATGCCGCCCCTGCCGAACAAGCCCTGTGGCTGCACTATCGCCTGGAACCTGGCGATCAGGAGCAACTGCTACGGGTGTTTGCCCCAGACCTTTCAGGCCTGGACCTCTACGCCCTCGAGGGCGACAAATTACTCCGTCAGCTGCACCACGGGCGCCAGGCCGGCAATGCCAGCCCGACCCTGCGCGGCAGCGACCATGTGCTGCCTTTGCCCAACAGCCGGCAGCCGCTGGACATCTACTTGCGTCTGGTGTCCGAGCACCAACTGCGCCCGGCCATCAGCCTTGAGCCCGCGGCCGTGGCCGCTTCCGACCAGACCCAACCGCTGCTGTTCGGCATGCTGTTCGGCGGCCTGGTGATGCTGATCCTGCACAACCTGATCCGCTTCCTCTATGGCCGCTCCACCACCACGTTGATTTTGGCGCTCTACCACGGCCTGATGCTGCTCAGCGGGTTGATCCTGCTCAACCTCAGCGGCCCCTGGTGGCACGTGTGGCACAGTGCGCAAACGCCAGCGGCCTACCTCACCCTGGTCCTCGCAGGCCTGGCTGGCCTGTATTTCACCCTGCATTTCTTCTCACCGTGCCATTCGCCGCGGCTCAACCGCCTGTTGCAGGGCGAGATGCTGGTGGCTGCGGTCAGCGGCCTGGTGCTGCTGTTCGTCGACACCTTGCCACTCAACCTGATGACCTATGCCCTGCTGGCCCTGGGCAGCGTCAGCATGCTGCTGGTCAGCGCCTATCACTGGTACAAGGGCTACGCACCCGCACGCCTGTTCACCCTCGCCATGGGGGTCTACAACCTTGGCGGCCTGGTGCTGTTGCCGGCGCTTCTGGGCCTGACCCGCACGTCGACGCCGTGGCTGCTGTGCGTGCTCATGGGCTTGACCGTCATTTGCGGCCTTTTGCTTAACCTGGCGGTCAGCGAACGCCTGCGACGCATGAGCGAAGAGCGCTTCAGCGCCAGCCGCGCCCTGGCCGCCAGCGATGCCGAAATCAACGCCAAGGCCGAGTTCCTGGCCAAGATCAGCCACGAAATCCGCACGCCCATGAACGGCGTGCTGGGCATGACCGAGCTGCTGCTCGGCACGCCGCTGTCGGTCAAGCAGCGCGACTACGTGCAGACCATCCACAGCGCCGGCAACGAGCTGCTGACGCTGATCAACGAGATTCTCGACATCTCGAAGCTTGAGTCCCGGCAGATCGAACTGGACGATGTGCAGTTCGACCTCAATGCATTGATCGAGGACTGCCTGAACATCTTCCGGGCCAAGGCCGAACAGCAGAACATTGAGCTGATCAGCTTCACCCAGCCTCAAGTGCCTCGCGTGATCAGTGGCGACCCAACGCGCCTGCGCCAGGCACTGTCGAGCCTGCTGGAAAATGCCCTGAAAAACACCGACCAGGGGGAGATCCTGCTGGTGGTGGCACTCGACCAACGTGGCGAAGCGCCGCGTTTGCGCATTGCCGTGCAGGACAGCGGCGAACCGTTGCCCGCCGCCGAGCGCGAAGCCTTGTTGCAAGCCGAGCTGCACAGCCATCACTTCCTCTCCAGCAACAAGCTCGGCGGCCACCTCGGGCTGGTCATCGCCAAGCAGTTGATCGGCCTGATGCAGGGCGAATTCGGCATCAAGAGCAGCAGCGGCATGGGCAACACCCTGTGGCTGACCCTGCCGCTGGACCCTTCGCGCCTGGAACAACCGCCCGCCGACCTCGATGGCCCGTTGCGCGACGCGCGGGTACTGGTAGTGGACGACAACGACACCTGCCGCAAGGTGCTGGTGCAGCAGTGCAGCGCCTGGGGCATGAATGTCAGCGCGGTGCCTTCCGGCAAGGAAGCGCTGGCATTGCTGCGCACCAAGGCGCACCTGCGCGACTACTTCGATGCCGTGCTGTTGGACCAGAACATGCCCGGCATGACCGGCATGCAACTGGCGGCCAAGATCAAGGAAGACCCTAGCCTTAACCACGACATCCTGGTGGTAATGCTCACGGGCATCAGCAACGCGCCGAGCAAGGTCATCGCACGCAATGCCGGGGTCAAGCGGATACTCGCCAAACCGGTGGCAGGCTATACGCTGAAGACCACACTGGCCGAAGAGCTGGCCCAACGTGGCCGTGAGCAAGCGGTGCCGGCCACCCCTCCCGGTGTGCCGCAAGCACTGGACCTGCCCCGCGACTTCCGCGTGCTGGTCGCCGAGGACAACAGCATCTCGACCAAAGTGATCCGCGGCATGCTGGGCAAGCTCAACCTCGAGCCAGACACGGCATGCAATGGTGAAGAAGCGTTGCAAGCCATGAAGGCGCAGCGCTATGACCTGGTACTGATGGATTGCGAAATGCCAGTGCTGGATGGCTTCTCGGCCACCCAGCAACTGCGCGCATGGGAAGCCGCGCACCAGCGCCCACGTACGCCCGTGGTGGCGCTGACCGCGCACATCCTTGCCGAGCACAAGGAGCGCGCCAAGTTGGCGGGCATGGATGGGCACATGGCCAAGCCGGTGGAGCTGTCGCAATTGCGCGAGCTGATCCAATATTGGGCGAATCACCGGGAAGCTAAGACGGATCCGGCGTCTATCCCGTAAGCAATGCCGACGATGCATCGACAGGCACCCACCGCAGCCGAGGATCCCAACCCATGCTCCATGAGTTGTTCAGTGTCTACCTGAAGATGCTCGTGCTCTACAGCCCGTTCTTCGTGCTGTCGTGCTTCATCAGCCTGACCCGCGGCCATTCCAGCAAGGAGCGCAAGCAACTGGCCTGGAAGGTTGCCTTCGCCGCCCTGGTCGCCAGCGTGCTGTTGTACTTGTTCGGCCGGGCGATCTTCGGCATTTTCGGCATCACCGCCGACGCCTTCCGCATCGGTGCCGGCAGCGTGCTTTTCATCTCGGCGTTGGGCATGGCGCAGGGCAAACCGGCGGTGCAGGCCGACAACGTTCAGCAGGACGTGACCATCGTGCCATTGACCATCCCCCTGACCGTCGGCCCCGGCACCATCGGTGCCCTGTTGGTGATGGGCGTGGGCCAGCCGCATTGGGATGACAAGTTGCTGGCCATCGCCAGTATCGCGCTGGCCAGCTTCACCGTGGGCCTGGTGCTGTACCTCTCGCACGGCATCGAGCGGATTCTCGGCGACCAAGGCCTGCAGATCGTCAGCCGTTTGATGGGATTGTTCGTCTGTGCCCTGGCGGCGCAGATCATCTTTACCGGGATCAAGGGTTACCTGGTGCCCTAGATCGCCATCTCATGGATCTCCTTCAGCGCGATTTTCACCAGGGCACGCTCCACTGCACTACGGCGCTCCTGGTCGAACAGGCGCGTATTGAATCGCACCAACTCTGCGGTCACGCGCGTGTCGCGGCGTTCACGAAATAGAAACCCACTGGTGAACGCCACGCTGTTGCCGGCCTCGTGATAGACAACGATGTCCACGTAATTGCCACTGACTGGCGCACAGGACAACAGTTGAAACTGCGCCCGGTCCTTGCTGCGCGATTCAAAATGCAGCAGGGGCTTGCCGTTCTTCTTCAGTACTTCAAAAGCCAGCGCCATGTTGCTGGAATGATGAACACCCGCTACGGCATCGATCCTTCTCAACGCCTGGTCGACGATCTTCGGCCGTTGGGGATCCGGCCAGTGCACTTCTTCGGCCGACTTCGCGTCCCACCCCAAGTACATCAACTTTTTGCGGTAGTACTGATACTGGTCCTGGGCACTTTCTCCGGCCATGTCTTGCAAGGTCGTGCTTTCAGCCCACAGCGAAGCAAGCTTCACGGCTTTGCGCTGTTCAAGGCTGACACCAGGAATGAAGGCAACCAGGCTGGCGCCGACAACGGTGGCTTCATGTGTTTGCATGGCTATCCTCCAGCCTGAGCACGCCCAAATGTCTGATTCGTCCTGCGTACTGCTTGCGTTCGAGCAGCGCGTGCAGGCCTTGGCGATCAGCTTCCGTCAGCTGTTCGCCCAAGGTTGCAAGGGTGGTACGCAGGTCGGCTTTATCGCTGGGTGGCGGTGATAACACGGTACAAGGGCGGATTTGTGCTGCGGGCAGCGTGCTCTTGAACGCCATCGCGCACAGGTCCAGGGAAGCGTCGGGCAGCATCACCCCCAACTCATAAACCGTGTGGGTTGCCTGGTCCTGTTCGAGCAAGGTGAAAGGCCGAAGGTATTGCTGCACGTCATCCCGCGAGAGTGTGGCAATCGCCGCCTGCACGTAACCGGACAGGCTGGGATGACGGGCCTGCAAATCATCTGTGAGTCGTTGAGCCAGCAAGGTATTGCCTTTCAAGGGCTGATAATCACTGCGACTGCTAGGGATGATCCACCCACGTGCCTCAAGGGCTGTGCGGTAGCCGCTGTACCAGCGCGTGAAATTGGCGAAGCGTGATCCATTCAATTTGTCCGAGCGCAACTGTGCGAACAGCAGCGAGTCCAGCGCATATTGCCACGACGGAGATGCCGTTTCGGCCATCAACAAGGCCGTGCCGCCAACGAGCCACAAGGAATAACCTTCCTTACTCATCGAAATACCTCGACTTGCAAACATTGAAAGAAGAGCGGGGCCTGAAAAGCCCCGCTCCCGTGTCAGATGTCGAATTCGCTGGCGGCTTGGACGGCCTTGTCGATCAACTTCTGCTCGATCGATGCACGAACCGCGTCGGTGTACACCACTTCGTTGAGGCTGAGCACGGCCGAACCGCAATACCGGTCCTTGCTCGAACTTTTCCATTCGAACACCGTGGTATTCAGATCGTTTTCGCCCGGCGAGGCACTGAATGCGTTGACCAACATGAACAGTTCGCCTTCCGGCGTTTCGATGCAGGCCCCAAGGCCCGTTGTCGCCACCGGATGCCCTTTGACATTCAGCTGGTAGATCTTCTGCGCTTCCTCGATATTGCCCAGCGCGCTGATGGCATCACCCGCCAGCTTGGCCATGGCCTCACCGACTGGCCCACCAAGCAATGCTTTACCAGCGGCGCTAGCGACTTTGAAGGCAATCGGTCCCAGGGTCAGCGACTGGCTTTGGTCATAGTCGCGTTCGTAGGAACGTTTACCGACCACCCAACCCAAAGTACGCATCACTTCCAGGAACTTGTTGAACCAGGCCTCGGATTCGCCATCGCGATCATGCAGCTTGGACGCCACGCGAGAGGCAAACTGGAAGGTGGTCTTGGCATCACGCCGGCTTTGCGCCGACATGCCAGCGCTGAGCGCCAGAAGCGATTGTTCGACAACGGCAATGCTGTTAGTGCTTACATCGGTCATGTGCAGAATCCTTGAAGGCCCCCGACGGGTATCGTCGAGGGGCCTTCACCCTAAGCTGCAAACAACCGGGGTACAGGCATGAACGGGTTCCCTCGGCGCCTCACCCGGCGGTCGGGTACCAACGCGGCGTGTACACCCACTGGGTGCCATCGGCCTTGGCAAACTGACAGGTCGTGGAAGAACCCAGCAAGACCATGGTGCGCATGTCGACCATTTCTGGCACCAGTTCGGCCAGGGAGACCACCTTCAGTGTCTGCCCTGGCCTACCGATGTCGCGGCCAAGGACTACAGGTGTGTTCCCATCGCGGTGCTGTCGCACGATCTCCAGCGCACGCCCCAATTGCCAAGGCCGCGAGCGTGAAATCGGGTTGTAGAACGCCAGGACCAGATCGGCCTGGGCCGCCAGGTCCAGGCGATGCTCGATGACCGACCACGGTTTGAGGTTGTCCGACAGCGACATCACGCAGAAGTCGTGCCCCAGTGGTGCACCCGCCTGGGCTGCGGTGGCCAGCGAAGCCGAAACACCCGGCAGGATCTCCAGATCAACCCGCTGCCAGGCCGGGTCGCTGGAGGCGTGCAGTGCTTCGAGCACGGCGGCGGCCATGGCGAAGACACCCGGATCACCCGACGACACCACCACCACCGAGCGCCCTTGTGCAGCAAGCTCGAAGGCATGGCGAGCACGCTGCATCTCTTCACGGTTGTCGGTGCAATGCTGCACTTGGTCTGCACGGAACGGCCCGGCCATGCGCACGTAGGTTTCGTAGCCGAGGATGTCCTGGGCGCGTGCCAGCTCTGCCTTGACCGCCGGCACCATCAACTCGGCAGCGCCAGGGCCGAGGCCGATCACCGCCAGGCGGCCACGGCGGCGGCCGATCCGCTCAGCATCCACCGGTGCCGAAGCCACTGCGATGACGGCATTGGCCTGCTCGATCAACTGCGCGTCAGGCAGCGCCTGGGCCACCATGCCACGCAGGTCGCCAGGCTTGGCCGCGAAACGCAGCGCCACACCCAGCGCCTGCGCCGCCTCGTGCAAGGCGGCATCAGCCATGGCGTGCTCGCTCGCCAGCAGGCCGGCCAACGACTGCTCGGCAATGCCCGCGTCATTTAGCGCTGCACGAATGCCCTGCAGGTCAGCAGTATCGACGCCTACCACCACCGAACGCGGGTGGATCAGCAACTCGTCCCGGCTGCTCGCACGTGCCTGATGGCCGACATGAATCGTGCGCCGGGCCGATTCGCTGGCAGGCAATTGCGCCTGGTCCAGCCACGGCGCATCCCCTTCGACGCGTACCGTCTCGCCGGCCAACAGGTCGGAAACAAAGCGCTTGCCTTGCTCGATATCCGCCAGGGCATAGCCCTGTGGCGGGTTCAGCAGGCAGGTGCCGAAACGCAGCTCGCCACTGGTGGTGATCGCAGCCGCCACACCCAGTGACTCGCCAATTTCGCGCGCCATCACGTTCACACCGCTCAGGCCACCGAGCAGCGGCACCACCGCGCTGCCATCCTCGGCCACCGCCAGTACGGGCGGCTCGACGCCTTTCTCGCTGAGCACGCAGGCCAAGCTGCGGATGACGATACCGGCGGCGCACAGGGCGATGATCGGGGTGTCCTGCTGATACAGCGCGCGCAGGGTGTCGCCAAACGAGGCGTACGTTTGATCGACGCCCTCGACACGGCCACTCAGGCCATGAATCACCGCCTGTGGATAACGCTGCTGGATACGCTGCGCCGTGGCCAGGCTGCCGGGCCCCAGGATGATGATTGCCGGTGCCTTGTGCATGCTCATCCCTGCCATTTTTCACCCGGCACGATGATCAGCGAGAAGTACGGCGACGACAGGGGGTCGACGTCCGCCAGCGGCACGATCTTCTGGTTGGCCATGGTCGCCCGCTCGACATACAGCGCACGCTCGTCCAGGCCCAGTTCGGCCAGCACCTCACGCACCTTGGGGAAGTTGCGGCCCAGCTTCATGATCACCGCCGCATCGGCATCAGCCAGGCGCCGCTTGAGCTCCTCGGCCGGCAGCACGCCCGACAGCACTGACAGGCTCTGGTTGCGGTACACCAACGGCGCGCCGAGCACCGAGGCGCCCCCGAGCATCGAGCAGACGCCAGGAATCACCTCAGCCTCATAGCGCTGCGCCAGGCGGTCATGCAGGTACATGTAGGAGCCGTAGAAGAACGGGTCGCCCTCGCAGATCACCGCCACATCGCGGCCGGCGTCCAGGTGCTCGGCAATCTGCACGCTGGCTTCATCGTAGAAGTCGCTGATGACCTGTTCATAGGACAGCGGTGCCGGCAGGGCTTCGGTGGTGACCGGGTAGACCAGCGGCAGCAAGGTCTGCTCTGGCTGCAGGTGCGCCTCGATGATGCCGAACGCATTGCCGCGCTTGCCCTTGGCCACGAAGTAGCCAACCACCGGCGCCTCGCGCAACAGGCGCAGCGCCTTGACGGTGATCAGTTCAGGGTCGCCGGGGCCTACGCCCAGGCCAAGCAGACGTCCACGTGGCGCCATCATTCCACCTCCGTGGCAAGGGCGTTGACTGCCGCGGCGGCCATCGCGCTACCGCCCAGGCGGCCTTGCATGATCACGAACGGCACGCCACGGCTGTCGGCGGCGAGCATCGCCTTGGATTCGGCCGCACCGACGAAGCCGACCGGGAAGCCGAGGATCAGCGCAGGCTTGGGTGCGCCGGCGTCGATCATCTCCAGCAGGTAGAACAGCGCGGTCGGGGCGTTGCCGATCACCACCACGCTGCCTTCCAGGTACGGCCGCCACAGCTCCAGGGCCACGGCGGAACGGGTATTGCCGGCGTCTTTGGCCAGACCAGGCACGCTCGGGTCGCGCAAGGTGCAGACCACTTTGTTGTCGGCGGGCAGGCGCGCGCGGGTGATGCCTTCGGCGACCATGTGCGCATCGCAGAGGATAGGTGCGCCCTTGGCCAGGGCTTCACGGCCGGCGCGGCCGGCCCCTTCAGAGAACTGCAGGCCGTCGATGGCTTCGACCATGCCGCAGGCATGGATCACGCGCACGGCGAGCTTTTCGAGGTCTGCGGGTATCCGCTCGAGTCGGGCTTCCTCACGGATGATCCGGAAGGAATTGCGATAGATCTCCTGACCATCGCGGATGTAGTCAATCATCAAGGTGCTCCGTCGGCAGGTCGAGCATGGCGCCTGCTTCGTTCAAGGTGAGGTCGATGGCACGCAGGGCGCCGAAGCCCGGCAGGCGCGCATCGCGCACATACAGGTCGTAACGGCCCGGTGAACGGGCCAGCAAGGTGGCCGGGGCAACATGGGCCACGGCGCAGGATCGGGGGCACCCGGACAGGTGCACGCTGCCCGGCACGCCAGGGCCCAGCAGCGCGGCCAAGGCCACGGCATCGGCCTTGGTTTCGCCCTGTGCCTTGGCGCAGCCACTGCTGCCGGTGCAGGCGCTGATGCGGGCCAGTGGCTCGTGGCTGTGGCACAGCAGGCCCAGCGTGGACAACTCGCCCTGGGCTTGCGTGATCTGGTCCGGGTCGAGATTGGTCAGCACCAGGCTTTGCCAAGGGCTCAGGCGCAGGCTGCCGTCGCCCAGGTGCCGGGCGATGCGCGCGGCCCCCCGCAGCATCTCGGGGGTCAAGCGGCCCTGCGGCGGAGCAACGCCCAGGGCGAGACCGTGAGCTTGTGGCAACACACCCAGCCACTCGGGTTGGCGTGTCGGGCGACGCCATTCAAGCACGGCGGCATCGCGGCGGATGTCCAGGCCGAGCCCTTCGACGAACGCCGCGGGCGAACAGCATTCGAGCAACTGGCGCATGCGCGACTGGTCCACAGCGGCCAGGTCAAGAAAGCGCTCCAGCACCGCACGCACCAGGGCCAGGCCCTGCTCCAGCGGCACCGCCCCGAGCACCTGGCCATCGGCGGGGCAGCCCGCCAGGCCAAACGCCAGCCACGTGCGCTGCTCGATAAGCAGCGCCGAGAGCCACAGGTCATGCGGGTGCTCAAGCATCGCCAGGCCTTCGCCGGCGTCCAGGAGCACAGCGAACTTCGCCGACAACTGGTGAAACCGCGGTGTGCCTTCCAGCAGGTCGAGGATCTGCCCCGCCAGCGGCCGGGCATCCAGCAACATGGCTGGGTCATGCCCGGCCAGCGGGCTGAGCATCAGGTTGCGCACATCGTCACCGGCGGCTTCGCGCGGGCCCAGGCCTGCCGCGAGCAGCCTGGCGATCAGGCCTTGGTGGTCGCTGCCAATACCGCGAATCTGCAGGTTGCCGCGGTTGGTTGCCTCGATCACGCCACCGGCAAAGCGCTCGGCGGCCTCGGCCACGGCATCGGCCTGGTCGGCCAGCAGCAGGCCACCCGGCAGCTTGATGCGGCAAATGCCGCCATCACGGGCACTGACGATGCGCCACAACCCCGGGCAGGCCGAGGGGCGAGGTGAAACGTCGGGGGCATGGGCCTGCTTCAAAGGGGTGTCCGGCAATCTGTGAAAGTGCGCTTGAGTGTAGAAGGCGCGGTATTATGCCTGCTTTGTCCGGCGGCATGAAAAGCCGGTGGTCGAGCTTATCGTTTACCCGGGGCCGCTTCGCGCCCCTTCGCGGGCAAGCCCGCTCCTACAGGGATCATGCTGTGCCTGTAGGAGCGGGCTTGCTGGCGAAGGGCGCGAAGCGGCCCCAGAAATGGCGGATTGAAACACATGGCACCCTGGCTGACAGTAGTAGGCATCGGCGAAGACGGCTTCAATGGCCTTGGCAAGCAGGCCCGGCGTGCCCTGCTGGGCGCTTCGCGGATCTTCGGCAGCCCGCGCCAACTGGCTTTACTGCCACGCTGCGTGGTCGGCGAGCGGCTGCTTTGGCCAACCCCTTTCTCCTTGGCGCCCGTGCTCGCCCAGCGCGGCGAACCGGTCTGCGTGCTGGCCAGCGGCGACCCGATGTTCTTCGGCGTCGGTGCCAGCCTGGCGCGCCAGGTGCCCGCCAGCGAGATGCGGGTGCTGTCGATGCCGTCCTCCTGTGCACTGGCCGCCGCCCGCCTCGGCTGGCCGCTGCAGGACGTGCAGGTGGTGTCGTTGGTCGCCCGCCCGCTGGCAGCGCTCAATGCGCACCTGCACAGCGGCGCTCGCCTGCTGGTGCTGAGCAACGACGGCGACAGCCCTGCGGCAATCGCCGCACAACTGTGCGAGCGTGGCTTCGGGCCAAGCCGCCTGCGCGTGTTCGAACACCTGGGTGGCACCGATGAACGCGAAGTGGCGGGCACCGCGCAGGACTGGCCTCACACCCCGGTTGCAGCGCTCAACTTGGTGGCCATCGAATGCCTCGCCGCGCCCGATGCCCCGCGCCTGCCGCGGGTCGCCGGGCTGCCGGACAGCGCCTTCCTGCACGACGGCCAACTCACTAAGCGCGATGTCCGCGCCATCACCCTGGCCCGCCTCGCCCCCCTGCCCGGCGAACTGCTGTGGGACGTGGGCGCGGGCTGCGGCTCGATCGGCATCGAGTGGATGCGCGCCCACCCCGCCTGCCGAGCGCTGGCCATCGAGGCCGACGCAGGGCGCCAGGGGTTTATCGAGCACAATCGCGATGCGCTGGGCGTGCCCGGCCTGCAACTGGTCCGTGGCAAGGCGCCTGAAGCCTTGGCAGGGCTCGAGCAGCCCGACGCGGTCTTCATTGGCGGCGGGGTAACGCGTGAAGGCGTGCTCGACCTGTGCTGGCAGCTGCTGCGCCCCGGCGGGCGACTGGTGGCCAACGCGGTCACCCTGCAAAGCGAACTGGCCCTGGCGCACTTTCGCGAGCGACACGGGGGTGAACTGACCCGTATTCATGTTGCCCATGCGCAGCCGCTGGGCACGTTCGACACCTGGCGCCAGGTACTGCCAATCACCTTGCTCGATGTGGTGAAGCCCCTCGATGCGTGAAGAAACCCACGAGCAGCCCGCGCCCCTGCGCAGCGGCCTGACCACCGGCAGCTGCGCCACCGCCACCAGCCTCGCGGCGGCGCGCCTGCTGCTGACCGGGGTCTGCAGCGACGCCGTGAGCATCACCCTGCCCAAGGGCAAGGTCGTGCAGATGCGCCTGGAGTTCTGCCGCCGCGATGGCGAATGCGCCGAAGCCGGCACGCTGAAGGACGCCGGCGACGACCCGGACGTGACCCATGGTGCCCTGCTGTTCAGCCAGGTCCGCCTGCTGGCAGAGCCCGGCATCCGCTTCGTCGCAGGCCAAGGCGTCGGCACCGTGACACGCCCGGGGCTGGTGCTGGCAGTGGGTGAACCGGCGATCAACCCAGTGCCCCGGCGCATGATGGGCGAACACCTGCAACGCCTGGCTGACGAGTGCGCCTACCGCGGCGGTTTCGAAGTCACGGTCAATGTTCAGGGCGGTGAACAGCTGGCACTGAAGACCATGAACCCGCGCCTGGGCATCCTTGGCGGGCTGTCGATTCTGGGTACCAGCGGCATCGTTCGGCCGTTTTCCTGCGCGGCCTACATCGCCTCGATCCATCAGGGCATCGACGTGGCCCACACCAACGGCTACACGCACATCGCCGCCTGCACCGGCAACGCCAGCGAAGACACCATGCGCCGGGTCTACGGCCTGCCGGAAATCGCCCTGATCGAGATGGGCGACTTCGTCGGCGCCGTGCTCAAGCACCTGCGCAAGGTGCCGGTACCACGCCTGAGCCTGTGCGGGGGGTTCGGCAAGATCAGCAAGCTGGCGGCCGGGCACATGGACTTGCACAGCCGCCACTCAAGCATCGACCTGCCGCAGCTGGCCGGCTGGGCGGCGGATATCGGCGCCGACGCAAACCTTCAGGCCGCAATCATCGCCGCCAACACCAGCCAGCAAGCCCTGGCGCTGGCGCATGCTGCAGGCATCGCCCTGGGCGACGCCGTCTGCGCGCACGCGCTGGCCTTCGCCCGCAGCGTGGTGCCGCCGCAGGTGCAGGTAGAGGTGTTCGCCATCGACCGCCAAGGCGGCATCGTCGGCCAGGCAGGTGTTCAATGAGCGCGCGCATCCTGCTGCTGGGCGGCGTCACCGAGGCCCTGGCCATCGCCCGCCAGTTGGGCCCGCAGCACGTTTACAGCCTGGCGGGCATCGGCCGCGTACCGCAGGACCTGACCTGCCAGGTGCGCGTCGGCGGCTTTGGCGGTGCTGAAGGCCTTGCCCAATACCTGCGCGAGGCGGGCATTACCCTGCTGATCGATGCCACCCACCCCTATGCCGCGCAGATCAGCCGCAACGCCGCCATCGCTTCACGTCGTGCAGGTATCCCCTGCTGGGCGCTGCGCCGCCCCGCCTGGCAGGCACAGCCGGGTGACGATTGGCGCGAAGTGGACGACTGGGCGGGGTTGATCGAGGCGCTCGCGCCGTTCCGGCGGCCGCTGTTTACGCTGGGGCGCGAACCGCTGCAACACCTGGCAGAGATCCCGCCGGATCAGTTCTGGACCTTGCGCGCACTGGAGGCCTGCCCCGGTAACGAACGTTGCGAGGTGATCGGCGCACGCGGGCCATTCCGAATCGAAGACGAACGTGTGTTGTTCGCGCGCCGCAAGATCGACGTACTGATCAGCAAGAACAGCGGCAGCGTGGCGACCGAGCCCAAGCTGGACGTGGCGCGGGAGCTAGGGGTGCCAGTATTGATCCTGCGGCGCCCGGAACTGCCGGTGGTCGATGAGACATTCATTCACTCAGACGCATTGCTTGCCAGGCTGACGCTTTGACTGCTCGCCAGTCATGACGTATATCCCATTGACATATACGCCATGCAACCTAAACTTCTGTCACACATTGTCGCTACCCTAGGAGGCCCATCATGGAGCAAGGTGCTGTCTTCAAAAGCAACCGCAGCCAGGCCATCCGCTTGCCAAAATCCGTCGCACTTCCCGATGGCATCACCCGAGTGGATATTGTTGCAGTTGGGCGTACGCGCATCATCACACCTGCTGGTGAATCATGGGACAGCTGGTTCGAAAGTGAGCCTGCAAGCGCGGATTACATGGCCAGCCGTGACCAACCTGCAGACCAGGAACGTGAAGGTTTTTAATGCTCAGGTACCTGCTCGACACCAATATCTGCATTTTCACGATCAAGAATAAACCGCAACGCGTCCGCGAAGCGTTCAATCGCCATCACGGCCAATTGGCGATCAGCACAATTACTTTGATGGAACTGATCTACGGCGCTGAGAAGTCGGATCATCCTGAGCGCAATCTTTCGGTGGTCGAGGGCTTTGCCGCGCGCCTTGAAGTACTCGATTACGATAGCCATGCGGCTGAGCACAGTGGCCAGCTTCGTGCGGAATTGGCCAGATCAGGGACCCCCATTGGTCCTTACGACCAACTGATTGCCGGGCATGCCCGAGCGCTTGGCTTAATTTTGGTAACTAACAATGTGCGCGAGTTTCAACGAGTACCCGGTCTAAGGGTTGAAGACTGGCTCGTTTCGCCCTGACAGCGTAACGGTTAGTTCTGCTTTCCTACAGGTCCTATCGACTTTGCCACCGCTTCACGCGGTCGCACCCGAATGGCCTTTGTTCGCTCCGTTGCCTTAGACTTCAGCCCTCTCCCCCAGAAGGCTTCATTCATATGGACATGCAATGGTGGATCTGGCTGGTCTTCGGTATCGCGCTGATCCTGCTCGAACTGGTCCTGCCCACGTTCTTCATTCTCTGGTTCGGCATCGGCGCCGTGCTGGTTTCGCTCATCTCGCTCGCCGCGCCCAGCCTGCAACTGGATATGCAGATGCTGTTGTGGGTGCTGCTTTCTTCAATCACCACTGGGCTGTGGTTCAAGGTGTTTCGGAACAAGAAGCCGGATGTGCGCTGGACAGCCGACAGCGTGATTGGCGAAGTCGGCCTGCTGACCGCCAGTGTTTCCGAGTTCCAGAAAGGCCGCGTGCGTTTCCAGAAGCCAATCCTCGGCAACGAGGAATGGACCTGCGTCGCCGACACTGACATCCCATCCGGCGAGCGTGTGCGCCTTACCGCCATCGAAGGGAACACCGCCCGCGTCATCCGGGCCTGAATCCGTACTAAAAGGAAGTTCGTATCATGACCAGCCTTATCGTCGTGGGCGCCCTCGCCCTGTTCGTCCTGATCACCGTGTTCAAGGGGGTGCGTATCGTGCCTCAGGGCGAAGAGTGGATCGTCGAGCGCCTGGGCCGCTACAACAACACCCTCAAGCCCGGCCTGAACATCGTCATTCCTTACGTGGACGTGGTCGCCTATCGCCTGCCTACCAAAGACATCATCCTCGATGTGCAAGAGCAGGAAATCATCACCAAAGACAACGCGGTGATCGTCGCCAATGCCCTGTGCTTCGCCAAAGTGGTCGACCCACAGAAGGCCTCCTACGGCGTGCAGAACTTCTCCTTCGCCGTCACCAGCCTGACCATGACCTCGCTGCGCGCCATCGTCGGGGCCATGGACCTGGACGAGGCCCTGTCCAGCCGTGAGCAGATCAAGGCACGCCTGCGCGAAGCGATGTCCGAGCAGACCGAAGACTGGGGCGTGACTGTGCGCTCGGTAGAAATCCAGGACATCAAGCCGTCACAGAACATGCAACTGGCCATGGAGCGCCAGGCCGCCGCCGAGCGTGAACGTAAAGCCGACGTGACCCGTGCCGAAGGTGCCAAACAGGCCGCGATCCTCGAGGCAGAAGCGCGCCTGCAATCGGCCAAGCTGGACGCCGAGGCACAAATCAACCTGGCCGAGGCTTCGGCGCGGGCGATTTCGCTGGTCAAGGACGCGGTGGGTAACGAGACCGTGCCGGCCATGTACTTGCTGGGCGAACGGTACATCGGCGCGATGGAGAACCTGGCCAGCAGCGACAATGCCAAAGTCGTGGTGCTGCCGGCCGACCTGCAAGAAACCGTGCGCGGCTTGATGGGCCGCAACAAGGTTTGAGAATGCCGGGGCCGCTCTGCGGCCATTCGCGGGGCAAGCCCGCTCCCACAGGGCTGTACGCTGCACTTGTGGGAGCGGGCTTGCCCCGCGAATGGGCTGCAGAGCAGCCACAAAAACCCCCGCCAACTGCGTCACTTCACCGCACCCCACCTTTTTTACCTATACTGCGCCTTACAATAGCCACCACGATTCCTGACCGGATCTCTCCATGCCCCCACGTCGGCACATTGCCTGGATAGCCTGCCTAGCAGTGCTGTTCAACCTGCTGGCCATGCCGCTGTCCTCTGCCGCGCCCAAGGGCCCGGCCGAGCAGTTGCTGTGGGGGGCGTTCTGTTCCAGCATGGCCAACAAGGCCAAGGTCGACGTCCAGGCCCTGGCCAAGATCGACCTCGGCCCGCAGAGCGATGACAGCGCCAGCATGATGAACTGCTGGTGTTGCTCCGGTGCCGCCCCGCTGCTGGCCTTGCCGGGCTACCCGCCGCAGTTGCATAACCCGCCGACCCTGCACGCAGGGCACTCGCCGCAGCTTGCCGATTACCAACCCACGCCACGCCAGCTATGGCCCGCGCTCAACCCCCGCGCCTCCCCTTTGGTCTGAGTTGCTCACGCTGTCTGCCTGAACCTGAACAGATCGGAGACTCACCATGCTCAAGCACGCTCTCGTCGTGGCTGCCCTGCTGCTGCCCAGCGCCTTC
Source organism: Pseudomonas sp. Y3 TE3536 (assembly GCF_053629175.1). Lineage (NCBI taxonomy): Bacteria > Pseudomonadati > Pseudomonadota > Gammaproteobacteria > Pseudomonadales > Pseudomonadaceae > Pseudomonas > Pseudomonas sp. Y3 TE3536. Next base: position 2,626,212 of record NZ_JBRJHU010000001.1, on the reverse strand, counting down.
GCCACTGCCCATGAATACACCGTGGGCGACCTGCACATCGCACACCCCTGGTCGCTGCAACTGCCACCGAATGCACCCAACGTCGCCGCCTATTTCGTCGTGCACAACAATGGCCAGGCGGATGATCGTCTGCTCAGTGTCGACAGCCCCATCAGCGACGACGCCCAATTGCACGAGCACGCCATGACGGCCGGCGGCACCATGAAGATGCAGCAGGTGCCCAACGTGGTAGTGCCCGCGGGCAAGGAGGTGACCTTCGCCCCCAGCGCCTACCACGTAATGCTGATGCAGCCTAAAGACCGCAGCCTGCTCACCGACGGCAAGCGTTTCCCGCTGACCCTGCACTTCGAAAAAGCCGGTGACGTCACCGTCGAAGTCGCCGTGCAAAAAGAGGCGCCCTCGGGAACGCCCCAAGCCCACGAACACGCGCACTGACCATTAGCTGACAGGCACTCGCCATGAGCCTGCCGCGCAACAGCCTCAGCCGTACCACCCGCCCTGAACGCAGGCGCGTCGGTGGCGGCTGGCTGAGCCTGTTCGCCATGTGGATGATCTTCATCGGCCCGCTGATTTCCCAGTCGATGCCGATGGATCACCACGCCGGCATGAACATGCCGATGCAGATGTCGATGCCCACCGGGCATCAGCATGGCGCCGACTCGCATCACGGCCACGGTGACGATGGCCAATTGCATGTGATGTGGGAAAAGTGCGGGTACTGCAGCCTGCTGTTCAACTGCCCCGCACTGCCACAAACCCTCAGCCCGCTCAGTGCCAGCATCGTAGTACCCACCACCCACCTTACTGCCGCCACGCACCAGGGGCATGCCCGGCAGGCTGTATTCCCTGGCGCGCGCAGCCGCGCACCGCCTTCCTTGATCAGCGTCTGAACACCCATTGTTCGCACGGAGCCAGGAGGCTTCGCGCCCACTCATGACTGATCGACTGGAATCATTATGTCCGGCTGCACCCCTGTTTTTGCCCTGTCCCTGCGTGGGGCCATCGCCGCCGTGTGCGGTTCGCTGCTCGCGCCCGTAGCCCTGGCCAGCGACCTCGGCCACGCTGACCACGCGCACGACGCACCCGAGTTGAGCCCGACGGTGATCACTGCCGTGGCGCCCAGCTCGCCGCTGACCGTGGTCACCAACCCGAAAGACCCTCGCCAGCCGGTACCGGCCAGCGACGGGGCCGACTACCTCAAAACCATCCCCGGCTTCTCGGCCATCCGCTCCGGCGGCACCAACGGCGACCCGGTATTGCGCGGCATGTTCGGTTCACGCCTGAACATCCTCACCAATGGCGGCGTCATGCTGGGCGCCTGCCCCAACCGCATGGATGCCCCCACCTCGTACATCTCGCCAGAAACCTACGACCGCCTGACCGTGATCAAAGGCCCGCAAAGCGTGATCTGGGGGCCTGGCGGTTCGGCCGGCACCATCCTCTTCGAGCGTGAGCCCGAAAAGTTCGGCACCCTCGGCAGCCGCGTCAACGCAAGCCTCCTGGCCGGCTCCAATGGCCGCTTCGACAAGGTGCTGGACGCCGCCGCAGGCAACAGCCAGGCCTACGCCCGCTTCGTCGGCAACCAGTCGCGCTCCGACGACTACCACGACGGCAACGATGACACCGTGCCCTCGCGCTGGGACAAGTGGAACGGCGATGTGACCCTCGGCTGGACCCCCGACCAGGACACCCTGCTCGAACTCACCGCCGGCAAGGGCGATGGCGAAGCACGCTATGCCGGGCGTGGCATGGACGGCTCGCAGTTCAAGCGTGAAAGCCTTGGGCTGCGCTTCGAGAAGTCCAACCTCGGCGAGGTGCTCGACAAGGTCGAGGCACAGGTCTACTACAACTACGCCGACCACGTGATGGACAACTACAGCCTGCGCACGCCCTCGGGCAGCGGCATGATGGGCATGCCGATGGTCAGCAACGTCGACCGCCGCACGATGGGCGCCAGGGTCAAGGCGACCTGGCGCTGGGCCGACGTGCAACTGGTCAGCGGTATCGATGCGCAGACCAACGAACACCGCCAGCGCGGCGGCATGGGCGTCGATGCGCACAAAGGCCAGGCCTGGACCAAGGATGCCGATTTCCACAACTACGGTGCCTTCAGTGAGCTGACCTGGTACGTCAGTGGCGAGGACCGGCTGATTACCGGCGCCCGCCTGGACCGCGCCTCGGCCCGCGACTTCCGCAAAGGCAGCGCCACCGAAGGCGACACCCGCGCAGACACCCTGCCCAGCGGTTTCGTCCGTTACGAACATGACCTGGCGGCCATCCCCGCCACCACCTACGTCGGCCTCGGCCACGCCCAGCGCTTCCCCGACTACTGGGAGCTGTTCTCGCCCAAGTTGGCGCCAGCCGGCGCAGCCAACGCCTTCGACGGCATCAAGCCAGAAAAGACCACCCAGCTCGACTTCGGCATCCAGTACCGCGACGCCCGCCTCGAAGCCTGGGCATCGGGTTATGTCGGGCAGATCCGTGACTACATCCTGTTCGACTACCGCACCGGCATGATGGGCATGAGCACGTCCCAGGCCCAGAACATCGACGCCCGCATCATGGGCGGCGAAGTGGGCGCGGCCTACAAGCTCAGCGAAAACTGGAAGGCCGACGCTACCCTGGCCTACGCTTGGGGCAAGAACAGCAGTGATGGCAAAGCGCTACCGCAAATGCCGCCCCTGGAAAGCCGCCTGGGCCTGACCTACAGCCGCGACGTCTGGAGTGTGGGTGCGCTGTGGCGGCTGGTGGCCGCGCAAAACCGCATCGCCGAGAACCAAGGCAACGTGGTCGGCAAGGACTACGAAAAGAGCGCGGGCTTTGGTGTGTTCTCGCTCAATGGTGCCTACAAGGTGAACAACAACCTCAAGCTCAGCGCAGGGGTCGACAACCTGTTCGACAACACCTACGCCGAGCACTTGAACCTGGCCGGGAACGCCGGGTTCGGCTACCCGGCCACAGATCCACAGCCGGTGAACGAGCCAGGCAGGACCTTCTGGACCAAGGTCGATTTCAGCTTCTGACAACAACAACGGGCGCGGCCACGGTCGCGCCCCTCACCTGGTCAAACAGGAGGTTCCCATGCGCGGAACACGCATCTCTTTCTACAACCTGGCCTGGCGTTGGCACTTTTACGCGGGGCTGTTCGTCGCCCCGTTCATGATCCTGCTGGCGCTCACTGGGATCATCTACCTGTTCAAGCCGCAACTCGACCCGCTGCTGTACCGCGACCTGATGGTGGTCGAAGCCGGCCATCACCGACAGGCCGCGGATGTGATGCTGGCCGAGGTACGCCAGGCGTATCCGCAAGGCCATGTGGGGCAGTACCTGCCGCCCCTGAATGCCGAACGCAGCGCGCAGTTCGTGGTGCATGACGGCGGCCGTGAACTGAACGTGTTCGTCGACCCCTACAGCGGCAAGCTGCTCGGTGCGCAGGACGGCAAGCAGAACCTGCAAGCGATTGCCCGTGCCCTGCACGGCGAGTTGATGGTCGGCACGGTCGGTGACCGCCTGGTGGAGCTGGCAGCAGGCTGGGGCATCGTGCTGGTGGTGTCCGGCCTGTACCTCTGGTGGCCACGTGGGCGCAACAGCGCGGGCGTGCTGTGGCCGCGTTTTTCCGCACGCGGTCGGCTGCTGTGGCGTGACCTGCATGCGGTGACGGGGTTTTGGGGCTCGGCCCTGCTGCTGCTGATGCTGCTCAGTGGCATGACCTGGACGGGCCTGTGGGGCAAGCAATACGCCGATCTGTGGAACCGCTTCCCGGCCGCGATGTGGAACGACGTACCCAAGTCCGATCAGCAGGCAGGTGAGCTCAACAGCGCCCATCGCCAGACCGTGCCCTGGGCAATGGAAAACACCCCCATGCCGCAGTCTGGCGCCCATGCCGAACATGCCGGGCATCACATGATGTCGAATGCCCCGGCTGCGCCGCAGGTGAGCCTGCAGCAGGTCGAGGACATCGCCACTGCGCGCCAGGTCGAACCGGGCTACAGCATTACCTTGCCGACCACGGCCGACGGCGTGTTCACCGTTGCGGTATTCGCCGACGACCCGCGCAACGATGCCACCCTGCATGTCGACCAGTACACCGGCAAGGTGCTGGCCGATGTGCGCTGGCAGGATTACAGCCCGGTTGCGCGTGCCACCGAGCTGGGCGTGATGCTGCATGAGGGCAAGATGTTCGGGGCGTTCAACCAGGTCATCATTCTGCTGGTGTGTCTGATGATCTTGCTGGGTTCGGTCAGTGGCCTGGTGATGTGGTGGAAACGCCGGCCGGCTGGCGGGCTGGGAGTGCCGCCGCTGCGCCATGACCTGCCGCGCTGGAAGACGGCGGTTGGGGTGATGGTGGTGTTGGGGGTGATGTTCCCGCTGGTGGGGGTGTCGATGGTGGTGATGTGGCTGGTCGATAGCCTGGTGGTGCGCAGGCGCCGAGTGCTGGCCAGCGCCTGAGATTTGCTGCGCTGTTGCCGGCCTCTTCGCGGGCAAGCCCGCTCCCACAGGGTGACGTGCTTCTCAAGCGCAACACAATACCTGTGGGAGCGGGCTTGCCCGCGAAGAGGCCGGCAACAGGTACAACGCTGCACCGCAAAGGTCGTGTCGATCTGTCGCGCCCCGAATTGGGACGCCCGTGTTAGCCTACTCGGCTTTCACAAAAAGACTGACCCTCAATGGAATGCAGCCAATGACCCGGACCTCTTCCCCGCCCGCTGAAGAGCAGCATCTGCAGCGCAACCTGACCAACCGTCACATTCAGCTCATCGCCATCGGTGGCGCGATCGGCACCGGCCTGTTCATGGGCTCGGGCAAGACCATCAGCCTCGCCGGCCCGTCGATCATCTTCGTCTACATGATCATCGGCTTCATGCTGTTCTTCGTCATGCGCGCCATGGGCGAATTGCTGCTGTCGAACCTCAACTACAAGTCGTTCATCGACTTCTCGGCCGACCTGCTCGGCCCCTGGGCCGGCTACTTCACTGGCTGGACCTACTGGTTCTGCTGGGTAGTCACCGGTATCGCCGATGTGGTCGCGATTGCCGCCTACACGCAATTCTGGTTCCCCGACCTGCCGCAGTGGATACCCGCGCTGACCTGCGTGGCGGTGCTGCTGTCGCTGAACCTGGTTACCGTGAAGATGTTCGGCGAGCTCGAGTTCTGGTTCGCGCTGATCAAGATCGTCGCCATCCTCGGCCTGGTCGCCACCGGCCTGTACATGGTCATCAGCGGCTTCGAATCGCCGAGCGGGCGCACCGCGCAACTGGCCAACCTGTGGAATGACGGCGGTATGTTCCCTAATGGCCTGATGGGCTTCTTCGCCGGGTTCCAGATTGCCGTGTTCGCCTTCGTCGGTATCGAGCTGGTCGGCACCACGGCCGCGGAAGCGAAGAACCCCGAGCGCACCTTGCCACGGGCCATCAACTCGATCCCGATCCGTATCATCGTGTTCTACGTGCTGGCGCTGATCGCGATCATGGCCGTGACCCCGTGGCGCGATGTGGTGCCAGGCAAGAGCCCATTCGTCGAACTGTTCGTGCTGGCCGGCCTGCCAGCGGCAGCCAGCATCATCAACTTCGTGGTGCTGACCTCGGCCGCCTCGTCGGCCAACAGTGGCGTGTTCTCTACCAGCCGCATGCTGTTCGGCCTCGCCCAGGAAGGCGATGCACCCCGCGCGTTCGAGAAGCTGTCGCGGCGCGCCGTGCCGGCCAACGGCCTGTACTTCTCGTGCACCTGCCTGCTGTTGGGCGCGGTGCTGATCTACCTGGTGCCCGATGTGGTCGAGGCGTTCACCCTGGTCACCACGGTGTCGGCGGTGCTGTTCATGTTCGTCTGGACGCTGATCCTGCTGTCGTACCTCAGCTACCGCAAACGCCGCGCCGCGCTGCACCTGGCGTCGAAGTACAAAATGCCCGGCGGGCGCTTCATGTGCTACGTGTGCCTGGTGTTCTTTGCCGGCATTCTGGTGCTGCTGAGCCTGGAAGACGACACCCGCGCAGCGCTGCTGGTGACGCCGATCTGGTTCGTGCTGCTGGCAGTGACCTACCAGGGTGTGCGCAGCAAACGCCATCCGCGCACGGCGGTGCGTAACGGCTGATGCCGCATGGGGCTGCTTTGCAGCCCCAATCCTGTGCACACACATCTGCAAGGCACCAACCTGGACCTTGCAAACGCCCCAACACCTCGCACACCCCCTCTATTACGCACCTTCCGCCACTCGGCACACCCCTTGCAACGCCCCTCCCGCTTGGCCAACACCCTAAAAAATCTCAGCGGAGAGAGCACATGAAGCGTCGCAGTCTGATCAAGGCCTTTACCCTCAGCGCATCGATTGCGGCGATGGGTCTTAGCTGGAGCATCCAGGCCGCCGAGACCATCAAGGTCGGCATCCTGCATTCGCTGTCCGGGACCATGGCCATTTCCGAAACGTCGCTCAAGGACATGGCGCTGATGACCATCGACCAGATCAACGCCAAGGGCGGTGTGAACGGCAAGATGCTCGAAGCGGTGGTGGTCGACCCAGCGTCCAACTGGCCACTGTTCGCCGAAAAGAGCCGCCAGCTGCTGACCCAGGACAAGGTCGCCGTGGTGTTCGGCTGCTGGACCTCGGTGTCGCGCAAATCGGTGCTGCCGGTATTCGAGGAGCTCAACGGCCTGCTGTTCTACCCGGTGCAGTACGAAGGCGAAGAGATGTCGCCGAACGTGTTCTACACCGGCGCTGCGCCTAACCAGCAGGCCATCCCCGCCGTGGAATACGTGATGAGCGAAGAAGGCGGCAGCGCCAAGCGCTTCTTCCTGCTGGGCACCGACTACGTCTACCCGCGCACCACCAACAAGATCCTGCGCGCCTTCCTGCACAGCAAGGGCGTGGCCGACAAGGACATCGAAGAGGTCTACACCCCGTTCGGCCACGCCGATTACCAAACCATCGTCGCCAACATCAAGAAGTTCTCCGCGGGCGGCAAGACGGCGGTCATCTCCACCGTCAACGGCGACTCCAACGTTCCGTTCTACAAAGAGCTGGCCAACCAAGGCCTGAAAGCCACCGACGTGCCCGTGGTGGCGTTCTCGGTGGGTGAGGAAGAACTGCGCGGCATCGACACCAAGCCGCTGGTGGGCCACCTGGCCGCGTGGAACTACTTCGAGTCGGTGGATAACCCGGTCAACCAGAAGTTCGTCGCCGACTGGAAGGCCTACGCCAAGGCCAAGAACCTGCCGGGCGCCGACAAGGCGGTGACCAACGACCCGATGGAAGCCACTTATGTGGGCATTCACATGTGGGCGCAGGCGGCTGAAAAAGCCAAGTCCACCGATGTCGACAAGGTGCGCGAGGCACTGGCTGGCCAGAGCTTCCAGGCACCGTCCGGCTTCACCCTGACCATGGACAAGACCAACCACCACCTGCACAAGCCGGTGATGATCGGCGAGATCCAGGATGACGGGCAGTTCAGTGTGGTTTGGGAAACCGAGCAGCCGCTGCGGGCGCAGCCTTGGAGCCCGTTCATTCCGGGCAACGACAAGCGGCCCGATTACGCGGTGAAAGGTAACTGAATGCCATTGGGGCCGCCTTGCGGCCCATTCGCGGGTGAACCCGCTCCCACAGGGACCGCGCACGATCCAGCCCTTGCGCCGTACCTGTGGGAGCGGGTTTACCCGCGAAGAATCCACCGCTGTAATCCAGGATTGCTCGCATGCTTAGACTCCTGCTCACCCTTCTCCTGTTAATGCCCCTGGCCACCCAGGCCAGCGAGGGCGAATTCTTCCTCACCGCCAAGCCCGCCGAGCAAGCACGCCTGCTCGAAGGCTGGGCAGCCCAACCCGATGCCGCGCGCCTGCCGCTGCTGGAAAACCTGCGCCAAGGCCGCATCGCCGAGGGCGACACCCGCAAGGTGCGCCTGAACAACCGCCTGCGCAGCCTGATCGACAACGCCCTGGCCAGCCACCAGTTGCTCAGCGACAACAGCGACACTCGCCTGGCCGCTGCCCAGCAACTGCAAAAGAGCGCGCAACCCGCACAGATGGCCTTCCTCGACCGGCGCTTTGCCAGCGAACCGGACGCAGCCGTACACGCAGCCCTGGGCTTGGCCCTGGCCAACCTGCAACTGGGTGCCAGCGAACCTGCCGTACGCCTGGCCGCCGTGCGTTTGCTGGGCGAGACCGGCGACCCGGTCGCCCGTACGCGCCTGGAAGCGCTGCTGCAGCCCGGCGTCGAAAGCGACGCCGCCGTGCGCACGGCGGCTGAAACCAGCCTGGCCCAGGTCAAACGCAAACTCATGGTCGGCGAACTGCTCGGCCAAGCCTTCAGCGGCCTGTCGCTGGGTTCTATCCTGCTGCTGGCAGCCCTGGGCCTGGCGATTACCTTCGGCCTGCTCGGGGTGATCAACATGGCCCATGGCGAGATGCTCATGCTCGGGGCCTACAGCACCTACATGGTCCAGGTGCTGCTGCAGCGTTACGCCCCCGGCGCGATCGAGTTCTACCCGCTGATCGCCCTGCCCGTGGCCTTCGCCGTCAGCGCCGGGGTCGGCATGGCGCTGGAGCGCACGGTGATCCGTCACCTTTACGGCCGCCCACTGGAAACCCTGCTGGCGACCTGGGGGATCAGCCTGATCCTGATCCAGGCCATCCGCCTGCTGTTCGGCGCGCAGAACGTCGAAGTCAGCAACCCGGCGTGGTTGTCCGGCGGTATCCAACTGCTGCCCAACCTGGTGCTGCCGTACAACCGGCTGGTGATCATCGGCTTCGCCCTCGCCGTGGTACTGCTCACCTGGCTGCTGCTCAACCGCACGCGGCTTGGCCTTAACGTGCGCGCAGTGACCCAGAACCGCAACATGGCCGCCTGCTGTGGCGTGTCCACCGGGCGCGTCGACATGCTCGCCTTTGGCCTGGGCTCGGGCATCGCCGGGCTGGGTGGCGTGGCCTTGAGCCAGGTCGGCAACGTCGGCCCGGACCTTGGCCAAAGCTACATCATCGACTCGTTCCTGGTGGTGGTGCTCGGCGGCGTCGGGCAACTGGCCGGCAGCCTCTGGGCCGCCTTCGGTCTCGGCATCGCCAACAAGCTGCTGGAGCCGCAGATCGGCGCGGTGCTTGGCAAGATCCTCATCCTTGCGTTGATCATTCTGTTCATCCAGAAGCGCCCGCAAGGCCTGTTCGCCCTCAAGGGACGGGTAATCGACTGATGAACCAGCCACTGCTTGTCACCGCTTCGCAAAAAGCCGGGCCGCGCCTGTCGCTGGCCATCGGCGCTGTCGTCGTCCTGCTGTTGCTGGCCCTGCCGCTGCTGTCGTTATTGCCGGCGGACCATGCCCTGCAGGTTTCGGCCTACACCCTGACACTGGTCGGCAAGATCCTCTGCTATGCCATCGTCGCCCTGGCCCTGGACCTGGTCTGGGGCTATGCCGGGCTGCTGTCGCTGGGCCACGGCCTGTTCTTCGCCCTCGGCGGCTACGCCATGGGCATGTACCTGATGCGCCAGGCCGCCGGGGACGGGCTGCCGGGTTTCATGACCTTCCTGTCGTGGACCGAACTGCCTTGGTACTGGGCCGGTACTCAGCATTTTGCCTGGGCGCTGTGCCTGGTGGTGCTGGCGCCGGGCCTGCTGGCGCTGGTGTTCGGCTTTTTCGCCTTCCGTTCGCGGATCAAGGGCGTGTACTTCTCGATCATGACCCAGGCCCTGACCTTTGCCGGCATGCTGCTGTTCTTCCGCAACGAAACCGGGTTTGGCGGCAACAACGGCTTCACCAGCTTCCGCACCATCCTGGGCTTCGACATCGCCGCGCAAGGCACCCGTGCGGTGCTGTTCCTGCTCACTGTCGGCCTGCTGCTGGCCAGCCTGTACCTGTGTTGGCGCCTGACCCAAAGCAAATTCGGCCGCCTGCTCACCGCCGTGCGCGACGCTGAAAACCGCCTGATGTTCTGCGGCTACGACCCACGCGGTTTCAAGCTGCTGGTGTGGGTGCTGAGCGCCGTGCTGTGCGGCCTTGCCGGTGCGCTGTACGTGCCTCAGGTGGGCATCATCAACCCCAGCGAGATGTCGCCGACCAACTCCATCGAAGCCGCCGTGTGGGTCGCCCTTGGCGGGCGTGGCACGTTGATTGGCCCGCTGCTCGGCGCTGGCCTGGTCAACGGCATGAAGAGCTGGTTCACCGTGGCCTTCCCGGAGTTCTGGCTGTTCTTCCTCGGTGCGCTGTTCATTCTCGTCACCCTGTACCTGCCCAAGGGCGTGGTCGGTCTGTTGAAGAAAAGGAGCCAACCATGAGAGGCGTGCCCCCTGTGCATCCAGAATTCATGCTTGAACCGGTGTTCGACAACCTCGGCGCCGGCCGCGACGCCATCGGTCTGGGCAGCCGCCGTACAGCGGGCCTGGACACCCGCCATGGCACGGTGCTGAGCCTGGAAGACATCAGCGTCAGCTTCGATGGTTTCAAGGCCCTCAACGCGCTCAACCTGTACATCGGCGTCGGTGAACTGCGCTGCATCATTGGCCCCAACGGCGCTGGCAAGACCACGATGATGGACGTAATCACCGGCAAGACCCGCCCCGACACCGGCAGCGCCTTCTTTGGCGACACCCTCGACCTGACCCGCATGAGCGAATACCAGATCGCCCAGGCCGGCATCGGCCGCAAGTTCCAGAAGCCGACGGTGTTCGAAGCACTGACCGTGTTCGAGAACCTGGAGCTGGCCCTGAAGACCGACAAATCGGTGTGGGCCAGCCTGGCCGCGCGGTTGAGTGGTGAGCAACAGCAGCGCATCGACGAGGTGCTCGCCACCTTGCGCCTGCAATCCCTGGCGCAGCGCCAGGCGGGGCTGCTGTCTCACGGCCAGAAGCAGTTCCTGGAGATCGGCATGTTGCTGGTGCAAGAACCACAACTGCTGCTGCTCGATGAACCGGTGGCCGGCATGACCGACGCCGAGACCGAGTTCACCGCCGAACTGTTCAAGGGCCTGGCCGGCAAGCATTCGCTGATGGTGGTGGAGCACGACATGGGGTTTGTCGGGAGCATTGCCGACCATGTGACCGTGCTGCACCAAGGTAGCGTGCTGGCGGAGGGGTCGCTGGAGCAGGTGCAGGCGGATGAGCGCGTGGTCGAGGTGTACCTGGGCCGATGATTCAAACAGCCTGCACTGGCCTCTTCGCGGGGCAAGCCCGCTCCCACAGGGGAATCACTCCATCCGAAAACTGTGGTGAACCTGTGGGAGCGGGCTTGCCCCGCGAAGGGGCCGGTGCAGCCACAACAAAAAACTCAGGGACATGACATGCTCAAGATTGACACCCTGCACCAATACTACGGCGGCAGCCACATCCTGCGCGGCCTGTCCTTCGAGGCCAAGGTCGGCGAAGTCACCTGCCTGCTGGGCCGCAACGGCGTGGGCAAGACCACCCTGCTGCGCTGCCTGATGGGCTTGGTCGCCGCCCGCGAAGGCAGCGTCGAATGGGAAGGCAAGCCGATCACCACGCTCAAGCCCCAGCAACGGGTCCACGCCGGCATCGCCTACGTGCCCCAAGGCCGGGAGATTTTCCCGCGGCTGACCGTGGAAGAGAACCTGCTGATGGGCCTGTCGCGCTTTCCCGCCCGCGAGGCCCGCGAAGTGCCCGCCTTCATCTACGAGCTGTTCCCGGTACTGGAACAGATGAAACAACGCCGCGGCGGCGACTTGTCCGGGGGCCAGCAGCAACAACTGGCCATTGGCCGTGCCCTGGCCAGCCGCCCGCGCCTGCTGATCCTCGACGAGCCCACCGAAGGCATCCAGCCCTCGGTGATCAAGGAAATCGGCGCGGTCATCCGGCGCCTGGCCGAGCGTGGCGACATGGCCATCCTGCTGGTCGAGCAGTTCTACGACTTTGCCGAGGAACTGGCCGACCAGTACCTGGTGATGGCGCGTGGTGAGATCATCCAGCGTGGGCGTGGTGAAAACATGCAAGCCGAGGGTGTACGCGGGCTGGTAACCATTTAATCTGCGCCCATCGACCTTGTGAGACGCTGCAATGAGCCACGAAATCCGCGACGCCTTGCCCGCCGACGTGCCGGGCATCCTCGACATCTACAACGACGCCGTGCGCAACACCACGGCGATTTGGAACGAAACCCCGGTGGACCTGGCCAACCGCCAGGCCTGGTTCGAGGCCAGGGCACAACAGGGCTACCCGATCCTGGTGGCGGTGGATGAGACCGGCGTGCTGGGGTATGCATCGTTCGGCGACTGGCGGCCGTTCGAGGGTTTTCGCCATACCGTCGAGCACTCGGTGTATATCCGAGGCGACCAGCGCGGCAAGGGTTTGGGGCCGGTGTTGATGGCCGCGTTGATCGAGCGTGCGCGGGGCTGTGGCAAGCACGTGATGGTGGCAGCGATCGAAAGTGGCAATGCGGCGTCGGTACGCCTGCATGAGCGGCTGGGGTTTGTGGTGACCGGGCAGATGCCGCAGGTGGGGGTGAAGTTTGGCCGCTGGCTGGACCTGACCTTCATGCAACTGGTGCTGAACCTGGGTGCCGATCCAACCTGAGATTGATGTTGGCTGTACTGGCCTTTTCGCGGGTGAACCCGCTCCCACAGGGACCATGCAGGGCCTGAGGCCAGTACCGTACTTGTGGGAGCGGGTTCACCCGCGAAGAGGCCGGGCCTGCAACCTTCACATCTGGATAAACCTGCCCAACCGCTGCTTCAGCATGCTGTTCTCACTGCGCAACTGCTGCACTTCCTGCAGCAGCTCCAGCGCCAGCGCCACGCCTTCCCACTCCAGCTCCAACTCTTGGTGCAGCTTCGCCGCACGCTTGGCCAACAGCGGCGCCTGATCGTCGAACAACCAATCCTCGGGCGTTCGCCCAGAGGGTTCGACGATGCCGTGTTCGACAATTTCGATCACGTAGTCGGCCGTAATATCGGCCTCCTGACAGAGGGTGCGCATGTCCAGTTGAACGATCAAGGTGCTGCTCATGATCACTTACTCCATTGTGCCCTCGGGTTGAACGCGGCCTTCTCGGAAAGCTTGGCCCACAGTTCACGGGTAGACTCGTCGGATGCCGTCGGCATAACCACTTTGAGCTGCGCGTAGAGGTTGCCGCGCTCGCCGTGCTTGTTGGCCAGGCCCTTGCCCGGTACCCGCAGGCGTTGGCCGCTCTGGCTGTCGGGGCGGATGGTCAGGTTGATCTTGCCATCCAGGGTCGGCACCGCCACCTTGGTGCCCAGCGCAGCCTCCCACGGTGCCAACGGCACGGTGATGATCAGGTCATGACCTTCGACATCGAACAGCGGATGCGGTGCCATGCGGATGGTCAGGAACAGGTCGCCATTGGGCCCGCCGCCACTGCCCGGCGCACCCTGGCCCTTGAGGCGAATGCGCTCGCCGTCGGTCACCCCGGCAGGGATCTTGACGTTCAGGGTCTTGGTGGTGAACCCGGTGCGCTGCCCGGCGGCATTGGTTTGCGGCACCTGGAAGCTGATCTGCTTGGATTCCTTGCTCAGGGTCTCCTCAAGGAAAACCGCCAGTTCCAGCTCCACGTCCTGCCCTCGCCTGCCTGCACTGCGCTGTTGCCGGGCGCCACCAAAGGGGTTGCCCCCGCGCGCGCCAAAAATCGAGCTGAAGAAGTCGGAGAAGTCGCCGCCTTCAAAACCACCGCCCGCACCACCGCCCCGGTTTTCCCAGCCCGGCGGCGCCTGGAACGGCCGGCCATGCTGGCCGCCGTACTTGCGGATTTCGTCGAATTCGGCACGTTTCTGCGCGTCGCCCAGCACTTCGTAGGCCTCGTTGGCCTCTTTGAACTTGTCCTCGGCGTCGCGCTCCTTGCTGACATCGGGGTGATACTTGCGCGCCAGCTTGCGGTACGCGGCCTTGATCGCCTTGTCATCCGCCGTGGGCTCTACGCCGAGTATCTTGTAATAGTCTTTGAAGTCCATCTGTGGATCACCAATGTGAAATTGCGTGTTGCAACTGAAGATAGGGGTCAAGCATAGCCTTTCAAGGCCCACTTGGGATTGCAGCATGGCAGACGACTGGTCTTGATTCTCTTGCCAACTGGCATAAACTGCGCGGCCGTTTTGCCTCCGGAAGCCCTTTTCCCATGTCTGACGTATCCCCGGCCCGCGCCCTGGGCATCGACTTTGGCACCTCTAACTCCACGGTCGGCTGGCACCGCCCTGGCACTGAGTCGCTGATCGCCCTGGAAGACGGCAAGATCACCCTGCCTTCGGTGGTCTTCTTCAACATCGAGGAGCGTCGCCCGGTGTATGGTCGCCTGGCGTTGCACGAGTACCTGGAAGGCTACGAAGGCCGCCTGATGCGCTCGCTCAAGAGCCTGCTCGGCTCCAAGCTGATCAAGCACGACACCAGCGTGCTGGGCAGCGCCCTGCCGTTCAAGGACCTGCTGGGCATGTTTATCGGCGAGCTGAAAAAGCGCGCTGAAACCGCCGCCGAGCGCAGCTTCGACCAGGTGGTGCTGGGCCGTCCGGTGTTTTTCGTCGATGAAGACCCGGCCGCCGACCAGGAGGCCGAGGACACCTTGGCCGACGTGGCACGCAAGATCGGCTTCAAGGACGTGTCGTTCCAGTACGAACCGATTGCCGCAGCCTTCGACTACGAGTCGAGCATCAGCCGTGAAGAGCTGGTACTGATCGTCGATATCGGCGGTGGTACCTCCGACTTTACCCTGATCCGCCTGTCGCCCGAGCGCCACCTGGTGGCCGAACGCCAAAGCGACATTCTCGCCACCGGCGGCGTGCACATTGGCGGTACCGACTTCGACAAGCAACTGAGCCTGCAGGGCGTGATGCCGCTGTTCGGCTATGGCAGCCGGATGAAGAGCGGCGCGCTGATGCCGACCAGCTATCACCTCAACCTGGCCACCTGGCACACCATCAACGCCCTGTATTCGCAGAAGTCCCAGCTGGCCTTGGGCAACATGCGCTACGACATCGAAGACACCCTGGGCATCGACCGCCTGTTCAAGCTGATCGAACAGCGCGCCGGCCACTGGCTGGCGATGGAAGTGGAAGCCAGCAAGATCGAGCTGACCGAGCACGACAGCCGCCATATCGACCTGCGCCGGGTAGAGCCGGAGCTGACAGCGGAACTGACCCGTGCCGTGTTCGAAGCGGCGATCGAAGGCCTGCTGGAGCGCGTGCGCGGCAGCGTCAGCGAGCTGCTGAACAAGGCGGGCGTCAGCGAAGGGCAGGTGGATACCGTGTTCTTCACCGGGGGTTCGAGCGGGATTCCGGCGCTGCGTAACAGCGTGGCGGCGATGCTGCCCAATGCCCGGCATGTGGAAGGCAACATCTTCGGCAGCATTGGTAGCGGGTTGGCGATTGAGGCGCGTAAGCGCTACGGTTCGATCTAATAAACCTCTATAGCCTGCGCTGGCCTCTTCGCGGGGCAAGCCCGCTCCCACAGGATCACCATTGCCGCTATGCTGTAGGTAATCCTGTGGGAGCGGGCTTGCCCCGCGAAGAAGCCGGCACAGGAGATCAGACCAGCTCCACCCGCCGCAACTCACTCTTCAGGTAGGCATAGTAGATCGGCCCCGCCACCACCCCCGGCAAGCCGAAGGCCGCCTCGAACACCAGCATTGCCAGCAACAGTTCCCACGACTTGGCACTGATCTGCCCGCCGACGATCCGCGCGTTGAGGAAATACTCGACCTTGTGGATGACGATCAGATAGCCCAACGCCGCCAGCGCCACCCAGATCGACAACGACAACCCGACAATGGTGATCAGGGTGTTGGACATCAGGTTGCCGATCACCGGCAGCAGCCCGAGCAGGAAGGTCAGCACGATCAGCGTCTTGGTCAGCGGCAGGTGCACACCGAACAGCGGCAGCACCACGGCCAGGAAGATGCCGGTGAAGGTGGTGTTGAGCAGCGAAATCTTGATCTGCGCGAAGACAATGTTACGAAACGCCTGCACCAGCAGGTTCAGGCGTTCGAACAGCGCTGCCGCCAACGGCTTGCGCCGCGAGATGTCAGGGATGCGCTGCAGGGCAACGATGGCGCCGAGGATCATGCCGATCAGCAAGGTGACGAACATGTGCGCCATGCCCTTGCCCACCAGCTGCAGCTCACCCAGGTGGCTTTTGAGCCAGTCACCGATGGCCACTTTGAACTCGGCGGCACTGGCCGGCAGGTAGCCTTCGATGAACGGCGGCAACTGCCCACGGGCCCGCTCGACCAGGGCCATGAACTTGTCCAGCGAAGCCCCGGGGTTTTCTGCCTCGTGCAGCAGGAAGCTGAACGCGCCGGCGATCAGCAGGGTCAGGGTGGTGACCACCAACGTGCCGAGCAGGGCCACGGCCAGCCAACGCGCACGTTGCCCGGCGATCAGCGGCTGCAGCCGTGGCGTCAGCATGTTGACCAGTTCGAACACCAGCAAACCGGCTAACAGGCTCGGCAGCAACTTCAGGGGCAACGCCAGCAACAGGCCGGCAAACACGATGATCCAGCTGGCCAGGGTGACCTGGCGGGGGGTGAAAGTCATACAGCCTCAGGGGCAGACAACGGAAAAGACCCGCAGTCTGCCAGCCTTCGTCCTACAGGCATAGGCGCAGGTCATTTCTTCTTCAGGCAGTCGCTCATGAACGCTTTGCGCTCATCACCCTTGAGTGCCTTGGTGCTGGCGTCGGCGTTGCAGGTCTTCATCTTTTCCTGCTGGGTGGCAGGCACGCTCTTCTTCAGGCAGTTGCTCATGAACGCCTTGCGTTCGTCGCCCTTGAGCGCCTTGGCGGTGGCGTCGGCGTTACACGAGGTCATCTTTTCCTGTTGCGCGGTGGCGGCGAACCCTTGCGCGCTGAACAACACAGCCAACACCAGCAGTGGCATTTGCAACAGCTTCATGGAGTGGTCTCCCTGTTTCCGCGCCCGATGCGCGGTGGTGCCACTGAGTGTAGACAAGAATTTTTACAGCTCAGCCCGCGACTGGCGCCGGTATTGCTCCGGTGTGCAGTGGGCCTGGCGCTGGAACATGGCGATGAAGGCCGAGCCGCTGCTGTAGCCAAGGTCGAAGGCAATGGCCTGAATCGGCAAGCCCGCTTCCAGCGCCTCGATGGCGCGTAAAAAGCGCAGGCGCAGGCGCCATTCACCGAAACTGATGCCCAGTTCGCGAAGAAACTGGCGGGCCAGGGTGCGTTCGCTGACATGCACCTGCGCGGCCCAGTCGGCCAGCGGGCGGTTGTCACCCGGGGCGTGGCTCAAAGCGTCGAGCACCTGGCCCAGGCCCTCGCTGCGGGCGAAGGGCAGGTAGCAGGTTTGGGTCGGGGCCAGCAGCAACTGGTCGAGAAGCACCTGCACCAGGCGCTGGTCGCGTTCATCTTGCGCCACCTTCAGGTCACGCCGGGCGAAGTCGCCAAGGATGGCCTTGAGGATGTCGCTGATGACCAGGCTGCACGGTTGTTGCGGCAGGTTGGCGCACAGGCTGCGCGCCAGGTAGACCGAGCGGTAGACGATGGCCTGGGGGTTGTAACAGCCATGCTCGGTGCCCGGCGGCACCCAGACGGCGTAGTGCGGCGGCGAGAGAAAGCGCTGGCCTTCGACGTCCAGGTGCATGACACCGTGGGCCGCGTAGTTCAGTTGGCCCCAGGCGTGGCGGTGTGGCGCGCTGTGGGTGTCGGCGCCAAATTCGTCATGGCGGAAGTACACCGGCGCCGGGAGTTGGTCGAAACCGGGGATGTCGAGGTATTTGCGCGGCATGCTGTCTGCTTCAAAGGGTGGGTTGTCTGGATACAAGTATAGGCTTGCGAACAGACAGCGGATAATACCGGGCTATCGGGGCCTGTTGTGCAGGCCTTCGCGGGCAAGCCCGCTCCTACAGGTACAGCGCTGCCTGCAAACTGCGCGCTGCAAAGCAGGCCCAACCTTGCCAAACCGAGTAACCGCGACATGAACTACACCTTCCCCCTGCTCGCCATCCTCATCTGGGCTGGCAACACCGTCGTCACCAAGCTGTCGGCCGGTGCCATCCACCCTGCCGAGATCGGCTTCTATCGCTGGCTGCTGGCCGGCCTGCTGTTCACCCCCTTCCTGCTACCGGCCGTGTGGCGCAACCGCGCCGCAATCCGCCCGCACCTGGGCAAAGTCTTCGTCCTCGGCGTGCTGGGCATGGCCCTGTACCAGAGCCTGGCGTACTTCGCCGCAAGCATCACCAGCGCCACCAACATGGGCATCATTCTCTCGCTGATGCCGTTGATGTCGCTGGCCCTGTCCATCGCCTGGCTCGGCCAGCGCCTGACCTTCGGCGCCTTGATCGGCGCCCTGGTGTCGTTTTTCGGCGTGCTCGAGGTGGTCTCCGCCGGCCACCCCGGGGCGCTGCTGGAACAGGGCCTGAACAGCGGCGACCTGCTGATGCTGGTGGCCACCCTGGCCTACGCGCTGTACAGCTTCCTGCTGAAGAAATGGCAATTGCGCCTGCCGCCCTTGCAGCTGCTGTACCTGCAGGTGCTGGTGGCTATCATCGTGCTGCTGCCGTTGTTCCTGGTGTCGGACAAGACCGGCCTGAACGCCCACAACGTCGGCCTGGTGCTGTACGCCTGCGTGCTGGCTTCGATGATCGCGCCGCTGGTATGGATGCAGGCCGTGCACCGCCTGGGGCCAAGCCGCACCACGCTGTTCTTCAACCTGC
Source organism: Pseudomonas sp. Y3 TE3536 (assembly GCF_053629175.1). NCBI lineage: Bacteria > Pseudomonadati > Pseudomonadota > Gammaproteobacteria > Pseudomonadales > Pseudomonadaceae > Pseudomonas > Pseudomonas sp. Y3 TE3536. Next base: position 2,607,618 of record NZ_JBRJHU010000001.1, on the reverse strand, counting down.
TGCCGCTGGTCACCGCGCTGATCGCCGCCGTGGTGCTGGATGAACAACTGGCCCGCTATCACCTGCTCGGCGGCCTGCTGACCCTGGCCGGGGTGATCCTTGCCGAACGCTGGACCACACCGGTGCGCCGCCGCATCACAGCCCCGCAGCTTTGAGCCGGGCGGCGTGTTCGGTGAACAGCCGCACCGGTTCGGCGCCCTTGCCGACTGCCCCCAGCGACTGGTTGACGATGTCCAGGTGATCGAGCGGGTAGTCATCGCCGATCACCTGCCCCAGGTGCGAGCTGAACCGCCCGACCATGCCGTCGCAATGGCCCTTTTCCTTGACGAAGCTGCGGGCGAACAAGCGGCAGAAGCGGTTGCTGCCGTCAAAGCGGTTTCGCCCTTGGTCAGTCAGGCCAGGCTGCAAGGTGCCTGACCAGGAGTAGTAGCGCACGCCGTTGACCTGCGCGGGCCCTTCACCGCCCCAGGTGTCGGGCAGGCCCTGTGGATAAGCCCGGTTGAACAGCGCCACCCCGGCGCTGGTCAGCGACTGGTGCGAGGCGTGTACATCGATGGGCAGCGGGTCGCGCCGCCAACCGGTTTCCAGCCACACCAGCAGCACGGCCACGCCATGCAGCACCGCCTTGAGCATGCGCCCTTGGGGTGAATCGCCAGGCGCTGTGCGTTCCAGGTGGTCAGCCAGTTCGGAGCCATGGTTGGGCCCCGCCACCGACGTCACCGAAGCTACCCGGTCGGGCCTTTTGGCGGCCGCATAGCGCGCATCCAAGGCGCCTTGGCTGTGGCCGATAAGGTTGACCTTGGCCGCGCCGCTGCGCTGGCAGATGCCTTCGATGATCGCCAGCAACTGCTCGCCGCGCACTTCGCTGGAATGCAACGGCGACACTTGTACGGCATGCACCTGCGCGCCGCCCTTGCGCAAGGCCGGCACGATCCCGAACCAGTAGGGATAAAGCAGTACCCGCACGAAGCCGAGCATGCCCGGCACCAGCACCACAGGGTATCGCGTAGCCAGTTCCTGCCCCATTGCCCTGCCCCTCTCCGTGGACGACGGCCCACACTACAGCGGCTTCGATGACCATCGCAATCGAACTCCTGGCGCGCCGTGCGGTTCCAAACCAGAACAGACCCTTGAGCAAGGAGCGGGACCATGTACAAGCAGACCCTGGCAATCCTTCTGGCCAGTGCAACCCTGGCCGCCTGCGGCAGCCGCCCGGAAAACCCGGTGGATTACGTCACCTACCGTGACGAACCGTTGGTCAAGCAGGTCGAGCACGGCATGACCATGCAGAAGGTCATTGCCATCGGCGGCAGCCCGTCGAACGTGATCGACCTGCCGCACGGGGGCACCTGCAACGACTACATCCTCAACCGCGACGGCAAGCAGCAGCCCTACTACGTGCGTTTCGACGCCACCGGGCATGTCGACGCCAAGGGCTTCAAGACGTGCAAACAACGACAAGAGGACAGCGACGCCGTCCACGGCGCGTGAGCCTTCGTTACCACTTGACCCCCCGTCCTGATTCGTTTGGAGATAACCATGAGCAACGTTGAACTGACCGATGTGAAAACCCTGCGCGAACGTGCCCGTCAGCACGTGGAGCAAGGCGCGGTGACCGAGGGTTACCACGCCGACCGTACCGAGATCCTGCGCCTGCTCAATGAGTCGCTGGCCACTGAACTGGTCTGCGTGCTGCGTTACAAGCGTCACTACTTCATGGCCAGCGGTATCAAGGCCAGCGTGGCAGCCGAAGAGTTTCTGGAGCATGCCAACCAGGAAGCCGAGCATGCCGACAAGTTGGCCGAGCGGATTGTCCAGCTGGGTGGCGAGCCGGACTTCAACCCGGACAACCTGACCAAGAACTCCCATGCCCAGTACGTGGCAGGTAGCAACTTGAAAGAAATGGTGCTGGAAGACCTGGTGGCCGAGCGCATTGCGATCGACAGCTACCGCGAGATCATTCAGTACATTGGTGATAGCGACCCGACCACGCGCCGTATTTTTGAAGACATCCTGGCGCAGGAAGAAGAGCACGCGGACGATATGTCTGATCTGTTGCAAGGGTTGTAATCGTACGGGGCTGCGTTGCAGCCCATTCGCGGCACAAGGCCGCTCCCACAGGGGAATGCGATCTCCTGTAGGAGCGGCCTTGCGTCGCGAAAGGGCCGCAAAGCGGCCCCCTTCACTCATTTCTTGCCTTTCACCTCAGTCGGCGCCTTGCCCGCCCTCATCTGCTGCAACAACGGCGTGCACTGATTAGGCTCATCCCCACTGCTCGGCGCGATCAATGCCAGCAACCCCGCCGCCGGCCCCGCGACTACCCCTAACGCCACCATCCCCGCGCCACGCAACGCCAATGGCACTGCCTGCACCCCGGCACTGGGCTTGGCAAACGGCCCGCGCACGTACAAAGGCGAACGCAGCGAGAACAGCCGCAGCCCTTTCGACTCTGGGGTGATTTTCAGGTCAAGCTGCTCGCTGGCAAAGTTCGCCGTGCCGTTGATGTAGATGATCGCGTTCTCGGTATCGAAGATGAACAGGCGTGTCGTCGCCAGCCCGTCTTTGATGCCGACATCGGCCGCCGCGCAGTTGATCTGCACGTCCTCGTCACCGAACAACTTGCCAATCACGTAGTTGCCCACGTTCAGCCCGGCGATTTCCATCAGGCTGCGGCTCACCGCACCATCGTTGATCAACATGCGCAGGTCGCCATTGGCCGTGCCCAGCAGTGCCGCCACCGAGTTACCGCGTCCGGTGATGTCGGCATCGCCGTTCAGCTCGCCAAAACTGGTCTGCATCGGTGCGAAGGTGGGGAACAGTTGCTTGAGCTTGAAGCCCCGCGCAGTCAGCTGTGCCCGGCCTTGCAAGGGTACGCTGCGGCCATCCAGGCGGATCCTGGAAGCCAGGTTGCCGCCGGCCACGCCAAAGCGCAGCGGTGCCATGCGCAGCAGGCCGTCTTCGAGAATCACGTGGGCAGACAGGTCGTTGAACGGCAATTGCTCACTGTGGACGATGCGCTTGCCGGCAAATTCGACATCGGCGTCCATGGCGCGCCAACGGTCGGTGCGAAATTCCTCCACCGGCAGCACTTTGCCCGTCGGCTGCTTGCTGGCCCCGCCGCGGGCTTTCTGCTCCGCGTTGGAATCGGCACCGATCAGCGGCGCCAGGTCCTTGAACAACAGCTGGTTGGAAACCAGCTTGCCAGAGAGTTTGGGCCGTGGCTGGCTGGCCACGAAGGCCAAGTCGCCGTGGATGTCGCTGTCGCCGATCTTGCCATTGAACCCTTGGTAATTGAACGTGGCGCCTTGCTCGGCATGCAGGTTGGCGCTGAGGTGGCCGTCGGTGGCATAAGCTGGGGTGTCCGGCAGGGTCACGCCGGTCAACGGGTAAAGGTTGCCCAGGCTATTGCCGGACAGGCGCAGGCGCAGGTCGAGCGCGCCGAGGTTGCGCGGGTCGGTCAGGGTACCGGCGAGCACCACGTGGGTATCCGCAATGCGCACATCGGCCTGCAACGGGAACGGTTGGCTGGCGTCCTGCAGCGCCAGCAGGCCACCGATCTTGCCGGTGCCGGACACTGGCTGGCCCTTGTAGCGGCCTTGGGCCTTGAAGCCGAACGCGTAGTCCTGGGCGCCGCCGGTTTTTTCGGCACGCGCCTTGCCGACGATGTCGCTGAACGGGATCGGCTTGCCCAGCGGGTCGACCTGCACCTTCATGCTGGTCTTCAGGGTCTGGTCATCGAGGCTGACGTTGCCTTGGTCAAAACCGATTGCCCCGATGTCCAACTGCCATTTCGAGGGTTCCGCGTTTTCGTCTTTGGGGCCGAAGTCAAAGGTCCAGTTAGCGCGGCCGTCGGCCAGGCGAGTGAGGCTGGCCGACGGTTTGGTCAGGTTGATGCGGGGGATGACAATCTGCTGGAACACCAGCGGCAGCGGCGCCAGGCGGAATTCCACCCGCTCGAGGCCAACCATTTTCGGCTCCTTGAGCCAATCGGGGTTGCCCAAGGTCAGGTCCTCGGCAATGAAGTGCGGCCAGGGCACCCAGGCGCGCCAACCACCTTCTTCAGGTTCGGTCCGCCACTGCACGGCAAGGTTGCCATTGATCGCGAACGGCCGGTGCAGGGCTTCGGATACCTTCTCGTTGAGCAACGGCTTGACGCGGTTCCAGTCGAAGGTGGCGATTACCACCACCAGTATCGCCACGAGGGTCAACAGGGTGGCAAGGGTCCAGACGAGGATTCTGGCGGGTCGCGTCATTGCGTGATTCTCCTGACGGCATGGCACAAAGCGGGCGCCGATGGCACTCATTAACTCGGACTGATGAAAACCCGCTGGGTTTTATCCGTGGCGCCATGATAGCGAAGTTTTTCCTGGCTTCTTGTTCAGCATTTGCGTTGAGCAAGGGCGTTACCCTGGCCCTATAGCGTGAAGTCAAAAAGCCATCAGCCACCTCAAGACACCTGCACTAGAGCCGTCAGCAGCCTCTATCAATGCTGTCGATTGTTACCATTATCCTTATGAACTTTTCTCTGGCGTTCCCGGGCGTAGCATTGGCTCCGTACCCACTTTCCAGCCCCCCAGAGGAGCACCGAAATCATGAAACGCCACCTGCTGACCCTGACCCTGTCCCTGCTTGCTGCCAACGCGTTCGCCCTGCCGGCCGCTGAACAGCACCTGACCGCCGAATCGCGTTCCAGCGCCGCAGAAATCGCCCAGCCTCTGAAAACCGTTGCCGAAGGCGGTTCGGATCGCTTGATCGAACGCACTGGCCGTGTAGCCGAAGGTGGCTCCGATCGCCTGATCGAACGCACTGGCCGCGTAGCCGAAGGTGGCTCCGACCGCCTGATCGAACGCACTGGCCGGGTTGCCGAAGGTGGTTCCGATCGCCTGATCGAGCGTGCTGGCCAAGTCGCCGAAGGCGGTGCCGACCGTTTGATCGAACGCTCTGGCCGCGTAGCTGAAGGTGGCTCGGATCGCCTGGTTGAACTCAGCCGTGTGAGCTGATCGCCATGGCCGAAAAGAACAACCTGCAGCACATTGCCTGCTCACCTCCAAGCCCGGTCCATTGACCGGGCTTCGTTTTTTTAACTAGAGTGCCCAGCCTCGACCGACACAGAATCCTGCCCCCATGCTGCCGCGCGCCGAACAGAAGCTACAGACCCGCCAGGCCCTGCTTGATGCCGCCTGCCAGCTCATGGAGAGTGGCCGTGGTTTCGGCAGCATCAGCCTGCGCGAAGTGGCGAAAACGGCGGGTATCGTACCGACCGGTTTCTACCGGCACTTCCCCGACATGGACGCACTGGGCCTGGCCTTGGTGGCCGAGGTCGATACCACCTTCCGCCAGACCATCCGCCTGGTGCGCCAGAACGAATTCGAGTTTGGTGGCATTACCGACGCCTCGGTACGCATCTTCCTCGACGTGGTCGCCGCCCACCGCGCCCAGTTCCTGTTCCTGGCCCGTGAGCAATACGGGGGCTCGCAGGCGGTCCGCCAGGCGATTGCCCGCCTGCGCCAGGACATCAGCGACGACCTGGCCACCGACCTGGCGCGCATGAAGCGCTGGCAGCACCTGGACGCTGCGGCACTGGCGGTGATGGCCGACCTGGTGGTGAAGACCGTGTTTGCCACCCTGCCGGAGCTGATCGACAGCCCCGACGCAGGTTATCCACAGGCCCTGACCGCGCAGGAAAAGATCACCCAGCAGCTGCGCTTCATCTTCGTCGGCGCACGCCATTGGCAAGGCTTGGGTAACCCGAGCTGATCTGTTGGCTACACGGGCCTCTTCGCGGGCAAGCCCGCTCCCACACGAACTGTGTAGCCTCAAAGGCTAGCGCCGCACCTGTGGGAGCGGGCTTGCCCGCGAAGAGGCCCGTGTAAACAACCCAAAACCCCAGTTCTGCTACCATGGCGCACTGCCCGATTGTGACGAGCGCTTTCATGTCCGACCCCCGCCCCACTCCGCCCGAACTGGCCCGTTTCAACCAGCACTTCGCCGAGCGTATCGTGCCGCTGTGGCAAGGCCCGGGCTGGAACGACGAAATGGCCCTGCCCTTCGAAGCCCTGGACGCCCAGCACCGGCCATTGCCCGTGCAACGCTACCGGGCGATGGCCTGCGCTCGCCAACTGTACCTGTTCAGCAGCCGCATCGAGCAACCCGGCGCGGCAGCGCGAGCGGCGGCGTTGTTCCGTTCGTTGCAGCGGCATTTTCACGATGCCGAGCACGGTGGCTGGTTCTACAGCATCGATGCCGAAGGCAAGCCGCTGGACCGCCGCAAGGACCTCTACACCCATGCGTTCATCGTGTTTGCCTGCGCCCATTACTGGGGCAAGGTTCGCGAGAGCTTGGTGGAGTCTGCACTGAACGCTGCGCTGGAAATCGTAAGCGAGCAGTTCGCCCGCGACGACGGCTTGTACGAGGCGAGCCTCGGTGAAGACTGGTCCGACCTGGGCAGCGGCCCGCTGCAGAATCCGCAGATGCACCTGGCCGAAGCGTTCCTGCAGGTGCTTGCCGTGCGTGAGGATGAAGGCGTGCAGCAGGCCCTGCTGCACCTGTGCGAGGCCCTGCAGGCGCAGTTCATCGAACCGCAGCATGGCCTGATGCTGGAAAAGCCAAACGGCGCTGTGGATAACTGGTTCGAACCGGGTCATCAGTTCGAGTGGTTCTACCTGCTGGATACCTCGCCCCTGCTACGTGGCACGCCACTGCATGGCTCCATTGCCCGCGCCTTCGAATACGCCGAGCAGTACGGGGTTAAAGATTCGGCCGTGCTGGCGATGCTCGCGGTGGACGGCAAGGTGCTCGACGCCACCCAACGGATCTGGGCCCAGGCGGAGTACCTGCGGGCGCTGGCGTTGCGGTCAGGGAATGAGGCGAAACTGGCTGCGCAGTTGCAGGCGATGGAGCAGCGATTCCTGCATGACGGCGGCTGGTATGAGTGCCGAGATGGCGAGGGTGAGGTTAGCCGGCATGACATGCCTTCGACTACGCCTTATCACTTGGCGACTTGCCTGGAAGGGCTTCAGCGCTTGCAATGACCTGACATTTTTACCAGTTTCCGTTCTCGTGACGCGTTGATAACGTAAGGACTCCATTGATAGGAGTTCGGCCATGAGCAATGAAACGCTGAAGGCTCACTTTGAAAAGCAAATTGCTGCTACCGAAAAGGATGTCACGACCTCGAAGCTTGAGAAGAACAAGCTGCTCCACGAGCAAAAGCTGCGCCTGCTTTCAAGCCTGCTGAGGTATGCCGAGGGGCACCCAACCAGAGAAGATGCCATGCTCGCTGATGTCGTCAACGATATGCTGCAAGCCTTGCACCTTCTCGATTCAGACAAAACCTTCCGCGACCACTGAAAGCCGTGAAGCAGCATGGGCAGGCTATTTACCCGCCCATGCTGCTGATCAGCCCTTGACCGACCGATCGATCGAGAACCCTGCCCAGTCCTGGCTCACCGGCATCAGCTCCAGGCTGTTGATGTTGATGTGCGCCGGCTGGTTGAGAATCCAGAAGATGGTCTCGGCAATATCCTGCGGCTGGATCGGCTCGGCACCTGCGTAGGTGGCGTCGTACTTGGCCTGGTCGCCACCGAAACGCACCAGCGAGAACTCGCTCTCGCACAGCCCCGGCTCGATGTTACTGACGCGCACGCCCGTGCCGCGCAGGTCGCAACGCAGGCTCAGCGAGAACTGCCCGACGAACGCCTTGGTACCGCCATACACGTTGCTGCCCGGGTACGGGTAATTGCCCGCCACCGAGCCGACGTTGAGGATCGACGCGCCACGCCCGTGGGCGATCAACCGGGGCAGCAGCAGGCGCGTGGTGTACATCAGGCCCTTGATGTTGGTGTCGACCATGGTTTCCCAGTCGTCCAGGCTGCAGTTCTGCGCCGCATCCACGCCAAGGGCCAGGCCAGCGTTGTTGACCAGGCCACGTAGTTTATCGAACCCAGGCGGCAGGTTACCGATGGCCGCCTCCATGGCTTTGCGGTCGCGCACATCGAGCACCAGCCCGTGCACCTCGGTCTGGGCTGACAGTTCTGCGCACAGCGCATCCAGGCGCTCCTTGCGGCGACCGGTGAGGATCAGCTTCCAGCCGGCCTGTGCAAAACGTCGGGCGGTGGCCTCGCCGAAACCGGAAGTCGCGCCAGTGATGAATACGGTGGACGTCATGCTGTGTTCCTCGCTGTGGATTATTTTCGGCAGGGTTTGCAGCATGCCTTCGTACCACGCAGGCAGCAAGCCATTGAAGCCATTGATCAAAAAATGATCATACCTGCCAAAGCCGCGTAGCAGAGGGCTTCGCGCCAGCTATGCGCACGTTATCCACAAGGCTTTCCCCACGGATTGGGGGCAACTTATCGAGTTCGCGGAACCCTTTCAGCGATCCACGGTCGGTGGATATCTCTGAGGTGATGGCGCAAGGCTTTCAACCATGCCGCTTGCAGCGGTCTGTCCAAGGTTTTTGCACAGACTTACCCACAGGTTTTACAAGGCCTCGAATGCAGCAGCCTGTGAGTAAAAAACCGTGAAAAATCATCCACAAGGGCAAAGCGATCAAAAAATGATCAACACCCTGCAAGGCATGAATACAAAGGGCTATAGCGAGGTGCACCCATGTTTTCCACAGGCGGCTCCACATTATCCGTGGGTAAAACAAGGCTGTGGAAACAATGGCTTGCGAAGGGTTTTTGGAGAGGCTGAAGAAGGGTGTGCGACAAGTTGTCCACATTCGGCTTGAAGCACTGGGGCCACTATGCGGCCCCAGTGTTACCACTCAGTGCCCGCCCAAATAGGCGCTGCGCACTTCCTCGTTCACCAACAACTCCTGGCCGGTGCCCGTCATGCGGATCTGCCCGTTGACCATCACATACGCCCGGTCCGACAACTTCAGCGCATGGTTGGCGTTCTGCTCAACGAGGAAGATGGTCATCCCCGTCTTGGCCAACTCACGCAAGGTGGCGAAGATCTGCTTGACAACGATCGGCGCCAGCCCCAGCGAGGGCTCATCGAGCAGCAACAGCTTCGGCCGGCTCATCAACGCGCGGGCGATGGCGAGCATCTGCTGCTCGCCCCCCGACATGGTCATGGCCCGCTGGGTGCGCCGCTCCTTCAACCGCGGGAACAGCTCGTACATCCGCTCCATGTCCTCCTTGGCGTATTTGTCGCCAATCGGGATGGTGCCCATCATCAGGTTTTCCTCGACGGTCATGTCGGGGAACACCCGCCTCCCCTCAGGTGACTGCGCAATACCGTTGGAAGCGATGTAGTGCGACGACTTGCGGGTGATGTCTGTCCCCCGGTAAACGATGTGCCCCGAAGACGCGCGCGGCTGGCCGAAAATCGACATCAGCAAGGTCGACTTGCCGGCACCGTTGGCACCGATCAGGCTCACCGTCTCGCCTTCGTTGATGTGCATCGACACCTTCTTCAGGGCCTGGATCGGCCCGTAGAACACATCCAGCTCCTTCAGTTCGAGAATGGGTGCACTCATACCAGTTCCTCTTCGTCTGCACCCAGGTAGGCGGCAATCACCGTCGGGTTGTTGCGGATTTCCTGTGGCGCGCCTTCGGCGATCACGTTGCCATGGTCAAGCACGACGATATGGTCGGAAATGCTCATGACCATGCCCATGTCGTGTTCGATCAGCACCACGGTGATGTCGTGCTCGTCACGCAGCACGCGGATCATGCCACTGAGCGCCTCGGTTTCCTGCGGGTTGAGGCCGGCAGCCGGTTCGTCCAGGCAGATGATCTTCGGCCGTGTGCACATGGCCCGGGCGATTTCCAGGCGACGCTGCTGGCCATAAGACAACTCACCGGCCAAGCGGTTGGCGCAATCGACCAGGTCGACCACCTCCAGCCAATAGAACGCATGGTCGAGGGCATCGCTCTCGGCCTTGCGGTAGGCCTTGGTGTTGAGCACCCCGGCCAGCAGGTTGCGGTTGACCCACATGTGCTGGGCCACCAACAGGTTCTCCACCACCGACATTTCCTTGAACAGGCGAATGTTCTGGAAGGTCCGGGCGAGGCCGGCGCGGTTCACCAGGTGGGTGCCGCCGAACATCTTGTAGTACAGGCGGTTGGCAAAGCGCGCGGGCGAAACGAAGTCCGTCGCCTGGAAGCGCTCGCCGAGCAACTGGATGACGTTGGTCTGGCTGCCGCGCACGTTCAGTTCGATACGCCCGCCGCTGGCTTTGTAGAAGCCGGTCAGGCAGTTGAACACCGTGGTCTTGCCCGCACCGTTGGGGCCGATCAGCGCGAAGATCTGGTTGCGCCGGACCTTGAGGCTTACGTCACTCAGCGCCTTGATGCCGCCAAACTGCATCATCAGGTTGTCGACCGACAGAATGATATCGTCGTTCATGGCGCCACTCCTTTACGCGGGACCACACCGGTACGGCTGATGCGGATCAGCCCACGCGGTCGCCAGATCATCATCAACACCATCAATACGCCAAACAGCAGCACGCGGTACTCGGAGAAGCTGCGCAGCAGCTCTGGCGCAACGGTCAGCACGAACGCTGCGATCACCACACCGACGGTCGAGCCCATGCCACCCAACACGACGATGGCGAGGATCAGCGCCGACTCGAAGAAGGTGAACGACGACGGGTTGACGAAGCCCTGGTACGTGGCGAAGAACACGCCCGCCAGGCCCGCGGTGGAAGCCCCCAGGGTGAACGCCGAAAGCTTGACCAGCACGTGGTTCAGGCCCATCGAGCGGCAGGCGATCTCGTCTTCACGCAGGGCTTCCCAGGCGCGGCCGACCGGCATGCGGGTCAGCCGGTGCTTGATGTACAGCACTGCCAGCACCACCAGGAACAGCACGGCGTAGATGAACACGAACTTCAGGTTGGCGTTGTAATCGATGCCAAGAAACTCATGGATCGGCACCCCACCGTCCTTGGCCCGGCGGCCGAATTCCAGGCCAAAGAAGGTCGGCGACGGTGCCGGCATGCCGTTCGGGCCGCCCGTGAACGACAGCCAGTTGTTCAGCACCAGGCGGATGATCTCGCCAAAGCCCAGGGTCACGATCGCCAGGTAGTCACCGTGCATGCGTAACACCGGGAAGCCGAGTATGCACCCCGCCAGCGCCGCCGCGATGGCCGCCAGCGGCAGCACGCTCCAGAAGCCCAGGCCCAGGTACTGGTAGCCCAACGCCAGGCCGTAGGCGCCGATGGCGTAGAACGCCACGTAACCCAGGTCGAGCAGGCCCGCCAGGCCGACCACGATGTTCAGGCCAAGGCCCAGCAACACATAGATCAGGCCGAGGATGACCACGGTCAGCAGGTACTTGTTGGCAAAGATTGGGAAGACGATGGCAATCACCACCAGCGCCGGGATGATGTAGCGCAGCCGCGACTTGTAGTCCGGCGCGTTCACATGCACGCCCGAGCCACCGTTGTCGAAGCCTTGGAGCATGCGCCGCCCGGCGCCCGTCTGCAGGTACAGGCTGAGCAGGAAGCGCCCGACCATCACCCCGCCAACCAGCCACGCCACGCGGCGGGGTTCGGCATTGAAGCTGTAGCCGTCGAGCACCACGCCGACGACCGGGCCAAAGACAATGAGCGCCAGCAGGCCGGCGACGAAGGTCTCCAGCAGGCTGCGTTTGAGGTCGAAACCATTGGTTTCGGAAACAGGGGCAGTTTTGGCAGTGGACATGTTCACACCTTAGCCACGAGCGGGCGACCCAGCAGGCCTTGGGGACGGAAGATGAGGATCATCACCAGCAGCGAGAAGCTGAATACGTCCTTGTAGTCGGAGTTGATCAGGCCAGAGAACAGCGACTCGGAGATGCCGAGGATGATGCCGCCGAGCATGGCCCCCGGTAGCGAGCCGATGCCGCCCAATACCGCCGCCGTGAAGGCCTTGATGCCGATGATGAAGCCGGCATAGAAGTCGAAGGTGCCGTAGTTCATGGTGATCAGCACACCCGCCAGTGCGGCCATGACTGCACCGATGACGAATACGTAGGAAATCACCCGATCGGTGTTGATGCCCAGGATCGAGGCCATCTTGCGATCTTGCTGCGTGGCGCGGCACATGCGGCCGAGCTTGGTGTACTTGATCACATAGGTAAGCAGGCCCATGCCGACGAATGCGGCAATCAGGATGAAGATCTTGGTGTAGGTCAATTGCACGAAGCCGGTGCCGACTTCTACCCGCAAGGCGCCTTCAAGCAGGGTTGGCACGCCTTGCTGGCGGGCGCCCTGGCTGATCTGTGCATAGTTTTGCAGGATCAGCGAGATGCCGATGGCACTGATCAGCGGTGCCAGACGGGTGGAGTTGCGCAGGGGTTTGTAGGCGATGCGTTCGATGGTGAAGCCATAGACGCCCGTGACGACGACGGTGAACAACAGCGTGCCCAGCATCAGAAGCGGGAACGATTCGACGCCGAAATAGGCCAGCAATGCCAGGCTGATTGCCGCGAGGTACGCGGAAATCATATACACCTCGCCGTGCGCGAAGTTGATCATGCCGATGATGCCATAGACCATTGTGTAGCCGATGGCGATCAGGCCATAGACCGACCCGAGGGTCAGGCCGTTGACCAGTTGCTGCAGAAAAATACCATCCATAACGCAATCTCACCTGATTGAGATTGCACGAGCGCCTACCACGGCGGGCCCTGAATGCAGCGGCCCTCGCAGCGCAGAACTGTGCAGATCTACGGATAAAGACAGGTACCGCGGGGCTGCAGCCCGGGGCAGTAAGCACCCGGGCCGGTAGCCGTTATTATTTTTGTTTTTCCAGCTGGTGGTATTTACCGTCTTTGTCCCACTGGTAGACCACGTAGTCGGAGACGGTCAGGTCGCCCTTGCTGTCCCACTTCTTCTCGCCCATGACGGTCTTGACCGGGTTGGCCTTGAGCCATTTGGCGGCGTCTTCGCCTTTGTTCGACTTGGCACCGTTGAACGCGGCGGCAAGCGCCTGCAACGAGGCATAGGCGTACAGGGTGTAGCCTTCAGGCTCGGTACCGTTCTTGCGGAACTCTTCCACCACGGCCTTGCTGTCCGGCAGCAGGCGCGGGTCGGCGCCGAAGGTCATGTACACGCCATCGACGTATTGTGCGCCACCCGCCGTGGACACCAGTTCGTCGGTGACGATGCCATCATCGGACATGAACTTGACGTCCTTCAGGCCTTGCTCACGCAGCTGGCGTACCAGTGGGCCGGCCTCTGGGTGCAGGCCACCGAAATAGACCACGTCGGCGCCGGTGGAGCGGATCTTGGTGACCACGGCGCTGAAGTCTTTCTCGCCGCGGGTCAGGCCTTCGTACAGCACAGGTTTCACGCCACGCTTCTCGAGCTGCGCCTTGGTGGCATCGGCCAGGCCTTGGCCGTAGGTGTCCTTGTCGTGCAGCACGGCCACCTTCTTGCCTTTGAGCACATCGACGATGTAGTCACCGGCAACGATGCCCTGCTGGTCGTCACGGCCACACATGCGGAACATGGCGGAAAGGCCGCGCTCGGTCACCTGCGGGTTGGTCGAGCCTGGGGTGATGGCGATCACACCGGCTTCGTCGTACACCTCGGAAGCAGGGATGGTGTTGGAGGAGCAGAAGTGGCCGACCACGCCTGCCACTTTGTCCTGGTCGACCAGGCGGTTGGCCACGGCCACGGCTTGCTTCGGTTCGCAGGCATCATCGCCTTTCACCAAGACGATCTTCTCGCCGTTGACCCCGCCTTCGGCGTTGATCTTGTCGGCTGCCGCCTGGGCACCTTTCATGTACTGCTCGCCAAACGCTGCGTTGGCACCGGTCATCGGGCCTGCGACGCCGATCTTGATGTCGGCCTGAACATACGAAGAAATACCCAGTGCCGTAGCGACGGCCAGAGCCAGGAAACCTTTCTTGTAAAACGTCTGCGACATGAGGTGGTGCTCCTAGAGTTTTTTTTTGGTTGGCACTACAACTTCTCAACCCTGTGCTCAGAGCAAGGGCCGTGCCATTGGTTTTGTATTCCGGGAAATCACACAGCAAGGGTGGCTGGCAGGCGACCGACGGCCTTTTCTTTATTGAGCGTGCAACCGTCTGCCACGCGGCAGGCGCCACCACACGTACAGACAAGGAGCAACCGTGGAGTGCCATCATTGCAACCCTGGCAAGTGTTTACGTGCAACCGCCCTGTAACAGCCGACGTCACCGAAGTGCACACCGCTGGTGCGCGACTGCTACAGGCAGCACTGTTTCAAGGCTAGCGGGTGCACGGAAAAACACCTCTGTTTTGGCCGTTATGCCGGCTAGATGGGAGCGGGCTTGCCCGCGAATGGGCCGCAGCAGAAACATGAAAATGCAAAAGGCTGGCACAATGGCCGCCATTCGCCGCTTCCGGAGCCACCCTTGATGAGCGAGAGCGCATTCGCCGAGCGCATCGTGCACAACCTGCTCGACACCGACTTCTACAAACTCACCATGATGCAGGGTGTGCTGCACAACTACCCGGACGCCGACGTGGAATGGGAGTTTCGCTGCCGCAACGGCGAAGACCTGCGCCCTTACCTCGGCGAGATCCGCAACCAGCTCGAACTGCTCAGCGACCTGACCCTGGATGAAGGCCAACTGGGCTTTCTGGAACGTATCAGCTTTCTCAAGCCAGACTTCCTGCGGTTTCTGCGCCTGTTCCGCTTCAACCTGCGCTACGTGCGCATCGGCATCGAAAACGATCAACTGTTCCTACGCCTGCGTGGTCCCTGGCTGCACGTGATCCTGTTTGAAGTGCCCTTGCTGGCCATCATCAGCGAAGTGCGCAACCGCCACCTGCACCCGCACATGCGCCTGGCCGAAGCCCGCGACCAGCTGTACCGCAAGTTCGACTGGCTGCGCGCGCATGCCAGTGACGATGAGCTGGCCGACCTGCAAGTGGCCGATTTCGGCACCCGCCGGCGGTTTTCCAGCCGTGTTCAGGAAGAGGTGGTACGGGTACTGCGTGATGACTTCCCGGCCCGTTTCGTGGGCACCAGCAACGTCGACCTGGCATGGAAACTGGATATCAAGCCGCTGGGCACCATGGCCCACGAATGGATCATGGCGCACCAACAGCTCGGCCCGCGCTTGATCGACAGCCAGAGCGCCGCGCTGGACTGCTGGGTACGCGAGTACCGCGGCCTGCTGGGCATCGCCCTGACCGACTGCATCACCATGGACGCCTTCCTCGGCGATTTCGATTTGTACTTCGCCAAGCTGTTCGACGGCCTGCGCCACGATTCGGGCGAGCCAGTTGCCTGGGCGGAGAAGGCCATCGTCCATTACCAGAAGCTGGGTATCGACCCGATGACCAAGACCCTGGTGTTTTCCGACGGCCTCAACCTGACCCGTTCGCTGGAAATCTTCCGTGCCCTGCGCGGCCGCATCAACGTCAGTTTCGGCATCGGCACCAACCTGACCTGCGACATACCGGGTGTGGCGCCGATGAACATCGTGCTTAAAATGACCGACTGCAATGGCTCGCCGGTGGCGAAAATCTCTGACGAGGCGGCCAAGACCCAGTGCCGCGACGAGAACTTCGTTGCCTACATGCGCCACGTTTTCAAAATCCCCAGCAAGGAGTAACCCATGCAAGCCGTTCAGCGAGAGATTGCCCAAGCGCTCAAGGTGCAGCCACCGTTCGCCGATGCCGCCGCGCTCGACAACGAAGTGGCTCGGCGCGTGGCGTTCATCAAGGATTGCCTGGCCAATGCCCGGCTCAAGACGCTGGTATTGGGCATCAGTGGCGGTGTCGACTCACTGACCGCAGCCCTGCTTGCCCAGCGCGCGATCAACGAGCTGCGTGCCGAAACCGGCGATAAGGCCTACACCTTCATTGCCGTGCGCTTGCCCTATCAGGTGCAGCATGACGAGCATGACGCCCAAGCGTGCCTTGACGTGATCAAGGCCGATGAAGTGCACACCGTCGACATTGCCCCGGCAGTGAAAGCGTTGGCAGCTGAGGTGGTGGAACTGAAAAACGGCTCGCCGACGCTGGTGGACTTCGTTGTCGGCAACGTCAAGGCGCGTACCCGCATGGTCGCCCAATACACCATCGCCGGCGCCCGTGCAGGCCTGGTAATCGGCACTGACCATGCCGCCGAAGCGGTGATGGGCTTCTTTACCAAGTTTGGTGATGGTGCCTGCGACCTGGCCCCGCTGAGCGCGGCTGGTGAAGAACCAGGTACGGGCCATTGCGCGCCGCTTTGGTGCGCCGGAATCGCTGGTGGAGAAGGTACCGACAGCCGACCTGGAAGACCTTGAGCCGGGCAAGCCGGACGAGGCGTCACATGGCGTGACGTATGAGCAGATTGATGCGTTCCTGCAGGGGCAGCCGGTTGATCAGGCAGCGTTCGACATCATCGTCGCGACCTACCGCAAGACCCAGCACAAGCGCGAACTGCCGTTCGCGCCTTGATCAGACTGTAGAAGGACCTGTGGGAGCGGGTTTACCCGCGAATGCGATGGTGGAGTCACCGACGCATTCGCGGGTAAACCCGCTCCCACAGGTTACCGCGTCAGCTTTTGATTACTTGACGACAACCTTGCCCTTCATCATCGAGATGTGGCCCGGGAAGGTGCAGAAGAAGCTGTAGTCGCCACCGGCTTCAAGCTTGGACGTGTCGAACTTCACTTCGGTTTCTTTCTCCGGCGCACCGATCATCGCGGTGTGGGCGATGATGTTGGCGTTGTCTTCTTTCAGGTAGCCCTTTTCGATGCCCTGGCTCATGCCTTCAGTGGCAATACCCTGCATGTCAGCCGTCTTGCTGATCACCAGGTTATGGCCCATGACGTTCTTCGGCAGGTTGCCGGAGTGGGTCAGTTTGACGGTGAACTCCTTGCAGCTCTTGTCGACGGTGAATTCCTTGGTGGTATAGGACATCTGGTCCGTCGATTCGACAGTCACCGAGCATTCGGCTGCGAAGACAGAGGCGCTGGCGAGGGTCAGCAGGGATACCGCTACAGCTTTCGCAAACATCATGAATCTCCTTGGCAGGGTTTTATCAATTGCGAGACTGCCTGAAACCGTTCAGCCCCTTTCTGATATGGGTCAAGGGGGTGTCAAGTGGCCAGCCAGTAGAATTGTTCAATGGATTGTATACAACCAATCTAAGGGCACATCATGCCCTTTTATTGGAGGATGGGACAACCTCTCATTTAGGAGCAATACCAAATGCGCATTTCCAGCTTCATGAACAGCCTGCTTGCCGCCTATGCCCAGGGTGCCACGGGTGCTGTCTGCGAATTCTCCCGGCCGGAATGACACCGGCCTTGGAACGGCCAGGCATGCGCCGTACCCTGTCATCCTGAGTGATTGGAGATAAGCAATGCTTGTACGTTCCGTGTGTGTCTTCTGCGGCGCCAGCATCGGCGCCAACCCTGCTTACCGTGAAGCGGCCGTCGCCCTGGGCCAGGCCATTGCCCGGCGCGGCCTGACCCTGGTTTATGGTGGCGGCGCTGTCGGCTTGATGGGCATCGTGGCCGATGCTGCCATGGCTGCGGGCGGCGAAGTGGTCGGGATCATCCCGCAAAGCCTGCTGGACGCCGAGGTGGGCCACAAGGGCCTGAGCCGCCTGGAGGTGGTCGATGGCATGCACGCGCGCAAGGCGCGCATGGCCGAACTCAGCGATGCCTTCATCGCGCTGCCGGGTGGGCTGGGTACGCTGGAGGAGTTGTTCGAGGTGTGGACCTGGGGGCAACTGGGCTATCACGCCAAGCCGCTGGGCCTGCTCGATGTGAATGGCTTTTATGAAAAGCTGGGCGGGTTCCTTGACCATATCGTCGAGGAAGGTTTCGTGCGGCCGCAGCATCGGGCGATGTTGCTGCTGGGGCAGCAGGCGGATGCATTGCTGGATGGGATGAGTGAATTCGTCGCGCCGGTAGCGCCGAAGTGGGTCGACAAGCAGCCGGATTGAAATTGAGATTTTGGGGCTGCTTTGCAGCCCATCGCAGGCAAGCCAGCTCCTACAGATACCATGCAGCATTCAAGGCCTGCGCTGTACCTGTAGGCGCTGGCTTGCCTGCGATGGGCCGCAAAGCGGCCCCCTTCAAGCCTCAGCGCGGAATAACGGGCTGACGCGGCTTCTTACCCTTGCCGCCACCCTTGGCCGCTTCCTTGCGCTCTTTGGCCGCCTGCTGGTTGCGGGCAAATGCTTCGGCCTTGGCCTTCTCCCGCTTGTCCCACGGCTTGCTGCCATCGCTGCCACGCGGTGGCAGGCCGGTGTGCTGGGTCAGGATCTTCTGCTCCTTGGCCACCTTGTGGCTGCCAGCCGGCGTCGAGTTCTTGCGGCGGGCGCTCTGGTAGCTGTCGGACTGCGGCTGGTGCAGCGGAATCAGCTGGTGCTTGCCTGGCCCGATCAAATCGGCACGGCCCATGCGCTCCAGCGCCTCACGCAGCATCGGCCAGCCCTTCGGATCGTGATAACGCAAAAACGCCTTGTGCAGACGGCGCTGCTCCTCGCTCTTGACGATCTCTACGCCTTCGCTCTTGTAGGTCACCTTGCGCAGCGGGTTCTTGCCCGAGTGGTACATGGCCGTGGCCGACGCCATGGGCGACGGGTAGAAGGCCTGCACCTGGTCGGCGCGGAAGCCGTTGCCCTTGAGCCACAGGGCCAGGTTCATCATGTCTTCGTCGGTGGTGCCTGGGTGGGCGGCGATGAAGTACGGGATCAGGTACTGCTCCTTGCCCGCCTCTTTCGAGAACTTCTCGAACATGCGCTTGAAGCGGTCATAAGTGCCGATGCCCGGCTTCATCATCTTGTCCAGCGGGCCACGCTCGGTGTGCTCCGGGGCAATCTTCAGGTAGCCGCCAACGTGGTGGGTGACCAGCTCCTTGACGTACTCCGGCGACTCGACCGCCAGGTCATAACGCAGGCCCGAGGCGATCAGGATCTTCTTCACACCCGGCAAGGCACGCGCCTTGCGGTACAGCTCAATCAACGAGCTGTGGTCGGTGTTGAGGTTTTCACAGATACCCGGGAACACGCACGACGGCTTGCGGCAGTGCTTCTCGATCTCGTGGCTCTTGCAGGCGATGCGGTACATGTTGGCGGTCGGGCCGCCAAGGTCGGAAACCACGCCGGTGAAGCCCGGCACCTTGTCACGCATCTCCTCGATCTCGTGCAGGATCGATTCGTGGGAGCGGTTCTGGATGATCCGCCCTTCGTGCTCGGTGATCGAGCAGAAGGTGCAGCCACCGAAGCAGCCACGCATGATGTTCACCGAGAAGCGGATCATCTCGTACGCCGGGATGCGCTCTTTGCCATAGGCCGGGTGCGGAATACGCGCGTAAGGCATGCCGAACACGTAGTCCATTTCTTCGGTGGTCATGGGGATGGGTGGCGGGTTGAACCACACGTCCACTTCACCATGCTTCTGCACCAGGGCACGGGCGTTGCCTGGGTTGGTTTCCAGGTGCAGCACGCGGTTGGCGTGGGCATACAGCACCGGGTCGTTACGCACCTTCTCGAACGACGGCAGGCGGATCACCGACTTGTCGCGGGTCATGCCCGGGCTGTCGAGAATCTGCACCACTTTGGCTTCGTTCGGGTCTTCCACGTCACCTTTGGCTTGCTCGATGGCACACGCCTGGGTGTCTTGGGTGTTGACGTAGGGGTTGATGATCTTGTCGACGCGGCCAGGGCGGTCGATGCGGGTGGAGTCGATCTCGAACCAGCCCTGCGGCGTGTCACGGCGCACGAACGCGGTGCCGCGCACGTCGGTGATGTGTTCGATGCTCTCACCCTGGGACAGGCGCTGGGCGACTTCGACAATGGCCCGCTCGGCGTTGCCGTACAGCAGGATGTCGGCGCTGGCGTCGATCAGGATCGAATGGCGGACCTTGTCCTGCCAGTAGTCATAATGGGCGATGCGGCGCAGCGAGGCCTCGATGCCACCGAGCACGATCGGCACGTGCTTGTAGGCTTCCTTGCAACGCTGGCTGTACACCAGGCTGGCGCGGTCAGGGCGCTTGCCGGCCATGCCGCCTGGGGTGTAGGCGTCGTCGGAACGGATCTTCTTGTCCGCGGTGTAGCGGTTGATCATCGAATCCATGTTGCCGGCCGCGACGCCGAAGAACAGGTTCGGCTCGCCCAGCTTCATGAAGTCGTCTTTGGACTGCCAGTTTGGCTGGGCGATGATGCCCACGCGGAAGCCCTGGGCCTCCAGCAGACGGCCGATGATGGCCATGCCGAACGACGCGTGGTCGACGTAGGCGTCCCCGGTCACGATGATGATGTCGCAGGAATCCCAGCCGAGCTGATCCATCTCCTCCCTGCTCATGGGCAGGAACGGTGCTGGCCCGAAGCATTCGGCCCAGTACTTGGGATAGTCGTAGAGTGGTTTGGCTGCTTGCATGTCAGTGACCGGTTCTGGTGTTCAGGGAAATCGCGGGCGCGGAATATAGCACAAATTTTGATCAAATCCGACGGCAGAGGTCGGATTCATCTGCAATACGCAAACCCTGCGCTTATTCGTCGTCGTCGAAGTTGTACATACCCGGCGCGAGGTTCTCGAAGCGGGTGTACTTGCCGATGAAGGCCAGGCGGATGAAGCCGATGGGGCCGTTACGCTGTTTACCGATGATGATCTCGGCAATGCCCTTGTGCTCGGTTTCCGGGTGATACACCTCGTCGCGGTAGACGAACATGATCACGTCGGCGTCCTGCTCGATTGCACCCGATTCCCGCAAGTCGGAGTTCACCGGGCGCTTGTTCGGCCGCTGTTCCAGGGAGCGGTTCAGCTGCGACAGGGCGATGACCGGGCAGTTGAATTCCTTGGCCAGGGCCTTGAGCGAGCGGGAGATCTCGGAAATCTCGTTGGTCCGGTTGTCACCGGCAGAACCCGGGATCTGCATCAGCTGCAGGTAGTCGACCATGATCATGCCAATTTCACCGTGCTCACGCGCCAGGCGACGGGTGCGCGCACGCATTTCCGACGGGCTGATGCCGGCGGTATCGTCGATGAACAGCTTGCGGTCGTTGAGCAGGTTGACCGCCGAGGTCAGGCGCGGCCAGTCGTCGTCGTCCAGCTGGCCGGAACGGACCTTGGTCTGGTCGATGCGGCCGAGGGACGAGAGCATACGCATGATCAGCGATTCGCCTGGCATCTCGAGGGAGAACACCAGCACCGCCTTGTCGCTGCGCAGCACGGCGTTTTCCACCAGGTTCATGGCGAAGGTGGTCTTACCCATCGATGGACGGCCGGCGACGATGATCAGGTCGGCTGCCTGCAAGCCACTGGTCTTCTCGTCCAGGTCGGTGTACCCGGTGGAGATACCGGTGATATCGCTGTCGGAGTTGAACAGCGTGTCGATCCGGTCGATGGCCTTGGTCAACAGCTCGTTGACCCCTACCGGGCCACCGGTCTTCGGCCGGGCCTCGGCGATCTGGAAGATCTGCCGTTCGGCGTCGTCGAGGATTTCTTCGGCGTTGCGCCCTTGCGGGTTGAACGCGTTGTCGGCGATGTCGGTGCTGATGCTGATCAGCTGACGCAACGTGGCCCGCTCGCGAATGATCGCGGCGTAGGCCTTGATGTTGGCCACCGACGGGGTGTTCTTGGCCAACTCCGCCAGGTAGGCCAGGCCGCCGACTTGCGACGACACGCCCTCCTTGTCCAACTGCTCGTGCAACGTGACCACATCGAACGGATGGTTCAGGTCGACCAGCTTGTGGATGGCGCGGAAGATCAGGCGGTGGTCATGCCGATAGAAATCGCCATCCGACACCTGATCCAGTACCCGCTCCCAGGCGTTGTTGTCCAGCATCAGGCCACCGAGCACAGCCTGTTCGGCCTCGATGGAATGCGGCGGCACCTTCAGGGATGCGGTTTGCAGGTCAAGCTGTTCGGAGGTGGTGATCTCGTTCATGGCCACGAATAAATTCTGGGGGACGAAAAAGACAAAGGGCACGGCCTGTGAAAGACAGGACCGTGCCCGATGTTAACCGGCTGGGCCGCGTGCGGCCAGCCAGTCAGCGCAGCTTAGGCAGCTACGACGACCACACGTACGGTGGCTTCAACGTCGCTGTGCAGGTGCACGGCTACGTCGTATTCGCCAACTTGACGGATGGTGCCGTTCGGCAGACGAACTTCAGCTTTGGCCACTTCAACGCCGGAGGCGGTCAGGGCGTCAGCGATGTCGTGGGTGCCGATCGAACCGAACAGCTTGCCTTCGTCGCCAGCGGTGGCAGTGATGGTCACTTCCAGCTCAGCCAGTTGGGCAGCGCGGCTTTCAGCCGACGATTTACGGTCAGCAGCTGCTTTTTCCAGCTCGGCGCGACGCTCTTCGAACGCAGCCAGGTTGGCGGCGTTGGCAACGGTGGCCTTGCCGAATGGCAGCAGGAAGTTACGGCCGTAACCAGCCTTAACTTTTACTTTGTCGCCCAGGTTGCCCAGGTTAGCGACTTTTTCCAGCAGGATCAGTTCCATTTGGTAAAACCTCTTAACTTTTAACCTTCACCGTTCGCGGAGTCATTCCCCTCAGGGGACTTGCGACCGCGAAAATCAATCAGGCTGTCGACAATGGCCAAAACCACGAGCAACGGATAAATCAGCTGCATGATCAGCGGCAGCGTCACGTACATGCCTACCAGCCAGAAACCGGCCAATCGGCCCTGTGCCACCAGCCCATGCATCAAGGCGATGCCGGCCAGGACGAGCACCAAGCTGGACGCAGAGGCCAGAACGATGAACTGCGGCCCAATGAACGGACCCAGCACCATCATGGCCACCAAAGCCAGCATGGCTACCCGCGGCAACTTCAGGGCGCGAAACTCGCGACCGAAGCCTCCAGGGTTGTACAACGCAGCCTGCCAATAACGCGCCAGCATCAAAGCCAGCACGCTGAACAGCTGCAGCATCACCGCCGTTGAAGCGACCAGCACAGGGCCGATCAGCTCACCGGGGATCACCGGCTTGCCTTCGATTTGTGGCAGGGCTTGTACAAGCGCCTTGGCCAACACCTCGAAGGTTTCACGCAGTACCGTGTCCAGGATGAGGCTGTAAACCAGCCCCAACACAACACTGAACATCAACACCCGGCTCCAGGAATGCCCGGCACGCAACAAGGCGGCCAGCCCCAGCGTCCCCAACAGCACCAGCAAGGTACTGGGGTCGCCAAAGGCCCAGATGGCCACCGCGGGCAAAAGCCCAAACGCGATGACCGTTGAAGCATCCTTGAACCCGCGCCGCAGAAGCACGAGGCTTCCGGCAGCGGCACTCAACCAGAACAACAGCGGTAACACTGCACTGATGACCACCACCAGGGTGGCCTGCACACGACCGCGCATGATGAAATCAGCTAACGCTCGCATGCTTATCCCTTACTGCTTGTCGACGACCCGGTCTCAGCGGCCGTGGCTGTCGGTGTAGGGCAGCAGGGCCAGGAAGCGGGCGCGCTTGATAGCGGTAGCCAGCTGACGCTGATAACGAGCTTTGGTACCGGTGATACGGCTTGGAACGATCTTGCCGGTTTCGGATACGTAAGCTTTCAGGGTGTTGAGATCTTTGAAGTCGATCTCTTTCACGTCTTCAGCAGTGAAGCGGCAGAATTTACGACGACGGAAGAAACGTGCCATGTAATAGGCTCCTCAAAAGGTCCGTGGATTACTCGTCAGCGTTATCGCTGGAGTCGCTGTCATTGCTGTCATCGCCTTCGGCGGAGTCAGCATGCTCAGGACGCTCACGACGCTCACGGCGCTCGCTGCGGTTCTCTTCTGCCTTCAGCATCTCGGACTGACCGGTTACGGCTTCGTCGCGACGGATGACCAGGTTACGGATCACGGCATCGTTGTAGCGGAAGTTGTCTTCCAGCTCGGCCAGGGCCTTGCCGGTGCACTCAACGTTCAGCATCACGTAGTGAGCCTTGTGAACATTGTTGATTGCGTAGGCCAGTTGACGACGGCCCCAGTCTTCCAGGCGGTGGATTTTGCCACCATCTTCTTCGATCAGCTTGGTGTAACGCTCAACCATGCCGCCGACTTGCTCGCTCTGGTCCGGGTGAACCAGAAAGATGATTTCGTAATGACGCATGAATGCTCCTTACGGGTTAGTAGTCTGCCAGAACGCTGGTCAGACAAGGAGTGAATGACACTGTATGTCTTGCCATGGAGGGGAGGCACATGAGCGCCTGCCAGCTCGGCAAGGGGCGCAATTGTAGAGAAGGCGGGGCGGACAAGCAAGGTAATTGGCGATTATTTGAACAGCCCGAAACACTTTAGCTTGCACTGGCCGCTTCGCGGGTAAACCCGCTCCTACAGGGATCTCAGCGAACCCGGTGGGAGCGGGCTTGCCCCGCGAAGAGGCCCGCGCAGGTATGAATCAGCGCTTGGCTTGACGCTGGCGCACGGCCTCGAACAAGCAAACGCCGGTCGCCACCGAAACGTTCAGGCTGCTGACGCTACCGCCCATCGGCAACTTGACCAGGAAATCGCAATGCTCACGGGTCAGACGGCGCATGCCTTTGCCTTCTGCCCCCATGATCATCACCAGCGGCCCGGTCAGGTCCTGTTGGTAGATTTCCTGCTCGGCCTCACCGGCCGTGCCGACCACCCACAGGCCACGCTGTTGAAGCTTTTCAAGCGTGCGCGCCAGGTTGGTCACGGCCACCAACGGAATCACTTCCGCAGCGCCGCAGGCCACCTTGCGCACCACCGGCGTCAGGGTCGCCGACTTGTCCTTGGGCACCACCACCGCCGTGGCACCGGCGGCATCGGCGGTGCGCAGGCAGGCGCCGAGGTTGTGCGGGTCGGTGACGCCGTCCAGGACCAGAATCAGCGGTGGCGTTTCGGTGCGCTCGAGCAACTCCTCGAGCATCAATTCACCCCACACCTGGCTCGGGCTGACCTCGGCGACCACACCCTGGTGCACACCTTCGACCCAGGCATCCAGCTCGCGGCGTTCGGCCTGGCCGACCGCTACGCGGTTTTCTGCGGCCAGCTCCAGCAGCTTCTGCAGGCGCGGCTCACTGCGCCCTTCCGACAGCCAGACCTGCTTGACCCGCTTGGGGTGGTGCTGCAACAACGCCTGCACGGCGTGTACGCCGTAGATCTTTTCCAGCTGACTCATGACTTGCTCTTGCTCTTGCGGGGCGCACCGGACTTCGGCGGGCCTTTGCGATGCTTGGTCGGCTTGCCGGATGGCTTGCCACCCTTCTCCGACTTGCTGCCGGCACTGCTGCGAGCGTCGGTCATCAACGCCTTCTTCATCTCGCGGCTCTTGCGCACTTCAGCGTTGCGCTGCACGGCATCTTTAGGGAAGTAGGCCTCGGACGCCTCGCTTTTGCGGCTGCGCGGCTTGGGCGTGGCTTTCGCCTCGGTGGCCGGTTGCGGCTGCTCGGGCTTGCCGTCTGCGGACGCCGCGGCGCCGCGCTGCTTGCGACCGATCGGCCCGCTGAGGGTCTTCTCGGAGACTTCGAAGTCGATCTTGCGCTCGTCCAGGTCAACGCGCATGACCTTGACTTCGATCGTGTCGCCCAAGCGGAAGCTGCGCCCGGTACGCTCGCCGGACAGGCGATGATGAACCGGGTCGAAGTGGTAGTAGTCGCCCGGCAGCGCACTGACGTGCACCAGGCCTTCTACGTAGATGTCCGTCAGCTCGACGAACAAGCCGAAACCGGTCACCGCGGTAATCACACCCGGGAAGGTCTCGCCCACACGGTCCTTCATGAACTCGCACTTGAGCCAGTTGACCACATCGCGCGTCGCCTCGTCGGCACGGCGTTCGGTCATCGAGCACTGCTCGCCGAGCTGCTCGAGGGTGTTCTCGTCGTACGGGTAGATGCGCGCCTTGGGAATGCTCATGGCGCCAGCACGCTTGACGTGCGGGGTATCCACCTTCGAGCGGATGATGCTGCGGATGGCACGGTGCACCAGCAGGTCCGGGTAACGACGGATCGGCGAGGTGAAGTGGGTGTAAGCCTCGTAATTCAGGCCGAAGTGGCCGTTGTTGTCGGTGCTGTACACCGCCTGGCTCAGCGAGCGCAGCATCACGGTCTGGATCAGGTGGAAGTCTGGGCGCTCGGAAATGCTCGCCAGCAGGGCCTGGTAATCCTTCGGCGACGGGTCCTTGCCTTTGTGCAGCGACAAGCCCAGTTCACCGAGGAAGGCGCGCAGTTTTTCCAGGCGCTCCGGCGGCGGGCCATCGTGCACGCGGTACAGGGCCGGCACGCCGTGCTTTTGCAGGAACTCGGCGGTGGCCACGTTGGCCGCCAGCATGCATTCCTCGATCAGCTTGTGGGCATCGTTGCGCACGGTCGGGCGGATTTCGGCGATCTTGCGTTGATCGCCAAAGATGATGCGGGTTTCTTGGGTCTCGAAGTCGATCGCGCCGCGGGTGTGGCGCGCGTCCAGCAGCACCTTGTAGAGCGCGTAGAGGCTCTTCAGGTCCGGCAGGACTTCCTTGTACTCCTCGCGCAGCGCCTTCCCTTCACGGGTGCGGGCATGCTCGAGCATGCTGCTGACCTTGTTGTAGGTCAGGCGGGCATGGGAGTGGATCACGCCTTCGTAGAACTGGTAGTCGACCATCTGGCCGGCTTTGTTGATGGTCATTTCGCAGACCATGGCCAAGCGATCGACGTGCGGGTTCAGCGAGCACAGGCCGTTGGACAGCTCTTCGGGGAGCATCGGCACCACGCGCTCGGGGAAGTACACCGAGTTGCCACGCTGCTGGGCTTCGACGTCCAAGGCAGAACCCAGGCGCACGTAGCTGGAAACGTCGGCAATCGCCACGTACAGGCGCCAGCCACCGGAGAACAGGCGCAGCTTGCCCAGCGGCTCGCAATACACCGCATCGTCGAAGTCGCGGGCATCTTCGCCGTCGATGGTGACGAAAGGCAGGTGGCGCAGGTCGATGCGCTTTTCCTTGTCCTTCTCTTCCACTTCGGAGCGGAACTTGCGCGCTTCCTTGACCACGTCATCGGGCCAGACGTGCGGAATGTCGTAGCTACGCAGGGCAACGTCGATTTCCATGCCCGGCGCCATGTAGTTGCCGATCACTTCGATCACATCGCCTTGCGGCTGGAAGCGCGGGGTTGGCCAGTGCGTGATCTTGATCTCGACGAACTGGCCAATCTTGGCGCCGCCATTGCGACCGGCGGTCACCAGCACTTCTTGCTGGATCTTCGGGTTGTCCGGCGTCACGTAGCCGATACCGCCCTCTTCGAAGTAACGCCCGACCACGCTTTCATGCGCGCGGGAGATGACCTCTACCAGTACACCTTCACGGCGGCCACGACGGTCGGTGCCGGACACACGCGCCAGGGCGCGGTCGCCATCGAATACCAGGCGCATCTGCGAAGGGCTGAGGAACAGGTCGTCGCTCTTGTCATCAGGGATGAGGAAGCCAAAACCGTCGCGGTGGCCGGAAATGCGGCCACAGATAAGGTCCAGCTTATCTACCGGGGCATAGGTGCCACGCCGGGTATAGATAAGCTGGCCGTCGCGCTCCATGGCACGCAGGCGGCGGCGCAGAGCTTCAATCTGGTCTTCCTCGTACAGACCGAATTCTGCCGCCAGCTCCTCGCGGGCGGCCGGCTCGCCACGATCGGCAAGACGCTGGAGGATCAGCTCACGGCTGGGGATAGGGTTGTCGTATTTTTCCGCTTCGCGAGCGGCCTCGGGATCGAGGGATTGCCAATCGGCCATCAGAAGGGGTTCACCTTGGGGTATATAGATAGGAATTCTGGCATAGGCGTATTGAAACCGGAAATGACAGCCTTGGACAGCCCCCCGGCGATGAGCCGAGGAAGGTGTAATAGGGCTGAAGAATCAACAAGTTGAAAATTTTGAAATTTTTTTTGATCAGGGGGTTTACAGCCCTCAGGACCGTCCGTATAGTGCGCACCACAACGACGGACAGACGACGTTGTAGTTGAGATGAAACGCGATGTAAAGCATCATGTGACCTCGACGAAATGTGTGCCCAGGTGGCGGAATTGGTAGACGCGCTGGTTTCAGGTATCAGTGACTTAACGGTCGTGGAAGTTCGAGTCTTCTCCTGGGCACCAAGTATTATCAAGTAATAGATGACCAAGGATCTATTACTACTGTGTGAAAGCGAACGATAGTCGCCTTCATCAGCTGATGTAAAGCTTTGCCCAGGTGGCGGAATTGGTAGACGCGCTGGTTTCAGGTATCAGTGACTTAACGGTCGTGGAAGTTCGAGTCTTCTCCTGGGCACCATATAAAAACCCACTAGCTTGCTAGTGGGTTTTTTCTTGCCTGCGTTTTTTGCCCCCGTTGCGCCCTCCCCTCCGGCTAAAAAATTCAGCTGCCCGACGATGGTCTGCCCATGAATTTCTTGTCACACGGCCACTTGAGAAACGATTTCGTTTACCATTGTTTCCAAATATGTAGCCGTAAGCGAGGAAGTACCCGCATGACGATCCGTCCGCAACCGCTGATGCGCACCCTGGCCGCCGCTGTATTGAGCCTGGTGATCGGCGCCCCGGCCGCCATGGCAGACGCCCCGGTCACACTGACCATGTACAACGGCCAGCACAAGGAAATCGGCGAGGCCATCGCCAAGGCCTACGAGGCCAAGACCGGCATTCACATCAATATCCGCAAAGGCAGCAGCAACCAGCTGGCCAGCCAGATCATCGAAGAAGGCGAGCGCTCGCCGGCCGACATCATCTATACCGAAGAGTCGCCACCCCTGAACAACCTGGGTGAGCTGGGCCTACTGGCGAAAATCGACGACGCCACCTTGAACATGCTGCCCAAAGAATACGTAGCCGCCAACGGCACGTGGATGGGCGTCACCGCGCGCACCCGCGTGGTAGTGTTCAACCCGAAGAAAATCGACGAGAAAGACCTGCCGCAATCGGTCATGGACTTCGCCGACCCTGAATGGGATGGCCGTGTCGGTTTCGTGCCGACCAGCGGTGCCTTCCAGGAACAGGCTGTAGCCATCCTCAAGATGCACGGGCGTGATGCGGCCGAAGAGTGGCTGACCGGCCTGAAGGCTTTCGGCAAGACCTACACCAACAACATGGTCGCCCTGAAGGCTGTGGAAAAAGGCGAAGTCGCCGCCGTGCTGGTGAACAACTACTACTGGTATGCCCTGGAGCGTGAGCGCGGCAAGCTGGACTCCAAGCTGTATTACCTGGCCGACGGCGATGCCGGTGGCCTGGTGACCATCTCCGGCGCCGCCGCTGTCAAAGCCAGCAAGCACCCGAAAGAAGCCCAGGCCCTGCTCAACTGGATGGCCAGCGAAGAAGGCCAGCGTGTGATCACCCAGACCACCGCCGAGTATCCGCTGCACAAGGGCATGGTTTCTGACCGTGGCCTAAAACCTTTTGAAGACCTGCGCCCACCGAAGATCTCCCCGGCCGACCTTGGCAATGCCGAAGAAGCCCTGGAACTTGAACGTGAGGTCGGTCTGCTCTGATGACTGCCGCCCTGTCCGAGCCGGCGCCGGTACGTTTCGTGCCGCGCCGCAAGCGCCCCTCGATCTGGGTGGTGCTGCCTGTGCTGTTCCTGGTGGCAATGAGTTTGCTGCCACTGGCGTATGTCGCCCTCAAAGCCTGGGAAGCAGGCTGGCGAGAAGCCCTGCACCTGCTGTGGCGCCCATTCGTCTGGGGCCTGATGCGCAACACCCTGATGCTGATGTTCGGGGTGACGCTGGTGTGCATGGTGGTCGGCCTGGCCCTGGCCTGGCTGCTCGAACGCAGCAACCTGGCGGGGCGTCGCCTGTGGGGCGTGGTGCTGTGCCTGCCATTTGCGGTGCCGTCATTCGTCAGCAGCTTCACCTGGGTGTCGCTGAGCTCGGACTTCGAAGGCCTCGGCGGGGCCATTCTGGTCATGGCCTTGTCCAAGTATCCGCTGGTGTTCCTGCCGGTGGCAGCTACCCTGCGCAACGTCGACACCTCGCTTGAAGAGTCGGCGCGTACGCTGGGGTGCAGCCGTTGGGGCGTGTTCATCAAGGTGACCTTGCCGTTGCTGTGGCCCTCGATGCTGGGCGGCGCCCTGCTGATTGCCCTGCACATGCTGGTGGAATTTGGCGCACTGTCGATCCTCGGCCTGCAGACCTTCACCACGGCGATCTACCAGCAGTTCGAACTGGAATTCAGCAACGCCAACGCGGCCATGCTCTCGGCCGTGCTGCTGGCGCTGTGCATGATCATGTTGTGGCTGGAACTGCGCGTGCGTGGCAAGGCCCGCCACGTTCGTATCGGCCAAGGCGTGGCACGCCGCGCCCAGCCTGTGCGCTTGCGCGGCTGGGCGCCCTTGGCGCAGCTGTTCTGCGTGGGCCTGGCGGTGCTGGGCAGCGGCATTCCGCTGGCCATGCTCGGTTACTGGCTGAGTGTGGGCTCGTCGGCGGCGTTCCCGGTCGCCGAAATCTCCAAGGCGCTGCTCACGTCGTTGTCGGTGTCGCTTGGCGGCGCAGGGTTCTGTGTGTTGCTGGCATTGCCGATCAGCTTCCTGGTGGTGCGCTACAAGGGCCGCCTGGCGATCTGGGCTGAACGCCTGCCGTACCTGCTGCATGCCCTGCCGGGCCTGGTGATCGCGCTGACGCTGGTGTTCTTCGCGCTGCACTACGTGCCTGCGATGTACCAGACCACTGCCCTGTTGCTGCTGGCCTACGCACTGCTGTTCCTGCCGCTGGCCCAGGCGCCGGTACGCACCGCCTTGAACAAGGCTTCGCCGACGCTCGAAGAGGCTGCCCGCACCCTGGGCGCGAGCAGCTTCACAGCGTTCTGCCGGGTGACCTTGCCGATCATCTTCCCGGCCCTGGCCGCGGCCTTTGCCCTGGTGTTCCTCGATGCCATGAAAGAGCTGACCGCCACACTGCTGCTGAGCCCGACCGGCATGACCACCCTGGCCACTGAGGTCTGGGCGCACACCGCCAACGTCGAGTTCGCGGCAGCGGCGCCATATGCGGCACTGCTGATCGTGGTATCGGGGTTGCCGGTGTACCTGCTGACCACACGGATGTACCTCAACAAGGCGTAAGTTTTGTAGGAGCGCCCCCTCAAAGGGGGGCGTTACGCCCTGAACTGCCCCAGGCTGGCCCGTAGTTGCGCTGCCAGGTCATCCAGTACCTTACTGCTGGCCGTGGTCTGCATCACCACTTCAGCCGAGCGTTCGGCCTGGGCGTGAATGGTCTCCACCCGGCCGCGCACCGCTTGCGCACCGTGCGCTTGCTGCTCGGCCGCGCGGGTAGCCAGCCCAATCGCTGCATGCACTTGCTCGACCGCCGCCTGCACCGACTGCTGGCGGCGCTCGTTCTCGCGCAACACCAACAACCCTTCGCTGGCCTTGAGCCCTGCCTGGCTGATGGTGGCCACAGCTTCTTTGGCGCCTTTCTGCAGCGCAGCAATATGCGCCTGGATATCCCCGGTCGAGCTTTGCGTCTTGCTCGCCAACGCGCGCACTTCATCAGCTACCACGGCAAAGCCGCGCCCCGTCTCGCCAGCACGCGCCGCCTCGATGGCCGCATTCAATGCCAGCAGGTTGGTCTGCTCGGCAATGCCGTGGATCACTGTCAGCACCACCTCGATCTGTTCACTCTGCTTGGCCAGCCGTTCGATCACATGCGAGCCGGTCTCGACCTGCCCTGCCAAGCTTTCGATCAGGCCAGCGAGCTGGGTCGAAGTCCGGCTGTTCTCATCCGTGGCCTGGCGAATATCAACCACCTGCTGCAAGGCGGACTGCATGGCATGGCTCTCGGCTTGGGCTTCGTCGGCCATGCTCGACAGGTCACGCAGGCTGGCGGCCACTTCATCGCGCTGCAGCGCAGCAGCGGCGTCAGCACCGGCATTGCGCTGGGCCATGGCGCCAATCTCGACACCCGTACGCTGCGCCACCTCACCGGCCTCGCGGACGATGGGCTGCAACTTGTCGACGAAACGGTTAACCGCCGAGGCCATGTCACCGATCTCGTCGCGACTGTCGAGGGTCACGCGTTTGGTCAGGTCGCCCTCACCGGCAGCCAGGTCGTTCAGGGCGGTGATCAACAGGCGCAGCTTGCTGAGCACCCGTCGACCAAGCACCACCGCGACTACCAGCAACACGCCAAGGCCGACCAACACCAGGCCTAGACCAATACGCCAGCGCAGCTCGGCAGCAGCTTCACGCACCGTCTGCGCGGTATTGGCCTGCATCGCGGTAGCACTGCTCTGGGCAGTCTCCAGGCGTTCGCGCAGGGTCTTGCCGCTGTCGGCGGCGGCGGCCCCGAGGCTGTCACCCACCAGCTGCTCACCACTGGCGATCAAGGCGGCGAAGCGCTGGTCAAGGGCCGCGAGCTCCTGATCGACGCCAGCCGTGGAAACGCCCATCAACACCTTGCCGATCTCCGCACCATTGGGGTTGATCGACGCTTCGACAAAATACACCGCCGGGTCGCGGCGAGCCGCATCGATCACCTTGTCCAGCGCCCGCTCGCCCTGCCCCTTTTCCATCAACGCCTGGTTGATCGGGTTTTGCCGGTTGAGGTAGCGGGTCAGGTGCTGACCCTGGGCGTCGTCGTAGACCACGAACAGCACATTGGGGTTGCGCTGGGCGCGACGGGCGAAGTCGGAGAGCACCGGCACATCGTTGTCCCAGATAGCCCGCGGGGCGACCGAGGCCAGCAGTTCGGCCATGTCGTTGGCAGAATCCTTGAGGTTCTTTTCCAGCGTGGTGCGCAGTTGCTGCTGCTCGTTTTGCAAGCGTGTCGACAACCCTGCGCTCAAACGTTGACGGGTGCTGCTGGACAGGCTATCGAGCCCCGAACGCACGTCCTGCCCAGCTTGCTCCAGCTCGCTGGCCAGCTTGCGGCTGTCATTGCCCAAGCGCTCGCCCAGGTCGGCCTCCAGGGCGGTGACCGTGCTTCGGGTCAGCGCAACGGCAACCAGCACCTGCACCAAAAGAGCGATACCAAGGGCAACAAACACAGGCCGCAAAAGGCGGCTTCGTAACAGTGAGAGGATGGCAGACACGGTGTAACCCTCGTGTTTTCTGGCGCCACTATTTTGATGGCATCTACAGAAACTTCTTACAGCAAGGGTTATGCCGGGAACAGCAGGGATATGTGCCAAGGTCTAGCAGAGTGTTTGCTTGTGCCGGCCTCTTCGCGGGTAAACCCGCTCCCACAGGGCGGCACTGAACCTGAAGGCAGTAGAGATCCGGTGGGAGCGGGTTTACCCGCGAAGAGGCCGGTGCAGGCCTACAAATGAAAACGCCGCGGCCCCTTTCAGGGCCGCGGCGTCAGATCAGCCGTAAAAGCGGATCAGGCGAACGGATGACGCAGCACGATGGTCTCGTTGCGGTCCGGGCCGGTGGAGATGATGTCGATCGGCGCGCCGACCAGCTCCTCGATGCGCTTGATGTAAGCGCGAGCAGCTTCTGGCAGCGCTTCCAGGGTCTTGGCACCCAAGGTCGACTCGCTCCAGCCTGGCATCTCTTCGTACACCGGCTCCAGGCCGATGTAGCTGTCGGCGTCGGAAGGGGCGTCGATGACAGCACCGTTCTCGTTCTTGTAGCCAACGCAGATGTTGATGGTTTCCAGGCCGTCCAGTACGTCCAGCTTGGTCAGGCAGATGCCCGAGATGCTGTTGACGTCGATGGCGCGACGCAGGATGACGGCATCGAACCAGCCGCAACGACGGGCACGGCCGGTGGTCGAACCGAACTCGTGGCCACGCTTGGCCAGGGTAGCGCCGGTTTCATCGAACAGTTCGGTCGGGAACGGGCCGGAACCTACGCGCGTGGTGTAGGCCTTGGTGATACCCAGGATGTAGTCCAGGTACATCGGGCCAACGCCGGAACCGGTGGAGATACCGCCGGCAGTGGTGTTGGAGCTGGTGACGTACGGGTAGGTACCGTGGTCGATGTCCAGCAGCGAGCCCTGGGCACCTTCGAACATGATGTCCTTGCCGGCGCGACGCAGGTTATGCAGCTCGGCGGTGACGTCGAGCATCATCGGCTTGAGCTGCTCGGCGTAGGCCATGCACTCGTCCAGGGTCTGCTGGAAGTCGATGGCCGGCTCTTTGTAATAATTCACCAGCTGGAAGTTGTGGTAGTCCAGCAGCTCACCGAGCTTGGCAGCGAAACGCTCACGGTGGAACAGGTCGCCAACGCGCAGGCCGCGGCGTGCGACTTTGTCTTCGTACGCTGGGCCGATACCACGGCCGGTGGTGCCGATCTTGGCTTCGCCACGGGCTTTCTCGCGGGCCTGGTCCAGGGCCACGTGGTACGACAGGATCAGCGGAGCAGCCGGGCTGATGCGCAGGCGCTCACGCACCGGTACGCCCTTCTCTTCCAGCTTGGTGATTTCACGCATCAGGGCATCTGGAGCAACGACCACGCCGTTGCCGATCAGGCACTGAACGCCTTCACGCAGGATGCCGGACGGAATCAGGTGCAGAACGGTTTTTTCACCGTTGATCACCAGGGTGTGGCCCGCGTTGTGGCCACCCTGGTAGCGCACTACGGCGGCAGCATGTTCGGTCAGCAGATCGACGATCTTGCCTTTGCCCTCATCACCCCATTGGGTGCCCAGGACGACGACATTCTTACCCATTACATTGGTCCTCATTCACGCAAACTTGGTTGCCGGCCTTTTGCCGACGCAGAAACTCAATGGGTCAGCGGCAGTACCTGCCAGCGCCCGTCTTGCTGAATCAATTGCCGATCACAATCCGCCTCGAGAGCAGCACTCAACGGCTGGCCAGGCAAAGCCTGAACCACACGCTGGCCCTCGCTGCGCAACTGGCAGACCTGCTGCCAGAGGGCCGCGTCACCACTGTCGGGCATCCAGATGCCGCCAGTTGGCAATACGACCTCCGCTCGCCCCAGTGTGACCAGGGTCTTCAAATCCGTGGAGAAACCAGTGGCCGGGCGTGCCCGGCCGAAATCAGCGCCGATATCGTCATAACGGCCGCCCTGGGCGATCGATTGACCTTCGCCCGGCACGAACACGGCGAACACCACACCGGTGTGGTAGTGGTAGCCACGCAGCTCGCCGAGGTCGAAGTACAACGGCAGGTCTGGGTAGCGCGACGCCAGGCGATCAGCGATCGCCAAAAGGTCGTCCAGCGCCGCCAGCACGCTGGCCGGGGCACGGCCCAGGCGCACGCGGGCTTCGGCCAGCACTTCACGGCCACCGCATAGCTCGACCAGGGCGCGCAGCATGTTGCCCAGGTCTTTCGGCAGGTCGGCGGTCAGTGCCTGCACTTCGTCGACCGACTTGCGCTGCAGGGCGTCGAACAGCTGCTGCTCGACCGCGCCCGACAGGCCCGCGGCACGCGCCAGGCCACGGTAGATGCCGACATGGCCGAGGTCCATGTGCACGTCCGCGACATCCGTCAGTTGCAGCGTGGCGAGCATCAGGCTGATGACTTCGACATCGCTGGTGGGGCTGGCATCGCCGTACAACTCGGCACCGAGCTGGATCGGGCTGCGCGAGGTGGACAGAGCACGCGGCTGGGCATGCAGCACGCTGCCGGCATAGCACAGGCGGCTCGGGCCTTCACGGCGCAAGGTGTGGGCGTCGATACGCGCCACCTGCGGGGTGAAGTCGGCGCGGAAGCCCATCAGGCGACCGGACTGCGGGTCGACCACCTTGAAGGTGCGCTGATCCAGGTCCTGGCCGGCGCCGGTCAACAGCGACTCCAGGTACTCGATATGCGGGGTGACGACCAGTTCGTAGCCCCAACTCTGGAACAGGTCCAACACCTGGCGACGCGCGATCTCGATGCGCGCAGCCTCAGGTGGCAGTACTTCCTCGATGCCATCTGGCAGCAGCCAGCGGTCTACCGTTGCCATTACGCCATTTCCCCTCTGGTCCGGGCGGCCTGCCTGTGGCGAGCCGTCAGTAAAGCAGGTATCGCGCACAGCAGCGGGCAGCACTGATCCCAGCGCAGCCACCGTACCCAATACCCTCGAATTGCCTTGCGCGCTGACCAAACCGTCAACTGGCGGCTTGCCAATCAACCTTGCAGACGCAAAAAAGCCGGGAAATTTCCCGGCTGCCTCATCATACACCCCTTTTCATTCAGGATGCACCCCGCCTGGTGTTTTAGCTGCCAGGCGGGGCGTAGCCCCAATGAAAACGGGCTCAGAGCATCAAGGCTTGCTCTTGTCCAGGAAGCGGAAGAACTCGTTCTTCGGGTCCAGGACCAGCACGTCGCTCTTGCTCGAGAAGCTCTCGCGGTACGCTTGTAGGCTACGGTTGAACGCATAGAAATCAGCGTCCTGGCTGTAAGCCTTGGCGTAGATGGCAGCCGCCTGGGCGTCGCCGTCACCGCGGGTTTCTTCAGCTTCACGATAGGCTTCGGCCAGCAGTACACGGCGCTGACGATCGGCATCCGCACGGATACCTTCGGCCAGCTCGTTACCTTTGGCGCGATGCTCGCGGGCTTCACGCTCACGCTCGGTGCTCATACGATCGAACACGCTGCGGTTGACTTCCTTCGGCAAGTCGATGGCCTTGACGCGCACATCGATGACCTCGATACCCAGCTCTTTGTTAGCCATGCGGTTCAGCGAAGCGGTGATGTCAGCCATCAGCGCGTCACGTTCACCGGAAACCACCTCGTGCAGGGTACGCTTACCGAACTGGTCACGCAGGCCGCTTTCCAGACGACGCGACAGACGCTCATCGGCGATCTGCTTGAGGCCCGAAGTGGCGGTGTAGAAGCGCTCGGCATCCTTGACGCGCCACTTGGCGTAGGCGTCGACCATGACCGCTTTCTTCTCCAGGGTCAGGAACCGCTGGGTCGGCGCATCAAGGGTCATCAGGCGGGCGTCGAACTTGCGCACCTGGTTCACGTAAGGAACCTTCACATGCAGGCCTGGCTGAACATCAGCCTGAACCACACGGCCGAATTGCAGCAGTACGGCACGTTCGGTCTGCGATACGATGTAGAAGCAGTTCCAGGCCACGACGGCCAGCACCACAGCGGCGATCAGGGCGATCAGCGATCTATTGCTCATCAGCGGCTCTCCCTAGTGCGCGGCGGCTGTTGTTGCTGTTGCAGGTCCTGCGCCGCACGCGCGGCCGCATCGTTGGCCGACGCAGATACACCGCTGGCCGGTGCGGACGTGTTGCGGCTGCCTTCGACCATCTTGTCCAGTGGCAGGTAGAGCAGGTTGTTCTGCCCGTCCTTGGTAGCCACCATGACCTTGCTCGAGTTGCTGTAGACCTCTTGCATGGTTTCCAGGTACAGACGCTGACGGGTGATGTCCGGCGCCTTGTGATACTCGGTCACCAACTTGCTGAAGCGGTCGGCCTCACCCTTGGCGCGAGCGATCACTTCATCGCGGTAACCGTTGGCGTCCTCGATGATGCGCTGGGCCTGACCACGGGCTTCTGGCACCACGCCATTGGCGTAGGACTCGGCCTGGTTGCGGGCACGCTGTTCATCTTCGCGAGCACGGATCACGTCGTCGAAGGCTTCCTGCACTTCACGCGGGGCTGCCGCGCTCTGTACGTTGACCTGGGTGACGGTGATACCGGTACGGTAGTTGTCGAGGAAGCGCTGCAGGCGTTCGCGGATATCCACGGCCATCTGCTCACGGCCTTCGGTCAGCACTTGGTCCATGGAGGTGGAACCCACCACATGGCGCAGGGCACTGTCGGTCGCATGCTGCAGGCTCACCTCTGGCTGGTCGACGTTGAGCACGAAGTCCTGCAGGTTGGTGATCTTGTACTGGACGGTCAGCGGGACCTCGACGATGTTCTCGTCTTCGGTCAGCATCTGCCCCTGCTTGGTGTAGGCACGCTCACGCGTGACGTTTTCCATGTACTTGCGATCGATGGGCGGGAAGTAGATGTTCAGGCCGGGACCGACCGTCTCATAGTACTTGCCGAAGCGCAGCACTACGGCCTGCTCCTGCTCGTCGACCACGTACACGGCGCTGTACAGCCAGATGGCAGCCAACACCGCCAGGCCGATGCCCAGCAGGCCGTAGCCGCCACCCTTGCCGACATTGCGGTCACCGCCGCCACGTTTCTTGCCGCTGCCGAACATGCCGTTCAGGCTGTCCTGCAGTTTGCGGAAGGCCTCGTCCAGATCCGGCGGGCCTTTTTTATCGCCACCACCGCCGCCGCCACCACGGCGACCGCCCCAGGGATCCTGATTGTTCGAGTTGCCACCCGGCTCGTTCCAAGCCATAGCGCTCTCCATCTGATAAAGCAAAGACGCGCCCACGGCGCGCCGTCCAATGCTACAGAATGCCTGTCACTGCTGCCCGGCGACCTCGTCGAGCATTTATTGCAAAGTGTGTTGCTCGACAAACATTTGCGGCTCCATGCCTTCGCGGCTGACCAGACGATTCAACTCGACCATGGGCAGTCGCACGCTCAGCAGGCTGCGCCCTTCTTCATCATGCTCTTCACTCTGCACGGCACCCAGGGCAAAGAATTGCGCGCGCAAGCGGGCAAAACGCTGCTCCAGGCACAGGGTACCGACAAACAGATCATCCCCCAGCAACTCGGCAATCGCCTGGCCAACCAGCTCCAGGCCACGCCCATCGCGTGCCGATACCCAGACCCGCTCCGGCTTGCCATCGGCATCGCGCTGGATCTGCGGCTCGACATCTTCGAGCAGGTCGAGTTTGTTATAGACCTCAAGGATCGGCAAGCCTTCGGCACCGATCTCGCCCAATACCGCCAACACCTGCTCAATCTGCTCCATGCGGTCGGGCTCATGCGCGTCGATCACATGCAGCAGCAGGTCAGAGTTGCTCGACTCTTCGAGCGTAGCCCGAAAAGCCTCGACCAGCTTGTGCGGCAGGTGACGAATGAAGCCGACGGTGTCAGCCAGCACGATCGGCCCAAGGTCGTTCAACTCGAGCCGGCGCAAGGTCGGGTCGAGGGTGGCGAAGAGCTGGTCGGCGGCGTAGACCTCTGATTGGGTCAGGGCGTTGAACAGGGTGGACTTGCCGGCGTTGGTGTAACCCACCAGCGAAACCGACGGGATATCGGCGCGGCGCCGGCCGCGACGGGCCTGCTCGCGCTGGCTGCGCACCTTCTCAAGGCGTGCCTTGATCTGACGCAGGCGTACCCGCAGCAGGCGGCGGTCGGTTTCAAGCTGGGTTTCACCCGGGCCACGCAGGCCGATACCGCCTTTTTGCCGCTCAAGGTGAGTCCAGCCGCGTACCAGTCGCGTACTCATGTGCTCGAGCTGGGCCAGTTCGACCTGCAGCTTGCCTTCATGGGTACGCGCCCGCTGGGCGAAGATATCGAGAATCAGCCCGGTGCGATCAAGCACGCGACACTCGAAGACACGTTCGAGGTTGCGTTCCTGGCTGGGC
The DNA here is from genome assembly GCF_053629175.1 of Pseudomonas sp. Y3 TE3536. Lineage (NCBI taxonomy): Bacteria > Pseudomonadati > Pseudomonadota > Gammaproteobacteria > Pseudomonadales > Pseudomonadaceae > Pseudomonas > Pseudomonas sp. Y3 TE3536. Next base: position 2,568,421 of record NZ_JBRJHU010000001.1, on the reverse strand, counting down.
GTGAGGGTGTGATTGAAAATCACCAGATCGACCTCATCGGCTTTGACTTGGTCGCGTAGTTCTTCGACCTTGCCGCTGCCAATCAGGTATTTGGCCGTAGGCTGATGCCGTGTAATGGTCACCAGCGAGACGATGTCCGCCCCGGCCGACAATGCCAACTCCTGAAACTCCTGCGGGTCTTCGCGCGCCTCAGGGTTCTGACCTTCCAAGTGAACGAGCAACGCCCGTTCACCACCACCGTGGCGCTCAAAGAACAATGCAGGCTCCTATCAGGCGTTGCCTGGCTCGCTGTCACCGTGTTCGGAATCGGACGGGCTTGGCAGGCGAACCGGACGCGCAGGAACCACGGTCGAAATAGCGTGCTTGTAGACCATCTGGCTGACAGTGTTCTTCAGCAGCACAACGAACTGGTCGAAAGATTCGATCGAGCCCTGCAGCTTGATCCCGTTGACCAGGTAGATGGAAACCGGAACCTTTTCTTTTCTCAAAGTGTTCAAGTAAGGGTCTTGTAGCGAATGCCCTTTTGACATATGCCGCACTCCTGTAAGGATAAATAATAGAAAATCAAGAAAATCGATAAATTAGGCCGCCCCTTCGCAAGAATAGACGGCAATTAGCAGGGACTCAGCTCAATATGGAGACGCTTCCCAGGTATTTCAAGGTGCGGGACAGATTGTCGCAGGCGAGGCTGTCAAGCCAGTGCACGTCAGACCAACCGCGCAACCAGGTGAACTGCCGCTTGGCCAGCTGGCGAGTGGCAATGATACCGCGTTCTCGCATCTCATTCTCACTTAGCCTGCCGTCGAGGTAGTCCCAGACTTGCCTGTACCCCACTGCCCGTATAGACGGCAACCCGGCGTGCAAGTCACTTCTGGCTCGCAGCGATCGGACCTCGTCGATGAAGCCCTGTTCCAACATCTGCGAAAATCGTAACGCAATTCGCTGATGCAAAATGTGACGATCTGTAGGAGCGATCGCCAAACTCGCGACAGTATAGGGCAAATGTCCGCCAGCGCCTGCGTCTGCGCCGCGACTTTCCGCGAATTGACGCTGGCGATGAGCCGTCATGCTCTCGCCGCTCACCCGGTAAACCTCAAGCGCACGGATCAGCCGCTGGGGGTCATTCGGATGGATGCGCGCCGCCGACTCAGGGTCCACTTCGGCCAACTGGCGGTGCAGCTCGACCAAGCCTAGCTCCCGGGCCTGCGCTTCGAGTTCGGCACGCACGCTGGCGTCGGCCGGCGGCATGTCAGCCAAGCCATCGATCAAGGCCTTGTAATACAGCATGGTGCCACCCACCAGCAGCGGGATCTTGCCCCGTGCGGTGATTTCCGCCATGGCTTGCAAGGCATCGGTGCAAAAGTGCGCGGCAGAGTAGCTTTCGGCCGGGTCGAGAATGTCGATCAGCCGGTGCGGGTGCGCTGCCAGCAGTTCCTTGGAAGGCTTGGCGGTACCGATGTCCATGCCACGGTAGACCAGCGCCGAGTCGACACTGATCAACTCGCAGGGCAGGACCTTGGTCAGCTCGATGGCAAGGTCAGTCTTGCCGGCCGCCGTCGGGCCCATGAGAAATATTGCTGGGGGCTTGCCGCTCATGTCATCGACCGCGCAGGAAAAGTTTGTCCAGGTCGTCCAGGCCCATTTGGGTCCAGGTCGGTCGGCCGTGGTTGCACTGGCCGCTGCGCTCGGTGTTTTCCATGTCGCGCAGCAGTGCGTTCATTTCGGGGATGGCCAGGCGCCGGTTGGCGCGCACGGCGCCGTGGCAGGCCATGGTGCCGAGCAGTTCGTTGAGGTGCGCCTGTATGCGGTCGCTGGTGCCATATTCCATCAGGTCGGCGAGCACATCCTGCACCAGGCGGTTGGCCTCGGCTTGCTTGAGCAACGCCGGGATCTGCCGGATCGCCAGGGTCTCGGGGCCCAGCCGCTGCAACTCGAAGCCCAGGCGCTGGAACCATTGGGCGTGCTCTTCGGCGCAGTCGGCTTCGCGCTGGCTCAAGGCCAACGACTCAGGCACCAGCAGCGGCTGACCGCTCAGGCCTTCGCTGGCCATGGCCACCTTGAGCCGCTCGTACATGATCCGCTCATGCGCGGCGTGCATGTCCACCAACACCAGGCCGACAGCATTCTCGGCCAAGATGTAGATGCCCTTGAGCTGAGCCAGGGCATAACCCAGCGGTGGAATGTCACCCTGGCTTTCCGGCAGCGACGAAGGTGCAGCCGCGCCATCGCTCAGCGGCTTGTAGAACTCGCGATACACCGCCTGCGACTCAGCCGCCGGCAACGGCTGCGACGGACGCGGGCTGTACTGGGACTGATAGCCCGAGCCACTGCCACCATTGGAAATCGAAAACTGCGGCGCACGAGGCTGCTCAAGCACCGGCGAGGCCAGGCGCATCTCGCCTTGAGGGCCAAACTCACCGGCCTGCTGGCCACTGGGGCGGACGATGTCGGCAGCCGCAGCGGGCGCAGCCAGTTGGTCCTCGGGGCGCACGTCGGCCAGGGCGCGGTGCAAGGTGCCATACAGGAAGTCATGCACCGAACGCCCTTCACGGAAGCGCACTTCGTGCTTGGTCGGGTGCACGTTGACGTCCACGCCGTTGGGCTCGAGTTCGAGGAACAGCACAAAGGTCGGGTGCCGGCCATTGAACAGCACATCTCGGTACGCCTGGCGCACAGCGTGGGCGACCAGCTTGTCGCGCACTGCCCGGCCATTGACGAAGAAGTACTGCAGGTCGGCCTGGCTCCGTGAGAAGGTCGGCAGCCCCACCCAGCCCCACAAACGCAGGCCGTTGCGCTCGACATCGATGGGCAGCGCCTGCTCCATGAAGCCCGGCCCGCAGATGGCGCCTACGCGCCGCGCACGGGCGGTTTCATCATGGGCCTCATGCAGGCTGAGGATGCTCTTGCCGTTATGGCGCAGGTGGAAGCCGACATCGAAGCGGGCCAGGGCCAGGCGACGGATGACTTCCTGCAGGTGATCGAATTCGGTTTTCTCGGCCTTGAGGAACTTGCGCCGGGCCGGGGTATTGAAGAACAGGTCACGCACTTCGACCGAGGTACCCACCGGGTGCGCTGCCGGTTGCACGCGCGGGGTCATGTCGCGGCCTTCGGTCTCGACCTGCCAGGCTTCGCTGGCGTTGGCCGTGCGCGACGTCAGGGTCAGGCGCGCCACCGAGCTGATCGAGGCCAGGGCCTCGCCGCGGAAACCCAGGCTCAGTACGCCTTCGAGGTCTTCAAGTTCACGGATCTTGCTGGTGGCGTGACGGGCCAGCGCCAGCGGCAGGTCATCGGCAGAAATCCCGCCGCCATCGTCGCGTACCCGCAGCAGCTTGACGCCACCTTGCTCGACTTCAACATCGATGCGCCGGGCACCGGAGTCGAGGCTGTTTTCCAGCAACTCCTTGGCCACGGAGGCCGGGCGCTCGACCACCTCCCCCGCGGCAATCTGGTTAGCCAGCCGCGGGCTGAGCAGCTGGATGCGTGAACCACCACTCATTGCTGCGAAGCCAGGGTAGTGGCCGGCACGTCCAGACGCTGGCCGACTTTCAGCTCATCGGTCTTGAGGCTGTTAGTGCTGCGCAGGCTGGCCACGCTGACCTGATAGCGCACCGCGAGCATGGCCAGGGTTTCACCCGGGCGCACGGTGTGTTCACGTGGGCCGGCTGCGATCTTGCCGGTGTCGCGCAGCCAGGCAATGTAAGTGCCCGGCGGTGGGTTTTGCTGGAAGAACTGGCGCACGCCGGTATGGATCGAGCGGGCCAGGGCCTGCTGATGGCTGCGGGTAGCCAGCTTGGCAGCTTCGTTGGCGTTGGAGATAAACCCGGTTTCAACGAGGATCGACGGGATATCCGGCGACTTGAGCACCATGAAGCCTGCCTGCTCCACACGCTGCTTGTGCAGCGAGGTGATGCGGCCCATGTTGCCCAGCACCTTCTGGCCCACATTGAGGCTGGAGCTGAGCGTGGCGGTCATCGACAGGTCGAGCAACACGCCCGCGAGCATGCGGTCCTTGTCGTCGAGGCTGACGTTGCCGGCACCGCCGATCAGGTCGGAGCGGTTTTCCGTGTCGGCCAGCCAGCGTGCGGTCTCGGACGTGGCGCCACGGTCGGACAATGCAAAGACCGAGGCACCGAAGGCGGCCTTGGACGGCGCGGCGTCGGCGTGGATCGAGACGAACAGGTCGGCACCCTTCTTACGGGCGATTTCGGTGCGTTTGCGCAGAGGAATGAAGTAGTCACCGGTGCGGGTCAGCTCGGCGCGGAAGCCCTTCTCGCTGTTGATCTGGCGCTGCAGCTCCTGAGCGATCTGCAGGACGATGTCTTTTTCATGCTGGCCGCGCGAGCCGGAAGCGCCCGGGTCTTCGCCGCCGTGGCCGGCGTCGATGGCGACCACGATGTCACGTTTGCCGCTGGGCACGGGTGGCAGCTTGATGGCCGGCTGGGCCGGGCTCACCGGCACCGCAGGCGTGGTCACCGGCGTTTGCACGGGCGTCGGCGGCGGGGGCGGTGTACTGGCAGCGACGGCGTCGGCTTCCTGGTCGTACAGGTCGACCACCAGGCGGTTGCCGTACTGGGCATTGGGCGCCAAGGTGAAGCTCTTGGGCGTGACCGACTTTTTCAGGTCGACCACCACGCGCAGGTCGGTAGGCGTACGCTGGGCCGAACGCACGCTGCTGATCGGCGTGTTGGACGTCGCTACGTTCAACGGCGCGGCCAGGGTCGCACCATTGATGTCGATGACCAGGCGGTCTGGCGCGCTGAGGGTGAAGACGCTGTGCTGCACGGGGCCAGACAGGTCGAAGACCAGCCGCGTGTTGTCCGGCGCGCGCCACAGGCGCATGCTCTTGACTTGAGTGACGGCCAGAGCGTCAACGGTCACCGTTGTCAGCAGCAGCCCAACGATGGCGACCAGTGCGCGTATGCGCATACCTACCCCACTTACAGTTTTAGTGTTTGCCCAGTGCAACGCACCAAGCCTCACCGCGAGCCCCCTGCGGCGAAAGGTTCAGCGAGCGTCCGCTCGCTTGGGGGCTTATGGTAATGGTCAGGTCAGGCTTTGGCAAAACGCCCGCACCCTTTTGTGGCCACTCGAACAGGCACAGCGCATCGCCCTCGAAGTAGTCACGTATGCCCATGTACTCCAGCTCCTCCGGATCGACCAGGCGATACAGGTCGAAATGGAACGCACGCACCTCACCAATCTCGTACGGTTCGACCACGGTAAAGGTCGGGCTCTTGACTGCACCAGTATGGCCCAAGCCACGGATCAGGCCACGCGAGAGCGTGGTCTTGCCCGCCCCCAGGTCACCTTCGAGAAAAATCACGCCATGACCGCCGGTCACTTCGGCAAGCCGCGCACCAAACGCGACCATGGCCGCTTCATCGGCCAGAAACAGGTTTAAGCCAGACACGCAGAATGCTCCTCCAACAACTCACGAATGACCGGCGCCAGATCACTGGCTGCCAGGCCTCTACCTTTGACGCCCAGGCGCTCGCCCGCACAGGCATGCAGCCACGCCCCCAAGCAGGCGGCCTCCCAGGCCCCCAAGCCTTGAGCCAGCAGCGCCGCCAGCACGCCGGTCAACACATCGCCCAGGCCGGCGCCGGCCATGGCCGGGTGCCCACGGTCACACCGCGCCAACTGCCCGCTCGGGTCGGCCACCAGGGTACCGGCGCCCTTCAGCACGCAGACGCTGGCATAGCGGCGGGCAAGCTTGCGCGCAGCCCCTGGGCGGTCAGCTTGCACGGCCTCGGTGGAAATCCCCAGCAACCGCGCCGCCTCCCCCGGGTGCGGGGTGAGGATGCTGCCGCTGGGCAGGGCCAGGGGCGTGCGCGCCAGCAGGTTCAAGGCATCGGCATCCCAGACCTGCGGTTGCTCAGCGTTGGCCACTGCCGACAACAGGCTACGGCCCCACGCCGCCTGCCCCAACCCTGGGCCGACCACCAGCACCGAGGCACGCTCCAGCACGCCCATCAGCTGATTGGCCGAACTCACGCCCAGGCACATGGCTTCCGGCAGGCGGGCCAGGCATGCGCCGACATGTTCAGGACGCGTCGCCACGCTGACCAACCCGGCACCACAGCGCAGCGCGGCTTCGGCACTCAGTAGCACCGCACCGCCCGTACCGAGGTCGCCGCCAACCACCAGCACATGGCCGAAGTCACTTTTATGGGCATGCGCAGGCCTCGCCGGCAGGTGCGCGACGGTCACGCTGCTGAGCAGTTGCGGGGCATGCGCGGGTTGTTTGGTCTGGGGCATGGGGTCAAAGGCTCCAATGTCTGGCAGAATTATACGCACCTGAGCCCGTATTGCCTGCCCATCCATGTCCGCTTGCACACTTGACCTCCCCGCCCTGGCCCAATCCATCAAAATCTGGGGCCAAGAACTCGGTTTTGCCCATGTCGGCATCGCCGGGGTGGACCTTGGCGAGCACGAAAAGCACCTGCAGCGCTGGCTAGAAGCCGGCTATCAGGGCGAGATGGAATACCTGGCCGCTCACGATGGCAAACGCGCACACCCCGACCAGTTGATCCCCGGCACGGTAAGGGTGGTCTCGCTGCGCATGGATTACTTGCCCGGCGACACGCAGATGGCGCAACGCCTGGCCCAGCCGGAAAAGGCCTACGTATCGCGCTACGCCCTTGGCCGCGACTACCACAAGCTGGTGCGCAAGCGCGTGCAGCACCTGGCCGATCGCATCCAGGAAGCCATCGGCCCGTTCGGCTACCGGGCCTTCGTCGACAGCGCCCCGGTGCTGGAAAAGGCGATTGCCGAGCAAGCCGGGCTGGGCTGGATCGGCAAGAACACCCTGCTGCTCAACCGCAAGGCCGGCAGCTACTTCTTTTTGGCCGAGCTGTTCGTCGACCTGCCGTTGCCGGTGGACGACGCGCACACCAGCGAGCACTGCGGGCGTTGCGAGGCGTGCCTGGACATCTGCCCGACCAAAGCCTTTGTCGGGCCTTATGTGCTGGATGCCCGGCGCTGCATTTCCTACCTGACCATCGAGCTCAAGGGGGCGATCCCCGTCGAGTTGCGCTCGATGATGGGCAACCGGGTGTTTGGTTGCGACGACTGCCAGATCGTCTGCCCATGGAACCGCTTTGCCCGGCCCACGCAGGAGCATGACTTCCAGCCGCGCCACGGGTTGGAAAATGCCGAGCTGGCCGAGATGTTCTTGTGGGACGAGAAGACCTTCCTGCGCAAGACCGAAGGCGGGCCATTGCGGCGCGCGGGTTATGAGCGCTGGTTGCGTAACCTGGCCGTGGGGTTGGGCAATGCGCCTTCGACGATCCCGGTGATCGAGGCCCTGAAGGCACGGCGCGAGGATGCCTCGGCACTGGTGCGCGAGCATGTGGAGTGGGCGCTGGAACGGCACGGTATCCAGTAACCACGCCATCCCTGTGGGAGCGGGTTCACCCGCGAACACCGGCGGAGCCGGTGCCCTACACCGCGGTGCCTGCTTCGCGGGTAAACCCGCTCCCACAGTGACCGCGTTCCACCTGAAGGCGGCTCTATTGCTGGTCGTTGTAGTGGAACTTGGGCATTTCCCAGTGGAACCGGATCGCCAGCAAGCGCAGCAGAAACCCGCCGAACAAGGTCAGCAACATGGCCTGCTCCGCTGGCAACTGGAAGTGCACACACCCCAGATAGAACCACGCCGCCGCGAACGACACACTGGCATACAGCTCGCGACGGAACACCAGCGGGATGTCGTTACAGAAGATATCGCGCAAGATCCCCCCAAACACCCCGGTGATCACGCCGCTGATCGACGCCACCAGCATGCCCTGCCCCATCTCCAGCGCCGTCATGCAACCGATCAAGGTAAAGGCCACCAACCCCAGGGCGTCTAGCACCAGGAACATCGAGCGCAAGCGGCGCATCATGGGGGCGATGAAAATCGTCAGCAGTGCCGCGCAACTGGTCAGCACCAGGTACTCAGGGTGCTTGACCCAGGTCAGCGGGTAATGCCCGAGCAGCACGTCGCGCACCGAGCCGCCACCCAGGGCCGTGACACAGGCAATCAGCACCACGCCGAACCAGTCCATGCCGCGGCGGCCGGCAGACAACGCGCCGGTCATGGCTTCAGCGGTGATGGCAATGAGGTAGAGCATCAACAACATGGTGCGAGTCCGTGCGAGAAAGGCGCGCAGTCTAACCAGTTGCCCAGGGCACCAAAAGAGGGCACAGACACAATATCTGCGCCCTCACGCTTCACACCTTGATGAAGTGCTCGCGGTAATGGCGCAGTTCGGCAATCGACTCGCGGATATCGTCCAGCGCCAGGTGGGTGCCGCCCTTCTTGAAACTGTCGCGCACATTCGGCGCCCAGCGTGCGGCCAGCTCTTTAAGGGTCGAGACGTCGAGGTTGCGGTAGTGGAAGTAGTTTTCCAGGTTGCGCATGTGGCGATACAGGAACCGGCGGTCCTGGCAGATGCTGTTGCCGCAGATCGGCGACTTGCCCTTGGGCACCCATTGCTCGAGGAAGGCGATGGTCTGGGCCTCGGCCTCGGCCATGCTGACCTTGCTCTCGCGCACGCGCTGGGTCAGGCCCGAGCCGCCGTGGGTACGGGTATTCCATTCGTCCATGCGCGCCAGCACTTCGTCACTGTGGTGAATGGCGATCACCGGGCCTTCGGCCAGGGTGTTCAGATCGCTGTCGGTGACAATCGTGGCCATCTCGATGATGACGTCGCTGTCCGGATCCAGGCCGGTCATTTCCAGGTCGATCCAGATCAGGTTCTGTGGGTTTTGCATGCAGGGGCTCCTCGTATAGGCCGTCATAGTAGCCTAGCGAGTGCGGCGGGCGCATGTGCGGCGCGTGGTGCAAAGGTAAGCAGAATGGTCGAGCGCCCGGCGTGCTAAACTGCCTGCCGTTTTCAATCTGTCCCAGCACGGAATCTTCATGGCCAAACGCCAGCTCAATCGTCGCCAAAACTGGCGTATCGAAAAAATCCAGAACGAGCGCGCCGCTCGCGCCGCCAAACGCGAGCAGCACACGCTGCAAGAGCTGGAAGGCGGCGACCTGGGGCCAGAGCAACTGGGCCTGGTGATCGCGCACTTTGGCGTGCAGGTCGAGGTCGAAGCCCAGGACGGCGACGTAGCTGGGCAGATCTTCCGCTGCCACCTGCGGGCCAACCTGCCTGCGCTGGTCACCGGCGACCGCGTGGTCTGGCGGGCGGGCAACCAGGGCATCGGCGTTATCGTCGCGCAGATGCCGCGCAGCACCGAGCTGTGCCGGCCAAACAACCACGGCCAGCTCAAGCCGGTGGCGGCCAACGTCGACCTGATCGTGATCGTCTTCGCGCCAGCCCCCGAGCCCCACCCGAACCTGATCGACCGCTACTTGGTAGCCGCCGAACACGCCGGCATCCGCCCGTTGCTGCTGCTGAACAAGGCCGACCTGATCAACGACGAGAACGCCCCGGCGTTGCAGGCGCTACTCGAGGTCTACCGCGACCTCGGCTACCCGCTGCTGGAGGTTTCGGCCCACCAGGGTGACGGCATGCAACGCCTGCAGCAGATGCTGGACGGGCACATCAGCGTGTTCGTCGGCCAATCGGGCGTGGGCAAGTCGTCGCTGGTCAACAGCCTGCTGCCGGCTGCCGACACCCGCGTCGGCGACCTGTCCGAATGGTCGGGCCAAGGCACGCACACCACCACCACCGCGCGCCTGTACCACTTCCCCAACGGCGGCGACCTGATCGACTCGCCGGGTATTCGCGAATTCGGCCTGGGCCATGTCAGCCGCGATGACGTGGAAGGGGGCTTCATCGAGTTCCGCGACCTGTTCGGCACCTGCCGCTTCCGCGACTGCAAGCATGACCGCGAGCCGGGCTGTGCGCTGCTCAAGGCACTGGAAGAAGGCCGGATCAAGCAGCAACGCATGAACAGCTACCGCTCGATCATCGCCAGCCTGCCGGAAGACAGCTACTAACCCGCCTGATTTGTAGGAAATATTACCGGAGCGCGTAAGACCGCTCCGGTTTTAGCGTCATCTATTGCCCCTTCTCCTGCTTTCGCTGATGGTCATGGCTTCTATCAGGGAGGGCAACCGCCATGCCGGTTCTTATCAGCTACCGCCACGAAGAGCGGCTCGACGCGTTCATCCTCAATGAGCGCCTGCTGCTCGAAGGCATCCCCACCCAGCTGGTGCAATACGACAGCGATGGTCAGACCCGCGATGACCTCTATGGCAGTTTCTGCCAGCAGATGAGCGATGCCACCCATTGGGTCGGCGTGTTGCCGGCCAGCGTCGGTGAACAATGGTGGACTGCCTGGCTGCTGGGGGCCGCGGCAATGGGCTGCCGCCGGGTGAGTTTCTATTGCAAAGAGCCAGGCACACTGCCTGAGTGCCTAGGCAGATGGCCGATCATGCGCGAGCGCCCGCACATCGACCTGTTCGTGCGTGCGTATCACGATGAACGCACGTTCGAGCGGGCCATGTCATTGCCGCCAGGGCGAGGGTTAGGGGCTGACCGGGATAATGCCGACTACTTTCATGCCGACCTCAAGGCCAAGATCCGCCGGGGGTTCTGAATGCATTGGGGCCGCATAGCGGCCCCAGTCACTTACTGCTCCTTGGCTTCGTCCATCTTCAACGTGCCATCCTCGAAGATGTTCAGCTTCTGGCGCAACTCCCGTGGCTGCATCGGTGCTTGCTCAGCACCCGGTACAGCAGGGGCCGAAGAAGCCCCCGGCGCGGCGCCGGCAGGCGGTGCTGGCTGGGCCGGCGGCGTTTCGGGCGCGGCCTGCTCACCTTCGATATCACGCTGGGCCTTCTTGGTCAGCACGATGATGTCGATACGCCGGTTGACCGGGTTGAACGGGTTCTTGCGGTCGAACAACGACGACGACGCATAACCCACCACCCGGGCCACTTGCCCATCCGGATAGCCACCGGCAACCAACGCACGCCGCGCCGCGTTTGCACGGTTGGCCGACAACTCCCAGTTGCCGAACTCACCCGTGCCGGCGAACGGCTTGGCATCGGTGTGGCCGCTGACGCTGATCTTGTTCGGCACCGCCTTGATGGTGTCAGCCATGGCCAGCAGGATGTCTTCGAAATACGGCTGCAAACGCGCACTGCCGAGGTCGAACATCGGCCGGTTCTCGGCATCCATGATCTGGATACGCAAACCGTCCTGGGTGATCTCGAACAGGATCTGGTCCTTGAACTTCTGCAGTTGCGGGTTTTCTTCGACCTTGTTCTGCAGTTCCTGCAACAACAGCTCAAGGCGCTCGCGCTCGACCTGTTCGGCCATGGTCTCGACCTGGTCCTTGTTCAGCTGAACCGTGGACTCCTGTGTCGGCTCGGTCTTCACCTCAGGGTTGATGGTCTTTTCCGGCGCCATCTCGGGCGAGCCGCCCAGGTCGATCACGTAGGGCGTGCCACTCTCGGAGAAGCCGATCGGGTCCTGGAAGTAACCGGCAATGGCGATTTTCTGCTCGGGGGTGGCTGTGGATAACAGCCACAGCACCAGGAAAAACGCCATCATCGCCGTGGCGAAGTCGGCAAAGGCGATTTTCCAGGCGCCGCCATGATGGCCGCCGCCGAAGCGCTTGACGCGCTTGATGATGATCGGCTGATTGTTTTCCATGACTCAGCGACCGCGAACCGCTTGTTCCAGCTCGGCAAAACTTGGGCGGTGTTTCGGGTAGAGCACCTTGCGCCCGAATTCCACAGCCAGGGACGGCGGCATGCCCGAGGCCGACGCGACCAGCGAGGCCTTGATCGACTCATAAAGGTTGAGCTCTTCCTTGGCATCGTGCTCCAGGCACTTGGCCAAGGGGCCGAAGAAGCCATAGGCCGCCAAGATACCGAAGAACGTACCGACCAACGCTGCACCGACGTGCATGCCGATAGCCGCCTGGTCGCCGTCGCCGAGCGAAGCCATGGTCACCACGATACCCAGTACCGCCGCAACGATACCGAAGCCGGGCATGCCGTCGGCAATGCCGGTCACCGCATGGGAGGGGTGTTCGAGCTCTTCCTTCATGCTCAGCAGCTCCATGTCGAACAAGCCTTCGAGCTCGTGCGGGGCCATGTTGCCGGTGGACATGATGCGCAAGTAGTCGCAGACGAACGCCGTCATGCGCTCATCCGCCAGCACGGTGGGGTACTTGGCGAAGATCGGGCTGGCTGCGGCGTCCTCGATATCACTCTCGATGGCCATCATGCCTTCACGACGGCTCTTGTTGAGGATCTCGTACACCAGGCCCAGCACTTCCAGGTAGAAGGCATGGGAGAAGCGCGAGCCGAACATCTTCATCGACTTCTTGATGACGTGCATGGTCATGTGGCCAGGGTTGGCCTGCAAGAATGCACCGAAGGCCGCACCGCCGATGATCAGTACTTCGAACGGCTGGATCAGCGCCGCAATCTTGCCGTGGGAGAGCACGTATCCGCCGAGCACGCTCGCGAATACGACGATGATGCCGATAATTTTAGCCATAGGTTCAAAGCACTTGCTGTCGTGGTCGGGGTATGAGACTGGGAGCTTTAAAACTCTTCTTCTACTTATCGGCAGAACTGCGCCAGACTATAGCCACTCAAAGCGAAAAGCCAGTTCGGACTGATGTCAAAATGCCAATTGAAACCAAGGTGCCCGCTCAGCCGCCGCGTACGTTAGAGGCTTGGGTAAAGCTGCTGGAGAGTGTCCGCATCCCCGTGCCGAAGCACAGTCACGACCGGGTAATCGCTGCCATCAATGACAGCCGCCGCTCGCTGCGCGACATCGCCGAACTGATGCAGGACAGCCCGGCATTGGTGCTTTCCGTGCTGCGTGAGGCCAATCACCCGACCAACGCCAGCCAGGCCGAGCCTGCCGAGAGCCTGGAAATCGCCCTTAACCGGCTGGGCCTTGCCCGCACCGAGCAGTTGCTCAAGCGCCTGCCCTCCGTGCCCGTCGAAGACATCCCGCCAGTGCTCAGCCAGTTCCAGCTGATCAGCCAGCACGCTTCGCAGCAGGCCAGCGGCCTGTTCGCCAGCCGCCTGGCACGGCTGTGGCAGGAAATTCACTGGGGCAGCCTGCTGTTCCTGTCACCCCTGTGGCCGCTGGCACTGGCCTACCCCAAGCTGCTCGACACCTGGGAGCTGCGGGTTATCCACAAGGGCGAGGACGCCGCCCAGGTAGAAGAAGAGCTGTTTGGCGTGCGCATCATGGCGCTGTGCCGGACCATGGCGGAGTACTGGCGCCTGCCGCAGTGGGTAACCCAGGGTTACCGCTTACTGCTGGAAGAACGCGAACAACTGGCCCAGGTGCTGAGCATCGCCCGCGACGAAGACCTGCTCAGCCAGCAACACCGCCTGGATGCCGAGCCGGGCCTGCGCCGCTGGTTCAACCAGCCGGCCAACACCGTGCTGCTGGCCAACAACCTTGCGCTGGCGGCGCAGGTGGGCTGGGACAACCCGCACTTGCTGCGCTGGCAGCTGCTGACTGCGCTCTACCTGCAAACCTCGCTGGAAGACGTGCAGCAGCAAGTGCACCAGCAGGCCGCGGCCAGCGCCCGCCGCCACGCCAGGCATGCCCTGTTCCACCCGGCTGAAGCACTGATCTGGCCCTGGCACCAGCGCCGCCCGCACCCGGACATGCTGGCCCCACCACCGCCCAATAGCGACGACCTGGCGCGCTGGCGCAAGCTGTGCCAGGACCTGTTGGCCCAGCCCAGCCCGTTCACCAATACCGTGCACCTGGCCACCCAGGCCCGCGAAGCCCTGCTGGCCTGCGGCATGCAACGCATCCTGCTGCTGAGCCTGGACAAGGCCAGCGACTACCTGCGCGTGCAGCAGGCCGCCGGCTTGCCCAAAGAGGCCGGAGCCCTGGCCCTGCAGGTGTCGCAAAACAAACTGCTGCAAAAGCTGATGGCCCAGGCCGGACAGTTGCGCATCACCCCGGAAAACCACAGCCAGTTCTCGGCCCTGCTGCCCGCCCCGCTGCGCGCCCTGTTCCGCAGCGAGCACGTGCTGCTGCGCTCGCTGGCGGTAAACGATCAGGTGCTGATGCTGATGGTGGCCGACCAGGGCTGCCGGCCATTGGCCGATATCAGCGTGCAAGCCTTTGGTAAAACCGCGCAATGCATCGAGCGCGCGCTGTCGGTGTTTGCCAACCGCAAGGGCTGAGCCTTGCGCTACAATCGCCCCTCTTTCCACACTGGAGACCGTGGATGACTGACTTTTCCGGCCTGCCCCTGGTGATCGAAGCCGCAGACCTGCTGCCGCGCCTGGATTCGCCACAGCTGATCCTGGTCGACCTGAGCAGCGCCAACCGCTATGTCAGCGGCCATATCCCCGGCGCACGCTTCGTCGAGGGCAAGCGCACCCAGCTGGGCCAGCCTCCTGCGCCCGGCCTGCTGCCGGCCTTGGGCGATCTGGAAAAACTGTTCAGCGAACTCGGCCACCGCGACGACGCCGTCTATGTGGTGTATGACGATGAAGGCGGCGGCTGGGCCGGGCGCTTCATCTGGTTGCTCGACGTGATCGGCCACAAGGCTTACCACTACCTCAATGGTGGTATCCAGGCCTGGCCGGCAGACACGCTGGTGACCGACGTACCGGCGCCGGCCAACACGCCCGTACGCTTGCACGTGCATGGCGAGCCAACCGCCACCCGCGAATACCTGCAAAGCCGCCTGGGCGCCGATGACCTGGTCATCTGGGACGCCCGCGGCCCGCAGGAATACAGCGGCGAAAAGGTTCTGGCGGCCAAAGGCGGTCATATCCCCGGCGCGATCAACTTCGAGTGGACCGCCGGCATGGACCTCAATGACCACCTGCGCATCCGCCAGGACATCGCCGACGTCCTCGAAAAGCTGGGCATCACCCCCGACAAGGAAGTGATCACCCACTGCCAGACCCACCGCCGCTCCGGTTTCACCTACCTGGTGGCCAAATCCCTCGGCTACCCACGCGTCAAGGCCTACGCCGGCTCGTGGAGCGAATGGGGCAACCACCCGGACACGCCTGTAGAAGTCTAAGGAACCTGCATGAAATCCCGTTTGTTCATCATCAGCCAGTACCTGCTGCCGCACCACCTGCTGTCGCGGCTGGCCGGCTGCATTGCCGAGTGCCGTGCACGCTGGTTCAAAAACGCCTTCACCGCCTGGTTTGCCAAGCGCTACCAGGTGAACATGTCCGAGGCCCTGGTCGAAGACCTGAGCGCTTACGAACACTTCAACGCCTTCTTCACCCGTGCCCTGAAGCCCGGCGCCCGTCCGCTGGACGAAACGCCGGGTGCCATCCTGTGCCCGGCCGACGGCGCGGTCAGCCAGCTTGGCCCGATCGAACACGGCCGTATCTTCCAGGCAAAGGGCCACGGTTTCAGCGCGCAAGAGCTGTTGGGCGGCGATCCGGCAATGGCTGCGCCATTCATGGGCGGTGAGTTTGCCACCATCTACCTGTCGCCGAAGGACTACCACCGTGTGCACATGCCGCTGGCCGGCACCCTGCGCGAGATGGTGTATGTGCCGGGCCGCCTGTTCTCGGTGAACCAGACCACTGCAGAAAACGTCCCCGAGCTGTTTGCCCGTAACGAGCGTGTGGTGTGCCTGTTCGACACCGAGCGTGGGCCGATGGCCGTGGTGCTGGTGGGTGCGATGATTGTCGCTTCGATCGAGACGGTCTGGGCCGGCTTGGTAACCCCGCCCAAGCGTGAGCTGAAGACCTTCCGTTACGACGAGGGCAGCCGCGCGCCGATCCACTTGGAGAAAGGCGCCGAACTGGGCCGCTTCAAACTGGGTTCGACCGCCATCGTGCTGTTCGGGCCAGAGCAGGTGAAATGGGCAGAAAGCCTGGGTGCCGGTTCGGCGGTGCGCATGGGGCAGCTACTGGCAGCGCCTGCCGAAGCCTGAGGCCAGCAAGTACACATGCCCCTGTAGGCGCAGCCTTGTGCTGCGAAGAGGCCAGCGAAGACAGCTAAATCTTCGCCGCTTCACCGGCCTCTTCGCAGCGCAAGGCTGCTCCTACAGAGATCAGGGCTGCAAACCAGCCCCAACATCTCGAATCAGCCGCGCGCGTCGCGATCTCGCAGCCCCAGCAGGTACAGCACACCGTCCAGCCCCAGGGTCGAAATCGCCTGCTTGGCCGATTGACGTACCAGCGGCTTGGCACGGAACGCCACGCCCAGGCCCGCCAGCGACAGCATCGGCAGGTCATTGGCGCCATCACCCACGGCGATCGTCTGGTCCAGTTGCAAGCCCTCTTCGCGGGCCAACTGCTGCAGCAGCTCAGCTTTGCGCTGCGCATCGACGATAGGCTCAACGGCCACGCCAGTCACCTTGCCGTCGACCACTTCCAGCTCGTTGGCGAACACGTAATCAATGCCCAGGCGCGCCTGCACCTGACGGGCGAAATACGTAAAGCCACCCGACAGGATCGCAGTCTTGTAGCCCAGGCGCTTGAGCTCGGCGAACAGGTTCTCGGCACCTTCGGTCAGGCGCAGCGAGGCACCGATCTCATCCAGCACGCCCACGTCCAGGCCCTTGAGCAACGCCATGCGCTCTTTGAAGCTGGCGCGGAAGTCCAGCTCGCCGCGCATGGCCCGCTCGGTGATTGCAGCCACTTGCTCGCCGACGCCGGCAGCCTTGGCCAGTTCGTCGATGACCTCGGCCTCGATCAGCGTCGAGTCCATGTCGAACACCGCCAGGCGGCGGTTGCGACGGAACAGGTCGTCCTTCTGGAAGGCGATGTCGATGCTCAGCGCTTCGGCCAGGGCAAAGAAGTCTGCACGCAAGGCCTGGGCATCGCTCGGCTCGCCGCGCACGGAAATCTCGACGGCCGCCTTGCCCTTCTCGGTGTCGGCGTCCAGGCCCACCCGGGCAGACAGGCGCTCGATGCGCTCGATGGTCAGGCCGTACTGGCTGATGACCGCGCTGACCCGTTGCAACTGCTCTGGGGTGATCTTGCGGCTGAGCAGGGTGACGATATGACGCGCCTCACCGTGGCCATCGGCCCAATGCTGGTAATCGGCCTCGGAAATCGGCGTGTAGCGTGCCTGCAGATTGAGCTCATGGGCCTTGGCCTGCACGCTTTGCAGCAGGTTGGTGGCCACTTCGTTGTCCGGGATATCGACCAAAATGCCGAACGACAAGGTGCCGTGCATGACCGCCAGGCCGATGTCGAGGATGTTCACACCACCCTGCAGCAGGACGCCGGTGATGGCCGCGGTGAGACCGGGACGGTCTTCACCTGTGATGTTGATCAGGACGATTTCGCGCAAGACCGGACTCCGACTTCGATGAAAAATGCGCATTCTACCGATTTTCCGTGACCATCGGGCACGAACGATACTTTGCCGAAAAAACCGGGGTCGCTATACTGCCCCTCACTTTTATGCCATTAAGAGCCGAGCTCTGTGAACCGGCCCACCCCCGTCAAGCCAGACAACTTCTTCCTGATGATCTATCGTGCCCTGAGTCAACGTCGCGTCCCTCTGGCGCTGCGCATCGCCTTCACCAACATTTTCCTGGTGGCGCTGGCGCTGGTCATCTATGCCTGCGTGATGGGCCTGCAGTTCAAGCAGGCCATGCACGAGCAGGCGGATGCGCTCGGCCAGAGCCTGACCACGCAGACGGCCACGTCGGCCACGGAGCTGCTGGTGTCCAACGACATCCTCAGCCTCAACGTGCTGCTGGGTAACCTGGTGAAAAACCCCTTGGTGGCCCATGCGGCGATCTACAGCGTGGACAACCGCATCCTCGCCGAAGCTGGCCAGCGCCCGCGCAACAGCCTGCTGGGCGAGGCCGAAGGCCTGTACCAGACCAAGATCACCTTCCAGGACGTCACCGCCGGGCAGCTGCGCATCAGCCTGGACATGGGCCAGTTCCAGCAGCCGATGCTGATCAGCCTGCAAAGCATGGGCATTCTCGCCGCCATCCTGCTGGCCCTGGCACTGAGCTTGAGCCTGCGCCAGGCCCGCCATATCACCCTGCCGCTGCTGCAACTGCGTGTCTGGCTGCGCGACCCGCACCCCTACACCCCGGCCACCGACCGTCAGGACGAGATCGGTGACATCGCCCGCCAGTTGCACACTCGCCTGGCCCCGCCGCCACCGCCTGAACCCGAGCCAGAGCCGGAAGACGAGGACGACGAAGACACCTTCGAGCACCTGCACGAAGCCCCACCGGCCCCCAAGGCTGCACCGCGCGCCAAGGTTGTCGCCCAGGCAGACGACGAGGACGATGAAGCCTTCGCCGGGTTGCTCGACAACGAGGACAGCGCCCCGAAGGCGGTGCCGTTCGAGTCTGACGAGCCGCAAAACAGTGCTGTGCTGGCCGTGCAGCTCGGCTCGCAAGAGCAACTGCGCCGCCTGCCGCGCACGCGCCTGACCGAGTTGCTGGAGCGCTACCGCGACTGCCTGGAGCATGCCGCCTCGCTGTATGAGGGCGAAACCCACACGCTCAACGACGGCAGTACTCTGGTGCTGTTCCACAGCCGCGACTGTGGCGAGGACTACCTGACCAATGCGATCTGCTGTGGCGAGCTGCTGCGCGCACTGGGCCATGCCTTGCAGATCGAAGTCGCGGACAGTGGCATTACCCTGCAACTGCAGCTGGGCCTGGCCCTGGGTAACGACCTGCACGGACTGGAGCTGGTCGACCTGCTGATGGCTGAAAAAGCCCAGGATGCCCTGGCGCTGTCGCAGCACAGCCGCAACCTGTTGCTGGTAGAGCGCCAGATCAGCGACGACGCACTGATTCGTCAGCGCGCGCGAATCCGCCCGATTGCCAGCCCAGAAGGCGCGTGCTGCGTGGAGCGGCTGATGGAGCCTTACCCGTCGATGCTGGAACGGCAACTGGCGCGGATGCACGAGCGCCGAGCCTGATTGTACGACCAGCCTTGTGCTGCGAAGAGGCCGGTTGTAGGAGCAGCCTTGTGCTGCGAAGAGGCCAGTTGTAGGAGCAGCCTTGTGCTGCGAAGAGGCCAGTTGTAGGAGCAGCCTTGTGCTGCGAAGAGGCCAGTTGTAGGAGCAGCCTTGTGCTGCGAAGAGGCCAGTTGTAGGAGCAGCCTTGTGCTGCGAAGAGGCCGGCCCTAGCAACAGAGATGCATTGCCAGCCCTGGCCTCTTCGCAGCGCAAGGCTGCTCCTACAGCGATCACGTAGCAGATACGAAAAAGCCCGCACATGTGCGGGCTTTTTCGTATCTGGCGGAACCGTCAGAACCGATAGACTTCCATATCGGTACGGATTGGCGAAGCCATCGGGATCTTGGATTTCTCCGGCGCCTTCTTCACCTGTACCGGTGCAGCTGGCTTTTTCGGCGCCTCTTCGGCAATGGCAGGCTGATTGGCCAACGGTTTGACCGCCGTGCTCAATTGTTCAGCCAGCTTTTGCAGCAATTGCCCTTGCGCCTGCACCTGCGACGCCTCGCTACCCTCGTGCTGCTGCTCGAGGTGAACGATGCGGTTGTCACGCACATGGCCACGACGGTCGAGCAGACGCCATTGGGCATCGAGAATCGCCGGCTGGTCCTTGCCAGAATCCAGGCGGGTAATCGACAGCAAGACTTGCACGTCCGGGCTGAAGCCAGCGGTTGCCGGTGCCAGGACCACGCGCTGGCTGTCCAGGCGCCAGGCCAGTTGGCGAACCAGCAACTGGTCAATGTCCGACGAGAGGCTGCCCGCCCAACGACCGTCGGTCGCCGAACTCAGGCTGCCATCGGCCTGACGCTGCAGGAACGTCTCGCGTTGCAGGTAATCGGCAACCGACACCGGGCCGAGCACCACGGCCATGCCCGCGCTTTGCGACGGCTGGCCAGGATCACCGCTGTCGAGCTGGTACAAGGCAACCGGCTGATGCATGCTGCATCCGCCCAGCCCCAAAAGGCCCGTCATCAACAGCGCAAATGGAAGGCGCAGAAGTTTCATCATCCCATCCAGGCGGTCGCCACAGGCAGACCGCAGTGATACTCATGTAGATTCAATCGGGCACACGGCTACGCCGGCACCGCAGGGGCCATATCATCCGCGAAATAGCTGTCCGACTCCAGCATTTCTGCCTGGAACGGCGCTGAAATTGCCGTTCCAGACATTTCACCGGGTTACGCCGGACCTTCCACCTGCAACCCATCGACACGCTGGAAGCCGCGTGGCAGCTTGCTGCCGCGCCGGCCCCGTTCGCCCTTGTAGTGCTCCAGGTCGTCCGCTTTCAGAGATAGCGTACGCTTGCCGGCTTGCAATACAAGGGTCGCCCCTTCGGCCATCACCGCCAGATCGGTGACAAATTCTTCACGGCTGGCCACCCGATCACCGGGCACGCCGATGATCTTGTTGCCCTTGCCTTTACCAAGTTGCGGCAAGTCGCTGACCTTGAACACCAGCAGCCGGCCCTCGGTGGTCACCGCCGCCAGCCAATCCTGCTCGCGGTTGGCCACCGGGCGTGGCGTCATCACTTTTGCCCCGTTGGGCAGGCTGAGCAGGCCCTTGCCGGCCTTGTTCTTGGCCTGCAGGTCTTCGCCCTTGACCACGAACCCGTAGCCCGCGTCCGACGCCACCACATACAGGGCGTCATCGTCAGGCAACAGCACACACTCGAAGGTTGCCCCAGGTGGCGGTGTCAGGCGGCCGGTCAGCGGCTCGCCCTGCCCCCGCGCCGACGGCAGGGTATGCGCGGCCACCGAATAGCTGCGGCCCGTAGAGTCGATCAGCACGGCAAACTGGTTGGAGCGCCCGGCAGCGGCGGCCTTGAAGCCATCGCCCGCCTTGTACGAGAGGCCGGTGGCATCGATGTCGTGGCCCTTGGCGCAACGCACCCAGCCCTTTTCCGACAGTACGACGGTGACCGGTTCGGTCGGCATCAGCTCGTTTTCCGACAGCGCCTTGGCCTCGGCACGCTCGACGATTGGCGAACGGCGGTCATCGCCATAGGTTTCCGCGTCCTTGATCAGCTCGGTGCGCACCAGCTTGCGCAGCTTGGCGTCGCTGCCGAGCAAGGCCCAGCAGCTTGGCCTGCTCTTTGAGTAGTTCGTCCTGCTCGCCGCGAATCTTCATTTCTTCAAGGCGCGCCAGCTGCCGCAGGCGGGTCTCGAGGATGTAGTCGGCCTGGATTTCAGTCAGTTGGAAGCGGTCGATCAACGCCTGCTTGGGATGCTCCTCGGTGCGGATGATGTGAATCACTTCATCCAGGTTAAGGAAGGCCGTCAACAAGCCCTCAAGCAGGTGCAGGCGACGCTCAACCTTGTCCAGACGGTGTTGCAGCCGGCGACGGACGGTAGTGGTACGGAACTCCAGCCACTCCAGCAACAGGGCGCGCAGGTTCTTCAGCTGCGGCCGGCCGTCGAGGCCGATGATGTTGACGTTGACCCGGTAGCTGCTTTCCAGGTCGGTGGTGGCGAACAAATGCTGCATCAGTTCGTCGGCATCCACCCGGTTGGAGCGCGGGATGATGACGATGCGGCACGGGTTCTCGTGGTCCGACTCGTCACGCAGGTCGGCCACCATCGGCAGCTTCTTGGCCTGCATCTGGGCGGCGATCTGCTCCAGTACCTTGGCCCCGGAGACCTGGTGCGGCAGTGCGGTGACCACCACATCGCCATCTTCGACACGATAAACGGCGCGCATGCGGATCGAGCCGCGGCCGGTTTCGTAGATCTTCAGGATCTCGGCGCGGGGCGTGATGATCTCAGCTTCGGTCGGGTAGTCCGGGCCCTGGATGTGCTCGCACAGCTGCTCGATCGTGGCCTTGGGCTCGTCGAGCAAACGGACGCAGGCACTGGCCACTTCACGCAGGTTGTGCGGCGGCACGTCGGTGGCCATGCCCACGGCGATACCGGTGGTGCCGTTGAGCAGGATGTTGGGCAGGCGCGCTGGCAATACCGCGGGTTCCTGCAGGGTACCGTCGAAGTTCGGCACCCAATCCACGGTGCCTTGGCCCACTTCGTTGAGCAGCACTTCGGCGTAGCGCGACAGCCTTGCTTCGGTGTAACGCATGGCGGCGAACGACTTCGGATCGTCGGGCGCACCCCAGTTGCCCTGGCCATCGACCAAGGTGTAGCGGTAGCTGAACGGCTGCGCCATCAACACCATGGCTTCGTAGCAGGCCGAGTCGCCGTGGGGGTGGAACTTGCCGAGCACGTCGCCGACGGTACGCGCCGACTTCTTGTGCTTGGCATCGGCATCGAGCCCCAACTCGCTCATGGCGTAGACGATGCGTCGCTGCACCGGCTTCAGGCCGTCGCCGATGTGCGGCAGGGCCCGGTCCATGATCACGTACATGGAGTAGTTGAGGTAGGCCTGTTCGGTGAAGTCCGCCAGCGAGCGGCGTTCGACGCCGTCGAGGCTGAGTTCCAGTGAGTCGCTCATGCGGGCCTCGTCATTTCAGGTTCTGGCGCAGCAGCATGGTGCCGCCGCGCTGGGTAAATTCAAGTTGTTTCAGGGCGCTCATGCCGAGCAGCACGGTCTGCCCGTCCAGGCCTGGCACCACGGTGGCACGCACGTCCTGCAGGCGGATATCACCCAGCTGCAGGGTATTCAGGCGCGTGCGGTAGCCTTCGGTGCGGCCGTTTGCGGTACTGAGCAGCACCGGGCTGCCGCGCGCAAGCGCCAGCGTGTGGGCCAAGGCCTCGGGTATCGCCACGTCGGTCGCCCCGGTGTCGAGCATGAAATGCACGGCCTGGCCATTGATCGCGCCATCCACCACGAAGTGCCCCTGGCCATTGCTCAGCAGGCGCACCTCGATAAAGCCTTCGCCACGTGAAGACTGCACCTGGGCATTAGGGTTGCGCTGGCTGTCTTCCCATTGGCCGAAGAAACGCGTGGCAAGGAACAACGCCGCCGCCCAGGCGACGATCATCAGTAGCTTGCCGGCACGCTTGCCCGGAGCCTGGCTCATGGCTTGGCGCTCCAGCCGCCGGCGGGCGCGTCGAAGCGCCAGACGATCGGGCGTGCCTCGCCATCGGCGCGCACGCCATTGTTGTTGTCCAGGCCAATCCAGGCGCCTTTGGCATCGATGACCAGGGCTTCTGCCAGGCCGTACGGCTGATCGTACCGGCGCGACTCCACCAACGCATCGGCGGCGAATGACCAGCAACGCTCGACCACGCCGCTGTCTGCGTCGCGGCGACAAATGCGGTAGGCGTTACGCTCAAGGGTGTACAGCTTGCCCTCGAACCAGGCCAGGTCGGCAAAATCACGCGACAGCGCCCGGGGGTTGGGCATCTGCGGCGGCTGCATCTCGACGCCAGCCTCGCTCAGCAGCACGCAACTGCGCCCGCAGGTCCACACCGACTGCTGACGTTCGATCGCCACCAACCCCCGGCGCTCGCGCTCGGCGGCCAGCCAGATGCGGTCACCCGCCGGGTTGATCGCCAGGCCTTCGAACAAGGCATTGAAGTTAAGCAGCATGCCACTGGCCCGCGCCTGCCGAACCATGGCCGGGTCGATCTTCAACCAGTCCGGCTCACCCTTGAGCGGGATGCGCAACACGCCGGCATGCGCCTCGCTGACCAGGTAGAGGCTACCGGCCTGGTCACAGGTGATGCCTTCAAAATCCAGCTCGCCACCGCGCACATAGGACGCCGCCCAGTTGCGCGACTTCAGCCCCCACGGCAAGCCGCTCTCGGGTACGGGCGGCGGGGTGAAGGTCAGCGGTTGCGCACGCCACACCGCGTTTTGCTGATCGAAGCGATAGACCCGGTCATCGTCACGGTCGGATACACCCCACAACGCCCCCCGGCACTGCACCAACCCAGACAAGTTGCCGCCGCGCATACCCTCGACGGGGTATTCGGCAGTCATCTTCAACTGCGGCCAGTCGCCCGCCACACTCGGCAAGGCAACCAGGGCAAGGCAAGCGGCGAGAAACAGCCGAATCAAACCATGACCTCGGCAAGGTTACCTTTGGTTTCCAGCCAGCTCTTGCGGTCGCCAGCGCGCTTCTTGGCCAGCAGTTTGTCCATCAACTCGCAGGTGGCTTGCACATCGTCCAGCGTCAGCTGCACCAGGCGCCGGGTGTTCGGGTCCATGGTGGTTTCGCGCAGCTGTGGCGGGTTCATTTCACCCAGCCCCTTGAATCGCGTGACTTGCGGCTTGCCGCGCTTCTTCTCGGCTACGAGGCGATCGAGGATGCCGTCGCGCTCGGCTTCGTCCAGGGCGTAGTAAATTTCCTTGCCGAGGTCGATGCGGTACAGCGGCGGCATTGCCACGTAGACATGGCCGGCCTCCACCAGTGGGCGGAAATGCTGCACGAACAGTGCGCACAGCAGCGTGGCAATGTGCAAGCCGTCGGAGTCGGCGTCGGCGAGAATGCAGATTTTGCCGTAGCGCAGCTGCGACAGGTCGGCAGCCCCCGGGTCGACGCCGATGGCCACAGCAATGTTGTGCACTTCCTGGCTGGCCAGGACTTCGCCACCGTCCACTTCCCAGGTGTTGAGGATTTTCCCGCGTAGCGGCAGGATCGCCTGGAACTCTTTGTCCCGCGCCTGCTTGGCCGAACCACCGGCAGAGTCACCCTCGACCAGAAACAGCTCGGCGCGCATCGGGTCCTGGCCTGCGCAATCCGCCAGTTTGCCCGGCAGCGCCGGGCCTTGGGTGATGCGCTTGCGTTCGACCTTCTTGCTGGCCTTGAGACGACGGCCGGCGTTGCTGATGGCCAGCTCAGCCAGTTGCATGCCCAGCTCGGGGTGGGCGTTGAGCCACAGGCTGAATGCATCCTTGACCACGCCGGAAACGAAGGCGGCCGCCTCACGGGACGACAGGCGCTCTTTGGTCTGCCCGGAGAACTGCGGCTCCTGCATCTTCATCGACAGCACGAAGGTGATGCGTTCCCAGACGTCTTCAGGCGCCAGCTTGACACCGCGGGGCAGCAAGTTGCGGAACTCGCAGAACTCGCGCATGGCATCCAGCAGGCCTTGGCGCAGGCCGTTGACATGGGTGCCGCCCTGGGCGGTGGGGATCAGGTTGACGTAGCTTTCCTGAACGCTGTCGCCGCCTTCAGGCAGCCACAGCAAGGCCCAGTCCACGGCCTCCTTGTTACCGGCCAGGCTGCCGCAGAACGGCTCGTCGGGCAGGCGCAGGTACTCGCTGACCGAGTCGACCAGGTAGGAACGCAGGCCATCCTCGTAGTGCCACTCGACCTTCTCGCCGCTGCCTTTGTCCTCGAAGCTGACCAGCAGGCCCGGGCACAGCACGGCCTTGGCCTTGAGCACGTGCTTGAGGCGGCTGATGGAGAATTTTGGCGAATCGAAGTACTTCGGGTCGGGGCTGAAGTACACGCTGGTGCCGGTGTTGCGCTTGCCGACCGAGCCCACCACTTCCAGCTCGCTGGCCTTGAAGCCATCGGCGAAAGTCATCTGGTACTCGTTGCCGTCACGCTTGACGCGCACGCGCACCTGGGTCGACAGGGCGTTGACCACCGAAATACCCACGCCGTGCAGGCCACCGGAGAACTGGTAGTTCTTGTTGGAGAACTTGCCGCCGGCGTGCAGCTTGGTCAGGATCAGCTCGACCCCGGACACGCCTTCTTCAGGGTGGATGTCCACCGGCATGCCGCGGCCATCGTCGCTGACTTCCAGCGAGTGGTCGGCGTGAAGGATGACCTGCACCGAACGGGCGTGACCGGCCAGGGCTTCGTCGACACTGTTGTCGATGACTTCCTGGGCCAAGTGGTTCGGTCGGCTGGTGTCGGTGTACATGCCCGGTCGCTTGCGGACCGGATCAAGGCCCGAGAGGACTTCGATGGCGTCTGCGTTATAGGCGCTAGCGCTGGGATTGGCCATGGGGTCTCGTCGTCAGTCAGGTGAATGCAAAAGTGCTGGGTACAAAGCTCAGAGCACGGAAAAGTCGAGCGCCGCATACGCGCCCGGGGCAATCCCGGCAAAGGCCAGCAGTGCCGGCAGGCGCTCGACAAAGCCCTGGAAGCTGTGGTCGCCGCCGGCCTGGATGCGCAATGCACACGCTCGGTAATAGCGCTCGGCGTGGCGATAATCCAGGGTTTCGTCAGCGGTCTGCAACCACACTTGGTAGCGGTTGGCATCCTCGGGGGCTGGCACTTCCAGCTCGGCCAGGGCCTGCACGTGATCGTGGGTCAGCTCCCAGGCCTCATCGGTGTAGAGGTTGCGCTGGGTGCCCAGGTAGCCATCGAACAACCGGTGGGGTGCCACCGCTGGGTTGATCAGCAAGGCCTTGAGGCCGTGGCGCTCTGCCAGATAGGTGGCATAGTAGCCGCCGAGCGAACTGCCGACCAGCAAGGGCGCACCCAGTTCGGCGATGGCGCCCTGCAATTGGGCGATGGCCTGGCGTGGGTGATGGTGCAACGCCGGCACACGCAATTGGTCGGACAAGCCCAACTGCTGCATGACTGCCTCGAGCTGGCGCGCCTTCTTGGACAGCGGCGAGCTGTTGAAGCCATGGATATAGAGGATGGAACCCGACATGCTGCCCCCGGAATCTGCGGCTTCGCGCCCTTGTTGCGGGCGCAGGGACGCGCAGTGTAGCGCGTTCGCCGGGTTTTGACGCAGTGAGGGGGATTTCGCAACACTTTCTTCAGGCACTTGCGGGCATTCAAGGGGCGCTTTCCGTGTAGGAGCAGCCTTGTGCTGCGAAGAGGCCGGTGGCAAGACCCAAGATCGGTGTTTTTGCAACTGGCCTCTTCGCAGCACAAGGCTGCTCCAAGGAAGATGTATTGCCTGAACCTCAATACCCCGGGCTGTCGAAGTCCAGTTTCACCTCGAAGTCCCGTGCCCGCTCCACGCCGCTCTCCAGCCGCCCGTCGGCATGCAAGCGCAACCAGCGATAGCCAGGCTGCTCTTCGCTCACCTTGAAGTCCTCGCTTTGCGCCGCGAACTGAATGCAGGTCGACGGCGTGGCCATCAAGCGCAACCCCTCGCGCAGTTCATCCCACCTCTGGTGGATATGCCCCCAGAGCAACGCCCGCACCTGTGGATAACGTTCAACGATGGCGAACAATGCCTGGGCATTGCGCAGCCCGATGGGCGCGATCCAGGCGCAGCCGATGTCCACCGGCTGATCGTGGAAGCACACCAGGCAATGGCGCTAACCGGCCTGTTTCAAGTCAGATTCCAGCGCGGCCAGTTGGTCGTCTTCCAGGAAACCGTGGGTAGCTCCGTGCACGGCCGTGTTGATGGAGGATGACCTGCCTCGAGCGGACGTGACCGGCCAGGGCTTCGTCGACACTGTTGTCGACGACTTCATAGGCCAAGTGGTTCAGTCCGCTGGTGTCGGTGTACATGCTCGGTCGCTTGCGTACCGGATCAAGGCCCGAGAGGACTTCGTTGGAGTCTGAGTTATAGGCGCTAGTGCTGGGATTGGCCATGGGGTCTTGTCGTCAGTCAGGTGAATGCAAAAGTGCTAGGTACAAAGCTCAGAGCACGGAAAAGTCGAGCATACGCGCCCGGGGCAATCCCGGCACAGGCCAGCAGTGTAGGCAGGCGCTCGACAAAGCCCTGGAAGCTGTGGTCGCCACCGGCTTGGATGCGCAATGCACACGCTCGGTAATAGCGCTCGGCGTGGCGATAATCCAGGGTTTCGCTGGCGCAGGGACGCGCAGAGTAGCGCGTTCGCCGGGTTTTGACGCAGTGAGGGGGATTTCGCAACACTTTCTTCAGGCACTTCCGGGCATTCAAGGGGCGCTTTCCGTGTAGGAGCAGCCTTGTGCTGCGAAGAGACCGGTGGCAAGAATCAAGATCGGCGTTTTTGCAGCTGGCCTGTTCGCAGCACAAGGCTGCTCCTACAAGGAAGATGTATTGCCTGAACCTCCTCAATACCCCGGGCTGTCGAAGTCCAGTTTCACCTCGAAGTCCCGTGCCCGCTCCACCCCGGTTTCCAACCGCCCGTCGGCATGCAAGCGCAACCAGCGATAGCCAGGCTGCTCTTCGCTCACCTTGAAATCCTCACTTTGCGCCGCGAACTGAATGCAGGTCGACGGCGTGGCCATCAAGCGCAGCCCATCGCGCAGTTCATCCCACGTCTGGTGGATATGCCCCCAGAGCAACGCCCGCACCTGTGGATAACGTTCGACGATGGCGAACAGTGCCTGGGCATTGCGCAGCCCGATGGGCGCGATCCAGGCGCAGCCAATGTCCACCGGCTGATGGTGGAAGCACACCAAGCAATGGCGCTCACCGGCCTGTTTCAAGGCTGATTCCAGCGCGGCCAGTTGGTCGTCTTCCAGAAAACCGTGGGTAGCACCGTGCACGGCCGTGTTGAGCATGACGACGCGCCATGCGCCAATGTCGGTTACCGCCTGCACCAGCTCCGGCGCCACCTGCGCCATTACCTGCGCCTCGTCATGGTTACCCGGCAACCAGCGGGTGGGCACGGCAAACGGTGCGGTCAGCTCACGGAACGCCTCATAGGAAGCCACGCTGGCATCCTGGGACAGATCGCCGGTGCACAGCAGCAAATCGATGGGCGGCTGCTCGCGGCGCACTTGGGCGACCACATGGCGCAGGCTGTCACGGGTGTTCAGGCCAAGCAGGGTACCGGCCGGGTCGGCGAACAGGTGGGCATCGGTGAGTTGCACCACATGCACGGGGCGGGTTGGGTCTAGGTGCGGCAACGGCCGTCTCCTCGAACGGATTCAGCACGAATTATGGCTGCGCAACGGTTGCGAGCAAACACCCGAAACCGACGCACATCACATTTCAGCGAACACTTGCCAGTTCATGACCGCAGGCCAGGCAGTGGCTCAGCCATTCACCGAGGAACAGGTTGAGCTGCGCTTTTTCGTCCGGCTGGTGCATACCCGCATTCGGATAAGGGTAAATGCTGCGCAAGCGCCGGGCATGCTCGGCGCTGACCACCTCGGCCATGCGTGCATCGTGGTACACCTGCACCTCAAGGTGCGGCACCGGCAGCCACGGCAAGCTGTGCTCCTGGCGCACGTGCAGGGTGGTGGTATAAGGGCAGGCCAGCACGACATCGAGCACCAGCACACCGAGCATCTGGTCGCCCTGGGTCATGCCGATGCGACGCGAGCTCTGGGTAGTGCGCATGTCTGGTAACAAACGCATCAGCCGGGCGTAATTGGCCTCGCAGGCTGCTTGCAGCCCGACCAGGTCAACCCGATATCGCTCGCGCAGCAGGTTCACTTCCACATACCTCGAACTTCGTCTCTGTTAAGCGCCAGCCATTGCAGGCCGATGATCGTCGCGGCGTTGCAGATACGGCCATCACGCACGGCCTGCAAGGCATCCTCGAACGACCACACGCGCACGCGAATGTCTTCGCCCTCTTCTTCCAGGCCATGCAGGCCGCCCGCGCCCTCGCTGGTGCAGCGCCCCAGGAACAAGTGGACGAATTCGTCACTGCCACCGGGCGATGGGAAGTAGCGGGTCATTGGCCACAAAGCGCTGAACGTAAGCCCAGCCTCTTCTTCAGCCTCGCGGTGTGCGACCTCTTCAGGTTGCTCGTCCTTGTCGATCAGCCCGGCGACCATCTCGATCAGCCAAGGGTTGGCGACCTTGTCGAGGGCACCGACACGAAACTGCTCGATCAGCACCACCTCGTCACGCTGTGGATCGTAGGGCAATACACAAACCGCATCGTGGCGCACGAACAGTTCGCGGCTGATCTCGCGGCCCATGCCCCCGGCGAACAGTTCATGGCGCAGGCGAAGCTTGTCGAGCTTATAAAAGCCCTGGAAGCAATTGGCCCGCTCGATGATCTCGAAGCCCTTGGGCACTGAATTCAACGCGTCTGACATGGAAATCCTCATGGCCTCAAATACTGCATCGCGCCATCCTACTCCGCACTTTGGCGCGTTTCACCCCTTTCCGGCAACCGTTCGCGCAGTCGGGACAGCGCGCCTTCTGTCTGTTAGCTTAGTGGCGAACTGACGGTCGCGCCGACGGTCAAAGGCCGACTTTTCCCTGTTCTGCAAGGATCATCATGACACTTGTCAAACTGACTTCCGTGGCTGTGCTGGCACTGGCCCTGGGTGCCTGCCAGAGCCTGTTCACGCCCAATTACCGGGCCCCGCTCGAGGTCAAGCGTGACGCCTGGGAGCACGTCAAACCCGGCTGCAGCGAAAGCGACTGCCCGCTGGTAAACATCGACACCATTCACTTCCCGGCCCAGCCCAAGCTCGACGCCATCGTCGAACAGCGCCTGCTGCAGCTGACCGAAGACAACCAGCACGGCGCCGCGCCGACCACCCTGCAGGCGTATGAGCAGCAGTACCTGGCCAGCGCCGACAAGCGCAACAGCAGCTATTTGCAAGCCAAGGTACGCGAACAGCATGACGGGCTGGTGATCATCGAACTGTCCAGCTACCTGGACAGCGGTGGCGCCCATGGCATGCCAGGGCGCGGCTTCATCAACTATTCGCGCAAGCTGGACAAGGTACTGACCCTGCAGGACATGCTGGTGCCCGGCCAGGAAGAGACCTTCTGGAAAACCGTCGAAGAGTCGCACCGCGCGTGGATGATCAGCGTCGGCATGGACAAGGACGCCGACTTCGTCAAGACCTGGCCCTTCAAGCGGTCGCCGCACATCGCCCTGACGTACGGCGCGGTGGTGGTCAAGTATGAGGTCTATGCCATCGCGCCCTACTCCATGGGCCACGTCGAGCTGAAGATCCCCTACCCGCGCCTGAACGGCGTGATCAAGCCCGAGCTGTTTCCCGGCCGCGGCTGAAGCTCAGTAGCGCATGCAGCACACCTGCCAGCACCAGTGCCGGTAGGGTTGCGCCCAGGTCCGGTGCTTGCGCGGCAATCAGGTGATAAGCCGCCACACCCACGGCCCAGGCCAGCAACGCCTGCCAGTGCAAGCCATCGACCTGTGACGGCAGGCGGCGGTGACGGATCACGTAGTGGTCCATCAGCACCACGCCGAACAGCGGCGCAAATACCGAACCGATCAGCAGCAAGAAGTTTTCGTACTGGGCCAGTGGCGCGAACAGCGCGATCAGGGTGCACAGCACACCAATGGCCAGCGCCAGGTGCTCGACTTTCAGGCGTACCAGCACGCCGGTGGAAACGGCGGCCGAATGGATGTCGGCAAAGGCTTTTTCCGACTCGTCCAGCAGAATCAACAGCAACGGGATACCCAGCCCAGCACCTGCCAGGGCCAGCAGCAAGGCATTGGCTTCGCCGCTGGGGGCAAAGGCCAGGGTGTAGGCGACGCCCAGGCTCATCAGCCAGGTATTGCCGATGAAGTAGCCCAGCACGGTACCGCCGAACACACGCTTGCCGCTGCGGGCGAACCGCGAGTAGTCGGCGATCAGCGGCAACCACGACAGCGGCATGGCGATAACGATGTCGAAGCCGACGGCCAGCGACATCGAGCCGTCACCGGCGCGTTGCCACAGGTCGGCCAGGTCGGCTTTGGCGAACAGGTTCCAGGTCAGCCACAGGCACGCGCCCAACAGCACCCAGATGCCCCACGTGCGCAACACCTTGCGCACGAACGCCAGCGGCCCGCTGACTGCAAGCAGGGTCGCCAGGGCGCCGAAGCACAGGGTCCAGAGCATAGGGCTGTTCCACGCACTGCCTTCACCAAAAGTACGCGCGCCGAGCAGGCTGGCCGCGTCGCGCATGACAATGATCTCGAACGCCCCCCAACCCACCAGCTGCAGCAGGTTGAGCACTGCTGGCAAGCGGGCACCATGGCTGCCCAGGCTGAGCCGCAGGGTGCCCATGGCCGACAGGCCGGTGTCGCTGCCGATGACACCCGCCGCCCCGAGTAACAGCACGCCCACACCGGTGCCAAGGGCGATGGCCAGCACCGCGCTGGCAAGGCCCATGCCTGGGGCGAGCATGGCGCCGACCTGCAGCACCATCAAGCCGATGCCGAGGGAGAACCACAGTGAGAACAGGTCGCCGAAGCCGAAGATGCGTTGGCTGGTGGGGACCGGGTGGTCCGGGGAAAAATGGCTGGGGGTGGTCATTGTTGTGATCGCCGCAAAGATTGGGATGAACAGGCATCCAACGGTGGGAGCGGGCTTGCCCCGCGAAGGCGTCTGGCCTGCCAATCGCGCTGGCCCAGCTGACGCTTTCGCGGGGCAAGCCCGCTCCCACGGTGGTGACGGATTGCCTTACACTTTTTTGTACAACTGGCTGCCTTCCTGGCGGAACCGCTCGGCCTGCTCACGCATGCCTTCTTCAACCGTCACGTCCACGGCTTCGATCTTGGCGGCGTACTCACGCACTTCCTGGGTGATTTTCATCGAGCAGAACTTCGGCCCACACATCGAGCAGAAGTGCGCGACCTTGGCCGATTCCTTAGGCAAGGTTTCGTCGTGGTACGCGCGGGCGGTGTCCGGGTCGAGGCCAAGGTTGAACTGGTCTTCCCAGCGAAACTCGAAACGCGCCTTGGACAAGGCGTTGTCACGAATCTGCGCGCCCGGGTGGCCTTTGGCAAGGTCGGCGGCATGGGCGGCGATCTTGTAGGTGATGATGCCGGTCTTGACGTCATCCTTGTTCGGCAGGCCCAGGTGTTCCTTGGGCGTCACGTAGCACAGCATGGCGCAACCGAACCAGCCGATCATCGCCGCGCCGATACCGGAGGTGATGTGGTCGTAACCCGGCGCAATGTCGGTGGTCAGCGGGCCAAGGGTGTAGAACGGCGCCTCGTCGCAGCATTCGAGCTGCTTGTCCATGTTCTCCTTGATCAACTGCATCGGCACATGGCCCGGGCCTTCGATCATGCACTGCACGTCGTGCTTCCAGGCGATCTTGGTCAGCTCGCCGAGGGTTTCCAGCTCACCGAACTGCGCAGCATCGTTGGCGTCGGCAATCGAGCCCGGACGCAGGCCGTCGCCCAGCGAGAAGCTGACGTCGTAGGCCTTCATGATTTCGCAGATTTCGTCGAAGTGGGTGTACAGGAAGTTTTCCTGGTGATGCGCCAGACACCACTTGGCCATGATCGAGCCGCCCCGGCTGACGATGCCGGTAACGCGCTTGGCGGTCAGCGGCACATAGCGCAGCAGCACACCGGCGTGGATGGTGAAGTAGTCCACGCCCTGTTCGGCCTGCTCGATCAGGGTGTCGCGGAACAGCTCCCAGGTCAGGTCTTCAGCGACACCGCCGACTTTTTCCAGGGCCTGGTAGATCGGCACGGTACCGATCGGCACGGGCGAGTTACGGATGATCCACTCGCGGGTTTCGTGAATGTGCTTGCCGGTGGACAGGTCCATGACCGTGTCCGAACCCCAGCGAATCCCCCAGGTCAGCTTGGCCACTTCTTCCTCGATCGAGGAGCCCAGGGCGCTGTTGCCGATGTTGCCGTTGATCTTCACCAGGAAGTTGCGGCCGATGATCATCGGCTCCAACTCGGTGTGGTTGATGTTGGCCGGGATGATCGCGCGGCCGCGGGCGATTTCTTCGCGGACGAACTCGGGGGTGATTTCTTTCGGGATGTTGGCGCCGAAGCTGTGGCCCGCGTGCTGCTGGTCAAGCAGGCCGGCGGCGCGGGCTTCCTGCAGCTTCATGTTCTCGCGGATGGCAACGTATTCCATCTCGGCGGTGATGATGCCCTGGCGGGCATAGTGCATCTGCGAGACGTTGACGCCCGCCTTGGCGCGGCGCGGGTTGCGCACGTGGTTGAAGCGCAGCTTGGCCAGCTCTGCATCGTTCAGGCGCTGTTGGCCGAAGTCGGAACTCAAGCCGCCCAGGCGCTCGGTGTCGCCACGCGCGTCGATCCAGGCCGAACGCACGTCGGCCAGGCCTTTGCGCACGTCGATGATGACGTTAGGGTCGGTGTAGGGGCCGGAAGTGTCGTAGACCAGCACCGGGGCGTTGGTCTCGCCGCCGAAATCGGTAGGGGTGTCGTGCAGGCTGATTTCGCGCATGGGCACGCGGATGTCCGGGCGGGAGCCTTCGACATAGACCTTGCGCGAACGGGGGAACGGTTGCACGGACTGCTGATCGACTTGTGCCGATTCGCTGAGGTTGATCGTTTTTTCTTGTTTGCTCATCACGGGCTCTCCAGACAGCTTCCTAGCGGATGGAATGTCGGGGAGAACCTGAAAGACGCGGACGCACCCCTTTACGGGTGTGCAGTGCCGGATACATGGGGGTGCCGTAAGCTGCTTGCAGCTGAGACATTCCCGGACCTGGCACAAGAGGCTCCCCGGGAAGGCGAGCAATCTTGTTCCCTACGCAGGCGCTAACCTGATCAGGTTCAACGGGATCCGCAACTTTGCGATCTCAGCCTTTGCTTCAAGGCACCCCGACAAGAACATGCGCAGTCTAGACTGGAGTGGTCGGCAAAGCCAAGCGGGTAAATACGGGTGATGATGAAAGGCGCACTGGGCGATTGTTGCCGGGGGCGCATGGCACTACACTGGCCCATCGCTCGATACTCAACAGTTCAGTAATTATATTTCGTACAAGGATTGCCTCTATGCTGCGCAAACTCTCACTGGCGATAGCCGTGTCTTGTGCGTCCAACGGAATGGCCTGGGCAGCAGAAATGCCCATGACGGTTAAAACCGACCTGGTCAGCGTCTACCAGGAAGCGGTCGACAACAACGCCGATCTTGCGGCAGCCCGCGCCGATTATGGCGCCCGCCGCGAAGTCGTCCCACAGGCCCGCGCCGGCCTGCTGCCGAACCTGTCGGCGGGTGCCGAGATGATGAACACCCGCACCAAGCTCGACGAGCCGTCCCTCACCGCCAACCGCAGCGGCAACTCCTGGAGCGCCACCCTGGCGCAGCCGGTGTTCCGTGCCGACCGCTGGTTCCAGTTGCAGGCGGCCGAGGCGGTCAACGAACAGGCGGCGCTGGAATTGTCTGCCACTGAGCAGAACCTGATTCTGCAAACCGCGCAAAACTACTTTGCGGTGCTCCGGGCCCAGGACAACCTGGCCGCGACCAAGGCCGAGGAATCCGCCTTCAAGCGCCAGCTCGATCAGTCCAACGAACGTTTCGACGTGGGCCTTTCCGACAAGACCGACGTCTTGCAGTCCCAGGCCAGCTACGACACGGCCCGGGCCAACCGGATCATCGCCGAACGCCAGGTGCAGGATGCCTTCGAGGCGCTGGTGACGTTGACCAACCGCGAGTACTCGTCGATCCAGGGTGTGGTCCACACCTTGCCGATCCAGGTGCCTACGCCCAATGACGCCAAGTCCTGGGTAGAAACCGCCGCCCGCCAGAACCTCAACCTGCTGGCGACCAACTATGCCGTCGATGCCGCCGAAGAAACCCTGCGCCAGCGCAAGGCCGGCCATGCCCCAACCGTGGATGCGGTCGCCAAATACCAGAAAGGCGATAACGACAGCTTGGGCTTTACCAACTCGCCCGCGCAGCCAAACGTGCGTTACGGCAGTGATGTGGAACAGACCAGCATCGGCCTGCAACTGAACATCCCGATCTACAGCGGCGGCCTGACCAGCTCGCAAGTGCGCGAGGCTTACCAGCGCCTGAGCCAGAGCGAGCAACAGCGCGAAAGCCTGCGCCGCCAGGTGGTGGAAAACACCCGCAACCTGCACCGCGCGGTGAACACCGATGTGGAACAGGTGCAGGCACGCAAACAGTCGATCATTTCCAACCAGAGCGCGCTCGAAGCCACCGAAATCGGCTACCAGGTCGGTACCCGCAACATCGTCGACGTGCTCGACGCCCAGCGCCAGCTGTACACCTCGGTGCGTGATTACAACAACAGCCGCTATGACTACATTCTCGACAACCTGAGCCTGAAGCAGGCGGCGGGAACCCTGAGCCCGCAAGACCTGCAAGACCTGGGGCGCTACCTGAAGCCGGACTACAACCCGGACAAGGACTTCCTGCCACCGGACCTGGCGGCGGCGGCAGCGAAGAACTTCGAGCGCAGGCCCTGAGATAGATGTCGCGCCATTCGCGGGTAAACCCGCTCCCACAGGTTTCGTGCAGCTCGCAAGGAAAGCACCAACCCTGTGGGAGCGGGTTTACCCGCGAAAAAGCAATCGCCTATCTCAGCGGATAATCGCAGCAAGACCATCCAGCAACCGCTGCAAGGCGCCCTGGTTTGCCCGCATCACCGCCCTGCCCGCCTCGCCCATGCGCTGGCGATCCTGCGGCAACTCGATCAACCGCCGCACCGCCTCGGCCAGCCCGTCGGCATCTTCAATCTGCTGCAACGCCCCAGCGTCCTTCAGCATCGCGCTGATCTCCAGGAAGTTGAACACATGCGGCCCCATGATCACCGGCAAAGCCAGTGCTGCGGGCTCGAGCGGGTTGTGGCCGCCAGTGGCGACCAGGCTGCCGCCGACGAAGGCGATGTCGGCCAGGGCGTAGAGGAACAGCAACTCGCCCATGGTATCGCCAAGCAGCACGCGGGCCTGGTCATCGACCGGGGTGCCGGCAGAGCGGCGCACGGTGGTGAACTGTTCGCTGCACTGGGCATGCACTGCATCGAACCGCTCCGGGTGGCGTGGCACCAGGATCAGCAGCGCATCGCCGTGCACCTGCAGCAGCTTCTGATGTGCCTGCAGGATCAGCGCGTCTTCACCTTCATGGGTGCTGGCGGCAATCCATACCGGGCGCTGGCTGGCGCCCCATTGCTCGCGCAGCGCCTTGGCGCGCGGCAGCAACTGGTCATCGAGCTTCAGGTCGAACTTGATCGAACCGGTCACCTGCACGCATTCAGGGCGCGCGCCCAAGTCGCGAAAGCGCTGCGCTTCGGTTTCGGTCTGTACCGCGATCAGGTTCATCTCGGCGAGCATCGGCCGGGTCAACGTGGCAAAACGCCCATAACCACGGGCCGAG
Source organism: Pseudomonas sp. Y3 TE3536 (assembly GCF_053629175.1). Classification (NCBI taxonomy): domain Bacteria; kingdom Pseudomonadati; phylum Pseudomonadota; class Gammaproteobacteria; order Pseudomonadales; family Pseudomonadaceae; genus Pseudomonas; species Pseudomonas sp. Y3 TE3536. The sequence continues at coordinate 2,531,782 of NZ_JBRJHU010000001.1, read as the reverse complement.
CGCTCGGACAACCGCGCATTGGCCAGCGCCACCGGGATGCCACGCTTGGCACACTGGTGAATGTGGTTAGGCCACAGTTCGGTTTCCATGATGATGCCCAGCTTCGGCTGCACATGGTCGAGAAAGCGCCCGGCCGCCCACGGCAGGTCGTAGGGCAGGTAGCAATGCTGCACACGCGGTTCATCGGCGAACATCGCACGAATGCGCTCCGACCCGGTCGGGGTCATGCAGGTAAGCGTGATCGGCAGGCCTGGGTAGGCCTTCAGCAGCGCCCGTACCATGGGCGCGGCGGCAATGCTTTCGCCCACCGACACCGCATGCACCCAGATGCCGCCCTGGCGCATGGGCGGCAGGCCGAAGGCAAAGCGCTCGCCGATGCGCTGGCCGTAGGCCGGTGCCTTGCGCGCCCGCAGGAACAGGCGCAGCGCAACCAGCGGCAGGCCCAGGTGAAACAGCAAGGTATAAAGAGTTCTGTTCATGGCGGCGAAGTTTACCCGATCGCGCGCAGGTGCACCGCAAAGCGCTCGGCCAGCCATTGCGCGGCAGGCCCCAATGGCTCGTCACGGCGCCAAGCCAGTTCTACGACCAGTGCCGGAGGCCGCCACTCGCTGGCGAGCTCGACCATGTGCGCCTGGTAAGTGGGGTACTGCACCACGTGCCGGGGCAACCACGCCCAGCCCAGGCCACGCATCAGCAGCTCGGCCATGGCGTAGAAGCTGTCGGCACGCCAGATCTGCGGGCTGATCGCCTCGCCCCCGGGGTAGCCACTCTGTTGCGGGGTGATCAATAGCTGGCGATGGCGCGCCAACTGCTGGCGGTTGACCTTGGCCTGCTGCGCCAGTGGATGGCCGACCGCGCACACCGTGACCATTTCCACACTGCCCAAGGCACGACGTTCCAGCGATGCCGGCATGCTTTCGTGATGAAAGAACAGGCCCAGGTCAGCACGCCGCTCCACCAACTTGCGCGCCACATCGCCCTGGGCGCCGCTGGCCAGTTGCACTTCCAGGTACGGGTAGCGGCTGGCCAGTTCATCGAGGCTGTCGATCACCGGTTGATAGGGCATGGCCTCGTCCTGGGCGACACGCAGCAGGGCTTCCTGCCCACGCATCAGGGCCAGGGCACGGCCGTCGAGGCGCTCGCATTGTCGCAGCAGCTCACGGGCGTCCTCCAACAGCGCGGTACCGTTTTCGGTCAACTTAGGTTGGCGGCCGCTGCTGCGGTCGAACAGGGTCACGCCCAGGTCGGCTTCAAGCATGGCGATTGCAGTGCTGATTGCCGACTGCGCCTTGCGCTGCTCACGGGCAACGGCGGAGAACGAGCGCAGCTCGACGACGCGGACGAAGGTGCGCAGTTGGTCGAGGTTCCAGTGTTCCGCCATCAACCTATCTCCCACGGTGATAGGTAATGACTTTACCGCATCCAGGCGGCGTCTAGAATGCCCGACCAGTCACCGGAGAATTGCCATGAACGCCTACACCTACCTCGCTATTGCCATCTGCGCCGAAGTCATCGCCACTGCCTCCATGAAAGCAGTGAAGGGCCTGAGCACGCCGTTGCCATTGCTGTTGATGGTGGTCGGTTATGGCATTGCCTTCTGGATGCTGACCCTGGTGGTGCGCAGCATTCCGGTGGGTATCGCTTATGCCATCTGGTCGGGGCTGGGGATTGTGCTGATCAGTGTGGCAGCGCTGGTGATCTACGGGCAGAAGCTGGATGTGCCCGCAATGCTGGGCATGGCGATGATCGTTGGCGGGGTGGTTGTGATTCAGCTGTTTTCGAAAACTGCCGGGCATTGATGCGGGCTGTATACTTGCCAGCTGTCCCAGTCTTCGAGGTACCGCCATGCCAACCGCCATTTCCACTGACGTGCTGATCGTCGGCGCCGGGGTCGCAGGCCTCTGGCTCAATGCCCGGTTGCGCCGCCAGGGCTATTCGACCGTGCTGGTGGAACGCGCCAGCCTGGGTGGCGAGCAGACCATCAAGTCCCAGGGCATCATCCACGGCGGCACCAAGTACGCCCTGCACGGCGCCCTGACCGGCGCCTCGGAAGCGATCGCCGACATGCCGCGACGCTGGCGCGAGGCCTTGGCGGGCGACGGTGAGCTGCCGCTAGGCAAGACCCGCCTGCTGTCCGACGCGCACTACCTCTGGTCCCCCGGCACCTTGGCCGGTAACCTCACCAGCTTCTTCGCCAGCAAGGCCGTGCGCGGCCGCGTCGATCAGGTCAAGGGTGAGCAACTGCCACCTGCGCTGCAGGACCGCGACTTCAAGGGCAAGGTCTATCGCCTGGCCGAGCTGGTCATCGACGTGCCCAGCCTGCTGGCCAACCTGGCCGAACTGGCCGGCGACAGCCTGCTCGCCGGCGAACGCATCGAACCCCTGCGTGACGGCGATGAGCTGGTTGGCCTGCGCGTGGACGACCGTGAAATCCGTGCGCAACGTATCGTGCTCAGCGCCGGCGCCGGCACCGAAGACGTGCTGCACGCCTTGGGCCTGAGCCAGCCGGCCATGCAACGTCGCCCGTTGCACATGGTCATGGCCAAGGGGCCGAACCTCAAGCCACTGTATGCACACTGCCTGGGCGGTGGGCCCAAGCCACGGGTCACCATTACCACCCACCCGGCGGCGGATGGCCAGTGGGTCTGGTACCTCGGCGGCGACCTGGCCGAGGCCGATGGCGTGGCGCGTGAGCCTGCCGCGCAGATTGCCGCAGCGCAAAAGGAAATCGGCAACCTGCTGCCGTGGGTCGACCAAAGCCAGATTCGCTGGGCCACCCTGCGCGTCGACCGCGCCGAACCGGCACAGTCGGGCCTGGTACGCCCGGACAACGCGTTTATTGCCGACCAGCAACGCCTGCTGGTGGGCTGGCCGACCAAGTTGGCGCTGGCCCCGGACTTCAGCGACCGGGTAATCGCCAAGCTTGAGCGCGATGGCATACGCCCCAGTGCCCAAGCCGATCTCTCTGGCCTGCCACGCCCTGCGCTGGGCGTACCTGCTTGGGAGCAACTGCTGCCATGAGCCTGCCAACCCTGCACGACTTCCATCGCCCCCTGGGCAGCACCGGCCTCACGGTTTCGCCCCTGGGCCTGGGCACGGTCAAGTTGGGCCGCGACCAAGGCGTGAAGTACCCGACCGGTTTCACCATCCCCGGCGATGACGAGGCCCGCATGCTGCTGGCCCAGGCGCGCGAACTGGGGATCAACCTGATCGACACCGCCCCGGCCTATGGCCGCAGCGAAGAGCGCCTTGGCCCGCTGCTGCGCGGCCAGCGTGATGAGTGGGTGATCGTCAGCAAGGTCGGCGAAGAATTCGACAACGGGCTCTCCCACTTCGACTTCAGCGCCGCCCATACCCGCCGCTCGGTCGAACGCAGCCTGCGCCTGCTGGAAACCGACCACATCGAACTGGTGTTGGTGCATTCCGACGGCAATGACTTGGCCATCCTCGAACAGCAAGAGGTCTACCAGACACTGGCCGCCCTCAAGCAGGAAGGCAAGATCCTCGGCTACGGGCTGTCCGGCAAGACCGTCGCCGGCGGCCTCAAAGCCCTGGAACAGGGCGACTGCGCCATGGTCACCTACAACCTGAACGAGCAGGCAGAACGCCCGGTGCTGGACTACGCTGCCGAGCACGGCAAGGCGATTCTGGTTAAAAAAGCCTTGGCCAGCGGGCACATCTGCCTGGCGCCTGGGGTTGACCCGGTGCAGGCCAGTTTCGAGCTGCTGTTCTCCCACCCGGGGGTCAGCAGTGCTATCGTCGGCACCATCAATCCCTTGCACCTGGCCCATAACGTGGCCACCGTGGCCCGAATTCTGGGCCAGCATTGAGCCGCCCTCGCGGGCGTCCGACAGGAGGAGGAACCTCGTGCCGCGTACGCTGATCCGCAAGAACCCGAGCAACTTCAAGACACTGCCGCTGCATGTCGAGGCAACTGCCGAAGGCCTGGTCTACCAGAGCATCGGCATGCCGCTAAACTTCGCCCAGACCCAACAGCGGCGCAGGGCCATCCAGTTGCCCGACACACAGCGTTTCGTGGCCGAGCTGGCCAACCTGGGCGTTTCGGTACGCCTGACCCTGCATTGGCAAAACCGTGATTACTGGGTACTGGTGCGCCAGCGGCGCCAGGACCGTGGCGACGTGGTGCTGAAGCTGATTTCAGGCTACGTCCCCGCTCAAGAGCTCAACTTGCCGCTGCACACCGCCGTCCAGGAAGTGGCCGAGGAGTGTTTGCTGGAAACACCGGAAGGCTGGCTGGGGGGGCGCTTCAACGACACCTGGCTACCGGCGCCCTACGCTGCCGCACTGCACTACCGCGAAGCGCTGCCTTTTGTGCTGACGCCGGAGTCTGGCGCGGCACGGCCGGTGCATTGCGGCAAGCTGATGCTGCTGGAGCGGCCACGGGCTTACGTGCACCTGCCGACCGCCTCGTTGCAACTGATCTATGACATGCGCCTGCAGGTACCCAAGGACGCCAAAAAGCTCAGCTTGTTCCATGTCGACGAACGCCTGGAAGGTGACCAGTTGGTGGCCCGACTGAATCGCAAGCGCCCAGACCTGTACCTAATGCCATTGGAAGAAGGCCGACCGTTGGCCGAGCTCTATACGCTGAAAAAGGACGAGCTGGTGCCGGCGAGCACGCGCGGGCTTTACTTGGCAGAGAGCTTTGCCCGGCAAGAAGGCTGGGTGGTCACCGATGAGCGGATTCGCTGGCGGGATTGGGTGAAGCAGCAGGGCTTGGTAGAGGCCAAGCCAGGGCGGGCTTCACACCTGCAGCGGTTTGGTGACAAGGCACGGGCGCTGCTAGCGCGGGCGCGGACGTCGCTGAATAAATAAATTCACGCGCGCGCCCTGTAGGAGCAGCCTTGTGCTGCGAAGAGGCCGGTGAAATCACCCTCAATCTATGGTGCTTTCACCGGCCTCTTCGCAGCACAAGGCTGCTCCTACAATGACCACGCATTGCACAGGTACAACGACCGCGCATTGTGCAGGTACAACAAACGCGCATTGCGCAGGTACAAGGACCGCGCGTTGTACGGGTACAACAAACGCGCAGTGCGCAGGTACAACGACCGCGCGTTGTACGGGTACAACAAACGCGCAGTGCGCAGGTACAACGACCGCGCAGTGCGCAGGTACATCAATGCTTGCGGATCTTCTCGACAATCGCCGTGGTCGAGCTGTTTTCAACTAGCCCGAGCACTTTCACGGTCCCGCCATAGGCCTTGACGATGTCGGCGCCGACCACCTGGTCGATACCATAGTCGCCGCCTTTGACCAGCACATCCGGCTTCACCTGGCTCAGCAGGTTTTCCGGCGTACCTTCCGGGAAGCTGATCACCCAATCTACCGCGCCCAGCCCCGCCAGTACCGCCATGCGGCGGTCGACGCTGTTGATCGGGCGGCCTGGGCCTTTAAGGCGGCTGACCGACGCATCGTCGTTGACCGCGACGATCAGCCGATCGCCCTGGGCCCGCGCCTGCTCCAGGTAGGTGACGTGGCCGGCATGCAGAATATCGAAGCAGCCGTTGGTGAAGACGATTTTCTCGTTGTGCGCACGCGCATCATCAATCGCCAGCAGCAGTTGTTCCAGGCCCAGCACACCGCGCTCGGAACCTTCTTCGCGCTGGATCGCCCGGCGCAGCTCAGGCGCGCTGATTGCCGCCGTGCCCAGTTTGCCCACCACGATGCCCGCAGCCAGATTGGCCAAGGCAACCGCGTGTGGCAGTTCTTCACCGGCCGCGATAGCTGCCGCCAGGGTAGAGATAACGGTATCGCCGGCACCGGTCACATCGAACACTTCACGCGCCCGGGCCGGCAAGTGCAATGCGGGTTGGCCGGTACGCAGCAGGGTCATGCCATGCTCGCCACGGGTGACCAGCAAGGCGCCCAGGTCGAGGTCCAGCAGCAGCTGCAGGCCCTTGGCGACCAGCTCCGCCTCATCGGCGCAACGGCCGACGATGGCTTCGAACTCGCTGAGGTTCGGGGTAATCAGGCTGGCACCGCGGTAGATGGAAAAATCCTTGCCCTTGGGGTCGGCCAACACCGGAATGCCCTTGGCGCGTGCGGCCTGGATCAGGCTCTGGTGGTTTTTCAAGGCACCTTTGCCGTAGTCGGACAACACCAGCACCTTGACGCCATCGAGCAGGCTGTCGACCTCCGCGCCCAACGACAGCGGGTCGGTGGCAAACGGTTCTTCAAAGTCGATACGCAGCAGCTGCTGGTGGCGGCTCATGACCCGCAACTTGACGATGGTCGGCTGGTGCGCGATGCGTTGGAACACCGAGCGCACGCCTGCAGCTTGCAGGCTGTTGGCCAGGCTGTCGGCGGCCTCGTCCTGGCCGGTGACACCAATCAGCGACGCCGGTGCGCCCAGGGCGGCGATGTTCAAGGCAACGTTGGCCGCGCCGCCGGGGCGATCCTCGATCTGATCGACCTTGACCACCGGGACTGGCGCTTCAGGCGAGATACGCGAAGTACCGCCATGCCAGTAGCGGTCGAGCATGACATCGCCGACCACCAGTACCGGGGCTTGATCGAAACGCGGCATGGACAACTTCATGGGCAACCCATATGAAAATAATGAACAGGGGCAGGATATTAGCACAGGGTAAGCGACGGCTTTATGGCCAGATCGGGCCCTTGAAAATTCCGGTGACAATCGGGGCCGGCGAGGCCCCGATCAAAGAGGTTCAGGTGATATCGGCCTTGGCCGGCTCATCCAGGCCCATCGCATGCAGGCGGGCATAATGGCCATTCGCCTGAAGCAACTCGGCATGGGTACCGCGCTCTACTAAGCGGCCCTGGTCCATGACCAGAATCAGGTCGGCCTTCTCGATGGTCGACAGGCGGTGGGCGATGACCAAGGTGGTCCGCCCTTCCATCACGTGATCCAGTGCGGCCTGGATATGCCGCTCGGACTCGGTATCCAGCGCCGAGGTCGCCTCGTCGAGGATCAGCAGTGGCGCGTCCTTGAGCAACGCGCGGGCAATCGCCAGGCGCTGGCGCTGGCCGCCGGACAGCAACACGCCGTTCTCGCCAACCTCGGTATCGAAGCCCTTCGGCAGCTTGTCGACGAACTCCTTGGCATAGGCATCGGCAGCCGCCGCCTCGATGTCCTCGCGCGGTGCACCGGCCAGGTCGCCGTAGGCGATGTTGTTGGCGACCGTGTCGTTGAACAAGGTGACGTGCTGGGTGACCTGGGACACATGGCGACGCAAATTGCGCAGGCGATAGTTCTCGATCTCCTCGCCATCGAGCAGAATCTGCCCTTTGTCGTGGTGATAGAAGCGCGGAATCAACGCCGCCAGGGTCGACTTGCCGCTGCCGGAGCGGCCTACCAAGGCAATCATCTGCCCCGGTTCAGCAACAAAGCTGATATCGCTCAGCACCTCACGGTCGGTGCCGGGGTAGGTGAAGCTGAGGTTACGCACTTCCAGACGGCCTTCTACCTGCGCCTTCTCAAGGGTGCCCGTGTCTACCTCGGGCTCTTCGTCGAGCTGTTCGAAGATGCTTTCTGCACCGGCGAGGCCCTTCTGGATGGTCGAGCTGACTTCGGACAGCTGGCGGATCGGTTTCGGCAGCAGGCCAGCCGCGGTGATGTAGGCCACCAGGTCACCGGCGGTCGAGTCACCACGGAGGTACAGCACCAGGAACATCAAGGCCGCCATGGCGGTGTAGATCACCAACTGCAGCATCGGCGTGTACAGCGAGCCGGTCTTGGTCATGCGCAGTTGCTTGTCGGTATTGCTTTGGCTCGCGCGGCCAAAACGCTGCTGTTCGTAAGCCTCGCCGCCGAAGCTGCGCACCACGCGATAGCCCTGGATGGTCTCGGAGGCGACGTGGGTCACATCGCCCATGGCCACCTGGATCTTCTTGCTCTGCTTGCGGAATTTCTTGCTGGCAACGCTGACCATCACCGCAATCACCGGCAGGATGGCAACCATCACCAAGGTCAGGTGCCAGTTCATCCACAGCAGGTAGGCGAACAGGAAGACCACCGTCAGGCCTTCGCGGATCACGACCTTGATCGCGTCGGTCGCAGCGCCGGTGACCATGGTCACGTTGAAGGTGATGCGCGAGATCAGGTGCCCCGAGTTGTGGTTGTCGAAGTAGCGGTTGGGCAACACCAGCAACTTGTTGAACAACTCGACACGCAGGTCATGCACCAGGCACAGGGAAACCTTGGCCAGGAAGTAGTTGCCCAGAAACGAGCCCAACCCCTGCCAGGCCGCGATCAGGATGATCAGCAGCGGCACCGCCTGCAGCAGCTGCAGGTCGCGCAGGTAAGGCACGGTAGGGAACAACACCGCTTGCGGATTGCTCAGGCCATCGACGAAATACTTGAGGATCCCGGCCAGCATCGGCTGGGTCGAGGCGAAGATCACGAAACCGACGATGCTCAGCAGGAAAATACCGGCATAGGGTTTCACGTAGCTCAGCAGCCGGAAGTAGATCTTCAGGCTGGAGGTATGCTCCGCGGTTCGCGGTGTTTCGGCCATCATCGAGCTCGCTGTTCAGGTTGAACCGGAAATTTTACCACAGGCGTCATTTTCGGCACGCCCCCAAGGCAACATCATGGCCAGGCCGACCGGCAGCCAGCTGATGAACCACTCTGCACGCGGCGTACCAGTGAGGCTGGCGGCATCGAACTGCATGGCCAGGGTCGAGTAAACCCAGAAGCACAGCAGGATCTTGCCGAACAGCGTGCCGCGTGCCCGGACAATTTCAGCCAGGGTGTACAGCCACACGGCCACCCACAGCAGCATGCCGGGCAGGCCCATTTCCACGGCAACGTGGGTGAACATGTTGTGGGTATGGTCGAAGTGCAGGCCAACGGCGTTCACATCGTACGCCGCGCCCAGCCCCAGCCCAGTCCAAGGGTGGGCGGCGATCATGTTCAGCACCGCATGGAAAATCTCCGGGCGGTACGATGAGCCGCGCTCGGCGATCAGGCTGAACAGGGTGTAGAAGGCCGCAGCGGTGGCGATCATGGCGAGGATGGCGAACAGCCGGCTGTGGCGGTCGCGGAACCACAGCGGCGCCAGCACCACAGTGATGACCAGGGCCAGCACCGCGCCACGGCTCTGACTAAGCACCGCGAAGGCCCCCAGGCAGGCCAGCGCCACCAGCCAGGCCAACTGCAGGCCGCGATGACGCGGCGGTTGGTAAAGCAGCAGCAGCGCGGCAGCGCCAATCACATAAGCGCCCAGGATCGGGTGCGAAATCTCGCCGATCCCCCCCAGCCGTACCGGCAGCGGGTTGCCCTGCACACCATAGAAGTTGATGATCGAGATCAGCGCGGCGAGGCCCAGCAAGCCGCTGCCAAACGCCAACAAGTGGCGAATTCGCCGCTGACCACGCTGCGCCAACAGCGGGAATGCCATCAGAAACACCAGGATATAAATCAGCCGCTTGATTTCGCGCCCGGGTTCCTCGGACGGCGACCAGGCCAAACTGATCCCGCTCCACGCCAGCAACAGCAGCACGCTCGCCCACAAGGCCGGCTGGCGCCGCCAAGCCTCAGCCAGCACCTGCCGGGCAGACCACGCCAACAGCAACGTCGGCAACCACAAGAACAGCACCAGCCCTTGCTGGTACAGCTTATTGCTGGGCGCCAGCGCAATCGCCGCCAAGAACCAGACCAGACCCAATCCTAACCAGGCGCGCGCCCAGTTTTTTTCATACAACATCCTTTCCCCCGATGAATCAAAGACACCATCCATGGTGCTACCGCATTATTTTCGGCATTATTGCCGGTCATTTTGCTCGCCAGACGACAAGGCCCTATTCATGCAATGCTCCCGGCTCACCCAGGTCGAATTCGATCAGCTGACACTAGGCGCACAGGTGCTAGAGGCAGACAGCCATGGCGCCAAAGTCTACCTGCTCGAGAATGGTAATTTCCTCAAGGTTTTTCGTCGTAAGCGACTGATTTCATCTGCGCTGCTGCGCCCCTATTCCCAGCGCTTCGTCGACAACGCCGCGCGCCTGGCGCAATTGGGCATTCCTACCCTCGAGGTGATCAGCCAGCACAAGCTTGACTTGCCCGGCAGAACGGCGGTGCTGTACCGCCCGCTGCCTGGGCGCACGCTGCTGCAGATGTCGCGCGACGCTGACTTCAGCTGGGACACTTACCTGCCGCGGTTGATCGAGTTGATCCGCCAACTGCACCGCAGCGGTGTCTACTTCCGCTCGTTGCACCTGGGCAATGTCGTGGTCACCCCCGACCAGCGCCTGGGCTTGATCGACGTGGCCGACATGCGCTTCCTGCGCCCGCCGCTGTCTGCACGCATGATTCGGCGCAACGTGCAGCACATGGTGAACTACATTCAGCGGGAGAACCTGGGTGACCGGTTCCCCCTCGCCGACTTCGAGGCCGCCCTGCTGGCCCGCTGACACTCAACTGCGCAGCAGGCTTTGCGACCCGTTCTGGAAAGCCTGCCAGGCCTGCTCCGGCGCCAATGCCTGGCGTTGCCGGGCAGCCAGCGCTGTGGCGCCGGGCACGCTGCAGCGCTCTATCGCCGCGGCCCAGGCTGACTGGTCAGCAATTGGCAGGTAGCCACCGGTGTCCAGCAACTGCTCACGGAAGACCAACAGGTCGCTGCAGACCACCGGCACATCGGCCATCACCGCCTCTTGCACGACCAGCCCCAAGCCTTCTGACCGCGAAGGCACCAGTAGCCAGTCAAACGCGCGGTAGAGCTGCTGTAGGTCTTCACGGTGACCGCACAGGTGCACCCGCCCGGCCAGGCCCAACTCGTCGATGCGCGCTTGCAGCACGGCATGCAAGGGGCCTTCACCGATGATTGCGAGTTGCAGATCAGGCTTGTGGATAGCGGCCTTGGCAAACGCCTCGATCAGCATTTCAAAGCCTTTGCTTTCGACCAGCCGCCCCACTGCACCCAACACCTGCCCATTGCCGGGCTGCAACGCCAGCGCTTGCCGGGCCTGCTCGCGGCTCAACAGCGGCTCGACGAACGCCCGTGGGTCCAGCGCCATGCGCAGGGTCTGTACGGGCCTGCCGAGATCACGTTCAAGGGCTTCGGCAAGCGTATGGGAAACCGCCGCAATGCTCAGGCGCTCGGCGGGCAGCGTGCGCAACAAGCGGATGTCGCTTGCCGTCAGCCGTGTCTTGCCATGGAACAGCACCTTGGCGCGTACGTTGGGAATCTGCTGCAACAGCGGCAGCACCAGCCGGGCGACGCCGACACCATCGAGCAGCACGATTTCGGCCTGAGCCTCGGCCAGCGCCTTGCGCAGCCGCATGCGCAGCCACGGGCGCAGCAGGCGCCACAGGTGCCGGCCCTTGAGCGCACGCGGTGGCATGTGCCACTCCCGGGTCGAACCGAGCCCACAGCAAAGCCCGCTGCCTAATAGCAGCCAGTTGCTGATCCTGGCATCGGGGCCCGCATGAGACAGCACCTGTCGATGAACCTTGTGGATGGACATGTACGGCGAACCGCCTGCCCACATCATATTGACGATGTTCATGGGGTTAGCGCCCCTCTCCCGCTCAAGTCAGGTGGGACTGCGACTTCATTGAACAAAAATGGTGATACCCATGCCGATTACGGCACCCGCCACCAGCGTCAATGCCAGCTTTATTCGATCACGTTGACGACGTTTGGCCTTGCGCTCTACTTCTACCGGCAAGGTCACGTGATTACCAAATCCTGTGTGCAATACTGCATCACCCTCCAAGGTGACCGCTGTCAGATTTAACTCTGAATAGCGACGGGAAAGCGCCTTTTCTCCAGCATAGGCGGCAAATGGCGCACAGCGCTGATAATCGCTCAGTCGGCGCAGGCCGGGGTTGAGCGAAAACGCTTGCCAGTCGGCCTTCTCGGACAGCAATGGGTAGCACGGCACGCCCGCGATCACCTGGCGATCGCCCAGGTGGATGTAGGGGCTGTGCACGGCCAGGTCGTGGGCATGGCTGCGCAGCCAGACCTGCAGCAGGTTGGGGCTGACCTCCAGGATGGCCCGGGAATCTTCGACAAAGCCCTGCCGATAGAAATGCCAGTCATCCTCGCAGTGGAAGATGTAGGGCGTCTTGACGTGGCTATAAGCCAGGTCGATCGACGGCAGCTGGCCCAGTTTTGGCCGGTTGACGAACACCGTGCAGTGCGGTTTCCAGTGCTCCGGCACTGCCCCATGCACGGCCTCGTCACCTGAATCTTCGGTGATGAAGACTTCGCGAATGGGCGCGGTGTTGTAGCGATCGAAACTCTCAAGGGTATCTTTGAGCAGATCGAACCGCCCACAACTTGTCACGACCAGCGTGACGTCACTCTCATTTGAAAAGCGCACCGGACTCCCTCCGCATTGCGACAATCGACTTCCAGCGCCCGCTCCGTAGGCACGAAAGCTCTTTTTAAATACCCAGCTTCAGGCGTAGCCGCTGCCAGGCAGACAACGGCGGATGAGGCCTGAGCGCAGGGCGCATGTGGTCGACGATGCTACGTCCAACTTCACCGAAACTGAAACGGGAAACCGCCAGATGGCGGCCATTTTCTGCAATCCGCTGTGCCAGCGCAGGGTCGGCCCGCAAACGGCCAAGCTTTTCCTGGAGGGTCGGAATGCTGTCGTAGAACACCACGTTGTGCATGTCTTGCAGGCCCAGGGCGCGGTTTTCTTCCTCGCCCTGGTCGAACGCCAGCAACACACAGCCACAGGCCATGGCTTCGAAGTTCTTGATCATGTACTCGCCCATGCCGACGTCGGCACTGACGAAGAAACGAATACGGTTGAGCGTGTTGCAGTAGTCCTCGCCCGACTTGGTGCGGGTCACTACCAGGTTCTCGACCCGCCCCAACTCGTCCAGCAGCGCCTTGCGCCCACTGTAGGCAACGCTGTTGGTGCTGCCCACGAACGCCAGTTCGATGTCGCGCTCACGGCCTTGGTCGGTCAGCAGGTGCTCATCGTAGCCTTTGGGCACGAATACCGCGTCAAAGCCTTCCTGGCGCAGGCGCTCACTGACCATGTAACCCGAACTGATCACCCGCGCCCACGGCAGCTTGCGGTAATGCGCGCTGAACTTGCCGGTGTACTTGCAGGGGATGTAGTTCTGGTAGGCGTCGTGCTCGAGGATGACCAGGTTAGGCACCGTCTGGATGAACGCCACCTGGCGGATCTCCTGCTTGAAGCGCAGGAAGAACACGATGCGGTCATAACGCTCCACCTGCACTTCACGCTTGAAGTAGCGGCGCAGGTTACGTTGGTCTTCACTGGTCAGCCAGCGCAGGTCACATTCGCAGTTGGCCGCGACGCCATCGTACAGGCGGTCGAGGATCGCCCGCTGTTCCTTCTGCACCAGAAATAAGACTTTCATTGCGTTCCTTGGGCGCTCAGCGCCATCGCGGTCAACCAGGGGGCGCGCCTACAGCTCACGCCGCCAGAACAGTTCATGTCGGCGCACGGCCTTGCGGAAGAATTCGTTCTCGCCATAGGGCGACGGCCGGCGCCCGGCCAGCCAGCGTTGCAACAGGCGGCGCAGGCGGCGCTTGAACGGCGCCGGGGGCTGCAGGTCGTGCATCATGCCCAGGGCCATGGCCTTGTCGTGTTGGGTCGGCAGGCCCAGCACCAGCGCGCACGGCGCCCACGGCTGGTCGGCACTCAGTTGCGGCGGCAAGGCCACACCGTCGCCGCTGTCACCCATTGGCCAGCGGTCGTTGTCATGCAGGTGGTTGGCATAGCACAGCAGCGTTTGCGGCTGCCACTCCAGGCCCTGCAAGGCTTCCAGCACGGCCGCCTGGGCACAGATATGGTCGGGGTGCGGGTCGAGTTGCGGGTGCGGCATGACCAGCACTTCAGGCTGGGCCATGGCCAGCAACGCGCGCAGGTCAGCCAGCAGGTTGTGCCAGGTCGGCGCACCATCACTGTCGGCGGGCAGCGCGAATGGGTTGAACTGGCGGAACGGGCGGATATCGGCCATGTCGGCTTCGCGTGAAGCGGCCGGCACATCCGGCGCGGCCTGCATGGCCGGCAGTTGCAGGCAGAAGTAGCCCAACTGCACACAGCGCGATTCCGGCACGCCCGCCCAGCGCGGCACGGCAATGCTGTCCCAGGCACGCAAACGGCCTTTGAGGCGCGCCGCCTCGGCTTTGCCCAAGCCCATCTGTTGATAGTGCTCGGCTTCGATTTCGCCGGCAGTCAGGGTGACCACCCAGGTTTCGTCGGCTTGGCTGTACAGGCCATAAGCTGCCAGCTCAGCGTCATCGGCATGGGGCGCAATGACCATCACGCGACGGCGCTGCAACTCGACGCTGGGGGTAATCCACAGGCGCGGTTCGCCCTGCAGCCGGCAATGGCGGCCACGCATACGCAGCGTACCGGCCTGGAGCCGCGCGGCCAGGCCGGTCAGGTTGAGGAATCGAACCCCGTCGACACCGCGCTCGAACGCCTGCCGGTCCGTCAGCTCATCCGCCAACAGCTCCACCCGCGGGTCGAGAAACCGCCCCAACCAGGTGCTCTTTACCCGCAGCTCCAGGACCAGGGTTTCGTCGCCTTGCAGCGCTGCGTCGGCCTTCAACAGGCCGTTTTGCAGGCTGGCCGAGGCTGCGCGGGCCTGCTCACCGAAGTTGTAGGCATAGTCCTCGGTGGGCGCGTAGAACAGGTGGTCCGCGAACCAGGCCTCGTGGGCGGCCCACACCAGCGGCAGCAACAACAGCGGCAGCCACCACCAGGTGAATACACCCAGCCCGATCAGCACGAGCAGGCCTGCAAGCAGGCCCAGGCGCTTGTTGCGCCGGTGGCGCTTGAGCAACTGCTGCTTGCGGCTCACGCCTGGAACACCGGCACGGGGTTGCACCAGCGGTCCTTGTACTCGCGGTCGGCGCGACCGAACGAGAACCGCAGGGGTTTGTTACGCGCCCGGGCGTCTTCCCAGGCCGCCTGGGTATTCAGGAAGCTCAGCACGCTACCGGGGCTGAACGCCTTGGTTTCCGGGTCGACACCGCCATTGACATACTCGACGCTGATCCACTCGGGCGCCTCGACGCGATACACCAACTGAATCGCGATGGGCTTGTCGTCGAGCAACAGCACCGAACCAATCAACAACTCGCGCAAACGCTCGAGCACCTCGTCAATGCGCTCGGCACCGGTGGCCGGGAAGCCCCAGCGACGCTGGAACAGGTCACGGTACATGGCGGCAATCTGGCCGGCGTCAAAGTCACTGATCGGCCGCACCACCCCGCCCGCCTCTTCCAGCAAACGCAACTCGCGGCGCTGGTTGTAGCGAAACTTCTTCGACAGGTCCTCGTGGGCACGGGCCATGGCCAACTGCTCGGTCTGCGCCTTGAGCCCGGTGAAGCGGCCCTGGTTCAGCTCGGACAGGTAACGCGCGGCATGGCGCAGTGGCGCGCCAGCATCGGCGGCGGCCGGCAGGATGATCTCGGCGTTGCCGAGGTCGAACAGGCCTTTCTTGCCCGCACGCTTGAGCACGTCCTTGGACAGCGCCAGGTGGCGCCCCCACGTCGGGATCGCTGCCTTCAGCTCGCCGCCTTGCAGCCAACCCAGGTAGCGCACGGGAATTTGCGCCAGCTCGGCCAACTGCTCGACCACCAGCGGGTGCGTGGCCACGCTGCCGCCAAAACGTGCCCAGGCTTCGGCATACGCGTTGGCGTCGATGACTTGCCAGCCGCGTTCGCGGAAGGCTTGGATATGATTGAGCATCACGCCTGCGCCACCAGGGCACGCACCTGCGGCAACTGCCAGAAGGCCTCGCGCACCGCCGGGTCAGAAAAGCGCTGGTGCAGGCGTTGCAGCATGTGCTCGGCGCACGCTTCGCGCTGCTGCTCATCCAGCGTGGCCATGTGCTTCAGGCCTTGGGCCAGCTGCCCAGCGTCACCGAGCGGGAACAGCACACCCACACCTTCGACCACTTCGCGGGCACCGCCGCAGGCCGTGGCCAGCACCGGTACGCCCGCCACCATGGCTTCAAGCAGGACCATGCCGAACGGCTCGTGGTCCGAACTCAAGGCGAACACATCGAACGCGGTGAAATAACGGCGGGCATCCGGCACCTGGCCAAGGAAGTCCACTTGCGCGGCGATACCCAGCTCGTCAGCCAGTGCCTTGAGCTCGGCTTCCAGGCGGCCTTTGCCCAGTATCGCCAGGCGCGCGCCAGCAGGCAGCCCCGGCAGCGCTTGGGCAAAACCGCGCAACAGCGTGGCCTGGTCTTTGTCTGGGTGCAGGCGGCCGACGTTGCCGACGATCCACGCCTGAGGGTCGAGGCCAAGTGCCTCGCGCGCTGCGTCCCGAGGCACCAATGCAGCCTGCAGGGCCTCGATGTCGATACGGTTGTACAGGGTCTGGATACGCTCAGCCGGCCATGCGGGCAGGCAGCGGCGCATGTCGTCCCGCACCGCATCGGAAACGCCGAGCAGGCTCAGGCGCTTGCTGAACAGGTTGGCAAACAGCCGCCGCCCTTTGCGCTGATAGTCGCCAAAGGCGTGGTGCACACCGATCACCGGCAGGCCAGTGCCCAACAAGGCGACATAGATCGGCTTGAACCGGTGGGCGATGCAGAAACTGAAATGGCGCTCAGCCGCAATCCGCCGCAAAGCACGGATGGCGCCAAGCTTCAGCCCACGCACAGCCTTGGAGCTGAACTCCAGGAACAGCACCTCGTCCGACGCGCAGCCGGCCGCGACCTGCGGGTCGGCGGCGCCGGTGAGAAACACCGTGGTGACCTGGTAGCCACGCCCCTGAAACAGGCTGGCGTACTGACGGGCACAGTCCAGAAACGGCCCGTCATAGCCATGGCAGAACTGCAGGATGCGCGGTTCAGAGCGGCTGGTCATACGCGGCCGCGCCGTCCTTCACTACCAGGATGTCTTCCATGATCAGGTACTGCAGGTCCGAGCCGAAGAACATGTTCAGGGCATCGGTCGGCGAGCAGATCATCGGTTCACCCCGACGGTTCAGCGAAGTGTTCAGCGACACGCCGTTGCCGGTCAGGTTTTCCAGCGCCTTCATCATGTCGTAGTAACGCGGGTTGTATTCGCGCTTGAGCACCTGGGCACGCGAAGTGCCGTCCTCGTGGACCACCTCCGGTACGCGGGTTTTCCACTCTTCAGCCACTTCGAAGGTGAAGGTCATGAACGGCGCCGGGTGATCGACCTTGATCATCTGCGGGGCGACGGTGTCGAGCATCGACGGGCAGAAAGGTCTCCAGCGCTCGCGGAACTTGATCTGGTGGTTGATGCGGTCAGCCACGCCTTCTACGCTCGGGCAGCCGATGATCGAACGACCACCCAGGGCGCGCGGGCCGAATTCCATGCGGCCCTGGAACCAGGCCACCGGGTTGCCGTCGACCATGATCTTGGCGATCTGCTCGGGCATATTGTCGAGCTTGCGCCACTTCGGCTGGTCCGGGTGACGGGCACAGGCGGCGATCACGTCCTCGTTGGAGTACGACGGGCCGAGGTAGACGTGCTCCATCTTCTCGACCGGCACGCCGCGGGCATGGGACACATAGGCCGCGGCACCCACCGCAGTACCGGCATCACCGGAAGCAGGCTGAACGAACAGCTCCTTCACATCCGGGCGAGCAATGATCTTCTGGTTGAGCTTGACGTTCAGCGCGCAGCCGCCGGCGAAGGCCAGCTTGCCGGTCTGCTTCAAGGTATCGCCCAGGTAATGGTCGATCATCTGCAGGGCCAGCTTCTCGAACAGCGCCTGCATGCTGGCGGCGTAGTGGATGTACGGCTCGTCGGCGATGTCGCCTTCGCGCTTGGGGCCCAGCCACTCGATCAGCTTCGGCGAGAAGTAGAAACCCTTGCCCTTCTCTTTATAGCGGCGCAGGCCGATGACGTTGGCGTATTCGGTGTTGATCACCAGTTCGCCGTTCTCGAAGCTGGCCAGGCGCGAGAAGTCATATTTGCTGGCGTCGCCGTACGGCGCCATGCCCATGACCTTGAACTCGCCGTCGAGCATTTCGAAACCGAGGAACTCGGTGATCGCGCCATACAGGCCGCCCAGGGAGTCCGGGTCGAAGAATTCCTTGATCTTGTGGATCTTGCCGTTTTCGCCATAGCCGAAGAAGGTCGTGGCGTACTCGCCCTTACCGTCAATACCCAGGATCGCGGTCTTTTCCTTGAAACCCGAGCAGTGGTAGGCGCTGGAGGCGTGAGCCAGGTGGTGCTCGACCGGTTCGATCTTGACCTTTTTCGGGTCGAAGCCCAGTTGCTCCAGGCACCAGACGATCTTCTTGCGGTAGCGCTTGTAGCGACGGTTGCCCATCAGGATCGCGTCGAGGGCGCGGTCCGGGGCATACCAGTAGCGCTTGGCATAGTGCCAGCGGGCCTTGCCGAACAGGCTGATCGGGGCGAACGGAATGGCTACCACGTCGACGTCGGATGGCTTGATGCCTGCCTGCTCCAGGCAGAACTTCGCCGACTCGTAGGGCATGCGGTTCTTCGCATGCTTGTCACGCACGAAGCGCTCTTCTTCGGCGGCGGCAATCAGCTTGCCGTCAATGTACAGGGCCGCGGAAGGGTCATGGCTAAGGGCGCCGGACAGGCCAAGAATCGTCAATGCCAAGGGATTAGCCTCTTCTTTCGGTAGAGATGCGCCAGCGGCCTCGTGGGCGGATGGCGGCTAAAGGGCGAGATTATAACGCAAACAATTCCAACTGGCCCTATCGCCGGCAAGCCGGCTCCCACAGGTACGGCGCAGCCCCTAAGAGCAGCGCCGTACCTGCGGGAGCCGGCTTGCCGGCGATAAGGCCAGCTGGGGAACCGCTTTACTCGGCGATCAGCCAGTCCATCCGGTAGCTACCCGCCGTCTGCGCCAGCTCTTTGGCGAGCCAGGGCAGCAGTTCCTTCAGCTCTTCCTCCAGCCCCCACGGTGGGTTGGCAATGGCCAGGCCAGAGCCGTTGAGCCCCTGCGGGCTGTCCTGGTGGTGCACATACAACTCCACGCGCAGCAACTTGGGCGCGCCAGTGCTGGTGAGGTCCTGATAGAAGCGGGTCAGCGAGCGCTGGTCCTTGATCGGGTACCAGATGGCCGCGACGGTTTGGCGCATGCGGCCGATCGCCTCCTTCATCGAGGTGGTACAGCGTTTGAGCTCATCGGCCTGCTCGAACGGCGGGTCGATCAGCATGATCGCGCGCTTTTCCTGCACCGGCAGCAGGGCGCGCGGCACATGCCAGCCCTCGCCGAGGTGAACGAAGACGCGTGGGTCTTTCTTCATGTTCTCTTTGAGCAGCGGCCCGTCTTCGGGGTGCTTCTCGTTGAGCAGGGCGCGGTCTTGCTGACGCATCAGGCGGCGGGCCAGCTCTGGCGAACCTGGGTAGTAACGCAACTCGCCATCGGCATTGAGGCGCTTGATGATGCGCAGGTAATCGCCTGCCATGGCCGGCAGGTCGTCGCGGTTCCACAACCGGGCAACGCCTTCGAGGTATTCACCGGTGCGGGTCGCCTGGTCGCCCTGCAAGTCATACAGGCCAAGGCCTGCGTGGGTATCGATATAGGCGAACGGCTGCTCCTTGCGCGACATCAGGGCGATGAGGCGGGTCAGCACGATGTGCTTGAGGACGTCGGCGTGGTTGCCGGCGTGGAAGGCGTGACGATAGTTCATGGCAACTCCTGCGGGGGTGGCAAGTTTACCTTGCCTTGCAGGCGGAGTCAGGCCTGGCTGTCGATCGGCGGCGCCTGCTTCGCGGGCGCCGCCTGTTCAACGGGTATTACTTGTCAGCGTGATACGCCGCATCAGCCGTTTCGAAGCGCTGAACCATCGCCGTCGACGGGCTACCCAGCTTGCTCACCACGACGATGGCGATGCTGGCGAAGAGGAAGCCTGGGATGATTTCGTACAGCCCAAGGGTGTCGAATTGCTTCCACAGGATCACGGTCAACGCACCCACCACGATACCGGCAAGGGCGCCGTTACGGGTCATGCCTTTCCACAGTACCGAGATCAGCACCACCGGACCAAAGGCCGCACCGAAGCCCGCCCAGGCGTAGGCCACCAGGCCCAACACGCGGTTTTCCGGGTTGGCTGCCATGGCGATGGCAATCAGGGCAACCGCCAGCACCATCAGGCGGCCGACCCACACCAGTTCACGCTGCGAAGCACCCTTGCGCAGGAAGGCTTTGTAGAAGTCTTCGGTCAGGGCACTGGAGCACACCAGCAGCTGGCAGCTCAGGGTGCTCATCACCGCCGCCAGGATGGCCGACAGCAACACGCCCGCGATCCATGGGTTGAACAGGATCTTCGCCAGCTCGATGAACACACGCTCGTGGTTCTCGGTCACCGGGCCCGCAAGATCAGGGTTGGCCGAGAAGTAGGCGATGCCGAAGAAGCCCACGGCACAGGTACCGGCCAGGCACAGGATCATCCACGTCATGGAAATGCGACGGGCCTTGGCGATCGACTTGACCGAGTCAGCGGCCATGAAGCGCGCCAGGATGTGCGGCTGGCCGAAGTAGCCCAGGCCCCAACCCATCAGCGAGATGATGCCGATGAAGGTGGCACCTTTGAACATGTCGAAGTTGGCCGGGTTCTGCGCTTCGATGGCCAGGAAGGTGGTGTCGAAGCCACCGGTCGAGATCAGCACGATCACCGGGGTGAGGATCAGCGCGAAAATCATCAGCGAAGCCTGCACGGTGTCGGTCCAGCTCACCGCCAGGAAGCCACCGACGAAGGTGTAGGCGATGGTGGCGGCAGCGCCAGCCCACAGGGCCGTCTCGTACGGCATGCCGAAGGTGCTTTCGAACAGACGCGCACCGGCGACGATGCCCGACGCGCAATAAATGGTGAAGAACACCAGGATGACGATGGCCGAGATGATCCGCAGCAGGCCGCTCTGGTCTTCGAAGCGGCTGGAGAAGTAGTCCGGCAGCGTCAAGGCATCGCCGTTGTGCTCGGTCTGCACCCGCAGGCGACCCGCAACGAACAGCCAGTTCAGGTAGGCGCCGACGGTCAGGCCGATGGCGATCCAGGCTTCGGACAGGCCGGAGAAGTAGATGGCGCCCGGCAGGCCCATCAACAGCCAGCCGCTCATGTCGGACGCACCGGCAGAGAGCGCAGTGACCACGCTGCCCAGGCTTCGACCGCCCAGGATGTAGTCGGAAAGGTTATTGGTGGCGCGATACGCGGCGAAGCCGATCAGTACCATCGCAGCGATATAGATCACAAAGGTGATCGTTAGTGGATTGCCCATGCGTGTGCCCTGGCGTTTGTTGTTATTTCATGCACAACCACAACGTGGCGGTTGCACCCAGGTGGCGAATGCTATGCAACATCGCAAACAGGGTGCAACCCTTTTTCCGTTTCAAGTTGCACCTACTCATGCATTTTCAGTTAAAGCCTCGTTCTTGCTCCTTTTTGGAGCAAAAACGGGATTTTTCAGACTAAATCGCCCCAGAAACAACCTTTAATTAAGTGTAGGAATGTTCGCCGGACGAGTTGCACCTTTTCCGTAAAAAAATCGGGTTGCACCTGGTTGCACCTGAATTGCCCTACAGCTACTCTTGGCGTCAGCTTAGGCCACAGCCGTGGCAATAATGAGGATAAGAAATGGCGACGACCACCCTTGGGGTCAAACTCGATGACCCTACCCGTGAGCGACTCAAAGCAGCTGCGCAGTCCATCGACCGCACGCCGCATTGGTTGATCAAGCAAGCGATCTTCAATTACCTGGAGAAGCTCGAGGGTGGTGCCACCCTGACCGAACTCAACGGTCATGCCAGCAACCTGGTCGACGATGCTGGCGAAGTCCAGCCGGACCATGCTCACCAATGCTTCCTCGAATTCGCCGAGAGCATCCTGCCGCAATCGGTACTGCGCTCGGCCATCACCGCCGCTTACCGCCGCCCTGAGCAGGAAGTCATTCCGATGCTGCTGGAGCAGGCTCGCCTGAGCGCGCCACTGGCAGAGGCCACCAACAAACTGGCGGCCGGCATCGCCGAAAAACTGCGCAACCAGAAGAGCGCTGGCGGCCGCGCAGGCATCGTCCAGGGCCTGCTGCAAGAGTTCTCGCTGTCGTCCCAGGAAGGCGTGGCGCTGATGTGCCTGGCCGAAGCCTTGCTGCGCATCCCAGACAAGGGCACCCGCGATGCGCTGATCCGCGACAAGATCAGCACCGGCAACTGGCAGCCGCACCTGGGCAATAGCCCATCGCTGTTCGTCAACGCCGCCACCTGGGGCCTGCTGCTGACCGGCAAGCTGGTGTCCACCCATAACGAATCCGGCCTCACCTCGTCGCTCACCCGTATCATCGGCAAAAGCGGCGAGCCGATGATCCGCAAGGGCGTCGACATGGCCATGCGCCTGATGGGCGAGCAGTTCGTCACCGGTGAAACCATCGCCGAAGCCCTGGCCAACGCCAGCCGTTTCGAGGCCAAGGGTTTCCGTTATTCCTACGACATGCTCGGCGAGGCCGCACTGACCGAGCACGACGCACAGAAGTACCTGGCATCCTACGAGCAAGCGATCCACTCGATCGGCAAAGCCTCGCATGGCCGCGGCATCTATGAAGGCCCGGGCATCTCGATCAAGCTGTCGGCCCTGCACCCGCGCTACAGCCGCGCCCAGTATGAGCGCGTGATGGAAGAGCTGTACCCGCGCCTGCTGTCGCTGACCCTGCTGGCCAAGCAATACGATATCGGCCTGAACATCGACGCCGAAGAAGCCGACCGCCTGGAGCTGTCGCTCGACCTGCTCGAGCGCCTGTGCTTCGAACCCTCGCTGGCAGGCTGGAACGGTATTGGCTTCGTCATCCAGGCCTACCAGAAGCGCTGCCCGTATGTGATCGACTATGTCATCGACCTGGCCAAGCGCAGCCGCCATCGCCTGATGATCCGCCTGGTGAAAGGCGCCTACTGGGACAGCGAAATCAAGCGCGCCCAGGTCGAAGGCCTGGAAGGCTACCCGGTCTACACCCGCAAGGTGTACACCGATGTGTCCTACGTTGCCTGCGCACGCAAACTGCTGGCCGTGCCCGAAGCCATCTACCCGCAGTTCGCCACCCACAACGCCCACACCCTGTCGGCCATCTACCACATCGCCGGCCAGAACTATTACCCCGGCCAGTACGAGTTCCAGTGCCTGCACGGCATGGGTGAGCCGCTGTACGAGCAAGTGGTTGGCAAGATTTCCGACGGCAAGCTGAACCGTCCGTGCCGTGTCTATGCACCGGTCGGCACCCACGAGACCCTGCTTGCGTACCTGGTTCGTCGCCTGCTGGAAAACGGCGCCAACACCTCGTTCGTCAACCGCATCGCCGACCACTCGATCTCCATCCAGGAGCTGGTTGCCGACCCGGTCGCCAGCATCGAGCGCATGGCCACCCAGGAAGGCGGCATCGGCCTGCCACACCCGCGCATCCCGTTGCCGCGTGACCTGTACGGCACTGAGCGGGCCAACTCGGCCGGTATCGACATGGCCAACGAACACCGCCTGGCGTCGCTGTCCTGCGCCATGCTGGCCACTGCCCACAACGACTGGAAAGCCACCCCGCTGCTGGCCTGCGCCGCCAGCGAATCGGCTGCTGTGCCGGTGCTGAACCCAGCGGACCACCGCGATGTGGTCGGCCACGTCCAGGAAGCCACGGTTGCCGACGTCGACAACGCCATCCAGTGCGCCCTCAACGCCGCACCGATCTGGCAGGCCACCCCACCCGCCGAGCGCGCTGCGATCCTTGAGCGCACCGCCGACCTGATGGAAGCCGAGATCCAGCCGCTGATGGGCCTGCTCATCCGCGAGGCCGGTAAAACCTTCGCCAACGCCATCGCCGAAGTGCGCGAGGCCGTGGACTTCCTGCGCTACTACGCGGTGCAAGCCCGCAACGACTTCAGCAACGACGCCCACCGCCCATTGGGCCCAGTGGTGTGCATCAGCCCGTGGAACTTCCCGTTGGCAATCTTCAGCGGCCAGGTCGCCGCTGCACTCGCCGCGGGCAACCCGGTACTGGCCAAGCCCGCCGAGCAAACCCCACTGATTGCCGCCCAGGCCGTGCGCCTGCTGCTGGAAGCCGGCATTCCGGAAGGCGTCCTGCAACTGCTGCCAGGCCGCGGCGAGACGGTCGGTGCCGGCCTGGTCGGTGACGAGCGCGTCAAAGGCGTGATGTTCACCGGTTCCACCGAAGTGGCCCGTCTGCTGCAACGTAACGTCGCCGGCCGCCTGGACAACCAGGGCCGCCCGATCCCGCTGATCGCCGAAACCGGCGGCCAGAACGCGATGATCGTCGACTCCTCGGCCCTGACCGAGCAGGTGGTGATCGACGTGGTGTCCTCGGCCTTCGACAGCGCCGGCCAGCGCTGCTCGGCTCTGCGCGTGCTGTGCCTGCAGGAAGACTCCGCCGACCGTGTGATCGAGATGCTCAAGGGTGCCATGGCCGAAAGCCGCCTGGGCAACCCGGACCGCCTGGCCGTGGACATTGGCCCGGTGATCGACGCCGAAGCCAAGGCTGGCATCGAGAAGCACATCCAGGGCATGCGTGAAAAAGGCCGCTCGGTCTACCAGGTTGCCATCGCCGATGCGGCCGAGGTCAAACGCGGCACCTTCGTCATGCCAACCCTGATCGAGCTGGACAGCTTCGACGAACTCAAGCGCGAGATCTTCGGCCCGGTGCTGCACGTGGTGCGCTACAACCGCCGCAACCTCGACCAACTGATCGAGCAGATCAACAACTCCGGTTACGGCCTGACCCTCGGCGTGCACACCCGCATCGACGAGACCATCGCCAAAGTGGTGGAAACCGCCAACGCCGGCAACATGTACGTCAACCGCAACATCGTTGGCGCAGTGGTCGGCGTGCAACCGTTCGGCGGTGAAGGCCTGTCCGGTACCGGCCCGAAAGCCGGCGGCCCGCTGTACCTGTACCGCCTGCTGTCGACCCGCCCGGCCGACGCCATTGGCCGTCACTTCCAGCAGCAGGATGGCGAAGGCAAGCCTGACCGCACCCTGCACGAGCAGCTGATCAAGCCGCTGCACAGCCTCAAGGCCTGGGCCGAGAGCAACCAGCAGGCCGACCTGGCTGCGCTGTGCACCCAGTTTGCCGGCCAGTCGCAGAGCGGCATCGCCCGCCTGCTGCCAGGCCCGACCGGCGAGCGCAACAGCTACACCATCCTGCCGCGCGAGCACGTGCTGTGCCTGGCGGACAACGAAGCCGACCTGCTGGCGCAGTTTGCTGCCGTCTTGGCGGTTGGCAGCTCGGCGGTATGGGCTGACGGCGAACCGGGCAAAGCCCTGCGCGCCCGCCTGCCGAAAGAGCTGCAGGCCAAGGTCAAGCTGGTAGCGGATTGGAACAAGGATGAAGTGGCGTTCGACGCCGTGATCCACCATGGCGATTCGGACCAACTGCGTAGCCTGTGCCAGCAAGTGGCCAAGCGTGCCGGGGCGATCGTCGGTGTGCACGGGCTGTCCAGCGGCGACCACCAGATTGCGCTGGAGCGCTTGGTAATCGAGCGGGCGGTGAGTGTGAATACTGCTGCTGCGGGGGGTAATGCGAGCCTGATGACCATTGGTTGATGGCTGAGGGTCGTTAATGAAGAAGGAGAGCTTTGGCTCTCCTTTTTTTATGGGTGTTTGTCTTGCGATTGGGTTGGGCTGCCAGGTGCTCGCCACAGCATTTTCTGCGCCTGCAAGACCGAGCGCCGCCCGCGCGGCGCTTCGCGGGGCAAGCCCGCTCCCACATCTGTTTCGGGCCAGTCCCGCTTGTACCAGAGCGCGCGGCCCCTTTGTCGCGCGCCAATACCACAGGCCTCATTGGCACAAAACAAATGTAGGAGCAGCCTTGTGCTGCGAAGCGCCGCGCGGGCGGCGCTCGATTTCATAGGCGCTGTAAGCATCAAGGCAAGCACCTTTATGCCCTAAGTCCTTCACGTGCGCCTTAGCCAGAGCCACCAAAGACTCCAGACTTTAGCCCCTTCAGATGCAACGACAAGGGTCAACCAAACCCACGTGCTGGTATGGATTTCCCTGTTTTGCATGGGAAATAAGATCTCAACGGATGCCAGACCGCTAGGTCTCATTGCACTTTCTAAACCCATATCACCCAAACCTATTAACCTCCCCCCACCCCACCCGATTCCCTACACTCGCAGCATCCCGCTCAAGGACCGCCCCCATGCCCGAGACCCTGCTCAGCCCTCGCAACCTCGCCTTCGAGCTCTACGAAGTCCTCGACGCCGAAGCCCTCACCCAGCGCCCGCGCTTCGCCGAGCACAGCCGCGAAACCTTCGACGCGGCGCTGGCCACCGCCCGTACCATCGCCGAAAAGTACTTTGCGCCGCACAACCGCAAGGCCGATGAAAACGAGCCGCGCTACGTGGACGGCCGCGCCGAGTTGATCCCCGAGGTGAAACCGGCCGTGGACGCCTTCCTCGAAGCGGGCTTTCTCAACGCCAACCGCGACTTCGAAGTCGGCGGCATGCAGTTGCCCAGCCTGGTCTCGCAGGCCTGCTTTGCGCACTTCCAGGCCGCCAACGCTGGCACCACGGCCTACCCATTCCTGACCATGGGCGCGGCCAACCTGATCGAAAGCTTCGGCACCGACGAACAAAAACGCCTGTTCCTGCAGCCGATGATCGACGGCCGCTACTTCGGCACCATGGCGTTGACCGAGCCGCATGCGGGCTCGTCCCTGGCCGATATCCGCACCCGCGCCGAACCCGCTGGCGATGGCAGCTACCGGCTCAAGGGCAACAAGATATTCATCTCTGGCGGCGACCACGAGCTGTCGGAAAACATCGTGCACATGGTGCTGGCCAAGCTGCCGGATGCACCTCCCGGGGTGAAGGGCATCTCGCTGTTCATCGTGCCCAAGTACCGGGTGAACCCGGATGGCAGCCGTGGCGAGCGTAACGATGTGCTGCTGGCTGGCCTGTTCCACAAGATGGGTTGGCGCGGCACCACCTCGACGGCGTTGAACTTCGGCGACAATGGCCAGTGCATCGGCTACCTGGTCGGCCAGCCGCACCAGGGCCTGGCCTGCATGTTCCAGATGATGAACGAGGCGCGCATCGGCGTTGGCATGGGCGCGGTGATGCTCGGATATGCCGGCTACCTGTACTCGCTGGACTACGCGCGCCAGCGGCCACAAGGGCGGTTGCCGGACAACAAGGACCCGCACAGCCCTGCCGTGCCGATCATCGGGCATACCGACGTCAAGCGCATGCTGCTGACGCAGAAGGCTTACGTTGAAGGCGCCTTCGACCTTGGCCTGTACGCCGCACGCCTGTTCGACGACACCCAGACAGCCGACGACGAGAGCACCCGGCAACACGCCCAGGCACTGCTCGACCTGTTGACCCCGATCGTCAAATCCTGGCCATCGGCCTTCTGCCTCAAAGCCAATGAGTTAGCGATCCAGGTCCTCGGCGGCCATGGCTACACCCGCGAATACCCCGTTGAGCAGTATTACCGCGACAACCGCCTGAACCCGATTCACGAGGGCACTGAAGGCATCCAGTCGCTCGACCTGCTCGGCCGCAAGCTTGCGCAAAACGGCGGCGCCGGGCTCAAGCAACTGATCCGCCTGATCGCCAGCACAGCCGAGCGCGCCAGCCACCACCCTGGCCTCGACACCCTGCGCCAGCCGCTGGAGCAGTTGGTCAATCGCCTGCAGGCCGTCACCCTTTCCCTGCTGGGTGACATGGCCCAGGGCAACGTCAGCACCGCCCTGGGCAACTCGGCCCTGTACCTCAAGGCCTTCGGCCACTGCGTGGTCGGCTGGCGCTGGCTGGAACAGGCGATCCACGCCGAACTCGGCCTGCTCAAAGGCAACGCCGACGACCGCGACTTCTACCTCGGCAAGCTCCAGGCCGCGCGCTACTTCCTGACCTGGGAAGTACCGGGCTGCCACAATGAGCTGGCATTGCTCGAGGTACGCGATGACACCTGCATCACCATGCAAGACGGGTGGTTCTAGCCACCAGCGCAGTGCCGCGCTCACGAGCCTCTATCTGTCACCCGTGTCGCTCAGCGCATTGGCAGGCGTGGCCGACCTGCGCGGCTGGCGGGTGATGGCGATACCTGCCGCGACCACCGCAATGCCCACATAAGTTGTCCAATGGATCACGTCCCCGAACATCAACGCCGCCCATAACAACGTCACCGGTGGCTCGAGGTAGACCAGTGCCGAGACGCGGGTCGCCGAGAGCTTTGTCAGCAATATCCACAGGCTCAGGTAGGCAATGAACGTGGAGAACAGGGTCAGCCATGCGACCGCCGCCCAGACCTGTGTGCTGGCAGGCACTTCGATCAACCCCAGTGGCAAGCCTGTAGCCGTGAGCAGCAGCAGTGTCGCAGTCGATTGCAGAAACAACGGCATCAGCAGACCGTCCTTGCTGTGGTCCGTCGCCATGATCGATTGCCGACGCTGATACAGCGTGGCAATGGACAACGTGATGGCGGCGATCAGCGGCAGGGCGTAAAGCCAGAGGCTAAGCTGGCTCGCAGACAGGCTGTACTCTGCAAAAATGATCATGCTGACGCCGGCGAACCCCACCCCAAGCCCGAGCCATTCCTGCCGACCACTGCGCTCATGCTGGCTGTTGTTGCTCATCGATGCCGTGATCAATGGCTGCAGCGCACAAATGATGGCGGCAATCCCCGCCGGTAGCCCGCCCCGGATGGCGATGTAGACACTGACCAGATAGGCAAACTGAGCCAGGAAACCAATGACGGCGTTGTAGCGTATCTGCGCCCACGTAAGCGCACGCAGCCGATGCACGACAAAAGGCAGCAGGCAGATGCTGACCAGCAGAAACCGCCAGAACAGCAGGTTGATGGCACCCGCGTCTTCCGTGCCCAGCCGGGCACCAATAAAGCCCGAACTCCAGGAAAGGACAAAGATGACTTGCAGCAGGATCAGGTACGGCGCACTGCTTGGCATGTTCACGCCCCTGTGTGATGCAATTGCGCGAACGTAATCGGCTCGATGCCTATTCTTGAAAACTGGCGGGCTGCTGATCGCTGCAAGGCCCAGCGCAACCCCAACCATTTAGGGATCGTCGCAGGGATGCCATCGTCGGAGGCCAAGTGCCAAAACCGGTTGGAGTCGTCACCAAAGTAGGGACAATGAAAGGACAGCACCAACGACATGCGTCGCCCGCTGACCACCGGGCGCACACCGTGGAACAATCGGCTGCCATAGATGAACAAGGCATCGCCAGGTGCGTCCAGGTGCGCATTTTCGAAGGTACGGTGATCCAGCGCATCAAAGCTGTCGACAGTGCCGTTATGGAACAGGAATTCGCCCCCGCTGTATTCGCAGGCCCCCGACAGCACGATGTTCAGCACGTAATTGGTGCCGTCTGTGTGCCACATGCCGAGTTGCTGCTGTTGCTCGACAGGCTTGGGGTAGAAATAGTTGACCTGCGAGCGCGCATTGACCATGGGGTAAGGCACCAGCGGCACGCCTGCAATGCGCGAGACAGCTAACAGGAATGAGCGGCTGCACATCATGTCGTTGATGAACGATGATAAAGCCGTCACCCCTCGCGTACGCCGCGAAATGATCCAGTCGCTGTCACTCGCCCCCTCCTCCAGACGGCTGCAGATGCCTTGCAAGGCCGCAACGCCCTCGGGCGTGAACAGCCGATGCACAACCGCCACCCCGGTGATGCTGTCCGCTGCGATTTTGGCGTGCGGGCTGTCGGCATACCCAAGCTGCCCAAGTGTTCGGGTGTCGCTGAGGACGGGCCCGTGCTGGCAAAGCAAATCGTCCGACCAGGGCAACTGCTCACTGAGGCAGATAGGCGATGGCCGCGGCGTGCGCTTCAATGTCGACTTGAGCGCCAGCTTCACGCGCCCTACGCCGCGTTCGAACAGGGGTAAGGTGTCTGAAGGATTCATGATGTGTCTGTCCCCGTAGAGTCACTACTGAAGGTACTTCGCGATCTGGTAGCGCACCGAGCCATCACCACTGGCGAACTCGTCCACCACACTGCAGTTGCAATGCCGGGCCCTGATGCGACGGAACTGTTCGGGCGTGTACTTGAGGCAGATGTTGGTCAGCAGGTACCCACGTTGCTGCAGACGCTGCACAGGTTGCAGGGTTACCGCTACATGGATGGGTTCATCCTGAATGCGTAGCGGTACGAGCATGGCTTCATGCTCGCCCGAGGGGATGAAGCCTTGTTGAAGCGCGACCATTTGGGAGAACTGGAGCATGCAGGGGTTGGCGTAGAACTTGAGGATGGTACTTTCCAGGCCTTCGTCGTAGACCTGCATTTCCGAAAGGATGTAGGTGGTGTTACCTGCAAGGCTACGAATCAGCCGCCCAGTGCTCACTGGCAGCTCGTTACCTTCCTGAAACCCAAGCAGGGTGATCAGTGTGAGCTCCTGATCGTGACGCAAATCCTCATGGGTTACGGTGCGGTAATCAGCGGCGATGTAATTGAAACTGCCATCCTCGCGCACGATGGGCCCCACGGCATCGCTCATCGCGGCTTGCGAGGTCTGGTTGATATCGATGGCGGTGTAGCGGATGGAGCTGGACGTCTCGACCATTCGCTTCAGCAAGCAGGCGCTTTTGATCGGCTCCGGGCCCAGCTCCACATAGTGCACGCGGCGCCCACTGCTCAGCGCTGCCAACCGCTCGGCAACGTCGCCGATGACGGCCTTGAGCGCCCCCTGCCCCTCTGCATCAGCACAGAGCCCGCTCTGACCTACGCCTTGCTCATTCAAGGCGCGCATAAGCAGAAATATCTC
Organism: Pseudomonas sp. Y3 TE3536; assembly: GCF_053629175.1. NCBI lineage: Bacteria > Pseudomonadati > Pseudomonadota > Gammaproteobacteria > Pseudomonadales > Pseudomonadaceae > Pseudomonas > Pseudomonas sp. Y3 TE3536. The sequence continues at coordinate 2,501,112 of NZ_JBRJHU010000001.1, read as the reverse complement.
GTGGTTGAAACGGTGGTCGCTTTCAGGTCCCGGCTCAGGCTGGGCCAATGTCGAGTACTTCTCGTGGTTCTCGACAGTCCATAGTCGTGCGTGCTGGTAAGCGGGGTTGCGCACGAGTGCATCTACCACGAAGTCGTTCAGGCTCATCCGTATCATTCCATTGCAATTCAGGGGGCATGCGGGCTTCGACCCCACAGTAAGAGTGGGTATAAAGGCTGTACAGTTGATTAAATCGAAGCGCTGGTTCGATCCGACCAAATCAGGTGGCTCCATGGGCAAAGGCCTCGACATCGATGTACTGAGAACCTTCCAGGCAGTGGCCCGGCTAGGCCGTTTCAAGGCGGCGGCCGACTACGTCCACCGCAGCCCATCGGCGGTGACGACGCAGATCCAGAAGCTGGAGGGAAAGATCGGGCAACAATTGTTCACACGCAGTAACCAGTCGGTGGAGCTAACCCCTGCGGGCCGTCAGCTGATGGGCGAAGCGACACGTTTCTTGATGGCTCACGACAGGCTACTGGCCACGCTGTCGCCACAGCAGATGACCGGCAAGGTGCGCATAGGCGTACCCGACGGTTATGCCGCCAACCTCATGAGCGACTTTCTACCGGTGTTCGTGGCCAACAACCCGAAGCTGGAGTTGGAGGCTGTAGCGCGATCCAGCGCAGAGCTCATCGACCTGTTTGCGCGACAGCGGCTGGACCTGGCTGTAGCGGTCAGCAGTGACGACTGGCAGCAAGGCGAGTGGCTTCGCTCGACGCAGCCGCGCTGGGCCGCAGCGCCTGGATTCAGCCATGACCCCAATCGCCCCTTGCCGCTGGCACTGCAGTTGAAGGGTTGCCCGTACCGGGAGGCGGCCTTGCAGGCACTGAAAGCCCACGGCATTGCGTACCGTGTGCTGCTGGAAAGCGCCAACTGGCACGCGGTACTGGCCTGCATGAGAAGTGGCCTGGCCGTGGGCATTGTCGAAGGGCTGGATAGCACGGATACCTCACTCGCGTACGTGGAAGGGCTGGGCTTGCCCGACCTCGAAAAGCACCACGTCTACTTGCTGACGGACACCTCGCACCATGTCGCAGCGCATCTGAATGCTATGTTGAAGGCCGCCATCCAGAAAGTGGGCGTAACAACGCCGCCCCATTGCTGGGAGGGCGGTGGTTGAACGGCCCGCGTTATTTCCTGACCAGGGAAGTACCTGGCTGCCATAATGAGCTGGCATTGCTCGTGGCCCGTGACGATACGGGCCTGAGCATGCGAGTGGCGTGGTTCTAGGGGGAGCCACCACTGACTCGGAGGTTCCCGCATGTTTGATTCCAGCGCCCTGTTGCGCCAGCGCTTTGCTGGGCTGCGCAGCACGGCCGAGTTGTTTTCCCTGCGTCATGTGAAGCAGTCGTACCAGGCATTGTCTGTGCGTCGCAATGTGGCCGAGCCGCCCTTCTTCAGCCAGGACGAGGGCGCCATGCTCACCGTGCGGGTCAGCGGCGTTGAGGCCTATGCGGCCACCGCCGACCTGTCCCAACAAGGCTTGCAGCAGGCGCTCGAACGCGCCGAAGCGCTGGCCCGGCAGATCGCCAGGCATAGCCTGCTGGACCTGCGCGACCAACCGGTGACCAGCGCACGCCACGACCATGTCTCGCCCAACTTCGACCAGCCACTGCCCAACCTCGCCGATTGCCTGGGCCTGCTCGCCGCCGAGTCGGCCAGCGTGCCCCAGGACAGCCGCCTGGTGGATTGGCAAGCCGGCCTGGACATCACCCTGGTCGAACAAACCTACCTCAACTCCGCCGGCGCCGAGTTGCGCCACGCCCAGCGCTTCCTGTTCCCAGGCCTGAGCGTGACGGCCAGCGACGGCCAAGACAGCCAGAGCCGCAGCCTGGGCCGGGACAACTTTGGCCAGCAGGGTGGCTTCGAGGTCATCGAGCGCTGTGGCCTGGTCGGCGCCGCCCGGCGGGTCGCCGACGAGGCGCTGCAACTGCTGTTGGCGCCCAATACGCCCAGCGGCCCGCGTGACCTGCTGCTGATGCCCGACCAGATGATGCTGCAGATTCACGAGTCCATCGGCCACCCGCTGGAGATGGACCGCATTCTCGGCGACGAGCGCAACTACGCCGGCACCAGTTTCGTCAACGCCAGTGACTTCGGCCACCTGCAGTACGGCTCGAAGCTGCTCAACGTGACCTTCGACCCGACCATCGGCGAAGAACTCGCCAGCTACAGCTACGACGATGACGGCACCCAGGCCAGCAAGCAGTTCCTGATCCGCGATGGCGTGCTACTGCGCCCGTTGGGCGGCGCCCTGTCGCAGTTCCGCTCCGGCCTGGACGGCGTGGCCAACAGCCGTGCCTGTGGCTGGAACCGCGCACCGATCGACCGCATGGCCAACCTCAACATCGAGCCGGGCGACCGCTCGCTGGCGCAGTTGGTCAAGGGTATCGAGCACGGCATCCTGATGCGCACCAACCGCTCCTGGTCCATCGACGATGCCCGCAACAAGTTCCAGTTCGGCTGCGAGTGGGGCCAACTGATCGAAAACGGCGAGCTCAAGGGCATCGTCAAGAACCCCAACTACCGCGGCATCTCGGCGCAGTTCTGGCGCAACTTGTCCGCCGTCGGCGACGCCAGCACCTTCCAGGTGCTCGGTACGCCCAATTGCGGCAAAGGCGAGCCCAACCAGGTGGTGCGGGTTGGCCATGCTTCGCCGGCCTGCGTGTTCAGCCAGATCGATGTCTTCGGAGGCGACGCCTGATGAGCGCCACACCCCAACACCGCTTCGAAAGCCTGCTTGGCGCCCTGCGCGATGCCCTGCAGCCGGGCGAACAGTTCACCTTTGGCTACAGCGCCGAGCAGTCACAGTTCGTGCGCTTCAACCATGCCAAGGTGCGCCAGGCCGGCGAGGTGAGCCAGGCCAGTGTGCAACTGCGCCTGATCTGTGATGGCCGCCAGGCCGAGCAGTTGATCACCCTGGGCGATGATGCCGTGCAGGACCGCGCGCGCCTGGCCGATGCCCTGGGCCAACTGCGCCAGACCCTGCCCCTGCTGGCCGTCGATCCCTACCTGCGCCTGGACGAAACCCCGTGGAACAGCCACAGCCAGCAAGACCACACGCTGCCGGAACTGGATGAAGTGCTGGCCTTGATCGAACAGGAAGCCGGCGACCTGGACCTGGTCGGCATCTACGCCGCCGGGCCGATCTGTCGCGGCTTCGCCAGCTCGTTCGGGGCCTTTGGCTGGCACCAGGCCAACAGTTTCAACATGGACTGGAGCCTGTTCCACAGCAACGGCCAGGCCGTGAAAGCCAACTATGCCGGGCAGGCCTGGAGCGCTGACGAGTTCGTCGCGCGCCTGCGCCAGGCCCGCGAGCAACTGGCGTTCCTGGGCCGCCCCGCCATCACCTTGAAACCGGGCAGTTACCGCGCCTACCTGTCGCCAGCGGCCATGGACGAGATCGCCGGCATGCTGTGCTGGGGCGGGTTTTCTGCGCAGGCCCTGGCCACTGGCAACAGCGCCCTGCAGCGCCTGTATAACGGCGATGCCCAGCTGAGCCCGCTGGTCAGCTTCGACGAGCAGGTCAGCGGTTCGCTGAGCCCGGCGTTTTCAGATGAGGGGTCACCCCGCCTCGATGTGCCGCTGATCCAGCAAGGCCAAGCCGTGCAGCGCCTGATCAGCGCACGCAGTGCGGCCGAGTTCGCGCTGGTGGCGAATGGCGCCGACAGCTACGAGTCGCCCTGCGCCTTGAGCCTGGCGGCGGGCAACCTGGCCAGTGAAGCAATCCTCGAACGGCTGGGCACCGGGCTGTATATCAGCAACCTGTGGTACCTGAACTACTCGGACCTGCCAGCAGCACGCATGACCGGCCTGACCCGTTTTGCCACCTTCTGGGTGGAGAATGGCCAGATTCAGGGGCCGGTAAGTACCATGCGCTTCGATGACAGCCTGTACAGTTTGCTGGGCAGCCAGCTGGAGGACCTGACGCGCGAGCGCGAGATGATCCTGTCTACCAGTACTTATGGACAGCGCAGTACTGGGTCGAGTCATTTACCGGGGGCATTGGTCAAAGGCCTGACCCTGACATTGTGATAGGCATTAGCGGCCCTTTCGCGGGGCAAGCCCGCTCCCACAGAGATGTCACCCCATTCGAGGGCAGTGGAGATCCTGTGGGAGCGGGCTTGCCCCGCGAAGAGGCCGGCACAGACAAACGAGGACGTCATGCCCGAACGCACCCCGCTGGACCCCGTCACCGCCCGCTGGATCCCCTGGGTCGTGGCCATCGCTTTCTTCATGCAGTCCCTGGACGGCACCATTCTCAACACCGCGCTGCCGGCCATGGCCCGCTCGCTGGAAGAGGACCCGCTGCGCATGCAAGGCGTGATCATCGCCTACATGCTCACCGTGGCCTTGCTGATTCCCGCCTCCGGCTGGATCGCCGACCGCTTTGGCACCAAACGCATCTTCTTCAGCGCAATCCTGTTGTTCAGCTTCGGCTCGCTGTTGTGCGCCGCCGCCAACAGCCTGGGCTTTCTGATCCTGGCACGCGTCGTTCAAGGCCTGGGCGGTGCGCTGATGCTGCCGGTCGGGCGGCTGGTGGTGTTGCGCGCCTACCCCCGCACCGAGCTGGTGCGGATCATGAGCTTCATCACCATCCCCGGCCTGCTCGGCCCCCTGCTCGGCCCAACGGTCGGTGGCTGGCTGGTGGAAATCCTCAGCTGGCACTGGATCTTCCTGCTCAACCTACCGGTCGGTGCCATCGGCTGTTATGCCGTGTGGAAGTTCATCCCTGACCTGCGCGGCGCCGAGCGCACCAGCTTCGATGGCCCAGGCTTCCTCTTGTTCGGCGCGGCGATGGTGCTGATCACCATCGCCATGGAAGGCTTGGGCGAGTTGCACTTGCCGCACTTGCGGGTAATGTTGCTGCTGTTCGCTGGCATGGCCTGCCTGGCCGCCTACTGGCTACGGGCCGGGCGCGATCCCGAGCCGTTGTTCTCGCCCAGCCTGTTCCGCGTGCGCACCTTTGCCATCGGCATCCTCGGCAACCTGTTCGCGCGCCTGGGCAGCGGCGCCCTGCCCTTCCTCGTGCCCTTGCTGTTGCAGGTGGCATTGGGCTATTCACCAGCCCAGGCAGGCATGAGCATGATCCCGCTGGCTGCAGCGGCGATGCTGGCCAAGTCCATCGCCCGGCCGCTGATCGAGCGCTTCGGCTACCGCATCATCCTCACCGGCAATACCCTGCTGCTGGGCCTGCTGCTGGCCAGCCTCGGCCTGGTCGACGAGCAGACGCCCTACGCCGTGCTGCTGATACAGCTGGGCCTGCTCGGCGCCGTGAACTCCATGCAGTTCACGGCCATGAACACGGTGACCCTGATCGACCTCGACGATGCCAGCGCCAGCAGCGGCAACAGCCTGCTGTCGGTGGTCGCGCAACTGGCGCTGAGCCTGGGTGTGGCCTGCGCCGGGGCATTGCTGGGCGGCTTCACGGCAGCGGGCAGTGCCGAAGGGGTGGAAAGCACCTTGGGCGCCTTCCAGCTGACCTTCGTGACCATCGGCATCATGGCCATGCTGGCCGCAGCGATCTTCCTGCAACTGGCGCCGACAGACGGAAGGCGTGCCCGTCGTCCGGAACAACACATGGAGTCGTAGGGCGAATGGCCATGAGGCTGGTAGACTGTGCGGCATTTTTCGCTTCGCCACACAGGCCCGCCTCGTGACCACCGAATCCACCGCCTTTGCCACCCTGCCGCTGTCCGCCGCCATGCTGGCCAACCTGGACGCCCTCGGCTATGCCTCGATGACGCCGATCCAGGCCCAGAGCCTGCCGGTCATCCTCAAGGGCCAGGACCTGATCGCCCAGGCCAAGACCGGCAGCGGCAAGACCGCTGCGTTCGGCATCGGCCTGCTGAACCCGATCAACCCGCGCTACTTCGGTTGCCAGGCGCTGGTCCTGTGCCCGACCCGCGAACTCGCCGACCAGGTCGCCAAAGAGTTGCGCCGGCTGGCCCGCGCCGAAGACAACATCAAGATCCTGACCCTCTGCGGCGGCGTTTCGCTCGGCCCGCAGATCGCGTCGCTAGAGCACGGTGCGCACATCATCGTCGGCACCCCGGGGCGCATCCAGCAGCACCTGGATAAAGGCACCCTGGTACTCGACGGGCTCAACACGCTGATCCTGGACGAAGCCGACCGCATGCTCGACATGGGCTTCTTCGATGCCATCGCCAGCATCATCGGCAAGACCCCGGCCCGCCGCCAGACCCTGCTGTTCTCGGCCACCTACCCGTCCGGCATCAAGCAGCTTGCCGCAGACTTCATGCGCAACCCGCAGCAGGTCAAGGTCGAAAGCCTGCACACCGACAACCAGATCGAACAACGCTTCATCGAAATCGACGCGCAACAGCGCCTCGAAGCGGTGACCCGCGTGCTCGGCCACTATCGCCCGCAATCGTGCGTGGCGTTCTGCTTCACCAAGCAGCAGTGCGAAGACGTGGTCGCCCACCTCACGGCCAAAGGCATCGTCGCCCAAGCCCTGCACGGTGACCTCGAACAGCGCGACCGCGACCAAGTGCTGGCCATGTTCGCCAACCGCAGCAGCTCGGTGCTGGTGGCGACCGACGTGGCCGCGCGCGGCCTGGACATCGACGGCCTGGACATGGTGCTCAACGTCGAGCTGGCGCGTGACGCCGAGATCCACGTGCACCGTGTCGGCCGTACCGGCCGTGCCGGCGAGAAGGGTGTTGCGGTCAGCCTGGTGGCCCCGGCCGAAGGCCACCGCGCCCAGGCCATCGAAGCGCTGCAGAAGAGCCCGCTGCGCTGGGACCAGTTGGACAGCCTGAAAAATAAAGGTGGCGAGCCGCTGCTGCCGGTGATGAGCACCTTGTGCATCGCTGCCGGGCGCAAGGACAAACTGCGCCCGGGTGACATCCTCGGCGCATTGACCGGCGATGCCGGCATCCCGGGCAAGCAGGTGGGCAAGATCGCCATCTTCGATTTCCAGGCCTTCGTGGCAGTGGAGCGGGCACTGGCCAAGCAGGCGATGCAGCGCCTTAACAGCGGCAAGATCAAGGGCCGCGCCCTGAAAGTCCGCATCATTTAAAGAACTTTTGGGGCCGCTTTGCGGCCCTTTCGCGACACAAGGCCGCTCCTACACGGGTTACGCGATCCCCTGTAGGAGCGGCCTTGTGTCGCGAAAGGGCTGCAAGGCAGCCCCAGCAATCTTCAAGAGGTAACCCGTGCACACCACCGACGTGATCATCCTCGGCGCCGGCGCCGCCGGCCTGATGTGCGCCCAGCTCAGCGCCCGCCGTGGCCGCCGGGTACTGCTGCTCGACCACGCCAACAAGCCAGGCAAGAAAATCCTCATGTCCGGCGGCGGGCGCTGCAACTTCACCAACATGTACACCGAGCCTGCCAACTTCCTTTCGCACAACGCGCACTTCTGCAAGTCGGCGCTGGCCCGCTACACCCAGTGGGACTTCATCGAGCTGGTGGCCAAGCATGGCGTGCCGTATCACGAGAAGAAGCTCGGGCAGCTGTTCTGCGACAACAAGGCCAGCGACATCCTCAACATGCTCCTGGCCGAGTGCGACGAGGCCGGTGCCGAGTTGCGCATGGACACCAGCATCTCGCACATCGAGAAAACCGAAAACGGCTACCTGCTGCAAACCAGTGCCGGGCAGTTCGCCTGCCAGTCGCTGGTGATCGCCACCGGCGGCCTGTCGATCCCGACCCTGGGTGCTACCGGTTTCGGCTACCAGGTGGCGCGCCAGTTCGGCCACACCCTGCTGCCGACCCGCGCCGGGCTGGTGCCCTTCACCATCACCGAGCCCCAACTCAAGGCACTGTGCACTGAACTGTCGGGCACCTCGCTGGACTGCACGGCCAGCTGCAACGGCACCAGTTTCCGCGAGAACCTGCTGTTTACCCACCGCGGCCTGAGCGGCCCGGCGATTCTGCAGATCTCCTCGTTCTGGGAGGCCGGCGACACGGTGGAGATCAACCTGCTGCCGGACCGCGATGCACTGACCTGGCTGCAACAGCAGCAGGCCGAGCGCGCCAACGCGGAACTGAAGACGGTGCTTGGCGAGGTGTTCACCCGCAAGCTGGCCAACCTGTTGGCCGAGCAGTGGTTCGAATCGAAGCCGATGAAGCAGTACACCCCGGCAGAACTGGCCCAGATCGCCGAAAAACTGGCAGCCTGGCAGGTGGTACCGGCTGGCACCGAGGGCTATCGCACCGCCGAAGTGACGCTGGGCGGCGTGGACACCCGCGAGGTGTCGTCCAAGACCATGGAGTCGCTCAAAGCCCCGGGGCTTTACTTCATTGGCGAGGTGCTGGATGTCACCGGCCACCTGGGCGGTTTCAATTTCCAGTGGGCATGGGCATCGGCTAACGCTGCGGCGCAGTTCGTGTAGAGTAGAATCCATTCAGCAGCACGGAACGCTTCTTGCTGGTCCGTGCGGCACTGTATTCATTCGATCACAGCCCAAGGCCATCATGTCATCGAGCTCGTTCCGTCAGTCACTGCGTCGCCTGTGGGGCCAAGACAAGTTCAGCTACAGCATCAGGGTTACGGTCGCCCTTACCGGCAGCATGGCCTTGTGCTGGTACCAGGATGAAATGGCCCTGCTGATCCCCTTGTTCCTGGGCATCATCGCCAGCGCCCTGGCCGAAACCGACGACAGCTGGCAAGGCCGGCTCAGCGCGCTGGCGGTAACCCTGGTGTGTTTTGCCATCGCCGCGCTGTCGGTCGAGTTACTGTTCCCCTACCCCTGGATCTTCGCCGGCGCCCTGGCCCTGGCGGCCTTTGGCCTGACCATGCTCGGTGCACTGGGCGAGCGCTATGGTGCGATCGCTTCAGCCACGCTGATTTTGTCGGTGTACACCATGATCGGCGTGGACCAACGCGGCGGCCAGGTGAATGACTTCTGGCACGAGCCGATGCTGCTGGTGGCGGGCGCGGCCTGGTACGGCCTGCTGTCGGTGCTGTGGCAAGCGTTATTCTCCAATCAGCCGGTGCAGCAAAGCCTGGCCAAACTGTTTTTCGAGCTGGGGCGCTACCTCAAGCTCAAGGCCAACCTGTTCGAACCCATCCGCAACCTCGACCTGGAGGCCCGCCGCCTGGAGCTGGCTCAGCAAAATGGCAAGGTGGTCGCGGCGCTCAACGCTGCCAAGGAAATCATCCTGCACCGGGTCGGCAACAGCCAGCCAAATTCCAAGGTCAGCCGTTACCTGAAACTGTACTTTCTGGCCCAGGATATTCACGAGCGCGTCAGCGCCTCGCATTACCCGTACAACGCACTGGCCGAAGCGTTCTTCCACAGCGACGTGATGTTCCGCTGCCAGCGCCTGCTGCGTCATCAAGGCTCCGCCTGCCAAGACCTGGCACGCTCGATCCGCTTGCGCCAGCCGTTCGTGCTCGACAGCCGGTTTGCCGACACCCTGGAAGACCTCAACGCCTCCCTGGAGCACTTGCGCAACCAGAACAACCCGGCCTGGCGTAGCCTGCTGCGGTCGTTGCGGGCACTGGCGGCCAACCTTGCCACCCTCGACCGCCTGCTGGGCGCCGCCAGCAACCCGGACAGCCTGGCCGATGCCAGTGACAGCAGCCTGCTCGACCGTTCGCCACGCTCGCTGAAGGATGTGTTGAGCCGCCTGCGCACCCAGCTCACGCCGACCTCGCTGCTGTTCCGCCACGCTCTGCGCCTGTCGCTGGCACTGTCGATCGGCTACGGCATGGTGCATTTGATTCACCCGACCCAGGGCTACTGGATCATCCTCACCACGCTGTTCGTCTGCCAGCCCAACTACGGCGCGACCCGGCGCAAGCTGGTGCAGCGGGTGTTCGGCACGGCCATCGGTTTGACGGTCGGCTGGGCCCTGTTCGACCTGTTCCCCAGCCCGATCATCCAGTCGATGTTCGCCGTGGTCGCCGGGGTGGTGTTCTTCGTCAACCGCACCACCCGGTACACCTTGGCAACCGCAGCGATCACCTTGATGGTGCTGTTCTGCTTCAACCAGATCGGCGACGGCTACGGCCTGTTCCTGCCGCGCCTGTTCGATACCCTGGTGGGCAGCCTGATCGCCATTCTGGCGGTGTTCCTGTTCCTGCCCGACTGGCAAGGCCGGCGCTTGAACAAGGCGCTGGCCAACACTTTGGCCTGCGCCAGCGTGTACCTGCGCCAGATCATGCAGCAGTATGCCCACGGCAAACGCGACGACCTCGCCTACCGCCTGGCCCGCCGCAATGCCCACAACGCCGATGCGGCGCTGTCGACCACGCTGGCCAACATGCTCATGGAGCCGGGGCACTTCCGCAAGGAAGCGGACGTTGGCTTCCGTTTCCTGGTGTTGTCGCACACGCTGCTCAGCTACCTCTCCGGGCTTGGCGCGCACCGCGACACCACCTTGCCGGCGGAGGTGCAGGAGCAGTTGATCGAGGGCGCGGGGCAAAGCCTGGCCAACAGCCTGGATGAAATCGCCAATGGCCTGGCGGCGCGGCTACCGGTGGCGATCCACAGTGATGCCGAAGAAGCGCTGGCCAACGACCTGGAGCAGATGCCGGAAGAGCTGGATGAGCACCAGCGGTTGGTGCAGACCCAGCTGGCACTGATTTGCAGGCAGTTGGGGCCATTGCGCACGCTGGCGGCGCACCTGGTCAAGGAAAGCGCGCCGGCCTAAATGCTATGTGGCCTGTGGCGGCCTCTTCGCGGGTGAACCCGCTCCCACAGGGGGTGTGTATCGCTTGTGTGGGAGCACCAGCGGTTGGTGCAGACCCAGCTGGCACTGATTTGCAGGCAGTTGGGGCCATTGCGCACGTTGGCGGCGCACCTGGTCAAGGAAAGCGCGCCCGCCTAAATGCTATGTGGCCTGTGGCGGCCTCTTCGCGGGTGAACCCGCTCCCACAGGGGGTGTGTATCGCTTGTGTGGGAGCACCAGCGGTTGGTGCAGACCCAGCTGGCACTGATTTGCAGGCAGTTGGGGCCATTGCGCACGTTGGCGGCGCACCTGGCCAAGGAAAGCGCGCCGGCCTAAATGCTATGTGGCCTGTGGCGGCCTCTTCGCGGGTGAACCCGCTCCCACAGGGGGTGTGTATCGCTTGTGTGGGAGCGGGTTTACCCGCGAAGAGGCCAGCACGGCATTAGAGATCAAAAGCCATGCTGGCGTAACAAGCGCGCATAACTGCCATCAGCTTTCATCGCCGCAATCGCCTGTTCGAACCGTTCGACAATCTGCTGGTGTTGCGGGTGTTTCAGGCTGACCAGAATATGCAGGCTGTTCTGCGCCAGTGGCGGGTCGATCAGTTCCACACCCTCACGCACCGCCTGCGGCTCGCGCTGCAGGTTGTAACGGGCCACGTATTCATCTTCTACCGCCAGGTTCACCCGGCCTGCCGCCAACATGCGCACGGCTGACGAGAAGTTGCGCACAGGCACCTTGTGCAAGCGGGTGTCGCCGTCGAAATCGGGTGAGTAGGCATAGTCGCGCACCACGGCAATGCTGTACGGGTACAAATCGGCAGCATGCTGATAGTCAAACGCCTCACCCTTGCGCTTGAGCAAGCGGATGCGGTTAGTCAGGTAGGCGTCGGAAAACTGCCCGATGCGCGCACGCGCGTCGTTGCGCCAGGCATTGATCAGCACGTCGTAACGCCCTTCGCTGACGCCCATCAACGCACGCGCCCAGGGCACTTCTTCGAACGCGCTGGTGTATCCGGCCCGGGCCAGCGCAGTGGTGACGATGCTGGTCGCCAAACCGCCGCCGGGCATGCTGGTGTCGGTAAACGGTGGCCAGTTGTCCGCCACAAGCCGCAGCTTGCCGTGACCCTGGGCGGGCGAGGCCAGCATCACTGCCAGCAACCCCAGAACACAAAGCAGTGGCCGCATGCTCAAGTCCTTTCGCAATGGAGGGCACACACTGTGTAGGCGGTCTTCACCACAACTGCCGCTGAGCGTACACAAAGCTGCAGCCGAAGGCAGCGGACAATAGTGTCATTTTGCCTCTATTTTGGCCGAAGGCTGCATGACACCGCCTGCAGCAATCAGCCACTCGTCGGTAGCCTTGGGATTTGCGATGATCGACGGATCATTCAAGGAGTTCCTGACCATGTCCATCGACTGGCTTTGCAAGCACCACACTGATCTCGGCAAGGAGCAGCTCTATGCCATCCTGCAGTTGCGCACTGAAGTGTTCGTGGTCGAGCAACGCTGCAGCTATCAGGAAGTCGATGGCCAGGACCTGACCGGCGACACCCTGCACCTGATGGCCTGGCAAGACGACAAGCTGGTGGCTTACCTGCGCCTGCTCGACCCGCAATCCCAAGGGGGCGATGTGGTCATCGGCCGCGTGGTCACGTCACCTGCGGCGCGCGGGCTCAAGCTGGGGCATGCGTTGCTGCTCAAAGGGCTGGAGGCGGCCGAGCATTGCTGGCCGGGTACGCCGGTGTACCTGTCGGCACAGGCACACCTGCAAGGGTTTTATGCCGGGCATGGGTTTAAGGCGGTGGGTGAGGAATACCTTGAGGATGACATTGCGCATATCGGTATGCGTAAAGGCTGAAAAAGCCAGGGGGCACTTTGCCCCCCGCATCACGGATACCCCAGCACTTCGCGGATCTGGCGCAAATGCCGAATGATCCACTGCTTGTCGATCGCGCCCCAGTCATGAATGCGGTAATGCCCGGCATGATTGCGCGCGCCTTCCTGCTGCTCGAACTCACAGACGATGTCCAGGTCGGCCAGGGCGGCGATGGTGTCCTGGGCCGTGCGGCGTGGCATGCCGGTGGCCTCCATCAGCGCCGGCACGCTGGTCGCGGTCTGACTGTCGATCAGCCAGGCCACGTATAGGCGGCGGTAGAAGCTGCTCTTGGTCTTGCTCACTTCCATGCTGCGTGGTCCTTAACAGTTGCCCGGCAGCTCCCGATAGGTCAGGTAGACGCGCAGGTCGAATTCCAGTTGATGGTAGTCCGGCTCCATGTGCTGACAGAGCTGGTAAAACGCTTTGTTATGGTCGCGCTCACGCAGGTGCGCCAACTCGTGCACCACAATCATGCGCAAAAACTGCGGCGCGGCCTCCTTGAACAAAGCGGCGATGCGGATTTCCTTCTTCGCCTTGAGCTTGCCACCCTGCACCCGGGATACCGCCGTGTTCAGCCCCAACGCTCGGTGGGTCAGGTCCAGGCGGTTGTCGAACAGCACCTTGTCCAGGTTAGGCGCACTGCGCAGGTACTGCTGCCGCAACTCTTGGGCATAACCGTACAGCGCCTTGTCGCTCTGCACGTCATGGCGGTCCGGGTAACGGCGCTGCAGGTACTCGCCCAGGCGGTCGCTGTCGATCATCTGCCGCACCTGCTCTTGCAGGTGCGGCGGGTAGGCTTGCAGATAACGTAATACGGTCATGGCAGTGCATTCGGCGTGACGAAGGGCGATTCTAGCCAATCAGGGCCGAGGCCAGGAGAAAATCGCCGGGAAGCCGCTGGCATCCGCTGCGGTCATGGGGTGCGCCACCAGAAAACCCTGCACGTAGGCGCAACCGTTTGCCTTCAGCCACGCAGCCTGGGCCGGGGTTTCCACGCCTTCGGCGATCACTGTGATGCGGTAGTCGGCGCACAGGCCCACCACGCTGCGCACCAGCGCGGCGTCCACGGCTGAGTCCGGCAGGCGTGCCACCAGGTGGCGGTCCAGCTTCAGGGTATCGATCGGCAAGTCCCGCAGCATGCGCAACGAGCAGTCACCTGCGCCAAAATCATCCAGCGCCACCCGCACACCCAGCTCACGCAGGCGGTGTATCTGCTTAACCGCCGCGTCGATGTTGTACATCAGCGACGTCTCCGCCACCTCGACTTCAAGCTGCGCGGGGTCCAGCTGGTAATCCAGGATCACCCGCTGCAGCTCCTCGACCAGGCCCGGCATGACGAACTGGGCACGGCTCAGACTGATACCCAGCACCAGGTCGCGAGGGAAACGATCGCACCAGGCCTGGCGCTGCGCTGCCCCCTGGCGGTAGATCCAGCTGGCCAGGCGGTTGATCAGCCGGGCCTCTTCCAGCAAGGGTATGAACAGCCCTGGCGGCACATCGCCAACGCTGGGGTGCTGCCAGCGCAACAACGCCTCGAAACCGCGCAAGTGGCCATCGGCAAAACCCACCTGGGGTTGATACACCAGGCTGAAGTCTTGCTGTTCGATCGCTGCCCGTACACCGTCTTCAAGCATCAGCCGCGAACGTGCGCGGCCATTGAGCTCGTGGTCATAGAAGCGGTATTGCTGGCGGCCAGCCTGCTTGGCCGCGTACATCGCCGCATCGGCTGCGCGCAGCAGGCCCTCGACGGTGGCACCGCAGTCGGGGTAGGTGGCGATACCAATGCTGACCCCAAGGCACACATCCAGCCCTTCCACCTGCTGGCTGATGGCGATGCGCTCGAGCAAGCGCTCGGCGTAACGCCCGGCCTGCTCGGGGTAAGGCAAGCTGTCGAACAACGCCGTGAACTCATCACCGCCCATCCGTGCCAGCAGCGCCTCGCTGCCCAGGCAGTCCTTGATCTGCTCGGCGACCCAGCGCAGCACGCGATCACCCGCTTCATGGCCCAACGAGTCGTTGATCCGCTTGAAGCCATCCAGGTCCATGTACATCAGCGCCTGCGCCTTGTCCGAGCGCTCGTTGCGCAGCAGCACGCCCTCGGCGGCCTGGTAGAAGCCACGGCGGTTGAGCAGGCCGGTCAGCGGGTCGGTCACCGCCTGGTACTCGAGCTGTTGGTGCAGGTTGCGCACCACCGACATGTCCAGCACTGTCACCACCATCGCCTGCTGATCGGCTGGCAAGGGCGCACACGACAGCGCGACCGGTACCAGTTCGCCCCCCAGGGTGCGTAACTGGGCATCGTGCACGCGGAAAATCCGCCGCCCCAAGTAGGCCTGGTAGAAGTCCGACTCGCTCCACAGGTTGGCGTTGGCCATTTGCACCAGGTCAAGCAACTGGGCGCCCTGCAACTGCTCCACTGGCGCTGCCAGCAAGCGTGAAATGGCTGGGTTGGCGAAACTGATGGTGCCGGCGGCATCTACCACCAGAATCCCTTCGGCGGCGTTTTCCAGAATCGAAGCGTTGAACGCCCTGGCTGTTTCCAGCTCGCGGGTCAGTTGCTGCAACATGCGCCGGTTGCGTTGCTGATCGAGCAGGGCCTGGACCTTGGGCTTGAGAATCTGCGGGTCGAACGGCTTGAACATGTAGTCCACCGCGCCACTGGCGTACCCCTTCAGCACGGCGGCATCGGACTGTTCGTTAGCGGTAAGGAAGATGATCGGGGTCAGCCGCGTGCGCTGGCTGCCGCGCATCAGCCGGGCGACTTCGAAGCCGTCCATTTCTGGCATCTGTACGTCCAGCAAGACCAGGTCGACGTCGTGTTCGAGCAAGGCACTCAGGGCTTCCACCCCCGAACTTGCGGTCAATACTTGCCAATCCTGCCGGGCCAGCAAGGCCCGCATACTGATGAGGTTCTCGGGGTAATCATCTACCACCAGAAGAACCGAGCTGCCACCATCCCGTGGCTGTGGTTGAAGGTGAGCGCCATCCATGCTGCTTCTCTATTGTGTGACCGACTTCAAATCACGATTGGATCCGATAAGTACTCTAGACCCGGGCCTGTAACTCGCAATGCAATCAGAACGCTATCAGTGCATAAACTGTACGGTAGCCGACTAACGGTTGCTCTGCCGTGAATACCGGTTATCGCAGGCATAAAAAAACCCGCATCTCTGCGGGTTTTTTCAGTACTACCAGCGCATCAATTGACCTTGGCGGCCAATTCACCTTTCAGGTAACGCTGGAACATGCCTTCCAAGGAGATCGGCTTGATCTTGGAGGCATTGCCGGCGGTGCCGAAGGCTTCGTAACGGGCGATGCACACGTCACGCATGGCTTTGACGGTTTCACCGAAGAACTTGCGCGGGTCGAACTCGCTTGGGTTCTGAGCCATCAGGCGACGCATGGCACCGGTGGAGGCCAGGCGCAGGTCGGTGTCGATGTTGACCTTGCGCACGCCGTGCTTGATGCCTTCGACGATTTCTTCAACCGGTACGCCGTAGGTTTCTTTGATGTCGCCGCCGTACTGGTTGATGATCGCCAGCCACTCTTGCGGTACCGAAGAGGAACCGTGCATCACCAGGTGGGTGTTAGGGATGCGCTTGTGGATTTCCTTGATACGGTCGATCGCCAGCACGTCACCGGTCGGTGGCTTGGTGAACTTGTAGGCGCCGTGGCTGGTGCCGATGGCGATGGCCAGGGCGTCGACCTGGGTCTTCTTGACGAAGTCGGCGGCTTCTTCCGGGTCGGTCAGCATTTGGCTGTGATCCAGCACGCCTTCAGCAC
The DNA here is from genome assembly GCF_053629175.1 of Pseudomonas sp. Y3 TE3536. Lineage (NCBI taxonomy): Bacteria > Pseudomonadati > Pseudomonadota > Gammaproteobacteria > Pseudomonadales > Pseudomonadaceae > Pseudomonas > Pseudomonas sp. Y3 TE3536. The sequence goes on along the minus strand of NZ_JBRJHU010000001.1, from coordinate 2,484,765 downwards.
CGATACCGTCTTCTTCACCGGCCATGCCGGTTTCCAGCGAACCCAGGCAGCCCAGCTCGCCTTCTACCGAAACGCCGCAGGCGTGCGCCATGGCAACGGTCTGCTGAGTAACGCGGACGTTGTACTCGTAGTCGGTTGGGGTTTTGCCGTCTTCACCCAGCGAGCCGTCCATCATGACCGAGCTGAAGCCCAGCTGGATCGAGCGCTGGCACACGTCAGGGCTGGTGCCGTGGTCCTGGTGCATGCACACCGGGATGTGCGGGAACTCTTCGATCGCGGCCAGGATCAGGTGGCGCAGGAAGGGCGCACCGGCGTATTTGCGGGCACCCGCCGAAGCCTGCACGATGACCGGAGAGTCGGTCTTGTCGGCGGCTTCCATGATTGCGCGCATTTGCTCGAGGTTGTTGACGTTGAAAGCTGGAACGCCGTAACCGAACTCGGCGGCGTGGTCCAGCATCTGGCGCATGCTAATGAGTGCCATTGTGTATCTCTCTCCCGACAAGCGTCGTTTGTTTCGTGCAAGCCTGCCGCAGGGGCGGTTGCTGTTCAAGTAGTGTGGGCCACCTGGGCGGCCCGGCCAGTCACGGTGCCTTGCAGCCCCGCCCTATCAGATCGTTGGTTGCCACCCAGTACACCAGGCCTTCTTCGCCTTTGGTGTGGAAGGCCAGCACGCCATCGCTGTACATCGCGCCCGACGCGCTCGGCTCGGATTTGAGCCGGTAGACCTGGTCGCCGCCGCCAAGGCGTACGTCGACCGAATCTTGTTGTGCATCCGCGAAGCGCCACAGCACTTCAGTCTGGGTGTCACAGACCCAACGGGTCCAGTTGTCTGCCGGGGCGGGTTGCGCCGGCTGCAGCAGTGAGCATCCTGCCAGTGTCGCCAGGGCCGCGATGGCCATAAGCGCTTTCATCTCATTACTCCGCCAGGGGCTGCTTTGCAGCCCCAGTGTTGAAGACCTTCAAACCCAGCTTAGGTGCCCGAGAACCCGATCAAGGGCAACCAGGCGCCTTGTGCTGGTGGTCTTCGTCATACTTTTCCAGGCCATCCGGACCCAGGCGCTTGTTGATGACCGGTACGGTCTCAGCCTGCCACTCGGACTGGTAGCAGCCGCCCTTGGGCGACCGCGACGCGGCTTCATCCGAAGACGGGCTGCTGGAGCACGCGCTCAGCATCCCGGCCAGAATCATCACAGGCAATTGCTTGACCATCAGGTCGCTCCCTTTGCCAAGCGCCAACGTCATCAGGCCTTGGCCCGCTCTTCCAGGATTGCCACAGCCGGCAGGACCTTGCCCTCGACGAACTCGAGGAACGCGCCACCACCGGTAGAAATGTAGGAGATATCGGCGCCAACGCCATATTTGTCGATCGCCGCCAGGGTGTCACCACCGCCCGCGATGGAGAACGCGGCGCTTTCGGCGATGGCTTTGGCCAGCACTTTGGTGCCGTTGCCGAACTGGTCAAACTCGAACACGCCAACCGGGCCGTTCCACAGAATGGTCTGCGACGACTTCAGCAGCTCGGCGAAGTTGGCAGCGGTTTGCGGGCCGATGTCCAGGATCATGTCGTCAGCGGCAACGTCGGCAATGGCCTTGACGGTCGCTTCGGCGCTTTCAGCGAATTCCTTGGCAACCACCACGTCGACCGGCAGCGGCACGTTGACCTTGGCAGCGATGGCCTTGGCGGTATCGACCAGGTCAGGCTCGTACAGCGACTTGCCGACGGGGTGGCCAGCAGCCGCCAGGAAGGTGTTGGCGATGCCACCACCGACGATCAGCAGGTCGCAAACGGTGCTCAGGCTGTTCAGCACGTCGAGTTTGGTCGACACCTTGGAGCCAGCGACGATGGCCGCCATTGGCTTGGCCGGGGCTTTCAGCGCCTTGCCCAGGGCATCCAGCTCGGCGGCCAGCAGTGGGCCGGCAGCGGCGACTTTGGCGAACTTGGCCACGCCATGGGTCGAACCTTCGGCGCGGTGGGCAGTGCCGAACGCGTCCATCACGAACACATCGCACAGGGCAGCGTATTTCTGCGCCAGCTCGTCGGCGTTCTTTTTCTCGCCCTTGTTGAAGCGCACGTTCTCGAACAGCACCAGGTCACCGGCCTTGACCTCGACACCTTCCAGGTAGTCGGCGATCAGCGGCACGTCACGGCCCAGGGCCTTGCTCAAGTAGTCGGCGACCGGCTTGAGGCTGTTCTCGGCGGAGAATTCACCTTCGGTCGGGCGGCCCAGGTGCGAGCAGACCATTACCGCCGCGCCCTTTTCCAGGGCCAGCTTGATGGTCGGCAGCGCTGCCAGGATACGCGCGTCGCTGGCTACCACACCGTCCTTCACAGGCACGTTGAGGTCTTCGCGGATCAGTACGCGTTTACCTTGCAGGTCGAGGTCGGTCATCTTCAACACGGTCATGAATGCAGTCCTTCAGGGCTGTTTGTTGCGGGTTGGTTGAACGACGTGCAGATAGTGTTCGGCAACGTCGAGCATACGGTTGGCGAACCCCCATTCGTTGTCGAACCAAGCCAGCAGGTTTACCAGGCGGGGGCCGGAAACACGGGTCTGGCTGGCATCGACGATCGCCGAATGCGGGTCGTGGTTGAAATCACAGCTGGCGTGAGGCAGCTCGGTATAGGCCAGCAATCCTTTGAGCGGGCCCTCCAGCGCTGCCTCGCGCAGCACCCGGTTGACCTCGGCGGCGCTGGTGTCGCGGGCGGTCTGCAGCGTGATGTCCAGGCATGAGACGTTGACGGTCGGCACGCGCACCGCTTTGGCCTGAATTCGCCCGGCAAGTTCCGGCAGCAGCCGCTCGATGCCGCGCGCAAGGCCCGTGGACACCGGGATCACCGACTGGAACGCAGAGCGCGTACGGCGCAGGTCTTCGTGGTGGTAAGCGTCGATCACCGGCTGGTCGTTCATCGCCGAGTGGATGGTGGTGATCTGCACGTATTCGATGCCGAACGCCTGGTCCAGCACGCGCAACAGCGGCACGCCGCAGTTGGTGGTGCAGGACGCGTTGGACACCAGGCGCTCGCTGCCCGTCAGGCATGCCTGGTTGATGCCGTAGACCACCGTGGCGTCCACGTCCGCCTCGCTGGCCATGGGCTGCGAGAACAGCACCCGTGGCGCGCCGGCATCAAGAAAACGCTGGCCATCGGCGCGGGTGTTGTAGGCGCCGGAGCACTCCAGCACCAGGTCGATGTCCAGGGCGGCCCAGTCGATGCCTTCTGGGGTGGCGCTGCGCATCACCTTCACGCAGTCGCCGTTAATATGCAGACAGTCGCCGTCGACCCTCACTTCCCCGGGGAAACGCCCGTGGGTGGAGTCAAAGCGTGTCAGGTACTCGAGGCTGGCCTGATCGGCCAGGTCGTTCAGCGCAACAATCTCGAAACCGGCCTTCGCCCCCCGCTCGAACAACGCGCGCAGGACACAGCGGCCGATGCGGCCATAACCGTTGAGTGCAACTTTGTAGGGACGCGGGTGGGGCATAGGTGGCTCTTGAAATCCGTCGGTTGAAAGGGGCCGCCTTACGGCCCATTCGCGGCACAAGGCCGCTCCCACAAGGTACTGCGGCGTATGCAGATCCTGTGGGAGCGGCCTTGTGCCGCGAACGAGGGCCAAAGGCCCTCGCTTTGCCTGTATCAGTCTTCCAGCAGCTCTTCGGCGGTGCCCAGGATGTTCTCCAGGGTGAAGCCGAATTCTTCGAACAATGCAGAGGCCGGGGCCGACTCACCGTAGGTGGTCATGCCGATGATACGGCCTTCCAGGCCGACGTACTTGTACCAGAAGTCGGCGTGGGCAGCTTCGATGGCGATGCGCGCACCCACTTCCAGTGGCAGTACAGACTGCTTGTAGCCAGCGTCCTGGGCGTCGAACACGCTGGTGCACGGCATGGAAACCACGCGGACCTTGCGGCCTTGCTCGCTCAGCTTGTCGAAGGCCTGAACCGCCAGGCCCACTTCGGAACCGGTGGCGATCAGGATCAGCTCTGGCTCGCCAGCGCAGTCCTTGAGGATGTAACCACCACGGCTGATCTCAGCGATCTGCTGGGCGTTACGGTCCTGATGCTGCAGGTTCTGACGCGAGAAGATCAGCGCCGATGGGCCGTCTTTGCGCTCCAGGGCGTTTTTCCAGGACACGGCCGATTCGACCGCGTCAGCTGGGCGCCAGGTGTCCAGGTTCGGCGTGCTGCGCAGGCTGGTCAGTTGCTCGATCGGCTGGTGAGTCGGGCCGTCTTCGCCCAGGCCGATGGAGTCGTGGGTGTAGACGTGGATCACGCGCTGCTTCATCAGGGCCGACATGCGCACTGCGTTGCGGGCGTATTCCATGAACATCAGGAAGGTCGCGCCGTAAGGCACCAGGCCGCCGTGCAGGGCAACGCCGTTCATGATCGCGGTCATGCCGAACTCGCGTACGCCGTAGTAGACGTAGTTGCCGCTAGCGTCGTGGGCGTCGACGCCCTTGCAACCTTTCCACAGGGTCAGGTTGGAACCGGCCAGGTCAGCCGAACCGCCGAGGAACTCGGGCAGCAGCGGGCCGAAGGCGTTCAGGGCATTCTGGCTGGCCTTGCGGCTGGCAATGGTCTCGCCTTTGGCAGCGACGTCGTTGATGTAGGCCTGGGCCTTCTCGGAGAAGTCAGCCGGCAGCTCGCCGCTGTCACGGCGCTTGAACTCGGCAGCCAGCTCTGGGAAAGCCGCGGCGTAGGCGTCGAAGCGCTGGTTCCACTCGGCTTCAGCCTTGGCACCGGCGGCCTTGGCGTCCCACTCGGCATAGATGTCGGCCGGGATTTCGAACGGGCCGTGGTTCCAATTCAGTTCTTTGCGGGCCAGGGCGATTTCGTCGTTGCCCAGCGGTGCGCCGTGGCAGTCTTCCTTGCCCTGCTTGTTCGGCGAACCGAAGCCGATGATGGTCTTGCAGCAGATCAGGGTCGGCTGCTCGCTTTTGCGTGCAGTCTCGATCGCGGTCTTGATTTCGTCGGCGTCATGGCCGTCGACGTTGCGGATCACCTGCCAGTTGTAGGCTTCGAAACGCTTCGGCGTGTCGTCGGTGAACCAGCCTTCCACTTCGCCGTCGATGGAGATGCCGTTGTCGTCATAGAAGGCAATCAGCTTGCCCAGGCCCAGGGTGCCGGCCAAAGCGGCGACTTCGTGGGAGATACCTTCCATCATGCAGCCGTCGCCGAGGAACACGTAGGTGTTGTGGTCGACGATGTTGTGGCCTTCACGGTTGAACTGTGCGCCCAGGACTTTTTCCGCCAAGGCGAAGCCCACGGCGTTGGCCAGGCCTTGGCCCAGTGGGCCGGTGGTGGTCTCTACGCCTGGGGTGTAGCCGTATTCCGGGTGGCCCGGGGTACGGCTGTGCAGCTGGCGGAAGGCCTTGAGGTCGTCGATCGACAGGTCGTAGCCGGTCAGGTGCAGCAGCGAGTAGATCAGCATCGAGCCGTGGCCGTTGGACAGCACGAAGCGGTCACGGTCGGCGAAGCTTGGGTTGCTCGGGTTGTGCTTCAGGTAGTCACGCCAAAGCACTTCGGCGATATCCGCCATGCCCATAGGGGCACCTGGGTGGCCGCTGTTAGCCTTTTGCACGGCATCCATGCTGAGGGCACGAATGGCGTTGGCACGTTCACGACGGCTGGGCATCGCTGATCTCCTGGGGCTGAAAGGTTGTGATACGAAAAAAGGCGGCCATTTTCGCCCACTGGGGGGCTGGGGGCAAACATTTAAGCGTCAAGCGGCACGCTTTAAGCGGCAAGGTGCATGCAAGCATGGGCTGGGGCCGCTCTATCCTTGCAGCTCATCGCCAATATCAAAACTTTTTGATATTGGCCTTGCGGGTGCCACGATGCCTGTCTAGACTGCCGCCCCATGAACCTCCGTGCGCAATCGATCCCTCAGCGAAGCGACACCCTGGCCGCCCTGTGCAAAGCCAGCGGCGACGCGCTGCGCCTGAATGTTTTGCGCGCACTGGCCAGCGATTCGTTTGGCGTGCTCGAGCTGGCGCAAATCTTCGACATCGGCCAGTCCGGCATGAGCCATCACCTGAAGGTGCTGGCCCAGGCCGAGCTGGTGGCTACCCGGCGCGAGGGCAACGCGATTTTCTACCGCCGCGCCCTGCCCGACAGCCTACGCCTGGGCGGGCGTCTGCACACGGCGTTGCTCGAAGAAGTCGACGACCTGACCTTGCCACCTGCGGTGCAGGCGCGCATCGCCCAGGTACAGCAACGCCGCGCAGCCACCAGCCAAGACTTTTTCCTGCGCGTGGAAGAAAAATTCCGCGCCCAGCAAGACCTGATCGCCGGCCTGCCGCAGTACCGCGAAAGCCTGCTGGCGCTGCTCGACAAGCTGAACTTCGCGCCCACCGCCAGCGCGCTGGAAGTAGGCCCCGGCGACGGCGGCTTCCTGCCGGACCTGGCACGGCGCTTCGCCACGGTGACCGCCCTGGACAACAGCCCGACCATGCTCGAACTGGCCCGCCAGGTCTGCCAGCGTGAGCGCCTGGACAACGTGAACCTGCAGTTGGCCGATGCACTGAATGCAACGGATGTGGCAGCCGACTGCGTTGTGCTGAACATGGTGCTGCACCATTTCAGCGACCCGGCCCTGGCCCTGCGCCAGCTGGCCAAACGGGTGAAAGCGGGCGGCAGCCTGCTGGTCACCGAACTGTGCAGCCATGACCAGGGGTGGGCGCGCGATGCCTGCGGCGACCTCTGGCTGGGCTTCGAACAGGACGACCTGGCCCGTTGGGCCAATAGTGCCGGGCTGGTCCCCGGGGACAGCCTCTATGTGGGCTTGCGCAACGGTTTCCAGATACAGGTCCGCCATTTTCAGCGGGCGACTGGCGACATACACCATCGGTAAATTTTAGGAACCCTTCGAGATGAGCGAATACTCCCTTTTCACCTCCGAGTCCGTGTCCGAAGGGCATCCGGACAAGATCGCCGACCAGATTTCGGACGCTGTCCTTGATGCCATCATCGCTCAGGACAAATACGCCCGCGTGGCCTGCGAAACCTTGGTCAAGACCGGTGTCGCCATCATCGCTGGCGAAGTGTCCACGTCCGCCTGGGTCGACCTCGAAGAACTGGTACGTAAAGTCATCATCGACATCGGCTACAACAGCTCCGACGTCGGCTTCGACGGCGCCACCTGCGCGGTGATGAACATCATCGGCAAGCAGTCCGTGGACATCGCCCAGGGCGTCGACCGCTCCAAGCCGGAAGACCAGGGCGCTGGCGACCAGGGCCTGATGTTCGGCTACGCCAGCAACGAAACCGACGTGCTGATGCCAGCACCGATCTGCTTCTCGCACCGTCTGGTCGAGCGCCAGGCCGAAGCGCGCAAGTCGCGCCTGCTGCCGTGGCTGCGCCCGGACGCCAAGTCGCAGGTCACCTGCCGTTACGAAAATGGCAAGGTAGTCGGCATCGACGCGGTGGTCCTGTCGACCCAGCACAACCCTGAGGTCTCGCAAAAAGACCTGCAAGAAGCGGTGATGGAGCTGATCGTCAAGCACACCCTGCCGGCCGAACTGCTGCACAAAGATACCCAGTACCACATCAACCCGACCGGCAACTTCATCATCGGTGGCCCGGTGGGTGACTGTGGCCTGACCGGCCGCAAGATCATCGTCGACTCCTACGGCGGCATGGCCCGCCACGGTGGTGGCGCGTTCTCCGGCAAGGACCCGTCCAAGGTCGACCGTTCCGCCGCCTACGCCGGTCGCTACGTGGCCAAGAACATCGTCGCCGCCGGCCTGGCCGAGCGTTGCGAGATCCAGGTCTCCTACGCCATTGGCGTGGCTCAGCCAACCTCCATCTCGATCAACACCTTCGGTACCGGCAAGGTCTCCGACGACAAGATCGTCCAACTGGTGCGCGAGTGCTTCGACCTGCGTCCGTACGCGATCACCAAGATGCTCGACCTGCTCCACCCGATGTATCAGGAAACCGCGGCCTACGGCCACTTCGGCCGCACCCCGCAGCAGAAGACAGTCGGCGACGACACCTTCACCACCTTCACCTGGGAACGCACCGACCGCGCCCAGTCGCTGCGTGACGCTGCCGGCCTGTAAGTTTCCTACAGCGCTGGACGAAAGCCCCTGCCGAGCAATCGGCAGGGGCTTTTTTGTGACATATCGGCTGACAACTGTTCACGGCAATCGGCACCCAGCCTGCCTAGGCTGAGGGTTCCCACCCGCCATGCAAGGATGCTGGCCATGCCGTTCATGCTGTTGTTCGCACTGCTGCTATCGCTACATGCCTCGCTGGCGCACGCCAGCCCCTGCCCCGACTGGGACGCCAAACAAGCCAACGCCGAGGTCACCCACCTTCGCAACACGATTGCCCAATGGGACGACAGCTACCATCGCCTGGGCATCACCCAGGTGGCAGACGAACTGTATGACCAGAGCCGGCAACGCCTGGAACACTGGCAGCAATGCTTCGGCCTGCAGGCGCAACCCGCGCCACTGGCCACGGCGCGCGGCCCGATTACCCACCCCGTCCCGCATACAGGCGTCGACAAGTTGGGCGACGAGCAGGCCGTCAGCCGCTGGATGGCCGGCAAGGCTGGCCTGTGGGTGCAGCCGAAGGTCGATGGGGTGGCGGTGTCCTTGCGCTACCGACAGGGGCAACTCGTACAGTTGCTGAGCCGGGGTGACGGGGCCCAGGGGCACGACTGGAGCCGCCACATCCCGCGCCTCGACTCCATTACCCGGCAACTGCCCCAGGCCTTTGACCTGGTGTTGCAGGGTGAACTGTATCTGCGCCTGAACCAGCACGTGCAAGCCCAGGCGGGCAGCGCCAAGGCACGGGGCACCGTGGCAGGGCTGCTCGCCCGCAAGCAGCTCAGCGCTGAACAAGGCGCCAGCATCGGACTGTTCGTCTGGGATTGGCCACACGGCCCCAGCAGCCAGGCCGAGCGCCTGTCGCAGCTGGCACAACTGGGCTTCCCCGACAGCCAGCGCTACAGCGTTGCCATCGACTCCATCGCCGATGCCGCACACTGGCGCCAGCACTGGTACCGCTCACCCCTGCCCTTCGCCACCGATGGCGTCATCCTGCGCCAGAGCAGTCGGCCACCCGCCGAGCGTTGGCAGGCCAAGCCGCCCTACTGGCTGGCAGCGTGGAAATACCCCTACGCCCAAGCCTTGGCCCAGGTGCGTGAGGTACGCTTCCGGGTCGGTCGCACAGGCAGAGTCACGCCGGTGCTGCGCCTGCACCCGGTCACACTGGACGACCGGCTGATCACACAGGTCAGCCTGGGCTCACTGGCACGCTGGCAGCGCCTCGACATTGCGCCGGGTGATCAGGTAGCAATCAGCCTGGCCGGCCTGACCATTCCGCGTTTCGAGCACGTGGTGCACCGCGCGGTCCAACGCCAGCCGGTGGAGGCGCCGCAACCGGGGCGCTACCACCCCCATAGCTGCTGGCACGCAGACGACGGTTGCGACGAGCAGTTCATTGCGCGGCTTACGTGGCTCAGTGGCAAGCAGGGGCTGGCAATGCCGCGCACCGGGCCAGGTACGTGGCAACGCCTGGTCGGGGCTGGGTTGGTCACTTCGATGACGGATTGGCTGCAACTCGATGCTCAGCGCCTGGGCCAGGTACCGGGCATCAGCGACGCCACCGCCACGCAGCTGCTGCACGCCTTCGAAGGCGCCCGAGCACAGCCCTTCTCCCGCTGGCTGCGCGCGCTCGGCGCACCCGCACCGGGTGGTATGCAGCTCGACGGTGACTGGGCGCAGCTGTCCTCGCGCACGGCCAATGATTGGCACACCATGCCGGGTATCGGCGCAGCGCGCGCGCGTCAGCTTGAAGCGTTTTTTACGGCCAACGAAACTCAAGCCATTGCGGCGCAGTTAAACGAGGCCGGCGTAAACGCGTTCCAAATCAGCAACAAACCGCTCGCGCAATGATTTTTTACCAAATCCCACGCAGGGAAAGTCTGAGTTTCGGCCATAAAAAACCAACAAGGGTTTCTAAATAGGAAAAACCAAGGCAGGATTTCCCCCAACTTTTCTGCCCCGCCCCGTTCAGGAGGCTTTTCATGAAACGTATTTCGACTCTTTTCTTGCTCGCAACACTGGGCCTGGCTGCTGGCGCCGTGCAGGCTGCCGAGCCGGATGCCGGCCTGACTGGCTGCGCGGCCAAACGCAGCGCCATCGAGAACCAACTGAAGATTGCCCGCGAACACGGCAACAGTGACCAGGTTGCGGGGCTCGAGCAGGCACTGGAAGGTGCAAAAAACTGTACAGAAACCAGCCTGCGCAAAGAGCGTGAACAAAAGGTGCTGGATGCGCGCCATGAAGTCGCGCAACGCGAAAAAGACCTGAAGAAAGCCGAAAAGAAAGGCGATGCTGAAAAGATAAACAAGCGTAAAGACAAACTCGCCGAGTCGCGCAAAGAACTGCAGGAAGCGGTCGACGAACTCGACCGCTGAGGTGCAGCGTCCGTGAGCGCCTTATCGCCGGCAAGCCGGCTCCCACAGGTACTCCACTGCTCTCAAGGGCTGTGTGTTTCCTGTGGGAGCCGGCTTGCCGGGGATAAGGCCCTCACAGGCGATCAATGATTGCGGAATTCGGTATGGCAGGCCTTGCACGCTGCCTCGACCTTGTCCATCGGCCCCTTGAGCTGTGCAACGTCCAGCGGCTGGCCCCGGGTCGCATCGACCAATTCACCGGTCACGCCCTCCAGTTGCCGGGCAAGGTCATGGAACCGCGCCTGACGCTCCCACACCTCCGCTCGCGCGCTGCTGTCACCGCCATCGCGCGCTTGGGGGAAGTGCTGCCACGGCTGGTGCGACAAGCTGTCGAGCTTCACGGCCCCTTCGGAGAACTTCACCCCGTCGAACGGCAAACGGCCGCGCAGCATGCCGCCCAGGTCCTCGCTGGTCTTGAGCATGTCCTTGAAGATGACCTTGCGCTTGCCCAGCGGCGAGTTCGGGTCCACACGGTCACAGGCACTCAGAGCAAGGGCTGCGAGCAGAACAACGGTCAATCGCTTGAACATCACGGTCACTACGGCCTACGAAAATGGGCGGCCAGTATCGCTGGCCAAGGGCCAAAGACCAATAGCCACATAAAACACAGGGGCGAATCTTCATGTTCGCCCTGACAGGAATCTCCCTATGAAATCTGCCCTGCGCCACCTGGCCTGGACACTCCCGGCGCTGGCCCTGCTGGCCGGATGCAACGGCGGCGAGAACGCCAAACCTGAGCCCCATGCCATTGCCACCTATGCCAACGCCACCTGGCAGGACTTGCCCAGCGTCAGCGACACCGACCTGGTTGCCGGCTTCCACGCGTGGCGCAATGGCTGTGAAAAACTCAAGCGCGACGCCGTCTGGGCCTCCACCTGCGAGGCCGCTGCCAGCGTGCCAGACGATGCCCTGCAAATACGCGCCTTCCTGCAGCAAAACCTGCAGGTCTATGGCCTGCGCTCGGCCGAGAACAACGCCAACGGCCTGATCACCGGCTATTACGAGCCGGTCTACCCCGGCAGCCTGAAACCGACCGAAACCAACCACGTAGCGGTGTACGGCGTGCCCGACGACATGATCGTGGTCGACCTCGCCAGCGTGTACCCAGAGCTCAAGGGCAAGCGCCTGCGCGGGCGACTCGATGGCCGGGTGCTCAAGCCTTACGACACGGCCGAAGTCATCAACCGTGAGGGCGTAAAAGCCCCAGTGCTGGCCTGGCTGACCGACCCGATGGACCTGCAGTTCCTGCAGATACAGGGTTCGGGCCGGGTACAACTGGAAGATGGCCGCCAACTGCGCCTGGGCTACGCCGACCAAAATGGCCACCCCTACCGGCCGATCGGGCGTTGGCTGGTGGAACAGGGCCAGTTGAAGAAGGAAGACGTGAGCATGGGCAGCATTCATGCCTGGGCCCAGGCCAACCCGCAGCGGGTACCAGAGCTACTGGCCAGCAACCCCAGCTACGTGTTTTTCAGCACCCGCCCCGACAGTAACGAAGGCCCGCGCGGCTCGCTCAACGTGCCACTGACGGCCGGCTACAGCGTGGCGATCGACCGCAAGGTGATTCCGTTGGGCAGCCTGCTCTGGTTATCCACTACGCGCCCGGATGGTACCCCTGTTGTGCGGCCGGTAGGCGCTCAGGATACCGGGGGTGCGATTGCCGGTGAGGTACGTGCAGACCTGTTCTGGGGGACTGGGCCAGAAGCAGGTGAGCTGGCCGGGAACATGAAGCAGCAAGGGCAGATCTGGATGCTGTGGCCTAAAGGCAAACCGCTGCCTGAAGTACCGAAAGTCCTTTGATTCTGCGCTGACTTCTTCGCGGGTAAACCCGCTCCCACAGGGCTTGTGAAAACCTTCCAGGCTGCGCTAAACCTTGTGGGAGCGGGTTTACCCGCGAAGAGGGCAACTCGGTTTCAGGCGGAAACCACGAAAAACGTCACGATCAACGCCAACCCGGTAAACCACACCACTGACCGCAATGCCGCCCAGTCCGCCAGGTAGCAGATGATGTAGAGCAACCGGCTGGTGATGTACATCACGCCCAGCACGTCCTGCGTCACTTGCTCGGCATTGCCGACGATATCTGCCACCAGCACGGCCGCCGCAAACGCGGGAAACGCTTCGTAGCTATTCTGCTGCGCCGCATGGGCTCGGCGTGGCAGGCCCGATAGCGTGTCCAGGAAGGCACGCGGATCGTGATTGTCCTTAAGGCCGAAGCGGCCACTGCTCACTTTGGCGATCAATGCACAAAGCGGCGGCAATACCAGGGCAATCAGGATGCACCACAGGGCAACGGTCATGGACAGCACTCCTTGTTCAATCGAAAGGTTAGAGCTTCATTACCAGCATGCCTGCCAGCACCAGCCCGCAAGCTAGGAGTCTTGGCCCGCCAAAAGGTTCTTTGAGGTAGCGCATACCCAACAGCACCACCAGGATCACGCTCAATTCCCGCAGCGCCGCCGCCTCGGCCACCGACCCCAGGTGCATGGCCCACAGCACCAGGGCATAACTGAACAGCACACAAAGCCCTACGGCCAACCCCAGCCGCCACTGGGTTCGCCAAAACAGCACAAACGGTGCCCGGCGCGCCACACTGGCCAGCAGCGGGAAGGGCCAGGCACTGAGCAAGGTCAGCCATACCAGGTAGTCCCAAGGCTTGCCCCACAGCCGCACCGCCTGGCCGTCGAACCAGGTGTAGCAACCGATGCACAGGCCAATCAGCGCCACCACGGGCAACATCGACCAAGGCAGCCGATCACCACCGCCCCCCTGCCACAGCAGGCACGCCATGCCACACGGAATGAGCAGGATGCCGATGATCTGCTGCTGGCTCAGCGATTCCCCGGCAAAGGCTAAGGTCAAGCCCAGCACCACCAGCGGCGACAGCCCGCGCATCAGAGGATAGACCAGCCCCAGGTCACCCACCCGATAGGCCTGGATCAGCAGATAGCGGTACAACTGTTCGGCCAGCGCCGAGGCGATCAACCAGGGCCAGATTTCAGCAGGAGGCACCTCGACAAAGGCCACGGCCAGCACGGCAAAAGCCAGCGCGACCGTGTCCATGCTGGCAATCACCAACAAGCGCTCGCCGCTGAATTTGATCAGGGTGTTCCAGGTCGCATGCAGGAGGGCGGCGACCAGTACCAGGGAAGTTGCCAACACGCCTTCAAGTCCTTGTGACGTTATTGAGGCACGAATATATCGTCTTCAGTCTGGTGTGCGTATGTCGGAAGATTTTCAGCGTTTACGAAATCGGGCGCCGCGCGGGCGGCGCATCTCAAAACCATCGTACAACTCAAGCCCTACACATGAACGATTCCAACAATTCCGGTCAAAGGTGTGCCCCGAAGCCCTCGCCAGGTCATCAAAGAACTGCCCGAGTCATTCGGGTACGACTTGGAAGCCACTGTTACAGGATTTGGGATGCTTGAATTAGTTGCCGCGTTTATCTGCCTCACCACCCTTCTCACCTACGTCAACTACCGCTTCATCGGCCTGCCACCCGCCATTGGCGTGATGGTCACGGCACTGCTGTTCTCGTTGATGCTGCAAGGGCTTAGCCTGATTGGCTTCCCTGGCCTCGAAGAGCGCGTCGAAGGCCTGATGAACCAGATCGACTTCAACGATTTGCTGATGCACTGGATGCTGGCATTCCTGCTGTTCGCCGGCGCCTTGCACGTCAACCTCTCAGACCTGCGCAGCTATCGCTGGCCGATCGGCCTGCTGGCGACCATCGGCGTGCTGATCGCCACCGTGGTGATCGGCTACCTGTCGCACTGGGTGTTCGCGATGTTCGGCTGGCAGGTTCCGCTGATCTACTGCCTGCTGTTCGGCGCACTGATCTCGCCCACCGACCCGATTGCCGTGCTCGGCGCATTGCGGACCGCCAATGCCTCCAAGCCGCTGAAAACCACCATCGTCGGCGAGTCGCTGTTCAACGACGGCACCGCGGTCGTGGTGTTCACCGTGCTGCTGGGCATCATCCAGCTCGGCGAAACCCCCAGTGCCTATGACACAGCGGTGCTGTTCGCCCGCGAGGCCATTGGCGGTGTGGTGTTCGGCGGCGTGATCGGCTACGCCACCTACCGCATGATCAAGAGCGTGGAGCAGTACCAGGTCGAGGTCATGCTGACCTTGGCGCTGGTCATCGGTGGCTCGGCAATGTGCTACGAACTGCACGTTTCTGCACCGATCGCCATGGTGGTCGCCGGCCTGATCATCGGCAACATGGGGCGCAACCTGGCGATGAACGACATGACCCGTCGCTACATGGACGGTTTCTGGGAGTTGATCGATGACATGCTCAACGCCTTGCTGTTCGCGCTGATCGGCCTTGAGCTGCTGCTGCTGCCATTCAACTGGATGCACCTGGCGGCCGGCGGTGTGCTGGCACTGGCGGTCCTGCTGTCGCGGCTGCTTACCGTGGCCCCGGCAATCTTGCTGCTGCGCCGCTGGCGGAGTGTGCCGAAAGGCACCGTGCGGGTACTGACCTGGGGCGGCCTGCGCGGCGGCGTGTCGGTAGCGCTGGCACTGTCGCTGCCGCTGGGTGAGGAACGTGACCTGCTGCTGTCGATCACCTACATCGTGGTGTTGTCGTCGATCCTGGTGCAGGGGCTGAGCATCGGCCGGGTGGTGCGCAAGGTTAGCGCCCAGCCCTGAAAACAAGGGGGCCGCTTTGCGGCCCATCGCGACACAAGGCCGCTCCTACACGGGATTCGCATTCTCCTGTAGGAGCGGCCTTGTGTCGCGATGGGCTGCAAGGCAGCCCCAAAATGCCTACTCGACTGCCGAGTCCGGGAACTGGTCCTGGACGTATTTGATCTCGGTGCGCCCGTGAGCCGCCGGCATGCCATCTTCGCCGAGGTTGACGAACACCATCTTGTCGACGGTCAGGATGCTCTTGCGGGTGATCTTGTTGCGCACTTCGCACTTGAGGGTGATCGAGGTGCGGCCGAATTCAGTGGCGGTGATGCCCAGTTCGATGATGTCGCCCTGGCGTGAGGCACTGACGAAGTTGATCTCCGACATGTACTTGGTCACCACACGCTGGTTGCCCAGCTGGACGATGGCGTAAATCGCCGCTTCTTCGTCGATCCAGCGCAACAGGCTGCCACCGAACAGGGTGCCATTGGGGTTGAGGTCTTCGGGTTTTACCCATTTGCGGGTGTGAAAGTTCATCGGTACTCCTAACCTGCTTGGCTAACGTGCATTCATGATGGCAGAGCGGCCGTCGCCGCTCCATTGAACATCGACTATCGTCTCGATTAATCGACAGAAAACCTTGGGCGAAGGTCCCTGTCGCGGCTATAATCCTGCCGCTTCACTTGGCCACCCGCAGCGGCGGCCATGCCCGCCACCTGTCCGAGGGGCGCTGCAGCAGGCTAGGCCTGTCAGGCTCGGATGGGGCGTTGTCCGCTCCTGCGGACGCTCAACGCACAACGGCGCCCATTCGCACACTACGAATGGAGGCTCTCATGAGCGCTGTAAACACGCCTGCTGGTTTTACCGATTTCAAAGTCGCTGACATCTCCCTGGCTGCCTGGGGCCGTCGCGAAACCATCATCGCCGAATCGGAAATGCCTGCACTGATGGGCCTGCGTCGCAAGTACCTCACCGAGCAACCGCTCAAGGGTGCGAAGATTCTGGGCTGCATCCACATGACCATTCAGACTGCCGTGCTGATCGAAACCCTGGTTGCCCTGGGTGCCGAAGTGCGCTGGTCGTCCTGCAACATCTTCTCCACCCAGGACCAGGCCGCTGCCTCCATCGCTGCCGCCGGTATCCCGGTGTTCGCCTGGAAAGGCGAAACCGAGGAAGAATACGAGTGGTGCCTGGAGCAGACCATCCTCAAGGATGGCCAGCCATGGGACGCCAACATGATCCTCGACGACGGCGGCGACCTGACCGAACTGCTGCACAAGAAGTACCCAGCCGTTCTGGACCGCGTCCACGGTGTCACCGAAGAGACCACCACCGGCGTGCACCGCCTGCTGGACATGCTGGCCAAGGGCGAGCTGAAAGTCCCGGCGATCAACGTCAACGACTCGGTCACCAAGAGCAAGAACGACAACAAGTACGGCTGCCGTCACAGCCTTAACGACGCCATCAAGCGTGGCACCGACCACCTGCTGTCGGGCAAGCAAGCCCTGGTGATCGGCTACGGTGACGTGGGCAAGGGCTCGGCCCAGTCCCTGCGTCAGGAAGGCATGATCGTCAAGGTCACCGAAGTTGACCCGATCTGCGCCATGCAAGCCTGCATGGACGGCTTCGAGCTGGTTTCGCCGTTCATCGACGGCATCAACAACGGCACCGAGGCCAGCATCGACAAAGCGCTGCTGGGCAAGATCGACCTGATCGTCACCACCACCGGTAACGTCAACGTCTGCGACGCCAACATGCTCAAGGCCCTGAAGAAGCGTGCCGTGGTCTGCAACATCGGCCACTTCGACAACGAGATCGACACCGCCTTCATGCGCAAGAACTGGGCCTGGGAAGAGGTCAAGCCGCAGGTGCACAAGATCCACCGCACCGGCGCTGGCAGCTTCGACCCGCAAAACGACGACTACCTGATCCTGCTGGCTGAAGGCCGTCTGGTGAACCTGGGCAACGCCACCGGTCACCCAAGCCGCATCATGGACGGTTCGTTCGCCAACCAGGTGCTGGCACAGATCTTCCTGTTCGAGCAGAAGTACGCCGACCTGTCGGCCGAGAAGAAAGCCGAACGCCTGACCGTAGAAGTGCTGCCCAAGAAGCTCGACGAAGAAGTGGCCCTGGAAATGGTCCGCGGCTTCGGCGGCGTGGTCACCCAGCTGACCCAGCAGCAAGCCGACTACATCGGCGTGACTGTCGAAGGCCCGTTCAAGCCACACGCGTACCGCTACTAAGCGGCAAGCGCCCGGCGGCATGCCGGCGGGCGCTTGTAGTCGTTTAATCTTGATCGATGCCCAAGCCAGGCCGGCCCCCACCGCCCTGGCTTTTACTTGCAGCGTGCGGCTCATGGCCTGCAGCTGAGGAAACAGAGATGTCACAAGAACGCCGCTACAGTTTCGAATTCTTCCCCACCAAGACCGATGCCGGTCACGAAAAGCTGATGGGCGTTGCCCGCCAGCTGGCCACCTACAACCCCGATTTCTTCTCCTGCACCTACGGTGCCGGCGGCTCTACCCGCGACCGTACACTGAACACTGTGCTGCAGCTGGAGAGCGAAGTGAAAGTGCCTGCCGCACCGCACCTGTCGTGCGTCGGCGACACCAAAGAAGAGCTGCGCGCCCTGCTTGCCGAGTACAAGGCTGCTGGCATCAAGCGCATCGTTGCCCTGCGTGGCGACCTGCCTTCCGGCATGGGCATGGCCAGCGGCGAGCTGCGCTACGCCAGCGACCTGGTCGAATTCATCCGCCAGGAAACCGGTGATCACTTCCACCTGGAAGTGGCGGCCTACCCCGAGATGCACCCCCAGGCCCGCAACTTCGAGATCGACCTGGCCAACTTCGTGCACAAGGTCAAGGCCGGTGCCGACAGCGCCATCACCCAGTACTTCTTCAACGCCGACAGCTATTTCTATTTTGTCGAGCGTGCGCAGAAACTGGGCGTCGATATCCCGGTGGTGCCCGGCATCATGCCAATCACCAACTACAGCAAGCTGGCCCGGTTCTCCGACGCCTGCGGCGCAGAGATCCCGCGCTGGATCCGCAAGCAGCTGGAAGCCTATGGTGACGACACCGCCAGCATCCAGGCCTTCGGCGAAGAAGTGATCACCCGCATGTGTGAACAACTGCTGCAAGGCGGCGCACCGGGCCTGCACTTCTATACGCTGAACCAGGCCGAAGCGAGCCTGGCGATCTGGAACAACCTGAAGCTGCCTCGCTGAAACTTTTTGGCAATATCTGATTAAGAAATGATTAAGGCTTTGGTCATAGACTAAGGCCTTATTTATTTTCGGGTTAAACAGGTCTTGCCTGACATGCAGCATCCTCAGCCATCGCGCCCTCAGCTCGTCTACCTGGCTTTCGGCCCGGCCACCTACCATCAGGAAGCCTGCTTCAGCATCGTCAGTGCCCTTGCCCACCTGGACGTATCGGCAGGCGAGGCGCTGGATATTCAGGTCTACACCGACAACCCGGCGCCCTATGCCAAGCTGCCGGTCACGCTGCACCTGCTCGACGACGCCACGCGCGCGGCGTGGAATGCCCCGCATGGTTATCACTTTCGCAGCAAGCATGTGCTGCTGCGTCAGGTGCTGACGCAGCATGCGATGGCGGTGCTGATCGATACCGACACCTTCTTCCGTCAGTCACCGATGCGGCTGTTCCAGCGGGTCGCGCCTGGCCACCTGCTGTGCAACGCCATCGGCGGGCGCTACGGCGCCAACCAGAAATGCCTGCTGTACAAGAACCTGCTGGCCGTCCTCCAGGCCCAAGGCCTGGCCGATTGCCAGATGCCCTTGATCAACTCGGGCGTGATCGGGCTCACCGCCGAAGACGCGCAGGCACTGGACCACTCCATCGCCATGATGGACCAGTTCTACCCACTGGCCCGCGAGGCCTACACCCTCGAAGAGTTCTGCCTGGCAGTGGCGGCCTACCGCAAACTGCAGCTGGCCGAGTGCACCGACGTCATCCACCACTACTGGAGCCGCAAGGCCCAGTTCCGCGCCAAGATCCAGGCCTGGCTGCGCAAACACGGCGACGCTCCGTTGAGCGAAGCTGCACTGGCCGATGTCGCGCGGGTCAATGATCAACTGCCGCGGCCGCCGACCCTGCATCGGCTGGGCTACAAGGCGTTGAGCCTGACCCTGCCCAGCCACGAGCGGCAATTTGCCCGCGAATTGCTGTATGGCAGCTACCCCTACCCCAATGAGTTCGACCGGGCCTGTGCATCGGCCTGGTGGGACAAAGCCCTGGAGAACTTCAATGCGCGCAACGGCCGCATCCAGCCCGAACAGCTGCGCCAGTGCCTGCGTCACCCGGGCCTGCGCCTGTCACTCGGGGCACAGCGCAAGGCTATCGAAGCGCACCTGCTCAAGTCGGCGCAGGCCTGAACAGCCGCCGCTTCACTGGCCTTGAGCAGGCCGAGCGCGTAATCTGCGGGCCATGTTCGCCACCACCCGATTGTTCTGGATCCTGCTGCTCGCCTGCCTGAGCCCGTTGGCTCTGGCCGAACGCCTGCGCCTGGTGTCCGACGACTGGGCACCGTATGTGTACCAGCAAGATGGCCAACCTCGGGGCATCGACTACGAAGTGACCACCCAGGTATTCAAGCGCCTGGGGGTAGAGGTGGAATGGCAGTTCCTGCCCTGGAAGCGCTGCCTGGCAATGATCGAGCAAGGGCTGGCCGACGGTATTGTGGATGTCTTCCAGTTCGACACGCGCAGGCCCTACCTGGTCTACCCAACGGAGCCCATGTCGGATGTCGAGTTCGTGCTGTTTCAGGCCCGCAGCCGCCGTCATGCCGTCACCGGCCTGGACGATCTTGCGGGCCTGTCCGTCGGCACATCGCCCGGCTACACATATGGCGCCGCGTTCAACGATTCGCCGCGTTTTCGCCGCGAATCAGCCCCTACCCATGAAGCCAACTTCGGCAAACTTCTGCTGGGCCGTATCGATTTGCTGATTACCGACCGCAGGGTCGGGCGCTACCTGATGCGCCAGCTGGGCCTTGAACAACGCATTGAAGAGCTGCCCTGGGTGGTCAGCCGACAGACGCAATACCTGGGGCTGACCCGCAAACCCGGGCGCGAGGCACTGGCCCAGGCGTTCTCCGAAGAATTGCAACGCTTCAAGCAGGAACCCGCCTACGCCGCTATCAGCCACCGCTACATAGGCGACATCGGAAACATTCTCAACGCCGTTGAGCAGCAGGAAAGCAGCACGTCGCGATAGCTCTGTTATACTCGGGCCTTCCCGCCAGGCTTACGCCCGGACGCTCGGCCTAGCAACAGGCATCCCGATCGGCAACGACGCACCATCGCGTCAGCCCTCCGCTTCCTGGATGTGCAGTGAAAGCCAAGCTGGACCGGACGCGATCGCATCTCACCGATGCCCGTCGCGCCAGGCAGAACATCCCAACGGGCCCAGCCCACACGAGAACAGGATTGCCCATGTCCTTTGCTTCCCTCGGTCTCTCCGAGGCTCTTGTCCGCGCTATCGAGGCTGCGGGCTATACCCAGCCGACTCCGGTGCAACAGCGGGCTGTTCCCGCCGTGTTGCAAGGCCGTGATCTGATGGTCGCCGCCCAGACAGGTACTGGTAAAACCGGCGGTTTCGCCTTGCCGATCCTCGAGCGCCTGTTCCCGGGTGGCCACCCTGACAAGTCGCAGCGCCATGGCCCACGCCAGCCTCGCGTACTGGTCCTGACTCCGACCCGCGAGCTGGCCGCCCAGGTGCATGACAGCTTCAAGGTCTATGCCCGTGATCTGCCGCTGGTCAGCGCCTGTATCTTCGGCGGTGTCGGCATGAACCCACAAATCCAGGCCATCGCCAAAGGTGTCGATGTACTGGTCGCGTGCCCTGGCCGCCTGCTTGACCTGGCTGGCCAAGGCAAGGTCGACCTGGCCCACGTCGAAATCCTGGTCCTCGACGAAGCCGACCGCATGCTCGACATGGGCTTCATCCATGACGTGAAGAAGGTCCTTGCCCGCCTGCCGGCCAAACGCCAGAACCTGCTGTTCTCGGCCACTTTCTCCAAGGACATCACCGACCTGGCCGACAAGCTCCTGCATAACCCGGAGCGCATCGAGGTCACCCCACCGAACACCACGGTCGAGCGCATCGAGCAGCGCATCTACCGCCTGCCCGCCAGCCACAAGCGTGCGCTGCTGGCACACCTGATCACCCAGGGTGCCTGGGAACAGGTGCTGGTCTTCACCCGTACCAAGCATGGCGCCAACCGCCTGGCCGAGTACCTGGAAAAGCACGGCCTGACCGCCGCCGCGATCCACGGCAACAAGAGCCAGAACGCCCGCACCAAAGCCCTGGCCGACTTCAAGGCCAACGCCGTTCGGGTACTGGTTGCCACCGACATCGCCGCCCGCGGCCTGGACATCGACCAGTTGCCCCACGTGGTCAACTTCGAGCTGCCCAATGTCGAGGAGGACTACGTCCACCGGATCGGCCGTACAGGCCGTGCCGGCCGTTCGGGTGAGGCCATTTCCTTGGTCGCGCCTGATGAAGAGAAGCTGCTCAAGAGCATCGAGCGGGTCACCAAGCAGAAGATTGCTGACGGCGACCTGATGGGCTTCGACGCAAGCCAGGTCGAGGCCGAGAAGCCGGAAGTGCGCGAACGCCCGCAAAACACCGGCCGTGGCGGTCGCAACCAGCCACGCGGCGAAGGCGGCAAAGACGCCAACGGCGGCCGCAAGGACAAAGGCAAGGACAAGGGCAAGACCCGGCAGCACGCTGCCGAGAAGCCTGCCGAGAAGGAAAAGGCGGGCGACAAGCCGCAACAGCGCAAACCGCGTGACAACAAGCCACGCCAGCAGCAAGCCAGCCAGAACAGCACACCGAAAGCACCGGCCGACCGTGCCCCGGACGAGTTCCTGGATGACGAAGTCGACAACTTTGGCAACCGCGCTGACTACGTCAGCCCGTACCAGGGCAAGAACCAGGGGCGTAACCGCCGTCCTGGCGGTGGCACTGGCGCAGGTCAAAACCAGGGCCAAGGTGCGGCGGCTCCGCGCAGCAACAACGGCGGCCAACCTCGCACGGGTGGCCAGCCACGCAGCGCCAGCGGCGAGAAGCGCCCACCGCGCAACAATGCGGGCGGCGGTGCACGCCGTGACAACAACGGCGGTGGTCGCGGTCGCCCGGCGCGCGATGATGCTGCGCGCCAGGAACCTGCAGTCCGCAGCTCGCGTGAGCCGCAGAACCAGCCAGTGATCATCCGCAAGGAATCCAAGCTCGATCGTTACCCAACGCCTGAGCAACTGGACGATCTGCCAAGCCGCCCACGCGGCGAGCGACCTGCGCTGCTGACGCGCAATCGCTGACATTGAAGTGATCTATCCGGTGGGCTGCTGAACAGCCCGCCGCATAGCTTTATCCGAATGCTCCCCCTCCCGCAACCTATCAGTCCTGCGAGTTTTGTCATCGTTTCATTGCGCTCATCGTAATTACTCACTCCCCACTGAGTAATAGAAGTGCGTACTACAGAAACCCAGCAACACAGCAACGCGCAACGTGCACTCATCGACTGCATCGACGCCGACGCCGACGCCCTTGAACAAATCGCAGTTTCAAGACCGCTGATAGAAACACTTTCGTTGAGAGCGGGTTCCCGCATCGATGTGCGTGGCAGCACGTCAGCTAGAAAGGGCACAGTCGAAGCCTTTTCAGAAAACCGATGGAAAGGCATCGCCAGTGTGAAGCCCGATGGCACCTTTCATAATGGCGATCTTCCAGCGAGTTACCTCAACAGCAAAGACACCATTCTGGTTCGCATCGTCGATGGCGAAGCCTCCATTCCTGTCCTTGCCAACAGCTACTTCGTCCACCCACGCTCGGTCTGGGTCACTCCGACTCCGACTAAACAGGCAGATCGACAAGCCTATCGATGGCTACTTCAATGGGCCGATTACAAACCCACCGGCTACAAGCTTCCGGCGAACACCCGCGCCTCGATCTTTCTGGAGGGTGATGATTGCAATGTTACCGTGACGATCGGCATTCAGGGCCTGGCGCAGCAAGCGGACCGCAGCCAGCAAACCCAGAACATGCGCGAGCATCGTCTGCAGCGAGGGGAAAACATACTGCCCCTCGACCCACTGGGCGGCGTGGTACATATCCGCAATAACGGCAGTTCGGGCTGCCGAGTGATTTTCGACGAGGCGGTTCAACCCATTCCGTACTACGTCCTCGACCAAACGCCGCCTTCGGACTTTCTAACAATGCTATTGCTCTGTGACGCAGTGTCCGAGGTACAGCTTGTCGGTGACCGCATTGCCATTTCAGCCTACACCGACACCTTCAATCGGTTTGCGATTGCCGATGTCGCCGAAATTGTCCGCTCCCATCAAGAAGTGCTGAGCATCCAAGCCCAGGCCTGCGGCCTGGACGGCTCATCGCCAAGGCATAGGCGCAGCGATATGTGGATACACGCTGTGGAGGCAGCGTCGACGATCAACCCAAGCGCAACGACGGGATTAATCCTTCTGCCGCATAGGCGTGACCCTGGCAACGAATACATGTGCGCATTGCTTGCAGGTGAAGCCCACAAACGCTGGGTGACGCTGCATGAGTACGGCCATCACTTTCAGAACGTCGTCAATGCCGTCGCACCCATGTTCCGCGAGAACTCGGTAAACATCTACGCGCTTGCAGTCGGGCGCGTTCACAAACACGACTACAGCGACATTCTGCCTACTCGCTGGCCGGCGCTGAAAGCGTGGCTGGCCAAGCCCCGCGACCAGAAGCGATACATGGAGTCGCCAGACTCCCTCGCCATTTTTGAACAACTCAGGAAGGGCTTCGGCGACCACTACCTGCCCGCCTGGGATCGCTACATTCGCGACAATCCACAATGCACGGCCGACTTGAACGGGTTCGCCACTTCCCTGTCCCTGGTCGCAAACTGCAACCTCGCTGATTATTTGGCGGATTGGGGCGTCATCACGGTAAACGATGCCACATGGCACGCCCTGCAGGCCTTGGGCCTTCCAGCGCCTGCGGCGGGGTTGACTGACCTGGTCCCGTACCTCTGACACTGCAAAGCAAAACGCCGGGGATGAGCGTCAATCGCTCATCCCCGGCGTTTTTATTACACGTGCAGCGATTACTTCGCCTTAACGCCTTCAAGGCTGATATCCAGGTCCAAGGTCTGCGAAGTCGCGCCTGGGCCTTTGATGCCGAAGTCGTTCAGGTTCAGCGTGGTGGTGGCATTGAAGCCAGCACGTTCGCCGCCCCATGGGTCCTTGCCTTCACCGTTGAAGGTGGCCTTGAAGGTGACCGGCTTGGTCACGCCGTGCAGGGTCAGGTCACCGGTCACGTCGGCAGTCTTCTCACCGGTCGATTTGACGGCGGTCGACACGAACTTGGCGTCCGGGTACTTCTTCACGTCCAGGAAGTCTTTGCTGGCGATGTGCTTGTCACGCTCGGCGTGGTTCGACCACAGGCTGGCAGTCTTCAGGTCGACGTTGATCTTGCTCGCTTCAGGCTTGGCGCTGTCCCAGCTGAAGTTGCCGTCGAAGTCCTTGAAGGTACCGTGAATGAAGCTGTAGCCCAGGTGGCTGATCTTCCAGTCGACGAACGCGTGCTGGCCTTCCTTGTCGATCTTGTAGTCAGCGGCCATGGCTTGGCCAGCGGAGAACAGTGCAGTACCGAGCGCCAGAGCGGCAAAAGTCTTTTTCAACATCCTTTCTATTCCTTGCAATTGAGGTTGAGAGTCAAGCTTTGCGGCCCAGCATGCGGATCAGGGTCGCGTCACGGTCTATGAAGTGGTGTTTCAGTGCTGCCAGGCCATGCAGCACGGCAAAAATCACCAGGCCCCAGGCTAGCCAGAGATGGATCACCCCAGCCAGGTCCGCCTGATCGGGCAGGTCGCTGACCAGAGCCGGTACTTCGAACAAGCCGAATACCGGAATACCAACGCCGTCGGCGGTGGAGATCAAATAACCGGCGATCATCACCGCGAACAGCCCCACATACAGTGCCAGATGGCCCAGCTTGGCGGCCACGCGGGTGAGTGCCCCGTGGTTGGCCGGTGCCGGCGGTGGCGGGCTGATGAAACGCCAGAGTACGCGCAGCAGCATCACTGCCAGCAGCACCAGGCCGATGCTCTTGTGCAGGTCAGGGCCCGACTTGCGCCAAGGGTCGTAGTAATCCAGGCCGACCATCCACAGCCCCAGGCCAAACAGGCCGAAGACTGCCAGCGCGACACCCCAGTGCAGGATGATGCTGACCACGCCGTAGCGAGAAGGTGAATTGCGCAGTTGCATGTTGGCGTGTTTCCCCGTGAAAGCTGTGCACAGACTAACGCGTAACGTATCGAATAAAAGCGGAAAAAATTGCTTCGGATTATCGAGAAATCCGATGGATATTGTGAAAGCTTCCTATTAAGGAAACATTAACGATAGTCGGTGAGTTCAGGGTTGCCAGTGCCGGCCTCTTCGCAGCACAAGGCTGCTCCTACAGGAGGAAGAGGCCGGCACTGTCGATCAATCAACCCGCCTTGGCCTGGGTATTGGCCACTGGCTTCTTCGCGGGCTCTGATTTGACTGTGGCCTTTTTCGCTTCAACAGGCTTGTGCGCCTGTTTTGCCGCCGGCTTGTGCGCCGGGGCATGCTTGGCAGGGGCGGTTTTAGGCGCGGCAGGCTTGGCAGCAGCAGGTTTGGCCGCGGCTTCCTTGGCCACAGGCGCCGGCGCAACCGGCTCTGGAGCGACCGGTGCCGGGGCCACTTCGTCGGCCTTGGCAATCGGCTGGGCTTTCACCTCAGGCTTGTCAGCCCCACCAAACAGGCGCTTGAAGAAACCTGGCTTGTCCTGCTTGGCCTCTTCTTTCACCGGCTCGGCCTTGGCCGGGGCTTTTTCCACCTTGTCGCTCTTTTCAGCCTTGTCGGAAGCACCACCGAACAGGTTGGAGAAGAACCCTCCCTTGTCTTTGGCCGCCGCGGCGCCTGCTGCTGCTGCCGCCACCGGTACGGCCTTGGCCGGGTCGAACGACTTGCCGGCCAGCAGGTCCTGCACCTGGCCCGCCGCGCGTTGGCCGCTGCGCAAGGCGCCTTCCAAGGTGCCTGGGTAGAGCGCGTCAGTGTGCTCACCGGCGAAGCTGATGCGCTGCACCGGGCGCTCCCACAGGCGCCAGTACTTGCTGATCTGCCCTGGGCCGTAGGCCAGGTAGGCGCCACCGGTGCCAGCGTCAGTGCTGTAGCGTTTGACTTCGTAGCCGGTGAACGAACCGCGGGCCTGTGGATAAAACGCATGCAGGCGGATAAGCACCTGGTCGACCATCTGCTTGTCGCCAAATGCCTGCAGCAGGCGGGCGTTGTCGCCAGACAGGTTGATCACCACGTTGGCGCCACCCTTCAGCGCCGGTTCGATCCACAGCATGCCCAGGCCTGCGTTACTGAAGATTTCGCCGGACATACGGGCCCGGCTTTCCCACACCGGCTTGTTGAACTTGAGCATCAGCTGGTCGCGCCAGCCATAGTTGGTGCCCTTGAGCGCGGCCAGGTGCTGGCTGTCCAGGCCCGGGGTCATCTGGATCTTGGCCAGGGCGCGCAGCGGCACGGCCATGACCAGGTAATCGGCCTGGTAGCCCACGCTGCCAACCTTGACGGTGACGCCGTCCTTGTCCTGCACGATGGCAGTGACCGGCGAGCTGGTCTTGATGGTCTTCAGCTGTTTGACGAACGCCTGGGCCAACACCGGGCTGCCACCGGGCAGGCGCGCGGCACGCAGATCGCGGTCGCTGACACCACGGTAAACGCGGTTCTGCTGAGCGAAATACAGCAGCGACAGGCGCGACGGCTCATCGTAACGGCTACGGATCTGCTGGTTGACCAGCTGACGCGCAGTGGCCGGCAGTTGCAGCTTGTCGAGCCAGGAAGACACGTTGATCTGATCGAGGGCGAACAGCGTGCTGGTCGCCTGGGGGTTCAGCGGGTCGTCGATCGAACGGGCCAGGTCGTCGAGGGTTTTCTCATAGCGCTTGAGCGCCTCGGCAGTAGCCGGCTGCTTGGTGGCAAGGTCCGTCGCACTGAAGTACTCACCGTCGATCAGGTAGCCCGGCGTACGCACGAACTCTGGCGCTGGCAGTGTTTCAAGTTTGAAACGGTCGAGGTACTGGTTGAGTACCGGCTGTGCCTTGGCGTTGCCGATCCACTCACTGGTGGCCAGGCCCGAGCGACCGCCCATACCCGACTTGGCCTCCAGCAGCGTCACCTGCCAGCCCTTGCTCTGCAGTTCATAGGCTGCAGTGAGGCCCGCAAGGCCCCCACCCACCACGATAGCCGTAGGTGTTTTGTCCTTTGCCAGCGCGGCACCGCTGGACACACCAATCAATACCAACGCGCACAGGCGCACCCAAGCAGCAGCCATGTCGGCGAACTCCGAGTCAGACGTTACAGAAAAATAGGGAGGCAGGAATGCCCCGAGGCGATGCGTTAAGAATACGTCAGCTCTGCCAACCCTGCCAGCACGGCGACATCAAGTCCTTTTGGCAACTGACATTTTTGCCAGTAGCCGTGTCACACGCGGGTAGGCGATGCTGGCGATAATCGCCAAAAGCCCATCAGGAGGGCCTGCGCATGATCTTCGAGGAGCATTTCACCGGTGTCGTGCCACAGTTTCTCAGGTACCAACAGCCACTGGATATGCCATCAGGCCTCACCATTCACTCCAACAGCACCTCCTGGTCGGGCTTCGAGGCGTTCAAGGGCGAGGATGGCACTGAGTTGGTCATAGGCGAACACTCTGAAGTCCAGATTGCTTTCACAGAGGAAGTCGAAAGCTTGTGGCTGGAATACTACGTGGTGAGAGATTTTCCCTACGATAACGTGCACATGCTCTTTGATGCTCAGAACCATTATTACGACATGCTCGTTCCGGCACCTCGCAACTTCTATTGGCTCACCGTCGAAGGCAACGACTACCCGGACCTTAGGCCCGGCCCTATTGTCACCCAACCTTGTGAACAAGTGATCGACGGCCCCTTCCGCCGCCTGACCATCTCCACCTCGCAGGCCGGCACGGTGCACATTCGCAAGCTCGAATGGACCGGTACCCGACGACAATGACTGCCAGCGGTTGTGGTGCCCTCCAGCTTTGCTTAGGCTTACGCGGTCCAAGCCAGCAGCAAAGCCAGGAGAAGTACCCATGGGCCTCAACGATCAGTGGATGCAACGTGACCTCAAGGTCCTGTGGCACCCCTGCACCCAGATGAAAGACCACGAGCAACTGCCGCTGATCCCGATCAAGCGTGGTGAAGGCGTGTGGCTGGAGGACTTCGAAGGCAAGCGCTACCTGGACGCCGTGAGCAGTTGGTGGGTCAACGTGTTCGGCCATGCCAACCCGCGCATCAACCAGCGCATCAAGGACCAGGTCGACCAGCTGGAGCACGTGATCCTGGCCGGTTTCAGCCACCAGCCGGTGATCGAGCTGTCCGAGCGCCTGGTCGCCATGACCCCGGCCGGGCTGGACCGGGTGTTCTACGCCGACAACGGCTCATCCTGCATCGAAGTCGCGTTGAAGATGAGCTTCCATTACTGGCAGAACATCGGCAAACCCGAGAAGAAGCGCTTCGTCACGCTGACCAACAGCTACCATGGCGAAACCATTGCCGCGATGTCGGTGGGCGACGTGCCGCTGTTCACCGAAACCTACAAGGCGCTGCTGCTCGACACCATCAAGGTGCCCAGCCCCGATTGCTACCTGCGCCCTGAGGGCATGGGTTGGGAAGAACACTCGCGCAACCTGTTCCAGGCCATGGAACAAACCCTGGCCGAGCACCACGCCACCATCAGCGCGGTGATCATCGAGCCGCTGATCCAGGGCGCAGGCGGCATGCGCATGTACCACCCGGTTTACCTGAAACTGCTGCGCGAAGCGTGTGACCGCTACGGCGTGCACCTGATCCACGACGAAATCGCCGTGGGCTTCGGCCGCACCGGGACGATGTTCGCCTGCGAACAGGCCGGCATCCGCCCAGACTTCCTGTGCCTGTCCAAGGCCCTGACCGGGGGCTACCTGCCGCTGGCCGCGTGCCTGACCACCGATACCGTGTACCAGGCCTTCTACGACGACTACCCGACCCTGCGCGCGTTCCTCCACTCGCACAGCTACACCGGCAACCCGCTGGCCTGCGCCGCAGCGCTGGCGACCCTGGATATTTTCGAACAGGACAACGTGATCGAGGCCAACAAGGCCTTGTCCGTGCGCATGGCCACGGCCACCGCGCACCTGGCCGACCATGCGCATGTCGCCGAAATCCGCCAGACCGGCATGGCCCTGGCCATCGAGATGGTCCAGGACAAGGCCGGCAAGGTTGCCTACCCCTGGCAGGAGCGCCGTGGCTTGAAGGTCTTCGAGCACGCCCTGACCCGCGGCGCGCTGCTGCGCCCGCTTGGCAGCGTGGTGTACTTCCTGCCGCCGTATGTGATCACGCCCGAGCAGATCGACTTCCTCGCCGAGGTGGCCAGCGAAGGCATCGACATCGCCACCCGCGACAGCGTCAGCGTTGCCGTACCGGCCAACTTCCACCCCGACTTCCGCGACCCGGGCTAGGCCCGAAAGCCCGCCGCCGACCCTGTGGGAGCGGGTTCCCGCGAATGCGATGTTGCCCCCACCTTCGCATTCGCGGGTGAACCCGCTCCCACAGGGTCACATGATCCCTTTTCGTCCGAGCTGAACCATGAGACTGTCCCGCTTCTTCATCGACGCCCCCCTGAGCCTTGGCGAGCATGACCTGCCCGAAGCCCAGGCCCATTACATCGGCCGCGTGCTGCGCATGGCCCCCGGTGACGCCGTGCAACTGTTCGACGGCAGCGGCCAGGAATACCGTGGCCAGTTGCTCGAAGTCGGCAAGAAAACCGTGCGCGTGACACTGGACCAGGCCCTGGCTGGCCAAGCCGAATCGGCGCTGCACATCCACCTTGGCCAGGGCCTGTCCCGTGGCGAGCGCATGGATTGGGCCATTCAGAAGGCCACCGAACTGGGCGCCAACGAAATCACCCCGATCGTCAGCGAGCGCTGTGAAGTGCGCCTCAAGGACGAACGCGCCGACAAGCGCCTGGCCCACTGGCGCCAGGTGGCCATCAGTGCCTGTGAACAGTGCGGCCGGTCGAGCCTGCCCGTGATCCATCCGCCGGTGACACTGGCCGAATGGATCAAAACCACCGAAGCCGACCTGAAACTGGTCCTGCACCCGGTGGCCGAACCACTGACCAGCCACGACACACCGTCACGCCTGGCCTTCCTGATCGGCCCCGAAGGCGGCCTGAACGACGCTGAAGTCGACCAGGCCAAGGCCGCCGGCTTCCACGCCGCGCGCCTCGGCCCACGCGTGCTGCGCACCGAAACCGCGCCAGTGGTGGCGCTGTCGGTGGCACAGCAGTTGTGGGGCGATTTTTAACCCGGCGCCTAAAGTACGTAGAACGACACGGCGATGAAGTGCAGCAGGCTGCCGGCGATCACGAACAGGTGCCAGATGCCGTGCCAGTGGCGAAAGCGGCTGTCGAAGGCAAAGAAGATGATGCCCACCGTGTAGAACACCCCGCCGGCCGCCAACCAGGCGAAACCGGCGGTACCGAGGCTGCGCAGCAGCGGGTTGACCGCCACCAGGACAATCCAGCCCATCACCGCATAGATGATGATCGACAGCACCCGCGCCTCGGAGCGGGGCTTGATCTCCTGCAGCATGCCGATCACCGCCAACCCCCAGACCACCCCGAACAAACTCCAGCCCCAAGGCCCGCGCAAGCTGACCAGGCAGAACGGGGTGTAGCTGCCGGCGATCAGCAGGTAGATCGACAGGTGATCGAGCTTGCGCATGATCACCTTCGCCCGCCCACGCGTGCTGTGGTAGAGGGTGGAAATGCTGTACAGCAGCAACAGCGTGCCGCCGTAAATGGAGAAACTGACGATCTTCCAGGGGTCGCCCTGCAGGCCCGCGACGACGATCAGCCAGATGGCACCGATGCAGGCCAGGATGGCGCCGACCAAGTGGGTCCAGGCGTTGAAGCGTTCACCGTAATACATGCAAACACAGACCTCCTGTGAGGGGCTGGGTTCCAAAAACCTGCGCGGTCCTCTGGTAATCCAACCCTTTGTAGGAGCAGCCTTGTGCTGCGAAGAGGCCAGTGATTACACAGTAGATCTGCGCAGTGTTTTGCGGCCTCTTCGCAGCGCAAGGCTGCTCCTACAGGGACCGCGCTATCCGCAGCCTATCCTGCGAGAGGTTGCAGATCCGCGTCACGCACCAGCCGTTCCAAGGCCACCAGGTCCGGCACCCGCGCCACCTGCTCGCCCACCTGCACCGCCGCCAGCTCCAGGCTGCCCAGCGCCACATCCACATAATTGAGCTGGCTGTCGAGCTTGCACGAGCGTGGAATGTCCTGCAGCAGCACCGCCAGGTAGCGCAGCCCGGTATCGCCCAGGGCATTGAGCACCACGATGCGCGCGCGCTCGCCACACGGGGTTTCGCCGCCGCATGCGGCCTCGAAGCCGATCAGTGGCAAACGCTGCTTGCGCCAGTCGATCCAGCCCAGGTGCCAGGCGGGCTCGCCACGCTGGCACACCAGGTTGCGCTGGCCAAACAGTTCGGCCACGGCGACATTGGGCAAGACCAAGGTACGGTCGCCCAAGGGCAACAACAGGCCGGTAAGGCTGCTGCGCTGGCCCGAGATCAGCTCAAGCATGGGTTTGGCTCCAGTGGGCAATGCTCTGCAGCAACACAGACTCCTGGTAAGGCTTGCCCAGGTATTCGTTGACACCAATGGCCATGGCCCGGTCGCGGTGCTTCTGCCCGGTGCGCGAGGTGATCATGATGATTGGCAAATCCTTCAGGCGCTCGTCACGGCGAATGCGCGTGGCCACCTCGAAACCGTCCATGCGGGGCATCTCGATGTCCAGCAGCAACACATCCGGCCGATGCTCTTCCAACTGCGCCATGGCATCGACCCCGTCCTTGGCAGTGAGCACGCTCATGCCATGACGCTCCAGCAGCCGGCTGGTGACCTTGCGCACGGTGACCGAATCGTCCACCACCATCACCAGCAGTGACCGGCGCGGCGCCGGGCCGAACAATTGCCGCTGGGCATCGCCGCCGCCCGGCAAGCGCGCCAGGCGCCGTTGCTGGCCACGCAACTGGCCCAGCAGGTCGAGAATCAACACGACCCGGCCGTCGCCCAACAAGGTGGCGCCCGACAACCCAGCGACCGCAGCGAATTGCGGGCCGAGGCTCTTCACCACGATCTCCCGGCTGGGTGACAGGCTGTCAGCCTGGATGGCGAACGACTGCTCCTGAGAGTGCACCAGCAGCACCGGCAGCGGCACGCTTTGCCCAAGCAGGCTGGGCCGTGGCTGGCCTTGCAGCAATTCACCCAGGTAACGCAGGTCGTAGGTGTGGCCTGCGTAGACGTAACGCGGGGCATCCAGTTGGTAGCACGCCGCCAGCTCCGCAGGCGGCACGCGGACAATGCCTTCGATGGTATTGAGCGGGATCGCGTATTGGTCCTCGCCCAGGTGCACCATCAGCGCGCGGTTGATCGACACCGTGAACGGCAGGCGGATCAGAAAGCGTGCGCCCTTGCCCTGGGCCGACTCGATGGTCATCGAGCCCCCCAGTTGCTTGACCTCTTCGTGCACCACATCCATGCCCAGGCCACGCCCGGAAATCTGGGTGATCTTCTCGGCGGTGGAGAAACCGGGGCGCAGGATGAACTGCAAGACCTCGTGATCGCTCAAGTGCGCCTGCGGGTCCAGCAGGCCACGCTTGATCGCCTTGCGCCGCACGGCCTCCAAGGGTACGCCGGCGCCATCGTCGGTCATCTCGATGACGATGTCGGCGCCTTCGTGCAACAGGTTCAGGTGAATCGTGCCGTGCTCCGGTTTGCCGGCAGCCAGGCGTGCTTCGCGGCTTTCCAGGCCATGGTCGACGGCGTTGCGCAGCATGTGCTCCAAGGGCGCCACCATGCGCTCGAGCACACTGCGGTCCAGCTCACCTTCGGCGTTGCCCACCACCAGTTCAACCTGCTTGCCCAGTTCGCTGGCCACCTGCCGCACCACGCGTTGCAAGCGCGGCACCAAGCGTTCGAAGGGCACCATCAGGGTCGCGGTCAGGCCTTCCTGCAACTGGCTGTTCACCCGCGCCTGCTGCTGCAACAGGCCGTAGGCTTCCTGGGCACGCTGGGCCAGGGTTTCCTTCAGGTCGAGCAGGTCGGAGGCCGACTCGAACAGGGCCCGCGACAGCTGCTGCAGCTGCGAGTGGCGGTCCATTTCAAGGGGGTCGAAATCGTCGTAGGCGTCGCTCTCGAACGGCTGCCGGCTCGAGATCCGCCCCTGGGTCTCGACATCCAGGCGCAGCAGCTGGTCACGCATGCGCTCCAGGGTGGTTTCCATTTCGTTGAGGGTGAACTGGGCGTCGTTGACCTGCTGCTCGATGCGGCCACGGATCACCGAATGCTCACCGGCCAGGTTGCCCAGGTCGTCGAGCAGTTCGGCATCGACCTTGACCATGTCGCCGGCCGCTCGCTCCGGCGCGGCAGCAGGCACTTCGAGGGCCGAAGCCTCGACAGGACCTTGGCCCGCCGCGCTGTCGGTCAGGGCCGCACTGCTGAAGTTGCGGATGTAATCGATCAGCGCCGTGGCGGCATGCAGCGGCTGCCCCAGGCGCACCGCATCGAGCATGTGCGCCAGGCGGTCATGGCAATTTTGCAACAAAGCGAACAACGGCGGGCTCGGCGGCAGGCGGCCGGCAGCGAGCAGTTCGTAAAGAAATTCCAGCTCGTGGGCCAGGTCGCCGATGGCGGCGATCTCGACCATGCGGGCACCGCCTTTGAGGGTATGCAGGTCACGCAGCAGGTTATCCACCTCGACACTGCTGCGCGGGTCGGCCTGCCAGCGCGCCAGGGCCGCAGCGGCGCTTTCGACGATGTCCGAGCTTTCTTCCAGGAAGACTTCCAGCAGCTCCTTGTCGCCTGGGCTTTCAGGCTCTTCAGTCAACGGCTCGCTCGCTGGCGGCAGTGCCAGGTTGCGCGACAGCCCCAGGCCAAGGTCCATGTCGGGGTGCAACGGGGTGACCGTATCAATGCCCACAAGGCCCGTGGCCTCAGGTGCCAAGGCCTGCGCCAAGAGGCTGCGCAAGCTGTCGATCAGCGCCGGCCTGGGCGAAATCTCCTGCCCGGCAGCCACCTCGTCGAGCATGTCCAGCAGCGCTTCATGGCCTGCCTGCGCCTGGGCGAAAAAGCGTGCGTCGGCGGCCAGGCTGCCCTCTTCCACGGCACCATAGACGTCGAGCAGGGCCTCGCAGACATCGTCCATCTGCCACAGGTCAGCCAGGTGCGCCGCGTGGCCCAGGCTGGTCAGCTCATCGAGCAGGGTGTCCAGCGCCTGGCGCTGCCCCGGCTGCTCTTGCCAGCGCGACAGCAACGACTCGGCGTCGAGCAGAATGTCCATGGCCTGGGCCAGGAAGCTGGCGGTCAATTGCGGGTCGCGCTTGTTGCGGCGCGCATGCTGCGGGTCTTCATGCAGGGTGGCCAGGCGCACATCCACCGCCTGGCCCACTTGTTCGATCAATTCGGCGGCACCCGGGATGGCCGCCAGCGGCGTGCTGTCCAGCTGTGCCAGGCCCAGGTGGAACAATGAACGCCCGGCCTCCAGCCATTCGATTTCAGCCACTTGCAGGGGCAACTGGTGGCCCTTGTACTCACGCGCGAGGCGGTCGAAGGCGGTAGCCAGCTCGGCGACGGGCATCACGCCCGCCATGGCGGCGCTGCCCTTGAGCGTGTGCAAGGCGCGTTGCAGACTGTCGCTGACCGGGGTGTCGTGGCCGTCGGCGCCCTGCAAGAATGCCTCGAGGCTGGCCAGGTGGCCGTGCGCCTCGCTGCGGAAGATGTCCAGCAAGTGCGGATCGAGGCCATCCACCTCAGCAGCAGGTGGCGCATCGTTTTCGGCCAGGGCATGCAGATGCCCGGCCAGTTGCTCGATTTCGGTCAGCTGCGGTAACTGCCCGGCGGCAAAGTCGGCCAACAGGTCAGGCAGGTGGACGAACACTTGCTGCAAGGCGACCACCCCTTCCGGGGTGAGCACGCTTCGGCCTTCGAGCATTCGATTGAGCAGGTGCTCCGCGCCCCAGGCCAGCTCGGCCACCGCCTCGGCATGCACCATGCGCCCGCTGCCCTTGAGCGTATGCAGCGCACGGCGCACTTCCAGCAGTGCCTCGCGCTGCTGGTTGTCGGCTCGCCAGCGCAGCCAGTGGCGCTCGATTTCCGGCAGCAGTTCACCGGCCTCGTCGAGGAACACCTCGCGCAGCTCGTCGTCGATACCATCGCCGTAGTCTTGTTGGCCGAAGCCGGTTTCGCTGACCGCGCAGGCCACGCCCAGTGCCGCGAGGCTGGCGCGCGCCATTTCGATGAAGGGCTGAGCATCGGCAAGCGGGTCGGCCACCCGCCATTGCAGGTAGCATTCGGCTGCGCTCAGGGCATCGGCCAGGTGCGCCAGCTCATCGGCTGGCGGCTCGACGTCCAGGTGCTGCAACCAGCGTTGCACGTAGCTGGCGCAGCCGGCAAACACGTCGGCAGGGCCCGCCAGCATCAGCATCGCCAGCGCCCCGCGCACTTGCTGCAGCAGCCCTGGCAGCGGCTGCAGGCGCTGCCGGGGCCAGTCGGACTCCAGGCAATCACCAATCAAGTCCTTGGCCTGCTGCAGTACGGCCAGCGACTCGCTCAGCACCAACTGGCGGATCTCGGTGAGGTCCGAGCCCGGCATCCCGCCCTGCCCGCTTTCTTCCAGCGGGCCGACCATGCCATTGAGGGTCGCCTCCACATACAACAGGGCGCCCGCCACATCCATCAAGACCGCGTCATCCACCGAGCCCTCGCCGGGGGCCAAGGCCTGCAGCGCCAGCACCTGGTCGATGATCACCCGCCGCGGCTGCTGGAAGCCCAGCACTGCCAGGGTGTCGGCGACATGGCGCAACGGTGCGAGCAGGGCTTCGGACTGTTCGCTGTGCTGACGGTCGCCGCGCACGAACTGGTCCAGGCGTTCCTTGATGCGCATCAGGTCGTCGCACAGCGCGCTCACCACCGAGCGCAGGGCATCGCGGCCGGGCCCGGCCTGCATCTGTTCCCGCCAGTTGCCCAGCGACAGGTCAAGGTTGGCCAGGTCATCGGAGCCGGCAAAGCGCTGGGCAGTGCCACTGATGAGGCTGGCCTGGGCCAGGGGCTCCACGCCGCGGCAGGCGCGCAGCTGGTTGAGCAACGGCAGCATCACCAAGGGCAGGTCGTGGCGCGCGCCGCGCAGCCGTTCCAGGTACGACGGCAGTTGCTCCAGGCCACGGAACAGCGCCCCCAGGCAGTCGCCGCGCGGGCTGACCTGGCCGTCGGCCAAGGCCCGGGCGAACAGCTCCAGCTCTTCAGCCAGGCGCGTCGCACCGCGCAACTCGAGCATGCGCAGGCAACCGTGCACCTGGTGCAGGTTGTCGACCACGAAGGCCAGCATGGACAGATCGCCCGGCTCGCCAGCAAAGCGCTCCAGGGCCTGTCGCGCCTGGCCCAGGCAGTCGAGGATGGCAGCCTTGGTCCAGGCCAGCGCTACCGTTTCGTGGCGCTCGGGGCTTACAGCGGCAGAAGCCATGGGCATTCCTCAGCGCGGCTCGGCAGGTGCCGGCAGGGTGAAACCAGAAACAGACCGGCGCATCTCGCTGGCCATGCGTGCCAGGTGGCGGATGCTGTCGGCAGTGGCGCCGGACCCGGCAGACGTCTGCGCGGTGATCTGCTGGATGACGGCCATGGTGTGGGAGATCTGCCCGGCAGAAGACGTCTGCAACTGGGCCGCGTCGGAAATACTGTGGATCAGCTCGGCCAGGTTTTGCGACACGCCTTCGATCTCCGCCAGCGCCACCCCGGCATCCTGGGCCAGGCGCGCGCCGCGCACCACTTCGGCGGTGGTCTGCTCCATGGAGATCACCGCCTCGTTGGTATCGGCCTGAATGGTGCGCACCAGCGCCTCGATCTGCCGCGTGGCCGACGACGAACGCTCGGCCAGGCGCTGCACTTCGTCGGCAACGACCGCGAAACCACGCCCGGCTTCACCGGCCAGCGAGGCTTGGATCGCGGCGTTGAGGGCCAGGATGTTGGTTTGGTCGGCAATGTCGTCGATCAGGCTAACGATGTCGCCGATCTCCTGTGACGACTCACCCAGGCGCTTGATGCGCTTGGCGGTGTCCTGGATCTGTTCGCGAATGTTGTCCATGCCGTTGATGGTGTTGTGCACCACCTCGTTGCCCTTGTTGGCGATCGCCACCGAGCGCTCGGCCACCTTGGCCGACTCATAGGCATGCGCCGACACCCGGTCGATCGATTCGACCATGTCGCCCACCGCCTCGGACGCCTCGCTGATTTGCGCGGCCTGGTGCTCGGACGCTTTGGCCAGCTGACGCGCGGTGTTCTGCGTGTCCTGCACGGCAGCGGCCACTTGCACGGCGCTGTGGTTGATGGTGGCGACCAGGTCACGCAGTTGGTCGACGGAGTAGTTGATCGAGTCGGCGATGGCGCCGGTAAAGTCTTCGGTAACCGACACGGTGACGGTCAGGTCGCCATCGGCCAGCTCTTCGATCTCGTCGAGCAGGCGCATGATCGCCTGCTGGTTGCGTTCGTTCTTCTCTGCGGTCTCGCGCAGTTGCCGGTTGGTGGTGCGCACCATGACCAGGCCAATGAGGATGATCGAGGCCAGCGCCAGCAGGCCCAGGACGTAGCCGCCGACCGTGTCCAGGGTACGCCCGCCGGCCAGGTTCTCGAAGCCGTTGGCCAGGTGCGAGGCCTCGTCGAGCAGGGTTTGCGACAGGCTGAAGATGTTGCCTGCGGCTTCACGCACGCGGAACAGTTCGGGCGATGTTTCGAGGATTTCGTCCACCGAGCCGGCCACGAACTGGAACAGCTCGGCGATTTCAGCCAACCGCGCCCGGGCATCGGCGTCCTCGACGCGGGTCACCTGCAGCGCGGGGTTGCCGTTGAGCATGCCCTCCAGCACCTGGCCAAAACGCCCGGCATCGCGGCCGAAGGCATCGGCGGCCTGGGCCGCGGTGTCGTCACCGGCCAGCACCGTGTTGACCGAACCGAGGATGCGCTCAGCCAGCAGCAACTGGCGCTGGGCGACGACCACCTGGTTGGCCGGGGCACCGCTCTGCAGCAGGATTTCGACCACCTTTTCGTATTCGACCTGCAACTGCGGCACGGTCTCGGCAAGCGTCGCCGCCACCTGGTGCAGCGACAACACCGTCTGCTCGCTGGCCAGGATGGTATCGGTGTTCTTGCGCAGGTTCTCCCAGTCCTGGCGGACGGCTTCCATCTCATCGCGCACCGTGGCCGGTGCCGCTGGCAGGCCGGTGGACGTGTCACCTTCGCGCAGGTAGCTCCAGCGCCGCTCGAAATCGTTGCGCGCATCCGACAGCAGCTTGAACGCCAAGGCCTTGCCCGTCGCCGCCTCGGTGGCGTTCTTGGCAATCCGCTGGGACAGCACGCGAAGCTCACCGGCATGGCCGATGTACTGTTTGTCGTAGTTGGACTGGGTGCTCAGGTAGGCGAAATTGGCGAACAACAGGATGATCGACAGGATCAGCACCAAAAACAGCACGGTGATCTGCGCGATGCTGCGCGTACGCGGAGCCATGGGCGTTGCGGTAGCGCTGGTGGCAGGCTTGTTCACGTTCGCAGGTCCTATAACGCCACATCAAGAAAGCCCGGCGCCTGGGCCAGGGCGAAGGGGCTGAAAATTGCCCAATTGCGTTCACGCGGGAAGTGCCCCTGCACAAAGCGGGCAGCCGCGCGGATCAATGGCTGCGGGGGCGACAGCTCCAGGCTGCTCAGGGCAAAGTGCTGCAGCCCCAGTACTTCGTCCACCAGCAGGCCGACGAACAGGTCCTCATGGTCCAGCACCAGCACCCGCCGCTGCTTGCCGGGGGCGGCCGGGCCAAGCCCGAAGAAGCTGCTCAGGTCCATAACCGGCAGCAACCGCCCGCGCAAGTTGGCGACCCCGCAGACCCAGGGCTGAACCCCAGGAACACGGCTGCTGCGCGGTTCGCGCAGCACTTCGGCCACCTCGCCCATGGGCGCGACGAACCACTGCCCGGCAATCCGAAAGCCGATCCCGCTCCACTGTTGCAGGCGGGTGTCCTGCGGGGGCTGGTCCGCCACCAGCAGGCGGCAGCGCCGGTCGATGTCCAGCAGCAACTCGAAGGCGGTCAGCGACGCGCCATGAGGGCGGGTGGTCAAGCCCCCAGCACTTCTTTGAGCTTGGCGATCAGTGCGTCTTCTTCGACCGGTTTGGTCAGGAAGTCGCGGGCGCCCTGGCGCGTCGCCCAGATACGGTCGGTTTCCTGGTCCTTGGTGGTTACCACGATCACCGGAATGGCGCTGGTTTCCTCGTCCTTGCTCAGCTGGCGAGTGGCCTGGAAGCCGTTCATGCCGGGCATGACGATGTCCATCAGCACCGCGTCGGGCTTTTCCTGACGGGCCAGGGCCACGCCATCGCCACCGTTGTTGGCCTTGAGCACCTCGTAGCCGTGCTTTTCCAGCCATTCGGTCAATCTGTACATCTCTGTCGGCGAGTCGTCGACAATCAGAACTCGGGCCATGCTGTTTCCCCATCAGGAAAGTAAGACCGCGCCATGGCGGACGCGGTCAGGGTGCGTGTTGTTGGTGTTCGGCAAAACCAGGCACATGGGCCCTGATCGCTTCGAGCAGTTCTTCTTTGCTGAACGGCTTGGTGAGGAACTGGTCGGAGCCCACCACCCGCCCGCGGGCCTTGTCGAACAGGCCGTCGCGCGACGACAGGAGGATCACCGGTATGTCCTTGAAAGCGCTGTTGTGCTTGATCACGGCGCAGGTCTGGTAACCGTCCAGGCGCGGCATCAGCACATCGACGAAGATGATGCGTGGCTGGTGATCGACGATCTTGGCCAGGGCATCGAAACCATCGCTGGCGGTAATCACCTCGCAACCCGCTTCGCCGAGCAACATCTGCGCGGTACGGCGGATCGTGCGTGAGTCGTCGATCACCATGACCTTCAGGGGTTGTTCCATCACTTGGGCTACCGTCGCTGCTCAGGCCAGAATTGCTGGGGCCGCGTTGCGACCCTTTCGCGACACAAGGCCGCTCCTACAGGTTTGCGCAGCATTGTGCCTCGCATTTTTAGCACACTCCGGGTAGCCATTCCATCTGCTGCGCCCCTTGACCATCGGCGCTCCCGGCGCCACCCTGAGCCACTTTTCTTTCGATCCATCGCGGCTGCGCGCCGCCAAGAGGAACCACCCCATGAGCGTTCGCCTCGGCATTGTCATGGACCCCATCGCGTCCATCTCCTACAAGAAGGACAGCTCGCTGGCCATGCTGCTGGCCGCCCAGGCACGCGGCTGGAGCCTGTTCTACATGGAACAGCGCGACCTGTACCAGGGCGAAGGCAAGGCCCGTGCACGCATGCGCCCGCTAAACGTGTTCGCCGACCCGGCGCGCTGGTTCGAGCTGGGCGACGAGCAGGACAGCCCCCTGGCCGAGCTGGACGTGATCCTGATGCGCAAGGACCCGCCGTTCGACATGGAATTCGTCTACAGCACTTACCTGCTGGAGCAGGCCGAGGCCGAAGGCGTGCTGGTGGTCAACCGCCCGCAGAGCCTGCGCGACTGCAACGAAAAACTGTTCGCCACGTTGTTCCCGCAGTGCACGCCACCGACCCTGGTCAGCCGCCGCCCGGACATCATTCGCGAATTCGCGGCCAAGCATGGCGACGTGATCCTCAAGCCGCTGGACGGCATGGGCGGCACTTCGATCTTCCGCCACCGGGTCGGCGACCCCAACCTGTCGGTGATCCTCGAAACCCTGACCGCCCTGGGCGCGCAGCAGATCATGGCGCAGGCCTACCTGCCAGCGATCAAGGACGGCGACAAGCGCATCCTGATGATCGACGGCGAGCCGGTCGACTACTGCCTGGCGCGCATCCCGGCCAGTGGCGAAACCCGCGGCAACCTGGCCGCCGGTGGCCGTGGCGAAGCGCGACCGCTGACCGAACGTGACCGCTGGATCGCCGCCCAGGTCGGCCCGACCCTGCGCGCGAAAGGGCTGCTGTTCGTTG
This sequence comes from Pseudomonas sp. Y3 TE3536, assembly GCF_053629175.1. Classification (NCBI taxonomy): domain Bacteria; kingdom Pseudomonadati; phylum Pseudomonadota; class Gammaproteobacteria; order Pseudomonadales; family Pseudomonadaceae; genus Pseudomonas; species Pseudomonas sp. Y3 TE3536. Next base: position 2,443,529 of record NZ_JBRJHU010000001.1, on the reverse strand, counting down.
GCCTGGACGTGATTGGCGAGCACCTCACCGAAATCAACGTCACCAGCCCGACCTGTATTCGCGAGATCGACAACGCCTTCAACACCGACATCGGCGGGCAATTGATGGACGCCATTGATCGCCAGCTGAAGGCGCGCTGACCGGCAACGCGCGGCACAATCGCGGAGTGGGGTATGATACGGGTCCTTTTTACTTGGCCTGCTGCCCCGCCCCGCGGTTGCTGGATACCTGATGACGCTGCCCGCTGACATCCCCTCCGACCTGCTGCCACCGCGCGTTCGCCCGGTGGACCGGCTCGGCTTTACCCTGTTCCTGGCTGCCCTGGTGCACCTGGCGCTGATCCTTGGCGTCGGTTTTACCGTGGTCAAGCCGGCTGAAATCCGCCATACCATGGACATCACCCTCGCCACTTTCAAAAGCGAGAAAGCGCCCGAGAAGGCCGATTTCCAGGCTCAGGACAACCAGCAAGGCAGCGGCACACTGGAGAAGAAGGCGGTGCCCAAGACCACCGAACTCGCCCCCTTCCAGGACAGCAAGATCAACAAGGTCACGCCCCCGCCTGCGGCCAAGCCCGAGGTCGCACCGCCGCCCACACCTGAGAAGTCGGCCGTGGTGACCAAGGCCGCCAAGCCTCACAAAGTCGAGCCCAAGCCCAAGGAAAGCAAGGCGCAACCAAAGCCTGCAACGCCCACGCCTGATTTCGACAGCTCGCAGCTGTCCAGCCAGATCGCCAGCCTTGAGGCAGAGCTGTCCAATGAACAGCAGCTGTATGCCAAACGCCCGCGCATCCACCGCCTCAACGCCGCCTCGACCATGCGCGACAAGGGCGCCTGGTACAAGGAAGAATGGCGCAAGAAGGTCGAGCGGGTGGGCAACCTCAATTACCCTGACGAAGCGCGGCGCCAGCAGATCTACGGTAACTTGCGCATGATGGTCTCGATCAACCGCGATGGCTCGCTGTACGAAGTGCTGGTGCTGGAATCGTCCGGGCAACCGGTGCTGGACCAGGCGGCGCAACGTATTGTGAGGCTGGCGGCGCCGTTTGCGCCGTTTACCGGGGACTTGGCGGAATTCGACCGGCTGGAGATCATCCGTACCTGGCGCTTTGCCCGTGGGGACCGGTTGTCCAGTAACTGATTTGCTGGCTGTACTGGCCTCTGTGGGAGCGGGTTTACCCGCGAAAGCGTTCGACAAGGCAACATAATTGCCTGATCTGACGCATTCGCGGGTAAACCCGCTCCCACAGGGATCAAGTAAGCCCTGCAGAGCACCTTGTCAGCCTCGCCACCTGGCGCCACACTATCCCCCATGAAAACCCTCGCCCCGAGCTACCTCAAGCATCAGTTCCTGATCGCCATGCCGCACATGGCCGATCCGAACTTTGCCCAGACCCTCACGTACATCGTCGAGCACAACGCCAATGGCGCCATGGGCCTGGTGGTCAACCGACCGCAGGAGCTCAGCCTGGCCGACATCCTCGAACAGTTGCGCCCGGACGATGAACCCCCGGCCAGCACGCTGCACGTGCCGATCTACCAGGGCGGCCCGGTGCAAACCGATCGCGGCTTCGTGCTGCACTCCAGCGAGTGCACCTACCAGGCCACCGTCGAACTGCAAGGCCTGTCGCTGTCCACCTCGCAGGACGTGTTGTTTGCCATTGCCGAGGGCGTGGGGCCGCAAAACAGCCTGATTACCCTGGGCTACGCGGGCTGGGAAGCCGGCCAGCTGGAAGCCGAACTGGCCGACAATGCCTGGCTCAACTGCCCGTTCGACCCCGAGATCATCTTCGGCCTCGCCAGCGACCAGCGCCTGAACGCCGCCGCCGCCAGCCTGGGCATCAACCTCAGCCTGCTGACCAGCCAGGCGGGCCACGCCTGATGGCCGAGCTACGCCTGCTGCTGGGCTTTGACTACGGCACCAAACAGATCGGGGTGGCGGTTGGCCAGGTCATCACTGGCCAGGCCCGCGAGCTGTGCACCCTGAAAGCGCAGAACGGCGTGCCGGACTGGGCCCAGGTGGAAAAACTGGTCGCTGAATGGAAGCCCGACGCCATCGTCGTCGGCCTGCCGCTGAACATGGACGGCACCCCCAGCGAGATGAGCGCGCGCGCCGAGAAATTCGCCCGGCGCCTGAACGGCCGCTTCAACCTGCCCGTGCACACCCACGACGAACGCCTGACCACCTTCGAGGCTAAAGGCGAACGCCTGACCCGTGGTGGCCAGCGCGGCAGCTACCGCGACAACCCGGTCGACGCCATTGCCGCCGCCCTGCTGCTGCAAGGCTGGCTGGAGGCCAATACCTGATCATCTTTGCCGCCGGGCAGAGCCGGCGGCCCCCGAGGAGCACGCAATGAGCCTACCCAATCCCGCCGATCTGATCCGGCAGATGGCTGTCGACCTTCGCGCCCACCTGGCCCGCCGTGCTATCACCGAGCCGCGCTTCATCGGCATCCGCACGGGCGGCGTCTGGGTCGCCCAGGCCCTGCAGGAAGAAATGGGCGATACCAGCCCCATGGGCACCCTGGACGTGTCGTTCTACCGCGATGACTTCAGCCAGAACGGCCTGCACCCGCAAGTACGCCCGTCCGAGTTACCGTTCGAAATCGAAGGCCAGCACCTGGTCCTGATCGACGACGTCCTGATGAGCGGTCGCACCATCCGTGCCGCGCTCAACGAGCTGTTCGATTACGGCCGCCCGGCCAGCGTCACCCTGGTCTGCCTGCTCGACCTGGATGCCGGCGAGCTGCCAATTCGCCCCAATGTGCTGGGTGCCACCCTGTCGCTGGCAGCCCATGAACGGGTAAAATTGACCGGACCCGCACCGCTCGCCCTCGAGCGCCAGGACCTCGCCTCCGCTTCCGCCCTTTAAGAGTCCCCCGCGATGACGCCAATCGACGCCAAGCGCCCGCTGCAGCTCAATGATCAGGGCCAGCTGCGCCACTTTCTCTCGCTCGACGGTTTGCCCCGCGAACTGCTGACCGAGATCCTCGACACCGCCGACTCCTTCCTGGAAGTCGGTGCCCGGGCCGTGAAAAAAGTCCCGTTGCTGCGCGGCAAGACCGTCTGCAACGTGTTCTTCGAGAACTCCACCCGTACCCGCACCACTTTCGAACTGGCCGCGCAGCGCCTGTCTGCCGACGTGATCAGCCTCAACGTGTCGACTTCCTCGACCAGCAAGGGCGAAACCCTGTTCGACACCCTGCGCAACCTGGAAGCCATGGCTGCCGACATGTTCGTCGTGCGCCACTCCGATTCGGGCGCCGCGCACTTCATCGCTGAACACGTGTGCCCCGATGTGGCCGTGATCAACGGTGGCGATGGCCGCCATGCGCACCCAACCCAAGGCATGCTCGACATGCTGACCATCCGTCGGCACAAGGGCAGCTTCGAGAACCTGTCTGTCGCCATCGTCGGCGATATCCTGCATTCGCGCGTGGCGCGTTCCGACATGCTCGCGCTCAAGGCGCTGGGCTGCCCGGACATCCGCGTGATCGGCCCGAAAACCCTGATCCCGATCGGCATCGAGCAATACGGCGTGAAGGTCTACACCGACCTCGCCGAAGGCCTGAAAGACGTCGACGTGGTAATCATGCTGCGCCTGCAGCGTGAGCGCATGGCCGGTGGCCTGCTGCCGAGCGAGGGCGAGTTCTACCGCCTGTTCGGCCTGACCACCGCACGCCTGGCCGGTGCCAAGCCCGATGCCATCGTCATGCACCCTGGCCCGATCAACCGCGGTGTAGAGATCGAATCGGCAGTGGCCGACGGCAAGCACTCGGTGATCCTCAACCAGGTGACGTACGGCATCGCCGTGCGCATGGCCGTGCTGTCCATGGCCATGAGCGGGCAAAACGCGCAACGCCAACTCGACCAGGAGAACGCCCTGTGAGCATCAGTATTCTTGGCGCCCGGGTCATCGACCCCAACAGCGGCCTGGACCAAATCACCGACCTGCACCTGGACGGCGGCCGCATTGCCGCCATCGGCGCAGCACCGGCCGGCTTCAGCGCCAGCCGCACGATCCAGGCCGATGGCCTGATTGCAGCGCCTGGCTTGGTCGACCTCGACGTCTCTCTGCGCGAGCCGGGCTACAGCCGCAAAGGCAACATCGCCAGCGAAACCCGCGCCGCCGTGGCCGGCGGTGTGACCAGCCTGTGCTGCCCGCCGCAGACCAAACCGGTGCTGGACACCTCGGCCGTGGCCGAGCTGATCCTTGACCGTGCCCGCGAAGCCGGCAACAGCAAGGTCTACCCGATCGGCGCCCTGACCAAGGGCCTGGAAGGCGAGCAACTGGCCGAGCTGGTGGCCCTGCGCGACACCGGTTGCGTGGCCTTCGGCAATGGCCTGCAGCAAATCCCCAACAACCGTACCCTGGCCCGTGCCCTGGAGTACGCCGCCACCTTCGACCTGACCGTGGTGTTCCACTCCCAGGACCGCGACCTGTCCCACGGTGGCCTGGCCCATGAAGGCGCCATGGCCAGCTTCCTCGGCCTGCCGGGCATCCCGGAAACTGCCGAGACCGTGGCCTTGGCGCGCAACCTGCTGCTGGTCGAACAGAGCGGCGTGCGGGCGCACTTCACCCAGATCACCAGCGCCCGCGGCGCGCGCTTGATCGCCCAGGCCCAGGAACTGGGCCTGCCGGTGACCGCCGACGTGGCGCTGTACCAGCTGATTCTCACCGACGAGTCGCTGCGCGAGTTTTCCAGCCTGTACCACGTGCAGCCACCGCTGCGCACCGCCGCCGACCGCGACGGCCTGCGCGCAGCCGTCAAGTCGGGGGTGATCCAGGCGATCTCCAGCCATCACCAACCGCACGAGCGCGATGCCAAGCTGGCGCCGTTCGGTGCCACGGAGCCTGGTATCAGCAGTGTCGAAGTGCTGCTGCCACTGGCCATGACCCTGGTCGAAGACGGCCTGCTCGACCTGCCGACCTTGCTGGCTCGCTTGACCAGCGGCCCGGCTGCAGCCATGCGCCTGCCGGCGGGTGAACTGAAGGTAGGTGGCGCGGCGGACCTGGTGCTGTTCGACCCGAAAGCCTCGACCGTTGCCGGCGAGCAGTGGCTGTCCCGTGGCGAGAACTGCCCGTTCATCGGCCACTGCCTGCCTGGCGCTGTGCGTTATACCTTGGTCGATGGGCACGTCTGCCACGAGGCCTGAGTAACCCCAGGGGCCGCTCTGCGGCCCATTCGCGGGGCAAGCCCGCTCCCACAGGACCTTCGCAATCATCAAGGCAAGCGGAGAACCTGTGGGAGCGGGCTTGCCCCGCGAATGAGCCAGCACAAATGTGCCCGCCAAGCCCCCACAGGATCTTCGCATCATCAAGGCAAGCGGAGAACCTGTGGGAGCGGGCTTGCCCCGCGAATGAGCCAGCACAAATGTGCCTGCCAAGCTCAACCGCTCATCCCCCAAGGTTGAAATCCTTCCCCCCACCCCCATATGAGTCTGCATCAGGCACTTTCGCCCCGCTGCGTGGAGACTCTCCCCTTGACCACCATCGTTTCTGTCCGCCGTAACGGCAAAGTCGTCATGGGCGGCGACGGCCAGGTTTCCCTCGGCAACACCGTGATGAAAGGCAACGCCAAAAAGGTCCGTCGCCTGTACCACGGCCAGGTCATTGCAGGCTTCGCCGGTGCCACCGCCGATGCCTTCACCCTGTTCGAACGCTTTGAAGGCCAACTGGAGAAACACCAGGGCCACCTGGTCCGTGCCGCCGTCGAGCTGGCCAAGGAATGGCGTACCGACCGCTCCCTGAGCCGCCTGGAGGCCATGCTGGCCGTGGCCAACAAGGATGCATCCTTGATCATTACCGGTAACGGCGATGTGGTCGAACCCGAAGACGGCCTGATCGCCATGGGTTCCGGTGGCGCCTACGCCCAGGCCGCCGCCCGCGCCCTGCTGAACAAGACCGACCTCTCGGCCCGCGAAATTGCCGAGACCGCGCTGAACATCGCCGGTGACATCTGCGTATTCACCAACCACAACCTGACCATCGAGGAGCAGGACCTGGCCGACTGATCAGTTGTTTTGGCGTCCCGCCCAGGGCGGGACTTTCCCACACTGATTGCTCTGCTCGAGGACCATTTTCATCATGTCCATGACCCCCCGCGAAATCGTTCACGAACTCAACCGCCACATCATCGGCCAGGACGACGCCAAGCGCGCCGTGGCCATCGCCCTGCGCAACCGCTGGCGGCGCATGCAGCTGCCGACCGAGCTGCGCGCCGAGGTGACCCCGAAAAACATCCTGATGATCGGCCCGACCGGTGTCGGCAAGACCGAAATCGCTCGCCGCCTGGCCAAGCTGGCCAACGCGCCGTTCATCAAGGTCGAAGCGACCAAGTTCACCGAAGTCGGCTACGTCGGCCGTGATGTCGAATCGATCATCCGTGACCTGGCCGATGCCGCGCTGAAGATGCTCCGCGAGCAGGAAATCATCCGCGTGCGCCACCGCGCCGAAGACGCCGCCGAAGACCGCATCCTCGATGCCCTGCTGCCGCAGGCGCGGGTCACCAGCTTCAGCGAAGAAGCCGCGCAGACCAGCAGCGATTCCAACACCCGCCAGCTGTTCCGCAAGCGCCTGCGCGAAGGCCAGCTGGACGACAAGGAAATCGAGATCGAAGTGGCTGACGCCGTAGGTGTCGAAATCGCCGCGCCGCCTGGCATGGAAGAGATGACCAACCAGCTGCAGAGCCTGTTCGCCAACATGGGCAAGGGCAAGCGCAAGGCGCGCAAGCTCAAGGTCAAGGAAGCGCTGAAGATGGTCCGCGAAGAAGAAGCGGGCCGCCTGGTCAACGAAGAAGAACTCAAGGCCAAGGCCCTGGAAGCTGTTGAACAGCACGGTATCGTGTTCATCGACGAAATCGACAAAGTGGCCAAGCGTGGCAATGTCGGCGGCGCCGATGTGTCCCGCGAAGGTGTCCAGCGCGACCTGCTGCCGTTGATCGAAGGCTGCACCGTCAACACCAAGCTGGGCATGGTCAAGACCGACCACATCCTGTTCATTGCCTCGGGTGCGTTCCACCTGAGCAAGCCAAGCGACCTGGTGCCTGAGCTGCAGGGCCGCCTGCCGATCCGTGTCGAACTCAAGGCACTCACCCCAGAAGACTTCGAGCGCATCCTGCAGGAGCCGCACGCTTCGCTGACCGAGCAGTACCAGGCACTGCTGAAAACCGAAGGGCTGAACATCGAGTTCCTCACCGACGGTATCAAGCGCCTGGCCGAGATCGCCTACCAGGTCAACGAGAAAACCGAGAACATCGGTGCCCGCCGCCTGCACACCCTGCTCGAGCGCCTGCTCGAAGAGGTGTCGTTCAGTGCCGGTGACCTGGCCAGCACCCACGATGAAACGCCGATCCAGATCGATGCGGGCTATGTGAACAGCCACCTGGGTGAGCTGGCGCAGAACGAAGACCTGTCGCGCTATATCCTGTAAGACCGTATGGGGCCGCTTTGCGGCCCATTCGCGGCACAAGGCCGCTCCTACACTGAATGCAGCGGTGTACCTGTAGGAGCGGCCTTGTGCCGCGAATGGGCTGCAACGCAGCCCCAATCAAGCTTGAATCCCTCACGCAGAAGCTGGAAGCTTGCAGCATCAGCTCCCGAGAGATTCAGCCCATGGCCCGCCTGCCCACCGCCATCAACCTGCACAAAGCCTCCAAGACCTTGAGCCTTACCTACGGCCCCAACGAGGTCTACCACCTGCCCGCCGAATTCCTGCGCGTGCACTCCCCTTCCGCCGAGGTCCAGGGCCACGGCAACCCCATCCTGCAAGTTGGCAAGGTCAACGTCGGCCTCGCGGGCCTCGAACCCGCCGGCCAATATGCACTGAAATTGACCTTCGACGACGGCCATGACAGCGGCCTGTTCACCTGGGAGTACCTCGAGCAACTGTGCCTGCGCCAGGAACAGCTGTGGGCCGAGTACCTCGACGAGCTGCATAAGGCCGGAAAATCCCGCGACCCGGCCGAATCGGTCGTGAAACTCATGCTCTAGCGCAAGCCCTCGAACGTTTAGAGCGCATTTTCTAATCTCATCTGCTTGAATGCCCCTACAGGCAGCTCAGTGACGGGCTGTCTTGCGCATTACATGAAAGTCGGGTAACCAATGGAGCTGGCAAGTTCCCTGCATCGCCTTGAAGGCAATCAGGGCCTGGCCGGTATGTAGAGGTCGCGAGCGAAAGCAGGCTGTCTTCACACGCAGAATTCCCCGCAGCTCATCGCCGAATGCATCCGGCCCGCAGCACCGCTGTTCCTTATCACTGGTCACCCGAGTAGCAGTACCGGGCTCTGGACTGTGCAAGCGCCACAGGCAACCGGTACTCGTCTCTGGACAACGGAGCGTCGCAGATGAGTAACAAGAACAACGATGAGTTGCAGCGGCAGGCCTCGGAGAACACCCTGGGGCTGAACCCGGTCATCGGCATCCGCCGCAAGGACCTGTTGAGCTCGGCACGCACCGTGCTGCGCCAGGCCGTGCGCCAACCTTTACACAGCGCCAAGCACGTGGCGCACTTCGGCCTGGAGCTGAAGAACGTGCTGCTGGGCAAATCCAGCCTCACCCCCGAAAGCGACGACCGCCGTTTCAACGACCCGGCCTGGAGCAACAACCCCCTTTACCGCCGCTACCTGCAAACCTACCTGGCCTGGCGCAAGGAGCTGCAGGAGTGGATCGGCAACAGCGACCTGTCACCACAGGACATCAGCCGCGGGCAGTTCGTCATCAACCTGATGACCGAGGCCATGGCGCCGACCAACACCTTGTCCAACCCGGCAGCGGTCAAGCGCTTCTTTGAAACCGGTGGCAAAAGCCTGCTCGATGGCCTGTCCAACCTGGCCAAGGACGTGGTCAACAACGGTGGCATGCCCAGCCAGGTGAACATGGACGCCTTCGAAGTGGGCAAGAACCTGGGCACCAGCGACGGCGCCGTGGTGTTCCGCAACGACGTGCTGGAGCTGATCCAGTACAGCCCCATCACCGAACAGGTGCATGCGCGGCCACTGCTGGTGGTGCCGCCGCAGATCAACAAGTTCTACGTGTTCGACCTGAGCCCGGAAAAAAGCCTGGCGCGCTTCTGCCTGCGCTCACAACAGCAGACCTTCATCATCAGCTGGCGCAACCCGACCAAGGCCCAGCGCGAGTGGGGCCTGTCGACCTACATCGATGCGCTCAAGGAAGCGGTCGATGCCGTGCTGGCGATTACCGGCAGCAAAGACCTGAACATGCTCGGCGCCTGCTCTGGCGGCATCACCTGCACCGCGCTGGTGGGCCATTACGCCGCCCTGGGCGAAAACAAGGTCAATGCCCTGACCCTGCTGGTCAGCGTGCTGGACACCACCATGGACACCCAGGTCGCGCTGTTCGTCGATGAACAGACTCTCGAAGCCGCCAAGCGCCACTCCTACCAGGCCGGCGTGCTCGAAGGCAGTGAGATGGCCAAGGTGTTCGCCTGGATGCGCCCCAATGACCTGATCTGGAACTACTGGGTCAACAACTACCTGCTCGGCAACGAGCCGCCGGTGTTCGACATCCTGTTCTGGAACAACGACACCACGCGCCTGCCGGCTGGTTTCCATGGCGACCTGATCGAGATGTTCAAAAGCAACCCACTGACCCGCCCCGGTGCACTGGAAGTGTGCGGCACGCCGATCGACCTGAAGCAGGTCACCTGCGACATCTACAGCCTCGCCGGCACCAACGACCACATCACTCCGTGGCCGTCCTGCTACCGCTCGGCGCACCTGTTTGGCGGCAAGATCGAGTTCGTGCTGTCCAACAGCGGCCACATCCAGAGCATCCTCAACCCACCGGGCAACCCCAAGGCGCGCTTCATGACCGGCGCCGATCGCCCGGGCGACCCCGTGGCCTGGCAGGAAAACGCGACCAAGCATGCCGACTCCTGGTGGCTGCACTGGCAAAACTGGCTGGGCGACCGTGCCGGCGACCTGAAAAAAGCGCCAACCCGGCTGGGCAACCGCGCCTATGCCGCTGGCGAGGCATCTCCGGGCACTTACGTTCACGAACGTTGAGTTGCAGCGCCGTGGCCACCTGCGGGTGGGCCACGGTGTTCACTTCACCACAGAGCCACGCGCATGCCGTCACCCTATATCTTCAGGACCGTCGAACTGGACAACCAGTCCATCCGCACTGCCGTGCGCCCGGGCAAGCCGCACCTGACGCCGCTGCTGATCTTCAACGGCATCGGCGCCAACCTGGAGCTGGTGTTTCCGTTCATCGAAGCGCTGGACCCGGACCTGGAAGTCATCGCCTTCGACGTACCGGGCGTAGGCGGCTCGTCGACGCCACGCCAGCCCTATCGCTTCCCGGGGCTGGCCAAGCTCACGGCACGCATGCTCGATTACCTCGACTACGGCCAGGTGAATGTGATCGGCGTGTCGTGGGGCGGCGCCCTGGCGCAGCAGTTTGCCCACGACTACCCCGAGCGCTGCAAGAAGCTGGTGCTGGCGGCCACGGCTGCCGGCGCGGTGATGGTGCCGGGCAAGCCCAAGGTGCTGTGGATGATGGCCAGCCCCCGGCGCTACATCCAGCCTTCGCATGTCATCCGCATCGCCCCGCTGATCTACGGCGGTGGCTTTCGCCGCGACCCGGACCTGGCCATGCGACACGCAGCCAAGGTGCGCTCCGGCGGCAAGCTGGGCTATTACTGGCAACTGTTCGCCGGGCTTGGCTGGACCAGCATTCACTGGCTGCACAAGATCCAGCAGCCCACCCTGGTACTGGCTGGCGACGACGACCCGTTGATCCCGCTGATCAACATGCGCCTGCTGGCCTGGCGGATTCCCAATGCCCAGCTACACATTATCGACGACGGCCATCTGTTTCTGATCACCCGGGCCGAGGCCGTCGCCCCGATCATCATGAAGTTCCTCCAGCAAGAGCGTCAGCGCGCGGTCATGCATCCGCGCCCGGCTTCGGGCGTGTAGGGGCGGGTTCGCCCGCGACGGGGCCAGCAGGCGCCAAGGGTCAAGACGAGGGAGTGTTGCCATGAAAGACAAACCGGCCAAAGGAACGCCAACGCTTCCCGCCACCAGCATGAACGTGCAGAACGCCATCCTCGGCTTGCGCGGGCGCGACCTGATTTCCACGTTGCGCAGTGTCGGCCGTCATGGCTTGCGCAACCCGCTGCATACCGCCCGCCACCTGCTGGCCCTGAGCGGCCAGCTGGGCCGCGTGATGCTCGGCGACACCCCTTACCAGCCGAGCCCGCGAGACACCCGCTTCAGCGACCCGACCTGGAGCCAGAACCCGTTCTACCGGCGCGGCCTGCAAGCCTACCTGGCCTGGCAAAAGCAGACCCGCCTGTGGATCGATGAAAGCCACCTGGACGACGATGACCGCGCCCGCGCGCAGTTTCTGTTCACGCTGATCAACGATGCCCTGGCGCCCAGCAATTCGCTGCTCAACCCACTGGCCGTGAAGGAGCTGCTCAACACCGGCGGGCAAAGCCTGGTGCGTGGCGTGGCGCACTTGCTTGACGACTTGCGCCACAACGATGGCTTGCCTCGCCAGGTAGACGAACGCGCCTTCGAGGTGGGTGGCAACGTCGCGGCAACCCCCGGCGCCGTGGTGTTTCGCAACGAACTGCTGGAGTTGATCCAGTACCAGCCGATGAGCGAAAAACAGCACGCCCGCCCACTGCTGGTGGTGCCGCCGCAGATCAACAAGTTCTATATCTTCGACCTCAGCTCGACCAACAGTTTTGTCCAGTACATGCTCAAGAACGGCCTGCAGGTGTTCATGGTCAGTTGGCGCAACCCCGACCCACGGCACCGCGAGTGGGGGCTGTCGAGCTACGTTCAGGCCCTGGAAGAAGCGCTTAACGCGTGCCGCAGCATCAGTGGCAACCGCGACCCCAACCTGATGGGCGCCTGCGCTGGCGGGCTGACCATGGCAGCGCTGCAAGGCCACCTGCAAGCCAAGCACCAGTTGCGCCGAGTGCGCAGCGCCACGTACCTGGTCAGCCTGCTGGACAGCAAGTTCGAAAGCCCCGCGAGCCTGTTCGCCGACGAGCAGACGATCGAGGCGGCCAAGCGCCGCTCGTACCAGCGCGGCGTGCTGGACGGCGCCGAGGTGGCGCGGATCTTCGCCTGGATGCGGCCCAATGACTTGATCTGGAACTACTGGGTCAACAACTACCTGCTCGGCAAGACCCCGCCCGCCTTCGACATCCTCTACTGGAACGCCGACAGCACACGCCTGCCGGCGGCGCTGCATGGCGACCTGCTGGACTTCTTCAAGCACAACCCGCTAACCCACCCGGCAGGCCTTGAGGTGTGTGGCACGCCCATCGACCTTCAGCAGGTCGACCTCGACAGTTTCACCGTGGCCGGCAGCAACGACCACATTACCCCGTGGGATGCCGTGTACCGCTCAGCCATGCTGCTGGGCGGCGACCGACGCTTCGTGCTGGCCAACAGCGGGCATATCCAGAGCATCATCAACCCACCTGGCAACCCCAAGGCCTACTACCTGGCCAACCCGAAGCTGTCCAGCGACCCGCGTGCCTGGTTCCACGACGCGCAGCGCAGCGAAGGCAGTTGGTGGCCGTTGTGGCTGGAGTGGGTCACCCCGCGCTCCGGCCCGCTGAAAGCGCCACGCACCACGCTTGGCAATGCCACCTATCCGCCGCTGGGCCCTGCGCCAGGCACCTATGTCCTGACCCGATGAGCACACCGCCCGGATGAAGACCCGCGACCGTATCCTTGAATGCGCCCTGCAGCTGTTCAACCAGCAAGGCGAACCGAATGTCTCGACCTTGGAGATCGCCAACGAACTGGGCATCAGCCCTGGCAACCTGTACTACCACTTCCATGGCAAGGAACCGGTGGTGCTGGGCCTGTTCGAGCGTTTCGAAGAAGCGCTGATGCCGCTGCTCGACCCACCGCTTGAAGTGCGCCTGGAGGCCGAGGACTACTGGTTGTTCCTGCACTTGATCGTCGAGCGCATGGCCCAGTACCGCTTCCTGTTCCAGGACCTGTCCAACCTGACCGGGCGTCTGCCGAAGCTGGCCCGCGGCATGCGCAGCCTGATCAACGCACTGAAGCGAACCCTTGCCGCGTTGCTGGCCAGCCTCAAGGGCCAGGGGCAGGTGGTGAGCGAAACTCAGGCGCTGGGGCAGTTGGTGGAGCAGATCACCCTGACACTGATGTTCTCGCTGGATTACCAGCGCGTGCTGGGGCGGGAGGGGGATGTGGGGATCGTGGTGTACCAGGTGATGATGCTGGTGGCGCCGCATCTGCAGGCACAGGCCCGGGCGGCGGCGGAGCAGTTGGCGGTGCGGTATCTGGAGGGGTAGTGCCGCATCGGCGGTGCCCTCTTCGCGGGGCAAGCCCGCTCCCACAGAGACCCAGCTCAGGGTTTGCAAGCTGAGCTGAATCTGTGGGAGCGGGCTTGCCCCGCGAAGAAGGCGACGCGGTTAGATCAGGGTACCGGTACCGGTCGCTGCCGACGGTGTGCTGCTGGCCGGTGCCGCGCTTGGCGCTGGCGCTGCAGCTGTAGCAGTCGGAGCCGGTGCCGCACTGGCCGCAGGTGCTGCCGGTTTGGCGGCGGCCGGTTTGGCCGGGGCCTTCTTCACTGCCGGTTTCTTCGCCGCTGCAGGCTTGGCCGCAACAGGCTTGGCAGCAGGTTTGGCCGCAGGCTTGGCAGCAGCGGTTTTCGCAGCAGGTTTAGCCGCTGGTTTTGCCGCAGCCGCTTTGGCCGCCGGCTTGGCTGCTGCGGTTTTCGCAGCAGGTTTGGCAGGCGCCTTGGCCAGTGGCTTGGCAGCGGCTTTGCTCGCAGCCGCCTTGGAGATCGGTGTGACCGAGGCACCGGTCAGTTTCTCGATCTGCTTGGTCAGGCTGTCCACTTGCTGGTGCAGCGCCTTGATCTCATTGCGGCTTGGTACGCCCAGGCGCGAGATGGCGCTGTTCAGGCGCTTGTCGAAGGCTTCTTCAAGCTCGCTCCACTTGCCCAGCGCGCGATCTTTCACGCCGGACACGCGCGACGTGGTCGAAGCCTTGGCGCTATCAGCCACGTCTTCGGCGGTCTTCTTCGCCTGCTTCTCGGCCTTCTCGCCGTCCTTCACCAGCGTATCGAACAGCTTCGGGCCGTCCTGGTCGATCTTCGAATAGATCCCCAGGCCCGCCAGCCAGATCTTGCGGGAGTACTTCTCGATCCCGCCGACCCAGGAGCTGCTTTCTTTGTCGGAATTCTTCTTGCCAGCCATCCTGCTCTCCTTATGGTTTGTGCGCGACGCGCTCAAGCAGCTCGTGCAGCTGTTCAAGCTTGATGGACAACGCCTCAACGTCATGTTTAGACGGAATGCCAAGGCGATTCAAGGCGCGACCAACCCGTGCGTCGAAAGCTTTTTCGATCTTGTCGAGTTGAACTTCGACCTTGCCGCGTACGCGGCTGACTTCCTGGGTCGCTTCATCCAGCTGGTTGTTGGCCGCATCGAGCTCTTTGTCGATGCGCTTCTTGCCACGTTTTTCAACGCCTTCGCCGGCTTTGACCAGCTCGTTGAAGTACTCGGAACCTTCCTGGCCGACGCGGGCATAGGCGCCGATACCTGCCAGCCAGATCTTGCGCGCGTAACCGCGCACTTCGCCCAGGGTGCCTGGAGCGTCGTCCTTTTTCTTCACATTCACTTTGGCCATGCTCTGTACCTCATGCTCATGAGTGGAGAGGAACTGCCCATGGAGGTTGGGCTTGAGCATAAGGTAGGGAAGAAAATTAGAAACCTCACCCTAAGCTCACGCGGCATAAGGGGGCCAAACATGTACCGCCGCCGCCGCAGGCATCGGCGCTAGCGTGCGAGCATTCCCGCCACCGGAGCTCACACCTCATGCCTGCGTCCCCACCCTTGCAGCCCACCACGTTCAAGCAACGGGTAGCCAGCCAATTCGCCCAACGCCCCACGCTGCGCGAGGTGGTTGCCAAGGCCGGTTTGACGATCCTGGCCAACCGCTACCCCTGGATCACCCGCAACCACCCGCAGTTGCAGTCCCTCGAGCCCTTCACGCTCATCCACGGCGCAGGCAAGCAACCGGCACAGGCCTCCCTGGTAAACACGCTGCTCGACCATTTTCTGACGGGCAAAGGCATGGCCCTCACGCACACAGACGTGCTCAGCATCGCGCCGCCCCTGCCCTTTCTGCCGCAGGCGGCAGGTGTCGGCCCAAACGCCCAGCCCGAAGTCAGCCTGAACATGGACAACCTCAACCGCGACTTCGACGAACTGCTGGCGGCCCTGACCGAAGCCTTCCAGCAGGCGCAGATTGGTTTCTGGGCTGCAAGCGACGCCACATCGGGCCTGTCCCATGTGCACAGTTTGGCGCAGACCTTGAAAGCCGCCCTGCTGCTGGGCGTGGAACGGCAGGGCTTGCCCGAACCGGTGAAAGCCGTGCTGTATGGTGTGGTCAACGGCACTGCCAGCGCACTGGCGATCAACCGGCTGCAGGTCACCCTCGATGAGCATCCACCCCAGGCCTTACCGGACCTGTTGATCATCGCCGAAGCCGGGATGGTGCTGTGGTGTAAACCTTCAGGCGCGGTACGCAGCTACGTTGACCTTGCGGCCTTCGCCGAGGCCCTTCGCGACGCACTGGCGCAGCAGTATCAATTCGACACGCTGCGCTGGGCACAGCAACCACTGAACACAGACCCGTTCGCTTTCCAGTCCACTGAACTACTCAATGGCATCCTCGACAGGGTCGGCCGCCTGCGGTTGTCCACGCTCACCAGCGTCCCCGCGCTTGAGGAGGCCTTCAGCACCTTGAGCGACCCTTCGTCCCATTTCCTCGACCTGCCCCTGCCAAGCACCGAGCAGCCACTGCTAAGCCTGCCCACCTGGCTTAATCAAGCAGACAGCACCGGCCACCTGCTGTACGCCGAAGCCCTGCTGGAGCTCGCCGCCAGCCAGGCGCACGCCCAGGGCAGGACGTCGTTCGACGCAATAGAAACCCTGGGCCGCTATGCCGCTCGCCGGCTGCGCGAACAGATGCATGCGGACTTCCCAGCCGAAACACCGCAAGACCCCGACCAGCTGCTCGTGCAGATCTCGGTGGTGGTACCGCTGTCGTCGTCCGGCCCCGCGCAATTGAACTACCTGAAAAGCATGACCCTGACGGAACTGGCCATTGCACGCCTGCACACGGGCAGCGACGAAGTGGCGTCCGGCCTGCTCGACACCCACGCACGGCCTCTGGGCAGCTGGCTGAACCTGGATTACGTCAACCGCTTGATCTCGACTGTGGATGTCGGCGGGCGTTACCCCGCTTATGTCGCCCACCAACTGCAAGACGCCACGCTCAAGTCCAGCCGCCTCCAGCGCCATGCCACGGAATGGCGCAGCACCCTGCAGTTCGCCGCGCTCAGGGCCAGGATCGAAGCCAAGCTCAGCGCACAGGCCTGCCAGGCAATCGTCGATTTCTGCCGTGCCAATCAAGCGTCACCTGATGCGCTCAGCATTGCGCCACTGGCGTTTCTGCCTGCACCGGGTGCCTCCGAAGGCAACACGGTGCACGGCATGTTCCTGATCAAGGTAAAGGCCAACCAGCGCTGGGTCCTGTATCGCCCTCTGTTCGCGGATGACGCCGTGGCAGAGTTTGCCAGCCTGGACAGCCTGATGGCGCAGATACGGGCTGATCAGGCGTTGCAGCAACAGCTGCTGGCCTGGATGGATGACGACGCCAGGGGCATCTACCAGCACGGCGGATTCGAACGTCCGCACCTGCATAGCCGCCTCTCGGCCCTGGCGCACTTGATTGGCACGCAGTCGGCGTTGGTAGACACCCTGGTGGAACGCCTCAGGGTCCCTGTTACAGCCGTTCACACACCTTGGCTGGAAGATTTGGACAACCACCTCTACAACGCACGCATTCAGACAATGCTACTGCTGGCCTCCCGGCAGAGCCGTTCGAATGCGCAACAGCGCTGGGCCTTGATCGTGCAGTGCGGCTGGGTCGTGTTCAACACGGTCACGCCCCTGCTACGTGGCCCTGCGGCCATGCTGGCCTGGCTGGTCGCCGCCGTGGCAACGCTCAAGGATGACCTGCCCGCGCTGTCCGATGGCAGCGCGGAAGAACAGGCCTTGGCAGCGGCAGATGTGCTGACCAACCTGGCCCTGTTGTTGATGCAGGGCCCCACAGCCCCAACGCATGCGGGGGTCAGCTCGGCAGCGGTGGACGCCATGGCCCTGGAAGGCCCCGCCCGCAGAACGCCCTCCACGCCGGTTACCGTTGAGGCACCCAAGACAGCGGACTGGGTCGAGCCCCACCAGGCGCAACGCCCCGGCCACGTCAGTGTGAGCCGTTGGCACAACAGCCAGCGGGTGGGCAATTTGCCCTCCCACGCCCGCCAGCGCCTGGGTGAACTGCGCGCAGGCGTTTCCCTGCAAGGCCATGCCGCTGAAACACAAGGCCGCCTACGCGGGTTGTACACGGTGCAAGAGCGGCTCTACGTGAACCTGCAGGACGTAGCCTACGAGGTGCAGGAAACCTGGGGCGGAATCCAGATCATCGGCCCGGACACCAGCCAGGGCGAATGGCACACACGTTGGGGCGGCGCGCCCGACGGCTACTACATTGTCGGGCGCGAACGCAGCAAAGGCCCTTGGCTGCGGCGCTGGAATGACGAATGGGTCCTGGACTTGCACTTGGCCGGCGGCATGCCAAAAACCCGAGAAGCCGTCACCGCGCAGAATCGCCAGCACTACGATGCACTGCAAGCGACCGGTCAAGCCAACCAGGACAAACTGACCCAGCTCGAACCCTTCATGGAGCGCAACCGCATCGAGCTTGAAGCCTTTGACGACGAGGCGGCCGCGTTCAGCCTGGCGTTCAATGCGTTGCCCAAACCCGACGTCAAGGCACTTCCACCGGCACTCCGAGTGCAGCGCCAGGCAGTGCTGGAAATGCGCAGGCAGCACGTGCCGCAGATCGCCGCGGGGTCGCTGTACCTGGAGAAGCAGGCCAGCTTGCTGCATGCCAACGCCGACCTCTACCGGCAGATGCTCGAGCCTCGCTACCTGAAGTACGACCGTTCGGGCGCCACTGCACGCCGGCTCAGCAACTGGACAGAAGCCGCCATCGACAATGACATGCTGCTGGTGCGGCGCCTGCTCGAACTGGTCGACCACGAACACTTGCAGGAGCAATCAGTGGGCTTGCGTGGGGTGCCTGACAGTGATGAGCAGAGGGGCCGACACGCTGCATTTCGCGAATCGACCCGAGACGCGCTGAAGGTCAGCCGCCGCCTGCTCGTGGTCAGCGAGCGGCTGGATAAAACGCTTTCCGACGTGCTCAGCGATACCCGAATCGCCTACCCGGACAAGAAAGCCAAGATCGAACGCGCCATCAAGCTGCGCCCTTACTCGTCGTTGATCGTCCGCGCACAGATTGTCAGCGACCTGGCTTACCTGACACTGGACAAGACCCTGCTCACTGCCGAAGCGGCCATTGACCTGCTGCCCTTGCAAAACAGCCTGAGCGACACGGACCTGTCAGCAGCGCTGTGGAGCCACGATGGCGTTGCCTCTGCCAACCTGCCTGCCGACCAACAAGCGGAGGTGCTGGGCAACGCCCTGCGCGTTTACCGGGCAGTCATTGGCAGGGCCAGGTACATGCAATCGTTCACCGCACCTGCCGTGGACACCACGATGCTGCAAGCCTACATCGAGGCGATGACGGGCCTGGAGCGCCTGGCAGAATCCGACTTGAGCACCGCCTTGATGAATGCCGAACAGGGCACATCGTCCCCTGCGCGACAGCTGACCCACCGCGTCAGGGCCGGCAAACGCACCCTGATCCGAACCTCCCGAGGGCGCTCGGTGCTGGTCGAGCGGGACCTGGAAGGCGATCATGCCGTTCAGCGCAACCCGGCCACCGAGCAACCTGGGGGCGCCTATGAGCGGCGCAATGGCCAATGGTTCGAAGTCCCAGGCGAGGAGCGCCCCGCCGCGCAAGACTCCGCCCAGCTGCGCAGTCGCGCGCAACACCTGCTGGCGCACGTGAATGACCGGGTCGCGCTGGCAGCGCGCTACGCGAACGAGCCGAACAGCCTGGCCGACCTCATGGATTGGCAGATCGAGGACATGCGCAAGGTCGAGCAGCACGTAAGCGCCGCCGATGACCGGGCGTCCGAAGGCCTGGCCAGCCAACTGCGCGATGCCATCGCCTCGCTGAACACCGAAAAACGCCGACTGCTCACCGACGCCTACCTCAACACCCGCCACCCGGACAGCAGTGCGTTACGTTACCTGTATCAGCAACAGCGGATCGAGATCGCCCTGAGCACATCGCGTAAGCCGCTGCGCACCGCCAACGACTACCTGGACGTCTACCAGATCAAGGACGTGCAGGTGCCCAATGCGGTGCTGTGGGAAGCTCACTTCCACTACCGCAGCGCCGACGCGGCGCCCCGCACCTTCGTCAAAGGCCACCTGAAGCACTGGGAGCCGCGCCCCGCGCGTGCCAGCAGGGCCGAAAAGGCGCGCGAGGTCAGGCTAGAGCACGCCCATACAGCGGCTGAACGGATCGACATCTACCGCGGCGACCTGCGCCTGGACCAGATAGAGGGCATCATCCCCTTTCCGGCCCACTGACGGGCCGGTCAACAGCACAGCCCTGGTGTCAGGCCAGGGCTTTGTCCAGCGCCCGCTCGATCTCGCTCTTGATGCTAGCGCCCATGATCGACAGCATCATGCCGAGCTTAAGCTCGACGCGGATGGTGTCTTCGCCAATCTGCACGCTGCCGTTGGCGCCGCTGCGCGCGACGTCGACGCGGTCGCCGTTCCAGGTGGCCTTGAGGTCATATTCGCGGCTGAGCTTTTCTACCAGCGCCTCGGCCTTGGCGCGGGCAGCCTCGCGGCCGAGGGAATGTTTGCGTTCGACGCTGATCTGGGTCATGCGGGTGATCCTGGGTATGAAGACATAATCAGCATTATGCCCGCCCCTGCCCCCTGGCACACCCCGCCAAGACAAATCCGCCCATTCGCCCTAGAATGGCGGTAATTTTTTCCGGTGAAGCGATATGAACGACCAGCGCAAAGGCGAACACGCCGAACCCACCACCCATTTTGGCTACACGGACGTACCGGAGAGCCAGAAAGCGAAGAAAGTCGCCGAGGTGTTCCACTCCGTGGCCGCCAAGTACGACCTGATGAACGACGTGCTTTCCGGCGGCATGCACCGCCTGTGGAAGCGCTTCACCATCGAGCTGTCGGGCGTGCGCAGCGGCAACCGCGTGCTGGACATCGCCGGCGGTACCGGGGACCTGGCCGCCAAGTTCTCGCGCCTTGTAGGCCCGACCGGGCAGGTAGTGCTCGCCGACATCAACGATTCGATGCTCAAGGTCGGCCGTGACCGCCTGCTCGACCGTGGCGTGGCCGGCAACATCGAGTTCGTCCAGGCCGACGCCGAGAAGCTGCCGTTCCCGGACAACCACTTCGACTGCGTGACCATCGCCTTCGGCCTGCGCAACGTCACCCACAAAGACCAAGCCATTCGCTCGATGCTGCGCGTGCTCAAGCCCGGCGGCCGCCTGTTGATACTGGAATTCTCCAAGCCGACCAACAAGCTGATGTCCAAGGCCTATGACGCCTACTCGTTCGCCTTCATGCCACTGGCCGGCAAGCTGATCACCAACGACTCGGAAAGCTACCGCTACCTGGCTGAATCGATCCGCATGCACCCCGACCAGGAAACCCTCAAGGCCATGATGGTCGACGCCGGCTTCGACCGCGTCACCTACCACAACATGACCAGCGGTATCGTCGCCGTGCACCGGGGAATCAAGCCCTGATGCTGCTGGCCGGGCTGCTCGCCAGCGTCGAACATGGCCTGAACCGCGTCCTGCGCATGGACAGCACGGCGCTGCCGCGGCTGGCCGCGCTCGAAGGCAAGGTCATCGAGATCGATTGCCGTCAGCCGGCCCTGCAGGTGTTCATCCTGCCCGATGAAGACGGCCTGATGCTGGCCGCGCACTGGGAGGGCGAGGTCGACTGCAGCCTGCGCGCCCCTGCCGGCAGCCTGGCGCAACTGGCCCTGGCCAAGGACAAGACCGCCGTGCTGCACAGCCCACAGGTCGAACTGCATGGCGACAGCGCTGTCTTGCTCGACCTGTTCGGCGTGCTGCAAGACCTCGAACTGGACTGGGAGCACGAGCTGCAGCGCTGGCTCGGCCCGGTGGCCACGGCGTTGCTGGCCGGCCACCTCCGCCTGCGCGCGCGCTGGACCCGCCAAGGCCTGACGCGCTTCAGCCAAAACCTCTCCGAGTACCTGGCCGAAGAGTCGCGCACCCTGGTGGGCAAACGCGAAGCCGAAGCCGCCTTCAGCGAGCTCGATGCCCTGAAGGTCGATATAGAACGCCTCGAGGCGCGCCTGCAGCGCCTCTCCCGATCCCTTGATACCAGCGATAACGCATGAAGCTGCTCGCCGTCCGCCGTCTCTTTCGCATCCAGCGTGTGGTGATCCGCTACCGTCTCGATGACCTGTTGTTCGACCTGCCCCTGCCCTGGTGGCTGATGAGCCTGCGCCTGCTGATGCCTTGGCGCTGGCTGCCGCGCAAGCCCTCCGCGCTCAGCCGCGGTGCGCGCCTGCGCCTGGCGCTGCAGGACCTGGGGCCGATTTTCATCAAGTTCGGCCAGCTGTTGTCCACCCGCCGCGACCTGCTGCCCACCGACATCGCCGACGAACTGATGGGGCTGCAAGACCGCGTGCCGCCGTTCGACCCGAAACAGGCCGTGGCGTTGATCGAAGAACAGCTCGGCGCCAAGGTTGGCGAGGTGTTCAGCCGTTTCGACGTCGAGCCGCTGGCCTCGGCCTCGGTGGCCCAGGTACACGCCGCCCGCCTGAAAAGCGGCGAAGAAGTCGTGGTCAAGGTGGTCCGCCCGGGCCTCAAGCCGGTCATCGCTCAAGACCTGGCCTGGTTGTTCCTGATCGCCAAGGGCGCCGAGCGGGTGTCTGCCGACGCCCGCCGCCTGCACCCGGTGGAGGTGGTCAACGACTACGAAAAGACCATCTACGACGAACTCGACCTGCTTCGCGAGGCGGCCAACGCCAGCCAGCTGCGGCGCAACTTCGAAGGCTCCGAGCTGATGTACGTGCCCCAGGTGTACTGGGACCTGTGCCGGCCCAAGGTGCTGGTGATGGAGCGTATCTACGGCGTGCCGGTCACCGACATGGCGACCCTGGCCGACCAGCGCACCGACATGAAGCTGCTGGCCGAACGGGGTGTGGAGGTGTTCTTCACCCAGGTATTCCGCGACAGCTTCTTCCATGCCGACATGCACCCCGGCAACATCTTCGTCAGCACGGTCAAGCCGTGGAGCCCGCAGTACATCGCCATCGACTGCGGCATCGTCGGCAGCCTCACGTCGGAAGACCAGGACTACCTGGCGCGCAACCTGTTTGCCTTCTTCAAGCGTGACTACCGCCGCGTTGCGCAACTGCACATCGATTCGGGTTGGGTGCCGGCGCACACCAAGGTCAACGAATTCGAGGCGGCGATCCGTACGGTGTGCGAGCCGATCTTCGAAAAACCGTTGAAAGATATTTCCTTCGGCCAGGTGCTGATGCGCCTGTTCCAGACCGCCCGGCGCTTCAACATGGAAGTCCAGCCTCAGCTGGTGCTGCTGCAGAAGACCTTGCTCAACATCGAAGGCCTCGGCCGTCAGCTCTACCCGGACCTGGACCTGTGGAGCACCGCCAAGCCATTCCTGGAACGCTGGATGCGCGAGCGCTACAGCCCCAAGGCCATGGTCGGCAACCTGTACAGCCAGGCCGAGCAGTTGCCGCACCTGGCCGGCATGACCCGCGACCTGCTCGAACGCCTGTCGCAACCGCACCTGCACGACCCGCAGATGCCCGAGCGCCGCCGCCAAGGTGACCGCTGGGCGCTGCGCCTGCTGGGCGCCGGCTTGCTGGGGGGTGGCGCGGTGCTGGCCGCCGGCGCCGCCGAGGCCGCCAGCCTGGCCGCTCCGGCCGCTTGGCCAGCTTGGCTGATGCTGGCCGCCGGCCTTTACCTGATCGTGCGCCAATAGCCAGCCGGCCCGCTGGCTGGCACACTAGCGCAAAGGGCCCGGCACAGGAGCGGGCCCGTTTTGGAGTGGACGATGAAAGACTGGCTGGACGAGATCAAGTGGAACAGCGATGGCCTGGTACCGGCCATTGCCCAGGACCACAAGACCGGACGCGTGCTGATGATGGCCTGGATGAACCGCGAGTCCCTGGCCCTGACCGCCGCCGAGCAACGCGCCATCTACTGGTCGCGCTCGCGTGGCAAGCTGTGGCGCAAGGGCGAGGAATCTGGCCATGTGCAAAAACTGCACGAAATGCGCCTGGACTGTGATGCCGACGTGATCATCCTGATGGTCGAGCAACTGGGCCATATCGCCTGCCATACCGGCCGCGAAAGCTGCTTCTACCGCGTCTTCGAAGACGGCCAGTGGAAAACCGTCGACCCGGTCCTGAAAGACCCGGACGCCATTTATAGCGCAGGACACTGACATGAGCGACACCCTCAACCGCCTGGCCGAAGTGCTGGAACAACGCAAGCACGCGGCACCCGACAGCTCCTACGTGGCAAGCCTGCA
This sequence comes from Pseudomonas sp. Y3 TE3536, assembly GCF_053629175.1. NCBI lineage: Bacteria > Pseudomonadati > Pseudomonadota > Gammaproteobacteria > Pseudomonadales > Pseudomonadaceae > Pseudomonas > Pseudomonas sp. Y3 TE3536. The sequence goes on along the minus strand of NZ_JBRJHU010000001.1, from coordinate 2,419,946 downwards.
TCACAAGGGCTTGAACAAGATCCTCGAAAAGCTCGGCGAAGAGTCTATCGAAACGATCATCGCCGCCAAGGACGCCGCTGTCAGCAAGGATTACAGCGATGTCATCTATGAAACCGCCGACCTGTGGTTTCATAGCTTGGTCATGCTCAGCGCGTTGGGGCAACACCCACAGGCCGTGCTCGATGAACTGGAGCGCCGTTTCGGGCTTTCCGGGCATGACGAGAAGGCTGCGCGTCAACCTTCCGCCTGACTGTATAGAATTCTAGGAGAGCAACATGGGTATCTTTGACTGGAAACATTGGATTGTCCTGCTGGTCGTCGTCGTTTTGGTGTTCGGCACCAAGAAGCTGAAAAACCTCGGCAGCGACCTCGGCGAGTCGATCAAAGGCTTCCGCAAGGCCATGAACGACGAAGAAAACAAGCCGGCCGAGCAGACCCCGCCGCCTGCCCAGCCCGTGCCACCAGTGCAGAACACTGCACAACAGCCTCAGGGCCACACCATCGAAGGCCAGGCCCAGCCGGTCCAAGAGCCGCAGCGGAAAGACTGACCCATGTTCGGCATCAGTTTCAGTGAGTTGCTGCTGGTAGGCCTCGTCGCCTTGCTGGTGCTCGGCCCCGAGCGCCTGCCCGGCGCCGCGCGCACGGCAGGGCTGTGGATCGGCCGCCTCAAGCGCAGCTTCAACAGCATCAAGATGGAAGTCGAGCGCGAGATCGGCGCCGACGATATCCGTCGCCAGCTGCACAACGAGCACATCCTGCAAATGGAAGAGCAAGCCCGGCGCATCCTCAACCCGCAGACGCCACCGGTGCAGCCCCCTGTCACCACGGCCACGGTGCAGCCGCCTGCTGGGCTCGAAGCCACGCCAGACGCTACGCCGGCCGCCCCAACAGCGCCGGCCGCCCCCTCTGAACCGCCACAACCGCCGCGAGCCCCATGAGCGAAAATCCGGAACACGACCAGCCCATGCCGCTGGTCTCGCACCTGACTGAACTGCGCACCCGCCTGTTGCGCTGTGTCGCCGTCATCTTCCTGATCTTTGCCGGGTTGTTCTCTTTCGCCCAGCAGATCTACACCTTGGTGTCCGCGCCGCTGCGCGACCACCTGCCGGCCAATGCAACGATGATCGCCACCGACGTGGCCTCGCCGTTCCTCACGCCGTTCAAGCTGACCATGATCGTTTCGCTGTTCCTGGCGATCCCGTTCATCCTTCAGCAGATCTGGGGCTTTATCGCACCTGGGCTGTATCGCCACGAAAAACGCATCGCCATACCGCTGCTGGTGTCGAGCATCTTCCTGTTCTACGCCGGCATGGCCTTCGCCTATTTCCTGGTGTTCCCGCTGATTTTCGGCTTCTTCGCCAGCGCCACGCCCGAGGGTGTGTCGATGATGACCGACATCGCCAGCTACCTCGACTTCGTCATGACCCTGTTCTTCGCCTTTGGCGTCGCCTTCGAGATCCCGGTCGCCGTGGTGCTGCTGGTGTGGATCGGCGTGGTCGACGTGAAGTACCTGAAGAAGGTCCGCCCCTACGTGATCATCGGCTGCTTCGTGGTCGGCATGGTCCTGACCCCGCCAGACATCTTCTCGCAGACCCTGCTGGCCGTGCCCATGTGGCTGTTGTTCGAGGTCGGCGTGCTGTGTGGCAGCCTGATCCGCAAGCGCGGTGCGCACGATGAAGCGGCCAACGACCACAACGACCAGCCGCCAGCGACGCAACCGTGAACCTGCTGCTACTCGAAGAAGCCGATTTCATCGCGGCCGACCGCGTGGTGCTGGCCGACCGGCGTTTCACCCACATGCAGGAGATCCACAAGGTCGCGGTGGGCGATAGCCTGCGCGTCGGCCAGATCAACGGTTTGATGGGCCGCGCCACCGTTGTGCGCCTGGAAGGCCATGAGGCAGAACTGCAGGTCGGCTTCGACCAGCCACCGCCCGCCAAGCTGCCGCTGACCCTGGTGCTGGCCGTGCCACGGCCAAAAATGCTGCGCCGGCTGTTCCAGACCATCGCCACGCTGGGTGTACCGCGCCTGATCCTGGTGAACAGCTACAAGGTCGAGAAGAGCTTCTGGCAAACGCCATTTCTGAACCCGGACAGCATTCGTGAAAACCTCATCCTGGGCCTGGAGCAGGCACGCGACACCGTGCTGCCCGAGGTGATCATCGAGAAGCGCTTCAAGCCCTTCGTCGAAGACCGCCTGCCCGCCATTGCCGAAGGCACGTTGGGCCTGGTGGGCCACCCGGGCCCCTACCCCGCCTGCCCGCGCGCCGTCGAACAAACGGTGACCCTGGCCATTGGCCCCGAGGGCGGCTGGATCCCCTACGAGGTCGAGCTGCTGGGCAAGGCTGGCCTGGCACCGGTGCAACTGGGCGAACGCATCCTGCGCGTGGAGACTGCCGTTACCGCGCTGCTGTCGCGCATTTTCTGACGCATCAGTCAGTCTTTTCCCCCATCAAGTTTCTCTCTCCCAGGCCGATGCCTTGGCAACACAATAATTATCCGTGCTGCCAAGTTACCGGAGAGTCGAACATGTACCGATGGTTAGCCCACTCGCTGGGGAACGTAAGCGTCAATCGCAAGCTAGGGCTGGGCTTTGGCCTGGTATTGCTCCTGACCCTGGCCATTACCTTGACCGGCTGGCACGGCCTGGACAGCGTCATCGACCGCGGTGACAAGCTGGGCAATATTTCGGTGATCCAGCAGTACACTCAGGAACTGCGCATCGCGCGCCAGCATTACCAGCGAAACCGCGATGACGCCGCCGTCGCCGAGCTGGAAAAGGCCTTGGCCAACCTCGATCGCCAGGTGACGTTGATGCTGGGCCAGATCGACCACCCTGCCGACCGTCAGCACCTCGAACAACAACGCGAGGCGGTGCGTATCTACCAACAAGCGTTCAACGACCTGAAGCAGGCCGGCCAGCGCCGCGAGGCCAGCCGCAGTGTGCTCGGCGACAGTGCCGACAAGGCCGTCGAGCTGGTCGGCCGCGTGCAGCAGGGCCTGCTGAAGGGGGGCGATATCGCCCAATACCAGCATGCGGTCGAGGTAAGCGCGCTGCTGCAACAGGCGCGCTTCCAGGTCCGCGGTTACACCTACAGCGGCAACGCCGAGTTCCAGCAGACCGCACTGAAGGCCATCGACGCAGCCCTGGCCGAACTCAAGGCACTGCCCGCCAAGGTGCCGGCAGAGCATGCCGCCAGCCTCGACGACGCCGCTACCGCCATGGCCGGCTACCGTGATGCGGTCAACCAGTTCAGCAACGCGCAGACGGCCAGCGAGCAAGCGCTGCAACACATGGCTGACCAAGGCACGGTGTTGCTGCAAGCCAGCCAGGCGATGACCACGTCGCAAACCGCAGTGCGCGACGCTAGCGCTACCCAGGCCAAAACCCTGCTCGCCGCCGCCACCGCCTTGGCCTTGGCCCTGGGCCTGCTGGCGGCCTGGGCGATCACCCGGCAGATCATCATCCCGCTGCGCCAGACCCTCAGCGCTGCCGAGCGCGTGGCCAATGGTGACCTGAGCCAAGACCTGCAGGTGCAGCGCCGCGACGAGCTGGGCCAACTGCAGGCCAGCATGCAGCGCATGACCCAAGGCTTGCGCGAACTGATCGGCGGCATCGGCGACGGCGTCACGCAGATCGCCAGCGCTGCCGAAGAGCTGTCGGCGGTCACCGAGCAGACCAGCGCCGGGGTCAACAACCAGAAGGTCGAGACCGACCAGGTGGCGACGGCCATGAACCAAATGACCGCCACCGTGCACGAGGTGGCGCGTAGCGCCGAGCAGGCCTCGGAAGCGGCCCTGATGGCCGACCAGCAGGCCCGCGAGGGCGACCGGGTGGTGGGCGAAGCGGTGGCGCAGATCGAACGCCTGGCCTGCGAAGTGGCCAACTCCAGCGAAGCGATGAACCAGCTCAAGGCCGAGAGCGACAAGATTGGCAGCGTCCTTGATGTGATCAAGTCGGTGGCCCAGCAGACCAACCTGCTGGCCCTTAACGCGGCGATCGAAGCGGCACGCGCAGGTGAAGCCGGGCGGGGCTTTGCCGTGGTGGCCGACGAAGTGCGCAGCCTGGCCCAGCGCACGCAACAGTCGACCGAAGAAATCGAAGAATTGATTGCCGGCCTGCAAAGCGGCACCCAGCGCGTGGCCAGCGTGATGGACAACAGCCGCCAGCTGACCGACAGCAGCGTAGAACTGACCCGCCGCGCGGGCGGCTCGCTGGAGACCATCACGCGGACCGTGTCGTCGATCCAGGCGATGAACCAGCAAATTGCCACGGCGGCAGAGGAACAGACGGCCGTGGCCGAGGAGATCAACCGCAGCGTGATGAATGTGCGGGACATCTCTGACCAGACGTCGGCGGCCAGTGAAGAGACGGCCAGTTCCAGTGTCGAGTTGGCGCGGTTGGGTACGCACCTGCAAGGGTTGGTCGGACGCTTCAGGCTCTGATCAGGGTTTTTCGGCGCGTGTGCTGGCCTCTTCGCGGGTAAACCCGCTCCTACAGGTAAAGCGCTACCCCTGTGGGAGCGGGTTCACCCGCGAAGAGGCCGCCACAGGCAGAGCCTTCCTACCAGTTACAGCGAAATTTCCTACCTGATTTTCAGGTCAAGTCCTACACCTCCGCTGCCGATGGGCAGGAGTGTCATGCCGGCATTGTGCCCGCACGACCTCTCTCAAATGGACGGAGACTCACCATGCTCGGTTACCTTAACCGCAGGCTCGGCAACATCGGTGTCGGCGCCAAGCTCGCCCTCGGCTTCGCCGTGGTCTTGCTGCTTACCCTGGCCACCACCCTCAGCGGTTGGCGCGCGCTGGATGGCGCCATCAGCCGTTCGGAGCAACTCAGCGAAATCGGCCTGATCAACGACCTGGTCAAAGACCTTCGCGCAGAGCGCATCACCTACCGCGTGCTCAGTGATGACGCCAGCAAGTCGCGTATCGTGCGCATCCTCGATCAGCTGGAAGGCATGCTGAGCACCCTGCAGCAGCGCAGCAACGTCGATGACTCACGCCAGATGCTCACCCAGAAACTGCAGCTGCTGCAGCGTGTGCGCGACGACTTCGCTGAACTGCAACGCCTGGTCGGCCAACGCCAAGCGCGGCGCGACGCGATGCAGGCACAGGAACAGAAACTCAACGACGTCATCGATGAGCTGCAGACCCAGGCTTTGCTGAAGATGCCCGACGATAGCCGGCAAAGCGGCCTATTGGGCCTGATGGACACCCTTAGCCGTCACGTCGACGTTGCCAACCAGCAGAGCCTGGTGCCGGCGTATACCTTCTCGCCCGTCGAAGACTTCGCCAAGGTCGGTGATGCTGCCTTGAATGCCGCCGACAGCAGCCTGGGGCAGTTGCTCAAGGACCTTGCGCCCTTGGGCCTGTCGCGCACATTGACCGAACAACCCGGCACCGAACTGGCCAACTACCGCGCCAGCCTGGACCAGTACCGTAGCGTCGCCATACGGGTCGAGCAGTTGCAAGGCAATATGGAAAAGATGGGCGATGAACTCAGCGCCGTCAGCGTGGAGCTGGGCGAGCGCAAAGTCGAACAACGCGACAGCGAAGCCCTGGCCGCCCGCTCGTTGCTGACCAGCGTGGCCGTACTGGCGCTTCTGGTCGGCGTGCTCGCCGCCTGGCTGATCACCTTGCAGATCACCCAACCGCTGCGCCAGACGCTGACCTTGGCCGCCCGTATCGCCAAGGGCGACCTGAGCCAGGTCGAGCCGGTGCTGCGCCGCGACGAGATGGGCCAGTTGCAGTCCAGCATGCGCGACATGACCGTGAGCCTGCGCGAGCTGATCGGCGGCATCGACCAGGGTGTCGGCCACCTGTCGCAGGCGGCCTCACAGCTGGCGGCCAGCAGCGAAGACACCAAGCTGCGCATCAGCCAGCAACGCGAAGAAACCGACCAGGTCGCCACCGCCATGAACCAGATGAGCGCGACCGTGCAGGAAGTCGCGCAAAATGCCGAGCAGGCCTCCATGGCCGCGACCAACGCCGACCAGCAGGCGCAGATGGGCGATCAGGTGGTGGCCGAAGCCATCGGCCGCATCGAGCAACTGGCCGGGCAGATGGACCATTGCCTGGCGGCCATGCAGCACCTGGCGGGCGAGAGCCAACGCATTGGCAGCATCCTCGATGTGATCAAGTCGGTGTCCGAACAGACCAACCTGCTTGCCTTGAACGCGGCGATCGAAGCGGCACGGGCTGGTGAAGCCGGGCGTGGCTTTGCCGTGGTGGCCGATGAGGTGCGGGGTTTGGCCCAGCGTACCTCTACGGCAACCGAAGAGATTGGACAGCTGATCGACAGCCTGCACAGCGGTACTGACGAAGTAAACCGTTTACTGGACAGCAGCAAGAGCCTGACCGAGCAGAGCGTGGAGCTGAGCCGCAAGGCCGGGCATGCGCTGGGCCAGATCACCGACACGGTGTCGAGTATCCAGGGCATGAACCAGCAGATTGCCACGGCCAGTGAAGAGCAAAGCGTGGTGGCCGAACAGATCAACCGCAGTGTGCTGAATGTGCGCGATGTGTCGGACCAGACCAGTGCGGCCAGTGAACAGACGGCGGCTTCCAGCGGGGAGCTGGAGCAGTTGGGGCGGCAGTTGCGGGGGATGGTGGGGCGGTTCAGCCTTTAATACTGCTTGTGTTCATGCGCCCCCTGTAGGAGCAGCCTTGTGCTGCGAAGAGGCCGGAGGCATCAGCTGTCCCGGCCTCTTCGCAGCACCAGGCTGCTCTCGAAAGACTGCAGAGTCCGGAGGGTGCGACCTGTTAATAATGCTAGTTGCATGGCTTTGTGAGTTCGGCCAAAAATAAAAAACCCATACTTCAGAGCTGACGGTCATGAAAAACATAAAACACGTCAACAGAATTCATTACCAGAATCAAAAGCCTACCACACTGACAAGCGCTACCCTGTCCATCTCTCTATTCAGGTGTAACCTTGGGCCATTAGCGTTTTCGACGTCTGATGGATCCGCAACGGTCATCGCAAGAGATCAAAGCAACACTGTCATTAATACCAGCACGGCTGAGAGGCGACAAAGCCACACCTATTCCCCGTATGGCTATAGCCCTTCCGTAGACAACTGCCCACTCGGATATAATGGAGAACTGATAGACCATACGCTCGGTGCATACCCCTTAGGTAAAGGCTTCCGATTTTATCTACAAGACCTCGGGCGCTTCAACTCGCCTGACACCGTGCCACCCTTCAGCTCTCTGAATGCTTATGCCTACTGTGGAAATGATCCAATCAATGCGATCGACCCGAGCGGTCATATCATGGAGATGGTGTACAAGCAAACCCCAAGGGATATTTTTACGATTACCACTACCACTATAGTCGAGCACAGAACGCCAAGTTTGTGGACCGCACCAAAAACACACTCACTGGCTTATCGCGCATTAAAATATGCTGACGACATAAGCAAACTTATAACCCAAAAGAAGGATCAAAAGGCATTAATGGCATCAGAACAATCCACAATAAAGGGATATCAATCAGATTTGGATTATGCACGGGGCGATTCTAGGGGATGGAAACATGAGAACAAAATTCAATGGAACATAAAATATCATACAAAAAATCTTCGAAAGATCACAGCATTAGCTCAACCAATAATAGATCAAGTCAACACTGAAATCCCTAACGCCCTACAGAACCTTAATGCCACTGTTCGAGCACTCGGGCTTACACCCTTCGAACAGGGGACTTCCTTTAAGACGTACAAGGACGCACTCGCGGCTCAGATCCGTGCCTCCAAACCCATTGAAAGAACAATAAACAGAAAAACCCGCACTTATCAATTAGGAGTCGCTTAAATACAAAAGAGAGGGGTGAGCTGCACCCATTTATACCAACGTCGTGCGACGATACATTTGAGAGCCCCGGTTCAATTGGCAATTTCAGCTTTTAGAACTGGGGCACTATAAAGGGGTCGGCCTGCGGTTACAGCACCTGACGCAGAAACGCCTGCGCGCGCGGGTCTTTCGGTGCACCGAAGACCCGCGCCGGCGAGGCATCTTCCAGCAATTTGCCGTGATCGAAAAACAGCACCCGATCCGCCACTTCACGGGCAAAGCCCATTTCGTGGGTGACGCAAACCTTGGTCATGCCTTCCTGGGCCAGGGTCTTCATCACGTCCAGCACTTCACCTACCATTTCCGGGTCGAGCGCCGAGATTGGCTCGTCGAGCAGCATCACCCTCGGCTCCATCGTCAGGGCGCGGGCGATCGTCATCCACTGCTGCAAGAGCTGACCCAGCAGAACGTGGCTGAGCCGCAAGGCCGGGCATGCGCTGGGGCAGATCACCGACACGGTGTCGAGTATTCAGGGCATGAATCAGCAGATCGCCACGGCCAGTGAACAGACGGCGGCGTCGAGCGGGGAGCTGGAGCAGTTGGGGCGGCAGTTGCGGGGCATGGTGGGGCGGTTCAGCCTTTAAAACTGCTTGTGTTCATGCGCCTCCCTGTAGGAGCAGCCTTGTGCTGCGAAGAGGCCGGTAGACTACCCGTGATCTTCGCAGCGCTTACCGGCCTCTTCGCAGCACAAGGCTGCTCCTGCAGGGCTGTCGTTACAGTACCTGACGCAGAAACGCCTGTGCGCGCGGGTCCTTCGGTGCATCGAAGAACTGCGCCGGCGAGGCATCTTCCAGCAATTTGCCGTGATCGAAGAACAGCACCCGGTCCGCCACTTCACGGGCAAAGCCCATTTCGTGGGTGACGCAAACCATGGTCATGCCTTCCTGGGCCAGGGTCTTCATCACGTCCAGCACTTCACCGACCATTTCCGGGTCGAGCGCCGAGGTCGGCTCGTCGAACAGCATCACCTTCGGCTCCATCGCCAGGGCGCGGGCGATCGCCACCCGCTGCTGCTGGCCGCCAGAGAGGCGCGACGGGTACTCGTTGGCTTTCTGCGAAATACCCACTTTCTCCAGCAGCGCACGGGCCTTGGCCTCGCGCTCGGCCTTGCCGCGCTTGCGCACGACTTTTTGCGCCAGGCACAGGTTTTCCAGCACGGTCATGTGCGGGAACAGGTTGAAATGCTGGAACACCATGCCGACTTCGCGGCGGTAGGCGTTGATGTCGGTCTTCGGGTCGGCCAATTGCAAGCCGTCGATGGCGACAACGCCTTCGTCGAAATGCTCCAGGCCGTTGAGGCAGCGCAGGAAGGTCGACTTGCCCGACCCCGAGGGGCCAAGCACCACCACCACTTCGGCCTTGGCCACGCGCGTGGTGACGTTGTCCACCGCACGCACGACGTGGCCGCGGGTGTCGAAGACTTTTACCAGATCACGGACTTCAATCACTTTGCGCAAGCCTCCGCTCGAGCCGGCTGGCCAAATGCGACAGCGGCAGGTTGATCAGCAGGTACAAGCCTGCCACGCAGAACCAGATCTCGAACGTCGAGAACGAGGTGGTGATGGCCTCGCGGCCGCTCTTGGTCAGTTCGGTAATGGCAATTACCGACACCAGCGAGGTGTCCTTGACCAGGCTGATGAACTGGCCAGCCAAGGGCGGCAGCACACGCTTGAAGGCCTGGGGCAGGATCACGTGGCGCATCGACTGGCTGGCATTCAAGCCCAGCGAACGGGCCGCCTCGTTCTGGCCGCGGGCAATGGACTGCACGCCGGCACGCACGATCTCGGCGACATAGGCGCCGGTGAACAGCGCCAGCGCAGCCACCCCGGCGAACTCGCGGGACAGGTTGAGCACAGTGCCGATGAAGAAGTAGAAGATGAAGATCTGTACCAGCAGCGGTGTACCGCGCACCAGTTCGACGTAAACGGTCGACAGGTCACGCAGGGTCGGGTTGTTCGACAGCCGGCACAGGCCCGCGAACAGGCCGATCACCAGGCCCAGGGCACCAGACACCACCGACAGCCACAACGTGGTCCACAGGCCCCACGCCAACGGGCCTGCCGCCCAGTGGCGGGTTACGCCGATCTGGTCGCCCTCGGCAACATCATCGCCACGGCTCAGCAGCAGGCTGTTGCTGTCGACGTCGAGCACCTGCTCGGCGCCCCCTTCTTCTTTCAGCGTTACGCGGGCAGTGTCACCGGAAACGACGATGTCCTGCACGGTGCCGTAGCCGGCCGCGCGCTGGGCTTCTTCGGCCTGGTAGGCAAAGTACTGCGGGACGCGGTTCCAGCGCCACTCGTAAGACATCATCGAGGTGGCCAGGTACAGGCTGACCGCCAGGCCCACCAACACCAGCGCGGTCAGCGCGTGCCAGGGCCACTGGGCTTTTTTGTGTTTGATCACGTGGGGTACTTCCGTAAATGCGAACGCGCAGGGTTTGCCTGCGCGTTGGGGTCAAAGGCTGGGCTTGTGGCCTGGGCCTTATTCCATTTCCTTCAGCCAGTCCTTGTTCTTGAACCACTTGTCGTGGATACGATCGTAGGTCCCGTCATGCTTGATCTGGTGCAGGAAGTTGTTGATGAAGTTGATGCTGTCGTAATCGCCCTTCTTCAGGCCGAACGCCAGTGGCTCGTAGGTGAAGGGTTCTTCGAGGAACAGCAGCTTGCCAGCGCCGGCCTTTTCCACCGCCACCACGTTGTACGGCGCATCGTAGACGAAGGCATCGGCCTTGCCGTTGACCACGTCCATCACCGCTTCCTGCTCGTTGTCATAGCCGTGGTACTTGGCTTTGCCGATCAGCTTCTTGGAAACCATCTCGCCGGTGGTGCCGAGCTTGGAGGTGATGCGGTACTTCTCGTTGTTCAGGTCTTTGTAGGTCTTGATCTCGCCTGCCAGCTCCTTGCGGATCAGCAGGGTCTGGCCGACCACGATGAAGGGTTCGCTGAAGTTCAGGCGCAGGTTGCGTTCCTGGGTCAGGGTCATGCCGCTGCCGATCATGTCGAACTTGTTGGTCAGCAGGGCTGGGATGATGCCGTCATAGGCGGTGGAGACCGTCTCCAGCTTGACGCCCATGGACTTGGCCATGGCCTTGAGGATATCGACTTCGAAGCCGATGATCTCGCCACGCTTGTTGGTCATCTGGAACGGCATGTAGGTAGGGTCCATGCCCACTTTCAGGGTGCCGCGCTTGACCGCGTCTTCGATGGCGCCAGCCTGGGCTGCCGAGACCGCGACCAGGGCGGTGACACCGACCAGCAGTCGCGAAAGGTATTTCTTGATCATCACCAAGTCCCCTAGCAAGAAAAGAAGCAAATCTTATTGTTGGCACGGCCGTACGGCCGAAGCGTTCTATCGGAGAGGGATGCTAACGCATGGCGGCCCGGGGACCTAGAGCTGGGGGGGACTTTGTTGGCCAAAATCGAGTAGCGGGGGATATTGCTGGCGAGGGCTGCGCCCTCGTTCGCGGCACAAGGCCGCTCCTACAGGATATGCATGCCTCTGTAGGAGCGGCCTTGTGCCGCGAATGGGCCGCAGTGCGGCCCCAGGGGTCTATCAGGCGCCGACGAGTGCCGGTTGGCCTTCATTCTCCGGATGCAACGGCAACAACGGCGAGTGCGGGTCGTTGTCGATCGACGCACGCCACACATCGATCCACGCCGCGTTCTGCCCGGCCCAGACCTGCTCATGCAGGCGCGACAAGGCAACCGGGTCGCTGAGCAAGGCCAGGCGGGTGCTGAGGTCGAGCCCTTGCGGCCCCACTTCCAGCGCCTTGGCCACACGCTCGGCACGCAGCGCTTCGATCGGCGCTGCCTGGCCATGGCGAGCAGTCGCCATGGCGCAGGCCAGGGCGTTCTGCCGTGGGTCGACCACTGCCCGCACGAAGCCGTCATGCAGGGCATGCCAGCGGTTTTCGTGGGTGTACTGGTCGGTTGCCAGCAGCTCTTGCGGCGTGGCGTATTCCTCAGGGATCAGGAACAGCTTCTCGTCCTTGGCCGCCAGGCCCAGGCGGGTACGGCTGGAAATCACCGACACCGGGATCGACAGCACCAGCGAACCCACGATCGGCGCCAGCCACCACAGGAAGCTCGGGTTCAGCCAGGCCACCAGCGCTGCCCAGGCAAAGCCCAGCAGGGTTTGCGGGCCATGGCGGCGCACGGCTTCGCTCCACGGCGTGGAGTCGTCGTCACGCTGCGGCGAGTTCCAGGTCGCGGCCCAGCCGAGGAACGCGGCCAGCACGAAGCGGGTGTGGAAGATCATGCGCACCGGCGCCAGCAGCATGGAGAACAGCATCTCCATCAGCATCGACAGGGTGACCTTGATGCGCCCGCCAAACTCGACCGCGCCCTTGGCCCAGATCAGGATGATGCTGAGCAGCTTGGGCAGGAACAGCAGCACGATGGTGGTGGAGAACAGCGCGACGGCCTTCTCCGGGTGCCATTGCGGCCACAGCGGGTAAAGCTGGTACGGCTCGATGAAGTACTGCGGCTCCATCAAGGTGTTGGTCGCCAGCAGCGCCGTCGACAGCACCAGGAAGAAGAACCACAACGGCGCCGACAGGTACGACATCACGCCGGTGAGGAACACCGCACGGTGCACCGGGTGCATGCCCTTGACCAGGAACAGGCGGAAGTTCATCAGGTTGCCGTGGCACCAGCGGCGGTCGCGCTTGAGCTCGTCGAGCAGGTTCGGCGGCAGCTCTTCGTAACTGCCCGGCAGGTCGTAGGCAATCCACACGCCCCAGCCGGCACGGCGCATCAGCGCGGCTTCGACGAAGTCGTGGGAGAGGATCGCACCGGCGAACGCACCCTTGCCCGGCAACGGCGCCAAGGCGCAGTGCTCGATGAACGGCTTCATGCGGATGATCGCGTTGTGGCCCCAGTAGTGCGACTCGCCCAGCTGCCAGAAGTGCAGGCCGGCGGTGAACAGCGGGCCATACACGCGGGTGGCGAACTGCTGCATGCGCGCATACAGGGTGTCCATGCCCGACGCCTTGGGCGCGGTCTGGATGATGCCGGCGTCCGGGTTGGCCTCCATCAGGCGCACCAGGCTGCTCAGGCACTCGCCGCTCATGACGCTGTCGGCGTCGAGCACGACCATGTACTTGTACTCGCCACCCCAGCGACGGCAGAAGTCGTCGAGGTTGCCGCTTTTGCGCTTCACCCGGCGCCGACGGCGGCGGTAGAAGATGCGGCCAAAGCCTTTGGTCTCGCGGCACACGTCCAGCCAGGCCTGTTGCTCGGCCACGGCGATGTCGGTGTCGTTGGTGTCGCTGAGCACGAAGAAGTCGAAACGGTCGAGGTTGCCGCTGGCGGCCACCGACTCGAACGTTGCCCGCAGGCCGGCGAACACGCGCGGCACATCTTCGTTGCAAATCGGCATGACCAGCGCGGTGCGTGCCTCGGGTGCGATCGGCTCATTGCCGGCACTGCTGCCGGAAATGCGGTATTTGTCGCGCCCGGTGAGCAGCTCGAGGAAGCCCATCAACGCGGTCCAGAAGCCCGCCGACACCCAGCAGAACAGGATGCCGAACAGAATCAGGATGGACGTCTGCAAGGCATACGGCCAAACCTGCACGACGGTATCCCACAGCGGCTGGTTGACCACCTCGTCGAGGTCGACGAACGACCAGCCCTGGTACGGCAGGATGCCCTTCATGTACCAGCCGGCAACGATGGTCTGGCCGATCATCAGGGTCAGCAGGATATAACGGCGGATCGAGCCGACCGTGCGCCAGCGGGCCTTGGGCAGCTCGCGCTGCTCTGGCTGCGGCGCGTTGGTGCGCCCGGTCATGCGGCGCCACATGCGGATCAGCACGTTGGTGCGCCAAGGCTCGGGCACGACACGGGTGCGCTTGATCGGCGGTGCGATTTTCAGGCACAGCCGGCCGCTGCCGTCGACGCCGAGCATTTCGGCGTCTTCGAGTTCGGCGGCGCTGCCCACGGTCAACCGCGGGCCCACCGAAGCCTGCACGGCCTCGGCGGCGTTGGCGGCCGGGTTGGCCGCCAGGCGTTGGTGCAGCTCACTGAACGAGGTGCAGCTGGCGAGTTCCGCGCGCTGCTCATCGCTCAGTGGGAGGTGGGCCAGGTATTCGCCAAGCGATACCGGCCTTGCGCTTGAGTTACTCATCGGCAGGCAACTGATAGGTCCAGGTCTCGGTCAGCACTTTTTCGGTGGTGGCCGGGGTACCGTTGGTGGACGCCGCATCGGCGGCAGGTTGTTCGGCCTTGGCGTCTTTCTCGGCCTTGGCATGCTTGGCAGCGGCCTTGTCCTGCTTGGCGTCCTTGGCAGCAGGCTTGGCAGGCTCGACAGGCACGTCGCGCACCAGCGCAGCGCGCATTTCCGTCGATTTGTTGGCTTCCTTGACCTTCAACCGCAGGGTCAGGCGCCAGCCTTTGCTCTCTGGGTTATAGCGCAGGTTGTTCTCGACCACCTCGGCGTTGTCGCCGACGCTGACCTGGCTACGTACCGCGGCGTCTTCCGGCAGGGCTGCCAGGTTGGCACCGGCGAAGTCGACGATGAACGCCACGCTGCCGTCAGGCTGACGGATCAGGTTGGACTGTTTGACGTCGCCCGTGGAACGCAGGGTCTGGGTGACCGAGGCCAGGTCCTGGGCCTGGAACTGGGCTTCCTGGATGGTCCAGTGCAGGCGGTAGTCGTACTCGAACGGCTTGCCTGGCTCCGGCAGGGTCTCTGGGCTCCAGAAGGCCACGATGTTGTCGTTGGTCTCGTCGGCAGTCGGGATTTCGACCAGGTCGACGGTGCCCTTGCCCCAGTCACCTTTTGGCTCGATCCAGGCGCTTGGGCGCTTCTGGTAGTTGTCATCGAGGTCTTCATAGTCCTTGAAGTCGCGATGACGCTGCATCAGGCCGAAACCACGCGGGTTCTCGACGCTGAAGTTGCTCACGGCCAGGTGTTTCGGGTTGTTCAGCGGGCGCCACAGCCACTCGCCGTTGCCGGCATGGATCGACAGGCCTTCGGAGTCGTGCAGCGCCGGGCGGTAGTTCATGACCCGGGAAGGCTGGTTAGGGCCGAACAGGTACATGCTGGTGAGCGGCGCGATGCCCAGGCGGCTGACGTGGTCACGCAGGTAGACCCGCGACTTGACGTCGACCACGGTGTCGCTGCCCGGACGCAGGGTCAGTTTGTAGGCACCGGTGGAGCGCGGCGAGTCCAGCAGGGCGTAGATCACCAGGTGCTTGTCGGTAGCCTTCGGCTTCTCGACCCAGAACTCGGTGAACCGCGGGAACTCCTCGCCCGACGGCAGCGCGGTGTCGATGGCCAGGCCACGGGCCGACAGGCCGTACACATGGCCCTTGCCGACCACGCGGAAATAGCTGGCGCCAAGCAGGGTCATGATCTCGTCCTGCTTGTCGGCCTTGTTGATCGGGTAAAGCACGCGGAAACCGGCATAGCCCAGGTTCTTGGTGGTTTCCGGGTCGTGCGGCACGTCACCGAACTCGAAGCGGCTCGGGTCGTACTTGATTTCTTCGACCTTGGTGGCGGTGACTTCGTTGATTTTCACCGGGGTGTCGAAGTGCATGCCCTGGTGGTAGAACGACAGCTTGAAGGGGGTCTTGTCCTTGGCCCACTCGGCCTTTTCCTGCAGGAAGTGAATCTTCTGGTAGTCGGCGAACTTCATGTCGCGGAACACCGCAGGCAGATTGCTCTTCGGTGCTTCGTACTTCTGGCCGGCCAGATCCTTTGCCTTGGCTGCAACATCGTCAAGATTGAATGCCCACAGCTGGCCCGCGTTCATCAGGCCGACCAGTGCCACACTGGCCATCAGGGCCTTACGTAGCCGAATGCCGGGGATTCTTGATGCTTTATGGGGACTAACAATCACGAGCAACCCTCGCCGAAAACAGATCATGAAACCAACGGCCAGCGACTAATGCCGGGTTGGCGAGCACTGTTCGGACCCCGTGAGGGCGTAATGATTCCCCAAACGGATCCAGACAATGCTCGAGTCAGAGTGAAACGAACCTGCGAACGCAGGTCCATGCAGCGCGCGATTATCCAGCAGGTCGCGTGACAACGCATCAGGCTGGACTAACTATTTATCGTACAAAACCCCTTGTTCTCCTACAAACAAGGGGTTTTTGACCTCATATTTGTAACATAAATGTTACGGGGCCATCATTGACCAGGTGCACCTGCATGTCCGCACCGAAGCGCCCACTCGCCACCTCGGCGTGCTGGCCCTTCGCTTGCGCTAAAAGATAGTCGAACAACTCGGCACCGAGGGCAGGCGGTGCTGCCGTCGAGAAGCCCGGCCGCATGCCGCTGCGCGTGTCCGCCGCCAAGGTGAACTGCGACACCAGCAGCAAACCGCCCCCGACATCCTTGAGCGACAGGTTCATCTTGCCCTGCTCGTCGCTGAACACGCGATAGTTAAGCAGCTTGTGCAACAGCTTATCGGCATGTTCCCGGGTATCTTCAGGTTCGACGGCCACCAGCACCAGCAGGCCCTGGTCGACGGCGCCGACGATCTCGCCGGCCACCTCTACCCGCGCGCCACGCACGCGTTGCAACAGCCCCTTCATGCTTCTTCCAGGGGCAGGTCGAGCAAACGCCGGGCCATCTGGTCGGCGGCGCGCACCAGGGCATCGGTGATGCCGGGTTCGGAGGCCGCATGGCCGGCATCGCGAATGACTTTCAGCTCACTGTTGGGCCAGGCCTGGTGCAGGGCCCAGGCGTTGTCCAGCGGGCAGATCACGTCGTAGCGGCCGTGCACGATCACCGCCGGCAGGTGGGCGATCTTGGGCATGTCGCGGATCAACTGGTCCGGCTTGAGGAAGGCATTGTTCATGAAATAGTGGCATTCGATGCGGGCAATCGACAGCGCCCGCTGCGGCTCGGAGAAGCGGTCGACCACCAACGGGTTGGGGCGCAGCGTGGCCGTACGGCCTTCCCAGGTGGACCAGGCCTTGGCGGCGTGCATCTGGGCGATCTGGTCGTTGCCGGTCAGGCGCTTGTGGAAGGCCTTGACCAGGTCGCCGCGCTCTTCTGGCGGGATCGGCGCAATGTAGTCCTGCCAGTAGTCGGGGAACAGGCGGCTGGCGCCTTCTTGGTAGAACCATTGGATTTCCTGCGGGCGGCACAGGAAGATGCCGCGCAGGATCAGGCCGTGCACCCGCTCGGGGTGGGTCTGGGCGTAGGCCAGGGCCAGGGTCGAGCCCCACGAGCCGCCAAACAGCACCCACTTGTCGATGCCCAGGTGCTTGCGAATGCGTTCCAGGTCTTCGACCAGGTGCCAGGTGGTGTTGTTCTCCAGGCTCGCGTGGGGCGTGGAGCGGCCACAGCCGCGCTGGTCGAAGGTGATGATGCGGTACAGGTTGGGGTCGAAGTAGCAACGGCTCTGCGCGTCGCAACCGGCGCCCGGGCCACCGTGGATGAATACCACGGGCAAACCTTCCGGCGAGCCACTTTCGTCGACATACAGCACATGCGGCGCTTCCACGGCCAGATCGTGCCGGGCGTAGGGTTTGATCTGCGGGTAGAGGGTCTGCATTGCGCACTCCGTGTGAGGATTAAGTCTGCCGTTGGGCATCATAAACCTGAATTGCGCTTTGAGCATGTCCTGTTGCCATCCTTGGCCCTATCACGCTTGCGAGGCGGATGGCGGCGCCCGTCAGCCCGGCAAAAACACATAACTACCTCAGTGGCCCCGGCCTGCTGAACATACTTGCGAGCCCACCCAAGCTTGGAGGCTCTTGTATGAACCCGTCTTCCCCTACCCCCTCGCGCAACACGCCTTTGCACGCCGCACGGATAGGCCACGCCACCCCACAATGGCTGAAGGCTGCCTCCAGCGAGGCATACCAGTCGCTACGCGACGCGCAGGGCAAGGTACCGCCGTGGTTTGCAGCAGCGCTGCAGGATCAACCAGACATCGCACGCGCGCTGGCTCAAGAACATGCCCAGCACCGCAGCCACGCAGCGCAGGTCCAGGCGCTGTTCGCCTCGCTGCCAGACCTGCACACCTTTGCCAGCGAGCAACTCACGCAGGCCATCAAGGCACGCTTCGACCTGGATGTTGAGGTGTCCAGCACCTACCTGGTCGATGCCAGGCTGATCCAGACCGAACACGCAATCGATGCCCGACACGCCGTCGACCGGGCAACCCGGTCGCTCCTGCAATGGGCATTGCACAACTTTGATGCTGACGCGTGCGCAGCGGATGGCATGGATGCGCCCCAGGCCTTGCTGAAAAAGTCGGTGGTGCTGGACCACCGGCGCTTCATGGGCACCGTGCCCTTGACCAATACCGTGGCGATTCCCCCCCACGCGTTCGCCGAGCTGTGCCGTACCTTGGATATCGGCGGGCGCTATCACCAGCAGGTCTATGACATTTACTACCCGGCCCCAACCGGCGACCAAGGGCCCCATGAGGCGGCCCTGCAGGTGTACGAAACGCTCGCCCGTGCCGAGCAATCCGCGTTCAGGCAAAGCCTGCACAGCGCCTGGTTGCAGGGGCATATCAGCCAGGGCTTTTATGACGCGGCGCTGGCCGCCCCGCTGGACGCGCCTCTGCCGCACACGGGCAGCTCACTCACGTTCAGCCTGCTGACATTGTGGGAGGTCGAAATTGTCGGCATGGCAGTGCTGCAGTTGCAGCCCGACAGTGGCTCACAAAACGCCAGGGTCGCACTGTACAACCCCGACGACCCGCACACCCCGCTGAAGGAATACGCCTCTTTCGACGCACTGGAAGCCGCGCTGCGCGACGCGCTCCGACTGGACATCCATTACCTGGACAACTGCCTGGCGGCCCGGGACAAACCGTCGATCCAGCAAAAGCTCCAGGACCGGTTGACCCCCATGGGCTGGAGCACCCGCGGCCTGCATGAGCGGGTCACAGACCCGCAGGCAACGCTCGAACCGATACCGCACAAGGCCAGGTACTCGTTTCTAGGCACCTTGGTGACACAAAAGGTGGCCCGTCATGAAAAGGACGCCCTCTTCCATGCGGTCCCCACCTGGGCTGTCGACCTACTGTCTGCCAAGCGTCACCGAGAGGCCATCGCCGGGAAAATACTGACCACGCTGAACATCGCGGGCTTTTTCGTCCCCGGCCTTGGCGAAGCGATGCTCGCGGTGTGCATCGCGCAGCTGGGTTACGAAGTCTATGAGGGCATCGAAAGCTGGAGCAACGACGACAGGGAGCAAGCCCACCGCTACCTGATCGATGTGATGGAAAACACCGCTACCCTGGCTGCCTGGGCGGCGGCGGGCTATGTCGTGAAGGAAGGGATCGGTGCTGTGCTGGCAGGTAAGCCAGAGGCCCCCGTGCTTGAAATCCCCGAAGTGGATACCCCTTCTTACATCGAGGAACTCGAAGAAGTCGATTTGCCGGATGGCGACACCCGGTTGTGGAAACCCGACCTTGCGCCCTTCGCCCACGATACGCCCTTGCCAGCGGGCCTTGAGCCGGATGAAACCGGGCTGTACAGCCATGCCGGCAAGCGTTGGCTGATGCTGGAGGGCCAGCTGTATGCCGTGAAGCAAACCCCGCCGAGCAATGCCTACCGGATCGAACACCCGCGCAGGCCCCAGGCCTACACACCTGCCTTGCAGCACAACGGCGCCGGCGCCTGGCTGCATGAGCTGGACAGGCCCCTGGCGTGGCAAGGCATGGCGCTGTTCCGGCGGGCCGGGCACCTTTCTGCGGCGTTCGATGAAGCAACAGCGACACGAATCCTGCAGGCCTGCGGTATTGACGAAGCGGTGTTGCGCCGGTCGGTCGCTGACAGCCAGCGCCTGCCCGCGCTGCTGGAAGATACCTTGACCCGCTTCAACCTGGACCAGCAGATCGGGCAATTGCCTGCGGACGCTGAGCCTGGCCTGCCAGGCGCCGAGTTCGAAAGCCGCTATCGCCAGCTACCTGCCACCCAGGCTCCTGGCGCCAGTGTGATCCAGCACATTTATCCACAGCTTCCCGACACCATCACCCAGGAGTTGTTGCGCAACGCCAACCCGCTTGAGCTGCAACAGTTGGTGGCCGGGCGAGTGCCCCTGCGCATTGGGCAAGAGATCCACCTTTATCAGGCGAACGTCCGGCTAACGCGTGCGTATGAAGGGGTGTATCTGCAGAGCCTACGCAACTGGGACACCGATCAACTGGTCGTGCAGACGCTCGGGCAACTGCCCGCCTGGCCAGCCGATACCACCCTCGTGCTTGAACAGCGCCAGCACTCACCTATCCAGCTCACGCGTCTCGGGCCGCCGGACGGACCAGGCCGCACCACGATCGTCAGCGCCAGAGCAGGCTATCTCGTGCTGGGCAATGACCACCCGGATGCACGGGTTGTCACGCACAATTCCCTGTACGGCGCGCTGTTCGAGGTGCTGACTGCCGCTCAACGCGAAGCACTGGGTATCGTCGACGAGCAAGGCCTCAGGCACTTGGTTCAACAGGTGCCGCCGATGCCACGTTCGGCCCTGCGCAAGGTGCTCGGCATGCAACCCGTGCGCCCAGGCTTTCGCTCGCCACTGCGCTTGGCCGATGGCCGCCTTGGCTATCCCCTTGGCGGCATGCGCCACCGCGCCGCAAGCATTTCACGGCACACCTTGCTCAGCTCGATCCGACAGATAGGCCAACACGCCCCCAACCCCCGGCCTGCCGAGCAGATTCTCACCGCGCTGGAGCACAGGGCCCTCACCCGCGCCGACATCGAAGAAAGGCTCAGCACCTTGCTGGAACAACGTGATGAACTGCACAGCCGGCTGGACGACTGGCGACAGATAGCGGCGCTGGCGCCTAGTCAATCCCCGGATGACTTCGAGCGGGTGTTGAATGCAATCGCTCAGCATTGGTACGAACGTGCATTTATGACGCCCACCGACATCGCGCCCCCCCTTCGCCTGGAACGCCTGTCACTGCACGATTTCCCGCTCAACCTGCCGGAATTCTTCACGGCCAACGTCACTGACCTGCAATTGATCGAAACAACCCCCGAAGACTTTGCCGGCTGGAGCCACCACGCCCCCCACCTCAATGGCCTGCTGCGACAGTTCGCAAACCTGCGGTCGCTGGAGATCAGCCGCGCCTACCGGCCTGGGGCCTTGCCTTCGCCGTTTCAGTTCAGCCTGCCGGTGATTGCCCAGCACCTGCCCGCGCTCGAATCGCTGAGCCTGACCCATCAGAACCTCTCGCTGTCCTCGACCGACATCGACAGCCTGGCGGGGCTCACTCACCTGCGCCGGCTGGACCTGAGCGGCAACCGCTTGTCCGAGCAGTACCCCCCGCGTTTCAACGAACTGTCACTCGACTACCTGGGCCTGGACAACCTGGCGCTGGACCACTGGCCAGAGGGGGTTGGGTTCAACGCCGTGACCCAAATACGTCACATTGGGCTGCGCAATAATCAGATCACGATGCTGCCACGCTTCCTGCTGGACAACCGAATCCACCTCGCCGATCACGCCGTGCTCTCACTGCAGGGCAATGCCCTGTTCGAGGACGACCTGCTGCGCGTGATGATGAGCGAAGATGGCCGCGCCTCCCGCTTCGAGGTGGACCGCAGCGAAGCCTTCAGCGCCCGCCTGGCCCTGCAACTGCAACGTCGCCAGCAGTTACGCAATGTGATCGACGACTACGTGAACGCCTCCAGCTCCAGCACGCCGGTCAGCCAGGCCGTGATGGCCACCAGGACCCGTGTGGCAACGGCATTGAACGAATTCTGGCATTACCAGGAGATCGGGCTGACGCGGGCAGCCCTGCGCCTGAACGACATTGCACTCGAGCATTTCCCCAGGCTGTTGCCGCCATTTTTCACCGAACAGGTGCATAACCTTGCACTTGAGCGGGTAAGCGGCTCTACCGCCCAGCTCGACGGGCTGTTCCGCCAGTTCCCGCAGGTGACGCGCCTGTCCGTCGATGCTTATCAGCAGGCAGAGCAGACACTGCCTTCGGCCCTGCTGCGCCTGCCCGGGCTGACTGACATTGCCTTGCGCAACGCTGGCCTGGTGATCGACCAGCAGGTGATCAATACGCTCGGTCGCCTGCCCACGCTTAATTCGTTGGACCTCACAGGCAACCGCATGGGGCTGATCACACAGGCGCCTGAAGCGCTGCAAACGCTGCGCCGCCTCGACCTGAACGCCATGGCCCTGGAACAGTGGCCGAGCTGGGTGGACAGCCTACTGCCGCTAGAGCTGCTAGACCTCAGTGAAAACCGCCTCACCGAATTGCCTGCGCACATCCTGGCCAACCTCGACAACAACTTCCCCATCAGCTCGATCTTGCTGTTCAGCAACCCGCTGAGCGACGAAGCCGTCATGCGCGCTCGCGCGTCCTCGGATAGCCAGCACAGCTTTACCTTTGGCATCGACCTCTCGGACAGCATGAGTGAGTCCTCGACAGAAGGCGCGATGGCCGGCCACTTCCACTTACCCTTCCTGGACCCCGCTGCCGATGCGCCCAACCTGCAGGACTGGCTGCTCGCCTCGGACGTCGAAAACGAAGCCCTGAAAGATTGCTGGGACGCCCTCCAGGCATCGGGCAATGCCGGGAACCTTCTGGCGCTGGTAGGCCGCCTGCGCAATGCCGCCCCTTACCAGAATGGCAAAAGCCGTGTGGCGTTCTGCGCACGGGTGCGCAAGGTGTTGGTGAGTGCGGTGGTCAACCCGGACGACCTTGCGCTGTTCAACCATCAGGCCAATGAGGCACTGCTGCAGGAAAACGGCGACCAGACCTGCCACGACGGCGCCTTGCTGGTGTTCCAGAATATCGAGCTGTATATCGCCAACCAGCGTTTGCAGTTCGATGCGGCAGATACCGAAGGCAACCTCTACCGGGAACTGCGCCGTTTGTATCGCCTGCAGGCACTGGATGAGATCGCCAAAAGCGAGACTGCCCGCCGGGATGAAGCAGAGGTGCGCCTCACCTACCGACGCGAGCTGAACACCCCGCTTGACCTGGGCCAACCCGAAGACACCCTGCGTTACGCGATCAGTGCCAGCATCGATGAGTTGGCGCATGCCGAGCTGCAGGTCCAGCGCGGCGAGCTTGGCGAGGATTTCCTGAATTTTGCGGCCGCCAACGCTCGGTGGGTCCAACATTTGCGCCAGGCCTACGCCGGTCGCTTTGCTGAAATCGAGCACAGCTACCAGGCTCAGGTAGCGGACCTGCCGGATCAGTTTCCGGACAGGCCCCTCGATACCCTTACCGAGGCGTTCACGGCCCTGGAGCGAAGTAAGCAAGCGCGCGAGGCACGCCTGATTCGCGAACTCACCTCGTTCGCCAACCCAGACCGCAGGCCACGTTCCTCGACTGAGTAGCCCCCACCCGGCAACCGTCGCAGGTAACTAATTACCACTTGGCGATAAGCCCCCGCAGACAGACTCCGACACTGACCAATCAATCGGAGTCTCTCATGCCTGCCATCACTGCCCCTGTCGGAATCGTCGGCGACGACGCCATTAACCCCGCCTACTCACTGATCGCAGGGCTCGTCCCCGATTGGTTCAAGGCACTGCCGACGCACCAGCACGCGGCCTTGCGCAGTGCTACCCAGCAGCCGTTGGACTGGTATGAACAGGCATGCCTGCAGATGCCGGAGACCGTCGCGACCTTTCACGCCGAGCATGCCCATTTCCGCTGGCTCGAATCCCAGAAGCAACACGCCTTGGGGCAACTGACCACCCTTGAAGCCTTCGCCGAACCCCTGCTCAAAACAGCCATCACACAGCGTTTTGGGCTGGAGGTGGACGTTCGTCGGGCCGTCCTGTTCCACCCCAAGCTTGCGGACACGCCCTGGTCTTTCGCGAACCTGTCGAAAGACCCAGCAGTGGAGGCCGCCGCCGCCGTGCGCCGAGCCACCCAGCCCTTGCTGACCGCCGCGCTGCAAAACTTCGTGGCTGGCGACACTCAGGCTGGGGGGATGGACCTGAGGCGCATGAAAGCAGTCATCTACGACCCCGCCAATGAGGACCACACGCTGGCGATCGCCCCCCATGAATTCGCCGCACTGTGCCGGGAACTGGACCTGGGCGGGCAGTACCAGAAAACCCTCGAAGCCGTGTTCAACCCCGCCTCTTCGGCCGACCAGGCGCCGGGTGCAGCCGCCTTCAATCAGCTCGGCCTGCTCAAACGGTGCGAAAGCTCGACGCTGAAGCTGCATGCCTGCGTGGCGTACATGAAAAAGCACATCAGTGAACGCACGTACGGTTTGCTGCTGGACGTTGCGGATAACAAGCGCGTTGTGCAAGACGCCAGCCCACTGCTGAGCCGTAACCTGCAACTGCGGGATGTCGACCTGACCGGCGTGGTGGCCATCGGCCCGTCGGACGACCAAGGCGGCCTGCGCGGGCCCTTCACGGTCTACATTCCCGAAGACCCAGTGTGCCCTCTCAAGGAGTACACCTCCACGCTCGACTTCGTCAGCGACTTGCGCGACCGAATGTTCAGCCCAGGCTACCTGGACTTCTTCCGTGGCCTGGTGGCCGATGAGCAAGCCGACGCCCTGTTCGCCACCCTTACCGATCGCCTCTATCCGCTGGTATGGGCCGAGGGCGGACAACTGAAGGTTCGCCGCCCGGACCGACAGGCCAAGCTGCACGTGCGCATGCACGACTACAGCCAGTCATTCCTGACCGAGTTCACCCGGCGCAAGGTTCGAAAACTGCAAATGGATGCGCTTTACCATGGCGTGCCCACTGCGGTGATGGACGAAAAGGTACTGGAAGCCCGGCTCGCGTATTTCGCCGGCGGGGTGCTGCAGGCACTGAACATCGGCGCCTTCTTCGTGCCCGTGCTGGGCCAGGTGATGATGGTTGTCACCACCGTTCAGCTGGCCTATGAAAGTTACGAGGGTATCGAAAGCTGGAGCCGTGGCGAGCGTGAGCAGGCCTTTGGTTACCTCATGGACGTGGTCGAGAACGTCGCCTTGTTCGCCGCACTCGGCGCCGCTGGTGCCGGTGCTGGCACCACGCCCGCCCTCGAGCGGATACCGGTCGAAACCCCATCGTTCATCGAAGAGCTGCAAAGCGTTACCTTGGCCAATGGCAAGACACGCCTGATCAAGCCCGATATCACGCCCTTTGCCCATGACATCCTGTTGCCCGCCGGCTTGAAACCTGACGCGTTCGGCCTCTATCACTACCAGGGCAAGACTTGGCTGGCGCTGGAAGACCGCGTCTATTCAGTCAAGACCTCGCCAGGCAATCCACCCCAACAGCGCATTGAGCACCCAACCAAAGCCATCAGCTACGAGCCCTTGCTGCGCCATAACGAAACCGGTGCCTGGCAGCATGAGTTCGAGCGCCCGCGCCAATGGCAGGGCCACACGCTGTTCCGACGCCTGGGGCCTTCGGCCAGCGGGTTCTCTGAAGAAACCGCCCGACGCATCCTCGCCGTCAGCGATACCCATGAAACCGTCCTGCGCCAGGTCCTGACCGAAAACCAGCGCCCGCCAGCACTGCTGGAAGACACCCTGCGCCGCTTCAGGCTCGATCAGGAAGTGTCACAGGACTTGGCCGGCACAGACGCGAACACACGTATCACTGCCTTTCAAACGCGCTACCAGACACCGCCCGTCGATCAAGCCCCCAGCACCCAGACCATTACCCGCCGCTACCCCGCGCTGCCCGTTGGTATCGCGGACGAGTTGGCACGCCATGCCAGCCCAGCGGAGCTGGAGCAGTTGCTGGCGGGCAAGGTGCCGTTGCGTCTGGCTCAAGAAATCCATACCTACCAACAGCAGGTACGCCTGGCGCGCGCCTACGAGGGGCTCTACCTCGACAATGTGAACAACCCGGACACCGACAGGCTTGTTTTGCACAGTGTGGCGCGTTTGCCTGGCTGGGCTGACGATATCTGCATCGAGGTCCGCCAAAGCAGGTTCACCGGCCCCTTGATCGATCAGGTAGGCGCGCCAGACGGGCCTGTTCGCAAAGTGCTGGCTCAACACGCCGATGGCTACCAGGCCTACGATGGCGAAGGGCACGAACTGCATGGGCGCGACACGCTCTACTCGGCCATCTTGCATGCTTTGCCCGACGCGAACCGGGCAGCGTTGGGCTTTCCCAATACCTGGGAAGGCCCCGCGCTCAAGCAGCACGTGCAGCAGTTACCGTTACTGCCACGGCCCGCGTTGCGCAAGGTGCTCCACATGCAACCGGCCAAACCAGGCGCAAACTCGCCCATGCGCCTTGCCGACGGACGAGTGGGCTACCCATTGAGCGGCCGCGGCACGCTCGCCAGCACGGTCTTGAGGGAAGACCTGCTGTATCTGATTCGGCTGCTGGCGCTTGAGCAAGACACGCAGAGCGCCGAAGCGGTACTGGCCGCCCTGGAAGGCGCAGGGCTGTCACGCGTGCAGATCAGCGAGCGCTTGAATGAGCTGATGGCCGAGCGTGATGCCCTGGATCAGAGCCTGACCGCCTGGAGCGACGCAGCCCTTGATCTGCCCGACCTGAACAGGCGCCTGGACAGCCGGACCCGCATTCAGGACGCCCTATGGCAGCATTGGCAGGCCACCCACCTACCGGAAATTGGGCGGGGCGCTGCCACGCTGCGCCTGGAGCGCATCCTGCTGATCGACTATCCCGCACAGCTACCCGCCTTTTTCGAGCAACGCATCGTGCGCTTGCAGCTGGTTGATTACCAAGGCACGGGCCTGCTGAACTCGCACACCCTGGGCGCGAACATCGGCCCGGAACTGCAGGCGGTAGACAACTTCCTGCAGCGCTTCCGGCACCTCACATCCCTGGAAGTCAGCAGCCCTCAAGGGCTCACCTACAGCACCTTGAACCTGCAACCCCGGCAGGCGTTTGCGACACTGCGCGAGCTGCGGCTGCACGACACGCGCCTGGGCCTGAGTGGCGGTTACATCGCAGGGTTGAGTGACCGTTTCCCAAACCTGGAGGTGCTCGACCTGAGTGGCAGCCCGATCAACTACTTCGAGGACACGCCGAACATCGGTAATGTCCGTTTACGTTATCTCGGCCTGGACCGCACAGGCCTGGCACGCTGGCCTGCGTGGCTCAACAGCCAATCGCTCGCCATGATCGATCACCTTTCCATGCGCGATAACGCGCTGACCAGCGTGCCGGACGAGATCGCCCTCGCACCACTAACAGCACAACCACGTGGGCGCATATCCCTGCAAGGCAACCTGCTATCGCGCCAGGCCATTCTAACGCTGTTGGCTGATCAGGCACCCGAGGCGAGGCAGTTCGAACTGGCATTCGACACCCCTCCCAGCATTCAGCAAAGTGCGCAGGCCTACCGGCGGGATCAGCAGGAGGTGCTGGCCATCTTCGACAACTGGGCCAATGCCTCAAGCTCGTCCAACCCCTTGAGCGAACAGGCAACCGCAGCCAGAAGGCAAATCGGCGAGGCATGGCTCACATTCATGCGCACTGACTTCCTGGGGACCACGGGCCCGTTGCAGTTAACCGACATTTCGCTGAGTAACTTCCCACCGCAATTGCCGCCGCACCTGTACGCCCGCGTGCGCGAACTACAGCTGCTGCGCATGACCGCCACCCGCGAGCAGCTCGACAGGCTCCTGGGGCACTTCACACAACTGGAAGCACTCACCCTCGATGGCCAGGTTGCACCGACTGGCGCGCTTCCCAACTTGCTTGCGTCCTTACCGGACCTACACCACCTGACAATCCGTATAGAGGGTGGTCAGATCGATGACGACGCCATGGCAATGTTCGCGCGCATGCCCCAGTTAGAATCGCTCAATCTGGAAGGCAACCGCCTGGCCGCCTCTTTCGACAATGAGAATCTGCGCACGCTGGGCCATCACCTGACCCGGCTCACCTTGGCCAACACCGGCCTGCAAACGTGGCCGGAGTGGGTGGATAACCTTCTGCCCCTGGACATTCTGGACCTCGACGACAACCAGATCGTGAACCTGCCGGACCACATCCTGTACAACCCTCGCAATGACCATGCGCACACGGAAATATCCCTGCGTGGCAACCCGCTGAGCGATTTCACGATGTCCCGCGCCCATGGCTCTGAAGCGCGTAACAGGTCGTACAGTTTTCTGATGGACCTGCCCGACGAAATTCTTCAGGAGCATTGGCGCGAGCGTCACGACTCGGACAGTGAGTCCGATGACAGCGACGATGATGACAGCGTCAGTTCCGGCGACCATGGCCATGCCCACAGCCCCGCCCTGGAACCTGAAATGGATGCCCCCGACGTCGACGACTGGCTCATGGCAAGCGTGGAGGAAAACGAGGCGCACCGCACGGTGTGGGAGACGTTGCAGCAGGGCGGCGAAGCGCCGGCATTGCTCGAACTGGTAGGCCGCCTGGCGCACACGGCCTCGTATCGCACACTGGCCACCCGCGCCGATTTCGTCGCGCGCGTCTGGCGCATTCTGGAGGTCGCCGGCAACAGCGCCGAGGAACGTGCACTGTTCAACGGCATGGCCTACGCGGGCGTCGAGCGCAATGGTCAAGGGCTATACCAGACCTGCCACGACGGCGCCTGGCTGGTGTTCAACCAAATGGAAATCAAGGTCTTCACCGAGCAGGCGCTCAAGGCGCTGCCCGAGCAGTCTCGCGGCCAGGCACTGTATCGGCTGGTACTGCGCCTCTATCGGTTGGAGGCCGTCGAAACCATCGCCCGCGAACGGGCCGGTACCAGGGACGAGGCCGAAGTGCGCATGGCCTACAAGCTGAACCTGGCAGAGGCTTTGGAACTGCCGCTGGCACCCAAGAAAATGCTCTATCAGGCCTGCGCCAACGTCAGTCCCGCAGAGCTGGATGCTGCTCGCACGCAGGTACTTGCAGATGAAAGTGGCGACCCGTTCCTGACATTTGCCGCCCGGCAAGATGCCTGGGTCGACTACCTGCGGGAAACCTATGCGGAGCGTTTCGCCGTATTGGAGCAAGACTACCAACAGCGCGTGCTGGATGCGCCAGATGAAACACGGGAGCCCGGCGGTGCCAGCCCGACCCTGGAAGCACTGGCGCCGCTGTTCGAACGCCTGAAGCTCGAATACGAACAGAAGGTCGCCAACCTGATACGCGAACTGACTATCACCGAAAGCTACAGGTACGCTTGACGACCGTTGAGCGGCGCGCTGCGCCGCTCGACATCCGCTTACCTTCCGTAGCGCTCCCGGCCCCAGGCCAGCAGTGTCTCAAGCAGCGCGCGCAGCACTGCTTGAGTCGGCTGCGCCAGGTCTTCGCGGTACGCGAAGGGCTCCACTTCTTCCATGTAGGTGCTCTGCGCCAGTTCCAGCTGCACAGCATGAATGTGCTCGGCCGGGTTACCGTAATGCCGGGTGATATGCCCGCCTTTGAAGCGCCCGTTCAGCACATGACTGTAACCCTGTACCTCAGCGCACGCCCCCTGCAGCCGCTCGGCCAGCTCGGCATCGCAACTGGCGCCGTTGAAGGTGCCCAGGTTGAAGTCCGGCAGCTTGCCGTCGAACAGGTGCGGGATCAGCGAGCGGATCGAGTGGGCATCCCACAGCAAGGCGTAGCCGAATTCCTTGCGTAGGCGCGCCAGCTCGCGCTGGATCGTCTCGTGATAAGGCCGCCAGATCTGTTCCAGGTAGACCTTGCGCTCGTCCGCGGAGGGTTCCTTGCCGTGTTTGAACAGCGGCTCACCCTCGAACAGCGTGGCCGGGTACAGCCCCGTGGTGGCCCCGGCGTACAGCGGCTTGTCGTCATCCGGGCGGTTCAGGTCGATGACGAAGCGTGAATACTCCGCCGCCACTACGCTGGCACCCAGCTCACGGGCGAAAGCGTACAGGCGCGGGATGTGCCAGTCGGTGTCGGGCAGGCTCTGCGCCTGGTCGACCAAGCCCTCGCGCACGGCCTGGGTCAAGCCCAGCCCGGCGTGGGGCATGCTGATCAGCAGGGGCAGGCGGCCCTGGTGAAAACTCAGTACCTTGTCCATTGCGCCTCGCTCAATTGGATATTTCATGGCCCCGGCGCACCACGCGCTTGGGCAGGTCGCCGCCGAGCCAGTAGGCCAGGTCGGCGGGGCGTTCGATTTGCCAGGCGACGAAGTCGGCCACCTTGCCCACTTCAAGCGAGCCGTGGCTGTCGCCCAGGCCAAGCGCCGTGGCGGCATGGGTGGTCACGCCAGCCAGCGCTTCTTCCGGGGTCATGCGGAACAGCGTGCAGCCCATGTTCAGCATCAGGCGCAGCGACAGCCCTGGCGAGGTGCCGGGGTTGAGGTCACTGGCCAGGGCAATGTTCACCCCGTGGCGGCGCAAGGCCTCCATCGGCGGCAGCTGGGTCTCGCGCAGGAAGTAGAAGGCGCCCGGCAGCAGCACGGCAACAGTGCCGGCCGCGGCCATGGCAATGGCGTCTTCCTCGGTCATGAACTCCAGGTGGTCGGCCGACAGCGCCTGATAGCGCGCAGCCAAACTGGAGCCGTGCAGCGACGACAACTGTTCGGCATGCAGTTTGACCGGCAGGCCCAACTCATGCGCCTTGATGAATACCCGCTCGACCTGGGCCGGGGAGAACGCCAGGTGTTCGCAGAAGGCATCCACGGCATCCACCAGGCCCTCTGCGGCCAAGGCCGGCAGCATCTCGTCGCAGATGTGGGTGATGTAATCGTCGGCCCGGCCAGCGTACTCCGGCGGCAGGGCATGGGCCGCCAGGCAGGTGGCGCGCACCGACAGCGGCAATTCGTCGGCCAGGCGCCGGGCCACGCGCAGCATCTTGCGCTCGTTGGCCAGGTCCAGGCCGTAGCCGGACTTGACCTCGAGCGTGGTCACGCCATCGCGCATCAGCGCCTGAACCCGCTGGCGAGCACTGGCGAACAGTTCATCCTCGCTGGCCGCACGGGTGGCCCGCACGGTGCTGGCGATGCCGCCGCCTTGCGCCGCAATTTCGGCATAGCTCACGCCTTGCAGGCGCTGCTCGAACTCGCCGCTGCGGTTGCCACCGAACACGGCGTGGGTGTGGCAGTCGATCAGGCCAGGAGTGACCCAGGCGTAGCCCAGGTCCACCGTACGCTCAGCCTCGACCGGCCGCAGCTCGCTGCGGGGGCCGATCCATTCGATCAGCCCGGCGCAGGTGACGATCGCCGCGTCCTCGATGATCGCGTAACGGCCGTCCACCATGGTTGCCGCATGGCAGTGCTGCCAGAGGGTTCTCATTTGCAAATCTCCTGTACTAGCGGTGCAGCTCGGCCGGCGCCTGGGCCGCCTTGCCCTGCCCTGCCCGCGGCTTGCACCACAGCAGGTAGGACGCGACCAGGAACACCACCCAGACGACACCGACCAGCAACGCGGCCTGGGTATCCGGGAAGTAACCGAGCACGCCAAAGATGAACACCATGAACGCGATGGCCATGGCGGGGCCATACGGCCAGAACGGTACCGGGAACGCGAGCTGCGCGGCTTCTGCGCGGCTCATGCTGCGGCGCATGGCGACCTGGGTGACCAGGATCATCAGCCACACCCACACGGTGGCGAAGGTGGCGATCGAAGCGATCAGCAGGAACACGTTCTCGGGGATCAGGTAGTTGAGCAACACCCCAACCAGCAGCGCCGCGCCCATGACCACCACGGTCATCCACGGCACGCCATGCTTGGACAGCTTGCTGAAACCACGCGGGGCGTGGCCTTGCTGGGCCAGGCCATACATCATGCGGCCGGCGCCGAAGATGTCGCTGTTGATGGCCGAAATCGCAGCGGAAATCACCACCACGTTGAGCACTGCCGCTGCCGAACCGATCCCCAGGTTGCTGAAGATCTGCACGAACGGGCTGCCTTCGCTGCCGATCTGCGGCCACGGGTACAGGCACATCAGCACGAACAGGGTCAGCACGTAGAACAGCAGGATGCGCAGTGGCACGGCATTGATGGCCTTGGGGATGACCCGTTGTGGGTCCTTGGCCTCACCGGCGGTCACGCCGATGATTTCGATACCGCCAAAGGCAAACATGACCACCGCGAAGGAGGCGATCAGGCCACCGACACCGTTAGGCATGAAGCCGCCATGCTCGACCAGGTTGCTCAAGCCGACGGCATGCCCGGTGCCCACCTGGCTGAAGCCGAAGGCCATGATGCCGAGGCCGGCGAGGATCATCGCGACGATGGCGCCGACCTTGAGCAGCGACAGCCAGAATTCCATTTCGCCGAACACTTTGACGTTGCACAGGTTCAGGCCGCCAATCAGGAAGACGATGCCCAGTACCCAGATCCAGCGGGCCACTTCAGGGAACCAGAAGCCCATGTAGATACCGAAGGCGGTCACGTCAGCGATGGCGACGATGACCATTTCGAAGGCGTAGGTCCAGCCGAGGATGAAGCCGGCCATAGGGCCGAGGTAGGTCGTGGCGTAGTGGCCAAAGGAGCCGGCGACAGGGTTGTGCACGGCCATCTCGCCGAGGGCGCGCATGACCATGAACACGGCGGCGCCGCCGATCAGGTAGGCCAGCAGCACGGCGGGGCCTGCCATCTGGATGGCAGAGGCGGAACCGTAGAAAAGCCCGGTACCGATAGCGGAGCCGAGCGCCATGAAACGGATGTGCCGGGCCGATAGCCCGCGCTTGAGACCTTGAGCTTGTTGCATGTCACGTCCTAATTTTGTTTTTGTGGTCGTGAGATCGAGGGCGCTGCGTTGCAGCCCATTCGCGGGGCAAGCCCGCTCCCACAGGAACGACACAGGTCTGAAATCTGCGGGGCTGCTGTGGGAGCGGGCTTGCCCCGCGAATGGGCCGCAACGCGGCCCCAAAGGCATTACAGGCTAGGCAGAACCCCAGCCGGCAGCAGCCCGGTCAGGCTGCCCTTGGCCAGCAGTTCGACGGCCTTCTCGATATCCGGCGCAAAGAACCGGTCGCGGTCGTAGTGCGGCACTTCGCTGCGCAGCGCCTGACGCGCCTGCTCCAGCTTGGCGGAGGTCTTCAGCCCTTTGCGCAGGTCCAGGCCCTGGCAGGCGCCCAGCCATTCGATGGCCAGCACGCCACGGGTGTTCTCGGCCATTTCCCACAGGCGCTTGCCCGCCGCCGGGGCCATCGACACGTGGTCTTCCTGGTTGGCCGAGGTGGGCAGGCTGTCGACGCTGTGCGGGTGCGACAGCGCCTTGTTCTCGCTGGCCAGCGCAGCAGCGGTGACCTGGGCGATCATGAAGCCGGAGTTGACCCCACCGTTTTCCACCAGGAACGGCGGCAGTTGGGACATGTGCTTGTCCATCATCAGCGAAATGCGGCGCTCGCTCAGCGAGCCGATTTCGGCGATGGCCAGGGCCAGGTTGTCAGCAGCCATGGCCACCGGTTCGGCGTGGAAGTTACCACCCGAGATCACGTCACCTTCAGCCGCGAACACCAGCGGGTTATCCGACACGGCGTTGGCTTCGATGCCCAGCACTTCGGCAGCCTGGCGCAGCTGGGTCAGGCAAGCGCCCATGACCTGTGGCTGGCAGCGCAGCGAGTACGGGTCTTGGACCTTGTCGCAGTTCTTGTGCGATTGCGAGACTTCGCTGGTTTCACCCAGCAGGTCGCGGAAGCACGCGGCGGTGTCGATCTGGCCACGCTGGCCACGCACGGCATGCACCCGTGCATCGAACGGCGAACGCGAGCCCAGCGCCGCTTCCACGGTCAGGCCACCACAGGCAATGGCGGCGGCGTACAGGTCTTCGGCGTAGAACAGCCCGCGCAAGGCGTAGGCCGAGGACGCCTGGGTGCCGTTGAGCAGGGCCAAGCCCTCTTTGGCGGCCAGGGTCAGAGGTTCCAGGCCAGCAACGGCCAGGGCTTCGGTGGCCGACAGCCACTGGCCCTTGTAACGCGCCTTGCCTTCGCCGAGCAGCACCAGCGACATGTGCGCCAGCGGTGCCAGGTCGCCGGATGCACCGACCGAGCCTTTGAGCGGGATGTGTGGGTAGACTTCAGCGTTGACCAGGGCGATCAGTGCATCGATCACCTTGCGGCGGATACCGGAGAAACCACGGCTGAGGCTGTTGATCTTGAGCACCATGATCAAGCGCACCAGGTCGTCGTCCAGCGGCGCGCCGATGCCGGCGGCGTGGGACAGCACCAGCGAGCGCTGCAGGTTTTCCAGGTCATGGCTGGCAATGCGGGTCGAGGCCAGCAGGCCGAAACCGGTGTTGATGCCGTAGGCGGTGCGGTCTTCGGCAAGAATCTGTTCGACGCAGGCAACGCTGTCGTTGATCGGCTGGTCGGCGCTGGCATCCAGGCGCAGGCGCACGGGTGCGGCGTGGATCGCGCGCAGCTGGGCCAGGGTCAGGGTGCCAGGCTTAAGGGTCAGTTCGGTCACTTCGCTACTCCATTCTGTCGGGGCCCGCAGGCCCCTTCTTGTTGTTCAGTATCTCTCAAAGTGCAGCGATCAGCCCGTGATCATTGGCAGGTCGAGGCCTTGCTCTTTGGCGCAATCGACGGCGATGTCGTAGCCGGCGTCGGCATGGCGCATAACGCCGGTGCCTGGGTCGTTGGTCAGCACGCGGGCGATGCGCTCGGCGGCTTCATCGGTACCGTCGCAGACGATGACCATGCCCGAGTGCTGCGAGAAGCCCATGCCTACGCCGCCGCCGTGGTGCAGTGACACCCAGGTGGCGCCGCTGGCGGTGTTGAGCAGGGCATTGAGCAACGGCCAGTCGGAGACGGCGTCGGAGCCGTCACGCATGGCTTCGGTTTCGCGGTTGGGGCTCGATACCGAACCGGAGTCCAGGTGGTCGCGGCCAATCACGATCGGCGCCGACAGCTCGCCGCTGCGCACCATTTCGTTGAACGCCAGGCCCAGCTTGGCGCGCAGGCCCAGGCCGACCCAGCAGATACGCGCTGGCAGGCCTTGGAAGCTGATGCGCTCGCGGGCCATGTCCAGCCAGCGGTGCAGGTGGGCGTCGTCGGGGATCAGTTCTTTGACCTTGGCGTCGGTCTTGTAGATGTCATCGGCTTCGCCAGACAGCGCGGCCCAGCGGAACGGGCCTACGCCGCGGCAGAACAGCGGGCGAATGTAGGCCGGTACGAAGCCTGGGAAGTCAAAGGCGTTGGCCACGCCCTCTTCCTTGGCCATCTGGCGAATGTTGTTGCCGTAGTCGAAGGTCGGGATGCCCTGCTTCTGGAAGTCGAGCATGGCCTGTACGTGCACAGCCATGGACTGCTTGGCAGCCTTGACCACCGCAGCCGGTTCGGTCTGCGCGCGGTCGCGGTACTGCTCCCAGGTCCAGCCGGCCGGCAGATAGCCGTTGAGCGGGTCGTGGGCGCTGGTCTGGTCGGTGACCATGTCCGGGCGCACGCCACGCTTGACCAGCTCAGGCAGGATTTCAGCGGCGTTACCGTGCAAGGCGATAGAGATGGCCTTGCCTTCGGCGGTGTACTTGGCGATGCGCGCCAGGGCGTCGTCGAGGTCGTTGGCCTGCTCGTCGACGTAGCGGGTTTCCAGACGGAAATCGATACGGCTCTGCTGGCATTCGATGTTCAGCGAGCACGCGCCGGCCAGGGTCGCGGCCAGTGGCTGGGCGCCGCCCATGCCGCCGAGGCCTGCGGTCAGTACCCACTTGCCTTTGAGGCTGCCACCGTAGTGCTGGCGGCCGGCCTCGACGAAGGTTTCATAGGTGCCCTGGACGATGCCCTGGCTGCCGATGTAGATCCAGCTGCCGGCGGTCATCTGGCCGTACATGGCCAGGCCCTTGGCATCCAGTTCGTTGAAGTGTTCCCAGTTAGCCCAGTGCGGCACCAGGTTGGAGTTGGCGATCAGTACGCGGGGGGCGTTGCTGTGGGTCTTGAACACGCCGACCGGCTTGCCCGACTGCACCAGCAGGGTTTCGTCGTCTTCCAGGCGGGTCAGGGTCTCGACGATCTTGTCGTAGCAGGCCCAGTTGCGGGCAGCGCGACCAATACCACCGTAGACCACCAGTTCTTTCGGGTTTTCGGCGACCTGCGGATCGAGGTTGTTCATCAGCATGCGCAGTGGCGCTTCGGTCAGCCAGCTTTTGGCGGTCAGCTTGTTGCCACGTGGGGCACGGATTTCAACGTCACGGTATTTGTTGTTGTCGG
This sequence comes from Pseudomonas sp. Y3 TE3536, assembly GCF_053629175.1. Classification (NCBI taxonomy): domain Bacteria; kingdom Pseudomonadati; phylum Pseudomonadota; class Gammaproteobacteria; order Pseudomonadales; family Pseudomonadaceae; genus Pseudomonas; species Pseudomonas sp. Y3 TE3536. Next base: position 2,384,135 of record NZ_JBRJHU010000001.1, on the reverse strand, counting down.
TCACGGGAAGGGTCCTCTGCGGTCGTCCGCGGGCAGGTGTGTCGTGGTCAATATACAAACACACCTTTACTTGTATGTACAAGCATGGACAACCAAAATATTTGGACCTGTTCGCTCCTGGCTTGAGTTGTGCGGTGGTGCATAGACCGAGCGCCGCCTGCGCGGCGCATCGCGAGCAACGCTCGCTCCTACGTTTGTTTCGGGCCAATTATTCCTGAGGTAAACGCGCGCGACCGCCTTGTTAGTTCGACGCGATATCGCGCCATGCGCAAAGGCGATCGCGCGTCTGTTACAGGTGTTACTGGCCAAAAACAAACGTAGGAGCGAGCGTTGCTCGCGATGCGCCGCGCGGGCGGCGCTCGGTCTCACAGGCGCCAAAAATCTACTGGCGAGCCCTCAGCGCGCTGTCAGCTCGATCAGGCAAAAACGCCCCTGAACCTCCAGCCCCAGCAATTCATCGTTACCCTCCAGCCGCAGGCAGTCATACAACCCCAGCCGCTGCATCTCACGCCCCGCCATGGCCACCTCGACCTGGCTACTGGCCGCAAACAACAACAGCGTCGACGCCGCACTGAACAGCGGGTGGGTACCATCGAACCACTGCAACCGCGCCCGATAACGCTGCGGCGAATAGATCAGGTTGAAATCACGAATCGCCCCACCCAGCAACTTGCAACTGACCTGGCTCTCGCCGGCAAACGCAAAGGCATCGAACGGCAACAGTGGCCGACTGGCCTGGCCATCGACCAACAGGCGCATGCCATCGCCCTGCAGCACGGTGATGATCCGCTGGTAACCGGCGAACGACGAGAACCCGCCTGACTCTTCGATATCGGCAATCGACAAACGCCAGCCGAACCCGTCGAGGCCCTCGCCACTGTCGCGGGTGATTTCCTCGGTGAAGCCCCCGCCGTTCTTCCACGGCATGCGCGGGTAACCCTGCGCACGCAACACCTGCATCTGGCTCATTTGCTGAAACGTCCTTCAAGGCGATGACGGGAACCGGGGTGGATCAACCGCGCAGCGGTGACCGGCTGGCGACCGGACCAGGTGCGGCGGCGAATCAGCAGGCATGGCTCGCCCCGCTCGATCTGCAACAACTGGCACTCGTGCGGCTCCGCCAGGATCGCCTCAACCACGTGCTCACCCTCGGTCAACGGTGCGACCTGGGACAAGTAGGCGTAAGGCGTCTGCCGGGTGAAATCCTGCTTGAGGTAATCAGGGGCGATCGCTGCGTTGACGTAGCGGTCCTCGATTTGCACCGGGATGCCATTTTCGTAGTGCACGATCAGCGAATGGAACACCCGCTGGCCTTCGCGCATGTCCAGCGCCAGGGCGCGCTCGGAGCCGGCCGCTTCTTCGGTAAGGGTGATCACCTGGCAGCTATGCTGGTGGCCACGCCCGGCAATTTCGTCGGCGATGTTGTTGACCTCGAACAGCGCCGAGCGGCTCTTGGGCTCGGCGACGAACGTGCCGACCCCTTGCATGCGCACCAGCAAGCCTTCGGCCGTGAGCTCACGCAGGGCGCGGTTGATGGTCATGCGGCTGAAGCCCAGTTGGCTGACCAGTTCGCTTTCCGAAGGGACCCGGTGATGAGGCGGCCAGCTGCCGTTGTCGATGTGCTGGATGATCATCTGTTTGACCCGCGCGTACAGCGGCGCCGGGCCCTCGCCCATCTGGGCAACCAGCGCGGAGACAGGAGGTGTCGGCACGGCGTTGGATCCTTGTGCGATTGAATGAGCGGTAGCTTGCCGCAGTTTACCCGGCAGGCAAACGCCTGTATATGTATATACAAGTTAACAATAACAGGATTTCACCGATGTCCGCCTACTTCGCCGAACGAGCCCTGCTGCCCAATGGGTGGGCCAGCAATGTCCGAATCGAGGTCGCCAGCGATGGTAACGTGGCCCGTATCGAGCCCGATGCTTCGGCCGAAGGCGCCGAACGGCTGGCCGGCCCGCTGCTGCCGGGCATGCCCAACCTGCATTCCCATGCGTTTCAACGCGCCATGGCGGGGCTGGCGGAAGTGGCGGGCAACCCCAACGACAGCTTCTGGACCTGGCGTGACCTGATGTACCGCCTGGTGGGCCAGATCAACCCGGAGCAACTGCAGGTCATCGCGCGCCAGCTGTATATCGAGATGCTCAAGGCCGGCTACACCTCGGTGGCCGAGTTCCACTACGTGCACCACGACCAGGCCGGCAAGGCCTACGCTGACCCTGCCGAACTGTCCCGGCGCATCAGCGCGGCGGCAGCCAGCAGCGGCATCGGCCTGACCCTGCTGCCGGTGCTCTACAGCCACGCCGGCTTCGGCGGCCAGGCTCCGAACGAAGGGCAACGGCGGTTCATCAATTCCACCGAGCAGTACCTGCGCCTGCAGGCACAACTCGCCCCCCTGCTGGCCGCGCAGCCGGCACAGCAACTGGGGCTGTGCTTCCACTCGCTACGGGCGGTCACGCCAGGGCAGATCGCCCATGTGCTGGAGGCTGGCAGCCCGCACAGCCCGGTGCATATCCACATTGCCGAACAACAGAAGGAAGTCGACGACTGCCTGGCCTGGAGCGGCCGCCGCCCGCTGCAGTGGCTGTACGAACATGTCGACGTGAACGCGCGCTGGTGCCTGGTGCATGCCACCCATGCCGAAGCTGATGAAGTTACCGCCATGGCCCGCAGCGGCGCGGTGGCAGGCCTGTGCCTGACCACCGAGGCCAACCTGGGCGACGGTATCTTCCCGGCGGTGGATTACCTGGCACAAGGTGGGCGCATGGGCATTGGCTCGGACAGCCATGTGTCGCTCAGCGTGGTGGAGGAGCTGCGTTGGCTGGAGTATGGCCAGCGGCTACGCGATCAACGGCGCAACCGGTTGTACCGCGGCGACCAACCGATGGTCGGCCGCACGCTGTATGACGCGGCCTTGAGCGGCGGCGCCCAGGCGCTTGGGCAAGCGGTCGGCGAGTTGGCAGTGGGCAAGCGAGCCGACTGGCTGGTGCTCGACGGGCAGGACCCGTACATCGCCACGGCAAAGGGCGATGCGATTCTCAACCGCTGGCTGTTCGCGGGCAGCGATCGCCAGGTGCGCGATGTGATGGTCAACGGGCAATGGGTAGTGCGCCAGGGGCGCCATGCGCAGGAAGACGAAAGCGCGCGGGCGTTCGTCGAGGTCCTGCGTCAACTGCTGAATTGAGGGTAGATGCAGCCTTGTGCTGCGAAGAGGCCGGTATTACCCCAGCATTTGCTGAATGCATACGGGCCTCTTCGCAGCACAAGGCTGCTCCTACACGCACAGCGTGAATGGCATCAATGAGACTTGACGATCTGCTGGTCAGCCGTGCGCCAGATAAGCCGGCTGGTGTCATACCCCTGCTGCCGTGCCTTGGCCAGCAAGCTTTCGCGCTGCCAGGCTGGCAGGCTCGGTGTGCGGGACAGGATCCACAGGTATTTGCGGTCCGGGCTGCCGACGATCGCCGTGTGGTAGCGGTCGTCCACGTACAGAATCCAGTACTCGCCTCTCGCCACGCCCGGCACCAGGCGCGTAAACCAGTTATCGAACTCGACCCACAGTTTGTCGGTATGCCCCGGTTCCTGGATGTTGGCATGCCCCTCGGCGCGCAGCCATTCGTCACCGATCGTGCGGCAACGATTGAGCACGCCAAACGTGCCATCCTGCTTCAGGTTGTAATGCGCCTCGGACTGCTCGCAGCCCTCCTGGTAGCGCATCGGCAGGCGCGCCAGCTCGTACCATTTGCCCTGGTAGCGCTTGAGGTCGACATTGCCGGCGGTTTTCGGCGCCAGCGGGTCATGCGCAGACGTGGCGCAGCCGCCCAGCAACATCACCAGGCACAACCCCAGCAGCAGGTGGACACGCCTCATTTGAGGCCCTGCCCTGAATACATCAGCACCTTGTCGGCCGCGTATTGCACGCTGATAAAGCTCTTCTCGTCCCCCCAGGTACAGCTGCTCATGCCCAGTGCGCCAGAGCACTCGGTGGGCGTGCCGAGCAATTGCTCGACCTCGGCCTTGTTCATACCGGCCTTGAGCTTGGAATAGTTTTCCTGGTTGATCTTGCTGCACGCAGTCAGAACGACGCACAGGGACAACAGGGCGAGGGAACGCAACGACATGAAGGACACTCCTGAACAGGGGATACAGGCGAGTGGCCTGCAGTGACCTTCGACGGGAAAATCCCTCCCTGGTTCCCTGCCCTCCCCCCTTTTCACCTACACCATTGGTCGGCTGGCCAATGGCAGGCATAAAAAAACCGCGCCTGCAGATGCACGCGCGGTTTATGTGTCGCGACAGGCCTGCGCAGCAGGCCCAGTGGCAATCAGAACCTGGAGCCAGGCTCCAGCAAAAAGTCCATCTCTTCGCTGGTGCTCGGCCGCTCGAGCATCAGGTTGCGGTGCGGGAAGCGCCCGAACCGGGCAATCACCCGCTGGTGCTGCTCGGCGTAGTCGAGGAACCCCTCGAACAACCGGCGATTGGCCTCAGGTTGCTCGTCCAGCAGCATCTGATAACGTTCGACGCACAGGTTTTGCCAGTCCAGCACCTCGGCATGCTCCAGCACCAGCAGCACGAACACCCGCTGGATCGGCAGCAACTGGTAATCCCAGCCTTTTTGCAGGCCCTGCATGGCCACCACCTGCGCACGCCGGTCGCCCTCGAAGGCGCGCGGCGTGTCGCGGTAAATCATGCGAGGCAGCTGGTCCAGCAGGATCAGCAGGCCGAGCCAGCCTTGCGGGCTCTGTTGCCACTCTTCGAGCCCGCCCGCCAGGGCGTGTTCGACCAAGTCGCCAAACAGCGCCTGGGCCTCGGCATCGTGATGCTTGCCGAACCACAGCGTGCTCTTCTCGTCAGCCACGGCCTGGGGACTGGTGCCCCAACCGAACCACCACTCCAGCAACGGCTGCCAAGGTGCGAGCATGACTTACTCCTTGTGATACGCGGTGACGCGCTCGACCTCTTCCTTCGAGCCGAGGATGACCGACACGCGCTGGTGCAGGCTCTCTGGCTTGATGTCGAGGATACGATCGTAACCATTGGTGGATGCGCCGCCAGCCTGCTCGATGATGAACGACATCGGGTTGGCTTCGTACATCAGGCGCAGCTTGCCCGGCTTGCTCGGGTCGCGAGCGTCACGCGGGTACATGAACAGACCGCCACGGGTCAGGATGCGGTGCACGTCGGCGACCATCGAGGCGATCCAACGCATGTTGTAGTTCTTTTTCAGCGGACCGGTTTCACCGGCCAGCAGTTCGTCCACGTAACGCTGTACCGGGGCTTCCCAGTGGCGCTGGTTGGACATGTTGATGGCGAATTCGGCGGTGGTGGCCGGTACCTGGATATTTTCGTGGGTCAGGACGAAGCTGCCCAGTTCACGGTCCAGGGTGAAGCCTTTGACGCCATTGCCCAGGGTCAGGATCAGCATGGTCTGCGGGCCGTAGATGGCATAACCGGCAGCAACCTGCTCGGTGCCTGGCTGCAGGAACGCTTCTTCGTTGAGGCTTTCGTTCTGGCTCAGGTACTGGTTAGGGCAACGCAGTACCGAGAAGATGGTGCCGACCGAGACGTTGACGTCGATGTTCGACGAGCCGTCCAGCGGGTCGAAGACCAGCAGGTAGGCGCCTTTCGGGTATTTGCCCGGGATCTGGTAGGCGTTGTCCATTTCTTCGGACGCCATGCCGGCCAGGTGGCCGCCCCACTCGTTGGCCTCCAGCAGGATGTCGTTGGAGATAACGTCCAGCTTCTTCTGTACTTCGCCTTGCACGTTTTCGGTGCCCATGCTGCCCAGTACGCCGCCCAGGGCGCCTTTGGACACGTGGTGGCTGATCTCTTTGCACGCGCGCGCCACCACTTCGATCAGGAAGCGCAGATCGGCAGGGGTATTGTTGCTGCGGGTCTGCTCAATCAGATAGCGACTCAGGGTAACGCGGGACATGTATGGCTCCGAAATGGAAAGGGGGAGAAAAACCCCCGCAGTTTACAGGGAGAGTGCGATGCTAGCGAGTGATGAGACTCGCCTGGGCTGTCTGACGGCACAATAGGTCGGTAGTTCAGCCTTTGCCAGGCCGGCTGTCGACTGGGGCTGGTGTGCGCCCCATTCGCGGGCAAGCCCGCTCCCACAGGTTTTGCGCAGCCTTCAAGGCAACGCAGATCCTGTGGGAGCGGGCTTGCCCCGCGAATGGGCCGCACCGCGGCCCCATGCTCAATCCAGTGCCTTCCAGATCTCCCCCGCATACTCCCGGATGGTCCGGTCCGACGAGAACCAGCCCATCTTTGCCGTGTTCAGCACCGCCATCCGCCACCATTCCTGCGGCGTATGCCACAGCTCCTCGACCCGCCGCTGAGCATCCCAGTAAGCATCGAAATCGGCGCACACCAGGAAGCGGTCATACGCCACCAGCCCATCGATCAACCCGGTATAGCGCGAGGGATCATCAGGCGAGAACACCCCGCTGCGAATCGATTGAAGCACGTCGTTCAAGCGGCTCGACTCGGCAATCGCCACACTGGCGCCAAAGTCTCCCGCTCGCCGCCGCGCCTCAACCTGCTGCGCCGTCAGGCCAAAGATGAACATGTTGTCGGCCCCCACGTGCTCGCACATCTCGACGTTGGCACCGTCCAGCGTGCCGATGGTCAGCGCGCCATTGAGGCCGAACTTCATGTTGCTGGTACCCGATGCTTCATAGCCGGCGGTAGAAATCTGCTCGGACAGGTCCGCCGCCGGGATGATGCTCTCGGCCAGGCTGACGTTGTAGTTGGGCAGGAACACCACCTTGAGCAGGCCGCGCACGGTCGGGTCGTTGTTCACCACCCGGGCGATGTCGTTGGCCAGTTTGATGATCAGCTTGGCCTGGTGATAGCTGGCCGCAGCCTTGCCGGCGAAAATCTTCACCCTCGGCACCCAGTTGGTGCCCGGGTCGTTGCGTATGGCCTGGTACAAGGCCACGGTGTGCAACAGGTTGAGCAGTTGGCGCTTGTATTCGTGGATGCGCTTGACCTGCACATCGAACAGCGCCTCCGGGTTGACCGTCACGCCGATACGGTCCTGGATGATGCTGGCCAGGGCGCGCTTGCTGTGCAGGCGCTGGGCGGCGAACTGCTTGCGGAAGCTGCTCTTGTCGGCAAACGGCACCAGGTTGGCGAGTAAGCCTTCCGGGTCGTCCTTGAGCTCCGGGCCCAGCGCCTCGACCAGCATTTCGGTCAACTGCGGGTTGGACTGGTACAGCCAACGCCGGAACGTGATGCCGTTGGTCTTGTTGTTGATCCGCTGCGGGTAGAGCTTGTGCAGCTCGGCGAACACCGTGCTCTTCATCAACTTGCTGTGCAGTGCCGACACGCCGTTGACGCTGTGCGACCCCAGAAACGCCAGGTTGCCCATGCGTACCCGACGGCCGTTTTCCTCCTCGATCAACGACACCGCCCGCAGCACGTCGAAGTCGTGCAGGCCTTTCGCGCGCAGGGCGTCGATATGGTAGGCGTTGATCAAGTAGATGATCTGCATGTGACGCGGCAGCATGCGCTCCATCAGCGCCACCGGCCAGGTTTCCAATGCCTCGGGCAGCAGGGTGTGGTTGGTGTAGGCCAGGGTGCCGACGGTCAGCTCCCAGGCCTTTTCCCACGGGATTTCATGCTGGTCGACCAGCAGGCGCATCAACTCGGCCACGGCAATCGACGGGTGCGTGTCGTTGAGCTGGATGGCCGCCGCATCGGGCAGGTTGAGCAAGTCTTTGTGCATGTTCAGGTGTCGCCGCAGCAGGTCCTGCAGCGAGGCCGAAACGAAGAAGTATTCCTGGCGCAGGCGCAGTTCCTGGCCAGCTTCGGTGCTGTCGGCCGGGTAGAGAACGCGTGAGATGCTCTCGGCACGGGCCACTTCGGCGACCGCGCCCAGGTGGTCACCGGCGTTGAAGCGCTCCAGGTGCAGCTCTTCCAGCGCCCGGGCACGCCACAGGCGCAAGGTGTTGACGCTGGCGCCACGCCAGCCGACCACCGGCGTGTCATAGGCCACCGCGCGCACCGTCTCGCCAGGCCACCACACTTGCCGTTGCTGGCCGTGGGTGTCTTGCACCGTTTCGACGCTGCCGCCGAAACTGATCGGGTAGATCACCTCGGCGCGCTCGAACTCCCAGGGGTTGCCAAAGTCCAGCCAGTTTTCGGTCTGCTCCTGCTGCCAGCCATCAACCACCGCCTGGCGAAACAGGCCGTGCTCGTAGCGGATGCCGTAGCCGTGGGCGGCGATACCCAGGGTCGACATGCTTTCCATGAAACAAGCGGCGAGCCGCCCCAGGCCACCGTTGCCCAGCGCCGCATCCGGCTCGAGCAGGCGGATACGCTCCAGGTCGACGTCCAGGCCATCGAGGGCTTCACGGGCGATGTCCAGCAAGCCGAGGTTGCTCAGGCTGTCGTACAGCAGCCGCCCGATGAGAAATTCCAGAGAAAGGTAATACACCCGCTTTTGACTGCGCCGGTAGGCCTGACGGGTGTGGTCCATCCAGTGATCGACCATGTGATCACGCGCGGCCAGGGCTATGGCTTCGAACCAGTCATGGTCGAAGGCATGCTCGGGGTCCTTGCCGACCGCGTAGGTCAGCTTATCCAGTACAGCGGCGCGAAAATCGGCCACCTCGGCGTCACGTGCTTTGGGTTCCTGGGACATGCGGCATCCTCGGGCAAGTTGACGAATACGGAGGGAGAGTGAAGAGACTAGACCCTTCGACAGGGACTTACCGTTCCTGTTCGCAGTTTTCATGCCTGAACACTGAATCAACACCGTGAATCGGGCAAAAGGTTGTTCACAAATTGAACAACTCCGGTATCATCGCGCGCCCCAAGCCCGTGATTCACCCCCATAACGATGAAAACGACCCTGATCGCCGCCGCCGAAGTCGACCGCCTGGAGACTTGGCAGCGCTATGCCAGCCACATGTGCGGTGGCTGCCACTCGACCTGTTGCACCCTGCCGGTGGAGGTGAAGATCAAGGATCTGATCCGCATTGGCGTGGTAGACGAGTTCGAAAAAGACGAACCGCCCAAAAACGTGGCCAAACGCCTGCAGAAGGAAGGCATCATCGAACGCTTCAACCAGAAGTCAGGCATTTTCACCCTGACCCGGATGAGCAACGATGACTGCATGTACCTGGATCGTAAGAGCCGGCTGTGCACCATTTATGACAAGCGCCCGGACACCTGCCGCAACCACCCCAAGGTCGGGCCGCGGCCGGGGTATTGTGCTTACAAGCCCAAGGTGGTTGGTCGCTGACCGATAGCTTGCTCCGGCCTCTTCGCGGGTAAACCCGCTCCCACAGGATTTGCGCAATCTTCAATGCCTGCGCAGTACCTGTGGGAGCGGGTTTACCCGCGAAGAGGCCAGCACCGACAGTACAAAATCTGCAGACAAACAAAAACGCCCCCGGCCTTTCGACCGGGGGCGTTTTCATTCAGCCACAGCTAAATCAGCTGTTCTTGGCTTTCTTGGCAGCGCGGGTACGCTCGCTTTCGTCCAGGATCTTCTTGCGAAGACGGATGGACTTCGGCGTGACTTCGCACAGCTCGTCTTCCTGGATGTATTCCAGAGCCTGTTCCAGGGTGAAGCGAACAGGCGGAACCAGGGCGATGACTTCGTCTTTACCCGAAGCACGCATGTTGTCGAGCTTCTTGCCCTTGGTAGGGTTGACGCCCAGGTCGTTGTCGCGGCTGTTCTGGCCGATGATCTGACCGTTGTAGATCTCTTGACCGTGCTCGACAAACAGCTTGCCACGCGCCTGGAGGGTTTCCAGCGAGTAGGTCAGCGCCTTGCCGGTTTCGACCGAAACCAGTACGCCGTTCTGACGGCCGGACATGTGGCCGGACTTCACGGTGTCGTAGCGGTCGAAGATCGAAGTCAGGATGCCTGCACCGTTGGTCAGGGTCAGGAACTGGTTACGGAAACCGATCAGACCACGCGCCGGGATGTTGTATTCCAGGCGTACACGGCCCTTGCCATCCGGAACCATGTTGGTCAGGTCGCCTTTACGCAGACCCATCTCTTCCATGACCTTGCCCTGCGCTTCTTCAGGGATGTCGATGGTGACGTTTTCGAACGGTTCCTGCTTCACGCCGTCCACTTCGCGGATGATCACTTCTGGGCGGCCCAGGGCCAGCTCGAAGCCTTCGCGACGCATGGTTTCGATCAGTACCGAGAGGTGCAGCTCACCACGGCCCGAGACTTTGAACTTGTCTGGGGAGTCGGTTTCTTCAACGCGCAGGGCAACGTTGTACAGCAGCTCTTTGTCCAGACGGTCCTTGATGTTACGGCTGGTAACGAACTTGCCTTCCTTGCCGCAGAACGGCGAGTCGTTGACCTGGAAGGTCATCGAAACGGTAGGCTCGTCAACGGTCAGCGGCTTCATCGCCTCAACGGCAGTCGGGTCGCACAGGGTGTCGGAGATGAACAGCTCGTCGAAACCGCTGATGCAGACGATGTCGCCAGCTTGGGCTTCTTCGACATCGACGCGGTGCAGGCCGTGGTGGCCCATCAGCTTGAGGATACGGCCGTTACGCTTCTTGCCGTCGGCGTCGATGGCGACAACCGGGGTGTTCGGCTTGATGCGACCACGGGCAATACGGCCAACACCGATAACACCCAGGAAGCTGTTGTAGTCCAGAGCGGAGATCTGCATCTGGAACGGGCCGTCACGGTCAACAGCTGGCGCTGGAACGTGGTCGATGACAGCCTGGTACAGGGCAGTCATGTCTTCGCCCATTTCGGTGTGGTCCAGACCGGCGATGCCGTTCAGGGCCGAGGCGTAGACGACTTTGAAGTCCAGCTGTTCGTCGGTGGCACCGAGGTTGTCGAACAGGTCGAAGATCTGGTCCAGAACCCAGTCAGGACGCGCGCCCGGGCGGTCAACCTTGTTGATGACAACGATTGGCTTCAGGCCAGCTTCGAAGGCCTTTTTGGTCACGAAGCGGGTTTGCGGCATCGGGCCGTCTTGAGCGTCGACCAGCAGCAGCACGGAGTCGACCATCGACATTACACGCTCAACCTCGCCACCGAAGTCGGCGTGGCCGGGGGTGTCGACGATGTTGATGTGGTAGCCGTTCCAGTTGATGGCGGTGTTTTTCGCCAGAATGGTAATACCGCGCTCTTTTTCCTGGTCGTTGGAGTCCATGACGCGCTCGTCGTTGAGCTCGTTACGCTCCAGAGTGCCGGACTGACGCAGGAGTTTGTCGACCAACGTGGTTTTACCATGGTCAACGTGGGCGATGATGGCGATGTTACGCAGATTTTCGATCACAAGTGTATCTCGATCAGAGGATTCGGTTGCCGCCTAGTCTAGGCGACCAATATGTAAGGTATAAGGCTCAGCAGGCCCGGTGGTCGGGAGGGCGATGGCGGATGCTGCCGCCATACAGCCCTGGCGTCTTATGCCGGACGATAAACACGCACATTGGCATGTCCCTCACTGAGCAGGTGGTGTGCGTGCAGTCGGCTCATCACACCCTTGTCGCAATACAGCAGGTACTGGCGTGTTTCATCCAGCTGCTTGAAGCGACTATTAATTGCATAAAATGGCATCACCTGGACTTCGATGCCCTCGATCACCAGGGGTTCGTCTTCCTGGGCATCGGGGTGACGGATGTCGATGACGATCTGGCCAGGCAGCGCTTCGCGCACTTCTTCCACCTCGACGTCCTTGCCCAGCTCATCGATCACGTGGTCGATCGAGATGAACTTGGCGCGTTCGAGGGCGCGCTCCAGCACGGCCATGTCGAATTGCTTCTCTTCATGCTCCATGCGGTGACGCTTGGCGTGGGTGGTCGGGTTTACCGAGATCACGCCGCAGTATTCAGGCATGTGCTTGGCGAAGTCGGCGGTGCCGATTTCGGTGGCCTGGTCGATGATGTCCTGCTTGTGGCTGGCCAGCAGCGGGCGCAGCACCAGCTTGTCGGTCGCCGAGTCGATGATCGACAGGTTCGGCAGGGTCTGGCTGGAGACCTGGGAAATTGCCTCGCCGGTGACCAGCGCGTCGATCTGCAGGCGGTCGGCCATATGGGCGGCGCCGCGCAACATCATGCGCTTGAGGGTCACGCCCATGTAGCTGTTGTCGACCTTGTTGAGGATCTCGCCGACCACTTCTTCGAACGGCACGCTGATGAACAGCACGCGCTGGCTGCTGCCGTACTTTTTCCACAGGTAGTGGGCAACTTCCATCACCCCCAGTTCGTGGGCACGGCCGCCGAGGTTGAAGAAGCAGAAGTGGGTCATCAGGCCACGACGCATCATCTGGTAGGCCGCCACGGTGGAGTCGAAGCCACCGGACATCAATACCAGGGTTTGCTCCAGGGCGCCCAGCGGATAGCCGCCGATGCCCTGGTGCTGGTTGTGGATCACGTACAGGCGCTGGTTGCGAATTTCGATGCGCACCAGGACTTCCGGGTTCTTCAGCTCGATGCCGGCGGCGCCGCACTGCTGACGCAGCTGGCTGCCGACGTAGCGGTCGACGTCCATCGACGTGAAGTCGTGGTGGCCGCCGCGCTTGCAGCGTACGGCGAAGTGCTTGCCTGCCAGCAGGTGACCGAAGTGCTGCTTGCACTTCTCGACGATGTCGTCGAAGTCGCCGAGCGGGTATTCCTCGACCTGCAGGAAGTGGGTGATACCCGGCGTGCAGGTGAGGCGCTCGATCATCTCGCGCTGGACCTTCTCGTCTTCGACGCGGGTGACCACTTCGAGATTGTCCCAGACACCATCGACCGCGAGCTCAGGATCCAGATCCTTGAGCACGTTGCGGATGTTCTTGCCGAGCTGACGGATGAAGCGCTTGCGCACCGGCCGGCTCTTGATGGTGATTTCTGGGAAGACTTTGACGATAAGTTTCATTGGTTAACAGCGCGCGCAGGGCCTGCCGAAAATGAGGGGCGCGAATTATATCGGAAATTGCTCAGGATTTGACCAACTTTTGATCAGAAGCTTTGAGATAAATGCAAGGCCGGGCTTTTGGGGTGCCTGTTCCGGCCCTTTCGCGGGTAAACCCGCTCCTACAGGGGATTGCACAATCTTCGAAATCCCTGCGGTCCCTGTGGGAGCGGGTTCACCCGCGAAGAGGCCCTGAAAGAAAGCACAACACTAAGCACGTGCACACTATTGGTGCACTGGTACTAAAAACCGCATCTTAAGGGTGCACTTTTCCCCGCTACCCTGTCGCCAGATGCCCGCAAACGCCCTCTTTTATCCCGCCCTCGCCATTTTCGGGCACTGGCATGCAATTTGCTCCCTTGTGAGGCAGGTAAGCTTGGCCGACTATCCGCGCCCGGCAACACCCTTTTTCCAGGGCAGCGGCCCACCGCGCTCTAGACCATCCGGAGGACAACATGTCGAAGTCGGTTCAACTCATCAAAGATCATGACGTCAAGTGGATTGATCTGCGTTTCACGGACACCAAAGGCATTCAGCACCACGTGACCATGCCGGCGCGTGATGGCCTGGACGAAGATTTCTTCGAAGTCGGCAAGATGTTCGACGGTTCCTCCATCGCTGGCTGGAAAGGCATCGAAGCCTCCGACATGATCCTGATGCCGGTCGATGACACCGCCGTGCTGGACCCGTTCACCGAAGAGCCGACTCTGATCATCACCTGCGACATCGTCGACCCGTCGAGCATGCAGGGCTACGATCGCGACCCACGCGGCATCGCCAAGCGCGCCGAAGAGTACCTGAAGAGCACCGGCATCGGTGACACCGTATTCGCTGGCCCAGAGCCTGAGTTCTTCATCTTCGACGAAGTGAAGTTCCAGTCGGACATCTCCGGCTCGATGTTCAAGATCTTCTCCGAGCAAGGCTCGTGGATGACTGGCGCTGACGTGGAAGGCGGCAACAAAGGCCACCGTCCTGGCGTCAAAGGCGGCTACTTCCCAGTTCCGCCGTTCGACCACGACCACGAAATCCGTACTGCCATGTGCAACGCACTGGAAGAAATGGGTCAGACCGTTGAAGTTCACCACCACGAAGTGGCGACTGCCGGCCAGAACGAAATCGGCGTCAAGTTCAACACCCTGGTGAAGAAAGCTGACGAAGTACAGGCCCTGAAGTACGTCGTGCACAACGTTGCCGACGCCTACGGCCGTACCGCCACCTTCATGCCGAAGCCACTGTACGGCGACAACGGCTCGGGCATGCACGTGCACATGTCGATCTGGAAAGACGGCAAGAACACCTTCTCGGGTGAAGGCTATGCCGGCCTGTCCGACACCGCCCTGTACTTCATCGGCGGTATCATCAAGCACGGTAAGGCCCTGAACGGCTTCACCAACCCGTCGACCAACTCCTACAAGCGTCTGGTCCCAGGCTTCGAAGCCCCGGTGATGCTGGCCTACTCGGCGCGCAACCGTTCCGCCTCGATCCGTATTCCGTACGTCGGCAGCCCGAAAGCCCGCCGTATCGAAGCGCGCTTCCCGGACCCATCGGCCAACCCGTACCTGGCCTTCGCGGCCCTGCTGATGGCTGGCCTGGACGGCATCCAGAACAAGATCCACCCAGGCGATGCTGCCGACAAGAACCTGTACGACCTGCCGCCTGAAGAGGCGAAAGACATCCCTCAAGTTTGCGGCAGCCTGAAAGAGGCCCTGGAAGAGCTGGATAAAGGCCGTGCGTTCCTGACCAAGGGCGGCGTGTTCTCCGACGACTTCATCGATGCCTTCATCGAGCTGAAGAGCGAAGAAGAGATCAAAGTCCGTACCTTCGTGCACCCGCTGGAATACGAGCTGTACTACAGCTGCTGATCTGATCGGCGCCTAGCGCCGATGACGTGATCAAGACGGCCTCCTTCGGGAGGCCGTTTTTGTTTCTGCCCACGCAGAACCCTCGCCACTCCCGCTATGCTCTATCTTGGTGCACAACTGCCAGCCGTGCCCCTATTTGCTCCCCAATCTGGGTCAAGTGAAACGTTTCATCCAGAGTTTCTGATCCGAAAGTGCGCAGATACAGGCCTTTATGGGCAAATCTCGCTTCTTTTCGGAGCTTTGGTTTGTTTCTTGCATTTTCCTGGCATCAGCGGATCCACAGCGCGCCCGGCTCTGGCCACCCAGTGCCAGGCAAGCGCCAAAAGAGGTCAACGACGCCTTATGACCATCAGCGATGCACAGCACCGTCTGCTTCTGGACAACCTGACCACCGCCACGCTCCTGCTGAACGCCGAGCTGCGCCTGGAATACATGAACCCGGCGGCAGAAATGCTGTTGGCCGTCAGTGGCCAGCGCAGCCATGGGCAGTTCATCAGCGAGCTGTTCACCGAGTCGACCGAAGCGCTCAGCTCGCTGCGCCAGGCGGTGGAACAGGCGCACCCGTTCACCAAGCGCGAGGCGCAGCTGACCTCGCTGACTGGGCAGACCATCACCGTCGACTACGCTGTCACGCCGATTCTGCACCAGGGCCAGACCCTGCTGCTGCTCGAGGTGCACCCGCGCGATCGGCTGCTGCGCATCACCAAGGAAGAAGCCCAGCTGAGCAAGCAGGAAACCACCAAGATGCTGGTGCGTGGCCTGGCCCACGAGATCAAGAACCCGCTCGGTGGCATCCGCGGCGCGGCGCAGCTGTTGGCCCGCGAGCTGCCTGAAGAAGGCCTGCGTGACTACACCAACGTGATCATCGAAGAGGCCGACCGCCTGCGCAACCTGGTCGACCGCATGCTGGGCTCGAACAAACTGCCCTCGCTGGCGATGACCAATATCCACGAAGTGCTGGAGCGGGTCTGCAGCCTGGTGGACGCCGAAAGCCAGGGCTGCATCACATTGGTGCGCGACTACGACCCAAGCCTGCCGGATGTGCTGATCGACCGTGAGCAGATGATCCAGGCGGTGCTGAACATCGTGCGCAACGCCATGCAGGCGATCAGCTCGCAGAACGAATTGCGCCTGGGCCGCATCACCCTGCGCAGCCGTGCGCTGCGCCAGTTCACCATCGGCCATGTGCGCCACCGGCTGGTGGCACGCGTCGAGATCATCGACAACGGCCCGGGCATCCCGTCGGAACTGCAAGACACCCTTTTCTATCCCATGGTCAGCGGGCGCCCGGACGGTACCGGTCTGGGCCTGGCCATCACCCAGAACATCATCAGCCAGCACCAGGGCCTGATCGAGTGTGAAAGCCACGCGGGCCATACCGCCTTCTCGATTTACCTGCCTCTGGAACAAGGAGCCACCGCCTCATGAGCCGAAGTGAAACCGTATGGATCGTCGACGATGATCGCTCCATCCGCTGGGTCCTGGAAAAAGCCCTGCAACAGGAAGGCATGACCACCCAGAGCTTCGACAGCGCTGATGGCGTGATGGGCCGCCTGGCCCGCCAGCAACCGGATGTGATCATTTCCGACATCCGCATGCCGGGCACCAGCGGCCTTGACCTGCTGGCCCAGATCCGCGAACAGCACCCGCGCCTGCCGGTCATCATCATGACCGCTCACTCCGACCTCGACAGTGCCGTGGCGTCCTACCAGGGCGGCGCCTTCGAGTACCTGCCCAAGCCGTTCGACGTGGACGAGGCGGTGTCGCTGGTCAAGCGCGCCAACCAGCATGCCCAGGAGCAGCAAGGCCTCGATGTGCCACAAGCCTTGGCCCGCACGCCAGAGATCATCGGCGAAGCGCCGGCGATGCAGGAGGTGTTCCGCGCCATCGGTCGCCTGAGCCACTCCAACATCACGGTACTGATCAACGGTGAGTCCGGCACCGGCAAAGAGCTGGTGGCGCATGCGTTGCACCGCCACAGCCCGCGTGCGGCGTCACCGTTCATTGCCCTGAACATGGCAGCCATCCCCAAGGACCTGATGGAGTCCGAGCTGTTCGGCCATGAGAAAGGCGCCTTTACCGGTGCGGCCAACCTGCGCCGCGGCCGCTTCGAGCAGGCCGACGGCGGTACGTTGTTCCTCGACGAGATCGGCGACATGCCCGCCGACACCCAGACCCGCCTGCTGCGGGTGCTGGCCGATGGCGAGTTCTACCGGGTGGGTGGCCACGTGCCGGTCAAGGTGGATGTGCGCATCATTGCCGCCACCCACCAGAACCTGGAGTCGTTGGTGCAGGCTGGCAAGTTCCGCGAGGACTTGTTCCACCGGCTCAATGTGATCCGCATCCACATTCCGCGCCTGGCCGACCGCCGCGAAGATATCCCTGCGCTCGCCCGCCACTTCCTCGCCCGCGCCGCGCAGGAGCTGGCGGTGGAGCCAAAACTGCTGAAGCCGGAAACCGAAGAGTTCATCCGCAACCTGCCGTGGCCGGGCAACGTGCGGCAGATGGAAAACACCTGCCGCTGGATCACCGTGATGGCGTCCAGCCGTGAAGTGCTGATCGGTGACTTGCCTCCCGAGCTGCTGAACCTGCCGCAGGACGCCGCCCCTGTGACCAACTGGGAACAGGCGCTGCGCCAGTGGGCGGACCAGGCGCTGGCCCGTGGCCAATCGAACCTGCTCGACAGTGCGGTGCCCAGTTTCGAACGGATCATGATCGAGACCGCCCTCAAGCACACGGCCGGGCGGCGTCGGGATGCGGCGTTGTTGCTGGGCTGGGGGCGCAATACCTTGACGCGCAAGATCAAGGAGCTGGGGATGAATGTCGCCGGCGGCGATGAGGATGACAGCGAAGACCATTGAGTTGTACGTAGGTCATTGAATACTGGGGCCGCTCTGCGGCCCATCGCGGCACAAGGCCGCTCCCACACCGACCGCGTTATGCCCCTATTCACAGGGCATGTGCGAACATTGTGGGAGCGGCCTTGTGCCGCGATGGGCCGCAAAGCGGCCCCAATACAGGCGATGGATAACTTAAGTGAACAGCATGACGCTTTAGAGCGGCCCTTTTTATTTCAGCCGCAATGCACCGATCCTGTGCCCTCTGCACCGCACGAAGGCACAAAAACCCTCAAAACCTGGCAAAAAAGCCCTGAAAGCCAATGTTTCCGGGTTTTGCAAAACTGGCACGCCCCCTGCAATAAGTCCTGTATCTCCCGTTTCGGGGTCCTCGGTACAGGCAGGCCGGGAAAACCCCTCTTTTATTTGCAGTAGCGCAAGTTTTGGGGACCCTGGTACAGGCAGGCCGGGACATCCCCTCTTTTATTCGTGCAGCCTCACCTGCACACGCCAACGCCCAGCGTCCTCTGCACCGGCCCACTCGCCGTGCAGAGGGCGCGCGGCCACCACCGTCAGCAACAGCCCTTCCTCGCTTTTCTGCACACGCCAGCCCACCGGTTTGCCCTGCAGGCTCAATTGCCCCCGCTGGGCCTTGCCCTGGGCCTCGAACAGCACGGCAACCGTCCCCTCGACGTTCTCGCCATGCAGCTTCGGCTCTTCGTTGAACCATAGGTCGAGCCCGTCTTGTACCACCTCAACCTGCTCCAGCACCCGCTCATCGGGGGTGGTCAGGCGGCCGATCATCAAGCCCACCATCAGGCCGACAATGGCCAGCGATAGCATCACCCGTGGGAAGGCCTTCGAACGCAGGTCCGGTTCAGGGGTAGAATGCTCGTCATCTTCACGCCTGGAGCCGTGCATGTTTCACGTCATCCTTTTTCAACCAGAAATTCCGCCGAATACCGGCAACATCATTCGCCTCTGCGCCAACAGCGGTTGCCACCTGCACCTGATCGAGCCCATCAGCTTCGAACTGGATGACAAGCGCCTGCGCAGGGCGGGGCTGGACTACCACGAGTATGCCACGCTCAAGCGCCACGAGAGCCTGGCCGGATGCCTGGAAAGCCTGGGTAACCCACGGCTGTTCGCCTTCACCACCAAGGGCTCGCACCCCTTCCATGAAGTGGCTTACCAGCCGGGCGACGCCTTCCTGTTTGGCCCCGAAAGCCGCGGTTTGCCAGCCGACGTGCTGGACAGCCTGCCGCCCGAGCAGCGCTTGCGCCTGCCGATGCGGCCGGGGTGCCGCAGCCTGAACCTGTCCAATACCGTGGCGGTGACGGTGTATGAGGCCTGGCGGCAGAACGGGTTTGCCGGAAGCTGACCCATTGCCTGCTCTGGCCTCTTCGCGGGGCAAGCCCGCTCCCACAATGGTTTGGCGTAAGCATCTCAATGTGGGAGCGGGCTTGCCCCGCGAAGAGGCCAGAACAGGCAATAAAAAAGCGCCCCGTGAGGCGCCTTTCTGAAACCGGCAGCTATTACTGCACAGTCGGCGTCTCGCCCGCTTCCTGCATACGCTGCAGCTCTTGCGCGTACAGGGCGTCGAAGTTGACCGGCGACAGCATCAGCGCTGGGAACGAACCGCGGGTGACCAGGCTGTCGAGGGTCTCACGGGCGTACGGGAACAGGATGTTCGGGCAGAACGCGCCGAGGGTGTGGCTCATCGACGAAGCGTCGAGGTTGGCGATGAGGAAGATGCCGGCCTGCTGCACTTCAGCGATGAAGGCCACTTCGTCACCGTTCTTGACGGTCACCGACAGGGTCAGCACCACTTCATGGAAGTCGCCTTCCAGGGCTTTCTGCTTGGTGTTCAGGTCCAGGGCAACGCTCGGCTCCCACTGCTGGCGGAAGATCTGCGGGCTTTTCGGGGCCTCGAACGACAGGTCACGCACGTAGATGCGCTGCAGGGAGAACTGAGGGCTGTTGTCTTCGGCAGCTGCGCCGTTGGTCTGTTGGTCAGTCATGGCAGATCCTTATCCTAATGTTTTTGAATGCAGTGCAAATCAGGCCGCCAGCAGCGCGTCGAGCTTGCCGGCGCGCTCCAGGGCATAGAGGTCATCGCATCCACCGACATGGGTGCTGCCGATCCAGATCTGTGGCACCGACGTACGGCCGGCCTTCTGGCTCATATCGGCGCGAACCTGCGGTTTGCCGTCGACCTTGATTTCCTCGAACGCAACGCCCTTGCTCTCGAGCAGGTATTTGGCGCGCATGCAGTAGGGGCAGTAGTCGCTGGAATAAACGATGACGGGCTTCATATCACTTCACCAGGGGCAGGTTATCGGCTTTCCAGCTGGAAACGCCACCGCTCAGCTTGGCGGCGTTGTAACCAGCCTTGAGCAGCTCGCGGCAGAGCGTGCCGGACTGCTGGCCCATCGCATCGACGATGATCAGGGTCTTCTCTTTGTGCTTTTCCAGCTCGGCCATACGGCTGACCAGCTTGTCCTGCGGGATGTTCACGGCACCCACGATGTGGCCCGCGGAATATTCCTTGGCGGTGCGGATGTCAATGACCAGGGCCTTGTCAGCGTTGACCAGGGCAGTCAACTGGCCATTGCTCAGGCTCTGGCCGCCACGGCGGACTTCATTGATGAGCAGCAGGACCAGCAGAACAACGAAGATCGCAACCAGGATGTAGTGATCTGTCGCGAATTGAATCAGGTGAGCAACCATCAGCGGTGTTCCAGGCGATTGAAAATGCCGGCCAGTATACACAGCCCCCCATGACCACCAAAGCCCGACTGGCCGGCCAGAAAAGCAGCTTTGCCCTGGCGCGGTGGCTGCGCCGGTCGGGGGATGGGACGAATATTCGCCGTTGATGGCGCATTTGCCCTAAAATGCGTGTCTTTATCATCTTTGAACAACCGTGAGTTTGATTGATGACGAGTACGCCCAAACCCCTGGTCCTGATCATTCTGGATGGCTTCGGCCACAGCGAAAGCCCCGAATACAACGCCATCTATGCCGCCAACACACCGGTTTATGACCGCCTGCGCGCCAGTCAGCCGCACGGCTTGATCTCCGGTTCAGGCATGGATGTCGGCCTGCCAGACGGGCAGATGGGCAACTCCGAAGTCGGCCACATGAACCTCGGTGCCGGCCGCGTCGTCTACCAGGACTTCACCCGGGTCACCAAGGCTATTCGTGATGGCGAGTTCTTCAGCAACCCGGTGCTCACCGGCGCGGTGGACAAGGCTGTCGGTGCCGGCAAGGCCGTGCACATCCTCGGTTTGCTGTCCGACGGCGGCGTGCACAGCCACCAGGACCATCTGATCGCGATGGCCGAACTGGCCGCACAGCGTGGCGCCGAAAAAATCTACCTGCACGCCTTCCTCGACGGCCGCGACACGCCGCCGCGCAGCGCCGAGTCGTCCATCGAGCTGCTCGACAAGACCTTCGCCAAGCTGGGCAAGGGCCGCATCGCCAGCCTCATCGGCCGCTACTTCGCCATGGACCGCGACAACCGTTGGGACCGCGTTGCCGCGGCCTACAACCTGATCGTCGACAGCGTCGCCGACTATACCGCAGACACCGCCCTGGCCGGCCTTGAAGCCGCCTACGCCCGTGAAGAAAACGACGAGTTCGTCAAAGCCACGCGCATTGGCGAGGCGGTCAAGGTCGAAGACGGCGACGCGGTGATCTTCATGAACTTCCGCGCCGACCGCGCCCGCGAACTGTCGCGTGCCTTCGTCGAGCCGGACTTCAACGAATTCCCGCGTGCGCGCCTGCCGAAGATGGCGGCCTACATCGGCCTGACCCAGTATTCGGCAAAAATCCCGGCGCCAGCAGCCTTTGCACCGTCCAGCCTGGACAACGTGCTGGGCGAATACCTGGCCAAGAATGGCAAGACCCAGCTGCGCATCGCCGAGACCGAAAAGTACGCGCACGTCACGTTCTTCTTCTCGGGCGGCCGTGAAGAGCCGTTCGAAGGCGAAGAGCGCATCCTGATCCCATCGCCGAAGGTCGCCACCTACGACCTGCAACCGGAAATGAACGCGCCGGAAGTCACCGACCGCATCGTCGAAGCCATCGAGCAACAGCGTTTCGACGTGATCATCGTCAACTACGCCAACGGCGACATGGTCGGCCACACGGGCGTGTTCGAGGCCGCGGTCAAGGCCGTCGAAGCGCTGGATACCTGTGTTGGGCGTATCGTCGAGGCGCTGGATAAAGTCGACGGTGAAGCGCTGATCACCGCCGACCACGGCAACGTCGAGCAAATGGAAGACGCCTGCACCGGCCAAGCGCACACCGCGCACACCACCGAGCCAGTGCCGTTCATCTATGTGGGCAAGCGCAAGGTCAAGGTCCGCGAAGGCGGCGTGCTGGCCGACGTGGCGCCGACCATGCTGAAACTGCTGGGGCTGGAAAAGCCTGTGGAAATGACCGGGACGTCGATCCTGATCGACGCCTGAGTTGCCTTCATTCGCAGCACAAGGCTGCTCCTGCAATGGCCTGCGCACCGCCTGTAGGAGCAGCCTTGCGCTGCGAATGGGCCGCAAAGCGGCCCCAGATTCAAGGTTTCCAGACAAACGCCTCGCCGCATCTGCCGCGAGGCGTTTTTTTTTGCAGGCTCGCGCGGGCATACTAGGCCAGTCTCCATCCCTGGTACGCCCAACCCCATGCTCCGCGCCCTGATCCTACTCGCCCTGTCTTGCCTGCTCAGCCCGGCATTTGCCGATGAGCGCGCACAGACCCAGCAACAACTGGACGCCACCCGCCAGGACATCGCCGAGCTCAAAAAGATGCTGGGCAAGCTCCAGGAAGAGAAATCCGGCGTGCAGAAAGACCTCAAGTCCACCGAGACCGACATCGGCAACCTCGAGAAACAGGTGGAGGCCCTGCAACAAGAACTAAAAAAGACCGAGGGCGAGCTGGAGCGCCTTGATACCGAGAAAAAAAAACTCCAGAGCGCCCGCGTTGAACAACAACGGCTGATTGCCATCCAGGCCCGCTCGGCCTACCAGAACGGCCGCGAGGAATACCTCAAGCTGCTGCTCAACCAGCAGAACCCCGAGAAATTCGCCCGCACCCTCACCTATTACGATTACCTGAGCAAGGCGCGCCTGGAGCAACTGCGCACCTTCAACGAGACCCTGCGCCAGTTGGCCAACGTTGAACAGGACATCGCCCGCCAGCAAGAGCAACTGCTGGCCCAGCGCGCCGACCTCGACAGCCGCCGCCAGGCCCTCGAGACCGAGCGCAGCAAGCGCCAGCAAGTACTGGCCAAGCTCAACAACGACATGAAAGACCGCGACCAGAAGCTGCAGGCCCGCGAGCAGGACCAGGCGGACCTTGGCAAAGTACTCAAGACCATCGAGGAAACCCTGGCACGCCAGGCCCGCGAGGCAGAGGAAGCGCGCAAG
Organism: Pseudomonas sp. Y3 TE3536; assembly: GCF_053629175.1. Classification (NCBI taxonomy): domain Bacteria; kingdom Pseudomonadati; phylum Pseudomonadota; class Gammaproteobacteria; order Pseudomonadales; family Pseudomonadaceae; genus Pseudomonas; species Pseudomonas sp. Y3 TE3536. The sequence goes on along the minus strand of NZ_JBRJHU010000001.1, from coordinate 2,361,121 downwards.
AAAGCCCTGTTGGCCCAGCAAGAGGCGGAAAAACGCCGCCAGCAGGAAGCCCTGGCCGCCGCCGCTGCGCGCGAAGAAGCCCGCGAGCCGGTCGAGCCGCCGAAAAAGGCCCGCACCACCCTGGGCCCGATGGTTTCCAGCGATGGTGCCAACTACGGCGGCGCTTTTTCTGCTGCACGGGGCAAACTTCCGTGGCCCGTCAATGGTCGATTGCTGGCACGCTTCGGCGATGCACGCGGCAGTGACGCCCGGGCCAAATGGGACGGGGTGATGATCAGCGCCAACCCCGGCACGCAAGTACGCGCCGTACACGGCGGCCGTGTGGTGTTTGCCGACTGGTTGCGCGGTGCTGGACTTCTGGTCATTCTCGACCATGGTAATGGTTACCTGAGCCTGTACGGCCACAACCAGAGCCTGCTCAAGAGCGCCGGTGACATCGTCAAAGCTGGCGAAGCCATCTCCACCGTGGGTGACAGCGGTGGCCAGGACAGCGCAGGCTTGTACTTCGCCATCCGCCAGCAGGGCCGGCCTACCGACCCGTCGCAGTGGTGCAGAGGCTAGGGTTTGTCCGAAAAACAACCCAGTTCACCTTTTTACGGCGTAGCCTGAATGCTGCGCCGATGCTCCTCACGGAGCGCCTTCAGGATCAGGAGTTCGTTCGACATGCTGCACTCGCCTCGTCTCACCCAGCTGGCCCTGTCCATCGCCCTGGCGGTCGGCGCGCCCCTGGCCATTGCCGCAGAGCCGGCCAAGCCAGCAGCGGTGCCAGCTACCGAGGTGACGGCCAAGGCGCCGCTGCCGCTGGAGGAGCTGCGCACCTTCGCCGAGGTCATGGACCGCATCAAGGCCGCTTACGTTGAGCCGGTGGACGACAAGACCCTGCTGGAAAACGCCATCAAGGGCATGCTCAGCAACCTTGACCCGCACTCGGCCTACCTCGGCCCCGAGGACTTCCAGGAGCTGCAAGAGAGCACCAGTGGCGAATTTGGTGGCCTGGGTATCGAAGTGGGCCAGGAAGACGGCTTCATCAAGGTGGTCTCGCCCATCGATGACACCCCCGCCTCCCGGGCTGGCGTGCAGGCCGGTGACTTGATCGTCAAGATCAACGGCGCCCCGACCCGCGGCCAGACCATGACCGAAGCCGTGGACAAGATGCGCGGCAAGGTCGGCGAAAAAATCACTCTGACCCTGGTCCGCGATGGCGGCAACCCGTTCGACGTGACCCTCGCCCGCGCGGTGATCCAGGTCAAGAGCGTGAAAAGCCAGCTGCTGGAAAACGACTACGGCTACATCCGCATCACCCAGTTCCAGGTCAAGACCGGCGACGAGGTGGGCAAGGCGCTGGCCAAGCTGCGCAAGGACAATGGCAAGAAGCTGCGCGGGGTGGTGCTCGACTTGCGCAACAACCCCGGCGGCGTGCTGCAGTCGGCGGTCGAAGTGGCCGACCACTTCCTGACCAAGGGCCTGATCGTCTACACCAAGGGCCGTATCGCCAACTCCGAGCTGCGCTTCTCTGCCGACCCGGCCGACGCCAGCGAAGGCGTGCCATTGGTGGTGCTGATCAACGGCGGCAGCGCCTCGGCGTCTGAAATCGTCGCTGGCGCCCTGCAGGACCAGAAGCGCGCCGTGCTGATGGGCACCGACAGCTTCGGCAAAGGCTCGGTGCAAACCGTGCTGCCGCTGGCCAACGACCGCGCCCTGAAGCTCACCACTGCGCTGTACTACACCCCCAACGGCCGCTCGATCCAAGCCCAGGGCATTGTGCCGGACATCGAAGTGCGCCCGGCCAAACTCACTGCCGAAATCGATACCGACAACTTCAAGGAAGCCGACCTGCAGGGCCACCTGGGCAACGGCAACGGCGGCGCCGAGCGCCCGACCGGCAGCAGCAAGCGCAAGGAACGCCCGCAGGACGATGACTTCCAGCTGAGCCAGGCCCTGAGCCTGCTCAAGGGCTTGAACATCACCTCGGGTAAATGATCGCGCTCATGCGGTATCTGCTGTGTCTGCTGTGCTGCCTGTTAGTCGGCGTCGCCCAAGCGGCGCCGGCCAGCAAGGCCTACATGAGCATCATCATCGACGACCTGGGCCAGAGCACCGAGCGTGACAGCCGCACGCTCGCCCTGCCCGGCCCGGTCACCATGGCAATCATGCCCGACACCCCGCACGCCAGCGATTTCGCCCGCCAGGCACACAAAGCCCACAAGACGGTGATCCTGCACATGCCCATGGACCCGGCTACCGGCCCCTATGCCTGGCACCCCGGGCTACCGCTGCCCGAACTGGCCAGCCGGCTCGACGCGGCCTTGGCCAAGGTGCCGTACGCGGCCGGCATCAACAACCACATGGGCAGCCGCATGACCGCCCAACGCGAAGCCATGACCTGGCTGATGGGCGAACTGCAGCGCCGCCACTTGTTCTTCGTCGACAGCCGGACCAGTGCCGCCACGGTGGCCGCCGCCGAAGCTCAGGCGCAGGATGTAGCACACGTGTCGCGGGATGTGTTCCTGGATGACGTGCGCACCCCCGAAGCCATTGCCGGGCAACTGCAGCTGGGTATCACGATGGCCCGCAAGCAAGGCTCGGCCGTGTTGATCGGCCACCCGTACCCGCAGACCCTCGAAGTGCTGGCGCGAGAAATCCCGCGCCTGAGAAGCCAAGGCGTTGAACTGATCGGGCTCAAGCAGATGATTGCCGAGCGCGGCAACCAGGCCATGCCTGCCCACGGCAAACATGGCCGATACAGCAACCGCTGAACGCCTCAATCGAACGGGATGATGCCGCGCGCCTGTTCCAGGGTGAGCTTGCCTCTGTGCACCCGCTGGGTTGAGCCTTCCTCGCGCCCACTCAAGCGACGCTGGCTCCAGGTTTTCAAATGGCCCAACGTGAAGTCACGCGCCAGCGCGTCGGCGGCAGGCATGTGGAAGTGTGCGGCCCACAACGGCCGGCCTGATGCGGCACCTGGTTGCGCCAGACGCATGATCTTGTACTCGTCGAAGGTGCTGCCATTGGCCATGACTTGGCGCGGGGCGACGTACTGCACCTTGATCAGGTTCTGTTCATGCAGAAAACGTAACGCTTCAGCGCTGGGGTAGCGCGTGTCGGTGTACAGCATGGTCAGCTTGAGGTTTTTTTCCGAGCGCATCTGGTCCGAGGCGACCTCCAGGCGTCTTATGAGGGCGGCGTTGGCGCCCTCCTCGCCCAATGACGTCGCGGCCTGCCCCAGCTTGTCTATCTGAAGATCAAACAGGCGCGCAAGTAACGTGCCTTTAAGGTCATTCACCACGTATTCGTCGGCCCTCAACAGAAGCTGATCGTTCTCATCCAGCAGCGCCTGCACCCGAAACGCCGTATCAGTCGAGGCAGCCTCGGGTGCGACCGGCGCTGGCTCGCGGCTTCGCTCATGCCATTGGCCGTCCCTCCAATCAAAGGTGGCCAACACCGCGTCACTGAACGGATCACGCACCTGATACACCGCCTGACCATCAGCATCGAGCTCTCTTTTGCCGATCAGTATCTGCCCTTCCGCGTTACGCACCGCCCGCTGCGGCTCGCTGGAGATGATGTAGGGCAAGCGCGCGTCAGGCGCACGGGCACCTTCCTGCTCCTTGATCAACGCGACCAGCCGACGCCCTGCATCACGCTTGAGCTTCTCCAACTCCGTCCGGTAGCGGTCCAGCATCGAAACCTCGATCAACGCCCCACCCGTTTCGCGAATTCGCAAGCTGTTGACCAGCGCAGCTGCGTATTCGTCCCATGCCTCCTGCAAGATGGTGATGCGGTCTTCGAGCGGCAGGTTGGCGAAGTCGAGTTCACCGTGGGCACCCGCCGCGTTGCGCAGTGACAGCCCCGACAGCTCCTCCCGGAATACGTTGATTGTGCGCTGACCATTGATGTTATCCAGGTGTAAGGCCAGATCGGCAAGGTTCAACACCTGATGGAAACGGAACTGAACGGTGCTGAACGTACGCTTGGCAATTAGTGAATCAACGCTGCGGCTTTCCGGTTCGGAGGGATTGCTGATGATCTCCTGGCCCGGCACCTCGACCAATAGCTCGTCGAGATGTTCGAATGTAGCCAGCATGCGGTCCTGAAGCCCCACGACGCCTTCGAGCTTGCGGCGAAAAGCCTGATAGGTTTCAAGCACTTGTTGCACAGGCTGCCCATGAAGGCGCTGTTGCATACTGGTCAGCGCCGGGTAATCCGCCAGATCCCAGAGCTCACTGAGGATGAAGTCGCTATTGCGGATCAGGCTGAGCTGAACCTCACGCCGCTGCTCTGTCAGGTCCGCTTCCACCCCCGCTCGCCGTTCGCGGGCATATTTGGGTTCGAACATGGTCTCGATCGTGCGAAGAATCTCCTGGCAGTCCCGAACGACCTCTTCAACCTGCTTTACCGCTTCAATGCGCCTGCTACGAATTTGCGCACCCCATTCGGCTTGACGCGCTTCGTACCGGCCAATCATTTCCCTGGACGCGGCCTGCTCGCTGTCTGTGGTGGCCAGCCCCAGCTTGGCCCGCTCTGTTTCCAACAATTCACCCAGCTTTGTGACCTTTTCTCGCAAAACCGGAATGCTGAAGCCGGCCTCGGCAAAGCGTAGCGTTGCTGCTCTGACCTGCGCATTAAGTTTGGCAACAGTAGCGTGGAGCTTGTGGAAGCGATCGGCGATGTTCCGCCTCATCCCGCCAGCGAGACGAAGCGAACCATCGATACGCCAAACGCCTTGTACATAGCTCAACCATGGGCCGTAGCCACCCTTGCCATCGACCACCCGCACACCGCCGTCGACCACTTCAACACGGTAAGCATCGGCATCTATGGCCGCGTACAGACGCCCGTCGACCTGATACAGGCCTGCGGTCTCGCCCGCGACCTGCAATGCCGAGTCGGGTAGCAACACACCCGTACGCATGGCGCGCAGCGCATGCCGCTGCTCAGGCGCAAGCCAATTGAACCCCTGATTGCCACGCCATGACAGATCCAACCGGCGTTGCGGCAGTGCTGCCAGCTCACCGATTCCCGCAGCCCCTCCGTCAGAGGGGGCCACCGAGACCTCGGCAAAAGCCCCTCGCTGCAGGGCGGGCCCATCGAACGCCGAAACGTTGGGAGATGTTCCGATCGTGGCAGCGTGCGGAGCCGGCTGCCGCGCATGCAGCAATACCATGCTCAAGTTCAGCAACAGATCTGAAACAGCGGCGGGCCGGTCGAACTCGCCGCCCTGCTCAAGCGCCAGCAGGTCATTCTCAAGCGAGGTGATCAGTTGCACCAGCCACGCCACACTGGCCACCGGGCCACGCAGCGCCAACGACACCACATCGAACAGCAGCCAGGCGCCTTGGGACAGGGTTTCCCACCGCCGCTCGGCATTCGAAGTGGATTGCATGTCCGCTAGTTCGATAAGCAGATCCCGGTTGGCGTTGTACAACCTTTCATTGACAGCGGTGGCCCAGAAGACCGGCTCGATGACGGGCGGCTCAGGGCGCTCGGGCAGGCTGGACGGGTCGATGCCAATGCTGGTGACGTGCGGTTCATGGAACCCGCCATGGTCGTAAATATGGCGGACCTGCGGGTTCAGCCAGTCCAAAATACTCGCTTGCAGCAGCGTGGACTCCTGGATGTGAGCGAGTAACGCCGCCAGGGTTGAATACTCACGAAGGGTGTCCTGCGGGTATAAAGGCCGGTACAGCAGCACCAGCGCAGGCTTGGCACAGAACAGCACATACATGCCGCGAACGAGGTCCTGTTGGTGGGAATGCGGCTGGCGTCGAAAGGTCAGCGGCATCAGGGTCATACGGGGTGTTTGCCGGTCGAAATGGCCTGCACAGAAATCAACGACGCACTGCAGCCCAGCTTCCGTGATCTTGCCATCAAGCTTGGCGCTCAATGCGCTGAAACGCAGGGCGTTGCGCCACTCCCGGGCAAAGCGCCGGACGCGCTGTGCACGCTGCAACGGGTCGTCCAGTTGACGGGCGACATAGGCGGGATAGTTGCCACCGACATCAATCTGGCTCACCAATCGACTGGCAGCATCGGCATCCAGCCAGGCTGGGGCAGCAGAACCGTCGGCGCGCTGAATGCGCCGGATAGAGGCATTGCTGAGCGTTCCGAGGTTGCCAATGGCGAACTCAGTCAGCGTCTTGCTGCCTTCGAGCGCCACCGGCTCGCCCCCGCCTGCGCCCGTTCCTGCGCCTCCGGGAATACCCAACGCCACGAAGAATTCGATCAGCAGGTCATCCGGGGAGACAGCCTGCGCGTGAGCGGATTGCATTTGCTCAGTGAGCCGCTGGCGGGTGTAATCCCTGAGGCTCAGGATGCCGTCCATGGCGCCAACCCCTTCGGCGTCGAGCTGATCGACTGCCAGCTGCAACAGCCCCGCACGGTAGGCCACGCTATCGCTTCCAGAGCTGGTCGACAACGCCGGTGGGGTCTTGACCGCCGGGGTATCGTCCGGGTAGCTGTCGAACCACTGCGCAGGGTCACTGATCTGGGCGAACAGTTGCTCCAGCGCGGCGACATCTTCCAGGCGGCGGTAGCTCACCCGGTCCACCTGAGTGAACAGCGTCTCCAGCAACGCCGACACCTGCTGTGCGAATACATTGCCCTCAACCGGATAACGCCGCCAGGACAGGGCATCGAAGCTGTAGCGCTGCGCCAGATCATCACGCAGGGCCAAGGCGAAAGCGGCCAGCGAGGCAAAGCCACGCACCTCGCCAGATGGCGCGCACCAGAGCACCACCTGCCGCTCATCCCACTCACCTGTCACCAGCAAATGGCTAAGCCATTGTTCCGATTCACGCAAACCCTGGGTCAGCTGGACCTGCACGAAGCTCGCCGTGGGCTGGTCGGCACCGCCGCGGATCAGGCCGCGGATGCAGGCCTGCTCCTGGGCATCCAAGCCTTGCAAGGGCAGGCCGCGCAACAGGGCCGTGCTCAACAGCAACTGCAGCCAATGATCACGGCTTGCACCGGTACTCCCGGCGCTCGCCCAAAAGCCGAGCTGTGCCTGGCAAAAAAGCTGCGGCAGTTGCTCGATCAGGTCATTGAGCGGTTCGCTCAGGCCGCTGAGTTGGCGGGTGTCGAGCACGTTGTCGGAGCCGGCAAAGCGGTGAGGATCAACCAGGCCGAGGTTATGATGGCGGCCTTCGACGGGCTCCAAATCAAGAAAGCGCGACTCGAGCATGGCCTGCAGTACACGATCAACCAGCGGCTGAGTGGACCAATAGGGTGTGGACGGGTCCGGGCTGTCCAGTGTGAGCACATCAGCAGACAGCAATGCAGGCTGTACCGAGGCCAGCCATGGCAGTTCTGCCAGCAATAACGTGAGCAATTGGTCGCTGACGACCTGGCGTAGCGTGGGACGGGCGGCGAACTGCCGGGCAGCGGCTCGCTTGAAATCGAATGTCGATGCGTCCGAGGGGGTCATAAGAAGGCACTCCAGGTAAATGAGCTGGAAGCCTGTCGCGCGCGCTCTGCCACCTGGTGCTACTTATTGCAGGGCAAGTGCTTGTCTTGGGTTTTGTGGTGGTGCGCAAATCGAGCGCCGCCCGCGCGGCGCTTCGCAGCACAAGGCTGCTCCCACATCTGTTTCGGGCCAGTTACGCCTGTACCTACGCGCGCGACCGCCTTGTTTGTTCCGCACGATATCGAGGTGGACGCCAAAGGGCCGCGCGCCTCTGCCTCAGGAATAATTGGCCCGAAACAGATGTAGGAGCAGCCTTGTGCTGCGAAGCGCCGCGCGGGCGGCGCTCGATCTCAAAGGCGCATAAAATCCAGCGACAAGCACCCCCAAAAAAAAGCCCTGCTGTTCAGCAGGGCCCTTTTCACAACGATCAGCTGTACACACGCCCCAGCAGCTGGCGATGGCTCTCGAACTGGTCGAGCACATCACGCACGATCTGCTCCGGCGCGAAGCCCATCAGGTCGTATTCCTGGCTGCCATCGTGCAGGTACACCTCGGCGCGGTAGAAGCGCTGTTGCACTTGCGGCTCGCCCTCGACCGGCGCCTCGCTCGGCGCGGCCAGGTAGCCGTCCAGGCTCACTTCATAGACGAAGGGGTTGCCCTCTTCCATCATCACCCGCAGGCCCATCATGTTGCGCGACTGGCCCACACGGGTTTCAACCTCGAAGCCCAGGGTGCGCAGTTGCTCGGCCGCTTCTTTCAGGGCCGGGCTGACCTGCTTGTCCATGAAGCGCTGCACCACAGCCTGGGTCGGCTGCAGTTCCAGCTGGGTCAGGCGCTCGCTGAAGCCGCGGCGGCCACGGGCGGCCAGTTCGGAGCGCTCCTGCTCGACCGCAACGTCCTGCTTCATGGCCTTGTACAAGCCGAACATGAACAGCACCAGCACCACCGAGAACGGCAGGCCCGCCAGCACCACCATGGTCTGCATGGCTTCGAAGTTGCCGGCGAACAGCAGGCCGATGGTGACCAGGGTGATGATCACCGACCAGAACACCACCATCCAGTGCGGGGCATCTTCATCAACCTTGCCGCCTTTGCACGACAGGTTGGCCATCATCACCGCGCCGGAGTCCGCCGGGGTGAGGAACAGCACGAAGCCGACGAACACCGCCACACCGATCACGATCTTAGCGGCCGGGAAGTATTCCAGCAGCTGGTAGATCGACATCGACGGCTGCTCAAGGGCCGTCTTGCCCAGCTCCACGGCACCCTGGTTGATCACCAGGTCCAGCGCGGTGTTGCCGAAGATCGACAGCCAGGCCAGGGTGAAGCCCAGCGGGATCAGCAACACGCCCATGACCAGCTGGCGCACGGTACGGCCCTTGGAGATACGGGCAATGAACATGCCGACGAACGGGCCCCAGGAAATCCACCAGGCCCAGTAGAACACGGTCCACAGGCCCAACCAGCGCTCCGACTTGCCCGCTTCGCCTTCGTAGACGTACAGGTCGAAGGTCTTCAGCACGATGCCATTGAGGTAGTCGCCAACGTTCTGCACGAAGCCATTGAGCAGGTGCAGGGTCTCGCCGCCCAGCAGCACGAAAATCAACAGGCCGCTGAACAGGATGATGTTCAGGTTGGACAGACGGCGGATGCCGTTTTCCACGCCCGACACTGCGGCCACGGTAGCAACGCCGGCCATGACCAGGATGACCACCAGCAAGTTGGTCTTGCTGTGGTCCATGCCGAACAGGTACTCAAGGCCCGAAGACACCTGCATCGAACCGATCCCCAGGTTGGTGACCAAGCCCAGCAGGGTGACGAACATGCCGAATATGTCCACGGCATTGCCGGCAGCGCCCTTGACCCAACGCTCACCCACCAGCGGATACAGCGCCGAGCGCAGTGCCAGCGGCTGGTTGTGGCGGTAGGCGAAGTAACCCACGGCCAGGCCGACCAGGGCGTAGATCGCCCAGCCGTGCAGGCCCCAGTGCAGGAAGGTCAGCTGCAGGCCCTGGCGCGCGGCTTCGAGGCTGGCGGGCGTGCCTTCCGGTGGGTTGAAATAGTGGTCCAGCGGCTCGGAAGCGCCGAAGTACAGCAGCGAAATACCGATACCGGACGAGAACAGCATGCCGGCCCAGGCGCCGTAGCTGAAGTCGGGCTGGTCATCCTTGCCACCCAGCTTGAGCTTGCCGTAGTCGGAGAAGGCCAGGTAAACGACGAACACCAGGTATCCGCAGATCACCAGCATGTAGTACCAGCCGAAAGTGCGCGTCAGCCACTTCTGGGCCACGCCCAGCACTTGGCCTGCGGTTTCGGGTACAGCGATAAGCAAGGCAGTCAACGCAAGGATCAGCAACGCCGAGGTGTAGAACACGACGCTATTGACCCGGACCCTCTCGGCGGGGGGTTTGGTAAGGGAGGCAGAACTCATTGCACGAATGCTCCGGGCAGTACGGCTGTGGAGGCTAATCAGTCTTTTCCCGAGCAATTGGTGGAATACCCCCACTGCGTCAGGTGTTATAAAAGCACCCTGGAAACCGTGATCCCGAATCGATACGTTGCAAAAAAACAGACAGGTGGTCTGCAAAAAACGCCGCATCCAACACCGTGGTGCGCGCATTCGTCACAGAGCACCCCGCCCGCTCCAAGGGCCTGCCGCAGGTCGATGACCGTTCGGCAGAATCTGCATTTCGCATCGCACATGCCCGTCAACGCCTTGTATTCCGGGGGTTACGCGATTTCCTGGGGTGTCAATCCGTGCGCTCGAAACAGCCTGAAAAACTGTCAATGGCACAAATTGTCGCAGAGCTTATTCTTTATTGATTGAACGTTCAATCAAAACAAAATAGACTGGCCTTCGCCGAGTCAGCCGCTTGTCGTCTGCTTGTCAGGCCTGAGGAGAATGCAAGATGCCCAAGGTCGGTATGCAACCCATCCGCCGCCAGCAATTGATCGAAGCCACCCTGCTAGCGGTCGATCAGGTGGGGCTGGGAGATGCCAGCATTGCGCTCATTGCCCGTTTGGCCGGCGTGTCGAACGGCATCATCAGTCACTACTTTCGGGACAAGAACGGCCTGATTGCAGCGACGATGGGCTACATCATGAACATGCTCAACGAAGGCGTTGCAGCACGGCGCCAGGCACTGACGGACGACAGCCCGCGTGCCCACCTGAAAGTGATCATCGAGGGCAACTTCGATGCCAGCCAGGTGAACGGCCCGGCAATGAAAACCTGGTTGGCCTTCTGGGCGTCCAGCATGCACCAGCCCGATTTGCACAGGTTGCAGCGGATCAACGATCACCGCTTGTACTCCAACCTATGCTGTCAGTTCCGCCGCGTCCTGCCGCTTTACCATGCGCGCAAGGCAGCCCGCGGGCTGGCGGCCCTGATCGACGGCCTATGGCTGCGTGGCGCGTTGTCGGGAGATGCTTTCGACACCGACCAGGCGATACGAATCGCTTACGAATACATGGATCTACAACTGGCTAAACAGCAGTCCCTGGGCACAACCGACCAGGCTTCTGAACCACCGCGCACGGCCGTTGCCAACCCGGCAGGAGCGTGACGCGCTAGCCAACCACACACTGCACTTGCGAGGACACTATGGCCCGTTTCGGAACGCAAAAACTCTACATTGATGGTGGTTATGTCGACGCTGGCAGCGATGCCACCTTCGAGGCCATCAACCCGGCCAACGGCGAAGTCCTCGCGCACGTGCAACGTGCCACTCAGGCCGACGTCGAAAAAGCCGTCGAAAGCGCCGAGCGTGGCCAGAAAGTCTGGGCTGCGATGACCGCCATGCAGCGTTCGCGCATCCTGCGCCGCGCCGTCGACATCCTGCGCGAGCGCAACGATGAGCTGGCTCAGCTGGAAACCCTGGACACCGGCAAGTCGTACTCCGAAACCCGCTACGTCGACATCGTCACCGGCGCCGACGTGCTGGAGTACTACGCAGGCCTGGTGCCGGCCATCGAAGGCGAGCAGATCCCGCTGCGTGAAAGCTCCTTCGTCTACACCCGCCGCGAGCCGCTGGGCGTGACTGTCGGTATCGGCGCGTGGAACTACCCGATCCAGATTGCCCTGTGGAAATCCGCCCCAGCCCTGGCCGCTGGCAACGCGATGATCTTCAAGCCGTCGGAAGTCACTTCGCTGACCACCCTGAAACTGGCCGAGATCTACACCGAAGCCGGCCTGCCGGATGGCGTGTTCAACGTGCTGACCGGCAGCGGCCGCGAAGTCGGCACCTGGCTGACCGAGCACCCGCGCATCGAAAAAGTCTCCTTCACCGGCGGCACCACCACCGGCAAGAAAGTCATGGCCAGCGCCTCGAGCTCCTCGCTCAAGGAAGTGACCATGGAACTGGGCGGCAAGTCGCCACTGATCATCTGCGCCGACGCCGACCTGGACAAGGCCGCCGACATCGCGATGATGGCCAACTTCTACAGCTCCGGCCAGGTGTGCACCAACGGCACCCGCGTGTTCATCCCTGCCGAGCTGAAAGCCGCCTTCGAAGCCAAGATCGCCGAGCGCGTTGCCCGCATCCGTGCCGGCAACCCGGAAGACGAAAACACCAACTTCGGCCCACTGGTCAGCTTCCAGCACATGGAAAGCGTGCTGGGTTACATCGCCAAGGGTAAAGAAGAAGGTGCCCGCGTACTGTGCGGTGGCGAGCGTCTGACCGAAGGTGACTTCGCCAAGGGTGCCTTCGTGGCCCCGACCGTGTTCACCGACTGCACCGACGACATGACCATCGTCAAGGAAGAAATCTTCGGCCCGGTGATGAGCATCCTCAGCTACGAGACCGAAGAAGAAGTCATCCGCCGCGCCAACGACACCGAATACGGCCTGGCCGCGGGCGTGTGCACCAACGACATCACCCGTGCCCACCGCATCATCCACAAGCTTGAAGCCGGCATCTGCTGGATCAACGCCTGGGGTGAATCGCCGGCCGAAATGCCGGTCGGTGGCTACAAGCAGTCGGGCGTTGGCCGTGAAAACGGTATCAGCTCGCTGGCTCAATACACGCGCATCAAGTCGGTCCAGGTCGAGCTGGGCGGCTACTCCTCGGTTTTCTAAACCGCGTGTAGTCACGCCCGTGCCAGCGCGCACGGGCGTTCCCCGCTCCCTGATCACCGCCAAACGAGGGTACTTAAATGTCCCAAGAATTCGATTACATCATCGTCGGCGCAGGTTCCGCCGGTAACACCCTGGCCACTCGCCTGACCGAAGACGCCAGCGTCACCGTACTGCTGCTGGAAGCCGGTGGCCCCGACTACCGCTTCGACTTCCGCACCCAGATGCCAGCCGCCCTGGCCTTCCCGCTGCAGGGCCGCCGCTACAACTGGGCCTACGAGACCGACCCAGAGCCGCACATGGACGGCCGCCGCATGGAATGTGGCCGCGGCAAGGGCCTGGGTGGCTCTTCGCTGATCAACGGCATGTGCTACATCCGCGGTAACGCCATGGACTTCGACGGCTGGGCAGAACTGCCAGGCCTGGAAGACTGGACCTACCTGGACTGCCTGCCGTACTTCCGCAAAGCAGAAACCCGCGACATCGGCCCTAACGACTACCACGGTGGCGAAGGCCCGGTCAGCGTCGCCACGCCCAAGGCTGGCAACAACCCGCTGTTCCACGCCATGGTCGAGGCCGGCGTGCAAGCCGGTTACCCGCGCACCGAAGACCTCAACGGCTACCAGCAGGAAGGCTTCGGCCCGATGGACCGTTCGGTGACCAAGAACGGCCGCCGTTCCAGCACCGCGCGCGGCTACCTGGACCAGGCCAAGAAGCGCCCGAACCTGACCATCGTCACCCATGCCCTGAGCGACCGCGTGCTGTTCGACGGCAAGCGTGCCGTGGGCGTGACCTACCTGGTCGGCGACAGCGAAGAGCGCGTCGAAGCCCGTGCCCGCAAGGAAGTCATCGTCAGCTCCGGCGCCATCGCTTCGCCGCAATTGCTGCAGCGCTCCGGCGTCGGCCCACGCGCCCTGCTGGAAAGCCTCGACATCCCGGTCGTGCATGACCTGCCGGGCGTTGGCGAAAACCTGCAGGACCACCTCGAGCTGTACCTGCAGTACGCGTGCACCCAGCCGGTGTCGCTGTACCCGTCGCTGCTGTGGTGGAACCAACCGGCCATCGGCGCCGAGTGGCTGTTCAATGGCACCGGCATCGGCGCCAGCAACCAGTTCGAGGCCGGTGGTTTCATCCGCACCCGCCCTGAATTCGAGTGGCCGAACATCCAGTACCACTTCCTGCCGGTCGCGATTAACTACAACGGCTCCAATGGCGTGAAGGAACATGGCTTCCAGGCGCACATGGGTTCGATGCGTTCGCCAAGCCGTGGGCGCATCCAGGCCAAGTCGAAAGACCCACGCCAGCACCCGAGCATCCTGTTCAACTACATGGCCACCGAGCAGGACTGGCAGGAATTCCGCGACGGGATCCGCCTGACCCGCGAAATCATGGCCCAGCCGGCGCTGGACCCGTACCGTGGTCGCGAGATCAGCCCGGGCGCCGACGTACAAACCGACGAGCAACTGGACAAGTTCATCCGCGAGCACGCCGAAACCGCCTTCCACCCGTCCTGCTCGTGCAAGATGGGCACCGACGACATGGCGGTGGTCGATGGTGAAGGCCGCGTGCATGGCATGCAGGGCCTGCGTGTGGTCGATGCGTCGATCATGCCGATCATCATCACGGGCAACCTCAACGCCACCACGATCATGATCGCCGAGAAAATCGCGGACAAGATCCGCAACCGCAAGCCACTGCCGCGCAGCACGGCCAAGTACTACGTGGCCAACGGTGCGCCGGTCAAAGGCAAGCCGATGCGTGAAGTGAAGCAAGCGTAAGCCAGCCCTGGCCTCTTCGCGGCTGAAGCCGCTCCCACAGGGTTCGCGCAGTTCTTGAAAACTGTGCAGTACCTGTGGGAGCGGGTTTACCCGCGAAAGGGCCCGCCCAGGCAACACAAAAGAAGGCACCCCTCGCGGTGCCTTTTTTTCATCTGCAGAAACGCTTTACATGCTGCCAATTCATCAGGTTAGAATCAGTTGGCACGCGACTTGCCAGTCAAGCCCCCTTCCCGCGATATCCCGGAGTACCTGCCTTTGGATGCCAGCACCATCAACAGCCTGTTTCTGATCGGCGCATTGCTGGTGGGTGCAAGTATCCTGGTCAGTTCGCTGTCCTCACGCCTGGGCATCCCTATTCTGGTCATCATTCTCGCCGTCGGCATGGTCGCCGGCGTGGACGGTGGCGGCATCATCTTCAACAACTACCCGACCGCCTACCTGGTGGGCAACCTGGCACTGGCGGTGATCCTCCTCGACGGCGGCCTGCGCACCCGCGTGGCCAGCTTCCGCGTGGCGTTGTGGCCGGCGTTGTCGCTGGCCACGGTCGGGGTGATGATCACCACCGCCCTCACCGGCCTGGTAGCAGCGTGGCTGTTCAACTTGAGCCTGATCCAGGGCCTGCTGATCGGCGCCATCGTCGGCTCCACCGACGCCGCGGCGGTGTTCTCGCTGCTGGGCGGCAAGGGCCTGAACGAGCGGGTCACCGCTACGCTTGAGATCGAGTCGGGCAGCAACGACCCGATGGCAGTGTTCCTCACCGTCACCCTGATCGACATGATCGCCAGCGGCCAGACCGGCCTGCACTGGAGCCTGCTGACCCACCTGCTGCGCGAGTTCGGCATCGGTGGCCTGCTGGGCCTGGGCGGCGGCTGGCTGATGCTGCAGCTGGTCAACCGCATCAACCTGGCCGGTGGCCTGTACCCGATCCTGGTGGTGGCGGGCGGGCTGGTGGTGTTTTCGCTGACCAACGCCCTGCATGGCAGCGGCTTCCTCGCCGTGTACCTGTGCGGCCTGGTATTAGGCAACAAGCCGATCCGCAGCCGCCACGGCATCCTGCACATGCTCGACGGCATGGCCTGGCTGGCGCAGATCGGCATGTTCCTGGTGCTGGGCCTGTTGGTCACGCCGCATGACCTGCTGCCGATCGCCCTGCCGGCCCTGGGCCTGGCACTGTGGATGATCCTCATTGCACGGCCGCTGTCGGTGGTCGCCGCGCTGCTGCCGTTCAAGGCCTTCCATGGCCGCGAGAAGGGCTTTATTTCCTGGGTCGGCCTGCGCGGGGCGGTACCGATCATTCTGGCGGTGTTCCCGCTGATGGCCGGGCTGCCGGATGCGCAGCTGTTCTTCAACCTGGCGTTCTTCATCGTGCTGGTGTCGCTGCTGGTGCAGGGCACCAGCCTGCCGTGGATGGCCAAGCTGCTGAAGGTCACGGTACCGCCAGACCCAGCGCCGATCTCCCGCTCGGCGCTGGAAGTGCACATCACCAGCGAGTGGGAGCTGTTCGTCTACCGCCTGGGCGCCGAAAAATGGTGCATCGGCGCGGCCCTGCGCGAGCTGAAGATGCCCGAAGGCACGCGGATTGCCGCACTGTTCCGTGGCGAACAACTGCTGCACCCGTCGGGCAGTACGGTGCTTGAGGTGGGCGACATGCTCTGCGTGATCGGCCACGAACATAACCTGCCCGCGCTGGGCAAGCTGTTCAGCCAGGCGCCGCAACGCGGCCTGGACCTGCGTTTCTTCGGCGACTTCGTGCTCGAAGGCGATGCCGAACTGGGCGCCGTGGCCGCGCTTTATGGCCTGAAACTCGACGGCCTGGACGCGAAAATGCCGCTGGCGCAGTTCATCCGACAGAAGGTCGGAGGCGCTCCAGTAGTAGGCGACCAGGTCGAATGGCATGGCACGATCTGGACCGTGGCGACCATGGACGGGAACAATGTCCAGAAAGTGGGCGTCAGATTCCCCGAAGGAACGCGACCCGGACCAGGATTGTTCCTCTAAACTCCGTTTCTGCCTGATCCACAATGTAGTCTGCCTATGTCCCTGCGCGTGTACCTTCGCACAGCCCTGTTCGGGCTGTGCTTGTCCCTCTCGTTCGCGGCCACCGCGAACGCCGCGGCCGAAGCGCCGACCACCGCCAGCATCCAGCACAGCCTCGACAAGATCGCCGAGCGCAAGCTGCCCGAGGCCGATCAGAAGGCCCTGCAGCAGGTGCTCGAACAAACCCTGAGCCTGCTGGCCACCAAGGAAGACAACGAGCGCAAGTTGGCCGCGCTGAAGCAACAGCTGGCCGGCGCACCGAAAGAAACCAGCGACAGCCAAAAAGAATTGGCCCGGCTCAAGGAAAGCAAGCCGCAGCCTGTCGCCCAGCGCTATGCCACCCTCTCGGTGCCCCAGCTGGAGCAACTGCTCAGCGAGCGCAGCACCCTGCAAGGCGAGCTGCAAAAGGCGCTGTCCGAAGCCAACAGCCTGATCATCAATTCCCAGACCCGCCCAGAGCGCGCCCAGGCCGAGATCAGCAACAGCCAGGCCCGCTCCCAGCAAATCAACAATGCCCTCAAATCTGGCAAGGACAACGGCAAGGCGCTCAACGCCGACCAGCGCAACCAGCTCAGTGCCGAGCTCGCTTCGCTCAACGCGCTGACCCTGCTGCGCCGCCAGGAGCTGGCCGGCAACAGCCTGCTGCAAGACCTTGGCAATGCCCGCCACGACTTGCTGATCGAGCGCGCCGCACGCCTGGAGCAAGAAATCCAGGACCTGCAGACGCTGATCAACGACAAGCGCCTGGCCCAATCCCAGGAAGCGGTCACCCAGCAGTCGATCGAAGCCCAGAAGGCCGGCGGCAGCAGCCTGTTGGCCACTGAAAGCACGATCAACCTCAAGCTGTCCGACTACTTGCTCAAAAGCACCGACCGCCTCAACGAGCTGACCCAGCAGAACCTGCGCACCAAACAGCAGCTCGACAGCCTGACCCAGGCCGACCAGGCCCTGGACGAGCAGATCAACGTGCTCAAGGGCAGCCTGCTGCTGTCCAAGATCCTCTACAAGCAGAAGCAGACCCTGCCGCACCTGAAGGTCGACCGCGACCTCGCCGACCAGATCGCCGACACCCGCCTTTACCAGTTCGAAATCAACCAGCAGCGCGAGCAGATGAGCAGCCCGGTCACCTATGTCGACAAGCTGCTGGCCAACCAGCCGCCGGAAGACGTCACGCCGCAACTGCGCAAGGCCCTGCTGGAAGTGGCGATCACCCGCACCGACCTGCTGGAGCGCCTGAACCGCGAACTGTCGGCGCTGCTCAACGAATCGATCACCTTGCAGCTCAACCAGAAGCAGCTGCTGGGCACGGCCCAAGGCCTGCGCACCACCCTCGACGAGCAGATGTTCTGGATCCCCAGCAACAAGCCGCTGGACTGGGACTGGCTGCGCTATGTGCCGGAGCGCTTTGCCAGCCAGGTCGCCGACCTGCCCTGGGGCTCAGGCCTCAAGGAGCTGGCCGATGGCTTGAGCCAGCGCCCGCTGCTGTTCTTGCCGCTACTACTGGTGATTGGCGCCCTGTTGTGGCGGCGCAAATACCTCTACCTGCGCTTGAGCAAGGTCCACCAGGACATCGGCCACTTCCGCCGGGACAGCCAGTGGCACACGCCCCAGGCCATCCTGATCAACATTCTGTTGGCGATGCCGGTAAGCCTGGGCCTGGCCCTGTGCAGCTATGCCCTGCAGATCGACGCCCGCGGGCAAAACGCCAACCTCGGCGCGGCGCTGTGGCAGTTGGCCCAGGCCTGGCTGGTGTTCTACACCGCCTACCGCATCCTCGCCCCTGGCGGCGTGGCAGAAGTGCACTTCCGTTGGCACAAGCCGCAGGTCGAATTCCTCCGGGGCTGGGTGCGCAGGCTGGGTACCGTGGTGCTGGCACTGGTCGGCGTGGTGGCGGTTGCCGAGCACCAGCCTTCGGCACTGGCCGATGATGTACTCGGCATCGGCGTGGTGCTGACCTGCTACGCGCTGATGGCCTGGCTGCTCAGCCGCCTGCTGCTGAGCAGCCCGGCGCACCGCGACACGTCGCTGTTCCGCAAGGCCGTCGGCGTGGCGTTCACCGCCCTGCCGATCGCCTTGTTCGTGGCGGTGTGCTTCGGTTACTACTACACCGCGCTGAAGCTGACCGACCGGCTGATCTACACCCTGTACCTGCTGCTGTTCTGGCTGGTGATCGAAGCGGCATTCGTGCGGGGCCTGTCGGTGGCAGCACGGCGCCTGGCCTACCAGCGCGCCCTGAGCAAACGTGCAGCGGCCAAAGAAGGGCTGGATGGCGAAGTCATCACCGAAGAGCCGACGCTGGACATCGAGCAGGTCAACCAACAGTCGCTGCGCCTGATCCGCCTGGCCTTGCTGGGTGGTTTCATTGCCGGCCTGTACTGGGTGTGGTCGGACCTGATCTCGGTGTTCGCCTACCTCAACAACTTCACCCTGTACGAATACACCAGTGGCACCGGCACCGCCGCCAGCATGGTGCCCATCAGCCTGGGCGACCTGCTCGGCGCGCTGGTGATCGTCGGCATCACCTTCGCCCTGGCCGGCAACTTGCCGGGTTTGCTCGAGGTGCTGGTGCTGTCACGCCTGAACCTGGCCCAGGGCAGCGCCTACGCCACCACCACGCTGCTCTCGTACACCATCGTCGGTATCGGCATCGTCAGTACCCTGTCGACCCTCGGGGTGAGCTGGGACAAGCTGCAGTGGCTGGTAGCGGCCTTGTCGGTTGGCCTGGGTTTCGGCATGCAGGAGATTTTCGCCAACTTCATCTCCGGCATCATGATCCTGTTCGAGCGCCCGGTGCGCATCGGCGACACCATCACCATCGGCAACCTGTCCGGCACGGTGAGCAAGATCCGCATCCGCGCCACCACCATCACCGACTTCGACCGCAAGGACATCATCGTCCCCAACAAGACCTTCATCACCGGCCAGTTGATCAACTGGTCGCTGACCGACACGGTCACCCGGGTGACCTTGAAGCTGGGCATCGACTACGGCTCCGACCTGGACCTGGTGCGCGACCTGCTGCTCAAGGGTGCCCATGAGAACCCGCGGGTGCTCAAGGACCCGGAGCCGATCGTGTACTTCCTCAACTTCGGCGAAAGCTCGCTGGATCACGAACTGCGCATGCACGTGCGTGACTTGGGCGACCGTAACCCGACGCTGGACGAGATCAACCGCTACATCAACCGCGAGTTCAAGGCGCATAACATCAAGATCTCGGTACGCCAGGTCGAGGTGTTCTTGATGGATCAGAAGGGTGGCAAGCAGCAGTTGATTCCACTGGAGCAGCCGAAATCGGATGGCACTGAAGCGGTATAAAGGGGCTCGAATACCGTATTCTGTTCTGAATCCTTGCGAGGGCTGCGCCCTCGATCGCAGGCAAGCCAGCTCCTACAGGGGCTGCGCTAGCCCAAAGCTCAGCGCTGATCCGGTAGGAGCTGGCTTGCCTGCGATGGGCCGCGAAGCGGCCCCCTTGGCACCGATTTCCAGGAGCAACCCGTGAAAGCCCTCGACCAACTCAGCTTCGACAACCGCTTCGCCCGCCTGGGCGATGCGTTCTCCACCCAGGTCCTGCCCGAACCTATCGCAGACCCGCGCCTGGTGGTGGCAAGCGAGTCGGCCATGGCCCTGCTCGACCTTGACCCCGCGCAAGCCGACTTGCCGGTGTTCGCCGAGTTGTTCAGCGGCCACAAGCTCTGGGAAGAGGCCGACCCGCGCGCGATGGTCTACTCCGGCCACCAGTTCGGCTCGTACAACCCGCGCCTGGGGGACGGCCGTGGCCTGTTGCTGGCCGAAGTGCTGAACGACGCAGGCGAACATTGGGACCTGCACCTCAAAGGCGCTGGCCAGACCCCGTATTCGCGCATGGGCGACGGCCGAGCCGTGCTGCGCTCGTCGATCCGCGAGTTTCTCGCCTCCGAAGCCCTGCACGCCCTGGGCATCCCGACCAGCCGGGCGCTGTGCGTGATCGGTTCGAGCACCGCGGTTTGGCGTGAAAGCCGTGAAAGCGCGGCCATGCTCACGCGCCTGGCACAGAGCCATGTGCGCTTCGGCCATTTCGAGTACTTCTACTACACCCGCCAGCCCGAGCAACAGCGCGTGCTGATCGACCATGTGCTGGAACAGCACTACCCCGAGTGCCGCGAGGCCGAGCAGCCCTATCTGGCCATGTTCCGTACGATCGTCGAGCGCAACGCCGAGCTGATTGCCCGTTGGCAAGCCTATGGTTTCTGCCACGGGGTGATGAACACCGACAACATGTCGATCCTCGGCATCACCTTCGATTTCGGCCCTTTTGCCTTCCTCGACGACTTCGACGCCAACTTCATCTGCAACCACTCCGACGACCGTGGCCGCTACAGCTACAGCAACCAAGTGCCTATCGCCCACTGGAACCTCAGTGCGCTGGCCCAGGCGCTGACCACGGTGATCGAAGTGGAACCGCTCAAAGAGGCGCTGGGGCTGTTCTTGCCGTTGTACCAGGCGCATTACCTGGACCTCATGCGCAGGCGCCTGGGCCTAACGACCGCCGAGGATGAAGACCTCGCCCTGGTCGAGCGCCTGCTGCAATGCATGCAAAAGGGCGGCGTGGACTACACCCTGTTCTTCCGCAAGCTGGGTGAACAACCGGTCGCCGAAGCGCTGAATGTCGTCCGCGACGACTTCATCGACCTGCTGGCATTCGATGCCTGGGGCACAGACTACCTTGCCCGCTGCGCGCGTGAGGCCGGCAACGGCGAAGGGCGGCGTGAACGCATGCATGCGGTGAACCCGCTGTACGTGCTGCGCAACTACCTGGCGCAGAAGGCCATCGAAGCGGCCGAGGCCGGGGATTACAGTGAAGTGCGCCGGCTGCACCAGGTGCTGAGCCGGCCGTTCGAGGAGCAGGCCGGGATGCAGGCATACGCCCAGCGGCCGCCGGAGTGGGGCAAGCACCTGGAAATCAGCTGTTCATCGTGATGCCTGGAAGGTGTTTGCCTTGAGATTTTCTGTGCCTGTAAGACCGAGCGCCGCGCGGGCGGCGCTCGGTCTCTGCCCCACCACAACGCTCACGCCCTACCCTTGAACCCCTAAGCGTTTTCTTCCAACAACGAATGCAACTCCACAAACTGCTGGGTCAACTTGTGCCGTGGTTCCAGGTGAATCAGCGGCAAGCTGGCGTGGTGCGACTCGCGCATCTTCACCGAACTGCCCAGGTAAACCGGTAGCACCGGCAGGCCTTCGGCCAGCAGTTCGTCGAGCATCTGCTGGGGCAGGCTGGCGCGGGACTGGAACTGGTTGACCACGATGCCCTCGACCAGCAGGTCCTCATTGTGGTCATCTTTGAGCTCTTCGATTTCCGCCAGCAGGCCGTACAGGGCCTGGCGCGAGAAGCTGTCGCAATCGAAGGGGATGAGCACGCGATCGGCTGCGATAAGCGCAGAAACCGCATAAAAATTCAGCGCTGGCGGCGTGTCGATGTAGATCCGCTCGTAATCCTCGTCCAACTCGTCGAGCAACTTACGCAGCTTGTTGATCTTGTGCTTGGCCTCAAGCTTGGGCTGCAGGTCAGCCAGCTCGGCGGTGGCCGTCACCACATGCAGGTTGTCGAACGGCGTTTCGTAGATATCGACCTTGTTCTTCTTGCTGAAGGGCCCGCTGGACAGGCTTTGCTTGAAGAAATCGGCGATCCCCATGGGGATATCTTCACCCGTCAGGCCGGTGAGGTACTGAGTCGAGTTTGCCTGGGCATCCAGGTCGATCAACAAGGTCCGGTAACCTTCGCTGGCACTGACCGCCGCCAGGTTACAAGCGATGCTCGACTTGCCCACACCACCTTTCTGATTGAACACCACGCGCCGCATGAGAGAACTCCGTGTATCAACGAATGCCCGAGTATGTGGTGGCTCGCCAGCTAAGGCCAGCGGCAATTGTCGGGTGATGATAGCGAACTGATCGCGATGCCCGAGCGCGCCTACGAAGGCTTCGTGACCTGCCCGGTCAACAGCTCGGCAAACGCCTTGGCCATCGCTGAGCTGCCGTGTTCGCGCTGCACCAGCCACACCGCGGTCATCGCGCCTTCATCCAACAAGGTGCGGTACACCACACCCTCGATGCGCATGCGCTGGAACGAGGCCGGCAATACCGAAACCCCTAGCCCCGCAGACACCAGGCCGATGATGGTCATCGCCTCCCCCGCCTCCTGGGCAAAATGCGGGCTGAACCCGGCGTGCCGCGCCAGGCTGAGCAATTGCGCATGCAGCCCACTGCCATAGCTGCGCGGAAAGAACACGAACGGCTCATGCGCCAGGGAGGCCATGCTCACCCCTTGCTCGGTGCCCACGGCCAAGGGGTGCGAGGCATTGATCACGGCCACCAGCGGCTCGCGAAACAGCTCGGTCGCCACCAGCCCCTCCGGCAATGGCATGGGCCGCATCAGCCCCACCTCGATGGACTCGTCAAACACCGCTTCAGCCACATCACGGCTGCTCAACTCCTTGAGGTTCAGGTGCACGGCCGGGAAGCGCTGACGAAAGGCATGGATTGCCTTGGGGATTTTCGAGGTGAACGGCGCCGACGAGGTAAAGCCGATCTTCATCTCGCCGAGCTCGCCAAGTTGCGCCCTGCGCGCCACATCGGCTGCCTTTTCCACCTGTGCCAACACCTGGCGTGCTTCTTCCAAGAACAACCGCCCCGCCTCGCTCAGTTCGACCCGACGATTGGTACGGTCGAACAAACGGGCACCCAGCTCCTGCTCCAGCGCCTGGATTTGTTGGCTCAAGGGGGGCTGCGAAATGCCCAACTGCTGGGCCGCGCGGCCAAAGTGCAACTCTTCTGCCACAGCAATGAAGTAACGCAGATGGCGCAGTTCCATGATCGGCTCCAAACAAGTCGCTAAACGTCTTAAATAGGTCGAACAATATATTGGATCTAATCATTAGCCAGCTATATGCTTTTTTCATTGCGCCAGAGGTACCCGCCCGTGAAAACTGCTGTAGCTCCCCTTCCCGTCGACCCAGAACCTGCCCCCCTTAACGAAATGTGGATCGAGAAAGGCACCCCCGCCTTCATGAAGACCGTGCTGGCCCTGTTCAGCGGCGGCTTTGCCACCTTCGCCCTGCTGTACTGCGTGCAGCCGATGATGCCCCTGCTGTCGCAGGAGTTTTCCATCAACGCGGCACAGAGCAGCCTGGTGTTGTCGGTGTCGACTGCCATGCTGGCGTTCGGCCTGTTGATCACCGGGCCGATCTCCGACCGCATCGGGCGCAAGCCGGTGATGGTGTTTGCGCTGGTGTGCGCGGCCCTGTCGACCTTGGCCAGCGCGGTGATGCCGACCTGGGAAGCGGTATTGGCGACACGTGCACTGGTCGGCCTGTCGTTGAGCGGCCTGGCGGCGGTGGCCATGACTTACCTGAGCGAAGAAATCCACCCGCAGCACATCGGCCTGGCCATGGGCCTGTATATCGGCGGCAATGCCATCGGCGGCATGTGCGGGCGCCTCATCACCGGGGTACTGATCGACTTCGTCAGCTGGCACACAGCGATGCTGACCATCGGCGGCCTGGCACTGGTCGCGGCGCTGGTGTTCTGGAAGGTCCTGCCCGAATCACGCAACTTCCGCCCGCAGGCCGTGAACCCACGCAGCCTGCTGGACGGCTTCGTCATGCACTTCAAGGACGCCGGGCTGCCTTGGCTGTTCCTCGAGGCATTCCTGCTGATGGGCGCCTTCGTCACGCTGTTCAACTACATCGGCTACCGCCTGCTGGCAGGGCCTTATCACATGAACCAGGCGTTGGTCGGCTTGTTGTCGGTGGTGTACCTGTCGGGTATCTACAGCTCTGCACAGGTCGGCGCACTGGCGGACAAGCTGGGGCGGCGCAAGGTGTTCTGGGTCAGTATCGTGGTGATGGCGGGCGGCTTGCTGATGACCTTGGCCAGCCCGCTGCTGATGGTGATTCTCGGCATGCTGGTGTTCACCTTTGGCTTCTTCGGTGCCCACTCGGTGGCCAGCAGCTGGATCGGGCGGCGGGCGTTGAAGGCCAAGGGGCAGGCTTCGTCGCTGTACCTGTTCTGCTATTACGCGGGGTCGAGTGTGGCCGGGACGGCAGGTGGGGTGTTCTGGCATGCATGGGGGTGGAATGGCATCGGGCTGTTCATCGGCAGCCTGTTGGCCGTGGCGTTGCTGGTGGCGTTGCGCTTGAGCAAGCTTCAGCCGAAAACGGCTTGAGGGCCATTCGCGGGTAAACCCGCTCCCACAGGTATGGCGCTGGCCTCAAGGGTAGTGCAATCCTGTGGGAGCGGGTTTACCCGCGAAAGGGGCCTCGGATCAGTTGATGATCTCGACGATATCCACATCCACTTCCCGGCTCATCAGGTGCTTCTCCACCTCACCGGTCAGCTTGACCTTGGTCTTGTCATTGAACGGCGTCGGTGGCAGGTCCTCATCGTCGATCTCGACGGTGATGGTGCCGGTGTTGTCCTTGAATTCGTACTTGTCGTCGTTGTTGATCTTCTTGGTCACATAACCCTGCAGCACCACCGGGGTGTCATCGGCTGCGTCGTTGGCGGCGGCGACAGTAGTGACCGACTGGGCACCTGGGCCGGTATAACCAGCGGCCAGTGCAGCGGTGCTGAACAAAGGGGCGAGGATCAGGGCGAGGTAACGAGCTTTCATGGGGATCAGGTCCTGTTTCGGTTTCGATGGGACCAGATTAACGACGATCGCTGAATTCAAACTTAATACAAAAAACCCGGCATCAAGGCCGGGTTTTTTGTGCAGTGCATCAAATCACTGGTGGTATTGCGCCGACAACTCGTGCACGGCGTTGATGAACGCACCCGCGTGCTCTGGGTCGACTTCCGGGGTAATACCGTGGCCCAGGTTGAACACATGGCCGGTGCCCTTGCCATAGCTGGCCAGAATACGCGCCACTTCCTTGCGGATGGCTTCGGGCTTGGCGTACAGCACGGTTGGGTCCATGTTGCCTTGCAGCGCAACTTTGTCACCGACACGGCGGCGGGCATCGCCGATCTCGCAGGTCCAGTCCAGGCCCAGTGCATCGGCACCGGCTTCGGCGATGCTTTCCAGCCACATGCCGCCGTTTTTGGTGAACAGAATGACCGGCACCTTGCGCCCGTCGTGCTCGCGGATCAGCCCGCTGACGATCTTGCGCATGTAGGCCAGGGAGAACTCCTGGTAGGCCGCCGCCGACAGGTTGCCGCCCCAGGTGTCGAAGATCTGCACAGCCTGGGCACCGGCCAGGATCTGGCCGTTGAGGTAGCTGGTGACCGACTGGGCC
Source organism: Pseudomonas sp. Y3 TE3536 (assembly GCF_053629175.1). Taxonomy (NCBI): domain Bacteria; kingdom Pseudomonadati; phylum Pseudomonadota; class Gammaproteobacteria; order Pseudomonadales; family Pseudomonadaceae; genus Pseudomonas; species Pseudomonas sp. Y3 TE3536. The sequence goes on along the minus strand of NZ_JBRJHU010000001.1, from coordinate 2,335,555 downwards.
AGCTTGTCCAGTAACAGGTGCAGGGCTTGCGGGTTGTCGTAGGCCATGGCCTTGGTCTTGCGGAAGTCCTTGGACGAACCGCCTTCGACCATGTAAGTGGCCAGGGTCCATGGGCTGCCCGAGAAGCCGATCAGCGGGACACGGCCGTTGAGCTCGCGACGGATGGTGCTGACGGCGTCCATCACGTAGCCCAGGTCCTTTTGCGGATCAGGGATCGGCAGTGCCTCGATGTCGGCCGGGGTGCTGATGACTTTCTTGAAGCGCGGGCCTTCGCCGGTTTCGAAGTACAGGCCAAGGCCCATGGCATCGGGGATGGTGAGGATGTCCGAGAACAGGATCGCCGCGTCCAGTGGGTAGCGGTCCAGCGGCTGCAGGGTGACCTCGCAGGCGAACTGCGGGTTCATGCACAGACTCATGAAGTCACCGGCCTTGGCACGGCTGGCGCGGTACTCCGGCAGGTAACGGCCAGCCTGGCGCATCATCCAGACCGGGGTGACGTCTACGGGTTGCTTGAGCAGTGCACGCAGGAAACGATCGTTCTTCAGGGCAGTCATGTCGGCATCCGGCAAAAAAGTGCGGGCATTTTCTCAGACGCCAGCACAAAAGGCACGGCCAAGGCCATGCGTTTTGTCTATTGGGTGCCTTGGATCAAGCAATTTTGTATACAAAACGCCAAAGGGGCTGCTTTGCAGCCCATCGCGGCACAAGGCCGCTCCCACAGGGAAATGCATTCCTCCTGTGGGAGCGGCCTTGTGCCGCGATGGGCCGCAAAGCGGCCCCAGCATTCAATCAGACTTCCAGGTAATCCAGGATACCTTCAGCAGCCGTGCGGCCTTCGAAAATGGCCGTTACCACCAAATCCGAACCGCGCACCATGTCGCCGCCGGCGAAGATTTTCGGGTTGCTGGTCTGGTGCTTGAACTTGCCTTTTTCCGGTGCCACCACGCGGCCCTGGCTGTCCATCTGGATACCATGCTGCTCGAACCACGGCGCCGGGCTCGGGCGGAAACCGAAGGCGATCACCACGGCATCGGCCGGCAGGATCTCTTCAGAACCCGGGATCGGCTCAGGGCTGCGGCGGCCACGGGCGTCCGGCTCGCCGAGACGGGTCTCGACCACCTTCACGCCTTCGACCTTGTCTTCACCGACAATGGCGATCGGCTGGCGGTTGTAGAGGAACTTCACGCCCTCTTCCTTGGCGTTCTTCACCTCTTTGCGCGAACCCGGCATGTTGGCCTCGTCACGACGATAAGCACAGGTCACCGACTTGGCGCCCTGGCGGATCGAGGTGCGGTTGCAGTCCATCGCGGTGTCACCACCGCCCAGCACCACGACCTTCTTGCCCTGCATGTCGACGAAGTCTTCCGGCGACTTCTCGAAGCCCAGGTTGCGGTTGACGTTGGCGATCAGGAAGTCCAGCGCGTCATGCACGCCCGGCAGGTCCTCGCCCGGGAAGCCGCCCTTCATGTAGGTGTAGGTACCCATGCCCATGAACACCGCGTCGTACTCGGCCAGCAGCTGCTCCATGGTGATGTCGGTGCCCACCTCGGTGTTCAGGCGGAACTCGATGCCCATGCCGGTGAAGACTTCGCGGCGGTTGCTCAGCACGGTCTTTTCCAGCTTGAACTCGGGGATACCGAAGGTCAGCAGGCCACCGATTTCCGGGTTCTTGTCGAACACCACCGGGGTCACGCCGGCGCGCACCAGCACGTCGGCACAGCCCAGGCCCGCCGGGCCGGCACCGATGATGGCGACACGCTTGCCAGTCGGCATGACCTTGGACATGTCTGGGCGCCAGCCCATGGCGAAAGCGGTGTCGGTGATGTACTTCTCCACCGAGCCGATGGTCACCGCGCCAAAACCGTCGTTCAGGGTGCAGGCACCCTCGCACAGGCGGTCCTGCGGACAAACACGGCCGCACACTTCAGGCAGGGTGTTGGTTTGGTGCGACAGTTCTGCCGCTGCCAGGATGTTGCCCTCGGACACCAGCTTCAACCAGTTGGGGATGAAGTTGTGCACCGGGCACTTCCATTCGCAATACGGGTTACCGCAGCCCAGGCAACGGTGCGCCTGCTCCACGGACTGCTGCGGCTTGAAGGGTTCGTAGATCTCGACGAACTCTTTCTTGCGCTGGCGCAGCAGCTTTTTCTTTGGGTCTTTACGCCCCACTTCGATGAACTGGAAGTCGTTGCTCAGACGTTCAGCCATTTTTCAAAACCTCTTTACCGCAGTCGCAAGCTACAAGCCGCAAGCTGCAAGTCGATCACTTGGGTCCGGCAAACCTCGCACTGCGTTTACTCGCAGCTGAGGCTTGCCACTTGCAGCTGTTGTTACTGCGGGTTGGCACGGGTGCTGGACAGCAGTTGCTTGAGGTTGGCCGCCTTCGGCTTGACCAGCCAGAAGCGCCGCACGTAGTCGTCCAGGTTCTCGAAGAGCTCACGCCCCCACTCGCTGCCGGTCTCGTCCACGTATTCGCCAAGGACGCGCGCCAGGTGGCTGCGGTACGCCTCCATCGCTTCACCACTGATGCGCTGGATTTCCACCAGTTCATGGTTGAGCTTGTCGACGAAGCTGTTGTCCATGTCGAGCACGTAGGCGAAGCCGCCGGTCATGCCAGAGCCGAAGTTGTAACCGGTCTTGCCCAGGACGCAGACAAAGCCGCCGGTCATGTATTCACAGCAGTGATCGCCAGTGCCCTCGACAACAGCGTGGGCGCCAGAGTTACGCACAGCGAAGCGCTCGCCCGCGGTACCGGCGGCGAACAGCTTGCCGCCAGTGGCACCGTACAGGCAGGTGTTGCCGACGATGGCGCTGTGCTGGGTTTCGAACGGGCTGCCGGCAGGTGGCACGATGGTGACCTTGCCACCGGTCATGCCTTTGCCGACGTAGTCGTTGGCGTCGCCTTCCAGGTGCAGGTTCAGGCCACCAGCGTTCCACACGCCGAAGCTCTGGCCCGCAGTGCCCTTGAAGCGGAAGGTGATCGGCGCAGCGGCCATGCCCTGGTTGCCGTGCAAGCGGGCGATCTCACCCGAGATGCGCGCACCGATGGAGCGGTCGCAGTTGCAGATGTCGAGGCTGAACTCGCCACCGGACTGGTCGCGGATCGCCGGCATGGCCATTTCGACCATCTTCTCGGCCAGCTCGCCCTTGTCGAACGGCGGGTTCTTGTCGACTTCGCAGAACTGCGGCTTGTCCGCCGGAATGTGCGAACTGCCCAGCAGCGGCGACAGGTCCAGGTACTGCTGGCGCTCGGTGTCGCCTGGCAGGATGTCGAGCAGGTCGGTGCGGCCGATCAGCTCGCCCAGGCTGCGCACACCCAGTTTGGCCAGCCACTCGCGGGTCTCTTCGGCGACGAAGGTGAAGAAGTTGATCACCATGTCGACGGTGCCGATGTAGTGGTCCTTGCGCAGCTTGTCGTTCTGGGTGGCGACGCCGGTGGCGCAGTTGTTCAGGTGGCAAATACGCAGGTATTTGCAGCCCAGGGCGATCATCGGCGCGGTGCCGAAGCCGAAGCTCTCGGCGCCGAGGATGGCCGCCTTGATCACGTCGAGGCCGGTTTTCAGGCCACCGTCGGTCTGCACCCGCACTTTGCCGCGCAGGTCGTTGCCGCGCAGAGTCTGGTGGGTTTCGGCAAGGCCGAGCTCCCACGGCGCGCCCGCGTACTTGATGGAAGTCAGTGGCGAAGCACCGGTACCGCCGTCGTAGCCCGAGATGGTAATCAGGTCGGCGTAGGCCTTGGCCACGCCGGCGGCGATGGTACCCACGCCTGCCTCGGCAACCAGCTTGACCGAGACCAGCGCCTGCGGGTTGACCTGCTTGAGGTCGTAGATCAGCTGGGCCAGGTCTTCGATCGAGTAGATGTCGTGGTGCGGCGGTGGCGAGATCAGGGTCACGCCTGGTACCGCGTAGCGCAGCTTGGCGATCAGGCCGTTGACCTTGCCGCCTGGCAGCTGGCCGCCCTCACCCGGCTTGGCGCCTTGGGCTACCTTGATCTGCAGCACTTCGGCGTTGACCAGGTATTCCGGGGTCACGCCAAAGCGGCCGGTGGCCACCTGCTTGATCTTGGAGCTGCGCACGGTGCCGTAGCGCGACGGGTCTTCACCGCCCTCGCCCGAGTTGGAACGCGCGCCCAGGCGGTTCATGGCCTCGGCCAGCGCCTCGTGGGCTTCTGGCGACAAAGCGCCGAGCGAGATACCGGCGGAATCGAAGCGCTTGAGGATGGCCTCCAACGGTTCGATCTGCTCGATCGCCAGCGGCTGGTCAGCCACTTTGACCTTGAGCAGGTCGCGGATCATCGACACCGGGCGCTGGTCGACCAGCGAGGTGTATTCCTTGAACTTGGCGTAGTCGCCCTGCTGCACAGCCGCCTGCAGGGTGTTGACCACATCCGGGTTGTAGGCGTGGTATTCGCCACCGTGGACGAATTTGAGCAGGCCACCTTGCTGGATCGGCTTGCGCGCGCTCCAGGCTTCGGCGGCGAGCAGCTTCTGGTCGCTTTCCAGGTCTTCGAAACGCGCACCCTTGATGCGGCTCGACACGCCCTTGAAGCTCAGGCCGACCACGTCCTCGGCCAGGCCGATGGCTTCGAACAGCTGCGCACCCCGGTAAGAAGCGATGGTGGAGATGCCCATCTTGGACAGGATCTTCAGCAGGCCCTTGGAGATGCCTTTGCGGTAATACTTGAACACCTCGTCCAGATCGCCCAGCACTTCGCCGGTACGGATCAGGTCGGCCAGCACTTCGTACGCCAGGTACGGGTAGACGGCCGAGGCACCGAAGCCCAGCAGCACAGCGAAGTGGTGCGGGTCACGGGCGGTCGCGGTTTCGACCAGGATGTTGCTGTCGCACCGCAGGCCCTGCTCGGTCAGGCGGTGGTGTACGGCACCCACGGCGAGCGAAGCGTGCACCGGCAACTTGCCCGGGGCGATGTAACGGTCGCTCAGCACCAGTTGAGTCTTGCCACTGCGCACCGCTTCTTCGGCTTGGTCGGCGATGTTGCGGATGGCCGCTTCCAGGCCGACGCCTTGCTCGTAGTTGAGGTCGATCAGTTGGCGGTCGAAGCCTTCGCGCTCCAGGTTCATCAGCGAGCGCCACTTGGCAGGCGAGATGACCGGCGAGCTGAGGATGACCCGCGAGGCGTGCTCCGGGGACTCCTGGAAGATGTTGCGCTCGGCGCCCAGGCAGATCTCCAGCGACATGACGATCGCTTCGCGCAGCGGGTCGATCGGCGGGTTGGTGACCTGCGCGAACTGCTGGCGGAAGAAGTCATACGGCGAACGCACGCGCTGCGACAGCACAGCCATCGGCGTGTCGTCACCCATCGAGCCGACCGCTTCCTGGCCCTGCTCACCCAGCGGGCGCAGCACCTGGTCACGCTCTTCGAAGGTGACCTGGAACATCTTCATGTATTGCTTGAGCTGGTCAGCATCGTAGCTGGCCGCGCCCTGGTCGTCGGTCAAGGTCGCCTGGATACGCGTGGCGTGCTGACGCAGCCAGCGCTTGTACGGGTGGCGCGACTTCAGACGGTTGTCGATGGCGTCGGTGTCGAGGATCTGGCCGGTTTCGGTGTCCACGGCGAAGATCTGGCCCGGGCCGACACGGCCCTTGGCGATGACGTCTTCAGGCTTGTAGTCCCATACGCCGATTTCCGACGCAATGGTGATGTAGCCATTGGTGGTGGTCACCCAACGCGCCGGGCGCAGGCCGTTACGGTCGAGCAGGCACACCGCGTGGCGGCCTTCGGTCATGACGATACCGGCCGGGCCATCCCACGGCTCCATGTGCATGGAGTTGTATTCGTAGAAGGCGCGCAGGTCGGCGTCCATGGTCTCGACGTTCTGCCAGGCCGGCGGTACCAGCATGCGCACGCCGCGGAACAGGTCGATGCCACCGGTGACCATCAGCTCGAGCATGTTGTCCATGCTCGACGAATCGGAGCCCACGCGGTTGACCAGCGGGCCGAGTTCTTCGAGGTCAGGGATCTGGTCATTGGCGAACTTGGTGCGACGGGCCATGGCCCAGTTGCGGTTGCCAGTGATGGTGTTGATTTCGCCGTTGTGGGCGAGGAAGCGGAACGGCTGCGCCAGCGGCCATTTCGGCAGGGTATTGGTGGAGAAGCGCTGGTGAAACACGCAGATCGCGGTCTGCAGGCGCTCATCACCCAGGTCTGGATAGAACGCCGCGAGATCGCGCGGCATCATCAGGCCTTTGTAGATGATGGTCTTGTGCGAGAAGCTGCAGATGTAGTGGTCGGTGTCGTGGGCGTTGGCCACGGACGAACGACGACGGGCACTGAACAGCTTGATGGCGAATTCCTGATCGCTCAGGCCTTCACCACCGATGAACACCTGCTCGATCTGCGGCAGGCGCTCCAGCGCCAGGCGACCCAGCACGCTGGTGTCGATCGGCACCTTGCGCCAGCCGACCAGCTTCAGGCCAGCGGCGAGGATCTCGCGGTCCATGTTGGCGCGGGCGGCTTCTGCTTTGACCGGGTCCTGGTTGAAGAACACCATGCCGACGGCGTACTGCTTGGGCAGCTCGACGGCAAACTGTTCCTGGGCCACGGCCCGCAGGAATTGATCGGGCTTCTGCATGAGCAGACCGCAACCGTCACCGGTCTTGCCGTCGGCGTTGATACCGCCGCGGTGGGTCATGCACGTCAGTGCCTGCATGGCGGTTTGCAGAAGGTGGTGACTTGGCTCGCCCGTCATATGGGCGATCAGGCCAAAACCACAGTTGTCCTTGAATTCTTCGGGATGGTACAGACCTGTTTTCATAGACACTTTCTCACCAGGTTCACCTCTCAACGGAGGCAAATCTCTTTTTTAACAACCACTTACCATCCACGCCGATCAAACGCCAGCTTTTTTGCGGTGGTCATGGAAAACCATTGTTGCACAGCGACAGCGATGCCCACAAATTTTCATGTCTCACCATTGAAAATTTATGTCGCAAATTTGAATGTTTTTGCGCCATGCGCCGTGATAGCGGCTTGGCTCGAGTCTGAAGCGTTTCAGCCATGACTGCAAGAGAGGCTTGTGGCCGGCAGCCTGGGACAGAAAAGCCTGCCGCGCTCGGGCGCAGCAGGCTAGTCGAAAGCTAGAATTCGCTCAGCAACTGGGCGGCGGGGTGGTGCCGCCCGGCAGGTATCAGCGGGCCGTGGCCAGCTCTTGTTGGACGCTGGCGACGGTACGTGGCCAAGGTTTACCAGCCTGGACCTTCGCTGGCAAGTTCTTGATTGCCGCAACCGCTGCGTCACGGTTGGCGAAGCTGCCGTAAGTCACGACATACAGCGGCTTGCCCTGCAGGTTTTTCTTGAAGTAGCGATAGTCGCCACCCTGGGCTTTGACGAAGGCCTGGGCCGACGCTTCGGAGCTGGTGCCGAGGATCTGCACCACGTAATTGCCCGGTTTCTGACCTGCATACCAGCCACCACCGCTGCTGCCGGTAGCCGCAGGCTTCTCGACAGGCTTGGCAGCTGGCTTGGCTGTGGCGACCTGGGTTGGCGCAGGCGCAGGCTTAGCAGGTGCAACCGGTTTTGCAGGCTGGGTTGCGACGGGCTTTGGTGCAGGCGCAACCGGCTGAACCGGTGCACTGGCAGTCGGCTTCGACAGCGTCGGTGCCGGGCCGGCAGGCACGCCTTGCGGCGGCGCGATGGTGGTCACGGTCGGCGGGTTGCCAGGCTGCAGCGCGGTATTGCCGGCCGGGCTGCCCTCTTCGCCGTCCCCCATGCCAGCGGCCTGGGCCAATGGTTCGCGCATCACCGGCTGCGACTGCCCTACCAGCGGCAGTGGCATCGGCTGCGACGAGCCGGAGAACTCGATGGCCGGGTTGCCATTATTGGCCTGGGCGGCGCCCGGCTGGCCTTCACCTAATGGCAATTGAGCCTGGGCAGCCGGCACCTCAGCAGGTGCCTTGTCGCCTTTCTTGGGCATGAGAACCGCGGCAGCAACGGCGACCACGACCACAGCGGACAGCGCGAGCACATGTTTCTTAGGCATTTTCAACCCCATGGATGGTCGCTTGGCCGTCGAACGGCTGGCGATCATGGCTTCGATCAAAGTGTCACGGGCGACCTGGTTGATTGTGCCAGGCCAACCGTCGGAGTGTTCATGGATATCGACGATCTGTTCGCGGGTGAACACCTCGATGCCCCGGCCGGCGCCATCCAGACGCTGCTCCAGGTACTCGCGGGTCTCCTCTTCGCTGTAGGGGGCGAGCTCGATAACGTGGAAACGCTCTTCCTCGATACTCAGCTCATCCAGCCCGGCAATCAGCGACGGTTCGCCGAACAGGAACACGTGCGGGCGCCCTTCCGGAACACCCGCCGCCAGCTCCAGCAACGCTTGGAGTGCCGACTCGTCGAGTTGTTCCGCATCGTCCACCAGCAAATAGACTTCCTGCCCGGTCAGCGCCAGTTGCACCACCTTCGACAGTATGGCCTGGACCTCAGGCTGGGCGACCTCAAGCGACTGCGCGACCTGGGCGAGCACGCTGGCCGCATCGCTGGCGCCACGGGCAGAAACCACCACGCTCTGCACCGATTGCTTGTTGGTACTGGCCACCAGGGCCTGGCGCAGCAAGGTCTTGCCGCTGCCCAGGGGGCCGGTGACCACCAGCATCAGCTGGCTGTAACGGGCCAGGTGATGCAGCTGGCCCAGCACAGGCTTGCGCTGTGCCGGGAAGAATTTGAAGCCGGGCACGCGGGGCGCGAACGGATCGTGGCTCAACTGGTAATGGTCGAGAAAGGCCTCATCGGCATGCAAACTGGTCATTGCGCTGTCACAACCTCAAAGCTGGGCCACGATCGCGCGGTAATCCGCCGACAGCGTGGCCTGAAGAATCTCTTTCGGATAGTCGTCGGTGATCACGGCCTCGCCCATCTGGCGCAACAGCACCAGACGCAGACGCCCGTCGAGCACCTTCTTGTCGACCGCCATGTGCTCCATGAAATGCGCCGGGGTCATTTCCTGTGGTGGCACCACCGGCAAACCTGCATCCTGCAACAGGCGGATTCCGCGATCGCGCTCGGCCTGGTCGATCCAGCCGAGCCGCATGGACATTTCCAGGGCCATCACCGTGCCCGCCGACACGGCTTCGCCGTGCAGCCAGACGCCGTAGCCCATATGGGTTTCGATGGCATGGCCAAAGGTATGCCCAAGGTTCAGGGTCGCCCGCACGCCGGATTCGCGCTCATCGGCACCGACCACCGCAGCCTTGGCTGCGCAGGAACGGCGGATGGCTTCGGTCAGGGCCGTGGAGTCCAGGGCACGCAGGGCCTTCATATTGTCCTCGAGCCAACCAAGGAACGGCTTGTCGCAGATCAGGCCGTACTTGATCACTTCGGCCAGGCCTGCGGACAGCTCACGCGCCGGCAGGGTCTTGAGGCTGGTGGTGTCGATCAGCACCGCGTTGGGCTGATAGAAGGCACCGACCATGTTCTTGCCCAGCGGGTGGTTGATGCCGGTCTTGCCGCCGACCGAAGAGTCGACCTGAGACAACAGGGTGGTCGGCACCTGGATGAAATCGACGCCGCGCTGGTAACAGGCAGCGGCAAAGCCGGCCATGTCGCCGATCACGCCGCCGCCAAGGGCCACCACGGTGGTGCGACGGTCGTGCCGGGCAGTGAGCAGGCCATCGAAGATCAGTTGCAGCGTTTCCCAGTTCTTGTGGGCTTCGCCGTCAGGCAATACCACGGGCAGCACCGAATAGGCACCCAGGGTCTTGGCCAGGCGTTCGAGGTACAGAGGCGCGACGGTTTCGTTGGAAACGATGGCGACCTGCCGCCCGGCAATGTGCGGCGCCAGCAACTCGGGCTGGTCCAGCAGGCCTTCGCCAATGTAGATCGGGTAGCTACGCTCGCCCAGGTCGACCTTTAGTGTCTGCATGTATCCCCACAATGTACTTGGGCGCGGCGCCGCTTGGGCGACGCACGCGGTAAGTTGAACCTCGCCTCGGCGCTGGTGGCCGAGAATAGTCCCGGCTTATCGGGGCGGCAACTGCTGCAAGCGTTCGAGAATATCGATCACCACCATGCGCGGTGGCCGCTCGTCGGTTTCAACGACCAGGTCGGCGATCTCGCGGTAGAGCGGATCACGCGCTTCGAGCAGGGCGCGAAGGGTCGCCTCCGGGTTGGCGGTACGCAACAGGGGGCGATTGCGATCACGTGCGGTGCGACCGACCTGCTGCTCCACAGAAGCATGCAAGTAGATCACCCGGCCGCCCTGGCGCAACGCCTGACGGTTGGCATCGCGCATTACCGCGCCGCCGCCGGTGGCCAGGACCACGCCGTCGAGCCCGCAGAGCTCGGCGATCATCGCCTGTTCACGGTCACGGAAGCCCGGCTCGCCTTCCTTGTCGAAGATCCACGGGATGTTGGCGCCGCATCGCAGTTCGATTTCCTTGTCGGAATCTTTGAACAGCAGGCGCAGCTCTTTGGCCAATAGGCGTCCAATGGTGCTTTTACCAGCGCCCATTGGCCCCACAAGTATCAAATTTCGCACAGAATCAACGACTCACAGCAATCGCCTGGTCACTCATGATACGCGGAGTCAGGAAGACCAGCAGCTCGGATTTTTTCTCTTGTAATACATCGCGTCGAAACAGCCGCCCAACATACGGCAGATCGCCGAAAAATGGCACCTTGTCGACCACATTGTTTTGCGTGGTCGAGTAGACGCCACCGATCACGATCGTCTCGCCGTCCGCCACGCGAACCTTGGCATTGACCTCGTTCTTGCGGATCGGCGGTACGTTGTTCAAGGCATTGACGTAATCAGGCTCGTCCTTGGTCACCCTGACCGTCATGATGACCTTGTTGTCCGGGGTAATCTGCGGGGTGACTTCAAGCGACAGGGACGCTTCGCGAAACGACACGGACGTGGCGCCGCTCTTGCTGGTTTCCTGGTAAGGCACCTCAGTACCTTTGAGGATCCTGGCCGTTTCCTTGTCGGCCGTGACCACCTTGGGCTGCGAGATGATTTCGCCATTGCCGCTCTTTTCCATGGCGCTGAGCTCAAGGTCCAGCAGGATGCCGCCACGCAGCAGGCCCAGGCCGACACTGGAGCCGGTACGCTCCACCCCAAGGTCGACGAACAGCTCCTTGCCTGGCCTTACGTTCTCACCGTACAAGGGCCCACCCCAACGCACCCCAAGGCTCTTTTCGTAATCGACATTGGCCTCGACGATGCGTGCCTCGATCGCCACCTGACGCACCGGCACATCCAGCTGCGCCACCAGGTGGCGCAGCTCGGCAAGGCGGTCAGCGGGCTGGTAGGCCACCAGGGTATTGGTGCGCGCATCCACGCTCAAACTGCCTCGCCCAGTGAGGATGCCGTCGTCTGCCAGGGTTGCCAGCAACAGCTCTGCGAGCTCGGAGGCTACGGCATGGTGGATCGGCATCAGTTCACGCTGCAGCGGTTGCAATTGCGCATCCAGCGCCTGGCCTAGTCGGGCGTCGAGCGATTGCCCAGCAAGCTCCGCCGCCGGCGCCACCAGCAGCACATTGCCCTCTTCACGCCGGGCCAGGCCCTTGCTGCGCAGCACCAAATCCAGCGCCTGCTCCCAGGGCACATCCTGAAGCCGCAAGGTGATATTGCCCTGCACCGAATCGCTGGCAACCAGGTTCACGCCGGCATGGTCTGCCAGCACCTGCAATACGGCGCGCACCTGCACATCCTGAAAGTTCAGCGACAGTGGCTCACCCCGAGTGGGCGCTGCCGTCGCTAGCGGGATCGACAAGACGAACGCCGCCGCCCCCATCCATAGCCTTTTCATCCTTGTCCATGACCTCCTTGTCCAGGGGTTTTCGGAGGGTGAGTACGGCTGTGCGCTCATGCCACTCACGCGCCACGAACCACCGCTCGCGCACGTCGACCCGCTGCTCGTCGATGTGCACCACAACACCCTCATCGCGCCCGAGCCGGTCGCCCAGGCGCACGCGATACAACTGGCCTGCAGACAACAACAGCGCTTCATGCGCGCCGCCTTGCGCCAGGCTCCCGACCATTTCCAGCTGCGCCAAGGGCACACGGCCCAATTCGCCAGGTGCCACTTTCGCCGGGGCTGCGGAGAACGGATCGACCAACGGCGGCACGGCCGCTGCCCGAGCGGGCAAATCTGCCAACGACGCAACGGCCGGCGTCGAAGCATCAGCATGATGGGCGTGAACCCTCAGGCGAACGCGCAACAATCCAGGCCGCCCATCGACTTCGTTCATGCTCAGGTCACTCACGCGCAGCAGCCGCAGCTGCCCAAGCCATTCATCCAACCACAGGCGCAGTGCTGCATACCGGCCCACCACCTGAACATCGAGGGGGATGGTTCGGTAGTGCGCCTGCTCCACCGCCTCATGCACATCGAGCCGCTCGAACAGCAGGCCAAATTCATGCCCTGAGGCGGCAAGCGAATCGAGCAGGTCACTCATGCCCTCGCCAGCGGCGAGACGCCACCGGGCAACGTGCAGCGCCTGCTGTGCGGCGGCCAGCGCAGCGCGCATGCGTGCCAGCTCCCGCACCTGCGCTGCCTTGGCCGAATGTTCCTCGCTCAACTGCTCATGCTGCGCATTCACTTGCCCATGGGCGTGCCGCAACTCCGGCAGGCGTAGCCCACACCCCAGCGCCAATACCAACACTCCCAGACCGACCGAAGCGCCCCACCTGAAGCGAGCGGAACGTTCGGCCATGCCCTGCCAGCTCCCCCACCAGGCTGCATTCACGACCAAAACGCCGACACACGCGCTGTCAGGACAAACTCATCGCCCGAAGGCAGGTGCTTCACATACTTGAGCTCCAGGCCTTGCAGCACCGCGGACCGCTCGAGGTCGCGCATGAACTGAGCGACCACAGCACCGGACGCGGCCTGGCCGGTCACCTGCAAACGGCCGCCTGCCAACGTGAGCTCAGTGAGCTGCAGACCAGCAGGCAACGCTGCCTCCAGGTCGCTAAGCAACGCGGGGAATACACCTTGATCGGCGCGCAGGCTGGCCAACACCGCGGCCTGTACCTGGGCAGCATCGTGGGCGGCACGGACATCGGCATGCTGCTCCAATTGTTCATCCAGCAGCGCAACGGCGGATTGACGGCTAACAGTGCTCAACCCTTGCTGCTGTGCACGTTGGCGTGCCAGTTGATCAATCAGCATCACGGCGCACAGGGCCAGCGCCGCACTGCCAAGCAACATCCACTGAAAGCGCCGAAGCATCGACCGGCGCTGCCGCTCGCGCCAGGGCAAAAGGTTAAGACGCATCATGGCTGCATGCCTCCGAGCGCCAAGGCGCATGCCAAGAGCATCTCGCCCCCACCAGGCTCCAACCCCACAATAGAAGGCAGGGGCCGACAGGGCAGCTTCACCTCTGCACTCAGGTTATCCAGCCACGCTTGCTCGATCGGTGAACTGCCGGCGACCAGCACGCATTCCAGTTGACTGTCGTCGCCCAGAAGCGCCGGCCATTGGCCAAGTGCTTGGCCAAGGTGCACTTCGCGGCGCTGCGCGGGCATGCCCTGCCGCCAACAATGCAGCGTCGCGCCTTGCGCTTCGATGCGCAGCAATGCCGAACCCGCAAGCGCGCCCTGCGGCAGCATCCGCTGCAACGCGATACTGTCGACCTCCATCGCCTCGGCCTGCAGCCCGGCTGCATCAAGCAGGGCTTCAACGGGCTCCAGCGCACGCTGGCGACAGGCCGCCACCATGACCTCCTGGCAATCGGCCTGGGCCTCGGAGGCCCCGAGCAACTGAAAGTCCAGCGCCAGATCATCAAGCGGAAATGGAAACAGGCGATCCGCATCAGCCAGCAACTGGGCCTCGATATCGGCTTCACTCAGGCCCGCTGGCAGTTGGCACACCTTGCAGATCACCTGATTTGCCGGCAGCGCCACCGCAACGCGCCGCTGCCGACTGCCGCTGCGCCTGCAGGCACGGCGCAACGCAGCCACTAGCCGGGCAGGGTCGGTCGCCCAATCAGCCCCACTGTACGGTTCATACGGCTCGTGCGCCCAGGCCGCGACCTGGCAACGCCCCTTGCGTCGCTGCAGCTGCACAATCCGAACGGAGTCGGGGGCAATTTCCACCCCCAAGAGTGAACCGGCATCCATGCCGAAACGTCCAAGCATCGCTGTTCCTTTGCTGTATGCCGCAAACCCGCGTCAGCACTAGGCCTCAGCGGCCAAACGGTTCGACGGGCCACCTGGCCGGTCACCCGGCAAGGCGAAAAAATGCTTATAATGCCCAGCGTTTTTGGTCCGCCGGACCCGTACGCAATTCACTTATCAACCTGGACGCCCAAAAGCCTTGATACGTCTGCTGAAGTTCTTCTGGTGGTCTTCCGTCGCAGTCATTAGCGCGCTCGTACTCGGTGTGAGCGGTGCGTTTCTGTATCTTAGCCCTAGCCTGCCCTCGGTCGAGTCCCTCAGAAGCATCCAGTTGCAGATCCCCCTCAGGGTGTACAGCAGCGACGGCAAGCTGATTGCCGAGTTCGGCGAAATGCGCCGCTCGCCGATCCGTTTCGCGGAAATCCCCCCACAATTTATCCAGGCGCTTCTGTCAGCCGAGGACGACAATTTCCTCAACCACTACGGCGTTGACCCCAGCAGCCTGATGCGCGCCGCGACTCAGCTGGTAAAAACCGGCCACATCCAGACGGGCGGCAGCACCATCACCATGCAGGTGGCGAAGAACTTCTTCCTCACCAGCGAGCGCAGCTTTTCGCGCAAGACCAACGAGATTCTGCTGGCCCTGCAGATCGAGCGTGAGCTGACCAAGGACGAAATCCTTGAGCTGTACGTGAACAAGATCTACCTGGGCAACCGGGCGTACGGCATCGATGCCGCCGCACAGGTTTATTACGGCAAGTCGATCCGCGACGTGAGCCTGGCGCAAATGGCGATGATCGCCGGCTTGCCCAAGGCACCTTCGCGCTTCAACCCCCTGGCCAACCCGGTGCGCGCCAAAGAGCGTCGCGACTGGATTCTTGGCCGCATGTACAAGCTCGGCAAGATTGACCAGGCCAGCTACCAGGCCGCCCTGGCCGAGCCGCTCAACGCCAGCTATCACGTGCCGACACCTGAGGTGAATGCCCCGTACGTCGCCGAGATGGCCCGCGCCGAGATGGTCGGCCGTTATGGCAGCGATGCCTACACCGAGGGCTTCCGCGTCACCACCACGGTGCCAAGCGACATGCAGGAGATGGCCAACAAAGCCATTCTCACGGGCCTTTCCGATTACGATGAACGCCACGGTTACCGCGGCCCCGAGGCACGCTTCCCAGGCAAGACCCACGCGGCCTGGCTGCTGGAACTGAGCAAGCAGCGCACCCTGGGCGGCCTTGAGCCAGCCATCGTCACCCAGGTCGACAAAACCGACCTCAAGGTGCTGACCCGCAGCGGCCAGGAAGAAACCGTGGCCTGGGACACCATGAAGTGGGCGCGCCCGTTCCTCAATAGCAATTCCCAGGGCCGCGCACCGCAAAGCCCCGCCGATGTTGCCCAGGTAGGCGACCTGGTGCGCCTGCAGCGCCTGGACGACGGCAAGCTCAAGTTCAGCCAGGTGCCGGGCGCACAAAGCGCGCTGGTCACCCTCGACCCATACAACGGCGCCATTCGTGCCCTGGTAGGCGGCTTCTCGTTCGAGCAAAGCAACTACAACCGTGCCATGCAGGCCAAGCGCCAACCTGGCTCGAGCTTCAAGCCCTTCATCTATAGCGCGGCGCTCGACAGCGGCTACACCGCAGCCAGCCTGGTCAACGATGCACCGATCGTGTTCGTCGACGAGTACCTGGACAAGGTCTGGCGGCCGAAGAACGACACCAACACCTTCCTCGGCCCGATCCGCATGCGCGAGGCGCTGTACAAATCGCGCAACCTGGTATCGATCCGCCTGCTGCAGGCCATGGGCGTCGACCGCACCATCGACTACATCGCCAAGTTCGGCTTCAACAAGCAGGACTTGCCGCGCAACCTGTCGCTGGCACTGGGCACCGCAACCCTCACGCCGATGGAAATCGCCACGGGCTGGAGCACCTTTGCCAACGGCGGTTACAAGATCACCCCGTACCTGATCGACCGCATCGAGAGCCGCAGCGGCGAGACCCTGTTCACCGCCAACCCGCCCCGCGTGCCGCAAGGCGCCCAGGACCAGGTAGGCCTTGCCGCGCCAGAGCAGCCGATCAGCACCGCAGCCATGCCGGGCGAGGCACCGGCCGCCTTTGGCCAAGTCACGCCAGCACCGCAAACGCCGGCAGTGGCGGAACAGATCATCGACGGCCGCACCACGTACATCCTCACCAGCATGCTGCAGGATGTAATCAAACGGGGCACTGGCCGCCGTGCGCTGGCCCTGGGCCGCACCGACCTGGCCGGCAAGACCGGTACCACCAACGAGTCCAAGGATGCCTGGTTCTCCGGCTACAACGCCGATTACGTGACCACGGTATGGGTCGGCTTCGACCAGCCCGAGACCCTGGGCCGCCGCGAGTACGGTGGCACTGCGGCGCTGCCGATCTGGATGAGTTTCATGGGTGCTGCGCTGAAGGACAAACCCAACCACGTACCGGCTGAGCCGGAAGGCATCCTTAGCCTGCGTGTCGACCCGGTCAGCGGCCGTGCGGCCTCGCCGGGCACGCCGAACGCCTACTTCGAGTTGTTCAAGGCCGAAGATTCGCCACCGTCAGGGGATGAACTGGGCAACGGCGCGGCACCGGGAAGCCCGCTGCCGGCGGATGAAGCGGCGCCGATGGACCTGTTCTGATCCCTGACAGGCTAGCGCCGCCTGTGTAGGAGCGGCCTTGTGTCGCGATGGGCTGCGCAGCAGCCCCTTGCGAGACCTTCTGCTGTCGAGATCCTGGGGCCGCTGCGCAGCCCATCGCGACACAAGGCCGCTCCTACAGGGATCTACGCTGCCGACAAACGCACAATAAAAAGCCCCGGCTCATACGAGCCGGGGCTTTTTTGTGTCACTTACGGCAATCAGCCGTTGAACACTTCATCCACGCTGTTCAGCGGGTAGTGCTTAGGATACGGCAGGGTCGCCACACCGGACTCGATAGCAGCCTTGGCGACAGCATCGGAAACAACGGTGATCAGACGGGCATCCAGAGGCTTCGGAATGATGTACTCACGGCCGAACTCCAGGCCTTCGACGCCGTAGGCTTCGCAAACTTCCTTAGGAACCGGCAGCTTGGCCAGGTCTTTCAGGGCGATGGCGGCGGCAATCTTCATTTCTTCGTTGATGCGCTTGGCACGTACGTCCAGGGCGCCACGGAAGATGAAGGGGAAGCCCAGTACGTTGTTGACCTGGTTCGGGTAGTCGGAACGACCGGTGGCCATGATCACGTCGTTACGGGTGGCGTGAGCCAGCTCTGGGGAGATTTCCGGATCGGGGTTCGAGCACGCGAACACGATCGGGTTGGCCGCCATCGACTTCAGGCCTTCTGCGCTCAGCAGGTTCGGGCCGGACAGGCCAACGAACACGTCAGCACCGTTCAAGGCGTCAGCCAGGGTGCGCTTGTCGGTCGCGTGGGCGAACTGCGCCTTGTACTGGTTCAGGTCGTCGCGGCCAGCGTGGATCACGCCGCTGCGGTCGATCATGTAGATGTTCTCGACCTTGGCACCCATGCTGACCAGCAGCTTCATGCACGAGATGGCGGCAGCGCCGGCACCCAGGCAGACGATCTTGGCTTCTTCCAGCTTCTTGCCGGCGATTTCCAGGGCGTTGATCATGCCGGCCGCGGTGACGATCGCGGTGCCGTGCTGGTCATCGTGGAAGACCGGAATGTCGCACTGCTCGATCAGGGTGCGCTCGATTTCGAAGCACTCTGGAGCCTTGATGTCTTCGAGGTTGATGCCACCGAAGGTGATCGAAATGCGGCGAACGGTGTCGATGAAAGCTTGCGGGCTTTCAGACTCGACTTCGATGTCGAATACGTCGATGCCAGCGAAACGCTTGAACAGAACACCCTTGCCTTCCATGACCGGCTTCGAGGCCAGTGGGCCGAGGTCGCCCAGACCGAGGATGGCAGTACCATCCGAAATCACCGCAACCAGGTTGCCTTTACCGGTGTATTTGTAGGCCAGCTCTGGATCACGGCCGATTTCGCGCACGGGTTCTGCAACACCTGGGCTGTAGGCCAGGGCGAGGTCACGGGCGGTGGCGGTGGGCTTCGAGAGCTCGACGCTCAGTTTCCCCGGACGAGGTTGAGCGTGGTATTCGAGAGCGGCGGTTTTCAGGTCTGACATGGTGGGCATTCCGCTATTTACTGTTCTGACGGACCGCCGAGGATACGCAAAGAGCCGGGGAGTCACAAGACTGGTCGGTCACTTGTGTCAAGGCCTTTAGCCTACGACTTTACGCTATAACCCACGGGGCATACGAATCACAGTGTGTACAATCTAATACCGAAATGTCTACATCTTTTCAGCCTGAAATGCGTTCTAACATGCTCGGATCGGTCAATGGCAACACCCAGCGTCGCTGCCCAGGCTTCAGGCCGCCCTTGCGGGAACGATCCAGCACCCAGCCACGCGCCTCGACTTGGCGCCCTTTGAGATTATCGAAGAAGCTGGCCGGGAAGTTGCGTTGCAGACGAGCGGGAACCTGCAGCACCACGGTGCTATCCAGGGTCAGCCAGACGCCGCCGCGGTTACGTTCGACCGCCTCGATTCGGCCACCGATGACAGCGAACCCAGACTGCCTGACATCCCGTGCGCGCAGCACCGGCGAGCTGCGCCACAGGCCGACACCCGCCTTGCGCGCCGCTTGCTCGGCCAATTGCTGGCACCCCACCAGGCGCACATTGGGGGCAACGGCAACGCGGTAGCCGAGCCCCTCGCTGAGCAGTTGTGCTTCCAGATTGTTGCCAGTGCGGCCGTAGATGTGCGCCAGTGTGCGGCCGTATTTGTCTTTGCCCTCGACGCCCTGCACCAGCCCTACACGCCCGTCACTGGCTTTGACCAAGGCTTGCAAGCGCCGCTTGGCCGCCTCGGCATAGGGCTCGCTGGTCCGCCCTTTGCGACCAATCTCCGGGGCGTTGATGCCGATCATGCGCACGCTGCGGCCGTCGGTCAGGCGCAAGGTATCGCCATCCACCACCTGCCGCACTGCTACCTGCTGAGGATTGGCCGGCAGCGGGCAGAACGCCTGGGCAGGAAGATGCCAAATCGCGCCCACAAAAAAAGCGCCCACAAGGGGCGCTTTTTTTTGCAACAGCGCGAAACCCGAGGGATTCGCCATGCGCATTATTACTTCTTGGCACCGAACATGCCGAAGCGATCGGCAAACTTCTGTACGCGACCACCGGTGTCCAGGACTTTCTGCTTACCGGTGTAGAACGGGTGGCACAGGTTGCAAACGTCGATCGACAGGGTGCTACCCAGGGTCGAACGGCTTTCAAACTTGTTGCCGCAGCTGCAGGTGACTGCAACTACTTCGTAGTTCGGATGAATATTTGCTTTCATGGTCACTTCCTCGAGCTGCGTGCCGCCACCCAACACCAATTGTTGAATACCGCACGTAATTAGGCGGCGAATAATACCAGAGCCCAGCCTCAGCGCAAGTTGTCGCTTGCACCGACTGTCGTCTGCTAGGCTCGCCAGTCTTTGAAATGCCCTTGCGAGACCTTCCGCGTGTCCGACGTCATCCTGCGCCTTGCCCTGCCCTCCCCGCTGCGTCGCCTGTTCGACTACAGGGCGCCGGCGAGCATGGCGCGCCAGCCCCTCACACCGGGCATGCGCATTCGTGTGCCATTCGGGCGCCGCGAGATGATCGGCGTGCTGGTGGAGGTGTGCGACCAAAGCGAAGTGCCCGCCGACAAGCTCAAGCCGGCCATTGCGCTGCTGGACCCGGTATCGCCGCTGCCGCCGGCCCTGCTCAAGCTGTGCCTGTGGACGGCCCAGTACTACCAGCACAGCCTGGGCGATACCCTGAGCTGGGCCCTGCCGACCCTGCTGCGCCAGGGCGAACTGGCCGAGATGCGCCAGGAACGCTTCTGGCACGTCGCCGCCGATGCCCGCCACGATGACCCCCGCATCGCCCGCGCACCGCGCCAGCGCGATGCCCTGAAAACCCTGGCGCAGCACCCACACGGCGTGGCCCACAGCCTGCTGGGCAAGCTCAACCTGAACAAGGACAGCCTCGACCTGCTGCTGGCCAAGGAACTGGTCACCGTCGAAGTACGCCGCCACCTGCCGACGCCGCGCCACGAGCACTGGCTGGCGCAGCCCGAACTGCCCCTCAACGAAGAGCAGCGCAACGCCTTCGATGCCGTGTGCCTGGGCCTTGGCAGTTTCAACGCGTTTCTGCTGGCCGGGGTTACCGGCAGCGGCAAGACCGAGGTCTACCTGCAGTTGATCCGCGAAACACTGGAGGCCGGTAAGCAGGCGCTGGTGCTGATCCCGGAAATCAACCTCGGCCCGCAGACACTGGCGCGCTTCGAGCAACGCTTCAACGCCCGCATCGCCTTGCTGCACTCGGCGGTCGGCGACCGCGAGCGGCTGGACGCCTGGCTGGCAGCCCGCGATGGCGAGGCCGACATCATCATCGGCACCCGCTCGGCGCTGTTCACGCCGATGAAAAACCCCGGCCTGATCATCATCGACGAAGAGCACGACGGCTCTTATAAACAGCAAGAAGGCCTGCGTTACCACGCCCGCGACCTGGCCCTGGTGCGCGCCCACCAGGAGAACATCCCGATCCTGCTCGGCTCGGCCACGCCGTCGCTGGAAACCCTGCACAACGCCCAGACCGGCCGCTACACCTTGCTGCGCATGAACCAGCGCGCCGGCGGTGCGCGCCCGCCGCGCATGCTGCGCCTGGACGTGAAAAGCCTGCCGCTGGACAGTGGCATCAGCGGCCCGCTGCAGCAGGCCATCCGCCAGACCCTGGAAGCAGGCCAGCAAGTGTTGGTGTTCCTCAACCGCCGCGGCTTTGCCCCGACGTTGCTGTGCCACGATTGCGGCTGGTTGTCCGAATGCCCTCGCTGCGATGCGCGCATGACCGTGCACCAGCGTTCCGGCGTGCTGCGTTGCCACCACTGCGGTTATGACGAACGCCTGCCGCACCAGTGCCCGCAGTGCAACCATGTCGACTTGCGGCCGGTGGGCGCAGGCACCGAGCGCGCTGAAGAGCGCCTTAAGGTGCTGTTCCCGGACTACCCGATCCTGCGCGTGGACCGCGACAGCACGGCGCGCAAAGACGCCATGCACAACCTGTTCGGCACCATCCAGCGTGGCCAGCCGAGCATCCTGGTGGGCACCCAGATGCTCGCCAAGGGGCACCACTTCCCACGCGTGACGTTGGTGGCCATCCTCGACGCCGACGGCGGGCTGTTCTCCGGCGACTTCCGTGCCAGCGAGCGCATGGCGCAATTGATCGTGCAGGTTGCCGGGCGTGCCGGGCGCGCCGAAGAGCCCGGCAAGGTGATCATCCAGACCCACTTGGCCGACCACCCCTTGCTGGTACAGCTGACCGAACAAGGCTATTTCGCCTTCGCCGAGCAAGCCCTGGACGAGCGCCGCGCCGCCGGCCTGCCGCCTTTTTCGCACCTGGCCTTGCTGCGCGCCGAAGCCCACAAACCGGGCCAGGCCGAAGGCTTCCTCGACGAAGCCTGCAGCGCAGCAGAGCGCCTGGTGGCCGAACAGCGCCTGCCGGGCATTGAACTGTTGGGCCCGGTACCGGCTCCCATGGAGCGCCGAGCGGGCCGCTTCCGCGCCCAATTATTGATACAGGCCAACACCCGGGCACCCCTGCATCGACTGATCAGCGCCTGGTTGCTAGTGTTGGAGCAAATGCCGAGCGGCCGACAGGTTCGCTGGTCGCTGGACGTGGACCCGGTAGACCTCTACTGACACCCTGAGCCTTGGCAAAGGTTGGCAACCCGCTCCCGGCAACGGATAATGCCCAGTTTTTCCACCTGCGCATCGAAGCGCTCCACCGCGCTTGCGGTCGAAAAGAGAACCCCATGAAAGACACCATTCGCCAGCTGATCCAGCAAGCCCTCACCCAACTCGTCACCGACGGTGTGCTGCCTGAAGGGCTATCGCCGGCGATCCAGGTGGAAAACGCCCGGGACAAGACCCACGGCGACTTCGCCAGCAACATCGCGATGATGCTGGCCAAGCCTGCCGGCATGAAGCCGCGCGACCTGGCCGAAAAACTGATCAACGCGCTGCCCGCCAGCGACGACATCAGCAAAGTCGAGATTGCCGGCCCAGGTTTCCTCAACTTCTTCCAGAACACCAGCGCTCTGGCCGACCGCCTGGACGCTGCACTGGCCGATGACAATCTGGGCGTGCGCAAGGCCGGCCCGAGCGAAAAGGTCGTGATCGACCTGTCGGCCCCCAATCTGGCCAAAGAGATGCACGTTGGCCACCTGCGCTCGACCATCATCGGTGACAGCGTGGCGCGCGTGCTGGAATTCCTGGGTGACAACGTCATCCGCCAGAACCACGTCGGCGACTGGGGCACCCAGTTCGGCATGTTGATGGCCTACCTGCAGGAAAACCCGATCACCAGCGACGAGCTGTCGGACCTGGAGAACTTCTACCGCGCCGCGAAGAAACGCTTCGACGAGTCCGAAGAATTCGCCACCCGCGCCCGCGGCCTGGTGGTCAAGCTGCAGGCCGGCGACCCTGAGTGCCTGGCCCTGTGGACGCGTTTCAAGGACATTTCCCTGTCCCACTGCCAGAAAACCTACGAGCTGCTCAACGTCAAGCTGACCATGGCCGACGTCATGGGCGAAAGCGCCTACAACGACGACCTGGCCAACGTAGTCAGCGACCTCAAGGCCAAGGGCCTGCTGGTCGAGGACCAGGGCGCGCAGTGCGTGTTCCTCGAAGAATTCAAGAACAGCGAAGGCGAACCCCTACCGGTGATCGTGCAGAAGGCCGACGGTGGCTACCTTTACGCCACCACCGACCTGGCCGCCGTGCGCTACCGCAGCAATGTGCTCAAGGCCGACCGTGCCCTGTACTTCGTCGACCAGCGCCAGGCGCTGCACTTCAACCAGGTGTTCGAAGTGGCGCGCCGTGCAGGCTTCGTCGGCCACCCGATGCAAATGGAACACATGGGCTTCGGCACCATGAACGGCGCCGACGGCCGCCCGTTCAAGACCCGTGACGGCGGCACCGTGAAGCTTATCGACCTGCTCACCGAGGCCAAGGAGCGTGCCTACGCCCTGGTCAAGGAGAAGAACCCGAGCCTGGCCGAAGACGATCTGCGCCACATCGGTGAAGTGGTCGGGATCGGCGCAGTGAAGTACGCCGACCTGTCCAAGCACCGCACCAGCGACTACAGCTTCAACTTCGAGCTGATGCTCAACTTCGAAGGCAACACAGCGCCGTACCTGCTGTATGCCTACACCCGCGTGGCGGGCGTGTTCCGCAAACTGGGCAAGGGCTTCGACGAGGTCGACGGCAAGATCGTGCTGCAGGCCGAGAAGGAGCTGGACCTCGCCGCGCGCCTGGCGCAATTCGGCGAAGTGCTTAACAGCGTGGCCGACAAGGGTACGCCGCACGTGCTGTGCAGCTACCTGTACGACCTGGCTGGCCTGTTCTCGAGCTTCTACGAGAACTGCCCGATCCTCGCCGCCGAAACCCCGGAGCAGCAACAGAGCCGCCTGCGCCTGGCTGCCCTGACCGGTCGTACCCTCAAGCAAGGTCTGGAACTGCTCGGCCTGGAAACCCTGGAGCGCATGTAAGTTGGCTGCCAAGAAAAAACCTGCTCCAAAACGCGGCGCCAGCCGCCAACAGGCGCCGGCCAAGCAGCCGATCCCGGGTTGGGTATGGCTGGCAGTCGGGTTGACCGTGGGCGCTTTCATCGTCTTTTTGATGAAGCTTGAGCCAGGCGGTGCGGACATCAAGCGCACCAAGCCTGAACAACAAAAACCGGAAAAGGTGGCCGAAGCCAGCAAGACCACCCCGGCCACCCCGCAGCAGCCGGTGAAGCCTAAGTATGACTTCTACACCCTGCTGCCGGAGTCCGAGGTCATCGTGCCGCCGGAAGCCGTGCCAGAGAAGACGCCACCGGTGCCTGCCCAGCCAGTGACCCCGGTCACCCCGGCAGAAGCAGCGAAGATCGACACGGCACGCGCCCAGGCCGCCTTGCTGGGCCAGACGCCACCACCGGCACCGCCGGTGATCAAGCCTGCGGCCACTACGCAGTTCTTCCTGCAGGCCGGCTCGTTCCGCAAGCAGGCGGATGCCGACAAGGTCCGCGCGCAGATCATCCTGCTCGGCCAGTCGGTGAAGGTGGAGTCGGGGACGGTCAAGGATGAAACCTGGTACCGCGTACTGGTCGGCCCGTTCAGCAACCGCGAACAACTGACCGGGGCGCAGAAACAGCTTGCCGGCGCAGGCTTCAGCAACCTGCTGCTGCAACAGCGCCAGACCCGCCAGTAAAACTCGGTAGGCGCAGCCTTGTGCTGCGAAGAGGCCGGTGCAAACACCAAGGATGTTAGGTGTTTGTACCGGCCTCTTCGCAGCACAAGGCTGCTCCTACACGATCTGCAATCAGCGACGATCGCTGTTGGCTTCGGAAATCTGACTGTTCAAAGTCCAGAAGTCGTACAGCACGCCGACCAGGAACAGGCCGCCCGTGAAGAAGTAGATGATCGCGGTGATCCACTTGCCCTGGTACAGGCGATGCAGGCCAAAAATGCCCAGGAAGGTCAGCAGAATCCAGGCGATGTTGTAGTCGATCCGACCGGACCGGAAGCGTAAGTCCGCCTCCTTGTCCATCGCCGGGATCAGAAACAGGTCGATCAGCCAGCCGATGCCCAGCAGGCCCAGGGTAAAGAACCAGATCGTCCCAGTGATCGGCTTGCCGTAGTAGAAACGGTGCGAGCCGGTGAAGCCGAAAATCCACAACAAGTAGCCGATGACCTTGCTGTGGGTGTCGTGAAGCGGCTCACCCTGTTGATAACTGTTCATTCATAGCCCTCGTGGGTTATCCGAAAATTTTCTAAGAAAAAATGTGACTTTCTCGTCGCAGGCCGACGTATGGCACCCTGCCAATCGACCAACGGATCAGAAATTGATCAAAAAGCTGTTATAAAGTTGCGCGCCTAACACATAACTATTCATAAAGAGCTTCATCTATGCCGCCTTTACTCAAGACATGGCTGACCCTCTGTCTATTATTGCCCCTGGCCGCCCACGCCACCAATCGTGAGCAACGTCTTCCCAATGGTTTTACCGGCTATACCACCAATGCCTCGGTGAAACACGCGCCTGCCAAGCACACCACGCTGCGCGCACGCCCAACCAACGCGGCCAGCAGCCGTGGGCTGCCGGTTGCCTCCATGTCGCCGAAGCAGAGCAGCGATGTGCTCAGCCGTGCGGTGAATGTGCTCGGTACGCCCTATGTCTGGGGCGGCAGCAGCCCGAAAAAGGGCTTCGACTGCAGCGGCCTGGTGAAATACGCCTTCAATGATGTGGCCGATGTCGACCTGCCACGCACCTCCAATGCCATGGCCCAGGGCCACGGTGTGAAGGTGGCGAAGGGCGACCTCAAGCCTGGCGACCTGATCTTCTTCAACATCAAAAGCCGACGGGTCAACCACGTTGCCATCTACCTGGGCAACGACCGCTTCATCCATGCCCCGCGTCGCGGCAAGCGGGTGAGCATCGACACCCTCAGCAAGCCTTACTGGCAGAAGCACTATGTCGTGGCCAAACGGGTGTTGCCGAAAGAACAGCAGCAGCTGGCCCTGGCCAAGCGCTGATCGAGCCTCGACCACGGCTC
Source organism: Pseudomonas sp. Y3 TE3536 (assembly GCF_053629175.1). Taxonomy (NCBI): domain Bacteria; kingdom Pseudomonadati; phylum Pseudomonadota; class Gammaproteobacteria; order Pseudomonadales; family Pseudomonadaceae; genus Pseudomonas; species Pseudomonas sp. Y3 TE3536. The sequence goes on along the minus strand of NZ_JBRJHU010000001.1, from coordinate 2,309,827 downwards.
TGGTAGGAGCAGCCTTGTGCTGCGAAGAGGCCAGTGAAAACACAGCGGATCGTCGCTGACGTCACCGGCCTCTTCGCAGCACAAGGCTGCTCCTACACCCATCCCATTACTTTCAGCCTTTGCATCGCCCCTTCCATCGTCCGCATCCCCTCCGCCGCCCCCGTCTGCATCACCGAACTCAGCTGCGCCATCCGCCCTTCGCGAATCAGGTTACGCACTGCCGTGTTAGCCACCAACACCTCCCGCGCCGCTACCCGCCCGCCGCCCCCGCGCTTGACCAGCACTTGCGCCACCACCAGGCGCAGCGACTCGGCCAGCATCGCCCGCACCAGCGGCTTTTCCTCGGCGGCGAACACCTCCACCAGCCGATCGATGCTGCCTGCAGCCGAGCGCGTGTGCACGGTTGCCAGTACCAGATGCCCCGTTTCAGCCGCCCGCAATGCCAGGCGAATCGTCTCCAGATCGCGCAACTCGCCGATCATGATCACATCCGGGTCCTGACGCAGCGCACTGCGCAGCCCTTGGGCAAACCCGCGGCAATCGCGGCCCATCTGGCGCTGGTTGATAAGGCTCCGTTGGCTGCTGTGGATAACTTCCACAGGGTCTTCCAGGGTGATGATATGCAGTGGCCGCTCGTGGTTGAGCTGATCGAGCAGCGCCGCCAAGGTGCTGGACTTGCCACTGCCAGTGGGCCCGCCCACCAGAATCAGGCCATCGGAACACTGCGCAACAGCTTGAAACACTTCCACAAGGTCGAGCTCGTCCAAAGTCGCAATGCGTCTGGGTATCAGGCGAAAGGTCGCCGCAACCCCATTCAACTGGCGGAACAGGTTCAGGCGAAAACGGCCTAACGCTGGCAGCGCCAACGCAAGGTCCAACTCATCCCCCTGCGCCCATTGCCGGCAAGCGTCATCGCCCAGCAAGGGCGCCATGGCATCACTCAGCGCCGCTGCCGTCAGCGGCGGCAGGTCCATGCGTTGCAGCTCGCCATCCAGGCGCAGCATTGGTACCTGGCCCGCGGCCAGGTGCAGGTCCGAAGCCCGCGCATCCACAGCACGGGCCAACAGGTCGGTCACATCCATGAGACTCCCCAAAGGCGATCAAGCAGGTAGAATGCCGCAGACCCTTTCGCCGCCGGCATCGATCTATGTCCACCATAGCAGACAACCTATCCGCCCTTGCCGCCCGCATCGCCAGCGCCGCCCAGGCCGCCGGGCGGGACCCGGCCAGCATCCAGTTGCTGGCTGTGAGCAAGACCAAGCCCGCCAGCGCCATCCGTGAAATCTACGCCGCTGGCGTGCGCGATGTCGGCGAAAACTACCTGCAGGAAGCCCTGACCAAGCAGGAAGCGTTGCGCGACCTGCCCTTGATCTGGCACTTCATCGGCCCCATTCAGTCGAACAAGACCAAAGCCATTGCCGAGCATTTCGACTGGGTACATTCCGTGGACCGCCTGAAGATCGCCCAACGCCTCTCGGAGCAACGCCCTGCTGCACTGGCACCGCTGAACATCTGCCTGCAGGTGAATGTCAGTGGCGAAGACAGCAAGTCCGGCTGCGCACCGGCCGACCTGCCAGCGCTGGCCGAGGCCGTCGCGAAACTGCCCAATCTGCGCCTGCGCGGGTTGATGGCCATCCCGGAGCCCAGCGATGACCGCGCCGCCCAAGAGGCCGCTTTTGCCAGCCTGCGCACCTTGCAGCAGCGCCTGGGCCTTGGCCTGGACACCTTGTCCATGGGCATGAGCCACGACCTGGAGGCGGCGATTGCCCAGGGAGCGACCTGGGTACGTATCGGCACCGCCCTGTTCGGTGCCCGCGACTACGGGCCCGTCTGATTCCATGCTTTACTCACTCTTTCCCACAAGGACCTGACATGAGCAAGACACGTATTGCCTTTATCGGCGCCGGCAACATGGCCGCCAGCCTGATCGGCGGCCTGCGTGCCCAGGGCCTGGAGGCTTCGCAGATCCGCGCCAGCGACCCGGGCGCCGAGACCCGTACCCGCATCCAGGCCGAGCACGGTATCGAAACCTTCGAAGACAATGCCCAGGCAATCGCTGGCGCCGACGTGATCGTGCTGGCGGTCAAGCCGCAGGTGATGAAGGCCGTTTGCCAAGCCCTGCAAGCCCACCTGCAGGAAGGCCAGCTGATTGTTTCCATCGCCGCCGGTATCACCTGCGCCAGCCTGCAGAGCTGGGTAGGCCCACGCCCGGTGGTGCGCTGCATGCCCAACACGCCAGCGCTGCTGCGCCAAGGCGTCAGCGGCCTGTACGCCACCCAGGAAGTCAACGCCGAACAGCGGCAACAGGCCGAACAGCTGCTGTCTGCCGTGGGCACTGCCCTGTGGCTGGACCAGGAGCAGCAACTGGACGCAGTGACCGCCGTCTCCGGCAGCGGGCCGGCGTACTTCTTCCTGCTGATCGAAGCGATGACCACCGCAGGCGAAAAGCTCGGCCTGCCTCGCGAAACCGCCTCCCAGCTGACCCTGCAGACCGCGCTGGGCGCGGCGCGCATGGCCGTGGCCAGCGATGTCGACGCTGCCGAACTGCGCCGCCGCGTCACCTCGCCAGCCGGCACCACCGAAGCTGCGATCAAGTCGTTCCAGGCTAGCGGCTTCGAAGCCATCGTCGAGCAAGCGCTGCAGGCCGCAGCGACGCGCTCCGCCGAGCTGGCCGAACAACTGGGCAAATAAGGAGCTTTAGATGAATGCACTGTCTGGCGCCGCGATCTTCGTGGTGCAAACCCTGGTCAGCCTGTATTTGGTGATCGTCCTGCTGCGCTTCGTGCTGCAACTGGTCAAGGCCAACTTCTACAACCCACTGTGCCAGTTCGCGGTACGCGCCACCCAGCCGCTGCTCAAGCCGATCCGCCGCGTCATCCCCAGCGTTGGCGGCCTGGACACCTCATCGCTGCTGCTGGCAGTGGTCATCCAGGCGCTGCTGATGGGCTTCGTGCTGATGGTCACCTACGGCACCTTCGGTGATGTGCTGCACCTGCTGATGTGGGCCATCATCGGCATCACCTCGCTGTTCCTGAAGATCTTCTGGGTGGCGATGATCGTCATGGTGATCGTCTCCTGGGTCGCGCCCAACAGCCACAACCCGGCGGCGGAGCTGGCCTACCAGATCAGCGAACCGGTGCTGGCACCGTTCCGCCGCCTCGTGCCTAACCTGGGCGGCATGGACATCTCGCCCATCTTCGCCTTCCTGGCGATCCAGGTGATCCAGTCGTTCGTCATGCCGCCGCTGGCTGCCTATGCCGGCATGCCTCAAGAACTGTGGCGGATGATCTGATCCAACGCCCTTGAACATCGACGCCCCCTGCGGCAAGCCTTTGCTTGCCGCAGGGGGTAGCGCTCTTTAGACTTACGCCTCCGTCAAGCGTGAGCAGGGTCGATGTCCACTGTCCTTCCCGAAGATTCCGTCGGTCTGGTTACACCGCAAACAGCCCGGTTCGAAGAACCGCTGGCCCTGGCCTGTGGCCGCTCGCTGGCCAGCTACGAGCTGGTTTACGAGACCTATGGCACCCTGAACGCCAGCGCCAGCAATGCCGTGCTGATCTGCCATGCCTTGTCCGGCCACCACCATGCCGCCGGCTACCATGCCGCCACCGACCGCAAGCCGGGCTGGTGGGACAGCTGCATCGGCCCCGGCAAGCCAATCGACACCAACCGTTTCTTCGTGGTCAGCCTGAACAACCTCGGCGGCTGCAATGGCAGTACTGGCCCGAGCAGCCTCAACCCGGCTACCGGCAAGCCCTATGGCGCCGACTTCCCGGTGCTGACCGTGGAAGACTGGGTGCACAGCCAGGCACGCCTGGCTGACCGCCTGGGCATTGGCCAGTGGGCGGCCATCGTGGGCGGCAGCCTTGGTGGCATGCAGGCGCTGCAATGGACCATCACCTACCCCGACCGCGTGCGGCACTGCGTCGATATCGCCTCGGCGCCCAAGCTCTCGGCACAGAACATTGCCTTCAACGAAGTGGCGCGCCAGGCCATCCTCACCGACCCGGAGTTCCACGGCGGTTCGTTCCAGGACCAGGGCGTGATCCCCAAGCGCGGGCTGATGCTGGCGCGCATGGTGGGCCATATCACCTACCTGTCCGATGATTCGATGGGTGAAAAATTCGGCCGTGAGCTCAAGAGCGACAAGCTCAACTACGACTTCCACAGCGTCGAATTCCAGGTCGAAAGCTACCTGCGCTATCAGGGCGAGGAGTTTTCCGGCCGTTTCGACGCCAACACCTACCTGCTGATGACCAAGGCCCTGGACTACTTCGACCCGGCCGCAGCCCACGGTGGCGACCTTGCCGCCACCCTGGCCTCGGTCACGGCAGACTACTGCATCATGTCGTTCACCACCGACTGGCGCTTCTCGCCTGCCCGTTCACGCGAGATCGTCGATGCGTTGATGGCCGCGCGCAAGAACGTGTGTTACCTGGAGATCGACTCACCTTATGGGCACGATGCCTTCCTGATCCCCACACCTCGCTACATGCAGGGTTTCTCGAACTACATGAACCGCATCGCCATCTGAGGACAGCATGAGAGCCGATCTGGAAATCATCCACGACTGGATTCCCGCCGGCAGCCGGGTACTCGACCTGGGCTGCGGCAGTGGCGAACTGCTGGCCTCGCTGCGTGACCGCAAGCAGGTCACCGGTTACGGCCTGGAGATCGACGCCGACAATATCGCCGCGTGCGTGGCCAAGGGCGTCAACGTCATCGAACAGGACCTGGACAAGGGCCTGGGCAACTTTGCCAGCAACAGTTTCGATGTGGTGATCATGACCCAGGCCCTGCAGGCCGTGGAGTACCCCGACCGCATCCTCGACGAGATGCTGCGCGTGGGCCGTCAGTGCATCATCACCTTCCCCAACTTCGGCCACTGGCGCTGCCGCTGGTACCTGGCGACCAAAGGCCGCATGCCGGTTTCGGACTTCATGCCGTATACCTGGTACAACACGCCGAACATCCACTTCTGCACCTTCGCTGACTTTGAAGAGCTGTGCCACGAGCGCCACGCCAAGGTCCTCGACCGCCTGGCCGTCGACCACTTGCACCGTAATGGGTGGGGCGGCCGGCTATGGCCTAATCTTCTAGGTGAGATCGGCATCTATCGCGTCAGCAGCCCTGGCCTGCAGGAGCACCAGCTCGCGGTCTGACGCCCACCGGAGGAATCGCACCATGCGTCGCCTAGCCCTGTTCCTGATCAGCCTGTGCCTGGCCCTGCCTGTACTGGCTGCCGATGCCGCCCGTCCCGAGCGCAAGGAAGTGTTTGGCGACGTGACGGTACACTACAGCGCGTTCACCTCAAGCATGCTGACGCCGGAGGTGGCCGCGGCCACTGGCCTGGTGCGCAGCAAGAACCAGGGCGTGCTCAACATTGCCGTGATCAAGGCCAACAAGCCGGCCATGGCGGTCGTCAGCGGCACGGTGAAAGACCTGACCGGGCGCAGCAGCCCGTTGTCCTTCAAGCAGATCACCGAACCGGGCGCGATTTACTACATCGCCCAGTTCAAGATCGAACAGCCAGAAACCGTGACCTTCGACATCAATGTCGAAACCGGCGGCATCAGTAACTCTCTCAGCTTCAACCAGGAAGTGTTCCCAGGCGAATGATGAATTTCCAGCAACTCGTATTGGCCAGCCACAATGCCGGCAAACTCAAGGAACTCCAGGCCATGCTTGGCGCGTCCGTACAGCTGCGCTCGATCGGTGAATTCAGCCAGGTCGAGCCAGAGGAAACCGGCCTGTCGTTCGTCGAGAACGCCATTCTCAAGGCACGCAATGCCGCGCGCATCTCTGGCCTGCCAGCACTGGCCGATGACTCGGGCCTGGCCGTGGACTACCTCGGCGGCGCGCCGGGTATCTATTCTGCTCGCTATGCCGATGGCAAGGGTGACGCGGCAAACAACGCCAAGCTGCTGGACGCCTTGAAAGACGTGCCCGAGGCCGAGCGCGGCGCTCAGTTCGTCTGCGTGCTGGCGCTGGTACGTCACGCCGACGACCCGCTGCCGATCCTGTGCGAAGGCCTGTGGCACGGGCGCATCATGTTTGAGGCCAGCGGTGAGCACGGCTTTGGCTACGACCCGCTGTTCTGGGTGCCAGAGCGCAATTGCTCGAGTGCGGACCTCGCCCCTGTCGACAAGAACCAGCTCAGCCACCGCGCCCGCGCCATGGTCCTGCTGCGTCAACGCCTGGGCCTGGCATGATCGAAACGTTGTCCATCCAACCGCACCCGGCGGGTGCGGCTGGTTTCGCCGTGCTGCCGCCTTTGGCGTTGTACATCCACATCCCGTGGTGCGTACGCAAATGCCCTTATTGCGACTTCAATTCCCACGCGGCGGGCCCAGAGCTGCCTGAAGAGGCTTATGTCGACGCCCTGCTGACCGACCTCGATCAAGAACTGGCAGCCGTACAAGGCCGCCCGATCAGCTCGATCTTCTTCGGTGGCGGTACGCCGAGCTTGTTCAGTGCCAACGCCCTTGGGCGGCTGCTGCGTGGCGTTGAACAACGCATCCCGTTCGCGCCGGACATCGAAATCACCCTGGAGGCCAACCCCGGTACGTTTGAGCAAGAGAAGTTCAAGGCGTACCGGCAGACGGGCATCAATCGCTTGTCCATCGGCGTGCAGAGCTTCCAGCCCGCCAAGCTGGAGGCGCTCGGGCGCATCCACAACGGCGACGAAGCGATCCGTGCTGCCGACATGGCGCGCGCCGCCGGGTTCGACAACTTCAACATGGACTTGATGCACGGCCTGCCCGACCAGTCGCTGGACGACGCGCTGGGTGACGTGCGCCAGGCGATCGCCCTAGGGCCGACCCACTTGTCGTGGTACCAGCTGACCGTAGAGCCGAACACGGTGTTCTGGAACCAGCCGCCCGAGCTGCCCGAAGACGACATCCTGTGGGATATCCAGGAGGCCGGCCAAAGCCTGATGGCCGAGCACGGCTACCGCCAGTACGAAGTGTCGGCCTATGCCCAGCCAGGCCGTGCTGCCAAGCACAACCTCAATTACTGGCGCTTCGGTGATTTCATCGGGATCGGCGCGGGCGCCCACGGCAAGCTGACCTTCGCCGACGGGCGCATCCTGCGCACCTGGAAAACCCGCCTGCCCAAGGACTACCTGAACCTGGCCAAACCGTTCAAGGCTGGCGAAAAGCGGCTGCCGGCGGACGAGCTGCCCTTCGAGTTCCTGATGAACGCCTTGCGCCTGACCGATGGCGTCGAAGCCGAACTGTTCACCCAGCGCACCGGCCTGCCGCTGGCGCAACTGGCCGAGGCCCGTCGCGCGGCCGAACAAAAGGGCCTTTTGCAGGTCGAACCGGATCGATTGGTGGCCACGCCGCGCGGCCAGTTGTTCCTCAATGACCTGCTGCAGTATTTCTTGACCTAAGGATGACCCATGGACCTGGTACTTGATCTGCTTGCAACGGCTTCCCGCTGGAGCCGCAGCAACCTGTCGGAGATTTCGCTGGCCTTGGTAGGCTGCCTGCTGGTGCTGTTCGGCACCGATATCAAAGCCACGGTGGAACAACGCCTGGGCAGCCTGGCCGGCGCCCTGCGCGTGCCGTTCATGGCCCTGCTGGTGATGATCGGCAGCGGCGCAGCGCTGATCTATGCCACGCCGTGGGTGGTGAAGGGGCTGGGCCAGTTCAATAATTATGCGTTGGCACCGGTGCTGCTGGTGGTGCTGGTGTTGATCGGCGTGGTGGCTGATCGGCGGGGGTAAGGCACGACTACAGCATTTCACTTTCCCTGTGGGAGCGGGTTTACCCGCGAACACGGGCGAAGCCCGTGCCATATACCGCGTCGCATTCTTCGCGGGTAAACCCGCTCCCACAGAATCCCTTGCGGACTTGAGTACAAACAAGATCCGGATGAGTACGGGGTCTTTCAGTGAAAGCCCGAAGCGAAGGATCCTCAGTCTGATCGCTTCAATAAAAAAACCGCCCTTCTCAGGCGGTTTTTTTTTGTCTGTCATTTCAGCAGGCTGAGCTCGAAAGGCTCAAGCGCCCAATCAATCCACCTTCTCGAACTTCAAATCCCAAACCCCATGCCCCAAGCGCTCACCACGGCGCTCGAACTTGGTGATCGGCCGCTCTTGCGGACGTGGCACATACGCGCCATCCGCCGCCTGGTTACGGTAACCGGGCGCAGCGCTCATCACTTCCAGCATGTACTCGGCATACGGTTCCCAGTCGGTCGCCATGTGGAACACGCCACCCGGCTTGAGCTTGCGGCGTACCAGCTCTGCGAATTCCAGCTGCACGATGCGGCGCTTGTGATGGCGCGCTTTGTGCCAAGGGTCTGGGAAGAACAGCATCAAACGGTCGAGGCTGTTATCGGCCACGCAGCGATTGAGCACTTCGATGGCATCGCAGTCATACACCCGCAGGTTCTTCAGCCCTTGGGTCAGCACGCCATTGAGCAGCGCGCCAACGCCCGGACGGTGCACTTCGACACCGATGAAATCCTGCTCAGGCGCGGCAGCGGCCATCTCCAGCAGGGAGTGGCCCATGCCGAAACCGATCTCCAGGGTGCGCGGCGCCGAACGGCCGAACACCTGGTCGTAGTCCACCGGGCTGTCGGCCAGGGGCAGGATGAACAGGGGGCCACCCTGGTCCAGGCCGCGTTGCTGACCTTCGGTCATGCGCCCGGCGCGCATCACGAAGCTCTTGATACGGCGGTGTGGGCGCTCTTCGCCTTCGGCGGTGATCGGCGTTTCTTGCGATTCAGTCATCAGGAGCTCTTACTTGATCAGACCATCCAGCGGCGAAGAGGCGCTGGCATAGAGTTTCTTCGGCATGCGGCCGGCCAGGTAGGCCAGGCGACCGGCCACGATGGCGTGCTTCATGGCTTCAGCCATCAACACCGGGTGCTGGGCATGGGCGATGGCCGAGTTCATCAGCACTGCCTCGCAGCCCATCTCCATGGCGATGGTGGCGTCGGAGGCAGTACCCACGCCGGCATCGACCAGCACCGGCACCTTGGATTCTTCGAGGATGATCTGCAGGTTGTAGGGGTTGCAGATGCCCAGGCCGGTACCGATCAGGCCAGCCAGCGGCATGACCGCAATACAGCCCGCTTCGGCCAGCTGACGGGCGATGATCGGGTCGTCGCTGGTGTAGACCATCACGTCGAAACCGTCCTTGACCAACACTTCGGCGGCCTTGAGGGTTTCGATCACGTTGGGGAACAAGGTTTTCTGGTCGGCCAGCACTTCCAGCTTGACTAGGTTGTGGCCATCCAGCAGTTCACGGGCCAGGCGGCAAGTGCGCACGGCTTCGACAGCGTCGTAGCAGCCCGCAGTGTTCGGCAAGATGGTGTAACGGTCGGGCGGCAGCACGTCGAGCAGGTTCGGCTCGCCCGGGTTCTGACCGATGTTGGTACGGCGCACAGCGACGGTGACGATCTCGGCACCCGAGGCCTCGATGGCCAGGCGGGTTTCTTCCATGTCACGGTATTTGCCGGTGCCGACCAGCAGGCGCGACTGGAAAGTGCGCCCGGCCAGGGTAAAGGGCTTGTCGCTACGAACGTTGCTCATCGTTGTTCCTCGGGAAAAGGTTACTGGGCTTGCGTGTGAACCGCCGAGCCGCTATCAGCCGCCGCCGATGGCGTGGACCACTTCAACCTGGTCGCCTTCGTTCAGCGCAGTGCTGTCGTGCTGGCTACGCGGCACGATATCCAGGTTGAGTTCCACTGCTACCCGGCGCCCGGTGAGGTCCAGGCGCGTCAGCAGGGCCGCGACGCTTTCGCCAGCGGGCAGTTCGTAAGGTTCACCGTTCAGTTGAATGCGCATGCGCACGGCCACCATTGTGCTTTGGGGCACGCATTCTAGCGCCGAACACCCCGTTTACCCAAGGCCGGTGCACGCCATTAGTCGCGATTGTGGACCACTCGGTCAGCCCAGCCGCCAGGCTGCCAGGCCCAGGCACAGCCACCCTGCGAGGAAGCACAGGCCGCCAAAGGGCGTGATGATGCCGAGCTTGCTCACGCCTGTCAGGGTCAGCAGGTACAGGCTACCGGAGAACAGCAGGATACCCAGCGCGAACAGACCGCCGGCCCAGCCCACCAGGCGCCCCGGCAAATGCGCTGCCAGCACGGCGACACCGAAAATCGCCAAGGCATGCACCAGCTGGTAGGTCACGCCGGTGTGGAAGATGGCCAGGTAGTCTGGCGTCAGGCGGTTTTTCAGCCCATGCGCGGCGAAAGCGCCCAGGGCCACACCGGTAAAGCCGAAAAAGGCGGCAAGCATGAGGAAGCTGCGAAGCATGGGACGACTCCTTGTATCGGGTCTGTATAATGGCCCGTTCCACCCGCCCGGCCAAGCCATCGACATGCTGCCATCCCTTATCCGCCGCCTCACTCGCGCCCTGCTCTGGTTCGCTGCCGGCAGTATCGTATTGGTGCTGGTGTTTCGCTGGGTGCCGCCCCCCGGCACGGCGTTGATGGCCGAGCGCAAGGTCGAGTCCTGGCTGAATGGCGAGCCCATTGACCTGCAGCGCGACTGGGAACCGTGGGAGAACATCTCCGATGAGCTCAAGGTCGCGGTCATTGCCGGTGAAGACCAGAAGTTCGCCACCCATTGGGGTTTTGACATCCCGGCCATTCAGGCAGCGCTGGCCTACAACGAACGCGGCGGCAACATTCGCGGGGCCAGCACGCTGACCCAGCAGGTGGCCAAGAACCTGTTCCTGTGGTCGGGCCGCAGTTGGTTCCGCAAGGGCCTGGAAGCCTGGTTCACGGCGCTGATCGAGCTGTTCTGGTCGAAGGAGCGCATCCTCGAGGTCTACCTGAACAGCGCTGAATGGGGCAATGGCGTGTTTGGCGCCCAGGCGGCGGCGCGCTACCACTTCGGGGTCGACGCCAGCCGGCTCAATCGGCAACAGGCCGCGCAACTGGCTGCGGTATTGCCCAGCCCGATCAAGTGGAGCGCCAGCCGGCCCAGCGCCTATGTGGCCAGTCGGGCCGGGTGGATTCGGCGGCAGATGAGCCAGTTGGGTGGGCCTAGCTACCTGATGCAGCTGGATGCTTCGCGCAGGCTTTGAATCATCGACGGGCTTTACGGGCCCTTTCGCAGCACAAGGCTGCGCCTACAGGTCCGGCGCTATACCTGTAGGAGCAGCCTTGTGCTGCGAAAGGGCCCGTAAAGCCAACACAAACAAAAAAGCCGCCAACCCTCTTCAGGCCAGCGGCTTTTTGATACAGCCAAGCGTGAATCACACCGTGATCAACGCCTTGACCTTGTTCATCGCATTCTTTTCCAGCTGACGAATACGCTCAGCCGACACGCTGTACTTGTCCGCCAACTCATGCAACGTCGCCTTCTCTTCCGCCAACCAGCGTTGGTAGAGAATGTCACGGCTGCGCTCGTCCAGGCCTTGCAGTGCCTCATGCAGGTTGCTGGTGGAGTTGTCGCTCCAGTCGGCATCCTCAAGCTGTACGGCCGGGTCGTAGCGGTGGTCTTCCAGGTAATGCGCAGGCGACTGGAACGCGCTGTCATCATCGGCTTCCGCCGCTGGGTCAAAGGCCATGTCCTGACCACTCAGGCGGCTTTCCATCTCGCGCACTTCACGCGGTTCGACGCCCAGGCTCTCTGCCACACGATGAACTTCATCGTTGTTCAGCCAGGCCAGACGCTTCTTCTGGCTGCGCAGATTGAAGAACAGTTTGCGCTGGGCCTTGGTGGTCGCCACCTTGACGATGCGCCAGTTGCGCAGGATGAATTCGTGGATTTCGGCCTTGATCCAGTGCACGGCAAAGGACACCAGGCGCACGCCCATCTCTGGGTTGAAGCGTTTGACGGCCTTCATCAGGCCGACGTTGCCTTCCTGGATCAGGTCAGCCTGAGCCAGGCCGTAGCCTGCATAGCTACGGGCGATATGTACGACGAAACGCAGGTGGGCCATCACCATTTGCCGAGCGGCCTCGAGATCCTGCTCGTAATAGAGACGCTCGGCCAGATCACGCTCCTGCTCGACCGTCAGCAGCGGGATGCTGTTGACCGTGTGCACATAGGCTTCCAGGTTTGCACCGGGCACCAGGGCATAGGCAGGTTGCAACGATGTGGTCATTCAAGAACCTCCGACTTACTAGACTCGCGCCTTGTGGGCACTGCCAACATTGACCGGAAACCGGTAAACAAGTTCCCAAAACGGTAATAAAGTCAATGCTGGCACGGGAAAAACTATCGTGGCGCCAGCTCGTTCAAATGGCGAGCGACCGCGATCCATGCACCGATATACCCCAACAGTACTGCTCCGATCAAGAGCGACAGACCATCGGACGCCGGCACCCCACCCAGGGCGAAGTCACTGCCATACAGCCCGGAGAGCCCGACGACCGCCTGGTTCAGCCAGTTCAGGCCGAATGCCAGGATGCCCCAGGCCAACAGCCCCGCGCCCAGGCCATACAAGGCGCCCATGTACAGGAACGGCCGGCGTACATAGCTATCGGTGCCACCGACCAGCTTGATCACTTCGATCTCGGTACGGCGGTTTTCAATATGTAGACGAATTGTGTTACCGATTACTAACAGCAGCGCAGAAATCAGCATGACAGCCAGGCCGAAGACAAAGCGATCGCCCAGCTTCAGGATTGCCGCCAGGCGCTCGACCCAGACCAGGTCCAGCTGTGCCACTTCGACCTTTGGCAGCTCCGACAGCCGCTGACGCAAGGCTTCAAGTGCTGGCTTGTCGACCTCGGTCGGGGTCACCACCACCACGCCAGGCAGCGGGTTCTCGGGGAGCTCGCGCAACGCCTCACCCAGGCCGGACTGCTGCTGGAACTCTTCCAGCGCTTGATCGCGGCTGACATACAGCGCGTCGGCCACCCCAGGCATGTGCTTGATCTCATCGCGCAGCGCTTCACCTTCCTTGCTGCCAGCGTCGAGCTTGAGGTACAGCGAAATCTGCGCGGCGCGCTGCCAGGAGCCGCCGAGCTTTTCGACGTTCTTCAGCAGCAACGACAGGCCCATGGGCATGCTCAACGCCACTGCCATTACCAGGCAGGTGAAGAAGCTGCCGATCGGCTGCTTGCCGAGGCGACGCAAGCTGTCGGCCATGCTCGCGCGATGGCTTTCCAGCCAGGCGTGCAGCAGTGTGCGGAAATCTGGGCCGTCATCGTCGTCGCGCTTTTTCTTCGCCGGTTGCGGGTCGGCGGGTTTCGGCGCAACCCGTTCGGAAACCTTCGGCGTACGTGTAGTGCTCATTGCCCGGCCTCCCCATCGCCGATCAGACGGCCGCGCTGCAGGGTCAGCATGCGATGCCGCATGCGCGCGATCAGTGCCAGGTCATGGCTGGCGATCAATACCGTGGTGCCCAGGCGGTTGATGTCTTCGAACACGCCCATGATCTCTGCGGCCAGGCGCGGGTCAAGGTTGCCGGTGGGTTCGTCGGCCAGCAACAGGGCCGGCTGATGGACGATGGCACGTGCGATACCGACCCGTTGTTGCTGCCCCGTGGACAAATCGGCCGGGAACAGTTCGCCTTTGTCGGCCAGCGAGACACGCTCCAAGGCCGAGTCGACGCGTTTGGTGATCTCGGCCTTGGACAGGCCGAGGATCTGCAGCGGTAAGGCGATGTTGTTGAACACCGTGCGGTCGAACAGCAACTGGTGGTTCTGGAACACCACACCGATCTGCCGGCGCAGGAACGGGATCTGCGCATTGCTGATCTGGCCCAGGTCCTGCCCTGCCAGCAGCAGCTTGCCGCTGGTCGGGCGCTCCATGGCCAGCAGCAGGCGCAGCAAGGTGCTCTTACCGGCACCCGAGTGCCCGGTGACGAACAGGAATTCGCCCCGGCGCGCCCGGAAACTCAGCTCATGCAAGCCTACATGGCCATTGGGATAGCGCTTGGCAACCTGTTCGAATCGGATCATGGATGCTCTCGCTCGGCGAACAGCGCTTTGACGAACGGCTCGGCTTCGAAGGTGCGCAGGTCGTCGATACCTTCACCCACACCGATGAAACGGATCGGAATGCTGAACTGCTTGGCCAGGGCGAAGATAACGCCGCCTTTGGCGGTGCCGTCCAGCTTGGTCAGGGCCAGGCCGGTCAGCTCGACGCTCTGGTTGAAGTACTTGGCCTGGCTGATGGCGTTTTGGCCGGTGCCGGCGTCGAGCACCAGCAGCACCTCGTGCGGCGCCTCGGCGTCGAGCTTGCCGATCACTCGGCGCACCTTCTTCAGCTCTTCCATCAGGTTGTCTTTGGTGTGCAGACGGCCGGCGGTATCAGCGATCAGCACGTCGACGCCACGGGCCTTGGCGGCCTGCACGGCGTCGAAGATCACCGAGGCCGAGTCGGCACCGGTGTGCTGGGCGATTACCGGGATCTGGTTACGCTCACCCCAAACCTGCAACTGCTCGACCGCCGCGGCGCGGAAGGTGTCGCCCGCAGCCAGCATGACCTTCTTGCCTTCCAGCTGCAGCTTCTTGGCCAGCTTGCCAATGGTAGTGGTCTTGCCGGCGCCGTTCACGCCGACCACCAGGATCACGTAGGGCTTGTTTTGCGCCTGGATCTTCAACGGCTGCTCGACCGGGCGCAGCAGCGCGGCCAGTTCTTCCTGCAGCGACTTGTACAGCGCATCGGCATCGGCCAACTGCTTGCGGGCGACCTTCTGGGTCAGGTTCTGGACGATGGCCGAAGTCGCTTCCACGCCAACGTCGGCGGTCAGCAGGCGGGTCTCGATCTCGTCGAGCAGGTCGTCATCGATGACTTTTTTGCCCAGGAACAGGCTGGCCATGCCTTCGCCGATACTGGCGCTGGTCTTGGACAGGCCCTGCTTGAGGCGGGCGAAGAAGCCGGGTTTGGACTGTTCAGTGGCGACCGGCGCGGCAACGGGCTCGGGTTCGACCGGGGTCGGGGCTGGAGCTTCTGCAGCTGGAGCTGGAGCTGGAGCAGGCGCCACGACCGGGGCGGGCTCGGCAACCACCGGCGCTGGCTGGGGTGCGGCTGCCACCGGCGCGGCGGCCTCGACCGCTGGTCGCTCAGGAATTGCAGGCGGGGCCGTGGGCTCAAGGTCCGGCACCAGGGCCACAGGCTCTTCGGCAACTGGCAATACCAGATTGCTGACAGGCGGCTCGACGGCACGAATTACCGGGGCTTCGGGGGCGGTTACCACCGGCGCTTGGGGTTCGACCTGCGGCGCGCTGGCTTGCGCGTTCGCGGGCATGCTCGCCGCCACAGGGGGCTGGGCAGGCTGAGAAGGCTCAGGGTCAGCCGGGGCCGGCACTGGTTGAGGCGGCTCGGGCGCAACAGGGGCTTGTGCGGCCACCGGCTCGGCCGGCGCCACAGCAGGCTGCTCGACGGCAGGCTGCGCTGCTACCGGCTCTTCAGCCTGTGGCTCGGGCGTTTGCGGCTGTTCGGCGACAGGTTGCTGCGGCTTCTTGCGAAACCAGCTGAACAGGCCTTTCTTTTCGCCAGACTCGGCCGGCGCTTTTTTGTCGTCGTTGGAACCAAACATGGAGGACGGCTATCTCAGGGTAGCGATGCGCCAGCAATGACGCATCGGGAATTCTCTATACGCAGAACAGACTATCTTGAAGCCGGCTGGTTCATGCGCAACGTTTTGTCTTAGTGTCCTGTGGGCCAGAACGGCGACAGGCATGGTCGCCAGGCAACCGGATCAGTATCCTAGCACCTCCTGGCCCGCCGACGCTAAACCCTGCGGGCCGCCGAACAGGTTAAACACCGTATGAATGCTCTAGCCCGCCGCGCCGCTGGCCTGTTGCTCGGCACGCTCTGCCTGCCGCTCGCGGCCTTCGCCGCCGATGTGCAACCGACCCACGAATTCATCCTCGACAACGGCCTCAAGGTGGTCGTGCGCGAAGACCACCGCGCGCCGGTGGTGGTCTCGCAGATCTGGTACAAGGTGGGCTCCAGCTACGAGACCCCGGGCCAGACCGGCCTGTCCCACGCCCTTGAACACATGATGTTCAAGGGTAGCGCCAAAGTCGGCCCCGGCGAGGCCTCGCGCATCCTGCGCGACCTGGGTGCGGAAGAGAACGCCTTCACCAGCGACGACTACACGGCCTATTACCAGGTGCTGGCCCGCGACCGCCTGCCGGTGGCCCTTGAGCTGGAGGCCGATCGCCTGGCCAGCCTGCGCCTGCCCGCCGACGAGTTCAGCCGCGAAATAGAAGTGATCAAAGAGGAGCGCCGCCTGCGCACCGACGATCAGCCCAATGCCAAGGCGTTCGAGCTGTTCCGCGCGATGGCCTACCCGGCCAGTGGCTATCACACCCCGACCATTGGCTGGATGGCCGACCTCGACCGCATGAAGGTCGAAGAGCTGCGCCATTGGTACGAATCCTGGTATGCGCCCAACAATGCCACCCTGGTGGTGGTCGGCGATGTCACCGTCGATGAGGTCAAGGGCCTGGCGCAAAAGTACTTCGCCGGCATTCCCAAGCGTGCGGTGCCGCCCGCCAAGCTGCCGCTTGAGCTGGCCGAGCCCGGCCAACGCCAGTTGACCTTGCACGTGCGCACCCAGTTGCCGAGCCTGATCTACGGCTTCAACGTACCTGGCCTGCCGACCGCCAAGGACCCGCGCACGGTGCATGCCCTGCGCCTGATCTCGGCCCTGCTCGATGGCGGCTACAGCGCACGGATGCCAGCCCGCCTGGAGCGCGGCCAGGAACTGGTGGCCGGTGCGTCGTCCAGCTACAACGCCTTCACCCGTGGCGACAGCCTGTTCCTGATCTCGGCCACGCCGAACGTGCAAAAGCAAAAAACCATGGAAGACGTGGAAAAGGGCATCTGGCAGTTGCTGGAAGAACTCAAGACCACCCCACCCAGCGCCGAAGAACTCGAACGCGTGCGCGCCCAGGTGATCGCCGGCCTGGTCTACGACCGCGACTCCATCAGCAGCCAGGCCACCACCATCGGCCAGCTGGAGACCGTGGGCCTGTCCTGGAAGCTGATCGACAGCGAGCTGGACGAGCTCAAGCGCGTGACCCCGCAAGACATCCAGAACGCTGCGCGCACCTATTTCACCCGCGAACGCCTGAGCGTTGCCCATGTATTGCCCGAGGAGTCCGCTCATGAGTGATCGCAGCGCACCACGCCACACCCTGCTGGCCACGGGCATCCGCGCCCTGGCGCTGGCGGCGGTATTGACGGCCCCGGCCCTGGCCGACAACGCGGCCAAGGCTGACAGCACCGCGGCCCGCCCAGCCAATACCCTCCAGTCGCTGGCCGAGCTGGACGGCAAGGCCCCCAGCCGACGTCAGCTGAACATCCAGCACTGGAACACCGCCGAAGGCGCCCGAGTACTGTTCGTCGAAGCCCGCGAACTGCCGATGTTCGACCTGCGCGTCACCTTCGCCGCCGGTAGCAGCCAGGACGGCGGCACGCCAGGCCTGGCCGCCTTGACCAACGCCATGCTCAACGAGGGCGTGGCCGGCAAGGACGTGACCGCTATTGCCGAAGGCTTCGAGGGCCTGGGCGCAGACTTCGGCAACGGCTCGTACCGCGACATGGCCGTGGCATCGCTGCGCAGCCTGAGCACCAAGGACAAGCGCGAACCGGCGCTCAAGCTGTTCGCTGAAGTGGCAGGCAAGCCGACCTTCCCCGAGGACGCCCTCAAGCGCATCAAGAACCAGATGCTGGCCGGCTTCGAATACGACAAGCAGAACCCCGGCAAGCTCGCGGGCAAGGCCCTGTTCGGCAAGCTGTACGGCGACCACCCGTACGCCCACCCGAGCGACGGCAGCGCCGAGAGCATCAACGGCATCACCCTGGCACAGCTGCGCGCCTTCCACGCCAAGGCTTACTCGGCCGGCAACGCGGTCATCGCCCTGGTCGGCGACCTCAGCCGCGCCGAAGCCGAAGCCATTGCCGCCCAGGTATCCGCCGGCCTGCCGAAAGGCCCGGCGCTGGCTGCACCGGCCCAACCGACCGACCCCAAGGCGGGCCTGACCCACATCGACTTCCCGTCCAAGCAGACCCACCTGATGCTGGCCGAGCTGGGTATCGACCGCCAGGACCCGGACTGGCCGGCCCTGTCGCTGGGCAACCAGATCCTCGGCGGTGGCGCGTTCGGCACCCGCCTGATGAGCGAAGTGCGTGAAAAACGCGGGCTCACTTACGGCGTCTACTCGGTGTTCAGCCCGATGCAGGTACGTGGCCCGTTCATGATCAACCTGCAAACCCGCGCCGAACTCAGCGAAGGCACCCTCAAGCTGGTCCAGGACATCCTGGCCGATTACCTCAAGAGCGGCCCGACCCAGCAAGAGCTGGACGATGCCAAGCGCGAGCTGGCCGGCAGCTTCCCGCTGTCCAATGCCAGCAACGCCAGTATCGTTGGCCAACTGGGGGCCATTGGCTTCTACAACCTGCCGCTGACCTGGCTGGAGGACTTCATGCAGCAGTCCCAGGCGCTCACCGTCGAGCAGGTCAAGGCCGCCATGAACAAACACCTGTCAGCCGATAAACTGGTGATCGTCACCGCGGGCCCCAAGGTGCCGCAAAAACCGCTGCCAGCCCCCACTGACAAGCCTTCCGAGCAACCGCTCGGCGTACCGGAGCACTAATGCCAAGATCCACCCCTCCCGCCCGCCCTCAACCGGGCCACAGCAAGGGCCAGGGCCACCTGCGCATCATCGCCGGCGAGTGGCGCAGCCGCCGCCTGGCGGTGCCTGAAGGCGACGGCCTGCGGCCAACGCCTGATCGCGTACGCGAAACCGTGTTCAACTGGCTCGCGCCCTACATCGAAGGCGCCCGCGTGCTGGACGCGTTCACCGGCAGCGGCGCGCTGGTGCTGGAAGCCTTGTCGCGCGGTGCCGAAGACGCCGTGGCACTGGACAGCAACCCCGCCGCCATCAGCAACCTCAAGGACAACCTCGAGCTGCTGCGCTGCCCTCGCGGGCAAATTCTGCAAACCGACGCGCTGCGCTACCTGCAGAACCCGGCCAAGCAGCAGTTCGACGTGGTGTTCCTCGACCCACCGTTCCACCAGGACCTGCTGGCCAACACCTGCAACCTGCTGGAACAGAACCAGTGGCTGCGGGAACAGGCGTGGATCTACACCGAGAGCGAGACCGCACCCTCGGCCTTGCAACTGCCGGGCAACTGGCGCCTGCACCGGGAGAAAAAGACCGGTCAGGTGCATTACGCGCTCTGGCAGCGGGGCTGATCACCTGACATCAGGCCGGCGTACATTGTCCGCGTAAAGCGTTGGCGTATTTAGCTACCGCACAGCAACCGGTCCCCTGGCTGAAGCTGCTCCTTCGTTTCTTGCTGGAGCACTTCAACCATGACCGAACCGCCAAAGCCGACACCGTCGGTACAGTCCTTTGCCCTCGCCAATGGCCTGCGCGTCTACCTGCGCGAAGACCGTCGCGCCCCGCTGGTCAGCGTGCAGCTGTGGTACCACGTAGGCTCCATCGACGAGCCTGACGGCCACAGCGGCCTGTCCCATGCCCTGGAGCATCTGCTGTTCGAGGGCAGCAGCAAGCTGGCCAGCGGGCAATATTCGACGCTGATGACCCGCCTCGGCGGTGACCCGAATGCGTTCACGCTAGAAGACGCCACATATTTTCCACTGACCTTGCCCGTCAGCCGGCTGGAGATTGCACTGGAAGCCATGGCCGACACCATGGCCACTGCCACGCTCAGCGATGCACCCTTTGCCCGCGAACTGGCGGTGGTCATGGCCGAGCGGCGCGTCGATATCGACAACAACCCCTTGGCCCTCGCCATGGAGCAGCACCAGTTGCTAGCCCACGGCAACAGCCGCTACGCAACGCCGGTGATCGGCCACCCCGCCGATCTCCACGCCATGACGCCCGCAGCGGCGCGCACCTGGTACCAGACCTGGTATCACCCAAACAACGCGACCTTGTCAGTCGTCGGCGATATCGGGCTGCAGCCACTGCAGGCACTGGTGGCGCGGCACTTTGCCGTGATCCCCGCCCATCGCCTGCCACCCCGTCAAACGCCCGTCGAGGATGCCGAGCTGACGCGCCGCGCTCAAACAGTGCACCTGCAAGGCCTGAGGCCTGGCGTGATCCTCAGTTTCAACCTGCCCAGCCAACGCACCGCCACGTCCAACGCGCAAGCCCATGCGTTGCGGCTGCTGCCCGATCTCCTCAGCGAAGGCCACGCCGCCACCCTCCGCCGCCTGCTGGTGATAGACGAACAGGTGCTGCAAGGCCTGAAGGCAACTTACGAGCCGTATCGGCGCGGCGACAGCCTGCTGACGCTCTACGCCTTCTGTAGCGCGCACGTCACGCCCGAGGCTGCGGCCGACAGGCTGTTGGCTGAAATCGAACGCTTTCGTCAGCAGCCGCCCAGCATCGAGGCGCTTCAGCGGGCCAAGGCACGCCTCCTCGCCAGGCAACTGTTTGCCCGGGACGCCATCGCTGAGCAAGCACATGCCATCGGCAGGCAGGCGGCCTGCGGGCTGGACCCCATCGCGCTGGATGATGAACGAGCCACCCTCGAAGCCGTGACGGCCGAACAGGTGCACCAGGCCGCCGTCGCCTACCTGACAGCGCCTCGCACAGCGATCACCTACATGCATAACAAGGAGCGCGCCCATGAATGACAGGATATCGCCCCCTCCGGCGGCACATGGCATCTACGGCGGCCTACTCTCCGCCCAAGGGCTGGACCTGCAACAGCGCGAGGCCATCCGCACCGAGGTACACACCTGGAGAACCGACGCCGGAACAGGCGTCACGTTCGTCGAAGCCCGCGGCTTGCCTATCGTCGATGTGGTGCTGCGCTTTAACGCCGGTACTGCTTCGGTTGACCCACCCAGCCTGGCGGCCTTGACGCTGTACATGCTCGACGAGGGCAGCCTGCGCTTCAATGCCGCCGAACATGCGCAGCGTATCGAGCGGCTCGGTGCGGTGGTTGAAAAGCAGATACGCCACGATCACGCCACCCTGAGCCTGCGCACTGTCAGTACCCGGGCACTGCTTGACCCTGCCATCGAGCTGTTCACCAGCCTCGTCGCACAACCGGCCTTTCCCGCCCCAGCCCTGGAGAAGGTCAAACGCCAGCTGGTGCTGCATGACGCTGCCCGCGCCAGGCAACCAGTGCTCAGAGCACGCAGCGAAGCCTATCGCCACCTCTTCAGCGGCCACCCCTACGGCCAGCCACAGGAAAGCACCACGCAAGTGCTCGATACAGTCACGCCCGCTGACCTGAGAGCATTTCACCGACGCGCCTACTCCGCCACCAACCTGGAAATGGTCGTGGTCGGGGATCTGCCCCGCATCGAGGCGCAGGCCATGGCACAGCGTATCAGCCAGGCACTGCCCCAAGGCTGGGCTGCGGTTGAGCTGCCAGCTGCACCGCTGACATCGGGCGCCACAATCAACATTGAGCAAGCCGGGGCAGGCAACGCGGTTCTTCTTGCGCTGCCCGTCGACGTACCGGCCAACGACCCTGAGTACCTTGCCCTGAAGTTGGCCTGCGAGGTGCTGAGTGTGGGGTCCGACTCCCGCTTGATGAAAGCGCTGCGCAAACACCAAGGCTTGACCTACGACATCTACAGCCAGCTGGTGCCCAAGCGCGTTGGAGGGCTCTTCGCGATCGAGTGGGAGATTGCCCCACCCTACGTGAAAAGCTCGCAAGCCCTGGTAGAGGCTTTGCTACGCGACTTGGTGATGCATGGGCCGACCGAGGCCGAGTTGCAACTGGCCTGCCAACAGCTGGCAGGCCAGTTGTTGCGTACGGTTGCGCAGAACAAGCGCCTGGCTGAGCTGCTGACCGAAACCACCCAGCAACGCCAACCTGCCGATCACCTGAACACGTATAACGAGCGCTTGGCCACGCTGACCCCGGAGGCGGTCCGCGAAGTCATGCAACGCAGGTTAGACCTGACGCGCAGGCTGCTGGTCAGTGTCGGCCCGGTTGTCGATCAGCAACCGCTACCGGCCTCCGACCAATAGCGCAGGTACAGCGGCAGCGTTTCATGGCACTCTAGGCAGGCACATCACGAGTTGCCCAGCATGCCCAGTTTCACTGCCACGTTCCGCCCGGCCGTCGGCCTGTCCAACCCCCATCTGCAAACCCTGTGGGGGCCGTTCTGGCGCAAGCTGCCCGAACTGCAACGCGACCGCGAGCGGCTGTGGCTGGCCGATGGCGATTTCATCGACCTCGACTGGCACGGCCCGCACCAACCGGATGCACCGTTGGTGCTGGTGCTGCATGGCCTCACCGGTTCCTCCCACTCGCCCTATGTCAAAGGCTTGCAGCAAGCCCTGCAGGGCCGCGGCTGGGCCAGTGTGGCGGTGAACTGGCGCGGTTGCTCGGGCGAACCGAACCTGCTGCCGCGCAGCTACCACTCCGGCGCCAGCGAAGACCTGGCAGAAATCGTCGCCCACCTGCGCGCCCAGCGCCCATTGGCACCGCTTTACGCGGTGGGTTATTCGTTGGGTGGCAATGTGTTGCTCAAGTACCTGGGCGAAAGCGGACCGGCCAGCCAGCTGGAAGCGGCGGTCGCGGTGTCGGTGCCGTTTCGTCTGGACCAGTGTGCCGACCGCATCGGCCAAGGCTTTTCCAAGGTCTACCAGGCGCACTTCATGCGCGAGATGCTGGCCTATGTGCAACTGAAGCAGCGGCATTTTCATGAGAAGGGCCAGCATGAGCGGCTGGCGGCGCTGCAACGGCTTGGGCCGCTGACCAACCTGCGTACCTTCTGGGACTTCGACGGCAAGGTCACCGCGCCGCTGAACGGGTTCAACGATGCACACGACTACTACCGGCGCTCATCGAGCCGCTTCTTCCTGGGTGAGAATCGCACCCCAACCCTGATCATCCACGCCAGCGACGACCCGTTCGTCTCCAGCCACAGCTTGCCCCTGGCCAACGAACTGGCGCCGCAGACGCACTTTGAACTGCACAACCGCGGCGGCCATGTGGGCTTTGTCGATGGCAGCCTGCGCAACCCGGGGTATTACCTGGAGCGGCGGATTCCGCAGTGGCTGGTAGAAGGCGCTTAGCGGCGGCCCGGGTCAATCCCCGGTAGCCACCCCGTGCGCCGGGTTGTTGATCCATTCGCTCCACGACCCCGCATACAGCCGCCCCAGCGGATAGCCCGCCAGTGCCAAGGCAAACAGGTTGTGGCAAGCGGTCACGCCCGACCCGCAGTAGGCCACCAGGTGCTCCGGCGAGCGCCCGGCCAGTTTTTCTGCGAACCGTTGCTTGAGCGCTTCGGCCGGCAGGAAACGCCCGTCGGCCCCCAGGTTGTCGGTGAACGCCGCGCACTGCGCGCCAGGGATGTGCCCGGCGACCGGGTCAATCGGCTCGACTTCACCCCGGAAGCGCGGCAGCGCGCGGGCGTCGATCAGCGTCAGCTCGGCATCGCCCAGGTGTTTGGCCAAGTGCGCGGCATCGATCAGCAGCTTGCTGTCCGGTTCGCCCTTGAAGGTCCCTTCGCGCTTGAGCGGTGGGTCCAGGCTCAGTGGCAGGTGCGCCGCATGCCATGCCTTGAGCCCGCCATCGAGAATCGACACGCCGCTGCGCTTGCCCAACCAGGCCAGCAACCACCAGGCACGAGCAGCAAACGCACCCGGGCCGTCGTCGTACAGCACCACCTCGCTGTCATTGTCCACGCCCCACTCACGCAGACGCTCGACCAGCCGCGCCGCATCGGGCAACGGGTGGCGCCCCGTACGCCCCTTGCTTATCGGGCCGCTGAGGTCGCGCTCCAGGTCAGCGAAGTGGGCCCCGGCAATATGCCCCTCGGCATAGCTGCGTTGGCCATAATCCACATCCTCGAGGGCAAAGCGGCAGTCGAGGATCACCAAATCGGGCGAGCCCAGACGCTCGGCCAACTTTTCCGGGGTGATCAATTGCGCAAGGGGCATGACAATCTCCTGATCGATAGCACTCGGGCCCTGGTTTACAGTTCCAAGGCCTGGTTGAAGGGTACGTGGAATTCCTGGCACAGCGCGTCCACGGCGCTGCGGGCATCTGCGGTGACAAAGCCGAGCTCCAGTACCAATACCTGATAGACGCCCCGCTTGAAGGCTTCTTCACCCAGGTGCGCGGAATGCTCGCGCGTGGTGCTGAGAAAGCGCACCCACGAGGTCAGGACGATCCAGGCGTTGATGGTCAGCGACTCGATCTGCGCCGGCGCCATGGCCAGGATCCCGGCGTCGACGAAGCCACGGTAAATCGCTTGGCCCTGACGCAGGCAGCGCTCGGAAAACCGCCGGTAACGGGCGGCCAGCTCGGGGTCGCTGTCCAGCAAGTGCTCCAGGTCGCGGTGCAGGAAGCGGTAGCTCCACATCGCCGCGAGCAGGGCCTTGAGGTAGAAACGTTTGTCTTCCACGGTGGCGCAACGCCCTTGAGGCGGGCGCAAAAAGCTGTCCACCAGCTCTTCGTACTGGCTGAACAACAGGGCGATGATCGCCTGCTTGTTGGGGAAGTGGTAATACAGGTTGCCGGGCGAAATTTCCATGTGCGCGGCAATGTGGTTGGTACTGACGCTACGTTCGCCCTGCTGGTTGAACAGCTCTAGGCTGTTCTGCACGATGCGCTCTCGGGTCTTCATGCGCGGGGCCATGCTCAGCTCCCAGTCTGCGGGCCTTGATCAAAGGGCCATCTTAAGGCGTATCCGGTGTGGAATACACCGCTCGACGCCAACGAAAAATTCGCACGATCGTTCGGATTAGAGTATAGGCTCTAGGGATTTCCTGCCCGGATTCGAGCCGATATGACCTCGCCCGTTGACGTGCCTCCTGTGCATTCCGACCTCGACCTGACGGCGAGGTTCGCCGCCCAACGCCTGGCCTTTGCGGGTAACCCCGCACCCCCGGCAGCCCAGCGCCGGCAATGGCTGAGGAGCCTGCGCGAGGCACTGCTGGCCGAGCAAACGCAGCTGATCGAAGCCATCGATCAAGACTTTGACGGGCGCAGCGCCGATGAAACCTTGTTGGCTGAATTGCTGCCCTCGGTCCAGGGCCTGCGCCACGCCGAAAAGCACCTGCGACGCTGGATGCGCGCCAGCAGGCGCCGCGTCGGCCTGGCCTTCCAGCCCGCCAGCGCGCAGGTGCGCTATCAACCGCTGGGCGTGGTCGGCATCATCGTGCCGTGGAACTACCCGCTGTTTCTCGCCATTGGCCCGCTGACCTGTGCCCTGGCCGCAGGCAACCGGGTCATGCTCAAGCTCAGCGAAGCAACGCCCGCCAGCGCCCTGGCCCTCCAGCAGTTGCTGGCGCGCGTGTTCCCCGAAGACCTGGTCAGCGTGGTGTTGGGTGAGGTCGAGGTTGCCCAGGCCTTTGCCCGCCTGCCGTTCGATCACCTGCTGTTCACTGGTGCAACCAGCGTCGGCCGCCAGGTGATGCTGGCCGCGGCGCACAACCTGACCCCGGTCACCCTGGAGCTGGGCGGCAAATCCCCGGCCATCGTTTCGGCCAGCGTGCCCCTGGACAGCGCGGCCGAGCGCATCGCCTTCGGCAAAACCCTGAACGCCGGCCAAACCTGTGTGGCCCCCGATTACGTGCTGGTACCGCGCGAGCGGCTAGGGGCCTTCAGTGACGCTTACCAGTCGGCCGTCCACCGCCTGTTCCCGCGTATCGCCGACAACCCCGACTACACCGCCATCATCAACCCGCGGCAGTTGCAGCGCCTGCAGCACCTGCTGGACGACGCCCGTGACCAAGGCGCCCAGGTGCTCGACCTCTACCCAGGCGAGCCGCGCCAGGGACGACGCCTGCCCCCTCACTTGCTGCTGGACGTGAACGACGAGATGCAGGTGATGCAGGACGAAATCTTCGGCCCGCTGCTGCCGCTGGTGCCCTACGACAGCCTCGACCAGGCATTGGCCTACATCAACCAGCGCCCTCGCCCACTGGCCCTTTACTACTTCGGCTACGACCGCAGCGAGCAGGAACACGTGCTGCGTCACAGCCACTCCGGCGGCGTGTGCCTGAACGACACCCTGCTGCATGTGGCTCAGGACGACCTGCCCTTTGGCGGCATCGGGCCTTCCGGCATGGGCCACTACCACGGCCACGAGGGTTTTCTGACCTTCAGCAAGGCCAAGGCCGTGCTGGCCAAACAGCGCCTGAACGCTGCACGTCTTATTTACCCACCGTATGGCAAGGCCTTGCAGCGCCTGGTCTACAAGCTGTTCATTCGCTGAGCCCAAGCCCATGCAGCGTCGCGACTTGCTCCGTTTCAGCCTGGGCGCCAGCGCCTTCCTCGCCACCACCAGCCTGGTCGGCTGCACAGCACAGTCGGCCGCGCCCGGTTACAACGTGCTGCGTGATGACGACCTGCCCCTGTTGAGCGCGCTGATCCCGGTGGTACTGGCCGGCACCCAGGCCGTCGAGGCGCTGGTGCTGCACAGCCTCGATCACAAACTGTCGGCGCTGTCGCCAGAAATGCTCAAGCTCACCCGGCAACTGTTCGACGTGCTCAGCCTGCCACTGACCCGTGGCCCGCTGACTGGCGTGTGGGGCGCCTGGCAGCAGGCCAGCAGCGAGCAGATCAACGCGTTTCTGCAACGCTGGCAGGACAGTTCGCTGAACCTGCTGCGCATGGGCCACGCCTCGCTGCTGCAATTGTTGCAGATGGCCTGGTATGAACGGCCGGAAGCCTGGGCCGCCTGCGGCTACCCAGGGCCACCGAAGATCTGACGACCACAAGAGCCTTGCCAATGCCTGTAATCGACCCGTTTCGCCAAGGCCTCGAACGCGGCTGGATCACCCACGACGGCTCGCGCCTGGCGCATGACCTGGCCCTGCAGGCCGATATCGCCGTAATCGGCAGCGGCGCTGGCGGCGCCACCAGCGCGCAGTTGCTCAGCGCCGCGGGGTTCAAGGTGCTGCTAATCGAGGAAGGCCCCCTGAAGACCAGCAGCGACTTCCACCTGCTGGAGAGCGAGGCCTACGCCAGCCTCTACCAGGAAGGCCTCGGCCGCATGAGCAAGGACGGCGCCATCACCATTCTGCAGGGCCGCGCCGTGGGCGGCACCACGCTGGTGAATTGGACCTCGAGCTTTCGCACGCCGCCACAGACCCTGGCCCATTGGGCCCGGGAGCATCAGGTCAATGGCTTGGACAACGAGGCGCTAGGCCCCTGGTTCGAGCGCATCGAACAGCAGTTGGGCATCAGCCCTTGGGCCTTGCCACCCAACGCCAACAACGAGGTCCTGCGCTGTGGCTGCGAACAACTCGGCTATCGCTGGGCGGTAATCCCGCGCAACGTGCGGGGTTGCTGGAACCTTGGCTATTGCGGCATGGGCTGCCCGGTCAACGCCAAGCAATCGATGCTGGTGACGACTATTCCAGCCACCCTCGACCAGGGCGGCGAGCTGCTCTATCTTGCGCGTGCCGAGCGCTTCGAGCACAACGGCGAGCGCATTACCCAGTTGCAGTGCACAGCCCTGGATGCCCAAGGGATAAACCCCACCGGCCGGCAGATCAGCGTGCGCGCCCGCCACTACATCCTCGCCGGGGGCGGTATCAACAGCCCTGCCCTGCTGCTGCGCTCCAACGCCCCCGACCCACACGCCCGCCTGGGCAAACGCACCTTCCTGCACCTGGTCAACTTCAGCGCGGCACGGTTCAAGGCGCGCATCGACCCCTATTACGGTGCCCCGCAGTCCATCTACAGCGATCACTTCCAATGGCTGGGCGGCAGCGGCGGCCCGGTCGGCTACAAACTGGAAGTGCCCCCGCTACACCCGGCCCTGGCCAGCACCCTGCTGGGCGGACATGGCAGCGAAAATGCCCAGCGCATGGCCGAGCTGCCGCATACCCACGTGATGCTGGCGTTGCTGCGCGATGGCTTTCACCCAGAAAGCCAGGGTGGCACGGTCGAGCTGCGTGGCGATGGCTCGCCCGTGCTGGATTACCCGGTCAATGACTACCTGCGCGACGGTTTGCGCCGCGCCTACCGCAGCATGGCGCAGATCCAGTTCGCCGCCGGGGCCGAGCAGGTGATGCCGGTGCACAGTGATGCCCGCTACACCAACAACCTTGGCGAAGCCCTGGCGATGATCGACGGCCTGCCACTGGCGCCGTTCCGCACACGCCTGGGCAGCGCCCACGTGATGGGCGGCTGTGCCCTGGGTGAAGACCCTCGACACGCGGTGTGCAACAGCCTGGGCCAGCACCATCAGCTGGAAAACCTGTCGATTCACGACGGCTCACTGTTCCCCACCAGCATCGGCGCCAACCCGCAATTGTCGGTGTACGCCATCAGCGCCAAGCTCACCGAGGCCCTGATCGCCCGCCTGGCACACAACGCATGACAACGAATGCACCCACTGTCTATAGTGCCATCAGCCGGCCGCATGACTTGGCCGGGCGCTATCGCTGCGCTACCATCCGACTCCCCAACGCACTCCAGCCAGGATGACGCGATGAACCGAGTGTTGTACCCGGGTACTTTCGACCCCATTACCAAAGGCCATGGCGACTTGGTCGAGCGCGCCTCGCGGCTCTTCGACCACGTGATTATCGCAGTGGCGGCCAGCCCGAAGAAAAACCCCCTGTTCCCGCTGGAACAACGGGTTGCGCTGGCCCGTGAGGTCACCAAGCACCTGCCCAATGTCGAAGTCATCGGCTTCTCTTCCCTGTTGGCGCATTTTGCCAAGGAACAGGGCGCCAACGTCTTCCTGCGTGGCCTGCGCGCGGTCTCCGACTTCGAGTACGAGTTCCAGCTGGCGAACATGAACCGGCAACTGGCACCCGATGTCGAGAGCCTGTTCCTGACGCCGTCGGAGCGTTATTCGTTCATTTCCTCGACATTGGTCCGGGAAATTGCCGCATTGGGGGGTGATATCAGCAAATTCGTCCACCCCATAGTGGCTGAGGCGCTGACCGAACGGTTCAAGAAGTAAGCCTGCACGCCTGATCATCGCGCCCGCGTGCACTGCGGGCGCGAATGCGGCACAATTGTGCCCACAGCGTTGAACATGCCCGGGCTGAGAGCCCCGGCCGGAGTCCCCATGTCCCTGATCATCACCGACGATTGCATCAACTGCGACGTCTGCGAACCCGAGTGCCCGAACGAGGCCATCTCCCAAGGCGAAGAGATCTACGTGATCGACCCTAACCTGTGCACCCAGTGCGTGGGTCATTACGACGAGCCCCAGTGCCAGCAGGTCTGCCCGGTCGACTGCATCCCCCTGGATGAAGCGCACCCAGAGACCGAAGAGCAGCTGATGGCCAAGTACCGCCTGATTACGGGCAAGGCCTAAGCCCACCTGCACTTACGCGCCCCTCTGTAGGAGCGGCCTTGTGTCGCGAAAGGGCCGCAAAGCGGCCCCGGCAATTTATGCTGCGACGCTGAAAACCTGGGGCCGCTTCGCGCCCCATCGCGACGCAAGGCCGCTCCTACAAGGTACAGCGAAACACTTCAGCGCTGGCAGCGTGGGCAGAACACGCTTGCCCGCTGGCCTAGCTTCACCTCGCGCAAGGTCGTGCCACACAGTTTGCACGGCATCCCGCCCCGCCCGTAGACGAACAGTTCCTGCTGGAAGTAGCCCGGCTGCCCATCCCCGCCGATGAAATCACGCAAGGTCGTGCCGCCCTGCTCGATGGCCGCTGCCAGCACGCGTTTGATCTCGATGGCCAGCTTCAGGTACCGCGCCCGCGAAATACCGCCCGCCTCGCGGCGTGGGTCGATGCCCGCAGCAAACAACGCTTCGGTGGCGTAGATGTTGCCCACCCCCACGACGATGGCGTTATCCATGATGAACGGCTTGACCGCCATCGAGCGCCCACGGGACAGCTGGAACAAACGCTCGCCATCGAACAGGTCGGTCAACGGCTCTGGCCCCAGACGCAGCAGCAGTTCGTGGTTGAGCGGGTCGAGGCTCCAGAGCATGGCGCCGAAACGGCGCGGGTCGGTGTAGCGCAACATCAGCCCCGACTCCAGCTCGATATCCACGTGCTCATGCTTGGCCGCCGGCAGGCCAAGCTCGACCAGGCGCAAATTGCCCGACATGCCCAAATGGCTGATCAAGGTACCGACCTCGGCATTGATCAACAGGTACTTGGCCCGCCGCTCGACGCTGACGATACGCTGCCCCGACAAGCGCACATCCAGGTCTTCGGGGATCGGCCAGCGCAGGCGCCGGTCACGCACCACCACCCGGCTGACCCGCTGGCCTTCCAGATGAGGCGCAATGCCGCGCCGGGTGGTTTCTACTTCGGGTAGTTCCGGCATGTGTCAGTGCCCGCCCAGCTCTCGAATATTCTGTTTGAGGTTCTCGAAGTCGTAGTCCGACAAGCCAATGTAGTCGAGCACCAGTGGCCCGACCACTTCCCATTCGTGGTCGACGCTCTGGCTGCCCAGCACCCGGTAGGACGCGCAGATGTGCTCGGCCATCTTCAGCACCGCCAGCAGGTTCTTCAGCTGGCTCTGGGTATTGCGCGAAGACTCATCGCGGAACACGGCCAAGGCGTTGTGGTGGTTGGCGATGGCCGCCGTGAGGTGCTCGGGCAGGCGCCAGGACTTGGCGGTGAAGTACCCCACCACCGAGTGGTTGGTGTTGAACGCGCGGTTTTCCGTATCGACCACCCGCGTTTCGCCGCTGGCCTTGGCATAGGCCTCTTCCAGCACGTCCATGTAGTTGGGGAAGCGCTTGAGCATCAGCGGCACACCGCAATCATGGAACAGCCCGAGGGTGTAGGCCTCGTCAGCCGTCTGCATGCCGGTGCGCTTGGCCAAGGTCAGGCAGGTCATGGCCACATCCTGCGCGGTGTCCCAGAAGCGGTTCAGGGTGACGATGGTCTCGTCGCTCATTTCGCCTTTGATCGACTGGGCGTTGATCAGGTTGATGATCGAACGGCTGCCCAGCAGGTTCACCGCCCGCTGGATCGAGCCGATCTTGTTGGAGAGGCCGAAATGCGGGGAGTTGACCAACTTGAGCAACGCGCCGGACAAGCCCGGGTCTTGGGAAATCAGCTTGGCGATGGTTTCCAGGTCTGGGTCGGGCATGTACTGCTCGAACTGCAGGTCGACCATGATCTGCGGTTGCGGCGGGATGGTGATGCCTTGCAAGGCTTGCTGGATCTGTTCGGCGCTGAGTTCTTGGGACATGCGTACACACTCGTTGAGGACGGCGAATTCTAACACCGGATCGGCTGGCTTTAGCCCTGGCCAGCACTTTGTCGCGCCTGACCCCGAAGCGAAGGCCAACACGGTATACTCCCGCTCTTTTTTCCCGGAGCGACGTCATGTCCCTGCCCAGCCTACGCCTCAAAGCCAATGCCGACCGCCGCCTGCGCGCCGGCCACCTGTGGGTCTACAGCAATGAAGTCGACGTCGCCGCGACCCCGCTGCAAGGTTTCCAGGCCGGCCAGCAAGCGATCCTCGAGGCTGCCAACGGCAAGCCGCTGGGCATCGTGGCGCTGAGCCCGAACAACCTGATCTGCGCGCGCCTGCTGTCGCGCGACATCAAGCTGCCGCTGGACAAGTCGCTGCTGGTACACCGCCTCAATGTCGCCCTGTCGCTGCGTGAGCGCCTGTTCGACAAGCCGTGCTACCGCCTGGTCTACGGCGACTCCGACCTGCTGCCAGGCCTGGTGGTCGACCGTTTCTTCGACATCCTCGTGGTCCAGCTGGCGTCGGCCACCATGGAACTGCACAAGGACGACGTGATCGCCGCCCTGGTGCAAGTGCTCAAGCCAAGCGGCATCTTGTTCAAGAACGATTCCGCCGCGCGTGATGCCGAAGGCCTGCAGCGCTACGTCGAAACCGTGTACGGCGAAGTGCCGGACTGGGTCCCGCTGGAAGAAAACGGCGTCAAGTTCGAAGCACCGGTACGTGAAGGCCAGAAGACCGGCTGGTTCTACGACCACCGCATGAACCGCGCACGCCTGGCGCCCTACGTCAAAGGCAAGCGCGTGCTCGACCTGTTCAGCTACATCGGTGGCTGGGGTGTGCAAGCCGGCGCGTTTGGCGCCAGCGAAGTGTTCTGTGTCGATGCGTCGGCTTTTGCCCTGGACGGCGTCGAGCGCAATGCCGCGCTCAACGGCATCAGCGAGAAGCTGACCTGCATCGAAGGTGACGTATTTGAAGCGCTGCGCGAGCTGAAGGCCGCCGAAGAACGCTTCGACGTGATCATTGCCGACCCACCCGCCTTCATCAAGCGCAAGAAAGACCTGAAAAACGGCGAAGCGGCCTACCGTCGCCTCAACGAACAGGCCATGCGCATGCTCAACAAGGACGGCATTCTGGTCAGCGCCTCGTGCTCGATGCACCTGCCCGAAGATGACCTGAACAACATCCTGCTGACCAGCGCCCGCCACCTGGACCGCAACATGCAACTGCTCGAGCGCGGCGGCCAAGGCCCGGACCACCCGGTGCACCCGGCCATTGCCGAAACCCGCTACATCAAGAGCATTACCTGCCGGTTGCTGCCTAACAGCTGATTGGGCAATCACTGAAGCGTGCATTACCTCCACCCCCTGTGGGAGCGGGTTTACCCGCGAAAGCGTCGGTGCATTCACCCTCGCATTCGCGGGTAAACCCGCTCCCACAGGGGTCGAGCTTGGACTCTAAGGGATGCGCTCTGTCAGATATCCAGCACGTACGACGCGATCCCAAAGTACACCAGCACCCCCGCCGCATCGGCAATCGAGGTCACCAGCGGGCCACTGGCCGTCGCCGGGTCGAGCTTCAGCTTGGTGAACATGAACGGCAGGCTCATGCCGATCAGGCTGCCCAGCAACACGATCACCAGCATGCTGCTGGCAACGATCAGGGCAATGTCCATCCCACCGCGCAGCGCGCCCAGCGATGCCACCGCCACGGCCATGGTCGCCCCCAGCGCCAGCGCAACCCCGCACTCGCGCCCGAGCATGCGCAGCCAATCACGCATGTACACTTCGCCCGTCGCCAGGCCCCGCACCATCAAGGTCGCCGACTGCGCGCCGGCATTGCCCCCGCTGTCCACCAGCAGCGGCAGGAAGAACACCAGCACGATGTGCGCGGCAATGGTTTCCTCGAACGCCGCAATCCCCGCCCCCGAGAACAGGTTGCCAAAGACCAGCAACACCAGCCACAGCACCCGTTTGCGGTACAGCAGGCTGACGGTGGCGTCGCGCAGGTTGCCCACGTGGTTGGTGATGGAGGCGCCTTTGTGGAAGTCCTCGGTGGCCTCATCGACCACCACATCAAGTGCATCGTCGCAGGTCACCAGGCCCACCAGCCGCCCGGCCTCGTCCAGCACCGGCACAGCCAGCAGGTCGTGCTCGCGGATCAAGCGGGCCACGTCTTCCTGACGGGTCGTGGTACAGACGCAAATGACCTTGTGCACCATGATGTGATCAATCAGCGCTTCAGGCGCCGCGAGGATCAACTCGCGCAGGGACAAGGTCCCGAGCAGGTTGCGCTGCCCGTCGAGCACATAGGACTGGTAGATGGTTTCGGCATCGGCGGCCTCGCGGCGCAGCATGTCGATGGCCTGGCTGGCGCTGAGGCCGGCATCCAGGCACGAGTACTCACTGGTCATCAGGTAACCGGCCGTGCCTTCGGGGTAGCCTTGCGGGTGAAGCAGGTCGTCACGACGGGCCTGGGCGGCCTGGCGCAGGTCGAGGGGTGAAGCGAGCGTATCGGAGGTGTGCTGCATGAGGTTCTCCAGGCGCCGACGCAGGCACCCGCACACCTCAGCCACAGGGGCTCAAGCCTTCGGAAGCCCTGGCGACGACGCGCTCAGTGCCAATTTGCGAGTTCGGTATGAACTGAAACTGGGAAGGTCCATTGAGGGTGTATCTCGTGAAGCCGCACATGCGGCGGGCGGATCATAGTCAGCTTGGGCGGGCAGGTCAGCCCCTGAACCGGCGTTTCAGAAGCGTCCTACAAGCGACCGGTCATGAGGCGAAAGCCACCGCCCAGACACATCGCCATTCCCTCACAGCGCCAGCGGTGTAGAATCGGCCTATTCATCGCCAGTCATCCCCGGCGGGTTTATGAGCTCTGGTCGAGCACGCGGCGATCCCGTGGTGTCTTCGGCCCCATCCGTGCCAGTGGCAACCGGCCTAAGGCGCATAGGACAAGAGAAGCTCACTCCCCTTTTTGTGACCTGATTAAGCCGCCAGGAGTGCTTCATGCCTGATTATCGTTCCAAGACTTCCACCCAAGGCCGCAACATGGCTGGCGCCCGAGCCCTGTGGCGCGCCACCGGGATGAAGGACGAAGATTTCAAGAAACCGATCATCGCCATCGCCAACTCGTTCACCCAGTTCGTCCCGGGCCACGTGCACCTGAAGGACCTGGGCCAGCTGGTTGCCCGTGAGATCGAGCGCGCCGGTGGCGTGGCCAAGGAATTCAACACCATCGCGGTCGACGACGGCATCGCCATGGGCCACGACGGCATGCTGTATTCGCTGCCAAGCCGCGAGATCATCGCCGACGCCGTGGAGTACATGGTCAACGCCCACTGTGCCGATGCCATTGTCTGCATCTCGAACTGCGACAAGATCACCCCCGGCATGCTGATGGCCGCCCTGCGCCTGAACATCCCGGTGATCTTCGTCTCCGGCGGCCCGATGGAAGCCGGCAAGACCAAGCTGGCCAGCCACGGCCTGGACCTGGTCGACGCGATGGTCATCGCGGCTGACTCCACGGCCTCCGACGAGAAGGTTGCCGAATACGAGCGCAGCGCCTGCCCGACCTGCGGTTCGTGCTCTGGCATGTTCACCGCCAACTCGATGAACTGCCTGACCGAAGCCCTGGGCCTGGCCCTGCCGGGCAACGGCTCGACCCTGGCCACCCACTCCGACCGCGAGCAGCTGTTCCTCACTGCCGGCCGCACCATCGTCGAGCTGTGCAAGCGCTACTACGGCGAGAACGACGAGTCGGTCCTGCCGCGCAGCATCGCCAACTTCAAGGCGTTCGAAAACGCCATGATGCTGGACATCGCCATGGGCGGTTCGACCAACACCATCCTGCACCTGCTGGCCGCGGCCCAGGAAGGCGAGGTGGCGTTCGACCTGCGGGACATCGACCGCTTGTCGCGCACAGTGCCGCAGCTGTGCAAGGTGGCGCCGAACATCCAGAAGTACCACATGGAAGACGTGCACCGCGCCGGCGGCATCTTCAGTATCCTCGGCTCGCTCGCCCGTGGCGGCCTGCTGCACACCGACCTGCCGACCGTGCACAGCCGCAGCATGGAAGAAGCCATCGCCAAGTGGGACATCACCCAGACCGACGACGAAGCGGTGCACACCTTCTTCAAAGCCGGCCCGGCGGGCATCCCGACCCAAACCGCGTTCAGCCAGTCGACCCGTTGGGAAACCCTCGACGACGACCGTGAAAACGGCTGCATCCGCAGCTTCGAACACGCCTACTCGCAAGAGGGTGGCCTGGCGGTGCTGTACGGCAACATCGCCCTCGACGGTTGTGTGGTGAAGACCGCCGGTGTCGACGAGTCGATCCATGTGTTCGAAGGCAGCGCGAAGATCTTCGAAAGCCAGGACAGCGCCGTGCGCGGCATCCTCGCCGACGAAGTGAAGGCCGGTGACATCGTCATCATCCGTTACGAAGGCCCGAAGGGCGGCCCGGGCATGCAAGAGATGCTCTACCCGACCTCGTACTTGAAATCCAAAGGCCTGGGCAAGGCCTGCGCCCTGCTCACCGACGGCCGCTTCTCGGGCGGTACCTCGGGCCTGTCGATCGGCCACGCCTCGCCGGAAGCCGCTGCAGGCGGCGCCATTGGCCTGGTGCGCGACGGCGACAAGGTGTTGATCGACATCCCCAACCGTTCGATCAACCTGCTGGTCAGCGACGAAGAGCTGGCCGAGCGCCGTGTCGAGCAGGACAAGAAAGGCTGGAAGCCAGCCGAAGTGCGTCCGCGCAAAGTGACCACCGCGCTCAAGGCCTACGCCCTGCTGGCGACCAGTGCCGACAAAGGTGCGGTGCGTAACAAAGCGATGCTCGACGGGCTGTAAGGCTCTGATGAGTGTATTGGGGCTGCTTTGCAGCCCATCGCCGGCAAGCCGGCTCCCACAGGTTGGATGCATGCCTTGAGGCTTTACTAAACCTGTGGGAGCCGGCTTGCCGGCGATGGGCCGCCGAGCGGCCCCAGCGCTTTCAACTATCTTCCCCACGCGAAGCGCAGTGGCGCAATTGCGCCAGCAGCAGGGCAGCCGAGCGCTTTGGCTTCGCCGTCGAGGTCAGCATGAACTGCGCGTGAGGCAGTGCGGGCAGTGTCGTCACTTCCTGCAGGCCTGCGGCCAGTGCGCATGAGCGGGTGACCGGGGTTACCCCAAGCCCGCCGCTTACGGCAGTCATCAGCCCCCCGGCACTGGGGCTCTGGCAAACGATCCGCCATTGTCGCCCTGCACGCGCCAACGCTTCGATGGCCGCCGCACGGTAGGGGCATTGATCGGAAAACACCGCCAAAGGTACAGGTGAGGTCGCATCATCGGTGGCCAGCGCCAGCGGCCCTCTCGCCCAGACCAACGGCTCGGACCAGAGCACCTCGCCACGCTCATCACCGCCGCAGCGGCTCCCCAGCACGATATCCAGCCCACCCGCGTGCATGAGCGCGAGCAACTCGCCGGTCAAGCCGACCTGCAGGGCAACCTCGGCATCGGGGTGCGCCACGGAAAACCGACGCAGGCAATCGATGATCGGAGCCTTGACCATCTCCTCGCTCAACCCCACGGACACCGTGCCGCAAACCCGCCTGCCGACGCCAAGGCTCGCGCGGGCATCGTCATGCAGTGCCAGGATGGTGCGGGCATAGCCTGCCAGCCGCGTGCCTGCTGGGGTCAGGCTGACCGAGCGCGTGGTGCGTTCCAGCAGCTTGTGCCCGGCTTCAGCCTCGAGCCGCCGAATGTGTGCGCTGATTGCCGATTGCGTGAGGTGCAGGCGCTCTGCCGCACGCGTGAAACCCCCGCTGTCGGCTACGGCCAGCAAGCTACGCAGAAGGACGCTATCGAACACGGATTGATCACCTATCGGACTGAATGAGGCGAGCATACGTGATTTCTATAATGGATCGTCCTCAATCAGACTTTGCGCTCCCCCTGTGCCGTATATCGCCAGGGAAATGCCATCGACGCTGACAGGAGTAGCCCCGTGGTTGAACGTGTTCTTTATGTGTGTGCATCGCCGAGAGGCGAACGCTCGGTTTCCGCTCAAATTGCCGAAGTGTTCCTGGCCGCGTTGGCCGAGCGCAAGAGCGTGGAGGTTGACCGCCTGGACCCTTGGGAATGCGAGCTGCCCGAAGTGGATGGCGACCTGCTGGCGGCCAAGTACGCCGGGCTTGCCGATGCGCCGCTTTCCCCCGCGCAAAATGCCGCCTGGGCACAGATCAAAACCCTCGCCAAACGCTTCCACCGGGCAGATACAGTGGTGTTCAGCGTCCCGCTGTGGAATTTCGGCATCCCCTACAAACTCAAGCACTTGATCGACGCCATTTCGCACAAGGGCGTGTTGTTCACCTTCGATGAACAGGGGTTGAACGGCATGCTGGGTGGGCGCCGGGCGGTGGCCATCTACACCCGCGGGCTGGGTTATGGCCCCGACTCCCAGACGCCTGACCAGGCGTTCGGCCTGGAAAAACCCTTCCTCGATGCGTGGTTCCGCTTCGTCGGGATCAACCAGGTGCACAGCATCGTGGCCGAACAGACGCTTGGCGCCGAGGGCGCCAGCGTGCGCTCAAGCGCCATGGAAGCCGTTGCCATGCTGGCGCAGAACTTCGACCAACAACAAGCCAGAACGCTCATTGTCGGCCGAAGCGGCTGACCTGCACCGGGTTACTGGATCTGCTCAGGCGTGACGATCACCCAGTTCTTGTCCGCCGTCACCGGCAGCCCTTCCTTGGCCTGCGCGGCCGCGTGCTTGGCGATCATGCCGTTGAGCTGGTCCATGTACTTGGCCTTGCGGTTTATCCACAGGTGGATGCCCCCTTTGCCCACGTCCACCCCGTGGAACTGCATGTAGCCATCGCTGGTTGGCGTATCACCGCCCACCAGCACCGGCCGCTTCCACTCGTCGATGTAGGTGAGGATCGCCGCCTGCTTGCCCGCCATCCAAGTCGCCGGGGTCCACAAGTAAGGCGTCAGTTCCAGGCCTTCGTTGGCCTTGGGGTCATAGCTGCCGGCGCTGATCTGCTTGCGCGCCGTGGTCAGCTGGCCGTTGCTGCGGTCCTTCAGTAGCAGGCTGACGCCAATCACGTTCTGCGGTTTGACGTTGTAGCCGTACTTGGGGTCGGACGCGACCATGCGCACCAGTTCTTCGGACGCGGCAGAAATGACATACACCTCGATGCCGTTTTCCATCAGTTTGTTGAACAGCTCGGCCTGGCCGGCAAAGACCTTGGGCGGCTGCACCTCGATGGCCTTGACCTGGTCACCCTCGAAATACGTGCTGGGAACAGGCTTGCCGGAAGCCATCAAGGCGTCGACCTGGGCCTTCAGTTCCTTCAGGGTGAAGCCCGAGAACACCTGCGCCACCCAGGGGTAGCAGACCATGTCGTCGATTTCGCACAGGCGGTAGTAGTAACTGAACAGGCTTTCCTTGTGCTCGGCCGTGTCTTTGAAGGGGATCAGCTTCAACGAAGGGTCGAGCTTGTCGCGGCTCAGCAGCCCCTGGTTCTCCATGAACGGCAGCAGCGCCTCTTCAAGGTCGTAGCGGTAGCTGGTGTTGTCCATGTCGAACACCGCGTAGTTACCTTTGTTGGCATTGGCGGCGATCATGCTGTCGAGCTGTTTGGCGGCCTCGGCAGGCCAATGCTTGAGTTCGGTGGCCCAGGTTTGGGCCCCGAACAGCAGGGACAGAACCAGGGCGAGGGCTTTCGGAGCGAACTTCATGTGCGAATCTCCTGAAATGACCGGGAAACGCTAGTCCAACCTACCGGCCCAGCAAGCCCTGACAACGACGTTGAAGCAGCTTGAAACGCCCTGTTCATTGCTATCTGCGACATTCCGTTATTCCATAAACGACTATGCACATTCCATTTGGGTATAAATTCGTTTGTTTTCAGGCTGTTAGCATTTCCGTTCGCAATCGCTCACAGAGGCGATGCCTCTTCTGTTTTTTGTTGGAGCTTCAATGAACCTGCCGCTGTCTCTCAACCTGCTGGCGTTCCTGGCCTTGCTGCTGGGCCTGGCACAAACCCGCCGCACCGACTGGAGCCTGGCCAAGAAGGTCTTGCTGGGCCTGGTGCTGGGCGTGGTGTTCGGCCTGGTCCTGCACACGATCTATGGCGCTGGCCACCCGGTATTGAAAGCCACCATCGCCTGGCTCGACCTGGTCGGCAACGGCTATGTCGGCTTGCTGCAGATGATCGTCATGCCGCTGATCTTCGCCTCGATCCTCAGCGCCGTGGCACGCTTGCACAATGCTTCCTCGCTTGGCCGCATCAGCGTGCTAAGCATTGGCACCCTGCTGCTGACCACTGCCATCGCCGCATTGATCGGCATCGTCTTGACCAACCTGTTCGGCCTGACCGCCGACGGCCTGGTGGCTGGCGTGCAGGAAAGCGCGCGGCTGCAAGCGATCCACAGCGACTACGCGGGCAAGGTCGCCGACCTCAACATCCCGCAACTGCTGCTGTCGTTCATCCCCAGCAACCCGGTAGGCGACCTGGCGCGGGCCAAGCCAACCTCGATCATCAGCGTGGTGATCTTCGCCGTGTTCGTCGGCCTGGCCGCCCTGCAGCTGATCAAGGACGACGCCGAGAAAGGCGCGCGCGCCCTGTCGGCCATCGACACCCTGCAAGCCTGGGTCATGCGCCTGGTGCGCGTGGTGATGAAGCTCACCCCTTATGGTGTGCTGGCCCTGATGACCAAGGTGGTCGCCAGCTCCAATCTGGACGACATCCTCAAGCTGGGCAGCTTCGTCGTCGTTTCGTACATCGGCCTGGGGCTGATGTTCGTGGTGCATGCCGTCATCCTGGCGGCGACCGGCGTCAGCCCGCTGCGCTTCTTCCGCAAGGTGTGGCCAGTGCTGACCTTCGCCTTCACCAGCCGCTCCAGCGCCGCGAGCATCCCGCTGAACATCGAAGCGCAAACCCGTCGCCTGGGTGTGCCGCAGTCCATCGCCAGCTTCAGCGCCTCGTTCGGCACGACAATTGGTCAGAACGGTTGCGCCGGCCTGTACCCGGCCATGCTGGCCGTGATGGTTGCCCCGGCAGTGGGCATCAACACCTTCGACCCGCTGTGGATCGCGACCCTGGTCGCCATCGTCACCCTGAGCTCGGCTGGGGTAGCCGGGGTGGGCGGTGGTGCGACCTTCGCCGCGTTGATCGTGCTGCCGGCCATGGGCTTGCCGGTTGAACTGGTAGCACTGCTGATTTCGGTTGAGCCGTTAATCGACATGGGCCGCACGGCACTGAACGTGAATGGCTCGATGACGGCCGGGGTGGTGACCAGCCAGCTGTTGAAAGAGACTGACCAGGACGTGTTAGCAGATGACCAGCATGCAACGCTGAGTCATAGCTGATACGGCAAGGCCGCCCCTACAGAGAAGACGTGGTCTTTTTGTAGGGGCGGCCTTGCGTTTCGATAGGGGCGCAAAGCGCCCCAACAATCTTAAACCTTGTCCCAGACATCGAAGTGATACGCCGGCCCAGCCCCTTCAGGCGCTTGCGGCTCACTGCTCACCCGGCGCCACTGCGCCTCGTCGAACGCCGGGAACCACGCATCGCCCTCAGGCGACAGCTCGACCCGGGTCAGGTACATGCGGCTCACCAGCCCCTTCTCCAGCGCCTGCCCATACAGCTGCGCCCCGCCAATCAGCATCAGCTCATTGACGCCCTGCTCACGCGCCCACTGTTCGGCGCGCACCAGCGCAGCTTCCAGCGAGGCGAACACCTCGGCACCGGCCAGCGCCAGCCCAGGCTGGCGGCTGACCACGATATTCAGCCGCCCCGGCAAAGGCCGGCCCAGCGAGTCCCAGGTCTTTGCGCCCCATGATGATCGGCTTGCCCAGGGTCGTGGCCTTGAAGTACTTGAAATCCCCCGGCAGGTGCCAGGGCATGGAATTGTCGATACCGATCACGCGGTTCTCGGCGAGGGCCGCGATCAGGCTGAGGGGGAGTGTGCTAGTCATGCCAGCGAGGATAGCAAACCCGCCGTGGGTTATGCTTCTGCCCTGACCTGTGCAATGGAAGACCTTGTGACTGGACCGACGCCACTGGACAAACGCTGGCTCACCGAAGCAGTACGCCTGCGCGAGGAACATGCCGGCCCCCTGGAAGACCAGGAAGCCAACCGCCACGCCCGCCAGGCCGGCGGCGACCTGGCGACCCGTATCGAAACGCGCGCGCTGTTCCTGGCCGAACGCGACGGCATGACAGCCGCCCTGCGCCACTGGAAGCAGGGCGCGCGCCTGGCACTGCTGGCCCTGTTGATCATGGCCGCCTTCAGCGGCGCGGGCCTGGCCTTCGCGGCGCTGGGCGATGGCCAACGCCCGGTGAATGTGTTCTGGGCACTGGGCAGCCTGCTGGGGTTGAACCTGGTGATGCTGCTGAGCTGGGCGATCGGCTTCAGCCTGAGCGGCGAACACGGCGCTGGGCTGGGCCGGCTTTGGTTGTGGCTGAGCGAACGCTTTGCCCGCGATGCCAAGGCCGCGCACCTTGCGCCCGCGTTGCTGGTGCTGCTGCAGCGCCAGCGCCTGAATCGCTGGCTGCTTGGCGTGCTGGTGCACGGCCTGTGGCTGCTGGCGATGATGACCGCGTTGGCGATGCTCTTGGCGTTGCTGGCCACACGGCGCTATGGCTTTGTCTGGGAAACCACCCTGCTTGCCGCCGAGCCGTTCATCCACATGACCCAGGCGCTCGGCGCCCTGCCTTCGCTGCTGGGCTTTGCCGTGCCGGACGAAGCCATGATCCGCGCCAGCGGCGACACGCTGCCGGCCCTGGACCTGGCCCGCCAGGCCTGGGCCAGCTGGTTGCTCGGTGTGATGCTGGTCTATGGCCTGCTACCACGCCTGCTTTTGGCCGCACTGTGCCTGTGGCGCTGGCGCCAGGGCCAAACACACCTGGGGCTGGACCTCAGCCTGCCAGGCTACGCGGCATTGCGCGAAAGCCTTATGCCGCGCAGCGAGCGCATCGGTGTGCAGGACGCCGCGCCCGACACCTTGCCCCACTTCGCTGCCGGGCAACTGGAAAGCGGCAGCAGCGGTGCCTTGCTGGTTGGCCTGGAGCTGGATGACCAGCGCCCCTGGCCGCCCGCCCTGCCCAAAAGCGTGACCGATGCCGGTGTGCTCGATAGCCGTGAATCACGCAACCGGCTGCTCGAACAACTCAGCCGCTTCCCCCCGGCGCGCCTGGCTATCGCCTGCGACCCACGCCGTTCGCCCGATCGCGGCAGCCTGGCGTTGCTGGCCGAGCTGGCACGCAACGCCGGCGCCACCCGTATCTGGCTGCTGCAGGCGGCCCCAGGCCAGGCCCTGGACGCCGAGCGCCTGGGCGATTGGCACGAAGCGCTTGACCGCCTCGGCCTGCCCCACGCCGACACCTCGCCCTTGACCTGGTTGGAGCATGGCCATGACTGAGCCGCTTAAACTGGCCGTGGTCGGCCACACCAATGTCGGCAAGACTTCGCTGCTGCGCACCTTGACCCGCGACGTGAGCTTTGGCGAGGTGTCCCATCGCCCCAGCACCACCCGCCATGTGGAGGGCGCACGCCTGTCGGTGGACGGCGAGCCCCTGCTGGAGCTGTATGACACCCCAGGCCTGGAAGACGCCATTGCCCTGCTCGACTACCTCGAGCGGCTGGAGCGCCCGGGTGAGCGCCTGGACGGCCCAGCCCGGCTGGCACGCTTCCTCCAGGGCAGTGAGGCACGCCAACGCTTCGAGCAGGAGGCCAAGGTGCTGCGCCAGTTGCAGGCCAGCAATGCCGGCCTGTACGTGATCGACGCCCGTGAGCCGGTGCTGGCCAAGTACCGCGACGAACTGGAGGTGCTGGCCAGTTGCGGCAAGCCGCTGCTACCCGTGCTCAACTTCGTCGCCAGCAGCCAGCACCGCGAGCCCGAATGGCGTGAAGCCCTTGCCCGGCTTGGCCTTCACGCCTTGGTACGGTTCGACAGCGTGGCCCCGCCGGAAGACGGCGAGCGCCGCCTGTACGAAAGCCTGGCCTTGCTGCTGGAAAACGCCCGCCCTGCCCTGCAACGGCTGATCGACGACCAACAGG
This sequence comes from Pseudomonas sp. Y3 TE3536, assembly GCF_053629175.1. Classification (NCBI taxonomy): domain Bacteria; kingdom Pseudomonadati; phylum Pseudomonadota; class Gammaproteobacteria; order Pseudomonadales; family Pseudomonadaceae; genus Pseudomonas; species Pseudomonas sp. Y3 TE3536. The sequence goes on along the minus strand of NZ_JBRJHU010000001.1, from coordinate 2,266,759 downwards.
CGCAACGCCAAGCCCGCCATCAAAGCGGTAAACGCCTGATCGCCGAGCTGCTGCTCGACTGCGCCGCCTGCCGGCGCAGCGTGGTGGCCGAACCGGCCGCCGAAGCCAAGGCCATCGAAGCGTTGCGCCAGGATGTGCGGCAACGCGAACAGCGCTGTGTCGAAGCGCTGCTCAAGCTGTATGCCTTCCGCCGCGAAGACGCCCATGCCAGTGATTTGCCGTTGCTGGACGGTCGTTGGGGCGATGACCTGTTCAACCCCGAGACCTTGAAGCTGCTGGGCGTACGCCTGGGCAGTGGCGTGGCGGCGGGCGCTGCGGCCGGGGCCGGGGTCGATCTGTTGGTCGGAGGCCTGACCCTGGGCGCGGCGGCCTTGGCGGGTGCGATCGCAGGCGGCGCACTGCAGACGGCACGCAATTACGGGTCGCGGTTGATGGGCAAGCTCAAAGGGCAGCGTGAGCTGACGGTGGACGATACGGTGTTGCGGCTGTTGGCGTTGCGCCAGCAGCAGTTGATGGTGGCCCTGGATAACCGCGGGCATGCCGCGCAAGACAGCATTCGCTTGGGCGAGCTGGACGAGAAGACCTGGCGCGAGGGCAAGTTGCCTGAGGCGTTGGTCAAGGCGCGGGCGCATCCGCAGTGGTCGACGCTCAACCCTGGGGCGCGGGTGAATCAGGCGGAACGGCAGGAGCAGTTGGAGGCCTTGGTGTTGCAGATTTGAGTTTGTGTGGGGGCTGGTAGGTGTTCGCCTTTAGGGGGGCGGCGCCTGGGAGACCGAGCGCCGCCCGCGCGGCGCTTCGCAGCACAAGGCTGCTCCTACATTTTTCGGGCCAATTATTCCTGAGGCGGTCGCGCGCCAATATCACAGGCCTCACTGGCCCGAAACAGATGTAGGAGCAGCCTTGTGCTGCGAAGCGCCGCGCGGGCGGCGCTCGATCTCCCAGGCGCCACACCCCTCAAGGCATGCACCTCTCAACCCCAAACCCAACCCCAACCCCGCCCCCCTTCACTGCTGCGCCACCTTCTCCGACTTACCGTCATACCGCTTGCGCCACTCGGCCAGAATCTCGTCACGGTGCTTCGAGGCCCAGGCAAAGTCGTTCTTGATCAACCGCTGCTCATAATCAGCCGGCAACTCGGTCTGCGGCTTGGCGATACCCGGCGCGGCAAGCACCGCGAAGTTCTCCTTGTACAACGCCATCGCCGCAGGGCTGGCCGAAAAGTCTGCCAAGCGCTTGGCCGCATCGGCCTTTGGCGTGCCTTTGATCACCGCCGTCGCCTCGATCTCCCAGCCCAGGCCCTCCTTGGGCAGCACGATGTCCAGCGGCGCGCCTTGGCGCTTGAGCTGCACAGCGGGGTATTCGAACGAGATACCGATCGGGAACTCGCCCGCCGCCGCCAGCTTGCACGGCTTGGAGCCGGAGTGAACGTACTGGCCGATGTTCTGGTGCAAGGCGTCCATGTAGGCCCAGCCCTGAGGCTCGCCAAAGGTCTGCAGCCAGGCGCTGACATCCAGGAAGCCCGTGCCGGACGAGGCCGGGTTGGGCATGACGATCTTGCCCTTGTACTCGGGCTTGGTCAGGTCTTGCCAGCTCACCGGCTTGCTCAGGCCCTGCTTCTCGGCCTCGATGGTGTTGAAGCAAATGGTCGCAGCCCAGACGTCCATGCCCACCCAAGCCGGTGGGTTGGCTGCGTCGCGGTAGTTCGCCGAGATTTTGCCAAGGTCCTTGGGCGCATAGGCTTCGAGCATGCCGTGTTGGTCAAGCACGGCCAGGCTGGAGGCCGCCAACCCCCACACCGCATCGGCTTGCGGGCGGTCTTTTTCAGCCAGCAACTTGGCGGTGATGATGCCCGTGGAATCGCGCACCCACTTGATCTCGATGTCTGGGTTGACCTTTTCGAAGGCCTGCTTGTAGGTCTTGAGCTGCTCGGCCTCCAGCGCGGTATAGACCGTCAGCTGAGTGCCGGCGGCCGAGGCCTGCAGGCTGAACACGGCAGAAACGGCAGCAGCAAGTGCAAGGTGCTTGAACATGGTGGGGTTCCTTACAGGTCAGGCAGCCGCGGCGCGTTGGCGCCAGGCTTGGGAGCGGCGCAACAGGCCGCGTGAGGCTGCAGCCAGCAGCAATGAGGCGCTGGCGCTGGTCAGCAGAATCAAAGTCGACATGGCGGCGGCACCGCCAACGTTGCCCGCGTCGTCCATGTTCAACACGGCAACGGCGGCGAGGATGGTGTCGGGGCTGTAGAGGAAGATCGCCGCCGACACGGTGGTCATCGCCGAGACGAACAGGTAGCGGATGATGTCCAGCAGGGCCGGTAGGCAGATCGGTACGGTTACCCGTAGGAAGTGCCGATACAGCGGCGCCTTGAGCGACAACGCGGCGGCCTCGAACTCGCCGTCGAGCTGGCGCAGTGCGGTGGTGGCGGTCATCTGCGCAGTCGTCAGGTAATGGGCAATGGTGCAGATGACCAACAAGCCCATGCTGCCGTACAGCACATGCAAGGGGTTGCCGTTGAGGTTGAAGAAGAACACGTAGCCCAGGCCCAGCACGAGGCCCGGCACCGCCATGGGGATGAAGCTGAGCAGGCGCAGCGACTGGTTGAGCAGGCGTTGGCCCTGGGTCTTTTCCATCAGGTAGGCACCGCAGAAAATCACCACGCTGCCGATCAGCGCCGTGCCGATCGCCATGGTCACGCTATTGCGGTACGCCAGCCAGCCTCCGCCGGCGGTGTCCTCGAACAGGTAGTGCTTGAGCGACAGCGACAGGTTGTAGGGCCAGAAGGTGACCAGTGACGAATACACGGCCATGCCGATCACCAGCAACAGCACCGCGCAGACCACCAACACGACCGCCAGGAAGCAGGCATCGCGACGGCGCGAGGGCTTGGGCTCGAACACCTGCGCCCGCCCACTCATGGCCTCGCCCTGGCGGCGACGCAACCAAGCATCGACAGCAAAGCTCAGCAGTGCCGGCACCAGCAAAACCATACCGATCAGGGCGCCGCGGCCAAATTGCTGCTGGCCAACGACAGCCTTGTAAGCCTCCAGGGCCAGCACCTGATAATCCCCCCCGACCACAACCGGGACGCCGAAGTCAGTGATGGTCAAGGTAAACACCAGGCAAAAGGCGGCGAATACTGCCTGGCGCGTTGCGGGCCAGGTAATGCTGGAAAACGCCCGCCAAGGCCCAGCGCCCATGCTGGAGGCGGCGTCGAACAGGCGCGCATCGGCCAGCGACAGGGCCGACAGTAGAATCATCAATGCATGCGGGAAGGTGTAAATGGCCTCGCCGAGCACGATCCCCCAAAAGCCGTAGATGTTGTCGCTCAGCAGCCCGCGCAGCAGGCCCTGGTTACCAAACAGGTAGACCAGCGCGATCGCCGGCAGCATCGACGGCGCCAGCAGGGGCAGCAACGAGATGCCCCGCCACAGGCCCTTGGCCGGGATCAGCGTGCGTTGCAACGCATAGGCGAACAGGTAAGCCAGTGGGATGACGATGGCCGCGACGGTGAACGCCACCGACAAGCTATTGCCCAGCAGCCAGTGGAAGTTCTCGCTGGCGAACAGCGCCCGGGCAGCCGCCAGGCCGCCGCCCTGGCCGGCGTCACCGCTGAAACCACGCCAGAAGATCGCCAGCAGCGGCATCAGCACAGCCAGTACCAGCAGCATCAACAGCAACCACTTCCCACCGACGACGAACAGCCGGTCACCCAAGGCAACGCCGTGGCGCGACGTGGCCTTGGCCGGGTTCAGCGGCAGGGACATTGGCGCGGCCATCTTAGGCGAACACCTGCAGGCTCTGCGGTGGCAGCGCCACCCAGATGTCCTGCGAGCCCAGCCGCGGCATGGCCTCGGGGGCCAGTTCGGCCAGCAAGGCATGGCCCGGCAAGGCTTTGAACTCGAAGCTCATGCGGCAGCGGTTGCCGAGGAACGTGATCTCGCGGACCTTGGCCGGAAACAGGTTTTCTTCATGCACCGACGGGTTGACCGTGATCGCCTCGGGGCGGCAGAACAAGCGGCCGCTGCTGGCCCGCGCCGAGCCAGGCGACAAACGCATGCTCATGCCGCCGACCTGGGCCTGGCTGTCACCGCTGCGCTGGAACGGCAGCCAGTTACCCTGGCCAACGAACTCGGCAACGAAGGGCGTGGCTGGCTGGTCGTAGATGGCCTGCGGCGTGGCGTACTGCTCGACCTGGCCGTTGTTCATCACGGCAATGCGGTCGGCCATCAGCATGGCCTCGTCCTGGTTGTGGGTAACCATCAAAGTGGTGATACCCAGCTGGCGTTGCAGCTGGCGCAGTTCGGTGCACAGGTGCTCGCGAACCCGCGCGTCCAGCGCCGACATCGGCTCGTCGAGCAGCAGCAGCGAAGGCGCCGGCGCCAGCGCGCGGGCCAGGGCCACACGCTGCTGCTGGCCGCCGGAAAGCTGCCCGGGGTACTTTTTTTCGCTACCGGACAAGCCGACCAGCTGGAGCATTTCGGCCACCCGCTGGCGGGCCTGTTCGCGGCCGCTACCGGTCAGGCCATAGGCGATGTTGGCTTCGACGGTCAGGTTGGGGAACAGCGCGTAAGACTGGAACAGAATGCCGTAGTCGCGGGCCTGGGGTGGCAGCCCCGAGACGTCGCGCTCGCCGATGTACAGCTCACCGCGGTCCTGGCGTTCGAGGCCGGCGATGCAGCGCAACAGCGTGGTCTTGCCGCACCCGGACGGGCCGAGCAAGCACACCAGCTCGCCCGCGGCGATGTCCAGGGAGACATCGTTGAGCGCTGTAAAGGCGCCGAAGCGTTTGTGGATGTTGCGCACTTTCATCTGTGCACCTGGGGTGGCGCTGTTCATGGCAAGGCCTCATCGAAGAGATGGGGCCATGCTAGGAAGGCTGTGCGACGGTTCTGTGGCTTTCAGGCAAAAGCGCGCGATAGTGGTATAGGCAGATTTTGTAGTACCCCACCTGCCACCACGGTTCTTGGTAGGAGCAGCCTTGTGCTGCGAAGAGGCCCTGATCGGCGATGCACATGTATGGGGTGCACCGGCCTCTTCGCAGCACAAGGCTGCTCCTACAAGCGATGATTCAGAACTGTGAACCGGCCACTTCCTGCGCAACCCCCAGAAACGCCGCTGGCAAACGCGCCTGGCGCCGCTCCTTCAGGCAATACAGGTACTCATGCATCACCGGTGCAGCCTCCAGCGCCAGCACCCGTAATTCGGGGTTGTGCGGCACTTCATGGCGGGCAATCACACTGATGCCAATGTTGCGCAGGACCGCTTCGCGAATCGACTCACGGCTACCAATCTCCAGCAACGTGCCGGCCTTCACACCGGCCTCCTGCAGCATCTGCTCGGTCAGCTTGCGTGTGGTCGACCCCGGCTCGCGCATCAACAGGCAATGCCCGGCCACCACGTCGATGGACACCACCTGACGATGCGCCAAGGGATGGTTGCGGTGCACGGCCACCACCAACGGGTCGGTGCCCAATACCCGGCGCACCAACCGGGCATCCTCCACCAATTGCGACGAAGCGGCGATATCGACCCGGTAGTCCTCGAGCATTTCCAGCACCTGCTGCGAGTTGCCGATCTCCACCGCAACGTCGACCTGGGGCAGGCGCTCGCGGAAGACCTTCACCAGATCGAGGATGTAATAAGGCGCGGTGGCCGCAATCCGCAGGCTGCCCTGGGCCTGGCCACTGTTGCGCAGTTCGAACTCGATGTCGGCCTCCTGCTGCAGCAGCGCCTTGACCCTCGGCAGCAGGCGCACGCCCTCCTCGCTCAACACCAGGCGCCGCCCGCCACGGTAGAACAGCTCTACTGCGTACTGGCTTTCCAGGTTGCGGATCTGCGTGGTCACGGTGGGCTGGCTGAGCCCGAGCTTCTTCGCCGCCAGGGTGATGCTGCCCAGGCGGGCCACCATGTAGAAGGCTTTGAGCTCGGAACTCAGCATGCACGTCCTCTATTTGCGCAAAAGGCGCAAGCCGTTGAACACCACCAGCAGGCTCACGCCCATGTCGGCGAACACCGCCATCCACATGGTCGCCATGCCGGCAAAGGTGATCGCCAGGAATATCGCCTTGATGCCCAGGGCCAGAATGATGTTCTGCCTGAGAATCGCCGCACTTTGGCGCGACAGCCTGACGAAGGCCGGGATTTTGCGCAAGTCGTCGTCCATCAACGCCACGTCGGCCGTCTCGATGGCCGTGTCGGTGCCCGCGGCCGCCATGGCAAAGCCGATCTCGGCACGGGCAAGGGCCGGTGCGTCGTTGATACCGTCGCCAACCATGCCCACCCGATGGCCTTGGGCATACAGGGCCTCGATGGTCTTCAGCTTGTCGGCCGGCAGCAGGTTGCCTTCGGCGCGATCGATGCCGACCTGGGCGGCGATGGCCTCGGCGGTATGGGGATTGTCGCCGGTAAGCATGACCGTCTTGATACCCAGTTCATGCAATTCGGCAATCGCCTGGCGGCTGCTCTGCTTGAGCGTGTCGGCCACGGCGAACAGGGCCAGCGGGCCACTGCGGTCGAGCAGCAGGACCACGGTTTTGCCTTGACGCTCCAGCGCATCCAGTTGCGCCTCCAACTCAGGCGAGCACAGGCCCAGTTCCTCGACCAGGCGGTGATTGCCCAGGTGGTAAAGCTCACCCTCGATCACCCCCCGCACACCGCGACCGGCCAATGCGGCGAAGTCGTCCACTGCGCTCAAGGCCAAACCTTGCGCCTTGCCGAACTGGGCGATGGCACGTGAGACCGGGTGGTCCGAGCGCTCGGCCAAGCTGGCAGCCAACGCCTGGGCCCGGCCTTCGAACAGGGGGTCCAAGGCCTTCGCATCGGTCTGCACTGGCTTGCCGTGGGTCAGGGTGCCGGTCTTGTCGAGGGCCAGGAAGTCCAGCTTGCGCCCGCCTTCCAGGTACACCCCACCCTTGATCAGGATGCCCTTGCGCGCGGCTGCAGCCAGGCCACTGACGATGGTCACCGGGGTTGAAATGACCAAGGCGCACGGGCAGGCCACCACCAACAGCACCAAGGCGCGGTAGACCCAGTCGAACCAGGCGCCTGCCATGAACAGCGGCGGGATGACCGCTACCGCCAAGGCCACGGCGAACACCACGGGTGTGTAGATGCGCGAGAATCGGTCGACAAAACGCTGGGTCGGCGCCCGGGCACCTTGGGCTTCTTCGACGGCCTTGATGATGCGCGCCAGCGTCGATTGCCCGGCGCCGGCAGTGACGCGAAACTCCAGCGCACCGGCCTGGTTGATGGTGCCGGCGAATAGTTTGTCGCCCACGGCTTTTTCCACTGGCAGACTTTCACCGGTGATTGGCGCCTGATCGACGCTGGATTGGCCACTGGTCACTTCGCCATCCAGGCCGATGCGCTCGCCCGGCCGTACCCGCACCAAGGCACTGATGGCCACCTCGCGCACTTCCACTTCGCGCCACTGGCCATCGGCTTGCAGCACTGTCGCCCTATCAGGGGTGAGCTGCATCAGGCCGCTGATGGCATTGCGAGCGCGGTCCAGGGAGCGCGCTTCGATCAGCTCGGCGACCGTGAACAACACCATCACCATGGCCGCTTCCGGCCACTGGCCGATCAGCACAGCGCCAGTCACGGCAATGCTCATCAGCGCGTTGATGTTGAGGTTGCGGTTTTTCAGGGCAATCCAGCCCTTCTTGTAGGTGCCCAAGCCGCAACCCAGGATCGCCGCCAAGGCCAGCGCCGCCACCAGCCATTCAGGTGCAAGCCCGGTGAAATGCACGATTTCGGCAGCGATGGCCGCGATACCGGATAACGCCAGCGGCCACCAGCGGGTCTTGCTGGGCGGGGCAGCGTTCGCGGCGGCGTCGTCCCCTTCGATGAGGGGCTCGGCCTTCATGCCCAGGCTGTCGATGGCCCGCTCGATCTCGGCGGTACCCGCCAGCGTGTGGCGCACGCCAAGCACGCGGTTGATCAGGTTGAACTCCAACTGCTCGATGCCCGCCAGCTTGCCCAGCTTGTCCTGGATCAGCGTTTGCTCGGTGGGGCAGTCCATGGCCTCGATACGGAAGCGGCTGAGCTGTGCGTCGCCGCTGGCTTTTTCGCTCAACTGCACCAACGCCGGAGCGGCCGCGCTGCCGCAGCAGCTGTGGGCGTGGTGGTCATGCTTGTGGTGGGGGCTGGCAGGCTGGTTCATTGGGTCATCCTTAAAGTGAGCCTGTTGCCAAGTGAACACCCTGTAGCCACTATAGGGTCAAGCCATCCGCTGGAGATTTCGCGATGAAGATTGGAGAACTGGCAAAAGCCACCGATTGCGCCGTGGAGACCATCCGCTATTACGAGCGCGAGCAACTGTTGCCGGAGCCGGCGCGCACCGACGGCAACTACCGGCTCTACACCCAGGCCCACGTCGAGCGGCTGACCTTCATCCGCAACTGCCGGACGCTGGACATGACCCTGGACGAAATCCGCAGCCTGCTACGCCTGCGCGACAGCCCCGAAGGGTCGTGCGGCAGCGTCAATGCGTTGATCGACGAGCATATCGTCCATGTACAGGCGCGAATCGATGGCTTGGTGGCGTTGCAGGAGCAGCTGGTGGAGCTGCGACAGAGGTGCAGCGCGCCGGGGAGCGAATGCGCGATCTTGCAGCAACTGGAGGTGAACGGGGCGGTATCTGTACCGGAAGGCGATCATTCGCATGTGGGGCGAAGCCACGGGCATTGAGATTGCTGGGGGGCTGCAAGGCAGCCCCGGCAACCTAGAAAATCACACCGCCATCGGCGCCGTCATCGGCGCATGATGCTCATACCCTTCCAGGCTGAAATCACTCGGCTCGATCTTCTCCAGCCACTCCGGCTCATACTTGCCGGTGTCGGCAAACGCCGGCACGCGATCGCTGATCACCAGCTTCGGCGCCTCGAGCGGTTCGCGCTTGAGCTGCTCGTTGAGCATGTCCAGGTGGTTTTCGTACACATGGGCATCGCCAATGAAATACGTGAACCAGCGCGGGGTGTAGCCGGTCAGGCGGCCGAACAGCGACAGCAAGGCCGCGCCCTCGGTGAGGTTGAACGGCGTGCCCAAGCCCAGGTCGTTGGAGCGAATGTACAGGGTCAGGGAAATTTCCCGAGTCTCGGCATTCGGGTGGAACTGGTACAGCAGGTGGCACGGCGGCAGGGCCATTTCATCCAACTGGGCGCAGTTCCAGCCATGGAACAGGATGCGCCGGCTGCCCGGGTCATTGGCGATGGTGTCCAGGCACTGGCGCACCTGGTCGATGGCCTTGTACAGGATGACAAAGGCCTGGCCGTCTTCCTGGTCCTGGGCAATCTTGCGGAAACCCTGTTTCTCGGCCATCTCAATGGCCGCCGGGTTGCTCAGCGGGATGCGTTTGTAGCCCGGCCATTGGCGCCACTGAACGCCGTAGATCTCGCCCAGGTCGTCATGCCCCTGGCGGAACGGGTTGGCCAGCCATTGGGCGTTTTCGTTGGCGTTCTGGTCCCAGACCTTGCAGCCCAGCTCACGGAATTCACCCGCGTTTTTCACGCCCCGCAGAAAACCGACCATCTCGCCGATGGCCGACTTGAAGGCCAGCTTGCGCGTGGTGATGGCCGGAAAGCCCTTCTGCAGGTCGAAACGCAGCATGGCGCCCGGCAGGCTGATGGTGCGGATGCCGGTACGGTTTTCCTGAAGGGTGCCGTTTTCGATGACGTCACGGACCAGGTCCAGATACTGTTTCATGGCTTACCTGTAGCAAGAACGGCAGAGGGATCACCCCTGCCGTTGGGAGTCAGATGGCGGGTTTCGCCGTAGGTTTGCGATTATAAGCCCACCAGATCAATCCGAGGCCGGCCAGAATCATCGGGATGCAGAGTATCTGACCCATGGTCAGCCAACCCCAAGCAATGTAGCCCAACTGGGCATCCGGCACGCGGACGAACTCGACGATGAAGCGGAAGATCCCGTAGAACAGCGCGAACATGCCGGATACCGCCATGGTCGGGCGTGGCTTGCGCGAATACAGCCACAGGATCAGGAACAGCGCCACGCCTTCCAGGGCGAACTGATACAGCTGCGAGGGGTGGCGCGGCAGCTGGGCGGGGTCGCTGAACGGTGGGAACACCATCGCCCACGGCACGTCGGTCGCCTTGCCCCACAGCTCGGCATTGATGAAGTTGCCGATACGCCCGGCACCCAGGCCGATCGGCACCATTGGCGCGACGAAGTCCATCAGCTCGAAGAACGACTTGTTGTTGCGCTTGCCGAACCATACCGCCGCCAGCATCACGCCGATGAAACCGCCATGGAACGACATGCCGCCCTTCCACACCTCAAAGATCAGCGTCGGGTTCGCCAGGTAGGCGTGCAGGTCGTAAAACAGCACGTAACCCAGGCGACCCCCGACGATCACCCCCATCGATAGCCAGAACACCAGGTCGGACAATTTTTCACGGGACCAGGTGGGGTCGAAGCGGTTCAGCCGACGCGAGGCAAGCAGCCAGGCGCCGCCGATGCCGACCAGGTACATCAGGCCGTACCAGTGGATTTTCAGCGGCCCGAGGGCCACGGCCACGGGGTCTATCTGCGGGTAAGGCAGCATGGATATTCCTCTAGTTTCAAATCAGCGAGCTAAATCAAAAAGCTGAGGCCGACGCAGAACAGCAGCGCGGCGAACAAACGCTTGAGCAGGCGTGGCGACAGTTTGTGCGCCAGGCGCGCGCCGAAGCGGGCGAAAAACATGCTGGTCACGGCAATGCCGACCAGCGCAGGCAGGTACACGTAGCCCAGGCTGTGGGCCGGCAAGTGTTCTTCGTGCCAGCCAAGCCACATGAAGCTCAGGGCACTGGCCACGGCAATCGGCAGGCCACAGGCCGAGGACGTTGCCACCGCCTGCTGCATGGGCAGGCTGCGCCAGGTCAGGAACGGCACGGTCAGCGAGCCGCCACCAATACCGAAAATCGCCGAAGCCCAGCCAATCACCCCACCTGCTGCGGTCAGCGCGGGCTTGCCAGGGATGCCGCGGCTGGCCTTGGGTTTGAAGTCCAGGGCCATTTGCGCAGCAATGATCAGGGCGAACACACCGATGATCTTCTGCAGCAGCGGGCCCTGGATCAACGAGGCGGTCTTGGCGCCGATACCAGCGCCAATCAGGATGCCCAGGGTCATCCAGGCGAAGATCGGCCACTGCACCGCACCCCGGCGATGGTGTTCGAGCACCGCGTTGATCGAGGTGAAGATGATGGTTGCCAACGACGTGCCGACAGCCAGGTGGGTCAATACCGAGGGGTCGAAGCCCTGCAAGGTGAAGCTGAACACCAGCACCGGCACGATGATGATGCCACCACCAACGCCGAACAGCCCGGCCAGCACACCGGCACATGCACCTAACAGCAGATAGAGTACGAACTCCATTCGTTGCCCCTGAGAAAATCAATCCGGCATGGTAACGGAAGCCGGCCCTGAGGCTCTAGTGAACTTCGTGACAGGATGGATCAGCACCGCCGCAGTGGGTAGAGTGGCAAAAAACACAGAGGCCCAACCGATGTGCCTGATCGTATTCGCCTGGCGGCCGGGGCATGCCCTGCCGCTGATCGTGGCGGCCAACCGCGACGAGTTCTATGCCCGGCCCACGCAGGCCCTAACCGCCTGGGAGGATGCCCCTGGCGTCTATGCCGGGCGTGACCTGGAGGCTGGCGGTACCTGGCTGGGCGTGGGGCCGCAGGGGCGCTTTGCCGCGCTGACCAACATTCGCGACCCTGGGCAAGCCTTGGGCGTGCGCTCGCGCGGGGAGCTGGTGGCGGGGTTTCTGCAGGGTGAGCTTGGCGTGGAAGCCTATCTTGACCAGGTGGCCAGCCGCAGCCGCCAGTATTCGGGGTTCAACTTGCTGGTGGGTGATGGGGCGCAGTTAGGCTTTCTGCACGCCCGAGACGCCGCGCCGCGCTTGCTGGAGCCTGGGGTCTATGGGTTATCCAATGCCGGGTTGGATACGCCGTGGCCGAAGCTGGTGAAGGCGCGCAGCGGGCTGGAGGGGTTGCTTGAGTCAGCAGACCCGCAGCGCTTGCTAGGGTTGCTGGCCGATGGTGAACCGGCAGCCGAGAGTGAGTTGCCGGAAACGGGCGTGGGGTTGGCGACCGAGAAGCTGCTGTCGAGTGTGTTTATTGCCAGCCAGAACTATGGGACGCGGGCGAGTACTGTGCTGATCGTGGATGATCAGGGAAGAAGACGGCTGGTTGAGCGCAGTTTCGGGCCGTTTGGGGGGCATTTGGGAGAAGTTGAGATTATGGCTTGAGGGCCAGGGGCTGCTTTGCAGCCCTTCGCAGCACAAGGCTGCTCCTACAAGGGATTGAACGGCGCGCCTGATGTTGAACACCCGTCCATAATCTGGGGCTCAGCTCAATCCCCTTGTAGGAGCAGCCTTGTGCTGCGAAGCGGCCGGTACAGGTATCAGAGGGTCTTGTTCGCCCCTGGCCCGATCATCCGCGCCAACCCTAGGTTCTTCAGCGCCAATTGCAGCGAGCTGTGGATAACCTGCGGGTTGTCATGGCTCATGGCTTCGGCCAGCAGCTCCTTGGCCTTGCTCATGTTGATCTGGCGCAGCATCCACTTCACCTTGGGCAAGTTGGTGGCGTTCATCGACAAACTGTCAAAGCCCATCGCCATCAACAGCACCGCTGCCGCCGGGTCACCGGCCATCTCGCCGCAAATGCTCACCGGCTTGCCCTCGCCATGGGCATCGCGCACCACCGTGTTCAAGGCTTGCAGCACGGCCGGGTGCAGGTAATCGTACAGGTCGGCGACCCGTGGGTTGTTGCGGTCGACCGCCAGCAGGTACTGGGTCAGGTCGTTGGAACCGACCGACAGGAAGTCCACCTGCCGCGCCAGCTCTTTGGTCTGGTACACCGCAGCAGGGATCTCGACCATCACGCCAACCGGCGGCATCGGCACATCGGTGCCTTCGTCACGCACCTCGCCCCACGCGCGGTGGATCAGGTGCAGTGCCTCTTCCAGCTCGTGAATGCCAGAAATCATCGGCAGCAGGATGCGCAGGTTGTTCAAACCTTCGCTGGCCTTGAGCATGGCGCGGGTCTGGACCAGGAAGATTTCCGGGTGGTCGAGGGTAACGCGAATGCCGCGCCAACCCAGGAAGGGGTTTTCTTCCTTGATCGGGAAGTACGACAGCGCCTTGTCCCCGCCAATATCCAGGGTACGCATGGTCACTGGCAGCGGGTGGAAGGCCGCCAGCTGTTCGCGGTAGATCGCCAGCTGCTCTTTCTCGCTGGGGAAGCGCTGGTTGATCATGAACGGCACTTCGGTGCGGTACAGGCCTACCCCTTCGGCGCCACGCTGCTGGGCACGGGCGACGTCGGCCAGCAGGCCGGTGTTGACCCACAGCGGCATGCGGTGGCCATCCGGGGTGACGCAGGGCAGCTCGCGCAGCGCATCCAGGCCTTGCGCCAGCTGGCGCTCCTCCTCGACCACTTCGCTGTACTGCTTGCGCAACACGTCGCTGGGGTTGGTGAACACCTCGCCCTTGTAGCCGTCGACGATCAGCTCGATGCCATCGACTTTGGAATACGGCAGGTCGACCAGGCCCATCACCGTCGGGATACCCATGGCGCGGGCCAGGATCGCGACGTGGGAGTTGCCCGAACCCAATACCGACACCAGGCCGACCAGCTTGCCCTCCGGCACTTCGCCCAGCATCGCTGGCGTCAGTTCTTCGCTGACCAGGATGGTATTGTCGGCGTACACCAGCGATTGCGAGCGAGCCTCCTGCAGGTAGGCGAGCAGCCGGCGGCCAAGGTCCTTGACGTCCGAAGCGCGCTCGCGCAGGTAGTCATCGTCCATCAGCTCGAAGCGGTTGACGTGCTCGCCGACCACTTGGCGCAAAGCGCCCTGGGCCCACTGGCCGGTCTTGATGACCTCGGTCACCTCGCCGCCCAAGGCGGCGTCTTCGAGCATCATCAGGTACACGTCGAACAACGCGCGCTCTTCGGGCCGCAGCTGGGTGGCCAGCTTGGCCGACAGCTTGCGCATGTCGGCGCGCACGCCTTCAAGGGCGTTCTGGAACAGTTTGAGTTCGGCGTCGATGTCTTCGACAGTCTTGTCCGGCACCACTTCGAGGTCGGCCGGCGGCAACATCACCACTGCGCGGCCAACGGCGGCGCCTGGCGAGCCCGGCACGCCGACGAAGCGAGCCTCCTGGATACCCTTGCCCTGGCGGCCCAGGCCACGGATCGAGCCGGTCGCCTCGGCATGCGCGATAACCCCGGCAAGCTGGGCACTCATGGTGACCAGGAAGGCTTCTTCGCCCTCATCGAACTGGCGACGTTCCTTCTGCTGGATGACCAGCACCCCGACCACCCGACGGTGGTGAATGATCGGTGCACCCAGGAAGGAGGCGAACTTTTCTTCACCGGTTTCGGCGAAGTAGCGATAACGCGGGTGATCGGCGGCGTTTTCCAGGTTCAGCGGCTCTTCCCGGGTACCGACCAGGCCGACCAGGCCCTCGTTGGGGGCCATGCTGACCTTGCCGATCGAACGCTTGTTCAGGCCCTCGGTGGCCATCAGCACGAAGCGGTTGGTTTCCGGGTCAAGCAGGTAGACGGAGCAGACCTGGCTGCCCATGGCCTCCTTGACGCGCAAGACAATGATCCCCAACGCCGTCTTGAGATCTTTGGCGGAGTTCACTTCCTGGACGATCTTGCGCAGCGTATTGAGCATGGCTCGGGGTCGAACTCCGTCGTCAGTCGCGCGTCAGAAGACGCGGTGCTAGCTCTTTCAGGGCGCGACGGTAGACCTCGCGCTTGAATGTCACAACCTGGCCCAGCGGGTACCAATAGCTGACCCAGCGCCAGCCGTCGAACTCCGGCTTGCCCGTCAGGTCCATCCGCACCCTTTGTTCGTTGCTTACCAGACGCAGCAGGAACCACTTCTGCTTCTGGCCAATGCACAGCGGCTGGCTGTGCGTACGCACCAGACGCTGGGGTAAACGATAACGCAACCAGCCACGCGTGCAGGCAAGAATTTCCACATCGTCGCGTTCAAGGCCAACTTCTTCGTTCAGCTCGCGGTACAGGGCATCTTCCGGCGTCTCGTCAGGGTTGATGCCACCCTGGGGAAATTGCCAGGCATCCTGGTTGATCCGTCGAGCCCATAGCACCTGCCCGGCATCATTCGTGAGAATGATCCCGACATTGGGGCGAAAACCATCCGGGTCGATCACGGCAGCAACCTCGCAAACGCATGTCACCGCATTGTTCCACAAAGCCTGCGAGCGCAGCAACGCGCCCGCCAAGCTTATGTGCAGCGAGGTGAAAACTCCGTATTCTGCGGGCCTACCTTGTAGCTGATGCGAGTGAACGCGATGCGCCTGGCTTTATTCGACCTGGACAATACCCTCCTCGGTGGCGACAGCGACCATGCCTGGGGTGACTATCTGTGCGAGCGCGGCATCCTCGACCCGGTCGCCTACAAACAACGCAACGATGCCTTCTACCAGCACTACCTGAACGGCACCCTGGACTTGCAGGCCTACCTGGCCTTTTCCATGGAGATTCTGGCGGCAACGCCTATGGCCCAGCTCGACGCGTGGCACCGCGATTTCATGCGGGACTGCATCGAACCGATCATCCTGCCCAAGGCCCTGGCGTTGCTGCAGCAGCACCGCGAGGCGGGCGACAAACTGGTGATCATCACCGCCACCAACCGTTTCGTGACCGCGCCAATCGCCCGCCGTTTGGGCGTGCGTACCCTGCTGGCGACCGAATGCGAGACCGAAGATGGCCGCTACACCGGGCGTAGTACCGATATAGCGTGTTTCCGTGAAGGGAAAGTGACGAGGTTGCAGCGCTGGATGCTGGAAAACGGCTACGACCTTGAAGACAGCTATTTCTACAGCGATTCGATGAATGACCTGCCGTTGCTGCAGCAGGTGACGCATGCGGTGGCGGTGGACCCGGATCCGAACCTGCGGGCGGAAGCCGAGCAGCGTGGGTGGCCGGTGATTTCGCTGAGGGATTGAGATTTTGGGGCCGCTTCGCGCCCCATCGCAGGCAAGCCAGCTCCTACAGGTGCCGCACAGGTTTCAGGCCTTGTGCACGACCTGCCATCAGACTGGCTTGGCACCCATCAGGCCGGCAATGGACAAGAAGCAAACCCCGCTGAACACCGCCAAGGCCAAGGTAAACCGCAGCCCTACCACCTGCGCCTTGCGCAGCCGGTTCAAGCGCACCAGCAGCCACCACACGGCAAACGCACCCAGCGTATAGATGACGCTGGATGCCAGCACCCAGGTCTGCCCCAGTGGCCAGCCGACCAGGTGCACCAGCCACCAGCCGGTGACCGGCATGCTCACCAGGCACACGCCCATGACCAACCAGACGAACACCAGCGGCCGGCGCAGCAATTTGCCGTAGGCCTCGGCATCGCCCAGCCGGCGGGCGCGAACTGTCCAGATCACCAAGCCCAGCGCGCCCAGAAGCAGCAGCGCAGTGGCGGTGATGTGCAAGGCCTTGAGCATCGTCAGGTGTTCCATGTCTTCATATCCATGCGCGATGAGCCAAGCTTAGTCGCTCAACCCAAAAACAACCGGTAAGCCGGGTTATCGGTCTCGTCCCAGTACGGGTAACCGATCTTGGCCAGCGCCGCTGGCACCAGGTGGCGTTCGTCTTCCGGTACCTGCAAGCCCGCCACCACGCGCCCGTCGGCGGCGCCGTGGTTGCGGTAGTGGAACATCGAGATATTCCAGCGCCCGCCCAGCTTGTTGAGGAAGTTGAACAACGCACCCGGCCGCTCAGGGAACTCGAAGCGCAGCACGATCTCATCACTGGCGCCGGCCGAATGGCCACCCACCATGTGACGAATGTGCAGCTTGGCCAGTTCGTTGTCGGTCAGGTCGGTAACCGGGAAGCCCTGCTCGGTCAGTTGCTGCACCAACACCGCACGCGGGTCGTTCTCTGGGTGGGTCTGCACGCCGACGAAGATGTGCGCCTCGTCGGAGGTGTGCTTGCGGTAGTTGAATTCGGTGATCTGGCGCTTGCCGATCGCCTCGCAGAACGCCTTGAAGCTGCCCGGGCGCTCGGGGATGGTGACGGCGATGATGGCTTCGCGTTTTTCACCCAGTTCGGCACGCTCGGCCACATGGCGCAGGCGATCGAAGTTGACGTTGGCACCCGAATCGATGGCAACCAGGGTCTGGCCGGTCACGCCATACAGCTCGACATACTTCTTGATGCCGGCAACCCCCAGCGCGCCAGCAGGTTCGGTGATCGAGCGGGTATCGTCGTAGATATCCTTGATGGCTGCACAGATCTCGTCGGTACTGACAGTGATCACTTCATCCACGTGCAGGCGACAGATGTCGAAGGTGTGCTGGCCAATCTGCGCCACCGCCACACCGTCGGCGAACAGCCCGACCTGCGGCAACACCACGCGCTCACCCGCGGCCATGGCGGCCTGCAGGCAGTTGGAGTCGTCCGGCTCGACGCCGATGACTTTGATTTCCGGGCGCAGGTATTTCACGTAGGCCGCGATGCCGGCGATCAGGCCGCCGCCGCCGACCGGCACGAAAATCGCGTCCAGCCGGCCCGGATGCTGACGCAGGATCTCCATGGCCACCGTGCCTTGCCCGGCGATGGTGTGCGGGTCGTCGTAGGGGTGGATGTAGACGAAGCCCTTCTCATCGACCAGCTTGAGCGAGTAGGCCAGCGCCTCGGGGAAGGTGTCGCCGTGCAATACCACCTTGCCGCCCCGCGAACGCACGCCTTCGATCTTGATCTCCGGGGTGGTCTTGGGCATCACGATGGTTGCCTTGATCCCCAGCTCACGCGCCGCCAGGGCCAGGCCCTGGGCATGGTTGCCGGCCGAGGCGGTGACCACGCCGCGGGCCAGCTCTTCTGGGGTCAGTTGCGCCAGCTTGTTGTACGCCCCGCGAATCTTGAACGAGAACACCGGCTGCAGGTCTTCGCGCTTGAGCAAGATCTGGTTGCCGAGGCGTTTGCTCAGCTGCCCGGCGCTCTGCAGCGGCGTTTCGACGGCGACGTCATAGACGCGCGAGGTGAGGATCTTCTTGACGTACTGTTCGAGCATCGGGAAAGCATCACTGGCCGCGGGACAAGGGCTGCGAGTCTACCCCAGCGCTACGTCGGGCGACCACAGCAAAGCCGCGCAAGCCGCTATACTAAGCCCCTTTGAAACCCAGCCCCTTTGAAAACCTCCCCGCCCCTCTCGGAGCCCGCATGACCCAGGACCAACTCAAACAGGCCGTCGCCCAGGCCGCTGTCGACTTCATTCTGCCCAAGCTGGATGAAAAGAGCGTCGTCGGCGTCGGTACCGGTTCGACCGCCAACTTCTTCATCGACGCCCTGGCTCAGCACAAGACCGCCTTCGATGGCGCAGTCGCCAGCTCCGAGGCTACCGCCCAGCGTCTGAAGGGTCATGGCATCCCGGTCTACGAGCTGAACAGCGTCAGCGAGCTGGAGTTCTATGTGGACGGTGCTGACGAGAGCGACGCGCACCTGAACCTGATCAAGGGCGGTGGCGCGGCCCTGACCCGCGAGAAGATCGTCGCGGCCGTGGCCAAGACCTTCATCTGCATCGCCGATGCCAGCAAGCTGGTACCGGTGCTGGGCGCCTTCCCGCTGCCCGTCGAAGTGATCCCGATGGCCCGCAGCCACGTGGCGCGCCAGCTGGTCAAGCTGGGCGGTGACCCGGTGTACCGCGAGGGTGTGCTGACCGACAACGGTAACGTGATCCTGGACGTGTACAACCTGCAGATCACCAACCCGGTCGAGCTCGAAGCGCAGATCAATGCGATCGTCGGCGTGGTGACCAACGGCCTGTTCGCGGCACGCCCGGCGGACTTGCTGCTGCTCGGTACCGCTGAAGGTGTGAAAACCCTCAAGGCCGAGTAACCCAGGCCTATAGGCGTTGTTCTAGCCCTGCGCGATCCAGGTAGGAGCAGCCTTGTGCTGCGAAGAGGCCGGTGACTACACAGTGAATCTGCGCTGCTGTTACCGACCTCTTCGCAGCACAAGGCTGCTCCTACCTGGATCGCGCAGGGCCGCATTTAATCTGCCGGCTGTTTGAACACGTAAAACAGGTTCGGCTCACTGACCAGGTAAATGGTCCCTGCCTCATCCATCGCAATCCCTTCCGCCTGCGGCACCGTCTTCTTCAACCCCTGGTACCCCTTGCGCAGCGACAAGGTACTGAGCGGCTTGCCCTTCACATCCAGTTCCAGCACCAGCCGCGATTCATCCGACAGCGCCAACAAATGGCCGCTGCGCTCGTCGAACTGCAAACTCGACAGGTCCCGCACAAACAAACGCGAGTCACGCTTGCGGTCCTGCACCACATGCACGGCATAAGGCTGCTCGGGGTTGTCATGCGGGAAGCCATGCACCTCGTAGATCAGCATCGGGTCGCGCTCCTTGGCCACGAACAGGCGCTTGCCGGCCGAGTCGTACGCCAGCCCCTCGAACCCCTTGTTGCCGTTCAGGCCAATGCCCAGGGTCAACTGCTCGGCATCGCCGGCATCGAGGAACAGCGTGTCATCGTCCAGGCGCACGCGAATCAGCCGTTGCTGGCGCTCGTCGGTGATCACGTAGCTGTTGGGGCCCACGTATTCCACCGCCTCCGGGTCGCCAAAGCCGGTCAGTGGCACGCGCCGCAGGATGCGCCCGTCCAGCGACAGCTCGATCAGCTCCGAACGTGCATTGGTCACGGTGAACAGGGTCTTGCGGTCTGGGTCGTAGGTCAGCGCCGAAATGTCATCGTCCAGCCCCTCGACAGGCTGCGCCTCGACCACCACCCGATAACGGTCCAGGCCGATGCCCTGCTCGGCTGGCTGCCACCAGGTCTTGAGGTTGAACCAGCCGCGCTCGAACAGGCGAAACTCCTGCCCGGCCCAGCCGAGCAAGAGCAGGCCAATAAAGGCCGGAATCAGTGACAGACGAAGATAGCGACGCATTTGGGGACAGACTCGACGTAAGGGTGGCGAATCTAACCATGAACAACTGAATCAAAGCTTAATGCCAGCATCCGAAAAATCTGATGTTGCTGTCAGTTTTTCTTGAACCGATAGAACAGCGCCGGTTCGCTGACCATGTACAGGTTGCCCTGGTCATCCATGGCCACGCCTTCAGCACGCGGGATGGTGTGCTCAAGGCCGTTGAAACCGCCCAGCAAGGTCATGAAGCTGACTTGCTGGCCCTGCTCATCCAGCTCCAGCAGCATGTTGGAGTCCGCCGACAGCACCAGGAGGTGCCCCGTGCGCGGGTCGACGCCGAGGGCCGACAGGTTGCGCAGGTCGAGTTCATCACTGGGCAGCAGCTGCTTGTCGCCCTTCAGCGGGCTACGGCCATCGGTGCTCCAGGTGTACAGCTTGGGCGGGCGCTCTTCGCCGATCACTAGGCGTTGACGCATCGGGTCCCAGGCCACGGCCTCGAAGCCCTTGTTGCTCTTCACCGACTTGCCCAGGTCGTAGCTCGGGAAGTCGCCATGGTTAAGCGACGTGGTGTGCGCATCCACCTTGACCACAGTCAGGTCGTGCAGCCGTTCGTCGACGATTGCCAGGTGCCCGTCCTCCATCACGGCCAGCCCTTCCGGGTTGTTCCAGCCATTCAATGGAATCTGGCGCAGCACGTTGCCGTCCAGGCTGAGCTCGACCAGGAACGGGTTCTTGCCCATGACGGCGAACAAGGTGCGGGTTTGCGGGTTGAAGGCCACGTCCGAGGCTTCGTCATCGTCCATGCCGGGCAGCGGTTTGGCGTCGATATCGGCCTGATAGGCCGGCAGCCAGACGCTCTCGCTTTGCTCGGCGGTGCTTTCAAAGCTTTCCTTCACCCACAGTGCCCCGCGGTCATCCCAGTGCATGGCCACGGATACGCCATAGCCGATCACCGCTGCAACTGCCAGGCCGAACGGCCAGCGCAAGTAGAAGCGACGCTTGGGAGTTGCCGGGGCGCTGGAGCGAGATGGCATACGTGGATCCTGGGAAAATGGGCGTAGGTCCGCGCATTATCCAAATAAGGTGTGAAAAATCGGTAAACAGTGCCGGCCTCTTCGCGGGCAAGCCCGCTCCCACAGGCATTTCACAAGCTTCAAGTCTTATGCAGTCCCTGTGGGAACGGGCTTGCCAGCTCCCACAGGTATTTCACAATGTCAGGTCTTGTGCAGCCCCTGTGGGAGCGGGCTTGCCCGCGAAGAAGGCAACGCGGTTCCGGTTCAGAGCACCCGGCTTTCGAAGCGGCTCACACCCGGCAATTCAATCACCAGCTCATCACCGACATTGAACGGCCCTACGCCCGCCGGCGTACCGGTCAAGATCACATCGCCCGCCTGCAACGAGAAATGCGCCGCCATGTACTGGATCATCGGCACGATCGGGTTGAGCATCAACGCGCTGTTGCCGTCCTGCACCACTTGGCCGTTGAGGGTAAGGCGCACCGGGATGTCGGTCACATTCTCGAAACTGGCCGCCGAAACGAACGGCGGCAGCACGCAGGCGCCGTCAAAGCTCTTGCACAGCTCCCAGGGCAGGCCCTTTTCCTTGAGCTTGGCCTGCACGTCGCGCAGGGTCAGGTCGAGCGCCGGGGCGTAACCGGAGATGGCGTCCAGCACCTCTTCTTCGGTTGGCTTGGTAGACAACGGCTTGCCCAGCAGCACAGCAATCTCGGCCTCGTAATGCACAACGCCACGGTCGGTCGGGATCTTGAAACCACCTTCCAGCGGTACCACGCAACTGCCCGGCTTGATGAACAGCAACGGCTCGCTGGGGATCGGGTTGTCCAGTTCCTTGGCATGCTCGGCATAGTTACGGCCGATGCACACCACCTTGCCCAACGGGAAGTGGATGCGCGTGCCGTCTACGTACTGGTGCTGGTAACTCATGGCCGACTCCTCTGCATACTGCTTATTATTCAGGAGCGAAGATCTTACCCGGATTCATGATGCCGTTAGGGTCGAAGACGGCCTTTATTGCCTTCATGCAGGCGATTTCTTCGGCCGAGCGGCTGTAGCCGAGGTAGTCACGCTTGGTCATGCCCACGCCATGCTCGGCCGAGATCGAGCCGTTGTAGCGCTGGACGATTTCGAACACCCACTTGTTGACCTTGGCGCAGGAGGCAAAGAAGTCATCTTTGCTCATGGCGTCGGGCTTGAGGATGTTCAGGTGCAGGTTGCCATCGCCGATATGGCCGTACCAGACCACCTCGTAGTCCGGGTAATGCTCGCTGACGATGGCATCGATGTCGCGCAAAAACGCCGGCACCTTGGAGACGGTGACAGAAATGTCGTTTTTGTACGGGGTCCAGTGGGAGATGGTTTCGGACAGGTACTCACGCAGCTTCCACAGGTTTTTCAGCTGGGTTTCGCTCTGGCTCATCACCCCGTCCAGCACCCAGCCCTGCTCGACACAGTGCTCGAAGGTGGCCAAGGCTTCGTTGGCGACCTCTTCGGTGCTGGCTTCGAACTCCAGCAGGGCATAGAACGGGCAATCGGTCTCGAAAGGCGCCGGCACATCGCCACGGCCCATGATCTTGGCCAGGCCCTTGTCGGAAAAGAACTCGAAGGCCGTCAGGTCGAGCTTGGCCTGGAAGGCATGCAGCACCGGCATGATCGAGTCGAAATCCGGCGTGCCCAGCACCATCGCGGTGAGGTTGCGCGGGGCGCGGTCCAGGCGCATGGTCGCTTCGACCACAAAGCCCAGCGTGCCCTCGGCACCAATGAACAGCTGGCGCAGATCGTAGCCGGTGGCGTTCTTGATCAGGTCTTTGTTCAGCTCCAGCAACTCGCCCTTGCCGGTGACCACTTTCAGCCCGGCCACCCAGTTGCGGGTCATGCCGTAGCGAATCACCTTGATGCCGCCGGCGTTGGTGCCAATGTTGCCACCAATCTGGCTGGAGCCGCTGGAGGCGAAGTCCACCGGGTAATACAGGCCTTGCTCCTCGGCGTAGGCCTGCAATTGCCGGGTAATCACCCCCGGCTGGCACACCACCGTACGGTCGAACGCATTGAAATCGAGAATCTGGTTCATGTAGTCGAACGCGACCACGACCTCGCCATTGGCCGCCACGGCACCGCCCGACAGCCCGGTACGCCCACCGGACGGCACCAGCGCGACCTGATGGCGGTTGGCCCAGGCAACGATGGCCTGCACCTGCGCGATGCTCTTGGGGAACACGATGGCCGTGGGCGCTGGCGGGTAATGCTTGGTCCAGTCCTTGCCGTAGGCTTCGAGGGAAACGGCGTCAGTCAGGACCTTGCCAGGGTCGACAAGGGTCATCAGTTCATCAATAACAGCGGGGTGGGTCATCGCTGGAACTCTCGACTTATTCATAGTCACCCTGAGCACTCTTCACCTGTCGGGATAAGCTCAGATTGTGTCGCGTATGCTAGCATAGCCCTCCCGCTGTTCATGCTAAGGCCGACGCCGCGCCTAGCATCACCCCTCGCCATTTTTTCTCCGGGATACAGGTTTACGCAGATGAGCAAGACTTCTCTCGACAAGAGCAAGATCAGGTTCCTTCTTCTTGAAGGTGTGCACCAGAACGCGGTCGATACCCTCAAGGCTGCCGGCTACACCAACATCGAATACCTCACTGGTTCGTTGCCGGAAGCCGAGCTGAAGGAAAAGATCGCCGATGCCCACTTCATCGGCATCCGCTCGCGCACGCAACTGACTGAAGAGATCTTCGACTGCGCGAAGAAGCTGGTTGCGGTCGGCTGCTTCTGCATCGGTACCAACCAGGTCGACCTGGAAGCGGCCCGCGAGCGCGGTATCGCCGTGTTCAACGCCCCGTACTCGAACACCCGTTCGGTCGCCGAACTGGTGCTGGCCGAGGCCATCCTGCTGCTGCGCGGCATCCCCGAGAAGAACGCTTCGTGCCACCGTGGTGGCTGGATCAAGAGCGCGGCCAACTCCTTCGAGATCCGTGGCAAGAAGCTGGGCATCGTCGGCTACGGCTCGATCGGCACCCAACTGTCGGTCCTGGCTGAAAACCTAGGCATGCAGGTGTACTTCTTCGACCCGCTGACCAAGCTGCCGCTGGGCAACGCCGTCCAGGTCGCCAGCCTGCACGAGCTGCTGGGCCTGGCCGACATCGTCTCGCTGCATGTGCCTGAGCTGCCATCCACCCAGTGGATGATCGGCGAGAAGGAAATCCGTGCGATGAAGAAGGGCTCGATCCTGATCAACGCCGCCCGCGGTACCGTGGTCGAACTGGATCACCTGGCTGCCGCGATCAAGGACAAGCACCTGATCGGCGCCGCCATCGACGTGTTCCCGGTCGAGCCGCGCTCCAACGACGAAGAGTTCGAAAGCCCGCTGCGCGGCCTGGACAACGTCATCCTGACCCCGCACATCGGTGGTTCCACCGCCGAGGCCCAGGCCAACATCGGCCTGGAAGTTGCCGAGAAGTTGGTCAAGTACAGCGACAACGGTACCTCGGTGTCTTCGGTCAACTTCCCGGAAGTTGCCCTGCCGGCGCACCCAGGCAAACACCGCCTGCTGCACATCCACGAAAACATCCCTGGCGTGCTCAGCGAGATCAACAAGGTCTTCGCCGAGAACGGCATCAACATCTCCGGTCAGTTCCTGCAGACCAACGAGAAAGTGGGTTACGTGGTGATCGACGTTGACGCCGAGTACTCGGACCTGGCGCAAGAGAAACTGCAGCACGTGAAGGGCACTATCCGCTCCCGCGTTCTGTTCTAAGTTTCAGGGCGGCATGAAAAAGGGAGGCCCTGGTGGCCTCCCTTTTTCGTGGGTGATTACTTCACCTCGACGGTGATCTTCTTCGATTCGACGCTCGGCTTGAACGGCACGTGGTACTTGTCGCCCAATACCAACTGCAAGGTGTGCTTGCCTGGGGTCAGGGTAATGGTCGCCTCGGTTTGTGCCTTGCCGAAGTGCAGCACTTGCGGGCCGGCCGGCAGCGGCACGTTGTTCTCAGGCATCAGGCTGGTTGGCAGGGGCATGTCGGCCACCGGCTCTTTGTCGACGTCCACCAGCAGGTGGTGATGCCCGGTATTCGGGGTCTGATCACCCGCAGGCTTGAGCGCCATGCCCTCGATGCCGAACGTGACGGTGAAGGTCTTGTCGACCGTTGCACCATCGGCGGGGGAAACGATGACGACCTTGGCATCCTTGGGCGGCTCCTGGCTCTTCAGGGCATCCTCGGCACTGGCGAACACCGAGGCCCCCATCAGCAGACCGGCTACGGCAGCACGCGAAAATAGGCTGTTCATTCACTTCTCCTGTGATTCACTTAAAGACCACTGCCGTTAAAACGTGCGACAGCGGTAGATCACCATAGCCCACAAAGAGAAATATTTCAGTTAGGGTTAAACCTCGCCAAGGCTTCAAGGTCATAGGCTGCGCTCGACCACGACGAGGAAGAAAGCCGTGGCGAATGAAATTCATCTGCCGAATAAAAAAGGGGCATTCATGCGTTCGACCCTAGGCGTACTGCTTGCAGTACTGATCAGTCCATTGGCCCAAGCCGAGCTGATAGACGACATCAACGACCGCGGCGAACTGCGCATTGCCGTGCAGTCCGATACACCGCCCTATGTATTCAGGGAAAACGACCACCTCACGGGTTTCGAGATCGAGTTCGGGCAAATCCTGGCCAAGGAATTGGACCTGCGTGCCGAATTCATCGAAACGCCGGCTGAAGAAGTTCTGCCGGGCGTGGAGAGTGGCAAGTACGACATCACCTTGAATAAACAGAACACCAGTAAACAGTTGGACGTGAGCCAGCCTTATGGTGAGAAGAAACAGGTCATTCCGTTCCAGAAAGACAACCCGGCGTTCGAGAGCGCGGTGAACAACGCCCTGCAACGGATCAAGGACGATGGGCGCCTGGCAGAGCTGGAGCAGAAGTGGTTCAAGGGTACCCAGGAGACAGCTGCAGGCCAGTGAATGACCGGCTCTTTGTAGGAGCAGCCTTGCGCTGCGAAAGGGCCGGCAAGGCAGGAACGGGTGTTGCAGGTGCGGCCTCTTCGCAGCACAAGGCTGCTCCTACAGGTTCGCCAACGCTTGTTGTGCTTCATCCAGCTCAAGCTCGCTGAACACCAGCACCCCTTCCCGACGCAGCAGCGCCGTGGTCACGCCCTCCCCCGGCACCTTCACCCCGCTGAAGGTGCCATCGTAGGTCAGGCGATTACCACACGAAGGGCTGCCAGACTTGAGCACCGCGACGCGAATCCCGTGCCGGCGCACCAGCGCCAACGCCCGCTGAGCACCGGCCAGAAACGCGTCGCTGACGTCCTCACCCGTCACCGTCAGCACCTGTGCCTGGCCATCGAGCACCGCGCTGCCCTGCCCGCCTGGGATCTCCGCAGGCGGTCGCGGTGTGGGCAAGCCACCGGCCACTTCCGGGCACAAGGGCACTACCCGCCCTGCCGCCTGCCAGGCTTGCAACACCCCCGGATGGCCACTGGCGCGGCCGTCATAGCGCACCGGCTGCCCCAGCAGGCATGCGCTGACCAGCACCTTGGGCAACTCAGAACAGGTCATTGCCACGGCGCCGGAACCAGCCAGTCAACGACAGGCGCTCACGCCCGGCCGGCAATACCTCATGAGGCACATCGCCCGACAGGAACACCACCAGGCATCCGGCCACGGGCTGCACATCGTGCTCGACACCCTTGGCCAGGAACATGCGCAGCTGGCCGCCATCCTGCGGCTGCCAGTCTTCGTTCAAATAGAGCACTGCCGAAACCATGCGCCGGTCATCGTCACGAAAGCGGTCCAGATGGCGGCGATAGAACGCGCCCGGCGGGTACAGGGCAAAATGGCATTCGAACTCTTCAAGGCCCAGGAACAGCCCCTGGTTGATGGCCAGGCGCAGCTGGTCCATGGCCGCCAGGTACTGGTCGCAGGCAGCGGCCTGGCCGGGGTCGATCCACTGGATCTGATCACCGCGGATCGCCTCGCGGATCTCCTGTGAAGCCCCGCGGCCAACCCCTGCCGGGTTGAGTTCGCCTTCGGCGTCACGGCGCCGGCACTCGGCCGCCAGCGCGCGCACCAGGTCGCCAGGCAAAAAGAGCGCCTGCTGGGACCAGCCATGGGTGGCCAGATCGTCAACGACGGCCGCAAGCATCGGGTGTTCAGGGGAGATGTGCATGGCGCGCATCATATCCATTAGCCTTGCACTCGCACAGCGCCACTTGGCCGAGAAGCGCGCTGATATCTCGACAAACCGACGCTGGGCCAAGGACAATGGCAGCCTGCCGACAGGAGTCCTGAATGCGCCGTCTGTTTTCCCTGATTCTGCTGATGATCTGCACCATGCCTGTCTGGGCAGACAGCCTGGATCAACTGTACAAGGCCGCCGGCTGGCCCGACCAGCGCGCCCACTTCAACGATGCCCTGAGCGCCGCCCAGGAACGCTATCGCAACAGCCTGCCGCCTGCCGTCTACCAAGCGCTGGTCAACAACAGCAATCAGCGCTTCCAGGCCCAGGCCGTGGACCGTCGTGCCCAGGCGAAACTGCGCGCAACCCTGAGCAACCCTGCGCCAGCGCTGGCCTTCTTCCAGTCGCCGCTGGGCCGCAAGGTGGTGGCTGCCGAACTGCAGGCCACGCGCAAGGACCAGTTGGCCAAAAACGCCAAAGGCCTGCCGAAGGTCCAGGCCAGTGACGACCGCCTGTTGCTTATCGGCCACTTGGCCCAGGCGTTGCCCGCCCGCGAGGCCGGTGCAGAGGTCAGCCTGGCGATTGCCGGCGTCGCCGCCGACAGCCTCAGTTCGATGATCCCCGGCCTGTTTGGCGGCGGCCAGGCCCAGAGCCTGCTCGATGGCCAGCGCCAACGCCTGATGGGCCAGATCGGCGAGGACCTCAACAATACGCTGCTGTACGTGTACCGCGACTTGTCCGACGCCGAGCTGGAACAATTCGCCAACTTCGCCGAATCACCTGAGGGCAAGGCGTATTACCAGGCGGCACTGGCTGCCGTGCGCGCCGGCCTGGCGGTCGGCCAGAGTGCTGCCGACCTCAAGTGATCAGCCCAGGCGCTGGTCGATGAAGGTGAAGTAGCGCTGGCGAATGCCGGGCAGTTCATTGGCCAGGTGGTGCCGCGCCTCGGGCAGCATGAGTATTTGCGGCTCAGTGAACTTGGCCTTGAGCACCTCGAGGTTGTAGGGCCAGTCCACCGTGCCGTCCGCCTCACCCTGCACGATCAAGGGCCGCCGTGTGCTGCGTGGCGCGGCTTCTATGCGCTTGACCCAGGCGATCAGTGCGCCGACCCAGGCCGTGGGTAAACGACGCGGTTGCAGGGGGTCGGCCTCCAGAAACGCTAGGAAGGCCGGGTCGTTGGTGTTTTCGCTGAAGCGCCGTTCGATGCCGTTGACGAAATGGCGCAGCACGCAATAGCTGAGCTTCGACCAACGCCACGAGCTGGGCCGCACCAGCGGTGCGAGCAGGATCACCTGCCCATCGGCTGGGCTTTGCTCGCCCCGGTGCAACAGGTGGTCGACCACGATGGCGCCGCCCGTGCTTTGCCCGCACAAATGCCAAGGCCGCGGCAGGTCCAGCCTGCGCGCTTGCTCGAAGAGTGCATCGAGCACCTGCTGATACAGCGAAAAGTCGCTGATGCTGGCCCGCTCACCGCTGGAAAGGCCATGGCCGGGCAGGTCACAGCTGATCACTGCATAACCCTGGCCCAGTGCCCACTCGATCACATGCCGGTAAAGGCCCATGTGGTCGTAATAGCCATGCAGCAGGAACACCGTGGCCACCGGCTGCGGCGGCAGCCAGACTTGCCCGACCAACTCGAACCCGGCCGCTTGAAAACCACCCAGCCAACTGTGCACGGGCAGGTCCAGGCCATAAAAATGCTGGTAATCGCGCCCCTGCGCCGACAACGGCTGGCGATCGGTCAAGGGCGCGAGGCTGGCACGCAGAAGGTCGGGGAGCAAAGCGGCGGGCATCGGGTACATCCAGAGCGAAGCGAGTATTGATCTGTGATATTCAGCTCTAGCTGGCGTCGTGGCAAGCTTGCTCACCCTCGAACAACCAACACCTATCAAATTGTGGGAGCGGCCTTGTGTCGCGAAAGGGCCAATGACTCCTCATGAATAGCCGAATCATCAAAACATCGTGCACGGCAATCGCCCTACTGGTTGGCGTTGGCATTCTCTGGCAGGCCTACACCACCTTCCAGTCCCGCTACCTGCGCCCGTTCGACAACCAGGCCACCCTGTTCGACGGCAGCCAACTGCGCCTGCCCGCAGAACTGGCCGGCCCCGGGCCGATCCGTGTGGTGCACTTCTGGGACCCGGCCTGCCCGTGCAATGTCGGCAACCAGCAGCACCTGGCCGACCTGGTCAGCCACTTCGCAGGCGACGGCGTCAGCTTCCATGTGCTGCAAAAACCCGGCAGCCACGGCCAGTTGCCCGCGAACCTCAGCGCCCTCAAGCCCCTCGCCAGCCTGCCCGGCAGCGAACACCTACCCGCCTCTCCGGCCGTGGCCATCTGGGACCGACAAGGCCACCTCGCCTACTTCGGGCCTTACAGTGAGGGGGCGGTGTGCAACGCCAGCAACAGTTTCATCGAACCGATCCTCAAGGCGTTGATCGACAACCGCCAGGTGACGGCCTCCAACACCTTGGCGGTGGGTTGCTACTGCCCTTGGGCCGGCTGACGCACGCGCGCCGGGTTACCGACCACCACCGCACCCGCCGGCACATCGCGGGTGACCACACTGCCCGCGCCGACCACCGCGTTGTCGCCAAGGGTCACCCCCGGCAGGATGATCGCCCCGCCACCAATCCACACATTGTTGCCAATACTCACCGGCCTGCCGCTTTCCAGCCCGGTGCGCCGCAGCTCAGGGTCGAGTGGGTGGTCGGCGGTGTAGATCTGCACCGCCGGGCCAATCTGGCAATCGTCGCCGATGCGCACCGGCAGCACGTCGAGGATCACGCAGTTGAAGTTGATGAAGGTGTTGCGGCCAATGCTGATGTTGTAGCCATAGTCGCAATAGAACGGCGGGCGGATCACCGTGCCGTCGCCGGCCTGGCCGAAGTGCTCGGCGAGCAGGCCGTGACGTGCATCGTTGAGCAGCTCGAAACTGCTGTTGTAGCGCTGCATCCAGTGCTTGTTGGCAATTTGCTCGGCCTGCAGCTCGGGGCAGCCGGCATGGTAGAGCTGGCCTGCGAGCATTTTCTGTTTTTCGCTGAGGGACATGGAAACTCCTTTCGAGGGCTATGCTCTGTGCGCGAATCCGTCGATGATCGGACCACAGTTTCCGTTCGAATGCACAAGGAGTCTCGATGAAGCGCAGCCTGACCCTGTTGGCCGTGGTAATCGCCGTGGCCGCTGGCGCCGGATACGGGTACGTGCACGGCAAGCTGCCGCAACGCGAGGGCGAAGTGGCGATCGCCGGCCTGCAGGCGCCGGTCAGCGTGCGCTATGACAGCCGCGGCGTTCCGCACCTGCAGGCACAGAACGAACAGGACCTGTACCGCGCCCTCGGCTATGTGCACGCCCAGGACCGGTTGTTCCAGATGGAGATCATGCGCCGCCTGGCGCGCGGTGAGTTGGCCGAAGTGCTGGGCGAAAAACTCGTGCCCACCGACACCCTGTTCCGCAGCTTGCGTATTCGCGACCAAGCGGCGCTGATGGTGCAGCGGCTGGACCGCCAATCACCCGCCTGGCAGGCCCTGCAAGCCTACCTGGAGGGCATCAACAGCTGGCAGGCCAGCCACCCCAAGCCGATCGAGTTCGACCTGCTGGGCATCACCCCCCGCCCGTTCACCGCTGAAGACACCCTGAGCATCGCCGGTTACCTGGCCTACAGCTTCGCCGCCGCGTTCCGCACCGAGCCCGCGCTCACCTATATTCGCGACCAGCTCGGCCCGCAGTACCTGAACATCTTCGACCTTGGCTGGCAACCCGAAGGCGCCCTGGCCGCGCCGTTGGCGGCCGCCGACTGGCGCAGCCTGGAGGCACTTGCCCGGCTTAGCCACGACGCGTTGGGCGACGCGGGTATCCCGCAATTCGAAGGCAGCAACGCCTGGGCCGTCGCCGGCAGCCGCACCCGCAGCGGCAAGCCACTGCTGGCCGGTGACCCACACATCAGCTTCGCGGTACCGGCGGTGTGGTACGAGGCCGAATTGTCGGCCCCTGGGTTCAACTTGTATGGCTACTTCCAGGCGCTGAACCCCTTCGCGCTGCTCGGCCACAACCGCGACTTCGGCTGGAGCCTGACGATGTTCCAGAACGATGACGTCGACCTGATCGCCGAACGGACCAACCCCGAAAATACCGACCAAGTAATGATCGACGGTACCTGGCAAACCTTGGAAAAGACCGAGCAAACCCTCGCCGTCAAAGGCGAGGCGCCCGTCACCCTCAGCCTGCGCCGCTCGCCCCACGGCCCGATCGTCAACGAGGTATTGGGCGCTACCGCCGGGACCACGCCGGTGGCCATGTGGTGGGCGTTTCTGGAAACCGAAAACCCGATCCTCGACGGGTTCTACCAGCTCAACCGCGCCGACACCCTGGGCAAGATGCGCGAGGCGGCCGCCAAGGTTCAGGCGCCTGGGCTGAACTTCGTCTGGGCCAATGCCCGTGGCGATATCGGCTGGTGGGCTGCGGCACAACTGCCGATCCGCCCGGCGGGGGTCAACCCGACATTCATCCTCGATGGCGCCAGCCCACAGGCAGACAAGCTCGGTTTTTACCCCTTCAGCGCCAACCCGCAGCAAGAAAACCCCGCACGCGGCTACATCGTGTCGGCCAACTACCAGCCGCCCTCGGCCGTGCCGGTGCCGGGTTACTACAACCTGCCGGACCGTGGCCGCCAGCTCGACCGCCACCTGGCCAACCCTGACGTGAAATGGGATACCCAGAACAGCCAGGCCCTGCAG
Source organism: Pseudomonas sp. Y3 TE3536 (assembly GCF_053629175.1). Lineage (NCBI taxonomy): Bacteria > Pseudomonadati > Pseudomonadota > Gammaproteobacteria > Pseudomonadales > Pseudomonadaceae > Pseudomonas > Pseudomonas sp. Y3 TE3536. The sequence goes on along the minus strand of NZ_JBRJHU010000001.1, from coordinate 2,234,922 downwards.
CTGGACACCGCCAGCGACCATGGCCCACGCACCCTTGCACCGCTGCTGGCGACGCTGCGCTCAGTGGCCGAAGGGGACGAGGAAAAGGAGCTGGTCGAGCAACTGGCAGCCTGGAGCGGTGACTACCCCCTGGACTCGATCAGCGCCACGTTGTTCAACCAGTTCCTCTATGAACTGGCGTTCGCGGCGCTGCATGACGAACTGGGCGACACCTGGTTCCCGGTGCTGATCAGCACCCGCGCCATCGATGCCGCGTTGCCTCGTTTGGCCGCCGATGCCGAGTCGCCATGGTGGAGCACGCGGGGAGCAAACGAACGCACCGACCGCACTGCGATCGTGCGCATCGCCTGGCAAAAAAGCGTGAAGCACCTGCGAGACACCCTGGGCAGCGACCCGGCCAGTTGGCAATGGGGCAAAGCCCATACCCTGACCCATAACCATCCGCTTGGCGTGAAGAAGCCGCTGAACCTGCTGTTCAACGTCGGCCCGTTCGCGGCGCCTGGCACGCATGAGGTGCCCAACAACCTGTCGGCGAAAATCGGGCCGGCACCTTGGCCGGTGACGTATGGCCCTTCCACACGCAGGCTGATCGACTTTGCCGATGCCGGGCAGGCCTTGACCAGTAACCCGGTCGGGCAAAGCGGGGTGCCGTTTGATAAGCACTATTCGGATCAGGCTGCGGGGTACATCGAGGGGCAGTACCAACGGGCGCAGATGGGGGTGATTCCGGCGCAGCGTACGCTCAGGCTGATTCCTGGAAAGTAGGAGCAGCCTTGCGCTGCGAAGAGGCCGGTGAAAACACTGTAAATTTCGGTGCAGTCACGGGCCTCTTCGCAGCACAAGGCTGCTCCTACAAAGGATTGCATCACGCGCACCAACAAAAACGCCGACGCAATGGCGTCGGCGTTTTCAGGCGCGGGGCTACGAACGGATCAGAACGCCGGCAGCACGGCACCGCTGTATTTCTTGGCGATGAACGCTTTCACTTCCGGGCTGGTCAGGGCTTTGGCCAGTTTCTGGATGGCGTCGCTGTCCTTGTTGTCCGGGCGGGCAACCAGGAAGTTGACGTACGGCGAGTCGGCGCCTTCGATCACCAGCGCGTCCTTGGCCGGGTTCAAGCCAGCTTCCAGGGCGTAGTTGGTGTTGATCATGTCCAGGTCAACCTGATCCAGCACACGCGGCAGCATGGCCGATTCCAGCTCGCGGAACTTCAGTTTCTTCGGGTTCTCGGCGATGTCTTTCGGGGTGGCCAGGGCGTTTTTCGGGTCTTTCAGGGTAATCAGGCCAGCCTTCTGCAACAGCAGCAGGGCGCGGCCGCTGTTGCTGCCTTCGTTAGGGATGGCAACGGTGGCGCCTTCTTTGAGCTCGCTCAGGTTCTTGACCTTCTTCGAGTAGCCACCGAACGGTTCGACGTGTACACCGACCACGGTTTCCAGGTGGGTGCCCTTGCCTTCGTTGAAGTTTTGCAGGTACGGCAGGGTCTGGAAGTAGTTGGCGTCCAGGCGTTTCTGGTCAACCTGCACGTTCGGCTGCACGTAGTCGGTGAAGACCTTGATCTGCAGGTCCACACCTTCTTTGGCGAGGGTCGGCTTGATCAGCTCGAGGATCTCGGCATGCGGCACCGGGGTGGCGGCAACCACCAGTTTCTCGGCGGCGTTGGCCAGGCCGGCGAACGACAGGGCAGCGGCCAGGGCAGTGGTCAGCAGGGTCTTCTTCATGGTGGTCCTTATTCTGAATCTGGGCCATCGGCGATGGCGAAGTCGTGTGCCCTGCCCCGTGTCGGGTGAGCGTGAAGCGGACAATACCGAGATTTCTTATGCCGCAACAATATCTTTTAATTCGCTGCTTATTCCAAAAACAAACTGCCATCACCGCCTTTGCTTATGAGCGCTGTCTAGCGCGCAGGGTTGGCCAGGTCGAGGTCCTCCGGCTGGATCTCTTCGCTGTCATTCACCAGCAAGGCGAAGTGGATGACGTTCTCCAGTTCGCGGGTGTTGCCGGGCCAGGCATGGGCTTCCAGCACCTGCTGGGCGGCGTCGCTGATCAGCGGCACCGAGCGCTGCAGGCGGGCGGTGTAGATACCCACGAAGTACTCGGCCAGCGGCAGGATATCGCCACGTCGCTCGCGCAACGGTGGCAGCTCCAACGCGCCCTCACGCAGGTACTGGTACAAGCGCTCATTGAACCTGCCGGCCTTCACCACCCGCGCCAGGTCGATGCTGGTCGCCGCCACCAGGCGCACATCCACAGGCTGAGGCTGCTGCGCGCCGACGCGCGTCACTTCACGGTTTTCCAGCGCGGCCAGCAGCTTGCCCTGAATTTCCAGCGGCAAGTCGGCAATCTCGTCCAGGTACAGCGTGCCGCCGTTGGCCGAGCCGAACCAGCCGGCGCGGCTGCTGGCGGTGCCGCCGTGGGTACCGGCGCTGTAGCCGAACAACTCGGCGTCGGCGTAGGTCGGGCTGATGGCCGCGCAGTTGACCGAGACGAACAGCCCGGCGCGGTCACTGGCGCGGTGAATCTGCCGTGCCAGCAACTCCTTGCCGGTGCCGGTCTCGCCACGAATCAACACCGGCAAGGGCTGCGGCGCCAGGCGTTCGAGGTCTTCGCGCAGCTGTTGCGAGCGCGGGTCGATGAACACCAAGGCCTTGGCACGAATGCTCAGTGGGCTCTTGTCCAGCTCGGGGAAGGTCAGCAGCGGCTGGCCAAACGGGTTTTGAAAAGTCATGAAAAACTCCCGCCCCAGGCCTTCGGTGGCCGGGCGTCAGGCAAACGGTAATCAGTAGGCGATCAGGCGCGGCGCAGTGCGCGTTGCTCCACCCGGCTCTGCAAGCGGTACAGATAGGCGAAGCCTTGTTCCCAACGCTCGTGGCCGGACTTGACGTTGATGTGCCCGGCGTTGGTCAGCAAGCCCGCTTCGGCCCCCCAGGCCTGGGCCAGGTGCAGCGCGCGCGGCACGCTTACCGCCGGGTCGTTGTCGGAGCTGACCACCTGGCTTGGGAACGGCAACGCCTGCATCGGAATCGGCGCGAAGTTGCGCAGTGCTGGCGCGCAGGTCGGCCGCTCGACATCCGCTGGCGCCACCAGCAATGCGCCACGTACCTGGCGCAGCAACGCCGGGCTGGCCTCGGCGGCCCAGTGGGCGACCGTGACGCAGCCCAGGCTGTGTGCGATGAGAATCACCGGCGAGCGTTCGGCGGCAATCGCCTGCTCCAGGGCCTGCACCCAATCGCGCCGCTGCGGGGTCAGCCAGTCGTGCTGCTCGACCCGGGCGCTATTGGGCAGGGTGCGTTGCCAGTGACTCTGCCAATGGTTGTCTGGCGATCCCTGCCAGCCCGGCACAATCAGGTAACGAATCGACTCATTGCGCATGGGGACGCCTCCAGTAAGTTTGCGTGCTTGGAGACCAGTATAGGGAGGGAGTTATATTCGTAAAGGAATAAGAAGCTATTTGTTAATAACCTAAAGGAATTTTGTTGGGGGGGGGCGAAGCGTTTGTTGCGAGGATGGGGGATGGCCACGGGGGGGCCTGGCTTGGGGGGTGTGGTGGGGCATATATCGAGCGCCGCCCGCGCGGCGCTTCGCGGGGCAAGCCCGCTCCCACATCTGTTTCGGGCCAATTATTCCTGAGGCATGGGCGCGCGGCCCTTCGGCGGCTGACACGATATCGAGTCGGACCAACAAGGCGGTCGCGCGCAAATGGCACAGGCATCACTGGCCCGAAACAGATGTGGGAGCGGGCTTGCCCCGCGAAGCGCCGCGCGGGCGGCGCTCGATCTAACAGGCGCTATACATTCACCGGCGATCACCTTTTAGCCAAAATACATATCCAACACGCAAAAAAAAGGGCCAACCCCTGCCAAGAGATGTGGCCCATAAGCTCTCAAAGAGAGTCACTTGCCTGAAGAGGATTGCCGAATCAGCGCGCGGTGATCACCGCCAGTTTGCTGATCCCCGCACGTTCAATCGCCGCCATGGCCCGCGCCACTTCGCCGTAGTTCACGCCATCATCGGCCTGCAACTGCACACGAACTTCCGCGTCCTTGGCCTTGGCCGCCTTGAGGTTGGTCTCCAGCAGGTCCGGCTGGATCTCGTCCTTGTTGATGAACAACTTGCCAGCCCCGTCGATGCTCACCACCAGCGGGTCTTTCTGCTCCACCGGTGCCACCGCCTCGGTCTTGGGCAGGTTGATGGGGATGGCGTTGGTCAGCAGCGGCGCAGTGACGATGAACACCACCAGCAGCACCAACATGACGTCCACCAACGGCGTGACGTTGATTTCACTGAGGACTTCGTCGCTGTCCTGGGTCGAAAAGGCCATATCAGGACGCCTCCTTCACCGGCTGGGTGAAACCGGCCTGGGCTTTGTGCACGGCAGGGTGCACCAGTACCCGGAAGGCACTCTTCTGCGCCAGGCTGTAGAAGTCATGGGCGAAGTCGTCCAGGTCTGCTGCGGTCAGCTTGAGGCGGCGCAGGAAGTAGTTGTAAACCAGCACCGCTGGCACCGCGACGGCGATACCCACCCCCGTGGCCACCAGTGCCGCGCCGATCGGCCCGGCCACGGTCTCGAGGCTGGCGGAACCTGCCGCACTGATGCCCTTGAGCGCTTCCATGATGCCCCACACGGTGCCAAACAAGCCGATGAAGGGCGAGGTACTGCCGATACTGGCGACCACCGCCAGGCCGGTTTCCAGCGAACGGCGCTCGCGGACGATCTGCTGGCGCAGGGCGCGTTCGAGGCGGTCCTGGTGGTTGATGGCGTGGCTCAGGTCGTTGGCCTGGGTGGTATCGCCGACGGCAATAGCGGCATAACCGGACTGCGCAACGCGGGCGGCCGGGCCAGGCAGCTCATGGCTGATTTCGGCGGCCGAGTCCAGGCTGGAGGCTGCCCAGAATTGCTGGTGGAAGCGTTTGTCCTGGTTCTTCAGCCGCACAAACTGCACGACCTTGACCAGGGCCAGGCCCCAGGTGACGACAGAGAAACCAACCAGCAGCCAGATGACTGCGCTTTCAACGGATTCGAGGGGGGATGCCAACAGGCTCATGATGATGTCTTCCTATGTTCTGCTGATTCTGTGAAATGCGTTAGCGAAGCTTGAAGTCGATTGGCACGCTGACCCAGCCGGTCTGGGCCACGTCGCCTTGCTTGGCGGGGACGAAGCTCCAGCGCTTGACGGCGGCCAGCGCAGCGGCGTCCAAGGCATCGCGGCCACTGCTCTTCTGCACCTGGATCTGCCCCGGCTTGCCACTGGGCAACACCTCGACGCGCAACAGCACGGTGCCTTCCCAGCCGCGGCGCTGGGCCATCTGCGGGTACTCCGGCGCCGGGTTCTTGAGGTACGCGGCGTTGGCTGAAGCCGGTGTCACCGGCGCCGGCGCGGGTGGCGCAGGGGCTGGCGGTGCCGGGGCTGCAACAGGTGCCGGTGGCGGTGCCTCGACCGGTTTCGGCTGCGGCTTGGGCGCCTGCTTGACCACAGGTTTAGGGATCGGTTTTGGCTTCGGTTTGGGCTTGGCGGCCAGCTCGTCGACTACCGGTGGCGGCGGCGGTGGCTCGACCACCGGCGGCGCGGGTGCCGGGGGTGGCGGCTCGACCACCGGCGGCGCAGGGGCGGCGAACTCGATGGTCATGGGTGGCACCTGCGGCGGCACCACGGGCAGCTCAGGCGTTGGTGCCTGGCTGACCCAGTAGGCGGCGGCGCCGTGCAGCGCCAGTACCAGCAGCGCCAACGCCAGCTTGTCGCGGCGCTTGAGGCCGCTGGCAGGCGTGCGTTGCAGGCGCTGCTGGCCAAGCGGAAGACGAAGCGTGCGTCCAAGCTCGACCAGGTCGCCCGGTGCCGGGCGCCATGGCTGGTCGTAGGCTCTGACGGCCGTCTGGACATTACCCATTGATCAAACTCCTGGGGTCTCGATTCAGGTGTGTGGCTGAATCATCGGGGCCAGAGGCTTATCTCTTAAAGTAATGTTTAAAATTATAGTTAGAACTTAATTGAATATTGTTTTTGAGCGATCGTGTGAAGGCCACGGATTTTGCGGGCTGTGGGCAGGAGGGCGATTCGCGATGCTTTGTGGGCATGCAAAATATTCGCGCAAGGCATGAGATTGCTGCGAGGGCTGCGCCCTCGATTCGCAGCACAAGGCTGCTCCTACAGGGAATCGCGCTGCAGCATTGTGCGGCGAAGGGGTGGGAAGCAGCCTCAGCAATCCACCCGGCAATAAAAACCCGGGACAGAGCCCGGGTTCCATACGCTGGGGTAGCTTAGATATCCGCCACCTTCTGCCACACCTTCGGCCTGAAGAACAGCGTCTCGCCGCGCGCCAGGCCGGTCAGGCTGTCGTGGTCCTTGACCACTTCGGCCTCGATCAGCTCGCTCTGCCCTTCCACCTTCAAGGTCACCCGGGTGGTCGCGCCCAGCGGGCGGATATCGCGCACCTCGGCGGCATGGTGGCCTTCGGTTTCATGGCGCGACAGTGACACTTCATGCGGGCGGAACAGCACGTGGTGGCCTTCGCTCAAGGCCAGGCGGTTGGAGTCGCCGAGGAAGTGGTAGACGAAGTCGTTGGCCGGCTGCTCGTACACTTCACCCGGCGAGCCGATCTGCTCGATCACACCCTTGTTCATCACCACGATGCGGTCTGCGACTTCCATGGCCTCTTCCTGGTCATGGGTGACGAACACCGACGTCAGGTTGATGTCTTCGTGCAGACGCGCCAGCCAGCGGCGCAGCTCTTTACGCACCTTGGCATCCAGGGCACCGAACGGCTCGTCGAGCAACAGCACCTTAGGCTCTACCGCCAAGGCGCGGGCCAGGGCGATACGCTGGCGCTGGCCACCGGAAAGCTGCTCGGGGTAGCGGTCGGAGAGCCAGTCGAGCTGGACCATGTTCAGCAGCTCATGCACCTTTTCGGCAATCTTGCTTTCGCTCGGGCGCTCGCCCTTGGGCTTCATGCGCAGGCCGAAGGCGACGTTGTCGAACACGCTCATGTGGCGGAACAACGCGTAGTGCTGGAACACGAAGCCGACGTTGCGATCACGCACGTCGTGGCCAGACACATCCTCGCCATGGAACACGATGCTGCCGTCATCCGGTGTTTCCAGGCCGGCAATGATGCGCAGCAGGGTGGTCTTGCCGCAGCCGGAAGGGCCGAGCAAGGCCACCAGCTCACCGCTGTGGATATCCAGGTTGATGTTGTCCAGGGCCTGGAAGCTGTTGAAGCGCTTGCTGACGTTACGAACTTCGATCGACATGAATTATTCCTCCGCAGCGCTATGGCGCAGGCGGTTAATACGGTTCTCGCTCCACTGCTTGAGCAGCAGGATGAAGAGCGCCAGGATCAGCAACAGGCTGGCCACGCTGAAGGCCGCGACGTGGTTGTACTCGTTGTAGAGGATCTCCACGTGCAGCGGCAAGGTGTTGGTAACGCCGCGGATATGGCCGGACACCACCGACACCGCGCCGAACTCACCCATCGCCCGCGCCGTACACAGCACCACGCCGTAGATCAGGCCCCATTTGATGTTGGGCAGGGTCACATGCCAGAACATCTGCCAGCCATTGGCGCCCAGTAGGCGCGCGGCCTCTTCTTCCTGGGTGCCCTGCTCTTGCATCAGTGGGATCAGTTCACGGGCAACGAATGGCACAGTGACGAAGATCGTCGCCAGGACGATGCCCGGCAGCGCGAACACAATTTGGATGTCATGGTCCTGCAGCCAGGGGCCGAACAGGCCTTGCGCGCCGAACATCAGCACGTAGACCAGGCCCGCGATCACCGGCGAGACCGAGAACGGCAGGTCGATCAGGGTCACCAGCACGCTCTTGCCACGGAAGGTGTACTTGCTCACGCACCACGCCGCGCTGACGCCAAACACCAGGTTCAGCGGCACCGAGATGGCCACGGCAAACAGGGTGAGTTTGAGCGCCGACAAGGCGTCGGGCTCGAAGATCGCCTCGAAGAAAGTGCCGAAACCGTTTTTCAGCGCCTGCGATACCACGATCACCAGCGGCAGCAGCAAGAACAGCGCGAACACCAGCCAGCCAAGGCCGATCAGGATGCGCCGCGAGGTGGCGCTGCCGCGGCGGGCGGCATTGGCGGCGGCGGTAGCGCTCAGGGATGAACTAGACATAGCCGGCCTCCTTCAAGGGGTTTCGATGCGGCGCTGCAGCAGGTTGATCAGCAGCAGCAGGATGAAGGAAACCACCAGCATCAGCACGCCGATGGCAGTCGCGCCGGTGTAGTCGTATTGGTCGAGCTTGACCATGATCAGCAGCGGCAGGATCTCGGTCTTCATCGGCATGTTGCCAGCAATGAAGATCACCGAACCATACTCACCCACCCCACGGGCGAAGGCCAGGGCAAAGCCGGTCAGCCAGGCAGGCAGCAGTGCCGGGGCCAGGATGTGGCGGAACACCTGCAGCGGCTTTGCGCCCAGGCAGGCGGCGGCTTCTTCGACTTCACGCGGGATGTCGGCCAACACCGGCTGCACAGTGCGCACCACGAACGGCAGGGTCACGAAGGTCAGCGCCAAGGTGATGCCAAGCGGTGTGTAGGCGATCTTGAAGCCCAGGTCGGTGGCGAACTGGCCAACCCAGCCCGCCGGGGCGTACAGGGCCGTCAGGGCGATACCGGCCACGGCGGTAGGCAGGGCGAACGGCAGGTCGATCATCGCGTCGATGATCTTGCGCCCGGGGAAGGTGTAGCGCACCAGTACCCAGGCCAGCAGCGTACCGATCACACCGTTGATGATGGCGGCGAACAGGGCGGTGCCGAAACTCAGCTTGAGCGCGGCGATGACCCGCGGCGCGCTGATGATGTTCCAGAACTGCTCCCAGGTCAGCTGCGAGGCATGGATGAACATGGCCGCCAGCGGAATCAGCACAATCAGGCTGAGGTACACCAAGGTGTAACCCAGCGTCAGCCCGAAGCCGGGTATGACGGGGGAAATACGACGTGACATAAGTATCCCTGGTTGAACGCACGAAGCCCGGAATTAATCCCGGGCCAGTGCAGGCTTCTGAATCTTGGGGCTGCTGTGCAGCCCATTCGCGGCACAAGGCCGCTCCCACAGGGGAGCGCGGTTCCTTGTGGGAGCGGCCTTGTGCCGCGAATGGGCCGCACAGCGGCCCCGTTTTTCCATAACCGCTTACTGTGCCTGATAGATCTGGTCGAACACACCGCCATCATTGAAGAATTTGGGTTGTGCAGTCTTCCAGCCACCGAAGTCCTTGTCGATGGTGACCAGGTCCAATTTCGGGAATTGCTTGCCAAATTCAGCAGCGACCTTCTCGTCACGTGGGCGGTAGAAGTTCTCGGCGGCGATCTTCTGGCCAGCCGGGCTGTACAGGTGCTTGAGGTATTCGGTGGCAATCGCGGTATTGCCCTTCTTCTCGGCGTTCTTGTCGACCACGGCCACCGGTGGCTCGGCCAGGATCGACAGCGACGGCACGACGATTTCGAACTTGTCTGCGCCACCGTCTTCCTTCAGCGCCAGGAAGGCTTCGTTTTCCCAGGCCAGCAGGACGTCGCCCTGGCCGTTGTTGACGAAGGTGATGGTCGAGCCACGGGCGCCGGTATCGAGCACCGGCACGTGCTTGAACAGCTCCTGCACGTAAGCCTTGGCCTTGTCTTCGCTACCACCGGTCTTCAGGCCATAGGCCCAGGCGGCGAGGAAGTTCCAGCGGGCGCCGCCGGAGGTTTTCGGGTTCGGAGTGATGACCGAGACATCTTTCTTGATCAGGTCGCCCCAGTCCTTGATGCCTTTCGGGTTGCCCTTGCGCACCAGGAACACGATGGTCGAGGTGTACGGGGTGCTGGCGTCCGGCAGGCGGGTCTGCCAATTGTCCGGCAGGGTCTTGCCGAGCTTGGCGATTTCGTCGATGTCGCCGGCCAGGGCCAGGGTCACCACGTCGGCGCGCAGGCCATCGATCACGGCGCGGCCCTGTTTGCCCGAGCCACCGTGGGATTGCTGGATCTTCACCTTGTCGTCCGGGTGGGACTGCTGCCAGTGCTTGATGAATTCGGCGTTGTACTGTTGGTACAACTCACGGGTCGGGTCATAGGACACGTTCAGCAGTTCGTAGTCCTTGGCGATTGCGGAACCGGCAAAAACAGCACTGGCCAGGGCGGCGAGCGCATAACGGCGGATGGACATGGTGAAGCTCCCGATTGGCATTTTTCTAGTTTTAGAGGTGTGGCGCGATCAGCCGGTCTTGTTGCCGGGCTGTTGCAGGCGGAACTTCTCCTTGCGCTCGATCTGGACGACCTGAGCGTTGTGCACGGTAATCTCCACCGCACCGAAACGCAGATCGCGCAGGGCGCTCTGGATCTCACGCAGAATGGTGGCTTCGTCCTGACCGTCGATGCTACGCAGAGATGCACTCATGCTCGTTCTCCTTGGAGTGAGGGTGCCGGGCAGAGGTTTGAAGGGGATTTGCGCCTGGCTTGAGGGCAATAGTAGTGAGGCGGGGATATTCTTAAAAATACTGTTTAAGAATGTTTATATAACCATTTTGCAAAGCCATCACGCCGACCCTGTGGGAGCGGGTTTACCCGCGAATGCGGCGGTGAATCCACCATCGCATTCGCGGGTAAACCCGCTCCCACAGGGGTCAGTGTGTGCTTGTAGTTTTGTGTTCAGGCTCGCGGATTTTGTACCAGGCCACATACAGCGCCGGCAAAAACAGCAGCGTCAGCAAGGTGGCCACGATGATCCCGCCAATCATGGCGTAGGCCATCGGCCCCCAGAACACCTCGCGGGCAATCGGGATCATGCCCAAGCTGGCCGCGGCCGCCGTCAGCAAGATCGGCCGCCGCCGGTGGTTGGTGGCCTCCACCACCGCATCCCACGGTGACAGCCCCTGCGCCTCGAACTCATCGATCTGGGTCACCAGGATCACCGAGTTACGAATGATGATACCGGCCAGGGCCAGAATCCCGAGAATGGCCACAAAGCCCATCGGCGTACCCGTAGGCACCAACGCCAGCACCACCCCGATCAAGCCCAACGGCGCCACGCTGACCACCAGGAACAGCTTCTGCACGCTGTGCAGCTGGATCATCAGGAAGGTCGCCATGAGGAACAGCATCAACGGAATAACCTTGCGGATCGGCCCTTGCGCCTTGGCGCTCTCCTCCACCGTACCGCCGGTCGCCACCTCGAAGCCGACCGGCAGTTTGCTGGCGAACTCGTCGATCTTGGGCTTGAGCTGAGCCACCAGGTCGGTGGGCTGGATGTCGCCATTGACCGACGCCTTGATGGTGATGGTCGGCTTGCGATCACGCCGCCAGACCAACGGCTGTTCCAGCTCGTAACGCACCGTGGCGAAGGCCAGCAGCGGAATCGAGGTGCCATTGGGGGTCAGGATCTGCAGGTTCTGCAAGGTATCGGGCGAGCCACGCTCGCTGTCTTCGGCGCGGGCAACCACGTTGACCAGGTAGATGTTGTCGTTGACCTGGGTAATCGGCACGCCGGTGACGATGCTGTTCATCACGTTGGCCACGTCTTCGGACGACAGCCCCAGCTGACGCGCTTTGTCTTGGGCAATCTCGATGCGCAGCACTTTGCCCGGCTCGTTCCAGTCGTAGATCATCTCGCCGATGTGCTCGTTGGCATCAAGCAAGGTGGCGAGCTCGATGGCGTGCTTGCGCACCTGGTCGATGTCCTGGCCGCTGACCCGGTACTGGATCGGCCGGCCCACCGGCGGGCCCATCTCCAGCGATTGCACGTTGGTGCCGATGCCGACGAACTCTTCGCGCAGCAGTTTCTGCAGGCGATCCATCATGCCCTGGCGCTCTTCGAAGCCTTTGCTGACGATCACCAATTGCGCGTAGTAGGGGTTCTGCAATTGTTGGTCGAGGGGCAGGTAGAAGCGAATCGCGCCCTGGCCAATGTAGGTGCTCCAGCGCACCAGGTCCGGGTCGTCCTTGATCCTGGCCTCCAGCCGGTCGACGACTTTACGGGTCTCTTCGATCGAGGCGTTTTGCGGCAGGTTGAGGTCGACCAGGATTTCGGGGCGGTCGGATGATGGGAAGAACTGGTTCTGCACGAAGCGCTCGCAGAATATCGCCAGCGCGAACAGCAGCACGGTGCCAATGATGGTCAGCCAGCGGTTGCGCATGCACCACAGCAGGCCGCCCTCGAATGCCCGGCCCACGCGCCCAGGTTCGGCCTCGTGGGCTTTGACCTTGCTGCTGAGGATATGCACGCCCAGCACCGGGGCGAAGAACACCGCCACCACCCACGACACGATCAGCGCCACGGCGATCACCGCGAACAGTGTGTAGGTGTACTCACCTGCCGAACTGGCGTTGAGCCCGATCGGCACGAAGCCGGCCACCGTCACCAGGGTACCGGTCAGCATCGGGAACGCCGTCGAGGTGTAGGCAAAGGTCGCGGCCTGCTCTTTGCTCTCGCCCATTTCCAGGCGTGTGACCATCACCTCCACGGTGATCATCGCATCGTCCACCAGCAGGCCCAGGGCGATGATCAACGCGCCCAGCGAAATCCGTTGCATGGTGATGCCGCTGTACTCCATGAACACGAAGACCATGGCCAGCACCAGCGGGATCGAGCAGGCCACCACCAGCCCGGCGCGCACGCCGAGGCTGACGAAGCTCACCGCCAGCACGATCACCACGGCCTCGAAGAGTGCGCTGGTAAAGCCACCCACCGCCTGCTTGACCACCACGGCCTGGTCGGACACGGTGTGCACACCCACCCCCACCGGCAAGTCGGCGATCACGCTGTCCATTTTCTTCTTCAGGGCGGCGCCGAACACCTGGATGTTACCGCCCGCCTTCATGCCGATGGCCAGGCCAATGGCGGTCTGGCCGTTGTAGCGGAACATCGGTGACGGCGGGTCGACGTAGCCGCGCTCGATATCGGCAATGTCGGCTAGGCGGAAGAAGCGGTCATTGATCCTCAGGTTGACCGTTTCCAGGTCCTTTTCAGAGGCGAACTGGCCGGTGGTGCGCACCGAAATACGTTCGGGGCCCGCCTCGATCACCCCTGCCGGGGTCACCGCGTTCTGCGATTGCAGCGCCTGCATGACCTGGCGCTGGTCGATACCCAAGGCCGCCAGTTTGCGGGTGGAGAAGTTCAGGTACAGCACTTCGTCCTGGGTGCCGACCAGCTCGATCTTGCCGATGTTGGGCACTTCGCGCACTTCGGCGCGGGCCTGCTCCACGTAGTCCCGCAGTTGCCGCAAGGTCAGGCCATCGGAGGTGAAGGCGTAGATCGAACCGAACACATCACCGAATTCGTCGTTGAACGCCGGGCCCTGGATGCCCTCGGGGAACTGGCCGCGGATGTCCTGGATCTTCTTGCGCACCTGGTACCAGATGTCCGGGATGTCCTTGGCCTTGGTGGTGTCGCGCAGGTACACGTAGACCGTTGACTCGCCCGGGCGGGTGTAGCTTTTGGTGTAGTCGAGCGAGTCCAGTTCTTCGAGCTTCTTCTCGATGCGGTCGGTGACCTGGTACAGGGTTTCGTCCTGGGTCGCACCGGGCCAGCGGGTCTGGATGACCATGGTCTTGATGGTGAACGACGGGTCTTCCTCACGGCCCAGGTTGAAGTAGGAAAAAATCCCCATCAGCAAGCCGACGAACATCAGGTACCAGACGAACGATTGATGCTTGAGCGCCCATTCGGACAGGTTGAAGCTTCCTTTCATTGCGCATCCTCGTCGAAGGTGACCTTCTGGCCAGGCTTGAGGCTGTTGACGCCGGCAGTCACCACGCGCTCGCCTGGCTGTACGCCGGAGGCGATGACGATGTGTTCGCGGGTGCGGTCGATCAAGGCGACATCCCGGGTCGCCACGGTTTTCTGCTGCGTGTCGATCACCCACACCTGGGTCTTGCCGTCACGCTCGAGCAAGGCGCTCAGGGGCAGTTCACTGCGCGGCGTGACCGCAGAGCTCAGGCTCACGCTGATCGCGGTGCCAAGGTGGAAGGCGGCCGGTGTGCTGGCCAGGGTCAGGCGTGCACGCCGGGTGCGCGTGGTGGCGTCGGCTTGCGGCTCCAGCTCGCGCAACGAGGCCGTGGTGTTGATGCTGGGGTCGAGCTGCGAGGCCACGGTGAAGGTGAGGCCCTTGTCGAGTTGCTCGCCCAGGCCGATCGGCAGGTCGATCACGGCTTCCTTGACGTCTGGCCGGGCCAGGGTCACCACAGCCTGGCCCGCCGTTACCGTTTGCCCAGCTTCGGCCTGCCAGGCAGTGATCACCGCCGCGTGGTCGGTGCGCAGGGTGCTGTAGTCAAGCTGGTCTCGCGCTTGGCTGACCGCCGAGCGTGCCTGTTCAAGCGCCGCACCGGTGGTTTTCAGGTTGGTCTGGGCAATGTCCAGCTGGGCCTGGGCACCGACACCGCGGTCGTACAGCTGCTGCTGACGGCGCGCGTCGGCCTGGGCGTTTATCCACTGCGCCTGGACCTTGGCCAAGTCGCCTTCGGCGGCGCGCAACTGGTTCTGCTGGTCGGTGGGGTCGAGGGTAGCCAGTGTGTCTCCAGGCTTCACCTGCGCCCCCACATCAAGCCAACGCCGGGCAATACGCCCGGACACGCGAAAGCCCAAGGTGCTCTCGAAGCGCGCCTGAATGCTGCCGGCAAAGCGCCCAAGTTGCGCTTGCACCTGCGGTTCGACCTTCACCGAAAGCACCGGCCGAACGGGCTCGACCGCTTCTTCCTCAGAGCTGCAAGCAACCAGCAACAGCCCGACCGGGAGCAATAACAGCAAGCGCTTCATGGCGCATCCCCCGCAGCCTTTTCATCGATTTTTTCCACCTGCATGCCGGGGTGCAGCAACTGCCCGCCATTGACCACCACGGTCTCGCCGCCTTTGAGGCCGTTGGCGACCACGACCTTGCCGGTGAGGTAGCGCGCCACTTCAACCTTGCGCAGTTCGACCTTGTCGCCCTCGCCCACCACCCAGACGGCAGGCTCATGCAAGGCCTTGGTCAAGGCCGACCAGGGCAGCTCGATGCTGGAACGCCCCTGGGTATTGGCAGTGGCCGTCACCGGTGAGCCCAGCTGCATGCCGGGCGGCACGTTGCGCAGGCCGACCTTGACCTGCACCGTGCCACTTTGGGCTGAAACGGTTGGCGTCACTTCACGAACGAAGCCTTGCGCCTGGACGTTGGGGTCATCGAGCAGCTTCACGATCACCCCCTCATCGCTTGGCGGTGCCACCAGCAACGATTCATACACGTTGAACACTGCATCACGGTCGCCATCGCGGGCGAAGCCGAAGATCGGCATGGTGGCCTGCACCACTTGGCCGACCTCGGCCTGGCGCTCGGTGATCACGCCGGCGGCTTCGGACACCAGCGCGGTGTAGCTCAGCTGTTCATTGGCATTGGCCAGCTGCGCCTGGGCGGCCTTGAGCGCGCTCTGGTTGCTGCGCAGCGCGGCTTCGGCGGAGTCGTACTCGCTCTGGCTGGTATAGCCTTTGGGCAGCAGCTTTTGCTGACGCACGAAAGCCGCGGCCGTCTGCGTCACGCGCGCTTGGGCGGCGAACACCTCGGCCTTGGCCGAGTCGACGTTGTTCTGCAGGTCTTTCGGGTCTAGCCGTGCCAGTACCTGGTTGGCCTTGACGTGATCGCCCACATCGACGCTGCGCGAAATGATCTTGCCGCCCACGCGGAACGACAAGTCGGTTTGCACCCGCGCTTGTACGTCGCCGGTCAGGGTCACTCTGGCAGCGAAATCGGTAGGCTGGACCTGTTGCACACCGACCCGAGGCAGCGTCTCGGGGGTTTCTTCCTTGCTACAGCCGGTGAGCATGTACAGCACACTCAGGCCTGCCAGCACCAGTGGACGCGTCACCCTCATGCAGGCTCCTAGCTTGCGCACAAATGATTTGTGAGATGCGACTGTCAGCGTAGTTCAGGGTTCAGCAAACATCACTGATGGAGATCACTCGAGTATTTCCGGCGCTGGTGCGGGCCTCTTCGCGGGTGAACCCGCTCCCACCGGGACTGTGCAAATGCTGAATCCTGCATAGCACCTGTGGGAGCGGGTTCACCCGCGAAAAGGCCGGTACAGACAACCACAAGCCCCCTGCCATATCCCGAAACCATCCAACGCACTTTTGCGGTTTCACATCCACTACCTTGGAGAGGTCACTCTTCAAGGAAGAAACCAATGCCTCGGGCTCAATCACACCTGCTTCGACGTGGTCGTTATTCAGAACTCGGCAGGCTGTACCTGCTTACTACTGTTACCCATCAACGCAAGCCGCTGTTCAATGACTTCCAACATGCCCGATTAGTTATTCATCAACTGCGACAATCCGATCACGACCACGCCTGCCGGTCATTGGCCTGGGTACTGATGCCGGACCATCTGCATTGGCTGATCGAGTTGAAAGGCACGACGCTGGGTACATTGATGCGCAGATTCAAATCCAGATCCAGTCTGGTTTTGCATCAGGCGGGGGTTGAGCATGATCCGGTGTGGCAGCCTGGGTATCAGGACCGGGCATTGAGAAGGGAGGAAAGCATGGTGCATGTAGCCCGGTACATTGTTGCCAATCCGTTGAGGGCTGGATTGGTCAGAAGTGTCCGGGACTATCCACACTGGGATGCGGTATGGCTTTGAATCGGTGCTGGGGTTTTCGCGGGTAAACCCGCTCCCACAGGATTTGTGCAGTTTCTAGAACTGCACTTGCCTGTAGAAGCGGGCTTGCCCGCGAAGCGGTGGGTCAGACCGGCGCAGCTGCTGCCGTCGGGCGCTTGACCTGTGGCTGCGACACGTTCGCCGCAGCCCCTTCTTCGATAGCCTGCTGAATCGCCTTGCGACGGTGCTCTTCAGCCCGGCGGCTGAAGTACCAGACCATGAAGGTCACCAGCGACACCGACAACAGGATCAGGCTGGCCACGGCGTTGATCTCAGGCTTCACGCCCAGGCGCACCGCCGAGAACACTTCCATCGGCAAGGTGGTCGAGCCCGGCCCGGACACGAAGCTGGCCAGCACCAGGTCATCCAGCGACAGGGCAAACGACATCATGCCGCCCGCCGCGAGCGATGGCGCGATCATCGGGATGGTGATCAGGAAGAACACCTTCCACGGCTTGGCACCCAGGTCCATCGCCGCTTCCTCGATCGACAGGTCCAGCTCACGCAAGCGCGCCGACACCACCACCGCCACGTACGCCGCACAGAACGTGGTGTGGGCGATCCAGATGGTGACGATGCCACGCTCTTGCGGCCAGCCGATCATCTGCGCCATGGCCACGAACAGCAGCAACAGCGACAGACCGGTGATCACTTCGGGCATCACCAGCGGCGCGGTGACCAGGCCGCCGAACAGCGTGCGGCCTTTGAAGCGGGTGACCCGGGTCAGCACGAAGGCCGCCAGGGTACCCAGCGCCACCGCTGCCACCGCCGTGTAGCAGGCGATTTCCAGCGAGCGCATCACCGACCCCATCAGCTGGGTGTTGTCGAGCAGGCCGACGTACCACTTGACCGACCAGCCACCCCACACCGTCACCAGCTTCGAGGCGTTGAACGAGTAGATCACCAGGATCAGCATCGGCAGGTAGATGAACAGCAAGCCGAGCACCAGCATCAGCTTGGAGAAACTGAAGCGCTTCATGCCCTGCCCTCCATTTCTTTGGCCTGGCTGCGGTTGAACAGCAGGATCGGCACGATCAGGATCGCCAGCATCACTACCGCCAGCGCGGACGCTACCGGCCAGTCACGGTTGTTGAAGAACTCTTGCCACAGCACCTTACCGATCATCAGGGTTTCCGGGCCGCCCAGCAGTTCTGGGATCACGAACTCGCCCACCACCGGGATGAACACCAGCATGCAGCCCGCGATGATGCCGTTTTTCGACAGCGGCACGGTGATCTTCCAGAAGCTGTTGAAGGTGCTCGAACCCAGGTCCGATGCGGCTTCCAACAGGCTCGGGTCGTGCTTCACCAAGTTCGCGTACAGCGGCAGGATCATGAACGGCAGGTACGAATAGACCACGCCGATGTACACCGCCAGGTTGGTGTTGAGAATCTGCAGTGGCTGGTCGATCAGCCCCAGCCACAGCAGGAAGCTGTTAAGCAGCCCGTTGTTGCTGAGGATGCCCATCCAGGCGTAGACGCGGATCAGGATCGCCGTCCAGGTCGGCATCATGATCAGCAACAGCAGCACGGTCTGCGACTCTTTGCGGGCGTTGGCGATGGCATAGGCCATCGGGTAGCCGATCAGCAGGCACAGCAAGGTGCTGAAGAAGGCCATCTTCAACGAGCCCAGGTAGGCCGAGATGTACAGCTCGTCTTCGGTCAACAGGCCATAGTTGGCCAGGTTGAGCACCAACTGGATCTTGTCTTCGACGTAGCTGTAGATCTCGGTATACGGCGGGATCGCCACGTCGGCTTCGGCAAAGCTGATCTTCAACACGATGAAGAACGGCAGCATGAAGAACAGGAACAGCCAGATGAACGGCACGCCGATCACCAGGTGCCGCCCCTCCGGGGTCAAGCGCTGGAAGGCTCGCTTGAGCTTGCGCAGTTTCATGACCGCAGTACCACGCCGCTGTCGTCTTCCCACCACACGTACACTTCATCGCCCCAGGTCGGACGTGTGCCCTGGCGCTCGGCGTTGGCCACGAACGACTGGACGATCTTGCCGCTCGGCAGCTCGACGTAGAACACCGAGTGGCCGCCCAGGTAGGCGATGTCGTGCACCTTGCCGCGCGACCAGTTGTGCTCGCAGGTCGGTTGCTGGGTAGTGACCAGCATCTTCTCCGGGCGCAGCGCGTAGGTGATGTGCTTGTCTTCGACCGACGTGGTGATGCCGTGGCCAACGTAGATCTTGCGCTCCAGTTCAGGGCTGGCAATGATCGCGTGGCCTTCGGCGTCATCGACCACTTCACCTTCGAACAGGTTGACGTTGCCGATGAACTCGCACACCAGGCGGCTGGTCGGGGTCTCGTAGATATCCACAGGCGAGCCGATCTGGGCGATCCAGCCCAAGTGCATGATGGCGATGCGCTGGGCCATGGTCATGGCCTCTTCCTGGTCGTGGGTCACCATCACGCAGGTCACGCCCACGCGCTCGATGATTTCCACCAGCTCAAGTTGCATCTGCGAACGCAGCTTCTTGTCCAGGGCGCCCATCGGCTCATCGAGCAACAGCAGTTTCGGGCGCTTGGCCAGCGAACGCGCCAGGGCCACACGCTGGCGCTGGCCACCCGACAGCTGGTGCGGCTTGCGCTTGGCGTACTGGGTCATGTGCACCAGCTTGAGCATCTCGGCCACACGGGCGTCGATGTCCGCCTTGGGCAGCTTGTCCTGCTGCAGGCCGAAGGCGATGTTCTGCGCCACGGTCATGTGCGGGAACAGCGCGTAGGACTGGAACATCATGTTGATCGGCCGCTCGTAGGGCGGCATCTCGGTGATGTCGACGCCATCGAGCAAGATCCGCCCTTCGGTGGGGCGCTCGAAGCCAGCCAGCATACGCAGCAAGGTCGATTTGCCGGAACCGGAGCCACCCAGCAGGGCAAAAATCTCACCCTTGCGGATTTCCAGGGACACATCGTCCACCGCTACCGTTTCGTCGAACTTTTTCGTGACCCGGTCGATCTTGACCAGCACCTGCTTGGGTTGCTGGCCACCCTCGAGGGCTTTCTTATAGGCTCCGGAGGCAACTGCCATGAGTGAAACTCCCAACAAGATTTTTGTGCCCGCGCGGCCTGTTCTGCAGGGGCCGCGGCGGGTCTGGATTGTTACTTGCCCGACTTGACCTTGGTCCAGCTACGGGTCATCAAGCGTTGCACCTTGGGCGGCAACTCACTGTTGACGAACATCTTGTCCAGCACTTCCTGCGGTGGGTAAACCGCGGCGTCAGTCCTCACGGCCTGGTCCATCAGGTCGCCAGCCTTGGGGTTCGGGTTGGCGTAACCGACGTAATCACTGACCTGGGCGATAACCTCAGGTTTCAGCAAATAGTTGATGAAGGCATGGGCCTCTTTGACGTTCTTGGCGTCCTTGGGGATCGCCAGCACGTCGAACCAGAGGTTGCCGCCTTCTTTGGGAATCGCATACGCCAGGTTCACGCCCTTCTTGGCTTCTTCGGCGCGGGCCTTGGCCTGGAAGATGTCGCCAGAGAAGCCCGCCGCGACGCAGATGTCGCCGTTGGCAAGGTCGGTGATGTACTTGGACGAGTGGAAGTAGGTGACGTAAGGGCGCACCGCCAGCAGCTTCTGCTCGGCAGCCTGGTAGTCCTTGGGGTTGCTGCTGTTGGGGTCCAGCCCCATGTAGTTGAGCACCGCCGGGAGCATTTCGTCCGCCGAGTCGAGGAAGGCCACACCACACTTGGAGAGCTTCTTCATGTTCTCGGGTTCGAACAGCACAGCCCAGGAATCGATGGTGTCGACGCCCAGCGCAGCCTTGACCTTTTCAACGTTGTAACCAATGCCGTTGGTGCCCCACAGGTAAGGCACGGCGTACTGGTTGCCCGGATCGTTCTTTTCCAGGCGTTTCATCAGCGCCGGATCCAGGTTGGCATAATTGGGCAGCAGGCTTTTGTCGAGCTTCTGGAACGCGCCCGCCTTGATCTGCTTGCCGAGGAAATGGTTGGACGGCACTACCACGTCATAGCCGGTGTTGCCGGCCAGCAGCTTGCCTTCCAGGGTTTCGTTGGAATCGAACACGTCCTGCACGGGCTTGATACCCGTTGCCTTCTCGAAGTCCGCGAGTGTGGTCGGGCCGATATAGTCGGACCAGTTGTAGAAATGCACCGTAGGCGCCGCTTGGACGCTGCATGCCAGCGTCAGGCCCGCTCCAGCCATCAAGGCCTTGCGTAATACAGAAATAGACAAGTGGGTGGTCCTCACAATCAGTGCCTGGGTAGCGGCAATGTGGCCGCACACGCAAAACCGGCGCGCAACTTACCTTCGCAGCTTCGATGCCGCAATCATCAATTGCCTTTCATGGCCTCTGGGCCGGGCAACCCCGGCCCAGAGCGCCTCGCATCGGGCTTACTTGCCCGACTTGATCTTGGTCCAGCTGCGGGTGATCACACGCTGCACAGAAGCGTCAGGCGCAGCGATCGCGTACAGCTGCTTCTTCACTTCGGCAGGCGGGTAGATGCTCGGGTCGCTGGTGATGTCTTTGTCCACGAACGCGGTGGCGGCAGCGTTGCCGTTCGGGAAGCGCACGGCGTTGGTGATCTCAGCCATGATTTCCGGCTGCATCAGGAAGTCCATGAACTGGTAGGCAGCGTCTTTATGCTCGGCATCTTTCGGGATGGCGACCATGTCGTAGAAGGTACCGGCACCTTCTTTCGGAATGACGTAGTCCACTTTGACCTTGTCGCCAGCTTCGTGGGCGCGGGCCTTGGACTGCTCCAGGTCACCCGAATAACCGACGGCTACGCAGATGTTGCCGTTGGCCATGTCGCCGATGTACTTGGAGGAGTGGAAGTAGGTGATCGAAGGACGGATCTTGAGGAACAGGTCCTCGGCGGCCTTCAGGTCTTCCTTCTTGGTGCTGTTGCTTGGCAGGCCCAGGTAGTGCAGCGCGGCCGGGATCATCTCGGTCGGCGCATCCAGGAAGCTCACGCCGCAGCTCTTGAGCTTGGCGATGTTCTCAGGCTTGAACACCACGTCCCACGAATCGATCTTGTCCACGCCCAGCGCGGCCTTGACCTTCTCCGGGTTGTAGCCAATGCCGATAGAGCCCCACATGTACGGGAAGGCGTGCTTGTTGTCCTTGTCGCTGGCATCGCCAACGGCCTTGAGCAGGTCGGTGTCGAGGTTCTTCCAGTTCGGCAGTTTGGAACGGTCCAGTTCCTCGTACACGCCAGCCTTGATCTGCTTGGCCAGGAAGTTGTTCGAAGGCACGACGATGTCGTAGCCCGACTTGCCTGCCAGCAGCTTGGCTTCCAGGGTTTCGTTGCTGTCGAAGACGTCGTACTTGACCTTGATGCCGGTCTGCTTCTCGAACTTGGCGATGGTGTCCGGAGCGATGTAGTCCGACCAGTTGTAGACGTTCAATACCTTGTCTTCAGCCTGAACAGCGGTCGCCATGGCACCCATCAGGGCGGCGGCCAGCAACGTCTTGCCCATTTTCTTCATGCGTCATGCTCCAGATTTTTTTGATTAGCCATCCGTTCAGCTGCCAGGTCCCGCAGTACACGCGTCGGGCGACTGAAACAGTCGCTAGTCTGGCAAGTTACAAGGCGCTGTTTCAAGGAAAGCAGCCCCTTGTAACCAACTAATGTCACAACGCTAGCCTAGCAGGTGCTCATCTGATCGCTTCGAGGGTCAGGTCGAGGCACTTGCGCGCCTTTTCCACCAGCTCGTCGATCTCTGCATGGCTGATTACCAGCGGTGGCGCGATGATCATGGTGTCACCTACTGCACGCATGATCAGGCCGTTCTCGAAGCAAAAGTTGCGGCAGATCATGCCCACGCCCTTGCCTTCGTAACGGCTGCGGGTGGCCTTGTCCTTGACCAACTCGATCGCGCCGAGCAGGCCCAGGCCGCGTACCTCGCCCACCAGCGGGTGGTCTTGCAGCTCACGCAAACGCTTTTGCAAATACGGTGCCGCTTCTGTGCGCGCTTGTTCGACGATTTTTTCGTCGCGCAGAATGCGCAGGTTTTCCAGGCCTACCGCAGCCGCGACCGGGTGCCCTGAATAGGTGAAGCCGTGGTTGAAGTCGCCGCCTTCGCTGATCACCTTGGCCACGGTGTCACGCACGATCACACCGCCCATGGGGATGTAACCGGAGGTCAGGCCTTTGGCGATGGTCATCAGGTCTGGCTTGAGGTCGTAGTAGTCGGAGCCGAACCACTCGCCGGTACGGCCGAAACCGCAGATCACTTCGTCGGCCACGAACAGGATGTCGTACTTGGCGAGGATCTCCTTGACCTTCGGCCAGTAGGTTTCTGGCGGAATGATCACCCCACCGGCACCCTGGATCGGCTCGGCGATGAAGGCGGCGACGTTGTCTTCGCCGACCTCGAGGATTTTCTTCTCCAGTTGCTCGGCAGCCCACACACCGAATTCGTCCGGGCTCATGTCGCCGCCCTCACCGAACCAGTACGGCTGCGGAATGTGCACGATGCCCGGAATCGGCAGGCCGCCCTGCTCGTGCATGCCGCTCATGCCGCCCAGGCACGCACCGGCGAAGGTGGAGCCGTGGTAGCCGTTGATGCGGCCGATGATGGTCTGCTTGTGCGGTTTGCCCTTGAGCGCCCAATAGTGACGGACCATGCGCAGCACGGTGTCGTTGCCTTCGGAGCCGGAGCCGGTGAAGAACACATGGGTCATGCCTTCCGGCGCCACGTCGGTGATGGCTTTGGCCAGTTCCAGCGCAGGCGGGTGGGCGGTCTGGAAGAACAGGTTGTAGTACGGCAGCTCGCGCATCTGCTTTTCGGCAGCCTGCACCAGCTCTTCACGGCCGTAACCTACCGCCACGCACCACAGGCCGGCCATGCCGTCGAGGATCTTGTTGCCCTCG
Source organism: Pseudomonas sp. Y3 TE3536 (assembly GCF_053629175.1). Classification (NCBI taxonomy): domain Bacteria; kingdom Pseudomonadati; phylum Pseudomonadota; class Gammaproteobacteria; order Pseudomonadales; family Pseudomonadaceae; genus Pseudomonas; species Pseudomonas sp. Y3 TE3536. The sequence goes on along the minus strand of NZ_JBRJHU010000001.1, from coordinate 2,211,477 downwards.
CTGTCCCACAAATGCACACCCTGGGCCTTGGTGATGATGCGCGGCCCCTTTTCCTTCAGCTGTTTGTAGTCGCTGAAGGGCGCGAGGTGGTGCTCGCCGCTCAGGTTTTGCCATTCACGGGTTTGCGGGTTTTTGACGCTCATGTGCTTCTCCGTTATCCGACAGCCGCGCTCCTGCGGCACCAGGGTTGATCAGACAGCAAACAGCAGGAACTCACGCTCCCAGGAACTGATGACGCGTTTGAAGTTTTCGTGCTCGGCGCGTTTGGTGGCGACGTAGCCGGTGATGAACTTCTTGCCCAGGTATTGGACCAGCGCACGGCTGATTTCCATGCGTTCCAGGGCGTCTTCGATGGTCAGCGGCAGGCGCAGGTTGCGGCGTTCGTAACCGCGGCCCTGCACCGGTGCACTGGCTTCGATGCCTTCGACCATGCCGATGTAGCCGCACAGCAAGCTGGCGGCGATGGCCAGGTAAGGGTTGGCATCGGCGCCCGGCAGGCGGTTCTCGACCCGGCGGTTTTGCGGGCCGGCATCCGGTACGCGCAGGCCAACGGTACGGTTTTCTTCGCCCCACTCGACGTTCACTGGCGCCGAGGTGTCGGGCAGGAAGCGGCGGAACGAGTTGACGTTGGGGGCGAACAGCGGCAGCGCTTCGGGGATGAACTTCTGCAGGCCACCGATGTGGTGCAGGAACAGCTCGCTCATGCTGCCGTCTTCGTTGCTGAAAATATTTTTGCCGGTGACCACATCAACCACGCTCTGGTGCAGGTGCATGGCACTGCCCGGCTCGCCGGTCATGGGCTTGGCCATGAACGTTGCGGCCACGTTGTGCTTGAGCGCGGCCTCGCGCATGGTGCGTTTGAACACCAGGATCTGGTCGGCCAGGTGCAGGGCGTTGCCGTGACGGAAGTTGATTTCCATCTGCGCCGTGCCGTCTTCGTGGATCAGCGTGTCGAGGTCCAGCTGCTGCAGTTCGCACCAGTCATAGACGTCCTCGAACAGCGGGTCGAATTCGTTGGCGGCCTCGATCGAGAACGACTGGCGGCCAGTTTCCGGGCGGCCCGAACGGCCTACCGGAGGCTGCAGCGGGAAGTCCGGGTCTTCGCTGCGCTTGGTCAGGTAGAACTCCATCTCGGGCGCGACGATTGGCTGCCAACCTTTGTCAGCGTAGAGCTTGAGCACTTTTTTCAAGACGTTGCGCGGCGACAGTTCGACCGGGTTGCCCTTCTTGTCGTAGGTGTCGTGGATCACCTGCGCCGTCGGCTCAATGGCCCAGGGCACCAGAAACACGGCGTCTTCGTCGGGGCGGCAGATCATGTCGATGTCGGCCGGGTCGAGCAGCTCGTAATAGATGTCGTCGTCGACGTAGTCACCCGTCACGGTCTGCAGCAGCACGCTCTCGGGCAGGCGCATGCCTTTTTCGGCGATGAACTTGTTGGTCGGCGAGATCTTGCCGCGCGTGATGCCGGTCAGGTCGCTGATCATGCATTCGACTTCAGTGATCTTGTGCTCTTTCAACCAATCGGTGAGCTGGTCGAGGTTGTTACTCATAAATACCTCAGGAGGTAAGGTGGTCCGCGCCTTGATTCTGGATGGAGAAGATTGCTAAAGCAAAAACCCCCACGCAGGAGCACAGTGGATACACTGAAAACAAGCGTGTCCGTAATGAGTTTGAAGGGCAGGAAGGCGAATCGAAGCGTGTGAAGCCGCTACGGGGAATGGTCCGGGTGCGCCAAGCGTCAATTATTGCGGCCAGGGCGGCCACACCGTTGACGGTGCGTGCATGAACGACAGGGGTACCCGATGGCACTGCGCAGGCAGTGCTTTCAGGTCGCGACAAGCGGACCATGTGACCCTCGTATTATTGTGTTCTGGGTTGAATCCGAGCTTAGCCTTGTTCATTTTTTTACACAACACCTCCGTAAAAAATAAAACACGGCACGCTTGAGATAGCCCTTCAGGCGGGAAATAGCGGATAATGGTTCGCCCCGATATGCAGCAAATCTGCCGTAGATGTGCCATTTCAGGGCATCATGGGGTTGGCTTGACATCAGTAGGGCTTTTCGATTGACTGGTCTTGCAAGCCCCCCTTGATTGATATTTTTAACAACAAAGGTGTTGCATCATGTCGGTACCCCCGCGTGCCGTTCAGCTTAACGAAGCGAACGCGTTCCTTAAGGAACATCCTGAGGTTCTCTACGTTGACCTTCTGATTGCAGATATGAATGGTGTGGTGCGCGGCAAGCGCATAGAGCGCACCAGCCTCCACAAGGTTTACGAGAAAGGCATCAACCTGCCGGCCTCCCTCTTCGCCCTGGATATCAACGGTTCCACCGTCGAAAGTACCGGCCTTGGCCTGGACATCGGCGACGCCGACCGCATCTGCTATCCCATCCCCGATACGCTGTGCAACGAGCCGTGGCAGAAACGCCCCACCGCACAGCTGCTCATGACCATGCACGAGATCGAAGGCGAGCCGTTCTTCGCCGACCCTCGTGAAGTGTTGCGTCAGGTTGTCAGCAAGTTCGACGACATGGGCCTGACCATCTGCGCCGCGTTCGAGCTGGAGTTCTACCTGATCGACCAGGAGAACGTGAACGGCCGCCCGCAACCGCCGCGCTCGCCGATCTCGGGCAAGCGCCCACAGTCGACCCAGGTGTACCTGATCGACGACCTCGACGAATACGCCGACTGCCTGCAGGACATCCTCGAAGGTGCCAAAGAGCAGGGTATTCCGGCCGACGCCATCGTCAAGGAAAGCGCCCCGGCGCAGTTCGAAGTCAACCTGCACCACGTCCCAGACCCGCTCAAGGCCTGTGACTACGCGGTGCTGCTCAAGCGTTTGATCAAGAACATCGCCTACGACCATGAAATGGACACCACGTTCATGGCCAAGCCCTACCCGGGCCAGGCAGGCAACGGCCTGCACGTTCACATCTCCGTGCTGGACAAAGATGGCAACAACATCTTCACCAGCGAGGATCCCGAGCAGAACGCCGCGCTACGTCACGCTGTCGGCGGTGTGCTCGAGACCCTGCCCGCGTCCATGGCGTTCCTCTGCCCGAACGTCAACTCGTACCGTCGTTTTGGCGCACAGTTCTATGTGCCGAATGCACCGAGCTGGGGCCTGGACAACCGCACCGTCGCGCTGCGCGTGCCGACCGGTTCTGCAGACGCCGTGCGCATCGAGCACCGGGTAGCCGGCGCCGATGCCAACCCGTACCTGATGATGGCGGCCGTGCTGGCCGGCGTGCACCACGGCCTGACCAACAAGATCGAGCCGGGTACGCCGATCGAAGGCAACTCGTACGAGCAGCTGGAGCAGAGCCTGCCGAACAACCTGCGCGATGCCCTGCGCGAGTTGGACGACAGCGAGATCCTCAACAAGTACATCGATCCGAAGTACATCGACATCTTTGTCGCGTGCAAGGAAAGCGAGCTGGAGGAGTTCGAGCACTCGATCTCCGACCTCGAGTACAACTGGTATCTGCATACCGTGTAACTGAAAACGCCGCCCACAAGGGCGGCGTTTTTCTGAGACCGGTGTCGCCTGCTTCGCGGGGCAAGCCCGCTCCCACAAGTCCTCCGCATGGCTCAGGCCTAGTGAGATTCCTGTGGGAGCGGGCTTGCCCCGCGAAGAGGCCGGTACAGGCTTACAAGGACTTCTCGAAAATCTTGGAGTTGCGCTGGTAGTTGTACAGCGATGCCCGCGCCGCCGGCAGCCGCTCCACGCCACTGGGCGCAAAGCCCCGCTCGCGGAACCAGTGCGCAGTCCGCGTAGTCAGCACGAACAACGTATTCAGCCCCATCTGCCGCGCACGGCTCTCGATGCGCTCCAGCAACTCATCGCCCCGCCCGCCATGCCGGTACTCCGGGTTCACCGCCAGGCACGCCAGCTCCCCCGCCTCGGAATCGGCAATCGGGTACAGCGCTGCACACGCGATGATCATGCCCTCGCGCTCGACCACACTGAACTGTTCGATTTCCCGCTCCAGCACCTCGCGCGAACGGCGCACCAGGATGCCCTGCTCTTCCAGCGGGCTGATCAGCTCCAACAGGCCGCCCACATCCTCGATGGTCGCCTCACGCACGACTTCGAACTGCTCCTGCGACACCAGCGTGCCGCCACCACCGCGGGTGAACAGCTCGGTCAGCAGCGCGCCGTCTTCGGCATAACTGACGATATGGCTACGCGCCACGCCGCCCTTGCAGGCCTCGGCGGCCGCATCCAGCAATTCGCCCTGGTAGTCGCTGCCCAGGCGCAGCAAATGCGGCGCCACCTGCTGTGGGCGCAGCTCACGCACCAGCTTGCCCTGCTCATCCAGCAGGCCCGGTTCGGCGCCGAACAGCAGCAGCTTGTCGGCACCCAGCTCGATGGCCGCGCGGGTGGCCACGTCTTCGCAAGCCAGGTTGAAAATTTCGCCTGTGGGCGAATAACCCAACGGCGACAGCAATACGATGGAACGCTCGTCGAGCAGGCGGCTGATGCCTTTGCGGTCGACCCGGCGCACTTCGCCGGTGTGGTGGTAGTCCACACCCTCGAGCACACCGATCGGCCGCGCCGTGACCAGGTTGCCGGACGCCACGCGCAGGCGCGAGCCCTGCATCGGCGAGGCGGCGATGTCCATCGACAGGCGTGCTTCGATGGCCAGGCGCAGGGCACCCACGGCATCGATCACGCAATCCAGAGTCGCCGCATCGGTGATGCGCATGCCACGGTGGTAGTGCGGGGTCAGGCCACGGTCGGCCAGGCGGCTCTCGATCTGTGGGCGCGAGCCATGCACCAGCACCAGCCGCACGCCCAGGCTGTGCAGCAGCACCAGGTCGTGGACGATGTTGCCGAAATTAGGGTGGTCCACCCCATCGCCAGGGAGCATGACTACAAACGTGCAGTCGCGATGGGCATTGATGTACGGGGAAGCATGACGCAGCCAGTTGACGTAATCGGGCATGACAGGGCCTGTGGATAAGTGGACGGAGAACGGCGATACAGGGGGCGTTCAAGATCATCGTCGGAACAGGCTTGCGGTCACGCGCGGTCTCCTCTAGGCAGGAACGAATAAGCTCAATGGACGTTTAGTGCAGGCAATAGTGCCGAATCAAGTCACGCAATAGACGCACGGTAGGCTCGATTCGTGACATTTCCAGGTACTCGCCGGGCTGATGGGCACAGGCGATGTCGCCAGGGCCCAGCACGATGGTCTGGCAGCCCAGCTGCTGAAGATAAGGTGCTTCGGTGCCAAACGCTACCGCTTCGGCGCGGTGACCGGTCAGGCGTTCGGCCACCTGTACCAGCTCGGCGTCCGCCGCCTGCTCGAAGGCGGGCACTTCCGGGAACAGCGGGGCATAGTCGATGCGCACCTCGAACCGCTCCGCCACCGGCGCCAGCTTCTGGCGAATCGCTGCCCGCAGTTGCTCGACATCCATCCCCGGCAACGGCCGCAGGTCGAATTCCAGCGCGCATTGGCCGCAGATCCGGTTGGGGTTGTCGCCGCCATGGATGCAGCCGAAGTTCATCGTCGGTGTAGGCACCGTGAACTGCGGGTTACGGTAGGTTTGCTGCCATTCGCCGCGCAACTGCATCAGTTCGCCCATTGCGGCGTGCATGGCTTCCAGGGCGCTGCGGCCGAGGGACGGGTCCGACGAATGGCCGCTGCGCCCGAGGATGTCGATGCGGTCCATGAGGATGCCCTTGTGCATGCGGATCGGCCGCAGGCCCGTGGGCTCGCCGATCACTGCGGCGCGGCCCAGCGGTTGGCCGGCCTCGGCCAAGGCACGCGCGCCGGACATGGAGCTTTCTTCGTCGCAGGTGGCGAGAATCAGCAGCGGCTGCTTGAAGTCATGCTCCAGCAACGGCACCACCGCCTCGATGACCAAGGCGAAAAAGCCCTTCATGTCGCAGCTGCCCAGGCCAACCCAACGGCCATCGACCTCGGTCAGCTTCAGCGGGTCGCTCGACCACAGCTGCTCGTCGTAGGGCACGGTGTCGCTGTGCCCAGCCAGCACCAGGCCACCCGGGCCGGTGCCACGGCTGGCCAGCAGGTTGAACTTGCCGGGGCTGACCTGCTGGATGTCGCACGTGAAACCCAGGTCACCCAACCAGCCGGCCAGCAGGTCGATGACCTGACGGTTGGACTGGTCCAGCGCAGGCTGGGTACAACTGACCGAAGGTGCGGCGATCAAAGCGGCGAACTGGTCTTTCAGCGTCGGCAACGGCATGCCTGTACTCCTCGGAAGCTTTGCCCATCATAGGACCATCTGCCGTCTGGAATAAACCGTTGACGGCCGACTCCTGTAGACTCTCTGCCAACGAGCCCCTCCTTCGAGCCTGCGATGCACAAAGAAACCGAACTCAAGCTCCGCGCCAGCCGCGAGACCCTTGCCGCCCTGCGTGAGCACCCCCTGCTGAAAAAGCGCAACAAGTCCGGTTGGCAGACCCGTGAACTGCTCAACCAGTACTTCGACACCCCGGAGCGCGAGCTTTCCGCCGCCCGTGTCGCCCTGCGCCTGCGCCGCGATGGTGATGCAATCATCCAGACTTTGAAGTGCCGCGGGCAAAGCGTGGCCGGGCTGTCCGAGCGCAACGAGTACGAGTGGCACCTGGACAAGGTCAAGCTCGACCTGAAAAAACTCGACGGCACCTGCTGGCCCGAGCAGTTGGCTGCGCTCGACAAGAAAACCATCAAGCCGCTGTTCACCACCGACTTCAGCCGTGAATACGCCGAAATCGCTTGGGGCCGCGGCAAGAGCAAGGTCGTGATCGAGGCCGCGCTGGACCAGGGCTTCGTGATCGCCGGCAAGCGCAAGGAAGAAATCTGCGAGTTGGAGCTCGAACTGCGCGAAGGCGCACCTGAAGCCCTGCTGGAACTGGCCGCCGAGCTCGCCGCCAGCCTGCCGCTGATGCCTTGCGACATCAGCAAGGCCGAGCGTGGCTACCGCCTGCTGGAGCCCGAAAGCTACGAGCTGGGCCTGCCCCAGACCGAGCTGGACGCCGAAATGGCCCTGGACGATGCCTTCGCCGCCCTCGCCTGGCAGTTGCTCGGCAGCAGCCAGCGCCTGGCCGAGCAATACCGCCACAATGGCCACTGGCGCCTGCTGCAGGACTGGGTGCAGTCCCTGGCCGAACTGCGCGCACTCGTCGCCAGCCTGGGCCAGGCCGCACCGCGCGCCACCACCCGCGAACTGCGCGCCAGCCTCGACGCGCTGCTGGAAGACTGGCGCCCACTGGTGCAGGCCGGCAACGATGACGAAGACATCCGCCGCGCTGCGCCTGAGCAATTTGCCGAAGAACTCGAAGACGTGCGTTGGGGCCAGTTCTCGCTGGAAACCTCGCGCTGGCTGCTGGCCCGTGGCTGGACCGTCGAGCGCAAAGGCCGTGGCGAACGCCAGGGCAAGGCGCAGCTGGCCAGCTGGATGGCGCACCTGCTGGGTGAAGAAGGCCGTTCGCTGAAACTGCCGCTGTACACCCAGCGCCCGGAAGACCTGGCCGAACAGCTGCCGCGCATCGAACAGCTGCTCGCCTGGCTGCACCATGCGCGCCAGGTGCTCGAAGCGCCGCAGATGGACCGCCTGTACGGCGACCTGAAAAAGCTGCACGAGCTGGCTGAACTGCCGCTGTCCGAAACGCCCGACGAGCTGCTTGAAGCCCGTATCGAGCAGGCCCGTGCGGTTGATCAGAGCCGTGGCTGGAAGTACCTGCTCAAGGCCTGATCGGCGTCGCTAGCCCTGTAGGAGCAGCCTTGTGCTGCGAAGAGGCCCGTTTTGCCACAGATTTTTTCTGGTCAAACCGGCCCCTTCGCAGCACAAGGCTGCTCCTACAGATCGTGTGCTATCTCGACAGTGGCAGGCTGGTGGTGGATTTGATCTCCGAAAGCGCCACGATCGAATTGACCTCCTGAATCCCCGGCACATTCGACAGTTTTTCGAAGAAAAACCGTTCATACGCCTCAATGTCCGAGGTAACGATACGCAGCAGGAAGTCCACCGAGCCCATCAGCACGTAGCACTCCAGCACCTCCGGAAAACCTCGGATCGCCTCGGTGAACTCGGTGAAATTGGAGCGCCCGTGCGCGTTGAGCTTCACCTCTGCAAAAATCTGCGTGTTCAGGCCGATCTTCTTGCGGTCGAGCAACGTCACCTGCCCACGTATCACCCCCTCCTCCTTCAGCCGCTGGATGCGCCGCCAGCAAGGCGACTGCGAAAGCCCCACACGCTCGGCGATCTGTGCGCTGGACAGCGAAGCGTCCTCCTGCAGCAATTCGAGGATGCGCCGATCATAGGCGTCCAGTTCGCTTTGCATTAATAAGTCTCCAAGTCACGATAATCCGAATAAAACAATCCGCCATACCGGCCAATTAGTCGAATCATAGCGAAAAAATACCCGCCTCAACGTGCAAGAATTTCTCCCACATTTGCGGAGACCAGCATGAACGCACTGCCACGTACCGACGCCTGGGCCGCCAGCAACGCCCACAGCACCGTGCACTACCGCCTGCAGGCCGAGGCCGAGCCCGACAGCTTGTGCCGGGTGCTCAACCTGTTTGCCTTGCAGTTTCTGACCCCGCACCACGTGCAGGTCAGCCAACAGGATGACTGGCTCGCCATCGAGATCGGCATTGGCGGGCTGAGCTGGCATCGGGCCGAGGTGATTGCGCAAAAATTGCGCAACTTGGTGTGCGTGGGCGACGTAAGCCTGATAAACCTGGCGCGCGTGGAGCTGGCGGTGGTCTGACACCGCAAGATCCAGAAACCCTTTGCCCGCCGTAAGCGCACCACACCCGGCTAGCCTTCAACAGGACTCCCCACCTGGCAAGGACGCCGCCATGCATACCCCCGACAACCAAGCCCTCGACCTCAAGCGCCTGCTCCAGGCCTTGCTCACCGACCGGCACCTGGACGCCAGCGACACCCTGCTGGTACTGCAGCAGGCCGCGTCACGGCCGACCTGCCACCCTCTGGAGCTCATCGCCGCCCAAGGCCTTGAAGACCGCAAGCACCCCGGACAGCCCTTGGACCTGGACCGCCTCTGCCAATGGCTGGCTGACAAGATCGGCCAGCCGTTCCTGCGCATCGACCCCATGCAACTCGACATGGCCCAGGTCAGCGGGCTGATCTCCCCCGCTTTCGCCCAGCGCCATGGCATTCTCGTCGTCGCCGCCGACCCTTCCGGCGTCACCGTGGCCAGCGCACAGCCCTATCAGGATGACTGGCAAGCGGACTTGGCCAGGAGCCTGGGCAGGCCCATCCGCCGCGTGCTGGCCAGCCCGCTGCAGATACGCCAGCTGGGGCAGTCGTTCTTCCGCCTGGCCCAATCGGTACAGGGCGCGCAGCACCAGCAGTCAGCCAGCCTGGGCGAGCTCGAACACCTGCTGGAGCTGGGCAAACGCCAGGCCGAAGCCAGCGCCGACGATGCTCACATCGTGCACATCGTCGACTGGCTGCTGCAGTACGCCATCGAGCAACGCGCCAGCGATATCCACTTGGAGCCCCGCCGCGAAAAAGGGCAGCTGCGCTACCGCATCGACGGCCTGCTGCACACCGTCTACGCCTTCCCCGCGGGCGTCACCCTGGCGCTGGTCAGCCGCCTCAAACACCTCGGGCGCATGGATGTGGCAGAGAAACGCCGGCCACAGGACGGCCGGTTGCAAAGCCGCCTTGCCGGCGGCGGCGAAGTGGAATTGCGCCTGTCGACCTTGCCGACGCCCTTTGGCGAAAAACTGGTACTGCGCCTGTTCGACCCGCAACAGCTGCATGAAGGCTTCGACCGCCTGGGCCTGGAAGGGCAGCAACTGGAGCAATGGCGCGCGCTGCTGGGCCAACGCCAGGGCATCATCCTGGTGACAGGCCCCACGGGTTCAGGCAAGACCAGCACGCTCTACGCCAGCCTCAAGCTGCTGGCCACCCCGCAAGTCAACCTGTGCACCATCGAAGACCCCATCGAGCGGCTAGAGCCGGCCTTCAACCAACTGCAAGTCCAGCCCGCACTGGGCCTGTGCTTCGCCGACGGCGTGCGGGCGATGCTGCGCCAGGACCCAGACATCATCATGATCGGCGAGATCCGCGACCGGGAAACCGCCCTGGTGGCCGTGCAGGCAGCCCTCACCGGGCACCTGGTGCTGTCGACCCTGCACACCAACGATGCCTGCGGCGCGATCACCCGGCTGCAGGAACTGGGCGTGGCTGATTACCTGATCAAGGCAACGCTGATCGGGGTCATGGCGCAGCGCCTGATTCGCACCTTGTGCGGCGATTGCCAGGGTTGTGCCTCGGCAGCCAGCGGTCAGCCCTGCCGCACCTGTCGCGGTACCGGTTTTCAGGGCCGTACTGGCCTGTTCGAACTGTTGATACCCAGCGAAAGCCTGCGCGCGCAGATAGGCCCACACACCGACCTGGCGCAGTTGCGACGCCAAGCGCTGACCGAAGGCTTGGTAGACCTGCGCCGCTGCGGGGAGGCGAAAGTGGCCCGGGGCCTGACCGCTACAGAGGAAGTGCTAAGGGCCTGTTCCTGAGCAAAAAACCCTTGTATTCAAGGAACTTGCACCCCCTCGGCAGGATCAAACCGCGCATCTTCAACCCTCACCCTTCGAGGTGTTTCAACATGCGTCTCAAAACCGCCATCGCGACCGCTGCCTTGCTTTCGCTGCCAATGGGCTCCGCCATGGCCGATACCTTCTGGCGTAACGTGATTTCTTCCGGTGCAACCACGGCGTCGACCTACCTGACGTCGAAGGATCACAAACTGGTAATGGCCGCGCAGGACGACGCCGGCAGCTTCGTGGCCAGTGAAGGCGCAATCCGCGGGCCGTTCCTGGAATCGGCGATGCGCCAGGTGCGCGCTGAAAACCCAGGGATGCAGGCCAGCGACATGGAACTGGCCAATGCCATTCTGGCCAAGAACGCAGTGTCAGAATAGGTATCTGCTGCCGTCAGTTCTAGTCTCGGCCAGACTAGAACTGATCAAAGCTCTTCATCCCAGATACTCTCTATCGCCTATCTGCCTAGGAGGCGTAATACTTGCAGATAGTTGTTCATATGCTCTTGTTCGGGCGTTTACATTAGCCGCAATAAATGCCCCATACGTATTCCTGTCATTGAAAATGCCGGAAAAAAGACCGGCCCCAACGACGACTTTATAGCGCCCGGAAAGCTCACCGATTACCGCGCCCGAATAAATTCCTCTTATAGCGTCACTGGCCTGCTGCTCCGCCAGCTGTCGAGCCTCATCCCCGGCAGGCAAATCCTTAAGTTTGAAAAACTCATTATGACGGTGCTGGGCATTAACTATTTGAGTTTTGAGGTTCGATGGAGCTTCTTGATAGGCGCGCTTGTAATCAGCTATCTCCTCCTTCTGTCGCGAAACGTCTCTGTTGGTCACACCCGCTCCTCGAGCGCCTGTAGATCCACCACGCCGATTATTTGTCAAAGAGGCAGTAGGATCATACCTGTTGCTACTAGCACCGCGCGCTGTACGTGATGGACCTTGCGGTGGTGAAGGTGCACGCGGCCGGTTCTGCTGACCGCGTCCACTCATATGCCCCGATGGATCCGTAAAATTGATGGGATCTCCCTCGCAATAGGCGTAGCTGTTGAGTCCACCTAACGAAAATGGACTTAGGCTATCAGGGGAGCAGAATCTCATGATTCTGGGACTATAGACACGAAATCCATTACCCAATATATAACAGCCCAGAATAGAGTCTAGCACGGCCCCCGTGAAGCCTGGACTGGGGAACAAGGAATATACTATGCAACTGTAACCGTACCCGGTGTACGTATACCTATACGAGACACCACCCTGTACTGCCTCAACAACAGAACCAACAGTATCAGTCGATGCCAGATTTGCAACGCGTAGATCGCCTCCTCCCGACCGCTCGCTTAGAAACCGCCCCTCTGCAAATAGCAATGTCTGGCTGGCGTTCTGACCCTTAACTTGAGTCACCAACTGCTGCCCCTGATAAAACAACCTTCGTACGTCAGGCTGCTTTTCCATTGAAACCTCCATTTGCTGGTTCAGATGCTTCAGACATGGATGCTGCAGGAAACTTTGCCAACGCGAAACTAGCAGAATTGTCAGTCCGCCTCTGCGTAGCACCTATTCTGAAACGCCCGTTTCGTCCCTACCGATAAGCCTCCACCGGCACACACGCGCAGAACAAGTTCCTGTCCCCATACACATTGTCGACCCGGTTCACCGCTGGCCAATACTTGTGCTGGCGTACGTGTGCGCTGGGGGCGATGCCTTGCTCCAGGCTGTACGGCCTGTTCCACGGTGCCAACACGTCAGCCAAGGTATGCGGCGCATGCTTGAGCGGGTTGTCTTCAGCCGGCCAGTTGCCTTCCTGTACCTGAGCGATTTCTGCACGGATCGCCAGCATCGCTTCGACGAAACGGTCCAGCTCGGCTTTCGACTCACTCTCGGTCGGCTCGACCATCAGCGTGCCCGGTACCGGGAATGACATGGTAGGGGCATGGAAGCCGTAGTCCATCAAGCGCTTGGCCACGTCTTCCTCGCTGATGCCGGTCTGCGCCTTGAGCGGCCGCAGATCGAGAATGCACTCGTGGGCCACGCGCTGGTTACGCCCGCGGTAAAGCACCGGGAAAGCCCCGCCAAGTTGGCTGGCCAGGTAATTGGCCGAGAGGATCGCCACCTCACTGGCATCGGCCAGTTGCGGGCCCATCATGGCGATATACATCCAGCTGATCGGCAAAATGCTCGCGCTGCCCCAAGGCGCAGCACTGACCGCACTGTTGTTCGGGTCCAAACCCGGCACCGGCACCACCGGGTGGCTGGCGACAAAGGGCTTGAGGTGGGCGCGGATACCGATCGGGCCCATGCCGGGGCCGCCGCCCCCGTGGGGGATGCAGAAGGTCTTGTGCAGGTTCATGTGCGACACATCGGCGCCGATGTCGGCTGGGCGCGTCAGGCCGACCTGGGCATTGAGGTTGGCGCCGTCCATGTACACCTGGCCACCGTGCTGGTGCACCACGTCGCAGATTTCGCGAATACCCTCTTCATACACCCCGTGGGTCGAGGGGTAGGTGACCATCAGGCACGACAACCGATCCCCGGCCGCTTGCGCTTTGGCCTTGAGGTCCGTGAGGTCGACGTTGCCGTCGTCGTCGCAATCGACGATCACCACCTCCATACCGGCCATCTGCGCCGAGGCCGGGTTGGTGCCGTGGGCCGAGGACGGAATCAGGCACAGGGTGCGCTGGGGCTGGTGGCGGCTGCGGTGGTAGCGGGTGATGGCCATGAGGCCGGCGTATTCGCCCTGCGCGCCGGAGTTGGGCTGCATGCAGATGGCGTCGAAGCCGGTGATGGCGCATAACCAGCTTTCCAGCTCGTCGATCATCGCCTTGTAGCCCACTGCCTGGGCAGCCGGGGCGAACGGGTGCAGCTGGGCGAAGGCTGGCCAGGTGATGGGGATCATCTCGCTGGTGGCGTTGAGTTTCATGGTGCAGGAGCCCAGCGGGATCATTGACTGGTTCAGCGCCAGGTCCTTGTTTTCCAGCTGCTTGAGGTAGCGCAGCATCTCGGTTTCGCTGTGGTGCAGGTTGAAGACCGGGTGCGCAAGGATCGGCGTGCGCCGCACCAGCCCCGCCGGGATGCCTTCTGGCAGCGCCAACTGGTCGAGCGCGGCAATGTCCAGGCCGTGATCGACGCCGAGGAAAATATCCAACAGGCGCAACACGGTCTGCTCGTTGCAGGTTTCGTCCAGGCTCACGCCCAGGTGCCCGCGCCCGAGGATGCGCAGGTTGATACGCGCGTGCTCGGCACTTTCGATGATCGCCGCCTGCGCGCCGCCCACCTCCAGCGTCAAGGTGTCGAAGAAATGCTGGTTGAGCCGCTTGATGCCCTTGGCCTCCAGGCCGGCCGCCAGAATGAAGGTCAGCCGGTGCACCCGCTGGGCGATGCGCTGCAAGCCTTCTGGGCCATGGTAGACGGCGTAGAAGCCGGCGATGTTGGCCAGCAGCACCTGGGCCGTGCAGATGTTGGAGTTGGCCTTCTCGCGGCGGATGTGCTGCTCGCGGGTCTGCAGGGCCATGCGCAGCGCGGTGTTGCCCCGGGCATCGCGCGACACACCGATGATGCGCCCCGGCATGGCCCGCTTGAATTCGTCGCGGCAGGCGAAATAGGCGGCATGAGGGCCGCCATAGCCCATCGGGACGCCAAAGCGCTGGGTCGAGCCCAACACCACATCGGCGCCCAGCTCACCGGGTGGCGCCAGCACCACCAGGCTGAGCAGGTCGGCGGCGACGCAGGCCAAGGCATGCTGGCTGTGCAGATGATCGATCAGCGGGCGCAGGTCGCGTACCTCGCCGTGGGTGTCCGGGTACTGCAGCAAGGCGCCGAATACCGAATGCTTGGCCAGGTTATCCACAGAATCGACGATCAGTTCGAAGCCAAACCCTTCGGCGCGGGTTTTCAGCACCGAGAGGGTTTGCGGGTGGCAGTGCTCGTCGGCGAAAAACGCGTTGCTCTTGTTGCGTGCCACGCGCTTGGCCAGAGCCATGGCCTCGGCAGCGGCGGTGGCCTCGTCGAGTAGCGAGGCGTTGGCCAGGGTGAGGCCGGTGAGGTCGATGACCATCTGCTGGAAATTCAACAACGCTTCCAGCCGGCCTTGGGCGATTTCGGGTTGGTAAGGCGTGTAGGCGGTGTACCAGCCAGGGTTTTCCAGCACGTTACGCAGGATGACGGTCGGCGTGACGGTGCCGTGGTAGCCCATGCCGATGAGGCTGGTCCAGACCTGGTTCTGCTCGGCATAACCGGCGAGCTTGGCCAATGCGGCCTGTTCGTCCAGCGCCGGCGGCAGGTCGAGGGGGCGATTGAGGCGGATCCCCGGCGGGACCGTCTGCTCGATCAGCTCGCTGCGGCTGGCAACACCCAACGCGCTGAGCATGGCCTGCTGCTCCGAGGCATCGGGGCCCAGGTGGCGACGCAGGAACGGGTTGAGCTCTTGCAGTTGATGCAGGGACGGCGACTGGGACATGACGACGCTCTCTTCCTAGACCAGGCCTCATGGAGACTTATAAGTCTAGGAAGGATTGCCGATTGTGCGGGGAAACTTGCTTGCAGGCCCGGCCTCATCGCGGGCAAACCCGCTCCTACAGGGGTATCAGCTGCCGTGCAGTACCTGTGGGAGCGGCTTTAGCCGCGAAGAAAGCGACGCGGTATTACTCGCCGATAGCAGCCTGATAACCCGCAGCATCCAGCAGCTTGTCCAGCTCAGCCTTGTCGCTTGGCTTCAGCTTGAAGATCCAGGCACCGTAAGGCTCTTCGTTGAGCAGCTCTGGGCTGTCGGCCAGTGCTTCGTTGACCGCGATCACTTCGCCACCGATCGGGGCGTAGATGTCGGAAGCAGCCTTGACCGACTCGACCACGCCAGCCGCGTCGCCTTGGGCGAACACCTTGCCGACTTCCGCCAGTTCGACGAACACGACGTCACCCAGGGCTTCCTGTGCGTGGTCGCTGATGCCAACGGTCACTGTGCCGTCGCTTTCCAGGCGTGCCCACTCGTGGCTTTCGGCAAAACGCAGTTCGGCGGGGATATTGCTCATGTCTTGAATTCCTCGATTGGCTCAGCGGTCGGCCCGCCGGTTAAAAATTATTCAAATCAGGATTTTGCCGTGGCGCACGAAGGTCGGTTTGACCACCCGCACCGGGTACCACTTGCCGCGAATCTCGACCTCGGCGCGGTCGCCGGTGGCCATGGGTAAACGCGCCAGGGCAATAGACTTGCTCAGCGTAGGAGAGAAACTACCACTGGTGATCTCCCCTTCGCCAATGCCGGCAACGCGAACCACCTGATGGGCACGCAAAACGCCGCGTTCTTCCAGCACCAGGCCAACCAGTTTTTCCTTCACACCTTGCTCGATTTCCGCCAGCAGGCCCGCGCGGCCGATGAACTCGCGCTCAGCCGGCTCCCAGGCGATGCTCCAGCCCAGGTTGGAGGTGAGTGGGGTATGGGTTTCGTCGATGTCCTGGCCATAAAGGTTCATGCCGGCTTCCAGGCGCAGGGTGTCACGGGCGCCCAGGCCACTGGGGGCGATGCCGGCGCCGACCAGGTCGTTGTAGAAGGTAACGGCCTCGTGGCCTGGCAGGATGATCTCAAGGCCGTCTTCACCGGTATAACCGGTGCGGGCAATGAACCAGTCGCCGTCGGCAATGCCTTCGAACGGGCGCAGCGCGCGAATCAGCGCGGCGCGCGAGGCGCTGAGCAAGGCGGCGACCTTGTCACGGGCCTGCGGGCCTTGGATGGCAAGAATGGCCAGGTCCGGGCGCACCTCGAAATCGACCGAGAACTCGCTCTGCTGGGCCTTGAGCCAAGCCAGCACCTTGGCGCGGGTAGCGGCGTTGGTGACCAGGCGGTAGCCGGCTTCGGTGCGATAGGCGATGAGGTCATCGATGACCCCGCCCTCTTCGTTGAGCAGTGGGCTGTACAGCGCCTTGCCGACACTGTCGAGGCGGGCAACATCGTTGGCCAGCAAATGCTGCAACCAAGCGGTAGCATCACGGCCACTGATGTCGATCACGGTCATATGGGAAACATCGAAGACCCCGCAGTCACTGCGCACCTGATGGTGCTCCTCGACTTGCGAGCCATAGTGCAGGGGCATGTCCCAACCGCCAAAATCGACCGTCTTGGCGCCGAGCGCCAGGTGCAGGTCATACAAAAGCGTGCGCTGTCCCATGGGTTTCTCCTTCCGGGCGTGGCGAAGCGGCGGCGGTCGATGACGTTTGGTCGTCAGCTCTTCTTGTAGGACCCGCCGCGCGAATGCCGCGCATTGTAGCCGCATGGGCGCAGGCTGGCATCCTTACTGTCAGTGACCGGGGCGCCGAGCTGAGCGGCGAATCAGCCCGATGACCGGCAGCAAGCCCACCAGCACCAGGGTCAAGGCAGGCAGCGAGGCACGCGCCCACTCGCCCTCGCTGGTCATCTCGAACACCCGTACCGCCAAGGTGTCCCAGCCGAACGGGCGCATCAGCAAGGTGGCCGGCATCTCCTTCAACACATCGACGAATACCAGTAGGGCAGCACTCAGTGCACCGGGCACCAGCAACGGCAGATACACCTTGAAAAACAATGCCACGCCGCCGACGCCCAAGCTGCGCGAGGCCTCCGGCAATGAGGGCCGGATACGCTCCAGGCTGCTTTCCAGCGGCCCGTAGGCCACGGCGATGAAGCGCACCAGGTAGGCCAGCAGCAAGGCCGCAAGGCTGCCCAGCAGCAAGGGTTTGCCAGCGCCGCCCAGCCACGTCGAAATCGGCACCACCAGCCGGTTATCGAGGTAACTGAAGGCCAGCATGATCGACACGGCCAGCACCGAGCCTGGCAAGGCATAACCAAGGTTGGCCAGGCCGACCCCGGCGCGGATGCCGCCGGTCGGCGCCTGGCGCCGGGCGAAGGCCAGCAGCAGCGCCACGCTCACCGTGATCAATGCGGCCATGCCCCCCAGGTACAAGGTGTGCAGCACTAGGCCGACATAACGCTCGTCCAGGTCATGCCGCCCGCGCTGCCAGCACCACACCAGCAGTTGCAGCAGCGGTATGACGAAGGCACAGGCGAACACCAGCAGGCACCAGCCGCTGGCCAGCAGCGCCTTGGCCCCACGCAGGTGATAGAGCGCCTTGCCGCGCGCGCGCTCATTACCCGTGCGGCTCGCGCCGCGGGCACGGCGCTCGCCGTACAGCACCAGCATCACCGCCAACAGCAGCAGGCTGGCCAACTGGGCCGCGCTGGACAGGCTGAAGAAGCCGTACCAGGTCTTGTAGATGGCGGTGGTGAAGGTGTCGAAATTGAACACGGCCACCGCACCGAAGTCGGCAAGGGTTTCCATCAATGCCAGGGCGATACCGGCACCGATCGCCGGCCGCGCCATGGGCAGTGCGACGCGCCAGAACGCCTGCAGCGGTGACAGCCCCAGTACCCGGGCCGCCTCCATCAGCCCCCTGCCCTGCGCCAGGAAGGCTGTGCGCGCCAGCAGGTAGACATAGGGGTAGAACACCAGCACGAGCACGATGATCACCCCGCCCGTGGAGCGTACGCGCGGCAGGCGCATCGGCCCGAACACTTCGCGCAGGGCGCTTTGCACCGGGCCGGCAAAATCCAGCAGGCCGACGAAAACGAACGCCAGCACGTAGGCGGGGATGGCGAACGGCAGCATCAGCGCCCAGTCCAGCCAGCGCCGGCCAGGGAATTCGCAGAGGCTGGTGAGCCAGGCCAGGCTGACCCCCAATACGGTCACGCCGATGCCTACGCCTACTACCAGGGTCAGGGTGTTGCCGAGCAGGCGGCTCATCTGGGTGTCGAGCAGGTGTGACCAGATCTGCAGGTCGATCGACTGCCATGACAGCAGCAGGACGCTCAGGGGCAACAGCACCAGGGCGGCGACCAGGGCGACCGGGAGGTACCAGCGACGTTGGGGGGTGTGGGGCAAGTTCAGAACTCTCGGTTGCGATTGCGACCGCTGCGCGGTCGTTCGCGGGCAAGCCGGCCCCCACAGGGTTTACACACGCTTCAGGGCAGTGAAAAACCTGTGGGAGCGGGCTTGCCCGCGAAAGGGCCCTTGCAGGCCCCGGAAGGATAACTTAGTTCCAGCCAGCCCGATCCATCAAGCGAATCGCTTCGGCCTGGCGCTTGCCAGCGATTTCGACCGGAATGCTGTCAGCCTTGAAGCTGCCCCAGGCGGCTACCTCGTCCGATGGCTTGACCTTCGGGTTGGCCGGGAACTCCTGGTTGATGTCGGCGAACAGCTTCTGCGCGTCCTCGCCGGTCATCCATTCCACCAGCTTTTTCGCAGCCTCAGGGTGCGGTGCATGCTTGGTCAGGCCGATACCCGACAGGTTGACGTGCACACCGCGGTCACCTTGGTTGGGCCAGAAGATCTTGACTGGCAACGTGGGGTTTTGTTTATGCAGGCGCCCGTAGTAGTAAGTGTTGACCACGCCCACGTCGCACTGGCCAGCTTCGATGGCCTGGATCACGGCGTTGTCATCGGAGAACACGTCGGTGGACAAGTTATTCACCCAACCTTTGACGATGGCTTCGGTTTTCGCCTCGCCGTGGTTCTCGATCAAGGTGGCGGTCAGCGACTGGTTGTAGACCTTCTTCGCAGTGCGCAGGCACAGACGCCCTTCCCACTGCTTGTCGGCCAGGGCTTCGTAGGTGCTCAGCTGCTCCGGTTTGACCCGGTCGGTGGAGTAGATGATGGTGCGCGCGCGCAGGCTCAGGCCGGTCCAGTCATGGGACGAGGCCCGGTATTGCGGCGGGATGTTCCGGTCGATGATGTCCGATTTGATCGGTTGCAGGATGCCCATCTGCTCGGCCTGCCAGAGGTTGCCGGCATCGACAGTCAGCAGCAGGTCGGCCACACCGTTCTCGCCCTCTGCCTTGATGCGTTGCATCAGCGGGGCTTCCTTGTCGGTGATGAACTTGACCTTGACCCCGGTCTTGGCGGTGTAGGCGTCGAACACCGGCTTGATCAGCTCGTCGATGCGCGAGGAGTACACCACCACTTCTTCCGCTGCCTGGGCAGTGCCGCCGAACAACGTCAGGGCCAGGGCGGCCAGTAGGGGCTTGCGTGGCAACATGAAATGCACTCCTCGGATCGTATGAGAGGCGCAAATGGTAGTGAATCCCATTTTGTCCCTCACCCTCGGAGCCGTTACCGGATGTTGCAGCCCCTGCCCGGGCCTCCTGTAGGAGCAGCCTTGTGCTGCGAAGAAGCCACAACGGTGCTCGTCATACCGGCCCTTTCGCAGCGCAAGGCTGCTCCTACAGAGGCCGTGCTAACGTCAGGGTTTGGCCAACTCCGGTAGGTCCCCAGTCAGCCCCAACGCTTGGCGCACGAACAATGCCTTGGCCTCCGGCATCTGCTCCACCAGCTTCAAGCCACTGTTACGCAACCAGCGCAACGGCAGCGGATTGGCCTGGAACAGCCGCTCGAACCCTTCCATGGCGGCCATCAGCCCCAAGTTGTGCGGCATGCGCCGGCGCTCATAGCGGCTCAGCACCTTTACATCCGCCAGCCGTTCGCCGCGCTCGCTGGCATTCACCAGCACCTCGGCCAGCACGGCGGCATCAAGGAACCCCAGGTTGACGCCCTGCCCGGCCAACGGGTGAATGGTGTGCGCGGCATCGCCGATCAACGCCAGGCCCTCAGCCACATAGCGCTTGGCATGGCGCTGACGCAGCGGCACGCACACGCGTGGGTCGGCCTGCAGCACCTCACCCAGGCGCCCCTCGAAGGCCCGCTCCAGGGCCTTGAGGAAGGCCGGCTCGTCCAGCGCCATCAGTTGCTCGGCATGCTCTGGCGTGGTCGACCAGACGATCGAGCACCAGTCCTGCTGGCCCTCACGTGTCAGCGGCAGAAACGCCAGCGGGCCCTCGTCGGTAAAGCGCTGCCAGGCCGTAGCCTGGTGCCCCGCACTGCAACGTACGCTGGTGACGATGGCGTGGTGCAGGTAATCCCACTCACGGGTTTCGCAGCCGGTCAGGCGGCGTACCGCCGAGTTGGCGCCATCCGCCGCCACTACCAACGGTGCCCGCAGTTGGCGGCCGTCGGCCAGGGTCAGCAGCCACTCGTCACCGGAACGGCGCAGTTGCTCGAGCCGCGCGTTGGGCAACAGGCCGATGTCGCTGTCATGCAGACGCTCCAGCAAGCCATCCTGCACCACCCGGTTTTCGACGATGTGGCCGAGCACCTGGGCATGCACGCTGGCCGCCGAGAAGTGGATCTGGCCCGTACCGCTGCCATCCCAGACGTGCATGTCGGTATACGGCGTGGCCCGTCGCCGGGCGATGCCATCCCAGGCGCCTAGGCGCTCCAGAATGCGCTGGCTGGCCGCCGACAGGGCACTGACGCGCGGCTCGAACGGCGCTTCGGTATCGAAGGGTTTTACCGACAGCGGGCTGCCGTCGAGCAGGAGAATGTCCAAGCCACTGTGGCGCAATGCCAGGGCCAGGGCGCTGCCGACCATACCGGCACCGACAATCAACAGATCTGCGCGCATTTCCATGCTTTACGCCTGCCTCGCTTGCGGCTTGAGCCGCACGTATAGGGTTTTATCGACCCGCGCTACCAGTTCGCCGGCGCCGTCGCGGATGTCCACCTGCAGCCGCGGCAGGCACTTCTTGCCGGTGGCGGTCTGCTGGCGAATGTCGTCGAGCAGGGCGTCATCGAGGTGGAACTCGGCGTACACGGGGCCTTTGCCCGGCGAGATGAAATCGATGCTCGCCGCCTTGTCCCAGACGATGTACTCGCGCCCCAACTGCTCGATCAGCAGCAGCATGTAGAACGGGTCGACCATCGAATAGAGGCTGCCGCCGAACTGGGTACCGACGTAGTTGCGGTTCCAGCGGGTGAGCTTCATGCGGACCTTGACGCTGCGCATGTCCGGGCTGATGTGCTGCACGCGGATACCGGCGCCCAGGTACGGCGGGTAAAGGTTCAGTAACCAGCGCAACATGCGGGCCCGGCGCGCCAGTCTGCGCGGATTGCTCATGCCTGGCCCCGCGGATCGGGGCGCGTACCCAAGCCCATGGCCTGGCGGGCAAACCAGCTTTTTGCCGGCGGCAGCAGGTCGAGCCCGAGCAGGCCAATGTTGCGCCCGGCAGCCAGCAACGGCTGGTTGCTGCCGAACAGGCGGGTGACCTGGTCGGAGAAGCCGATGGTCAGCGCCTGGTCTAGGCGCTGACGCTGATGATAGGCCCGCAAGGTGCCAAGGTCACCGGGGTGCTGCGGGCCCGCCAGCAGCGCGTGTGCAAGCACCTGGACGTCACGCAGCGACAGGTTGAAGCCCTGGCCGGCAATGGGGTGCAGGCTGTGCGCAGCGTTGCCCAGCACCACCAGGTGCGGGCGTATCTGCTCTTCGGCCTCGACCAGTGCCAGCGGGTACAGATGCCTTGCACCCACTTGGCGCAAAGCCCCAAGACGATAGCCGAAGGCGTCCTGCAGCTCGCGCAGGAAGCTGCGTTCGTCGATTTCGGCCAGGCGCTGAGCGTCCATGCCCTGACGGGTCCAGACCAGCGCGCAGCGGTTTTCCGGCAGTGGCAGCAGGGCCATCGGGCCGGTTTCGGTGAACCGCTCGAACGCCTGGCCGCGGTGGGCTTCGCCAGGCGTGATGTTGGCGATCAGGGCGCTTTGCTCATAGGGCGTGCGGCGCACATGAATACCCAGCTGCTCACGCAGGCCAGAGCGGCCGCCATCGGCCAGCACTGCCAAGTCGCATTCCAGGCTGGTGTCGTCATCCAGCTGCAGGCGATAACCGCCTTCGATGGCGTGCATCGCCCTCACTTCGGCGGGGCAACGCCAGCTCACCACCTCAGGGTCCAACCCCTGCCACAGGCACTGCCCGAGCCAGGCGTTTTCCACCACGAAACCCAGCGCTGGCACGCCTTCTTCGTGGGCATCGAGGCGCGTGGCACCGAACCGGCCACGGTCCGATACCTGAATTTGCAGGATAGGCTCGGCGCGCTGGCTGATGGCCTGCCACAGACCCAACTGCTGGTAGATCTGTTGCGTGCCATACGACAACGCCGACGAGCGTGCATCGTAGCTGGGCTGGAAACTGTGGCCGGGTGCGAACGGCTCGATCAGCAGGATCTTCCAACCCCGCGCCTTGGCCCCGGCCTGCAGGGCCAACGCCAGGCTCGCGCCGACCAGGCCGCCCCCGATGATCGCCAAGTGGACCCGGTTCATGCCGCGTCCTTGCGCGCAGCCTGCATCAGCGCCTCGATCTCGGCGACTGTGCGGGGTACACCCGACGTCAGAATTTCACAGCCCTGCCTGGTCACTACCACGTCGTCCTCGATCCTTACGCCGATGCCGCGCCACTTCTTGGCCACCGCCTGGTTGTCGGCGGCGATGTAGATGCCCGGTTCGACGGTCAGCGCCATGCCGGGCTCCAGCACGCGCCACTGGCCGCCCACTTTGTATTCGCCCACATCGTGCACATCCATGCCCAGCCAGTGCCCGGCGCGGTGCATGTAGAACGCGCGGTAGGCTTCGCTTTCGATCAGCCCCTGCACATCGCCCTTGAGCAACCCCAGTTCCACCAGGCCCTCGGTGATGACCTGCACGGTCGCCTCGTGGGCGTGGTTCCAGTGCTTGCCGGGGGCGATTTCGGCGAAGGCTGCGGCCTGGGCCTTCAGCACCAGCTCGTAGATGGCCTTCTGCTCGGGCGAAAAACGCCCGCTGACCGGGAACGTACGGGTGATGTCGCTGGCATAGCAGTCGATTTCGCAGCCCGCGTCGATCAACACCAGGTCGCCGTCCTTGAGCGGGGCGTCATTCTGCTGATAGTGCAGGATGCAGCCATTGCGCCCGGCCGCGACGATCGAGCCATAGGCCGGCATTTTCGCGCCGCCTTTGCGGAACTCGTAATCCAGCTCGGCTTCCAGGCTGTACTCGTGCAGCCCGGCCCGGCAGGCCTGCATGGCACGCACGTGGGCACGGGCGGAAATGTCTGCGGCAACGCGCATCACCTTCACTTCTGCCGCCGATTTATACAGGCGCATGTCGTGCAGCAGATGATCCAGCGCAACGAACTCGTTCGGCGGCTGGGCACCCAGGCGCGCCTTGGAGCGGATCACGTTGATCCAGTCCATCAGCCGGCGATCGAATTCCGGGTTGCTGCCCATGGCGCTGTACACCCGCTCCCGGCCCTCGATCAGGCCCGGCAGGATCTCGTCGATGTCGGTGATCGGGAAGGCATCGTCGGCGCCAAAATCACGCACCGCACCTTCCTGGCCCGCGCGCAGCCCTTCCCACTGCTCGCGCTCAGGGTTGCGCTCGCGGCAGAACAGCACGTACTCGCCATGTTCACGGCCCGGGATCAGCGCAATCACCGCCTCGGGCTCGGGAAAGCCGCTGAGGTACTGGAAATCGCTGTCCTGGCGGTACACGTGCTCGACGTCGCGGTTGCGAATGGCAACGGCGGCGGCGGGCAGGATGGCGATGCTGTTGGGGACCATCTGCGCCATCAGCGCCTTGCGCCGACGGGCATACTCGGCCTTGGGAATGTGGCTCATGGGCAGACTACCCCCGGTTGATCAGTGCAACGATGGCTTGGACGCAGGCGCGGCCGGCTTGGCCAGCTCGGAGAACAGCAGCAGCGGCGCGACGCGCAGGTATTCCATGACTTCCATGTAGTCGCTCTCGCCGTCTTCGGACTCTTCGAGGGCTTCTTGTACTTGGGAGATTGCCACCAGGTCCTGCAGCACGTCTTTGGCTTCGGTGGACAGGTCCTTGCCACCGGCGTTCAGGCCAAAGCCCGTGATGAAGCCTTGGCACCACTGGCCCAGCGCCGCAGCACGGTCAGCCAGCGCGGCATCATCGGTCGGCAGCAGCAGGACGATGGCCATGTCATCGCTGGTGAGCTCGCCCTTGACCATCTCTTGCAAGCCGATCAAGGCGTTGCGGACGGTGTCACCGGGTTCGTTTTCCAGCAGTTGGGCGGCGTCGGCCAGCCAGGCGTCGGCATCGAAGCCGGCACCGGCGCAGCTGCGCCCGACCAGCAAGCCGTGCAGCTCGGCAGGAGTGACAGGGTGGCCGTTGCTGGCAAGCAGCATGGCGAAGGCAATGTAGGGCGATTGGGTATTGGGCATGGGCAACTAGGCGCCAGACGGCGCAATGACTAGAATGGAGACCTTGTATCCTAGCACCGGCAGGCGCGCCAAGACCATCGGCACTGGCCGTCGCGGCCCGGGGAGAGGCATCATCGCCAGGTGACTCAACGACGGAGCGATTCGAGTGCAACCCACGCAAGAGAACGACCTGCAAGCGCTGATGAGCCGATTCGAGTTGCTGATCGAACGTGTCGAGCAACTAAAACGGCAAAATGCACTCCTAGTAGCTCAGGAAAAATCCTGGCGCGAAGAGCGCGCCCACCTCATCGAAAAGAACGAGATCGCAAGGCGCAAGGTCGAGTCGATGATTTTACGCCTCAAGGCTCTGGAGCAAGACTCATGAGTTCAAGCAATAGCGTCACCGTGCAGATCCTCGACAAGGAATACTCGATCATCTGCCCGCCGGAAGAGCGCAACAACCTGGTCAGCGCCGCGCGCTACCTGGACGGCAAGATGCGCGAGATCCGCAGCAGCGGCAAGGTGATCGGCGCCGACCGCATCGCGGTCATGGCTGCGTTGAACATTACCCACGAGATGCTGCACCGCCAGGAAGACCGTAGCGCTGCCCCGGTCGCTGGCACCAACCGCGAACAGGTGCGCGACCTGCTGGATCGGGTCGATAAGGCTTTGTCCGACGACACGGATACCAAAATCGGCTGAGATTGGTATACTGGCGCCACTCCCTGGGGGATGCGCCAGTCGGTTATGTCCCTGAGCCGATACGCACAACCACGGGGGTTGCACGCTGGGGCCGGTGTGCATGTCCGCTCGACGGAAAGCCTTAACGCCCCCTGCAATCTCCACCTTGAACTTTCGGGTTCAAGGGCTACACCGATAGCGGTCTTATCGGGGAGCCTTATTTTTTTGTCCGCCCTTGCTGCGGGCATACCCTACCAGTCGCGACAACTGGGAACGCCTGTGCCATGACCGACACCGCGCCGCTCACCCGCCCCCAGCTTCGTCGACTGCTCCGCAATGCCCGCCGCGCACTGACGCCTGCCCAGCAGCGCCAAGCCGCCCTTGGCCTATACCGCCAGCTGGCGCAAGACCCGCTGTTCCGCCGCGCCCGGCACATTGCCCTGTACTTGCCCAACGACGGCGAAATCGACCCCTACCTGCTATTGCGCGAAGCCCAGCGACGCGGCAAACGCACTTACCTGCCGGTGCTACACGCCTGGCCGCGCACACGCATGGTGTTTCAGCGGTTCGAACAGGGTGAAAAACTCAAGCGCAACCGCTTCCGTATTCCAGAGCCACTGACCGACCGCAAACGCCAACGCCCGATCTGGGCCTTGGACCTGATCCTGCTGCCGCTGGTGGGTTTCGATGCAGTGGGTGGCCGCTTGGGCATGGGCGGTGGTTTCTATGACCGCAGCCTGGCCTACCAGGCGCGCCGCAAGACCTGGAAGAAACCTTTGCTATTGGGGCTGGCGCATGAATGCCAGAAGGTCGAGCGGCTGGCACAGGCCAGTTGGGATGTACCATTGCAAGGCACGGTCTCGGACCGCGACTGGTACCTGGCGCCGAACTGAGCGGCGCCAGCGGAGGGCATCAACGTTGCGGCTGGCTGGCGTCGACCGGCATTTGATAGGCGGTGTCCAGCTTGCGCTCCAAGAACCCTTGCGCATAACCAGTAGTGACCACACCCAAGCCAAAAATGAACACCAGGATCCACAGCAGATCCGGCTTTTTGCGTTGATTCATCGAAGATTGCCCCCCAGGCAAACTGTTTCGGCTTGGCGATTTTCTGGGTATCGCCAGAGCATCTCGCTTTAAACGGGGCGCATTTTCCGACAACCTGCGCCGACACGCAAACATTGGCGCCAACCGGCTGTCGGTTTCGTGCAACAGGTTATTTCAAACCTTTTCAGGAGCAGCATGCATGGCCTATTGGCTGATGAAATCCGAGCCCGACGAGCTCTCGATCGAAGCCCTCGGCCGGCTGGGCGAAGCGCGCTGGGACGGCGTGCGTAACTACCAGGCGCGCAACTTTTTGCGGGCCATGAGCGTGGGCGACGAGTTCTTCTTCTACCATTCCAGCTGCCCGCAACCGGGCATTGCTGGCATCGCCCGCATCACTGCGGCGGCCTACCCGGACCCGACCGCACTGGACCCAGAAAGCCACTATTACGACCCCAAGGCCACCGCCGAGAAGAACCCGTGGAGTGCGGTGGACGTGGCCCATGTGAAAACCCTGCCCAAAGTGCTCGACCTTGGCCGGCTTAAACAACAGGCCGCGCTTGCCGAATTGCCGCTGGTGCAAAAAGGCAGCCGCCTGTCGGTGATGCCGGTTACCCCCGAACAATGGGCGGCCATTGTCGCGCTGAAGTGAAGGTGGGCTAGGATCTAGGGGTTTGACCGATATCAACACGCCATGGATAGCCGCACGCCACGATAGGCTGTGCACTGAGCAGGGATGCTGACTGATGAATCGATATGCCCCCAGGATCTTCGCCACCGCGCTGATCGTCTTACTGGCGACCGCTGCCGGGCTGGGTTACTGGAAGTCGCTGCATGACCAGCTGCCGGAAGGCCTGAGCATGGGCAACGGCCGCCTCGAGGCGACCGAAGTGCAAATTGCCACCAAGGTCCCCGGGCGTTTGGCTGAAGTGCGGGTCGACGAAGGCGACAAGGTGACCCGTGGTCAGCTGCTGGCGCGTATCGACACCCGCACAATGGAAGCCCAGCGCAACCAGGCCGAGGCCGAAGTGCTGCGCGCCCAGGAAAACTACGCGGCGGCCCAGGCCAGCGTGCAACTGCGCCAGAGTGAGCTGCTGCTCGCCGGCCAGGAACTCAAGCGCGTGCGCGAGATTTTCAAGCGCAACTATGCCAGCCAACAACTGCTCGACCAGCAGCAGGCCCGCTTCGACACCGCGAACGCGGGGGTGTTTGCCGCGCGCGCCCAGCTGGCAGCCGTCAAAGCCGCCATCGGCGCGGCCCAGGCCCAAGTCGCCCAGCTGACCAGCGAGATCGACGACAGCAGCCTGCGCGCGCCCATCGACGGCATCATCCAGCTGCGCCTGGCCGAGCCGGGTGAGGTGTTGGGCGCTGGCGGTCGCGTGTTGATGCTGATCGACCCGAGCGACCAGTACATGAACCTCTACCTCCCAGCCTCCACCAGCGGCCGGCTGACCGTTGGCGATCAGGCACGCATCGTCCTCGATGCGCTGCCCGATCAGGCGTTGCCGGCGAAGGTAACGTTTGTCGCAGCCAAGGCGCAGTTCACCCCGAAACAGGTCGAAACCCGCGATGAGCGGCAGAAACTGGTGTTTCGCGTAAAACTGCGCCTGAGCGAACCAAGCGCCGTGCCGCAAGCCAAGCCGGGCATGCCGGGTGCTGGCTATGTGCGCACGGCTGACGTGGACTGGCCGGCCAACCTGCAATGAACGCGCCGGCACTGCTGGCCGAGGGCATCAGCCACCGTTATGGCGACCTGATCGCCTTGCAGACGCTGGGTTTCAGCCTGCCCAGCGGCACCCGCTGTGCACTGATCGGGCCTGACGGAGCCGGCAAATCGACCCTGCTCGGGCTGATCGCCGGTGTAAAACGCCTGCAGCAGGGCGAGTTGCAGGTGCTGGGCGGCTCGATCCGCCAACGACGCCACCGCGCTGCGCTGTACCCCAAGGTCGCGTTCATGCCCCAAGGGCTGGGCAACAACCTGTACCCCGAGCTGTCGATCAGCGAGAACATTCGTTTTTTCGCCACGCTGTTTGGCCTGGGCCGGCACGAATGCGAACAGCGCATGGCCAACCTGCTGCAGGCCACCGACCTGCATCGCTTCGCCGAGCGCCCGGCCGGCAAGCTGTCGGGCGGCATGAAGCAGAAACTGGGCCTGTGCTGCGCGTTGATCCACGAACCTGACCTGCTGATCCTCGACGAACCCACGACCGGGGTCGACCCCCTGTCGCGGCGACGCTTCTGGGAACTGGTCGAGCAGGTACGCGAACAACGCCCGCAATTGACGCTGCTGGTGGCCACTGCTTATATGGAGGAAGCCGAGCAGTTCGAGCATTGCCTGATGCTCGATGGCGGCCGGCTGATTGCCGCGGGCCCCAGCCACACATTGGCGGGCGTCACGCCCAGCGGCAAACTGGACGATGCCTTCACCCATTTCCAAGGGGCAGGCAGTACGCAACCTGCGCCGTTGACTATCCCGCCACGCTCGGCAAATGACGGCGTGGTCGCCATCGAAGCGCATGACCTGACCCTGCGCTTTGGTGACTTCACCGCGGTCAACAAGGTCAGCTTCGCCATTGGCCGTGGGGAAATTTTCGGTTTTCTCGGCTCCAACGGCTGCGGCAAGACCAGCACCATGAAAGTGCTTACGGGCCTGGTACCCGCCAGCGAGGGCAGTGCCAGCCTGCTGGGCCGCCCGGTGGACGCCAGCGACCTGGCCACGCGCAAGCGGGTTGGTTTCATGTCGCAGAGTTTCTCGCTGTATGGCGAGCTCAGCACCCGCCAGAACCTCACGCTGCATGCGCGCCTGTTCGACCTGCCCAAGGCCGACAGCGCGCAGCGCATCAACGAACTGATCGAGCGCTTCGGCCTGCGCGACATCGCCGACCAACCGTCAGGCGCCCTGCCCCTCGGCCTGCGCCAGCGCCTGTCACTGGCCGTCGCGGTGCTGCACCGCCCTGAAGTGCTGATCCTCGACGAGCCGACTTCCGGCGTCGACCCTGCCGCCCGCGATGACTTCTGGCGACTGCTGGTGGAGTTGTCGCGCGAGCAAGGCGTGACCATTTTCCTCTCTACTCACTTCATGAACGAAGCCCAGCGCTGCGACCGCATTTCGTTCATGCACGCCGGGCGCGTGCTGGCCTGTGACACGCCTGATGCCCTGCAACACCAGTACGCCGGCGAAACCCTGGAAGACGCCTTCGTGCGCTGCCTGGAGCAAGCCCAGGGGGCCGTACCCCAGGCCCCGCAAAACACTGTGCTGGAACAGCCGGCAGCGGCCACACCACCGTTGCGCCAAGGTTTCAGCCTGCGCCGCCTGCTGGCGGTGGCCAGCCGGGAGGGCAAGGAGCTACTGCGCGACAAAGTGCGCCTGGCCTTCGCCCTGCTCGGCGCCGTGTTCATGATGGTGATCTTTGGCTATGGCATCTCGCTGGATGTAGAGAACCTCGCCTTCGCCGTTCATGACCAAGACCAAAGCCCGCAAAGCCGGGCCTACCTCGAAGCGTTTCGCGGATCACGCTATTTCGCCGAGCAGGCGCCGATTCGCGATACCCGTGAAATGCACCAACGCCTGCAACGTTCCGAAATCAAACTGGCGCTGGAAATCCCACCCGGCTTTGGCCGTGACCTTTACGCCGGTCGCCAACCGGTGGTGGCCGCCTGGCTCGACGGCGGCATGCCGTTTCGTGCGGAGACCAGCCGCAACTACGTCGAAGCAGTGCACCAGGCGAACCTCGAACAATTTGCCGCGGCCAGCCAGCAACCGGTGCAGCGCCAAGACCCGGTTCGCCTGGAAACACGCTTCCGCTACAACCAGGACGTGGTCAGCGTGAATGCCATCGGGCCCGGCGTCATGGCGCTGATCCTGGCGTTCATCCCGGCCATGCTCACCGCCCTGGGCATCGTCCGGGAAAAAGAACTTGGCTCCATCACCAACTTCTACGCCACGCCCCTCACCCGGCTGGAGTTTCTGCTCGGCAAACAGCTGCCCTACCTGGCCGTAAGCCTGGTCAACCTGGCGTTGCTGGTGGCGATGAACCGCTGGTTGTTTGCCGTACCGCTCAAGGGCAGCGTGCTGGCCCTGGCCTGCGGCGGCGTCGCCTACCTGCTGGCGACCACCAGCCTGGGCTTGCTGATCTCGGCCTTCACCCGCACCCAAATCGCGGCCATCCTGGGCACCATGATCATCACCAGCCTGCCGACCATCCAGTTCTCCGGTTTGATCGTGCCACGCTCGTCGCTCGATGGCGCCGCGGCAGTGATGGGCCAGCTGTTCCCGGCGGGTTACTTCCTGGACATCGCGGTCGGCACCTTCACCAAAGCGCTGGGCCTGCGCGAGCTGTGGCCGCAGTGCCTGATCCTGCTGAGCTTCTTCGCCGTGTTCACCGGCCTGAGCCTGGCCATGCTGAAGAAGCAGGAGGCCTGACATGTCGCGCCTGAACCACACCCTGCGCCTGGGCCTGAAAGAGCTGACCAGCCTGCGCCACGACAGCGTGCTGCTGCTGTTTTTGCTGTATGCCTTCAGCGTGGCGATCTACATGCCGGCGGCGGGCTCGGTGATCGGCGTGCACAACGCCAGCGTTGCCGTGGTGGACGAAGACCATAGCCAGCTCTCGCGCAAGCTCACCGAGTCACTGCAACCACCCGAGTTTCAACCTGCCGTGCCCCTGCCCCCGGACCGCCTGGACCAGGCCATGGACAGCGGCCAGTACACCTTCGTGATCAATGTACCGGTGAACTTCCAGAGCGACCTGCTGGCCGGGCGCTCACCCGAGCTGCAGATCAACGTCGACGCCACGGCCATGAGCCAGGCGTTCATGGGCGCCGGCTACATCGGCCGGATCTTCGAGCGTGAGCTGCTCGACTATGCCCAGCGCACCACAACCCAGAGCCCCGTGCTGATCAACCCCAAGGCACTGTTCAACCCCAACCTGGAGGGTGGCTGGTTTCTGGCCGTGATCCAGATCATCAACAACATCACCATCCTGGCGATCATCCTCACCGGCACGGCGCTGTTGCGCGAGCGTGAACACGGCACCCTCGACCACTTGCTGGTGCTGCCGTTGACCGCTTTGGAAATCATGCTGGCGAAAATCGCCAGCAACGCGCTGGTGGTGGTGCTGTGTACCTGGGTGTCGCTCATCGTGGTGGTCAAAGGCGCCCTGGGCGTGCCGCTGTCTGGCTCCATCGGACTGTTCCTGGCCGTGACCGCGCTGTACCTGTTCGCCAGTACCGCCTTGGGCATCTTCCTCGCCACCCTGGCGCGCTCGACGCCTCAATTCGGCCTGCTGGCGATCCCGGTCATCATCCCGATGCTGTTGCTGTCTGGCGGCAGTACCCCGCTGGACAGCATGCCGCAGTGGCTGCAGTGGGTCATGCAGGGCTCGCCGTCGACGCATTTCGTCAGCCTCGGCACCGCGATCCTGTTCCGCGACGCCGGCGTGGTCGTGGTATGGCCAGACATCCTGGCCCTGGCCGTGATCGGCCTGGTGTTCTTCAGCGTGGCGCTGGCGCGCTTTCGGCGGACGCTGGCGTCCTGATCACTGCACAATCAAGTTGTTGAACAGCAGGTCTTCGACAATCGGCTTGCCCTCTTCCGCTTCCATCACCTGCTGCACCTGCTTCAAGGCTTCCTGGCGCAGTTGCTCCTTGGCGTCGACGTTGCTCATCTTGTCCACCGTCTGCTGGGTGAACAGCGCCACCAGCTGGTTACGGATCAGCGGCTCGTGGTGTTTCACGGCCTTGGCGGCTTCATCACCGGTCACGCGCAGGGCTACGTCGGCCTTGTAGACACGCAGCTTGGGGCTGCCGTCGAGGGCATAGTTACCGACAAAGGGTGGGCTCAGGGTGATGTAGGCGACCTTGGGCGCCCCTTCCTTGGCTTCTTCGGCCACGGCCGCAACTGGCAGCATCAGGGCCAGCACCATCAAGATCCACGCTTTCACGAATTCGCTCCTCAATACAATTGGCGCCAGCTTACCCAGCACACCGCTCAAACCCAAGCCCTGGCTTATGCCGGCCCATCAGGGTAGGCCATGCTCGTTGACCCGGCAGGTGGCCCTCCTACACTTATCGGCCACTACCCGCAAAGGAATAGCCCCGATGAAAGCTGTGTTGTGCAAAACCTTGGGCCCGGCGCGCGACCTGGTACTGGAAGACGTCGCCAGCCCCGTGCCGAAAAAGAACGAGATCCTGCTGGATGTGCAGGCTGCGGGCGTCAACTTCCCCGATACCTTGATCATCGAAGGTAAATACCAGTTCCAGCCACCGCTGCCGTTTTCCCCAGGTGGCGAAGCGGCCGGTGTGGTGGTTGCGGTCGGCGAGAAGGCCGGTGCGTTCAAGGTGGGCGATCGGGTCATGGCCCTCACGGGGTGGGGTGCGTTCGCCGAACAGGTGGCGGTGCCCTTCTACAACGTGATGCCGATCCCCGAGCACATGGACTTCACCACCGCCGCCGCCTTCGGCATGACCTATGGCACCTCGATGCATGCACTCAAGCAGCGCGGTCACCTGCAGCCGGGTGAAACCCTGCTGGTGCTGGGGGCCTCAGGGGGTGTGGGCCTGGCGGCCGTGGAAATAGGCAAGGCCATGGGCGCCCGGGTGATCGCTGCAGCCAGCAGCGCCGAAAAACTGGCCGTGGCTAAGGCTGCCGGCGCCGATGAGCTGATCGACTACAGCCAGGCCAGCCTCAAGGACGAGATCAAGCGCCTGACCGGCGGCCAGGGCGTGGACGTGATCTACGACCCGGTGGGTGGCGAGCTGTTCGACCAGGCGGTAAGGGGCCTGGCCTGGAATGGCCGGCTGCTGGTGGTGGGGTTTGCCAGCGGGGCGATCCCACAGCTGGCGGCGAACCTGGTGCTGCTCAAGGGCGCAGCGGTCGTGGGGGTGTTTTGGGGGGCGTTTGCCCAGCGTCAGCCGGAGCAGAATGCAGCTAACTTCCGTCAGCTGTTTGCCTGGCAGGGTGAAGGCAAGCTGAAGCCGCTGGTGTCGGAGACTTATCCACTGGCTGAGGCTGGGGCTGCCATTGAGAAGCTGGGGCAGCGGCAGGCTGTGGGTAAGTTGGTGGTGCTGACTAGCTAGCGTCTGGCTGCTTGGTTGCCTGCTCGGGCCTCTTCGCGGGGCAAGCCCGCTCCCACAGATTATCCACTGCCCTTAAGTCGGCTCGGGTGCCTGTGGGAGCGGGCTTGCCCCGCGAAGAGGCCGGTACTGCCAGTCAATAAATCAGACTTCCCGCAGGTTATGGCAGCGCCTGAACCGCGCCTCCAGGTTGCGATCTGGCATCTGGTGGCTGCGCAACGCATTCAAGGTCTGCTCCACATACTCGCGCGTGGTGCCATATCGCCCCTTGGCACTGGCAAGGATCTGGCTGAGCAGTGTGTCGGGCAAATTCCCCGCATAGCACGGCAAATGGCGCTCCAGCACAAAACCCAAGGCCTGCACCTTGCTGCCATCACCCAACCGGCAGCTGAGCCAATGCGGGCGGTAGGCCGGGTACGGCATTTCGCGTTGCCACAGGGCCATCAGCGAATCATCCAGGTTGCTTTCATCCAGCCGATAGGCAAAACCACTGCATGACCCACCACGGTCCAGGCCGAACACCAGGCCGGGCGTTTCCGGTGTGCCACGGTGCTCGTGCGACCACAGGTACAGCCCACGGTGATAACCGTGCACCCGTGCGCGCTGCCGCTCTACCGAACTGCACTCCGGTCGCCAGATCAATGAACCATAGGCGAACAACCACACAGGCCCGCCTTCATGGCGTGACATGGTCAGTTGCATGGAGTTGATCAATTGCTCGCGGGTCAGTTGCTGGCCGAAGTCGAGCGCCGGAGGGTAAGCACTTTTCCAGGACAAACTTTCAATTGCCGACATACGCTGCCGCCATTATTCCCTGTGAACTACAGATAAAGCGAGAATCGCTGTGTGCCGGGGTTTGCGCCCCGCACCTAAGGTGTCTGCATTAACCTTAGGATAGAAACGCGCCAACACTCAAGCCCGAAAGCTAAAGTTTCACGCGAACTTCCGACGATTGGAGAGCAATGTTTCGAGCGGAGTGAAAGTTATTAGCCAAGGCGGTAACAATTACCGCCTTATACCCACTCGTTTGAACTTGAGTTATTAGCCGCGCGGCGCGTAGGCAAATACATCGGCGCGCATGCGGTGCGCATCCATACCGGCCTCGACCAGGGCATCGAGGGTGGCATAGACCATGTTTGGCGAGCCGCTGGCGTAGACGTGCACGCCGTTGAGGTCGTGGATGTCTTCGCAAACGGCCTCGTGCAGCATGCCGCAACGGCCTTCCCACCCACACAGGTCACTGACGACCTTGTGCAGGAACAGGTTGGGCAGGCGCAACCATTCGTCCCAAT
Organism: Pseudomonas sp. Y3 TE3536; assembly: GCF_053629175.1. Classification (NCBI taxonomy): domain Bacteria; kingdom Pseudomonadati; phylum Pseudomonadota; class Gammaproteobacteria; order Pseudomonadales; family Pseudomonadaceae; genus Pseudomonas; species Pseudomonas sp. Y3 TE3536. The sequence continues at coordinate 2,176,800 of NZ_JBRJHU010000001.1, read as the reverse complement.
GCTCGATCTGGTAAAAGTCCTCAGGACGGCGCACACCCCAGTAAAGGTGTACCGGATGCTTGAAGCCCTGGGCACGGCAATGCTCGACCAGGCTGTGCATCTGGCCCATTCCCGTACCGGCGGCGATCAGCACCAACGGCCCGTCTGGCAACTCGGCCAGGTGCGCATCACCGAAAGGCATTTCGATGCGCGCCAGGCGATCACGCTGCAGTTGCTCGATCAGCTGCAGCGCGCTGGGCTCACGCGCCAGCACGTGCAGTTCCAGCTCACGCCCACCATGCGGCGCAGAAGCCAGGGAGAACGCCGCCTGCTTGCCGCCTTCGCGCTCGATCATCAGGTACTGACCGGCGTGATAACGCAGCGGTTTGCCGGCAGGCGCACGCAGGCGCACGCGCCAGACGTCGCCACCGACCTCGACGCATTCGCTCACGCTACACGCCAGCTTGCGCACTGGCAGCTCGCCCAGGGCGAGCACACCATCCCAGAGCAACACGCAATCCTCCAGCGGTTCGGCAATACAGGTGAACAGCTCGCCATGGTCGCGTACTTCGCCGTTCTGGCGGACGCTCCCTTCCACCAGCAAGGCGGCGCAAACATGGCAATTGCCATTGCGGCAGCTGTTCGGGCAGTCATAGCCGAGCCGCCGCGCTCCATCCAGGATCCGTTCCCCGGGTTCAAGCGCCAGCACTGCCCCGGACGGCTGCAACGTTACCTGCATCAATCTATTCCCAACTGATCCCACAGCTCATCGATACGGCGGGTGACGGCCTCGTCCTTGACGATGACCCGTCCCCATTCGCGTGTAGTCTCGCCCGGCCACTTGTGGGTGGCGTCCAGGCCCATCTTCGACCCCAACCCGGACACCGGCGACGCGAAGTCCAGGTAGTCGATCGGGGTGTTGTCGATCATCACCGTATCACGCTTGGGGTCCATGCGCGTGGTGATGGCCCAGATCACATCGTTCCAGTCGCGGGCGTTGATGTCATCGTCGGTGACGATAACAAACTTGGTGTACATGAACTGTCGCAGGAACGACCACACACCCAGCATCACGCGCTTGGCATGGCCTGGGTATTGTTTTTTCATGGTCACCACCGCCATGCGGTACGAGCAACCTTCCGGTGGCAGGTAGAAGTCGACGATCTCCGGGAACTGCTTTTGCAGGATCGGCACGAACACTTCGTTCAGCGCCACGCCGAGAATCGCCGGCTCATCCGGCGGACGGCCCGTGTAGGTGCTGTGGTAGATCGGTTTTTGCCGGTGAGTGATGCGCTCGACCGTGAACACCGGGAAGCTGTCCACTTCGTTGTAATAGCCGGTGTGGTCGCCGTAGGGGCCTTCCGGCGCCATTTCGCCCGGGTGAATCACGCCTTCGAGAATGATCTCGGCGGTGGCCGGCACCTGCAGGTTGCTGCCACGGCACTTGACCAGCTCGGTGCGGTTGCCACGCAGCAGGCCCGCGAAGGCATATTCGGACAGGGTATCCGGCACCGGCGTCACGGCGCCCAGGATGGTTGCAGGGTCCGCGCCCAGCGCCACGGCCACTGGGAACGGCTGGCCGGGGTGCTTCTCGCACCATTCGCGGTAATCCAGCGCGCCGCCACGGTGGCTCAGCCAGCGCATGATGACTTTGTTGCGGCCGATGACCTGCTGGCGGTAGATGCCCAGGTTCTGGCGGTCCTTGTTCGGGCCGCGGGTAACGGTCAGGCCCCAAGTGATCAGCGGGGCCACATCGCCTGGCCAGCAGTGCTGGATCGGCAACTGGCCAAGGTCGACGTCGTCACCTTCGACAACGACTTCCTGGCACACCGCATCCTTGACCACCTTCGGCGCCATCGACACGACCTTCTTGAAGATCGGCAGCTTCGACCAGGCATCCTTCAGGCCTTTCGGCGGCTCTGGTTCTTTGAGGAAGGCCAGCAGCTTGCCGATTTCGCGCAGTTCTTCGACCGACTCGGCGCCCATGCCCATGGCCACCCGCTCGGGCGTGCCGAACAGGTTGCCCAATACTGGGATGTCGTACCCCGTGGGCTTCTCGAACAGTAACGCCGGGCCTTTGGCACGCAGGGTGCGGTCGCAGACCTCGGTCATTTCCAGGACGGGAGAAATCGGAACCTGGATGCGCTTGAGTTCACCGCGCTGTTCCAGGCCACGGATGAAGTCGCGCAAGTCGCGATACTGCATGCAGGAGCCTCGTGTTGGCCGTATCGGTCGGGGTGCAGAGTGTAGCGCCGTTCGGCGCCTAATGGCCAAAAATGACTTGGGGCCGCTTCGCGCCCCATCGCGACACAAGGCCGCTCCTACAGGTAATGCATAATCCTGTAGGAGCGGCCTTGTGTCGCGATGGGGCGCGAAGCGGCCCCAATCGATTCCAGCCTGAAACGCTTACTTACGCTTCATCGACAAGAAGAACTCGTCGTTGGTCTTGGTCTGCTTGAGCTTGTCGACCAGGAACTCGATGGCGGCGATTTCGTCCATCGGGTGCAGCAGCTTGCGCAGGATCCACATGCGCTGCAGTTCGTCGTCGGCGGTCAGCAGCTCTTCGCGGCGGGTGCCGGAGCGGTTGATGTTGATGGCCGGGAACACACGCTTCTCGGCGATACGACGGTCCAGGGGCAGCTCCATGTTGCCGGTACCCTTGAACTCTTCGTAGATCACTTCGTCCATCTTCGAGCCGGTTTCGACCAGCGCGGTGGCGATGATGGTCAACGAACCGCCTTCTTCGATGTTACGCGCGGCACCGAAGAAACGCTTCGGCTTCTCCAGGGCGTGGGCGTCGACACCACCGGTGAGGACCTTGCCGGAGCTCGGGATCACGGTGTTGTAGGCACGTGCCAGACGGGTGATGGAGTCGAGCAGGATGACCACGTCTTTCTTGTGCTCGACCAGGCGCTTGGCCTTCTCGATGACCATCTCGGCAACCTGCACGTGGCGGGTTGGCGGCTCGTCGAAGGTCGAGGCGACCACTTCGCCGCGCACGGTGCGCTGCATTTCGGTCACTTCTTCCGGGCGCTCGTCGATCAGCAGGACGATCAGGTGGCACTCGGGGTTGTTACGGGTGATGTTCGCCGCGATGTTCTGCAGCATGATCGTTTTACCCGCTTTCGGCGGGGCGACGATCAGGCCACGCTGGCCTTTGCCGATCGGGGCGCACAGGTCGATGACGCGGCCGGTCAAGTCTTCGGTGGAACCGTTACCGGCTTCCATCTTCAGGCGCTTGTTGGGGAACAGCGGCGTCAGGTTTTCGAACAGGATCTTGTTCTTCGCGTTTTCAGGGCGATCGAAGTTGATCGTGTCGACCTTCAGCAGGGCGAAGTAACGCTCCCCTTCCTTCGGCGGGCGGATCTTGCCGACGATGGTATCGCCGGTACGCAGGTTGAAACGGCGGATCTGGCTAGGCGAGACGTAGATGTCGTCGGGGCCGGCCAGGTAGGACGCATCAGCCGAACGCAGGAAACCGAAACCATCCTGGAGAATCTCCAGCACGCCGTCACCCGAGATCTCTTCGCCGCTTTTCGCGTGCTTCTTCAGCAGGGCGAAAATCACGTCCTGTTTGCGCGAACGGGCCATGTTTTCGATGCCCATCTGTTCGGCCATTTCCAGCAGATCGGTAATCGGCTTTTGCTTGAGTTCAGTCAGGTTCATAAGGGGAGTGACGTAATCATGTATGAAGGGAGGATTAAGCTTCTGGCTTAATGAAGCCGCGCCGCTAGAAGGCGATAGGATCGCGCACAGATTCTAATTAGGAGTGCGTCGGCGACGGCGTGCAGGGGGCACTGGAGAAGCAGTGCGAGGCCGAATGTAACACTTGCTTTTTTCGACGTCTAGTGGGTTGGAAAAGAAAAGCCCCGGTATTTCCGGGGCCTTTTCACATCACAGGTGGGCGTCGAGGAACGCGGCCAGCTGCGATTTGGACAGTGCGCCGACCTTGGTGGCCTCGACGTTGCCGTTCTTGAACAGCATCAGCGTCGGGATGCCACGCACGCCATGCTTGGCCGGGGTTTCCTGGTTGTCGTCGATGTTCAGCTTGGCGACAGTCAGTTTGCCTTCGTAGGTAGAAGCGATGTCGTCCAGAACCGGAGCGATCATCTTGCATGGACCGCACCATTCAGCCCAGTAGTCGACCAGCACCGGGCCTTGGGCTTGCAGGACTTCGGCCTCGAAGGTGGCGTCGGTGACGTGTTTGATCAGATCGCTGCTCATGGATATCTCCGGGGTCGTAAGCATAAAAACGTGGCCCATCATAGCCGCAGAGGCTGACTACAGGAAGTCACAGACGATTGAGTGTAACTATAGTTGTGCAAGACGCCGCGAATCGAAACTGTCATATGCGTGTCATAACATCGAATGGCACATTGCCCTGCATCAAGCCTTGGCGTGCCACGCGTTGGCGACAGCCCCGTATCGTGGCACGATTGCCAGGTTAACGACCGAGAACATCCAGATCATGCCGCATACCAACGCGAAGAACCTGTCTCTGATCGCCGCCATCGACCTTGGCTCCAACAGTTTTCACATGGTCGTGGCCAAGGCCCACCACACCGAGATCCGCATTCTCGAACGGCTGGGGGAAAAGGTTCAGCTGGCCGCCGGCATCGACGAAGAGCGCAAGCTCAGCGAAGAAGCCATGGAACGGGGCCTCGACTGCCTCAAGCGCTTCGCCCAACTGATCAACGGGCTGCCCGCGGGTGCGGTGCGCATCGTTGGCACCAACGCCCTGCGCGAGGCGCGCAACCGCAACGAATTCATCCAGCGCGCCGAGGCCATTCTCGGGCACCCGGTGGAAGTGATTTCCGGCCGTGAGGAAGCCCGCCTGATCTACCTCGGCGTCTCCCACACCCTGGCCGACAACCCCGGTAAGCGCCTGGTCGCCGACATCGGCGGTGGCAGTACCGAGTTCATCATCGGCCAGCGGTTCGAACCACTGCTGCGCGAGAGCCTGCAAATGGGCTGCGTCAGCTTCACCCAGCGCTACTTCCGCGACGGCAAGATCACCCCGGCGCGTTATGCCCAGGCCTACACCGCCGCGCGGCTGGAGCTGATGAGCATCGAAAACGCCCTGCACCGCCTGACCTGGGACGAAGCCATCGGTTCGTCCGGCACCATCCGCGCCATCGGCGCAGCCATCAAGGCCAGCGGCCTGGGCAATGGCGAGGTCAACGCCGAAGGGCTGGCGTGGGTCAAACGCAAACTGTTCAAGCTGGGCGAGGTCGACAAGATCGACTTCGAAGGGGTCAAGCCAGACCGCCGCACCATCTTCCCGGCAGGCCTTGCGATTCTCGAGGCCATCTTCGACGCCCTCGAACTGCAACGCATGGACCACTGCGACGGCGCCCTGCGCGAAGGCGTGCTGTTCGACCTGCTCGGCCGCCATCACCACGAAGACGTGCGCGAGCGCACCCTCAATTCATTGATGGAGCGTTACCACGTCGACCAAGGCCAGGCCGCGCGCGTCGAGCGCAAGGCGCTGCACGCGTTCGACCAGGTAGCAAAAGCCTGGAAGCTGGAAGAGGGAAATTGGCGCGATCTTCTGGGATGGGCCGCAAAAGTGCACGAAGTTGGACTGGATATCGCCCACTATCACTACCACAAGCACGGCGCCTACCTGATCGAGCACTCCGACCTGTCGGGCTTCTCCCGTGAGGATCAGCAGATGATGGCCCTGCTGGTACGCGGCCATCGCCGCAATATCCCCAAGGACAAGTTCGCCGAGTTCGGCGATGAAAGCGTGCAGCTGATTCGCCTGTGCGTGCTGCTGCGCTTCGCCATCCTGTTCCACCACATTCGTGGCACGCAGCAAATGCCGAAGGTACAGCTGCAAGCAGGCGACAACAGCCTCGATGTGGTCTTCCCAGAAGGCTGGCTGGAGCAGAACCAGCTGACCCAGGCCGACTTCGCCAACGAGGCGGAGTGGCTGGCCCGGGTCGGCTTCGTCCTCAGCGTACGTTGAGGACCGGGTTGCTCAGGCGCTCCAGCAGGGTCGCCTGGGCACTGCGCGGGTTCTGGTTGCCGGTCGGGGTGCTGCGCACGTAGCGCCCATCCGACTGCAGCGTCCAGGCATGGGTGTTGTCGGTCAGGTAGCTTTCCAGCTCTTTCTTCACCCGCAGCAACAGCTTCTTGCCTTCGACCGGGAAGCAAGTCTCGACGCGCTTGTCGAGGTTGCGCTCCATCCAGTCGGCACTGGACAGGTAGATCTGCTCCTCGCCGCCATTGAGGAAGTAGAACACCCGGGTGTGCTCCAGGAAGCGGCCGATGATCGAGCGCACGTGAATGTTGTGCGAAACCCCCGGAATACCTGGCCGCAGGCAGCACATACCGCGCACCACCAGGTCGATGCGCACACCGGACTGGCTGGCCTTGTACAGCGCCTTGATGACCTTGGCATCGGTCAGCGAGTTGAACTTGGCGATGATGTGCGCGGGTTTGCCTTCGAGCGCGAACTGGGTCTCGCGGGCAATCATGTCGAGCATGCCCTTCTTCAGCGTGAAGGGTGCGTGCAGCAGCTTTTTCATGCGCAGGGTCTTGCCCATGCCGATCAGCTGGCTGAACAGCTTGCCGACGTCTTCGGTGAGGGCGTCGTCAGAGGTCAGCAGGCTGTAGTCGGTGTACAGGCGGGCGTTGCCGGCGTGGTAGTTGCCGGTACCCAGGTGCGCATAGCGGACGATTTCGCCCTGCTCACGCCGCAGGATCAGCATCATCTTGGCGTGGGTCTTGAACCCGACCACCCCGTAAATCACCACCGCACCTGCCGCTTGCAGGCGGCTGGCCATCTGCAGGTTGGACTCTTCGTCGAAACGCGCGCGCAATTCGATCACCGCAGTGACTTCCTTGCCGTTACGGGCAGCGTCCACCAACGCGTCGACGATCTCCGAGTTGGCACCGGAGCGGTACAGGGTCTGGCGCACGGCCAGCACATGCGGGTCCTTGGCGGCCTGGCGCAGCAGGTCGACCACCGGCGTGAACGACTCGAACGGGTGCATCAGCAGCACGTCCTGTTTACTGATCACGCTGAAGATGTTGTCGGCGTTCTGCAGCAGCTTGGGGATCGCCGGGGTGAACGGCATGTATTGCAGCTGCGGGTGGCTGTCGAGGCCGGTGATGCTGAACAGGCGGGTCAGGTTGACCGGGCCATTGACCTGGTACAGCTCGCTCTCGCTCAGGCTGAACTGCTTGAGCAGGTAGTCCGACAGGTGTTTTGGGCAGGTATCAGCCACCTCAAGCCGTACGGCATCACCGTAACGGCGCGAGAACAGCTCGCCGCGCAGGGCGCGGGCCAAGTCGTCGACTTCTTCGGAGTCCAGCGCCAGGTCGGCGTTTCGGGTCAGGCGGAACTGGTAGCAGCCCTTGACCTTCATGCCCTGGAACAGGTCGTCGGCGTGCGCGTGGATCATCGACGACAGGAACACGTAGTTGGCGCCCGGGCCACCGACTTCTTCAGGCACGCGGATGACCCGCGGCAACAGGCGCGGCGCCGGGATGATCGCCAGGCCCGAGTCGCGGCCGAAGGCATCGACGCCTTCGAGTTCAACGATGAAGTTGAGGCTCTTGTTCACCAGCAAGGGGAACGGGTGCGTCGGGTCGAGGCCGATCGGGGTGATGATCGGCGCGATCTCGTCACGGAAGAAGCGCCGCACCCAGGTCTTGAGCTTGGGCGTCCAGTGACGGCGACGAATGAAGCGGATGTGGTGTTTTTCAAGCTCTGGCAGCAGCACGTCGTTGAGGATCGCGTACTGGCGATCCACCTCGGTGTGCACCAGCTCGCTGATGCGCGCCAGCGCCTGGTGCGGCTGCAAGCCGTCGGCCCCGGCCTGTTCGCGGGCGAAATTGATCTGCTTCTTCAGGCCGGCGACGCGGATCTCGAAGAATTCGTCGAGGTTGCTGGAGAAGATCAGCAGGAATTTCAGACGTTCGAGCAGCGGGTAGCTCTCGTCCAGTGCCTGCTCCAGCACCCGAATGTTGAACTGCAGCTGCGACAGCTCGCGATGAATGTACAGGCTGCTGTCGTCAAGGCCCGGGACGGTGATCGCCGGTGCCGGCGCGGGGGCCGGTGCCGCGGCCTCGACCACAGGCTCGGGCTCTGGCGCCGGCGGCAGGTCTGGCGGGGTTTGCACCATCTCTTCGGGGACTGCCTGGGCGTCCTTGATCGCGACAGGGGTGAGCACTTCATTATTCATCTGGACGTTCCTGGAGGACGTTAACGCCCTATCATCAATTGAGCGGGACGATAAGCGGCCATTATGACGCCTGTGTTACACCCACTGGCAAGCCTGCGACTTGTGGCCGAAGGCATTGTCCTTGTAGGAATTGTTCACGTCGAGACACATTTGGACACTTTCATCCACGCGCGCGAAGGGGTAGGCTGCGCGTTCATTTCGCCAGCACCTCAGAAAATGCTTCAACAATTCCTGCAGGATTTCGGCTACTTCGCCCTTTTTCTAGGCACCTTCTTTGAAGGCGAGACCATCCTGGTGCTTGCGGGTTTCCTCGCGTTCCGCGGTTACATGGACATCAAGCTGGTGTGCTTGGTGGCCTTCTTCGGCAGCTATGCCGGCGATCAGCTGTGGTACTTCATGGGCCGTCGCCATGGGCGCAAGATCCTGGCACGCAAACCGCGCTGGCAGGCCATGGGTGATCGGGCGCTGGACCACATCCGCCGCCACCCCGACATCTGGGTGCTGAGCTTCCGCTTCGTCTATGGGCTGCGCACGGTCATGCCGGTGGCCATTGGCCTGTCAGGCTATCCGCCGCGCCGCTACCTGCTGCTCAACGGTCTCGGTGCCGCCATCTGGGCGCTGGCCCTGGGCGCAGCGGCCTACCACTTCGGCGCCATCCTCGAAGGTTTGTTGGGCAATGTGAAGAAGTACGAGCTATGGGTGCTCGGCGGCCTGTTGTTGCTCGGCGTCCTGCTCTGGCTGCGCCGGCGCTTCCGCACCCTGCGCGCGGAGCGCAAGGCGGCGGCACTGGCTCAGGCCCCAGACGCTGAGCAGGCTGTAAGCCAGGAGCAAGACCCACCCAAGCGGCGTGATCACCGCTAAGCCCAGAGCGCCAGCCAGGTACAGCGCTGGCGCATTCGACAGCAACCGCGCCCGCTCCAGGCGCACGGCCCAGGGCCGGTTCTCCAGCAGCGCGCCGAGCACGAACAGGCCCAAGGCCATGATCGACCAGCCCAGTATCAGGGCGGCGGCAGGCACGCGCTCCGCGACCTCCATCAAATAGCTGCCCAAGGCCACATAGACGACGAACTGCGCCGCTACATAGGCCTGCTGCGCCCGCCCCAGGGCAACCTCGAACTTGCGAAACAGCGCCAGGTCCGGCTTGGCCTGCGGGTAACGCGCCGCGACATCGGCCGGGCGCCAGCCCGTGGGCATGAACCAGATCCGCCACTTGTCCCACATGCTGCGCGTGCGCCGGGCATCACGCCACAGTTGGGCGTAGAACTGCAGGTTGGCCCACAGCGGGTTCCAGCTGGCCAGTGGGGTGGTCACGCCGAATACCACGGGCTCGGCCGGGTCCTCTTCCTTGAACGTTCCGAACAGGCGGTCCCAGAGAATGAACACGCCGCCGTAATTGCGATCCAAGTAAACAGGATTTTGCGCATGGTGGACGCGATGGTTGGATGGCGTGATGAAGATCCACTCAAGCCAACCGAGTTTGGCAATGTGCCGGGTATGCACCCAGAACTGGTACAGCAGGTTCAGCGACGCCACGGTGATGAACACCAGGGGCGGCACGCCGATCAGCGCCAATGGCAGGTAGAAGATCCACGAAAAGATGAAGCCGCTGCTGGTCTGGCGCAGCGCCGTGGTGAGGTTGTACTCCTCGCTCTGGTGGTGCACCGAATGGGCCGCCCACAGCACGTTGCGTTCGTGCCCCAGGCGGTGCAGCCAGTAGTAGCAGAGGTCGTACAGGACGAACGCCAGCACCCACACCCACCACGCTTGCAGGGGCAAGCGCAGCAGCGCCAGATGCTCCCAGGCCAAGGCATAGGTCAGCAGCCCGACACCTTTGGTCAACAGGCCAGTGCTGGTCGACAAGGCGCCTGTACTCAGGCTGTTGATCGCGTCGGCCAGGGTGTAATTACGCTGGCCACGCACGCGGTCAGCCACCAGCTCAACGGCGATCAATACGAAGAAGAACGGCACGGCCAGCAGTATCAGGTCCATGGTGACGACCTCAGGCGTTATCCACAAAGATTAGGCCGCGACCGCGGGAATCCCTATGGCTACATCTGCCAAACTAGAGGACATTTAGCGCCTCGACACTGGAGTAATGAGCATGACGAAAAAAGTAGCGGTGATACTTTCCGGCTGTGGCGTCTATGACGGCGCCGAAATCCACGAAAGCGTGATCACCCTGCTGCGCCTCGACCAGCGCGGGGCGCAGGTGCAGTGCTTTGCGCCGAACATCGCGCAGATGCATGTGATCAATCACCTGACCGGCGAAGAGATGCCCGAGTCGCGCAACGTGCTGGTGGAGTCGGCGCGTATTGCCCGTGGCGAGGTCAAGGACATCCGCGAAGCCAATGCCGAAGACTTCGATGCACTGATTGTGCCCGGTGGTTTCGGGGCGGCGAAAAACCTCTCGAACTTTGCCGTCGAAGGCACCAACTGCAGCGTCAACCCAGACGTATTGGCCCTGGCCGAAGCCTTTGCCGATGCCTGCAAGCCGGTTGGGCTGATCTGCATCTCGCCAGCACTGGCGGCGAAGATTTACGGCCCAGGCGTGGTCTGCACCATCGGCAACGATGCCGGCACGGCTGCTGCGGTAGAGAAGATGGGTGGCAAGCATGAAGAGTGCGATGTGCACGACATCGTTGAAGACACCCAGCGCAAGCTGGTGACGACCCCGGCCTACATGGTTGCGAAGTCGATCAGCGAAGCGGCCGGTGGGATCTACAAGCTGGTAGACCGGGTGCTGGAGCTGACCCACGAGGGCGACCAATAACCCACAGCCTGCGCTGCCTTTGTAGGAGCGGCCTTGCGTCGCGAAAGGGCTGCGCAGCGGCCCCGGCAATCTATGCCTGATGCGCAGATCGTGGGGCCGCTGCGCGGCCCTTTCGCGACGCAAGGCCGCTCCTACAAAAGCCATGCACGTCAGGTGGGTTTAGACAAGCGCGTACAAAAGCCGTGGACGTCAGGTGGGCTTGGACAAGCGCGCGATAATCCGGTCCAGCGCATTGGCGAATGCCTGTTTCTCGCGCTCGCCATACGGCGCCTGCCCTCCCCCAACCTGCCCTTGCTCGCGCAAATCGGTGAACAGGTTGCGCGTCGCCAGCCGGTCGCCCATGTTGCGCTCGTCAAACTCGCGCCCGCGCGGGTCCAGCGCCGCCACGCCTTTCTTGACCAGCCGATCGGCCAACGGCACGTCGCTGCAGATCACCAGCTCACCAGGCTCGGCGTTGTCGACCAAATAGTCGTCGGCCGCATCCATACCGCTGGGTACCACGATCAGCCGCACACAGGCAAAGGCCGGCTTGCTTTGCGCTTGGCCTGCCACCATCACCACCTCGAGTTTGCGCTTGAGGGCGAACTTGACGATCAAATCCTTTGCCGCCTTGGGGCAAGCGTCGGCATCGATCCATACACGCATCCGTAAACACCTCTAAATCAGCGAGACTACGCTCATGCAGCCCATCATGCCCGAAGCGGGCTGAAAGCTGGAGTCGGCGGGTTTCACCCACACGCAAGGACGCTGGAAAAATGACGCCAACAAATCGATTTAGCGCTTATCCGACTGGTTCACTCAGGCTAAACTCGCCGCAGCCCTACTGGCCTGCCACGAGCGCGCAATGAACCACCCCCAAGAAATCCGCCCAGACCTGGACGAAGGCATCGACCGCAAAGTTCTGGCGACCTTGCGTGCGCGCTTTCTGACGCTCAACCAAGGTCGCCTGCAACGTGCGATGGAGGGGCTGTCGACCCGCCAGCAACAGGTACTGACGCTGTTGCCGCTGCTGTTCCACGTCAACCACCCACTGCTGCCCGGCTATGTCTCCAGCAGCACGCCCGCCGGGGTGGCCGGTTTCGAGCCTGCCGACGACCTGGTCGCCGAAGCGCAACGGCTGGCACGCTCGTTTGCCTACAAGGCCCGCCAGGGGCAGGCAGCGCGCCCAATCCATGGCGTGTTCCTGATGGGCAGCCTGGGCTCGCTGGCCCAGGCCGAACAAAGCGACATGGACTTGTGGGTCTGCCATGCGCCAGGCCTGGGTGATGACCTGCTGAACGAACTGCGCCGCAAATGCCAACTGCTGGAAACCTGGGCCGCCAGCCTGGGCGCCGAGGCACACTTCTTCCTCATCGACCCGCAAGGCTTTGCACAAGGCGAGCGGGACGGCCAGCTTGGCTCCGACGACTGCGGCACCACCCAGCATTACCTGCTGCTCGACGAGTTCTACCGCACCGCCATCTGGCTGGCCGGGCGCACGCCGCTGTGGTGGCTGGTACCGGTCTACGAAGAGCACAACTACAGTGCCTATACCCAGACCTTGCTCAGCAAGCGCTTCATCCGCAGCCAGGACGTGCTCGACCTCGGCAACCTGGCGCATATCCCCCCCGGCGAGTTCGTGGGTGCAGGGCTGTGGCAACTGTTCAAAGGCATCGACTCGCCCTACAAATCGCTGCTCAAACTGCTGCTGACCGAAGCCTACGCCAGCGAGCACCCTGCCGTGCGCTGCTTGAGCCTGGACTACAAGCATGCGGTGTTCGCCAACCAGCTCGACCTCGACGAGCTGGACCCTTACGTGATGGTCTATCGGCGCATCGAGCACTATCTGCGGCAACGCGGCGAAACGGCGCGCCTCGAGCTGGTCAGGCGCAGCCTGTACCTGAAGGTCAACAAGAAACTCAGCGGCCAAGTGCGCGCCAACGGTTGGCAGCGCCAATTGCTGCAGCGCCTGGCGGACGAATGGGGTTGGGACGAGCGCCAGCTGGCCCTGCTCGACAGCCGCAGCCAATGGAAGGTTGGCCAGGTCGCGGTCGAACGCCGCGAGCTGGTGGCTGAGCTGAACCACAGCTACCGCTTCCTCAGCCAGTTCGCCCAGACCCGCAACGCCAGCAGCCGCGCCGACCAGCGTGACCTCAATGTGCTGGGCCGGCGCCTGTACGCCGCCTTCGAGCGCCGTGCCGGCAAGACCGAGGTGATCAACCCTGGGATCGCCCCGGACCTGGCAGAGGGCACCCTCACCCTGGTCCAGGCCCCCAACCGCAAAGAGCCGGGTAGCCACCACTGGGAGCTTTACACCGGTAACCTGAGCACGCACGAGGTCACGCATTTCAGCCCTATCAAACGCTGCCGCGAGCTGCTCGAACTGCTGACCTGGGCCCATCGCAATGGCGTCATCGACAGCAGTACACGCTTCGCCGTGCACCCTGGCGCCAGTGACCTGCGCGAGCTCGAGCTGTTCAACCTGCTGGGCAGCTTGCAGCAGACCCTCGACCTGCCGCTGCCGACCGTCAGCGAAGTCCGTCTGCTGCAACCCAGTGTGGCCGACGAAATCCTGTTGCTGATCAACGTCGGCATCGACCCGCTGCGCCAGCACCGCGACCTGAACATCCTGATGACCACCGAGCGCACCGACTCGCTGAGCTACGCCGGCGTGCGCGAAAACCTGGTGCTGACGCTGGACCAGGTCACCCTCAACAGCTGGAACGAAGTGCTGGTACAGCGCTACGACGGCGAGCACGCGTTGCTGCGCTGCCTGCGCGATTACCTCAACAGCCTCGGCCAGCGCGGCCACCGCCCCCGGCTACGGGTACGCTGCTTCTGCCACAACCGCGCCCAGGCCATCGAGCAGCGGGTCGAGGAGGTGTTCGCCACGGTGCAACAGTTGCTCGACCAGGGGGCGAACTACCGCTACCTGCTGCAGGTAGCCCAGCACACCCATGTGCTGGAGCTGCTGCCCGGCCAGGTAAGCCTGGCGACCCTGGCCAACCACGAGGCGCTGCTGGACTACCTGAGCGAAGAACGCAGCCGCTACAGCCCGCTGCACCTGGACGCCAATGCCCTGCAGGACCACGACCTGGCACTGGTGCTGGAGCAGGGGCGGCCCGCGTGCATCCAAGTGTTCTATCGCCTGCAAGGCGCCTGGGCCGATCTGTATGTGCTGGATGAGTACAACGCGCTTTGGCAACAGCGCCTGCCATTGCAGGATGAAGCCCATCTGCTGCTGCCGCTGCAACGCTTCCTGCGTTCGGTGCTGATGCGCCGCGATACCCAACTGCCGTTCGACGCCCTGCGCCCCGCTTCGCTGGATATCCACTATGGGCAGTTACTGCCGTCAGGCCCTGGCAAGGCGCGCAGCATCGAGCCACGGCTGGTGCCTGTCGAGGGCAGCGGCCAGCCGTACTATGAGGTTCAGGCGATTATCCAGGGCGGTGCTGCGGGTGCCGTGACGGTGACGTTGTACTGTGACCAGCAGGAGTTCTCCGAGCTGGACCATGGCGACCAGCTGTACGCCGTGGTCGCCCGGCAGATCATCGGGCAACGCCGCAGCGCCGGTCATTACCGCTGCTACATTACCGACCTGGATTTGTCCGAGCTGCTGGGTGATGAGCTGGGCGCGACCGTTTTGTACCTGCGTTACAAGCGGGAGCTGGAACAGGCGCTGAATGAGGGGCTAGAGCAGTTGCAGGCAGCGATCGGGGGATGAACCAGCGGGGCCGTATGGGAGCGGGCTTGCCCGCTGCCACAGGAGACTTGGCGCAGCGGCCCTCAAGGCTCACAGGTCGAAATCACCCGCCGCTTCTGGCTGGTACTCGACTTCCAGCAGCTTCAGCTTGAGGGTCTTGCCGCCCGGCGCCGGCCAGTCGATCTGCTCACCGACCGAAAGGCCCAGCAAGGCACAACCAATCGGCGCCAGGATCGATACCTTGCCTTCCGGCCCAGCATCCTTCGGGTACACCAAGGTCAAGTGGTAGTCCTTGCCGCTGGCCTCTTCACGGCAGTGCACGCGCGAGTTCATGGTCACCACCCCGGCCGGGACGTCCTCGTGACCGACCACCTGTTCGGCGCGGTCAAGCTCGTCCTGCAGGGCGAGCACACCCGGCGTACTTTCGTCGAGGCTGTCGATCAGACGCTCGAGACGTTGTACGTCCAATCGGGTGAGGATGAGGGAAGGCTTGGTGCTCATGATCCAGTCAGACTCCTTTGAACAGGCAATTTTCGTCGGGCAAATAAAGCAAAACCCCGCCCAAGGGCGGGGTTTATGATGACTTTGGCGTCACCGACGCAGAACCTGACACTACCACAGCCGGGCAAATACTCAAGCCCGTGCGCGCAAGGCCTCGGCTTCGCGGCAGATCTGCCGGCGCCGCTCGTCGTCTGCGGACCGCCATTCGCGGATGTGCTCCACAGGGCGGTGGCAGCCGGTGCAGACACGCTGCTCATCCAGGCGGCAGACGCTGATGCACGGCGATTTCACGGCCGTGCTGACATTGCTGTAGAGCGGCTTGGGCGGCCGCGGCTGCTCACTCATCTCAGATCTCGTCGAAGTCCAGCTTCTCGCCGGCCCGCTCCCAGACGATGCGCTCCAGCATCTCGCCGAGCAGCTCTTCGCTCTTCTCGCAGGTCCACTTCTTGCTCTCTTCGTCGTAGTAGAAGTGGAAGCCACCCGACTTGTCCGCCAGCCACAACTGACGCAGGGGCTCCTGGCGGCTGAAGATCAACTGGCTGCCGTTTTCAAACTTGATGGTCAGGACACCGGCGGAGTTCTCCATGTCCAGGTCCATGCCGCTCTCGTCGAACAGGTCTTCCAGGGCCTGTTGGGTCGCGTCGACCAGATCATGGAAACGCGCTTCGCTCAAACTCATTGCAGGAACCTCGAAATTGGCTGCGTTACAGGCAAGCCGGGCAAGATACGGGCGCTTGCCGCCGAATGCAAAGATTAGCCATTGCAGGCGGCAAGAATAGCCCGCCCGGCGGACCGGCTCTTGCATAGGCAATCCGCCGGTCGCTCGGTATACTCGGGCGCAATACTGCATATTTCAAAGGATTTCACCCATGAAGCGCCTGATTTCCTCGCTCGCGGCGCTGGTCGCGGTTGCCTGCCTCGTTTCGGCCTGCGGTCAGAAGGGCCCCCTGTACCTGCCGGAAGACGGCAAGGACGGCAAGGGCAGCCAGAAGTCGCATCAGCACAAGCACGCTCCGGCGGTACAGCCGCAAGAAGAGCAGCCTATCCAGCCCGAGCAAACGCCAGAGCAGTAAGGAAATCAGATGAACGCTTTCAATTACCGCGACGGTGATCTGTTCGCGGAAGGTGTAGCCCTGTCGGCCATCGCCGAACGTTTCGGCACCCCGACCTACGTGTACTCGCGTGCCCACATCGAAGCCCAGTACCGCAGCTACACCGACGCGCTGCAAGGCGTCGAACACCTGGTGTGCTTCGCAGTCAAAGCCAACTCCAACCTCGGTGTGCTGAACGTGCTGGCCCGTATGGGCGCAGGCTTCGACATCGTTTCCGGCGGTGAGCTGGAGCGCGTACTGGCCGCTGGCGGCCGTGCTGATCGTGTGGTGTTCTCCGGTGTCGGCAAGACCCGCGCAGACATGCGCCGCGCGCTGGAAGTTGGCGTGCACTGCTTCAACGTCGAATCCACCGACGAGCTTGAGCGCCTGCAAGTGGTGGCCGCCGAGATGGGCAAGGTTGCCCCGGTCTCGCTGCGGGTCAACCCGGACGTCGACGCCGGCACCCACCCATACATCTCCACCGGCCTCAAAGAAAACAAATTCGGCATCGCCATCGCCGACGCCGAAGCCATCTACGTGCGTGCCGCCCAACTGCCGAACCTGGACGTGGTCGGTGTCGACTGCCACATCGGTTCGCAGCTGACCACCGTCGAGCCGTTCCTCGATGCCCTCGACCGCCTGCTGGACCTGGTCGACCGCCTGGCCGACTGCGGCATCCACCTGCGCCACCTCGACCTGGGTGGCGGCGTTGGCGTGCGCTACCGCGATGAAGAGCCGCCTTTGGTGGCCGACTACATCAAGGCCATCCGCGCGCGCGTCGGCGACCGCGACCTGGCCCTGGTCTTCGAGCCGGGCCGCTACATCGTGGCCAACGCCGGTGTTCTGCTGACCCGCGTCGAGTACCTCAAGCACACCGAACACAAAGACTTCGCCATCATCGATGCGGCGATGAACGACCTGATCCGCCCGGCCCTGTACCAGGCCTGGATGGGCGTCAGCGCGGTCACCCCACGCGAAGGCCAAGGCCGCGCCTACGACCTGGTCGGGCCGATCTGCGAAACCGGCGACTTCATTGCCAAGGAGCGCGAGCTGAACCTGGCCGAAGGCGATCTGCTGGCTGTGCAGTCTGCCGGCGCCTATGGTTTTGTCATGAGCTCGAACTACAACACCCGTGGCCGTTGCGCCGAAATCCTGGTCGACGGTGACCAGGCGTTCGAAGTACGCCGCCGCGAAACCGTCGCCGAACTGTATGCTGGCGAAAGCCTGCTGCCGGAGTGAGCCCATGCTGCTGCGTTTCACCAAGATGCATGGGCTGGGCAATGACTTCATGGTCCTCGACCTGGTCAGCCAGCACGCACATATCCAGCCTAAGCATGCCAAGCAATGGGGCGACCGCCACACCGGCATCGGCTTCGACCAGCTGCTGATCGTCGAGGCACCGAACAATCCAGAAGTGGACTTCCGCTACCGGATCTTCAATGCCGACGGCTCCGAAGTCGAACAGTGCGGCAACGGTGCGCGCTGCTTTGCCCGCTTCGTGCTGGACAAGCGCCTGACCGCGAAAAAGCGCATCCGCGTCGAAACCAAGAGCGGCATCATCGAGCTGGACGTGCAGAACGACGGCCAGGTGAGTGTCGACATGGGCCCGCCGCGCCTGGTGCCGGCCGAAATCCCCTTTGTCGCCGACGAGCAGGCACTGAGTTACCCACTGGAAGTCGACGGCGAGGTTCACGCCATTGCCGCTGTGTCCATGGGCAACCCACATGCCGTGTTGCGCGTCGATGACGTGCATACCGCGCCTGTGCATGCCCTGGGCCCGAAGATCGAAAACCATCCGCGCTTCCCGCAGCGGGTCAACGCTGGCTTCATCCAGGTCATCGACCGTCACCGTGCCAACCTGCGGGTCTGGGAACGCGGTGCCGGCGAGACCCAGGCCTGCGGCACCGGCGCTTGCGCTGCGGCCGTGGCGGCTATCAGCCAAGGCTGGATGGACTCACCGGTGACCCTCGACCTGCCGGGTGGCCGCCTGCACATCGAATGGGCCGGCCCCGGCAAGCCCGTGTTGATGACCGGCCCGGCCGTACGCGTCTACGAAGGACAGGTTCGTCTCTAAGCGAGTAACCGCCATGACCGATCAGCCCAAGGTTGTACCCCAGCAGTCCACCGAGCTCGATGCCGAGGCGGTGGTCGCGTACCTGCGCGCCCACCCGACCTTCTTCGCCGAGCACGACGAACTGCTGGTCGAGCAGCGCATTCCCCACCAGCGTGGCGACAGCGTGTCGCTGGTGGAGCGCCAGCTCAAGCTGCTGCGCGACCGCAACATCGAGATGCGCCATCGCCTGTCGCAACTGATGGACGTGGCGCGAGACAACGACCGGCTGTTCGACAAGACCCGCCGGCTGATCCTCGACCTGCTCGATGCTGGCAGCCTGGAAGAAGTGGTGATGGCGGTCGAAGACAGCCTGCGCCAGGAGTTTCAGGTGCCCTTCGTCAGCCTGATCCTGTTCGGCGATAACGTCGCGCCAGTGGGCCGCTGGGTCAGCAACGCCGAGGCGCACCAAGCCATCGGCGGCCTGCTGGGGGGCGGTAAAACGGTCAGCGGCAACCTGCGCGACCATGAGCTGGCGTTCCTGTTCGGTGAAGATCAGCGCCTCGAAGTCGGCTCCAGCGCCGTTGCCGCCCTCGAATACCAAGGGCTGCACGGCGTGCTGGCGATTGGCAGCCGCGACCCGCAACACTACAAGAGCAGCGTCGGCACCCTGTTCCTCGGCTACATTGCCGAAGTGCTGGGCCGTGTCGTGCCGCGCGTTACCCAGACCCTGCGTCCGGTGCGCTGATGAAACGCCAGCTGGAGGCTTATTGCGCACACCTGCGCAATGAGCGCCAGGTGTCCGAGCACACCCTGCTGGCCTACCGCCGTGACCTCGACAAGGTCATTGCCTACTGCAACGATCAGGGCATCGCCGGCTGGCAAGCGCTGCAAATCCAGCAGCTACGCCAGTTGATTGCCCGCCAGCACCACCAAGGCCAATCCTCGCGCAGCCTGGCGCGCCTGCTGTCGGCCGTGCGCGGCTTGTACCGATACCTGAACCGTGAAGGGCTGTGCCAGCACGACCCGGCCAGCGGCCTGTCTGCGCCCAAGGGCGAGCGCCGCCTGCCCAAGACGCTGGATACCGACCGCGCCCTGCAACTGCTCGATGGCGGCGTCGACGACGACTTCATTGCCCGACGTGACCAGGCCATTCTCGAACTGTTCTATTCGTCAGGCCTGCGCCTGTCCGAACTGGCTGGCCTCGACCTCGAATACCTCGACATTGCCGGCGGGCTGGTGCAGGTGCTGGGCAAGGGTGGCAAGGCGCGCGTACTGCCTGTCGGCCGTAAAGCCCGCGAGGCCCTGCAGGCGTGGTTGCGCCTGCGCGGCATCGGCGGCCCACGCGACAGCGCCGTGTTCATCACGCGCCAGGGCAATCGCCTGAGCCCACGGGCCATCCAGATGCGGGTCAAAGTCGCCGGCGAGCGCGAGCTGGGCCAGCACCTGCACCCGCACATGCTTCGCCATTCTTTCGCCAGCCATCTGCTGGAATCGTCCCAGGACCTGCGTGCGGTGCAGGAGATGCTCGGCCACGCCGACATCAGCACCACGCAAATCTACACCCACCTGGACTTCCAGCACCTGGCCGCGGTGTACGACAGCGCCCACCCTCGGGCCAAACGCAGCAAAGGCACAGACTCATGAGCATCAAGCTGATCACCTTCGACCTCGATGACACCCTGTGGGACACCGCGCCGGTGATTGCCAGCGCTGAAGTGGTCCTGCGCGACTGGCTCGAAGCCAACGCGCCGATCCTCGGCGGCGTACCGGTCGAACACCTGTTCGCCATTCGCGAGCGCCTGGTGCAGGCCGAGCCCGGCCTCAAGCACCGTATCAGCGCCCTGCGCCGGCGGGTGCTGTTCCATGCCCTGGAAGAAGTCGGCTACAGCGAAAAGCACGCGCAGGCGCTGGCCAACGAAGGCTTTGAAGTGTTCCTGCATGCACGCCACCAGGTGGAAATTTTCCCTGAGGTGCAGCCGGTGCTGGAAATCCTGCGCCACCAGTACACCCTGGGGGTGGTCACCAACGGCAACGCCGATGTCAGCCGCCTGGGCTTGGCGGACTACTTCCGCTTTGCCCTGTGCGCCGAGGACCTGGGCATCGGCAAACCGGACCCGGCGCCGTTTCTGGAGGCGCTGAAACGTGGCGAGGTCGAGGCCAGCGCGGCGGTGCATGTGGGTGACCACCCCGGCGATGACATCGCCGGCGCCCAACGGGCCGGGCTGCGGGCCGTGTGGTTCAACCCACAAGGCAAGGCCTGGGCCGGTGAGCGGGCACCCGATGCCGAGATCCAGCGGCTTTCGCAACTGCCTGAGGTAATGGCGCGCTGGCGCTGACAGGGGCCGCTTGCCGGCGATAGGGCTCCTAAACCCAACAGGCACAAAAAAGCCCGCAGCGACGGCGGGCTTTTTTGTGGGCGACCACTCAGATAGGGCGGCTGCCGTATTTGTTGTCTGGCTTCTTGGGCGGATCGGCGACCACGTTGGCCTCCACTTCCTGCACCTTGCCACCGCGCGAAAGGAACTCTTCCATCGCTTTGGCCAGGGCATCGCGCTCCTTCTGCTTGGCTTCCATGCTCGGCATCTCGTCTACCGAGACAGCGGCCTTGGACTTGCCTTTGGCAGTGGGCGCAGGGCTATCGTCTTCGCCAGCGTCTTCCGCAACGTCGTCAGCCGCTGCTTCGAGACCCTCATCAGCCTCATCATCGTCGCCTACTTCGAGGTCGTCGTTTTCCAGATCATCGTCGCTCATGTTCTACCTCATGACTTGCGAAAAGCAGGTTGGTTATAGACCAGTGCAGCCGTAGACCGGCAGCCACCGGTGAAAATTCAACTGGCCGTGGGTTGGCCACTGCCTTGGGCATCCACCTCCTGATGGGAGGGTCGTACCCTGCAGGCCCTGCTCCTGGCAGGACCTGACGAAATCCTTGAGCCACCTGCTGGCCACGCGCTAATGGCAAGCCTAGCAAAGGCTGGGGAAGCGTGCGGACTGCATGTCAAACACCCTTCGGCGCGCATTCTAGCGCGCCCGTGGAAAAAGCAAAGCTCCATAAACGCTCGGCATCTTGTAAGTTTTCTGCCTACGTCGCGAACGTGACGGATAAACCGTTTGCCGTGCGGGAAATGGCAAAAATCAGGCGAAAAAATGCCCGGCGAACCGGGCAAGTTTTTACCGCGTCGCAGTTACAGGTTGTAGCCGCGTTCGTTGTGCTGAGCCAGGTCGAGGCCGACCGACTCTTCTTCTTCGTTGACCCGCAGGCCCATCACCAGGTCCAGGACCTTGAGGATCACGTAGGTGACGATGGCGGTGTAGACCACGGTGAAAATCACGCCTTTGGCCTGGATCCAGACCTGCATGCCGATATCGGTGACCGTGCCGAAGCCGCCTAGGGCCGGTGCGGCGAACACACCGGTAAGGATGGCGCCGACGATACCGCCGATACCGTGTACGCCGAAGGCATCCAGCGAATCGTCATAGCCCAGCTTGCGCTTCAGGCTAGTGGCGCAGAAGTAGCAGATCACACCCGAAGCCAGGCCGATCACCAGGGCGCCCATCGGGCCCACGGTGCCTGCGGCAGGCGTGATTGCGACCAGGCCGGCGACCACACCCGAGGCGATGCCCAGGGCGCTCGGCTTGCCGTGGCCAAGCCACTCGGCAAACATCCAGCCCAAGGCTGCGGCGGCGGTGGCGATCTGGGTCACCAGCATGGCCATGCCGGCCGTGCCGTTGGCGGCGGCGGCAGAACCTGCGTTGAAACCGAACCAGCCGATCCACAGCATCGCTGCGCCCATCAGGGTGTAGCCCAGGTTGTGCGGGGCCATCGGCGTGGTCGGGTAGCCTTTGCGCTTGCCCAGCACCAGGCAGCACACCAGGCCAGCGATACCTGCGTTGATGTGCACCACGGTACCGCCGGCGAAGTCCAGCACGCCCCAGTCCCACATCAGTGCGCCATCACCGCTCCACACCATGTGCGCGATCGGTGCGTACACCAGGGTGAACCAGATGCCCATGAACACCAGCATCGCGGAGAACTTCATGCGCTCGGCGAAGGCACCGACGATCAGCGCCGGGGTGATGATGGCGAAGGTCATCTGGAAGGTGATGAACACCGCCTCAGGGAACAATGCGGTGGCCGAAGTCAGGCTGTCGGGCGTGACGCCGCTGAGAAACGCCTTGGAGAAGCCACCGACGAAGGAATTGAAGTTGAGCACGCCCTTTTCCATACCGCTGGTATCGAAGGCCATGCTGTAGCCGTAGACGACCCAGAGAATGCTCATCAGACCGGTGATCGCGAAGCACTGCATCATCACCGAAAGTACGTTCTTGGAACGCACCATGCCGCCATAGAACAGGGCCAGGCCCGGGATGGTCATGAACAGCACCAGCGCCGTAGCGGTCAACATCCAGGCGGTGTCGCCGGAGTTCAGCGCTGGGGCAGCTTCCTCTGCCAGGGCGAGCCCGGGCATTACGAGGGACAATAGGGCTCCTAGCCCTGCGATCTTACGCAGAGTCATGTTGTTTTCTCCTGGGGCGTTGGGTTTGGTGAGGCTTTTTTGTTACTTAGATCGCGTCGGTATCGGTTTCGCCGGTACGGATGCGGATCGCCTGCTCCAGATTCACCACGAAGATCTTGCCGTCACCGATCTTGCCGGTGTTGGCTGCCTTGGTGATGGCTTCGATTACCCGATCAAGGTCCTTGTCGTCGATGGCGACGTCGATCTTCACCTTGGGCAGGAAGTCGACCACGTATTCAGCACCGCGATACAACTCGGTGTGGCCCTTCTGCCGACCGAAGCCTTTGACTTCAGTGACGGTGATGCCCTGCACGCCGATTTCCGACAGTGACTCGCGCACGTCGTCCAGCTTGAACGGCTTGATGATGGCTGTGACTAGCTTCATGAAACTCTCTCCCGATTTGGTGGACTTGCCCCAGGAAAACAAACCCGTCTCAAGTCTAAGCGCAGCGGTTGGCTTTGTAACGCGTCGTCGGCATCCGGCTCCGCGTGCGCACTGCCTGGTCACAAGGAACTGCATCAGTGCATGGCTCGTACAGGTCATTGCAGAAACCTTGCCAGTTCCACTAAAACGCCAGAAAACAGCGAGTTGCACGAAATAGTCGGGATTGGCCAGTCGCCAGCATTGAAAAGATGCACGATTTCGGTGCGTGCCGGCTTGGCCCACTGCGCGAAAAATGTGCAGTGCACACTGCTTGCTCACTGGCCAAACCGCGTTTTGCTGCGTGTTACACTGCGGGTCATTTTTCAGTTTCAGTGGACAGCCGAACATGCTCGCGCCCAAAGCCCTTCTTGATGCCCTGAGCGACCAGGCCTCACGCCTGTTCAGCAGCGATACCGCCCAGCCCCGCGCCGAACTGGAAAGCCAGTTCAAGGTGCTGATGCAGGGTGCCTTCAGCAAGCTGGACCTGGTCAGCC
The DNA here is from genome assembly GCF_053629175.1 of Pseudomonas sp. Y3 TE3536. Classification (NCBI taxonomy): domain Bacteria; kingdom Pseudomonadati; phylum Pseudomonadota; class Gammaproteobacteria; order Pseudomonadales; family Pseudomonadaceae; genus Pseudomonas; species Pseudomonas sp. Y3 TE3536. The sequence continues at coordinate 2,153,097 of NZ_JBRJHU010000001.1, read as the reverse complement.
GCGACGAATTCGACAGCCAGATGGTCGTGCTGGCCCGTACCCGCGCCCGCCTGGAGGCCCTGGAGAAGCAGGTCGCCGAGCTGGAAGCGCGGATGGCGCCGACCACGCAGGAATAACCCTCGACACACGGAGTTCGTCAGCATGAAAGTCAGTGCCCGCAATGTCTTCGAAGGTACCGTCAGCAGCGTTCAGCCCGGTGCAGTCAATGCCGAGGTCGAACTGACCCTGGCAGGCGGCGAAAAACTGGTGGCTGTGGTGACCATGACCAGCTTGCACAACCTCGGCATCAACGTCGGCAAACAGGCCGTGGCGTTGGTGAAGGCGCCGTGGGTCGTGCTGATGACCGATGCCGATGGCTATCGGCTCTCGGCGCGCAATGCCCTGGAAGGTGAGGTGGTGCGGGTCGGCGACGGCGCGGTCAACGCGGAAGTCGTGCTGAAGCTGGCGGGCGGCACCGAGGTGTTTGCCATCGTCACCCGCGAAGCCGTTCAGGAGCTTGGCCTTGCACCCGGTGTGAAAGCCACCGCATTGATCAAGGCCTCGCACATCATCCTTGGCGCCAGGCCCTGAGCCTTTGACCGCCTCAGGCCTGGGTTCATGCGCAGGCCTGGGGGCTGTCCCGCGCCGCGCTCGCCCGCTTCGGCGGTAGCTCGCTGGCGTGCAGCGTGCCGCGGAACAGCGTCGCGCCGCACAAGGTGAACAGCGTCTTCACCCGGTTGTGCGAGTTGAGTATCTCGGCCTGGATATGCTCGATGTCGTTATCCGCCGGCTGCAATGCGACCGCACGGTTGATCCACTCGATGGCGGCGAAGCGGCTTTGCTTGCGCGTGCCCTGCCCTTGCATCCAGGCCAGCCCTAGTTCAGCACTGGCACGAGCGGCAACTGAGGCGTCCGGGTGTTCGACCAGGCCCAGCAAGTAGTCGACAGCCTCCGCCTGCTCCTGCGGCTCGCCGAACTGACGCAGCAGAATACCCAGCTGCAGACGCGCACTGGCAGCGGTCTGCAAATCGCCCAACGCATCGTTCAACAATCGCCTGACGGCCAGCATGGCACTGCGCTCATTCAAGGCTTCTGCGCTTTGCATGCGACGGCAGGCCAAGGTGTATTTGGCCTGCTTGCAACCGGCCTCTACCGCGCGCAGCAACCAATAGTCGGCAGCGCTCGCGTCCAGGTACTGCGCGGGGGTGTTGGGCAGCGCGCCTCGGTGCAGGTCATGAAGGCTAAGGGCAGCCTCTGGCAGATTCAGCTCGGCACAGCGTTCATAAAGGTAGAACGCCGCCTCGTGCTGGTTGGCAGCCCAGAGCAGGCGTGGCACTTCAAGCACGTCCAAACCCGGCCCTTGGCGGCCACATTGGCGCTTTACCGCAGCCAGTGACCACACACGTGCCTGCTCGTTCGAGCACTGAAAACCCCACAGCCCAAACGCATGCCCAACCGATCGCAACGCACAGGCGGCGGGGTGCGAGCGGCTCGCGCAGAGCTGCTCGATAGCGATACGAAAGGCCTGCTGATCGTCCTTCACTGCGTGGAACAGCATGACGCAGACAAAACTACGGAAGGGCTGGCCGATGCCTGGGACGAACCCAAGGTCAGGGTAAAGATTCACACTGGCGCCAAAATCGCGCAGGGCGCCGGCGTAATCCTGCTGAGCACAACCACGCAAAGCACCACGCCAGGCCAGCAAGGTGGCATGCTCCCTGGGCCTGAGTGCTCGCAGCGACCACGCCTTGAAGACCTGCACCCACACAGCGATCGACTGCGACTGGCCGGCATGCGGCAGTTCGAGCTGGTCCTCGATAGCCAGCCAGCGCAGTGCATTGCGTTGTTCCTCGCGCCAACGCTCACACAGCGGCCCACTGGCCAGGGCGTCGATCGCGGCGTCACTGCCTCCCCAGCAGGGCAACAAGTAGGTTGCATAAGCCTGAATCGCTTCGAAACAGCCGGGAAATGCGCCAAGTGCTTGATGCAGCCAATAGTGCTGGGCGTTTTCTCGCCCCTGCTCGGCCCGTTCGCCCAGGCACGCCGGTAAAGCCTGTGGCAATTCGGCCAGGGGTAGCAGGCCGTATTTCACCAGCAGCGGCGCTGCAGCCTCTTGCACCTCCACGTCGGCCTCAGTGCAGGGGCTGAAGCGCACCGGCTGGCCGTCGAACAGGCCCAGCAACCAGCCTGGCTCAGCGAAATGCGCGCTGATCTTCAGCATGCCGATCGCCGCTGCCACGGGCTGGCTCGAGCGCCCCATGGCACGCAGCAAGTGCGCCGCGCCAATCTCGCAAACCTGCTCCGCCGCCAGCCGACGCTCGGCGCTGATGGGCTGGGTGTTGGCAGACTCGCGGATATGGCAGGCGCGGCTGAAACAATGAAAACCCATCACCACCTGAGGGTGATAGGCCTTGGGGCAGGCATCGATCCAGGCCTTGAGGATCTGCGTCAGGGCCTTGTCGCCCTGGCTGTCCCAATCGACCAGCATGTGCCCTTCGACGGCCTCCAGATAGGCCGGAAACTCGCCGGGCGGCGACTGCCGCCAGCGTACTTCGAGGATGTCGAAGAAGCGGTTGAGTTCAACGAATGCACTGGCCTGCACCAGTTCACGGATTGCCTGGCGAGTGCGAGTGAGCGTTTGCACGGGGCAATACCTCAAGTCCATTTGTAGGAAGTTGTGTTGCCATCCCATGGCAATCACAGTAGCCCTTCAACACTAAGCCATACCCTGGATCTGCGCAAAATAATTGGATCCATTTGTGTCGGATTCTAAGAAAACCCAGGGGAAATACCTGACCTGAAAAACCAGGACGCACACTTATTGCGCTGATCCTGGCTGCCGCCGCTAAGCTTGCCCAAGCCGCAGGAAGCGGCCCCATTCCGCGACAATGGAGCGTCCATGTCACTTGCTCTCGTCCACAGCCGCGCCCAGGTCGGCGTGCAGGCACCGGCGGTCAGCGTCGAAACCCCCCTGGCCAACGGCCTTCCCCACCTGACCCTGGTCGGCCTGCCCGAAACCACGGTCAAGGAAAGCAAAGACCGGGTCCGCAGTGCCATCGTCAATTCCAGCCTGGATTACCCAGCCAGGCGCATCACGCAAAACCTGGCGCCTGCCGACCTGCCCAAGGATGGCGGGCGTTATGACCTGGCCATTGCCTTGGGCATCCTCGCCGCGAGTGGGCAGGTGCCGGTGGCCACCCTCTGCGACATCGAATGCCTTGGCGAACTGGCGCTGTCCGGCCAATTGCGCCCCGTGCAGGGCGTGCTACCGGCGGCGCTGGCGGCACGGGAAGCGGGCCGGGCGCTGGTAGTCCCGCGGGAGAACGCCGAGGAAGCAAGCCTGGCAGGCGGGCTGGTGGTGTATGCCGTCGGGCACCTGCTGGAGCTGGTCGCCCACCTGAACGGCCAAGTGCCCTTGCCGCCGTATGCCGCCAATGGCCTGGTCTTGAACAGCCGGCCCTACCCCGACCTCAGCGAGGTACAAGGCCAAATCGCGGCCAAGCGCGCCTTGCTGCTGGCGGCTGCCGGGGCCCATAACCTGCTGTTTACCGGCCCGCCTGGCACCGGCAAGACCTTGCTTGCCAGCCGCCTGCCAGGGCTGTTGCCGCCACTGGACGAGCGCGAAGCACTGGAGGTGGCAGCCATTCAGTCAGTCAGCGGCCATGCGCCGTTGAACAGCTGGCCGCAACGCCCGTTCCGCCACCCACACCACTCAGCCTCGGGCCCTGCGCTGGTAGGCGGTAGCAGTCGGCCGCAACCCGGCGAGATCACCTTGGCTCACCATGGTGTGCTGTTTCTCGATGAACTGCCCGAATTTGAGCGGCGTGTGCTGGAGGTATTGCGCGAGCCGCTCGAGTCCGGCGAGATCGTGATTGCAAGGGCTCGGGACAAGGTACGCTTCCCTGCGCGGTTCCAGTTGGTGGCCGCGATGAACCCCTGCCCTTGCGGCTATCTGGGCGACCCTACCGGCCGCTGCCGCTGCAGCACCGAGCAGATCCAGCGCTATCGCAACAAACTGTCGGGCCCACTGCTGGACCGCATCGACCTGCACCTGACCGTGGCGCGTGAAACCACCACCCTCAACAACCAACCCAGCGGCGAGACCAGCGCCGCTGTCGCCGAACGGGTTGCAGAAGCACGCGAGCTGCAGCAACGCCGGCAAGGGTGCGCAAATGCCTTTCTCGACCTCAACGGCTTGCGCCGCCATTGCCCGCTGGAGGCGGCGGACCAAGCCTGGCTGGAGACAGCCTGCGAACGGTTGACCCTGTCGTTGCGCGCGGCACATCGGCTGCTGAAAGTGGCACGCACGCTGGCGGATCTGGAAGGTGTGGCGTCGATTACCAGGGCGCACCTGGCCGAGGCGCTGCAGTATCGGCCTGGGAGTTGATTTGGACCCGCGATTATGGGGCCGCTTTGCGGCCCATCGCGACGCAAGGCCGCTCCTACAAGTACAGCGCCCGCCTCCGCCCGGGGGAGACTGTGCGGCGTTATCGGTCGGCCAACGCCGCCTCTACCGCCGCCAGCAACGCCTCTTCAGAAAACGGCTTGCCCAGGCACGCCACCGCCCCATGGCGCTGCGCAGCATTAAGTGCCATGTCATCCCAATGCGCCGACATGCAGACGACCGGCAGCCGCCAGCCCCTGCACGCCAGCTCACGCAGTACGTCTAGCCCGGAAAGCCCAGGCATCTTCAAGTCCAGCAACGCACACCCGGCCTCGCGCGCCAGCGTCGAGGCCAAGAACTCTTCGCCCGAACCAAACAGCAACGCGCCGAAGCCTGTCGCTCGCAGCAGGTTGGCCAGGCTTTTGCGCACAGACGCATCATCGTCGACGATGCACACCCACGCCCTGTCGCGTTCAACCTCGGGTTTCATGCGGCGCCCTGGCCCTCGGCACGGGCCTCGAGTACGTTGTGCATGGCGACCAGTTCGACCAGCGAGCGGGACTGCATCTTGTTCATGATGTTCTTCTTGTGCACCTTGGTCGTCACCTCGCTGGTGCCAATCTCTTTGGCAATCTGTTTGTGCGACAACCCACCGACCACCAGCGCGAACACCTGCCGCTCACGTTGGGTCAGCCGCGCGTACTTTTCCCTGACTTGCCGTGTATGCCGCCACGCACGCCCAGCCGTCAGCGCCCGGGCACGCAGAGCCGTCAGCAGGGTCAGCAATTGCGCCTCATCAAAGGGCTTGGTCAGGAACTCCACAGCACCCGCACGCATCGCCTGAACGGTCATGGGAATAGTGCCGTGGCCGGTCATGAACACGATCGGCCAGGGCAGGTCGAGCCGACGCACCATCGCCTGCAGCTCCAAACCGCTGGCCTCAGGCAGGTTCATGTCCAGCAACAGGCAGGCATAAGGCGTGTCGGCATGCGCTTCAAGCAGCGCCTCAGCCGAGGCGTACAGGCGATGCACAATGTCGTGCGAGCGAAAGAGTCGCCCCAAGGCTTTGAGCACCGATGGGTCGTCATCCACCACCAGCACGGGCACCGCTGCGCAATCAGCCGCGGGCTCAGCCGTATCGAGGTCGAAGGCTAGCGAAGCGTTGCTCGTGGGTCTCGCCGGCAGGTCGAGGGCCACTTCAGCCGCCAGCCGATAGCCGCGGCGTGGCACGGTCTGGATCAGGCCGCGGTCACCGAAGGCCTTGCGCAACAAGGAGATCTGCACCTGCAGGTTGTTGTCTTCGACCACCGTGCCGGCCCACACCTGGCTGAACAGCTCGTCCTTGCCAACCACGCGGCCTTTGGCGCGAATCAGTGTTGCCAGCACCTCAAAAGCGCGCCCGCCCAACACGATCGGCTTGCCGTCGAGAAACGCTTCTCGTCGCTCCAGCGACACCTGGGCATTGCCAAATCGGATCATGGTCTTCTCGAGTCTCACGGGTCCGGGCGGTTGCGCAGCCCCGTGCAATCTAGGCCAGCGCCCGCATTCATACAATTATCCCGAGGGATAGGTTGGCCTTGGGACTATACAAGCGCCCGCCACGGCCAAGGGGACGATAACGGTCAAGATGGTTCCCGTTCCTGCCAAGCCGTCTGGCCCGCGCATGCGCGGGGGGATCGCTGCGTATACTCGCGCCCTTGGATGTGGTTAGCAGGGGGTGCTTGATGCTCGATGAACGCCTCGCTTACAGGCCCATCGATTATGACCAGTCGATCGACGAGGACTGGTTGAATCGGTGCGACATCACTCGCCTGGGGCAGGAAGGCGAGCTGACCTACTTCCGCCTGTGTGACCCCGGCACGGGGCAGGCCTGGATCGCTGTGCGCGCCCCAATCGAATCCCCTGCTGCCTGCCAGCGCCTGGAGCACGATTATCGCCTGCGCCTCGACCCGAAGTGGGCCGTGATGCCCTCGGCCTATGTGCGTTCGGCCGAAGGGCCGCTGCTGGTGTATCCGGGCGGCCGCTCGGTCGCCGACCTCATCGCCCAAGGCCCGGCAGCGCTCCCCGGCTTCCTCGACATCGCCGTCAACGCCGCATCAGCATTGGCGCTGGCACACGCTGCCAACGTACTGCACGGCGCCTTGCAACCCGCGCATATCTGCGTGCAGCACGCGCAGCGGGTGAGGCTTGGCGGGTTTCGCGCAGACGCGCACTCACTCATCAGCGAGCAAGGCGCCCCCATCGGCAATTGGTCCTACCTGGCGCCGGAACAGATCTGCCCCCTCGGCTCCAGCAGCGACCAACGCAGCGATATCTATGCGCTGGGTGCCATCCTGTACCAGCTTTTGCTGGGCGAGTTGCCGCTCGCCGGGCGCGACACACTGCACTGGCGCCAGCTGCATGCCGGCGTGCAGCCACGGGCGGCCATCGAGGTCGACAACCGCGTGCCGCAGCCACTCAGCCGCATCCTCGCCAAGGCCCTGGCCAAAGAGCCCGATGCCCGCTACCAGACCGCTCGTGCGCTGGCGGTGGACTTTGCTCACTGCCAGCGGCAGTGGCTGGCGGCCCAGGCCATCGAAGATTTCGAGCCTGGCAGCGCTGACCCCCTTTCGCCCAACCACGAACGCCTCTATGGCCGCACAGCCGAGCAGAAGGTCATCACCCTGCTGCTCAAGGCATTGCGCCGCGACAGCGCGCCCCAGGCCCTGTTCATCAAGGGCGCTACCGGCATGGGCAAGTCCAGCCTGGTACAGGCAGCGCTCAAGGGCGGCGCCGAGGGTTATTGGGCCAGCGGCAAGTGCAACAGCCTGGAACGGGCGGTGCCCTATGGGCCCTGGATCGAGATTCTCGGTTCGCTGACCACCCAGTTGCTGGCCAAGAACCGCGATGACCTTGACGCGCTGCGCCGTGAAATTCTGCGGCGCATCAAAGGGCGCGGCCGTTTGCTGGGCAAGCTGGCCCCAGACTTGAAGCTGGTGATCGGGCCCATGGCCGAGTTCCCGGAAAAGCCCACACGGCTCGCCTTGCAGAAAGAGCTGCGAGCGATCGTCGAATTCCTGCAGGTGTTCAGCCGCCCCGGGCGACCATTGGCGCTGTTTCTCGATGACATGCAGTGGGCTGACGACGCCACGCTGCACTTGCTTGATGAGCTGCTGGAGCAAGCACCCAGCAACCTGCTGTTGATCTTCGCCCGGCGCAGCGATGCACCACCCGGCAGCAAGCCCCTGGTTACCCCCGCGTCCATCCGTAGCACCACCCTAGACCTACGCCCCCTCACCGTAGGCGCCGTGATGGAGATGATCAGCGAGCGCTACCACGCCGCGCCTGACGCTGCCTTGCAGCTCGCCGAGCTGGTGCATGCGAAGACCGCTGGCAACCCGTTCTTCATCCACCAGATCCTCGGGGCGATGGTCGAGGACCAGTTGTTCACCTTCGACACCCAGACCATGCGCTGGTCGTGGTCGCTGCCAGCAGTAGCGCAACACCGCTATGCCGACAACGTCGCCGACCTGATGGTCCATCGCCTGACACGCCTGCCTGAAGCCCAGCGCACTGTGCTGCGCTTTGCCAGCGCCGCGGGTGGCCGATGCGACGAACGCCTGCTGTGCAGCATGCTTCCACTGCCCGCCGAGCAACTGGCCGAACAGCTCAAGGCCTTGATTGGCGCGGGCTTCCTGCTACCTGGGCACAAGCCGCTGGTGTTCTCGCACGATCGCGTACTGGACGCCGCCTACGCACTCACCCCATCGCGCGAGCGGCCGGCGCTGCACGCGCATATTGCCCAAACCATGCGGGCGGCCTGGCAAACAGCTCAGCACGACGCGGTGTTCGAAATCGCCAACCAGGTGCAGTTGGCCAGCCCGCATGCATTTGCTGCCAGCGACTGCGAAGGGTTTCTGGTGCTGCTGCAGGAGGCCGCGTTGCGGGCGCGCGACAATGCCGCCTATGAGCAGGCCGCCGGCTACCTGCAGGCGGCCGACGAACTGCTGCGCCTCGGCACCACGCCCGGCAGCCAGGCAAACCATGCCTTTGCCATCGCCTGCCTGGCCGCTGAGTGCGACATGCAACTGTCACGCATGCCACAGGCCAACGTTCGCATCCTCGAATGCCACCAGCGTGCGCTATCGGCGCTCGACAAGGCCCGGGTATGCAAGCTTGAAGCACGCCTGCATACCTTGCGTTCGGACTACCCAGCCGCCATCGCCTGCGCCATCGGCGGCCTTGAGCTGTTGGGCATCACGCTCGCCCAGGGCATCCACCCCGAGCAAGTCGAGGCAGCCTATGGCCGTGTCCACGCCTTGATCGAGAACAAGGGCCGTCATTGCCTGGAATCGTTGCCCAGGGCCGACTCGGAAGACGCGGCGGTGGCAATCGCGCTGCTGGCGACCCTGTCATCATCGTTCTTCGTCAAGGACGACCTCTGCTTCCTGCACCTGGCCAAGATCATGGAGCTGTCATTGCTCCATGGCGTCGCCCCCGGCAGTACCTATGGCCTGGCCTGGTTCGGCGTGATGGCGGCCGAGCGCTTTGCCGCCTACCACGACGGCCATGCTTACTGCCTGGCAGCGCTCAAGCTGATCGAGCGGCACGGTTTCGAGGCCGACTTGACCAGCGCCCTGCTCGCCCTCGACCAGGTCAGCGCCTGGACCGCGCCGATGGAGTTTGCCCGGCGCACGGCACTGGAAGCAGTCGAATCGCCGCGCCTGAGCGGCGACCTGGCGATGGCCTGCTATGCCCGCAATCACCTGGTTTCCGACTCACTGTTCATGGGCCAACCCTTGCAGGAAGTCAGCGGCGAAGTGGAGCAAGGGTTGGTCACCGTTCGCGGCTACGGCTACAGCGATGTCGAACACATCCTCTTGGCCCAGCAGGCGTTCGTCGCTGTCATGACCGGCAGCAGCGGCAGGGTCGGCCTTGCGTCGCGCTTGGGGTGCCAAGCGCCTGCCGAAGCCCGCGTGCACACCATAAAGTCCTGCACCACGCTGTTCTTCAAGCACCTCTACGCCGGCATGTCGGCCTTTTACCTGGGCGATATCAAACAGGCCGTACGCCAACTCGCCAGCGCCGGCAGCCATGCCTGGGCCGCCCCTGCACACATCAACCTGGCCGACTACCACCTGTTCCGCGGCCTGACCCTGGGCAGCCCGGAAGCCCCGGGCAGCGCGATGGGCAAATTGGCTGCGCTGCACGAATTGCGCGAGCGCTTTGCTGCGTGGGCGAGCTTCAACCCGGTCACCTTCCGCAACAAGCTCCTGCTGATCGAAGGTGTGATCGCCAAGCTCAGCGGCGATGGCCTGGCCGCCATCCGCTGCTTCGACCAGGCCCAGATCGCCGCCACGGCCGCCGGTTTCATCCACGAGCAGGCCCTGGCCCACGAGCAACTGGCTGAAGTGTGCATCCCCAGTGGCTTGATCTCTGGCGCCAACCTGCACCTGCGCATTGCCCGTGACTGCTTCCACATCTGGGGTGCCACGGGCAAGGTGCGCCAGCTCGAAACCCTGCACCCGTTCCTGCGCACCCAGCCCGTACAGGAAACCTACCGCTCTGCCAGCCAGGCCAGGCTCGACCTGGAAGTCGGCCTGGAAGCCGCGCGCGCGCTGTCCGAAGAGGTGCTGCTAGAGGGCCTGATCGAAACCTTGATGGGCCACCTGACCCAGCACTCCGGCGCCGACCACGGTGCCCTGCTGATCGTCAGCGGCGCCGAGTTCCAGATGGCCGCGCTGGCCTACATCGACGATGCCGGTCTGCACGTGCGCATGGACAACTGCCAGAAGTTCCTGACCCAGGCGCCGCTGTCGATCATCAATGCCACCCTGCGCACCAAGAAACCCATGGTGCTGAACGACGCCCTCAGCGACTGCCCAGAAGCGTTTCGCCAGGAGCTGCACGCACGCAACGCCCGCTCGGTGCTGTGCCTGCCGCTGCTGCTGCAGGGTGTGCTGATCGGCCTGGTCTACCTGGAAAACCGCCTGGTGCCGAACCTGTTCGGCAGCCAGCGCCTGGCCATGCTGGAGATTCTCGCTTCGCAGGCTGCGGTATCGCTGCAAACGGCCAAGTTCTATACGCGCCTGGCCGAGGACAACCAGAGCCGCGCGCAGATGGAGGCCGAGCTGCGCCGCTCACGTGCAGAGCTTGCCCGCAGCGCGCACCTGCAGGTGATGAACGAGTTGTCCGCCTCCATCGCCCACGAGATCAGCCAGCCCCTGCTCGGCATCGCCGCCAATGCGGCCGCCAGCCTGCGCTGGCTCAAGCGCGGCCAGCCCGACCTGGAAGAAGCCATCGCCGGCCTGGAAGATATCCGCAACGACAGTGAACGGGCAGCCAACATCGTCCGCGCACTGCGGTCGCTGGCCAAACAGTCGCCGATGCAACTCAAGCCGGTGAAGCTCGATGCGCTGATTCTGGAGGTGGTGCGCCTGACATCCTCGGATGCCTTGAAAGGCGGCGTGAAGGTGCAAACCCGGTTGCAGGCCGCAACGAGCCTCATGGCCGACCCGGTGCAGCTGCAGCAGCTGATCTACAACCTGATCACCAATGCCCTGGAAGCGCTGGCGGGGTTCCGCGGCGATGGCCTGTTGCGCATCACGTCTGCCGTGGTCGAGGCGGGGGTGGAGATTTGCGTGGACGACAATGGGCCAGGGATTGCGCCAGAGGAGCTGGAGCGGGTGTTTGGTGCGTTCTACACCACCAAGAGTGGCGGACTGGGGATGGGGCTGGCGATCTGCAGCTCGGTGATTCAGGCCCATGGTGGGCAGTTGCAGGCTCAGGTTTCGGAGCTGGGCGGGTGCCGGATCAGGTTGACGGTGCCGGTTCGGGCGGATGATTGACCTGTTTTAGCCTATCCGCGAATGGCTGCGCAGCAGCTCCAACCCAACATCGAAATATTTTGGGAAACATCCCACGTAGATAGCGGACGGCATCACCGCGCAAATTCAGGTCCCTGAGAACAGACTGGGCGTCCGGAAATTCTTCAGGAGTACTTGGATGCGCCATTCTATAGTTGACTTGAAAAGTGTAAGGTGTGGCCTTACGATCAGTTCTTTATGATCAAGAGTTTCAGGCACAAGGGCCTGCGGCTGCTTCATCAACGACGAGACTCATCGGGAGTTCGCGCAGATCATGTTGCCCGGTTGCGGCGGTTACTCGCGTCGCTCGAGGTTGCGCAAACGCCTTCAAATATGGATCGACCGGGAAATCGCCTGCATATGCTGCGTGGCAAGCTGGATGGCTACTGGGCGGTGAACGTTTCAGGCAACTGGCGTCTTGTGTTCCGCTTCGTTGGTACCGACGTGGAACTTGTCGATTATCTGGACTACCACTAGGAAGCTGAAACCCATGCCTATGTACGATCCACCCCATCCCGGTGAGTCTCTGCGCGAAGACGTTTTGCCTGCTATAGGCATGAGTGTCTCGGGGCTTGCACGCCATCTCGGCTATTCGCGGGGGCAACTGTCCACCGTACTCAATGGGCGTGCCGCCCTATCTGCGGACCTGGCTTATCGTCTTGAACTGGCGGGCCTCGGCGATGCGCGGCAGTACCTTGCCGAACAGGCGGCTTATGATCTCTGGCAAGCCGCGAACCGTGAGCACCCTCAGATTACGCGGCTGGTGTTTGCCTGAAACTCAATCCGCATCCGAATCAAACAACCGCTCCAACTCCACCCGCGCTTCCTTCGCCGTCTGCATCACCTTGGCCCGGTCATCGCGCACTTGCCCCTGCGCCTCCAGCACTTCTTCGTCATGCTGGGTGAACCGCGCAATACGGTCCGCCGCTTGTTCGTCACTCAACCCTAACCCCACCAGCGCACGGCGGGTCAGCTCCAGGCTTGAGTAGAACGTCTCGCGAATGGGCTCGGCACCCACGTCCACCAGCTTGTGAACATGCTGGCGGTTACGTGCCCGGGCCAGCACTTTCAGGTGCGGGTACAGGCGCTTGACCCGCTCCGCCGTGCGGGTGGTGACTTCCGGGTCGTCGGTAGTGATCACGAAATACTCCGCCTCGCCCACCTTGGCCGCATGCAGCACTTCGGGGCGCAGGGGGTCGCCGTAGAACACCGGGGCCTGCTCGAACATGCGGGTCATCTCGATGGCGTCCACCGAGGTTTCCAGGGCGATGAAGGGGATCTTCTGGGCACGCAGGATGCGCGAGACGATCTGCCCCATGCGGCCCATGCCTACGATCACCACGCGCGGTGCATCGGTCTGGATCTGCTTGTACTGTTCGGGCACTTCACGCTGCGGTTGCGGGCGCTTGAGGGCACGGGCGCAGCCGAGCATCAACAGGGGCGTGATGGCCATCGACAAGGTGATGGTCATCATCAGCAGGTCGTAGGTCTGCGTGTCGAACAAGCCTTGGTCCTTGCCCAGCTTGAACACCACGAAGGCGAACTCGCCACCCGCCGCCAGCACCATGCCCAGGCGCAGGGCGCTGGCGCTGTTGAGGCCGCCGGCCAGCCGGCCGACCACTATCAGCAAGGTCAGCTTGACCGCGATCAGCAGCAGGGTCAGGCCCAGCAGCACCAGTGGCATTTCCAGCAGCAGGCTGAGGTTGGCGCCCATGCCAACACTGATGAAGAACAGCCCCAGCAACAGCCCTTTGAACGGCTCGATCTGCGATTCCAGCTCGTGCCGGTACTCCGAGTCGGCCAGCAACAGGCCGGCCAGGAATGCACCCAAGGCCATGGAAATACCGGCCTCTTCCATCAGCCAGGCGGTGCCGATCACCACCAGCAGTGCGGTGGCGGTTGAAACCTCTGGCAGGCCGGTGCGCGCGACGATGCGGAACACCGGGCGCAGTAAGTAGCGGCCGCCCACGATGACCACGGCGATGCTGGCGAACACCTTCAGTGCATGTTCAAGGCTGTCACCGTGGCCGGTATCCGGGCCGCTGGCGGCCAGCAGCGGGACCAGGGCAATCAGCGGAATGGCAGCGATGTCCTGGAACAGCAGGATGGCAAACGCCAGGCGACCGTGCGGCGCGTTGAGTTGTTTGCTTTCGGCCAGGCTCTGCAGGCCCAGGGCGGTGGATGACAGCGCCAGGCCCAGGCCCAGCACCAAAGCGGCGGCCAGCGACTGGGCGAAGCCGAACAGGGCGATGGCGCCAATCACCGCGCCGGTCAGCAGTACCTGCGCAGCGCCCACGCCGAATACCGACTTGCGCATCAGCCACAAACGCTTGGGCGACAGTTCCAGGCCGATGATGAACAACAGCAGCACCACGCCGAGTTCCGAGATGTGCGCGACGCTTTCGGTATCGCGGATCAGCCCCAGTGCCTGCGGGCCGATGGCCACGCCGGCCAGCAGGTAGCCGATCACGGCGCCCAGTTGCAGGCGCTTGGCCAGGGGAACAGCAAGGACCGCAGCGAGCAGGAAGATCACCGCGGTTTGCAGAAGGCTGCCTTCGTGTGGCATTGGCTCGTACTCCATGAGCTGCCGGGGCAGCGTTGAACAATGTGGCCGGCAATTCTGGGCATTGTGCGGGTTTCAGACAATCCGGCTTGCAGGAGAAACATTGTCCCGCTTAACAAGACAATCAGCTGATCGCACGCGCATCGGCTCAGCTTTCGCCAAACTGCGCCCGGTACTGTGCTGGCGTCATGCCGATGCGCTCGCAAAACACCTTGCGCATATGCCGATCACTGCCAAACCCACAGCGTGCCGCCACCACCTTCAACGCCAGGTCGCTGCCTTCGAGCAGTTTGCGCGCCTGGTCAATGCGCGCATTTTGCAGGTACTGCAACGGCGTGATACCGACCTCGCGCTGGAATGTACGGGCAAAGTTGCGGCTGCTCATGGCCACCAGGTCGGCCATTTTCTGCACGGTAAAGGCCTGGTCGATATGGTCGACGATATAGGCCTGCACCCGCGCGGTTGGCGAATCATCACGCGGCACGGCCGCCAGCAACGGCCCATACGGGGTTTGCCCGCCCTGACGATGGCGAGCGACCAGCAGCACCTTGGCCACTTCCAGGGCCAGGGCCTTGCCGTGGTCTTCGGCGACCACGGCCAGCGCCAGGTCGATGCCGGCGGTGATGCCGCCCGAGGTGATCAGGCAGCGGTCGATCACATAGATCTGTTCGGTCTCGACGTTCGCCTCAGGGAAGGCCCGCGCCAGCCGTTCGACGTAGTTCCAGTGGGTGGTGCAGCGATAGCCGCCGAGCAGGCCGGCCCGGCCCAGCAAGAACACGCCGGTGCAGATGGCACCAAACCGCTTGGCCCCGCGCACGGCCTGTGGCAGCCAGTGCTCAAGGCCCGGCAGGGCGACGTCATAGGCCCCTGGGCCGCCGGGTACCAGCAACAGGTCGACGGCTTCGGGCAGCTCGTCCAGGCGCAGGTCGGCCATCACCCTCAGCCCGCATGAGCCGCGCACCGTACCCTGGCCTTCGGCCAAGGTGATCAGCCGGTACTGCCGCTCAGCGGGCAAAAACCGGTTGGCGATGGCAAAGGCGTCCATGGGGCCGGTGACATCCAGCAACAGCACATCATTGAACAGCACCATCGCCACGGTGCGGTGGGCGGGATTTTCCTGCATGCCTCTTTCGCCTTGAATGCGGGCCGCCGGTAGCGGCCTGAAACTGAACACGCGCGCATCTTAAGGTATTGGTATAGCGGCCAGGGCCAGCACTGCACAATTAAGAACTCTTCAGGTTTGCCTCAGGACTTTGTCATGTCGCGGGGGCGAGACTTTCCTCATTGAACAGGAGAGTCGCCATGAGCCCTCTGACGATCCGCAGCACCTCACCGTCCCCTGGCGCGCTGACCCCTGCGCGGCTGCGCCAGGCCAAGGAACTGATGCTGCACAGCCCTTTGTCGATCATCGAGATCGCCGGTGTGTGCAACCTGACCCGCAGCCATTTTTCGCGCGCGTTCAAGGTCAACACCGGTTTGTCGCCCCAGGCCTGGCGCCTGCTGGCGCGCATGGAGAAGGCCAAGCGCCTGCTGGCCACCGAGGCGCCGATCACCCATGTCAGCCTCGAATGCGGTTTCTGCGACCAGTCCCATTTCACCCGGGCATTCAGCCGCCTGGTCGGCCAGCCGCCCAAAGCGTGGCGGTTGACCACGCAAGGTGCCGCGTCCGGCCCGCATTCTTAAGCGCCTTTTATCCATTGGTATACCACCTTCGGGTAGTACGCCTGAGTTTCACACCCTAAGCCCAATGCAAGGAGTTACCCTCATGAGCCAACCGGATTACAAGCGCCTGAACAAAGACGACGCCGTGGTGCTGCTGGTCGACCACCAGACCGGCCTGATCTCCCTGGTGCAGGACTTCTCGCCCAACGAGTTCAAGAACAACGTACTGGCCCTGGGCGACCTGGCCAAGTTCTTCGGCCTGCCGACCATCCTCACCACCAGCTTCGAACAAGGCCCCAACGGCCCGCTGGTGCCCGAGCTGAAAGAGATGTTCCCAGACGCGCCGTACATTGCCCGCCCTGGCCAGATCAACGCCTGGGACAACGAAGACTTCGTCAAGGCGATCAAGGCGACAGGCCGCAAGCAGCTGATCATCGCCGGCGTGGTCACTGACGTGTGCGTGGCCTTCCCGACCTTGTCGGCGCTGGCTGAAGGCTTCGAGGTGTTCGTGGTGACCGACGCTTCCGGTACCTTCAACGAAACCGTGCAGCAGGCCGCGTGGGTACGCATGACCCAAGCAGGCGCACACATGATGAACTGGTTCTCGGTGGCCTGTGAGCTGCACCGCGACTGGCGCAACGACATCGAAGGGCTGGGCAATCTGCTGTCGCAGCGGATTCCCAACTACCGCAACCTGATGAACAGCTATGCGGCGTTGAGCGCTCGCTGATCCAAGCCTGCACAGCGACAAAAAAGCCGGCGCCCTCACAGGGCGCCGGCCTTTTCGTTTGCCACTAGCGGGTGATTACTTACCCGCCGTCAGCGCGTTGTAGCTGGTCATCAAACTCCGATAGTCCGGAATGTGGTTGGAGCACAGTGCTGCCAACCCTTCGACGTCATTGCGCCAGTCGCGGTGCAACTCACAGGCCACGCCGAACCAGGTCATCAGCTGCGCACCGGCACGGCTCATGCGGTCATGGGCGGCATCGCGGGTCATTGCATTGAAGGTGCCGGAAGCGTCGGTCACCACGAACACCTCGAACTCTTCTTCCAAGGCTGCCAGCGCCGGGAATGCCACACAGACTTCGGTCACTACACCGGCGATGATCAGCTGCTTCTTGCCAGTGGCCTTCACTGCCTTGACGAAATCTTCGTTGTCCCAGGCGTTGATCTGGCCTGGGCGGGCAATGTACGGGGCCTCTGGGAACAGCGCTTTCAGCTCGGGGACCAGCGGGCCGTTCGGGCCTTGCTCGAAGCTGGTGGTAAGGATGGTTGGCAGGTTGAAGAACTTGGCCAGGTCCGCCAGGGCCAGTACGTTGTTCTTGAATTTGTCCGGCTCGATGTCACGGACCAGGGACAACAGGCCAGCCTGGTGGTCGACCAGCAGCACAGCGGCGTCATCTTTGTTCAGGCGGTTGTAGGTGAATTTGCTCATGGTCCGTGCTCCTAAAAGGCTTCGATGTTTTCAGTAAGTGGGGTGTTTCGCGTTGATGGGCACAGATTAAATTCATCACCTTTGCTGCGGTAGACTGCGAAAATTGCCTTTAGCGTTCCATTTGGAGAACGATCATTGGAAGACCTCAACTCCCTCTACTACTTCACCCAAGTCGTCGAGCACGGCGGCTTCGCCCCGGCCGGGCGGGCGCTGGACATGCCCAAGTCAAAACTCAGCCGGCGCATTGCCGACCTTGAGGACCGCCTGGGCGTGCGCCTGCTGCACCGCACCAGCCGGCACTGCTCGTTGACCGAAATTGGCCAGGCCTACTACAACCGCTGCCTGGCCATGCGCGTGGAAGCCGAGGGCGCGGCGGAGATCATCGAGCGCAACCGCAGCGAGCCTCGCGGCCTGGTGCGTATCAGCTGCCCGACCACCCTGCTCAATTCCTGGGTCGGGCCAATGCTGACCCGCTACATGCTCAAGTACCCGCAGGTGGAGCTGTTCATCGAAAGCACCAACCGCCGCGTCGACCTGCTGCACGAAGGCTTCGATGTCGCGCTGCGCGTGCGCTTTCCGCCACTGGAAAACACCGACATGGTGATGAAGGTGCTGAGCAACAGCACCCAGTGCCTGGTGGGGCATCCGCAGTACCTGGCGCAACTGCCCGAAGGCTTCGACCCGCAGCTGCTTGGCACGCTGCCCAGCGTGCATTGGGGCAGCGCCCAGCGTGAGTACCAATGGGAGCTGTTCCAGGGCGAGGACATGAGCCGCAGCATCGTGATCCCGCACACGCCGCGCATGGTCACCGACGACCTGTTCGCGCTGCGGCATTTTGTAGTGGCCGGGGTTGGCATCGCGCACTTGCCACGGGTCGCCGTGCGCGAAGACTTGGCCGAGGGCCGGCTGGTGGAGTTGCTGCCGGAGTGGCACCCGCGGTGCGGCATCGTGCATGCGATCTTCCCGTCACGGCGCGGGTTGTTGCCGTCGGTGCGGTCGCTGATCGATCACCTGGCCGAGGAGTTCGCGATCAGCGACATGGCCTGAGTCAGTTGCTGTCAGTACCGGCCTCTTCGCGGGGCACCAGCGCCCTGGAGACCACGCGATCCCTGTGGGAGCGGGCTTGCCCCGCGAAGAGGCCAGCACACCCTTACAAGACCTTGGCCTACGCTTGCCTCACAGTCTCGGATCATCCACCCCGGAGCCCTCATGATCCGCGCCAATCACGGACCAGGCCGCGCCCTGCTCGCCTCCCTCGCCCTCTGCCCCGCACTTAGCCAGGCAGATGAACCCGGCTGGTCGCTGCTCAGCCGCAACTACTTCCTGCACAGCGACTTCCGCTCGCCTTCCGGCAGCGGCCAAAACTACCGCCAGGAATGGGCCCAAGGCTTCATCGGTGAAATCCGTTCGGGGTTCACCGAAGGCACGGTGGGTGTTGGCATCGACGCGCATGGTTTTCTCGGCCTCAAGCTCGACGGTGGCCGCGGCCATGCCGGTACCGGCTTGCTGCCGCGTGACAGCGATGGCCGTGCCGAGTCCGACTATTCCAGCGCCGGTGCAGCCCTCAAGCTACGCCTGGGCAATACCCTGCTGCGCTACGGCGAGATGACTGTCGAGACACCGGTGTTCGACACCGGCGACAAACGCCTGCACCCCGAATACGCCACGGGTTGGTTGCTGGAGAACACCGACCTGCCCGACTGGCGCCTGCAGGCGGGCCGCTTCACTGCGTTCAACAACCAGGACAACAGTTCGACCCACGACGATTTCGCCGGCTACGGCGCCACCACCCATGGCCGCGCTATCAGCCTGGCCGGCGCCACGTTCGCCCCCGATGGCCCGTTCGGCGGTGCGCTGTACACCAGCCAGCTGCAAGACACCTGGCGCCAGGCCTACCTCAATCTCAACCTGGCCGAGGGCAATTGGCGCCTGGACGGCAACCTCTACAAAACCCGCGATACCGGCAACGCCAGCGCTGGCGCCATCGACACCACCGCCTACAGCCTGGCGGGCAAGTACCGCTTCGGTGCCCAGGCGCTGACCCTGGCCTACCAGAAGGTCGAGGGCGACACCCCCTTCGACTTCGTCGGCGGCGACTCCATCTACCTGGCCAACTCGATCAAGTACGCCGACTTCAACGGCCCCGGCGAGCGTTCGTGGCAACTGCGTTACGACCTCGACTTCGCCACCCTCGGCATGCCCGGCCTGAGCCTGATGGGCCGCTACGTCAGCGGCCGCGGTGTCGATGGCACGCATGCCCCGGCAGGTGGCGCCTACACGGCGCAACAGGGCCAGGGCGGGCGCCACTGGGAGCGCGATGTCGACCTCAAGTACGTGGTGCAGTCCGGCGCCGCCAAAGACCTCAGCCTGGCGCTGTCCCACGTCAGCCACCGCGCCAACCAAGCCCAGGCGGGCGATGATATTGACCGCCTCTACCTGATCATCGAATACCCACTCAAAGGCGGCTTTTGAACAAAGAAGGGGGCTTTACGGGTAATGCCAGTCAGTTAGGGCCAAGGGGCCGCTGCGCGGCCCATCGCAGCGGTTCGGCGCCCCGACAAGCCAGCTCCTACAGGGGGAGCATATTTCTTGTGAATCTCGCTCACCTGTAGGAGCTGGCTTGTCGGGGCGCCGAACCGCTGCGATGGGCTGCACAGCAGCCCCAATTACACCCGATGACGCCTAATTGACTGGCATTACCCTGATGGGCCCCTTCTTCACATCAGCTTAGAACGCAAAGCACGAACACCCCAACGCCCCCCAGAACCCTTGGAAGTCGTTCACCGGCACGCTGGAATGCCGCGCCTTCTCGTGGCTGTGAGCATGCACCCCACACGGCCCGCTGCACTGGTGCACCGCCGCTGCCAGCGATGGCGTACCCACACGCCAGTGCCCTGGCACCTTGGCCACCGGCGACCATTCCGGCAGTACCGGTACCTGCGGTGGGCCGAGCCTGTCGAACTCGCCGGCAGCGTACACGACCTTGCCGTCAACGATGGTCAGCACCGACTCGATGCCCTTGATCGCTTCTTCCTCGACACTGAAGAAGTCCAGCGACAACGCCGCCAGGTCCGCCAACTGGCCAACCTTGATCTGGCCCTTCTTGCCCTGCTCGCTGGAGAACCAGGCGCTGCCCTGCGTGAATAATTGCAGCGCGGTGTCACGGCTCAGGCCCTCGGGGTACAGCTCCATGCCGCCGACGGTCTTGCCGCTGACCAGCCAGTACAGCGAAGTCCACGGGTTGTAGCTGGAGACGCGGGTCGCGTCGGTACCGGCCCCAACCGGCACGCCCATGTCGAGCATGCGCTTGATCGGCGGGGTCTGCTCGGCAGCCTTGGCGCCGTAGCGGTCGACGAAGTACTCACCCTGGAAGGCCATGCGGTCCTGGATGGCGATACCGCCGCCCAAGGCGCGCACGCGCTCGATGTTCTGCGGGG
Organism: Pseudomonas sp. Y3 TE3536; assembly: GCF_053629175.1. Taxonomy (NCBI): domain Bacteria; kingdom Pseudomonadati; phylum Pseudomonadota; class Gammaproteobacteria; order Pseudomonadales; family Pseudomonadaceae; genus Pseudomonas; species Pseudomonas sp. Y3 TE3536. Next base: position 2,132,792 of record NZ_JBRJHU010000001.1, on the reverse strand, counting down.
TGATGGTCTCGGCGTGGTCGAAGAACCACGGCAGGCCATTGAACGGGATGTCGCGGTTGACCTTCTCGAATACATCCAGCATGCGCGTGATGGATTCGTTGTAGGTGGCGTGCAGGCGGAACGGCCAGCGCTGCTCGACCAGGTGGCGTACCACCGGTTCTAGCTCTTCTTCCATGGTTTGCGGCAGGTCCGGGCGCGGCTCGAGGAAGTCCTCGAAGTCGGCCGCGGAGAACACCAGCATCTCACCCGCGCCGTTATGGCGCAGGAAGTCGGTGCCGCTGTGCAGCTTGACGCTGGAGGTCCACTTCTTGAAGTCGTCGAGTTCTTCCTTGGGCTTCTGGGTGAACAGGTTGTAGGCGATGCGCACGGTCAGCTGGTTGTTGTCTGCCAGCTCCTGGATCACCGAGTAATCGTCGGGGAAGTTCTGGTAGCCGCCCCCGGCGTCGATGGCGCTGGTCAGGCCCAGGCGGTTGAGCTCACGCATGAACTGGCGGGTCGAGTTGACCTGGTACTCCAGCGGCAGCTTCGGCCCTTTGGCCAGGGTGGCGTAGAGGATCATCGCGTTAGGGCGAGCGATGAGCATGCCGGTCGGCTCGCCGAACTTGTTGCGCTGGATCTCGCCACCCGGCGGGTTCGGCGTGTCCTTGGTGTAACCCACAGCTTTGAGCGCGGCGCGGTTGAGCAGCGCGCGGTCGTACAGGTGCAGCAGGAACACTGGGGTATCGGGCGCGGCCTGGTTGATTTCTTCCAGGGTCGGCATGCGTTTTTCAGCGAACTGGAACTCGTTCCAGCCACCGACCACACGCACCCACTGCGGGGTCGGGGTACGGGCGGCCTGGTCCTTGAGCATGCGCAGGGCATCGGCTACCGAAGGCACGCCTTCCCAGCGCAGCTCCAGGTTGTAGTTCAGGCCACCGCGGATCAGGTGCAGGTGGGAGTCGTTCAGGCCCGGGATGACCGTGCGCTGCTTGAGGTCGATGATCTGCGTGGTGGCGCTTTTGTGGGCCATGGCTTCGGCGTCGCTGCCGACGGCGATGAAGCGGCCGTCCTTGATGGCGACGGCGGTGGCGGTGGGCTTCTCACGGTCGACAGTGTGCAGTTTGCCATTGAACAGAATGAGGTCGGCGGTCATGGAGCCTCCTTGAGTGGATGCATGGGCGGAACCGGCGGAGCCGGCGAAGGGCAATGCGGACCAGAGCGCGCCGGCGGCACCGAGCACGGTGCTGGTGGCGAGGAACTGGCGACGGCTCTTGTCGTTAGGGTCCTGGGACATGGTCTTCTCCGTCTGGGTGCGGCAGCGGCAAGCGCAACTGCGGAGCATGCCGGTTCAAGCCTGGTCAGGGATTGCATGGATGTGCGGTGGGTTGAAGAAGGTTAGCCCTGTTCAAATTTTGTGCTGCCAGGGCCGGCCTCTTCGCGGCGGTCCGGCGCCCCGGTGAACCCGCTCCCACAGGGGCATCACATGCCCCAAAAGCTGTGTTGAACCTGTGGGAGCGGGTTTACCGGGGCGCCGGACCGCCGCGAATGCCTCACACCGTCATCGCTGGAGGAACGCCAACAAGTCTTCATTCAGCTGCTGCGCATGCGTCACGGCAAACCCATGCGGCGCACCTTCATACACCTTCAGCTCGGCCCCACGAATCAACTCGGCGGCTTTCTTGCCCGTGGTCTCGAACGGCACGATCTGGTCCGCATCACCGTGAATCACCAAGGTCGGCACCTCTATCTTGGCCATGTCCGGGCGGAAGTCGGTCTTGGAGAACGCGGTGACGCAATCCAGCGTGCCCTTGATCGAGGCCAGCAGCGCGATGTTCAGGGTCTGCGTCAGCACCCCCTGGGACACCTGCTGCCCTTGGTTCAAGCCATAAAACGGCGTGGCAAAATCGGCGATGAACTGCGCCCGGTCGGCACGCAAGCCCGCCTGAATACCCTCGAACACCGCAGCCTCGACCCCCTCAGGGTTGTCATCCCGCTGGCCAAACACCGGCGTCACCGCCCCCAGCAGCACAAGCCCGGCCACCCGCTCGTTACCATGGCGCGCGATGTAGCGGCTGACATCGCCACCGCCCATGGAGAAGCCCACCAAGGTCACTTCACGCAGGTCGAGGTGTTCGATCAGTTGGGCGATGTCATCGGCAAACGTGTCGTAGTCATAGCCATTCCACGGCTGGCTCGACCGGCCGAAACCACGGCGGTCGAAGGCGATGGCGCGGTAGCCACGGCTGGCCAGGAATTCCATCTGCGAATCCCACATGTCGGCGTCCAACGGCCAACCGTGGCTGAACAGCACGGGCTTGCCGCTGCCCCAGTCCTTGAAATAGAGCGAAGTGCCATCGCGGGTTACGAGTGTGCTCATATCGGTATCTCCTTGAAAGTCTATGGGGAAGGGGCTGAATCAGCCACGCAGCCAGTTGGCGCAGCGGCGGGTTACCCACGGCATGATGTAGAACACCACGGGCAGGATGACAAACAGGTTGACGATCAGGTTGCCGGTGATCGCGCCGCCCAAGTGCGGAAAGCGCGCGAACAACGGCGCCAGCAGTTGCGGAATGACCATGGTCATCGGGCAGATCACCAGGTAGGTCAGCAACGCCTGCTTCCAGCGCGGCGGTTGTGCCGCCGTGGTGCTCGGTGGGGTGAACCAGAACTCTGGGTCTTCGTGAACCTGGGTGTTGTCGCCCTCCTCCAGCAGCGGCAGCACCTGGCTGACCAGCGTCTGGCGCTCGGTGGAGTTGACCCAGGCCTGCAGCAGGCTGGCATCGCTGAAGCGCACCACGGTGGTGAAGTGGCGGCCGCCGTCTTCGGGGCGGATCACGTTGACGTCGAGGTGGCCGGGTTGGCGGCGCGCGGCATTGACCGTGTGCTTGAGCCAGTCCTCGTAGCCGGCCAGCGCCTCGGCGCGAACCTTGTGCTGGATGACCAGGGTGACCACGTTGCGGTTGTCTTGGAGTGCGGTGTTCATCGACATTCCTTGGGATGAGCTGGCCCGCACTCACTGTGCAACAGCGAACGGGCGGAGGATTGAATGGGTGTGCTGCCCTTGCCGGGCACCGACGGTCGGTGCCCGGTGCGCGGCGGCTTACTTGCCGGCGTTGAAGGCGTTGTAGCTGGTCATCAGGTTGCGGTAGTCCGGGATGTGGTTGGAGCACAGCGCCGCCAGGCCTTCGACGTCATTGCGCCAGTCGCGGTGCAGCTCACAGGCCACGCCGAACCAGGTCATCAGCTGCGCACCGGCCTGGCTCATGCGGTCATGGGCGGCATCGCGGGTCATCGCGTTGAAGGTGCCGGACGCATCGGTTACCACGAACACCTCGAACTCTTCTTCCAAGGCTGCCAGGGCCGGGAAGGCGACGCAGACCTCGGTCACTACACCGGCGATGATCAGCTGCTTCTTGCCGGTCGCCTTTACCGCTTTGACGAAGTCTTCGTTGTCCCAGGCGTTGATCTGGCCTGGGCGGGCAATGTAAGGGGCGTCTGGGAACAGCGCTTTCAATTCAGGCACCAGCGGGCCGTTGGGGCCTTGCTCGAAGCTGGTGGTGAGGATGGTTGGCAGGTTGAAGAATTTGGCCAGGTCGGCCAGGGCCAGCACGTTGTTCTTGAATGCGTCTGGCTCGATGTCGCGGACCAGGGACAGCAGGCCAGCCTGGTGGTCGACCAGCAGCACAGCGGCGTCGTCTTTGTTCAGGCGGTTGTATTTGAATTGGGCCATGGTCGTTGCTCCTAAGGGTTTTGATGTTCAGTAAGTTGGGTGTTTCGCGTTGATGGGAGAAGATTAAAACCATCACCTTTGGAGCGGTAGATAGTGGTTTTTGGCTTTAGCGTTCTGTTTTGTGAACGATAGATTGGCAATCGATTTGCTAGCCCCATTGCCTGCCCGATCAACCTGCTCTATTACTAGCCGAAGCCCTCCCCTCACCCCTGAGACCACCATGCTGGCTTTCATCCAGTCGTCCCCGTTGTTGCTCGGCACTTCACTGATCCTGCTCGACCTGATTCTCTGGCAACTGATCCCCCTCCAGCGCCGGGCCTGGCGTATCGGCTCGCGGCTGGTGATTTTCCTGCTGTTCAGCTGGGTGCTGCTGGCCGCGGGCATGAGCCCTTTGCAGCCGCCGCCATGGCCTGACGATGTGTCGCGCAACCTGATGGCGACAGTGCTGACGATCGGCTGGTGGCTGTTCGGTGCGCGCACGGTGACCGTGGTGTTCGGGCTGTTGCTGGTGGCGCGTGGTAGCCATGGCGGGCGGTTGCTGCAGGATGTGCTGGGGGCGCTGATCTTTTTGGCGGCGGTGGTGGCTGCGGCGGGCTATGTGATGCAACTGCCGGTGAAGGGGCTGCTGGCCACCTCCGGGGTGATGGCCATCGTCATCGGCCTGGCGCTGCAAAGCACCTTGGCCGACGTGTTCAGCGGCATCGTGCTGAACACGACGCGGCCGTATCAGATCGGCGATGCCATCTCCATCGACGGCACCGAAGGCAAGGTGCTGGACATCGACTGGCGTGCCACGCGGCTGCTGACCAGTGCCGGCAGCCTGGCGGTGATCCCCAATTCGGTGGCGGCCAAAGCCAAACTGCTCAACCACAGCCGCCCGCCTGACGTGCATGGGGTGTCGATCAGTGTGGTGGTGCCGGCAAAGGTGCGCCCCAAGCGGGTGTTCGATGCGCTGGAAAAGGCCCTGCAGGGCACGCGCGCGATACTCGCCACGCCCAAGCCCAAGGTCACGGTGAAGGCTTCTACCCTGGAGTCGGTGGAGTACGAAGCCAGTGGCTTCATTGCCGACATGGGCGGCAAGACCGACGCGCGCAATCAGCTGTTCGACCTGGCCCATCGGCACCTGGAGGCCAGTGGCGTGATGTGGAACGTCGACCTGGCCCTGCCGCCGCGCAGCCGCCAACGCGAGGTGCTGGATGAAGTGCGGGTGTTCCGCTCGCTGAGCGATGAAGAGCGCGATGCGCTGAGCCAGCGCATGACGGCCGTGGAATACCTGGCGGACCAAGTGATCCTGGGTGTGGGCGAGCGCTCGGATCACCTGTTGGTGATTGGCAGCGGTGTGGTTTCAGCGTCGATTCGCGATGGCGACAAGCTGCTGGAGGCCGGGCGCATGGGGCCGGGGGAAGTGCTGGGGATCGAGGGCATCATCGACGAAGACGACGGCTTTGCCGAGTTCCGCACACTGACCAGTTGCGTGCTTTACCGCATCGACAAGGAACAGGTGAAGAGCTGCCTGGTGCAGCGGGGCGAGGTGCAGACGGCGTTGAGCAAGTTGCAGCGGTTCAGGCGGCAGAGCCGGGAGTCGTTGTTGCTGCAGAAGCCGACCCTGATCAAGAAAGGTGGCTTTCTCAGTTGGTTGCACAAGTAATATTTTTCACTGTGCTGGCCTCTTCGCGGGGCAAGCCCGCTCCCACAGATACATCGCAAAGGTTGAATTCACCGGTGTACTTGTGGGAGCGGGCTTGCCCCGCGAAGAGGCCAGTGGCTACAACACCACCCTCAAGCACTGCCCCGCGTGGTACAGCGAAAACCCGGACTCGTAGAATGCCGTGCGCAGCGACGGCGCGCTCACCCCGGTCATCGGCGAGAACGGAATCGGCAGGCTGTCCGCTTCGTCCTTGAGCAAGAACTCGGCAAACGCTCGCCCGATCACGGTCCCGGTGGTGTTGCCGCGGCCGTTGTAACCGGTCACCGCCACCAGCCCCGGCGCCGGCTCGAACAGGCGCATCAGGTGGTCGGGGGTAAAGTCGATGCAGCCGGTCCAGTGCATCTCCCACTCGACCTTGCCCAGCTCAGGGTAGTAATGGCTCTGGATACGGTCAGCCCAGCTGCGCACGAACCAGGCCGGCTTGTTGTCGACCCGGCCCAGGCTGCCAAGCAGCAGGCGGCCCTGGTCGTCGCGGCGGATGCTGCTGAGTACGGTGCGGGTGTCCCAGGAGCCCTGGCCATGCGGCAGTACCTTGTCAGCGGCAGCGCCGTGCAGCGGCTTGGACGCGACCTGGTAGTAGTAACCGCGGAAGAACTGCTTCTGCAGGTTGCTCCAGTCGCCTTCGGTGTAGGCACCGGTGGAAATCACCACCTTGTCGGCGCGCACCGAGCCATGTGCCGTTTTCACGCGCCAGCCATCGCCTTCGCGCTCCAGGCCCTCGACCGAGGACTGCTGGAACACCTTGCCACCCAGGCGCGAAACCGCAGCGGCCAGGCCTTGGGTGTAACCCATGGGGTTGATGGTGCCGGCGCGGCGGTCGAGCAGCGCGGCGGAAATCTTGTCGGTACCGCAGTATTCCTGGCACTGGGCGCCGGTCAGCAGCTCGACGTCAGCGCCGCGGCGGCTCCATTGTTCATGGCGGGCTTCGAGGTCGGCGATGCCGGTGGCGTTGTGCGCCATGTGCAGCGTGCCTTTGTGATGGGCTTGGCAGTCGATGCCCAGGCGCTCGATCATGGCGAATACCTCGCCCGGTGCTTCGCCAAGCACCTTGTTCAAGCGGCTGCCCTGCTTCTGGCCGAGGGTCGCCTCGACGTCGTCGGGACGGATCCAGGTGCCGGCATTGACCAGGCCGACGTTACGTCCGGAGCCACCGTGGCCGATCTTCCAGGCTTCCAGCAAGATCACCGACTTGCCCTGTTCGAGCAGGTGGATCGCTGCGGACAGGCCGGTGATGCCGCCACCGATGACACAGACATCGGCCTTGTGCTCACCGGCCAAGGCCTGGGCGGCGACGGTCGGTTTGCTGACGAATTCCCACAAGCATTGTTGACGCAGTTCGGACATGGCCGGCTCCAGCAGTGTTGTTCTTATTGCGGGTGCATCTGATTTGTTGGGGCCGCTTTGCGGCCCATTCGCGGGACAAGCCCGCTCCCACAGGGACCACACAGGCCTGAAAGGCAGCGGGGATCCTGTGGGAGCGGGCTTGCCCCGCGAACCGGGGGCTAAGCCCCCGGCCCTGCAGCATCAGTCGAACACGATACCCTGCGCCAGCGGCAGCTCGCGCGAGTAGTTGACGGTGTTGGTCTGACGACGCATGTAGCCTTTCCAGGCATCCGAACCGGATTCACGACCACCGCCGGTTTCTTTCTCGCCACCAAACGCACCGCCGATCTCGGCGCCGCTGGTGCCGATGTTGACGTTGGCGATGCCGCAGTCGCTGCCCGAGGCACTCTGGAAGCGCTCGGCTTCACGGATGTCGGTGGTGAAGATGCACGAGGACAGGCCTTGTGGCACTTCGTTATTCAGGCGCAGGGCCTCTTCGAAATCATCGTAGGCCAGCACGTAGAGGATCGGCGCGAAGGTCTCGTGGCGAACCACGTCGCTCTGGGCCGGCATCTCGGCGATGGCTGGGGACACGTAGTAGGCGTTCGGGTACTGGTCAGCCAGCTGACGCTCGCCGCCAAACACCTGGCCACCTTCGTCGCGGGCCTTGGCCAGCGCGCCCTGCATGGCGTCGAACGACAGTTTGTCGATCAGCGGGCCCACCAGGTTGTCTTTGCGTGGGTCACCGATACGTACTTTGCCGTAGGCGGCTTTGACGCGGGCAACCACTTCGTCCTTGATCGAGCGGTGCACGATCAGGCGGCGCAGGGTGGTGCAGCGCTGGCCCGCAGTACCCACGGCGGAGAACAGGATGCCGCGCACAGCCAGGTCCAGGTCCGCACTCGGGGCCAGGATCATGGCGTTGTTGCCGCCCAGTTCGAGGATGCTGCGGCCGAAGCGAGCGGCAACACGTGGGCCGACTTCACGGCCCATGCGGGTGCTGCCCGTGGCGCTGACCAGCGGCACACGTGGGTCATCGACCATCGCTTCGCCCGCTTCACGGCCACCGATGACCAGTTGCGCCAGGCCAGCCGGTGCATCGCCAAAGGCTTTCAGGGCTTTTTCAAACAGCGCCTGGCAGGCCAGGGCGGTCAGTGGGGTCTTTTCCGACGGTTTCCACACCACCGAGTTACCGGCCACCAGGGCCAGCGCGGTGTTCCAGGCCCAGACGGCAACCGGGAAGTTGAAGGCGCTGATCACGCCAACCACGCCCAGCGGGTGCCAAGTTTCACGCATGTGGTGGCCAGGGCGCTCGGAGGCGATGGTCAGGCCGTACAGCTGACGCGACAGGCCGACGGCGAAGTCGCAGATGTCGATCATTTCCTGGACTTCTCCCAGGCCTTCCTGGGTGATCTTGCCGGCTTCGATCGATACCAGTTCGCCGAGGTCAGCCTTGTGTTCACGCAGCACTTCACCGAACAGGCGGACCAGCTCGCCACGGCGTGGGGCCGGCACGGTGCGCCAGGCGTCGAAGGCGCTTTGGGCCTGATCGATGCGGGCGATGGTCTCGGCCTTGCCGAGCAGTTTCACCGAGGCGATCTGGCTGCCGTCGATCGGCGTGTGAACAGGGTAGTCGCCCTGGGTGTAAGCCTCGGCGGCAACGCCAAGGCGCTCGAGCAATCCAGCAACCATTTGTGCATCTCCTACATCGGTGATGGGGTGGAAAAATGATGTGGATCAGTATTAATCCGATCACACCAGTGCAACAAACGACCTTTATTCCGCATATCATTCCGTCAGGTAATGATTTGAGCCGCAGAGACCGCTATGTCCAAACGCCTGGTGCCCTCCATGACCGCCCTGCAGTGCTTTGAAGCTGCAGCCCGTCATTTAAGTTTCACCCGTGCCGCCGAAGAGCTGCACCTGACCCAGAGCGCGGTCAGCAAGCAAGTGGCGCAACTCGAAGACATGCTGCGCCACCACCTGTTCCTGCGCATTCGCCGCCGCCTGCAACTGACGCCAGCGGGCAGCCTGTACCTGGCCGAGGTCAACAAGATCCTCACCCAGGTGGACATGTCCAGCCGCTACGTACTGACCTATGGCGAGCAGACCGAGATATTGAAGGTAGCCACTCAACCGAGTTTTGGCGTGCGCTGGCTGATCCCCCACCTCAAAGGCTTTGGCAAGCGCCACACCAATATCCACCTGGACATCCGTAACGAGATGGAGCCATTCGCTTTGCTGCAAGGCTCGGCGGATGTGGTGTTCTTCTATGGGCAAGGCACCTGGCCGGGGGCGACCTGCGTGGAGCTGTTCCGCGAAGAGGTGGTGCCAGTGTGCGCGCCGGAGCTGTTGGCCGGGCGGGCGCTGGCCGATGCCGGTGAGTTGGCCGAGCTGGTGCTGCTGCAGAGTACGTCGCGGCCAGAGGCGTGGCATGAGTGGTTTCTGGAGCTGGGGCTGCAGAGTGTGAGTGCCTACCATGGGCCGCGGTTCGATACGTTCTATATGGCCTTGAGCGCGGCGCAGGCGGGCTGTGGGGTGGCGCTGGTGCCGCGGTACCTGGTGGCCAAGGAGCTGAATGAAGGCAGCCTGGTCATTGCCTGGAATCATGCGATGAAGAGTACCGGGGCGCATTACCTGGCGTATGCCGAGCATGCGGCCGAGGTGCCGAAGGTGCGGGCGTTGGTGGAGTGGATTCGCGAGCAGTTGTAGGCTCTAGGGCCTCTTCGCGGGTAAACCCGCTCCTACAGGTACTGCACAGCGTTCAAACATTGCACCACCCCTGTGGGAGCGGGTTCACCCGCGAAGGGGCCCTAAGGTCGATCAAAAAAGGAATGACACTCGCACTTTTTTTCGCTTGTGAGCCATGTGCATTCCCAGCTTTCATGTAAGCGTCCGAACCCAACCAGGAAGCTAGCGATGCCCGCCCACGATTTCGTCAGCCCAGACAGCATCCGCGCGCAGTTCTCTGCCGCCATGTCGCTCATGTACAAACAGGAAGTGCCGCTGTATGGCACGCTGCTGGAGCTGGTGAGCGAAATCAACCAGCAGGTGATGACCCAGCAACCAACGGTGGCCGAAGCGCTGCGCTGGACCGGCGAAATCGAGCGCCTGGACCAGGAACGCCACGGCGCCATCCGCGTCGGCACCGCCGAAGAACTGGCGACCATCGCCAAACTGTTCGCGGTGATGGGCATGGAGCCCGTCGGCTACTACGACCTCAGCTCTGCAGGCGTACCCGTGCACTCCACCGCCTTCCGCGCCGTGCACGAGCAGTCCCTGCATGTCAGCCCGTTCCGGGTGTTCACCTCGCTGCTGCGCCTGGAATTGATCGACAACCCGCAACTGCGCGAACTGGCACAGGGCATCCTGGCCAAACGCAAGATTTTCACCCCGCGCGTACTCGAGCTGATTGCCCAGTGCGAGCGTGACGGCGGCCTCAGCGCAGCCGACGCCGAGGCGTTCGTGCAGGAAGCGCTGCACACCTTCCGCTGGCACCATGACGCCACGGTAACCGCCGAGCAGTACCAGCAACTGCACGACCAGCACCGTCTGATTGCCGATGTGGTGGCCTTCAAGGGCCCGCACATCAACCACCTGACCCCGCGCACCCTGGACATCGACGCGATCCAGGTCGGCATGCCGGCCAAGGGCATTCCGCCAAAGGCCGTGGTCGAAGGCCCGCCCACCCGCCGCCACCCAATCCTGCTGCGCCAGACCAGCTTCAAGGCGCTGCAGGAAAAAGTCGCCTTCAGCGGCCAGCAAGGCAGCGAGGGCAGCCACACCGCGCGTTTCGGCGAAATCGAACAACGCGGTGCAGCACTGACGCCGAAGGGTCGCCAGCTGTACGACAAACTGCTTGATGCTACCCGCGCCGCCTTGGGCGGTGTGCCAGCCGAAGCCAATGCCGAGCGTTACAGGACGCTGTTGAGCCAGACCTTCGCCGAGTTCCCCGACGACCTGGCGCAGATGCGTGAACAGGGCCTGGCCTACTTCCGTTACTTCGCCACCGAAAAAGGCCTGGCCGCTCGCGATTACAGCGACCGCCCGACCACCCTGCAAGGGCTGATCGATGCGGGGCATGTGCACTTCGAGGCGCTGGTGTACGAAGACTTCCTGCCGGTGAGTGCAGCGGGGATCTTCCAGTCCAACCTGGGCGATGATGCGCAGGCAGAATACGGCAGCAACGCTAACCGTGAGGCGTTCGAAGCTGCATTGGGGCTGAAGGTGCAGGATGAGCTGGCGTTGTATGCGCAGAGCGAGCGACGCTCGTTGCAGGCGTGTGCACAGGCGCTGAACCTGGGGTCGATGTAAGCCTTAGGGCCGCATTGGGTCGCGCTGCGGCCCAAGCGTCGGCAGGACCTGCACATCTGGCAGGTCCATCGCCGCCACCTCCGCGTGCAAGAATTCGCTCAAGCGCCGCAACCGCTCGCCACCCGGCCGGGTGCGCGGCCACACCAGGTAGTAATCCATGCCGCTGGGCACCGCCGTTGGCCAGGGCAAGCTCAAACGCCCCTGCGCCACATCCTCGGCCACCATCAGCAAATCCCCCATCGATATGCCATAGCCACGCGCCGCTGCGATCATGCCCAACTCCAGGGTATCGAACACCTGGCCGCCCTTGAGCGACACCTTGTCGCTAAGCCCCATGCGCTCCAACCATTCGCGCCAGTCACGCTTGTCCACGGTCGGGTGCAGCAGTTCGATGCAGGCCAGCCGACGCTCGTCCCACGGCCCATCATCGAGCAGGTCCGGCGCACCCACCGGGATCAGCAGTTCGGGAAACAACCGGCGCACTTCCCAATGCGCCGGGAACACGCCATCGCTGAGCAACACCGCGCAATCGAAAGGCTCCTGGTTGAAATCGACATGGTCGACGTCCATCCAGGCGCTGGTCAGTTGCACTTCGTTACCGGGCTGCAGGTGACGAAAACGGCTTAGGCGGGCCAACAACCAGCGCATGGTCAGGGTGGAGGGCGCTTTCATGCGCAAGATGTCATCTTCGCCGCGCAAGGTGTCGCAAGCCCGCTCCAGCGCGGCGAAGCCTTCGCGCACGCCGGGCAGCAACACCCTGGCCGCTTCGGTCAATTGCAAGCTGCGGCCGCTGCGCACGAACAGGCGGCAAGCGAAGTGTTGTTCAAGGGTGCGGATATGGCGGCTGACCGCACTCTGGGTAATCGAAAGTTCTTCGCCGGCACGGGTGAAGGAGCTCAGTCGCGCAGCGGCTTCGAATGCGCGCAAGGCATACAACGGTGGGAGCTGACGAGACATTAGGCACCTGCCATGCGGGCTGGGGAACGGATCGCTGACAGCATAAACACATGAGTCAAACTCATGCCAATGATCGTTTTTATCCTTTTGTGCAAAGCTGACCAAAGCCTCAGAATCGCCCTTCGCTCACGGTATCAGGAAAAGGACCACACGCATGCATGTAGCGCCTACCACCGAACTCAAGGCTTTGCTGCGCCTGGCTGGGCCGCTGATCGCCTCGCAGTTGGCGCACATGCTGATGGTGCTGACCGACACCCTGATGATGGCTCGCATCAGCCCGCAAGCCTTGGCGGGCGGCGGCTTGGGCGCTGCGAGCTACTCGTTCGTGTCGATTTTTTGCCTGGGCGTGATCGCCGCGGTCGGCACGCTGGTGGCCATCCGCAAGGGTGCCAACGACATCGAGGGCGTCACACGCCTGGCACAAAGCGGCCTGTGGCTGGCCTGGGGCCTGGCGCTGGTCGCGGCGCTGGCGCTGTGGAACCTGGAGCCGGTGTTGCTGATGTTTGGCCAACAGCCGGAGAACGTCGCCTCGGCCGCCGAATTCCTCACCCTGCTGCCGCTGGCCCTGCCCAGCTACCTGACCTTCATGGCCCTGCGCGGCTTCACCAGCGCGCTTGGCCGCTCGACGCCGGTGATGGTCATCAGCGTGATAGGCACGGTGCTCAACTACCTGCTCAACGTTGCGCTGATCGAAGGCATGTTCGGCCTGCCCAAGCTGGGCCTGATGGGCATCGGCCTGGTCACTGCCGTGGTGTCGCTGGGCATGGCGATTGCCTTGGCCCTGTACATCCGCTGGCATTCGGCCTATGCCGCCTACCCGCTGCGCCAGGGCCTGTCACGCCCTTCCCTGCCAGCCCTGCGCGAGCTGTGGCGGCTGGGCCTGCCGATTGGCGGCACGTACATGGTGGAGGTCGGCCTGTTCGCCTTTGCCGCGCTGTGCATGGGCGTGCTCGGCAGCACGGAGCTGGCGGCGCATCAGATCGCGCTGCAGATCGTTTCCACGGCGTTCATGGTGCCCACCGGGCTGTCTTATGCCGTGACCATGCGCGTGGGCTTGTACTACGGCGGCGGCAACCTGCTCGCGGCCCGCAGCGCAGGCCGGGTGGGGATCGGTTTTGGCGGGATGATCATGTTCGCCTTCGCCGCGCTGTTCTGGCTGCTGCCGGATGTCCTGGTGGGGTTGTTCATCGACCGCAACGACCCCGCGTTCGCGGCCATCTACCAACTGGCCGTGCAGCTGGTGATGGTCGCGGCCTGGTTCGAGCTGTTCGACGGCATGCAGACCATCGCCATGGGCTCGATCCGTGGGCTGAAGGATGCCAAGACCACCTTCCTGATCGGCCTGTGCTGCTATTGGCTGGTGGGTGCTCCCAGCGCTTGGCTGTTCGCCTTCAACCTGGGAGGCGGCGCGGTCGGGATCTGGTGGGGGCTGGCGTTGGGGCTGGCCTGTGCGGCAGTGGCGCTGACCCTTGGCTTTGAATGGCGGATGAAACGGCTGTTGAGAAAGGCGGGTTTGCCTGACAGGTCTGCACTGCCTGTGTGATTGCCGGGGCTGCTTTGCAGCCCTAGCCGCATTACAGGCTAACCAGATGCGGCGTTCCACAGTCCTGCAGAAACGCCATCAACTCCGCCACCGGCAGCGGCTTGCTGACCAAAAACCCCTGCACCTGGTCACAGCCGAACTCACGCAACAACGCCATCTGCGCTTCGCTTTCCACACCCTCGGCAACCACTTCGAGGTTGAGGTTATGCGCCAGGTTGATCATGGCGTGCACCAGCTTGCGGTTCTCCTCGCGCATTTCCATCTCGGCGACAAAGCTGCGGTCAACCTTGAGCAAGGCGATCGGCAGGCTGTTCAAGTGCACGAACGATGAGAAGCCGGTGCCGAAGTCGTCCAGGGAAAAACGCACGCCCAAGCGCCCAAGAGCATCCATGGTCTGGCGCACGCGTTCGTTGCGGCGCATGACCGCCGTCTCGGTCAGCTCGAACTCCAGCCAGCGGGCATCGACACCGTGCTCGATGATCAACCGGCTCAGGGTGGTCAGCAGCTGGCTGTCCTGAAACTGCCTGAAGCTCAGGTTCACCGCCATGTGCAGCGGCGGCAGGCCATGCTCGCACAGCGCCTGCATGTCACGCAGCGCGCGCGATATCACCCAGTAGCCAAGCGGCACGATCAGCCCGCTCTGCTCGGCCAGCGGCACGAACTCGCTGGGCGGCAACAAGCCGCGCTCTGCATGGCGCCAGCGCACCAGCGCCTCAAGACCAACGATGCGCCCATCGGCCAGGTTCAGCCGTGGCTGGTAATGCAGCTCCAGCTCGTCACGGCGCAGGGCCCGGCGCAGCTCGCTTTCCAGGTCGGCGAGGCTGCGGGCGTTGCGGTTGATGCGTTCGTTGAAGACATGAAAAGTACAGCCCTGGCTACCCTTGGCCTGGCGCATGGCGATGTGCGCATGCCACATCAGCGGGTCGGCGCCGCCCTGCGCCCGGGCGTGAGCCAGGCCCAGGCTGCAGCCGAGCAGCAGGCTTTCGCCGTCGATCCAGTAGGGCTCGGCCAAGGCTTCGATGATGCGTTCGGCCATCCACTCGGCGCGGTTCGGGTCGCGGCGGGTATCGATCAGCAGGGCGAATTCGTCACTGCCCAGCCGGGCCAGCTGGTCGCCGGCCTCCAGTTGCAGCTTGAGCCGTGCCACCACCTGCAGGATCAGCCGATCGCCGCTTTGATGGCCAAGCGCGTCGTTGACGTGGCGGAAGTTGTCCAGGTCGAGGTGGCCGAGGGCCAGGCCACGGCCATCCCCCTCTGCCAGGCGCGTGGTCAGCAAGGCCTGGAAACCCTGGCGGTTGGCAATACCGGTCAGCGGGTCCTGCTCGGCCAGGCGTTGCAAAGTGGCAACCAGCACGCCGCGCTCGCGAACGTGGCGCAACGAGCGGCGCAAGGCATCGGCATTGAGGTGGTCACGCACCAGCCAGTCGCTGACCCCGGTGGGCGCCACTTCAGGCTCGTGATCGAGCAGCACGACCGTGGGCAGCTCGCAGCGGCCGGGGGCTGGCTGCAAGGCCGGGGTGGCCAGGATCACGGCTTGGCGGTCGTGGCTGAACAGGCTGTCGACCGACTCCCAGTCAGGTGCGGTCAACAACACCGCGCTGCCGCTCAGTGCTTGCACGCACTCGCGCAACAGCACGGCCCATTCCGGCTCATCAGCCAACAGCAGCAAACGCAACGGTTCGACAGGCGTGGACAAGCGGGCTCCTTAGGGCATGTGCGGGTGCAACGGCAGAGGCCAAGTATGCCACTGCATGAATGAAAATGATTTACGCTTTTATATATGTAGGCGACGACACATTTCGTCGTGCATCGTGCGCGAAACCAGGCCAACCGGCAAATACGATTTTTTCGGTGAATAGCATGAGCCTGACTAATACTTATGCGCTGATAAAAGTCTGACTCAGACGTCAGACGGTCGCGCCATTACCGGCCCATGCCTGTTAGAATGCGCGGCTATTTTCTGGCGACCCCCGGTTTCTAGCATGTCCCGACTCAATCCCCGGCAACAGGAAGCCCGAGACTACGTCGGCGGCCCTCTTTTGGTGCTCGCCGGTGCAGGTTCCGGCAAGACCAGCGTCATCACGCGCAAGATTGCCCACCTCATCCAGAACTGCGGCATCCGTGCCCAGTACATCGTGGCGATGACCTTCACCAACAAGGCCGCGCGCGAGATGAAGGAGCGGGTCGCCACCTTGCTGCGCCCGGGGGAAGGCCGCGGCCTGACGGTGTGCACCTTCCACAACCTGGGTTTGAACATCATCCGCAAGGAGCACGACAAGCTGGGCTATAAGCCAGGCTTTTCGATCTTCGACGAGTCCGACATCAAGGCGTTGCTCTCGGACATCATGCAGAAAGAGTATTCCGGCGACGACGGCATCGACGAGATCAAGAACATGATCGGTGCCTGGAAGAACGACCTGATCCTCCCGCCCGAGGCCCTGGAAAAGGCCCGCAACCCGCGCGAGCAGACCGCCGCCATCGTCTACACCCACTACCAGCGCACGCTCAAGGCGTTCAACGCGGTGGACTTCGACGACCTGATCCTGCAGCCGGTCAAGCTGTTCCAGGAACACCCCGAAGTGCTGGAGCGCTGGCAGAACCGCGTGCGCTACCTGCTGGTGGACGAATACCAGGACACCAACGCCAGCCAGTACCTGCTGGTGAAAATGCTGATCGGCATGCGCAACCAGTTCACCGTGGTCGGCGACGATGACCAGTCGATCTACGCCTGGCGTGGCGCGCGGCCCGAGAACCTGATGCTGCTCAAGGAGGACTACCCCTCCCTGAAGATCGTCATGCTCGAACAGAACTACCGCTCCACCAGCCGCATCCTGCGCTGCGCCAACGTGCTGATCGCCAACAACCCACACGCGTTCGAGAAGCAGCTGTGGAGCGAGATGGGCGTGGGCGACGAGATCCGCGTGATCCGCTGCAAGAACGAGGAAGCCGAGGCCGAACGCGTGGCCATGGAAATCCTCACCCTGCACCTGCGCACCAACCGCCCGTACAGCGACTTCGCCATCCTTTACCGCGGCAACTACCAGGCCAAGCTGATCGAACTGAAGCTGCAGCACCACCAGGTGCCGTACCGCCTTTCGGGTGGCAACAGCTTCTTCGGCCGCCAGGAGGTCAAGGACCTCATGGCCTACCTGCGCCTGCTGGTGAACCCGGACGACGACAACGCCTACCTGCGCGTGATCAACGTGCCGCGCCGGGAAATCGGCTCCACGACCCTGGAAAAGCTCGGCAACTACTCGACCGAACGCGGTATCTCGATGTACGCCGCCAGCGAAGAGCTGGGCCTGGGCGAGCACCTGGACGCCCGTTACACCGAGCGTCTGCAGCGCTTCAAGCACTGGCTGGACGGGGTACGCCACAAGGTGGCGCTGGATGACCCGATCGCCGCGCTGCACGAGATGATCCGCGACATCGACTACGAGAACTGGATCCGCCAGCAAACCGCCAGCGACAAAGCGGCGGAGTTCCGCATCAGCAACGTCTGGTTCCTGGTCGAAGCGCTGAAAAACACCCTTGAGAAGGACGAAGAGGGTGACATGACCATCGAGGACGCCATCGGCAAGCTGGTGCTGCGCGACATGCTCGAGCGCCAGCAGGAAGAGGAAGAAAACGCCGAAGGTGTGCAGATGATGACCCTGCATGCCTCTAAGGGCCTGGAATTCCCTTACGTATTCATCATGGGCATGGAAGAAGAGATCCTTCCGCACCGCTCCAGCATCGAAGCCGACACCATCGAAGAAGAACGCCGCCTGGCCTACGTGGGCATTACCCGCGCGCGCCAGACCCTGGCCTTCACCTTTGCGGCCAAGCGCAAGCAGTACGGCGAGATCATCGACTGCACCCCGAGCCGGTTCCTCGACGAACTGCCGCCGGACGATTTGGCCTGGGAAGGCCTGGACGATGCGCCCGTCGAAGTGAAAGCCGCGCGTGGCAACAACGCACTGGCCGATATTCGGGCAATGCTCAAACGCTGATCAACCCTTACTCTTTAACCGTTGCCGCTGTTGCGGCCACCTTTGCTACATCGAGGAAAACCACAGTGGAAGCACTGCATCAGAAGATTCGCGAAGAAGGCATCGTGCTTTCCGATCAGGTTCTTAAAGTCGACGCGTTTCTCAACCACCAGATCGACCCTGCGCTGATGCAGTTGATCGGTGACGAGTTCGCCCGCCTGTTCGCCGACGCCGGCGTGACCAAGATCGTCACCATCGAAGCCTCGGGCATCGCCCCGGCGGTGATGACTGGCCTGAAGCTGGGCGTGCCGGTGATCTTTGCGCGCAAGCACCAGTCGCTGACCCTGACCGAGAACCTGCTGACTGCCTCGGTGTACTCCTTCACCAAGCAGACCGAGAACACCGTGGCCATCTCGCCGCGCCACCTCAACAGCAGCGACCGCGTGCTGGTGATCGACGACTTCCTGGCCAACGGCAAGGCGTCGCAGGCACTGATCTCGATCATCAAGCAGGCCGGCGCCACCGTGGCCGGCCTGGGTATCGTCATCGAGAAGTCGTTCCAGGGCGGCCGTGCCGAGCTGGACAGCCAGGGCTACCGCGTTGAATCGCTGGCCCGGGTGAAGTCGCTGGAAGGCGGTGTGGTCAGCTTCATCGAGTGATGGCTATTGGGGCCGCTTTGCGGCCCTTCGCGGCGCAAGGCCGCTCCCACATGGGTTAATGCAGCACCCTGTGGGAGCGGCCTTGCGCCGCGAAAGGGCTGCGCAGCAGCCCCCGCTATCACCCGGTAGCCGCCAACCCCGCCAGCAACAACCGCTGATAAATCTCGTCCTTTAGCCCCTGGGGATCATCCAACCCCATTCGCACCAGCTGCCCCCCATACCCCTCAGGCCCCGGCGCATCCAGCGCGGCCTTGCCCAGCTCCAGCGCTTCGCTCAGCCTGAACTTGCTCTTCAACCAGTTCAGCGCCCGCAGCAAGTCCCGCTCCTCAGCCGTGAAATCTGTCCCCAGCGGATACTCCGGAAACAACCCTGCATGCCGTGCCCGGATGGCCTCGAGCCGCTCCGGCGTATTGTCAGTGAAGCGGGCTTCCAGCTCGAAATCCTTGGCCAGCTTGCCGGCCTTCTTGGCCTGCGCCATCAGCTCGCCCTGGAAGCGTGAGTCACTGACCGCCAGCAGCCGCGCAATCACCTCACTGTCAGTCTGCCCACGCAAATCGGCGATGCCGTACTCGGTTACCACGATGTCACGCAAATGCCGGGGAATGGTGCAGTGGCCGTACTGCCAGAGCAGGTTGGACGTCACCTGCCCGCCCGCCTCGCGCCAACTGCGCAGCAGCAAAATCGAGCGCCCACCCTCCAGCGCGTGGCCTTGGGCGACGAAGTTGTACTGCCCGCCCACGCCGCTGAGCACACGGCCATCCTCCAGCTGGTCGGCAACCCCCGCGCCGAGCAAGGTCATGGTGAACACGGTGTTGATGAAGCGGGCATCCCGACGTTGGCGGCGTTTCAGTTCCTCTTGGCCATACAGCTCGTTGATGTAGCTGATCCGCGTCATGGCAAAGCGTGCGCGCTGCTCCAGCGGCATTTCGCGCAAGCGTTGGTAGAACGCCCGCGGGCCAAGGAAAAACCCGCCATGCACCAGCACGCCCTGCTCGTCCGCCGGGCGCCGCACCACGCCTGCCTCGGCCAGCGCCAGCAGGCCGTTGACGAACATCTCGCTGCAACCGTAGAGGCCTTGGGCGAAGGCATCCAGCCCCCCTTCGCGCTCGATCAGGGCCTGCCACGGGCCGACATCCAGTTCATCCATCAAGGCCCGGTAGCCGGCGTTGTCGCCCTGCCTGGCCAGCAACGCGGCGGCTACGGCATCGCCCATGGCGCCAATGCCGATCTGCAAGGTGCCGCCATCGCGCACCAGGGTGCTGGCGTGCAGGCCAATGCAGTGGTCCTGGGTGTTGACCGGCATGTTTGGCGTAGAGAACAGCCGACGTTGCTCCACCTCGTCAATCAGCAGGTCGAAGGCGTCGATGCTCAGCTCCGCATCACCCGGCATGTAGGGAAGCTCGGCATGAACTTGCCCGAGCATGAGAATGGTCTCGCCGGCCGCGCGGCGCTTGGCGATCATCGGCAGCAGGTCGAGGGTGATGTCGGGGTTGCAGGCCAGGCTCAGGTGCACGGGCTTTTCTGGCGTGGCAGCCACCAGCTGGGCAATCAGGTTCAGGCCCTTGGCATTGATGTCGCGAGCGGCGTGGCTGTAGTTGCTGCTGATGTAGTCCTGCTGGGCAGTCTCGCTGTGCAGCAGGCTGCCGGGCTGCATGAAGAACTGCTCGACGCGGATGTTCGGTGGCAGGCAGTCGTTGCGCAGGTCGGCGAGGTAAGTGAGCTCTTCGTAGTCGGCAAAGACACGCTCGACGAAGGGCTCGAGAAAACGCCGCTGCAGGCCATCACCCAAGGGTGGTCTGCCAAGGGACAGAGCGGTGTAGATCGTCAGCTGGCGCTCAGGCAGTTCGCGCACTCGGGCGTACAGGGCGTTGACGAAGGCGTTGGGTTTGCCAAGGCCCAGTGGCAGGCCCATGTGGATATGGGCCGGCAGGCGTGACAAGACCTGCTCGACAGCCTGATCGATGGCGCAGAGGTGCATCTTGGCCTCCTGAGTCTTCCATGGGTTCAGGGGTTGGACATGGACATGCCTTGTTTGTTGCCTGTGCGGGCCCTTTCGCGGGTAAACCCGCTCCTACAGGTCCGTGTGGGAGCGGGTTTACCCGCGAAAGGGCCGGCACAGGCAGCACAAAAACAAAGCCCGCCATCAACGGCGGGCCTCGTGCAATTCAGCTGTTACTCACAACCCCGACATCTTCTTGATCGCCCCTTTCAGGTCATCATCCGAGCAATCCGCGCACGTGCCTTTAGGCGGCATGGCGTTGATGCCGGTAATGGCCTTGGCCAGGATGCCATCCAGGCCGCCCTGGTGGTCGGCGCGTTCTTTCCACGCCGCGGTATCGCCGATTTTCGGCGCGCCGAGCAAGCCGGTGCCATGGCAGGCATTGCAATGCTTGGCGATGATGTCGTCTGGCGTCTTGGCACCGCCGCCGCCTGCCGCCGCGGCCACTTCCATGCCCTTGCACTCCTGGCCTTGGACGCACACCTGGCCAACCGGCTCTAGGCGCTTGGCGATGTCGTCGTTGGTCGCAGCGGTTGCGCTCATTGCCCAGAGGGCGAATACGGCTGCTGGTACGGCCAGCATCTTCTTGATTTGGTTCACGCGTACACCCTCATGGTGGCTAATCACGCTCGCGGCCACGGGTCGGCGAGCGTTGAAAAGTATAGCGGGAACCCAGAGACCGTGAAACGACCCTACACAGGAAAGGGGTATTGCCGAATCAATGCACTGCGCTGGATCAAAAGTTTGAAGGCGTCGCCGCGCTGATCAGCCGGGCCGGCTCGGCGAAGGGGTTGCGAAAGCGGTGCGGGCGGGTGCTTTCGAAGTAATAGCTGTCGCCTTCTTCGAGGATGAACACTTCGTTGCCGACCACCAGTTCAAGCCGGCCTTCGAGCAGGATGCCGGTCTCTTCGCCGTCGTGGGTGAGCATTTCGGCGCCGGTGTCGGCACCCGGTGGGTAGACCTCGGTGAGAAATGCGATGGCCCGGTTGGGGTGCGACTTGCCCACCAGTTTCATGGTCACCGCGCCGTCCGAGATATCGATCAGCTCATCGGCCTTGTAGACGATCTGCGTCGGGCTCTCGACAGCCAGTTCGACCGAAAAGAATTCGACCATCGACATCGGAATGCCGCTCAACACCTTGCGCAGCGAACTGATCGAAGGGCTGACGCTGTTTTTCTCGATCATCGAGATGGTGCTGTTGGTTACGCCCGCGCGCTTGGCGAGTTCACGTTGTGACAGGCCCTTGAGCTTGCGGATGGCTTGCAGTCGTTCGCCGACGTCCAAAGCTGGAGCCTCCTGAAACGGGTAGAAATAGGGGTGGATGTGAACGATATCATGGCAATGCCGTTCAGTATTTACAACACACCACCCCTCAAGCTGTCCGCTTCAGCGTCTCATTCGTCGCACTTACTCACCGCAGTAGTCTTTCGGCACCCGCTTCAGGTTGCAGAAGATCTGGTAGGGGATGGTGCCGGCCTGCGCAGCCACTTCGCTGGCCAGCACCTGCTTGCCCCACAGCTCTACCGGGCTGCCGACGTTAGCTTCTGGCACATCGGTCAGGTCGATGCAGAGCATGTCCATCGAGACCCGGCCGATCAGCTGGGCGCGCTTGCCGGCGACCATCACCGGGGTGCCATTGGGGGCTTGGCGCGGGTAGCCATCGGCGTAGCCCATGGCAACCACGCCGACACGGGTCGGCCGCGGGCTGGTGAACTTGGCGCCGTAGCCAACCGGCTCACCGGCGGGCAGTTCGCGCACGCTGATGACGCGCGATTGCAAGGTCATCACCGGTTGCAGGCGTTGCGCCTCGGCCTGGGCGACTTCGAAGGGGGTGGCGCCATACAGCATGAGGCCTGGGCGTACCCAGTCGCCGCCAGCCTGTGGCCACGCCAACACGCCGGGCGAGTTGCGCAGGCTGCACTCGGCGGCCAGGCCCTGACGCGCAGCCTCGAACACCGCGATCTGCTCGGCGGTGGCGTCGGCGTCCAGTTCGTCGGCACGGGCGAAATGGCTCATCAGTACGATGCGCGCCACCTTGCCGCTGGCCAGCAGGCGCTGATACGCCTCGTGGTAATCCTTGGGGTGCAGGCCGACGCGGTGCATGCCGCTGTCGAGCTTCAGCCAGATCGTCAGTGGCTTGTGCACCTGGGTCTTTTCGATCGCTTCGAGTTGCCACAGCGAATGCACCACGCACCACAGGTCGTGCTCGGCGATCAACGCCAGCTCGCTGGCCTCGAAAAAACCTTCGAGCAGCAAAACGGGGGCTTTGATGCCCGCGGCGCGCAGCTCCAGGGCTTCTTCGATGCAGGCCACGGCAAAGCCGTCGGCTTCGGCTTCCAGCGCCAGGGCGCAACGCACCGCGCCATGGCCGTAGGCATCGGCCTTGATCACGGCAAGGGCTTTGGCGCCGGTCAGTTCACGGGCGAGGCGGTAGTTGTGGCGCAGGGCCTGGAGGTCGATCAGGGCGCGGGCGGGACGCATGGCGGCATGCCTTATGGTGGTTCAGTTTAAAAACAGTGTTCGATTCTTCGCGGGTAAACCCGCTCCCACAGGGACCGCACAAACTGCACGTTCATGCGATCCCTGTGGGAGCGGCTTTAGCCGCGAAGAGGCCGGAACAGGCACTCACATCACTGGTGAACGGGCGCGGTCTGCCCGTGCTTGGCCACTTCCCGGCTGTTGCCATACCGAGAAATATCCAGCCCTTCGGCACTGATCTGCGGCTTTTTACGTGCAATCAGGTCCGCCAGCAGGCGACCGGAGCCGCACGCCATGGTCCAGCCCAAGGTGCCGTGGCCTGTGTTGAGGAACAGGTTACGGAACGCTGTGGCACCCACGATCGGCGTACCGTCCGGGGTGGCCGGGCGCAGGCCAGTCCAGAAACTGGCTTGGCTCAGGTCACCGCCGCGAGGATAAAGGTCGTTGACGATCATCTCCAGCGTTTCGCGCCGACGCGGGTTGAGCGACAGGTCAAAACCGGCGATCTCAGCCATGCCGCCAACGCGGATGCGGTTGTCGAAACGGGTGATGGCAACCTTGTAGGTCTCGTCGAGAATGGTCGACGTCGGCGCCATCTCGGCGTTGGTGATCGGCACGGTCAGCGAGTAACCCTTGAGCGGGTAGACCGGCGCCTTGATGCCCAGTGGCTTGAGCATCTGCGGCGAGTAGCTGCCCAGGGCCAACACGTAGCGGTCGGCGGTTTCCAGCTTGCCGTCGATCCATACACCGTTGATGCGGTCACCGGCAAAGTCCAGGCGCTGAATGTCCTGGCCGAAGCGGAACTCCACACCCAGCTTCTGCGCCATGTCGGCGAGCTTGGTGGTGAACAGCTGGCAATCGCCGGTCTGGTCGTTGGGCAGGCGCAGTGCACCGGCGAGGATGTCTTTAACCCCGGCCAGGGCCGGTTCGACGCGGGCAATGCCATCGCGGTCGAGCAGTTCATACGGCACGCCGGACTGTTCGAGCACGGCGATGTCCTTGGCTGCGGCATCGACCTGAGCCTGGGTGCGGAACAACTGGGTAGTGCCCAAGGTGCGGCTTTCGTAGGCGATGCCGGTTTCGGCGCGCAGCTCGTCGAGGCAGTCGCGGCTGTACTCGGACAGGCGCACCATGCGCTCCTTGTTCACCGCATAGCGGCTGGCGGTGCAGTTGCGCAGCATCTGTGCCATCCACAGGTACTGGTCAACGTCGCCGGTGAGCTTGATGGCCAGTGGTGCATGGCGTTCGAGCAGCCACTTGATGGCTTTGAGCGGCACACCCGGGGCAGCCCAGGGTGAGGCATAGCCGGGCGAGATCTGGCCTGCGTTGGCGAAGCTGGTTTCCATGGCCGCCGCTGGCTGGCGGTCGACCACCGTCACTTCAAAACCTTGCCGGGCCAGATAATAGGCACTGGCGGTTCCGATGACACCGCTACCAAGTACCAGAACTCGCATTGTTGATCCCTCGCACGCGGCGCACCGCAGTCTTTTGTTGAAATGGCATGGATGCGCGCAGTATAAAAATTACAGACCAGTGCAATTCACTATATAAAAGCCTATATTTGGCGAGAATTCTCGGCAATATTGCCTTTCACGGAGGGGCATCCCCTATGAGAACCCAGCACCAGAGCAAGCGTGAACTGGACAAGATCGACCGCAACATACTGCGGATCCTGCAGAATGACGGCCGTATTTCCTTCACCGAACTGGGCGAGAAAGTTGGGCTTTCCACCACCCCGTGCACCGAGCGCGTCCGCCGCCTGGAGCGCGAGGGCATCATCATGGGCTACAACGCCCGGCTCAACCCGCAGCACCTGAAGGGCAGCTTGCTGGTGTTCGTCGAAATCAGCCTGGACTACAAGTCTGGCGACACCTTCGAGGAGTTTCGCCGCGCCGTGCTCAAACTGCCCCATGTGCTGGAGTGCCACCTGGTCTCAGGCGACTTCGACTACCTGGTGAAAGCGCGCATCTCGGAAATGGCCTCGTACCGCAAGCTGCTGGGCGACATCCTGCTGAAGCTGCCGCACGTGCGCGAGTCGAAGAGCTACATCGTGATGGAGGAAGTGAAAGAGAGCCTCTGCCTGCCGATTCCGGACTGAGGCTAGACCAGCACTTGGCGGGTGGTGGCGATGAATTGGTGAACGAGCTGCTCGGCCTCGGGCTCGATCATCTGTTCCGGGCCGCGACCGCGTGGGCAGGCCATGCGCGGGGTGGTGCCGAACAGGCGGCAGATCATCGGCCGCTCTTCATACACCGTGCAACCCTTGGGGCCCAGGTGCACGCAGTCCAGGTGCTCCAGCGCAGCGGCCTGCTCCGCCTCGGTCTTGCGCGGCAGGCGGGCCATTTCTTCGGTGGACGTGGTGACCGGGCCGCAGCAATCGTGGCAACCGGGCTCGCACTCGAATGAGGGGATGAGCTCGCGCAGGAAGTGGATCTTGTGGCGGTTGCAGGACATGGCGGGTACACAATGAGGGTCGAGGTCGAATTATAGGGCCAATCGCCGGCAAGCCGGCTCCCACCAGTACACCGCTTATCTCAGGGGCAGTGCAGCCCCGGTGGGAGCCGGCTTGCCGGCGATTGGGCCAGTTGCCCCACCACAAAACCCCAGCTTATCCTCCCCCCTTCTGTTTTCCTGCCCAGGACCTGCCCCATGATCCATAGCGCGCAGCACGCCGCCTCCTATTACGCCGCCAGCAGCGCGCCCCACCCCGACCACGCTTTCCTGCAAGGCGAGCACAGCGCCGACGTGTGCATCGTCGGCGGCGGCTATTCAGGCCTGAACACCGCCATCGAACTGGCCGAACGTGGCCTCTCGGTGATCCTGCTGGAAGCCCGCAAGCTCGGCTGGGGCGCCAGCGGGCGCAACGGCGGGCAACTCATCCGCGGGGTTGGCCATGGCCTGGATCAGTTCCTCCCGGTGATCGGCGAAGAAGGCGTGCGCAGCATGAAGCTGATGGGCCTGGAAGCCGTGGAGATCGTTCGCGAGCGGGTCGAGCGCCACGCCATCGCCTGCGACCTGACCTGGGGCTACTGTGACCTGGCCAATAAACCTGCTGAGCTGCTGGGCTTTGCCGAAGAGGCTGAAGCACTGCGCAGCTTGGGCTACGAGCATGAGCTGCGCCTGGTCGGCAAAGACGATATCCACAGCGTGGTCGGCGCCGAGTGCTATGTCGGCGGCCTGATCGACATGGGCTCGGGCCACCTGCACCCGCTCAACCTGGCCCTTGGCGAGGCGGCCGTAGCCAGCCGCCTGGGCGTGCGCCTGTATGAGCAGTCGGAAGTCACCCGCATCGAGTATGGCCCTGAGGTCAAGGTGCACACGGCCCAAGGCCGGGTCCGCGCCAAGACGCTGGTGCTGTGCTGCAATGCCTACCACAACGACCTCAACCGCGAGCTAGGCGGCAAGGTGCTGCCCGCCGGCAGCTACATCATCGCCACCGAGCCACTGGGCGAGGAACGGGCGCGCGCACTGCTGCCACAGAACATGGCCGTGTGCGACCAGCGTGTAGCGCTGGACTACTATCGCCTGTCTGCGGACCACCGGTTGCTGTTCGGCGGTGCCTGCCACTATTCCGGCCGCGACCCGCAAGACATCGCCGCCTACATGCGGCCGAAAATGCTCAAGGTTTTCCCGCACCTGGCCGATGTGCGCATCGAGTTCCAATGGGGCGGCATGATCGGCATCGGCGCCAACCGCCTGCCGCAGATCGGCCGTTTGGCCAGCCAGCCGAATGTCTATTACGCCCAGGCGTACTCTGGCCATGGGCTCAACGCTACCCACCTGGCCGCACGCCTGCTGGGCGAGGCCATCAGCGGCCAGCAAAGCGGGCGCTTCGACCTGTTCGCCAAGGTGCCGCACATCACCTTCCCAGGCGGCAAGCACCTGCGCTCGCCGCTGTTGGCACTGGGGATGCTCTGGCACCGGCTGAAAGAGCTGGTCTGAATGCTGCCGTGCCTACAAATTGGGCCGTTTATGCCTTCCAGAAGGGTTTGCACCCTTCTGTACGGGCCTGCTCCCAGCTCAGCCCGACATCGCGCAACTCATCGTCTGTCAGCTGCAGCAGCGCCCTGCGGGTATGCCAGCGATGCACCATCAGCCCCCAACGGCTCAGGCCCGCTGGCGCATTGAAGACCTTGGCCCGCTGCCCGGCTTCCAGGTCCTTGGCCATCAGTTGCAAGCGCACATCGCTCATGCCACCCATCACTGCGTTCTCCCGTTCAGTTGATACCGTGGAGCAAGCATGCGCGTTGGCAATGGTGACAATACAGATCCACTCTCGGCTTATTATTCCCATACAGAATTGGCGAATCGACGCGTGAATGCTGTATTTTCAGCGCAACTGTACTGGTCGCTGTATGCAGGCGACGCTGGAGTATGCCGTGACGCTCTACCTCAACCTCGCCGAGCTGCTCGGCGCCCGTATCGAGCAAGGCCTGTATCGCCCCGGCCAGCGCCTGCCTTCGGTGCGCGCCCTCAGCATGGAACACGGCGTCAGCCTGAGCACCGTGCAGCAGGCCTACCGCATGCTCGAAGACAGCGGCATGGTCTCGCCGCGGCCCAAGTCGGGCTACTTTGTCAGCGAACACCGCCACCTCCCTGCCCTGCCCGCCGTCAGCCGCCCGGCCCAGCGCCCTGTGGACATTTCCCAGTGGGAACAGGTGCTGGAGCTGGTCCGCAGTACCCCGCGCCAGGACGTGATGCAACTGGGCCGCGGCATGCCCGACGTCAACAGCCCGACCCTCAAGCCGCTGTTGCGCAGCCTCGCCCAACTGAGCCGGCGCCAGGACATGCCTGGCCTGTATTACGACAACATCCATGGCAACCTGGCCCTGCGCGAGCAGATCGCCCGCTTGATGCTGGACTCCGGCTGCCGCCTGGGCCCGGCCGACCTGGTGGTGACCACCGGCTGCCATGAGGCGCTGTCGTGCAGCATTCGCGCGGTGTGCGAGCCGGGCGATATCGTCGCGGTCGACTCGCCCAGCTTCCATGGCGCCATGCAAACCCTCAAGGGCTTGGGCATGAAGGCACTGGAGATCCCCACCGACCCGGTCACCGGCATCAGCCTCGAAGCGCTGGAGCTGGCCCTGGAGCAGTGGCCGATCAAGCTCATCCAGATCACCCCGAGCTGCAACAACCCGCTGGGCTACATCATGCCCGAGGCGCGCAAGAAGGCGTTGCTGAGCCTGGCCCAGCGCTATGACGTGGCCATTCTGGAAGACGATGTGTACGGTGACCTGGCCTACACCTACCCGCGCCCGCGCACCCTCAAGTCGTTCGACGACGATGGCCGCGTGTTGCTGTGCAGCTCGTTCTCCAAAACCTTGGCCCCCGGCCTGCGCATCGGCTGGGTCGCGCCGGGGCGTTACCTGGAGCGGGTGCTGCACATGAAGTACATCAGCACCGGCAGCACCGCCAGCCAACCGCAACTGGCCATTGCCGACTTCATCAAGGCCGGCCATTACCAGCCCCACGTGCGCCGCATGCGCAGCCAATACCAACGCAGCCGCGACGTGATGAGCGACTGGGTCACCCGTTACTTCCCACCGGGCACCCGTGTCAGCCGGCCCCAAGGGGGCTTCATGCTGTGGGTCGAACTGCCCGAACATTTCGACACGCTGCGGCTGAACCGCGCTTTACTGGAGCAGGGGGTGCAGGTTGCCGTGGGCAGCATTTTCTCGGCCTCGGGCAAGTTCCGTCACTGCCTGCGCATGAATTTCGCCGCCCAACCTACGCCGGCAATCGAGACCGCCGTGCGCAACGTGGGTGAAACCGCCCTTCGTCTACTGGATCAGGACGACGCCTGCGCGTAACTTTGCGCCGCCCTCCACGGTCCAACCCCTTAAGCTTTTGCTGTACAGGACGCGCTTACCTTGAGATTGCAGCAAGCTCTGCCGCTTCTGCTGACGCTACTGCTCGGCCTTGCAGGCTGTGCCAGCGTCGGCGCCCCTCGCGAAGTCAGCCAGGCGCTGCCGGCCAACGATTCCGCCTTCGGCCGCTCGGTGCTGCGCCAGGCGGCACCTTATGAGGGGCGCTCGGGCTTTCGCCTGTTGCCCAACAGCAACGAGGCGTTTCGCGCGCGCGCCGAGCTGATCCGCAACGCCCAGGCCAGCATCGACCTGCAGTACTACATCGTCCACGACGGCCTCAGCACCCGCGCGCTGGTGCATGAGCTGCTGCGTGCCGCCGACCGTGGCGTGCGCGTGCGCATTCTGCTGGACGACACCACCAGCGATGGCCTGGACACCATCATGGGCACCCTCGATGCCCACCCGAATATCCAGATCCGCGTCTTCAACCCGCTGCACCTGGGGCGCAGCACCGGCGCCACGCGGGCCGTAGGCCGCCTGTTCAACCTGTCGCGCCAGCACCGGCGCATGCACAACAAGCTGTTCCTGGTGGACAACAGCATGGCCATCGTCGGCGGGCGCAACCTGGGTGACGAGTACTTCGATGCCGAGCCCAACCTCAACTTCACCGACATCGACTTGCTGGGCGTAGGCCCGGTGGCCGAACAACTTGGCCACAGTTTCGACCAGTACTGGAACAGCGCCCTGAGCCGGCCGATCGGCGATTTTCTCTGGCGCCTGCCGGATGCCGACGACCTGCGCGCCAGCCGCCATCGCCTGGAGGTTTCCCTGGCCGAGGCGCGGACGCAGCGCAAGGCCTTGTATGACCGGTTGATGGCGTACCAGTCGCAGCCGCGCCTGGATATCTGGCGCAACGAGCTGATCTGGGCCCATAGCCAAGTGCTGTGGGATGCGCCGAGCAAGGTGCTAGCCGATGACGAGCCCGACCCGCACCTGCTGCTGAGCCAGCAGTTGGCGCCGGACCTGGCCAACGTGCACAAGGAGCTGATCCTGGTATCGGCGTACTTCGTGCCGGGCGAGCCGGGGTTGCTGTACCTGACCGGCCGTGCCGATGCCGGGGCGTCGGTCCGGCTGCTGACCAATTCGCTGGAAGCCACCGATGTGCCAGCGGTGCATGGCGGCTATGCGCCCTACCGCCGTGCGCTGCTCGAACATGGCGTGCAACTGTTCGAGCTGCGCCGCCAGCCGGGCGACCCCAGCGCCGGGCGCCTGAGCTTCCGTGGCAGCTCCGATTCGAGCCTGCACAGCAAGGCGATCGTCTTCGACCGGCGCAAGACGTTCATCGGCTCGTTCAATTTCGACCCGCGTTCGGTGCTGTGGAATACCGAGGTCGGGGTGCTGGTGGACAGCCCGGAGCTGGCCGAATACACCCGCGAGCTGGCCGTGCAAGGCATGGCGCCCGCGCTGAGTTATCAGGTGAGGCTGGCCAATGACAAGCTGGTCTGGGTGACCGAGGACAATGGCCAGCTGCACACGCTGACAGCAGAGCCCGGCGGGCTCTGGCGGCGCTTCAATGCCTGGATCAGCAAGGCGGTTGGCCTGGAGAAGATGCTGTAGTTCCGATTGCGGGGGGGCGCTTTGCGCCCCATTCGCAGCACAAGGCTGCTCCTACAGAGCACCGCGTATCCCTGGAGCAGCCTTGTGCTGCGAAAGGGCCGCAAAGCTTCCAAAGAACATCAGGCAGGCGCAGGTTCGAAGGCACCGCGCCGACGGGTCAACACCACCAGCCCTGCTGCCCCAATAGCCATCAACAACGGCAACGCATGCCCGCTGATCCATTGGCTACCCGCCCCGGCCAACAGCGGCCCGAGCAGGCAACCGATGCCCCACAGCTGCGCCACATGGGCATTGGCACGTACCAGCGCATCATCCCGATAACGCTCGCCGATCAGCACCAGCGACAGGGTGAACAACCCCCCAGCACTGGCCCCGAACAGCACCCACAGCGGCCAGATTACCGGCGTGTGCAGCAGCAACGGAATCGCCAGGCTGGAGCACATCAAGGTCACCGCACAACCGGTGAACAGGGTGCGCCGCGACATGTGGTCAGCCAGCGCGCCGATCGGCAACTGCAGCACTGCATCGCCTACCACCACCGTGCTCACCATGAACAAGGCAACCTCGGTGGTGAACCCTTGCTGCAGGCTGTAGACCGGCAACAAGGTCAGGATCATCGCCTCGAACGAGGCAAACAGGGCGATAGCCCAAGCGATCACCGGCAGGCGGCGGCAGAAAGCGACCAGGTCGCGGAAGGTGACGCTGTAGGCTTCAGTGGTCGGCGCCCCGCCGCGGCCCAACAGCACCAGCGGTGCCAGCAACAGCAAGCCGGTCGCGGCCCAGAACCCAAAGTCGTCGTCCGAACCGAGAAAGCCCAGCACCAGCGGCCCGGCCAGTTGGCTCAACGCATAGCTGCTGCCATACAGCGCCACCAGGCGGCCACGCCATTGCTCGACCACCAATTGGTTGATCCAGCTTTCGCCGAGGATGAACACCACGGTCAGGGACATGCCGATCAGCAGGCGCAGGGCCAGCCACAGCGGGTAGTTGGGCAGCACCGCGACCAGGCCGATCGACAGCGCGCCGCCCCAGAGGCACAGGCGCATGGCGGTAGGCACGCCGACCCAACCGGCGAGGCGGCTGGCCAGGCTGGCACCCAGCAGTACGCCCAAGGCGGGCATCGCTGCCATTACGCCGATGGCGAAACTGCCGTAGCCCCAGGCCTCCAGGCGCAGGGAAACCAGCGGCATGCTCACGCCGAGCGCAAGGCCGACACTGAGTACGGATGCCAGTACGGCGAAGTAGGTGCCCCAGCGCATGTGCTCCCCCTGTTGGATTTTCTTGGGCCCATTCGCGGGACAAGCCCGCTCCCACAGGTACTCCGCGATTCTGAAATCAGCGGTGAACGTGTGGGAGCGGGCTTGTCCCGCGAATGGGCCGCATCGCGGCCCCAGCGATTTACAGCTTGATCCAGGTCGCTTTCAGCTCGGTGTATTTCTCCAGCGCATGCAGCGACTTGTCACGGCCGTTGCCCGACTGCTTGAAGCCACCGAACGGCGCGGTCATGTCGCCGCCGTCGTACTGGTTGACCCAGACGCTGCCAGCGCGCACGGCACGGGCGGTCTTGTGGGCCTTGGAAATGTCCGAAGTCCAGATGCCAGCCGCCAGGCCGTACGGCGTGTCGTTGGCAATGGCGATGGCTTCTTCGGCCGTGTCGAAGGTGATCACCGACAACACGGGGCCAAAGATTTCCTCCTGGGCGATCTTCATGGCATTGGTCACGCCGTCGAAGATGGTCGGCTCGACATAAGTGCCGCCGGTCTCTTCGAGGATGCGCTTGCCACCGGCCAGCAGTTTGGCGCCATCCTTGTGGCCAGCGTCGATGTACGACAGCACGGTGTTCATCTGCTGGGTATCGACCAGCGCGCCAACGGTGGTCTGCGGGTCCAGTGGGTTGCCCGGTTTCCAGCCTTTGAGGGCCTCGACCACCAGGGGCAGGAACGTGTCCTTGATCGAGCGCTCGACCAGCAGGCGCGAACCCGCGGTGCAGACTTCGCCCTGGTTGAAGGCGATGGCGCTGGCAGCGGCTTCGGCAGCGGCTTGCAGGTCCGGTGCGTCAGCGAAGACGATGTTCGGGCTCTTGCCGCCGGCTTCCAGCCAGATACGCTTCATGTTCGATTCGCCAGCGTAGATCATCAGCTGCTTGGCGATCTTGGTGGAGCCGGTGAACACCAGGGTGTCGACGTCCATGTGCAGGGCCAGGGCCTTGCCGACAGTGTGGCCGTAGCCTGGCAACACGTTCAGCACACCGGCCGGGATGCCGGCTTCGATGGCCAGCTGGGCGATGCGGATGGCGGTCAGTGGCGATTTTTCGGACGGCTTGAGCACCACCGAGTTACCGGTGGCCAGGGCCGGGCCGAGTTTCCAGCAGGCCATCAGCAGCGGGAAGTTCCACGGCACGATGGCGCCGACGACGCCCACCGGCTCACGGGTTACCAGGCCGAGTTGGTCATGCGGGGTCGGTGCGACTTCGTCGTAGACCTTGTCGATGGCTTCGGCATTCCAGTGCAGGGCTTGTGCTGCGCCTGGGACGTCAATGGTCGAGGAGTCGCCGATCGGCTTGCCCATGTCCAGGGTTTCGAGCAGTGCCAGCTCTTCGACGTTCTTGCGCAGCAAGTCGGCGAAGCGGATCAGCTTGGCCTTGCGCTTGGCCGGAGCCAGGCGCGACCAGACGCCGGAATCGAAGGTGGCGCGGGCGTTCTCGACGGCACGGTTGGCGTCAGCCAGGTCGCAGCTGGCGACCTTGGCCAGGAAGCGTCCGTCGACCGGGCTCAGGCACTCGAAGGTCTCACCGGATGCGGCGTCGGTGTATTCGCCGTTGATGAAGGCACGGCCTTCGATCTTCAGTTGCTGGGCACGTTGTTCCCAGTCCGCACGAGTCAGGGTGGTCATACGAAACTCCTCCTCTTGTTTAGGTGCAACGCCGCACTGAGGACTCACTGGCGTTGTCAGAATTCTGGCCGGGCGACGCGCGCGCACGGGCAAACGACACCCTAAACCAGCCTGTGTAAACTATCAATATATTTGACACGAATGGCCTAAAAGCCTACTGATGTTCATTTTATTAAACAACAACAGGAGCCGCACCATGAGCATCGCCAGCATCATCGACTTCGCCCAGGTTCTAACCGAGGCTGAACGCTACCGCCCGGCTGCAGAGAAAATCCTCAAGGGCGAGCCCGACCAGGCCGTCTATAACCACTACTCCAGCCCGTGCGGCCAGTTTGCGGCGGGTGTCTGGGAAGGTGAAGTCGGGCAGTGGACCGTGAACTATACCGAGCACGAATATTGCGAGATCGTGCAGGGCGTTTCGGTGCTGCGCGACCAGGATGGCGGCGCCAAGACCCTGCGCGCCGGTGATCGGTTCGTCATCCCGGCCGGCTTCAAAGGCACCTGGGAGGTGCTGGAGCCTTGCCGCAAGATCTACGTGATGTTCGAGCAGAAGTAAGGGGCCCTGGCAGGCAAAAAAAAACCCGCGTCCTTTCGGATGCGGGTTTTTTTTAAGGTTGCCGATCAATTACTTGATCTTGGCTTCCTTGTACACCACGTGCTTGCGAACAACCGGATCATATTTCTTGATCTCGATTTTGTCCGGAGTGGTGCGCTTGTTCTTGTCGGTGGTGTAGAAGTGGCCGGTACCGGCACTCGAAACCAGACGGATCAATTCACGCATGATGTTCTCCCTTAAACCTTGGCGCCAGCTTTACGGATGTCAACCAGAACGGCGTCGATGCCGCGCTTGTCGATGATACGCATGCCCTTGGCGGAAACGCGCAGACGCACGAAACGCTTCTCGGACTCAACCCAGAAACGGTGGTGCTGCAGGTTCGGCAGGAAACGACGACGGGTTTTGTTGTTTGCGTGGGAAATGTTGTTCCCGGTTACTGGACCCTTACCAGTAACTTGACAGACTCTCGACATGACTCAGCCCTCTAAAACCACATGCCCAACCCGGCATGGGTTGGCCGCTTAATCTCTCAGTCTTTGGCGCCAGGCGCCGTGATTCTGGAGGTCTTATCGACCGGATCCGCTGATGCGACAGGCCGAGCCCCTAGAAAAGAGCGCTGCTTTATACCAGAAAGACTGCATTGCAACAACAGATGATGAGCATCTAGCTGAGGCAAATCGTGCGCGAGCAGCATAGCGACTAGCGCGGCGCACTGTCGACCACTCGTCGCCAGCCGACAGAAAAAGAGGGTGGTCATTTGCTGATGCGCACACTAGGGTAGGACGTTTCCAGACTGCACTGGCAGATGGGCCACTGACAGCCAAGGAGTCACGATGCGTGCCGCCGCCTTTTCCTTATTGTTTACCTCCCTGTTTGCCGCTGGCATCGCCCAGGCAGCCCCGCTGAGTGTCTGCAGCGAAGCCAGCCCCGAAGGCTTCGACGTGGTCCAGTACAACTCGCTGACCACCACCAATGCCTCGGCCGACGTGCTGATGAACCGGTTGGTGGAGTTCGACGCCGGCCAAGGCAAGGTTGTCCCTAGCCTGGCGGCGAGCTGGACGGTGTCGGCAGACGGCCTGATCTACGACTTCAAGCTGCGCGATGACGTGAAGTTCCACACCACCGCCTACTTCAAACCGACCCGCGAGCTGAACGCCGACGACGTGCTGTTCAGCTTCCAGCGCATGCTCTACCCAGCCCACGCCTGGCACAAGACTGCGCCGGGCGGTTACCCGCATGCGCAATCGCTGCAACTGGGCAGCCTGATCAAGTCGATCGATGCCCCCGAGCCGCACACTGTGCGCTTCACCCTGACCCACCCGGATGCCACGTTCCTGGCCACCTTGAGCATGGGCTTTGCCTCGATCTATTCCGCCGAGTATGCCGACAAACTGCTCAAGGCGGGCACGCCGGACAAGCTCAACAGCCAGCCGATCGGCACCGGGCCGTTCGTCTTCCAGCGTTTCCAGAAGGACGCCGTGGTGCGCTACCGCGCCAACCCCGACTACTTCGCCGGCAAGCCTGCGGTCGACCCGCTGATCTTCGCCATCACCACCGATGCCAACGTGCGCCTGCAAAAACTCAAGCGCAACGAGTGCCAGGTGGCCCTGTCGCCCAAGCCGCTGGACATCGCTGAAGCCGGCAAGGATAGCAACCTCACGGTAGCCAGCACGCCGGCCTTCATGACCGCCTTCGTCGCCATCAACAGCGAACACCCGCCCCTGGACAAGCCAGAGGTGCGCCAGGCCATCAACCTGGCCTTCGACAAACAGGCTTACCTCAAGGCGGTGTTCGAAGGCACCGCGACGGCCGCCAACGGCCCCTACCCGCCCAACACCTGGAGCTACGCCAAGGACCTGCCCGGCTACCCTTTGGACCTGAAAAAGGCCAAGGCCTTGCTGACCAAGGCTGGCCTGCCTGACGGCTTCAGCACCACGATCTGGACCCGCCCTTCGGGCAGCCTGCTCAACCCCAACCCCAGCCTTGGCGCGCAGATGCTGCAGGCCGACCTGGGCAAGATCGGCATCAAGGCCGAAATCCGCGTGATCGAGTGGGGCGAGCTGATCCGCCGCGCCAAGGCCGGCGAGCATGACTTGCTGTTCATGGGCTGGGCGGGTGACAACGGCGACCCGGACAACTTCCTCAGCCCGCAGTTTTCCTGTGCGGCGGTGAAGTCGGGGACCAACTTTGCACGGTTCTGCGACAGCCGCCTCGACCAGCTGATCAACGCCGGGCGCACCACCAATGACCAGAGCGTACGCAGCCGGCTGTACCAGCAGGCGCAGACGCTGATCCAGCAGCAGGCGCTGTGGGTGCCGCTGGCGCATCCGACCGCGGCCACCCTGCTACGCCAGGGGGTCGAGGGGTACCAGGTGAGCCCGTTTGGGCGATTGGATTTCAGCAAGGTTTCGGTGACCAAGTAAGCCTGTGCCGGCCTCTTCGCGGGGCAAGCTCGCTCCCACAAGGACCTCACAGCCTTTGAATGCTGTGCGGTACCTGTGGGAGCGGGCTTGCCCCGCGAAGAGGCCGGCACAAGTACACCGCTAAGCAACGATCCACCCCTCCTCCACCATCGACAATGGCTCGCCATCGCCCACGATGATGTGGTCCAGCACCCGCACATCGATCAGCCCTAACGCGCGCTTTAGCGCCAACGTCATGTGCACATCATCCTGGCTGGGCTCGCTGTTGCCCGACGGGTGGTTATGGCACAGGATCAACGCCGCTGCGTTGTGCAGCAACGCTCGGCGCACCACTTCCCGCGGGTAGATACTGGCCCGGTCGATCGTCCCCCTGAACAGGATCTCGAACGCCAGCGGCCGGTGCTTGGTATCCAGAAACAGGCAGCCAAACACTTCACTGGCCTCATGGCGCAGCATGGCCTTGAGGTAGCGTCGCACCGCCTCCGGGCTCTCCAGCGCCGGCGTGCGCTCGATCGTCTCATCCAGGTAGCGCCGGCCAATCTCCAGAAGTGCCTGCAACTGGGCGTACTTCACGGGCCCAAGACCTGGCTCGCGCAAAATGGCTTGGCGATCAGCCTCCAGAAATGGCCTCAGGCCCCCAAAGCGAACCAGTAACCCCCGCGCCAGCTCCAGCACGTTACGCCCGGCAACGCCCGAGCCCAGCAGCACCGCTACCAGCTCGGCGTCCGACAGCACCGCAGCCCCCCGCAACAACAACTTCTCCCTCGGCCGTTCTTCAGCCGGCCATTCCCTGATACTCATCCCCGCTCCTTGGTCCTGCTGCGGCACGTTTGGGCCCTGTGTTAATCTATTTCGCCTCGTACATGCGACGTTCTGCCGCAGGCAGTTCTTGTCGCCGCCCGCTTTCACTGGAAAAAGGCAAAAGCCTATGCAGCGGCTGTATCACAAGCGCATCGTCCTCGGCGTCGGTGGCGGCATTGCCGCCTACAAAAGCGCCGAACTGATCCGCCGACTCCTGGAGCACGGCGCGCAGGTGCGCGTCGTCATGACCCGTGGCGGTGCAGAGTTCATCACCCCGCTGACCCTGCAGGCGCTGTCCGGCCACCCGGTGCACATGGACCTGCTCGACCCCGCCGCCGAAGCGGCCATGGGCCATATCGAGCTGGCCAAGTGGGCCGACCTGGTCCTCATCGCCCCCGCCACGGCCGACCTCATGGCGCGCATGGCCCAAGGCATGGCCGACGACCTGCTGACCACCCTGATCCTGGCCACCGACGCCACCGTTGCCGTCGCCCCGGCCATGAACCAGGCGATGTGGCGTGACCCGGCCACCCAGGCCAACCTCGACCTGCTCAAAAGCCGTGGCATCCAGGTGTTCGGCCCAGCTTCCGGCAGCCAAGCCTGTGGCGACGTAGGCCTTGGCCGTATGCTCGAGGCCACCGACCTGGCCTGGTGCGCCGCCGAAAGCTTCAAGCGCCAGACGCTGACCGGCAAACACGTGCTGATCACTGCCGGCCCAACCCAGGAAAACATCGACCCGGTCCGCTACATCACCAATCATAGCTCCGGGAAGATGGGCTTCGCCCTGGCCGAAGCGGCTGCCGAAGCCGGTGCTCGGGTGACCCTCGTCACCGGCCCGGTGCACCTGCCAACCCCCGACCGGGTCAACCGCATCGACGTGGTCAGCGCGCGGGACATGCTCGCGGCCTGTGAAGCGGCCATGCCCTGCGACCTGTTCATTGCCTCGGCAGCGGTCGCGGACTACCGCCCAGAGGTAGTTGCCACGCAAAAACTCAAGAAAGATCCTACGACCGGCGACGGCATGCTGCTGCAGATGGTGCGTAATCCCGATATCCTTGCGACCATCGCTGGCCGTGGCGACCGCCCGTTCAGCGTCGGCTTCGCCGCCGAAACCGAACACCTGCTCGATTACGCCACACGCAAGCTCAAGGACAAGAACCTCGACCTGATCGTCGCCAATGATGTGGCCAACCCCAGCATCGGCTTCAACAGCGAAGAGAACGCCTTGACCGTGATCGACCGCCAGCAGCACCAGACCCTCTTTGCGCAGACCAGCAAGGGCAAGATCGCCCGGCAGCTGGTCGCCTTCATCGCCGAACGGCTCAACCAGGTTCAATAAGTTACATGCACGCTCTTCAAGCCAAGATCCTCGACCCACGCCTGGGCACCGAATTTCCCCTGCCGCAGTACGCCACCCCAGGCTCTGCCGGCCTGGACCTGCGCGCCCTGCTCAAGGAGGACACTGTCCTCGAGCCCGGCCAGACCCTGCTGATCCCCACCGGCCTGTCGATCTACATCGGCGACCCGGGCCTGGCAGCCATGATCCTGCCACGCTCGGGCCTGGGCCATAAGCACGGCATCGTGTTGGGCAACCTGGTCGGCCTGATCGACTCGGACTACCAGGGCGAGCTGATGGTGTCGTGCTGGAACCGCGGCAACACCCCGTTCACCATCGCCATTGGCGAGCGTATCGCCCAGTTGGTGTTGGTGCCGGTGGTGCAGGCGCACTTCGACATCGTCGAAGCCTTCGACGAAAGCCAGCGTGGCACTGGCGGCTTCGGCCACTCCGGCAGCCACTGAGCCGACAGCTGACCGTTCAGGCCAAGGATGGCGAACTCTCTGGCGAAACCACCGTCCAAGCGTTCAGTTTGCGCCTGCCCAGACAGCCTTTGACTAATGGAGCTTCCAGAGATGAACGAAATGGCCCACCTGGTCCCCGCACTGCCGGACAGCATTTTCCGCGCTTATGACATTCGCGGCGTGGTCGGCAAGACCCTCCATGCCGAAACCGCCTACTGGATCGGCCGCGCCATCGGCGCGCAGACCCTCGCCCAAGGCGAGCCCAAGATTTCCGTTGGCCGCGATGGCCGCTTGTCCGGCCCAATGCTGGTGGAACAGCTGATCAAAGGCCTGGCCGACGCTGGCTGCCAGGTCAGCGATGTCGGCCTGGTGCCGACCCCCGCGCTGTACTACGCCGCCAACGTGCTGGCCGGCACATCGGGCGTGATGCTCACCGGCAGCCACAACCCGTCGGACTACAACGGCTTCAAGATTGTCATCGCAGGCGACACCCTGGCCAACGAACAGATCCAGGCCCTGCAGACCCGCCTGAAAACCAACGACCTGAGCCGTGGCGAAGGCAGCGTGGAAAAGGTCGAAATCCTCGAGCGCTATTACCAGCAAATCGTCGGCGACGTGAAGCTGGCGAAAAAGCTCAAGGTGGTGGTGGACTGCGGCAACGGCGCTGCCGGCGTCATCGCCCCGCAGCTGATCGAAGCCCTGGGCTGCGACGTTATCCCGCTGTTCTGCGAGGTGGACGGTAACTTCCCTAACCACCACCCAGACCCAGGCAAGCCGGAAAACCTTGCGGACCTGATCGCCAAGGTCAAGGAAACCGGGGCCGACATCGGCCTGGCGTTCGACGGTGACGGCGACCGCGTAGGCGTGGTGACCAACACCGGCACCATCGTCTACCCCGACCGCCTGCTGATGCTGTTTGCCCAGGACGTGCTGTCGCGCAACCCGGGCGCCGAGATCATCTTCGACGTCAAATGCACCCGTCGCCTGACCCCGCTGATCGAACAGCATGGCGGCCGCGCGCTGATGTGGAAGACCGGCCACTCGCTGATCAAGAAGAAGATGAAACAGACCGGTTCGTTGCTGGCCGGCGAGATGAGCGGGCACATCTTCATCAAGGAACGCTGGTACGGTTTCGACGATGGCATCTACAGTGCCGCACGCCTGCTGGAGATCCTCAGCAAGGCCGGGCAAGACGCCGAAAGCCTGTTCGCAGCGTTCCCGAACGATATTTCCACGCCGGAAATCAATATTGATGTGACCGACGAGGGTAAATTCAGCATCATTGATGCACTGCAACGCGACGCCGACTGGGGCGCGGCCAACCTGACCACCATCGACGGTGTGCGGGTCGACTACGCCCACGGCTGGGGCCTGGTACGCGCCTCCAACACCACGCCGGTGCTGGTGCTGCGCTTCGAGGCCGACAACGACGCCGAATTGCAACGTATCAAGGATGTTTTCCGCGCCCAGTTGCTGCGGGTTGCCCCTGAGCTGCAACTGCCGTTCTGACCGACTATCTGTTCCTTACAGGAGCCCTGCATGACCCTCGATCGCGATGCCGCTTCCCATGTAGCCGAAGTTTTGTCCGAAGCACTGCCTTACATCCGCCGCTTTGTCGGCAAGACACTGGTGATCAAGTACGGCGGCAACGCGATGGAGAGCGAGGAGCTCAAAACCGGCTTCGCCCGTGACATCGTGCTGATGAAGGCTGTGGGCATCAACCCGGTGGTGGTCCACGGTGGTGGCCCACAGATCGGTGACCTGCTCAAGCGCCTGTCGATCGAAAGCCACTTCATCGACGGCATGCGCGTGACCGACTCGGCCACCATGGACGTGGTCGAGATGGTGTTGGGCGGCCAGGTCAACAAGGACATCGTCAACCTGATCAACCGCCACGGCGGCAGCGCCATCGGCCTGACCGGCAAGGACGCGGAGCTGATCCGCGCCAAGAAGCTGACCGTCAGCCGCCAGACGCCAGAGATGACCACCCCGGAAATCATCGACATCGGCCACGTCGGCGAAGTCGTGAGCGTGAACACCGACCTGCTGAACATGCTGGTCAAGGGTGACTTCATCCCGGTGATCGCGCCGATCGGCGTGGGCGCCAACGGTGAGTCGTACAACATCAACGCCGACCTGGTGGCGGGCAAGGTTGCCGAGGCACTGAAAGCCGAGAAGCTGATGCTACTGACCAACATCGCCGGCCTGATGGACAAGCAGGGCCAGGTGCTGACCGGCCTGACCACTGAGCAGGTCAACGAACTGATCGCCGACGGCACCATCTACGGCGGCATGCTGCCGAAGATCAAGTGCGCACTGGATGCGGTGCAGGGCGGCGTGAACAGCTCGCACATCATCGACGGCCGCGTGCCGAACGCGGTACTGCTGGAGATCTTCACCGACAGCGGCGTGGGTACCCTGATCACCAACCGCAAGCCGCGCTGAGTGATTGCTTAGTCTGTCCCGGCCTCTTCGCGGGTGAACCCGCTCCCACAGGTACATCGCCAGACTTGAAGTTGGCGCAGAGCCTGTGGGAGCGGGTTTACCCGCGAAGAGGCCAGGACAGGCGACACAAAAAAAGGCGACCTTCATCCAAAGGTCGCCTTTTTTATTACCGAGCCGGAATCAGATCCCGTACTGCGCCCGATACGCCTCAACAGCAGGCAGATGCTGCTTGAGCTGCGGATCATCGGCCAGGAACTCCAGCACCTGGGTCAGCGAAACGATGCTGACCACCGGAATACCGAAGTCACGCTCCACTTCCTGGATCGCCGACAGCTCGCCATTGCCGCGCTCTTCGCGGTTAAGCGCGATCAGCACGCCAGCGGCCTTGGCCTGCTGGGCATTGATGATCTGCATGACTTCACGGATGGCCGTGCCGGCCGTGATCACGTCGTCGATGATCAATACGTCACCCGCCAAAGGCGCGCCAACCAGGCTGCCGCCTTCGCCGTGATCCTTGGCTTCTTTACGGTTGAAGCACCATGGCACGTCGAGCTGATGCTGATCGGCCAGGGCCACGGCGGTGGTCGCCGCCAGGGGGATACCCTTGTAGGCTGGGCCAAACAGCACGTCGAACGGGATCTTGCTGTCGACGATGGCCGCCGCGTAGCAACGGCCCAACTGCGCCAGTGCAGAACCTGTGTTGAACAGGCCGGCATTGAAGAAGTACGGGCTGGTACGCCCCGATTTCAGGGTGAATTCGCCGAAGCGCAGAACGCCGCGGTCGATGGCAAAACGAATGAAGTCGCGCTGATACGGCTGCATGGAAAGTCCCGGACACCACGGATTTAGCTAAATGAGTTGAGCTCGGGTATCATACACGCACGAGATTTTTGGGGCCATTTATGCGGATCATCAGTGTGAACGTAAATGGCATTCAGGCTGCGGCCGAGCGTGGTTTGCTCAGCTGGCTGCAAGCCCAGAATGCCGACGTCATCTGCCTTCAGGATACCCGCGCCTCGGCCTTTGAACTCGACGACCCAGCTTTCCAGCTCGATGGCTATTTCCTTTATGCCTGCGACGCGGAGGTGCCCGCCCAAGGTGGCGTAGCCCTTTACTCGCGCATGCAGCCCAAGGCAGTCATCACCGGCCTGGGCTTCGAGACAGCCGACCGTTACGGGCGTTACCTGCAAGCAGATTTCGACAAAGTCAGTATTGCCAGCCTGCTGCTGCCTTCGGGCATGAACGGCGACGAAGACTTGAACCAGAAATTCAAGTTGATGGACGACTTCGCCAAGTACCTGGACAAACAGCGGCGCAAGCGTCGCGAGTACATCTATTGCGGCTCGTTCTACGTGGCGCAGCAGAAGCTCGACATCAAAAACTGGCGCGACAGCCAGCAATCGCCTGGCTTCCTGGCACCGGAGCGTGCCTGGATGGACGCGATCACGGGCGAGATGGGCTACGTGGATGCCCTGCGTGAAGTCAGCCGTGAAGGCGACCAGTACAGCTGGTGGCCGGACAACGAACAGGCCGAGATGCTCAACCTGGGCTACCGGTTCGACTACCAGATCCTCACCCCAGGCCTGCGCCGCTTCGTGCGTAACGCCCGCCTGCCGCGTCAGCCGCGCTTCTCGCAGCATGCGCCGCTGATTGTGGACTATGACTGGACGTTGACCATCTGAGTTGTATTCAGATACGAAAAAGCCGACATCAATGTCGGCTTTTTCGTATCTACAGAAACAGTCAGTCGGCCAGGGCGGCCTGCTGCAGTTCGAAGATCTCGTTCATGCCCTTCTGCGCCACGGCGAGCATGGCGTTCAGGTCTTCAGGCTGGAACGGCGCGCCCTCGGCGGTGCCCTGTACCTCGATGAAACCACCGGCGCTGGTCATGACCACGTTCAGGTCGGTCTCGGCGGCGGAGTCTTCCAGGTAGTCCAGGTCCAGCACGGCCTCGCCTTGGTACATGCCCACGGAAACCGCGGCGATCATGTGCTTGAGCGGGTTGCCGGCCTTGAGGCCGCCACGCTTCTTGATCACGGCCAGGGCATCGCACAGGGCGACCATGGCACCGGTGATCGACGCGGTGCGGGTGCCACCGTCGGCCTGAATCACATCGCAGTCGATGTACAGGGTGATGTCACCGAGCTTGCTCATGTCCAGCGCGGCGCGCAGCGAGCGGCCGATCAGGCGCTGGATTTCGAGGGTGCGGCCGCCCTGCTTGCCACGGCTGGCTTCGCGCTGGTTACGCTCGCCGGTGGAGCGCGGCAGCATGCCGTATTCGGCTGTCAGCCAGCCTTGGCCCTGGCCTTTGAGGAAGCGGGGCACACCATTCTCCACGCTGACCGTGCAGATGACCTTGGTGTCACCGAACTCGACCAGTACCGACCCTTCGGCGTGCTTGGTGTAGTTGCGGGTGATGCGGATCGAGCGGAGCTGATCGGCGGCGCGACCACTTGGACGTTTCATCTGGGATACCTGTACTGGGACTTGAATCTGCCGAGCATTATAGAGCTCGCAGCTGCGGGAGGACACGCCTATTGTCGCGCCCCTGACAGCCTGTCGCCTTTTCCCACTGCGCATTTCGCCCTCTGTAACATGGCTGGATTGGGCGCCGAGGCCCCACTGCGCTACAATCCTGCGCCTTGCAGCCGAGAGGCTTCCCTGTTCATTCATCTACGCGAGGTACTCCCCATG
The DNA here is from genome assembly GCF_053629175.1 of Pseudomonas sp. Y3 TE3536. NCBI lineage: Bacteria > Pseudomonadati > Pseudomonadota > Gammaproteobacteria > Pseudomonadales > Pseudomonadaceae > Pseudomonas > Pseudomonas sp. Y3 TE3536. Next base: position 2,089,095 of record NZ_JBRJHU010000001.1, on the reverse strand, counting down.
GTGCACAGCATGACCGCTTTTGCTCGTGTCGAGCGCGCCGGCAGCCAAGGCACCCTGGTCTGGGAGCTGCGCTCGGTCAACCACCGCTACCTCGAGCCGCACCTGCGCCTGCCCGAGGCCCTGCGCGACCTCGAAGGCGCGGTACGCGAAGGCCTGCGCCAGGGGCTGTCGCGCGGCAAGGTGGAATGCACCTTGCGCCTCAACGAAGACAGCACCGGCAAGCCACTGAAAGTGGACCGTGAGCGCGCCGCACAGCTGGTCGCCGCCGCCGAAGAGGTGGCTGGCCTGATCAAGCAGCCGGCCCCGCTGAACCCCCTGGAAGTGCTGTCGTGGCCGGGCGTGCTGGTTGCCGACGCCAGCGACCCGCAGGCGCTGAACGCCGAGGCCGTGGCGCTGTTCGACGACGCGCTGGCCGAGCTCAAGGCCGGGCGCCTGCGTGAAGGCCAGGAGCTGGCTCGGCTGATCAACGAACGCCTGGACAACATGACCACCGAGGTCACCACCCTGCGCGCCCTGGTGCCGCAGATGCTGGCGGCCCAGCGGCAGAAAATTCTCGACCGCTTCGGCGACATGCAGGCTGAGCTCGACCCACAACGCCTGGAGCAGGAGATGGTGCTGCTGGCGCAAAAGAGCGACGTCGCCGAAGAGCTCGACCGCCTCGCCACCCACGTCACCGAAGTGCGCCGCGTGCTCAAGTCGGGCGGCGCGGCCGGCCGGCGCCTGGACTTCCTGATGCAGGAACTCAACCGCGAAGCCAATACCCTCGGCTCCAAGGCATTCGACCCGCGTAGCACGCAAGCGGCGGTCAACCTGAAGGTATTGATCGAACAGATGCGTGAACAAGTACAGAACATCGAGTAAGGCCACCCCGACCATGAATCACAGCAGCGGCACCCTCTACATCGTTTCGGCCCCTTCGGGTGCCGGCAAGACCAGCCTGGTAACGGCCCTGACCCAGGACGACAAGCAAATCCGCGTCTCGGTCTCGCACACCACCCGCGCCATGCGCCCGGGTGAGCAGCACGGGGTGAACTACCACTTCGTCGTGCACGAAGAATTCAAGGCACTGATCGAGCAAGGCGACTTCCTCGAGCATGCCGAAGTATTCGGCAACTTCTACGGCACCTCGCGCAGCGCGCTGCAGCAGACCCTCGACCAGGGCTTCGACCTGATCCTGGAAATCGACTGGCAAGGTGCCCAGCAGGTGCGCAAGCTGATGCCCGAGGCACTCTCGGTGTTCATCCTGCCACCCAGCCAGGAAGCGCTGCGTCAGCGCCTGGATGGGCGTGGGCAGGACAGTGAGGAGATCATCGCCGGGCGCATGAAAGAAGCGGTCAGCGAGATGGTGCATTACGACGAGTACGACTACCTGATCATCAATGATGACTTCGGCGTCGCGCTGGAAGACTTGAAGGCGGTGTTCCGCTCGAATCGCCTGCAGTTGAAGAAGCAACAGCAGCGCCACGGTGGGCTGCTGAAAGAACTGCTGTCCTGAGAGACCGGGCGGGGCTGCTTTGCAGCCCATTCGCAGCGCAAGGCTGCTCCTACAAAGGCAAGGATGTAGGAGCAGCCTTGTGCTGCGAATGGGGCGCAAAGCGCCCCTCTGCATTATTCCGCCAGCGGCAGGGTCGCCTGCTGACGCAGGGTCGCCCCCAGGAAGTACGCCGGCGCCCGCATCCGCGACAGCAGCATCAGCCCGATGCCAAGCACCGAAATGATCGCGGCAATCACGAACACCAGCCCCAGCCCACCCACATGCGAGCCGCTGCCGAAGTCTGGCGAAGCGCTGTCGATCGCGGTACGCGCGAAGATCACCGACAAGATGACCCCACCGACAAGCGGGCACAGGCCGCGCATGACGAAGTGGCGCACGCTGTCGAACAGGCTGTCGCGGAAGTACCAGACACAGGCAAACGCAGTCAGCGAATAGTAGAAGCAGATCATCATGCCCAGCGCGGTGATGGTGTCGGCCAGCACGTTCTCGCTCAGGGTACGCATGGTCACGTAGAACAGGCCGGCGGCCAGCCCGGCGCAGATGGTGGCATAGCGCGGGGTTTGCGAACGCGGGCAAACGCTGGCGAACTTAGGCGGTACCGCACCGTAGTAACCCATGGCCAACAGGGTGCGCGCCGGTGCCACGAAGGTCGACTGCAGCGACGCTGCGGTGCTGGCCAGCACGGCGATGGACATCAGGATCGCCAGCGGCCCCATGACCGGGCCGGCCAGGTGGGCAAAGACGTTCTCCTGGATGCGCGGGTTGTTCAGGCCCAGGCCCGTTTCGCTGATACCGGCAAACTGCAGGGTGGCGATGGCGGTGAACAAGTACAGGCCGAGGATCAACATCACGGTCCAGGTGGCGGCCTTGCCCGGCACCTCTTCGCTGCCCACCGATTCTTCGCTGACGGTCAGGCAGGTGTCCCAGCCCCAGAAGATGAAGATCGACAGTGAAAGCCCCGCGGCGAAGGCCGAGAACGACTCGACACCGAACGGGTTGAACCAGGCGAAATCGAACTCCAGCGGTGGCGGCGCAGTAGTGCCACCGAAGGCGGCGAAGGCAAAGCCGATCAGCACCAGTAACTGCAGGGCCACCAGGCCATACTGCACCGTCATGGTGGTGGCTATGCCGCGACAGCAGATCCACACCGCCAGGGCGATGAACACGCAACAGGTGCTGATGTTGATCAGCAGGTTGTCCGCCAAGGCCGCCAGGCCATGGTTGCCGGTGATCTGCCCCAGGAACAGGTAGAAGAAGTCGACCGCCACGCCTGCCAGGTTCGACAGCACGATGGTGGTGGCGACCACCAACCCCCAGCCCCCGATCCAGCCGATCATCGGGCCAAAGGCCCGCGCCGACCAGGTGAATGAGGTGCCGCTGTCCGGCTCTGCCGAGTTCAACTCGCGATAGCCAAGGGCGACCAGCAGCATCGGCAGGAAGCCGACGATGAATACCGCAGGCAGGTGGGCACCGACCTCTCGCACGGTTGGGCCAAGCGCGCCGGTCAGGGTATAGACCGGGGCGATGGTGGAAATGCCCAGCACCACGCTGGCCAACAAGCCCAGGCGGCCTTTGGCCAAGCCCTTGCTGCGCTGGGTGTTGCCCGCGTCAGCCGCCACATCGGGTGGGCGGCCGGCTTCTGTGTAATCGCTCATGAGTATGTGCCGTAAATTTTGGAATTGTTTTCGCGGGCCTTGCGTACAAGGTCCGCTTTCACTCATTGAAAGCTTGCAACAGGGGGTGCGTCATCCGAGACCTTCGGGTGACGTCAGAATGCCTTCTGGCGCGTACCCTCCCGTGCAGCATGGGCAATACAGGCCTCGCGAAACGCCTGGAAAAGGCGCCGGGAGACCGGGTTTTCGGCAAAACGCCATTCGGGGTGCCACTGCACGCCAAGCACGAAGCCCGGCGCATCTGGCATCGACACCGCTTCGATCAGGCCATCCGGGGCCCGCGCCTCGACGCGCAGCCCAGGGGCCAAGCGGTCGATGCCCTGGCTGTGCAACGAGTTGACCTCGAATTGCGCAGCCAGGCCCAGGCGCTCGAACAACCCGCCAGGCGCGATGCCAACGGGGTGACGAGGGCCGTATTGCACCTCCAGGGGTGCGTCCTCAGGTTCGCGGTGGTCAAGGTAGCCAGGCAGCTCCTGCACACGCTGGTGCAAGGTGCCGCCAAGGGCCACATTCAATTCCTGGAACCCACGGCAAATGCAAAACACCGGCACACCGGCGGCAATCGCCGCCTGCAGCAGCGGCAGGGTCAGGCGATCGCGCGCGCGATCATGCCGGGTACCCTCCGTGCTGGGGGCGCCATTGTAATGATGCGGTTCGATATTTGAAGGCGAGCCGGTAAAAAGAATGCCGTCGAGTTGGGCCAGCAGCGCGGGGGTATCACTGCCCCCGTCGCGCGCCGGCAAAATCAGCGGCAGCCCGGCAAAGCCGGCCGCCTCGACATACTTGTCGCCCACCGTGTGCGACGAGTTCTTCCCCACCTGCTGGCGGCAGGCGCTGATACCGATCAAGGGGACCGCATTTGCGCTCATGGGCTTACACCGTGTGCAGGTACCAGTTGTACTCGAGGTCGGAGATCGACACTTCAAACTCGGCCAGCTCGCTTTCCTTGCAGGCGACGAAGATATCGATGTAATCCGGGCTGATGTATTGATTGAGCACTTCGCTGTCATCCAGCGCGCGCAGGGCATCGCGCAGGTTGTTCGGCAGGCTCTGTTCCAGTTGTTCGTACGAGTTGCCTTCAATCGGCTCACCCGGCTCGACCTTGCTGGTCAGGCCGTGGTGAATACCGGCGAGAATGGCCGCGAGCATCAGGTAAGGGTTGGCGTCAGCGCCGGCCACACGGTGCTCGATGCGCACGTTCTCGCTGCTGTCGGTCGGCACGCGAACCGCGACGGTGCGGTTGTCCAGGCCCCAGCTCGGCGCGTTGGGCACATAGAACTGCGCGCCGAAACGGCGGTACGAGTTGATGTTCGGGCAGAGGAAGGCCATCGACGCCGGCATGGTCTCCAACACGCCACCGATGGCGTGGCGCAGCGCGTCGCTTTCCAGCGGGTCGCTGCTGGCGAAGATGTTCTTGCCGGTTTTCTTGTCCAGCAGCGAGATGTGCACGTGCAGCCCGTTGCCCGCCTGGCCCGGGTAGGGCTTGGCCATGAAGGTGGTGTCCATCTCATGGTCGTAGGCCACGTTCTTGATCAGGCGCTTGAGCAGGATCGCGTAGTCGCAGGCCTTCAGCGGGTCGGCAACGTGGTGCAGGTTGACCTCGAACTGCGCCGGGGCGCTTTCCTTGACGATGGCATCGGCCGGCAGGCCTTGCTCCTTGGCCGCTTCGAGCATGTCTTGCAGGCAGTCGGCGTATTCATCGAGGTCGTCGATCAGGTACACCTGGGTCGACTGTGGGCGCTTGCCCGAAATAGGCGAGCGCGGCGGTTGCGGGCGGCCGTTGAGGTTGTCCTGGTCGATCAGGTAGAACTCAAGCTCGAACGCGGCGCAGATATCCAGGCCCAGGTCGTCGAACTTGCTCACCACCTGGCGCAGCACTTCGCGCGGGTCGGCGAAGAAAGGCTGGCCTTCGATCTCGTGCATGGTCATCAGCAGCTGAGCGGTCGGGCGTTTCTGCCACGGCTCGTTGCACAGCGTGCCGGGGATCGGGTAGCAGATGCGGTCGGCATCGCCAATGTCCAGGCCCAGGCCGGTGCTTTCAACGGTCGAACCGTTGATGTCGAGGGCAAACAGTGACGCCGGCAGGTTGATGCCTTTTTCGTACACCTTGTGCAGGCTGGCCCGCTCGATGCGCTTGCCGCGTACCACGCCATTCATGTCGGAGATCAGCAGATCGACATACTGCGTATCCGGATGGGCCTGGAGGAAGTCTTTCATCTCGCTGGAAGAACTGGCGCACGGGGTGACCGACGTCATGGTGTACATCCTTTGATTTGCTGCGGCGATGTGGGGATACGGCTGGCGCCTCACGGGCGACGATGGTTGCAGCTGTTGTTTTTTTCACTTTCCCATCGTGGGGATTGGTTGCCCGACCGGGCGCATTGATTCCCAGGGGCGGTTCCACTATAAAATGGCCTCAACGCAACAGACATTGGCATTTCGGCAAGCAGAGCGTGCATCAATGCAATATCAGATTACCCACGCCGACCTCTCCCTGGTCCTGGCCCTGGAACGCGGCCGCTCGTTGGCCAAGGCTGCCGAACTGCTCAAGGTGGACGTCTCGACGGTGTTCCGCTCGATCCGTCGCCTCGAGTCGGCACTGGGCACCGCGCTGTTCGTCAAAAGCCGTAAAGGCTACCTGCCCACCGACACCGCCCAGGCCCTGGCCGAGCAGGCCGAGCGCGCCGAACAGGCCCTGGAAGCCGCGCGCATCGCCATGACCAGCGGCGAACAGGTGGTCAGCGGCACGGTGCGGCTGACGTGCACCGAGGCGGTAATGCACAGCCTGCTGCTGCCGGCATTGGCCGACTTCATGCCCAATTACCCGGCGTTGTCGCTGGAAATGGGCACCTCCAACACCTTCGCCAACCTCAGCCGGCGCGATGCCGACATCGCCCTGCGCCTGACCAATACGCCGCCCGAACACCTGGTAGGCCGCTGCCTGGGTTCGACCTCCTACGTGATCTGCGGCCAGCCGCAGTGGCGCGAACGGCTGACCGAGTCGGCCAGCAGCGTGCCGTGGATTGCCCCGGACGACTCGATGCAGGACCACCCGACCGTGGTCTGGCGCAACCAGCAATACCCTGGGTTGAGCCCACGCTACCAATGCAGCGGCATGTCGACCATTGCGCAACTGGTCAGCACCGGGCTGGGCGTGGCGGCGCTGCCCGACTACATGGTGCATGCCTTGCCTGGCGTCGATGCGCTGAGCGGCCCGCTGCCCGGTTGCGACACCCAACTGTGGCTGCTGACCCGGCCCGATTGCCGGGCGTTACGCTCGGTGCAGACATTGTTCGAGGAATTGACCCCGCGGTTGCGCGACGCGATGTTGTGAGATACAAGAGGAGGGTGTCTGTTGCGGCCCTTTCGCGGCTAAACCCGCCCCCACAGGGGCTGGCCTGATCCGCGCGTGGCAAAACAGCGCTTCCCTATTGGCTGGTGAATTTTTATACTATCGAGTCCGCCTGCCCATATTGGGCTGCACGCCCACCGCAATTGCTACTGAGGAAGACCATGGCCCGCGTAACTGTTGAAGACTGCCTGGAACACGTGGATAACCGCTTTGAGCTGGTCATGCTCTCGACCAAGCGCGCCCGTCAGCTGGCGACCGGCGGCAAAGAGCCACGCGTCGCGTGGGAAAACGACAAGCCGACCGTTGTTGCCCTGCGTGAAATCGCCGAAGGCATCGTCACCAACGAGTTCATCGCTGCTGAAGAGATCGTCACCGAGGATCCGGTCTTCGCCGCGTTCGAGGACGAGTCCAACGAGGCTGTCTGATTGATGCCAGGTCGACGTCGCGCGGCACAAGGCCCTCTTCCTCTGCAAGAGGTGAACCCATGCCGGGTATAGAAGCCTTAGCCGAACGGCTGTCGACCTACCTGGGCCCCGAACAGGTCAACCTGGTTCGGCGCGCCTATTTCTACGCCGAGCAGGCCCACGACGGGCAGCGCCGCCGCAGCGGCGAGCCCTACGTGACCCACCCGCTGGCCGTGGCCAGCATCCTCGCCGACATGCACATGGACCATCAGAGCCTGATGGCCGCCATGCTGCACGATGTGATCGAAGACACCGGCATCGCCAAGGAAGCCCTCTGCCAGCAATTTGGCGAGACGGTTGCCGAACTGGTCGATGGGGTCAGCAAGCTGACCCAGATGAACTTCGAGACCAAGGCCGAGGCGCAGGCCGAGAACTTCCAGAAAATGGCCATGGCCATGGCGCGCGATATCCGCGTGATCCTGGTCAAGCTGGCCGACCGCCTGCACAACATGCGCACGCTGGAAGTGCTGTCCGGTGAAAAACGCCGGCGCATTGCCAAGGAAACCCTCGAAATCTACGCCCCCATCGCCAACCGGCTGGGCATGCACACCGTGCGCGTCGAATTCGAAGACCTTGGCTTCAAGGCCATGCACCCAATGCGTTCGTCGCTGATTCACCGGGCGGTCAAGAGCGCCCGCGGCAACCGCAAAGAGATCGTCGCTAAAATCGAACAATCGCTGGCCAACTGCCTGGCTGCCGACGGCATCCAGGGCGAGGTCAGCGGCCGGCAGAAACACCTCTATGGCATCTACAAGAAGATGCGCGGCAAGCGCCGCGCCTTCAACGAGATCATGGACGTGTATGCCTTCCGCATCATCGTCGACAAGGTCGACACCTGCTACCGCGTGCTCGGCGCCGTGCACAACCTGTACAAGCCGCTGCCCGGTCGCTTCAAGGACTACATCGCGATCCCCAAGGCCAACGGCTACCAGTCGTTGCACACTACGCTGTTCGGCATGCACGGCGTGCCCATCGAAATCCAGATCCGCACCCGCGAGATGGAAGAGATGGCCAACAACGGCATCGCCGCCCACTGGCTGTACAAGTCCAACGACGACGAGCAGCCAAAAGGCAGCCACGCGCGGGCCCGCCAGTGGGTCAAGGGCATCCTCGAACTGCAGCAGCGCGCGGGCAACTCGCTGGAATTCATCGAGAGCGTGAAGATCGACCTGTTCCCGGACGAGGTCTATGTCTTTACGCCCAAGGGCCGGATCATGGAGCTGCCGAAAGGCTCCACGGCCGTCGACTTCGCCTATGCGGTGCACACCGACGTGGGCAACAGTTGCATCGCCTGCCGCATCAACCGCCGCCTGGCGCCCCTGTCGGAGCCCCTGCAAAGCGGTTCGACGGTAGAGATCGTCAGCGCGCCGGGCGCCCGGCCGAACCCGGCCTGGCTCAACTTCGTGGTCACCGGCAAGGCACGCACGCACATTCGCCACGCCCTCAAGCAACAGCGCCGCTCCGAGTCCATCAGCCTCGGCGAACGCCTGCTGAACAAGGTGCTGACCGGCTTCGACAGCAGCCTCGAAAAGATCCCGCAGGAGCGCATTCAGGCGATTCTCGCCGAGTACCGCCTGGAGCTTATCGAAGACCTGCTCGAAGACATCGGCCTGGGCAACCGCATGGCCTATGTGGTCGCGCGGCGCCTGCTGTCGGCCGAAGGCGAACAGCTGCCGACGCCGGAAGGCCCGCTGGCCATTCGCGGTACCGAAGGCCTGGTGCTCAGCTACGCCAAATGCTGCACGCCGATCCCCGGTGACCCGATCGTCGGCCACCTGTCGGCGGGCAAAGGCATGGTCGTGCACCTGGAGAACTGCCGCAACATCAGTGAAATTCGCCACAACCCAGAGAAGTGCGTGCAGCTCTCCTGGGCCAAGGACATCGCTGGCGAATTCAATGTCGAGCTGCGTGTCGAGCTGGAGCACCAGCGCGGCCTGATTGCGCTGCTGGCCAGCAGCGTGAATGCCGCCGACGGCAACATCGAGAAGATCAGCATGGACGAACGCGACGGCCGTATCAGCGTGGTCCAACTGGTGGTCAGCGTGCACGACCGCGTGCACCTGGCACGAGTGATCAAGAAGCTGCGTACCTTGACCGGTGTGGTCCGCATCACCCGCATGCGTACGTAGTCCGCCAACCGCAAGGAGTCATCATGAGCAAGTCCGTCATCAACAGCGACAAGGCCCCTGCCGCCATCGGTACCTACTCCCAGGCAATCAAGGCTGGCAACACCGTGTACATGTCGGGCCAGATCCCACTGGACCCCAAGACCATGGAACTGGTCGAAGGCTTCGAGGCCCAGACCGTGCAGGTCTTCGAGAACCTCAAGGCTGTGGCTGAAGCCGCGGGTGGCTCGTTCAAAGACATCGTCAAGCTGAACATCTTCCTCACCGACCTGAGCCACTTCGCCAAGGTCAACGAAGTGATGGGCCGTTACTTCGAACAGCCTTACCCAGCCCGCGCCGCCATTGGCGTTGCCGCGCTGCCAAAAGGCTCCCAGGTCGAGATGGACGCGATCCTGGTCATCGAGTGATGCCCCTGGTGACGGGCGCCCTGCCCGTCACCTTCTCTCCCCAAGGTTACCCACCATGCGTCAAGCACTGCCCCTCGCGCTGGCAGCCCTGCTTCTGAGCGGTTGCGCCAGCCATAAACCCGAAGACTTCAACGGCACCTGGATCAACCAGGACGCCATCAAAGCCGCCGTCAAAAGTGGCAGCCTGCGTCAGGCACTGAACGAACACGGCCCTGTGTTCGAGTGGAAACTCGACGTGGATCACCAACAGGCCAGCTTCAGCAATGGCTTCGAGGCGGCCGACGGCCAGTTGAGCGCCAACGAGAAGCAATGGCTGGCCAGCTTCCAGGACGGCCAGACCGAGCAGCTGGCGCTGGATGGCGACGAGCTGAAAACCACCGCGCAGTCCGGTACCGAACAAACCTTCGTGCGCGTCAAGCAACCCGGCAATGCACCGCTGGGTGGCAGCTTCGAGAAGGCGCTGTACCAGGCCTACCTGGGCGGTGAATGGAAAATCATCGACGGCCAGGGCAAAGGCACCGCCGTTCGCTTCAGCGACACCGGCAACGTCAGTGGCCTGCCTGGCCCGGACCGTTTTGCCCTGTGCCTGGCCGGCGATTGCGCGACCATGGGCGGTAGCAACGACAGCCTGTGGCTGGAGCGCAAACAGCGCGGCGCGCCGTTTATCATCAAGCGTGATGGCGACACGCTGGAGATTTTCCAGGCCGTTAACCGCGCGAAGCCGGATGAAATGCCGGTATTGGCGGCCGGTGCTCGGCAATGGGTGCTGGAGAAGGACTGAGGCCTGCCAGGATCTCTACCCGTCACGCCGGCCCTTTCGCGGGTAACCCCGCTCCCACAGCTACCCCGCTGACATCCGAATCAGCGCTCACCCTGTGGGAGCGGGTTTACCCGCGAAGAGGCCGGTAGACTCACCCCTTACCCTGCAGAATCGCCGCATACCCTTCTTTGTAACTGGGGTACTCTGGCACCCAGCCCAACGCCCGCACACGGGCATTGCTGCAGCGCTTGCTGCCCGTACGGCGCACCCGCTGCTCATCCGACCACTCGGTAACGCCCAGGTACCCACGCAACCAGCCCACCACATCGGCCAGCGGCGCCGGGTCGTCATCGACACCTATATAGCAGTCATCCAGCGCCACGCCGTCGGCATCGGCCTGCAGCAGATAAGCCAGCAAGCTTGCGGCGTCTTCGGCATGAATACGGTTGCCATACAGCGGCGGCTCTTCAGCCACACGGTAGCCCTGACGCACCTGGCTCAGTAGCCATTCACGGCCCGGCCCGTAGATGCCGGTCAAGCGCACCACGCTTGCCGGGATACCACTGGCCAGCGCCAAGCGCTCGGCGTCGAGCATGATCCGGCCAGAATACCCTTCCGGCTCGGTGGCAGCCGTCTCGTCGACCCACTCGCCGTCTTTTTGCGCAAACACGCTGCTGCTGGACACAAACAGCAAGCGACGCGGGTGCTGACCACGTTCGGCAAGCCAGGCCAGCACATGGCGCAACCCGTCGACATAGGCCGACTGATACCCCGCCTCGTCGTGCTGGCTGGCCGCCACGCAGTACACCAGGTAGTCCGGCGCTCGCTGTGGCCACGCTGGCGGGATGGTGAGTTCGGCCAGGTCGGCAGCCACCGGCACAACACCCGCTGGCAGGTGCTCGACCGCGCGGCGCAGGCCACTCACCTGCCAACCACGGCCCAGCAATTGCTGGGCCAGACGGCCGCCCACATCACCACAACCTACGACCATTGCTGAAAGGTCTGACATCTCAAAACTCCCTAGACCAGTTGATCAAACCCGCCACGCTACACGATGAGTGGCTAGACCTTAGGTGAAAAAAGCAACAAGATTACTTTTGTTAACAAGAATTACTTGCAATAATGGCGCCCCTATCTGTTCTCGGCCTATCTCGAGGCCTTGGAGAACGTTCACTCTTTTTCTTCATCAGGTCCGGCCAGCATGACACGTACTCAACCCTCCGCTTCGCCAACCCCGTCGCGCGCCTGGCGTGCCATTGCCGCGCTGATGTTCAGCCTGGTGCTGGCCCCAGTGGCCATGGCCGATGAGCCAACAGCCAACGCCAGCACCCCGGCTGCCGCTACTGCCCCAGCTAACACCGCTGCTGCCCCAGCTGCAGACGGCTCGGCACCTGTCGCCAACGCCCCGGCCGATGCGCCAGCCGCTGTAGACCCAAGCGTCGAAGCACTGGTCGAAGATACGTCCCTGGGCATGGCGCACGACCTGTCCCCATGGGGCATGTACAAAAACGCCGACATCGTGGTGAAGATCGTCATGATCGGCCTGGCCATCGCCTCGATCATCACGTGGACCATCTGGATTGCCAAGGGCTTCGAGCTGATGGGCGCCAAGCGTCGTCTGCGCGGCGAGATCGCCCAGCTGAAGAAATCCGCCAGCCTCAAGGAAGCCAGCGACGTCTCGAACAAGGAAGGCACCTTGGCTCACACCTTGGTCCACGATGCGCTCGAAGAGATGCGCCTGTCGACCAATGCACGTGAAAAAGAGGGCATCAAGGAGCGCGTCGCCTTCCGCCTCGAGCGCCTGGTAGCCGCCAGCGGCCGCAACATGAGCAGCGGCACCGGCGTGCTCGCCACCATTGGTTCGACCGCACCTTTCGTCGGCCTGTTCGGCACCGTGTGGGGCATCATGAACAGCTTCATCGGCATCGCCAAGACCCAAACCACCAACCTGGCAGTGGTTGCCCCAGGCATCGCCGAAGCCCTGCTGGCAACCGCCTTGGGCCTGGTTGCAGCAATCCCGGCAGTGGTCATCTACAACGTCTTCGCCCGCTCCATTGCCGGCTACAAGGCTCAGGTGTCTGACGCTTCTGCCCAGGTGCTGCTGCTGGTCAGCCGTGACCTGGACCACCAAGGCAGCGAGCGCGCCGCCCCGCACATGGTGAAAGTGGGGTAAGCCATGGGCCTGCATCTCAACGAAGGTGGCGACGACCTCGCCGAAAACCACGAAATCAACGTTACGCCGTTTATCGACGTGATGCTGGTACTGCTGATCATCTTCATGGTGGCGGCGCCCCTGGCCACGGTCGACATCAAAGTCGACCTGCCGGCCTCGACCGCTAAACCAGCGCCGAGGCCCGAGAAGCCGGTGTTCGTCAGCGTCAAGGCCGACCAGAAGCTGTATGTCGGCGACGATCAGGTATCTGCGCCCGACCAGCTTGGCCCGATGCTCGATGCCAAGACCAAGGGCGACAAGGAAACCACCATCTTCTTCCAGGCCGACAAGGGCGTGGATTACGGTGACCTGATGGAAGTGATGAACAACATGCGCGCGGCCGGCTATTTGAAAGTCGGTCTGGTAGGTCTCGAGACGGCAGCCAAGAAATGACGAAGACGCGGCACAATCTGGCGCGTTACAGCGGCAGCCTGGCACTTGTGCTGGGTGTCCATGCCGTCGCTGTGCTGCTCACGCTCAATTGGTCGGTGCCTCAGGCCATCGAGCTGCCGCCGGCAGCCATGATGGTCGAGCTGGCACCTTTGCCGGAGCCTGCGCCACCTCCTCCTCCAAAAGCCGTCCCCCAGCCGCCGGCACCGGTCGAAGAACTGCCGTTGCCCAAGCTGGTGGAAGCCCCTAAACCCAAGATTGCCATCGCCAAGCCGCCCAAGCCGAAGGCCAAGCCCCAGCCGCCCAAGCCTGAGAAAAAGCCTGAGCCGCCGAAGGAAGCGCCGCCGACCGAAAGCGTGGTAGACGCACCGCCAAGCAACACGCCGCCGCAGAAGTCCGCGGCACCGGCACCGAGCATTGCGTCCAACAGCAACGCCCTGCCTACCTGGCAGAGTGACCTGCTGCGCCACTTGGCCAAGTACAAGCGTTACCCGGAAGACGCGCGTCGTCGCGGCCTGCAGGGCATCAACCGCCTGCGTTTCGTGGTCGATGCCGAAGGCAAGGTGGTGTCGTACGCCATGGCCGGTGGTTCGGGCAGCGCGGCGCTGGACCGGGCGACCCTGGAAATGATCCGTCGTGCCGGCACGGTACCCAAGCCGCCACCCGAGTTGTTGAACAACGGCACGATCGAAGTCGTGGCGCCGTTCGTCTACTCGCTGGACCGCCGCTGAGACTTTTGTTTCTGTCACAAATCGGCAAGTCTGATAACGTGCGTCTATCGATTGCAGCCGCTATGCTGGGCTCGCAACTTCATGGACGCACGTTATGACCCTCACAGAATTACGCTACATCGTCACACTCGCCCAGGAACAACATTTCGGCCACGCGGCCGAACGTTGCCACGTGAGCCAACCGACCCTGTCGGTCGGTGTGAAGAAGCTCGAGGACGAGCTTGGCGTGCTGATTTTCGAGCGCAGCAAGAGCGCGGTGCGCCTGACCCCGGTCGGTGAAAGCATCGTCGCCCAGGCGCAGAAGGTACTGGAACAGGCCCAAGGCATCCGCGAGCTGGCCCAGGCCGGCAAGAACCAGCTGACGGCCCCGCTCAAGGTCGGTGCCATCTATACCGTCGGCCCTTATCTGTTCCCGCACCTGATCCCGCAGCTGCACCGTGTGGCGCCGCAGATGCCGCTGTACATCGAAGAGAACTTCACCCACGTACTGCGCGAAAAACTGCGCAACGGCGAACTCGACGCAGTGATCATCGCCCTGCCGTTCAACGAAGCCGACGTGCTGACCCTGCCGCTGTACGATGAGCCATTCTGCGCCTTGATGCCTGCCGACCACCCATGGACGGCGAAAAAGACCATCGACACCGCCATGCTCAACGACAAGAGCCTGCTGCTGCTCGGTGAAGGCCACTGCTTCCGCGACCAGGTCCTGGAAGCCTGCCCGACATTGAACAAAGGCGGCGAAGGCTCCCGGCACACCACGGTGGAATCCAGCTCCCTGGAAACCATTCGGCACATGGTTGCCTCGGGCCTTGGCGTCTCGATCCTGCCGCTGTCGGCCGTGCACAGCCACCATTACGCGCCAGGCATCATCGAAGTGCGCCCGCTGACTGCGCCAGCACCGTTCCGCACCGTGGCCATCGCCTGGCGTGCCAGCTTCCCGCGGCCCAAGGCCATCGAGATCCTCGCTGACTCGATCCGCCTCTGCTCGGTCGCCAAACCCCCTGTGGAACAGCCGGCCTGAGTCATGAGTGAGCTGTCGAAGGTCCCGGTCACGGTGCTCAAAGGGGTGGGCGATGCCATGGCGGAAAAACTCGCCAAGGTTGGCCTGGAGAACCTGCAGGACATACTGTTCCACCTGCCCCTGCGCTACCAGGACCGCACCCGTGTGGTGCCCATTGGCGAGCTGCGCCCGGGGCAGGATGCCGTGATCGAAGGTGTAGTAAGCGGTGCGGACGTCACCATGGGCAAGCGCCGCAGCCTCGTGGTGCGCCTGGGTGACGGCAGCGGCGTATTGAGCCTGCGCTTCTATCACTTCAGCAATGCGCAAAAAGAAGGCCTGAAACGCGGCACGCACCTGCGCTGCTATGGCGAAGCCCGCCCCGGCGCCTCTGGCCTGGAGATCTACCACCCGGAGTACCGGGCGCTCAACGGCGACGAGCCACCGCCCCCGGTGGAACAGACCCTGACGCCGATCTACCCGTCCACCGAAGGCCTCACCCAGCAACGCCTGCGCCTGCTTTGCCAGCAGAGCCTTGGCATGCTTGGCCCGCGCAGCCTGCCAGACTGGCTGCCCGATGAGCTGGCCCGGGACTACCAATTGGCGCCGCTGGACGATGCCATCCGCTACCTGCACAACCCGCCGGCCGATGCCGACCTCGACGAACTTGCCGAAGGCCAGCATTGGGCTCAACACCGCCTGGCCTTCGAAGAGCTGCTGACCCACCAGCTGTCGCAGCAACGCCTGCGCGAGAGCCTGCGCAGCCTGCGTGCCCCGGTACTGCCCAAGGCCAGCCGGTTGCCAGCGCAGTACCTGGCCAACCTGGGCTTCAAGCCGACCGGCGCCCAGCAACGGGTGGCCAACGAAATTGCCTACGACCTGGCCCAGGCCGAGCCCATGATGCGCCTGGTACAGGGCGATGTCGGGGCCGGTAAAACGGTGGTCGCCGCACTGGCGGCACTGCAAGCGCTGGAGGCTGGTTACCAGGTGGCGTTGATGGCCCCCACCGAGATCCTCGCCGAACAGCACTTCATTACCTTCAAGCGCTGGCTCGAACCGCTGGGCATCGAGGTGGCATGGCTGGCCGGCAAGCTCAAGGGCAAAGCCCGGGCCAGCTCGCTGGAGCAAATCGCCAACGGTGCACCGATGGTGGTGGGCACCCATGCGCTGTTCCAGGAAGAGGTCAAATTCAAGCACCTGGCCCTGGCGATCATCGATGAACAGCACCGGTTCGGTGTGCAGCAACGCCTGGCCCTGCGCAAAAAAGGCGTGGCCGGCGAGCTGTGCCCGCACCAGCTGATCATGACTGCGACGCCGATCCCTCGGACCTTGGCGATGAGCGCCTACGCCGACCTCGACACCTCGGTCCTCGACGAGCTGCCACCCGGGCGTACGCCGGTGAACACCGTGCTGGTGGCCGACAGCCGCCGCTTCGAGGTGGTCGAGCGGGTACGCGCCGCCTGTGCCGAGGGGCGTCAGGCTTATTGGGTGTGCACCCTGATCGAAGAATCCGAAGAGCTGACCTGCCAGGCGGCCGAGAGCACCTATGAAGAGCTTGGCAGCGCCTTGGGCGAGCTACGCGTCGGCCTTATCCACGGGCGCATGAAGCCTGCGGAAAAGGCCGAGATCATGGCCCAGTTCAAGGCCGGTGAGCTGCAACTGCTGGTGGCAACCACAGTCATCGAGGTGGGCGTGGACGTGCCCAATGCCAGCCTTATGATCATCGAGAACCCCGAACGCCTGGGCCTGGCCCAACTGCACCAGCTGCGTGGCCGGGTTGGCCGGGGCAGCGCGGTGAGCCACTGCGTGTTGCTGTATCACCCGCCACTGTCGCAGATCGGCCGCGAACGCCTGGGGATCATGCGTGAAACCAACGATGGCTTCATCATCGCGGAAAAAGACCTGGAACTGCGCGGCCCCGGCGAGATGCTGGGAACACGCCAGACCGGCCTGCTACAGTTCAAGGTCGCTGACCTGATGCGTGATGCCGACCTGCTGCCGGCCGTACGTGATGCCGCCCAAGCGCTGATCGCGCGCTGGCCGGACCATGTCAGCCCGTTGCTTGACCGCTGGCTGCGGCACGGCCAGCAATACGGCCAAGTGTGACGCCAGTCCCACAATGGATCCAGATTTGCGGCGGGACTGGTTATACTTCGCGTTTAAAAGAATTAGTGGATACGGACCATGACTGAAGTTGCCCTGGACACCGCAACCCCACACGCGCCCTCTGTTATCCGGCTGCTGCTCGATAAGGTTGGCGTCACCTACCGCGAAGTGCTCGAGCATGCGCAATTGCCTGCCGCCTCGCGGGTGCAGGCGGTGCTCCTCGACGACGAAGTCGGCGCCTTGATGGTGTTGTTCCCGCAGAGCCAGCTGCTTGACCTCAATCGCCTGACCGAGCTGACCGGCCGCAAACTGACCGCCGTATCGGTCCCCCGGCTCAAGCAGATGCTCGACAAGCACCACCTCAAGCGCCTGCCGGGCATTCCGGCGTTGACCAGCTCGCCGTGCCAGTACGAAAAAAGCCTGCTCGACTGCGAGACGGTGCTGATTCAGTCCGGCGAAGCTGGCCTGTTGCTGGAAATCGACCGCGCGAACTTCAAGCGCATGCTCGCCAAGGCCAGCGCCAGCAGCTTTGGCCAGGAGGTGAAGGCCATCAGCCCGAACCTCGACCGGCCTGATGACGACTCCCACGAAATCACCCAAGCGGTCCAGGCCTTTACCGCGCGACGTATCCAGAAGCGCCTGGAAGAAACCATCGAAATCCCGCCGTTGGCCGACACGGCGCAGAAGATCATCAAGCTGCGGGTAGACCCCAACGCCAGCATCGATGACATCACCGGCGTGGTCGAGACCGACCCTGCGCTGGCTGCGCAGGTGGTCAGCTGGGCCGCATCGCCCTACTACGCCTCACCAGGCAAGATCCGTTCAGTGGAAGACGCCATCGTGCGCGTGCTGGGCTTCGACCTGGTCATCAACCTGGCCTTGGGGCTGGCCCTGGGCAAGACCCTGAGCCTGCCCAAGGACCACCCGCAGCAGGCCACTCCGTATTGGCAGCAGTCGATCTACACCGCAGCCATCATCGAAGGCCTGACCCGCGCCATGCCGCGGGCAGAGCGCCCGGAAGCCGGCCTGACCTACCTGGCGGGGCTGCTGCACAACTTTGGCTATCTGCTGCTGGCGCACGTGTTCCCGCCGCACTTCTCGCTGATCTGCCGGCACCTGGAGGTCAACCCGCACCTGTGCCACACCTATGTGGAACAGCACCTGCTGGGCATCAACCGCGAACAGATTGGCGCGTGGTTGATGAAGCTGTGGGACATGCCAGAAGAGCTCTCGACGGCGCTGCGCTTCCAGCATGACCCGTCTTATGACGGCGACTATGCGGCGTTCCCCAACCTGGTGTGCCTGGCGACGCGCCTGCTGCGTTCGCGCGGTATTGGCTCGGGGCCTCAGGAAGAGGTACCCGATGAACTGCTGGAGCGGTTGGGGGTGACTCGGGAGAAGGCCGAGGATGTGGTGAACAAGGTGCTGGAGGCCGAAACCCTGCTGCGGGAACTGGCATCGCAGTTTCACGCCCCGCACTAATAGCTTGGGGCGTCCTGCGCACCCGTTGTAGGAGCAGCCTTGCGCTGCGAAGAGGCCGGTGACTACAGCGAAGATTCACTGTGTTTTCACCGGCCTCTTCGCAGCGCAAGGCTGCTCCTACAGGGCCAGAATTAGCGCTTTTTCTTCGGCTTGAGGTACTTCATCAAGCCCTGGAACCACATCACCAACGCCGGATTGCCCTTGATCTGGATGTGCTTGTCCTGAATCCCCTGCATGAAGGCCAACTGCTTGTTGCTTGCCTGCAGCGTGGCGAACCCGTAAGCGGCATCTTTGAACGCAATGGCGAACGCCGGCTGCGGGTGCACGCCACCTTTGCTGCTGATGCGCTCGTCGCTGACGATGAAGTGCCGGGCGATTTTGCCGTCCAGGGTCTGCATCTGGAATACCAGATCCTTGTCCTTGAGCTGCTGCTTGAACGCCGGGTTGTTACGGCTGGCCCTGGCCATCAACAGCCCCATGGCCCAGAGAAGAAAGCGGAACTTCATCAACGCGCCTCGAATAAAAAATGACTGAGTCGCGCAGTTTATCCTCTTCCAGAACTATTTATGCAAGTTCGCAACATATCCCTACAGAAAGCACAACGGGCGCCCTTGGGCGCCCGCTGAACCGACACTGGGGATGTCAGGATTCGATCACTTGCCTTTCTTGGCTGGCTTGGCCGGTACGTCGACGCTTTCACGCAGGTTCTTGCCTGGCTTGAAGGCTACGGTGTTGCTGGCCTTGATCTTCACCGGCTCGCCGGTCTGGGGGTTCTTGCCGGTACGCGCACCACGGTGACGTTTTTCAAAGGTGCCGAAACCGACCAGGGTCACGGTCTCCTTGTCCAGCGCACCGGTAATGCTGTCGAGGATCGCATTCAGCACCACGTTGGCCTTTTCCTTGGTCAGATCGGCCTTTTCGGCGATGACAGCGGCGAGTTCTGGTTTGCGCATAGTGAAGCCTCTTTGACGGGATTTTTTGTTGTTATGCCGTGCTGCCTCTGGGAGCAGCGCTCAAGGCACCGCAGGCTCTAATCTGCGGCAGACGGGAGTGAGAATGGCACGCCCACCGAGGCCGCGCCAGTATCTGGGCGGCCATTGTGTGAGCAACAACAGGATAAACCCGACAGAACGCCCGCTATTTACGCCATTACCGGGGGTAGCTGACGATTCAGCGCCAGCTTTTCCATCACGGCCGCACCGGTCAGGGCATAGCCCAGCAGCTTGCCGTCGGCATCGTGGCAGAGCACCTTGAGGTCGCTGCCCTGCCCCTCCACCTGCCAGTTGCCGTCGTGCCCTTGCGGGGGCGGCGAGACCACCAGCGGGCACGCCGGGGTCTTCACGGTGATCGGCATCGCCCCGTAACTGACGGCCGTGGGGTTGCCGGCCAGGGTTTGCGCCAAGGCGCGGGCACAGCTCATCAGCGGCATCACATAGAGCAGGCTGATGCCGTCCACCTCGGCGCAGTCGCCCAGGGCGAAGATATTGGCGTGGGACGTGCGCAACTGCCGGTCCACCACCACGCCGCGATTAGTCTGCAGGCCAGCAGCGGCGGCAAGATCAGTACGGGGGCGCAAGCCGATGGCTGAAACCACCAGGTCGCAGGCAATCACGCTGCCGTCGGACAGGTGCGCCTCAAGGCCCTGCGCAACCTGCTGCAGGCGCGTCAGCACCGGGCCCAGGTGGAAGCGCACGCCAAGGCCCTCTAGCCCGGCCTGCACGGCAGCGGCGGCGGCTGGGTGCAACAGGGTCGGCATCACCTGCTCGCACGGGGCCACCACCTCGACCTGGAACCCGCCCAGGCTCATGTCATTGGCGAATTCGCAGCCAATCAGGCCGGCGCCCAGAATCAGCACGCGCTGCTTGCCGGCAGCGGCGGCGCGAAAGCGTGCGTAGTCCTCCAGGTCGTTGATCGGGAATACCTGCCCGCCAGCGTCGCCCTCGATCGGCACCTGCACGGTCTGGGCGCCCCAGGCTAGCACCAGGTCGCGATAGGCCACGGCCTCTTCGCCGATCCACAGGCGCTTGTGGCCGGGGTCGATGCCGCTGATACGGGTGTGGGTGCGGATTTCGGCCTTGAGCTGCTCGGCCATCGCGCCTGGCTCGGCCATGCACAACCCATCGGCATCCTTGAGCTTGGCAAAACCCGTGGAGAGCATGGGCTTGGAGTAGGAACGACCATCGTCGGCGGTAATCAACAGCAGCGGCGTCTCGCCATCGAGCTTGCGAAATTCACGGGCCAGGTTGTAGCCGGCCAGGCCAGTACCGATGATGACTACGGGGGACGTCATGTCGTGCTTACCTCAGGGTGGTAAAAGGGGATGATCAGCCGATGGCGATCATTTCGAAGTCGCTCTTGCCGACGCCGCAGTCGGGGCACAGCCAGTCTGCAGGCACGTCTTCCCAGCGGGTGCCGGGGGCGATGCCGTCGTCGGGCCAGCCTTCGGCTTCGTCGTAGATCAGGCCACATACAATACATTGCCATTTTTTCATCGGTACGGATTCCTCGTTTCAGGCTCGGGCTTGTGTCGCTGCTGATGGCCCGCCAGGGGGCCGCCGCGCAATCTTTGGGGGCTTTTTACTGGCCCTGCCAGCAGTATGCAAGCAGTCGGGGCAATCATGCTAAGCTCGCCGCCTCTCTGGCTGTAACAAGCATACCGACGTGTCGTACGAATCCCCGCAAGCAGCCGCTGTCGCGTGGCTGCCGTATTCACAGCTGGCGACCGAGATCGACCAGCCGACCCTGGACTGGCTGTTCGACGAGGGCTCGCTGACCCGCCGCCTGACCCGCCTGTCCCACGATCATTTTTCCGTCACCCCGCTGCTGGAAGGCTGGCAGCCACTGCGTGATGACGAATGCCTGGCCCTGGGCATCTCCCCGGGGGCGCAAGGCTGGGTGCGCGAGGTGTACCTGCGTGGCCACGGCCAGCCCTGGGTGTTCGCCCGCAGCGTGGCCAGCCGCAGTGCCCTGGAGCGCGGTGGCCTGGACCTCGAGACCCTGGGCAGCCGCTCGCTGGGCGAGTTGCTGTTCTGTGACCAGGCGTTCATCCGCCACCCACTGCACGTGTGCAGTTATCCACAGGCCTGGTTACCGACCGAGGCCCGCCATGATGCGCTTTGGGGCCGACGCTCACGCTTTGAACGGGACGGCCTGGACCTGCTGGTAGCCGAGGTGTTCCTGCCAGCCCTGTGGCAAGCGGCCAAGGAGGAAAACCGCTGATGTACCTGCAACTGCTCAAGTCGCTCAACCGCGTGCACCCACGCGCCTGGGACTTTGTCCAACTCAGCCGCATGGACCGCCCCATCGGCATCTACCTGCTGCTGTGGCCGACCCTGTCGGCTGTATGGATTGCAGGGCAAGGTTCGCCGACCCTGGCCAACGTGCTGATCTTCGGCCTTGGCGTGGTACTGATGCGCGCTGCTGGCTGCTGCATCAATGACTTTGCCGACCGCAAGGTCGATGGCCACGTCAAACGCACCGCCGACCGCCCCTTGGCCAGCGGCCGGGTCAAGCCCCGCGAGGCGCTGGCACTGTTCGCGATCCTGGTCGGGGTGAGCTTCCTGCTGGTGCTGTGTACCAACAGCCGGACCGTCTGGCTGTCGTTCGGCGCCGTGGCCTTGGCGTTCTGCTACCCGTTCATGAAGCGCTACACCTATTACCCGCAGGTGGTGCTGGGCGCCGCGTATTCCTGGGGTATCCCCATGGCGTTCACCGCTGCCGGGGGCGAGCTGCCGGCCAGTGCCTGGCTGCTGTACATCGCCAACCTGCTGTGGACCGTGGGCTACGACACTTATTACGCCATGGTCGACCGCGACGATGACCTGAAGATCGGCGTGAAATCGACGGCCATCCTGTTTGGCGAAGCCGATCGGGTGATCATCCTGACCTTGCAGTTGCTGTCGTTGGCTTGCCTGCTGTTGGCCGGGAGCCGCTTCGAGCTGGGCGGCTGGTTCCACCTGGGGCTGCTGGGGGCGGCGTTGTGCTTTGCCTGGGAGTTCTGGTCGACGCGCAAGCTGGACCGCGAGTCGTGCTTCAAGGCGTTTCTGCACAATCACTGGGCGGGGTTGCTGGTGTTCATTGGGGTCGTGCTGGATTACGCATTGCGCTGACTCCCCTGGGGCTGCTTTGCAGCCCATCGCGGCACAAGGCCGCTCCCACAGGGTCCTCCATACGCCGATCAATGTGGGAGCAACTGTCTTGTGGTGCTTGTTCCGGCCGCATCGCTGGCAAGCCCACACATGGTCCCCCATACGCCGATCAATGTGGGAGCGGCCTTGTGCCGCGAAGGGCCGCACAGCGGCCCCGGCTATCTCACGGCTTGGCCACGTGCCAGACGTCTTTCATGCCGTCACCGGTGGTATCGCCAGCCTTCTTGTCCTTGACGAAGGTGTACAGCGGCTTGCCGTCATAGGCCCATTGCATCGTGCCATCGTCACGCTTGATCTGTGTCCACTTGCCATCGGCCTTTTCACCATCCATCACCTTCAATGGCGGCCAGTTGGTCGCACACTCGCCATTGCACATCGACTTGCCCCCAGCGTCCTTGTCAAAGGTGTACAGCGTCATGCCGGCATGATCGACCCACATGCCATCCTTCTCCATCGCATGGTGGGCTGAGGCCACCCCCGGGAGTACCAGCGCAGCAAGAAGGGCCATCCAGCTCAGCGTATGTCGTGTCATTGGATTCACCATTGTTTCCGGGGAAATGAGTTCTGATAGCCGCCGCAGCGGCCCTTTCAAGCCTAGTCCAGTCATGGAATGTCGCCAGAACAGCCAATGCTCTGTCACACAGCTGCAATAATTCCGTTATCTAATGCGGGCCAGACACGATTTTCCAGGAGAGGTTTTGAGCATGGTTGGCAGGAACATTCTGATCGTCGACGACGAAGCGCCTATTCGCGAGATGATCGCCGTTGCATTGGAAATGGCCGGCTACGACTGCCTGGAAGCGGAGAACTCGCAACAGGCCCACGCGATCATCGTCGACCGCAAGCCTGACCTGATCCTGCTCGACTGGATGCTGCCGGGCACCTCGGGCATCGAACTGGCCCGCCGCCTGAAGCGTGACGAGCTGACCGGGGACATCCCGATCATCATGCTCACCGCCAAAGGTGAAGAGGACAACAAGATCCAAGGCCTGGAAGTGGGCGCCGATGACTACATCACCAAACCCTTCTCGCCCCGCGAGCTGGTCGCCCGCCTGAAAGCCGTGCTGCGTCGCACCGGCCCGAGCGACAGCGAGGCGCCGATCGAAGTCGGTGGCCTGCTGCTTGACCCGATCAGCCACCGCGTGACCATCGACGGCAAACCGGCCGAGATGGGCCCCACCGAATACCGCCTGCTGCAGTTCTTCATGACCCACCAGGAGCGCGCCTACACCCGTGGCCAGTTGCTGGACCAGGTCTGGGGCGGCAACGTTTATGTCGAGGAGCGTACCGTCGACGTGCACATCCGCCGCTTGCGCAAGGCGCTGGGTGAAGCCTACGAAAATCTGGTACAAACCGTCCGCGGCACTGGCTACCGTTTCTCGACCAAGAGCTGATACGCCTGCACGCCTGGCTGCACGACGTTGTACAAGGACCGTCAATTGAACCAGAACTGGCACGCGACCCTGATTCGCCACCTGCTGCTGCTTATCTCTGTCTGCCTGCTCGGCGGGCTGGTCAGCGGTTATTACGGCTGGAGCCTGGCCATCGGCCTGGCCCTGTACCTGGGTTGGACCCTCAAGCAGCTGCTGCGCCTGCATGACTGGCTGCGCAACCATCAACCCGACGAGGCCCCGCCAGACGGCTACGGCCTGTGGGGCGAAGTGTTCGACAGCATCTACCACCTGCAACGTCGCGACCAACGCGTACGCGGCCGCCTGCAGGCGGTGATCGACCGGGTGCAGGAGTCCACTGCCGCGCTGCGCGACGCGGTGATCATGCTCGACAGCGACGGCAACCTGGAATGGTGGAACCGCGCCGCCGAAACCCTGCTGGGCTTCAAGACCCCGCAGGACGGCGGCCAACAGGTGACCAACCTGGTGCGCCACCCTCGCTTCAAGGAATACTTCGAAGCGGAGAACTACGTCGAACCGCTGGAAATCCCTTCGCCGATCAATGACCGGATGCGTGTGCAGCTGCACATCACCCGCTACGGCAATAACGAGCACCTGATGCTGGTGCGCGATGTCACCCGCATCCATCAGCTCGAACAGATGCGCAAGGACTTCGTCGCCAACGTTTCCCACGAGTTGCGTACGCCGCTGACGGTGATTACCGGCTACCTGGAAACCTTGCTCGACAACGTCGAGGACGTGAACCCGCGCTGGACCCGAGCCCTGCAGCAGATGAGCCAGCAAGGTTCACGCATGCAGACCCTGCTCAATGACTTGCTGTTGCTGGCCAAGCTGGAGGCCACCGACTACCCCTCCGACAACCTGCCCGTGCCCGTCGATGCCCTGCTGCAGTCGATCAAGGGCGATGCCCAGGCGCTGTCCGGCCCACGTAACCAGCGCATCAGCCTGGAAGCCGCACCCGGCGTCAGCCTCAAGGGCAGCGAGGCAGAGCTGCGCAGTGCGTTCTCTAACCTGGTGTTCAACGCGGTCAAGTACACCCCGGACGAGGGCAGCATTCGTATCCGCTGGTGGGCCGATGCCCAGGGTGCGCACCTCAGCGTGCAGGATTCGGGTATCGGCATCGATGCCAAGCATTTGCCACGGCTGACCGAGCGCTTCTACCGCGTCGACTCCAGCCGGGCGTCCAATACCGGGGGCACGGGGTTGGGCCTGGCGATCGTCAAGCATGTGCTGCTGCGCCATCGCGGGCGCTTGGAGATCAGCAGCGTGCCGGGGCATGGCAGCACCTTTACCTGTCACTTTGCGCCGGCACAATTGGCCAACGGCAAGGGTTGAGAAGGCTGCACTGCAACCCCATCAAGACCATCACCCTTTGCTTTTGCGGCTTCAACCGCTACATTGGATCCCCTGTGCCAGCCTGTGCTGGCACTTTTTTTCTCCATTCCTCAAAGACGGACCCCGTAAAAACTCCATCATGGACCCTTCCCCTGGTATCAGCCTCACCTCGTTATTCGCCGATTTCGGCATGATCATCTTTGCCTTGCTCCTGGTGCTGCTCAACGGCTTCTTCGTTGCCGCCGAGTTCGCCATGGTCAAGCTGCGCTCAACCCGCGTCGATTCCATCGCCGAACTGCACGGCTGGCGTGGCAGCATCCTGCGCAAGGTGCACAACCAGCTCGACGCCTACCTGTCCGCCTGCCAGCTGGGCATCACCCTCGCCTCCCTGGGCCTGGGCTGGGTCGGCGAGCCGGCGTTCGCCCACCTGCTGGAGCCGCTGCTGGCCTACATGGGCGTGGACACGCCAGAGCTGATCAAGGGCATTTCGTTCTTCGTCGCGTTCTTCGTCATCTCTTACCTGCACATCGTGGTCGGTGAGCTGGCGCCCAAGTCCTGGGCGATCCGCAAGCCCGAGCTGCTGTCGCTGTGGACCGCGGTGCCGCTGTACCTGTTCTACTGGGCGATGTACCCGGCCATCTACCTGCTCAATGCCAGCGCCAACACCATCCTGCGCATTGCTGGCCAAGGTGAGCCTGGCCCGCACCATGAGCATCATTACAGCCGCGAAGAGCTCAAGCTGATCCTGCACTCCAGCCGTGGCCAGGACCCGAGCGACCAGGGCATGCGCGTGCTGGCCTCGGCAGTGGAAATGGGCGAGCTGGAAGTGGTCGACTGGGCCAACTCCCGCGAGGACATGGTCAGCATCGACGCGCACGCGCCGCTCAAGCAGATCCTGGCCTTGCTGCGCCGCCACAAGTTCAGCCGTTACCCGGTCTACGACGCCGAACGCGAAGAGTTCACCGGGTTGCTGCACATCAAGGACCTGTTGCTGGAGTTGGCCGAACTCGACCACCTGCCCGAAACCATCGACCTCGAAGACCTGGCCCGCCCGCTGGAGCGGGTTTCCCGGCATATGCCGCTGTCGCAGTTGCTGGAGCAGTTCCGCAAGGGCGGCGCGCATTTCGTGCTGGTCGAGGAAGCCGATGGCAAGGTAATCGGCTACCTGACCATGGAAGACGTGCTGGAAGTACTGGTCGGCGATATCCAGGATGAACACCGCAAGACCGAGCGCGGCATCCTCGCCTACCAGCCGGGCAAGCTGCTGGTGCGTGGTGACACGCCGCTGTTCAAGGTCGAGCGCCTGCTGGGCATCGACCTGGACCACATCGAGGCGGAGACCCTGGCTGGGCTGGTGTATGAAACACTCAAGCGCGTCCCTGAAGAGGAAGAAGTGCTTGAGGTTGAAGGCCTGCGCATCATCATCAAGAAGATGAAAGGGCCGAAGATCGTGCTGGCCAAGGTGCTGAAGCTGGATTGACCTTACGGTCCCTCGTTCAGGGGTTGCCCGCCGTAAAGTCGGGCAGCCCACTGATCGGCCTGTCGAACTGATAGGGTATCGACTCCAGCGCCAACCCCACGTTGCGCTGCACCACAAAATGCAGGTGCGGGCCGGTGCTGTTGCCGGTGTTGCCGGACTTGGCCAGCAACTGCCCCTGCTTCACCCGCTGCCCCTCAGCCACCACCACCGAACCGCGCATCAGGTGCAGGTACACGCCCATGGTGCCGTCGGCGTGCAAGACCCTGACAAAATTGCCCGACGGGTTGCTGCCACGCCCGGTCTGGCTGTTCTCGACATTCACCACCACCCCTTCGCGGGCCGCAATGATGGTCGTGCCCTCAGGCATGGCGATATCCATGGCATAGCGCCCCTTGGGGCCAAAATGGCTGAAGCGCCCGTTGGGCCCCTGCGTCACCCGAAACGGCCCGCCCAGCCAGGGGAAGGCGTACCGATAACCCTGAGGCCGCAGCCCCGGGTCGCCCATTGCCTGCAGCAGCGTCGAGCGATAGCCCAGCAACGTCCCAGGGCGGCCCCGCAGCACGCTGAGCAACTGAGTTGAACGCCCTGGCAGCACCCTGCGCACGATCCGCGGCGCATTGCCGCCTTGGGCGTTGATCAGCTTGTCCAGGTGCAATTCGACCTGCACCGGCACATGCGATTCATTGCGCGCAGAAAAGCTCACGCCGCCCTGGAACACGATCGCGTTGAGCCGCACCTGGCTTTCCTGCCGCTCGACCATGGATTCATGCAGCTCGATCGGCTTGGCCCCGGGGCCTGGCCGGTCGGTATAGGCACCCACACCGTTGGCATCGGTAATCGGGTAGAGGGTCACGCCCAGGCTCGACGCCGAGGCCATGAGCAATGCACAGAACAGCAGCAGGCGGGCGGGCATGATAGTGGCTTTTTGACAGTTGTGATCTGTCGAAGCCTAGCAGCCGGTTTGGCGGGGGATATGACAGTTGGTCGGATGGTTATTCCGCGCCAAATACGAACCCTTGTAGGAGC
The DNA here is from genome assembly GCF_053629175.1 of Pseudomonas sp. Y3 TE3536. Classification (NCBI taxonomy): domain Bacteria; kingdom Pseudomonadati; phylum Pseudomonadota; class Gammaproteobacteria; order Pseudomonadales; family Pseudomonadaceae; genus Pseudomonas; species Pseudomonas sp. Y3 TE3536. The sequence continues at coordinate 2,061,499 of NZ_JBRJHU010000001.1, read as the reverse complement.
GGCCTTGCGTCGCGAAGGGCCGCAAAGCGGCCCCAACAATATCTGCGTCAACGTCGAAATCGTGGGGCTGCTGCGCAGCCCTTTCGCGACGCAAGGCCGCTCCTACAAAGTGGCAGCGTGGATCAGGCGCCGGGCGTGAAGTGCTTCTGCGCCGTGCCGCGGGCAATCAGCCGCGACAGGTAGTCGAGCTTCTGTGCATCCTGATCGACGAACTTGAAGGTCAGCTGCAGCCAGTCACTGTCTGGCTTGGGCTCCAGCGCCGCAACGGCATGCAGGTAACCGTTCAGGCGCGCGACTTCGGCGTTTTCGCCTTGCTCCAGGTCCAGTACCGCGCCCTCCAGCACCTGCGGCAGCGCTTCGCTGCGGCGCACCACCAGCAGCGCCTCTTTCAGGCTCAACGCCTTGATCACGCACGGCTGTGTGCCGCTAGACAGGCGCAACTGGCCTTGGCCACGGCCACTGGGTGCAGCCGCAGGCGGTGCCGGTGCATTGATCAACGGCTTGGCCGGCGCGGCAGCAGGCGTCGCGACCTTGACGGCTTCAGGCTTGCCGCCCGTCAGCGCGCTCAGCGAATCGTTGGCAAACGCCGAATTCGCCCGCGCAGGCCCAGTGGCCATCAGGCTGTCGAGTTTGCCGATCTTGGTCAGGGCTTTCTTTACCTTGGTCAGCAACTGCTCGTTGGTGAACGGCTTGCCGACAAAATCGGACACACCGGCCTGAATGGCCTGGATCACGTTCTCCTTGTCACCACGGCTGGTCACCATGATGAACTGCAAGCTCTTCAACGCGGGCTGCTGACGGCACCAACTAAGCAGCTCCAGGCCCGACATCTCGGGCATTTCCCAGTCGCACAGGACCAGGTCGAACGGCTCCTTGCCCAACATGGCCATAGCCTTGCGACCGTTGACCGCATCGTCGATGACCATGCCCGGAAAGGCATTGCGCAGGCACTTCCTGACCAGATCGCGGATGAACGGGGCGTCATCCACGACCAGCACATTGACTTTACTCATCGATACTCCTCTTGAATCCCGACTAGCCTACCGGCAAGTGATGGCTACTTGCCACAACTGCGCGTGGAGCGGGACTTCTTCACACCGTTCGCGGGTGCCTGATGGCTGCTCGACCGCAAACGAAAACGCCCGGCCTAAGCCGGGCGTTGAGGCTCGGGAGCAATACTATTTATCGTCCGCTTGGCCCGGAACATTAGCGCTTTCGGCCTCATCGCCGCTGGTGCCCTGCACTTCCGCCTTCATGCGCTTGAGGCCCATGTGGCGGACGTCGGTGCCGCGCACCAGGTAAATCACCAGCTCGGAAATGTTGCGGGCGTGGTCGCCGATACGCTCCAGCGAACGCAAGGCCCAGATGACGCTCAGCACCCGCGAAATCGAACGCGGGTCTTCCATCATGTAGGTCACCAGCTCGCGCAGCGCGGTCTTGTACTCGCGGTCGATGGTCTTGTCGTACTGCGCCACCGACAACGCCAGGTCGGCATCGAAGCGGGCAAAGGCGTCCAACGCGTCGCGCACCATGTTGCGCACCTGGTCGCCGATGTGGCGCACCTCAACGTAGCCGCGTGGCGACTCGCCTTCTTCGCACAGCTGGATGGCGCGTCGGGCGATCTTGGTCGACTCGTCACCGATGCGTTCCAGGTCGATCACCGACTTGGAGATGCTGATGATCAGGCGCAGGTCGGACGCCGCTGGCTGGCGGCGGGCGAGGATGCGGACGCACTCCTCGTCGATGTTGCGCTCCATCTGGTTGATCTGCTCATCGACCTCGCGCACCTGCTGAGCCAGGCCCGAATCGGCCTCGATCAGCGCGGTTACCGCGTCGTTGACCTGTTTCTCGACCAGGCCGCCCATGGCCAGGAGGTGGCTGCGCACCTCTTCGAGCTCGGCGTTGAACTGCTGGGAGATGTGATGCGTAAGGCTTTCTTTGTTGATCATCGTTTCGCTCCGCGAAAAAGCTGCAAGCCTCAAGCCGCAAGCTTCAAGTCGTTCGTGTTATCCCTTGGCCCCAGGCCTGCGGCTGGCAGACCGACTAGCCATAGCGACCGGTGATGTAGTCTTCGGTCTGCTTCTTCGCCGGGTTGGTGAACAGGGTGTCGGTGTCCCCGAATTCGACCAGTTTGCCCATGTACATGAAGGCGGTGTAGTCCGAGACGCGCGCCGCCTGTTGCATGTTGTGGGTCACGATGACGATGGTGTACTTGGATTTCAATTCGTAGATCAGCTCTTCGACCTTCAGCGTCGAGATCGGGTCCAGTGCCGAGCACGGTTCGTCGAGCAGCAATACTTCTGGCTCCACGGCGATGGTGCGGGCAATGACCAGACGTTGCTGCTGGCCACCCGACAGGCCCAGGGCCGAATCGTGCAGGCGGTCTTTGACCTCATCCCACAGGGCGGCGCCCTTCAGTGCCCATTCGACGGCTTCGTCGAGGGTGCGCTTCTTGTTGATACCCTGGATGCGCAGGCCGTAGACGACGTTCTCGTAGATGGTCTTGGGGAACGGGTTCGGCTTCTGGAACACCATGCCCACACGGCGGCGCAGCTCGGCCACGTCCTCGCCCTTGCGGTAGATATTGGTGCCATACAGGTTGATGGCGCCATCCACGCGGCAACCGTCAACCAGGTCGTTCATGCGGTTGAAGGTACGCAGGAGGGTCGACTTGCCGCAGCCGGACGGGCCGATGAAGGCGGTCACGCGCTGCTTGGGGATATTCATGCTGACGTCGAACAAGGCTTGCTTGTCGCCGTAGAACAGGCTCAGGCCCGGTACTTCGATGGCCACGGTCTCTTCGGCCAGGCGCAGGCTCTGCTTGTCGCGGCCCAGGGCAGACATGTCGATGCCGTGGGTATGGGATTCGTGCTGCATGGTCAACTCCATACGCTATCAATTCGTTTCAAAGGGCCGCCCGGCTTGCAGGCGGCACGCTTGTAATCAGGATCAGTGGTCCAGCGCCTTGTACTTCTCGCGCAGGTGGTTACGGATCCACACCGCCGAGAGGTTGAGGGTGGCGATCACCAGCACCAGCAGCAGCGCGGTGGCGTACACCAGCGGGCGCGCGGCCTCGACGTTAGGGCTCTGGAAGCCGACGTCATAGATGTGGAAGCCCAGGTGCATGATCTTCTGGTCCAGGTGCAGGTACGGGTAGTTGCCATCCAGTGGCAACGACGGCGCCAGCTTCACCACACCCACCAACATCAGTGGCGCCACTTCACCCGCGGCGCGGGCCACGGCGAGGATCATGCCGGTCATCATGGCCGGGCTGGCCATCGGCAGGACGATTTTCCACAAGGTCTCGGCCTTGGTCGCGCCCAGGGCCAGCGAGCCCTCGCGCACGGTGCGTGGAATCCGCGCCAGGCCTTCTTCGGTGGCCACGATCACCACCGGTACCGCCAGCAGCGCCAAGGTCAGCGAGGCCCACAGCAGGCCCGGGGTGCCCAGGGTGGGTGCCGGCAGCGACTCGGGGAAGAACAGCCGGTCGATCGAGCCACCCAGTACATAGACGAAGAAGCCCAGGCCGAATACGCCGTAGACGATCGCCGGTACACCCGCCAGGTTGTTCACCGCGATGCGGATCAGGCGCGTCACTGGCCCCTGCTTGGCGTATTCGCGCAGGTAGACTGCAGCCAGCACGCCGAACGGGGTCACGATCACGGCCATGATCAGGGTCATCATCACGGTACCGAAGATGGCCGGGAAGATGCCGCCCTCGGTGTTGGCTTCACGCGGGTCGTCGCTGAGGAACTCCCAGACCTTGGCGAAGTAAGTGCCCATCTTGGTCAGCCCGGACATGCCGTTCGGCTGGATGGCGTGCACCACCTTGCTCAGGTTGATCTCCACTTCGCGGCCGTTGGCATCACGTGCCACCAGGCTGTCGCGGGAGAAGGCCTGGTGCAGGCCGCTGAGGCGGTCTTCGATGGCCTTGTAGCGGCTGTTCAGCTCGGCACGCTCGGCGTCCATGTCGGCCTGGGCAGCGGCATCGAGCTTGCCCTCCAGCTCCAGCTTGCGGCTATGCAAACGCAGGCGTTCGAGGCCATGGTTGATGGCGCCGATGTCTTTTTTCTCGAGTTGCTGCAATTCGCCATTGAGCTGGTTGGCGCGCTTGAGGCGGGCCTGCAGTTCGTTCCAGGCAACAGGGCCTTCGGCGACCACGCGGCCTTCTTCCTTGACGCTGACCAGGTAGCCGTAGAAGTTGCCCCACTCGCGGCGTTCCAGCGCCATCAGGTCGACCGGGCGTTGCTCATCGACCAGCCAGTCGCCCACCACCCAGGTGAAGTCGCTGCCGTTGAGGTCGCGGTTACCGACCTTGATCAGCTCACGGGTCATGAACTCCGGGCCCTGATCAGGTACCGGCAAGCCGGCACCCTTCAGGCGTGCACGGGGCACTTCTTCTTTTTGCACCACTTCGCCGACGACGATGTGATCAGCCTGGCCAGGCACCTTGTAGGTGGCCTGGACCAGGTCGGCCGGCCAGAAGTGGCCCAGGCCTCGCACGGCGATGACCGACAGCAGGCCGATGGTCATGATCACCGCCATGGCAACCGCGCCACCGCTGATCCAGACGCCTGGGGCGCCGCTCTTGAACCAGCCTTTGAGGGAATCCTTTTTCACGGATCTCTACCTTTCTATCAAAGCGACGAGTATTTCTTGCGCAGACGCTGGCGAATCAGCTCGGCCAAGGTGTTCATGATGAAGGTGAACATCAGCAGCACGAGGGCCGCCAGGAACAGCACGCGATAGTGGCTGCCACCGACTTCCGACTCTGGCATTTCTACCGCCACGTTGGCGGCCAGGGTGCGCATGCCTTCGAACAGGTTCATCTCCATCACCGGGGTGTTGCCGGTGGCCATGAGCACGATCATGGTCTCGCCCACCGCACGGCCCATGCCGATCATCAGCGCCGAGAAGATACCCGGGCTGGCGGTGAGGATGACCACGCGGGTCAGGGTCTGCCACGGCGTCGCACCCAGGGCCAGGGAGCCCAGGGTCAGGCTGCGCGGCACGCTGAACACGGCGTCTTCGGCAATCGAGTAGATGTTCGGGATGACCGCGAAGCCCATGGCGATACCGACTACCAGGGCGTTGCGCTGGTCGTAGGTGATGCCCAGGTCGTTGGTGATCCACAGGCGCATGTCGCCGCCGAAGAACCAGGTCTCCAGGTAAGGGCTCATGGTCAGGGCGAACCAGCCGGTGAACAGAATCACGGGGATCAGGATCGCCGCTTCCCAGCCATCCGGCACGCGCAGGCGGATCGACTCCGGCAGGCGGCTCCAGACGAAACCTGCCAGCAGGATGCCGAACGGCATCAGTACGAACAGGCTGAACACACCCGGCAAGTGGCCTTCGAGGTACGGCGCGAGGAACAGGCCGGCGAAGAAGCCGAGGATCACCGTCGGCATCGCTTCCATCAGCTCGATCACCGGCTTGACCTTGCGGCGCATGCCAGGGGCCATGAAGTAGGCGGTGTAGATGGCGGCGGCAATGGCCAGCGGGGCGGCCAGGATCATCGCGTAGAACGCAGCCTTCAGGGTACCGAAGGTCAGCGGCGACAGGCTCAGCTTAGGCTCGAAGTCGGTGTTCGACGCAGTCGACTGCCAGACATACTTGGGCTCGTCATAGTTCTCGTACCAGACCTTGCCCCACAGCGCGCTGAAGGAGACTTCCGGGTGCGGGTTCTTCAGGCTCAGCGGCAGCAGCTTGCCGCCTTCCTCGATGATGATGCGGTTGGCACGCGGCGACAGGGCCAGGATGCCAGCGCCTTCTGCAGCCGGCTCGACCAGCAGGGTGCGGTGCGCGGTGCTGTGGAACACACCAAGCTTGCCTTCGGCGTCCAGGGCGATGAAGCCCTTGCGGCGCTCTTCGGCATCGATCTGGACGATCGGCGCGTTGCCCATCTGGAAGCTGCGGATCAACTTGAAGCGCGACTCGCCATCGGGATCGCGGGCCATGAACCACTGGTTCATGCCACCTTTGGAGTCACCGAAGATCAGCGAGATACCGCCCACCAACTGGCCACTGGCCGTGATCTCGGCATTGCCATCTTCCAGCAGCTTGTAGCGGCCGTTGAGGCTCTTGTCACGCAGGCTGAAGACGTCGGCGGTGGCACGGCCGTTGACCACGTACAGCCATTGCTGGCGCGGGTCGACGTAGATGGCCTTGACCGGTTCGGTCATCTGCGGCAGGTCGATACGGTTCTGCTCGCTGGTGACCTCGCCGGTCATCATGTTCTCTTCGCGGGTCAGCTGGGTGACCTGCAGGTGCGAACCGGTGGAACCTGCCAGCAGCAGGGTTTCGCCGTTGACGTTGACGCTCACGTGCTCCAGAGGGCGGCCCTGGTCGTCAAGCACGAACGCGTCCTTGCCGTAGGGGTAGTCGATGCCTGGGGTGATGGTCTTCTTGTTGTCCGGGTAGGTGATCTTGTAGGTGTGGTGGAACACCAACGCCTGACCATTGGACAGACCCAGCACAACCAGCGGGCTACCCGGCTGATCGGTGCTGATGGAGCTCACTTGGGTACCGGCCGGCACCGGCAGGTCGACGCGCTGCAGCTCGGCACCGGTCTTGGTGTCGAAGAACAGTGCCTGCCCCTTGTCGGAAACCCGCATGCCCACCAGGTTTTGCTCTTCAAGCGCGATCATCAGCGGCTTGCCGGCATCCTGTTGCAGCCAGGTCGGCTCCAGGGCCTTCTTGCTGGTCAGCTCAGCGCCCTGGAACAGCGGCAGCACCACGTACGCCAGGTAGAAGAAAATCAGGGTAATTGCCGCCAATACGGCAAGCCCGCCCACCAGTACATACCAGCGGGTCAGGCGGTCCTTGAGCGCACGCATGCGGCGCTTGCGTTGCAACTCGGGCGTATTGAAGTCAATCCGCACGGGTTGGGAATTTTGGGTCATGGTGGAGTTGGCCAGATCATTCATGCGCACACCCTAGCGGTCCCGTATGACAAAAACATGACAATGCAGTGACGCAAGAAAGCCCGACGCTCAGGGGTTCTGGCTTCGGACTGAGAATTCGTGGAAGCGGCCGGGCTTAGGCACCGGCCGCTTCCTCAGTTACTTACTTCTTTGCGACGTTACCAGCGTGGGACAGGCCCAGGTCAGCCAGGGTCTTGTCGACCACTTTGGCCGGCAGCGGGATGTAGCCATCCTTCACCACGACCTGCTGGCCAGCTTGCGACAGCACCAGCTTGATGAACTCGGCGTCCAGCGGAGCCAGAGGCTTGTTCGGGGCCTTGTTGACGTAGACGTACAGGAAGCGGGACAGCGGGTACTTGCCGTTCAGGGCGTTTTCTTCGTTGTCTTCGATGAACTCGCCGCCTTCTTTCTTGGCCAGGGCTACGGTCTTGACGCTAGCGGTCTTGTAGCCGATGCCCGAGTAGCCAATGCCGTTCAGCGAGGAGCTGATCGACTGCACGACCGAAGCCGAGCCAGGCTGTTCGTTGACGTTAGGCTTGAAGTCGCCTTTGCACAGGGCTTCTTCCTTGAAGTAGCCGTAGGTGCCCGATACCGAGTTACGGCCGAACAGCTGCACTGGCTTGTTGGCGAGGTCGCCGGTCACGCCCAGGTCGCCCCAGGTTTTGACATCGGCCTTGGCGCCACACAGGCGAGTGGACGAGAAGATCGCATCGACCTGAGCCATGGTCAGGCCCTTGATCGGGTTGTCCTTGTGGACGAATACAGCCAGGGCGTCAACGGCGACCGGGATGGCGGTCGGCTTGTAGCCGTACTTCTGTTCGAAGGCCTGCAGCTCGACGTCCTTCATCTTGCGGCTCATCGGGCCCAGGTTGGCGGTGCCTTCGGTCAGCGCGGGTGGCGCGGTGGAGGAACCGGCGGCCTGGATCTGGATGTTTACGTTCGGATATTCCTTCTTGTAGGCCTCGGCCCACAGGGTCATCAGGTTGGCGAGGGTGTCCGAACCGACGCTGGAGAGGTTGCCCGAAACACCGGTGGTCTTGGTGTAGGTCGGGATTGCTGGGTCGACAGCGGCTACCGCATTGGCGGTTGCAACGCCAGCGGCGGCGAAGGTAAGGGCCGCCATCAAACGCTTCAGTTTCATGCCTTGCTCCTAGCAGGAATATTGGGGGTGTTGGATGGATCGGGCCCAAGTATCTGCAGGCCGCATGAATACGATATGACTTCAATGTGACAATTGGATGAAAGGCCATCACCGGGTGCCGGGGATGGCCTTTTCAAGATGTTGCAAGGAGGCGCGGGGTAACCGCTCAGGCTCTTCGCCTCCCCCAATGAGGGAGGCAATTGATGCAAGCCGATCAGCGCTTATTGGCGAACAGATAAACGCCTACGGCCAGCCCGACAGCACACAGCCCCGCCACATAATAGGCCGGCGCCATCGGGCTGACCTTCAACAGCGCGGTCACCACCATCGGCGTCAGCCCGCCGAAGATGGCGTAGGCGACGTTGTAAGAGAACGACAAGCCGCTGAAACGCACCACCGGTGGGAAGGCCTTGACCATCACATAGGGCACGGCGCCGACGATACCGACGCACAGGCCGGTCAGCGCATACAGCGGGAACAGCAGGTCGGGGCGGGTCGGCAGGCTGTGGTAGAAGGTCCAGGAGCTGGCCAGCAACAGCAGGCTGCCGACGATGAACACACGCCCAGCGCCGATGCGGTCGGCCAGGCTACCGGCACCGATGCAGCCGAGGCTGAGCAGCACAATGGCCAGGCTGTTGGCCTTGAGCGAGTCGGTCGGGCTGATTTGGTAGAAGCTCTGCAGCAGCGCCGGGGTCATCAGGATCACCACCACGATGCCGGCCGACAGCAGCCAGGTCAGCAGCATCGACAAAATGATCGCGCCACGGTGATCACGCAGCACGGCACGCAGCGGCAGCTCTTCGGCCAGGGCCTTGCGCTGCTGCATCTCGGCGAACACTGGGGTTTCGTGCAGCCAGCGGCGCAGGTACACCGAGAACAGGCCGAACACACCGCCCAGCAAGAACGGTATACGCCAGGCGTAATCGGCAACTTCACCTGGGGTGTAAATGCTGTTGATCAGGGTCGCGACCAGCGAGCCGAGCAGAATGCCCGAGGTCAGCCCGGCGGTCAGCGTGCCGCAGGCGTAGCCGGTATTGCGCGCTGGTACGTGCTCCGAGACGAACACCCAGGCGCCCGGCACCTCGCCACCAATCGCCGCGCCCTGAATCACGCGCATCAGCAGCAGCAAAACCGGTGCCCACAGGCCAATCTGCGCGTAGGTCGGGAGCAGGCCCATGATCAGGGTCGGCAGCGCCATCATGAAGATGCTCAGGGTGAACATCTTCTTGCGCCCGAGCAGGTCACCGAAGTGCGCCATGACGATGCCGCCCAGTGGCCGCGCCAGGTAGCCGGCGGCGAAGATGCCGAACGTCTGCATCAAGCGCAGCCATTCCGGCATGTCGGCAGGGAAGAACAGCTTGCCGACCACCGTGGCGAAGAACACGAAGATGATGAAGTCGTAGAACTCCAGTGCACCGCCCAGGGCGGACAGTGAAAGGGTCTTGTAGTCGCTGCGGGTCAGCGGCCGTGAAGGCTGCTCGATACTGCTCGGCACGGAGGTCATCGATCTTTCTCTTGTAGGTCATGCAGGCCGCTTGGCGCGCGACTTCTGGATTGGTAGACGAGCGAAGATAGCAAATTGCCGAGGCGCGCCGAAAGCGATACAAAAACCATACAGATATTCATGAATGCGCGGTCGTCGCTGGCCGTTATGCTCTATATACTGGCCGTTCGTAGGAAAAGGTTGCTCCTAGCGTGGGATGTTGTGCGAAAACGCCGGTCTGCATGTCAGGCGGTTTCGCAGAGTTTCCCTACGGCCGCCCAGTGAAACGAAATCGGCGTAGTATGTTTCCAGCTGAATCGTTTACCCGGCCTTTGCGCCACACCAACGAAAGCGTCACGGGTCAGAGGCCCCATCGCATGATTGAGCTCGAACAAGAAGATCCAATCCCGCAAGGCGACCTGGCCTTGCAAATCACCGCACTCCCTCGTGAGACCAACGGCTTTGGTGACATCTTTGGCGGCTGGCTGGTCGCCCAGATGGATTTGGCCGGCACTGCCATGGCCAGCCGTGTCGCGGGTGGCCGTGTGGCCACGGTGGCCATCGATCGCATGGCCTTCCTGGTCCCGGTCGCCGTGGGCGCCCAGCTGTCGTTCTATACCCAGACCCTGGAAATCGGCCGCAGCTCGATCCAGATGATGGTCGAAGTGTGGAGCGACGACCCGCTGTCCAGCGAATGGCGCAAGGTGACCGAAGCGGTATTCGTCTTCGTCGCCATCGACGGCAGTGGCCGCACCCGCTCTGTGCCTCGTCGCTGAGCCACGCCGGCGGTAAACTCATTGCACGTGCCCGGGTCCAAGGCCCACTGGGCAATCAATGAGACGAGTGCAATGGCTACTTTCAAGGTCGACACCGAGCAACACGGCGAACTCAATTGCTGGCGCATCACCAGCGAGCATGCCGAACTACTGATCGCCCAGCAGGGCGCGCAGATCCTCAGCTACCAGCGTGTGGGCGAACCGCCGCTGCTGTGGCTGAGCGACCAGGCCATTTTCCGCCAGGGCAAATCCGTACGCGCCGGGGTACCGGTGTGCTGGCCGTGGTTTGGCAACCTGCAGCGCAACCCCGCGTCTGTACAAAATATGTACACGGGCGAACAAGCCCCCGCTCATGGGCTGGTGCGGGGTCGCGACTGGCAGTTGAACAGGGCCGAGCAGGTCGGCGACACAATTCAGATCGAATTCGAGCTGCCTGCGGCTCAAGGTGACTTGCCCGGCTGGCCGCATGAGGTCGAGCTGAAGTTGCTGATCGAACTGGGCGAACAGCTGAACGTGACGCTGACCAGCTATAACCTCGGCAGCGACAGTGTGACCATCAGCCAAGCCCTGCACAGCTACTTCGCCGTCAGCGACGTGCGCCAGGCGCGGGTCGAGGGTGTGGAGGGGTTGAGCTACATCGAGACCTTGGCCGACTGGGAGCAGCGCCAGCAGCAAGGTGCGCTGGCATTTGCCGGGGAGACTGACCGGATCTACCTGGCTACCCCGCAAACCCTGAGCATTGTCGACCCCCACTGGGCGCGGCGGATTACCCTGACCAGCAGTGGCTCGCGCTCGGCGGTGATCTGGAACCCGTGGACCGAGCGGGCGCGGGAGCTGCCGGACATGGCGGATGATGGCTGGCAGCGGATGCTGTGCATCGAGACGGCGAATGTGTGGGATGACGTGGTGGAATTGAAGCCTGGCGCGAGCCATTCGCTGGGCGTGCAGATTGGTTGTGAAATGATCTGAGTTTTGCAGTGGTTTTGCGGGCCTCTTCGCGGGTAAACCCGCTCCCACAGGTACTGCACCGCATTCGAAATGGGTGAAGTACCTGTGGGAGCGGGTTTACCCGCGAAGAGGCCGGTGCAGGCAATCAGAGGTCGGCGTCCTCCACCACCCTCACCTTCTGCGCATCCAGCGCATAGGCCGCATCCGCCAGGTCGTTGCTGACCTTCTCCACCTTCAACGCCCCGCTAACCCACAGCGGCGTGTAGATGTCGTCGATTTTCAGCCCCTTCGGGTAGCGCACCAGCACCAACTGGTTCGGTGGCGGTGGCGGCACGTGGATGCAGGCGCCCGGGTACGGCACCAGGAAAAACAGCGTGCTGTTGCCCTTGGCATCGCTCTCCAGCGGCACCGGGTAACCGCCCAGGCGAATCTGCTTGCCGTTCATGGCGGCCACGGTCTTGGTCGAATACATCACCGCCGGCAATCCTTTGCTCTGCTTGAGGCCGCCCTTGTCGGTGAAGGTGCCCATGGCCTCCGGCGAGTTGTGGTCGATTTCGGGCATCTGCTCAAGGGCCTTCTGGTCCGACTTGGGCATCAGCTCCAGCCAGTCGGTTTCGGGCAGCTCGGCACGGGCCAGGGTGCTGGCCAGAAGCAAGGGGATGAGAAATAAGGCACGCATGAAAATGCTCGGCAACTCGGATGAATTGCCGAGCATTCTAAACAGTATTCAGCGTTTCTTGATTAATCCGTAGATCACCAGAAGGACGACGGCACCGACCAGCGCGCCGAAGAACCCTGCGGCCTGCCCCGCCTGATAAATGCCCAGTGCCTGGCCGCCGTAGGTGGCGAGCAAGGAGCCGGCAATACCCAGCAGGATGGTCATGATCCAGCCCATGCTGTCGTCGCCCGGCTTGATGAAGCGGGCCAGCAGGCCAACGATGAGGCCGATGAAGATGGTTCCAATGATGCCCATGGCAATCCCTCTGCAGTGAAGATGGAACAAGCCAAAGCCTAGACGGGCTTTGGCTTGTTGCCATGTTCAGAGGGCAAGCCGCTTGCAGAAGTTCGATTTACAGCCCGATCAGTTGCTGATCAGCGCCTCTACTTCGGCAATCTTGCGCTCGAGGGTGGCCATGTCCTGGCAACGCAGGGTGGCATGGCCAACCTTGCGCCCGACCTTGAAGGCCTTGCCATAGTGGTGCAGGTGGCAGTCTTCGATGGCGACCACTTTGTCCACCGCGGGTACTTCGCCGATGAAGTTGAGCATGGCGCTTTCACCGACCTTGGCGGTCGAGCCCAGCGGCAGGCCGGCAACGGCGCGCAGGTGGTTCTCGAATTGGCTGCACTCGGCGCCTTCGATGGTCCAGTGCCCGGAGTTGTGCACACGCGGGGCGATTTCGTTGGCCTTCAGGCCGCCGTCGACTTCGAAGAACTCGAACGCCATCACGCCGACATAGTCCAGCTGCTTCAGCACACGGCCGACGTAGTCTTCGGCCAGGCCTTGCAGCGGGTGCGCTTCGCTTGCCACCGACAGGCGCAGGATGCCGCTCTCGTGGGTGTTGTGCACCAGCGGATAGAAGCGGGTTTCGCCATCGCGGGCACGGACGGCCACCAGCGAGACTTCGCCGGTGAACGGCACGAAGCCTTCCAGCAGGCACGGCACGCTGCCCAGCTCGGCGAAGGTGTCGACCACGTCTTCAGCACTGCGCAGGACCTTCTGGCCCTTGCCGTCGTAGCCCAGGGTGCGGGTCTTGAGCACGGCTGGCAGGCCGATGCTGGCGACCGCGGCATCCAGGTCTGCCTGGGAGAGGATGTCGGCAAAGGCCGGGGTCGGAATACCCAGGTCGCGGAACATGCTCTTCTCGAACAGGCGGTCGCGGGCAATACGCAGCGCTTCGGCGCTTGGGTAGACCGGGACGAACTGCGAGAGGAAGGCCACGGTTTCGGCCGGGACGCTTTCGAACTCGAAGGTCACCAGGTCGACTTCGTCGGCCAGCTGGCGCAGAGGGTCCTGGTCACCGTAGTCGGCGCGCAGGTGCTCGCCCAGAGGGGCGGCGCAGGCATCTGCAGCCGGGTCGAGGAACGCGAAGTTCATGCCCAGCGGAGTACCCGCCAGGGCCAGCATGCGGCCGAGCTGGCCACCACCGATTACACCGATCTTCATGGGGTCAGCCTCAAGCCTGGCGCGGGTCTGGATTGTCCAGCACGGTGTCGGTCTGTTCCGTGCGGAACTGCTTGAGCGCCGCGTGGTACTGCGGGTACTTGGCGCCCAGGATGCTCGCCGACAGCAATGCAGCGTTGATCGCGCCCGCCCGGCCGATGGCCAAGGTCGCGACCGGAACGCCCGCCGGCATCTGCACGATCGACAGCAGCGAATCGACACCCGACAGCATCGACGACTGCACCGGCACGCCCAGCACCGGCAGGTGGGTCTTGGCGGCGCACATGCCTGGCAGGTGGGCTGCGCCACCGGCACCGGCGATGATCACCTCGATGCCACGGCCTTCGGCCTCTTCGGCATACTGGAACAGCAGATCCGGGGTGCGGTGGGCGGAAACCACCTTCACTTCGTAGGGAATGCCGAGTTTTTCCAGCATATCGGCGGTGTGGCTAAGGGTGGACCAATCGGACTTGGAGCCCATGATCACGCCAACCAGTGCACTCATCGTCGAGCCTCTTCGCTTGTGCGCCCTTGGGCGCGTCAAAAAACAACAAGCCACGCGGGACGACCGGCGTGGCTTGTTTGCTGATCAGGACCGGAGCTATCCGGTCTAAAGGCCGCGCAGTATACCGTAACCCTGGGCGATGCTGGCACCCCCGGCGACCAACTGTCGGCCTTATTTTTCGGGGCTTTGGCTGACTTTTGGGTCAACCGCCGCCGCCCCTTCCAACTTGCGCCACAACAAGCGCACGTTGGCCTTGCGCACCAGGGCGCAGCGGTACAGGCGGATTTCCAGGGGCACGTGCCATTGGCTGCCACCGCAGATGGCCAGCTCACCCCGCTCCAGCTCGCCGCGCATCGACAGGCGGGGCACCCAGGCAATGCCCATGCCCTCCAGCGCCATGCTCTTGAGGCTGTCGGCCATGGCGGTTTCATAAACAGTGGTGTAGCGCAGGTTGCGCTGGCGCAGCAGCAGGTTCACCGAACGGCCGAGGAAGGCACCGGCGGTGTAGGCCAAAAGTGGCACGCTGCCCTCGCCTTCCAGGTCGAACAAGGGCTGGCCGTCGGCATCCACAGCACACACCGGCAACATTTCGGTGGTGCCCATGTGCAACGACGGGAAGATCTCGGCATCCATCTGCAGCGCGGCATCTGGGTCATAGAAGGCCAGCATCAGGTCGCAACCGCCTTCGCGCAGGGCATGCACCGCATCACCCACGTTGGTCGCCACCAGACGGGTGGCGATGTTCAACCCGTCGTTGCGCAACTGGGCCACCCAACGAGGGAAAAACCCCGACGCCAGGGAGTGCGCCGCCGCCACTTGGATAACCTCGCCCTGGCCACCTTCGAGGTGGTGCAAATGGCGCAGAATTTCGCTCAACTGGTCGACAACGGTGCGCGCCGTGACCAGAAACAGCTGCCCGGCCTCGGTCAGTTCAATCGGCGTGCGGGAACGATTCACCAGCTGCAGGCCCAAGGCTGCTTCGAGGCTGCGAATACGTCGACTGAAGGCCGGTTGAGTGACGAAACGCCGCTCTGCCGCTTGCGAAAAACTGCGCGTGGCAGCCAGGGCGCTGAAGTCTTCCAGCCATTTGCTTTCCAGGTTCACGAAGCACATCTCCCGGCGTGCACCAAAATGGAACACGCTCGAATGTCAATTGGCGTCACATGAAACACTATGCCGTTTGTGCATAGGTTAGCGTGCAACAGCATTGGCCGCAAAATCCTCTTCGGGCCTAGGATTAGCGCCATTCCGGCATGTGCCGGGTCAAATTCGAGATGATATACATCATGTCTGCCGCTGCATCGTTCCGCGTCGAAAAAGATCTGCTGGGTACCCTTGAAGTTCCTGCTGATGCCTACTACGGCATCCAGACCCTGCGCGCTGCCAACAACTTCCACCTCTCCGGTGTTCCGCTGTCGCACTACCCGAAACTGGTAGTGGGCCTGGCGATGGTCAAGCAGGCTGCTGCTGACGCCAACCGAGAGCTGGGGCACCTGAGCGATGCCAAGCACGCCGCCATCAGCGCCGCCTGCGGCCGGCTGATCAAAGGCGACTACCACGAGCAGTTCGTGGTGGACATGATTCAAGGCGGTGCTGGTACTTCTACCAACATGAACGCCAACGAAGTCATCGCCAACATCGCGCTGGAGGCCATGGGCCACCAGAAGGGTGAGTACCAGTACCTGCACCCGAACAACGACGTGAACATGGCGCAGTCGACCAACGACGCCTACCCGACTGCTATCCGTCTGGGTCTGCTGCTGGGTCATGACGCCCTGCTCGCCAGCCTCGACAGCCTGATCCAGGCCTTCGCCGCCAAAGGTAAAGAGTTCGACCACGTACTGAAGATGGGCCGTACCCAGCTGCAGGACGCCGTGCCGATGACCCTGGGCCAGGAATTCCGCGCCTTCGCCACCACCATGACCGAAGACCTCAACCGTCTGCGTTCGCTGGCGCCGGAGCTGCTGACCGAAATCAACCTGGGTGGTACTGCCATCGGTACCGGCATCAACGCCGACCCGGGCTACCAGATGCTCGCCGTACAGCGCCTGGCAACCATCAGCGGCCAGCCGCTGGTCCCGGCTGCCGACCTGATCGAAGCCACCTCCGACATGGGCGCCTTCGTGCTGTTCTCCGGCATGCTCAAGCGTACCGCGGTCAAGCTGTCGAAGATCTGCAACGACCTGCGCCTGCTGTCCAGCGGCCCGCGTACCGGCATCAACGAGATCAACCTGCCAGCGCGTCAGCCAGGCAGCTCGATCATGCCAGGCAAGGTCAACCCGGTAATCCCGGAAGCCGTCAACCAGGTGGCCTTCGCCATCATGGGCAACGACCTGGCCCTGACCGTCGCCGCCGAAGGTGGCCAGCTGCAGCTGAACGTGATGGAGCCGCTGATCGCCTACAAGATCTTCGACTCGATCCGCCTGCTCCAGCGCGCCATGGACATGCTGCGCGAGCACTGCATCGTCGGCATCACTGCCAACGAACAGCGCTGCCGTGAACTGGTCGAGCACTCGATCGGCCTGGTCACCGCCCTGAACCCTTACATCGGCTACGAAAACGCCACCCGTATCGCCCGTGTTGCCCTGGAAACAGGCCGCGGTGTGCTGGAACTGGTGCGCGAAGAGAAGCTGCTGGACGAAGAGATGCTCAACGACATCCTGCGCCCAGAAAACATGATCGCACCGCGTCTGGTTCCGCTGAAGGCGTAACCGACCGCTTCAACTGTCTCACCAGGTCGAGGGACTAGACACCTCTCAACCTTTCAAAGGCCCGAGCGCATGCATCGGGCCTTTTTTTTGCCTGCATGATCTGGCGCGGTTGCGCTGCCCCAGGTTTGCGGCACACAACTTGCTCCATAATGCATCCCAACCAACGGGATACCGAGCATGCTGCACAGCCACCTGACCACCCTCAACGCGGTTTCGCTGATCCTCAACGTCTTTCAGGCTGAGGGTTGCGAAGCTTCGGCCTTGCTCGCCGGCAGCGGCATCGGCCCGGCGGACCTGGGGCATGCAGACGCGCGCATCACCACCCAGCAAGAGCTGCAGGTGTGTGCCAATGCCGTCGCCCGGCGCGAAGACATCGGCCTGGAGCTGGGCCAGCGCATGCACGTGTCGTGCTATGGCATGCTCGGTTACGCCCTGCTCTCCAGTGCCACTTTGGGTGACGCCTTGCGCCTGGCGCTGCGCTTTCCGGCACTGCTGGGAACAGTCTTCCAACTGCGCCTGATCGACGACGGCCAGCGTGTCTGGCTCAGCGCCAGCGATTACCGCGACAGCCCGGCGCTGACCGCTTTCAATGCAGAGTTCTGCCTGGTCTCGCTGAAAGTGATTTGCGACGACTTGCTGGGCCGGCCCCTGCCACTGCTCGGCAGCCGCTTCGAGCATGCTCGGCCGGGATACCACAGCCTTTATACCCGTGCCTTCCAATGCCCGATCGGCTTCGCGGCCGAGGACAACGCGTTTGCCTTCGAGCGGCGCTGGCTGGATACGCCGCTACCGTTGGCCGACCCCATTACCCACAAAGCCATGAGCGAGCGCTGCCGGCGCCTGAACCTCGAGTTCACAGGTCGTCAGGCCTGGCTGGGCAAGATTCGCCAGCTGCTGGCCCAACAACTGGACGCAGCGCCCGGGCTTGAGGGTTTGGCGCGGCAGATGAACTGCTCATCGCGGACCCTGCGTCGGCACCTGCAGGCGCTGGGCAGCAGTTATCAACAGCTGCTCGATGAGCTGCGTTTCGAGCGGGCCAAGCAGTTGTTGGCCGATGAACAGATGCCGATCTACCGGATTGCCGAAACCTTGGGGTTCAGCGAAACGGCCAGCTTCCGCCATGCGTTCCAGCGCTGGAGTGGCGTGGCGCCCAGCCACTTTCGCGGTTGACCTGGGCGGGCCTCTTCGCGGGCAAGCCCGCTCCCACAGGATCTCCACAACTCTGGGATATTGTGGTGTACCTGTGGGAGCGGGCTTGCCCGCGAAGAGGCCGGCACATTAAACCCGGCCAGCGACCTTGGCCACATCGATCCCCTTTTGGCCGTTTGCGTCGTTCTCCGCTACCGGGCTGCCCCTGAAAATGGGCCCACGCCAGTCCAACCGGAGAACAACAATGCTGACGATCTATTCCGATGACCACCGCCTGCACCACGGCCGCTGCGAGCTGATCGACGGCAAGCTGATGCCCTGCTTCGAAATGCCTTCGCGCGCCGACCATGTGCTCGATCAAGTGAACAAGCGCCAGCTGGGCGACGTGAAGGCGCCGGACGACTTCGGCCGCGCGCCGCTGCTGCGCGTCCACAGCGCCGACTACCTGGACTTTTTTGAAGGCGCTTGGGCGCGCTGGGCCGCGTTGGGCCACGAAGGCGACCTGCTGCCTTTCACCTGGCCAGCCCGCACCCTGCGCCAGGTCAAACCCACCGGCCTGCATGGCGAGCTTGGCTACTACAGCTTCGACGCCGGCGCGCCGATTACCGCCGGTACCTGGCAAGCCGCCTACAGCGCCGCCCAGGTCGCGCTCACGGCCCAGGCCGCCATCCAGCAAGGCGCCCATTCGGCGTTCGCCCTGTGCCGCCCACCGGGGCACCATGCCGCCGGCGAAGTCATGGGCGGTTACTGCTACCTGAACAACGCAGCCATCGCTGCCCAGGCCTTCCTGGACCAAGGCCGCGCCAAAGTCGCCATCCTCGACGTCGACTATCACCACGGCAACGGCACCCAAGACATCTTCTACAGCCGCAGCGATGTGTTCTTCGCCTCGATCCACGGCGACCCGCAGGACGAATTCCCGTTCTTCCTCGGCTATGCCGACGAAACGGGCGAAGGCGCAGGTGAAGGCTGCAACATCAACTACCCGTTGCCGGCCGGCAGTGACTGGGCCGCCTGGAGCGCAGCGCTGGAAGACGCGTGCCAGCGCATCGCTGCCTACGACGCCGATGTGCTGGTGATCTCGCTCGGGGTGGACACCTTCAAGGACGACCCAATCTCCCAGTTCAAGCTGGACAGCCCTGACTACCTGGAAATGGGCAAACGCATCGCCCAGCTCGGCAAGCCGACCCTGTTCGTGATGGAAGGCGGCTACGCTGTGGAAGAAATCGGCATCAACGCGGTCAATGTGCTGGAAGGTTTCCAGCGCGCCCAGCCAGGAGCCCGATAATGGCCCGACTCAAGCGTCTGCTCGCCCCGATCATCGCTGCCACCCTGTTCACCGGCGCCCTGCAGGCCCAGGCCGAACAGCGCACCCTGCGGGTCTACAACTGGTTCGATTACATCACCCCGCAGACCTTGGTCGACTTTCAGAAAGACAGCGGCGTAAAGCTGATCTACGACATTTTCGACACCAACGAGGCACTGGAAGCCAAGCTGCTGACCGGCAACTCCGGGTATGACGTGGTGGTGCCGTCCAACGTGTTCCTTGCCAAGCAGATCGAGGCTGGCGTGTTCCAGCCACTGGACCGCAGCAAGCTGCCGAACTGGCAACACCTGGACCCGGCACTGATGAAGCTGATCGAGGCCAACGACCCCGGCAACAAGTTTGCCGTGCCCTACATGTACGGCACCGTGCTGATCGGCTTCAACCCGGCCAAGGTCAAGGCTGCGCTGGGTGAGAACGCGCCTGTGGACAGCTGGGACCTGATCTTCAAGGAAGAGAACATCGCCAAGCTCAAGCAGTGCGGCGTTGCCTTGCTCGATTCGCCCTCGGAGATCTTGCCACTGGCCCTGCAATACCTGGGCTTGCCGCCCAACAGCGACAAGCCGGCCGACTACAAGAAGGCCGAAGAGCTGCTGCTGAAGATTCGCCCGCACGTCACGTACTTCCATTCCTCCAAGTACATGGCCGACATCGCCAACGGCGACATCTGCGTGGCGGTGGGATACAGCGGCAGCTTCTCGCAGGCCGCCAACCGGGCCCGCGATGCGAAGAATGGCGTGGTGGTCGACATGCGCCTGCCCAAGGAAGGTGCGCCGATCTGGTTCGATATGCTGGCCATTCCGAAAAACGCCGCCAACGCCGAAGACGCCCACACCTTCATCAACTACCTGCTGCGCCCGGAGGTGATTGCGCCGATCAGTGATTTTGTCGGCTATCCGAACCCAAACAAGGACGCCACCGAGAAGGTGAACCCGGCGATTCGCAATAACCCCAACCTTTACCCGACGGCGGAAGCGATGGCCAAGCTGTACACCCTCAAGCCGTTGCCACGCGACGCCGAGCGCGCGCGCACCAGGGCCTGGACGCGCATCAAGTCCGGCACCTAATGGGTATGTAGGCCACAGCCCACATCGCTGTAGGAGCAGCCTTGCGCTGCGAAGAGGCCAGTAAACCCAGCAGCATCTTCGCTGCTTTTATCGGCCTCTTCGCAGCACAAGGCTGCTCCTACCGGGGTAAGGCTTGGCGCAAAAGGTGTCGATTGGGCCGCACAGCGGCCCCGTTCACTTTCGCCAGGCACTGCGCAATCGCATCAGTGCATTGGCGATGTCGCCTTCCGGCACAGCCGCAAACCCCAGCACCAACCCTGCCCGCTTATCCACAGGCACCTCGCTGTCATCCAACCAGTAACTACTCAGCGGATTCACCTCAACGCCAACCCCTTCAGCCTTGGCGACCAACGCTTGTTCCCGCGCAAAGTTATCCACATCTACCTTCACGTGCAGCCCCGCCGCCACTTCCGGCATGGCGCCCAAGCCTGGAACCTCCACAGGCCAGCCCGCCTTGAGCACGTTGCGCCGGCTCAACGCCGCCCGGCGCATACGCCGGATGTGCCGCTGAAAATGCCCCTGGGCCATGAACTCGGCCATCACGCACTGGCTACTGACCTCCGAATGCCGCATGGCCAACGCCCGCCCCTGGCTGAAGGCCTGCACCAGGCGCCCAGGCAACACCAGGTAGCCCAGGCGTAGCGCGGGGAAGGCAATCTTGCCGAACGTGCCGATGTACAGCACCCGCCCCTGCCGGTCCAATGCCGCCAGCGGTGCCAATGGCGCACCGCTGTAGCGGTACTCGCCGTCGTAATCGTCTTCGATGATCCAGCCATCGCTGCGCTCGGCCCAGGCCAGCAATGCCAGGCGCCGTGCCAGGCTCATGGTCACCCCGGTCGGGTACTGGTGGGCTGGCGTCACATAGGCCAGGCGGCAGTCCGCCAATTGCATCAGCCGCTGGCAATCCATGCCCTCGTCATCCACTGG
Organism: Pseudomonas sp. Y3 TE3536; assembly: GCF_053629175.1. Classification (NCBI taxonomy): domain Bacteria; kingdom Pseudomonadati; phylum Pseudomonadota; class Gammaproteobacteria; order Pseudomonadales; family Pseudomonadaceae; genus Pseudomonas; species Pseudomonas sp. Y3 TE3536. The sequence goes on along the minus strand of NZ_JBRJHU010000001.1, from coordinate 2,040,384 downwards.
CACACCCATCACCCTGCCACCCGCCACGGCGAAGGTATGCCCGGCGGCCCGGTAGCCCGGGTTTTCCACAGCCACCCCCTCGCCAGGCTGCAACAGCAACTGTGCACAAAGGCTGATGGCCTGCTGTGCACCACTGGTGATCACAATTTGTTCAGCCGTGCACGATAAGCCCCGCGAACGGCGTAAATAGGTGGCAATCAGCTCACGCAGCTGCAGCTCGCCTGCCGGTTCGCCGTAGCCCAGCTGCGCAGGGTCCGGGTTACGCCAGAAACCCGCTTGCAGCTTGGCCCAGACGTCAAACGGGAACAGATCGAAGGCCGGAATACCCACCCGGAATGCGCGCGGCGCGCCACTTCTGGGAGGCGGCAAATGGTTACTTTTCAGACGCTCCAAAGGCTCGCTGGTGCGCTCACAGCTGGATAAATCCTCAGTCTTTTCTGAGGAAAATGTGGATAAACCTGTTGATAACCCTAGGGATAACCCTGTGGACAGTTGTGTGGATAGTTTATCGAGCTGGGTGACATAGGTGCCGTCCCCCACCCGGCTCTCGATATACCCTTCGGCATACAACTGGTCGTAGGCACGCACCACACTGTTGCGCGACAGCGCGAGGATGGCTGCCAGGTCACGGCTGGCCGGTAACCGCGTACCGCTGCTCAGGCGCCCATCCAGCACCCGTGCACGCAAGGCCTGGTAAAGCTGCTGGCTGAGCCCTCGCTGGCGGTCCAGCACGATGCCAGCGGGGTCGAAGGGCAAGATGAGGGGGCGCTTGTTCACCGTATTGGACCTGTCAAATCAGTCATAAATGGATCTTACACAGAACCAATAGCCTGCCTAGGATGGAGCCATTCGACAAGGAACCCACCATGTACAACAGCAAGCCCCACCAGGAACACGACCTCGATCGCCTGCACCAGCACATGGCCGATACCCGCCTTGCCGTGCTTATCAGCCACGGCGAACACGGGCTGCTGGCCACCCACCTGCCGGTGTTGATCGACCCCGAGCAAGGCGAGTTCGGCACGGTCTACGCGCACTTGGCGCGGGCCAATGCTCAGTGGAAAGACCTGGAGCAAGGCACTGAAGCGCTGCTGGTGTTCCCCGGCGCTGACGCTTATGTCAGCCCCAGCTACTACCCCAGCAAGGCCGAGAACCCCAAGGTGGTACCGACCTGGAACTACCTGGCGGTGCACGCCTACGGCCCGGTTGAAGTGATCCACGAAGCCGCGCCCCTGCTGCAGATCGTCAGCCGCCTGACCGACCGTCACGAGCAGGGCCGCAGTGAACCCTGGAAGGTCTCCGACGCCCCCAGCGACTACCTCGACGGCATGCTGCGCGCCATTGTCGGCATACGCCTGCCGATCGCCCGCCTGCAAGGCGCCCGCAAGCTCAGCCAAAACCGTTCGGCCGAGGACATCGCAGGCGTGCGTGAAGGCCTGAGCGGCAGTGCCGACTACCCTGACAACCAACTGGCGGCGCACATGCGCCAACTCTGAAGGAAAAGCCCATGCCCAGCGTCACTCTGCGCCCCGTCAGCGCCAACGACCATGCAGCCTGGCTTGCCCTGTGGCAGGCTTACTTGCGCTTCTATGAGACCGAATTGGCCGAAGCGGTCAGCGCCAACACCTGGCAGCGCCTGCTCGACCCCAACGAGCCCACCCACTCGGCCCTGGCCTGGGTCGATGGCAACGCCGTAGGAATGGTCAACTGGATCTATCATCGTTCCAACTGGAGCATCGAAAATTCGTGCTACCTGCAGGACCTTTATGTGGATAACACGCAGCGCGGCCTAGGCATCGGCCGCCAACTGATCGAGCATGTCTATGCCACTGCCAAGGCTGCCGGCTGCGCTAAGGTGCACTGGCTGACCCACGAGACCAACGCCACCGCCATCAGCCTGTACCAACAGGTCGCCGAGCGGCCGGGCTTCATTCAATTTCGCAAAGGGCTGTAGGCACGACATGACTGACGCACTGAACTGGAAACCCGCCACCGCGCCCACGGCAGCGCCCATCGAGGGCCACTTCATCCGCCTGGAAAAACTCGACCCGGCGCGCCACGGCGACGACCTCTGGGACGTACTGCAAGGCCCGAATGCCGACCCGGTCCTGTGGGATTACCTGCCCTATGGCCCATTCCCGGAACGCAGCGCCTTCGACCGCTGGCTGCAGGGCCATGCCGCCAGCACCGACCCGTTGTTCTATACCGTCATCGACCGCCCCACCGGCCAGGCCCAGGGCATTCTCAGCCTGATGTCGATCGTGCCCGACCATGGCCGCATCGAGATCGGCCACATCGCCTTCGGCGCCGCCATGCAGCGCACGCCCAAGGGCACCGAAGCGGTGTACCTGCTGGGTAAGCGGGCGTTCGAGCTGGGCAACCGCAGGCTCGAGTGGAAGTGCAACAACGCCAATGCCCGCTCCAAGCGCGCGGCAGAACGGTTTGGCTTTGTCTACGAAGGGGTTTTCCGCAAGCACCTGGTGGTCAAGGACCACAACCGCGACACCGCGTGGTACTCGATTACCGATGATGAATGGCCACAGGTGGCGGCAGGGTTCGAGCGCTGGTTGAGTGCCGACAACCAGCGCCCTGAGGGGCAAGCCAGGACGCTGGAAGCCTGCCGCAACGGGTGATCAGGCCAGGTTGGCCTTGAGCGCCGAAATGTGCTCCGGGCCAATACCACAGCAACCGCCGAGCAGGCTCGCGCCGCGTTGCCGCCAGTTGCTGGCCCAGCTCAGGTAACCCGGTGGGTCAAGGTCTTCACGCAGCTCATCGAGGCCATCGTTGGCGGTGGCGTCCTTGGGCTGTGGCGGGAAGGCATTGGCGTAGGCGCCGATGGCGATGTCCACGCCCAGGCGCTCGAAGGTCTCGCGCGCCACGTCCAGCGCCGCGCCAATCACCTCAGGCTGGCTGCAGTTGAACAACAGCGTACTGACACCCAGCCCGGCAATCGCTTCGGCCGCGTCGGCGACCGTTTGTCCGGAACGCAGCCGCGGTACGTCGATATCACCTTCGTCCTGCAGCGTGAACGATACCCAGAACGGCCTGCCGTCCTGCGGCAGTTGCGCGCCGATGGCCCGAACTTCTTCGATCGAGCTCTGGGTTTCTGCCAGCCACAGGTCCACGTAGGGCGACAGACCGGCCAGCAGGGGGGTCAGCACTTCGGCGACGCGCTCGGGCTGATACAGGTCCGGGCGATAAGAGCCGAACAACGGCGGCAGCGAACCGGCAACGCGTACCCGCGCGGCAGCCGCATCGGCTGCCGCACGGGCCAATTGCCCCGCCGTTGCAGCCAATGTGCGCCCTTCCTGGGCGAACCGCTCTTCACCAATATGGAAGGGCACTACCGCATAGCTGTTGCTGGTGATGACCTGAGCCCCGGCCTCGATATACGCCGTATGCACCGCCAGCACCGCCTCAGGTGCTTCGCTCAAGGCCAGCGCTGACCACTCGGGCTGCCGAAACGGCGCACCACGACGCTGCAGCTCTCGCCCCATACCGCCATCCAGAATTACCAGCGATCGTTCGCCCATATGACTATCACTTATATGTTTATGAATAAAATTCATTAGTGTGCAACTTGTTATAACTATTAAATACCCAGCACCGATTGTCCAACAACTTTTTCAGGTACTTCCATGCGCTTGCTTACCTTGCTCGGCACCGGCCTCATCGCCCTGTGTGCCACCACTCAAGCCTTCGCAGGCGCCACGTTGGAGCGAGTGGAATCGCGCAAGGAAATGGTCAACGTGCTGATGGAAAGCTATCCGCCGTTCTCGTTCCTGAACGCGCAGAACCAGCTCGATGGTTTTGACGTGGATGTGGCCAAGGCCGTCGCCGAAAAACTGGGCGTCAAGCTGCGCCTGGAAACGCCGTCCTGGGATGTGATTGCCGCGGGCCGCTGGAGTGGCCGCTACGACCTTTGCATCTGCTCCATGACGCCAAGCAAGGCGCGCGCCGAGGTGTTTGATTTCCCGGTCGAGTACTACGCCTCGCCCGCCGTGATCGTGGTCAACGCCAAGGACGATCGCATTCATTCGGCCAAGGACCTGGATGGCCGCAAGGTCGGCTTGACCAGCGCATCCAGCTACGAGAGCTACCTGAACAAGAACCTGGTCATCGAAGGCAACGAAGACAAAAAAATCGATTACCCCTTCGAAATGGTGCAAATCGCCCCCTACGACACCGACAACGTCGCCTTCCAGGACCTGGGCCTGGGTGCCGGCGTGCGCCTGGACGCGATCCTGACCAACCTGGTCACCGCCCAGCCCCGCCTCGACCAGGACAAACGCTTCAAACTGGCCGGCGCGCCGCTTTATGAAGAACCCAACTCGGTGGCCATCGAAAAAGGCGACCCGGAGTGGGATGCCAAGCTGCGCCAAGTTTTTGCCGAGCTCAAGGCCGACGGTACCTTGGCCAAGCTGTCCCAGAAATGGATCGGCGCCGATATCAGTAAATGAGTGCTCATCAACCTGCCCCTCGCCCGACTGCCAAAGCCTCGGGCGCTGGACTGTTCGGATTCCGCACACGCCTATACCTGACCTGGGTTGGGCTGTTTGTGCTGTTTGCCGCGTTTTTCCTGAGCTTTGACCTCAAGTTTTCGATCATTGTCGAGAAATTCCCGTATCTGGCGGGGTTCAAGCTGGGGCCGAACGGCTTCTTGCAGGGCGCGGCGCTGACCCTGTTCCTGTGCGTGTGCTCCATCGTCGTTTCCGTGGCACTGGGCTTCGCTGCAGCGCTGGCACGCCTGTCGAGCAGCGCAGTGTTGCTGGGCATCGCCAGCTTCTACACGTCGTTTTTCCGTGGCACACCGCTGCTGATCCAGATCCTGCTGATCTACCTGGGCTTGCCGCAGCTCGGTGTGGTGCCTGGGGCCATCAGTGCCGGCATCATCGCCCTGTCGCTGAACTATGGCGCCTACCTCAGCGAAATCTTCCGAGCCGGCATTCTTGGCGTGGCCCCCGGGCAACGCCAGGCGGCGATGGCGCTAGGCCTCGGCCCTGCGCAGATCTTCTGGCACGTCACCCTGCCCCAGGCCATGCGCACCATCATCCCGCCAAGCGCCAACCAGTTCATTTCGATGCTCAAGGACTCGTCGCTGATTTCGGTGATGGGCGTGTGGGAAGTGATGTTCCTGGCCCAGTCCTATGGCCGTTCCAGCTACCGCTACCTGGAGATGCTGACGACCGCAGCGGTGATCTACTGGGTGCTGTCGATTTTGCTGGAACTGGTGCAGGCCAAGCTGGAGCGGCATTTTGGCAAGGGCTATCAGCACTGAAAGCCGGCGTCAGATGACCTGACGCTGGCGTCTGACCACGCCTACCTGAAGACCAAACGGGCGTAGTACGGCATTCATTGATTTGAGAGTAGGGTTGCCCTCGCCCCCCTCGATCTGGATAAGGGTGCGCAACGATACCTTGCACATGCGAGCAAACTGGGACTGTTGAAGCCCTGCCACCGTCACGCGCAAATGACGTACTGCCGTACCCATGTCCCACGTACCGTCGGCGATCCATTGCTGAACATCATCAATGACTTTGGCCCGTTGCTCGGGTGTCAGTGTCATAGCAGGCCCCACCCTCTAAAACGCTGCTCGAGTTGTCTTAGCGCAACAGCAGGATGATTCATCACCACCTCCGGCAAGCCAGAGTCGCGGAGCAGATCCGGAAGTGCCAACAGCAGAGCCGCATCCTGACGCAATTGTTCGAACGCCTGCTCAGGACTGATCAATGGCGACAGGCTCTCACACGCCCTGCGCCAGTCGACCTCTCCAGCACGCTCAATATCGGATGACCATTTGGTCGTGCGGGTGACACCTTCGGCATCCAACACCATGGGCGCCAAATCGTAGATCGGCGCCAACCGCAACCTGTCATCTGCGCGAATGACGGCCATGTTGCGCCCATGATTGTCCGAGTTGCCCAGTATCTTGTTGATCAGGTCTCGGCGCAGGTACTCGGCAATCAGGTCATTTACCTGTTGCTCTTGACCGGCCTCTTTCCAGAGCCGTACCAAGCCCGTCAGCACGTCCCGGTGGTCCAGCCGGCTACCCGGCAGGGTGATGCCGGCCAACGAATAGATAGACTCCACGGCAAATCGCTCTACGCCATGTTCAGTCACTGTGCGGTCGAACCTGCGCATCCAGAGACTGGGTTTCTCACCCTCTTCCAAGGCCATTTCATCGGTGGCCACCGTCTCGATACCCAGCGTGTGCAATGCCCGGTAATACAGGTACTCGGCCCTGAGTATTTCCTGATCATTTTTAAGGGCTTGGTTGCGAGCGAATTTGATGAACCAATGTCGTCTGGCCTGTGCATCCTCAAGGGCAGCATCTGGGTACAGCAGACCGTCTTGGCCTTCTGTCATCAACAGTTTGGGCGCCTCTCCCCCCGCGCCGGTCGCTCCGCCTATTGCAGCACCCTGTTCATATGCGTACTCGAGAAATTGCTGGTCACGACTGACTACATCCTGCCTGCTGAACCCCATCGGCTCACGCGTGTCGAGGTGCGTCATCGACTCCTTGACCCGCAGGTTACCTATTGGAGCTGGTGTGCTTCTGGCTAGCAGGAACATGTCGTCACTCAGGCCCTCCGGTTTCTCTCGCCCCATATGCGCCAGCAGAAATCGCTTCGCAGCCCCCGAAGGCGCGATGTCATGGATGAATGCAGGGGCTCCGGAGAGCGAAAAACTATCGAAATCCACAGGCAAGCGAGCACTTACCGCTTTCGCGAACTGGCTCTGGTAAGCATCAAGGTTGGCCCTGATGTAGGACGATTCATAGGCAATTGAGCAAGGGCCGACGAAGCCCTGTTCCGGCTGAGCGAAAGAGAGCGTCATCGCATCTTGCCAAGCGCAATCAGCGTAGATTTGTAGCGTTATCGAGTACATGACCAAGGCCCACAGGCAGCAACACCTGCAATATAGTGCATATTTGACGGCCATAAACCCACTATTTATGCATTAAAATGCATATTTTCGACGGCTACCGTTCAAAATATGCAATTTAATGCATAAAAAAGGGGAGCATCCGCTCCCCAGAGGTAAACCGCTTTTTAGCTAAAGGTTTTTATCAACCTTCGATCTCGATCAGGATCTCGCCCGGGGTCACGCGGTCGCCCTTGGCCACGTGGATGGCCACGACTTTGCCGGCGATCGCTGCCTGCACTTCGGTCTCCATCTTCATGGCTTCGGTGATCAGCACGGCTTGGCCGGCCTTGACCATGTCGCCTTCCTTGACCAGTACATCGACGATGTTGCCAGGCATGGTGGTGCTGACATGGCCGGGGTCGGTGGCCTGCTTGCGCTTGCTGCCGCCGCCGCCGACGAACTCGTTGAGCGGCTCGAACACCACTTCTTCCGGCATGCCGTCGATCGACAGGTAGAAGTGACGCTTGCCCTCTGCCTTCACGCCCACACCGGTGATGTCCACACGGTAGGTTTCGCCGTGCACGTCGATGACGAACTCGGTCGGCACGCCTTCGCCGCCAGGTGCGGCAATAGCGCCGGCTTCCGGGATCGGCAACAGGGCTTCGGGGGTCAGGGTGCCGGCTTCACGCTCTTCGAGGAACTTGCGGCCGATGTCCGGGAACATGGCGAAGGTCAGCACGTCTTCTTCGCAACGCGCCAGGGCGCCGATGTCGTTACGCAGCTTGGTCATTTCTGGCTTGAGCAGGTCGGCCGGGCGCACGTCGATCACTTCTTCGCTGCCAATGGCCTGGCGGCGCAGTTGCTCGTTGACCACGCCCGGGGCCTTGCCGTAACCGCCTTGCAGGTACAGCTTCACCTCGTTGGTGATGGTCTTGTAGCGCTCGCCGGCCAGCACGTTGAAGAACGCCTGGGTACCGACGATCTGCGAAGTCGGGGTCACCAGCGGTGGGAAGCCGAGGTCTTCACGCACCCGCGGGATTTCCGCCAGCACTTCGTTCATGCGGTTGAGGGCGCCTTGCTCCTTGAGCTGGTTGGCCAGGTTGGAAATCATGCCGCCCGGCACCTGGTTGACCTGCACGCGGGTGTCCACCGCGGTGAACTCGCTTTCGAACTGGTGGTACTTCTTGCGCACGGCGTAGAAGTACAGGCCGATTTCCTGCAGCAGCTCCAGGTCCAGGCCTGTGTCGAACTCGCTGCCCTTGAGCGCCGCGACCATCGACTCGGTGCCTGGGTGGCTGGTGCCCCAGGCGAAGCTGGAGATTGCGGTGTCGATGTGGTCGGCACCGTTTTCCACAGCCTTGAGCTGGCACATGGCAGCCAGGCCGGCGGTGTCGTGGGAGTGGATGAACACCGGCAGCGACTGCTCGGCCTTCAGTGCCTTGACCAGCTCGCCCGTGGCAAACGGGGTCAGCAGGCCGGCCATGTCCTTGATCGCCACCGAGTCGCAACCCATGGCTTCCATCTGCTTGGCCTGGTTCACGAAGGCTTCGATGGTGTGCACCGGGCTGGTGGTGTAGGCGATGGTGCCCTGGGCGTGCTTGCCGGCGGCCTTGACCGCTTCGATGGCCACGCGCAGGTTACGCACATCGTTCATGGCGTCGAAGATGCGGAACACATCGATGCCGTTGACGGCGGCCTTGGCGACAAAGGCTTTGACCACGTCATCGCTGTAGTGGCGGTAGCCCAGCAGGTTCTGGCCGCGCAGCAGCATTTGCAGGCGGGTGTTGGGCAGCGCGGCGCGCAGCTTGCGCAGGCGCTCCCACGGGTCTTCCTTGAGGAAGCGCACACAGGCGTCGAAAGTGGCACCGCCCCAGACTTCCAGCGACCAGTAGCCGACTTTGTCGAGCTTTTCGCAGATCGGCAGCATGTCTTCGGTACGCATGCGGGTGGCCAGCAGGGACTGGTGGGCGTCGCGCAGGATCGTGTCGGTTACGTGGATTTTCTTGGACATTATTAGGTTCCTCACAGGCCTGCGTGGGCGGCGATGGCGGCGGCGATGGCCAGGGCCAGCTCTTCGGGTTTGCGCTTGATCGAGTAGTTGGTCAGTTCAGGGTGGCTTTCGACGAAGCTGGTGTTGAACTGGCCGCTACGGAATTCCGGGTTGCGCAGGATTTCCTGGTAATACGCCGCGGTGGTTTTCACCCCTTGCACGCGCATGTCGTCCAGGGCCCGCAGGCCGCGGTCCATGGCTTCTTCCCAGGTCAATGCCCAGACCACCAGTTTCAGGCACATGGAGTCGTAGAACGGCGGAATGGTGTAGCCGGTGTAGATGGCCGTGTCGGTGCGCACGCCTGGGCCGCCGGGTGCGTAGTAACGGGTGATCTTGCCAAAGCTGGGCAGGAAGTTGTTTTTCGGGTCTTCGGCGTTGATCCGGAACTGCAGCGCGTAGCCGCGGTGCTGGATGTCTTCCTGCTTGACCGACAGCGGCAGGCCCGACGCGATGCGGATCTGCTCACGCACGATGTCGATGCCAGTGATTTCCTCGGTGATGGTGTGCTCCACCTGCACCCGGGTGTTCATTTCCATGAAGTACACCTCGCCATCGGCGAGCAAGAACTCCACGGTACCGGCGTTTTCGTAATTCACAGCCTTGGCTGCACGCACCGCCAGGTCGCCGATGTAGGCACGCTGCTCGGGGGTGAGCTGTGGGCTTGGGGCGATCTCGATAAGCTTCTGGTTGCGGCGCTGGATGGAGCAGTCGCGCTCGAACAGGTGCACCACGTTGCCGAAGCTGTCACCGAGAATCTGCGCCTCGATGTGCTTGGGGTTGACGATGCACTTTTCCAGGAACACTTCCGCCGAACCGAAGGCCTTGGTAGCCTCGGAAATCACCCGCGGGAAGTTCTGCTCCAGCTCTTCACGGCTGTTGCAACGGCGAATACCGCGGCCGCCACCGCCGGAGGTGGCCTTGAGCATCACCGGGTAACCGATGCGGTCACCTTCGCTCAGGGCTTCATGGATATCGGCAACGTTACCTTCGGTGCCCGGTGTGACCGGGACGCCGGCCTTGATCATGGTGCGGCGCGCTTCGGTCTTGTCGCCCATGCGGCGAATGACTTCGGCAGCCGGGCCGATGAACTTGATCCCGCGCTCGGCGCAGATCTCTGCCAGTTCAGCGTTTTCCGACAAGAAACCGTAACCCGGGTGCAGGGCATCACAACCGGTTTCGACAGCGAGGTTCACCAGCTTGCGCGGGTTCAGGTACCCGGCCAGCGGCTCGGCACCGATGCTGTGGGCCTCGTCAGCGCGCTTCACGTGCAGCGCATGACGGTCGGCGTCGGAATAGATCGCTACCGAGCGAATGCCCATCTCGGCGCAGGCACGCACGATCCGAACTGCGATTTCACCTCGGTTGGCGATCAGGATTTTTTTTATCACTGGAGTCTTCCCAAAGCCGTAGGAACAGTCGAGCCGGTTCTACCGGTCGGCGCGTGACCAGACGTTGCTGGCCAGTCGCACATTCACCCTAGCGCTGTAGGTCGATAAACAAAAATCAATATTTGTTAGGGGCAGTATTAGCAAAAGCTTATAGTGCCGTAACAAGGTTTTGCCGGAGCCTGGAGAAAAATGCGTAAGTCCTTGATGCGTATGACTTTACGTCAGTTACAGATCTTCAACGAAGTGTGCGATCTGCGCTCGTACAGCCGCGCGGCCGAGGAGATGGCGCTCACGCAACCCGCCGTTAGTCTACAGATCCGCCAGCTTGAAGAACTGATCGGCCAGCCGCTGTTCGAGTACGTCGGCAAGAAGCTCTACCTGACCGAAGCGGCCGAAGCGCTGCAGCGCGCCAGCCGCGACATCTTCGGCCGGCTAGAAAGCCTCGACATGCAACTGTCGGACATGCAGGGCTCACTGCAAGGGCAGCTGAAGCTGGCGATCGAGTCCAGTGCCAAGTACTTCGTGCCACACCTGTTCGCCGCCTTCAAGCAACGACACCCGGAGGTCAACCTGACGCTCACGGTGGTCAACCGCGCCCAGGCGATACGGCGCCTTTCGGACAACCGTGACGACCTGATCATCATGTCCATGGTGCCGCAGGACATGGGCCTGGAGTTTCTGCCGTTCTTGAACAACCCGATCGTCGCCGTGGCACCGCCGGACCATCCACTGTGCAAGCTCGAGCACCTGCGCCTGCAAGACCTTGAGCCTCATACCCTGCTGGTCCGCGAACAAGGCTCGGGCACCCGCAAGGCGTGCGAGGAGTACTTCAAGGACAAGCGCGTGCACTTCACCCAGACCCTCGAAGTGGCCTCGGCCGATGCCCAGCGCGAGTGTGTGATCGCAGGTTTGGGCATCGCCCTGCTGACCCGCCATGCGTTGAACATGGAGCTGGCCACGGGGGTGCTGAAAGAATTGCCGGTGGAGGAACTGCCGCTGTACCGAAGCTGGTGCGTGGTACAGGCCAAGGCCAAGCGGCAGTCACCGGTGGCCCTGGCATTTTTAGCGTTCATCCGCAGCGAACGCGTGCTTATCAGCGCAATTGTGGAGCGTTTTTCGGGGAAGTCGCTGCCGACGCCTGCCACACCGTGAGTGCTTGTAGCTCAGGGTAGTCGGCCAAGTCACGAAGCAATTGACGCTGGTCGCAGTAGCTTTCGATCGCGCGGCGATACTCCATGCGGCGCTGATCCTTTTCCTGCTGCTTGCGAGCCTTGGCGTTGGGTTGGTACGTACCGTCGAAGTCACGAGCCATTGCCTGTCTCCCAGTTAGGATGCGGGAGTTTCAGACTGGCGCTGGCGGTTTACGGTTTTGCGGTGGGGAGGTTACAAAACCATGAATTTTCGCGGGCTTCATCGCCGGGCCTTGCGCCCGCTGTAGGAGCAGCCTTGTGCTGCGAAGAGGCCAGTGATAGCAGCGAAGATTCATGGCGTTTTCACCGGCCTCTTCGCAGCGCAAGGCTGCTGCTACAAAGGGCCGTGCAGATGATCGCGAGGGTCAGTCGTCGGTAGCCTTGATCGACTTGGGCGACAACCGCAGGCTGCGCAAACTGCGCTTCACGCTCTTGAGGTGGTTGACCAGGCTCGGCCCACGCGCCATGGCAACGCCCATGGCCAGCACATCGATCACCACCAGGTGCGCAATGCGGGAGGTCAGCGGGGTGTAGATCTCGGTGTCTTCATGCACGTCGATCGCCAAGTTGACGGTGGAAAGCTCCGCCAACGGGGTTGCGCTCGGGCACAGGGTGATCAGGTTGGCGCCACTTTCACGCACCAGGTTGGCGGTGATCAGCAGGTCTTTGGAACGGCCCGACTGGGAAATGCACACCGCTACATCGCCTGGCTTCAAGGTGACCGCCGACATGGCCTGCATGTGCGGGTCGGAATAGGCGGCGGCACTGAGCAGCAGGCGGAAGAATTTGTGCTGGGCATCGGCAGCCACCGCGCCGGACGCGCCAAAACCGTAGAACTCCACACGCTGCGCCTGCGCCATCGCGCTCACGGCCTGCTGCAGCGCCTGCGGGTCGAGGTGCTCGCGCACTTCCATCAGCGTGTGCAAGGTAGTGTCGAAGATCTTCAGGCTGTAATCGGCGACCGAATCATCTTCATGGATCGCGAACTGGCCAAAACTGGCCCCGGCGGCCAGGCTCTGCGCCAGCTTCAACTTGAGGTCCTGGAAACCTGAACAACCTATCGCCCGGCAGAAACGCACGATGGTCGGTTCACTGATACCCACGTTGTGCGCCAAGTCGGCCATCGAGCTGTGCATGACGGCAGCCGGGTCTAGCAGCACGTGGTCGGCCACTTTCAGTTCCGATTTGCGCAGCAGGTGGCGCGATTGGGCGATATGTTGCAACAGATTCACGGGCTGGACTCGGTTATGATCGGCTGGCCGGGATGTAGCTTTCTTGTAGTTATACTACATGGGCGCCAACCCGCCCAGTTAAACGAACGTGGAGAGTGGTGGTTTGACTATTCCTTGCGACATTCTGGTCTTCGGTGGCACCGGCGATCTGGCCCTGCACAAACTGCTTCCAGCGCTCTATCACCTGTTTCGCGAGGCTCGCCTGAACAACGCCGTGCGGATCATCGCCCTGGCGCGGCGCAACCTGCCACGTACCGATTACTTGAAGCTCGCCGAGCGCCACTGCCGGGCGCAGATTGCCCGTAATGACTTCGACGAAGAGGTCTGGCAGCGGTTCTCCGCCCGGCTCGACTACTTCGCCATGGACGCTGCGCAAAGCGCCGACTTCGGCCGCCTGGCACGCTACCTCGGCGAGCCCGGTGGGCTGACGCGGATCTTCTACCTGGCCACCGCCCCCAACCTGTTCGTGCCCATCGCCAACCACCTGCGCATCGCCGGCCTGGCCGACCCCGAGGCCCGTATCGTGCTGGAAAAACCGATCGGCCATTCACGGGCGTCCGCCACAGCCATCAATGAAGCGATTGGCGCGGTGTTCGAGGAAGCCCAGGTGTTCCGCATCGACCACTACCTGGGCAAGGAGACCGTGCAGAACCTGATGGCCCTGCGTTTCGCCAACGCCCTGCTGGAGCCGGTCTGGCGCAACAGCCAGGTGGACCATGTGCAGATCAGCGTCTGCGAAACCCTGGGTGTAGAGAACCGCGGCGGCTACTACGACCGCGCTGGAGCGACCCGCGACATGCTGCAAAACCACCTGCTGCAGTTGCTGTGCCTGGTGGCCATGGAGCCGCCGGCGCAGTTCGAGGCCGAGGCGGTGCGGGACGAGAAAGTGAAGATTCTACGTGCCCTGAAGCCAATCACCGGCCAGGACGTACAGGACACCACCGTACGCGGCCAATATGGCGCCGGGCGCATCGGCGGGCAGGAAGTGCCGGCGTACTACTTCGAAAAAGACGTGGACAACGACAGCGACACCGAGACCTTCGTTGCCGTGCAGGCCCACATCGACAACTGGCGCTGGGCCGGCGTGCCCTTTTACCTGCGCACCGGCAAACGCATGGCGCGGCGCTCGTCGCAGATCGTCATCCAGTTCAAGCCAGTGCCCCACGAGCTGTTCAACGGCGGCCAGGTCAACCAGCTGCTGATCCAGCTGCAGCCTGAAGAACGTATCAGCTTGCGCATGATGACCAAGAGCCCTGGCAAGGGCATGCGCCTGGAGCCGGTCGACCTGGACCTGAACCTGGCTCAGGTATTTGGCCAGACGCGCCGCTGGGACGCCTATGAACGCCTGTTGCTGGACATTTTGGAGGGTGATTCGACGCTGTTCATGCGCCGCGATGAGGTCGAAGCGGCCTGGGCCTGGATCGACCCGATCATCAAGGGCTGGGAGGAGCACTTCCAGGCTCCACGCCCCTACGCGGCTGGCAGTAACGGGCCTGAGCAGGCCAACAGCCTGCTGGCGCACCAGGGCAGGCATTGGCACAGCTGAACTGTTTCTGGCTGCGATGATGTTCGTGGGTGCATGACCCTGTGCTCACGCGGCACTTCGTCGCGCAACTTCGGAGAACAGAAACATGACCCTCGACACCAAAGGCTGGGTAGCCCAAATGGACAACATGCCTGGCGCTACCGCATTTCGCGTATCCGGCAGCGTCATGGTTGGCCACCCCGGTATCCACCCGACCCTGAGCCTGCGCAAGATGCAAGACAAGTCCTTCGCGCTGGCACTTGAATTGACGCTCGAAACCGACCAAGGCATTTATCCACAGGTGGTCACGCAAAAGCCGGTGAGCTTCAACATGCCTGGCGACCACAGCAACATCCCCAAGGTAGACATCTTTCACGATGGCGCCCTGATCACCAGCATCAGCGAGATCATGGTGACCTACTGAGCACCCGGCCTGCCTTTAAGGCAGGCCCTTGCTCGAGCGCTCGGATGAACGGTGGGCCTGCAGGGTGAACATTTATACAGTAGACGTTTGCCCCATCCCTTGCCTCGCCCTAGAATGGCCCGATGCGCACAGATGACCTCTCCCTCCTGCTGAACTCCCTCAATGACGCCCAACGCCAGGCCGTAGCCGCCTCGCTCGGGCGTCAACTGGTGCTTGCCGGCGCCGGTTCCGGTAAAACCCGCGTGCTGGTGCACCGCATCGCCTGGCTGATCCAGGTCGAGCAGGCCTCGCCGCACTCGATCTTGTCGGTGACCTTCACCAACAAGGCCGCGGCAGAAATGCGCCAGCGGATCGAGCAGTTGCTGGGGATAAACCCGGCGGGCATGTGGGTCGGCACCTTCCACGGCCTGGCCCATCGCCTGCTGCGCGCGCACTGGCAGGAAGCCCGGCTGGTGCAGAACTTCCAGATTCTCGACAGCGATGACCAGCAGCGCCTGGTCAAGCGGGTGATGCGCGAGCTTGGCCTCGATGAGCAGAAGTGGCCAGCACGCCAGGCGCAGTGGTTCATCAACGGGCAGAAAGACGAAGGCCTGCGCCCCCAGCATATCCAGCCCGGCGGTGACCTGTTCCTGTCGACCATGCGCGACGTCTACACCGCCTACGAACAGGCCTGTGAGCGCGCCGGGGTCATCGACTTCTCCGAGCTGCTGCTGCGTGCCCTGGACCTGTGGCGCGATCACCCTGGCCTGCTGGAGCATTACCAGCGGCGCTTCCGTCATGTGCTGGTGGACGAGTTCCAGGACACCAACGCCGTGCAGTACGCCTGGTTGCGCCTGCTCGCGCGCGGTGGCGACAGCCTGATGGCGGTGGGTGACGACGACCAGTCGATCTACGGCTGGCGCGGCGCCAAGATCGAAAACATCCACCAGTACACAGCCGACTTCCCCGACGCCGAGATGATCCGCCTGGAGCAGAACTACCGCTCCACCGGCGGCATCCTCAAGGCAGCCAACGCCTTGATCGCCAACAACAGCGGGCGCCTGGGCAAAGAGCTGTGGACCGACATGGGCGAAGGCGAACCGCTGACCCTGTACGCGGCCTACAACGAACACGATGAAGCGCGCTACGTGGTGGAAACCATCGAGAGCCTGATCAAGCAAGGCAATGCGCGCAACGAAATCGCCATTCTGTACCGCTCCAACGCCCAGTCGCGCGTGCTGGAAGAAGCCCTACTGCGCGAACGCATTCCGTACCGCATCTACGGCGGCCAGCGCTTCTTCGAACGTGCCGAAATCAAGAACGCCATGGCCTACCTGCGCCTGCTCGAAGGCCGTGGCAACGACGCAGCGCTGGAGCGGGTCATCAACGTGCCACCGCGCGGTATCGGCGAAAAAACCGTCGAAGCCATCCGCGACCACGCCCGCCACAGCCAGCTGTCGATGTGGGAGGCGATGTGCCAACTGATCGCCGCCAAAGCCCTCAAGGGCCGCGCCGCCAGCGCCCTGGGGGCGTTCATCGAGTTGATCGAGGGCTTGGCCGCCAAGGTTGTGGACATGCCACTGCATACCATGACCCAGGTCACCATCGAACAGTCCGGCCTGATCCTCTATCACCAGGAAGAAAAGGGTGAAAAGGGCCAGGCACGGGTAGAAAACCTTGAGGAACTGGTCAGCGCTGCGCGCAACTTCGAGTCCAGCGACGAAGACGCCGACCTCTCGCCGCTCTCCGCCTTCCTTGGCCACGCGTCGCTCGAAGCGGGCGATACCCAGGCCGACGAGCATGAAGACAGCATTCAGCTGATGACCTTGCACAGCGCCAAAGGCCTGGAATTCCCCTACGTGTTCCTGGTGGGCATGGAAGAAGGCCTGTTCCCGCACAAGATGAGCCTGGAAGAGCCTGGCCGCCTTGAAGAGGAACGCCGCCTGGCCTACGTGGGCATTACCCGCGCCATGCGCCAGCTGGTCATGACCTACGCCGAGACACGTCGCCTGTATGGCAGCGAGACCTACAACAAGGTGTCGCGTTTCGTACGCGAGATTCCGGCAGGCCTGGTCCAGGAAGTGCGCCTGTCCAACAGCGTCAGCCGCCCGTTCGGCGGGGCGAAGGCCACCACCAGCAACCTGTTCGCCAATGCCAACATTCCGCAGACCGCCTTCAATCTCGGGCAGCGGGTGCAGCATGCGGTGTTCGGCGAAGGGGTTATCCTCAACTTCGAAGGCTCTGGCGCCCAGGCACGTGTGCAGGTGAATTTTGCTGAAGGCAGCAAGTGGCTGATGCTGGGGTACGCCAAGCTCGAGGCGGTGTAGGCACCGCCTTGTAACATTCAGGCAAAAGCTCGAAACATTATGTCGCTGGTCATGTGCCCGGGAACCTGTGCACCATGACGCGCGTGCAATCCACAACAGGGGATATCCCACTTATGCAACGTTTTCTTAGCATCGCTCTGGCGCTCTGCGTCGGCTTGACGCTGAGCCTGGACGCCAACGCCAAGCGGTTCGGCGGCGGCAAGAGCTCGGGCTCCGCGCCTATTCACCAGACCCGTCAGGCCACGCCAACCACGCCTGCCGCCGCGCCGACCGCGCCAGGCCGTGCACCGGCTGCCGCCAGCGGTGCTTCGCGCTGGCTGGGCCCACTGGCCGGCCTCGCCGCCGGTGGCCTGCTGGCCTCCATGTTCATGGGTGACGGCTTCCAGGGCATGCAGATCATGGACTTCCTGATCATGGGCCTGATCGCCTTCCTGGTGTTCCGCTTCATTGCCGCGCGTCGCCGCCAGCAGCAGCCGCAAATGGCCGCACCGGGCCATGCGCCGTTCCAGCGTGAAGCCCACGCACAGCCTGCCCAGCCGTCGGTCTTCGGCGGTTCGGCCGCACCTGCCGCTGCAGCCGCTCCGGTGATCAACGCACCGGCCTGGTTCAACGAGCAGAGCTTCCTGGCTGCCGCGCAAAGCCACTTCCAGTCGCTGCAGCAGCACTGGGATGCCAACGAGATGGACAAGATCGCCGAGTTCGTCACGCCGCAGATGCTCGAGTTCCTCAAGCGCGAACGTGCCGAGTTGGGTGATGGCTTCCAGGCCACCTACATCGACAACCTCGAAGTGCAGCTGGACGGTGTAGACGACCGCGCCGACCGTACCGACGCCACCCTGACCTTCCGTGGCGTGTCGAAGACCTCGCGCTTCGACCAGGGCGAAGTGTTCAGCGAAAGCTGGCACATGGTTCGCGCCCAGGGCGAGAACCAGCCTTGGCTGGTCGCCGGTATCCGTCAAAACGGCTAACCGACAGGCGCACTACAAAAACCCCGGGCCTTGTCCCGGGGTTTTTGCTTTTGCCACAGTGGGCTACTAGGGTATAACGCGCAGCGTTGTCATCAGGTAAGAGGAAGTGAACCGTGGAAGAAGTGATCGAACAACTCCGTGAAGCCAATGAACCGGTACCGGTACCTTTGGAGCTTCCCGATGAAGATCAGCTGGTAGAAATCGAAGAGCAGCTGTTCATCAACATTCCCTTCGTGTTCAAGGAGTTCCTGCTGACCGTCAGTGATGTGGTCTACGGTTCGCTGGAACCGGTCACGGTCACCGACCCGCAGTCGCATACCTACCTGCCGGATGTTGCATCCAATGCCTGGGATGCCGGCGTGCCGCGCGAGCTGATCCCGATCTGCCAGGACGGTGATAACTATTACTGCGTGGAAGAAGACGGCACTGTCGTGCTGTGGGACGCCGAAGAAGAAATCGTCCTTGAAGACAGCTGGGAGTCCGTCTGGCACTGGGCCCGGGACGTCTGGCTGGAAAGCTGATCACGCTCTTGTAGGAGCGGCCTTGTGTCGCGAAAGGGCTGCGTAGCGGCCCCAGGTTTCTGTTGTGACATAAATTGCCGGGGCCGCTTCGCGACCCTTTCGCGACACAAGGCCGCTCCTACAAAAGCATCAGAAATATCGCCAGGAAAAACAATGGCTCATAGCCATTAATGCGATTAAAATCGCCAGGCTTTCTGCGCCTGGCGACATCGCTACCGCTCCATCCCCTCGGACGACGGTGAAATCTTGCGCAGAGAGCATTACCTCCTCAGTGCGAATTCTCGCGGCTGTTTTCCAGCGTCTCCAGCAAGGCAATCTGCATGCGCGTGTGCACGCGGATAAACCAACGCCACAGCAAAGCCACCACCACTGCCGCCACCACCGCAATGACCAATAGCAGTTCACTGGTAGGCAGGATGCTCGCCGACAGCGCCGACAACAGCAGGAAGATCACCAGCAGCGACAGCAGCGGGATCACCTCGGCAATCACACGCCGCACACGCTGGGTGTGACGCCCCGCCATTTCAGGCTTAACGCCCATTTCCGCCAGCAGCATCGACAGCGCCTTGAGCTTGCGATAGGCCGCAATCAGGAACGGCAGCGACAGCAGCAATGCCGCCCCCCAGATCATCGCCTTTTGCTGGCTGACATCGGTGAACCACTCACTGAGCCAGTTGCCAATGCGCCCAGCGAAGTAACCACCGCTGAAGAAGATGGCAATCACCAGCGCCAGGTTAACGCCAACCTGCAACAGGATGCGGCGGATCATGGCTGCCAGCATGGCACCCTCACCTTGCGGCTGAATGTTGCGCAACCATTCGCCATACAGCGACAGCACACGCGCCAGACGGCTCGGCACCACCTTACCCAGCTTCAATGACAGGGGGTCGGCCGCACGGATCAGATAAGGCGTCAGCAGTGTGGTAATGGCCGAAACAGCAACCGCCACTGGATAAAGGAAATCACTGGTGACCTGCAGGGTCATGCCCAGCGCGGCGATGATGAACGAGAACTCGCCGATCTGCGAAAGCCCCATGCCGACACGCAACGAAGTGCGGCCATCATTGCCAGCGATAAACGCCCCCATGCCACAGGACAGCATCTTGCCAAGTACTACCGCCAAGGTGATGACCACGATCGGCCAGGCGTAGTCGATCAGTACCTGAGGGTCGATCATCAGGCCGATGGCGACAAAGAAAATGGCGCTGAACAGGTCACGTACCGGCTCGATCAGTTGCTCGATCTTCAGCAGCTGGCGCGACTCGGCCATGATCGCGCCAATCAGGAAGGCGCCCAGGACCATGCTGTATTCCAGCTTCACCACCAGCAGGCAGAACCCGAAACACAGGCCCAACACGGTAATCAGCAACATCTCGTTGCTTTCGAATTTCGCCACATAGGCCAACAGCCGTGGCACCAGCAAGATGCCGATGACCAGCGCGACAATCATGAACAGCGACAGCTTGCCGACCGTGGAAAACACCTCGCCAGAGCTGACCGTGCCGCTGACGGCGATGCCCGAGAGCAAGGCGATGATGCCGATACCGAGGATATCCTCGACGATCAGCACGCCGAATATCAGTTGAGCGAAGCGCTCGTTCTTCATCTTCAGGTCGTTGAGCGCCTTGACGATGATGGTGGTCGAGGAGATCGCCAGGATTGCGCCGAGGAACAACGAATCCATGGTGTTCCAACCGAACCAGCGACCGATCTCGAACCCGATCCAGATCATCAGCACGATTTCCAGGAACGCCGCGATAAACGCTGTGGCGCCGACCTTGAACAGCTTGCGCAGGCTGAACTCGAGCCCCAAGCAGAACATCAGGAAGATCACCCCGAGCTCGGCGAGGGTCTTGATGGTGTCTTCATCGTGGATCAGGCCAAACGGCGGTGTGTGTGGGCCGATGATGAAGCCGGCGACGATATAGCCCAACACGACGGGTTGCTTGAGGCGGTGGAAGAGAATCGTGACCACCCCGGCAACCAGCATGATCACTGCCAGGTCCTGGATGAAGCTGATGGCATGCATGGCGCGATACTCCTTTTATCGAATGCCCGGGCAGACCGCTCCTCTGCCAAGGCAAACCGAGCGAGCAGCAAGTACATACTGTATTGAATGCAGGAAAGCCCATGTTGCATGGGCGTACTCAGGTTAACATCGCACCCCGCCGCATAACGCCGGTGCAATATGTAGAAACAGATCGGCAGGTTAACCGCCGCCGATGGCGTGATCAGCGTGACCATGGCGCATCAGCCAACGTCCCGTACCAGGCAGGCAAACTCAAAGAGGGGAAACAGAACGTGTCAGCAGATACCCGCCCCGATTCAGCGCAACCTCACCGTGAGCACACTATGGAACCTGGAAACGCCCAGCTGAGCATGACCGTCCTGATGACCCCGGACATGGCCAACTTCTCCGGCAACGTGCATGGCGGCACCTTGCTCAAATACCTGGACGAAGTCGCCTATGCCTGTGCAAGCCGCTACGCCGGCAGCTACGTGGTGACCCTGTCGGTCGACCAGGTGATCTTCCGTGAACCCGTACACGTGGGTGAACTGGTGACGTTCCTCGCATCGGTCAACTACACCGGCAACACCTCGATGGAGGTGGGCATCAAGGTGGTGACCGAAAACATCCGGGAACGCTCGGTACGCCATTCCAACAGCTGCTTCTTCACCATGGTGGCGGTCGATGACAACCGCCGCCCGGTAGCGGTGCCGCCGCGCCAACCGCACAGCAGCGAGGAGAAGCGCCGGTTCCTGCAGGGCCAACAACGCCGGCAAATCCGCCAGGAGCTGGAAAAGCGCTACCAGGACCTCAAGACCGACGCCGTTTAAAGCGCCAGGCGCTGCGCCTCGAAGCGCACGCGCGGGTGGGCGATACGATCCTGGGCCCGCACCAGCTGCAGTTCGTAGCTGGCACAGGCTTGGGTTTCGAGCAGCACTTCATGCACTGCCGAGGCCGTGAACTCGAATGCCTGCAGCCACGTGTCGCCAAGCAGCACACGGGCCAGGAACAGGCCGGACGTCAGGTCGCCCACGCCCACCGGCTGACGCGGGAAAGCCAGCAGCGGGCGGCGCAGGTGCCAGCTGTCTTCGGCGGTCACCAACAGCATCTCGAACTGGTCCTCGGCGCGCCCGGGATACGCCAGGTGCTTCACCAGCACCACTCTCGGCCCGCGCGCGAGCAGGCTGCGCGCCATCTGCACGCAATCTTCCAGCGACTGCGCACGGCGGCCACAAAAACTGTCCAGCTCCAGCTGATTAGGGCAAAGGATGTCGGCCCGGGCGGCCGCTTCTTCAAGCAGAAACTCGCTCACTTCCTGCGGCACGATGCAGCCTTTCTCGGGGTGGCCCATGACCGGGTCGCACAGGTACAGGGCTTTGGGGTTCACGCCCTTGATGCGCTCGACCCCCGCCAGGATCGCCCGCCCCTGTTCGGCACTGCCCAGGTAGCCAGAAAGCACCGCATCGCAGTGGCCCAGTTCGCCGATGTTGGAAATGCCTTCCACCAACGCAGGAATTTGCGCTGGAGCAAGCACGTCGCCTGCCCACTGGCCATACTGAGTATGATTGGAAAACTGCACGGTATTGAGCGGCCAGACATTGACCCCAATACGCTGCATGGGAAACACCGCGGCGCTGTTGCCGGCGTGGCCGAACACCACATGTGACTGGATGGCGAGCAGGTGCGGGGTACGTTTCATGCGGGAGATTTCCAAAGCTGTTTCAAGGATTGTGCGCAGCGCAGTATGAACTCGATTGCCACCTGTACGACAGGCCAGGGACGCAGTTAAGCTGGTTCGACCTGTTTGGAGCATACGCAAATGTTGACCCTGGAGAATCTCTTCGTCCTGATGCTGGTCGCCACGGCAGGCGCTTGGTTGTGGCACAACCATGGGTTGCGCGAGAAAGCCTTGGAGCGGGTCAAGCAGCATTGCGCCAAGCTCGACCTCGAACTGCTCGACGATGCCGTTGCCCTCAAGCGCATCGCCTTTGTCCGTGACGCCAACGGCAAAAAGCGCCTGGCGCGCATCTATGCCTTCGAGTTCACCGTGACGGGTGAGCAGCGTCACCCCGGCACCGTCACCCAGTTCGGCGCCCACAGCGTGCAGATCGAACTGGCGCCCTACCCGTTCGAGATCAAGACGCCACCGCGCACTGACAATGTGATCGAGATGCAGCAGTGGCGCCAAGAGCACAACCGCTGGCGCTGATCAACGCATAAGGCATTCCTTCAAGCCGGCCTCCAGGGCCGGCTGCGGTTGAGCGTGATCAAAAATCAGCTCGATGCGCGTATCCCTGCGCCAGTCGCTCGGCTGCCAGTCCGGCAGCACCCCATCCAGCCCATTGAAAGACTGCCAGCCTTGCCCTGTGTGGATAACTCCCTTGGCACGGCGCCACGGCCAGGCGTGCAAAAACGCTAATACGCGTTGTGGATAAAATTGCTGGCTGGGATGCCAGCGCCAGCCAATACTCCAACCTCCCTCCCCTTGCTGCGCACTGCAGATCGGCTCATTGGGCTTATTCCATAGGGTTGCAGGCGTATTTCCCAGATTGTCGACAATCTTGTTATCCACATCTGGCGGCGAAATAGCGCCTGTGGATGAAATTGGAAGCCGCGAAATGGGCAGTATCCCCTGGCTTGTCCAAACAATATCTTTTTGTGTAAATCTCTTAGTTATCAACAACCTATGATATTCATCCACAGCCTCTGATTTGTTGAAAACCACTGTCTGGGAAGCCTCGAAAGCGTGCAGTTGAGCCTCTGGAAGCGGCTCGTCGCGGAGCATTTTCTGAGCATCCACAACCATGAGAAGTGGCTGGATTGTCAGCACTCCAACCCAAGGTGCTTGCTGAAGTTGAGCGAGCAACTGCAACGGATGGCCTAGGCCGGAGGGCTCGATGAACAATCGATCAGGTCGGGCCTTGCGCAACAGCCGGCCCAAGCCCACCTGGAACGGCATGCCATTGACGCAGCACAGGCAGCCCCCAGCGACTTCACCGATGGCGATGCCGTCCTCGTCGCGGCTTAGCAAGGCGGCATCGAGCCCCACCAGGCCGAACTCATTGATCAACACGGCCCAACGCTCACCGGCAGGGCGCTGGGCCAGCAAATGACCGATGAGCGTGGTCTTGCCGGCGCCCAATGGGCCGGCAATCACGTGGGTAGGGATGTTCTGCAACATGGCATGGCTTCAGGCTGGAGGTTCGCCTCACTATGCGCCGTCACGCCAGCCAGTCAAGGCTGAGCAACAAGCGCCCTTGGCGCCCGGAGGGGGAGCGATGAACCAACGCAGCGCCCTCGTTGCCCTGCCACTTTTCGCCTTTCAGCACGGCCACTTCGCCTGCCTGCAGGCACTGAATGTTATCCACAGGTGGAACGGCCAGGTGCAGTTCGCGCCGATCCACAGCGCCTTCTTTCAGCCACTCGCTACCGTGGCCTGCATAGCTGGTAAGCAAGCGCACCGGCACGTGGTCCACATGGAAGCGCGGGCACATCGGCCCTTGCAGCACACGCAGGCGCAGGCCCACTCGGCGCGCGCCGAGCAGGCAGGTATAGGCAGCCACCAGCCAGCTGACATCGGCGACGAAGCTCTCATAGCCTTGCAGGTCGGCAGCTTCGCGCAACAGGCCGGTCAACGCCGGCATCTGCTGTTCGTCTACATCGATTACGCGCTGGTCAGCCAAGGGTTGGCCGAGGCTTATGACCAGCTGTGCAAAATCCTCCAGCTGGGCCGGCAAGCGCCGACGCCATACCGCCAGGTTTACGCCGTCCTGCAGAACCTCGGTCAGCACCTGAGGCGAATCACCGAACACCTGAAAGATATCCACAGGGCTACGCGCGAGGTTCATGCTGCCGCCTCTTCATGCCAAGGGCCGAATGGGTCGGGCAGACGTAACCAACCCATCGGCCCTAATTCCATTTCTGCATCCGTCAACAGGCAGCTTTCAAGCTCTGTGGATAACTTTTCGAAGTCGATATTTTGCCCGATGAACACCAATTCCTGGCGGCAGTCACCCGTCTCCACAGTCCAATATTTCAGTATCGCCTCGGCGTTATCCACATCCTGCGGCCACTGTTCACGCGGCACGAATCGCCACCAGCGACCGGCCATGCCATGGCGCATCATGCCCCCTGCCTGAGACCAGCTACCGGCCTCCTGATACTTGCTGGCAAGCCAGAAAAAACCTTTCGAACGCAGCAGCCTGCCGTTGCTCCAGGGCTTGTGGATAAAGTCGAAAAAGCGTTGTGGATGAAGTGGGCGCCTCGCTTGCCAGGTGCTGGCGGCGATGCCGTACTCTTCGGTTTCCGGCACATGCGCGCCACGCAACTCCTGCAGCCAGCCGGGGGCTTGTGCGGCCTGGTCGAAGTCGAACAGGCCCGTGTCGAGGATGCGCGCCAGCGGTACCTCCCCCATCACCATGGGCACAATCTGCGCCCTGGCGTTGAGGCTGCGCAGAATGGCCGTGAGCTCTTCACGTTCGTGCTGGCTGATCAAGTCGATCTTGCTCAACAGCAACACGTCGGCGAACTCGACCTGCTCGATCAGCAGGTCGCTGATCGAACGCTCATCGTCATCACCCAGGGTCTCGCCACGGCTGGCCAGGCTGTCCGCTGCCTGGTAGTCGCGCATAAAGTTGAGGCCATCGACCACCGTGACCATGGTGTCCAGCCGGGCCATGTCGGACAGGCTGCGGCCCTGTTCATCGCGAAAGGTGAACGTCTCGGCCACCGGTAGCGGCTCGGATATGCCGGTGGACTCAATAAGCAAGTAATCGAAGCGCCCTTCTTCGGCTAACCGCGCCACTTCCTCAAGCAGGTCTTCGCGCAGCGTGCAGCAGATGCAGCCGTTGCTCATCTCGACGAGTTTTTCTTCTGCGCGGTTCAGGCTGACGTTGCGTTGCACCTCGCTGGCATCGATGTTGATTTCACTCATGTCGTTGACGATCACCGCGACGCGCAGGTTGTCGCGGTTACGCAGTACATGGTTAAGCAAGGTGCTCTTGCCGGCGCCAAGAAAGCCGGACAGCACGGTAACGGGGAGACGGTTGGGCATGGCGAAACCTCTTCAGGCAGACGCATTCGAAACGATGCATTGCATAATGTTATAAAGTAACAATACAATTTCGCCAAGCTGTTCTCGTCGGAAGAGTGATCGCCGGAGATGAAAAATGAAGCCGCCACGCGCTGTGCTGATGCTGTTGCTGGCCATGCCCGCAACGCTGCTAGCCATGCCACAGAGCAACCCGTTGGCACTGTGTACCCGCAGCGCGACCTTGTTGGCCTGCCAGGATGGCAAGGGCAGTTACTACAGTGTGCGCACTGAAGGCAGCACGTTCTATCTGCGTGGCTATGAGCACGTGAGCCGCCGCTCATGGGCGCAAACCAACAGCCGCTATGGTGGGTTGACCTTCTACACCGGCTTGGCCAGCGACGGCGAGGCTTGGGTGGGTTATAGCCGCCGTATCGGCTGGACCACGTTGAACCGGGTGTCCAGCTCCAGTGGGCAGCGCTTCAACCTGCACTGCAGCTTGATTGGCGGTTGCCGCTGATCTTTTCGTTTGGAATCACACATGACCCAACTCTCGCTTCCCGATATTGCCGCACAAGCTCAACAGTACGCCCTGCCCCTCGACTGGGTAGGTATGTGCGGGATCGCTGTGCCTGTGCAATTCGAAGGTCGCATAGCCGCTGCCACTGTCGACGCGGGCGTGAGCCTGGTGGACGGCAGCTCACGTGGTATCCACATGTCTCGCCTGTACTTGGCATTGGAATCACTGGAGCATCAACCACTCACTCCCTTAGCGATTCGTCAGCTACTGGCAGATTTTCTGAGCAGCCATGAAGGGCTCTCTTCCGCTGCCTATCTGCGCCTAACCTTCGAGCACCTGCTGAAACGGCCAGCTCTGATCAGCCCATTGGCAGGTTGGAAAAGCTATCCGATTACCCTCGATGCCCGCATCGAAAGTGAAGTGTTCCACGTGGAACTATTTGTTTCTGTGCCTTACTCATCGACGTGCCCGTGCTCGGCAGCACTCGCAAGGCAGCTGATTCAGCAGCAGTTTCAGGCGGACTTTGCAAAGGGGCAGTTGGATAAAGACAGCGTGCTGGAGTGGCTGGGCAGCAGCCAGGGCATCGTTGCGACGCCCCATAGCCAACGCAGTAGCGCGAAAATTCACGTGCGCCTGAAGCGTAATTTGCTAGCGCTGCCGATTACCGAGTTGATCGACCGTGTCGAGGCCAGTTTGGGTACGGCTGTGCAAACGGCGGTTAAGCGCGCGGACGAACAGGCGTTCGCGTTGGCCAACGGGCAGAACCTCATGTTCTGCGAAGACGCCGCTCGGCGACTGCATCAATCGTTGCGACAAATAGAATGGGCCACGGCCTTCAAGCTGCGCGTGGAACATGCGGAGAGCCTGCATGCCCACGACGCAGTCGCCACCAGCCAATGGCAATGGGACCTCACGTGCGCGGTTTGACCGCGCCACAATCATTGCCCAACCAGACGGCTCGGGTGTTCATGCTGCCTTGCTGCTGCACGCCCGATGCGTTGAACGTACCACTGACCTGGGTGGTGAATTCCTTGTCACTGAGGAAGGTAGCCTGCCCAGTGCCCTGAGCCTTGGGGCAGCTGAACTGGAACTTCCAGACATTACCGGTGCGGTCGGTAATCTTCTGCGTGCAACCCGACTTCGGGTCTTGCAGCGGGATATCGTTGGTTGCCACCTGCTCTTGCGTCAGGCACGAGCGCACGCCCTTGCCCCCCACTGTCACACCCTGTTTTGCCAGCACCCCTTCCATCATGGCGCGCTGCTCTGGCGGCAGGTTTTTCAACTGGCCGAGCATGAACTCCATGTCGGGTAACGGCTTGCCATCGACCTGCATGTTGCTGGTGGTCAGCTCCCACAAGCCGGGCTGCAACATCTGTGCATGCACCAATGGGCTGCTCAGGCCAAGGGCCAACGCCAACAGTGGCAGACGAATCTTCATGGACGAACGCTCCTGGAAAAAACCGGCCAACGGGCCGGGCTGAGGCTTAGACGCCAAATCCAGCTGCAGGTTGCAAGCCGCACCTGGAACGTGTTCTGTTACCCACAGTGTACTCGGCAAGCAGGATGCATATGGATTACCACAGCCCCTACTTCTTCGGTTATGTGCTCGGCCTGATTCACCTGTTGGGCATTGTCGCCGCACTGCATGCAGTGTTCACCGTGCGCACCGCCCAAGGTGCGATTGCCTGGGCCATGCCCCTGGTCTTCATTCCCTACCTGACGCTCATCCCCTACCTGATCTTCGGTGCCCGCTCCTTCTACGCCTACATCAAGGCACGGCGCCAGGCCAACCAGGAAATGCACGTGGCCATGGCCAACCTGAACTGGCGCCCCTGGGTAGAAGAGGCCCTCACCGCCCGCGAGTCGGAAAGCTATGCCGCCCTGCGCGCCATGCCCAAACTTGGGCGCATGCCTTGCCTGGCGAACAACCAGGTAAAGCTGTTGATCGACGGCAAGGCGACTTTCGATGCCATCTTCGCCGCCATCCATCAAGCCCGCGACGTGGTGCTGGTACAGTTCTTCATCATCCACGACGACACGTTGGGCAAGGCACTGCAGCAGTTGCTGTTGCGAAAAGCGGCTGAAGGCGTGAAGGTTTTCGTGCTGTATGACCGCGTTGGCAGCCATGCCTTGCCGGCCAGCTACAGCCAGGTACTGCGTGACGGTGGCGTGGAGATTCATGCCTTCGCTACACGCCGTGGTTGGTTCAACCGCTTTCAGGTCAACTTCCGCAACCACCGCAAGATCGTGGTGGTGGATGGCCTGACGGGTTTCATCGGCGGGCACAACGTGGGTGACGAGTACTTGGGTGAGCACCCGCAACTGTCGCCCTGGCGCGATACCCATGTGCAGATCGGTGGCCCGGTACTGGCCTGTTTGCAGGAGTCGTTCGCCGAAGACTGGTACTGGGCGACGCGCCAGCTGCCGCCGTTGATCCTGCCCGACACCTACCCGGAGAACGGCGTACTGTGCCAAGCCCTCGCCAGCGGGCCGGCAGACCCGCAGGAAACCTGCTCGCTGTTCTTCCTCGAAGCGATCCATTCGGCGACACGCCGGGTGTGGATCACCAGCCCCTACTTCATCCCGGACGAGGCCGTTTTTGCCGCGTTGCGCCTGGCGGTTCTGCGCGGTGTGGATGTGCGCATCCTCATTCCGTCACGGCCCGACCACCGGATCGTCTACGCGGCCTCCAGCCTGTTTGCCTTCGAAGCGGTACGTGCCGGTGTGCGCATGTTCCGTTACTTGCCGGGCTTTCTGCACCAGAAGGTGGTGCTGGTGGATGACGAGGTCAGCGCGATCGGCAGTGCGAACCTGGATAACCGTTCGTTCCGCCTGAACTTCGAAATCACCTTGCTGACCGTCGATCGCGTGTTCGCCGACCAGGTCGAACAGATGCTGCTGCGTGACTTTGATCAAGCCCGGGAAATCACCCCAGAAGACAGTCTCGATACCCATCGGCTGCAACAGCTTGGGATGCGAATAGCCCGGTTGATCTCGCCGATTCTTTAAGTTGGGTTTCAGACTTACTCATTCTTTGTAGGAGCAGCCTTGCGCTGCGAAGAGGTCGGTTGGACGTTCAGCGGTAAAGATCCTCGCGGGTCCAAGGCAGGTCATGGCGACTATCGGCGTACGGCTTCACAGCCAGGATCTGGTGCACGGGCTTTGTGCACCAGAAGCACCCATCGGTTGCAACAGCTCGGGATGCCAATAGCCCGGCTGATCTCGCCGATTCTTTGAGTTGAGTTTCAGGCTTACTCATTTTGTAGGAGCAGCCTTGCGCTGCGAAGAGGCCAGTGCAGGCACCCTCAATCGATGGTGCTTGCACCGGCCTCTTCGCAGCGCAAGGCTGCTCCTACAAAGGTTGGACGTTCAGCGGTAAAGGTCCTCGCGGGTTCAAGGCAGGTCATGGCGACCATCGGCGTAGGGCTTCACAGCCAGGATCTGGTGCACGGGCTTTGTGCACCAGAACGTGGTGCTGCGTGACTTTGATCAAGCCCGGGAAATCACGGCAGATAATGGACGGGTACCCAAGATCTGGGGCGCAGCTCAATTCTTTGTAGGAGCAGCCTTGTGCTGCGAAGAGGCCAGTGCAGGCACCCGCAATCGATGGTGCTTGCACCGGCCTCTTCGCAGCACAAGGCTGCTCCTACAAAGGTTGGACGTTCAGCGGTAAAGGTCCTCGCGGGTCCAAGGCAGGTCATGGTGACCATCGGCATAGGGCTTCACAGCCAGGATCTGGTGCACGGGATTTCTGCACCAGAAGCACCCATCGGCTGCAACAGCTCGGGATGCGAATAGCCCAGTTGATCTCACCGATTCTATAAGGTGAGTTTCAAGCTTACTCATTCTTTGTAGGAGCAGCCTTGTGCTGCGAAAAGGCCGGTGCAGGCACCCGCAATCGATGGTGCTTGCACCGGCCTCTTCGCAGCACAAGGCTGCTCCTACAAAGGTTGGACGTTCAGCGGTAAAGATCCTCGCGGGTCCAAGGCAGGTCATGGTGACCATCGGCATAGGGCTTCACAGCCAAAATCTGGTGCAGGTTGATCCAGCCCTTCTCAAAGGCATAGGCACAACCGGCCAGGTACAGCCGCCAGATACGCAGGGTCTTTTCCGGCACCATGGCCGCGGCGCGGTGCAGCTGGTTCTCCAGGTTTTCGCTCCAGTGGTGCAAGGTCTTGGCGTAATGCAGGCGAAGGCTTTCTACATCGACCACCTCGAGCCCTGTTTCACAGATGCTCGCGCTGATCATCGACAGGTGGGGTAGCTCGCCATGGGGGAACACATAACGGTCGATGAACTCTCCTGCCCCCCGCCCTACCGGCCGGCCATCCACATGCTTGGCGGTGATGCCATGGTTCATCACCAAGCCACCTTCGCGCACGGCACCGAACAGCTTCTGGCAATACAACGGCAGGTTGGCATGCCCCACGTGTTCGAACATGCCGACACTGACCACCTTGTCGAAACGCCCATCCTGGGGAAGGTCACGGTAGTCGAGGATCTGCAGGTCGACCTGCTCGGCCAGCCCTTCCTCCTTCACCCGCTGACGGCCCAGCTTGAGTTGCTCCTTGCTCAAGGTAATTCCGAATACCTTGGCACCGTATTCGCGCGCGGCGAAGCGTGACAGGCCACCCCAGCCACAGCCGACGTCCAGCAGGTAGTCACCGGCCTGCAGGCGCAACTTGCGGCACAGGTGATCGAACTTGTCCTGCTGGGCCTGGGCGAGGGTGTTGTCTGGCTCACGGAAGTAGCCACAGGAGTAAGCCATGTCCGGGTCCAGCCACAGCTGGTAGAACGCGTTGGACAGGTCGTAGTGGTAGGAAATGGCTTCGGCATCGGTGTGTTTGTCATGGGCGGTACGCTGTGGAACAGCGTCCTCGTCGTCACTCAGCAGCGCCTCGCTGAGTTCGTCGCATACCCGAATGACCTCGCCGATATCGCCTTCAAGCTCGAGCTTGCCTTCAACGAAAGCCTCACCCAGCTCGTTCAAGCTCGGGTGGGTCAGCTGGCTGATCAGTTGAGGCTCCTTGATCAGGATCGTGACTTGCGGGCTGGGCCCAAGATCGAACTGGTTGCCGTCCCATAACTTCAGACGCAAAGGTAAGTGCAGGCTCTGCAACGCAGGTGGAAGTTGCGCAAGCATCAATGACCCTCCCTTCAGGTAACGGGGCGTCACGCCTCATAATTTCGGACGCCTCCGGATCAGGGTAGTTCATTGGTGCCGATTTTGGGCTTTACACGACGATGGTCTAGAACAAACAGACATGAAAGACACGCGGATTGTATACAACTTTAAACGCACAGACTAACCTTGTGCCCCTCTCGCGCTTCTTCATCCTGGAGTTGAACCCATGAAATCCTATGACGTGGTGATCATCGGCGGTGGCCCTGGCGGCTACAACGCGGCAATCCGTGCAGGCCAGCTGGGCCTGACCGTTGCCTGTGTGGAAGGCCGCTCGACCTTGGGCGGCACCTGCCTCAATGTCGGCTGCATGCCGTCCAAGGCGCTGCTGCATGCATCCGAGCTGTACGAGGCCGCCAGCGGCGAGGAGTTCGCCCACCTCGGTATCGAAGTGAAGCCCACCTTGAACCTCGCCCAGATGATGAAGCAGAAGGACGAGAGCGTTACCGGCCTGACCAAGGGCATCGAGTACCTGTTCCGCAAGAACAAGGTCGACTGGGTCAAGGGTTGGGGGCGTCTGGATGGCGTTGGCAAAGTCGTGGTCAAGGCCGAGGACGGCAGCGAAAGCACCCTTCACGCCAAGGACATCGTCATTGCCACCGGCTCCGAGCCCACGCCCCTGCCAGGCGTGACCATCGACAATCAGCGCATCATCGATTCGACCGGTGCCCTGTCCCTGCCCCAGGTGCCCAAGCACCTGATCGTCATCGGCGCCGGCGTCATCGGCCTCGAGCTGGGTTCGGTATGGCGCCGCCTGGGCAGCGAAGTGACTGTCATCGAATACCTCGACCGCATCTGCCCGGGCACCGATGAAGAAACCGCCAAGACCCTGCAGAAGGCCTTGGCCAAGCAAGGCATGAGCTTCAAGCTCGGCAGCAAGGTCACCCAGGCCACCTCGTCGGCCGACGGCGTCAGCCTGACGTTGGAGCCCGCCGCCGGTGGCGACGCACAAACCTTGCAGGCCGACTACGTGCTGGTGGCCATCGGTCGCCGCCCCTACACCCAGGGCCTGAACCTGGAAAGCGTAGGCCTGGCGACCGACAAGCGCGGCATGCTGAGCAACGATCATCACCGCAGCTCGGTGCCTGGCATCTGGGTGATCGGCGATGTCACCTCAGGCCCGATGCTGGCGCACAAGGCTGAAGATGAAGCGGTGTCGTGCATCGAGCGCATCGCCGGCAAGGCCCATGAGGTCAACTACAACCTGATCCCCGGTGTCATTTATACCCGCCCCGAGCTGGCCAGCGTCGGCAAGACCGAAGAACAGCTCAAGGCCGAAGGCCGCGCCTACAAGGTGGGCAAGTTCCCCTTCACCGCCAACAGCCGCGCCAAGATCAACCACGAGACCGAAGGGTTCGCCAAGGTGCTCGCCGATGCCAACACCGACGAGGTACTGGGCGTGCACCTGGTGGGCCCGAGTGTCAGTGAGATGATCGGTGAATTCTGCGTAGCCATGGAGTTCTCGGCGTCGGCAGAGGACATCGCCCTCACCTGCCACCCGCACCCGACCCGCTCCGAGGCGTTGCGCCAGGCGGCGATGAATGTGGAAGGGATGGCGATGCAGATCTGACAAAACCTCGGCCACAGGGGCCGGTGCTGGCACGGTTGATACGGAGATCAACCGTCTGGCGCCCTCCCAGGCAGATTTTTACAACCCGGATATGCTGGACGATGGAGCAGTAAACCCCCGAGTTTTCGGGACCAGTGGCAACAAGGAGGTTCACCATGTCATCCACCCCGCGTGTACGTCGTTCGCTCAGCGATATCCAGGCTGACTACGATCAAGGCAAAAAAGCAGAACTTGAGAATCTGATCCGCGCCTGGAAGGGCATCAAGGATCTTCCCGCTAACGACCCAAACTCCTTTTTCACCCTCGGCGGCCTGCATGGCGAGCCATTCCGTGACAAGGGCAAGACCGACCCCAACTGGTGGGGCGGCTACTGCCAGCACGGGACGGTGCTGTTCCCAAGCTGGCACCGCGCCTACCTCTGGCGCCTGGAAGAGGCGCTGCGCAGCATCCCCGGCTGCAAAGACGTGACCCTGCCGTTCTGGGATGAATGCAGCGATGCATCACGGGAAAACGGTATCCCGTCGGCCCTGACCCAAGAATATTTCGTGCTCGATGGCCAGAAGATCGACAACCCTCTGCGCTCCTTCGTGTTCCCGAAAGCCATCACCGACGAGGTCGAGGACACGCCGATCATCTACAGCAAGCCGGAAGGCTACGAGACAGTGCGTTACCCGCTGTCCGGTTTGGTGGGCACTGATGAGGACCGCGCGAAGACCGACGCCCATAACGCGCAATTCCCAGACCCAGAGCAGAACATCGGCTACCTCAATAGCAACATCAGTACCTGGCTGAGCGGCAAGATCAAGATCGGTGGCAGGTGGCGTGGCGAGGTATTCACCCGCTTCGAAAACTGCCTGGACGCGCCCACCTACACCCTGTTCTCCAATACCACGTCGGCCGCCGCGAAAAACAAGGCTGACCCAGCGGGCACTCACCATGTCTCTCTGGAAGAGCCGCATAACTTCATGCACCTGGCCGTCGGCGGCTTCGACTACCCGGGGCAAGGCAACAATTCGGCGATCCCGGGTGCCAACGGCGACATGGGCGAGAACGAGACCGCCGGCCTGGACCCGATCTTCTTCTTCCACCACTGCTTCATCGACTATGTGTTCCGGACCTGGCAGCGTCGGCAAGGCGCGACTGATGAATTCAGCATCGATGCCACCGATCCCGGCGCCAGCTATTACAAACCCGATGGCGTGCAACCGCCAGCAGGGGCAGCAGGCCTGGACCCGAATGCCATCCTGAGCCTGGACACCACGCTTGACCCGTTCGTGAAGGCCGACGGCAGCCCCTTCACCACCCGTGACTGCTTCAACATCGAAACCCAGCTGGGCTATGGCTACGGCAAAGGCTCGCTGGACGCCTACGCCCAACCCAACAAGCCGTTGCTGTTCAAGGCCGAGGCCGTGCAACCCGCTGGCAAGACCTTGCGGGTCAGCCGCATCAACCGGGGCAAGATCCGCGGTTCGTTCCTGATCAGCGCCTACGCCAAGGTCGATGGCAAGCGCGAATACCTGGGGACCCGGCCGATACTCAGCCGCTGGCATGTCGAAGGCTGCATGAACTGCCAGACCCACTTGGAAGCCACCGCTACCTTCAAGCTGCCACTCAACGCCGACAACTCGGCGATTGATGAAGGCACAATCGAAGTGGAAGTTCAGACCCGTGACACGGTGCTCAAACGGCCAGAGGGGGCCAAACTGCTCAATAGCAGCAACGCTGTAGCCGCTGACGTGCCATTCAAACTGGAAACCTACTGAGCCACCGCCGGCGCAGCATCCTAAGTCTGGCTTCGGGTGCTGCGCTCAGGCGCTTGAACGCTGTCGGTCCCTACGCTCATAGGCAATGATGATTGCACCGACAATCATCACGGGCAGATGAACAGACGGCAGGCAAAATGCAATCAGCATCAACGGCCAACAGGTGGCGTAGCACCACACCCCATGCAGCGCCCCCTTGGCCAATGGGTTGGCGACGCTGGCGGGCCGATGGCAGCGCACAAGGCAACGCGCCCTGAACGCGCACAACTGCCACCCCCCTGCCCCTATCAGCGCCAGCAACCCTGCAACGAGTTGCGAGCCGGTGAAAGAAACCAGCAACAGCGCAATCATCAACAGCAGTGAACTGCCCGCCAGCCACACGCCAAAATACCCCAGCAGAAATGCCGCGACAGCGGGCGCTCGATGGTAGGGCCTTGATTGATGCCACAGATGCGCCAATGGCCCCTGCAGCGCGGGCAGCATCATCGCGACCAGCATCAGCCCCACCGCACCGGTGAAAACGGCGATGTCCATGCTGGAATAATAGAGGCGCAGGTTCAGCCATCCCTCGGTCAGCATCGAGGGCGAGCCGGAAATACAGAACGATTCAAGATCGTGGTGGCTGTCGTTATTGAGCGCCATCCAGATAAAAGCAACGAGGCTGGCAGCCCATAACGCACATTTGAGCGGATCACTGCAGGTGTCGCGCACCCATGCTGGCAGGGGCGCATTAGCCTGGCGCGCCATCAGACGACCTCCCTGTCATCGGCTAGACGGCCTGGCTCATTGCCTGTGCCGCGCTAGTGACTATAGAGCAGGTTGCTAAGGCTTGCCGGTACGCCGACTGATGGTGACAGGCGCACCCGGATGCTACGCAGGCTATGCCGCAGCGCCCTGCAAACAAGAGCGCCGCAGCCTGGCATTACCTTCAGAACGTCGCGTTCTTGAGCGAGATGTGGCAGTTCTTGTAGTCGTAGTCGACCAATGTCACGACACCGGAAACATTCGATTTTTTCCCAACGGAAAGCGCATTGACCATGCTGGTGTTGGTCGATTCAGCGTGGATATCCACGTCGCCAACGCTCAGCACTACCCGATACGCCTCGAGCCCTTGATTGATCATGGCGACTTCACCGTTAGTGGAGAAGGTCTTGCCGCGGTACAGGCTGTTTGCGCGAACCTTGTTTTCTTTCGTGACACGGCAGATTTCTGCAAGGCTTTGATCGATAGCAACTGGCGCGGTCGCCTTCTGAATTTCCTGCATTGTTTGCTCAAAATTCGCGCAACCCGAAAGGGCTACGAAAGGCAGCGCGGCGAAGAGGCAATTACGAAGAGCTTTCATGTGGACAACCTTACAGATGATTGAAGAAGTGCTTTGGCCTTGAGCACACCCTGACTGGAGAAATTTCAGACAGTTCCATACGAACCTCGCGGGCACATGCAGGCGTGGTGAATAGGCGATGGCTAGGCGTTGGGCTGACTTGCGGAAAATCGGGCACTACCGGTCAGGACGACGGCGGCAGCGAGGTAAGAAGGGGGGACAGCAGGCATCAGTCATTCCTTTGAGGCGCGTTTGAATGTGTTCAATCCCTTGAACCGGCCGAAAGTTATACCAAAAACCGTTTTACTGCGCAAAAAAGCACCAGCTCCTGCTGTTGATCACAGCGGGGCCGGTGCTTTTGGGTGCTCACAACATTGTTTGACACAAGCACCCGCGAAAATTGGGGCCTGTAGCCGTTGACGCTGTAGCCTCCGCAACAACATAGATTGACACAACCCGTCCAGCTTTGAAAAACGGGGGGTCATAGCTGACAATATAGTTTGACACAAACAGGTCAGAACCCGAGCCGGTTGCCAGCGAGGCGGTAACTCGTCCTGCAGCAGCGCAAGGGAGTACGATGAGTCGGTGAAGCCACACAGGAACCGACCTCAATGATCCAGCCATTGCGTATGACGGTGAAATGCCAGGATCCCGAAGACGGCTCAAAAGACGTCATCATCGATTTACCTCCAGAAATCTTAAAGGCGCTTGGTGTCACAGTTGGTGACCAGTTGAGCATCGAGCTCATCGACGGAGTGATAGTCCTGAAGCCAGTCCGTGAAGCTACTCCTAGGTAGCTGCTGGCTCCTGTTGACTGACTTCACTAAAGGCAGTCTTGGCACGAGCCTCTACCATTTCAATCAGCTCTAAGTGCTTTGGGAACTCACCCTTCAGCCAATCACTGGGAACAAAGTGATGATCGAGATGCACCGCGGTGCACTGTCCGTCACCACTAGCACAGAGCATCACGTTCATCTCTGTCTCATCACCCGCCATTGCCGCCGGCACAAAGACAGTACCGCTGTCGCTGACGCCGAACGACCGCCGCCACTCGGGAAAGCGCTTACCGTCTGGGTTGGAAACCGCGAACCAATTGATCTTGTTCATTTGTCGTTCTCGAATGG
The DNA here is from genome assembly GCF_053629175.1 of Pseudomonas sp. Y3 TE3536. NCBI lineage: Bacteria > Pseudomonadati > Pseudomonadota > Gammaproteobacteria > Pseudomonadales > Pseudomonadaceae > Pseudomonas > Pseudomonas sp. Y3 TE3536. The sequence goes on along the minus strand of NZ_JBRJHU010000001.1, from coordinate 2,003,396 downwards.
AATCAGAGTGGAGTACGGAAGCTGCTCGCCTTCGACCGCGGCAAGCACCTGATCCAGCACTGCAGCTAGGGCATCAAGAGCTCCAAGGATCACGTACAGCTCGCACATTAGGTTGGCCTTGGCCTGCCGGTCAAAACCAGCGTCACCGTCTACAGTTTCAGCCGAATCGAATGCCTGGCTCACTGACGTTTCTGCGATCAAGAAGCGAGCACCGCAGTCACACAGGAACGGGTGGTTGCCGCTGTAGAACCGGTCCTTGGCCTCCCAGCCGGGGAGCTGGGTGAACCGCCCCTGGTTTCCTAGACACCTCCAATCCTCATAATGAGGCCAAATAGGAGGTGCCATGAGTCGTCAACGTTATCCCGAAGAATTCAGATCTAAGCGGCTAACACAAAAGACATTTGACATTTCTATCAGATGTCTTTTGCTCAACCAGGATCCACCAGAACTGAAAACTGAAATCGCTCCTGTTAGTAGGTGCGACTAAATTGCCTTGAGCCAGCTTCGCTCTTTAACCCAAAGAGACCAGTTAATTCCACACAGTTATCCGACCTGTAGAGTCTATGTGACTAAGGGCCTCCGGACCATTATAGGCTCGGTCTTCGAGACTAACTTCTAATTTGATCTTACTGTCAAATATCAAAACAATAATTTTTCCGCCTTCAGTTATGCTTGTGAGCGTCAAGCCAGTTAAGTCAGTGCCGGCTGGCGTGATTGAGCTAGAGTTAAAGATATTTAGTGTATTTCCGTTACTAAACTCAAGATGAGTACACTCATCTTGGGAGTCAATTGATACGACTCTGGAGTTTAGAATACTCTGTAAGATGCTCATATTGTTCACCTGATGGGGAAGTGGCTCTGTGAATTCGGCAATGTTTTGCCTGTATTAGGGTCAACACCTTGGCCAGACTTGTTCTCATATTTTATGTAGCCATTAGGATATCCCGGACTGCTCCCTCTTGCTGGAGTTGGTTGCATGAGGCGCATCGTGCTCACCTTGGCCCGCCACGCCGAAGCGGCGGTTAACATAGCACTTGCCCCCGGTGTTTCTCCGGCCATCATCAAGTGGATTTGGGCCTTGCACGACATCAGGCCGAATCCGATTCCTCGCGAACAACAATTGACAGCACCACCAATGGAATGGAGAAATTCATGATCAATTACTTCCCGCCCACGATAAAATTCAAGCGGCTACTCCACTGCCGCCCGAAATAATTAAATCCACTTTATCGAACCAAGCGAAACTTTCCTATTACATTTTACCTTGTACTCATGGCTTCTCTTGGCTCATGCACGATTATCGCTTGAGTTCGAAAAACGGCCATCGCAAGCCAATTAAATCGATTACGAAAAAATCGAGCACATTCCATGGATAAGGCCGACTAGCAATCAGCTCAGAAATAAACTTCGAAAGCAGCTCAGGCTGAGCTAATGCCCTCGGCAATTGAGCATATCTTCGAGACAGACCTAAGTTTTTAATAAAAACATCGCTAAAGCCTAGCTTAGTAACAACGTTCCAATCAACACCTTGGGCATTCCAGAGCCTATGCTCGTGGGGGAGGTCTTCTCACATTAGTCTCGCGCTGAAGCGAAGCGGATCAACCGGACCGATCGCTCAGCCCAGAACGCACAAACCCCCGTAAATATGGGGGGGTTGTGTGTTGTGTCAAACTATGTTGTTTGTCGCCAGCTTTTTAACTGTTGCCCGTCGGTTTATTCCACCGTCACCGACTTCGCCAAGTTACGCGGCTGGTCAACGTCGGTGCCCTTGAGCACCGCCACGTAGTACGACAGCAACTGCAGCGGGATGGTGTACAGGATCGGCGCCAGGGCGTCAGCGATGTGCGGCACCTTGATCACGTGGGTGCCTTCACCGTTGGTCATGCCAGCGTGCTCGTCGGCAAACACCACCAACTCACCGCCACGGGCACGCACTTCCTGCAGGTTGGACTTGAGCTTCTCCAGCAGTTCGTTGTTCGGCGCCACGGTCACGACTGGCATGTCGTTATCCACAAGCGCCAGCGGGCCGTGCTTCAGCTCGCCTGCCGGGTAGGCTTCGGCGTGGATGTAGGAGATTTCCTTGAGCTTGAGCGCGCCTTCCATCGCTACCGGGTACTGGGCGCCGCGGCCCAGGAACAGGGTGTGGTGCTTGTCGGCGAACAGCTCGGCGATCTTTTCGACAGTTGCGTCCATGGCCAGTGCCTCGCCCAGGCGGGCCGGCAGGCGACGCAATTCTTCAACCAGCTCGGCTTCGACACCGGCTTCGAGGGTGCCGCGTACCTGGCCCAGGGCCAGGGTCAGCATCATCAGCGAGACCAGCTGGGTGGTGAACGCCTTGGTCGAAGCAACACCGATTTCCGGGCCAGCCAGGGTCAGCAGGGTCAGGTCGGATTCACGCACCAGCGAGCTGATGCCGACGTTGCAGATCGCCAGGCTGCCGAGGAAGCCCAGCTCCTTGGCGTTGCGCAGGGCAGCCAGGGTGTCGGCAGTCTCACCGGATTGCGAGATCGAGACGAACAGGGTGTCGGGCTGCACCACCACCTTGCGGTAGCGGAACTCGCTGGCGACTTCGACCTGGCAAGGGATGCCGGCCAGGCTTTCCAGCCAGTAACGGGCGACCATGCCGGCGTGGTAGCTGGTGCCGCAGGCAACGATCTGTACGTTGCGCACTTTGGCGAACAGGTCGGCGGCTTTCGGGCCAAAGGCCTGTACCAGCACGTGGTCTTTGCCCAGACGGCCTTCCAAGGTGCGCTGGACCACGCTTGGCTGCTCGTGGATTTCCTTGAGCATGAAGTGACGGTAGTTGCCCTTGTCCGCCGCTTCTGCACCTTCGTGATACTGCACGGTTTCTCGCTGAACCTTGTTGCCAGCCTGGTCCCAGATGCTGACCTGGTCACGGCGGATTTCAGCGATATCGCCTTCTTCCAGGTACATGAAACGGTCGGTGACCTGGCGCAGGGCCAGCTGGTCCGAAGCCAGGAAGTTCTCGCCAAGGCCCAGGCCGATCACCAGCGGGCTGCCGCTGCGGGCAGCTACCAGGCGGTCTGGCTGTTTAGCGCTGATCAGGGCCAGGCCATAAGCACCGTGCAGGCGCTTCACTGCAGCCTTCAGCGCGTCGGTCAGGTCTGTAACGGTCTTGAGCGTGTGGTGGATCAGGTGGACGATGACTTCGGTATCGGTCTGCGAGGTGAACACGTAGCCGAGGCCTTTGAGCTCTTCACGCAGTTCTTCGTGGTTCTCGATGATGCCGTTGTGCACGACCGCCAATTCACTGCCCGAGAAGTGTGGGTGGGCATTGCCTTCGGTTGGCGCGCCGTGGGTAGCCCAACGCGTGTGTGCGATACCCAGCTGGCCGACGAGCGGCTCGGCGGCCACGGCAGCTTCCAGCTCGCTGACCTTGCCAATCCGGCGGCGACGCTCCAGGCCACCCTGCTGGCTGTAGACCGCTAGGCCGGCACTGTCGTACCCGCGGTACTCAAGGCGCTTGAGGCCTTCGATCAGGATGGCGGTGATATTACGTTCGGCTACGGCACCAACGATTCCACACATGTTCATTGCTCCTGGCTGATCGCGGCGCAAATCAGGTTGATGCCGCGGGCTTGAATTTGTTCGCGTGCCGCTGCGGGCAGGCGTTCGTCAGTAATGAGGGTATTCACGCTGCCCCACGGCAGCTCAAGGTTGGGGATTTTGCGCCCCACCTTGTCGGACTCGACCATCACGATCACCTCACGGGCGACCTCGGCCATGACTCGGCTCAGGCCCAGCAGCTCATTGAAGGTGGTGGTGCCCCGGTTGAGGTCGATGCCATCGGCACCGATGAACAGCTGATCGAAATCGTAGGAGCGCAGCACCTGCTCGGCAACCTGCCCCTGGAACGACTCGGAGTGCGGGTCCCAAGTACCACCGGTCATCAGCAATACAGGCTCATGCTCGAGATCGCTGATGGCGCGGGCCACGTTCAAGGAATTGGTCATCACCACCAGGCCAGGCTGTCGGCCCAGCTCGGGAATCATCGCGGCAGTGGTGCTGCCACTGTCGATGATGATCCGCGCATGTTCGCGGATACGCCCTACCGCCGCGCGGGCAATGGCCTTCTTGTAGGCAGACACGGGCTGGGCCGGCTCACCGAGCAGCTCTTGCGGCACCGGTACCGCACCGCCATAGCGGCGTAGCAACAGGCCGTTGGTTTCCAGGGCGGCGAGGTCTTTGCGAATGGTCACTTCCGAGGTTTCGAAGCGCTTGGCCAATGCATCCACACTCACCTCCCCTTGCTCACTGAGCATGGCCAGGATGTTGTGGCGGCGTTGAGGCGTGTTACGTTTCGACATGAGCGCTTAAGTTTCGTTTCGAAAGATAATGGTTGCAATCAAAACCTAAGACGCTCGTTTCGTCAAGCAGTTGCTGCGCTGTGGATAGTTTCGTCCCCTGTAGGAGCGCAAACTCACGCCGCAAAAAAAAGCCGACTTATTCACATAAGTCGGCTTTCGATCGAACAGCTGTGTATAACTCAGCTCTTCTTGATCTTCTCCGGCCGCTTCCAGCCCGAGATGTTTCGCTGGCGCGCGCGGCCCACAGCCAGGTCGGCGGCTTCGACGGTCTGGGTGATAGTCGAACCGGCTGCCGTGGTCGCGCCGGCCTTGATTTCCACAGGCGCCACCAGTGAGTTGTTCGAACCGATGAACACGTCCTCACCCATCACGGTCTTGAACTTGTTGGCGCCATCATAGTTGCAGGTGATGGTGCCAGCGCCGATGTTGGTGCGCGCGCCGATTTCGGCGTCGCCCAGGTAGCTCAGGTGGCCTGCCTTGGCGCCTTCGCCCAAGTGAGCGTTTTTCAGCTCGACGAAGTTACCCACATGGGCCTTGGCATCCAGCACACTGCCTGGGCGCAGGCGAGCGAACGGGCCGGCATCGCTGCCCTCACCCATCACCGCACCTTCGATGTGGCTGTTAGCCTTGACCACCACACCCTTGCGCAGGGTGCTGTTCTTGATCACGCAGTTGGGGCCGATCTCTACGCCGTCTTCGATGACCACCTGGCCTTCGAGGATCACGTTGATGTCGATCAGCACATCGCGACCAACGGTCACTTCACCCCGTACATCGAACCGCGCCGGGTCACGCAGGGTGACGCCCTGGGCCATCAGGCGGCGGCCTGCGCGCAGCTGATAGTGGCGCTCGAGCTCGGACAGCTGGCGACGGTCGTTGGCGCCCTGCACTTCCATCGGGTCTTCAGGTTGCTCGGTGGCAACCACCAGGCCATCGGACACCGCCATGGCGATGACGTCGGTCAGGTAGTACTCGCCTTGGGCATTGTTATTCGACAAGCGGCTCATCCAGTCCGCCAGGCGCGCCGCAGGCAGGGCCAGAATGCCGGTGTTGCCTTCCTTGATCGCCTTCTGCGCGTCGCTGGCATCCTTGTGCTCAACGATGGCCGTCACCTTGCCCTGCTCGTCACGCACGATACGGCCATAGCCGGTCGGGTCTTCGAGGGTGACCGTGAGCAAGCCCAGCTGTTGATCATTGGCCTTGGCCAACAGGCGCTGCAAGGTCTCCACTTCGATCAACGGCACATCACCGTACAGCACCAGTACGGTGTCAGCGGTCAATGCTGGCAGCGCCTGGGCCACGGCATGGCCTGTACCCAGCTGCTTGTCTTGCATGACAAAGTTCAGATCGTCAGCTGCCAGGCGCTCACGCACCTGCTCGGCACCATGGCCAATGACCACGTGGATACCTTGCGGCTGGAGTTGACGCGCGCTGTGGATAACATGGCCAAGCATGGAGTTGCCGGCAACCGGGTGCAGCACCTTGGGCAGCGCCGAGCGCATGCGGGTACCTTGGCCGGCGGCGAGAATAACGATATCGAGTGACATTACTGGCTACCAATCCTGGGCGGTCAGTGAAATGACCGGGGGGAAAAATTCGGAAAAAGAAAAAGGGTAGCCGAGGCTACCCTTTTACTCAATCGCAACAGAAGTGATCAGCCCAGGGCCGATTACTTGCCTTTGCGCATTTGCTGGACGGTACGCAGCTGAGCTGCGGCCTCGGCCAGACGTGCGGCGGCGGCGCCGTAGTCGAAGTCCGCGCCTTTCAGATTCAGGGCGTTCTCGGCAGCCTTGAGGGCTTCCTGAGCCTGAGCTTCATCCAGGTCTGCAGCACGTTGCACGGTATCGGCAAGCACCTTGACCATGTTCGGCTGAACCTCGAGGAAACCACCAGAGATGTAAAACACCTCTTGGGCGCCACCCTGCTTGGTCAGCGTGATGGGACCTGGCTTCAGATTGGTGATCAGCGGCGCGTGGCCCGGAGCGATACCAAGATCACCCAGGTTACCGTGCGCAACCACCATCTCGACCAGACCGGAGAAAATCTCTCCTTCCGCGCTGACGATATCGCAATGGACTGTCATAGCCATCTGCTTGCCTCAACCTGATAGCGCCCCTTGCGGGGCGCAGGAATTACAGTTTCTTGGCTTTCTCGATCGCTTCGTCGATGCTGCCGACCATGTAGAACGCTTGTTCTGGCAGGTGGTCGTAGTCACCTTTGAGGATGCCGCTGAAGCCAGCGATGGTGTCTTTCAGGGAAACGTACTTGCCTGGCGAACCGGTGAAGACTTCGGCCACGAAGAACGGCTGCGACAGGAAGCGCTGGATCTTACGAGCGCGGGCTACCAGTTGCTTGTCGGTCTCGGACAGTTCGTCCATACCCAGGATGGCGATGATGTCTTTCAGCTCTTTGTAGCGCTGCAGAACATACTGAACGCCACGCGCGGTGTCGTAGTGCTCGTTGCCGATCACGTTCGGGTCCAGCTGGCGCGAAGTCGAGTCCAGTGGGTCGACCGCTGGGTAAATACCCAGGGAGGCGATGTCACGGGACAGAACGACGGTGGCGTCCAAGTGGGCGAAGGTGGTCGCTGGCGACGGGTCGGTCAAGTCGTCCGCAGGTACGTATACGGCCTGGACGGAGGTGATCGAACCTTCCTTGGTGGAGGTGATGCGCTCTTGCAGAACGCCCATCTCTTCAGCCAGGGTCGGCTGGTAACCTACTGCCGAAGGCATACGGCCCAGCAGTGCGGATACTTCAGTACCGGCCAGGGTGTAACGATAGATGTTGTCGACGAACAGCAGAACGTCGTTACCTTCGTCACGGAACTTCTCAGCCATGGTCAGGCCGGTCAGCGCTACGCGCAGACGGTTTCCTGGTGGCTCGTTCATCTGACCGTAGACCAGCGCTACTTTGTCGAGAACGTTGGAGTCCTTCATCTCGTGGTAGAAGTCGTTACCCTCACGAGTACGCTCACCCACACCAGCGAACACGGAGTAACCGCTGTGTTCCATGGCGATGTTACGGATCAGTTCCATCATGTTTACGGTCTTGCCGACACCGGCACCACCGAACAGACCAACTTTACCACCCTTGGCGAACGGGCAAACCAGGTCGATAACCTTGATGCCGGTTTCCAGCAGGTCGTTGCCGCCTGCCTGGTCAGCGAACGAAGGCGCTGGCTGGTGGATACCGCGACGCTCTTCTTCACCGATCGGGCCGGCTTCGTCGATCGGGTTGCCCAGTACGTCCATGATACGGCCCAGGGTGGCCTTACCAACAGGAACGGAAATGGCAGCGCCGGTGTCGACGACATCCAGACCGCGCTTCAAGCCTTCGGTCGAGCCCATCGCAATAGTACGAACCACGCCGTCGCCCAGCTGCTGCTGAACTTCGAGGGTGGTTTCCGCGCCTTGTACTTTCAGCGCGTTGTATACACTCGGCACGACGTCACGTGGGAATTCCACGTCGATGACGGCGCCGATGATTTGAACGATACGTCCGCTACTCATAGCTGGATCCTCTGAATATGTGAACCGTTAAACCGCGGCAGCGCCGCCGACGATTTCCGAGATCTCCTGGGTGATCGCAGCCTGACGCGCCTTGTTGTAGATCAACTGAAGCTCTTTGATCAAATCACCGGCGTTGTCTGTGGCGTTCTTCATGGCGATCATCCGGGCCGCTTGTTCAGCAGCGTTGTTCTCGACCACCGCCTGGTATACCTGCGACTCCACATAACGCACCATCAAGCCGTCCAGCAGCTCTTTTGCGTCGGGTTCGTACAGGTAATCCCAGTGATGCTTGAGATCCTGATCCGGGGTTGCCACCAACGGTACCAATTGCTCGACCGTTGGCTTCTGGGTCATGGTATTGATGAACTTGTTCGAAACCACGGAGAGGCGATCGATACGGCCGTCCAGGTAGGCGTCCAGCATCACTTTGACGGAGCCGATCAGATCGTTGATCGATGGCTCTTCGCCCAGGTGGCTGATCGCGGCTACGACGTTGCCGCCAAAGATGCGGAAGAAAGTCGCACCCTTGCTGCCGATCACGCACAGGTCGATTTCCACGCCCTGTTCGCGGTTTGCGTTCATGTCCTTGACCAGGGCCTTGAACAGGTTGGTGTTCAAGCCACCGCACAGACCACGGTCACTGCTCACCACGATATAACCGGTGCGCTTAACAGGGCGCTCGATCATGAAAGGGTGGCGGTATTCCGGGTTGGCGTTGGCCAGATGACCGATCACCTGGCGGATACGCTCCGCGTAAGGACGGCTAGCAGCCATGCGCATTTGTGCCTTGCGCATTTTGCTGACCGCCACTTTCTCCATGGCGCTGGTAATTTTTTGCGTGCTTTTGATGCTCGCAATCTTACTGCGAATCTCTTTTGCGCCTGCCATGTATCACCTATCAGGTTAGCAAGCGGGGGCCTGGGCCCCCGCTGCGGCTTACCAGGTCTGGGTGGCCTTGAACTTCTCGATACCGGCTTTCAGGCCAGCGTCGATTTCGTCGTTGAAGTCACCCTTCACGTTGATCTTCGCCATCAGTTCAGCGTGATCACGGTTGAAGAAGGCGATCAGTGCTTGCTCGAAGCTACCGATCTTGGAGACTTCTACGTCAGTCAGGAAACCACGCTCAGCGGCGTACAGCGACAGGGCCATGTCCGCGATGGACATTGGCGCGTACTGCTTCTGCTTCATCAGCTCGGTAACGCGCTGACCATGCTCCAGCTGCTTGCGGGTCGCTTCGTCCAGATCGGAAGCGAACTGGGCGAATGCAGCCAGTTCACGGTACTGAGCCAGAGCGGTACGAATACCACCGGACAGCTTCTTGATGATCTTGGTCTGAGCGGCACCACCTACGCGGGATACCGAAACACCGGCGTTCACTGCAGGGCGGATGCCCGAGTTGAACATGGCCGATTCCAGGAAGATCTGACCGTCGGTGATCGAGATCACGTTGGTCGGAACGAACGCGGAAACGTCGCCAGCCTGGGTTTCGATGATCGGCAGCGCGGTCAGGGAACCGGTTTTGCCAGTCACAGCACCGTTGGTGAACTTCTCGACGTACTCTTCCGAAACGCGCGATGCACGCTCCAGCAGACGGGAGTGGAGATAGAACACGTCGCCTGGGTACGCTTCACGTCCTGGTGGACGGCGCAGCAGCAGGGAGATCTGACGGTAGGCAACGGCCTGCTTGGACAGGTCATCGTAAACGATCAGTGCGTCTTCACCGCGGTCACGGAAGAACTCGCCCATGGTGCAACCGGCGTATGGCGCCAGGAATTGCAGTGCGGCGGATTCCGAAGCACTGGCAACCACCACGATGGTGTTCTTCAGTGCGTCGTTTTCTTCCAGCTTGCGAACGATGTTGGCAACGGTGGAACGCTTCTGGCCGACAGCAACATACACACAGAAAATACCGGAGTCTTTCTGGTTGATGATGGCGTCGATGGCCATGGCGGTCTTGCCGATCTGACGGTCACCGATGATCAGCTCACGCTGGCCACGGCCGACAGGGATCATGGCGTCAACGGACTTGTAGCCAGTCTGTACAGGCTGGTCTACCGACTTACGCCAGATTACGCCTGGAGCAACTTTCTCGACCGCGTCGGTCTCGGTGTTGCCCAGCGGGCCTTTGCCGTCAATCGGGTTGCCCAGTGCGTCGACGACGCGACCCAGCAGTTCCTTACCAACCGGAACTTCCAGGATGCGGCCGGTGCACTTGGCGCTCATGCCTTCGGCGAGGGTGTCGTATGCACCCAGGATCACTGCACCTACGGAGTCTTGCTCCAGGTTCAGGGCCATGCCGTAGACGCCGCCAGGGAACTCGATCATTTCGCCGTACATGACGTCGGCCAGACCGTGGATCCGCACGATACCGTCGGAAACCGAAACGACGGTACCTTCGTTACGGGCTTGGGAGCTCACATCGAGGTTGTCGATGCGGCCCTTGATGATTTCACTAATTTCGGAAGGATTGAGTTGCTGCATTGCTCTGCTGCCCCTTCAAACTCAAGATTTCAATGCTTCGGCCAGTTTCGCGATTTTGCCGCGAACAGAGCCATCGATTACCAGGTCACCAGCGCGGATGACGACGCCGCCAATCAGGCTGGCATCCTCCGACGCGTGCAGGCGCACTTCCTGGCCTAACCGTGCACTGAGAACCTTGGCGAGTTTGTCTTGCTGTTCTTGGTTCAACGCGAAGGCACTGGTGACTTCCACGTCCACGGATTTCTCTTGCTCGGCCTTGTACAGGTCGAACAGAGCGGCAATCTCCGGCAGAAGCAGGAGACGGTCGTTTTCCGCGGCAACATGAATGAAATTCTGTGCCTGTGCATTGAACTTGTCACCGCACACGTCAATGAACGTGGCGGCCTTTTCTGCGCTCGTCAGTCGCGGGGCCTTGAGCAGGCGCTGCATGGTGTCGTCTTGCGACACCGCAGCAGCCAGGCCGAGCATGGCTGACCAATTGGCCAGTTGCTGATGGGCCTGGGCATGCTCAAAGGCAGCCTTAGCGTAAGGTCGGGCCAACGTGGTCAGTTCTGCCATGATCGCCCTCGCTTAAATTTCAGCGGCCAGTTTGTTAACCAGCTCCGCATGCGCGTTTTGATCGATTGTGGCGCCAAGGATCTTTTCAGCACCGCCAACGGCCAGAGCACCCACTTGGGCACGCAGGGCGTCTTTAGCGCTGTTCAGTTCCTGTTCGATCTCGGCCAGAGCCTGAGCCTTCACACGGTCAGCTTCGACGCGGGCCTGTTCACGGGCTTCCTCGACAAGCTGAGCAGCGCGTTTCTTGCTTTGCTCAATGATTTCGGCTGCCTGTGCTTTAGCTTCACGCAGTTGCTGACCCGCTTTCTCTTGGGCCAGCTCCAGGTCGCGAGCTGCGCGGTTGGCAGCGTCCAAGCCATCGGCAATCTTCTTTTGGCGCTCTTGCAGAGCAGTGATGACCGGAGGCCATACGTACTTCATGCAGAAGAGTACAAAAATCAGGAAAGCAACGGATTGGCCAATCAGGGTTGCATTAATGTTCACGCCAACACCTCGCTCGGTCTTAATTCATACAGCAAATCAACTCGTGGTGACGAGTGATTAGCCGGCGATCTGACCAACGAACGGATTCGCGAAGGTGAAGAACAGAGCGATACCAACACCGATCATGGTTACGGCGTCGAGCAGACCGGCAACGATGAACATTTTAACCTGCAGCATCGGAACCATTTCTGGTTGACGAGCAGCGCCTTCCAGGAATTTGCCGCCCAGCAGGCCGAAACCAATGGCGGTACCCAGAGCACCCAGGCCGATCAGCAGAGCAACAGCGATAGCGGTCAGACCAACTACAGTTTCCATCTTTCCTCCCGACTTTTACGTCGTATTGGTTAGGTTTTTAGTTTGAAGCGGTAAAACAAATCGTGAGTACAGCTGCCCTTGCGGACTTTTTAAGCCCTCCCCCCGTACCGGCGAGGAAGGCTATCAGACACGCCAGGCGGTCTTAATGGTTATCTTCGTGCGCCATCGACAGGTAGACGATGGTCAGCATCATGAAGATGAAAGCTTGCAGGGTGATGATCAGGATGTGGAACACAGCCCACGCCCATTGCAGCACCACACCCAGGCCGCTCAGCCAGAGCAGGCCGGAGCCGAACATGACGGCGATCAGGATGAACACCAGCTCACCGGCGTACATGTTGCCGAACAGACGCAGGGCCAGCGAGATCGGCTTGGCGATCAGGGTGACGAATTCGAGCAGGAAGTTCACCGGGATCAGCAGGATCTGAACAAAGATGTTCTTGCTGCCGAACGGGTGCAGGGTCAGCTCACCGATGAAGCCGCCCAGGCCCTTGACCTTGATGCTGTAGAAGATGATCAGGGCGAATACGCTGAAGGCCATGGCCAGGGTCGCGTTCGGGTCGGTGGTCGACACGGCGCGGAACGGAATGTGCGGATCACCGGAGATCATGATGGCCAGCTGAGGAATCCAGTCGACCGGTACCAGGTCGACGGCGTTCATCAGGAATACCCAGACGAAGATGGTCAGCGCCAGCGGTGCGATCACCGGGCTACGGCCGTGGAAGGAGTCCTTCACGCTGCCGTTGACGAAGTCGACCATCACTTCGACGAAGTTCTGCAGACCGCCAGGTTGGCCGGAGGTCGCCTTCTTCGCCGCCATGCGGAAGATGAACAGGAAGATCAGACCCAGCGCAACGGACCAGCCCAGGGTGTCCAGGTGGAACGCCCAGAAGCCCATTGCCTTGGCTTCTGCAGCCGAATGGGCGAAGCCCCAGCTGCCGTCTGGTAGTTGACCGTAGGTCAGGTTCTGCAAGTGGTGCTGGATATAGCCCGAAGCGGTTTCTGCTGCCATGGTTGCCTCAAACGCCCTAAGGTCTCGAAAGTCTTTTATTCATTAGCAGTGGCGCGAACCAGCTGACCATTAGGGTCAGCAGGAAGACGCCGAATACTGCTAACGGCGCCAATGGCTTCACTCCTGCGAAGGTCAGTGCAAACAGCACTGCCGTCAAAATCATTTTGCCTGCCTCGCCAGCGTAGAACGACTTGACGATGGCCTGCGCTGCCCGGGCTCCGCTGAAGCGAAATGCCTTCCAGGCGAAATACACATTGGGTAGCCAGGCAATCAAACCTCCGCAGAGACCTGAATATCCACTGACCGCCCCTTTCCACTGCCACAACACCAACGTTGCCAACAGCAGTACAACACATTGAGTCAGCAGTACCGGAAAAACCGCCCAGCGATGGAAAGGCAAGCGGTTTGGCGTGCGTATTTCCATCACAACTGCTCCTCGGAAGTCGACCAACAAGTCAGCTATGACTTGGCATAATTTGTGCCGACAAAATGCGCGCAGAGTATAGGGGTGGATTAACCCCTATTCAACTCTTCGTAGTGATTTCCGACTGCGCGCTACAACAGGAATTGTTTCAGCGGATGTGAGCAAGGACGCCTTGCAACTCGTCAAGCGAGTTATAGCGAATAACCAACTGGCCCTTGCCCTTGTTGCCATGACGGATCTGTACGGCAGAGCCCAGGCGCTCTGCGAGCCGCTGTTCAAGGCGTGCGATATCCGGATCAGGTTTGCTCGGTTCGACCGGATCAGGCTTGTCGCTGAGCCACTGACGCACCAGTGCCTCAGTTTGGCGCACGGTGAGGCCACGTGCGACAACATGACGCGCCCCCTCTTCCTGACGATGCTCTTCAAGACCGAGCAAAGCGCGCGCATGACCCATCTCCAGGTCTCCATGGGCGAGCATGGTCTTGATCGCTTCAGGCAGGGTGATCAGGCGCAGCAGGTTGGCCACGGTAACCCGCGACTTGCCCACGGCATCCGCTACCTGCTGCTGGGTCAGTTCGAACTCCTGCTGCAGGCGCTGCAGCGCGAGGGCCTCTTCCAGGGGGTTGAGGTCTTCGCGCTGGATGTTTTCGATCAGCGCCATGGCGATGGCCGTTTCGTCCGGCACTTCGCGGACCATGGCCGGCACGGTGTCCAGGCCAGCCTGCTGGGTGGCGCGCCAACGGCGCTCACCGGCGATGATCTCGTAGCGGTTGTCGGCAATCGGACGAACCACGATCGGCTGCATCACGCCATGGGTGCGAATCGAGTGCGCGAGTTCTTCCAGCGCCACCGGGTCCATGTCGCGACGCGGCTGGTACTTGCCACGTTGAATCAGCTCGACCGGCAGGTGTTGCAGTTCTTTCTGGTCGATCTTGACAGCCTGCTCTTCGAGCGCGCTGACGGAAGGACCACTGAGCAGTGCATCCAACCCACGTCCGAGACCCCGTTTCTTAACGGCCATACGGATTCCTTAAGTTGTTTGTGCAGTGCGGGATGGACGGCGCTGACGGCGTACCAGTTCCCCAGCCAGGGCCAGATAAGCCAGCGCGCCACGCGATTGCTTGTCGTAGGCCAGGGCCGGCATGCCGAAGCTTGGGGCCTCGGCCAGGCGAATGTTGCGCGGGATGACCGTGTCGTACAGCTGCTCGCCGAAGTGTTCCTTGAGCTGGGCCGAAACATCGTTGTTCAGGCTCAGGCGCGGGTCGAACATAGTCCGCAACAGGCCTTCGATCTTCAGCTCCGGGTTCAACCGGGCGGCGATGCGCTTGATGTTATCCACAAGGTCACTGAGACCTTCCAGTGCGTAGTACTCGCACTGCATGGGGATAATGACGCCATCGGAGGCCACCAACGCGTTCAGCGTCAGCATCGACAACGACGGCGGACAGTCGATGAGAATGAAGTCGTAGTTCTCGCGGATCGGCGCCAGGGCGTTGCGCAGGCGGCTTTCCTTGACCTGCATTTCCAGCAGCACCACTTCGGCGGCGGTCAGGTCACGGTTGGCCGGCAACAGCTGGAAACCACCGTGCTCGGAGTAATGCATGGCCTGAGCCAGGTCGCATTCCCCGATCAGCAGGTCGTATACCGAGTGCTCGAGCTCGTGCTTGTCGACACCGCTGCCCATGGTGGCGTTGCCTTGCGGATCGAGGTCGATCAGCAGCACACGACGTTTGGTCGCGGCCAGCGAAGCGGCGAGATTGATACAGGTGGTGGTCTTGCCCACACCACCTTTCTGGTTCGCGATTGCGAATACCTTAGCCATTGATGCGCGTGTTCCCAGTCATGCCTTGCGGCGCAGTATCAGCAGATGGCGCTGGCCCTGGCAACCCGGAACGGTCAGGGCCTGCTCGCTTTCCACTGTGAAGTCTGCGGGCAATGCTACCAGTTCATCGGCAGGATGCAGCCCCTTCATTGCAAGCCATTGCGTCCCGGTGTCGCCCAGATGGCGGGTCCAGTTGGTGAAGTTCTCCATGCTGCTGAAGGCACGAGAGATGATTCCGCTGAACGGTTGCGCCGGTTTGAACTCCTCGACCCGGCTGTGGATAACCTGCAGGTTGTCCAGCTTGAGTTCCATTTTGACTTGGGTCAGGAAGCGGGTCTTCTTGCCATTGCTGTCCAGAACCGTCACTTGCTTATGCGGGTGCAGGATAGCCAAGGGTATGCCTGGCATGCCACCCCCACTGCCGACATCCAGCCAGTTATCGCGCTCGCTGTGGATAAACGACATGACGCTGAGGCTGTCGAGCAGATGCCGCGAAACCATCTCGTCTGGATCGCGCACGGCAGTCAGGTTGTAGGCCTTGTTCCATTTGATCAACAGGGCCAGGTAGCCCAGCAGCATCTCGTGCTGCTGCGCGCTCAGCTCGATGCCGAGCTGGCGCGCGCCTGTGGACAATTCTTCGGCGTGTTGCGGGGTGACCAGGGAACTCAAGCGCTTTGCTCCAATTCGCGGCCTGCGCCGCGTTTTTTCAGATGAATCAGCAGCAGCGAAATGGCCGCTGGTGTCACACCAGGAATACGCGAAGCCTGGCCCAACGTCTCGGGACGGGTCTGGCCAAGCTTGCCCTGGATTTCCTTCGACAGGCCAGAAATCGTGGTGTAGTCGATATCCACAGGCAGACGGGTGTCTTCGCTGGCGCGCAGCCGAGCGATTTCGTCCTGCTGGCGGTCGATGTAGCCCGCGTACTTGGTCTTGATCTCGACCTGCTCGGCAACCTGTGGATCAATTTCATCACCACCGGTGGCCTCGATCAGGCCGGCGTAGTCGATTTCCGGCCGCGCCAGCAGGTTGAGCAGGCTGTATTCGTGGCTCAACGGCGTGCCGAACTTATCCACAACTGCCTGGCCCTGCGGCGTATTCGGGCGAACCCAAGTCGACTTCAGGCGCTGTTCCTCACGCTCGATGCCATCACGCTTGGCGCAGAACGCGGCCCAACGCTGGTCATCGATCAGGCCCAGTTCGCGGCCTTTTTCGGTCAGGCGCAGGTCGGCGTTGTCTTCGCGCAGGATCAGCCGGTACTCGGCACGCGAGGTGAACATGCGGTACGGCTCCTGGGTACCCAGGGTGATCAGGTCGTCGACCAGTACGCCGATGTACGCCTCGTCGCGCCGCGGGCACCAGCTTTCGCGGCCTTGCGCACGCAGCGCAGCGTTGGTACCGGCCAACAAGCCTTGTGCACCGGCTTCTTCGTAACCGGTGGTGCCGTTGATCTGGCCAGCGAAGAACAGGCCGCCGATGACTTTGGTCTCGAGGCTGTACTTCAGGTCACGCGGGTCGAAGTAGTCGTACTCGATAGCGTAGCCCGGGCGCACGATGTGGGCGTTTTCCATGCCGCGAATCGAGCGCACCAGCTCCAGCTGCACGTCGAACGGCAGCGACGTCGAGATGCCGTTGGGGTACAGCTCATGGGTGTTCAGGCCTTCCGGCTCGATGAATACCTGGTGGCTTTCCTTGTCGGCAAAACGGTGGATCTTGTCTTCGATCGATGGGCAGTAGCGCGGGCCAACACCTTCGATCACACCCGAGTACATCGGCGAACGGTCGAGGTTCGACGCGATGATTTCGTGGGTGCGGCCGTTGGTGTGGGTAATCCAGCAGCTCACCTGGCGCGGGTGCATCTGCGCGTTGCCCATGAACGACATGACCGGGATCGGCGTATCGCCCGGTTGCTCGGTCATGACCGAGAAGTCTACCGACCGGCCATCGATGCGCGGCGGGGTACCGGTTTTCAAACGGCCTACGCGCAGCGGCAGTTCACGCATGCGGTGCGCGAGGGCAATCGAAGGCGGATCGCCGGCGCGACCGCCGGAATGGTTTTGCAAACCGATGTGGATAAGGCCACCGAGGAAGGTCCCGGTCGTCAGCACCACGGAGTCGGCGAAGAAGCGCAGGCCCATCTGGGTCACTACGCCTTTGACTTGGTCCTGTTCGACGATCAGGTCATCGCAGGACTGCTGGAATATCCACAGGTTTGGCTGGTTTTCCAGGATTTCGCGAACCACAGCCTTGTAAATGGCGCGGTCAGCTTGTGCTCGGGTGGCGCGTACGGCCGGGCCTTTGCGGTTGTTCAAAACGCGGAACTGGATGCCGCTCTTGTCGGTGGCCAATGCCATGGCACCGCCGAGCGCATCGATCTCTTTGACCAGATGGCTTTTGCCAATACCGCCAATCGCGGGGTTGCAGCTCATGTGACCGAGGGTTTCCACGTTATGGGTCAGCAGCAGGGTTTTCACACCCATGCGTGCAGACGCAAGCGCAGCCTCGGTACCGGCATGGCCGCCGCCGATGACGATCACTTCAAAACGGGAAGGGAAATCCACCACGCACCTCGTGCCTGTTTTTGCGAATAGAGAAGGTAAGCGGACAAGTATAGGGACTTACCCCCTTGCAAAGGAACCGCTTGCGCAAAATTTGATCAGGCTGTGGATGAGTGGCAGACAACAAAAACAACGAAGAGAGATTTAAAAAAGCTTTGTTTTTATGTTTATTCTTATGCACACACCTTTCTGTGGATAAGGTTCTAGATCCCTTATGTGGCGCTGTGTACAGAGAAATTAAACCCTGTTATCCAAGTGCCATAAGGCCTCTGGATAACGTCCTTTAGCCTGTGGATTAAAGTGCTACTTATGCACAAGTGGTTTTTTCCTCAAGAAAAAGAGGGGGTTATCAAGAGAGCTGATGGAGGGTTTTCCACAGGGTACAGCTGGGCCTTTTTTGTACCTGTTGATGAAAAAAACCGGATTACCGCAGCCGTTCGGCAATCCACAGACCGTCCCAGCGGGCCGGTGGGCCGAAAAGGTTGTTCAGCAAGTTGGGGTGAGAGGTGCTATTGCTTGCCGCGAGATAGGGTGAAGGCAGCCAGGTGCTTGTCTTGGGTTATGAGGGACGGCGTAAATCGAGCGCCGCCCGCGCGGCGCTTCGCAGCACAAGGCTGCTCCTACATCGGTTTCGGGCCAGTAACGCCTGTCCCAGCGCGCGCGACCGCCTTGTTTGTTCCACACGATATTGAGCTAGGCACCAAGGGGCCGCGCGCCTCAGTCTCAGGATTGACTGGCCCGATAAAAATGTAGGAGCAGCCTTGCGCTGCGAAGCGCCGCGCGGGCGGCGCTCGATCTCAAGGGCGTAAAAACTCCACCGCCAAACACCCAAAAAAAAGCCGCTCCCGGAGGAGCGGCCTGGTGTTGCGAGTGCCTTTTGAAGGCCTGTGGATTACTTACCGATGCAGAAACTGGAGAAGATGCGCCCCAACAGGTCATCCGAGCTGAACGACCCTGTGATCTCTCCCAGGGCCTGCTGAGCCTGTCGCAGGTCCTCGGCCAGCAGCTCACCGGCCCCCGCCAGGGTCAATTGCGCGCGGCCATGCTCCAGGTGATCGCTGGCCTGGCGCAGGGCATCAAGGTGGCGCCGGCGGGCGCTGAAACCGCTCTCGGCGGTCTGTTCATAACCCATGCAGGCCTTGAGGTGGTCGCGCAGCAACTGCAAGCCACTGTCGTCGTCCTTGGCGCTGAGGGTGATGGTCACATGGCCGTCGTCACACTGTTCCAGGCCCACGGCCTCACCACTGAGGTCAGCCTTGTTGCGGATCAGGGTGACTTTGCCAGGGTCTGGCCGCTGATCGAGGAACTCAGGCCAGAGGGCGAACGGGTCTGCGGCTTCCGGGGCTGTGGAATCCACCACCAGCAATACACGATCCGCTTCGCCAATGGCCTTGAGCGCCCGCTCTACGCCGATCTTTTCCACATGGTCATCGGTATCACGCAGGCCTGCAGTGTCGACCACATGCAACGGCATGCCGTCGATGTGGATATGTTCACGCAGGATGTCGCGGGTGGTGCCGGCGATGTCGGTAACGATGGCGGCTTCGCGGCCGGCCAGCCGATTCAGCAGGCTGGATTTACCCGCATTCGGACGGCCGGCAATCACTACGGTCATGCCATCACGCAGCAAAGCGCCCTGCCCGGCTTCGCGTTGCACTGTGGACAACTCGCCACGCACCGCGTCCAACATCGACAGCACGTGGCCATCGGCGAGGAAGTCGATCTCCTCCTCCGGGAAGTCGATCGCCGCTTCGACATAGATCCGCAAGGCGATCAGCGCCTCGGTAAGGCTGTGCACACGTTTGGAGAACTCACCTTGTAGCGAACGCAAGGCATTGCGCGCGGCCTGGCTGGAGCTGGCCTCGATAAGGTCGGCGATCGCCTCGGCTTGCGCCAGGTCGAGCTTGTCGTTGAGAAACGCACGCTCGCTGAACTCACCGGGCCGGGCCAGGCGGCAACCAAGTTGTACACAGCGTTGCAGCAGCATGTCGAGGACCACCGGCCCACCATGCCCCTGCAGCTCGAGCACATCCTCACCGGTGAACGAGTTCGGCCCCGGGAAGTACAACGCGATGCCTTCGTCCAGGACCAGCCCCTGGTCATCACGGAAGGGCCCGTAATGCGCATGGCGAGGCGTTAGGGTGCGGCCGGTGATGAGCTGGCCTGCCTTGGCCGCCAGAGGGCCAGACAAGCGGACAATGCCCACGCCACCGCGGCCTTGGGCGGTAGCGATGGCAGCGATGGTCTCACGCACAGTGTTCATGCTCGAAAGCCTCTACGACAAAAACGACAGATAGCAAAAACGCCCCACTAGGGGGCGTTTTTATTCACAGACTAGCAGCCCGTCAAGCAGCAGCTTTTTTGGTCGCTGCTTCGATACGGCGGGTGATGTACCACTGCTGCGAAATCGACAGGCAGTTGTTCACAACCCAGTACAGCACCAGGCCAGCCGGGAACCACAGGAAGAAGAAGGTGAAGATGATTGGCATCATTTTCATTACCTTGGCCTGCATCGGATCCGGCGGCGTCGGGTTCAGACGCTGCTGAATGAACATGGTGGCGCCCATGATGATCGGCAGGATGAAGAACGGATCCTTGATCGACAGGTCAGTGATCCACAGCATCCATGGGGCCTGGCGCATTTCTACGCTTTCCAGCAGTACCCAGTACAGGGCCAGGAATACCGGCATCTGAACCAGGATCGGCAGGCAGCCACCCAGCGGGTTGATCTTCTCTTTCTTGTACAGCTCCATCATCGCCTGGGACATCTTCTGGCGATCATCACCGAAGCGTTCCTTCAGCGCAGCAAGCTTCGGCGCCACGGCACGCATGCGCGCCATCGAGCGGTAGCTGGCAGCCGACAGCGGGAAGAACAGGCCTTTGATCAGCATGGTCAGGACGATGATCGACCAGCCCCAGTTACCCAGCAGGCTGTGGATATGTTGCAGCAGCCAGAAGATCGGCTGGGCAATGAACCACAGGAAGCCGTAGTCGACGGTCAGTTCCAGGCCTGGGGACAACTCTTTGAGCTTGGACTGGATCTTCGGACCGGCGTACAGCATGGCGCTGGTTTCGACCTTGCCGCCAGCAGGAACGCTGATGGCTGGGCCGGTGTAGCCGATGATGTAGTTGCCTTGGCTGTCCTTGCGGGTCTGGACAACGTTGTTGTCCGACTTGGCCGGGATCCAGGCAGTGACGAAGTAGTGCTGCAGCCAGGCGACCCAGCCGCCGGACACATTTTCTTTCAAACTACCTTTGTCGATGTCTTTCATCGACACTTTCTTGTACGGCTCGGCAGCTGTCCACAGGGCGGCGCCCAGGTAGGTCGCGGTGCCGGTGGCCGTGCTCGAAGACGGATCGCCACTGGCGTCACGCTTGAGCTGGGCAAACATGTTGCCGCTCCAAGCCTGGCTGCTCTGGTTGTCGATCAGGTAGCTGACGGTCAGGTCGTACTCACCGCGCTTGAAGCTGAAGCGCTTGATGTAGTTCACACCGTTGTCGCTGAACTTCAGGTCCACCACCAGTTGTTCCTGGCCATCGGCCAGCTGGTAGTTGCGCTGTTCAGCCGCGTACAGCGGGCGACCCGTGGAACGGGCGTCCGGGCCATTGGCGCCGGTCAGGCCGCTCTGGGCCAGGTAAACACGCTCGCCACCGTTGTCGAACAGCTGGAACGGAATGTTCGGGTGGTCCTGACGGCGTGGATACTTCGGCAGGTTCAGCTGGACGATGTCACCACCCACCGGGTCGATAGCCAGTTCCAGAACATCGGTCTTGACGCGGACCAGATCCTTGCTGAGTGCGACCGGTGCCAGTTCGGCAGGGCTCGATTCGGCGTTGGCGCTCGGTACATCGGCGCTGGCACCGTTGTTACCGGCCGGCACGCCATCGGGCAAGCCCGGAGCAACAGTGCTGGCAGCAGTATTCTGAGTCGGCAGGGCAGCTTGGCCGTAGTCATCGTTCCACTTCAGGACCATGACGTAGGACACGACTGCCAGCGCGGCGATCAGGATCGTGCGTTTAATATCCATGATTACTCGGCTATCGAAGAAGTTCGGGAGGAAGGAGCGGGTGGAACGGGATCGAAACCGCCGTCGTTCCACGGATGACAACGCCCCAGGCGACGAACGGCCAGCCACCCACCACGCCATAAGCCATGGTTTTCGATGGCTTCGTAAGCGTAACAGGAGCAGCTGGGGAAGAAACGACAGTGACTGGCCATCAGAGGACTGATGGCATAACGGTAAAACTGGATCGGAACGAGTGCCAGTTTACGCATCTTGGCTGTCTACCCCTGCGGAATCGGCGCTAACCGCTGGAGAAGGCCGGCTGCGCGCCAGGCGTTTCCAGAGCTTGCCAAAGTGTTGATGCAATTCCGGGTTTTCTACCTCACCCAATCCCTTGCGCGCGACGATCACGATGTCCAGGCCAGCGAGTATCTGCTGGTTCAGACGAAAGGAATCGCGCATCAAGCGCTTGAGGCGATTGCGTTGAACGGCGAGCTTGACGCTCTTCTTGCCGATCACCAGGCCAAGGCGCGGATGATCGAGGCCGTTCTCGCGAGCAAGGATCAGCAGGTTTTTCCCTGGAACCTTGCCGGTTGGGGAGTCGAAGACCGCTTTGAAATGTCGGGGTGTAAGCAGTCGCTTTTCCCGACTGAAGTCCTGACTCACCACCTGTGCCGAAAAATCAAATGGCCAGACGCTTACGGCCTTTGGCACGACGACGCGACAGAACAGCGCGGCCGTTCTTGGTAGCCATACGAGCACGGAAACCGTGAGTGCGCGCGCGCTTGATGGTGCTTGGTTGGAAAGTACGTTTCATGGCGTGTTACCTGGGTTTGTCGACGACGGCCGGGATGGCCCCCTTTTTAAGAGACCGGCGATTCTAGAGAAAGCAAGCCAATAGGTCAATTTCCAACCAGTCATTCCTTATAGAAGGCGTGACGGGCTCGGTCGATCAGACGCTGCCCAGACACGGCCTTAGCGTGAACGCACATCGGGGGATAACATGAAAAAAAAGAAGAGACATTTAAAAAGCTTTCTTAAAGAACTTATAAATCTTAAGTGGATAACTTTCTGTGGATAACGTTCTACAGCCCAGAAAATGCGGGCTGTACAGAGTTTTGAAACCCTGTCGGTATCCGGTGCTGCGCTTGTGCTCCGCATGCGCAGAAGCTGTGGATTAAAGTGCTAATTATCCACAGGTGAATTATCCACAGATCTCAACCCAGGGTTGTGCATAGCCCTCAGGCGCGGTTATCCACAGAGCTTATGCACAGCGCAATAAAGCCTTTTTGGTCGATAAATGGCTGTTTTGTCATGGCTCCTAACGTATCCACATGTGGATAACTGATCGCTCGACCGGTACAATGGCGGTTTGTTTTTGCCTCATCCGGCTTTCAAACTCAGGGGATATCCGTGTCAGTGGAACTTTGGCAGCAGTGCGTGGAGCTTCTGCGCGATGAACTGCCTGCCCAGCAATTCAACACCTGGATCCGTCCGCTACAGGTCGAAGCCGAAGGCGACGAGTTGCGCGTCTATGCGCCTAACCGTTTCGTTCTCGATTGGGTCAATGAAAAGTACCTGGGTCGTCTGCTCGAGCTGTTGGGTGAGAACGGCAGCGGCATTGCGCCTGCCCTTTCCTTATTAATAGGCAGCCGTCGCAGCTCGGCGCCGCGGGCCGCGCCCAATGCGCCGGTCAGTGCCGCTGTGGCCGCTTCGTTGGCGCAGACCCAGGTACAAAAAGCTGCGCCTGCTGCGATGTCGGTAGAGCCTGCCGCTGCGCCTGTGGAAGCTGCGCAGGTCAATGAGGTTGCCGAGCCTTCGTCGCGTGACAGCTTTGATGCCATGGCCGAGCCTGCGCCGGCACCGGCTACCAACACCCGCACCGAACAGCGCACTGTTCAGGTTGAAGGTGCCCTCAAGCACACCAGTTACCTGAACCGCACGTTCACCTTCGACACCTTCGTCGAAGGTAAGTCGAACCAGCTGGCGCGGGCCGCTGCCTGGCAGGTCGCCGACAACCCGAAGCATGGTTACAACCCGCTCTTCCTTTATGGTGGTGTGGGCTTGGGTAAAACCCACTTGATGCATGCTGTGGGTAACCACCTGCTGAAGAAAAATCCGAATGCCAAGGTGGTCTACCTGCATTCGGAGCGTTTCGTCGCGGACATGGTCAAGGCGCTGCAGCTCAATGCCATCAACGAATTCAAGCGCTTCTATCGCTCGGTCGATGCGTTGCTGATCGACGACATCCAGTTCTTCGCCCGCAAAGAGCGTTCCCAGGAAGAGTTTTTCCACACCTTCAACGCCCTGCTCGAGGGCGGCCAGCAGGTGATCCTCACCTCCGACCGCTACCCGAAGGAAATCGAAGGCCTGGAGGAACGTCTAAAATCCCGCTTCGGCTGGGGCCTCACCGTTGCGGTAGAGCCTCCCGAGCTGGAAACGCGTGTCGCGATTCTGATGAAGAAGGCCGACCAGGCCAAAGTCGAGCTGCCGCATGACGCTGCCTTCTTTATTGCCCAGCGCATCCGCTCTAACGTCCGCGAACTGGAAGGTGCCCTGAAGCGGGTGATCGCTCACTCGCACTTCATGGGCCGCGACATCACCATCGAACTGATTCGCGAATCGCTCAAAGACTTGCTGGCGCTGCAAGACAAGCTGGTCAGTGTGGATAACATTCAGCGCACAGTGGCCGAGTACTACAAGATCAAGATCTCCGATCTGTTGTCCAAGCGCCGCTCGCGTTCTGTCGCGCGCCCGCGCCAGGTAGCCATGGCCCTGTCGAAGGAGCTGACCAACCACAGTCTGCCGGAGATCGGCGACATGTTTGGTGGTCGCGACCACACGACCGTGCTGCACGCCTGCCGCAAAATCAACGAATTGAAGGAATCCGACGCGGACATCCGCGAGGACTACAAGAACCTGCTGCGGACGCTGACGACCTGATGGCCGTCTGCGCAGCTAATTGAAGGCAAGGGACTAGACCATGCATTTCACCATTCAACGCGAAGCCCTGTTGAAACCCCTGCAACTGGTCGCCGGTGTCGTCGAGCGCCGTCAGACCTTGCCGGTCCTGTCTAACGTATTGCTGGTTGTGCAAGGCCAGCAGCTGTCGTTGACCGGTACCGACCTGGAAGTCGAACTGGTAGGCCGCGTGCAACTGGAAGAGCCAGCCGAGCCTGGCGAAATCACTGTCCCGGCCCGTAAGCTGATGGACATCTGCAAAAGCCTGCCGAACGACGTCCTGATCGATATCAAGGTCGACGAGCAAAAACTGTTGGTCAAGGCCGGCCGCAGCCGCTTCACCCTGTCGACCCTGCCCGCCAATGACTTCCCGACGGTGGAAGAAGGCCCAGGCTCGCTGACCTGCAACCTGGAACAGAGCAAGCTGCGCCGCCTGATCGAGCGCACCAGCTTTGCCATGGCTCAGCAGGATGTGCGCTACTACCTCAATGGCATGCTGCTGGAGGTGTCGCGTAACACCCTGCGCGCCGTCTCTACCGATGGCCACCGCCTGGCGCTGTGCTCCATGAGCGCACCCATCGAGCAGGATGATCGCCACCAGGTGATCGTGCCGCGCAAAGGTATCCTGGAGCTCGCGCGCCTGCTGACTGATCCGGAAGGCATGGTCAGCATCGTCCTGGGGCAACACCATATTCGCGCAACCACCGGCGAGTTCACCTTCACCTCCAAGCTGGTGGATGGCAAATTCCCGGACTACGAGCGTGTTCTGCCTAAGGGTGGCGACAAGCTGGTAATCGGTGATCGTCAGGCGCTGCGTGAGGCATTCAGCCGTACCGCGATCCTGTCCAACGAAAAGTACCGCGGCATTCGCCTGCAACTGGCCGCTGGCCAGCTGAAGATTCAGGCCAACAACCCTGAGCAGGAAGAAGCGGAAGAAGAGATCAGCGTCGACTACAACGGCAGCGCGCTGGAGATCGGCTTCAACGTCAGCTACTTGCTGGACGTGCTGGGCGTGATGACGACCGAGCAGGTGCGTCTGATTCTGTCCGACTCCAACAGCAGTGCGCTGCTGCAGGAGGCTGGCAATGATGACTCTTCCTACGTTGTCATGCCGATGCGTCTGTAACCTGTAGCAGACTGAATGTCCCTTCGACGTATCATGGTCACCGCGGTGCGCAACCTGCACCCGGTGACCCTCTCACCCTCCCCCCGCATCAACATCCTCTACGGTGCTAACGGCAGCGGCAAAACCAGTGTGCTCGAAGCTGTGCACCTGCTGGGGCTGGCGCGCTCGTTCCGCAGCACGCGCCTGAACCCGGTCATCCAGTACGAGCAGCCAGCTTGCACCGTGTTTGGCGAGGTTGAGTTGACGTCGGGGGGCACCAGCAACCTGGGCGTATCTCGTGAGCGGCAAGGTGATTTCACCATCCGTATCGACGGGCAGAATGCCAAAAGCGCGGCGCAGTTGGCCGAGTTGCTGCCGCTGCAGCTGATCAACCCAGACAGTTTCAGGCTGTTGGAAGGCGCCCCGAAAATTCGCCGCCAATTCCTGGATTGGGGAGTGTTCCACGTGGAACCTCGTTTTCTGCCTGCCTGGCAACGTCTGCAGAAGGCGCTCCGGCAGCGGAACTCGTGGTTGCGGCATGGTACACTTGACCCAGCTTCGCAAGCCGCCTGGGACCGGGAATTGTGCCTGGCCAGCGCGGAAATAGATGAATACCGTCGCAACTATATCAAGGCCTTGAAGCCCGTCTTCGAGCGAACCCTGAGCGAACTGGTCGAGCTTGACGGGTTGACCCTGAGCTATTACCGAGGCTGGGACAAGGACCGGGAACTCAACGAAGTACTCGCCTCCTCTCTTCTTCGTGACCAGCAAATGGGCCACACCCAGGCCGGTCCGCAGCGTGCTGATCTGCGTCTTCGTTTGGCTGCCAATAACGCAGCCGACATTCTGTCGCGAGGGCAGCAGAAACTTGTGGTGTGTGCGCTACGCATTGCCCAAGGGCACCTCGTCAGCCAGGCTCGCCGCGGTCACTGTATTTATCTCGTGGATGACTTGCCGTCAGAACTGGACGAGCAACACCGCCGCGCATTGTGCCGCTTGCTAGAAGAATTACGCTGCCAGGTGTTCATCACCTGTGTAGATCACGAATTACTGAGGGAAGGCTGGCAGACGGAAACGCCAGTTGCTTTGTTCCACGTGGAACAGGGCCGTATCACCCAGACCCACGACCATCGGGAGTGAAGGCATGAGCGAAAATCAAACGTACGACTCCTCCAGCATTAAAGTGCTGAAAGGTTTGGATGCCGTACGCAAGCGTCCCGGCATGTACATTGGCGACACCGATGATGGTAGCGGCCTGCACCACATGGTCTTCGAAGTGGTCGACAACTCGATCGACGAAGCCCTCGCCGGTCATTGCGATGACATCACCGTCATCATCCACACGGATGAATCCATCAGCGTGCGCGACAACGGTCGCGGCATTCCGGTTGACGTGCATAAAGAAGAAGGCGTATCCGCAGCCGAGGTCATCATGACCGTGCTGCACGCCGGCGGTAAGTTCGACGACAACTCGTACAAAGTTTCGGGCGGCCTGCACGGTGTGGGTGTTTCCGTGGTTAACGCCCTGTCCGAGAAGCTGGTGCTGACTGTGCGTCGCAGCGGCAAGATCTGGGAGCAAACCTACGTTCATGGTGTCCCTCAAGCGCCGATGGCGATTGTAGGTGACAGCGAAACGACCGGTACCCACATCCACTTCAAGCCTTCGGCTGAGACGTTCAAGAACATCCACTTCAGCTGGGACATCCTGGCCAAGCGGATCCGTGAACTGTCGTTCCTCAACTCGGGCGTCGGCATTCTGCTCAAGGATGAACGCAGCGGTAAGGAAGAGTTCTTCAAATACGAAGGCGGCCTGCGTGCGTTCGTCGAGTACCTGAACACCAACAAGACGCCGGTGAACAACCAGGTGTTCCACTTCAACGTCCAGCGTGACGATGGTGTGGGTGTTGAAGTTGCCCTGCAGTGGAACGACAGCTTCAACGAAAACCTGCTGTGCTTCACCAACAACATTCCGCAGCGCGATGGCGGTACTCACTTGGTGGGTTTCCGTTCTTCGCTGACCCGCAGCCTGAACAGCTACATCGAGCAGGAAGGCCTGGCCAAGAAGAACAAGGTGGCGACCACGGGCGACGACGCCCGTGAAGGCCTGACCGCGATCATCTCGGTCAAGGTCCCTGACCCTAAGTTCAGCTCCCAGACCAAAGACAAGCTGGTTTCCTCGGAGGTGAAAACCGCCGTGGAACAGGAGATGAACAAGTACTTCTCGGACTTCCTGCTCGAGAACCCGAACGAAGCCAAAGCTGTTGTCGGCAAGATGATCGACGCCGCCCGTGCCCGCGAAGCCGCGCGCAAGGCGCGTGAAATGACTCGCCGCAAAGGTGCACTGGACATCGCGGGCTTGCCAGGCAAGTTGGCTGACTGCCAGGAAAAGGACCCTGCCCTTTCCGAACTGTACCTGGTGGAGGGTGACTCCGCCGGTGGTTCGGCCAAGCAAGGTCGTAACCGTCGCACTCAGGCGATCCTGCCGTTGAAGGGTAAGATCCTCAACGTCGAGAAGGCTCGCTTCGACAAGATGATCTCGTCCCAGGAGGTCGGTACGCTGATCACCGCACTGGGCTGTGGTATCGGTCGCGAAGAGTACAACATCGACAAACTGCGCTATCACAACATCATCATCATGACCGATGCTGACGTTGACGGTTCGCACATCCGTACCCTGCTGCTGACCTTCTTCTTCCGTCAGCTGCCAGAGCTGGTCGAGCGTGGCTACATCTACATTGCCCAGCCACCGTTGTACAAGGTGAAGAAAGGCAAGCAGGAGCAGTACATCAAGGACGACGAGGCCATGGAAGAGTACATGACCCAATCGGCCCTGGAAGATGCCAGCCTGCACCTGGACGAGTCGGCGCCAGCGGTTTCCGGCGTTCAGCTGGAAAGCCTGGTGAACGAGTTCCGTGGCGTGATGAAGACCCTCAAGCGTTTGTCGCGCCTGTACCCACAGGAGCTGACCGAGCACTTCATCTACCTGCCGGAAGTTACCCTGGAGCAACTGGGCGACCACGCTGTGATGCAGGCCTGGCTGGCCAAGTTCCAGGAGCGTCTGAGCAGCACCCAGAAGTCGGGCTTGGCGTATCAAGCCAGCCTGCGCGAAGACAAGGAGCGCAATGTCTGGCTGCCGGAAGTGGAAATCACCTCGCACGGGCTGGCCAGCTACATCACCTTCAACCGCGATTTCTTCGGCAGCAACGACTACCGTACCGTGGTCAACATCGGTGCCAAGCTGGCCAGCCTGCTGGGCGAAGGTGCTTATGTGCAGCGTGGCGAGCGCCGCAAGGCAATCGTCGAGTTCAAGGAAGGCCTGGACTGGCTGATGAACGAAAGCACCAAGCGCCACACCATCCAGCGATACAAAGGGCTGGGTGAGATGAACCCGGACCAGCTGTGGGAAACCACCATGGACCCAACCGTGCGCCGCATGCTCAAGGTCACCATCGAAGACGCGATCGCTGCCGATCAGATCTTCAACACCTTGATGGGCGACGCAGTGGAACCTCGCCGCGAGTTCATCGAAAGCAACGCGCTGTCGGTATCGAACCTGGATTTCTGATCAGGTGTAGGTTGAACGACATGAAAAAGCCCGCGAAAGCGGGCTTTTTTATGCGTGCGATACGGCGGGTCAGTAGCCGCTGAGAATGTTCACGATCACCCCACTGGCAATCGCCACCAGCACGTAGTCGCCATTCACAGCCAACCAACGGTGGTCACGCGGTGGCGCATAGAGGTGACGTGCACGCCAGTCGGTTACCCAGTAGCGGTCGCCGCGGTAATGGGGGTCAACGGCATGCCCGCGTTGCCATTGCTGATGGGGTATCGGCATACCCGGCTGTGGACGGAAGTTCGGGTTTTGGTAAGGGGCTGGCGCATGGCCGTTACCCGGCCGACCCTGCGGCTGTTTGCCGTGCTGGCCGTTGCCATGCGGTGTGTTGCCCTGATGGGAGGGGCCGTTGTCATGCCCCGGGGGTGGGCCCGGTTGAGCAAAGCTGGCCAGCGGCGCGCTGAACATCAGCGCGGCGCACAGCACGGTCAGGGTTTTTTTCATGTGTTGCTGATCCTCTGCATGTTAATGCCCGGCGCAAGTTCTGTTCGCCTGGTGCGGTTAACGGATCAGACAGCGGTTTTGCCAAGCTACTCCTTGGCTCGAGGTAAAGGTCAGGTAAAGGTGGGCAAGGCCTAGACTGCCTACGTGCCGAGACCCAGTGCCTTCAGGCGTCGATAGAGCGTGCGCTCACTCATGCCCAAGTGGCGCGCCAGCTCACTGCGTGGGCCCTGAAACTGCTCCAGCGCCTGCGCCAGCTCACTCAGGTCGCTATGGCCTCGGCCCCTGGTCACGCCGGGTGCAATCGGTGGGCCGATGTCGTCAGGCAGGTGCTCGGGACGGATCAGCCCGTCATCGGCAAACAGCCGTGCCCGCTCAAGGATGTTACGCAACTCGCGGATATTGCCCGGGAACGGATGCAGCCCGAGGTGCTTCAATGCGTCATCGGCCAACCTGGGCGCGGGCTGCCCAGCCATACGCTGGAGCAGGCTCTCCACCAGCAATGGCAGGTCCTCCACGCGCTCACGCAGGGCAGGCAGCCGGATAGGAAAGCCACTGATGCGGTAATACAGATCCTCACGGAACGTACCTTCGGCGACCATTCTCTTGAGCGGCTTATGCGTGGCCGAGACCAAACGGAAATCCGAGTGGACGGTCCGCAGGCTGCCCACCGGGCGGAAGCTGCCGGACTCGATCAGGCGCAGCAGCTTGACCTGCATGGCCATCGGCACTTCGCCAATTTCGTCGAGGAACAACGTGCCGCCATGTGCGGCTTCGGCCAGGCCGATCTTGCGTTGGTTGGCGCCGGTGAACGCCCCTTTCTCGTAGCCGAACAGCTCGCTCTCGAACAGCGACTCGGTCAAGCCGGTGCAGTCGACCACGACCAACGGCCCGTTTGCGCGCGGGCTGCCCATGTGCAGGGCGCGGGCGAACAGCTCTTTGCCGGTACCCGATTCGCCCTGGAGCAACACCGGGATTTGCGCGGGCGCCGCGCGCTGCAGGCTGGCCAATGCTGCCTTGAACGCTGGCGCCCGCCCTACCAAGCCCTGCTGCTGAGGTTGCGCTGCGGCGAGCGTGATGGTGGTGAGGCGCTCGACAAAGGCGACCACCCTGCCCTGCTCATCCAGGATTGGCCGCAGCTCGACGTCCACATGCTCAGGGCCGCGTGGCGTGTGATGAATGTGCAGCACACGTTCCGGCACCTTGCTGTCCCATGCCTTGCGCATGGGGCAATGCTCGCCGGCCTGGTCGCACGGCACGGCATAGTGGTGCGAGACCTTGTGGCATTTTTCACCCAGCGGCGCCTGCTGGTCTCGGCCGAACTGGCGGCGGTAGGCCGCGTTGGCTGCGAGGATGTTGTAATCCGTGTCCAGCACGATGGTGGGCAGGGCATCGTGTTCGAGGTAGGAAACCAACGCTAGGATGATGTGATGAGGCTCAGGCATGACGGCACCGATGTGATAACCCGGCGGAGGGTAGCAAGGACTGCCAAACACTGCCATTGGCTGACAGTCGACTGCCAACGTGGCTGCCATGTTGCCAGGCAAGCGCCAGCCCGGCCCGTATTCATTGGCCAAGGCCTGTGAAAAACCCTGGCATGCATCTTGATAAACCTCCGGTCACTGCCTACGCCTCTATAGGGGGCGTAGGAAACTTTGGAGAACGTGATGATCATCGGTAACAACCTTCACGTGGAAGCCTTCTTCGACGAGGCGACCTCGACCATCAGCTACCTGCTCATGGACGGCGAGACGCGCAAATGCGCGTTGATCGACAGCGTTTTGGATTACGACCCCAAGTCGGGGCGCACCTGCACCGCCTCGGCAGACCGGTTGATCACCCGGGTGCAGGCGCTCGATGCCGAGGTGCAGTGGATACTGGAAACCCATGTGCATGCAGACCACCTGTCGGCCGCGGCCTATCTGAAGGACAAGCTCGGCGGCCACACCGCCATCGGTGCGCAGATCACCCAGGTGCAGAAAGTGTTTGGCGCGCTGTTCAATGCCGAACCCGGCTTTGCCCGGGATGGCAGCCAGTTCGATGTCCTGCTGGAGGATGAGGAAGGTTTCCGTATCGGCAACCTGCATGCCCGTGCTTTGCACACGCCGGGGCACACCCCCGCCTGCATGAGCTATGTGGTGGTCGATGGCGGTGAAACGGCGGTGTTCGTCGGTGACACGCTGTTCATGCCCGACTATGGCACAGCCCGTTGCGACTTCCCCGGCGCCGATGCCCGCACCCTGTATCGCTCGATCCGCCGCCTGCTGGCCTTCCCCGACCAGACCCGGTTGTTCATGTGCCACGACTACCTGCCGGGCGGGCGCGACATGCAATACGTCACGACTGTGGCCGAGCAACGTGGCAGCAATATCCACATTCACCACGGCATCGACGAAGACAGCTTCGTGGCCATGCGCGAAGCCCGCGACAAGACCCTCGACATGCCCGTGCTGATCCTGCCATCGGTGCAGGTCAACATGCGCAGCGGCCACTTCCCTGAGCCTGAGGCCAATGGCGTGAGCTACCTGAAGATTCCTTTGAACACGCTTTAACCGCTTTTACCCATAACGAGATTTCCAGGAAATACCGCCATGCCTGCCTTGCTCCGCCCTGCCAAAACGCTCAATACCGACCACCACAAAGTGGTGATCGTCGGTGCCGGTGCTGCCGGTATCGCCACCGCGTCCAGCCTGATCAGCCGTGATCCGTCACTGGATATCGCCCTGATCGACCCCGCCGACGTGCATTACTACCAGCCCGGCTGGACCCTGGTCGGTGCCGGCGTGTTCAAGGCGCCAGACACGGCGCGCACCATGGCCTCGACCCTTCCCCGTGGCGTGCATTGGATCAGGGCGCGCGTGCAGGGCTTCGACCCCTTGGGCCAGTTGGTCGTACTCGAAGATGGCCGCGCTATCAGCTATGAACAGTTGGTGGTTTGCCCAGGCCTGAAACTCGATTGGCAGGCCATCGACGGCCTGAGCGAGACACTGGGCCGTAACGGCGTGACCTCCAACTACCGCTACGACCTGGCCTCGTACACCTGGCAACTGGTGCAGCAGCTCAAGCAGGGCCGCGCCTTGTTCACCCAACCGCCGATGCCGATCAAGTGCGCTGGTGCGCCACAGAAAGCGCTGTACCTGTCTTGCGACCACTGGCTGCGCCACGGGCATTTGGGGGATGTGAAAGCCAGTTTCTTCAACGCCGGTGCCGTGCTGTTTGGCGTGGCCGATTACGTGCCCGCACTGATGGCTTACATCGACAAGTACGCCGTGGACCTTAACTACGCCCATCGACTGGTGGCGGTGGATGGCCCCGGCAAGCGCGCGACGTTCGTGCGTACCTTGGCCGACGGCAGCACTGAAACCCGTGTCGAGGCCTTCGACATGCTGCACGTGGTGCCGCCGCAGGTGGCGCCAGACTTCATTCGCGAGAGCCCGTTAGCAGACAGCGCGGGCTGGGTCGACGTCGACCCGCAGACCTTGCGCCATCGAAAGTTCACCAATATCCATGCCCTGGGCGACGTGGCCAACACCAGTAATGCCAAGACTGCTGCGGCAGCGCGCAAGCAGGCGCCGGTAGTGGCCAATAACGTGCTGGTGGCGTTGGGCAGGCTCCCTACCCTTGCCATGTACGACGGCTATGGCTCATGCCCGCTGACTGTCGAGCGCGGCAAGATCGTGCTGGCCGAGTTCACCTACGGCGGCAAAGTGGCGCCGAGCTTCCCACGTTGGCTACTCGATGGCCGACGGCCGACGCGCCTGGCCTGGTTGCTGAAGGCGCGGGTACTGCCGCCGTTGTACTGGAAAGGCATGCTCAAGGGGCGTGAATGGTTGGCGCGGCCGCAGCCATTGGTAGCTGAGGCCAAACAGTGATCGAACACCAACTGTTGGGCGCAGGCTTGGGGGCGGTCATCGGTGCCGTGCTGGCCTTGACCGGCGCGGGGGGCGGTATTCTAGCGGTGCCATTGCTAGTGTTTGGCCTTGGCCTGTCGATGGTCGAGGCGGCGCCAGTCGGCCTGTTGGCGGTGGGCCTTGCTGCCGCCGTGGGGGCAGTGCTGGGTTTGCGTCAGGGGTTGGTGCGCTACCGAGCGGCGTTGTTCATCGCCCTGATCGGCATCGCGGTCGCGCCCTTCGGGCTGATGCTGGCGCACCGTGTGCCCAATACGCCGCTGGCATTGGTATTCGCCGGCGTGCTGGTTTACGCCTGCCTGCGCATTTGGCGCAAGGCGGCCAGGGAGCTGCGCGGTGAAGCCAACGATGCTCATCGCTACATCGAACCCTGCGTGCTCAACCCGCTGCAGGGCCGTTTACGCTGGACGTTGCCCTGCGCACGCGCCCTGGCCTTTACCGGCGCGCTGTCGGGATTGCTGTCCGGGTTGCTGGGCGTGGGCGGTGGGTTTGTGATCATCCCCGCCTTGAACCGCTACACCAATTTGCGCATGGCCAGCATCGTCTCGACCTCGCTGGCGGTGATTGCGCTGGTGTCCACGGGGAGCGTGGTCAGCGCCAGCCTGGCGGGGGTGATGCACTGGCAGGTCGGCGCACCGTTTGCGCTCGGTGCGGTGGCCGGTTTACTGCTGGCGCGGCCATTGGCAGCCAAACTCGCCGGGCCGCGCTTGCAGCAGATGTTTGCCGTGGCCGGTTGGGCGGCCGCCCTGCTGTTGGCCGGCAAGGCGCTACTGGGCTAGCAGCTCGCCCTGTTCGGCGGCACACAGCGCCAGCAGGTAGTCCCACACTACCCGCAGGCGCACCGACTTGTGCAGTTCGCGACGGGTGCAGATCCAATAGCTGCGCTGGATGGTTTCGCTGGGCAGCACCCGGACCAGCGTCGGGTCATGGCGCGCCATGAAGTTGGGCAGCACGGCAATGCCAAGGCCCGCGCGCGCAGCGTGTTGCTGGGCGATCACGCTGGTGCTGCGAAACGCCACGTTGGGCGCGCGGCAGAAACTGTTGAGAAACAGCAGCTCTTGGCTGAACAGCAGGTCATCGACGTAGCCGATCCAGCTGTGCCGAGCCAGGTCTTCGCGGTTGCGCAGCGGCGGTGCGCGGTCGAGGTACGCTTGGCTGGCGTAGAGCGCCAGGCGGTAGTCGGTGAGCTTGCGGGTGATCAGCAGGTCGGCGTTGGGCCGCTCCAGGTGGATGCTGATTTCCGCCTCGCGGTTGAGGATGCTGACGAAGCGCGGCACCGCCACCAGTTCCACCTCAAGGCCTGGGTAGCGTTCGAACAGCGCGTTCATGCGCGGGGTGAAGAACATGATGCCAATGCCTTCGGTCACCCCCAGGCGGATCTTGCCCAGCGGGGTGATGGCTTGGGTGATTTCTTCCTGCGCCAGCAAGGCGACGTTTTCCATGGCTTCGGCGTGCTTGAGCAGGGCCTGCCCGGACGGGGTCAGGTCGTAGCCTTGGGCATGCTGCACGAACAGTGGCGTGCCCAGGCTTTTCTCGATGCTCTCGATATGCCGGGCCACGGTGCTGTGGGTGGTATTGAGGCGTTTGGCGGCAGTGAGCAAACGGCCGCTGCGCTGCAACTCGAGGAAAAACCGCAGATCGTTCCAGTCGAACATGCTGATCCTTTTGGGCTGTTCACTCTGGCCGGCGATGGCCAAAGCAGACATGTCACTGTGCTAAAACGCACAGCGGCTGCGCGAAATCTCGTGTTTCCACAGCGAAATTAATCAATAAGATGGTTCGGGACAAGAACAATAATCAGGCGCGAGGTTGCACATGCCATCAGCCGATTCTGTCTTCGACTACGTGGTCGTGGGCGCCGGTCCAGCCGGGTGCCTGCTGGCCAATCGATTGTCCGCCGACCCTTCCTGCCGCGTGCTGCTGCTGGAGGCGGGTGGCCGTGACAACTATCCCTGGATCCACATCCCCGTCGGCTACCTCTATTGCATCGGCAACCCCCGCACTGACTGGTGCTTCAAGACCGAAGCACAAAGCGGCCTGGGTGGTCGCAGCCTGGGTTATCCACGGGGCAAGGTGCTGGGCGGTTGTTCATCGATCAACGGCATGATCTACATGCGCGGCCAGGCGGCTGACTATGACCACTGGGCCGAGCAAGGCAACCCAGGCTGGGCCTGGAAGGACGTACTGCCACTGTTCAAGGCCAGTGAAAACCATTTTGCCGGTGACAGCGAGCACCATGGCGCTGCCGGCGAATGGCGGGTCGAGCGCCAGCGTTACAGCTGGCCGATCCTCGATGCGTTCCGCGAGGCGGCCGAGCAAAGTGGCATCGCCAAGGTCGACGACTTCAACACCGGTGACAACCAGGGCTGTGGATACTTTCAGGTCAACCAGCGCAGTGGCGTGCGCTGGAACGCGTCAAAGGCGTTTCTTCGGCCCGTGCTCAGCCGGTCCAACCTGACGGTGCTGACCGGTGTAGAGGTCGATCAGGTACTGCTCAACAACACCCGTGCCCGTGCGGTAAAAGCCCGCTGGCAAGGAGCCTGGCACGAGTTCGCTGCCCGTCGCGAGATCATTCTGTGCGCCGGCGCCGTCGGCTCGCCGGGGATCCTGCAACGGTCTGGCATCGGCCCGCGCAAGCTGCTCGAAGACTTGGGCATTGGCGTGCGGCATGACATGCCCGGTGTCGGCGGCAACCTGCAGGACCACCTGCAATTGCGCCTGATCTACCAGATCCGCAACACCCGTACCCTGAACCAGATGGCCAACAGCCTGTGGGGCAAGATGGGCATGGGCCTGCGTTATCTCTATGACCGCAGCGGCCCGCTGGCCATGGCGCCAAGCCAGTTGGGGGCGTTCGTGCGCTCCAGCCCCGAACATGCCACGGCCAACTTGCAGTACCACGTGCAGCCCTTGTCGCTGGAGCGGTTCGGCGAGCCATTGCACCGCTTCCCGGCCTTCACCGCTTCGGTGTGCAACCTGCGCCCGCTCAGCCGCGGGCGCATCGACATCCGCGCCGCCGATATGCACAGCGCGCCACTGATCGACCCTAACTACCTCAGTGACCCACAGGACTTGCGGGTCGCTGCAGACGCCATCCGCATGACGCGGCGCATCGTCCAGGCCCCTGCCCTCGCGGCCTTCGCCCCCCAGGAATACCTGCCGGGCCCTGCCCTGCAAAGCGAAGACGAGTTGTTTGAGGCCGCTGGCAAGATTGGCACCACCATCTTCCATCCCGTGGGCACCTGCCGCATGGGCAGTGGCCCAGAGGATGTTGTGGATAACCAACTGCGGGTGCATGGCATCCCAGGCTTGCGGGTGGCGGATGCCTCGATCATGCCGCAGATCACCTCCGGCAATACCTGTTCACCCACGCTGATGATCGCCGAAAAGGCGGCGCAACTTATCCTCAAAGGAGCTGCGACCCAGACCTACCTAAACGAAGACGCAATACCGACGCCCTGACCCGGGTGCGTGCAACACCGGCAGCTTGCGGTCGGAGGCTGCCGACAGTGGAACAAAAAGAATAATCACTGTGGCCTGTGGGCCGAGGACAGCAACGATGTCGGATTACATCCAAGAGCAGGGTGCGACGGCCAGCAGCGCCAGCCGTCGTGAAGAAAGAAAGATCATTTTCGCGTCATCCCTCGGGACGGTTTTCGAGTGGTATGACTTTTTTCTCTATGGCGCGCTGGCGGCGGTCATCAGCAAGCAGTTCTTTGCTGGGGTCAACGACACCACGGCCTTCATCTTTGCCTTGATGGCCTTCGCCGCCGGCTTCCTGGTTCGCCCCTTCGGTGCGCTGGTGTTTGGCCGGCTGGGCGACATGATTGGGCGCAAGTACACCTTCCTGGTGACCATCGTGCTGATGGGCCTGTCGACCTTTGCCGTCGGCCTGCTGCCCACCTATGCCAGCATTGGTATTGCGGCACCGATCATCCTGGTGATCCTGCGCATGCTGCAGGGCCTGGCGCTTGGGGGCGAGTACGGTGGCGCGGCTACCTACGTGGCCGAGCATGCCCCGCAGGGTAAACGCGGCTTCCATACCGGTTTCATTCAATCCACCGCCACCCTGGGCCTGCTGCTGTCGTTGCTGGTCGTACTGGGCAGCCGTTACATCAGTGGTGACCAGTTCGAAACCTGGGGCTGGCGCCTGCCGTTCCTGCTGTCGATTTTCCTGTTGGCGATTTCCACCTGGATTCGCATGAGCATGCATGAGTCGCCTGCCTTCGTGAAAATGAAGGCCCAGGGCAAGATCAGCAAATCGCCGATCCGCGAGTCGTTCACCTCCTGGCCGAACCTCAAGGTGGTGCTCACTGCCCTGTTCAGCATCAATGCTGGCCAGGCGGTGACCTTCTACACCGCGCAGTTCTACGTGCTGTTCTTCATGACCCAGATGCTCAAGATGGACCCCGCCCAGGCCAACACGCTGCTGATCATCAGTGTGGTGATCGGCGCGCCGTTCTTCGTGTTCTTCGGTTGGCTGTCGGACCGTATCGGGCGTAAGCCGATTCTGATGCTCGGCCTGCTGCTGGCGACGGTGCTGTACTTCCCGCTGTTCAAGGCGCTCAGCCATTACGCCAACCCGCAGATCGACGCCGCCAGCCGCCAGGCACCGATCGTCGTGACCGCCGACCCGCAGGGCTGCACCTTCCAGTTCGACCCGGTTGGCAAGGCGCGCTTCGACAGCCCATGCGACAAGGTCAAGACGTTCCTGGTCAAGCAGGGCCTGCCGTACAGCTCGGTGAGCGTGGCTGGCAGCGAGGTGGTGGTCAACATTGGCGACAAGACCATCAATGGTTTCGACGACGCCGCCATGCGCTCGGCGATCGAGCAGGCGGGGTACCCAGCCAAGGCTGATCCGGGGCAGGTCAACGAGGTGATGGTGGTGGTGCTGATCGTGGCGATGATCCTGATCGCGACCATGACCTATGGCCCACTGGCGGCGGTGATGGTCGAGCTGTTCCCGACCCGTATCCGCTATACCTCGATGTCCCTGCCCTACCACATCGGCAACGGCTGGTTCGGTGGCTTCCTGCCGACGGTGTCGTTCGCGCTGGTGGTGTATACCGGGGATATCTTCTACGGGCTGTGGTACCCGGTGCTGGTGACCGGCATCAGCCTGGTGGTGGGGATTTTCTGCCTGAAAGAAACCAAGGACGTGGACATCGACAAGGTCTGACATACCTCAGGTTCACCCATAAAAAAACCGGCTTTAAAAGCCGGTTTTTTTATGCCGCGAAAAAACTTATGCACGTTTTTCGCAAATCTGTCATGTGAAGAAATAAACAGCTAATTCAATCACTTACTGCATACATAGAACAGATCGCAGAAAAACTGCTCACAAGTTATCCACAGAAACTCAAGCAGTCTGCTCCTGTGGCTTTTCAGCCGCGGGTGGCAGCGAACCCAGGGCCCTTTGCGTGGCCTCGTTCCAGGCGGCGGCGCGGTCATTGAGCTCGGCAATTGCACGAGGGCCGGTGCCGTTGGCGTACATTGGCTCACCGATCACCACCTCGATGGTGCCCGCACGCTTGCCCCAGCCAGCCTTGGGCCAGAACTTGCCCGCGTTGTGCGCAATGGGCAGCACCGGCAGGCCGGCATTGACCGCCAGCGCGGTACCGCCACGGGAGAACTTGCCGACGGTGCCAAACGGCACGCGGGTGCCCTCTGGGAAGATCAGCACCCACACACCCTGCTTGAGCAGTTCATCACCTTGGCTGGCGACCTGACGCAGGGCTTCTTTAGGGTTGTCGCGGTTGATCGCGATGGGCCGCAGCATGGCCATGGCCCAGCCGAAGAACGGCACGTACAGCAGCTCGCGCTTGAGCACTTGGCTGAGCGGCGAGAAGTACTGGGAAAGGAAGAAGGTCTCCCAGGTGCTCTGATGGTTGGACAGGATCACACACGGCTCATTCGGCACATTCTCGGCGCCGGTGATCTTGTAATCGATGCCAAGGATGGTGCGGGTCAAAAATAACGCGCAACGGCACCAGTACACGTTGATGAACGTGTAACGCTTGGGGAACGACAAGAATGGCGCGACAAAAAAGCTCAGGGAGCACCACAGCAACGAGCTGGTGCCCAGCAGCAGGTAAAAAAGAAAGATTCTGATCGCCTGCAGGATCGACATAGTGGCATGTACCGTTGCGGGGCGTGCCCGCCTGAGAAAATGCGCCCTAAGGCGCACTGTTTAAATTAGTTCTCTGGCGATAGCTGCCAGATCGTCGAAAATCAGTGTAGTTTCAGGGACACCTTTTTCCAGGGTTCGCTCGCCCTTGCCGGTTTTCACCAACACGGGTTGTGCACCGACGGCCAGGGCGGCCTGAAGGTCACCTTGGCTGTCGCCGACAAACCACACGCCGCCAAGGTCGGCCTGGTAGTGCTCGGCAATCGCCCGCAGCATGCCCGGCTTGGGCTTGCGGCAATCGCAGCCTTCATCCGGGCCATGTGGGCAATAGACGATATGGCCCACTTCGCCGCCCTGCTCGGCCACCAACGCACGCAGGCGCGCGTGCATGGCCTCGAGGGTTTGCACCGGGTAATAGCCGCGGGCAATGCCGGACTGGTTGGTGGCCACGGCCACCGTCCAGCCCGCTTTGCTCAACTGCGCGATGGCCTCGACCGAGCCGGGGATGGGGATCCACTCCTCCAGCGACTTGATGTAAGCGTCGGAGTCATAGTTGATCACCCCGTCTCGATCGAGAATCAGCAGTTTCAAGGCTTACCCCAGCAGCGAGATGTCGGCCACACCCAGGAACAGACCGCGCAGGCGGCTGAGCAGGGCATAACGGTTGGCGCGGACCTTGGCGTCCTCGGCGTTGACCATCACCGCCTCGAAGAAGGCGTCGACCGGGTCACGCAGGGCTGCCAGGCGGGCCAGCGACTCGCTGTACTGACGCGCAGCGGCCATCGGTTGCACGGCCTGGTCGGCCTGCTGAATGGCCGAGTACAGGGAGAACTCGTTGGCGTTGTCGAAGTACTTCGGCTCGACCTGTTCGGCGATGGCGCCTTCGGCCTTGCTCAGCAGGTTCGATACGCGCTTGTTCACCGCGGCCAGGGCTTCGGCTTCCGGCAGTTTGCGGAACGCCTGCACGGCCTGCACACGCTGGTCGAAGTCCAGGGCAGAGCCCGGCTTCAGGGCACGTACCGACAGGTAGGTGGCCACGTCGATGCCTTCGTCTTCGTAGCGTGCACGCAGGCGATCGAAGATGAACTCCAGCACTTGCTCAGCCAGGCCGGCAGCCTTGACCTTGGCACCGAACTGCTTGACCGCGAACTCGGCCGCACCGGTCAGGTCCAGGTCCAGCTGCTTCTCAATCAGGATGCGCAGCACGCCCAGCGCAGCGCGGCGCAGTGCGTACGGGTCTTTACTACCGGTTGGCAGCATGCCGATACCGAAGATACCGACCAGGGTGTCGAGTTTGTCAGCGATCGCCACGGCAGCACCGGTGACGGTCTCTGGCAGCTCGGCGCCAGCACCGCGCGGCATGTACTGCTCGTTCAGGGCCAGGGCGACGTCTTGCGGCTCGCCATCGTTGAGCGCGTAGTAGTAACCGGCAACGCCCTGCATCTCAGGGAACTCGCCGACCATCTCGGTGGCCAGGTCGCACTTGGACAGCAGGCCGGCACGCGCGGCGCGCTGGGCGTCGCCGCCAATCAGCGGGGCAATGAACGCGGCCAGCTTGGAAACACGCTCGGCCTTGTCGTACACGGTGCCCAGTTGAGCCTGGAACACCACGTTCTTGAGGCGCTCGTTGAAGGTTTCTAGCGGCTGCTTCTTGTCTTGCTTGAAGAAGAACTCGGCATCGGTCAGGCGTGGGCGCACGACCTTTTCGTTGCCTTCGATGATCTGCTTCGGGTCACGGCTTTCGACGTTGGCCACGGTGATGAAGCGCGGCAGCAGCTTGCCTTCGCTGTCCAGCAGGCAGAAGTACTTCTGGTTGTCCTGCATAGTGGTGATCAGGGCTTCTTGCGGCACGTCGAGGAAACGCTCCTCGAACGAGCACACCAGCGGCACTGGCCACTCGACCAGCGCGGTCACTTCGTCCAGCAGCGCCGGCGGCACGATGGCGCTGCCTTCCTGCTGCAGGGCCAGTTCGGCGGTGCGCTTGGCAATCAGCTCGCGGCGCTCGGCGAAGTCGGCCAGCACGTAGGCTTTGCGCAGGTCTTCGACGTAGTTGGCCGGGGTGGTGATAACCACGTTTTCCGGGTGGTGGAAGCGGTGGCCACGGGACTCACGGCCGGCCTGCTGGGCGAGGATGGTGCAGTCGACGACCTGGTCGCCAAGCAGCATCACCAGCCACTGGGTTGGGCGCACGAACTCTTCGCGGCTGGCGCCCCAGCGCATGCGCTTAGGGATCGGCAGGTCGTTGAGCGAGTCTTCGACGATGGTCGGCAGCAGGCTGGTAGTGGCCTTGCCCGGGATGTGCTGGGAGAAACGCAGCTTGGCGCCGCTCTGGTCGATTTCCGACAGCTCTACACCGCACTTCTTGGCAAAGCCCAGGGCCGCTTGGGTCGGCTCGCCGTCTTTGAAAGCAGCCTGCAGGGGCGGGCCGTCGATGTTGATGCTGCGGTCAGGCTGCTGCACGTCGAGTTGGCGGATCAGTACGGCCAGGCGGCGCGGCGCGGCGTATACCGATTTGCTGGCGTAGTTCAGGCCAGCGGCCTGCAGGCCTTTCTCGATACCGGCCAGGAAGGCGTCGCCCAGGCTGGCGAGGGCCTTGGGTGGCAGCTCTTCGGTGCCCAGTTCTACCAGGAAATCTTGAGCACTCATTGTGCAGCCTCCAGCTTAGCCAACACTTCGTCACGCAATTCAGGGGTGGCCATCGGGAAGCCCAGGCGTGCGCGGGCTTGCAGATAGCTTTGCGCCACGTCCCGGGCCAGGGTACGTACGCGCAGGATGTAACGCTGGCGCTCGGTCACCGAGATGGCGCGGCGGGCGTCGAGCAGGTTGAAGGTGTGCGAAGCCTTCAGGACCATTTCGTAGGTCGGCAGCGGCAGCTCCAGCTTGATCAGGCGGTTGGCTTCGCTTTCGTAGAAGTCGAACAGCTCGAACAGTTTCTCGACGTTGGCGTGTTCGAAGTTGTAGGTCGACTGCTCGACTTCGTTCTGGTGGAACACGTCGCCGTAGGTAACCTTGCCGAACGGGCCATCGGCCCATACCAGGTCGTAGACCGAATCGACACCCTGGATGTACATGGCCAGGCGTTCGAGGCCGTAGGTGATTTCACCGGTGACCGGGTAGCACTCGATGCCGCCCACTTGCTGGAAGTAGGTGAACTGGGTCACCTCCATGCCGTTGAGCCAGATTTCCCAGCCCAGGCCCCAGGCGCCGAGGGTTGGCGATTCCCAGTTGTCTTCGACGAAACGGATATCGTGGACCAGCGGATCCAGGCCAATGGCTTTCAGCGAGCCGAGGTACAGCTCCTGGAAGTTGGCCGGGTTCGGCTTGAGCACCACCTGGAACTGGTAGTAGTGCTGCAGGCGGTTTGGGTTTTCGCCATACCGCCCGTCGGCAGGGCGACGGCTAGGCTGCACGTAGGCGGCGTTCCAGGTCTCTGGGCCGACGGCGCGCAGGAACGTGGCGGTATGGAAAGTGCCGGCGCCTACTTCCATATCGTAGGGCTGAAGCACCACACAACCTTGAGCTGCCCAGTAGTTCTGCAGGGCGAGGATCAGGTCTTGGAAGGTACGCACGGCTGGCGTAGGCTGGCTCACGAAATTCACCTGTATCTGGGGATGCGGATGTAAAGAGCGGGAGTATAACCTGATTCGCCTCGCCCTCTACTCATTGGAGCCTTATGCCACGCTGCTTTTGGTGTACCGACGATCCGTTGTACCAGGCCTACCACGACCAGGAATGGGGAACACCGCAGCGTGATCCGGCGTTGCTGTTCGAGATGCTTTTGCTCGAAGGGTTCCAGGCGGGGCTGTCATGGATCACGGTTTTACGTAAACGCGAGCGTTATCGCGAGGTGATGCATGGTTTCGACCCGGTGAAGTTGGCGCAGATGAGCGATGAACGGATCGAAGCACTGATGCTCGACGCCGGCATCATCCGCAACCGCCTCAAGCTCAAGGCGGCCCGGCGCAACGCCCAGGCCTGGCTGGCTGTGGATAACCCAGCCGAGTGGCTCTGGTCGTTTGTGGGCGGCACGCCCAAAGTCAACCATTTCAAGGACCGAAGCGAAATGCCTGCCGTTACCGATGAAGCGAAGGCAATGAGCAAGGCCCTACAAAAAGCCGGCTTCACGTTTGTCGGCCCAACCATCTGTTATGCCTTCATGCAGGCCACCGGTATGGTCATGGACCACACCACCGATTGTGATCGCTACGCCGCCTTGGCGCGCTGACGGGGTACAATGCGCGCCTTGCTGAAATAAGGAATTCGCCTGTGGAAAAGTTCAAGGGCGCCCTGATGG
Source organism: Pseudomonas sp. Y3 TE3536 (assembly GCF_053629175.1). Lineage (NCBI taxonomy): Bacteria > Pseudomonadati > Pseudomonadota > Gammaproteobacteria > Pseudomonadales > Pseudomonadaceae > Pseudomonas > Pseudomonas sp. Y3 TE3536. The sequence continues at coordinate 1,959,456 of NZ_JBRJHU010000001.1, read as the reverse complement.
TCGGGGTGCTTCGACTGTTCGCCAAGTTGCCCTGGGGCGCTGTGCAGCGCGTCGGCGCCGGTATCGGCTGGCTGATGTGGAAGGTCCCGAACGGGTCGCGCAACGTGGTGCGTATCAACCTCGCCAAGTGTTTCCCGGAGATGGACCCGGCCGAACGTGAGCAACTGGTCGGCCGCGCGCTGAGAGACATCGGCAAATCCTTTGTCGAAAGCGCTTGTGCCTGGATCTGGCCACCGCAGCGTTCGCTGGAACTGGTCAAGGAAGTGCACGGCCTGGAAGTGCTGGAGCAGGCCCTGGCCTCGGGCAAGGGCGTGGTGGGCATCACCAGCCATCTGGGTAACTGGGAAGTGTTGAACCACTTCTATTGCAACCAGTGCAAACCGATCATCTTCTACCGCCCGCCGAAGCTCAAAGCTGTGGATGATTTGTTGCGTGAACAGCGGGTGCAGATGGGTAACCGTGTGGCGCCTTCGACCAAGGAAGGCATCCTCAGCGTGATCAAGGAAGTGCGCCGCGGGGGCCAGGTGGGCATTCCTGCCGACCCGGAACCTGCTGAGTCGGCGGGTGTGTTCGTGCCGTTCCTGGGCACCCAGGCGCTGACCAGCAAGTTCGTGCCGAACATGCTGGCCGGTGGCAAGGCGGTGGGTGTGTTCCTGCATGCGTTGCGGCTGCCGGACGGGTCTGGGTTCCGGGTGATTCTGGAAGCGGCGCCGGAGGCGATGTACAGCACGGATGTGACCGAGTCGGCGGCGGCCATGAGCAAGGTGGTCGAGCGGTATGTGCGTGAGTATCCGAGCCAGTACATGTGGAGCATGAAGCGCTTCAAGAAGCGCCCGGCTGGCGAAGCGCGCTGGTATTGATGTTTTTGGGGGCGCGTTGCGCCCCTTTCGCGACACAAGGCCGCTCCTACAAAGGATCGCGGTTATCTGTAGGAGCGGCCTTGCGTCGCGATGGGCTGCGCAGCAGCCCCGGCAATCTCAGACCCTGTTCAGCTTCTTAAGGAACACCGCCATCTCTTTCTCGGCCTGCTTATCCCCATGGGCCTGCGCCGCCACGATCCCGTCCTCCCAGGCCTTGCGCGCCGCCGCCAAATCCCCCTGCAACTGATACGCCTTACCCAGCAACTTCCACGCCGCCGAATACTTAGGGTCCTGCTCCACGCAACGCGCCAGGTGCACCGCCGCCTCAGCGCCATTGCCCTCGTCCAGCCAGGCCTTGCCAAGGCCGAACCTCAACAGCGGGTTATCCACACCCTTGGCCAGCATCTTCTCCAGCGATTCGCGCATGCCCTCTTCTCCTAGAAGAAACTCAAGCCGACGTGGAACAGCTTCTCCACATCCCGAATGTGCTTTTTATCCACAACGAACAGAATCACATGGTCACCCGATTCGATCACCGTGTCGTCGTGGGCAATCATCACCTCTTCGTCACGAATGATCGCGCCGATGGTGGTGCCTGGCGGCAGGGCAATGTCTTCGATGGCCTTGCCGACCACTTTGCTCGACTTCGAATCGCCATGCGCCACGGCTTCGATGGCCTCGGCCGCGCCGCGGCGCAGGGAGTGCACGCTGACGATATCGCCACGCCGCACGTGGGCCAGCAAGGTGCCGATGGTGGCCAACTGCGGGCTGATGGCGATGTCGATCTCGCCGCCCTGCACCAGGTCCACATAGGCCGGGTTGTTGATGATGGTCATCACCTTGCGCGCACCCAGGCGCTTGGCCAGCAGCGACGACATGATGTTGGCCTCGTCGTCGTTGGTCAGGGCCAGGAAGATGTCGGCGTCGGCGATGTTCTCTTCGAGCATCAGGTCCTTGTCCGACGCACTGCCCTGCAGCACCACGGTGCTTTCAAGGCTATCGGAGAGGTGACGGCAGCGGGCCGGGTTCATCTCGATGATCTTCACCTGATAGCGGCTTTCGATGGCCTCGGCCAAGCGCTCGCCAATCTGCCCGCCACCGGCGATGACCACGCGCTTGTTGGTCTCGTCGATGCGTCGCAGCTCGCCCATCACGGCGCGGATGTCTTTTTTCGCCGCGATGAAGAACACTTCGTCATCGGCCTCGATCACGGTGTCGCCGCGTGGGGTGATTGGCCGGTCACGGCGGAAGATCGCCGCCACACGGGTGTCGACGTTGGGCATGTGCGCACGGATCTGGCGCAACTGCTGGCCCACCAGCGGGCCGCCGTAGTACGCCTTGACCGCCACCAGTTGCGCCTTGCCTTCGGCGAAGTCGATTACCTGCAGTGAACCTGGGTGCTCGATCAGGCGCTTGATGTAGTTGGTTACCACCTGCTCGGGACTGATCAGCACGTCGACCGGAATGTGGTCGTTGTGGAACAGCTCTTCGCGGGTGAGGTAGGCCGATTCCCGTACCCGAGCGATCTTGGTCGGGGTGTGGAACAACGAGTAGGCGACCTGGCAGGCCACCATGTTGGTCTCGTCGCTGTTGGTCACCGCCACCAGCATGTCGGCGTCGTCGGCGCCGGCCTGGCGCAGCACCGTCGGCAGCGAGCCGCGGCCTTGCACCGTGCGGATGTCCAGGCGGTCGCCGAGGTCGCGCAGGCGCTCGCCATCGGTGTCGACCACGGTAATGTCGTTGGCCTCGCTGGCCAGGTGTTCTGCCAGCGTACCGCCCACCTGCCCCGCGCCGAGGATGATGATCTTCATCCGCTACTCCCTAACCGTTGTGCTTATCCGCGTGACGCGGCGATCTTGATCAGCTTGGCATAGTAGAACCCGTCGTGGCCGCCTTCCTGGGCCAGCAACTGGCGGCCATGTGGCTGGCGCAGGCCGGCCTCGGTGGCCAGGTCCAACTCACGGGCGCCCGGGGTGCGGGCGAGGAAGGCGTCGATCACCTCGGTGTTCTCGGTCGGCAAGCTCGAGCAGGTGGCGTAAAGCAGCATGCCGCCCACTTCCAGGGTCGGCCACAGGGCATCGAGCAGCTCGCCTTGCAACGTGGCCAGGGCCGGAATGTCGTCGGCCTGACGGGTCAGCTTGATGTCCGGGTGGCGGCGGATTACGCCGGTGGCCGAGCACGGGGCGTCGAGCAGGATGCGCTGGAACGTTTTGCCGTCCCACCAGCTGGCGGTGTCGCGGGCATCGCAGGCGATCAGCTCGGCGTCCAGTTGCAGGCGATCGAGGTTCTCGCGCACGCGGGTCAGGCGCTTGGCTTCCAGGTCGATGGCCACCACCTGCGCCAGGCCAGCTTCGGCCTCGAGCAAGTGGCAAGTCTTGCCGCCCGGGGCACAGCAGGCGTCGAGCACGCGTTGGCCGGGGGCCAGTTCGAGCAGGTCGGCGGACAGTTGCGCAGCTTCGTCCTGCACGCTTACCCAGCCTTCGGCAAAGCCAGGCAGGCTGCGCACATCGCAGGGCTCGTTCAGCACGATGCCGTCACGGCTGTACTGGCAGGCGCTGGCGCCCACGCCGGCCTCAGCCAGCAAGGCCAGGTAGGCATCGCGGCTATGGTGGCGGCGGTTGACCCGCAAAATCATCGGCGGGTGGGCGTTGTTGGCGGCGCAGATGGCTTCCCATTGCTCGGGCCAGAAGGCCTTCAGCGATTTCTGCAGCCAGCGCGGGTGGGCAGTGCGCACCACCGGGTCGCGCTCCATGCCCGCGAGCAGCGCTTCGCCTTCACGCTGCGCGCGGCGCAGCACGGCGTTGAGCAGGCCTTTGGCCCACGGCTTTTTCAGCTTGTCGGCGCAACCCACGGTTTCGCCGATGGCGGCGTGCGCCGGAATGCGCGTGTAGAACAGCTGGTACAGGCCGACCAGCATCAAGGCCTGCACATCGGCATCGGCAGCTTTGAACGGCTTCTGCAGCAACTGCGCAGCGAGCAGGTCGAGGCGCGGCTGCCAGCGGGCGGTGCCGAAGGCTAGGTCTTGGGTCAGGCCCCGGTCGCGCTCGTCGACCTTGTCCAGTTGTGCCGGCAACGAGCTGTTCAGCGAAGCCTTGCCGCTGAGCACAGCGGCCAAGGCACGGGCGGCGGCCAGGCGAGGGTTCATTGGCCGAGCACCTTGCCGTTGGCGAATTTCTCGCGGCGGCTGTTGAACAGGTCGCTGAAGTTCAGCGCCTTGCCGCCGGGCAGTTGCAGGCGAGTCAGGCTCAGTGCCTGGTCACCGCAGGCGACTACCAGGCCGTCCTTGCTGGCAGACAGGATCTCGCCTGGGGCGCCGTTGCCTGTGGACAACGTGGCAGCCAGCACTTTCACGCTTTCGCCGTCCAGGGTGCTGTGGCACACCGGCCACGGGTTGAAGGCACGCACCAGGCGCTCCAGCTCCACGGCTGGGCGGCTCCAGTCAATGCGTGCTTCGTCTTTGTTCAGCTTGTGGGCATAGGTGGCCAGGGCGTCATCCTGGGCTTCACCCTGCAGCGAGCCGTCGGCAAGGCCAGCAATGGCTTTAATCACCGCAGGCGGGCCCATTTCGGCGAGGCGGTCATGCAGCGTGCCGCCGGTGTCTTCGGCGCTGATCGGGGTGACCACTTTGAGCAGCATCGGGCCGGTGTCCAGGCCCGCTTCCATGCGCATCACGGTCACGCCGCTCTCAGCATCGCCGGCTTCCACGGCGCGCTGGATCGGCGCCGCACCGCGCCAGCGTGGCAGCAAGGAGGCGTGGCTGTTGATGCAACCAAGGCGCGGAATATCCAGCACGGCCTGGGGCAGGATCAGGCCGTAGGCGACCACCACCATCAGGTCGGGCTTGAGCGCGGCGAGTTCCGCCTGGGCATCGGCATTGCGCAGGGTTGGCGGCTGCAGCACCGGGATGTCGTGGGCCACGGCCAGTGCCTTGACCGCGCTCGGCATGAGCTTCTGGCCACGCCCGGCTGGGCGGTCCGGCTGGGTGTAGACGGCCACGATCTCATAGGGGCTGTCGAGCAGTGCCTTGAGGTGTTCGGCGGCAAACTCTGGAGTGCCTGCGAAGACGATGCGCATGGAGTTCTCGCTGCAAAAAAGAAAAAGGCTTGCCGGAGCAAGCCTTCTGGAAGGTGGGGATCAGGCTTGCTGGCGGTGCTGCTTTTCCAGCTTCTTCTTGATCCGGTCGCGTTTGAGCGTGGACAGGTAGTCGACGAACAGCTTGCCGTTGAGGTGATCGAACTCGTGCTGCACGCACACGGCCAGCAGGCCTTCGGCTTCGAGCTCGAACGGCTTGCCGTCGCGGTCCTGGGCTTTGACGCGCACCCGCAGGGGGCGGTCGACGTTTTCGTAGAAGCCAGGCACCGACAGGCAACCTTCCTGGTACTGGCCCATGTCGTGGGTCAGTTCTTCGACGACGGGGTTGATGAAGACCCGCGGCTCGCTGCGGTCTTCGCTCAGGTCCATCACCACCACTTGCTTGTGGACGTTGACCTGAGTGGCAGCCAGGCCGATGCCAGGCGCTTCATACATGGTTTCAAACATGTCGTCGATCAGCTGGCTCAGGGCGTCGTCGAACACCGTCACCGGTTTGGCGAGGGTGCGCAGGCGCGGGTCCGGGAATTCGAGAATGTTCAAGATGGCCATAAGGTCGGGCAGTCACTGTGCGTTCGGTTGAAAACTGAGCACACATAATAAAGGTAATCGGGGGATTCGGCACCTGGCAAAGCTCGGCTAGGGTTTAAACGGACGGCTTATCACCCATTTGATGGACAGGTTGTCAAAGCGTTATCAACACAGTTATCCACAGGTTGTGCCACGTCGATGGCCCCGTTTCGATCAAGGATGATCCTCATGTTGACCCACCATTCGTCGCCTTGCGCGCCTGCCGAACTGGAGGCGAGGTTGCGCCTGCACCGCCTGCCGGACACAGGGTTACGCCGCTTTCACAGCCTGCTGAAAGCTTTTGGCAGCGCTTCTTCGGCGCTGAGTGCGCCGGCCGCAGCCTGGCGCGCACTGGGCATTCCGCAAGCCAGCATCGAAGCCCGAAGAAGCGCCGAAGTGCGTGACGGTGCACTGGCTGCAATGGCCTGGTTAGAGCGCCCGGGCCAGCATTTACTGATGTGGGACAGCCCTGGCTACCCTGCTCTGCTGGCCGAAACCGACGACCCGCCGCCGTTGCTTTTCGTCGCTGGCGACCCCGCATTACTGGAAAGGCCACAGTTGGCAATTGTGGGCAGCAGGCGTGCTTCACCGCCCGCGCTCGACACTGCCCGAGCATTTTCCCGCTACTTGGCGCAGACGGGTTTTACCATTACCAGCGGCCTGGCACTGGGTATCGATGGTGCCGCTCATCGGGCAGCATTGCAGGCCGGGGGCGGCACAATTGGGGTGCTCGGGACGGGGCTGCAAAAACTTTATCCACAGCGCCATCGCGAGCTTGCCCAAGCGATGATCGACAGCGGCAGCGCGCTGGTTTCAGAGTACCCGCTGGATGCCGGCCCGCTGCCGGGCAATTTTCCGCGGCGTAATCGCATCATCAGTGGCTTGTCGCTGGGCGTATTGGTTGTGGAGGCGAGCCTGGCCAGTGGCTCGCTGATCACGGCGCGCTTGGCGGCTGAGCAGGGCCGCGAGGTGTATGCCATCCCAGGCTCCATCCACCACCCAGGTGCCAAAGGCTGCCACCAGTTGATTCGCGACGGTGCGCTGCTAGTGGAGAGCGTGGAACAGATTCTGGAAAGCCTGCAGGGCTGGCAGAACCTGCCCCCGGCCATTGTTGAACAGCGTGATCACCCCCTGCTCGCCTTGCTGCATGCCGCGCCCCAGACTACCGAGAGCCTGGCCCACTGCAGCGAACTGACGTTGGCTCAGGTGATGGCGCAGCTCACCGAACTGGAGCTTGAAGGGCGGGTCAGCAATGAAGCCGGGCGTTGGTTTGCCCGCGTTGGCTAAGTACACTGCTCACAAGCAAGGTATATAGGCGGAGAGACAGCAATGGTGAGCAGTTTTCGTGTGCAACAAGCCGCACGTGAGATCCGGGCGGGCGCGGTTATCGCCTACCCGACGGAAGCGGTCTGGGGCCTGGGCTGTGACCCGTGGAACGAGGACGCGGTGTATCGCCTGCTGGCGCTCAAGTCGCGGCCTGTGGATAAAGGGTTGATCCTGATCGCCGACAATATCCGCCAGTTCGACTTTTTGTTTGAAGATTTCCCCGAGGACTGGATTGACCGCATGGGCAGCACCTGGCCAGGCCCGAACACCTGGCTGGTACCGCACCAGGACCTGTTGCCGGAGTGGGTGACCGGGCAGCACGACACGGTGGCGCTGCGGGTCAGTGACCACCCGCAGGTGCGTGAGCTGTGCGCGCTGGTCGGGCCGCTGATTTCCACCTCGTGCAACCCCGGCGGTCGCCCGGCGGCGAAGAGCCGCTTGCGGGTGGAGCAGTACTTCCATGGCCAGCTGGACATGGTGTTGGGCGGGGCGTTGGGCGGGCGGAAGAACCCAAGTGTGATTCGCAACCTGGCGACGGGCGAAGTCGTTCGCCCGGGCTAAATTGCCAAGCGCCGATACCCCTCCTTGTGGGAGCGGGCTTGCCCCGCGAAGAGGCCAGCCCAGGCGGCCAGTGTGTATGGCCAGGGCTTCGCCCTGGTTCGCGGGGCAAGCCCGCTCCTACAGTTGATCGAGTCGCCTGGAATCTCTCTGATCTTTATCCAAATGGCTGTCCGGCATTCAGTTTGGGAAAACTCCTACATCTCGTAACGAATACCATCACCTTCTCAGTGGGAAGTCCTGTCTCTAGGCTTCAGACCGTCGCCGAACAACTTGGCGATCGGGTGTGGTAGCCCGGATGCATCTTTTCCATGACAGTCTATGGCGGCTGTGCGCGGGAGGCTTTCGAGCCTGCCTGGTTTGGAAAATGCCCGGGTCTACCACCTCGCGTACAGCCGCCACCCGATCCACCCCTACCCAGCACCTCAACTCGAACCTGCATGCGATTGAAATGGCAGAGGGTGTGGTGGCGGCGATACTCGATGGCATCGAGTCGACCCCACAGCCGCAGAAGAAAGTGTGAGGGCTGACAGGTGCCTGCCTTGAGGGTTCTAGCGCCTGTGAAATCGAGCGCCGCCCGCGCGGCGCTTCGCAGCACAAGGCTGCTCCTACATTTGTTTCGGGCCAATCAATCCTGAGACACAGGCGCGCGGCCCCTGTGGCATCCACCTCGATATCGTGTGGAACAAACAAGGCGGTCGCGCGCGCTGGGACAGGCGTTACTGGCCCGAAACCGATGTAGGAGCAGCCTTGTGCTGCGAAGCGCCGCGCGGGCGGCGCTCGATCTACGCAACACCACAACAACCCAGCCAAGCACCTGGCCGCCCTGATGCGATCCCGTACCTAAATCAAGGCAACAAAACAGTCGACCCCACAGTCCGTCGCGCCGACAGCTCCGCCTGCGCCTTGGCCGCCTCACTCAGCGGATACCGCTGCTGGATATCCACAACCAGCTTCCCACTCGCAATCATCGCAAACAGGTCATCGGCCATGGCCTGGGTGTTCTCGGCATTGTTGGCATAGCTCGCCAGGGTCGGCCGGGTGACATACAGCGAGCCCTTCTGCGCCAGTATCCCCAGGTTCACCCCGCTCACCGCGCCCGAAGCATTGCCAAAGCTCACCATCAACCCACGCGGCTGCAGGCAGTCCAGCGAGGTCAGCCAGGTATCGGCGCCGACGCCGTCGTACACCACCGGGCATTTCTTGCCGTCGGTCAGCTCCAGTACGCGCTTGGCCACATCTTCATGGCTGTAGTCGATGGTTTCCCATGCCCCCAGCGCCTTGGCCCGCTCGGCCTTCTCAGCGGAGCTGACAGTACCGATCAGCTTGGCCCCCAGCGCCTTGGCCCATTGGCAGGCCAGCGAACCCACGCCACCGGCAGCGGCATGGAACAGGATCACGTCGCCCGGTTGCACCGCATAAGTCTGCTTGAGCAGGTACTGCACGGTCAGGCCTTTGAGCATCACCGCCGCTGCCTGCTCAAAGCTGATGTTATCCGGCAGTTTGACCAGGTTGGCCTCGGGCAGCGTATGCACTTCGCTGTAGGCACCCAGCGGGCCGCCGGCATGGGCTACCCGGTCGCCGACTTTCAGGCGGGTGACGCCCTCACCCACGGCTTCGACCACACCAGCGGCCTCGGTGCCGAGCCCGGAGGGCAAGGATGGCGGTGCGTACAAGCCGCTGCGGAAATAGGTGTCGATGAAGTTCAGGCCAATCGCCTGGTTACGCACGCGGACCTGCTGTGGCCCAGGTGGGGCGGGGTCGAACTCTACAAGCTGCAGAACTTCCGGGCCGCCATGCTGGCTGAACTGGATACGCTTGGCCATCTCGCACTCCTGTTGTCGGGATTGGTAACAGCCCTCTATCGGACGCCTTTGCTTGATCGCCGTCAACTGCGGCGCGTCAGCCGCCGGTGGTATGCTACGCGGCGAATTCTTCTCTGCCCGCTCCAGGTGACCCGATGACCAGCCGCACCGAGGCCGTGAAAGCCTACCTGCTCGACCTGCAAGACCGCATCTGCTCCGCCCTTGAACGTGAGGACGGCGGCGCCCGCTTTGTCGAGGACGCCTGGACGCGTGAAGCCGGTGGTGGGGGCCGCACGCGGGTGATCGGTGAGGGCAAGGTAATCGAGAAAGGCGGGGTCAACTTCTCCCACGTGTTCGGCGCCGGCCTGCCACCGTCGGCCAGCGCCCACCGCCCCGAGCTGGCGGGCCGTGGTTTCGAGGCCCTGGGGGTGTCGCTGGTGATCCACCCGCACAACCCGCACGTGCCGACGTCCCACGCCAATGTGCGCTTCTTCATCGCCGAAAAAGAAGGCGAAGAGGCGGTGTGGTGGTTCGGCGGCGGTTTCGACCTGACCCCGTACTACGGCAACGAAGAAGACTGCATCCACTGGCACCGTGTGGCCGAGCAGGCCTGCGCGCCATTCGGTGCTGACGTGTACCCGCGCTACAAAGCCTGGTGCGACCGCTACTTCCACCTCAAGCACCGTGGCGAACCACGTGGCATTGGCGGGCTGTTCTTCGACGACCTGAACGAGTGGGACTTCGACACCTGCTTTGCTTTCATCCGTGCCATTGGCGATGCCTTTGTCGAGGCCTACCTGCCGATCGTTCAACGCCGCAAGGACACGCCCTATACCGCCGAGCAGCGCGAGTTCCAAGAGTACCGTCGCGGTCGCTACGTGGAGTTCAACCTGGTCTACGACCGTGGCACCTTGTTCGGCCTGCAATCGGGTGGGCGTACCGAGTCGATCCTTATGTCGCTGCCGCCGCAGGTCCGCTGGGGCTACGACTGGAAGGCCGCGCCTGGCAGCGAAGAAGCGCGCCTGACCGAGTACTTCCTGCAAGACCGCGACTGGCTCGCCCAGTAAACCTGTGGATAACCGAGGAGCCCCTATGGACCAGTACGTCGTTTTCGGTAACCCCATCGGCCACAGCAAGTCGCCGCTGATTCACCGCCTGTTCGCCGAGCAGACCGGCCAGGACCTGGAATACGCCACCCTGCTGGCGCCGCTCGACGAGTTCAGCGATTGTGCCCGCGGTTTCTTCAAGCAAGGCAGTGGCGGCAATGTCACGGTGCCGTTCAAGGAAGAAGCCTACCGCCTGTGCGACAGCCTGACCCCACGTGCCCAGCGGGCGGGTGCGGTGAATACCCTGAGCAAGCTGGCGGATGGCTCGCTGCGGGGGGACAACACTGACGGTGCTGGCCTGGTGCGCGACCTGACGGTGAATGCGGGGGTTGAGCTGGCGGGTAAGCGGATCCTCATTTTGGGTGCGGGCGGTGCGGTGCGTGGGGTGCTGGAGCCGATTCTGGCGCACGATCCGCAGTCGCTGGTGATCGCCAACCGCACGGTAGAAAAGGCCGAGCAACTGGCGCGTGAGTTCGCTGAGCTGGGGCCGGTGTTGGCCAGCGGGTTCAGCTGGCTGCAGGAGCCGGTGGACGTGATCATCAACGCCACCTCGGCGAGCCTGGCGGGCGAGATGCCGCCGATTGCCGACAGCCTGGTCAAGGCGGGACGCACGGTTTGCTACGACATGATGTACGGCAAGGAGCCGACGCCGTTTTGCCAATGGGCTACCAACCTAGGTGCGGCCAAGGTGCTGGATGGGCTGGGGATGCTGGCTGAGCAGGCGGCTGAGGCGTTCTTTATCTGGCGTGGCGTTCGGCCGGATACGGCGCCGGTGCTGGCTGAGCTGCGCCGGCAATTGGCTCGGGGCTGAATTTGAGATTTTGGGGCCGCTTTGCGGCCCATCGCAGCGGTTCGGCGCACCGACAAGCCAGCTCCTACAGGTTTCTGCACGAATCTCAAAAAATGGGCTGCACAGCAGCCCCAATGGTCACTCTGCAAATTCAATGGGGCAACCCGCCACCCCTTCCAACTTCTGCAATTCCTCGACCACCTGCGGCCGCGCCCGCTGCAAGGTCAAACTCCCCCCCGCCCGCCGCAACCGCCGTGCCTCTCGGTGCAACATATCCACACCCGAATAATCGATAAAATTCACCTGCCGCGCATCGATCACCACATGCGGCCCCTGGCAGCGCTGCAAGCGCACCTGCAGGTAATGCGCCGCGCCAAAGAAGATCGACCCGCCCACCCGCAGCACGTCAGCCTGCCCTTCGCGGCTCTGCTGCACCCGTGGCCGGGACGTGCGTTTGAGGTAAAAGAACAGCGAAGCCAGCACCCCGGCATAGATCGCGGTCTGTAGCTCCAGCAGCAAGGTCGCGGCGGCGGTCAGGGCCATGACCAGGAACTCCGAGCGGCTGACCCGGAACAGCGCCCGAATGCCACGGTGATCCACCAACCCCCAACAGATCAGCAGGATGCTGCCCGCCATCGCCGGGATCGGCAGGTGGGCGATCAGCCCTGCCCCTGCGACGGCAAACAGCGCGACCCACAGGGCCGAGAGCACCCCGGCCAGCGGTGAGCGGGCGCCGGCGTCATAACTTAAGCCCGAACGGGTGAAAGAGCCTGATGACAGGTAACCGGAGAAGAACGCGCCGACGATGTTCGACAGGCCCTGGGCGCGGATCTCCTGGTCGGCGTCGATCAGCTGTTCAGAGCGCGCAGACAGCGACCGGGCGATCGACAGGCTGGTGACCAGGCCGAGCATGCCCACCGCCACCGCGGTCGGCAGCAGCCGCAGCATCAGCTCCACGTCCAGTAGCGGCAGTGGGCTCAACGGGGGCAATTGGCCAGTGAAGGCAGGTACCCGCGGCACATGGCCAAAAAAGCCAGGCAGTGACCAGGCCAGCAAACTGACCACGACCAGGCTTATCAACAGGCTCGGCCAGCGGGGCCGCCAGAGCTTGAAGGCCATGCCGATCAGCACCGTGGTCAGCCCCAGTATCAGCGACGGCAGGTCGACCTCCCCGGCGTGGCTGGCCAGGTCTTGCACGGTTTTCAACGCCGTGGCCTGGCTTGGCAAGTCCATGCCCAACAGGTTGGGCAACTGGCCGAGGGCGATGACGATGGCGGCGCCCAGGGTGAAGCCGAGCACCACCGAGTGGGAGACGAAATTGACCAGTGCGCCGAAGCGCAGCAGGCCGAGCAAGAGCTGGAAGATGCCGGCGAGTAATGTCAGCAGCAGGACCAGCGTGATGTAGTCGGCGCTGCCCGGCACCGCCAGGGGGCTGACGCTGGCGTAGAGGACGATCGAGATGGCTGCGGTCGGGCCGCAGATCAGGTGCCAGGAAGACCCCCACAAGCAGGCGATGAGCACCGGGACGATGGCGGCGAACAGGCCGTATTCCGCGGGCAGGCCGGCGATCAGGGCGTAGGCGATGGATTGCGGCAGGGCAAGGATGGCACCGCTCAGGCCGACCAGCAGGTCCTGGCGCAGGCTGCGGCCCGATTGGCGGGGGAGCCAGGCAAGGAAAGGCAGCAGCTGGATGAGGCGGTGCATAAGTATTTCAGTTTCCCGAGTGTTGTACCGGCCCCCTGTGGGAGCGGGTTTACCCGCGAATGCGTCGGTGGCTTCACTAGAGCATTCGCGGGTAACCCGCTCCCACAGGATGAGTGTGATTATCGAGATTACAGTTTGCTTGTGACGGCCTCTTTCGCATCGCCACCGGACTTGGTGCTGACCCCAGCCAACCACCCTTCCAGTACTTCGGGATGCGCCTTCACCCAAGCCTTGGCTGCTTCATCGAAGCTCACTTTCTTATCCACAACCTCGGCCATGATGCTGTTTTCCATGTCCAGGGTAAATGTCAGGTTGCCCAGCAGCTTCGCTGTATTCGGGCACGCCTGTGCATAACCTTTGCGGGTCAGGGTGTAGACCTGGCCCTTGCTGCCAAACCACTTTTCCCCACCCGTGAGGTAGTGCATCTTCAGCTTCACGTTCATCGGGTGCGGTGTCCAGCCGAGGAAGGTGATGAATTGCTGCTTCTTCACGGCGCGGTCCACTTGCGCGAGCATTGCCTGCTCACTCGACTCCACCAGCTTCCACTGGCCGAGGTCGAACTGGTTCTGGTCGATGATTTCTTTCAGCCACAGGTTGGCAGGCGCGCCAGAGCCGATCCCATACAGTTTCTTGTCGAACTGATCAGCGTGCTTTTGCAGGTCGGCGAAGTCTTTGACCCCGGCGTTCCACACATAGTCGGGCACCGCGAGGGTGAACTCGGTGCCTTCAAGGTTGCGCGACAACTGCTGCACATCACCATTGGCGATGAACTTGTCATGAAACCCCTGGTGCGCCGGCATCCAGTTGCCGAGGAAGGCATCGACGCGCCCGTCCTTGAGGCCGCCATAGATGATCGGCACGGCCAGGCTGTCGATCTTTACTTGGTAGCCGAGGCTTTCCAGCAGCAGGCGGGCGATTGCGTTGGTGGTGGCGATATCGCTCCAGCCGGGGTCGGCCATCTTCACGGTGCTGCATTGCGCGTCTTCGGCGTGAGCCGTGGCAGCGCCCAGGCCGAGGGCCAGGGCAAGCACAGCGGCGGAGATTTTTTGCATGGCGAACTCTCTTCTCAATCCAGAGGGGCGGGCTGTGGATAACGGGCCTTGCGCTCGAGGTCGTCGAGATCGATGTGGTTGCGCATGTACTGTTGGCTGGCGTCCACCAACGGTTGGTGGTCCCAGCTTTTCAGCTTGCCGATGGCCAGGGCTTCGGCCACCAGGCGGCGGCGGCGCTGGCTGGCCAGCACCTGTTGGCGCAGGGTGGGGATGTCCCAACGCTGCCGGGCTTCATCGGCAAATGCCTGCAGCAGCGCCTGATGGTCGGGGCTGCTGGCGAGGTTCTCCCGCTCGTGCGGGTCGCGGCTCAGGTCATAGAGTAGCCATGGGTCGTCTTCGCTGTACACGAACTTGTACGGGCCACGGCGGATCATCATCAGCGGGCCGACCGTGCCTTCGGCCATGTATTCGCCAATGACCTCGTCGTGGCCACCCTGCCCTTGCAGGTGGCCCAGCAGCGAGCGGCCGTCCAGGTGCAGGGACGTGTCCACGGCACCGCCGGCCAGTTCGACCAGGGTCGGCAGCAGGTCGCAGGTGGAGACCGACGCATTCACGCGCGCGGCGGCAAAGCGTTTGGGGGCGTGGATCAGCAATGGCACGCGCGCCGACATTTCGAACCAGTGCATCTTGTACCAAAGGCCGCGCTCGCCAAGCATGTCGCCGTGGTCGCCGGAGAACACGATCAACGTGTCCTCCGCCAAGCCGCATTCCTCAAGGGTTTGCAGCAACTGGCCAATGTTGTCGTCGATGTAGCTGCAGGCGCCAAAGTAGGCGCGGCGGGCATCGCGGATCTTGTCCACAGGCAGGGGCTTGTTCCACAGGTCGTAGACCTTGAGCAGGCGCTGCGAGTGCGGGTCTAGCTCGCGCTGGTCAAACTCGGCGCTGGGCATTGGGATATCCACACCTTCGTAGCGATCCCAGTAGCGCTTGGGAATGGTGTACGGGTCGTGGGGGTGGGTCATCGACACGGTCAGGCAAAACGGCCGGCCATCGTTTTCGCGCACATGGTCGTAGAGGTACTGCCGGGCCTTGAACACCACCTCCTCGTCGAAATCCAGCTGGTTGGTGCGCACGCATGGGCCGGCCTGCAGCACCGACGACATGTTGTGGTACCAGCTCGGGCGCTCGTCCGGGGCGTCCCAGTTCACGGCCCAGCCGTAATCGGCAGGGTAGATATCGCTGGTCAGGCGTTCTTCGTAGCCGTGCAACTGGTCTGGGCCGCAGAAATGCATCTTGCCCGACAGCGCAGTGCGGTAGCCGAGATGGCGCAGGTAATGGGCGTAGGTGGGCACATCGGCGGGGAAGTCAGCGGCGTTGTCGTAAGCGCCAATACGGCTGGGCAACTGGCCGCTGACCAGGGTGAAGCGCGACGGTGCGCACAGCGGGCTGTTGCAGTACGCCGAGTCGAACACCACCGCCTGGTCGGCGAGGCGGGCGAGGTTTGGCATCTGGATGGGCGAAGGGGCGTAGATCGGCAGCAGGGGGGCGGCCATCTGGTCGGCCATGATGAACAGGATATTCGGGCGCGTCATGGTTGGCTTCCATCGTTGAAGGTTATGCGAACCGCTTGCCTACCAAGATGCGACTGTGGATAACATGGGTAAAGCCCATGGCGGGCAATGACTGGGATTAGCTGAGCTTATGTTTGAGCGCCTTGGCGAGCTGTCGTTGGATACCCTGCGTGTGTTCGAGGCCGCAGCGCGGTTGCGTGGCTTTACGGCCGCGGCGCTTGAATTGGGGACCACGCAGCCCGCCGTGAGCCAGCAGGTGAAGCGCCTGGAAGCCCAGCTGGGTACCCGGCTGTTCGACCGGATCTACCGGGGCATTGCGCTGACCGAGGCCGGCCAGTTGCTGTTCGAACAGGTGCACCAGGGGCTACAGTCCATGGACGATGGGCTTGCCTTGGTCAGCGGGCGAGGCCAGCGCGAGGTGCTTCAGGTGGCGACCGACTTCGCCTTTGCCGCGTTCTGGCTGATGCCCCGGTTGCAACGCTTTCATGAAGCTTATCCACAGGTGGATGTGAGCCTGGTAACGGGTGAGCGCAGCCAGGCGATGCTGCGGCCGGATATCGATGTGGCGGTGCTGTTTGGTGATGGGCGTTTTCATCAAGGCGAGAGCCGGTGGTTGTTCGATGAGGAGGTATTCCCCGTCTGCAGTCCCCGCCTGACTCATGGCAAACCCTTGTCAGCCGTGGCTTTGCAGCGTTTGCCGTTGCTTCACCTGCGCGGTGAGCAGGCCAGCCGTTGGTTTGATTGGGCGGGTGTGTTTCGTGGGTTTGGCGTAGACAGCCCACCGCCGCCGGGGCAGTTGCGTTTTGATAACTACACCTTGTTGATCCAGGCGGCGATTGCCGGGCAAGGGGTGGCGATTGGCTGGGGGCACCTGGTCGATGGGCTGGTTGAACAGGGGCTGCTGTGTCGGCCTTTGGAGGGCAGTTTGCGCTCGGAACGCGGGTATTACGCGGTTTTGCCACCGCGCAAGCGGCGTGGGGCGCTGATTGAGCGGTTTGTCGATTGGCTGGAGGATGAGCGTGAGGCTTGAGGGCCTCTTCGCGGGGCAAGCCCGCTCCCACCGGTACACCACAGGATTGGACAGCTGTGCAGTACGTGTGGGAGCGGGCTTGCCCCGCGAAGAGGCCTCAGGATACGAAGTTGAGATGCTCGCCCCGATGCAACCCCAAGTCCAGCATATCGGCCATCCCCGCCGCTACCCTCTCCAGGTCGACCAACGTCTGGGGTGCATTGATCAGGGTCCAGTGCAATGCGCTGCGCTGCAGCCCATCGACAACCTGGTCCACGCCTTCACGCGCTTCATCGGTGTAATCGCCTGGCCTGTCCAACACATCGAAATCGCCCACCAGCAACAGCCGGCGTATAGTCGTACGCGCAAGCCCGGCCACCAGCGCTTCGCTCATCTGCCATTGCGCAGGCAGGTCACCGGGTGCCAAGGCTGACACCAAGGCAACTACCGCCGAGCCGCCTGCGGCACCCTGCTCCGCCTGGTCGGCACTCGCCAGCCCGCCTATCTTGAAATGCAGGCCAGGGCGTGGCGCATGGCGGTTGAGGTCATCGACCACGGCGGTCACTTCGTGCTGGCGTGACAGCAGCTCGGTAATCAGCGCACTGCCAAGGCTGGACTCGGCCCCAAACAGGACCAGCTTGAATACTGGGGTTTCGGCGTTTTTCACTGCATCACTTCCTTTGCAGGGGGTGATGGTTTGACCGCAATCAGGAGTTATCGTGCAAAGGATCAAGGGCTATCACGCCCACGTGTACTACGACGCATCGACGCTCGAGCAGGCGCGAGAACTGTGCGAGGAGGCGGCGCGGCTGTTCCCCGTGACCATGGGGCGCATGCACCAGCAACCCGTGGGGCCGCATCCGGACTGGAGTTGCCAGCTGGCGTTCGGGCCTGAAGTGGTGGGGGTGGTGTTGCCGTGGCTGGCGCTGTACCGCAAGGGGTTGGTGGTGTTTCTGCACCCGCTGACCGGGGATGAGCTGGCGGATCACCGGGATCATGCGATCTGGATGGGGGCTGTGCGGCCGCTGAAGCTGTCGATTTTTGGCGGTTAGATGGGGGCCGCTATGCGGCCATTCGCGGGGCAAGCCCGCTCCCACAGGTCGAGTGCTTTCTGACAGATTGCAGTGAACCTGTGGGAGCGGGCTTGCCCCGCGAAGAATGCAACGCCAATCAGCGGCGGGCGCCGCGCACGCCTTCAGCCAACGCCGAGCACAGGCTCAGCACATCATTGACGGCCTGATCGGCATCCTTGGCATGAGCGATCTTGTCGACCAGCGCCGACCCCACCACCACACCATCGGCCAGGCGGGCGATGTTCGCAGCCTGCTCCGGGGTACGAATGCCGAAACCAACGCTGATCGGCAGGTCGGTATGCCGACGCAGGCGGGCGATGGCTTCGGTCACGTGCTCGGTGGTTGCCGAGCCCGCGCCGGTCACACCGGCGACGGACACGTAATAGACGAACCCGGAGCTGCGCTCCAGCACACGCGGCAGGCGTGCGTCGTCGGTGGTCGGGGTGGTCAGGCGGATGAAGTCGATGCCCGAAGCCTGGGCTGGGGTGGCCAGCTCGGCATCATGCTCGGGCGGCAGGTCGACGATGATCAGGCCATCGACGCCGGCTTCCTTGGCTTCTGCCACGAACTTTTCCACGCCAAAGCGGTGGATCGGGTTGTAGTAACCCATCAGCACGATCGGCGTGGCTTGGTTGCCCACGCGGAATTCACGAACCATCTGCAGGGTCTTGGCCAAGGTCTGGCCGGCTTCCAGTGCACGCAGGGTCGCTAGCTGAATGGCCACGCCATCGGCCATCGGGTCGGTGAACGGCATGCCCAGCTCGATCACGTCGGCGCCGGCTTCCGGCAGGCCCTTGAGGATGCGCAGCGAAGCGTCATAGCCCGGGTCGCCCGCGGTAACGAAGGTGACCAGTGCCGAACGGCCTTCGGCCTTGAGTGCGGCGAAGCGTTGTTCAAGACGGCTCATGCCTGTTTCTCCTGGGCGGCCATGTGGTTCATCACGGTTTGCATGTCTTTGTCGCCGCGCCCGGACAGGCACACGACCATCAGGTGGTCCTTGGGCAGGTTCGGTGCGCGCTTGATCGCCTCGGCCAGGGCGTGGGAGCTTTCCAGGGCCGGGATGATGCCTTCCAGGCGGCAGGTGGCGTGGAACGCATCAAGGGCTTCGTCGTCGGTGATGCTGACGTACTCGACGCGCTTCACTTCATGCAGGTAGGCGTGCTCCGGGCCGATGCCCGGGTAGTCGAGGCCGGCGGAAATCGAGTGGGCGTCGGTGATCTGGCCGTCAGCGTCCTGCAGCAGGTAGGTGCGGTTGCCGTGCAGCACGCCGGGTACGCCGCCGTTCAGGCTGGCCGCGTGTTTGTCGGTGTGCACGCCGTGGCCGCCGGCTTCGACGCCGATGATCTGCACGCTTGGCTCTTCAAGGAATTCGTGGAACAGGCCCATGGCGTTGGAGCCGCCACCGACGCAGGCCACCAGGCTGTCGGGCAGGCGCCCTTCCTTCTCTTGCAACTGGGCACGGGTTTCCTTACCGATGATCGACTGGAAGTCGCGGACCATGGCCGGGTACGGGTGCGGGCCGGCGACGGTGCCGATCAGGTAGAAGGTGTCTTCGACGTTGGTGACCCAGTCGCGCAGGGCCTCGTTCATGGCGTCTTTCAGGGTGCCGGTACCGGCGGTGACCGGGACGATTTCGGCGCCCAGCAGCTTCATGCGGAACACGTTGGCTTGCTGGCGCTCGATGTCGGTGGCGCCCATGTAGATGACACAAGGCAGGCCGAAGCGGGCGGCGACGGTGGCGGTGGCCACGCCGTGCATGCCGGCACCGGTTTCGGCGATCAGGCGTTTTTTGCCCATGCGCTTGGCCAGCAGCACCTGGCCGATGCAGTTGTTCACCTTATGCGCGCCGGTGTGGTTGAGCTCTTCACGCTTGAAGAAGATTTTTGCCCCGCCACAGTGCTCGGTCAGGCGCTCGGCGAAGTACAGCGGGTTCGGGCGGCCGATGTAGTCGCGCTGGAAGTACGCCAGCTCTTCGAGGAACTTCGGGTCGGCCTTGGCGGCTTCGTATTCGCGGGCCAGGTCCAGTACCAGCGGCATCAGGGTTTCTGCCACGTAGCGGCCGCCGAACGAGCCGAACAGGCCGTTGGCGTCTGGGCCAGGGCGGTATTGAGTCTGGGTCATGGGGCGCTCCAAGGCGTAATGAATGAGTGATGGGCTTTACTCTAACCACGCAACGCCCGTCTGAAAACCGATAAGATTGCGCAAACCTGTCAGGAAAACTCACAAGACAATGGCCCAGGACCTTCCCCCGCTCAATGCCCTTAGGGCCTTCGAGGCGACTGCCCGGCTTAACAGCGTCAGCCAGGCGGCCGAAGCGCTGCATGTGACGCACGGCGCGGTCAGCCGGCAGATCAAAGTGCTTGAAGAGCACTTGGGCATTGCCCTGTTCGTCAAGGATGGGCGTGGCATCAAACTCACAGATGCCGGCATGCGCCTGCGCGATGCCAGTGGCGAGGCATTCGACAGGTTGCGGGGTGTGTGTGCCGAGTTGAGCCGGGATAACAGCGAGGCGCCGTTCGTCCTTGGCTGTTCCGGCAGCCTGCTGGCGCGGTGGTTCATCCCCAGGCTTGGGCGGCTCAAGGCCGACCTGCCGGAGCTGCGCCTGCACCTGTCTGCCGGGGAAGGCGACCTGGACCCGCGGCGCCCAGGCCTGGACGCCTTGCTGGTGTTTGCCGAGCCACCGTGGCCGGCGGACATGCAGGTGCACGTGTTGGCCGAAGAACGCATCGGGCCTGTGCTCAGCCCCCACTTCGCCGGCTTCGAGCGTTTGCGCGGCGCGGCGCCCCGGGCTTTGCTGGGCGAGTCGCTGCTGCACACCACCTCACGCCCGCAGGCGTGGCCTGCGTGGGCGGCGCAGCATGGGCTCGAGCCGGGCGCATTGCCGTTCGGCCAGGCCTTCGAACACCTGTACTACTTGCTGGAGGCCGCAGTGGCCGGGCTGGGGGTCGCGATCGCGCCGCAGCAGTTGGTGGCGGATGATCTGCGGGCTGGGAGGTTGGCGGCCCCTTGGGGCTTTTCACCCACGCACGCCGCGCTGGCGCTGTGGGTGCCACGGCGCGCCGCGGATGGGCGCGCCGAGCAACTGGCGCAATGGCTGCGCCAGGAATTGCGGCTGCAGATCGCTTAGTTGCGCTTGTACAGCAGCCAAGCCGCCAGCAGGCCCAAGGCACCCACGGCTACCCCGGCGGTGGTGATGGGGTGCTCCTGGGCGTAGTCACGGGTGGCGATGCCGGTTTGGCGAGTGCGGGTCTTCACTTCCTCGTAGGCGTCGCTCAGCAGGCTGCGCGAATGTTTGAGTGCGCTCTCGGCGTTGCTGCGGATTGCCTTCACCGACTTCTGGGACTCCTCCGAGGCATCGTGTTTGAGGTTTTCCAGCGATTTCAGAAGGCTTTCGATCTCGGCTTCCATGCTTTCCAGGGATGTTTTACGCAGCGAGTTGCGGTGCATGTTGACTCTCCTTCGGGGATGGGCTGTAAGGATTGTGACTGCACCGCGCGGCGAAAGTGCGATCGAACTTTCATCCCTGGCGACGGCTCGCAGGTAAACCAGGCCTGCGCTGCTAGGCTCAATTTCACCGTCATCCAAGGAGAGTGCACATGTCCGATCATCACACGTACAAGAAGATCGAACTGGTTGGGTCGTCGCCCACCAGCATCGAGGACGCGATCAACAATGCCCTGGCCGAAGCGGGCAAGAGCATCAAGCACCTGGAATGGTTCGAAGTGATCGACACCCGGGGTCATATCCATGACAACAAGGCGGCGCACTTCCAGGTCACGCTCAAGGTCGGGTTTCGGATTGCCAATAGCTGAAGCAGTACCGGGCTAGCTGGCGCCGGCAAGATGGGGTAATAGAGAGGGGGCGCCGTTGCCGGCGCCCTCTTTGATTTTCATCTGTACAAGGAAAGCGATCGATGAAGAAACTGATTCTGGCGGCGGGCCTGATGGCACTGGCGGGTGGTGCGCTGGCGGCGGGCAAGCCGTGTGAAGAACTGAAGGCAGAGCTTGCCGCCAACCTGGATGCCAAAGGCGTGCATGGCTACACGCTGGAGATCGTCAAGAAAGGCGATGCAGCGGGCAAGGTGATTGGCAGCTGTGAAGCCGGTACCAAGGAAATTGTCTACCGGCGTGGTTGAGTGACGGCCGCTTCGCGGGGTTACCCGCGAGGCGGGCTACTAGGCCTTCAAGGCCTCTGCCATCAGTTCATAGGACCTGACCCGGTCCGCATGCTCATATAAGTCGCAGGTAAAGATCAGCTCATCCGCGCCGGTCTGTTCCAGCAGCACCTCGACGTTGGCCCGCACCTTCTGCGGGCTGCCAATCATCGCCAGGCCGAGGAAGCTCATCACCGCATCGCGCTCGTGGGGTAGCCACAGCCCATCCATGCTTGGCACGGGCGGACGCTGCATCAGGCTCTGCCCGCGAATCAGGGCAAGAATGCGCTGGTACACCGACGTGGCCAGGTACTCGGCCTGCTCGTCGGTGTCGGCCACCACCATCGGAATACCGAGCATCACATAAGGCTTTTCCAGCGTGGTGGAGGGTTTGAAATGGTTGCGATAGACGCGAATCGCTTCGTGCATGTAGCGCGGCGCAAAATGCGAGGCGAACGCATAGGGCATACCGCGCATGCCGGCCAACTGCGCACTGAACAGGCTTGAGCCGAGCAGCCACATTGGCACCTCGGTGTCATGCCCTGGCACGGCGATCACTTTTTGATCATCGGTGCGCGGGCCGAGGTAGCGCGACAGCTCTTCGACGTCATCGGGGAAGTCGTCCGCACTGCCGGAGCGCTCGCGGCGCAGGGCCCGGGCGGTCATCTGGTCGGAGCCAGGGGCGCGGCCCAGGCCCAGGTCGATGCGGCCTGGGTACAGGCTGGCCAAGGTGCCGAACTGTTCGGCGATTACCAGCGGCGCGTGGTTGGGCAGCATCACGCCACCGGAACCGACACGAATGGTCGAGGTACCGCCCGCCAGGTAGCCGAGCAACACCGAGGTCGCGGAACTGGCAATGCCATCCATGTTGTGGTGCTCGGCGACCCAGAAGCGGTTGTAGCCGAAGCGTTCCGCGTGCTGTGCAAGGTCCAGCGAGTTACGCAGCGACTGCGCCGGCCCGCCATCGGCGCGCACGGGCACGAGGTCGAGGGTGGAAATTTTCAGGTCACGCAGCTGCGTCATCGGAGCCTCCTTGAACGTGGTTGGCCAGAGGCCTTTTGAACTCTGTATGGGCACATTCGGTGGATTCAATGCTTGCGGTCAGATTGATCTGAACTTGCCGTAGGTAGCCGACCTCTGAACCCTTAAGCATGTCACCCCAAGATATGTAAACGTAGCGACCAGGAGGCATCATGAAAAAGACAGCATCGGCGATCTGGCAAGGCGGCCTGAAGGACGGCAAAGGCTTGCTTTCCACTGAAAGCGGCGCGCTCAAGCAGAACCCGTACGGCTTCAATACCCGTTTCGAAGGCTCACCCGGCACCAACCCGGAAGAGCTGATCGGCGCTGCCCATGCCGGTTGCTTCTCGATGGCGCTGTCGATGATGCTGGGTGAAGCGGGGCTGACCGCAGACCGCATCGATACCATTGCCGAGGTGACGCTGGACAAGCAGGCCGACGGCTTTGCCATCACTGCTGTGCACCTGATTCTTAAGGCCAAGGTGCCGGGCGCGAGCGAGGCGCAGTTCCTTGAAATCGCCAACAAGGCCAAGGCCGGTTGCCCGGTGTCGAAGGTGCTCAATGCCACCATCAGCCTGGATGCCTCGCTGGTGGGCTAGGCGGCGCAACGAGGGCGGTTTGCTGTAGTCTAACCAGCAATGGCAGCACGACTGCCCTTTCAGGAGCCGTTCCATGATCCGCGTAGCAATCGCCGTGTTGGCCTCCCTGCTCGCCACCTCTACGCTGGCGGCAGTGAAGCCGTGCGAAGAATTGAAAGCCGAGATCGAGGCCAAGATCCAGGCCCAGGGCGTACCGTCCTACACTCTGGAAATCGTGCCCAACAGCGAGGTCAAGGACCCGAACATGGTCGTGGGTAGCTGCGAAGGTGGCACCAAGAAGATCATCTACCAGAAGAACGACCGGTAGCATCTGAATGCTGGGGCCGCTTTGCGGCCCGCGACGCAAGGCCGCTCCTACAGGTACATGACTTACTGTGGGAGCGGCCTTGCGCCGCGAAAGGGGCGCAAAGCGCCCCCAACGTCACGGAATGCAAAACACGTTGCTGGGCTCGTTGACCACCACCTTGCGGCTAGCGTCGTACAGCAGCACCTGCGGCTCCATCACGGGCGCCCGGGCCTCTAGGCGATAGCGTTCGCCGGCTTTGAAACTGTCATAGCGCACCGTCAGATAACAGGTACGGTCCCTCGGCTGGGACATGATGCCCCCGCCGTAAATCTCATAATCGAAACGCACCACCAGCTCGTGCTTGC
The DNA here is from genome assembly GCF_053629175.1 of Pseudomonas sp. Y3 TE3536. Classification (NCBI taxonomy): domain Bacteria; kingdom Pseudomonadati; phylum Pseudomonadota; class Gammaproteobacteria; order Pseudomonadales; family Pseudomonadaceae; genus Pseudomonas; species Pseudomonas sp. Y3 TE3536. The sequence goes on along the minus strand of NZ_JBRJHU010000001.1, from coordinate 1,935,580 downwards.
CAGGCGTTACCTGGAAGTATCGGCCATCCTCCAGCCGCTGACCGTCGAGGCGGTCGGCCATGAGGACCCTGCCGGGGGTGATGGTGGAAAGCTCGACCCAGGCCTGTTTGGGGTCGACGGGCGGCAAGGGGCTGGCGCAAGCCCCCAGTGCACTGAGGGCGATCAGCATCATGGGCTGGCGCATGGCAAAACTCCCACTTGCGATTCACAAGTTACAAGCATAGCGCCGTTTGCGAGGTTCAGGTGCGCTGACAGCCCGCTGGCAGGCCTTGGCCCACCAGTTTTTGCTGGTGGTCGTAAAGTTTGATCCAGGGGCGGAAGCCAATGCTGCCCGCCTGCAACTGGTAGCGCTGGCCGGCGCTGAAGTCCTTGAAGGTGAGGTTGAGCTGGCAATCGCGCCACAGCGGCTCGTTGACCGGGCCGATATTGCTCGGGGTGACCGGGAACTGGTAGCGCACGGTCAGTTCGTGGCTGCCGGGGGCGACTTCGAAATAGCGTGTGTCAGCCCAGTCGCGTTCGTCCACCTGCACGGCGTGCAGCGACGTCTCGTCAACGGGGGTGAGGTCGACCCAGGCCTGGTTCGGATCGGGGTCCGGCAGGGTTGAGCACGCAGACAACAGCATGAGTGTGCTGGCGGCAAACAATGGACGCATGGCGAAACTCCCCCCTGGCGAGATAGTCTTGGAGCGAATTGGCCATGAGCGAGTCAGACAGTCCCAGATGCTTCGACTTTTTCTTTTTCAGCGCTCAGGCCCTGGGCCACTCGACCGCCTCTTCACCCGTTTTGTTCCCGTGTTGGCGGCCGTTCTGCTGAACGGTTGCAGCAGCGTCGGCTATTACGGCCAGTTAGCAGAGGGCCAATGGCAGCTACTGCGCGCGCGTCAGCCGGTGGAAAAGGTGCTGGCAGACCCGGCCAGCAGCCCGCAGTTGCGTGCGCGGCTGCAGCATGCCGAACAGGCCCGGGTGTTCGCCAGCCAGCAGCTGAAACTGCCGGACAACCGCAGCTACCGGGTTTACGCCGACCTGGGGCGCCCCTACGTGGTATGGAATGTATTCGCCACGCCTGAACTGTCGTTGCAGCCGGTGACGCATTGCTTCCCGATTGCCGGCTGCGTGGCCTATCGCGGCTATTACCGCCAGGGGGCGGCGCGTGGCGCGGCGGCGTTGATGCGCCAGGCGGGTATGGATGTGTATGTGGGCGGCGTCGAGGCGTATTCGACCCTGGGCTGGTTCGACGACCCGTTGTTGTCGTCGATGGTTGGCTGGGGGGATGAGCGGTTGGCGTCGTTGATTTTCCATGAGCTGGCCCATCAGCGCTTTTATGTGCAGGACGACACGGCGTTCAACGAATCGTTTGCCACCTTCGTCGAGCAGGAGGGATCGCGGCAATGGCGCGCAGCGCGTGGGCTTGCAGCGATCGAGGATGAACAGGCGCAGCAGCGTGACCAGTTCATTCGGCTGGTGCTGGCCAGCCGTGAACGGCTCCAGGCGATGTATGCCGGGCCGCTGGATGACGCGCATAAGCGTGTGGCGAAGCAGGCGGAGTTCGAGCGGTTGCGGCGCGAGTACCGAGCCGTGCGTGATAGCCAGTGGGCGGGCGACACGCGTTATGACGCCTGGATGTATGGGCCGATGAGCAATGCCAAGCTGCTGCCGTTTGGGCTGTATGACCAATGGGTGCCGGCGTTTGCAGCGGTGTTTGGTGAGGTTGGGGGGGATTGGGGGCGGTTTTATGAGCGGGTCGAGCAGTTGGGACGATTGCCAATTGAAGAGCGGAAGGCAGCGTTGCAACGGTTGATGGTTAGCCGGTGAGATTTTGGGGCCGCTTTGCGGCCCATTCGCGGGCAAGTCGGACCGCCGCACCGCCGCTCCCACAGGTACAGCGCTGACCTTGAGTTCAGCGATATTCCTGTGGGAGCGGCGGTGCGGCGGTCCGACTTGCCCCGCGAATGGGCTGCAAAGCAGCCCCAATCATTATCAGGCGTTAATGAAGGCCTGATGCATCTCGGCCAAGGTAGCAAAGTGATAGGCAGGTTCTTCGGCCATCAACTCTTCCCTGCTACCAAACCCATACCCCACCGCCACCGCCTGCAGCCCATTGCTGCGGGCGCCGATCAGGTCGTGCTTGCGATCGCCGATCATCAGCGTTTGCGCCGGGTCCAGCCCTTCCTCGTCGAGCAAGTGGCGAATCAACTCGACCTTGTTGGTACGGGTGCCGTCCAGCTCACTGCCATAAATCACCTTGAAGTGATGGTCGAACGCAAAGTGTCGAGCAATCTCGCGGGCGAATTCCCAAGGCTTGGACGTGGCTACATACAGTGTGCGCCCTTGGCCATTGAGGGCCTCGAGCAGTTCCGGTACGCCCTCGAACACCTGGTTTTCGTACAGGCCAGTGACGCGGAAGCGCTCGCGATAAAAATTGACCGCCTCCCACGCCTTGGCTTCGTCAAAGCCGTAGAACTGCATGAACGCCTGCAGCAAGGGCGGGCCGATGAAGTGTTCGAGGCGGGCCAGGTCGGGTTCATCGATGCCCAGTTTGGCCAAGGCGTACTGGATGGAGCGGGTGATGCCCAACCGTGGGTCGGTCAGGGTGCCATCAAGGTCGAAGAGGATGTTCTGCTGGTGCATGTAAGCGATTCCACTCAAGTCATTCTGGTTGGTCGTAGCCTTCGGCCAGGTGCTGGTCCTTGAGCTTGACGTAATTGCTGGCGCTGTACGGGAAAAACGCGCGTTCTTTGTCGGTCAACGGCCGGGCCTGTTTCACCGGGCTGCCCACATACAGGAAGCCGCTCTCCAGGCGCTTGCCGGGCGGTACCAGGCTGCCGGCGCCGATGATCACCTCGTCCTCGACGATGGCGCCGTCCATGATGGTGCTGCCCATGCCGACCAGGATCCGGTTGCCCAGGGTACAGCCATGCAGCATCACCTTGTGACCGATGGTCACTTCATCGCCGATGATCAGCGGGAAGCCATCTGGGTTGAAAGGGCCGGCATGGGTGATGTGCAGCACGCTGCCGTCCTGCACGCTGGTGCGTGCGCCGATGCGGATGCGGTGCATGTCGCCGCGTACTACAGTCAAGGGCCAGACCGAGCTGTCTTCGCCAATCTCCACGTCGCCCAACACCACCGCCGAGCGGTCGACGAAGGCCCGTGGTGCAACTTTCGGAGTGTGTTGCTGGAAGCTTCGAATGGCCATGATAGGGTCTCTCATCTGTGCCGATAGGCAGGCTGCCTGCTGCGGTCGGCGTCGATTGTAATTAAGATGGTCCAGTGTTTCTTCTGCCAAGGTATCCAAACCGTGAGTGCGACCAACCCGCTTCTGCAGCCCTACGATCTGCCGCCCTTCTCGGCGATCCGCGCCGAACACGTGCTGCCGGCGATCGAAGAGATCCTGGCCGACAACCGCAAAGCCATTGCCGATATCCTCGAAAAGCAGGGCAAGAACCCTACCTGGGCTGGCCTGGTGCTGGCCATGGACGAACTGAATGACCGCCTGGGCGCTGCCTGGAGCCCGGTCAGCCACCTCAATGCTGTGTGCAACAGCAAGGAATTGCGCGAGGCCTACGAGTCTTGCCTGCCAGCGCTGAGCGCCTACTCTACCGAACTGGGCCAGAACCGTGCGCTGTTCGAAGCCTACGAGGCGCTGGTCAACAGCCCGGAAGCGGCGAGTTTCGACGTGGCGCAGAAGACCATCCTCGAACATGCCCTGCGCGACTTCCGCCTGTCGGGCATCGACCTGCCGGCCGACAAACAGCAGCGCTATGCCGAAGTGCAGAGCAAGCTCAGCGAGCTGGGCAGCCGGTTCTCCAACCAGCTGCTCGATGCCACCCAGGCCTGGACCAAGCACGTCACCGACGAAGCCGTGCTGGACGGCCTGACCGATTCGGCCAAGGCGCAGATGGCGGCCGCGGCCCAGGCCAAAGACCTCGACGGCTGGCTGATCACCCTGGAATTCCCCAGCTATTACGCGGTGATGACCTACGCCAGCGACCGCGCCCTGCGCGAAGAGCTGTATGCCGCCTACTGCACCCGCGCCTCGGACCAAGGCCCTAATGCCGGCCAGTTCGACAATGGCCCGGTGATGCAGGAAATCCTCGACTTGCGTCAGGAACTGGCCAAGCTGCTGGGCTACCCGAACTATGCCGAGCTGAGCCTGGCCACCAAGATGGCCGAGTCCAGCGACCAGGTGCTGAGCTTCCTGCGTGACCTGGCCAAGCGCTCCAAGCCGTTCGCTGCCCAGGACCTGGAGCAGCTCAAGGCTTACGCTGCCGAGCAGGGCTGCCCGCAGCTGTCCAGCTGGGATGCCGGTTACTTTGGCGAGAAGCTGCGCGAGCAACGCTACAGCGTGTCGCAGGAAACCCTGCGTGCCTACTTCCCGATCGACAAGGTGCTGTCGGGCCTGTTCAGCATCGTTCAGCGCCTGTACGGCATCGAAATCGCCGAGCTCAAAGGCTTCGACAGCTGGCACCCGGATGTACGTCTGTTCGAAATCAAGGAAAACGGCCAGCACGTCGGCCGCTTCTTCTTCGACCTCTATGCCCGCGCCAACAAGCGCGGTGGCGCGTGGATGGACGGCGCCCGTGACCGTCGCCGCACCGTTGAAGGCGCGCTGCAGAGCCCGGTGGCCAACCTGGTGTGCAACTTCACCCCTGCCGCGCCTGGCAAGCCAGCGCTGTTGACCCACGATGAAGTCACCACCCTGTTCCACGAGTTCGGCCACGGCCTGCACCACCTGCTGACCCGCATCGAACATGCCGGTGTGTCTGGCATCAATGGCGTGGCCTGGGACGCGGTCGAGTTGCCGAGCCAGTTCATGGAGAACTGGTGCTGGGAGCCGGAAGGCCTGGCGCTGATCTCCGGCCATTACGAAACGGGCGCTGCCCTGCCCCAGGACCTGCTGGACAAGATGCTGGCGGCGAAAAACTTCCAGTCGGGCATGATGATGGTGCGCCAGCTGGAATTCTCGTTGTTCGACTTCGAGCTGCACGCCACCCACGGCGATGGCCGCAGCGTGCTGGAGGTGCTCGAAGGCGTGCGCGACGAGGTGACCGTGATGCGCCCACCGGCGTACAACCGTTTCCCCAACAGCTTCGCGCACATCTTCGCGGGCGGTTATGCCGCGGGCTACTACAGCTACAAGTGGGCTGAAGTGCTGTCGGCTGACGCGTTCTCGCGCTTTGAGGAAGAAGGCGTGCTGAATGCCGAGACCGGCCGTGCCTTCCGCGAGGCGATCTTGGCGCGGGGTGGTTCGCGTGAGCCGATGGTGCTGTTCGTCGACTTCCGTGGCCGTGAGCCTTCCATTGATGCATTGCTGCGCCACTGCGGGCTGAGCGAGGACGCGGCGGCATGAGTGAGGTAGTTGTGAACAAGACCAAGAAGCGCTTTATCGCCGGGGCGGTCTGCCCGGCGTGCAGCGAGCCCGACAAGCTGATGATGTGGAACGAAGATGGCGTGCCGCACCGCGAGTGCGTGGCCTGCGGCTTCACCGATACCCTGAATGAACAAGGGCTGTCGGTGCCTTCGGAGCTCGGCACGCGGGTCAACCACCTGGCGCCCAAGCCGGCGCCGGCCAAGGTGCAGACCGTGCAGTTCTTCCCCAATCCGAAGCTGAAGAAACCGGCCGAATAAGGCCGGCCTGCCTGGCCGGGTGGTAGATAATCAAGCCTCTACCGCCCTGCCAGGTAGGCATGCTCGCCCGCTCCCCCACTGAGCAAGGCGATGCGTCATGGACAATCCCCTCCTGCAAGGCAGCAAGACCCCCGTCGATTATTCCGCGATCACCCTGCAGAACATGCAGGCGGCATTCGATCATGTGCTGAACGCGCACGAACAAGGCATCGCCCGCCTCATCGAACGGCAACAGGCGCTGCCCACTTGGGATGACCTGGTGTTGGCAGTCGATGAGCTGGATGCGCAATTGCTGGCGGTGCTCTATGCCGTGATGCCACTGATGGGTAAGGCGCCGAGCTGGGGCGAGGCGGTTATAGACTTCTACGCCCGAACGGTCGCACGCTTCGATCAAAAATTCACCAACGCCAGCCTGCAGGCACTCTACGCACGCTTGGCCAGAAGTGCCCATGGCGTGAACCTGGCTGCGCAGCAGCGCGCCACCCTGAGTTGGCACCTGGACAAGTTCGCCAGCAGTGGCGTTGCGCTCGGCGAAGCCGACAAAGCGCGCCTGGTCGAGTTACAGACGCAGATCGGCAACCTGCGCCAAGCGTTCTTAGGCAACCTCGACCGGCCAGGGCTGCGGGTCGATGATGAAGCCGAATTGCGTGGCCTGCCACCTAGGCTGCGTGAAGAGCTGGCGGTGCGCGCCGAGGAGTCCGGCGAGCAAGGCTGGCTGGTCGCCTGCGAAAGCGCATCCACCGAGGCCGTGCTGCGCCAGGCGGCCCACCGCCCCTTGCGTGAGCGGCTCTACCGCGCGTTTCATACCCGTGGCGTCAGCACCGATCTGGCGCAGGATAACGGCACCCATCTGCAGCAACTGGCCGAATGCCTGGACGAAAAAGCCCGCCTGTTGGGTGCTGCCAACCACGTCGAACTGAGCCTGCGCAGCAAGAGCGCCGGGTCACTCAGCGAGGTTGGTGATTTTCTCCAGGGCCTGGCAGCGGCAGTAAAGCCAGCAATGGCGCAGTGGCGCACGAAGCTTCAGCAGCAGGCGACTGCGCAAAACCTGGGGCCTGTTCAGCCTTGGGACATCAGCTATCTACAGGCCACAGCGGGCGACGCCAGCGCCAACGAGGCCTTTCGTGATTACTTCCCGTTGAGTGCAGTGGTCACTGCCTTGACTGGCCTGGCCCGGCAACTGTTTGCGCTCGACCTGCGACCCAGGCAGCTGGCTGCTTGGGACGACAGCGTGCAAAGCTTCGAGGTCTGGCAGGACCACGCCTATATAGGCCTGCTTTATCTGGACGCGGTGCAACACGCCGGCAAACAGCCCGACGCCGTGTTCACCATCTATGTGCGTAACCGCCGCATCGATGCCGAAGGCATCTACCAGCCCGCGGTGGTGGTGGTGAACAGCGATATCCCCGCTGCACTGGCGGGTGCCGAGCCGTTGCTCGATCACCTGTCGCTGCGCAAGCTGTACCACGAATTCGGCCATGCCCTGCACCACTTGCTGGTGCGCACCACCAACCAGGTGATGTCCAATGTGACCGAGTTGGGCAGTGACGGCGTGGAGCTGTTCGGCAAGCTGCTGGAGCGCTGGGTGTGGGATGCGCGTTACCTGGCGGGTATCGCGGCGCCGCGTGAAGATGGCAGTGCGCTAAGCGAGGCCCAGGCTGAGGCATACCTGAGCCAGTTCAAGCAGGAAGGCATCGAGGAAATCGGCCGCGACCTGAGCCTGGCGCTGTTCGACCTCGACCTGCACGGCGCGCCCCATGACGGCAGAACGTTTGAGCAGCGCCTGCAGCAAGCCCGCGCGCTTTGCGGTTACTGGCCTTTGGCGGATTTCGAGCACCCCGCGCACGCCTTCGATCACTTGGTCACTGGCTACGATGCCGGCTTTTACGCCTACCTGTGGGCAGACGTGCATGCCTTTGACCTGTTCACGCGTTTCGAAGCACACGGTTTGCTCGACCGCGAAACGGGGCGCGCGCTGCAAGAGACCCTGTTCGAACCCGGTGCCTCGCAGCCCCTGCGTGATGGCATCGAAGCCTTCCTCGGGCGCCTGCCCAGCCATGCCGCCTATGCACGTTGGTACGGCCTGACCTGACCAGAGGCGCTGGAATAAACCGCATGCCACCTATACTGTATATGAATACAGTATAGGGGTGGATGATGATTCCTCCAGCACCGCAAAAAGGCCGTGGCACGGCGCATAACCCACACAACCGCTTTGCCCCGAACCAGTCGGTTGCGCAGGATGACGGCTGGTACCAGGAAGTACCGCTGACCCAAGGCACCGAGGTGCGGGTCGAAACCGCCAAGACCGTCATCAGCCGCAACACCTCGCCCGACCTGCCCTTCGACCGGTCCATCAACCCCTATCGAGGTTGCGAGCATGGTTGTATCTACTGCTATGCCCGCCCCTCGCACGCGTATTGGGACCTGTCCCCAGGCCTGGATTTCGAGACCAAGCTAATCGCCAAGACCAATGCTGCCGATGTGCTCGAACAGCAATTGAGCAAACCGGGCTATGTCTGCGCGCCGATTAACCTGGGGTCGAACACCGACCCTTACCAGCCCATCGAGCGTGACCACCTGCTGACCCGGCGCTTGCTTGAAGTGCTACTGCGCTTCCGCCACCCGGTGACCATCGTCACCAAGGGGTCGCTGGTGCTGCGAGACCTCGACCTGTTGTCCGAGATGGCCAGCCAGCGGCTGGTGCGGGTGATGATCAGCCTGACGACGCTGGACGACGACCTCAAGCGGGTGCTTGAGCCCCGTGCGGCATCGCCCAAGGCGAGGTTGCGGGCGATCCGGGTGCTGCGCGAGGCGGGTGTGCCGGTGGGGGTCTTGTGTTCGCCGATGATACCGATGATCAACGACAGTGAACTGGAGCGCTTGCTGGAGGCCGCCAAGGAGGCCGGTGCGCAAAGCGCTGCCTACATGATGTTGCGCTTGCCGCTGGAGGTGGCGCCGCTGTTCGAGCAGTGGTTGCAGGACCACTACCCCCAGCGTGCGGCCCATGTGTTGAGCCTGATTCGCCAGAGCCGCGGCGGTGAACTGTATGACAGTCGCTTTGGTGCACGCATGCGTGGCGAGGGTATTTTCGCCGAGCTGTTGGCGCAGCGGTTCGCCAAAGCCATGCGCAAACTGGCATTCGAGGGGCGTGAAGCACAGGCGCTCGATTGCTCGAAATTCTGCCCGCCTGGTGGCCAGTTGGCATTATTTTGAATGCCCCTAAATAACGGCGAAGTGGCACCATAGATATCAATATGGCATCTAATTGCCACCACTCAGTGACACTTCAGCGGAGCCGGTGAAGTTGAAGTGCCTGCGGAGCCTATATTCATACTGGATCAACTTTCCCTGGCCGCGTTTTACGTAAGAATACGTCGCGTGCAAGTGTGAACTCTGTCAAATTTTTCAAGCCATTTAATACTGGCAAAGATAGTGGCACTTAAATATCAAATTAATATAGATGTTCTGTTAAGCCCAGATTTTACGGTGCCTGCAGCCATTCCTGTCTGACTAGTCAATGGGACGTTAGTCCCAAGCGTGTAAGAGAAAGCTTACAAAGCTGTAAGAGATCGACTCTTTCGTTAGTAATTGTTGCCGGGTAACCTGCGCGCCCTTGTGAAGTGGCTCGCATAACACGAACAAATTCTGCAATTGCAGGTGAGTTCGCGGGCGGTGACATTCCGCTTCGCCATTAGTTCAAAGAACTGCACGAGAAAAACATTTGGAGTGCCCTCCCCAAGACCTTGGGGTGGTATCTATTTTCATGGACGATCAAGTGTGGAAATCGCAGAAACTGCCAGCCTGAAAGAGCGCGCCAAAAAGAAACTGGAGCGTGACGCCGGCCCCCTCATCATCGATGCACTCAACGATCCGCAGACCGTTGAGCTGATGTGCAATGGCGACGGCAAACTCTGGCTGGAGCAGTTGGGCAAGCCGATGAGGCACATCGGCGACCTGCGCCCGGCCCAGGCCGAGTCCATCATCAAGACCGTGGCCGGCTTCCACGGCAAGGAAGTGACCCGCAGCAAGCCGTTGCTCGAGGGCGAGTGGCCGCTGGACGGTTCGCGCTTCGCCGGCCAACTGCCGCCCGTGGTGCGTGCGGCCACCTTTGCCATCCGCAAGAAGGCGGTGGCCATCTACACCCTGGACCAATATGTCGAATCGGGGATCATGACCCCGATCCAGTGCGACGCCATCAAGCGCGCCATCCGCGATCACCGCAACATCCTGGTCATCGGCGGTACCGGTACCGGCAAGACCACCCTGGTCAACGCCGTCATCAACGAAATGGTCGTGGAGTTCCCCAGCGAGCGGGTCTTCATCATCGAAGACACCGGCGAGATCCAGTGCGCGGCCAAGAACTTCGTGCAGTACCACACCACCGTCGATGTGAGCATGACCCACTTGCTCAAGACCTCCCTGCGCATGCGCCCGGATCGCATCCTGGTGGGCGAGGTGCGCGGTGAAGAAGCGCTCGACCTGATCGATGCCTGGAACACCGGCCACCCTGGCGGCGCGGCCACGTTGCACGCCAACAGCGCCAGCGAGGGGCTGACCCGCCTCAAATCCCTGGTTTCCCGCAATAAATCGGCCCCGGCCGAAATCGAACCGCTAATTGGCGAAGCGGTTCACGTCGTCATCTCCATCGCCAGAACCCCAGAAGGCCGCCGCATTCAGGAAATCCTCGAGGTTTCCGGGTACGACAACGGCCGCTACACCATGCGCAATCTTTAAGGAAAACACTGCACATGCACGCCAACACTTCGCTGTTCCGTTTCAATGCCCAAACGTTTGGCTTTCTGGCCTTCAGCTTCCTGCTGCTGGCAGTGATGGTTGCGCCGGAGAATGCCTTTGCGGCTGGCACCGGCGGCGGTTTGCCCTATGAAAGCTGGCTGGAAAACCTGCGTAAATCGGTGACCGGTCCGGTAGCGTTTGCCCTGTCGATCATTGGCATCGTGGTAGCCGGTGGTGTGCTGATCTTCGGCGGCGACCTCAACGGTTTCTTCCGTAGCCTGATCTTCCTCGTGCTGGTAATGGCGCTGATCGTGGGTGCCAACAACATCATGCAGAGCTTCTTCACCTCCAGCGCCGAGCTGGCACAGCTGCTGCCTCAGCACAGCCTGGTACAGGGTCAGGTCTGAAGTATGGCACTGCGCACGATTCCCATCCGGCGGGCCGGCAACCGGGACAACCTGTTCATGGGCGGGGATCGCGAGCTGGTGATGTTCTCCGGGTTGCTCGCCTTCGCGCTGATTTTCAGCGCCCAGGAAGTACGGGCAACCGTGGTGGGCCTGGTGCTCTGGTTCGGCTCGCTGTTCGTCTTCCGCGTAATGGCCAAGTCCGACTCCAAAATGCGCCACGTCTACCTTCGTCACCGCCGCTACAAGCCTTACTACCCGGCGCGTAGCACACCGTTCAGGGACAATCCTCCAAGTCAGGGAAGTCAATACAAATGATCGAAGGTATTGCGTACGCCATCGCAGCCCTCGGTGCTCTGCTGGTGCTGCTGCTGATCCAGCGTCTGCTGCAGGTGGATGCGGAGCTCAAGCTGAAGAAGCACCGTTCGACAGAGGCCGGGTTGGCCGACCTGCTGAACCACGCGGCGATGGTCGACGACGGGGTGATCGTGGGCAAGAACGGCGCCTTTATGGCCGCCTGGCTTTACCGGGGTGACGACAACGCCAGCAGCACCGACGCCCAGCGTGAACTGGTTTCGCTGCGGATCAACCAAGCCTTGGCTGGCTTGGGCAACGGTTGGATGATCCACGTGGATGCGGTTCGCCGCCCCGCGGCGAACTACTCCGCCCAAGGCGTCTCACACTTCGCTGACAGCCTGACCGAAGCCATGGACGAAGAGCGCCGCGCCTACTTCGAGTCGTTGGGGACCATGTACGAAGGCTACTTCGTGCTGAGCCTCACCTATTTCCCGCCGATGCTGGCCCAGCAGAAGTTCGTCGAACTGATGTTCGACGACGACACCGCGCCACCGGACGCCAAGCTGCGCACGCGCAACTTGATCGAGCAATTCAAGCGCGACTGCTTGAGCGTCGAGGGCAGCCTGGCCGCAGTGCTCAAGCTGACCCGCCTGAAGGGTAACCGTCAAATCACCGAGGAAGGCGCGCACATCACCCATGACGACTTGCTCAGCTGGGTGCAGTTCTGTGTCACCGGCGTGAGCCAGCCCGTCTTGCTGCCGAGCAACCCGATGTACCTGGATGCTGTCATCGGTGGCAAGGAGCTCTGGGGCGGCGTGGTGCCGAAGATCGGCCGCAACTTCATTCAGGTGGTGGCCATCGAAGGGTTCCCGCTGGAGTCGGCACCCGGCATTCTCTCGGCGCTGGCCGAGTTGCCCTGCGAGTACCGGTGGTCCAGCCGCTTTATTTTCATGGATACCCATGAAGCGGTGCAGCACCTGGAAAAGTACCGCAAGAAGTGGAAGCAGAAAGTCCGTGGCTTCTTCGACCAGGTATTCAACACCAACAACAGCAACATCGACCAGGATGCCCTGGCCATGGTGCAGGACGCGGCCGATGCCATCGCCGAGGTTAACAGCGGCCTGGTTGCGCAGGGTTACTACACCAGCGTGGTGGTACTCATGGGCGAAGACCGTGTGCGTGTCGAAGAGTCTGCACGTAGTGTCGAGAAGGCCATCGAGCGCCTGGGCTTCGCCGCCCGCATCGAGACCATCAACACCCTCGACGCCTACCTGGGCAGCCTGCCGGGCCACGGCGTAGAGAACGTGCGTCGCCCGCTGATCAACACCTTGAACCTGGCCGACCTGCTGCCCACCAGCAGCATCTGGACCGGCAGCGCCGATGCGCCCTGCCCGCTCTACCCGCCGCTGTCGCCAGCCTTGATGCATTGCGTGACCAGTGGTGCCACGCCATTCCGCCTGAATCTGCATGTACGCGATCTGGGGCATACCTTCATGTTCGGCCCGACCGGTGCGGGCAAGTCGACCCACCTGGCGCTGATCGCCGCACAACTGCGCCGCTATCGGGGCATGTCGATCTTCGCCTTCGACAAGGGCATGTCGATGTACCCGCTGGCGGCCGGTATTCGCGCCGAAAGCAATGGCCGCTCCGGGCGCCACTTCACCGTGGCGGCAGACGACGAACAGTTGGCCTTCTGCCCGTTGCAGTTCCTCGAAACCAAAGGTGATCGCGCCTGGGCGATGGAGTGGCTGGATACCGTGCTGGCGCTCAATGGCCTTGAAACAACTGCAGCGCAGCGCAACGAAATCGGCCACGCGGTAATGACCATGTTCCGCGACGGCTCCCGCACCCTGTCTGAGTTCTGCATCATCGTGCAGGACGAAGCCGTGCGCGAGACCCTGCGCCAGTACACGGTCGACGGCACCATGGGGCACTTGCTCGATGCCGAGGAAGATGGCCTGTCGCTCTCCGACTTCACCGTGTTCGAGATCGAAGAGCTGATGAACCTGGGCGACAAGTACGCCCTGCCGGTACTGCTGTATCTGTTCCGCCGCATCGAATGCGCGCTCAAAGGCCAGCCGGCGGTGATCATCCTCGACGAAGCCTGGCTGATGCTCGGCCACCCGGTCTTCCGCGAGAAGATCCGTGAGTGGCTCAAGGTACTGCGTAAGGCCAACTGCCTGGTGCTGATGGCCACCCAGAGCCTGTCGGACGCGGCGAACTCGGGGATTCTCGACGTCATCGTCGAGTCCACCGCTACCAAGATCTTCCTGCCCAATGTCTATGCCCGCGACGAGGACACCGCTGCCCTTTATCGCCGCATGGGCCTCAACGCCCGGCAGATCGAGATTTTGGCCACCGCTATTCCCAAGCGCCAGTACTACTACGTGTCGGAAAACGGCCGACGCCTTTACGACCTGGCGCTGGGCCCACTGGCCCTGGCTTTCGTCGGCTCTTCCGACAAAGAGTCCGTGGCTGCCATCAAGCGCCTGGAAGCCAAATATGGCAATGCCTGGGTGGCGGAATGGCTGGCTGCCAGGGGCCTGAGACTGAATGATTATGGAGTCGCCGCATGAACCTCGCAGACAGCATCAAGGGACTCATTTTCAAGCGTCCCGCCAATGCTACCGCCAAAGCAGAGACGCCCCAGGGCGCCGTCCTCGACAATCCGTACCTGACGGCCCGCCGCACCTGGAATGACCATGTCGGCAGTTTGGTGACCTCCCGCCAGTCCTGGCAGGTGGTGGGTATCCTCTCGATGATGGTCGCCCTCGCCGGTGTCGGCGGCATCATTCACATCGGCAGCCAGTCGAAGTTCGTGCCCTACGTGGTGGAGGTCGACAAGCTTGGCCAGCCAATGGCTGTAGCGCCTGCGCAGGTCGCGGTGCCGGTCGACCTGCGGGTCATCAAGTCGCAGATAGCGTCCTTTATTGCCGATGCGCGCACGGTCACCCCCGACGTCGCACTGCTGCGCAAGTCCATTTTCCGGCTATACGCCCTGCTTGGGCCGAATGACCCGGCGACCCAGAAGATGAACGAGTGGCTCAACGGCAGCAAGGAGGCCAGCCCGTTCGTACGTGCCGCCGAAGAAACCGTCAGTGTCGATATCCGTTCGGTCATGCAGCAGACCCCGGAGACCTGGCAGGTGGATTGGGAAGAAGTCACCCGTGACCGCCAGGGCATGCTCAAGGGCAAGGCCACCTGGCGCGCCCTGGTCACCACCTACACCGCCGAACCCACTACCCAGACCAGCGAGGAGCAAGTACGGATGAACCCGATCGGGACCTACGTCCGTGACTTCTCTTGGTCCAAGCAACTCTGAAGGATCGACCATGAACCGTTACCTTTGCGCCATGCTCGCGGCGGCTTTGCCCGCGTTCGCGCAGGCTGCGCCGGGCACCAGCGCCGCCGATCTGTACTTTTCCGATGCCAACCCGACCCTGACCGCGCAGGAGAAGGCCGCACTGGCGATTTCCCAGCGCTGGCAGCAGGCCAGTGCCACCGGCATCAAGCCAGTGGATGGCGGTGACGGCACCGCACGTTTCATTTTCGGCGCCCAGCAGCCGAGCATCGTCTGTGCCGTGCTGCAGGTCTGCGACATCGCCTTGCAGGCGGGTGAGCAGGTCAACTCGATCAACCTCGGCGACACCGCGCGCTGGACAGTCGAGCCGGCGATTACCGGCGTGGGCGAGAGCGAAGTCCAGCACCTGATCATCAAACCGATGGATGTGGGCCTGGAGACCTCGTTGGTGGTCACCACCAACCGCCGCACCTACCACTTCAAGCTGCGTTCGCACCGTACCGAGTACATGCCGCAAGTCGCCTTCACCTACCCGGAAGAAGCGCTGGCGAAGTGGAACCTGATCAAGAACCGCGAAACCACCGAGCGCCGCAAGGCGACCATCCCGGAAACCGGCGAATACCTGGGCAACCTGAACTTTGACTACAGCGTCAGCGGTGAAACCTCCTGGAAGCCGGTGCGTGTGTACAACGACGGCAGCAAGACCATCATCCAGATGCCACGCACCATGGGCCAGACCGAAGCGCCGGCTCTGGTGGTCGTGCGCAAGGACGGTGGCTGGTTCAAGGATGATGAGACCGTGATGGTCAACTACCGGGTTCAGGGCGACCGCTACATCGTCGACACCGTATTCGACAAGGCCATCCTGATTGCTGGCGTCGGCAAGTCGCAGGACCGCGTCACCATCCAGAGGGGTAAATAACGATGCGCGCATGGATCGCACCCTTCGTTTGCCTGTGGCTGGCGGGTTGTGCTCACGGGCCCTACGGCAACTTCGCCGACCGAACCACGCCGGCGATCAATCAGCAGCTGGCGAGCGCCACCGCGCGCCAACTGGCAGTCGTGCACGCGCCGGCCCGCACGCGCTTGCGTATCGCCCAGCAAACCACTGACGGCTACGGCGTATCCCTGGTCAGCGCATTGCGTGCCTCCGGTTTCTCGGTACAGGAATTTGACCCTAAGGCTCAGCCGGTACCCGCAACGGCGCGTGCGGCTGCGCCGCTGCAGGTCAACTACATCGTCGATGCGCCCAAGGACAGCGACCTCTATCGGGTCACCCTGCTGGTCGGGCGTGAGTCCTTGAGCCGTGTTTACGCGGTGCAGAACGGCCAGGTGCTGGCCGCCGGGGCCTGGGTACGCAAGGAGTGACGTGTGATGAGTAGCAAGAACGATGTCATGTCGCCGGACGCATCGCCCGGCAAACTGCATCGCAACAGCGGTGTGCGTCGGGTCAACAACTGGCCGATTTATCTGATTGGCGCCGCCGCCATGGTGTTTCTGCTGATCATGCTGCTGGTGGCGGCCGATCGTGCCGAAGAGCAGGACAAGCCTGAGGAAAAGAAAGCGGAAAAAGCCGGCAACAGCAGCATGTTTGCCCAGCAGATCAATGGCATGGACCAAGATGGGATCATCCCCAGCAAAGTTGAGCCGCCGGCCATGCCGACTCTGGACGACACGCCCGCACCGCAGCCCGCCAGCTTGCAGGTGGTACGCCCGAGCAACCTCGATGCCCCGCCTATGCCGCCGCGCGAGATGCCGCCGAGCGTCAACGGTGAAGAACTGGAACGCATCCGCCAAATGAAGATGCAGCAGTTCCAGGAGGCCGTCCGGGCGCAGAGTACCGTCCGGGTAGAGGCTCCGCGCAGCGCTGGCTCAAGCCTCGGCGCTGCCGGCGCCCCGTCCAGCCAGCAGGACGCCTTGGCCCGCATCGCTGCCGCACGCCAGCGTATGCAAGAGGCCTCGCGCAGTGACCCGACCGCAGCCTACAAGGCGCGCATGGCCGAGTTGAAGGCGATCAGCTCAGGCGGGGGCGGTGGCGGCGGTGCGCAGGGCGATTCGCCGTTCCTGGTGCAAGCCGCCAGCAACGCTGGCAAGGACTACAACCAGTTCGGCACCACGGAGAACAGCGACCGCTGGAAGATGGACGTGACCATGGAATCACCCCGTAGCCCTTACGAGCTGCGCGCGGGCTACGTGATCCCTGCCACGATGATCGCCGGTATCAACTCCGAGTTGCCTGGGCAGATCATCGCTCAGGTCGCGCAGGCTGTGTACGACACCGCTACCGGCAAGCACTTGCTGTTGCCACAGGGCTCGCGCCTGGTCGGTTCCTACTCCAGCAGCGTGGCCTATGGCCAGTCGCGGGTACTGGTCGCCTGGCAGCGCATCATCTTCCCGGATGGCAAGGCGATGGACATCGGTTCGATGCCGGGTAGCGACAGCGCCGGCTATTCCGGCTTCAACGATCAGGTCAACAACCACTATGTACGGATCTTCGGCTCGGCCTTGTTGATGTCCGGCATCGTCGCCGGCATTAGCCTCAGCCAGGACCGTGCCAGCAGTGACAGCAGTGACCGTGAGACCGCCAGCAGCGCCATGAGCGAGGCGCTCGGCCAGCAGTTGGGCGAGGTGACCGCGCAGATGATCTCGAAGAACCTGAACATCGCGCCAACCCTCGAAATCCGTCCGGGCTATCGCTTCAACGTGATGGTGACCAAGGACCTGACGTTCTCGAAGCCTTACCAGTCCTTCGATTACTGAACCATTTGCCAAGGAGAGCGACATGAAGCACACGGCCTTGTTGAAACCCACCATTGCGCTGCTGGCCGGTCTGGGGTTCACCCTGCAGGCGCATGCTGGTATCCCGGTTGTGGACGGGATACACGCGGGCATCAGCCAGCTGGGGGTAGCCGAGAATATTGCCCAGACGGCCAAGCAGATCGACGAATACAAAACACAGGTTGAGCAGTACACGACCCAGGCGTTGCAGTACAAGAAGCAGCTCGACCAGTACGAGAATATGTTGAAGAACACGGCGGCACCGGCTGCCTATATCTGGGACCAGGCCAATTCGACCATCAACAAGTTGATGGAAGCCCAGAGCATGATCAATTACTACACGACGCAGGCGGGGAGCCTTGATTCGTACCTGAGCAAGTACCGCGACACCAGTTACTACAAAAGCTCACCCTGCTTCGGCCTCGGCACCTGCACCGAGGAGGACCAGGCGGAGCTCGCCGAGCATGAAGCAATGGCCTCCGAATCGCAAAAAACGGCTAACGACGCGTTGTTCAAAAGCATCAAGCAGCAACAAGAGAACTTGCAGGCTGATTCCAGGCAGCTGGAGCGCCTTCAGCAAGCGGCCAGCACGGCAGATGGCCAGGTCAAGGCGATTCAATATGCCAACCAGTTGGCCAGTCAACAGACCAACCAACTACTGCAGTTGCGCAGCCTGATGCTGGCTGAGCAGTCTGCGACTGCCAACCGCGCGGCGGCTGAGTTGGATGAAAAGGCCCGCGGTGAGGCCCAGGCAAGACGCGTCACGACGTGGGAATACGAAAAAAGCCCTGAAGGCAAATACTGAGGAAAGCACCATGAAGAGCAACATTCTGCAACTCGCCATCGCCGTGGGCGTGCTGTTCAACCTGGCCGGTTGTTCCGAGGAAAAAGTCCCTGAGCCAACGGCCGAAAACTGCGCCAAAGGCACCTATGAAAAGAACCTGTCGAGCCTCTCTAAAGAGGCCAATCGAAACGAATTCATCGACGGGTGCAGAAGCTTCAACGCGGCGCAGGAAATGACCGAGTGGAAGTTTGAGAAAAGCCCGGAAAGCAAATACTAAGGTGGGATTACGCACATGATTGGCACGCGTCGGGAATTGCTCCTGAGTGTACTGCTGGTTGCTGTTTGCCTCGCAACTCCGACGCTTGCCCATGCGGCGACAGGGCAGTTAGGCAGCTCAGGCGTCATGGATGAGGTGCTTAAGAGGTTCGACGACGCGACCCAAACCTGGCTGCCTGCGATCCAGAGCGCTGCATCGCGGCTGTTCTTTGCCCTGGCGTCCATCTCCATGGTCTGGACGTTCGGCATGTTGCTGATGCGCAAGGCCGACATCGGTGAGTTCTTTTCCGAACTTATCCGTTTCATGGTGGTGTTCGGGTTGTATTGGTGGTTGCTGCAAAACGCCATGGGCGGGTTGAAAATCGCCGACAGCATCGTCAAGTCGATGAGCCAACTCGGCGCCACCGCAGGGCACCTCGGTAATACCGAGTTGAAGCCGTCGTCGATCGTCGACCTTGGGTTCGAGCTGTATGACAAAACCGTCAAGGCAACCAGCAAGCTGAGCTGGCACCAAATGGGCCGCCAGCTGACGATGGAGTTCATGGCCATTGGTATTTTGCTGGTGCTGGCCATTGTGGCTATCAACCTACTGGTGCTGTTGGCATCGAGCTGGTTCCTGCTGTACGCGGGGGTGTTCTTCCTGGGGTTTGGCGGTTCACGCTGGACGTCCGACATGGCGCTGAACTACTTCCGCGCGGTACTGGGGCTCGGTGCGCAACTGTTTGCCATGGTGCTGTTGGTTGCGATTGGCAAGAGCTTTATCCAGACCTTTGCGGCCCGTATCAGTGACAAAGTCGCTGTGCAGGAACTCGCGGTCATGATGGTGACCTCAGTACTGTTGTTGATACTGGTGAACAAGATCCCGCCGATGATCGCAGCCCTGGTGGGTGGAGCCGGCAGTGCGTCTACCGGTGTCGGCAACTTTGGTGCCGGCGCGGCATTGGGGGCAGCAACCACTGCTGCGTCGATGATGGGCAAGAGCGCTTCGGCGATGATGACAGGTGGGGCGAACCTGATGGGCGCCGCGCAGGCCTTGCATTCCGCTTTCAAGGGTGCGCAGTCGACGGCCTCCGCCGGTGGGGATATCGCGTCGCGTATGACGGGGATGCTGGGGTCACCCAGTAGCCCAAGTGGAGGGAGCCCTGGCGGCAGCAGCTCCAGCGGCGGTGCCAGCCCTCTGGGCTCGGTAATGGGCTTGGCCTCATCGACAGCTTCCGCCTCATCAGGCCTTGCCCAGGCGGCCTCATCTGCGGGAGGCGAATCGTCCTCCCGGGGTGGATCCTCTGAATCATCGTCAGGTGCTGAATCATCCGGCGCATCTTCCGGTGGCGGTTCGTCCGAGGGCGCATCCGGTGCATCCGGTGCATCCGGCGCATCTGGCGCGGGTGGGGCATCAGAGTCATCTTCAGCAGGGGGCTCCGGCTCTGGCGCTGCAGAGGCGGCATCAGCCGGCGGCGGCGGATCTGCCGAGGGCAGTTCGGGTTCACAGGGTGGCACGGGTGCCACCGGTGGCAAGGGTGGCACTGCAGAGGGGGGCAGCAACGCAGCCTCCAGCAAGATGGCATCAGCAGGCCGCGTAGCCCTGCAAATGGGCGCCAACCTGGCCTCTGGCGTGGGGCGGGTTGCGCAGTCCCATATCGACAAGTCGCTCGCCGGGCGTATTGCCAAGGAAATCTCCGATCCGGGTTCCAGCAGTCGTTCGAACCTGGACACTCGATCGCCCAGCCGTGACTTCGAACCCGATGCCGAAGTGAAGAGCTTCAGCGAAAGCAAAAAGGACAGGACTTGAACAAGGAGTGCTCATGAAAATTGCAAAGGTTCTTCCAGCCGCCGTGCTGGCCGCCAGTTTCGTCGTCATCCTGCCTGCCCAGGCCAAGGAAAAGGACCCTTGTGCCACCGTCCTGTGCATGTGGGGCAAGCTCAAGGGTGCGGGTGTCGTGGATAACTGCAGTGGCCCGGTCGGCGACTACTTCAGCATCGTCAAAAAGAAGAAGGGCAAGATCAAGCTGAGCCAGACCTCGGACGCTCGCCAGTCCTTCCTCGACAAATGCGAGGCCGCCGACCCGCAAAAAACCAAGTCGATCAACAACAAGTTCGGCAAGGTCATCTGAGGCGCGCCACGATGCCATTTGTCGCTGACGTTCCGCCCCCGGCCCTGAGCGAACCCATCGCCTGCTCGATCATGGCGGCGGTCAAATACGAGCTGCCGGTGAACATCGTCCTGGCTGTGTCCGGCCAGGAAGGTGGCAAGCCTGGCCAGTGGGTGCGCAACCACAATGGCACCTACGACGTGGGCCCCATGCAGTTCAACACCGCCTACCTGCGCGAGCTCTCGCGCTACGGCATCACCCCTGAGGATGTCGAGCAAGGCGGCTGCTACTCCTACGAGCTGGCCGCCTGGCGCATCCGTGGCCACGTGCGCAATGACCGCGGCGACTTGTGGACGCGGGTGGCGAATTACCACTCGCGCACCCCCGCCATCAATGCGCGCTACCGCCAGCAGATCATGCGCCGCGCCGTCTACTGGGCCGATTGGCTGGATGCCCGCTTTGCCACGCAGCAGGTGGCGCAGAGCGCGGTATTCTCCGGCGCGCCGGCCGAGGCGTCCGTGGCAGTGGTCGACACCGCGCAGGCGGTGAAGGCGGCTGTCGTGCAGCAGCCGGTCATGCCGCAACCCGCGGGCACGTCAGCCTATGTGCCCCGGGGGTTGGTGATGGGGAGCAAATGATGGATTCGCTGGTCACAGTAGCCGCATCTCGAAACGATACAGGGACCCGCCGCGAGGCGGATGCAAGGAGAGAAAGATTGAACCTACCCACTCTCGGTATGGGCACCCCCGTTACCGACAAGGCATCGCGCCGCCCCAGCCGCCTCTGGCCGCGGCTGCGCCTTGGCGCGCTCGTACCCCTCGTGCTGGGAGCGTGCATGCTCCTGCCTGCCACCTCTTCTGAACTTCAAGCCAAGGAGCTTTCCATGCAAGACAATCAAGGCCAGTACCAGCCCTACACCCCGGGCATGAAACTCCCCGAAGGCGTGTTCCCGCCGATGAAGGGTTATACCCATGAGGACTTGATTGGCGCTGCTGCCCTACCCGCAGAAGCGGTGATGAAGGCTGAGGGAATTGACCCCACCCTGATCAAGGAATCGCTGTTCGCCCTGGCCAAACACCTCAATGAGGCACTGGAGGCGCAGAACGTCGAGTATCAGATTTCTACCTGGTACCAGAAGCCTTACGACAATCCCGCTGACCGCACCAAGAGTGTTGCCGCCATGGGCGAAAGCTTTGGTGCTTTGGCGATCCGTGCTGCAGGGCAGTCGCTGCGAGGGTCCCCACTCTTGAACTTGGGCGAAGCATTCTTTGAACGCTACACCCGAAGCGCCGGTGATGGTGTCCACGATCTGATCGTGACCCTAAACAAACCGGGTGCCTGATACGGGTTCGAGAATGTCTTGGAGCGTTCGTCCTGTCCTGGCGGCGGGATGATCCATAGGGATATGAAATGAGCGATGCAATGCGTTTTACGGTGTACTTCGACGGCACCGGTAACAACAAAGATCTGAATACACCTGAAGGCACGCAGACCAACGTTGCCCGCCTGTATGACCTGGACACCGCCAAAGGTACCAACCTGGCGCGCAACTCGGGGCATGAACCGCAGCAGTACGACGCCAGGGAGCGCTCCGGCCAATCGGAGAAGGTCTACTTCGATGGTGTTGGCAGCCAATCCAGTACCAGCGGGCGTTCGCTGCTCGAAGGCGCAACCGGCCGCGGTGCCCAGGAGCGTATCGACCAGGCCTACGACTCCATCGTGGCCTTTCACAACAAGTACCCGGACCAGCAGATCGACGTCAACATTGTCGGCTTCAGCCGCGGTGCATCGCAGTCCCGCGCCTTGGCCAACGAGTTCATCGAACGTGGCGTCCCCAAACTCGATGACCAGGGCAAAGCGACCGGGGAATACTTGATTCCCCCAGGCCAGGCGCACGTCAACAAGCTGGGTATCTTCGACACGGTCGCCACTGACGGTTTGTCGAATACCGATACCCATCTGGGCAAGAACCTGGAGATCAGCAAGAACATCGATTCGACCACCCACCTGGTGGCGATGAACGAGTACCGCGACACGTTCCCCCTGACCAGTGCCCTGCGTAACGACGACAACTCGCGCATCGAGGAGTTGAAGTTTGCCGGCGCGCATTCGCAGGTCGGCGGTGGTTACAAGGACGATGTGCTGGCAGCCGGGCCATTGGCGGTGATGCACGATCGCCTGCAGTCGGCCGGTATAGAAATGAAGCCGATGCAGCAGGAGGATGTTCAGCGCATCGAGCAGTACAACACGTTGATCAAAAGCCCGGAGAAAGTTGAGCAAGCGCTCATCGACTCGCGCCTGTTGAAGGGTGAGAACGCGTTCAGCCGCAACGCGGATGGCTCGTTCCAGACAGTGGACAATATGCCCTTCCCGATGGAACGCGGCATGATCAACGTCTTTGACCGCCAGGCTCGCCCCTTCGATCACGAGACCAATGGCCGCGGGGTAATCTTCGAGAACGATGATCGGCTTAGCCGCAACAGCGTTTCCCGAGCTGTTGAGGGGATCGGTGATCGCCTTAAATCGCTGGGGCAAGATGCCTTGTCCGCTTCGGCACGCTTCCTGGGCATTGACTCGCGCGAGCAGGCGATAGAAGAGGGCAAAGGGCTGTATGCCGAGCTCATGTCGGAAAGGGCCGCCACTTCACAGCAGCAAGTGGCTACGCTGTCTGGCGAGCTTACGGCTTCACGGCCCAGCGCTGGTTATATCGAGAGCCTGAACCTGCAAGCGGTGCCAGTCCCAGACGGCGCCAAACAGGGCCAGCAGCAAGACCCGCAGGCCCAGCAGCGCAGCGACTCGTTCAAGGCCATGGAAGACAAAGCGCGCGACCTCAACCCCTCGGCCAGTATCGGCGAAGCTTCAGAGAGCGGGCGCAAGGCCGTCAGCGGGATGGTCGTCGACATGGACGAGCATCACATCCTGCAGAAGGTCGGCCAGACGGATCAGTTCGTTATTCATGACCGCCGTGACGTCGACCCGAGCCGCAACTTCCAGGTAGGCAAGAGCACGGCGATTGTCCACGAGAAAGGCATCGGCGACCTGGCCCGTGATGTGGCGCCGAAGCTGGAGCTCGATACCGGGCTTTCCCAGGCCATGCGTCGGTGATTTCGATGCCGCGCCTGCAACTCGCCGACGGTACGGTAGAAGCGCTGAAGTGGCTGGCGCTGTTGCTGATGACCGGCGACCACGTGAACAAGTACCTGTTCAACGAGACCCTGCCTTACTTCTTCGAGGCAGGGCGCTTGGCGATGCCGCTGTTCGTGGTCGTGCTGGCGTACAACCTGGCGCGGCCGGGAACAGTGGAAAACGGTGCTTACCGGCGCACTGCGCTGCGCCTGTTTCTGTTCGGGGTGTTGGCGACGCCGCCGTTCATTGCCCTCGGGGGGCTGCTGTACGGCGGCTACCCGCTGAACATCCTCTTCACCTTGCTGGTGATTACCCTGGCGACCGAGGCCTGCGAGCGTGCTGCGCAAGGGCGGCCGCTGTTCTGGGGGCTGGCGTTACTGGTGGTGGTCGTGGGCGGTGCCTGGGTCGAATTCTGGTGGCCGGCCGTGCTGCTGGGGCTTTGCGTGGGTTGGTACGTGCGGCGGCCGAACCTGCTGGCTGCCGTGGGGGCCGTGCTTGCGCTTGCGGCGTTAACGCCGATCAACGGCAATGCCTGGGCGCTGGCCGCGTTGCCGGTGCTGCTGGCCGCCCGCTGGGTCAGGCCTGACCTGCCGCGCTGGCGCTGGCTGTTCTACGCCTATTACCCGCTGCACCTGGTGGCGCTGTGGCTGATTCGCATCCCGATGGCCAAGGCCGGATACCTCTTCCTGATATGAAGCAGATGCCCATGAACGAGCCTAAACCGCCCAAGCCGCCGCTCGACGATGCTGGGCAGGCATTGGAGGCGCAGGCTCAGGCGCTGGCCGCCGAGCAGACCGCGCTGCTGGACGCCAGCCCGGTGCAAGCGCGCTACAACCAGGCCCTTGGCGAGTGCGTCGAGCAGAAGGCCGAGCAGGCCGAGGCCCTCGAGCAGCGCCTGGAGGCCATGCTGGACCGCCAGCAGGCGCAATTGCAGCAGAACCAGGCCTCGCGCCCGGGCTGGCTGGCCCTGCCTTCCACCCGCGCCGCCTGGGAGCAGGGCAACCAGCGTTGCCAGGCGCGGCTGCAGCAACTGCAAGGCCGCCTGGAGCGGGTGCAGGAGCTGCACCACGGCATGGGCCTGTACACCCCACGCATCGAGGAGTTGGCGGTGCGCCAACTGCGTGCCGAGCAGCCAGAGCTGGTCGAGCAATGGAGCTTGCAACGTCAGGCCGAGCGCACGCTTTCTGAGGCGCAGCGGCGTACCCAGGCTCAGGACATCGGGCGTTCGCGCACAACCTCGCCATGAACCAGCACCTTCCCTATCCCATCCTTTCGTTCACGGAGCGAACCCATGAAACATAACAACGCTGTGGGCCCGCAGATCCGCGGCGGCCAGCGCAGTGGCGGCAACACGGGGCAGGCCATCCTGGCCATTTTCTGCCTGCTGGCCGGTCTGGCTACTGCCACCCAGTACTTCGCTTACCTGTTCAATAACCATGCGGCGTTGGGGGCCAACCTGAATGGCATCTACGCCCCATGGATGATCCTGGTGTGGGCCGCCAACTGGTCCGACCAGTACCAGGACACCTTGCTGCGCGCCGGGTCCCTGGGGGTTCTGGTCAGCGGCGTCGGCATGATGGCGATGGTCGTGATCCGCATGATCAGCAGCAACAGCTCCAAGGCCAATCAGTTCCTTCATGGCTCTGCGCGTTGGGGCGAGCGCAAGGATATCGAGAGCGCCGGCCTGTTGGCTGATGATGGCGTGTACGTAGGCGCCTGGCTGGACAAGCGCAACAAGCTGCATTACCTGCGCCACAACGGCCCGGAGCACATCCTCACCTTCGCCCCGACGCGCAGCGGCAAGGGCGTTGGCCTGGTGATCCCGACGTTGCTGTCGTGGAAGCACAGCGCGGTGATCACCGACCTCAAGGGCGAACTCTGGGCGCTCACCGCTGGCTGGCGTCAGCAGCATGCCGGCAACCGGGTATTGCGTTTCGAGCCGGCCACCGCCAATGGCTGCGTGGGCTGGAACCCGCTGGAAGAAATCCGCCTGGGCACCGAGTTCGAAGTGGGCGATGTGCAGAACCTGGCCACGCTGATCGTCGACCCGGACGGCAAGGGCCTCAACGACCACTGGCAGAAGACCTCCCAGGCGATGCTGGTGGGTTGCATCCTGCACCTGTGCTACCGCTCGCAGGACGAGGGCGGTGTCGCCAGCCTGCCGGCGCTGGACGCCATGCTCGCCGACCCGTCGCGGCCAATCAGCGAACTGTGGGCGGAAATGACCCACTACGGCCACCTCGATGGCGAAAACCACCCGCTGGTGGGGTCGGCTGCTCGCGACATGCTCGACCGGCCTGCCGAAGAGGCCGGCTCGGTGCTGTCGACCGCCAAATCGTACCTGTCGCTGTTCCGCGACCCGATCGTGGCGCGCAACGTGAGCCGCTCGGAATTCAAGATCCGCGACCTGATGAACCACGACGACCCGGTCAGCCTGTTCATCATCACCCAGCCCAACGACAAGGCGCGCTTGCGCCCCTTGGTGCGCATCCTGGTGAACATGATCGTGCGCCTGCTGGCCGACAAGATGGACTTCGAGGACGGCCGGCCCAAGGCGCACTACAAGCACCGGCTGCTGATGATGCTCGACGAGTTCCCGAGCCTGGGCAAGCTCGACATCATGCAGGAGTCGCTGGCCTTCGTGGCCGGTTATGGCATCAAGTGCTACCTGATCATCCAAGATTTGTCGCAGTTGCAGGAGTTCTACGGGCAGAACGAGAGCATCACCTCCAACTGCCACATCCAGAACGCCTACCCGCCAAACCGGGTGGAAACGGCGGAGCACCTGTCCAAGCTCACCGGGCAGACCACCATCGTCAAAGAGCAGGTCACCACCAGTGGGCGACGTTCCAGCGCATTGCTGGGCCAGGTGTCGCGCACCATTCAGGAAGTGCAGCGGCCGCTGTTGACCACCGACGAGGCCCTGCGCATGCCAGGCCCGCGCAAGGATGGCCAGGGCAATATCCAGGAAGCCGGCGACATGGTGGTGTATTGCGCAGGCTACCCGGCGTTTTATGGCAAGCAACCGCTGTACTTCCAGGACCCGGTATTCCTGGCCCGCGCCAAGGTGCCGGCACCGCGTGAAAGCGACCGCACCATCGAGTTGCCGGCATGAAACGGCCGTTGAGCGTGGCCGCTGTCGTGGCCATTCTGGCGTTTTGCGCAGTGCCGCTGGTGCTGTGGGGCGGCGCGCGGCTTAACGTCACCAGCAGTTTTCCGCCGGGCATTTACTGGGTGGTCGACAAGGCACCGGAAAAAGGCGACCTGGTGATGTTTTGCCCGCCGCAGGAGGCTGTGTTTCAGCTAGCGCACGCGCGCGGCTACCTGGCTGGGGGAACCTGCCCTGGGGGATACATGCACCTGCTCAAGCGGCTGGTCGCGGTATCGGGTGACGACGTGCAGATCACTGCCGAGGGGGTCAGCGTCAACGGGCAGTTGCAGGTGCGTAGCCAGCCGTTGCAGCAAGACCCCAGTGGCCGCCCCATGCCGCAGCCACCGTTGGCGCACTTTCGCTTGGGCAGCGACGAGGTGCTGATGCTCTCCGATTACAGCCGCTTGTCATTCGATGGCCGCTATTTCGGTGCCGTGCCGCAAGGGCAATTGGGCGAAGTGGTCGAGCCTTGGCTGGTGTGGCGAAAAACGCCGTTGTAACCCAGCCGCTCGATCGAGCCGTTGTAGGAGCAGCCTTGCGCTGCGAAGAGGCCGGTAGCCTGCAATCGATGTTTGGTGCGGCTAGCGGCCTCTTCGCAGCACAAGGCTGCTCCTACAGGTAACCCTAGTACCACTAATCCAAGTGAATAATTACAGTAATGGTACTAGGCAATTGATGTTTTTTTGCTATTATTCAAATCCCGCCTTACCTATCTGGAACGCCTGTTCTAGAGCCTCCGAATTAAGTTTCAGTTAAGTTTTCCCCGCTAGCGTAGGCAATCAGTCAACGAAGACTGTGATCTGTGGCCTGTGCGCGTCATCTAAATCCCTGCATAGCCTGAATCTTTCACCGGTAAAATGGACTTACCTTCACACCGTCAAGAGGATGAATCATGCCCGTCAAGGACCCATCCAAGGTCGTTCCGGATGTACCCGCCGAGAGCGCCGATGCCGCCCTGAAGCACATCGTCGACGGCTTTCTGCGCTTTCACCATGACGTCTTCCCCGAGCAGCAACAGCTGTTCAAGAAGCTCGCCACCGCGCAAACGCCACGCGCCATGTTCATCACCTGTGCCGACTCGCGCATCGTCCCCGAGCTGATTACCCAAAGCTCGCCAGGCGACCTGTTCGTGACCCGTAACGTCGGCAACGTGGTGCCCCCGTATGGTCAGATGAACGGCGGCGTCTCCAGCGCCATCGAATACGCGGTACTGGCCCTGGGTGTACACCACATCATCGTCTGCGGCCACTCGGACTGCGGCGCGATGCGTGCCGTACTCAACCCGCAATCGCTGACCAAGATGCCGACGGTTTCCGCCTGGCTGCGCCATGCCGAAGTGGCACGCACCGTGGTCGAGAACAACTGCTCCTGCGGCAGCGAGCACGAGACCATGCAGGTGCTGACCAAAGAAAACGTCATCGCCCAGCTGCATCACCTGCGCACTCACCCCTCGGTCGCCTCGCGCCTGGCGGCGGGTGAGCTGTATATCCACGGTTGGGTCTACGACATCGAGACCAGCAAGATCGAAGCCTATGACGCTGCCAGCGACAGCTTCCTGCCCCTGGCTGCGGGCGAGCCGGTCCCCTGCGCTACCCCGAGAGGCCGCTACTAAGCGACCCTTCCACCGCTAGAACCTTGATAGCCGGCTGCACCCTGTAGGGGTGTGGCGCGGCCTTCGGCTGCCTTGAATTCCCTGATTGCCTTGCCGGCATGCTCGCTGGCGGCCCGCGCCTGCGCGTCTTTCAGGGGCCAACGTGCTCACGGCCAGAGGAATGGCCGTGCAACAGATAAATGGAGAAACACGGTGAACATGACACAGTTGAAAGCGGCCTTGCCGCGAGAGTTGTTGGCGTCGGTGGTGGTATTTCTGGTCGCCCTGCCCTTGTGCATGGGCATCGCCATCGCCTCGGGGATGCCGCCTGCCAAGGGCCTGATCACCGGCATTATCGGTGGCGTCGTGGTGGGCTTCCTGGCGGGCTCGCCGCTGCAGGTCAGTGGCCCTGCCGCCGGCTTGGCGGTGCTGGTGTTCGAGTTGGTGCGCCAGCACGGCGTGGCCATGCTCGGGCCGATCCTACTGCTGGCCGGGCTGTTGCAATTGCTGGCGGGGCGCTTGCGCCTGGGCTGCTGGTTCCGCGTCACGGCACCGGCCGTGGTGTACGGCATGCTGGCGGGTATTGGTGTGCTGATCGTGCTGTCGCAGGTGCATGTGATGTTCGACACGGCGCCGCAGCCTTCGGGCATGCAGAACCTGCTGGCGTTTCCGGCAACCCTGGCCGCAGCCCTGCCGTTGGAAAGCGCAGGGGCCGGCTGGCAAGCCGGTGCAATTGGGCTGGGTACCATCGCCATCATGTGGGGCTGGGAGCGCTTGCGGCCGCAACAGCTGCGGTTCGTGCCCGGTGCCTTGCTGGGCGTAGCAGCGATGACCGTCATCAGCCTGTGGCTGGCGCTGCCGGTGAACCGGGTGCAGGTGCCGGCAGACCTTTCCGAGGCCATCGACTGGATCCGCCTGGATGACCTGATGAACCTGGCCGACCCGACCTTGCTGGTGGCGGCATTCGCCCTGGCGTTCATTGCCAGTGCCGAGACCCTGTTGTCGGCTGCCGCGGTGGACCGTATGCACAGCGGCCAGCGCTCGGACTTCGACCGTGAACTGTCCGCCCAGGGCATCGGCAACATGCTGTGCGGTGTGCTCGGCGCCCTGCCAATGACCGGGGTGATCGTGCGCAGCTCGGCGAATGTCCAGGCCGGCGCGCAGACCCGAGCCTCGGCGATTTTCCATGGCTTGTGGCTGTTGGCGTTTGTCGTGGTGTTGAGCAGTGTGCTGCAGCAAATACCGGTGGCGAGCTTGGCGGGTGTGCTGGTGTTTACCGGCATCAAGCTGGTGGACTTCAAGGCGTTTCGTGGGTTGGGCCGGTATGGCCGCATGCCGATGTTCACCTATGCGGCGACGGCCTTGGCCATCATCTTCACCGACCTGCTGACCGGTGTACTGCTGGGCTTTGCCTTGACCTTGCTCAAGCTGGCCTTCAAGGCGGCGCGGTTGAAAATCAACCTGGTGAGCCTGGGCAAGCCTGGGCACATGGAACTGCGCCTGAGTGGCGCTGCGACCTTCCTCAAGGTGCCGGCGTTGACCCAGGTGCTGGACACGGTGCCGGCGGGGACCACCTTGCATGTGCCGTTGGGCAACCTCAGCTATATCGACCACTCATGCCTGGAACTGCTTGAGGACTGGGGCCGGAGCAATGCAGCCAATGGGTCGCGCTTGTTGATCGAGCAGCGGCGCTTGAAGCGGCGCATCGAGGGGCGGCTGCGGACGACGGCGGGGGTTGGGGCTTAGTATTTAGCTGTTGTGTTGACTGATCTGGCCTCTTCGCGGGGCAAGCCCGCTCCCACAGGTAGGGTGCTGTTCTCAGGGACAGCACCCTACCTGTGGGAGCGGGCTTGCCCCGCGAAGAGGCCGGGACAGGGGTATCAGGCAGGCTGGCCCAGCTCAACACCCAGCTGACGCGACAGGCACGGCCAACGCTTCCAGGCGTTGCCGGTTTCCGGGCTGCTCAGTTTCTCGCGATAAGCCTCCACCGATTCCACCGCAAAGCTCTCGTCATTGAGCATCTCGTCGACCGAATGATGCACCACTTCATCGAGCTGGTTGGCGAAGGTCTCGCCGATCAGTTGATGGGCAATCAGGTTGGCCATCGTGGTGTCGAACGGAATCAACGGCTGCTTGAAGTGGCGGATGTACAGGTCGTTGACCTCCTCCACCAGGCGATGCGCCAGGTAGGCCTCGTCCAGCAGGCAATCCAGCCCGACATGCCCTTGCATCACCGTGGGCGGCTGCTGGAAATAAGCTTCGGCAATTTTCAGTACCGGTTTGATCTGCGACTCGATCCCCGCTTCACGGGCTACCTCGTGGGCAGCCTCCAGCAGCTCTGGAACCTGGTCGATGTAGGCGCTGACGAAACGCGCCAAACTACCCTGGGCGTCCTGCTCAGGTAGCTGGATCGAGGGGTGCAAGTGCGGCAGTTGTAGCTCTAGACGTTCTTTCAGTTGGCCGGTTTCAAGTTCGTGTTGATGGGCTTGGCTAATCTGCTCGCGTACAGCAGCGATGTTCATGACAACTCCAGGGACATTACGTGTCAAACGGAAGACACTAAATTAGCTCGGTATACAGAATACCTAAGACGTATTTGTTATAAACCGCGCAAACGTGTGCTTGCTCTGGCATATCGGTATGCCACTATTGCGCCATATCCTATCAAGCGCGCGGTTTTCAGGGCATTGGGCAATTTCGTGAAGTTCATTTCACAGGCTGCATTGCGTGCCATTGGTCGCTGTCTATACTCCCGTTGAACGTGATTCGTTGATGAGGCCCGTCTGCTTTTGCAGGGGCTCGGTCGTCGAAGCCAGGCAGTCTTGACCGCCGTTCCCTCTTGCCGCAGGCCACGCCTTCGGGACTACAAGAATTAGAAGGGGAACCCGCAATGATGCGACATCCACATGTCTGGATGGGCCTCCTGTTGTGGACGGTTTTCGGACAGGCCAACGCCGCCTGGACCGTCAACATGCACCCGGGGGCGACGGAAGTCTCCAACGCCGTCTTCGACCTGCACATGACCATCTTCTGGATCTGCGTGATCATCGGCATCGTGGTGTTCGGCGCGATGTTCTGGTCGATGGTCGTCCACCGCCGTTCCACAGGCCAACAGGCAGCGCATTTTCACGAGCACACCTGGGTCGAAATCATGTGGACCGTGGTGCCGTTCCTGATCCTGGTGGCCATGGCCATCCCCGCGACCAAGACCCTGATCGACATCTACGACGCCAGTGAGTCGGACATCGACATCCAGGTCACGGGCTACCAGTGGAAGTGGCACTACAAGTACCTGGGCCAGGACGTGGAGTTCTTCAGCAACCTGGCCACCCCCGCCGATCAGATTCACAACAAGGCCCCCAAGGACGAGCACTACCTGCTCGAAGTCGACCAGCCGCTGGTGCTGCCGGTGGGCGCGAAAGTGCGCTTTCTGGTAACCGCCGCCGACGTGATCCATTCCTGGTGGGTGCCGGCGTTCGCGGTCAAGCGTGATGCCATCCCAGGCTTCGTCAACGAGGCCTGGACGCGCATCGAGAAGCCCGGCATCTACCGCGGCCAGTGCACCGAGCTGTGCGGCAAGGACCACGGCTTCATGCCGGTGGTGGTTGAGGTCAAGTCCAAGGCCGATTACGACACCTGGCTGGGCGAACGCAAGGCCGAGGCGGCCAAGCTCAAGGAGCTGACCAGCAAAGAGTGGACCCTCGAAGAGCTGGTCGAGCGCGGCGACAAGGTCTACCACACCACCTGCGTGGCCTGTCACCAGGCCGAAGGCCAGGGCCTGCCGCCGATGTTCCCGGCCCTCAAGGGCTCGAAGATTGCCACCGGGCCGAAGGAAGGCCACCTGAGCATCGTCTTCCACGGCAAGCCCGGCACGGCCATGGCCGCGTTCGGCAAGCAGCTCTCGGAAGTCGACATTGCCGCCGTGGTCACTTACGAGCGCAACGCCTGGGGCAACAACAAGGGCGACATGGTCACGCCGAAGGATGTGCTGGCGCTCAAGCAGGCAGAAGCGCAATGAACCGGGTTACTCGCGGCAATCAATGGATTGCAGGAGACAGGACATGAGTGCAGTAATCGACGACCACGCCCACGGCCATGAGCATGCCCACGGCCCGGCCAAGGGCCTGATGCGCTGGGTGCTGACCACCAACCACAAGGACATCGGCACGATGTACCTGTGGTTCGCCTTCATGATGTTCCTGCTCGGTGGCTCGTTCGCCATGGTGATCCGCGCCGAGCTGTTTCAGCCGGGGCTGCAGATCGTCGAGCCAGCGTTCTTCAACCAGATGACCACCATGCACGGGCTGATCATGGTGTTCGGCGCGGTGATGCCAGCCTTCGTCGGCCTGGCCAACTGGATGATCCCGCTGATGATTGGCGCGCCGGACATGGCCCTGCCGCGGATGAACAACTTCAGCTTCTGGCTGTTGCCTGCGGCCTTCCTGCTGCTGGTCTCGACCTTGTTCAGCCCCGGCGGCGGGCCTAACTTCGGCTGGACCTTCTACGCGCCACTGTCGACCACCTATGCCCCGGCCAGCGTGACCTTCTTCATCTTTGCCATCCACCTGATGGGCATCAGCTCGATCATGGGCGCGATCAACGTCATTGCCACCATCCTCAACCTGCGCGCCCCCGGCATGACCTTGATGAAAATGCCACTGTTCGTCTGGACCTGGCTGATCACCGCGTTCCTGCTGATTGCCGTGATGCCGGTGCTGGCTGGTGTGGTGACCATGATGCTGATGGACATCCACTTCGGCACCAGCTTCTTCAGCGCCGCGGGTGGCGGTGACCCGGTGCTGTTCCAGCACGTGTTCTGGTTCTTCGGCCACCCCGAGGTGTACATCATGATCCTGCCGGCGTTCGGCGCGGTCAGCTCGATCATCCCGGCGTTCTCGCGCAAGCCGCTGTTCGGCTACACCTCGATGGTCTATGCCACGGGGGCGATCGCCTTCCTGTCGTTCATCGTCTGGGCGCACCACATGTTCGTGGTCGGCATCCCGGTGGTGGGCGAGCTGTTCTTCATGTACGCCACCATGCTCATTGCCGTGCCGACCGGGGTGAAGGTGTTCAACTGGGTCAGCACCATGTGGGAAGGGTCGCTGACCTTCGAGACGCCGATGCTGTTCGCCATCGCCTTCGTCATCCTGTTCACCATCGGCGGGTTCTCCGGGTTGATGCTGGCCATCGCGCCTGCCGACTTCCAGTACCACGACACGTACTTCGTGGTCGCGCACTTCCACTACGTGCTGGTGCCTGGGGCGATCTTCGGCATCTTCGCCTCGGCCTACTACTGGCTGCCGAAATGGACCGGGCACATGTATGACGAAACCCTCGGCAAGCTGCACTTCTGGCTGTCGTTCGTCGGCATGAACATGGCCTTCTTCCCCATGCACTTCGTGGGCTTGGCGGGCATGCCGCGGCGTATTCCGGACTACAACCTGCAGTTCGCCGACTTCAACATGGTCTCCTCGATCGGCGCGTTCATGTTCGGTGCCACGCAGATCTTCTTCCTGTTCATCGTCATCAAGTGCATCCGCGGCGGCGCCCCGGCGCCGGCCAAACCCTGGGACGGTGCCGAAGGCCTGGAGTGGTCGATCCCCTCGCCTGCGCCTTACCACACCTTCCAGACGCCACCGGACGTGAAATAGCCATGAACGGCCTGTCGCTCAAACGCCTGGTCATGCGCCTGCTGATGCTGACGGTGGTGATGTTCGCCTTCGGTTTCGCCCTGGTGCCGATCTACGACGTGATGTGCAAGGCCTTTGGCATCAATGGCAAGACCGGCGGCCAGTACGAAGGCAGCCAGGTCAGCGACCCGTCGCGCTCGGTACGGGTGCAGTTCATGTCGACCAACGCCAGCGACATGGTCTGGGATTTCTACTCCACGGCCGACCAGATCGACGTGAACCCAGGTGCGGTCAACCAGATGATCTTCGTCGCGCGCAACCCGACCGACCGGCCGATGAGCGCCCAGGCGATACCCAGCATCACCCCGGCCGAGGCCGCGGCGTACTTCCACAAGACCGAGTGCTTCTGCTTTACCCAGCAGGTGCTGCAGCCCGGCGAACGCATCGAGATGCCGGTGCGCTTCATCGTCGACCGCGATCTGCCGGCCAGCGTGAAGCACCTGACACTGGCTTACACCTTGTTCGACATCACCGCTCGCCACCCGCCGGTCGCGCATGTTGCGGCCCAGGACGTCCAGGGCGCCCGTTAAGGGAAGGAGAACAGCAATGGCAAGTCATGAGCACTACTACGTTCCGGCGCAGAGCAAGTGGCCGATCATCGCGACGGTCGGCATGTTCATCACGGTGTTCGGCCTTGGCACCTGGTTCAACGATATGAAAGCCGGGCACCCCGACTCCCATGGGCCGTTGATTTTCTTCGTCGGCGCGCTGTGCCTGGCCTACATGCTGTTCGGCTGGTTCGGGGCGGTGGTGAAAGAAAGCCGTGGCGGGCTGTACAGCCCGCAGCTGGACCGTTCGTTCCGCTGGGGCATGAGCTGGTTCATCTTTTCCGAGGTGATGTTCTTCCTGGCCTTTTTCGGCGCGCTGTTCTACGTCCGCGTACTGGCCGGGCCTTGGCTGGGCGGTGAAGGGGCCAAAGGCGTTGCGCACATGCTGTGGCCCAGCTTCGAGTTTGCCTGGCCGCTGCTGCACACGCCTGACCCGAAACTGTTCCCGCCGCCCAAGGAAGTCATTGACCCTTGGCACTTGCCGTTGATCAACACCATTTTGCTGGTGAGCTCGAGTGTGACCATCACCATTGCCCACCATGCCTTGCGGCGTGACCACCGGGGTGCGCTGAAACTGTGGATGGCGCTGACCATCGCGCTGGGCATCAGCTTCATCACGCTGCAGGCCTACGAGTACCACGAGGCCTATACCAAGCTGGGGCTGACGCTGGGCTCGGGGATCTACGGCGCGACCTTCTTCATGCTCACCGGCTTCCACGGCGCCCACGTGACGCTGGGCACGATCATCTTGATCGTGATGTTCGTGCGCATCCTGCGCGGGCACTTCAACCCCGACAAACACTTCGGCTTCGAGGCGGCCAGCTGGTACTGGCACTTCGTCGATGTGGTGTGGGTGGGGCTGTTCATCTTTGTGTATGTGCTTTGACACATGTGCAGGCCAGTCAAGGCGATACAGGTTCAGAAGGGGGCGTGTGACACCAGCTGGCCACTGATGAAGCCGTAGGCCACCAGGCCGATGGTCAGGGCCGCCAGGGTCACGCGCACGGTCAGTGCCTTCAGCAAGCGGGTCGAGTTTTCGTCGTCCTTGACCAGGAACACCAGGCCACTGAACAGGCTGGCAACCGTGGCCAACAGCATCAGGACAATCGCGGCCTTGAGCATGGCGCTTCTCCGGGGGGATGCGGTGATGTGGATAAGTATAGCGAGGCGCCTGTGAGGCCGTTTCGCCCAGGTTGGGTACCGACCCTGGTGGTGCTTGCGCTGCTACCGGGGTTGATCGCGCTTGGCTGCTGGCA
This sequence comes from Pseudomonas sp. Y3 TE3536, assembly GCF_053629175.1. Taxonomy (NCBI): domain Bacteria; kingdom Pseudomonadati; phylum Pseudomonadota; class Gammaproteobacteria; order Pseudomonadales; family Pseudomonadaceae; genus Pseudomonas; species Pseudomonas sp. Y3 TE3536. Next base: position 1,899,923 of record NZ_JBRJHU010000001.1, on the reverse strand, counting down.
ATTGGGCCGCGCCGACGAAAAGCGCGCGCTGCTGGCGACCTATGCCGAGCGCAGCCTCGACACGCCGCTCTCCACTGCTCAGTTGCGGCAACGCGACGATGCCGCCTACCGCCGTGTGCACCTGTACGGCCGTTTCGATGGTGAACACAGCCTGCTGCTGGATAACCGAATGCGCGACGGCGAGGCCGGCGTCGAGCTGTTGCAGCCCTTCCATGACCAGGCCAGTGGGCTGTGGTTGCTGGTCAACCGCGGCTGGTTGCCGTGGCCGGACCGCCGCGTGCCGGTGCACTTCGCAACCCCGGCGCAGCCGCTGGCGCTGGACGCGTCGGTGTATGTGGCGCCTGGCAGCACCTTCCAGCTGCACCCGGACCCAGCCGGCGGCCAATGGCCGCACTTGCTGACGGCCATCGATGCCGCCCAGCTGTGGCAGCAATTGGGCCGCGAAGGCTACGCCCATGAGCTGCGCCTGGAGCCCGGGCCGGCCAGCTATCGCCTGGGTTGGCCGGTCGTTGCGCTGGGGCCGGAAAAGCACCTGGGCTATGCGGTGCAGTGGTTTGCCTTGGCCACCGCGCTGGTGCTGCTTTACCTCTACTTTGGCTGGCACAACAACAAAAAGGAGAACCACCATGGCCGCCGCCACCCGTCCACTGGACGTGCCTGAACGCAGCAAGCCCAGAACCCGCGGGCGTTTGCAGCTGATTCTGATTCTGCTGGTAGTGCTCGGCCCGATGATCCTGGCCACCAGCATGTACAAGCTCAAGTTCTGGGTGCCAGACGGCCGCAGCTACCACGGCGCGATGATCGGTAACGGCGAGAGCCGCAGCGATATCGGCATCGATGGCCAGGACGCGCGCTGGCAAGTGTTGGTCAGCACGCCCGAGGCCTGCGCCGAAGATTGCCAGCGCCTGGTGTACCTGGCCCGGCAGATACAAGTTGGCCTGGGCCGTGATGCCGGCCGTGCCAGCCATGCGCTGGCTGCCGCGCAGCCGTTGAGCGCTGACTACCAGGCGCTGCTCGGCCGTGAGTACCCGCAGTTGCAACGCTACCCGCTGGATGCCCAGCGCTACCTGAACAAGGTCGGTGAGCTTGGCCCGCAACTGTGGATCGTCGACCCGCACGGCAACCTGGTGTTGCGTTACGACGCCAAGGTCAACGGCAAGCACGTGCTGGACGACCTGCGCCACCTGCTCAAGTTGTCCAACATCGGCTAGGAGCCTGTCATGGCCAGACCCGGATTCCGCCTCGCTGTGTTCGCCACCCTGCTGGCACTGCTGGTCGTGCTGCTGGGCGCCTATACCCGCCTGACCCATGCAGGCCTGGGCTGCCCCGATTGGCCCGGCTGCTATGGCTTTATCAGTGTGCCGAAGACCGACGCCCAGCTGGCCCATGCCGAAATGCACTTCCCCGAGCACCCGGTGGAAGCCGCCAAGGGCTGGGCCGAGATGGTCCATCGCTACTTCGCCGGCACCCTGGCGCTGGTGATTGCCTGGCTAGCCTTGCAGGCCGTGCGCCGGCATGCACGTGATGGCCAGCCCTACCGCTTGCCGGTGCTGTTGCTGGGGGTAGTGTTGGCCCAGGCGGCGTTTGGCATGTGGACAGTAACCCTCAAGCTGTGGCCGCAAGTGGTCACCGCGCACCTGCTGGGTGGGTTCACCACCTTGAGCCTGCTGTTTCTGCTGTCTCTGCGTCTATCCCGGGCCTTTGCGCCATTGCCAAAACTGCCGTTAAGCCTGCGCCGGATCGCGGCCCTGGCGCTGTTGGTGGTGATCGGCCAGATCGCCCTGGGGGGCTGGGTCAGCGCCAATTATGCGGCGGTCGCCTGTATCGACTTGCCGACCTGCCACGGCCAATGGTGGCCGGCAGCGGACTTCAGCAACGGCTTTCACCTGACCCAGCACGTCGGCCCCAACTACCTGGGCGGGCAACTGGACAGCGATGCGCGCACGGCCATCCACATCAGCCACCGGCTGGGTGCCTTGCTGGTCAGTGCCGTGCTGCTGATGCTGAGCTTCAAGCTGTACCGCTGCGGCCTTTCTGGCCTGGCCCGGCTGGTGTTGCTGGCCTTGGCCGTGCAGGTCGGCCTGGGCATCAGCAACGTGCTGTTCCACCTGCCGCTTGGCGTGGCAGTGGCCCATAACGCAGGCGGGGCCATGCTGTTGATGAGCATGGTGCTGGTCAATTACCGCATCCGCGTGGTCGACAAAGTGCGCGTCGGCCATGGCTGGCGCCTGACGCCGGTGGTGGGCGTGGATATCTCCCACCCTATGAGGAACGATTCGTGGCGACGCTTCTAAGCGTACGACGGGCAGGTTGGCGCGATTATCTGGAGCTGACCAAGCCCAAGGTGGTGGTGCTGATGTTGATCACCTCCCTGGCAGGCATGTTCCTCGCCAGCCGCGCAGGCGTTGCCTGGAGCGTGCTGCTGTTCGGCAACCTGGGCATTGGCCTGTGTGCGGGCGCCGCGGCGGTGGTCAACCACGTGGTAGACCGGCGCATCGACGCCTTGATGGCGCGTACCCACAAACGGCCGTTGGCCACAGGCCGGGTCGCGCCGCTACCGGCGCTGGCCTTTGCGTTGGCACTGGCGGTGCTGGGCATGGCGCTGTTGCTGGTGTTCACCAACAGCCTGACCGCCTGGCTGACCCTGGCGTCGTTGCTGGGCTATGCGGTGCTCTACACCGGCTTCTTGAAGCGTGCCACGCCGCAGAACATCGTGATTGGTGGCCTGGCCGGCGCGGCGCCGCCACTGCTTGGCTGGGTGGCGGTCAGCGGCCATGTCAGTGCCGAGCCGCTGTTGCTGGTGCTGATTATCTTCGCCTGGACCCCGCCGCACTTCTGGGCCTTGGCCATCCACCGCAAAGCGGAGTACGCCAAGGCCGATATCCCGATGCTGCCGGTGACCCATGGCGAGCGCTACACCACGCTGCATATCCTGCTCTACACCCTGATTTTGCTGGCGGTGAGCCTGCTGCCCTATGCCATCCACATGAGCGGCCCGTTGTACCTCGCTTGTGCCCTCGCCTTGGGCCTGCGCTTCCTGCAGTGGGCCTGGGTGTTGTACCGTGGCAGCCGGCCGCACGCGGCGATTGCCACCTTCAAGTACTCTATCGGCTACTTGTTCGCGCTGTTCATCGCGTTGCTTATTGACCACTACCTGTTGTTGAACCTATGACCCGAACCCAGAAAACCGTCTTCATCCTCGTCGCCCTGGTCGCGTTGATCCTGGGCCTGACCGTCAACAAGGTGCTCAATGGCCGCGATCAGCCGAACCCCACCGAGCTGATCGACGCCGGCATCATCCTCTTGCCGCAGAGCCGTACGGTGGCGGATGTGACCATGACCAACCAGGATGGCCAGCCCGTGCAGCTGGATGACCTGAAGGGTAAATGGTCGCTGCTGTTCTTCGGCTACACCTATTGCCCAGACATCTGCCCCACCACCCTGGCCCAGTTGCGCCAGGTGAAGAGCGAATTGCCCAAGGAAGCCGTGGACCGGTTGCAGGTGGTGCTGGTGAGCGTGGACCCGAACCGCGACACGCCGAACCAGCTCAAGCAGTACCTGGGCTACTTCGACAAAGATTTTGTCGGGGTGGCGGGGTCGATCGAAGACACCCAGAAGCTGGCCAATGCCTTGAGCATTCCGTTCATTCCGGCTGATACCAGTAAGCCGGGGTACACCGTGGATCACAGCGGCAACCTGGCGATCGTTGGGCCGGATGGGCGTCAGCGCGGGTTCATTCGTGCGCCGTTCAACAACCAGAAGCTGGTGGCGCAGTTGCCGAGGCTGGTCAAACGGGACTAAACAGGCTTTAAAAGCTTCGCGGGGCAAGCCCGCTCCCACAGCATTATCCCAAAGCCTGAGGCTAGCGATGTACCTGCGGGAGCGGGCTTGCCCCGCGAAGAATCCAGCCTGATCTAGAGGCTTAGAACGCCGGTACGACAGCGCCCTTGTACTTCTCGTTGATGAATTGCTTCACCTCTGGCGAGTGCAGCGCGGCCGCCAGTTTCTTCATGTCTTCGGAGTCTTTGTTGTCCGGGCGGGCAACCAGGATGTTCACGTATGGCGAGTCGCTGCCTTCGATGGCCAGCGCGTCTTTCTCAGGGTTCAGCTTGGCTTCCAGCGCATAGTTGGTGTTGATCAGGGCCGCATCGACCTGGGTCAGCACGCGCGGGATGGTGGCCGCTTCCAGCTCACGGAACTTCACGTTTTTCGGGTTTTGTGCAACATCCTTAACGGTCGACAGGATGTTCTTGTTGTCCTTGAGCTTGATCACGCCGGCCTTGTCCAGCAGCAGCAGCGCGCGGCCGCCGTTGGTGGCGTCGTTGGGGATGACCACGGTAGCGCCGGAGGGCAGCTCGTCGAGCTTCTTGACCTTGGTCGAGTAAACGCCCAGCGGCTCGATGTGCACGCCGGTCACGCTGACCAGGTCGGTGCCCTTGGCCTTGTTGAACTCATCCAGGTACGGCTGGTGCTGGAAGAAGTTGGCGTCCAGGCGCTTCTCGGCCACCTGCACGTTTGGCTGGATGTAGTCGGTGAATTCCTTGACCTTCAGCTCCACGCCTTCTTTCGCCAGTTGCGGTTTGACGAAGTTGAGGATCTCGGCGTGCGGCACCGGGGTGGCGGCGACGGTCAGGGTATCGGCGTGGGCCGAGAAGGCCGCGACAGCGGCAGCAACAGCAAGCAGCTTCTTCATTGATCACTCCTTGTGAGGGCCGCGACGGCCCCCGAACGGGTCGGCCAGGCCGACCCCATTGGGGTTACTTACGGGAAAAATGCACGACCAGTTTGTCGCCCACGCTCTGCAGTACTTGAACCAGCACCAGCAACAGCACCACGGTCACGACCATGACATCGGTCTGGAAGCGCTGGTAGCCGAAGCGGATGGCCAGGTCGCCCAGGCCGCCCGCGCCGACCACACCGGCCATGGCGGTGTACGACACCAGGGTAATGGCGGTTACGGTGATGGCCGCGAAGATGCCGGGACGGGCTTCGGGCAGCAGCGCGCTGGTGATGATCTGGCGCGTTGTGGCGCCCATCGACTGGGTGGCTTCGATGATGCCGCGGTCCACTTCACGCAGGGCGGTTTCGACCAGGCGTGCGAAGAACGGCGTGGCCCCGACCACCAGTGGCGGAATGGCGCCGGCGACGCCCAGCGAGGTGCCGGTGATCAGCACGGTGATCGGGATCATCACGATCAGCAAAATGATGAACGGCAGCGAACGCAGGATGTTGACGACCAGCGACAGCAGCGCGTACACGCCTTTTTGCTCGAACATCTGGCGCGGGCCGCAAAGGAACAGCAGCACGCCCAACGGCAGGCCCAGCAGCACGGTGAAGAACAGCGAGCCGAACAGCATGATCATGGTGTCGATGGTGGCCAGCCAGATTTCGGCCCAGTCGACGTTGGCAAAGAAATTCAGGGCGTCCATCAACGCAGTACCTCCATATGTACGTCAGCTGCCTTGAAGCGGTCGAACGCCGCTTCCATGTCGCCGCCGGTGACGGCCAGGGTCAGCTGCCCATAGGGGACATCCTTGATGCGGTCGATACGCCCGGCCAGGATGCTGTAGTCAACGCCCGTCTCGCGGGCGACGGTGCCCAGCAGCGGTGCGTAGGTGGCCTCGCCCTGGAAGGTCAGGCGCACGATGCGGCCGGGTACGTGGGCGAAGTCATCACGCTGCTCGCCTTCATCGACCTGCTCGTCCTCCTGGACGAAACGCTTGGTAGTCGCGTGCTGCGGGTGCAAGAACACATCGGCCACCGGCCCTTGTTCGACGATCTGCCCGGCGTCCATCACGGCCACGCGGTCGCAGACCCGGCGGATCACGTCCATTTCGTGGGTGATCAGGACGATGGTCAGCTTCAGCTCACGGTTGATCTCGGCCAGCAGTTGCAGCACCGACGCAGTGGTCTGCGGGTCAAGCGCGCTGGTGGCTTCGTCGCACAGCAGGATCTTCGGGTTGGTAGACAAGGCGCGGGCGATGCCGACGCGCTGCTTCTGGCCGCCCGACAACTGCGCGGGGTACTTCTTGGCGTGGTCTTGCAAGCCGACGCGGGCCAGCAGCTCGGTGACGCGCTTGTCGATTTCGCTGCGCGACAGCTCGCCGGCCAGGGTCAATGGCAGGGCCACGTTGTCGGCCACGGTCTTGGAGGCCAGCAGGTTGAAGTGTTGGAAAATCATCCCGACCTGCTGGCGGAAGCCTCGCAGCTGGTTGGCGTTGAACGCGGTAACGTCCTCGCCATCGACAATGATCTTGCCGCCCGAAGGCTCTTCGAGGCGGTTGATCAGGCGCAGCAGGGTGCTTTTGCCAGCGCCGGAGTGGCCGATCAGGCCGAACACTTGGCCATCTTCGATGGTCAGGCTGGTCGGGTTGAGGGCGGGGATTTCCCTACCGGCGACGCGGTAGGTCTTGTGCACATGTTGGAACTCGATCACGTAGCGAACCTTGTGGGGCGCATGGAATTTGGGGCAGCGGTTAGCTGGGGTGGCGCATTTTAGCCTTTTCCCATAGCTGTTCTTAGCATTTATTTCGTAATGCACCAACCCGGCGGGCATAACGCGACAACCGGTAAAGCTTATTGAACGTAGCCAATCGGGCTCCAGTCACTAATAGAACAAGCCCTCACGGGCAATGCCTGATGACTGATGAGGAAAGCCGACCATGCCCAGCAAGAAAGTTGATGCACCCAAAGAAAGCCAGGCCGCCGGGGTCAACAGCCCTGATCATGCCAATACCAATACCAAGCTGCAGAGCCTTGAAAATGTGCGCAGCGATGCCACAGGCCAGGCCCTGCGCACCAATCAAGGCGTGAAGATCGCCGACAACCAGAACACCCTCAAGGCCGGGCCACGTGGGCCTTCGCTGCTCGAAGACTTCATCATGCGCGAGAAGATCACCCACTTCGATCATGAGCGCATCCCTGAACGCATCGTCCATGCCCGAGGCACCGGCGCCCATGGTTACTTCCAGAGCTACGGCAACCACGCCGAGCTGACCAAGGCCGGTTTCCTGCAGGACCCAGAGAAAGTCACCCCGGTGTTCGTGCGCTTTTCCACCGTGCAGGGCCCACGTGGGTCGGGTGACACAGTGCGCGACGTGCGTGGTTTTGCCGTCAAGTTCTACACCGATGAAGGCAATTTCGACCTGGTTGGCAACAACATGCCGGTGTTCTTCATCCAGGATGCGATCAAGTTCCCCGACTTTGTGCATGCGGTGAAGCCCGAGCCGCACAACGAGATGCCCACCGGCGGTTCGGCCCATGACACGTTCTGGGACTTCGTTTCGCTGGTCCCTGAGTCGGCGCACATGGTCATGTGGGCCATGTCTGACCGCGCCATTCCGCGCAGCCTGCGGATGATGGAGGGCTTTGGCATCCACACCTTCCGCCTGATCAATGCCGAAGGCGTGGCCAGCTTCGTCAAGTTCCACTGGAAGCCGCGCCAAGGCGTGCACTCCGTGCTGTGGGACGAAGCGCAAAAGCTTGCGGGCAAGGACACCGACTTCCACCGCCGCGACCTGAGCGAGGCCATCGAGACCGGCGACTACCCTGAGTGGGAGCTGGGCGTACAGATCGTGCCGGAAGCCGATGAGCACACATTCGAGTTCGACCTGCTCGACCCCACCAAGATCATCCCCGAAGAACTGGTGCCGGTTACGCCGTTGGGCAAGATGGTGCTCAACCGTAACCCCGACAATTTCTTTGCTGAAGTGGAGCAGGTTGCGTTCTGCCCTGGGCATATCGTGCCGGGCATCGACTTTTCCAATGACCCCCTGCTGCAAGGCCGGTTGTTCTCCTACACCGACACGCAACTGAGCCGGCTGGGTGGGCCGAACTTCCATGAGATTCCGATCAACCGCCCGGTCGCGCCGAACCATAACAACCAGCGTGACGCGCTGCACCGGCAAACTATCCACAAGGGCCGCGCCTCCTACGAACCCAACTCGATTGACGGCGGCTGGCCGAAAGAAACCCCGGCCGCAGCCCAGGATGGCGGCTTTGAGAGCTATCAGGAACGCATCGACGCGGTGAAAATTCGCCAGCGCAGCGAGTCGTTCGGCGATCATTTCTCGCAGGCGCGTTTGTTCTTCCACAGCATGAGCCCCAATGAGCAGCAGCACATCATCAAGGCGTACAGCTTCGAGCTGGGCAAGGTGGAGCGCGAGCATATCCGTGTGCGTGAGGTGAACGAGATTCTGGCCAACATCGACCTGAAGCTGGCAGCAGCGGTGGCGGCCAACCTGGGCTTGCCTGCGCCCAAGGCTGGCACGGTGCAGGTCAAAGGCAGCAAGTTGGCGCAATCACCGGCCTTGAGCCAGATGAATCACCCAGGCAGTGTCGGTATCAAAGGCCGCAAAATTGCCGTGCTGGTGGCCGATGGGGTAGATGGGGCGAGTGTCGATCAGTTGGTCAAGGCGCTGGAGGCGCACAGTGCGCGCATTCTGGTGCTGGGGCCAAGTTCGGCGCCGGTTAAAACCGCCCAAGGCAAGCCGCTGCCGGTGGATGCGTCGATGGAGGGCATGCCTTCGATCATGTTCGACGGCATTCTGGTGCCGGCTGGCAAGGCGTCGCTGGATGCGTTGGGCGCCAGTGGGCTGGCCAAGCACTTCCTGCTGGAGGGCTACAAGCACCTGAAGGCGATCGCCTTGGCCAAGGAAGGCAAGGCATTGCTGGGCAGTTTGGGGCTCAAGGAGGACAAGGGCCTGCTGCTAGGGGATGACCAGAAAACCGTGGATGCCTTTGTGAAAGCAGTAGAAGGGCATCGAGTTTGGGAGCGGGAGGCGGCTGCTGAGGCGGTGCCGGCGTAAAGGGGGCTGCTTTGCAGCCCATCGCAGGCAAGCCAGCTCCTACAAGTGCACCACACTTCCTGAGGGTAGTGGTGGCCTTGTGGGAGCGGGCTTGCCCCGCGAAGCTGTTCAGCGCTGATGCGGAACCAGTACCACCTGGGCGGGCAGCTTGCGCTGAATTTCGTGCTTCTGGTTTAGCTTGAACCCGCTGTCAATCTTGTGCACCCGCTTTTCCAGCAGCGTCTTCAACCAAGGTGCATCCTCGGTGCGCGGCACTTGGAACACCACGTCGCACTGATAACTCACCACATCGGCAGCAATCTCATCGAGCTGGCGGCGCATGGCGGCAATGTCCGTGGTCTTCAGCGCAATCACGGTGCTCGGTGCAGTCGGGTCGATCACGCGCGCCTGGGGCTTGGCCTCGGCCGCCTTCAGCGCAGCCTCGGCCTTTTCCAGCTCGGCCTTACGGGCCTGGCTGACGGCATCGCCACCGGTGACCGCCGGGGCCTGGGGCATCAGCGCGCGGGCACGTGCCAAGGCGGTGGCTGCAGCGTTGACGTCGCCCTTCTGCAGGACGATCTGGCTACGCTGCAGGTACGCTTCGGCCAGCTGCCGCTGGTACTGCTCCAGGCGCGGGTCAACGGGTGACTGGGCCTGCAAGGCAGCCAACTGGTCTTCGGCGGTAGCCAGCTCATTGCTGGCGATGTTCTGTTGCAACTGCTGCCAGGCATCGGCTTGGGCAGGTGCATCGGCCTGTTCGACCGGGGCACTGGAACAGGCAGCCAGGAACAGGGAAAACGCGGCAACAAGCAGATAACGGGAGGCGAACGGCTTCATTCCTGCGACTCTCTATTTGCGCAAAAAGCGAGCAAGTCTACACCCAGGTGCGCACGCTCGAAAACAAGTCTTACAGACCTTTTACCCGCGAAAAGGTTGCAGGGTGCGCTGTTGCGCACCCCGGTTTTCAGCGTTTTGGCAGGGCCAGGCTCAGCAAGAATAGCACTGCCGCGCAGACCACGATGGAAGGGCCGGCCGGGGTGTCCTTGAACCAGGACATGGCCAAGCCACCACACACCGCCGTCACCCCCAGCAGGCTGGCGCCCAAGGCCATCTGCTCGGGCGAGCGGGCGTGGCGTTGCGCGGCGGCGGCGGGGATGATCAGCAGCGAGGTAATCAACAGCACACCGACGATCTTCATCGCCACGGCGATCACCACGGCAATCAACAGCATCAAGGCCAGGCGCAGGCCCGCCACTGGCAGGCCCTCGACCATGGCCAATTCTTCATGCACGGTCACGGCCAGCAACGGCCGCCACAGGGCGGCGAGCAGCAGCAATACCAACACGCTGCCGCCGAGGATCCAGGCAAGGTCAGTGGTGCTGATGGCCAGCAGGTCGCCGAACAGGTAGGCCATCAGGTCGATGCGCACATCGTGCATGAAGCTCAGGACCACCAGGCCCAGGGACAGCGTGCTGGGGGCGAGGATGCCAAGCAGGGTGTCGGAGGCCAGCGGTTGGCGTTGCTGCAAGGTCACCAGCAGCAACGCCAGCAGCAGGCAGCCCACGGTTACCGCCAGTGCTGGGCTGACGTCCAGGGCAAAACCGAGGGCTACCCCGAGCAGGGCGGCGTGGGACAGGGTATCGCCGAAATAGGCCATGCGCCGCCACACCACGAACGACCCCAGAGGGCCGGCCACCAACGCCAGGGACAGACCGGCAAGCAGGGCATAAAGAAGAAAATCAGCCATGCTTGCAGTGCTCTCCGTGAACATGGGTGCCAGGGGCGACCACCGAGCCGTGCAGGTCGTGGCTGTGGTCGTGATGGTGGTGATAGATCGCCAGGCTTGGCGCGTTCTGGCCGAACAGCTCGACGAAGGCCGGGTCGTTGCTGACCTGCTCGGGGTGGCCGGAGCAGCACACATGCCGGTTGAGGCAGACCACCTGGTCGGTGGCGCTCATCACCAGGTGCAGGTCGTGGGAAACCATCAGCACGCCGCAACCGTGGCGGTCGCGCAGGCGGGTGATGAGGTTGTACAGCTCGGTCTGGCCGACCACGTCGACCCCTTGCACCGGCTCATCGAGCACCAGCAGTTGTGGCTCGCGCAGCAGCGCCCGGGCCAGCAGCACGCGCTGCATCTCGCCGCCGGAAATGGTCTGGATCGGGTTGTCGATGACCTGCTCGGCCCCTACTTCCTGCAGCGCCGACAAGGCAGCTGGGCGGTCTACGCCGGGTACCAGGCGCAAAAAGCGCAGCACCGACAGCGGCAGCGTGGCATCCACCTGGATTTTTTGCGGCATGTAGCCAATGCGCAGCTTCGGCTTGCGCCAGACTTTGCCCCGGTGCGGCTTGAGCAGCCCCAGCACGGCGCGTACCAAGGTGGTCTTGCCTGCCCCGTTGGGGCCGATCAGGGTCACGATCTGGCCCGGTGCCACTGACAGGTCGATGCTGTCGAGCACCGCCTCGCCGGCGAAGGTGACACCGACCTGCTCCAGGCGGATCAGGGCGTCGCTCATGCCGCGCTCCGGCAGTTGCTGCACAGGCCGACCACTTCCACGGTCTGGGTTTCGACGCTGAAGCCGACGCCCTTGGCGCTGCTGATGATGGCGTCGCTGATGCTGTCCTGCTCCAGCTCGATGGCCACATGGCAGGCGCGGCAGATCAGGAACTGGCCCTGGTGCACATGCTCTGGGTGGCTGCAGCCGATGAAGGCGTTGAGCGAGGCGATGCGGTGCACCAGGCCGTTGTCGAGGAGAAAATCCAGGGCGCGGTACACGGTCGGCGGTGCGGCGCGGCGGCCGTCCTGCTCGCTGAGCACGGCGAGAATGTCGTAGGCCCCCAGCGGCTTGTGGCTTTGCCAGACCAGCTCCAGCACACGGCGGCGCAGTGCGGTCAGGCGCAACCCCTGGCGGGTGCACAAGGCATCGGCTTCGGCCAGTGCGCTGTGTACGCAATGGGAGTGATCGTGGGGGCGGTTGGCCAGCGGCGTGATGGACATGGGCAGCGACGGTTCTGGATGGAGACGTTATTATGTTACCTGTTTCTGTCGAGCCGAGTATTCACCGTGTCCCGATTCCTAGCCCTTTTTGTCGCTTTCATCGCATTTTCAGCCCAGGCCGACGTGCGTGTGCTGACCAGTATCAAACCGCTGCAGCAGATTGCCGCCGCCGTACAGGACGGGGTGGGCAGCCCGGATGTGCTGTTGCCGCCTGGCGCTTCGCCGCACCATTACGCCCTGCGCCCCTCCGACGTACGGCGCGTCGCGGATGCCGACCTGCTGTACTGGATCGGGCCGGACATGGAGAACTTTCTGCCGCGCGTGCTGAAAGGGCGGGACAAGGCCACCGTTGCGGTTCAGTCGCTGACTGGCATGCAGTTGCGCCATTTTGGCGAAGACAGCCACTCGCATGATGAAGACGACCACGACGACCATGACCACGATCACCGCCCAGGCAGCCTCGACGCGCACCTGTGGCTGTCGTCGGTCAATGCCCGGGTGATCGCAGCGAAGATGGCGGCGGACCTGGCCGAGGTCGACCCCGCCAATGCCGCGCGTTACCAGGCCAACCTGAAGGCCTTTGTCGAGCGTCTTGATGCCCTGGATGGGCGTATCAAGGCGCGGGTGGCGGGTATCGCCGACAAGCCGTACTTCGTGTTTCACGAGGCGTTCGATTACTTCGAGGCCAATTATGGTCTGAAGCACACCGGGGTATTCAGTGTGGCTTCCGAGGTGCAGCCGGGCGCGCAGCATGTGGCCGCCATGCGCAAGCGCCTGCAGGAAGTGGGCAAGACCTGTGTGTTCAGCGAGCCGCCGCTGCGGCCGCGCCTGGCGGAGACGCTGACGGCGGGGTTGCCGGTGCGGTTGGCTGAGCTGGATGCCTTGGGTGGCACGGACCCGGTAGATGCCAAGGGCTATGAGCGCCTGCTGGAGAAGCTGGGTAGCGACCTGGCGGGGTGCCTGGAACAGCTCTAAGGCGCGCGGCCTTTTGGCGGGGTTGCGCCCGGCCTGCGGCCATGCGCGACCCTGGTAGGAGCAGCCTTGTGCTGCGAAGAGGCCGGTAATAACAGCAAAGATCCTCTGTGTGTTTACCGGCCTCTTCGCAGCACAAGGCTGCTCCTACAGGTTAATCATCGCCCTTGGTGGGTTCAGAGGGCGAACGGCAGGTGTAATGCCACCTGCTGGCGCTGCGCCAGGCGCACCTCGAACTCGCTCGGGTCGTGGATCATCACGTCCATCCCGGCAAACGATTCCGCCGCAATCAGGCGCGACAGCCAGAAACGCACACACCCGACCCGCAACATCTCGGGCCACAGCTCGGCCTCGGCGGCGGTGAACGGGCGCAGCGCCGCGTAGGCCGCCAGCAGCGCCTGGGCGCGTGGCACATCGAGGGCACCGTGCTCATCGATACACCAGTCGTTCACGGTGATGGCGATGTCATACAGCATCGGCCCCGAGCAGGCGTTGTAGAAGTCGATCACACCGGTCAGGTGGGTGCCTTCGAACATCACGTTGTCGCGGAACAGGTCGGCGTGCAGGTTGGCCCGTGGCAAGGCCAGGATCTGCGCCTTGTGTGCATTGATTTCGTCCAGCGCCGGCTGCAACAGCGCAACCTGTTCGGCACTCAGGCGCGGCATCAGCTCGGCGCCAGACGCCAGCATCCAGTCCAGGCCGCGGTCGGTCTTGCGCTCGATGACGTGGTTGCGGGTGGCCAGGTGGATGTGCGCGAGCAACTCGCCAACCTGGGCGCAGTGCTGGTTGTTGGGTACCTTGATGTGCTTGCCCGACAGCCGCGGCTGCAGCAACGCAGGCTTGCCACACAGTTCGCGCAGGCCATTGCCATCACGGTCACGCAGGGCGTACGGCACGGGCATGTCGGCGTCATGCAGCACGTCGAGCAGCTCGATGAAGAACGGCATGTCTTCGCTCGGGCCGCGCTCGATCAGCGTCAGGACGAACTCACCCTGTTCCAGGCTGACGAAGAAGTTGCTGTTTTCGGTACCGGCGGCGATGCCCTGGAAGTCGAGCAGACGGCCCAGCTGGTACGGCGCCAGAAAGGTTTCCAGCTCAGGCCGGGTCACGGGGGTGAAAACTGACATGATGAAAAATGCCCATACGGGCACTTCCGCCGGGAAGTGCCAGGTTAATGTGAACGATACGCGTCAGCTTACCACTCGAAGATCTTCCAGGACGGAATCAGCATGTCCGGCTGGTCGGAACGAATGAAATTGGCATCAGTGCCGTCGGCGCGTACCAGGAAATAAGGCTTGCCGTTTTTTGGCGTGATCTTGATCGCATACAGGAAGCCGTTCTGACGGTATTCCTGGATGGTTTTATCGCCTTCCGTGCGAATGGTCACCTCGGGATCGGCCGAGGGGGCGTCGTCCGCCGCCAGGGTGACGACTGGCATGGTTGCCAACAGACCGAGCAGTAACAGGCGATTGAGTGTACGCATGATAACCTTGTCCCTTTGTCGTCATTGATCCGGCTATTCTAGCTCCGGACCCGCCGAAAAGGTTGATTCTGCTCATGAGCCAAGCGCCCCTCGTCCTGGTGGACGGTTCCTCCTACCTCTACCGCGCTTTCCACGCATTGCCGCCGCTGACCACCTCCAAAGGCATGCCTACCGGCGCGGTCAAGGGTGTGCTGAACATGCTCAAGAGCCTGCGCAAGCAATACCCTGACAGCCTGTTCGCAGTGGTGTTCGACGCCAAGGGCGGTACCTTCCGCGATGCCATGTTCGCCGAGTACAAGGCCAACCGCCCGAGCATGCCCGATGACCTGCGGGTGCAGATCGAACCCCTGCATGCCAGCGTCAAGGCCTTGGGCTACCCCTTGCTGTGCGTCGAAGGCGTGGAGGCCGACGATGTGATCGGCACCCTGGCGCGCAGCAGCGCGGCGCAAGGCCGGCCGGTGATCATTTCGACGGGTGACAAGGACATGGCGCAGTTGGTGGACGGCCACGTCACCTTGGTCAACACCATGACCGGTAGCGTGATGGATGTTGCCGGCGTGCACGAAAAATTCGGCGTCGGCCCTGAGCACATCATCGATTTCCTGGCCCTGATGGGCGACAAGGTCGACAACATCCCGGGCGTGCCGGGTGTGGGCGAGAAGACCGCTGCCGGCCTGCTGACCGGGATCGGTGGCGGCCTGCGTGATGTCTACGACAACCTCGACAAGGTCCCGGGCCTGAGCATCCGTGGCGCCAAGACCTTGCCGGCCAAGCTTGAGGAACACCGTGAGGCGGCGTTCCTGTCCTATGAGCTGGCCACCATCAAGATCGATGTGCCGCTGGATATCGAAGTCGAGGCGCTGGTCTGCGGCGAGCCAGACCGCGATGCGCTGCTGGCGTTGTACACCGAGATGGAGTTCAAGAGCTGGGTCGCCGACGTTCAGCGTGAAGCTGCCAGGGCCGGGGCAACCGTGGCCGTGCCTGAAGAAGCGGCACCGGCGGCCAAGGTCGAACCGAAGTACGAGACGGTCCTCGACCAGGCCCGTTTCGACGCCTGGCTGGCCAAACTGCGCCAGGCCCCGCTGTTTGCGTTCGACACCGAAACCACCGGCCTGGACGCGCAGCAGGCGCAACTGGTCGGCCTGTCGTTCGCGGTCGAGCCGTTCGAAGCCGCCTATGTGCCGCTGACCCATGACTACGAAGGCGCGCCGGTTCAGCTGGACCGCGAGGCTGTGCTGCTGGCGCTCAAACCCCTGCTGGAAGACGCAGCCAAAGCCAAGGTCGGGCAAAACGCCAAGTACGATATCAACATCCTGGCCAATGGCGCCCCGGCTATCCACATGCGCGGCGTGGCCTACGACACCATGCTCGAGTCCTATGTGCTGGACTCCACGGCCACCCGCCACGACATGGACAGCCTGGCGCAGAAGTACCTCGACCACACCACCATCACCTTCGAGCAGATTGCCGGCAAGGGCGCGAAACAGCTGACCTTCAACCAGATCCCGTTGGACAAGGCCGGCCCGTATGCCGCCGAGGACGCCGACATCACCCTGCGCCTGCACCAGGCGCTGCAGGCGCGCCTGGCCAAAACCCCAAGCGTGCAGCCGGTGCTGATGGACATCGAGATGCCGCTGGTGCCGGTGCTGGCCAAGATCGAGCGCCAGGGTGCGCTGGTGGATGCCGAGCTGCTGCACGTGCAGAGCGGCGAACTGGGCGTGAAGATGGCCGAATTGGAGCGCCGCGCCTACGAACTGGCTGGCGAGACCTTCAACCTGGGCTCGCCCAAGCAGTTGGGTGCGATCCTCTACGACAAACTGGGCATGCCGGTGCTGAGCAAGACCGCCAAGGGCCAGCCGTCTACCGCCGAGGCGGTACTCGACGAACTGGCCGAGCAAGGCTACCCGCTGCCTGAGGTACTGATGCAGTACCGCAGCCTGAGCAAGCTCAAGAGCACCTACACCGACAAACTGCCAGGGCAGATCAACCCACGCACCGGGCGCATTCACACCTCTTACCAGCAGGCGGTGGCGGCCACCGGGCGCCTGTCGTCGAGCGACCCGAACCTGCAGAACATCCCGATTCGCACCGCGGAAGGGCGGCGTATCCGCCAGGCCTTCGTGGCCAGCCCTGGCTACAAGCTGCTGGCGGCGGACTATTCGCAGATCGAGCTGCGCATCATGGCTCACCTGGCCAAGGACGAAGGTTTGCTGCACGCCTTCCGCAACAACCTCGACGTGCACCGCGCCACTGCGGCTGAAGTGTTCGGCGTGCCGCTTGAGGCTGTTACCACCGACCAGCGCCGCAGCGCCAAGGCCATCAACTTCGGCCTGATCTACGGCATGAGCGCCTTTGGCCTGGCCAAGCAGATCGGCGTCGACCGCAAGCAGTCCCAGGACTACATCGACCGCTACTTCGCCCGTTACCCGGGCGTACTGGCCTACATGGAGCGCACCCGCGCTCAGGCCGCCGAGCAAGGCTTCGTCGAAACGCTCTTTGGCCGTCGCCTGTACCTGCCAGACATCAACGCCAAGAACCCGGCCCTGCGCAAAGGCGCTGAGCGGACGGCGATCAACGCACCGATGCAGGGTACGGCTGCCGATATCATCAAGCGGGCGATGGTCAATGTGGACAACTGGCTGACCGAGAGCGGCCTCGATGCCCGCGTGATCCTGCAGGTGCACGACGAATTGGTGCTGGAGGTGCGTGAGGAGCTGGTCGAGCAGGTAAAAGATGAAATTCGTCTGCACATGAGCCGCGCCGCGCAACTGGATGTACCGTTACTGGTGGAGGCAGGAATTGGCGCGAATTGGGACGAAGCTCACTGATTGAGCCGGCAAAGCTGTGTAGGATCTGCGACGTGGTGACGCGGATCCTGGCATGGCTAGATGCTATTAGTGCTGGAGTTTCATGAAACTATCGCAAATAGTTTTCAGGGCTTCGGAACTAAACCGGTGAAGCGGAACTCAGAGTAACTGAATGGCTGGTGAAGCCCTTCGATGCTCCTATGTTGTGTTAAGTGTTGGCAGATATCTGGACCCCGCCCTAGCGGTCCGGACTTGGACCCCGAACTTCCCCCTCCCCATACGAAGTCCGGGGTTTTTTTTGCCTGCGATTTGCCTGACAGGCGCTGCTGCTCCCCCACTGTGGGAGCAGCCTTGTGCTGCGAAAGGGCCAATATGGGCAACAGATATCTACAGCCTGACATGGCCTCTTCGCAGCACACGGCTGCTCCTACTGGAGTCTATGCAGGTTTTTAGGCCACGGGCTTGTCTTCCAGCTCCATCCAGTCCGCCAGCACGCGGTAGGCTTCGTCCAGCCCCAGGCGCTTCGGTGCCGAGAACAGCTGGATGGTCACTGCGTCGCCCCAGCCCTTGCGGATCTCCGACTGCACCTTGAGCAAGGTGTTCTTGCCGGCGCCGTGGGTGAGTTTGTCGGCCTTGGTCAGCAGGATGTGCATCGGCATGCCGCTGGCCTTGGCCCAGTCGAGCATCATCTTGTCGAAGTCGGTCATCGGATGGCGCACGTCCATCATCAAGATCACACCGCGCAGGCACTCACGGCTGCCCAGGTAGGCTTCCAGGTGGCGCTGCCAGTGCTGCTTGAGTGGAATCGGTACTTTTGCATAACCGTAGCCCGGCAGGTCGACCAAACGCCGTTCATCGTCCAGACTGAAGAAATTCAACAGCTGGGTGCGCCCCGGGGTTTTCGAGGTACGCGCCAGGCTGGCATGAGTCAGGGTATTGAGGGCGCTGGATTTGCCGGCGTTGGAACGGCCGGCGAAAGCCACCTCGTAACCCTGGTCGTCCGGGCATTGTTCGACCTTGGCTGCGCTGAGGGCGAATGTGGCTTTCTGGCAGAGGCCGAGGATGGGGTTCTTGACTTGCATGGGATATCCGATGTGGGTGTTGCCTGACTCTGAAGGCTCGAGCCTGGCAAGCGGTGTCGTTTCCGTTTGGATGGCGGAAGTATATAATGCCCCAGTTTTTGTGTGCTCATTCTCCCAGCGAAGGAGAGCGAGCATGGGGTGTCGAACAATAGCTCGCGCATCAGAACGCAGCGCGGCCCCCAACCCTGAAGGTCGTTCCGCATGGCGAAATGGCTGCTTGCTGTCGGTATGTTCCTGCCGTTTTTCAGCGCACAGGCTACACAGGATCCCGAGGTGTTGTACAACCGCACGTGTGCGGCCTGTCACGCCGGTCAGTTGCCACAGGCCCCCCAGCAGGGTGACCGGGCAGCATGGGAGCCAAGACTGGCGCAAGGTGTGGATGTACTCGTGAGGCATGTGACCCAGGGTTTCAAGGCTATGCCGCCGCGTGGATTGTGCATGGACTGCAGTGCCGAGGACTACCGTTTGGTCATCCTTTGGATGAGCGGCAGTCCCGATACATAACATTTCACCCTTAGCCGTGTTGGATTAGCTGATGAACAAACTAGTCGTGAGTCTGCTGTTGACCATGGGTGTCGCAGGTGCGGCCATTGCTGCGGAACCTATCAAAGGCGATGCCGCCGCCGGCCAGGCCAAGACGGCCGTCTGTGGTGCCTGCCACAACCCCGACGGCAATAGCCTGGCACCGAACTTCCCGAAACTGGCAGGCCAGGGCCAGCGTTACCTCGAAAAACAACTGCACGATATCAAGTCTGGCAAGCGCACCGTGTTGGAGATGACTGGCATGCTGGCGGCCTTCAGTGACCAGGACCTGGCCGATATCGCGGCGTACTTCGCCAGCCAAAAAGGTAGCGTCGGGGCGGCCGACCCCAAGCTCGTCGAACGCGGCCGCGCCTTGTTCAATGGCGGCGACCTGGAAAAAGGCATGCCCGCCTGTACCGGCTGCCACTCACCGAACGGCGCAGGTATCGCCCTGGCCGGCTTCCCGCACCTGAGCGGGCAGCACTCGCAATACGTGACCAAGCAACTGACCGAGTTCCGTGAAGGCGTGCGTACCAACGATGGCGATGCCATGACCATGCGTACCATCGCGGGCAAGCTGAGCAACCACGATATCGAAGCGTTGGCCAGCTACATCCAGGGCCTGCACTGAGGTAAATGGCGAGTTCTTCGCGGGCAAACCCGCGAAGAAGCTGGCGTATTAACATTCGGTTAATGTTGTAAGCCAAAGATGAAAGGGCGGCCGGACCGCCCTTTTTTACGTCCGCAGCCGTTACACTACAGAACTCGGGCCTGGCCCGGCCTGTCTCAACACAGGTCGCGTCGAGGCGACCCATGAATGCTCAGGAGTAAAGCATGCGTAAACTGATTCTCAGCGCTGCGCTGGTCGCCGCCAGCGTATTCGGTATGACCGCCGTACAGGCCGCCGAGCCTGTTGCCGGCAAAGAATATATCGAGCTGAGCAACCCCGTTCCGGTTTCCGTGCCTGGCAAGATCGAAGTGGTCGAGCTGTTCTGGTACGGCTGCCCTCACTGCTATCACTTCGAGCCGACCGTCAACCCATGGGCTGAAAAGCTGCCGGCTGACGTCAATTTCAAACGTGTTCCCGCCATGTTCGGTGGCCCGTGGGACGCCCACGGCCAGATGTTCCTGACCCTCGAAGCCATGGGCGTCGAGCACAAGGTGCATGCC
Organism: Pseudomonas sp. Y3 TE3536; assembly: GCF_053629175.1. Lineage (NCBI taxonomy): Bacteria > Pseudomonadati > Pseudomonadota > Gammaproteobacteria > Pseudomonadales > Pseudomonadaceae > Pseudomonas > Pseudomonas sp. Y3 TE3536. The sequence goes on along the minus strand of NZ_JBRJHU010000001.1, from coordinate 1,880,106 downwards.
GCAGTGTTCGATGCCATCCAGAACCAGAAAAAGCGCCTGACCGAGCCTCAGGACATGGCCGACTTCCTCGCCACCCAAGGCGTGGACAAGGACAAATTCCTCGCCACCTTCAACTCCTTCGCCATCAAAGGACAGGTCAACCAGGCCAAGGAACTGGCGAAGAAGTACGAAATCACCGGCGTCCCGAGCATGGTCGTCAACGGCAAGTACCGCTTCGACCTGGGCACCGCAGGCGGGCCAGAGGGCGTGCTGAATGTTGCCGACCAGCTGATCGCCAAGGAGCGCGCCGCTAAGTAAGCGGCGTACCCATGCCCCGCTTCCGAAGCACGCGTGGCATTGGCCTGCACCAGCCGCAGGTCAACGAACATCACCTGCAGGCGCCCGGCCTGCCAGAGGATGGGCGCCTGCGGCTGCTCAGTTTCAATATTCAGGTCGGCATCAGTACTGAGCGCTACCGGCATTACCTGACCCGCAGCTGGCAGCACCTGCTGCCGCACACCGGGCGTGCCAGCAACCTGCAAAAAATCGGCAAGTTGCTCAGTGACTTCGACCTGGTGGCCTTGCAGGAAGCCGATGGCGGCAGCCTGCGTTCGGGCTACATCAACCAGGTCGAACACCTGGCCCAACTGGGTGCCTTCCCTTACTGGTACCAGCAGCTCAACCGTAACCTCGGGCGCTTCGCCCAGCACAGCAACGGCGTGCTCAGCCGCCTCAAGCCGCAACACCTCGAAGATCACCCCCTGCCCGGCCCGGCCGGCCGCGGTGCCATTCTGGTGCGCTTCGGCGAGGGTGAAGATGCGCTGATCGTGGTGATGATGCACCTGGCGCTCGGCGCCAAAACCCGCGCCCTGCAGCTTGGCTACATTCGCGAGCTGATTGGCGGCTACCGCCATCAGGTGTTGATGGGTGACATGAACACCCATGCCACCGACCTGCTGGAGCATTCCCCCCTGCGCGACCTGGGCCTGGTCGCCCCGCAAGTCGAGGCCACCTTCCCCAGTTGGCGACCGCAGCGTTGCCTGGACCATATCCTGCTCAGCCCAAGCCTCACCCTTGAGCGCGTCGAGGTGTTGGCGCAGCCAATTTCCGATCACCTTCCCGTTGCCGTCGAGATTCGATTGCCTGATGCATTGACTGTGGATACGCTGCCGGTTTTGAGCTAATTGCCATCACCGTTTGCGGGCCCGGGCATGACTGACGACGCTGAACGCTGGAAAGAGAAATACCTTAAGAGCATCGAGCAGCAAGAGAAGCTTGAACGCCGTTGGGACGCGCGTCTCGACCTGCTGCGTCGTGGGCTGGTGCGCAGCACCCTGGCCGCCGAAGGCAGTGACAAGGTGGTGGACCAGTGCATGAAGGAAATGCGCGAGGTCATCCGCAGCGACAACATGGACGCAGGCCTTGCCGGGCTGATTCCGCGCCTGGAAAAAGCCGTGCTGGATTCCGAGCAACGCCGGGAAACCCGCATGAACCAGGTCAGCGATGCGCTGACGGCGCTGGTCACCCAGCTGCAAGGCTTGCCGCTGCCAAGCGACATCTCGCGGCCGCTGAAAAAACTGGCGAAAAAACTCGACGGCGGGGTTGCCCAGTCGCGTGAGCTGCCCCCGTTGCTGGGGGAGCTGAGCGGCCTGCAAGGTCGCGCGCTGGATGCGTTGGGCAAGCCTGAAGAAGAGCGGCCAGGCTTTTTGCAGCGCTTGTTTGGTGGTCGTGACAGCGAGCAGCCCGACGAAGCAGAGGTTGCACTGGCGGCGGCGCCTGTTGTGGCAATGGCTGAGGCCGTGGCGCCGCCCGTTGCCGCCCCCGTTCAGCGCGTTGCTGAAGACCCGCAGCCCGAGGATGTAGACGCACTGCTGCCCCTGGCTCCCCCAGCACTGGCTGAGCCAGCCTTGGTAGCGGAGCTGGAAGGGCCGGCGCTGATCGAAACCGCAGACGTGCCGAGCGCGCCGCCACCCGAGCCTGTGCCGGATGAGGCGACAGCGCCAGAGCCAGCCCTCAGCCAACCCACGCCAGAGCCCGTACCGCCGCAGACGCTGGAAGAAACGTTCGGTGAAGATGGCCCCTATGCCCTGCCCTACGCGGTAGAGCCGCCCTACAGCCAAGTGGCCGCCCATATCGAGCAGACCCTGATCGGCCTGCTCGACGACCTCAGCCTGCCCGAGCGGCACAAGGCCCAGGCCCTGGAAATGCGCGAGCGGGTGGCGCGGGGGCTGAACTGGTACGAACTGATCCCGGTGCTCGACGACTTGGCGGTGCTGATGCTGGCGATCACCGACAGCGGCCAGCACGAATTCGAGACCTACCTGCAACAGCTCAACGAGCGCCTGGAAGGCTTCCAGAGCCACCTGCACGAAGCCAGTGCCGGGCATGCCGACAACAGCACCGCCGCCGAGGCACTGGATACCCAGTTGCGTCAGCAGGTCGATGGGCTGCAGAGCAGTGTGAAAGGCGCCGCCGACGTGGACAGCCTCAAGCACATCCTGGAAAACCGGCTCGAGGGCTTGCTGGTGACCATGGACGAGCACAAGCATGAGCGTGATCGCCGCGAGCAGGAACTTGCCGGTCGCCTGCAGGGCCTGTCCGAGCGCGTGGCGAACATGGAGCACGAGGCGCTTGGCTATCGCGAGCACCTTGAAGAGCAGCGGCAAAAGGCCTTGCTCGACCCGCTGACCGGCCTGCCCAATCGCGCGGCCTGGAGCGAGCACCTGGAACGCGAGATGCTCGACTGGCATGAAAACGGCGGCCACTTGGCCATGGCGATTCTCGACCTGGACCACTTCAAGCGCATCAACGACAACTATGGGCACCTGGCGGGTGACAAGGTGCTGAAGATCGTCGCCGACCAGCTGCGCAAGCGCCTGCGCGGGCGCGACTTCATCGCCCGCTTTGGCGGTGAGGAATTCGTCCTGCTGTTCCCGCAGACTTCACCCGCCGCGGCCGCACAGATGGCTGAGCTACTGCGTGCGACCATCGAAGCCTGCCCGTTCCATTTCAAAGGCGAGCGCGTGGTGATCACCGCCTCCATTGGCTTGGGTGCATTCCGCTCCGGCGAGCGCGGTGACCAGGTGCTCAAGCGCGCCGACACCGCGCTGTACCGTGCCAAGGACTTGGGGCGCAACCGTGTCGAGCAGGGGTAAGGGGCGGCGCTGACTCACGGCGAGCACAGGCCATTCAGAGCACGTTATACTGTAGCGCTTACACGCTGAGGCCGCCGACGTGCTTTCCACCGTTAAAAAAACACTGCTCACCTGCTTGCTGGTTGCTGTTGCGGGTTGCTCGACGGGCCTGCGCATTGACCGCAGCCACCCGTCGGCCAACCAGGACGAGCGTATCCAGTTTGTCGTCCTGCACTACACCAATGCGTCGCTCGAGCGCTCATTGGCGCTACTGACCCATGGCGAGGTCAGCAGCCACTACCTGATCGGCGATGGCCCGGCCACGGTCTATCAGCTGGTGGATGAAAGCCGCCGCGCCTGGCACGCCGGTGATAGCCAATGGCAAGGGCGCACCTGGTTGAATTCGACCTCGATCGGGATCGAAATCGTCAACCCGGGGTTCACCGACACGCCGAATGGCCGAGTCTGGCACCCCTACAGCGAAGCCCAGGTTCAGGCCTTGATCGCGCTGCTCAAAGACATCGTCAAACGCAACAACATCGACCCCCGGCATATCGTTGGCCACAGCGATATCGCGCCGTTGCGCAAGCTCGACCCAGGCCCGTTGTTCCCGTGGAAGCGCCTGGCCGACGCGGGTATCGGTATCTGGCCCGAGCCTAACGCAGTGGCGCGGCAACAAGCCTTCTTCAGCGTCAACCCGCCGAGCGTGAGCTGGTACCAGCAGGAGTTGGCGCGGTTTGGTTATGCCATCGCGCAAACTGGCGAACTGGACGTTGCCACCCGGCATGTGATCGCGGCGTTCCAGATGCGCTTCCGCCCACAACGCTTCGATGGCATGCCCGATGCCCAGACGGCCGCCATGCTGCAAGTGCTCAACCGCATGCGTTGATGCAGGGGGAATGGGCTGCGCAGCAGCCCTTGACCCGTTAATCGCCCAACGGCGAGGATGATTCTCGATTCAGTTGCTATACCTTGGTAATCAACTGGATGCCCTTGATGTCAGCCCTCATCGCCACGCTGCGCCAAATTTTTTACCGTCCCTGGATGCTGGCCTCACTGGCAGCACTGGCCAGCGCCGCACTGTTGCTCACCGCCAGCATCGGTATTGCCCTGCAGCAGATGAAACAAAGCGAGAGCGAACAGATGAATGCGCAGGGCGAGCGCTTTCTCGATCGCCTTGAGCAGGTATTTGGCCAGCTTCGTGAAGGGGTCGACACCCTGCAGGCGCAGCCTTTGCGCGGCTGCAGCCCAGAGATGCTGGCGGCATTGCAGCAGGTGGGCCTGAGTTCACGCTTCATTTATGAAGCCGCGTACGTCGATGCCCATGTCGCCTGTTCCAACCGGGGGGATGAACGGGCCTTCGAGCCACTGCGCGCGCCTGACATCAAGGGGCCGACCTACAGCTACTGGTTGAACACCACGATCGAGCCCGACGAAAATCTGGCGGCCCTGATGCTGGGGCGTGGCAATTTCGTGGTGTCCACGTCGCGCGGGCACCTGACCGATGTTGTCGACCTGCCGCCCGGTGGCAGCCTGGTGGTGGTGCTGGACAACGGTACCCGGGCCATCCCGGTACTAGGCCCGCCGCAGGTGTGGCCACCGCCCTCGGCCTGGTCGGCCAGCCACAAGTCGCTGCTCGAATTGAGCGACCGCCTCATCTACCGCATGCCGACCAAATCGCCGGATTACCAACTGGTGCTGATTGCGCCACGCGCCAGCCTGCCCCTGCGCATGAACGGCATGCTCTGGCTGCTGTTCCCTGGCAGCGTGCTGGCCGCCTGCTGCATTGGCTGGCTGGTGTTGCAGCTGATTCTGCAGCGCCGCTCGATGAGCTCGGAGCTGCAGAACGCACTGCGCCGGGGCGAACTGCAGGTGCTTTACCAGCCGATCATCGAACTCGACACACGGCGTTGTGTCGGTGCCGAGGCCCTGGTGCGCTGGCGCCGCCCGGACGGCACCTTGACCAGCCCGGACCTGTTCATTCCGTTGGCCGAAAATACCGGGCAGATCCGCCAGATCACTGACTTTGTCTTGCAGCGGGTGCTTGAGCAGTTGGGCCAGTTGCTGCGGTCGCACCGCAACCTGTACATCTCGGTAAACCTTGCGGCGTGTGATGTGATGGTCCCGCGCATTGGCCGGGTGGCGGCGCGGCTGCTGGCCTTGCACCGGGTGGCGGCCAGCCAGATCGCCTTCGAGGTGACCGAACGCGGCCTGATCGACGTGGTGGTAGCGCGCGACAACCTGCAGGCCCTGCGTGCGGTAGGCCACCAAGTATTGATCGACGATTTTGGCACGGGTTATTGCAGCCTCGCCTACCTGCAGACGCTGCCCGTGGACTGCCTGAAGATCGACAAGGCCTTCATTGATGCCTTGGGGCACGATGCCGCCAGCAGTGGTGTGGCCCCGCACATCATCCGCATGGCCCACGACCTGCACCTGCGGGTGATTGCCGAAGGCATCGAATGCGAAGACCAGGCGGTGTTGCTCAACAGTGAAGGGGTCAATTATGGCCAGGGCTGGTTGTTTGCCCGGCCGTTGAACGCCCGCCAGTTTGCCGAACTGGTGACCCGTGGGTGGCGGGCGGTGCCGGCGCGGCGGGGTACCGATGAGTCTTGAGGGCAAACCCTGTCGTCAGACCGGCAGCGCCATGTAGAACTGAGTACCCTGCCCCGGCCGGGAAAACACGCCCATTCTGCCGCCGTGCAGTTGCACGATTTCTTTGCACAACGCCAGGCCAAGCCCCGCGCCACCTTTTTTGCGCCCTACCTGCACAAAGGGCTCGAAGATGCGCCCTTGCTGCCCATAGGCGATGCCCTCGCCGTTGTCTTCGACACTGATGATCACCCGCTCCGCATGCCGCCTGGCGTGAAGCCGTATACGGCCACCACTGGGGGTATGGCGGACGGCGTTGTGCAGCAGGTTGTCCAGCACCCGGTCGAGCTGGGCGATGTCGGCCTGAATACGCGGCAGCGGCAGTTCCAGCTCCTTGATCAACTCGATCTGTTTGTGCGCGGCCTGCTCGTTAAAACGCAGCTGCGCGCGCTCCAGCAGTTCATCGATGGCGCATGGGGCGAGGTCGAGCTTCTGCAGGCCGCTCTGGTAGCGGGAGAAATTGAGCAGGTCGTTGATCAGTTGGGTCAGCCGCTGCATTTCCTCGCCGATGGTCTCGAGCAGGTCGTACTCGCGCGCCTCGGGCGGGAACTTCACCCGCTCACGCAGCAGGCCGAACGCCATGTGCATGCCCGTGACCGGGGTGCGCAGCTCGTGCGAGGCACGCAGCACGAACTCGCTGCGTACGCGCTCGAAGGCCCGTTGCTCGGTGACATCGTGCAGCACCATCACCGCACCCAGGATCGGCCCCTGGGGGTGGCTGACCGGTGTCAGGCTGTAGGTCAGCAGGCGGGTTTCTTCATCGACGTCGATATTCAGGTCGTCGGGTGGGCGATCTAGGCTGCCACCGCGCAGCACCTGGCGTAGCTGTTGCTCCAGCTCCGGGCGTTGCAAGGCTTCGGCCAGGGTGTTGCCCAGGCGGCTGTCGCTCCAGCCCAGCTGGCGCTGCGCCACAGGGTTGAGGTGTTCCAGGCGGCCTTGGCGGTCAATGATCAGCAGGCCATCGTCGATGCTGTCGAGCACGGCCTGCAGGCGTTGCTGGCCGGCCAGCAGTTCATCGACGTTGGTTGCCTGGTGCTTACGCAGGGCGTCGGCCATGAGCCCGAAACGGCGGGTCAGCTGGTTCAGCTCGATGGCCTGAGTGACTGGCAGCGTCACATCGAAGTCGCCCTTGCCGAGTTGATCGGCCGCCTTGGCCAAGGCTTCGATCGGTTGACCGAAGCGTCGCGCGATGTTGTGCGCCGTGATGAAACCCAGCACCAGGATCACCAAGCCCATCAGGCCAAGGACGCCGCTGACCATCAAGGCGCGATCGCGGGTATGTTCCTCGCTGCGGGTAATGTGATCCAGTGCTTGCTTGTGGGCGTCGATGAGGTCGGTGCGCACTTGGTTGAAGGCAGCCCCCAGGGGCTGGTCCATACCCATGCTGCGCGCCGGTGCGGGGCTGTCGCGGTAGGCCTCGAGGAAGGTCTGGTAATTGCTGCTGGCCTTGCTGAAGCCGGTGCGTTCGCCGCCTTGTTCAAGCCCTTGGTTGAGCAGGGACTGGAAGTTGTCTTGCAGCACTTGCAGGCTTTGCGGCGCGGTGTCCTCGTCAAGGATCAGGGTCAGCTGTTCGCCGAGGTTCTGCCGCAATTTAAGCCCCACTTCCAGGGCGTGGGTGGTGTCTCGCACGAGCTGCTGTTGCACCGAGGCCATCTGCAGCACGCTCACCAGGCCCAGCATCAGGCCGAGCAAGGCCACCGTGACCAGCGCCGAAATGCTGAGGAAAAGCCGCGTGCGCAGCTTCATCTGCCACTTCATAGGTTGTACTGCTTACGTTTGCGATAAAGGGTCGAGGCATCGATGCCCAGGGTTTTGGCGGCCTGGTCAAGGGTATCGCTGGCAGCCAGCACCGCGCCGATGTGGGCGCGCTCCAGTTCATCCAGGCTCAACGCCGCGCCAACCCGTGGTGCGTTGCCGGCGGGTTGTTCGCCCATGCCCAGGTGGCTGATCTCGACGCGCTCCTGCGGGCAGATGATGCTGGCGCGTTCGACCACGTTGCGCAGTTCACGGATGTTGCCAGGCCAGCGGTAGTTGAGCAGGGCTGCACGGGCTTCTTCGCTGAAGCCGCGGGCGGGCCGGGAGTATTCCTTGACGAAGCGGGCCAGAAAACGGTCGGCCAGGGTCAGGATGTCTTCGCTGCGCTCGCGCAGGGGCGGCAGGTGCAAGGTGATCACGTTCAGGCGGTACAGCAGGTCTTCGCGGAAGCGGCTTTCGCGCACCATCTCCTCGAGGTTGAGGTTGGTGGCAGCCAGAATGCGCACATCGGCGCGTCGGGTGACCGGGTCACCCACGCGCTCGTACTCCTTGTCCTGGATAAAGCGCAGCAGCTTAGGCTGCAACGTCAGTGGGAAATCACCGATTTCATCCAGGAACAACGTGCCTCCGTCGGCCTGGCTGACCCGGCCAAGGGTGCTTTCGCTGGCACCGGTGAAGGCGCCGCGGGTATGGCCGAACAGCTCGCTTTCCATGAGCTCGGCATTCAGCGAGGGGCAGTTGATGGTGACGCAGGCTTTGCGCGCACGCTTGCTCCAGCCATGAATGGCGCGGGCCAGCTCGCCCTTACCGGTGCCGGACTCGCCCAGGATGAGGATGTTGGCATCGGTGGTTGCAACCTGGCGCGCCGTTTCCAGCACCACCATCATGGCCGGGCTGTGCGAGTCGAGGCCGTCCTTGGGTTTGCGCACCTCGCCTTCAAGGGCTTCGAGGCGTGCCGACAGTTGGCGCACTTCCAGCTGTTTGGCGGTGGCCAGGCGCAGCTGGTCTGGGCTGCAGGGCTTGACCAGGTAATCGGCCGCCCCTGCCTGGATGGCATCCACCGCGGTGTCGATCGCCGAATGCGCGGTCACGATCACCACCCGCATCCAGGGGGCCTGGATGCGCATCTGCGCCAGCACGTCGAGGCCGTTGTCCTCGCCCAGGCGTAGGTCGAGGAAGCACAGGTCGAATACCTGGCGTTGCAGCAAGGTTTCGGCTTGGGCGGCACTGTTGGCGGTGGCCACGCTATAGCCTTCGTCTTCGAGGCAGTAGCGGAAGGTGCGCAGGATCGCGGACTCGTCATCCACCAGCAGAATGCGGCCTTGGTTGTCCTGGGCTGATTCCATTTCCTGCGCTCCTTAGGATAGATCTTCAATTAGTGTGGGAAAAATCGGGCAAGTTGCATGGTCAATTCTGAAGGATTCTGTCCTTTGCATGCTAGCCAATGGCCAAAGTAAGCCCGAAAACCGCGATATCTCGATGATTTGCTTAGAGCTACGCGCTGGCACATTGGTTGCGACTATTTTCTGTTTTTGCCAACAAAGGAGGCACAGCCATGCCCTTTTCCCCACGACTGGCCGTGTTGGCGGCCACCTTGCTGCCGGTATTGACCCCGGCATTCGCTGACCCTGTGCAGGACGCCCGCCTGGAGGGTTCGCTGCAAACCGCGTTATCGCTCAACAGGATGCTCAACCCGTTTCGCATCGATGTCGAGGTGGACGGCCAGCAGGCGCGGCTGACCGGTGAGGTCGAGAACGATGTCGAGCGCCAGTTGGCCGAGCATGTCGCCCTGGCTACGCGCGGTATCGAAAAGGTCGACAACCAGTTGAAGGTCAATGCCCAGCTGGTGGAGCGCCCGCTGGAACTGCGGGCTTATGCACAGCGGCTGGAAGATGCAACGTTGGCTGCCGTGATCAGGGCACGGCTGCTGTGGAGCCGCACGACCGAGAAAGCGCCTATCGAGGTGCAAAGCAGCGATGGCGTGGTGACGCTTCGCGGCAGGGTCGACAGCGCAGAGGCCAAGGAGCTGGCCGGGGTGGTGGCGCGAACCACCGACGGCGTGCACCTGGTCAACAACCTGGTCAGCCTGGACACCGCCGCCATGGCCAAGGCTCGCGAGAACCCGGTGGGTGCCCCGACCGGGCCGCAACCCAGCGATAGCTGGATCGTCGACAAGATCCAGAACAGCTTCCGTTTCAGCCGCAACCTCGATGGCCTGAACCTCAAGGTGGCCAGCCAAGAGGGCCTGGTGCGGCTGTCGGGAGAGGTGGTCAGCAGCGAGCAGAAAACCATCGCCGTGGAGATCGCCCGGCAGATCATCGGCGTGCGTGGTGTGGACGCCGACCTGCTCAAGGTCGCGACCAAGGTCGAGGGCTGATCGTGCAATTCGCACGACGCCAAGGACGGCATCGTGCAGGATACGTCCTTCGGTGCCATGGGTGATTATTTTAACTATCTGATTTTAAAGGAATTTTATTGAATTCAAAGGCTGGCATGCAGGCTGCAATTACCTGTTCAGGTTTGAACAACAATTACAGCAGGAGGAGCCGGCATGAACCGCCAATCCGTCAACCGCTCGCAGAACGCCGCACTGCCTTTGCGCCAGTTCCTGTTTCTCGGCATGGCGCTGCTGATGACTTTGGCCGCCGGCCTCTTCTACTACAGCTGGCAGACCGCGCGTCTGGCGGATCAAGTGGCGGCGCAGACCGCGCTGTTGACGCAGATTCAGGCAACCCGTGCCAGCACCCTGGTCAGGGCGGCTGACCCGCTGCCTTCGCCTAAGGCCAATGCATCGCCGGCCACCGTAGAAACTGTCGTACCCCAGGATCGCTGGGTGTTCTGAGCCTGTCCTGGACGCCTAGGGCCGGATTGATTTCAAAAAAGAAAGGAGAACCACCATGCTGAGTTGGGCTATCACTTTCCTCATCATCGCCATTGTCGCCGCCGTACTGGGCTTCGGTGGTATCGCTGGCGCCGCCACGGGTATCGCGAAGATCCTGTTCATCGTCTTCCTGGTCCTGTTCGTAGCCTCCTTCTTCTTTGGACGTGGTCGAGGTTGACGATGAGCAGGAAGCTTTGCACTGCCCTGGCTGCCGCCTTGTTGCTGGGCGGCAGTGCAGGGGCGATGGCGGCCAATGACGGCCAGGTCCGGGTCGACCAGTTGCTCGGCTCGGACCCTGAATACCGGGAAGCCTGGGAGGACACGATCAAGGGCGAGGAACGGCTGCCCGATTGGGTAGTCAACCTCACCGGCAGTGCCCAGGAGCAGATGTCGGCAGTCACCGAGGACGGCGACCAGTACCTGGTCGGCCCCCTGTGCGAAACGGCGGACAACTGCACCTACAAACGCCTGATCGTGGCGTTCAGTTGGGACAAGGACGATGCCTACGGGATGCTCGTGGAGGTACCCGAAGGCTTGCCGAGCGACAAGTCGCCTACCCGTCATGCGCAGTACCGCTGGCTTGGCAAGCCGGATGACGGCATGAAGGCGATGTTGCGCGAGCAACTCAAGCGTGACCCGAAATGGTACTGAGCGTTTAGCCAGCGCTGATGAACGGTAACGCACTGTCACGTAATAGAAGCTGAACCTTTTTATAGTTCAGGCTTCTATGATGCGCCGCCCCGAGGAGGGGCAGCACATGACCATGGGGCCGGGCTGTTCTGATTGTTGCAAGATCGGAGTGGCCTAGGGGTACAGGGAGTGCCTCCAGTATTGGGCCGGGTCAGGAAAGGCGGAATCGGAAGCCTCAGGTCGGGGGTGTCATCGGGGACACCGCACCGACCTGACTTCCGAGGAGCCATCAGCCATTTCATCAATGCCATCGTCCAATGGCCCCTCTTGCGTGTTTTTCGCTTCGGGACACATTTTGTCTCGACCGTACATCACATTTTTTTTCCGTTCGACGCCGCTGCCGCAAGTGTCATTTCGGCCATTCGGATTGTCGAACAAGCCATTCATCCCCCTCCCTATGCACTGCCATATCGGCCCAAAAATGGCGCTTTGGTCTTGTTCGGGTTTCCGAACGTTATAAATCAAGCACTTGCGACATGCCATTTTCAGCGCAAACCGTTATGCAGTATCGGCATGGGGTATGCGTTTCCGGCATTAGATTTCCCCCTTCCCCATCGCAATAGTTGCCGCCTTTTCGCTGGCCCGAGCGCCCTGTCGCTCGCTCGCGGTGTCCTTACATGAGGTCGCCGGACGGAAGCTTTTTCGCTCACCGTGACGTTGCCAACGGCTCTGTTACGCGCGTTTTCGTTCGACGCCCATGACCACTAGAACAAAGGGTAAAGACATGAAGAAGGCAAAACTGAGCCTCGCCTGGCAGATCGTTATCGGTCTGGTCCTGGGCGTTGCAATCGGCGCGCTACTGAATCATTTCAGTGCGGAAAAGGCATGGTGGATCAGCAACGTCCTCCAGCCCGCTGGTGACATCTTCATTCGCCTGATCAAGATGATCGTCGTCCCGATCGTGATTTCGTCGCTGATCGTGGGCATCGCCGGAGTTGGCGACGCGAAGAAACTGGGCAGCATCGGCCTCAAGACCATCATCTACTTCGAAGTGGTGACCACCATCGCCATCGTCGTCGGTCTGGTGTTGGCCAACCTGTTCCACCCGGGCGCCGGCATCGACATGAGCACCCTGGGTACCGTGGACATCTCCAAGTACCAGGCCACCGCGGCCGAAGTGCAGCATGAGCACGCGTTCATCGAAACCCTGCTGAACCTGATCCCGTCGAACATCTTCGCAGCGCTGATGCGTGGCGAAATGCTGCCGATCATCTTCTTCTCGGTAATGTTCGGCCTGGGCCTGTCGAGCCTGCAGGCAGAACTGCGCGACCCGCTGGTGCGTACCTTCCAGGCTGTGTCGGAGACCATGTTCAAGGTCACCCACATGATCATGAACTACGCCCCGATCGGCGTATTCGCCCTGATCGCGGTCACCGTCGCCAACTTCGGCTTCAGCTCGCTGCTGCCGCTGGCCAAGCTGGTGTTGCTGGTGTACTTCGCCATCGCCTTCTTCGCCTTCATGGTGCTGGGCCTGGTGGCGCGCGTGTTCGGCTTCTCGGTGATCAAGATCATGCGCATCATGAAAGATGAGCTGATCCTGGCCTACTCCACCTCCAGCTCCGAAACCGTGCTGCCACGGGTGATCGAGAAGATGGAGAAGTACGGTGCGCCGAAGTCGATCTGCTCGTTCGTGGTACCGACTGGCTACTCGTTCAACCTCGATGGTTCGACCCTGTACCAGAGCATCGCGGCAATCTTCATTGCCCAGCTGTACGGCATTGACCTGTCGTGGAGCCAGCAGTTGCTGCTGGTCCTGACCCTGATGGTCACCTCCAAAGGCATTGCCGGTGTACCGGGCGTCTCCTTCGTGGTACTGCTGGCGACCCTGGGCAGCGTGGGCATCCCGCTGGAAGGCCTGGCCTTCATCGCTGGTGTCGACCGCATCATGGACATGGCCCGTACCGCACTGAACGTGGTCGGCAATGCCCTGGCCGCGCTGGTTATCGCACGCTGGGAAGGCATGTACGACGCTGCCAAGGGCGAGCAGTACTACGCCTCGCTGATGGCCGACAAGCAGGAAGCTGCAGTGGTTGGCCAGACCGCCAAACGCTGAAGCTAACGCGTTGAACAAAAAGCCCCGACTTGTCGGGGCTTTTTGCTATCTGTTGTAAAGCACACCGGCCTGTAGGAGCAGCCTTGTGCTGCGAAGAGGCCGGGGCAGGCGCTGAGAACAGAACAGTTGTCACCGGCCTCTTCGCAGCACAAGGCTGCTCCTACAGGGGGGTGGGCTACGTTGGGCGCTAATGAACAGCTCGATACGCTATCATTCGGGCATTTTTCAGGGGGAATACACGGATGCTCAACGGCCTTTGGCTCGGCTTTTTTCTGGTGGCGGCCGTGTCCGCCCTGGCCCAATGGCTGATCGGCGGTAACGCCGGCATCTTCGCGGCGATGGTCGAGAGCATCTTTGCCATGGCCAAGCTGTCGGTGGAGGTGATGGTCCTGCTGTTCGGCACCCTGACCCTGTGGCTGGGCTTTCTGAAAATCGCCGAGAAGGCCGGCATCGTCGAATGGCTGGCCAAGGTGCTTGGCCCGCTGTTCGCCAGGCTGATGCCAGAGGTACCCAAGGGCCACCCGGCCCTGGGCCTGATCACCATGAACTTCGCCGCCAATGGCCTGGGCCTGGACAACGCGGCCACGCCGATCGGCCTGAAAGCCATGCGGGCACTGCAGGAGCTGAACCCCAGTAGCACCACAGCGAGCAACGCGCAGATCCTGTTCCTGGTACTCAACGCCTCGTCGCTGACCTTGTTGCCGGTGACCATCTTCATGTACCGCGCGCAACAAGGCGCGGCCGACCCGACGATGGTGTTCCTGCCGATCCTGCTGGCCACCAGCGTGTCGACCCTGGTCGGCCTGCTGTCGGTGGCCGTCATGCAGCGCCTGCGTTTGTGGGACCCGGTGGTACTGGCGTATCTGATCCCCGGTGCGCTGCTGTTGGGCTGCTTCATGGCCTTTCTCGGCACCTTGTCGGCGGCCGCGCTGTCGAGCCTGTCGTCGCTCCTGGGCAACCTCACGCTGTTTGGCGTGATCATGCTGTTTCTAGTGATCGGCGCGCTGAAGCGGGTCAAGGTGTACGAAGCCTTTGTCGAAGGGGCCAAGGAAGGCTTCGACGTGGCCAAGAACCTGCTGCCTTACCTGGTGGCCATGCTGGTGGCGGTGGGTGTGCTGCGCGCCTCGGGCGCCCTGGAGCTGGCGCTGGATGGCATTCGCCATGCGGTGAACTGGATGGGCCTGGATACACGCTTCGTTGAAGGCCTGCCCACCGCGCTGGTCAAGCCGTTCTCCGGCAGTGCCGCGCGGGCGATGTTGATCGAGACCATGCAGACGCAAGGCGTGGACAGCTTCCCGGCGCTGGTCGCAGCGACCATCCAGGGCAGTACCGAGACCACGTTCTATGTGCTGGCGGTGTACTTCGGTGCGGTGGGCATCCAGCGGGTGCGCCACGCGGTCGGTTGCGCACTGCTGGCGGAGTTCTCCGGGGTGGTCGCGGCGATCTTCGTCTGCTACTGGTTCTTCGGCTGAGCCTGCGCGGCCTGGGCGATTGTCCAGGCCACCACCTGCCCTGCCAGCTGGTCGCTGGCCGCGCCGAAGCCTGCGACGACAGCCGCGACCTGCTTGTCGGCCAACGGCCGGCGGATTTCGAATCGTTTGCTGGCCAGGATGCGCTGGCTACGGCCCTGGACCAGCCGGGCATCGTAACGAATCACCACCTCCACTGCCCCGTCCGGGCGGTACTCGCTCTGAAACGCCTGCAGTTCGCCGGCCAGCTCGTAGTCAGCCTGCAGGTTGCTGTCGTCGGCGCTCAGGCGCTGCACCTGGCCGTCACGCTGGAACCCGTCGAGCAAGCGGTTGCGCAGCAGTACCGGCACAGCGTCGCTCCAGCGTGCGCCCTTGTAGCTGCTGACCACGTCCCCTTGTGGAATCACCGTGATCCGGGGGCCGGCCAGCACTTCGCTGGCCAGCGGTTTGTTCAGCCGCAGCGACCAGTCCAGCGGCGTGGCAACGCGGCTTGGCTGGTTCACGGGCAGGCGATAGAGGTCCACAGGTTCGCTTGGCGGCAGGATCGAGCAGGCACTGGCCAGGCTCATCGCGGCCGCCAGGGCCAACAGGCGCAGCGAAGGTTTCATGGCTGGAACTCCTTGTTGTTGTCGCGGCCGAGCAGGTAGCCGCTCGGGTCGGCCTCCAGTTGCCGGGAAATGCCCTTCAGTGCGTTGAGGGTCTCGCGCAGCTCGCGGATTGCGGGGGTTAGCTGGTTCAGGCCCTGGGCACCGTCGCCAATGGCCTCACTGTTGTTCTTGAGCAGTTGGTTGATGGTTGCCGTGCTGTCGGCCAGCGACTGCATGGCCTGCCCGGCATTGCCGATGGCTTGCTTGCCTTCGCTGCCGAGCAGGCCGTTGGCGTTGCGCATCAGTGCCTGGGTTTCGGCCAGGGTGGCGCTGGCCTGTTTGCCAACCTGCACCAGTTGCTCGATGGCCTGGGCAATGCCGCCGTTCTGGCCGGCGAAGGCACTGGTGGTCTTGTCGAGGTTGGCCAGGGTGCTGCTGAGGTGGCCAATGTTGTCGTCAGAGAACATCTGGTTGGCGTTGTGCAGCAGCAGGTTGATGTTGGTCACCAGGTCGCTGCTGTCGTTGAGCAGGCGTGAGATTGGCGAAGGCGAAGCGATGATCACGGGCAACTTGCCGTCCTTGCCCTTGAGCTCCGGGCTGTGGGGCGTGCCGCCGCTGAGCTGGATGAACGAGTTGCCGGTGACCCCGGCCAGGGTCAGCTTGGCCTGGGTGTCTTCCTTGACCGGTGTGTCGCCGCTCAGCCGTACGCGGGCGAGCACGCGGCGCGGGTCTTTGGGGTCCAGGCGCAGGGTCGACACGTCGCCGACCTTGATGCCGTTGTACTGCACCGGGCTACCCCGGGACAGGCCCGAGACGGCTTCGTTGAACACCACTTCGTAATCCTTGAAGGCATCGTCGACACTGGACTTGGTCAGCCACAGGCCGAACAGCATGGCACCGGCCACCACCAGGACGGTGACCAGGCCAATGAGGACATGATGTGCTCGGGTTTCCATCGTTCAGCGCTCCTGCCTCGGGCGGGCGGCGGCCTGTTCGGCTGCACGCCCGCGGGGGCCGTGAAAGTATTCTTGAATCCAGGGGTCGTTGGCTTGCTCGACCTCGGCAAGGGGGCCGGCCACCAGCACCTTCTTCTGCGACAGCACCGCGATGCGGTCGGTGATGGTGTAGAGGGTGTCCAGGTCGTGGGTGATGAGGAACACCGAGAGGCCCAGTGCGTCGCGCAGGGTCAGGATCAACTGGTCGAACGCGGCGGCGCCGATCGGGTCGAGGCCCGCGGTGGGTTCATCGAGGAACAGGATGTCCGGGTCCAGGGCCAAGGCGCGTGCCAGCGCCGCGCGCTTGATCATGCCGCCGGACAGCGAGGCCGGGTATTTGTCGGCGGCCGAAATCGGCAGCCCGGCCAGGGCCAGCTTGACCCCGGCCAGGTGCTCGGCATCCGCGCGGGACAAACCAGCATGCTCGATCAGCGGCAAGGCGACGTTTTCGGTGATGGTCAGCGACGAGAACAGCGCACCCTTCTGGAACAGCACGCCGAAGCGCCGCTCGACCAACGAACGCTGCTCTTCGCGCAGCTCGGCCAGGTCTTGGCCGAATACCTTGATCTGCCCTTCGTTGGGCCGGCGCAGGCCAATGATGCTGCGCAGCAGCACCGATTTGCCGCTACCCGAGCCGCCGACCACGGCCAGGATCTCGCCCCGGTACAGGTCCAGGTCGAGGTTTTCATGCACGCTCTGGCTGCCGAAGCGGTTACAGATGCCCCGGGCCTCGATGACTGTTTCGCGCCCGCTCACCAGCCCATCTCCATGAAGAACAGTGCCGCCACCGCGTCCAGCACGATGACCACGAAAATCGACTGCACCACTGCCGAGGTGGTGTGTGCCCCTACGGATTCTGCGCTGCCACTGACCTTGAAGCCTTCAAGGCAGCCGATGGCCGCGATCAGGAAGGCAAAAAACGGCGCCTTGGCCAGGCCGACGAGGAAGTGCTGCACACCGATGTCGGTCTGCAGCAGCGACAGGAACATGGCCGGTGAGATATCCAGCGACAGCGCGCAGACCACCGCGCCACCGACAATGCCACAGATCATCGCGAGGAAGGTCAGCAGCGGCAACGAGATCAGCAGGGCCAACACCCGGGGCACGACCAGCAGCTCCATCGGGTTCAGGCCCAGGGTGCGGATGGCGTCGATTTCTTCGTTGGCCTTCATCGAGCCGATCTGCGCGGTGAAGGCACTGGCCGTGCGGCCGGCCATGAGGATGGCGGTCAGCAGCACGGCGAATTCACGCAGGAACGAGAACGCCACCAGGTCGACGGTAAAGATGGTCGCGCCGAAGGCAGCCAGCACCGTGGCGCCAAGAAACGCCACTACCGCACCTACCAGGAAGGTCAGCAAGGCCACGATGGGGGCGGCGTCCAGGCCGGTCTGCTCAATGTGAGCGACCACCGGGGTAAGCCGCCAGCGGTGCGGCTGGAAGGCCCTTCGCAGCAGGGTTTCCAGAATCAGGCCGACGAAGCCGAGCAATTGCCGGGTGTCTTGCCAAAGGGTATTGACGGCACGGCCGATGCGCTCCAGCAGCAACAGCAGCACCGGGCGTTCTGCCTCCTTGACCGGGATGCAGTAGTCCTGGACGGAGCAGTAGACGTTCTTGAGCAGGGCGCGGCTGGCGTCGGGCAGGCTGTCGGTGCAATGGGACAGGCGCTCGGAACCGAGCAGTTCGGCCAGCAGCGAGGCGCCGGCGGTGTCGAGGCGGCCCAGTTGGCTGAGGTCGGCAACGGTGTCGCTGCTGCATTGCGTGCGCAACTGCTCGCTTTCGCGCTTGAGGCTGGCGTAGTGGGCCAGGGTCCAATCACCGGTAATGCGCAGGCAGGCGGGGTGTTGATTGGTGTCCAGGGTGGCACTGGGGGGGGTCATAGGCTCCATGCAACTGACTCGGCGCTAAGGCTTAGGGGCTGATCATAGCGCAGAGGGCATGGGCTGGTTTGTTGATTATGTGCTGAGTGTGGGCGCTGGGGGCCGCTTTGCGGCCCATCGCAGCGGTTCGGCGCCCCGGCAAGCCCCAACCATCACTTCGTCGCAGTGTCGTCGACCACCTTGAAGCGCAGCACACCAATCACCTGCCCGTCTTCGGTCAGCACCCTCACCTGCCATTTGCCCACCGGGTTAGGCGGGAAGTTCTGCTTGTGGGTCCAGGCGCGGTAGCCTTCCTTGCGCCCACCGTGGATGTCCAGGGCAATACGGTCGACTTCCGTGCCGTCCTTTTGCCACACGTGATAGATCCGCTCGTTCAGGCCTCGTGGTGCGTTGATCGAGGTGTACGCATACAACCCGCTGCTCTTGATGCGGCTGGCAGCGATCTCGTCCAGCGACTCGCCGGGCTGGCGGTTGAGCACTTCGGTACTGACGGCCACTTCGGTCATCCACAGCGTCGCCGGTGGTACCCAGGAGCGTAGCAACCAGCCTCCGGCCCCGACCGATAGCGTCACCAGCACCAGGGCCACGCCGCGCCGCCAGGTATTCACCGGGAAGCTGCTGGCCAGGCTCGGGAACGACAGGGCCATGGCGATGATCAACGCCAGCTTGAAGCTCTGAGCGGTGGTCAGGTGCAAAATGATGGGCAGCGCGGTCAGCAATGCTGCGAACAACGTCAGGGTGTGCAGCGCGAGGAACAGCCAGCGCCGTGGGGCCAGCCACTTGTAGTACAGCGGGTCGACGATCGAAATCAGCCCGGCAGCGCCCAGCAAGCCGGTGAACACCAGTTGGCCGCTGTTCCAGGTGGTGGTGATGAAGAAGAACGGCAGGACGAAGAACAGGGTTTCCTGGTGGATCATCTGCGTCGCGTAGCGCAGCAAGGGCTGCGGGATTTCGCGGTTGAAGGTGCGGGCGAACAGGCCGGTAAGGGTGTTTTCCAGCATCAGCCAGACCCAACTGACCAGCATCAGGACGGCTACCCAGCTGGCAAGGCCGGCCTGGCGGTCGACCAGGATGAAGCTGCCGATGCCAGAGAGGAAACCCCCAAGCGCAATGATGCCGGGGTAGCGTTTAAGCAGTTCGATGACGCGCTGGACGAAGCGGGGAATTGGGGGCATGGGTCTACAACAGGAGAGATAGGGTGGCTGTGCCGGCCGCTTCGCGGACAAGCCCGCGCCCACAGGGGCAATGTCTACCGTTGTGGAGGCGGGCCCGCGAACAGGCCGGTACTGGCTAAAGGATACCGCCGAATCACTTCTGCCGTGTAGCACCGCTCGGTGGTTGCGGGGTGTGCCGGCGCCAGCGCAGCAACCCTGCCGCCAGGATCAGCCCCAGCAGCAGGGCGAGCAGCCCGTACAGCTCGTCGTAACCCAGCAGCGGTTTCTCGATGCGCAGGTAACCCGGGTCCTTGAGCAATTCCTTCAGTGCCTCATTGGCCTGTGCCAGGCTGACCTGGCGCAACTTGCGCGCAGGGTTGGCAAAACGGCCGTCGGTGTAGTCGTTCAACGCGCCCCAGTAATAGTCGGCCAAGGCACTGTTGCCTTGGGTACTCCAGCTTTCCCGGGCAACGCTGGCGTCCTTGATACGGGCGAAGGTGTCCGGGTCGAGGCCTTCCTTGCGCAGGTGGTCGAACAAGCCCTGCATCACCTTGACCGCCTTGTCGATGTCGTCGCGTTCCAGGTCGGCGTTAAGGCTGAGCATGCCACTGTCGCCGAAGCTTTCGCGCTGCACCGATGGGCCGTAGGACAGCCCATTGCGCAGGCGCAACTGGTCGTACAGTGCCCAGTCCAGGTAGCGTGACAGCAGGTCGAGGGTCGGCTGGTGGTCGTTGTCCAGCACCGGCTCGATGAACAGCCAGTGCAACTTGACGCTGTCGCCCAGCCAGCCGCGGGTCAGGTCGCGGCGTTGGTCGGCCTGCTGGCTGATGCTCTCGAGGTTGCGGCGCTCTTCCGGTTCGGTGGCAGGCAGCTCGCCAAAGGTCCGCTCCAGGTAGGCCGGCAGCAGGCGGTCGAGGCCACCGACCAGGATCAGGGTCATGTTGTTGGCCGCGTACCAGCGGTCGCGCAGGGCCTGCACCTGTTCCAGGGTCATGTCGTCGATGTTCGAGCGCTCGGCGCATTTGAGGCCCAGCTCGGTGGCCAACTGGTCACTGGCGGGGTGGCCGATGTCCTGGCGGTCGAGCCAGCGCTGCAGGTGGCCATAGTGGCCGCCATCTTCGCGCTCGATGATCCTTTTCGCCGTGGCCAGGGCCTTGGCGTCGATCGGGGTGTCGCGGATTATCGCCAGCAGCAGGTCGAGGACTTTTCGCTGGTTGCGCGCCGGCGCTTCGATCACGAAGGTGGTATCGGCGCTGCTGGTGTAGGCATTCCACTCGCCGCCCAGGGCTTGCAGGCGCTCTTCCAGGCCGCCCTCGCCCGTTTCGTCGATGCCGCTGAACAGCAAGTGCTCGAGCAAGTGCGGCAGCTCTTTCTGCTCGCAACTGAAGTCATCCAGGCCGACCCCCACCACCAGGCGGATGGCCACGTGGTCGCGTTCATAGCCGTTCTTGAGGATGACCTGCAGGCCGTTGGGCAGCAGGTAGCCTTCAACCCGCGAGCGGTCGAGGGCGAGCGTGGGCAGGCTGCAGATCAGTAGGCAAACGAACATCAGGCAACGCATGGGCGAGCTTGGATCTCCTGGTTGGCGAAATCACGGCAAGCGGGCTTCGTCCGGCACGCTGTCGAGCATTAGCCCGCCCGTGTCCGAGCCACCGAGTACCACATAGGCACTGCTGCAGAACAAAGAGTTCAACCGCTTCATGTCTGCGATCAGCTCCAAGTGTAGCGAACTGGTCTCGATACTTTGCACCACCTTGCGTTGCAGGCGGCTGACATGGGCGTGAGCAAGGCGCCGTTCCTGTGCACGAAACCGGCGTTTTTCACGCAGCAACAGCTGCGCGCTTTCGGGGTCGGCGCTGAGGAATACGGACAGGCCTAGGCGCAGATTCGACAGCAACTGCTCCTGCAGGCCGGTCAGTTCCTCCAGGCCGACCTGGGAAAACTCTCGGCGCTGGCTGGTTTTCTGCTGCTGGACTTTGCGCAGCATGCGTTCGACCAGGTCGCAGGCCAGCTTGAGGTTGATCGCCAACTCGATGATCTCGGCCCAGCGTCGGTTATCGCGCTCGCTGAGGTCCTCCCGCGTCATCTGCGCCAGGTACAGTTTGATGGCGCTGTACAGGGCCTCGGCATCCTCGGCCAAGGCGCGCACCTGCTGTGGCAGTGCGGCTTGCGTGCCGCGCAGGGCCCCGAGCATGGCTTCGAGCAGGCTGTCGACGATGTCGCCCAGGCGCAGGGTTTCGCGGGCCGCGTTGGCCAGTGCCAGGCTGGGCGTTTCCAGCGCTGAGGCATCAAGGTGGCGCGGGCGTACTTGGCCATTGCCGTTTTCGCGCTCGGGCAGCAAGAAGTTGCACAGCCGGCCCATGGGTTTGACGGTTGGCAGCATGAGCAAGCAGCGCAGGGTGTTGTAGAGCAGGTGGAACCCGATCACTAGCTCCTGAGGGCTGAAGCTCAAGGTGTCCATCCACTCCACCAGTGGGTGCAGCACCGGAATGATCAGCAACAGGCCGAACAGCTTGTACAGCAAGCTGCCCAGCGCGACGCGCCGCCCGGCGGCGTTCTGCATGCTGGTGCTGATGAAGGCCAGCAAGCCGCTGCCGATGTTGGCACCCACCACCAGGCCGATGGCCACCGGCAGGCTGATCACTTCAGCGCCGGCCAGGGTCGCGGTGAGCAACACCGCCGCCAGGCTGGAATAGGAGATCATCGCAAACAGCGCGCCGACCAAGGCGTCGAGCAAGATGTCCCCGGTCAACGACGCGAACAGGACTTTCACGCCCTGGGCATGGGTGATGGGCGCAGCGGCCTGCACGATCAGCTCCAGGGCCAGGATGATCAAGCCAAGGCCAATCCCTACCCGTCCCAGCTGGCCGACGCGGGTTTGTTTGCGCGAGAGGAAGAAGATCACACCCAGGAAGATCAGCAGGGGCGACAGCCACGACAGGTCGAAGGTCAGCACCCGGGCCATGAGCGCGGTACCGACATCGGCGCCAAGCATGATCGCCAAGGCCGGTGTCATGGCCATCAGGCCTTGGCCGACGAAGGATGTGACCAGCATCGCGGTGGCGTTGCTGCTCTGCACCATGGCGGTAACCAGAATCCCGGCGATGAACGCCAGGGGGCGTTTGTTCATGTTCTGGCTGATGATGCGGCGCAGGTCAGAGCCGAAAACCCGGAGGATGCCGGTACGCACGATGTGTGTGCCCCAGACCAAAAGCGTCACGGCCGAGAGCAGGTTGAGCAGGGTCAGCATGGCGAAGCCCCCTGTTGCCAATGGCCTATGTGGGCCAATAAGTGGAGCGTGGGCGTTTTGGAAAATTTCAGTGCCCACTCAAAGCTTTAGTTGTTTTGTGCAGCGCTTGCCAGCTTCGCATGGCTGTCGGCGATTTGAAACAACCGGTCATGAATGATTGCCCTGCTGGCCTCTTCGCGGGTAAACCCGCTCCCACAGGGATCGTTGGCGGCCTGTGGGAGCGGGTTTTACCCGCGAAGAGGCCGGCAAGCACGAAAAAGGGCCCCGAAGGGCCCTTGCTTGAAACGCGCTTCCTGGGTTTATTGACCCGGAATGTCCTTGCGCAGTTTCACCGGATCATGCTCTTTGCCATCTTTGCGCGACAGGGCAGTGCGCATACGGATGTTGATCGCTTCGACCGCCAGCGAGAACGCCATGGCGAAGTAGACGTAGCCTTTTGGCACATGCACGTCGAACGATTCGGCGATCAGCACGGTACCGACCACGATCAGGAACGACAGCGCGAGCATCTTCAGCGAAGGGTGCTTGTCGATGAAGTTACTGATGGCACCGGCGCACAGCATCATCACCAGCACGGCGACGACAATGGCGGCGATCATTACCGGCACATGGGAGACCATGCCCACAGCGGTGATCACCGAATCCAGCGAGAACACGATGTCGATGATGGCGATCTGGATGATGGTGTAGAAGAACTTGCCGCCCGCGCCTTTCGGTTCGTCCGAGCTTTCGTCTTCGCCTTCCAGGCCGTGGTAGATCTCCTGGGAGCTCTTCCACAACAGGAACAGGCCGCCGAAGAACAGGATCAGGTCGCGGCCGGAGATGCCTTGGCCGAAGACCACGAACAGATCGGCGGTCAGGCGCATGACCCAGGTGATCGACAGCAACAGCATGATACGCGTGACCATGGCCAGGGCCAGGCCGAAGATCCGGGTACGTGGCTGCATGTGCTTGGGCATGCGGCTGACCAGGATCGAGATCATGATGATGTTGTCGATCCCGAGAACGATCTCAAGCGCGGTGAGGGTGAAAAAGGCAACCCAGATTTCCGGGCTGGTCAGCCATTCCATGTGTATTCCTTCGAACGGTAAAGGCGACGCGCCCCAATTTGGGGCGCATCGCGGGAGGGGTAATACGTGTTTATTAAAGATTACTGAACAGCGGGAAAATCCCCATCAGCAGTGCGGCGAGCATTATGCACAGGCACACCAGAACTGCCCACTTCAGGGTGAAGCGCTGGTGGTCACCGAACTCGATGCCGGCCAGGGCCACCAGCAGGTAGGTGGAGGGTACCAAGGGGCTGAGCAGATGTACCGGCTGGCCGACGATCGACGCGCGGGCCATCTCGACCGGGCTGATGCCGTAGTGGCTGGCGGCCTCGGCAAGTACCGGCAACACGCCGTAGTAGAAGGCGTCGTTGGACATGAAGAACGTGAACGGCATGCTCACGATCGCGGTGATCACCGCCAGGTATGGGCCCAGGGCCTCGGGGATGACCGCCAGCAGGCTCTTGGACATGGCATCGACCATGCCTGTGCCGGACAGGATGCCGGTGAAGATACCGGCGGCGAAGATCAGCCCGGTTACCGCTAGAACGCTGCCGGCGTGGGCGGCAATGCGGTCTTTTTGCTGCTGCAGGCAGGGGTAGTTGACGATCATGGCGATGCTGAAGGCGATCATGAACAGCACCGGCAGTGGCAGCACGCCTGCGATCAGGGCAACCATCAGGGCTGCGGTCAGGGCACCGTTGAAGTACAACAGTTTTGGCCGGCGCGCCTCCGGGAACTGCGACACGGTGATTTCGCTGTGGTCGATGTCGTCGGTCGGCAGGTGCAGTTCGCCCAGGCGGGCACGTTCACGCTTGCCGTACATATAGGCAATGGCCAGGATCGCCAGAACGCCGAACAGCATGGCTGGGATCATGGGCACGAAAATATCTGACGGGTCCACGTGCAGTGCGCTGGCGGCGCGTGCGGTCGGGCCACCCCAGGGGGTCATGTTCATCACCCCGCCGGCCAGGATGATCAGGCCGGCCATGATCCGCGGGCTCATGCCCAAGCGGCTGTACATGGGCAGCATGGCGGCGCAGCAGATCATGTAGGTGGTGGCGCCGTCACCGTCGAGCGAGACCACCAGGGCCAGCACGGCGGTGCCGACCGAGACTTTCAGCGGGTCGCCTTTGACCAGCTTGAGGATCTTGCGCACGGCCGGGTCGAACAGGCCGGAGTCGATCATCAGGGCAAAGTAGAGGATGGCGAACATCAACATCACGCCGGTTGGCGCGAGTTTGCTGATGCCCTCGAGCATCATGGGGCCGATCTTGGCGGAGAAACCGCCGAACAGGGCGAACAGGATCGGTACCAGGATCAGCGCGATCAAGGCCGACAGGCGCTTGGTCATGATCAGGTACATGAAGGTGATGACCATGGCAAAGCCGAGGAAGGTCAGCATGGCAATACTCCAGGCGTGGCGCGGCGAAAGGACAGTCGATTCGGGCGGATCAGCGCGTCAGGCGCTGTGCAGGGAGCATGCGGAGGGGGACGACATGAAGGCGGGCACAGGAATACATCAGAATCACCATTGTTGTTGTTGATTGGGCCGGGCGCGGAAGATTCCGGGTGCCCTGGCTGACCGGTCTTGTGCCGGTAGTGGGCGCTATCCTAAGAGGGCAAGCTTTCAGCCAGCTTTCGCTGTGACAAAGGCGACGGGAGGTAGGTGATGCAGAATGTGACCGAAGGTGGCTGCCACTGTGGTGGCTTGCGGTATCGGCTGGAGGGCGTGCTGACGGATGTCGCCCACTGCCATTGTTCGATCTGTCGGCGCGTCAGTGGCGGGTTGGTGGTGACTTGGCTGACGGTGCCACGTTCCGCTTTCCAGTGGCTGGCGGGCGAGCCGCGCTGCTATGTGGCGCCGGCCAGTTGCAGCCGGTATTTTTGTGGGCAGTGTGGGGCGCATGTGGCATTGGTCACTTCGCACAGCCCGGACAGCATCGATGTGACGGTGGCGACGCTGGACTACCCGGAGCGGGTGCGGGCCAACCGGCATATCTGGACGGGTAGCCGGTTGCCTTGGTTGCACCTGGATGAGGATCTGCCTGGGGAGGTTGGGGAAAGCCTGTAGGTCATCTGTTAGGTCGCATGGCCTTCGCGGGCAAGCCCGCTCCCACAGGTACCCCGCTGCGCCAAGGGCAGTGATAACCCTGTGGGAGCGGGCTTGCCCGCGATGAGGCCGGTGCTGTGATGACTACAACTGCAACCCGCCTGCGGCCTTGTGCAGCGTTCGCAGATGCTCACCCACCTGCTTCACGTTGGTCTCGATCGCGGCAATCTCCTTGGCCCGCGAGGGGTCCAGCAGCGCCCTCACCTCTTTGTCCAGGTCGGTGCTTAGGCGCAGCAACTGGGCCTGCCGCTCGCTGCTGACTTTCTCCAGGTGCTTGCGCTCATCGGGCTGCGGTAGACCATAGCCTTTGGCGTCCAGCAGTTCTGCCGGGCGGCTGAGGAAGCCGCTGTTGGCGAGCATCTGCTGCAGCGTCTGGTTGGCCTTGTCGATACTGCCATCCTTCAGCGCCGCCGCGTTCAAGTAGCGCTGCTTGACCTCGTCCTGGGCCAGCAACAGCTGGCGGCGCAGGCTGGCCTGCTCGAGCAGCAGCAAGGCAGCGCTGGTGCGCAGGTCGGCCTGGGCGAACCAGCCGCGGCGCTGTTCGGCATCCAGGGCCAGCCAGTCCTCGACCTTGTCCTGCTTGATCGGCAGCTGCTTTTTCAGCACGTCGAACATGGCCTGGTAGCGGTCACGGTAGGAGTCGAAGCGGTAACCCAGGCGCAGGGCTTCGCGGGGGTCATCGAGCACACTGGTATCGGCAATGCCGCGCCCTTTGAGCACTTCCAGCAGGCCGTTGGGCATGATGCTGTCGAGGTCGTTCAGGCGCGGGTTGGCGGTGCCACTGCGCAGCAGTTTCAGCGATTCGACCGCGCAATTGTTGGACAGGAAGTAGTAATTGCCGTCGTAGCTCCAGTGCATTTCCGCCGCCTGGCGCACCAGGTTCTCGACTTCCTGGCGGTCGAGCTTGAGGGGGATCGACGCCAGGCTGCGCAGCTCGGTCTTGGTGTACTCGTCGATGACCTGGCCCAACGGCAACACGAACAGCCGCGATGGATAAGCGCCGACCAGGCCGTCCCAGCTGGACAACTGCACATCGTTGACGAAGGCGCGGTACGACAGCACCAGGTGCTGGTCGAGGTCCAGGCGGCAATCCGGGCCGCGCGGCCGCCCAGGTTTGCAGATGACCAGGCGCAGCATGCTGTGGCCCCAGCGGCTGACCCAGTTCTGATTGGCCTCGGCCAGCAGGTAGTCGACTTCATAAACGCGTTCGGGGTCGATTTCGCCCAGTGGCTGGCGAGCGAAGTCGCTGCCCGCGTTGAGGAATGGCAAGCCCTTGGCGCAGCTCTCTTGTGCGGGTGCCCAGCCGAAGTGGGCGCGCAGGTACTGGTTCAAGGCGGGGCGCCGGCAGGCATAGCTCGGGTCGAGGAGGAAGTACTCCATGTTGACCGCGATGAATTCCTTGGGGCTGCTCAGCTCATAGGTGTCAGGGCTGCGCACGAACTGGCCGTTGTGCTGCTCACGCTCACCGCGGCGGCCGACATATTGCTGCCAGCCCGCAAGGTCGAGCAGGCGTGGGTCATCGCTCAAGGTGAAGCGCCGTTCGGCCTGGCCGCGGCACGCCTCTGGCAAGCCGATTTTGCCCACGGTGCCCTGCTGGCGCTTGCAACGGGCGATCAGCGAGCGCTCGGTGGACGGCCACAACCGGGCCCGGTCGTAAATATGGGTCAGCTCATGCAGGACAGTCGCCAGCAGCTCTTCGCGCACGGTGCCGTGTGGGCGGTGGGTGCGTTCGCGGGCGGCGCTGCCATCGACCAGCCCGGGCAGCAGGCGGCTGTTGAGCTCCAGGGTAGAAACCAGCGACGCCTGGCCATAGGCGTCGGCGGGCATGCGCGCAGTCCAGCTGACCTGCACACGCCGGTCCAGTTGCTGCTTGAAGCGCGGCGGCAGCTTGCCCAGTGCTTCGTCGAGCAGTGCCTGGCTGGCTTGGCGTTGTTGAGGGTCGAGGCCGGAAGCCTGCAGCTCAAGCTGCAGGTCGGCCAGGGCGGGTGTGCCGAGCAGCGTCAGGGCGCAGCCGAGCAGCCAGGCACGCACCTGGTTCACAGCGCGAGAATGGCTTCAGCCAGCACTTGGTCGCTGGCGCCTCGCGCTTCAGGCAGGCGCTCGCGCAGGGTATTGAACGCAGCTTCAAGCTGGGCGCCACGGATATCACCGTTGCTGGCGACGAAGCTGGCGGCATCGTCGTGCGCTTCACGCACGACTTTGGAGTCACGGATCGAGGTGGTGGTGTCGGACGTGAAATCGATCGAACGGCCAAAGGCACGCACGATGATGTTGCTGGTGGCCACCAGCGTCTGTGCCTGGGCCAGGTCGGCCAGCAGCAGCATGCCGAGGGTAGCGGCAATCAGCGGTTTACGCATGGAGCATCTCCGAAAAATACAGGGAGTCAGGTGTAGTCATTGGACGAGAATTGCCTGCGCCAGTTCCAGGTCGCCGACAGCCTGTGCGGCACCGTGCTGGCGCAGCGAGGCGAACGCCGCTTCCAGGCGCGCACCGAGGATCAGGCCATCGCTGGCGACGAATACCGCAGCATCGTCACGTGCCTGGCTGACCAGCTTACGGTCGAACGGCGCTGTGGTGACTTGGCTGGTGACATAGCCTGTGATGACCAGGCTTTGCGTGGTGGTGTCCAACGCATGGGCAGGTGCCATGCTTAGGGGAATGCCAACGGCGACTAACAACAACGGCAACAGATAACGCATGGGCTTCTGACGGCTGGGAACGAGGGGGTGAAGACACCTGCGGCTGTGCGGGCGAGCACCCGTACAGTCGCAGGGCTCAGTGCAGGTCAGATGGCCAGGATGGCCTGTGCCAGCTGTGCGTCGCTAGCCTGCAGGGTCGGCATTTGCGCGCGAATGTGCAGGAAGGCGCTTTCCAGCTTGGCGCCGCGAATGTCGCCTTGGCTGCCAACGAAGCTGGCGGCATCGTCACGGGCGGCTTGGACGATCTTGTCGTCGCGGAACGACGACGATACGTCGGAGGTGGCGTCGGTGGATGCAGCGACAGCGCCCACGACTGCGTCAGTGGTGACGACGAAGCTGGTGGCGCTGGCGGTGCCGGCCAGGCTCAGCATCAGGGCGGCGCCAATCAGGTGTTTAAGGGACATGATCGTGGACTCCTAGGGGATTCTGCTAATCGGACGCTCGCACTGCGCGTCTCGGTACTTTTCAACATCTGGTTTCTACCAGACTGTTAAGCCAAGCGTATCACGCGTCGATGTTTCTGGATGTTAATGAACACCCCTTCCCAGTACTGTACTGGTGTGTTTTTGAATTATAAGAAACTGTACCTGTAGAGCTGTGAGCCGCTCTGGTACGTGGCTTACAAACAAAAAACCCGCTGCAGTCACCTGCAACGGGTTTAGGAATTCGCGGTGCCGGGCGTAGCCGGCAAGCCGGAGCTTAGCGCCAGAAAGGCTTGCTCAGCTCTTCGTAACGCTGCGACTCGCTGATACCGGCGTCGGCCAGCAGACGGGAGTCCAGGCGAGCCAGTTGACGGCGGCTGGCCATGCGACGCTGCCACAACAGCAGGGTGGACAGGGCGCGCAGAGGCATCGAAGCGTTGGATTGTTGGGCGTTGCTTTCAAAAACCAGACCGGAACTGAGTGTACGTTCCATGATGTTTCATCCTTCCGCTTATGGCGGGATTAGGTAGTGATTTAACTGATGCCAATGATCCTCCTCTCTTGTCCATAACAGTAGATACAGTTCTGCGGCATTACGATGGTTCAGTTAACTGTGTAACCCTACTGTTGCACTCGAAATAGGCGCAACTGTACTGGTCTGCACTTATATGGTGCAAAATGGTCGGGGATGAGAGGTGGTCAGCAGAAGGTAAGCTAAGAATACCAGTACAGTAGTACAGTTTCTGTAGCTTGATTGGCGGTCGTTTCGAGCGAGGGGTTTGACTGTACCGGCCCTATAGCCGGCAAGCCGCCTTCATCCGGCACGGCGCTGACGACGAATCGCGCGCTGTACCGGCTAAAGGCGGCTTGTTTGGAGCGGTGTAACTAAAGGCGTGTGGGAATCAGCTGGCGAGCATGCGCCCGGTCTCTTCCAGGTTTTCGTGCCAGCTCAACGCTTCGCGCAGAATGTGCGGCGTATGGCCACCGCGCTGGCAGGCGCGATCGAAGTAGTCGTTCAGCGCTGCGCGGTAATCCGGGTGCACACAGTTGTCGATGATCGCCCGGGCACGCTCGCGTGGCGCCAGGCCGCGCAAGTCTGCAAGCCCCTGCTCGGTGACCAGGATGTCGACGTCGTGCTCGGTGTGGTCGACGTGGCTGACCATCGGCACCACGCTGGAAATCGCGCCACCCTTGGCAATCGACTTGGTGACGAACACGGCCAGGTGCGCGTTACGGGCGAAATCGCCAGAACCACCGATGCCGTTCATCATCCGCGTGCCGCACACGTGGGTGGAGTTGACGTTGCCGTAGATATCGAACTCCAGCGCGGTGTTGATACCAATGATGCCCAGGCGACGGACCACCTCTGGGTGGTTGGAGATCTCCTGTGGGCGCAGCACCAGCTTGTCCTTGTAGCGCTCCAGGTTGCCGAACACATCGGCATTGCGACGGGTCGACAGGGTGATCGAGCTGCCGGAGGCGAAGCTCAGCTTGCCAGCGTCGATCAGGTCGAAGGTCGAATCCTGCAGTACTTCGGAGTACATGGTCAGGTCTTCGAACGGCGAATCGATCAAGCCGCACATCACCGCGTTGGCGATGCTGCCGATACCGGCCTGCAGTGGGCCGAGCTTGTTGGTCATGCGGCCAGCGTCGACTTCCTTCTTGAGGAAGTTGATCAGGTGGTCGGCGATGCCCTGGGTTTCGTCGTCCGGCGGCAATACAGTGGATGGCGAGTCCGGCTGGTCGCTGATGACGATACCGACGATCTTGGCCGGGTCGATCGGGATGGCGGTGCTGCCGATGCGATCATCGACCTTGACCAACGGGATCGGTGTGCGGGTTGGGCGGTAGGTCGGGATATAGATGTCGTGCAGGCCTTCGAGGTTGGCGTTGTGCGACAGGTTGATCTCGACGATCACTTGCTTGGCGAAGATCGCGAAGCTGGCCGAGTTGCCTACCGAGGTGGTCGGCACGATATGGCCTTGTTCGGTGATGGCCACGGCTTCGATGACGGCGATGTCCGGCAGCTTGAGCTGCTGGTTGCGCAATTGCTCGACGGTTTCCGACAGGTGCTGGTCGATGAACATCACCTGGCCGTCGTTGATGGCCTTGCGCAGGGTGCTGTCGACCTGGAAGGGCATGCGGCGAGCCAGCACGCCGGCCTCGGTCAGCTGCTTGTCCAGGTCATTGCCCAGGCTGGCGCCGGTCATCAGGCTGATTTTCAGCGGCGACTGCTTGGCACGTTCGGCCAGGGCATGGGGTACGGCCTTGGCTTCGCCGGCGCGGGTGAAGCCGCTCATGCCGACGGTCATGCCGTCCTCGATCAGACCAGCGGCATCAGCCGCACTCATTACCTTGCTGTGCAGGGAGGACAAGCGGATACGATCACGGTACATGGATTGTTATCTCAGGCTACTGAAGCTACTGGAGCGCAGTCTAGAGATTTCGCCGGTTGCCGTCCCACGACCATGGTCGTATGAGAAGCCCGGAAGTAGAGCCGTTGATCTGGATCAGGCAAATGTAAAAGCCCCGCAGATTTCTCGGCGGGGCTTCTTATATAGCGCACGGTTTGCAGCCAGTGGGTTACTCCACGGCTTTGACCATATCCTCGATTACCTTCTTGGCATCACCGAATACCATCATGGTCTTGTCCAGGTAGAACAGTTCGTTGTCCAGGCCTGCATAGCCGCTGGCCATGGAGCGCTTGTTGACGATGATGGTCTTGGCCTTGAACGCCTCCAGGATCGGCATGCCGGCAATCGGCGACTTGGGATCGTTTTTCGCTGCCGGGTTGACCACATCGTTGGCGCCCAACACCAGTACCACGTCGGCCTGGCCGAACTCGGCGTTGATGTCGTCCATCTCGAACACTTGGTCGTACGGCACTTCGGCTTCGGCCAGCAACACGTTCATGTGCCCCGGCATGCGGCCTGCCACCGGGTGGATCGCGTACTTCACGGTCACACCGTTGTGGGTCAGCTTCTCGGTCAGCTCCTTCAGCGCGTGCTGGGCACGGGCGACTGCCAGGCCGTAACCCGGCACGATGATCACCGTGTCGGCATTGCTGAGCAGGAAGGTAGCGTCGTCGGCCGAGCCGGATTTTACCGGGCGAGCTTCCTGGGTGCCGGCGGGGCCAGCGGCATCGGTCGCGCCGCCGAAGCCGCCGAGGATGACATTGAAGAACGAACGGTTCATCGCCTTGCACATGATGTACGAGAGGATGGCACCGCTGGAGCCGACCAGCGAGCCTGCGATGATCAGCATCGAGTTGTTCAGCGAGAAGCCGATACCCGCTGCTGCCCAGCCCGAATAGCTGTTGAGCATCGACACCACCACCGGCATGTCCGCGCCACCGATCGGAATAATGATCAGCACGCCCATGATGAAGGCCAGAGCCAGCATCAGGGTAAAGGCACTGTAGTGGCCGGTGAAGGTGAATAGTAGGCCCAGGGCGATGGTGGTCAGGCCCAGGATCAGGTTCAGCTTGTGCTGGCCGGCGAACTGTACCGGTGCGCCTTGGAACAGGCGGAACTTGTACTTGCCCGACAGCTTGCCGAAGGCGATCACGGAACCGGAGAAGGTGATGGCACCAATTGCCGCGCCGAGGAACAGCTCCAGGCGGTTACCCGTCGGGATCGGGTCGCTGATGCTGGCGACGATACCCATCGACTGCGGCTCCAACACGGCGGCAATGGCGATGAACACCGCGGCCAGGCCGATCATGCTGTGCATGAAGGCGACCAGTTCCGGCATCTTGGTCATCTCGACCCGCTTGGCCATGATCGAACCGGCGGTACCACCCACCAGCAGGCCGACGATCACGTAGCCGATACCGGCCGTTGCCAGTTCTGCACCCAGCTTATAAATGAGGCCAACCGTGGTGACGATTGCCAAGCCCATGCCGATCATGCCGAACAGGTTGCCGCGGCGTGACGTGGTCGGGTGCGAAAGGCCCTTGAGCGCCTGGATGAAGCAGATCGAGGCGACCAGGTAGAGAAGCGTTACCAGATTCATGCTCATGCTTACTTCTTCGCCTCGTTCTTGGCTTTCTTCTTGAACATCTCAAGCATGCGACGGGTGACCAGGAAGCCACCGAACACGTTGACCGCAGCCAAGGCCACGGCCAGCGTGCCCATCAGCTTGCCGGCGGGCGTTACGGTCAGCGCCGCCGCCAGCATGGCACCGACGATGACGATGGCCGAGATGGCGTTGGTGACCGCCATCAGCGGCGTGTGCAGCGCTGGGGTGACGTTCCACACCACGTGGTAGCCCACATAGATGGCCAGCACGAAAATGATCAGGTTGTAGATGCCATGGGAAATCAGCATGTCTTCCATTTGTCGTGCTCCTTAGCCGTTCTTGCGGACGACTTGGCCATCGCGGCACATGAGGCAGGCCGCGACGATGTCGTCTTCGAGGTTGATGACCAGCGCATTGTCCTTGTCGAACAACAGCTTCATGAAGTCCAGCAGGTTGCGTGCGTACAGTGCCGATGCATCGGCCCCCACCTGGGCAGGCAGGTTGGTCGGGCCGACGATGGTCACGCCGTTTTCCTGCACCACCTGGTCGGCGACGGTCAGTGGGCAGTTACCGCCTTGGGCGGCCGCCAGGTCGATGACCACTGACCCAGGCTTCATCTGCGCGACGGTTTCGGCGCTGAGCAGGGTCGGCGCCTTGCGGCCAGGGATCAGTGCGGTGGTGATGACGATGTCGGCCTGCTTGGCGCGTTCGTGTACGGCCTGGGCCTGGCGCTGCATCCAGCTGGCCGGCATCGGCCGCGCATAGCCA
Organism: Pseudomonas sp. Y3 TE3536; assembly: GCF_053629175.1. NCBI lineage: Bacteria > Pseudomonadati > Pseudomonadota > Gammaproteobacteria > Pseudomonadales > Pseudomonadaceae > Pseudomonas > Pseudomonas sp. Y3 TE3536. The sequence continues at coordinate 1,846,562 of NZ_JBRJHU010000001.1, read as the reverse complement.
CCAACGCCCTCGGCGCACTCACGTTCCTCATCGGTTTCGTAAGGTACGTCGATGAACTTGGCGCCCAGCGATTCGATCTGCTCTTTGACGGCGGGGCGTACATCCGACGCCTCGATCACGGCACCCATGCGCTTGGCGGTAGCAATGGCCTGCAGGCCTGCAACGCCTGCACCGAGGATCAGCACGCGGGCAGCCTTCACGGTACCGGCGGCCGTCATCAGCATGGGCATGAAGCGAGGGTAGTAGTGCGCTGCCAGCAGTACCGCCTTGTAACCGGCGATGTTGGCCTGGGACGACAGCACATCGAGGCTTTGTGCCCGCGAGGTACGCGGCGCTGCTTCGAGGGCGAAGGCGGTGATACCGCGCTCGGCCATCTTGCCGATCAGTTCACTGTTGAACGGGTTGAGCATGCCCACCAGCAGGCTGCCGCTGTTGATCAGCGCCATCTCCTGGTCGTTGGGCGCAACTACTTTAAGTACCAGTTGCGCGCCGTAGGCATCGGCGGCGGTACCCAGGGAGGCACCCACAGCCTCATAGGCACTGTCCGGAATGCTGGCGTTTAGCCCTGCCCCCCGTTGGACGGTGACCTGATGGCCCTGGGCAACCAGTTTTTTGATGGTTTCAGGGGTCGCGGCGACCCTTGTCTCACCCGTCTGCGTCTCGAGAGGAACACCAATGTGCACGACTATGTCTCCTGCGGTGACCTTTTGTCTTTGTTGAAGCCAGCGTACTTCGGCTGGTGCGCTGGTGCGGTCCAACCCGCCGAATCCTAGGCGGGCCAGGCATTTTGCAGATGAACCCAAGGGGCTTCAACCGGTTCTGGAGCGAAACTAAGTTAAAACTACAAGTCACCCTGTGACCGTATGTCGCAAGCCTTCGGTTGCAGCCCGTCAACCATGGGCCATTGGGAGATTAGGAGATAAAACTAAAAAAAATTGCGGTATTTCGCTTACGGTTCGCTAAATGTCGCAATTTAAGCCTGAAAGCCGCGTAGTCAGCAGGGTTAAACGGGATTTTCAGGCTTGCGTAACAGTTTTCGAATATGCGACAAATACATATATCTGTAGGTGTTTAAAATAATTGACTACGAGGTCAGGTTGTTTGGCTGCGACTAGGCAGAGGCGGTGGTGTAAGCCTGCGCTTGTGCTACCAGCCAGTCGCGGAAAGCCCGTAGCGAGGCAGACTCCACTTTGCGTTCGGGAATCATCAGATAGTAGGCCTTGTCACTGCTCAGGGCATGCCTGTTAGCGACCACCAACCTACCCTCCTCCAACTCCCGCTGAATCAGAAAGGGCGGGATCAGCGCGATACCCATTTCGTGCATCGCCGCCTGCGCGAGCATCGAGAATAGTTCATAACGCGGGCCTGTCATGTCGCGCTCCACGTTCATGCCCAGGCCACCGAACCATTGCCGCCAGGCATAGGGGCGCGTGGTCTGCTGCAGCAATGGCAGTTGCGCAATGCGGCGGGCGTCGAGCATGCCCTGCCCGCCCAGCAACGCCGGGCTGCAGACGGGGACAGGGTTCTCGCCCATCAGCCTATGCGACTGGGTGCCGGACCAGTCGGCATCGCCGAAATAGATGGCTGCATCAAAGGCTGTGTCGGCAAACAGAAATGGCCGGGTGCGGTTGGTCAGGTTGACGGTGACGTCGGGGTGGCGCTGCTGGAAGTCCTTGAGCCTGGGGAGCAGCCATTGGGTACCGAAGGTGGGTACCACGGCCAGTTCGATCACATTGGCGCCCTGCTGGCGCATGACCGACAAGGTATCGCGCTCTACCGCATCCAGCTGCGCGGCAACCTGGCGGCTGTAGGAAAGGCCAGCCTCGGTCAGCTTCACCCCGCGCCTTGAGCGGCGAAACAGTTCCACATTAAGGAAGGCCTCCAGGCCGCCGATCTGCCGACAAACGGCGCCCTGGGTCAGCGCGAGTTCTTGCGCGGCCTTGGTGAAGCTCTCGTTACGCGCCGCCGCCTCGAAACAGACCAGGGCGGCAGTGCTGGGGATCTTGCGGCGCATGTACGTCAACCTCACTTGTAAGGCTGTCAATGTGGCGTTTTGCTGATTTACGAAGTGACAAATTATCACTAATCCGTGCGCAATCCTCGTTTGTCCCGACGGCCGATCAGGCCTAGGCTCAAGGGCGCAAGAATTTGCTCTCTCTTTTCGAGGATTTCGCTCATGGCCGGTAAAGCAAGCTTCAACTGGATCGATCCGCTGCTGCTCGATCAGCAGCTCACTGAAGAAGAGCGCATGGTGCGTGACAGCGCTTATCAGTTCGCCCAGGACAAGCTGGCGCCGCGCGTGCTCGAAGCCTTCCGCCATGAGCAGACCGACCCGGCGATCTTCCGCGAGATGGGTGAAATCGGTTTGCTGGGTGCCACCATCCCCGAGCAGTATGGCGGCAGCGGCCTTAATTATGTGTGTTACGGGCTGATCGCTCGTGAGGTCGAGCGGATCGACTCTGGCTATCGCTCGATGATGAGTGTGCAGTCTTCCTTGGTGATGGTACCGATCAACGAATTCGGCACCGAGGCGCAGAAGCAGAAGTACCTGCCCAAGCTCGCCACGGGTGAGTGGATCGGTTGCTTTGGCCTGACCGAGCCTAACCACGGCTCCGACCCGGGCTCGATGATCACCCGGGCCAGAAAGGTGGACGGCGGCTACCGCCTGACCGGCAGCAAGATGTGGATCACCAACAGCCCGATCGCCGATGTGTTCGTGGTGTGGGGCAAGGATGACGCTGGCGATATCCGCGGCTTCGTGCTGGAAAAGGGCTGGGAAGGCCTCAGCGCCCCGGCGATCCACGGCAAGGTGGGCCTGCGTGCTTCGATCACAGGTGAGATCGTGATGGACAACGTGTTCGTGCCTGAGGAGAACATCTTCCCAGACGTGCGCGGCCTCAAGGGCCCGTTCACCTGCCTGAACTCGGCACGCTATGGCATCTCCTGGGGGGCGTTGGGCGCCGCCGAGGCCTGCTGGCATACCGCGCGCCAATACACCCTGGACCGTCAGCAGTTCGGCCGCCCGCTGGCAGCCAATCAGCTGATCCAGAAAAAGCTGGCCGACATGCAGACCGAGATCACCCTGGCACTGCAGGGCTGCCTGCGCTTGGGGCGCATGAAGGATGAAGGCACGGCGGCTGTCGAGATCACCTCGATCATGAAGCGTAACTCTTGCGGTAAAGCCTTGGATATCGCCCGCATGGCACGTGACATGCTGGGGGGTAACGGCATTTCCGATGAGTTCGGCGTGGCTCGCCATCTGGTGAACCTTGAGGTGGTCAACACCTATGAAGGTACCCATGACGTGCATGCGTTGATCCTGGGGCGTGCTCAGACCGGCATCCAGGCCTTCTATTAATAAGGAGCCAGCCCATGGGCGCGCTATCACATCTGCGGGTGCTGGACCTTTCGCGCGTGTTGGCCGGCCCATGGTCTGGCCAGATTCTCGCTGACCTTGGGGCTGACGTGATCAAGGTCGAGCGCCCTGGCAATGGCGATGATACCCGCTCGTGGGGGCCGCCTTTCCTCAGAGATGTCCGGGGTGAGAATACCAGTGAGGCCGCCTATTACCTCTCGGCCAATCGCAACAAGCGTTCGGTGACGATCGACTTCACGCAGCCTGAAGGGCAACGTTTGGTGCGTGAGCTGGCGGCGAAGTCGGATATTGTCATCGAGAACTTCAAGGTGGGTGGCCTCGCAGCCTATGGGCTGGATTACCAAAGCCTGAAAGCGCTCAACCCAAAGCTTATCTATTGCTCCATTACCGGTTTTGGCCAGACCGGGCCCTATGCCAAGCGCGCGGGCTATGACTTCATGATCCAAGGGCTGGGTGGGTTGATGAGCCTGACCGGTCGGCCTGAGGGGGAAGAAGGTGCTGGGCCGGTAAAAGTTGGCGTGGCGCTGACTGACATTCTTACTGGGTTGTACTCGACTGTGGCGATTTTGACTGCCCTCGCCCATCGGGACCAGACCGGGATCGGCCAGCATGTCGACATGGCACTGCTCGATGTCCAGGTGGCCTGCCTGGCGAACCAGGCCATGAACTACCTGACCACGGGCACCCCGCCCCGGCGCCTGGGCAATGCGCATCCCAATATCGTGCCTTACCAGGACTTCCCTACAGCAGACGGCGATTTCATCCTTACCGTGGGTAATGATGGTCAGTTTCGCAAGTTTGCCGAGGTGGCTGGGCAGCCGCAGTGGGCGGATGATCCGCGCTTCGTTACTAATAAGCTGCGTGTGGCCAACCGTGGTGAGCTGATTCCGTTGATTCGTCAGGCTACGGTGTTCAAGACCACGGCGGAGTGGGTGAGCCAGTTGGAGAAGGCTGGAGTGCCGTGTGGGCCAATCAATGACCTGGCGCAGATGTTCCAGGATCCGCAGGTGGTGGCTCGAGGGTTGGCGGTGACTGTCCCGCACCCACTGGCGGGGAGTGTGCCGCAAGTAGCCAGCCCTATTCGCCTGTCGGAGACGCCGGTGGAGTACCGGCGGGCGCCGCCGCTGTTGGGTGAGCACACCGAGGCGGTATTGAGTGAGGTGTTGGGGCTGGATGCCGATGCGGTGCACCGCTTGCGCAGTGCTGGGGTGCTTTGAGGCTATATAGAGAAGTGGAATAGCGGGGAGGCCGAAGGCCTCCCCGCTTTGCTTTTTAGCGATATTAAGGTTTCGTGAAATTAAAGGTTGACGGGGTTTCGAATCCCCTTATAATGCGCCCCACTTCCAGCGTAGTCGGAACGAAAAACTCCTTGAGATTCAATGAGTTAAATAGTGAAGACGAAGTTTGAAGGGCTTCGATCGAAAGATCGTCAGCGGTTGAAAAGGTGGTTGACAGCGCTTCTAAACGCTGTATGATTCGCCTCCCGCTACGAGAGATCGCAGCGAGCCAAGTGTTTGAAGCTAAACGAGTTTCTCGCGAAAAACTTCAAAATAAACGCTTGACAGGCTCTGAGGAAAGCGTAGAATGCGCGCCTCGGTTGAGACGAAAAGCTCTTAACCAAACGCTCTTTAACAAATTGAATCAAGCAATTCGTGTGGGTGCTTGTGAGTATGGACTGATAGTCACAAAGATTATCAGCATCACAAGTGACCATGCGAGAAATCACATAGTCATTTGAGATTGCTGAGCCAAGTTTAGGGTTTCTTAAAAACCCAAGCAGTATTGAACTGAAGAGTTTGATCATGGCTCAGATTGAACGCTGGCGGCAGGCCTAACACATGCAAGTCGAGCGGATGAGAAGAGCTTGCTCTTCGATTCAGCGGCGGACGGGTGAGTAATGCCTAGGAATCTGCCTGGTAGTGGGGGACAACGTTTCGAAAGGAACGCTAATACCGCATACGTCCTACGGGAGAAAGCAGGGGACCTTCGGGCCTTGCGCTATCAGATGAGCCTAGGTCGGATTAGCTAGTTGGTGAGGTAATGGCTCACCAAGGCGACGATCCGTAACTGGTCTGAGAGGATGATCAGTCACACTGGAACTGAGACACGGTCCAGACTCCTACGGGAGGCAGCAGTGGGGAATATTGGACAATGGGCGAAAGCCTGATCCAGCCATGCCGCGTGTGTGAAGAAGGTCTTCGGATTGTAAAGCACTTTAAGTTGGGAGGAAGGGCAGTAAGCGAATACCTTGCTGTTTTGACGTTACCGACAGAATAAGCACCGGCTAACTCTGTGCCAGCAGCCGCGGTAATACAGAGGGTGCAAGCGTTAATCGGAATTACTGGGCGTAAAGCGCGCGTAGGTGGTTTGTTAAGTTGGATGTGAAAGCCCCGGGCTCAACCTGGGAACTGCATCCAAAACTGGCAAGCTAGAGTACGGTAGAGGGTGGTGGAATTTCCTGTGTAGCGGTGAAATGCGTAGATATAGGAAGGAACACCAGTGGCGAAGGCGACCACCTGGACTGATACTGACACTGAGGTGCGAAAGCGTGGGGAGCAAACAGGATTAGATACCCTGGTAGTCCACGCCGTAAACGATGTCAACTAGCCGTTGGAATCCTTGAGATTTTAGTGGCGCAGCTAACGCATTAAGTTGACCGCCTGGGGAGTACGGCCGCAAGGTTAAAACTCAAATGAATTGACGGGGGCCCGCACAAGCGGTGGAGCATGTGGTTTAATTCGAAGCAACGCGAAGAACCTTACCAGGCCTTGACATGCAGAGAACTTTCTAGAGATAGATTGGTGCCTTCGGGAACTCTGACACAGGTGCTGCATGGCTGTCGTCAGCTCGTGTCGTGAGATGTTGGGTTAAGTCCCGTAACGAGCGCAACCCTTGTCCTTAGTTACCAGCACGTTATGGTGGGCACTCTAAGGAGACTGCCGGTGACAAACCGGAGGAAGGTGGGGATGACGTCAAGTCATCATGGCCCTTACGGCCTGGGCTACACACGTGCTACAATGGTCGGTACAGAGGGTTGCCAAGCCGCGAGGTGGAGCTAATCTCACAAAACCGATCGTAGTCCGGATCGCAGTCTGCAACTCGACTGCGTGAAGTCGGAATCGCTAGTAATCGCGAATCAGAATGTCGCGGTGAATACGTTCCCGGGCCTTGTACACACCGCCCGTCACACCATGGGAGTGGGTTGCACCAGAAGTAGCTAGTCTAACCTTCGGGAGGACGGTTACCACGGTGTGATTCATGACTGGGGTGAAGTCGTAACAAGGTAGCCGTAGGGGAACCTGCGGCTGGATCACCTCCTTAATCGACGACATCAGCCTGCTGATGAGCTCCCACACGAATTGCTTGATTCATTGTTGAAGACGATCAAGGCCTTCTATAGGTCTAATCTTTGTTCTTGATCAGAACTTAGAAATGAACATTCGTTGATGAATGTTGATTTCTGACTTTTGTCAGATCGTTCTTTAAAAATTCGGATATGTGATAGAAATAGACTGAACACTACTTTCACTGGTAGTGGATCAGGCTAAGGTAAAATTTGTGGGCTTGAAAGAGCAAAACGAATTTTCGGCGAATGTCGTCTTCACAGTATAACCAGATTGCTTGGGGTTATATGGTCAAGTGAAGAAGCGCATACGGTGGATGCCTTGGCAGTCAGAGGCGATGAAAGACGTGGTAGCCTGCGATAAGCTTTGGGGAGTCGGCAAACAGACTGTGATCCAGAGATCTCTGAATGGGGGAACCCACTCAGCATAAGCTGAGTATCTTGTACTGAATACATAGGTGCAAGAGGCGAACCAGGGGAACTGAAACATCTAAGTACCCTGAGGAAAAGAAATCAACCGAGATTCCCTTAGTAGTGGCGAGCGAACGGGGACCAGCCCTTAAGTTGGTTTGAGATTAGTGGAACGCTCTGGAAAGTGCGGCCATAGTGGGTGATAGCCCCGTACACGAAAATCTCTTATCAATGAAATCGAGTAGGACGGAGCACGAGAAACTTTGTCTGAATATGGGGGGACCATCCTCCAAGGCTAAATACTACTGACTGACCGATAGTGAACTAGTACCGTGAGGGAAAGGCGAAAAGAACCCCGGAGAGGGGAGTGAAATAGATCCTGAAACCGTATGCGTACAAGCAGTGGGAGCCTACTTGTTAGGTGACTGCGTACCTTTTGTATAATGGGTCAGCGACTTATATTCAGTGGCGAGCTTAACCGAATAGGGGAGGCGTAGCGAAAGCGAGTCTTAATAGGGCGTTTAGTCGCTGGGTATAGACCCGAAACCGGGCGATCTATCCATGGGCAGGTTGAAGGTTAGGTAACACTGACTGGAGGACCGAACCGACTACCGTTGAAAAGTTAGCGGATGACCTGTGGATCGGAGTGAAAGGCTAATCAAGCTCGGAGATAGCTGGTTCTCCTCGAAAGCTATTTAGGTAGCGCCTCATGTATCACTGTAGGGGGTAGAGCACTGTTTCGGCTAGGGGGTCATCCCGACTTACCAAACCGATGCAAACTCCGAATACCTACAAGTGCCGAGCATGGGAGACACACGGCGGGTGCTAACGTCCGTCGTGAAAAGGGAAACAACCCAGACCGTCAGCTAAGGTCCCAAAGTCATGGTTAAGTGGGAAACGATGTGGGAAGGCTTAGACAGCTAGGAGGTTGGCTTAGAAGCAGCCACCCTTTAAAGAAAGCGTAATAGCTCACTAGTCGAGTCGGCCTGCGCGGAAGATGTAACGGGGCTCAAACCATGCACCGAAGCTACGGGTATCATCTTATGATGATGCGGTAGAGGAGCGTTCTGTAAGCCTGTGAAGGTGAGTTGAGAAGCTTGCTGGAGGTATCAGAAGTGCGAATGCTGACATGAGTAACGACAATGGGAGTGAAAAACTCCCACGCCGAAAGACCAAGGTTTCCTGCGCAACGTTAATCGACGCAGGGTTAGTCGGTCCCTAAGGCGAGGCTGAAAAGCGTAGTCGATGGAAAACAGGTTAATATTCCTGTACTTCCAGTTATTGCGATGGAGGGACGGAGAAGGCTAGGCCAGCTTGGCGTTGGTTGTCCAAGTTTAAGGTGGTAGGCTGAGATCTTAGGCAAATCCGGGATCTCAAGGCCGAGAGCTGATGACGAGTTGCCTTTAGGCGACGAAGTGGTTGATGCCATGCTTCCAAGAAAAGCTCCTAAGCTTCAGATAACTGGGAACCGTACCCCAAACCGACACAGGTGGTTAGGTAGAGAATACCAAGGCGCTTGAGAGAACTCGGGTGAAGGAACTAGGCAAAATGGCACCGTAACTTCGGGAGAAGGTGCGCCGGCGAGGGTTAAGGACTTGCTCCGTAAGCCCATGCCGGTCGAAGATACCAGGCCGCTGCGACTGTTTATTAAAAACACAGCACTCTGCAAACACGAAAGTGGACGTATAGGGTGTGACGCCTGCCCGGTGCCGGAAGGTTAATTGATGGGGTTAGCGCAAGCGAAGCTCTTGATCGAAGCCCCGGTAAACGGCGGCCGTAACTATAACGGTCCTAAGGTAGCGAAATTCCTTGTCGGGTAAGTTCCGACCTGCACGAATGGCGTAACGATGGCGGCGCTGTCTCCACCCGAGACTCAGTGAAATTGAAATCGCTGTGAAGATGCAGTGTATCCGCGGCTAGACGGAAAGACCCCGTGAACCTTTACTATAGCTTTGCACTGGACTTTGAATTTGCTTGTGTAGGATAGGTGGGAGGCTTTGAAGTGGGGACGCCAGTTCTCATGGAGCCATCCTTGAAATACCACCCTGGCAACTTTGAGGTTCTAACTCAGGTCCGTTATCCGGATCGAGGACAGTGTATGGTGGGTAGTTTGACTGGGGCGGTCTCCTCCCAAAGAGTAACGGAGGAGTACGAAGGTGCGCTCAGACCGGTCGGAAATCGGTCGTAGAGTATAAAGGCAAAAGCGCGCTTGACTGCGAGACAAACACGTCGAGCAGGTACGAAAGTAGGTCTTAGTGATCCGGTGGTTCTGTATGGAAGGGCCATCGCTCAACGGATAAAAGGTACTCCGGGGATAACAGGCTGATACCGCCCAAGAGTTCATATCGACGGCGGTGTTTGGCACCTCGATGTCGGCTCATCACATCCTGGGGCTGAAGCCGGTCCCAAGGGTATGGCTGTTCGCCATTTAAAGTGGTACGCGAGCTGGGTTTAGAACGTCGTGAGACAGTTCGGTCCCTATCTGCCGTGGACGTTTGAGATTTGAGAGGGGCTGCTCCTAGTACGAGAGGACCGGAGTGGACGAACCTCTGGTGTTCCGGTTGTCACGCCAGTGGCATTGCCGGGTAGCTATGTTCGGAAGAGATAACCGCTGAAAGCATCTAAGCGGGAAACTTGCCTCAAGATGAGATCTCACTGGGATCTTGAATCCCCTAAAGGGCCGTCGAAGACTACGACGTTGATAGGTTGGGTGTGTAAGCGCTGTGAGGCGTTGAGCTAACCAATACTAATTGCCCGTGAGGCTTGACCATATAACACCCAAGCAATTTGCTAACGCAGATTGCGGTGGTGAAGACGAAAGACCCGAAAGTTCGTAACCACACATATCGCATATCCGAATTCGCTGGGCTGTCCATCTGGACATTCTGGCTACAGAATTTCTTGACGACCATAGAGCATTGGAACCACCTGATCCCATCCCGAACTCAGTAGTGAAACGATGCATCGCCGATGGTAGTGTGGGGTTTCCCCATGTGAGAGTAGGTCATCGTCAAGATTCATTTCGCAAAACCCCTATCTGCGCAAGCAGGTAGGGGTTTTGTCTTTAAGTAGAAGCTCAAGCTTCTTGCTGACCAGGTTGAATGACCGCTCAGCAGCGGTAAAAAGGTGGTTGACAGCGTTTTTGAATGCTGTATTATTCGCCTCCCGCTACGAGAGATCGCAGCGAGTTAAGTGGTTGAAGTGAAACGAGTTTCTCGAAAAATACTTCAAAATAAACGCTTGACAGGCCCTGAGGAAAGCGTAGAATGCGCACTTCGGTTGAGACGAAAAGCTCTTAGCCAAACGCTCTTTAACAAATTGAATCAAGCAATTCGTGTGGGTGCTTGTGAGTATGGACTGATAGTCACAAAGATTATCAGCATCACAAGTGACCATGCGAGAAATCACATAGTCATTTGAGATTGCTGAGCCAAGTTTAGGGTTTCTTAAAAACCCAAGCAGTATTGAACTGAAGAGTTTGATCATGGCTCAGATTGAACGCTGGCGGCAGGCCTAACACATGCAAGTCGAGCGGATGAGAAGAGCTTGCTCTTCGATTCAGCGGCGGACGGGTGAGTAATGCCTAGGAATCTGCCTGGTAGTGGGGGACAACGTTTCGAAAGGAACGCTAATACCGCATACGTCCTACGGGAGAAAGCAGGGGACCTTCGGGCCTTGCGCTATCAGATGAGCCTAGGTCGGATTAGCTAGTTGGTGGGGTAATGGCTCACCAAGGCGACGATCCGTAACTGGTCTGAGAGGATGATCAGTCACACTGGAACTGAGACACGGTCCAGACTCCTACGGGAGGCAGCAGTGGGGAATATTGGACAATGGGCGAAAGCCTGATCCAGCCATGCCGCGTGTGTGAAGAAGGTCTTCGGATTGTAAAGCACTTTAAGTTGGGAGGAAGGGCAGTAAGCGAATACCTTGCTGTTTTGACGTTACCGACAGAATAAGCACCGGCTAACTCTGTGCCAGCAGCCGCGGTAATACAGAGGGTGCAAGCGTTAATCGGAATTACTGGGCGTAAAGCGCGCGTAGGTGGTTTGTTAAGTTGAATGTGAAAGCCCCGGGCTCAACCTGGGAACTGCATCCAAAACTGGCAAGCTAGAGTACGGTAGAGGGTGGTGGAATTTCCTGTGTAGCGGTGAAATGCGTAGATATAGGAAGGAACACCAGTGGCGAAGGCGACCACCTGGACTGATACTGACACTGAGGTGCGAAAGCGTGGGGAGCAAACAGGATTAGATACCCTGGTAGTCCACGCCGTAAACGATGTCAACTAGCCGTTGGAATCCTTGAGATTTTAGTGGCGCAGCTAACGCATTAAGTTGACCGCCTGGGGAGTACGGCCGCAAGGTTAAAACTCAAATGAATTGACGGGGGCCCGCACAAGCGGTGGAGCATGTGGTTTAATTCGAAGCAACGCGAAGAACCTTACCAGGCCTTGACATGCAGAGAACTTTCCAGAGATGGATTGGTGCCTTCGGGAACTCTGACACAGGTGCTGCATGGCTGTCGTCAGCTCGTGTCGTGAGATGTTGGGTTAAGTCCCGTAACGAGCGCAACCCTTGTCCTTAGTTACCAGCACGTTATGGTGGGCACTCTAAGGAGACTGCCGGTGACAAACCGGAGGAAGGTGGGGATGACGTCAAGTCATCATGGCCCTTACGGCCTGGGCTACACACGTGCTACAATGGTCGGTACAGAGGGTTGCCAAGCCGCGAGGTGGAGCTAATCTCACAAAACCGATCGTAGTCCGGATCGCAGTCTGCAACTCGACTGCGTGAAGTCGGAATCGCTAGTAATCGCGAATCAGAATGTCGCGGTGAATACGTTCCCGGGCCTTGTACACACCGCCCGTCACACCATGGGAGTGGGTTGCACCAGAAGTAGCTAGTCTAACCTTCGGGAGGACGGTTACCACGGTGTGATTCATGACTGGGGTGAAGTCGTAACAAGGTAGCCGTAGGGGAACCTGCGGCTGGATCACCTCCTTAATCGACGACATCAGCCTGCTGATGAGCTCCCACACGAATTGCTTGATTCATTGTCGAAGACGATCAAGACCCTATATAGGTCTGTAGCTCAGTTGGTTAGAGCGCACCCCTGATAAGGGTGAGGTCGGCAGTTCAAATCTGCCCAGACCTACCAGTATTTGGGGCCATAGCTCAGCTGGGAGAGCGCCTGCCTTGCACGCAGGAGGTCAGCGGTTCGATCCCGCTTGGCTCCACCACTCTTGCAGTACCTTGATCAAACTCAGAAATGAGCATTCGCCTCGAATGTTGATTTCTGACTTTTGTCAGATCGTTCTTTAAAAATTCGGATATGTGATAGAAATAGACTGAACACTACTTTCACTGGTGGTGGATCAGGCTAAGGTAAAATTTGTGGGCTCGAAAGAGCAAAACGAATTTTCGGCGAATGTCGTCTTCACAGTATAACCAGATTGCTTGGGGTTATATGGTCAAGTGAAGAAGCGCATACGGTGGATGCCTTGGCAGTCAGAGGCGATGAAAGACGTGGTAGCCTGCGATAAGCTTTGGGGAGTCGGCAAACAGACTGTGATCCAGAGATCTCTGAATGGGGGAACCCACTCAGCATAAGCTGAGTATCTTGTACTGAATACATAGGTGCAAGAGGCGAACCAGGGGAACTGAAACATCTAAGTACCCTGAGGAAAAGAAATCAACCGAGATTCCCTTAGTAGTGGCGAGCGAACGGGGACCAGCCCTTAAGTTGGTTTGAGATTAGTGGAACGCTCTGGAAAGTGCGGCCATAGTGGGTGATAGCCCCGTACACGAAAATCTCTTATCAATGAAATCGAGTAGGACGGAGCACGAGAAACTTTGTCTGAATATGGGGGGACCATCCTCCAAGGCTAAATACTACTGACTGACCGATAGTGAACTAGTACCGTGAGGGAAAGGCGAAAAGAACCCCGGAGAGGGGAGTGAAATAGATCCTGAAACCGTATGCGTACAAGCAGTGGGAGCCTACTTGTTAGGTGACTGCGTACCTTTTGTATAATGGGTCAGCGACTTATATTCAGTGGCGAGCTTAACCGAATAGGGGAGGCGTAGCGAAAGCGAGTCTTAATAGGGCGTTTAGTCGCTGGGTATAGACCCGAAACCGGGCGATCTATCCATGGGCAGGTTGAAGGTTAGGTAACACTGACTGGAGGACCGAACCGACTACCGTTGAAAAGTTAGCGGATGACCTGTGGATCGGAGTGAAAGGCTAATCAAGCTCGGAGATAGCTGGTTCTCCTCGAAAGCTATTTAGGTAGCGCCTCATGTATCACTGTAGGGGGTAGAGCACTGTTTCGGCTAGGGGGTCATCCCGACTTACCAAACCGATGCAAACTCCGAATACCTACAAGTGCCGAGCATGGGAGACACACGGCGGGTGCTAACGTCCGTCGTGAAAAGGGAAACAACCCAGACCGTCAGCTAAGGTCCCAAAGTCATGGTTAAGTGGGAAACGATGTGGGAAGGCTTAGACAGCTAGGAGGTTGGCTTAGAAGCAGCCACCCTTTAAAGAAAGCGTAATAGCTCACTAGTCGAGTCGGCCTGCGCGGAAGATGTAACGGGGCTCAAACCATGCACCGAAGCTACGGGTATCATCTTATGATGATGCGGTAGAGGAGCGTTCTGTAAGCCTGTGAAGGTGAGTTGAGAAGCTTGCTGGAGGTATCAGAAGTGCGAATGCTGACATGAGTAACGACAATGGGAGTGAAAAACTCCCACGCCGAAAGACCAAGGTTTCCTGCGCAACGTTAATCGACGCAGGGTTAGTCGGTCCCTAAGGCGAGGCTGAAAAGCGTAGTCGATGGAAAACAGGTTAATATTCCTGTACTTCCAGTTATTGCGATGGAGGGACGGAGAAGGCTAGGCCAGCTTGGCGTTGGTTGTCCAAGTTTAAGGTGGTAGGCTGAGATCTTAGGCAAATCCGGGATCTCAAGGCCGAGAGCTGATGACGAGTTGCCTTTAGGCGACGAAGTGGTTGATGCCATGCTTCCAAGAAAAGCTCCTAAGCTTCAGATAACTGGGAACCGTACCCCAAACCGACACAGGTGGTTAGGTAGAGAATACCAAGGCGCTTGAGAGAACTCGGGTGAAGGAACTAGGCAAAATGGCACCGTAACTTCGGGAGAAGGTGCGCCGGCGAGGGTTAAGGACTTGCTCCGTAAGCCCATGCCGGTCGAAGATACCAGGCCGCTGCGACTGTTTATTAAAAACACAGCACTCTGCAAACACGAAAGTGGACGTATAGGGTGTGACGCCTGCCCGGTGCCGGAAGGTTAATTGATGGGGTTAGCGCAAGCGAAGCTCTTGATCGAAGCCCCGGTAAACGGCGGCCGTAACTATAACGGTCCTAAGGTAGCGAAATTCCTTGTCGGGTAAGTTCCGACCTGCACGAATGGCGTAACGATGGCGGCGCTGTCTCCACCCGAGACTCAGTGAAATTGAAATCGCTGTGAAGATGCAGTGTATCCGCGGCTAGACGGAAAGACCCCGTGAACCTTTACTATAGCTTTGCACTGGACTTTGAATTTGCTTGTGTAGGATAGGTGGGAGGCTTTGAAGTGGGGACGCCAGTTCTCATGGAGCCATCCTTGAAATACCACCCTGGCAACTTTGAGGTTCTAACTCAGGTCCGTTATCCGGATCGAGGACAGTGTATGGTGGGTAGTTTGACTGGGGCGGTCTCCTCCCAAAGAGTAACGGAGGAGTACGAAGGTGCGCTCAGACCGGTCGGAAATCGGTCGTAGAGTATAAAGGCAAAAGCGCGCTTGACTGCGAGACAAACACGTCGAGCAGGTACGAAAGTAGGTCTTAGTGATCCGGTGGTTCTGTATGGAAGGGCCATCGCTCAACGGATAAAAGGTACTCCGGGGATAACAGGCTGATACCGCCCAAGAGTTCATATCGACGGCGGTGTTTGGCACCTCGATGTCGGCTCATCACATCCTGGGGCTGAAGCCGGTCCCAAGGGTATGGCTGTTCGCCATTTAAAGTGGTACGCGAGCTGGGTTTAGAACGTCGTGAGACAGTTCGGTCCCTATCTGCCGTGGACGTTTGAGATTTGAGAGGGGCTGCTCCTAGTACGAGAGGACCGGAGTGGACGAACCTCTGGTGTTCCGGTTGTCACGCCAGTGGCATTGCCGGGTAGCTATGTTCGGAAGAGATAACCGCTGAAAGCATCTAAGCGGGAAACTTGCCTCAAGATGAGATCTCACTGGGATCTTGAATCCCCTAAAGGGCCGTCGAAGACTACGACGTTGATAGGTTGGGTGTGTAAGCGCTGTGAGGCGTTGAGCTAACCAATACTAATTGCCCGTGAGGCTTGACCATATAACACCCAAGCAATTTGCTAACGCAGATTGCGGTGGTGAAGACGAAAGACCCGAAAGTTCGTAACCACACATATCGCATATCCGAATTCGCTGGGCTGTCCATCTGGACATTCTGGCTACAGAATTTCTTGACGACCATAGAGCATTGGAACCACCTGATCCCATCCCGAACTCAGTAGTGAAACGATGCATCGCCGATGGTAGTGTGGGGTTTCCCCATGTGAGAGTAGGTCATCGTCAAGATTCATTTCGCAAAACCCCTATCTGCGCGAGCAGGTAGGGGTTTTGTCTTTAAGTAGAAGCCATAGAAATTCGCGGGCACGTCTTGAAGACGGGCCGGCACACAGAATTTCTTGACGACCATAGAGCATTGGAACCACCTGATCCCATCCCGAACTCAGCAGTGAAACGATGCATCGCCGATGGTAGTGTGGGGTTTCCCCATGTGAGAGTAGGTCATCGTCAAGATTCAAACCCAAAGCCCCTGTCTGCGATGCAGACAGGGGCTTTGTCTTTTCCGGTCAGAATTGATAGCTGACCGTAGCGCTTACGTTTCGCTCTTCACCCATGTAGCAGTAGTTCAGGCTGGCACATGAGGTGATGTAGCTTTCGTTGGTCAGGTTGTTCGCATTCAGGCGCACATCCACCCCGGTGAGGCCGACCTTGCCCAGGTCATACCCGATCGAAGCGTCAAACAGCGTGTAAGAGGGCACCTTCATGCTGTTTTCCGCATCAACCCAGCTATACCCCACATAGCGCATCCCGCCGCCCAGTCGCAGGCCGTCCAGCGCCCCCTGCCGGAAGTTGTAGTCGGCCCACAGCGAAAACATCTGCTTGGGTGCCTGGGTGGGCGAATTACCCTTGTTGTCCAAATGGGTCGACACCAGGCTCGGCATCGTCTTGGCGTACTCGATGTCGGTAAAGGTGTAGCCGCCCAACAGCTTGAGGTTATCAGTCAGCTGAACATGGGCCTCCAGCTCCAGCCCTTGTGAGCGAACTTCACCCACAGGGCGATAGAACTCTTCGTTCGGTTGTTTGGAGGCAAGGTTCTCTTGCTCGATGCGGAACACCGAGGCGGTGAACAGGTTGTCACTGCCTGGCGGCTGGTACTTGATACCTGCTTCCCACTGGGTGCCCTCGGTCGGCGCCAGTGGGCGGCCATCCTGGTCGGACACGGTATTGGGGTTGAATGACTCCGAGTAGCTGACGTAAGGCGCCAGGCCATTCTCGAACAAGTAGAGCACGCCTGCTCGGGTGGTGAACTTGGTGCGTTCGTCATTGACCTTGGTGTTGCTGTCGCGGTTTTCCTCAGAAACCTTCACCCAGTCCTGACGCAGCCCCAGCGAGAAGCGCCACTGGTCGAGCTCGACCAGGTCCTGCAAATACACCCCTGTCTGCTGCAGGCGACGCTGGTAGCGGTTCTCGCCGAGTACCTGCAGGTTGCCATTGCCATATTGAGGGTTGCCGGCATCCAGCGCATCGACCGTGCCGTAGCGCCATTCCACGTCGGCTTTGCGGCGTTGATAGTCGGTGCCAAGCAGCAAGGTATGCTTGGCCGCACCGGTGAAGAATTCTGCCTGCAGCATGTTATCGATGATGTAGGAGTGCAGGCGCTCGTCGCCGCCGGTGTAGGCGCGGTTGAGGATATTGCTGTCGGCATCTGCCCAGCCAGCGGAATACACCTGGTCCATCGAGACGTCAGAGTCCTGGTAGCGGAAGTTCTGCCGGGCGGTGAACACATCGTTGAAGCGGTGCTCGAACTGGTAGCTGAACGACTGCTGAGTGCGTTCGTAGTTGTCGATCCCAGGCTCGCCTTCAAAGAAGTGATCTGACAGACGCAGCCCGTTGCGCTTGTGCAGCATGCCGTCTGCCGGGTTACCGCCGTGGTACCCACCATTCGGGTCATGCTGCAGATACGCCTGAAGCGTCAGCGATGTGTCTTCAGTGAAGTCGATGCTGATAGCCGGCGCTATGGCGTAGCGTTCTTCCTTGTTGTGGTCGAACTGGGTATCAGCGCTATCGGCCAAACCTGTCAGGCGATAGGCGATACGTTTGTCGTCATCGACTGGGCCGCTGAAGTCGAAACCCATGCCACGCTGGCCTTGGGTGCCGACCGTGGCCTGCACTTGATGGAATGGCGTGAACAGTGGCTTTTTGGTGGTCAGTGCCACCAGGCCCCCTGGGGAGCTGCGGCCATAGAGTACCGAAGACGGCCCCTTCAGAATGTCGATGCGCTCAAGGAAGTACGGGTCCACTTGCATGGTGCTGTAGGTGCCGTTGTCACCCATGGATTTCAGGCCATCGACGTAGATGTTGTCTACCGAGCCGTCGTTGAAGCCGCGCATGGCCACATAGTCGTAGCGGTGCGTGGCGCCATAGGGGTTGGTCAGCACACCTGGCGTATAGCGCATGGCCTGGGCAACGGTCTGCGAGCCCTGGTCGTCCATCTGTTGACGGGTGACCACTGAAACCGACTGTGAGGTTTCCACCAACGGCATGCTGGTCTTGGTGGCCACCTGGCTGTGCGTGGCGTTGTAGCCGTCCATGCTGCCCAGGGCATTACCCAGGGTAAAACTGCGCACGTCGGTGTCTGGCAACGATAATGCGGCCTCTTCAGGCTGGGCCCGCAGCACGTAACTGTGCCCACCCTGGCTGACGGCTTCCAGGCCGCTGCCATTGAGCAGTTGGCGCAGGGCCTGATCAGGCGAGTAATGCCCTTGCAAGCCATTGGACTGCAACCCGTTGGTCAATTGTGGCGTGCTCGACAGGGTGATTCCCGCCTGGCGGGCAAACTGATTGAGTACATCGTTCAGTTCCCCACCCGGGATCGCGTACTGCTGGCTAACCTGGGGCGCTTCGGCGGCCAGAACATGGAGGGGCAGGGTGGACATGCTCAAGGCTGTGCCGAACAAAGCTGCCTGGACTGCTTTGCGCAGAGCGGCTGAATTCAAGACAGGTCGAAAATCATTCTCGTTGGGCGCGCGTGTGTGTGGTGAGGCGATGGGCATGAAAGAGTCCGTTGAAGGGTGGGAGGGCAGAAGACGATGCTTACTGTCCTAGCCGGATCGGCGCCCAAAACCCGCCAAAAAGATCAGCGCTTGGGTGAAGTCAGGCAACCTGCTCCACACGTATCCACCAGCGCGTGCGTTGACGAAGCCTCACAGGCAGCGTTTGTGGCAGCAATTGCAGCAGCTGCTCAGGGTCCTCGAGGCGGAACACACCTGACAGGCGTAAACCAGCAATCTCATCGCTGCAACCCAGGTAGCCATGGCGATAACGGCCCACCTGTTCAAGAAAGTCGCGCAAGCGCATGTCGCGGGTAACGATCAGCCCTTCGCTCCAGGCAGCTGGGTCCATGGCCACGCTCTCCAGGCGTTGTGCGCCCTGGGCGTCCAAGCGCCAGTGCTGGCCGCGGGCAATCCACTGCACCTGGCCGTTCCCCGGCCGGTGTATCGCCACGTTGCCGTGGCTGACGCTGACCCGTGTGCAGCCAGGCTCCTGGCGCACCACAAAGCGCCCGTCGAAACCTTCGAGCAGGGCATCTTGCGTCTGTACCAGCAGAGGGCGAGCCTGGTTATGTGCGTCACTGCACGTGAGCATCAGCTCCCCATGCCTGAGGCGGAGCAAGCGCTGCTGATCGTCGAAAGCGAGGTCTACCGCACTGCGCGTGTTGAGTTGCATCAGCGAGCCATCGGGTAGTTGGAAGCTACGCCGTTCGCCCGTGGCAGTCGCGTAGTCCGCAGTCCAGCCGCTGACGGTATCGAGGTCTTTCGCCAGCCATGTCGCCGAGCCCGCCATGGCAGCGCAGCCAAGCAACTTGAGCGCCTGGCGACGGTGCAGGCGCCGCTGGCTGGTTTCCAAGGTCTGTAGGGCAACCCCCGCGCCGGGGATGGCGCGCAGGTCAAGGTCCTGATGCAGGTGAACTACCCGTTGCCAGGCCAGTTCGTGCTCGTGCCGTGCGCTACGCCACTGCTCGCATTGCTGCAGCAGCACGGGGCTATTGCCGCTTTCTCGTAGCCTGAGCATCCACTGAATGGCTTGCTTGACCGCTTTGGCGGAAGGGGCGGCGGCTGTCATCGCTCGTCTTCAAAGCGCAGCAGGTAGCAATGGTAAAGCGCATCAGCAATGTAGCGCTCCACCGTGCGCACCGAGATACCCATCTGCTCGGCGATCGCCTGGTGTTTCAGCCCTTCGCACTGGGCCAGCAGAAAAGCGCGGCGCACCTTTGGCTTGAGGCCATCGAGCATGCGTGCGATACGCTCCAGCAGTTCGAGCAGCACCTCGCGGGTTTCCACCGAGGGTGCCAAGGCTTCCGGCAGGTGGGCCAAGGCTTCGAGGTAAGCCCGGTGCAATTCTTCACGGCGCCAGTGATCGATCACCAGCCCGCGCGCCACGGTGCGCAAGAAGGCCCTTGGCGTATTGAGCTGTACCTGCTCGCCACGCTGTAACAGCCGGACGAACGTGTCCTGGGCCAGGTCTGCGGCATCGGCGGCGTTACCCAGCTTGCTACGCAGCCAGGCATGCAACCAGCCGTGGTGGTCACTGTAGAGCGTTTGCACTGAGTCATTGGAAGGCATGGAGGAAGGCGCTGGCTTCAATGGACATAAATGATAATTAGTCTCATTGTTTGCGGAGCCCGTTTATTTTGCAACAGGCTGATGTCGGGCGACCGGCTATCCCGCTCAGAACCGGTTATCGCCCTAGCTGTGAATCCAGATACTGCCTGATAACACGCGCCCCTGAGTTCAAGTGCTGCTCAAGCACCGCGACTGCTTCATCCACCAGCTTGTCGCTGGCCGCATCCACCAGCGCGTTGTGATCGTCCTGGGTGAGCTTGCCCAGCCCCATCGACGAGAGATGGAAGCGCAGAAAGCGCTCTTCTTCGTTGAGCTCGTTCTCGATCAGGCGCAGTAACTTCTTGTTCGGCGCCTTGCTGTACAGCGCCATGTGGAACAGGCGGTTGAGGCGGCCGATTTCGGCGTGACGGGTTTCGTTTTCCAGTTGCTGGATATACCCGCGCGCGCGGGCGATGTCATCGGCATCGAGCAACGGAATGGACTGGCGCAGGGCCTCGCTTTCGAGCAGAACACGCAGGGCGTAGGTGTCCACCGCGTCTTCGCCAATCAAGGGCGCAACCACTGCGCCCTTGTGCATCTCCACGTTCAGCAGCGATTGCGCTTCGAGCTGGCGCAAGGCCTCGCGCACGGGCATGCGGCTGACCCCGAACAAGGTGGCGAGCTCTTGCTGACGCACGGCAGTACCTGGCGGCAGACGACCATCAAGAATGGCGCTGCGCAGGCGCTCCTCGATAACAGCACGTGCCATGTGTGGGGATAGCTGTTCGCTAGCCAGCACGTTGCTCAGTTTGATTTTCTCGGCCACGCGGAGTCTGCCTCGACGATAAGAAAAGTTGGATCCAATGACAGTAGTAACAGGCAAGGGGGCTTGTCAAACCGTCGACCGCACTGGAGCGGCCGACCCAAGGCCGCGGCTATGGTGTATGAAGTCGCTTGGCAAAGGAAGCGGTACATAGAACGAGATAGCCATAAAGTCAGTATGGCCCGACCATTGGCTGCGTGATTGCAGGGTGCCATTGTTTTTTGTACTGGCAGGCCGCACCATCGCTGCTTTCGACGGGTCTGAACAGGTCTTCGCAGTGGCGATATCCTGGATGTTCAAAACCGCTGTGCGACGTGTCGGCCTTGCCGCGCTGCTGGGTAGCTTGCTACTGGGCGGCTTGCACGCGGATTGGGATTTTTCCCAGATCAGCCGCCAGTCGCAGGCGCTGTATGGCCCGCTTGGCGCGGGGCAGGGGCGTATCGACGCCTGGCAGAACCTGATGGCCACGCAGAAGCAGGGCAGTGAGCTGGAACGGCTGCAAGTGGTCAATCGCTTCTTCAACCAGCAATTGCGCTACGTCGAAGACATCGACTTGTGGCATGAGGTCGATTACTGGGCCACGCCGGTCCAGGCCCTGATCAAGGGGGCCGGTGATTGCGAGGACTACGCTATTGCCAAGTATTTCAGTCTGCGACGTATGGGCATCCCCAGCGAGAAGCTGCGCATCACCTACGTCAAGGCGCTGCGGCAGAACCGGGCGCACATGGTACTGACCTATTATGCCAGCCCACAGGCTCAGCCGTTGGTGCTCGACAGCCTGATGGATGCCATCAAGCCGGCGAGCCAGCGCCCCGACTTGCTGCCGGTGTACGCCTTCAATGGCGAGGGGTTGTGGCTGACAGGCGCCGCCGGCAACAAGAAGGTCGGCGATACCAAGCGCCTGTCACGTTGGCAGGATTTGCTGAAGAAAATGCAGGCCGAAGGGTTCCCGGCCGAGCCGGTTTACTGAAGGAGCACAGATGTCACTGTTCAAACAATTGCTGTTGGCCATTTGCCTGTTCCTGGTGGTCGCTTTCAGCGGCAGCTTCATGGTCAGCCTGGAGAGCTCGCGCAGCCAGTACGTCAACCAGCTGCGTTCGCACGCCCAGGACGCGGCCACTGCCTTGGCGCTGTCGCTGACGCCTAATATCGACGACCCGGCGATGGTCGAACTGATGGTCAGCTCGATCTTCGACAGTGGCTACTATGCGAGCATCAAGGTTGTCGACCTGGGCTCCAATGCCGTGCTGGTGGAACGCCACGCCGAGCCCGACCCGGGGGGTGTGCCGGCCTGGTTCGTCCACCTCATTGGCCTTGAAGCCGCAGGTGGGGATGCCATCGTTAGCCGTGGCTGGCAGCAGGCGGCGCGGGTGGAGGTGATCAGCCATCCGATGTTCGCCATTGCCAAGCTCTGGCAGAGTGCGTTGGGCAGCCTGGGTTGGTTGTTGCTGTGCGGTGCCGCCAGCGCGGTGCTCGGCGCCTTGCTGCTGCGTCGGCAATTGCGGCCGCTGGATTACATGGTCGAGCAATCCCATGCCATCGCCCGGCGCGAATTCCTCAGCCTGCCAGACCTGCCGCGCACCCCTGAGCTGCGCCGTGTGGTGCAGGCAATGAACCAGATGGTCGAGAAGCTCAAGGCACTGTTTACCGAGCAGGCCGAGCGCAGTGAGCGGCTGCGCGCAGAGTCCTACCAGGACAGCCTCACCGGCTTGTCCAACCGCCGCTATTTCGAGATGCAACTGAATACGCGCGTCAGCAACCTGGAAGAGGCGCGCGCCGGTTACTTGTTGTTGCTGCGGGTTCAGGGCCTGGCAGGCCTTAACGCGCGCCTGGGCGGGCAGCGCACCGATCAGCTGTTGCAGGCAGTGGGCGAGCAGCTGCGCCGCACCTGTGCCAGCTACCCGGAGACCAAAGACCTGATCTCGCGCAGCCGTGGGGGCGAGTTCGCCGTGCTGGCGCCGGGCATGGTGCATGAAGAGGCGGTACAGCTCGCCCAGGCCCTGGAGGCGACACTGCAGAGCCTGCACGAGACGGGCGCCAGTGATGTCGACCCGGTGGCGTGCATCGGCCTTGCGCCGTTCACCCCTGGCGATGCGCCACAGGCATTGCTGAAGCTCGCCGACGAGGCCCTGGCGCGTGCCGAAAACCAGCCGGCGCCGGGCTGGGTGTGCCTTGAACAGGGTGCGGCCGCGGTGGCCGGTGATAGCCATCATGCCTGGCATGAGCGGCTCGAACAGGCCTTCGTCAATGGGCAATTCGAACTGTTCTTCCAGCCGGTGGTGGACTGCGCCACAGGGCAGCGGGTACTGCACCACAAAGTGATCTCGCGTTTGCACGATGAGCAGGGCGAGGCGTTGCCGGCCGGGCGCTTCTTGCCTTGGCTGGAGCGCTTTGGCTGGATGCCGCGCCTGGATCTGCTGGTGCTGGAAAAGGTGCTTGCCCACCTGCGCACTCATGATCAGGTGCTGGCGCTGAACCTGTCCGCTGCAACCTTGGCCGACCCCAAGGCGCTGCAACGCGTCTACGAGCTGTTGAGCCAGCATGCGGCGCTGGGCCCACGCCTGACATTCGAGATCGGCGAAGAGCAATTGCCCGAACAGTCAGCCCTCGAACAGCTGACCCGGCGCCTGCACGCGCATGGCTTCGGGCTGGCGCTGCAGCGCTTTGGCGGCCGGTTCAGCATGATTGGCAACCTGGCGCACCTGGGCCTTGCGTACCTGAAGATCGATGGTAGCTATATCCGTAACATCGACCATGAACAACACAAGCGCCTGTTCATCGAAGCGATACAGCGCGCGGCGCACAGCATCGACCTGCCGTTGATTGCTGAACGGGTCGAGACGGAAGGGGAAAGGTTGGTGCTGCGGGAAATGGGCGTGGGCGGTATTCAGGGGCAGTTGGTGGGTGAGCCCGCACCCTGGCGCTGACCGGGTAGGAGCAGCCTTGTGCTGCGAAGAGGCCAGCGGCAGCACAGAAGATTCTCGGTGCTGCCACTGGCCTCTTCGCAGCACAAGGCTGCTCCTACCGGGATTGCGTAAGACTCAACGCTCGCGCAAGGCTTCCGAACGCGCCTTCATGATCGGCTTGAGCAAGTAGCTCATGATGGTCTTCTTGCCAGTCATGATATCCACCGTCGCCACCATCCCGGGGATGATCAGCAGCGGCTTCTCGTCGGTGCCCAAATGGCTGCGGTCGGTGCGCAACTTGATCAGGTAGTACGTGGTCTTCTTGTCTTCATCGGTGATGGTGTCGGCGCCAATCTGTTCCAGCTTGGCCTTCAGGCCACCGTAGATGGTGTAGTCATAGGCGGTGAACTTGACGGTCGCCTCCTGCCCAGGGTGCAGGAAAGCGATGTCCTTGGGCAGGATCTTCGCCTCGATGACCAGCGTGTCGTCCAGCGGCACCACTTCGACGATGTCGCTACCCGGCTGGATGACCCCGCCGATGGTGTTGACCAGCAGCTGCTTGACGATACCGCGTACTGGCGAGGTAACCATGGTGCGGTGTACCCGGTCATCCAATGCCTTGCTGGTGGCAGTGGCCTTATTGAGCTCGGTGCGGGCCTCGTTAAGCTGAGTCAGCGCCTCGCTGCGGAACTTGCCACGGGTCTCCTCGACCTTGCTCTGCACTTCGCGGATGGCCGCCTCGGCGCGCGGGATGGCCAGCGCGGTAGAGTCCATCTGGCCACGGTTCTCCACTTCGGCACGGCGCAGGCGCAGCACTTCGACCTGGGAAATCGCGCCCTGGGCCACCAGCGGCTCGGACATGGCGATTTCCTGACGCAGCAGTTGCAGGCTGTTGGCGTACTGGGCGCGCTTGGAGGTGTACTCGCGCAGCTCTTGCTGGCGCTGTACCAACTGCTGCTGCAGGCCGCCGATTTCGTCCTGCAGTTGCTGGCGCCGGCTCAGGTACAGCGACTCTTCGTTGGCTGCCTGGCTGGGCGCTGCCTTGCGCAGTTCTTCATCGATTTTCAGCGGGCGGTCTTCGACCTCGGCACTCAGGCGTTCGACCCGCAGCGCCATGGCCAGGCGGTCGGCCTCGGTTTCACCGACGTTGGAGGCGAAGCGGGTTTCGTCCAGGCGCAGCAAGGGCTGGCCGACGTCGACGATTTGCCCTTCCTTGGCGTAGATCTCGGCGATGATGCCGCCCTCAAGGTTCTGGATCTTCTGCACCTTGGACGACGGAATGGCCTTGCCTTCGCCGCGCGTGACCTCATCGATCGGCGCAACGCTGGCCCAGACGATCATGAACACGAAAAACGCGATCACACCCCAGATGGTCAGGCGAACCACCCGTGGCGCGTCCTCGATCAGCGCCTTGTTGACCTCAGGCAGTGGCTGCCCGCCAAGCGAGTCGGAGCCTTTGAAGTAGCGCCGCAGGCCATCCTTGAATTGCCCCATATCGAGCTTATGCAACACTGATCTGCCCCTTCTTCAGCGCATCCATGACCGCGGCTTTCGGGCCGTCGGCGACAATCTGCCCGCGATCGATCACGATCAGCCGGTCCACCAGCGACAGCAACGAGGCGCGGTGGGTCACCAGCAGCACCGTCTTGTTTTCGATGACCGCCTGCAGGCGCTGCTTGAGGCGCTCTTCACCGGTGTTGTCCATGGCGCTGGTCGGTTCGTCGAGCAGCAGGATCTGTGGGTTGAGCAGCAATGCACGGCCCAGGGCGACGTTCTGCCGCTGGCCGCCGGAGAGGTTCTGGCCACGTTCGCCCACCTGCAGCTCATAGCCGTCAGGGTGCAGCCTGGCAAACTCATGAACACCTGCCAGCTCTGCGGCCTGCAGGATCATTTCGTCTTCGATGTAGCGGGCGCCGCTGACCAGGTTGTCGCGCAGGGTGCCGGCCATCAGCTGGATGTCCTGGGGCACGTAGCCGATATTGTGGCGCAGCTCGCTGACGTCGATCTGGCGGATATCCACGCCATCGACCAGCAGCGACCCGCCGTCGGATTCATACAGGCCAACGATCAGCTTGGCCAACGAGCTCTTGCCCGAACCGCTTCGGCCAATGATGCCCACCTTCTCGCCGGGGCGAATGGTCAGGTTGATGTTCTTGAGGGCCAGGTTCTGCTGGTTAGGGTAGGTGAAGTCCACCCCACGGAACTCGATGCTGCCTTGCAGCACCCGGCGGCTCAGTGGGCGCTCTTCGAAGTTGCGTTCCTGAGGCAGCTCCATCATGTGGTCGGTGGAAACCATGGTCACCTTGGCCTGCTGATAGCGGGCCAGCAAACCATTGAGCTGCCCCAGCGGGCCAAGGGCACGGCCGCTGAGCATGTAACAGGCGACCAGGCCACCCATGCTCAGGTTGCCGTCGATGATCATGTAGACCCCGACGCAAATCATCGCCACGCCAGCCAGTTGCTGGATCAGCAGGGTGATGTTCATCGCCAGGCTCGACAGCACCTTCACGCGCAGTTCCAGACGGCTGAGGGTGCCGAGCGTCTGTTCCCACATGTACTGGCGCTCGCTTTCGGCGTTGTTGACCTTGACCGCATCCAGGCCTGCCAAGGTCTCGATCAGGCTCGACTGGCGTTCCGAGGCCAGGGCCATGGTCCGCTCCATGGTCGCCATCAGCGGCCGTTGCAGGGCGTAACCGATGCCCAGGGCCAGCGGGAAGGCGATGACCGGGATCCACACCAGGTGCCCGCCAATGATGGCGATGACGATCAGGATCAGCAGCGTAAACGGCAGGTCGATCAGGCTGGTCAGGGTCAAAGAGGCGAGGAAGTCGCGTAAACCCTGGAACTCATGGATGTTTTGGGCAAAGCTGCCGACCCGCGCGGGGCGGTACTTCATCGACATCCCGACGATACGTTCGAACAAGGTCGCCGAGATGATCAGGTCGGTCTTCTTGCCGGCCAAGTCCAGGCAGAGGCCGCGCAGGCCCTTGAGGATCAGGTCGAAGAAGTAGGCCCCGGCGATGCCGACGGCCAGCACCCAAAGGGTCGAGGTCGCCTGGTTGGGCACCACCCGGTCATACACGTTCATCACGAACAGCGGCGCTGCCAAGGCGATCAGGTTGATCACCAGGCTGGCGGCGATGGCGTCGATATACAGCCATTTGCTGCGCAGCAAGGTGTCGCGGAACCAGGATTTCGCGCGCGGGATGAGGTTGCCGTGGTTGACGTCGAACTTGTGCTGCGGCTGGGCGAAGAACACACGCCCGCTGTAGTCACTGAGCAGCGCTTCGCGGCTGACGTGCACCTCGCCACCATCGCTCTCGCTGAGCAGCAGGCGTGCGGTGTCTTCATTCTCCCAGCCCAGCAGGACGGCGCTGCGGCCTTCCTTGAGCAACAGCATGGCAGGCATGGCGATACTGGGGATCTGCTCCAGTTTACGCTGCAGCAGCCGCCCCTGCAGGCCGGCCCTGGCCGCCGCACGGGGCAGCAGCTCGGGGCTCAGGCGCTGCGCGGGCAGCGGCAGGCCGGTGGTCAGCATGACCCGGCTTGCAGGTTTCTGGTGCAGGACACACAGGCTCAGCAGACTATCCAGCAAGGGATCGTCATGCTGACTGCGTGGATCGTGGCTGAGTTGGACTCGACTGACTTCGGATTCCACGCGGCGCTCTCTTCATCCTTGCGGTGGGTGGGGCAGGGTGGGCCTCAGTTCAGGCCTGGCAGGCTCACCCTTGGTTTCAGATCGTTCTGCACAACGGTGGCCATCGGGGCTACAACACCCTGACTCTTGAGCAGTTGGCCAATGGTCGCCTTGATTCGATACTGAGTAAACAATTGTATGTTCTTCACTTCCACCAGGCGACGCTGGGCAGTGAAGGTTTCATTCTCGCTGTCGAGCAAGTCGAGCAGGGTTCGCTCGCCCAGGCTGAATTGCTGTTGGTAGGCGCTGCGCACACGGTTGCTGTGATCGACGTACTGCTGGGCGATCGGCAACTGGGCGTTGGCGTTCTCCTGAGCATTCCATGCCAGGCCCAACTCTTCATTGAGCTGACGCAAGGCATTGTTGCGGATATCCAGCGCCTGGTTGGACAGGTACGACTTGGACTCCAGGTCTGCCTTGTTGCTGCCGCCAGCATACAGGTTGAAGTTCATTCGCAGCATAGCCTGCCATTCGTTGTTATGGCCTGCTGTGCCGTCGATATTGTTATCCGCCGTTCGTCCGAGTTCTGCATCGAAGCGGGGGTAGAAGGACGACTTTGCGGCCTCGTACTGTTTTTCTGCGGCGGCAACGTCCGATTCGGCCGAGCGCAGCACCGGGCTGCTTTCAACCAACTGCGTGCGGGCTTCATCCATCGTGGCGGGCAGCAGGTCGATGAACGGCGCCGGTGCACTCAGTTCATCGGGCATCTGGCCGACGACGCTGAGGTAATTGGTGCTGGCATCGGCCAAGTTGGTCTTCTCGGTGATCAGGTTGTTTTGCGCCTGGGCCAGGCGTGCCTCGGCCTGGTCCAGGTCAGCCAGGCGGCCGACGCCGCGGCTGGTGCGCAGTTTGATCTGATCCAGAATACGTTCGTGGTTGCTCAGGTTGTCTTCGGCCAGGCGCACCATCTCGCGCCGCGACAGCACATCCAGATACACCTGGGCGACGTCGAGTGCGGTGCGCTCGGAGGTGCCCATCAGGGAGTAGGCCCGGGCGTTGGCGGTGGCTTGTTGACGGTCGACTTCGTTTGACGTGGCAAAACCGTCAAAAACCATTTGGCGAAGACGGATTGCTGACTCACCTCGGTTCAGTGTGTCCCAGCGGTTACCGGTGCTCGGGCTATCGGTACCTTCGCGCCCATAGCCCGCCGTTACATCGACCCTCGGCAAGTAGCCGCCCTGGGCCGCGCGCAGCTGGTAATCCGCCGCCACGCGAGCATTCACGCCGGCCTGGATTTCCGGGTGTCGCTCAAGGGCTGTTTGCATGGCTTCGGGCAAGGATTGTGCTTGTACGAACGTGGCGGCTAGGGTGATGGGAAGAACGGTAAACAGTGACGCACGCATTTTTGGCGGGTTCCCGAAGGCGCAGTTGTCCTGAATCACGGTTGAAGGTTTTCAGGGCCTGGAAAATGGCACCTGATCTGACCGATGAGCGAACTTCCGACGGGCACTGGATTAGTACTAAAGGAAGGGGTGGCAAAGGTGCAAATATCAATGTGACATTACATTGCCGATTGTTTAGGATGGCGAGTATAAGGTCAATAGTTTGGCAGATAGTTAATTCCAAACAGTTATAGACGGAATTTTGACGTCAAAATCGTCAACACATCAATCGACACAGTTCCGCCTGAAGTGGCTTTCAAGAGCGCCGCTCTGGCAGGGAAGTACCCCAATCGGGTCACACGGAGAGTCCAATGAGCAGCGTTGTAGCCATCGTCAAAAGCATTGTCGGCCAGGTTATTGCGGTATCCCCAGAGGGCATCCGGCGTGTACTCATCGAAGGTGACCGCCTGTTGGCGGGTGAGGAAGTCCTCACCGGCCCAGGCGGCGCGGTAACCCTCGAGTTGGCCGACGGCCGTATGCTCGACTTGGGCCGTGACAGCCAGTGGAGCGCGGATGCGCCTTACAGCAGCGCCGACCTGAGCCAGGCCACTGCGCAGGCTGCACCGTCGGTTGAAGAGCTGCAGCAGGCGATCGCCGCGGGTGTCGACCCGACCACCGAGCTTGAAGCTACCGCAGCAGGCCCGGCAGCGGCGGGCGGTGGCGGTGCGCTGGGCGGTGGCCACAGCTTCGTCATGCTTGAGGAGACCGCAGGCCGGGTCGACCCGAGCATCGGCTTCCCAACCGGGCCGTTGGGCTTTGCCGCAGCGCTGGACAATGAAGACGTTGGCGCGGTGGACACCAGCAACAACAACCAGGTCATTCCGCCCACAACGGAGACCAACGTCTCCACCGCCCTTGTACTCAACGCCACCCCTTCCATCACCGAAGCGGGTGGCGTAATCGTTTACACCGCGACAGTTGGCCAGGCGCCGACGTCCAACCTGATCGTCACCCTGGCCAACGGCGCAGTGATCGTCATTCCGGCAGGGCAGACCAGCGGTAGCGTCAACGTCACCATCCCGGCCAATGACACCCCGTACATCGACGGTGGTCAGATTTCGACCACCGTAACCGGCACCACCGGTGGTAACGGTCTGATCGTGACCCTGCCGCAAACGCCGGCGGTTACGCAGATTACCGATACCATCGACACCACCACGGCGACCTTGACCGCCACCCCTTCGGTGACCGAAGGCGGTGTGATCACCTACACCGTGACCCTGAGCAACCCTGCCCAGACGCCGGTCACCGTGACCCTGTCCAATGGCCAGACGATCACCATTGAGCCTGGCAAGAGCCAGGGCAGTGTTGATTTCCAGACGCCGGCCAATGACGTTTACAACAATGGCTCGACCGTTAGCACCACCATCACCGGTGCTACTGGCGGTAACTTCGAGCAATTGACGCCTAACCCTGCGCCGGCCGAGACCACGATCAATGACTCGGTCGACGTTACTACCGCGACCCTGACTGCGTCGCCAAGCGTGACTGAAGGCGGTGTAATCACCTACACCGTGACCCTGAGCAACCCTGCCCAGACTCCGGTGACTGTGACCCTGTCGAACGGCCAGACCATCACCGTTGAAGCCGGCAAGACTCAAGGCAGCGTTGATTTCCAGACCCCGGCCAACGACGTCTATAACAACGGCTCGACCGTTAGCACCACCATCACCGGTGCCACTGGCGGTAACTTCGAGCAGTTGACGCCGAACCCAACGCCGGCGCAGACCACGATCAATGATTCGGTAGACGTCACTACCGCCACCCTGACTGCCAATCCGTCGGTCACCGAAGGTGGCGTGATCACCTACACCGTGACCCTGAGCAACCCTGCCCAGACGCCGGTCACCGTCACCCTGTCGAACGGCCAGACCATCACCGTTGAAGCTGGCAAGACTCAAGGCAGCGTTGATTTCCAGACCCCGGCCAATGACGTCTACAACAACGGCTCGACCGTTAGCACCACCATCACTGGAGCTACTGGCGGCAACTTCGAGCAGCTGACGCCGAACCCGACCCCGGCGCAGACCACGATCAATGATTCGGTAGATGTCACTACCGCGACCCTGACTGCGTCGCCAAGCGTGACTGAAGGCGGCGTAATCACCTACACCGTGACGCTGAGCAACCCTGCCCAGACGCCTGTGACTGTTACTCTGTCGAACGGCCAGACCATCACCGTCGAAGCCGGCAAGACTCAAGGCAGCGTTGACTTCCAGACCCCGGCCAACGACGTCTACAACAACGGCTCGACCGTAAGTGTCACGATCAAGGACGCTGCTGGCGGCAACTTCGAGCAACTGACGCCGAACCTAACGCCGGCGCAAACCACGATCAATGATTCGGTGGACGTCACTACCGCAACACTGACTGCCAATCCGTCGGTCACCGAAGGCGGCGTGATCACCTACACCGTGACCCTGAGCAACCCTGCGCAGACGCCGGTCACCGTGACCCTGTCCAATGGCCAGACCATCACCGTTGAAGCCGGCAAGACTCAAGGCAGCGTTGATTTCCAGACCCCGGCCAACGATGTCTACAATAACGGCTCGACCCTAAGTGTCACGATCAAGGACGCCACTGGCGGCAACTTCGAGCAACTGACGCCGAACCCAACCCCAGCGTCCACTGTAATCAATGACAGTGTCGATACCGTCACCGTAAGCATCGTCAGTAACGGTAATGTCACTGAAGACCAGCAGCCATCCTTCACGATCAAAGTGAGCCAGGCGCTGGACCGTCCGCTGACCGTGACCCTGTCGAATGGCGAAACCGTCACCATCGAGGCTGGCAAGACCGAAGTCGAGTACAAGACCCCGGCTCAGGGCGATGACGTCATCAAGGACGCGGGCTCCGTGACGTTGAGCGTCACCGATGCCACTGTTTCGGGTGCAACCTTCGAGCATCTGGCCATCGGCGGCCCAGCTACCGTCGAGATTTCGGACACCATCAGCGAAGTCGTTGCAACCTTGACTGTCGACAAGGCGACTGTGGCGGAAGGCGGCCAGGTGACCTACACCGTCACGCTGACCAACGCGCAGGGGCTTTCGGTCACTCAGCACGGGGCACTGACCTTCACCCTGACCGACGGCACAAAAGTCACGATTCCGGCTGACAGTGCCTCTGGTACCGCGACCATCACGCTTAACGATGACGTGTACGTCGGCGGCCAGGCCGCTATTGCCAACAAGCTTGAGTCGGTTTCGGGTGCAGACAGCTTCGAGAAGCTGACTCTGGGTGATGAAACCGTCACCACTTCTGTGACGGACGAACCGGGTTCGGGTACTCCAGGTACCGGTAACCAGGGCGACTTGGTGCAGGTCACCATTACCGCTGACCAGGTTTCGGTTGCTGAGAACGTCAAGCCGACGTTCACCGTCCACATCAACACCGCTCTGACCCACGACCTGGTTGTGACCCTGAGTAACAACGCTCAGGTCACTATCAAAGCGGGTGAAACCAGCGCGCCGTACACCCACGAAGCACAGGGCGACGACGTTTACAAAGACGCCGGCGAAATCAGCCTGGGCATCAAGTCCGCGGTCGATGTTGACGGCCGTGCCTTCGAGAACCTGCAGCTGGGCGACGCAGCGTCGGTAAAAGTGACTGATACCACTGACGACGTCATCGCCAAGCTGACCGCCACCCCTTCGGTTACCGAAGGCGGCGAGATCACCTATACCGTCACCCTGACCAACAAAGACGGTCTGCCGATCGATAACCACGCGCCGTTGTATTTCACCTTGAGTGACGGCAAAACGGTCATCACCGTTCCGGCGAACGGCACCACCGGTTCGATTACCGTAACTGCCCCGGACAACGTCTACACCGGCACTAACCCACCGGTAGAGCAGAGCCTGCAATCGGTCAGCGGCGCTGACGCCTGGAAGTTCGAAAACCTGGTTCTGGACAAGACCCCGGTCAGCACCACTGTGACTGACGAGCCGGGTACCCCAGGCAACGAAGGCGATGTAGTCAAGGTCACCATCACCGCTGACCAGGTTTCGGTTGCTGAGAACGTCAAGCCAACCTTCACCGTCCACATCAACACTGCCCTGGCTCACGATCTGGTCGTGACCCTGAGCAACAACGCTACCGTCACCATCAAAGCGGGCGAAACCAGCGCGCCTTACACCCACGAAGCGCAAGGCGATGACGTTTACAAAGACGCCGGCGAAATCAGCCTGGGCATCAAGTCCGCGGTCGATGTTGACGGCCGTGCCTTCGAGAACCTGCAGCTGGGCGACGCAGCGTCGGTAAAAGTGACTGATACCACTGACGACGTCATCGCCAAGCTGACCGCCACCCCTTCGGTTACCGAAGGCGGCGAGATCACCTATACCGTCACCCTGACCAACAAAGACGGTCTGCCGATCGATAACCACGCGCCGTTGTATTTCACCTTGAGTGACGGCAAAACGGTGATCACCGTTCCGGCCAACGGCACCACCGGTTCGGTTACCGTGACCGCCCCGGACAACGTCTACACCGGCACTAACCCACCGGTCGAGCAGAGCCTGCAATCGGTCAGCGGCGCTGACGCCTGGAAGTTCGAAAACCTGGTTCTGGACAAGACCCCGGTCAGCACCACTGTGACTGACGAGCCGGGTACCCCAGGCAACGAAGGCGATGTAGTCAAGGTCACCATCACCGCTGACCAGGTTTCGGTTGCTGAGAACGTCAAGCCAACCTTCACCGTCCACATCAACACTGCCCTGGCTCACGATCTGGTCGTGACCCTGAGCAACAACGCTACCGTCACCATCAAAGCGGGCGAAACCAGCGCGCCTTACACCCACGAAGCGCAAGGCGATGACGTCTACAAAGACGCTGGCGAAATCAGCCTGGGTATCAAGTCGGCAGCAGACATCGATGGCCGTGCCTTCGAAAACCTGCAGCTGGGCGACGCGGCGTCGGTCAAAGTCACCGACACCACTGATGACGTCATCGCCAAACTGACCGCCACCCCTTCGGTAACCGAAGGCGGCGAGATCACTTACACCGTCACCCTGACCAACAAAGACGGTCTGCCGATCGACAACCACGCACCGTTGTACTTCACCTTGAGTGACGGCAAAACGGTCATCACCGTTCCGGCGAACGGCACCACCGGTTCGATTACCGTGACCGCCCCGGACAACGTCTACACCGGCGCTAATCCACCGGTAGAGCAGAGCCTGCAATCGGTCAGCGGCGCTGACGCCTGGAAGTTCGAAAACCTGGTTCTGGATAAGACTCCAGTCAGCACCACTGTCACTGACGAGCCGGGTACCCCTGGCAACGAAGGCGACGTGGTCAAGGTCACCATCACTGCTGATCAAGTCTCGGTGGCGGAAAACGTCAAACCGACCTTCACCGTTCACATCAACACTGCCCTGGCTCACGACCTGGTCGTGACGCTGAGCAACAACGCAACCGTCACTATCAAGGCCGGTGAAACCAGCGCGCCGTACACCCACGAAGCACAGGGTGACGACGTCTACAAAGACGCCGGTGAAATCAGCCTGGGTATCAAGTCTGCCGTCGATGTTGACGGTAGTGGCTTCGAAAACCTGCAGCTGGGCGACGCGGCATCGGTCAAAGTCACCGATACCACTGACGACGTCATTGCCAAACTGACCGCCACCCCATCGGTCACCGAAGGCGGCGAGATCACTTACACCGTCACCTTGACCAACAAAGACGGTCTGCCGATCGACAACCACGCGCCGTTGTACTTCACCTTGAGTGATGGCAAAACGGTGATCACCGTTCCGGCGAACGGCACCACCGGTTCGATTACCGTAACCGCGCCAGACAACGTCTACACCGGCACTAACCCACCGGTAGAGCAGAGCCTGCAGGCGGTCAGCGGTGCTGACGCTTGGAAATTCGAAAACCTGGTTCTGGACAAGACCCCGGTCAGCACCACTGTCACTGACGAGCCAGGCACGCCGGGCAACGAAGGCGACCTGGTCAAGGTCACCATCACCGCCGACCAGGTTTCGGTTGCTGAGAACGTGAAGCCGACCTTCACCGTTCACATCAACACTGCCCTGGCCCACGACTTGGTCGTGACGCTGAGCAACAACGCTACCGTCACCATCAAAGCGGGCGAAACCAGCGCGCCTTACACCCACGAAGCGCAAGGCGACGACGTCTACAAAGACGCTGGCGAAATCAGCCTGGGTATCAAGTCTGCCGTCGATGTTGACGGTAGTGGCTTCGAAAACCTGCAGCTGGGCGACGCGGCATCGGTCAAAGTCACCGATACCACTGACGACGTCATCGCCAAACTGACCGCCACCCCTTCGGTAACCGAAGGTGGCGAGATCACCTACACCGTCACCCTGACCAACAAAGACGGTCTGCCGATCGACAACCACGCGCCGTTGTACTTCACCTTGAGTGACGGCAAAACGGTGATCACCGTTCCGGCGAACGGCACCACCGGTTCGATTACCGTAACCGCGCCAGACAACGTCTACACCGGCGCTAACCCACCGGTAGAGCAGAGCCTGCAGGCGGTCAGCGGCGCTGACGCCTGGAAGTTCGAAAACCTGGTTCTGGACAAGACCCCGGTCAGCACCACTGTGACCGACGAGCCGGGTACCCCAGGCAACGAAGGCGATGTGGTCAAAGTCACCATCACTGCTGATCAAGTCTCGGTGGCGGAAAACGTCAAACCGACCTTCACCGTTCACATCAACACTGCCCTGGCTCACGATCTGGTCGTGACCCTGAGCAACAACGCTACCGTCACCATCAAAGCGGGCGAAACCAGCGCGCCTTACACCCACGAAGCGCAAGGCGATGACGTCTACAAAGACGCTGGCGAAATCAGCCTGGGTATCAAGTCGGCAGCAGACATCGATGGCCGTGCCTTCGAAAACCTGCAGCTGGGCGACGCGGCGTCGGTCAAAGTCACCGACACCACTGATGACGTCATCGCCAAACTGACCGCCACCCCTTCGGTAACCGAAGGTGGCGAGATCACCTACACCGTCACCCTGACCAACAAAGACGGTCTGCCGATCGATAACCATGCGCCGTTGTACTTCACTCTGAGTGACGGCAAAACGGTGATCACCGTTCCGGCCAATGGCACCACCGGTTCGGTTACCGTGACTGCCCCGGACAACGTCTACACCGGCACTAACCCACCGGTCGAGCAGAGCCTGCAGGCGGTCAGCGGCGCTGACGCCTGGAAGTTTGAAAACCTGGTTCTGGACAAGACTCCAGTCAGCACCACTGTCACTGACGAGCCGGGTACCCCTGGCAACGAAGGCGATGTGGTCAAAGTCACCATCACTGCTGATCAAGTCTCGGTGGCGGAAAACGTCAAACCGACCTTCACCGTTCACATCAACACTGCCCTGGCTCACGATCTGGTCGTGACCCTGAGCAACAACGCTACCGTCACCATCAAAGCGGGCGAAACCAGCGCGCCTTACACCCACGAAGCGCAAGGCGATGACGTCTACAAAGACGCTGGCGAAATCAGCCTGGGTATCAAGTCGGCAGCAGACATCGATGGCCGTGCCTTCGAAAACCTGCAGCTGGGCGACGCGGCGTCGGTCAAAGTCACCGACACCACTGATGACGTCATCGCCAAACTGACCGCCACCCCTTCGGTAACCGAAGGTGGCGAGATCACCTACACCGTCACCCTGACCAACAAAGACGGTCTGCCGATCGATAACCATGCGCCGTTGTACTTCACCCTGAGTGACGGCAAAACGGTGATCACCGTTCCGGCCAATGGCACCACCGGTTCGGTTACCGTGACTGCCCCGGACAACGTCTACACCGGCACTAACCCACCGGTCGAGCAGAGCCTGCAGGCGGTCAGCGGCGCTGACGCCTGGAAGTTTGAAAACCTGGTTCTGGACAAGACTCCAGTCAGCACCACTGTCACTGACGAGCCGGGTACCCCTGGCAACGAAGGCGATGTGGTCAAAGTCACCATCACTGCTGATCAAGTCTCGGTGGCGGAAAACGTCAAACCGACCTTCACCGTTCACATCAACACCGCGCTGGCTCACGACCTGGTCGTGACCCTGAGCAACAATGCCACCGTCACCATCAAAGCCGGTGAAACCAGCGCGCCTTACACCCACGAAGCACAGGGCGATGACGTTTACAAAGACGCTGGCGAGATCTCGTTGGGTATCAAGTCCGCGGTCGATGTCGATGGTCGTGCCTTCGAAAACCTGCAGCTGGGTGACGCAGCGTCGGTCAAAGTGACTGACACTACTGACGACGTCATCGCCAAGCTGACCGCCACTCCTTCGGTCACCGAAGGCGGCGAGATCACTTACACCGTCACCCTGACCAACAAAGACGGTCTGCCGATCGATAACCACGCGCCGTTGTACTTCACCCTGAGTGACGGCAAAACGGTCATCACCGTTCCGGCCAACGGCACCACCGGTTCGATTACCGTAACGGCCCCGGACAACGTCTACACCGGCACTAACCCACCGGTCGAGCAGAGCCTGCAGGGGGTTAGCGGCGCTGACGCCTGGAAGTTTGAAAACCTGGTTCTGGACAAGACTCCAGTCAGCACCACTGTCACTGACGAGCCAGGCACGCCGGGCAACGAAGGCGACGTGGTCAAGGTGACCATCACCGCTGACCAGGTTTCGGTTGCTGAGAACGTGAAGCCGACCTTCACAGTCCACATCAACACCGCGCTGGCCCACGACCTGGTCGTGACCCTGAGCAACAACGCCACCGTCACTATCAAAGCTGGCGAAACCAGCGCGCCGTACACCCACGACGCGCAAGGCGATGACGTCTATAAAGACGCCGGCGAAATCGAGCTGGGTATCAAGTCCGCCGTCGATGTTGACGGCCGTGCCTTCGAAAACCTGCAACTGGGCGATGCGGCGTCGGTCAAAGTGACTGACACCACGGATGACGTGGTGGCCAAGCTGAGCGCTACGCCTTCGGTCACCGAAGGCGGTGCGATCACCTACACCATCACCCTGACCAACAAAGATGGTCTGCCGATCGATAAACACTCGGCGCTGACCTTCACGCTGAGCGACGGCACCACCGTCATTACTGTGCCGGCCAACAGCACCAGCGGTTTCACCACCGTGACTGCCCCGGACAACGTCTACGTTGGTACCAATGACGCGGTGGTCAAATCGATCGCCACCGTCGACGGCGCGGATGTCGGCAAGTTCGAGAACCTGGTTCTGGACAAGACCCCGGTCAGCACCGCTGTGACCGACGAGCCAGGCACGCCGGGCAACGAAGGTGATCTGGTCAAAGTCACCATCACCGCTGACCAGGTTTCGGTTGCTGAGAACGTGAAGCCGACCTTCACCGTTCACATCAATACTGCCCTGGCTCACGACTTGATTGTGACGCTGAGCAACAATGCGGTTGTGACCATCAAGGCCGGTGAAACCAGCGCGCCGTACACCCACGACGCGCAAGGCGATGACGTCTATAAAGACGCCGGCGAAATCGAGCTGGGTATCACGTCCGCCGTCGATGTTGACGGCCGTGACTTCGAAAACCTGCAGCTGGGCGATGCGGCGTCGGTCAAAGTGACTGACACCACGGATGACGTGGTGGCCAAGCTGACCGCTACGCCTTCGGTCACCGAAGGCGGTGCGATCACCTACACCATCACCCTGACCAACAAAGACGGTCTGCCGATCGACAAGCACTCGGCACTGACCTTCACCCTGAGCGACGGCACCACCGTCATCACGGTCCCGGCCAACAGCACCACTGGTTTCACCACCGTGACTGCTCCGGACAACGTCTACGTCGGTACCAACGACGCGGTGATCAAGTCGATCGCTTCGGTGGATGGCGCGGATGTCGGTAAGTTCGAGAACCTGGTTCTGGACAAAACCCCGGTCAGCACCGCTGTCACCGACGAACCAGGCACGCCGGGCAACGAAAGTGATCTGGTCAAGGTGACCATCACCGCTGACCAGGTTTCCGTCGCCGAGAACGTCAAACCGACCTTCACTGTTCACATCAACACTGCCCTGGCCCACGACCTGGTCGTGACCTTGAGCAACAACGCTACCGTCACCATCAAGGCCGGTGAAACCAGCGCGCCTTACACCCACGAAGCGCAGGGCGACGACGTCTACAAAGACGCCGGTGAAATCGGGCTGGGTATCAAGTCTGCCGTCGATGTTGACGGTCGTGCCTTCGAAAACCTGCAACTGGGCGATGCGGCCTCGGTCAAAGTCACTGACACCACTGACGATGTCGTGGCCAAGCTGACTGCCACTCCTTCGGTTACCGAAGGTGGTGCGATCACCTACACCATTACGCTGACCAACAAAGACGGTCTGCCGATCGACAAGCATTCGGCGCTGACCTTCACGCTGAGCGACGGCACCACCGTCATCACGGTTCCGGCCAACAGCACCACTGGTTTCACCACCGTGACTGCTCCGGACAACGTCTACGTCGGTACCAACGACGCGGTGATCAAGTCGATCGCTTCGGTGGATGGCGCGGATGTCGGTAAGTTCGAGAACCTGGTTCTGGACAAGACCCCAGTCAGCACTGCCGTCACCGATGAGCCTGGTTCGGGTACTCCGGGGACCGGCAACGAAGGCGACTTGGTCAAAGTCACCATTACTGCTGACCAGGTATCGGTGGCTGAAAACGTCAAACCGACCTTCACTGTTCACATCAACACTGCCCTGGCCCACGACCTGGTCGTGACCTTGAGCAACAACGCTACCGTCACCATCAAGGCCGGTGAAACCAGCGCGCCTTACACCCACGAAGCGCAGGGCGACGACGTCTACAAAGACGCCGGTGAAATCGAGCTGGGTATCAAGTCGGCAGCAGACATCGACGGCCGTGCCTTCGAAAATCTGCAGCTTGGCGATGCGGCGTCGGTCAAAGTCACTGACACCACTGACGATGTCGTGGCCAAGCTGACTGCCACTCCTTCGGTCACCGAAGGCGGTGCGATCACCTACACCATCACCCTGACCAACAAAGACGGTTTGCCGATCGATAAGCACTCGGCGCTGACCTTTACCCTGAGCGACGGCACCACTGTCATCACGGTTCCGGCCAACAGCACCACTGGTTTCACCACCGTGACTGCCCCGGACAACGTCTACACCGGTACCAACGATCCAGTGATCAAGTCGATCGCATCGGTCGATGGCGCTGATGTTGGCAAGTTCGAGAATCTGGTTCTGGACAAGACGCCAGTCAGCACTGCAGTGACCGACGAACCAGGCACGCCGGGCAACGAAGGTGATCTGGTCAAGGTGACCATCACCGCTGACCAGGTTTCGGTGGCTGAGAACGTCAAGCCGACCTTCACTGTTCACATCAATACCGCCCTGGCCCACGACCTGGTCGTGACCTTGAGCAACAACGCCACCGTCACTATCAAGGCCGGTGAAACCAGCGCGCCTTACACCCACGAAGCACAGGGCGATGACGTCTACAAAGACACCGGTGAAATCGGGCTGGGTATCAAGTCTGCCGTCGATGTTGACGGTCGTGCCTTCGAAAACCTGCAACTGGGCGATGCGGCCTCGGTCAAAGTCACTGACACCACTGACGATGTCGTGGCCAAGCTGACTGCCACTCCTTCGGTTACCGAAGGTGGTGCGATCACCTACACCATTACGCTGACCAACAAAGACGGTCTGCCGATCGACAAGCATTCGGCGCTGACCTTCACGCTGAGCGACGGCACCACCGTCATCACGGTTCCGGCCAACAGCACCACTGGTTTCACCACCGTGACTGCTCCGGACAACGTCTACGTCGGTACCAACGACGCGGTGATCAAGTCGATCGCTTCGGTGGATGGCGCTGATGTCGGCAAGTTCGAAAACCTGGTTCTGGACAAGACCCCAGTCAGCACTGCTGTGACCGATGAGCCAGGCTCGGGTACTCCGGGGACCGGCAACGAAGGCGACTTGGTCAAAGTCACCATCACCGCTGACCAGGTTTCGGTCGCCGAGAACGTCAAACCGACCTTCACCGTTCACATCAACACCGCCCTGGCTCACGACTTGGTTGTGACCCTGAGCAACAACGCCACCGTCACTATCAAAGCTGGCGAAACCAGCGCGCCTTACACCCACGACGCGCAGGGCGACGACGTCTACAAAGACGCCGGCGAAATCGAGCTGGGCATCAAGTCCGCCGTCGATGTTGACGGTCGTGCCTTCGAGAACCTGCAGTTGGGCGATGCGGCGTCGGTCAAAGTCACCGACACTACCGACGATGTGGTGGCCAAGCTGACCGCTACCCCTTCGGTCACCGAAGGCGGTGCGATCACTTACACCATCACCCTGACCAACAAAGACGGTCTGCCGATCGACAAGCATTCGGCGCTGACCTTCACCCTGAGCGACGGCACCACCGTCATCACCGTGCCGGCCAACAGCACCACTGGTTTCACCACCGTGACTGCTCCGGACAACGTCTACACCGGTACTAACGATCCAGTGATCAAATCGATCGCTTCGGTTGATGGCGCGGATGTTGGCAAGTTCGAGAACCTGGTTCTGGACAAAACGCCGGTCAGCACTGCTGTCACCGACGAACCAGGCTCGGGTACTCCAGGCGCTGGCAACGAAGGCGATCTGGTCAAGGTGACCATCACGGCTGACCAGGTATCGGTCGCCGAGAACGTCAAACCGACCTTCACCGTTCACATCAACACCGCGCTGGCTCACGACTTGGTCGTGACCCTGAGCAACAACGCGGTTGTGACCATCAAGGCTGGCGAAACCAGCGCGCCGTACACACACGAAGCGCAGGGCGACGACGTCTACAAAGACGCCGGCGAAATCGAGCTGGGCGTGAAGTCGGCAGCAGACATCGATGGCCGTGCCTTCGAGAACCTGCAGCTGGGCGATGCGGCCTCGGTCAAAGTGACCGATACCACTGACGATGTCATCGCCAAGCTGACCGCCACCCCTTCGGTCACTGAAGGCGGCGAGATCACCTATACCGTCACCCTGACCAACAAAGACGGCCTGCCGATCGACAACCATGCGCCGTTGTATTTCACCCTGAGTGACGGCAAAACGGTCATCACCGTGCCGGCCAATAGCACCACCGGTTTCACCACGGTGACCGCGCCGGACAACGTCTACGTCGGTACCAATGACGCGGTGGTC
This sequence comes from Pseudomonas sp. Y3 TE3536, assembly GCF_053629175.1. Lineage (NCBI taxonomy): Bacteria > Pseudomonadati > Pseudomonadota > Gammaproteobacteria > Pseudomonadales > Pseudomonadaceae > Pseudomonas > Pseudomonas sp. Y3 TE3536. The sequence goes on along the minus strand of NZ_JBRJHU010000001.1, from coordinate 1,804,579 downwards.
AAGTCGATCGCCAATGTCAGCGGCGCAGACGCCTGGAAGTTCGAAAACCTGGTTCTGGACAAGACCCCAGTCAGCACCACCGTGACCGACGAACCTGGCTCGGGCACTCCGGGCGCTGGCAACGAAGGCGACGTGGTCAAAGTCACCATCACCGCCGACCAAATCTCGGTCGCCGAGAACGTCAAACCGACCTTCACTGTCCACATCAACACCGCGCTGGCCCACGACCTGGTCGTGACCCTGAGCAACAACGCGGTTGTGGTGATCGAGGCCGGCAAGACTTCGAGCGAGCCGTATACCCACGACGCACAAGGCGACGACGTCTACAAAGACGCCGGTGAAATCGAGCTGGGCATCAAATCCGCCGTCGATGTTGACGGTCGTGCCTTCGAGAACCTGCAGCTGGGTGATGCCGCGTCGGTCAAAGTCACTGACACCACTGACGACGTGGTGGCCAAGCTGTCCGCGACCCCTTCGGTCTCCGAAGGTGGTGAAATCACTTACACCATCACCTTGACCAACAAAGATGGTCTGCCGATCGATAACCACGCGCCGTTGTACTTCACCCTGAGTGACGGCAAAACGGTCATTACCGTCGCGGCCAATAGCACCACCGGCTTCGCTACCGTCACCGCGCCGGACAACGTCTACGTTGGTACCAACGACGCGGTGGTCAAGTCGATTGCCAATGTCAGCGGCGCAGACGCCTGGAAGTTCGAGAACCTGGTTCTGGACAAGACCCCAGTCAGCACCACCGTGACCGACGAACCTGGCTCGGGCACTCCGGGCGCTGGCAACGAAGGCGACTTGGTCAAAGTCACCATCACGGCTGATCAGGTTTCGGTTGCCGAGAACGTCAAACCAACGTTCACCGTTCACATCAACAATGCCCTGGCTCACGATCTGGTCGTGACCCTGAGCAACAACGCCACCGTCACCATCAAAGCGGGCGAAACCAGCGCGCCGTACACCCACGAAGCGCAAGGCGATGACGTCTACAAAGACGCCGGTGAAATCGAGCTGGGTATCAAGTCGGCTGTCGATGTTGACGGTCGTGCCTTCGAAAACCTGCAGCTGGGCGATGCAGCCTCGGTCAAAGTCACCGACACCACCGACGACGTGGTGGCCAAGCTGACTGCCACTCCTTCGGTTACCGAAGGTGGTGCGATCACCTACACCATCACCCTGACCAACAAAGATGGCTTGCCGATTGATAAGCACTCGGCGCTGACCTTCACGCTGAGCGATGGCACCACCGTCATCACGGTCCCGGCCAACAGCACCAGCGGTTTCACCACCGTGACTGCCCCGGATAACGTCTACGTCGGTACCAACGACGCGGTGATCAAATCGATCGCCACCGTCGCCGGTGCTGATGTCGGCAAGTTCGAGAATCTGGTTCTGGACAAGACGCCGGTCAGCACCGCTGTTACTGACGAGCCTGGCTCGGGTACTCCGGGTGCCGGCAACGAGGGCGACTTGGTCAAGGTGACGATCACGGCTGACCAGGTATCGGTCGCCGAGAACGTGAAGCCGACCTTCACCGTTCACATCAACACCGCCCTGGCTCACGACCTGGTCGTGACCTTGAGCAACAACGCCACTGTCACTATCAAGGCCGGTGAATCCAGCGCCCCGTACACCCACGAAGCACAGGGTGACGACGTCTACAAAGACGCTGGAGAAATCGAGCTGGGCGTGAAGTCGGCAGCAGACATCGATGGCCGTGCCTTCGAGAATCTGCAGCTGGGCGACGCGGCGTCGGTCAAAGTGACTGACACCACCGACGACGTCGTGGCCAAACTGACTGCGACGCCTTCGGTCACCGAAGGTGGTGCAATCACCTACACCATTACGCTGACCAACAAAGACGGCCTGCCGATCGATAAACATTCGGCGCTGACTTTCACCTTGAGTGACGGCACCACCGTCATCACGGTTCCGGCCAACAGCACCAGCGGTTTCACCACCGTGACTGCCCCGGATAACGTCTACGTCGGTACCAACGACGCGGTGATCAAATCGATCGCCACCGTCGCCGGTGCTGATGTCGGCAAGTTCGAGAACCTGATTCTGGACAAAACGCCGGTCAGCACGGCTGTCACCGACGAGCCAGGCTCGGGTACTCCAGGCGCTGGCAACGAAGGCGACTTGGTCAAAGTCACCATTACGGCTGACCAAGTCTCGGTTGCCGAGAACGTCAAACCGACCTTCACCGTCCACATCAACACCGCCCTGGCTCACGATCTGGTCGTGACGCTGAGCAACAACGCTACCGTTACCATCAAAGCCGGTGAAACCAGCGCGCCGTACACCCACGAAGCGCAGGGCGACGACGTCTACAAAGACGCCGGTGAAATCGAGCTGGGCGTGAAGTCGGCAGCAGACATCGATGGCCGTGCCTTCGAGAACCTGCAGCTGGGCGACGCCGCTTCGGTCAAAGTCACCGACACCACGGATGACGTGGTGGCCAAGCTGACTGCCACTCCTTCGGTTACCGAAGGTGGTGCGATCACCTACACCATCACTCTGACCAACAAAGACGGTCTGCCGATCGACAAGCACTCGGCACTGACCTTCACCTTGAGTGACGGCACTACCGTCATCACGGTCCCGGCCAACAGCACCAGCGGTTTCACCACGGTGACTGCCCCGGATAACGTCTACGTCGGTAACAACGACGCGGTAATCAAATCGATCACCACCGTCGATGGCGCGGATGTCGGCAAGTTCGAGAACCTGGTTCTGGACAAAACGCCGGTCAGCACTGCTGTGACCGACGAGCCGGGCTCAGGTACTCCAGGCGCTGGCAACGAAGGTGATCTGGTCAAGGTGACGATCACCGCTGACCAGGTTTCGGTTGCCGAGAACGTGAAGCCGACCTTCACCGTTCATATCAACACTGCCCTGGCTCACGACCTGGTCGTGACGCTGAGCAACAACGCCACCGTCACTATCAAGGCCGGTGAAACCAGCGCCCCATACACCCACGAAGCGCAAGGCGATGACGTTTACAAAGACGCCGGTGAAATCGAGCTGGGCGTGAAGTCGGCAGCAGACATCGATGGCCGTGCCTTCGAGAACCTGCAGCTGGGCGACGCCGCCTCGGTCAAAGTCACCGACACCACCGACGACGTAGTGGCCAAACTGACTGCCACGCCTTCGGTCACCGAAGGTGGTGCGATCACCTACACCATCACCCTTACCAACAAAGATGGCTTGCCGATCGATAAGCATTCGGCGCTGACCTTCACCCTGAGCGACGGCACCACCGTCATCACCGTGCCGGCCAACAGCACCAGCGGTTTCACCACCGTGACTGCCCCGGATAACGTCTACACCGGTACCAACGACCCAGTGATCAAATCGATCGCTTCCGTTGATGGCACGGATGTTGGCAAGTTCGAGAACCTGGTTCTGGACAAAACCCCGGTCAGCACCACTGTTACTGACGAGCCAGGCTCGGGTACTCCAGGCGCTGGCAACGAAGGTGATCTGGTCAAAGTCACCATCACCGCTGACCAGGTTTCGGTTGCTGAGAACGTGAAGCCGACCTTCACCGTTCACATCAATACTGCCCTGGCTCACGACTTGATTGTGACGCTGAGCAACAATGCGGTTGTGACCATCAAGGCCGGTGAAACCAGCGCGCCGTACACCCACGACGCGCAAGGCGATGACGTCTATAAAGACGCCGGCGAAATCGAGCTGGGTATCAAGTCCGCCGTCGATGTTGACGGCCGTGACTTCGAAAACCTGCAGCTGGGCGATGCGGCGTCGGTCAAAGTGACTGACACCACGGATGACGTGGTGGCCAAGCTGACCGCTACGCCTTCGGTCACCGAAGGCGGTGCGATCACTTACACCATCACCCTGACCAACAAAGACGGTCTGCCGATCGACAAGCATTCGGCGCTGACCTTCACCCTGAGCGATGGCACCACCGTCATTACTGTGCCGGCCAACAGCACCAGCGGTTTCACCACCGTGGCTGCCCCGGACAACGTTTACGTTGGTACCAATGACGCGGTGATCAAATCGATCGCTTCGGTTGATGGCGCGGATGTCGGCAAGTTCGAAAACCTGGTTCTGGACAAGACCCCAGTCAGCACCGCTGTCACCGACGAGCCAGGCTCGGGTACTCCAGGCGCTGGCAACGAAGGCGACTTGGTCAAAGTCACCATTACGGCTGACCAAGTCTCGGTTGCCGAGAACGTCAAACCGACCTTCACCGTCCACATCAACACCGCCCTGGCTCACGACCTGGTCGTGACGCTGAGCAACAACGCCACCGTCACCATCAAAGCCGGTGAAACCAGCGCGCCGTACACCCACGAAGCGCAGGGCGACGACGTCTACAAAGACGCCGGTGAAATTGAGCTGGGCGTGAAGTCGGCAGCAGACATCGATGGCCGTGCCTTCGAGAACCTGCAGCTGGGTGACGCCGCCTCGGTCAAAGTCACCGACACCACCGACGACGTCGTGGCTAAGCTGACTGCTACTCCTTCGGTTACCGAAGGTGGTGCGATCACCTACACCATTACGCTGACCAACAAAGACGGTCTGCCGATCGATAAACACTCGGCGCTGACCTTCACGCTGAACGATGGCACCACCGTCATTACCGTGCCGGCCAACAGCACCACTGGTTTCACCACGGTGACTGCTCCGGACAACGTCTACGTCGGTACCAACGACGCGGTGATCAAATCGATCGCCACCGTTGATGGCGCTGATGTTGGCAAGTTCGAGAACCTGGTTCTGGACAAGACGCCGGTCAGCACTGCTGTCACCGACGAACCAGGTACGCCGGGCAACGAAGGCGACTTGGTCAAAGTCACCATTACCGCTGACCAGGTTTCCGTCGCCGAGAACGTCAAACCAACGTTCACCGTCCACATCAACACCGCGCTGGCTCACGACCTGGTCGTGACCTTGAGCAATAACGCTACCGTCACCATCAAGGCTGGCGAAACCAGCGCGCCGTACACCCACGAAGCACAGGGCGACGACGTTTACAAAGACGCTGGCGAAATCGAGTTGGGCGTGAAGTCTGCAGCAGACATCGATGGCCGTGCCTTCGAAAACCTGCAGCTGGGCGACGCCGCCTCGGTCAAAGTCACCGACACCACCGACGACGTAGTGGCCAAACTGACTGCCACGCCTTCGGTCACCGAAGGTGGTGCGATCACCTACACCATCACCCTTACCAACAAAGATGGCTTGCCGATCGATAAGCATTCGGCGCTGACCTTCACCCTGAGCGACGGCACCACCGTCATCACCGTGCCGGCCAACAGCACCAGCGGTTTCACCACCGTGACTGCCCCGGATAACGTCTACGTCGGTACCAACGACCCAGTGATCAAATCGATCGCTTCTGTTGATGGCGCGGATGTCGGCAAGTTCGAAAACTTGGTTCTGGACAAAACCCCGGTCAGTACCGCTGTCACCGACGAACCAGGTACGCCGGGCAACGAAGGCGACTTGGTCAAAGTCACCATTACTGCTGACCAGGTTTCGGTTGCTGAAAACGTCAAACCGACCTTCACCGTTCACATCAACACCGCGCTGGCTCACGACTTGGTCGTGACCCTGAGCAACAACGCCACCGTCACTATCAAGGCCGGTGAAACCAGCGCGCCATACACCCACGAAGCGCAAGGCGATGACGTTTACAAAGACGCCGGTGAAATCGAGCTGGGCGTGAAGTCGGCAGCAGACATCGATGGCCGTGCCTTCGAGAACCTGCAGCTGGGCGACGCCGCCTCGGTCAAAGTCACCGACACCACCGACGACGTAGTGGCCAAACTGACTGCCACGCCTTCGGTCACCGAAGGTGGTGCGATCACCTACACCATCACCCTTACCAACAAAGATGGCTTGCCGATCGATAAGCATTCGGCGCTGACCTTCACCCTGAGCGACGGCACCACCGTCATCACCGTGCCGGCCAACAGCACCAGCGGTTTCACCACCGTGACTGCCCCGGATAACGTCTACGTCGGTACCAACGACCCAGTGATCAAATCGATCGCTTCTGTTGATGGCGCGGATGTCGGCAAGTTCGAAAACTTGGTTCTGGACAAAACCCCGGTCAGTACCGCTGTCACCGACGAACCAGGTACGCCGGGCAACGAAGGCGACTTGGTCAAAGTCACCATTACTGCTGACCAGGTTTCGGTTGCTGAAAACGTCAAACCGACCTTCACCGTTCACATCAACACCGCGCTGGCTCACGACTTGGTCGTGACCCTGAGCAACAACGCTACCGTCACCATCAAGGCCGGTGAAACCAGCGCGCCGTACACCCACGAAGCACAGGGCGACGACGTTTACAAAGACGCTGGCGAAATCGAGTTGGGCGTGAAGTCTGCAGCAGACATCGATGGCCGTGCCTTCGAAAACCTGCAGCTGGGCGACGCCGCCTCGGTCAAAGTCACCGACACCACCGACGACGTAGTGGCCAAACTGACTGCCACGCCTTCGGTCACCGAAGGTGGTGCGATCACCTACACCATCACCCTTACCAACAAAGATGGCTTGCCGATCGATAAGCATTCGGCGCTGACCTTCACCCTGAGCGACGGCACCACCGTCATCACCGTGCCGGCCAACAGCACCAGCGGTTTCACCACCGTGACTGCCCCGGATAACGTCTACGTCGGTACCAACGACCCAGTGATCAAATCGATCGCTTCTGTTGATGGCGCGGATGTCGGCAAGTTCGAAAACTTGGTTCTGGACAAAACCCCGGTCAGTACCGCTGTCACCGACGAACCAGGTACGCCGGGCAACGAAGGCGACTTGGTCAAAGTCACCATTACTGCTGACCAGGTTTCGGTTGCTGAAAACGTCAAACCGACCTTCACCGTTCACATCAACACCGCGCTGGCTCACGACTTGGTCGTGACCCTGAGCAACAACGCCACCGTCACTATCAAGGCCGGTGAAACCAGCGCGCCGTACACCCACGAAGCACAGGGCGACGACGTTTACAAAGACGCTGGCGAAATCGAGTTGGGCGTGAAGTCTGCAGCAGACATCGATGGCCGTGCCTTCGAAAACCTGCAGCTGGGCGATGCGGCCTCGGTCAAAGTGACTGACACCACCGACGACGTCGTGGCCAAGCTGACCGCTACCCCTTCGGTCACCGAAGGCGGCGCAATCACCTACACCATTACGCTGACCAACAAAGACGGTCTGCCGATCGACAAGCACTCGGCACTGACCTTCACCCTTAGCGACGGCACCACTGTCATCACTGTTCCGGCCAACAGCACCACTGGTTTCACCACCGTGACTGCTCCGGACAACGTCTACACCGGTACTAACGATCCAGTGATCAAATCGATCGCTTCGGTAGATGGCGCTGATGTCGGCAAGTTCGAGAACCTGGTTCTGGACAAAACGCCGGTCAGCACTGCTGTCACTGACGAACCCGGCGTAGGCACTCCAGGCAGCAACAACCAGGGCGACAAAGTCGAACTGAGCATCGTTGCCAACCAGACCTCGGTCTTCGAGAACGAGAAACCGACCTTCACCATCAGCATCAAAGAGGCCCTGGACCAGGACCTCACCGTGCAGCTGACCGAAGGCAAGTCGGTCGTGATCAAGAAGGGCGAGACCTCGGCCATCTTCACCCACGACGCGCAAGGCGAAGACGTGTACGTCGATGCCGGCTCGCTGACTGTCAGCATCACCGGCACCAGCGTGCCGGATGGCCGCCAGTTCGAGAACCTGGTCGTCAGCAAGCCTTCGGCCTCGGTGGACATCAAGGACACCTCGAACGAAGTCATCGCCAAGCTGACCGCCACGCCGTCGGTCACCGAAGGCGGTTCGATCGTCTACACCGTGACCCTGACCAGCAAAGATGGCCTGCCAGTCAACAACCACGGCGCCCTGACCTTCACGCTGAGCGACGGCAAAACCGTCATCACCGTGCCGGCCAACGGCACCGTCGGTACGGCCACCGTCGCTGCACCGGATAACGTCTACATCGGCCAAAGCTCGGTCAGCCAGACCCTGCAATCGGTAGGTGGCGCGGGCGCCAGCAAGTTCGAAAACCTGACCCTGGACAAGGCCCCGGCCACCACCACGGTCAACGACGAACCAGGCGTAGGCACCCCAGGCAGCAACAACCAGGGCGACAAAGTCGAACTGAGCATCGTTGCCAACCAGACCTCGGTCTTCGAGAACGAAAAACCGACCTTCACCATCAGCATCAAAGAGGCCCTGGACCAGGACCTCACCGTGCAGCTGACCGAAGGCAAGTCGGTCGTGATCAAGAAGGGCGAAACCTCGGCCATCTTCACCCACGACGCCCAAGGCGAAGACGTGTACGTCGATGCCGGCTCACTGACCGTCAGCATCACCGGCACCAGCGTGCCGGATGGTCGCCAGTTCGAGAACCTGGTGGTCAGCAAGCCTTCGGCTTCGGTGGACATCAAGGACACTTCGAACGAAGTCATCGCCAAGCTGACCGCCACGCCGTCGGTCACCGAAGGCGGCTCGATCGTCTACACCGTGACCCTGACCAGCAAAGATGGCCTGCCAGTCAACAACCACGGCGCCCTGACCTTCACGCTGAGCGACGGCAAAACCGTCATCACCGTGCCGGCCAACGGCACCGTCGGTACGGCCACCGTCGCTGCACCGGATAACGTCTACATCGGCCAAAGCTCGGTCAGCCAGACCCTGCAATCGGTAGGTGGCGCGGGCGCCAGCAAGTTCGAAAATCTGACCCTGGACAAGGCCCCGGCCACCACCACGGTCAACGACGAATCCGGCGTAGGCACCCCTGGCAGCAACAACCAGGGCGACAAAGTCGAACTGAGCATCGTTGCCAACCAGACCTCGGTCTTCGAGAACGAAAAACCGACCTTCACCATCAGCATCAAAGAGGCCCTGGACCAGGACCTCACCGTGCAGCTGACCGAAGGCAAGTCGGTGGTGATCAAGAAGGGCGAAACCTCGGCCATCTTCACCCACGACGCGCAAGGCGAAGACGTGTACGTCGATGCCGGCTCGCTGACTGTCAGCATCACCGGCACCAGCGTGCCGGATGGCCGCCAGTTCGAAAACCTGGTCGTCAGCAAGCCTTCGGCCTCGGTGGACATCAAGGACACCTCGAACGAAGTCATCGCCAAGCTGACCGCCACGCCGTCGGTCACCGAAGGCGGCTCGATCGTCTACACCGTGACCCTGACCAGCAAAGATGGCCTGCCAGTCAACAACCACGGCGCCCTGACCTTCACGCTGAGCGACGGCAAAACCGTCATCACCGTGCCGGCCAACGGCACCGTCGGTACGGCCACCGTCGCTGCACCGGATAACGTCTACATCGGCCAAAGCTCGGTCAGCCAGACCCTGCAATCGGTAGGTGGCGCGGGCGCCAGCAAGTTCGAAAACCTGACCCTGGACAAGGCCCCGGCCACCACCACGGTCAACGACGAATCCGGCGTAGGCACCCCAGGCAGCAACAACCAGGGCGACAAAGTCGAACTGAGCATCGTTGCCAACCAGACCTCGGTCTTCGAGAACGAGAAACCGACCTTCACCATCAGCATCAAAGAGGCCCTGGACCAGGACCTCACCGTGCAGTTGACCGAAGGCAAGTCGGTGGTGATCAAGAAGGGCGAGACCTCGGCCATCTTCACCCACGACGCGCAAGGCGAAGACGTATACGTCGATGCCGGCTCGCTGACTGTCAGCATCACCGGCACCAGCGTGCCGGATGGCCGCCAGTTCGAGAACCTGGTCGTCAGCAAGCCTTCGGCCTCGGTGGACATCAAGGACACCTCGAACGAAGTCATCGCCAAGCTGACCGCCACGCCGTCGGTCACCGAAGGCGGTTCGATCGTCTACACCGTGACCCTGACCAGCAAGGATGGCCTGCCAGTCAACAACCACGGCGCCCTGACCTTCACCCTGAGCGACGGCAAAACCGTCATCACCGTGCCGGCCAACGGCACCGTCGGTACGGCCACCGTCGCTGCACCGGATAACGTCTACATCGGCCAAAGCTCGGTCAGCCAGACTCTGCAATCGGTAGGTGGCGCAGGCGCCAGCAAGTTCGAAAACCTGACCCTGGACAAGGCCCCGGCCACCACCACGGTCAACGACGAACCCGGCGTAGGCACCCCTGGCAGCAACAATCAGGGCGACAAAGTCGAACTGAGCATCGTTGCCAACCAGACCTCGGTCTTCGAGAACGAAAAACCGACCTTCACCATCAGCATCAAAGAGGCCCTGGACCAGGACCTCACCGTGCAGCTGACCGAAGGCAAGTCGGTCGTGATCAAGAAGGGCGAGACCTCGGCCATCTTCACCCACGACGCGCAAGGCGAAGACGTGTACGTCGATGCCGGCTCGCTGACTGTCAGCATCACCGGCACCAGCGTGCCGGATGGCCGCCAGTTCGAGAACCTGGTGGTCAGCAAGCCTTCGGCTTCGGTGGACATCAAGGACACCTCGAACGAAGTTATCGCCAAGCTCACTGCAACCGAGTCGGTCACCGAAGGCGGCTCGATCGTCTACACCGTGACCCTGACCAGCAAAGATGGCCTGCCAGTCAACAACCACGGCGCCCTGACCTTCACGCTGAGCGACGGCAAAACCGTCATCACCGTGCCGGCCAACGGGACCGTCGGTACGGCCACCGTCGCTGCACCGGATAACGTCTACATCGGCCAAAGCTCGGTCAGCCAGACCCTGCAATCGGTAGGCGGCGCAGGCGCCAGCAAGTTCGAAAACCTGACCCTGGACAAGGCCCCGGCCACCACCACGGTCAACGACGAACCAGGCGTAGGCACCCCAGGCAGCAACAACCAGGGCGACAAAGTCGAACTGAGCATCGTTGCCAACCAGACTTCGGTCTTCGAGAACGAAAAACCGACCTTCACCATCAGCATCAAAGAGGCCCTGGACCAGGACCTCACCGTGCAGCTGACCGAAGGCAAGTCGGTGGTGATCAAGAAGGGCGAAACCTCGGCCATCTTCACCCACGACGCTCAAGGCGAAGACGTGTACGTCGATGCCGGCTCACTGACCGTCAGCATCACCGGCACCAGCGTGCCGGATGGTCGCCAGTTCGAGAACCTGGTGGTCAGCAAGCCTTCGGCTTCGGTGGACATCAAGGACACCTCGAACGAAGTCATCGCCAAGCTGACCGCCACGCCGTCGGTCACCGAAGGCGGTGTGATCACCTACACCGTGACCCTGACCAGCAAAGATGGCCTGCCGATCAACAACCACGGCGCCCTGACCTTCACGCTGAGCGACGGCAAAACCGTCATCAACGTGCCGGCCAACAGTGCAACAGGCTTCGTCAACGTGGCTGCGCCGGATGATGTCTATATCGGCCAGACCTCTGTCGGCCTGGCGCTGCAGTCCGTCGGCGGCGCGGGTGCCAGCAAGTTCGAGCAACTGACCCTGGACAAGACCACGGCCACCACCGTGGTCAACGACGAGCCAGGTGTCGGCACCCCAGGCACTGGCAACCAGGGCGATGTGACCACCATCGGTATCACCGGCACCACCTCGTTGACCGAAGGTGAAACCGGCAAATACACCCTCACCCTGAGCAACCCGGCTAAGGCGGAAGTCACCGTTACCCTGACCTACAGCGGCACCGCTAACGGCCAGGACTACACCGCGGTCACCACCGTGAAGATCCCGGCCAACAGCAGCAGCGTCACGTTCGATATCAAGACCATCGACGACAAGCTGGTTGAAGGTACCGAGAACTTCACCGTGACCATCGGCGCTGCCACCGGTGGCAACTTCGAGAACCTGCAGGTCGATAGCACCAAGGCGAGTGTCACCACCAACATCCTCGACAACGACCACCTGCCGGTTTCGACTGGCGGCGCGGTCAATGGCGTGGAAGACACCGACTACCTGTTCACCTGGAACGACTTCAAGGTCACCGATGCCGATGGCAACACCGGCCTGTTCGTGACCATCACCTCGCTGCCGGTCGACGGTAGCCTGAAGTTCTACAACGGCACCGCGTGGGTCGATGTGAAAGCAGGCCAGGTCGTCAGCCAGGCCGACATCACCAGCAACTACCTGAAGTTCGTGCCGAAGGCGAACGAGTCGGGCACCGACGGCTATGGCGGCTCGGGCGTCGGCAACAAACAGGCTGACTACGCGCAGTTCAAGTACACGCCGAACGACGGCACCAACCTGGGCAGCGAAGTGACCATGAAGGTCGACATCAGCCCGGTGGCCGACAAACCGACCCTGACGATTGGCAGTACCGATGTCGCGTCCAAAGGCCTGACCAAGGAAGTCTGGACCACCCTCAAAGGGCTGGGTACCGACGGCAACGGCATCACTGGCGATGCGCTGAAAACGGTCTTCGCCAACTCCGGCAGTGCTACCTCCAGTGCGACCACCACCAACGTGCAGTCCGATGGCAGCGTCACCGCTGGCACCGGTTCGAAAACGTCGGGCCTGCTGTTCCTGGAAGCCGGCAAGACCTACACCTTCAGCGGCACCGCCGATGACAGCCTGGTGGTCACCATTGGTGGCAAGACCGTGGTAACTGCGACCTGGGGCGCGGGTGGCCAGATTTCTGGCACCTTCACCCCAACGTCCAGCGGCTACTACCCGATCGAGGTTTACCACGCCAACCAATCAGGCCCTGGTAGCTATGACCTGAACATTCAGGCGGGCTCCGGTGCCGTCACCGACCTGAGCAGCAGCAACATCCCGATGTACCAGAACGTGACCGAGATGGCCAACGCTGGCCTGGGCGTGTCCGATCTGCACACCGTCAATGGCCAGAGCTACTACGACGGCTACAAACTCAACGAAGGGCCGGAAGGTGGCTCGGTCAAGCTGGTCGGTATCAGCACCGGCCTGACCGACACCGATGGTTCCGAAACCTTGAGCGTGACCCTCAGCGGCATTCCGAAAGGGACTGTGCTGAGCGATGGCGCGGGCCACACCGTGACTGTCGGCGGTACGCCGGTGGACGTGACAGGCTGGAAACTCAGCGGCCTGACCCTGACCCCGCCGACCTACTACAAAGGCACGTTCGACATCACCGTCACCTCCACGGCCACCGAAAGCCTCGGCGGTTCGGACAGCATCACCGGCAAGATTCCGGTCACTGTCTACGGCGCCACCTACAAGGCGACGGTGGGTACTTCGGGCGATGACACCATCAATGGCAGCGAAGGCAACGACATCATCGTCGCCGACGTGGCTGGCCTGAACGTGGTTGCGGGCAAGAACTACAACATTGCCTTCATGGTCGACAGCTCGGGCAGTATGAGCAACCAGTCCGTCGCCGCGGCCAAGGCCCAGTTGGCATCGGTGTTCCAGACGTTGAAAGCCAGCCTGGGCGCTGATACCTCGGGGACGGTGAATATCTTCATCGCCGACTTCGATACCCAGGTAAACAAGAACGTGGCGGTCAATCTTGCCGATACCGACGCACTGGCCAAGCTTCAGGCGGTGCTGGACTCGATGGTGGGTGGTTCAAGCTACGGCGGTGGTACCAACTATGAGGATGTGTTCAAAACCACGGCCAACTTCTTCAAGAGCACCATGGCTACCGGTAACAGCGGTGCAGAGAACCTGACCTACTTCATCACCGACGGTAAGCCGACTTATTACCAGACCAATGAAACGACCAACTACCGCCTGTGGAGCGGCGGCAAGTATCTGGATGACGTAGTCAACGTCAACAACTACAAGGTGGGTGAGACCTTCAGTGTCTGGGCCGACGCAACGCACAAAGTTGAAATCAATAGCGAAGGCAGCCTCAAAGTGCTGACCTACACAGAAAACCGTTGGGGCAACCTGGTGCTTGATTCCACCCGCACGATCGGGACGATTCATGCTCAAGGGGATGGCACCTACGAGTTCTCCGGCCTGGGCGGTACCGGTTATGCCGATTCCTGGAACTACGCGGATTCGGCGAGCAACACGTCTGCCAGCTTCGCCCTCTTGGGTGGGACTAACGGTGTAAGCAAGGTTCAGGCAATTGGTTTGAACAGCGATGTCAGCCTGACAGATCTGAAGCCATACGACAGCGCCGGCAAGCCGCAGGCCAATATCGACCCATCCAACCTGGCCAGCGCGATCCTCGGGCATTCCGAGGCGACCCTGCCAGGCGCCGACAAGGTCGATGGCGGCAATGGCAACGACATCATCTTCGGTGACCTGATCACCCTCAACGGTGTCGTCAGCGAGGGCTACCAAGCCCTGCAGGCGTACGTTGCGCAGAAGAGCGGTGTCGAGGCCAGTGCCATCACCACCAACAATGTCCACCAGTACATCACCGAGCACTACACCGAGTTCGATATCTCCGGTGCCAACGACGGCAAGGATTTCCTGTCGGGCGGCAATGGCAACGACATCCTCTTCGGCCAAGGTGGCGATGACACGCTCGATGGTGGCAAAGGTAACGACATCCTGTTGGGCGGTACCGGCAAGGACATCCTGATCGGTGGCCAAGGCGATGACATCCTGATCGGCGGTAGCGGTGCGGACACCTTCGTGTGGAAGTCGGGCGATGTCGGCAACGACGTGATCAAGGACTTCAAGGTGGCCGAGGGTGACCGTATCGATCTGAAGGATCTGCTTCAGTTCGAGAAGGGCAGCACCATCGACAACTACCTGAAGATCACCACGGTGGACGGCACCTCGACGCTGCAGGTCAGCAGCGAGGGCAAGCTCAACGCCACCGGTGGCCTGGCCAACGCCGATGTGACGATCAAGCTGGAAGGGGTCAACTGGTCCAATACCTCGATCAACTCGTTGATCAGCGGTGGCGACCCGACCATCCGTATCGATAACAAAGACAGCTGATGCCCAGCCCACCCGGGCGGTCGAAACGACCGCCCGGGTGGGTGCCGGCTCTTTCCTGCCTTCCCCTGACAGCGCATACTCGTGCGCCGGGCCTGCGTGCCCGGGAATCTTTGCCTATGCTGCTGTCTACCAACAAGGAACCAACGTGACGAGGGACACCGCCATGTTCTACGTGCAACGCAACGCTAGCGGCCAGTTGCTGCGGGTAGAAGCAGCCTCTTTTGACGAATTCACCGAAATACTCCCTGCTGACCATGCCGACGTTCAGGAATGGTTTGCCGACGACGAAGTGGAAAACAGCCTCAAAGAGCTCAAGCAAAGTGATCTGGACATGATCCGCGTGCTTGAGGACTTGATCGATGTGCTGACCGCCAAGGGTGTGTTCAGCATCACCGACCTGCCGGCCGGGGCGCAGGCCAAGCTGCTTAACCGTTCCAAGGCGCGCAAGGCGCTGGGCAGCCTTAACAACCTGATCGATGAAGAAGAGCAGGGCGGGTTGATCTGACCGCGGATCAGCCCCGATCTACAGTGATATGGTTATTCATTAAAGATATTTAAAATATCTTTCTTATGACTTTATAGTTGCTCCCACTGCGTACCCGTCGACCAATCGATGCGCCGCACGACTTGAACCCACACGGGAAATCCCCGTGCGTTTCTGATCGTTGCGCGCCTTTGACGTCGCGCACTGCGTGGGAGTGAACCATGTCCGCCGCCTCGAACGCCTTGTCGTCCATCGACAGCGCCCAGCCGCAAAGCTTTGAAATCCGCCCGTTCTCCGGTGCCGTCGGTGCCGAGATCATCGGCCTGGACCTGACCCGACCGGTCAACGCCGAGGATTTCACCCAAATTCATCGCGCCCACCTCGATCACCCTGTACTGGTGTTCCGCGACCAGCGCATCACCCCGGAGCAACAGATCAGCTTCAGCCGCCGTTTCGGCGAGCTGCAGATTCATGTGCTCAAGCAGTTCCTGCTGACCGGGCACCCCGAAATCCTGATCGTTTCCAACATCGTCGAAGACGGTCGCAACGTCGGCCTGGGCGATGCTGGCAAGTTCTGGCATTCGGACCTGTCGTATAAAGAGCTCCCCAGCCTGGGTTCGATGCTGCATGCCCAAGAGCTGCCCAGCGAGGGTGGCGATACGCTGTTCGCCGACATGCACAAAGCCTGGGACGCCGTGCCCGAAGCCCTGCGCAAGGTAATCGCCGGCCGCGACGCGGCTCATTCCTACACGGCCCGGTATGCCGAGACCAAGTTCGAAGGCAACTGGCGCCCGGCCCTCAGCGCTGAGCAATTGGCCCAGGTGCAGGAAGTGATCCACCCGGTGGTACGCACCCACCCGGAAAACGGCCGCAAGGCGCTGTTCGTCAGCGAAGGCTTCACCACCCGCATCGTCGGCCTGCCGGACGACGAAAGCCGCGACGTGCTGCAGCAGCTGTATGCCCTGAGCGTGCTCGAGCAGAACATCTACCGCCATCAGTGGCAGCCCCACGACCTGGTGTTCTGGGACAACCGTTCGCTGATCCACCTCGCCACCGGTTGCCCCGCGCACCTGCGGCGCAAGCTCTATCGCACCACCATCCAGGGCGATGCCCCGTTCTGACGACTGAGGAAACACACCATGCGCAAATCCATCAGCCGCCTGGCGGCAAGCATTGGCCTGGGCGCGAGCCTGGTCGTCGGCAGCCTGGCGGCCCCCGCCGTGGCCCAGGCCGAAGGCAAAATCCGCATCGCGGAACAATTCGGCATCGTCTACTTGTTGCTGAACGTGGTGCGTGACCAGCACCTGATCGAAAAACACGGTAAAGAACAGGGCGTCGACATTGAAGTCGACTGGGCCCAGCTCTCGGGTGGCGCGGCCATCAACGACGCGCTGTTGTCCGGCTCGGTGGATATCGCCGGTGCTGGCGTTGGCCCGCTGCTGACCGTCTGGGACCGCACCAAAGGCCGGCAGAACGTGAAGGCGGTCGCCTCGCTTGGCAACTTCCCGTATTACCTGGTCAGCAGCAACCCGAATGTGAAGACCATCGCTGACATCTCCGAGAAAGACCGCATCGCCGTGCCAGCCGTGGGCGTCTCCGTGCAGTCGCGCTTCCTGCAGTACGCCGCCGCCCAGCAGTGGGGCGACAAGGAATACAACCGCCTCGACAAGTACACCCTGGCCGTACCGCACCCCGATGCCACGGCCGCGCTGATCGCCGGTGGCACCGAACTGAACGGGCACTTCTCCAACCCGCCGTTCCAGGATCAGGCGTTGGCCAACAAGGATGTGCACGTTGTGCTCAACAGCTACGACCTGCTTGGCCCGAACTCGCCGACCCTGTTGTTCGCCACTGAAAAATTCCGCACGGACAACCCCAAGACCTACAAAGCCTTCGTCGACGCGCTGGCCGAGGCCGCAGACTTTGCCCAGAAGGACAAGGCCGCCGCTGCTGACACGTACATCCGCGTGACCAAGGCCAAGATCGACCGCGATGTGCTGATCAAGCTGATCGACAACCCGCAGTACGAGTTCACGGTAACGCCGAAGAACACCTACAAACTGGCGGATTTCCTGTATCGGGTTGGCGCCATCAAGCACAAGCCGGAGTCGTGGAAGGATTACTTCTTCCAGGATGAACGCCCGTTGCAAGGGAGCTGATCGATCATGACCGCCCCATTGCCAGGCCACGCGGCCAGCAACCTGAGCCGTGTCGCCACGCCACCGCTGCTCTCGGTGGATAACCTCAGCCTCGAATACCGCACCGCGCAACGCGTGGTGCGGGCCACCCACCAGGTCAGTTTCGAAGTCGACCGCGCCGACCGTTTCGTCTTGCTGGGGCCTTCGGGCTGCGGCAAGTCCACCTTGCTCAAGGCCGTGGCCGGGTTCATCGAGCCCCAGGAAGGGCAGATTCTGCTGCAGGGCCAGCCCGTCAAAGGCCCCGGCCCTGACCGCATCGTGGTGTTTCAAGAGTTCGACCAGTTGCCACCCTGGAAGACGGTAAAGCAGAACGTCATGTTCCCTTTGCTGGTATCGGGCCAGCTCAAGCGTGCCGAGGCCGAGGACCGGGCGCTGCACTACCTGGACAAAGTCGGCCTGGCCGCCTTTGCCGATGCCTACCCACACACCCTTTCTGGCGGCATGAAGGCGCGCGTGGCGATTGCCCGGGCCTTGGCCACCCAGCCGAAGATCCTGCTGATGGACGAGCCGTTCGCCGCGCTGGACGCGCTGACCCGGCGCAAGATGCAGGAAGAGCTGCTGCTGCTGTGGGAAGAGGTGCGCTTTACCCTGCTGTTCGTGACCCACTCCATCGAAGAAGCGCTGGTGGTCGGCAACCGCATCTTGCTGCTGTCGCCGCACCCAGGCCGGGTACGGGCCGAGGTACACAGCCATCAGTACGACCTTGGCAGCCTGGGCGCCGCCGATTTCCAGGCCAGTGCCCGGCGTATCCATCGCCTGTTGTTCGATGAGGCGGACACGCCCGAGCAGGCCGACGACCTTGGCTTCAACGATATCCGTATCGCCTACTGACAGGAGCTTCAGCCATGACCACTACACCTGTACGTCAGGAATACGAGGTGCAGCTGGAGCCGCTGCTCAGTGTGCCTCTGGAACGCCAACTGCCCTTAGCCCAGCGCTTGTGGCAGCAAGGCTGGCTGCGCAAGGCTGTCATCCTGGTGGTGATCGCCGCGCTGTGGGAGGCCGTGGCCCGCTATCAAGGCAACGACCTGCTGCTGCCAAGCTTTCTGCAAACCTCTGCTGCGCTGTGGGACGGCCTGCTCAGTGGCGAGTTGCCCGCCAAGGTCGGCGTGTCGCTGGTGATCCTGCTCAAGGGCTATGTGCTGGGTATTGTGCTGGCGTTCGGCTTGACCAGCCTGGCGGTGTCGACCCAGCTTGGCCGTGACCTGCTGGGCACCTTGACCTCCATGTTCAACCCCTTGCCGGCAATCGCCTTGCTGCCGCTGGCGCTGTTGTGGTTCGGCCTGGGCGACAACAGCCTGATCTTCGTGCTGGTGCACTCGGTGCTATGGGCGCTGGCGCTGAATACGTATGCGGGCTTTCTTGGGGTGTCCGAGACGTTGCGCATGGCCGGTCGCAACTATGGCCTCAAGGGCCTGCGATTGGTGCTGCACATCCTGGTGCCGGCGGCCTTGCCGTCGATTCTGTCGGGCTTGAAGATCGGCTGGGCGTTTGCCTGGCGCACCTTGATTGCCGCCGAACTGGTGTTTGGCGCCAGCAGCGGCAAGGGCGGGCTGGGTTGGTACATCTTCCAGAACCGCAACGAGCTGTACACCGACAAGGTGTTTGCCGGGTTGGCGGTGGTGATCTTGATTGGTTTGCTGGTCGAGGGGTTGGTGTTCAACACCCTGGAGCGGCTGACCGTGCGGCGGTGGGGGATGCAGCGCTAGCCAGTAAGCCTGCCCCGGCCTCTTTGCGAGCAAGCCCGCTCCCACAGGGGCTGCACGCCTTCAAGGTGGGTGATGACCTTGTGGGAGCGGGCTTGCCCGCGAAGAGGCCGATACAGGCTATGGATTCTGGTACTGAGCCGCCGCATTGCTCAGCATCTTGCCAATCTCTTCGCGCAACCCCTCTGGTTGCTCAACCACCACCCCATCCCCCTGGCTCAGCAGCCACCAACGCAGCGGCCAGCCATCGCTTACCGTGGCCCGCAACCGATGCCCATGCTCCAGCGCCGTCAGCTGCATGTCGCTGCTCAACGGCGCCTCGCGCAACTGCCGCGCCAAGGCATCACTGACCCGCGCCACCAGCTCTACCCCCTCGCCTTGGGCCGGCTGCAGCGCATCACCGCGCAAGTACGTCAGCAAGTCGAAATTGCCACGCAGCTCGCCCACGGCACTCGACGACCAGTGCCAGCCGAACGGTATGCTCTTGTCATTGCGCTCCAGCGGAAAAATCAGCGACAACTCGTTGAGGTCGCGCTCAACCGTGCGTTTGCTGACATTGAACCCCACATCACGCAGGCGCCACACCAACTCGGCGCTGGTGATGCCTGGGGAGCGGCTGGGCAGTTGGCGCAGCAGCGCCCACTGACGACTGAGGGTGGCGCGAGTGGTGGCGAACGGCAAAAGATAACGTCCTTGTCTAGGCTTGCCGCAATAGGATGGCGGCACGAGCGGGGCATGGCAATTGGCCACAGCCTGCTCAGATCAAGGAAGTCGCATTTGGTTGCCTCGTGCCGAATCGTTCGCGACAGGTTTTGTCGTGACGTCACGCAGAATCACGCCTCATCACAGCCGAGGTCGAGGTTGTGTGTCGTTCAATGAGGATGAACATGTCTGCTGCCAGCAATATCCATTCGCTGCTTGCCCGTCTTCTGCCAGAGCGGGTCATCGCCCCGCCAGCCCCTGCCGGGAGGCGTCATCGGCTGTTTGCCGGGGTCGGGCTGCCCAGCCAGCGGTCGTTGCTGGTCAGCCGCCTGGACGAGGCCAGCGATTTGCAGGGTGTGTATGCCGACCTGCGCCGCCAAGCGCTGCAAGGCAGCGTGGCCGCACTGAATGACCTCGGCTGGATCTGGCTCAATGGCAAGTACTGGCGTGCCGACACCGTGCTGGCCGGCCACCTGTTGCGCATGGCGGCCTTGCAGGGTAACGCCGCGGCCTGGTTCAACCTGGGCCAGCAGCATTACTTCGGCAAAGGCATCGACACGTCTTACGTGCAGGCGGCCGAGTGTTATCGGCAGGCGTTTGACCGCGGCATGTTGCATGCTGCCGCCGCGCTCGGTGACTTGTATGAAGAAGAAGTGTGCGATGGCGACCTGGACTGGCAGGTCGACCTGGTGCAGGCCTACCAATGGTTTTTGCGCGGTGCCCAGCGGGGCGAAGCGCGGTGCCGGTTCGAGGTGGGGTACCGGCTGATGCATGGCCTGTATGTGGAGGCCGATATCAAAGGCGCGCTGTATTGGCTTGAGTTGGCGGCTGCGGCAGGGGTGATGCAGGCGGCCGAGGAGCTGGCGGTGCACTTCAGCAGCCGCGACCGCGCGCGTTACCTCGACTGGCGCGACCGGGCCGTGCAAATGGGCAGCACGCTGGCGCTGACGATGAAGCTGGAAGACCAGGTCCAGCCCTGAACCTGTGCAGTGGGAGGTCGCGGGCCCTGTGGGAGCGGGTTTACCCGCGAAGCAGGCAACGCGGTACATGGCACCGGCTTCGCCGGTGTTCGCGGGTAAACCCGCTCCCACAGGGAATGTGCAACACAGTTGCTCTCGCGGGCTAAAGACCACGCATGAACAGAATTTCACCCACGCTACCCGTCGCCCACTGTTGACGACAGGGGGAGGGCGAGGCGTATATTGATAGTTAGCAAACTATGAATATCCTTGGTTCCCTTCATGACCCTTGATCTCCTGCGCCTGCAAGTCAGCAGCGGCATGGTGGTTGCCGCTCGCCATTGGCGGCGCATCTGCCACGCGGCCCTGACTGGCTATGGCATTTCTGAAGCCTGCGCCGCGCCGCTGTTGATGATCGTGCGCCTGGGCGACGGCGTGCATCAGGTGGCGGTGGCCCAGGCCGCTGGCCTCGAAAGCCCGTCGCTGGTACGCCTGCTCGACCAGCTGTGCAAAGCCGGGCTGGTGTGCCGCAGCGAGGACCCTCTCGACCGCCGCGCCAAGGCCCTGAGCCTGACCGCCGAAGGCCGCGCCTTGGCCGAATCCATCGAAGCCGAGCTGGTGCGCTTGCGCCGTGAGGTGCTGCAGGGCATCGACCACGCTGACCTTGAGGCCGCCTTGCGCGTGCTGCGCGCGTTCGAAGCCGCCGGCCTCGGCACACCCGGCGGGGCAGCATGAACGGATTCTTCAGCTCGGTCCCCCCAGCCCGCGATTGGTTCTACGGCGTGCGCACCTTCGCCGCGTCGATGATCGCCCTGTACATTGCCCTGCTCATGCAGCTGCCGCGCCCGTACTGGGCGATGGCGACCGTCTACATCGTCTCCAGCCCGTTCGTCGGCCCGACCAGTTCCAAGGCCCTGTACCGCGCCCTGGGCACCTTGCTCGGGGCCGGCGGGGCGATATTCCTGGTGCCACCCTTGGTGCAATCGCCGCTGTTGCTGAGCGTCGCCATCGCCTTGTGGACCGGCACCTTGCTGTTCCTCTCGCTGAACCTGCGCACCGCCAACAACTACGTGCTGATGCTGGCGGGCTACACGCTACCGATGATTGCCCTGGCCGTGGTCGACAACCCCACCGCGGTGTTCGATGTGGCCTCGTCGCGGGCTCAGGAAATTTGCCTGGGCATCGTCTGCGCGGCCGTGGTCGGTGCAATCTTCTGGCCGCGCCGCCTGGCCCCGGTGGTGGTCGGCTCGACCGGCAACTGGTTTGCCGAGGCGATCCGCTACAGTGATACCTACCTGGCCCGTGACGTCGCCGCCGACAAGGTGGGCGGCATGCGTGCCTCGATGGTGGCCACGTTCAACTCCCTGGAAATGATGATCGGCCAGCTCGGCCACGAGGGTGCCGGCCCCCACACCCTGAAGAACGCCAGCGAGCTGCGTGGGCGGATGATCCACCTGCTGCCGGTGATCGACGCCTTGGACGACGCCCTGGTCGCCCTCGAAGGCCGCGCGCCTGTGCAGTTCGCCCAGTTGCAACCGTTGCTGGCCCATGCCCGCGAGTGGCTCAAAGGCACTGCCGACGATGCCTCACTGGCGCCCTGGGCCGCCTTGCACGAGCAGATCACCCGCCTGCAACCCAGCGCCGCCGCACTGGACCAGCGCGCCGGCCTGCTGCTGTCCAACGCCTTGTATCGCCTGACCGAGTGGGTCGACCTCTGGCAAGACTGCTGCACCCTCCAGCACGCCCTGCGCAAGGACGACGCCACGCCCTGGCGCGCCGCTTACCGCCACTGGCGCCTGAGCCGCCTCACGCCCTTCTTCGACCGGGGCCTGATGCTGTACTCGGTGTTCTCCACCGTCACCGCGATCATCGTCGCCAGCGGTTTATGGATTTTGCTCGGCTGGAACGACGGCGGCAGTGCGGTCATCCTCGCCGCCGTGGCCTGCAGCTTCTTTGCCGCAATGGACGACCCGGCGCCGCAGATCTACCGGTTCTTCTTCTGGACGCTGATGTCGGTGATCTTCTCCAGCGTCTACCTGTTCCTGGTGCTGCCCAACCTGCACGACTTCCCGATGCTGGTGCTGGCATTTGCCGTGCCGTTCATCTGCGTCGGCACGCTGACCGTGCAGCCGCGCTTCTACCTCGGCACCTTGCTGACCATCGTCAACACCGCCACCTTCATCAGCATCCAGGGCGCGTACGACGCAGACTTCCTGACCTTTATCAACGCCAACCTGGCCGGCCCGGTGGGGCTGCTGTTCGCGTTCATCTGGACCTTGCTGCTGCGCCCGTTCGGCGTCGAGTTGGCAGCCAAGCGCATGACCCGCTTCGCCTGGCGCGACATCGTCGAGATGACCCAGCCCGCCACCCTGGCCGAACACCGCCAGGTGGGCGTACAGATGCTCGACCGCCTGATGCAGCACCTGCCGCGCTTGTCGCAGACCGGCCAGGACAGCGGCGTGGCACTGCGTGACCTGCGCGTGGGCCTGAACCTGCTCGACCTGCTGGCCTACATGCCCCGCGCCAACCCGCAGGCCCGTGAGCGCCTGGCCACGGTCATCGAGGAAGTCGGCGCCCACTACGCCGCTTGCCTGCGCGCCAACCAACGCCTGCACGCACCGGCCACGTTGCTGCGCAACATGGAGCGCGCGCGGCAAGGGCTGGCGCTGGACGACCACAACGACCGTGGCGATGCCCGCGTGCACCTGCTGCATGCCCTGAGTGGCCTGCGCCTGGCCTTGCTGCCTGGGGTCGAAGTGATGCTCGAGCCGACCGAACAACCGCAACTGCCCCCCGGCATCGATGGAGCCCCACTGTGATCGGTGATCTGGATATCAGCGGGGTGTTCCTGCCCACGCTGCTGGTGATGATGGTGTTCACCTACCTGCTGTTTCTGGGCGTGCACGCCTTGCTTGTGCGCCTGCATTTTTACCGCCTGGTCTGGCACCGGGCTTTGTTCAACGTTGCCCTCTACGCCGTAATGCTGGGCGCGGTCGACCACTTTTGCCGAAACCTGATGCTGCCATGAAAAAACCTTTGCTGACCCTGGGCCGTGTGGTCCTGACCTTGCTGGTCGTGAGTTTCGCCGCCGTGCTCGTGTGGCAGATGGTGGGCTACTACCTGTTCGCCCCCTGGACCCGCGACGGTCACATCCGCGCCGATGTGATCCAGATCGCCCCGGATGTGTCCGGGCTGATCCAGAAGGTCGAGGTGCGTGACAACCAGGTGGTCAAGCGCGGCGACGTGCTGTTCACCATCGACCAGGACCGCTTCAGCCTGGCCCTGCGCCAGGCCAAGGCGACCCTCGCCGAGCGCGAGGAAACCCTGGCCCAGGCTGCCCGCGAGACGCGCCGTAACCGCAAGCTGGGCAACCTGGTCGCGGCCGAGCAACTGGAAGAGAGCCAGTCCCGCGAAGCCCGCGCCCGCTCGGCGGTCAACGAGGCACAGGTGGCTGTCGATACTGCCCAGCTCAACCTTGATCGCTCGGTAGTGCGCAGCCCGGTGGACGGCTACCTTAACGACCGCGCCCCGCGTAACCACGAATTCGTCACCGCCGGCCGCCCGGTGCTGTCGGTGGTCGACAGCGCCTCGTATCACGTCGATGGCTACTTCGAAGAAACCAAGCTCGGTGGCATTCACATCGGCGATGCCGTGGACATCCGCGTGATGGGCGACAACACCCGCCTGCGCGGCCACGTACAAAGCTTTGCCGCCGGCATCGAAGACCGCGACCGCAGCAGCGGCGCCAACCTGCTGCCTAACGTCAACCCGGCGTTCAGTTGGGTGCGCCTGGCCCAGCGGATTCCGGTGCGTATCGCCTTCGACGAAGTGCCGGAAGATTTCCGCATGATCGCCGGGCGCACTGCCACGGTGTCGATCATCGAGGACAAGCGCCCATGAAACGCCTGATGCTGGTGGGCATGGCCCTGTCCCTCGGTGCCTGTGCCCTGGTTGGCCCGGATTACGAAGTGCCGAAAGACGCGGCCGTGCAGCGCAGCGACCTCAACGGCCCGCTGCGCCAGGACGCCGACAGTGTGGTATCGGCGCCGGTGCCCGAAGACTGGTGGCAGCTGTACCAGGATCAGCGCCTCAACCAACTGGTGCGCCAGGCATTGAGCGCCAATACCGAGCTGCGGGTGGCTGCGGCCAACATCGCCAAGGCTCGCGCCCAGGTCGAAGTGGCCGAATCGCAGGGCGGTTTCAGTGGTGGCATCAAGGCTGGCGCCCAGCGCTTGCAGGAGTCTGGCGAGGCCTTTTTGCTGCCCGAGAAGGTACCCGTGGCCAATATCGGTGAAGCCATCATCAGCGCCTCCTACCAGTTCGACCTGTGGGGCACGTTCAAGCGCGGCACCGAGGCGGCCAAGGCCAACGCCGATGCGGTGCAGGCCGCAGCGGACACCGCACGCATCACCCTGGTGGCGGATGTGGTCAAGGCCTACACCCAGGTGTGCTCGGCCAACGAGGAATACCACATTGCCCGCGAGTCGCTGGACCTGCAGGAGCAAGGCGTAAAGCTGAACCAGCGCCTGCGCGATGCCGGCCGTGGCGACGAAACCCAGGTCACCCGCTCGCAGACCCAATTCAAATCCCTGCGCGCTGAGCTGCCACGCTTCAAAGCCGAGCGCGAGACGGGCTTGTATACCCTCGCTGCACTGCTGGCCAAACCGGTCGAGCAGTTGCCCGCCGGCACCGCCGATTGCGCCGAACTGCCGCACCTGGCCCAACTGATCCCGGTAGGCGACGGTGCCGCGCTGCTCAAGCGCCGCCCCGACGTGCGCCAGGCCGAGCGCCAACTGGCGGCCGCCACCGCTTACATTGGCGTGGCCACGGGCGCGCTGTACCCGGACATCAGCATCGGCGCCCAGGTGGGCACCATCGGTATCCTCGAGAACCTTGGCGAGCCCTCCACCAACCGCTGGGGCTTTGGCCCACAGATCAGCTGGACCATCCCCACCAACGGCACCCGTGCCCGCATCCGCATGGCCGAAGCCTCCACCCAAGCGGCGCTGGCGCATTTCGACGGCGTGGTGCTGAACGCCATCCGCGAGACCCAGACCCGGCTGGCGCAGTACAGCGCCTTGCTCGACCGGCGTGATGCATTGGCCGAGGCAGAGAAGTCGGCCAAGGAAGCGGCGGACCAGACGCACCGGTATTACCAGGCTGGGCGTGAGTCGTTCCTGGCGGATTTGCAGGCGACGCGGACGTATACCGATATGCGCGCGCAGTTGGCGGCGGCGAATAGCCAGGTGGCGGTGGGGCAGATTGGGGTGTTTTTGGCGCTGGGTGGGGGATGGAAGGGGGGCGGCACGCCTTGATCGTTTTGGGGGGCGAAGGTGTTTGGCGATAGAGCTGCGGCGCCTATGAGATCGAGCGCCGCCCGCGCGGCGCTTCGCAGCACAAGGCTGCTCCTACATTTTTTTCGGGCCAGTCACGCCTGTGAAGGCGGCGCGCGACCGCCTTGTTTGTATGACGCGATATTGAGGCGGGCGCCAAGGGGGCGCGTGCCAATGCCTCAGGAAAATTGGCCCGAAACAAATGTGGGAGCGGGCTTGCCCCGCGAAGCGCCGCGCGGGCGGCGCTCGGTCTTGAGGGCGCCGAACCTCTAACGCCGAACACCCCGAATACGTAAGACATTTCCGAATCTGAAACCAAATGCTTCAGCTCTCGCTATCAGGCGAACTATCCTACGCGCCTGTCGGAAGGTGCTGTCTAGGCGGGGAGATGCCCCAGGAATAATGTCCTCGGGTCGCCTCGCAAGGCGATCGGGCGTGAGACACCCGGTTTGCATTCGGTAGCACCGCTTCATGGCGGTCGTGCGCGGGCAGGCTTAGGCCTGGCCGGGGTTACCGTATGTCCCGGGTCTCACTCCGTGCACGACTGCCACCCAATTCCGTGAGACGAGGAGGACGGTAGTTTTTTCTTTCCGCATACGGAGCCCCACCATGAAAAAAATCGTCCCCGACCCACCGCCCGCAACCCTCCTTCTGCTCGACCCACCCCTCATCACGCTCCAAGACCCTCCCTGCGCCGAAACGTGCGACCTGCTGATCCGCGCCCTGACCCTGACGGTGGAGCAGACCACCTCCGCCCTGCTAGACAGCAGCCCTGGCCTGATGCGTGATGCGATGGGCATGAACATCCGCCTGTTGTGCCGGATGATCAACGCCTTGTGCGACCACACCCGCGCCAGCGCCTGAGCCGAGGACCAACACAATGCGCGACGATCCCACAGCGTCTTCCACCGCAGGCGAGGAAACCTTCGACCTGTTCCGCCTGCAACCTGACGTCCCCTTCAACCACGCCTTCTCTCAGTTGTCCGTACTGCTCGGCTGCATCCGCCACCTGACCACCGAAGCGGAAATGGAGAATGACCGCGTGGCCGGCAGTGCAGCGCGGATTCTCAGCGAGATGGCCAAGGCATTGATCGACGATATGGAGCGGGGGATGGCCAAGGCTGTTCAGTAGTTTTCTAGTGAATACAGGGCTGCCTTGCAGCCCTCTCGATGCAATGCTCTGTGCGCACTGGGTTCGACTTTATGGAAATCCTCATAATCGGCTTGATCCTCAAGTTTTTTCTCACTGCGCCATGAAAATTCTGATTTTTAGCATTTTCCCCGATTTTTTTCTGACAATACCTGCGCCTCAGGTTCGACGCCTTCTACAAGAATCAACGCGCCTCCTGGGTTGAAGTTCATTTGTCACAAGATTTTTCATGAAATCCGCCCGCTACCCTTGAGAGAAATAGAGTGGAAGTGAACAATGTTCTCTTTCGCATTCCCTCCGAGACTGGCCATGAAAACCCGTTCCCGTCTGCTTGCCTGGCTGCCTGCTTTACTGCTTGGCCCAGTGCTGGCGCTGTGCAGCACCGTGGTGCTGGCCGAAGCCCCCGCCGAGGCCGCCAAAGCCTTGCACCTGCTCGACTACATCGGTGCCGACTACCCGCCGACCGTGCGTGACGGCAAGGTGATCGACGAGGGTGAATACCGCGAGCAACAGGAATTCACTGCGTTACTGGCCGAACTGGTCAAAGGTTTGCCGGCGCATGCGGAGCAAACGGTACTGGAGCAGGGCGTAGAGGGTTTGCGCCAGGCCATTGAGCAGCGTCATGAAGGCGCCGCCGTTGCCCGTCAGGCCCGCCAGTTGGGCGCGCGCCTGGCGGTGGCCTACGAGGTTAGCCAGGCCCCGGTGATTACCCCGGACCCGGCCCGCGGGGCTTCGCTGTATGCGCAGAACTGCTCGATCTGCCATGGCGATACCGGCGCCGGCGATGGCCCGGCCGGTGTCGGCCTGGAACCGCCGCCCGCTAACCTGCGCAGCGTCGAGCGGCTTGACCAGTTGAGCCTGTTCGACCTGTACAACACCCTTGGCCTGGGCATCGAAGGCACCGAGATGCCATCGTTCGCCGATCAACTCGATGAGCGTCAGCGCTGGGACGTCGCTGCCTATGTGGCAAGCTTCACTGCCCAGCCTGAAGCCGCCAAAGGTGACAAGGTCTGGAACCTGGCCGACCTTGCCCGCCAGACCCCGGCTGAAGTCGCGGCCAACGAAGGTGCCAGTGCGCTGGACGCTTTCCGTGCCCAGCGTGCCCAGCCGCCGCAGGTCAAACGCGGCCCGGCGCAGTTGCTCGAGTACACTGCCAGCACCCTGGATAAAAGCCTGGCCGCCTACCGCGAAGGCGATCACGACCAGGCGTATGACCTGTCGGTGGCCGCGTACCTGGAAGGGTTCGAGCTGGTGGAAAGCTCGCTGGACAACATCGATACCCAAGCGCGCAAAGACACCGAAAAATCCCTCATGGCTTACCGCCAGTCACTGCAGGATGGTTTGCCGGTGGCCCAGGCTGAGCAGCGCCTGACCGAAGCCAAGACCAAGCTCAGTCAGGCCGCCAAACTGCTGGGCAGCGATGGCCTGAGTTGGTCGCTGAGCTACATTTCCGGGCTGTTGATTCTGCTGCGTGAAGGCCTTGAAGCGATTCTGGTGCTGGCGGCGATCCTGGCCTTCCTGCGCAACACCGGCCAGCAGTCGGCTGTACGCAGCGTCAATATCGGCTGGGGCCTGGCGCTGGTTGCCGGCTTTGCCACCTGGGCCCTGGCGGCTTATGTGATCGACGTGGGCGGTGCCCAGCGCGAGCTGCTGGAAGGCTGCACGGCGCTGTTTGCTGCGGTCATGGTGCTGTGGTTGGGGGTATGGATGCACGACCGCCGCCACGCTGCGGCCTGGCAGGACTACATCAAGAGCAGCCTGGTCAGTGGCGGCGGGCGCTTCGGCTTTGCCGTGCTGGCGTTCTTCTCGGTGTACCGCGAGCTGTTCGAAGTGATCCTGTTCTACGAAACCCTGTGGCTGCAGGCGGGGCCTGCCGGGCATCAGGCGGTGCTGGCAGGGGGCGCGACGGCGCTGGTGCTGCTGGTGGGGTTGGCCTGGGTGATTTTGCGCGGTTCGGCCAAGCTGCCGCTGTCGCTGTTCTTCAGCATCAACGCGGCGCTGTTGTGCGCGCTGTCTGTGGTATTCGCCGGGCACGGCGTCAAGGCACTGCAAGAGGCCGGGGTGCTGGGCACGCGGCCGGTGGCGTTCTTCGAGTTCGACTGGCTGGGCATTCATGCCGATGCCTACTCGCTGGCAGCCCAGGCGGTGGCATTGCTGGCCATCGTGTTCCTGTACGGGCGCTCGCGGTTGGCCGAGAAGCGCAGGGCGGCGGCCAGCTAAAAGTCTTGTGCGGCCCCTGTAGGAGCGGCCTTGTGTCGCGAATGGGCCGCAAGGCGGCCCCAGGATTTCAGCAGCGCTGCACAAATTGCAGGGGCCGCTTTGCGGCCCATTCGCGACACAAGGCCGCTCCTACAAAGGTTGCGGCAGTCTGTCAGGCCGGTTGTGGCGCCTTGAGAATGTTCTGCAGCAGTTGAACACTGTCGACGGCGTCATGACCCAGGCTGGTCAGGTAGCCACCATCGGGTTGATCGGTCAGCCCTTTCTCGAACAGGCGCTGAGCGGCCGCGATCAGGGCAGGGGAGGCGTGGCTGTTTATCTTGATGCCTTCCTGGCTGCTGTCGTGCTTGAACAGCGCGAGGACTTCCAGTTCGGCGATCAGATCGGGGGTAAAGGACATGGCGACTCCTGACTTCCAGACGAGGATGGCGGCACCGTCATCGGTGCCTGACCTTCGAGTGTAGTCGGGTTATTCGTCGTCGCCTTGATCCATCTCAGGTGGCAGCTCGGGCAGGGCGCGCAGGGCGTTTTCATACCACTCGCTATCGAAGGCGCGGTCTTCCACCAGCATGTTGTCGATCTCGAAGGCCAACACATGGGCCATCAGGTTGAGGATGTCCTCGCGCGCGTAGCCGACCAGGGTGAGCTTGTTGAAGGTGGCTTTGGCGGCCGGCGGCTCGCCGCTTTCGATCTGGTTCTCGATGGCCTGTGTCAGCGTTGCCTCGGCGAAGGCTTCGTCGTCATTGTCGATGTCGGTGGGCTCGCTCATGGCGGTACTCCTGTGATGGGGCATACAGTTTGCCACGCCTGTGCTGGCAATGTCCGGTCATCGACCGGGTGCATGACGCTGGTCAGGCGCTGGCGCAGGGGCTATAAAAGCCGGGCCATCCCCATACGGCCTGGAGGCTGTTACCCCATGCTCAAGCTTCACGGATTCTCGGTCAGCAACTACTACAACATGGTCAAGCTGGCGCTGCTGGAAAAAGGCCTGCCTTTCGAGGAGGTCACCTTCTACGGCGGCCAGGCGCCCAAGGCACTGGAAGTCAGCCCGCGGGGCAAGGTACCGGTGCTGGAAACCGAGCACGGCTTTATCAGCGAAACCAGTGTGATCCTCGACTACATCGAGCAGACCCAAGGCGGCAAGGCACTACTGCCAACGGACCCGTTCGAGCAGGCCAAGGTGCGTGAGCTGCTGAAGGAAATCGAGCTGTACATCGAGCTGCCGGCGCGTACCTGCTATGCCGAGTCCTTCTTTGGCATGGCGGTAGAGCCGTTGATCAAGGAACGCGCCCGTGCCGACTTGCTGGCCGGCTTCGCCACGCTCAAGCGCAATGGGCGCTTCGCACCCTATGTGGCGGGTGAGCAGCTGACCATTGCCGACCTGATGTTCTGCTTCTCGGTCGACCTGGCCTACGCGGTGGGCAAGAAGGTGCTGAACCTCGACTTCCTCGCGGACTTCCCCGAGGCCAAGGCATTGCTGGAGAAAATGCGCGAGAACCCGCACATGGCGCGGATCCTGGCAGACAAGGACGCGGCGATGCCGGCCTTCATGGAGATGATTCGTAGCGGCAAACGCTAACTGAAGCTAGCGCTGAACCTGTAGGAGCAGCCTTGTGCTGCGAAGAGGCCGGTGCAAACACCTTAGATCCATGGTGTTTTCACCGGCCTCTTCGCAGCACAAGGCTGCTCCTACAACAAGCAGTTAGCGCGAAGCCAGCAAGGCTTGGCCGCGCACCACGGCCGCACGCACCTGCGCCGGTGCGGTACCACCAATGTGGTCACGGGCATTGACCGACCCTTCCAGGGTCAGCACAGCGAACACGTCCTGCTCGATCTGGTCGCTGAACTGGCGCAGTTCGTCCAGGCTCATCTCGGCCAGGTCTTTGCCAGTGTCCACGCCATACTTCACCGCGTGGCCGACGATTTCGTGGCAGTCACGGAACGGCAGGCCACGGCGTACCAGGTAGTCAGCCAGGTCAGTGGCGGTGGAGAACCCGCGCAGGGCCGCTTCACGCATGATCGCGTGCTTGGGCTTGATGGCCGGGATCATGTCGGCAAAGGCACGCAGCGAGTCGCGCAGGGTATCGGCGGCGTCGAACAGCGGTTCCTTGTCTTCCTGGTTGTCCTTGTTGTAGGCCAGCGGTTGGCCTTTCATCAGGGTCAGCAGGCCCATCAGGGCGCCGAACACGCGGCCGCTCTTGCCACGTACCAGCTCCGGCACGTCTGGGTTCTTTTTCTGCGGCATGATCGAGCTGCCGGTGCAGAAGCGATCAGGCAGGTCGATGAACTGGAACTGGGCGCTGGTCCACAGCACCAGCTCTTCGGAGAAGCGCGACAGGTGCATCATCGCCAGGCTCGCGGCAGCGCAGAATTCGATGGCGAAGTCACGGTCCGAAACGCCGTCCAGCGAGTTGCCCGATACGTCCTCGAAGCCCAGCAGCTTGCAGGTGAGCTCGCGGTCGATCGGGTAGGTGGTGCCGGCCAGCGCGGCGCTGCCCAGGGGCATGCGGTTGGTGCGCTTGCGGCAGTCGACCAGGCGCTCGTAGTCGCGGCTGAGCATTTCGAACCAGGCCAGCAAGTGGTGGCCGAAGGTGACCGGCTGGGCGGTTTGCAGGTGGGTGAAGCCGGGCATGATGGTCTCGGCTTCACGCTCTGCCTGCTCCAGCAGGCCCTGTTGCAGGCGGGTGATTTCGGCCAGGATCAGGTCGATCTCGTCGCGCAGCCACAGGCGGATGTCGGTGGCGACCTGGTCGTTGCGGCTGCGGCCGGTGTGCAGCTTTTTACCGGTGATGCCGATGCGATCGGTCAGGCGTGCCTCGATGTTCATGTGCACGTCTTCAAGGTCGACGCGCCAGTCGAAGTTGCCGGCCTCGATCTCGCCCTGGATGGTCTTCAGGCCATCGATGATGGTGTCGCGCTCGGCATCGCTGAGCACGCCGACCTGCGCCAACATGGTGGCGTGGGCGATCGAACCCATGATGTCGTGGCGGTACAGGCGCTTGTCGAAATCGACCGAAGCGGTGAAACGGGCGACGAAGGCGTCGACGGGCTCACTGAAGCGGCCGCCCCAGGACTGATTGGTCTTGTCGGTGCTCATGGATTCACTCATTGCAGGCGTGAACGAAAAAGTGGCGCCGATAATAGCAGGGTTGGGCTGGCTGCCGCAGGACGCCGGTCGAGAGAAATGACGGCAAATGGGCAGGCAAACGAGCAAGCAAGGATTTGCAGGATTGAACGGCAGTGTTCCACGGACCGTCTACAGTTGGACAGAGGACTGGCAGTGAATCTGCCGGCCGAGTGAATCTTTGGCCATTGCACCGGTCTAGAGCGTGACACGCAGTGTCGCTCGAACCACACTTGTCTACGCTACACCTGTGCGAGACTCATTCAGGAATCCAGCGCAATTATGAATGTCCTGATCGTTGATGACGAACCCCAAGGCCGTGAACGCCTCAGTAGGCTACTCGGCGAACTAGAGGGTTATACCGTGCTGGAGCCAAGCGCCACCAACGGCGAGGAGGCCCTGGCGCTGATCGAAAGCCTAAAGCCCGATGTGGTCCTGCTGGACATCGGCATGCCTGGCCTGGATGGCCTTCAGGTCGCTGCTCGCCTGTGCGAGCGCGAAGCGCCGCCCTCGGTGGTGTTTTGCACCGGCGACGATGAATACGGCACAGAGGCTTTCAAGGACAGCACCCTCAGCCATGTGACCAAACCCTTCCAGCCTCAGGCGTTGCGCGATGCGCTGCGCAAGGCCGAGAAGCCCAACCGCGCCCAATTGGCGGCGCTCACCCGGCCGGCCAATGAAGGCGGCGGCCCGCGCAGCCATATCAGTGCGCGAACGCGAAAGGGCATCGAGCTGATTCCCTTGCCCCAGGTTATCTATTTCATCGCTGACCACAAATACGTGACCTTGCGCCACGAGGGCGGTGAGGTGTTGCTCGATGAGCCCCTCAAGGCCCTGGAAGACGAATTTGGCGAACGCTTCGTGCGTATCCACCGCAACGCGCTGGTGGCCCGCGAGCGTATCGAACGCCTGCAGCGCACCCCGCTTGGGCATTTTCAGCTGTTTCTCAAAGGCCTGGACGGCGATGCCCTGACCGTCAGCCGGCGCCATGTGGCTGGCGTGCGCAAGATGATGCAGACGCTCTGACCACGTCTTTGCGCGGCCGCTGCCCACGGCCGCGCATGGGACGTACATAGCCATTGACCCGCATCTGCTGGTGATGCCGCCGGAGCTGTTATCATCGGCAGCATTTCTCTGCATCGGGGCGTTCCATGTCCACTCGCGAAATCCGCATTGCCACCCGTAAAAGTGCCTTGGCCCTGTGGCAGGCCGAATACGTCAAAGCCCGCCTCGAGCAGGCGCACCCTGGGCTGATCGTGACCCTGGTGCCCATGGTCAGCCGCGGTGACAAGCTGCTGGATGCGCCGCTGGCGAAAATCGGCGGCAAGGGCCTGTTCGTCAAGGAACTGGAAACCGCCCTGCTGGACAACGAAGCCGACATCGCCGTGCACTCGATGAAAGACGTGCCCATGGACTTCCCTGAAGGCCTGGGCCTGTACTGCATCTGCGAGCGGGAAGATCCGCGCGACGCGTTCGTTTCCAACCGTTTTGCAAGCCTCGAAGCCTTGCCCGCCGGCAGCATCGTCGGCACCTCCAGCCTGCGCCGCCAGGCCCAGTTGCTGGCGCGTCGGCCAGACCTCGAAATCCGCTTCCTGCGTGGCAACGTCAATACCCGCCTGGCCAAGCTCGACGCTGGCGAATATGACGCGATCATCCTCGCCGCCGCCGGCTTGATCCGCCTCGGTTTCGAAGACCGCATCACCGCCAGCATCAGCGTCGATGACAGCCTGCCCGCGGGCGGCCAAGGCGCGGTGGGTATCGAGTGCCGCAGTGCCGACAGCGAAATCCATGCACTGCTGGCGCCGCTGCACCATCTCGACACCGCCGACCGGGTGGTGGCCGAACGGGCCCTGAACAAGCGCCTTAATGGCGGCTGCCAGGTGCCGATTGCCTGCTACGCAGTGCTTGAAGGCGACCAATTGTGGCTGCGCGGCCTGGTCGGCCAGCCGAGCGGGGGCACTTTGCTGGTGGCCGAAGCCCGGGCGCCGCGCGCGTCGGCTGAAGTGTTGGGCGTGCAGGTTGCCGAAGACCTGCTCGGCCAAGGCGCCGAGGCCATCCTCAAGGAAGTCTATGGCGAGGCCGGGCACCCGTGAGCCCTTGGCGCCTGTTGCTGACCCGGCCTGAAGAGGACTGCGCGGCACTGGCGCAGAGCCTGGCAGCCGCCGGCGTGGCCAGCAACTGCCTGCCTTTATTGGCGATCGAGCCTGTGCGATTGGGCGACGTGGCGCGTCAGCGGCTTGCCGGGCTGGGGCACTACCAGGCCATGATCGTGGTCAGCAAACCGGCCGCCAGGTTGCTGCTTGAGCAACTCGCGCACGCCGGCCTGCAGCCTCCGGCAACCGGCTGGTTTACCGTCGGTGAAGCAACGGCTGCAGTGCTGCAATCCGCCGGTCTTCAGGTGACTTTCCCTACGCAAGGTGACGACAGCGAGGCCTTGCTCGCACTGCCGGTCCTGCGCGACGCTATCGCGCTTCCTACACCACGCGTCCTTATCGTCCGTGGCGTGGGAGGTCGCGAACTGCTGGCAGAGCGTCTTGCAGAGCAAGGTGCTAGTGTCGATTATCTGGAACTGTATCGTCGCTGCCTGCCGGAGTACCCGGCGGGCACGCTGATGCGTCGCATCGAAGCGGAACGCCTCAATGGCCTGGTGGTCAGCAGTGGGCAGGGTTTTGAACATTTGCAGCAGATGGCCGGCGCCGATTGGCCCCAGGTGGCGCGTCTGCCGCTGTTCGTGCCGAGCCCGCGGGTTGCCGAGCAGGCCAGGGCCGCCGGGGCCCAACAGGTTGTGGATTGCCGTGGCGCCAGTGCCACGGCCTTGCTGGCAGCGGTGCAGCGCAGCGCTGCACCTGCCTCTTAAGGCGCTAAGCTGAACGCCTAGCGCCCCCATGCAAAGGATGGATACGTGAGCGAAACTGTCTTGTCCAATAACGATCAGCCGTCGGCCCAGACGCCGGCGGATCCCGTCACCGCCACACCCGCCAAGCGCTCCGGCACCGGCCTGGCAGCGCTGGCGCTGCTGCTGGGTGCGGCCGGGGTCGCAATAGGTGGCTGGGGTGTCTGGCAGGTGCGGCAACTGCAAGGCAGCGAATTCAACCAAGGGCAGCACCTTGAAGCCCTGAACCAGCGCGCCGAAGCGCTGCAGCAGCGTGAACAGCAGATCAGCGCGCAGCTGGCCAGCCTGCCGGCCGCCAGCGAGCTGGAAGACCGCCGCCGCCTCGTTTCGCAGCTGCAAGGCGATCAGCAACGCCTCAGCCAGCGTCTGGAAACCGTGCTGGGCGAGAGCCGCAAGGAATGGCGCCTGGCAGAGGCCGAACACTTGCTGCGCCTGGCTACCCTGCGCCTCTCGGCGCTGCAGGACATCACCAGCGCCAAGGCCCTGGTCGAAGGTGCCGACGAAATCCTTCGCGAGCAGAGCGACCCCGGTGCCTTCGCCGCCCGCGAGCAGTTGGCGCGCAGCCTGGCAACCCTCAACAGCACGCAGCAGCCAGACCGCACGGGCCTGTTCCTCAAACTGGCTGCACAGCGCGAGCTGGTGCAACAACTCAGCGCCCAGTCGCCTGAGTTCGAGAGCAATGCCGATGCGCTCGGTGCGCTGACCTCCGACGGCGATGGCGCCAGTCGCTGGTCGCAGTGGTGGGCGGAAATCTCGAAGTATTTCCAGATCGACTTCAACGCCGATGACAACGTGCGGCCGCTGCTGGCCGGTCAGTCGCTGAACCAGCTGCGCCTGGCCCTGAGCCTGACCATCGAGCAAGCCCAGTGGGCCGCGCTCAATGGCGAGGCCAAGGTCTACACCCAGGCACTGGATGATGCGCGCAGCGTACTGCTGGCCAACTTCAATGCCGACAACCCACAAAGCAAGGCCATGCTCGACAGCCTCAACGCCTTGGCCGAGCAACCGGTGTCTGTGGTCACCCCTGACCTGAGCGAGAGCCTGGCCTCGGTGCAAGCCTACATCCAGCGCCGCCACCTGCCGGCCGAGGGTGAAGGGGGCAAGCCATGAAGCGGGTCTACCTGCTGGCCGTACTGGCGATCGTGATCGCCGCCGCGCTGGGCATTGCGGTGGCCAAGCACAGTGGCTACGTCTTGATCGCCTATGGCAGCTTCCGCTACCAGTCGGGGCTTTGGGCGGCGCTGGCCGGGCTTGTGGCCGTGATCGCCCTGCTCGGGTTGCTGCGCTACCTGGTTGGCCTGGTGCTGACCTCCAGCGGCGTGGTCAACCCGTGGTCGCGTCGTAACCGCAGCCGGCGCATCCGTCTTTCCATCGAGCAAGGCCAGTTGGACCTCGCCGAGGGCCGCTGGGCCAGTGCCCAGCGCCATCTGCACCGCGCCGCCGAAGCTGAACGCCAGCCCTTGCTGTACTACCTCGGCGCCGCCCGCGCCGCCAACGAGCAAGGCCGCAAGGAAGACAGCGACAACCTGCTGGAGCGAGCCCTGGAGCGTCAGCCGCAGGCGGAACTGGCCATTGCCCTGACCCATGCCCAGTTGCAGATGGACCGTGGCGACACGGACGGTGCGCTGGAAACCCTGTTGGCGATGCAGGCGCGGCACCCGCATAACACCCAGGTGCTGCGCCTGCTGCAGCGCCTGTACCTGGAACGTGGCGATTGGTCGGCGCTGATTCGCCTGCTGCCTGACCTGCGCAAGGGCAAGGTGCTGCCAGCGGCTGAGCTTGCCGAGCTTGAAAAGCGTGCGTGGGGCCAGAACCTGAGCCTGGCGACAACCCGCGGCGAGGATGCGCAAAGTGCGCGTCAGGCCCTGGAACGTGCCTGGCAGCAACTGACTGCCGCCCAGCGCCAGGAGCCGCAGCTGGTGCTGGCCTACGCCGAGCAGCTGCGCCAGGTCGGCGCCCAGGGCGAAGCCGAGCAAGTGCTGCGCACGGCCCTCAAGCGTGAGTACGAAAGCCACCTGGCTCGCTTGTATGGCCTGGTGCGCGGTGATGACCCGGCGCGCCAGTTGCAAACAGCCGAAGGCTGGCTGAAGGCGCATCCACAGGACCCGAGCCTGCTGCTGACCCTCGGCCGCCTGAGCTTGCAGAACCGCCTGTGGGGCAAGGCGCGGGACTATCTGGAAAGCAGCTTGCAGATGGAGCGCAACCCGGAAACCTGTGCCGAACTGGCCCGTTTGCTCGCCGGCCTTGGCGAGACCGAGCGCAGCAACCAGCTGTTCCAGGAAGGCCTCGGCTTGCTGGATGAGCGCTTGCTGGCGCTGCCGTTGCCAGAAGCAGTGCGCGCCTGAGTTACGCCTAAGCGTTTTACCTGGGTTACCCCTTAGTTCGCGCCAGCGTGCGGGCTAAGGGGGCGGGTAACTTGTCCGGCGATATAAGTTAGTTCTGCAGTCCATTTCTTAAGACGTTTCCTACTGCCAGGCAGGAAACTTCCTTTGCTATTCAGCGACTTGTCGTCCCTGTAGTGCCTTGAAACACAGCGGTTACTTCCTCTACCGTTTCAAGCCACTTCATTCCCCGGGACCTCCATCGCCCATGCTGCCGGCCCGTTTACGCACTTTTTTCTTTCCTGCCTGCCTTGCCGCGTTGGCCGTGCTGGCCGGGTCATTTCACCTGGAAAGTGCGCTGGGGCTGGTGCCGTGCCCGTTGTGCTTCAGCCAACGTTTGTTACTGGGCCTGTATGGGCTGCTTTGCCTGGGCGCAGTGCTGCAGGCACCGGGAAGGTCGGGTATCCGCCGTTACTCGCAAGCACTGCTGGCCTGCACGGCGGCGGGGGCGTTGCTGGCGGCACGGCATGTCTGGCTGCAAGGGGCGGGTGGGGCAGTTCACGTGTGCCCGGCTCCGATCTGGGATGTGTTCGAGCAATCCTGGCGTGAAGCTGCGCGGCAATTGCTGCTGGGTGGCCCGGATTGCAACGCGCTGACCTGGAGCTTTGTTGACCTGACACTGCCTGAATGGAGCCTGCTGGCATTCCTGCTACTGGGCGCGCTGCCCTTGAGCCGCCTGCTGGCGTATCGTTTCCGCACCCTGGCGGGCGATTGACCTGGCGCAAGCCTGGGACGCTATCGCGACCAATGGTGTTGTAACGGGGTATTAAACACTTGTATGAACTTTGTCTGCTGCGTACCTTGATGGTCAGCACGCGCGGGAATAATCTCCCAGCACGCATACCGAAAATACAACTGCTCGATGCCGTCCTGCTGATGTCACCTTTGTGCTGCGCGGTCGTGGTGCGAGGTGCAGCGGCATCTACCCAGAAGGGAAGAGATCGCCATGCTCGATAGTTGTCAGAACGCCCAGGAACGCTGGGGTGGGGTTCACAAGCTGATCGACCGTTGGCTGGAGGAGCGCCATGAACTGGTGCAGGCTTTCCGCGCGTTGCGCGACGCCAAGCCAGCCTTCGCCGACAAGGACAAGAACCGCGATTTTTGCGCGGTGCTGGTCGATTATGTCTCGGCTTGGCATTTCGAAGTCAGCGAACAGCTGGTCAGTGAAGCCAAGGCCTTCGGCGACACTCGCGGCCTTGAACTGGCCACGCAGATCAACCCGCGCATCGATGACAGCACCCAGATCGCGCTGGCATTCAATGACCATTGCGAGAAGGGCGAGTGCACAGACCCCGAGCGCTTCGCCGAAAAACTGGCCAAGCTGGGCGGCCTGCTGCACGAGCGCTTCGAGCTGGAGGATTGCCTGATCGAGGTGTTGCACAACGCGCACAAGGAAGAGGGCACGGTCGAAGCCTGAGGCGTGGCGTCAGTCGCCAACCGCCAGCAGTTCGATCTCGAATACCAAGGGGGTATAGGGCGCGATCAGGTCACCCGCGCCCTCGGCACCGTAGGCTTGCGCCGACGGAATCACCAGGCGCCATTTCGCGCCTGCATGCATCCGAGGCAACGCCACCCGCCACCCTTCGATCACCGAATCCAGGCTGAACCACTGCGGCTGTTGGTTTTGGTCGAACACCGAGCCATCCGGCAACCTGCCCACGTAACGTACCTGCACCTTGCCACCCGCTTTCGGCTGCGCGCCGGCGCCGCTTTGCAGTTCGCTGTAAAGCACGCCTTCGGGCAGTTCATGCACACCAGCACGTGCCCGCTCGTTGGCCATGAAGCGTGTTTCCACCGCCTTGAGTTTTTCTGCCTGAGCCTGCTCGGCGGCGTTGTCGGCTTGCGCTTCATGCTGCTGCAACACAGCCTGCATGCGTGCCTTGTCGAGCTTCAGTGGTTGCCCTTGATAGGACTGGCGCAGGCCTTCGACCAGGGCGTCCAGTTGCAGCCCCGGCATCTCTTCGCGCAGCCGCTCGCCCAGGCTGGCACCCAGGCTGTAGGCCAGGTCGTGGTCGTCTGCATTGGCCAGGGCAAAAGGCGCCACCAGGCACAAACCTAAAACAAGAAAACGCGGCATGGACAGTTCCTGCGCAATGAGCGGGCCGTAGCAGCCAACATCGGGGTTGGCCTGTATCTGCCAAATATGAGCAACGCTTAATTCAGCAACTACACTTTCACGGAGCTGCAAGATAACAACTTTGCCCAGGCATGCAACGCGGCGTAAATATTACTGTCAACATGCCCTAGCGGCGGTAGCAGCAGAAGCATAGTATGAGCCGCAATCTCGTCAGCCAGGAGGTAAACCATGTCGGCCAAAAAGAAGCCAGTAAGTACGCCGTTGCACCTGCTCCAGCAACTTTCGGGCAGCCTGCTCGAACATTTGGAAGATGCCTGCTCGCAAGCGCTGGCTGATGCGGAAAAACTGCTGGCCAAGTTGGAAAAGCAACGTGGCAAGGCACAAGAGAAACTGCACAACGGTCGCCTGAAACTGCAGGATGCGGCCAAGGCAGGTAAAGCCAAGGCGCAGACCAAGGCACAAAAAGCTATCGGTGAACTTGAAGGGTTGCTCGACTCGCTCAAGGACCGCCAGACCCAGACCCGTACCTACATCCAACAGCTCAAGCGTGATGCCCAGGACAGCCTGAAGCTGGCCCAAGGTGTGGGCAAGGTGCGTGAAGCCGCCAGCAAGGCACTGGACCAGCGCGCCGTCGCTGCCAAGGCTGCAAAACCAGCTGCTGCTAAAGCACCGGCCAAGGCTGCCAGCAAGCCAGCAGCACGCGCCACGGCCGCCAAACCTGCCGCCAAAGCACCTGCAGCCAAGGCGCCGGCCAGAGCTGCTGCCGCCAAGCCAGCCGCCAAAGCCGCTGCCACCAAAGCGCCGGCCAAAGCGCCAGCAAAAGCCGCTGCCGCCAAGGCACCCGCCAAAACCGCCGCCGCCAAACCTGCGGCCAAGCCAGCCGCTAAAGCCGTCGCTGCCAAAGCACCGGCCAAGGCTGCAGCTGCAAAACCCGCAGCCAAGCCAGCTGCTGCCAAGGCGCCAGCCAAAGCCGCCGCTGCTAAACCGGCAGCCAAACCTGCAGCGGCCAAAGCCC
Source organism: Pseudomonas sp. Y3 TE3536 (assembly GCF_053629175.1). Lineage (NCBI taxonomy): Bacteria > Pseudomonadati > Pseudomonadota > Gammaproteobacteria > Pseudomonadales > Pseudomonadaceae > Pseudomonas > Pseudomonas sp. Y3 TE3536. The sequence continues at coordinate 1,763,514 of NZ_JBRJHU010000001.1, read as the reverse complement.
CAGCTAAACCTGCAGCTGCAAAACCTGCGGCCAAGCCTGCTGCCAAGCCCGCGGCTGCCGCTAAAGCACCCGCGCGTGCTGCCGCCAAACCGGCTGCAAAACCGGCGGTGAAAGCTGCTGCAAAACCGGCTGCTGCCAAACCAGCCGCGAGCAAGCCAGCCGAAACCAAGCCCGCCACGGCTGCCACCAGCGCGCCTGCCGCCGCGACCAACTCGGCCAGCCCGGCCGCAGCACCGTCGGCACCCGCCAGCACCCCGGCTCAGGCGCCGTCTTCGGCATCCTGAAGCGCTGCCGCCGCGACGCGCAATTGATGCAGCGCGCGGTGATCTTGGGCCTGGTCCGGCGCTAGCCGGGCCAGCCAGTCGTCCGTGGGCTCGTGCGAGTCCGCGGGCCACTGTTGCGAGCACGCCTGCAGGCGTTCCAGCAAGGCCTTCTCGGCCTGCAATTCCAACCCCTTTACTTGCTCACGCAACGCTGCCAACTGCGCATCGTTGTGCGCTGCCGTGCGCCATTGCTGGCGCAGGTTACGCAATGGCGTCACCACCTCACGCTGCCAAGGTTCGGCAATGTCGCGCAGGGCCTGTGTGCGCTCACCTGTCGCGGCCACGCCGCGTGCTTGCAGCCAGGTGCCGCAGAGCAACAGGCAAACGTCACCGCCCAACGCTTGCACGTCAAGGCAGGCCTCTTCCACGCCGGCCCTGGCATACAAGGCCAGGGCGTGATTCCACAGGTCGGTGTACATGATTCCACTCACGCTACGGGCCGAGGAAGCTGGTAGACTCCGCGACCATCATGATCAGACTATCCAACCTCACTTTACAGCGTGGTCCGCAGCGCTTGCTAGAAGGCGCCGAGATGACCTTGCACGCCGGCCACAAGGCCGGTTTGATCGGTGCCAACGGCGCCGGAAAATCCAGCCTGTTCGCCTTGCTGCGCGGTGAGCTTTCGCCCGATTCCGGCGATTGCCAGCTGCCCGGCGACTGGCGCATCGCCCACATGCGCCAGGAGGTCGACACCCTCGATCGCCTCGCGGTGGACTATGTGCTCGATGGCGACGTGCGCCTGCGCAAGGTGCAGGCCGAGCTTGCCATCGCCGAAACGGCGCACGACGGCACGGCCCTGGCGCGCCTGCACAGCGAGCTGGAAAGTGCCGATGGCTATACCGCCGATGCCCGAGCACGCAAATTGCTGGCCGGCCTTGGCTTCACCAACGAACAGATGGACCGCCGCGTCGGTGACTTCTCCGGTGGCTGGCGGATGCGCCTGAACCTGGCACAGGCACTGATGTGCCCGTCCGACCTGCTGCTGCTCGACGAGCCCACCAACCACCTGGACCTGGATGCCATCCTCTGGCTGGAAGACTGGCTCAAGGGCTACCCCGGCACCCTGTTGCTGATTTCCCACGACCGCGATTTCCTCGATGCCGTGGTCGACCACGTGGTGCACGTCGAGCAGCGCAAGCTGAACCTGTACAAGGGCGGCTACACCGCGTTCGAGCGCACCCGTGCCGAGCGCCTGGCGCAACAGCAGCAAGCCTACGAAAAGCAGCAGGCCCAGCGTGCGCACATGGAAAAGTACATCGCCCGCTTCAAGGCACAGGCCACCAAGGCCCGCCAGGCCCAGAGCCGCATCAAGGCCCTGGAGCGCATGGAAGAGTTGTCGGCGGCGCATGTCGATTCGCCGTTCGACTTCGTCTTCCGTGAGTCGCAGAAAATCTCCAGCCCACTGCTGGACATGTCCGAAGGCCGCCTGGGTTATGGCGACAAGGCCATCCTGGAGAAGGTCAAGCTGCAGCTGGTGCCGGGTGCGCGTATCGGCCTGCTCGGCCCCAACGGCGCGGGCAAGTCGACCCTGATCAAGAACCTTGCCGGCGAGCTGGAACCGCTGTCTGGGCGCCTGGTACGTGGCGAGAACCTGGCGGTGGGCTACTTCGCCCAGCACCAGCTCGACTCCCTCGACGACAAGGCCAGCCCGCTGTTGCACCTGCAGCGGATTGCCCCGACCGAGCGTGAGCAGACGCTGCGCGACTTCCTCGGCGGCTTCGATTTCCACGGTGACCGTGTCGACGAGCCGGTGGTGAATTTCTCCGGTGGTGAAAAGGCCCGCCTTGCCCTGGCGCTGATCGCCTGGGAACGGCCGAACCTGTTGCTGCTCGACGAACCGACCAACCACCTGGACCTGGAAATGCGCTTGGCGCTGACCATGGCCTTGCAGGAGTTCGCCGGTGCTGTGGTGGTGGTTTCCCACGACCGTCACCTGCTCAAAAGCACCACCGACGATTTCCTGCTGGTGGCTGACGGCAAGGTCGATACGTTCGATGGCGACCTGGAAGACTACAGCCGCTGGCTGGTCGAGTACCGTCAGCGCAACGCGCCGGTCAGCAACAGCCCGGCCAACCCGGACAAGACCGACAAGAAAGCTCAGCGCCAGGCTGCAGCGGCCTTGCGTCAGCAACTGGCACCGCACAAGAAGGCGGCCGACAAGCTGGAAGCCGAGCTTAACCAGGTGCATGCGCAACTGGCTGAGATCGAAACAGCGTTGGGCGACAGTGGCCTGTACGAGGCCGCGCGCAAGGATGAACTGCGCGATGTGCTGGCCCGCCAGAGCAAGTTCAAGCAGCGCGAAGGCGAGCTTGAGGAAGCCTGGATGGAAGCGCTGGAAACGTTGGAAAGCATGCAGGCCGAGCTTGAGGCGCTGTCTTGAGGCTGAGGTCTTTGGGGCGTAGGGTGGGAGCCTTTTAGCGCCTGTGAGATCGAGCGCCGCTCGCGCGGCGTTTCGCAGCACAAGGCTGCTCCTACATCTGTTCGTGTCAGGCGCAAAGGGGTCTCGCGCCCATGCCACAGGAATAACTGGCCCAAAATCTGCAAAATCCGCTGGTTATTTTTTCGCCAACATCTTAGCTTAACGTTTTGCAACATATGTTTGAGCGAGGTGTGTGATGTCGATGGAAGTGTGGTTGGGCTTCTTTGCCGCGTGTTGGGTGATCAGCCTTTCACCGGGGGCCGGGGCGATTGCCTCGATGTCCAGCGGCCTGCAGTACGGTTTCTGGCGCGGTTACTGGAACGCGCTAGGCCTGCAGATTGGCCTGATCGTACAGATCGCCATCATCGCCGCCGGTGTCGGCGCCATCCTCGCCGCTTCCGCCACCGCCTTTACGGTGATCAAGTGGTTTGGCGTTGCCTACCTGGTCTACCTCGCCTACAAGCAATGGCGCGCGCTGCCGATGGACATGAGCGAAGAGTCTGCCGTACGCCCGATCGGCAAACCGCTGAGCCTGGTGTTCCGTGGTTTTCTGGTCAACGTCAGCAACCCCAAGGCTCTGGTGTTCATGCTGGCGGTGCTGCCGCAGTTCATCAACCCACATGAGGCCCTGCTGCCGCAGTACGTGGCCATCACCGTCACCATGATCACCGTCGACATGCTGGTGATGGCGGGCTACACCGGCCTGGCTTCGCGGGTGCTGCGCCTGCTGCGTACACCCAAACAGCAGAAGCGGCTGAACCGCACCTTTGCCGGGTTGTTCATCGGCGCGGCAACCTTCCTCGCGACCCTGCGTCGCGCGCCTATCTGACTGGCCATCGGGGGCGCACAAGCGCCCCCGGTTATTTCGGCTTTTCCACAAAGCCCTTGAGCAAATCCAGCGGCAGTGGAAAGACGATGGTCGAGCTCTTGTCCCCGGCAATCGCCCCCAGCGTCTGCATGTAGCGCAACTGCATCGCCCCTGGCTCCTTGCTGAGCATCTGCGCCGCCTGCATCAGTTTTTCGGACGCCTGCAACTCCCCTTCGGCATGGATCACCTTGGCCCGTCGCTCACGTTCGGCCTCGGCCTGGCGCGCGATGGCACGCACCATCGATTCGTTGAGGTCGACGTGCTTGATCTCGACATTGGCCACTTTGATGCCCCAGGCATCGGTTTGCGCGTCCAGCACCTGGCGGATATCGGCATTCAGTTGCTCGCGCTCGGCCAACAGCTCGTCCAGCTCATGCTTGCCAAGCACGGCGCGTAAGGTTGTCTGGGCCAGTTGGCTGGTAGCGACGAGAAAGTCTTCGACCTGAATGATCGCTTTTTGTGGGTCGAGCACGCGAAAGTACAGCACGGCATTGACCTTGACCGAGACGTTGTCGCGGGTGATCACGTCCTGCGGCGGTACATCCAGCACGACCGTGCGCAGATCGACCCGAACCATCTGCTGGATGACCGGGATCAGCAAGATCAACCCCGGCCCTTTCACCTGCCAGAACCGCCCCAGCTGGAACACCACGCCGCGCTCGTACTCGCGCAAGATCCGGAACGCCGACAGCAACAACACGCCCAGCAGCATCAGCAGGGCGCCGAAACCCAATTGCATGAACATCGTCATTCTCCTTGGGCCGCAGGTGCAGCAGCGCTGACCTCCAGCATCACGCCACGGCGCGCCGTGACTCGCACGTGTTGGCCAGGCTGCAGTGGCGTCGCGCACTGAACCTGCCACTGTTCGCCCTGCGCCTGCACCGAACCGCAGAACGGGTTGTCTGCCAGCACCTGGGTGACCGTGACCAGGCTGCCGACCAAGCCGGCATCGCCGCTGACCAGGGCGCGCTTGCGCGCTTTCAGGGCCATGCCCAGCACGCCACCGATGAACAGCGCCGACAGCACTGCCAGGCTGGCGATCAAGGGCAAGGGGATGCCGAACCCAGGCACGTCGGTGTCCATCAAAATCACTGCGCCGACCACGAAGGCCACGATGCCGCCAAAGCCGACCACGCCAAAGCTGGGCAAGAACGCCTCGGCAATCATGAACGCCAGCCCGAGCAGGATCAGCGCCACCCCGGCGTAGCTCACCGGCAGCAATTGCAGGGCATACAGCGCCAGTAGCAGGCAGATACCGCCGATCACGCCGCCCACGGTGGAGCCGGGGCTCATGAACTCGAACAGCAGGCCGTACACGCCGACCATGATCAGGATCAGCGCCACGCTGGGGTTGGTGATGACGGCCAGCAGGCGTGTGCGCCAGTCCGGCAGGTGTTCGACCAGGCTGGCTGCGCGGGTGTGCATCTGCTGCGGCTGGCCGGCAGCGTCCAGTGTTTTGCCGTCGAGTTGGCGCAGCAGGTCGGGCAGGTCAGTTGCCACGAGGTCGACCACCTTCAGCCGCAATGCCTCGCTGGCCGACAAGCTGACGGCTTCGCGCACGGCCTGCTCCGCCCAATCGGCATTGCGCCCGCGCAGCTGCGCCAGGCCGCGTATGTAGGCAGCAGCGTCATTGACCTGCTTGCGGGCGAGGGTTTGTTCATCACCACTGGGCTTGGCCTTGTCGTCCTTGGGCATGCCCGGGGGGCCGCCGATCTGCACCGGGGTGGCCGCGCCCAGGTTGGTTCCGGGGGCCATGGCTGCGACATGGCAGGCATAAAGGATGTAAGTGCCAGCGCTAGCGGCCCGTGCACCGCTGGGCGCGACGAAGCTGGCAACCGGCACGGGGCTGGCGAGGATGGCTTTGATCATCTGGCGCATGGCGCTGTCCAGGCCGCCAGGGGTATCCATGCGGATGACCACCAGTTGCGCGCCTTGCGCATGGGCCTGGTCCAGGCTGCGCACCAGGTAGTCGGCACTGGCCGGGCCGATGGCATCGTCGATGCTCAACACCCAGACGGCACCGGGCGCTGCCTGGCTGCCCGGTGCCAGCCCAAGCAGCATCAACAGCAACAGCCAGCGCCACCAGCGAGCGGCCACCTGTCGTCACCTCGTTCGTCTCTATTACACAAGTTTAGTCATGCCTGCCGGGCCAGGGCCTAAAATTGAAGATTGGGGGCGCAATACCGGAGGTGCATCATGCGTATGGCAAAGACCCTGCAGGCCCGCCTGGACAAGGCCAACTGCGACTACGACATCATTCCCCATCCACATTCAGCCACCAGCCTGGAGTCGGCACGCACGGCCGGTGTACCCGCCGAGCGGGTCGCCAAGTCGGTGGTGCTCGATGACCGGCATGGCAACTACATCCTGGCCGTGCTACCGGCCAACCGGCATCTGGACATGAGCAAGGTGCGCATGTCGGGCGCCTGGCAACTGACCCGCGAAAGCGGCCTGCCGACGCTGTTCGGCGATTGCGAACGCGGCGCAGTGCCGGCACTTGGCGATGCCTACGATATAAAAATGCTGCTCGACCCGACCCTTACCCGGCAAGGTGATGTCTACCTGGAGGCGGGTGACCACGATCACCTGATCCACATGAGCATGGAGCAGTTCATGAAGCTGGTACCGCACGCCGAAGTGCGTGAGCTGTGCTGATGTTCTCAAGCCAACGCCGGGCGGGCGTCGTGGACGGCCTGACCGGCTATTAGGAGGAATCATGGAAGCACCGATCCATCCATTCGCCGAGCTGTTCAAACAGCTGGGCTTGCCTGACGATGCTTTGAGTATCGATCAATTCATCACCAGCCACTCGCCGCTGCAAAACGAGATCAAGCTGGTCGATGCCCCGTTCTGGACCGATGCCCAGCGCAACTTCCTCAAGGACAGCATCAACGAAGATGCTGATTGGGCAGTCCCTTTCGACCAACTCAACGAGGCGTTGCGCCGCCCCCGAAAATAAAGCGCCGAGCGGCACCTGACGAGTGATTGGCCGTTGCTATGCTCAGGAAAACAATAAGGGGATAGCGCGATGAAAGATCCCTACGCACCAGGGTTCTGGTGCTCCGTGACGATCCTGGGCACGCTGACGGCCAGTTACTTCTATGGCATCAGGCAGACGCAACAGATGAACCAGGCGGTGCAGTTTCTCTACGCCGCCGCCGCGGTCACCGTGGCGGTTGCGCTGGTGGCGCTGACCTGGATCGCCTGGCAACAGTTGCGCCTGAACAAGCGTGAGGTGATCCAGGGGCGAACGTTGCTGACCATCTGGAACACCAAGGTTGCCCTGCGCCGGGTCGAAACGGTATTCGACCGCTATTTCTGGGGCAGCTACTGGCACTCCGGGCGCACCTTCGAAGAAGTCATGGGTGAGCTCAAGGGCACCCCGCTGGAGCAAAGCCTGGACGCCTTAAAGCGCCAGTGCCGGGCGCTCGACCGCGAAATCCACGATCACCACCACCATTGGCTGGCCAATGCACGGGACCTCTCCAGTGTGGCAACGGCCATGGCCCGCGAACGCTATCAGCTCGACCTGGGCGAGCCGACGAGCACGGGCAATGGCACCACTGCCGTGCTCAACCGCGACCTTGAAGTACTGGTGTACACCTGGTCGGCGCGCCTGCGCAGCTTCGACCACCAACTGGACGAACTGGAGCGCGCCTACCACTGAGGCGGTTTACTCGCCGCGGATGTACTGCTCCAGCTGCAGGATCAGGTTGGCCTGTTCGGCGATGGTTTCCTTCACCAGGTCGCCAATCGACAACAGGCCCAGCAGTTCGCCATTGCTGACCACTGGCAGGTGACGTAAATGCCGATCGGTCATCTCGTTCATGCAATATGCCAAGCTCTGTGTCGGGTCCACCGTAATCACCGGGGCGCTCATGATCTCACGCACTGGCGTTGCCGCTGACGAGCGGCCCTTCAGTACCAACTTACGGGCGTAGTCGCGTTCACTGACAATGCCCACCACCTGATTGTTCTCCACCACCGGCAGCGCACCGATATTCTTTTCCGCCAGCAGCTTCAGGGCCTCCAGCACCGAGTCATCAGGGCCTATGGTGTAAACGGTCTGGTGTTGCGACTTGGTCTTGAGGATTTCTTTGACGGTCTTCATACGGGCCTCTGCGGATGGAATAAGCGCTGTCTCAATGTAAATAAAGCATCCGGCACGGCGCTCTGCACGGCAATGCAGGAAACGGCATGGAGGCGATTGAAAAACGTCATGGTTGAATCGATTGTGTACCAAGCACCCCGGCAAGCCGTGTATCCGGCGCTGGAGATGCTTACCTGGGTGGGGCAAAATCCCCGGTAATCTGTGACAATGCATGTCAAGTTGCCATCATCCAGACCTGTTTCGGCAAGGAGCCGCAATGCAAAGCATGTTTCGCCTCACAGCGCTCAGTTGCGCCTTCATCACCGCTGCCGGTTGCAGCAGCCAACAGATCGACAATATTTCCAAGAGCGTTAAAGACATTGGCAGGGACTACGGCATGCCCGTGCTCTGTGGTGTCGGGGTTGTCGCCGGGGGCGCTGCCGGTTATGCCCTTAAAGGCAAGGACGGCATCTTGCCGGGCGTTGCAGTCGGCGGCACGTTGGGGTGCATCGCCGGTTATGTCTGGCAGTCGCGCTTGCAGGAGCTTGACCGCATCGCCAAGGAAGAGAACCTGAAGATCACCACCGAGAAGTTGACCGTTGCCTCGGCTGCGGTGGTGACCGCCGTCCCTGAACAGGCGGGCCTGGTGACCCAGATCGAAGACACCGGGATGTTCGCCACTGGCTCCGACCAACTGACCCCCAACGGCCAGCGCGCCGTGGCCAAGCTGGCGCAGATGTATGCCAAGCCGGCCGCCACCGACAAGCAGGCCGCCGCCAAGGAGGCGCAGGCACGTCGCTTGTTGATCGTTGGCCACAGCGATGCCGTGGGCAATGCCGATTTCAACCAGAAGCTGTCCGAGCGCCGCGCCAAGACCGTGGGCAAGGTCATGCTGCAGGCCGGCATCCCGGCCAGTGCCATCTATTACCAAGGCGCCGGGGCATCGCGCCCGATTGCCGATAACAGCGACCCGTTGCTGCGTGGCCAGAACCGCCGTGTGGAAATCGTCGAGCTGGCCAACGAACAGGCCCTGGTAATGCGCGCCCAGGCAGAAGCGGGTAACACCCGCTACCTGCACTACGGCACCTCGACCGCTGCCAAGCCTCGGCAGGCGACCACTACCGCACAAGCGAGCAGCAAGCCTGCCGCGAGCAAGCCGACCACGGCACAGCGCACGCCGGCCACGGCCAGCAGTACCTCCAGCGCAACCACCAGTACCAGCAGCACCAGCACCAGCACCGCGAAGGCTGTTGCAGCTGTGCGTCCGCAGGTCGATTTCGCCGGTACCCCCGTGGCCAACTACAGCTGGACCATGGCGCAGAATATCAAGCCGAAACAGAGTGGCTTCACGCTGATCAGCAGCGCATACGCCGCGCAGATGCCGATGTCCAGCTGCGAGGCCGACCGCCCACGCAATGCCGGCGAAGTGCTGAGCATGGTCAACGACCAACCTTTGCAGCGCCGCGCCACCAAGGACTACCTGCCGGGTTACAACAACCGGGTCTGGGCCAACCTGGTCAACGGGCACCTGGTGACCGTGTCGCCGGTGTCGATCTTGCGTGAGAACGCCATGGTCGACCGCCAGCCGATTCTGCAGTTGGTCGAAGACTACAAACAGCCCACGCAGCACAAACCACGCACCATGAAGGCCGTGGCCAACACCTATGAAGGCGAAAGCGAAGTGCTCTACCGGGTCTTCGCCAGCGATGCCCAGGCATCGATTTCGTGCATGGACATCGTATTCAGCAAAGGCAACGCCGAGGTCAGCCAAGGTGCCTTGTTCTATGCCGCCGGCAGTGATGCGTTCGTCGCTTCCTACAAGCCGATCCCGGCTACCAAATAACCCCAGTCAAGGACGTCCTGAATGGAAGACTTTTCGCTTGCTGCACTTAAATCACTGATTCTCGCCAATCAGTTGCTCTCTGCCGGCCTGCTTTCGTTGCTGATCACTGCGGTGATCGTGCGTAACTATTGGGAAGAGGTTTCCTACTTCCTGACCCGTGTCTGGCACAGCTTCCCCTTGATCGGTACGGTCGCGCGCCTGTCGCGCAAGCCGGCTTCGGTCGACGCTGAAGGCTGGATCAACCACGAAGTCACCCTGTCGAACGTGTACAACAAGAAGTTCAAGCTCTACGCCAAGGACGCGAACGCCTACAGCGCCTACCTGGACTACCTGTCCAAGGCCGGTGAGGCCGGGCGTTCTGCGCGGCCGTGGTGGGTGTTGGCGGTTGTCCTGTTGCTGGTGGTGATCGAGGCCATGGGGTTTGCCTATGTGGTCGCCGGCTGGGTGAACATGGATGCGTCGACCAATGACCGTCACTGGCTGACGGCATTCGTGGCGATTCTGCTGGCCGTTGCGTCGGCGTTTCTGGCCGAGGCTGCCGGGCACGCGGTGCACCACAACAGCCTGGTCGCTCGCGCCCGCCATTGGTGGCAGGGTGAAGAGCCTTCCAAGCGCTCGCGCTCGCTGAAAGCCAACAAAGCCATCAACCTGGAAGACTCCTTCAGCGACTCTGACAAGCCTGACTACGAGCAGTTGCTGGCCCGTGTGAAGGACGTGAACGCCAACGTCACGCGCAAGTTCTTCTGGTTGATCACCTGCGGTGCGTTCGTGGTGGCCATGGCCATTGGTGCCTTCCTCATCCGTTCGGCCACCCTGGACAGCATCGAGACCGAGATGGTCAACGGCATGCGTGCCGAAGCGTCCACGCAAAGCAGCACCGCAGGCTCGCCGTTCGACCTGCCAGCAGAATCCCAGGCCATCAACGATGAAGCGGATAACGCCACCATCGACGACAAGATGCAGGCGATCCGCAAGGCCAGCCTGACGACCTACGTGATGCTGTCGCTGATCTACGTGGCGATCCAAGGCATCAGCCTGTGGTTGGCCAGCCGCTACTTCTTCGCCGGTACACACTCGCACACCGCCTGGCAGCGTACCCACAAGTACGCCACCTCTGAAGAAATGCTCGATGCGATGGACCAGAAGCGTTCGGCCATCGCCAGCCATGCCGATGACAAGCTGCGCCGCTTGCAGACCTTGTTGTCCAGCCGTGATCACACCGATGCCAATGTGCTGACGGCACTGGATGGGGAAAACACCGCCCGCCGCAATTTCTTGAGCTTCGTCGAACACAAGGCTGACAAAGTATCGGAGCAGCCAGAGAAGCCAGCCCGGCCGATTGAAACCGTTGCACCAGCACCCGCGGCTGTAGCCGTCGCTGTCGCCGCGACGCCGGTCGAGCCTGCGCCTGCCGTAGCCCCTGCTGCTGCAGTGGCCGAGCCGGTCGCTATCAAGGCCTCCGAGTTCCACGATGTGACTGGCCTGCCGGAAGAAAGCCTGGCCGCCGCCAGCCGTGCGCTGAATGTCAGCGAGGCGCAACTGCGCGACATCCGCGAGCAACAGCAAGCACTCAAGGCGCTTGGCCTGTTCCCGGCGAAGAAGGAGGGCATGCTGTCATGAGGCTTGCCAAGGCCCTGATCCTGGCGCTGGCGCTGCCGTGTGCAGCGCTGGCCGCCGAACGCAACGATCTGCAGAGCTGCTACACGCGCAATGGCCTGGCAGACATCAAGCCTGCAGGTTCCGGCCGCGAGCTGGTGGTGATCATCGATCAGACCATCCCGATGCCAGAAGACCTGCAGCGCAGCGCCTGGGGCCAGATCGACCGGTTCGTGCAGCCGGGCGATCGCGTCAGGCTCTATACCTTCTCGGCGTTCCTGCCGGGTGAGTATCAGCGCCTGGTGTATGCCGGCGAGCTGGACACGCCGTTGCAGGGCGAGGTTCGCGACGATGTGAACATGCGCAAGCTGCGTGGCCTGGACCAGTGCCTGGCGACCCAGAAAAAGGCGTTTCAGACCGGTTTCGGCGGGCTGTTCGTGAAGGGCCTGCGCGAGGCGCGTCAGGACATCCCCAAGAGCGAAATCATGAACACCCTGCGCCGTGTCGGTGAAGACATGGGCAAAGAGCAGGGTATCCAGGAGCGGGTGGTGTACCTGATTTCGGACATGCTCGAGCATTCCGACTACACCAGCTTCTACGCGGCCAACCAGATCAAGCAACTGAACGTTGGCAACGAGCTGAAGCTTGCGCAGAGCAAGGGGCTGTACGCCGACCTGCAAGGCGCCCGGGTGTATGTGTCTGGCGCTGGGCTGGTCACCGACGCGGTGAAGCATGCCTACCGCTCTGGCAAGACCATGGATGCGCTGAACGACTTCTGGGCGCAGTACTTGAATGCGTCCAACGCAACGTTGGAAGGCTTTGGCACGCCTAGCCTGAGTACCGATCTTCGGTAACCCGGCCTTCCGGGTAATACGCACCCTTGTAGGAGCAGCCTTGCGCTGCGAAGAGGCCGGTACTGAGTATGCAACTCTGCTAGGTTTACCGGCCTCTTCGCAGCACAAGGCTGCTCCTACAGGTGATTGCGCTACAGCTTCGGCATCTGCCCGATGCGCGCGACCATCTCGCTCACTACCTGCAGATCCAGCATGAACTGCTCCACGGTCTTGAACTCGTTGTCGTTGTGCCCGGTGTATTTCACGTCAGGCATGGCCAGGCCGAACTGCACGCCGTTGGGCAAGTCATGCACCGAGGTAGCCCCTGCCGACGTGCCAAACTCGTGCTTCATGCCCAGGTTCTCGCTGGCCACGGCAAGCAGGGCCTTGACCCACTCGCCCTCCGGGTTGCGGTACATCGGCGCGTCGAGGCTGTAGTCGAAGGCCACCGGGACGTGGCTGGTGCTCTTCCATTTATCCAGCTTGGCCGCCAGGTCATCCTTGATCACGGCAATTTCCTTGCCCTTCGGGATACGCAGGTTGACCGCCAGTTTCAGCCCCTTGTCGTCCACGCCGACAAAGGTCGGCGAGGCGGTCAGCGGCCCCATGAACGCGTCTTCAAAGCCTACGCCGAGCTTTTTGCCCAGGTAGTCCAGGCCCCAGTTGTCGCTGGCATAGCGGGCGGCGTCGGTGAACTGGTTGTGCTTGAGCGGCACCTGCTTGCCCAGGCCATTGATGAACACCAGCATGCGCGCCACCGGGTTGACCCCGGACTCTGGCTCCGAGGAGTGGGCCGAGACGCCTTTCACCGTGAGCTGCACGTCCTTGCCAACCACCTTGGCATCGATGCTGAAATCACCGCCGTTGCCCTTCACATACGCGGCCCCGGCCTTGTTCAGGCTGGCTGCCAGCTCGGCAGGCTTGTCGCTGGCCAGGGTGGCGACCGACGTCGTCGGGATCTGGTTGGTGGCCAGGCCGCCGGTGAGGTGGGTGATTTCGGCGCCCTTGCCGGTGGCGGCGCGCTTGGCGAAGCTGGCCATGACCGTGCCGTAGCCTTTCTCGGCGATCACCACAGGGTAGCCGCCGTCCAGCGCCAGGTTGTAGTCGGGCGTCGGGTTGCGCTCGAAGTAGTAAGGGATCGCGTCACCGCTGGTTTCTTCGGTGGTGTCCACCAGCAGTTTGAGTTGCCGGGCCAGCGGCAGCTTCTCGTCCTTGGCCACTTTCAGCGCATACAGCGCCACGACGATGCCGTTCTTGTCGTCTTCGGTGCCGCGGCCATACATGCGGTCACCCACCAGCGTGACCTTGAAGGGGTCGAGGCGAGTGCCATCGTCCAGCTTCCAGTTGTCCGGGTTGACCGGCACCACGTCGGCGTGGGCATGGATGCCGACCACCTCTTTGCCTTCGCCCAGGGTGATCTCGTAGACCCGGTTGTCGATATTGCGGAACGTCAGGCCAAAGCCTTCGGCCAGGGCTTTGATCTTGTCCGCGATCTTCAGGAACTCGGGGTTCTCGTGCTGCGGCACACCATCGACGCTGAAGGTGGGGATGGCCACCAGTTCGCGCAGGGTCTCGGTGGCGGCCTTGCCGTACTTGATACGGGTATACAGGCCCAGCAGGCGGTTGATTTCGTTCTGCTGCTCGTCGGCCAGCGGCTTGTTGGCCAGGTACGCGCTCAGCGTCTCGCCGAGGTTGTCGGCCTTGGCCAGGTCGCTGCCGTTGAGCTTGCCGATGAACTGTTTGAAGTCCGCCAGTTCTGTGCCGTCGTAGGCCTTGATGATGGCCGCGGATTGTTGCTGGGAGAGGTTGGCCTGGGCCGGTACGCTGAACAGGCCGATGCTGGCCAGCAGCAGTGAGGTAGCGGTGAGTTTTTTCAGGTACATGGGCGCGCGCATTCCTTCGCGAGTCATTGTTGGGGGTACCCGTTCGAAAAACGGGAAGGTGCCCACGCTAACACCAATGCTCTGCAGTACGGGAGTACCAGAAACGCGACATGTCGCACAAACGAAAAAGCCCCGGGAAAAATCCCAGGGCTTTCGAAGATGGCGCACTCGGCGGGATTCGAACCCACGACCCCTGCCTTCGGAGGGCAGTACTCTATCCAGCTGAGCTACGAGTGCAACGCGCACGCATGATACCCATCTGTTTCGGTTGCGTCCATCGCCTTGATCTGTAGCTGTTTTTACCCGTGCTTTGGGCATAACGCCTGTAGGAGCAGCCTTGTGCTGCGAAGAGGCCGGTGACAACGGCACACGTCTGCGTTCCTGTCACCGGCCTCTTCGCAGCACAAGGCTGCTCCTACAGGCCATCAGAGTGCGATCAGCTCGGGCCGCAGCCCTTCTACCCGGCGAATCACGGGTGGCAGGTAACCGCCGGCACCGGTGATTTGGTGCAGCACCTTCTCGCGCAGCCCATGCAGCGCCACGCCTGTGCGCAGGCGCGGGTGTGGCAGGTCGATTTCGACCACCGACTTGATCCGCCCCGGGCGCGGTTCCAGCACGACCACCCGGTCGGCCAGGTAGGTGGCCTCTTCGGCGTCGTGGGTCACCAGCAGGGTGGTGATGCCGGCTCGTTCCCGAATGGCCAGCAGCTCATCCTGCAGTTGCTGGCGGGTCAGCGCATCGAGCGCGCCGAAGGGCTCGTCAAGCAACAGGATCCGTGGGCTTGCCACCAGCCCGCGGGCGATCGCCACGCGCTGGGCCATGCCGCCGGAAAGCTGGTGCGGGTAAGCCGACTCGAACCCGCTAAGGCCGACCAGCAGCACAAATTCATGCACGCGCCGGGCGCGCTCACCTTGGGTGAGCTGTTCGTTGACCAGCCCCAGGGCGATGTTCTGCTCCACCGTCAGCCAGGGGAACAGGCGGTGTTCCTGAAACACGATGCCGCGTTCGCCACCGATGCCACTGACCGCGCGCCCGTCGACGCGGATGCTGCCGCTGTAGTCGGTGTCGAGCCCCACCAGCAGGCGCAGCAGGGTGGATTTGCCACAGCCAGACGCACCGACGATGGCGATGAATTCGCCTTCGTTGATCGACAGGTTGAAATCGTGAATGGCCTCCAACGGTTGGCCATCGACGCGGAAAACCTTACCGACCCCCTCGAAGCTGACCAATGGCGGGGTGACGTCGGGTTGATTGGCCGCAGGCAGGTGCGAGGTGTTGAAGGCATTCATGCGGTTCTCCAGCGCGTGGCGCGCGATTCGAGGCGTTGTCCGAGGGTGCCGAGCAGGGCGCCGACCAGGCCGATCAGGACCATGGCGGCTATCACCTGGTCCATGCGGAACAGCTGTTGGGCGCCGATCATCAGGCTGGCGATGCCGCCGTCAGAAGGCATGAAGTATTCGGCGCCGATGGTGCCCAGCCAGGCGTAGATCAGCGACAGGCGCAGGCCGGCGAAAATCGCCGGGGCAGCGCCGGGCAGCACCAACCGGCGCAAGCGTTGCCACAGGCTCAGGCGCAAGGTGCGGGCGGCCTCGCCCAGCTGAGGCGACAGCCCGGCGATACCGCGCTGGGTGGCGATCAGCAACGGGAAGAACGCCGCCAGGGCCACGAACACAGTCTTGGCGCCTTCGCCCAGGCCGAACCAGGCCGTGAGCAGTGGCACCCAGGCAAACAGCGCCACTTGGCGCACGGCCGTCAGGCTCGGGCCGAACACGCGCTCGGCGCGGTGCGAAAGCCCCAGCAGCAGGCCAACCAGCAAACCCGCGCCACCGCCCAGCACCAGGCCGGTCAAGGTGCGTTGCAGGCTCAGCAGCAACGCCTGTGGCAGCGTGCCGTCCGCCAGCCCGCTGAACAGGGTGTGCAGCACGCCCAGCGGTGACGTGAGGATGTTCTGGTCAACCCAGCCCACGGTGCTGGTGGCCTGCCACAGCGCCAGCAGTGCAATCGGCAGCAGTAGGCTTTGCCAACCTTTTGGGATCGGGCCGCGCTGCTGCTCGCCGGTTGCGGGTTGCGGCCAGAACAGTAGGCGTTTCTCCAGGCGCGAGAAGCCTTGCTCCATGAGCGCCCCAACCAGGCCGATCACCAGGATGCAGAGCAGCACCAGGTCGAGCATGAACAACTGCCGGCCCCACACCATCAGGTAGCCGATGCCCTCGCTGGAGGCCAGCAGCTCCACGGCCAGCAACGACGTCCAGCCGGTAGCCAGGGCCAGGCGTACGCCCGTGAGGAAGGCGGGCAGGGCGGCGGGCAACAGCAGCCGCAGGAACAACAGGTGACGGGGCAAGCGCAACGCCGCTGCAGCTTCACGCAGCTTGGGTTGGGCATCGCGCACGCCAACCAGGGTGTGCAGGGTGACCGGCACCACCACGGCTTTGACCAGCACCACCAGCTTCAGCAAC
The DNA here is from genome assembly GCF_053629175.1 of Pseudomonas sp. Y3 TE3536. Classification (NCBI taxonomy): domain Bacteria; kingdom Pseudomonadati; phylum Pseudomonadota; class Gammaproteobacteria; order Pseudomonadales; family Pseudomonadaceae; genus Pseudomonas; species Pseudomonas sp. Y3 TE3536. Next base: position 1,747,203 of record NZ_JBRJHU010000001.1, on the reverse strand, counting down.
TCGCCGATGCCGAAAAACAGCATGAACAGCGGAATCCAGGCCAGGGTGGGAATTTGCGCCAGCGCGACGAAGGTGGGCAGCACCAGCGTCTGTGCCCGCCGCGACGACCCCAGCCAGGTGCCCAGCAGCAACCCGCTGACAATGCCGACCGCCAAGCCCCAGAACAGCCGCTGCACACTTATCCACAGGTGCCCCCAAAGCTCCCCGGAGCCAAACTCCAGCGCGCTCTCCCACACCCGCGAAGGCGGCGGCAAAATCTGCTCGCTCATCCAGTGTTGCTGGCTGGCGACCACCCACAACACCGCGATCAACACCGGCAATACCCAAGAAAGGTACGCAGCCCTCTTGTAGGCGCTGCCTTGCGTCGCGAAAGGGCCGCGAAGCGGCCCCCGAAGCCACCCCCAACTCCTGTTCAGAATTCCATTCATCGGCATCTCTCGAACGAAGCGTTGTTATCTTATGCACTAATGGAATTAAAAATTCATAAGTGCGCATTTCAAGAGATAAGAGCATGCAACCCTTGCATGCGCAAACCCCTTACCGTTGCGTTTTCCTCATATTTTCCATGCGTTCCCCGCAAGCCCCCCGCAGGCCCGCATAACGCCTGATTTATGCCTTCTGGTTACTAAAAAATGAAGTTTTGATCTTTGTAGGTTCTAACCAGACCTGCCTAGCTTCTGGCCAAAGCGCCGGCCTTCGTCGGTGGCAGCCTGCCAAGGAGCCTTGCCATGAAAACCCCACTACGCCACCTGATCACCGCCCTTGGGCTGGTCTTCACCCTCAACGCCCACGCTGCCGAGTCAGCCCAGCCAGCGAGCATCCGCATCGCCGTGCCCGACTTGAGCGCTGGCAGCAAACACAGCGCCGGGGGCGTGGTCGATGTGCTGCGCGACCAGCAATTGCTGGAGAAGGAATTTGCCAAGGACGGCATCCGCATCGATTGGCACTTCTTCAAGGGCGCAGGGCCGGTGGTGAACGAGGCCCTGGCCAATGGCCAAGCCGACTTTGCCTACCTGGGGGACCTGGCTGCGATCGTCGGCAAGGCCAATGGCTTGGATACCCGCGTGCTGTCGGCTGGCGTGCGGGGGGTGAAAAGCTACCTGGGGGTGGTGCCGGGGTCCGGCATCAAGACCCTGCACGACCTCAAGGGCAAGCGTGTGGCGGTGTTCCGCGGCACTGCCAACCAGCTGTCGTTCGCCAGCGCGCTGGCCAGCCAGGGGCTGTCCGAGCGTGACCTGAAGGTGATCAACCTCGACTTCAACGCTGCCAACGCCGCAATCGCCGCCAAGCAGATCGATGCCACCTGGGGCCTGTCGAACCTGCTGGCGCTGCGTGAACGCGGGCTGGTCGAGCTACCCGTCAATTCCCGCGACCTGCAAGGCGCCGGCAGCACCCAAGCGGTCTTGCTGGGCACCGGCGAATTCATCCGCCAGCACCCAGACCTGGTGCAGCGCCTGGTCAATGCCCAGGAGCAGGCTACCGCGTGGCTGCGTGACGAACACAACCGCGACGCCTATGTCGACCTGGTGGCAAACAACGCCAGCTGGCCGCGCAGCATCCTCAGCGATGACTTGGCCAAGGAAAACCTCGCGCATTACTTCGACCCACGCCTGGACGCTGATTTTCTGGCCCAACTGCAGCAGGGCGTCGACCTGGCCGCCAAAGAGCGCCTGATCCGCCGTGGCTTCCAGGTTGCCGACTGGGTCGAACCACGCTTTCTCGACACCGCACTGCAACAGCAACAGGCCGTCCAGGCCGCCCGCTAACCCTTTGAACCGACAATAACCGCAAGGACCACGACCATGAGCAATGCCGCCCTGGCCACCGCGCCACTCGCCCTTGAACTCGACATCCACCCGGTTGCCGGCCGTATCGGCGCCGAGATCCGCGGGTTGAAGCTTTCTGCCGACCTGGATGCCGCCACGATCGATGCCATACAGGCGGCTTTGGTCGAGCACAAAGTGATCTTCTTCCGTGGCCAGACCCACCTGGACGACCAGAGCCAGGAAGACTTCGCCAAGTTGCTGGGCGAACCGGTCGCCCACCCCACCGTGCCGGTGGTCGATGGCACCAGCTACCTGCTCCAGCTTGATGGTGCCGAAGGCCAGCGGGCCAACTCCTGGCACACCGACGTGACCTTCGTCGATGCCTACCCCAAGGCCTCCATCCTGCGCAGCGTGGTGGCGCCGGCGTCTGGTGGGGATACCGTGTGGGCCAATACCGCAGCGGCGTACCAGGAGCTGCCCGAGCCACTGCGCGAGCTGGCCGACAAGTTGTGGGCGGTGCACAGCAACGAATACGACTACGCGTCCCTCAAGCCTGACGTCGACCCGGCCAAGTTGGAGCGTTATCGCCAGGTGTTCACCTCGACGGTGTACGAGACCGAGCATCCGGTCGTGCGCGTGCACCCGGTCAGCGGTGAGCGGGCGCTGCAGTTGGGGCACTTCGTGAAGCGCATCAAGGGCTATTCGCTGGCCGATTCGCAGCACCTGTTTGCCGTGCTGCAGGGGCATGTCACGCGCTTGGAAAACACCGTGCGCTGGCGCTGGGAAGCGGGGGATGTGGCGATCTGGGATAACCGCGCGACGCAGCATTATGCGGTGGATGACTATGGCACCCAGCCGCGTGTGGTTCGGCGGGTGACGTTGGCGGGTGAGGTGCCGGTGGGGGTGGATGGGCAACTGAGCCGCACAACCCGTAAAGGCTAAGTACTGCCCAGTCTGTGGGAGCAGCCTTGTGCTGCGAAGAGGCCGGTGCTGCCATGCTCATTACGTTTGGCATGCGCCGGCCTCTTCGCAGCACAAGGCTGCTCCTACACACAGCGGGCGATAGGGTTGTTCATAGGTCGGTATCACAGGCAATCAACTGCCTGACCAACCCCTGCGCCAACGGCGACAACCCATACCCCACCCGGCTCACCACCCCATAGCGGGTATAAAACGCTTCTTCGTGCTCCGGCGCCAAGTCCGAAAGTTTCAGCGCCACCAGCCCCCCGTCACGTTGATACGGCCTCAGGTTGGCATTGCAGGCAATGCCGATGGTGTCCGAATGCATCACCACATTCAGCAACGCATAGCCATGTTCGCATTCCACCGTGGGCAGAAAATCCTGCCGTCCGCTGAGGTCGCTGAGGACCTTGCGGATGTTCGGCGGGCGAAAGGTGGTGGCCAGTGGGTACTCGAACAGGTCCCGCGCCTGCACTGCCTGCCGCGTGGTCAGCGGGTGCCCAGCGCGGCAGCAGAAGTGCCAGCGCTGCGGGGCCAGCTTGTGCACGCGGTAATCCGGGTCTGACTCGAACTGGCGCGTGTCGGCGACGAAAAACTCGATCTCTTCGGCGATCAGCTTGCGGTTCAACGCCTGCCAGTTATCCACCTGAAAACACGTGCGCGCCGCAGGGTATTCGGCGACGAAGCGCGCCACTGCCCGCGGTACCAAGCCCCCGGCTGGCGCAGGGCCGGAGCCGAAGCGCACCACGCCGGTGGTGGCGCCGTTGAACTGGTGAATTTCATTGACCAGGTTGTGCGCCCCGTGCACCAGCCGCCGTGAATGCTCCAACACCAGCAAACCCTGGCGGGTGGGGGCCAGCTCTTTGCTGGCGCGGTCCACCAGGCGGCAGCCGATGTTGTGCTCGAGGGTCTGGATGCTGCGGCTGAAGGCGGATTGCGACAGGTTCACCGCAGCGGCCGCGGCCACGAAACTGCGGTGTTCGACCAGGGCAATGTAATGGCGCAGCTGACGGAGATCGATATGCATTTTCTACATTAAAACCTTCGGTCAAATGCAATTGCTGATAAGGGTGAGTCCCCTTATAAAGGCTGTTACTTATTCCACTAAATATGAATTACAAATATTTATATCACTTAAAAGAATATAAGCCCGACTGACCGCGATTCGGTTCCGCCAACGGAAATGCTCGCTCAGGGCCCATGCCTCAAGGAGCATCAGCATGTCCCGAGTTTCCCGTTGGCCTGCGCGCGCATCGCGGTTCACCCTGCAACCCTTGGCCGCTGGCGTGTTGCTGGCGGCATCCACTGGCAGCTTTGCCGAAGCGCCTGTCAGCACAGCCCCTGCCGTGGAGCAGGAGGCCAAGCTTGGCACCGTTACCGTCAACGCCCGCCGTCGCGAAGAAACCGCACAGAGCGTGCCCACGCCGATCAGCGTGCTGAACAGCGAAACCCTGGAAACCCAGCGCATCTACCGCGTGCAGGACCTGCAACAACTGGTGCCCAGCACCAACGTCGCCTATGTGCATGCCCGTCAATCGAGCATCTCGATCCGTGGCCTGGGCAACAACCCGGCCAGCGATGGCCTGGAAGGCAGCGTCGGCATCTACCTGGACAACGTCTACCTAGGTCGCCCCGGCATGGCGGTGTTCGACCTGCTGGATGTCGAGCAACTGGAGGTGCTGCGCGGCCCGCAAGGCACGCTGTTCGGCAAGAACACCACCGCCGGTGTGCTCAACATCACCACGCGCAAGCCGACCTTCCACCGCGAGGGCAGTGTTCAGCAGTCGATTGGTGAAGATGGCTACCTGCAGACCCAGGGCAGCTTTTCCGGGCCGATCAGCGACACCCTGGCCGGGCGCATCAGTGCCTACCGCACCGAAGACGATGGCTACGTGAAGAACATCCACAACGGTGACGACCTCAACGGCGGCAAGCGCCAGGGCTTTCGCACCCAATTGCTGTTCAAGCCCAGCGAAACCTTCAACCTGCGTTGGATCGGCGAGTACAACGAAGAAGATTCCAACAACGGCATCCTCAGCTTGTACAGCACCGGCCCGACCATCAACGGCGTCAACCGCTACGAGAGCCTGGCAGCGCAGGCCGGCGCGACGCTGGTGTCGGGCAAGGACCGCAAGGTCAATTTCGATGCCGATCAGCAGGTGACGGTGTTCCAGGGTGGCACTTCGGTCGAGGCCAACTGGACCTTGCCCAACGACTTCACCCTCACCTCGATCACCGCCTACCGCTGGTGGGACTTTACCCCGCGCAACGACGATGGCCTCAACGTGCCGGTGTTCTACAGCGCTGGTGTGTCGGTGCGCGACAAGCAGTATTCGCAGGAGATTCGCCTGGCTTCGCCGACCGGTGGTGCCTTCGACTACGTGCTGGGCGCGTACTACTTCAAGCAGGACCTGGACAATAAGTCCTTCACCTATTACGGCCCTCAGGCAGACATCTGGAACATCACCCCGGCGGGCGCCCTGAACAACGTCAACACCCTCGGTGATGGCCACATCGACACCGACAGCTATGCGCTGTTCGCTCAGGGCACCTGGCACCTTACCGACCGCCTGGACTTCACCGCCGGTGTGCGCGGCACTTACGAGGAGAAAAGCGCCTGGGTGACCCGTGATGCGCCTACGGGGGGCGCGGCGGTCACCGGCGCCGCAGCGGCGGCGCGCCAGGGCCGGGTGGGGGCCTACGACTCGGGGGATCTCAACCAGTACAGCTTCAGCCCCTCTGGCCTGCTGGGCCTGAGTTACCGCTTCAACGACCAGGTACTGGGTTATGCCACCCTGACCCATGGCGAGAAATCCGGGGGTATCAACCTTACCGTCGGCGCCGCGCCGCGCTTGGGCACTGACTCGCTGCTGGTCGGCACCGAGCGGGTCAACAACGCCGAAATCGGGGTCAAGAGCACGCTGCTGGATGATCGCCTGCAGCTCAACGCCAACCTGTTCTGGGCCGAAGTGCATGGCTACCAGGCCAACGTGTATGACGAGGCCAACCGCGTGCAGTACCTGGCCAACGCGGGGCGTGTGCGTTCGCGTGGCCTGGAGTTCGAGGCCACGGCACTGCCGGTGCGCGGCCTCACGGTCAACTTCAACGGCTCGTGGAACGACGTGCGCTACACCGAGTACGACGATGCGCCATGCCCGCCCGAAGTCAGCCTGGCCAATGCCACCGCCACCTGCGACCTGTCGGGCCATCAGGTGGTCGGCGCCTCCAAGTACATCGCCAACCTCAACGCCCAGTACAAGTGGCAGCTGGCCGAGCGCGTCGAGCCCTACGTCACCGCCAGCTACGCCTTCCGTTCCAAGGCGGTGGGCACCATCGACGACTCTGATTTCGGCCAGATCCCCAGCTATGCGCTGGTCAACCTCTCCACCGGCGTGCGCCTGGACCAGGGCGACGGCGTGCTCGACCTGTCGCTGTGGGTGAAAAACGCCGGCGACAAGACCTACTTCACCAGCCTGTGGAACTCCGCCAACGGTGGCTATGCCGGGGTACTCGGCACCCCTCGCACCTTCGGCGCTACCGCCCGTTACGACTTCTGAGCACAAGGAGCTTTGCCATGAATGCTAAAACCGAAACCCCTGCATTGCCTGAAGGCGCCTGCCTCACAGCCAAGGTCCCCGGGCCTGATGAGGCGCTGTTGGGCGACGTGGTGGTCAACCCGTACCGCCTGGCACCGCTGACAGCCATCATCCGCGATGGCGGGCGTACGCTGAGTGCGGCCCATGTGCGCGTGCTGGGCCGCGGCGAGCGGGGCGTAGACATCGCCTACGAGGTGTCGGACCGCTCGCTGTGGACCTATGGCGGCATCCCGGTGTTCGGGCTGTACCCCGACTACGTCAACCAGGTTGAAGTGACCTACAAACTCGATGGCGAGCGCATCCGCGAGCGTTATCAGGTCTATGCGCCGGCAGTGCGCCTGCCGGTGGTGGCGAAGCAGACTGCGGCGTTGCCAGAGGTCGAACCCATCAAGGTAGCGCCCGGCTTCGAAAATCGCCTTTACCTGTTCAACCACCTGCAGGGGGATATCCCGGGCGGCCGGGCCTTCAAGTGGAATGCCCTGGGCGGTGCGGCCGAGTGGGACCAAGTGGGCAACAACTGGATCTCCGACAGTAATGGCGACGTGCGCTGGTACCTGGATATCGAGCAGATTCACGATTCCAACCGCCGGGACGGCCTGGGCGGCACCATGGGCTTCCAGCAGACCCGTGACGGCAAGTTGATCTGGGGCCAGGGCCAGACTTACTCCAAATACGACCTGCTTGGCCGGCGCATCTGGCAACGCAGCCTGCCGGACAAGTTTGCCGACTTCTCCCACGAAATCCGTGAGACCGCCAACGGCACTTACCTGTTGCGGGTCGGTACCAGCGACTATCGCCGGCCAGACGGCAAGCGCGTGCGCTCGATCCGTGACCACATCATCGAGGTGAGCGAAGCGGGTGATGTGTTGGACTTCTGGGACCTGAACCAGATCCTCGACCCGTACCGCGGCGACCTGCTGGAAACCCTTGGCAAGGCGGCGATCCAATTACCCGACGGCGTGCAAAAGCACGAAGACCGGCTGGCCAACGAACTGGCCGAAGGCGACCTGCCATTCGGTGACACCCCAGGCGTTGGCACCGGGCGCAACTGGGCGCACGTCAATGCCATCGACTACGACGCAGATGACGACAGCATCATCGTTTCAGCACGCCATCAAGGCGTGGTGAAGATCGGCCGTGACAAAGCCGTGAAGTGGATTCTCGCCTCGCCGCAGGGGTGGCCGGAGCGCTTGCAGGACAAGGTGCTGACGCCGGTGCAGAGCGAAGGCTTCGATTGGTCCTGGACCCAGCACACCGCCTGGCTCACGGGCAAAGGCACGTTGACCGTGTTCGACAACGGCTGGGGGCGCGACTTTGCCCCAACCAAGCTGGCCGGCAACTACAGCCGCGCGGTGGAGTACAAGATCGACGAGGCCAAGGGCACGGTCGAGCAGGTGTGGGAGTACGGCAAAGCGCGCGGTGACGAATGGTACAGCCCGGTGACTTCGGTGGTGGCCTACCGGCCCGAGACCGATACCCAGTTCATCTATTCGGCCTCGGTGAATTTCCTGACCCCAGAGAAACTGACTACCACCGTGCTCAATGAGGTGCGCCGCGGGACGCAGGAGGTGCTGGTGGAGCTGAAGGTGCACAGCCGGCAGCCGGGCAGTGTCGGGTATCGGGCGTTGGTGATAGACCTGGGCAAGGCGTTTTGATTTTTTGGTTTTATCGTAGTGTTCGCCGTAATTTTTCGGCTGTTGCGTAAATCGAGCGCCGCCCGCGCGGCGCTTCGCAGCACAAGGCTGCTCCTACATCAGTTTCGGGCCAGTGAGGCCTGTGATATTTGCGCGCGGCCGCCTCAGGAATAACTGGCCCGAAAAAAATGTAGGAGCAGCCTTGTGCTGCGAAGCGCCGCGCGGGCGGCGCTCGATCTCATAGGCGCTGAAAATCTCACGCCAAACACTCCCCCTTTCACATTTCTTTCAGCCCGATCGTCTACCCTGTACCGGCCCTTTTGCGGGCGATTTCGGATAGGCTGTTCAACCATTCGTTCTTTTTTTCGAACAGCCTATTGTCCTACACCCCAGCAGCCGCTTAGCATTCGTTTGAGATTTCAAACGCTCGATGCCCTGCTTTGGGCGCTTTTCAACAATCAACAATTCGGGAAGCCGACATGCAGCTCAAAGACGCTCAGTTGTTCCGCCAGCAAGCCTATATCAATGGTGAGTGGCTGGATGCGGACAATGGCCAGACCATCAAGGTGACCAACCCGGCCACCGGCGAAGTCATCGGTACCGTGCCGAAGATGGGCACCGCGGAAACCCGCCGCGCCATCGAAGCCGCCGACAAGGCCCTGCCGGCCTGGCGCGCCCTGACCGCCAAAGAGCGTTCGGCCAAGCTGCGTCGCTGGTTCGAACTGATGATCGAGAACCAGGACGACCTGGCTCGCCTGATGACCACCGAGCAAGGCAAGCCACTGGCCGAAGCCAAAGGCGAAATCGCCTACGCCGCCTCGTTCATCGAGTGGTTCGCCGAAGAAGCCAAGCGCGTCTACGGTGACACCATCCCAGGCCACCAGCCTGACAAGCGCTTGATCGTCATCAAGCAGCCAATCGGCGTTACCGCGGCCATCACCCCGTGGAACTTCCCGGCGGCCATGATCACCCGTAAAGCCGGCCCGGCCCTGGCCGCTGGCTGCACCATGGTGCTCAAGCCTGCTTCGCAGACCCCGTACTCCGCTCTGGCCCTGGTCGAGCTGGCTCATCGTGCCGGCATCCCGGCTGGTGTGCTGAGCGTCGTCACCGGCAGCGCTGGCGAAGTCGGCGGCGAGCTGACTGGCAACTCCCTGGTTCGCAAACTGTCCTTCACCGGCTCGACCGAAATCGGTCGCCAGCTGATGCAAGAATGCGCCAAGGACATCAAGAAGGTTTCCCTGGAGCTGGGCGGCAACGCGCCGTTCATCGTGTTCGACGACGCTGACCTGGACAAGGCAGTCGAAGGCGCGATCATCTCCAAGTACCGCAACAACGGCCAGACCTGCGTCTGCGCCAACCGTATCTACGTGCAGGACGGCGTCTACGACGCGTTCGCCGAGAAGCTGGCTGCTGCAGTGGCCAAGCTGAAGATCGGTAACGGTCTGGAAGACGGCACCACCACTGGCCCGCTGATCGACGGCAAAGCTGTCGCCAAGGTTCAGGAACACATCGAAGACGCGGTCGCCAAAGGCGCCAAGGTGCTGGCCGGTGGCAAGCTGATCGAAGGCAACTTCTTCGAGCCGACCATTCTGGTCAACGTGCCGAAGACCGCTGCTGTCGCCAAGGAAGAGACCTTCGGCCCACTGGCGCCGCTGTTCCGCTTCCAGGACGAAGCCGAAGTCATCGCCATGTCCAACGACACCGAGTTCGGCCTGGCTTCGTACTTCTACGCCCGCGACATGAGCCGTGTGTTCCGTGTTGCCGAAGCGCTGGAATACGGCATGGTTGGCATCAACACCGGCCTGATTTCCAACGAAGTCGCACCGTTTGGCGGTATCAAGGCTTCGGGCCTGGGCCGCGAAGGTTCCAAATACGGTATCGAGGACTACCTCGAAATCAAATACCTGTGCATCAGCGTCTGATCACCGGTTAAAAGGCTTTACCTCTGCCAGCGGGGCGCGAGAGCGACGTCTCGCTGGCCTTTTTTACATGCAGTACCTGGTGGCCAGGGCGTTCACGGCAGTCGATCAACGAATACTGTGCGCGAGCACTCCCAGCCACCCCCGAATAAAAGCGCCATTCTGATCGGCGCAATGAGGGCATTATGAGCAAGACCAACGAATCCTTGATGCAACGCCGTGTAGCCGCCGTCCCACGTGGCGTCGGCCAAATCCACCCGATCTTCGTAGACACCGCGAAGAACTCGACGGTGATCGACGTTGAAGGCCGCGAACTGATCGACTTCGCGGGCGGCATCGCAGTGCTGAACACCGGCCACCTGCACCCGAAAGTGGTTGCAGCCGTGCAAGAGCAGCTGACCAAAGTCAGCCACACCTGCTTCCAGGTGCTGGCCTACGAACCCTACGTAGAGCTGTGCGAAAAGATCAACAAGCTGGTCCCAGGCGACTTCGACAAGAAGACCCTGCTGGTCACCACCGGCTCCGAAGCCGTTGAAAACGCCGTCAAGATCGCCCGTGCCGCCACTGGCCGCGCTGGCGTGATCGCCTTCACCGGCGCCTACCACGGCCGTACCATGATGACCCTGGGCCTGACCGGCAAGGTCGTGCCGTACTCCGCTGGCATGGGCCTGATGCCAGGCGGCATCTTCCGCGCACTGTTCCCGAACGAACTGCACGGTGTGAGCGTCGACGACGCCATCGCCTCGGTTGAGCGCATCTTCAAGAACGATGCCGAGCCTAAGGACATCGCCGCGATCATCCTCGAGCCCGTACAAGGCGAAGGCGGCTTCCTGCCAGCGCCGAAAGAGCTGATGCAGCGCCTGCGCGCCCTGTGCGACCAGCACGGCATCCTGCTGATCGCCGACGAAGTGCAGACTGGCGCTGGCCGTACTGGCACCTTCTTCGCCATGGAACAGATGGGCGTTGCGCCTGACCTGACCACCTTCGCCAAATCCATCGCTGGCGGCTTCCCGCTGGCCGGTGTGTGCGGCAAGGCCGAGTACATGGACGCCATCGCTCCGGGCGGCCTGGGCGGCACCTACGCCGGTTCGCCGATCGCTTGCGCCGCGGCCCTGGCCGTGATCGAAGTGTTCGAAGAAGAAAAACTGCTGGACCGCAGCAAGGCTGTTGGTGAGCACCTGGTGACTGGGCTGCGCAAGATCCAGGAAAAGAACCCGATCATCGGTGACATCCGTGGTCTGGGCTCGATGATTGCTGTCGAAGTCTTCGAGAAAGGCACTCACACCCCGAATGCTGCTGCTGTTGGCCAGGTTGTTGCCAAGGCACGCGACAAGGGTCTGATCCTGCTGTCTTGCGGCACCTACGGCAACGTCCTGCGTATTCTGGTCCCGCTGACCGCCGAAGACGCACTGTTGGACAAAGGCCTGGCGATCATCGAAGAGTGCTTCGCCGAACTCGCCTAATGTGACACGCTTCAGAAAAAACCCGCCTCGGCGGGTTTTTTTTGTGCCCAGAAAACGCGATGGACGCTATCGTTGACGCAGGACTTGCCTTGGAAGCTGCGACGGATTGCGTGTCAGGGATATTCAGGAGTTGGCCATGAGCGCTGTAGACCCCACCCCACCTTGCGTACTGATTGTCGAGGGCGACCCGTGGGTGCGTGACATGCTCAAGGAGATGCTGCTCAGCGTGCGTTGCGACGCCCGTCTGCAGGTCTGCGCCGACGGCTCGCAGGCGCTGAGCGCGCTGTCGAGCAAGCCCGACCTGATCATCGCTGCGCGTGAGCTGGCCGGCGTCGATGGCCTCGACCTGCTGCGCAAGGTCCGTGCCAAGGGCCCGGGGTTGCCGTTCATTCTCATGAGCAGCCGCAGCGACAGTGCCAGCGTGCGCGAAGCGTTGCCCCTGCACCCCACCGCTTACCTGAGCAAGCCCCTGAACCTGGATAACCTGCGCAAGCGCCTGGAAGAACTCCTGCTAGCCGTTGGCGAAGAAATCGCCTGCCCGGTGCCGGCTTTGCAGCCGGGTGCCAGCCTGACCGGTTACCTCGAGCAGCGCCGCGCGACTGCCGATGGCGGGCCGCTGCTGGCCGATGTGCAGGTGGCGATCAAGCGCGCGCTGAACCCTCAGGGCCTGAACCTCAAGGTGCTTGAAGAGGAAGTGCGCAACGACCCGCAGGTTACCGCGGTGCTGATCGCCGCCGCTAACAGCGCCGCCCTGCACCGCGACGCGCCCGTGCAAACGTTGCTACAGGCGTTGAACAAGCTTGGCAGCACCCAGAGCATGAACCTCATCCTGGGTATGACCCTCAAGCGCAGCGCACGGCTGAGCGATCCCTTGCTGGCGCAGCACGCGGCGCACTTCTGGAACCTCTCGCTGCACTGCGCTGAATACGGCCGCAGCCTGGCGCGTATGTTGGAGCTGGATGAAGGGCGTTGTTACTGTGCCGGGCTGTTGCATTGCCTGGGCGACCTGGCGGTGCTGCGCTGCCTGCAAGAGTGGCGCCTGGCCGGCGGTGAGTTGGACGAGGGCACGGTCCGCAAGTCGCTCGATGAATACGGCGCGGCGTTCGGTTCGGCGCTGCGCACGCGCTGGCGCTTGCCGCTGGCACTGCGTGAATTGATTGCGGCCATTTACCAACTGGGCGGTGGCGTGTATTCGCGGGAGATCCTGGCGATGAACCTGGCCGGGCAATTGTCACGGCTGCCGGCTGAGCATGGGTTGGAGCAGGTTGCCAGTAACAAGACTGCACGGCTGCTCAAGCTCGGCTTGGCGGAGCTGGGCCGGTTGCGCAAAGTGGAGAAGCCGCAGGACGAAGCCTCCATCTGACATCACGTGCGATTCTTGTAGGAGCGGCCTTGCGTCGCGAAAGGGCTGCGAAGCAGCCCCGGCAATATCGGCGGCGAAGCTGAAAGCCTGGGGCCGCTACGCGCCCCTTTCGCGACGCAAGGCCGCTCCTACAAATCGTGCATGGCCTGTGCTGAGTTCAGCCCCGCACAATCTGATTCTTCCCCTGCCGCTTGGCCCGATACATCGCCGCATCGGCGCGGGCGAACAGGCTGTCCAGCGACTCATCCTCATCCGTCAACGCCGTCAGCCCCTGGCTCACGGTCACCCCGTAGACGTGCTCGTCGTGGCTGAAGCTCAGCCGTTGGATCTCTCGCTGCAAACGCTCGGCGATCTGCTCGGCCACTTGTGCATTACAGCCTGGGAACACGGCCGCAAACTCCTCGCCACCAATACGTCCAAACTGGTCCCCTCGGCGTAGCACGGCTTTGCCGCTGTCGGCGATGCGCTGCAGCACCTGGTCGCCTTCCTGGTGCCCGTAGCTGTCATTGATCTGTTTGAAATCGTCGATGTCCAGCAGCAGGAAGGCCAGTGGCGTGCCGTCCTCGCGGGCGCTGTCGAAGGCCTGCTGGGCACATTCGAAGAAGTGCCGGCGGTTGCTGCTCTGGGTCAGCACGTCGGTGGTGGCCAGGCGATGCAGTTCGCCTTCGAGTTGCTTCTTTTCGGTGATGTCTTCGGCGATACCGACAACGATGACCCGCTGTTCGCCCTCGCGGTGCTGGTTGATGTAGCACTTGTCACACAGCCAGCGCACCTGGCCTTCGGCATTGAGGATGCGGTATTCGCGGTCTTCCACCGAGCCTTTGAGCAGCACTTGGGCCAGGCTGCGCTCGGCGTACTCCAGGTCGTCGGGGTAGATGCTGTCGCGCCACTCGTTGTAGTCGGCCAGCACCAGGCTGATCGGGCGGCCAAAGATACGTTCGTACGCCGGGCTGACGTAGAGCACCTGGCGAGCTTCCCAGTCAAAGGCCCAGAGTACTGCATTGACGCTGTCCAGCAACGAACTGAAGAGTTGTTCGCGTTCACTCAGGCGGGCGACTTCGCCTTGGGCGTGCAGCAGGGCCAGCAAGGTCTTGGCGGCTTCTGGAGGTGGGGTGCCGGGCAGGGAAGTTGGAATGTTCTTGGCCATGTGCACGAGCGAGTCTCGACAAGTGAGCGTGCGGCCAGCATCAGGCCCGCCACGCGGGCGATGTGCCGAGTTGGAGTGGTGGGCAGGGGGGGAAGTTCCAGGCGGCACGCCCTGCCAGCAGGGCGTGCCGATCAACGGCGGTCAGGCGCCAGTTGGGCGCAGGGAGTAGGTTTTAAGTTGTGCGGCGAAGTCGTGCAGGGCATGGATGCCGCTGGCTTCGGCCTCGTGCACCCAGTCCTTCATGGCCGCGAGCATGTCGTGGCCATTGGCGCTGGTGCGTGCCCAGATTTGCTGCAGGGCCAGGCGTTTTTCGTAAATGACCTTGAGGGCCTGGCTATGCGCGAGCAGCGTCTCGATGCGCACGTGGTGGCGGTCTTCCAACAGGCTGGTCTCCCGCGACAGCAGGCGCTTGGCGCGGCGGAAACGGTGGCGCATCGACGCGTCGACCTTGGCCAGCTCTTGCTGCACCAGCGGGCCGATCACCAGCTTGCGGTACTGGGCCATGATCTGGAAGCGATTGTTGAGGATCGCCATGGCAGTGTCCATGTCCAGGTTGGCCTTGCCTTCGACCCTGTGGGCGATCGGCGCCACGCGCTGCACCTTGGCCAGGCGCAGGAAGCAGAACAGGCGTATCCAGGCCCAGCCCATGTCGAATTCCCAGCGTTTTACCGACAGCTTGGCCGAGTTGGGATAGGTGTGGTGGTTGTTGTGCAGCTCTTCGCCACCGATGACGATGCCCCACGGCACCAGGTTGGTGGCGGCGTCCCGGCATTCGAAATTGCGGTAGCCGACGGCATGGCCCAGGCCATTGACCACGCCAGCGGCCCAGAACGGAATCCACATCATCTGCACCGCCCAGATGGTGATGCCAAGAGTGCCGAACAGCAGCAAGTCGATCACCGCCAGCAGGGCAATGCCGCCCAGCTTGTACCGCGAGTAGAGGTTGCGCTCGATCCAGTCGTCCGGGCAGTTCTTGCCGTAGATGCGCAGGGTTTCGGGGTTGCGTGCCTCTTCGCGGTAGAGCTCGGCGCCTTTGCGCAGGACCGTGCTCAAACCCTTGTGCACCGGGCTGTGCGGGTCGTCCGGGGTTTCGCACTTGGCGTGGTGCTTGCGGTGGACGGCGGTCCACTCGCGGGTGTTCTGCGCCGTGGTCAGCCACAGCCAGAAACGGAAGAAATGCTTGAGCGCGCCGTTGAGCTCCAAGGCCCGGTGCGCGGAGTAGCGATGCAGGTAAACCGTGACGCTGACGATGGTCACATGGGTCATCAACAAAGTGATGCCGACCAGTTGCCAGGCCGACAAGTCGAGCAGGCCGTTGTACCACATAGGTGTTAAAACCCTCGAGAACACAGGGGAAGGGTCTGATTATCCCTTGGCAGGGAAATAAAACCAGTCACCCTTTCAGATAGGACGTCACGACATGTTTCACCCTTTATAATGCGCGCTCTTCGTTCATGGGCCATTCCACCCGACATGTCTGTTTCCGTTCGCGACGCCTTGCGCATGGCTGCGCTCTATGTGGTGCTGTCGATCCTCTGGCTGGTGCTGGCGGAGATGCTCCTGCATGGTATGACTGACGACCCGCTGGCACTGACGGTGGGGCGGCAGATCAATGTGGTGATCTGGGTCTTGTTCAGCGCGGTGCTGATTTTCGTGTCGCGGGCACGCCTGCTCAATTTCATTGGCATTGGCGCGCGCCTGCGCTGTGAGGACCGCGAGCGGCTGCGCATGGCGGCGGCGGTGTTCGACAGTACCCTCGAAGGGGTGCTGGTGACCGACCGCCAAGGCCTGATCGTGCACGTCAACCGCGCCTTCATGCGTATTACCGGTTACCAGCAGGACGAGGTCATTGGCCAGCGCCCGAACAAGTTCAAGTCGGGCCGCCATGGGGCGTCGTTCTATCAGCAGATCTTTGCCACCCTGGCCGAAAAGGGCGAATGGAGCGGCGAGATCTGGAACCGCCGCAAAAGCGGCGAGATCTACCCGCAATGGCAGACGATCTGCGCCATACGCGATGACGCTGGCGAGCTGAGCCATTACGTGGCGGTTTTCAGCGACATCAGTGCGATCAAACATACCGAGCAGGAACTGGCCTACCTGGCCCATCACGACCCGCTGACCGGCCTGCCCAACCGCCTGCTGTTCACCGACCGCGTCGAGCAGGCGCTGGTGACGGCGCAAGCCAACAAACGCGGTTGCGGTTTGCTGCTGCTCGACCTGGACCATTTCCAGAGCATCAACGACGGCCTTGGACACACCATCGGCGATCAGTTGCTCAAGCTGGTGGGCGAGCGCCTGGGCGAGGTGGTGGGCAATGGGGTGACCCTGGCGCGGCTGGGGGGGGACGAGTTCGGTGTACTGGCCGAGAACTGCCAGCAAGTCGGCCAGGCGGGCAAGCTGGCGCAACGCATCATCGAGCGTATGCGCGAGCCGTTCGTGTTTGATGGCCATCGCCTGTTCATCAGTGTCAGCGTCGGCATCAGCCTGTTCCCCAGCGATGCGCTGGGTACCGAGCAGTTGCTGCGCAATGCCGACGCGGCACTGTTCAAGGCCAAGAGCAGCGGGCGCGCCTGCTATGCGCTGTACACCGAAGAGCTGACCGCGCACGCCCAGCACCGGGTGGAAACCGCCGGCGAGCTGCGCCGTGCCTTGGAGCAGGATGAACTGCGGGTGTACTTCCAGCCGGTGCATGACCTGGCCACGGCCGAGCGGGTAGGGGTCGAGACCCTGGTGCGCTGGGCGCATCCACAGCGTGGCCTGGTGCCGCCGAGCGAGTTCATACCGATCGCCGAGCGCACCGGGTTGATTGCCGAAATCGACACCTGGGTGCTGCGTCAGGCTTGCCTGCAGATGGTGCAGTGGCAGCGCGAAGGCCGGCAGCTGGCGTTCGTCGCGGTGAATATCTCAAGCCGTCTGTTTGGCCAGCACGCGCTTTATCGGCAGGTGGCCGAAGTGCTGCACGAAACCGGCTTGGCCCCGGCGATGCTGGAGCTGGAAGTTACCGAGAGTGCGGTGATGGAAGACCCGGAAGTGGCGCTGGAGCAGCTGCATCGCCTGCGTGAACTGGGCGTGACCTTGGCGATCGACGACTTCGGCACGGGGTATTCGTCGTTGCTGCGGCTCAAGCGTTTGCCGGTGCAGAAGCTGAAGATCGATCAGGGGTTTGTCGCGGGCCTGCCTCATGACGATGACGACATCGCGATCGTGCGGGTGATCATTGCCCTCGCCCGCAGCATGGGCATGCAAGTGCATGCCGAGGGCATCGAGCAGCAAGAGCAGGCCAGCTTCCTGCTGCAGGAGCAGTGCCAGTTGGGCCAGGGTTACTGGTTCGGCCGGCCGGTGCCGGCGCAAGACCTAGAGTGGGGGTGATGGGTCGCCGGTGAGATCCTGGGGCTGCTTCGCAGCCCATTCGCGACGCAATGCCGCTCCTACAAGAATCGCGACCCCTATAGAAGCAGCCTTGCCGGGGCGCCGGACCGCTAACGACTCACCGCTTGTTCAACCCCTTCGCCAGCAGATCCCCACCCAGTTGAATCAACGCCACCAACGCCACCAGCATGGCGATCACGGTCAGCATGATCTGGCTGTCGAAGCGCTGGTACCCATACCGATAGGCAATGTCGCCCAGCCCACCGGCGCCAATCGCCCCGGCCATGGCTGACGAGTTGATGAGGGTCACCAGGGTAATGGTGAACCCCCCGACGATGCCGGGCAGCGCCTCGGGCAGCAGCACATGCCAGACGATGTGCCAGCGCCGGCAGCCCATGGCTTGCGCCGCTTCCACCAGGCCGTGGTCCACTTCGCGCAAGCTCACCTCGGCAATCCGGGCAAAGAAGGGGGTGGCGGCGATGGTCAACGGCACCACGGCCGCCCACACGCCATAGGTGGTGCCTACCACCAGGCGGGTGAAGGGGATCAGCGCGACCATCAGGATCAGAAACGGGATCGAGCGGAACAGGTTGACGAACGCGCCCAGCACCCGGTTCAGCAGCGGTGCCTCGAAGATGCCGCCCTTGTCGCTGGTGACCAGCAGCACCGCCATCGGTACACCGACCAACAGCGCGATCAGCGACGACACGCCGACCATCAGCAGGGTGTCGAGCAAGCCTTCAAGCAGGCGATCAAACCACATGGCCCAGTACCTCCACGTCTTCGGCCCAACGGCGGGCACGCTCCAACAATTGGTGGGTGTCGTGTGGCGAATGCTGCACCGACAGGATCAACTGCCCCAGGGCATGCTCACCGATGGTTTCAACGCCACCTTGCAGCAGGCGCACGCGGCCGCCGAGGTCGGTGAACAGGGCAGAAAGCTCCGGCTCGCCGAGCAAGGTCAGCTTGAGCACCACGGCGCTGTCGCGGCTCTGCGGGCTGGCCTTGAGGCTGGCCTGCAAAGTCGCGGGCAGCTTGGCCTGCAAGGGCGCGAGCAAGGTCCGCGTCACTTCATGGCGCGGTGTGCCGAATACCCGCCAGACTTCCCCTTGCTCGACCACTTCGCCGCGCTCCAGCACCACTACGCGGTGGCAGATATCGCGGATTACCGCCATTTCATGGGTGATCAGCACGATGGTCAGGCCCAGGCGCTGGTTGATGTCACGCAGCAGTTCAAGGATCGAGGCCGTGGTTTCAGGGTCGAGTGCCGAGGTGGCCTCGTCGCACAAGAGAATCTCGGGGTCGTGCACCAGCGCCCGGGCGATGCCGACGCGTTGCTTTTGCCCGCCCGACAACTGCGCGGGGTAGACGTGGTGCTTTTCCTGCAGGCCGACCAGCTCCAGCAGTGCGCGCACCTTGCGCTGGCGCTCGGCCTTGGGCACGCCGGCCACTTTCAGTGGCAGCTCGACGTTCTGCCACACGGTCTTGGCCGACATCAGGTTGAAGTGCTGGAAGATCATGCCGATGCGCCGGCGCAGCGTAACCAAGCGGTCCTCGTCGAAGGGCGCGATGTCCACCTGGTCGATCAGCACGCGGCCCTGGCTGGGTTGTTCCAGGCGGTTGATGGTGCGCAGCAGCGACGACTTGCCGGCGCCGCTGCGGCCGATGATGCCGAAGATCTCGCCATGGCGGATGTTCAGGTCGATGCCTTGCAAGGCAGGCTGAGCCTGGCCAGGGTAGGTCTTGCCGAGGCCGATGAAGCGCACGTGGGCTTCGTTGACCTCTGGGCGCAGGGCCTGTTCCTTGGCCGTTGGCGGCAATGGTTGGGGTGTCGGCGCCCTGAGCGCGCTGGCCTGGCTCATGTCAGCCCTCCCAACCGGCCTGGTAGAGGTTGCCGTGGGCTTTGTTCAAGGCCGCGCGCACCGCGGGCGAGTGCTGGTAGATATCGACGAACTTGGCCAGGCGCGGGTCGTCCTTGCTTTGCGGGCGAATGACGAACTGGATCACGTACTCTTTGTTTTCCAGGCCATCGAACAGCAGCGCGGAGGTGGCGTCGAAGCTGTTGGCCAGGCGGATGTAGGCCGGGTAGCCCTGAACCAGGTCGGCGTCATCATAGGCGCGCACCAGTTGCACCGCCTCGACCTGAAGGATTTTAAGGTGCTTGGGGTTGGCGATGATGTCGTCTTCCGTGGCCTTGTAGCCGACCCCAGGTTTAAGCGTGATCAGCCCCGCCTTGGCCAGTAGCTGCAGGCCACGGCCGCTGTTGATCGGGTCGTTGGCGATGGCCACGCTGGCGCCTTCGGGTAGCTCGGCGAAGCTTTTGTACTTTTTCGAGTACAGGCCGACGTTGTTGATGATGCCTGGCGCGTAGGGCACCAGGTTGAAGCCCGCAGCGGCCTTGGCGTTTTCCAGGAACGGGATGTGCTGGAAGTAGTTCACGTCGATGTCGCCGCTGTTGAGGCTGACATTGGGGGCTATCCAGTCGCTGAACTCGATCAGCTTCACGTCCAGGCCTTGCTTGTGGGCTTCTTCCACGGCGGTTTCCAGGGGAATCGCAAAGGCGGAGGTGGTACCGATTTTCAAAGGCTCGGCGGCGAAGGCGCTGGCGGACAGGCCAAGGGTGACCGCAATGGCCGCGACGGGCCGGAACAGTTTCTCAAGCATGGTGCAGGGCTCCAGTCGGGGCAGGGGTTGGGGTAAAGCGGTAGCGCGAGCCGGGATGGCTGGCGGGCAGGTGCGGGTGGTCGGTATCGAACAACTTCTCGCGCAGGGTGCCCTCGGCGTAGGCGGTCTTGTAGCGGCCACGCTGTTGTAGCTGCGGGATGACCAGGTCGATGAAATCCTCAAAGCTTTCTGGGGTGACGGTGCGGGTCAGGTTGAAGCCGTCCAGCCCGGTTTCGTCGAGCCAGGCGATCAGGGCATCGGCGACCTGTTCAGGGCTGCCGACCAGGGTCACGTAGCGCCCGCCCAGGGCGTGCTGATCAAGCAGGCGGCGGCGGGTCCAGGCGTTTTCCTGCAGCTGGCGCGTGGCCGACTGGATGGCGTTGCCCTTGCTGAAGCCGATCGGCTCGTCCAGCCCATAGGCCGCAAAGTCGATGCCGGTGGAGGCGGCAAAGTGCGCCACGCCGGCCTCGGGGCTGGCATGGCGCAGGTACTCGGCATGCTTGGCTTGGGCCTGTTGCTCAGTGGGGGCGACGATCACCGTGATGCCCATGAACACCTTGACCGCCTGCGGATCGCGGCCCGCCGCCTTGGCGGCCGCGCGCACCTTGTCGACCTGGGCGCGGGTGGCGGTTTTGTCCTGGCCGCTGATGAACACGCACTCGGCATGGTTGCCGGCAAAGGCGAGGCCGCGCGGGGAACTGCCCGCCTGGAACAACACCGGTGTGCGTTGCGCTGAGGGCTCGCACAGGTGGTAGCCCTCGACGTTGTAGAACTCACCGTGGTGGCTGACCTTGCGCACCTTGTCGGGCTGGGCGTAGACGCGCTGCTCGCGGTCGGCGACCACGGCATCGTCAGCCCAGCTGCCTTCGAGCAGTTTGTACAGCACCTGCAGGTACTCGTCGGCCTGGTCGTAGCGCCGATCATGCTCGGGTTGCTGCTCCAGGCCCATGGCGCGGGCCGCGCTGTCGAGGTAGCCGGTGACGATGTTCCAGCCGACCCGGCCATTGGTGAGGTGGTCGAGCGTGGAAAGGCGCCGGGCGAACAAGTAAGGCGCCTCGTAAGTGAGGTTGGCGGTAAGGCCGAAGCCCAGGTTGCGGGTGACGGCAGCCATGGCTGAGACCAACAGCAGGGGGTCGTTGACGGGTAGCTGGATCGACTCCTTGAGCGTTACCTCCAGCGACTGGCCATAGATGTCGTAGGTGCCGACGATGTCGGCGATGAACAGGCCGTCGAACAAGCCCCGTTCCAGCAGGCGTGCCAGGTCGGTCCAGTATTCAAGCGTCTTGTACTGGGTCGAGGTATCCCGCGGGTGGGTCCACAGGCCATGGTTGATGTGCCCGATGCAGTTCATGTTGAAGGCATTGAGCAGAATCTGTTTGGCCATCAGATCGTCCCCCGGCGCGGCGGGTTTTCGTTGTTCAGGTAGTAGTTGCCGATGGCGTGGTACTTCCAGCGCACTGGGTCGTGCAGGGTGTGCACGCGGGCGTTGCGCCAGTGGCGATCGAGGTTGTGCTCGGCGAGGGTGGCCTGGCTACCGGCCAGTTCGAACAGCGTGGTGCCGGCGGCGAGGGAAATCTCGGTGCTGATGGCGCGTGCTTCGGCCACGGCAATGGAGGCGGCGGCGACGTTGTCGGCGCTGCTGTCTTGCTGGGCGCGGTCGAGGTATTCACCGGCGCGTTCGAGCAGGGCTTCGGTGGCGTGCAGGCGGATCGCCAGTTGGCCGAAGCTTTTCAGGGTCAAGGGGTCTTCGCTGGCCTTGTCCAGGCCCGAGTCGACCCAGGGGCGGCTGCGGGTGCGCACGAAGTGCAGGGCATCTTCGTAGGCGGCGCGGGCGATGCCGGTGTCGATGGCGGCGTGGAGAATCTGTGCCAGTGGGCCGACCGGGGTCGGGCGTTCGAAGGCGCTCTGGAAGGGGACTACGTCTTGGGCGCTGACCCACACGTTGTCGAATACCACCGAACCACTGCCGGTGGTGCGCTGGCCGAAGCCGCTCCAGTCGTCGATCACCTGCAGGCCTTGGCTGTCGGCGGGGACGAAGGCCAATTGTTGCACGCCATCGTCATCGATCACCGAGGTCGGGATGCGCTGGGCGTAAAGGGCACCGGTGGAATAGAACTTGCGGCCATTGATACGGAACCCATCACCGTCGCGGCTCAGGCGGGTGGTGCGGTCGTTGGCGGTCTTGGTGCCCAGTTCGGCCAGGGCATTGCCAAAGCGCCGGCCGGCCAGCACTTCGGCGTACAGGCGTTGCTGTTGTTCAGGGCTGCCGTTTACCCGCAGCACTTCCAGGGCATAGAAGTGGTTTTGCGGGATTTGCCCCAAGGAGCCATCGGCCTGGGCGATGCGGGCGATGACTTTGGCCAGGGTGACGTTGGACACACCGGCGCCGCCGAACGCCTTGGGCACGCTGATGGCCCACAGGCCGGAGCGGGTGAACAGGTCGAGTTCGGCGTGGGGCAGGCGACGCTCGCGGTCGCGCAGGGCGCTGTCGCGGCGCAGTTGCTGGGCGATGTCTTCGGCGATGGCCAGGGCTTGGGTGTCGCTGGTGATGATGTTTGTGGTCATGGTGTTTCTCCGGGGGCCGCTGTGCGGCCCATTCGCGGGGCAAGCCCGCTCCCACAGACACACTGCACTGATCTCAGGTGTGGGAGCGGGCTTGCCCCGCGAATGGGCTGCGCAGCAGCCCCAAAGGCTGCAAATCAGATCCAGGAATGCCGCGCAGGCAGGCTGCCGTTCAGGTGGTAAGCGCCCACCGCGTGGTACTTCCAGCGCACCGGGTCATGCAGGGTGTGCACGCGGGCGTTGCGCCAGTGGCGGTCGAGATTGAACTCGGCCAGGGTGGCGCGGCTGCCGGCCAGCTCAAACAGCTTTTCGCTGGCCTGCAACGAGACCTCGGTGGTCAGCACCTTGGCCTCGGCCACGGCGATCGAAGCGCGGGCAGCAGAAGCGGCGTCGATGGGTGCGGCATTGACCTCATCGAGCACCCGCGCCGCCTTGCGCAGCAGCGCCTCGGCAGCGTGCAGCTCGAGCTTGAGGCGGCCGATGTCGGCGATCACGTACGGGTCGTCGCTGGCGCGCTCGACCTTGGCGTCGATCCAGGGCCGCGATTTGTCGCGCACAAAGCTGATGGCATCATCGATGGCCGCTTCGGCGATACCGGCGTCGATGGCTGCCTGGATCAACTGCGAAGCCGCGCCCTGGATATTCGGCGTGTCACGCTGGCGCCAGTTGTCGATCACCAGTTCCGCATCGACCGGTACCTGGTCGAGCAGCACGGTGCCGCTGGCGGTGGTGCGTTGGCCGAACCCGGACCAGTCATCGACGATGCGCAGCCCAGGGCTGCCGCGGCGGACGAAGGCCAGGCGCTGGCGGCCTTCGTCGTCCAGTGCCTTGACCGCCACCCAGTGGGCGTACAGGGCGCCCGTGGAGTAGAACTTTTCACCACTGATGCGATAACCGTCGCCTACGCGGGTGATCTTCGCCTTCAGGGTCAGGGTGTCTTTGGTGCCGCGCTCGGGGCCGGCATTGCCGATGCGCCAGCCGTCCAGCACGCTGCGGAAGATCACCGCCTGCTGTGCCTCGGTGGCGGTCAGGCGCAGCAACTGCAGCATGCCGAACTGGTTCTGCGGGATCTGCCCCAGGGCCGGGTCGGCGGCACTGATCAGGCGGAAGACTTCCGCCACGGTTTCGAACGAGACATCGGGGCCGCCATAGGCCTTGGGTACGCTGATGCTGCCCAGGCCGCTACGGGTGAACTGCTCGATCTCTGCCCACGGCAGTTTGCGTTGCTGGTCGCGGCGTGCGGCCTGCTCACGGGCCACATCGGCCAGCTCGCGTGCGGCTTGCAGGGCCTCGGCGTCGTTGCGCAGCACCTTGGCTGGCAGCAGCAGAGGCGAGCTGTCGACGTCGCTGTGGAAAAGGGTATTTGGCTGGCTGGACATCAGTACCGCTCCTTGGCTGCACTCAATGCCCTGGCGATACGCACTGGGGTGATTGTGATCCTGACCATTCCTAACCTCACAAAAGTAGATGCGTCGCTTCAGCTGATGGCGACAGACGTTTGCTGGTCCGGTGGTCCGGTGTATATACCCTAATGGCTTATCAAAAGATTATGAACTAACCTTTTGGAATATATATAGAAGTTGAGATTTGCGCAGCAGGTGCCGGCTTCTTCGCGGGCAAGTCGGACCGCCGCACCGCCGCTCCCACAGGGTGAGCATACAAACTGTGGGAGCGGCGGTGCGGCGGTCCGACTTGCCCGCGAAGAGGCCAGTACAGGTTTATTCCGAAGCTGCGGTACCCAGGAACTTGCGCAAGAACTGCCGGGTACGCTCTTCCTTGGGCGCCGCAAACAGCGCCTTGGCTTCACCCTGTTCGACGATCACCCCCTTGTCGAAGAAGATCACCCGGTTCGCCACATCACGGGCAAAACTCATCTCGTGGGTAACGATGATCATGGTGCGCTTCTCTTCGGCCAGGCCGCGGATGGTGGCGAGCACTTCGCCAACCAGCTCCGGGTCGAGCGCCGAGGTCGGTTCGTCAAACAGAATCACCTCAGGCTCCATCGCCAGGGCACGGGCAATCGCTACCCGCTGCTGCTGGCCACCGGAAAGGCGCCGCGGGTAGGCGTCTTCCTTGCCCGCCAGGCCTACCTTGGCCATCAGCTTGCGGCCCAGGACGATGGCCTGGTCGCGGGGCGTCTTCTTGACGATCACCGGGCCCTCGATGACGTTTTCCAGGGCGGTGCGGTGGGGGAACAGGTTGAAGTTCTGGAACACGAAACCGGCCTGCTGACGCAACCGGCGAATCGCGCTCTGCTGCCCACCCAGCGGGCGATTGGCATCGATGCTGATGGCGCCGATCTGGATCTGCCCGGCGTCGGGGGTTTCCAGCAGGTTGAGGCAGCGCAGGAAGGTGGTCTTGCCCGAGCCGCTGGGGCCGATGATGGCGACCACTTCGCCTGGCTGCACGGTCAGGTCGATGCCATTGAGCACGGTCTGGCCCTTGAATTGCTTGGACAGGCCTTTAACTACGATCATGCTCAATGCTCCTGGTCATGCTGGTTGACCCGCGCTTCCATGCGGTTCTGGAAGTGCGCGAGGATACTGCAGAGGATCCAGTAGATAACCGCCACAGCCAGGTACATGGTGAAGACTTCAAAGGTGCGCGCGGTAATCAGCTGGGCCTGGCGGAACAGCTCGGGCACCTGGATGGTCGCCGCCAGGGCGGTGTCCTTGACCAGCGAGATGAAGCTGTTGCCCAGCGGCGGCAAGGCCGTACGCAGGGCTTGCGGCAGGATGGCCCGGCGCATGGCCTGGGTGCGGGTCATGCCGATGCTGGCAGCGGCTTCCCACTGGCCACGGTCGATCGAGGAAATCGCCGCACGCAGGATTTCGCAGATGTAAGCAGCCATGTTCAGCGACAGGCCGATCAGCGAGGCCGGGATGGGGTCGAGTTCGATACCGATCTGCGGCATGCCGAAGTAGATCACGAACAGCTGCACCAGCAGCGGCGTGCCCCGGAAGAACGACACGTAGATGCGTGCCAGCCAGTTCAGCGGCAACATCTTCGACAGCCGCATCAGCGCCAGGGCAAACCCCAGCACCAGGCCGAAGAACATGCCACCGACACTGAGCAGCACCGTATAACCCGCGCCCTTCAGCAGGAAGGGCGTGGAATCGACAACGAGTTGCAGGCTTTCAGCGATCATTTAGTGACATCGGCACCGAAGTATTTTTCCGACAGCTTGGCCAGCGTGCCGTCGGCCTTGAGCTTGTCGATGGCCTTGTTGAGGGCCGCCAGCAACTCAGGTTCGCCTTTGCGCAGGGCCACGCCGCTTTCCAGGCGCGAGAAGGCATCGCCGGCAAGCTCGGTGTCCTTGGCTTTTTGCGCGTATTCCAGTGCGGCCAGGCGGTCGATCAGGATCGCGTCGATGCGGCCGTTGCGCAGGTCGGCGAATTTGGTCGGGTCGTCCTCATAGGTGCGGACTTCGGCTTTGGGCACGTCCTGATTCACCCACTGCTCGTAGTTGGTGCCCAGGCCGACGCCGACTTTCTTGCCTGCCAGGTCCTGTGCAGTCTTGATGTTCAGGTCTGCGGCTTTCTTCTTCAGCACCAACGCCTGGATGCCGGAGACGGTGTAGGGCTCGGAGAAGTCGTACTTTTTCTTGCGCTCTTCGGAGATGGTCACTTGGTTGACCACCACGTCCAGGCGTTTGGACTCCAGCGCTGCAAGGATGCCGTCCCATTTGGTCGGCTGGATCTTGGCCTTGACCCCCAGCTCCTTGGCCAGCAGTTCCGAAAGCTCCACTTCGAAGCCGGCCAGCTTGCCGCTTTCATCCTGGAAGCTGAACGGTGGGTAGGTGCCTTCCAGGCCGACGTTGATCACGCCCTTTTCCTGAATGGTCTTCAATTGCTCGCCGGCGAAGGCCTGGCTGAGCAGGCCGGCACCCAGCAGGATGGCCAGGCTGGCGTTGAGTAGCGGTTTGGCGAATTTCGACATGTCAGGCCCCGCGCTTGGTGTGGAAGTAGTGGGTGGCGACTATAAAGTTGGCCGCTTAGGCCAGGAAATAATAAAAAATTATCTTATTATTCCGTTTTGTTTTTCTGCCGAGTGAAGTCAGCTTTGAGGGTAGGCCAGGATACTGGCGCCGTCATCGCGGCTTATGCCCGACTTAGCGCAGGATGGAATAAAGCGTTGTTTTTTCCAAGGGATGGATTTGCCGTAGAGTGGATTGCATAACGACAGATTGGCCCCAGGCAGGAGAACACCGTGAGCGAACAACCAACATCCGCGCATTGGCAGCTGCACAGCATCGTCAGTGGTTTGCGCAGCGCCCGTGAGCAATGGCGCAGCCGCAATGGCCGCAGCATTGGCGAGCAGGGCGGGCGCGAACTGCCCTCTCGCGAGGCCATGCGGCAGATTCTCGAGCAGTTGTGCGGGGCGCTGTTCCCGATGCGCCTTGGGCCGGTCGACCTGCGCGAAGAGAGTGAAGATTTTTACGTAGGGCACACCCTGGATGCCGCCCTGACCGCATTGCTGGCCCAGGCCCGCTTGGAGCTGCGCTACGCCGCCCGGCAGACGCAGGGTGGCCTGGTGTCCGTCGATGCCCAGGCACTGCGGCTGATCCAGGATTTTGCCGCGGCGCTGCCCAACTTGCGGGTATTGCTCGACACCGACGTGCTGGCCGCCTACCACGGTGACCCGGCGGCGCGCAGTGTCGATGAGGTGCTGCTGTGCTACCCAGGCATCCTCGCCATCATCCATCACCGCCTGGCGCATCACTTGTACCAGGCTGGTTTGCCGCTGCTGGCGCGCATCAGTTCGGAGCTGGCGCATTCGGCAACCGGTATCGACATCCACCCCGGCGCGCAGATCGGCCCGAGCTTCTTCATCGACCACGGCACCGGCGTGGTGATTGGCGAGACTGCGATCATCGGCGAGCGGGTACGTATCTACCAGGCGGTGACACTGGGCGCCAAGCGCTTCCCAAGCGATGAGTCGGGGACCTTGCACAAAGGCCTGCCGCGCCACCCGATCGTCGAGGACGACGTGGTGATCTATGCGGGGGCCACGATCCTGGGGCGCATTACCATCGGCAAGGGCTCGACCATTGGCGGTAATGTGTGGCTCACCCGCAGCGTGCCGGCCGAGAGCAACATTACCCAGGCCAACCTGCAGCTGGATTGCCAGGACAAGAACTGACCTGAGGTCTTTACTGGCTGTACCGGCCCTTTCGCGGGGCGAGCCCGCTCCCACAGAATCATCAGCCTATTGAGGCTAGTGATGTACCTGGGGGAGTGGGCTTGCCCCGCAAAAGGGCCGGTTCAGGCATGCACCGATCAGCACCCCGGTTCGCATCAAATCCCGATCCATGGTTAACTTGAACGCTTGTTCAATGAAAAAACGCTGGTCCGCTGCCGGTGTTCAACAGGAGGATTCCTTTGCTGAACCCGTTCATTTCGAACCTTACGTCACGTGACGAGGTGCATGCCCGATGAGTGCACCGACCCCCACCCTTGCCAACGGCAAGATGCGCATGAACCCTCCGGTGTTCTATTTCGCGGCAAGTTTCATCCTCATCTTCGGCCTCATTGTCATCACCAATCCGCAAGCCGCAGGCGACTGGTTGCTAGCGGCGCAGAACTGGGCGGCCAACACGGTCGGCTGGTACTACATGCTGGCGATGACGCTGTACCTGGTCTTCGTGGTGGTCACCGCCTTGTCCGGCTACGGCAAGATCAAGCTCGGTGCCGACCACGACGAACCCGAGTTCAGCTACTTGTCCTGGGCCGGCATGCTGTTTGCCGCCGGCATCAGCATCACGCTGTTCTTCTTCTGCGTGTCCGAACCGCTGACCCACATGCTGCAGCCGCCCCAGGGCGAAGCAGGCACGGCAGAGGCCGGGCGCCAGGCCATGCAGATCCTGTTCCTGCACTGGGGCCTGCATGGCTGGGGCGTGTTTGCCTTCGTCGGCATGGCGCTGGCCTACTTCGCCTACCGGCATAACCTGCCGCTGGCCTTGCGCTCGGCGCTGTACCCCCTGATCGGCAAGCGCATCAACGGGCCGATTGGTTACGCGGTGGATGGCTTTGGCATCATTGCCACGGTGTTCGGCCTCGGCGCCGACATGGGCTTTGGCGTGTTGCACTTGAATGCCGGCCTGGATTACCTGTTCGGTATCAGCCACAGCCAGTGGGTGCAGGTCGCGCTGATCACCCTGATGATGGGCGCGGCGGTGGCCGTGGCGGTCGCCGGGGTGGAGAAAGGCGTGCGGGTGATGAGCGACATCAACCTGTTCCTGGCCTGCGCGCTGTTGCTGTTCGTGCTGTTTGCCGGCCCTACCCAGCACCTGTTCAACACCCTTATCCAGAACCTGGGTGACTACCTCGGCGCCTTGCCCCGCAAGAGCTTCGACGTCTATGCCTATGGCGAAAACCGCGACTGGCTGGGCGGCTGGACGGTGTTCTACTGGGCCTGGTGGATTGCCTGGGCGCCGTTCGTGGGCTTGTTCATTGCGCGTATTTCGCGTGGGCGCACCATCCGCGAATTCGTCTTCGGCGTGTTGCTGATTCCCCTGGGCTTCACCCTGGCGTGGATGTCGATCTTCGGCAACAGCGCGTTGGACCAGGTCATCAACCATGGCATGACCGCGCTTGGTCAATCGGCGCTGGATAACCCGTCGATGAGCCTGTACCTGCTGCTAGAGACCTACCCCTGGAGCAAGGTGGTCATCGCGACCACGGTGTTTATCAGCTTCGTGTTCTTCGTCACCTCGGCCGACTCGGGCACTGTGGTGCTGTCGACTTTGTCGGCCAAGGGTGGTGACCCGGATGAAGACGGGCCTAACTGGCTGCGGATTTTCTGGGGCGCGATGACCGCGCTGATCACCAGTGCATTGCTGTTCGCTGGCAGCATCGATTCGCTGAAGTCGGCGGTGGTGCTGACCTCGCTGCCGTTCTCGCTGATCTTGCTGTGCATGATGTGGGGGCTGCACAAGGCGTTCTACCTGGAGTCCCAGCGGCAGATTGCGCAGATGCATTCGCTGGCGCCGTTCGCTCAGTCGCGTCGCGGGCGCGGCGGCTGGCGCCAGCGCCTGAGCCAGGCCGTGCACTTTCCGTCACGCGATGAGGTGTACCGCTTCATGGACGATGTGGTGCGCCCGGCGATTGCCGATGTGCGTGAGGTGTTCGAGCAGAAGGGCCTGGTGCTGATTACCCAGGACGACCCGAGCCACGACAACGTCAGCTTGAAAGTGGGCCATGGCGAGGAGCAACCCTTCATCTACCAGGTGCAGATGCGCGGCTATTTCACGCCGTCGTTTGCGTTGGGTGGGCTGGGTGCTCAGGAGTTGAAGAACCGCCGTTATTACCGGGCGGAGGTGCACCTGAGCGAGGGCAGCCAGAACTACGACCTGGTGGGCTACAGCAAGGAGCAGATCATCAACGACATCCTCGACCAGTACGAGCGGCATATGCAGTACTTGCACTTGGTCCGCTAGAACGCTGGGGCCGCTTTGCGGCCCTTTCGCAGCACAAGGCTGCTCCTACAGGATGTGCGATCCCCTGTAGGAGCAGCCTTGTGCTGCGAATGGAGGCCAACGGCCTCCCGCGGTTCAAAACGGCGCATCCCCCAAAATCGTCGCCCGGTGCATCACCCGCCGATTCGGCCGGTAATCATCCACCGCAAAATGCTGGGTCACGCGGTTGTCCCAGAACGCCACATCATTTTCCTGCCACCGCCAGCGAATGCTGAACTCAGGCCTGGTCGCATGGGCGAACAGCAGCTTGAGCAACGCGTCGCTCTCATACTCGTTCAACTCATTGATGCGCGTGGTGAACCCTTCGTTGACGAACAGCGCCTTGCGCCCGCTGACCGGGTGCGTGCGGATCACTGGGTGTGACAGCGGCGGGTTGTTGCGCCGGGTCGCTTCCCAGCGCGCCAGGTCTTCTGGCGTGGTGCCAAAACGCTCGAGCGGGAACGACTTGGTGAAGTCATGGGTGGCCGTCAGCCCGTCAAGCATCTCGCGCAGGGGGGCCGACAAGGCTTCGAGGGCGGCAATGCCACTGGCCCACAGGGTGTCGCCGCCATACGCCGGCAGTTGCTTGGCGCTGAGCACCGCACCCATCGCCGGGGTCGGCAGGAAGGTCACGTCGGTGTGCCAGACGGCGTTGTCGCGCACGTCGGTGACCGCCGTGTCGAGCACCAGCACCTGCGGGGTTTCCGGCACGTTGGGGTAGATCGGGTGGATGTGCAGGTCACCAAAGCGGGCCGCAAAGCGGGCTTGCTGGTCTGGGTTGATCGGTTGATCGCGGAAGAACAGCACCTGGTGCTTGAGCAGCGCTTGCTCGATGGCGTCGCGCTGCTCGGTGGTGATGTCGCGGCTGATGTCCACGCCGCTGATCTGGGCGCCGAGCGCCGGGCTGAGAGGGGTGATGGTCAGGCTCATGTCGGTCTCGATCTGTTTTTACTAGGCGCCGAAATGCCGGCGTGGTCAGTGACTTTGCCCGTGCCAGGGCACCAGCTTGCGTTGCAGCGCGCGCAGGCTCATTTCCAACGCGAAGGCGATCAGGGCGATCAGCAGAATGCCCAGCACCACCACGTCAGTGACCAGGAACTGCGCCGCCGACTGCACCATGAAGCCCAGGCCGCTGGTGGCGGCGATCAGTTCTGCGGCCACCAGGGTCGACCAGCCGACCCCAAGGCCGATGCGGATGCCGGTGAGGATGTCGGGCAAGGCGCTGGGCAGGATCACGTGGCGGATCAGTTGCGCCTTGGTCGCCCCCAGCGATTGCGCGGCGCGCAGTTTGGCCGGGTCGACGGTGCGTACGCCGGTGGCGGTGGCGATGGCAATCGGGGCGAAGATCGCCAGGTAAATCAGCAACACTTTCGACAGCTCGCCGATGCCGCACCAGATGACGATGAGCGGCAGATAGGCCAGAGGCGGAATAGGGCGGTAGAACTCGATCAGCGGGTCGAGAATGCCCCGCGCCACACGGTTGTAACCGATGGCGATGCCGACCGGGATGGCGGTCAGGGTGGCGGCGACCAGTGCCAGGCCGATACGGCCCAGGCTTGCCCCCAGGTGCTGCCACAGGCTGGCATCCATGTAGCCCTGGGTCAGTAGGGTCCAGGCCCTGGCCAGGATATCGCCGGGCGCCGGCAGGAACAGCGGCTCGATCCAGCCGGCGGCCGTCACCAGCCACCAGGCCAGCAGCAGGCTGGCCAGGGTCAGGGTGCTGATCCAGCGGGTAGCAAGCGGGCGGCGTGCCTTTTCAGCAGGCCGGGTGTGGGCGTCGCGTTTGCCGGTAACCGGCAGATCCAGGCTGCTCATGCGCGCTCCTGCAGGCTTTGGCGTTGGGAGAAGACCCGCGCCAGCACATGCTCGCGGGTTTCGATGAAGCGGGGGTCGGACTTGATCGCCCGGGCCGGCTCGCCCGCCGCGTAGCGTTGGCCGAAGTCCAACTGCAGGCGCTCGACCACACGCCCCGGGTTGGGCGCCAGCAGCACCAGCTCGCTGGCGAGGAACACCGCTTCTTCAATGTCGTGGGTAATCAGGAACACAGGCTTTGCGGTGCGCTGCCAGACCTGCAGCAGCAGCTCTTGCATCTGCTCGCGGGTGAACGCGTCGAGCGCGCCGAACGGCTCGTCCATCAGCAGTACCCGTGGGTCGGCCGCCAGCGCGCGGGCCAGGCCGACACGCTGCTTCTGGCCACCGGACAATTGCCATATGCGCCGCTCGGCAAACCCTTCCAGGTCGACCAAGGCCAGCATCTCGCGGGCCTTGGCCTCACGCTGGGCGCGCGGTACGCCGGCCAGCTCAAGGCCAAAGGCGACGTTGCCCAGCACGTTCTGCCAGGGCAGCAAGGCATCGTCTTGGAACACCACACCGCGTTCGGCGCTGGGGCCGTTGACCGGTGCACCGTCAAGGGTGATGCGGCCGCCGCTGGGGGCGACGAAGCCGGCGATCAGGTTGAGCAGCGACGTCTTGCCGCTGCCGGATGGCCCGAGGGCCACCAGCAGCTGGCGTGGACCCAGGCTCAGGTTGATGTCGGCCAGCACCGGGGTGCTGGCGCCAGGGTACTGTGCGCTGATGCGCTCCAGTTCAAGCAAGGCCATGACGGGCTCCGGATCAGTTTGGAAGGAACTTGGCGCTGACGTACGGCGAGTAGTCCGGCAGCACCGCGTCGACCTTGCCTTGTTGCTTGAGGAAGGTGGCGGTGTCGGTCAGCGCTTGGGTGGTCGGTGCACCCAGAGCGTTGGCCTGGTCGGCGGCCAATGGGTAGACGTTGCCTTCCAGCAGCACCGGGATATCGCTGGCCTTGGCGCCGGACAGCTTGACCAGCTTGGCCACGTTGTCCGTGTTGGCCAGCCAGGCTTGCGGGTCTTTGCGGTAGTCGGCGTAGGCGTCGAGGGTGACCTTGGCGAACGCCTTGACCACGTCAGGGTGCTTGTCGGCGAAGTCCTTGCGCACGATCCAGGCGTCGAAGGTCGGTGCGCCTTTTTCGGCCAGTTCACCGGAGGTGATCAGCACCTTGCCGTTTTCCTTGGCCACGCCCAGGGCGGGGTCCCAGACGTAGGTCGCGTCGATGTCACCGCGTTTCCAGGCGGCGATGATCGCCGGTGGCGCGAGGTTGAGGATCTGTACCTTGGACGGGTCGATGTTCCAGGCCTTGAGCGCCGCCAGCAGGCTGTAGTGGCCGGTGGAAACGAAAGGCACGGCCACTTTCTTGCCGATCAGGTCTTGCGGCGTCTTGATGCTGTCGCGCGCCACCAGTGCTTCGCCCGCGCCGATCTGGGTGGCGATCAGGAAGGTCTCGACCGGCAGTTTGCGTGTTGCCGCAGCGGCCAGCGGGCTGGAACCGAGGTAGCCGATCTGCACGTCACCGCTGGCCACAGCCGTGATCACATCGGCGCCGTTGTCGAATTTGCGCCAGTCGATACTGGCCTTGCTGGCTTTTTCGTAGTCGCCATCGACCTGGGCCACTTTGGCCGGGTCAACGGTGGTCTGGTAGGCCACGGTCAGGTCGGCGGCCTGGGCCAACCAGCTGGTGCCGGCGAGGGTCAGGGCGGCGAACAGGCGCAGCGGAGCGTGCGGGATCATGGTTGAACCTCTCGTCAGGCAATCGATGTGATGGATGGCGAGAAGACTAAATGATCTAAGAAATCTAAAATAAATAACTTTTTAGAATTAGCTTAGGAGCCAAATGCTTTAAGCCGCGCGCCGTTGATGCCGCGCAATGGCGAAATCCGACAGGGCTGCTAGGCTTTTTCGTCCCTTAGAGCAGTATGGAATTAGGTTATGAGCAAACGTTTGCAAATAACCAACAGTTATGAACCAATGTGCCGTTTACAACAAAAGGCAGTAAAGGTTCCTAACATATTCCGGAAAAATCTTACAAATTCATAAAACGGTCATTTTGGATTTATAGGATTGTCATTATCCTGTAGCGCAGGTGGCGTCTTAGACCAAAGTCGCGAAACGTTTAGAAACGATTGACTTCATGGTCACGCTTTGGGACTAAATCGCCAATCCACGGTGAGCGGGGCAGCAGACCCCGCCTCCAGAGATACACAAGAATTAGAACGTAGAGGAGCAAAACATGTACAAGTCCAGCCTGGCTCTGGCCGTGGCACTGGGGGTTCTCGCCCAACAAGCAGGCGCTGCCGGTTTCGTTGAAGACAGCAAACTGTCGCTCAGCTCGCGCACCATGTACTTCGACAACAACAACCGTGAAGCCCACGGCGACCCTCGCCCGGACCAGCGTGAATCAGGCCAGGGCTTCAAGCTCGATTACATTTCCGGCTTCACTGAAGGCACTGTCGGCTTCGGCGTCGACGCCCAGGCTCTGTGGGGCATTCAGCTGGATGGCGGCCGCGGCTATCACAAGACTGGCTTCCAGCCTGACGATAGCGATGGTTCGGCAGTAAGCCAGTGGGGCCGCATCGGTGCCAACGCCAAGGCTCGCTTCTCCAAGACCGAAGCTCACTTCGGTAGCGCCCTGGCGCCTAACCTGCCGATCCTGGTTGCCAACGATGGTCGTCTGCTGCCGCAAACCTTCGAGGGTGGCACCATCCAGTCGAAGGAAATCGACAACCTGACCATCAATGCCGGTCAGCTGACCCACGCCATGGGCCGTGCTTCGACCAACCGCACCGGCCTGTCCGTGGCGGGCGCTACCCAGGACAGCAACAAGTTCCGCTACGGCGGCCTGGACTACAAGCTCACGCCAGACCTGACCCTGCAGTACTACTACTCGAACCTGGAAGACTTCTACAAGCAGCACTTCCTGGGCGCGACCCACGTGTTCAAGATTGCTGACGACCAGTCGTTCAAGACCGACCTGCGCTACTTCGACAGCAGCAGCGACGGCAAGAACGGTGAAGCTGGCTACCGCTTCAGCAACAACGGTGGCTATGCCAAGAACCTCGGCGAGGTCGACAACAAGACCTGGTCCGCCATGTTCACCTACACCCTGGGCGGCCATGCGCTGATGCTCGGCCACCAGCGCGTCAACGATGACGGTGGTTTTGTCTGGCTCAACCAAGGCAACGTCGTTGATGGCAATGGCCGCAACGAAGGCGCTGGTGGTTCCAGCTTCTACCTGTTCACCGACAGCATGATCAACCAGTTCGCCAAGGCCGGTGAAAACACCACCTTCGGTCAGTACTCGTATGACTTTGCGCGTCTGGGCGTGCCAGGCCTGAAAGCTTCGGTCTCCTACCTGAAAGGTGAAGACGGCAAGAACGCCAACGGCAACGGTACCTTCAGCGAATGGGAACGTGACGCCCGCGTCGACTACGTCATCCAGGAAGGCACCCTCAAGGGCCTGGGCGCGAGCCTGCGTCACGGTGTCTACCGTGGCACTGGCACCAGCTCGCTGGCTGACCAGGATCAGACCCGTCTGATCTTCAACTACACTTACAACTTCCTGTAAGCCGTAGCTGAACCAGAAGCCTCGCCTAGTGCGAGGCTTTTTTATGTCTGCAATTCGGTATGCTCTGTGGTTATAAATAAATCAGTATTTATTCTTTTTGTTTTTAACTGAATGCAGGCACATTGAACCCCACAAGGCCAGAACACAGCACAGGAGCCGCACCCCATGAGCCTCAAACTCGGCGACATCGCCCCCGATTTCGAACAGGATTCCAGTGAAGGCAAGATCCGCTTCCACGAGTGGCTCGGCAACAGTTGGGGTGTGCTGTTTTCCCACCCGGCCGACTTTACCCCGGTGTGCACCACCGAACTGGGCCTGACCGCCAAGCTCAAAGACGACTTCGCCCAGCGCGGCGTCAAGGCCATCGCGCTGTCGGTGGACCCGGTCGACTCGCACCACAAGTGGATCGATGACATCAACGAGACCCAGAACACCGTGGTCAACTTCCCGATCATCGCCGACGCCGACCGCAAGGTGTCCGACCTGTACGACCTGATTCACCCGAACGCGAACGACACCTTGACCGTGCGCTCGCTGTTCGTCATCGACCCAAACAAGAAGGTGCGCCTGACCATTACCTATCCGGCCAGTACCGGGCGCAACTTCAACGAGATTTTGCGGGTAATCGACTCGCTGCAGCTGACCGACAACTACAAGGTCGCCACGCCAGGTAACTGGCAGGACGGTGACGACGTAGTGATCGTGCCTTCGCTCAAAGACGAGGAGGAGATCAAGCAGCGTTTCCCCAAAGGGTATCGGGCGGTGAAGCCTTATCTGCGCCTGACGCCGCAACCTAATCGTTAAAGGATCCACGTTGCATTGCTCTTAGCCATAGCAGGGATTTCGGGCCGTTTCGACGGCCCTTTTTTATGCCTGAAGGAACGGTGTTGGCTTCTTCGCGGGTAAACCCGCTCCCACAGAGACCGTATTGGGGAATAGATAAAAAACGAATAAACAAATGAAAAAATATGATTTCTAGATATATGAACGGGCTGTTAATGTCACTCCCAACAGAACACAAGGAAGCGCTCCAATGCTGGTCGTCTCAATCGGTGGTAGCCCTGGTACCCGTTCACGCTCCGGCGTGTTGCTCGAGCGCTCGCGCCAGTGGCTGCAGCACCGTGGCGTCGAAGTGGTGACCTTCCAGGTACGTGACTTCCCCGCCGAGGACCTGCTCCATGCGCGCTTCGACAGCCCGCAGGTGCAGCACTTCCAGCAACTGGTGGCCCAGGCCGATGGCCTGATCGTCGCCACCCCGGTGTACAAGGCATCGTTCGCCGGCGCGCTGAAAACATTGCTCGACCTGCTGCCCGAGCGCGCCCTGGAGCACAAGGTCGTGCTGCCCATCGCTACCGGCGGCAGCATCGCCCACATGCTGGCGGTGGATTACGCGTTAAAACCGGTGCTGTCGGCACTCAAGGCGCAAGAGACCCTGCAAGGGATCTTCGCCGACGACAGCCAGGTCGCCTACGCAGAAGGCGCCAAGGCGGCACAGCTGGCACCTGCTCTGGATGAGCGCCTGCAGGACTCGCTGGAAACCTTCCACGTTGCCCTGGCCCGTCGGCCGCGCCCCGTGGCCCCCGGCGTACTCAATGAACGCCTGATCAGTGCCCGCTGGAGCATCTGACCCGGTTCAACGGCTTTATCGCGTCATCCACCTTACTCGCCCGTCAACGAGGCAAGCAGGTGCAACCCGAACCCCATTCGCACAGGAGAGCGCCATGCGCACAGTCTTCTTGCGTCGTGGTCTGGTCGCCCTGTTTGCGGCGGCTGTGTCCTTCGGCGCCATCACCCAAGCCCAGGCCGAGAGCCTGCGCATCGGTTATCAGAAATACGGCACCCTGGTGCTGCTCAAGGCCAAAGGCACGCTGGAGAAGCGCCTGGCCGAGCAGGGCGTGCAGGTGCAGTGGACCGAATTCCCCGGTGGCCCGCAGTTGCTCGAAGGCCTGAACGTCGGCTCCATCGACTTCGGCGTCACCGGCGAAACGCCGCCGGTATTCGCTCAAGCTGCCGGCGCCGACCTGCTCTACGTGGCCTACGAGCCACCGGCGCCGCACAGCGAAGCGATCCTGGTGCCGAAGGGCTCGTCGATCCAGTCGGTGAAAGACCTCAAAGGCAAGAAAGTCGTCCTCAACAAGGGCTCCAACGTCCACTACCTGCTGGTGCGTGCCCTGGAAGATGCAGGCCTCAAATACAGCGACATTCAACCGGTCTACCTGCCACCAGCCGATGCCCGCGCGGCATTCGAGCGTGGCAGCGTCGATGCCTGGGTGATCTGGGACCCGTACCAGGCCGCCGCCGAGAAACAGCTGCAGGCACGTACCCTGCGTGACGGCAAGGGCCTGGTCGACAACCATCAGTTCTATCTCGCCACCCGTGACTATGCCACCCAGCACCCTGCCGTGATCAGCACCTTGATCGATGAAGTGCGTGCCGTGGGCGAGTGGTCCCAGGCCAACCCGCAGGAGGTCACCGATCAGGTCGCGCCCCTGCTTGGGCTGCCTGCCGACATCACCCTGACCTCGGTCAAGCGCCAAGGCTACGGCGCTGCGCCGCTCACCCCTGAGGTGGTGGCCGCACAACAGAAGATCGCCGACACGTTCCAGGCGCTGAAGCTTATTCCCAAGCCGCTGAGCATCAAGGACGTGATCTGGACACCCCCGGCCAAGGTCGCCAGTGCGCCTTGATTGAATTGCCTGCGCCGGGGCGTTGCTCCGGCTTGAGCCACCCTTGAGGAGACAACTCCAATGAGCCTTAACATTTTCTGGTTTCTTCCCACACACGGTGACGGCAAGTACCTGGGCACCTCCGATGGCGCCCGTGCAGTCGATCACGGCTACCTGCAGCAAATTGCCCAGGCTGCCGACCGCCTTGGTTTTGGTGGGGTGCTGATCCCTACCGGGCGTTCCTGCGAGGATTCCTGGCTGGTGGCTGCGTCGTTGATCCCTGTCACCCAGCGCCTGAAGTTTCTGGTTGCTCTGCGCCCCGGCATCATTTCGCCGACCGTGGCGGCGCGCCAGGCCGCGACCCTGGACCGCCTGTCCAACGGCCGTGCGCTGTTCAACCTGGTCACCGGTGGCGACCCGGACGAACTGGCCGGTGACGGCCTGCACCTGAGCCACGAAGAGCGCTACGAAGCCTCGGTCGAGTTCACCCGTATCTGGCGCAAGGTGCTGGAAGGCGAAAACGTCGACTACGACGGCAAGCACATCCAGGTGAAGGGCGCCAAACTGCTTTATCCGCCGGTTCAGCAACCGCGTCCGCCGCTGTACTTCGGCGGCTCGTCCGAAGCCGCGCAAGACCTGGCGGCCGAGCAGGTCGAGCTGTACCTGACCTGGGGCGAGCCACCGGCCGCTGTCGCCGAAAAAATCGCCCAGGTCCGCGAAAAGGCGGCCGCCCAAGGCCGCGAAGTGCGCTTCGGTATCCGCCTGCACGTGATCGTGCGTGAAACCAATGAAGAAGCCTGGGCCGCCGCTGACCGCCTGATCTCGCACCTGGACGACGAAACCATCGCCCGTGCCCAGGCCTCACTGGCGCGTTTCGACTCGGTCGGCCAGCAGCGCATGGCTGCCCTGCACGGCGGCAACCGCGACAACCTGGAAGTCAGCCCCAACCTGTGGGCGGGTGTCGGCCTGGTACGTGGCGGCGCCGGTACTGCGCTGGTCGGCGATGGCCCTACCGTGGCTGCGCGGGTCAAGGAATACTCCGAGCTGGGCATCGATACCTTCATCTTCTCGGGTTATCCACACCTTGAAGAGTCCTACCGCGTTGCCGAGCTGCTGTTCCCGCACCTCGACGTACAGCGCCCGGAGCAACCGAAAAGTACCGGTTACGTGAGCCCGTTCGGCGAGATGGTGGCCAACGATATCCTGCCCAAGTCCGTGTCGCAGAGCTGAGGGCCGGGCCATGAGTCGTGCAACTTCTTCTACCTTGGCCCAGCGCCTGGCCCCATGGGCACTGCCGGTACTGCTGCTGGCGGCCTGGCAGCTGGCGGTCAGCGCGGGCTGGCTGTCGACCCGCATCCTGCCAGCGCCGAGCGCGGTGGTCAGCGCGGGTGTCGAGCTGGTGCGCAGCGGCGAGATCTGGACCCACCTGGCCATCAGTGGCTGGCGTGCCGGGCTGGGCTTCGTCATCGGCGGCAGCATCGGCCTGGCGCTGGGCTTTATC
The DNA here is from genome assembly GCF_053629175.1 of Pseudomonas sp. Y3 TE3536. Taxonomy (NCBI): domain Bacteria; kingdom Pseudomonadati; phylum Pseudomonadota; class Gammaproteobacteria; order Pseudomonadales; family Pseudomonadaceae; genus Pseudomonas; species Pseudomonas sp. Y3 TE3536. The sequence goes on along the minus strand of NZ_JBRJHU010000001.1, from coordinate 1,707,718 downwards.
ACTGGCCTGTCGAACTGGGGCGAACGCCTGCTCGACAGCTCGGTGCAGATGATCCGCAACGTGCCTCACCTGGCGCTGATCCCACTGGTGATCCTGTGGTTCGGTATCGATGAGTCGGCAAAGATTTTTTTGGTCGCCCTGGGCACGTTGTTCCCGATCTACCTCAACACCTACCACGGTATCCGCAACGTTGACCCGGCCCTGGTGGAGATGGCGCGCAGCTATGGCCTGTCCGGTTTCGGCCTATTCCGTCAGGTGATCCTGCCAGGTGCATTGCCCTCGATCCTGGTGGGCGTGCGCTTCGCCCTGGGCTTCATGTGGCTGACCCTGATCGTGGCAGAAACCATCTCGGCGAATGCCGGTATCGGTTACCTGGCGATGAACGCCCGTGAGTTCCTGCAGACCGACGTGGTGGTCTTGGCCATCGTCCTGTACGCCGTGCTTGGCAAGCTCGCTGACCTCGCCGCCCGCGGCCTGGAACGTGTCTGGCTGCGCTGGCACCCGGCCTATCAAGTGGCCAAGAAGGAGGGCGCATGACCGTGCTCAAGGAACAGCCGCCACGCCTGCTGCGTGGCATCCCCCTGGCATCCAACGGCCTGCGTAAAACCTTTGGCCAGCGTGAAGTGCTCAAAGGCATCGACCTGCACATCCCGGCCGGCCAGTTCGTCGCCATCGTTGGCCGCAGCGGCTGCGGCAAGAGCACTTTGCTGCGTTTGCTGGCCGGCCTCGACCAGCCCAGCGCCGGTGAATTGCTGGCCGGTGCCGCACCCTTGGCCGAAGCCCGCGAAGAAACCCGGCTGATGTTCCAGGACGCGCGCCTGTTGCCGTGGAAGAAGGTGATCGACAACGTCGGCCTGGGCTTGTCTGGCAACTGGCGGCCACGTGCGCTGGATGCGCTGGAAGCAGTCGGCCTGGCCGACCGCGCCAACGAGTGGCCGGCAGCACTCTCCGGTGGCCAGAAGCAACGGGTGGCCCTGGCGCGGGCACTGATTCACCAGCCGCGTCTGCTGTTGCTGGACGAGCCGCTGGGTGCCCTGGATGCATTGACCCGTATCGAAATGCAGCAATTGATCGAACGCCTCTGGCGTCAGCACGGGTTCACCGTGTTGCTGGTTACCCACGATGTCAGCGAGGCGGTTGCCGTGGCGGACCGGGTGATCTTGATCGAAGACGGCGAGGTCGGGCTCGACCTCACTGTCGATCTGGCACGGCCAAGGTCGCGTGGTTCGCACCGTTTGGCGGCGCTGGAAAGCGAAGTGCTCAACCGTGTTCTGTCGGCCCCGGGCACTGCGCCTGAGCCGGATCCTGTAGCCCCTTTGCCCACGCAACTGCGTTGGGCGCACTGAATCACTCACTTACCCGACTGAAGCCAAAGAGAAGGAATCAAGCCATGACTATCAAAGCCATCAACGTTCGCAACCAGTTCAAAGGCACCGTGAAAGAAATCCTCGAAGGCCCGGTACTGTCGGAAATCGACGTGCAGACCGCCTCCGGCGTTGTCACCTCGGTGATCACCACCCGCTCCGTGCGTGAGCTGGAGCTGCAGGTGGGCAGTGAAGTGATTGCCTTTGTGAAGTCGACAGAAGTGTCCATCGCCAAGCTGTGATTCTGGTGTTGAAGGGGGCTGCTCTGCAGCCCTTCGCGGGCAAGCCCGCTCCTACAAGAGATCGAATTCCCATCAGGAGATCGAATCCCATGTGGGAGCGGGCTGGTCCCGCGAAGGGCCGCAAAGCGGCCCCAACCATTTCAACCCAAACGCTTAGCCAGAAACGGCGGCAAATAAAGCCCCAGATACGCCTCGAACACCCGCTTGCCTTCCTCGGCCATACGCGCCGTGATCTGTTCATGCAACTGCACCGACCGCGCATACACCCGGTCGCTCAGCTCCATGGCCAGGGCAAACACATCCACATCTGCAGGCATCACCGGCAAGTGAAAATGCTGGTCGAACAGCTTGTACATCAGGTCGCCCAGCTCCATGTCGTGCTGCCGGTCAGCTTGCACCACTTCGCTCAGGCCATGCTGCGCCAGGATCAACTGACGCGCCGCGGCATCCCCGTTGTAGATATCCAGCATGCGTTGCTCGATCAACCGTGACAGTTCATGCCAGGTCGTCAGCGTACTGCTGTCGATCGGTGCACTCAGCGCTTCGCGAAACGCCCGGTGCACGTCGGCGGTCAACGCCTCCAGCAGGGCTGGGACGCTGGCGAAGAAGTGGTACACCGACGAAGGGGGTATCTGCGCCCGCTCGGCCACGCTGTAGATCGACAACCCCGCCACCCCCAGCTCGGCAAGCAGCTCGCGCGCGGCCGCCAGGATCGTCTCGATCCTGGCCTGGCTGCTGGCGCGCGGCTTGCGCGGGGAGGCGGTGCGGCTCATCAGTTGCTGATCGCCAGGATGCTGGCCTGGTAGGCGCCGACGAACAGGTCGAAGTCGCCGACTTCGGTCTGCTCAAGCTCGGCCTGTTTGGCCAGCGACTCGCGGGCGAGCGTTTCGAAGGCCTGCTGGCGTTCGCTGCTTAGCGGTTGCTCGCGGAAGCGCTCGGCGTGAACGCGGCTCTGGCGCAGCGAGAACTGGACAAAACTTTCGTCATGTTCGGTCATGCGTGCCAGGACTTGGGCCGATGGGGTCAGCGAGGCGTCGTCGACCTTGGCCTGTTGCTCCTGCAGGGCGTTGGCATGTGCGTCGCCGCCGTGGGCGCGGTCGAGCAGCTCGGCCAGTTGGCCAATGCGAGTGATCAACTCGGTAGCCCAGGTTTTCAGCGCGATGGGCTGACCATCACGGTGCAGTTCCAAGCCTGGGCGACGGCCTTCTTTGACTACGGTCAGGAAGTTGCTGGTGCACTGGCCACACTCGCCGTTGTCCAGTTGCGGGCTTTCTTCAAGCGCGCAGAACAGCAGGAAGGCATCGAGGAAACGCGCTTCGGTCAGGTCGATCCCGACCGGCAGGAACGGGTTGATGTCCAGGCAGCGCACTTCGACGTACTGCACGCCACGAGACGTCAGCGCCTGGATCGGCCGCTCGCCGGTGTAGGTGACACGCTTGGGGCGGATGTTCGAGTAGTACTCGTTCTCGATTTGCAGGATGTTGGTGTTCAGCTGCACCCACTCGCCATCCACGTGCGTACCGACCTCGACGTAAGGCGGGTAGGGCGTGCCCACCGCCTTGCGCAGGCTGTCGGTGTAGCTGGCCAGGTTGTTGTAGCACGGCGTGAGGCCGGCCTGGGCGTTGCTCTGGTAACCCAGGTCGCTCATGCGCAGGCTGGTGGCGTAGGGCAGGAACAACGTTTCGGCATCGAGTTCTTCGAGCTGGTGCGGGCGGCCACGCAGGAAGCCTTTGTCCAGGGTCGGCGAAGCGCCGAACAGGTACATCAAAAGCCAGCTGTAGCGGCGGAAGTTGCGGATCAGCGCGATGTAGGCCGACGACTGATAATCGCGCGCCTCTTCTGCGCTGCCTTCGCTTGCGCGCAGCAATGGCCACAACGCTTCAGGCAGCGAGAAGTTGTAATGGATACCGGCGATGCACTGCATGGTGCGGCCATAGCGCAGGGCCAGGCCTTTGCGGTACACGTGCTTGAGCTTGCCGATGTTCGAGCTGCCGTATTCGGCAATCGGGATGTCTTCCTCGGCCGGCAACGCGCAGGGCATCGACGGGCTCCACAGGTATTCGCTACCCAGCTTGGTGTAGACGAAGCGGTGGATCTCGTCGAGGTTCTCGAGCACCTGGGCCGGGTCCGCCAGGGCCGGGGTGATGAACTCCAGCAGCGACTCGGAATAATCGGTGGTGATCTGCTCGTTGGTCAGCGCCGAACCCAAGGCCTCAGGGTGCGGGGTCTGGGCCAGGCGACCTTCATCGGTCACGCGCAGGCATTCTCGCTCAATACCGTGCAGGCACTGCTTGAGCAGGGGGAGATTTGCGCCGAGCAGGCTCAGGCGGCGGTTGAGGAGTTCGCTCAAGATGTATTCCTTCACGCGTCAGTCGCCCCAATATGGGGGTAGAGATAACGGTCTACAAGGGTAGGAAGAAAGGAACTGGCGTTGTCGCCTGGTTTACGCGGTTCCGGCACCGAATTGTGGGGCCGCTTTGCGCCTCATCGCCGGCAAGCCGGCTCCCACAGAAGGTCAGCGGGGACCTTGTGGGAGCCGGCTTGCCGGCGATGCGGCACGAAGTGGCACCAAGTTGCTGCTGAAAATACCGCAGATACAGCTTGGTGAGCTAGAGAACCGCGAAGGTTCCTTGCGCTTTGGCCACCAGTTTGTCGCCTTGAACTACGTCGGCGTCGACCACCAGCGTGCGCCGCCCGGCGTGCAGCACACGGGCCGTGCACAGCACCTCGCCATCACTGACCGCACGCATGTAGTTGATCTTGCATTCGATGGTCACGCTCTGCTGGTCGAAACCATGGCTGGCCGAGCAGGCCAGGCCCATGGCGATGTCCACCAGGCTGAAGATCGCCCCACCGTGCAGTTTCTGGCCACGGTTGCGCAGTTGCGGCTCGAGCGCCAGGGCCACTTCGGCAACGCCTGTGTCCAGGCGTTGCAGGCGGCAGCCAAGCAGTTGGCTGAAGGCGCTTTCGACGTATTCGCGCGGGACGTCCATCACTTCTTCTTCAGCTGCTTGGCGTTGGCGAACAACGACGCCATGGCATTGTTGGCCGGGGCGGCAGTGGCAGTTTCACGCTGGCGCGGGGCCTGCTGCTGGCGATTGCCGCCGTTGCCACGGCCGCCGCCACGGTTGCCTTCGACCTTCTCGCCCGGGGTATCGCCCATGCGCATGGACAGCCCGACACGCTTGCGCGGGATGTCCACTTCCATGACCTTGACCTTGACCACGTCGCCGGCCTTGACCGCTTCACGCGGGTCTTTGATGAACTTCTCGGACAATGCCGAGATGTGCACCAGGCCGTCCTGGTGCACGCCGATGTCGACGAAGGCACCGAAGTTGGTGACGTTGGTGACCACGCCTTCGAGGATCATGCCAGGCTCCAGGTCCTTGAGGTCTTCGACGCCGTCCTGGAAGGTGGCGGTCTTGAACTCAGGGCGTGGGTCGCGGCCGGGCTTGTCCAGCTCTTGCAGGATGTCGGTAACGGTCGGCAGGCCGAAGGACTCGTCGGTGAACTGCTTCGGGTCCAGGCGCTTGAGGAAGCTGCTGTCGCCGATCAGCGAGCGGATGTCGCGGTCGGTGCCAGCGGCGATGCGCTGCACCAGCGGGTAGGCCTCAGGGTGCACGGCGGAGGCGTCCAGCGGGTTATCGCCGTTCATCACGCGCAGGAAGCCGGCGGCTTGTTCGAAGGTTTTTTCACCGAGGCGGCTGACCTTTTTCAGCGCTGCACGGGTCGCGAACGGGCCGTTGGCATCGCGGTGGGCGACGATGTTCTGTGCCAGCGTGGCGTTAAGGCCGGAGATACGGGTCAGCAGCGCCACCGAGGCCGTGTTCACGTCCACGCCCACGGCGTTCACGCAGTCCTCGACCACGGCGTCCAGGCCACGGGCCAGCTTCAGCTGGGACACGTCGTGCTGGTACTGGCCGACACCGATGGATTTCGGGTCGATCTTCACCAGCTCTGCCAGTGGGTCCTGCAGGCGACGGGCAATCGACACGGCGCCGCGGATCGATACGTCCAGGTCCGGGAACTCGCGGGCGGCCAGTTCCGATGCCGAGTACACCGACGCACCGGCCTCGGAGACCATGATCTTGGTGATTTTCAGGGCTGGGTATTTTTTGACCAGTTCGGCCACCAGCTTGTCGCTTTCGCGGCTGGCGGTGCCGTTGCCGATGGCGATCAGTTCCACCGAGTGCTTGGCGCACAGTGCGGCCATGATGGAAATGGTGCGGTCCCAGTCGTTTTTCGGCGCGTGCGGGTAGACCGTCGTGTAGTCCAGCAGTTTGCCGGTGGCGTCGACCACGGCGATCTTGCAACCGGTGCGCAGGCCTGGGTCGAAGCCCAAGGTGGCGCGCGGGCCAGCCGGGGCGGCCAGCAGCAGGTCGTGCAGGTTGTGGGCGAACACGTTGATCGCCTCGCTTTCGGCGTTGTCGCGCAGTTCGCCGAACAGGTCGGTTTCCAGGTGGGTGTACAGCTTGACCTTCCAGGTCCAGCGCACCACTTCACCCAGCCACTTGTCGGCCGGCCGGCTGCGGTTTTCAACGCCGACGTGGTTGCCGATCATCACTTCGCACGGGTGCAGGGTGCCAGGCAGTTCTTCACCGACTTTGAGCGAGGCGCTCAGGATGCCTTCGTTGCGCCCGCGGAAAATCGCCAGGGCACGGTGCGACGGGGCGTTGCGCAGCAGTTCGTCATGGGCGAAGTAGTCGCGGAACTTGGCGCCTTCTTCTTCCTTGCCAGCCACCACGCGGGCGCTGAGCACCGACTCCTGCTTGAGGAAGTTGCGCAGCTTGTCGAGCAGGGCGGCGTCTTCGGCGAAGCGCTCCATGAGGATGTATTTAGCGCCTTCCAGCGCCGCCTTGACATCGGCCACGCCCTTTTCGGCGTCGACGAAGCGGGCCGCTTCGGTTTCCGGGGTCAGTTGCGGGTCGTTGAACAAGCCGTCGGCCAGCTCGCCGAGGCCGGCTTCCAGGGCGATCTGGCCCTTGGTGCGGCGCTTTTGCTTGTACGGCAGGTAAAGGTCTTCGAGGCGGGTCTTGGTGTCGGCCAGCTTGATCTCGCGGGCCAGTTCCGGGGTCAGCTTGCCCTGTTCCTCGATGCTGGACAGGATGCTGGCGCGGCGCTCGTCGAGTTCGCGCAGGTAGCGCAGGCGCTCTTCCAGGTGGCGCAGTTGGGTGTCGTCCAGGCTGCCGGTCACTTCCTTGCGGTAACGGGCGATGAAAGGCACGGTCGAGCCTTCGTCCAACAGGCCCACGGCCGCTTCGACCTGTTGTGGGCGTACGCCCAGTTCCTCGGCGATACGGCTGTTGATGCTGTCCATGTAAACCACCTGACAATTGTGAATACGGGGGCCGCGCGCGGGTTTGCAGCCCGACGGCACTGGATGAAAGCCGCGCATTATACCCATCGTGACCGGCTTGCGGTGATGGCGCCAAGCCAGCCTGAACGGCCCGGAACTGGCGCCGGGGGAAAAATCTGCTAACAATGCTCACGGCACGCGTTGCAATGGCTACGCCATAATGCGCGGCGATACCAGAGGAGTAATTCATGACCGGCACTGCAAACACCGCTGAAGGTGACAAGATTCTCATCGTCGACGACGATCCGGGGCTGAGCAGCCTGCTGGAGCGTTTCTTCACCAGCAAGGGCTACCGTGCCCGCGCGGTGCCCAACACCGAACAGATGGACCGCCTGCTCGCGCGGGAGGTGTTCAACCTGGTGGTGCTCGACCTGATGCTGCCGGGCGAAGACGGCCTGTCCGCCTGCAAGCGGCTGCGCCAGTCGAACAACCAGATCCCGATCATCATGCTCACCGCCAAAGGCGACGAGCTCAGCCGCATCAAAGGGCTGGAGCTGGGCGCTGACGACTACCTGGGCAAACCCTTCAACCCGGACGAGCTGATGGCCCGGGTCAAGGCCGTGCTGCGCCGCCAGGCACCGAGCGTCCCGGGTGCCCCGGGCAGCGAAGACGAATCGGTCACCTTCGGTGATTACGAGCTGTCGCTGGCCACCCGCGAGCTTAAACGCGGCGACGAAGTGCACATGCTCACCACCGGTGAGTTCGCCGTGCTCAAGGCGCTGGTCATGCATGCGCGTGAACCGCTGACCCGCGACAAACTGATGAACCTGGCCCGTGGCCGCGAGTGGGATGCCCTGGAGCGTTCCATCGACGTGCAGATCTCGCGCCTGCGCCGCATGATCGAGCCCGACCCGTCCAAGCCACGGTACATCCAGACGGTCTGGGGCGTAGGGTACGTCTTCGTGCCGGACGGAAACGCCGGCAAATGATGCCGCGTCGCCCATGAGAACGCCGTTGTGGTTTCCGCAAAGCTTCTTCGCCCGCACGCTGTGGCTGGTGCTGATCGTCGTCCTGTTTTCCAAGGCGCTGACCCTCGTTTATCTGTTGATGAACGAGGATGTGCTGGTCGACCGTCAGTACAGCCACGGTGTGGCACTGACCTTGCGCGCCTATTGGGCTGCCGATGAAGAGAACCGTGACAAGATCGCCGAAGCCGCAGGCCTGATCCGGGTGACCGGCTCGGGTGTGCCGGAAGGCGAGCAGCACTGGCCTTACAGCGAGATCTACCAGCGCCAGATGCAGGCCGAACTGGGCGAAGACACCGAAGTACGCCTGCGCATTCATGCGCCACCGGCGTTGTGGGTCAATGCGCCGAGCCTCGGCCCTGGCTGGCTCAAAGTGCCGCTGTACCCGCACCCGCTGCGTGGGCAGAAGATCTGGAACGTGCTTGGCTGGTTCCTGGCCATCGGCCTGTTGTCCACCGCCTCTGCCTGGATTTTCGTGCGCCAACTGAACCAGCCGCTCAAGCGCCTGGTGTTCGCCGCCCGGCAACTGGGCCAGGGGCGCAGCGTGCGCTTGCCAATCAGCGATACGCCCAGTGAGATGACCGAGGTGTACCGCGCGTTCAACCAGATGGCTGAGGATGTCGAGCAGGCCGGGCGTGAACGCGAGTTGATGCTGGCAGGGGTTTCCCACGACTTGCGTACACCGCTGACGCGGCTGCGCCTGTCGCTTTCGCTGCTGGACAGTGACAACGAGCTTAGCGATGACATGGTCCGCGATATCGAGGACATGGACGCGATTCTGGACCAGTTCCTGGCGTTCATTCGCGATGGCCGTGACGAGCCGGTGGAAGAGGTCGACCTGGCCGACCTGGTGCGCGAAGTGGTGGCCCCGTACAACCAGCCCGAAGAACGTGTACGGCTGTGCCTGGAGCCGATTCCGCCGTTCCCGCTGCGCCGGGTTTCGCTCAAGCGCATGTTGGGCAACCTGATCGGCAACGCCCTGCACCATGCCGGCAAGGGCGTGGAAGTGGCGGCCTATGTGTCCGGCGACGAGAGCGCGCCTTACGTGGTGCTCAGCGTGCTGGACCGGGGGACGGGGATCGACGAGTCGGAGCTGGAGACGATCTTCAACCCGTTCATTCGCGGTGACCGTGCCCGTGGTGGCAAGGGCACCGGGTTGGGCCTGGCGATCGTCAAGCGCATCGCAGCCCAGCATGGCGGGAATGTCGAGTTGCGCAACCGGTCGGGTGGCGGGATCGAGGCGCGGGTCAGGTTGCCGTTGGGGCTTTTGCTGCCGCGTAATGCGGTGTGATTGTCGGGGCCGCTTTGCGGCCCATTCGCAGCACAAGGCTGCTCCAACAAGGCTTACGCGGTCCCTTGTAGGAGCAGCCTTGTGCTGCGAATGGGCTGCAAAGCAGCCCCAACATTTCAGCCCTTACCCTTGGTCCGAGTCTGATTCGGTCCGCCATTCTTCTCCAGGTGCTCGATGATCATCCCGGCCACGTTCTTGCCGGTGGTCACTTCAATCCCTTCCAACCCCGGCGACGAATTCACCTCCATCACCAACGGCCCATGGTTGGAGCGCAGGATATCCACGCCCGCCACGCTCAGCCCCATCACCTTGGCGGCACGAATGGCGGTAATCCGCTCTTCCGGCGTGATCTTGATCAGGCTGGCGACACCCCCCCGATGCAGGTTGGAGCGAAACTCGCCGGGCTTGGCCTGACGCTTCATCGAGGCAATCACCTTGTCACCGACCACAAAGCAGCGAATGTCGGCCCCGCCGGCCTCCTTGATGTATTCCTGCACCATGATGTTCTGCTTCAGGCCCATGAACGCCTCAATCACCGACTCTGCAGCTTGAGTTGTTTCGCACAGCACCACGCCAATGCCCTGGGTACCTTCCAGCACCTTGATCACCAGGGGCGCGCCGTTGACCATCTGGATCAGGTCCGGGATGTCGTCAGGTGAGTGGGCGAAACCGGTGATCGGCAGGCCGATGCCACGGCGCGACAGCAACTGCAACGAGCGAAGCTTGTCACGTGAGCGGGCAATGGCCACCGACTCGTTGAGCGGGTACACGCCCATCATTTCGAACTGGCGCAGCACCGCGCAGCCATAGAACGTCACCGAGGCACCGATGCGCGGGATCACCGCATCGAAGCCTTCCAGTGGCTTGCCGCGGTAGTGGATCTGCGGCTTGTGGCTGGCGATATTCATGTAGGCCCGCAGGGTATCGATCACCACCATTTCGTGGCCACGCTGGGTACCGGCTTCGACCAGGCGGCGGGTGGAATACAGACGCGGATTGCGCGACAGCACAGCGATCTTCATGCAGCACCTGTGACAGGGGAAAGGGTGGCCGGAAAGGCCGGTTTGTCTTGTACGTACTTCAGGCCAGGGTTGACCACCAAGTGGCCGTGAATAAGTGCCTTGGAACCCAGCAGCAGGCGGTAGCGCATCTCTTTGCGACAGGCCAGGGTGAACTCGACTTCCCACACGCTATCGCCCAGTGCCAGCGATGTGCGAATCACATAGCGGGTCTGGGCGTGGCCATTGGAGCTCTTGATGGTCTTCATGGTCACCAGTGGCGCTTCGCAACGGCGGTGGCGCAACTGCACCACCGAACCCAGGTGCGCAGTAAATCGGACCCACGGTTGGCCGTCACGTTCGAACTGTTCCACCTCGGTGGCGTGCAGGCTGGACGTACTGGCGCCGGTGTCGATCTTGGCGCGCAGCCCGGCGACGCCAAGGTCGGGCAGGGCTACCCACTCGCGCAGGCCGATCACAGTCAAATGGTCAAATGTCTTCACGAAGCGCACCCAGGGGATAAGGTGGTGAACTGTAAGCACGGCGTGGACTTTTTGCATCCGCAAGATACGGTAGTACAGTTCGATTAAAGACAGAATTCGAGGTAACGGGATGGCACACAAGGCGGAAGAAGACGACAAGGTTCGCCTGGACAAATGGCTATGGGCGGCGCGGTTCTACAAGACCCGCGCGCTGGCCAAGGCGGCCATCGAAAGTGGCAAGGTGCATTGCCGGGGCGAACGCTGCAAGCCGGGCAAGGAACCGAGGGTAGGGGATGAGTTTGTACTGCGCACCGGGTTTGACGAGCGCACAGTGGTGGTCAAGGCGCTGTCGGTGGTCAGGCGCGGGGCGCCCGAAGCGCAGGCGCTGTATGCCGAAACCGAAGAGAGTGTGCGCCGCCGCGAACAGGCTGCCGAAATGCGCAAGGCCGGGGCGATGGGTGTGACCACCGATGGCCGGCCAAACAAGAAGCAGCGGCGACAGATTCACCAACTGCACGGTAGCTTTGACTGAACAGGGGCTGCTTTCAGCCCATTCGCGGGGCAAATGTGGGAGCGGGCTTGCCCCGCGAATGGGCCGCAAAGCGGCCCCCGCTGTTAGCGAACCACCGCCAATCTACCGACCAACGGTAACCTGGCTGCCAGGGCAAACAACGGCGCCGTCCAGCGCATCAACGCCGCACTGCCTTTGGCCGCCAGTGGCGTATAGCAACTCCACCCCAACGCCAGCACCGCCATCAGCAACCCGCCGATGTAGTCGTCCTGGCCCCAATGGGCGCCCGCCACCAAGCGTGGCAGCATGAACACCAGCGCCAGCCCCCAGACCACCAGGTAGTGCATCAGGCGACGGCTGAACACGCTCATGAACAACGCCCAGACCAGCAGCACCGAGGCGTGATCGCCCGGGAAACTCTTGCTGGAGCGGTCCTTGAGTTCCCAGGCCGCTTCCAGGTTCGGGTAATAGTCACTGAGGTGCACGACGTCATCGAAGATCATCGACGGGCTCTTGTGTTGCCACCCCGCAGCATCCACCCACTTGGAAAACAGCGCGCGAATCACCACTAATAGGATCAGGGTCACCAGAAAGCCGAAAAACGCCTCACGCACCTGGCAGGCTTTGAACACCCAGTTGCCACGGATCAGCACCGCTAGAAGGATCAGCCCGACCACGATGTCGAACGGGCGCAGGCTGCCAAGGGTCCAGATGTAGCGCCAGGTGGTGTTGTCGGCCAGCGGCGCATTGAGGCTGTGGAACAGCCACTCGTCGAAAGTCAGGCACAGGATCTGGCCAAAAGGCCATAACCAGAAACACAGTAGAGCGATGGGCAGCAGTGTGCAGGCTGCCAAGGGCCCGAAGGACCACCTTGCTTGGAACAGTGGTCGATTGTCCATAAGATACCTCTATTGCCAACAGGAATCGGAGCGCCTTGTGAGCGCTCTGCCACGGGCTTCGCAGTATTTCGAAACGCCGTGTAACCATTTTGTCATCATTTTCAGATAGCCAGAACCTATGAGCGAATTGCCGGATACCGATTTCACCCAACGTTTCCTCTTCGACGACCGCGATATCCGCGGTGAGTGGGTAGGGCTCGACCGCAGCTATGCCGAAGTGCTGGCGCGTCACCCGTACCCCCAACCCGTGGCCGCGCTGCTCGGCGAATTGATGGCCGCCACCGCATTGCTGGTGGGTGCCCTGAAGTTCGACGGCCTGCTGATCCTGCAGGCGCGCTCCGAGGGGCCGATCCCGCTGCTGATGGTGGAATGCTCGGGCGAGCGTGAAATCCGCGGCGTGGCCCGTTACGAAGTCGATCAGATTCCTGCCGACGCGACCTTGGCGCAGCTGATGCCCGACGGCCATCTGACGCTGACCATCGACCCAGTCAACGGCCAGCGCTACCAGGGGACCGTGGACCTGGACGGTGCCAACCTGGCGGAGTGCTTCACCAATTACTTCGTTCAGTCGCAACAGCTCAACACCCGTTTCTGGCTCGATGCCAAAGATGGCAAGGCCCGCGGCCTGCTGTTGCAGCAATTGCCACGTGATCGCCAGCCGGACGACGAAGAGCGCGAGGACAGCTGGCAGCACGTTGTAGCCCTGGCCAAAACACTCAAGCCTGAAGAGTGGCAAGAAGACAACGAAACCTTGCTGCACCGTCTGTACCACGAAGACGCGGTGCGCCTGTTCGACATCGAACCCCTGCGCTTCCACTGCAGCTGCTCGCGCGAGCGCTCCGGCAATGCGCTGGTCAGCCTCGGCGAGCACGACGCCAAGCAGTTGGTCGAGGAGTGTGGTGGCAAGGTGGAGATCGATTGCCAGTTCTGCAACGAGCGCTATTTCTTCGATGCAAGCGATGTGGCGCAACTGTTTGCGGGTGGCGGCACGGACACGGCCTCAGAAACTCGCCACTGAAACGATTAATTGCAGGGAAATCTCCTGTCTAATTGCGCAAAAGCGCGGTTACGACAGGAGGGGCCTACTTTTTTTGGGCTTTTCTGGCATAATCCGGCCACTTTTTTCGCTGTAGTAGTTTTTTACAGACAACTACAAAACGTTTGGAGCACTCGGCCTCGGGCCGGATGGGGTATCTCATGACGCAAGCCAACAACACCGTGTACACCGACCTGAGCGTCGATGAGCTGGTAAAAGAAGCGCTGCAACGCGGTGAAGGCGTACTAGCCGATACCGGCGCACTGGTCGTTGAGACTGGGCACCGTACTGGCCGTTCGCCGGCTGACCGTTTCATCGTCGAAGAACCTTCCACCCAGGATGCCATTTCCTGGGGCCCGATCAACCGCAAGTTCCCGGCCGACAAGTTCGATGCCCTGTGGGACCGCGTCGAGGCGTTCAACAACGCCCAGGATCACTTCGTTTCCTACGTTCACGTAGGGGCGGCCGCCGAGCACTACCTGCCGGTGAAGATGACCACCCAGACTGCCTGGCAGAACCTGTTCGGCCGTTGCCTGTTCATCAACCCTGAACAGTTCAACCCGGCTGGCCGTGACCAGTGGCAAGTGCTCAACGTTGCCAACTTCGTGTGCGAGCCTGAGCGTGACGGCACCAACTCCGACGGCTGCGTCATCATCAACTTCGCCGCGAAGAAGGTGCTGATCGCTGGCATGCGTTACGCCGGTGAAATGAAGAAAGCCATGTTCTCGGTGCAGAACTTCCTGCTGCCGGCCGCTGACGTGCTGCCAATGCACTGCGCTGCCAACATCGGCGAAGAAGGCGATGTGACCCTGTTCTTCGGCCTGTCCGGCACCGGCAAGACCACCCTGTCGGCCGACGAAAGCCGTTACCTGATCGGTGACGACGAGCACGGTTGGGGCGAAGGCGTTGTCTTCAACATGGAAGGCGGCTGCTACGCCAAGTGCATCGACCTGTCCGAGAAGAACGAGCCGGTCATCTGGAAAGCCATCAAGCATGGCGCAGTGCTGGAAAACGTCGTACTCGACGCCAACAAGCACGCCGACTACACCGACGTCAGCCTGACCCAGAACAGCCGTGCGGCCTACCCGCTGGAGCACGTTGCCAAGCGTTCCGAAGCGAACCTGGGTGGCGAGCCTAACGCGGTCATCTTCCTGACCTGCGACCTGACTGGCGTTCTGCCTCCGGTTTCGATCCTGAACAACGAACAGGCTGCTTACCACTTCCTGTCCGGTTACACCGCGCTGGTCGGTTCCACCGAAATGGGTTCGGGCGGCGGCATCAAGTCGACCTTCTCCACCTGCTTCGGCGCGCCGTTCTTCCCGCGTCCGGCTGGCGAGTACGCTGAGCTGCTGATCAAGCGCATCAACGGCTTCAACTCCAAGGTTTACCTGGTCAACACCGGCTGGACCGGCGGTGGCTACGGCGTTGGCAAGCGTTTCAGCATTCCGACCACCCGTGCTGTGATCGCTGCGATCCAGAGCGGTGCACTGGTAGGCGCCGAAACCGAGCACTTGGACATCATCAACCTGGACGTGCCAAAGGCCGTTCCGGGCGTCGACACCGAGCTGCTCAACCCGCGCACCAACTGGGCTGACAAAGCCGCTTACGACGAAGCGGCCAAAGGCCTGGCCAAGCTGTTCATCGAAAACTTCAAGAAATTCGAAGTTTCCGACGCGATCAAGGCTGCTGGTCCACAGCTGTAAGCTGCTAGCAGTTGCAACGACAGAGCCGCCCTCAGGGGCGGCTTTTTCGTATGTGAATCAAGGCCATTTTTGCCGTGCATGCAGAATACGGATGATCTCAACGCACTCGCCCGAGACGCGGTAAATCATCACATAGTTAGGCCGTACCACGATTTCTCGAGTTTCTGGGTGCCTGCCCTTTCTGTACAGAGAAGGATTGTGTGCAGCGCGCCTGGCTTTTTCCCTGAAGGATTCGTCCAGCATGATGGCCGCTTCAGGGTTATCTTGCGCAATATGGTCCATGATGCGAAAACGGTCTTTACGTGCCATCTGACGCCATACCAGGCGCATCAGCGGATTTTGGCCCTGAGCGCAGCGCGGTGTGCGGCGAACAGTCGTTCCGCTTCTTCATCCTCCATAAGCGGTGAAATATCGTTCAGGCTTGCCTCGACCTGTTCAGTAAACCAAGCCTCATAGGCTGCGGCCTCATGGGCCTTTTTGAGGGCCTGGGCACGATCCGGCCGTTGATAGGTACTCGTTTGGCCAGGATCAAACGTGGATGCATCGACTTCGAAATGCTCAATACCCAGATCGAGCAGGTAAGTCACCAGGGTTTCGAATTTCTTGAATAGCCTCACGTTGCCGCTGCGTTGGGCGGTCAGAATGTGTTCCTGCTGATTGATATCGACCTGAACGGCCCAGCCTCCCGGTTGGCCCACGATGTGAGTGGCGTTGATGCGTCCTGCTTCAGCCAATCGGCTAAGGTTGGCATGGTCTACTTGATGAGTGGGCACGGGTGTTTTTCTCGGTTTCATCGGGATTAACCATGCTATGCAATCTATAGTTGATTGCGACTATATGCCTTCCGATATTGTTGTGGGAAGCTTCCTTCTGGTGTCATCAACTGTGGATAACTAATGACCGAATCTCCTCAGCGTTCCGCATTCACCCATTTCCACCCCATCCTCACCCGCCCGCAAGACAATGATCACAACGGCCATATCGCCGGTGCCACCGTGCATGGCTTCTTCGAAACCGCTATCCAGGCGTTTCTGGTGGAGCAGGCCGAATTCGACCTGCGCGAAGGTGCGCTGGCGGCGTTTGTGGTCAGTTCGGCTGCAGACTTCTTCGCCCTGCCGGGCTTTCCGGATGTGCTTGAGGTGGGGCTGGGCGTGACGCGCCTGGCGGGCAGTACCGTGGAGTACCGGTTGGCCCTGTATCGCCCGGGTGAAGCAGACGCCTGTGCGGCGGGGACGGTGGTGCAGGTGTTCATCGAGCGGGCAAGCGGCCGGCCTGTGCCGTTGCCAGAGGCGCTGCAGGCAGTGCTCGCTGGCCTTCAGCTCGGGCAACAGGCATAAAAAAGCCCCGCCGGTGCGGGCGGGGCTTTTGTTGCCAGGGCTGGGCCCTCAGGCATTAGTCGCGCCAGTGGCGCTTGTGCTTGCGGTGGCCGTAATGGTGGCCACGGTCGTAGTGACGGCGGTCGTCATAGCTGCGACGGTAGCGACGATCGTCATGGCGCTCGTCTTCGTCGGCCTTGTTACCCATGTAGTTACCCAGCGCGCCACCGGCACCACCGCCGGCTGCTGCACCAATGTAGCTACCGGTGGTACCGCCCACGGAGCGACCGACCACGTTACCGCCTGCAGCGCCCAGCGCGCCACCGATGGCGGCTTCGCCACGCTGGCGTTTGTCGGCACCCAGTGCACCGCCGGCGGCGCCGCCCAGGCCGGCACCAATCGCGCCGCCTGTGCTACCACCGATGGAGTTGCCCACGACGGAGCCGAGTACCCCACCCAATGCGCCGCCAATGCCGGCCTCGGTATTGCCACCGGCCATGGCAACGCCGCTGAGCAAGCTGAAAGACAACAACAGAATCGAGGAGTACTTCTTCATCAAGAGAGCCTCATAGGGATGACGAGGGCGAATTTGAGGCTCTGGAGGGCGGCTGGCAATTGAAATCCGACGAGTAGCACGAGTTGTACACAATTCTCTAAGTTACTGTATTTGCTGTGAAACTTAATCGTTTTTTGGCTGTCAGAGGTACTTATGACAAAGCCCTGAACCGTTGCGGAACAGGGCTTTTTTCGTTTTTGCCGGTTACGTTCCGCGCAGTCATACGCTGGCTTTGTAGGAGCGGCCTTGCGTCGCGAAAGGGCCGCAAAGCGTCCCCAGCAATATTTGCGGCGACGCCGAAATTGGGGGCTGCTGCGCAGCCCTTTCGCGACGCAAGGCCGCTCCTACAATGATTGTGCAGTGAATGTCAGATAATCCGATTGTTATCCCGCGCCCGCTCAAGCTTGATGGCAATGAACTTGGACGTCGGCGTATGGCTGCCATCGCCAATGCTCTCAAGCGGCACCAGCGGGTTCACTTCGGGATAGTAAGCCGCCGCTTGCCCCGCCGGGATATCGAAGGCCAGCAATGTGAAACCATGCACACGGCGCACATGCTCATCCCCCCACAACGAAACGATGTCGACCTTCTGCCCCGGCTGGAACCCCAGGCGGACGATGTCGGCCTCGTTGGCGAACAGCACTTCACGCTGGCCACGCACGCCGCGGTAGCGGTCATCCAGGCCATAGATGGTGGTGTTGTACTGATCGTGCGAGCGCATCGACTGCATGATCAGGTCGGGCAACTGGCCGCTGGCCCGCACCCTTTCATCAAGCAAGGTATCCGGCAACAGGTTGGCCTTGAAGTTGGCGCGGCCGGTAGCGGTCTTCCATTCGCGGCTGGCGGCGCTGTTGCCCAGGTAAAAGCCACCCGGTTCACGCAGGCGTTCGTTGAAGCCGCTGAAGCCGGGGATGGTGTCGCCGATCAGGTCGCGGATGCGGTCGTAATCGGCCACCAGCCAGTGCCAGTCGACCGGTTGTTTGCCCAGGGTGGCGGCGGCGATACCGGCAACCACCGCAGGCTCCGAGCGCATCTGCGTCGACAGCGGTTTCAACTGGCCGTTGGAGGCGTGGACCATGCTGAACGAGTCTTCCACAGTCACCGCTTGTGGGCCATCGGCCTGCAGGTCGATGTCGGTACGGCCCAGGCACGGCAGGATCAGCGCCTGCTTGCCGTGGACCAGGTGGCTGCGGTTGAGTTTGGTGCTGATGTGCACGGTCAGTTCGCAGTTGCGCAGCGCCTGCGCGGTGCGCTCGGTGTCTGGCGTGGCTTGGGCAAAGTTGCCGCCCAGCCCGATGAACACCTTGGCGCGGCCGTCGAGCATGGCGTGGATGGCTTCGACGGTGTTGTGGCCGTTGTGCCGCGGCACGGGGAAGTTGAAGCGCTTTTCGATGGCGTCGAGCAAGGCCACCGGCGGCCGCTCGTTGATGCCCATGGTGCGGTCGCCCTGGACGTTGCTGTGGCCACGCACCGGGCACAGGCCGGCGCCTGGCGCTCCGATGTTGCCGCGCAGCATCTGCAGGTTGACGATTTCCTGGATGGTCGGCACCGAATGGCGGTGCTGGGTGATGCCCATCGCCCAGCACATGATCACCCGCTTGCCACGGCAGTACATGCGCGCGGCCAGTTCGATGTCGGCCAGGGTCAGGCCGGATTGCGCCTGAATGTGTTCCCACGAAGTGGCGTCGACCACGGCCAGGTAGTCATCGACGCCGTGACCATGCTCGGCAATGAAGGCGTGGTCGAAGACCGCAGGCTCACCCTTGGCCTGGGCTTCGCGTTCCCACTGCAGGACGAACTTGGCCATGCCACGCAGCAGCGCCATGTCGCCACCCAGGGCCGGGCGGAAGAACGCGGTGTTGGTCGGCCGGTCGCTGTTGGTCAACATCTCCAGCGGGTTCTGCGGGTGCTGGAAGCGCTCCAGGCCGCGCTCTTTCAGCGGGTTGACGCACACCACCTGGGCACCGCGTTTTACCGCATCGCGCAGCGGGTCGAGCATGCGCGGGTGGTTGGTGCCCGGGTTCTGGCCCCAGACGAAGATCGCATCGGCATGCTCGAAGTCGTCGTAGGTGACCGTGCCCTTGCCGACGCCGACGCTCTGCCCCAAGGCCACGCCGCTGGCTTCGTGGCACATGTTCGAGCAATCCGGGAAATTGTTGGTGCCGTAGGCGCGCACGAACAATTGGTAGAGGTACGCCGCTTCGTTGCTGGCACGGCCCGAGGTGTAGAACTCAGCCTGGTCAGGGGTTGCCAGGTTGTTCAGTTCGCGGGCGATCAGGGCGAAGGCCGCCTCCCAGCTGATGGGCTGGTAATGGTCGCGTTGCGCGTCGTAGACCATCGGTTCGGTCAGGCGGCCCTGGTACTCGAGCCAGTAATCGCTTTGCTCGCGCAGCGCGCTGACGCTGTAGCGGGCGAAGAAGGCGGCATCGACGCGGCGCTTGGTGGCTTCCCAGTTGACTGCCTTGGCGCCGTTCTCGCAGAACTTGACCATGCCGCTTTCCGGCGAATCGCCCCAGGCGCAGCCAGGGCAGTCAAAGCCGCCATTCTGGTTGGTCTTGAGCAGGGCGCGAATGTTCTTCAGCGCATTGTCGCTGCCGACCCAGGCCTTGGCCACGCTGCGCAACGCCCCCCAGCCGCCGGCGGGGCCGTGGTAGGGCTTGTAGCGAGGGGAGGAGGCTGGGGCGTTGTCCGGGAGGTGCTGGTACGAGGTCACGGCTGTTACGACTCCGCCGCTGGGCTGTAGACCCGCGGTGCGCTGTGCTTGGGCAAGTGGATGAGGTTGAGGTTGTGCTTGCGTGCCCATTGGAGGGCAAGGCCGGTGGGCGCCGACAGGCTAACCAGGGTCTGGATGCCGGCACGCAGGACCTTCTGGATCAGCTCCAGGCTGCAGCGGCTGGTGACGATGGCCAGGCCGCCTTCACTGTCGATGCCTTGGCGCAGCAGGGCGCCGATCAGTTTGTCGAGGGCGTTGTGCCGGCCAATGTCCTCGCGGCCGAGCAACAGCTCGCCGTTACGGTCCATGAACAGTGCCGCATGCACCGCGCCGCAATGCTGGCCTAGCGGCTGGAAGGCGTCGATGCGCTGGCGCAGGCCAGCCAGCCAGTGCGCGGGCGGCAGTGGCGCGCCGGGCAGTTCGGCAAGCTCTGGCAGTGCCTGCTCCAGGGCTTCGACCCCGCACAGGCCGCAGCCGCTGGTACCGGCCAGTTGGCGGCGCTGGTTTTTCAGGTTCCAGAAGGCGCGGCTGGAGATTTCCAGGTCGGCGTACATTGCCGAACCGCTGCCGGACAGCTTGAGGTCATAGATTTCCTGAGTGCCTTCGACAATCCCGCTGCCGACGCTGAAACCGACTGCAAAGTCTTCCAGGTCGGTCGGGCTCACCAGCATCACGGCCTGATTGAGGCCGTTGAAGGCGATGGCCAGGGCGACTTCTTCGGCCAATGGCGTGCTGGCACGCTCGGCGTCGCTGAGCTGGACGTACTCGTAGGTGTTGCTGGCGGCGGGCAAGGCCAAAGGCGATGAGGCCGCGCAGACCGGAGGTTTGCTGTTCATCGGGGCTGACTACCGGCGGCTTTTTGATAGCACAAGCCTAGGCCTGTGGGCCGGTCACGTCTAATCGCTAGGGTCTATGCCGTGATAGACCGCGTCGATTGGTCGCACTGGGGCAGGGTGGGCAATCCTGGCCTAGACTCCTGGCTCCGAGGTTTTATCAACAAGGAGAACGCAATGAGCCTGTTCAGTTTCGTGAAGGAAGCCGGCGAGAAGTTGATCGACCTACTGACCCCCGGCAATGCCAATGCCGAGGAGCAGTTGAAGAAACACGTGAAAGACGTCGGGCTGGGTAATCCGAACATCACCGCCACTGTAGAAGGCGACAAGATCATCCTCAAGGGTGAGGTGGCCAGCCAGGAGGAGAAGGAGAAGATCATTCTGGCGGCGGGGAACATCAGTGGTGTGGCCAGCGTTGACGATCAGATCACCGTAACAGGGCCAGTCGTTCAGGCGGCGCGGTTCGTTACCGTGAAAAAGGGTGACACCCTGTCAGCCATTGCCGTAGTCGTGTATGGCAACGCCAACCAGTACAACAAGATCTTCGAGGCCAACAAGCCGATGCTCGAGCACCCGGACAAGATCTACCCGGGGCAGGTGTTGCGCATTCCGGACTGATCTTTACTGCCCGTACCGCAGGGTAGCGCATCAGCCTGTAGGAGCAGCCTTGTGCTGCGAAGAGGCCGGTATGGCCAGAGTATGTCTTTTGCCATACCGGCCTCTTCGCAGCACAAGGCTGCTCCTACAGGTCGGCGCTGTACCTGCGAAAAGGAGCATCACAGGCCTGCCAGCAAATCCCGGTAATCCTCGACCGCTGCAAACTCCTGGGTGTCGCGAGGTGCAGCCTGGCTATCGGGCTGGCGCACCGCCAGCAAATGCCCCACGCCAAACCGCTGGGCACTGCGCAAAATCGCCAGGGTGTCATCGATGAACAGGCTGCGCGCAGGCTCAAAGCCGATATCCGCCTGCAAGGCATCCCAAAACTGTGGGCTCTCTTTCGGGTAGCCATAATCATGCGAACTGATCAGCCGCTCGAAATACGGCGCCAGTTCCACCCGCTCCAGCTTCAGTGACAGCGAGTCACGGTGGGCATTGGTGATCATCACCACGCGTTTGCCTGCCTGACGGATGGCGGCCAGGAAGGTGTCGGCGTCGGGGCGCAGGGCGATCAGGTCGGCGATCTCGCGTTTCAGTTCGCGGATCGGCAGCTTCAGTTCACGGCTCCAGAAGTCCAGGCAGTACCAGTTGAGCGTGCCAGCATTGCGCTCGAACAAAGGCTGCAGCTCCATTTCCGCCATGGCCCGGCTCACGCCATGCAGCTCGGCATAGCGCTGGGGCAGGTGCTCCAGCCAGAAGCGGTTGTCGTAGTGCAGGTCGAGCAGCGTGCCGTCCATGTCCAGCAGGACAGTATCGATGGCAGACCAGGGAAGAACAGGCATGGGAAACTCTCGTTCAGTCGGCTAGCCACGGTATAGTAACCCGTTCACGCCAAGGAGCTGCCCCATGCGCCAGAAACCCACCGTCCTTAACCGCGAAATCGTCGCCAGCAGCCGCCTGTTCCGCGTCGAGGCCGTGCAATTGCGCTTCAGCAACGGTGCCGAGCGCACGTATGAACGCTTGGTCGGCCGGGGCAATGGTTACGGGGCGGTGATGATCGTGGCCATGCTCGATGCCGAGCATGCCGTGCTGGTCGAGGAGTACTGCGGCGGCACGGACGAATACGAGCTGTCGCTGCCCAAGGGCTTGATCGAGCCGGGCGAAGACGTGCTGGCGGCGGCGGACCGCGAGCTCAAGGAAGAAGCCGGCTTTGGTGCGCGGCAGTTGGAACACCTGACCGAGTTGTCGCTGTCGCCGGGCTACATGAGCCAGAAGATCCAGGTGGTGCTGGCTACCGACCTGTATGAAGAACGCCTTGAGGGCGACGAACCAGAGCCCATGGGCGTAGACAAGGTCAACCTGCGCGAGCTGTCGGCTCTGGCCATGCACCCGCAATTCACCGAGGGCCGTGCCTTGGCGGCGCTGTACCTGGCGCGCGACCTGCTGATCCAGCGGGGGCTTCTGGAGCTATGAACGACCTGCAACTGATGCACGAAGTGGTCAAGCTGGCCCATCTGGCGGGCGAGGCGATTCTGCCGTTCTGGCGGGCCGACGTGGCGGTGACCAACAAGGCCGACGATTCCCCGGTGACCGCCGCCGACCTGGCCGCCCACCGCATCATCGCTGATGGCCTGCTGTCGCTGGCGCCACACATCCCCGTGCTGTCCGAGGAGGACTGCAACATTTCGCTGGCCGAGCGCCAGGGCTGGGGCCGCTGGTGGTTGGTCGACCCGCTGGACGGCACCAAGGAATTCATTGCGGGCAGTGAAGAGTTCACGGTCAACATCGCCCTGATCGAAAACGGCGTGGTGGTGTTTGGCGTGGTCTCGATGCCGACCAATGGGCGCTGCTACTTGGGTGGGCGCCAGTTGGGTGCGTGGCGTGCCGAGGCGGGGGAAGCTGCCCAGCCAATCCAGGTGCGTAACGCACCGCCTGCCGAAGGCCGTTTCACCGTGGTGGCCAGCCGTCGCCATTCCAGCCCCGAGCAAGAGGCGCTGTTGGCAGGGTTAGGGGCGGCGGTGGGTGAGCTGGACCTGGCCAATATCGGCAGCTCGCTGAAGTTCTGCCTGCTGGCCGAAGGCAGCGCTGATTGCTACCCGCGCCTGGCACCGACGTCGCAGTGGGATACCGCCGCTGCACAGGGCGTATTGGAGGGGGCCGGTGGCGAGGTGATTGGGCTGGATGGCCAGCCGTTCACCTACCCGGCGCGTGAATCCCTGCTTAATCCGTTCTTCCTGGCCTTGCCCCGCGCAGCCGCCTGGCGCCAAGCCTTGATCGATCTGGCGTGTAAAGAACAAAACGCTTAACCCCGCGCCTCATGATCTTGTGGGAGCGGGTTTACCCGCGAAGAAGCCAACCCGGTTTCTGGCACCGGCTTCGCCGGTGTTCGCGGGTAAACCCGCTCCCACAGAGCCCCTGCTGGATCAGCAGGCGTTGTTTCGGTCCATGCGTGTGCGTCAGCGGTGCAGCACGTACTGGCCGCTGAATTTCACGGCAGGCTCGTCACTGCCAGCATTGCTGACGGTGGTTTCCAGCGTCAAACGCGCCCGCCCACGGCGCTGGTACATCGCCACGAAGCGCTCCCAAGCCTTCTCATCCGGCGCCGCACAGCGGGCCACCGCCGCGCCGGTGACCGGCAGCGGATAGCTGATCTGCCCCTCCTGAATGACGATATGCCCGTCATCGATGCCCAGCTCGCGCAAGCGCAGGTGCAGCCACCCCCAACCCACCAGCACTGCGGCGCAGTACAGGCTGCCGCCGAACATGGTGCTCTTGTGGTTGACGTTGGCTGCCAGCGGCAGTTGCAGGCGCAGGGTGTGCTGCTGCCAATCGATGACCTCCAGGCCCATTTCGCGGGTCAGAGGGATGTCGCTGTGCAGTACGGATTGCAGGTACTGGCTGTCGCTGCTCATGGACGGTTGTCCTCCTGGTCGTCGTGCCCGCCACTGCCGCCGTCAAAATTGAGGCTGTGTTTGCGCAGCTTGTCATGCAGGGTCTTGCGGGGGATGCCCAGCGCTTCGGCCAGGCTGCGCATCGAGCTGTGCGGCTGGGCAAGCTCGGCGGCGATCAGCGAGCGCTCGAACTGTTCGACCTGTTCGCTGAGGTTGCCGGTCAATACCGCCGCCGTGGGCGTTGCCGCAGCGGGCGCCTGGCCGTCGAGGGCAAGCTCCAGGCCAAGGGCGAAACGCTCGGCGACGTTCTGCAGCTCACGCACGTTGCCTGGCCAGTCGTGGCGCAGCAGCAAGGCACGCTGGGCCGGCTGCAGGGTGTGCGGCGGCAAACCGTGGCGCTGGCTGGCGGCGTCGGCAAAGTGCTGGAACAACACCAAAATGTCATCGCCACGCTCGCGCAGCGGGGGGATGCGCAGCGGCGCCACGTTCAGGCGGTAATACAGGTCGGCCCGGAAGCGCCCTTGGTCGGCGGACTGACGCAGGTCTTCCTTGGTGGCGGCGATGATGCGGATATCCAGCGGGATCAACTGGTTGCCGCCCAGGCGTTCGACCACCCGCTCCTGCAGCATGCGCAGCAACTTCACCTGCACATCCAGGCTCATGCTCTCGATTTCGTCGAGGAACAGCGTGCCGCCATTGGCGAATTCGAACTTGCCGATACGCCGCTTCTGCGCACCGGTGAAGGCGCCGGGTTCGTGGCCAAACAGCTCGCTCTCGACCACCGATTCGGCCAATGCCCCGGCGTTGATGGCCACGAAGGGCCCGTCGCGGCGGCTAGAAAGGTCGTGCAGGGCGCGGGCCACCACCTCTTTGCCGGCGCCAGTCTCACCCAGAATCAGCACATCGGCACGGGTGCCAGCCAAGGCGCCGATCTGCTCACGCAGGCGTAGCATCGTCGGCGACTGGCCCACCAGGCGGGTGGCCAGTTGCTGACGGTCGCTCAAGGCCAGGCGCAGGCTGCGGTTGTCCAGCACCAGGCGGCGCAGGGCCAGGGCGCGGCGCACGCTGTCGAGCAGGGCGTCGCTGGCGAACGGCTTTTCGAGGAAGTCATAGGCGCCGGCACGCATGGCCTGTACCGCCAGCGGCACATCGCCGTGGCCAGTAATCAGCAGCACAGGCAGTTCGCTGTCGCGGCCGTGCAGTTGCTCCAGCAGTTGCAGGCCATCGATGCCCGGCATGCGGATGTCGCTGACCACCACACCGGGCCAGTCGGCTTCGATGCGCTCGGCCAGGCCTTGGGCATCGGCAAGCGCCACCACCTTGAGCCCGGCAAGGTCCAGGGTCTGGCTCAGGGCTTGGCGCAGGTGCGGGTCGTCGTCGACCAAAATGACCTGGGCTTGGCTGTCGATCAGTGTCTCGGGGCTCATGCCGAGGGGTCCTCCGAATTGGGCAGGGTAGCGCCGGGTGCCGCCACGCGCAGTTGCAGGGTAAGCAGGGCACCGCCTTCTGGGTGGTTGGCCAGCAGCAGTTCGCCGCCCAGGGCGCGCATCAGGCTTTCGCAGATGGCCAGCCCCAGGCCAAGGCCCTGGGTACGGGTCTTGGTGGTGAAGAACGGCTCTTTGGCATGCTCCAGTGCCTGGCGGCTGAAGCCCGGGCCGTTGTCGCGGATGTACAGGTAGACGTAGCCATCGCGCTGTTCGGCACTCAGCCAGAGGCGGCGCGGGTTGGCCTTTTCGGTCAGGGCATCGAGGGCGTTGGCCAGCAGGTTGCCCAGCACTTGGCGCAGGCGGGTTTCGCCGGCTTGCACCCACAAGGTGGCCTCTGGCAAGTCGCGGATCAGCTCGACGGCCATCGCCCGGCGGCGCTTGGCCAACAGCGCCAGGGCGTCGTCCAGTGCCGGCTGCAGGGCCACGCTTTCCGGGGCGTGGCGGTCGCGGCGGGCGAAGGCGCGCAGGTGGGCGATGATCGAGGCCATGCGCCCGGTCAGCTCACCGATCAGCTTGAGGTTGCCGCGGGCGTCTTCGGTGCGCTGGTGGTCGAGCAGGATCTCGGCATTTTCGGCGTAGCTGCGGATGGCCGCCAGCGGCTGGTTGAGCTCGTGGCTGATGCTCGCCGACATGGTGCCCAGCACCGACAGCTTGCCGGCCTGGACCAGTTCGTCCTGGGCCCGCACGGCCTCCTGCTGGGCGTTTTCACGTTCGAGCACGGCGCTCTTGAGGCGGGTGTTGAGGCCTTCAAGGTCGGCGGTACGTTCGGCGACGCGCTTTTCCAGCTCTTGACGGCCACGAGCCTCGAAGTCGATGCGGTCGATGTAGTGCCGACGCCGCTGCATCACCAGGCCGGCCAGCAGCACCAGCACCAGCAACGTGCCGGCGCCGATGGCCATCACCGTCTGCACCGAGCGGTCGACCAGGATGCGCGGGGCGAGGATGCTGACCTGCCAGCCGGTTTCCTTGATGTCGCGGGTCTGGGTGATCCACGCGTCCTGGTTCAGCACCAAGGGTTGCGGGGCCTGGGTCGGGTACGGCTGGATGGCGATGATCGCCTGGCGCTCGGCCTCGGTCAGCGCGCGGGTGGCGCGGAAACGCCAGTCCGGCCGAGAGGTGAGGATGACCACGCCGTTATGGTCGGTCAGCAACAGTTGCTCGGGGGTACGGCCCCAGAGGGTTTCGGTGTGGTCGAGGTCGACCTTGACCACCAGCACGCCCACGATCCGCTCGCGGTCGCGCACGGCGGCGGCGAAGAAGTAGCCACGCTTGGCCGAGGTGGTGCCCTGGCCAAAGAAGCGCCCCAGGTGGCCGGCCATGGCTTCGTTGAAGTAGGGGCGGAAGGCGAAGTTGCGACCGACGAAACTGTCGTGCTTGTCCCAGTTGGAGGCGGCCAGGGTATTGCCGCTGACGTCCATCAGGTACATGACCTCGGCACCGGTCTGCTGGACGATATCCTTGAGCAGGCGGTTGGCGTTGGTCACCGCCTCCAGGCGGAACGGGTCGGCCAGCACGCCGCGCAGCGCCGGCAGGTCGCCGAGGATTTGCGGCAGGGTTTCGTAGCGGTGCAGGGTGCCCAGCAGGTTGGCGACGTACAGGTCGAGGGTCTGGCGATTCTGCGAAGCCAGCTCTTCCTGGTAATAGCGCTCGGCCAGATGATGCAGCGGCCACAGCAGTGGGATCAGGCACACGGCCAGCAGGGCCAGGCTGCGCCAGCGGGGACGGCGTGGGGGCGTGGGTTTCGCGATCATCAGGTCAATGCGCCAGAAAAGTCTGACGCAATTATGCGCTACTTGAGGCAGTCGATCAGCGCCTGCTGCCAGTGCGGCAGGCTGATGTGCCATTGCTGGGCCAAGCGTGAGCAGTCCAAGCGTGAATTGAGTGGCCTGCGGGCGGGTGTGGGGTATTCGCTGGACGGGATGGGCTGCAGTTCGGCACAGGGTAACCCTTGCGCCTGCAACTGCTCGGCGATCGCCTGGGCGAAACCGAACCAGGAGGTCTCACCTTGCGCAGTGAGGTGGTAGGTGCCCCAGTCGCCAGCCTGCCCGGCTTGCCAGCGCTCGATCAGCGTGCGGGTGCTGGCAGCAAGGGTAGCGGCAGACGTCGGCGCGCCAATCTGGTCGTTTACCACGCGCAGTTGGGGCTTTTCCTGCAGCAGGCGCTGCATTGTCAGCAGGAAGTTGCGCCCATACAACGAATAGACCCAGCTGGTACGCAGGATCAGGTGCTGGCCGGCCACCGCGGTAATCGCCTGCTCGCCGGCCAGTTTGCTGTGGCCATAAACCCCCAGGGGGTTGGGCGTGTCTTGTTCGGTATAGGGCGTGGCCTTGCTGCCGTCGAAGACATAGTCGGTGGAGTAGTGGATGAGCGGCGCACCCAGCCGTGCTGCTTCTTCGGCGAGCACGCGGGGGCCATGGGCATTGACTGCAAAGGCCCGCTCGGGCTCTTGTTCGGCCTGGTCCACCGCCGTGTAGGCAGCAGCGTTTATGATCAGGTCGGGAGCGAGCCGGCGCAGCGGCTCGCGCAGGGCCTCGGGCTGTGCCAGGTCGAGGTGCTCGCGGCCAAGCACGTGTAGCTCGCCAAGCCCGGCCAACTGCGCCTGCAGCGCTTGGGCAACCTGGCCATTACGGCCGCAGACGACGATTTTCATGGCAGCAGTTGCGCCTCGCTCAGCGGTACGCCGACCTTGTCTTTGTCCGACAGCACCGGCGGCCCCGCAAGTTGCCAGTCGATGGCCAGCTCAGCGTCATCCCAGCGGATACAACGGTCTGCGCCAGGGTTGTAGTAGTCCGTGGTCTTGTAGAGAAACTCGGCCGATTCGCTGACCACCGAGAAGCCGTGGGCGAACCCCGGTGGAATCCACAATTGCCGATGATTATCGGCCGACAGGTGAACCGCGACCCATTTGCCAAACGTGGGCGAACTTCTGCGCACGTCCACGGCAATGTCGCGTATCTCGCCCTGTACCACCCGCACCAGTTTGCCCTGGGTGTTTTCCACCTGATAGTGCAGGCCGCGCAACACGCCTTTGACGGAGCGCGAGTGGTTGTCCTGGACGAAGTCCACGGTGACGCCGGTGTGCTTCGCGAATTCGCGGGCATTGAAGGCTTCGAAGAAGAAGCCACGGCTGTCACCGTATACCGTTGGCTCGATGATCAGTACGTCAGGGATCTCGGTGGGGATGATGTTCATGCAGACTCGTTTGCCAGTTTGCCCAGGTACTGACCGTAACCGGTCTTCTTGAGTTTTTCAGCCTTGGCCAGCAGCTGGTCACGGGTGATCCAGCCCTTGTTGAAGGCGATTTCTTCCAGGCAGGCCACTTTCAGCCCCTGGCGGTTCTCGATGGTTTGCACATATTGCGAGGCATCCAGCAGGCTCTCGTGGGTGCCGGTGTCGAGCCAGGCGAAGCCCCGGCCAAAGCGCTCCACACGCAAGTCGCCGCGCTGGAGGTAGGCATTGGTGACATCGGTGATCTCAAGCTCGCCGCGCTCCGAGGGGCGAATGCCTTTGGCGATTTCGACCACGTCGTTGTCGTAGAAGTACAGGCCCGTCACGGCATAGCTGGACTTGGGCTTGAGTGGCTTCTCTTCGATGGACAGCGCGTTGCCCTGCTCGTCGAACTCGACCACACCGAAGCGCTCTGGGTCCTTGACCCAATAGCCGAACACCGTGGCGCCACTGGGGTGGCTGACCGCGCGCTGCAACTGTTCGGTGAAGCTCTGGCCGTGGAAGATGTTGTCACCGAGGATGAGGCAGACCGAGTCGTCACCGATGAACTGCTCACCGATCAGGAACGCCTGGGCCAGGCCGTCGGGTGATGGCTGCTCGGCATAGCTGATGCGAATGCCGAACTGGCTGCCATCGCCGAACAACTGGCGATACTGAGGCAGGTCCTGGGGTGTGGAGATCAGCAGGATGTCGCGAATATCGGCGAGCATCAGCACCGAGATCGGGTAGTAGATCATCGGCTTGTCATAAATCGGCAGCAGTTGCTTGGATACCCCGAGGGTGATGGGGTGCAGGCGGGTGCCGGATCCTCCGGCCAGGACGATGCCCTTGGTCATGCAATGAGCTCCTTGATGTCGGTATTGCCCAGGCGTTCCCCCTGGTAGCTGCCATCCTGGACATGGCGGCACCACTGCAGGTTATCCAGGTACCACTGCACGGTCTTGCGCAGCCCGGTGGCGAAGGTTTCCTGCGGTACCCAGCCCAGCTCCCGTTCGATCTTGCTGGCATCGATGGCATAGCGCAGGTCATGGCCGGGGCGGTCTTGAACGTAGGTGATCAGGTCTGCATAACGGGCCACGCCTTCAGGGTGCTGTGGCGCCAGCTCGTCGAGCAGGGCACAGATGGCGTGGACCACGTCGAGGTTCTTCTGCTCGTTGTGGCCGCCGATATTGTACGTTTCGCCGACCTCGCCGCGGCTCACCACCTCAAGCAACGCCCGGGCGTGGTCTTCGACGAACAACCAGTCGCGCACCTGCTGGCCATTGCCGTACACCGGCAGTGGCTTGCCGGCCAGGGCATTGAGGATCATCAGCGGGATCAGCTTTTCAGGGAAATGGTACGGGCCGTAGTTGTTCGAGCAGTTGGTGATCAGTACCGGCAGGCCATACGTGCGGTGCCAGGCGCGTACCAGGTGGTCCGAGGCGGCCTTGCTCGCCGAATAGGGGGAGCTGGGCGCATACGGCGTGGTCTCGTGGAACAGGTCGTTGGCGCCATGCAGGTCGCCATACACTTCGTCGGTGGAGATATGGTGAAAGCGGAACGCACGGCGCTGCTCGGCAGGCAGGCGGCTCCACCAGGCACGGGTGGCTTCGAGCAGGGCATAGGTGCCGACGATATTGGTCTGGATGAACGCCGCCGGGCCATCGATCGAACGGTCCACATGGGACTCGGCAGCCAGGTGCATGATTGCGTCGGGCTGGAAGCGCTCGAGCACGGCACTGACTGTCGCCGCATCGGCGATATCGGCCTGGACGAATTCGTAACGGGTATTGTTGGCGATGCTTTGCAGCGACTCGAGGTTGCCGGCGTAGGTCAGCTTGTCGAGGTTCAGCACTTCGTGTTCGGTGTTGCCGATCAGGTGACGGACCAGCGCCGAGCCAATGAAGCCGGCGCCGCCTGTGACGAGTATGCGCATCTCAAGTCGCCTCTGGTAAACCAAGTTCTATGGCATGCAGCCTAGCTCGTCGGCTAGGGTGGTGGCAGACAAATATCATGGGTTTGAGTGTGATCATGACGGATATGCCGATTGATATCGATTTATTAAGCGATAAGGCTTTGCCGATCGGCTGTTTTTGCTTTTAAAGCCGATATATATCGGTTATAAATTTGCCATCGTTGCTCCTACCCCCATCGACCAACGCCCCAGCGCACATCGGCTCAGGGCCTACGCAGAGGTTAACCATGAAAACCCTCAATTCTACCCCCCGGGCCGACGGCTTCCACATGCCCGCTGAATGGGCGCCGCAGACCCAGGTCTGGATGGTCTGGCCGGAGCGTTCGGACAACTGGCGCCTGGGTGGCAAGCCGGCACAGGCCGCCCATGTGACATTGGCCAAGGCTATCGCCCGCTTCGAGCCAGTGACCGTGGGTGTTTCTGCTGGCCAGTACGAGAACGCACGCCGTCAGCTCGACCTGCCGAACATCCGCGTCGTGGAAATCAGCAATGACGACGCCTGGGTGCGCGACACCGGCCCGACCTTCGTCATCAACGACCACGGCGAAGTGCGCGGCGTGGACTGGGGCTTCAACGCCTGGGGCGGCTTCGATGGCGGGCTTTACGCACCCTGGAACCGTGACGAAGAACTGGCCGCCAAGGTCCTGGAAATGGAGCGCTGCCAGCGCTACCAGACCGAGGGCTTCGTGCTGGAGGGTGGCTCGATCCACGTGGACGGCGAGGGCACGGTGATCACCACCGAAGAATGCCTGCTCAACCGTAACCGCAACCCGCACCTGGGCCGTGAGGAAATCGAAGCGGTCCTGCGTGAGCAGTTGGCAGTCGATACCGTGGTCTGGCTGCCGGACGGCCTGTACAACGACGAGACCGACGGCCACGTCGACAACTTCTGCTGTTACGTGCGCCCAGGCGAAGTGTTACTGGCTTGGACTGATGATTCCAACGACCCCAACTACGCCCGCTGCCACGCGGCGATGGACGTGTTGAAAAACACCCGCGACGCCAAAGGCCGTGAGTTCGTGGTGCACAAGATGCCGATCCCTGGCCCGCTGTACGCCACGGCTGAAGAGTGTGCTGGCGTCGACCAAGTGGCCGGTAGCCAGGAGCGCGACCCGTCGGTGCGCCTGGCCGGCTCGTACGTGAACTTCCTGATCGTCAACGGCGGCATCATCGCGCCGAGCTTCGATGACCCTGCCGATGCCCAAGCCAGAGCCATCCTGGCCGAGCTCTTCCCGGATCATGAAGTGGTCATGATCCCAGGCCGTGAGTTGTTGTTGGGGGGCGGCAATATCCACTGCCTGACCCAGCAGCAGCCGGCGCCAGTCAAGCGCTGAGACCACCCTGAATAAAGAGGCCCGTCATACGACGGGCCTTTTTTTCGGGCTACTTTTCCAAGCGACGTCCGGCCGCCTGAGTGGCATACGTTTTGTATTGTTTTTCAATTAGATAGCTCGAATGGGTCGGGCTCTCTGATCTGTAACAATGCCTACGTAAATTAGCCGCTCACGGGCAAAGGAGTACGTGTGGAAATGAACGCAGCAAGTGAGTCGGCTTTGTGCCCATCGGCCGTTAACCACCCATCGCTCAAGCTGTTGGCGCAGTGGTTGAAGCACCATGGAAACATCCAGGTCAGGACGACCGACCCACGACGTTTGCTTGCCGGGCGATACCCGCAAGGGCTGATCAGTGAAGCAGAGATGCAGGCGCTGATGGCGGTGTGGCACTGATCTCATCGGTTTTACCGGTGCTGGCCCCTTCGCAGCACAAGGCTGCTCCTACAGGTGGCGCGCGATCCCTGTAGGAGCAGCCTTGTGCTGCGAAGAGGCCGGTACAGCCACCAAAGATCAGAAGCGGTAAGTGCTCGTCACCACCAGGCTCCGCGGGTCGCCCACCTGGATCTGCGCCGCACTGGTCGCCGAGCTGTAGTAGGTCTTGTCGGCAATGTTGTTCAACGCCGCCCGCACATCCCAGTCGTGGGTGCGGTAGCCGGCCAGCGCATCCCAACGGCCCATGGAAACATCCAGGTCAGGACGACCGACCCACGACGTCTGCTTGCCGGGCGATACCCGCAAGGGCTGATCAGTGAAGCAGAGATGCAGGCGCTGATGGCGGTGTGGCACTGATCTCATCGGTTTTACCGGTGCTGGCCCCTTCGCAGCACAAGGCTGCTCCCACAGGTGGCGCGCGATCCCTGTAGGAGCAGCCTTGTGCTGCAAAGAGGCCGGTACAGCCACCAAAGATCAGAAGCGGTAAGTGCTCGTCACCACCAGGCTCCGCGGGTCGCCCACCTGGATCTGCGCCGCACTGGTCGCCGAGCTGTAGTAGGTCTTGTCGGCAATGTTGTTCAACGCCGCCCGCACATCCCAGTCGTGGGTGCGGTAGCCGGCCAGCGCATCCCAGCGGCCGTAGCCTGGCAACACCGTGGTGTTCTGGTTGTCGGCATAACGCTCACCCACCAACGTCAAGCCGGTCTCGGCGTACCAGCCCAATTCCGGTTTCCAGGTCACGAACAGGCTGGCATTACGCTTGGCCACGTCGTTGATGCGGTTGCCTTCCTGGTTATTGTTGTCTTTGACGATGGTCGCATCCTGCAGGCCGATGCCACCGCGCACGTACCAGTTGCCGACGATATTGCCGGTGGCGGTCAGCTCGATGCCGCGGGAGCGTTGCAAGCCGCTGAGCAGGGTGATTTCCGGGTTCTCCGGGTCACGCGTGCGGCGGTTGTACAGCTCCAGTTCATACACGGCGAGGGTGGTGGTGAGGCGCTGGTCGAACCAGTCGCTCTTGACCCCGATCTCCTTCTGGCGGGTCAGCTCTGGCCCGGTGTCGTTGGTGTTGCCCGGCGCGCCAGGGGTAATGCCGATCAGGCCACCGCCCACTGGCGAGAAGGTCTTGCTCCACGACGCATAGAAGGAGTGGTCGCGCCACGGCGTGTAGACCACACCCAGGCGCGGGCTGGTGGTGTTGCTGTCCTGCGGCTCGGTCAGGCCATCCTTGTTGGTGGTCTCTACCTCGAACTGGTCGAAACGAACGCCAGCGAGCACCTGCCATTGATCGTTCAGGCGGACCTGGTCTTGCAGGTAGAGGCCACGGCTTTGGACCACGGTGTGGTTGTCGCTCGACAGCAACATCGGGCCCGTGTGCTGCCGGCTGCGGTCGGGGTTGCCAACGTCCAGGCTGGGCACACTATTAGGCGCAGCGGTGTACAGGGTCGGGTCACGCCGTTGGCTGCCGAACTCCAAACCCACCAACAGCTTGTGCTCCAGCCCCACGGTCGTGAAGTCGCCCTCGGCTTCGAGGTTGTTGAACAGGTTGCGGGTGTTCAGGTCCTGTTGCCAGCGCTGGCGGGTGACAGTGTTGGTGCTGGCGTTGTAGCCCGTCGCATAGGTGTTGTCGAACTCGCTGTCGAGCTTGAACAGGCCGAGGGTATGGCGCAGTTGCCAGGTTTCGTTCAGCTGGTAGTTGAGCCGCGAGCGCAGCGACTGGGCGCGGTCATCGATGTAGTCGCGCTGGGTATCGCTGTAGGTGGTGCTGCGGCTGACGTCGGCCGGGCGGCCATTGACCCCGGGGATACCGCGGTCTGGTGTGCGGTTGTAGCGGCTGTATTCGTACTGCACCAGCCAGTTCAGGTCGGGCGAGAGCTGCCAGCTCATCGACGGGGCGAACAGCTGGCGGCTGCCATCGATGCCGTCGCGGAAGCTGTTGTTGTCCTGGTTGCCCAGGTTCAGGCGCAGGCTGATGGTATCGCTGGGGTCGGCGCTGAGGTCGGCGTACAGGCTGCGCAAATCTTCGCTGCCGCCTTGCGCCTCGATGCTCGAACGGCGGCCGTGCTCCGGCGCCTTGCTGACGCGGTTGACGATGCCACCCTGGCTGCCGCGGCCATACAACACCGCTGCGGGCCCTTTGAGCACCTCGACCCGCTCGATGTTGTTCAGGTCGCGAATGTACTGGCTGTCGTCGCGAATGCCGTCCAGGTAGAAGTCGTTGCTGGCCTCGAAGCCGCGGATGCGCACGCTGTCGAAGCGCGTGTCGGCGCCGCTGCTGACGTTGGGGATGCCCTCAAGTGCCTTGCCCAGGGTGTTGTTGCCGTAGTCCAGCACGTTGGCGGTCTTGACCGTGTCGATGGCCTGGGGCACGTAGCGCACGGGCGTCGAGGTGCGCGTCGCAGTACTGACTTCCTTGACCCGCGGGTTGTCCTCCTCGCGCTCGCCTTCGGCAGTCACTGACATTTCCGGCAGGGTGGTGGTGGCAGCGGTGGCCAGGCTGGCGCTGAACAGCAGCGACAGGCCAAGCGTCAGCGGGGAGAGGCGGCAGGGTACAAGCATGGAGACATCCGGACCGTGGCAGGTGAGAAAGGGTGCGAATGGTAATGCTTGCTATTTACTGTTGCTTGGGTGTTTGTAAAGGGTTGTCTTTACATATGTATCACTTTGTAACCGCCGCTGTTGTATGCTCCGCGCCCATGAAAGCTGCCGGGTTGGTCAAAGCGACATTTCTGACAGAAGAAAAAATGCCCACTGATAGCGCCAACAGGCATGGAAATGCACCAGCGGCTTGGGTGATTTTGGTTATATCAACCTGCATTTCACGATTTTTTGACATTTGTAATCGCACACCGCTAGGATTCGGCCAACGCCTGCTGGCCATGACATGGCCATGCTGCTGTAAAAGGCCACCGTGCGATTGCCGGCAAGCCTTTCAGTCTGGATCCGCATAGCGTCGAACCTACGAAGGGGCGTTGGTTCCTGGCGTCATATTGCGAAGCGTTTTTGATTAAGAAATAAGGAAAACAACATGTTGAAAACCAGGATCAGCCTGGTCGCACTGGCAATGATCGCCGCGACCCAGGCCCAGGCCAATGAGCAGGCCGACAGCAAGGGCTTCATCGAAGACAGCCACGCCAACGTTCTGCTGCGCAACGCCTACATCAACCGTGACAAGAAGCACGGTACCGATGACCAGATCGAATGGGGCCAAGGCGTCATCGCCAACTTCTCCTCCGGTTTCACCCAGGGCACCGTCGGTGTCGGCGTCGACGCATTCGGCCTGTACGCCCTGCGTCTGGACGGCGGCAAAGGCCACAACGGTGGTGGCGGCGTCGACTTCTTCAAACCGCACGACACCAAGAACGCCGACGGCAACGCCAGCTCGCCACATAACCTGGCCCGTGGCGGCGCAGCCGTGAAATTCCGCATCTCCAACACCGTGCTCAAGTACGGTGACCAGATGCCAGCACTGCCTGTGCTGCAGTACGACGACGCCCGTCTGCTGCCAGAAAGCTTCACCGGTACCCTGATCACTTCCAAAGAAATCCAGGGCCTGGAACTGAACGCCGGCCGCTTCACCCAAGAAGCGCGCAAAAGTGCCGAGCGTCGTGACGGTGGTGGCCTGAAGTCGATCAACGTCTTCGGTGGTAGCTACAAGTTCACCGACAACTTCACCGCTTCGGTGTACACCGCAGACAACGAAGACGTGATGCAGAAGCACTACCTGGGCATGAACTATGTCTTCCCGATCGCCAGCGACCAGTCCCTGACCCTGGACTTCAACGGCTACAAGTCGGACATCAACAACAAGTTCGTCAAAGCGGCCGAGCTCAATGGTGACTCCAACACCATCTGGAGCCTGGCGGCGACCTACGCCTACGGTGCGCACTCGTTCACCATCGCTCACCAGCGCAGCACCGGCAGCACCGGTTACAACTACGGCTTCTACCAGAACGCTGGCGGCGTGGGTGACGGTGGTTCGACCATCTACCTGGCCAACTCGTACTGGTCTGACTTCAACGCTGAAGACGAGCGCTCCTGGCAGCTGGGCTACGGCCTGGACTTCGGCGCCTACGGCGTACCGGGCCTGACCTACAAGCTGGCCTACGTAGTGGGTGACAACATCAACACCCGCAACGTCGCCAACCCGCAAGGTTTCGGTGAAGGTAAAGAGCGCGAGATCTTCAACCAGATCCGTTACGTGGTTCAAGACGGCCCGGCCAAAGACCTGTCGGTCAAGCTGCGCAGCTCGTTCGTACGCACCAACAATGCCGTACAGCAGAACGGCTACAACGACGACGGTAACGAAGTCCGCGTATTCGTCGAGTACCCGATCAGCATCTTCTGATCGCATGGCGTCGGGGCTGCTTTGCAGCCCTTTCGCAGCGCAAGGCTGCTCCTACAAATACATGGACATCGCGCTCGCTGCCCCTGTTGTAGGAGCAGCCTTGCGCTGCGAAGGGCCGCAAAGCGGCCCCAGCTCATCAAGCTGGGACGCTTTCCTCACGGCGCCTGCCAGTTGCCTTCGCTACCAGCACCTCCTCCCCAGTCTCCGGCGCAAAACTGTCGCTGCGCGCCATCCGCCACATCCGCGCATAAAACTCGCTTTCAATCGAGCCACTGAGCAATTCGCCAGGCTTGAGGAACGTATGCAGGTCTGAAAACAAGCCGATCTCGCTGGCGCTGACACGCCGTGCCAAATGTTTGGGCTTGAGCTCCGACGGGTGCTCCAGGCCCGCCGCCGCAAGCATCTCAGCCAATGTATGCAGGGTATTGCGGTGGAAGCTCGCCACCCGCTGAGCCTTGTCCGGCACCACCAACGCACGCTGGCGGAGCGGGTCCTGGGTGGCGACCCCGGTCGGGCATTTGTTGGTATGGCAGCTCTGCGACTGAATGCAGCCAATGGCGAACATGAAGCCGCGCGCCGAATTCACCCAGTCGGCACCAATGGCCAGCACACTGGCGATGTCGAAGGCGCTGACGATCTTGCCCGCCGCGCCAATGCGAATGCTCGAGCGCAAATTCAGGCCGACCAAGGTGTTGTGCACGAACATCAAGCCTTCGCGCATGGGCACGCCCATGTTGTCACTGAACTCGCGTGGCGCCGCACCGGTGCCGCCTTCCTTCCCGTCGACGACGATAAAGTCGGGGGTGATTCCCGTCGCCAGCATGGCTTTGGCAATGCCCATGAATTCCCACGGATGGCCCAGGCAGAACTTGAAACCCACCGGCTTGCCGCCCGACAGTTCGCGCAGGCTGGCAACGAACCGCAGCAGTTCGACCGGCGTGCGGAATGCGCTATGGGCGGCCGGCGAAATACAGTCCTCGCCCTCACGCACGCCACGGGTGGCGGCGATTTCCGGGCTGACTTTGTGCCCCGGGAGGATGCCGCCGTGGCCGGGTTTGGCGCCTTGGCTGAGCTTGATCTCGATCATCTTCACTTGCGGCGAGCGGGCTTGCTCGGCGAAGCGTTGTGGGTCGAAACGGCCTTCTTCGGTGCGGCAGCCAAAGTAACCGCTGCCGATCTCCCAGATCAGGTCGCCGCCATGTTCGCGGTGGTACGGGCTGATGCTGCCCTCACCGGTGTCATGGGCAAAGCGCCCCAGCCGTGCACCCTGGTTGAGCGCCGCGATGGCGTTGGCGCTGAGGGCGCCGAAACTCATGGCCGAGATGTTGAAGATCGATGCCGAGTACGGTTGCCGGCACTGCGGCCCGCCAATGGCGATGCGGAACGAGGCGGGGTCGGGCGTGGCCACCGGCAGCATCGAATGGCTGATGAATTCGAAGCCGGGTTTGTAGGCATCGTTGAGCGTGCCGAAGGCTTTTTCGGCGCTCTCGTTCTTCGCCCGTGCATACACCAGGGAACGCTGGGACCGTGAAAACGGCAGCTTGTCGTCGTCACCTTCGATCAGGTATTGGCGGATTTCTGGGCGGATGGTTTCGATCAAGTAGCGGATGTTGCCCAGGATCGGGTAGTTACGCCGCACCGCGTGGTGGCTCTGGCGCAGGTCATTGAGGCCGACCAGGCTGAGCAGGGCGGTGATCAGTGTGAATGGCCAGAGCCAGGCATGTTGGGGCAGTAATGGGAGGCTGGCACAGGTGAACGACAGGCAGATGAAAAGGCAGGCGTAGCGGCTGGGCAGTGAGTGTTTCATGGGTCCATCGCAGGCAGGATGACCCGCCTAGGATAGGCAATGGCGGGCTGCGGAAAACCTGGGCAATCGGTAAAACACTGTTACCTGATCCCGAGCGCTCAGCTCTTTGTAGGAGCGGCCTTGCGTCGCGAAAGGGTCGCGTAGCGGCCCCAGGTTTTGTGTTACTAGCAAAATTGCCGGGGCCGCTACGCAGCCCTTTCGCGACGCAAGGCCGCTCCTACAAAGGCGCGGTGACAGGTTATCGAGGTAACAGCACGCTGGCCCGCAGCCCACCGCCGTCGCGGTTGCACAACAGCAACTCGCCGCCATGGCTGGCCGCGATCCGCTGGGCAATACTCAACCCCAAGCCATACCCGCCAGACGCCTGGTTACGCGACCCTTCACCCCGCACGAACGGGTCGGTAACCGTCGCCAGCAAGCCTGGCGCGATCCCCGGCCCTCGGTCATCGACATGGATATAAACCCCCGTGGTCGCGCGCTCCAGCGTGACCGAAACCTCCTTGCCATAGCGCAAGGCGTTGACCAGCAAATTCTGCAGGCAACGCTGCAGCAGCAGCGCATCAACCCGCAAACTGCCACCCTGGCCATGAACCGGCAGTGGCTCGCGGGCTGTGGACAAGTCGGCACACTGCCGGGCCACCAGCCGGTCCAGGTCCACCTGTTGCAGGTTCTGCTGCTCCCCGGCCCGCAGGTAATCGAGCACTTGGCCAATCATGTCGTCCATCTGCGTGATGTTTTGCCGCAGGCGCTGGCGATGCTCGTCGTCCGGCAAGCGCTCCAGGCGCAGGCGCATGCGGGTCAGTGGGGTGCGCAAGTCGTGGGACACGGCAGCCAGGAAGTAGGCCTTGTCGTTGACCATCGCAATCAACCGCTGCTGCATCGCGTTGAAGGCCTGGGCGGCCTGGCGCACTTCTTCCGGCCCGTCCAGCGCCAAGGGCGGCTGTTCCAGGTTGCTGCCCAGGCCGCGCGCGGCATCCGCCAGGCGCCGCAACGGGCGCAGGCACAAGCGCACCGCCACCAGGCACACCAGCAGCACAGCGACGATGCGCAGGGCATACACCCGCAGCAGGTAATCGCTGATCAACACCCAGGCGGACTCGCCGCTCCAGCCCTGCAGCTCCTGGCCATCGATGGTCAGCCAATGCCCATCGGCCAGCGGCACGGCAAACGCGATATGTGCCTGCGCCGTGCGCAAACCGAACAGGCTGCGCCAGACAATCGGCTGGCCCAGTTCATCGGTCAGGTGCACCTTCAGTAGGCGCACCTCCTGGGCGTGGCCCAGTTCGTACTTGAGGGCCTGTTGCAGCAGCAGCTCGATACGCTTGCGCCCTCTGCGTTCGTCGTGTTCCGCCGCGGGCAGGTTTTCGGCACAGCGCAGCTGATAGTGGGCAGGTGCCTGCAACGGGCTGCCATGGCAATTGGCACTGGCGATCAACGGCGCGCTGCGGGCGGCGATCAGCCGAACAGGGGCCTCAAGCACCTGGGCGAA
Organism: Pseudomonas sp. Y3 TE3536; assembly: GCF_053629175.1. NCBI lineage: Bacteria > Pseudomonadati > Pseudomonadota > Gammaproteobacteria > Pseudomonadales > Pseudomonadaceae > Pseudomonas > Pseudomonas sp. Y3 TE3536. The sequence goes on along the minus strand of NZ_JBRJHU010000001.1, from coordinate 1,667,886 downwards.
ACGCACATCGAACCAGATGCTGCTCGACATTAACTGGATCACCACGGTGCCGCTGACCATGATCAACAGCAGTTGGCCAAACAGCGTGCGCGGCCACAGCCGGCGAAGCCAGCGCATGTCAGGCATCAGCCTCGCTGCGCGCAAGGCTCAGCAAGTAGCCTTCGTTGCGGATGGTAAGGATCTGCGCTGCGCCGCCCGGCGCGCGCCGCAATTGTTGGCGCAGGCGGCTGACGCACATGTCCACCGAACGGTCGTCAGGCAGGTGGTCACGGCCGAACGCACTGCGGGTCAGCTGATCGCGGGACACCACGCGGTTGTTGGCCTCCAGCAGCTCGCGCAATACGCGGTGGTCGGAGCGGGGCAGGGTCAGCGTTTCGCCGTCAGGGCGGGTGAGCAGGCGTTTGACGTGGTCGAGCCGAAACCCGGCGAACTGCTGCGCTTCCACCGCAGGCTTTGCAACCGGCGTGTCGAGGCGCTGCGGGCGCCGCAATACCGCTTTTATCCGGGCAATCAGCTCGCGCGGCTCGAAGGGTTTGGCCAGGTAATCGTCCGCGCCCACTTCCAGGCCAATGATGCGGTCCAGCGTGCTGCCTTTGGCCGACAACATGATCACCGCCAGCCCGGGCGTCGATTGCAACTGGCGGCACAGGCTCAAGCCATCCTCGCCGGGCAGCATCAAGTCCAGCACCACCAGCTCGACTTTATGCAGCGCCAGTTGCTGGCGCATCTCGTCGCCGTCAGCGGCCGCTAGCACGGTATAGCCGGCATCGGTCAGGTAATCGCAGAGAAGTTCGCGGATCTCGTCGTCATCGTCGACAACCAGCAGGGTCGTGCTCATTTCAAAAAACACCTGTTCGATGAGGGCCGATGGCGCTCGTTACGTTGGATTACAAGCCCGTACAAGCCGGGCCTGGAGCCCCAAGGGCGGATCCCTAGAATCGTAACAAAAAATCATCTGCGAATACGAAGCCTTCCCAAATGAAACCTCGGAGCATCATGAACGACTTCTCTCCCATCAGCCGAGGCGGAAGTCGCCTCAACCCGCTGGCCTTCTTCATTGCCGTGGCCATCAGCGGTGGAGCGATGGCGGCTGACAGCCAGCCCCTGGAGCTGGATGCCACGCAGATCGAAGACAGCGCGCTGGTGCCTGCCGATGAAACGGGCCAGCTAGGGTACACGGTCGAGAGCAGCCGCAGTTCAACCGGCCTCAAGCTGACGCCGCGCCAAACACCGCAGTCGGTGACCACCATCACCCGCCAGCAGATGGACGACCGCGCCATCCACACCATCGAGCAGGCGCTGGAAACCACGCCAGGCGTGACCGCAAGCAAGGCCGAAGTGGGCGGCCGTACCGACTACCGCGCCCGCGGTTATTCCATCACCAACTGGAAGGTCGATGGCCTGCAGTTCCAGGGCGGCTCCGATTTCAGCGGCGGGGGTAATGCGCTGAACATGGACCTGTACGAGCGCATCGATATCGTCCGTGGCGCCAACGGCCTGCTCGGCGGCACCGGCGACCCGTCGGCCACCGTCAACCTGATCCGCAAGGCCCCGACCAAAACCTTCGGCGGCAGCGCCTACGCCACCTACGGCAGCTGGGACAAACGCCGCCTGGGCGCCGACCTTAACCTGCCGCTGTCCGAAGACGGCCGCCTGCGTTCGCGCTTCGTGATGACCCAGCAGGACGCCAACTCGTTCCGCGACAACCAGTCCGAACGCTCCCGCGCCGCGCTGGCCAACTTCGAATTCGACCTCGACGACGCCACCACCCTGGGCGCCGGCTACCAGTACGAATACAACAAAGTCGTCGGCGGCGGCTGGGGCGCGAACATCCCGATCTGGTACGGCGACGGCAGCAAGACCGACCTACCGCGCAGCACCAACGTAGTGCCGAGCTGGAGCTTTGGCGAATACACCACCCGCACCGCCTTCGGCTCCCTCGAACACCGCTTCGACAACGACTGGTCGCTGAACCTCAAGGCCGCGCAAAGCACCGCCGAGGCCCTCAACCACCGCGGCCTGGCCAAGGTCAACTCGGCCGGGCGCGGCAGCTTTGGCGGCTACTGGGACCAGGACGGCAGCGGCGCCGTGCTCAACGGCCTGCACAGCTCCAGCGACACCACCCAGCAGTCTGCGCAAATCGACCTGTCCGGCCCGTTCCAGCTGTTTGGCCGCACCCACCAAGCGATGGTCGGCTACAACGACAGCCGCACCGTGGCCTGGTCGCCGGAATACACCTGCAACATGGTCAGCGACAGCCAAGTCAGCGCCGCAGCGCTGGGTTGCCAGTTCCGCGCCAACAACGGCTTCCCGCTGACCGACTGGCGCAATGGCGTGGATGACGATTACGACATGCTCGCCTCGCGCACCGGCCGCCACAGCAAAACCACCACCCGCCTGCAAGGCATGTACGCAGCGACTCGCCTGAGCATCACCGACCCACTGTCGGTGATCGTCGGCGTGCGTACCAGCAACTACTCGGCCATCACCCGCAGCAACGCCGGCGTGCGCACCAGCCAGGAAGAAAACGGCATCGTCACCCCCTACCTGGGGGCTATTTACGACCTCAACGACACCTACTCGCTGTACGCCAGCTACACCGACATCTTCACCCCACAAACCGCCGAGACCAGCAGCGGCAGCAAAGTCGAACCCATTCGCGGCCAAAGCTACGAAACCGGCATCAAAGGCGAGTGGTTCGATGGCCGCCTGAATGCCTCGGCCGCGTACTTCCGCACCAAGCAGGAAAACAAAGCGGTGCTGGACGGCGACCTGACCACCCCCACCGGCAACGACGCCTACAAGGCCGGTTCCGGCCAGGAAACCGACGGCATCGACCTGGAAATCGCCGGCGCACTGACCCCCAGCTGGAACGTCTACGCCGGCTACACCTACCTGCACTTCCGCCGCATCGACAGCGACGGCCGCAGCGACCCGTCACACCTGTTCAAGGCCTCCACCACCTATCGCCTCTCCGGCCCATTGGACCGCCTGACGCTTGGCGCAGGGGTTACCGCGCAGAGCAACATCCGCGCGGTATCCAGCCCCGCAGGCCAGCCCACCAATGGCGTGAGCGCAGGCTCGACCGACGTCAACTGGTCGGGGTATGCGATCTGGAATGCCATGGCCAAGTACCAGCTGACGGATGAGACCAGCGTCAGCCTCAATGCCAATAACCTGTTCGACAAGCATTACTACACCCGCTACGGCTTCTATGCCGGGGCAATCTATGGTGACCCCCGCAATCTGTCGCTGACGCTCAGCACGTCATTCTGACGCCCCCCTGTAGGAGCAGCCTTGTGCTGCGAATGGGCCGCAAAGCGGCCCCTTTCCCACCCACAATCAACTGCACTGCACCCCCGGCACCTCATCAATCGGCTTATCCAACCGGTCCTCAAACCTGTCCCAGTCCTCGCCGAACAACTCCACTGGATGCATGGTCCGGTCTGACCCATTGCCACAGGCTAGTGCCTTGGCTGGGCAATAGAGGTCGCAGCCCCAGCAGATGCGCTCGGGGTGGCTGGGGTGGGTGGGGAATTTTTTGGGCATGGTGTTCAGTCCTCGCAGGTGGGGGCTGATTTCACGCTATGCGGTTTGGTGGTTTGGGTTTTGATTGAGATCAAGGTGGGGTGGGGTTTTGCGGTGGGGCTTTCAAATTATCGTTTCAATGATGGCACAAACAAAAAGGCCCACCTTTCGGTGAGCCTTTTTTGATACGGCGTATGGTGTGGCACCAGACGAACGGTTTTTGGCTGTGAGGCCCCGATTTTGGCGGGGCTGGAATTTGGTGGATTTTTTGACGTACCTCAAAGGGTATCTATAAAAAAATCAGCTAGTTATGGATTTCTGTGGAATCGAACCGGAAATTTTTGGGCTCCTTGACTGACGCTCTGCTGAGTTCTGAATAAGTTTGATTTTGTTCTCAGTCTGCCCAGAATCTACTATTACCCGTTAGCAAGAGGTGGATGACGCCGGAGAATGAATTTCCAATACGCCGGCGATTCGGAGTTAACCCGACTATTTACCCCTCATCTGTCTCATTTTCAGGTTCGTAATCATAGTCAGCGAGCTCAGCTGATACTTCGCCGCGCTCAAATTCGCCTAATCCTGTTGTGCCGACGATCAATGCGCTTTTTATCTCGATACTGAACTCGATATCCCGCCCGGAAACATCATATTCCCTTCTATGAGTTCCGCTCGCCGATCCAGAGAAGGTAACGCTCAGCCCATTTTCGAGCGTAATATCATCCAAGTCACCGATTTCAACTTCGTCATAAAGAGTGTCTGAGTCAGCGATTGGGCCGGACAGCTCATCGCTGTCCAATAAGCTATACCTCATATTTTCACAGGCTTCCCTGCAAACTTCCTCAATCTCATCCTTTGGTAATAACTTAAAGTCAAAATTATCGAACATCGAAATTACGTGATCGAATAACACTTCGGCATCTAGCTCCTCATTTCTCGTACCTTCGTTTTTAACAATGGTTTCGAGAGTTGATGCGAACTCATCACGATCGTAGTAAATGTATGATACTTGCGCCAAAGTTTTGTTGTTGAAGTTTTCGTCATCTACAAGAGCTTGAAAGCTCTTGTAGCCAAAAATCATCGCTACAATCGCAGTAAGCCCATTTAAAGATAAATAGATTTCATCGTCATTGAGACTCTCTTCGATTGTTTGCATTAAGCCGAAAGCAGCTGGAAAGCGATTTGATGCTTGAGCTGCTTTTAACTGAGCACTCGCCAAACCAAAACGCTGCCTTTCAAGTTCCGCGTTTATTTTCTTTTTCTCTTCTTCTAAATCAGCTTGATTCGCACGACTTCTCGCCTCTGCGGCAGCGGCGGCGGCAGCTTCTAATGCTGCTTTAGCTTCTGCGGCTGCGGATGCAGCTGCATCGGCCTTTTCCTTGAATCGAGCTGTCCGGAGCTTAAGTTGTTCGATTACCTCTCGCCTACGCTGAATATCTAAACTGACGCTTTCTTCCAAAAATTTCTTTTCGGGATCTGCTAGTAGCCTTCGCTTATTCAGAGCTTCCTGTCGCTGAACTTTACTGATTTCTATCGTTACCGCTTGCTCGTGCAAGAGCTCATTAGCATATTTCAATACAGATTTTAACAGCCAAGACACCCAAGGAAAGGCGAATATGAATAGGGTCGTCATAAGCAGAGGAATTGCGACAAGCGAATTTAATTCGAATATCTTCAATTCATGATAATGTTTGCTAATCGCAGCAATTCGATCGGTGGCGGTTCCCTCACCCCAAACCAGCAACGCTAAATTATTCCAGTTACAGATTAGCCAGGAGCCGATGAAAGCGCCGATAAATGGATCTTCAATCTTGGTTCTTGTGCTCCCAGAAATTGCCTCTAAAATGTCGTCAATAAATTTCATTGCATTATTCCTGCATCTAAATACAACTCTACTTTTAATAAGCCTGAAAATATTCAGGGTTTGGCATGAACCGCACTGCTTTACTATGTACTTGCATCGGCTTGGGAATGAATGTCAGCAGTTGGTTTTCGGGGTCTTTTTATGAACATGGCAGTGCCACCGTGGCGCATGTCGATCTCGAAAAGCTCTGAGGTCCGGATAAGGTCCCCCAGCGCCCTGTACCCATAGTTAACCGCTGAGAACGAACTGTTGTTGCGTATGAATTCACCGACCTGGCTGAGATGCGACCATCCTGCATCGTCAGCGGTCTGCTCTGCTGCCGTTCTCAGCAAACGCACGAGAATCGTATCGCTACGCAGCTCGTTGCGTGTGCGCTTCGTAGATTTTGGCGGTTCGCCCTCGACTGCTTTGTCTGGATCATCGCTGATCAGGTTCTCTGTGTAGATGAACTGAGAGCAAGCGTCAACGAATGGCTTAGGAGTCTTCTTTTCCCCAAACCCGTAAACGGGGAGGCCGCTTTCAAGAAGGCGAAGCACGAGCGGTGTGAAGTCGCTGTCGCTGGTCATGAGTGCGAAAGCATCGACGTTCTTGCTATATAGCAAGTCCATCGCGTCAATGATCATCGCGGAATCAGTAGCGTTTTTGCCCTTCGTGAAAGCGAATTGCTGCAGGGGCCGGATAGCGTAGGGATGGACCTTCTCGACCCATCCTGCAAGGTGTGGTGAGCTCCAGTTTCCGTGAGCGTGTCGGATGTTTACCGTTCCATATTTCGCAAGCTCATCAAGCACACCGCCTATGGCAGCGTGGCTGACGTTGTCGCAGTCTATCAGCAATGCTATCCGTTTCGACTCCACAGCTCATCCCTTACTAGCGCCCCAAGATCCGTCACTATGTCATCAGGCCAGTACTACCATCAAGCGCGCTCACAAGTGGTCAAAACAAGTGTTACCTAAGCAGAGGCGCTGGGATGACGCTCGCCTTTACTCCCGTTGCGGGTGGTGATACTAAGTCAGAATCAAGTTGAAGCTTTGGGGGGAATTCAATGAGTCTGCTAAGTAATGCAATACGGTCAATTCAAATCGGTCTAGAAGACTACCGGGATGATGATAGGCTTGTTTCCAGTACCCGAAATATTTTTGCAGGTATATTGCTGTTATTTAAGCATAAACTTCAAGTCCTTAGTGGTGCTAATTCAAATTCTGTGCTGATTAAGCAAAATGTATTACCTTTTATAGAGGATGGTGTCCTGGTATGGAAAGGCGTAGGTGATAAAACGATTGACGTATCGGGTATAAAATCCCGGTTTAAATCACTAGGTATAGCTGTTGATTGGAATGCTTTTGATCGAGTCAATAAATATAGGAATGAAGTAGAGCACTACTATAGTAGTCTCGGAGATGAGGAGGTTGTTCGCGTATTGGCAGACTGTTTTATAATAATTAGTAAATTCTTCAAGGATTATTTGGATATCGACTCAAGAGAGGCGCTTGGGGACGAGTCTTGGCAGATACTTCTTCATGCATATGAAGTGTATGAGTACGAGGCGAAACTGAGCGAAAAGCTGATAAGTTCTTTAACATTTCACCATGAAGTAATAAAGAACATAGTTTTGAGTTTTGAGTGTCCGGCTTGTAGTTCTGGACTGATAAGGCCTACATGCCCAAATGGTGATGCTGATCAATCTGAGTATTTCTGTGTTGAGTGCAAGTCCGGTTATAGTTATGACGAAATATGTGATGGCGGGGCGCTAGACCTCTATCTAGATGAGTTTTGGAGCAATAAATATAATGATGCATCAGGACCTTTGTCGAACTGTGACTTGTGTCATCAAGGCTTAATTATCAAAGAGTACAATGTGTGTACTGCTTGTGGGGTGGTAGGCGAGAGAAAAACTAAATGATTTATTAATCGTGATAGTGAGTAGTTGAGTTTTCAACTGGTTAGGTTTGCTGGTGGTTTAACAGAGAAAGTACTTGATAGGCGCGCGCTCTATAATAGGGCGCGAAAAATTTCCAGCTATGTGGATGGCGGTTTGAATTTTTATTTGCATTGCGTGTGGTTTGGTTTCGGTCGAGAAGTATTAATAAAGTCAAGCGTCTGGTTCGTGAAGTTTGAATCCGAGGTAGTACAACCCCCAGAATGTAGCGGCCAGCATCTGCATTAGCAGTGTGTAATATGTAAGCGCCATGAAGGCGGAGATAGCCTTTCCGACCAACTCACTCGAGATATCCATCAACCCAAATGAAGCGCCATTAGTCATTAAAAAAACTGAAATTAAAACTAAGGCTATGCTTTCACAAGTCAAAAATGAGAAGAGCATCGCTAAAAAGCGCCGACGAGTTAGCTTAATCAGTATGTTTTCACCACGTGTACTAAGTCTGACTGTTGGAGTCGGCTCAGGCAGGATGTTATCGATATCGTTTCGACCGAATGTTGCGATTGCAGCCAATGCTGCTATATAAAATCCAGGAAGGCACGATAAAAATCCAAGCATTAAACTTACCGGGCCACCGTTTCGATAAACCTCGAAACTCCAATCCGAACCTTTAGAAAAGTATGTGCATGCGATGGCGATGGCTACGGGGAACAACCAGTCAATCTTCCATTTTTGCGGATGCCTAATCGCTAAATACGATAAAGGTTGAAGCATTTGTCTTAACATGTAAATTACCCCAGGCTTTTAATCACTTCCTTGACTATAGCATGATTTACTTGTTCGATGCTTGCTGAGCGGACGCTATTGGAGGATGAAATGTAATACCTTTTTAAATAGCGACCGTCGGTTGCTAGGTGGCCCGTATCCACTGACAGTAACGCACTATTCGGCGAGCCTGATCCATCCTTGAAGCTTACTCTCATTTGATCCATGCCGTCAGTTTTAGCATTCTTCATTACATCTTGTATTGTTTTGATTGCATCACCGATCAAGTCTCGTTCAAGCTCTAATTTTATCACTCGATTTTTTTCTTTTACAAAGCCTGCATCATCCCACCGACCGCCAACACTTCTATAGCTGATAAGTTCAATTCCACCAAGTCGCCCATTTTCCAGATCTTTCTTAAAAGTATCCGATACGTGGCCTTGTAATTCTACGTCGTGAACAAGATGAACCATATTGCTTTCACCTTTCTTGTTACATGAGCCATCGATATTTTTTATCTTGAATAACGCTGGCTTTTGTTTTTTGCAGTGCCTAATGATATGTGACAAATAATTAGTGATTGCACTACTTCCTAATCCTGAACCGTAAGCAGCCTCAATAGCACAGAAATAGTAATCTTGCCCTTTTACCGGGTTAAGGCTCAGTATCAAGTGTGCCGAATATTCAGCACCCTGTCCGGGGAGCTTTACATTGACTTTACGCTCCTTGGACTCTGGGTTACTGTAAACGGAGTCTGGGGCGCTGGGGTCACATCTATTAATCAAAATTACCCAGTAGCCGTCAACAATGTCGGTGTGTGCGATATAATATTTATCCGCTTTGTCACTTTGCCCTTTACTGAGGAAGTTATCCCCGCTTTTTGTCAGTGCTTCTACTAATTCCTTTATTTCGTTCATTGTTTTTGGTTTCGAAGGGAAGTCAGCCGTATTACCTTCTGCGCGTGATCGTCCTCGAGCACTCAATTTCACATCAAAAAAAGTAGCAACACGTTTTGACATAGTTGTCTCTAATTCGTAAGTGTATGTTGTCAGTATGTAGAGCTACGTATGCCTCACTCTGAGGGACAGCTTCCTGTTTCTACACACTCCACGATAGATCGCTTATGGCAATATACTGGCAGCAACCCGGCGAGACGGCAATAGCTTGGGCGTGAGAGTTATAAAAATATGAACTGTATTGCGAGTCCATATCCCAATGTCAGGTAGAGTCTTAAGGCAGGGCTGTCAAATGGATGCTTGCCAGCTTACGGGTTATTCATTCGAGTTGATGATCTGTAAAAGTAAAAACTTCACATCACTCTAAGCATCTGAATAATCGACAGAAAACAGCACTACCGTCAGCCTACAGTCGTCATTTGTTGCCTTTCTGAGCGAACCATTCGCTTTTGCCGAACCAACCCACATTTATCTCTGTTAGGCCTAAGGTTTTCTCCCGTGTTCTGGACCCCAGCCTCGATGGTTATCGCCTGCCCCAAACGGCATTTTGGCGATACGTGCGGCCCAGGCAGCGCTCCTTTCAAGAGCAGTCCCATATCGAATGCTTTACTCACGCCTAGATCCGATCTGAGCGGCGACCAAGTTGATCTGATTGGGCGTCGCAATCGTGCCTGAATAGCCAAGTGCCGAACATGGATTCAACGCCTCTGTCCTGCGTGACTCAATTTTCTGCTTTGGTCGAAATCGCCGCCATCGCGCTCACCCACCAATGCCATGTCGATCACCTCATCGTCCGATCTCCGATCCTCGCCCCCACGTCATCCCGCCAAGAATGCTGAGTGTTATCAGGGATCAAGGCCCCTGCGACCTGTGGGGAATGTCCTCTACGCGGGACTGGCGGCTCCTTACGTCCGGGAGCAAGGGCATCTCATGATCTGGCCTCCTGATCACCATTACCGGTGGGCGGGTGGAGGCTGCATTGGCTGACGAGACAAGTGCCGCGAGATCCTGAGCCAGGTGCAAGCAGCAATGCGATGACCGGGGCATGCCTGACTGTCAGTCAGGTGCAGTCCATTCCTTGGTCTGCGGCACCATCATCTACATGGCTGTTGCTGGTGACATCGGTGTTTGTCACGCCGATTGTCACGAGGGGGAATGCCGCAAAGCCTTGTGCGATCAGGGCTGCAGCAGTGGTAGAAGTGCCCGTCGCTTTCCACAGAAAGAGACGGGCACAGGTTGGCGCAAGATTCGGCCAAGCGGATAGGTTGCTGCAGGGCAGCGAGGTACGGTGTGTCTGGCGCACGAGGGCATAGGAATAAGAGCATCCATCACATGGGTAGTGACCGGGCGAGCTGCTGGATGCGAATCGCCTTCGGGGAGAACCACCGCGGGAGCGGCATGACCTTTAAGGTTCGGGTCACCTGGGTTGCTGTCATCGACAGCGCTTGCAACTCCCGGTCTACGCCTGTGGACAATGTTCGTCAAGCAGCGCGATATCAGAGATTTAGTGCCTGTGGATAAAACTATCCCCCGGTGGACATCAGTGGTTTTCCACAGACGTGCGCTGTGCCATTAGATTTTTCTTAGGATTGGTCTTTTCAAACGGGGCGGCTTTGCAGCCCCGTTTGAAAGGATCCGCGCGGAGGAGCCTCATGCGGTGCTGTGGGTAACTTCACAGCGAGTTTGAAGTGGTGGTGCGGCGGGTTACTCGGTCCTCTTGGCACTGCGAAGGCGCGTGATGTTCTCGCCCGTCTGCTTGGCAAACTCATGCGGCGTCACATGGTCCTCGCGGTTCGCCTCCAAAACCGGCTCCACCAGGTCATGATCATCCGGCGCTCTTCGAGGAACTCGGCCTTGTGGGTATAAGCGGCGCGCACGTTGTTGCGTTCTTTGTGGCTCATCTGCCATTCGATGGCCGTCTCTGACCAAAGTCCGGATTCGACCAGCGCACTGCACGCCATGGCTCGGAACCCGTGGCCGCAGATATCCACCTTGGTGTCGTAGCCCATCGTCCTGAGCGCAGCATTCACTGTGTTCTCGGACATCGGTTTCCACGGCTTGGCGTCCCCCGCGAACACTAAGTCGAACTTGCCGGTGATCGCGTGGATCTGCTCAAGCAAGGCCACTGCCTGCGGCGATAAGGGGACAACGTGGATGTCCCCGGCCATCTTTGTACCCCTTGTGAAAAAGGGCACACCATCTAGCGCCGGGCGGGTATCGGGATTTCCCAGATGCCGAGCTTGAGGTCGAACTCGTTCCAACGGGCGAAGCGCAGTTCACTGGAGCGTACGAACACGTGCAGCGATAGCATCACGGTAAGGCGGGTGAGTGGACGACCTATGTAGCAGTCGATCCGCGCCTGTAGCTCTGGCAACCGTGATAAGGGTAGTGCGGGTTGATGTGTAACCCGTGCTGCTTTGATCGAGCCATCGAGATTCTGAGCCAGGTGCAAGCAGCAATCCGATGACCGGGGCATGCCTGACTGTCAGTCAGGTGCAGTCCATTCCCTGGTCTGCGGCACCATCATCTACATGGCTGTTGCTGGTGACACCGGCGTTTGTCCCGCCGATTATCACGAGGGGGATTGCGGCAAGGCCATATGAGATCAGGGCTGCAGCAGTGTTTGAAGTGCCCGTCTCTTTCCAGGAGAAAGAGGTGGATACGGTTGGCGCAATTCACGTCAACCGGTCTGGGTAGCTGTTCTGGAATGCCAGCAATCTGTTTGATAGACATTACTTCGCTGGGTACGGGTTCTATGCGGGGGCGACCTTTTGGGCGCTGGGGAAATCTCTGGTTGGCGGTGAGAGCGGCGTTTTGGCGGAGGCACTTGGGGCTGCTGTGCGGCCCATCGCAGGCAAGCCAGCTCCTACACGGGGCGTGCAGTTTTCAAGGGGATGGGTGGCCTTTGGATATGGGGGTAGCTCAGCTTACTGAAGCTGGTGCGTATCCAGATCGCTGCAAGGTGGCAATCCCGTGGCGGGCCAATCGGGCTGCCCTGAGGGGCTATGGGGTGTCGCAGCGGACACACAAACAAAAAAGGCCCACCTTTCGGTGAGCCTTTTTTGATACTGCGTATGGTGCCGGCACCAGGAATCGAACCCGGGACCTACTGATTACAAGTCAGTTGCTCTACCATCTGAGCTATACCGGCAATGGGGCGTCATTATAACGATCGTTTGGCGCCTGTAAACCACTTCCTTGCGATTGTTTGCAAATGAGCTAAGTCACCGGCTTAAAAGGAGATTTTTCCTACCAGCCGCGGTGGATCGTGTTGACGTTTGGCTCGGTTTTGCCGGGGTTGAAAAACAGCTTGTCGTTGTCGCAGCCGCGCTTGCGGCAAGGGGTCTCGGCGCGCAGGGGGAGGCCTCGGTCGCCGCCCAGCTGCATGGCGGGGGTGTCCCAGCCCAGATTGCTGGAAGGCTGGCTTGGGGTGCCGCCGGCACACGCGGTCAGGGCCATGGCGAGGGTCAACAGGGCAAGGGGCTTGGCTTGGGTCACGATGAGGGTCCGTTGTTCCATTGTCGGCTCTGGCGCAACGCCAGAAGGTCGCAGGGCTGGCGGTCAGCGTGCGACGTGTCTTTTTAATGATTTGGGGGGCGGATAATACACCCTGGAAGGGGAGGCGGTGCGTGACCTGTAAGGCATTTCTGAACCTGAAACCAAATGCTTCGGGGTTGGCCTGCTTCGGACCTATCCTACGCGGGCTGCCGAAGTATCGCTGTTGTCGGGGAAGTGCCTCACGGATACCGTTTTCGGGTCGTTTCGGCGACCGGGTGTGAGAACCCGATTGAGAAATTGGCGGCACTGTAATGGTGGCCGTGCGCGGGCAGACTTCGGTCTGGCCGAGTCTTTTCGCGTTTTTTCTCCTCGGTTTCTCACCCCGCGTACGGCTGCCACCTTCAATCCGTGAGAAAGATCGGGTGGCAGTTCCTTTTTGAGAAAAAATGGAAGTCCGCCATGATCAAAATCGTCCCCGATCCACCCCAGCCCCACATTGAGATCACCACCGCAGGCCTGGAAACCTTCCTCGAAGTCGGCAACCCACCGGTTAACCTGCTGCGCGTACAACCCGGCATCCCCATCGACGACGCCTACGAGCAGGTGTCGATCCTGCTCGGCTATATCAAGCACCTGCTCAGGGAGGGCGATATGGAAGACGACCACAAGCTGTTGGGCGCAGCCGATTACCTGGCGGCGCTGGCCAAGGCGTTGATGAACGATATCGAGCTGGCCAAGAACAAAAACCGTTGACGCATCGGGCCGCTTTGTGGCCCCTGCAGAAAGCACAACAAAAGTTTATGCACAAGTAGCATTGCCAACTTGCGCGAAAGGCATGCCGAACCCATACGCCGCTGGTCTTTGCGCAAATGCCTGTTTTTGCGGGCCTTGAACTGCCTGCAGGAATAAGCCAAACGCTTGAAATAGCGCTTGGATCCAACCATTCATCAAAAGCTTGTGCACAGACTTATCCACAGGTTGTGCTGCGGCTAACGGTCGCGTTCCGCGAGGATGAGCAAGTTGCGCGGCGTGAGTGGATAGTCGCAGAACAAGCCCAGGCGCACGGCATAGCCTTGTTCTTCCATGAACAGGGCGCGGTCGAGTACCAGCCACAGTTCCAGCGGGCGGCGGAACAGGTTGCGCACCCGTTCGAGGTTGCGCACTTCGGCCAGGCGCTGCCAGCCGGCGGCCTCAAGGGCAGCCCAGTCTGGCGTGCCGCTCAGCGGGAGTTGCTTGAGTGCGGCCAGGTCGCGGCAATACACCTCGAAGGGCTTGTCCAGCCAGGCCACCGGCAGCGAGGGGGTGGGCAGGTAATCATCACACTGGCGCTGTTGGCGTTGCAGCAGGTCGAAGCCCAGGCGACGGGCCATCGAGGTGTCGCGCTGGCGGCGCACGCGGGCGCCGGCGGTGACGGTTTCACTCAGTGGCAGGCCGAGGTCGTCCAGCGAAAGCTGTAGGCTGGAGGCTTGGGCGGCTGTGGATAACGGCTGGTAGTGCTGCGCTTCGATGCGGTTGTAGCAGCAGGGGGCCACCGCGACTTGGCGGCAGCCTTGCTGGCTTGCAAGGCGCAGCAGGCGTACGTGCAGGTCGCCGCAGGCGTGCAGGGCCACCACGGTTTTGTCGCTGTCGAGGTGGCGGGCACTGTCGGCGGCCATTACGTCTTGATGCGCATGGCGCGCGGGTAGGTGGTGGTGGTCACTCAGGGCTTGGCCGGCGGCGACGAGCTCGGCGTCGTATTCCAGGCAGGTCAGTTGCTGGCCGGGCTGCAGCAGGCGGCGGCCAAGGTGGCCTTTGCCGGAGCACCAGTCCAGCCAGTGCTGGGGTTGCTCGTTGAAGGCCAGGCGGCGGGTGAAGGCTTCGATCTGCTGCCACTTGCGGCCGGGTACGCCGACGTCAAGGCGGTGGGCAGCGGGCGGTAGGCCGGCGTCGGGGAGTGTATCCAGGGCGCTAAGGTGGTGGGCTTGCTGGGCCAGTTGTGGAAAGGGCGCGGGCAGGGTGGTTGGGTCGGGCTCGGCGTCGGCATCGGCCAGGGGGGATTGGCGCAGGTGGGCGGCGAGCGCTGGGTGTTGGGCTTCCCATCCCAGGCGTAGGGCGGTGAATGGCCTGGGTTTCCACAGGTGCTGGTGCTCGGTCAGGAACTGGTCGAGGGCCTGGAAGCGGTCGCTTAGCGGGTGGCTGTGGAGGATGGGGGGTGGGGTCATGGTTGTGGTCGGCAGGGTTGGGGCTGCTTTGCAGCCCTTCGCGGGCAAGCCCGCTCCTACAGGTGGGGCGCAAGGTTTGCGCCCTGTGGGAGCGGGCTTGCCCGCGAAGAGGCCAGTAAGGTTTAGCGCCCTTGGCAGGCGTCTACCCGCAACCAGCGCTCCAGCAGTTTGAAGCCTTGCACCAGCACAAACGAGATCAGCAGGTAGAACAACCCGGCGGCAAAGAAGATCTCCACCGGCAGGTAGGTGCGGGCGATGATGGTACGCGCCATGCCGGTCAGTTCCAGCAGGGTGACGGTACTGGCCAGGGCGCTGGCCTTGAGCATCAGGATCACTTCGTTGCTGTAGGCCGGCAGGCCGATCCGGGCGGCGCGCGGCAGCATGATGTAGAACAGCGTCTTGCCCCGCGACATGCCCAACGCCCGTGCTGCTTCGATCTCACCTTTGGGGATCGACTGCAACGCGCCGCGCAGGATCTCGGCGATGTAGGCGGCGGTGTGCAGGGTCATGGTCAGCACGGTGCACCAGAACGGATCGCGCAGGTAAGGCCACAACGAACTGTTGCGCACGGCGTCGAACTGGGCCAGGCCGTAATAGACCAGGAACAGCTGCACCAGCAGCGGGGTACCGCGGAAGAAGAAGATGTAGCTGAACGGCAGGGCGCGCACGTACCAGTGGCGCGACGAGCGGGCGATGCCCAGCGGGATGGCCAGGATCAGCCCGGCAACCACCGCGATGGCCACCAGCTCCAGGGTCAGGGTCGCGCCCTGCGCCAGGCGTGGCAGCCACTTGATGATGACTTCCCAATTCATGATTCAGCCCTCGCAAAGCCGCGAGCGGCGCGTTTTTCCATGAAGTGCATGCCGGTCATGGCGATGACGGTCAAGCCCAGGTAGATGCAGGCCGCGACCATGTAGAAGGTGAACGGCTCTTTGGTCATGGTCACGCCGATCTGCGCGTGGCGCATGATTTCTTCCAGGCCGATGACCGACACCAGCGCGGTGTCTTTCATCAGGATCATGAACAGGTTGCCCAGGCCAGGCAGTGCAATGCGCCACATCTGCGGCAGGATGATCCGCGACAGAATGCGCGCCTTGGACAGGCCCAGTGCCAGGCCGGCTTCGCGGTGGCCCTTGGGGATTGCCAGGATGGCGCCACGGAACACTTCGGTGGCGTAGGCGCCGAAGCACAGGCCGAGGGCGATGACGCCGGCGGCGAAGGCACTGAGCTCAAGGCCGGGCATATTGAGCGCCTCGCCGAGGCTGTTCATCATGCCGACGGTGCCGAAATAAATAAGCAGGACCCAAAGCAGTTCGGGCACGCCGCGAACCAAGGTCGAGTAGAAGCCGCCAAGCCATTGCAGTGGCTTGACCGGGGACGTTTTGGCGAGGGCACCGAGCAGGCCCAGGATCAGCCCCAGCAGCAAGGCGCAGAGCGCCAGTTTTACGGTCATCAAGGTGCCAGCCGCAAGGGCCGGACCGAATCCGTGCAGGTCGATAGTCATGGGTAGGGTCGTTCTAGGGACCAGCACGCCCAAGGGCGTGCCGGTCGGGGCGAATCAATAGATGCTGAACGGGAAGTACTTGTCGTTGATCTTTTTGTAGGTGCCGTCGGCGACAATTTCCTTGAGTGCGGCATTGAGCTTGTTGCGCAGCTCATTGTCGCCTTTGCGTACGGCAATGCCGACCTTGTCGCTGTCGTTCACCGGTTCGCCTTTGAACTCGAAGTTTTTGCCGGCAGCGGACTTCAGCCAGTCGTAGTTGGCGTACTTGTCAGCGAGGATGGCGTCGAGGCGGCCGGAGGTCAGGTCCAGGTAGGCGTTTTCCTGGCCATCGTACAGGTTGACCTTGAACTCGCCGTCCATGCCGCCGTTGTCGTCCAGCCAGGTCGCTGCCTGGGTGGCGCGCTGGGTACCGATGGTCTTGCCTTTGAGCGAGGCGCGGTCGGTTTTGAAATCGACGTTTTTCGGGGCGATAAACTGCTGCTTGTTCGAGTAGTACGGGTCGGTGAAGTCGACGGCCTGCTTGCGCTCATCGGTGATCGACAGCGACGAGATCAGGAAGTCGAACTTCTTGGCGTTCAACGCCGGGATGATGCCGTCCCAGTCAGAGGTGACCACTTCGCATTCGACTTTCATCTTGGCGCACAGTGCGTCGCCGATGTCTTTGTCAAAGCCGACCACTTGGCCGCTGGCATCTTTGTTGTTGAACGGCGGGTAGGCCGCCTCGATGCCCATTTTGAGTTTTTCGGCTGCCATGGCATTTGCCGAGAACACCAGGGTGGCGGCAGCGGCCAGGAGGAATTTCTTATAGGTCTGCATTCGTGTTGCTCCGTTAGCGGTGGCTGGACATGAATTGCTTGCAACGCGCCGAGGTCGGGTTCTCGAAGACCTGCTGCGGCGATCCTTGCTCTTCAACCAGGCCCTGGTGCAGGAAGACGACTTCACTGGACACATGGCGGGCAAAGTTCATCTCGTGCGTGACCAGCAGCATGGTACGGCCTTCTTCGGCCAATGCGCGGATAACGTTTAGCACTTCCTGGACCATTTCCGGATCGAGCGCCGAAGTTGGCTCGTCGAACAGGATGACCTTGGGCTTCATGGCCAGGGTACGGGCAATGGCGGCACGTTGTTGCTGGCCACCGGAAAGTTGCGCGGGGTAGCTGTGGCGCTTGTCGAAAATGCCGACCTTGTTCAGCAAGGCTTCTGCGGCTTCGATGGCTTCGGCCTTGCTTTGGCCGAGCACGCGGCGCGGTGCCTCGATGATGTTGTCGAGGATCGACATGTGCGGCCACAGGTTGAAGTTCTGGAAGACAAAGCCGATCTCGCTGCGCAGGCGGTTGATCTGGCGGTTGTCGGCAGCGACCAGGTCGCCGTTTTTGGCGGCCTTGAGCTTGAGTGATTCACCGGCCACCAGGATTTCGCCCTGGTGCGGGTTTTCGAGCAGGTTGATGCAGCGCAGCAAGGTGGACTTGCCGGAACCGGACGACCCCAGGATGGAGATCACGTCACCGTCGCGTGCGGTCAGCGAAATGCCCTTGAGAATTTCCTGCTCGCCGTAGCGTTTGTGCAGATTGCGGATTTCCAGCGCGGGCGTGGCCTGAGCCATGTGCGGTCCTCATGTGTTCGGGTGCGTTCCCAGCTGTTGGCGGCCTTCCTGGCGTGCGCCAAGCTAGCATAGCGGCATTATGGCGGCCAACAGGGTCGCTAGGGGCTCGGGTCGCTGTCGGGGCAGATTGTCGCATCGCTGCAGTGCAACGTCGCGAGGATGACCGCGAAGGTCTAGCCCAACACCAGAGCCTTGATGAAAAAAGGCGCGATGGTGCCAGCTTTGGCCCTCGCTTGGAAGCGGTTTTGGACCATTCGCGGGTAATCCCCCTCTAGGCCATTGCTGACGCTTGCCAGGCAGGGTTGTACCTGCCGGTTGTACTTTTCTGCATTGCAGCGGTGCATAGGTGTTACCTGGGAGCACCTTTGGTGCATTTGTAAGTGGGTATTTCAGTAATCCGGACCTTGCACGGCGATTTGGCGGCCTTTCGGTCAAGGCATGGCCGAAAGCCCTGCAAGCCGCGCCCTTTACGGTTGCCAGATTTTTCTGACGAATGCATTCAGCAGATGGCTCACTTATTGCCAGTAGGAAACCGCCGATTGCAGCGACGCCTAACTAACCCCAGGCGCGCTTCGTTCCCGTAGTCGGAGTGGTCCACTCCTTACAAAGGTAGTTTTATGAGCGGTAACAATTCCAATGACCTCGCTCAGGGGCTCAAATCGCGGCATGTCACCATGCTGTCCATCGCTGGCGTAATTGGCGCCGGTCTGTTCGTTGGCTCCGGCCACGCCATCGCCGCCGCTGGCCCGGCCGTACTGCTGGCCTACGCCGCCGCCGGCACCTTGGTCGTACTGGTCATGCGCATGCTTGGCGAGATGGCCATTGCATCACCGGACACCGGCTCTTTCTCTACCTATGCCGACCGCGCCATTGGGCGCTGGGCCGGCTTCACCATTGGCTGGCTGTACTGGTGGTTCTGGGTGCTGGTGATTCCGCTGGAGGCCAACGCGGCCGCGGCCATTCTGCATGCCTGGTTCCCTGCTGTTGATCTGTGGGCCTTCTCCTTGATCATCACGCTGGTGCTGACCCTGACCAACCTGTGCAGTGTGAAGAACTACGGCGAGTTCGAGTTCTGGTTCGCCTTGCTCAAGGTCCTGGCGATCATTGGCTTCATCGTCGTGGGTTGCGTGGCCATGTTCGGCCTGGCGCCTGGCAGCCAGGTAAGCGGTGTCAGCCACCTGTTCGACACCCAAGGCTTCATGCCCAATGGCCTGGGCGCGGTGCTGGCCGCCATGCTGACCACCATGTTCTCGTTCATGGGTACCGAAATCGTCACCATCGCCGCTGCCGAGTCCAAAGACCCGGGCAAGCAGATCAGCCGCGCGACCAATTCGGTGATCTGGCGTATCTGCCTGTTCTACCTGGTGTCGATCTTCCTGGTCGTGGCGCTGGTGCCGTGGAACGATCCGGCCCTGGCTGAACTGGGCTCTTACCAGACTGTGCTGAGCCGCATCGGTGTGCCGAATGCCAAGCTGATCGTCGACATCGTCGTGCTGGTCGCCGTCACCAGCTGCCTGAACTCGGCGCTGTACACCTCCTCGCGCATGCTGTTCTCCCTGGGCAAGCGTGGCGATGCCCCGGCCATGTCGCAACGCACCACCAAGGCAGGTACGCCGCATGTGGCGGTGTTGATGTCGACTGCGGCAGCGTTCCTGTGCGTGTTCGCCAACTATGTGGCGCCGGCCCAGGTGTTCGAGTTCTTGCTGGCCAGCTCCGGCGCCATTGCGCTGCTGGTGTACCTGGTGATCGCGGTGTCGCAACTGCGCATGCGCAGCCAGCGTGAAGCGCGTGGCGAGAAGATCGACTTCAAGATGTGGCTGTTCCCGGGCCTGACCTGGGCGACCATCGCCTTCATCGTCGCTGTGCTGGTGGTGATGGGGCTGCGTGAAGATCACCGCGCCGAGATCATCGCCACTGCCTTGCTGAGCATTGGTGTGGTGGCGGCCGGGCTGCTGGTGCATCGCAAGCGCGAAGCGGCTGGGCGGGTGGCGCTGGATAACTGATCTGCGCTGCTTTGAATGAAAAGGCCGCGCCCTGTGTAGGGCGCGGCCTTTTTGCATGTTACGGCCCGCTAGCGAATTCTGCGTCCCGCTGTAGGAGCAGCCTTGTGCTGCGAAGAGGCCCGTGAAAGCAGCCAATAGTTGCGGTGCATTCACCGGCCTCTTCGCAGCACAAGGCTGCTCCTACCCTAGGGTCGGTGATGGCTTCTTTAGCCGAACTGCTTCTGCTGCTGTTGCTGCTTGGCCACAACTTCCGAGGCGGCGATATACGCCTCCTGGAACTCGTCGCTTTCCAGCCAGGCCATGGTGGTGTCTTCGTCTGCGCCATCCAGCCAGGTGCGGTAGGCATTGAACACCAGCACGATGTAGTCGGTGGCGTGCTCTTCCTTGTGCCCCTTGAGCACCAGGGCCAGCAGCGGGTCGACCAGGAACACCGAGATCATCGCGACCAGGCTGGTTTCCTGTGCCGCCTTCATCTTGTCGAACAGCTCCTTGTAGCTGTCCGACTCCATGGCCTTATTGAACACCTGCTCGATGCTGGCGCTGTCGCCGGCGCTGGCCTTGACCGCCTGGCCACTGCGCACCATGCGGTTTTGCTTGGCCTTGCTGGCGGCGCGCTTGGCGCGTTTCTGTTGCTTGGTCGTGGTGGCCATGGGTGAATCCTTGGGTGTGCCTGAAAAAGTGCGCGTATTGAATCGCACTTGCCCGCGAAACCCAAGCGACATGCGAGGGTCTCAGGCAAGCGGCCGGATGTCCGGCATCTACTCATGAGGAATTCAGGGATGAAAACACCGATCTCGCTTTGCCTGCTGGCAGTGGCGCTGGCCGGATGCGGCAATATTGCCGCGCTCAAATCGTTCAACACGCCTTATGGCTCACCGACTTCAGGCGATACCGCACGCCTGCGGGTGATTGCCGACGGCATGGTGCGCGCTGTGCCGGGCAAGGATTGCGTTGACTGGTACAGCCCCGGCGCCGGGGTGATCGCGGTGCCGAAGGAGGGTTTTGCCGACCGCAATGGCGAAACCCTGGGCATGCCCGCCAGCGCCCCGGTCATGCAGGGCGATGCGGTCAGCGAAGTGCTGGTGCCGGCCGGCAAGCCGTTCACCCTGCACTTTCTCGATGGTGGCCGGAGCAGCTACAACAGCGTGACCAACTGTTTGGGCATGTTCTACTTCGTGCCGCAGAAAGGCGCCGATTACGAAGTGGTGGTGCGCGGCTACAGCGCCTGCGGCGTCAAGCTGCGGCAGCTGGGGGTGGAGCAACCTGTACAGACCACCAAGGCTGAATACTGTAGCGCCATGGCCAACTTCTGATTGCCGATGTCAGTGGGCGGCGGTAGGCGCTTCATCCTCTTCGAAGTCGCGTGATGCGCGCCCCACCAGCAGCGGGTCTGGGGCGTGCGCTACGGCCAGGTCCTTGCCTGGGTAATCCAGCGAGTGCAGGAAGTGCCGGATGCAGTTGATGCGCGCGCGTTTCTTGTCATCGGACTTGATCACCGTCCAGGGTGCATCGGCAGTGTCGGTATGGAAGAACATCGCTTCTTTGGCGGCGGTGTAGTCGTCCCATTTGTCCAGCGACTTGATGTCGATGGGCGACAGCTTCCAGTGCTTGAGCGGGTCGTCGCGGCGTGAGATGAAGCGCCGTAGCTGCTCTTCGCGGTTTACCGAGAACCAATACTTGAACAGCAGGATGCCGCTGTTGCACAGCATGCGTTCAAGGTCGGGTGCCTGGCGCATGAACTCCAGGTACTGCAGCGGGCTGCAGAAACCCATCACCTTCTCGACCCCGGCGCGGTTGTACCAGGAGCGGTCGAAGAAGACCATTTCGCCCGCCGTGGGCAGGTGCTGGATGTAACGCTGGAAGTACCACTGGCCCTTCTCCTGCTCGGAAGGCTTTTCCAGCGCCACGATCCGCGCGCCACGTGGGTTCAAGTGCTCCATGAAGCGCTTGATGGTGCCCCCTTTGCCCGCCGCGTCGCGCCCTTCGAACAGGATCACCACGCGCTGGCCGGTTTCCTTCGCCCAGCTCTGCACTTTAAGCAGTTCGATCTGCAGCGCGTGCTTGGCCTTTTCGTATTCCTGGCGGTGCATGCGGGTGCGGTAGGGGTAGCTGGCCGGTAGGCGTGCGCGGGTGCTGTCTTCGTTACTGCCCTTGGGCGCCCTGGCCACTTCCATGGCTGCCGGTTGCTGGCTGACCTGGGTGATGACGGGGTCGGCGACGGCTTTGATGGCGGGTTTGCGCGGGCGTGCGCGGCGGTTGGGGCTGGTTGGCGTGGCGTTTGGCGTGGCGTTCGAGGTGGATGTGACTAGCAGGGTGGCGTCGTCGCTCATGGAGGTCCTGTCGGTTCTGATGTGCTTTTCCCATGCTAGGGGCGACAGGCCTGGCGCTTATTGATGCGGGTCAATTTACCCGGATAGGTGGGCTCGGCCCCAGCCTCAGGTGGGTGGTTTCCACCTGATACTTAAAGGGCGAGCGCAATAGCCTGATCTGCCCGCGCTTAGGTGGGGCTAACAGGAGACTTACCCATGAAGCATTACTTTCACCTGGTGTTGAGCTGTGTCAGCAATGACGGCACCGGTTACAACGATTGGCTTACCCTGGCCCTGGACGAGTACAAGATCACCGAGGCGGCGTTGGCCAAGGCGGTCGCATCCGTTGATGACGCCAGGGCGCTGCTGAGCATTTCCTATCGTGGGCAGATGACCCCCGAGGAATTCGATAGCCAGGCGTAATGGCTGATTTGTGACGAGGCCCTCTGTGCATTGCTCAGGGGGCCTTTTTTTGGCGGGGTTACAGATGGCCACTGCAAAAAACGCAGGCAACAAAAAACCCGCACTAGGCGGGTTTCTTGTTGTCGCTTCGGGTAACTTTGCAACCACCAGAAGCTGAAGGTGGTGCCCAGAGACGGAGTCGAACCGCCGACACGAGGATTTTCAATCCTCTGCTCTACCGACTGAGCTATCTGGGCGACGAGGTGAATTAAATAGATTTCCAGACCGTCCGTCAACGACTTTTTGAAAAAATTTTAAATTAATTCCGTCGCTTACGTTTTTTGGGGTCATTCAGCAGGCGGAACGTAGCCTTCGGCCTGGGCGTATTCTTCGCCAGCGAAAAACTTGTCCATCTCGGCCTGGAGGAATTTGCGGTCTTCGGCATTCATCATGTTCAGGCGCTTTTCGTTGATCAGCATGGTCTGGTGCTTCTGCCAGTCGGCCCAGGCCTTCTGCGAGATGTGATCGAAGATGTCCTGGCCCTTGGCTCCTGGGTAGGGCGGGCGCTCCAGGCCTGGGAGTTCTTCTTTGTACTTGCGGCACATCACGGTGCGGGTCATCGGGCATCTCCTGCAATCAGTTCGTCGGCCGCGCGTTTGAGCAACTTCTTGACCGGGGCAGCGAGGCCCAGGCGCGGCGGGGTGGCGAGGTTATACCAGAGCCAGTCGGGCTCGGCCACGTGCTGGCCGACCGGGTCGACCTTCACCAGCCAGGGCTCGATCGCCAGCTGGAAGTGGCTGAAGGTGTGGGTCAGGCCGTCTAGGGCGCGGCTATCTGCCAGGCGCAGGCCATGCTGGTAGGCGAGGTCGTCGAGCTGTTCGATGTTCTCAAGCTCCGGCAGGCTCCACAAACCACCCCACAGGCCGCTGGACGGTCGGCGGTACAGCAGGATTGCGCCTTCGTGGTTGGCCAGCAGTGGCATCAGCGTCCGGCGTTGCGGCAGCGCCTTGCGTGGCTTGGGCTCGGGGTAGCGGGTTTCTTCGCCGTGCAGGTGCGCTTCGCAGCCGCGTTGCAGCGGGCAGATCAGGCAGCTGGGCTTGCTGCGGGTACACAGCGTGGCGCCCATGTCCATCATTGCCTGGGTGTAGTGGTTGGCGCGGGTCTGCGGGGTGTAGCGCTCTGCGCTGGCCCACAGCTGGTTGGCCACCTTGGGCTCGCCGGGGTAGCCGGCCTGGGCGGTAAAGCGGGCCAGCACGCGCTTGACGTTGCCGTCCAGGATGGGCGCGCGGATGCCCATGCTGATGCTGGCGATGGCACCGGCGGTGGAGCGGCCGATGCCAGGCAGTTCGGTCAGTTGCTCGACGCTACGCGGGAACTCGCCGCCATGCTGCTCGACGACGATTTTCGCGGCCTTCTGCAGGTTGCGCGCGCGGGTGTAATAGCCCAGGCCCGTCCACAGGTGCAGCACTTCGTCCTCCGGCGCTTCGGCCAGGGCCTGCACGGTGGGCAGGGCCTGCATGAAGCGGTCGAAGTAGTTGAGCACGGTGCTGACCTGGGTCTGCTGCAACATGATTTCCGACACCCATACCCGGTACGGGTTGATGCCCTGTTGCCAGGGCAGGTCGTGTCGGCCGTGCGCGTCATACCAGTCCAGCACGGCGCTGGAGAACTGCTCGGGGCTCATCGTTTGAACAGCCCCTTGAGCGCGTCTTTGAGTTCAGGGCTCACTTTGTCTCCGAGTTTTTCGTCGAGTTTTTCATCAATCTTGTCTTTCAGGCGGTTGCCGGCCAGTTTCGCAGCGACCTTGCCCAGGCCGTCCTGGTCCAGGCGGCAGGCCTTGGCGCCAAGCTCCAGCGGGCCGCGGCAGCGCAGCGGCACTTCAACGCCGACATAGCGCTCGTTGACCTGGCAGGCCGGGTCCGGCATGGCGCGTTGGTCGCCTTCGACGACCACGCCGACGTTGTAGTCCATGCCCAGCACGCGTAGGTCGAGGTCGCCGTGGCCGTTGACGGTCAGGCCTGGGATGCGGGCCTTGAGGTCTGGGTTGCTGGCCACGCCATTGCGCACCACCAGGCTGCCACGCAGTTCCTCGAAGGGCGTGTCCTTGCCGCGCGGTTCGCCGCTGAGCGTTTTACGGTTCAGGGTGGCGATGGCCTGGCACAGTTGCTGTTCAAGGTTGGCATTGACCAGCACGCCATCGTTGATGGTGAAGTTGGCGCTGCCATTGAGGGTGTCGACCAGTGCCTTCTGGCTGTTGCCGGTCGCGGTCAGGTCGCTGGTCAGGGTCAGCAGGCCCTTGACCGGTGGCGTTTGCTCTTTGCCCTCGGCCTTGATGAAGTGTTCCACCGGTACCCGGTTGATCTTGGTATTGACGCCAAGCTGCGGCACGGCAGGGCGCACATCGACGGTGCCCTTGGCCTCGAAGCTGCCATTGTAGAGGCCGCCGCGCAGGGTTTGCAGGGTCACCAGGCCGCCTTGGCCGGTGGCCTTGAGCTGGGCATCCTGAATGGGCAGTTTGTCCAGGGTCAGCGCGCCGAACGTCAGGTCGGCCTGCAGGTCGAGGGCGCGCAGGCGGTCCACCGGCAGCAGCTTGTCGTCGCTCCAGGCGACCTGGGTCGGGGCGTTGGGCAGCGGGGAGCTGCTGGCACCGGCCACGGCGCTGGCTTCCTGTTGGTTGACCTCGGCCTGGCGGGCGGCCGTCGCGCCTTTGGCTTGTTCGCTCTTGGCGGGCAGGTAGCGGTCGGCGTCGAAGGTGTCGGCCTTCAGTTGCAGGCGCAGGGCCTGTTTGGCGAAGTCTTCGACGGCCACGCGGCCGGTGAAGGTGCTGTCGTCCAGCTTCACGGCCAGGTCTGCCAGGGCCAGGCTGTTCGACGTGCCTTGCAGGCGGGTGACCAGTTCCAGCTTGGTGAACGCGGCAGGGTCGTTCGTGGCGGGCAGCGGGCGGCCGATGCCGTCGAGGAAGGTGCGCAGGTCGAACTGGGCGATCGACAGGCCGCCGCTGAGTTGCGGTGCCTTGTCCAGGTCGCGCAGGTTGAGTTCACCCAGTGCACGCAGCTGGTTGGCCGAAATTTTCAGGCCGTTCCACGAGGCGACATTGGCTGCCAGGTCGACCAGCAGTTGGCCTTGCGCGGCGAAGGTCACGGTCTTGCCGGCAAACGGCTCGCCCGAGGTTTCGCCCGACAGGCGCATGTCTTCGAAGTTGTAGCGCTTGAGCTTGCGGTCAAAGCGCAGTTCGCCGGCAAGCTCGGTGCGGGCCTTGATGCTCGGTTGGGTGGCACTGAGGAAGGCGCTCGCCTTAAGCGCAATGTTCGCGCCTTCGTGGACCGGGCCGGTGCTCAGCTGGATGCTTTCGGCGCTGTAGCTCTGGCCGTTTTTGGCATCGGTGTACTGCACGCGGGCGTTGTTCACGGTCAGGCTGTCGATGTCGAGTTTGACCGCACGCTCGCTGCCGCTGTCGGCTTGCGCTGGGGCCTGTTCGGCAGGTGCCTGGGCCGGTGTATCGGTTGGGGCGCCGTTAGGGGCGGGCAATGGCTTGCCGATGTCTTCCCAGTTGCCATGGCCATTTTCGTCGCGGGCCAGGGTCAGGTTCAGGCCTTCGACGCGCACATCGCTCATTTGCACTTCGCGGCGCAGCAGCGGCAGCACGCGTACCGACAGGCCGAGCATCTTCAGGTCGGCGAATGGCTCGCTGGGTTTGCTCAAGGTCGCGATGCTCGCGTCATGCAGCTCCAGGCCCAACCACGGGAACAGGCTCCAGCCGATGTCACCGTTGAGGGTCAGCTCGACATGAGCCTTGTCGCGCGCCAGCTGGCGAATCTCGTCTTTGTAGTCGTTGGGATCAAAGAGGTGGGTCAGGGCGAAGCCCAGCGCCACGATGATCAGCAGCAACCCGAGAAGCCCCAGTCCCAGGATTTTGCCGAACGCTTTCATGGGCGAGTCCTTGTAGTCCGATTTGAATTTCAGCGGCAGAGTATAGCGCCGCAGTGCTTATCCCTGCGTATCCGGCAAGAGATACAGGGCATTTCCCTACGAATGGATCAGATGTTGCGGCTTTCGACAGTTCTCATATCTACAGTTCCAACGGCGCATGCAGCCATTGTAGGAGCAGCCTTGTGCTGCGAAGACGGCAGAGCGAACAACCCAGAATCAAGCTGATTTTTGCCGGCCTCTTCGCAGCACAAGGCTGCTCCTACAAGAATGGGGTGAACTCGAAATACCGTTTCAGCTACAGAAAAATCCACGATATCAGATTGCTTTCATCCCACCGGGTGCTGGTAACCTTGCGCCGCTTTCGGTGTGCCCGCGACCCATTGTCGCGGTGCGTCGCCCAGTAAAGGCCATACAAAAAGGATCAAACCCATGAGCAGTAACGTCACGGCGGGCACCTTGGCCGGTGCGCCGAGCTTCCTGTCGAAGGAGCGCATCATCGCCCGTCCGGGCTTCAACCGTTGGCTGGTGCCACCGGCCGCCTTGGCTATCCACCTGTGTATCGGCATGGCCTATGGCTTCTCGGTGTTCTGGTTGCCGCTGTCGCAAGCCATCGGCATCACCGCGCCGGTGGCCTGCTCGGCGGACATGGGGTTCATCGCCCGCCTGTTCAGCGCCGAGTGCGACTGGCCGATTTCGATGCTGAGCTGGATCTACACCTTGTTCTTCGTGTTCCTTGGCTGCTCGGCCGCGGTGCTTGGCGGCTGGCTGGAACACGCCGGGCCGCGCAAGGCCGGGCTGGTGTCGGCGCTGTGCTGGTGCGGCGGCATGCTGATCTCGGCGATTGGGGTGAAGACCCATCAGCTGTGGCTGATGTGGCTGGGCTCTGGCGTGATCGGGGGCATTGGCCTGGGCTTGGGCTACATTTCGCCGGTCTCGACGCTGATCAAGTGGTTCCCGGACAAACGCGGCATGGCCACCGGCATGGCGATCATGGGATTTGGCGGTGGCGCGATGGTCGGCGCCCCCCTGGCGACCGCGCTGATGGGCCACTTTGGCAGCGCAGAAGACGTCGGGGTATGGCAGAGCTTCGTGGTGATGGCGGCGATCTACTTCGTGTTCATGACGGCCGGCGCCCTGGGCTACCGCGTGCCACCGACCGGCTGGAAGCCTGAGGGCTGGACCGCCCCGGCGAAAAAGGCCGGCAATGGCATGGTCACCGACCGCCATGTGCACGTCAGCGTGGCCTGGAAAACCCCACAGTTCGCCCTGGTGTGGCTGGTGCTGTGCCTGAACGTCTCGGCAGGCATAGGTATTCTGGGCATGGCGTCGCCGCTGTTGCAGGAAGTGTTCGCCGGTAAGTTGCTGGGCAACGAGCTGAGCTTCAGCGAACTGAACGCCACCCAGCTGGCGCAGATTGCCGCCATCGCAGCGGGCTTCACTGGCTTGCTGAGCCTGTTCAACATTGGCGGGCGCTTCTTCTGGGCGTCGTTCTCTGACTACATTGGCCGCAAGAACACCTACTTTGCCTTCTTCGCCTTGGGCGTGGGCCTCTACAGCCTGGTGCCGAACATGGGGCACCTGGGCAACGTGGCGCTGTTCGTGGCGGCGTTCTGCATCATCCTGTCGATGTACGGTGGCGGCTTTGCCACGGTGCCGGCGTACCTGGCCGACCTGTTCGGCACGCAGATGGTCGGTGCGATTCATGGGCGCCTGCTGACGGCCTGGGCGGCGGCGGGCGTGCTGGGGCCGGTGCTGATCACCTACCTGCGCGAGTCTCAGCTGGCGGCGGGCGTTGAGCGCGCGGCGGCGTATGACATGACCCTGTATATCCTCGCGGGCCTGCTGGTGCTGGGCTTTATCTGCAACATGCTGATTCGCCCGGTGGCCGACAAGCACTTCATGAGCGACCAGCAACTGGCCGCCGAGCGTGCGCTGAGCCATGACAAGGGTGCCGATGGTGCACGTTCGCTGGAGTGGCATGCCGCACCGGGCAGCTTGCCGTTGGTGCTGATCGCCTGGGCTGCGGTGGTTGTGCCGCTGGCTTGGGGGGTGTGGATTACGCTGCAGAAGACGGCTGTACTGTTCCATTGAAGGTAGGGGGGGCGCTGTGCGCCCCTTTCGCGGCGCAAGGCCGCTCCTACAAGGGCGCTGTGCGCCCCTTTCGCGGCGCAAGGCCGCTCCTACAAGGGCGTGGTTGGTTGCAAGAGCCGGCGAAAGGGCTGCAACGCAGCCCCAGATTCACAGCTTGTATAGACCTGTAACGGCATCTACCCCCCGTCATTGCTTGCTTTGCCATATGTCATCCGCGTTTCAAGCTGGCGCGTTCTGGGCCTATAATGGAGCCCTTTTCGCCCAATGATTTTGCGGAGCTGGTGATGGTCGAACGTAAGGCTTCCGTCGAGCGCAATACCCTGGAAACCCAGGTCAAGTGCTCGATCAACCTAGATGGCAGCGGCAAGGCCCGATTTGATATCGGTGTGCCTTTCCTTGAACACATGCTCGACCAGATCGCCCGACATGGGCTGATCGATCTGGACATCGAGTGCAAGGGTGACCTGCACATCGACGATCACCATACCGTCGAAGACGTCGGTATCACCCTGGGCCAGGCATTTGCCCAGGCGATCGGCGACAAGAAAGGCATCTTCCGCTACGGCCACGCCTATGTGCCGCTGGACGAAGCGCTGTCGCGCGTGGTCATCGACTTCTCTGGCCGCCCAGGCCTGCAGATGCACGTGCCGTACACCCGCGCCACAGTCGGTGGCTTCGATGTCGACCTGTTCCAGGAGTTCTTCCAGGGCTTTGTCAACCACGCCCTGGTGAGCCTGCACATCGACAACCTGCGTGGCCACAACACCCACCACCAGATCGAAACCGTGTTCAAGGCGTTCGGCCGCGCGCTGCGCATGGCCATTACCTTGGACGAGCGCATGGCTGGGCAGATGCCTTCCACCAAGGGATGCCTGTAAATGCAGACGGTAGCCGTAATCGACTATGGCATGGGCAACCTGCACTCGGTGGCCAAGGCGCTCGAGCATGTCGGCGCCGGCAAGGTACTGGTCACCAGCGACGCCGCGGTGATCCGCGAGGCTGACCGCGTGGTGTTCCCAGGCGTGGGCGCGATTCGCGACTGCATGGCCGAAATCCGTCGCCTGGGCTTCGACAGCCTGGTGCGTGAAGTCAGCCAGGACCGCCCGTTCCTCGGCATCTGTGTCGGCATGCAAGCGCTGCTCGAACACAGTGAAGAGAACAACGGCGTCGACTGCATTGGCCTGTTCCCAGGCCAGGTGAAGTTTTTCGGCAAGGGCCTGCAAGAGGATGGCGAGCACCTGAAGGTGCCGCACATGGGCTGGAACGAAGTCAGCCAGGCCAACCACCATCCGCTGTGGCACGACATCCCTGACCGCGCACGTTTCTATTTCGTGCACAGCTACTACATCAATGCCGGCAAGCCGAGCCAGGTGGTTGGTCGCGGCCACTATGGCGTCGACTTCGCCGCCGCGCTGGCCGACGGCTCGCGCTTTGCCGTGCAGTTCCACCCAGAGAAGAGCCATACCCATGGCCTGCAGTTGCTGCAGAACTTCGTCGCCTGGGACGGGCGCTGGTAAATGAGCCGATCGAAGACCAAGGCCCCGATCATTACCCTGGCCCCCGAGCAGGAGCGCGAGGCGCTCGACACGCTCAAGCGTTTTCTCGAAGACCGTTTCGAGCTGCAGCTGGGGTCGTTTGAAGTGGCCGAGGTCCTCGACCTGTTCAGCAAAGAGATTGCACCCCATTACTACAACAGGGCGATTGCCGATGTTCAGCTGCACCTCAAGGAGCGGTTCGAGAGCATCGAGAGCGACCTGTGGGCACTCGAGAAGCCCTGAAACCCAACAAATAGACAGGTTCCCAAGATGCTGATTATCCCCGCTATCGATCTGAAGGACGGTGCCTGCGTGCGCCTGCGCCAGGGCCGCATGGAAGACTCCACGGTATTTTCCGATGACCCGGTGAGCATGGCCGCCAAATGGGTCGAGGGTGGCTGCCGCCGCCTGCACCTGGTCGACCTCAACGGCGCCTTCGAAGGCCAGCCGGTCAACGGCGAAGTGGTCACCGCCATCGCCAAGCGTTACCCGACCCTGCCGATCCAGATCGGCGGCGGCATTCGCTCGCTGGAAACCATCGAGCATTACGTCAAGGCGGGCGTCAGCTACGTCATCATCGGCACCAAGGCGGTCAAGCAGCCAGCGTTCGTCGCCGAGGCCTGCAAGGCCTTCCCGGGCAAGGTCATCGTTGGCCTGGACGCCAAGGACGGCTTCGTCGCCACCGACGGCTGGGCTGAAGTCAGCACTGTTCAGGTCATCGACCTGGCCAAGCGTTTCGAGGCCGATGGCGTCTCGGCGATCGTCTACACCGACATCGCCAAGGACGGCATGATGCAGGGCTGCAACGTGCCCTTCACCAAAGCCCTGGCTGAAGCCACGCGCATTCCGGTGATCGCATCGGGTGGCATTCACAACCTGGGCGACATCAAGGCCCTGCTGGACGCCAAGGCCCCTGGCATCATCGGCGCCATCACTGGCCGTGCCATCTACGAAGGCACCCTCGATGTCGCCGAGGCCCAGGTCTTCTGCGACAACTACCAAGGCTGAGGACTGAACCATGGCACTGGCCAAGCGCATCATCCCTTGCCTGGACGTGGACAACGGCCGGGTGGTCAAGGGCGTCAAGTTCGAGAACATCCGTGATGCCGGCGACCCGGTAGAAATTGCCCGTCGCTACAACGAGCAGGGTGCCGACGAAATCACCTTCCTCGACATCACCGCCAGCGTCGACGGCCGCGACACCACGCTGCATACCGTCGAGCGCATGGCCAGCCAAGTGTTCATCCCGCTGACTGTGGGCGGTGGCGTGCGCACCGTGCAGGACATCCGCAACCTGCTCAATGCCGGTGCCGACAAGGTCTCGATCAACACGGCTGCGGTGTTCAACCCAGAGTTCGTGGGCGAGGCGGCGGACCGTTTCGGTTCGCAGTGCATCGTTGTTGCCATCGATGCCAAGAAGGTCTCCGCGCCGGGTGAAACGCCGCGCTGGGAGATTTTCACCCATGGCGGGCGCAAGCCGACCGGGTTGGATGCGGTGGAGTGGGCGAAGAAGATGGAAGGCCTGGGTGCCGGTGAGATCCTGCTGACCAGCATGGACCAGGACGGCATGAAGAACGGCTTTGACCTGGGCGTTACCCGGGCCATCAGCGATGCGCTGGGGATTCCGGTGATTGCGTCGGGTGGGGTGGGTAACCTGCAGCACCTGGCGGACGGGATTCTGGAAGGGCATGCCAGCGCGGTGTTGGCGGCCAGTATCTTCCACTTTGGCGAGTACACCGTTCCGGAAGCCAAGGCCTACATGGCTTCGCGCGGGATCGTCGTTCGCTGAGCCATTGCTGGGAGGGCGTTGCCCTCCATTCGCAGCACAAGGCTGCTCCTACAAGGTACAGCGTACGCCGGCCCTGTAGGAGCAGCCTTGTGCTGCGAATGGGCCGCAACGCGGCCCCACTGGCATCACCCGTGGTTCTTGCCCAACAACGCGTGGTAAAGCTCGGTATCCCCAAGAATCCCCACCACCTTGTCGTTATCCTGCAGCACCAGCTTGTTGCCCGTCTGATAACGAATCTGCAGCGCCTCACGCATACCGATATCGGCGTGCACCACCGTCGGCCTGCGCTCCAGCAACTCTACATTCTGCCCTGGCGCCCAATTCTGCATATCCAGGCCGTTCTGGCCTTGGCGTGCGCGCTTGAGCGAGCCGCCTTCGCCAATGTCCAGCCATGAGTCGATACCCGGGTCCAGGCACACCGACCCATTGACCCGTTTGCAGTTGTCCAGGCTGCGCATCAGGCTGCGACCGCACAAAACGTTCAGCGGGTTGGTGTGGGCAACGAAGGTGCGCACATAGTCGTCCGCCGGGTTCAGTACGATCTCTTCGGGCTTGCTGTACTGGATGATCCGCCCGTCCTTCATGATTGCAATGCGGCTGCCCAGCTTCAACGCTTCGTCCAGGTCGTGGCTGACGAACACGATGGTCTTGCTCAGCTTGCGCTGCAGCTCCAGCAGTTCGTCCTGCAGGCCCTGGCGGATCAGCGGGTCGAGTGCCGAGAACGGTTCGTCCATCAGCAGAATGTCGGCATCCATCGCCAGCGCCCGGGCCAGGCCCACCCGCTGCTGCATACCGCCGGACAGCTCGTCGGGCTTCTTGTTGCGCCACTGAGTCAGGCCAACCAGTTCAAGCTTCTCGTCCACCAGCTTGCGCCGCTCTTTCTCTGGGCGGCCCTGCATTTCCAGGCCAAAGCTGATGTTCTCGCGCACCGTCAGCCAGGGCATCAGGGCGAACTTCTGGAACACCATGGCGATGCGCTTGGTGCGCATCATCTTCAGCTCGGCCGGGGTGCAGTGGGCGATGTCGATGTGCTTGCCTTCATGCTCGACGAACAGCTTGCCGCGGCTGACCGTGTTCAGGCCATTGATGCAGCGCAGCAGGCTCGACTTGCCCGAGCCGGACAGGCCCATGAGCACGCAGATTTCGCCTTTCTCGATATCCAGGTTGGCTTTTTCGACACCCACCACCAGGCCGGTCTGCTTGAGGATTTGCTCGCGGGTCTTGCCCTGGTCGAGCAGCGACAATGCCTCGCGCGGTTTGTTGGAGAAGATGACGTCGACGTCTTCGAACCGAATGATGCTCATGCTTCACCCCTTACCGTGACTTCCGGTTGCTTGCAGATACGGTCGAGCATGATCGCCAGCAGCACGATCGCCAGGCCCGCTTCGAAGCCCAGGGAGATATCGGCGGTGTTCAGTGCGTTGACCACAGGTTTGCCCAGGCCGTCGGCGCCCACCAGGGCCGCGATGACTACCATCGACAGCGACAGCATGATGCATTGGGTGACACCGGCCGCGATGCTCGGCATCGCGTGGGGCAGTTCGATGCGGGTCAGCAGCTGACGGCGCGAGCAGCCAAAGGCCTTGCCGGCGTCGAGCAGCTCTTGTGGCACATCGCAAATGCCCAGGTAGGTGAGGCGGATCGGCGCGGCGATGGCGAACACCACCGTCGAGATCAGCCCCGGGACCACGCCCAGGCCGAACAGGGTCAGGGTCGGGATCAGGTAAACGAAGGTGGGTACCGTCTGCATCAGGTCGAGTACCGGGCGCATGGCGGTATAGAACATCGGTTTATGCGCGGCGACGATGCCCAGCGGCACGCCAATGGCCACGCAGACCACGGTGGCGAAGGTCACCTGCGCCAGGGTTTCCATGGTTTCCTGCCAGTAACCCAGGTTGAAGATAAGCAGGAACGACAGCGCAACGAACGCCGTCAGCCCCCACTTGCGCTGAATAACGTGCGCCAGGGCGGCGAACAGGGCGATGAGGACGAACGGGTTGAACCAGGTCAGGGTACTGGTGACGCCATGGATCATGAACTCCAGGCCTTGCGCGATGGCGTCGAAATAATTCGCGCCGTTCTGGGTCAGCCATTCGACGAACGACGCGATGTACTGCCCCAGGGGTATTTTCTGATCGATAAGCATGATAGCGAGCTTCCACCTGCAAAGATTGAAATCAGTCCGGGGCGGGCACGGTCCCGCCCCGAGGTAGCGCTATTGCGTGGTGCGTTATTGCGCCAGCTTGGCCTTGGCCGCCTCAAGGCCGGGTTTGCCATCAACGGTGGTAACGCCCGCCAGCCAGGTATCCAGCTTGCCGGGGTTGTCTTTAAGCCACTTCTTGGCGGCTGCTTCGGGTTTCATCTTGTCGTCCAGGACATAGCCCATCATGGTGCTTTCATCCTTGAGCTCGAACGACAGGTTCTTGAGCAGTTGGCCAACGTTGCTGCATTCCTGCACGTAACCCTTGCGGGTGTTGGTCAATACGGTTGCCTTGCCGAATTCGGGGCCGAAAAAATCATCCCCGCCGGTGAGGTACTGCATCTTGAAGCGGGTGTTCATCGGGTGCGGTTCCCAGCCCAGGAACACCACCGACTCGTTGCGTTTTTGCGCCCGGTCGACCTGCGACAGCATGCCGGCCTCGCTCGACTGCACGATCTTGAAGCCGGCGTCCTTCAGGCCGAAGGCGTTCTTGTCGATCATGCTCTGGATGGTGCGGTTGCCGTCGTTACCCGGCTCGATGCCGTAGATCTTGCCGTCCAGTTCTTTCTTGAACTTGGGGATGTCGCTGAAATCCTTCAGGCCCTTGTCATACAGCGCCTGGGGCACGGCCAAGGTGTACTTGGCGTTTTCCAGGTTGGCGCGCACGGTCTCGACGGTGCCGGCGTCGCGGTACTGCTTGATGTCGTTCTCCATGGTCGGCATCCAGTTGCCGAGAAACACGTCCAGGTCCTTGCCGGTGGCCAGCGACTTATAGGTCACCGGTACCGAGATCATGGTGGTGTGGGTCTTGTAACCCAGGGCTTCGAGCACAACGCTTGTGGTGGCTGTCGTCACCGTGATGTCGGTCCAGCCGACATCGGAGAAACGTACCGTCTGGCACTGCTCAGGCTCGGCGGCCTGGGCCAGCAGCGGGGTGGACAACAACGCAACCAACAACAGCGAGGGTGAACCTTTCATGGATGGACTCCTGTGATTTTGTCTTCGGGTTCGCGTGGGTCGCCGGGCGTTCTGAAGGTCCGGTCGACCAGGCCTGCAGAGGGCAGGTTGCGTGGCCGTGCTATACGAGTCGCTTTTGATAATCCTCCAGCGCCGGGCAATCGCCTACTGGTGGGGTCGTATCCAGTACGGAACGGGTCGTATCCAGTACTGGCGATGTCGCATATGGATTTTTCCACCCCCTCGGCCGCGTTTTTGCGTCACCAGGCCGCTGGAAAACGGCGTGAAGACGGCAGTACCTCAGGTAAAAACAGCACGGCGCAGCTGGACAAAACTACGTCGGTTGCAGACGGCGAAGGGGTAGGCAAAAGGCCGATGATGCGTGCATTCATGGCGGCTCGCAGCTTCAGCCTAGCAGTTGCCCCGCCCTGCGCATGGCGCGCAGAGACAAGCCCAGCAAGAGGTGATTCGACAATGGCCATCAGCGTGTTCGACCTGTTCAAGATTGGTGTCGGGCCCTCCAGCTCCCACACCGTCGGCCCCATGCGGGCTGGCGCTCTGTTTGTCCAGGGGCTGCGCGAGCGCGGCGAACTGGAGCAGGTAAAACGGGTCGAGGTGCGGCTGTATGGTTCGCTCTCGGCCACCGGCATCGGTCACGGCACCGACAACGCCACCATCATGGGCCTGATGGGCGATTGGCCGGACGCCATCGACCCGACCCAGATCGTCCCTCGCATCGCCGACCTGCGCGAAACCAACACCCTGCTGCTGGCCGGCCGCCTGCCCATCGAGTTTGTCTGGGCCCGCGACATGCTGTTGCTGGACGAGAACCTGCCGTACCACCCCAACGCCATGACCTTGATCGCCGAAGGCGCGCAGGGCGAGCTGCACCGCGACACCTACTACTCGGTGGGCGGTGGCTTTGTGGTCGATGCTGCGCAGGCCGCCAGCGGTGTGCTGGACGCCGACCAGACCGTATTGCCCTACGACTTCAACAGTGCCGCCGAGCTGCTGCAACTGTGCAAGCAAAACGACCTCAGCGTGTCGCAATTGATGATGGCCAACGAGAAGGTCTGGCGCAGCGAGGCAGAGATCCACGCCGGCCTGCAGAAGCTTTGGCAAGCCATGCAGGAGTGCGTCACCAACGGCCTGAAATACGAAGGCACGCTGCCCGGTGGCCTCAACGTACGGCGCCGCGCCGCCAAGCTGCACCGCAGCTTGCAAGAGATCGGCAAGCCCAACGTGATCGGCTCGACCATGAGCGCCATGGAGTGGGTCAACCTGTTCGCCCTGGCGGTCAACGAAGAAAACGCCGCCGGCGGGCGCATGGTCACCGCGCCCACCAACGGCGCTGCGGGAATCATCCCGGCGGTGCTGCACTACTACATGCGCTTCAGTGATGTGGTGGACGAGTCGAACGTGACCGACTTCTTCCTCGGGGCGGCAGCGGTCGGCATCCTGTGCAAGAAGAACGCTTCGATTTCCGGCGCCGAAGTCGGCTGCCAGGGCGAGGTCGGTTCGGCCTGTGCCATGGCGGCGGCAGGCCTTGCGCAAGTGTTGGGGGCGACACCGCCACAACTGGAAAACGCAGCCGAAATCGCTTTGGAACACAACCTTGGCCTGACCTGCGACCCGGTCGGTGGCCTGGTGCAGGTGCCGTGCATCGAGCGCAACGCGATTGCCGCAGTCAAGGCGATCAACGCAGTGCAGATGGCCCTGCGCGGTGACGGCGAACACTTCATTTCCCTCGACCAGGTGATCCGCACCATGCGTGACACCGGCGCCGACATGCACGACAAGTACAAAGAGACCTCACGCGGCGGCCTGGCGGTCAGCGCCATCGAATGCTGATGCGCTAATCACGCGCTGCTGGTCACCACGACGCCCCACTATGGGGCGTTTGTGCATGACCGGCCGTCAGATGTCGCGATGAGTGTGGGCATTGTCGGTGACACTTAAGAGTGTCGTTTCTGGGCAACCCACAAGGCACGTGTCACCAAAGTGCTCAGCAGTTACAAGGAGCGCGCCTAGCACGGCGGTTCCAGAAGTTCAGCCAGCCCGCGCCGAAGGCCCTGATTTGCCGAGTAAAGGCGTCGTTTTCAGGTTTTTTCGGATAGCCGTTCAATTTCAGGCACGGCGTTTGCGTTGTGATTGGCAACAAGCCCCTACCTACGAAGAGGGGGCCATAACAAAAAAATCAGTGCCCGCCTGAGGCACACCCTGCATTTGTGTGAGGAGAAATCGCGATGACGTCGTACACCTCCGGGAATCCAACCCAGAACCGCACAGCTCCCCAGTCCATCGGGTTTCTTCTACTGGACAACTTCACCCTGATTTCCCTGGCGTCGGCGGTCGAGCCGCTGCGCATGGCCAACCAGCTTTCCGGCCGCGAGCTGTACCGCTGGCACACCCTGACCGTCGATGGCGGCCAGGTCTGGGCCAGTGATGGCCTGCAGATCACCCCCGACGCGGCCATGCACAATGCGCCGCCGATCGACACCGTGATCGTCTGCGGCGGTGTCGGCATTCAGCGCACCGTTACCCGTGAACACGTGACCTGGCTGCAGGCGCAGGCTCGCCAGTCGCGGCGCCTGGGCGCGGTGTGTACTGGCAGCTGGGCGCTGGCCTGTGCCGGGCTGCTCGACGGCTTCGATTGCAGCGTGCACTGGGAGTGCCTGGCCGCCATGCAGGAGGCCTACCCACGGGTGAACATGAGCACCCGCCTGTTCACCCTCGACCGCAACCGCTTTACCAGCTCCGGTGGCACCGCGCCGCTGGACATGATGCTGCACCTGATCAGCCGCGATCACGGCCGTGAACTGTCGGCGGCGATCTCCGAGATGTTCGTCTACGAGCGCATTCGCAACGAGCAAGACCACCAACGCGTGCCGCTCAAGCACATGCTCGGCACCAACCAGCCGAAGCTGCAGGAAATCGTCGCGCTGATGGAGGCCAACCTGGAAGAGCCGATCGACCTCGACGAACTGGCGGTGTATGTGTCGGTGTCGCGGCGCCAGCTCGAGCGCCTGTTCCAGAAGTACCTGCACTGCTCGCCGTCGCGCTATTACCTGAAGCTGCGCCTGATCCGCGCGCGGCAGTTGTTGAAGCAGACGCCGATGTCGATCATCGAAGTGGCCTCGGTGTGCGGCTTCGTCTCTACCCCGCATTTCTCCAAGTGCTACCGCGAGTACTTTGGCATTCCGCCGCGTGATGAGCGCGTGGGCTCCAACACCGCGCAGCAGGTGGCGATGATGCCGATCCCGCAGGCCATGACCCTGTCGCCGCACAGCGGGCCGATGGCGGCGCTGAGCCAGGCACGCAACGAGTCGACGTTCGCCAGCGTAAGGCTGTAAACGCTACGCGCCCGTTTGTAGGAGCAGCCTTGTGCTGCGAAGAGGCCGGTAACAGCGTCATATAACGACCCTGTTTTCACCGGCCTCTTCGCAGCACAAGGCTGCTCCTACACGTGAACACCGCCCGTGATCATGTATTGATAATGATTCTCGACTACGGGTAACATCGCCGCCCCCGATACTCCCTGGCATACCACCCCGTGGCGGACGACAAACTGCAGCTGTACTTGGCCCATCGGGCGGCGTTGGTCGATTATGCGCGCCCGATCGTTGGCTGCCGTGCCCGCGCCGAGGATGTGGTCCAGGAAGCCTGGCTGCGTTTCAGTGGGCAGCAGGATGATGCCGACATCCGCCACCCGGCCAGCTACCTCTACCGCATCGTGCGTAACCTGGCCCTGGATCAGACCCGCCGCACCGCCACCGAAAAAGCCCAGCCAGACGGCGACGAAATCCTCGCCGAGCTGCCGTCGAGCAGTGCCTCGCCCGAGCAGGCGGTCAGCCAGCAGAACGAGCTGGACGCCATCAGCCGAGCCCTCGAAGAACTGCCGCAACGCACCCGCATCGCCTTCGAAATGCACCGCCTCGGGGGCTTCACCTTGCAGCAGGTGGCCAACCACCTGAACGTCTCCGTGAGCTTGGTGCATCAACTGGTGCGCGACGCCATGAGCCATTGCATGGCGCGGCTGGAGGACGACCTTTGACGGGGCTGTTGAAAAAACCAGGCGCTGGCGCGTCCTTTGCTCATCGGGCCGACTCTGTGCGACCCTTCGCGCCCCTCAGCCCCCAGGAGACGTGCCGGACATGACGCCAGCAGACCTCGTATCCAGCCGCCGCGAGCAGGCCCTGGACTGGCTCCTGCGCCTGCAGCAGGCCCCGCAGGATGGGCCGCTGCGTGCCGAGTTCGAGCAATGGTGCGCCAGCGATTCGGCCAACGCCGAGGCCTACCGCAAAGCCGAGCGGGTGTGGCAGCTGACGGGGCAACTGGCCCCTGCTACCACCGCGCAATGGCCGCAGGCCGAGGTGCTGCGTCTGCCTGTGCAACGCACATCTCGGCGCCGCTGGTGGCTGGGCGCTGCGGTCGCTGCCTGCCTGTTGGTGGCGCTGGCGCCTTACTTGAGCCTGCGGCTGCAGGCCGACTACCGCACGGCCCAGGGCGAAACGCGCGACATCACCCTGGCCGATGGCAGCGTGGTGCAGATGGACAGCGACACGGCCATCGCTGTGGACTATGCGGGTGATCACCGTGATGTGCGCCTGCTCACCGGCCAGGCCTTTTTCCAGGTCACCCCCGACAAAGCCAAGCCGTTTCACGTGCGTGCCCAGGCGGTGCAGGTGACGGTGACCGGGACGGCGTTCAACGTCGCACTGCGGCCAGGCAGGGTAGGGGTGGATGTGCAGCACGGGTCGGTGCGGGTCGAGGACAGCGGCGATGGGCATGTGCTGTCCGGTGCGCTGACTGCAGGGCAGCGGCTGCGCTATGACCATGGGCTGGTACAGGTGCACACCTTCGTGCCCGCGCAGGCGGCCGCCTGGCGCCAAGGGCAACTGATTGCCGATGACCAGACGGTGGCCGAACTGGTTGCGGAGCTGGCGCGCTACCTGCCGGGCAAGGTGCTGCTGCGTGACGATGCGCTGGGGGCCAAGCGCGTCACCGGTGTGTATGACCTGCGCAAACCCGAGGCGGCGCTGCGTGCGGTGGTCCGGCCGCATGGCGGAGAGCTGCGTAGCTATGGGCCTTGGTTATTGGTGCTGAGTAAGCCTTGAGATTGCCGGGGGCCGCTTTGCGGCCCCAAAAAACGCGTCACAAAAAAACTAATTTCACAATTTTCTGAAAAATCCCCGCACTGCCCCGTCTTCTTCCCCGCGCGCAAT
The DNA here is from genome assembly GCF_053629175.1 of Pseudomonas sp. Y3 TE3536. NCBI lineage: Bacteria > Pseudomonadati > Pseudomonadota > Gammaproteobacteria > Pseudomonadales > Pseudomonadaceae > Pseudomonas > Pseudomonas sp. Y3 TE3536. The sequence continues at coordinate 1,627,653 of NZ_JBRJHU010000001.1, read as the reverse complement.
AACTGATACCGATTCGTATTCAATTTTGCAGCCCGGCGATTGCCCGGGGTGGGGATGTGGGATGACTGAAACAACAAGCCGTATGCCTCGCCAAGCGCGGGGGTGGTCGTTGCGCCTGAAGCATTTGGCCCGCAGTACGCTGCTTGGCGCAGGCTGTGCCCTGTTCGTGCCTGCAGTGTCGGCAAGTGAGGCCGCCGCCGCTTCGCAATTGGCGCAAGTGCATGCATTTGCTATCCCGGCGCAGGACCTTGCTGCCGCGTTGATCGCCTTCGGCCAGCAAAGCGGTCTGCAAATGACCGCCGATGCGCAGTTGCTGGAGGGCGCGCAAAGCAATGCCGTGCAGGGGCGTTTCAGCAACGAAGCGGCATTGGCTCGCCTGCTTTCTGGCAGTGGCCTGACCTGGGACTACGACGGTGGTGTGGTAAGCCTGCGCCTCCTGCACAGCGATGCAGATGCCGGCCCAATGGAATTGCATGACACCTTGGTGCTGGGCGATAGCGGCGACAATGGTTACCTGGGTGCCACGGTCATCAGCAATCAGGCCATCCGTGCCTTCCCAGGGGCCAACGGCGATATCACGACCCTGCTGCAGATGCACCCGAGCGTGCAATTTTCCAGCGCGCAAAAAAGCTCCAACACCCCGGGCGAAATCGACCCCGCCGACATCAGCATCAACGGCGCCAAGTTCTACCAGAACAACTTCATGATCGATGGCATTTCGATCAATAACGACTTGGACCCTGGCGCCCATGGCTACAGTGAAAACCGCCAATTCGATGCCGCGCCCAGTAACCCCCACGGCATAGCCCTGGACGCTGACCTGCTGCAGGAAGTGAAGGTCTACGACAGCAACGTTCCAGTCGAATACGGTGGCTTTAATGGCGGCGTGATCGATGCCATCACCCGTCGCCCGAGCAGAGAACTGCACGGCAAGATCTCCTATGCACTGACCCGCTCGGAGTGGACCCGCTACCACATTACCGAAGCCGATCAGGAGAGCTTCGACCACGCCTCTTCCGAGCAGTACCAGCCGGAGTTCGAGAAGACCACGTTGCGAGGCATGCTCGAGGGCCACCTGACCGACAATTTCGGTGCCATCCTGAGCTTTTCCCAGCGCCGCTCGGTGATCCCGCTCAACCGTTACGAAAATGGTTACACCAGCCCTAATGCCGACAGCAGCGCGGACCAGACCCGCCAGCTGGACAACTACATGCTCAAGACCTATTGGGACGTCAACGAGCGGTTGACGCTGGAAGGCTCATTTATCCACGCGCCTCAGGAGAACGTGTTTTTCCGGCAGAATTTTCTCGACTCCGATTTCACCAACACCAATGGCGGCTGGCAGGGCTCGCTGAAGGCCGTCTGGGAAGGTGACCAAGCGCGCTGGACGCACACGCTGGCGCTTACCAACCTGTACAGCTCGCGAGAGGCCGACAGCAAGGACACGGTGTTCTGGTATTACTCCGATGAGAAGAACTGGGGCAACCCCACCGGCAATACAGCCCGCAGCGGTGAGGGCTCGTTCGGCAATCTGGACCAGCGTCAGCGCGGTCTTGATTACACCCTCAAGGGCCAATGGCAGACGTTCGATTTCGCCGGTACCAGCCACGCGTTCACGACAGGCCTTGAGTTGTCGCAAAAGCACGCGGAGTGGGAGCGCGAAGCAACCGGGCAGGGCGTGAGCGGGTTTAGCCGCGACGACGAAACCCGCTGCGCAGGCGACGATCCGTGGTGCTCCGTCAGCCCGTTGCTCAACGGGAAAAGCCGCCAGTGGGCGAACCTGCGTACCCAGTACAACGCAGGCAAGCTGGACCTGACCGAAAATGCTTACGCCGTGTTCATCGACGACCAGATGCAGATAGGCAAGCTCAGCCTGCGCCCGGGCGTGCGCTTCGAAGGCGATGACTACATGCAGCAGAAGACCCTTTCACCGCGCTTTGCCGGTGACTACGACTTCTTTGGCGACCGCAGCACGGTGCTGGTTTTCGGCGCCAACCGCTATTACGGCCGCAACCTGTTCAAGTACCGCCTTGCCGATGGCCGCCAGGGCTTCAACACCACCTATACCCGCAGCAGCCAGACCAGTGAGTGGGTCGGTCGGCAAACGCTGAACACCAACCGTTTTTCAGACATGAACATCCCTTACGATGATGAACTGATGCTCGGCCTGGAACAGCGCTGGCTGAACACTGACTTTCGCCTGAAGTACGTACACCGCAAGGGCAAGGACCAGGTGGTGCGGTCCTCGTCGCGGGTGCTTGGCCTGGATCCCCTTGAGGGCTACCAGGCCATTTACTACACCTACGTGAATGCGGGTGCGAGCGAGAGCGACAACCTGTCCCTGACCGTTACGCCCAATCAGCCATTGCGGGTGCTGGGCAGTGTCACCAGCCTGCAACTGGCACTGGATTGGTCGCGCAGCAAGAATGCCTACAGCACCTATGAAGCTGGCTTCAATGACGCCGAATACGCGGATGGTGATGTGCTCTACGACGGCAAACGCATGGCTTACAGCCAACTCCCGGCCAGCGACTTCAACCGCCCTTGGACCGCGCGCCTGACCACCATTACCGAGATCCCGCGCTGGCACCTGAGCATCAGCAACTTCTTTCGTTACCGGGGTGCGTACGACCAGATCATCGACACCGGCCGCACCGCCGATGTGGACGGCGAGGCCCTGGCCGTTTACGACACCGCTTCGGTGGCTGGCGCTCCCACCTGGGACATGCGCGTGAAATGGGAAATGCCCACCGCCAGGGAGCAGGCGCTGTTTGTTGCTGTGGACGTGACCAACGTCACTGACAAGGTCAACTCGATCGTCAGCAACAGCAGCACCGTCCGCACCACGTATGAAGTCGGCCGCCAGTACTGGCTGGAAGTCGGCTACCGCTTCTGACCCCATAAAAAACCGTGGACACCCTGATGAAAAAGCTCATTGCGGGCCTGCTCGGCCCGCTGCTGCTCGGCGCCTGCACCGCGCTACCCGAACCTGACTCGCCATTGCCTTGGGATGCCCAGGTCAGCCAAGGCACCCTGGCCAACGGCCTGCAATACCGGCTGGTGCGCGAGACCGCCCAGCCTGGCCGGCTCGACCTGCGCCTGACGGTCAATGCCGGTTCCATCGACGAAACCGACGACCAGGTGGGCGTCGCGCACATGGTCGAACACCTGGTGTTCCACAGCCGCGCCGGGCAGTCGGGCAACCTGCGCCAGCGCATGACGGCGTTGGGCTGGGTGCAAGGCCGCCACTTCAATGCGGTGACCAACTACGAACGCACCCAGTTCATGCTCAGCCCGCCGGCCGGCGTGCGCCAGGCCCCGCAGGCTCTGCAAGCATTGGCCGACCTGGCGTTCGCCGGCGACTACAGTGCTGCCGACCTTGAGCGCGAACGGCCGATCGTCATCGAGGAGTGGCGGGGCGGCCTGGGTGTGGCCCAGCGCATGAACCAGCAACGCACCGCCTCGCAACGGGTTGGCTCACGTTACCCAGAGCACCGCACCATCGGCAACGAGGCGGCCATCCGCAATGCCAGCCTGGCCAGCTTGCAAGGCTTTCAGGCGCGCTGGTACCAGGCGCCGAACATGGTGATTTCGGCGGTAGGCGATTTCGAGCCCAAGGCCATGCTGGCGCAGATCGAGCACACCTTCGGCAAGGCCAAAGGTGGTGCCAGCCCGGCTCGCGACTACCGCGACCTGCCGCTGAACAACGCGCTGAAAATCTTCCGGCTGCAAGACCCGCAGTCCGGCAGCAACCAGGTGGCGCTGTTGTTCCGCCTGCATGAACCGGACAGCCGCGGCACCACCCGCGCGGCGCTGCGTGAGCGGTTGATCGACCGCATGGCCTTGGCCGCGCTGCTCGACAGCCTGCGACGCCAGCCGCTGGCGCCCGGGGTGCGCAGCCTGGTGGCACAGAAAACCCTGATCGGCAGCCAGTCGACGGTGCTGGGTATCGCTGCCGGCGTCGAAGGCCAGCAGCACGAACAGGCGCTGCGCCAGCTGCTGACCGAGATCGAGCGCCTGCGTCAGCATGGCTTCAGCGAGCAGGACTACCAAAAGCAGCAAGCCCATATTCGCGCCTTGGGCGACAAGACCTTGGCCAACCACGCGCCACGTACGTTCGAGCAGTGGGTCGAACAGCTCAACAACGCCACCGCGGCAGAAGGCAGCGTGGTCGAGCGTCATGCTGCTGCCCGTCGTTACCTGCAGGTGCTGCCAGGCATCGAGCGGGAAGACCTCAATCACAGGCTGCGGCGTTGGCTTGGCAGTGCCGATCGCGTGTTGCAGTTCAGCGTGCCTGGGCAGTCGCAGGTCGAGTTGCCAAGCGTGGCAGCGGTCGAGGCACTGCGGGTGGAGATCGCCAGTCAGACGCTTTCGCCACCTGTTCAGCAGTCAGCTGAAACCCCGAGCGTAGCCAGTTACAAGCCCGATGCACCGGGCACCGCAGGGCACATTGTCGACCGCAAGGCATTCCCTGCTGAGCACGTCGAACACTGGCGCTTGGGTAACGGCGACCGGCTGGTATGGCTGCGCCGTAACGGCCCAGAGGGCAAGTGGCTGTTACAAGCGGACTCGTCCGCCGGCTACCGCCTCGCCGATGCGCCTGCCTGGCGCTTACAGATGGCTGCCCAACTGGCCGTGCGCAGCGGGCCGGACGGTGCGCAGGCGTGGCGCCAGGCGCAAGGTGCCACCGTCAGCCTTGAGCATCAGCCACAGCGCTTGCAGTTGAACCTCAGCACCCGCCCCGAGCAACTTCCGGCCTTGCTGCAGAGCTACCGGCTGAGCCAACAGGCGAGCATCGACGCCACGTTGTTCGACGAGGTGCGCAGCGATCTGCTGCAGCGCTTGCGCAGTCGTCCCGAGGATGTGCGTGCGCGCCAGGAGCGCGAGCAGCGCGTACTCAAGTACGGGGCCGATCATTGGCAAACCCCTGACCAGGCTGCGCTGCAACAGCTCGATCGCAAGCAGTTGCAGGCGGACTGGCAGCGCCTTGCCCGTGCGCCGGTGACTTACTACCTGATGGCCGATGTGCCCGCAGAACAGCTCGAACCGCTGGTGCGCGGCTACCTGGCCAACCTGCCGCGCGGCGTCTCGCCAAACCCGCAAGCCGCGCTGCAGCAACCCGGCCAGCGCCGCAGCGACCTGGCGATCGCGCTCGAGCCACGCGCCGTGCTGCAGGCCAGCAGCTACCAGCCGCACGCCTGGCAACCGCAGGCCGCCATGCGCGTCGCACTGCTGCGTGAGCTGGCCAACCAGCAGCTCAAGCAGCAACTGCGCGGCGAGGCCTCGGGGGTTTATCGCCTGAGCTTCGATGCCCAGCTCGACCCCGATTCGCAGCGCATCGAAAGCACCCTCAGCTTTACCTGCGACCCGGCGCGTGTGGATGAGTTATGGGCACTGGCGCAGCAGACCCTGGCCGAGCTGAAGGTGGATGAGCAGTGGCTGTTGGCCGAGCGTCGCGAGCTGGTGCGCCAGGAGGCCAAACGCCGCGAAGACCCGCAAACCCAATTCAAGCGCTTGATCCTCAGTGAGCGCCACTGGCAGGACCCTCGCTACCTGAGCGAACAGGCGAGGCTGCCCGAGGCACTGACCGTGCCGGCCATGCAGCAACTGGCGCGGCAGTTGTTCCCCGTCGCCAACCAGGTGCAGCTGCGCCTGCTGCCATCGGCTGCCGCGCTGGAGCAGGCGTTGTGAATACCCTGCGCAGGTTCTACCGCCTGAGCCGGCCATTCTGGCAAGCCCGCCAGCAGTGGCTTGCCTGGCTGATGCTGGCGACGATCATCGGGCTTGGCCTGTTGATCGTGCAGATCAACGTGTTGATCAACAGCTGGAGTAAAACCTTCTACGACACGCTGGCGTCTTTCGACACCGCGGGGCTGTACGCGCTGGCCGGTGAGTACGCGCTCTATCTTGGGCTCTACGTGCTGATTTTTGTCGCCCTCGACTACCTGCGCAAAGGGCTGGTACTGCGCTGGCGCCAAGCGATGACCGGGCGTTTGATCGATGCTTGGCTGGGCGACCAGGCGTTCTACCGCCTGGGGCTCAGCGGCGAACCCGACAACCCGGACCAGCGCATCGCCCAGGACGTCGACCTGATGGTGGACCTGAGCATCGAGCTGGTGGCCTCGCTGGTAGTCAATCTGGCCCAGGTCGGCGCGTTCGTGGTGATCCTGTGGAACCTGTCCGGGGTGCAGACCTTCCACCTGTTCGGCGAACCCTTCACCGTGCATGGCTACCTGCTGTGGATCGTGCTGGCCTACACCTTGATCGGCAGTGTCCTGACCCACCTGATCGGCAAACCCTTGCACGCGCTCAACTATGCGCGTGAGCAACGGGAGGCAGACTTTCGCGCGGGCCTGCTGCGCAAGCGCGACCACGCCGAGCAAATTGCCCTGTACCGAGGCGAGGCGGTCGAGCGCCAGCACTTGGCACAGCGCTTCCAGGCGATTGCCGAGAACTGGCGACAACTCATGGGCCGTGAGCGTGACCTGAGCCTGTTCACGGTCGCCTACCAGCGCTTCAGCCTGATCGTGCCGGTATTCGCGGCGCTGCCCGCGTTCATGGCCAAGACCATCACCTTGGGTGGCCTGATGCAGATTCGCAGCGCGTTCAATGCCGTGCACGACTCGCTCAGCTGGTTCATCAAGCTGTACCACAAGCTGGTGCGCTGGAGCGCGGCGCTGGAGCGGCTCGACCAGTTCGAGCAGGCCATCGCCGCCAGCCGCCAGCAGGTGATCAAGGCGCCGCAGGGCAATTGCCTGTGCTTGCAAGGGCTGACGGTATGCCGGCCCGACGGCAGTCATTTGCTCCGCGACCTCAAGCTGCGCGTCGGCCAGGGGCAGTGGGTGCGGCTTGCCGGGCACAGCGGGTTGGGCAAGTCGACCTTGCTGCGCACCTTGCAGGGGCTGTGGCCCCATTGCACGGGTGATTGGCAATTGCCGCCGGGGCGCAGCCTGTTGTTGCCGCAGCAGCCGTATCTGCCGCAGATGAGCTTGCGTGGCTTGCTGGCTTATCCACAGGTGCGGTCGATAGACGATGTGCAGTTGGTCGATGTGCTGGGCAAGGTGGGGCTGGGCGGGTTGATCGGTCAACTGGACAGGCATGTGGAGTGGGAACGGGTGCTTTCTGGCGGCGAGCAGCAGCGGGTGAGCCTGGCGCGGGCGCTGTTGTACCGGCCGGATACGTTGTACCTGGATGAGGCGACCAGTCAGCTGGATATCGGCAGTGCGCAGCGTTTGCTGGAGATGCTCAAGCGGGAGTTGCCGGGGTGTACCGTGGTGGCGGTGACCCACCAGGAAGGGCTGGCAGGGGTGTTTGGGAAAACGCTGGAGCTAGAGCCTGTGTGAACGTGCACCGGCCTCTTCGCGGGTGAACCCGCTCCCACAGGGGGCTCACAGCCTTTGCAGGCTCTGCTGAACCTGGGCTCACAGCCTTTGCAGGCTCTGCTGAACCTGGGCTCACAGCCTTTGCAGGCTCTGCTGAACCTGGGCTCACAGCCTTTGCAGGCTCTGCTGAACCTGGGCTCACAGCCTTTGCAGGCTCTGCTGAACCTGGGCTCACAGCCTTTGCAGGCTCTGCTGAACCTGGGCTCACAGCCTTTGAAGGCTCTGCTGAACCTGTGGGAGCGGGTTTACCCGCGAAGAGGCCGGTGCAGGATTAATCAGTCAGGTGCGCTTGCTGAACTGTGCCAGCGCAGGCAAAAGCTGCTTGTCGATCGCCTGGCGCACCGCCGGCAATATCGTCGCGCTGCCGGTATACATCTGCTCGACCATGCCCTTCAGCGCCTTTGCATTGGGCTCGGTCAGCCCACGCACTACCGCCTCGCAGGCCTGCTCGGCGCTGGCCCCGGCGGGGATGTCGAAACCGCGCGCGCGCAGGTGGCCGGCGAGGTCGTCCTGGTCAATCAAATCCGCATGCATCATGGCTGTTGTCCCTTTTATCGCTAAGCGAGTGCTGCTGTGATTTACGACCGATTCTGTGTCCACCGCGACATGCCCGCAAGGGCAGAATGTCGCAATGGCTGCTTTGGCTAAGAACAGGTCGTTTACGGCTAAATCACCCGGCCCTGAAGTGAGCACACTCAAGCCATCTGCCGCAACGGAGGGTTTGGTCACCCTCGCTCGTGCACAGTGGATGTTGCTCGCTCTTGGCCCCGGATGCTCACGGCTTTCCGGGGTTATTTTTTTCTCCCTAGCCGCCGTTTCCCTAGCGACTCTACGAGTAGGCGGTCGCAGCGTCAGCTGATTAATTCAGTTCCTCTATGCCACAGGAACTGAACCATGAAACAGATGCTGTCCAAAACCTGCCTACTGGGGGCGGGGCTGTTGTTCTCCTCGCTCTGCTATGCCTCATCGCCCTCTGCCCAACTCTTCTCGTTCGAGCAGCGCCACAGTGCCCTGCAATCGAAGCCTGCGGGTTATATGCGGACCTTGCTTGGCGACCCTGCTAATAAAGACGTCGTGCTGGTCGATGTGAAGCCGGAGCTCATCAGCCACGATACAAGTACATTGGCAATTACCTTGCCAGACGGCAAGACGGCGACTTTTAACCTGGAAACTTACACTGCCTTACCCGAGGGGCTGGAGGGTTGGGTGGGTTACAAACCGTCGGCTGTGAAATCGAAATCTGCCTCGGAACTCAAGTTTGACCCACTGTATTACCTGTCGATTGTGCGCCAAGGCGATCAGCTGGTAGGGGAGATCATGGTCAACGGGCAGCGTTACCGTTTGGAGTATGTGAGCCCGGGTCAGCATGCCCTTGTGGCTATCGATGAAGCCAAGCTTGCGCCCCAGGATGCCCACCCAGAGGCTAAGGCGGTAGCAGCGCAAGTGGCGAGTGTTCAGCCCCAAGCCACCTCTGAACACAGCACCATCCGCCTGATGTTCGTCACCACCCAACAATCGAGGGCCAAGTACCCCAACCCACGACTGACCTTCAATCAAGCGTTGCAAGACGTGAATCAGACCATGAAGAACAGCAAGGTCAACATCACCTTTGAGTTGGCCGGCATCTACGATGCCAATTACGATGAGTCGGGCAAGGAATATTCGAAGTTGCTCAACGACGTGACCTACTACATGAAGGACGTGGCGCAGGCCCGGGACGGCATGCTGGCGGACCTGGTCTCCATGATCGTGGTCAATAACGCCCTGTGTGGCGGCGGAAAGTTTGGGCCCTCCAAAGCCGCTGGGTTCACTGCGGTGACGTGCCTCTCTTCGCTGGCTCATGAAATTGGCCACAACTTCGGTATGGTGCACAACTCGGGTGGCGCAAGGACACCGTCATACATACATGGCTACCGCTGGAATCAGGGCCTCTTACCCTTCCGTACGCAAATGTCTTATGCATGCACAGGCCGTTCTTGCCCGCGCATTGCATACTTTTCCAATCCGCGCCTGAGCTATGCCGGCGTTTCCATGGGGACCGTCAAGGACAATGACGTTGCACGGGCATTGAATGAGCGACGTGGCATCGTAGAAAATTTTTATCCCTCTCCAGCCGACGCCGCCAAGATTAAAGTGTTCGAACAGTCCGGCTTCAGGGGCAAAAGTTGCGAGATGTACCTGCAGAAGGATAGCGTGACGACGGTGAAAGACAGCCTTTGTCGGTCACTGACCACCTCCCGCTCCGCTAAAATCGAAAACTTCCAGGCCGGCAACACGCTGTGCTTACGCAATACGGATGACTCCAGGAACCGCTGCTTTACGGGGGCTTACACGGGTAATTTCGAAATCAATAACTTTGACCTCGATTCGGCTTGGCCGGGCGAACTGAAGCGCAGCGTAAAAGGCTGGCCGATGAATGGGTCTGTGACCCAGCTCACTTACGAGAAAAGCGGTGACACCTTTGTTCGGCTTTATACGCAAGAGAACTTCAAGAGCCCGCTATGCACGGTTGCAGTAGGGGAGGGGAAAACGGTGACCCTGAACACCGAAGCCCAATGTCCTTCGAATGTTGGCAGGTCCCGTTCTGCGCAGGTGCTGGGTTTTGATGGCAGCAAAGTATGTTTCACCAACGCAGACGCCAAGAGAAAGCACTGTTACAGCGGCCAGTATCAGGGCGACTTCAGTATTCGTAACTATGACGTCAGCAACCTGAATTTACCCAAGGGCCTGGCGGCTACCAGAAGCGGCTATATGAACAGTAATGCCTATCGGATTTCAAAGGGCGCGGAGTAACACCGTTGCCCTGACCAGGCAGCTGACCCCCGGCGGCGTGAACCCCCGGGGTTGCTGTTCATTGGCTACCGGCGCTCAGCCCGATAGTGCGCCCGGCATAGGCCGGAGGCGGCAGGTCGCACTGCTCCTCTTCTAACGCCTGTAGCAGCGCGGTGCTGTTCTGCTCAAACGGAGCCGACTTCGGCCCCGACAGGTCAACGTGCAGCAGCAACTGCTCACTGGCCGCCAACGCCTCGTCAGAGCCGGCCCGATGTAGGCTGTGATAAAGGTGCAGGCGCTTGCGATCAAACCCGATGATCTGCGTCTGCACCCACACTTCGGTACCCAGCTTCACTTCATGCAGGTAGTTGATGTGCGCTTCGAGCGTGAACAACGAATGCCCACTTTGCCCGCGGCTGTCGGCATCCAGGCCGATACGCTCCATCAATGCATCGGTGGCATAGCTGAAAATCAGCAGGTAATAAGCATCGCGCAGGTGCCCGTTGTAATCCACCCAGTCCTCCTGGACCGGGGTGCGGTAGGTGATCAGTGCAGGCATTGCAGTCTCCTTAATCGCCAAAGGCCATGCCGTGCTTGGCCTTGCTGGTTTTCACCGCGTCCAGCACTGCCAGCAGGGTGTCATCACGGTAGCGCTCCAGCGCCGCAATGCTGCGTTCGCCCAGTTGGTCCGAGGTGCCGTCCACAACATCGTCGATCAGCTTGTCGGTCAACTCGGGGGCTGGCAAGTAGGTCCAGGGCAGTTTCAGCGCCGGGCCGAATTGCGACATGAAGTGGCGCATGCCAGCATCGCCACCGGCCAGGGTATAGGTGAGGAAGGTGCCCATGAACGACCAGCGCAGGCCAGCACCAAAACGGATCGCATCGTCGATCTCGCCGGTGGTCGCCACGCCGTCGTTGACCAGGTGCAGCGCCTCGCGCCACAGCGCTTCGAGCAGGCGGTCGGCAATGAAGCCGGGGACCTCCTTGCGCACATGCAGCGGGCGCATGCCGAGGGCGGTGTAGATGGTTTTTGCCGCGTCGATGGCCTCTGGCGAGGTGCGCTTGCCGCCGACGATTTCGACCAGCGGCAGCAGGTAGACCGGGTTGAAGGGGTGGCCAACCACGCAACGTTCAGGGTGGGTGGACGACTCGTAGAATTCACTGGGCAACAGGCCCGAGGTGCTGGAGCCGATGATCGCGTCAGGCTTGGCCGCTGCGCTGATCTTCGCGTGCAGGTCGAGCTTGAGGTCCAGGCGCTCTGGCGCGCTTTCCTGGATGAAGTCGGCGTCACGCACGCAGGCTTCGATGGTGCTGACGAAGGTCAAACGTTGCGGCGAAGCGCCTGGCGCCAGGCCTTGTTTTTCCAGCGCCGGCCAGGCGTTGGCGATGCGCTTGCGCAGGGCCTGCTCGGCGCCGGGGGCTGGGTCCCAGGCGACGACATCCAGGCCGTGGGCGAGGGCGCGAGCGACCCAGCCGCTGCCGATCACGCCACTACCCAGGGCGGCGAAGGTCTTGATCTTGGTGATGAAAGGCATAGCGGTCTCCAGTGGGATCAGCGGCGTTTGAGGTTCATTTTTTCCCGGCCCTCGGCCGGGGTCAGCACGCGGGCGCCGAGGCGGGAGATGATCTCCACCGCGCGCTCGACCAGTTGGCCGTTGCTGGCCAGCACGCCACGGTCCAGGTACAGGTTGTCTTCCAGGCCGACGCGCACGTTGCCGCCCAGCAGCACGGCCTGCGCGGCCATGGGCATCTGCATGCGGCCGATGCCGAAGCCGGCCCAGGTGACGTTAGCGGGCAGGTTGTCGACCATGGCCTTCATGGTGGTGGTGTCGGCCGGCGCGCCCCATGGGATGCCCAGGCACAGCTGGAACAGCGGGTCGTCGAGCAGGCCTTCCTTGATCATCTGCTTGGCGAACCACAGGTGGCCGGTGTCGAAGATTTCCAGCTCGGCTTTTACGCCCAGCTCGGTGATGCGCTTGGCACCGGCGCGCAGTTGGGCCGGGGTGGAGACGTAGATCGAATTGCCGTCGCCGAAGTTGAGGGTGCCGCAGTCGAGGGTGCAGATTTCCGGCAGCAGCGCTTCGACGTGGGCCAGGCGCTCCAGCGGGCCGATCAGGTCGGTGCCTGGGCCGAACTCCAGGGGCGTTTCGCCTGGGCCGATTTCCAGGTCGCCGCCCATGCCGGCGGTGAGGTTGACGATGATGTCCACGTCGGCTTCGCGGATGCGTTCCATGACTTCGCGGTACAGGTTCACGTCGCGGCTGAAGCGGCCGGTTTGCGGGTCGCGGACGTGGCAGTGGACCACGGTGGCGCCGGCTTTGGCGGCTTCGACGGCGGCTTCGGCGATCTGCTGGGGGGTGACTGGGACCAGGTGGCTTTTGGAGGCGGTGTCGCCGGCACCGGTGAGGGCGCAGGTGATGATGACGTCGTGGTTCATGGCGGTTCCTTGTGGTGTCGTTTCTGGCCTTTTCGCGGGTAAACCCGCTCCCACAGGGGAACGTGATGTCCCTGGCATGCGCTGTACCTGTGGGAGCGGGTTTACCCGCGAAGCGGCCGGATCAGTTGGCGGTAAGCTTGAGGTTGTCCGCAGCGGGCTTGCCATCGAAGGTGGTCACCCCTTCAAGCCAGCGGGCCTTGTCCTCGGGGTGGTCCTTGAGCCACTGGCGGGCCGACTCCAGCGCGTCCTTGTGGTCGAGCAGCGGCTGCATCATGCGGCTCTCGTCCTCGGCGCTGAAATTCAGGTTGGCCAGCAGGCGGTGAGCGTTGGGGCAGCGTTCGGCGTAGTCCGGCGCGGTGACTGTCCACACCGTGGCGCGGCCTTCATCAGGGCCGAGCGCGTCTTGGCTGTCGCCCAGGTAGGCCATGTCGATGTTCACGTTCATGGGGTGCGGCGCCCAGCCGAAGAACACCACCGCCTCCTTGCGCCGCACAGCACGGTCGACCGCGGCGAGCATGCCGGCCTCGCTGGACTCGACCAGCTGGAACTTGCCCAGGCCGAACTGGTTCTTGGCGATCATCGCCTTGATCTGGGTATTGGCCCCCGAGCCGGGCTCGATGCCGTAGATTTTCCCACCCAGTTCCTTTTCGAACTTGTGAATGTCGGCGAAGGTCTTCAACCCCTTGTCGGCCAAGTACTTTGGCACTGCCAGGGTCGCCCGGGCGTCTTCCAGGCTCGGTTTGTCGAGCACCTTGACCTGCTTGGCGTCGATGAACGGGGTGATGGTCTGGGTCATGATCGGGTTCCAGTAACCCAGGAACATGTCCAGGCGTTTGTCGCGGATGCCGGCAAAGATGATCTGCTGCGAAGCGCTGGTCTGCTTGGTCTGGTAACCCAGGCCGTCGAGCAGTACCTGGGCCATGGCGCTGGTGGCGATGACGTCGGTCCAGTTGACCACGCCCAGGCGCACGTTCTGGCAGGCGGCGGGCTCGGCGGCTAGAAGCGGGGTAGAGACGATGCTGCTCACGGCAAGGGTCAACAGGCTGCGGCGGATCAAGCTGTGCATGGTGGCTCTCCATCGGCAGTGCATATTGTTATGGGGATCGGTCTCTCTGGACCGTGTGAACACGCTACGCTGCTGTCGGGGTGGAAAATCGCACCCTGGCGACCAACACTTGCACCCTGGCGACCACCTTCACTGTGGAGCGATGCAATGCCGCAGATCATTCATTTCCTGTTGTTGCCCGGCTTCTCGGCCATGGGCTTTATCAGTGCCCTGGAGCCGCTGCGTGTGGCCAACCGCTTCAAGGGCCCGTCGTATCGCTGGCAGGTGCTGAGCCTGGATGGCGGCGCGGTGCAGGCCAGCAATGGGATGTCGGTGAACGCCGATGCGGCATTGGGCGCGGGCGAGGCGGGAGGCATTTTGCTGATCGTCGCCGGCTTCGAGCCTTTGGCTTGTTATGGGCCGCCGCTGCAGCAGGCGCTGCGCCGTCTCGATCATGACGGGGTGATACTGGGTGGCATCGATACTGGGGCGGTGGTGCTGGCCGAGGCGGGGTTGCTCGACGGCCACCGCGCGACCGTGCACTGGGAGGCGCTTGAAGCGTTCAAGGAAAACTACCCAGGTTTGCAGGCGACCCAAGAGTTGTTCGAAATCGACCGGCGGCGCATCACCTGCGCGGGCGGCACCGCCTCGATCGACCTGATGCTCGACCTGATTGCGCAAGCCCACGGCAGTGAGCTGGCGGTGCAGGTGTCGGAGCAGTTCGTGCTCGGGCGTATCCGCCCGCGACAAGACCACCAGCGCATGCAGATCGCCAGCCGCTATGGCATCAGCAACAAGAAGCTGGTGAAAGTGATTGGCGAGATGGAGCGCAATACCGAACAGCCTTTGAATACCCAAGTGCTGGCCGATGCGGTGCAGGTAACGCGGCGGCAGCTGGAGCGGCTGTTTCGGCTACACCTGGACGACACGCCCAGCGGGTTTTACCTGCGGCTGCGGTTGGACAAGGCGCGGCAGTTGTTGCGCCAGACCGACATGAGTGTGCTGGAGGTGGGGGTTGCGTGTGGGTTTGAGTCGGCGTCGTACTTTACCCGCTGTTACCGGGCGCGGTATCAGCGGTGCCCGCGGGAGGACAGATTAGCCCGGGCGGTTTGACCGGGCGCTGATCTTTGTAGGAGCGGCCTTGCGTCGCGAAAGGGTCGCGTAGCGGCCCCAAAATCTATGCTGCTATGGAGATCTTGTGGGCCGCTACGCGACCCTTTCGCGACGCAAGGCCGCTCCTACAGAGGATGGCGTTGCTAGTCGATGTTTACTGCTGCCCGATAGACTGCAGGTACTCCGACCGGTCATCACTGCGCTGCGCCACACAGGTGCCCCACGCCGCCTCGAACGCCTTGCTGCCAGGCTTCTCGGCAAAGGTCTCGACCTTGCAATCGGCATCGCGCAACTGGGCCCAGAGTTTTTCCGCCGCCTCCATGCGCCCCACCAAGGCATTGGCCTGGTCGGCTTCGTCGGCATACTGGTCGCGAATGCGCTGGATCAAGTCATCGTAAGCCGACTTCAGCTCCCGCTCGGCCGTCTGCTTGTTGAAGGCCGCGCACGCGTACGTCTGTTGGTCGGTCTCGACGTTGTCGCACGGGGTGCTTTCTTCCTCGCCGGCCTGGGCGCCCGACACGACGGCCAGCAGTACCAGGCATGCCATTGATTTCATCCTTTATCTCCTCAACAGGCTGACGAATCGCAGGGATTCTCGCTCAGCCGAAGGCAACGCGGTAGCTCCCTGACGAAATGTTCATGAAAGCGAGCAAAATGTCGTTATCGAGACTGTCTCTCATCGCCAGATAGCGTCGCAGAGGGCCTGTTGTCGCGCATTGACGCTTTCGGCAAACCCCCTGTCGTTTTTGCATCGGGGCGCCTCGGGGCACAGGCATATGCTGGCCCCAAAGCGCCGGCACAACGTTCGGCGTGACCCAACTCAATAAAAGGGGACAGCCTGATGAGCCCAGCCGAATTACACGCCGACAGCATCGTCATCGACGGTTTGATCATTGCCAAATGGAACCGCGAGCTGTTCGAAGACATGCGCAAAGGCGGCCTGACTGCGGCCAACTGCACGGTGTCGGTCTGGGAAGGGTTCAAGGCCACGGTCGACCAGATCGCCTCCAGCCAGAAGCTGATCCGCGACAACAGCGACCTGGTCATGCCGGTGCGCACCACCGCCGACATCCGCAAGGCGAAAGAACTGGGCAAGACCGGCATCCTCTTCGGCTTCCAGAACGCCCACGCGTTCGAAGACCAGATCGCCTACGTGGACGTGTTCAAGCAGTTGGGCGTGGGCATCGTGCAGATGTGCTACAACACCCAGAACCTGGTCGGCACCGGTTGCTACGAGCGTGACGGCGGCCTGTCGGGCTTCGGCCGCGAGATCGTCGCCGAGATGAACCGCGTCGGCATCATGTGCGACCTGTCCCACGTGGGCTCCAAAACCTCCGAAGAAGTCATCCTCGAATCGAAGAAGCCGGTCTGCTACTCCCACTGCCTGCCGTCGGGGCTCAAGGAGCACCCGCGCAACAAGTCGGACGAAGAGCTGAAATTCATCGCCGACCACGGCGGCTTCGTTGGCGTGACCATGTTTGCACCGTTCCTGGCCAAGGGCATCGATTCGACCATCGACGACTACGCCGAAGCCATCGAATACACCATGAACATCGTCGGTGAAGACGCCATCGGCATCGGCACCGACTTCACCCAGGGTCACGGGCAGGACTTCTTCGAATACCTGACCCACGACAAGGGCTACGCCCGTCGCCTGACCAACTTCGGCAAGATCATCAACCCGCTGGGCATTCGCACCGTTGGCGAGTTCCCCAACCTCACCGAGACCTTGCTCAAGCGCGGCCACTCCGAGCGTGTGGTGCGCAAGATCATGGGCGAGAACTGGGTAAACGTCCTCAAGGATGTCTGGGGCGAGTAAGCCGCTCTCCAAGCCTGAAAGCCCCTGCCAGCAACGCCGGGGCATCCCAATAAAAATTTTATGGAGTTGAGTTTCCATGGCCAAGATCGCCCCGCAATTGCCAATCGAAGTCGACAGTGAGACCGGTGTCTGGACCAGCGACGCCTTGCCGATGCTGTACGTGCCACGCCATTTCTTCGTTAACAACCACATCGGTATCGAGGAAGTGCTGGGCGCCGACGCCTATGCCGAGATCCTCTACAAGGCGGGCTACAAGTCGGCCTGGCACTGGTGTGAAAAAGAAGCCGAGTGCCATGGCCTGGAAGGCGTGGCGGTGTTCGAGCATTACATGAAGCGCCTGTCCCAGCGTGGCTGGGGCCTGTTCGAGATCCAGGACATCGACCTGGACAAAGGCACCTGCAGCGTCAAGCTCAAGCACTCCGCCTTCGTCTACGTGTACGGCAAGGTTGGCCGCAAGGTCGACTACATGTTCACCGGCTGGTTCGCCGGCGCAATGGACCAGATTCTCGCTGCCCGTGGCAGCAAGATCCGCACCGTGGCCGAGCAGGTCTATGGCGGGTCGGAAGAAGGCCACGAAGATGGCCTGTTCGTTACAAAGCCGTTGTAAGCCGGAGATAGCGTCATGGCATTCGAAGCAATGTTCCAGCCGATCCAGATCGGCAAACTGACCATCCGCAACCGCGTGCTCAGCACCGCGCACGCCGAGGTCTACGCCACTGACGGCGGCATGACGACCGACCGCTATGTGAAGTACTACGAAGAAAAGGCCAAGGGCGGCATCGGCCTGGCGATCTGCGGCGGCTCGTCCGTGGTTGCCATCGACAGCCCGCAAGAGTGGTGGGCGTCGGTCAACCTGTCGACCGACCGCATCATTCCACACTTCCAGAACCTGGCCGACGCCATGCACAAGCATGGCGCCAAGATCATGATCCAGATTACCCACATGGGCCGTCGCTCGCGTTGGGACGGCTTCAACTGGCCGACCCTGATGTCGCCGTCGGGTATCCGTGAACCCGTGCACCGCGCCACCTGCAAAACCATCGAGGTGGAAGAGATCTGGCGGGTGATCGGCAACTACGCGCAGGCTGCGCGTCGTGCCAAAGAAGGCGGCCTGGACGGCGTCGAACTGTCGGCCGTGCACCAGCACATGATCGACCAGTTCTGGAGCCCGCGGGTCAACAAGCGTACCGACGAATGGGGCGGTACGTTCGAAGGCCGCATGAAGTTCGGCATGGAAGTGCTCAAGGCTGTGCGCGCCGAGGTCGGCGACGATTTCTGCGTGGGCATGCGTATCTGCGGCGACGAATTCCACCCCGATGGCCTGAGCCACGAGGACATGAAGCAGATCGCCGCGTACTACGACGCGACCGGCATGCTCGACTTCATCGGCGTGGTGGGCTCGGGTTGCGACACCCACAACACCCTGGCCAACGTTATCCCGAACATGAGCTACCCGCCGGAGCCGTTCCTGCACCTGGCGGCCGGCATCAAGGAAGTGGTCAAGGTCCCGGTGCTGCACGCGCAGAACATCAAAGACCCGAACCAGGCTACGCGCATCCTCGAAGGCGGCTATGTCGACATGGTCGGCATGACCCGCGCGCACATGGCTGACCCGCACCTGATCGCCAAGATCAAGATGGGCCAGATCGACCAGATCAAACAGTGCGTCGGTGCCAACTACTGCATCGACCGCCAGTACCAAGGCCTGGATGTACTGTGCATCCAGAACGCCGCGACCTCCCGTGAATACATGGGCGTGCCGCACATCATCGAGAAAACCACCGGCGTCAAACGCAAGGTGGTGGTGGTTGGCGCCGGCCCTGCCGGCATGGAAGCCGCCCGCGTGGCGGCCGAGCGCGGCCACGACGTGACCCTGTTCGAGAAGAAAGACCAGATCGGCGGGCAGATCACCATCGCCGCCAAGGCACCGCAGCGCGACCAGATCGCCGGTATCACCCGCTGGTACCAACTGGAACTGGCACGCCTGAAAGTCGACCTGCGCCTGGGCACCGCTGCCAGCGTGGACGCGATCCAGGACCTGCGCCCAGACGTTATCGTGCTGGCGGTGGGCGGCCATCCGTTCGTCGAGCAGAACGAGCACTGGGGCGCGGCCGAAGGGCTGGTGGTCAGCAGCTGGGACGTACTCGATGGCAAGGTTGCGCCGGGCAAGAACGTGCTGGTGTACGACACCATCTGCGAGTTCACCGGCATGTCGACGGCGGACTACATTGCCGACAAGGGCAGCCAGGTCGAAATCGTCACCGACGACATCAAGCCAGGCGTGGCCATGGGCGGCACGACGTTCCCGACCTACTACCGCAGCATGTACCCCAAAGAAGTGATCATGACCGGCGACATGATGCTGGAAAAGGTCTACCGCGAAGGCGACAAGCTGGTGGCGGTGCTGGAGAACGAATACACCGGTGCCAAGGAAGAACGCGTGGTCGATCAGGTGGTGATCGAGAACGGCGTGCGCCCTGACGAGGAGCTGTACTACGCGCTGAAGGATGGCTCGCGCAACAAGGGCCAGATCGATGTGGAGGCGCTGTTTGCCATCAAGCCGCAGCCGATCCTCAGCCAGCCGGGCGAGGGCTACCTGCTGTACCGCATCGGCGACTGCGTGGCCCAGCGCAACGTGCATGCGGCGATCTACGACGCCTTGCGCCTGTGCAAGGATTTCTGATCGTTAACAGTCGCCGCCACTGAGCGCGGCCTCTGTGGGAGCGGGTTTACCCGCGAATGCGTCAGCTCTGACAACGCCGTTGCCTGACCGGACGCATTCGCGGGTAAACCCGCTCCCACAAGGGGCCAGTCTCGTCCTCAAGGCGGCGCAAGAATCCAGCTGTTGTGGGAGCCTCCCATGTTGAACACCCTTCTACCCATTCTGCTGTTCGCTGCCCTTGGCCTGGCGGTGCTCGGCGCCCTGCGCCGGGTGCGTATGTGGCGGCGTGGCCGAGCGTCCAAGGTCAATTTGATCGGCGGCCTGCTGGCCATGCCGCGACGCTACCTGGTCGACCTGCACCACGTGGTCGAACGCGACAAATACATGTCCAAGACCCACGTCGCCACAGCGGGCGGCTTTGTGCTGTCGGCGGCCTTGGCGATCCTGGTGCACGGCTTCGGCCTGCAGAGCAAGATCCTTGGCTACGCGCTGCTGGTCGCCACGGTGATCATGTTCACCGGTGCGATCTTTGTCTTCAAACGCCGCCTTAATCCACCCGCGCGCCTGTCCAAGGGCCCGTGGATGCGCCTGCCGAAAAGCCTGCTGGTGTTTGCTGCAAGCTTCTTCATCGCCACCTTGCCGGTCGCCGGCATTCTGCCCGCCAACACCGGTGGCTGGGTGATGGTCGGTGTGCTTGGCCTGGGTGTGCTGTGGGGCGTGTCGGAGCTGGTCTTCGGCATGACCTGGGGCGGCCCGATGAAGCACGCCTTCGCCGGTGCCTTGCACCTGGCCTGGCACCGCCGTGCCGAACGTTTCGGTGGCGGCCGCTCCACCGGCCTCAAGCCGCTGGACCTGGAAGACCCGAATGCGCCGCTGGGCGTGGAAAAACCGGTGGACTTTACCTGGAACCAGCTGCTCGGGTTCGATGCCTGCGTGCAGTGCGGTAAATGTGAAGCCATGTGCCCGGCCTATGCCGCCGGCCAGCCGCTGAACCCGAAAAAACTGATTCAAGACATGGTCATCGGCCTGGCCGGTGGCACCGACGCCAAGTTTGCTGGCAGCCCGTACCCGGGCAAGCCGATCGGCGAACATGGTGGCCACCCGCACCAGCCGATCGTCAACGGCCTGGTCGACGCCGAAACGCTGTGGTCGTGCACCACCTGCCGTGCCTGCGTCGAGGAATGCCCGATGATGATCGAGCACGTCGATGCCATCGTCGACATGCGCCGCCACCTTACCCTTGAAAAAGGCGCGACCCCGAACAAAGGCGCGGAAGTACTGGAAAACCTGATCGCCACCGACAACCCAGGCGGCTTCGCCCCAGGCGGGCGGATGAACTGGGCGGCAGACCTCAACCTGAAACTGCTGTCGGACGTGAAAACCACCGAAGTGCTGTTCTGGGTGGGCGACGGCGCCTTCGACATGCGCAACCAGCGCACCCTGCGCTCGTTCGTCAAAGTGCTCAAGGCCTCGGGTGTGGACTTTGCCGTGCTCGGCCTGGAGGAACGCGACAGCGGTGACGTGGCCCGTCGCTTGGGTGATGAAGCAACCTTCCAGCAATTGGCCAATCGCAATATCCAGACCTTGGCCAAATACACGTTCCAGCGCATCGTCACCTGCGACCCGCACAGTTTCCATGTGCTGAAAAACGAGTACGGCGCGCTGGGTGGGGATTACCAGGTGCAGCACCACAGCACCTACATCGCCGAACTGATCGCAGCCAAGAAGCTCAACCTCGGCCAACACAAGGGCGGCAGCGTCACCTACCACGACCCGTGCTACCTGGGCCGTTACAACGGTGAATACGAAGCGCCCCGTGAAGTGCTCAAGGCGTTGGGTATCGAAGTGCGCGAGATGGAACGCTCGGGCTTCCGTTCCCGTTGCTGTGGCGGTGGCGGCGGTGCGCCGATCACCGACATCCCGGGCAAGCAACGTATCCCCGACATGCGCATGGACGACATTCGCGAGACCCAGGCGGAGCTGGTTGCAGTGGGCTGCCCACAGTGCACCGCGATGCTCGAGGGCGTTGTCGAACCGCGCCCACAGATCAAGGACCTCGCCGAGTTGGTAGCCGATGTGCTGATCGAAGAGGAAACCCCAGCGGCCCCAAAGTCGCCAACGGTTAAACGTGAACCTGCGGAGGTGCACTGATGAGCGACATCATCCGCCGCGACCCACGCGCCGAGTGGATCGCCCGTAACCGTCTGCACCCGCTGCACGCGGCCATGCAGACGCAACAAACCAGCTGGATGGGGCCCAACGGCCTCATGCGCAAGAACCCGCATGCCATCGCCGCCGGTTTCATCGGCCCCAGTGGCATCAAGCGTATCGACCGCAGCGGTGCCCAGCAGGGCACGGGTGTGGGCGGGCGACGCACAGCGGCGGCGGCCGTCCAGTTGCCGCTGCACCAGGTGCCGGCGCCGGCGTTCTACATTGCCGTGGTGCCGGACATGGTCGGTGGCCGCCTGAGCAGCCACGACCGCGACCTGCTGGGCCTGGCCCATAGCCTGGCCGGCAACGACGGCGCAGTGTTGGCCGTGGTCTTTGGTGAACACAAGGAAAGCAACTTTTCCACAGCCGGCGTCGACCGCCTGCTGGTCATCGAAGGCGAAGCGTTCGAGGGTTATGCACCGGAGCAACTTGTGCAGGGGTTGCGGGCTGTGGATAACCAGTTCACGCCGCGCCACTGGCTGCTGCCCGACAGCCGCACCGGCGGCGGCGAGCTGGGGCGGCGCTTCGGTGCCGCCTTGGGCGAACGGCCCGCGACGCGGGTTTGGCAGGTTAAGGACGGCCAATGCATCGGCCGCGCCGGCGCGGGTCAACAGGACCTGCAACGCGCCGTGCCACGGTTGATCCTGGCTGCGGCGGAATGTGCGGAGCCGGTCAGCGAAACCCGTCACGAAGCGCTGCCGGCAGAGTTGT
The DNA here is from genome assembly GCF_053629175.1 of Pseudomonas sp. Y3 TE3536. NCBI lineage: Bacteria > Pseudomonadati > Pseudomonadota > Gammaproteobacteria > Pseudomonadales > Pseudomonadaceae > Pseudomonas > Pseudomonas sp. Y3 TE3536. The sequence continues at coordinate 1,605,501 of NZ_JBRJHU010000001.1, read as the reverse complement.
CCACAAGCGTCGCACGCAGCCTGTCGCGTATCGAAGACCTCGGCTCGGTGGCCGTGGACCCGGCCACCATTGCCATGGCCGAGTCCGAGTTCATCGTTTCGGGCGGTAACGGCGTCAAGGACTGGGACCTGTACCACAAGGCAACTGCGGCCCTCGGCGCCACCGAAGGCGCCTCGCGGGTGGCGGTGGACGACGGCTTCATGCCGCGCAACCGCCAGGTCGGTGCTACCGGTACCTGGGTCACGGCACGGGTGTACGTGGCTGTGGGTATCTCTGGCGCGATCCAGCACCTGCAGGGCATCGGTGCCTGCGACAAGGTGGTGGCGATCAACATGGACCCTGGCTGCGACATGATCAAACGGGCTGACCTGTCGGTGATTGGCGACAGTTCGGCGATTCTCAAGGCGCTGATCGAAGCTGTGGACAACTTCCGCAGCGGCGGCCAGCGCGACGCGGCATAAGGGCACGAGCATGAGTACGAAAGTCATCAGCCTGGTTTCCATCGGTGCTCACCCAAGCTCTGGCCGCGCGCGCCGCGCCGAGCAAGATGCCCGCGCCGTGGAGCTGGGGTTGCAGCTGGCTGGGGATAACTTGCAGGTGGTGCATGCCGGTGACCCGCGGGAAGAGGCGCTGCGGGCCTATCTGGGCATGGGGCTGGAGCACCTGGACGTACTGGAACAGCCAGCCGGGGCGGATGTGTTGGGCGTGCTTGGCGACTACCTGCGCGACGCTGGCGCCCAGCTGGTGCTGACCGGGACTCAGGCCGAAACGGGCGAAGGTTCGGGCATGTTGCCGTTCCTGCTGGCCGAGAAGCTGGGCTGGCCGTTGATCGTTGGCCTGGCGGAAGTGGAGTCGATTGAAAATGGCACCGCTCAGGTGCTGCAGGCACTGCCACGCGGGCAGCGGCGTCGCCTGAAGGTGCGCCTGCCGTTGTTGGCGACTGTGGATAACGCCGCGCCCAAGCCACGCCAGAGCGCGTTCGGGCCGGCGCGGCGGGGTGTGTTGGCAGCGCGTAACGTGGCGATTGTCGAAGACGACCTGCTGGCCGAGGCAGAGCTGCAACCGGCCCGCCCACGGCCCAAGCGACTGAAGGTGATCAAGGCCAAGAGCGGCGCCGACCGGATGAAAGCGGCTACAGCCAAGGCCAGTGGCGGTGGGGGTAAGGTGCTCAAGGATGTATCGCCGCAAGAGGGCGCCGAGGCAATCCTCAAGCTATTGGTGGAGGAAGGGGTCCTGCGCTGAATTATCTGCCGTGCATCATGCGCGCACTTTGTAGGAGCAGCCTTGCGCTGCGAAGAGGCCGGTAAATGCACAGTGGATCTTCGCTGCTGTCACGGGCCTCTTCGCAGCGCAAGGCTGCTCAGGGCCGGTTCGGTGGCCACGTTGAATGCCGGAAGGTCAATTCAGGGCAGGAATTTTACCCACGAAATCTGTTCGCCAAGGTGTGGATAAAGTGTTTGCGCTTCGCTACAAGGCGCGGAACTCGGGGCTTACGCTGGGTTGATCAAAAAGTGAGCATAAGTGCCATACAGAGAAGTTCTTGAGCGTTATCCACAGTTTTACTTGGCAGACCGAGCTTCTGCACGGCGTCACTGTGGGTGAACCTGTGGATAAGGTGTTGGAAAGTGCAGAAGCGTCTTGGAACAGTTTGACCTGGCATTTTTGACAGTTTCTGAAAGTGCCCGCCGGTATTAAAGTCGTCGTCACGCCTGTCGAGACGTGAGTCGACCTATGAACCGTGCCCAGTTGTTGATGACGGATATGCAGCGATCTGCCGTGATGGGGTCAGGCGCAAGCTCGAAAATGAGGGCTTACACGCCATATGGGTACGCTCTACTCGGTGCTGGGCCGATCACCGCCTTCGCAGGCGAACGTCATGACTCAACTTCCGGATGCTACATACTCGGCAATGGCTACAGGTCATACAGTCCTGGCCTGCTGCGTTTCCTGAGCCCGGATACGCTCAGCCCGTTCGACCTAGGCGGGTTCAATGCCTATGCATATTGCGCCGGTGATCCTGTCAATCGTAGTGATCCGTCAGGGAGAGGTCCGCTGGACTGGTTGGTGCAAGCAGTCTTCGGGGTTGGCAACGCGACAACGATCGCCGCAGCAGTCAGCTTCAGTGCCAGCCGCCATGCCATTCCTCCTGCTCAAGCCGTCACCCGCTTGCAGGCCTTCACTGATCGCGCCATAGCAAATGCATTGACTCTAGGTGGCAGTGCTGGGCTGGCCGCACGTTACTTCACGGCACGCGCAATGATGGATCCCTCTCGTGCAGCGATGTTCAATCATCAAGCTACGACCGCGAACCTCGTGTCTGGTGTGTTGGTAGGTTCGGCAACTGTGGTCTACGAAGGTAGGGCAGCGATTCGCTGGGTGAATCAGTCTAGAGCCGCAGGGCGAAGACCTGGCCAAGCTCTGGCGCGGGGCGCCTATGAGTCTACAAACGCCGATCTAATTGTTGGCGCAGCGCGGTCAGTGGCACGCGGGATTGCAAGCGTAGCCAGTGCAGTAGGGGATGCCGCGCGTGCTGTGTATCGGAAATTCAAATGGTGGGACGCGGGCGATAAGAACACCGAGGTTAGGATGCAGGGGAAATTCACTAAGCATAACGAGCCGTGAGCATCGTCAATGCCTGAGCATGAGCACTTGAATGGGGCTTGTTCACCCTATGCAGACTCACGTCGTTCAGGTGGCCGTGCGCTGGCCTTCTGCGGCGAACGTCGCGACGGTCGCCCAGGCAGCCGCATCTGCTGCCACCCGGGCTTGTATCAACTTACTGCGCCTGCACTTCCTTCAAATACGGCGCTGGCTCCGCCCCCAGGTTCTCCAGCACCCGCTGGCTGTACCAGTCGATGAAGTTCACCACACCAAACTCATAAGTCTTCGAGTACGGCCCTGGCTGGTACGCCGTGGAGTTGATCCCACGCTGGTTCTCTTCCGCCAGGCGGCGGTCCTGGTCGTTGGTGGCGTCCCACACCTTGCGCATCTGCGCAGGGTCGTAGTCGACGCCTTCAACCGCATCCTTGTGCACCAGCCACTTGGTGGTCACCAAGGTCTCCTGGGCGCTGATCGGCCACACGGTGAAGACGATCATGTGATCGCCCATGCAGTGGTTCCACGAGTGCGGCAGGTGCAGGATGCGCATCGAGCCGAGGTCCGGGTTCTTGATGCGGCCCATCAGCTTCTGGCAGGCCTGCTTGCCGTCCATGGTCATCGACACGGTGCCCTTGAGCAGCGGCATGCGCACGATGCGGTTACGCAGGCCGTGGCTCTTGTGCAGGTACGGGATTTTCTCGGCGTCCCAGGCAGCGGCAGAGGCGGCCACGTGGTCCTTGAATTCCTGGCTGGCACGCGGGTCGTTGGTGTCGTCCCATTCAAGCAGGGTCTTCAGCAGCTCGGGGTGCGAGCCGCTGCAGTGGTAGCACTCGCGGTTGTTTTCCAGTACCAGTTTCCAGTTGGCCTTTTCCAACAATTGGGTCTGCACCGCGATCTTGGTGTTCTCCATGTCGTACGGTTCCATGTAATGGTCCAAAGTGGCCAGGAACTCGTCGATGGCTGGCGGGTTTTCCGCCAGGCTGATGAAGATGTAACCCCCCGCGACCTTCACGTTCACAGGCTTGAGGCCGTATTCCTTCATGTCGAAGTCGGCGCCCATTTCGGTGCCGGCGAACAGCAGGCGGCCGTCAAGCTCGTAGGTCCACTGGTGGTAATGGCAGACCAGCTTGGCCACCTTGCCCTTGTCGCTGGTGCACAGGCGCGAGCCGCGGTGGCGGCAGACGTTGTGGAAGGCATGCACCTTACCTTCGGCGCCACGGATGACGATGATCGGGTTCTTGCCGATCTGCAGGGTGATGAAGTTGCCTTTGGCCGGAATCTCGCAAGTCATGCCGGCGATCAGCCACTCTTTGTGGAAGATCTCCTGCATGTCGATCTGGAACAGACGCTCGTCGGTGTAGAAAGGCTGGGGCAGCGAGTAGGTGCGCTCGCGGGTTTGCAGCATCTCGGCGGTGGCCTTGCGTGCTGCTTCCAGTGGATCGCCCAGGCTCAGGGTTGCGGTGACGTCCATCGTGTGGTCCTCGGGGCCGTGTGCGGCCGGCAAAAGGTGGCTAATCATTGTTGTGGTGCCGCAAGGCTGTCGTTAAAAAAACAGCAGGTTCTTTTGCCGTGGAGTGTGCGTCCGAAGGCGTCGTGAACCGTATCCATGGGCGACATGGCCGATTTGAATAACGACGCCACAGCCCTTGTAGCATGGGGCTGGTCGCGATAAGTACGCCGATGTCGCAGGCAGGAATGTACGTCGCCTTCAGCTTGCGCATTATCGACGCCATAAAAAGGCCAATAGTCGGCTGCTGGAGATGAACATGTCCGATACCTTCCTCAATCCGGTCACCACCCAGACCTGGGCCAACGGCCGCCACATCGTGCGCTGCGTCAAGGTCATTCAGGAGACCTGGGACGTGCGCACCTTCTGCTTCATGGCCGACCAACCGATCATGTTCTTCTTCAAGCCAGGGCAGTTCGTCACCCTGGAGCTTGAGATCGAAGGCAAGCCGGTGATGCGCTCCTACACCATCTCCAGTTCGCCGTCGGTGCCTTACAGCTTCTCGATCACCGTCAAGCGGGTGCCGGGCGGGCATGTCTCCAACTACCTGCACGACACCATGCACGAAGGCGCCGAACTGCCCGTGCACGGGCCGGTGGGGTTGTTCAACGCCATCGACTTCCCGTCGGGCAAGGTGCTGTACCTCTCGGGCGGTGTCGGTATTACCCCGGTAATGTCGATGGCGCGTTGGTTCTACGACACCAACGCCAATGTCGACATGGTGTTCGTGCACAGCGCCCGTTCGCCGAAAGACATCATCTTCCACCGCGAGCTGGAACAGATGGCCTCGCGCATCCCCAACTTCAGCCTGCACATCATTTGCGAGAAGCACGGGCTGGGCGAGCCGTGGGCGGGTTACCGCGGGTACCTTAACCAGCGCCTGATGGAACTGATCGCGCCCGACTACATGGAGCGCACGGTGTTCTGCTGCGGCCCGACGCCGTACATGACCGCGGTCAAACGCATGCTGGAAGCCGTCGGCTTCGACATGAAGAACTACCACGAAGAATCGTTCGGCGCGACGCCCGCAGAAGCCAAGGCCGATGCCGTGGAGCATGCCGAGCAGGCCGCGGATGCACCGGAAGTGGATGTTTCGGACCTCAACCTGGTGGAGTTCATTGGCAGTGAGAAGAGCATCCGCATCGCCCCGGGCGAGACCGTGCATGCGGCGGCGGCGAAAGTTGGGCTGATGATCCCCAAGGCTTGCGGCATGGGCATTTGCGGGACATGCAAGGTGCTCAAGCTGGGTGGCGAGGTGGAGATGGAACACAACGGCGGGATTACCGAGGAAGACGAGGCCGAGGGGTACATCCTGTCGTGCTGCAGTGTGCCGAAAGGGGATGTGCGGATCGATTACTGATCCGTAGATCAAAGGGGCCGCTCCCACAGGTTCACCGCAGGCTTGAGGGTTGTGGGGACTTGTGGGAGATCCAAGGGGCCGCTCCCACAGGTTCACCGCAGGCTTGAGGGTTACGGTGATTTTTGTGGGAGCGGGCTTGCCCCGCGAAGGGGCCATCAGATCCACACAGCATCCCAATGTGGATAATCGCCAGCACGGTCTACAAGCCCTGCTCTTATGGGGTTGGCAACGATGTACCTCGCCATTTGCAGCACACTCTCCTCCCGGCGCAAAGCCCGGTCCTGATAGCCCGGCTGCCATATCTTTTCGCGCCGCATACCCCGCTGATAAAGCGCATGACTGCTGCGCGACTTGAACCTGCGCATCAGGCAGTACAACGTGCCACTTCGCAATTCGATCAGCCAATGCACATGGTCAGGCATTACTACCCAGGCCAAGGATTGGCAATGCCCATCGAGCTCGGCCTGTCTCAGTTGTTGGATCACGCCTCGGGCAAACTGCAGTTGAGTGAAGATCCGCTTGCGTTCAAGAGTGACCGTGGTCAGCAGGTATATCCCGCCCGGCTGAGAAAAACGGCCACGGCGCAGTAGGTGGGATTGGGCACGGTCCATGTGAGGCTCCCTGAAATAAGATTCAGGTGAAACACTAGGTTAGCGGGTAGTGGCCAGAGACTGAAAATGGTTGCTGGATGTTGGAGGTAGGGCAGTGCCGGCCCTTTCGCGGGGCAAGCCCGCTCCCACAGGTTCACCGAGTACTTCAGGCTTGCGCATAACCTGTGGGAGCGGGCTTGCCCCGCGAAAGGGGCCGCAGGTCAGGTACGGAAGCGCGCTACCAGCCCATTCAAATCCACCGCCAACCGCGACAACTCGGCACTCGCCGCGCTGGTCTGATGCGCCCCGGTCGCGCTCTGCACCGACAGGTCATTGATATTCACCAGGTTGCGGTCCACCTCGCGGGCCACCTGGGCCTGCTCTTCCGCCGCGCTGGCAATCACCAGGTTACGCTCGTTGATCTGCGCCACCGCACCCGCAATGGTATCCAGCGCCATGCCCGCACCCCGGGCGATATTCAAGGTCGACGCGGCACGTTCGGTGCTGGTGCGCATCGACTCCACCGCCTCTTCGGTCCCGCCCTGGATGCTGCCGATCATCCGCTCGATTTCGCTGGTCGACTGCTGGGTACGATGGGCCAATGCCCGCACTTCATCCGCCACCACGGCAAAGCCGCGGCCTGCCTCACCGGCACGGGCCGCTTCGATCGCGGCATTGAGCGCTAGCAGGTTGGTCTGGTCGGCCAGGCCGCGAATCACATCCAGCACTTTGCCGATGTCACGCGACTGCTCGGCCAGGTGAGTGATCAGCGTGGCAGTGGCCTGCACATCACCGCTCATGCGCTCGATGGCGCCGACGGTCTCCAGTACCAGGTCGCGCCCGTCGCCGGCCGAACGGCTGGCTTCACCGGAGGCCTCCGAGGTGCTGACTGCATTGCGCGCCACTTCTTCCACGGCGCTGGTCATCTCGGTGACCGCAGTGGCGGCCTGCTCGATTTCGTTGTTCTGCTGCTGCAAGCCACGGGCGCTTTCGTCGGTGACGCTGTTGAGCTCTTCCGCCGCCGAGGCCAGTTGGGTTGCCGAACCGGCAATCAATTGCAGGGTGTCGCGCAGTTTCTCCTGCATGCGGGCCATGGCGCGTAGCAGGCGCGCGGCTTCGTCGGTGCCTTCGGCACGGATGACGTGGGTGAGGTCGCCGTCGGCCACCTGCTCGGCGCATTTGAGCGCCTCTTCAATCGGTTTGACGATACTGCGGGTCAGCAGGAAGGCGCACAGCAGGGTCAGCACCGTGGCTGCGATCAACAGGCCAATCACCAGGGCGAAGGCAGAGGCGTACTGGCTGGCAGCGGTTTCATTGGTGGCGCGGGTCTGGTCGGTGTTGATGCGCACCAAGGTGTCCATGACCTTGTTGATCTGCTCGGAGTTGGCCAGCAGGTCGCGGTTGAGCAGGTCGCGCAATTCGTCGGTGCGGCCTGCCTGGCTCAGGCTGCGCATGCGCGCCTCCAGCTGGCGGTACTGATTGAGCAGTTGGCTGTATTGATCGTAAGCCGCTTGCTCGTCGCGTGCGCCGATCATGGGCTCGTAGGTACGGCGCGCCTGGTCGATCTGGGTGTTGCGTTGGTCCAGCAGGTTGAGGGTGTCGCGCTGCGTCTCTGGGTCGCGGTTGAGCAGCAGGCGATAGGAAAGGGTGCGCATGCGCAGGTTCAGCGCAGTAAGTTCGTCCAGCGTCTTGATGCTGGGCACGCTGATGCTTTCGATGGCAACGCCGGCCTGGCGGATGTTGCCCATCTGCATCAGCGAGAAGATGCCGAGGCCGAGCATCAACAGGCCGATCAGCGCGAAGCCGAGCAGCGCGCGCGGGGCGATATTCATGTTGCGTAGGGACATGAGGGGCGTAATCCAGGCAAGGGGAAGAGGTCGCAGGGGATGGCGACGAAATATGACTTGCCTGGCTATCGGTCGTGACTGGTCAGTCTTGAGCGAGACCGGTGAAAATTGTGAGCGCGCTAACCTTTTCCTGACCGGCGGTTGATCCAGGTCGGAACAAGCGGGCGCTTACCCTGTCAATCTGCGGGTTAGAAACCTTAAGAATCCGATATTTAATGGCGAGGACTCACGCTTTTCTTTATCGTGTGCGGCCTTTGCAACAACCTGAGATAGACCCCATGCTGGAAGCCTCCCTGAATCAAATCGAGCAACTGGTCAGCGACCTGATGCAGAAAAACGCTCAACTCACCGAGCAGAACACTACCCTGGGTCAGCAATTGGCACAGGCCAAGGAAGAAAACGAGACCCTGCAGCTGTCGCTGATGGAGCAGGAAGAGAAGAACGGCGCCACCGCCGCGCGCATCCAGGCGCTGGTTGACCGCGCCAATGCGGGTGTCGTCAACGCATGAGTCTGCAAGCGCAGCCGGTCAATGTCGTGTCGATCCTCGGCAGCGACTATTCGATCAAGGCGCCCGAAGGCCAGGAAGAAACCCTGGCCCAGGCGGTGCGGATGCTGAACACCGCCCTGGCCGAGACCAAGCGTTCGTACCCGACCCTGATCGGTGACAAGCTGCTGGTGCTGGCGGCCCTGAACCTGTGTTCCAAGCAGGTTGAGCTGCAAAAAGAGCATCAGCAGACGCTGGCGCGTACCCAGGCGCAGATCGACGCCACGGTGGACGCGATCGTTCGGACTATCGCCGAACAATAAAGCACTCCGCGATCCCTTGTAGGAGCAGCCTTGTGCTGCGAAGAGGCCGGTGAAAACGCAGTGATTTCCGCTGCTGTCACCGGCCTCTTCGCAGCACAAGGCTGCTCCTACAATGTCCCAGATCACTGGAATAACTGGATACGTAAGTGTATACACTTCCCCCAAAACAATAATTGGCGGGGAGCACGGGCATGCGTATCTGGCGGCAAAGTATCCAGTGGCAATTGATCGCAAGCATGGGCGCAGCCCTGCTGGCGAGCATCCTGGTGGTGGTGATCATTTTCACGGTGGCGCTCAACCGCCTGACCGAACGCTACCTGGTCGACACAGCGCTGCCAGCCAGTGTCGAAGCAATCCGCAACGATATCGAGCGCATGCTCGGCCAGCCGCTGGTGGCGGCCGCCGACATAGCCGGCAATACCCTGCTGCGCGATTGGCTTGCCGAGGGCGAAGACCCCGCTCAAACCTCACGCTTTATCGAATACCTCGAGGCTGCCAAGCAGCGCAACAACGCCTTTACCACGCTGTTCGCCTCGACCGAAACCGGCCACTACTACAACGAGAAGGGGCTGGACCGCACACTGAGCCGGGCCAACCCGAAGGACACGTGGTTCTACGGCTACATCGACAGCGGCGCCGAGCGCCTGATCAACATCGACATCGACGGTGCCACGGGCGAGTTGGCGCTGTTCATCGACTATCGCGTGGAAAAAGACGGCAAGCTGGTTGGCGTGGCGGGTATGGGCCTGCTCATGACCGAGTTGTCGAAGCTGATCCACGATTTCAGCTTTGGCGAGCACGGCAAGGTATTTTTGGTACGCAACGATGGGCTGATCCAAGTGCACCCGGACAGCGCCTTCAGCGGCAAGCGCCAGCTTGTCGACCAGCTTGACGCACAGGCCGCGAAAGCGGTGATGAGTGGCGACCAGGGCCTGCGTACCAGCCGCTTCCAGCGTGATGGCGAAGGCTACCTGGCGTTAGGCTTGCCACTGCGCGACCTGAACTGGACCTTGGTCGCCGAAGTGCCTGAGGCCGAGATCTACGCGCAGATGCATCAGGCAGTCTGGCTCACCACCTTGATCGGTGGTGGCGTGGCGCTGTTGTCGTTGCTGCTGGTGGTGGTGCTGGCGCGCGGCTTGGTACGGCCGATCCGCCGCGTCACGGCCGCACTGGTGCAGATCGGCAGCGGTGCGGGAGACCTCAGCCACCGCCTGGATGATTCGCGCCAGGACGAACTGGGTGACTTGGCCCGAGGCTTCAACCGCTTCCTCGACAGCCAACGGGGGTTGATCGGCGAGGTGCTGCGCACGACTGAACGCTTGCACCTGGCCGTCGAACAGGTGACGCAGGTGGTGGACAACACGGCCGAGCGCTCCGGTCGCCAACAGGAGATGACCGAAATGGTCGCCACCGCCGTGCATGAGATGGGCCTGACCGTGCAGGACATCGCCCGCAATGCCGGCAATGCCGCTGAAGCGTCACAATCGGCGCGCGACGAAGCCTTGCAGGCGCGTGACGTGGTGCGGCGCTCGATCCAAGGTATTGAAGGCATGTCCGGCGACATCGGCAAGGCGGCGGATGCGGTCGCACAGTTGGCCGACGAAGTCGCCTCGATCGATGAAGTATTGGCGGTGATCCGCAGTATTTCCGAGCAAACCAACCTCTTGGCGCTGAACGCTGCGATCGAGGCGGCGCGGGCAGGGGAGATGGGGCGTGGTTTTGCCGTGGTCGCCGATGAGGTGCGTACCCTGGCGCGGCGCACGCAGCTGTCTACCGATGAAGTGCAGCAGATGATCCAGCGCTTGAAGCAGGGCGCAGGCTCGGCGGTGACGTCGATGCAGGCAGGGCAGCAGGCGACGGGTAGCGGCGTTGAATCGAGCCAGCGCACCGGTGCCTCGTTGGGGGCGATTACCGACAAGGTCGAGCACATCAGCGACATGAACCATCAGGTGGCGACAGCGACTGAAGAGCAGTCAGCGGTGACGGAGGAGATCAACCGGACGGTACAGGGGATTTCCGACCTTGCCAGGGAGACAGCGGCGGAGGTGCAGGGGTGCCGGGCGGAGTGCCAGGCGTTGCGTGGGTTGGCTGATGATTTGGCGCGGCAGATGGGTGGGTTCAAGCTTTAGATTGTTGGAGCTGCTGCCATCGCATTCGCGGGGCAAGCCCGCTCCCACAAGGTCCTCACAGATGCTGAAACTGTGCAGGACCTGTGGGAGCGGGCTTGCCCCGCGAATGCGATCTATCAGGCAGTGATGATCGCGCGGATATCCGCCGCCAACTCACGCACCCGATCTTCTTCGGTATCCCAAGAGCACATGAACCGTGCCCCGCCACTGCCAATAAAGGTATAGAACCGCCAGCCCTTGCCCCGCAGCGCTTCAATCGCGTGCTCTGGCATTTGCAGAAACACCCCGTTGGCCTCCACGGGGAACATCAGCTCCACCCCCGGCAGGTCGCTCACCAGCGACGCCAGCAGCTGCGCGCAGTGGTTGGCGTGCGTGCCGTGGCGCAGCCAGGCGCCATCTTCCAGCAGCCCGACCCAGGGCGCAGACAAGAAGCGCATCTTCGACGCCAACTGCCCGGCCTGCTTGCAGCGGTAGTCGAAGTCTTCGGCCAGCTGGCGATTGAAGAACAGGATCGCCTCGCCCACCGCCATGCCGTTCTTGGTACCGCCAAAACACAGCACATCGACGCCGGCCTTCCAGGTCAGCTCCGCCGGGCTGCAACCGAGGAACGCGCAGGCATTGGTGAAACGCGCGCCGTCCATGTGCAGGTTAAGGCCCAGTTCCTTGCAGGTGGCGCTGATCGCCTTGAGCTCGTCGGGGCGGTACACGGTGCCCACTTCGGTGGCCTGGGTGAGTGTTACCACACGTGGCTTGGGGTAGTGGATGTCCTGGCGCTTCAACGCCACTTCTCGGATCGACTCAGGCGTCAGCTTGCCGTTGACGCTGGGTGCGGTGAGCAGCTTGGAGCCGTTGGAGAAAAACTCCGGCGCGCCACATTCGTCGGTTTCGACGTGGGCGGTCTCGGAGCAGATCACGCTGTGGTAGCTCTGGCACAGCGAGGCCAGGGCCAGGGAGTTGGCGGCGGTGCCGTTGAAGGCGAAAAACACTTCGCAGTCGGTTTCGAACAAGTTGCGGAAGTACTCGGCGGCACGCTCGGTCCACTGGTCGTCGCCATAGGCGCGTTCGTGGCCCATGTTGGCCTTGGCCATGGCGGCCCAGGCTTCGGGGCAGATGCCGGAATAGTTGTCGCTGGCGAATTGTTGGCTCTTATCTGTCATGACACGGTCCTGTGAACGACGCAGAACAGCACTCTAAACCATCGATTCAGCAGTTGCCTATACAAGCAGCCCAACCATCGATTTATCCGTTGTCCGTGCCGGCCTCTTCGCGGGTAAACCCGCTCCCACAGGGATACCCAAAGGCTTCAAGCACCGCCGTACCTGTGGGAGCGGGTTCACCCGCGAAAGGGCCGGCACAAACAGCAAATCAGCGAATGTCGTAAACGCGCCATTGCAAGGCGTGCGCAGGCATCTGACCCACCCCGGCCAGTCATACCATCGCCACAAAGGGCCACAGTGCTCTACAGACAAGAAACGATCGCTGCCGGGAGACAACAAGATGTTCAGCAAGCAAGACCAGATCCAGGGTTACGACGACGCACTGCTGGCGGCGATGAATGCCGAAGAACAGCGCCAGGAAGATCACATCGAGCTGATCGCCTCGGAGAACTACACCAGCCAGCGCGTCATGCAGGCCCAAGGCAGCGGCCTGACCAACAAATACGCCGAAGGCTACCCAGGCAAGCGCTACTACGGTGGCTGCGAGCACGTGGACAAGGTCGAGGCACTGGCCATCGAGCGCGCCAAGCAGCTGTTCGGTGCTGACTACGCCAACGTCCAGCCGCACTCCGGCTCTTCCGCCAACGGCGCGGTGTACCTGGCCCTGCTGCAGGCCGGTGACACCATCCTGGGCATGAGCCTGGCCCACGGCGGCCACCTGACCCACGGCGCTAAAGTGTCGTCCTCGGGCAAGCTGTACAACGCGGTTCAATACGGCATCGACACCAAGACCGGCCTGATCGACTACGACGAAGTAGAGCGCCTGGCGGTCGAGCACAAGCCGAAAATGATCGTCGCCGGCTTCTCGGCCTACTCCAAGACCCTCGACTTCCCACGCTTCCGCGCCATCGCCGACAAGGTCGGTGCGCTGCTGTTCGTCGACATGGCCCACGTTGCCGGCCTGGTTGCTGCGGGCCTGTACCCGAACCCTATCCCGTTCGCCGACGTGGTCACCACCACCACCCACAAGACCCTGCGCGGCCCACGTGGCGGCCTGATCCTGGCCAAGTCCAACGAAGAAATCGAGAAGAAGCTCAACGCTGCCGTGTTCCCCGGCGCCCAGGGCGGCCCGCTGATGCACGTCATCGCCGCCAAGGCCGTGTGCTTCAAGGAAGCGTTGGAACCAGGCTTCAAGGCCTACCAGCAACAAGTGATCGAAAACGCCCAGGCCATGGCCCAGGTGTTCATCGACCGCGGCTACGACGTGGTTTCCGGCGGCACTGACAACCACCTGTTCCTGGTCAGCCTGATCCGCCAGGGCCTCACCGGTAAAGATGCCGATGCCGCCCTGGGCCGCGCGCACATCACCGTCAACAAGAACGCCGTACCGAACGACCCGCAGTCGCCGTTCGTCACCTCGGGCCTGCGCATCGGCACCCCGGCCGTCACCACCCGCGGCTTCAAGGTCGCCCAGTGTGTGGCCCTGGCCGGCTGGATCTGCGACATCCTCGACAACCTCGGTGACGCTGACGTCGAAGCCGATGTGGCGAAGAACGTCGCGGCGCTGTGCGCAGACTTCCCTGTTTACCGCTGAGTGGAGTAAACGACCATGCAACGCTACTCGGGCTTCGGCCTCTTGAAACACTCCCTCAGCCACCACGAAAACTGGCAGCGCATGTGGCGCACGCCGACCCCTAAAAAGGTCTACGACGTGGTCATCGTTGGCGGTGGCGGCCATGGCCTGGCCACGGCCTACTACCTGGCCAAGGAACACGGCATCACCAACGTCGCAGTGATCGAGAAGGGTTACCTGGGCGGCGGCAACACCGCCCGTAACACCACCATCGTGCGTTCCAACTACCTGTGGGACGAATCGGCGCAGTTGTACGAGCACGCCATGAAGCTGTGGGAGGGCCTGTCCCAGGACATCAACTACAACGTGATGTTCTCCCAGCGCGGTGTCTACAACCTGTGCCACACCTTGCAGGACATTCGTGACTCCGAGCGCCGCGTCAGTGCCAACCGCCTCAACGGCGTCGATGGCGAACTGCTGAACACCGCCCAGGTCGCAGCCGAAATCCCGTACCTGGACTGCTCGAAGAACACCCGTTACCCGATCCTCGGCGCGACCGTTCAGCGCCGTGGTGGTGTTGCCCGTCACGACGCCGTGGCCTGGGGTTACGCCCGTGCCGCCGACGCCCTGGGCGTGGACCTGATCCAGCAGACCGAAGTGATCGGTTTCCGCAAGGAAAACGGCGCGGTCATCGGTGTCGAAACCAACAAAGGCTTCATCGGCGCCAAGCGCGTCGGCGTGGTCACTGCCGGTAACTCCGGGCACATGGCCAAACTGGCCGGCTTCCGCCTGCCGCTGGAATCGCACCCGCTGCAAGCCCTGGTGTCCGAACCGATCAAGCCAATCATCGACAGCGTGATCATGTCCAACGCCGTGCACGGCTACATCAGCCAGTCCGACAAGGGCGACCTGGTGATCGGCGCCGGTATCGACGGCTGGGTTGGCTACGGCCAGCGCGGTTCGTACCCGGTGATCGAGCACACCCTGCAAGCGATCGTCGAGATGTTCCCCAACCTCTCGCGCGTGCGCATGAACCGCCAATGGGGCGGCATCGTCGACACCTCGCCGGACGCCTGCCCGATCATCTCCAAAACCCCGGTCAAGAACATGTTCTTCAACTGCGGTTGGGGTACCGGTGGCTTCAAGGCGACCCCGGGTTCGGGCAACGTCTTCGCTGCCAGCCTGGCCAAAGGCGAGATGCACCCACTGGCCGCGCCGTTCTCCATGGACCGTTTCTACAACGGCGCACTGATCGACGAACACGGCGCCGCCGCCGTCGCCCACTAACCGGAGACACCGTCATGTTGCATATTTTCTGTCCCCACTGCGGCGAGCTGCGCTCCGAAGAAGAGTTCCACGCCTCTGGCCAGGCGCACATCGCCCGCCCGCTGGACCCTGCCGCCTGCTCCGACGAGGAGTGGGGCACCTACATGTTCTTCCGCGATAACCCGCGCGGTATTCACCACGAACTGTGGGACCACGTTGCCGGCTGCCGTCAGTACTTCAACGTCACCCGCGACACCGTGACCTACGAGATTCTGGAAACCTACAAGATTGGCGAGAAGCCGCAGGTGACCGCCAACGGCAAGCAAAACAGCGCACCGTCGACCGTCAAAGGCCAAGGGGAAAAAGTATGAGCCAGACCTATCGCCTCGCCAGCGGCGGCCGTATCGATCGCAGCAAGGTCCTGAACTTCACCTTCAACGGCAAGACCTACCAGGGTTATGCCGGTGACAGCCTGGCCGCTGCGTTGCTGGCCAATGGCGTCGACATCGTCGGCCGCAGCTTCAAGTACTCGCGCCCGCGCGGCATCATCGCCGCCGGTACCGAAGAGCCGAACGCCATCCTGCAGATCGGCTCCAGCGAAGCCACCCAGATCCCTAACGTGCGTGCCACCCAGCAGGCGCTGTACGCTGGCCTGGTCGCCACCAGCACCAACGGCTGGCCGAACGTCAACAACGACGTCATGGGCATCCTTGGCAAGGTGGGCGGCAGCATGATGCCGCCGGGCTTCTACTACAAAACCTTCATGTACCCGAAATCGTTCTGGATGACGTACGAGAAGTACATCCGTAAAGCGGCCGGCCTTGGGCGTGCACCGCTGCAGAACGACCCGGACAGCTACGACTACATGAACCAGCACTGCGACGTGCTGATCGTCGGTGCCGGCCCTGCTGGCCTGGCCGCCGCCCTGGCTGCTGCCCGCAGTGGCGCCCGCGTGATCCTGGCCGATGAACAGGAAGAGTTCGGCGGCAGCCTGCTCGACACCCGCGAAACCCTCGACGGCAAGCCTGCCGCTGATTGGGTCAATGCGGTGGTCAAAGAGCTGGAAAGCCTGCCGGAAGTGACCCTGCTGCCCCGCGCCACGGTCAACGGCTACCACGACCACAACTTCCTGACCATCCACGAGCGCCTCACCGACCACCTCGGCGACCGCGCCCCGATCGGCCAGGTGCGTCACCGCGTGCACCGTGTGCGTGCCGGCCGTGTGGTACTGGCCGCTGGCGCCCACGAGCGCCCGCTGGTGTACGGCAACAACGACGTCCCGGGCAACATGCTGGCCGGCGCTGTGTCCACCTACGTACGCCGCTACGGTGTCGCCCCTGGCCGCAAGCTGGTGCTGTCGACCAACAACGACCACGCCTACCGCGCCGCGCTGGACTGGCACGACGCTGGCCTGCAAGTGGTCGCCATCGCCGACGCCCGCCACAACCCACGCGGCTCGCTGGTTGAAGAAGCGCGTGCAAAAGGCATCCGCATCCTCACTTCCAGCGCCGTGGTCGAGGCCAAAGGCAGCAAGCACGTGACCGGCGCCCGCGTGGCCGCCATCGACGTGCAGGCCCACAAAGTCACCAGCCCAGGCGAAACCCTCGAGTGCGACCTGATCGCCAGCTCCGGCGGTTACAGCCCGATCGTCCACCTGGCGTCGCACCTGGGCGGTCGCCCGGTCTGGCGCGATGACATCCTCGGCTTCGTGCCGGGCGATGCACCGCAAAAACGCGTTTGTGTCGGCGGCATCCATGGTGTCTACGCCCTCGGCGATGTGATTGCCGACGGCTTTGAAGGCGGCGTTCGCGCAGCCACCGAAGCCGGCTTCAAGGCCACCACCGGCACCTTGCCGAAAACCGTGGCACGCAAGGAAGAGGCCACCGTGGCGCTGTTCCAGGTGCCGCACGACAAGGGCAGCAAAGGGCCTAAGCAGTTCGTCGACCAACAGAACGACGTGACCGCTGCCGGTATCGAGCTGGCCACCCGCGAAGGCTTCGAGTCGGTCGAACACGTCAAGCGCTACACCGCGCTGGGCTTCGGTACCGATCAGGGCAAACTGGGCAACATCAACGGCCTGGCCATCGCCGCCCGTTCGATCGGCATCACCATCCCGGAAATGGGCACCACCATGTTCCGCCCCAACTACACGCCGGTCACCTTCGGTGCGGTAGCGGGCCGTCACTGTGGCCACCTGTTCGAACCTGTACGCTTCACCGCCCTGCATGGCTGGCACGTGAAGAACGGCGCCGAGTTCGAAGACGTTGGCCAGTGGAAACGCCCGTGGTACTTCCCCAAAGCCGGTGAAGACATCCACGCCGCCGTGGCCCGCGAGTGCAAGGCCGTGCGTGACAGCGTCGGCCTGCTCGACGCCTCGACCCTGGGCAAGATCGACATCCAGGGCCCGGACGCGCGTGAGTTCCTCAACCGCATCTACAGCAACGCCTGGACCAAGCTCGACGTGGGCAAGGCCCGCTACGGCCTGATGTGCAAAGAAGACGGCATGGTCTTCGACGACGGCGTGACCGCCTGCGTTGGCGACAACCACTTCTACATGACCACCACCACCGGCGGCGCCGCACGCGTGCTGCAGTGGCTGGAGCTGTACCACCAGACCGAATGGCCAGAGATGAAGGTGTACTTCACCTCGGTCACCGACCACTGGGCGACCATGACCCTGTCCGGCCCCAACAGCCGCAAGCTGCTGAGCGCGCTGACCGACGACATCGACCTGGACAAGGACGCCTTCCCGTTCATGACCTGGAAGGAAGGCACCGTCGCCGGCGTACCGGCCCGTGTGTTCCGCATCTCGTTCACCGGTGAGCTGTCGTACGAAGTGAACGTGCAGGCCAACTACGCCATGGGCGTGCTGGAAAAGATCATCGAGGCGGGCAAGCAATACAACCTGACCCCGTATGGCACCGAGACCATGCACGTGCTGCGTGCCGAGAAGGGCTTCATCATCGTCGGCCAGGACACTGACGGCTCGATGAACCCAGACGACCTGAACATGAGCTGGTGCGTCGGCCGCAACAAGCCATTCTCGTGGATCGGCCTGCGTGGCATGAACCGCGAAGACTGCCTGCGCGACAACCGCAAGCAGCTGGTCGGCCTCAAGCCGGTGGACCCGACCCAGTGGCTGCCAGAAGGCGCGCAACTGGTGTTCGACCCCAAGCAACCGATCCCGATGGACATGGTTGGTCACGTCACCTCCAGCTACGCGGCCAACTCCCTGGGGTATTCGTTCGCCATGGGTGTGGTCAAAGGCGGCCTCAAGCGCATGGGCGAGCGGGTGTACTCGCCGCAGGCTGACGGCAGCGTGATCGAGGCGGAAATCGTGTCTTCGGTGTTCTTCGATCCGAAGGGTGAGCGGCAGAACGTTTAAGGCCCCGGATGGTGGCGTCGAACCCTGTGGGAGCGGGTTTACCCGCGAATGCGATGTTGGCCTCACTGGCCTCTTCGCGGGTGAACCCGCTCCCACAGGTTCGGCGCTGCTCGGAACTACAGAATTCAAGGCAGGTAAGAAATGAGCGCTATCAACGTCTTCCAGCAAAACCCCGGCGCCGACGCCAAGGCCCAGTCGCCGCTGCACCATGCCGACCTGGCCAGCCTGGTTGGCAAGGGCCGCAAGAACGCAGGCGTGACCCTGCGTGAGAAAAAATTCCTCGGCCACCTGACCCTGCGTGGCGACGGCCATGACCCGGCCTTCGCCGCAGGCGTGCACAAGGCCCTGGGCCTGGAGCTGCCGGTGGCCCTGACCGTGGTCGCCAACAGCGACATGTCGCTGCAGTGGATGGGCCCCGACGAGTGGCTGCTGATCGTCCCGGGCGGCCAGGAGTTTGCCATCGAGCAAAAACTGCGCGCGGCCCTCGACGGCCTGCACATCCAGGTGGTCAACGTCAGCGGCGGGCAGAGCCTGCTGGAACTGCGCGGCCCGCACGTGCGCGAAGTGCTGATGAAGTCCACCAGCTATGATGTTCACCCAAACAACTTCCCGGTGGGCAAGGCCGTCGGTACGGTGTTCGCCAAGTCGCAACTGGTGATCCGCCGCACCGCCGAAGACACTTGGGAACTGGTGATTCGCCGCAGCTTCGCCGATTACTGGTGGCTGTGGCTGCAGGACGCTTCGGCCGAATACGGCCTGAGCATCGAAGCCTAAGGAGAGCCGCACATGAGTCGGGCACCGGATACCTGGATTCTCACCGCCGACTGCCCGAGCATGCTCGGTACCGTCGACGTGGTGACGCGTTTCCTCTACGAGCAGCGCTGCTACGTCACGGAGCACCACTCCTTCGATGACCGGCAGTCGGGGCGTTTCTTCATTCGCGTCGAATTCCGCCAGCCGGACGATTTTGACGAGGTGGGCTTCCGTGCCGGCCTCGCTGAACGTAGCGAAGCGTTCGGCATGGCCTTCGAGCTGACCGCGCCTAATCACCGCCCCAAGGTGGTGATCATGGTGTCCAAGGCCGACCACTGCCTGAACGACCTGTTGTACCGCCAGCGTATTGGCCAACTGGGCATGGACGTGGTCGCAGTGGTGTCCAACCACCCAGACCTCGAACCGCTGGCGCATTGGCACAAGATTCCTTACTACCACTTTGCACTCGACCCCAACGATAAGGCGGGGCAAGAGCGCAAGGTGCTGCAGGTGATCGAGGAGACTGGCGCGGAACTGGTCATCCTTGCCCGCTACATGCAGGTGCTATCGCCCGAGCTGTGCCGGCGCCTGGACGGCTGGGCGATCAACATCCACCACTCGTTGTTGCCGGGGTTCAAAGGCGCCAAGCCTTATCACCAGGCGTACAACAAGGGCGTGAAGATGGTGGGCGCGACCGCGCACTACATCAACAACGACCTCGATGAAGGGCCGATCATTGCCCAGGGGGTCGAGGTGGTGGACCACAGCCATTACCCGGAAGACCTGATTGCCAAGGGGCGGGATATCGAATGCCTGACCCTGGCGCGCGCTGTGGGGTATCACATTGAGCGGCGGGTGTTCCTTAACGCCAACCGGACTGTCGTTCTCTGACTATTTTGGGGCTGCTTTGCAGCCCATCGCAGGCAAGCCAGCTCCTACAGGTGCACCGCCGCTTTTGAGGCAGCGCGGTCCCTGTAGGAGCTGGCTTGCCTGCGATGGGCCGCAAAGCGGCCCCCTGCATTTGGCCTGCCGTAAAAAGGCATCTCCCTGTCGTTTCCAGTCAGTGCACCTTGCCGCATCAGGCCCACAATTCCCTGCATTCCAGTAACACATGCCGCCCATGGATGGCGGCGCTTCAACCAACGCGGCATACAAAAAAACCAAGCGAGGTAAAAGCAATGTCTGGCAATCGTGGAGTGGTATATCTCGGCGCCGGCAAAGTCGAAGTGCAACACATCGACTACCCGAAAATGCAGGACCCGCGCGGCAAGAAGATTGAACACGGCGTCATTCTCAAGGTGGTCTCCACCAACATCTGCGGCTCCGACCAGCACATGGTCCGCGGCCGTACCACTGCCCAGGTCGGCCTGGTTCTGGGCCACGAAATCACCGGTGAAATCGTCGAGTTGGGGCGTGATGTCGAACGCCTGAAAAAAGGCGACCTGGTGTCGGTACCCTTCAACGTCGCCTGCGGCCGCTGCCGCTCCTGCAAAGAAATGCACACCGGCGTCTGCCTCACTGTAAACCCGGCCCGCGCCGGCGGTGCCTACGGCTACGTCGACATGGGCGACTGGACCGGTGGCCAGGCCGAGTACGTGCTGGTGCCGTACGCTGACTTCAACCTGCTGAAACTGCCGGATCGCGACAAGGCCATGGAAAAAATCCGTGACCTGACCTGCCTGTCCGACATTCTGCCGACTGGCTACCACGGCGCCGTGACGGCGGGCGTAGGCCCAGGCAGCACCGTTTACGTCGCGGGCGCCGGCCCGGTTGGCCTGGCCGCTGCAGCGTCTGCCCGTCTGCTGGGCGCTGCCTGCGTAATCGTCGGTGACCTCAACCAGGCCCGCTTGGCGCACGCCAAGTCGCAGGGCTTCGAAGTGGTCGACCTGTCCAAGGACACCCCGCTGCACGAGCAGATCATCGACATTCTCGGTGAGCCGGAAGTGGACTGCGCCGTCGACGCCGTTGGCTTCGAGGCCCGCGGCCATGGCCACGAGGGTGCCAAGCATGAAGCGCCGGCCACCGTGCTGAACTCGCTGATGCAGGTTACCCGCGTTGCCGGCAGCATCGGCATCCCGGGCCTGTACGTGACTGAAGACCCGGGCGCCTCCGATGCCGCTGCCAAGATCGGCGCCCTGAGCATCCGCTTTGGCCTGGGTTGGGCAAAATCGCACAGCTTCCACACCGGCCAGACCCCGACCATGAAGTACAACCGCCAGCTGATGCAGGCGATCATGTGGGACCGTATCAACATTGCTGAGGTGGTGGGCGTGCAGGTGATCAACCTGGATCAGGCGCCGGAAGGCTACGGCGAGTTCGATGCAGGCGTGCCGAAGAAATTCGTGATCGACCCGCACAAGATGTGGGGCGCGGCTTGATGCCGTGATGTAACGAAGAGCCCCTCAAATTGAGGGGCTTTTTTATGGCTGCTCGTCCGGGTTTTGCACCGCAAGCACCGAGCCTTTGTCATCGGTGGCAAGCAAGCCGCCGGCCTGGGTTTCGTCTGTACTCAGCTCTGCCAGCGGTTGTTCTGCATTACGGAAGATGGCGCGATGCTCGTCGCCTTGTTTCACGGTGATGAGCTTGTCGCCCTGGTAGAAGAAATGCGAGCGGTTCGGTGCTTTGCTCATGATTCAAGTCCCTGCCGTGCTGGATGAATAGAGGCTGATGGAAGTCCATTCTGAACAAACGCAGCAATTTTGATACTGGCAGAAATACTAGTTTTGTGGCCTGACACGGAACCTGTGGGAGCGGGCTTGCCCGCGAAGAGGCCAGCCCTGGCAACCCATCAATCAGCGCATCATCCCCAACTCTGCATCATCCATCAACGCCTTGGCCAACGCGCTCAGATAATGTGAAGCCCAAAGCAACTGCGGCTTGTTGTCCATCAGGCCATGCCTAGGTAGGAAAAGGTTGGCGTTTGGTCAGTAAAGGACATCGGCATTTCGAATGCCCGTGCGCATTTCTGATGAAGTATTAATGCTGCCTCTACTCTCGGCACTTAAACTTAATTCTGCAGCCTTGACTTGATTGTTTAGATCTTCAATTATGCCTCTCTCGGTGTTGGTTAGTGCTCTTTTCATTCGTGCTGCGCCGTCCTTGATTTGCTTTATTTTAAACCTGTTGCTGCTGATCATTACTTTTGCGTTGTCATGTGAAGAAGAGCCAGGTTTACTGGGGTAAGCCTGCGCGCTTATTACACTGGTAACAGGTTCTGCACCTGTTTTTTCCGGGGTCGTCAGGGGGGGTGAAGTTATATTGCCTTTCATAGGCTTGTTAGTGCTTGGATCCTGAAGTCTTAATTGGGCGCCTGCGGGAGGCCTAGTAGTACCTAGCGCTTTTTTGAATGCTACTAATTTTGCTGTCGGCCCTAGACGATTATGCCTGGGAAGTCTAGAAAGGGGATCGCTTTGATGCATATGTCCCGTAGGGTCCTGGAAATTAATAGGGTCACCGGCACAGTAGGTGTACGCATTAAGCCCGCCCTCTCCAAAAGGAGACAGGCTGTCGGGACTTAGAAAACGTTGAAGTAGGGGGGCGTAGCAGCGATAACCATTGCCTAGCGGATAGCACTCTGTAATCGACTCTATAGCCTCGCCGACGAAGCCAAGCAGTGAGTTTCCGTAGCGCATAATCGGATCATGTCCGTATGCAGTGAAAGAATGATTTTCTTGTTTACCCTCGCTCTGCACGGTGAACACTGAACCCTTATCATCTGTTACCAGTAATCCAGCTTTCCGCTCTGCAGTGGCTTGCAATTCGGCCATGGGTACATCAGCGGTACGGAAAATGGTGCGGTGTTGTTCGTTGTGATTGGTTGTGACCAGCTTTCCCTTCTGATAGAAGAACTGAAGGTTAGTTGACTGACGCTTCATGTGCTACTCCTGACGGTGGGGACTAGTGCCAATCTTGCTCCAGTAGCTTGGGGAGCAGCTGGGCAGTTGACTACTGGCAAAAATGATAGGTACGCAGGGCAGTCTGTATGTCCGCTCCATCGCTGGCAAATGAGCTATTGGCTCCGACCACCGGCCCGGAACAAAAGCTTCTGGTTCCAGTCGAATGCCTCGTTTCCCCGGCCATCCCGGCCCATGAGGTCCCTCCCGATGAAAGCATTCACCCTGGCAACCCTGATGACCCTGGCCGCAAGCCCGGTGTTCGCCTTCAACCTCAGCGATGCCGCCAATGCAGTGTCGGCCATGCAGAACCAAAAACAACAGGGCCAGGTCCAGGCGCCCGAGGCGCAGGCCAATTTGCTCAATACCTTGGGTAGTGAACTCAAGATCACCCCGGAACAGGCCGTGGGCGGGGCGGGGGCGATGCTGGGTTTGGCGCGCAATAACCTGAGTTCCGACGACTACGGTCAGCTGACCAAAGCTGTGCCTGGGCTGGACTTGCTGTCCGGTGCCAATGCGTTGGGCGGGTTGAGCGGGCTGGGTGAGCTGCTGGGCAAGAACAGCGAAAGCCAGTCGGCGTTGAACAATGCGCTGGGCAACAACGTGGAGAACCGCAGTGACCTGGACAGCGCGTTCAAGGCGCTGGGCATGGATACCGGGATGATCGGGCAGTTTGCGCCGTTGATTCTGCAGTACCTGGGGCAGCAGGGGATTGCCGGGTCGTTGCTGCAGAATCTGGGGAGTTTGTGGACTACGCCGACCGTAACCCCGCCGTCTGTTTGATTGACGTCGAATAGATTAGTAGATAAGGAGGCAGTAGGTCTAAGCTGCCTCAGATGTATAACTGATGAGTTTTCAACTCTCGCCTTGTCTCACATTTTTAGTGATGTTAGCTGGCTGTTGGATTTGAGGGCCAGGCGTCTTGCTCGGAGTTTGTTCGGGTGTGTAGAGCTTGTTAAGAGCGTCGTCGCTCGCTTTTATAGCTTCGGACTGCACGTCATAAGCTTTATCTAATTCTCCGGCTAGTTCAATATTTCCGACGCTCATGGCTTCTTGTATTTCATGTCTTATTTTCCCCAAGTTTGCAATTTTTAGTTCTCGTTTTTCTACAAGTGTTCTTGTCATGTCTTTTGGAATAGGTTTGGTCGTGGGTTTTCTGTGCGTGCTCAACGTCGGGGTTTTGGCGTTGGCAGCAATAGGTGTGTAATTCATTTGAGTTTCTTTTCCTCGGCTAAACATATGCCCGCTAGGGTCAACCTTGTTGATCGGGTCGTCGCCGCAGTAGCAATATGAGCCGAGGCCTCCTTTGTCAAATGGGCTAAAGCTGTCTGGTGATATAAATCTCATGAGCACAGTGCTGTAGACCCGATAACCATTTCCCAGAAAGTATCCGTCAAGCAGTAGCTCTAGCCATTCGCCTGCATAAGCGATCCGCGAGCCAGCGTTAACGGCTGCTCGATAGCCATAGGGTGTATAGCTTGAATAACTACCTGCAGGTGATGGAAATATGTTGTGCGGTTTAGCGGTTCTCATGGCTGCCGTCTCATGTTGGCGAATCCTTAGCATGAGGCAGTGCCATTTTTCGTACTACTAGCAAAAAAACTAGGTAATTTAGTAACGAAATTCTAGGTAGGGCCGTCCATGGCCATGGTTAATCAGCTCGCTTCTGAGAAAGTTACAAGTTGCACAGGGCGGCGGAAGCCGGCCGTCAGTAACGCCAGGTACGCCAGTCCGAAGGCAAACCAGCACAGGCCAATCACCAAGGTCAGCGCCGAGAGGCTGGTCCACAGCCATAACGTCAGCGCCAACCCCACCAACGGCACCAGGCCATAGCACAGCAGCCCCTTGAGGTTACGCTGGGCCCCGTCATCCATCAGGTGCGTCTTCACCACCGCCAGGTTCACCGCCGAGAACGCTACCAGTGCGCCAAAGCTGATCAGCGAGGCGAGGGTGGACAGGTCGATCACCAGCGCCAACAGCGAAAACGCCGACACCAGCAAAATGGCGAACACCGGCGTGCCAAAACGCGGCGACAGGTAACCGAACGTGCGCTGCGGCAGCACCTTGTCGCGGCCCATGGTGAACAGGATGCGCGACACCGCTGCCTGCGAGGCCAGCGCCGAACCCAGGCTGCCGGCGACGAAGGCGGCGGTGAAGAAGTTGGCGAGGAATTGCCCGCCTGCCTTGAACATCACTTCATTGGCCGCCGCATCGGCGTTTGCAAACGTGCTGCCCGGCAGCACCAGCTGGCTGACGTAGGCCAGCGCGGTGAACAGTACGCCTGCGAAGAGCGTGGTGAGGATGATCGCCCGTGGCACGTCGCGGCGGGCATCGCGGCATTCTTCGGCGAGGGTGGAGACGGCATCGAAGCCGAGGAACGACAGGCACAGTACTGCGGCGCCCGCCATCAGCGGGCCGAAGCCAGGTTGTGTGCCGTCACCCATCAGCGGCGAGAGCAGGTCTAGCGGTTGGCCGGCCAGGGTCTGGCAGGACAAGGCCACGAATACCCCGATAAACACGATCTGCGCACCGACGATCAGGTTGCTGGTTTTAGCCACCGAGTTGATGCCGACCACGTTGAGCACGGTCACCAGGGCGATGGAGGCGAGCACGAAGGCCCAGGCGGGCACAGCCGGGAAGGCGATGTTGAGGAACAGGCCGATCAGCAGGTAGTTGATCATCGGCAGGAACAAGTAATCGAGCAGCAGCGACCAACCGGCCAGGAAACCAACGTTCTGGCCGAAGGCCATGTTGGTGTAGGAGTACGCCGAACCCGCGACCGGGAAGCGTTTGACCATGAAGCTGTAGGACGCGGCGGTGAACAGCATGGCCACCAGCGTAACCAGGTAGGCGCCAGCGGTGCGGCCACCGGTGAGTTCGGTGACGATGCCGTAGGTGGTGAAGATGGTCAGCGGGACCATGTACACCAGGCCGAAGAAGACCAGGGCGGGCAGGCCCAGGACGCGACGAAGCTGGGGCGGGGCGGAGCTAGATTGGTTGGCCATCGATCGATCCAGGCATTTTTGTAGTTGTGCTTTGGTCGATTTTTATCCACTTAGGTGGGCGATGACAAAAAAGTATTACTTATTCTAATTATTAGTCCTGGTTTTAATTGAGGCTTTGCTGCGCCTGTGTTGGCCTCTTCGCGGGTGAACCCGCTCCTACAGGTACTGCGCAAAGCTCAAGGCCTGTTCAATCCCTGTGGGAGCGGGTTCACCCGCGAAGAGGCCGATACAGGCCATGGAAATCTCAGTTCATTTCTGCCCGCAACAACTCAATCCGCTGGTCCTTTTCGAGCCACAGCTGGTTCACCCAGGCCTGTACGGTCTGCCGGAACTCAGGATCATTCTCGTAATCCCCATCCCACAGAGCCGGCTCCAGTTCACGCACCTGAATGTCGATAATCACCCGGCTGATGCTGCCATTGAGCAAGGCCCAGAACCCCGGCGCCTGGTTGCCGGGATAGACGATGGTCACGTCCAGCAGTGCGTCCAGTTGCTCGCCCAGTGCTGCCAGCACGAATGCCACGCCGCCTGCCTTTGGCTTGAGCAGATAGCGATAGGGCGATTGCTGTTCGCGGTGCTTGGCCTCGGTGAAGCGGGTGCCTTCAAGATAATTGACCACCGTCACCGGCTGACGCTTGAACAGCTCGCAGGCGGCTTTGGTGATTTCCAGGTCCTTGCCCTTGAGCTCGGGGTGCTTGTCCAGAAACGCCTTGCTGTAGCGCTTCATGAACGGGTAATCCAGCCCCCACCAGGCCAGGCCCAGCAGTGGCACCCAAATCAGCTCCTTCTTGAGGAAGAACTTGAAGAACGGCGTGCGGCGGTTGAGGCTTTCGATCAGCGCGGGGATGTCGACCCAGGTCTGGTGGTTGCTCACGGCCAGGTACGAGGTGTCCTTGCGCAGGCGGTCAACGCCGCGGATATCCCACTGGGTGGGGATGCACAGGGCGAAAATCGCCTTGTCGATCTCTGACCAGGTTTCGGCGACCCACATCACCGCCGCAGAGGCGTAGTCACGGCCACGGCCCGGCAGCACCAGCTTGAGCAGGGCAAAGACCAGCAGCGGGCAGATCAACACCACGGTGTTGAGCAGCAGCAGGAGGGTTGTGAGAATGCCGGTCAGCAGGCGACGCATAAAGGAACTCTTGTAGTGAGATAAAAACAGCCGGCAATGATAAGCAGCGATGCGGCCTACGCCAAATGCCCAATGCCCAGCGGCGAGGACAAATGTTTCACATTGTGTTGATTACCGTGTACAGACGAACCTATTCAACTCATGCAGTCTAAGCACTGTCTGCACTCAAGGAAGCGTAACCCGTGAAATCACTGCTTGCCCTGTTGTCACTGTTCGCCTTGCCGGTCATGGCCGCCGAGCCGACGATTTATGGCCGTTACGAAAACATTGCCCTGCCGGAAATTGGCGAGACCTTGAAGGCAAAGATGGACACCGGTGCCTTCACCGCATCGCTGTCGGCCAAAGACATCGAGCTGTTCACCCGCGATGGCGATGAGTGGGTACGTTTCCGCCTGGCGACCAAAGAGTCCGACGGCAAGGTCTACGAGCACAAGGTCTCGCGCATCAGCAAGATCAAGGGCCGTGCCGACGAAGAGGAAGAGGGCGATGCGCCGGAAATCTCCAAGCGGCCGGTGGTCGACCTGGAGCTGTGCCTGGGTGATGTGACGCGCACGGTTGAAGTGAACCTGGTGGACCGCAGCAGTTTCAACTATCCGCTGTTGATTGGCTCCAAGGCGTTGCGTGAGTTCAAGGCAGCGGTCAATCCGGCCAAGAAGTTCACCGCCGGCAAGCCGGACTGCTGACCAACATTTCACCCGTTCCTCCGTGTAGGAGCAGCCTTGTGCTGCGAAGAGTCCATGCCAGACGCAGCAAAAGTGCTGACGATACCGGCCTTTTCGCAGCACAAGGCTGCTCCTACAATGTCCAGCTACGCCCCCAGCAAGGCCGGACACCATGCCCCATATCCTCATCGTCGAAGACGAAGCCGCCATCGCCGACACCCTGGTCTACGCCCTGCAGGCCGACGGCCACAGCACCGAGTGGGTGACCCTGGGCAGCGCCGCCCTCGACCAGCAGCGCCAGCGCCCGGCCGACCTGATCATCCTCGACATCGGCCTGCCCGATATCAGTGGTTTCGAAACCTGCCGCCAACTGCGCCGCTTCAGCGAGGTGCCGGTGATGTTCCTCAGCGCCCGCGATGGCGAAATCGACCGGGTGGTGGGCCTGGAGATCGGCGCCGACGACTACGTGGTCAAACCCTTCAGCCCCCGCGAGGTGGCGGCACGGGTGCGGGCCATCCTTAAACGCATGGCACCACGTGTTGAGCCCGTCGCGGCGGCAACGCTGTTCCAGCTCGACACCCTGCGCATGCAGATCAGCTACCGTAAGCAGCTGCTGAGCCTGACCCGCCACGAGTTTCGTTTGCTGCAGTGCCTGCTGGAACAGCCCCAGCGGGTGTTCAGCCGCGAGCAACTGCTCGATGCCCTGGGCGTGGCGTCTGACGTGGGCTACGAGCGCACCATCGATAGCCACATCAAGAGCCTGCGCGCCAAGCTGCGCCTGGTCGCCAGCGAGGCAGAACCGATACAGACCCACCGCGGCCTCGGCTACAGTTACAGCCCGGATCACGCCTGATGCGCCTGGGCATCCGGATCTTCCTGGTGTACTTCCTGTTCGTCGGGCTGGCGGGGTACTTCCTGCTTAACACGGTGCGCGAACAGATCCGCCCGGTGGTGCGCCAATCGTCCGAAGAAACCTTGGTCGACACCGCCAACCTGCTGGCGGAGATCCTGCACGATGACGTCAAGGCCGGCACCCTCGGGCAAAGCCGCTTGCCCGAAGTACTCAAGGCTTACGGTTCGCGCAGCCCGGGCGCGCAGATCTGGGGCTTGGCGAAGAACCAGGTCAGCCACCGCATCTACGTGACCGACGCCAAAGGCATCGTGCTGCTCGACTCCAGCGGTGAGGACCTGGGCAAGGATTACTCGAAGTGGAATGACGTTTACCTCACCCTGCGCGGCGAGTACGGCGCCCGCTCCACGCGCAGTGTCGCCGATGACGAAAGCACTTCGGTGATGCATGTGGCCGCGCCGATCATCGAAGACGGCCAGATCATCGGCGTGGTTACCGTGGCCAAGCCCAACAGTTCGCTGCAACCCTACATCGACCGCTCCGAGCAGCGTTTGCTCACATTGGGCCTGGGCTTGATCGGCCTGGGCTTGTTGATTGGCGCAGCGTTGTCGTGGTGGCTGGCGCGCTCGCTGCGCAGGCTGGCTCGTTACGCCCAGGCGGTCAGCGAAGGTGAGCGGGCGGCGCTGCCGCATTACAAGGGCGGTGAGCTGGCGCACTTGGCCAATGCAGTGGAGCGCATGCGCACGCAGCTGGAAGGCAAGGCCTACGTCGAGCGCTATGTGCACACCTTGACCCACGAACTGAAAAGCCCACTGGCGGCCATCCGCGGAGCCTCCGAGCTGCTGCAGGGCGATATGCCGGCCGAACAGCGGGCGCGCTTTGCCGGCAACATCGAGCGCGAAAGCGAGCGCCTGCAGCAGATGATCGAACGCCTGCTCAACCTCGCCCGCGTGGAGCAGATGCAAGCGCTGGAGGATGAACAGCAGGTGGCGTTGGCGGCACTGGTCGACGAATTGCTGTTGGCCCATGCGGCGCGCATCGAAGCGGCGGGCCTGCAGGTGCGGCAGCGGGTGCCGGCCGGTTTGCGGTTGTTGTGCGATCCGTTTCTGATGCGCCAGGCGTTGGCCAACCTGCTCGACAATGCGCTGGACTTTACCCCGGCCGGTGGGGCGTTGTTGTTCGAGCTTGAGCGCGACGGTGGGCGGGTGGCGTTGAGCCTGTTCAACCAGGGGCAGGCGATACCGGCGTATGCCATTGGGCGGGTGAGTGAGCGGTTTTACTCGCTGCCGCGGCCGGGGAGTGGGCGCAAGAGCACTGGGCTGGGGCTGAATTTTGTAGCCGAGGTGATGCAGCTGCATGGCGGTTCGCTTGCAGTCGATAACGTCGATGGCGGTGTGCGGGTAAGGTTGTGGCTGCCGGTGCGGCGTATCAGCTGAAAACACCGAATCTCCACACAGTCTCCCCAAGGTCTCCACGCAAGGCGCAGACACTGCGCCCACTGCCAAAGGAGGCCCTATGAACAAGACCCTTGGATTCAAGCTCGGCATGATTGCCCTGCTGATGGTGCTGTTGCTGATCCCGCTGCTAATGATCAACGGCCTCATCGACGAGCGCCAGACCCTGCGTGACAGCGTGGTGCGTGACATCGCCCAGAGCGCCAGCTTCGACCAGCAACTCAGTGGCCCGCTGCTGGTGGTGCCTTACCGCAAGTACCAGCGCCGCTGGATCGACAAGGACGGCGAGCGTACCCAGGAGACCAGCAGCATCGCCGGCCACCTGTACTTCCTGCCGGAAACCTTTGAGGCCGATCTGGGTGTCGACACCGAGCTGCGCTCACGCGGCATCTACCAGGCGCGGCTGTTTCACGCCAAAGGCCGCATCAGTGGCCGCTTCAAGCTCCCCGAACGCTGGGGCATCGACAAGGATTTCGAAGACTACCGGTTCGACAAGC
Organism: Pseudomonas sp. Y3 TE3536; assembly: GCF_053629175.1. Taxonomy (NCBI): domain Bacteria; kingdom Pseudomonadati; phylum Pseudomonadota; class Gammaproteobacteria; order Pseudomonadales; family Pseudomonadaceae; genus Pseudomonas; species Pseudomonas sp. Y3 TE3536. Next base: position 1,575,035 of record NZ_JBRJHU010000001.1, on the reverse strand, counting down.
CCTTTCTGGTAGTCGGCATAAGCGACATTCGTGGCATCGAGAATGGCCTGGAGCTGACGCTCGACGAACGCAAGTTGCCCTTCGAAGCGGGGACCGGGCTCGACTGGATGCGCGGTGGCGTGCATGCCAGCGTGCCAGGGCTGGATGGCCTGCAAGCGCGGGAGTTCAGCTACGGCTTCGACCTGGCGCTGCAAGGCACTGGCCAGTTGCATGTATTGCCGGTAGGCCGTACCAGCAGTGTCGATATGCGCGCCAACTGGCCGCACCCAAGCTTCATCGGCAGTTACCTGCCCAGCCGTCGCGACATCGATGCCCAAGGCTTCACTGCCCATTGGCAGACGTCGTTCTTCGCCACCAACCTTGAAGATGCCCTGCGCCAGTGCGCCACGGCCGGGCACTGTGAGGACTTCAGCGAGCGTACCTTTGGCGTCAGCTTTGTCGACCCGGTTGATCAGTACCTGAAGAGCGAGCGGGCGATCAAATACGCATTGCTGTTCATTGCCCTGACGTTTGCCGGCTTCTTCCTGTTCGAGGTGCTGAAGAACCTCAGCGTGCACCCGGTGCAGTACATCCTGGTGGGTGTGGCGTTGGCGTTTTTCTACCTGCTGTTGCTGTCGATGTCCGAACACATTGGCTTTGGCCCGGCGTATGGGCTGTCGGCTTCGGCCTGTGTGTTGCTGATTGGCTTCTACCTGAGCCACGTGCTGCGCAGCCTGGGGCGTGGGGTTGGGTTTGCGGCGGGGTTAGCGGCGTTGTACGGGATGCTTTATGGATTGCTCAGCGCCGAGGACTACGCGCTGTTGATGGGGTCGTTGCTGTGCTTTGGTTTGTTGGGCGTGTTCATGGTACTGACCCGGCGGCTGGACTGGGCGCGGGTGGGGAGGGCGGCATGAGGGAGGACAGAGAAATCGGGCGGTGGCTGGCACGCAGGATTGGGGAGTTGTTTCCTGTGATACCGAGGTAAGGCATTCGCAGCACAAGGCTGCTCCTACAGGGCGCGCGTTACCGTGTAGGAGCAGCCTTGTGCTGCGAAGAGGCCCGTCAGGCCGCTGGAGAGGTAGCAACCATCGACGGCCGCTGGGCCACCTCGGCATACCACTTCGCCAGCCCTGGCTGGCGCTCACGCCAACCAAATTCAGGCTGACGCAAATCCAGATAACCCAGCGCACAGGCAACACCAATGGCAGCCAGATCAAAGCCCGAGATCAGCTCCGCCAGATGTTCCTGCTCCAGGTTGGCCAGGCTGCGGCGGATCTTGTCGCCCTGCGCCTCGAGCCATCCATCCCAGCGCTTGTCCTCAGGCCGCAGGAAGCTCTCATAGCGGCTCGACACCGCCGCATCCATGATCGCATCAGCCTGCGACGCCAAGGTCATGCGCCGCCAGCGCGCCGAGCCTTCACGCGGCAGCAATGGCAGGCCGACGTGCTGCAGGTCGAGGTACTCGCAAATCACCCGGCTGTCGTGCAGCACCGTGCCGTCGTCCAGGCGCAGGGCCGGGATCTTGCCGATCGGGTTGCCCTGGTTGAGCTGGTCATCACCACTCACGGGGCTGATGTTCACCGGCTGCAGGGTGACGCGGTCAAGCTGGCCGGTCTCGTGCAGCACCACCATGACCTTGCGCACGAAGGGCGACAGCGGCGAGTGGAACAGGGTCATCGTGGCCATGGTTCAGTTGCCCTGCAGGCTGGGTGGCAGGCACACGCCGGTACCGCCAATACCGCAGTAGCCGTCCGGGTTCTTGGCCAGGTACTGCTGGTGGTAGGCCTCGGCGAAGTACACGGTCGGGGCCTGGTCGATCTCGGTGGTGATCTCACCGAAACCGGCCTTGTTCAGCTCGGCCTGGAAGGCGTCGCGGCTGGCCTTGGCTTCTTCGAGCTGCTGCGGCGAGGTGCAGTAGATGGCCGAGCGGTACTGGGTGCCGACGTCGTTGCCCTGGCGCATGCCCTGGGTTGGGTTGTGCAGTTCCCAGAACATGGCCAGCAGCTCGCGGTAGCTGACCTTGTCCTTGTCGAACACCACCAGCACCACTTCGGTGTGGCCGGTCAGGCCGGAACAGACTTCTTCGTACGTGGGGTTGGGGGTGAAGCCGCCGGCATAGCCGACCACCGTGCTGACCACGCCTTCACGCTGCCAGAAGCGGCGCTCGGCGCCCCAGAAGCAGCCCAGGCCGAAGATGGCGAAGTCGATGGCACCTTCGAAGAAGGGGCCGAGCAGCGGGGTGCCTTCGAACACATAGTGGAACTCGGGCAGCGACATTGGCGTTTCGCGGCCAGGCAGGGCCTGCTCCGCGGTTGGCATGACGTTTTTGTTCACCAGGATTTCCGAACGCAGGACCATGGCCGTTCCTCTGTATGTCAGGTAGATAGGTGCTGGGGCATTCGCGGGCAAGCCCGCTCCCACAGGTACCGCACAGGTATCAAAGGTTGTGATGACCCTGTGCGGGCTTGCCCGCGAAGAGGCCCTTATGGGCTCTATAGTGCCCGAGGTTAACGCTGCTGTCAGGCCATTGGACCGCGCGGATAGCGCTTCAGTCGCTCGGCCAGTTCACGCCCCGGAATCGGCCGATCGAACAGGTACCCCTGGCCCACGTCGCACCGGTGCCTGCGCAGAAACGCCAGCTGCGCTGGGGTCTCGATCCCTTCGGCGACCACCTTGAGCTTGAGGTTGTGGGCCATGGCCACCACCGCCGAGGTGATTTCCATGTCGTCCTGGTTATCCGGGATTTCGTTGATGAAGCTGCGGTCGATCTTGATGATGTCGATCGGAAACTTCTTCAAGTAGCTCAACGACGAATAGCCCGTGCCGAAATCGTCCATCGCCAGGGTCAGGCCCAGGGCCTTGAGCTCGTCGAGCTGGCGGTGGGTGTCTTCGGTCGCTTCCAGCAGCAGGCCTTCGGTCAGTTCCAACTCCAGCAGGTGCGAGGGCAGCGCTTCTTCCTTGAGGATCGAACTGATCGAGGCTACCAGGTCCGGGTCGGAGAACTGCTTGGGCGACAGGTTGATGGCCACGTGCAAGTTGCCCAGGCCGGCCTCGCGCAGTTGCTGGCTCATGCGGCACGACTGGCGCACCACCCACTTGCCGATGGGGATAATCAGGCCGGTTTCCTCGGCCACGCTGATGAACTGGTCCGGGCGGATCATGCCGCGCTCGGGGTGGTTCCAGCGCAGCAGTGCTTCCAACCCCAGCAGGCGGCCGCTGCGCAGGCACAGCTTGGGCTGGTAGAACACTTCCAGTTCGTTCTGGGTCAGGGCGCGGCGCAGGTTGTTCTCGACGAACAGCTTGTAACTGGCCTCGGCATTGAGCACTTCGGTAAACACCTGCACCTGGTGCTTGCCGTTGGCCTTGGCCTTGTGCAGCGCCAGGCCTGCGTTTTTCATCAGGCTCGCCGGGTCGATGCCGTGCAGCGGCGCGCAGGCAAGGCCCACCGAGGCGGTGACGTTGATCAGCTGGTTGTCGACGAACATCGGCTTGTCGAGGGTGTGCAGCAACTGCTGGGCGACGTCCTGGCCGTCTTCCAGGCGGGTGTCGTCGAGCAGCACAGCGAACTCGTTGCTGGCGAAACGCGCCAGGATGCCACCGGCGCTGAGGCTATTGCGCAGTCGGCGGGCCAGGCTGACCAACAGCTTGTCGCCGGTCTGGTGGCCGAGGCTGTCGTTGATGCGCTTGAAGTTGTCGATGTCCACCAGCAGCAGGCACATCGAGCTCTCGCTGTTACGGGCAAAGCGCTCGTCGAGGCTGCGGATGAACGCCGGGCGGTTGCCCAGGTTGGTCAGGTTGTCGGTGTAGGCCAGGCGCTCGATGCGCTGTTGGGCCAGCTTGGTCTGGGTGACGTCTTCGTAGATGCCGATGTAGTGGGTCAGCTCACGGTTGTCGCCATACACCTTGGATATCGACAGTTGGCCCCAGTAGGGCTCGAGGTTTTTGCGCCGGCTCTTGAATTCGCCTTGCCAGCTGTTGCCCATGGCCAGGCTCGACGGCGAATCGAACAGCAGCTCGCTGAGGTTTTCCAGGGCTGGCAGCTCGGCCAGTTGGCGGCCCTGGACTTCATCGGTGCTGTACTGGGTGATCGCCGTGAAGCTTGGGTTGACGTATTCCACCACGCCGTCGCGGTTGACCAGCAAAAAGGCACTGGCGCTTTGTTCCACCGCGCGCTGGAACAGGTGCAGGGCGCTGGCCGCAGTGCGTCGGTTGTGGTTGGTGATGACCTGGGCGAACTGGTCGGCCAGCTCACCGGCAAAGGCGATTTCATCGGACTGCCAGGCCCGCGGCTGGCCACTTTGCTCCAGGCACAACACCCCGATTACCTGGCCATCGACGCGCACGCTGGCATCGAGCATGGCTTTGTTGTCGGGGCACAGGCTCTGGGTCAGGGCGCGGGTGCGCGGGTCGTGGTTGGCGTTGTGAGCGTCGATGGCGCGGCTGGCGTGCAGGGCGTCGAGGTAGTCGGGAAAGTGGCTGGCATCGATGGCTTCGGGCAGGCGATGCTCCTGCTCGTGGCGGTACCAGGCACTGATCGGCTCCAGGCGCTGGCCTTCCAGGTGCCAGATGCTGGCGCTGTCGACTTTGTAGATTTCGCAGGCGCTCTGGGTGATCAGCTCGGCGGCTTCGAGCAGCGAGTTCTCTGCGCTGTAACGCTGGCGGGCCAGGCGCAGGATCAGGTCTTGCTGGCCACGCACACGCTCCAGGTGTTCAAGCTGTTCTTGCTGGGCGCGCTGGTTGAGCTGCAGGGCCAATTGCAGGCGGTTGTTGCGCGATTCCAGGTCACTGGCGTCGGGGTCGGCGGCGTCTTCGGGCGGGTCGTCGAGTACGCTCAGGTAGCCGCGCAGCAGTTGCCGGTTGTGTTGCCTGTAGGCTTCCCCGGCCTCCAGCAGGCGCAGTGACGCGCCAGGGGCATGCAAGGTGTAGCGCACGCGGTAGTAGCCACGGCGGGCAAGCTGCGACTGGATTTCGTCGTGCAGCCTGTAGCGGGCTTCGGGCTCCATCAGGCTGGCATAGGGCGAATCGACCAAGGCGCACAGCTCGCCTGCCTGCAGGCCGAACTGGCGTTCGCAGGTGGGGTCGAGGTAGAGCATGGCCCAGGTGGCTTCGTTGAGCCTTTCGAAACGCAGCATGCCGAGCCGCGAGGGCACGGGTAGCTGCGTGACGACCTCGGCCGCCACACGGCTGGCGGCATCGGGTTGGCTTTTCATCGAAGACTCGCTTGAAGAGGGAAACACGGCCTGGTCGGCGGCGTATCTGGCAAGGTTGCATCATGTCCCGAGGGCTGGCAAGCGGCCATGTGTGATGCTGTGTACGGGTTATCGGCAGAGGTACCACAAACTATAGGCGCGCCCCTTGTAGGAGCAGCCTTGTGCTGCGAAGAGGCCCTGCCAGGCGCTGGAAATGTTGGCGGTGGTACCGGCCCTTTCGCAGCACAAGGCTGCTCCTACAAAAAAACCGGTGAGGTGTGAGCCGCAGGCAAAAAAAAGCCCCGCCAAATGACGGGGTTGAGGTACGAGCGTGGCAGCTCGAAAAGGGTACTGCCCCTCTTGCGAGGGGCAGCGTGCCGCCTTACAGCAGCAGGGTGCGGATATCCGCCAGCACGTCGCCCAGGCGCTTGGTGAAGCGCGCGGCGGCAGCGCCGTTGATCACACGGTGATCGTAGGACAGCGACAGCGGCAGCATCAGCTTCGGCTGGAAGGCTTTGCCATCCCAGACTGGCTGCATGGTTGCCTTCGAAACGCCCAGGATCGCCACCTCAGGTGCGTTGACGATCGGCGTGAAGCCGGTGCCGCCAATGTGGCCGAGGCTGGAGATGGTGAAGCAGGCGCCTTGCATGTCGTCGGCCGACAGCTTTTTGGTGCGCGCCTTCTCGGCCAGTGCAGCGGCTTCGGCAGCCAGTTGCAGCAGGCTCTTCTGGTCGACGTTCTTGATCACAGGGACCAGCAGGCCATCCGGGGTGTCCACGGCAAAGCCGATGTTCACGTACTTCTTGCGGATGATCGCCTTGCCGCTTGGCGCCAGCGAGCTGTTGAAGTCTGGCATTTCCTTGAGCAGGAATGCGCTGGCCTTGAGCAGCAATGGCAGCACGGTCAGCTTGACGCCAGCCTTCTCGGCCACAGCCTTCTGCGCCACGCGGAAGGCTTCCAGCTCGGTGATGTCGGCGGAGTCGAACTGGGTCACGTGCGGCACGTTCAGCCAGCTGCGGTGCAGGTTGGCGGCACCGACCTGCATCAGGCGGGTCAGGGCCACTTCTTCCACTTCACCGAACTTGCTGAAGTCCACGGCAGGGATTGGCGGGATGCCAGCGCCGCCGGTTGCGCCGGCGGCTGCCGGGGCTTCCTTGGCCTTCTGCATCATCGCTTTGACGTAAACCTGCACGTCTTCTTTCAGGATGCGGCCATGCGGGCCGGTGGCCGCGACAGCGCCCAACTCGACACCGAATTCACGGGCCAGCTGACGAACGGCTGGGCCAGCGTGAACCTTGGCGTTGTTGCCAGCAGCCGGCGCGGTAGCGACCGGAGCAGGGGCAGCAGCCGGGGCGGCAGCGGCAGGTGCGGCAGCAGGCGCAGCCTCAGCCTTGGCCGGTGCAGCGGCGGCCGGAGCCGGTGCGGCAGCCGGCGCTGCGCCAGCAACCTTCAGCTTGAAGATCAGGTCGCCAGTGCCAACTTCATCTTCCAGCTTGCACAGCACTTCTTCGACCACGCCAGCAGCAGGCGATGGGATCTCCATGGAGGCCTTGTCGGACTCCAGGGTGATCAGCGACTGGTCGGCTTCGACGGTATCGCCGACCTTGACCAGTACTTCGATGATCTTGGCCTTGCCCGACGAGCCGATGTCCGGCACGTGGATGTCTTGCACGCTGGCGGCAGCCGGGGCTGCAGCAGGCGCAGGCGCGGCTTCGGCGGCCGGCTTTTCAGCGGCGGCCGGCGCAGCGGCAGGGGCAGGTGCGGCGGCTGGCGCCTCGGACGCCGCAGCGCCCTCGGCTTCCAGCACCAGCAGCTCGTCGCCTTCTTTCAGGCGATCGCCCAGCTTGACCTTCAGCTCTTTGATCACGCCGGCCTTAGGGGCCGGGATCTCCATGGAGGCCTTGTCGGACTCCAGGGTCAGCAGGCTCTGGTCAGCCTCGATACGGTCACCGACCTTGACGAACAGCTCGATGATTTCACCTTCACCGCTGCCGATGTCAGGTACGCGAATGAGTTCGCTCACTTAAAAATACTCCTCAGCAGTCCAGTGGGTTGCGCTTGTCCGGATCGATGCCGAACTTGACGATAGCGTCAGCCACCACTTTCGGTTCGATCTCGCCACGGTCAGCCAAGGCTTCCAGGGCAGCCAGCACCACGAAGTGGCGGTCAACTTCGAAGAAGTGACGCAGCTTCTTGCGGCTGTCGCTGCGACCGTAACCGTCGGTACCCAGGACTTTGAACTCTTTGCTCGGCACCCACTGACGAATCTGTTCGGCGAACAGCTTCATGTAGTCGGTGGAGGCGATGACCGGGCCTTTGCGACCGTTCAGGCACTCTTCGACGTAAGTCAGCTGAGGCTTCTGGCCAGGCTTGAGGCGGTTGGCGCGTTCCACGGCCAGGCCGTCGCGACGCAGTTCGTTGAAGCTGGTGACGCTCCACACGTCGGCACCGACGTTGAACTCTTCACGCAGGATCTTCGCTGCTTCGCGGACTTCGCGCAGGATGGTGCCGGAGCCCATCAGCTGAACGTGGTGCGCGGCTTCGCGGGTGTCTTCTTCCAGCAGGTACATACCCTTGATGATGCCTTCCTCGACACCGGCCGGCATGGCTGGCTGCTGGTAGGATTCGTTCATCACGGTGATGTAGTAGAAGATGTCCTGTTGCTCTTCGGTCATCTTCTTCATGCCGTCCTGGATGATCACCGCCAGCTCGTAGCCGTAGGTCGGATCATAGGTGCGGCAGTTCGGGATGGTGCCCGCCATCATGTGGCTGTGACCGTCTTCGTGCTGCAGGCCTTCACCGTTGAGGGTGGTACGGCCGGCGGTACCGCCGATCAGGAAGCCACGGGTGCGGCTGTCGCCAGCGGCCCAGGCCAGGTCGCCGATACGCTGGAAGCCGAACATCGAGTAGAAGATGTAGAACGGCAGCATCGGCTGGTTGTGGCAGCTGTACGAGGTACCGGCAGCGATGAACGACGACATGGCGCCGGCTTCGTTGATGCCTTCCTCGAGAATCTGGCCCTTCTTGTCTTCGCGGTAGAACATCACCTGGTCTTTATCGACTGGCTCGTAGAGCTGGCCGACGGACGAGTAGATGCCCAACTGGCGGAACATGCCTTCCATACCGAAGGTACGGGCTTCGTCCGGGATGATCGGGACGATGCGCTGGCCGATTTCCTTGTCCTTGACCAGCTGCGCCAGGATGCGCACGAAGGCCATGGTGGTGGAGATTTCGCGGTCGCCCGAGCCGTCCAGGATCGCTTTCAGCGTTTCCAGGGATGGGGTCGGCACGCTGAAGCTCTTGGCGCGACGTTGCGGCACGAAGCCACCCAGGGCAGCGCGGCGCTCGGCCAGGTACTTGGCTTCGGCAGAACCTTCTTCCGGCTTGAAGAACGGCAGGTTCTCAAGGTCAGCATCCTTGACCGGGATGTCGAAGCGGTCACGGAAGTGACGCAGGCTGTCGACGTCGACCTTCTTGGTGTTGTGCGCGGTGTTCTTGGCTTCGCCTGCACCGGTGCCGTAACCCTTGATGGTCTTGGCCAGGATGACAGTCGGCTGCTCTTTGTGGTTCACCGCCTGGTGATAAGCCGCGTAGACCTTGTACGGGTCGTGGCCGCCACGGTTGAGCTTCCAGATCTCTTCGTCGGACAGGTCTTCGACCATGGCCTTGAGCTCTGGGGTGTTGAAGAAGTTCTCACGCACGTACGCGCCGTCTTTGGCTTTGTAGTTCTGGTACTCGCCGTCGATGACTTCGTCCATGCGGCGCTGCAGGGCACCGTTGGTGTCCTTGGCCAGCAGTGGGTCCCAGAAGCGGCCCCAGACGACTTTGTTGACGTTCCAGCCACCGCCACGGAACACGCCTTCGAGTTCCTGGATGATCTTGCCGTTGCCGCGAACCGGGCCGTCGAGGCGCTGCAGGTTGCAGTTGATGACGAAGATCAGGTTGTCCAGCTTCTCGCGGCCAGCCAGGGCGATTGCGCCCAGGGATTCCGGCTCGTCGCACTCGCCGTCGCCCATGAAGCACCAGACCTTCTGCTTGCCGGCCGGGATGAAGCCACGGGCTTCCAGGTACTTCATGAAGCGCGCCTGGTAGATCGCCTGGATCGGGCCCAGACCCATCGAAACGGTCGGGAACTGCCAGAAGTCAGGCATCAACCATGGGTGCGGGTACGAAGACAGGCCGTTGCCGTCCACTTCCTGACGGAAGTTGTTCATCTGGTCTTCGCTGATGCGGCCTTCCATGAAGGCACGGGCGTAAACGCCTGGCGAAGCATGGCCCTGGAAGAACACCAGGTCGCCGCCGTGTTCTTCGGTCGGGGCCTGGAAGAAGTAGTTGAAGCCGATGTCGTACAGGGTGGCACTGGAGGCGAAGCTGGAGATGTGGCCGCCCAGGTCCGAGTCCTTCAGGTTGGTGCGCATCACCATGGCCAGCGCGTTCCAACGCACCAACGAGCGAATGCGGCGTTCCATGAACAGGTCGCCAGGCATGCGTGCTTCGTGGGTGACAGGGATGGTGTTGCGGTATGGCGTGGTGATCGCATACGGCAGCTGGGAGCCACTGCGGGTGGCCAGCTCGCCCATACGGGTCATCAGGTAATGAGCGCGGTCTTCGCCTTCTTTGTCGAGGACCGACTCCAGGGCATCCAGCCATTCCTGGGTTTCGATTGGATCGAGGTCTTGCATGGCTTGCTCCAGGGCGGAAAGGCAACCAGAATCGATTGCCTGAGTTTGCGACTGGCCTTATGGGCAGACGTCGTGAATTCTTGGATTACCGGAGTGTGATCCGGCGCCGTGTAGTTTTACTACAAATGCATTCGCATTTCATGCTTTTAGACAGTCGGGGTAGTAGTAAAACTACACAAATGCGGCTTTTGGTCGCACCCCGGCTTGTGGGGAAAAACGTTCATGTTGGTTGGCGATGTGTCGCGAACGGGTGATTCTTGATGTTTTTTGCCAGTGATTGCTTTTTTTCAGCTATTTCCAACTTTTGTATGACAGTCCAACCGTGGTCCGCCTTCCATTTGGCCGCCTTTACCCCTCTCTTTCACGCCGATCAAGGATAGTCCATGCGCCTGCCTTTGCCGCTCGATCTGCCCGCCCCCCTGCAACCGCTGGTCGCTCGTAATCAGCAGTTCCTCAGCGAAGCTGTGGCTGGCCACCCCGAACTCGACCTGAACGGTTGCAGCCCGGCCCATCGGCAACAGTTCGACCAGGTTGCTGCCGCCAGCGACTTCGTCCTTGGCCTGGCCCAGCGCGAACCGGCCATGCTGCTCGCCCTGATGGCCAGTGGTGAACTGGACCGCCGCTATGCGCCCGGCGAGTTGCGCGGGCAGATCGGGGCGGTGGCCCAGGCAGCGCAAAGCGAAGACGAGCTGGCGCGTAACCTGCGGCGCGAGCGCAATCGCCAGCAGTTGCGCATCATCTGGCGCGACATTACGCGCCAGGCCGAGCTGGGCGAAACCTGCCGTGACCTGTCCGACCTTGCCGATGCCGCCATCGACGAAGCGTATCAATGGCTGTACCCGCGCCATTGCCAGCAGTTCGGCACGCCCATCGGCCACCGCAGCGGCCTGGCGCAGCACATGGTGGTGCTGGGCATGGGCAAGCTGGGGGCGGTGGAGCTGAACCTGTCGTCGGACATCGACCTGATCTTCGCCTTCCCCGAGGGCGGCGAGACTGAAGGGGTCAAGCGCTCGCTGGACAACCAGGAGTTCTTCACCCGCCTGGGCCAGCGCCTGATCAAGGCCCTGGACCCAGTCACCGTCGACGGTTTCGTGTTCCGCGTCGACATGCGCTTGCGCCCTTACGGTTCGGCCGGTTCGCTGGTGCTGAGCTTCAATGCCCTGGAGCAGTACTACCAGGACCAGGGCCGCGACTGGGAACGCTACGCCATGATCAAGGCGCGGGTGGTGGCCGGTGACCAGGCGGCAGGCGCTCAGTTGCAAGAGATGCTGCGCCCGTTCGTCTACCGCCGTTACCTGGACTTCTCGGCCATCGAAGCCCTGCGCACCATGAAGCAGCTGATTCAGCAGGAGGTGCGGCGCAAGGGCATGTCCGAGAACATCAAGCTGGGTGCTGGCGGCATCCGCGAGGTGGAGTTCATCGCCCAGGCCTTCCAGCTGATCCATGGCGGGCGAGACCTGAGCCTGCAGCAACGGCCCTTGCTCAAGGTGCTGGCGACCCTCGAGGGGCAAGGTTACCTACCACCCGCGGTGGTGGCCGAGTTGCGCGAAGGCTACGAATTCCTGCGTTATACCGAGCACGCTATCCAGGCCATCGCCGACCGCCAGACGCAGATGCTGCCGGACAACGAAACCGACCAGGCGCGGGTCGCCTACATCCTCGGCTTCGCCGACTGGCAGGGCTTCCATGACCAATTGATGCACTGGCGCGGCCGGGTCGATTGGCACTTCCGCCAAGTGATCGCCGACCCCGATGATGAGGACGGCGAGGGCGAACTGGTGGTCGGTGGCGAATGGTCGCCGCTGTGGGAGCAGGCGCAGGATGAAGACGCCGCCTGTCGTCAGCTTGAGGAAGCCGGGTTCATACAACCCGCCGATGCCTTGCGTCGCCTCGCCGGGTTGCGGGGCAGCCCGCAATTGCGCTCGATGCAGCGCATTGGGCGCGAACGTTTGGACGCCTTTATTCCAAGGCTCCTGGCCCAGGCCGTGGAGCACCAAGACCCTGACCTGGTGCTTGAACGCGTGCTGCCGCTGGTCGAAGCGGTTGCGCGGCGGTCGGCCTACTTGGTGCTGCTCACCGAAAACCCGGGTGCCTTGCGCCGCCTGTTGACCCTGTGCGCGGCCAGCCCTTGGATCGCCGAGCAGATTGCGCGCTACCCGTTGCTGCTCGATGAGTTGCTCAACGAAGGCCGGCTGTTCAGCCCGCCATTGGCGCCGGAGCTGGCCAGCGAACTGCGCGAGCGTTTGACGCGCATCCCCGAAGACGACCTGGAACAGCAGATGGAGGCGCTGCGCCACTTCAAGCTAGCCCACAGCCTGCGTGTGGCGGCCTCGGAAATCAGTGGCAACCTGCCGTTGATGAAAGTCAGCGATTACCTGACCTGGCTGGCCGAAGCCATCCTCGACCAGGTGCTGGCCCTGGCCTGGCGCCAGACCGTAGCCCGCCACGGCCAGCCCAAGCGCAGCGACGGCAGCCTGTGCGACCCGGGCTTCATCATCATTGGTTATGGCAAGGTCGGTGGGCTTGAACTGGGCCATGGCTCGGACCTGGACCTGGTGTTCATTCACGATGGCGACCCCCAGGCCGAAACCGATGGCGCCAAGCCGATCGACAGCGCGCAGTTCTTTACCCGCCTGGGCCAGCGCATTATCCACTTGCTGACCACCCAGACTAACTCTGGCCAGCTGTATGACGTGGACATGCGCCTGCGCCCGTCCGGCGCTTCGGGGCTGTTGGTCAGCTCGCTCGGTGCCTTCGAGCGCTATCAACAGAATGAGGCCTGGACCTGGGAGCACCAGGCCTTGGTGCGTGCGCGTGTGCTGGTCGGCTGCAAACAGGTGGGCGCGGCGTTCGAAGGCGTGCGCGCCAACGTCCTGGGCCAACCCCGTGACCTTGAAACGTTGCGCACCGAAGTCAGTGAGATGCGCGCCAAGATGCGCGGCAATCTCGGCACCAAGGCCACGGCTGCCGGCACCGCAGCCAATGCCTTCGAGGCCGGTGTACCCTTCGATATCAAGCAGGATGCCGGCGGTATCGTCGATATCGAATTTATGGTGCAATACGCGGCTTTGGCCTGGTCTCACGACCACCCGGCCATACTCCGATGGACCGATAACATCCGCATTCTGGAAGAGCTGGAGCAGGCAGGTTTGATGCCGGCCAGTGACGCGGTGCTGTTGCGTGAAGTGTACAAGGCGTTCCGTTCTGCCTCGCACCGCCAGGCCCTGCAGAAGCAGGCCGGGGTGATCGATGCGGCGCAGTTTGCCGATGAACGCCGCGAGGTGCGGCGGATCTGGGGCGAGCTGGGTTTGACTTGATACCGCTGGGGCCCCTGTAGGAGCGGCCTTGTGCCGCGAAGGGCTGCAAAGCAGCCCCAAAGGTCCATGCCCCACCACCGGTGTTACACTGTCCGCCACATAGCCTGAATATAAAGAGGGGAGGCCAGGCTGTACCGCAGCCTGTAGCCTCCCCGAGCGTTTCTGGACTAAGCATGAGAATACTGATCATTGGCCCCAGCTGGGTCGGCGACATGGTAATGGCGCAGACCTTGTTCCAGTGCCTGAAACAGCAGCACCCCGACTGCGTGATCGACGTGCTGGCGCCCGAGTGGAGCCGGCCGATCCTCGAACGCATGCCCGAGGTGCGCCAAGCGTTGAGCTTCCCGCTTGGCCACGGTGCGCTGGAACTGGCCACCCGACGTCGCATCGGCAAGTCCCTGGCCGGCCAGTACGACCAGGCAATTCTGCTGCCCAACTCGATGAAATCGGCGTTGGTGCCGTTCTTTGCCGGTATTCCCAAACGCACCGGCTGGCGCGGCGAGATGCGCTTCGGCCTGCTTAACGACGTGCGCAAGCTGGACAAGGCACGTTACCCGCTGATGATCGAGCGCTTCATGGCCCTGGCCTACGCGCCGGGCACCGAGCTGCCACAGCCTTACCCGCGCCCCAGCCTGCAGATCGAACCGCAGAGCCGTGACGCCGCCCTGGCCAAGTTCGGCCTGGCACTCGACCGCCCGGTGCTGGCGCTGTGCCCCGGTGCCGAGTTTGGCGAGGCCAAACGCTGGCCGGCCGAGCACTACGCCGCCGTGGCCGAGGCGATGATCCGCCAGGGCTGGCAGGTGTGGTTGTTCGGTTCGAAAAGCGATCACCCCGTCGGCGAGCAGATCCGCGACCGGCTGATCCCGGGCTTGCGTGAAGAATCCTACAACTTGGCCGGCGAAACCTCGCTGGCCGAGGCCATCGACCTGATGTCTTGCGCCGATTCCGTGGTGTCCAACGACTCCGGGCTGATGCACGTGGCGGCCGCGCTGAATCGCCCGCTGGTCGCCGTGTATGGTTCGACCTCGCCGGGCTTCACGCCGCCGCTGGCCGAACAGGTGGAAGTGGTGCGCACCGGCATCGAATGCAGCCCGTGCTTCGACCGCACCTGCCGTTTTGGCCACTACAACTGCCTGCGCCTGCTCGACCCGCAGCAAGTCATCGCCGCCTTGCACAGCCTGGGCGGTCCGAACCTGATCGATACCGTGGCCGAGGTCGACTAAGTGCGGGTACTGATCATCAAGACATCGTCGCTGGGGGATGTGATCCACACCCTGCCGGCGATCACCGATGCCGCCCACGCGATACCGGGCATTCGTTTCGACTGGGTGGTGGAAGAAGGCTTTGCCGAGATCCCCAGCTGGCACCCGGCGGTCGACCAGGTGATCCCGGTGGCGATCCGTCGCTGGCGCAAGAACATCTGGCAGACCCTCAAGAGCGGCGAGTGGAAGGCGTTCAAGCAGCGCGTTCGCGCGCGCAAGTACGACCTGGTGATCGATGCCCAGGGCCTGGTCAAGTCGGCCTGGCTGACCCGCTACGTCAAGGCACCGGTGGCCGGGTTGGACCGCTACTCGGCGCGCGAAGGCCTGGCCAGCCGTTTTTATGACCGGCGCCTGTCGGTCGCCACGGGCCAGCACGCGGTCGAGCGTGTGCGCCAGCTGTTCGCCCTGGCCCTGGCCTACGACTTGCCGGAAGGCATCGGCAACTACGGCCTGGACCTCGATCGCCTGCAATTGCCGCCGGCCGCGCCCTACGTGGTGTTCCTGCACGGCACCACCTGGGCCACCAAGCATTGGCCCGAGGCTTACTGGCGAGAGTTGGCCGAGCGCATGGGCCGGCGCAAGCTGCAAGTGCGCCTGCCGTGGGGCAACCCGGCCGAGAAGGCACGCGCCGAACGTATCGCCCAGGGCTTGAATAACTGCCAGGTACTGCCCAAGTTGAACCTTGTCGGCGTCGCCCGCGTGCTGGCGGCGGCCAAGGCCTGCGTGGCGGTGGACACCGGCCTGGGCCATTTGGCTGCGGCGCTGGATGTGCCGACCATTTCACTGTTCGGCCCGACCAACCCGGGCCTGACCGGCGCCTATGGCCGCGCCCAGGTTCACCAGGCCAGCGATTTCCCCTGTGCGCCGTGCCTGCAGAAAAAGTGCACCTACAAGCCGAGCGCCGATGACCTGCGCCGGTTCGATCTCAAACGCGAGTGGCCGCTGTGCTTCACTCGCCTGAATCCCGAGCATGTGGCGAGCCGCTTGAGCGCGCTGCTGCTGGCTGAGGATGTTCGTTGATGCAACTGGCTTTCGTGCTTTACAAATATTTCCCCTTCGGCGGGCTGCAGCGCGATTTCATGCGCATTGCCCTGGAATGCCAGAAGCGGGGCCACCAGATCCGTGTGTACACGCTGATCTGGGAAGGTGACATTCCGCCTGGCTTCGAAGTGCTGGTGGCGCCGGTCAAGGCGCTGTTCAACCACCGCCGCAACGAGAAGCTCAGCGCCTGGATGGAAGCCGACCTGGCCAAGCGCCCGGTCGACCGCCTGATCGGCTTCAACAAGATGCCGGGGCTGGACGTGTACTACGCCGCCGACGGCTGCTTCGAGGACAAGGCCCAGACCCTGCGTGGCGGCCTCTACAAACGCTGGGGCCGCTACCGGCACTTTGCCGAGTACGAGCGTGCGGTGTTCGCCAAAGACTCGAAAACCGAAGTGCTGATGATCTCGGAGGTGCAGCAGCCGCTGTTCGTCAAACACTACGGCACCCCGGCTGAACGCTTCCACCTGCTGCCGCCGGGCATTTCCCAGGACCGTCGGGCGCCGGCCAACGCCGCCGAGATCCGCGCCGAGTTCCGCCAGGAATTCAACCTGGGCGACGATGACCTGCTGCTGGTGCAGATCGGTTCGGGCTTCAAGACCAAGGGCGTCGACCGCAGCCTCAAGGCCTTGGCCGCGCTGCCGTCGGCCTTGCGCAAGCGCACCCGGTTGATGGTCATCGGCCAGGACGACCCCAAGGTCTTCCAGTTGCAGAGCGCCACCCTCGGCCTGGGCGACCAGGTGCAGTTCCTCAAGGGGCGTAGCGATATCCCACGCTTCCTGCTGGGCGCTGACCTGCTGATCCACCCGGCCTACAACGAAAACACCGGCACCGTGCTGCTCGAAGCACTGGTGGCAGGCCTGCCGGTGCTGGTCTCCAAGGTGTGTGGCTATGCCCATTACATCGCCGAAGCCGACAGCGGCTTAGTGCTGGACGAGCCGTTCGAACAGGAACAGCTCAATGGCTACCTGCAACGCATGCTCGAAGACCCGCAGGCCCGTGCCGACTGGTCGCGCAACGGCCTGGCCTTTGCCGATACGGCCGACCTGTACAGCATGCCGCAGCATGCTGCTGATGTGATCCTGGGGCAGGAGACCGCATGAAGCTGATACTGGCCGAACCCTTCAAGCGCTTGTGGGCCGGGCGTGATGCCTTCGAGGCCGTGGAAGCGCTGCAAGGCGAGGTGTACCGCGAGCTGGAAGGGCGCCGCACGCTGCGCACCGTCGTTGAGGGCGAGGGGTTTTTCGTCAAGATTCACCGCGGCATCGGCTGGGGTGAGATCTTCAAGAACCTGTTCAGCGCCAAGCTGCCGGTGCTCGGTGCCGGCCAGGAATGGCGAGCCATCCAGCGCCTGCACGAGGTCGGCGTGCCGACCATGACCGCCGTCGCCTATGGCGAGCGCGGCAGCAACCCGGCCACTCAGCATTCGTTCATCGTGACCGAAGAACTGGCGCCGACCATCAGCCTGGAAGACTTCAGTATCGACTGGGTCAAGCAGCCGCCCGCGCCACGCCTCAAGCGTGCGCTGATCGCCGAAGTGGCGAAGATGACTGGCGGCATGCACCGCGCCGGGGTCAACCACCGCGACTGCTACATCTGCCACTTCCTGCTGCACACCGATCGCCCGGTGACGCCAGAAGACTTCAAACTGTCGGTCATCGACCTGCACCGTGCCCAGACCCGGGCGACAATCAGCCGCCGCTGGCGTGACAAAGACCTGGCCGCGCTGTACTTCTCGGCGCTGGACATCGGCCTGACCCGGCGCGACAAGCTGCGCTTTTTGCGTGGCTACTTCCAGCGCCCGCTGCGCCAAGTGCTTGCCGACGAGGCCGCGCTGCTCGCCTGGCTCGAACGCAAGGCGCAGAAACTCTATGACCGCAAACAACGCTATGGGGATGCACTCTGATGGCGGGTTGGACACTGGCGCCAGGCTACGAACACCTGGCGGCGGATTTCGGCAGCCTTGACGCAGTCTTCGCCCTGCAGGGCGAACGCCTGACCCGCGACCCGCTCAGCGAAGTGGTGCGCATCGAGCGCGAGGGCGTCAATTACTACGTCAAGCGTTACACCGGGGCGGGCAAGCACATGCGCCGCTACCTCGGCCGGCCGCGCATCAAGGCCGAATGGCAAAACCTCAAGCAGTTCGCCAAGTGGGGCATTCCCACCGCCGAAGTGGTCGCCTGGGGCCTGGAGCGCAAGGGCCTGGCGTTTGGCCGCGGGGCGATGATCACCCGCGAGCTGCCGCGCACCGAAGACCTGTCGGCCTTGGCCGAACGCAAAGACCCGCGCCTGGCAGACCCCGCCTGGGTCGACCACGTCAGCCGCCAGCTGGCGCGCCACACCCGGGTCATGCACGAGCACCGTTTTGCCCACAACGACTTGAAGTGGCGCAACCTGCTGGTCGACGACCAGGGCACGCTGTTCTTCATCGACTGCCCGACCGGCGACTTCTGGCGCGGCTTCATGTGGCGGCACCGGATGATCAAAGACCTGGCGTGCCTGGACAAGGTCGCCAAATACCACCTGTCGGCGACCCAGCGCCTGCGTTTCTACCTGCAATACCGTGGTCGCGACAGGCTCAACGCCCGCGACAAGCAGCGGATTCGCCAAGTGCTGAGCTTTTTCGAGGGAAGGGAATGACCGATTACCTGGCCAGCGCGGACCTCGCGCTGCTCAAACGCCACGGCTTGAACGATTTCGACGCGCTGTGGGCGCTGCAGCTCGATGCCGTGGACGAGCCCAACACCGGGCGTGGGGGCTGGAGCAGCGTGTTCCGCCTGGAACTCGAAGGCAAGGGCTACTACCTCAAGCGCCAGAGCGACTACCTCACCCGTACCTTGCACCGGCCATTCGGCGAGCCAACCTTCGCCCGCGAATTCCGCAACATCAGCCGCTACCAGAAGCTGCACATTCCGGCCTTGCAAGCGGTGTTCTATGGCGAGCGCAAGCAGGCCGGCGAGCACCGGGCGATCCTCATGACCCGTGCCTTGGACGAGTGGGCCGACCTGGACAGCCTGCTGGCTCAGTGGCCGCAGTTGGGCGATGCCGAACGCAACGGCATCCTCGAGGCCTGCGGCCAGTTGGCGCGCACGCTGCACAGCGCTGGCCAGGTGCACGGCTGCTTCTACCCCAAGCACATCTTCCTACGGCAACGCCGCGAAGGCTGGGATGCCCAACTGATCGACCTGGAAAAAACCCGGCCCCTGCTGTTCGGCATGCGTGACCGGCTCAAGGACCTGGAGCCCCTGTTGCGCCGTGCCCGGGCCTGGAGCGAGGCGGATGTGCGCCACCTGCTGGCAGCCTACCTGGTGCAGCCGGCGGACGGCACGCTGGTCGGCACCTGGCTGCAACGCCTGACGCAACGCCGTCGTGAAAAAGAGGCCCGCTGATGCGTTTGTCTGAACTGAAAGAGGCCGGGCGCGCCCCGGCGTTGCCCCTGAACGTGAGCTTGGCCGATGCCGCCGGCAGCGCCGAGCTGCAACTGCTCAGCCTGCTGCGCGTGCTGCCCGGCCAGCGTTATGTGGGTGCTGGTGTCTGGCGTGGCACGCCGGTGCTGGCCAAGCTGTTGGTGGGCAGCAATGCTGCCCGGCACTTCCAGCGCGAGCTGCAAGGCGTCAAGTTGCTGGCCGAGCAGGGCCTGACCACGCCGAAACTGCTGGCCGATGGTTTGAAGGAAGGCGAGGGCGGCTGGCTGCTGTTCGCGTTTCTGGATGGCGCCGAAAGCCTGGCCGATGCCTGGGCCGCCGTGGAGCACCTGCCCGTACTGGCAGACGAGCAACACGCGGTGTTGGGTGAGGCGCTGACGGCGGTGGCGCAGATGCACGCCAAGGGCGTGTGGCAGGAAGACCTGCACCTGGACAACCTGCTGCGCCATGGCGGCAAGCTGTACCTGATCGACGGCGCGGGCATCAAGGCCGAGACCCCGGGCCAGCAGTTGTCGCGCCCGCGGGTGCTGGAAAACCTCGGCGTGTTCTTCGCCCAATTGCCCAAGCGCCTGGAGCCGTTCATCGAAGAGCTGCTGGTGCATTACCTGTTGGCCAATGCCGAGCACGCGCTGCCACTCGAAGCGCTGCAGAAGCAGGTGGACAAGGTGCGCAACTGGCGCCAGAAGGACTACCTGGAAAAGGCCGGCCGCGAGTGCTCGCTGTTCAGCGTCGAGCGTAGCCTTTCGGGCCTGCGGGCGATTCGCCGCGCTGAGGTGCAGGCCATGCTGCCGGTGCTGGAGCATGCCGATGAGCTGATCGACAAAGGCCACCTGTACAAGACCGGTGGCGCCGCCAGTGTGGCCCGCATCGAGGTCGATGGCCGGCAACTGGTGCTCAAACGCTACAACATCAAGAACACCGCGCACTGGTTCAAGCGCTTCTGGCGCCCTAGCCGTGCCTGGCACTCGTGGATCGAAGGCCACCGCCTGGAATTTCTCGACATCGCCACGCCACGCCCTCTGGCAGTGCTAGAGGAGCGTGTCATGGGCCTGCGCAGCCGTGCCTACCTGGTCACCGACTATGTCGATGGCCCGGACCTGACCGCGTGCTTCGCGCCCTATGTGGAAAACGGCGAGGCACCTGAAGAGCAGGTCGATGCGCTGGTGAAGGTCATGCAGCAACTGATCCGCGAGCGCATCAGCCATGGCGACTTCAAGGGCCATAACCTGTTCTGGGATAACGGCCAGTGGTCGCTGATCGACCTCGATGCCATGTGCCAGCATGCCACCCAGCTCAGCTTCGCCCCAGCCTATGCCCGTGACCGGGCACGGCTGCTGCGCAACTGGCCACGTGACAGTGCCTTGCATCAACGGCTGGACCGGTTGCTGCCGCGGTTGTCCGAGTAAGCTGCCGGCAGCGCCAGCCAGTTGCTGCTGCGGCCGGTCTGGCGCACGCGGATGCGCCATTGCGCATCCTGCCAGCGCAGCACTGCCCACGCGGGCACCGTGCCGCGCAGCGTCTCAGGCAATACCAGGTGGTAGTGAGCGGCGAGCAGATGGCGGCGCACAGGTAACTGGTGGCTGCCCAGTTGCAGGTACAGCGTGGTGTTGTCCTGAAACAGCTGGGCATCGTCTTCGCTCGCGGTGCCTTGTAACGGGGTGGACAGGCGGCAGTCTTCCAACAGTTGCTGGATATTCGGCAACCCGTCGTACCAGAGCACTGGGGAGTCGACCACCCAACTGCCATCCAGGCAGCGCTTGATCGGCAGCTTCAGGTAGGTGTTCGGCTGGTTCGGGTCGGTGGCGCGCCAGCGTGTGCCGTCGAAGGTGACATTGAAGTAGCGGCCCAGGTTATCCCTCACGTAGTACTGCGACAGGCCGGGGCTCGCCGACTGCTGTTCGTACACGGCCTCGTCGTGCAGCGCATCGATGCGGTAGCGCAGCCTGGCAACGTCAGGGGTCGCTTCGTAATGCCGGGGCAGCGGCACCGGTGGCGGCTTGGGCAGGCCGCGCATGACCCGGCGCATCAGCCCGGAGCCTGCCATGTCGTTGAGCCCCGCCGTGGCGTGGCCGAGTGCTGCGACCGCATGATGGAGCGCACCGTTGTGGTCGGCTCGGTCGAGCGCTTCGAAACCGTCCCAGATGGAAATGCCCATGCGCCCGAATGCCAGTGCGGTCGAGCCCGCCTGCGGCAACACCAGGGTGAGGATATCCAGCACCAGCCTGAGCACATTGACCGAAAACTCCCCCAGCAGCTCTTGGTTGCTGCGGGTCACGGCATTGGCTTGGGCCATCAGGGTGTTGACCTCGGCGCGGTAGAGGGCGTCGTACAGGTTGCCGGTGATGGTCTGCAAACTGATGTGCGAGCCCAGGCGGCCCTGTACCAGCAGTGCCTCCAGGCTTTTTCGGTTGCCCAGCGGCAAGCGTTGCAACACATAGTGGCGCAGCTGCGCATCGCTGCGCACGGCGCGGATCAGCGCCCGGGCGTTGTTGTATTCACGCCAGGGGCGGCGGTCCGGCGCGTCGGGGCTGTAGACCACGATGCGGTAAGAGTGCTCTGGCGAGACAAGTAGCACGACACCTTGCAGGGTTTGCCCCTGGATCAGCATCTGCCGGGCGATCACCTGTTGTTCGTTGCGGTGCGGCCGGTTGTGGCTGTCGGGTGAGTGAATAACGCAGTCGGCCCAGCCATAACCCTGTTCGAGCGTGCTCGGCTGAAAATGCCCGGCATAACGCGCCTTGACCGCTTCGGCGTGCATGCGCGTACGGCTCAGGTGCGCGTAGGCCTGCTGGCGCCAGCGGCCATGGGGCGATTCGAGCAGTTGGGTGCGCAGGTAGGCTTGGTAGCCGCTACCAGCATTCAGGCGCCGTACGATTTGCTTGACCCGCAGTGGCGTCAGGGCTGGCAGCGGCTGGTCGGCGTCGAGGTGCACGCGGGCGGTCAGCCAGTAATCGACGTCGAACCAGGCGATATTGAGCAGTGCCAGCTCATCCAACCGGTAGCGTTGGTTGACCAACGCTATGGTGCCGCCGGCTTGTGGGCGGCTGGCCACGGGGATGTAGGCGCTGGTGTCGAGTGGATTGCTGATGGGGCCGACCTGGCGCGCCAGGGTCACGCTGATCGAGATCTGCTCGGGTGCGGTGTCGATGCCGGGGTCTTGCTGCAGAAACTCGCGCAGCCGCTGGCGCACCCAGGCCAGCAGGGTGTGGCGTTGGTTGAACTGCTCCAACGTGAGTATGCCTGGCGCGGCGGCGGCCTTGATGGCCGCCACCTGCTCTTGCATGGCTTGCATGATGTGGGCAACGCCTTGCTGCGAGGTCGAGCGCAACCAGTCGGGCATGTGCTTTTCCAGCAACAGGCCATAGCGGGTGGCTACCGGACCTTGGCTGCCGAGCTCGCGGTGCAGGTCCAGTGCGTTGCCCAGTTGGGCGTCGAGGTGTTCGATATTGCGTTGCAGCCCCTGTGCCCAGGCGGCTTGCCAGGCGGCGGTCAGGCGTTTGCCATGGGCCTCGCGAATGGCCAGGGCCTGCGCCTCGGCGAGGTCCTCGCTGAACCAGTCGTAGCGCAGGCGTTCAGCCCGGTGGGCACGTTGGCGGTCTGCGCTCACCACTAGCAGTCGGGTCAGCGGTTCGCTCTGCACCGGGTCTTCGAGGCGTTCGCATAATTCCACGTGCAAGGCGGCCAGGCTGTCGAACGCTTCGATGCCATGCACGATGCTGCACAAAAGCACCCGTCCGACCGGTTCCTGCGCGTCGAGCAAGCGGCCCTCCGGGCCGTTCTCGGTGAGGATCAGCACGCCTGGCAAGTGGCTGCGCCAGTTGGGCGCCGAGCCCGACAGCAACGGGCGGTACAGCTGCGGGCGGCTGGCGGCGGGCAGGTGCTGGCGTTGCCAGGGTTGTGGGTATTCAAGGCAAGTAGTCAGCAACCGGGCGTGCTCCACAGACAAGGTCTGGTCGTGGCTGCGCAAGCGCATCTCGGTGAGCAGTTGATCGCGGCGCAGGGTGGCCAGGCGTGCTTGCCGGCTCAGTCCATTTTTTTCACGCGCCAGCCAATAGCTGGCCAGGCGCGCATGCAAGCCTTGGCGAAGCGTCGCGCAGCAGCGGTCGATGTGGGCGTTGAAGTCGCTTGGCAGGTTGAGCGGGCGGTCGTCGTGTCGGGCTTGCGCACCGGCCGGTGGCTTGAACGTGCCGCCGTCGAACAGGTGAAAGCCGACCAGGTCCAGCAGGCGGAAGCGCTCGAAGTACAAGGTCCGGGCGGTGATCGCTGGGTTGGTGAACAGGGTGTTCAGGGCTTGGTCGAGGCTGTGTTCCACACCCGGCAAGGGGGGCAATAGTGCGTCGAGTTGGCTATCCAGCGACTGGAGGCGCAGCAGCGGTGTCATGGCCTATCTCCTGGTGAAAGAGGACCATGCTGCACCGCGTTGGCCGGGTGGCTGCGTTAACCCGTTACCTCAGCGCCGCCAGAAGCCGCGCAGTGCCAAGTACGCCGGCAGGCCCAGGCCGACCCAGGACAAGCCATCCCATGCGCCGTCGCCCAGCAGCGCAGCGAACAGGCCCAAGGCACCGAGCAGGGCGATGAGTGCCGGCCAGGCGAAAATCTTCGTAGTAGATCGCGACGCGTGGCTCATGCCTTGGCCTCCCGTGGTTTGCGCTGCTTGCCCCACCACAGGTACAGGCCGCTGCCGAGCACGATGAGGGTCAGCACGTCGAGCACCGCCCAGAGGATCTGCATGGGGCGCCCGCCGTAGTCACCGAAGTGCAGCGGCTGCGACAGGCCCATGGCGTCCATGTACCAGGGCCGCTCGCCGACGGCAGTCACCTGCAGGGTCTGCGCATCGATCAGCACCGGGGTGAGCAGGTGCGAGGTCAGGTGCGTGGCGCCTTTCATGAACACGGCGTAGTGGTGCTCGCTGGAAAAGCGCGTGCCGGGGAAGGCGATGAAATCCGGGCGCATGCCGGGCGCCGCGTGCTCGGCGATGGCCAACAGGCGGCTGGCTGGGGCGCGTTCGGTGAGCGGCGGGGCATCACGGTAGGGGGCGACCATGGCGGCCAGGCTGTCGTTGCGCCAGGCGGCGATGACCAGGTCGGAGAGTGCACTGATCACACCGGTGACGCCAACCGTCAGCGCCCAGGCCAGGGTCACCACGCCGATCAGGTTGTGCAGGTCGAGCCAACGCAGGCGGCGGGACTTGTCGTGGCGCACCGTGGCGAAATCCAGGCGGCGCATGAACGGCGCGTAGAGCACGGTGCCAGAGACGATCGCCACGACGAACAGCACGCCCATGAACGCCAGCAGCAACTTGCCAGGCAGGCCGGCGAACAGGTCCACGTGCAGGCGCAGCATGACCATCATGAACCCGCCGTTCGCAGCCGGCATGGCAACGGCTTCGCCGGTGCGGGCGTCGAGCATGAAGGTGTGCGACGCATTGGGTTCGGTGCCGGCGGTCGCGGCTGTGATTGCCACCACGCCGTTGCGTTCGTCCTCGTCATAGCCAAAGTACTGCATCACCTCGCCGGGGCGGTGTTGTTCGGCCTTGAGCACCAGCTGTTGCAGGTCGAGGTGCGGGGTGCCGGCGGGCATCTCGCGCAGTTCGGGAGCGTCACCGAGCAGGTGTTCCAGCTCGTGGTGGAAAATCAGCGGCAGGCCGGTGAGGGCCAGCAACAGCAGGAACAGGGTACAGACCAGGCTGCTCCAGGTGTGGATGAAGGACCAGCGGCGGATGGTTGAGCTTTTCATTTCATTTTGTTTCTCGACGTCCAGAAAGACCAAAGCCGCCCTCTGAAGGACGGCTTGGTCGGCGCGCGTGGGGCGTCAGGTCATCACCATTTGTAGGTGGCGCTGGCGACGACGCTGCGCTCATCTCCGTAGTAGCAGTAGTAACTGTCACAGGTGGAGAGGTAGTCCTTGTTGAACACGTTGGTCGCGTTGACCGCCACCGACGCGCCTTTGAGGCTGTTGTTCAGGCGGCCGAGGTCGTAGTGCACCGAGGCATCGAACACGGTGTAGGCATTGGCCTTGCCCAGGTAGGTGTTGGCCTGGTCGCCATAGGTGTTGCCGGTGTAGCGCGCGCCACCGCCGATGCCAAAACCGTCAAGCACGCCGCTGTGCCAGGTGTAGTCGGCCCACAGCGAGGCTTGCTGGTTGGGCATCAGTTGCAGGCGGTTGCCTTTGTAGTCGCCTTTTTGCACTTCGGACTTGGCCAAGGTGTAGGCAGCAGTCAGCTTGAGGTTTTCGCTGACGTCGGATACCGCTTCCAGCTCCAGGCCGCGCACTTTCACTTCGCCAGTCTGGCTGGTGACGCTCACGTTGCCGATGGTGTTGGTGACCGAGACGTTTTTCTGGGTCAGGTCATACACGGCTGCCGACAGCAACGTGTTGGAACCTGGCGGTTGGTATTTGATACCCAGCTCCCATTGCTTGCCTTCGGTCGGTTTGAACGACTCCGTGGCAGACACGGCGGCATTGCTGGCCGGCTGGAACGACTCCGCATACGACAGGTACGGCACAAAGCCCGAGTCGAACACATAGCTGATCGCCGCGTTGCCGCTGAATTGCTTGTCACGTTGGGTGTTGGTGGCATCGCCCTGGTTGAGGTACTTGGTGCCGGTGTGCACCCAGTCTTCCCGGCCACCCAGGGTCAGGCGCCAGTTGTTCAGTGCCATCTGGTCCTGGACATACAGGCCCGTCTGACGGGTTTTCTGGTTGTAGTCATAGAACGCCGTGGAGCGATCCGGGCGGGTGATCGGCAGCCCGTAAACCGGGTTGTTGACGTTGCTGTTCGGTACGTTGAAGCCGTAGATCGACAGGTAGTTGGTGTTGACGCGCTGGTGGTCCAGGCCGATCAGCAGGGTGTGGGTAATGTCCCCGCTGGCGAAGTCAGCCTGGAAGTTGTTGTCCACGGCGAATTGGCTGATGTCTTCGTCGACGTTGGTGGACATGCGGCTGACGGTACCATCATCTTGCACCGGGCCACCGGGCGCGTAGTAGCTGCCGGGGGTGATGGTCTGGAACGCCAGGTCCGACTTGGTGTAGCGCAGGTTCTGGCGGAACTGCCAGACATCGTTGATGCGATGCTCGAAGGCATAGCCCAGCGCGTAGTAGGTGCGGTCGTAGAACTCGTAGTCCGGATCGCCCAGGTTTTTGTGGTGGGAGATCTTGCCGAACGGCATGTCGATCTTGGTGCCCTGGATCGGCCGAAACTGGCTGGTGGCGCCGGTATCGTCGCGGGTGAACTGGGTCAGCAAGGTCAGCGAGGTGTCGTCGTCGATGTTCCAGGTCAGGCTCGGGGCGATGTTGTAGCGCTTGTCGTCGATATGGTCGATCTGGGTGCCGCCATCGCGGATCACGCCACTGACGCTGTACAGAAACTGGCCTTGGTCATCGATTTTGCCGGTGCTGGCGAAGTTGATCTGGCGGTGGTTGTCGCTGCCGTACTGCAGTTCGATTTCGTGGGCGCTTTCAGCTTGTGGGCGACGGCTGACCATGTCCAGCAGGCCGCCCGGTGGGGTTTGCCCGTAGATCGAGGACGCCGGGCCGCGCAGCAGTGCGAGGCGGTCGAGGTTCCAGGTTTCGGCTTTCGGGTTGGCGTACACGCCACGGGGCAGCGGCAGGCCATCGAGGAATTGGGTCGGCTCGAAGCCACGCACGCGCATCCAGTCATAGCGTGTGTCGCTGCCGAAGCTGGCAGACACGATGCCTGGCATGTAGCGCACGGCATCATCCAGGCTGTGCACGCCGCGGTCGGCCATTTGCTGGCGCGTGGCAACAGAGATGGAGCGGGGGACTTCGACCAGCGCGGTATCGGTCTTGGTGCCGGCGGCGGTGCGCTGGGCGAGGTAGCCCTCTACCGGGCCCCAGGCGCTTTCGCTGACGCTGTCGGCATTCACGGTGGTTTCCGGCAGTGCCAGGGTGCCGTCAGGGACGGCCACCAGGCTGTAGCTGCCAACGCTGCTCTGCTGCAGCTGCAAGCCGGTGCCGCGCAGGGCGGCCTGCAAGGCGCCGATGCCGTCGTACTGGCCGTTGACCGGGGCCGAGGTGCGGCCGCTGACCAGGGCCGGGTCGATGGCCAGGGCGATGCCTGATTGGCTGGCGATCTGGTTGAGGGTGCTGGCCAAGGGCGCGCTAGGCAGGTCGTAGGCGCGCTGGGCGGATTGCTCGGCGGCGAACAGGGCAGGGCTGGCCAACGGCGCGGCCAGGCCAATGGCCAGGGCCATCAGGCTGGGGCGCAGGATACGATCGACAGTACGGGACATGCAGCGGCTCCTAGACGGATAAGTGCTAACTGCTTCCTTGCCGAGCGAGATTTCAAAAGTGACAGGGGCTGTCAAAAAAAAAGTGAAAAAACTTCATGAACCGGCAATGCCCGTTCAAACACCATCCACTGTAGGAGCAGCCTTGTGCTGCGAAGAGGCCAGTGAAAGCAGCGAAGATCTACTGTGTCGTCGCGGGCCTCTTCGCAGCGCAAGGCTGCTCCTACAGTGAGACGCGCCAGAACAACAGATCACTATTTGGCCTTGACGGTCACCCACCACGGCGTATGCCGCTCGATCTGCACCGGCAGTGCTGGCACCAGCGACGCCAGGGCCAGGTCGGTGTCGGTCAGCGGGAAGCTGCCGGTGACACGCAGGTCGGCGACTTCGTCAGCCACCCCGAGATGGCCGCTGCGGTAATGCCCGAGCGCGGCCAGCAAGTCAGCCAGGCGCACGTTGTCCACCACCAGCATGCCGCGGGTCCAGGCATCGGCGCCGACGGCGACTGTGCCGACCTGGCCAAGCCCGTTGGCATCCATGAGTACCTGCTGGCCTTCGCGCAACACCTGCTCGTCGCCACTGTTCAGCGGCATGGCCGCGACCGAGGCCTGCAGCACTTCCAGGCGTGTGCCCTGTGCCTCACGGCGCACTAGGAAGCGTGTGCCAAGCGGGCGCAGGCGACCGTCGTCGGTGCGTACCAGCAACGGGCGTGGGTCTTGGTGGCCCGTCTCGACCGAGATCTCGCCCTGGTGCAGCACGATCACCCGTTGCTCGCCTTGGTAGTCGATATCCACCGCGGTATGGGTGTTCAGGCTCAGCAGGGTGCCGTCTTCCAGGCGCAGGGTGCGCAGCTCGCCGGTGGCTGTGCGTTGGTCGGCGAGCCAGTAGTTCGGTGACAGCGAGGGGGCGCCGACCCAGGCCAGCAGCGAACCCAGCAGCAACATCCCGGCCAGGCCGCTGCCAACCTTGCCGATGCGCCGCCGCAGCCCGGCCCGCGACTGCAGCAGTGCCTGGCGCGCAGGCCCGGCAGCGGCGCTCACGCGCTGGTCGAGGCTGCCCAACTGGCGCCAGGCGCGGGCATGCTCTTCGCTGGCGGCGTGCCAGCGCATGAACGCGTTGCGCTCATCAGGCGTGCCACTGCCTTCATCCAAGCTCAGCTTCCAGGCGATGGCCGCTTCCAGGACGCGGGACGATACCGGTGAGCCGTTCACGTCGGCTCCCCGTACAGGGCCACATAGCACTGGCGCAGGCCTTGGGCGATGTACTGGCGTACCCGCGAGACCGAAACGCCAAGGCGCTCGGCGATTTCGGCATGGCCCATGCCGTCCAGGCGGTTGTACAGGAAGGCCGCCCGCGCTTTGCTCGACAACTTGCCCAGCAGGCGGTCGATGGCTTTGAGGTCTTCGAGAATCAGGTGTTGGGTTTCCGGGGAGGGGTGTTCGGCTTCGGGCAGCAGGGCGAGCTCGGCCAGGTAGGCCTGCTCCAGCGCGGTGCGGCGGAAATGGTCGAACATCAGCCCCTTGGCCACGGCGGCCAGAAAGGCGCGCGGCTCGCGGGGCGTTTCCAGCCGATCACGGCCGAGCAGGCGCACAAAGGTGTCCTGGCTCAGGTCTTCGGCACGCTGACGGCAGGCCATGCTGCGTTGCAGCCAGGCGAGCAGCCAGCTGCGATGGTCGCGGTAAAGCGCACCGACCAGCTCGGCGTGTGGGCTGTGGGCAGAAGACAAGCAGCGTCCCCCCGGAACGAATGCATTAACTAACGATAATTATTCGCGATTGTTGCAGAGGCAGGGGGCGGGGCGCAATGGACGCTTATCGGATTGCCACTATGGTGGGGGCGCCGCCGGGTGTAATGATTGGGTGATTTGGCGCCTGTGAGATCGAGCGCCGCCCGCGCGGCGCTTCGCAGCACAAGGCTGCTCCTACATCTGTTTCGGGCCAGTGAGGCCTGTGATATTTGCGCGCGACCGCCTAGTTGGTCCGACTCGATATTGAGGTGGGCGGTAAGGGGCCGCGCGCGAATGCCCCAGGAATAATTGGCCCGAAACAGATGTAGGAGCAGCCTTGTGCTGCGATGCGCCGCGCGGGCGGCGCTCGATCTCACAGGCGCAACAACCCTCAAGCCCTACAAACCGTGACCATGCACCTTACGCCGACGCCACCCCCGCAACCGCTGCTCCAGCTGCAACGGGCTGTCCAGCTGCTGGCGGCGGGCCTGGCTGAACAGGATCAAGGCCAGCTCAGCAGTCACCTGGGCATCGGCACTGGCATGGTGGCGCTCTTCCACCTGCAGGCCAAAACGCGCAACCCAGTCATCCAGCCCGGCTTCGCGCAGCACCGTGTCGGGGTTGAGCATCGGCGCCAGTTCGGCAACATCGAGAAACGGCAACTGGAGGCGATAGCCCAGGCTTTCTTTCAGCGCACGCGCGAGCATGCGCTGGTCGAAGGGCGCATGGAACGCCAATACCGGGCTATCGCCAATGAAGTCGAGCAGGTCGAGCAAGGCCTCGACCGGGTCGCAGCCGGCCGCCAGGGCACTGGGCCCCAGCCCGTGGATCAACACGCTGGCGTTGGTCTTCTGGGTGGGGCGGTACAGGGTGCGTTCAAACTGCTGGGCAAAGTCGATGGCGCCGTCTTCAATGGCCACGGCGCCAATCGACAACACCTGGTCACGGTTGGGGTTGAGGCCGCTGGTTTCCAGGTCCAGCACCACCCAGCGCTGTTCACGCAATGTGCACACCCCCAGCGCCGCGGGCTTGGGCAACTGCGCCAGGCGCTGGCGCGAGGCGTCGTCCAGGTCGGGCAGGCTGGGGCGTAGCCAGGCGAACAGGCTCATAGCTGGTACCGCAAGGCCAGGCTGCTTTGCAGGCGCTGCGCTTGGCGCAGCGACTCCCGCAGAATGCGCCGGTCCAGGTGGTTGAGGCTGTCTGGGTCGACGCGGTTGGAGTAGGGCAGGTTATCGCGGGTCTGGCGCTGGTGCTGCTGCATGCGGGTTTGCTGGATGAAGTGGTAAGCCTCTTCATACGCTGCGCCGTCGAGTGGCTCGATGACGCCTTTCGTCACCAGTTGGCGCAGGCGCTCGAGGGTGTTGCAGGCACCGATGCCATTGGCTAGGGCCAGCAACCGCGCGCCATCGACGAAGGGCGTCAGGCCCTGCACCTTGAGGTCGAGGGTGGCGGCCTTGTCATTGCCTTGGCGGGTCAGCACGAATTCACGCAGACGGCCCACGGGTGGGCGCTGGCGCAGGGCGTTGTCGGCCATCATGCGCTGGAAGAGGCGGTTGTCGGCCACCTGCAGCAGCAGGCTTTGGCGCAGTTGCTCGCAGCCTTGCTCATCGCCCCAGACCACGCGCAGGTCGAAATAGATGCTCGAAGCCAGCAGGTTTTCCGGGCTGGCCTCGCGGACGAAGCCGGCAAAGCGCTGCGCCCATTCGCTGCGTGACAGGCACAGCTCGGGGTTGCCGGCCATGACATTGCCTTTGCACAGGGTGAAACCGCACTGGGCCAGGCATTGGTTGATGTACTGCGCCAGTGGCAGCAGGCGGGCTCGGACCGCGTCGGCTTCGGCGCTGTCGCGGGCTTCGAACAGGATGCCGTTGTCCTGGTCGGTGTGCAGGGTCTGCTCGCGCCGCCCTTCGCTGCCGAAACACAGCCAGCTGAAGGGCACGCCTGGGTCGCCGCGCTCGGCCAGGGCCAGTTCGATGACCCGGCAGACGGTGTGGTCGTTCAACAGCGTGATGATCTGGGTGATCTGCGTCGACGAGGCGCCGTGGGCGAGCATGCGCTCGACCAGTTGGCTGATTTCACCGCGCAGGGAAACCAGGGTTTCCAGGCGTGGTGCATGACGAATGGTACGCGCCAGGTGCACCAGGTCGACCCGTTGCAGGGAGAACAGGTCACGTTCGGAGACCACCCCGCACAGGCGTTGGTTGTCCACCAGGCAAACATGGGCGATGTGCCGCTCGGTCATGGCCATGGCGGCGTCGAAGGCGCTGGCCTGCGGGCTGAGGTAGAACGGCTTGGCGGTCATGTGCCGCTCGATCGGCGCACCCAGGTCGGCATCGGCGGCCGCCACCACCTGGCGCAGGTCGCGCAGGGTGAAGATGCCGATCGGGTAGCGTGCGGGGTCGACCACGACAACGCTGCCGACCTGCTGCTCGTGCATCAACCGCACGGCGTCGCGTAGCGGCATGTCGGGGCTGCAGACCACCGGGTGCCGCATGGCCAGTTCGCCCAGGGGGGTATTCAACGAGTACTGGGTGCCGAGGGTTTCCACGGCGCGTTGGCGCACTTGCTGGTTGACCTGGTCGAGCAGGCTGCTGACCCCGCGCAGGGCGAAGTCGCGAAAGGCTTCCGACAAGGAGAACACGCGGATGAACGCGGCCTTGTTCAGTTGCAGGCAGAAGGTGTCCTCACCGGCCAGGTGCTCGGTGCGGGTGGCACGCTCGCCCAGCAGCGCCGCCAGGGGGAAGCACTCGCCGCTGGTGATCTCGAAGGTGGTTTCCACCCCGGGTTTGACCAGGTGCTGGCGCTCGCCGACGACACGCCCCTGCTTGACGATGTAGAAGTGCTCGACCGGGCCATCGGCGGGTTTGACGATGCTTTCGCCGCTGGCATAGAAGCGCAGCTGGCACTGCTCGACCAGATACGCCAGGTGGCCGTGCTCCATCTGGTTGAACGGGGGGAAGCGCTGCAGGAACTGCAACGTGCCTTGTATGTTCTGTAGCACAGCCGTCCTGCCCGCCTGGCTGTAGGCGTCCTTTTTACTCATGAAGCTGACCGTATCGCTACGCCGAACTATATATATCTATATATAGGTGCCGGCCTTGTTGTTCTCGGTCCCCATGGTCGGCTGGCTGCGCTGTGGTGCCCATTGGACGTAAGTCTATGAGCGGCGTGTGATCAATATCGCAAGATGCGGTCTTACCGTGAGCACGACTTTTTGACGAGATGACCATGGTTGAGCATGACGACCTCCTGAGTGACGCCGAACGCGAGGCACTGGCCGTGGTGAGTGCGCCTGTTGCGCCCCGACCGGTGGTGCTGGTGGTGGATGATAATCCGGTGAATAGCGAGGCCTTGTGCCTGTACCTGAAAAGCAGAGGCATCGACTGCATGACGGCTGACGGTGCCCAGGAGGCCATGTTCAAGCTGTATTACGAGCCAAGGATCGCCTTGATGATCACCGACCTGCGCATGGAACCCAAGGATGGCCTGGAGCTGATCCGGCAGGTGCGCGAGACGGAGCGGGCGGCGTTGTCGATCATCGTGGTGTCGGGCGACACCGATGTGAAAGAGGCGGTGGATGTGATGCACCTGGGGGTGGTGGATTTTCTGTTGAAGCCGGTGGATTTGGGGAAACTGCTGGGGCTGGTGAAGAAAGAGTTGAAAATTGAGTGATGCCGAGAGGGGCTGCTTTGCAGCCCAATCGCGACGCAAGGCCGCTCCTACAAGGGAATGCGTCCCCCTGTAGGAGCGGCCCCTTGCGATTTACAGCCCGTTACGCGCCTTGAACTCGCGACGACGGCGGTGCAGCACCGGCTCGGTATAACCGTTCGGCTGCTTGCCACCTTCGATCACCAGCTCTACAGCCGCCTGGAACGCGACGTTATCGTCGAAGTTCGGCGCCATCGGGCGGTACAGGGCGTCGCTGGCGTTCTGCTGGTCAACCACCACCGCCATGCGCTTGAGGCTTTCCAGCACCTGCGCCTCGCTGACCACGCCATGGCGCAGCCAGTTGGCCAGCAACTGGGCCGAGATGCGCAGGGTGGCGCGGTCTTCCATCAGGCCGACGTTGTTGATGTCCGGCACTTTCGAGCAACCCACGCCCTGATCGATCCAGCGCACCACGTAACCGAGGATGCCTTGGGCGTTGTTGTCCAGCTCGTTGCGGATCTCTTCGTCCGACCAGTTGGTGTCGGCAGCCAGCGGGATAGCCAGGATGTCGTCGACCGACGCCGGGGTGCGCGTAGCCAGCTCGCGCTGACGTGCCTGCACATCGACCTTGTGGTAGTGCAGGGCATGCAGGGTCGCGGCAGTCGGCGAAGGTACCCAGGCGGTGTTGGCGCCGGCCAGCGGGTGAGCGATCTTCTGCTCGAGCATGGCGGCCATCAGGTCGGGCATGGCCCACATGCCTTTGCCGATCTGCGCACGGCCTTGCAGGCCGGTGGCCAGGCCCACGTCGACGTTGTTGTTCTCGTAAGCGCCGATCCACTTCTCGTTCTTCATGGCGCCTTTGCGCACGACAGCGCCGGCTTCCATAGAGGTGTGGATTTCGTCACCGGTGCGGTCGAGGAAGCCGGTGTTGATGAACGCTACGCGCTCGGCGGCTGCCTTGATGCAGGACTTGAGGTTGACCGTGGTGCGGCGCTCCTCGTCCATGATGCCGACCTTGACGGTGTTGCGCGGCATGCCCAGCAGGTCTTCAACCTGGCTGAAGATTTCGGCGGCAAAGGCCACTTCTTCAGGCCCGTGCATCTTCGGCTTGACGATGTACACGCTGCCGGTGCGGGTGTTCTTGCGGCTGGTATTGCCATTGAGGTTGTGCAGGGCGATCAGGTTGGTGAACAGCCCGTCCTGGATACCTTCCGGGATTTCGTTGCCTTGGGCATCGAGGACCGCCGGGTTGGTCATCAGGTGACCCACGTTGCGCACGAACAACAGCGAACGACCGTGCAGGGTGACGCTGCCACCGTTAGGCGCGGCGTACTCGCGGTCTGGGTTCATGGTGCGGGTGAAGGTCTTGCCACCCTTGTTGACGCTTTCGGCCAGGTCGCCTTTCATCAGGCCCAGCCAGTTGCGGTAGACGATCACCTTGTCATCGGCGTCTACAGCCGCAACCGAGTCTTCGCAGTCCATGATGGTGGTCAGTGCCGATTCCATCAGGATGTCTTTGACGCCGGCGGCATCAGTGCTGCCGACCGGGGTGCTGGCATCGACCTGGATTTCGAAGTGCAGGCCGTTGTGCTTGAGCAGCACGGCGGTCGGCGCGGCGGCGTCACCGACGAAGCCGATCAGTTGTGCGTCGTCACGCAGGCCGCTGTTGCTGCCACCCTTGAGGGCGACCACCAACTTGCCGCCCTGGATGCTGTAGGCGGTGGAGTCGACATGCGAGCCCGCAGCCAGTGGCGCGGCTTCGTCGAGGAAGGCGCGGGCGAAGGCGATGACCTTGTCGCCACGCGCTTTGTTGTAACCCTGGCCTTTCTCGGCGCCGCCTTCATCGCTGATGGCATCGGTGCCATACAGGGCGTCGTAGAGCGAGCCCCAGCGGGCGTTGGCGGCGTTCAGGGCGAAACGGGCGTTCATCACCGGCACGACCAGCTGCGGGCCGGCCATGCGGGCGATTTCTTCGTCCACGTTTTGTGTGGTGGCCTGGAAATCGTCGGCTTGTGGCA
Organism: Pseudomonas sp. Y3 TE3536; assembly: GCF_053629175.1. NCBI lineage: Bacteria > Pseudomonadati > Pseudomonadota > Gammaproteobacteria > Pseudomonadales > Pseudomonadaceae > Pseudomonas > Pseudomonas sp. Y3 TE3536. The sequence goes on along the minus strand of NZ_JBRJHU010000001.1, from coordinate 1,540,499 downwards.
GCAGATAGCCGATTTCCTGGAGGAAGCTTTTGTAGGCTACGGCGTCATGGGCCTGGCCTTTGCGTGCCTGGTGCCAGGCGTCGATCTTGGCTTGCAGCTCGTCGCGCTTGGCGAGCAGGGCTTTGTTCTTTGGAGCGAGGTCATTGATGATCTTCTCTGCACCTGCCCAGAACTGCTCGGCGACGATGCCGGTCCCTGGGATGGCTTCGTTGTTCACGAAGTCGTACAGGACCTTGGCGACCTGAAGGCCACCGACTTGAACGTATCCAGTCATTGCTTGCCTCACTCTGCTCAGCTATTTCGCTCTTCTGTATTAAGCCTGTAGCGCTTCTCTAAACACGGCACCAGTGCGTGCCCTGGGTGAATGAACCCTAGGGCGGCTGGGTGCGGCCTGCCAGACGGGCTGGCGGGCAGTGTGCGTATTTTCACAGGCGCCTTGGCAGACATCCAAACGACGTTTTGTAGTCCGCGCCACGGGATACTACATGAAGCAGTAGGCGGGGCAAAATCAGACTAAAAGCGTCGTTGTGCGACCCGTTGGTCGCGTATGGTCACGCTGGGAGTGGGTATGTTCGCAAAAAACAGGTGGATTGTTCCAGATAAATCTTGAAACAGTACACGATTCGTTATGTCGATTGCCCTGCGGCAGGTTGCCGCGCCTTGCCTATACTCAATCGATCCCCCGGTTTATCGCCGCCCAGCGCGGTTCGACGCAGAGGAAGGGCTTGTGGATCATCTTGTACTCACTGTGATTGCCCCTGACAAGGCCGGGCAGGTCGAACGCATTGCCCAATGCATCGCCGACCACAGCGGCAACTGGCTGGAAAGCCGCATGTCACGCATGGCCGGGCAGTTTGCCGGCATCTTGAGGGTGGCGGTGCCGGCAGAAAATTACACAGAGCTGGTGGCGTCGTTGCAGGGCTTGGCGCGGTATGACATTCGCGTGTTGATTGCCGAGAGCGGCATCGAGCCCTCGTGCACCTGGAAGCCGATCGCCATGGAGCTGGTGGGCAATGACCGGCCGGGGATCGTGCGTGATATCACCCGGCTGCTGGCCGAGCTTGGGGTGAACCTGGAGCGCTTTACCACCGAAGTGCGGCCTGCACCGATGAGCAGCGAGCCGCTGTTTCATGCCAATGCGTTGTTGGCGCTGCCGTTGACGTTGTCGCTGGATGAGCTGCGGCAGCGGTTGGAGAGTTTGGCGGATGATTTGATGGTGGAGTTGGAGTTGCGGGCGGAGGATTGATTTGGGATTGCCGGGGTCCGCTTTGCGGCCCATTCGCAGCACAAGGCTGCTCCTACAGAGGTTGCGTGGTACCTGTAGGAGCAGCCTTGTGCTGCGAATGGGCCGCGAAGCGGACCCCAGGGTTATCCCCCATTTCACAGGTACGGCCCTGTGGATAACCTGGGGGCGTACCTCTCCAGCCCAGGTAACATGCGCCTTGCAAGGTTTTGATCAAAAAACACCCAAATATCAGCAGCTTGTGCACAAAGCACGGGGACGAGGGTGTGGATAACCTCTGGAGATGTCTCTGCAAGCCACGGCTGGCGTACCTTGCAGAGTTTTGATCATTTTTTGATCAGGCGCGTTTGCGCAAATTCAACCAGGCATCGACGCTATAGATCGCCAAACCCGCCCAGATGAACATGAACGCCACCAGCGTGCTCGACGACAAATGCTCGTCAAACAGCAACACTGCCTGCAGCAATACCAGCGTCGGCGCCAGGTACTGCAGGAAGCCCAAGGTGGTATACGGCAGGTGGCGTGCGGCGGCGTTGAAGCACACCAGCGGCACCAGGGTCACTGGCCCGGCCGCCATCAACCACAACGCTTCGCTGCTGGTGTAGAACGCGCCCTGCGCGCTCAGGGCAGCGGGGTGCAGCAACATCCAGCCCAGGGCCAGCGGCACCAACATCCAGGTTTCCACCACCAGGCCTGGCAGCGCTGCCACCGGCGCCTGTTTGCGGATCAACCCATAGAAGCCGAAGCTCAGCGCCAGCACCAGCGACACCCAGGGCAGGCTGCCCACTTGCCACACCTGCTGGGCCACCCCCACGGCCGCCATGGCCACCGCCAGCCATTGCAGGCGGCGCAGGCGCTCGCCGAGGATGAGCATGCCCAGCAACACGTTGATCAGCGGGTTGATGTAATAGCCCAGGCTGGCTTCGAGCATGCGGCCGTTGTTCACCGACCACACATACGTCAGCCAGTTGCCCGCGATCAGCGCGCCGCTCAGGGCGAGGATGGCCAGCCTGCGCGGGTTGTCGCGCAGTTCGCGCCACCAGCCTGGGTGCTTCCATACCAGGAGCAGCAGCGAACCGAACAACGCTGACCAGAGCACCCGGTGGACGATGATCTCCACGGCGGGGACGCTCTGGATTGCCTTGAAGTAAAGGGGGAACAGGCCCCAAATGATGTAGGCGCTGAGGCCCAGGATGTACCCGCGTTGCGGGTTTGCGGCGTGCATGCAGAATCCTTGCTTAGGTAGCTAAATAAAGCGACGCCTATTGTAGACAGAGGTCAGCACACATCTAGAACAATTTCAGCGGTTGTTCATCGAGGGCCGCCATCTGCTCGCGCAGTGCGAGAATCTGGTCGCCCCAGTAGCGCGGCTGGCCAAACCAGGGGAAGCTGCGCGGGAAGGCCGGGTCGTCCCAGCGGCGGGCCAGCCAGGCGCTGTGGTGCAATTGGCGCAAGGCTCGCAAGGGCTCGATCAGGGGCAACTCGCGAGGGTCGAAGTCGTGGAACTCGTTGTAGCCGTCGATCAGCTCTGCCAGTTGGCCGAGGCGTTCCTCGCGGCTGCCGGCGAGCATCATCCACAGGTCTTGCACCGCTGGGCCCATGCGGCAGTCGTCGAGGTCGACAACGTGATAGACCTCGTCGCGATGCATCAGGTTGCCTGGGTGCAGGTCGCCGTGCAGGCGCATCACTTTGTGCGGGGTGCGCGCGTAGATGTCCTCGACCCGCTTCAGCAGGTCGCGGGCGACGGACTCGAAAGCAGGTAGCAATTCCCGCGGTACGAAGTTGCCCTCAAGCAGGGTTTGCAGTGACGCGTGGCCGAAGTTATCCACAGCTAATGCTTCGCGGTGTTCAAACGGGCGTGTCGCGGCTACGGCGTGCAGGCGGCCGAGCAACTGGCCGAGGCGATACAGCTGGTCGAGGTTGCCGGGCTCCGGGGCATGGCCGCCGCGGCGGGGGAACAGGGTGAAGCGAAAACCCTGGTGCTCGAACAGCGTGCGGCCGTCATGTTGCAAAGGCGCGACCACCGGCACTTCACAATCGGCAAGCTCAGCGGTGAAGCGGTGCTCTTCGAGGATGGCCTCATCGCTCCAGCGGCCTGGGCGGTAGAACTTGGCGATCAGCGGCTGCGAGTCTTCGATGCCCACCTGATAGACGCGGTTCTCGTAGCTGTTCAGGGCCAGGATCCGGGCGTCGCTGAGAAAGCCAATGCTTTCAACGGCGTCCAGGACCAGGTCGGGGGTGAGGGTGTCGAAGGGGTGGGACATGAAAGCTCCGCAGGGGGAATGGGGCATAGCGCCCGCATTGTAATGACGCTCTGAGCGTCCAGCCTCCCTCAATCGGTTCGCAGGCGCAAGCAATCAAGCGCCGCCCACTTACCGAGTACCTAGCATTTCTGCCAGTACCCACATAAAGGGTGCTGGTTTACCGTCCTGCTCATCGCTCTCGCATATTGGCAGTCGCGCACGAACGGTTCAGAGATCCCGGATTCGGTTGGTCATATTGGCCACTGAGCACCGGGGCGGTTGTCACCTGCGCATGTGCGCGGGGTGGCTTCGACAAGGAGACGATTCATGCGCCGTCTTGCTGCGTTCGGTCTTGCTGCACTGCTGATAAGCCTGTTGGGATACTTGATCCTTGTACCTTCGGGGGAGCGCTCGAAAACACGACAGGCAACGCCTGAACAGTGCCAGGCGCCTGCCTATAAAAAGCCCGCTGCTGGAGAAACCCCCTACAGCCAGGACAGTTTGGTGACCAATGTTGGCAGGGCCTTCCAATGCAAAAACGACAGAGAAGGCACTGTCGGTGCCTGGCAGTGGTGTAATCAGCCACCTTACTCCCCGGGTGAAGCATTCAACGGTAGCGAGCTCTGGCGCGATGCGTGGAACGACCTCGGTGCTTGTAATGGTCAGCCCCAGACCAACACACTGGAACTGTCATTCAGCACAGTGACGGGCAAGGTACCGTTCACGGCATCGACGCAAGGGGTCGGGCCGGCAGGGCGGCGCAACCTTGAGGTCAGTGGCGTGCTGCGCTGCAAAGAAGAGACGATTCCGTTCTCCGGGCGTTCTGATGAAGTGCTGACTTTGCCTGACCTTCCTGCCTGCAAGTACGACCTGATCATGAACGAGGCTCAGGGTTACCTGCCGCTGACCACGCCTACCCAGGTCGAATTCAAACCTGACACGCCAGAGAAGATCAGCTTCGAGGTCAAGTTTCGCCAGCCACTGGACCTGAGCAGGCTAGTGACGCTGCCAGGTGTGAAGGTGGAGCTGTTTGCCAGCGGCCTGTATCAACCGCGGCAGATGGCGATGGGCAACCGGGTGCTTTACGTCGGCTCCAGTGCCATCCCCGTCTACACCTATGAAGCGCGCACGGCAGGGTTCATCTATGCCATCCCGCTGGACGAGGCCGGTAAGCCAACAGGGGTGTATCTGCTGGCCTCAGGGCTGGAAGAGCCGCATGGCGTGGTGTACCGCGATGGCGACCTGTATTTCTCGACCTCCGGCAAGTTGTATCGGGTGCGCAATGTCGATGAGCACTACCGTGATGCTAAGCCTGAAGTGGTGATGAACTTCCCCGCCGACGAAGCCGATTTCCCGCTGGGGCGGCCTGGTCAGCGCATCTGGCACCAGAAGCATCCTTTGCACTTCAACCCGATTGATCCATCGGACAAGGGCCTCTATACGGCCGTCGGTATCCCCTGCAATACCTGCATCATTCCGCCAGATGGGCGTTACGGCACAGTGCTGCGCTATGACATCGAAAACGGCACCTCCCGGGTGCTGGCCAAAGGCGTGCGCAATGCGGTCGGCTTTACCTGGCACCCGGACGGCAAAATCTGGTTCACCGATAACAACCGGCAGGGCTACCTGAACTCCGACGAAGTCAACTTGATCAGCCAGGAAGGGCAGCATTTCGGCGTGCCGTATTTCTACGGCCGCGATGTGCCTGGGTTTACCCAGGAGGAATACCAGGAGCCAGGCTCCATCGTGCCGCCATTGGCCGATGGGGCGATCGTTTCGGACAAGCCATTGCACCTGCTCAAACCTGAAGATTATGAGGCGCCCGCCTATGAACTGGGCAGCAACACCGCGCCGCTGGGCATCGAGTTCTGGGAAGGGTTCTACAACGATGCCGCCGATCTCCAGCGCCTGCTGGTGGCCGTGCATGGGACGGGGACCAAAGCCAGCCCAGGCATGGAGTTGCGCATGCTCACGGTCAAGGACGGACGTGAGGTTATCAACCAGATCCCGCTGGTAACGGGTTGGGGAGGCTCGACAGAGCACTTCAATGTGTATTGCCTGGACGATTCGTGCCTGGGCCGCCCAGCCGACATGTTGCCGTTGAGCGACAACTCGCTGCTGGTGTCTGACGACTTGGCCGGGGTGATCTATCGCATCACCTTCGACATGGGGCAAGTGGTGGGCAAGAGCCTGCTCAAGCTGCAACCCACTGCGGCGCCGAGCCCCGAGGTACGGCCACTGATGATCAGTGGCACGCTCACGGGCAGCGATGGGCGCAGCCGGCGTTTCGATGTCGCCTGGGGTGAGCCGCCACTGAGCATCAAGGGCCTGGCTGCCGGCACGTATACGGTCACGCTGGACAACGTCGGTGAGCTGATACCCAACCAGCGCCAGCAACAGGTGACGCTGAGCGACTCGCCGGACGCGCAGGTCGTGCAACTCGCCTACATCGAACGGCCACCGTTCCAACCCGTCAAGGCCACCGTGGTTGCACCGGCCAAGCCTGCATTCAGTGGCGAGGCGCCGGCGCAGTGGGAAGTCACCCTGATCAGCGACGGCGAGGCGCAGGTCATCAAGGTGCCATGGGGCAGCACCCAGGACGTGCTGCTGCCAGTCGGCGAGCACAAATTCAACTTCCCGTACTACCAGGACGAACTGCCAGAGCCGACCCAACAGGTCGTGAACATCGATGAAGAAAGCCGGGATGCAGTAAAGGTTGAGATGCGCTACCAGCACGTCGCCGAACTCGGCAAACAGGTCGTGGCGACCGCGTGTGCGAAGTGCCACACCGTGCAGTACTTCCAGGATGCCAACAAGGCCATCAACTGGAGCCTGGCGGGCAAGGAAGCCCTGGTACAGCAGATTCTTGGCATGAGCGTGAGTGGGCATTGCGATGCGTCTTGCTCGGGGCAGATTGCCGACTACTTCTATGACGAACTGTGGGCCGGCTATCTGGACCCGGGGCAAGCATTCGGCAAGCGGCAACTGCGCTTGCTGACCCGTGACGAGTATGTGAACAGCGTGCACGACCTGTTTGCCGTGCAAGTGCAGGCCGATACGTTGCCGGCCGACAAGTTTGATAAAGAATTCAAGTACGTCGGGGAGGCAGATCTGGGGATGATCAACGCCGAAGACCTGAAGACGCTGTATGACGTGGCGTGGAATGTGGCAGGCAAGGTCGACCCGCAATGGCTGGCTCAACAGAGCGTCGAAAGCCTCGGCCATCGCGTCTTCCGACGGCCACTGAGCCCGGCTGAGTTGAGCCGGTATGAGGCCGTGAAGGCTGACCATGATGATGCCTCGCTGGTCGCAGCATTGCTGTTGTCACCTCACTTCCTGTACCGCTCCGAATTGGGCGTAACAGATGGCCGGACATCCGGTACCTATCAGTTGACCGCCAACGAACGAGCGACAGCGCTTTCGTACGCAATGCTGGGTACTACGCCGAGTGAAGAACTCATGCGCATGGCCGAACAAGGTCAGCTCGAGACGCCCGAGCAGATGGGTGCGCTGGCTCAGCAGATGCTGATGAGTGAGCAGGGCATTGCACAGTTCAACCGCTTCATCAGCTACTACATCAAGACCAGCCGCGACATCCAGGAAAAGCCTGGGCTGGAGCCTGAGGTCATCCAGAGCATGCGGCAGGAGCAGGCACGTCTGGTGGGTGAGGTGCTCAAGAGCGGCGGGGCATTCAATGCACTGTTCAACCCTGGGTATACCTACCTCAATCAAAGGTTGGCAGAACAGTACGGCATTGCCGGGGTGACCGGAGGCGATATGCGTAAGGTCACGGTCGATGAGCGACGGGGTGGGCTGTTGCACCTGGGTGCTACCCAGGCGGCCACCTCTGACTACCAGGCTACCTCACTGGTCAAGCGCGGCATCATGATCCGCGAGCAGTTGCTGTGCCGAGAGTTCGGTGCGCCGGTCGATGCCGACCCGCAAGAGCCGCAGTATCCGCCAAGGGCGATCACAACCCGCGAACGTTGGGACCTGGTCAACGGTGAGCAAGCCTCGGAGGGCCGTTGCTGGCAGTGCCACAAGTACATGAACGACACCGGTTCCAGCATGGAAAACTACGATGCTTCCGGGCGCTACCGCGAAACCGAGCCGGCTTACAACCATGCGCAATTCCCGGAGCAGTTGAAGATTGACGCCTCAGGGCCGTTCATCAGCAACACGGGCCTGGAGAACTGGGCAAGCGTCCACAACGTGCGCGATATCGCTCAGCTGCTGCCCACTAACCTGACGGCGCAAACCTGCATGGCCGACAGCTATTTCCGTTTCATGTTCGGCAACAAGGTTTCTGCAGGGTCGGTCGGCACGTTGAAGTCTGCCGCCGAATCGCTCAAGACCAACGGTTCGTTGATCCAGATGATTCGCGAGCTGGCTACCTCACCTGTGTTCCTCAAGCGCCAAGAGGAGAATTGACATGGACATCCTGAAGAGCCGTCGGCGTTTCCTCATGCAACTGGCGGCGGCGGGAGCTTATGCGCCGCTCAGTGGCTGTGGGCTTGCGCAGTACCTGTTGCATGGGACCAAGGAACAACCTCATTTGAAGGTAGTGTTTTTCATCATTCCGGACGGCCTCGCGGTCGATTCGTACGCAGGCGTTTATAGCGATGGGCTGTGGTTTCCGCGTTCCAGAAGTGATGACACCGCAGACTTCGAACTCAACGCAGTCAGCCAGGAGTTGGCAGACTATCGAGACCAGTCACTGTACTTGCAGGGGATCATCGTAGCCTCTGGTCAAGGCGGTCATGCAGGCTGGAACTACGTATTGCGTGATAGAGAGGGGAAAAGTAGTTCCATAGACAAGATTCTGGGAGATGCGATGCCTGGCACTCAGCCAATCCATCGCAGCCTGTTTGCTGGCCCGCATGCGGGCATCGACGACAATCCTTGGTATGTGTCTTGGGAGGGGGACAAGATCAGGGCGCCTCAGCAGAACCCCGTGCGTCTTTACGAGTCGGTATTTGGCGCAACTTCCCGCGAGGTGCGCGATCGTCAAACTCGCAATGCCCATGTTTTCGACCCGATCCGCGCCGATATCGCAGAACTCAGAGGGCGCGTGGCAGGCGCCCAGCGAGAAAAGCTGGTGACTCATCTGGATGCGTTAGAGCAGGTCGCCAAGGATCTGGAAGGGGCGATACCCTCAGTTTGTGAACCCTTGTCGCTGGAAGATCACCCGATCAGTTCGGCGCAGTTCCGCAATGAAGTTCAGGCCGGCCATCACAAGGTGGTGGCCGCTGCCTTGGGGTGCGGTGTGACCCGTGTTGCGACGGTGCAGGTTGGGCGTTCTGCCGAGTCGCTGAACATTCTTGATGTCAGCGCCAGCACCAACCCCCATGACTGCGCTCACCGTTATGCTGGCGAGGAAGTTTGGAGAGGCTCCAGGCAGTGGTACACGCGGCAGGCGAGATTGTTCATGGATGAACTGGCCCGTTACAGCGACCCTGATGTACCTGGGGACCGCTTGCTCGATCATACCTTGGTGGTTTTCACCAGTGAGATGGCCGACGGCGCGCCAGAGCATATGATGAACATGCCCATGGTACTCATGGGTGGCGCCAGTGGCCTTCTGCGCAATGGCAGCGGAAATGGCCGCTATTTCAGTATCAAGAGCCAGTGGGATCGGGAATTGTACTCGGATGCAAAACTCAGGTTTGTCGACATGCAACGCATCTGGTCAACGATCGCGCTGGCCGCCGGGACCTCGGTTCCTTATGCCGGCAACGTGTCGCCGGTGACTGGCATCTTCACCAACGTAACCTGACCTAGACCGGCACCCCCAGCAGGACGAAGGACGGGTGAAACTGCACCCTGGCCTCGTCACCCGCCTTCAGGCCCTGCTGGGCCAGCCACGCTGTTTCGGCGAGTGCACACAGCGTCTGGCCATTGCCCAGTGCCATGCGCAATTCACTGCTGCCCCCTTCCTCAGCCAGAACTTCCTCGATACAAGCCGTCAGGCAGTTACTGCCTGGCTCCGGCTGATCATCAGCCCCCAGCAGTTGAACCCATCCGGCCTTGAGCAACGCCACTACCATGCGGCCCAAGCTCAGCTCCAAACGCTCGGTACTGCCACGAGTGATCAAGGCTTCTATCTCCAGCCCGCCGCCCAGTGCCAGGCTGACGCGGTCATGGCGCCCCTCCCTGCGCAATGCGCTGACCTGGCCTTGCAGCTGGTTGCGGGCACTGGTGCGCAACATCAAACGCCCGAGCAGGTCGAGGTCGCTGGAGTCTTCGGCAGCTTCCAGGATCTGTGCCTGCAGCGCCTGCAGGCGTTGATAAAGTCGCAGCACCCGCTCGCCTTCGGCCGACAGGCGTGCGCCACCGCCGCCACGCCCGCCGGTGCTGCGCTCGACCAGCGGCTGGCTGGCCAGGTTGTTGAGCTCATCGATGGCGTCCCAGGCGGCTTTGTAGCTGATGCCGGCAGCCTTGGCGGCGCGGGTGATCGAGCCTTGCTCGGCGATGTGCTGGAGCAAGGCAATGCGTTGCGGGCGGCGGGCGATGTGCTGGGTGAGGAGAGCGGGCAGGGACATGATGGCGCCTAACTGAGACTGACCCGTCAAGCTTGCCCCGGTTTTGCCGTGCGTGCCAGGCAATACACATCGACCCGTCGCGCACCGGCTTCTCGCAGCAGTGTAGCAATGGCCTGTGCGGTGGCCCCGGTGGTCAGCACGTCATCAACCACGGCCACATGCAGGCCCTTGAATGCGCCCTCTTCAGTCAGGGCAAAGGCCCGCTGCAGATTGCGCCGACGCGCCTTGGCATCCAGGCTTTGCTGCGCGGGTGTGTCGCGTGTGCGCTGCAGCAAACGCTCATTGAAGTTGATTGCCAGGCTCATCGACAGCCAGCGCGCCAACATGCCGGCCTGGTTGAAGCCGCGCTCGCGCTGTCGACGCCTGGCCAGTGGTACGGGTAACAGCAGGTCAGGCCTGGCCAAGCCTTCCGCGTAGCGATGCTGCAGGCCATGGCTCAACATTTCGGCCATTAAACGCCCCAGCGGCCATTGACGGTTGTGCTTGAAACGGCTGATCAGCGTATCCGCGGGGAAGCCGTAATGCCAAAGCGCGACGACCTGATCGAAGGCCGGTGCGCGGCGGCTGCACTGGGCGCAGGTGAGCTCGGCCATTGGTAGCGGCAGCGCACAGCGCAGGCAGTATTCACTTAACCACGGCAGCTCCTGCTCGCATGCGACGCATAAAGGGTAGGGCTGTTCGGCAGTTTCATCGCACAGCAAACAGTTGTGGTTAATATTCGTACACTTGTAAACCAGTGCTTTTATCCAAGGTTGACAGTTCATAGGCCTTCCATGACTATGCGAGCTATCCGTGATGCGCTGGCGGGCTTTCCTGTCCCGGCGCCAGTTACAGCCTAAACAAGGAAACGCCGATGAGCGCCAGCACAACTGCAACAACACGTCACGACTGGACCTTGGCCGAGGTCAAGGCGCTGTTTCAGCAACCGTTCAATGACCTGCTGTTCCAGGCGCAGACCGTGCACCGCGCGCACTTCGACCCGAACCGTGTTCAGGTTTCGACCCTGCTGTCGATCAAGACCGGCGCCTGCCCAGAAGATTGCAAATATTGTCCGCAGTCCGGCCACTACAACACCGGGCTGGAAAAACAAAAGCTGATGGAAGTGCAGAAGGTGCTGGAAGAAGCCGCCCGCGCCAAAGCCATCGGCTCGACCCGCTTCTGCATGGGCGCGGCGTGGAAGCACCCGTCGGCCAAGGACATGCCCTACGTGCTGGAGATGGTCAAAGGGGTGAAGGCCATGGGCCTGGAAACCTGCATGACCCTCGGCAAGCTCGACCAGGACCAGACCCAGGCCCTGGCCCAGGCCGGCCTCGACTACTACAACCACAACCTCGACACCTCGCCGGAGTTCTACGGCAGCATCATCACCACCCGCACCTACAGCGAGCGCCTGCAGACCCTGGCCTATGTGCGCGATGCCGGGATGAAGATCTGCTCTGGTGGCATCCTCGGCATGGGCGAGTCGCTGGACGACCGCGCCGGCCTGCTGATCCAGTTGGCCAACCTGCCGGAGCACCCAGAGTCGGTGCCGATCAACATGCTGGTCAAGGTCGCCGGCACGCCGCTGGCCGAGGAAGAAGATGTCGACCCGTTCGATTTCATCCGCATGCTGGCGGTGGCCCGCCTGCTGATGCCCAAGTCGCATGTGCGCCTGTCGGCCGGCCGCGAGCAGATGAACGAACAGATGCAGGCCCTGGCCTTCATGGCTGGCGCCAACTCGATCTTCTATGGCGAAAAACTGCTGACCACCGCCAACCCGCAGGCTGATAAAGACATGCAGCTGTTCGCCCGCCTCGGCATCAAGCCTGAGGCCCGCGAAGAGCATGCCGATGAAGTGCACCAGGCGGCCATCGAGCAGGCGCTGGTCGAACAGCGCAGCAGCGAGATGTTCTACAACGCAGCATCGGCCTGAGATGGCCTTTGACCTGGCGGCGCGCCTGGCCGAACGGCGCGCCGCAGACCTGTATCGGCAACGGCCCCTGCTGGAGAGCCCGCAAGGGCCTGAGGTGGTGGTCGATGGCCAGCCGCTGTTGGCGTTTTGCAGCAATGATTACCTGGGCCTTGCCAACCACCCCGAGGTGATTGCTGCGTGGCAGGCGGGCGCCGAGCGGTGGGGTGTCGGTGGCGGGGCGTCGCACCTGGTGGTTGGCCACAGCACGCCGCACCACCAGGTCGAGGAGGCCCTGGCAGAACTCACTGGGCGCCCGCGCGCGCTGTTGTTCTCCACCGGCTACATGGCCAACCTGGGTGCAATCACCGCGCTGGTGGGGCAGGGCGACACGGTGTTGCAGGACCGCCTTAACCACGCGTCCTTGCTCGACGGCGGGCTGCTGAGCGGCGCCCGTTTCAACCGCTATCTGCACAACGACCCGGCCAGCCTGGCAAGCCGCTTGGACAAGGCCGTCGGCAATACCCTGGTGGTGACCGACGGGGTGTTCAGCATGGATGGCGACCTTGCCGATTTGCCGGCGTTGGCCAAGGTTGCCCGCGCCCGCGGCGCCTGGCTGATGGTCGATGATGCCCATGGCCTGGGCACGTTGGGTGCGCAAGGTGGCGGTATCGTCGAGCACTTCGGCCTGGGCCTCGATGATGTGCCTGTGCTGATCGGCACGCTGGGCAAGGCCTGCGGTACGGCGGGTGCCTTTGTCGCCGGCAGCGAAGCGTTGATCGAAGCGCTGGTGCAGTTTGCCCGGCCCTATATCTACACCACTAGCCAACCCCCGGCGCTGGCCTGCGCGACACTCAAGAGCCTGGAGCTGCTGCGCCGCGAAACCTGGCGCCGTGAGCACCTGGCTGCGTTGATTCGCCAGTTCCGCCTGGGTGCCGAACGGATCGGCCTGCAGCTGATGGACAGCCCGACGCCGATCCAGCCGATCCTGATTGGCGACAGCGCACAAGCGCTGCGCCTGTCGCAGATGTTGCGCGAACGTGGCTTGCTGGTGACGGCAATTCGCCCGCCCACCGTGCCCGCTGGCAGCGCCCGCCTGCGGGTGACGCTGAGCGCCGCGCACAGTGAAGCGCAGGTGCAGCTATTGTTGAATGCATTGGCCGAGTGTTATCCACAGCTGGAGGCCGCCGATGCGTAACCGACTGATCCTTCTCCCCGGATGGGGCCTGGGTACTGCTGCGCTGGAGCCGTTGGCGGCCAGCCTGCGCGCCCAGGATGCCCGCCTGCAGGTCGAACTGATGCCCCTGCCGGAGCTGGCCGACGCCGACGTACAGGCGTGGGTCGACCACCTTGACCGCAAGTTGCCCAGTAATACCTGGCTGGGCGGTTGGTCGCTGGGCGGCATGCTCGCCAGCGAACTTGCGCGCAAGCGCGGCGACCACTGTTGCGGACTGCTGACTTTGGCCAGCAATCCAAGCTTCGTGGCCCGTGCCGATTGGCCCCACGGCATGGCCGATGACACCTTCGGGACCTTCCTTGATGGGTGCCGCAGCCATACCTCCGTAACCCTCAAGCGTTTCCGCAGCTTGTGCAGCGACGGCGCCCAACAGCCTCGTACCCTGCTGCGCCAGCTGGGCGTCGGTGTGCCGGATACCGACCCGCTGTACCTCGCCACCGGGCTGGAAGTACTGGCCCAGCTGGATACCCGCGAGGCACTGCAGGCCTATGGCGGTCCGCAACTGCACTTGTTTGCCGGCAGCGACGCACTGGTGCCGGCGGAAGCTGCCAAGGCCCTGAGCGAGCTGTTGCCAGACGTGGAAGTGGGCCTGGTGGAAGAGAGTTCCCACGCGTTCTTGCTGGAGTATCCACAGGAGCTGGCGGCGGGTATCAAGAGTTTTTTGCATGAGAGTGGCGATGACTGACCTTTCCCGTCCGACCCTGCCCGGCGCGCTGCCGGACAAGCGCCAGGTGGCGGCCTCGTTTTCGCGCGCGGCGGCCAGCTACGACAGCGTCGCGGCGTTGCAGCGCGACGTCGGCCTGAACCTGCTGGGCCAGTTGCCAGAGGGCTTGGCACCGTCGCGCTGGCTGGACCTGGGCAGCGGCACCGGCCACTTCAGCCGGGTGCTGGCCGAGCGCTTCGCGCAGGCCAGTGGCGTGGCGGTTGATATCGCCGAAGGCATGCTGCGCCATGCCCGCAACGAACAGCGCGGCGCGCAGTACCACGTGGCCGGCGATGCCGAGCGCTTGCCGCTGCGCGATGCCAGCGTCGATCTGGTGTTCTCCAGCCTGGCGGTGCAGTGGTGCGGGCAGTTCGCCAGTGTGCTGGGCGAGGCGCGCCGGGTGTTACGCCCAGGCGGGGTGCTGGCATTCAGCAGCCTGTGCGTCGGCACGCTCGATGAGCTGCGTGCCAGCTGGCAGGCTGTGGATGGCCTGGTGCATGTCAACCGCTTCCGCCGCTTTGACGATTATCAGCGCCTGTGCGCGGGCAGTGGCTTCGAGCAGGTAGCGCTGCAGCAGCGCGCGCACGTGCTGCACTACCCCGATGTACGCAGCCTGACCCACGAGCTGAAGGCGCTTGGTGCACACAATATCAACCCGGGCCGGCCTTCGGGCCTCACCGGCCGTGCTCGCATGCAGGGCTTGTTGCAGGCGTACGAGGCATTTCGCCAGCCTCAGGGGCTGCCCGCCACTTACCAAGTGGTCTATGGTGTGTTGCGCAAGCCACAGGCGTAAGGGGAGTCAGATGAGCCAGGCCTATTTCATTGCCGGTACCGATACCGATGTCGGCAAGACCACGATTGCTGCCGGCCTGCTGCATGCAGCGCGGTTGCAGGGCATGAGCACATTGGGCGCCAAGCCGGTGGCGTCGGGTTGCACGGTAACCGCAAAGGGGCTGCGCAACAGCGACGCACAGGCGCTGATCGATGAAAGCACGATCAAATTGCCGTACGAACAGGTCAACCCATTCGCCTTCGAGCCTGCGATCGCACCCCATGTCGCCGCACGCGAGGCCGGCGTCACGCTGGGTGTGCCCGAGCTGTTGGCGGCGATGCGTAACGTGCTGCAGCAAAACGCCGACTTCACGTTGATCGAAGGCGCCGGTGGCTGGCGTGTGCCGCTGTCGGGCCAGGCCAACCTGTCTGACCTGGCCATTGCCCTGCAACTGCCAGTGATCCTGGTGGTTGGGGTGCGCCTGGGCTGTATCAGCCATGCCTTGCTCAGCGCCGAAGCGATTGCCCGCGATGGGCTGCAACTGGCGGGCTGGGTGGCGAATATCATCGAACCGCGCACATCGCGCCTGGAAGAAAACCTGGCCAGCCTCGCCGAGCGCTTGCCGGCGCCTTGCCTGGGGCGGGTACCGAAGTTGAAGCTGGCGAGTGCCGATATGGTGGCTGAGCATTTGCAGCTGGATTTGCTGGATTAACGGCCGCTGCCTATCGACTGGCACTGGGCCATTAACGATTTAAACGGGCCTTTTCTGCCATCTACTGCTTTAATGAGGCCTGTTCGTCATCCAGCGTCAATGGAGTCCTGACATGGAAATCACCGGCAGCTCCGCCTATTACGCGGGCCTCAGCGCAATCCAAAGCGGCCAGAACCGCGTCGATCAAGCCGCCAGCCAGATCGCCAACAATACCGCCGAACGCACCGCCACCAGCCAGTCGAGCGACTTCCAGGCTGAGCGTCTGCGCGCTGTTGATCGCAGCCAGCAGATGGATTTGGCCACCAGTACCGTGCAACTGGCACTGGGCAAACATGAAGTGGAGCTTGGCGCGAAAGTCGTCAAGGCATCCGACGAAATGCTCGGCCGGATCATCGACACCTACGCCTGATCCCTCGCGGCACTCAACTTAGCGACTCTTCCTTTGTGGGCGCGGGCTTCCCTTGCGCCTCATTGCGCCCCTGCGCGCCCTCTGTAGGAGCAGCCTTGTGCTGCGAAGAGGCCGCTAAACACCCTGGGAATGTTCATTTTTATTGCTGGCCTCTTCGCAGCACAAGGCTGCTCCTACAAGGGGTTGTGTTGATTTAAGGCGTGGGGTGGCGTAAACGCCATTTTTCGTGGCGAAAATGGCACTCTCGTCCCTTCTTGACATCCGCTCGCGCTAAACGTAAGTTTCAAACAACTGTTTGATCGACGGCCGCCAGGCCTTGCCGGCAGTTCCGATCACCCCCGAACTCATCACAGAGGTTCATCGCAATGCCTGACTACAAAGCCCCCTTGCGTGATATCCGTTTCGTTCGCGATGAACTGCTCGGCTACGAAGCGCATTATCAGAGCCTGCCGGGTTGCCAGGACGCCACGCCCGACATGGTCGACGCGATCCTCGAAGAAGGCGCGAAGTTCTGTGAGCAGGTACTGGCCCCGCTGAACCGCGTTGGCGATCAGGAAGGCTGCACCTGGAGCGAGTCGGGCGTGAAGACGCCGACCGGTTTCAAAGCGGCCTACGAGCAATTCGTCGAAGGTGGCTGGCCGAGCCTGGCCCACGACGTGGCCCACGGCGGCCAAGGCCTGCCAGAGTCGCTGGGCCTGGCCCTGAGCGAGATGGTCGGTGAGTCGAACTGGTCGTGGGGCATGTACCCAGGCCTGTCCCATGGCGCGATGAACACCATTTCCGAGCACGGCACCGAAGAGCAACAGCACACCTACCTGACCAAGCTGGTCAGCGGCGAGTGGACTGGCACCATGTGCCTGACCGAGCCGCACTGCGGTACCGACCTGGGCATGCTGCGCACCAAGGCCGAGCCACAGGCCGACGGGTCGTACAAAGTGTCCGGCACCAAGATCTTCATCTCCGCCGGTGAGCACGACATGGCCGATAACATCGTCCATATCGTCCTGGCCCGCCTGCCCGATGCACCGGCCGGCACCAAAGGCATCTCGCTGTTCATCGTGCCCAAGTTCCTGCCCAACGCCGAAGGCGCTGTCGGTGAGCGCAACGCGGTGACCTGTGGCTCGATCGAGCACAAAATGGGCATCCACGGTAACGCCACCTGCGTGATGAACTTCGACGGCGCTACCGGCTACCTGATCGGCCCGGCCAACAAAGGCCTGAACTGCATGTTCACCTTCATGAACACTGCTCGCCTAGGCACCGCGCTGCAGGGCCTGGCCCACGCCGAAGTGGCGTTCCAAGGTGGCCTGAAATACGCCCGTGAGCGCCTGCAGATGCGTTCGCTGACCGGCCCTAAAGCCCCTGAAAAGGCGGCTGACCCGATCATCGTCCACCCGGACGTGCGCCGCATGCTGCTGACCATGAAGGCCTTCGCCGAAGGCAACCGCGCCATGGTCTACTTCACCGCCAAGCAGGTGGATATCGTCAAGTACAGCCAGGACGAGGAAGAGCGCAAAAAAGCCGACGCCCTGCTGGCCTTCATGACCCCGATCGCCAAGGCCTTCATGACCGAAGTCGGTTTCGAGGCTGCCAACCACGGCGTGCAGATCTACGGTGGCCATGGCTTCATCGCCGAGTGGGGCATGGAGCAGAACGTGCGTGACAGCCGTATCTCCATGCTGTACGAAGGCACCACCGGTATCCAGGCGCTGGACCTGCTCGGCCGTAAAGTGCTGATGACCCAAGGCGAAGCGCTGAAGGGCTTTACCAAGATCGTGCACAAGTTCTGCCAGGCGCAGGAAGGCAACGAGGCGGTCAAAGAGTTCGTTGAACCGTTGGCGGCCATCAACAAGGAATGGGGCGAGCTGACCATGAAAGTGGGTATGGCGGCCATGAAGGATCGCGAAGAAGTGGGTGCCGCTTCGGTCGATTACCTGATGTATTCCGGTTACGCCTGCCTGGCTTACTTCTGGGCCGACATCGCTCGCCTGGCTGCCGAGAAGCTGGCTGCCGGTACTGAAGAAGTGGCGTTCTACACCGCCAAGCTGCAGACCGCGCGCTTCTACTTCCAGCGCATCCTGCCGCGCACCCGTACCCATGTGGCGACCATGCTGTCGGGTGCTGGGAACCTGATGGCGATGGACGAAGAGCACTTCGGCCTCTCTTACTGATCCACCGCGTGCACAAAAACCCGCCTGCCCTCACCGGCAGGCGGGTTTTTTTATTTTGCAGCCAGATGCCTGTGTAGGAGCAGCCTTGTGCTGCGAAGAGGCCATAACGGCCACAGAAAATCGTTTGTCATACCGGCCTCTTCGCAGCACAAGGCTGCTCCTACAGAGGGGCGGCATCAGATCTGTATTCAACTGTTCACGCGCGCTGCCGATGAAATAAGGGCACAATGCCACTATTGATCTGCCGGGTTGGAGATTACCCTTGTTTCGTCTTGATGCTGTACGCGTAACCCACTTCCTGCCTTCGCTGTTTCTCTTGCTGGCAGGCCTTGCGGCGGCTTACGTAAGAGACCTCAGTGTCTTTTTCACATCGCTGTTCAATGTCTTGCCCACCTTGGTCCTGCTATTGGGCGGTGCTTACTGTGCTGTTTACCGACGCCAGCGTGAGCTGTTTCTGATGGTGACGGTGTACATCGCCTACTTCCTGCTCGACACCCAGACCGACTTCTACCGCGACAACGGCCACGTGCGTGCGGACGCCGCGGTCATCTTCCACTTGGTGTGCCTGCTGCTGCCGGCCCTGTTCGGGCTGTATGGCGCCTGGCAGGAGCGCACCCACCTGCTGCAGGACCTGGTCGCCCGCTTCGCCGTGTTGTTCGCTGTTGCGAGCGTTGCGGTGGCACTGGAGCAAAGCTACCCCGACGCGCTGCTGGCCTGGCTGGCAGAGATCCGCTGGCCGGCCTTGCATGGCCAGTGGATGAGCTTGATCCAGATGGTCTACCCGCTGTTCCTCGGCGTGTTCATCCTGCTGGTGGTGCAGTACCTGCGTGCGCCCAGGCCGTTGCATGCGGCGCAGGTCATTGGCCTGATCGGCCTGTTCTGGATGCTGCCGCAGACGTTCATCCTGCCGTTTACCCTGAACATCATGTGCAGCCAGGTGATGTTGATGATTGCCGCGGCCGTGGCGCACGAGGCCTATCAGATGGCCTTCCGCGACGAGCTGACTGGCCTGCCGGGGCGCCGTGCTTTGAACGAGCGCATGCAGCGGCTGGGGCGCAACTATGTGATCGCCATGACCGACGTCGACCACTTCAAGAAATTCAACGATACCCACGGCCACGATGTCGGCGACCAAGTGTTGCGCCTGGTTGCCAGTCGGTTGTCCAAGGTCACCGGTGGCGGCCGCGCCTACCGTTATGGTGGCGAGGAGTTCGCCCTGGTCTTTGCGGGCAAGACGGCTGAAGAATGCGTGCCGCATGTGGAAGCTGTGCGCGGGGTGATTGCTAACTATGCGATGCAGCTGCGCGACCAGAACAGCCGACCGCAGGACGACTCGGCTGGGCGCCAGCGCCGTGCAGGCAGCGGCGCGGGTACGGTGTCGGTGACCATCAGCATCGGTGTGGCCGAGCGCCAGGCCGATCATCGCAACCCGGAGGCGGTGCTCAAGTCGGCCGACCAGGCGCTGTACAGCGCCAAAGAGGCCGGGCGCAATTGTGTCATGGTACATGGGCAACAATCGCAGCGTGGGGCGGTCCGCATGGCGTGACCAAATAAGACTATACGGTCAGCTGATGACCCTATGTCTCGTAAAAGTTGTTCGGTTACACTGCCTGCAACCCAGTGTCGCGGTTCCCCGAGACCGCCCCGACCCTACTAGTGAGAGGTTGTCATGGCCGACTATAAAGCGCCCCTGCGCGACATGCGCTTCGTTTTGAATGAAGTCTTCAACGTGACCGAGCAATGGGCGCAGTTGCCCGCGCTGGCCGAAGTGGTGGATGCCGAGACCGCCCTCGCTGTGCTGGAAGAGGCCGGCAAGGTGACGGCCAGGACCATCGCCCCACTCAGCCGCGCCGCCGACGAAGAGGGCTGCCACTGGGACAACGGCGCGGTCAGCACGCCGGCCGGCTTCATTGAGGCCTACAACACCTACGCCGAAGGTGGCTGGGTGGGCGTTGGTGGCGATCCCTTGTTCGGCGGCATGGGCATGCCCAAGGTTATCTCGGCCCAGGTCGAGGAAATGGTCAACGCGTCGAGCCTGGCCTTCGGCCTGTACCCGATGCTGACTGCCGGTGCCTGCCTGTCGATCAATGCCCACGCCAGTGAAGCGCTCAAGCAACAGTACCTGCCCAACATGTACGCCGGGGTCTGGGCTGGCTCCATGTGCCTGACCGAGCCCCATGCCGGCACCGACCTGGGCATCATCCGCACCAAGGCCGAACCCCAGGCCGACGGCAGCTACAAGGTCAGTGGCACCAAGATCTTCATCACCGGTGGTGAGCACGACCTGACCG
Source organism: Pseudomonas sp. Y3 TE3536 (assembly GCF_053629175.1). Classification (NCBI taxonomy): domain Bacteria; kingdom Pseudomonadati; phylum Pseudomonadota; class Gammaproteobacteria; order Pseudomonadales; family Pseudomonadaceae; genus Pseudomonas; species Pseudomonas sp. Y3 TE3536. Next base: position 1,520,288 of record NZ_JBRJHU010000001.1, on the reverse strand, counting down.
AGAACATCATCCACCTGGTGCTGGCCAAACTGCCGGACGCGCCCGCCGGGCCGAAAGGCATTTCGTTGTTCCTGGTGCCCAAGTTCCTGGTTAACGAAGACGGCAGCCTGGGCGCGCGCAACCCGGCCACTTGCGGCTCGATCGAACACAAGATGGGTATTCAAGCCTCCGCCACTTGTGTGATGAACTTCGACGAAGCGGTCGGTTACCTGGTCGGTGAGCCCAACAAGGGCTTGGCGGCCATGTTTACCATGATGAACTACGAGCGCCTGGGCGTCGGCATTCAGGGCCTGGCATCGGCTGAACGTTCCTACCAAAATGCCGTGGAATACGCCCGTGACCGGCTGCAGAGCCGTGCCCCGACCGGCCCTCATGCCAAGGACAAGGTTGCCGACCCGATCATCGTGCACCCTGATGTGCGGCGCATGCTGCTGACCATGAAAGCCTTGATCGAAGGCGGGCGCGCCTTCTCGAGCTACGTGGCGCTGCAACTCGACAGTGCCAAGTACAGCGAAGACGCCACCACGCGCAAGCGCAGTGAAGAGCTGGTGGCCTTGTTGACGCCGGTGGCCAAGGCCTTCCTGACCGACCTGGGCCTGGAGTGCACGGTGCACGGCCAGCAGGTGTTTGGCGGGCATGGCTACATTCGTGAGTGGGGCCAGGAGCAACTGGTGCGTGATGTGCGGATTACGCAGATCTACGAAGGCACCAACGGCATCCAGGCCCTCGACCTGATGGGGCGCAAGGTGGTTGCCAGTGGCGGCGCGTACTACAAGCTCTTCTCGGACGAGATCCGCCGCTTCATCGCGGGTGCCGACAGCGCGCTGGACGAGTTCGCCAAGCCGCTGGGCGCGTACCTCGACCAGCTGGACGGGCTGACCGAGTGGGTACTGGAGCAAGCCAAGGGCAACCCGAATGAAATTGGCGCGGCCTCGGTCGAGTACCTGCATGCGTTTGGTTATGTGGCCTATGGCTACATGTGGGCGCTGATGGCGCGTGCGGCGCAGGCGGGTGAGGGGGATGAGGCGTTCTATTCGGGCAAGCTGGGTACGGCGCGGTTCTACTTTGCACGGTTGCTGCCACGGGTGGATTCGCTGGTGGCGTCGGTGAAGGCGGGGAGCGAGTCGCTGTACCTGCTGGACGCTGAGCAGTTTTGATAGATTGTGGGGCCGCAAAGCGGCCCCCAGTATTGGCATGTCTGGGAATGAATCCCCTTTGTAAGCTTTTTCCTACACGACGTGGTGACTTTTCACCACTGTTCTCAGATTGGATCCACAGGTAATCTTTACCACATGGACGTTGCGCAGGAAGCGCAAAGGACAGATCAAGGAAGACGACGAAGGACCACCTGCCAGGATGGCGGGGCGATACGGATGTCACAGGGAAACAGTCTGGAAAACCCCGCTTCGGCGGGGTTTTCTTTGTGCGCGTTTTTTTGTCAGCCCAGCACATCCAAAGGCGAGCCCCCCAGCTGGCGCGCGTCTGTCTCTTCTTCCAGTAAGGTACGCAGCAGCTCCACCGAGGCTTGCTGGCGCTGCGCATCGCGGAACACCAGCCCGACCTTGAGCGGCACCCGCGGCTCGCTCAATGGCTTCCACAGCAGCCCCTGGTCATCCTCGGCCGCGTCCTTGGCCCGCCCCGGCAAGATGGTAGCCAGCGCCGTATGGGCCAGGCTGTCGAGAATCCCCGCCATGTTGTTCATCTCTGCCTGCACCTGCGGCCGACGGCCCTGGCTGGCCAGTTGCGCCTGCCAGATCTGTCGAATCTGAAACTCTTCGCCCAACATCAGCATGGGCAGTTCAGCGGCCTGGCGGATCGACACCTTCTTGAAGTCCTTCAAGGGATGGGTGTCGGGGATGACCAACTGCAGTTCATCTTCGTACAGCAACAGGCCATGCAGCCCGGGTTGGCGCGGTGGCAGGTAACTGATGCCGATGTCCAGGCTGCCATTGAGCAGGCGCCGTTCGATTTCCAGCCCCGACAGCTCGTAGATTTGCACCACAAGGTGCGGCTGGGCCTTGCGCAAGCGTTCGAGCAACTGCGGCACCAGGCTGGGTCGCACGGTCTGCAGCACGCCGATGGCCAGGGTACGCAAAGACTGGCCCTTGAAGTTGCGCATGGCCTCCTGGGCCCGTTGCAGGCCATCGAGCAGCGGCAGGGCATGGTTGTACAGCGTGTGGGCGGCCAAGGTCGGCAGCAGGCGCTTGTTGCTGCGCTCGAACAAGCTCAGGTCGAGGCTGTGCTCGAGTTGGCGGATTTGCTGAGAAAGCGCGGGTTGGGACAAAGACAGGCGCTCGGCGGCGCGGCCGACATGGCCTTCTTCGTACACCGCGACGAAATAACGCAGTTGGCGGAAATCCATAAGTAACACTTATCGAAAATGCTGGAAAAACGAAATGGTCGAAACCCGTCGTGGCGCCTAGTCTATCGCCGTATTCCAATGGGTTACAGCGGTCATCGAGCCGGATTGTTACCCCGGATGAAAAACACTTTTGATAGGCAAGGCTGAATATCAAGTGCCGGCATCAAGACCGCACATTGGCCGCCCTTTACCGTGATTGGTTGGAGCCCTGATGAACCTGTTCAACCTGCGTCGCTCGGCTGCCGCCGCCGTCGCTGAGCCCGAGCGTGCGCCGGTGACCGTGGCGGATGCGCCGCAGTTGTCCCGTGAGCGCCTGATGCCGAGTACCGAACGTGCCCCGCAGGTTTTCGTGCGCGGCCAGGGCTCGTGGTTGTGGGACAGCGAAGGGCATGCCTTCCTCGACTTCACCCAGGGCGGTGCGGTGAACAGCCTCGGCCACAGCCCCAGCGTACTGGTCAAGGCGCTGGGCAATCAGGCCCAGGCGCTGATCAACCCGGGTTCGGGGTTTCACAGCCGCGGCCGGCTGGCGCTGGTGAACCGCCTGTGCCAGAGCACCGGCAGCGACCAGGCCTACCTGCTGAACAGCGGCGCCGAAGCGTGCGAAGGGGCGATCAAGCTGGCGCGCAAATGGGGCCAACTGCACCGCAATGGCGCCTATCACATCATCACCGCCAGCCAGGCTTGCCACGGCCGCAGCCTGGGCGCGCTGTCGGCTTCCGACCCGCTGCCGTGCAATCGCTGCGAGCCTGGGCTGCCGGGCTTCAGCAAGGTGCCTTTCAATGACCTGGCGGCACTGCATGCGGAAGTGAACTCGCGCACCGTGGCGATCATGCTTGAGCCGATCCAGGGCGAGGCGGGCGTTATTCCCGCCACACAGGCGTACCTCAAAGGCGTCGAAACGCTGTGCCGCGAGCTGGGCATCCTGCTGATTCTGGATGAAGTCCAGACCGGTATCGGCCGGTGTGGTGCGCTGCTCGCCGAGCAGACTTACGGGGTACGTGCCGACATCATCACCCTGGGCAAGGGCTTGGGCGGTGGGGTACCGCTGGCCGCCTTGCTGGCACGCGGCACCGCTTGCTGCGCCGAGCCGGGTGAGCTGGAAGGCAGCCACCATGGCAACGCGCTGATGAGCGCCGCAGGCCTGGCAGTGCTGGACAGCGTGCTGGAGCCTGGCTTTTTCGAGCATGTGCATGACAGCGGCCGCCACCTGCGCGAAGGCCTGAGCCGCCTGGCTGGCCGTTATGGCCAGGGCGAGGTGCGTGGCCAGGGGCTGCTGTGGGCCCTGCAACTGCACGAAGGCGTCGCCCAGAACCTGGTAACGGCCGCCCTGCATGAAGGCCTGCTGCTCAATGCACCGCAGGCGGATGTGGTGCGTTTCTCGCCAGCGTTGACCGTGAGCAAGGGCAACATCGACGAAATGCTCCTGCGCCTGGCCCGCGCCTTTGCCCGCCTGCATGCACAGCAGCAAGCCCGCCGCGAAATGCCGGCGTAACTGAATTCAACGAACCGTCTGGCGTTCCTGCGCATCGCCCCTGGCCTGTTTCATTTGGCCCGGGGCGTTTTTTTTGGGGTGCTTGTCGCTGGATCTTCTGCGCCTGGAAGATCGAGCGCCGCCCGCGCGGCGCTTCGCAGCACAAGGCTGCTCATCTGTTTCCGGCCAATGAGTCCTGAGGCAGAGGCGCGCGGCCCTTTGGCGTCCACCTCGATATCGTGCGGAACAAACAAGGCGGTCGCGCGCGTAGGTACAGGCGTAACTGGCCCGAAACAGATGTAGGAGCAGCCTTGTGCTGCGAAGAGCCGCGCGGGCGGCGCTCGATTTGCGCACCACCTCAAAAACCAAGACAAGCACTTGGCAGCCTTCACCCTATCTTTACCTTTTTACCTGGCGCCCAACGTGGAACCTCTACGACGCGCGGCTAGTCTCTGTTGTAACCCTTCAGGAGAGACGTGCATGGACTTCATTCGCATCATCATCGCCATCTTGCTGCCGCCGCTTGGGGTATTTCTGCAGGTGGGCTTTGCCGGGGCGTTCTGGCTGAATATTCTGCTGACGCTGTGTGGGTACATTCCGGGGATCGTGCACGCGGTGTATATCATCGCCAAGCGCTAAGAAACGCGGGGCCGCAGTGCGGCCCCCTTGGCTTTACTGGCCCAACACCCGGCAATAAAACGCCCATTCCTCTTCCAACGCATGCGCCAGGTTCTGTGCATTACGGAACCCGTGCCGCTCTCCCGCATAGAAGTGCCCCTCGGCTGCAATGCCATTTGCCTTCAGGGCGTCCAGCATCAGGCGCGTCTGCTCCGGCACCACCACCGCATCCAGCTCACCCTGGAAGAAAATCACCGGCACTTTGATCTGCGCTGCATGCAGCAGGGGCGTGCGTGCGCGATAACGTTCGGCGTCCTGCAGCGGGTCGCCGATCAACCAGTCCAGGTAGTCCCCTTCGAACTTGTGCGTGGCGCGGCCCAGTGCGACAGGGTCACTGACGCCATACAGGCTGGCACCGGCCCGGAACACTTCATGGAAGGCCAAAGCACATAGCGTGGTGTAGCCGCCCGCGCTGCCGCCGCGAATGAAGGCCTTGCTCGGGTCGATCAGCCCCAGCCCCGCCAAGTGCGCAACCGCCGCGCAGGCATCCTCGACATCGCTCTCGCCCCAGCGCAGGTGCAGCGCCTGGCGATAGGCCCGGCCATAACCCGTGCTGCCGCGGTAATTGAGGTCGGCGACGGCGAAGCCGCGCTGGGTCCAATACTGGATGCGTGGGTCGAGCGCTGGGTAGCACGCCGAGGTCGGCCCGCCATGAATAAACACCACCAAGGGCGCGGGCGCTTTGGCGTTCATGGCCGGGTAGAAGAAACCATGGGCGATACCGTTGCCGCTGGCGTAGCGCATGGCCTGCGGCTTGCTGATGCATTCGGCGGGCAGCACCTCGGCACCACCGGCCAGTACCCGCACCTCATGATTGCTCAGGTCGATGGCAATGACGGCGGGTGGGCTGACGGGCGAGGCGGCGATGGCATAGAGCTGCCCGGCATCCATCGCCAGGCTGCGAAAGCGGGTGTAGGCGCTGGCAAAACGCTCCACTTGCTGGTTTGCGGTTATCAGCCCTAGTTGCGCAAAGCCATCCTCGAACCAACTGGCTACATAGCGATGCGGCCCCAGGGCGAGCCAGGTGCTGGTGCCCAGTTGCCAGGGCGCGCCGGCATGGTCGGCGGGCTCGGCGGGCAGGGCCTGCCAGTGCCCGGCGATCTCCCCCCAGGGCTGCCAGAAGCCATTGCGGTCCGACAGGCAATACAAGCGGCCTTGTGCATCGAAACGCGGTTGTTGCAGGGATTCGTCCAAGCCCGCCACGCAACGCGCAGGCCCCCAGGCGCCGCTGCTGTCACGCTCGCGCAGCAGCAAGCGCGTCTGTGTCCAGGGTTGCGCCGGGCGGTCCCATTCGACCCAGGCCAAGCGCTGCCCGTCGCCGCTCAAGGTGGGTGACGCGTAGAAGTCGGCACCTTCAGCCAGCACCTCGCGGGCGCCTTCGCGCAGGGCAACCAGGCGATGCTCCACGGTTGGCCCATGGTGCTCCTCGACTGCCAGCACCTGGCCGTCATGCCAGTGCACATCGCCGTAGCGGCAGTCGTCAGCCTGGGTCAGCGGGCGCGGCACTTCGCCGTCCAGCCCTTGGGTATACACCTGTTGATCCGTTTCGTTGACGAAGACCAGCCCGTCACCGCCGACGCAGAAACTGCCGCCGCCGTATTCGTACACCCGGCTGCGCACACTGAAGCCATCCGGTGTCAGGCACTGGGCTTGGTACTGGTGCCAGTGCCAGATTCGGCAGGCACCATCGGCCGGGCGAAATTCGTTCCAGAACAGCCCGGCCGGGCTGACCTTGAGCTCGGCGAAGTCGGTGCCTGCAGCAACGGCCTGGGCTGCGCTGAATTCAGCCGCGAGCGATGACACGGGAGTTTCGTTCATTGCGGAAGGTCATCTCTTCAATCGCGAGTTGGGCGGTTTCTGCCTCCTCGCGGGCCTTGAGGATGATGCCGTGATCAGCCGATTTTGCGCACACCGGGTCGGCGTTACTGGCATCGCCGGTGAGCATGAAGGCCTGGCAACGGCAACCGCCGAAGTCCTTTTCCTTCTCATCGCAGGAGCGGCAGGGCTCAGGCATCCATTGGTAACCGCGGTAACGGTTGAAACCGAACGAGTCGTACCAGATATGCCGCAGGTCGTGGTCACGCACGTTGGGGAACTGCACCGGCAGTTGGCGGGCGCCGTGGCAGGGCAGGGCGGTGCCGTCCGGGGTGATGGTCAGGAACAGGCTGCCCCAGCCATTCATGCAGGCCTTGGGGCGCTCTTCGTAATAGTCCGGGGTGACGAAGATCAGCTTGCAGGGGTTGCCCTCGGCCTTGAGCTTGTCACGGTATTGGTTGGTGATGCGCTCGGCGCGCTCCAATTGCGCGCGGGTCGGCAGCAGGCCCAGGCGGTTGAGGTGCGCCCAGCCATAGAACTGGCAGGTGGCGAGCTCGACGAAGTCGGCTTCGAGGGCGATGCACAGCTCGATGATGCGGTCGATCTTGTCGATGTTGTGCCGATGGGTAACGAAGTTGAGCACCATCGGGTAGCCGTGTGCCTTCACGGCACGGGCCATCTCCAGCTTCTGCGCGAAGGCCTTTTTCGAGCCGGCCAGCAGGTTGTTCACCTGCTCGTCGCTGGCCTGGAAGCTGATCTGGATATGGTCCAGGCCGGCTTTTTTGAATTCGGCGATGCGGGCTTCGGTCAGGCCGATGCCGGAGGTGATCAGGTTGGTGTAGTAGCCCAGCCGACGGGCCTCACCGATCAGCTCGGCGAGGTCCTGGCGCACCAGCGGTTCGCCGCCGGAGAAACCAATCTGCGCGGCGCCCATTTCTCGCGCTTCGGCCATCACCTTGAACCACTGCGCGGTGCTTAATTCCTGGCCTTGGGCGGCGAAGTCCAGCGGGTTGGAGCAGTACGGGCATTGCAGCGGGCAACGGTAGGTGAGCTCGGCCAGCAGCCACAGCGGCAAGCCGACCTCGGGCGTGGCCGGCAACTCAGGCGAGGACGATCCAGTGTTCGCCACGGGCCACCTCCATGAACTGCTCGATGTCGTCGGCAACTTCCGGCACATCGGGGAACTGCCGTGCAAGTTCGGCAATGATTGCCGCGACGTCGCGCTGGCCATCGATCAGGCCACCGATCAGCGCAGCGCTTTCGTTGAGCTTGATCATGCCCTCGGGGTACAGCAACACATGGCCTTTCTGTGCCGGCTCGTACTGGAAGCGGTAGCCAGGGCGCCAGTTGGGCACTTGCTTGCGATCGAAACTCATAGGGCGATCCCCTTGTGCCAGACCCGTTCCTGGGTGACCGAATGATAAGGCGGGCGGTTCAGCTCGTAGGCCATGCTCATGGCATCGAGCATGCTCCAAAGAATATCCAGCTTGAACTGCAGGATCTCCAGCATACGCTCCTGGCCCGCACGGGTGGTGTAGTGCTGCAAGGTGATTGCCAGGCCGTGCTCGACATCACGCCGCGCCTGGCCCAGGCGCGTGCGGAAGTACTCGTAGCCGGCGGGGTCGATCCAGGGATAGTGCTGTGGCCAGCTGTCCAGGCGCGACTGGTGGATCTGCGGGGCGAACAGCTCGGTCAGCGAGCTGCTGGCCGCCTCTTGCCAACTGGCGCGGCGGGCGAAGTTGACGTAGGCGTCGACGGCAAAGCGCACGCCGGGCAGTACCAGCTCCTGGGAGCGCAGTTGATCAGGGTCCAGGCCCACGGCCTGGCCAAGGCGCAGCCAGGCCTCAATACCGCCGTCTTCGCCAGGCGCGCCGTCATGGTCGAGCAGGCGCTGGATCCACTCACGGCGTACTTCGCGGTCCGGGCAGTTGGCCAGGATCGCGGCATCCTTCATCGGGATGTTGACCTGGTAGTAGAAGCGGTTGGCTACCCAGCCCTGGATCTGCTCGCGGCTGGCGCGGCCCTGGTACATCGCCACGTGATACGGGTGATGAATATGGTAGTAGGCACCTTTGGCGCGCAGGGCCTGCTCGAATTCGGCAGGGGACATCGGCAACGGGTCGCTCATCAGGCCTCCTTAAAGCTCGATGCTCATGCCATCGAAGGCGACTTCAACGCCTCGACGCTGGACCTCGGCCCGTTCTGGCGAGTCTTCATCGAGAATTGGGTTGGTGTTGTTGATGTGGATAAGTACCTTACGCTGGCGCGGGAAACCATCGAGTACCTCGAGCATACCGCCGGGGCCGTTTTGCGCCAGGTGGCCCATCTCGCGACCGGTGCGGGTGCCGACACCACGGCGCTGCATTTCATCGTCTTCCCACAGGGTGCCGTCGACCAGCAGGCAGTCGGCGCCGTGCATCATCGCCAGCAGTTTGTCGTCGACCTGGCCCAGGCCCGGGGCGTAGAACAGCTTGCCACCGGTGCGGGTGTCTTCGACCAGCAAGCCCAGGTTGTCACCCGGGTGCGGGTCGAAGCGGTGCGGCGAATAGGGGGGCGCGGCGCTGCGCAGGGGGAAGGGCGTGAACCTGAGGTTGGGGCAGGCGTCGATAACGAAGCTGCCTTCGAGCTCAATGCGGTTCCATTGCAGGCCGCCGTTCCAGTGGCTGAGCATGTTGAACAGCGGAAAGCCGGTGGTCAGGTCTTGGTGGACCATGTCTGTGCACCACACCTGGTGCGGGCAGCCTTCGCGCAGGCTGAGCAGGCCGGTGGTGTGGTCGATCTGGCTGTCGAGCAGGACGATGGCATTGATGCCGGTATCGCGCAGGGCGCGGGCCGGCTGCATCGGCGCGAAGGCCTGCAGTTGGGCGCGGATGTCGGGCGAGGCATTGCACAAAACCCAGTGCTCGCCATCGTCGGACAGCGCGATGGACGATTGCGTGCGCGCCGTGGCCCGCAGGCTGCCGTCGCGGTAGCCCTTGCAGTTGACGCAGTTGCAGTTCCACTGGGGGAAGCCGCCGCCGGCGGCAGAACCGAGAATCTGGATGTACATGGCCACTCTCTACCGGAAAACCGTTTCCAAAAAACACAAACGCCCCGGCGGGCCGAGGCGTCGAACCGTAAGCAGGGCTTAGCGGTTGGCGAAGTACATGGTGACTTCGAAGCCGATACGCAGATCAGTGTATGCAGGTTTGGTCCACATGGGATGACTCCTTCCGAACGGGGTTGGGTTGGTCAGCTACTTATTGGGTACCGCCGTACGCCGGAGGTTCCCTTGACTGAGATTGCGCTATCTTACAAGAAAAATTTGTACCGAAAGGTTAATTCTTCGAAAAGCGCCCTTGCAGTTAACGTAACAATCCTCGTTTTTGCTATTGCCAGGATGGGTCTGGCGCTGCGCTGTTGGCCAGGCAGAGCCAAGGGGCATGAGGGGCCAGAAGACTGCCAAGTAGCGCATCAAGGTCCGCTTGCCGAGCCATGAGGATAGACCACTGTAGGTCATTCAGCCTGTCGGGTCGTGTCGCCAGGTGTGTCTGCCACGCCCATTCGGCCACCTCGGCATTGGCCATCGCAGGCTCGGCGAACTGCTCGGCCAGCGCCTGCTGTGCTGCGCTGTCGAGCACCACGCCTTTGCTTAGGACCGGTTGCAGGTGAGCGAGAATTTGAGCAGGGGTGGCATGGGGCGATTGCACGCCAAACAGCAGGCCAGCGCAGCCTTCAATCTGACGGAAGGCGCTGAACACCGCGTAGCCCAGTTGCAGCTCTACCCGTAGGCGTTGATACACCGGCCCCTGCAACAGCTGCGCGAGCAGGCGGCCGATGGCTTGCTGGTCAGCGGGCACTGGGCAGAACAGCAACACCGCGTTTTCGCTGCCGGCCAGTGCAGCGTCTACCCATCGACGGGCCTGCCACTGGGGCGGCGCTGTGGCCGTGGCGCCTTGCCCGGGGCAGTGGGTCAGCACGGTGCCGAGTGGGCCCGTGTCTTCAAAGCCCAGTGCCAGGCCATGCCAGCGGGCCTGTTCCCACGCCTGCGCCAGCTGCCTCGGTTCGAGCGAGCCCGCGGGTAGCGGTTCGGCCTTGTGGGCATGCATGGCATCAGGCAGTCGCTTGAGCAGGGCTCTGATCGGGATCAGTGCGGGCGCCGGCGGCGGCGGGGTCTGCCAATCGGCAGGTGAGGGCGCGTTCAGCAGCGCGAGGGCTTCGGTGACGGCGTTCATCACTGCCGACGGTTGGCCGGCGCACTGTAGCTGCCAATATTCGCCAGCTTCGCTGAACTGTAGGTGCAGCCCGGCGCGTTCGGCGCGCTCCTGCAAAGGGCGCAGCGCCTGGCAAAGGATCGGGAACACGCCATGGCGCAGGCTTGAGGGCAGGTGCCAGCGTAGATAAAGGGCGGCGTATTGGCGTGATGCCGGGAGCATGTCGCTGATGGCCAGTGCGTTGGGTAACGGCGCGGTCGCGGGGGGCGGTGCGGCGGTCAGCAGAGCGTCTGCGGCGGGTATCTGCCACTGGCCATGCTCGCCGCTGGGAAGGCTGGCAAGCAGTGCCTTCAGCGCACTCAGGCCTTGTTCGTCGAGTGCGGCGAAGGGCTGGCCTGAGCTGTCCCGTCGTGCCAGCTCCAGCGGGCTGGCGGCCCACTCACGGCTGCGCTGCAATTGACTGAACGCGGCGTTCAGCCGCTGCGGATTGGCCTGACGGATAAAACCGAACCAGCTGTGCAGCAATGCGATCGCCTCATCCTTGCAGGCATCAGCCCCGAGCTGCAGGTCGATGTGCCAAAGCAACTGCCCGGCGAACGCATACAGCGTTTCGGCTTTGAAGCCTTGCAGCCAACCGCGCTGGCGAAGCGCACTCAGCCATCCCCCTGGTCGGCTGTCGTCGAGCAAGTCGATCAGCAACCCCAGTGCGCGCTCGGCACCTTCTGGCAGGCTATCGTGGGCGAACGTCAGTGGCTGCCCGGCCCTGCGCAGCGGCGGCGGCGATGCTTGCGCGGCACGGCTACCGGCCGGGAACAGGCTGCCAAATTCCCGCCCCAGGCGTTCCAGTGCTTCCAGCGATTGTGGGCCGCACAGGCTCAGTGTGATCTGCCCACCTTGGTAGAAGCGTTGGTGAAACAGGCCAAGGGCGCGTTGAAACGCAGGATCTTGCAGGGCGAGGGTGTAACGATTGCCCGCCTGAAAACTGCTCAGCGGATGCTGGGGCGAAACCGACTGCAGCAGGGCGAATTGCTGCTGAGCCTGCGGGTTACGCGACCAGGCGATGAATTCGGCATGAATGACCTCACGCTCCCGGCGCTGGCGCTCGATGCCAAGGTCGGGTTCGGCCAGCATCTGGCACAGGCGCTCCAGCCCGCCGGCCAAAGCCGCGGGGGGGACTTCGAAGAAAAAGTCGGTGGTGCGCTCACGGGTGCTGGCGTTGACCTGGCCACCGAGGGCCTGCACATACCGCATCAGGCCGTCTTCCAACGGGAAGCGCGCTGTGCCCAGGAAGAACAGGTGTTCGAGAAAGTGCGCCATACCCGGCCATTTTGCCGGGGCATCGTGGCTGCCTGCCTGCACCCGCAACGCGGCCGCCGCACGCTTGAGGCGCGGGGCATGGCGCAGGGTCAGCTGCAGGCCGTTGGCGAGGGTGAGGTGCTGCGTGGCGTCAGGCATGGGGGCTCCAGGTAGGCGTTAATGCTAACGCACTGTCGTAACCCTTGCCGCTCCTACAAACCCTCGCGCACATGCAGTTCCTGGCGCAAGTCGGTCAGGTAAGGAAACGCCTTGCGCCCTTCTACCACCTGCTCACGCGCAAGCTCGGCCAGCAACTGGCACTCGTCCCGCCCGGCCAAGGCCAGCAGGCTGCCATCCGGGCCGATGATGCTGCTCTGGCCGCAATACTGGATGTCGCCCTCGGCCCCACAATAGTTGGCATACACCAGGTAACACTGGTTCTCCTGTGCCCGCGCTCGCACCGTCACCTGGCAGATGAAATCGTAAGGCGCCATGTTCGCCGTCGGTACCAGGATCAGTTCGGCGCCGTCCAGCGCCAGGCGCCGGGCGTTCTCCGGAAACTCGATGTCGTAGCAGATCAGCATGCCGACCTTCCAGCCTTCCAGTTCCACAACCGGGAAATGGTCGGGGCCTGCGCTGAACATCGAGCGGTCCAGCTCACCGAACAGGTGCGTCTTACGGTAGTTGCACAGGCTGCGACCGTGGGCATCGATCAACTGCACGCTGTTGTAGAACGCGCCATCATCGCCGCGCTCCGGGTAGCCATAGACGATGGCGATGCGATGCGCCTGGGCGATCTCCACCACGTCCATGGCCGCGGGGCCATCACTGGCCTCGGCCAGGCGCTCGACCTGGGCCAGGCCGATGTTGTAGCCGGTGAGGAACATCTCCGGGCACACCAGCAGCTGGGCGCCGCGTTCAGCCGCCCGTTGCGCCTGGTGCTGCAGCCGTTGCAGATTGCCGGGCACGTCCAGTGGGTTGGGCGCGCCTTGGAACAGAGCGATGCGCATGGCGCCTCCTTGTCTCAGTCGGCCAGGGCGATCGGGCCGATTTCATCGAACACATCGCCTGGGCCTGGGTTGTCCGGGTGGGTCTGGCCACCGAAGTGATTCATGATACCCCACACGGCATTGAGCGACGTCTGCACCGCGCCTTCCACCCACGCCGGCGTCCACGACACGTCGTCGCCGGCGATGAACATGCCGCGCTGTTCGGCGGGCATGTCCTGCTGCATGAAGTGCGCGTACATGCGCTGGTTGTAGCGGTAATGGCCCGGCAGCGCGCCCTTGAAGGCACCGAGGAAGTGCGGGTCGGCCTCCCACGATATGGTGATCGGGTCGCCGATGATGTGCCCGGCGATATCGGTCTTCGGGTAGATTTTCTTCAGTGCGTCGAGGGCCAGTTGCACGCGTTTTTCCACCGGGTGCGGGAGCATCTTCAGGGCATCGCTCATCCACGCGTAGGACAGGCAGATCACCCCCGGCTTGTCGTCACCGTTGTCGAACAGGTAGGTCCCGCGGGTGAGGCGGTCAGTGAGCGTCATGCTCATCAGGTCGCGGCCGGTTTGCGGGTCTTTGTCCTTCCAGAACGGGCGGTCGACCATCACGAAGGTTTTCGACGATTGCATGTAGCGGGTACGGTCCAGGGCCATCCACATCTTCTGCGAGAACAGCGACTCTTCGCAGTCGATCTGCGTGGTCAGCAGCCAGGTCTGGCACGTTGCAAGCACGGCGGCGTAATGGCGGGTATCGCCCCAGTTGTCGGTCACCGCCAACTGGCCATCGGCGGCGCGGGCAATGCGCTTGACCCCAGTGCGCGGCGCACCGCCGTGCAGCGAGCTGAGGCTGGTGCCTTGCGGCCAATGGGCGCAGCGTTCCGGCACATGGCGCCAGATGCCTTGCGGCACCTGCTCGACGCCGCCCACGACCAAGTGTTGATGGTCGTCGCAATTGGTCATCACCACGCGGAAGATTTCCAGCATCGAGTTGGGGAAATCCGAGTCCCAGCCTCCGGTGCCGAAGCCGACCTGGCCGAACACCTCCCGGTGCTGGAAGCTCAGCTTGGCGAACGAGCGCGAGGTGGCGACGAAGTCGTAGAACGTGCGGTCGTCCCACAGGGGCACCAGCGTGTTCCACAGCGCTTTCAGGCGCGGTACATCACGATCCCGGATCGCCTGCTGGATATCGGCAAACTGCGCGCCGCTTTCCAGGGCGTCGGCCCAGGCGTCGGCCACCTCGTGGAACAGGTCGGGCAGGTCCGCGGCCTTTTCGGCGTAGTAGGTCTGGCCTTCCAGGTCGATCACCGTGCTGCCAGAGGCGGGGGTCAGCGGGTTGGGGAATGGCTTGGTCTCCAGGCCCAACTTGTCCACATAGTGGTAGAAGGCCGTCGAAGAGACCGGAAAGCGCATGCCACCTAATTCGGCGATGATCCCGTCGGTGCCGTTGAAGGCTTGCGAGCGCAGCCGGCCACCCAGTTTCGACGCTTCATAGACGACAGGCTTGAGGCCCAGCTTCATCAACTCGTAAGCCGCTACCAGGCCAGCGATCCCGGCCCCGACAATCGCCACTTCCTCGCCCTGGCGCTCGGCCGGGATGCTGCCCAGGCCGGCCGGGTGTTCCAGCCAGTCATCGAAGGCGAAGGGGAAGTCCGGGCCGAAGATGGTGATGGGCTTTTTGCCGTCGGCGGGGTGGCGGTTCTTGTTGTTCATGAAGTGACCTTGCCAGAGGGGCTGCGCAGAGAGCGGAGCCTGAGTATAGGAGATGCCTGGGGGTCATTTTAGGGCGTGGGGGGGGTCGTAATTAAGATGCAGAGTGTTGTCTGAATGTATGTTTTGTCGTCGAAATGAGCATTGATTGGTTGTTTTTGACGAGATCCATGGTGACGGTTAAGGGTTTGTCTGGAGATTTGCAGCGCCTATGAGATCGAGCGCCGCCCGCGCGGCGCTTCGCAGCACAAGGCTGCTCCTACATCTGTTTCCGGCCAGTAAAGCCTATGAGAGAGGCGCGCGACCGCCTTGTTGGTCCAACTCGATATTGAGTTGGGCGCAAAGGTGCCGCGCGCCCATGTCACAGGAATAATTGGCCCGAAACAGATGTAGGAGCAGCCTTGTGCTGCGAAGCGCCGCGCGGGCGGCGCTCGATCTCATGCGCGCCGCCAATCGCAAGCCAGGCACCTCGTGCCCCTCACATCACAGCAACTGCCCCCGGTCCACCTTGCTGCTCAAAATGATCGACGTGGTGGTTTTCTCCACCCCATCGACACTGCCGATCTGATCAAGCAACTGGTCCAGCTGCTCCGGTGAATCGGTCCGCAGCCAGGCCACATAATCGAACTCACCACTCACCGCGCACAGTTGCTGCACCTGCCCCATGGCACTCAGACGCCGCACCACCTCCTTGCCGGAACGGGGCTGCACCTTGATCCCGACATACGCCTGCAAGCCACCGCCCATCACGTGTTGGCCCAGGCGCACACCATAGCCTGAGATCACCTTGTTCTTCTCCAGCCGCTCCAGGCGTGAGTTGACCGTGGTGCGCGCGATACCCAGCAGGCGGGCGAGGGTGGCAACGCTTTCGCGGGCATTGATTTGCAGCAGGGCGATCAGCTGGCGGTCGATTTCATCCAGCGTAATGGGGCGGGCATCCGACATGGCAAGTCTCTACAGTGGGCCCGCTAGCCTAGCCAGCCAATGGCAACCAGGGCAAGGCTGCGTCACTGGCTTTCTTTCGGCATCATGGCAGGCCGACCGTACTGGACCCACGCCGTGAACTTCGCAAACCTGCTCGAATGCTGGCGACTGGAAGTCTCCAACAAGAAAAAGCCCGGCCGCCGCATCAGCCTGCTGTTCAACGTGCTGCGCCGCGCCCGCAAGGACAACAAGCTGCGCTTTCTCTTTGCCTTCCGCCTGGCCCAGTACCTCGACGCACGAGGCGGCCTGGCCCAGCGTCATGCCATGCGTATGCAGCAACGGCTCAATCTTAAGTACGCCGTGGACATCGACATCGCCGCCCAGATCGCCCCCGGGCTGCGCATCGCCCACCTGCCTGGCGTGGTGATTACCCGCCACGTGAGCATCGGGCGTAACTTTTTCATCCGCCAGAATTGCTCGATCGGCATCAAGACCCTAGGGCTGGAGGCGTATGCGTTGCGCATTGGCGATAACGTCAGCGTGGGCGCCAACAGCTGCATAGTGGCGGACCGGATCAGCATTGGCGACGACGTGGTGATTGGTGCCATGTCGCTGGTGATGCGGGACATTCCGGCGGGGACCACGTTCTACAATACGCGGCAGGTTGAGATGCAGCCTCGGGTGATCACAAAATCTAACGATTAACTGTTGTCATGATCGCCATTGCTGAGCGGACAATGAGGTTTTTGAGGCAGCGACATCCAAGGGGTATCGCTGCCGCTCGGATGGATTGAATCCATGACCAACAAACACTTCCGGCTGACAGAGCTCGCTGTCACTGCCCCCAACGAGTTACTGCTGACCTTCGCCGATGGAAAGCAATACCCAGTGAGGCTGGACGCTATCATCGCGAAACACCCAACGTTGCGCCGGCTATCTGACCCCGAGGTTTTTGCGACCGCTGCAATTGGCGAGTGGAGCGATACCGTCATTTGGGCCGATGACGACGAATTGGAGCTTGCTGCCGACAACCTCCGCGCCAGAGCAGTGGAGCAAAGCGGTGATTGTTCGCATGAGCTGGTTTGGAATTGGATGGCCAAAAACGGGCTTACGTTGGACCGTGCCGCGCAGGAATTGGGCCTTAGCAGGCGTATGCTGGCTTACTATCGCAGTGGCGAAAAACCTGTGCCGAGGACGGTCGCTTTAGCGATGAAGGGCTGGGATGCGCTTTGTACTAGGCAAGAGGAAGCTCAAGAGGCTTCTAGGCGCCGGAAGGTGTCACTCAACAAGGGCGCCAACGGGTTTGCGAATGCAGGCCAGGCATCCAAGAAGCGGGCCTAAGCGGCATGTCCTTAATCAGGACGGGACAACAAGCACAAAAAAGCCGCGCGATTGCGCGGCTTTGTCGTATTTGGTGGGCCCACACGGACTCGAACCGTGGACCAAAGGATTATGAGTCCTCTGCTCTAACCAACTGAGCTATAGGCCCTCAGTAAGTGGCCGGATTATAACGAGGGTTTTGAAAGGGTGCCATCCGAAAGATCGGATAGTGCTATACGAAGAAACGTCGCGGCGAACTCCTCCGGGGGTAGGGGCAGGCTGACGATGTAGCCTTGGATCTGTTCACAGCCCTCGGCTGCCAGGAAGCGCTGCTGGGCCTGGTTCTCCACACCTTCGGCAATGATCGTGAACTGCATGCTGCGGCCCAGTGCGATGATCGCCCTCGCGATGGCGGCGTCGTGGGGGTCGTCAGGTAGGCCGCGGATGAACGACTTGTCGATCTTAAGGATGTCCAACGGCAAGCGTTTAAGGTAGCTGAGGGACGAATAACCCGTGCCGAAGTCGTCGATGGCCAGCTGCACGCCCAGTTTTTTCAACTGGTGCAGCACGGCCAGGGCTTCTTCTGCCTGGCTCATGATGAAGTTTTCGGTGATCTCCAACTGCAGGTCGCCGGCCTTGAGCTGGTAGGTCTTTAGCAACTGTTCGATGCGCCGTGCCAGGTGGGGATGGCGCAGTTGGGCGCCGGCCAGGTTGATCGACAGCGGGCCAAAGTCTTCGTAGTGCATCTTCCAGATGTGCATCTGTTGGCACGCCTTTTCAAGCACCCAGTCACCGAGCTGCAGAATGGTGCCGTTCTCTTCCGCCAGGTGAATGAAGTGCTCTGGCGGCACTTCGCCAAAGGTCGGGTGGCTCCAGCGGATCAGCGCTTCGGCGCCGACCAGGCTCTGGGTCTTGAGGCTGAGCTTGGGCTGGAAGCACAGGCTCATTTCGTTGCGTTCGACGGCGCGGCGCAGCTCATGTTCGAGGGCGATGCGCTCGCTGGCCTGGGCGGTGAGGTCGCGGGTGTAGGCTTCTACGCGGTTGCGGCCTTTGGCTTTGGAGCGGTACATGGCGGCGTCGGCATTGCGGATCAGTGTGGAGACGTCGCTGCCGTCCTGTGGATAAAGGCTGATACCGATGCTGGCGCTGGTGAAAAACTCGTGCTCGCCGGCCTGGAAGGGCGCGCTGAAGCAAGCCAGCAGTTTGCCGGCGATGCTGTTGGCGTCGCTGGGCCTGTGCAGGCCGGGCAATAGGATGATGAACTCGTCACCGCCCAGGCGCGCCACGGTGTCGACGTCGCGCACCTGTTCTTTCAGGCGCTGGGCGATGCCTTTGAGCAACAGGTCGCCGACCGGGTGGCCGAGGCTGTCGTTGATGTGCTTGAAGCGGTCGAGGTCGAGGAACAACACCGCGCCCTGGCGGTTTGAGACTTGGGCGCAGGTGAGCACGGCCTGCAGGCGGTTCTCGAACAGGGCACGGTTGGGCAGGCCGGTGAGCGGGTCGTGGTGAGCCTGGTAATCCAGCTTGGCCTGGGCGTGCTTGAGGCTGGAAATGTCGGCGAACACGGCGACGAAATGGGTGATCTCGTACTCGCTGTTGCGCACCGCGCTGATGGTCAGCCAACTGGGGTACAGCTCGCCATTCTTGCGTTTGTTGTAGATCTCGCCCTGCCAGTGGCCCTCGTCGGTCAGTTGGTGCCACATGGCGGCATAGAAGGCGCTGTCGTGCTGGCCTGAGGCAAGCAGGCGCGGGGTTTGGCCGAGCGCCTCGATCTCGCCGTAGCCGGTAATTTCGCTGAAGGCGCGGTTGACCGCGCTGATGCGCTGGTCGATGTCGGTGATCAGAACGCCCTCGGCGGTGTTTTCGAACACGGTGGCGGCCAGCTGCAGTTTTTCCTGCATGAGGTGGCGCTCGGTGATGTCGCGGGCAATGGTCAGCATGCAGTCGACACCGCCAATCGGCAGGGGCCGGGCGGACAGTTCGCACAGGCGGATCTGCCCATCGCTGCGGCGGATGTGGCAGCTGAAGTCACGTACGAAGCCATCACGCTTGAGCTGGTCGACCAGCCGCTTGCGCTCGTTGAGGTCTACCCAGATGCCCAGATCAAGGGAGGTCTGGTCGATGGTCGGGTTCAGGTCGTAGCCGGTGAGGCGGCAGAAGCCTTCGTTGACCTCAATCAGCAGCCCGTCGCTCTGGCGCGACAGCAGCAGACCGTCGGGCGATGCGTGGAATGCCTTGGCGAACTTCTCTTCCGAGGTTTGCAGTTGCTCCTGGGTTTCTTTGAGCTGGCTGATGTCGCGCACGGCCACGACTAGCGCCGGCGTGCCATCGAGCTCGAATGTTTCTGCCGAAGTCAGGCCTGTGAACAACTGGCCATTGCTGCGGCGGAAGCTCATTTCCAGGTTGCGGATGCCGCCTTGGTGCAGGCGTTCGAGCAGCCGCGGCCCGGTGCCGGCGACGGCCCACAGGTTCAGCTCGGTGGCGGTGCGGCCGATCACTTGACCTGGGGTGAGGCCGATCTGCTCTTCGAAGGCTTCGTTGACCTCCAGCAGGCAGCCGTCGCTATGGCGGGCGATCAGCAGGATGTCCGGGCACTGCTGGAACACCGAGGCGAACTTCTGCTCCGACAGGCGCAGGGCGTCTTCGGTGCGCTTGGTCTCGCTGATGTCGATCATCAGCCCGCGCATCACCGGCCGGTGGCCATGCTCGATCATGCTGACGATGTTGCGAATCCACAGGGGCTGGCCATCGGCGCGGATGACCCGGTAGTCGAGGCTGTGATCGCGGCCGGCTGCGGTTTCACTGTCGCAATAAGCCTGGGCCCAGAGCGCGTCCTCCGGGTGCAGGATGCTGCGCCAGAAACCGGGCTTGAGCCAGTCATGCAACGGGTAGCCAAGCAGGTCTTCGGCATGGGGCGAGACATAGTTGTAGGTGAAATCGTTGGCGTCGGCTTCCCAGGCGATGGCCGACAAGCTCTCTACCAGGCCGCGGTAGTGATACTCGCTGCTTCGCAGCTCTTGTTCGAGGGCGATGCGGCGGGAAATTTCCGAGCTGAGCCTGCGGTTGATGCGGATCACCACGGCAAGAATCGCCACCAGCAACAGCACCGCAGGCAGGCCATACACCAACATGTCGGACCAGAACAGGCGCTGGTCCACCACGTTACCGACCCAGCGCTGTTGAATACGGTTGATCTCGGCGCTGCTCATGTCGGCCATGACTTTATCGAGAATGCCCACCAGGACTTTGTTGTCCCGTGGTGCGGCCATGGCCAGTTGGTAGCGGTAGGGCGTTTCGCCACTGACATAGAGGCCGTCGAGCTTGAGCTGGCGAAGGCTCCAGATACTCGAGGCGAGGTCGCCGACCACGGCGTCGACTTCGTCTGTGGCCAGTGCCTGCAGGGCCGAGCTGACGTTGGGCATGGCCACCAGGTTGAGGTCGGGGTGGTGGGTGCGCAGCAGTTCGTGCGGGGCGTAGTTCTCGACCACGGCGATCTTCAGGCCGTACAGGTCCTTCAATGAGCGGGGTTGCGCCCCGCCTTTGTGGGCCAGGATGACAATCGGGAAGTCGAGGTAGGGGCGCGTAAAGGCCAGGTAACCCTGGCGCTCGGGAGTCGACATGATGCCGGGTAGCAGGTCGAGCTGGTTATTGCGCGCCTGCGCCAATACCTCGGTCCAGCTCTTGGGCTCGACCGGTTTTAGCGTCACGCCCAGGCGTTCCTGGATCGTGTCGATGTAGTCGGCGGCCAATCCCTGGTACCGGCCCTCCTGGTCGCGAAACTCGAACGGTGGCCAAGAGGCGTCTACGCCCAGGCTTAACTGCGGGTGGGCAGCCAGCCAGGCTTTTTCCTCGTCTGTCAGGGTCAGGGCGCCGGCCGTTGTGGTCCACAGGATAAGGAGCAGCAACAGAATGGCCGGCATCAGGGGCATAGCGGCCTCGCTATCAGAGTGTCTGACGTCGAGTGTAGACGGGCATTCAGGGGGATGTGGGGCAGAAATCAGGCATTGTGTCGCCGCTTTGCCCACAAAAGAAAAACCCCGGCCTGGGCCGGGGTTTGTCATCACTCGTCGAGGAAGGAACGCAGATGCTCGCTGCGCGTCGGGTGGCGCAATTTGCGCAACGCCTTCGCTTCGATCTGACGGATCCGTTCACGGGTCACGTCAAACTGCTTACCTACCTCTTCGAGGGTGTGGTCGGTGTTCATGTCGATGCCGAAGCGCATACGCAGCACTTTGGCTTCGCGGGCGGTCAGGCCCGAGAGCACGTCACGGGTGGCTTCCTTGAGGCTTTCGACCGTGGCTACATCGATCGGGGACTGCATGGTCGAGTCCTCGATGAAGTCGCCCAGGTGCGAATCTTCGTCGTCACCAATCGGGGTTTCCATGGAGATCGGCTCTTTGGCGATCTTCAGTACCTTGCGGATCTTGTCCTCAGGCATTTCCATGCGCTCGCCCAGCTCTTCCGGGGTCGGTTCACGGCCCATTTCCTGCAGCATCTGGCGGGAAATACGGTTGAGCTTGTTGATCGTCTCGATCATGTGCACCGGAATACGGATGGTGCGGGCCTGGTCGGCGATCGAACGGGTGATCGCCTGGCGAATCCACCAGGTGGCATAGGTCGAGAACTTGTAGCCGCGACGGTATTCGAACTTGTCCACCGCTTTCATCAAGCCGATGTTGCCTTCCTGGATCAGGTCGAGGAACTGCAGGCCACGGTTGGTGTACTTCTTGGCGATGGAGATCACCAGACGCAGGTTCGCCTCGACCATTTCTTTCTTGGCGCGGCGGGCCTTGGCTTCACCGATCGACATGCGACGGTTGATTTCCTTGATCTCCGCGACGGTCAGGCCAGTCTCGGTCTCAAGGTCGATCAGCTTCTGTTGGCAGGCGACGATGGCAGCGTCTTTTTCACCCAGGGCAGCAGCCCACTTGGTGTTACGCTTGGCCAGGTCACCGCTCCAGGTCTGGTCGGTTTCGTTGCTTGGGAACATGCGCAGGAAGTCGGCACGCGGCATGCGAGCGTCACGGACGCACAGTTGCATGATGGCGCGTTCTTGCTGACGCAGGCGGCTCAGTGCATCACGCACGCGCTCTACCAGTACCTCGAACTGCTTGGGTACCAGCTTGATCGGCATGAACAGATCGGCCAGCGCCTGCATGGCGCCGATGCTCTCGGCATGGCTGCGGCCATGCTTTTTCAGCACCTTGAGGGTGACGGCAAGCTGATCGGAAACCGCACCGAAACGCTGAGCGGCAACGACTGGGTCCGGGCCACTTTCGGCCTCTTCCTCATCGTCGCTCTCTTCGCTTTCTTCTTCGTCGTCCGTTTCTTCCTTGGCAGCCGCAACCTTGGCACCTGGAACAGGCACTTCTTCGGTCGGGGCAGCGATGTTGTCATCAGGGTCGATATAACCGCTGAGCACATCGGACAAACGGCCACCTTCGGTGGTGACGCGGTCGTATTCGCTGAGAATGTAGTCGACAGTACCCGGGAAGTGAGCGATGGCGCCCATGACTTCACGGATGCCTTCCTCGATACGCTTGGCGATTTCGATCTCGCCTTCGCGGGTCAGCAGCTCGACAGTACCCATTTCACGCATGTACATGCGCACTGGGTCGGTCGTGCGGCCGATATCGGTTTCAACTGCCGCCAACGCAGCAGCGGCTTCTTCGGCCGCGGCTTCGTCGGTGTCGGCTTCCGCCAACAGAAGGGCATCCGCATCCGGAGCACTCTCGAATACGTTGATCCCCATGTCGTTGATCATGCGGATGATGTCTTCCACCTGTTCAGGATCTGAAATATCCTCAGGCAGGTGGTCGTTGACCTCCGCGTAAGTCAGGTAGCCCTGCTCACGACCGCGGGTGATCAACTCTTTGATACGAGACTGCTGTTGCGCTTTTCCGGACATAACACCCTATCCACTGAAGGTCTTGGCGGGCAAAAAACAAGCCGAGGATTATACCCGAGCATGGGCCTCACGCGCCAGATGAGGTCGGCGTTTGTGCGGGAACATTCCTGCTAAGCAGGGCGAGAAGCTGCGATTTTTCCTCACTGCTCAACTCGCTTTGACGTGCTTTCCTGAGCAGATGTTCCAGGCTGCGCTCGCGTTGGCGGGCGGACAAGCTAGTTATAGTGTCGAAAAACTGTTGTTCAAGGTTGTCGGCTACGATCAGCCATTCCTTCTCGGCCAGCGCCCGCAGCAAACGGCCCTGTTCGGTGCCGTGCCAACGTGCGATCAACTGCATTGAGCTTAGCCCAGGATTCTTCTGAGCGGCTTCGATCAATGCCACCAGCAACTGGCTGTACAGGTGCTCTTCGTCGGCGAAGTGGCTGGCATCTTCCACCTTGCCGGCCAGTAATGGGTGGTGCAGCAACGTGCGCAAGGCCGCCAGGGTCGGGGGCTCCACGGGGGCCGGGGTGCGCGGTGGGGCCTCGTCGCGTTGCTGCCAGGGCTTGCCGCCTTTGCGGTTTTTGTCCCAGGGCTTGTCGCTCCACGGCTTCTTGCCGCCCGCCTTGTTCGGCTTCCATTGTTGCTCTTGCTGCGCCGGCGCGTAGTCGTGCTGCGGCATGTCGCCGTAGTCAGGCGTGTAACTGGCCATGGCATCGTAGTCATAGCCCGGATCGTAGTCCGGAACGCTGCTACTGGCTGCTGGTTGCTGGGCCAGTTGCTCGACTTGCTGAGGGTCGAGGCCGGTGATTTCCTTCAGGCGGTTACGCATCAGCTGACGCAAGTTGGCGCCAGGGATTTTTTCGATCAACGGTGCAGCCAGGGTCGCCAAATGCGCCTTGCCTTCCAGCGAGCGCGGGTCAGCTTCGGCACTCAGTTGCTCGAAAAAGTAATCCGCCAGGGGTTGGGCGTGCTGGTTGATGCGTGCCATGAAGGCATCGGTGCCTTCGGCGCGCACCAGGCTGTCCGGGTCTTCGCCTTCGGGCAGGAACAGAAAGCGTGCGCGGCGGCCATCCTGCAGGGCCGACAGGGCGGACTCCAGCGCGCGCCAGGCCGCCTTGCGCCCGGCCTGGTCGCCGTCGAAACAGAACAGCACGCTGGGCACCACGCGGAACAGGCGCTTGAGGTGCTCTTCGCTGGTGGCGGTGCCGAGGGTGGCGACAGCGTTGCGCAGGCCCTGCTGGGCCAGTGCGATGACGTCCATGTAGCCTTCGACGACGATGATTTCGTCGAGGTTGCGGTTGTGCTTGCGCGCCTCGTAAAGCCCGTAGAGTTCCTGGCCTTTATGAAAAACCGGGGTTTCCGGGGAGTTGAGGTACTTGGGTTTGTCGTCACCCAGTACGCGGCCGCCGAAGGCGATCACGCGGCCACGGCTGTCGCGGATCGGGAACATCACGCGGTCGCGGAAGCGGTCATAGCGTTTGCCGGTTTCGGCGTTCTCGATCAGCAGGCCGGCATCGATCATGACCTTTTGCTGCAGGGTGTCGGCACCCAGGTGCTTGAGCAGGTTGTCCCAGCCGGGCGGCGCGAAGCCCAGGCCGAAGTCCCGGGCAATCTCCCCAGACAGGCCGCGGCCTTTGAGGTAGTCCACCGCCGCTTTGCGGGTGGGGTGGTTGCGCAGGGCCTGGCGGTAGAATTCGGTGGCGGCATCCAGTAGCGGATACAGCGGTGAATCGGTTGGCTGGCGCGGCTTTTGTGCGCGACGGCCTTCCTCGCGGGGTACTTCCATGCCAGCGGCGCGGGCCAGTTCCTCGACCGCCTGGGGGAAGTCCAGGTTGTCGTGGTCCATGACAAAGCCGAGGGCGTTGCCACCGGCGCCGCAACCGAAGCAGTAATAGAACTGCTTGTCGGGGCTGACCGTGAAGGACGGGGTCTTTTCCTTGTGGAACGGGCAGCAGGCCGAGTAGTTTTTGCCGGTTTTTTTCAGCTGGACGCGCGAACTCACCACGTCGACAATGTCGAGGCGGTTGATAAGGTCGTCAATGAAACTCTGGGGAATCAGCCCGGCCATGGCAGTCTCGTCATCTGGCAACTGGCAAGTCTAATCGCTCACGCGCCGGTTGGGGCGAATGCTGCAAGGGGAAGTGCGAGGGAAGTATGTGCTCGTCGCCAGCCAATGAAGGCTCGTCAGACAGGACGTGCACGATCTGGTCAATGACCAGCTCTGACGTTTCAGGCAGGTTGCCCCCATGCAGTTCGCATGAAGCGAGTGCATAAAAGGCCTTGAGCTAGCTGCCCAAGTTTGAAGCAGTTGTGAAGCAACCGCTGCCATCGGCCCGGCGGTGAGCCGGGCAGGGCAGAAGCTTTGCGTAGAACGTCTGTATTAGTACAGACGAACGGCGCGGCGCTGTTCGCGCTGAACTTTCTTGGCGTGGCGCTTAACAGCAGCAGCTGCTTTACGCTTACGCTCGGCGGTCGGCTTCTCGTAAAACTCGCGGCTACGAACTTCAGCCAGTACACCGGCTTTTTCGCAGGAGCGCTTGAAACGACGCAGAGCTACGTCGAAGGGTTCGTTCTCTTTAACTTTGACGGCTGGCATCCAGGGCTACCTTAATTCATTACCGGGGTAGACGTGCTCCTGGCAAAACAAAGGTGTGCTGGAGAACGTCGGTTTTCAAGGGTTGCGGATGTTAACCCTTAGCTGGCCGGAATGCAAAGCCTCTGATCGAAAACCGCTGGTCGGCACCCGACACGGCGACTATCATGCGCGGCTTCGAATTCAGCCCCCACAAGGGACGAGCCCATGCTAGTACTGGGATTGGAAACATCCTGCGACGAAACTGGCGTCGCATTATATGACAGCGAACGCGGTTTGTTGGCCGACGCGCTGTTCAGCCAGATCGACCTGCACCGCGTGTTTGGCGGTGTGGTACCGGAGCTTGCCTCACGCGATCACGTCAAGCGCATGCTGCCGTTGATTCGCCAGGTATTGGACGAGGCTGGCTGCGTCGCCACCGAGATCGATGCCATCGCCTACACCGCGGGTCCTGGGCTGGTCGGCGCACTGCTGGTCGGCGCGTCCTGCGCCCAGGCCCTGGCGTTTGCCTGGGACATCCCGGCCATTGGCGTGCACCACATGGAAGGCCATCTTCTGGCGCCCATGCTGGAAGAAAACCCGCCCGAGTTTCCGTTCGTCGCTTTGTTGGTGTCGGGTGGCCATACCCAGTTGGTCAGGGTCGATGGCATCGGCCAGTACGAGCTGTTGGGCGAAAGCCTGGACGACGCAGCCGGTGAGGCGTTCGACAAGACCGCCAAGCTGATCGGCCTGAACTACCCCGGCGGCCCGGAAATCGCCCGGCTGGCCGAGCAGGGCGTGCCAGGGCGGTTTGTTTTCCCACGGCCGATGACCGATCGCCCGGGGCTGGAATTCAGCTTCAGTGGCCTCAAGACCTTCGCCCTGAATACCTGGCAGCAGTGCCGTGATGCTGGCGACGACGGTGAGCAAACCCGTTGCGACGTGTCGCTGGCATTCCAGCAGGCGGTGGTGGAGACTTTGACCATCAAGTGCAAGCGGGCTTTGAAGCAGACGGGCCTGAAGCGGCTGGTGATTGCCGGTGGTGTCAGCGCCAACAAGGCCTTGCGTGCCTCGCTCGAGGAAATGCTGGCTGGCATGAAGGGCAACGTGTACTACGCCCGCCCGCAGTTCTGCACCGACAACGGCGCGATGATCGCCTATGCCGGCTGCCAGCGCCTGTTGGCCGGGCAGCAGCAGGACCTGGCGATCAGCGTGCAGGCGCGCTGGCCGATGGAGCAGTTGCCGCCGGTCTGAAAGTTGTCAGAAGTGGCGTTCACGCCCGGCGAACAGGTCGCGTAGGTTGTTGCGGTGGCCCCAGACGATCATCAGCGTGAGCACGCTGATCGGCAGCAATGCCTCGGGTTCGCGCCAGGCGAGCAGGGGCAAGGTCAGCGGCGTGGCAATAAGCGCCGCCAGTGAGCTGGTACGTGTGAGGTAGAAGGTCAGCAACCAGGCAGCGATGGCCAGCAATGCCGCCGGGAAGTACAGGCCCATGAGCATGCCGGCCGCGGTTGCCACGCCCTTGCCGCCCTGGAAGCGAAAGTACAGCGGGAACAGGTGGCCCAGCACCGCGCACACGCCAACCCAGGCCTGCTCCTGCAGGTCGAGGCCGGCAGCGCGGGCAAGCAATACGGGCAACAAGCCCTTGCACAGGTCGCCAAGCAGGGTCAGGATCGCCAGCTTGCGGCCTGCCAGGCGAAGCATGTTGGTGGCCCCGGCATTGCCTGAACCGCTGGCACGGGGGTCCGGGCTGCCGAAAAGGCGGCTCAGGACAATGGCGAAGGACAGCGAGCCGAGCAGGTAGGCGAGCAGCGCCAATAACCAAAACATGCTAACTATTCCGGGCGAGGACGCCCTGATTCTAACGGCGCCAGTCGCCCTTGTCGTGCTGTGGAGAGAAGTGCTTGGACAGAGTGTTCATCGAAGGCCTGGAAGTCGATACCGTCATCGGTGCCTATGACTGGGAGCGGGATATTCGCCAGTGCTTGCGCCTGGACCTGAGTTTTGCCTGGGACAACCGCCCGGCAGCGGCCGGCGACGATCTCAGCCTGGCGCTGGACTACGCCAGTGTTTCGGCGCGTATCCAGGCATTTTCCGAACAGGCACGCTTCGAATTGGTAGAAACCTTCGCCGAGCGCCTGGTCGCGGTGCTGATGGAAGAATTCCAGATTCCGTGGGTGCGGTTAAAGCTGACCAAGCCAGGCGCGGTTCCGGCTGCCCGTGGCGGTGTTGGCGTGGAGATCGAGCGCGGATGTCTCTGAACACGGTTTACCTGGGCTTGGGCAGTAACATCGACCGGCATGCGCACTTGTGTGCCGGGCTCGATGCCTTGGCGGGCATTCTTACCGACATGCGCTGTTCGCCAGCGTTCGAAAGCCAGGCGGTTGGGATCAAGAGTGGGCCGTTCATCAACTTCGTGGTGACCGGCAAGACCGATTTGCCGTTGATGGAGCTGGACCGCCGCCTCAAGTTCATCGAAGCCGACAACGGCCGTTACGCGCCAGAGCGTAAAGGGCTGCCGCTGGATATCGACGTGCTGCTGTATGACGATCTGCACGGCACGTTCGATGGGTTGGTGCTGCCGCGGGCCGAGATTCTGAAAAACGCGTTCGTGCTGTGGCCATTGTCGCTGCTGGCGCCAGAGCTGGTGCACCCGGGGGTGGGAAAGCCGATGGCGCAGGTGTGGCAGGAGGCGCGGATCGATCAGGTGTTGGCGCCGGTTGCCTTTGAGTGGCGCGGGTTGCAACTGACACCTGCCTGATCCGAACTCTTTTGTTGCCTGAGCGGGCCTCTTCGCGGGTAAATCCGCTCCCACAGGGACCGCACAGGTCTAGAGACCAGTGATATTCCTGTGGGAGCGGGTTTACCCGCGAAAGGGCCAGGCCAGGCAATCGATAAATCAGCCTTCTGCACTACCCTTGTAGGCAACAAGCGCCTTCAACCGCTCACCTTTGAGTGCCTCCCCCAACGCCTGCCCGGTCAGCCCATCCTGCACCAGCGGCTTCACATCCACCGCCCTCGCCGCCGCCGCTGCGCCCCTTAGGTAATCAGCCTGTGGATAAGCCCGCTCGCCCTGACGGGCACGCGCATCCATCTCGCAGGCGCTGAGGAAGTCATCAAAACGCTGTGGCCGGCGGTACACATCGAACTTCTGCAACAGCCCCAGCACTGCCTCAGGATCCAGCTCAAAGGCCTCGTTGCAGTGTGTCAGGCAATCACCCACCAGCATGGCCAGCTCCTGGCACTCGCGCGGTGCCTTGAAGCGCTGGCTGACCGCCTTGATTACAGCCGGCTGCAACTCGCGCAGCAGGCAAGCCCAGCGCACGTGCAGCGGTTGACCGTGCAGCGCAGCCTGCTCCAGGCCTGCCAGGGCGTGGGGGCTGTCGTTGAGCTCAGGCAGCAGCTCCTGCAAGGCATCGCACGCGTGCAAGACCTCGAAGAACACCTGGGGTTGCGGCTCCATCAGCGCGCGCTCGATCTCTTTCCAGCTGCGCTCAGCGGTGAGCGCTTGCAGCTCGCCGGAGGCGCTGATCTGACGCATCAGCGCCAGCGTCTCGTCAGCGACCTTGAAGCCGAGGGGGGCGTAGCGTGCGGCAAAGCGGGCAACCCGCAGCACCCGCAGCGGGTCTTCGGCGAATGCCGGGGAAACGTGGCGTAACAGGCGCCTGTCGAGATCTTCTTTGCCGTGGTAGGGGTCGTACAGCGTGCCCGCATCATCCTCCGCCATCGCATTGATGGTCAGGTCGCGGCGGATTAGGTCTTCTTCGAGGGTGACGTCGGGGCTTGCATGGAAGGTAAACCCGCCATACCCCCGCCCGCTCTTGCGCTCGGTGCGCGCCAGGGCATATTCCTCACCGCTTTTGGGGTGGAGGAAAACCGGAAAATCAGCCCCCACCGGGCGATAGCCCAGGGCTTGCATCTGTTCGACGGTCGCGCCAACCACCAGCCAGTCGATATCGCTGACGGGGCGCCCGAGCAAGCGGTCGCGCACGGCGCCGCCGACTTTGTAGATGTGCATGTACAGCCTCCATAACTGCCCACAGGATAACCTGTTGGCAGTCATGCAGGGGCAGCAGTGCTAGAGGTGGTGGATGACGGCCAGGTCCATGCGGCCATAGTCGGCGCTTTCGCTGTGCTCGCCGCGGGGTGGCATGTGGTGGGTCTTCATGACCTGGTCGCCCTGAACGGTCTCCAGGTGGATGTCGAAGCCCCACAGGCGATGCAGGTGCTTGAGCACTTCCTCGGTCGAGTCGCCCAGGGGTTTGCGGTTGTGCTGTTGGTGGCGCAGGGTCAGTGAGCGGTCGCCGCGCCGGTCGATGCTCCAGATCTGCACGTTCGGTTCGCGGTTGCCCAGGTTGTATTGCGCCGCCAGCTGCTCGCGGATGACCCGATAACCGGTCTCATCATGGATGGCGGGCACCAGCAGGTCATCGCGCTGGTCGTCGTCCAGAATGCTGAACAGCTTGAGGTCGCGGATCACCTTGGGCGACAGGTACTGCAGGATGAAGCTCTCGTCCTTGAAGCTGCTCATCGCGAACTTGATGGTCGATAGCCAGTCACTGCCGGCAATGTCGGGGAACCAGTGGCGATCCTCCTCGGTAGGGTTTTCGCAGATCCGGCGGATGTCGGTGTACATCGCGAAGCCCAGCGCATAGGGGTTGATGCCGTTGTAGTACGGGCTGTCAAAGCCTGGCTGGAACACCACGCTGGTGTGCGATTGCAAGAACTCCATGATGAAACCGTCGGTGACCAGGCCTTCGTCATACAGGTCGTTCATCAGGGTGTAGTGCCAGAAGGTAGCCCACCCTTCGTTCATGACCTGGGTCTGGCGCTGCGGGTAGAAATACTGGGCGATCTTGCGCACGATGCGCACCACTTCACGTTGCCAGGGCTCGAGCAGCGGGGCGTGTTTTTCGATGAAATAGAGGATGTTTTCCTGAGGTTCGGCGGGGAAGCGCGCATCATCGCGGTCGCCGCCTTTTTCTGCGCCCTTGGGAATGGTGCGCCACAGGTCGTTGATCTGCCGCTGCAGGTGCTCTTCACGCTCTTTTTGCCGGCGCCGTTCCTCTTCGGCGGAAATGGGGTAGGGGCGCTTGTAACGGTCGACGCCGTAGTTCATCAGGGCGTGGCAGGAGTCGATGAGGTCTTCGACCGCATCGATGCCGTGGCGCTCTTCACATTGGGCGATGTACTGCTTGGCGAACACCAGGTAGTCGATGATCGAACTGGCATCGGTCCAGGTGCGGAACAGGTAATTGCCTTTGAAGAAGCTGTTATGGCCGTAGCAGGCGTGAGCAATCACCAGCGCCTGCATGCACATGGTGTTTTCTTCCATCAGGTAGGCGATGCACGGATCGGAGTTGATCACGATCTCGTAGGCCAAGCCCATCTGGCCCCGACTGTAGGATTTTTCGGTGCTGAGGAACTGTTTGCCATAGGACCAGTGGTGGTAACCCAGCGGCATGCCGACCGAGGCGTAGGCATCCATCATCTGCTCGGCGGTGATCACTTCGATCTGATTGGGGTAGGTGTCCAGGGCGTAACGCTCGGCCAGACGACTGATTTCCCGGTCGTAAGTCTGGATCAGGTCGAACGTCCACTCGGACCCGGTGGAAATGGGTTGGCGTTTCTGAGCTCTGGCGGTCATGTGGCTAACCTGCGCTGGAAGAGTTCACGGAAGACCGGGTAGATGTCGCCGGCCGATACCAACTGCTGCTGGGCGAACGTGTCGGGGAAGCCCTCGCCGATTCGCTCGTACTCGTACCACAGCGCCTGATGCTCACGGGGGGTGATCTCAACGTAAGTGTAGTACTGCACGTGCGGCATGATCTGCTTGGAGAGGATCTCGCGGCAGATCGGCGAGTCGTCGTTCCAGTTGTCACCGTCAGAGGCTTGCGCGGCGTAAATGTTCCAATCGCTGGCCGGGTAGCGCTCGGCCATGATTTCCTGCATCAGCTTGAGTGCGCTGGAGACGATGGTGCCGCCGGTTTCCCGCGAGTAGAAGAACTCCTCTTCGTCCACTTCACGCGCACTGGTGTGGTGGCGGATGAAGACCACTTCGATACGGTCGTAATTGCGCTTGAGGAACAGGTACAACAGGATGAAAAAGCGCTTGGCGATGTCTTTGGTGGCCTGGGTCATGGAGCCGGACACGTCCATCAAGCAGAACATCACCGCTTTCGAACTGGGGTTGGGCTGCTTGACCAGCAGGTTGTACTTCAAGTCGAAGGTATCGAGGAAGGGCAGGCGGTTGATGCGCGCCTTGAGGCGTTCGATCTCTTGCTCGACTTCCTGGATGTCCGTGAAATTGTCAGGTTCCTCGACCTTCAGGCGGTCGAGTTCTTTCTGCGCCTCACGCAACAGGGCGCGGCTGCTGCCGGTCAGGGCGATACGCCGGGCATGGGCCGAACGCAGGGTGCGCACGATGTTGATGCGCGAGGGGTTGCCTTCGTTGGCAATACCGGCGCGTACGGTCTTGAAGGTGTCGGCACCGGTCAGGTGACGTTTGACCAGGTTGGGCAGTTCGAGGTCTTCGAACATGAACTCGAGAAACTCTTCCTGGGTGATCTGGAAGACGAATTCGTCCATGCCCTCGCCGGAGTTGCCGGCTTTGCCGCGGCCACCACCACCACCGCCCCCTTGAGGCCTGGGGATGTGTTCGCCGGCAGTGAATTCCTTGTTGCCAGGGTGCACGATGGTCTGCTTGCCGCCACGACCGTGGTGCAACACCGGTTCATCGATGTCCCGTCCCGGAATGCTGATTTGCTCGCCATGCTCCATGTCCATGATGGAGCGGCGGCTCACGGCCTCTTCGACGGCCTTCTTGATGTGGTCACGGTAGCGCCGCAGAAAACGCTGGCGGTTGACCGTGCTCTTGTTCTTGCCGTTCAGGCGTCGGTCGATTACGTAGCTCATGGTCCCTCCGGTAGCTGGGAACAGCTGCACGCTTCAAGCTACGAGCTGCACGTAAAAGCAGCTGCCGCCGCCCGAGGCTGGCACTGCAGCCTTGGGCGTGCGGTGTGTAGCTTGCCGCTTTATTGCGATTTCCTGACCCGCAGGTACCATTCCGACAGCAGACGAACCTGCTTGTCGGTGTAGCCACGCTCCACCATCCGGGTGACGAAGTCGTTGTGTTTCTTCTGGTCTTCCTTGCTGGCCTTGGCATTGAAGCTGATGACCGGCAGCAAGTCTTCGGTGTTGGAGAACATTTTCTTCTCGATCACCACCCGCAGCTTTTCATAGCTGAGCCAGCTCGGGTTCTTGCCGTTGTTGTTGGCGCGTGCGCGCAGTACGAAGTTGACGATCTCGTTGCGGAAGTCTTTCGGGTTGCTGATGCCGGCCGGCTTCTCGATCTTTTCCAGCTCTTCGTTGAGGGCAATGCGGTTGAGGATCTCGCCGGTTTCCGGGTCGCGGTATTCCTGGTCCTGGATCCAGAAGTCGGCGTACAGCACATAGCGGTCGAAGATGTTCTGGCCGTATTCGCTGTAGGACTCCAGGTAAGCGGTCTGGATTTCCTTGCCGATGAACTCGATGTAGCGCGGCGCCAGGTATTCCTTCAGGTAGCGCAGGTAGCGTTCGCGCACTTCGGCCGGGAACTGTTCCTGTTCGATTTGCTGTTCGAGCACGTACAACAGGTGAACCGGGTTGGCTGCGATTTCGTGTGGGTCGAAGTTGAAGACTTTGGAGAGGATCTTGAACGCGAAGCGGGTCGACAGGCCGTTCATGCCTTCGTCGACACCTGCCGAGTCGCGGTATTCCTGGATCGACTTGGCCTTCGGATCGGTGTCCTTGAGGTTTTCGCCATCGTAGACGCGCATCTTCGAATAGATGTTGGAGTTCTCTGGCTCTTTGAGGCGTGAGAGCACGGTGAACTGGGCCAGCATCTTGAGGGTGTCGGGCGCACAGTGGGCCTTGGCCAGCGAGCTGTTGACCAGCAGTTTGTCGTAAATCTTGATCTCGTCACTGACACGCAGGCAGTAGGGCACCTTGACGATGTAGATGCGGTCGATGAAGGCTTCGTTGTTCTTGTTGTTACGGAACGTGTGCCACTCCGATTCGTTGGAGTGGGCCAGCAGGATACCGGTGTAGGGAATCGCCCCCAGCCCTTCGGTACTGTTGTAGTTACCTTCCTGGGTCGCCGTAAGCAGTGGGTGCAGGACCTTGATCGGCGCCTTGAACATCTCGACGAATTCCATCAGGCCCTGGTTGGCCCGGCACAGCGCACCCGAATAGCTGTAGGCGTCGGCGTCGTTCTGTGGGTATTCCTCGAGCTTGCGGATGTCCACCTTGCCGACGAGGGCCGAGATGTCCTGGTTGTTCTCATCGCCAGGTTCGGTCTTGGCAATGGCGATCTGGTTGAGGATCGACGGATAGAGTTTGACCACTTTGAACTTGGAGATGTCGCCGCCGAACTCCTGCAGGCGCTTGGTGGCCCAGGGCGACATGATGGTGTTCAGGTAGCGCCGTGGGATCCCAAACTCTTCCTCGAGAATGGCCCCATCTTCGGTGGCGTTGAACAAGCCCAGTGGCGATTCGAATACAGGTGAGCCCTTGATGGCGTAGAAGGGCACCTTTTCCATCAGTTGCTTGAGCTTTTCGGCCAGCGACGACTTGCCGCCACCTACCGGGCCCAGCAGGTAAAGGATCTGTTTCTTCTCTTCCAGGCCCTGCGCCGCATGGCGGAAGTACGACACGATCTGGTCGATGCATTCTTCCATGCCATGGAAGTCTTCAAAGGCCGGATAGCGCCTGATCACCTTGTTGGAGAAGATCCGCGATAGCCTGGAATTGTTAGAGGTGTCGACAAGCTCCGGTTCGCCGATGGCCAGCAACAGCCGTTCTGCCGCCGATGCGTAGGCGCTGCGATCCTGCTTGCACAGCTCGAGGTACTCCTGCAGCGAAAGTTCTTCCTGGCGGGTGGACTCGAAACGTTGTTGGAAGTGGCTAAAAATGCTCATGACGTCACCTCGCTCGATACGTGGAGACGACGCCGGATCAGTCAGCTGATGCTGGCATGCAACCGGGTTCGCCGATTGCTGTATACCCCCCAGAACACCCTTGAAACGCTACCGATGACCCGCACGCCGGTGTACCGGCTCTCCCCTTTTTTGGATGGCCTGGGCTTAAGGATAGTTGGTAATACGCAAGGTCAAGGGCGTGAGGCCGAGAAGTTGCTCGCGACCGTTCGTCAGGTGAGCCGCGAGCCCGCATGGGGCGCGGGCTGCAGTAAAAATGAAAAAATTATTCGGCAGCGCCTTGGGCGGTCTCGGCCGGGTAGGTGGCGCGCCACAGCTCAAAGCCGCCATCGACGCTGTACACCTCTGAAAAGCCCTGGCCCGCCAGGTAGGCGGCAGCGCTCTGGCTGGAATTGCCGTGGTAGCAGACCACCAGGGTCGGTGCATCGAGGTCGGCGTTGCGGATGAAATCGGCGACCGAATGGTTGTCCAGGTGGGTGGCGCCGCTGATGTGGCCGGCGGCAAAGGCTTGTGGGTCGCGAATGTCGACCACTACCGCACCTTGCGCGCGCAGGGCCAGAGCCTGCTCGGGAGGGATGCGTTTGAATTCGCTCATGGCTACGGTTTCCTTCAGGGCTGATCGTTGATTCTAGTGGGTTGTGCCGGCGGGCGTACGGTGCCGTCGTCGGAACAGTCGCAGCGATGGTATTCACCGCTGTCGACGTTGTAGAGGGTCATGGCACCGCCCCACACGCAACCGGTGTCCAGGGCGATGATGCCGGGCTCGTCGACGCGCCCTTCAAGAGCGGCCCAATGGCCGAAGATGATCTTCACGTGGCGTGAACGGCGGTCCTTGTGCGCATACCAGGGCTTGTAGCCTTTGGGGGCGGTGCCCAGGCCTTCCTTGCTCTTGAGGTCGAGCTTGCCCTCGGGCGTGCAGAAGCGCATGCGCGTGAGGTAGTTGGTGATCACCCGCAGGCGCTCGATGCCGGTGAGGTTCTTGCTCCACTTGTTGGGCTCGTTGCCGTACATGCCGTCGAGGTAAAGCTTGAGCCGGCCGTCGTCGCGCAGTGCTTCCTCGACTTCGGCGGCGAGCTCCAGGGCTCTGCCCAGGGTCCATTGTGGCGGTATGCCGGCATGCACCATGGCAATGCCGCGGGGCTCGTCGTAGTGCAGCAGTTTTTGCCGGCGCAGCCAGTCGAACAGCAGGTCGGCATCCGGCGCTTCGATGATTTCGCGCAGGGTGTCGCTTTTTTTCAGGCGTTCGACGTTGTGCCAGGCGGCCAGCAGGTGCAGGTCATGGTTGCCCAGTACGCAGACCAGCGATTGGCGGATCGAGTAGAGGAAACGCAGGGTCTCCAGCGATTCGGGGCCACGATTGACCAGGTCGCCGACCAGCCACAGGCGGTCGACGGCGGGGTTGAAGCGAACACGTTCGAGCAGGCACTTGAGCGGTTGCAGGCAGCCTTGCAGGTCACCGACGGCGTACGTTGCCATCAGTGCAGGGCTCCAGGTACCGCCAGGCGGAAGGGCGCGATCTCGGCGTCGAAGCGTTTACCGTCTTCGGCGAACATCTGGTAGCTGCCCTGCATGGTGCCCACGCGGGTGCTGATGACCGCGCCGCTGCTGTAGGTGTGGCTCTGGCCCGGGTCGATGTTAGGTTGCTGGCCGACCACGCCGGCGCCGCGCACTTCTTCGACTTCACCGTCGCCGTTGGTGATCAGCCAGTGCCGGGACAGCAACTTGGCTGTGACAGAACCGTTGTTTTGCACGGTGATGGTGTAGGCGAAAGCGAAACGACTGTTCTCGGGGTCGGATTGTTCTTTGAGGTAACGGGTCACGACGCTGACGTCGATCTGGTAACGGGGATCGGACATGCAAAGGCCTTGGGCGAACTGACGCAATAATGCAGTCTAGGCCATTGGCGGGGGGGAGGGCCAGCGGTGTGGTCGCGGGCAGGTATGTGCAGGCGGGGTGGGGTGGCAGTGCCGGCCTCTTCGCGGGCAAGTCGGACCGCGAAGAGGCCGTAAAAGGCGCTAATCAGGCTTGCTGATCGGCCAACTGGTCAGCCAGGCGCACGAAGGCGGCCAGGTCCAGCTGTTCAGGCCGCAGGCTGCCATCTACGCCAGCGGCTTCGATCGCCTGGCTGTCGAGCAGGCCTTTAAGGGTGTTGCGCAGTGTCTTGCGGCGCTGGTTGAAGGCTTCGCGAACGACACGCTCCAGCAGCAGGTGGTCCTTGGCCGGGAACGGCAGCACTTCGTGTGGCACCAGGCGCACGATGGCCGAGTCCACCTTCGGCGGCGGGTTGAACGCGCCAGGGCCAACGTTGAACAGGTGTTCGACCCGGCAGTGGTACTGCACCATGATCGACAGTCGGCCCCAATCACCGCCACCTGGGCCTGCGGCCATGCGCTCGACCACTTCCTTCTGCAGCATGAAGTGCATGTCGCGGATCAGGCCGGCATGGCTGAGCAGGTGGAAGATCAGCGGGGTGGAGATGTTGTAGGGCAGGTTGCCGACCACCTTGAGGCTGCGCGGTGGCACACCCAGCTGGTTGAAGTCGAACTTCAGGGCGTCGCCCTGGTGCAGGCGGAAGTTGTCGCGCCCGGCAAACTTGTGCTGCAGGATCGGCACCAGGTCCTTGTCCAGCTCCACTACGTCCAGTTGCGCGCCGCTGCCCAGCAGGCCCTCGGTGAGGGCACCCTGGCCCGGGCCGATTTCCAGCAGGTGTTCACCTGCCTTGGCGTTGATGGCGCGCAGGATGCGGTCGATGATGCCGGCGTCGTGCAGGAAGTTCTGGCCGAAGCGCTTGCGCGCCCGGTGTTGGTATTGCTCGTTCATGGTCGGTTCTCGGCCATCTGGTAGGCGGTTTCCAGCGCGACCCGCAGGCTGCCGGTGTCGACCTTGCCGGTGCCGGCCAGGTCCAGGGCGGTGCCGTGATCGACCGACGTGCGGATGATCGGCAGGCCCAAGGTCACATTGACTGCGGCGCCGAAACCTTTGTACTTGAGTACAGGCAGGCCTTGGTCGTGGTACATCGCCAGCACTGCGTCGCAGTGCTCCAGATATTTGGGGGTAAACAGGGTATCGGCCGGCAGCGGTCCGCGCAGGTCCATGCCTTCGGCACGCAGGCGGGCCAGTGTCGGTTCGATGATGTCGATTTCTTCGCGGCCCAGATGGCCGCCTTCTCCGGCGTGCGGGTTGAGGCCGCACACCAGGATGCGAGGGTTGGCAATGCCGAACTTGTCGCGCATGTCGGCATGCAGGATGCGGGTGACACGCTCGACGCGTTCGGCCGTGATGGCGTCGGCAATGTCGCGCAGCGGCAGGTGCGTGGTCACCAGGGCCACGCGCAGGCCACGGGTCGCCAGCATCATCACCACCTGTGCGGTGTGGGTCAGCTCGGCCAGAAACTCGGTATGCCCGGAGAAGGCAATGCCGCTTTCGTTGATCACACCCTTGTGCACCGGGGCGGTGATCATCCCGGCGAAATGCCCGTCGAGGCAGCCGTTGCCGGCGCGGGTCAGGGTTTCCAGCACGAAGCCAGCATTGGCCTTGTCCAGTTGCCCTGCCGTCACGGCGGTGGCCAAGGGCGTATCCCACACGTACAGGCTGCCCGCAGGCGCGGGCTGGTCGGGCCAGTGCCCCGGCGCTACCGGCAGCAGGTTGACGGCCAGCCCCAGCTGCGTGGCCCGCTCGGCGAGCAGGTCACGGCTGGTGATGGCGATCAGGGGGTGGGGCTGGGCGTCTGCGGCGAGCAGCAAGCACAGGTCAGGACCTATGCCAGCTGGCTCGCCGGGGGTGACGGCGAAGCGCAGGGGCTTCACTGGGCGGCCTGGTCGGCGCCAGGCAGCTTGATTTCAACGTAGGCTTCGTCGCGGATCTGGCGCAGCCAGGTCTGCAGCTCTTCGTCGTACTTGCGGTTGCGCAGCACATTCATGGCCTGCTGCTCGCGTGCCTGCTCGGTGCTGTCGGTGGCGCGGCGGCCCAGCACTTCCAGAACATGCCAGCCGTACTGGGTTTTGAACGGCTTGGTCACCACACCTTGCTGGGCGGTGGCCATCTGCTCGCGGAACTCCGGTACCAGGCTGTTCGGGTCGACCCAGTTGAGGTCGCCGCCGTTGAGTGCGGAGCCCGGGTCTTCCGAGAAGCTCTTCGCCAGTTCGCCGAAGTCTTCGCCGTTCTGGATACGGTCGTACAGGCGCTCGGCCAGCTGCTTGGTGGCCGCTTCGCTGCGGATTTCGCTCGGCTTGATCAGGATGTGGCGGACATGCACTTCGTCACGCAGCACGTTCTCGCCGCCACCACGCTTCTCCTCGAGCTTGAGCAGGATGAAGCCGTTGGGGATGCGGATTGGCTGGGTGATGTCGCCGACCGACATGTTGCTGAGCATCTTGGCGAAGTCAGGTGGCAGCTGGCCGGCTTTACGCCAGCCCATTTCACCACCCTCAAGGGCGTTTTCGCTGGCCGAGTTGGCAATCGCCACCTGGCCGAAGTCCGCGCCCTGGCGCAGTTGCTGGTAGAGCTCACCGACCTTGCGCGCCGCTTTCTGGATGTCGTCCGAATTGGCGGCTTCCGGGGTCGGGATGAGGATGTTGGCCAGGCGGTACTCTTCCGAGAGCTGCATCTTGCCCAGGTCCGAGTTCAGGTAGTTTTTCACTTCCTGCTCGGAAACCTGAATGCGCTCGGCCACACGGCGCTGACGCACGCGGCTGATGATCATTTCGCGCTTCACCTGCTCGCGCGCGTCGTCGAACGACAGACCATCATGGGCGAGGGCTGCGCGGAACTGGTCCAGCGACATGCCGTTGCGCTGGGCAATGGTGCCAATGGCCTGGTTCAGCTCCTCATCGGTGATGCGGATACCGGAGCGCTCGCCGATCTGCAGCTGCAGGTTCTCGACGATCAGGCGCTCGAGCACCTGCTGTTCCAGAGCGCTGGTCGGTGGCACGCCGGCGCCACGCTTGGCGATGGTTTGCTGAACTTCGTGGACGCGCTGGTCCAGTTGGCTCTGCATGACCACGTCGTTGTCGACGATGGCCACCACTTTGTCCAGGGGTTGTACCGCGGCATGCACCGCGCCACTCAGCAATGCAGCGCCCAGCAACACTGGGCGCAGACGATCAATAAGCTTGGTCTTCACGTGTACGGTAACCTTGAATGCCTTCGTCGAGGAAAGATTCGACCTTGTTGCCTACTACACCACCGAGGCCTTTCAGCACGATCTGCAGGAAGATACCGTGGTCGCCTTTTTCGTTCTGCGGGAGTGCCTGGCTGAAGTCGTCGTAGTCGATCCAGTAACGGTTGACCAGGCGCAGCTTCCAGCAGCAGTTGTCGTATTCGAAACCGCCCATGGCTTCCAGGGTGCGGTTGCGGTTGTAGTCATGCTGCCAGCGAGCGATCACGCTCCACTGTGGAACGATCGGCCAGATGACCGAGAAGTCATGCTGTTGGATCTTGTAGTAATCCTTGATGTAGTTCGGATCACCGGGCGTGCCGTAGTCGCCGCCACCCACTTTCCAGGTACCCGTGGTCGAGTCGTAGGCAATGGTGTCGTTGCGGTAGCGGTAGCCGAGGTTGACGATCTTGTTCGGATTGTCTTCAGGCTGGTAGTGGAACATCGCGCTGCCCGAGCGGGTGCTGCGGCTGTCCGGGTCCCAGTTGAAGTCCGAATTGAAGCGCCAGTCGCGGTTGAAGTTGTAGCTGTACAGCAGTGCGTACGGCGACACGTCAGACTGCGAGTCCTTGCGGGTGCGGTAGTCGATGCCTGGCAGTTGGACCTTGCGGTCCTTGAAGTACAGCGCCTGACCGATGCTGAAGCTCTGACGCTCGAAGCCGTTGTCTTCGATCCAGCGCGTGGTCACGCCCAGCGACAGCTTGTTCTCGTCGCCGATGCGGTCGGTACCGCTGAAGCGGTTGTCGCGGAACAGCGAGTCGTAGCTGAACAGGGTTTCGCCCGAGTCGAACAGCGGGATGTCCTTCTGGTCCTCGTAAGGGACGTAGAGGTAGAACATGCGCGGTTCGAGGGTCTGGCGGTAGTTGGTACCGAACATCGACGTGTTGCGATCGAAGTACAGGCCGCTGTCGACGCTGAAAATCGGAACATCGCGGTTCAGGCTGCTGTTGAAGTCGCCGTTGAGCGCGACCGAGGCTGGGTTGTTGGCGATGTCGCTCTTGCCCTTGCCATCCAGATCGAGGTCATAGTGGGTGTACATGTACTTAAGCTTCGGCGTGATGTAGCCGTAGCTGGCTTGCATAGGCAAGCTCATGGACGGGGCAACGTTCAGTCGCGTGCCGTTGGCGCGGGCAACACCGAAGATGTTCTCGTCCAGTCGACGGCCAGGAACGCCGGCACTTGCGTCAGGGTTGCCATCTTTGTCGAGTACGAAGTCGTTTTTCAGGTCACGATCAAAGCGAACCGCTTCAGTCTCATACCCAAAATTCAAACCACCCGGCTGGAACGGCAGTGCGCCATTGAGGGTGATCTGCGGCAGACGGTCATACGGCGTGATTTGCGAGATGGTCGCCATCTCGTAGGCATGCACGTTCAACCGTGCGGTATAGCTGTCGCCACGGTAGGTCAGGGCACCCTGCTGGTTGAGCAGGTCACGGCTTTCGACGCCGATCTGGTCGGACTCCAGGTCCTGGAAGTAGAACGGGTCGCTGATGTCGGTGTAGTCCACCTCGGTCATCAGGCGCTCGTCCAGCCCGCCCTTGTGCTGCCAGTTGACCATCCAGCGCTGATCTTTGTAGTCAGTCTGGTCTTTACGGTCGTCGTCCTTGTCGTTCAGGTACGCGCCGCCGAACTGGCCTTCGCTGGATGGGGTCAGGTAACGGAACTCACCTTCCATCAGCAGGCCGCGCTTGGTCATGTAGCGCGGGTACAACGTGGCGTCATAGTTGGGCGCCAGGTTGAAGTAGTACGGCGTGACCAGCATGAAGCCGGTGTCGCTGCTGCTGCTGAACGACGGCGGCAGGAAGCCGGACTGGCGACGGTCGTCGATCGGGAAGTAGATGTACGGTGTGTAGAACACCGGGAAATCCTTGACCCGCAAGGTAACGTTGGTCGCGGTACCGAAGCCGGTCGCCGGGTTCAGGGTGATGTTGTTGCCCTTCAGTTGCCAGGCGTTGCTGCCCGGTTCGCAGGTGGTGTACGTACCGTCTTTTAGACGGATGATGGCGTTTTCGCCACGCTTGGCGTACAGGGCGTTGCCGCGAATGTGCGACTTGTGCATCACGTATTCGGCGTTGTCGACCTGGGCTTCACCTGTGTCGAGCTGGATCTGCGCCTCGTCACCCACTACCAGCGAGCCGTTGTCACGGATCTTGACGTTGCCCTTGAGCTCGCCACGGTTCTCGGTCTGGTAGAGGTTGGCCTCGTCGGCCTCGGCCTGCATGCTGCCTTGGCGCATGACCACGTTACCGGCGAGGGTAGCGATCTGCTGCTCCTGCTGGTACTTGGAAACCTTGGCATTGATGTAGGTCGGCGATTCGTCCTTGGGCGTGGTGTCGGCCATGCCTGGGCGGGTCGGCTCGATGTACGCGCCACCGCAGTACGGGCCGGTTTCGGCCAGCTGGGCTGCGGTGAGCTTGTCACGGGGGACCCAGTCCAGGTGGCTGTAGTCTTCGCTGCGCGACTTCAGGCCACGGCCCTTGGCCTCGGTGACCAGCATCGGTTTGTCCGCGGTTTCGGCCTCGGCCGCCTGGGCCTCGGTGCCGGAACTGAGGGCAGCACCCTCGTGCACCGGACGCGGCGGCAGGTTGTTGACTGGAGTCTTGGGCTTGCAGTCCCAACCGCCGGAGGCGGACACTTGGCAGTCGAACTGTTCGGCTGCCACGACGTACGACGTGGCCAGAGGTTGCAGGGCCAGCAAACCGCCGGTGACCAGCAACGGAAACTTTCTACGAAACGCGGGGGATTTCAATGCCATCTTATTAGTCCGGGCTTCCTGCGTGCCATCTGCCCGCGTGTGGGGCCGCACGCCTCTCGATGGTCTGAAAAAGATGCTGGATAATAAAGCATGACCCGCTTGACGGCTAGGGCCGTCGGAGACCCTTGTAATGCCTGATCACGATGTACGCTTGCAACAACTGACTGTCTGGCTCGATGAGCAGCTCAACAATCTTTTTCTGAAAAACGCCTGGGGCGAAGTGCCAGCAGGTAGCCTGACGGCCGCCAGCAGCGATGCGAGCTTCCGTCGCTACTTCCGCTGGCAGGGCGCTGGGCGCAGTTTCGTGATCATGGACGCCCCGCCGCCGCAGGAGAACTGCCGACCGTTCGTCGCCATCGATCACCTGCTGGCCAGTGCCGGTGTGCATGTGCCAGTGATCCATGCAGAAGACCTGGAGCGCGGTTTCCTGCTGCTGGGCGACCTGGGCCATCAGACATACCTGGACATCATTGATGCCGACAACGCCGATGCCCTGTTCAGTGACGCCATCGATGCGCTGCTGGCGTTCCAGCGCCTGCCGATGGACGCGCCACTGCCGAGCTATGACGACGCCCTGCTGCGCCGTGAAGTCGAACTGTTCCCGGAGTGGTACGTCGGGCGGGCGCTTGGCCTGACCCTTACCGAAGCCCAGCAAGCCACCTGGCAGCGTGTG
Source organism: Pseudomonas sp. Y3 TE3536 (assembly GCF_053629175.1). NCBI lineage: Bacteria > Pseudomonadati > Pseudomonadota > Gammaproteobacteria > Pseudomonadales > Pseudomonadaceae > Pseudomonas > Pseudomonas sp. Y3 TE3536. Next base: position 1,477,505 of record NZ_JBRJHU010000001.1, on the reverse strand, counting down.
AGCCAGGCGCTGATCGACAGTGCCCTGGCCCAGCCCAAGGTGCTGGTGCACCGCGACTACATGCCGCGCAACCTGATGCAGAGCACGCCAAACCCAGGCGTGCTGGACTTCCAGGACGCCGTTTACGGCCCGGTCACCTACGACATCACCTGCCTGTTCAAGGATGCCTTCCTCAGCTGGCCACAGGCCCGTGTCGAAGCCTGGCTGCGGGATTACTGGCAAAAGGCGCAGGCGGCCGGCATTCCGGTACAGGCCGACTTCGAGGCGTTCCACCGTGCCAGCGACCTGATGGGCGTGCAGCGCCACCTCAAGGTCATCGGTATTTTCGCCCGCATCTGCCACCGCGACGGCAAGCCACGCTACCTGACAGACGTCCCGCGCTTCTTCGCCTATATAGATGAAGTGATCAAGCGCCGCCCCGAGTTGGCGGAGCTGGGTGAACTGATCGCGGAACTCCAGGCCGGAGCGCGTGCATGAAGGCGATGATCCTGGCGGCAGGCAAGGGCGAGCGCATGCGCCCTTTGACCTTGCATACCCCCAAACCCCTGGTGCCCGTCGCCGGTCAGCCGCTGATCGAATACCACCTGCGTGCCTTGGCGGCTGCGGGGGTTACCGAAGTGGTGATCAACCATGCCTGGCTCGGCCAGCAGATCGAAGATCACCTGGGCGATGGCAGCCGCTTCGGCCTGAGCATCCGCTATTCACCCGAGGGCGAGCCGCTGGAAACCGGTGGCGGGATCTTCAAGGCCCTGCCGTTGCTGGGCGAGGCGCCGTTTCTGCTGATCAATGGTGACGTCTGGACCGACTACGATTTCGCTCGCCTGAAAGCGCCGCTTGCGGGCCTGGCGCATCTGGTGCTGGTCGACAACCCTGGCCATCACGGCCGTGGCGACTTCCGCCTGGTAGCCCAGCAGGTCGTTGATGGCGACGACGCACCGGGTACCCTGACCTTCAGTGGCCTGTCGGTGCTGGACCCGGCGTTGTTCGCCGGTTGCCAGCCGGGTGCTTTCAAGCTGGCACCCCTGCTGCGTCAGGCCATGGCGCAGGGCAAGGTCAGTGGTGAGCACTACCGTGGCCATTGGGTCGACGTCGGTACGCTCGAGCGCCTGGCGCAGGCTGAACGCCTGATCGGCGAGCGCGCCTGACATGTGGTGGCCAAGCACGGTAATTGGTGCCGGTGCCGGTTTTGCCGTCGCCAGCATCCCGGGCGCCCTGCTCGGTGCCCTGGTAGGGCAGGCCATGGACCGGCGCCTGCAGGTGCGCGGCTGGGAGGACCTGCGCGAGCGCTTGGGCGGGCGCCCGGCCTTGCGTGACGAAGAATTGCTGTTCGTGCTGCTGGGCAGGCTGGCCAAGTGCGATGGCCGGGTTGCCGAGCAGCATATCCAGCAGGCACGCCAAGAGATGGTGCGCCTGGACCTGGCCGACGCGGCCCGGCTGCGGGCGATTGCCGCGTTCAACCGCGGCAAGGCCGGCAAGGACCGACTGGCCGGCCACCTGCGTCGTATCCGCGAGCAGCCGCATGCCGCCGAAGGGACCTTGCGCGCCTGTTGGCGCATGGTCTGGGCCGACGGCAAGGTCGGCGCCAAAGAGCGCGACTTGCTGTTGGACTGGGGGCAGACGCTGGGCTTGAGCCGGCGGCAGGTACAAGCCATGTCGCTGGAGTACGAGCCGCGCAAGTCCGGGCTGGACGGCGGCACCATGACGTACGCGGCAGCCATGCGCCTGCTGGCCGTGGAGGCAGATACCGAGGGCGACAAGGTCAAGCAGGCTTATCGCCGGCTGGTTAGCCGCCATCACCCGGACAAGCTGGCGGGCAGCGGTGCCACGGATGCCCAGGTGCGTGCAGCGACCGAGCGGACCCGGGAGTTGCATCAGGCGTATGCGCTGATTCGCAAGCGGCGGGGGTTGTAGAAAAGCGGGGGCGCTTTGCGCCCCTTTTCGCGGCGCAAGGCCGCTCCCACAAGTGCTGTGCATCCCTCGGGCTTTGCGCGAACTTGTGGGGGCGGCCTTGTGTCGCGAAAGGGATGCAAAGCACCCCATCGATTTCAGCTCACTCTTGCGGGTTCATCCACCCGCGCACCCGGCGGAACAATTGCTCCTGTTCAGCGGCCTTGTTACCGGGCATTGCAATCAGCGACAACTGGCGGTACTGGCTGTCCTTCTGCCGTTTGCTGGCCTGCAAGCGCAGTTCCGCTGCACGGCGATCGCCCGTGCGGGTGGCGTAATACACGTCGGCGGTCGGCACCTTGGGGGTCGGCGCGAGGCTTTCCAGGTCATGTTCCACCCGGGCCGGCGTCTGCGCGGCGATCATCACCAGCTTTTGCACCTGCGCGGGTTGTTTCTCGCTCAGGTAGCGGGCTGCCCAGTACGCGCCACTGCCATGGCCGATCAGCACGATGCTGCGTGAGTCATGCTGTTGCGCGTAAGCCACCGCCGCGTCGAGGCGGGCGAAAATACGTTCGGCGTCGGCCGGGTCATTCTGCTCGCTGGCCTGTGCGGCATCGGTGCTTTCTGCTGTGTCGGGGTCGGCGGCAGTCGCCTGGGCGACGTTGGCGTTGGCATCGGTCGGTGTGTCTTTGACGGGCGCTGTTTCGCCCTCGTCCTTGGCAGGGGCCGCTGCGGGCTTGGCTTCGACACGCGCCTGCGGGCTGTCGGTAAGCAGGTCGGGCAGGCTGACGCTGAGGCTGTGCCAGCCCACATCGGGGAACTTGCGCCGCAACGGGCCGACGGCGTTCGGCCAGTCGGCCGTTTCACCGGCACCGGGCACGAGGATCACCGCACCTTTGGGGTCGTTGCTGTTGGCCGGCTTCCACAGTGCCAGGAAGCTTTCGGCACCTGCCTGCAGGGTTTGCTGCTCGGCCTTGGGTACCAGGCGTTCCAGGGCCAGGGCGTCTTCCTGGCTGCGTTCCAGCAGGGGCGGGCGGGTGGCTTCGGCCGGTGGGGCCTCGGCGGTGGTCGGTGGTTTTTCAGCGTCGGCGGCCATGGCGCCGAGCGGAAGGATCGAGGCTAGGCAGCACATTGCCAGCGTCGTGCGATAAAGTGTGGACATGCGTCAACCCAAGGCCAGAATGATACCGGCAGCCTAATAGTATTTGCCCGCGACGGCCATGTTAGGGCCGCCCTTGCCAAGACGAGCGTGTAGATGAAGCGAATGCGTCGCCTGTTGGTTATCGGCTGCTTGTGGCTACCCTTGATCGCCTTGGCAAGGCCTGAAGCCGTGCCGAGCGTTGCCCTTGAGCCCGCGCAACAGCAGTGGTTGGACACCCACCGCAGCCTGCGCGTCGGCCTGGTGCTGCAAGCGCCTTATGCGCAGTTCGACCGGCGCTTGCAGCAACTGTACGGGGCCAACGTCGAGTTGGTGAACGCGTTGGCGCAGGCACTGAGGCTGGACCTCACCTGGCGCAACTTTGCCGACCAGGCCAGCCTCGAGCACGCGTTGCAGGCCGGTGAAATCGATTTCGCCCCCGGCCTGACACAAACCCCGGCAAGCCTGCGCCTGTGGCTGTTCAGCGACCCGTACATGCGCGTGCCACAGTTGGTGGTCGGCCCACGCACAGGCGCCATGGCCGTCGAGCTGGAAAAACTCGAACCCGATCAGCGCGTCGCGGTGCGCATGCCCAGCCCATTGGCGGACTACCTGCGCAGCAACTACGGCACGCTCAACCTGCAGGGCGTGCCCAACGAGCGCGAAGCCTTGCAGTTGGTCGTGGGTGGCCAGGCCAGCTACGCGGTGCTCGATGAAGCCCAGCTCAGCCGCCTGTCGCGTGAAAGCGAGTTCGGCGAGCTGGCGGTGGTTGGCGATATTGGCCTGCCGCAGCTGCTGCGGGTGGGTTCGCGGCGCGACTGGCCGTTGCTGGCCGACGTGCTCGAACGGGGTCTGCAGGCCATGCCGGCCAAGGCCTTGGAGCAACTTCACCAACGCTGGTTGCAACCCAAGTACCCACGCTTGAGCGAGTCGGCAGGCTTCTGGCAAAACCTCGCCATGCTGTTTGGCATGTTGTTGCTGTGTGCGCTGGCCACGTTGATCTGGCAGCGCCGCCAGCAGCGCCAACTGGAACGTAGCCTGCTGGCCACCCGTGAGAACCTGGCTGAGCGCCAAGTGCGTGAAGAGGCGCTGCGGCTGAGCCAGTTCGCCATCGACCAGAGCACCGTGGGCATTTTGTGGGTCAATTGGGACAGCCATGTCCGTTATGCCAACCATGCCGCAGAGCGCATGCTGGGCTATGGTGAGGGCGCGTTGCTGGAACGCCCGCTGAGCGACTTCGAGCCAAACTTGAACATGGACCGTTGGCTGGAGCTGTGGCGCGGCGCGCGGGCGGGCGAAGGGGGTGTGGGGCAATTCGAGACTCACTGCCAGCGCGCCGACCTCAGCGTGTTGCCGGTGGAGCTTTCGTTAAGCTTCCTGCGTTTTCGTGATGCCGAGTACCTGGTGGTGTACATCGCCGATGTCACCGAGCGCCACCGCGCACTGGCAGCGCTGCGCGAAAGTGAAGCGCGCCTTAAAGGCATCGCCGGCAACGTGCCGGGGCTGGTGTTCCGGCTGGAACGTGACCCGGCCGAAGGCGACCTGGAGTTCCCCTACATTAGCGAAGGCAGCGAGGCCTTGGTCGGCTACGCACCTGCCGAAATCCAGCACCCCCACATGGGCCTGCGCAACCTGGTGCACCCCGAAGACCGCAGCGACTATCACCGGGTGCAGGACCTGGCCCTGGCCAGCAACCAGGACTGGTCCTGGCAAGGGCGCATCCTCACGCGCCAGGGGGAACAGCGTTGGGCCGACATCAAGGCCAGTACCCGGCGCCTGGCCGATGGCCGGGTGGTGTGGGACGGTATTGTCTGGGACATCACCCAGGGCAAGCGGGCAGAACTGGCGTTGGCGCGCTCCCAAGAGCAACTGCGCGAACTGTCGGCGCACCTGGAGAGCGTGCGCGAAGAAGAAAAGGCCCGCATCGCCCGCGAAGTGCACGATGAGCTGGGGCAGATGCTGACCGTGCTCAAGCTCGAAGTCTCGATGTGTGAGCTGGCCTTTGCCGAGCTGGACCCGGGGCTTAACGAGCGTTTGTCGAGCATGAAGCGCCTGATCGCGCAGCTGTTCCAGCTGGTGCGCGATGTGGCCACGGCATTGCGCCCGCCCATTCTCGACGCTGGTATCGCCTCGGCCATCGAGTGGCAAGCACGGCGTTTCGAGGCGCGTACACAGATTCCCTGCCTGGTGCAGGTACCGGATAATCTGCCAGCATTGAGTGATGCCAAGGCGACCGGGCTGTTTCGTATCCTTCAGGAGGCGCTGACCAACGTCATGCGCCATGCCCAGGCGCACAGCGTAGAGATCGAGCTGGTGCGTGAAGCGGGGCAATTGCGCATGACCGTCAGCGACGACGGCACGGGTTTTTGCCGCGATCAGACCCGGCCCACCTCGTTCGGCCTGGTGGGCGTGCGCGAGCGCGTGCTGATGCTAGGTGGCAGCATGACGCTGGACAGTGAACCGGGCGAGGGCACCAGCCTGAGCGTGGCCATTCCGTTGGAGTAGGAGACCGATCGTGATTCGAGTGCTGGTGGCGGAAGACCACACCATTGTCCGTGAAGGCATCAAGCAATTGATTGGCCTGGCCAAGGACATGCAAGTGGTGGGCGAGGCCGGCAATGGCGAGCAGTTGCTCGAAGCCTTGCGCCATATGCCGTGTGAAGTGGTGTTGCTGGATATCTCGATGCCCGGCGTCAGCGGCCTTGAGGCCATCCCCAGAATCCGCGCCCTGAACGACCCTCCGGCGATCCTGATGCTGTCGATGCATGATGAGGCGCAGATGGCGGCGCGGGCGCTCAAGGCCGGTGCCGCAGGTTATGCCACCAAGGACAGTGACCCTGCCTTGTTGCTGACCGCTATTCGGCGGGTTGCCGGGGGTGGGCGCTACATCGACCCAGCGCTGGCCGACCGCATGGTCTTCGAGGTGGGCCTGACCGAGTCCCGGCCGTTGCACACCCTGCTCTCGGAGCGGGAATTTTCGGTGTTCGAGCGCCTGGCCCAGGGCGCCAACGTCAACGACATTGCCCAGCAACTGGCGCTGTCGAGCAAGACCATCAGTACCCACAAGGCGCGGTTGATGCAGAAGCTCAAGGTGAACTCGCTGGCGGAACTGGTGAAGTACGCCATGGAGCACAAGCTGGTCTGAGTGTTCTGGTTGCGACATGGCCTGACGGTTGGCAATGAGCGAGTACTGTGGGAGCGGGCTTGCCCCGCGAAAGGGCCGGCAAGCTCAACCTCATTGCCTGGGGTGGCGCATTCGCGGGGCAAGCCCGCTCCCACAAGGTGAAGTGGTGTGCCTGGGGTCTATTCCAATCCCGCCATTCTTGTAGGGCGATCCCTACAATGAATCTTCCATCTGGATGATGGCATTCTCTCAGTACCCCCGATTTTCGGGCGTTTGCGTCTTGTCTAGTCTTTGCCTACGCAGTCATCCAACAAGAAGGTGCAGGCATGAGCGAGGCGAATTCGAACGCTGCAACCAGCGAAACGCTGGTCAGCTTCCGTGGTGTGCAGAAGAGCTACGACGGCGAGTCGCTGATCGTCAAAGACCTCAACCTGGACATCCGCAAGGGCGAGTTCCTCACCTTGCTCGGCCCGTCCGGCTCGGGCAAGACCACCAGCCTGATGATGCTGGCCGGTTTCGAAACCCCCACCGCCGGCGAGATCCAGCTGGCCGGGCGCTCGATCAACAACGTGCCGCCGCACAAGCGCGACATCGGCATGGTGTTCCAGAACTACGCGCTGTTCCCGCACATGACCGTGGCCGAGAACCTGGCCTTCCCGCTGACCGTGCGCAACCTGAGCAAGACCGACATCAGCGAGCGGGTCAAGCGTGTGCTCAACATGGTGCAGCTCAATGCCTTTGCCAAGCGCTACCCCGGCCAGCTGTCCGGTGGCCAGCAGCAGCGGGTGGCCCTGGCGCGGGCCCTGGTGTTCGAGCCACAGCTGGTGCTGATGGACGAACCCCTGGGCGCACTCGACAAGCAGCTGCGTGAACACATGCAGATGGAGATCAAGCATATCCATCAGCGCCTGGGGGTGACTGTGGTCTATGTGACCCACGACCAGGGCGAGGCGCTGACCATGTCTGACCGGGTGGCGGTGTTCCACCAGGGCGAAATCCAGCAGATCGCCGACCCACGCACCCTCTATGAAAAGCCGTGCAACACCTTCGTCGCCAACTTCATCGGTGAGAACAACCGCATCAACGGCACCCTGCTGGCCAGTGATGGCCATCGCTGCCAGGTGCAGCTGGCGCGGGGCGAGCGGGTCGAGGCGCTGGCGGTGAATGTCGGCCAGGCCGGCGAGCCGGTGACGTTGTCGATTCGCCCGGAACGGGTGCGCCTCAATGGCCACAGCGAAAATTGCGTCAACCGCTTCTCTGGCCGTGTGGCCGAGTTCATTTACCTGGGCGACCACGTACGGGTGCGCCTGGAAGTCTGTGGCAAGGCCGACTTCTTCGTGAAGCAGCCGATCGCCGAGCTCGACCCGGCGCTGGCCGTGGGCGATGTGGTACCGCTGGGCTGGGAGGTGGAGCACGCCCGCGCGCTCGATCCGATTGCCGAAGCCCATTGATGGATTGCTTCACCAACCCTGTACTGTGGAGAGAATAATAATGCGCAAGCAGTTGAAACTGACCGCCCTGGCCCTGGGGCTGTTCGCCGCTGGCCAGGCCATGGCGGCCGACCTGACGGTGATCTCTTTCGGTGGCGCCAACAAGGCCGCCCAGGTCAAGGCGTTCTACGAGCCTTGGGAAAAGGCGGGTAACGGCAAGATCGTCGCCGGTGAGTACAACGGTGAAATGGCCAAGGTCAAGGCCATGGTCGACACCAAGAGCGTGTCCTGGAACCTGGTGGAAGTCGAGTCGCCAGAGCTGTCTCGCGGGTGCGACGAGGGCATGTTCGAAGAACTCGACCCTGCGCTGTTCGGCGATGCAGCCGACTATGTGCCTGGCGCCATCCAGCCTTGTGGCGTGGGCTTCTTCGTCTGGTCCACGGTCATGGCCTACAACGCTGACAAGCTCAAGACGGCACCTACCAGCTGGGCCGATTTCTGGGACACCAAGAAATTCCCGGGTAAGCGTGGCCTGCGCAAAGGCGCCAAGTACACGATGGAATTCGCCCTGATGGCCGATGGCGTTGCGCCCAAGGACGTCTACACCGTGCTGGCTACCAAGGAAGGCCAAGACCGCGCCTTCAAGAAGCTCGACGAACTCAAACCCAGCATTCAGTGGTGGGAAGCCGGCGCCCAACCGCCGCAGTTCCTGGCCTCGGGTGACGTGGTCATGAGCTCGGCCTATAACGGCCGGATCGCCGCCGTGCAGAAAGAGAGCAACCTCAAGGTGGTGTGGAACGGCGGCATCTACGACTTCGATGCCTGGGCAATTCCAAAAGGCGCCAAGAACGTCGAAGAGGCGAAGAAGTTCATCGCCTACAGCGTTCAGCCCGAGCAGCAGAAAACCTACTCCGAGAACATCGCCTACGGCCCGGCCAACTCCAAGGCCGTGAGCCTGCTGTCGGACGAGGTGAAGAAAGACATGCCGACCACGCCTGAGAACATTGCCAACCAGGTGCAGATCGACGTGGGCTTCTGGGCTGACAACAGCGAGCAGCTGGAGCAACGCTTCAACGCCTGGGCGGCGAAGAAGTAAACGACAAGGAGCCGCTACGCGGCTCATCGCCGGCAAGCCGGCTCCCACAGGCCAGGTGTAGCGCCTGAGCCCAACGCTGTGTCTGTGGGAGCTGGCTTGCCGGCGATGGCTGCGCAGCAGCCCTGATTTCAGCCGGTTTTTACGGAGTTCGCCATGGCCATTGCAGTGCCCCTCAACGAAGGCGCAGGTCCAAGTCTCAAGCAGCGCCTCAAGCACGCCGAGCGGGTCAACCGCTGGAAGGCGCAGGCGTTGATCGCGCCGCTGGCGCTGTTCCTTCTGCTGGTGTTTCTGGTGCCGATCGCCGCGCTGTTGTACAAGAGCGTCGGCAACCCGGAGGTGGTCGCCGGCCTGCCGCGTACCGTCGAAGCGGTGTCGCAGTGGGATGGCAAGAGCTTGCCCGGTGAGGCGGTATACAAGGCACTGAGCCAGGACCTGGCCGAGTCGCGCAAGAACCAGACCCTGGGCGACCTCTCCAAGCGCCTGAACATGGAACTGGCGGGCTACCGCAGCCTGTTGACCAAGACCGCACGAGCGTTACCGTTCAAGGCTGAACCTGCCTCTTATAAAGAAGCACTGCAAACCCTCGATGAGCGTTGGGGCGACCCCGCCTACTGGCAGGCGATCCGCCGCAATACCAGCTCGGTCACCTCGTTCTACCTGCTGGCGTCGCTCGACCACCGTATCGATGACCTTGGCGAGCTGGCCAAGGCCACGCCTGACCAAGCCATTTACCTGGATATCTTTGCCCGCACCCTGTGGATGGGGGTGGTGATCACCGCCATCTGCCTGGTGCTGGCCTACCCGCTGGCGTACTTGCTGGCCAATCTGCCGGCCCGGCAGAGCAACCTGCTGATGATTCTGGTGCTACTGCCGTTCTGGACCTCGATCCTGGTGCGGGTGGCGGCGTGGATCGTGCTGCTGCAGTCGGGCGGGTTGATCAACAGTGCGCTGATGGCCATGGGGATCATCGATGAACCGCTGGAGCTGGTGTTCAACCGCACCGGTGTGTACATCTCGATGGTCCATATCCTGCTGCCGTTCATGATCTTGCCGCTGTACAGCGTGATGAAGGGCATTTCGCCCAGCTACATGCGTGCGGCCATCTCGCTGGGTTGCCACCCGTTCGCCAGCTTCTGGCGGGTGTACTTCCCGCAGACCTACGCCGGTGTTGGCGCGGGCTGCCTGCTGGTGTTCATCCTGGCGATCGGCTACTACATCACCCCGGCATTGCTGGGCAGCCCGAACGACCAGATGGTCAGCTACTTCGTGGCCTTCTACACCAACACCAGCATCAACTGGGGCATGGCGACCGCGCTGGGCGGCCTGCTGCTGTTGGCGACCGTGCTGTTGTACCTGATCTATAGCTGGCTGGTCGGCGCCAGCCGCCTGCGCCTGAGCTGAGGAGCCTTGTCATGCTGAGCCCTTACATGTCACCCGTGGAGCGGGTCTGGTACTACAGCCTGCGCATTCTTTGCGGCTTGATCCTGCTGTTTCTGATCTTGCCGGTGCTGGTGATCGTGCCGCTGTCGTTCAACAGTGGCAGCTTTCTGGTGTACCCGTTGCAGGGCTTTTCGCTGCAGTGGTACCAGGACTTCTTCGGCTCTGCCGAGTGGATGCGGGCACTGAAGAACAGCATCATCGTCGCTCCGGCGGCCACGGTGCTGGCGATGGTGTTCGGTACGTTGGCGGCGATTGGCCTGACCCGCGGCGACTTCCCGGGCAAGTCGCTGGTGATGGCGCTGGTGATTTCGCCGATGGTGGTGCCGGTGGTGATCATCGGTGTGGCCAGTTACCTGTTCTTCGCGCCATTGGGGATGGGCAACAGCTTTACCTCGTTGATCCTGGTGCATGCGGTGTTGGGTGTGCCGTTCGTCATCATCACCGTGTCGGCGACGTTGCAGGGCTTCAACTACAACCTGGTGCGCGCGGCGGCCAGCCTGGGCGCTTCGCCGCTGGTGGCGTTCCGCCGGGTAACGCTGCCGTTGATCGCCCCGGGGGTGATCTCGGGTGCGCTGTTTGCCTTTGCGACGTCGTTCGACGAGGTGGTGGTGACCTTGTTCCTCGCCGGGCCTGAGCAGGCGACCTTGCCACGGCAGATGTTCAGCGGTATCCGCGAGAACCTGAGCCCGACCATTGCGGCAGCGGCCACGTTGCTGATCGCGTTTTCGGTGGTGCTGCTGCTGACCCTGGAGTGGTTGCGTGGGCGCAGTGAGAAGCTGAGAACCCAGCAGCCTGCTTGATTGAGGTTGCCTGTGCCGGCCTCTTCGCGGCGATCCGACTTGCCCCCGCGAAGAGGCCGGTACAGGTTGAAACGGTCGACACGGATTGATACCAATCAGCCTCTACCCGTTCGCCTGAGTTACAATGCGCGCCACCGTGATTCTGACCTACAGGTGCGCCATGCAGCCCTACGCTATTGCCCCCTCCATTCTCTCCGCCGATTTCGCCCGCCTGGGCGAGGACGTCGACAAGGTGCTGGCCGCGGGTGCCGACATCGTTCACTTCGATGTGATGGACAACCACTACGTCCCCAACCTGACCATCGGCCCGATGGTGTGCACCGCCCTGCGCAAGTACGGCGTGACCGCCCCGATCGATGTGCACCTGATGGTCAGCCCGGTCGACCGTATCATCGGCGACTTCATCGACGCTGGCGCCACCTACATCACCTTCCACCCGGAAGCCAGCCAGCACATCGACCGCTCGCTGCAGCTGATCCGCGACGGTGGTTGCAAGGCCGGCCTGGTGTTCAACCCGGCGACCAGCCTGGATGTGCTCAAGTATGTGATGGACAAGGTCGACATGGTGCTGCTGATGAGCGTCAACCCAGGCTTTGGCGGGCAGAAGTTCATCCCGGGCACCCTCGACAAGCTGCGTGAGGCGCGCGCGCTGATCGACGCCAGTGGCCGTGATATCCGTCTGGAAATCGACGGTGGCGTCAACGTCAACAATATCCGCGAAATCGCCGCTGCTGGCGCTGACACCTTCGTCGCCGGTTCGGCCATCTTCAATGCCCCGGACTATCAGGAAGTCATCGCCAAAATGCGCGCCGAACTGGCCCAGGCCCGCCCATGAGCGGCTTCGAGCAGCTGTTCCCAGGGACGCTGCCAAGGCTGGTGATGTTCGATCTGGACGGTACCCTGATCGACTCCGTGCCAGACCTGGCCGCCGCCGTGGACCGCATGCTGCTCGAACTTGGGCGCCCGCCAGCGGGCTTGGACGCCGTACGCCACTGGGTTGGCAACGGTGCCCAGGTGCTGGTGCGCCGGGCGCTGGCCGGGGGCATCGAGCATGCCTCGGTGGACGATGCGCTGGCCGAACAGGCGCTGGCGCTGTTCATGGAGGCTTATGCCGAAAGCCATGAACTGACCGTGGTCTACCCCGGCGTACGCGACACCCTGCGCTGGCTGCGCAAGCAAGGCGTGGAGATGGCGCTGATCACCAACAAGCCCGAGCGCTTCGTCGCCCCGCTGCTGGACCAGATGAAGATCGGTCGCTACTTCCGCTGGATCATCGGCGGAGACACCCTGCCACAAAAGAAACCCGACCCCGCGGCACTGCTGTTCGTCATGCAGATGGCCGGTGTCACGCCGCAACAGTCGCTGTTCGTCGGCGATTCGCGCAGCGATGTGCTGGCCGCCAAGGCTGCCGGTGTGCAGTGCGTGGGCCTGACCTACGGCTACAACCACGGCCGGCCGATCAACGACGAATCGCCGAGCCTGGTGATCGACGACCTGCGTGCATTGCTGCCCGGTTGCGCAGACCCGGCCACTGGGATAACGTTGGCGGACCTTCAAGCCTCACAAGACAGAGAGTCCACCGTGGCGGTTACTGGCAAATTCTGGATGAAAGTCATCAAGGCCCTGGCCCGTTGGCGTTGGCGCGCCTGACTTCTGCTCGCCGGCCGCTGCCGGCCCGTCCGTTTGCCTGACCTTACTGCTGCTTGCCACGAGGCTACTCATGACCCGCGAAGAATTCCTGCGCCTGGCCGCTGCCGGCTACAACCGCATCCCCCTGGCCTGTGAAACCCTGGCCGACTTCGACACGCCGCTGTCGATCTACCTGAAACTGGCCGACCAGCCCAACTCCTATTTGCTCGAGTCCGTACAGGGCGGCGAGAAGTGGGGGCGTTACTCGATGATCGGCCTGCCATCGCGCACGGTGATGCGTGTGCATGGCTACCACGTCAGTATCTTGCAGGATGGCGTCGAGGTAGAGCGCCACGACGTCGACGACCCGCTGGCCTTCGTCGAGTCGTTCAAGGACCGCTACAAGGTCGCGGATATTCCCGGGCTGCCGCGTTTCAACGGTGGGCTGGTCGGCTACTTTGGCTATGACTGCGTGCGCTATGTGGAGAAGCGTCTGGGCGCGAGCCCGAACCCGGACCCGCTGGGCGTGCCGGATATCCTGCTGATGGTGTCTGACGCCGTGGTGGTGTTCGACAACCTGGCGGGCAAGATGCATGCAATCGTGCTGGTCGACCCGGCCGAAGAGCAGGCCTTCGAACAGGGCAAGGCTCGCCTGGCCGGTTTGCTGGAGACCCTGCGCCAGCCGATTACCCCGCGCCGTGGCCTGGACCTGAGCGGCCCGCTCGCTGCCGAGCCGGAATTCCGCTCCAGCTATACCCGCGAGGATTACGAGAACGCGGTTGGCCGCATCAAGGAGTACATCCTGGCCGGTGACTGCATGCAGGTGGTGCCGTCCCAGCGCATGTCGATCGATTTCAAGTCTGCGCCCATCGACCTGTACCGTGCGTTGCGCTGCTTCAACCCGACGCCATACATGTACTTCTTCAATTTCGGCGACTTCCATGTGGTCGGCAGTTCGCCTGAAGTGCTGGTGCGTGTCGAGGACAACCTGGTCACCGTGCGCCCGATCGCCGGTACGCGCCCACGGGGTGCGACGGAAGAAGCCGACCGTGCGCTGGAAGACGACTTGCTGTCGGACGAGAAAGAGATTGCCGAGCACCTGATGCTGATCGACCTGGGCCGCAACGACGTGGGCCGTGTGTCCTCGACCGGCAGCGTGCGCCTGACCGAGAAGATGGTGATCGAGCGTTACTCCAACGTGATGCACATCGTGTCCAACGTCACCGGTCAGCTGCGTGAAGGCCTTACCGCCATGGATGCATTGCGGGCGATTCTGCCAGCCGGCACGTTGTCGGGTGCACCGAAAATCCGCGCCATGGAGATCATCGACGAGCTGGAGCCGGTCAAGCGTGGCGTTTACGGCGGTGCAGTGGGCTACTTTGCCTGGAACGGCAACATGGACACCGCGATTGCCATCCGTACCGCAGTGATCAAGGACGGCGAGCTGCACGTGCAGGCGGGTGGCGGCATCGTGGCCGACTCCGTGCCGGCGCTGGAGTGGGAAGAAACCATCAACAAGCGCCGCGCGATGTTCCGCGCGGTGGCGTTGGCTGAGCAGACGTCCGCCAAGTAATGCTGGGAATTAGGGGCTGCTGTGCAGCCCCTCGCCGGCATGAGGGAGTGGGTGAACCCGCTTCCTCAGCGCCCAAACCACTCAGAAGTCCAAGCTTACCGCCAGGCTCACCCCCTGCTGCGTCAACTCATCACTCTTGCGCCAGTTGTAATTCCCTCGCACATGCACCCCCGCCATCAGCTCATGGCTCAAGCCCAAGCTGGCCCGGGTCAGGTCACTGTGCGGCGTATACCCGGTCAGGGTGAAGTCGTGCGCCGCCAATGTCGTCAGGTGCATCGTCACGTCCTGTTGGTCATCCTCGAACTCGTGCTCCTGGGCAACCTCGGCAAACAGCCGCGTCCCCGTTGCCACCTGCACACTGCCTAACAGCCCGATGCCCAGCCGCCGCGAGGTCCGTTCCTGGTCATCGAAGCCCAGCGCTGTCGAGCGCCCGCTCTTCTCGTCATAACCATCGACCTTGACCCGGGCATAGTCGGCGCTGATGAACGGCGCCAGTTGCCACGGGCTGCTCTCGGCGGCCAGGTTGTAACCCAGCCGGCCCGTCACCGCCCACGCCTCGCCATCGGTATCGCCTTTTTCGCTGCGGTCATTCACGCCCAGGGCGAAGGTGCGTTTGAGGTCGCTGTAGTCCAAGTGCCCGGCCGTCAGTGCAGCATCGGCCCACCAGCGGTCCTGGCGGTATTGGGCGAACGCCGTGGCCAGGTAGCTGTCGAGCTTGTAGTCCGAGTCCTGTTCACCCGCCTCCAGTTTCTGCCGGTATACGCCACCCGCCAGGCCCAGGCGCCAGGCATCGTTCAAACGGTAGCTGCCACCCAGGGTCAGGTTGTAGCCACGGCCGTCGCCGCTGGCCGCGCTGCGCTGGCCGTCAAAGTCCAGGTCCTGCGCGCCGGTGGCGACGAAGGCCTGCCATTGCCCCACGGCTTGCCAGGGCGTTTGCCACTGGTTGCGCAGCTCGTCCTGGTGGGCGCGCAGGGTGGCGTGGGCCATTTCCGGCAACAGGGTCAGTTCCCAGGGGGCGGAGATGATCGAGTAGGCGTAGTCGGCTATCAACTGCTGGCCGGCAATGGTCGGGTGTACCGAGTCGTTGAACAGCAGTTTGGTTGGGTCCGGAGTGGCGCCGTTGATGCCGTAGACCGGGTTCTCGACGCAGCCTTGACCGCTGTAGCAGGTGCCGACCAGGTTCTGGCCGCTGGCCAAGCCGAATTGGGTGGGGCTGGCCAAGGCCTCACCCAGCAATACCGGAATGTTCAGTGGGATGATCTCGGCGTCGATCTGCCCGAGTTGATTGAGCAGTGACTGGTTGAACACGCCCGACAGCAGCGACAGCGGGTTCTGTTGCGGGGTGCCGCTGAAGTTCGGCGTTTGGCCCAGGTCGGGCAGCAACCAGACCATGATGTAGCGGGCGCCGCCTTGTTGCAGGGCTTGGGCGCTGGCAGCCAGCCGGCCTCCAGCAGCGGCGGCATCGGCGGGGCTGTTCACCAGGCCCTGGAGGAAGTCGTTACCGCCACCGGTGAGGTAATAGAGCGCGTTGGGGTCGGCGCGCAGGCCATTGGCCAGGTAGCCGGGGCGTTCACGGAAGACAAAGCCTGGCGCCGGTCCATTGGGGGGGACGATCACTTTCGATGACTCGGTGATCGAATCGAGAATCTGCTGTGTCGTGTAGCCGCCCACTGCCCAGTTGTTGCCATCAGGTCGGATGCCGACCGACGTGGAGGGGTTGAGTTGGTCTTGCCCGATGCCCAGCCGACCGCCAAGAATCATCGGCGAAACCGGCGCGAAGTTACCGTCGGCATCGCGGTTGGTGAAACGCTGGCCTGCCGTACCGCCGGTCAGGTCAGGAAATTGGCCGGCATCACTCAGGCTGTCGCCAAAAACGATCAAGGTCGAATAAGGGGAAGGGGCAGCGAATGCCTGGCTGCAGGCCAGGGCCAAAGAGGCGAGGGTAAAGCGCAACAAGGGGGCTTTTCGCATCAGAGAACATCCTTTTCTTTGTTTTTATGAGGACTACCCGATCGACCATAGCAAATCGCGGGGCTTGTCTCCCAAGTCCATTCGTTTCCCCGTGTTTACAGGCATATTGCGCCCATCGCCCCGGTAGGCTACTGTGCCGGGACGTATGAGCGAGACCTATCCTGTGTTGATCGTCAGCAAACTCTTGATGCGCGTTATCAAGGCCCACGCCCGTTGGCGTTGGCGCGCCTGACTTTATCTCCTGCCGGCCAGCCCGGCCCGTTTCTGTTTGCCTTCTTATCCGTTTCCGAATGCCCTTAGTGGCAATGCCATGCTGCGGGCGGTGTAGGAAGGTTCGTATTCTGAAGTCAGTAGATTCAAGAGGTTTAGCCCGATGTTACTGATGATCGACAACTACGACTCATTCACTTACAACGTCGTCCAATACCTCGGCGAGCTAGGTGCCGAGGTCAAGGTCATTCGCAATGACGAAATGACCATCGCTGAAATCGAAGCCCTCAACCCGGAGCGCATCGTTGTCTCCCCTGGCCCCTGCACGCCGAGCGAGGCGGGTGTGTCGATCGAGGCGATCCTGCACTTTGCTGGCAAACTGCCGATTCTGGGCGTCTGCCTGGGCCACCAGTCCATCGGCCAGGCATTTGGCGGCGACGTCGTGCGTGCCCGCCAGGTGATGCACGGCAAGACCAGCCCCGTGCTGCACCGCGACCTGGGCGTGTTCGCCGGCCTCAACAACCCGCTGACCGTGACTCGCTACCACTCCCTGGTGGTCAAGCGTGAAACCCTGCCCGATTGCCTGGAGGTCACTGCCTGGACTGCCCATGCAGACGGTACGGTCGACGAGATCATGGGGCTGCGCCACAAGACCCTGAATATCGAAGGGGTGCAGTTCCACCCCGAGTCCATCCTCACCGAGCAGGGCCACGAGCTGTTCGCCAACTTCCTCAAGCAGACCGGCGGCCGCCGCTAAGGATCGAACATGGATATCAAGAGCGCGCTGAGCCGCATCGTCGGTCACCTGGACCTGTCCACCGAAGAAATGAGCGACGTCATGCGTCAGATCATGACCGGTCAATGCAGTGAGGCGCAGATCGGCGCCTTCCTGATGGGCATGCGCATGAAAAGCGAGAGCATCGACGAGATCGTCGGCGCGGTGTCGGTGATGCGTGAGCTGGCCGACAAGGTCGAGCTGAAGAGCCTCGATGGGGTGGTCGATATCGTCGGCACTGGTGGCGATGGCGCCAACATCTTCAACGTCTCCACCGCCTCCTCGTTTGTGCTCGCCGCGGCCGGTTGCCCGGTGGCCAAGCACGGTAACCGTGCGGTCTCGGGCAAGAGCGGTAGCGCCGACTTGCTGGAAGCCGCTGGCATCTACCTGAACCTGACCCCGGTGCAGGTCGCCCGCTGCATCGACAGCCTGGGCATCGGCTTCATGTTTGCCCAGAGCCATCACAAGGCAATGAAGTACGCCGCTGGCCCGCGCCGTGAGTTGGGCCTGCGCACCCTGTTCAACATGCTGGGCCCGCTTACGAATCCGGCCGGTGTGAAGCACCAGGTGGTCGGCGTGTTCACCCAGGCCCTGTGCCGCCCGCTGGCCGAAGTGCTGCAGCGGTTGGGCAGCAAGCACGTGCTGGTGGTGCATTCCAAGGACGGCCTGGACGAGTTCAGCCTGGCGGCGCCGACGTTTGTCGCCGAGCTGAAAAATGGCCAGATCACCGAGTATTGGGTAGAGCCGGAAGACCTCGGCATGAAGAGCCAGAGCCTGCATGGCCTGGCGGTTGAAGGCCCACAGGCCTCTTTCGAGTTGATTCGTGATGCCCTGGGCCGACGCAAGACCGAGAACGGCCAGAAAGCCGCGGAAATGATCGTGCTCAATGCGGGCGCCGCGCTGTACGCCGCGGATCATGCCATGACCCTGGCACAGGGGGTGGAACTTGCCCATGACGTGCTGCACACCGGCCTTGCCTGGGAAAAACTGCAGGAGCTGGGTGCCTTCACCGCCGTATTCAAGCTGGAGAACGAAGCATGAGCGTACCGACCGTGCTGGAAAAGATCATCGCTCGCAAAGTTGAGGAAGTGGCCGAGCGCAGTGCCCGGGTCAGCCTGGCTGAGCTGGAGCGCCTGGCCAAGGCCGCCGACGCGCCACGTGGCTTTGCCAATGCGCTGATCGAGCAGGCCAAGCGCAAGCAGCCGGCGGTCATTGCCGAGATCAAGAAGGCGTCGCCGAGCAAGGGCGTGATCCGCGAGCACTTCGTGCCAGCGGAAATCGCTGTCAGCTACGAGAAGGGCGGGGCGACCTGCCTGTCGGTGTTGACCGATGTGGATTACTTCCAAGGCGCGGATGTGTACCTGCAGCAGGCGCGCGCGGCAGTGTCGCTGCCCGTGATCCGCAAGGATTTCATGATCGACCCCTACCAGATCGTCGAGGCCCGTGCACTGGGCGCTGACTGCGTGCTGCTGATCGTCTCGGCGCTGGATGACGTGAAGATGGCCGAACTGGCTGCCACAGCCAAGGATGTCGGCCTTGATGTGTTGGTCGAAGTGCATGACGGCGATGAGCTGGAGCGCGCGTTGAAAACCCTCGACACGCCGCTGGTGGGGGTGAACAACCGCAACCTGCACACCTTCGAGGTCAGCCTGGAAACCACCCTTGACCTGCTGCCGCGTATTCCGCGTGATCGCCTGGCGATTACCGAGAGCGGTATCCTCAACCGGGCCGATGTAGAGCTGATGGCAATCAACGAGGTTTACTCGTTCCTGGTGGGTGAGGCGTTCATGCGCGCTGATCAGCCTGGGCTGGAATTGCAGCGGTTGTTCTTCCCGGAGCAGGTGAAGAAGACTGGTCAGCCACTGGACTGATCGAAACGAAGCCGGCGTGACTGCCGGCTTTTTTGTATGCCTGTAATGGCCCTTTCGCGGGTAAACCCGCACCCACAGGTACTTCGGCACCCTTGGGGCTGTGTTGAACCTGCGGGGATCGATAACAACATCAAAGGTGGATCAATGACCGATCAACCCCTGGCACTGACCGTTGAACAAGGCCTGCATGCCGAACAGGACCTGCTGGCCGCCGTCTGCCGCGGCGAACGCGACAGCGGTGTGCTGTTTTGGCGCCCGACCGACCATGCCCTGGTCATGCCGCGGCGCATGAGCCGCCTGGACAACTTCGAAGCCGCCTGTGCCGAGCTGGCGATCGCTGGCTGGCCGGTGCTGTTGCGCGAGACCGGCGGTGAACCGGTGCCGCAGTCGCATGCCACGGTCAATGTGGCGCTGGTCTATGTGGCGCCGCGCGTTGAAGGTGACCATGGGCGCATCGAAAATGCCTACGAGCGGCTGTGCCTGCCGCTGTGCGAGGTGCTACGCGAGTGGGGCGGGGTGGCTTCGGTGGGCGAGATCGACGGGGCGTTTTGCGACGGCCGCTATAACGTCAACCTCAATGGCCGCAAACTGGTCGGCACGGCCCAACGCTGGCGCCAGGGGCTGGGTGGCAAACGCCCGGTGGTGTTGGTGCATGGCGCGTTGCTGCTGGATAACGAGCGTGAATCGATGGTCGCGGCAGTCAACCGCTTCAACGAGTGCTGCGAACTGGAGCAGCGCTGCCGCGCCGATGCGCATATTGCCTTGCACGAAGTGGCGCCCCAAGCGCCCTGGTTCGAGCGCCTGTCACAGGCTTATGCCAAGGTGCTGGCCGATTTGCCCAAGGACTAACGGGTACCGTAGACCACCATGGTCTTGCCCTTGACCTGCACCAGGCTGCGTTCCTCGAGGTCTTTGAGGACGCGGCCGACCATCTCCCGCGAACAACCAACGATACGCCCAATCTCCTGCCGAGTGATCTTGATCTGCATACCGTCCGGGTGGGTCATCGCATCGGGTTGCTTGCACAGTTCGAGCAGGCAGCGGGCAACACGCCCGGTGACATCGAAGAAGGCCAGGTCGCCAACCTTGCGCGTGGTATTACGCAGGCGCTGGGCCATCTGGCCGCCCAGGGCGTAGAGGATGTCGGGGTCCTGGCGGGAGAGTTCGCGAAACTTGTCGTAACTGATCTCTGCTACTTCGCATTCAGTCT
The DNA here is from genome assembly GCF_053629175.1 of Pseudomonas sp. Y3 TE3536. Taxonomy (NCBI): domain Bacteria; kingdom Pseudomonadati; phylum Pseudomonadota; class Gammaproteobacteria; order Pseudomonadales; family Pseudomonadaceae; genus Pseudomonas; species Pseudomonas sp. Y3 TE3536. The sequence continues at coordinate 1,457,351 of NZ_JBRJHU010000001.1, read as the reverse complement.
TGGCGCGGACCCAGGCGCTGCGCTGCTGCTCGCCCTCTACGGGCTCGAAAAGGCCCAGCTCGCCAAAGAAATCGCCATTGTTGAGGTAGGCAATGATCATTTCGTGACCATCGTCGTCCTCGATCAGGATGGTCACCGAACCCTTGATGATGAACGACAGTGTTTCGGCCTTGTCGCCGGCGCAGATGATGTTGCTTTTAGCGGTGTAGCGGCGGCGTTGGCAGTGCACCAGCAGTTTGTCGATGTTCTTGATCTTGGCGGGTAGGGCGGAGGCAACCATCACGAAATCCTGTTCGATACGACGCATAGGTTTCTTATAGAGAGTGTCTGGCAGAACGCGCCAGTCATTTGGCGCCAGCTTATCAGACACTACAGGATGTTTCGGTACTAAACCGACACGTCTCGAGCTTTTCCGACAGCCACACAAGGTCTAAGCTGACACCCTTTTCCGAATATTAGGAGTCCGGGTAGATGAAGGCACGTATCCAGTGGGCCGGTGACGCGATGTTCCTCGGCGAGTCGGGGAGCGGGCATGTCGTCGTGATGGACGGCCCACCCGAGGCCGGTGGCCGAAACCTGGGCGTGCGCCCGATGGAAATGCTGTTGCTGGGCCTGGGTGGCTGCAGCAGTTTCGATGTGGTGAGCATCTTGAAGAAGTCGCGCCAGGCCGTGGAAAGCTGCGAGGCGTTTCTGGAGGCTGAGCGCGCCAGTGAAGACCCGAAGGTGTTTACCAAGATCCACATGAACTTCGTGGTCAAGGGCCGTGGCTTGAAAGAGGCCCAGGTCAAACGCGCCGTGGAGCTGTCGGCTGAGAAGTACTGCTCGGCTTCGATCATGCTGGAGCGTGCAGGTGTCGAGATTACCCACGGTTACGAGATTGTAGAGCTGGGTTAAGTGCTGGATTGTTGGGGCTGCTTCGCAGCCCATCGCAGGCAAGCCAGCTCCTACAGGCCCGCGCCGTTTTGGAGGCTTGCGTTTAACCTGTAGAAGCTGGCTTGCCTGCGATGGGCCGCGAAGCGGCCCCTGCTATCTTCAGTCACGTAATGCCGGAAGGGCCACCCGCAACCACTGCGGTAAACCGTTTCTGAAGGCCTGGCTCAACCGCTCCCGCCGCTTCTGGTAAACCAGACCCAGCCAGATAACCCCCAGCCCAATCACCGTCACCACCACTGGGAATAGCAGCGATTCGGCGAATACCTCGTAAGACAGGTACCCCAGGTAAGCCGCCACGCCCAATGCCCCGAACACCATGAACACCGGCCTGCGTAACAGCACGGCGATGCCCATCAGGCCGATATTGATCAGGCAGTAGAGGGCCTTGCCCAGTTCGCTACCGCTGTCCACCAAGGTCAACCCTCCCCAGAACGCCGCAAGCCCAGCCAGATACCCCCATTGGGCGTAGTCCTCACGCGTGCGGCCGTCCACCACCAGAAACACCAGCAGCATGCCCAAACCGAACCACAGCGACACTTCGCGTCGTTGTTCCCAGCTGAACGGCGAGCCATAGAACCATTCGCTGAGGTCCATCGACATGAACCACAGCGCCACGGCAATCGGCATCATGATGAACGGGAAGGGGATCAGCCTTAGCATGAGCAACCCGGCAATCACAGTTGCCGCTTCCATCATCAGCCAGCCACCCTGCACATAGGTGTAGTACTGGTGATAGGCGGTTTGCCTGTCATCCATCGGCCACCAGCCCACCAGGCGCTCGATGGCGAATACCGCCAGCGGCACGATGCTGACCGCGACCGCCGCCAGTACACCGGCGGCAATCGGCTGAGCGCGCCGTTGCAAATTAAGGGCAAAGAGGGTTAGCAGGACGATGTACAAGGTGGCAATGGCCAGCAGTGCCCAGTCGCCGATCGACATCCAGGCTTCAGTTAGCAGCCAGCCCATGGCGCCCATGATGAGCAAGGCGCCGAAATAGAAGGCGACGTGCGCCAGCTGAAAGCTGCCACGTGTTGCCGGTTGCTGGCGCAGAAACTGCAGCAGGGCCTGGTCTTGGCCCGGCTGGAGGATGCCGGCTTGCACGGCACGCGCCAGGTCCTTGGCGCTGAAACGTTCCGTCATGGGGGTGCCTTCAGATGCGGTAAGTGCTTTTGGTCATGACCTTGGCCAGCAGGCTCATGCCGAAACGCACAGGGGCAGGGAAGCGATAGCCGCCCGCTTCGAGGGCAGATTCGGCGTGCTGCTCTTCATCGATGCGCATCTGCTCAAGGATCGCGCGGGACTTTTCGTCCTCGTGCGGGATTTGCTCCAGGTGTTCGTCCAAGTGTTTGCACACCTGATGCTCGGTGGCTGCGACGAAGCCCAGGCTGACCTTGTCGCTGACCAGGCCGGCGAGGGCGCCAATACCGAACGACATGCCGTAGAACAACGGGTTGAGCACGCTCGGGTGGCTGTTCAGCTGACGAATGCGCTGTTCACACCAGGCCAGGTGGTCGATTTCTTCCTCGGCGGCGTGCTCCATGGCTTTGCGCACCTGGGGCAGCTTGGCGGTCAGGGCCTGGCCTTGGTACAGCGCCTGGGCGCAGACCTCGCCGGTATGGTTGATGCGCATGAGGCCGGCAATGTGGCGGCTCTGGGCGTCGTCCAGGTCGGCATCCGGCTGGACGATGGCCGGGGATGGGCGGGACGGTTGGCCGCTGAAGGGCAGCAAGGTGCGCATGGCGGTATCGGCCTGCAGCAACAAGCGGTCGAGCGGCGAGTAGTGACGTTCGGTAGCCATCGGGCACCTCCGCAAGAGTGTGCCCGACAGTTTACCGCAATAGCGCAAGGGTCGCTTGCCCTGGATCAGCCCGGTGGCCAGTGCATCTGGCGTTGGCCAAGCACGTGCATATGGATGTGGTAGACGGTCTGCCCACCTTGCTCGTTGCAGTTCATGACCACGCGGAAGCCGTCATCGCAACCCAGTTCCTTGGCCAGGCGCTGAGCAGTGAACAGGATGTGGCCGGCCAGGCCTTTATCCTCTTCGGTCAAATCGTTGAGGGTGCGGATGTGCTTTTTCGGGATGACCAGAAAATGCACGGGCGCCTGGGGGGCGATATCGTGGAACGCCAGAACCTGGTCGTCCTCGTAAATGATCTTCGCCGGGATTTCCCGGTTGATGATCCTGGTGAATAAATCGTCCACAGCACTTGCTCCATGGTGAGGGTCCGGGCCGAGTGTACTCAGCCGGGCGCCGCTCGCCCAGTGGCTATTCCATTCCGACCGGGCAGTAGCGGCGATGGATTACCCCGGCGAGCTTGCGCACCAACCAGCGCGGTAGCAGGCGTGGCGCGAACGCCAGCCAGCGATTGCGTCGGCCGGGGGTGATCAGCGTGCGGTTTTTGTCCAGGGCACGCACGGTGTACAGCGCCACTTCCTCGGGGCTGAGGCAGCGCGTGCTGCCCTCGAGCCGCGGAATGCGCCGGCGCGAAGAGCGTACCGGGCCAGGGCAGAGTACCGAGACCTTGATGCCAGTGCGCTTGAGCTCCTCGCGCAATGCTTGGGAGAAACTCAACACATAAGCTTTGCTGGCCGCGTAGGCCGCCATCCAGGGGCCCGGTGCGACGCCGGCCAGGCCTGCGACATTGAGGATCTGCCCGCCACCCTGTACAGCCATCAGGTTGCCGATGGCATGGCAGAGGCGGCTCATGGCCAGGATATTGACCTCCAGCAGGTCCTGCTCGTCGGCCCACTCGTGGGCCAGGAACGGCCCGTAGGTGCGTAGCCCCGCGCAGTTGACCAGCAGGTCGATACGCCGCTCACCTTCTTCCAGCTCTAGCACAAAGCCCGAAAGGCGAAGCGGCTGGCTGAGGTCACAGGCGCGGAACAACACTTCGACACCGAAGCGTTGGGTCAGCTCGACGGCCACCGGCTCCACCGTTTCACGCTGACGTGCCACCAGGATCAGATTGCGCCCGCGCCGTGCCAGCGCTTCCGCCAGGGCCAGGCCCAGGCCGCTGGAAGCACCAGTGATCATGGCGTAACGGGTCATGCAAAGGCTCCTGGGGGCTGAAGAGGGCGCCTAGTGTACAGCTTGGCTGGGCAAGGTGTTGCCTTTTGCTACAAGGCCTGAGCGCGAATACCCTGGCAGCGATCCAGGGCTTCCCGGTACTCGCTTTGCAGGCGTTCGATCAGCACGCGGGCGTCCGGCAGGTCATGGATATCGCCCACCCCCTGGCCTGCCGACCATACGGTTTTCCAGGCCTTGGCTTCGTCGTCGATCGGCTTGAGCTTGCCCAGTTCGTGGCCACTCTTGAGTGCGTTCATGTCATAGCCCGCCTGCTCCAGGCTGGGGCGCAGGAAGCTCGCTGGCACACCGGACACCGCCGGGGTGTGGACGATATCGACGGCATGGGCATCGAGCAGCATCTGCTTGTAGGCATCCTGGGCCTGGCTTTGCACGGTGGCAATGAAGCGGGTGCCCATGTATGCCAGGTCCGCACCGAGCAGTTGTGCCGCGAGAATTTCATGGCCATGGTTGATGCAGCCCGCCAACAGCAGGGTCTTGTCGAAGAACTGCCGGATTTCGGCCACCAGGGCGAAAGGGCTCCAGGTACCGGCATGACCGCCGGCACCCGCCGCGACGGCGATCAAGCCATCGACGCCGGCCTCGGCGGCTTTCTCGGCATGGCGGCGGGTGGTGACATCGTGGAACACCAGGCCGCCGTAGCTGTGCACGGCATCGACCACTTCCTTCACTGCGCCCAGGCTGGTGATGACGATCGGCACCTTGTGCGCTACACACAGGGCCAGGTCGGCCTGCAAGCGCGGGTTGGTCGGGTGCACGATCAGGTTCACCGCATAGGGGGCCGGTGCTTGCAACTGTGCCAGGCCTGCCTCGATCTCTTCTAGCCAAGCCTTGAACCCGGCACTGTCGCGCTGGTTCAGCGCCGGGAAGCTGCCCACCACGCCACTGGCGCAGCAGGCCAGAACCAGGCTCGGATTGGAAATCAGGAACATCGGTGCTGCCACCACGGGCAGGCGCAGGCGTTGTTCGAGCGAGGCGGGCAATGACATGGCAAGGCTCCTGTAGGGGGTTACCGTCAGAACGGTTTGACCACCACGAGAATTACGATACCCAGCAGGAACAGCACCGGGACTTCGTTGAACCAGCGGTAGTAGACGTGGCTGCGGGTATTGGCGCCGCTGGCGAAGCGTTTGCGCTGCGCGCCGCACATGTGATGGTAGCCGGTCAGCAGGATGACCAGGGTGAGCTTGGCGTGCAGCCAGCCTTGGCTCAGCCAGCCCGGGGTCAGGTAGAGCATCCAGGCGCCGAACACATAGGTGGCGATCATGGCCGGGTTCATGATGCCGCGGTACAGCTTGCGCTCCATGGTCACGAAGCGGTCCTGGCTGATGCTGTCCTGGCTCTGGGCGTGGTAGACGAACAGCCGGGGCAGGTAGAACAGGCCGGCGAACCAGCAGACCACGCTGACGATATGCAGCGCTTTGATCCATAGGTAAAGCATTGAGGGAGTTCCTTCAGGTTTTCACGGTCGTCAGATAGTAGTGGTCAAGCGCCCGAAGGGTCACCCGAAGAGTTGTTACAGGCGGCTTGCGCCCCTATTATCGTGCGCTTTCCAGTGGGCTCGTTGATAAGGGGCAAGCGTTATGATCAAGGTCGGTATCGTCGGCGGCACGGGTTACACCGGCGTCGAACTGTTGCGTCTGCTGGCGCAGCATCCACAGGCCGAAGTGGCGGTCATCACTTCGCGCTCCGAGGCGGGCGTGGCGGTAGCTGACATGTACCCGAACCTGCGCGGCCACTATGATGGCCTGGCGTTCAGCGTGCCGGACAGCAAGGCCCTGGCGGCGTGCGACGTGGTGTTTTTCGCAACGCCCCATGGTGTCGCCCACGCCCTGGCAGGCGAACTGCTGGCGGCCGGCACCAAAGTGATCGACCTGTCTGCCGACTTCCGTCTGCAGGATGCCACCGAGTGGGGCAAGTGGTACGGCCAGCCTCATGGCGCGCCTGAGCTGCTCAAGGACGCCGTCTATGGTCTGCCTGAAGTCAACCGCGAAAAAATCCGCCAGGCACGCCTGATTGCGGTCCCGGGCTGCTACCCGACGGCCACTCAGCTGGGCTTCTTGCCACTGCTGGAGGCCGGCCTGGCCGACCCGTCGCGCCTGATTGCCGACTGCAAGTCGGGTGTCAGTGGTGCTGGGCGTGGCGCTGCAGTGGGTTCGCTGTTCTGTGAGGCTGGCGAGAGCATGAAGGCCTATGCGGTCAAGGGCCATCGCCACCTGCCAGAAATCAGCCAGGGCTTGCGCCTGGCGGCGGGCAAGGATATTGGCCTGACCTTCGTACCGCACCTCACGCCCATGATCCGGGGTATCCACGCCACCCTGTACGCCACCGTGGCAGATACGTCGGTCGATCTGCAGGCGCTGTTCGAGAAGCGTTATGCGGATGAACCGTTCGTCGATGTGATGCCAGCTGGCAGCCACCCGGAAACCCGCAGCGTGCGCGGTGCGAACGTCTGCCGTATCGCTGTCCATCGTCCGCAGGGCGGTGATCTGGTGGTGGTGCTGTCGGTGATCGACAACCTGGTCAAGGGCGCGTCGGGCCAGGCGGTGCAGAACCTCAATATCCTGTTCGGCCTGGATGAGCGTATGGGCCTGTCCCACGCGGGCCTGCTCCCCTAACAGGGTAAGCTGGCACAGGGGCCCGCCGTGTGCGGGCCTTTTTGTGGGCGCGACTAAAGCCGCACAATTCTTGACCATTTTTCTCGGAGAAGCGGATAATGCGCGTCATCGAGTTTTATGGCGGCAACTGCGCCGGGAGAATCAGCATGAGCGTCGAAACCTTCACCCCTACCGGTCTGGAATTCACCCAAGGGGCAGCCCAAAAGGTGAAGACCCTGGTCAACGAGGAAGGCAATGAGCGTCTGAAGTTGCGTGTGTTCGTGACCGGCGGTGGCTGCTCGGGCTTCCAGTATGGTTTCACCTTCGATGAAGATGTGGCCGAAGATGACACCATCGTCGAGCGTGAAGGCGTGTCGCTGGTGGTCGACCCGATGAGCTTCCAGTACCTGGCAGGTGCCGAAGTGGACTATCAGGAAGGCCTGGAAGGCTCGCGCTTCATCATCAAGAACCCGAACGCCGCCACCACCTGCGGCTGTGGTTCTTCGTTCTCGATCTGATCACGGGCTGTACGAAAACGCCGCGCATTTGCGCGGCGTTTTGCATTCTGGCGGGGTGTTAAGCGGGGTAGATGGCGCCAAGCACGCGCAGCCCACGGGCTGCTGTCACGCTGGGGCGGTTGGCTGGAATGCCTTCCAGGCAGCAATGGGCAAGCCAGGCAAAGGCCATGGCCTCTACCCAGTCCGGGTCGACGCCATGCGCTGCGGTGCTGTCCACCTGGGCACCTGGCAACAGTTGGGCAAGCCGGTGCATCAGTGTGCCGTTGCGGGCCCCGCCACCGCACACCAGCAGTGCCTCAGTGCCTTGCTGCGCAGTGCGCAATGATTCGATGATGCTGCGCGCGGTCAGCTCAAGCAGGGTCGCCTGCACATCTTCGGCACGGTAGGGCGGCAGCTGGCTCAGGTGGCTGTGCAGCCACGCCAGGTTGAACACTTCGCGGCCTGTGCTCTTGGGGCCGGCGCCTGCAAAGAACGGGTCGCGCAACAGCGCCGCAAGCAAGTCCTCGATCACCACGCCACTCGCCGCCCAGGCGCCGTCAGCATCGTAATGCAGGCCGCGCGAGTGCTCGATCCAGGCGTCCAGCAGCACGTTGCCCGGCCCACAGTCGAAACCATGCACCGGCGTGTCGTTGGCAATCAGGCTGAGGTTGCTGAAGCCGCCGACATTAAGCACGGCGAGCCGTTTGCCCAGGTGGCCGAACAGCGTTTCGTGAAAGGCCGGGACCAGCGGAGCCCCTTGCCCGCCAGCGGCTACATCGCGGCGTCGGAAATCGCCGATCACGCTGATCTGGGTAAGCTCGGCAAGCAGTGCCGGGTTGCCGATTTGCACCGTGAAGCCGCGGGCGGGTTCATGGCGGATTGTCTGGCCATGGCTGCCGATGGCGCGGACAGCGTTGGCTTGCAAGCCCTGGCTCGCGAGCAGGTGGCCGATGCCTTCGGCTGCCAGGCTGGCCCAGCGGTTCTCGGCCAATGCAGCGCGGGCAATCTCGTCAGGGCCGCTGGCGCAAAGGCTCAGCAAGTCCTGGCGAAGGTCGGTAGGCATGGGGATATAGTGAGTGGCGAGCAGTTGAGGCTGCTCGCGCTGTTCGATCAGGGCGATGTCCAGGCCATCTAAGCTGGTACCGGACATGACCCCCAGATAAAGCGCCATGGCTTAGCGCTTGTTCGCTGCGAGCATGGTGGCCTTTTCCTGATCCATGCGGGCGATCAGTGGCTGGCTCTGCTGCAGGAAGCGTTGGCGTTCGGCCTTGGCGATCGGGTCGGACATCGGCACTTTCTGGCTCAGCGGGTCGACGTGAACGCCGTTGACCTGGAACTCGTAATGCAGGTGCGGGCCTGTGGAGAGGCCGGTGGTGCCGATGTAGCCGATGATCTGGCCTTGCTTGACCGAGCCGCCGGTCTTGATGCCTTTGGCGAAGCCTTGCATGTGGCCGTAAAGGGTCTTGTAGCGGTTGCCGTGCTGGATGATCACGGTATTGCCGTAGCCGCCACGGCGCCCGGCCAGTTCGATACGACCATCACCCGCTGCCTTGATCGGTGTGCCGCGGGGGGCGGCATAGTCGACGCCTTTGTGGGCGCGGATCTTGTTCAGAATCGGGTGTTTGCGGCCAGCGGAGAAGCGTGAGCTGATGCGGGCGAAGTCCACCGGGGTACGGATGAACGCTTTGCGCAGGCTGTTACCATCGGCGGTGTAGTAGCTGGTATTGCCTTGTTTGTTGGTGTAACGCACCGCAGTGTAGGTTTTGCCGCGGTTGGTGAAGCGCGCAGAGAGGATGTTGCCAGTGCCCACCACCTTGCCATCCATGACTTTCTGCTCGTACACCACGTCGAATTCGTCACCTGGGCGGATGTCCTGGGCGAAGTCGATGTCGTAGCCAAGGACGCGAGCCATGTCCATGGTCATGCTGTGGGAAAGGCCGGCGCGTTGGGCGGAGGCCGACAATGAGCTCTTGATCACGCCATGGGCATAGGCCGTGCGGACCACGGGCTTGCTGATTTCGCGGTTGAAGGTGTAGCCCTTGGCGTTTTTGGTCAGGCGAATGGTTTCAAGGTTGCTGACCTTGCTGTGCAGGTTGGTCAGCTGGCCGTCCTTGTCGAGCTCGAACTGCAGCACCTGGCCGTGCTTGAGCTGGCTGAACTGCTTCGCCTGCTTGTTGCTGGCCAGCACCTCATGAACCGCGCTGGCCGGCAAGCCGACCTTGGCGAACAGGGTGGAGAGGGTGTCGCCACGCGCTACGGTGACTTCGCGGTGGCCGGGCTGCTTGGCGGCCTCGGCTACCGGTGCTGCTGCAGGCTTTTCCTGTTCAGCTTTCTCGGTGGCCGAATCGGCCTCTTCGATCTGGGCGAACGGCGAGCTTTGCTCAGCTTCAGCCTGCACCAGCGGCGCGGCCTTGGATTCTTCTTTCAGTTGCTCGACCGGGCTTTCCAGTTCGAGGTTGAGGGTGGTTTTCTTGGCTTCGACTTCGCTGGAGGGAAATACCAGCAGTGCCAGGCTGAGCAGGGCGGCGATGCCGCTGGCGGCCAACAGATGGCTTTTCGGATAAAGCGGGGGCGCTTTAGGCGGTTCGTTGGTCATAGGTAAGGTGACTTTTTGAAGAAAAGTGAATATGGAAAAGATGAATGACATGATGAAGATGAAATAACTGTATAAAATATAACCAAATCCATTTTCACGCAAGGGCGCGTAGACGCCGCAAGCCTGCGGTCAGGTCACATTCCGTTGCGAAACTTGTATTTGATGGCCGATCTTGTATGGTTGGCTCCCCTTGAATCTGAGCCTTGCGGGTCTGTCTATGAAGTCGGTTGAAGAGCAGCTGGCGCTTATCAAGCGCGGTGCGGAAGAAGTATTGGTCGAGTCGGAACTGGTGGAGAAGCTCAAGCGCGGCCAACCTCTGCGCATCAAGGCAGGCTTCGACCCTACTGCGCCTGACCTGCACCTTGGGCACACGGTGCTGATCAACAAGCTGCGCCAGTTCCAGGAGCTGGGGCATCAGGTCATTTTCCTGATTGGTGATTTCACCGGGATGATCGGTGATCCGAGCGGCAAGAGCGCCACGCGCCCGCCGCTGACCCGCGAGCAGGTACTGGATAACGCCGAGACCTATAAACAGCAGGTGTTCAAGATTCTCGACCCGGCCAAGACCGAGGTTGCGTTCAACTCCACCTGGATGGACACGCTGACGCCAGCTGACTTCATTCGCCTGGCATCGCAGTACACCGTTGCGCGCATGCTTGAGCGGGATGACTTCGACAAGCGTTACACCACCAATCAGCCGATCGCCATCCATGAGTTCCTCTACCCGCTGGTGCAGGGCTATGACTCGGTGGCACTGAAAGCTGACGTGGAACTGGGCGGTACCGACCAGAAGTTCAACCTGCTGATGGGGCGTGAACTGCAGCGTGCCTATGGCCAGGAAGCGCAGAACATCGTGACCATGCCGCTGCTCGAAGGGCTGGACGGCGTGAAGAAGATGTCCAAGTCGCTGGGCAACTATGTGGGCATCCAGGAAGCGCCAGGGGTGATGTACAGCAAGCTGGTGTCGATCCCGGACACGCTGATGTGGCGTTACTTCGAGCTGCTGAGCTTCCGCTCGATGGAAGAGATCGAGCAGTTCCGTGCTGATGTTGCCAGTGGCGCGAACCCGCGCGACATCAAGATCAAGCTGGCGGAAGAGATCGTGGCGCGCTTCCATGGTGAAGAGGCTGCTGCCAATGCTCACCGTGCGGCGGGCAACCGAATGAAAGAAGGCGAGCTGCCAGAAGACTTGCCAGAAATCGAAGTTGCTGCGGCTGAAGACCTGCCGATCGCTGCCGTGCTGAACCGGGCGGGGCTGGTGAAGAACTCGGCGATGGCGCGGGATCTGCTGAATGGCGGTGCCGTTAAGGTAGATGGTGCGGTGGTCGATCGTGACTTCGTTTTTGCACTGGGCGCCACTCACGTTTGCCAGGCCGGTAAGAAGGCGTTTGCCCGGGTCACCCTAAAGGCTGAGTGATCGTTAGTAGGTGTAGCTATATAGAAGCGGGGAGGCCGACAGGCCTCCCCGCTTTGTTTTTCAGCTTTATTAAGGTTTCTTGGAATTAAAGGTTGACGGGGTTTCGAATCCCCTTATAATGCGCCCCACTTCCAGCGTGATTGGAACGAGAAACTCCTTGAGTATCAACGAGTTAATCGATTCAAGTGGTGTTGTAAGGGCTTCGATCGAAAGATCGTCAGCGGTTGAAATGGTGGTTGACAGCGCTTCTAAACGCTGTATGATTCGCCTCCCGCTACGAGAGATCGCAGCGAGCCAAGTGTTTGAAGCTAAACGAGTTTCTCGCGAAAAACTTCAAAATAAACGCTTGACAGGCTCTGAGGAAAGCGTAGAATGCGCGCCTCGGTTGAGACGAAAAGCTCTTAACCAAACGCTCTTTAACAAATTGAATCAAGCAATTCGTGTGGGTGCTTGTGAGTACGGACTGATAGTCACAAAGATTATCAGCATCACAAGTGGCCATGCGAGAAATCACATAGTCATTTGAGATTGCTGAGCCAAGTTTAGGGTTTCTTAAAAACCCAAGCAGTATTGAACTGAAGAGTTTGATCATGGCTCAGATTGAACGCTGGCGGCAGGCCTAACACATGCAAGTCGAGCGGATGAGAAGAGCTTGCTCTTCGATTCAGCGGCGGACGGGTGAGTAATGCCTAGGAATCTGCCTGGTAGTGGGGGACAACGTTTCGAAAGGAACGCTAATACCGCATACGTCCTACGGGAGAAAGCAGGGGACCTTCGGGCCTTGCGCTATCAGATGAGCCTAGGTCGGATTAGCTAGTTGGTGGGGTAATGGCTCACCAAGGCGACGATCCGTAACTGGTCTGAGAGGATGATCAGTCACACTGGAACTGAGACACGGTCCAGACTCCTACGGGAGGCAGCAGTGGGGAATATTGGACAATGGGCGAAAGCCTGATCCAGCCATGCCGCGTGTGTGAAGAAGGTCTTCGGATTGTAAAGCACTTTAAGTTGGGAGGAAGGGCAGTAAGCGAATACCTTGCTGTTTTGACGTTACCGACAGAATAAGCACCGGCTAACTCTGTGCCAGCAGCCGCGGTAATACAGAGGGTGCAAGCGTTAATCGGAATTACTGGGCGTAAAGCGCGCGTAGGTGGTTTGTTAAGTTGAATGTGAAAGCCCCGGGCTCAACCTGGGAACTGCATCCAAAACTGGCAAGCTAGAGTACG